>CAVQYW010000001.1:0-1167228 GCA_963718395.1 uncultured Acidobacteriaceae bacterium
CCTTTTACTTGAGGAGGTGGCGCAAACGGGGAACGAGCCCGCTGAATGCCCGCAATGGATCGGCGCGGAGTCCGCAGCGCGAAAGTGGGAATGGAGCGATGAGTCTGAGCTTCGCATTTCCGCACAGTAATCGCTTAAGAGCTGCGGCGAAGGGGCACTCCGCCGAGTTATCAAGCTTGACCCGCCAATTCCGCGCCCGATGTTTGCTGGACGGCGAGAGAAAGCGCCGAAATAACTCGGAGAATCCATGAGTCGGTTACGTATTCTGCTGTTAGGGCCGGACTGTAATCCGGAGAAGGTCAGCATTGCCTTTGTTACTTATTCTCACGCGGCCGCGCTCGCCCAACTCCATGATGTCACCATTGTTGCCCGATCACCCGTAGAGGACGCTCTGCGGCACGCCAAGGCGCCGTTTCGCGCCATTGAGGTGGTCCGGATGCCCCTGCTTGAGCGTATCTTTGCCTGGGGTTTGCGCAGGATCTTCAAATACAACTATGCCAGCCAGGCGTTGACGGCTTTCCGCTGTCCGTTTTATCTTGCCTTTGAATGGCGCGCCTGGCGACAGTTGCGGCGTCGCATCTTTGCGGGCGAGTTCGATGTTGTTCTGCGCCTCGTACCGACGACAGCGGTCATCCCGAGTTCTTTCGCTTTCTTCCTGCGCAAGGGGCCGATACCCTTCGTGATCGGACCGATTAATGGCGGACTCCCTTTTGTGCAAGGGTTCAGCCAGGCCAATAACCAGAAGCAATGGATCTCTGGTTTAAGGAACCTGTACCGGTTTCTGCCTTTTGCTCGGTCCACCTATCGCCGCGCGGCAGCAATCATCGCAGGTTCCTCTCAGACTTATGCGGAGTTTGCCGCACATCGCGAAAAACTTTTCTTTCTTCCAGAAAATGCCGTCGGCCGCTCACTTTGTTCCGGTACCATGCGGAGTTTGGAGCGCGACAGCAAGCTTGAGTTGATCTTCGTCGGGGGTCTGATCCCCTGCAAAGCTTGTGATCTTGGGTTGCGCGCAGCTGCTCCCCTTTTGCGAAACGACTTGGCCCGCTTTACCGTGGTCGGCGACGGACCGGAGCGGAACCGCCTGGAACGGCTTGCGAGATCCCTTGGCATCGAGAAGGCTGTTTCCTTCTGTGGTTGGCTTAGCCATGCGGAGGTCCTCGTGCGCTTGCGATCTGCCGATGTGCTTGTGTTTCCATCCGTTCGCGACTTCGGCGGGGGTGTAGTCTTCGAGGCCCTCGCGACTGGCGTTGTGCCCGTAGTCGTGGACTTCGGAGGGCCCGGAGATATCGTTTATCCAGACGTTGGATATAAGGTACCCCTTACCTATGAGAGCGATGTGGTATCACAAATGGAAAAGACTCTGACCGAGCTCGCGGGGAATCGGGACCTTCTGAGTCGTTTACGACAGCAAGGCATGTCCTACGCTCGGGAACGCCTCACTTGGGATGCGAAGGCACAGAGCACAACCCAGGTCCTGAATTGGGTTGTACGGCGAGGTCCAAAGCCAAACCTTCCGCCACCAAAAATGCTGCACCTGGGCGTGCGAGCCGATCTTGATAAGAGTAGCCCAGGAGACCCTGTATCCCGCACCATTTAATACCCCGGGATTCCGCGAGATCAAGTCCACAATTCCGGAGCCGGAGAACTGTTTTTGCTTTCGGATGGGACAAAGAGCACGTGTCTTGAATGAGAACTGGAGGGTATCAGATGAAACGCTTGCGTCCCCTACACAAGATCTTTGGCGGGCTGCGAATTATCCAAGTTTGCAGGGACTGGCCGAAATGGTTTCACGAATACCTTACCGGGTTAAACGATGGATCGAGTGATTATTATAGGATGCGGTGTGGTATCAACCTGTATACACGTCATAATCGGTCAGATTTCCACATGATTGACGAGATCTGGGCCTTTCGGAAGTATGATTACTTCGGCTACAAGGTCAATCCCGGCGAAGTAGTCGTTGATATCGGTGCCAACATAGGGACCTTCTCGCTTTACGCTGCAAAGGTCTGTGGTGCGTCGCGCGTAATATCGTTCGAACCGTTTCCCGATAATTACAAAGTATTAAGCAACAATGTAGAGAGGAACGTCCTTCGCAACGTCACCTGTATCAACGAAGCAGTCGCCGGAGATCGTGGCAACCGAAGCCTGGGGTTGGACTCCGTCGATCCGGGGTCTCACAGCCTGGTGACAGGTTCGTTCGGCAGGACCGTTGAGGTTGAGTGTTGCACGCTAGAGGACATTTTTCAGCGGTTTTCTTTGACCAAGATAGATTACCTGAAAATGGATTGCGAAGGAGCGGAGTACGAGATTTTGGAGAATGCGATCTCAAGACTCCAGCAAATAGGCCGTATCTCGATGGAAACTCATACCACTTCGAACCGACAGGCGGAGGATCTTGAGAGACTCCTATGCGGAAATGGTTTCGATGTCAGGCTTTTTGGCGGCTCTCGACTCTACGCCACCAATGCCTGTAGCTGTAGATTGCAAAACGGCGACGCTGCTTGCAGCCCTGGCATCTTGCCGGCCAGGAAAACGGGCGCCGAGACGGCGGCGCTGACGAAAGGATGACCCCATTTGACGCTAGCGGTGCTTTTTGCCCTGTCGCTGAACGCGGCGAACTTCGACGCCTTGCTGTTCGCGGTGCGGCGGCTACAGTTTCCGCTGCGGCGCTGTCGCTCCTGCTCCGGGTGGTTCCGCACGGTCGTCCTGGCCCGGTTGCTGACGCCCGCCGATTTCGGCGTGGTGGCTATGGTCACTACCTTCAGCCTGCTCTTGATGAGCTTCGGAACAAGTGGCTTTACTGAGGCCGTCATTCAACGGGATGAAATGGACCGCTTTCTGGCCAGCAATCTTTTCTGGATCACTTGCGCGATTGGATTGATCCTGACGATCGGGTTTGCCGCATCGGGGCCGCTGCTCGCGCGATTCTTCCGAAATCCACTCGTTGCGCGCGTCGCGGTCGCTACGTCGGTGGCGATCTTCATCTCCGCGGCCGCCAGCATACACTCAGCCCTCCTCAGGCGAGCGATGCGATTCAGTGCCGTTTCCGTCAACGACGTTGTCGCCCTTGCTGTGTATACCGTTGTAGCGATTCTGCTGGCCTTGAGAGGCTGGGGATACTGGGCGCTGGTGGCGGGGATCGTCGCACAGGGGCTCAGCACGACTATTGGGGCCTGGTGGTTGTGCCGATGGATTCCGAGCCTGCCACGGCGGGGAGTAGGGACGCGCGCTATGTTAAGATTCGCCGCAAAGGTCTATGGCAGGTTCAGCGCGAACTATTTTGCGAGAAACTTCGACAATATTCTGGTTGGCTGGCAATTCAATGCCGCGGCCCTTGGATTCTACAAAAAGGCTTATGACTTGTTCGCGCTTTCGGCCAGCCAGCTTACTGCGCCACTCCACAATGTCGCCCTGGCAGCGTTGAGCCGGCTGAATCAAGACCCTGTTCGCTTCAGGCGATACCTTGCCAATTCGCTTGGGATCATTGCGTTCGTTGGCATGGCGGTGGGGGCCGATCTTACTTTGGTCGGCAAGGATGTGGTGCGCCTGGTTCTTGGAGCCAAATGGTCGGAATCCGCCAGGATCTTCGAGCTATTCGGACCGGGAATCGGGGTCATGCTGCTCTATAGCACCATGGGCTGGATCCATCTCTCCATCGGGAAGCCGGGGCGCTGGCTTCGCTGGACGCTGGTGGAATCGGTTGCTACGGTTTTGTTGTTTGTTCTGGCATTGCCGTGGGGCCCCGCAGGTATCGCTGTCGCCTGGAGCGTATCCTTTTGGATCCTTTTGATTCCCGCCTTCTGGTATGCCGGGCGACCAATCGGGCTTGGTGTTTCGTCTCTGATAGCCGCTGTCTGGAGGTACGTTGTCGCATCCCTGCTGGCGGGCTTAGCAACAGCTGCCATCATCCGAGGCGCGCCAATCTCAGCTTCTCCGGCGGGGGCTGGGGCTGCCCTGGAGGCCATCATCATCATTTCAGCACTGTTTGTCGCGCTTTATCTAGGCGCGGTCACAGTGCTGCACGGCGGATTTGCTCCCATCCGCGAACTGACGAGCCTTTTGCACGAGCTCGCCCCTACACGAAGGGCCACGAGGCCGGTCGCTAAACTCGCTTAACGATGCCAATGAGCCAGCCAGCAACTCAACCTGAACGAGCAGCCGTCGGCTACCTCGCCAGGGCACGACGACGGCTTGCGGTAGAGGCAGCCAGGGTGCAATTCAGAAGGCCGCTCGCCGTAAGTACCGCGCTTCCCCTTGTCTCCTTTACTTTCGATGACTTTCCCCGTTCGGCCTTCCTCGAGGCCGGCTCGATCCTGGGGCAATATGGCGCCCTGGGAACATACTACGTATCCCTAAGCCTCATGGGGAAGCAGTCTCCTCTGGGGCCGATGTTCTGGGCAGAGGATCTCAAGGAACTTGCCCATCTGGGTCACGAGCTTGGATGCCACACGTTTGGGCATTGCCATTCTTGGAACACGCCTCCTGAGGTGTACGAGAGCGCCATCATCGAGAACCAAACGGCGCTCAGCGAGCTACTCCCCGGAGGATCGTTCCGAACTTTCGCTTACCCCCACAGCGCGCCCCGGCTTGCCGTGAAGAAAGTTGCTGGCATGCATTTCCAGTGCTGTCGCGGAGGAGGAATGAAGGCGGGGCGCTATCTTCTTCGCCATGCTGCGGGAGGCCAGACGTTCAACTCCGGGATTACAGATCTCAACTACCTTTGTGCTTTTTTCCTGGAAAAGAGCAGGGGCAATCCTGAGGCTGTGAAAAGCTTGATCGATCAGAATGCCCGTGCCCGGGGATGGCTGATTTTTGCGACACACGATGTCTGCGCGGACCCAAGCCCTTTCGGATGCACTCGCGATTTCTTCGAACAGGTTGTGCAATGGGCTTTAGAATCAGGCTCGCGGATCCTGCCAGTTGTGGAGGCTTTGAAGGTACTCCGAGCCTCGCCGTCGAAGTGATGCATGGACGCACCGTGCCGGCATGTGCCGGCGAGGAGTCGGGCGTCCGGCTTGGAGCAATCGTCAGTGAGGAGTGGCCGTGAGGTTCGTTGGCGGTGCCGGACGGGAGCCCGCATCAAAGGTCGCGCCGATGTTCGGAGCATTCCCAAAGAGCACCTGCCTCCCCGTGGAGTCCGAATAGAGCCACACCGGATCGCCCGCCGAACGCGTAATGCTGCTCGCCAGGATCAGCGTATTGGTTTGGTAGTTGACTGCCGTGATGCAGACGTGGTTCGCGACCGTCGTGACCGCGATACAGTCGGTATTGACACCTTGAAGACCGTAGCCATCCTGAAAGAAGCTGGCGTCGCTTAGCACCAGCGACGTGCCAGAGCCGCTGTCGCCGCTTGCCACTGTAGCCAGATACGTCCCCGCTCCGATGGCAGGCGAGCCTGTAGATAGCTGGAAGTTGTTGCCAGCGTAGTTCACAAACATCGGGTCAGCCTTTATGTTCCCAGGATCGTCGGTGAAGTTTCCACTCCCATAGACATGACCATGTATGGCGCAGGGTGATCCGGTACACCAAGCCAAGTTGTTTTTTGCGGAAAAGGGCGCAC
The DNA here is from genome assembly GCA_963718395.1 of uncultured Acidobacteriaceae bacterium. Classification (GTDB taxonomy): domain Bacteria; phylum Acidobacteriota; class Terriglobia; order Terriglobales; family Acidobacteriaceae; genus DASRAA01. The sequence continues at coordinate 5,567 of CAVQYW010000001.1, forward strand.
TACTTGCATCGGTCAGATAAGGGTTAAAGTTAGCCAGCGATTCGGGATAGTAAAACAGATCATTGATTTCTGCCCCGTTTGTTGAATTGTGTGTAAATCCGTTGGTGCCACCATAGAGTTGGTTCCCTGAATAATTGTTGTAATCAACCCAGGTGTTATTGTAGGACCTCACATAAGAGAATCCTGGCACGGAACTATTATTGGCATTGTCGTCCAGTATCCCCCCGGCCCCAACATGCGCTCCTATGTTGAAGCGGATAATCAGGTTATAACACTGGCCGCTGCAAACGTCGCTTTGGGAAAGATAGCCATGCCCGTTGGCTCCCAAGTTGTTGAGCTCGGTATTCTCCTCATAGATATTATATTGCGTTGGAGTAGTTGGTTCGGTTGCAATAAAGTCTATATGGCAATTACCGGAATTAGTGCCACAATCGCTGGAATTGTTATCGTGAAATGTGTTCTTGCGAAATACGTTATTGGAGCCAGCATACGCGGTGACTCCATCGCTTGTGTGAGAAATGTCGTTATTCTCAATCAAATGATGGTCGCCAACGACAACCAGAGCCGCGCACACATTCGGGGACGAACTGGTAGAGCACGGATAGCTAAAGATATTGTTCTGAATATACACGTAGGTACTCGTGTAGGAAGATCTCGTTCCAGAAATCATCGCATGGGAACCGCAAGCGTACAAATTATTACTCGTAATATAGATGTCTGTTGCGGCGTTGCCGATGTCTACGCAGTCGTGGCTATTTGGAGATGACGGATTTTGGATGTAAAAGCCAATGATCTTGTTGTGAGAGCTGATCGTGAAGTCGTAGACATACACGACATCTGTTCCGTTGACTTGAAGGGTCTTGTAGGCTCCGACGCCGCCCGCTGACAAGCTGACATGCTCATTGTAAGTTCCTGCATAGACCGTGCAGGTATCCCCGGATGCCATCGCCGTTGCGCAAGCTTGGATGGTCGTGAAGTCGCCACCGCCTCCAGCCTTAACCGTGTAGGTGGTAGCTTGTAACTGCAATGAAAGCAGGAGCAATCCGACGAAAGCGACAATTAATCGCGCCAGCCCCGTGCCCCTGTGGACTCCCCGGCTGCCGGGAATGGGCACGCTTGGGTGAACAACCCCTGGCCATATTTCACAATCTCTCACGTTCGTCGACCTCCTCGCAAAGCCCAGCGATTCTCACGCGAACTGCAAGCGAGCCGTGGGCTTCACAACGTCTGCAACTTCCGGAACCCAACCTTGACACACCACGCGTCTCGCAGAAAGCGCCGCATCCCAAGATTTACACTTGCAACGACCGAAAGCAATCGATAAAACGCGCAGACTTCGGTACTAAAGTAATCGTCATTGTTACTAAAGTAACCAACGCGCGCCAATTTCCCTGACGTGTGCAAGAACATTTCTTCTTAAGCGATGTCCGGTCAAATGCGGGCGGAGGCGACGGCCAGAGCCGGTTTCACAACTACGGAGAGCGCTGCCTAAATCCTTAGCTTTCAGTGCGTCAGAGCCGCTTATGAGACCCCTTCGGCAACAGGACCCTGACGTCCGTAGCTTGAATGAGCAGATGCGCGACGACTACTTCTGGTGGATTTCGTACGGATTACGATGACGGGAGCGAGAATGGTAACTACCACGGCATATACTGGAAAGAAGGTTAGGGTTCGAGGCGGGAGCAATGCTCTTCGTGATCAATTGTACCAATCCATCTGCCGGTTATCCGATTGGCTGGACAAGAATGATTACCGCGGGTACGACCCTTTCGACGGCCTGAACGCAAAGTTTCTGGGCCCCCTCACCTTCAATAACAAGTTTTTGCGCACCGCACTCCAGCAGGGTGTGCGCCGGTTCCCATTGAACCTCCGCCCTGTACTGGGAATTGCCAGGAGCCGTTCCACCAAGGGGATGGGCTTCCTGGCCAGAGGTTTCTTCCGGCTTCATGAAGCCACGGGTGACGCGGCCTGGCGCGACAAAGCGGAATCTGCGCTGCAATGGCTGGTCGAGAACCAGTCCGACGGTTATAGCGGTGCCTGCTGGGGCAATCATTTCGATTACCAGGCGCGAGGGGACTTCTATTTACCAAAAGGCGTGCCGACGGTGGTGTGGACCGCCCTGATCGGTCACGCGTTTCTGGATGGGTATGCTCGCAGCCTGCATGACCGCTTTCTACGGGTTGCGGGCAGCGCATGCGAGCACATCCTCCGCGATGTGAAGACGTTTGCCGAAGGAGATGCGGCCTGCATCAGCTATACTCCAATCCACTCCTCGCAGGTTCACAACGCCAACACTCTCGCCGCTGGCCTGCTGGCCCGCACGTATTCCTACACCGGGAACGAGTCGTACAGAATTTTGGCGGAGAAGGCGATCCGATACACCGCCCATCACCAGCGGCCCGACTCATCCTGGTATTACGGCGAAGCGCCGTATCGCCATTGGATCGACAACTTCCATACAGCCTATGTGCTGGACTCCTTTAAGCACTACACGGATAGCACGGGCGATGGCCGCTTCGAGCAGAACCTGATGAGCGGGTACAAGTATTGGAAGAACACCTTCTTTCTGGCGGATGGAACTCCCAAGTATTACAACCACAAGACCATGCCCATTGATATCCAATGCTGTTCCCAGGCGATTGACACGCTCGTGTTCTTCAATGACCGCGATCCGGACGGCCTTGGACTGGTGCTGAGAGTAGCCAAGTGGACGATCGAGCAGATGCAAGATCGCACTGGTTATTTCTATTACCGCCGGTATTCGCGATGGCTGGTCAACAGAACGCCCACGCTCCACTGGGGACAGGCGACCATGCTATGCGCGCTCTCTGGCCTTTACCAACTGTTGCAGGCTGGGGAGTCGTTGTCGTGAAGCAAAAGGTCCTCATCATCGTGGAAAACGAACCCGTTCCCTTCGATACGCGTGTTTGGAAGGAGGCCTGTTCGTTGCACCAAGCTGGGTATGAAGTAACCGTATTGTGTCCTGCTCGGAGAGGGTACGAGAAAAGGCACGAAGTTATCAACGGGGTTCGGATCTACCGGCACCCTATGCCGAAAGATGGAAACACTGCCTTGGGTTATCTCTGGGAATACTGCTGCTCGCTCTTCTGGGAGTTCTTCTACACTTGGTGGATCTTCCTACGGCGCGGCTTTCATGTCATTCAGGGATGTAATCCTCCCGACGATATTTTCTTGATTGCTCTGCCGTTCAAGCTGTTGGGCGATCAAGTACATCTTCGATCATCATGACGTAAATCCGGAACTATATCTTTCCAAATACGGCAGGAAGGACATTCTATATAGGTCACAGGTGTGGCTTGAACGTCTGACCTACCGCTTCAGCGACGTGGTCATGGCTACGAACAGCAGTTACAGGGACCGCGCCGTGACCAGAGGTGGCCTTGACCCGAAGGATGTGTTCATTGTCCGCAACGGACCAGACCTAAGTAGAATTAGACCAGTCCCCCCCCAACCCGCTTTGAAGCACGGCAAGACTTACCTCATCGGTTATGTCGGAACCATGAGCGTACAAGATGGCTTGGACATCTTGCTTGATGTGGCGCTGTATATCAAAGAGTCGGGACGTCGTGACGTTCACTTCACTTGTATAGGTGGTGGGCCGGAATTGGCCGAGCTCCGGAAGATGGCACAAGATAAGGGTCTCGACGATATGCTCAACTTCACAGGAAGGATTCCCGACGAACAATTGCTGGAGATTCTTTCCACAGCCGATATCTGCGTCAATCCGGATAAGCCATGCGAAATGAACGACATCTCCACAATGATCAAGATCATGGAATACATGGCCTTGTGCAAGCCCATCGTGCAATTCTGTATGAAAGAAGGTAGATTCAGCGCCCAGGAAGCATCACTATATGCCGATAACGAGAAAGGGGCAGCTGACTTTGCCACCAAGATTGTCTGGCTGCTGGAAAATCCCGATGAGAGGAAGAGAATGGGTGAGTTCGGGCGCAGAAGGGTTGAAGATGAACTGGCTTGGGACTATTCCGTCGACCGTCTGCTGGCAGCCTATCGGAGGGTCTTTTCGCAAAGGGAAGCAATAACTGCCCCACAGGAAATCCTCTGATCTGCTGACCGCATCACTGAAGCCCTGGTGGAAGTTAATGTACCGATCAGATCCCTGTGCACATGTAACCTTTATGATCCCAAGGAGATCATCGACTTCGGCTACTCATACGTTAGTATTAGGCGAAGGAGTGGCTTTTCGTCCGGCACAACGCCCATAGCGTTTCCCCAAGATACCGATGGGGCATTCGATGATGTCCCGCACAGCCTCAAATAAGACGTGCAGCGGAAGTGTGATGTGGTCCGAGAGATGTATTTGACCGATGCACTCAACCCCCGTGACAGAGTATCCACTGGCAACACAATGATCAGCGTTTTGGCGGAACGCTACCGTTGTCCCGACGACTTTCTGCAGTTTGAGCTTATGGGCCGGCCTTCCGCCGACTTGGGTTTCTTCTGTTTTGGCCCCGATACCATCTGCTACGGGCGATCGACGACCGGGTATCGCACGCCGCGGGCCGATGCACCGCTCTATAGCGCGCTGCCGGACCTACACACCACTGGCTCGACGGTTCTCTTACCCTTCAGCCCGTCCGAGGTCATCGATAACTTGCGTCTGGAACTCTATGCAGCCCGCTACAAATGCAGCGAAAAGAGCGGGGGACAACGATTTCTTAGAAATGCCTACTATGCGGTGCGCCCTCTGATGGGGGTCGGCGTGCGCAAGCATCTGCAACGAGTTCACGCCAGTGGATGGCGGCATATCGCCTTCCCGCACTGGCCAGTCGATGTGACGGTTGAACAACTGAGCGAAGCCTTGCTGCTTGCCTCGATGCGGGCGAAAGGCGTCGATAGAATGCCGTTTGTGTGGTTCTGGCCGCGTGGCGCGAAGAGCTGCGTGGTGATGACCCACGATGTTGAAGCCGAGAGCGGCCACAGCTTCTGCCGCCAGCTAATGGCCATCGAGGAGGCCCACGGCATCAAAGCATCGTTCCAACTGACGCCAGAGGGCTCGTACACGGTCTCTGAGGCGCTCCTGCAGGAGATTCGAGATCGCGGCTTCGAGGTTAACGTTCACGATTTGAATCACGATGGTCATCTTTTTTCCGAGCGGCAGGAGTTCCTGCGCCGCGCAAAGAAGATCAATGACTATGCACAGGCGTACGCTGCCAGAGGATTTCGCGCTGCGGTGATGTATCGCGACCTCGACTGGTACGACGCGCTAGACTTCTCGTATGACATGTCGGTGCCCAATGTCGCACACCTCGACCCGCAGCACGGCGGCTGCTGCACGGTAATGCCCTACTTCGTGCGTGACATTCTGGAAATTCCGTTAACCACCATACAGGATTACATGCTGTTTCATTACCTCGGTGATTATTCCCTGGATCTCTGGAAAGCTCAGACCGAGGCAATCCTCAAGAAGAACGGCCTGATGAGTTTCCTTGTCCATCCGGACTACGTTATGGAGAAGCGGGCCCGCGACGTGTACTGCGATCTGCTGTGCTTCCTGCGCGACCTTGGCTCGCAAGAGCGGTTGTGGTTTGCTCTCCCGGGAGAAGTGGACCAGTGGTGGCGGGAGCGAAGCAAGATGCGAGTGGTAAATTACGCCGGACAGTGGCGGATCGAGGGGCCGGGGAAGGAGCGCGCCGTGCTCGCGTTCGCCAAAGCTTCTGGTGACCACCTGGAGTACGAAGTGAGCACCGAGTTTGAGATCGAGCAGCGGATCGAGGCATAGCACGGTTTGCTGATGACGCAGCTTCGTCATCCCGGATATATGCCGCCCGGTGGCTCCTATCGCTTTGATCTCGCGACAAGCGATTGTTTTTTCGGAGATGTCCAGGCGCCCGCTACCCCGCGTTGAAGACGAACCTTGAATGCCAACGATGAACACAACTCGGAACGCTGTGTAGTTCCGTGGCCGCTGCCCCTGTGCTGACAAGAATCGCATGCCGCGCCAGTGACCAGGGTGCCCACAACTGCCGCGACGATTCGTTCGGCTTGCCCCAGGCATGCAGCGAAGCGGGGGAAACGTCTAACCTAGCAGGGCCGAAGCCGCACAGGGTCAAGCTCTCTTGGAGTGCGCACACCGATGCGATCTAAGGATATAACTTCGAACGTCCCGAGCTTAGCTATGGACGAGGGTTATCAAGAAACCAGCCCGGTTCCGTTTCCCCGGAATCTATTGCGCGACCGCGTGTGCATCGTGACTGGTGGCTCACGAGGTATCGGACGTGCAACCGTCCAGCGGCTGGCGGAAGCCGGTGCACACGTGGTTGTGAATTACATCTGCAAGTCTCACGAGGCTGCCAAAGCAGTGGATGAGGCACGCCAACTGGGCGTTCAGTCTGTAGCCTTCCAGGGCGATATTAGCCAGAGCAGCGATGCCGATGCTTTGGTGGACAAGACCCTTAGATCTTTTGGTCGGGTCGACCTCGTGGTGGCGAATGCGGGCGTCTGGGAAGGCGCGCCGGTCGAGCAGATGAGCGATGAGGTATGGGACAAGGTGATCGACCAAAACCTTCGCGGCACGTGGACCATCTGTCGCGCGGCGGTGCCTGCGCTGAAGCAGCAGGACAATGCTGCGATCGTAATCGTTAGCTCGACCGCCGGTCAGCGCGGTGAAGCAGGCTATTCCAACTATGCCGCCTCCAAAGGAGGACAAATCAGTTTTGCAAAGTCGCTGGCGATTGAACTCGCGCCCCGCATTCGCGTGAACTGCGTTGCTCCAGGATGGGTTGACACCGAGCTGAATAATCCGGTCTTCGGGCCTGGCAACAATGGATATAAGCGCGAAGTCGAACAGGGAATACCTTTGCAGCGTATTGCGTTGGCCGATGACGTGGCCAACGCAATCTTGTTCCTTGCCTCCGACTGGGCTCGCCATATCACCGGTGAGGTCCTGAATGTAAACGGCGGTTCGGTCCTTTGCGGGTGAGCAGCATCGGAGAGCAATTCGGTGCACCGTCACTACTACATTGCAACCTAGCGACCGTCCAGAGGCGTGGATAACGTTGAAACCCACTGTTTTGATCGCAACAACACTTCGTTGGTTTCCCACCGCTCGATTGGCAATAGCATTGGCCGATGCCGGCTGTACCGTCGGAGCAGTCTGTCCTCCTGGCCATCCACTCATAAAGACGAGCGCCATGCGTCATACCCACGCATACGACGGACTGATGCCGTTGAAGTCGCTCGCGGCTGCCATAGCTGCAACAAAACCTGATTTCATCGTTCCTGGTGACGACCTTGCAACTTGGCATTTGCATGACCTTTACCAGCGGGAACTGCGCAAAGGGCAGGCCGGCGAGCCAATCTGTTCGTTGATCGAACGTTCTCTTGGCGCACCTGCAAGCTTCCCAATCGTCTACGCGCGATCATCCTTCATGGAACGGGCACTAGGAGCCGGCATACGCGTCCCCAGAACGACAGCTATTAAGAACACCAACGAACTCTCAGAATGGATTGCCCAAGTTGGCCTTCCGACGGTGTTAAAGGCGGACGGCACTTCAGGCGGCGACGGCGTGAGAGTCGTGCATACGTTTGAAGAAGCCGAACGGGCCTTTCATAAGCTGCAAGCTCCTCCATTTTGGGCGCGGGCGGCGAAGCGGGCCCTGGTAGATCGGGACAAGACGTTGGTTTGGCCGGCGCTGTTACGCCGACGTTCGGTGGTGAATGCGCAAGCATTTGTGGCAGGGCGCGAAGCAACCAGTACAGTCGCCTGCTGGAAGGGCACGGTTCTCGCCTCCATTCACTTTGACGTGCTCAAGAAAGCAGACCAGTCTGGGCACGCCACAGTAGTGCGGTCGGTCGCCAACCCTGAAATGTCATCGGCCGTTGAAGGGATGGTCCGCCAACTCAGTTTGTCTGGGTTGCATGGATTTGATTTCCTGCTGGAGTCCGGCACTGGAAACGCGTACCTCATAGAAATAAACCCCCGCGCGACGCAGGTGGGGCACCTGATGCTCGGCCCTGGACGCGACCTTCCCGCGGCTTTGTACGCAGCCATGACAGGAAAAGCTGTCCAAGAGGCGCAAAAAGTAACTGAGAACGACACAATTGCCCTGTTCCCGCAAGAATGGATCAGGGATCCAATGAGCGAGTTTCTACATTCCGCGTATCACGATGTTCCCTGGGAAGAACCCGAGTTGGTTCATGCGTGCGTCCGTAGCCGTCGTAAGCAGAGTGCTTGGTACTCCCACCAACAACCCGCCCGAGCCGTTTCAGCGGTTCACCTTCCTCGCTGATAGCTTCTCTCAGGAAAGGGCAAGCTGTGCGAATTAAATTGCGAAGCAGCACAAATCCAAGCATCTGCAGGGAGCAAGCGCGATTGGGACGGCTCACGAATCAGGAGCCCAGATTCTTCATGCGGATATTTATGATCGCGATGCGCTCCATCGCTCAGTCGAGCTTCTTGGGAGGCGCGACGCCCATATCTCACTGATCACCCAGCGACGGAGAATGCTGTGACGACTTCCGGGTCATTGTACGGGCAAATCGTGCGGCATCAATCTGTGCAACGTCAGGTCCGCGAGGACGCGAAGAGAACGCTTCGAATCATGAAGTTTGGCGGCACCTCGGTGGGTGACGCGTCCTGCATCGCGAGGGTAGTGGAGATCATTCGATCAGCGGCGCGCGACGATGATGTCGTCGTGGTCGTCTCTGCCATGGGCGGCGTGACCAACAAACTGATTGAAGCTGCCACGCAGTCGGAGGCGGGAGATCGCAAGGCCGTCGCGACGATCTTCGACGAGCTGCGCAAACAGCATGACGCCGTGGCCAATAGCCTGATTTCTTCAGCTGACGAACGGAGCCGCATCAGCGCACAAGATGCAAGAGGTCTTTCAAGAGGGCGACCGCTTGTGCGAGGGTACGATCCTGCTGCGCGAGTTGACGCCGCGAGTCCGTGACTCGATCTCGAGCCTCGGCGAGCGTCTTTCCGCGCCTCTGGTCGCCGCCGCACTCGCGGAGCAAGGAGTTGATCAGCGAGGCGATCGAGGCCACAGAACTGGTAGTGACCGACTCCGACCACGGCGCCGCCGACCCGTGGATGAATCTGACGCGAGATCGCTGCGAAGCGCGGCTGCGCCCGCTCCTGCGGCGGGGCATTGTCCCCGTAGTCACCGGGTTCATCGGCGCCACAACCGAGGGCGTGCTTACAACCCTCGGTCGAGGTGGCTCAGATTACTCTGCGACTATTCTGGCCGCCGCTCTCGACGCTCACGAGGTCATCATCTGGACGGATGTGGACGGCCTGCTAACTGCCGATCCACGTTTGGTGCCTGGTGCATGCACCGTGCCTGAGATCTCATATCGCGAAGCGTCTGAGCTCGCGCACTTTGGCGCCAAGGTCCTGCACCCGAAAACTCTGCGGGCAGTAATGCAATGCGGCATCCCTCTTTGGATCCGCAACAGCTTCGCGCCCGAACGGCCGGGAACCAAAATCGTGCCGGCGAGGCCCCGCCAACGGTGGAGGAGTGAAGGCACTCTCTGCGATCGGCGACCTCGCGTTGATCACCGTCGGAGGCCCGGGAATCGTGGGGGTACCGGACGTCTTGGGCCGCACGTTCGCGACGACCGCGGCGGCGCGAGCCGATGTATTGCTGATTTCGCAGTCGTCCTCGCAAAACAATATTTGCCTGATCGTTTCGTCTTCGCTGGCGAAGCACACGGTCGAGGCGCTTCGTAGTGAGTTCGCTGTGGATCTGGCACATGAAAAGGTGGAGCACATTACCCTCGATCCGGAAGTTGCGATTGTCACTGTAGTGGGACAGAACATGCGCGGAGTTTCGGGAATTGCTGGCCGAACATTCTGCGCACTGGGCCGCGAGAACGTGGACATCATTGCGATCGCACAAGGCTCGTCGGAGTGCAATATCTCCTTCGTTGTGGCTCAGAAAGACATGAAGACTGCACTCGTCACCACCCATCGGGAATTTCAGTTGGGACATTGTGAATTTGCGACCGTTCCTTCACGGGTGTCTTGAGACCGCGTCGAAATATTTCCACTTCGCCAAACCTTCGGTTAGCCAAGAATGACTGAGTCGAATCTCACTGTTCGCGACATTTCCGATACCGCCCGTTGGGTGGCGTATTTTCGAGCGCTCGAAACGAAACGGCCCGATGCGCTGTTCCGCGACCCATATGCCGAGCGTTTGGCCGGCGAGCACGGGTTTCAGATTGCCAACACTCTCGCCGATGGAAACAAGCATGAGTGGGCGTGGGTGGCGCGCACCTATCTTTTTGATCAGTTTGTCGCGCGCGAGATTGAAGAAGGGGCGGACCTGGTGATTAATCTCGCCGCTGGCCTCGACGCCAGGCCGTATCGCATGGATCTGCCGAGCACGCTGCAGTGGGTGGAAGTAGATCTGCCTGAAATCGTCTCCTACAAGGATGAAGTTCTGAAGGACGAACGGCCTAGATGCCTACTGGAACGAATATCACTTGACCTTTCGGACGCACCTGCGCGTCAAGCCCTCTTTGCAAAGCTGGATCAGCGAGCAAAAAATATCGTGGTCATGACCGAGGGCCTCTTAATCTACTTCACGAGCTGAGGAAGTCGGCTCCTTCGCCAGGGATCTCGCGGCCAATACGCACTTTCACAGCTGGATCATCGATCTTGCCTCGCCGGGCCAACTCAAAGTCATGCAGCGCACAACGGGCAAACAACTCAGCGAGGCTGGCGCGGCGTTCAAATTTGCGCCACCGGAGGGCGTGAATTTCTTCACGCAGTACGGCTGGGAGCCAATGGACGTCCAGGGAATGTTGAAGACCGCAGCGCAATTCAATCGGGCACCAGTCGAGCTGCTGTCGTTGCTGCCTGAACCCAAAGGGCCGATGAAGAACTTCCCGTGGACAGGGGTATGCCAGCTAAAGAGACAGTGACATCCTTCTAGCTCGCGTGTAGATCCAGAACCGCCCTCGAGAGCATGCATCAAAGAATTCCACAACTCGATGCCGTTCGTGGCGTAGCCATCCTGGTCAGTGATGCTGCACAACAGCGGGACTTTCCCGCGCTTATTTGCCCAGGGATGGATGGGGGTCGATCTTTTCTTTGTCTTGTCGGGGTTCTTGATCACAGGGATCCTTCTAGATACTAAGCAATCAGAAAGCTACTTCAAGAATTTCTATGTCAGGCGATGTCTAAGGATCTGGCCGTTATATTATTCAGCACTCTTTTTCATGTTCGTGCTGGTTCCTTTCCTGCGTCCGTCGGAAGCGTCAACCGTCTTCGCAGCTCGTTCGTCACCGTGGTGGGCGTATCCGTTGTTTCTCCAGAATTTCCTGGTTCCAACTCCTACCGCGGCGACTGGACTGCTCGGAGTAACCTGGTCGCTTGCTGTTGAAGAGCAGTTTTATCTAGTTTGGCCATGGGTCATTCGATTTTGTTCTTCGACTCAGGTGCGTCGTCTTGCCATGGTGGTGATCTGTGTTTCTCCGGCGCTTCGCTTCTATCTATCAATGCACCATGTTGACATCTACTCAAACCCGTTCTGCCGCTTGGACGCGCTGATGGCAGGAGCACTTCTCGCGATCGTGGTTCGTTCGGAGAACTTTTATCCCGCCACTTTGTTGAAACGAGCCTGGCTTGTTTTTTTTGTTGCGGCGCCACTGGCACTAATAACGGCGATCTTCGGTGCCAGATGGATCGCGTTTTCTCTCACGGCGATGGCCTCGGTCTCATTTGTATATCTGGCGCTGTTCTCCTCGCAAAAATGGCTCCAAGTCTTGCTGAAGAACCGGTTCCTGATATATACGGGAGTCATCAGCTATGGTCTTTACCTGCTTCACAAGATTCCGTTTGATGCGGCGAAGAGTTTCCACCTGAACCGGTACCCGTTGGCGGTTTTGCCGGTTGCCATTGTCGCAAGCTACGGTCTTGCATTTATGTCTTGGAACCTACTCGAGAAGCCGATTCCTGAGTTTAAAACGATTCTTCGTGACAAGGCCGGCGTTCAACGAACCGGTCAATGGCCGGCTAGTGCTTGCACCTTAAACAAGGCAACTGATCGGACTTCCGCTCCGTTTAGTTTCACCGGGCGAGAGACTCGGCGTGTTTGTCTGAACACAAACGTGACCAACCCAAAGAGAGGTTTTCATAGTCCTATGCTGGAGAGTGTGGTGATCGGCGCAGGTCCGTACGGGCTGTCAATTGCTGCGCACTTGCGACGCAGCGGTGTTTCGTTCCGGATTTTCGGTCGTCCGATGGACAGTTGGATAGCCCATATGCCTAAAGGCATGATGCTGAAGTCGGACGGATTCGCTTCTGACATCTACGATCCGGAGAGCGCGTTTACTCTGAGACAGTTTTGTGCTGAACGAGGCATCGAGTATGGCGACACGGGTGTACCGGTTCGTCTCGAGACCTTTACAGCGTATGGACTCGCTTTCCGGGATCGGATGGTGCCGGAGCTCGAAGACAAGCTGGTGGTCAGTGTCGATCGGTTGCCGGACGGGTTCCGGTTACAGGTCGACGATGGTGAGATAGTTCAGGCCCGCACGGTGGTACTGGCCGTGGGCATCACCCACTTCGACTATGTCCCTGAGGGCCTCGCATCGTTGCCACCGGAATTCCTTTCCCATAGTTCGCGTCACCATGAGGTGGATCCGTTTCGAGGCCGTAACGTTGTCGTGGTTGGTGGCGGCGCTTCCGCACTCGATCTGGCGGGCTTACTGCACGAGGTCGGTGCCAATGTACAGCTCGTCAGTCGTCGGGAATCGCTGAAGTTCCACAGCCAGCCAACGGGCAAGCCTCGCTCGCGGTGGCAGCAGATTAGGCATCCGCAATCGGGGCTTGGTCCCGGAATGCGCTCGCGCTTCTTCGCTAATTTGCCTATGGCCTTTCATTACTTGCCTGAACGTCTTCGAGTGGAAGCTGTCCGCAGAACACTGGGCCCATCGGGAGGATGGTTCATTAGAGACAAGGTGATCGGGAAAGTGCCATTACATCTGGGATGCACGCCGCAAGCCGCCGAGGTCCACAACGGCAAAGTGCACCTGAGAGTTGTGGCGTCGGACGGCATTGAACGCGAGATTGTATCGGAGCATGTCATAGCAGCGACGGGATACAGAGTAGATTTGGAACGCTTACAGTTCCTTAGCGCCGCGATTCGCTCGGAGCTGAAGACGCTAGACAGAATGCCGGTGCTCTCATCGAGTTTCGAATCGTCCGTGCCAGGTCTGTATTTCGTGGGGATTGCTGCAGCGAATAGCTTTGGTCCGGTTATGCGGTTTGCGTTCGGTGCGGGCTTCGCCGCTCGCACCCTGGCCCGCGCCATGAGCAAGTCACTCGCGCGCGCGCGAGCATCCTTTCCGGTTACGAACGTGGCAGCGACCACAAAATAAATCCGCTATCGCAATACGACGACTTCCAAATCTAGGTCGCATAGCGAACCATCGTTCACATATGAAGAGAGAGACAGTTGCCATTCACGTCGGCTACGACGGCGATCCTACAACCAAGGCCGTCGCCGTTCCCATCTATCAGACCATCGCCTTTGAATTCGATAGTGCTGAGCACGGGGCGGCCCTGTTCAATCTTGAAGTCCAGGGAAATATATATACGCGCATAGGTAATCCCACCAATGCCGTTCTGGAGAAAAGGGTTGCGGCGCTGGAAGGGGGAGTGGAAGCTCTGAGCGTCAGCTCAGGAATGGCCGCGATTGAATACTCGCTTATCAACATAGCCGAAGCGGGAAACAATATAGTATCCCTGCCCCAGCTCTACGGTGCTACCTACACTCTCCTCGCGCACATCTTCCCGAAGCGGGGAATCAGCTCGCGCTTCGCTGCCAGCGACCATCCCGATGACGTTGATAAGTTGATCGACGAGAACACTCGCGCGGTCTATTGCGAGAGTGTGGGGAATCCGGCGGGCAATGTCGCCGACATTGAGGGCTTGGCGCGGGTCGCGCACAAACACGGCGTACCTCTGGTTGTTGACAATACCGTCGCCACTCCAATCCTGCTCAGGCCAATCGAATATGGCGCCGATGTGGTCGTCCATTCTATGACGAAATTTATGGGAGGCCACGGCACAACTCTGGGTGGAATGATCGTCGACAGTGGAAAATTTCCATGGCGAAGCTATCCTGATCGCTACTACATGCTGAACGTTCCGGAAGTCGCTTACCATGGTGTAGTCTACGTCGACCACTACGGCGACGCTGCTTACGTCGCCCGCTGCCGGACGGTATGTCAAAGAAACACCGGCGCCACGTTGTCCCCCTTCAATGGTTTTCTGCTCCTGCAAGGTGTTGAGACACTCGCGCTTCGCATTGAACGGCACGTCGAGAACGCGCGCAAGGTGGCCGAGTTCCTGCGCGATCATCCGAATGTGGAATGGGTTAACTACGCCGGTTTTCCAGACAACCCGCTGTATCCAATGGCTCAACGGTACATGGGTTCTAATCGATGCTCTCTGCTGACATTTGGAGTAAGGGGCGGCTTTGAAGCAGGGAAGAAGTGTTTCAATGCGCTGAAGCTATTCAAGCGAATGGTGAATATGGGCGACGCCAAGTCGTTGGCATGCCATCCCGCGTCCACTACACATCGTCAGTTGTCACCGGAAGAACAAGAGAAAGTTGGCGTGACGCCCGAGATGCTTCGGCTCAGCGTCGGCATCGAGCATATCGACGATATCCTCGACGATCTCGCCCAGGCGTTGGACAAGGCCAAAGCATGAAGCGGAAAGAGACTGGATTGCAAGTCAATTCTGGAGGAACGTCATGCCATTGATCATCGAGGGCGGCCGGATTCCGCCCCGTTGGGCCGAAAGAATAAACTGGCACCGGGCGGAATCGGTGGACAGATCTGCCACACGTGCCGATTGCGTCAGCATCGCGTTCGTGAACAACATGCCAGATGCAGCTCTCGAAGACACCGAAATGCAGTTCTTGGAACTGCTTGATGCGGCAGCCGACGACATCACCCTGCGTATTAAGTTCCACTCTCTGTCCGGAGTTCCTCGCGGAGAAGGAGGGCAGCAGCATCTAAACAAGTTCTACTTCAGTACAGACGATTTGTTGAACGACCGGTTCGACGGTGTGATCATGACCGGAACTGAGCCTCGGCAGTCGAATCTGCGTAATGAACCTTACTGGCCTGCCATGGCCAATGTCTTGAGCTGGGCGGAAAGCAATACTGCCTCCACGATCCTGTCATGTTTGGCGGCACACGCTGGCGTTCTTTACAGCGATGGCATCAACCGTCGTCCATTGAATGACAAACAATTCGGGGTGTTCGACTTCACCAACGACCGGCGACCAGCAGCTAACCGTGCGGCGCCGGAGAACGTGTACGTTTCCCGCATTCTCGATGGAACGAAGTGCAGGCGGATGCGCTGACCGCATGTGGTTACCGCGTGCTGACGCAATCGCCCGAGGGTGGCGTGGACTCGTTCGCGAAGAAGAAAAAGCGAAGCCTGTTCGTACATTTCCAGGGCCATCCCGAGTATGGTGCGCAAACCCTGCTAAAGGAATACCGAAGAGATATTAGGAGATTTCTCAAGCACGAGAGAGAAACCTATCCCTCCATGCCTAAGGGTTACTTTGACGCCGCGACTGCCAAGCTCCTGGGTGACTTTCGAGACACGGTCTTGGCGAATCGCCGGGAAGAGGTTATGGCGGCCTTTCCCGATGCTCTCGTGGCCGGGACACTCCAGAAGACATGGCAATCGGCCGCCATAGCTATCTATCGCAATTGGCTGCATTATGTGATGTCGAAGAAGGCGGAAACGTCAACATTTCCAACCGTGGCAGTCGTATACGAAAGCGGCCAGCGAAAACGATCTGCATTGCCGTAGAGAGAAAGGAAGCGAAGTGTCAAAAGGAGTTTCATCTGAGTTGTCGATGGTTCGGACGGACAAAACGAGTGGTCACCATGCGGACGAGACAGAATACAGATCTATCATAGTCGCCACTGCAGCCACTGTTGAGCTCGAGCCCGAGCCGATTCCATCTGATTGGATTTTGAGCGGCTCACCCGAGGCGCGGTGCAAGAAATTAGTGAGAAGCCGTGACTGGACCTCCCACCTCGTAGTGTGGGACTGTACCCCGGGTAGTTTTAAGTGGAATTACTGAATGGACGAGACCATCGTGATAATTTCAGGTGAAGCCTTCATGATCAACGATCGCGGTGAGGAGCGGAGGTTCGGACCAGGCGATCTAGCGTTCTTCCCCGCGGGGTCGTCTTGCTCGTGGCGGGTCACGCAGACTCTGCGTAAGGTCGGAATCCTTCGGGAAAGCATGTGGCGACCACTGGGGCTCGGCTTGAAAGTGTGGCGCAAAGTTCTTCGTACCGCAGGTTTAGCCGGCAAGTCGCCGTTGATATTCGTCATAACAGCGTGCGCATTGGCGAGCCTTCGTTGATCCCGGGACAAACGGCCAAATCAAAATACCTGCCAGACGTCAACCGATCATAGACTCTCAACTCAAGGCTAGGCTAGTCGCAATCGACACCGGTCTGTGGGCTTACTACAGATGCCTATTCGGGTCATTTTGAGGGAACGACGAATTAGATGAAGCTCATAAGTACATATCTTCGCCCCGGCGACTTTGTTGAAGTAAAGTCGCCGGCAGAAATTCTGCAGACACTGGACGCTGATGGCACCTTAGATAAGCTGCCGTTCATGCCCGAAATGGTGGACTTCTGTGGGAAAGCCTATAAGATTTCTAAGCGGGTTGTAAAAACCTGTTATTACGGGACTAGCTCAGGTATGCGGAAGTTCCCAGCAGAGGATGTCGTGCTGCTTGAGGGATTGCGTTGTTCGGGTGCTGCGCACGACGGATGTCAGAAAGCATGCACAGTCTTCTGGCGCGAGGCTTGGCTTCGCAAGGTCGAAGGTCCTCGCGCCATGCCACCGAGTGTGGATCCGGAAGAGGGGCAGCGCCTAAGAGTCCGACTTAGAACCTCGACTGGTCCCAAGACCTATTTTTGTCAGTCCAGCGAAATACTGAATGCGACCGTCGAGTTGTCGCACTGGGAGCGATTTGGAAAGTGCTTGAGTGATATTCAGGCTGGCAACTGCGGCCCACTAGAAATGGCACAGCGCGTTGGTGAATGGCTGTTCTGGAGGATGCGTAAAGTGTTTCTGGGGTCGTATGCTCGTGGAAGCCAGAATCCGACCCCGTCGGGAAGTCTGAACTTGCGGGCAGGTGAGCGAGTCGAAATAAAGCCACTGACGCACATCTCGGAGACCTTGGATAAGAAGGCGCATAACCGCGGACTTTACTTCACGCCAGCCATGGGACGTCTATGTGGCGAACAGCACCGAGTCGACAACAAGATCGAAAAGATTATCGTGGATGGTACGGGTGAGATGAGACAACTTCGCAACACAGTGTTTCTGGAAGGCTCGCTGTGCGGATGTGCCTGTGTGGCATTTGGAGGCTGTCCTCGCGGCGAGTTTGCCTATTGGCGGGAGATTTGGCTTCGCCGAGCCCCGGTCACGGTGGAATCCGGGTGCGAGCAACCATTAGCAGCGGAAGAACAACCTGCGTGAAATTGTACAACGCCAGTCACTACAACCACGAAGTTCACAGCATCATCATCCAGCTATGCCGGAAGTAAAGCTCGACAGCATCTCAGAGCGTTCGAGAGATCTACCTGAGCGCATCTGCGACGTTATTAAGCCATGGTCCGCTCTCTCTCCGGAGCGACTGGCTCTGGTGGAGACATCCGGAACCTGGACGTATGGGCGATTGGCATCTGCTGTTTCTGACACCGAGCGCTGGCTTCTAGCCTCGGGGGTCCGCCCAGGCGATCGGGTCATGATCGTGTGCGAGAACTGTCGGGCCTTCGTAGCAATTCTGCTAGCCTTGGCAGCTCTTGACGCGTGGCCGGTGCTGGTGAACGCACGCCTCACGGCGCGCGAGATCGATGAAATTCGTGATCACTGTGGTGCCCGTCGTGTCATCTACACCACGGCCGTATCACCGCATGCCAGGGAGCACGCAAAGCGCCATGGAGCTGTCGTCGGCGAAGCAGCCGGCTTGGGCGCCACTTGGGATCGGCCCGCTAAATGAACGAGGTCGTGCCCGAGCCGATCGATACGGATAGTGCGAACCGTGTTGCCGCATTGATCTATACGTCCGGCACCACAGGCCAGCCCAAAGGCGTGATGTTGACGCACAGGAACCTGCTGTTCCTGGCGGACGGGTCAGCGAAGATACGCGCACTGACTCCGGAGGATCGCTTTTATGGTGTTCTGCCGATGTCTCATGCTGTCGGCCTTTCGGTCGTGTTATTGGGCGCGCTGTTGAGTGGCGCAACGCTTTATTTGTCGCCGCGCTTCGATCCCGTGGCAGCGCCTCGCGACTCTGGAGAGAGACCGCTTGACGGTCATGCTGGGCGCGCCGGCGATGTTTTCGCTGTTGGTCGAATACGCAAAGTTGAAAGGACTGAAGTCACTGCAGCTTCCGGAGCTTCGAATCATCGCGTCCGCCAGCGCACCGCTTTATGCCCCCCTTAAATCAGCGGTGGAGAGCCTTTTTGGCCTGGTGCTGCACAACGGATATGGTGTGACGGAGTGCTCTCCGACAATTGCTCAGACCAGGATTGAAGCGCCTCGCGATGATATTTCCGTCGGGCCGGTATTTCCAGGGGTTGAAATCAAGTTGGTCCAGCCCGACGGCAACCCGGTTGCCAACGACGAAGTGGGTGAATTGCGCGTACGTGGCCCGAACGTCATGAAGGGTTACTACCGCGCACCGGACGAGACGGCAGCCGCTATCGATGCGGACGGATGGTTCAACACGCGCGACCTCGCCCGGTTGGAGGGGGGTAACCTTTTCATCGTCGGGCGTACGAAGGAATTGATCGTCCATTTTGGGTTCAACGTCTATCCCGCCGAGATCGAAGCAGTGCTCAATGCCCATCCGGATGTCGCTCCGGTCCGCTGTGATCGGACGGTCAGTTGAAGGCGCCGAAGGTGATGAGGAAATCATTGCTTTTGTGCAATTGTCTCCGGGTTCGCCGCTTACTGCTCTTGAATTGTCGGAACATGCCGCACGGCATCTTGCCCCATATAAGCGACCGTCACAAATTCTGATCGTCCCCACAATGCCGTTAACTCTGACCGGAAAGGTCTTGAAGGACGAGCTGGCAAAAACTGTCGAACTCAGCGCTCACGCGCAGTGACGATTTGACGGCGACCAACTCGACTGATACGAACTGCAACATGTCTCGTCAAAAGCGACGAGATATCCGAAGTGGAGTGCAGAGCACGGAGGTAGAAGCGCGATCGATGAGGAAGCATGATGGGCTGCAAAAAACGAAACGCGAAAGTGGAGCCTCGGTGTGACTAACTCTTCGGCAGCCCAAATCGTTGGTAGTGAGGATGCCACGACGAAACAGTTGACTCGCATTTGGCAAGATCTTCTCGGCGTTGAGTCCATTGGTCCGGACGACAATTACTTCGATCTGGGCGGAGATTCGTCCCTGGCGGTCCACATGTTCGCTCGAGTCGAAAAGCTATTTCACGTCAAGCTGCCCCTGGCTACGCTTTACGATGCTCCAACAATCGGAGAGCTTGCCTGCATTCTCCGCTGCGAGGCTCCAGCTCCGGTTGGTCGCCACTTGTGGCAATTCAGCCGGCCGGTTCACGGCCTCCGTTTTTCTGTTTCCATGGAGCCGGCGGAAACGTTCTGAGCTATCGACAGCTATCAGCACATCTTGGCTCTGATCAGCCATTTTACGGTTTGCAATGCCAGGGCCTGGACGGCAGTTGCCCACCACTGACGCGAATCGAGGATATGGCGGCCCTGTATGTAAAGGAGATCCGTAGGGTGCAGAGGCATGGGCCGTATTTCCTGGGTGGGTATTGCATGGGTGGAACGCTTGCATTTGAGGCGGCCCAACAACTCCACGCTGCGGGCGAGTCCATTGCGCTGCTCGCATTGTTTGACACCATGGACTGGTCCAAGATTCTCGTCACGCTCATGGTCCATGAGTTATTACAATTGGCAACGGCTGTTATTCCATGTGGCGAATTTCCTCGAGCTTGATTCCGCGGGCAAGGCCAAGTTCTTTCGGGAGAAAACTGGGAGTGCTGCGGAGCCGGATCCCCGTATGGCGAGGGATGCTACTTGCGAAGCTTGGTAGCGGCTCGCAAGCAGCTCAGTCGGAATCGCGGCTTCTGGGCCAGATCTGGCAGACGAATGATCGTGCGGTGTGGGACTATAGTCCGCAACCCTATCCCGGCAAGATCACTGACTTTCGCCCCGCGAAGCAATATCGAATATTCAATCAGCGAGATGCGAAATGGGATAGGTTGGCCAAGGGAGGGCAGGAAATCATCATTCTGCCCGTCTATCCCGCCGGCATGCTGCTTGAGCCATTCGTCAAGCACTTGGCTGACGCACTAAGGAAGTCGATTGATGCTGCGATTGGTCAGTGTGAGACCGAGCTCACCGGGAGAAATGATTGCGAGGATCTCGTAACGAGGAGTGGTCGATTGGCACACGGAACCGAGTTGGTCTAAAACCTGGACATTTTTTGAGGGAGATTGGCACGAGGGCAATGTGCCGATCATGGGCCCGCGCACCCACGCTGCGTGGCTTTGCTCCTTGGTGTTTGATGGCGCTCGCGCGTTCGAAGGAGTGACGCCCGATCTTGAGCTTCATTGCGCTCGCGTCAATGATTCTGCGGTCAAGCTCTTCTTGAAGCCGATAGTCTCAACCGAAACCTGGGTAAAACTCGCGCACGAAGGGATCGCCCGGTTCGATAAGGATGCCGCGCTGTACATTCGGCCGATGTATTGGGCGGAAAAGGAAGGGCCCTGGGTTCAAGCCCATGACCCCGAGTCCACTCGTTGGTGTCTCAGTATCTACGAAGCGCCAATGCGCCAGCCTAAAGGCTTCTCGATCACCTTGTCTCCCTATCGGCAGGCCGACTCAGGACACGATGCCAGTCGACGCCAAAGCCGGATGTCTCTATCCCAACAATGCTCGTTCGCTTTTCGAGGCGCACGCCCGCGGCTTTGACAATGCGATCGTCTGCGACATGCTGGGAAACGTAGCCGAACTGGCCACTTCCAACATCTTCATGGCGAAGGATGGTGTTGTGTTTACGCCGGTAGCGAATGGAACATTTCTTGCCGGGATCACGCGCCAACGCGTGATTGGGTTGCTGCGCGAAAGCGGAGTAACAGTAGTCGAAAAGACTATGGCCTACAAAGACTTCGAAGGCGCCGACGAGATATTCGCAACTGGAAACTATTCCAAGGTCGTGCCGGCGACGCGAATCGGCGACCGTCCAGTTGCCATTCGGTCCGCTCTATACCAAGGCTAGAGAACTTTATTGGGAGTTCGCGCACGCGAAATCGGCGATTTCGCGGTAGGCCATCCTTTGTCGAATGGACTTCAAACTCATGTCCCAGGAAGGCCGATTGGTCTTCGCCCTCGGTCGAATAAACAGTGAAAACTGAGACTACCATCTCGATGCAGGAGATGCTTTTACCGATTTGGCGGCGGGTACTGCAACAGCCGTCCGTCCACGTCGAAGATAATTTCTTTGAGCTGGGCGGCGATTCTTCGTTAGCTCTTCAGCTGTTTAATGAAATCGCGAAGACTTGTGGTCGAGAATTGCCGCCAGTTACCATCTATCAGGCGCCAACAATCACAGCTCTGGCTGCGCTGCTTGAGCAACCCGCCACAAAGCGGTTTCCGCCGCTTGTGCTCATGAAATCTGGTACTGAGGAGCCGCCGGTGTTCCTGGCGCACGGTCTGGGTGGCAGCGCCATGGACTTCTTTCAGCCCGTCAAGTACATCCAAACTGGACATCCAATCTACGGGCTGCAAGCTAGGGGCATCGATGGGGTGGATGAGCCCTTTGACCGCATTGAGGACATGGCCCTATTCCATCTCGATGCCATCAGAGAGTTGCAACCGCACGGTCCTTATCTTCTTATTGGATATTCATTGGGTGGATTGGTGGCAATGGAAATGGCCCACCGCCTGTCTGCCATGGGAGAGAAGGTTGGATTACTGGCCATGCTCGACGCTTACCCGCACATGAGTCATTTATCGGTGGGGCAGCGACTACGTATCCGAGTGCGCCAGGCAAGACGGGGCTTGCAATTTGTTGGAGATCTCGGAGGAAGCGCGTCGTACAAGCCACCTGCCGATGTGTCATTCAGCCCGACGATGCAGCGGGTCCGAAATAGCGCCTATTTGGCTTTGACTCGTTATCAGCCCAAGTTGTACCGTGGCAAAGTAAAATTTGTGAGGGCAGCGGCTACCTCCGTCTTTCCCCATGACGCCGCTGCCGTTTGGACTAAGTTTGCGTCAAATTTCGAAGTCGAGACTGTGCCCGGCGATCATCTGGGAATTATCACGACACACTATGAGAGCCTAGCGAACGTGCTCTCTAAATATCTGAAGGAGGCATGTCGTCAGGGATAGAGCCAACAACGTAGCGTGCCCATCCGTTCCCCGGACGGCATACGCGGGCGGCTGGGCATCAAACTCCGCTTCACTCTTCCTGCGTAGGTCTCCCGAGGATCTGGTCCGATGAACGGGGCAGAAGATCTCGTTTGCACGCTAATCGGCGGCGGGATTGACGTTTGCTTCACAAACCCGGGCACATCGGAATTGCACATCGTCGCGGCGCTGGACCGACGAACCGACGTGCGCTGTGTGCTCGGTCTCTTCGAAGGCGTAGTAACAGGAGCCGCTGACGGATATGCGCGGATGGCGGAGAAGCCGGCGTGTACCCTCCTTCACCTCGGCCCCGGTCTCGCTAACGGTCTCGCCAATCTGCACAATGCCAGTCGGGCCCAGGTGCCGATCGTCAACATCGTTGGCCAGCATGCCACCTATCACCTGCGCCACGACACTCCGCTAAGTTCCGACATTGAGGCGATTGCTCGGCCCTACTCCAAGTGGTTGCGTACCTGCTGCGCCGCGTCCGAGATTGGGTACGACGCTACTGACGCCATCATTGCCGCACGCACGGCACCCGGCCGCATCGCGACGCTGATCGTCCCCAGCGATGTCGCCTGGTCGAGTGTCATTCCGCGTGACAAGGTCGAGACCACCAAGTTTCCGGTCATACAGAAAGCACCAATTCCGGCCACCGAGACCGTTGAGCACGCGGCATCCATGCTGCGATCGGGGCTGCGAACCGGCCTGCTGTTAGCAGGCAACGCGCTTTTTGGCAACGGACTAGCGATGGCAGGGCGCATCGCTACTGCGACGGGAGCGAAGTTGTTTTCGCCTTATCCCTTCACCCGTATGGAACGTGGTGCTGGGGTTGCTCCGGTAGAGCGACTTCAATATGTCCTTGAGATGGCTGTTGAGCAGCTCAAGGAATTTCGGCAGCTTATACTCGTGGGAGCATCCTCTCCCGTCTCTTATTTTGCCTACCCTGACAAGAACAGTGTACTGACATCACCAGACTGTGAGATCCACACACTAGCCCGGCCGGGCGAAGACTACGTCGGAGCATTGGAAGCGCTGGCCGCAGCTCTGTCGCTGAACGATTCGAAGTTTCAGTCACAAAAGGCCGAGCGTCCTTCTCTACCGACCGGAGAAATCACGTTGCCTGGCCTTGCCGCCACGGTTGGAGCGCTTCTGCCCGAAAATACCATCGTAGTCGACGAATCCATGACCTCTGGCCGCGGTATGATGGCTGCCACAAGAGGTGCCCCTCCCCACGACTTTTTGGCCAACACCGGCGGTTCGATCGGAATCGCAATGCCGCTAGCGGTGGGTGCAGCAGTCGCGTGCCCCGATCGCCGAGTATTGTGCCTCACGGCCGACGGAAGCGGCATGTATACCTTGCAAGCATTGTGGACCATGGCGCGCGAGAGTCTCAAAGTTACCACTGTGGTCTTTGCCAACCGCGCCTACGCGGTTCTGAAACGCGAATTTGCCAGTCTCGGTGTCGGAGATCCTGGTCCCAGAGCCGCAGATTTGTTCGATATTGGGCGTCCCGATCTTGACTGGGTGCATTTGGCAAAGGGCATGGGAGTCCACGGCACGCGTGCTACTTCGCTTGAGACCTTCGCAAAGGCTTTGCGAGAAGGATTCGAAAGCGAAGGGCCGATGCTAATCGAGGTGTGAGGCGTGCGAGTCGTAAGGCTCACTATCGAGCCCCTGCCGGTGCGTAACCAAAGACAGCTTTGAGTTCAAGGAACTCTTCGAGCCCGGCTTCACCCCATTCTCGGCCGTTGCCCGACTGCTTGTAGCCTCCAAAGCAGCCACCGAAGTCAAGTCGTGCACCATTAATATGTACATTGCCTGCCCGAATTTTCTTTGCGACGCGGCGAGCCCGTTCGATGTTTCCAGATGTGACGTAGCCTGACAGCCCATAGGGAGTGTCGTTAGCTACTCTGACGGCATCGTCTTCGTCCTCATAAGGAATGATGCAAAGAACGGGCCCAAAAATCTCTTCGCGGGCGATAGTCATGTCGTTGCGAACATCCGCGAACACGGTGGGCCTCACGAAGAATCCTTTGCCGATGCCCTCGGGACGACCGGGCCCACCCGCTACCAGTTTCGCACCCTCTTCTATGCCTTTGTGAATGAGGTGCTGCACTTTTTCGAATTGTGCCTTGCTTGCGAGCGGACCAATGCTGGTGCCTTCCGCAACGGGATCACCAACTTTGGTGGCTTCAGCCGCCTGCGTTGCTGCAACAACCGCTTCGGTCATCCTTGAGCTTGGAACGAGCATGCGAGTAGGTGCATTGCAGGACTGGCCGGTGTTGCGAAAACACGCCTGCACCCCCTCTTTCACGGCGCTCTTGAGGTCGGCATCATCCAGGATAATGTTGGCGGACTTGCCCCCGAGTTCCTGCGTGACCCGCTTCACCGATGGAGCGGCGGCCGACGCGACTGCGACACCCGCACGAGTGGAACCGGTGAAAGAAACCATCGCCACATCAGGATGCGAAGCAATCGCCGCACCGACCGTAGGTCCGTCGCCGTTCACCATGTTGAAGACGCCATGCGGAAGGCCAGCCTCATGGACAATTTGCGTGAACAAATAAGCGGAGAGCGGTGCGATCTCGCTGGGCTTGAGGACGATAGTGCACCCGGCAGCAAGCGCGGGCGCTACCTTGCAGACAATCTGGTTCATGGGCCAATTCCAGGGTGTAACGAGCCCGCACACGCCGATCGGTTCCTTACGCATGAGGGTTGAACCTTTGACTTCCTCAAACTTGAAGTAGCCCAGCACCTTTACAATCTCTGACAGATGCCGCAATCCAGCCGGAACCTGAGCTGCCAGTGATAGCGATAAAGGAGCACCCATCTCCCTCGAGATGGTCTCCGCCATCTCTTCACTCTTTGAGAGGTAAACTTCAATGATCCGTTGAAGGAATACCAGACGTTCATCAGAAGTTGTCTCCGAATAGGACTCAAATGCCCGTTTGGCCGCGGCCACGGCGTTGTCGACGTCAGCTGTACTTCCCATAGAAATGGTCGCGATAGGTTCTTCGTTGGCAGGATTAATGACTATAAAATCGTGGGCTTTGATAGGATCAACCCATTTTCCATCGATATAAAATTGGCGGCAGTGTTTCATAAGGTTGCTCTCCGGAAGATTACTACGACCCAGTTTTATCATGCATTTCAGGCCGCTTGCGATCTGCCTGCCCCAGCCGCTTGAAGCGCCATGGAGTTACCTTTCGCAGGAACAGGATAATCAAACGCGGCATTTGCCTGGCAGCTAGCACGAACCACGCCAACCTCCCGATTGAATCCTGTGCGGAGGTCCTCCACATAGACAACAGCATGCGCAGACGTTGTTGCTGACTCACGCGGAATCGGACCCCTTTGGAGGTAATGATGTCGTACGTCTTTGCGTCCAGTTGAGCCACCCGGAAATCCTTGCGGAAGCACTCCAAGAGCGATAATGGAATAGCGTGTTGAACGACCGCACTGGGAACGAACAAGGGAAGCTCCCCGCTCCGAATCAGACTGGCCAATAATAGAGTGTCCTCTCCTCTGACTGCGACCGGATCAAACAAGCCTTTCTCAATGTCCACCTTTGCCTGTCGAATGGCGAATCCGGCAGTGTTCAGATATCGAATGCAACCATCGGGTTGAAGTAGGTGATTCTGAAGCGTAACGAGCCTTAGCTCTTCCGCTCTACCGACTATTCCTGAGCAGTCTCCAACTAAATGAAGTTGAAAGCTATTGTGTTGCGGTGACTTGTTAATCGTCGCCTCAAGCGTCGCAAGACAGTCGGGATGGAACTTACAGTCAGCGTCGGCGAATACTAGTACCAATCCCGTTGAAATCTGAATACCGCGATTGCGGGCGGCGGCGATTCCCGTATGAGGCCGTCTAATGAGAGTCAATTGGAAAACACCGGTCCAATTGCGAACGTATTCGGGAGCGACATCGCTGCTGCCGTCATCGACAACGATAACTTCGAAGCTCGGCGCATTCGTTTGTTCCGCCAAAGATCGCAGACAGTGATCCAGGGGCATCCAGTCGTCATAAACACCGATGATTATGCTAAACACCACAGACGTTGTGGAGACTGAGGCCATATGTTCGACACACCTAAGATCTTGATCGACTGCGCTGCATCTGTCCAGTGCGATCGGGGAAATTACGAAGAGGCTTGGCGCTAACGTGCCTCACCACACGTCCACTGCGACTTCAGAACTATGACAGACTAGATCGACAACTTCCGACAGAATTCTCGGGCAACGCAACCGATCTGGCTGCGAATCCCTTGCCGAGAGAGCAAAACGCCAGCACACGGGACGGCTTACGTCGATGACAAATCAGAGGCCCAAGAGTGCCAGCCTCCTCTTCCGTTCTTGGCACTGGCTAAAAGGCCAAATTGTCGACGAAGTTCCCAAAGAGATCGAACTGTGCGAGTTTGATTGCCGCAAGAAACAGTGCGTTCTGGGAGATTGGGCGACGTGCGATAGGCGTCTGCACCAGGCTGCGGGACAACTCATGCCTAATTCTCATGGTCGTACTTCAAAAACTTGAGTCCTTGGACGTCGGTTAAGAGCGTTCAAATGGTCGCATCGTTCTCCTATCGCAGCTTTATTGTTTTGTTAGTCGCTTCCGTGTTTCTGTGGCGCCATGCCCTCGTTGCGACATTTGGGTTGGCGTTGCGAAACGATGCATATACCCACATATTGCTGATTCTCCCTATCAGCATTGCTTTGATCTTTTCGGAGTGGAGGTCGCGAAACGCTCAGCCCGTGCCGAGTTTCCGTGCCGGCCCGGCGCTATTGCTTCTAGCCGTTCTAATTGGCTTGGTCGGAGCCGGGTGGTCAGGAGGTGGCCTATCATCTGACGGTCAGCTTTCCTTGAGCATGTTGGCCGCTGTCATCTGGTGGATGGGATCGTTCGTCTCTTGTTTCGGCACCCGTATTTCCCGGATGTATGTTTTTCCTTTGTGCTTGTTGCTCTGTTTGGTCCCCCTTCCTGGGTCTGCGGTGGACCACATCGTGAGATTCCTGCAGCAAGGCTCTGCGGACGCCGCCAATCTGCTTTTTGCGAGTCGCTGGCGTGCCAGTGACAAGAGATGGTCTCCAACTGTCGATCCCCGGGTTGACGCTCGAGGTTGCTACGGAATGCAGCAGTATTCGCTCCAGTCTAATGTTGTTGATCGTCACTATGGTGCTCTCCCACCTCTTGCTTCGTTCTTTTTGGGCCAAAGGCCTTGTCATTGTGGCGGCAATTCCTCTTTCTATCGCCAAGAACGGCTTTCGAATCTTCACGCTGTCGATGCTTGCAGTTCATGTCGACCCTATTTTCTTGCGTGGATGGCCGCATCACCAAGGAGGGGTCTTCTTCTTCATAGTATTCGTAGCGGGCTTATTCGTCCTACTCTGGCTCCTACGGTGGACAGAGCACAAACTGATGGCTCCGCCGGCGGTCACGAGGTTATCAACTCCAATTGCTGTGGCGAAGGCAACATCCAACAACTTCCTGTGATGGTGCAGCCAATTTTGCAGAAGGGGTCTAAAGGCGAGTCGCGCCGCGAAACGCCATTTTGATCCGTAACAACTTTTGTAGGCGCGGGCTATTTGTATTGGATTCGGGTGCGTGCGAGAAACCGCATGAAGATTCTCAGAATGCTTCAAGCTGGCCTGGGCGCCGCTCTTCTGATTGCAGCAGTTAGTTCGCAGGCCAAAGGAAACAACGACCAAGGCAACCAAAACTGTCGTGGCGATTTACGAGCAGGCCAGGCCTCAAATGTCGCTACCGCTCCGTTGAGATCCGTGGCATCTTCAACCGAGCCACATAGCGTAAAGCTTTCGTGGAACGCAAGTAAACCGGCGAGTAATTCTTCTGGCGATGCGATACAAGGTTATAACGTTTATCGTCGTAATCGAGGCAAGAGATACGAGCAGATCAACACACATCTCATTCAAGACACTAGCTGCGTTGACTATCTCGTGAAGCCGGGACAAACTTACCATCACGAAGCCAGGGCTGTTAGCGCAAATGGCGCAGCCAGCCCGTCTTCTTCGGAAGTCAAGGCAGTTATTCCCTCTCGGTAAGGCGAGTCGCACGGACCAGAGGCATCGAGGACCCACCGCCACATCGTGCGGTGGGTTTCGTATTTATGGGCATGTCCGGATTACGTTTGCCGATGCATCCGTTCGTGGCATTCGGCGCACAGCGTGATCAGGTTCTCTTCCACATCGCTCCCTGACTGACTCGGGAATTTGTGGTGGTGTACCTGAAAGTGGTGCATGCTGCCGCAAGCCTGGCATCGCCAGCCATCGCGTTCCAGCACCTGCCGATTGCAGGACGCGGTAGCTCGTCGAGTCAAGTCTAAGTCGTGGCGTTTTGTCGTCGACGCTTTTCTTCATGACGCTTCCCCAGTTACCTCAGAGAGAAAGACCTTCCGTTGCGGGCTGGGCAGGAACTTGTACTCGGATACGGTGACACTTCTGGCGACGTGCCATCCGAAGAAGACCCGGTGTGCCTGACATACCAGTTGGCATCGATGATCTTTAGTTCGCCGGCCTCCAGTGAGAAACCAAATTGTCGGTGATTATCTGGCAACCTCACCGCAGACACAATAAACCCAGGATAGAATGGTATTAACTTATGAGTTGACCCACAGTATCGTGCCAGTATGAATATCCGTCTCACCATTGATAAAGCGGGCCGTGTCGTTCTCCCTAAGGCGCTGCGGGAAGAGCTCCATCTGGAGGCCGGAGACGCCTTGGAAATGGAGAGCGCTGGCGAGCAGATCTCTCTGCGCCCGGTCCGTGGCACAGGGCTGCTCACGAAGGAGCACGGCGTTTGGGTAATTCACACAGGGCAGCCCTTATCCGCTTCCGCCACCGATGAGATGCTGCAGCAGATCCGCAAAGAGCGCGACCTAGCTAACCTTGGCAAGGACGAATGAAGGCTTTCTTCGATACGTCGGTGTTAGTGCCAGTGTTTTACGGGGATCACATTCACCATCAGGCCAGTCTGGAGCGTTTCATCCAATTTGACAAATCAACCGGCTGCTGTGGAGGGCACGGCTTGGCTGAGGTCTTTTCCACGCTGACTCGGATGCCTGGCAAACACCGTATCAGCGGCGAACAAGTGATGTTGTTCATTGGCAGCATACGGGAAACGGCTATCTATCTTTGCGCTGGATGGAGATGAATATGCCGAAGCGCTGGAAGCTTCGGCTGCTCGGGGAATCGTCGGAGGCGGCATTTATGACGCTATACCTGCGTATTGCGCCATCAAAGCCCGAGCCGAAACGATCTATAGCTGGAACACTCGGCACTATCTGTCATGTGGGCCGGACGTGACCGGACGCCTGCGGACGCCCTGAGGTTTCTGGTCGGGTGGGGTGAAAACGATGATAATCCCACAAACGAGCCTAACTACAAGTAAGTACAATTGACGACCTGCTCTCCGACAATTCCCGATCCCCCACCCGCGCGCCGGCCACCTTCACGGGCAAAGCAGTCTCTCTCCAGGTACAAGCAGGAAGGCCCGCTCTGACGTGTATCACGCCAGACGACGTGGGGAGCTCTGAGACGCCTGCAAAAGAAAAATGTCAGGTTCGTTTGCTTTGCGGTCAAATCAGTTTGACTTCAAAGCCGCTGGCCCGAGCCGCTTCCCTCAGCCGTCGATCGGCAGTTAGAAAAACACGGCCGTGTGGCGCGTCTTCGCACCATTCCAAGGCTGCCGCCAGCTGAAATGAGCCAGCGGCCCTCAAATCGTAGCGATCCAGGAGCTGTACTGACTTCGCGCGCAAGGCGTTCGATGGTTGAATCATCGACCATGAATCGGCAAGCCTGTTGGCCAGTCTAAGCGCCTTCGTCCAGTCGCCTGGATCGAGTTGATTCATCCGCACAAGGCGCGCAAGGGCACTCGCAATTTCGACCGGCGTAGCCCACCAGACCACAGCGTCATGCACCTTATACAAAGCAATCGCGCGAGGCGTCATGCTCTGCCGTGCGCAGAGTGGAACCAGAGCACCGGTATCCCAGAAAGCCGGGTTTCGCATTACCGCCCTTCCCGTTCTCCCTGCCGCAGCTGCTCCATAACGTCGTCGGGAACATTCCCCGGCGGCACCGGCCATGAGAACGACGCAGGACGCTTCTTCAAGGGTGGTGTCAGAACGCCACGAGCAACCAGTCGCTGCTCCTGCTCGGAGTGGCCCGTGAGTCGGCAGGGCACAATGCGAGCCACAGGCCTGTTACGCTCGCAGACAAGTATCTCTTCGCCGTCTTTCACGTGCTGGATGTGAGCGCTGAGGTGCGCCTTCAGATCGCTGATCTTCACGGTTTTCATGATTTAATTATAACCAATATGACCATGTAGGTCATATTCCGGCTCTCGATTCCAGAAGGGAAAAATGCATCGTTCTCCAAAAATCAGTCACTACAGGTAGGCCTGGTGTGTCTCGTCCTTCGATGGAGGCACGTGTCACATTCTGTGCACAGTGTGATCAGATTGTGTTCCTCGTCGCTGCCCGACTGGCTCCGAAAGACCTTGTGGTGCACCTGCAGGTTTCGCATGCTACCGCAGCCCTGGCATCGCCAGCCATCGCGTTCCAGCGCCTGACGATGGAGTTGACGATAGCTCTCCACATCGAGCCTGAGTCGCGGGCTTTTGCCGCCGGCCTTTTTCATGACGTTTTCCCGGTGACCTCAGAGAGGAAGATCTTCTGTTGTGGACTGGGCAGGAACTTGTAGTAGCGAGAGATGGAATGCAGCAGGATCTCGGGGTTCTTGCCGTCCATGGAGGCTCCAGCCAGGAAATCCGCACAAATCATCTCCAGGCAGTAGCCCCGGGACTTGTCAGTTCCGAGCATCAAGACCGCAGTTTCGATGGCCTGTTCGATGACCGGCACCTGACTCTTGTAGACCTTGAAATAAATTAGCTCCGCGGGCTCCGTGTACTGGCCCGTCAGCTCTTTTTCCGCTTCCCGCTGGAACTCGGCCTTCGGCATCTGGCGGGCTTTGTGCAGCCAGGTTGCACTTTCGAAGTGCTGCCCCTGGTGTCGTGCCAGCTTGGTCCAGTTCCACCCCCTTGGTCCATCCCACCTCTTTCAGCCCCTTCCGCACCTGGGGCGGCAGGTGCTCGTGAATGGACATCAGGTAATATGCCTTGCGCCGGGATTCCGGGAAGCGCCGCGCCAGGAACTCGTCGAAGGACTTCAGGTTCTCCAGCCGCCAGTACTGGCCGACGCGCACTTCGCATAGTGCTGACCCAGCTCCACGAACTTGGTATCGCGTTCGTTCTCGTGGCGCGCCTCCCAGGCGAGGATCTCGTCGATCTTGCTCAGCACGGCCAGGGCGCGACGGCGGTTCAGCTCAGGTGGCATAGGCGGACACCTATTGAGTATTGAATAATATAGTGACATTTCTGTAATTCCATGCTATGTTGTGGGCATGGGGAACCCAGCGGGAGTTCGCAGAGATTTCGCGGCGTTGGAGCGGCGGCGGATGCAAGCCGCGCGGCTTCTGGAGAAGGGGTACAGCCAGTCGGAAGTGGCCCGGCGCGTGGGAGCGCACCGCCAGTCGGTGAGTAAGTGGGCAGCGGAGTTAAGCGCCCAAGGTCGCGCCGGGCTGAAGAAGGCGGGCCGGGCTGGCCGCAAGCCACGCTTGAGCGCCGAGGATCTCGGCAAGATCGAGCAGGGGCTCAAGCGCGGTCCGGAGACTCTGGGGTATGAGACCGGTTTGTGGACCACCAACCGTGTTGCCCATCTGATCGAGCTGGAATGTGGGGTTGTCTACCATCCCTCGCAGGCTTGGCGCATCCTGCGGCAGTTGGGCTGGAGTTGTCAGCGTCCCACGGGCAGGGCCTTGGAGCGGGACGAAGACAAGATCCGGCGGTGGAAGCAGAAGCGCTGGCCGGAGTTAAAAAAAAGGCCAAAAACGAAGGCCGCACCATCGTCTTCATCGACGAGAGCGGACTGAGCGAGCGTCCTCATCGCTGCCGTACCTGGGCACCACGCGGACAGACGCCGGTGCTGCAATACCACTTCAACTGGAAGACGTTGTCGGCGATAGCGGGCGTGACCTGGTGGAACTTCTACTTCCGCCTGTTTCCCGGAGCGATCCGTAGCCCGCAGATCATCCAGTTCCTGGCGCATCTGCTGCGCCACATTCCGGGCAAGCTGCTGATCGTTTGGGACGGACTGCCCGGTCACCGCAGCCGCGCGGTATGGCAGTTCGTACAGCAACAAAGAGGGCGTTTGTGGCTGGAATATCTTCCTGGCTACGCTCCGGAACTGAACCCAGTCGAGTATCTGTGGTCGCACTGGAAGCAGCACGAATTACCTAACTTCTGCCCCACTACCTTTGGACAGTTGAGCGATTCCGCACGCCAGGCGCTGCGTCGCATGCGCCGTCGACCCACCTTGGTCTGCGCCTTCTGGGAACAAGCGGAACTCTTCCCACTGTAACTATATTATGCAAAGGTCAATAGTGCGCAAGTTCGTCGAACAGACCAAGATCGACTCCGGGTGTTCCTATAAGGCGCCCGTCTACCCAGATCGCGATGATCGAGGCAGAGGCCAAGGAAAGAACAAGTGGTACATGGGTTCTGCGGAAAGCGGATTCCGCTGTGCGGACAACTTGGAAATCGGCAGAGGATTGCGTCGGAATACGCCACCAAGCAGTCGCATGTTATCGAGGAGCATGATGCAACCGGCGACGAAAGACTTCATATGGGGAATGAGGAGGACTGCTCAATTCTTCATAGCCCGGATGGTTCCCAGCCCCAGCAACAGGTCGTCGCTGTTGACGAGTGTTAGGTCCATGAACTGAGCCGTAGCCGCCAGAAACCGGTCAGCAGGGTCGCGGTGCGGCCGTGGCTGTTGCTGCGCGGCCGGCACGATCTTGCGTGCTGTTTCCATAATCCTACCGACTATACCGTAGTCAACACCAGCGTTTAATATGGTATTATTTTATCGAGCAATTTCAACCCAAAACTTCAGGAACTGGATGATCGGGAACGTTCGCAGAGGCGTCTCGTTCACGATGACGTTTGAGAACACCACAACCCGGCCAGTGTTTGTCACTCATTCCTAAGACCACGCTCCGTTCCTGTTGACGCTACGTATAGTGTCGCTATACGCTATACCTATGATCAGGAGCTACCGGCACAAGGGATTGAGACGATTTGCCGAGACTGGCTCGAAGGCGGGCATTCAGCCAAAACATGCCGCGCGACTGAGACGGTTGCTGACCGCGCTGGACGTGGCGAGTCGCCCCGAGGATATGAACGCGCCGGGCAACGGTCTACATCAGTTGAAAGGGAATCTTGCCGGGCACTGGTCGGTGAACGTGAGTGGCAATTGGCGGCTGACGTTTCTGTTCGAGGACGAAGACGCAGGACTGGTGGATTACCAGGATTATCACTAGGAGGAAGGTCATGATTTTCAATCCAGCACACCCGGGAGAGGTATTGAGGGATTATCTGGGCGAGATAAGCGTCGCGGAAGCGGCCGAGCGTTTGGGCGTCACGAGGGCGCATCTCTCCCGGATTCTGAACGGGCATGCCGGAATTTCAGCGTCGATGTCGCTGAGACTTTCGGCGGCGCTGGGCACGTCGCCTGAGTTCTGGGTCAAGATGCAGATGCAGTATGACCTGTGGCTGGCCCAGAAAGTCAAGCGGCCGAGAGTCCGTCCGTTTCCCCATGTGCCAAAAGGCCAAAGAGCTGGCGCTGACCTGAGACGGAGATCGATGGCGAGCAACGGAATCGTTCTGGCGAAATGAACGCCTCTGGTATGGCGGCTACCTTGAGCGGTACACCGACTCCGAGGTCAATCTCTTCCAATCCTTAACACAAGCTCTAGGCCCTCAGCGTCAGCGAACGCCCGAAAGTCGCGGTCTCGCGTGAGGAGGGAAACGCCTCGGTCGATGCAGGTCTGGGCGATCAAGGCGTCACCGAGGCGCGCCTTACGTCCCTTTGCCATTGCCTTTGCTCTCAGTACTCCAGCCCGTTGCCAATAGCCTGGTTCGAGCTCGACCATGGGCATCTCCGAGAGTATTTCGGCAAATCCTGAAGCAAGTTTCGGGTCGCTTAATAACTCGGTGAGCACCGCCGGCACCATTAGCACCTGTCGATCCTCTAGTGCCTTGTCAAGCAGTTGCACGTCCCGGCCCTTCTTGCCTTCAAGAAAAGCGACGAAGGTACTCGTGTCGGCTGCAATCATCGGTCGGCTTTTAGTTCTGCCATTGTGCGACTAAATCGGACTTTCCCTCGCAGTTGACGGAGGCGAGCGTACGCTTGCGACGCCGCCACCAGCTGCAGTCCGGTGCGGACCGTCTGGGTGATGCCGTCTCCGCTGGCCCGTTGCGCCTTGTCGAGTAACTCGCTGGATATCTCTACTGTGATCTTGCGTGCTGTTTCCATAATGTTCTCGATTATACCGTATTCAATACCAGCATTTGGCATGGTATTGCAATGAGACAAGTGGGACAAAGTCCATGGGCGAAAAAGAAGAGCCGTTACGCCATTGCTCTGCCCAATCTGGCTCCAAAAAAGGACGAAGCAAGAGCCGCCGCACGTTTCCCAAGCAACGGCGAGAAATCGTACGGAGGACGGGCGCGCGGAGCAGTGGCTGTCGCTGGCCTGCAGCAGGATTTTGTGGCCGCAAGGCGGTTGCTGCGGAGGCGCATTGGCTCGCGCCACCCACTTCGCCAGATCCACAGGGAAGCCAACCGCCTCTAGATTAAACGATTGGGTCTCCGAGGCCGGTCTGACACCCTCGAGGACGAGCGTTTTTACCAAACGAACCCAACAAGTCTTTTGTTATGAATGCACCAGTCGAAAAGGAGTGTAAGATGCCCCCGAATTTAACGAACATCGGGTGCTCTTAGCCTTGCGTGCCGCGAGAGGTCAACGCACAGCCCTAGGCGTGGGCATCAACTTGCCGATCCTGTCCAGACTGTCAGGAGGGCCAACGGCGCTGTGGGTTTCCCTATCCTCAGCTGACAAGTCACAAAGTTCGTAGTCATAGAGTAAATGAGTTTCGGCTTCCACTTACGCAACCTGCAAATGGTCAAGGGACAGTAGCGGCAGCTTCGTTCGAGTAAACACTCTCTATGCCTTGCGAGTTGACCGCCGTCGTCACGTAGTAGTACGTAACTCCGCTCTGCACCGTCGCGTCTGTGTAGCTCGTGCTCGCGATTAAGCCGGAGTTGAGCAACGTGTACGGCCCACCAGAAGTCAGGGAACGGTAAGCGTTGTAGCCGACGACCCCCGAAGATGTGCTGGCAGTCCACGACAGTGCTACGAAGGGCTGGGACGTCACCGTCAACGTGGTGGAGCCGGAGATGGAGCCGGAGGTGGCCTGAATGGTGGTCGTGCCGGCGGCAATCGCAGTCGCCAGGCCTCCCGCGCTGACGGTGGCAACCGAGGTGGAAGTGGAAGTCCAGATGGCCATTCCGGTCAGGTTCTGATGGCTGCCGTCGGTGTAGGTACCGGTGGCAGTGAACTGCTGCTGCTGCCCGGCGGCGATGGAGGGATTGGCTGGGGTGACGGCGATGGACACCAGCACAGCCGCAGTAACGGTCAGAGTGGTAGAGCCGCTGATCGAACCTGAAGTGGCTTTGATCGTGGTCGTGCCGACGGCAATCGCACTCGCCAAGCCTCCCGCGCTGACGGTGGCAACGGAAGTAGCACTCGACGTCCAGGTGGCAGTGCCAGTGAGGTTCTGATGACTACCGTCGGTGTAGGTGCCAGTGGCAGTGAACTGCTGCTGCTGTCCGGCGGCGATGGAAGGATTTGTCGGGGTGACGGCGATGGAGACCAGGGTGGCGGCGGTGACGGTCAGAGTGGTAGAGCCGCTGATGGAGCCGGAGGTGGCCTGAATGGTGGCGCTGCCGGGGGCGAGTGCGGTGGCCAGACCGCCGGCGGCGATCGTCGCGATGGAAGGAGCGCTGGAGATCCAGATGGCTGTTCCGGTGAGGTTCTGATGGCTACCGTCGGTGTAGGTACCGGTGGCAGTGAACTGCTGCTGGTGTCCAATCGCAATGGAGGGATTCGTCGGAGTCACCGCGATGGATACCAGCGCCGCCGCTGTAACGGTCAAACCAGTAGAGCCGCTGATCGAACCTGAAGTGGCCTTGATCGTAGTCGTGCCCGCAGCAACCGCAGTCGCCAGGCCTCCAGTGCTGATACTGGCAACCGAGGTGGAAGTGGAAGTCCAGACGGCGGTTCCGGTCAGATTCTGATGGCTGCCATCGGTGTAAGTGCCAGTGGCGGTGAACTGCTGCTGCTGTCCCGCGGCGATGGAGGGATTCGTCGGAGTCACCGCGATGGACACCAGCACGGGCGCGGTAACGGTCAGACCGGTGGAGCCGCTGATGGAGCCGGAGGTGGCCCGAATGGTGGTGCTGCCGGGGGCGAGTGCGGTGGCCAGACCGCCGGCGGCGATGGTCGCGATGGAAGGAGCGCTGGAGCTCCAGGTGGCAGTGGCGGTGAGGTTCTGATGGCTGCCGTCGGTGTAAGTGCCGGCGGCAGTGAACTGCTGCTGTTGTCCGATCGCAATGGAGGGATTCGTCGGAGTCACCGCGATGGATACCAGCGCCGCCGCTGTAACGGTCAAACCAGTAGAGCCGCTGATCGAACCCGACGCGGCCTTGATCGTGGTCGTGCCGGCCGCAACCGCATTCGCCAGGCCTCCCGCGCTGATGGTGGCAACCGAAGTAGCACTCGATGTCCAGATGGCGGTTCCGGTGAGGTTCTGATGGCTGCCGTCGGTGTAAGTGCCGGTGGCAGTGAACTGCTGCTGCTGTCCCGCGGCGATAGAGGGATTGGCCGGCGTCACGGCGATTGAGACCAGAGCCGCCGCGGTAACCGTCAGGCTGGTCGAGCCGCTAATCGAGCCCGAGGTCGCCTGAATCGTGGTGCTGCCGACGGCCACGCCCGTAGCTAGACCGCCGCTCACGGTGGCGACGGCAGGAGCGCTGGATGTCCAGACGGCAGTGCCGGTCAGGTTCTGATGGCTGCCGTCGGTGTAGGTACCGGTGGCAGTGAACTGCTGCTGCTGCCCGGCGGCGATGGAGGGATTGGCTGGCGTCACGGCGATTGAGACCAGAGTGGCCGCGGTAACCGTCAGGTTCGTCGAACCACTTATTGATCCGGAGGTCGCCTGAATCGTGGTGCTGCCGGCGGCCACGCCCGTAGCCAGTCCGCCGCTCACGGTGGCAACCGAAGTGGAGCTTGAATTCCAGGTCGCGAACTTGGTGAAGTCGGCATGGCTGCCGTCGCTGTAGGTGCCGGTGGCGGTGAACTGCTGCTGCTGTCCGGCAGCGATCGAGGGATTCACCGGAGTGACGGCGATGGAGACGAGGGCGGGAGCCGTGGACGGCCGAAAAGCAACCATCGTGTCCGTGAAGCTATCGCTCGGCCAAACGTAGTTTCCCGCCGTCGCCGTGGAGGTGGTTTGACACCAATATTCCGGCCACCAACGCGTCGCGTTGGCGCCATCGAGGAGCGTGTAGTTCGCACCCGAGGTTGGAGTGCCGGAATTGCCCAACCCCACCGCTGCCAGAATCAGTTCACCATTAACAGCGGGTGTGTTGTTAGCCCCTGTTGTGGGATTCGCAGTAGCTACCGCGTCCTGCGATTGAGCGAAACCCGGATCTACCGAATTCGAGCTTGCGACTCCCTTCCACGCTTGGCAGGAAATGGCGGAATACGGCTGCGACTGGGAGGTTGTGAGCGTGATTGTAGTCGGTGCGCCAGCGACATTTTCTTTGAAGTAGATCCCATACCACTTCCGCAATGTCGCGTTGAGGTGCACTGGCGCGGCGGCAGCATATGGTCCGTTCTGATTATCAGCGACCGACACGAATCCGTTTCCGCCGGTCGAACTTAGCGCCACTTCGCACGTAATCAGGTCGCGCGCGGACGGTGTTCCAATCGACAAGACAGCCGTTGTACTTGGGGTGGCCCCGTTGTCATGCACACCGTG
The DNA here is from genome assembly GCA_963718395.1 of uncultured Acidobacteriaceae bacterium. GTDB lineage: Bacteria > Acidobacteriota > Terriglobia > Terriglobales > Acidobacteriaceae > DASRAA01. The sequence goes on from CAVQYW010000001.1 coordinate 43,965, forward strand.
CGAGGTGCCATCAAGCCAGATTGGACCGCCGGTGACCGTTAATGACGTTGACCCGGAGACCGATCCCACGACTGCCTGAATGTTCGTGGTTCCAGCAGCAAGTCCGGTAGCCGCTCCAGTGCTGTTGATCGTCGCGACCGAAGTAGAGCTCGAACTCCAAGTCGCAGTGTTGGTGAGGTTTTGCTGGCTGCCATCACTGTACGTTCCCGTGGCGGTGAACTGCTGCTGTTGGCCCACGGCGAGCGAAGGATTTGTCGGGGTCACAGCGATTGACACCAACGTGGGCCCAGTAACCGTCAGGCCGGCGGAGCCTTTGACGGAACCCTCAGCGGCCTGAATAGTGGCGTTTCCCGCTGCGATGGCGGTAGAAAGACCACCACTGCTGACAGTAGCAACGGCGGTGGCGCTTGAAGTCCAAGTTGCCGAATTGGTGATGTTCTGCTGGCTTCCGTCGCTGAAGGTGCCAATGGCGGTGAACTGCTGTCGTTGGCCAACCGCGAGTGAGGCACTGGCAGGGGTTACTGCGATCGACACCAGGACGTGAATTGAAATGATTAAGTTGGTGGTACCGACTGTCGAACCAGATGTTGCCTTGATGCTGGTGCTTCCGGCGGCGAGCGCCGTAGCCAATCCACTGTGGGTAACGCTGGCAATGGAAGGAGCGCCCAGGGTCCAAGTCACGGCACTAGTCAGGTCCTTCTTGCTGCCGTCCTTATACGTACCGACAGCCGTAAATTGTTGCTGGCCGCCTTTACTCATCACTGGACTGCTCGGCGTTACCGCCAGCGACACCAGGATGCCACTGTAGTAGATCTGCCGAATCTGCGCGGCCGTCAGGGCCTCATGGTAGATTCGGAAATCATCAATCGCGCCGGTATCAAATTGCGTAGCGCCAGCTCGCGAGAACAGGTAAATTGGATCAGCGCCGAAGTTATTCGTATTGGTAGAGGCGCGAAGATTCCAGCTAACCGGCTGTAGTGCGCCGTCCACATAGAACTGCACTTCGTTGCCGCCCGTCCTGCTCTTGTCGAGTACAACTGCGAGATGGTGCCAGACTCCGGACGAGGGTTGGGTATAGCAGTTCGCCGTGGATCCAACGTCGCCACGCAGGGCCACCTGAATGCTGTGGCAGGTGGCGTCGTCCGGAAAGAAGCCGAAACCCGTCGTGGAATTCGTGTAATCACCGCTGGCCTCAAACAGCGTATGTCCCCCGCTCGTTGTGTACGTTCGATTGGCCCAAAGTGAGATGGTGACTGCATGAGTGCTGCTGAGGTCAAGCGGGGGAATACTTACATATTGTTGCTGAACTGCTTTGGCGGAGACGGCACCGCCGATTTGTCCCGGGATCCAACTAGCTCCGTTGGCCAAGCTGGCCCCTCGGCGGTTGCCGGACGAATCGGCTGCAATGGTTCCGGAAGCATCGTCAAACGTCCAATGACCACTAGGAGTCTGCGCTTGTATAGGTGTGACAAGGCCAGCAGCGAAAAAAAGCCAAACAGCTAAGAAAAATAGAACGGTCGTACAAGAAATGAACTTTTTGTTTACCCCGGGCATATTCATCCTCTCGCGTCGTAGCATCGGCAAAAGGGCCGCCTGAATGAAATATTCGGCTAGGACAATGGCTGCAGTGATCGATTCAGTGGCGCACGATCAACGGTGCTGCTCCAGTTCCGCGTGATTGTGAGAACTGGGTGATTGCTCGCTTCACCCTAGAATGAAATGATGACCCCAAGGAGACGCATTCCCGACGTTTGGATTCACTAGCTCCAAACTTTAGTAACCGGTACTACGTCGAGATTAGGTTACCAGCGGCGCAAATCAGAGCATTTGTTCAGCGACGAAATGGCAGGCTAAATAAGCCGAAAAGAAGTGGCAAGCGGGCGTTTACTGACGCTATGGGTCCTTGTTCGGATCAGAGTACCATACACCTCCAGCCCCGTACTCGCAGGTCAGCCCCATCGCTGAGCACGGCGTATCTGAAGGTGTAATCTGTACTGCCGTATTTTCGGGAAGGAAGAATTCCTGTGCTGTCTTGCTGAGTTCGTTCCATGCGATCTTGAACTCCTGGCTGCGGCTATCCAAGACCACTCTTTGGGCGAGCGGTAGAAAGAACTCTTGGGGGAATCCAGCAATGGACTGGGTCAAGTTGATCGTCGAGCGGGCGTGCGGGTTTCCGGTGTGCTTCGAGTTGACGATCAGGCAAGCGAGTTCAACGTTTCCGAAGTCGCCATCGGGAACCCACTTCGCCGCCAAGAGCAACGCGGCCTTGTCGAGCATCTCGGGAAGAAGATCTTCCTCAGCCGACTCGCCAATGATTTCTCAGGGCGAGAGCTAACCAACATCGTGAGACCAGAAAGGTACCTGTCGCTCGAAACTGTTCTGCGTGATTCAGGTGTATCGACGCAGAGCCCAACTACCCTGACCTGCGTCACTCCGGGACTCCCAGGCGAGTTTCGAGCGAAGTCGTTGGCAATTGTCTTCCGACGAATATCGAGGGACCTCTTCTGGGGCTTCCAGCGCAAACGCACACGGTACGGCGGCTACAACATCGCTGATCCCGAGAAGGCGTTATTGGATTGGGTGTACTTGGGCCGACACCAGGGAAGCACAATCCATACCGACGAATTGGACTTGCAGCATCTCGATGTGAACAAGCTCCTGCAGTATGCCGCCAAATTTCCAAGCTCGGTGAAACGCCAGATTCCGGGGGCGGTCGCTGCCTTCAGAATTGCACAATAAACGGTGCAAAAATGCCCGTCGGATCGACCTGCTCAAGGGGCCAGATGGCGCATCAATTTAGTGTGTCGTAAACGTGTCGTTGCGTCTCTAACTTATTCAAAACAAACAAGCGCAATAAACGTATCTGTGCGAACCGAGGCCGAATTAAGTTATTTGTTTACAGCAGCTTAGTGGAAATCCGGCATCATTTCGTAATCGACAGGTCATCGGTTCAAGTCCGATCGTCGGCTCCACTAAGTTTCTGCCAGTCATGCACTTGGCCGCCGCTCTGGCGGCCATGGTTTTTGCCACTCGCTGGGGCTGCAGTGCATCCTGGCCGACGGACTCCGGTTACCATGTTGCCGTGCACGCTTGGAATTCAGTAACCGTCATTGCCGCCTGCCTGTGCCTGATTCTGCCGCTGGCGCTTGGCTTCGTGAGCACGTCCATAAAGCGGGCACTCAACAGACTACCGCTGCTTGTCCGTCTTCTCCTTCCATGCTGGTCCGCTGTACCTTACTTGCTCGTCTCAGTCGACAAGGGTGTTTTCGAGTTTCGCTGGTTGATGATCTATGCGTTACTGCCCGTCCTGGTTGCCATTTTGCTGTGGCGCGCGGGTCAGCAGGATACCGAACAACGCGGAACTTGGCTCGATTTCGCAGTGCTCCTGATTCTCGGCCTGCTGGTCGAGTTTCGCCGCTTCGAGCCAGCGTGGCCGCCGCATCTAGGCGGCTTCAATCGCATCATCCTGCTCGATGCCGGGCTGTATGGCTTCATCGTCGTCCGCGGGCTCGGCAACGTCGGTTTCGATCTCCGCCCGCGACTCCCCGACTTAAGAAATGGTCTGCGCGAGTTGGCATTTTACGCGCCCATCGCGTTGCCACTTGGGTTGGCACTCGGTTTCCTGCATCTTCATGGGGAATGGCCGGGTGTTGGGAAGATCCTAAAGTCGTTTGTCTCGATCTTCTTTCTGATCGCGATCCTGGAGGAAACTTACTTCCGCGGCTGGTGGCAGAACCTGCTGGAAAGACGGATTGGTCCGAACGGAGCTCTGATTGTAACTGCAGTGCTGTTCGGGCTTTCGCATTTCAACAAGGGCGCGACCGCGTTCAACTGGCGATACGTCTTGCTGGCTTCACTAGCGGGAGTTTTCTACGGCAGGGCGTGGCGGTCCCAGCATCGACTTTTTGCGTCAGCGATTACCCACGCGTGCGTGGACACGATCTGGTTGCTCTGGCTGCACTGAATGCACGCGCGCGTCGTTCCGGTATGTCAGGTATCCCAAGCCGACTCTCATCTGGTGATGCACGGCGTTCGGAACGGCAAATGCGATCGTCAATCCAAAGATCGCATGGGCGAGCCCGAGCGAGTAAAGGTCGCGATAGCGAAGGAACAGCGTGCACGCGGCGATTCCCCAGATCAGCGTGGCAACTGTAAGCAATGGATTCGGCAGGTGGGCAAGAGAAAACAACACCGCGGCGGTGGCGACCGCAACAAAAATGTTGGGAAGCAGACGCCTCAGACGAAGCAGAAAGTAATCTTGCAGAATGAACTGCTGCACGAACGACCAGACGACGTAAGCCCACGCCCTCCAGGGATGTCGCTCAAAACTCGATGGCAGATGCAGAGTTCCCATGCGAGCGGAGATCGCGACCCCCGCCGCGGCTGCGAATCCCGCCGCAACAACAATCCACCATGAACGACGCAGTCGAACTGGTCGCAATCCGTACAGGTCGTTCTTATGGCGCGACAGCAATGCCGTTGCGGCGACCCAGATTGTCGCCGTAAGCATCAGCACTCGCTGCGCTGTGCCCGAGGTCCAGAGGGTGAGCAGGATCAGCGTATAGGCGACAAACAGTTCGAGCAGATCGCGGGTCTTGGATTCTGCGGTGTCGAACTCTCCGACTTGGTGGATTGCCGCGCTGGACATTTTGCCCTCGCGTTCGAGCCCCGGTTACATCTCTCGATAATTCAGCAAGCCCGCGCCAATCAGGACGAAGCAAAACGGCCAGATCCATGAAGGGATCGCGCGATTTTCCTCTGGAAGCCGCAATTCCAGCCAACGCGCCCAGCCTGCGAAAACTGCGATGACGCCCATTGGAACGTGACTCAACTCGACCAGCGAGTTCTCCTTTACGTTCGAGATGGCGTGCTGATGGGTCAGCAGGACAGCGCCGCCGAGGGCGCACATAAGGGGGAATACCATCGCCCACGGATCATTGTCTTTCTTCTGCCGGCGTACCCGTAGTTCGAACACGGCGAAGCCGACGCACACCAGCGCGGCCATTCGATGCTGGAATACTTCGGGATCGGCGAAGCATGCCCCCACGCTCTTCCATCCCACCGGCCAGCATTCGGTATCTGCGAACAGGACGATGAAGACGGCAATCCCGATCAACAGGAGCGGCCAGTACTCGGCCCATGGCGCTTTGCCGGTCCGGGCCAGCAGTGCGAACAGACCCATGGCGAGCACCACGAGCCCCATCCAGTGGTGATTCGATTCGGACTCGATGGTGTTGTTGATAAATCTCGGGGTCAGCGGCAATCCGTCGATATTGACGGCCTTGGCGTCAGGCGGCGGCAGAGGCTTGCCGGTCGCGCTGTCGGTTTCAGGAATGAAATTGTATGCCAGCCTGGGAGGCACGGGTTTGAATCGATGCCAGACCTGGGAGGGAGTGACGGTGTCGCTGACTTGATCTACCGCCGGAGGCTGCGAGGTCAGCGACGCTGCGGTAAGGATCACCGTGATACCGATACCCACTTCGGCCTCGATGAGCCGGCGCAAACGCGGCATCACCTGGTCCTTGGGGTAGTTCCTCAGCAATAGGAAGTTCACTCCGCCCAGAATCAGCAGCGCCCCCAACATCGTGACTTTGGCGAGAACCATGATCCCGTAGGCTGTTCCCAGCACAGCTTCCCACGAGCCGATGTAGATGACGCTCAAGACGAGACCACTGATCGCCAATGCGCCGACACTCACTAGCGCCATACGCGAAAAGCGTTCGGTGATGTACCAGCGCGTGTCAAGGTCTTTGGCGCGGTACAAGCCAAGCACGAGGAAGGGTAGGCCCCCAATCCAGAAGCCGGTGGCCAACTCATGAACGCTGGATAGCGTGATCAGTAGGGGGCGTCCGGTCAGGCGTGATGCGGCGTGATTGGTCATCACCGACGCGCCCATGATGACGACGGTAAGGACGGGTAGCGCCCAGCTAGCGACTTTCTTGTTGCCGCTGGCGACAATCGCCGTGAGCAGCGCTGCTACCAGAACGACACTGCCCGAGATAAAGAAGTTGGCGCCGACGACACCGCTAAAGCCGATGTCGGCCGAAGCCATCAATACGGCCGAGTCTACGTACAGGTACAAAAGCTGCACGATGGCAAGCCCGACCGCGCTCAGGCGCAACAAGTTCCACGTGGACGCCCGCACGCGCGCCATGCTCTCTTCCGAAGCCGCGGGTGACGAGCGCGCCGTCCAGAGCACAAACAGCACGCCGCCCAGCAGCACCGACTGGAACACCAGGGTGCCAGCGCGTAGAACCACAGACAGGAAGGAGAAAAGATCGACCAGCTTGAGGAGCATCGCGCCCTATTTCACCGTGAACGGAAGGTCTCCGTTACTCATGTGGCCGTCGGAGGCGAGAACCTTCCACTGCAATTTGTAGGCGCCGGGCTTCAGGCCGGAGGCATGCATCTGCAGGATGTCGGGCTTCTCCTGCTTGGCGAGAGTGAGCGCGGAACTGGTCCCGTCCGGCGCTACCAGAAGGACACGCGAACGGCCGCCATCGATGCGAACATTAAACCGCAAGGTGATGTCGATGTCCGGACCGCTGACCGTGGAATTGATCTTGGGCGACGAGTCCATCAGGATAGCGTGTGCCCAGCAAACCTGGGTGGCCCCTGCCACCATGAGCAGAATCAACGAAAGAAAAGCCGTACGACGCATTACACCAGCCAATTGTCAGCCTCCACAACACAGATTGGGCCCGCGAGTAGATTGGGCCACAATCTTCAAGGATACTCGTCCCACTCAGGACGCTCAACCAAACGCGGTGCCCCAGAGCCTGCCCTGAGCTTGTCGAGGGGTACGCGCCGGATTGTCGGCGCGAACCTCCGAGGCATTGCCTCTTGATACCATCAGGTTGTACCGGAAGCAGACTCCTCATCATCGAGGCGCGGCACTCTCATGCAATATCGCAATTTCGGACGCACAGGTTGGAACGTCAGCGACATCGGCTACGGCTTGTGGGGAATGAGCGGCTGGTCGGGCTCCGACGATCAGCAGTCGGCGCAGCGCTCTGCAGCGCGCCGCGGACGCGGGCTGCAACTTTTTCGACTCGGCCTGGGGTTACGGTGAGGGCAAGAGCGACCAGTTTCTCGGCCAATTGCTCGCCGCCAATCCCAACCGGCGGTTGTACGCCGCGTCAAAAATACCGCCGAAAAATCTCAAGTGGCCGGCGCATCCTTCTCACTCATACGATGACGTCTTTCCTCCTGATCATGTTTTCAAGTACGCCGACTTGATTCGCGCAAAGCTCGGCACGGACTCGATCGACCTGCTGCAATTCCACGTTTGGCAAGACGCATGGACAGAGGAGACCGATTTTCGCAACACCGTCGAGAAGCTCAAGCGCGACGGCATCATTCGCGCCTTCGGTCTTAGCCTCAATCGCTGGGAGCCGTGGAACGGCATCAAGGCTATTCGCACCGGACTCGTCGACGCCGTGCAAGTGATTTACAACATCTTCGACCAGGCGCCCGAGGACGAACTCTTACCCGTCTGTCGCGAGCTGAACATCGGCGTCATCGCCCGCGTTCCGCTCGACGAAGGCAGCCTCGGCGGCAATATGACGCTCGATACGCGTTTTCCCGACGGCGACTGGCGAGCCCGCTATTTCACGCCGGAAAACCTGGTGCCGACTATCGCGCGTGTCGAAGGGCTCAAACAGGTTTTGCCCGAGGGCATGACGCTGCCCGAGGTGGCGATACGGTTCGTACTCTCCAATCCCACGGTCAGTACGACGATCGTCGGCATGCGTCGTCCGGAGCACGTTAAAGCCAATGTCAGCTACAGCGACAAAGGACCACTCGAGGCTGGCCTCATCCCCGAGTTGCGCCGTCATCGCTGGGACCGCAAACCGGCACCATGGTCGGACTGACGATCGTGGCGACCGATTCCTCCATCCCCATCTGGCATCTGTCCGCATCAAGTGAGACGCATCCCATCACCCTTCAGCTAACCCACCTACCGCCACTCCGTCCAATCGCCGCATGCCACCGTCGGGGTTGGTGGCCGCATCGGCTCGTTTCTCCGGACTCAAAATCTCTGTACGCAAAGGAGTTGCGTATGTTCCCACGTCGCTTCCTGTTTCTCGCCGTATCCATCGTGTTCTTAGCCAGCTTGTGCTCGGCGCAGTCGGCCCTGCTCGACCTGCCGCGCAAAAGCCAGAACGCCGAAGTCTCCCAAACCATCGGCATCACCCAAGTCAAACTGAAATACAGCCGGCCGATGGCCAACGGACGAAAAGTCTTCGGCGGGCTCGTTCCCTATAATGACGTCTGGCGCGCCGGGGCCAACGAAAATACCACCATCACTTTCACTGATCCGGTCAGCATCGAGGGCAAGCCGCTCGACAAAGGAACCTACGCGCTGTTCATGATCCCTACCGAGAGCGACTGGACCATCATCTTCTCGAAAATGAATACCGCATGGGGAGCCTTCAGCTACAAGCAGGACGAAGACGCGCTTCGGGTCACGGTCCAGCCCGCGGTTTCCGACTTTCACGACGCGCTTCTGTATGAGTTCGACAACCTCAAGCCTGACTCAGCGATCCTCACCCTTCGTTGGGACAAGGTCGCCGTTCCCGTCAACGTCGCTGTAAATGTTCCGCAGACGGTTGAGGCAAGCCTGCAAAAGCAGTTGCGCGGACGCGCACAATACGAATGGCAGAGTTGGGACGACGCCGCTAACTACTTTCTGGATGCCAAGGCCGACCTGCCCGACGGTCTCAAATATGCCGACAAGTCCGTCGAGATCGAATCGCGCTACGACAACCTGATGACCAAGTCCAGAATACTGGCGGCCATGGGTAAGACCGACGAGGCGAAGACGTACGCCACTCAGGCCTTGGCAAAGGCGGATGCGCCGCAGTCGTATCAGTATGCCCGTCAGCTACAGCGCGATAACAAGCAGGACGAGGCCTTCGCGGTCTATCGCGACATCGCAAAGAAGTATCCGACCAACCTCTTTGCGTATGCTGGGCTCTCGAGGATCGCCGTTGGAAACGGAAACTATGATGAAGCGGTGAAGGAGATGAAGCTTGCCAAGGACGCAGCGCCAGAGAGCGCGAAGTCACAGATCCAAGGGCTCATCAATCGGCTGGAAGCGAAAGAGAACATCAACAAGTAGGGATTCGCTTCGTATCGCAGGGGTGTTTCTTAAACATTCAGCTCTGTGCCGTGAATTGGCGGTTTGCGTTAGCCCCGGGCATAGGCCTTGGGGCTGACCCGCCCCATAAAACCTTGAGCCGGGGAGCAGCCGCACTCACCGTGCCGTCTTCTCGTCTTCGCATGGTGCGTCCTTGGCAGTAGGTTTCCACGGTCGCTTCGGATCGAGTTCGATGCGGACGTTCACCGTCCTATCTTGGCAATCGCGCACCGCTTGGACATCACGGCTTCTATCGAATCCTTCCGGCAGGAGTTCTCCGTTGTGACCCAGGTATTTCTCAATGTACCCAGCATCGAAAGGCTCGCCCGGCTTCAATTCCCAGCGTGGTTGCAATTGTTGGACGAGATCGGATTTACCCTCGAGGTCCAACGCTCCCATCCGGTATTGCTTGCCCTCAGTGATGTTGAAAGTGAGCGTCAGTCGGTCGCCGCCGATTTTGTCGGTCTCGGGTACAACATAGAAATCCAGGAACCCTTTGGCCATGTATTCGTTGAGCAGGCTCTCTAACCCACTACGCACCTTGCCGGTACTGAAGATTTCGCCCACGTGCAGAGGGAGCATTGTGCGCAACTCATCGGCGGCGATGGCCTGATTGCCCGTGAAGTTGAAGCCGGCGAATTTGAAAAGCGGCCCTTCCGTTACATCTGCTTCGATTCGCACGGGCCTTTTAGTTTCCAGAGGATCGAGTACCCGGATGTCGAGGTTCGTTACTTCTGCGTCGAAATACCCGCGCTCCTGAAACGCGTTGCGTATTCGCGCCTTTACTTCGTTCTCATCGTCGCGCATGGTGACCGCCGTTAAGCTGTTGGCGATGTCATTCAGTTGCGACGTACTGAGCGTGGTGGTTCCAGAAATGACGACTTCCTGCGCCACAATGCGGTTCTGGGTTTTCGGGGATTTGGCGGAACCGCTCTGAGCGAGGCCGCACAGGCTGCAGGTAAGGACGACCAACAGGGAGCAACGTAGCGAGTGCACTACACCCTCCTTTGTGGCAGGGAATTTTGTCTATGATACCGCCAGGGATCGCTACACCGTCTCCCGATCCAGCACTTCCGCATCGGTGTCGGTCGCCACGCTGCCGTTCGCGCCAACTTCTTCCGGCACGTCTCCTTCTCCCGGAGCGAGGAACAGATTTTGCGCGAGTCCGTGCTGCTTGGTGTAGAGGTCAAAATACCGTCCGCCGAGCTCGTACAGCGACTGGTGTGTCCCGCGTTCCACAATCTGTCCCGCTTCCACCACAAGGATTTGGTCGGCGCGACGAATTGTCGAAAGCCGGTGCGCGATCACGAACGTCGTTCGTCCTTGCATCAGGTAAGAGAGTCCCTGCTGGATGAGCTGTTCCGATTCAGAATCCAGGCTCGATGTCGCCTCGTCGAGAATCAGAATCCGCGGATTGGCCAGGATCGCGCGCGCAATCGACACCCGCTGCCGCTGACCACCGGACAGCTTTACTCCGCGCTCGCCGATAATGGTGTCGTACTTCAACTCGAACTTCTCGGCAAACTCATCCACACGCGCGATGGCACACGCCCGCATCAGCTCTTCTTCCGTGGCATCCGGCTTCGAGAACGCGACATTCTCCCGAATCGTGCCGTCGAACAGGAACGACTCCTGCAACACCATCCCCAGCTGCGTGCGATAGGACTCCAGCCGCACTGTTGCCAGATCGATGCCATCCACAAGAACTCGTCCGCTGTTTGGCTTATGAAACGCCGCCACCAGTCCGATGATCGTCGACTTTCCCGAACCCGACGACCCCACCAGCGCCGTCACCGTCCCGGGTTGCGCATGGAACGAGATGTTGTGCAGCACCGTCTTCTTCGCCTCATAAGCGAAGATCACATCCTCAAACGCGACATCGCCCCGAAGCGGCGGCAGAATCACGGTTCGCTCGGGGTCCTCATCTTCCGGAGTCTCGCTCAGCACCTCGCGCGTCCGCTCCAGCCCCGCGATCGCCTCAGTAATCTGCGTTCCGACGTTTACCACCTGGAACAGCGGCGCTGCTAGATAGCCAAGGAACATGGTGTAGGTGAAGAACCCGCCCAGCGTGAGCTTGCCCGCCAGAATCTGGCGCGTGCCCATGAACATCACGATTGCGCCGATGATGCCCATCAGGCTCGATGACGACAGACTCATTACCGAAGTCGCTGTCAGCGTCTTGAACACATTTTGCAGCAGGCGCTCCACGCCGGCGCTGAAGACATCGTGCTCGCGCGATTCAGCGTGGTAGCCCTTTACTACCCGCACGCCGCCCAAAGATTCCGTCAGCCGGCCGGTAACCTCTGCGTTGATTTTGCCGCGCTCGCGAAAGATCGGGCGAATTGTCTTGAATGCCTTGCGCAAACCGAGGCCAAACACTGCGAGGAATCCAAACGCGATCAGCGTCATGACTGCGCTGATGCGCATCAGCACCACGAACGCAATCATCGCAGTGAGGATGCCGCCGGTAAGATCGACCAACCCGGTGCCCACCAGGTTGCGCACGCCTTCAACGTCGCTCATGATGCGAGACACCATCATGCCCGTCTTATTGGAGTCGTAGTACGAAACTGCCAGCCGTCCGATGTGTTCCTGTACCCGCCGCCGCAGCTCGGCAATCAGCTTTTGCGCCGCCTTCGATAGCGTTTGTGTCAGGGTGAACGACGTAAGTCCTTGGATCAGAGTAGCTCCGAGTACAACCCCCACCAGCAACGGCAGCTTTTGCATCTGGTGTTTGCCGATGATGTTGTCCACCAGGAACTTGGTTGACGCGGGCAACACCAGGCTCGAGACCCGGTTGATGACCATCAGCACGAGGCCGACGGTCAGTAGCCCGCGGCGCGGACGAATCAGTTGCCACACTTCGGGAAGCGCTTTGAATACTTCTGTGGGCTTCGCTGGCTTTTTCTCTGTAGGCATAGATGTGAGACTACTTGGATTCCGCAGCCGATCGATTCGGTGCGTAACGGAACGGACTCAATGCGAATCGTTCGCACCGTTGAATGACAAATTGCACTTCTCGCAGGGCAAATGCGCAATTCAAATTCGCGTTTTGCAAGTTCAGCGATCGATTTGCGCGACGTGTCGACCTTACTACGTAAACGAAAAGGCCACCCCGGCAACAGGGCGGCCTTCTCTTCAAGGGAGAATAGTTCCAACGGAGGCTAGACCGTCAAAACTTTCTGCACAAATACTAGGTTCACGCTACCCCCCTGTCAAGCAATTTCTAGGACTTAAATTGCTGTGTTTTCAATAACTTATGCAACTTATGGGTGATCTGAGGAAATTGGCCGAAATCGTCTGATTTCGCCTCTGGAACCCCGCAAACCCTTCGTTTTCATCTACTTATTTGGGTTGGATCGATCGCCGATGTGCAGCTGCAGGATTTCCACATTCTCCGGCACATCGAACACAGTGCCTGGAAAATACCGCGAAATTAGCACCCGAATTCCACCGAAAAACACGCCGAAGATGACTCCGATGAGCAACAGAATCCCGATCAGCCCGAAGACTGCCATCAGCAGGTTGCCGATGTTGTCGCGTTTGCTCATCGACGTCGCTTCGTTCCACGTGACCTCAGCTTCGTAGTTCACCGAGTTCAGCAAATTCTTGGCATCGCCGCTGCTTGTGTTACCAGTCTCTGCGACCAGGATCGGTCCGGTTCTGCGGACCGCGAAGTTCGCTGCTGAACTATTCGACGCCTGAAACGCGCGCAACCGCTCGATTGCGATCTGCGGATTGGGGTACTCGACCAGCATCAACGTCACTGGCCCATCCGGCGTCGAGTAGTTTTGCGTCAGGATCTCGGGTTCCCACTTGAAGCCGGCCAGCTCCGCCGACAGAGGGGTCTGCGTTGCTGCCAGCGCTTGCGGACCGAGTATGTACTTCGCGGAATTCTCGACCGCGTCCTGCTTCGGCAGATACTCCGGCAGGTTGGGCAGGTTGCCCGCCTGCCCCTTGGCCTCGGGGAGCATCCCTGCAAGATCGCGAAGTTCAGCCGCCGACATACCCGTGATGCGGTCGAATGCAGCATCTACCAAGAGATTACTGCGGAAAAACAAGATGCGCTGGTTAGCAGACGCAGCCTTCGTCCCGATCTGTTCGCTCTTCATCGACGGATCGCGGTAGAACGTGAACGCGCCGTACGCGCCGGTAGCGTCCTTAAACTGCGCCGCCTTCACCGTCAGCTTTCGTCCGTCGGAACGGCTGTAGGTGGCAGTCTCAGCTTCCGTGAACCCGTATTCGTTCAGCACCGCCGGATACGCGGCGTCCGCCTGCCCGGGCTGGGTTACTGTCTTGACGTCGCCTGTCTGCGTCCATCCAGCAAAGGTTTTGGGAAGCAACTCTTGCGCGGCGGCAGAACCCGCCAGCGTGGTCATTAACACGACCCATACGACCAGTTTGAAAATTGATCTCATTCGAAAAACGGGTCCTCAGGAAAGGACACAACTGTCCGCCCGATGATTAGACTACTGTCCCTTGGCCAAAGTTTCCAACCGAGCTTTTGCGGGCAGGCTGGTAACGCTCTTGGGAAGTGAGGTCAAGTAAGAGGGATCTAAAGTTAGCGCACTTTCGAGAGAGTTGAGGGGCGTTCTTAACCGGCAACTGGCCACTGACAACCGGCAACTGTTTACTGCCCCGCGTCTTTGTTGAACTTCGACGCTACCTTCACTCCGCTCAGCCCGTTCACGTACTTCGAAATGCCTTTGTAGAGCGACTCGGCGATCTTTTGCCGATATTCCGGTGTCTGCAGCTTCGTCTCGTCGGTCGGGTTGGAGACGAAGGAAATCTCCGCCAGGATGCTCGGCATGTTTGCCCCGATCAGCACCACGAACGGGGCCTTCTTCACCCCGCGATTGCGCAGCGTCGGGTTCTTGGGCGAGAGCCCGGCATACAGCGACTGCTGCACGTCATTGGCTAGTTCGCGTGACTCGTCAATCTTGTCCTTGAGCGTGATTTTCTTTACCAGATCCTGAAGCTCGTAAATAGATTTCTCCGAGACCGCATTCTCTCGCGCCGCTACCTCCAGCGCGTCCGGACTCGAGGTGAAGTTAAGGTAGTACGTCTCGACTCCGCGCGCTGACTCATCCGAGCTTGAATTCGCGTGGACTGAGATGAATAAGTCTGCCTGGTGTTCGTTGGCGATCGCCGTCCGCGTCTCCAGCGGGATAAACGTGTCATCGTCACGTGTGTAAATTACCTCCGCGCCCAAGTCGAGACTCCAGTAGCTTTCCCAACCGCAACGCCACATCGAGTACCAGGTCTTTCTCCAGCAAGCCGTTCGGACCGATCGTCCCGGTGTCGTGCCCTCCGTGCCCGGCATCTATGACGATGCGTCCGATCTTCAATCCCAGGGCGCGGATCAGGCTGCGGTCCCCGGCCGCTGTCGGCACCGCCTCGTGGACAGCCGGCGCATCGGAGTCAGCGGCCTTTGCGGACTTCTTGCTCGAGCTCTTCTTCTTATCTGGAGTCACTGTGACCGCAGTCGGAGCCGACGTAGGCTGAGACATCGACTTGGTGGCGGCTGCGTTCGTTGCCGTCATGTCCGCGTCATCGGCGCTGATCTCTGGCTTCGTCGCTCTCGCTACGGTTGTCGGCGCCCTTGGCGCGCTCTTCATGGGCATCACCAATTCGCCGTTTGCATTCTTAAAGGCGCCAGTAGTCGTGGATGCTTCGCTTCCGGATACAGCCTTGCTGGCGCTGGCGTCACTCGGCGGCGCTTTTGTGGCGTTCGTTAAGGGGGCTTTTTGCTCAGGATTGGTGACTTTCTGATCTGCCGGACCGCTTGATGTTGCGATCCGCTTGGTCGATTTCGCATCGACGGCCGGTGGGCCAGGGGTCGTAGCGGCGCCCTTCTTTCCCGACTCGCCCCCAGCAGCGTTTCCCGCCACCTGTGTTGCCGTCTGGGTGTCTTTCCCGTGGATGTCGATAATCAGCCGGTACGGATTGGGCAATAGGAACGCTGAATACTCGGTCACGTCATCGACTTCCAGCACTACGCGCGTCGACCCATGCTGATACTGAGCCACCCTGATCTTCTTCAGGAAGCCATCCTGCACATCGAAGCTCTTGCCCACGAGAGTCGAAACCAGCCGCGTGTCCGGCAGGTCGAAGAAGATTCGGTCCGGATCAGCCACCCGCCCCGACTCGTACTTCACCTCCGAATCCAGGTCGATGGCCACCCGGGTATAACCCTCGGTTGACCAGTAACGAACTCCGGTTACTCGCGGCGAGGTCTTCTTAGGCGCTGACAAATCACTGTCAGCCGGCTGCACCGAAGTGTCTCGTGTCGCCACCTCGGTCTTCTTCTTGGATTTAGGGTGGTTCAGCTCCGCCAGTGCCTCTAGGGCCTTGGGAGCCAACTGGGTGTGCGGATATCGCTTTAGAAATTCCTCGAAGGTAGCCTTAGCCGAGGCGTCGTCGCCCAAGTCTTCTTTGTAAATCTGTCCGATGGTGAACAGAGCCTCGATCCGGTACTTGCTGCCGGGATACTCCCGCCGCAGAAACTCATACTGCCCAATTGCCGCGTGCAGGTCTTTCTCGCTCGGCGAAAACTGCCGCCCCATCTCCGCCAGGATTTCGGCCACTGCCATCACGCTGGCATCGGCTTTCGAGGAAGCCGGAGCGACGTAGTACACCTTTCGGTACGCGTCAGCCACTTTTTGATAATCGTGTCGCGTTCGCTCGTTCTCCGGACGCCCGTTGAGTGCCTCGCGCATGCGCTCGGCCGTCTCAAACTGTGTACGCGCCTGCTGCTTGCGCACCGCCGGGGAGCCCCCGGGCGCGGCCAAGCACACACCGCACAGGGCGAGTAACGCCACCCATCCGGTCAGCGTGCGAAGCGCTTGTGTGTGCCGGGTAATCCTATGTGAGGAAAGGAGATCGCTGGAGTGGCTGGTGTGTCCGCCGCGTGCATGACAGAGATATGTCATCAGGACGCAAGCTTCCGGCTACACCGCCGCCATGGCGCACGCCGTGCGGGGGAGCAGTCCGGCGGATCAATCGTCAGAGCAACTTAAATTATAGGCTTCGCCCCGAGGAGAACAATCCGCGAAAGCAGCCGGAATCAGGGGAGTGACCCCGCTCGGCCGCCACCCTCACAGGCCACTATTTTCGCGTGACCACCGTCTGCGACTCGGTTAAGGAAAACGACTTGTAATTTCGCGGCGCCAAGGTATCCACGCCCTCGCGTATGAAGTACGCATGGTCTGCTGGCAGGTCGTGAAACCGTTGCAAGGTTCCTGAGGTCGGCCACGCGATTTCTACCTCTTCGATCATTGTGTTCCTGCCGACTCCAATGTGTTGCCGCAACGGGTTACCGCCAAAACTTGATCCGTATCCGACCGTGCGGTAGATGTGGCGCTCTCCATCGGGCGTCCTCAGCGTTACTGCAATTCGCGCTCCAAATGCCGAGCGGTTGGTCGTGACTCCTTCGAGATCCAAGGTCAGCCAGTGATTGTCGTGTCCCGGATTCGCGAACAGCACACTCTGGTAGGAGTCGCCCGGTAACGCGCCACCGATTTCCTCAAAAATGTCTTCGTGTCCGTCATTGTTGATGTCGCCGAACGCAACGGAGTGTCCCTTTTGCAGATGCCCGAAGCCTCCCGAGGTGGTCACGTCCTGGAACCGCTTGCCTTCCTCATTCCGGAACATGCGATTCGGCAAGAGTGCGTCCAAGTCGGAGGCGCCGGTGCCGAGATAGATATCCAGCCAGCCATCATTGTCGAGGTCGCCAAAGCTCGCGCCCATGGCCAATATGACGCGGTCGAGATGAACCTGCCTCGTGACGTCGGTGAAAGTCCCGTCGTGATTATTGTGATAAAGGCGTGGCGTCTCGGCCTTGTATGGCAGGCCCATCTGGAATGCGCCAATGTCATTCTGCGTCTCGTTGTAATAGCCGGCTACAAACAGATCGGGCCATCCATCATTGTCATAGTCAAAGAACCACGTGGCAAAACTGTGCCGCTGTTCTGCAACATGCGCCGTAGCCGTAACGTCCGTAAACTTCCAGTGATCAGCCCGCGGTTTCTTCGGATCGCGCGGCCCGTCGTTGCGGAACAGCAAGTTGGGCTGGCCTAAGCGCGAGATATACAGGTCCGGACGGCCGTCGTTGTTGAAGTCGCCCCACGCTACCCCTTTCACGAATCCCAGGTCTGCGAGCCCATTGGCCGCGCCTACCTCCGTAAAAGTGCCGTCATGATTGTTGTGGAAAAGCTGCGACGGATGCTTCTCCGGCCCGTTCGTTTCGTGTCCGACAAACAAATCGAGCCAGCCGTCATTATCGTAGTCGGCCCAAGCGGCTGTTTGCGTCGGATGCAGCGACATCAAGCCCGCCTTGCGGGTTACGTCGTCGAACGTTCCGTCGCCGTTGTTGTGTAGCAGCGACATCGGATACTTTCCGTGTTCTCCCCACCAGCCGCCCCGCAACACCAGCAGGTCCACGTGCCCGTCGTTATCGTAATCGGCGGCGACCAGGTTCAGCCCGCCGGTCTCGCCCGTGAGGCCGGCCTCGCGTGTGCGTTCCGTAAACGTTCCGTCCCCGTTGTTGTGGAAGAAACGCAGCTGGTCCATGGGGCCGGACGACGAGATCATCAGGTCAAGCAGTCCGTCGCCATCGAAATCCTCCATGACGACTCCACCCGCGTGCCCTGTAACGCTTAGCCCCAGCCTGGGCGCGACATCCTGAAATCGTCCGATATCGTATTCAGAGTCGAAAAGATGGGGCGATACGACCCACTGCGCCGGGACCGCGCCGGGATACTCACCCATCTGCATGTAGGCCAGGTTCAGCAGCCAGCGAGCTTGCAGGTTGTTCGGATCGGCTTTTAGGCTGGCCGTCAGCTCCCGAGCCGCCCCCTGTGCGCCCGTCTTGTCCGTGTGGATGCCCGTGCTCTCCAGCGGAAATATGCACGAACGTTCGTTGTGATGGAGTGAACAGTTCTGTTGCTCGCCGAGGCGGAGATACGACAGCGCCAATGTGCTACGAAGGTGTTGCTCGCTATAAGGATCCAGCCGAAGATAGTTCTTTTGGCACGCGCTTCTGACTTGTTCCAGTTCCTGAATGGCTCCCGCGCTGTCTCCCGAGCGCAACAGCGCTTCCGCCAAGGTATATCGGAGCTTGAGTTCCGGCCCCAGCGACGTCGTGGCCGCAAGTTCGATGCGGAGCCCCGTAGCCCGTTCGCCATCTTTGTTAGGGTCGGTTTTGAGGTCCTGTTCGCGATAAATCTTCTGCAAAAGCTCAGCCATTTCCTTAGTGCCGTATGACCGGTAATAAGGTTTGGCCTCCTGCGCAACGCACGGCATCCCGTCTAGAAAGAGCAGGAGAAAGATTCCGAGCCAAAAGGTAAGAAGGCCCGGAGAAGCCCAGGACGCGAGCATGGGTCTGGATCTCGTTTCCAGATCTCCAAATGGAATTACTAGGAACTTCGTAGTATGACAGGAATATAGCAGACGAGTGCGTTGGGTTCGTTGTAATCGCTAACCCATCCGGGTGCCTCGCACAAGCCTGGGTTCCGGCCGAGCGCCGATCTCGCACTGAGTGGGGTGGAAGCCGCTTTTCCTCGTGGGTTTTCGCACGGATTTTGTGGGAGCTCGGGAATCGTCATGCCGGAATTGGGAGCGACACTCGGTACCGTTATACTTTCCTTACTCCAATGCCGACCAAGCTTGAGGAAATCATCGCCGCGACTCGTGTCCATGTGGCGGCCGCCAAGGCCAAAGGCGATATGGCCGATCCTACGGCTGCCGCCCAGCGCCATCATCCGCGTGGCTTTCGCGAACGTTTGACGGGAGTTTCTCAGTCCGGTCTGGCCATTATTGCTGAACTGAAAAAAGCCTCGCCTTCCAAAGGACTCATCCGCGCCGACTTCGATGTTCCTCAACTCGCTTCCGAACTCGAATACGCCGGGGCTGCCGCGCTCTCCGTCCTGACCGACGAGCAATTCTTCCAGGGCTCATTGCACAATCTCGAACTGGCGTCGTGTGCGACGCAACTTACCGTGCCTGCGCAAAGACTTCATTATCGACGAGTTCCAACTCTTGGAAGCTCGTGCTTGCCGGGGCGACGGCGTCCTTCTCATAGTCGCGGCTCTTACCCAGGACGAGCTGGTCGCGCTTCATCGTCGCGCGCGAGAATTGCAACTCGACGTGCTCTGCGAGGTTCACGATACCGCCGAGCTCGACCGCGCACTCGCCGCCGGCTGCGACATGATAGGCGTCAATAATCGTAACCTCCACAGTTTTCAAGTAGATATCAATACATCTCTGGGGCTTGTGAGACGCATTCCGTCTAATATCGTGAAGGTCGCCGAAAGCGGGATCGGCTCCGCCGCTGACATTGCGCGCCTTCGCGACGCTGGCTTCGATGCTTTCCTCGTCGGCGAGTCGCTCATGCGCGCCGCAAATCCCGGCGACGCCCTGCGCGCCTTGCTGGCGAAATCCGGCGTAACCCCATGACCTGGATAAAGATATGCGGCACTACCAACCTCGACGACGCGCTGGCGTCCATCGCCGCGGGGGCCGACGCGCTCGGGTTCATCTTTACGGAAAGCCCGCGCCGAATTGCGCCGGAAGCTGCCGCCGAAATTATTGCTGCGCTACCTGAAGCCATTGATAAGATTGGGGTTGTGGTCAACGAAACTCCGCAGGCGCTCGCCGAACTTGCTGCTCAAGCTGGCCTCACGGCGCTCCAGCTCCACGGTGATGAACCGGCCGATCAGTTAGCTGAGTTCCTGGGCGCGCTGGCTGGCCGTAAGCTCATCAAAACACTGCACGTACGCGAATTGCTCAGCGACCAGCATAAGCTCGACGCCTACCTGCGAGAGTGCGAAAACATCGACGCCATCCTGCTCGATTCCGGCTCGGTTGTCGCACGGGGGGGCACGGGCGTTCCCTTCGATTGGAATGCCGCCCTTCCTATCGTGCAGCGTATAAAGGAGATACTCCCGGTGATCATCGGCGGAGGACTGAGCCCCGCCAACGTTGCCGAGGCCATTCGGCTGTTCGAACCCTGGGGGGTCGAGGTCGTTTCAAGCGTTGAGCTCGCACCCGGCAAGAAAGATGACGCCAAGCTCCGGGCTTTTATCGCTGCAGCGCGCGGCACGTCGTCGAAGGAAAGCTATATCATTGATACAGTTACAGGCAATCGAAAGAGCAAATTATGAGTTTGATTTCGACTCCCGCACCAAAGAAAATTAAAGGGCGCTTTGGCCCTTACGGTGGACGATACGTCCCCGAAACCCTCATGGCTGCGCTGCAGGAACTTGAAGCTGCCTACGCGGCCGCGCGCAAAGATAAGTCCTTCAAACAGGAATACTTGCGGCTGTTGCATGAGTACGCGGGGCGGCCGACGCCGCTATTTCTCGCCGAACGGCTCACGAATGAGTTGAAGGGCGCACGTATCTATCTGAAGCGCGAAGACTTACTTCATACCGGGGCGCACAAGATCAACAACTGCATCGGCCAGGCGCTGCTGGCGCGCCGCATGGGCAAGCAGCGCATCATTGCCGAAACAGGAGCGGGCCAGCACGGCGTCGCTACCGCGACCGTTTGCGCGCTATTTGGCATGGAATGTGTGGTTTACATGGGTGCTGAAGATATGCGTCGGCAGGAGCTCAACGTCTTCCGCATGCGTCTGCTGGGCGCCGAGGTCCGCAGCGTCGATTCCGGCTCAAAAACACTGAAAGATGCCATCAACGAGGCCATGAGCGATTGGGTAACTAACGTCCGCTCAACACATTACCTGCTGGGCAGCGTGCTGGGGGCGCATCCTTATCCAACCATGGTGCGCGACTTCCACCGGATCATCGGCGAAGAGGCGCGCAAGCAGATTCTGAAGGCGGAAGGGAAGCTGCCAACCGCCGTAATCGCCTGTGTTGGCGGGGGTTCCAACGCTATCGGTGCGTTTTATGAGTTCATCGGCGATCGCGAAGTGCAGCTCATTGGCGTGGAAGCCGGAGGGCGCGGGCATTCACTGGGAGAACATGCGGCGCGGTTCGGCGGTGAGGGGGGCAGGCCAGGCGTGCTGCAAGGGACTTATTCCTTTGTTTTGCAGGACATAGCTGGGCAGATCGCGACGACGCATTCGGTTTCGGCGGGACTGGATTATCCGGCGATTGGGCCGGAGCACGCCTGGCTGCACGATCAAGGACGGGCAGAATATGTTTCGGCCAGCGATCAAGAGGCGCTCGACGCGCTACGCCAACTTGCTCATTTAGAAGGAATTATCTGCGCGCTGGAGTCGGCGCACGCCGTCGCGGAGTGTATCAAGCGCGCGCCCGAAGATGAGTCCGTCGGATGTGGTGGTCGTGAACATTTCAGGCCGGGGCGACAAGGACATCGGGATTCTGCGGGAGAATTTGGCGCTGTGAGGGCCATGTTATAACATTCGTTATAATGGTATTTTTAGGCCGAAAATGGTCCCTGCTAAAACTTGGGACAGGTGAAAAAAATGAACCGGCAGGTCGAACAGAAACGAGAGTTCAAGTCATGCGATTTGTCGCGAAAATCACCTCTCCCTGGCGCTCTAAGGCGGGGCGCTGGGCAAGACTTCGTCCTCGGACAGTATCTTGATTTCGTAGTCCAATTGAACCGTAGACTACGGGTACATACGCGAGGATTACTTCGGTCGATCAAGGCCTCAGGCGATTGACGACCGGTTGATCGAGGAAGCGCGTCCGCATCGGCGAGCCATATTTCCAAGAAGGAAACTGTGACGGCCGCGAACTGATGGTCATTCGGCGTAGCCTGCAAGCACCTGTGCGGACATCGTCAAGCTGTTCGGGACGGATGACATCCTGGCGGTTACGATCGCAAAGCAACCGACGGCGCGACCGGATCGAAACGACTAGTGCAATTTTCTTCCAAGCGACGGATGAGAGAATCAGAAGGCGTCGTAGATGCAAAGACGAGAGCTCGCGGTCAGGGTTCAATTCTACTTACCCCAGACTGACGCTGGGGCTAACACGTAACCGCCGCTCGCGGACTGATCATGGTAGTTCCGGCTCGGCCGACACAGTCAAAGTGAGATGCAATTGATGAAGGGCTGGTGGACAAGTCGGTGTGGTCGCTGGCGTGCGGCGGCGGGTGATCGCGACGCTTAGCCCCGAAGAGAAACGGTGACAGCGGTCCTAGCGGAAGCGAC
This sequence comes from uncultured Acidobacteriaceae bacterium, assembly GCA_963718395.1. Taxonomy (GTDB): domain Bacteria; phylum Acidobacteriota; class Terriglobia; order Terriglobales; family Acidobacteriaceae; genus DASRAA01. The sequence continues at coordinate 66,248 of CAVQYW010000001.1, forward strand.
AGCGATGGAGGGTGGTGATGATTGGGCCGATTCGGCAGGAGTTGCTATCGGGGATCAAAGAGCAGCCGCAGTTCGAAAAGCTGCGGACATCGCTCGCAGCCTTTCGCGACGAACCGATCGGCACGGCTGACTACGAAGAAGCGGCGCGACTGTACAACGTGTGCCGAACACAAGGCGTCGAGTGCGGCCCGGTCGATATTCTGATTTGTGCGGTGGCGGTGCGGCGCAAGTGGGGCGTGCTGGCCAATGACGCTCGGCTGAATCAATGCTTGCAGATCATCGTAACTTCGCGGTAATGAAGTATGGCTCGGGCTGAAGCCCTCGCCGAAGAATGTCGTCCCCGAGGGACTCGGAATCCTTGCCGAACACTTTCCCACCGTTGAAACGGTGGGCTCTCTTCTGCCGTCCCACAGAGTGGGACTGGAGTGTCGTAGGTCCGGGGTGAATTGAGTTCCCGAATCAGCGTGGTCTAACGATCCCCAAGTTAGCGCCGAAAAGCACGGCGCGAACCCGCGCCGACAATACAGTTGCCAGTAGGTAAAAGGTCTCGCACGCTTCCGCTCAGAATTGCCGAAGGAGGGCAATTCTGGGCCACCCACCAACTTTACCGGCGGGAGCCGACACGGTTATCTAATCAGGCTGCCGCATCCTGACGGTCGCAGTTGTCAGTCTCGACAAAGCAGTGCTCGCGTCCTGCTGGGGCCGAAGCTATTCGAGCACTCGGGACGTTGAATGTTTGGCGTAAAGAGATGGGCCTCTCAAAGCCTTCTTCCCGAACCATATGTCCTTCGTCTTTGGCGCAGCGAGACTGTGGATGCTATCAAGGAACTGCTCAACGTCCGACAGCGCTATTTTTAACTTCTCTTTGGGAGTGACCATCGACACAAGCGTCGAGGGCGGAACGGATGAAAGGGAGTCGTCGTCATGGGTAACTGCCCCAGTCAGCTTTTCGGACTTGCCATGAGCAATTAGGTCGCGTAACTGTTTCAGTTCAAGAACAGTTCTGAGTGGTCGATTAGCTTCATCCGGCCACGGCATTGACACCAATTCCATGACTTTTCTCAGCTTTCCATTCCAGCCCCGATACGGGTTCTTCTGGAAGAATGTTCGCTCGTCGCGCCAAATCTCCGGAGCAAGGGTCTCACCTACGTAATTCAGGTACGCTTCGACCGTGTGGAATGCGAACACCATTGCTACGATAGCTGGGTTCCGCCAGTAGCGCTGGCGGCCCTCAGCAAGGGCCGCTTCTGCCTCGACAATCTTCCAGAGCTGTCGATGCATTAACTCTTTACCGTCGTATGTCGTCGTTAGCATAGAGGTGTGGTGGCATGCCTGCTAGCCTGCTCACTTGGTCGGATGGCACGGGAACCCGTCGTGTAGGATTTCGATGCTCAGCACCATGCTTGGCCTGTGCAGTTCCGTCGGATGCTCGCGGAGCCACTTCACAAAGACGCGCATGACCTGAGCGTTTGTGACGTTTGGAATGCATACTCCCATAAGCCCCTTTTCAGTGCTGTCGAGCTTACCTGCTAACACGCCACTTCCTAACTGGTAGGTCTCGACGATACCGCCCACATACCCAGAGCACCAACCCGTGTGCATAATCAGGTCACGTTGGTCAATCTTAGGCGGTTGGTTATCGACCACGGCGAGAGCATCTCCGCAAAACTCCAGTACTCCGTTCCCGTCAGTTGGGAGCGTGATGTGTTGTGCTACGACTGGAAGACACAGAAATAGAAATAGGGCGAGCTGTAGGATACGGCACAGCATAAAGGTCTCCTGCTGTGATGGAGAGATGAGCGCATCAGTTTATCACTCGCATGGATAGAGCCCTACCGGCTCAGATGGATGAGAATAACGATCAATGAAATCAATGGGATGCGGATAAAATCCGGCTAATCCGTTGAAAAAAAGAGGGCTAAAACGAATCTTCTATAGCTCTAATTCAAGCCAGCAGCGCCGGAATGCCTACTCGCTTGGCACGTCGAAGTTCACCAGCTCAGATTGGAAGCCGCGGGTTTTCCAGGCTCCGTAGGCTACGCCGGCGAGCATCCAGATTGAACCGACGATTTTGGCGGCGTGCGACAGGTTCCACCAGATGGCGGCGCAGATGACGAAGCCCGCGATCGGCGGCCACAGTTGCGAAAGTTTGCGATCGTTGCCGCGAATGTAGTAATGGGTGAGCGACGCGAGATTGACTCCCATGAAGGCGATCAGCGCGCCGAAGTTCAGCAGTTCGGCGCCGCGCTCGTAGCTCATGAGGAACGCTCCCAGCAGCGCGATGCCTCCTACCAGAATCACGTTATTGCGCGGAATGCGGGTGCGCGGATCGATGGCGCCGAAGAACGACTTGGGAATCGCGTCGCTGCGTCCCATGCCGTAGAGCAAGCGCGCCGCGCCTAGTTGCGCTCCCATGCCCGAGCCGATGGTCGCGATGATCAGGGTCAGGCTGATGGCCTTCGAGAGGAAGATTCCACCTGCGATTGCGGCTACGTGAATGAATGCGGTCTCGACTTCCGACTCGGGGAACTGCCACTCGGGCCGCAGCAGTTGCGCTCCATAGACTTCGGCGGATGCGAGTACGCCGGTGACGACGCACACCAGAACCGTTGCCAGCAAAATGTTGCGCTTGGGGTTGTGCACTTCCTCGGAGAGCGTGGAGATGCCGTCGAAGCCGATGTAGGTGAGCACGGCGAGCGACGTGCCGTGAAACACCACGCCGGGCGAGAAGGTTTGGGGGTTGTAGAACGGCAGGGTGAAGAACTGCGCTCCTTGCGGCGGAAGATGCAGAAGGTAGCGCACGGTGGCGACGAAGAAGACCAGGATGACCAGTCCCATGGCCGCGCAGAGCGCCTGGTTGATGCGCGCGGAGGTCTCGACGCCGCGCAGGTTCATCACGGTGAAAAGCACGGCGAAGGCGACCCACCAGATGGGCAACGGAACTTCGGGAATGAGATCGGCCATCGCCTTGCCGCACCAGATGGTGCAGATGAGCGGGTTGAGCATGTAGTCCATGGTCATGCTCCAGCCGGTGACGAAGCCGAGCGAGGGATGCAGCTCGCGGCCGACATAGGTGTAGGCCGAACCGGCGCTGGGATAGACGCGCGCCATGCGTCCGTAACTGATGGCGGTGAAGATCATGGCGACCATGGCGATGAGCACGGCGGTGACGACGTGTCCTTTGCCGGCGTTGGAGAACGCTCCGTAGGCGGGCATGGGCGCGGTGGGCTGGATCACGATGATGCCGTACAACACCAGGTCCCATAGGCCGAGCGCGCGCTTCAGGCTGGGAGCTGTGTTGGTCACCGTGGTGGACATGGAGAGAAGATAACACTGGGTGGAGGGTCGTCGAAAAGCGGCGCCGTGCAGCGCGACGCTCGGGCTCACGCCCTCGCGAAGAACGTGTCGTCGGTAAAACCGACTCCGGATCCTTAAATGACGGCCTACCCCGGGTTCCGGGTCCCCAATTCGCCCAAAAGCGGGACGAATTGGGAACCGCTCCACCCGGGGCTACGCTTGTTCCGCCCTACGGGCTGGCGGCCTCGCGGGGGTCGACAAGTGGCCACCGGAACCTGCTTTCGCGTGGATGGACGCCGCAACACGAGAGTTGTTCAAGTCCAAACATATTCACTTATTCGACCCGAAAGTGTAACGTAACCCGAATCGCACCTGAAAGGGTTCGGCGGGGTGGAAAACGTCTGTGAATGCCGCCGCGGCTGTTGGCGTTATTCGGGAGATATAGGCGTAGTCGATGTCGTGATCGTTGCGGTCAAGCAAATTCAAAAATTCGGCCGAAACGCGCCATTTTTTGTTGATTTGATAACCGACCTCCGCATTGAGCAAAGGGTTGAACTTGAGCGATAAATTCCGTCGGACGTCAAATCGCGCGGGCCAAAGTAGCGCAGGCGCAAACTCGCCGAAAAGCCTTTGTAATCGTGCAGCGTGACGCCCGATGAAATCACCACCCCAACCGCTTCGGGTACCCGCTTGCCACCCGGGCCTTGCACAGGATACTGGCCACTACCCACGTTGTGTACGCAGCATCATCTGCGTCTATTTCGGTAAAAAGGGCCCTGGAGTCCGCAAAGTCAAAATCAAAAGCCAAATGTTCCAATGGCGTGTAGTAGTTCGCCCATTCGATGCCATAGCGGTTGCTCGGCGATGCTGAAGCAACCGTGCCTCCGGTGTCGCCATCCTGCTGCAGTTCGGAATTACTGTGGAGATACCAGAGCGAAAGGGTGCTTTGCAGATGTGGGACGGCCGCAGTGCGCACGCCGATTTCCGCGCCTTTGGTTTGGACCAGGGGGCTAATTGGGGTGGTGGGCGTTGGGAAAGGATAGTCCGGCGAAATCGGTTCCATCGTTTGCGTTGCGCCGCGCGCGTCGTTGCTGTGAAAACTGAATCCGCCCTGTACATAGAACTCAGTATTGGCCCACGGGCCGAAAATCAAACTTGCTTTTGGGCTGGGCAGGAACTTGGTGGCCGAGCCGGAATTGAGCTCGCGCAAAGTTGATCACCGGAGCGCCAGGCAATTCGGTGGCGACATAAGGGGGAGTCAAGTTGGTGACGGCATAGATTGCTTCGTCGCCGCGCAGGGCCAGGACCGAGCGGAATTTTTCCGCCCACTGGATTTTATTTTCCACATAAAAACCTACCATCGTGTCGGTAAATCTATTCAGATCCGTGTCCGCGGGCAGGACCGCGATCAGATCCGGATTGGTATCGCACTCGGGGATGGGTTCGTCATTGCAGGCGTTACTATCGTTCTTGTCCGTGCGCACGCGATTTTCCGTCCGGTAAAGGCCGTTGTGGACCCAATCGTTGCGGACCTGCAGGCCGAACGTATTTTCCACCTTGCGGCCAAACCATTGGCTGAAAATCGTGTGGGCTGCGTCAAACCCAGCCACCCAGCGCCTGTCCTGCTGTTCGAACTGATCGCCCTTAATGGGGTCATCCAGGTAGTAAGTGAAATCGGAAAACAGATCGAGATCGTAATAAAATCCGTAGGCCATGATTTTCGTCTCGGAATTTGCGCCTTGGCGATGCCATTCAGCCTGCAAGCTATAACGCTGTGAATTGCCACCGTCAGTCGGGTTCAGTGCGCCGAAGAAACCAACGAGAGGCACGGCGGTAACGGGGATTTGATCGCTCGAGTGCCATTTTCCGTGGTAAGCGCGGGCCGTGATGCTGAAACCATTGGCTGTCGTCGCCCTGGCTGTAGGTTAGAAGGCCGTTGAATTTGGCATAGTCATCCGGATGCATCCATGGGCCGTCATCGTAATACGCTTCTCCGCCGTACAGCAAATTGCCCGAGCCGAGCTTTTGCGATACGCCGAAAACGGCCCGCCCATAGCCATACATGCCGCCTTCCACCTGGAAGAAGTTCTGCGGGCAGCGTCTTGAAAAACTCCATATGGGCCGATCCAGCCGAGCCATAGTTGCCGACATCGGCGTAATAAGGACCTTTCTCGAAATTCACCCGCTGCACAAACTCCGGGATGACGGTGTTCATGTCCGAGTACCCCTCGCCGTGCGCGTGCGACGGCAGGTTCAGCGGCATATCGTCGAGGAAAATGGCGAAATCTGTGCCGTGGTCGAGATTGAAGCCGCGAAGAAAATATTGGTTGGCCTTGCCGCCGCCGGCGTGTTGCGTGATGATGAGACCGGGAACCGTCTCCAAAACTTCTCCCGAACGAAGAATCGGACGATCTTCGATTTCCTTTGCGCCCACCGTTCCCTGGGTGGCGGAATCGGCAATTCCGATAAGGTCATCCTCCCGGCCCTGCACGTTTATGGTGGTGCTCACGGCGCCCACAGCCAGAGAGATGCGCAGCGGGGCCGGCGCCTCGGTGGTCCCTATGGTGACGGGGATTTCTTTGGTTTCAAAACCGGGATTCGATACGACGAGTCGATAATTACCTGCCGAGAGTCCAGAAATACTGAAGGAGCCGTTCGCTGTCCGACTGTGTCGTTCTTTGCACGCGTACCGTTCGCGCTTCGAACCTGCACGGTAGCCCCGGCAATCACCGCGCCAGACGTGTCAACGACAGTTCCTGACAGGGGAGTGGTTACTTGGCCAGCCTGAACGCTAGTCTGCTGTTGCTGCCCAGTTGCTACAGGCGCACCCTGGGGATCGAAAACCTGGCCGAAAATGGGAGCAGCGGGCGGTTCGGCGGTGAGGCCGGAAGCTGAGAAGACGAGGACCAGCAACGCGGCCGCGGTTACGGCCCGTGCGATCTTCGGGGAACTGTGATGCGAGCGGGTCACGGCGATCCTCTGCCTGCATTACGCTCCGAGAGGAGCTATCGGATTTGTAACACGAATTGATAATTCGTGTCACAGACATAGAGTACGATAAGGCGGGATTTTGAGGGCGTATTGGCCCGGATGGCGTAATTCGTTGATTTATAGTGAGGCATCGAGAGCGAATCGATTCGCGATGCCGGGTGAGGACCTATGGCACAACTGACCAGAACCGGCGTATCTCTGGAAGATGACCTGTTGAAGCAGTTCGACAAGGTCATCGCGCGGCGAGGCTATAAGAACCGGTCGGAGGCGATCCGCGATCTGATTCGCGAGAGCCTGGTGGAAGAGGCGGTCGACCAGAACAGGCAGGTCGTGGCAACACTTTCGCTGATTTACGACCACCACAAGCCGAACCTGTCGAATAAGCTGACCGAACTTCAACATCATTCGCACGGAAATGTGCTGGCGGCGACACACGTGCATCTCGACCGAGACAACTGTCTCGAAGTGGTCATCATGAAGGGACGGAGTGCTGAGGTTCAGCACCTGGCCGACCATATGCTCGCGATGCGGGGGGTGAAGCACGGGAAGTTAGTGGTGACGAGTACGGGGAAAGAGAAGTAGACAGGGGCTAAAGCCCGACAGATATTTCGAATGCGTTACAGCACGAAACACGCACGCTTCGCGGACTAAAGCCCGCTCGGCGGGTCAAATATAAAGGGCTTAGACGCTGACCTAAAGGTCAGCTTTACCAAAAACCGCTTTCCCCAGCCTGTAGAGTCGTGCCCTGATACGGGGACCAGAACCTTGGTAGCTAGGGTTTACCTTCGATCCGATAGAGCACTGAGGCGTGAGGGCGAAGCTTGACTGTCAGCGAGGCGGAATTTCCCAAATCCTTCGCCGTCCACAGGTCGCGCACCGCGTAGTTCGAATTGGGCAGGCCGAGCTTGGGCCACTCATAAGTCAACGTCTGCTCCTGGTCGGCCAAGTTGAAGGCGCCGACGTAATAACCCTTCCCGTCGTCCGGCTTCGCGGTCCAAACCACCGCGCTCGGGGTGGATACCGCGACGCGATGGTCCTGAGAGTGTTGATCCACGGCGAGGACTTCGGGATTGGTCAGCAGTTTCGTGGTCCACTCGTCGCTGGATGGCAGATCGCCCCCCATCATGAGGGGCGAGCGGAAGATGCACCACAAGTTCATGACCGTGACCTGCTCGTCGGGCGTGAGATTGGTTTTCCGGTCGGCGCCGCCATCGCCGGGATGAGGGCCCAAGTGCCCCAGTGGCAGCATGTCGGCGTCGGGCCACTTTCCAGTTAGCTGGAATGACGCCCATTTCGCGGTCCATCCGAATTGCGCGAGCACACCCTGTGACCAGGCTTTGTCTTTGTCGGGCAATGGTCCCCAGTGGTCCCAGAAGTCATTGGCGATACGCCACATTTCGGCGAAAAGCGAGACTTCGTCGGCCTTGTCGAGCGCGGTTGGTCCGGGAGACAGACTGAGCACCATGTCGCGGCCGGAGGTTTTCATGGCGGTGCCGAGCATCTTGATCTCGCCGATTTTATAGGGATGGTCGCCGATGCAGTCGGCTTTGATGAAGTCAACGCCCCAACTGGCGTACAACTTCACAATCGAGTTGTAGTAAGCCTGTCCGGAGGGAGCGAGTTGCACGCCGTACATGTAGGAGTTCCAGGGCAGGTGTCGTCGGTGATCGCTGCTTCGCTGGAGGTGTAGGGCGAGTTTGCGATATGCAGGTTCCGGGTGACAGCTTCACGCGGAATGCCACGCAGAATGTGAATGCCGAACTTCAAGCCAAGCGAGTGAATGTAGTCGGCAAGAGGCTTGAAACCGGCGCCGTCGGCGGCGGACGGGAATCGGTCGGTGACGGGGATGAAGCGTCCGAAATCATCGAGCGAGAATTTCACGTCCGCGGGCTTGGCTCCGGGATTGACCACGTACCATCCTTCGTCAATCACTACGTATTGCCAACCGAATTGCTTCAGGTGCCCGGCCATCCATTCGGCGTTGGCGCGCACCTGCGCTTCGGTGATGCCCTCACTGTAGGAGTCCCAACTGTTCCATCCCATGGGCGGAGTGGGGGCGAGCAACTTGTGCGAATCGCGCGGCGGAAGTTGCTGCGCGCTTGCGGCGGTAACAGCGAGGAGGAGCGAGCATGCCAGGAAGGCGCGCAAAATTCTGCGCGACACGAGGACTAGCGTGGCGGCACACACCGGTAGCGATGGCAAGCAGGTTCTCCTCTGGGCGGAATCCGAAGTAATAATCACATAGACGCGGCGCTGGCGGAAAGCGGTTGCGCCCTTCCGGCGATTTCGATTCCCCCATACACTACATAGATGGAACCCACCTCGCCACTGTGGAGTGCGCCCAGTCAGTCGAAGCGACTGATGGAGCTAACGGCGAAGACTTCCGAGCCGATCAAGGAGGCGCCGCTGCGCCGCGATGTGCGCTCGCTCGGCATCCTGCTGGGCCGCGTGCTGGTGGAGCAGGCTGGAACAAAGCTGTTCGACACCGTGGAACGGCTGCGGCGACTGCTGATCCAGCACCGCGAGCAAGCGGCCAAGAACGAAGGTTCGGACGCGTTGCTAAGCGAAGCCAAGGGAGAAGTGGCGTCGCTGGATGTGGCACTTGCGTATCGGGTGACCAAAGCGTTCGCAGCGTATTTCGAGCTGACCAACCTGGCGGAGACCAATCATCGCAAGCGACGTCGCAGGGCCGCTGAGCTGCACACGGACGAGCCGCCGCTTCCGGGATCGTTTCGCGGAACGCTGCTGCGCATGAAGCAGGCGGGCGTCACGCTGGAGCAGGCGCTGGCGGCGCTGGGGGAAACCGAAGTGCAGCCGGTGTTCACCGCGCATCCCACGGAGATTACGCGGCGCGCGGTGTTGCTGAAGCGGCGGCGCATTGCCGCGGAGTTGGAGAAGCTGGATCGGCTGCCGCTGCCGGATGTGCAAGCGCAAGCTTGCGAGGACACGATTCTTGCCGACATAACAGCGCTGTGGCAGACCGACGAAGTGCGGCTGCAAAAGCTGACAGTGATAGACGAGATTCGCACCGGCATCAGCTATTACGTGATGACGGTGTTCGACGCGGTGCCGAAGATCTATGAAGGGATTGCCGCAGACTTTCGCGAGGTGTATGGAGCGGAGCTGGACATCGTCGTCGCTGCCGGTGTGCTTGCGCTTCGGGTCGTGGATCGGCGGCGACCGCGACGGCAATCCGTTCGTTACGCCGGAGAGCACGCGGGAGGCGCTGGAGCTGGCGCGGGCGATGGTGCTGTCGCATTACATGCAAGAGGTAGCGGTGCTGGTGAGAAGGCTAACGGTTTCGTCGCACCAGATTCAGGAATCGGCGGAGTTGCGCGAGCTGCGGGAACGATACGAAGAGACGATCGGCGAGCCGGCGGAGGAGTTGTCGCGCACGCCACGCTCCGAGGCGTATCGCCGGCTGCTGGTGATAATGGGTGCGCGGCTGCGTTATGCGCGCGACGAGCGTTCGCACCGTGCTGCGTATTCGGCGGCTGCGGAATTTCTGGATGACTTGCAGGTGGTGCGACGAAGTTTGTGTGAGAACGGCGGCGCGAGGCTGGCGACGGGAATGCTCGACCCGCTGATCTGCAAGCTGACGGACGTTCGGGTTCCGGCTGCACACGCTTGATATGCGGCAACATGCGCGGATGCATCGCGAGGCGCTGGCCGAAATCGCGCAGGCGGCCAGCCCACAGGCTTCCAAAGCGGCCTTGCCGGAGTTGTCGGCTGCAAGCATCGAGTTGCTCGATACTTTTCGCGGTATCGCGGAGGCCAGAAAGAATTACGAGGCGGAAGCGATCACGCGCTACATCGTCAGCGGCGCCGAGTCGGAGGACGACATCTTTGCGGTGTTGCGGCTGGCGAGTCTGACTGGTTTGCGAACGAGCGGTGGCGAAGGCAGTCCGGGACTGATGCCGGTTCCGCTGTTCGAATCGATCGAGGCGTTGCGGAATGCTGCCGAGGTGATGCAGCGCGTATGGAGTTCTGCGGAGTATCGCGAACTGCTGCCGACGTGGCATGGCTGGCAGGAAGTCATGCTGGGCTATTCGGACTCGAACAAAGACGGCGGCATGCTTACCAGCACGTGGGAGCTGCACAAGGCGCACCGGGCGCTGCATCGAGTGGCGCGAGAGCGCGGCGTGAAGTTGCGCATCTTTCATGGACGTGGCGGAACGGTAGGACGTGGAGGTGGGCCGACGCACTCGGCGATTCTGGCGCAGCCGGTTGGCGATTTCACGGGCCATATACGGATCACTGAACAGGGCGAAGTGCTGAACTGGAAGTATTCCGATCCGGTGCTGGCGGAGTGGAACCTGGAGATCATGATTGCTGCGAGCCTGGAGGCGCTGGTGCGTCCGGGCAATGGTTCTGCCGAGAGCGAAGACCGAAATGGATCGAGCCGATGGAGCAGTTGTCACAGGCGGCGTTCGCGCTCTATCGCGAGAAGATTGCGGAGAATCCGGACGTGTTGCGCTATTTCGAGCTGGCGACGCCGGTGAATGAGATGGAGTTGGCGCGTATCGGGTCGCGTCCGGCGCGCAGGAGCAGCAGTCGCAAGCTAGAAGATCTGCGAGCGATTCCGTGGGTGTTTGGCTGGATGCAAAGCCGACATGCGGTTCCGGCATGGTTTGGCGTTGGACACGCGCTGGAACAGTTCGCAGCACAAGGTGCGCCGCAGGAGCAGTTGCTCAAGGAAATGGCGAAGGAGTTCCCGCTGTTTTCTGACATGCTGCGCAATGTCGAGCTGGCGATGGCGAAAGCAGATTTCTCGATCGCGCATCTGTACGCGTCGCTGGTCGATGATCGGGCGCTGCGCGAGTCGGTGTATCAGATGCTGGCGGAGGAATTTCATCGCGCGAAACGGATGGTATTGCAGGTTAAAGGTCAGAGCGAGCTGCTGGAGCGCAACCCGGTGCTGTCGCGGTCGATACGACTTCGCAATCCGTATGTTGATCCCATGAGCCTGATCCAGGTCGAGTTGTTGCGGCGGAAGCGCAACGGCGAGCAGAGTGCGGAGTTGGATTACGCAATTGGCGCGACCATGAATGGGATCGCGGCGGGCCTGCACAATACGGGCTGAGCGGCGGCAAAGGTCTCTCGCGGGCTGAAGCCCGCGAGAAATGACAAAAGTGAAAGGCTCGTGCGGCACGGCTAAAGCCGTGCCCCTTCAAAGCTAGAACAGGCGTCCGATGCGGAAGAAGAACTTGCGGTGGCCGGTGTCGCCGTAAGCGTAGGCCGCCTCCACCGGTCCGAAGATGGTGTTGACGACGATACCTGCGGCACCGTCAGTGGGGAAGCCCGAGGCCTTGTTGATCATGCTATGGGGTGGCCCGTAAACCTGAGCGGCCTCGTACAGTCCAAGGACATAAATGCCGCTCCCCAGGAGCGGCGGCAGCGTCGCCATCTTCCGGAGATAGCCCAATTGGAAGAGGAAGTACTTGTCCATCAGCAGTTCGTTGGTTCCATAAGCGACCAAGGTGCGCGACCCCCCCAACGAAAACTGCGGCAGGCCGGTGTCGTAGAAATTGAACGTGGTGCCGGCAAATCCGTCCAAGAACACCGTAGACCTCTCGCTCAGCTTGAAGAAGTTTTGTGACGCGACCTCCAGCGAGGGATAGGCTCCCCCCGCCAATGGACTGCTGTTCGTCCACTGGAAATCGGCTTGAAGGGCCTGACCTTTGCTAGGAATGACAGGTTCGTCCAGACGGTCTAACCGATACTGAATCCTGGCAGCGGCATAACCTCCGGAAAGACTTGGCAGCTCCGTAGGATTGCCGACCTGACGCTGGTAGCCTACCCAACCTCCTTCATAGCCGAAGCGCAGTTCGCCTACATTTCCGAACTGATATCCAAAGTCGAGGCCGCCACCGCCAAAGTTCTTGCGGTAGGTGGAGACAAGCTGATTATTGTCGTAGAAATACAACGGATCGCTGTATGCGAGTAACCGCGGTGCGACGAACCAGCCGGTTGTTGAATTGAAGGGGTGGTAATACTCGGATCGCAGCCCGTACTCCGAGAAAAGAATGATGTCGTTGCGCCACTCCGAGCGGAAGCCTCCGATATCGTACCAAGTGACTCTCGCCCCCATGTTGAACGTAACGTTTTTCAGACTGGAGCCATCAATGAGGATGAGCGGGCGGACGACCGGGGGACCAACGGTATCTTCCTCGGTCTTTATCTCGAGTCCCTGCTTGCCGTTTTGCTCGACGAATCCATAGCTGAGCGTGGAATAGCGCCCGGTGCCTTTCAGGCGCATGATCGCAGCATCCAATTCGTCATAGTTGAGTGGTTTGCCGACCATCCCAGCCATCAGCGTCTCGACCTTATTCGACAGCTCCTGATCCACTCCCTTGACGGTTACGAAGGTGGGAACCGGAGTGGTGGTGATGCGGCGAGCGTTGCGTTCCGCAATGTATTCGTTCCAAGTCGCATCATCCACAGCCAGAGTCAGCAGCATCTTCGATTTGGCTTGGGCCGCGTCGTAACCGGCCTTGATGATGGCATCAGCGTCGTCGAAACTTAACGCGCTCCATTTCTGCACTGGAACCGAAAGCAGGAGATCTGCCATTTCCATGCTCTCGAGTTCATTGGCCGAGATCATGACCGAGATGGACTGGCCGAGCACTGCGAACGAGGAAAGATTAGCGTCGGGCTTGATGTTTTCCTCGGCCAGGTGGACCCCGAGAACCACGTCGGCGCCCATGCTTTTTGCTACCTGAACGGGAAGGTTCTGGAGCAGTCCTCCATCGGCATAGATGGCGCCGTCGTCCCTCACGGGCGAGAAGATACCCGGCAGCGACATGGTGGACCGCAGCGCGAGCGACAGCGAGCCGCTGTGGAAGACGTGAGCTTTGCCGCTGACCAGATCCGTGGCCACGCAGGCAAAAGGAATCGGGAGATCATTGAAGCTCTTGACTTCGGAGTAGGGAGCGGCGACCTTGTCCAGAATCAGCAGGACCTGTTGGCCGGAGTTGAATCCCGAGGGAAATTGCAATCCTTTGCGCAAGCCAAACTCGAGACTGTTGGGATAGTCGCGCCAGTCTTCCTTACGGCGGAAAGAAAGATCGTCGAACGGAGTCTGTCCGGCCATCACCTCGTCCCAGTCGATACTGTTCACTACCTGCCTAAGCTCGGCTGCGTTGTGGCCAGTGGCGTAAACACCGCCGACCAGGCCGCCCATACTAGTGCCGGAGACGTAGTCGACGGGAATGTGATGCTCTTCCAGCCATGTTATGACACCCACATGGGCCAAGCCGAGCGCGCCTCCACCCTGGAGGGCAAGGCCCAGCGTAGGCCGCTTCTTGCCAGGCGGAGTTGCTTCCTGAGCAACTAACGGAAGGGCGGACAAAAGAAGCAACCCGGCCAAGAAAGCGGATATGGAACGCGACAGGCTAATAGGTCTGGAGAGAGCTCTCATCGTCAAATCCTTTACTTCGTTGCTGATGCGCAAGTTAGACCGGTTCTCCGTCGGCTTGCGCAGTCCGTTCTACGGGTGCGCACGGCGAAAACAGTCGCATCGGGTCTGTTCGCGCCGATCACGATTAAATGCGGATGCTTACAGACTACGGGTTTCGGCAGGAAGATGCCAGTGGTTTGGGAGGCGCGACGAGCTGGCCAGCCTCCGAGTGCGTGCGTGTAGTCCCGAATTGTAAAGTCAGCAATGAGCGAGACGAATCGGCGAGAAAGTCGGTATCATACAATAGCGGTTAGCGGGCCGGAGTCTGTCGGGTATCTGGCCGCACCGGTAACGATCCAAGGCAGGCTGATGCGGTCTGCCTAAAGAGTTTTTCGCAGGTTTGCAGCACACGTCGCTCGTCCCCCCCGCAAGAGCACAAACAAACTGAGTCGCGGCGCGAAATCGTGACGTGCGAATTTTCGAAACAAGGCGCAGGACAGTCCCGGCGCATGCCCGGGAGCCACATTACTCTCGATTTTCAGAAACGAGGTTTCCAGTGTTGAAACGGTTCCAGTTCTTGGTATTTGTATCGCTGATTTGCAGTGGGATGGCGGCGCGCGCTGAGCAGGTGTCGTTGAAGAACGGTGACCACCTGACAGGATCGATTGTGAGCATGGATGGGAAGAAGCTCGTGATCAAGACAACGTATGCGGGAGAGGTGTCGATCGACTGGGGAGAGGTGAGCGAGTTCTCCTCTGACAAAGACTCGCTGGTGGTCACCAAGGTCGACAAACAACTGATGTCGGGTACAGTGACGTCGGAAGGGTCGGACATCCTGGTGGCTACCACGCAAGGCGTGCAGAAGGTCCTGCGGACCGATGTCTCCACCATGCGTTCGCCTGCTGACCAGGCAGCGTACGAGAAGTCATTGCATCCTGGCATGATGGAAGACTGGACTGGCGGCGGCAGCTTTGGCTTCGCGCTGGCCCGCGGCAGCAGCGAGACGACCAACGTGTCACTGGGCTTCAACGCACTTCGCAAAACCAGCACCGACGCCTGGGTGGTGAATGCGACCTCGATTTATTCGACGGACGAGAAGCTGGGACAGACGACGGCGAACTCATTGGGCGGCCTGATTCGCTACGACCACAACCTCACCAAGAAGGTGTTCGTCTATGGCGCGTTCACGGGCATGTATGACGAACTGCAGGACTTAAATTACCGCATCATGCCGAGCGGCGGCTTCGGTTATCACCTGATTGCCTCGCCGGCCACAACGCTGGACGTGCTGGGCGGCCTTGGCTACACGCGCGAAAGTTATTACGACAACACTGTCAACAATTTGCTTACCGCAACGTTGGGTGATGAATTTACCCATAAGTTCACGGCCAATACGTCGATCACGCAGAGCTTGTACTACCTGCCCTCGCTCAACCAGACCAGCAATTACCGGGTAAACTTCAACTTTGGAATTGCGACCAAACTGAACCACTGGTTGACTGCCAATGCCAATTTCAATGACCTGTATGTCAGCGAGCCGGTGCTCGGGAACAGCAAGAACAATGTGATCTTCACCACCGGACTGGGCTTCACCTTTGGGGCACCGAAGAAATAGACGAAGCTAAAGAGAAAAAACGAAGGCGCGGCCGGCGAGATGAATTGCGTCGGTCGCGTTTCATTTTGCGGATGGCAGTCAAGGCGTTCGTCCTTTACGCTGCGGAGCGCGCATCGTATTCTTGAACGACGTGCCGCCCTGGAGCGTAAGTAAACGCTTTAGCACGCCTGCTGGGCGCGGAGGCTATTGCTGAAATTGGCCGTCCCTGACGCTTCCGCCGGTAATCGCATCGTCACTGACTCCACACACCCACAACCTCGCTTGCGGCGTTCACCGAACCTAAAGGTTTGGCCGCTGGTGGCGGCCACGTTTTTCATGGTGTCGGGCGGTGCGTATGGCATTGAAGATGTGGTCCATGGTGCGGGCTATGGGCGCGCGATTCTGATTCTGGCGCTCACTCCGATTTTGTGGAGCCTTCCGACGGCGTACATGATTGGAGAATTATCAAGCGCTCTTCCAGAGGAAGGCGGATTTTACGCATGGGTGCGCCGCGCCATGGGCGACTTCTGGGGATTTCAGGAGGCATGGCTGTCGCTGGCGGCCAGTGTCTTCGACATGGCTATTTACCCCACGCTGTTCGTGCTGTATCTAGTGCGACTGTTTCCGTGGTTCGGCTTGAATCATCGGGGGATCGTCGTCGGTCTCGCCGTCATTGTGGCCTGTGTGGTGCTGAACGTTGCTGGCGTGCGCGTGGTGGCGACGACGTCCATCTGGCTGTTCGTGCTGCTGTCGGCGCCTTTCGTGTGCATCGTCGTGCTGGCGCCGTTCAAGTACGGCGCGCTGGCGAACGCAGTCACTACTCCCACAACGTCGCATATAGGTATCATTGGCGGCCTGTTGGTTGCGATGTGGAATTACATGGGCTGGGACAACGCTTCCACCATCGCCACCGAAGTTGATCATCCACAGCGTACCTATCCGCGCGCCATGATGATTGCGGTGGCCCTGGTTTCGTTGACGTATATCGTGCCGGTTGCGGCGGTTTCGCTGACCAAGCTAAATCCCACAGCGTGGGAGACTGGATCGTGGGCTGACATCGCCGGGCTGCTAGGGAGCCCGTTGCTGAGGATTGCGCTGGTCCTGGGCGGAATGATGAGCGCCTTCGGCATGTTCAATGCGCTGGTGATGAGCTATTCGCGGCTACCGCTGGCGATGGCGCAGGACCGCATGTTGCCAACACTGTTCGCGAAGGTCACGAAACGGTCGGGCGCACCCTGGGTCGCGATCCTGGTACTGGCAACAGGATGGGCGCTGTGCCTGGGACTCGGCTTCGAACGGCTGGTCACGGTCGATATTTTCATATATGGAGCAAGCCTGCTGCTGGAGTTCATCGCACTCGTGGTACTGCGAGTGAGGGAACCGAATCTACCGAGGCCGTTCAAGGTTCCGGGAGGTATTCCCGGGACAATATTGGTGGGAGTGTTGCCGATGCTGCTGTTGGGCTTTGCCGTTGTTCGCGCGGAGTATGAGCAGGTGCTGGGCATGAGCAGCCGCTGGTTCGGCGTGCTGGTGATTCTGGCGGGATTTGCTGCGTATGTCGTGGATGTGGCGCTGCGGCGGGCGCGAGCATCGTCTGCGAGCGTGGAGTAGGCATAAAAAAGAGCGGCGCATAGCACCGCTCTCTCACATATCGACTGTCGAAATTACTAAGGCTTCACCACCAGCAACTCAAACGTGTCGGGAATCATCTTGCGTCGCTGCCCCGGCGGAGGTGGCGTCGGATCGAACTGCGCGGTGACGGTGTAAACGGTGTTCGACTTCTCATCCAGCGCCATGGTGCGCGCGCCCTTCTCGGTGGGCACGGTCTGCACCACGGAGTATTTGTCGGGCGTGTCTTCATGAATCACCGTTACGACGCCGTCGGCGCCGCAGGACATGAAAATCTGCTGCGTCTTGGGATTGAAGGCGCCGGCATCGACGCCTCCGCCGATGTCAACCGTAGTGACGAGCTTTCCGGCGTCGGGATCGACAACGGCGACGATCTTGCTGGCGCAGCCAGCGAAGAGACGGCGATGCGCGACATCGAAGGCCAGCGCACTGGGATCTTCGCATCCTGCCATGGGATAGTGCTCAGCGACGGTGAGTGCTTTGGTGTCGATGCGCACGATCTCGCTGCGGTCTTCGATGTTCACGTACACGTTTCCCTTGCCGTCAGCCACGCCGGTCTCGGGCTTGCCGCCGAGCGGCACCGATCCGATGACTTTGCCGGTGGTCGCATCGACCACCGTGCTGTCCTGCGTCTTGGCGTTGAAGGTGTACACGCGCTTGGCTGAGCCGTCGTAGAGGATGGCATCAGGCCGGTCGCCGACTTTCACTTTGTCAATGACCTTGAGGGTCTTGAGGTCAAAGATGACCATCATGTTGTCGCCGCCGCTGCTGATAAATCCGCGGCCGAGGTCTTGCGCCAGCGCGACACCGTGCGTACCGGACAAGTCTGTGATGTCGCCGGAAGGCTTCAGCGTTTTGGCGTCAACTACCATCACGTGGTTGCCGCGCGTGATGAAGACGCGATTACCGGCGGGATCGAAGGTGAGGTAGTCCCAGCCGCCCTCGCCGCCGAGTTTGACGCGATCAGCGACCTTGTACGACTTCTGCGCGAAGGCAGGAATCGCCAACAAGAATGCGGCGGTGAGCAGACAGGCAAGAATTCGTTTCATGATTTCTCCTTCTTATAGGGGGTGATTTTCTGCGTGACTCAAGTAGAAGTGCACCGCTGGAGTGATGATCAACGATAGCACCATGGAAATTGTGATTCCTCCGATGACGGCGATGGCGAGCGGTTGCAGCATTTGCGCTCCCGCGCCCAGCGCCAATGCCAGCGGCAACATGCCGGCGGCTGCTGCGAGAGCGGTCATGAGGATTGGACGCAGGCGCCGACGACCGGCCTGGACCATCGCATCGAAGGCCGAATATCCCATGGCCCGGAATTTCTGGTCGGCATCGAGCAGCAGGATTCCATTCTTGGCCACGATGCCGATCACCATGATTAATCCCATGAACGATGCGATGTTAAAAGTGGTGCGAGTGATGAGCAGGGCGAGAAACACGCCTGAAGTAGACAGAATCGCGGATGAGAGAATGGCCAGCGGCGCAGCCAGCGTACGAAATTCGAAGAGTAGCACGACGAATACCAGCACGATAGCGAGCAGCAGCACCATCATCAGATCGTGAAACGACTGCTGTTGCTCAGCGTAGGTGCCACCGTACACGACGCGGATCGACGACGGCAGACGCAGGTCGTTCACGACCCTTTGCACGGCGGCGATTGAGCTACCCAGATCGCGGCCCTCGAGACGGGCCGTAACCGCGACTTCGCGTTGCAGGTTTTCACGGCGAATCTCGGTCTGCCCTGGCAATTCCTTGACGTCGGCCAGAGCGCCAAGCGTGGCTGTGTGTCCTGAAGCGCTGTTGAGCAGCGTATTGCTCATCGCGGACAACGAGGTGCGATGCGACTCCGGATAGCGCACTCGAATGGTGTAGGGAATGTCCTGCGCCACCATGGGCGTGGCTGCGGGCTCGCCCTCGAGGACCGCGCTGGCATCGACAGCAACTTCCTCCGGAGTGAAGCCGGCGCGCGCGGCGACGGTTGGGTCGACGTGAAATACTGTGGCCGGTCCGCTGATGGTGTTTTCGATTCCGTTCAGCACATCGACGACGCCGGTCACGTTGTGAATGGCGTCTCCGACTTTGGGTGCCCACTGTTGCAGCAGGGGGGCGTCGGGCGAAAACAGCTTGATCTGCACGGGTTCGGGAGCGTTCGACAGGTCACCAATCATGTCCTGCAAGACCTGCACGTACTCGACTTCCAAACCGGGTTCCTCTTTTTCGACTCTCGCGCGCAACTCAGAGATGATTTCGTCGCCGCTACGGCTGCGATTTGGTTTCAGCTTGACGGCAATGTCTCCACGGTTGGCTTCAGTTACCGCCGCCAGTCCTAGCTCTAAGCCCGTGCGACGCGACGTGCTCTCCACTTCAGGGATTTCCCGCAGCATCTGCTCAACGTGGCTCACCATGCGGTTGGTTTCCTGCAGCGAACTACCAGCGGGGGAGAAATAGTCGACGATGAATCCGCCTTCGTCCATTTCGGGGAGGAGGTCAGTACCCAGAGACAGGAAGGCGAACACCGACACAGCGATAACCGCAGCGGCGAACACCGCCATCCATCTGGGACGCTCGAGGGCGAAGCGCAGCCAGCGCTCGTAGAAGTCCACCACTTGCCGAAAGCGGCCGGTGATAGAAGCATCTTCCGCGGCCATCAACCGCTCTTGGTTCGTCAAGTTTGTCTCGGTGAGGTCGGTGCGCGGCGGAGCTTCGGCGTGCGTGCCACGAATGAAAAACTGGCTGAGCGTCGGCGTCCAAGTGAGCGCCAGTCCGAGTGAGGCGAGCAGTGACGCACCAACCGTAATCGCCAGAGCACGGAAAAATACCCCTGTCACGCCGGTGATGGCGATCAGCGGCAGAAACACGACGATGGGGGTGATGGTCGAGCCGATGAGCGGGACCGTGATCTCGCCAAGTGCACTTTGAATGGCCTGCAATCGCCCTTGTCCGGCATCGCGATGCAGCGCGACATTTTCGACCACAACGATCGCGTCGTCGATCACCAGCCCGACGGCCGCGGCGAGACCACCGAGCGTCATCAGATTAAAACTCTGGTCGAGCACTTTGAGCGCGATGAAGGTGATGAACACAGTCGCGGGAATCACCAGTACGGCGACCAGCGAAGTGCCCCAATCGCGCAGGAAGAGCACCATGATGAGCGAGGCGAGAATGACGCCAATCAGGATGGCGTCGCGCACGCTATGGATCGAATCGACCACCAGGCCCGACTGGTCATAGAAAGGCTCGAGATGAATGCCCGGCGGGAGCGACCGGCGAATGCGCTCGACCTCGGCATGCACTTCATTGGCAACGGCGACGGTGTTGCTGTCGGGCTGACGATTGACGCTGAGCAGAACGGCCGGCTTCCCGTTGGCCGTGACAATCGTGTACACGGGCTTGACGCCCGGCGCGACCGACGCGACGTCGGCGACCTTCACAGGGATACCGTTTGGCGTGTACTTCACCACAACCTGCCCGAGTTGTTCGGGGTCATGTACCTGGGCATCGACCAGTCCGAGGAACAACTGATGATCCTGCTCGAGCAATCCGGGAGAATCGATAAGATTCGTGCGCCGAACCGCGTCAAGAATGTCGTTGACGGTGACGCTCGCCGCCAGCAGCTTCGCGGGATCGGGTGTGATGTGGAACTCAGGCTCCTGACCGCCCTGCACTAACACGGTAGCGACGCCATCGAGACGATTCAATCGCGGCTTCAGATCATAGGTTGCCATGGTCCATAGCTGCGTCTGCGGAACCGTGTCAGAGGTGAGGCTGTAGCCGATGATGGGAAAGCTGGCGAACGTCAGCCGATGAGTCTGGATGGTCGCCGTGGGTGGCAGTGAAGTACGGACGTTGGCCAGGGCCGCATCGACCAGTTGCAGCGTGGTCACCATGTCGACGTGCCAATCGAAGAAGAGGTCGATTTCCGCCGAGCCGCGGCTGGTGATGGAGCGCACTTGAGTGAGGCCGGGCACGCTGTTGACCGATTCCTCGATGGGCCGCGTGATGGTAACCATCATCTGGTCGATCGGCGTCACCCCATTGTCGACGCCAATCAGCACGCGCGGAAAGTTAGTTGCCGGAAAAACCGAAATTGGAATGGTGAACGCGAGGTACGCGCCTGCTGCCACCAGGATGAGAATCAGGAAGACAATCGACTTGGCGTAGCGCGTGAACCAATAGCTTTGGCCGGATTCCTCCGGTGTCCGCATTCCGGCAAGGAAAGATTTGAGTTTGTCTCGCATCAGTCCTTGTCTTTGCTCGCCGGAGGCTTTGGGGGTGCAGGTGGAGTTTCAGGCTCCACGACGTTCACTTTGGTTTTGTCGGGCAGCCCGTACGAGCCGTGCGCGATGACGGTCTCGCCACCGCTGAGTCCGCTGGTGATTTGCACGCGGGGGCCGTCGTGAATGCCGGTTGTCACCTCAACCTGTTGTGCGCGGCCGTCGGCGACGATCATGACTGAGGTCGCGCCATCCGCCGTTTTCAGCAAGGAGGGCGCAGGCACGACGACGGCATCGTTGACCATTTGCGCAACCATTTCCACAGCGACCGTCGCACCCGGCCGAAGGCGTCCGTCAGTATTTGGAGCTTCAACCCAGACCTCGACGGTCGTGCTGTTGGGATCGAGCGCCGGGCTTACCAGCGTGACCTTTCCTGCAACCGCGATGTCACCCGGAGCTTTGATGGTAGCGTCGTTGCCAGGCTTGAGCTGTACTGCCTGGTCTTGTGGGATGTGGGCTTTCGCAATCACCGAGGAAGTGTCCATCACGGTCAGCAGCGGCATTCCCGGAGGAGGCGTTTCCCCGGGGTAGGTCGGCCGGTCAGTGACCACGCCGCTGATGGGACTGCGCACTTCGGAGTACGCGAGCTGCGCTGCCGCGCCCTCGTACTTGCCCTTTGCCGAGGCGAGCTGCCCTTTCGCCGATTCGAGCTGCTGCTTCTTGCCGGCAGCTTGCAACGCAGCCATGTGCATGGAGGCGATTTCGTACTGCGACTTTGCCTGGATCAACGCGACGGACGACTGGTCGTAATCTTTGCGAGGCAGCGCACCCTGCTGGTAGAGGTTCTTGCGGCTGTCGTAAATCTTCTGCTGGGCGTCGTAGTTTTCCTTGGCCGCCTTGAAATCGTACTCGGCTTTCTGCCATTCCTCGGGCAACGCCGACGCCGTCTCGATACCGTAATTCGCCTCTGCCTGCTGGTACGAACCCTTGGTGTCGGTCTCGGCGGCAGCCAAGTCGCGGTTCTCCAATACCGCAAGCAGTTGGCCGGCCTGCACTCTGCTGCCGCGATTCACATAAAACGTTTTTACCGGTGCAACGATCTTTGGCGTGATGGCCGCCTGGTTTTTCGGATACAGTACCGCCTCGCTGCGAATCACCTGACGAATCGACTGCTTTTCCGCTTTCACCGCCTGGACGGTGACTTCCGGCTCGGCCTCCGCTTCTTTCTTGGAGCAGCTAATGACAGGCAGGAGGGCAACTCCCACAATGAGGTACATGGTTGCTTTAGAGATCCCTCGCGAAACGTTCATTAGAAGGCCCCCGTGAGGGTCTGCAGATTGGCCAGAGCGAGGTGATAACGGAGTTCGCCGTCGTGATAGCTGTTGCCGGCAGAAGTGAGAGTGTTCTGCGCATCCACTACTTCCAGCGCGCTGGCTTCGCCCGCCTGGTAGCGCAGATTGGTAAGGCGCAGACTCTGCTCCGCGAGATCAGTGGATTCCTTCAACATCTGCAGATGCTCGTAGGCCACTTGCGCCTCGCTGTAAAACGATTGCAGGTCGGCCAGCGCCTGGCGCTGCGCGGCACTCAGTTCTACCTGCGCCTGATGGCGCAGTAATTCCGCCTGTCGAACTTTGCTCTGGGTCGCTCCCCAGTTCCAGACCGGAATGTTCAGCGTCGCGGTCCCTGCGTACCCGAGATTCTGGAATCCGTCGGGCGTGCGCTTTGCGAATTGATTGGCGTCGATACCGTAAAACATGTCCACCGAGAGCGACGGCAGGTATCCGGCGCGCGCGACACCGACCTGTTTGTTGGCCACGGCCATCGCGGCGAAGGCGGCCTGCAACTCGGGATTGTTCTTCGCCGCCATCTCGTGCAGTTCGTTCATCGGCGGCAATGCCGGAGCGGCGTTGAGGTCGTTGACCAGGGTGAAGTCTTGAAAGAAATTCGGAAACAACAGCACGGCCAGCCCGAGGCGGGCATTCAATTCCGCGAGCTTCATGTCATCCCAGGCGCGCTTGAGGTCGTTGGCCTGGATTTGCGCCTTGACGGTGTCAGAGTGCGCAACTTCGCCGCCCTCTTCGAGCTTGCGGCTGAGGTCGAGGAAGCGCTGACCTTCGGCATTGGCACGTTCGGCATTCACTGACTTGGTTTGCGCGGCGAGCAGGCCGTAGAAGGCTTGCACGACAGTCACGGTCAATCCTCGGGTGGCGATCTCGGCACGCGCCTTGGCTAGCGCGTGCGCTGCGGCAGTGCGCTGATAGTCGAGAACTTCGGCGGCGCCGATGGTCTCGTGGGCAACGCCCTGGCTGATGTATTCGTGCACGCCGTTGTTGGCAACGTAGCGCGCTACACCCGTCCCGTTGCCCTGGGTGTAGATGAAGCTGTTGTTGTAATCCACTTCCGGCAGCAGGGAAGCGCGCGACTGGTACCGGTCTTCACGCGCCAGTCCAAGTTCGGTGACGGCGGCCTGGAATTGCGGGCTGTTCGTCTTGGCGCGCGCCAAAGCGTCGGCCAGCGTCAGCACGACGGGTGTCCCCGGTGTCTGCGCCGCCGGAGCGGACGGCGGCGCCTGCGCGCACGTTGTTCCCAGCAAGAATAAAGACATGGTCATTACTGCTAGTAAGCGAATCACGAGTACGTCCCTCAACAGAATCCTAGTGCACACCTTAATAGAAGCTGAATCAAAAAAAGGATGGCAATGCTTATACCGGCAGGGAGACCACCATGCGAGTGCCTTCACCCTCGCTGCTGTGCGGCACAATGGCACCGCCGTAGGCTTCGATCAGCGCCTTCGATATGGCGAGTCCCAATCCATAGCCTCCGGTGTTGCGGGCGCGCGAAGCGTCTCCGCGATGGAAGCGCTCGAAGATATGCGGCAGTTCAGACGGCGGAATACCCGGGCCGCGGTCGGCGACATCAACGTAGCTCCGCCCATTGTTGGCGTGCACGCTCATGCGCACGGTCCCGCCTTCGGGACTGAAGCGAATGGCGTTTTCCAGCAGGTTCGACCACACCAGCTCGAGGTCGTCAGGATCGGCAGGTATTTGCAAGGGACCGTTGGCGGAGAAGTCGATGGTAACGTGGCGTTGCTGGGCGATAGGCCGCATCCGCTCGATGGCCGACTGGCAGGTCATTCCCACATCGATGGGCACGAAACTTTTATGCAGGTTTCCGGCGGCCCACTGCTCCGCCCGCGCCAGCCGTAACATGGAATGCAGCAGCTTCTCCAGGCGCGCCATGTCGTCGAGCGCATCCTCCAATCCGATGCGGTATTCGTCGGAGGTGCGGGGCCGTTGCAGAAGCGATTGCAGCGTTGACTTCAGGATTGCCACCGGCGTCTTGAGTTCATGTGCCGTGTTGGCCAGAAACTCGCGCTGTTGCGTGAAGGCTCGTTGCAGTCCGTTGAGCATCGAGGTCATAGCGTGAGTTAACGGCTCCAGTTCAAGCGTATCGCGGACTTCTTCGGGCAGATTCAGTTGCCAGTTGGAGGGAGAGATGGCGTCGGCGCTGGTGGCCAGGTCCGACAGCGGACGCAAGCTACGCCGAAGTGCCCACAGCGAAAAGCTGCCCGAAATCGTTAAGAGCAACAGGCTCCCCACGGCGATGTAAAGCAATACCTGGCTGACCGCGCGCTTGACCGGCGTGACGGGAGAGGCATAAGTGACGGTCAGGTAGTCAGGAGATGGGGCATCGCCTTCGCGGTCGAGCACGGGAAGGTGATCGAGACGAATTGCACGGTAAGGAACCCCGTTGACCAAGAAGTTCGCCAGCCAACGTTCACCCTTGGGCGGGAGAACATCGCGATTCTCGGGCCAGTTGGCGGAGCGGGCGATCAACTTGTGACCGTTGGCAAGAACCTCGTAGAGGTCCGGCACACCTGGATCGATGGGCCGAGGAATGAGTTCGTTTTCAAACGTCAGCGTGTGCGGCTCGTCTTCGGAATACCGTACCAGCGCGACCACGCTCATCGCGCGGCCCTGCAAGGCGACGTCGAAGGCGCGCCGCAGTTGTACCCGGGTGACGTACGCGGCTACTTCGACCAGTCCGATGGCCAGCACCAGTTGCGAGATCACGATGGCGGCGATGAGCCGGCTCTGGATGGAAGTCTTCGCCATATCAGGCACGCAACATGTATCCCTGCCCGCGCAGGGTGTGGATCAGTTTGGCTTCGCCGCCGTCTTCCAGCTTGCGCCGCAAGCCCGAAATATATACCTCGATCACGTTGCTGAAACGCTCCCAATTGAAATCATAAAGGTGCTCGAGCAGCTCCGTCTTCGAGACTACTGCGCCGGGCCGGTGAGCAAGATATTCCAGTACGCGATACTCCATCGCAGTCAAAATAACGAGCCGGCCATTGCGCCGGACGGTCAGGTCCGAGGTGTTGATCTCAATGTCTCCGACCTTCAAGGTGGCGTTGCCGTGGCCTTTACCGCGGCGAATCAGCGCCTTGGCGCGCGCCAGCAGTTCGCCCAGATCAAACGGCTTGGCGACGTAATCGTCGGCACCGGCATTGAGCAAGCCGACAATGGAATCTTTCTCGTCGCGCGCGGTCAGCACCAGCACGGGAGTTTCGGCGCCGCCTTCGCGCAATTGCTTGAGTAAGGTGAGGCCGTCGATCTTGGGCAGCATCAGGTCGAGCATGACCAGGTCATACGGGTTGGTCTGCGCCATGTAGAGGCCGTCTTCGCCGTCCAGCGCCACATCGACGGCGTAGCCTGCGCTTTCGCGCAGGCTGCGAGCAATGTTTTCCGCCAGTCTGCGTTCATCTTCGACAATGAGTACGCGCATCGCCTGCCCGGGTCCTGCTGATTCCGCGTTCGATACTTGGGGAAACACATACCATTATTAGCCAAAGTTAGATGAAGCGGCGCTTAAATCAGTGGCGCGGTAGCGCAGCCGCGGCTACTTGAGACGAACGCGCAGATAGACACTTACTCCTAGCGGGTGGTCTCCGTAATAGATCTTGATGGCTTCGGGGATTTCGTACATCGAGATGTTTGCGCCCAAGCCAGTCTGCGCGTGATGGAAAGTTCCGAGGTCGCGGGTGTATCCGATGGTATAAGCCCCGATGTCGAACCATCGTGAGCCGGTCTGCGCAAACAGTTGTTCTTCCAGCGTGGGGTTGTCGGCGAACAATTCGTCGCGCTGCGACCACTCATAACGCCCGGTAACGAAGTTTTTGTTGCGGAAGGGAACCACGGTTTCCGCGAGCACTGCATTCGAGCCGTACTTCGGAGCGGTCTTCCAGTTGCGCCCCCAGATCAGGCTGGTCGCCCACCAATTGCGGTTTGGGCGGGGCACAATATATTCCACTGAAGCTGTCGTGCGATTCACGTCTCCCGGCTCCAATTGTTCTGGATTAACTAGGTGTCCCGCGGAGACCTGCGCCGCCCAGCGCGACGTCGGCGTGAAGGTAATGCGTCCGGAGTAGGAATTCATCGTACCGAAGTCGAAGTTCCAGCGGTTCTCGTCGGGCTCGCTGCCGTGGAACCCCGAAGCCTCAAACCTTACCCATCGGAAGGCAAGCACTCCGGTCACCACGTTGTTGGCGATATGAGTGGAGTCTTCCCAGTGATGGCCGAGCGTGGCCTGCGGAATTTCCATGGCCGAAGCGCGATGCGGGTAGGCCACTGGCCCCAGCGCGGGGTCGCCTTCGACGGCATAATACAAATCGGCAGTTGCCCTCTCTCCCACGCTGTGGGAGTACTGCACGCTCAACTCCATCACCAAGTCGTGGGGATGCTGAGCGTTGGTGATCGGTTCGCCAAACGCGGTTTCGCCCGTCTGGAAGAGCAGCGGGTAGCGGCGATCAGTAATAGTGGCGGGTTCCAGGCTGAGCATCGTGCGCAGCAATACGCTGCCTCCTGCGAGTCGGTGGGTTGCGCCCAGCATGCCCCAGTTCGTGGAGTAAAACTTATCGGCGCCTAGCGGACCGGTCTGCTGGGTATCGACCACAAAAGCCTGTCCCATCCACATCAGGTTCCACGACCCCGCCGAGGTCATTAGCATCGGCATCGGCCACGCCGAAGGTTGCACCGACGTTCCCGACGACTCTCCCATGAAGAACATTTCCGAAGACGGCATGCCGGAATTCATGGGATGATGCCCCGACATGTCCATTCCAGACATATCGGCGGATTGCGTCGTCGGTTGCGAAATTTCTGAACTCGAAGCGGTTTGAGCGGCGGTCGGTAACGTCCAAAGCCACGCAGCGGCCAGCAGTACAACCGCGAAGCAAAAGCGTTTCAGGCGGCTGACCCAGGGTTTCCGATACTTTAGCCCGTTGGTCATGAAAACCGGGCCGACCGCAACGTAAGCTGATCGGATCGTGGGTTGATTGTAAAAGAGGCCCGCCACGAATGCCGGTCGCCTGTGACGAATTTCAGGTGCGGAGTGTGCGGCATATCACAACTGGGATCGTCGTCGGGTGCTAACATTTTCGCCATCTGAGGCATAGGTATTGCTATGGCAACCGCAGTCGTAACTCAACCCGCTGTCGAGCAGTTCGAAGCAGCCGCCAAGGCTGCCGTGGCTACGGTGGAGATCATCGAGCGCAGTCCGGCAGCATTGCGCGATGCGATTTTGCGCAAGGCCGGCGACGCCGACCGAATCTTGTTTGCACCCCCGCAGGATCTGCCTGCCGAATTGTTCGCCGACTTCGCCCGCGATCCGCGCGTTCGTGCCGAACCCACCGCGGAAGAACTGGTGAATTCGCCGGCCGGAGTGACTGAAGCTTTCGCCGCCGTCGCACGCACCGGATCGGTCTGCGTCGACGTCGGCTTTCAGCGGACCGGCATGGCGAGTTTGCTTGCGCCCCTGCACATCGCGGTCGTTGCAGCCGAGACCATCGTGCCGCAGCCACGCGACCTGTTTCGCGAAGACGTGCTCGGCGGCAAAGGCCTGACCCGAAACTTCGTCTTCATCACCGGGCCAAGTGCAACCGCCGACATGGGACCGCTGGTCCGCGGCGTACACGGTCCGCATCGTATGCACATCATTGTTTTGAGATAAAGCTTTGCGATAACGCTTTGAGATAGCAGCACCGAGGTAAGCATGGCAGCTCCCGTAAATCCCGTCGACATTCAGCCACGTCAAGTGGCCAACAAGAGCAACAAGAAGGCGCTGGTCGACGCCCTTCGCATGACGCTGGATGTGCAGAGCCCAGCCGTTCGCCGCAACACCCAGACCTTCAATCGCAATCGCTACACCGCCGTTGCGCGCATCGCCGACTACGACGCGATGAAAGACCGCGCCCGCCGCACCAAAGAGAACGCCATCGCCAACCTGCCGGCGTTGTTGCAGCAACTGGAGGCCAGCGTTCAGGCCAACGGTGGACACTTCTTTCTCGCCAAGACAGCCGCTGACGCCAACAATTACATCCGCGACGTGCTGGTGAAGCACGAAGTGAAGCTGGTGGTCAAAGGGAAGAGCATCACCTCGGAAGAGACCCGGCTGAACCATGCGCTGGAAGCCGTCGGCATCAAGGTCGCCGAGAGCGATCTGGCGGAATTCATTCTCCAGGTCGCCGACGAGCAGCCGTCGCACATCATCGCTCCGGCGCTGCATTATTCGCGCGAGCGCATTACCGCGCTGTTCAAACGCAAGTTCCAGACCGACCTGCCGCTCGACACCGGCGAAGAGCTGACGCGCTTTGCCCGCGAGATCCTGCGGCAGCAGTTCATTGCCGCCGATGCGGGAATTTCCGGCGCTAACCTCATTGCCGCCGACAGCGGCACCCTGATGCTGGTGGAGAGCGAAGGCAACATCCGCATGACCACCACGCTTCCGCCGGTGCACATCGCCATCGCGGGCATCGAGAAAGTCGTACCATCGCGCTCGGACTTTCAGTCCTTCATCGAATTGCTACCGGCCAGCGCCACCGGCCAGCCGCTGACGTCTTACGTGAGCATTCTGCGCCCGCCGTTGCCCGCGCCGCCGTTCGCCGCGCCGGGAAAGACTGCGAAGCCGCGCGAGTTTCACATGGTGCTCATCGACAACGGACGCTCGACCATGCGCGAAGACCCGGTGCTGCACGAAGCGCTGTACTGCATTCGTTGCAGCGCCTGCCTCAACGTCTGCGCGAACTTTGAAACCGTTGGCGGCCACGCCTTCGGTGGCGAAACCTACTCTGGAGGAATCGGCGGCTCGTGGGAAGCCGGTACCGGCAAGCTGATGAACGCTCGCTTTAGCGAGCTTTGCACCGGATGCTCGCGCTGTATTCCGCAGTGCCCGATTCGCATTGACATTCCGTGGCTCAACCAGAACCTGCGCCAGCGCATGAACCAGGCCGATGGCGCTTCTATGCAGAAGTCGCTGTTCGGCAGCCTGACCGGCAGCGCGCCGCGAAGATAGAGTCGCGCCGCTGCAGAAGCAGTTCTTCGCCAACTATCACAAGTTCGGCAAGTGGGGAACCGACTTCGCATCGCTGGCCAACAGCTCGAGTCACACTTCCGGCGCACGCAAACTCATGGAAGACATGCTTGGCGTCGATCACCGTCGCGAGTTGCCAGCCTTTCCCGCGAAAACGTGGGAACAACTTTTCCGCGAAGAACCAGCGCACCGCAAAGGCCGCCACGATCGAACCGGGCATCGTGATGCTGGCCGACACCTTTACCAACTACGGCACGCCCGAGCGAGGAATGGCGTCCGTGCGCGCACTGCGCGGCGATCGGAGTTGACGTGGTGCTTACCCCGTCGATGCCGGACGGCCGCGCCGCCATGTCGCAGGGCATGATCGATACCGCGCGTCAGCAGGCCCGTGCAATGGCAGCGATGTTGCGCCCGTATCTCGACAGCGGCAGAAAGATCGTGGTCGTCGAGCCCAGCGTGCTCGCCATGCTGCGCTTCGATAACAAGCACCTGCTGGACGATGAAGCGACAGTCGCCGAGCTAGCCGCCAACAGTTTTGAGCCCTTGCAAGCTCTCTGGGACATCGCCACCGAAGCGCATATCGATCTGGCCGAGCTGTTTCCGGCAAGTAAATCCCGCTTCGGTACTCGGCTCTTTTACCACGCGCATTGCCAGCAACGGACCTGTAACGCCGCATCGCAAACCATCGACCTGCTGCGCGCTGTCGGCTTCGATGTGGTCACATCGTCGGTAGAATGTTGCGGCATGGCCGGCAGCTTTGGTTATAAGCACGATTATTACGAACTGAGCATGGCCGTGGGAGCCGATTTGTTCGCGCAGGTTCGCAGCCGCCGAACAGGACGGAGAGCCGCGTGTGCTGGTTGCCAGCGGGATCTCCTGCCACGAGCAGCTCATGGCCGGAATGGGACGGACCGTTCTGCATCCAGCCGAAGTGCTGGTAAGTACCCTAAAAATGTGACGGTTGGGTACAATAGTAACTAGCCCAAATAGGCCAGCTTAAAAGGGATACGGGGAACCGCCCATCTTAAATTCAATATTTTGTGGTAGTTATGTCACCCTACCGTGGTTACCTTAGATTACTTTGTGGTTACTTAAGATGTATTTACTTCTGGATTTTTTCGCCGCACAATCGCAGGCGTAGTAGGCAGTTCTGGGGGAGGGCTGCCTTCTAGGCGCTTCTGCGGGTCACGCGGAGCGCTTTTGATTACGGGTCACATTTCGCGTCGCCGGCACCACCCGCCTTGGAATTATGGCGTCTCGTCTCGAGCGCGAGGCGACTGCGCAACTTCTGCCCTCGCATCCGCGAGTCCTCACGTGCATCTAATCGTTGTTCCCGTCAGAAAAATTTCGGGTGATACGATTGAATCGCGGTCTCTGTATGAGTGCCGCGCAGCGGCGACCCCTCAGGAGGATCAATGGCAAGTGACGCAATTATGGAAATAACCGACGCGAATTTCGATCAGTCGGTATTGAAGTCGGACCAACCGGTGATGATCGATTTTTGGGCAACCTGGTGTGGCCCCTGCCGGGCACTGGCGCCCGTCGTGGATGAGGTCGCCCAGAGTTATAGCGGCCGCGTAAAAGTCGGCAAGATGGACGTGGACAAGAACGTGTCGACCCCGCAGCGCTATGGCGTGCGCGGCATCCCGACGCTGCTGATTTTCAAGGGCGGACAGGTGCAGGAACAGATCGTCGGCTACGTCTCGCGTGACGTCATCGAGAAGGCGCTCGACAAAGCCCTGTAATTTGGAGTGCAGTTTGAATTGGCGCGGCTATGTCCGCGCCTTTTCTTTGCGATGCTGGCCGCTGGTCACGAGCCCTCGACGGTACGTTAGTACTTCCGCAGCACCCCGATGACGCGTCCTTGAATCTGCACCGTCGCCGCCGGAACCATGATGGGCTGCATAGCCGCGTTCGACGGTTGCAATCGGATCTTGTCGCCTTCGGTGTAAATGCGTTTCAGCGTGGCGTCGGAGCCATTCACCAGCGCCACCACGATCTCGCCATCGCGCGCCGTCTTGGTTTTCTCCACCAACACATAATCGCCGTTCACGATGTGCTCGTCCTGCATGCTCTCGCCAGTGACCTGGAGCACATACACGTCTTTTGAGCGCGTGAAGTCGGCCAGCGAAATCGACTCAGGATTCTCCATCGCTTCTAACGGCTGGCCGGCCGCAATGCGTCCCATCAGGGGAAGCGTAAGACCGGCGCAGCTGCCGTACGCTCCGCCCAGGATTTGCCGCATGCGCCCGCGCGGCTTCAGCAGATCGATGGAGCGGCTGCAATTGTAGTCGCGCTTCAGCAGTCCTTTGTGCTCTAGGTTGCTGATGTGTTTATGAACGGTGGCCAGCGAACTCAGTCCCAGCCCTTCACCGATCTCCTCGAACGAAGGCGAATAGCCGTTTTCTTCTACGAAACGGGCGAGAAAATCGTAAACCTGTTTTTGACGGCGAGTGAGAGCCATGGATGGTCGGGCCTCCACTGCCATTGTGAGCGAACAAAAGGCGAAGTGTCAACGGGAGCGGTATATAGATGGTTACTAATTCTGGGTGGGTCGTGCTCGAATGCAAATATCGCTCGAGCTAGCGAGCTGGAACTTTCAGACTGCTGACGATTTCGTCAGCCGATTCGATCGCCTTCGACAGCTCTTCGTCCGTGTTGTAGAAGTGCGGCGAGAAGCGGACGCCTGCCTTGGGACGGAAAGTCAACCAGCACATCGCGCTTCAGCAATTCTTCGCAGACTTGTTGCGCGTCGGGCATGTCGATAGAGACAGTACCGCCGCGGCGCGTCAGGATCGCGTGGCGTGTTCACTCGCCAGCCGCGTTGGTCTGCCATCTCGATGAGCAGCGCCGTCTGCCGCATTGACTTCGCGCGAATGTTTTCGATGCCGGCCTCGGCGATGATCTTCAAGCCCGGACGTGCCGCGTGCAGCGCCGGGATGTTGGGAGTGCCCTTGGGTGAACCGATACATGGTGTCCGTGTACTGAGTCGGTCCAATCTCGAAGTTGAACGGAGTCTCGTGCCCCATCCATCCCGTAAAGCTGGGCTGAAGTTTCTTTGCCAGGTCCGGACGCACATATAGATACCCTGTGCCCGGTCCGCCGCACAGCCACTTGAGCACGCCGCCGGTGCAGAAATCCACATTGAGCTCCTGCACGTCGAACGGCACCGTGCCCAGCGACTGAAACGAATCCAGCAGCACATACGCGCCGACGCGATGCGCTTTCTCCACGATGGCTGCGACGTCTTGAATAAATGCGCTGCGGAAAATCACATGCGAGATGGGAACGATCAGCGTCTCCTCATCGATGGCATCGAGCAGCCGCTGGGTATTCACATGAATGCCGTCGTCGCCCGGAACCATGACCACGCGCGCCCCGCGCACGCGCTGCGCCTCCCAGAAATACATGATCGAGGGAAAATTCAGGTCGCTGTAAACCACTTTGTTGCGGCGGCCGCTGAAATCAAGGCACGACGCAACGGTCGCCTCGCAGGTCGTCACATTTTGCAGACACGCCACGGACCCTGCGGCGCATTCATCAGCGCGCCGATTTCATCGCCCACTTGCGCGCCTAGCATCCACCATTCTTCTTCCCATGCGCGCACGCCACGCGTGTTCCAAGTTTCGGCGTAGTGGTGCAACGCGTCTTCGACACCGCGCGGCATCGCTCCCAGCGAATTGCTGATCATGTAGGTGGTGCGCTCGAGGATGGGGAATTCCGGGCGGAAGCGCAGCAGTTCATCGGTCATGGCGGGTATTCTAGACCAGCGCCAACTCCGTCGTGAAAGCGAAGCCTCGGCGGCGCCGCATTCATCTAAAATAGCCACAATCCGGGTGAGGAGTATCCCCCATGCGCAAAGCTGTATTTCTGTCCGTCGCCTTCGCTTTATCCGTTTCGCTTTCGCTCGCCGCCCAACAGCTTCGCGGCGACTACATC
Organism: uncultured Acidobacteriaceae bacterium; assembly: GCA_963718395.1. GTDB lineage: Bacteria > Acidobacteriota > Terriglobia > Terriglobales > Acidobacteriaceae > DASRAA01. Next base: position 99,681 of record CAVQYW010000001.1, read on the forward strand.
GAGTCGCGTTCCACCGACGTCTATGTCGCGCAATGCTTCGCCAACGGCGAGGTCGGATTGACCGGCAACTTCGCGCTCATGGCGTGGCACATCGATGAGGGCGCATGGAACGGCGTCAAGCTCGACGGCCTGACCGTCGCCGCGGCCGTGCGCGCTCGCGCCACGCTGGGCGATCCGTACGGCGATCCGTATCCCGCGCAGGCGGTGCTGATGGTGGACAACGCCGCCAATCCTGCGCAACGCGAGGCGCTGATCGCCCTGGCTCAGCATGAGGGCGGACGCCTGCTGGAAAACGTCGTGCGCGTGGATTACGTCCCCGTGATGCTCGATGTGCCCGCCGACCTGCACACCGGCAACGCCGTGTTGCGCGCCGGCCACCTCGCCACCATCGTGACCCGCCCCTGAATCATCACGACCACATCTGCGGCAACGAGACCAACTTCTATCCGCCGCTGAACAACGTTGACCATGCCATGTCGGCGGTTGCGTTGACCGACGAGTTCCAAGGCGATGGTCTGGATTCCCATTGGACCACCCACGGACGCCGCAGCGCCTACATCGGCACCTTCAGCGAGGGCCAGTCTGCGGTGGCAGTGCCTGCCACGTCATCGGCAGCGCATCCGGCCGGCGAATAGCGCGCCGAGCTGGCTTGCGCATCTTGTGACGTCGGCACTTGCGACGCCCTGCCCGAGGCGATAACTTCGCCATGGGAGAATTCATGGATCGCGTCATTCGCCTTATCCGCCGCTCGTGCTTTGTGCTTATTAGTATTGGTGCTGGTTGCCGGCTTGGCGGCGCCGGTATATGCCGCTGGTCCCAGCCGTCGAACGGATCGGACCATTGCCGGCTCCGGGTGCTTCCGCCGACATCAAGAAAGCAGTCGAAGACAAGGGATACCGAGTCACGCTCGATGACGGTTGGACAGCCGAATTCTGGTTTCGCCCGGACGCTGCCACCGCGACAAGGAGTCACCTGGAGCGCTTGTATCCCGAGCTGGCGAACGGCGAATTCGTTGCCGTCGTCAACTATCCCAAAGGCGCATCCGACTATCGTGGCCAGGCCATCCCTGCCGGCTTCTACACCCTGCGCTATCAATATCTTGCCGCAGGACGCCAACCACATGGGCGTATCCCCCAATCCTGACTTCCTGCTGGCCATCCCAATCGCGGCGGACGCCAACCCCGCCGACAACCTGGCGTTTCAGCCACTGGTTAAGCTGAGCGCAAAAACAACTGGCACGCCCATCCTGCGGTCATCGCACTGGCGCCGGCTGGAGATCCAGGCACGGTGCCAAAGCGAAGGCCTCACTGTCTTTTCCGTCGCAATTCCCGCGAGCGGTTCGTCCGCCGGAGAAACTCGGCATCGTGGTAAAGGGGCAGGCGACGCAATAATCAGCCGATTCGCCGGCCGCCGATGTAAGAATCTGCAAGATAATTTCTCGTCAGCCTCCAAAAACACGGCCGCAGCTTCGTTAATCTGTTGCAGTCTTCATCACCGATGATGCACTTCGCAACAGGCCGCCAAAATCGCCCTCGAAACACCCTAAGCTACTGACGAACCTCGACATAGCACCAAAACTCCTTGATCTTTCCCGATGCAAACCGCCTCACCGATGCAGAACACATCAAATCGGGCCTGCCGAGAAGTCATGCTCCGCGGCGATAGGTTTTGCAACACCGCTCTGTAACTCAATGCAACACAGCCTACTTACACACTGACTGTACGAGCCAATCACTTGCGTTACGAGTTGGCATGCCGAATGCCTTAAAGAAAGGTGTAAAGCGTCAAGCAAATGACGCAGAGAAAAAACAGGAGGCATGTCATGACAGTACTTTTGGTTCTTGCCACTTTCGCAATTTTTCTGACCATCGATTTCTTCTACTCCAAGGCGAAGCATCCGGTATTGCAGGTCGCTCCGGCAATCAGCAAGGTCGAAGGCGCGGTAGCCGCGCGGCCACGGCCGAGCCTGGTCGGTGGGTTCTCGGTTCCCGACAATCTTCGCTACCATCCCGGACACACCTGGGCACTGAGTGAGAGCCCCAACCTGGTTCGCGTCGGACTCGATGATTTCGCCAGCAAACTCAGCGGCAACGTGGAGCAGGTCAATCTGCCGCAGCGCGGCCAATGGATCCGCCAGGGCCAGAAGGTATGGAGCATCGTGCGCAACGGAATCAAGGTCGACATGGTTTCGCCCATCGAAGGCAGCGTGGCCGATGTGAACGACGCGGTCGCCAGTGATCCGTCACTGCTCTCCAAAGACCCCTACGGCGAAGGCTGGATGGTGACCGTGCAGGCTCCCGACGCCAAGACGAGCTTCCGCAACCTGCTGGGTGGCGCACTGGCGCGGTGGTGGACCGAAGAGTCTTCGATGCGGTTGCAGCGGATGATGCCCAGCGCGCTCGGTGCCTTGGCGCAAGACGGCGGCGTAGCGGTCAACGATCTGGCCAGCACGCTCCCTGACGAGCAATGGGTGAAAGTAACGCGCGAGTTCTTCCTGACCTAGGCCAAACGCCCTGCGGAGCCTCCTGCCGCGGGGCAATTCAGCAGTCGGGTACAACCCACCGGCCGCGCAGCTTCGAGAATTCGGGAAACCAACCGGACCTCGAACTCGCGGCCGAACTGCATTTTGGGTAGTGCTCATTTGTCCGGGAGTTCACTCGGTAGCGTCCGCTCGACCAACCCGCCGTCGAGCATCAACAGTTGCACTATCGTGCGAGTCATGCCGCCACGTATTCTCCAGTAGTAGTACGCAAGCTACTGATAAATGTGATACTCATAGTTCTCTAGGCCTTATCCATTGGACATTTAGCAGTTGGGCGGCCCGCCCGGGGGATTAGCGATGCAAAAGTGGCTTTTGTCGTTGCTGTTGGTTGGGGTATGTCTATTTGTTGGTTGTGGCGGCAGTTCCGGATCCGGTCCCACGCCCCCACCGACGACGCCAACCCTGACCGCGATCACCGTCACCCCGGCCAATCCTGCTATCGCTCTAGGCACGACCCAGCCCACCCAGCAGTTCGCGGCTACCGGCACCTACAGCGATGGAAGCACCAAGGTCCTTACCTCAACGGCCAACTGGGTTTCCAGCAATCCGGCGGTTGCGACCGTCAATACCACGGGACTCGCGACTGGCATGACGGCGGGCACCACGACCATTGGCGCCACCTCGGGAACCATCAGCGGCAGCACGGTGTTGACCGTGAATCCTGCGCCGCTGGTGTCCATCGCTGTGACACCGGCGACGGCGTCGGTCATTCCCAACGGTGTGCAGCAGTTCACCGCGACCGGAACCTACGCCGACCACAGCACGCAGAACATCACAGACAGCGTAGCTTGGAGCGCTTCAGTAGGGGCAACCATCAACCCCGTTGGATTGGCAACCGCCGGCGCGACGCCGGGGACATCCACCATTATGGCGGCCCAGGGGAATATCTCCGGGACGGCCACCCTCACCATTACCAATCCGCTGGTGTCGATTGCCGTGACGCCCCTCACGGCTTCCATCGCGCAGCAGACGACCCAACAATTTGTCGCGACCGGCACTTACGCTGATCACAGTACCCAGGTCCTCACCACCAGCGTGACCTGGAACTCATCGAACACCACGATAGCGACAATCAGCAACTCGCAAGGCACGCAGGGACTGGCAAGCTCCCTCACCACGGCCGGGACCACGATGATCACCGCCACGATGGGAACGGTCACGAGCCCCGCGGCCACATTGACGGTCACGTCCGCAACGTTGGTATCCATTGCGGTGACGCCGGTGGCTCCTGCTATTGTTTACCAGACCACACAGCCGTTCGTAGCGACCGGAACCTACAGCGACTCTTCGACGCAAGTCATCACGAACTCGGTGACCTGGGCATCATCCGACACCACGAAAATCACAATTACGGTCAGCGGGGTGGCTACCGGAGTCAACACCACGACCACCGCAGTCACCATCTCGGCAACCAAGAACACCATCGTCGGAAGTACGACGGCCACGGTAATTCCACCGTCGGTGCAGTCAATCGTCATCACTCCGGCTGCGCCCACCTCGCTGGCGATGGGGACGAGCCGCCAATACACGGCTACAGCCACACTAGCGAACGGAAGCACTCGAAACGTCACGAGCGCTAGTGGCGTGAACTGGTCATCCTCCGACGTGACAATCGCAACTGTCGGAGCGACCACAGGGGTAGTCAAGGCGGCGACACCGGTTCCGAACCCTAGCAACCCGGTGACGATTACCGTGAGCTACAGCGGGGTGAACCAGTCCGTTACCTTGGACGTGACCAATGCGACCGTAAGTACGATCACGGTGACCCCAATTACACCGTCGATTCCGGCCGGAGTACAGCAGCGGTTTATCGCGACCGCAATCTTCAGCGATTCGACCACGCAAGACATCTCGCAAAACGCGACTTGGAACTCCAGCAATACTGGGATTGCGACCGTTAATTCGGCTGGCATCGCATTGGGGGTGAGCCCCGGCCCGGCTGCAATTACGGCAAACTTCGAGTCAGTAACCGGCACAGCGCAACTCACCGTGAGCACGGCCACGCTGCAGAGCATCGCAGTCACTCCGAGCTCGACAGTTCTTGCGCCTGCTTCCACCCTCACCTATCAGGCGGTGGGCACCTATAGTGACCAAACTACACAGTTCCTGTCCAACGTGACCTGGGTGTCTTCGGCACCCACCATAGTGAGCATCACAGCAGGAGGCGTCGCGACCGGTCAAAGTGCCGGTACAGCCAATATCACCGCCACATATCAAGGCATAACCAGCAACATGGCCGCGGTGTTGGTAACGAGTTTTCCGCTCAGCACCATCACGGTTTCGCCATCGGCCGGCCAAGTTCCCGAAGGGGTGGCATTGCAGTTCACAGCTCTCGGTACCTTTGCGAACAGTCAAACTGAAAATTTGACAAGCAACGTCACGTGGGCCTCCAGCCAACCATCCATCGCGACCGTCAGCAACGCCACCGGGCAGCAGGGATTGGCGGAAGGAGTCACTGCTGGTACGGCTTCGATATCGGCAGATTTTGCAGGTATCGTTGGTAGCGCCAATTTGAATGTGACCACTGCCACGCTGGTGTCAATCGCCATCACTCCGGCCAATTCACACGCGCCGGTCGGAACCACGGTGTCATTTGACGCCAAGGGCACGTTCAGTGACCAAAGCGTAGTCGACCTTTCGACGCAGGTGACGTGGTCTTCCTCGGTTCCGGCGGTGGCCACCATTAATTCGGCAGGCCTCGCCAACACCGCAGGAACCGGCCAGACGACGATTACCGCGACCTTCAGTAACGGGATGTACGGAACGACAACGCTTACGGTGCCATAATGCTGCGGGGTGAAGCTGCTGGAGAGGCTGCGACTCTTGCTGACCTCTGGCTACTGCCTTCGGCCTTGTCACCCGTATCTGTGACCTGCGTCCTATCGCTTCGCGGTTCGCGCCGGCTATCAAGAACGAAAGATAGGAGGGATTCGTGTCTTCGGACTCGCCCTCTGCGTGTCGGCCGTTCTTTGATAAGTCATACGTCCCCGAGCGCGTTTTGCCCGCCTGCGCCGATTCCAGCCGACTAAGTCTTTTGTGTAGACGACTTTAGCCGTAAGTCACACGGGCTCACGCTTTTGCGTAGGAATCCTCCTAAGTCATTGATGCAGAGGATTTTAGCAGGTGGGGGGGATACTGTACAAGGCGCTGCGCAATTCCCAAAATGGAGCAAAGCGCTTATCCGCCCGCAATAGCGCCTATAATGAGAAATGGCTCCTTGCCTGAAGTTACAGCCTCTGGAAGAGGAGAGTCGGGCGACTCGTGCGAAAGGTCTTCTTCGCAGGCGAAGAAGCGCAGGAATGCTCGCCTCTTCTGGGTGACATGATCGCGAATCGTACCCTCGAGCATCGGGTAGCGCGCTTCCAGTGCATCGAGGACCGAGCGTTGGGTCACTGGTTCAGCGACCTCGAGCTTCACTTCACCGCTGACGCGCGCCAAGGTACGCAGGTGCTGTGGCAGCACGACCCGAATCATGGCAACGTCTGCGTCTCGATCGATAGCACCGCGGGCAGGTCGTGAACGATCGCGTTCCAACTGTCACCGGCGTCGTTCGAGGCATAAACCTGTCCGCCGGTGGTGCCGAAGTACACGCCGCAGGCATCCAGCTTGTCGACGGCCATCGCGTCCCGCAACACGTTCACATAGCAGTTTTCCTGCGGCAAGCCCTTGGTGAGCGGCTCCCATTCATTGCCACCGCTTTTGCTGCGGAACACACGCAACTTCGCGTCGTGGACAAAGTGCTCCGAGTCGCTCTTGATGGGGACAACGTAAACGGTCTCGGGCTCGTTGGAGTTGACGTCGATAGCGAAGCCGAAGTCGGTGGGCAGGTTGCCGCTGATTTCGCGCCACTGATCGCCGGCGTCGTCGCTGCGCATCACGTCCCAGTGCTTCTGCATGAACAGCACGCCCGGACGCGACGGATTCATCGCGATGTGGTGCACGCAGTGTCCGACTTCCGCGGTGGGATTGGGAATGTATTGCGAATACAGTCCCTTGTTGATGGGCTTCCAGGTCACGCCGCCGTCGTCGGTGCGGAACGCCCCGGCTGCCGAAATAGCGATAAAGATGCGAAGCGGATTGCTGGGATCGAGAATGATGGTGTGCAGGCACATGCCGCCCGCGCCCGGCTGCCAGTGCGGGCCGGAACCGTGACGGCGGAGTCCGGGCAGTTCGTGCCAGTTTTGTCCGCCGTCGGTGGTGCGAAACAAGGCTGCGTCTTCGATCCCGGCATAGACGGTATCGGGATCGGTGAGCGAAGGCTCGAGGTGCCAGACCCGCTTGAACTCCCAGGGATGCGGCGTGCCGTCGTACCACTGATGCGTGCCGGGAACGCCGTCATAGACGAACTTGTTGCTGACCGCTTCCCAGGTTTTGCCGCCGTCGTTGGAGCGCTGGATCATTTGCCCAAACCATCCGCTCGACTGCGAGGCGTAGATGCGGTTCGCGTCAGCCGGGGAGGCCTTCAGGTGATACATCTCCCAACCGGTGAAATGCGGGCCACTGATGTCCCATTTTTCGCGCTTACCGTCCGACGACAGAATGAACGCACCTTTGCGGGTGCCGACAAGAACTCGAACCGAACTCATCCCTTGCTCCTCGATGTTAATTGTACGAAGCGACCGGCGTGGAGGTGAAACCGGGCGCACAGATTAGCCGGCCAATCAATTTGGGCCGGCACGCCCACACCTTTGCAAAGGATTGTTCCCGATTCCGCTTCAAATTGCAACGGCTGTGCGGCACATCGCGCAAACGAGGGACAAACAGTACAAACATCTGGAGTTGAGCCGCGCGTCAATACTGGCGCCGCAGCGTGGAGGTACAATAAATCGTAGGCTTCCCGCGACCGGACGAGCGAAAGTGGCGGAATTGGCAGACGCACCAGACTTAGGATCTGGCGGGTAAAACCGTGGGGGTTCGAGTCCCCCCTTTCGCACCAATAACTTGTAAGGCATCTTCAGATTCGCGATTCTCGACTGTGCCTAAAATTGTGCCCACTCCGAGTTTTTTCGGCTCAGTCGTTGTGCCCAATTTCTCAAATGCTGTGAAGGCACGTTCCACCGCGTCTGCCTGAGGATGCACGTATCGCTGCGTGATCGTAATCGAACTGTGCCCCGCAATTCTCGCCAGCGTGAACACGTCACAACCCGATTCAGCAAGCCGTGTCAGGGCAGTGTGTCGTAGGATGTAAGGCTCGAAGCGTGCGACCTTGGAGCGTTCCACTGCAATCGCGTGCTGGTCTTTCGTTGTGTCGCCGTTGAGATGTCCGTATGCTGAATTGGACGGGAACACCCAACCCTCATCCGGCTTTCCCTGTTCCTCTCTACGTCGCTCCAGTACCGCGTACACCTCGGGAACGAGCGGGAGGACGCGCTTTGCTGCCTTGGATTTCCCCTCAGAGACTTGCAGAAGCCCTGTCTCACCGCTCAGCAACACCCGTTCCCAACGAAGCGTGAAAACCTCACCTGGCCGCATTCCGGTCCCGCGAATGATCGTCGCTGCATCTCGCCACGGCTGAGGGCACGCTGCAAGGTACGCCACGATTCCCGCATCCGTAAGCACGCGGTCTCTCTGGCGCTCACCCTTGGCACGTGTTACCTTAGCGGGCCTTTCTAACGTCCCCCACTGATACGCGAGATTCAGGGCACGCCGGAGAGTACGAAGGCCGCAATTGATGCGAGAGGCTGAGAGCTTCGATTTCTGTGCGGCGAACCGCTGCGCGTGCTGATCGCTCACCTCGTCCAGCCGCAACGAGCCAAGGTCTGTGCTGCACAGCATCTTCTTGCCGTCCAGGTAGTATTCGACGGTTCCCGGTTTCTCTGCGTGCTTCACCTTGACGTAGGGCACAAAATCTTTCTCCATGAACTCGGACAGGGTAGGGACGCGCTTCTTTTCGCGGATGCCGACTTCGCCCATCGCAAGGCGCGAGCGGTGTGTCGACTCCATATCCTTCGCCTTATGCTGGTTCTTCTGCCGGGTGGATTCCCGAATCGCCTCACCGTTGAAGGTGAACTTGTACCAGTAGATTTGACCGCGTTTGTAGATGGCCATTATCTTCCTCGTCCTTTTCTGACGTTGCGCTTAGCTGATGCGTCGCGCTCCCTTAGAGCAGGTCTGTACTGTTCACGCATGTAACGCGCACGTTTCTTTCTAAACTCGGCTCCCTGCGAGTGCTCCCCAGTACGGCAACGTCCGCTGCAATACTTTTGATGGTCGGTCCTCGAGTAGAACCAGCGACCGCAGTGAATGCAGCGGCGGAGTCGATCGATTCTTCCTTCTGACAGTTCTTTTAGAAGAAGCCATACGACGAAATACTCGCCATCCCCCGTCTCTCTCCATGTTTCCGTGCGCGAGATCGAGCCACGTACCACTTCGACTTTGGGAGCCCACCGGTAATGCCAAAGTCGCGCGTTGATGCTGTCAAGCAATTCTTCGCATTCCCGGACTAACGGTGTGGCCTGCTTATGGTGAGAACTTACTCCTATAAGCATCGAGCGGAATTGCGGCTCAAGAGACTTGAGAGACACGCGCATTGCCTCAAGACGTTGTAGATCCGAAAACAATCGACGAATCCGCCGGCAGACGGGCGGAGTCAGGAAACCCGGATCTTCGTTTAGCAACATCAAGAGTGGTGTGGCGGCGAACTCATCTTCTTCACGGTAAAAGCGCTCTCGTAACTTACGATTATGTGCCTTCATGATGTAGTCACATTACATTGGCTACGCATGTACTGCAATGGGTATATTTGGCCTAAGTATTAGGAGGTTTGTTTTGGACAACTTGCTATCAGTCGAAGAAGCAGCTCGCCGCCTAGGTGGAATCTCGAAATGGACCCTGCACGCCTGGCTCTCGAAAGGCCGATTGCAGCGAACCAAGGTCGGTTCTCGGACGATGATCAGAGAGTCGGAATTGCAAAAGGTCATCGAGGACGGCGGGAAGTCCCCGGCACCGGGCCGGGCTGAAGAGGCGGTGTGACGTGTTGGAGCACGCCCCCGCCGCCCAGACTCAGGGCCTAACAGCGACAAGAAGCCATCGAAAGCAGCCCCCGGTCACTGGAGCAATCCAGATGTTAGCGGGCAAGTACCGCCTTGACACCCGCCTAAGCGAATACGGCACGAAGATCCGAACGTAAAAAGCATTCAAACGTTGGAAATCTTCGAGGAAGGGTTAAAAGACTTGAGAGTCTTGCGTGCGTTGCTCAGATTGCTGTTCTGCCGCGCACGCCGTCCCCGGTTAGGGGCTGCACGGTCAGTACAGGCAGGTCCCTTCAGACTCATGGCATGCCCCTTGCATCGCAATGACCGGGATCACTTCAGACGTAGCACCCATCCAGCTGCGATGAGCAGAAGAGCAAGCAACAAGATGGTGAACGCGAGTTTCAACGAAACATTCCAAGGCGGATCTAATACGAGACCGAAGCCTAGCCTTCCGGCCTACGTGCAGAAGAAGGCCGGAGCCCCTTGCCCCGGGGTCTTAGTAGAAGCACAAACCAGTTACAGGTTGATCTTGCGACGAATGACTCCGACCGCGCCGAGCAGACCTGAGCCGAGCAACAGAAGCGAGCCAGGCTCCGGAACCGCGCTCGTGGTTAGGTTCGTGATTCCAACGTAGTTGTCGGTTAGGGTGAAATAGCTGATGATCGCTCCGGATTCCCGAAATCCGTAGAACGCTCCGCTATCAGTGCTCCCATCGGTCTTGAAAGTCAGGTTATAGGACTCGATCAGCCCTCCGCCCGAGTTCCACACAGCGATGGTGGTCGGAGTGCTGCCGCCAGGCACGTAATTCAAGAAGCCGCCAACGGCTCTGACCGGGCTCGCGAAGGCGAACGTCATGGTGTCGGTCACGTCGTATTCGTCGAAGGAGTCGTTTACTCCTGCCATCGGTCCCAACCCACCGTCCCAGGACCCGTTATTCAGGAAGCCGTAGCCATACGTGTATCCAAACACAGAGCCACCTTGGGCGCTGGCATTAGTGGAACTCCAAGTAACTCCAGAGCCAAAAGTCTGCGGGCCGGACCCAAAGTAGTTGACTGCGGGCATGGGAATCACCGTCCCGCCCGGGATCGAAGTTATGACGGTCGCACCCGCGTTCACGGCGATCAGCGAAGCGACTAGAAACAGCGATGCTGCGAATTTTCTCATGATATAAAGATGAACGAAAACATTTGCCGAGTCGTTGCCCGAGAGCATCCCGCTGGTTGCGCGTGAGCAACGACGGGCAGAACGGCATTGCGGGCAGTTGCTGAAGGAGATGAAGGAGACCGGGGAACGGCAACGACCGGTTAACAATGCTGGTGCGGAAAAAAAGGCTCAGGAATCCGCTAGAAGGACGCCTGAGCCTTCACCGATTGACCCACGTCAATTACCTGACGGTGCCGCGGCTAACCTCCCTGGCAAAGCCTCAGCCTGGTCATGTGCATTATCACAACGCTAGCAGCATGAGCAAAATGCCGTCGTTGCGCTGGAGCAATGATGCCGTCGCATTTGAGCAAGCAGAGCGCCCGCCTGAAACGCAGGTCTCCCCGCCCCGATGGTGTGACGGACTAAGGTCGGAGATTTAGGCTGGACGAACGCTTGAAAAAGCGGCTCAGGTGCGTGTGTGCGGGGCAAGCCTGAGCCGGATGTCAATTACCTGCCGTTGCTGCGAGGAGACAACCATCAGCCCCGTCAGGTGCATGACTATTAGAATCCTAGCCGCGTGCGCAGAGTGCGTCGTTGCGCTAGAGCAATGATGTGGTTGCATTCGAGCAGCGCCTGCTTGAAAACAGGTGCGGCCGCCCCCTCTCCAAACATTGGAGCAAATTCTCAAGGCCGTCCCACGACTACGCACGTGGAGAACCCACCTCGGGTGCTCCCCAGGGTCCCGGTTCGTGAGCAACCCGGCTCCCAGCACGGTTAAGGGGTCTGGGCTCGACGTGTCTATTGATGCTCGTTTGCTCGGCCACTCGGGAACGGCTGACCGCAACTCTTGCACTGAATCCGATTGGAATCCAAGCGGAGGAGATCGGCTGGCGTGTGGACAAAGCCGCAGTGCGGGCAAGTCCAAGTCGGCTTCGGGATGTTGTACCGAGGTTTTCGGGGCATGACCTAGTTCGCGAACAGGCTCGTTTTTTGCCTCGACGGTGCCGCGCACTCCGGGTCATCGTTCTTCACAAAGTTGATGTGGGTGCTCACAGCGAACCGCTTCATGAGCGTTGCATCGAAGGGAGTCAACAACTCGGTGAGAGCATCAACACGAGTGAGGCCGGGATCAAGCCACGGATCGTAATTCTCCGGGCTTAGAATCACGGTCATTCGATCATGCACGTCGGAGAGCAGCGCATTCGGCGTCGTTGTCAGAATCGTACAAGACTCCAGCGCATGCCCCGTCTCGCCCTTCCACCGATCCCATAGCCCCGCGAATGCGAACAACGAGTCATCAGCCACGCAAGATCGTAAACAAAACCCAAAAGGATTTCGTCTGGGTGCTCACGGCCCTATAAAGACTTAGCGCCAGCCTTTTTCCGTGCTGCCCAGCGTGCTTTCATGAGAGTGGCCAGTTTCTTCCGTGCCGCGGGGCTCATCGGCTTGCGAGCGGGCTTCTTGGCTGCCGGTGCGGCCTTTTTTGCTGGAGACCTTCCCGCACGCTGAGCCCACCTGAGCTTCATAGCTGCAGATATACGCTTGCGAGCCTCTGGCGACATTGTGCGAGAACGTCGTGCAGACTTGGGTGGACGGCCACGGCGTGGACTGGACCCTTCGAGGGCGGCTATCGCGGCATCCAGTCGGCTGATTTCCACTTTGAGATAGTCAAGGATTTGGTGAACGTTCACGCTAAAGCCTCCAATCGGGATTAGTTTAGCAGGGCGAAGATGACGAGTATCCGATGTAGCACGACTCCGAGTAGACGTTCGAGTGGAAGTTGCCAATGTCAAAACACGTCGTGTCGGTGTTAGCGCACCGGCGCGGCGCGTTTTTGTCTAGGCCGACTTCTTGCAGCCTCTGCGCTTTCCATACTCCTCAGTCGTTCTTTCAATCTCGCGGTTGGGTCAACGGAGGGATTCAACCCACTCCATTCGACTGTGCCCAATTTTGTGCCCACTCGCCGCTTGTATGCGCTTGGTGGACAGTGAAGCGGTGATTGAGAAACCCGCATAAATACTAGTGAATCCCACTTCATGCAAGCCGAGCTAAGTTGCTGATCCCTCTGCGACAGGAACTTAGGATCTGGCGGGTAAAACCGTGGGGGTTCGAGTCCCCCCTTTCGCACCAATCTTCAGTTGCTTGTTTTCGACATAAATGAAAGCGATGGTTTACGTCCGACACACTGAAGACTGCCTTCATTCATAAGGACAAGAAGTTCCGGCGTCGATGCCATTGCACAAAGTGGATCTACGTCCCCGGTGATGCCCACCGTTGTAGCACGAAGACGAGTTCGCGGGAGCAGGCCGAGCGTGAAGCTAAGCGCCGGCGGCCACGAGTCTCGGACCAGTACGTCAAAGCGTCCGGTCCGAAGTAAAAAAGTCTATCAAAGAGCAGCAGTCACTCAGCAATCCTGGATATCCAAAATCAAGTGCGAAATGAAAAGCCTATCGGCGTGGTGCGATACAAGGCGAATCCGTTTGCTTTCCGAATTGAGTCTCCGAAACCTGGAAGACTACCGCAAGACTTAAACTGGAGCCGCGGTCACGCGCCACAAGAGACAGGAGAGACTGCGATTGTAGGCCGCAGGGATTCCCAGCGCACATCCACACATGTTGAGCGACACGTTTGCTATCGAATGCTTGCTCTTTGGGGTTCCGATTGATCAAGTTTCAAGGTTACTGGGGACCCAGCTTGTGCGCCGGATCCAGCGGTACGCCGTGCTCATCGCACGAGGCGCGCTTGTAAAGGATGTGCATGTTGCCCGGCCAAGTCCATGCGAAGTTGGGATAGATACCAAGCCCGCTGGATCGGTTTTGTTGTCGCGCCGCTTGGTCAGGTTCTTGCCGCCCTTGAAGACACCGGCGTAAATCCAGGCGCCCGACGATGTGGTTCCGTCGTCTTTGAGGTCGGCAATGCCATTCACCGGCTGTCCGGTTGCAAGGTTGAAGCCGCCGATCTCTTTCAATACGACCTCGGCGCGGCTATCTGCCGGATACTTCCACGCCGCTTTTTGAATCGGTGAATCTTTGGGGGTATCTCCTTCGGGCCGATTGCGGCAACAGTGTTCCTGTTCCGCTTGGGAGTTCAATATTTGCCGGTGCTGCCAAAGGAAGATCAAGCACAGGCGTATGGCGACTGATAACTAGGACGCTGTCGGGTTTGCGACCCATACAGTGAACACCGTATGGGCTTTTGCTTTTGTTTTAATGCATGCTTGTCGCCTGCGGATGCTTCGGCATTCGTGCGCCTTCGGGCAGGGTGCGTTTCAAAAATGAGATCCATCGAAATCCTAATTGCCGACGATCATGAGCTTTTTCGGCGTACTCTTCGGTCTTTCCTAGAATCTCAGACCGGCTACCGGGTCTGTGGCGAAGCTGGAGATGGAATCGAGGCTATTGAAAAGGTCCGTCAACTGCGTCCCGACATTGTGCTGATGGACATCAACATGCCCCGCATGGATGGTCTAGAGGCAACCCGAATCATTAAGCGCGAAAACCCTGAGTGCAAAGTGATACTTGTCACTCAGAATCATCCGACAATCGCTCGCGAGCAAGCTCGCGGCGTGGACGCCAATGCCTCAGTGACAAAATCCGATCTGGACAGAGACTTACTTCCCGCCGTTGAGCAGGTGTTCGGGGATGCCAGACCTGAAGAACGTACTGAATCCATAGCTGAAGGAGCAGCCACAGAGGGGTGGGGGCGAGCGGGCGGAGCGTTGGCAAAATTGGTCCATGAATTTGACTGGAGGGAAACTCCTCTCGGCCCAAGGGAGGAGTGGCCACAAAGCCTGGGGACTGTGGTTCGCGTGATGCTCACGTCCCGCTTCGCAATGTGGATGAGTTGGGGGCCAGAGCTCACCTTCCTCTATAACGACGCTTACGCCAAGATGACACTGGGTAAGAAACACCCGTGGGCGTTGGGGAAGCCGTCTCAGAAAGTTTGGGAAGAGATTTGGGACGATATCGGCCCCCGGATTCAAAAGGTGCTAGACACGGGTGAAGCGACATGGGATGAAGCTTTGCAGCTGTTTTTGGAGCGGAGCGGATATCGGGAAGAGACCTATCACACTTTCTCCTATAGTCCGTTGTCCGGGGACGATGGCAACATCGCAGGTCACCTCTGTGTTGTCACCGAGGAAACGGACCGCGTCATTGGCGAACGGCGACTCAAGACCTTACGCTCGCTGGCAACCGAGTTGAGCAAGGCAATCACGGAAGAGGCTGTGGTCTCGTCATTATCGCGTAGTCTTTCGGAGAATGCTCAAGATTTGCCGTTTACTCTCACCTATCTCTTGTCTGACAACGGAAGGCTGGCTCGCCTTGCTTGCCACACCGGCATCACGGCGGACCACCCGGCTGCGCCAAAGATAATTGAGTTAACCGAAGAGAAGCAGACGTGGCCGATGGGCGACCTACTGAGCGGCAAAGACTCCGTCATCGTCGAAGATCTACCAAAGCAATTCCGTTCGTTGCCAACTGGAGGGTGGGATAGCCCCCCGAACCGGGCACTTCTGCTTCCAATGACGAGTCAAGCACAGAGTACTCCTGCGGGAATCATCGTGATTGGGCTCAATCCGTTTCGTCCGCTTGATGTGAGCTACGCTGGATTTCTGAATCTCATTGCTGGGCAGATCGCGGCGAGCATTGCGAATGCGCGTGCTTACGAAGCGGAGAAGAAACGTGCCGAGGCGCTAGCGGAAATCGACCGCGCCAAGACCCTGTTTTTCAGCAACGTGAGCCACGAATTTCGGACTCCGCTCACGCTCATGCTGGCTCCCCTAGAAGACCTGCTTGCCGAATCCAATGGATTTTCGCCGCAAAATCATGAGCGCTTGGACATTGCACATCGGAACTCACTCCGCTTGCTTAAGCTCGTCAATACACTCCTGGATTTCTCCCGAATCGAGGATGGGCGCTTTCAGGCTTCCTATGAGCCGACCGATCTTTCGCAACTGACTGCGGAACTTGCGAGTGTCTTTCGTTCCGCCATGGAGCGAGCAGGCCTCAAATTCATTATCAACTGCCCCACAATTGACGAACCGGTTTATGTAGACCGCGAATTGTGGGAGAAAATTGTCTTCAACCTATTGTCGAACGCTTTCAAGTTTACTTTTAATGGGGAGATTGAGATTTCCATTGGTAAGCGCGACGGGGGAGTGGAACTTGCGGTAAGAGATACCGGGACGGGCATTCCTGCTGAGGAGCTGCAACATCTCTTTGAGAGGTTCTATCGAGCCAGGAATGCGCACGCGCGTACGTTCGAGGGCAGCGGTATCGGCCTTGCCCTCGTGCAGGAACTTGCCAAACAGCATGGCGGTATCGCGAAAGCCGATAGCGAAATGGGTCGAGGAAGCACTTTCAGAGTAACGATTCCATTGGGCAAAGATCACTTGCCCGCCGACCGAATCGGCGCAAAGCGCACGCTAACGTCAACTACCCTCGAGGGCGAAACGTATGTGGAAGAAGCTCTGCATTGGTTGCTGGATGTCCAGAATGCCCAGGATGTTCCTTTAGCCTCTGTCGTTGTGGCGCCTGAAATGCCGGGGCTACAAGGTGCGGAACGGCGCTCACGCGTTTTGCTCGCCGATGATAACGCCGACATGAGGGAATACGTACGCAAGCTCCTGTCATCCAGTTGCAATGTCGAGGCTGTCCCTGACGGTGAGGCGGCACTTGAAGCTATCCGTCAGCGCCCTCCTGACCTTGTCCTGACCGACGTGATGATGCCGAAGCTGGACGGTTTCGGTTTGTTGAAGGAATTACGGTCGGACGAACGCACCAAAACTATTCCTGTAATCATGCTTTCTGCTCGCGCCGGAGAAGAATCGCGAGTAGAGGGGCTGAGTGCGGGAGCGGACGATTATCTCAACAAACCGTTTTCGGCTCGGGAACTACTAGCGCGGGTGAACTCGCATTTAAAGATGGCGCGGACTCGCCAAGAGCTGGCACAAGTGGAACGCAAGCTGCGGACTGAGGCCGAAAAACGCGAGCAGCAGTTCCGCGAAATGATCGATGTTCTACCTGCCGCGATCTACACCACAGATGCAAAGGGACGCCTGACTCATTTCAATCGAGCTGCGGTCGAGTTTTCTGGCCGCGAGCCTCACCTTGGTAGTGATCAGTGGTGTGTCAGTTGGAAGTTGTATCGTCCCGATGGTACCCCGCTTCCGCATGATGAATGTCCGATGGCCGTCGCTTTGAAAGAAGGCAGAGTTATTTCCGGGGCTGAGGCGATTGCTGAACGACCGGATGGCAGCCGTCGCTGGTTCACGCCATATCCGACGCCGCTTCGGAGTAGCGACGGCACGATAATCGGCGGCGTTAACATGCTGGTGGACATCACGGAACGGAAGCGTGCAGAGAATGCCTTGGCGGATGCGCTCCGCCAGCAAAGGGCACTGTTCCAAGTCGCCGACGGGTTGCATCACGCGAGTTCGCTGGACGAGATTTATGGCACAGCCATGGAGGCCATTTGCAATGCACTGCAATGCGAGCGCGTAGCGATCTTGCTCTACGATGAAGCTGGCACGATGCGGTTCGTCAGTTGGCACGGCCTGTCCGAGAACTACCGCCAAGCTGTTGAAGGACATTCGCCATGGAAACGAGATGACCCTGACCCTCAGCCCATCTGTATCACTGACATGAGCACGGCTCAGCTCGACGAGGGGCTGAAGAACACAATATTAGTTGAAGGTATCCATGCCTGTGCTTTCATCCCACTGCTCTCGGATGGGAAACTTGTCGGAAAGTTCATGATGTATTTCAATAGTTCGCACTCGTTCGCGGATACTGAAATTCAGCTCAGCTTAACGATCGCGCGCCAAATCGCTTTTGCGATTTCGAGAAGAGGCGCCGAACGGGCATCGCGGGAAAGCGAGGAACGTTTTCGCAAGCTGGCGGAAACTCTTGATGCCGAGGTTCGTGCCCGTACGGAAGAACTGGAACAACGTAATCTTGAAGTGCTGACGCAAGCGGAACAGGTTCGCCACCTTTCCTGGCAGTTATTGCGCACGCAGGATGAAGAGCGACGCCACATAGCGCGCGAACTGCACGATAGTGCCGGCCAGACACTTGCTGTCCTTGGAATGAACCTGTCTACTATCATCGAAAATGCCAGGAAGCAAGCACCCGACCTCGTTGAAGCTGCCGAGCAGACCCGCGAGATGCTGGAGGAACTGACGAAAGAAATTCGTACGACCTCATATTTATTGCACCCTCCTCTTTTGGACGAGAATGGCCTTCCTGCAGCCCTTTCGTGGTACATCAGAGGTTTAAGCGAACGCAGCGGACTTGATATTGACTTCAGAATCTCAGAAGAATTTGGCAGACTTGCGCGCGAGATAGAATTGGTCGTCTTTCGATTGGTACAGGAGTGTCTTACCAACATCCATCGGCACTCCGGCAGTAAAAGAGCCATTATCCAGATTAATCGAAACCCGGACAGAGTACTGGTCGAAGTCCGGGACCAGGGTAAAGGCATTCCGAAAGAGAAGCTCGCACAGATCCAACACGGACGGGCGGGGGTTGGAATAAGAGGAATGCGAGAACGGTTGCGGCAATTCCAAGGGGAGATGATTCTGGACTCCACTGCGGCCGGTACTACCGTCGTTGTTACCCTTCCGGTATCCAACGAAATCGCGAGTTCCAAAGTAAATCAGAAACCACTCTAATCCGCCGTCTAGTTTTCGCTCGCGATCTACTTCGCAGGATTCTCTTTCCATTTCACACTGAACAGTGGAACGCCCGCCTTTTCCACCTTGATCTCGTTCTTCCTGACTTGTACTTTCCCCGTCGTTTTGGAATCAAGCCGAAGAGTGGCATCGAGATTAGGCAACTGGCGATGGGGGTGCGACGCCGACTGGGCCGCGCCATAGGCCATCGCCGGCGGTCCGGCCTGCCGCATCATGGAGGCGGCGTGGCTCTCAACGATCGCCGCCAGCACGTTGTCCTGCACGTGATGTTGCTTCAAGCTGATCAAAGCGTCCGCCGTGGTGACGAAGTTCGTGCCAGAAACTTCGATGTCGCGCACGATAACACTCTCCGGGATACCGGCATTCACCATCTTCACCACATCAGAGTTCGTCAGCGGACGGTCCGACTGGTCCTGCGCAAGACCGGGAGCGATAAAAGCCAGCACGATCGCCAGCAGGCAGGCTGTTCGGGTTACAACAGAGCAAAGCATGAGCGGCGTCTCCTCATTCACAAGATCTCGGGCTGCCCATATCTAGCACACGCCTCCGTCTGCTCAAAACGGCTAGCCTTAACCATACGTAGAACGATGCCCGGCGGTCGGCTTGCAGCAATTATTTCAGGGCTAACCATCATTGTTTCGTCCAAGTCGCGCCTCCGTCCGTGGTGCCATAGCTCGCACCGGTGTCCGCAACGACCACGCCGTGTTGCGCGTCGTCAAAGCGGATCGACACGATCGTCACCGTCTCGGCGCCGCTAGCGCTCGGGATGGACAGCCGATTCCAGTGCAGGCCCTCGTCGCCGGAGTGAAATAACATTCCGTCATTTCCTCCCGCCCACACGTCGTTCCCGATGACGCTAACCGCGCGAAAAGCACTCGTCTGGTCGGCCAGCGCGCGTGACCAACCATCTGGCGTGAAGTGCTCGAGTTGGCCCTGCTGGGTGACGCGCCAGCCGGGGTGGGAAATCCGCGCGACAGCGGCCAGCCCCCGGTTGACCGATAGGCCCAACGAATCGGTCCCGCGATATTGCTGCTGAACCCCTTCTCCGGTCGTCGGTGCAAAGCCGTTGGCCATGGGAGCTGTCGGGACGGTGCCCGCCGGTCCACCAATCGCTATTACGGGCGCCTCGGCTGATGGCTGCGGCTGAGCAGATTTTACGTGCGCCGTCGCGGTCCCCGCAGGAGCTGGAGCGGCGCTATTCATCGCGATCACGTCGGCATTCCCGGTCGGAGCCTTCTGGCCAGGTGGGGTTGTCGCAGGCGCCATCTTCGGCGGCCCCTTCGCCGCCAGAGATGGACCAGTCGCTGCCGGCGCAGGCGGTGCCGGAGTCGCCTTGGTCAACTGCGCGGGAGGGCCGCTCGCTTTCTCAGGAACTGTTTTGGAAGCAATTTCCCTCTCGGCCGGCGCCGCGACATAGCTCTTGCGCACGAGATATCCGGAGCCGAGTAACAACATAGCAGCAACAGGAATGGCCCAGACCCATTTGCCTATCGACGTCCCCCGCGGCTTCGCCGCCTCAACTGGACGCTGTATGCTCGCGGTTACGTGCTCTAACGCCGGATAATCTTGTTCGGCCAGAGCCGCCACCACCAATTTGCGTGCTGGTTCTTGTACTTCTGCCTCAGTTGTATCGATCGTCAGGAAAACGATTTCGCGACATTCCTCGCACCGGGCCAGATGATCGCTCACCGACTGCTTCTCATCTTCGGCCAGCGCATGCTCCACGAAGGCAGCAAGCACATCCGCAGAAGGATGGTCTGCGGGCGCCGCCTCTCGGGCGAGGGCATTGAGCATCGGCTTGGGAATCTTCTCGTTCATTCCTGAGGTTCACCCTTTTCTTTATAGAACGTAGCTTTCGACCTTCCTTGCTGCAAAGTTTCACTCACCCGCACTCGCAGGTCGCGGACATCCACATCTTCCATCGCCTCATCGGCCTGGCGCGCGGTCATGCCAGATTGCATCAACCGCTTGCGGACGCGCTTGCGTGCGCCCGCCCCAATGCGTTCAAGCTTGCGGCTGATCGTGGATTCGTGAACCCCCTGCAACTTGGCCAGCTCCGCCAGGGTCCGGTGGTCGAGGTAGTAGGCGGCCAAGAGAAACCGCGCTTCCGCATCGAGACCAGCCAGCTCCGCCGCTACCGCCGCTTCAACTCGAGGATCAGCCGCCGCAGGTTCCGGCTCGGGCGCGGTAAACTGTGCACCGTCTTCCAGCGCGGCATCGAGACTTGTCTCACGGTGGACACGGCGATATTGATTGACGTACTCCTGCGCGATGACAACGCGCAGCCACCCCTGCAACGAACCTCGCCCCTGGTAATACGACAACTTCGAGGTCCGTTGCAGGCCCTTGGAATCCACTCCATAGAGCTCGGCGTAAAGCGAATCCGCGAGGCTGCGAGCAGCGCTCTCCGTCCGCGCGATCTTGTATGCCGATTCGTACAGCGTATTGCGGTAGCGCGTAAGGAATGTCTCCCAGGCGCGTTCATTGCCATCGGCGCAGGCACGGGCAAGGACCAGCTCGTCCACACGCAGCGAGGCCAGGTGACGCATCTCGGCCGCATCGTCGCCGAAAGGACCTGTCTGCAAGACAGCCTGCGTTAGCACGGCTGCAAATGCCGCCTGGTCCATCCCGAACTGCTGTGCCCCACTAGAGACGTAATACTGGCGGGCAAACTCCTGCACCGCAGCGGACGGCCGCTCCGCGATCGGGCCAGAAGTGGGAGCCAGGGCCATGTGTGCGAATCCTATCAATTCGTGCGCAAGAAGAACACAACCTAGCGTTCTAGCGCTAGAGACGTACAAACACCTCCACTGTGAGCCGGAACTGACTACGGAAGAGAGGTGCGTCTCAGGAGGTGAATATGAACAGCAGGATTCTGGCCGACGTCGCTTTCATTTTGCTGGCTTCCGCCCTTGCCGGCGCGGGCACGCCAACTTACGAGTACAAGGTATTGCCACCCATCACCCGAGGAAACCTCAGCTTGTTTCCCATTGTTGGCGGCACAGAAGCCAACACTGCGGCTCTCTTGACGCTCGACGAAGGAGTGCGCTCGGGCGCGGTCGTGGTCACAGAGGCCGGCTCGCTGCAGGGGCTAATTCGTCCTCCCACGCGTTACCAGCGCACTACCGGAGGCGAAGTCAATCGCCTCGTGCTGGTCAACAACTCTGACCGCCCGCTGCTGCTGCTCGCCGGCGAAGTTGTGACCGGTGGCAAGCAGGACCGTGTCATCGGCCTCGATCGCATCGTTCCGCCGAAATCCGACCCCATTGATCTTTCTGTCTTCTGTGTCGAGCCGGGACGCTGGGTCGCATCCTCGGAACACTTCGGCAGCATGGGTGCGGCAATGGCGCAACCTAGCGTACGCATGCCAGCCATGGCGATGCGTGACCAGCGCCAGGTGTGGGATCGAGTCGCTTCCGCGAATGCGGGAATCGCTGCCGCGACTCCGCAAGCTGCTCCCACGATTGGCGGTACCACTTCCTACGCCAAGGTGATGCAGAATCCGGAGGTGGAGAAAAAGGTTGCCACGGTTGCAGCCGATTATGACGGCCTCTTGCACGAATTGCGCAAAGTAGGCGCTAAGGGGGTAGTTGTGGCTGTCAACGGTCGCATCACTTGGGCGGATGTGTTTGCTAGCACCGACTTGCTGGAGAAGTACTGGCAAAAGCTGATTCGCTCCTACGCCGCCGAATCGTTGGCCAACGCCGGGACCGGCGCTCAGGCCGGCCAGAAATCGGCACAGGCGTTTGTCGATCAACTGCAGGGAAGACGCGAAGTCAGCGAAACCGAACCCGGAGTCTTCTGCCGCACCGAGATCACCGGCGAAGGCTACAAGGTGTTTACCCTGAATTCTCTCCTGCCTAAGGAAAAGTACACGGTGCATTTGGCCAAGATGTCGTACAAAGAAGTCATGTTTCCTGATTAGAGCGCGTGCGGTAAACGGGAGTTGCTTTCAGCCGGATCCCGGCACCCACCGAGACGCAGGAACCCGGTACTCGCCTCTTCGAAAGCGAGGAGCGGCGTATAGTCTCCGTGAAAGAGGATGAGGACCGCCGAGTTGAATCGACATCCGATCCGGTTCCGCCAGTGATGCTTGGATCTTCCATATGCTCCTCGTCAGGCCCAATGTGGCAGCAATTGCACTCGACGTTTGGATGCAACCTTATGATCTTCGTCATCGTCTTTTTTCAAGGTGGATACAACTGCCCATCGACGCCCTTCAGCGTGCGCTGCTTCTGAGCCAGCCGTCTCGATCAGGCGGTCGACCCCGAAACGGAACGATGCATCGCGGCCTCTCGCCACACGAGCTCGGCCTCGCTATCGCCTCGGCCTGTGGGCACGCTTTCTAGTATCTGGCCGAGGTTCTTCCTTCCACGGATCGGAACCTAGTCGACCCTTCCATTCATTGAAGTCGGCTGCCCGGAACACGGGACGTTGTGGGAGCTTGAGTTCGTTCCAGCTTAAGGGCAGCGCGACCGGCGCCCCGGCGCGTGCGCGAGGAGAATACGGCGCAATGGCTGTGGCCCCGCGTTCGTTACGCAAATAATCGATAAAGATGCGGTCCTTGCGCGCGGCCTTACTCATCTTCGTCAGGTACAAGTTAGGTCGTTGCTGTTCCATCGCGAGCGCGAAGTCATGGGCGAACTGCTTTACCTGCACCCACTCGCGTTTCGGCTCAATCGGGATGACGACGTGCAGACCCTTGCCGCCAGTAGTTTTGAGGAAGCTCTCGTACCCCAACGACTTGAGCTGCCGGCGAACGTCGGCGGCGCTGTCGGCCAGCGTACGCCAAGAGATCGCAGCGTCGGGGTCGAGATCGAAGATGATGAGGTCGGGGTGCTCGAGGTCGTTGTTCTTCGATCCCCAGGGATGAATTTCGAGCACTCCCATCTGGGCCAGTCCGGCCAGCGCTTCGGGAGTGGAGAGTGTGATATAGGGCTCGACTTTGCCGCTCTTCTTGTCGGGAACGTCGACCGATGTCACCCCTGCAGGAAGAGTGCCGGTCGCGTGCTTCTGGAAAAAGCAAGGATGGCCGCTGCCTTCCGGGCAACGCACCAGCGAAAGCGGTCGGTCTGCGATGTAGGGAAGTATGTACGGCGCGATCGCCCAGTAGTAGTCCGCCAGTTGCCGCTTGGTGAGATGCGATTCGGCGTCGAGAATCTTATCGGGATGCGTTAGGCGGATGGGCGCATGCTCGGTTCCTGGACTTGCAGGCGTCGTTGATTTCGACGATTTAGCGGGACGAGTCGCCTTGGCAGCAACGCTCGGCGCATCGAGAGAAGCGCGCTTTGCGGCGCGCGGCTTAGGTGAAACCGTCGGTTCCTCGCGACGAACTTCGCGGGCTGGCTGATCTTCGCGCAAACCCTTGAAGGCAGCTTGGCGGACCAAACCATCCGACGTCCAAGAGGCGAAATTCACTTGCGCCACTAGCTTAGGTTTAACCCAGATCGCCCCTTTGATGGCCTCGGCCGGTGGGTTGTCGAAGGGCGTTGCCTCCTGGCGGAGTTTGTCCAACTGATCGCGCAGGAGGCGATGCGTCTTCTGGGTAAAGCCTGTGCCTGTGCGTCCCGCGTAGATGAGCTTGCCGTCATCGTAATAGCCCAGCAGAAGCGCGCCAACACCATGGCTTTTGTTGGCGAGCTCGGTAAAGCCGCCGACCACGAACTCCTGCTCGTGGACGCACTTCAGCTTGAGCCAGTCTCCACCACGGCCCGAGTGGTACGGGCTGGTGGCGCGTTTGGAGACGATGCCCTCGGCGTGCAGTTCGCAGGCCTTGCGAAAGATAAGTTCGCCGTCAGATTCGAGGTGTTCGCTGAAACGCACCGCGCCATCGACGTCCTTCACGATCTGGGCTAGGATCGCTTTGCGATCGATGAGTGGGAGCCCACGCACATTGTGACCATTCAAATGGAGCAGGTCGAATGCAAAGTAAGCAAGCGGCTTCCGGGCGCCTTCCTGAAAAGCAGCCTGCAGGTCGGCAAAGCTGGTAGTGCCGTTCTTGTTCAAGACCACGACTTCTCCATCGAGGATTGCGCTCTCGGCGGGAAGGTCTTTGAGCTGTTGCGCGATCGGCCTCATGCGGTGGGTCCAGTCCAGGCCAGTGCGGGTAAGAAGCCGCACACGGACCCCGTCCTTCCGGACCTGAACGCGGTAGCCATCGAGCTTTAATTCGTGAAGCCAGCCGGTAGTTCTGGGAGCATTGGTGGCCGAGAGAGCGAGTTCCGGAGGAACAAAAGTCGGCAGCGTCTCTTTCGGGGCCTTGCCAAGCGCCGCAGTCAGCCGGGGAGAAAACTTCAGCTTAGGTCTTGCCCCACTCTTTTTTACGCGGGGCTCTGCCCCGGCCTCCGGAAGATTATCATTGCGATACCACGCTTTGCCCTTAGTGGTGTCCTTTGAGTTCCAGACATGGTCCTCGCTATGAGCAATCTGGCCGAGATCGCGTCCGGTGACAGCGCTGTTGGGTTCGGCTTCGGTGACACTAGGATCGTCACTCGTGCGCTCGAACTCGTCGTGTTCTTTGATGAGCAGCCAGTTGGGCTTTTTCTCGTTGGCCGCCTTCCCGCCCATGCGTATCAGCGCCCATTTGCCTTTCAGCTTTTCGCCATGCAGGATGAACTTCAGTGAGCCGGAATGCAGCGCCGCGTCCACATCGCTGCTGATTGCCTGCGGCTCCCACGTGCCCTGGTCCCACACCATGACGGTTCCGCCGCCATATTGGCCTTTGGGAATGATGCCTTCGAAGCCGCCGTATTCCATGGGGTGGTCTTCCACCTGAACGGCGAGTCGCTTGTCTGCCGTCACATAGCTCGGTCCCTTGGTGACAGCCCAGCTCTTGAGGACGCCGTTCCATCCCAGGCGAAAATCGTAGTGAAGATGCGAGGCGGCGTGCTTCTGAATAACAAAAGGAAGGGCCTGCTGCTTTGATTTCGCGACGGGTTGCTTGGCGGATGCTTTCCCGCTCGGTTCGGTGGTGACCTTGAAGTCGCGCATCTCGCGATAACGCGCGAGCTGGCGATCGATGGCGTCTGACGCGGTGGCCCGGGAGTTCGAGGCCGCCTTGGATTTGGTTACCATCTGCTATGCAGATTTGCGCTTAGTGCTCTTTCCCGCTTTCACCAGTGCGAGCCCCTCTTTCGAGGTTGCTGCCCCGGCTTTTTGCGGGGTCTTCTTTCCCAGCGCTGGCGACTTGTCACTCTGTACGCTCTTGCGGAGCGCATCCATCAGGTTGATGACCTTCGCCGACCTTGGCGCCGGCTCATCCTGCGGCACAGGTAGGTGCTGGATTTTTGCCTCGACCATCTCTCGCAGCGCTGCTTCGTACTGGTCAGTGAATTTTTCCGGATCAAACTTCGCAGTCTTGCGCTTGATGAGTTCCTTGGCTAGCGAGAGCTGATCGCTATCGACGGTCGTCTTCTTGATATCGGCAAAGTAGCTGCCGGGCTTGCGGAGCTCTTCGGCGTAACGCATGGTGTAGGCGATCATGCCCGGCAACTTGTCATCGGACGGCGCGGTGATCGCGATGAGATGCTCGCGGCCGCTGAAGGCGATCTTGCCCAACGCAACTTTATGCGTGGTCTGCAGCGCTTTACGCACCACCGTGAAGGCTTCTGCCTGGGTGTCGTCTTCGGGGACTACAAAGTAGGGCTTCTCGTAGTATTCCGGATTAATTTCGCCAGCATCGACAAACTGCGTCACTTCAATCGTGTGCTTCGACGGGATGCGCAAGTTCTTGATCTCGTCGGGCTCGATCATGACGTATTCGCCCTTGCGATACTCGTATCCCTTGACGATGTCGTTCTTCTCGACGGGGCCTTCTTCGCCTTCGCCGGTGACTTTCTGGTGGCGGATACGCTCGCCGGTCGATCGGCTGAGCTGGTGGAAGCGAATCTCGCTCTTCGATTCGGTGGCAGGGAAGAGACTCACACTGAAAGAAACGAGAGAAATCTGTATCTGACCTGTCCAGAAGGGTCGCGCCATTGGAAATTCTCCGAGCTCAGGTTTTGCGCGGCAGTTCGCCTGGGAACATGCTGCGTGACTTCAACCAATTAGATGGGCCCAATCTCCACTAATCCCTGACTTCAGTCTGCGGCATCGAGCAGACCGCCCGCCATCCGCCCTTTTTCGGCACACACGAACCCGTGCACCTAAAACGGGGCAATAATAATCTCGCGTTGGGGGTGGGCGCGTCAAGTTAGAGGTATGACGGGTCCGCTGATTCCGGGCTACGGCGCCACGTCTTAGGGGTCGACCACCAGTCCATTGCGCTCCGAGCCTGGGCGGATCGTGAGGTTCTGGCCAAGGAACGGTTCGTGCTTGCCAGCGGTCGATTGGGGCCTTAACATGGCGGACTTCCGACCTTGGAGGTTGTCTTATGCTTGATCGTCGGCAGTTTCTGACTCACACCGCAGCAGGACTTGGCTTCGCCCTGGCGGCGAGTCATTCCTTACTCGCGCAACTATCGAACTTACCGGCGACTCTGCCCGATCCAAAGCAATTCAGCGGTAACCAGGAAGCGTACTGGGCCGAACTGCGCAAGCAGTTCCTCATCCCAGAGGACGAAGTCTACTTGAACAACGGCACCGTGGGCTCGAGTCCCGCGCCGGTGTTGCGCGCGGTATTCGACGGCTACACCAAGACCGAGCAGATGGCGCAGGAGGATCCCGAGAACTATCCCATCTGGGGATATGAGCCGTACAACGCGTATCGCGACCCGCTGGCGGCGTTTATCGGCTGCACGCGCGACGAACTGGCGCTGGTGCGCAACGCGACCGAGGCCAACAGCTACATCGCCAACGGAATCGACATGAAGCCCGGCGACGAAGTGCTGATGACGGATCAGGAACATCCCAGCGGAGAAGGGCCTTGGAAGCTCAAGGCAAAACGCTACGGCGTGGTGGTCAAGATGGTCACGCTGCCCAAGCCGGTGACAAATCCGGCGCAGGTGCTGAACCTCTTCAGCGACGCGATTACGCCGCGAACGCGAGTGATCTTCTTTAGCCACATTACGACGGCTACAGGAGTGGTGCTCCCGGCGAAGGAATTGTCTGCGCTGGCGCGGTCGAAAGGAATTCTGTCGGCAGTCGATGGAGCGCATGTCCCGGGCATGATGGCGTTGAATGTGCATGAGATTGGTTGTGACATGTACTCCGCCAGTCCGCACAAATGGCTGCAGGCTCCGAAAGGCTCGGGCTTTCTCTACGTGCGCGACGAAGTTATCGACCAGGTTTGGAGCACGGTCACAACCGCTGGCTGGGATGACAAGAAGATCAGGGCAGAACGGTTTCAGCGCATCGGCTCGTCGAATGTGCCCTCGCTCATGGGACTGCGGGCGTCAATCCAGATGGCGAATGACATCGGTATGGACAAGATCGAGAAGCGGCACCGCGAACTCGCGAATTATATGTTGGCGCAGATGACGCAGCGCGGAGCAGAGTCGTGGACCTCGCCAGATCCGGCG
Source organism: uncultured Acidobacteriaceae bacterium (assembly GCA_963718395.1). GTDB lineage: Bacteria > Acidobacteriota > Terriglobia > Terriglobales > Acidobacteriaceae > DASRAA01. The sequence continues at coordinate 127,490 of CAVQYW010000001.1, forward strand.
ATGCGCTGCGCGATTGTTACGGTGAACGTTCCTCCGGTTAAGCGCATGGCGCTGGAGGAGTGGATGTGGAAGACACAGAAGATCCGCATCCGCGGTGGCGACCCATCGAAGCTGCGGCTGTCCACGCCGTACTACCTGAGCCAGAAAGACATCGATCGCTATCTCGCGGCATTCGATGAGTACAAGAAGACGGCGGCGTAAACAGCTAGGAATGACTTTGCGGTTGAGACTGTGACCACCGCGGCGACCTCGGTCAGCGTGTAGAATCGACGCATGGGTTTCAAAGACTCCCGCACCAGCTCAGCGACGCAAAAGGGCAAGACTCCTCCACCCGATGACACTCACCAGGAAGCCGCATACCTGAAAGCGTTGGGCGAGTCCCAGACGCCGGTTAGCGTCAAGCTGATGGATGGGGACGTTTTCCGGGGATGGATCGAGTACTACGACCGTCGCATGATTCGCCTGACACGCGAAGGGGCGCCCAATCTGTTCATCTTCAAGCACGAGATTGCTTACATCTCCGAAGACGCAGTGGGCAAGCCGCGTAGCGAAAAGATCGTGTCCAACCGCAACCTGCCGATCCGCAAAAAATGAGCCAATACCTACACGACCTGGAACCGATTGCGCGCGAAGCCGGTGCGCTGCTGATGACGTATTTCGACCGGCACATCAAGATCGAGTACAAAGGCGATGTAGACCTGGTGACGGCGGCCGACCGGGCATCGGAGAAGCTGATCGTCGAGCGCTTACAGGCGCGTTGGCCACAGCACGGCATCGTCGGTGAAGAAGGCACGCGCAGCGACGTCGAGGCGGATTACCGTTGGTTCGTCGATCCGCTGGACGGCACTACGAATTTTGCTCATGGCTATCCGGTCTTTTGCGTGTCGATAGCCTTGGCGCGCAACGATGACCAACTCGAGGTCGGCGTTCTCTACGACCCCACGCGCGACGAATTGTTTGCAGCCGAGCGTGGATCAGGTGCGACCCTTAACGGCAAGCCGATTCATGTGTCGCAGACCGAACGCTTGGCAGAGTCAATTCTGGGTACGGGTTTTCCCAGCCACAAGAGGCATCAGAATCCGAACATCCATTTTTATCAGCAGATCACATTGCGTTCGCATGGGGTGCGAAGAGCGGGTTCAGCCGCGCTCGACCTCGCCAATGTCGCGGCAGGACGCTATGACGGCTTTTGGGAGTTCAACCTCAATCCGTGGGACACGGCGGCGGGTGTGCTGATCGTGCAGGAAGCCGGCGGCAAAGTAACCCGCTTCGACGGAACGCCGTTCCGCCTGGATAGCCGCGAGGTGTTGGCGACCAACGGCTTGATTCACGAAGAAGTCGTCACCAACTTCCGCGAGATCTTTGCCGGGCGCGGACTGGAGCCGCTGCCCTCGGCAGTCGAATTCGCCAAGACGCGCACCTGAGGCGAATTACCTGGGTTTAATTGCGTCGGAAGGTATCGCAATGCGTCCTGTTGCTCGCCAAGCTTGTCTGTCCGCATGGTTCCTCTTTTCAGTGTTGGGCATCCTGGCAATCACCAGCGTCGCCCAGGAGAATACGATTCGTGTCGGCGTGGCCGTCATGCAAAACCAGGCAGACCGATCGGTGCCGGGAAATCTGGAACGTGACCGGCTGGTGCAGGCGCTGAACCGCATGAAGCCCGACAAGAAGACCCACTTGCAGGTAATGGGAATTCCCTTGGCTGCCACGACGGCTAACGAGGCCGACGAAGAAGCGGCGGCCAAGAAGTGTGCTTACGTGGTGTATACGACGCTCTTGGAGCTCCGCAGCGCTGAAGATCCTTATCAGCGCGTGCCGGGTACGATTGAGACCAATCCAAACTCGACGTGGAGCCAGCCGAACAATCCGCGCGGACAGCAGCAGGATCCTGAGTACCGGGTGACTGTGGACTACAAACTGTACCGGGTGGGAGACTCTTCGGCGGTTGCGGGCGCTCCTTTTTCGACGCAACTCGCCATGAATGAGATCGATGCGGTCTCGCAGGTGATGGACCGCATCGCGCCACGCGTTGTCGATGAGGTGAAGAAGGCCACGCCCCCTGCCTCGAAGGAGTAGCAGCACCCTCGAGCCGCGTCTTTTCGAACGGTCGTTCGATATCGTTCGCAGCCGCTTTTTCTGCGGTAAAATCTCACAGTGAACGATTCATTGCTGAACCGCAAAGTAGCCCAGCGTCCCGATCGGGTTAAGCTGCAGGGGCGAATTCTTTTCCTCACCGAAGATCCTGAACTCATCAAGCGCCAACTGGCGGGCGAAGACCTGCCGTGGGACACGCAGCATCCCGAGCGCAATCCGAAATTGCGCGATGACATCTCGACCGATGAGATTACGCCGGCGCACATCTGCTTCTTCTTTGACGAAACGCTTGGTGAGTTTCCCTACACCGGTCTGAAATGCGGTAGCGAGACACCGATCAAGCGCGGCGATGTCAAGCGCGGTGGATTTGTGGCCTGTGTGAGCGGCAAGCGTCGCGGCAAAGGTTCGAGCCGCGAACAATCGCCGTATGCCGAGATGGCGGCGGGCATTCAGCTGGTGATCGCCGAGAACATCGAGCGCATTTACAAGCAGAACTGCCAGAACCTTGGCGTGCTGACCGCCACCGACTTCGGACTGATCGACACGATACGCAGCGGGCAGGAAATCGAGTTGCGCGAATTCACCGAGGGCGAAGACGAGATCACTCGCCAGGTGATTGAATACGGCGGGCTGTTCCCGTTCAACGTGGCACGTTTGCAGGGCAAGGTGTTTCTGCCGCCGATCGAGACTAAGCCGCGCCCGATGACCATCGCGGAAAAGATCTTTGCTCGCCACATGCTGCACGGCTCCGGCAAAGTTGGAGTGGAAGCAGTCAAGCCTGGTGACACGGGATTTGCCCGCACCGATCTGCGGTTCAGCCATGAATACGTCACTCCGATGGCTGCAATTTTCTACGAGCATTACCTTGGCAAAGAGGAGCCGGTGAACGATGCCGGCAGTATTCTGTTCTTCCGCGATCACCTGACGTTTCTCGACGAGGTGTTGTCGGAAGAGAAACGCAAGATGGGGCTGCTCGACCTGGCAACGCATCTGAAATTAAAGCAGCAAGACTTTGCCAAGTCGCGCGGCATTCGGTTGCACGGCGAGTTGACCGACCGCAAAGGCTCGGAAGGAATCTGCCACTCCATCATTACCGAAACCTACGCGCTTCCCGGACAGATGGTGGTCGGCTCAGACTCGCACACGCCGCACGCCGGGGCTGTAGGTTGTGTGGCCTTCGGAATCGGTACCACCGACGTCTTCAATTCGTGGTTCACGAAGGATGTACGCGTGAAAGTGCCGGAGTCGGTGAAAGTCATTGTGCGCGGCAAGCGCCGCGAAAACGTCACCGCCAAAGACTTCATCTTGAAGCTACTTTCGATGGACTACATCCGCCACGGTAAGGCGTTAGCCAAAGTCATTGAATACTCCGGCGAAGCCATTGAAGCGCTAGGGGTGGACGAGCGCGCGACCATGACGAATATGGCGGCCGAGATCGGCGGGTTCACCGGCATCGTCGCGCCCGACGAGAAGGTCGTGGAGTTTCTCGTGCAGCGCCGCGGCATGAAACGCAGCGAAGCCGAGACGTTGATCGAAGGGCTGGAGAGCGATCCCGACGCCCACTATGCGCACGTGATCGAGCTCGATGCGAATGACATTTATCCCATGGTAGCGACGCCGGGCGATCCGGGTAACGGCAAGTTCGTGCGCGAGCTGAACACGCCGGTCCCGGTCGAGATTGCCTACGGCGGCACCTGCACCGCAGGCAAGAATGAAGACATGGATATGTACGCACAAGTTCTCGGCGCGGCCCTGAAGCAGGGAAAGCGAGTCGCCGACACCTGCAAGTTTTATATCCAGTTCGGGTCGCAGGAGACGCGCGAATATTGCGTGCGCAAGGGCTATCTCGATATCTTCGAGAAAGCTGGAGCGCACGTCATTGAGCCGAGCTGTGGAGCCTGCATCAATGCTGGACCGGGTGTTTCAACGCGTCCCGACCAGGTGGTCATCAGCGCGCAGAACCGCAACTTTCCCGGCCGCAGCGGCCCCGGCCTCATGTACTTGGCGAGTCCGCTGACCGTGGCAGCCAGCGCGGTGGCGGGCTACATCGTGGAGTACGAACCTGCCGCGCAGCGCGAGCCTGCCGGTACGCGAGTTTGAGCGGCACGTCCCACCGTCGAAAAATTCTTGTGTGTTTCCGCTTGACCCTGACGCAACGTCAGGCCCGATCCTGTAATCGGAGGCGGACGTGAACGCGGGAACAACGAAACTCTACCGGATACAGGAGTTCGCGGAGTTGGCCGGCGTCACGGTGCGGACCCTGCATCACTACGATCGGTTAGGCTTGCTGAAACCCAGCCATCGCAGCGACGCAGGATACCGGCTGTACAGCCAGCGCGACCTTGCCCAACTGGAGCAGATCGTTGTTCTCAAGTTTCTCGGCCTGCCTCTGAAGTCCATCGGAAAATTGCTAAGGTCGCCCCAGGCAGCTTGCCCGAGGTGCTGGAACGCCAGCATCTCGTGCTCAGCGACAAGCGCCACGAACTCGACCGCACCATCAAAGCAATTCGCGCGGCGCGGGCCGCATTGGATGCCGACCACGAGCCCGATTGGACGCTCATCACACAAATCATCAGGAGGGTCGGAATGCAGAACGACACAGAATGGACGTCCAAGTACTACAGCGAAGATGCGAAGGGCAAAATCGAGGAACGCAAAGGTCTATGGTCGCCTGAAATGCAGGAACGGGTGACGAGCGAATGGAACGAACTATTTCGCGACGTGGAAGCGGCGCTGGGCGAAGATCCGGCAGGCCCGAACGCACAAGCGCTGGCCGCCCGTTGGCGCAAGCTCGTGGGGCAATTCACCGGCGGCAATCCCGAAATCCAGAAGGGACTGAACGCGATGTACGCTGACGCTCCCAACTGGCCGCCGGAAAAGCGCCAGCAGCACCAGGTGAAACCCGAGATTCAGGAGTTCATCATGCGGGCCATGCAGGCTGCGCCCAAGGGCTGAAATAAGCGTGTACCACTACCATGCGCCGCAGCTAACCCGCTGCGCATGGTTTCCTGTCTCGCCGACGCCCCGCTCAACAAAACACCCGCATTTTGGTAGTATCAAAGTACACCGACCTGACGTCGTCGAACCAGGACAGTTGACGGAGAGATCGCCCTATGGCCTATATAATTGCTGAACCCTGCATCAACACCAAGGACACCGCGTGCGTGGATGCGTGTCCGGTCGATTGCATTCATCCCAAGAAGGACAGCGACAAATTCGCCGCGGAAGAGATGCTATATATCGATCCGGTGGAATGCATCGATTGCGGAGCATGCGTGCCGGTGTGCCCGGTTTCGGCGATATTTGCCCTCGACGACCTGCCGGAGAAGTGGAAGGAATACACCGAGCGCAACGCCAAGTATTTCGGCCGATAGGTTGCATCAAGTTCTATCACAGGGGCGCACTGCGAGTGCGCCCTTTGCTATTTACAGGTGAAATAACACTGAACTTACAGCAGATGCTGGATTTTCTCGATCAGCACGTCGGGCGGGTCGCCCTTGGTAATGAACGCGTCGGCCAGTTCGAGTGCCTCGGGAGGAAGCGAAAAATATGCGGAAAGAAAGACGATAGGAACGTCGGGGCGGCGGCGGCGCATTTCCGAAGCTACGTCCCCGCCGTTCAGTCCGGGCATGTAGTAGTCGAGAATCACAACGTCAACGTCGTTCTCCTCGAAGATATTGAGTCCTTCAGGGCCGTTGTTGGCGGTCAGCACAATGTAACCGCGGCTTTCAAGCATGATCTTGCGCACTCGCAGGCCAATGTTCTCGTCATCGACGCACAACACCGTCTTCGGACGCACCGACTCCATCTTCGTCATCGGCTCGGCTTCAGCCTCGGATTGCATTAACGTCGGAGCAGACATGGCATCTAGCCGCCCCGGGGGCCCGAAACAGAAAAGGGCTGGCAAATAGAAGTGGCTGTCTGTTTTGTACTTCATTCGGTTATCTTTGACCATACATAAAACGTCGTAGATACGAGCTAGTGAAGCCGTTCGGGCTCGTTGACCGCATGAAAATGCGCGTGTTACCGTACTTTGTTACGCCATCCTGATTTGCGCCGTACCGTGCGCCGAAGGGACGTGTTTTGCCTTCCGAAACCCAGTCCCACCCCGCCATCCGCAAGACGGCATTGAACGCCGTCCACCGCCAATTAGGGGCGAAAATGGTCGATTTCAGTGGATGGGACATGCCCGTCGAGTACCCCAAATTTGGCGGCCTGATGAAGGAGCACTTGGCCGTCCGAACTGGCGTAGGTGTCTTTGATGTCAGTCACATGGGAGACATTCGGATTCATGGGCCCCAGGCCCTGGCGGCCGTCCAGCACATCACCATGAACGATGCCTCAAAGCTGGAGATGGGGCAGTGCCAGTATTCGGCCATGCTTTATCCGGAGGGAACGTTTGTGGACGATGTCATCGTCCATCGACTGGGCAAAAATGACTATCTGCTGGTCATCAATGCCGGGACGCGGGAGAAGGACGTGAATTGGGTGGACGGAGAACACCCGGCAGTTCGACTGCGCGGTTGAGCACCTGAGCGACGCCTACACGCAGATCGCAATCCAGGGGCCGAAAGGCGCGGCGACCCTGCAAAAGCTGACCGACACGGACCTGTCGCAGGTTAAGTTCTACTGGTTTACTCACGGAACGGTCTGCGGGCTGCCGGAGACGCTGATCGCTCGCACCGGCTATACCGCCGAAGACGGTTTCGAAATTTACGTCTCCAGCGACGAGGCCACTAGCGTCCGGGTTTGGAACGAGGTGATGCAGGCGGGCGAGGAGTTCGGCATCGTTCCTTGCGGACTAGGCGCCCGCAATACGCTGCGGCTGGAAGGCGCGTTGTCCCTCTACGGTCACGAAATCTCCGGAATCATCAACGTTTGGGAGGCACGGCTCGACCGCTTCCTTAAGATGGAGAAAGGCGATTTCGTCGGCCGCGAAGCGCTGGAGAAGGCCAAGGCGGCCGGAATCAAGCGGACGCTGGTAGGACTGGAGTCGATCGAACGAGGCATTCCGCGCGACGGATACAGGGTGCTTGACTTGAGCGGCAAGGAAATTGGATACGTCACCAGCGGATCGTACGCGCCGTTCCTGAAGAAGAACATCGCGCTGGCCTATGTGCCCGTGGAGTTTTCGGCACTCGACAGCGAAGTTGCGGTCGAGATTCGCAACCAGCCGGTGAAATGCAAAGTCGTTCCAATACCGTTTTATAAGCGTCCCAAGAAGCAGTCGTAAGTCTTATCAGGTTCATCGAATAATTCGAACCTCGCAGCGGCCCGGCGTCGGGTGCTGAGAAGGAAATCAAATGGCTTATCCCGCAGATTACAAGTACACCAAAGAACATGAATGGCTGAAGGTGGACGGCAATACCGGCACCATCGGCATCACCGATCACGCGCAGAATTCGCTGGGCGACATCGTATTTGTCGAACTGCCGAAAGTTGGCGCCGAGATCACCGCCGGACAGACGTTCGGCTCAGTCGAGTCGGTGAAGGCTGTGTCAGACCTCTATGCGCCTGTGTCCGGCACGGTTACGGAGATGAACGAGGCGCTGAACACTTCGCCCGAAGAGGTGAACAAAGACGCTCACGCGGCGTGGATGATCAAGGTCACGCTGAAAGATCCGGCCGAGGCGGGCAAGTTACTGTCGGCTGCCGATTACGAGAAGTTCGCCGCCGAAGAAGGCGGCCACTGAGTTTGCGCGCAGATGCGTGCCGAAGATGTTCGGAGCATAATTAGAAGGAAGGCAAGTATGCAATTCGCTAACTTTGAGGAATTTTGGGCGGCGTTGGGACGGCTGTACGACGAGACCTTGGAGATCAAGGAATCCATCGGCAGCGTGCAAGGCAAATCGATCGGTCGATCTCGCAGAAGCTACGCAGCGTCTGCTGACAGCGGTTGAGAAGCACCAACTGGTCGTTGAGTCGCACGAGCGTCGGCTCGACCGGACGGAGATCACCGTCGAAGCAATTCTTGAAGACCTGCGCCGCCATCGCGAGCAGCGTCCGTCACAATAACTTCATTCAGTACTGCCCAGGGAATTCATAACCACCCATGCGCTATCTTCCTAAATCACAATCCGACCGCGAAGACATGCTGAGCGACATCGGCGTGAAGTCGGTGGACGATCTGTTCGCCGCCATTCCTGCCGAATACCGTCTCACCGGTGACCTCAAGATTCCGCGCTCCTACGCCGAGAGCGAAATCGTGGAGTTCTTTCGCGACCGTGCCGCCGAAAACGGCGCAGGGCTACGCGACATTTCTCGGAGCCGGCGCGTACTCTCACTACCGGCCAGTGGTAATCGACTCGCTGGTTTCGCGCGGCGAGTTCTTCACCGCCTACACGCCTTATCAGCCCGAAATCGCACAAGGAACGCTGCAATCCATCTTCGAGTTCCAGTCGATGATCTGCGAGCTGACCGGCATGGACGTGGCGAACGCATCCATGTACGACGGTTCGACCGGAGCGGCCGAAGGCCTGATGATGGCGGTCCGCGTCACTGGCCGCCACAAGTCGGTGATCGCCACCAGCGTGCATCCGGAATATCGCGAGGTCATCACCACCTATGCGCGTCATCAGGGAATGCCGCTGTCGACCGTCGGCTACGGCAAGAATGGCCGCGTTGATCTGGAAGCGCTCGACAAGGCGGTGGATAACGAGACCGCAGGGGTGCTGATCCAGTCGCCCAACTTCTTCGGCGTGATCGAAGATGTCGCGGCGATCGCCGACATCGTCCACAAGAAAGGCGCGCTGCTGATCGTCTCGATCGCCGAAGCGGTTTCGCTGGGCATCGTGAAGCCCCCGGCGGAGGCCGACATCGTGAGCCTGGAAGCGCAGTCGTTCGGCGTGCCGCTCGGGTTCGGCGGACCGTACTGCGGAGTCATGGCGACGCGCGACAAGTTCGTGCGCCAGATGCCCGGACGCCTGGTGGGCGAGACCACCGACCGCAACGGCAAGCGCGGATTCGTGCTGACGCTCTCGACCCGCGAACAGCACATCCGGCGCGAGAAGGCGACCTCGAACATCTGCACCAACCAGGCGTTGGTGGCGCTGATGTGCAACATCTTCATGACCATCTACGGCCGGGAGGGAATGAAGGAGCTGGCGCGAGCAGAACCTGGCGAAAGCCCATTACGCCGCCGAGCAGTTCAAGAAGAGCGGCGCCAAGCTGGTGTTCGAAGGCGCACCGTTTTTCAACGAGTTTGTGATCCAGACCAAAGGCGATCCGCACAGCCATCAACGACAAGCTGCTGGAGCAGAAGATCGTCGGAGGATTCCCGCTGAAGAAGTTTTATCCCGAACTTGGCAACGCCTCGCTGTGGTGTTGCACCGAGACGACGACCAAAGCCTCGATTGACGCGGCTGCGAAGGAGGTGGCGCTGGATGAACGAGCAAGATCAAGAAAGCCACCACCCATATCAGCCAGAACGAAGGCTGATCTTCGAGAAATCGTCTCCGGGCAAGAAGGCGTACAAGCTGCCGCCGCTCGATGTGCCCGATGTTGACCCCGGCGAGTTGCTCGGCGAGCCGCCGCGCGAAGACCTCGGCCACATGCCCGAGGTCAGCGAGATCGAAATCATCCGCCACTTCACCCGGCTGTCCACGTGGAACTACGCCGTGGACCACGGCATGTATCCGCTGGGCTCGTGCACCATGAAGTACAACGCGCGCGTGAACGAGACCGTCGCGCGGCTGGGCGGTTTGGCCGAGGCGCATCCCTACCAGCCGGAGCGGATTTCGCAGGGCGCATTGCGCATCATCAAGATGCTCAGCGACCAGCTCATCGAAATCACCGGCATGGACGCCATCACCCTGCAGCCCGCGGCCGGCGCGCACGGCGAGCTGACGGGGATCCTGCTGGTGCGCGCCTACCTGGAGTCGCAGGGCAATCCGCGCAAGAAGATTCTCGTGCCCGATTCGGCGCACGGCACCAATCCGGCGACCGCTGCGATGTGCGGCTACGCGGTCGAGAACCTGAAGTCGAACGCCGCCGGCATGGTGGACATGGCGTCGCTCGAAGCGCAGGTGAACGAAGATGTCGCCGCGCTGATGCTGACCAATCCCAACACGCTGGGCGTGTTCGAGCAGGAAATTCACAAGATCGCCGACGTGCTGCACGCCAAAGGCGCGCTGCTCTATATGGACGGCGCCAACATGAACGCGCTGGTCGGCAAGGTGCGTCCCGGCGACTTCGGCGCCGACGTCATGCACCTCAACCTGCACAAGACGTTCTCCACGCCGCACGGCGGAGGCGGTCCGGGCTCGGGGCCCGTGGCTTGCAAGAAGATCCTCGAGCCGTTCCTGCCGACGCCGGTGGTCGTCACCAAGCCCGACGGCACACTGGGCTTCGACTACAACCGTCCGCAGTCGATCGGCCGCGTGCGCATGTTCTACGGCAACTTCGGAATGTTTGTGCGCGCGCTGGCCTACATCATGGCCAACGGACCCGAAGGCCTGCGCCAGACCACCGAAGACGCCGTGCTCAACGCCAACTACATCCGCAAGCACCTGGAAGGCATCTACGACCTGCCGTACGACACGCCGACCATGCACGAGGTCGTCTTCAGCGACAAGATTCAGACGCGCAAGGGCATCAAGACCGGCGACATCGCCAAGCGGCTGATCGACTACGGCTTCCATCCCTACACGGTGAGCTTCCCGCTGGTGGTTCCGGGCGCGCTGATGATCGAGCCGACGGAGAGCGAGTCGAAGGAAGAGCTGGACTATGTTCATCGACGCCATGAAGGAGATCGCCGAGGAGGCTGAGGAGTCGCCGGAAATCATCGCCGACGCTCCGCACCACACGCGGGTTTCGCGCCTGGACGAAACCGCCGCCGCCCGTAAGCCGATCCTGCGCTGGAAGCCGCAAGGCGAGCTGGTAGCGAAATAGAGAATCTTAATCAGCGAAATGCCACAGGGAGGGGTGGTCTACCCTCCCTATCCTTATTGGAACGCCAATCCTCCGCCGATCGCAATCTCAACGGAACCGCCGCGCTCCCAGCTTCGTACCTCAAATTGGAAGCGGACTGATCAGCGGTACGCCAGCGGCGTGCCCGCAAAGGAGCACCACAATGGACGGACAAATCATAGGATTAGTGGCAGTGACCATGTCGCTCGGCATTCCGATTGCCGCGATGTACACGTTTTACCGGGTACGAAAGCTGCATACCGAAGAACGCATTGCAGCGCTGGCTCGGGGAGTCACCGTCCCCATGGAACCCGAGCTTACACAGGTGGCTCGTTCACGCCGCGACGGCATTCTGCTGACCGCGGGGGCCGTCGGCTACATGATTACGTTTGCCCTGATAGCGCGGGTTGAGCCCGACGCGAGGATTGCCATGTCCTTCGGCGCCATTCCGTTCACCTTGGGGGTTGGGTATTTCCTCGACGCGTACCTGGTGCGCCGCGACCTGCGCACTTCTTAGCCGAGGACGGATCAGCCATCAAAACAAAAAGGCGGACCGCAGGGTCCGCCTTAAACTCTTTGGTTGGAGTGAGTTACTTCGCTGCGCCGAGGCCTTCACGCGCTTGTTCAGACGCGCCTTGTAGCGGCTGGCGGTGTTCTTGTGCAGCACGCCCTTCTGGACGCCCTTGTCGACGACCGAAGCTGCGGTGCTGAAGGCCGTCTTGGCGGCATCTTTGTCGCCCTTGGCGATGGCCTCGCGCATGGAGCGCAAGGCCTGCGCAGGCGTGACTTGTTGGCGCGGTTGGCGGCCGTCTTCTTTTCGGTCTGACGGGCGCGCTTCAGCGCCGAAAAATGGTTTGCCATACTTTGCTATTGTCCTCTAGGAGAAATCTCGACGTATGCCGAATACATAATTCTACTGGATTAGGCGGCTTTCCCGCAAACGGCAAACCATCGGGATTGCAACGCTGTGCCACCTTTTCCTCACGCCGGCCATCTAAGTCAGTAGGTTTAGGACTGCAAAGGCTGAGCAGAGACGAATCAAGTACGCTATCCAATTCGCGCCGCAGTGCGATTGACTCAGTCTGGAAACCGGGGTACGCTAACCAGCAATGTGCGGTATTTTCGCTTCGGCGAACATCCCGGACGCACTTCCTCTTCCGATCCCAAGAAACCTGCTGTGCAACAATCTTCCAGATCCGCGTGCGGATTTGGCCGGCCAACCACGTCCCCAATCACCAGGCCCCTGGAGGCATTACACCGACCCTAGATGAAGACCCAAATCGAGATCAGCCCCAACATCGAAACCCTTTTTGGCACCCGTGACGAAAACCTGCGACTGCTGGAAGATGGGCTGAACGTCACCATCGCCATGCGCTCCGATTCCATCGAGATTGAAGGAGCACCCAGCGACGTGGCCCGCACCCAGCAGGTTTTTGCCGACTACCAGCATCTGCTGCGCAACGGCTCACAGCTTCGTGAACGGCGATCTGGGGACCATGCTGAAGGTCCTGACCTCCGACAGCACAGCCACACTGCGCGGACTGGCCGAGGCCGGCAAGCAGCGCTCGTTCGGCAAGCGCACTGTGCAGCCCAAGAGCATCAACCAGCGGCGCTACCTCGAGGCCATCGAGAAGAACGACATGGTCTTTGGTATCGGCCCGGCCGGCACCGGCAAGACGTATCTTGCCGTGGCCATGGCAATCTCGGCCCTGATGTCGAAGCGCGTAGACCGCATCGTCCTGGCGCGTCCCGCGGTCGAAGCCGGCGAGCGGCTGGGCTTTCTGCCCGGCACGCTGCAGGAAAAGGTCGATCCCTACCTGCGTCCGCTGTATGACGCGCTGTACGACATGCTCGATCCCGATAAAGTCGATCGCTACCTGGAGAAGAACGTCATCGAGATTGCGCCCATCGCGTTCATGCGCGGGCGCACGCTCAACGACGCGTTCGTCATTCTCGATGAAGCGCAGAACACCACGTCAGAGCAGATGAAGATGTTCGTGACCCGTCTGGGCTTCAACTCTAAGGCGGTGATCACCGGCGACATGACCCAGATCGACTTGCCCAATGCCAGCCGCAGCGGACTGGTGGAGGCGGGCGACGTTCTTGAAAAATGTCGAGGGGATTCGCTTCTGCTACTTCGACGAGGGCGACGTCGTGCGCCATCACCTGGTGCAGCGCATCGTGCGGGCCTACGAAGACCACAAGGGCCGCAACGAACAACTGTCGTTTCGACTCTGAAGGTGGGCAACGGATTTGCTGCGCCACGCAACGGCATGGCAGCAACGATTATCCGGTGCGAATCGACCGGGAAGTTGCGCTGGCGGAAGCGCCGCCAGTGACTCGATCCGGCTACGACAAATCGCATTTCCGAGTAAGAACTTGCTACCATGATGTGGGAGGGCTGATTGCCCTCCCATTCGTTCATTTAGCTGAAGTGAAACGTTCCCGAACCAGAGCCGAAACCAACCAGCGCGCAAACGCTCAGCCGCTTTGCGACCCGGGCGCAGCACGCTGCTCGGGCTGACAAGGCGAAGTAAGTATCTGCATCACCTCGAACCGTGAAATGCAGGCGTTGAACCGCCGCTTCCGCAAGAACAACAAAGCCACCGATGTGCTGTCGTTCCCATCGCAGACCAACGGCATGGCCGGCGACATCGCGATCTCGCTGGAAATCGCCGCCAGCCAATGCCGCAGAACTTGGACACTCGCTGGCCACCGAGGTGAAGATCCTGATCCTGCACGGACTGCTGCACCTCGCCGGCTACGACCACGAGATCGACGACGGCGAGATGCTGGCGCGCGAAGCAGAATTGCGACAGGAGTTCAAGCTTCCGATCGGTTTGATCGAACGCGCTCATACGCCATCGGCACAAGCCTGGCCGAGCGGCAACGCCCGGAAGCCACGAAGCGCGGAGGCCGCCGCGCATGAACCTTCCGTTATCCATCCTGCTGCTGTTTCTTCTGGCGCTGCTGACGCTGGTGTCGTACGTCGACCGCCTGTATCACGAGATGGGCAAGTTCCTCTCGCGCGAGTTCCAGGAAAACATCGAAGCCTACGAGCAACTGGTGGAACCGCGCCTGGGCTTCAGCGCGGGAGCGCGTGTCGCTCTCGATGGCGGTGCTGACGCAGATCTGCATGGCCTCCATCGGCGTGCTCATCGGCTACATGCTGTTTACCGACTAGCGCTGGGTCGCGCTCGATCTGTTGCAGGCCGCCGTCAGCCTCATCTTCATCATCGTGATCTTCAACCGCCTGTTGCCGCACATATTTTTCGTGCGCACCAAGGGCGAATGGCTGGCAAAGTTCGTTCCGGTGTTGCAGGCGCTCATCTACCTCGCGATGCCCGCCACCATGATCTCTGGGCTTCGCCCTGTCGGTCGCATCGCTTGTCGAAGGAGCACGTCGGAACAGGAACCGGAGCACCCTTCCGAAGCCGTTGATGCTTTGATCGAAGCCGGACAGGAAGAGGGCATTCTGGAAGAGAGCGATCGCGACCTTATCCAGTCGGTGGTCGAGTTCGGCGACAAGACGGTGCGCGAGGTGATGACGCCGCGCCCGAAAATCGTGGCAGTTCCAACCACCATGACGATCGCCGAGTTCACCGAAATGTTGAACCAGAGCCCCTACTCGCGCATCCCGGTCTACGAGGGCGATATCGACCACATCAAGGGCATCATGTATACCAAGGACCTGTTGCAGGTCCCCGATACCGAGGCCGGCACAACAACGGTCGGCGAACTCATGAAGACCGACGTGCACTTCGTGCCTGAAACCAAGCTGGGCAGCGAACTGCTGCGCGAGATGCAGCATGACAATATCCGCTTGGCCATCGTCATCGACGAATACGGCGGCGTCGCTGGGCTGGTGACCATCGAGGACCTGGTCGAGGAAATCGTCGGCGAAATCCGCGACGAGCACGAAAAGTCCGACATCGTGAAGGAGAGCGATACGTCCTACATCTTCAACGGCAATACCGACCTCGACCTTCTGGAGAAATTGCTGGGCGGCGTCAGGCCCGATGAAAAGGATGCCACCACCATCGGCGGCCTGGTGAGCGAACTGGCCGGCCGCATTCCCGCCGCGGGCGAAGTTTTCGAAGACAGCGGCCTGCGCTTCGAAGTGCTGGACTCCACCGAGCGCCGCGTTGAGCGTGTGCGTGTCAGCCTGCAAAACGTGCCCGCCCCCAAGCAGATGCGGGCCTGATATGGCATTTCGCTCCGGATTCGTCTCCATCATCGGCCGTCCCAACGCAGGCAAATCAACGCTGCTCAACGCGCTGGTGGGCGAGAAGCTCGCCATCGTCACCCGCAAGCCGCAAACCACCCGAAACCGCATCCAGGGAATCGTCAACGTCGAAAAGAAGGGCAAGCGGCCCGCCGGGCAGATCGTTCTGATCGACACTCCCGGCGTGCACAAGCCGATCAATTCGCTCAACCGGCGCATGATGAAAGAGGTCTACGACGCGCTCGAGGGCTGCGACCTGTTGCTGGTGATTGTCGATGCCACTGGCAAGTTCGACGCCGGCGACCAGTTCGTCCTGAATCTGGCAAAGAAGACGAGCATTCCAATCATTCTGCTGCTGAATAAAATCGACCTAATTCCCAAGGAACGGCTGCTGCCGCTCATCGCGCAATACAAAGAGCTGCATGACTTCGTCGACGTCATTCCCATCTCGGCGCTGAAAGAAAAGGGTCTCGACACGCTGCTGGACGCGATCGTCAAGGCGCTGCCCGAAGGCCCGCATTATTTCCCCAAGGACCAGATCACCGACCAGCCGGAACGATTCCTGGTCGCCGAGTTAATTCGCGAGCAGGTGTTGCAATTCACTTCGCAGGAAGTTCCTCACGCTACCGCCGTGCTGATCGATTATTTCGAGGGAGGCGCAAAGCTGACGCGCATCGCGGCCACCATCTATTGTGAGCGCGAAGGCCAGAAAGCCATCCTGATCGGCAAGCAGGGCTCGAGCCTGAAGAAGATCGGAACGCAGGCGCGTCTGCAGATCGAACGTCTGCTGGGAATGAAAGTGTTTTTGGAACTATTTGTGAAGGTCCGGCCCAATTGGCGCGAGTCACGCCATTTTGTCGAGGAGATCGATTGGCGCCGTCAACTCGAAACCATGACCAGCAGCAACAAACCCGGCTCCGAGCCGGAAGACTAGCGGCTGCCTACTCTTTTACTGCGATCCCCAGCGCCTTCATCTTGCGGTACATGTGGCTGCGTTCCAGGCCTAGCACTTCCGCGGTACGGCTCACGTTGCCCAAGTTCTCATCGAGTTTCTTCAAAATGTAATCGCGCTCGTATGAGGCGCGTGCTTCGTGCAGGCTGGAGAATTCGCCCAGCGTCCGCCGGCTGCCTTCTCGGTAAACCAGAGTCGGCAGATGTTTTCGCTCGAGCTTCCCCAGCGCGGGATTCATGATCACGATGCGCTCAATCAAGTTGCGCAGCTCGCGAACGTTACCTGGCCAGGTATAACGCATCAGTGTGTCCAGCGCGTCCTCGGTAATTTCCTTGGGACGCCGGTTGTAGGTCTGCGAAAACTCCTTCAGGAAATGCCGCGCCAGCAGCGGGATGTCTTCTTTACGTTCGCGCAGCGGCGGCACGTAAAACGGAATCACGTTGAGCCGGTAAAACAGGTCTTCGCGAAAATTGCCCTTGGAGATTTCGTCTTCAAGATCTTTATTGGTCGCCGCAATCACTCGCGCGTCCGCGGTAATCGGTTCCTCTTCACCAACAGGAACGAATCGCCCTTCGTCGAGCGTGCGCAGCACCTTCGACTGTGTCTTCAGGCTCATGTCGCCGACTTCGTCGAGGAACAGCGTTCCCCTGTCGGCTTTCTGAAACTTACCTTCCTTGTCGGAGACCGCACCCGGAAACGAACCGATGCGATGTCCGAACAACTCACTCTCGATCAAGTCTTCGGGGATCGCTGCGCAATTCACCTCGACAAACATCTCGCTCTTGCGCAAGCTCTGGGCGTGAATCGCGCGCGCCACCAGCTCCTTGCCCGTTCCCGACTCGCCGTAGATCAGCACGCGGCCATTCGTCGGCGCCATGAGCGACGTCTGCTGTCGCAGCGCCTTCATGGGAATGCTGTCGCCTACGATAACGCTCCGCACCTGGAACTGTTTGCGATATTCGAGGTTCTCGCTGCGCAGTCGCTTGGCGTCGAGCGCGTTCTTCAGAACGATCAGCGTCCGTTCGATGGACAGTGGCTTTTCCAAGAAGTCGAATGCGCCCAGCTTGGTGGCGCGCACCGCCGTCTCGATATTGCCGTGTCCCGAGATCATAATGACCTCGGGCGGATCGTCCATCGCCACGATGCGTTCCAGCGCTTCGAGGCCGTCAATGCCAGGCAGCCAGATATCAAGCAGCACGACATCCGCCGGCTTGCGGCCGAGCGTCGCGAGGCAGTCCTCGCCGCTCTCCGCCAGTAGCGGTCTTATAACCCTCATCCTCCAGCACGCCTTGCAGCGAGCTGCGGATTTCCGACTCGTCATCCACGATCAGAATAGTGTGCATGATGTACCGTAGCCGCCGCCGCAACCATTGCGGCTACAGGTAACTCTACGATAAAGCGCGTCCCTATGGGAGAGTTCTCCTCCACTCGGATCGATCCATGGTGGTCTTCGATAATGCGGCTCACGATGGCCAGCCCCAGGCCTGTACCGCGCTTCTTGGTCGAAAAGTAAGGAAGGAACAGTTTCTCTTTGAGCGCAGGCGTGACGCCATGCCCCGTGTCGGAAATGACGATCTCAACGGAATCGCGTCCTCCAGCCAGTGCGGTCGAAATCACCACCTCCTTCACCAGCGACTGCTGCATGGCCTCAGCGGCATTGTCCACTAGGTTGGCGATGGCGCGCTTGATGGCGTCAGGATCGGCATGCACCGGCGGCAAGTTTGGCGCGAGCGACTTCTGCACTCGAATACCGCTCAGTCGCCCGTCGAACATCAGAAGTGCGCTGTCCACGATGCGGTTGATGTCAGATGGCACAGGTCGCGAAGTGGGAAAACGCGCCAGCGTGGAGAATTCATCCACCAGCGTTCGGACGGTCTGCACCGACGAACCAATCGTTTCCGCGCAATTGCGAATGATCTTCAGCGACGCCGCATCAGGGGGCGTGCCACGCTCGATATGCCGGCGAATCCGCTCGGCCGACAACGCAATGGGAGTCAGTGGGTTCTTGATCTCGTGCGCCACCCGCCGTGCAACTTCACTCCATGCCGTCTGTTTCTGGGCGCGCAGCAGGTCGGTGATGTCTTCGAGCACCACCACATATCCCATGCGGAGTCCATCGCCCTCCTGTGGTTGCGATGGAGGATCGAGTGACGCGACGGTCACTGCCACGTTCAACGCCACCCTCGAAGTGATGATTTCCATCTGGCTGGTTGTCGTTCCCATTCGGTCAGCCTTGCGCAGCAGATGCTCCATGTCTTCCGTGACATCTTCCGGAAAAAGCTGGCTCAGTGTCTGAGCATGGGCGGTGGCCGCGGGATCGAGATGGAGCAGGCGTTGGACCGCACCATTCATGTGAACCACGTGGCGGGACGCATCGAGTGACAACACACCCGTCGGGAATACTCTCCAGGATGGTCTCGATATGCCGGTTGCGCTGCTCCAACTGGGCGTTGACGTCCTCGAGGTCAGTGCGCGAAGCCTCAATGCTGGCGCGACTCGACTCTAGGTCGGCCGCCATCTGATTAAACGAGTTCACCAGTTGCCCGATTTCACTGCCCACCTGGACATCAATGCGGTAGTCCAGGCGGCCGCGCGAAATCTCCTGTGTCGCCTCCGCCAACGCAAGCAAAGGCCGGGTCACCATCTTCGACAGGTACAAGGCCAGCCATGTTGAAGCGAAAAGCACGCCGACCGTCAGCAGCAGAAGATACCCGAGGTATGTGCGGCGCAGCCGTCGGCGCTGCTTGCGCAGCTCGTCGTATTGCTGCTGGGCCTGCTCTATATCCCGTAGCGCCGAAGAATAGTTCGCGGGCAGAGGCATGGCAACCAGAATCTGGCCGTTCGGCCTCACCATTCCCCAGCCAAGCACATATGTCTTTCCCAGAACCTCGAACGGTTTGGGCTTGTCCGCCGCCGCCTCGCGCATCGGAAGCTGGTCGTGAATCAGTG
This sequence comes from uncultured Acidobacteriaceae bacterium, assembly GCA_963718395.1. Classification (GTDB taxonomy): domain Bacteria; phylum Acidobacteriota; class Terriglobia; order Terriglobales; family Acidobacteriaceae; genus DASRAA01. The sequence continues at coordinate 146,617 of CAVQYW010000001.1, forward strand.
GCCATGCCTGGGGAGCATGGAAGCTGGCCTCCGCGCCGTCGCTGTTCACGGCAAACGCGAATCCTCCCTGCAAGCTGACTTCGCTGCGGCGAAACTCATCCAGGATGAGCGAGTAATTTCCCGTCTCAAAAGATTTCTTGGCTGCCGGTGACGCGGCAATACGCTGCGCTTCTACCCGCGCGTTGTCAGCCGCATAGTCGGTCAACAGCGACGCCACCACGCCGGTCCGGTACTGCACATCCTCCACCGGGCGCGAGAACCACTTCTCAATGGAGCGGTTAATCAGGCCGTAAGAAAACATGAAGAGAAAGATTACGGGTCCCAGCGACAGCAGCAGTGCGCCCATTACCATGCGGCTGCGTAAACGCGAGCCCATTACGCCCGTCTTGCGCTCGGCATAGAGGCGCAGCAGAGTGCGCAATAGAACAAACGTCAGCGCAACAAACAACAGAAAGATAAACGCCGATAGTGCGGCGAAGATCAGCGTTTCTTCGCTTGTGTCCGGCTGCAAAAAAGTCAGGTTAAAGGTAGCTTGCGCGAAGATGACGGCGAACAAAAGAAATATGGCAATCGACAGCCCAACAATCGCCGGGGTGCGACTGCGCTTTTTGTCTGGTCGAGTTGGAGGGGCGACGGGCGACATCACACGTCAGGCGTTCATTATACCTATGCTTTAAGCTCGCTTCTTGGATGTTCGTCCGCGGAGATCGGTCGCTTTCAAGCGACGTTACGTGGCCGTGTCCGTCGCAAGCGGGTGATTCAGCATTGCTCCCAGCGGACACTCGTCACACTTTGGACCTCGCTTGGCACAGTAGTGTTTTCCCACCTGCACAAACAGGCCATGCATTTCGTTAAATGCTTGTGCGAGCGGCGACCGCGACGCCATGCTCATCGCCGACGGCGGATGCACAGGTGGCCGTGTCGGACGAAGCGCCTCATTTGTCTGACTCGGCGGCTCATCCTCGTCTTGCAATGCTGTCTCGACCAGCATGCGAATTTCGTCGTACTTCGCGTTCGCACCAACAGCATCATGGCGCTCCAGCACTCGTCGCGTGTAGGCATCCACCACGAAGACGGCATGATGTCCGGCGTACAACAGGATCGAATCGGCAGTCTCAGGACCAATACCTTTTTGAGCCACCAACCGCTGGCGCAATCGCAGCGTGGGAGTGGCGAACATGGCATCGAGCAAACCGCCATAGTCGGCATCGAGGAACGCCACGAAGTCTTTGAGGCGTCGCGCCTTCTGGCGGAAGTATCCCGATGGTCGGACCAGTTGCTCAAGCTTTTCGACAGGCAATCCGCGAATGCTCTCGATACTCAGCACGTCCGCCGCGCGCAGGTTGGCCAGCGCCTGTTCAACGTTAGTCCACGAGGTATTTTGAGTGAGGATCGCGCCGACAATTACTTCAAACGGAGTCTTGGCTGGCCACCAGTGCTGCGGTCCCCACGCCCGAGACAGCTTACTGTAGATCGCGCGGACGGTTTGCTGCGGATCCAAAGACTTCCGGCCTCGTCCCTCCGCTTTTCGCGAGGCGGCAATACGGCGTCTCACAGCTGTGACGTCTTGCCCTGCTTCAGTTGCTGTTTCCATCCCAGCACCCGGGCCTTGGCCGCTTCGGCCTCGGCTTCGGGAACCATGCCCTTGCGCTGATACAAAATCGACAGGCTCGTGTGCGCCAGAACGTCGTCTGGATCCACATCCACGATGCGATTGGCGACAGCGATCGCCTTGTCGTACTCTTCGCTGTCCTGATACGCGCGCGCCAGTCCGTGCATGGCGTCGAGAAAGCTCGGGTCGCTGGCGATGGCTGCCTCATAATCCGCAATCGCTTCGGCCAAACGCCCTTCGGCGTAGTGATCGAGCGCCGAATAATAACGGTCTTCGGCACTTTGTCGCGCAGCTTCGTTGCTCATGGACATTCGAGCCGAGTTTAGCATGCATTCCGCAATCAACCGGTGCCGCCGGGCTTGTCCTGAGCCTGCCGCGACGGGGATTCGCGTCCATCCTCCGGTGGCTAACCGAGTACTTGAAACTTGAAACTGGAAACTTGAAACTGAAGTGGTGAAACATTTCGGCTACATCATAAGGTTCCTGTGGAACGCCACCCGCGGCCATCACCTCGCGCCCTGGCGCAGTCCGTACCTGCGCTGGCGTATCGAGACCTACACCGGCATCAAAATGCACAGTATTGGTTTCCTAGAATTTTGGGGGTTCAGTTGGCGCGAGCGCACAGAGCTGCTTCGTTTCCTCAAGTGGACAGGCGAAATGGAGCGTTACACCCGAGTGAAGCCGAAGAACCCATAAGTGGTAGAGCCGCGCGGACGGAGTCCCCGGCGAACGTCGAGTTTGCGTTTGCTGGGGCAGTTCAGCGCGTCATCGCATCCTTGTGAACGTCGAGCCGGGTTTTAACCCGGCGGAATCTGGGTTGCCGCTAGCTTTCGATAAGCAGGCCGACCGGGGTGCCCACTCCCGCCTGCAACTTCTCAGCCGCAGACGCCTGCCGGCAGGCAATCTCCCAATAGCCCGAGCTACCGACGATGGCGAAAAATTCGTCATCCCCGCCTTCGGCATACGAATGGCTCACCCGCGTAATGGTCCGACCCGCAATCAGAAACTGCATTCCCGACGAACGATTCGCCGCCAGCGCCGCTACATCTTCCTCGCTGAGATTGGTGATGAGGTTCCCGAACTTGTCCACCTTGATGACCACTCCCCTCAGGCTATTGCCTCCGACCTGTTCGACGGCAGGCAGAGCCAATCGCGCGTAGTCCGAAATTTCCGGCCCAAAATCCTCCGGCGCGACTCCTTTACTGAGCCAAGCTGCCACCGGAGAAAAGATGTCGCGCCCATGAAATGTCTGGCTGGCAGGTTGCAGAAAATAGCGTTCGGCAGTAATGTGACGGACCGTGAAGCTGGGTTCGCGCGCCTCCACTAGCGACAGCACGCCATTATCCGGTGCAACGAAAATGTGCTCTTCGGTCTCGGCCAGAATCGGTCGACGCGCGCTGCCCACACCGGGATCGACCACCACGACATGCACGCTAGCGGCGGGAAAAAGCGATACGCCTGCGCGATGGTCCACGCGCCATCCAGCACATCGAACGATGCGACCGAGTGGCAGACGTCCACAATCCTGGCATCAGGATTGATGTTGAGCACCACTCCGTGCATGATCCCGACAAAGGCATCTTGCAATCCAAAATCCGTGGTGAAGGTGACAATACGCGGCTCAGCCATGCCTGCAAACTATTCGGACGGGCAGCGTGAGTCAAGCCATCGAATCCAAACGACCCCCGACGCATCTGATCACCACACTCAAAGCATAAGGACAGAACGATGCACGTTGCCGAACTCTGGCGGTATCCGGTCAAGAGCATGCGCGGCGAATTGCTGCAGCAGGCCGAAGTTCTGCAGACCGGCATCCGCGGCGATCGCGAGATCGTGGTGCTGTCGTCTACTCGGCAGCGCGTTATTACCTCGCGAACGCATCATCGATTGCTGGGTCTGCAGGGCGGAATTTCGCCAGACACTGGGAAGGCCACCATCAACGGTTTTCCCTGGGACACTTCCGAAGCTATTGCGCTGCACGAACAGGCAGCCGGCGAAACCGTCGAATTGATTCATGTTCCCGGCACCGAGCACTTCGACGTCTTGCCGCTACTGGTCGCGACCGATGGTGCGATCACCGCAATCGGCCTGGACCGCCGCCGTTTTCGCCCCAACATCGTTATCGGCGGAGTCGAAGGCTTGGCGGAACGCCAATGGGAAGGGAAGCAAATTCGCCTCGGCGCAGTCGAAATCCACGCAGCACAGTTACGCGCGCGCTGCGTCATGACCACATATGATCCCGACACCCTGGAGCAGGACCGCTCAGTGCTGTTCCGTATCGTCTCCGACTTCGCCGGAACCATGGCGCTCGATTGCTCGGTGACTAAACCGGGTACAGTTTCTGTGGGCGATCTGGTTACGGTTGGGTAGTGCTGGCCTTCAGGCCAGCGTCCAAAGGCCTTCTTGATATTTTTCCCTCGCGGACTTCAGTCCGCGAGCACCCCCGCGTACAACTTGTTCCGTCACCTGTCGTTCGTGTCGAATGCACAAAAAAGCCGTCCCGCAGGACGGCTTGCTCACCAACATTAAGGCTTAGCGAAGTTCGATATCGCCCGATCCTGTCGAGACCTCGACGTCGGGACCCCCGCCGTGCACCGCTCCCTTCAATTCGTGACGCTTCAAGGTGCCCTGCACTGTAATGGGAGGCTCGGATTGAATCGATCCCGAACCGGTATGCGCATCCAGGTTGAATCCCTCGCTCGATGACAGCGCCAGCCGAATGCTTCCCGAGCCGCTGTGCAACTGCCATGGACCTTTGACGTTGCCGTCGGCACTCAGCTCGCCGCTGCCGGTGCGCGCCCTCAGGCCGCCATTGACGCCGCGAACACGAATGCTTCCTGAGCCGGTATGCAAGTCCACATCGCCGCTGCCGGTAAGGTCAGCCTGAATATCGCCGCTGCCCGTACTGGCGGAAAACGGGGCCGCAACCGATTCAGCGTGAATGCTACCGCTGCCGGTATCCATGTGCGACTTGCGGACCCAGGTCTTGTACCCGAATGTCGCCCGATCCGGTATGCAACTTCGCCGGCGCACGTACACCCTCCGCAGAAATTTCGCCCGAACCGGTATTGACCTGCAATGTGGTGTCGGCCGGCACCGTGATCTCGTAACTGATGGACACGTGGTGCTTGGCGTCTTCCGGCAGGTTGTAGCCGATCCGGATCGTGCTGCCGTTCTGCACGATCGGAGGATTGGACTCGACGCTGTGCACCGCGCTCTCGGAATTCCCTCCGAACCAATCGTTGCTGCTCTGGACTGTGCCGTGAATAACCACTTGGTTGGAGCCGCCGGTTTTGACGTTGACATCGCCCGATCCCGTGGTGAGGTCGAGATTCACTGCCCCGGAAACCGTCAGGGTGCGATCGAAATGTCCTTCCGCGCGCGCGAACAACAAAGTCGTTGCTAAGAAGAGGCGAGCAGGACTACGAGGAAATTTCTTTTCATGGTTTCGCCCCAATAACTTTTCGTACTGCGTTCAACAAAAATTCGGGCTGCCGTCATCGGCAGCCCGCGGAGGATGAATCACGTTACTGTTGCAGTACGACCTGATCGCCTTCTTTCAGGCCGGACAGAACTTCGGTCTTCGCGCCGTTGGAGATTCCAATCGTCAGGGCAACCTTGCGCTTGCCTTCTTTCGCCTTCGGATCAGGCACTTCCGTCGAGGCCTTCTTGTCCTTGTCGTACAGGATGGCGCCTTCCGGAATCATCAGCACATTCTTGTGCTCGTCGAGGATGATCTCGGCGTTGGCGGTCATTTCCGCCTTCAGCTCGCCGCCCGGATTGTTGATCGACACCCGCACTTCAAACGTCGTGACGTTGTCCTTCTCCGCGCCCATCGGCGAAATCTTGGTCACGTGGCCGGTGAACGTCTTGTCCTTAAATGTCTCCACCCGGATGCGTCGCCGGCTGCCCAAGATACACCTTGCCGATATCGCTCTCGTCAACCTTGCCCTTGACGTAAACCTCGCTGGTATCGCCAATGGTCATCACCAGCGTTGCCGCCGATCCCATAACCAGGATCGAGCTCACGGCGTCGCCCATCTCCACGTCGCGCGACAACATGATGCCGTCGATCGGCGCACTCAATCGTCGTGTAGCTCAACTGCTCTTCCAGTTGCTTGAGGGTGGCGTCGCTTTTCTGCACGTCTGCGTGTGCCTGGGCAACCTTGGCTTTGTTGACGACCAGCTGCGCCCGCGCCACGTCGCGCTTGTTGACCGCCAGGATGTAGGCTGCGCTGCGCGTCATCCAGCGCAGATGCCGAGACGACGCCGCTCTTCGCCATGTCCTGCGCACGTTCGTAGGCGCGCTGCAGGGTTGGAATGTCCACGCCCTGCTGCGTCAACCTCGCGCGCGCTTCATGTCGGCTTCGGCGCCTTTCTCGTTTGCTTCAGACGAAAGCAACTGCGCGCTTCGCAGAGTTCACCTGCGCTTCGATTTCGTCGCGGTCAAGCTCAGCCAGCACCTGGCCCTTCTTCACGTTGTCGCCGGCATCAACATAGAGCTTCTTCACAATGCCGCTGGCCTTCGACTTGATCTCCACCTTCGTGATGGGCGTGACTTTGCCGGTCGCCACCACGCTCTTGGCGAGATCGCCCTTCTCGACTTTCGCCAGCTTGGTGGGATCGATCTTGGTGCCGCCGCGCGTTGCCGCAACCGCTACGACGACCAGCGCCACCACAGCCACCGCCACGATCGAAATGATGATCGAATCGTTTCTTCTTATTTTTGCCGTTGGCCACTGCTGCCTCCCGACGCTAGCTAGCGTTTCACTCGTGCTTTGTACGTTCCAGTATGAAGAGAAGTTCCGTGCGGAATGATGAAAAAGCTCACCCAAACCCAGCTTTTCCTCTAGTTAGACCGATTCGGAACGGGAAACGGTAGCAACCTTTCGCAATCCTTGTAAGTCACTGCTGGCGAATGAGTTATCAGTGGTCTGTAGGCACACTGCCGGTCTGCGATGGTAAGATTTTAGCTTCATGGTCACTTTCGTTGTGCTGCGGATTGCGGCGGTCGTTTTGCTGGTCGCGGCAAACGCCTTCTTTGTGGCGGCAGAGTTCGCGCTGGTCAGCGTCCGCGAGACCCGCCTGCAGCAGCTGATCGCCGCCCATCGCATCGGCGCCCGCACCGTCCAGAAACTCCACCAGAAGCTCGACGAATTCATTGCCGCCGTGCAGTTCGGCGTCACCATCGCCAGCCTGGCTCTGGGCTGGATCGGCGAGGCCGCCATGGCCCGCCTGCTGGAACCGCTTTTCGCCCGCTTCCCGCACTCGCACCTCTACGCCCACGCGGTCAGCATCGTTTTCGCTTTCCTCCTGATCACCTACATGCACGTGATTCTCGGCGAACTCGTGCCCAAGTCGATCGCATTGCAGCGCACTGACGCGGTGGCGCTGGCCGTCGCCGGTCCCATGGACGTCTTCATGACCTTGGCGGCACCCTTGCTCGCGGTCATGACCGCTTCATCTCGCCTGGTACTAAAAGCCTTCGGCGCCCGGCAGATGCGCGAAGGCAGCGTTCATTCCCCCGAAGAGCTGAAGCTGATCGTCTCCGCCAGCCGCCGCATCGGTGTCCTGGAGGCCCCGCAGGAGCAGATGATCCAGCGCGCGCTCGACATGGAAAACGTTTTCGTGCGCGAGATCATGGTGCCGCGTCCCGACATTTTCTCTCTGCCCGGCGACATGCCGCTCGACGAGGCCTTCCAGCAGGTGGCCGATGAGCAGCATTCGCGCGTGCCTGTCTACGATCCGCAGCGCGGCCCCGAGCACATCATCGGCGTGCTATATGCCAAGGACCTGATGCGTTGGTTGCGCTATCGCTTGGCTCGTTCCACCGATGGTCAACTGCTCAACTGGTCCAGCGACATCAAAGTGCGGCACGTGATGCGCGAAGTGCTGGTGGTCCCTGAGACCAAGCCGTTGACCGATTTGCTCAGCGAGTTCAAGGAGCGCAAGCGCCATCTCGCCGTAGTGGTAGACGAATTCGGCTCGACTGCCGGAGTGGTCACGGTAGAGGACATTCTCGAACAACTGGTGGGCGAGATCGAAGACGAATTCGACGTGGCCGAGCCGGTCTTCGCGCCCAGCGACGCCTCGATGATCCTGAACGGCGCGGTCAACATCCGCGATCTCGAATCCCAGTACAATATCAATCTTCCCCGCGATGAAGGCTTCGAGACTCTGGCCGGATTCGTGCTCGTCAAACTGCAGCGCATTCCCACGCCCGGCGACAGCTTCGAATATCGAAGGACGCCGCTATACCGTCGTCGCGCATGGACGGACTGCGCATCGACACCGTCAAGATCGAGATCTTGCAGCCGCAACCGCCAGTCGGCTCCGGCCGGCGGTGCAGTAGTGTTCCGCTACCTCTTCACGCGCCTCTTCTACATGCTGCCAGTCATCTGGCTGGTGGTTTCGGTGGTCTTCCTGCTGATTCACATCGTGCCCGGCGATCCCATTCAGCAGATGCTCGGGCGAAGGCGCTCCCGCGGCTGACATTGTCGCCGCTCGCCATGCCTATGGACTCGACGTTCCGCTCGGAACCCAGTACGTGAACTATTGGCGCGGCCTGCTGCACGGCGACATGGGACGGTCGTTGCGCTACAACCCGAATGTCGGACACATCATCGCCCAAGCCTATCCCTGGACCTTGCAGTTGACGCTGGCAGCGCTGACTGGTTGCGCTGTGCCTGGCGATTCCCGCCGGCGTGCGCTCTGCCCTGCATCGCAATCGCTGGGACGATCGCACCCTCAGCTTCGTGTCACTTGCTGGGATTGTCGTTTCCGAACTTCGCGCTTGGGCCGATCCTCATTCTGTTTTTTGCGATTCAATTGGGTTGGTTGCCGGTTTCGGGCTCGGGCTCGTGGCAGAACCTCGTGCTTCCGGCCATCACCATGGGCGGTGCGCTTGCGGCCATCCTGACCCGCATGGTGCGCACTTCCATGCTGGAAGAGTTAGGGCAGGACTACATTCGCACCGCTCGGGCCAAAGGCTTACCAGAGCGAACGGTTGTCTATCGTCACGCACTCCGCAACGCCATGATTCCTGTGTTGACCGTCGTCGGCTTGCAATTCGGCGCGATGCTCGCCGGCGCCATCGTCACCGAGACCATCTTCTCATGGCCAGGAATCGGACGGCTGACCGTGCAGGCCATCTCCAACCGCGACTATTACCTGGTGCAGGGCTGCATCTCGTCATCGGCCTGACCTACGTGCTGGTGAACTTCCTCACCGATCTGATGTATTCGGCACTGAACCCGCGCATTCGCCAATAGAGCTATTTCGAGTAGCGCAGATCAAACAGAATAAGTAGCGCGCCGAGTGTCTGCACGAAGAAGCTGAAAACAAGAACATAGACGCCCGCCAGCGTGCGTGTCTTGCTTTGGGGATTAGCCTGTGCAAATGCGCTGGCTGTGGACAGTGCCGAGCGTACCTCGTCGAGCTTGCCGAGGATGAGCCGTCCGGCGAGCGATAAAAGATGTCGGATCATCCCGCCATTGGTGAAAGGATGGTACTCACGGCACATCAAAAGTGTCGCATAGGCTCCAATCACAACCCCGAACAGCGTGACGACCGGCCCCGACCAATGCAATAGCTCCTTCATCAATACACCCCGATAAAGCCGATCTTTAGGTATCGGTCGTCGAAGCGATAGTGAATGTGAAATCGTCCGGCATCTATGCGGTACGTTGCGGGGTGCAGGAAGCGGATCTCGTACCCGAGCATCGGATTGCCGCAAAGATCATTCAGCAAATTGGAAATAGCAAGGCGTTCTTCGGGCGTGACCTGCGCCTTGGACATGGCTTCGACTGCACTGGGGGCCACAGTGAGTTCGCGTTGGGTCGGGCTCATTCTCCTGCCAACGCAACCCGCATTTTTGTGGCCTTCTCTTCGGCCGCGAACGCTTGCTCAAGCGTGAGCCCTTCTCCCCGCTCGATCTCTGCAAACCCACGCAGAGTCGCTGCCAACACATCCGGATGCTCCAGCAACTCCGCTGCCGCCTTCAACGACTTGTACTCGCCAACGCTTACCAATACGGCTTCCGCTGTGCCCTTGTTGGTCAGAACGTACCTGTCCATGTGCCGGGCGACCTGCTTGGTCAGCTTCAGCAATTGATTGCGGGCTGAGGTGATAGAAAGCGTCTTTTCCATGATTCGGATCCTAACTGTACAGAATAACGTCCCTGTACAGAATTATGTACATTATACCCGCAATGCAATCGAGTCTCGCAATACTGATGTAACACCTTTGAATAAGTCGATTGTGGTCCAATCACCTCGACTTAGGCAACGCCACGCTCTGTCCGGCGACGACCGCCCCAGGATTATGGTCGAACAGCGTTTCCGCCACGTCCGCTCCGGCAAGCGTTGCAACTCGCGTGCGCGCCTCCGAGAGCACTGGAGGGCGCAGCTCCAAATCGTGTGCATCGCTGGCGACGACATGGATCGCGTTTTTCTGTAGCAACTTCTCGGCCGCCTTCTTCGATTTCGGTCCCCAGAATCCCGTGAACGCGTTGGCCGTGACCTGTACCAGGCAACCTGCTTCGATATAGCGCTGAACGGTATCCAGGTTCTTCATTAAGTAGTGTTCCGTTCAGGATGGGTGATGATCGGCACCATGCCGCGGCTGAGGATCGTCCATCAGTTGACCTTCGGCGTTAGAGGGAATTCCGTGATGGTCGAACTCGACCAACAGATATTGCGTGTCGCCAATGGCGAAGCGGCGCGGGTCAATCATGACGTCTTGAGGTTTCGCGGGGAAAGATGAAAGTCGCAGCCAATACTGAAGGTGAGCTTGCCACTCGAGACTTCGCTCAACGTCGCCAGCATGTCGGTGAAGTGCTCGCGATCGTACTCGTAATGTCCGTCACAATGCGGAGTGGCGACGATATGCGTGATTCCGTCGCGCACCGCCATGCGGCACATTTGCGTGGTCGTCTCCCACGAGTCGGAGCCATCGTCAATGCCGGGAAGGATGTGGCAGTGAATATCGACCATCTTGCCTTGCCCGCACCAAAATCAAAAGCAGCCGCAGATTTCACGGATAAACACGGATCAAACTAGGTCTTCGAAATTTTGAAAATAATCCGTGCAGATCCGTGAAAATCGGCGGCTAATCTTTATATCTGTTCGCGCATGAAGTCGCTGATCTTCTCGTACGCCGCGTGCAGCACATCTTCCTGCGGCAGGAAGACGATGCGCATGTGGCGCGTGCCCGGCTTTTCGCCGAAGCCGGAGCCGTGCACTACCAGCACGTGTTTCTGCTTCAGCAGGTCGGTGACGAAGGTCAGGTCGTCCTCGGGAATATCGAGTGATGGATGTGCGTAGAACGCGCCTTTAGGTTTGACCAGACTGACGCGCGGCGTGCGCTTTGCCCATTGCTTCGGTGATGTGCGCACGGCGGATGCAGCTTCTCGCGGCATCACCGGAATGTGGTCCTGCGGGCCTTCGAGCGCCGGCTTGATGGCGTGCTGGAACGGATGCGGCGCCGACAAGCGCGCCCGCAAGAGACGGTGAACCGCTTCCAGATAATGGTGTAGGGCTTCGCGTGGACCCGTCGCGATCGCCCATCCAATCCGCCATCCCGGAACCAGGTACGCCTTCGATAGTCCATTGAACGTGATGATCGGAACATCCTGCGCCAGCGTCGCGATCGAGATGTGCTTCGCATCCGGCTCGTAAGATCAGCTTGTCGTAGATCTCATCGGCGAGGATGACCAGGTTGTTCTCGCGCGCAATCTCCAGCAGCTTTTCCAGTGTCTTCTTGGAATACACCGCGCCTGTCGGATTGTTGGGATTGATCAGCAGAAGCGCACGCGGTCTGCGGCGTTGATCTTGCGCTCGATGTCCGCGATGTCCGGTTCCCAGCCATGTGCCTCATCGAGATCGTATGCGTTGGGCGTGGCATGCGAGCTTCGCCAGCACCGCTCCATACAGCGGATATTCGGGACTCGGGGTCAGCACGTTGTCGCCGGGATTGATCAGCGCGGTCAGGCAACTGTCGATGACCTCGCCGCTGCCGTAGCCCACGAAGATGCTCTGAATGTCCTTGAAGCCTTCGGCTTCGGCCTGATGGCGAATCGCCTCAACCGCCGGCTTGATGCCCAGCGATTCGCCATAACTGTTGTGTCCGTCGAGCATGGCCTTGTGCACTGCCTCGATCATGTGCGGCGGCGTAGGAAAGTCGAACTTACACGGATCGCCGATGTTGAGGTAGAGGATCTTGTGACCTTCGCGCGCGACTTCGTCGGCGACGACGGCCAGATCGCGAATGGCATAACGCACGTTGGCCATGCGTTTTGCGGCGACAACTTCGGTTGCGGATTTCGTGATAGGCCATGTCTACCTATCACCAAGAGGCGCACGACCCTTGTTCTTACTCAGGCCGATCGATCTGGGCTTTCTGGAGTTTGTCAGAATAGTCTACGTAGATCGACTTCCATTCGGTATAGAAATCGATGGCGCCGATGCCGCCTTCGCGATGGCCGTTGCCCGTGGCCTTGGTTCCACCGAAGGGCAGATGGACTTCCGCGCCAATCGTCGGAGCGTTGATGTAAGTAATCCCGGCATACAGATCGCGCATCGCGGTAAACGCCTTGTTCACGTCCTTGGTGTAGATCGACGAAGACAGCCCGTACTCAATGTCGTTGGCGATCTCGATTGCATTCTCCAGCCCATCGCACGGAATGATCGACACCACCGGCCCAAAGATTTCTTCCTGCGCAATCCGCATCTTCGGATTCACGTCCGCAAACACCGTCGGCGCCACGAACCACCCATACTCCTACGCGCCGCCTTCCAGGCGATGCCCGCCGGACATCAGCTTCGCGCCTTCGCCCTTGCCGATCTCGATGTACTTCAGATCGGTATTCATCTGCGACTCATTCACCGCCGGACCCATATCCACCGACTCATCCAGCCCGTTGCCGACCTTCAGTTTCTGAGCGCGCGCCACCAGCTCGTCCACAAACTTCTTGTACACGCCCTTCTGCACGATGATGCGGCTGGTCGCCGTGCACCGCTGCCCGGTTGTCCCAAACGAGCCCCACAGTGCGCCTTCGAGCGCCAGCTCTAGGTTGGCGTCGTCGAGCACGATCATCGGATTCTTCCCGCCCAACTCCAGCGAGCAGTGTTTGAACGTCTTGGCCGCTTCCTGTCCAACGATGCGCCCTACCGCCGTCGAACCCGTCAGCGACACCGCGCGCACCGCCGCATGCTGCGTCATAGGAGTACCGACTTCCTGCCAAACCCGCTCACGATGTTCACCACGCCCGCCGGAATCCCGCCGTCCGTCAGCGCCTGCACAAAATTAAACGTCGACAGCGGAGTGTCCTGCGCCGGCTTGATCACCGCCGTGTTGCCCGCCACCAGGGCAGGGAACAGCTTCCACGACGGAATCGCCATCGGGAAGTTCCACGGCGTAATCATCGCGCACACGCCCAGCGGCTGCCGCACCGCCATGGCGAACTTGTTGGGCAGCTCCGACGGCACCGTCGGCCCAAACAGCCGACGCCCCTCGCCCGCCGTGTAGTAGCCGCAGTCAATGGCTTCCTGCACATCGCCGCGCGTCTCTTTAATCACCTTGCCCATCTCGCGCGTCATCAATTGCGCGTACTCTTCCTTGCGCCCAATCAGGATCTCCGACGCCTTATACAGCATCTCGGCCCGCCGCGGAGCCGGCACCAGCCGCCACTTCTTATAGGCTTCGCTGGCGGCATCGATGGCGCGGTTCACGTCTTCGGCGTCCGAGCGCTGGAAGACGCCGACCACATCGCGCGTGTCGGCGGGGTTCAGGTTCTCAAAGGTGCGTCCAGTGTGGCTCTCCACCCACTCGCCGTTGATGAAGTTCTTGTACACGGTAGCCTTGCTCTCGTCCCCGCGCCCGCCGTCTGTGTCATGGTTGCCATGGAACTAATCTCCTAACCTCGAATAAGTGCAAACTCTCCATCGTAGCGGGCAGGCGGGAAAGGTTCAACCCAGCAGCCTAAGCAACCACTAAGGCGCTCGATCCATCTTGTCGCCAGATTGATTAAGAAACCACTATTGCTAAACCCCCACTATTGTCCGTCACGGCCGGGTCCTTCTTAGAAGCGGGATGATACTGGCCCGCCTGACGTGAATGTCTTGACAACTCTTCTTGTAGTGCTACTATCAGCAATCTCGTCTTGGGGAAGCTAGCGCAATGAACCGCAACGGCACAGCTCTCCTTACTGGAACCCTTATTGCATCGCTCTGGCTGGCGCCGGCTGGACGCATGTACCACGATGTGGCCGAAGCACAGGGTGGCACCGGCACTGGCCAGGCTAAGGGAAATTCTAATCATGAGTTGCCTCACACGACTTCCGGAACAGGCAAGCATAATCTGGATGAAGCGCAATTAGGTGAGGTAAAACGAGAGGCCGAAGACGTATTCAGGACAGCCATCCAGCGAGTGATCACAGATGCGTGCGAGACTCACGACTATGAAATCGCCGAGAAGACCGAGAAGAAAAATGAGGACGTACTTGAGAAGCAGGAAATCCAGGCTGACAAGAAGAGCAAGGGCGACAAATGCCGTGATCCGAGCAACTTCATTATCGCTTTAGTTCCCGACCCGATTCATACGCATCTGGCGTTGGTCTTCGACCGCACGATCGATGTCCTTGAAGAAGGGGCCCAAGACGAGGGTTACATTTTCGAACGGGCAATCATGCCCTGGGACCCGAAGACGCACGTCGAGCCTACCGACTATGAAACTCGCAAAGACGAAGAGTGGTATCAACGGGGAATCGAAGACCTACCCGGAATAATGGCGTTTCGCCCGGGACCGAAACACCACGAGCCCCTCTTTATAATGGTAGTAGGCGAAACTCCCACGAGTGGAATGCACCAGAGACAGTTCCGAAATGCCATCGAAATAATAGGAAACGCCGCGCAACTCAACCTATCGCGCCAAAATTGGAAGCCGGACGGCGAAAATAAACCGGGATTGCGTATCGTGGGCCCGAACTTCTCAGGCTCGCTCGACTCTCTAGCTAAGCTGCTGACGTGCGACGAGAACGGAAATCTTGTTGGTTGTTATCACTTGGTGAGCATCCACAGCGGTGCAGTCAGCAACCGGAAGGCGATTCTAGACTTCGATTCCAAAAATCAGAAACATGATATTCACTTCGTAAGTTTTCACGAGTCAGACGATGTCGCCATCGAGCGTTTGACGAAGTTCCTGACCGGCACAGCCTTTGAGGCCCCCTTGCTGACGCCTCGACAAGAGCTTTTGAGATCCTTTTCTAAGTATCCTGAGCCCCTGCACTCGTGTGCGGTTACACCGGGACCAATAAACGGCCAACTGGAATGCAGCAGTCGCGGTTACCAGATCAGTGACATCGCAATCCTTTCGGAGGATGAAACCGCATATGGCGCCAACGACTCCTCGCAAGGTCAAGGTGAAAGCCCCCTTAAACTCTATTTTCCGCGGGAGATTTCTCAATTGCGCGCCGCCTATCAGGACAAGGCCGGTTCGTCCCCGACGACAAACGAAGGGCGAACACCTCCTCGGGAAACTCTACCTTCCGATTACTACGTACCTGGGGGAAGCGAGGATACAGTAGCAGGATATTCCGCAAAGCAGATGCCGTTATCTCAGGAATCTCTGATGCTGAACCTTGTGTCGGAACTACAGCGGCACAAGATCAAGTTCATCATTCTGCGGGCCACAGACCCGATGGACACTATTTTCTTGACCCGTTTTCTTCGTACGGAATACCCCCATGGTCGCATTGTGACTATTGGTTCGGATTTGCTGCTGCGCCGCGAGGCTGAAGACCCGCGGTTCCATGGGGTGCTGTCTCTGAGCACATATTTTCTGTATCCCACTGCCGACCATTACTTCGCCAGCTTCGAAGAAGGGCATGTGGAACGCATTTTTGCCAATTCAAACGCCGCGGGTACTTACAACGCCATGCGATCAGTGCTGAACGCATGGGTCAACGATCAAGTTAGTTGCAAAGGTTACGTGTGTGAGCGCCATAAGCTTGTGGTTCACCCCAGGCCACCGTGGCCGTTGGAACCAAAGTATCCCGTCCTCTACCAATACGGCTGGGTGGGTGAGTGGGACGAGCGGGGCGAGCGGGAGGGCAGACCGAACTTGAATCCAAGAACGATATATAATGCGCCGCCGGTCAGACTGTCGGCGCTGGGACGCGACGACTTCTGGCCGATCGCTGCACTGGGTCCCTTTCCGGGGGAAGAGGAAACCACGCTCCCAATTGTGAAAGACCAGATTTCTCCAAAGAAAAAGAAGCTGGAGAAAGTGCATGTTCCCAATTCCTGGCGCATCGTTCAACTGGCGGGCATCGTTCTCGCACTGGGATTCGCGCTTTCGATCTGGAGGGCTTCAGTGCGTGCCAAAACGCAAATGGACGCGAAATTCGCTCCTGCGGAGCTTTACGGTCGTGCCTTTCTGGTTCTGCTGGCGGGATTGACTCTGATTCTGATCCTGCTCATCCTGCACTGGCCTACGGTAGCGGTGGCGGAATCCGCCCAGTATCTTGATACCGCTCTCACTGCGACGGCGGCACTGGTTTTCGTTGTCACGTTGGCGGATCTACTAAATCGCCAGATACTAGCCTACCGAGTCGGGGGGCAACTGCCATTTTGGAGACGAAGAAATCTGCTACGTGTGATGGGCTGGGGCTGGGTGATCGCTCTCGTCGCCAGCACCCTGCTTCTCGCTTTCCAGGTATTTTTGAATCAACCGATAGAAACCCCCGCCGCCGTAGTTCGATTCGCCACGATCCGCGCAGTCCAACTGAATTCCGGTCTCTCTTTTATTATGCCTACCTTCTTTTTTCTCACCGTGTGGCTGTGGTGGTCTTATCACACAGCAGCGGGATATGCTTTGCTCGACTTCCGCCGGCCTCGACTACCTGAAGGAATGACAGGATCGAGAGTAGCCCGCTTGACCGAGAAGAAGTTACCAGGATTGCTTGCAGCGGTGCATCTGAAGCCCAGCTCAGCCGTAGGTTACGTGGTGTTGCTGGTGTTTGTGTGCAGGGTTATCTGGAGAATGGGGGGCGATCCCAGGCCGCTGCTGACTTTGGAGCGTCCCTTCCTGGAAAAGGTGATGGCCTCCTTTTTTACCGTGGCGGTGGGAGGAATAGTGCTGGCCACCGCGAGACTTTGGGGAATCTGGATTGCGGTGCGCAAGTTGCTGGTTGCGCTGGACGCTGTGCCGCTAAGGAGTGGATTCGACGGAATCATGAAAGGCGGCTCGTGGCATCCCATCTGGCGGATTGGCGCGGGGAGCCTGGATGAATTGCAACGTATGGTGGGCCGCCAGAGAGAGGCGCTTACCTGCGCTTTAAACACTCATGAGCTCCCGACTGGCAACTTAGAGGCCGAATGGAACAATACATTAACCATCGGGCAGAGGATTGGAATCGAGCACAGTTTCCTCTTCCCGTGGCGCTGGTGGGCACGTCGTAGGGCCGAAGTTGAACTGATTCGACAGTTTGGCGAGTACCAGAAACAGTTGGCAAGGTTGGGGGGGCGTGCGCTGGACTATTTGGCCAAGGTTTGGGAAAAGCAGAAGGAAGAAAGAAAACGCTCGTCATGGGAAGGATTAGGCGACTTTCTAAAGCGGTCTGAGGTATGTCATGACGCGCCAGCCAACGAGCAGACGGCTGACAGCATCGAGGATGAGGAACTCAGCATACGCGCCTGGGAGCGCTTCGTCTGCCTGCTTTACGTTGCTTTCCTCCTGGTAATGTTGGTGAGGGTTCGTACACTGATTGTGGCTATAGGCGGAATGTACGTCCTTACAATGATCGCCATCACGCAATACCCTTTCCAGCCGAAGGCTGCGATTCAGGTTTTACTCGTCGTATTATTAGGCTACATCGTGATGGTTGTGGGCGTGGTATTCGCTCAGATTCATCGCGATGCCATTCTGAGCCGCATCACCGGCACCAATCCCGGTGAACTCGGATTAGATTTTTATGTCCGTATGGTGTCCTTCACGGCCCTGCCCCTCTTCAGCCTGCTAGCGGCACAATTTCCGTCTGTCAATCGGTTCTTCTATTCGTGGTTGCAGCCGGCAATCCAAGCGGTCAACAAGTAGTTTACCGGGGCGGTAGGCCACTCCGCCTTCCTGTGGCGGAGTGTGGGCTTTTCCTCCCGCGGGTGGCCCAGCCGGCGCTCGAATTCACGAAGAAATCTTGAAATTGGGTGGCCCATCCGGCCTTCCGTCGGCCGGGTGGGGCTTTTCGTCCGGCACCCCGACATCGTTCCCAATGGTCGATCAGTCGGGCGAAAACTCTTCGGGTTATCACACCCCACCGTGACCGGCGCCCTTTCGCACCCGCCCCCATCCAGCGAAAATTCACCGCGAGGAGAGGGAATTGTGTCCCTTGCATCGGTTCGCGCCCACTCCGTGGATTGGAAGCGGCTCTTTGAAATCTCGGCTATTACCTCGACTGTGATTTGATGGCTTTCGATATGTGTATTGAAAGTATTGTAAGTATTTGTATTGATTGTATTGATTGCATGGATCGCCAAAGTAGCCTGTAAGTCATTCCAGTTAAATGACTCACGAAACATTTGGCTCCATCGGAGAACGTCGCACGACGTTCAAGGGGAGGGGGTGCCCATGGCGAACCATCAAGCGATTGAGAGTCACGGTTCAACGTGACCGGCGAACCAGATCGTGGGTCACGCGCGAGTGGGTCACAAAGGCTGTCTTGACTAACGAGTCTGTATGGCAGCGAATGTCGGTCATGACTATGACAGCAGGAAAAACCTGATTGACAGGCCGAAAAGTGGGGTATACAGTCGTCGACAATTCTTGGGATGAGCTATTGAGCGTCAGATAGCGCTCGCGTTCGTAAGGCCCACCGAAACCGCCACCGCAGTGCCCTTCGATTGCCACAAAAAGGGGTTTTAGCAAGCAGACCTAGCCGGGCCCAAGGAAAATTCTGGCCAAACCAGCACGATAGCTATGCCATTCGCTCTGGGAGGTGGCCAGTTGCAATCTGTCGGAGATGTTCTATGGGACGAAGTAGCCCTAATTCTTTACTGCCCGTGCGGATACAACCTTCCTGTGCCGCGGTCCGCCGGCACGCCTAACATTCACGTGTGCGAAAGATGCAAAGCGGTCTACGATCTGCGAGCGTCGGTACCGGTGGAAACCACCGCCGAAGCGGTCGAGAAGCCCGAAGGCAAGACACAAGAGCAACCCGAGCCTATAGGACAGAAACAGGCGGCCTGACAGAGGCCTAAGGTGTGCGCAATCGCCCAAGAAGCGCCCCTAGATGGGGTTGCGGTGACCTTTTCGGCCGGAACGTCGGTTCGCAGGCCGTTCTTATGAGCGGCGTCCGCTTTTGTGCCCGCCTCCGCCGAAGACGCACATCAGGCCGAAGAGGTAGCCGAAGTTATACCAGGCCCCGTTGTTGTGAACCTCGTAGATATTCAATTCTTTCACGAACGGCGAGATCAAGAAGACAAACGGGGCGGTGAAGCCTTGCCAGAGGCCGAGCCAGAATCCGGCGATGGAGTTCTTGTCGCCCGGGGTGCCCTTCAGGTTGTTGGGGCCAGGAGCGCAGGCGGTGAGGGAGACGAGCAACAGCAAAATCAAAATGAGTGCGGAGAGTTTCATGGCGGAAGCCTCCTGGGTACAGTACGAGCGAGCCGGAAGAAATGTCTCAGGGCGAGATTGATTTTCACCACGGAGGCACGGAGAGCACGGAGAAGAATCGGGCAAAAAATATCAAGTCGCCCGGGGCGCACTCGGCAATGCTATTTCGGCTTAGTGGCAGCGGCTGGCTTCTTCGCTGGAGCCTTGGTTGTCTTCGCCGCAGCTGCGGGATGGGCATCGTCCTGTACCTGCTGGGCGACCTTGTCGGATTCCATCGTAAAGGTGACCATCACGGCATCGACGCCGAACTGGGCGGCGTCGGCGGCGAGCGGAACAGCCTGAAGCTCGGGCTGCGGCTTGCCCACCTTGAAGAGCGTGATGTTGGTCAAGGCCTGATACTTCGCCGCGTCGAGTTGCAATCCGACGGGAGCCGGCGATATGCCGCCGCTGCCCGGCGCCTTCACCTGACTGGCAACCGTATAGAGGATGTAATCGCATTGCTTGGAACTGGCTTCGGTCTGCACATCCTCGGGCGGCGCTTCGGCATCGAGCGCCACGGCTTCCAATTGGCGGCGGGTGAGCTCGTCCATGAGGTTGATGCGCAGATTGTCGGTGGGGAGGCCCTCGCCGCTTGTATCCTTTATTTTGACCACTCCGATGCGGACGGCTCCTTCGGCTTTGGGGGCAACAACAGGAGCTGGGGGAGTAGCAGGTTTGGCCGCGGGAGCAGGGGCGGCAGCAGGCGCAGGGCTCGGTTCGGGTTGCGCGGCGGCTCCGCCCATCATGGCGGACATGTCGTTGACCTTGCAGCCTGGGGGCATGTCGAATAGCGGCGCGTCGAGCGTCGTGGTGGTCAGCTCGATGACTTCGGTGGTGGAAGTAAAGGTGCCGTGGTCAGAGATGACGGTGGTGGTCTGTTTGAGCGGATAGCCGAGCGCGGCATTTTCGCCGCCCTTCATCACAATGCGGTCGTTGCATTGATTGCGGCTGCCCATCCCTCCGCAGGCCATGGCGCGGTAGGATTCGTCGGCACAGGAGAAACCCGCCGAGAGGTCGGCGTACCAGCCGTCGGTTTCCATCTTCATGTGCGACTGGTTGCAGGCTTCGGGTGTGGACTCCATCATCATGGTGGTCTTGAGGTGGCGGGCCTTGTAGCCGAACATGTCCTGGCGTTCACCGGTATCAGTGACGTTGCGAGTAATGGTGACCACGCCACCTTTGCGCGGCAGTGCGGGCTCTGCGTTTTCCTGTCCCATCGCACGAATGTTTGGAGTGGCGGGACAGGAAGTTTCGCCGCCTCCCATCTGCATGACGGAGCACTGATTGCCGGCGATGGTGATCCTGCGCTTCTGATCGCATTGCGTGATGGTGACCGCCCCGCCGCGACCTCCGAAACTCATTTCATTGCGCTCGCGCGGGCCCTTGATGTAGACGGTGCTCTCGGTCGAGTGGCCCATCACGGTGGTGCGAGTTTTGATCTTGATGTCGGCGGAGGAGAACAGGGAAAGACAAATGACGAATGAGCCGAGAAGGCAGGTGCTACGGGACAGGCTGGTCACGAGGCCTCCTTGAAAGACCCGAGCGTTTCTAAAGCCAAAACAAGAGCAGCGCAATTCTAGTCAAAGCGGGGCGGAATACAACGGGCGAGTTTACGAGCGCCGTCTCGACCTGTGCTTTTGCGGTTTGGGTGCGTCGTCCGCGGTTAGAATTGACCGAGACCGGGCGTTGCCTATGCCGAATAGTGGAGAAGTCGCGATGAAGCGCCGATGGAACTGGTATCCGTGGGCGGGGTTTCTAGTAAGTGTCGTCGCCTTCGTCAGCTACCTATTCGTTTTTGCCAAGTATCCGGTGACGCGCGATGTTCCGTGGGCCAACTTCCTGCTGTTCGCGGCGGGTGCAGTGCTGCTGTTTGTCGGCTTGCAGCGCGCATTTGGGCAGCCGCAGCAATGCCGCGGGAAGATTACGGGACCTATTTTGGAAGCGCTCAGCCTCGCGGTGCTGGCATTCTTCTGTTACATCGTTTTCTATATGACGAAGCAGTTGCCGCCTCCTTCGATGGCGCTGCAGGTTGGCCAGAAGGCTCCGGAGTTTGTGTTACCTGACATCAACAACAATCCGGTTGCGCTTTCGAGCCTGTTGTCATCTCGGGTGCCGGGAGCGGAGACGCCGCCGAAGGGAGTGCTGCTGGTTTTCTACCGCGGCTACTGGTGACCGTTCTGCAACTCCGAGTTACGGGGTATCGAACAACACCTGGCAGAAATTGAGCAATTAGGCGTACGGCCGGTGGCCATCAGCGTGGACACCCCTGGGGAGTCTCGCAATCTTTGTGCGAAGGCGGGATACACCTACACCTTCCTTTCCGATCCGAAGGCGGAGGTGATTCGCCGGTACGACATTCTGCATCGCGGCGCAGGCCCCGACGGACACGATATCGCCAGACCGGCGGAATATCTTCTGGATGCGTCGGGAACGATTCGCTGGCTGAACCTCACGGAGGATTATCGGGTGCGGGCGAGACCTGAGCAGATCATCGAGCAGGCGAAAGCGCTGCCGTGAGTCTTATGATCCCACCCTTTCGCCAAAAGTAGGCAAAGGGATTGGGGCACCCCAGTTACTTACAATCCACGCCATTATCTTGCGAGGCAATGACCTGCCAGGTACCGGCGCGTTTCAGCCAGGTGTCGGTCCAAACCTGGCATACCTGGGACTTGTCTTTACGGACAGCATGTTCGCGGCCATAGACGATGGCGAGGCTGTCTCCGAAGAAACGCACTTTGCCTCATCCGGCCCGCAGTCATGCGCAGTGTGTGCACTCTTTTCATCTTTCAGTACGTCGGCTTTGGTGAAGCGCGCACCCTGGCTTGAGGTGCCTTGAAAATCATCGGCCAGCAGACCGGAGACCACGCCGTTATCGACGCATGCCCCTTCAGCCCACTTACGCTCCATGTCGATGATGTATTTTGCGGCCGGGTCATCGGCGGATGCCCAGTGACTCTGCTGTGCGCTCGCCGGAGCGAGCAACAACACGGCTATGGTTGCTACGGCAAAGATTCGTAAAGCCATTTCTTTCTCCAGTCGTTGACCTCGACAGCAGTGAAATCTACAACGGCCGCGTTTCAAACTTCACGCTCATCCGCCACTCGCGAAACATGTTATCGGCCGTGAGGACCAGTTTGTCGTTGAGATAGATCTTGGCGTAGGCGTCGAGTCCTTCGAAGACGAGGTCGATGTTTTTCTGAGCAAGCAGTGCGGGCGTGGCCTGAACGGTGGTGCGGTATTCCCAGTCGGCGTTCTCGATCCATTGCAGCTTGGCTTCGTTGTCGCGGTAAAACGGGTCGGGAATCAGTTTGTTGCGCAACAGATCGAGATGGACGCATCCGGGAACAACGGCGGGATGCCATTGCGAGGCGTCTTTGATGGCGGCGTTCGCAGATTCTATGGTGGGACCGGAGATGAGCTGGTGAAACTCCCAGCCGAAGTTCAAGGGAACTGTTTGTTTTTGAGGAGCGGCGGAAGAAACACCGACAGCGAGAAGAAGGAAGCAAATAAGAACGCGCGAGGATACCCGAAGGTTCGACAAGGCCAGGTGCTCCTGAGTCGGTGTTGGAGAGCGACGGAAGATATTAACAAATGAGTGAGCGCGTAAGCGGTAGTTCAGATTCGGTCAAGCGGTTCGTACAGCGACGAACAATAGGGTTCACCACGGAGAACACGGAGGGCACGGAGAAGGGTTAGAGAAAAGCTAAACCAATCGTGTCGCCCGGGAGCCTGGGAACGCTTGCCCTGTCGCAAAGTGGCAGCCTACTGCTATTCCAATGACTTAGCGAACGGTGGTACTCTGTTGGCATACGGTGCGACCATAGGTTTTCTGTTCCAGCAGCGGACTGGCCTGCCGGCGTCCTCGGAACCTTAAGACCCTGAAACACTTAGACCCTCAATTTTGCGCTAGGGAATGGGAGAGAGGTGGCCTGTACGCGTCCGCGAGGAGCAGGAGAATTGTGGTTGCCAAGGTCCTAATAGATATAGATAGAGAGAAGCAGTCGTAATGTCATCCAACGGATTTCATAATCGTCCCGCGCGCGTCGGGAACATACGGTCGCTGTTCAGCATGTTCTCCAGCGATTTGGCCATCGATCTGGGGACGGCCAACACACTGGTGTACGCCCGCGGCAAAGGCATCGTAGTCAACGAGCCGTCGATCGTCGCGATCAACAAGAATACAGGTGAAGTCGAAGCGGTAGGCAAAGAGGCCAAGGAGATGCTTGGCCGCACACCAGGGAACATCGTTGCCATCAAGCCGATGAAAGATGGCGTTATCGCGGACTTCAAAGTCACCGAGAAGATGTTGAACTACTTTATTCAGAAGGCGCACAACCGCAAGATGCTGGTACATCCGCGCATCGTGATCGGCGTGCCTTCCGAGATCACGCAAGTGGAAAAGCGCGCGGTCATGGATTCCGCCTATCGCGCCAAGGCGAGCGAAGTGCACCTGGTGGAGCAAGCGATGGTCGCCGCGATTGGCGCGGGCTTGCCCATCACTGAGCCGAGCGGCAACATGGTGGTGGACATTGGCGGCGGCACCACGGACATCGCGGTGATTTCACTGAGCGGCATCGTGTATTCGCGCTCGGTGCGCATGGCGGGCAACCAGATGGACGAAGCGATCATGAACTTCATGAAGCGCAAGTACAACCTGCTGATCGGCGAGCGCACGGCTGAACAGATCAAAGTGGAGATCGGATCGGCCTATCCGCTGGAGAAGCCGATGACCATGGAGATCAAGGGCCGCAACCTGATCGAGGGCGTGCCGAAGACCATCACAGTCGACGACAGCGAAGTACGCGAAGCGGTGGCTGAGTGCGTTTCGACGATCGTGAATGCGATTCGCGTCGCTCTGGAGCGGACGCCGCCGGAGCTGTCGGCCGACATCAGCGATCGCGGCATCGTGCTGACCGGTGGCGGCGCGATGTTGAAGAACCTGGACAAGCGGATTCGCGAAGAGACCGGGTTGCCGGTATCGATTGCTGACGATCCGCTGTGCAGCGTGGTGCTGGGCACGGGCAAGATGCTGAGCGATTTCAAGCTGCTGAGGAAGATTTCGATCGATTAAGATTGTCCGGCCCGCTGGTGCCGGCCCTGGTATGGACACGATTCTCGGCCGCTATAAGAACCTGATTGTGCTGGCGGCCATCCTGTTCGCTCAGATCATCGTGCTGGCGGTGCAAGTGCGGCGCCCATCCCAAGACGGCGAGATTCGCCTGATTCGGGTGTGGACCATTGCCGCCGTCACTCCCTTTGAAAAAGCCGTAGTGCATACGCAGGCCTGGATCCATGACAAATGGGTGGGGTATGTGTACCTGCGGAACGTGAGCAAGGAAAACGAGCAGCTACGCGCGGAAATCGAGCGCATGAAGCTGGAGCAGGCGCGCTTGAGCGAAGACGCCAACATGGCGAGGCGCGTCCAGACGCTGCTGGCGTTCAAGGAACAGTACATCGACAGCACAGTCGCAGCGCAGGTGATCGGCACCAGCGGCAGCGAGCAGTCGCGGGTGCTTTACATCGACAAAGGTTCGAATGACGGGCTGAAGCCGGACATGGCGGTCATCACGCCGACGGGGATCGTCGGCAAAATTGTGTCGGTATCGGCGAGTTCAGCGCAGGTTCTACCCATCAACGATCAGTTGAGCGGAGTGGGCGCGTCGCTGAAGGACTCGCGGCTGCAAGGGATTTTGAAGGGCGCGAGCAACGGGACGACCACTCTGCAATACATCATGAGCGATGAGCCGGTGAAGCCGGGCGAAGAAGTCGTCACCAGCGGCGGCGACAGAATTTTTCCCAAGGGGTTGCCGGTCGGAACGGTGGCATCGATTGAGCCAGGCAAAGACTTGTTTCTCAACATTCGCGTCATTCCATCGGCGCGCCTCGATCGGCTGGAAGAGGTGCTGGTAGTCACGAAAATTGAGGAGAAATTTCCGGACGTGAAAGACCTGGGTCCGATTCGCGCCTCGGATATTTTGAGTCAGCGACTGCCGGGAGTGCCTCCGCCACCGGATGCGAATGCGGCGGGAAATGTTCAGGGGACGGCGGGTGGGGCGGCGAATCCTGCGACTACGAACCCAGCGTCGGGAGCTACACCTCAGCCTGGAAGCACCAAGCCCCAAACTCAGGGGGCGTCGGGCACGGCTTCTTCTGCCGTGGGAACTCAGAAGCCGAACTCAACTGAGACTGCGAAGCCGGCTGGAGCAAATGCATCGCAGCCTAACGCCAGCGGTACGACCGCAACGAAGCCGGCGGTGCGCAAGCCGCCTACGACCGTGTCACCTGACACCTCTAAGCCGCCAAACGCAGTGGAGAATCCGCCACAATGACAGCGTCTGCTATGCCATTCCGCGGAAGCTATACCTCACGGGAGCAAGCCGCAGCCTACCAGTTCAATTGGCTGGTGGTATTCCTGATTCCGCTGGTCGCGATTTTCATCCAGGCGTTCCTGACTTCGAAACTGCGCTGGCTGGCCATTCTTGACCTGCCAATGATGGTGGTCATCTTCTTTGCAGTAGCGCGGCGCAATCCCATCAGCGGCTGCGTGACCGGCGCAATCATCGGATTGCTGCAAGACGCGCTGGGAGGACCGGCGCATCCCATCGGGATGTACGGAATCACCGACACTATCATCGGGTACATGGCGTCGTCGCTGGGTGTGAAGATCGATGTGGAGAACCCTGGTACGCGCTTCCTGATCGTGTACGCGTTCTTCGTCGTGCACGAGGCCGTGTACTACGGTGTGGGACATGGCTTGCTGCGGCAGGCGCTGCATTGGAGCTGGAGCCACGTTGCGATAGCGGCGCTGGCCAATGCGGTGGTCGGCGTGTTTGTGTTCCAATTGCTAGACCGGTTCAAGCAAAGATAGCCTCAGCCGTCAGCCATCAGTTTTTTCGGCCGCCCAGCTTCGCGAAATCCTCGAGAACCAGCGTGATATCCCGTTTAGTTTTTCTGGTTTTCTGATCGTCATTTGACAGTTACACTTTGATGTTTCCTCATGCGGATGCTTCGTTACGAACGAGTCGTACTCCTGGCTCTACTTGTGTGTTGGCCGCTGGGTCTGTTGGCGCAGGACTTGGCGCCACGGGCGTATGTCATCACGCCGCTGCACTCCAACGCCGTTACAGTGACCTGGTCTTATTACAACGGTGGGCTGGACTTCAACGGCACGATTCCCGTCAGCGACGCAAAGGGAACCTATAACGTCCCGGTTTTCACCCTCTATCACGCCTTCAGCTTCTTTGGACGCTCCGCCAACGTTAACGTGTCCCTGCCGTATGCGGTCGGTAACTTCACGGGAGAGCTGAATAACACGCAGCGTTCGGTATATCGTTCCGGGCTACTCGATTTGAGTGCACGCCTCTCGGTCAATCTGTACGGCGGCCGCGCCATGCCGGCGCAGGATTTTCGCAAGTGGAAGCAGAAGATGCTGCTCGGCGCGAGCCTGAAGATAATCGCGCCTACGGGCCAGTATGACCCGACCAAGCTCATCAACTGGGGGATTAACCGATGGGCGTTCAAGCCCGAGTTCGGTTACTCACAGCGTTGGGGTAACTGGATCCTGGATGGCTATGCTGGGGTTTGGTTTTATACCACCAATCCGGCGTACTACAACATCCCGGTTCCGCTGCCGCAGACGGAAGCGCCTGTCGGTAGCCTCGAGGGGCACCTGAGCTACGACATACCGAAGTTCAAAGGGTTTCGCAGAGCACGGTTCTGGGCGTCGTTGGATGGCAATTACTGGTGGGGTGGCATTACCGCGGTCAACAGCATCCGGAACCTCAAGACCGAGCAAACCAGTTCGCGCATCGGAGGGACCCTGTCGCTTCCTATTACCAAGAGCCAGTCGATCAAGCTCGCCTATAGCGACGGCGCTTACATTCGTTTCGGCGGGAACTACCAGAATGTCTCGGTCGCTTGGCAGTATTCGTGGATCGGGCATCCCAAGTAGGTTGCACGCCCGCCCTGTCGGGCCTGTATCCTTTTAAGGCACTCAAAAGGCGTGATTTACATGCCTTTTTAACACTCCGTCGATGGGCGATTCAGACTACAATAGGGCAAGGGATTGCGCCCGCCATCCAGCCGCGCGAAGGTTGCCGAAAGACGATCAAGACGACGTGTGTCGGACGGCGACAACTTCGTGCGCGTTCGTGTGCGTGAATGAACGAACGCTATAGTTTCGAAATGTATTAACTCAGGGCGCCCCCAGGGAAGTCATTACCGACGATGTTTGGTCGCGAAGAAAAAGTCTCTCCATTCCGGCTCACCGCAGTGCAGTATGTGCTGCTGGGGATCTTTTTAGTTTTGGCGTTCGGGTTATGGAGACTGCAGGTCGCGCGCAGCGACTACTACACTTCGCTGGCCGAGCAGAACCGCATCAAACAGGTCCCCATCCTAGCGCCGCGCGGCAAACTGCTGGACCGCGAAGGCCGCATCATCGTCGACAACTATCCCTCGTTCTCCGTGCTGTTGTTGCGCGACCAGAACCGAAACCTCGACGTCGATGCTGAACAAATTGCCGAAGGCCTGCACATTTCTCCGGATGAGTTGCGCGCGCGCATCAAGCGCATGAACATGGTCCCGGGCTACCAGCCAATGTTCGTCAAAGATGACATCACTCCGGACGAGCTGGCCTTCATCGAATCGCACCGCGCCGACCTGCCGGAACTCGACATCATCACCGTGCATCGCCGCCTGTATCCCAAAGGCGGATTTATGGCGCACGTGATTGGGTACGTCGGGCAGGTAAGCGAAGACATGCTCACCCAGCCGCAGTGGGAGTTATACAACCCGGGCGATGTGGTTGGTATGTCGGGCGTCG
Organism: uncultured Acidobacteriaceae bacterium; assembly: GCA_963718395.1. GTDB lineage: Bacteria > Acidobacteriota > Terriglobia > Terriglobales > Acidobacteriaceae > DASRAA01. The sequence continues at coordinate 174,693 of CAVQYW010000001.1, forward strand.
AGCAGTATTACAACGATATTTTGATGGGGAAGAACGGCTCGCGGCAGGTCATCGTGAACAGCCGAGGCAAGGAAGTCGGCACGCTGAGCGATGTACCGGCGGTTCCTGGCAAGCAACTGAAGCTGACAATCGATCTTGATTTGCAGATCGCGGCGGAAGAGGCGCTGGAAGGCAAGCCGGGAGCGATTGTGGCGATGGATCCGCGCACCGGGGAAATCCTGGCGCTGGTGAGCAGGCCGGCGTTCGATCCCAATGCGTTTGCTGTGCACGTCACGAAAGACGAGTGGAACCGCTTGGTGACCGATCCTGACAAGCCATTACTCGACAAGGCCATCCAGGCGCAGCTTGCGCCGGGCTCGACGTTCAAGATCATCATGTCGGTGGCGGGATTGCAGGAAGGCATTGCGCAGAAGCTAGTGGTCAGTTGCGGCGGCGGCGCGACGTTCTATGGGCGTTTCTTCAAGTGCGACCAGAAGCATGGTCGCGTCGATATCTCGAAGGCGATCTACGATTCGTGCGATACCTACTACTACACGCTGGCGGAAAAGCTCGGCATCAGCCGCATCGCGAAATACGCGACGGAACTTGGACTGGGACAGAAGACGGGAATTGACCTGCCGCAGGAAGTAACGGGCGTAATGCCGTCGGAAGAGTGGAAGATCAAGAACTACAAGCAGAAGTGGTATGCGGGCGAGACTATCTCGGTGGGCATCGGGCAGGGAGCGGTAGCGGTGACGCCGATCCAGTTGGCGCGCGCCATTGGGGGCATCGCGAGCGATGGGACCTTGGTGCGGCCGCATGTGGCGTTTCCTGACCAATTTCCGCCCGGGTTTAAACAGACCGCCAACTATAACGAAAAGTCACAGGTGGAAATCGGCCAGGATAACTGGGATACGATCACGGACGCTATGGCGCAAGTGACGACCATAGGAACTGCAGCGACAGCGCACTTGAACGGAATCGATTTCGCGGGGAAGACGGGTACTGCCCAGACCATTTCGCTCGATGCTCGCAAGGCGATGGGAACTAGCCGCCAAGTCGAAGTTCAACGACAATGCGTGGTTTGTGGGCATGATGCCGCGTCGTAATCCTGAAATTGTGGTTGTGGTGCTGATGCAGGGCGGCGGATGGGGCAAGAACTCGGCCCTGTTGGCGGCCAAGGTCATTAAAGCGTACGTCGAGAAGCAACGTACCCGGCCAACGGAAGTGGCGAAGGCGCAAACGCCTGCGGCAGACCACGCTGACTATGACGGCTGTCTGGCATGACGGTGGCGCGGATGGCGACGGGAAAGTACAAGCCGGAACCATGGCGGTTCCGCTGGACTCCAAGACCAAGCCGGTAGCGGCAGCGCCGGGATTGTCGCCGACTAATACCGCTGCGGGTTCGCCGACGATAGAGGCAGACGACGCCGCCGTGCAAATCGAGACGCCGCAGGCCGAAAAGCCCAAGCAATCGCTACCAGTCCAGCGAAAGCCCCAGCAATCGCCCTTGCCGGCACAGCCGAAGCCAGACAAGCCAGCTGAGATACCTGCCATCGCGCCCGCTGCAGCGGTTCTGACCAGGAGCGACCAGTGAGCCGTTACGTTTCCTATCGCGATTTTGACTGGGTGCTGCTGGCGCTTGTCTTACTAATCTGCGCGCTCGGCGTTGTCGAGATTTATAGCGCAACGCTCAACACCAAATTCATGGGCGTACACATCAAGCAGATTTACTGGGTGCTGGGCGGCGTGGCACTGATGTTCGCCATGAGCATTGTCAGCTACCAGGCTTTGATCGAGCGCGTTCCAATTTTCTATGCGGTGTCGATTCTGTCGCTTATCGCGGTTGAGATTCTGGGGAAGAAGTACCTCGGCGCGAGACGTTGGGTGCAGATCGGATCATTTCACTTTCAGCCTTCGGAGTGGGTGAAACTGGTGCTCATTCTTGCGATGGCTAAATACTTCGCCGACAACAAAGGCGATTGCGATGCGCAGGACATCGTGAAGGCGGGAGCGTTGGTGGGAATCCCGATGCTCATGGTGCTTATACAACCTGATCTGGGCACCGCGCTGACCTATCTACCGATCGCCGTGATGGGGCTTTTCCTGGGCGGGATGAAGGGCAAACATGCGCTGGTGATCTTGCTGGTGGCGGCGCTGCTGGCGCCGGTTGGGTGGCACGTCCTGAAGCCTTACCAGCGCGACCGGCTGACGACGTTCATGGAGCCGGAAGCCGATCCGCAGCATAAGGGTTACCAGTTGATACAGTCCCTGGTGGCTGTGGGGTCGGGCGGCATCTTTGGAAAAGGCACGGCGCAGGGCAGCCAGACCCAGGGACAGTTCCTTCCAGTGCCGCATACCGACTTCATTTTCGCCGCGTTTGCCGAGGAACACGGATTCATCGGCGCTATGGGCCTACTGCTGCTATACTTTATCGTGCTGATGCGTCTGATTCAGAACGCTCAGACGGCCCCTGACCGGGCGGGAGCCTTCGTGGTAATGGGTGTGGTGGCGGTTTTAGCCTTCCATATCCTGGTCAACGTAGGCATGGTAGTTGGATTTATGCCGGTCACGGGAATCCCCTTGCCGTTAATGAGTTACGGGGGATCGTCGGTACTGTTCATGTTTCTCGCGCTGGGGATCGTGATGAACGTCCGCATGCGCAGGTTCGTGAACTAGGGATACGAGTTTTGCCAGTATTGTGAATGCGCGCCATAGAGGCGCGGACTGGCAGACGCCGGGCTCACTCGCCGGGAGGGCGGTCCAAAACAGGACTCCGGCCTTCGAAGGGTGACAAAAAGATTACGAACGCCCTCACGAACGAGGGTTAAGGATCGGCCGCAGGTGAAGTCGGCCGGACAGGATTGCAGGGCAAGTGCTTAAGAGGCGGGTAACGACCCCTTCGGTAAATCGAAGGTGTGGTCACAAACCTCGCAGGCCTTGCCAAATTACGGTGCAAACGATTCTCAAGACATCTGTTACGAGCGTCAGGCTGGGAGCACATCCGGGCGAGTGCCTTGGTGTGTCTGCAGCATGGGCACACCGTTGATTCCGATTCCGTCCGCCTGCTGAGCACGCCGCCGCTCCTACGGAGCGTCCATGAACAAAGAACTATTTGTGTCGTCCACTCCCCACGAAACCAAAGTGGCGCTGGTGGAAGACGATCAACTTGCTGAAGTATTTTACGAGCGGGAAAACGAGTACACGCTTGCGGGATCCATCTACAAGGGCCGGGTCACACGCGTGCTTCCCGGCATGCAATCCGCTTTTGTCGATATTGGGCTGGAGCGCGATGCCTTCCTTTACGTTTCCGACTTTCTCGAACTGACGGGCGATGAAGACTCAGAGGAGTTCGGGGATATTCCCGCGCCGCGCGACGATTAATCTGAGCCGGTCGTCTCAATCAGACGCGGAACCGGCAGCCGCTGCTACCGCGAGTCCCGCGGACGAGCAGGCGGAGTTTATTGCTTCGGTTGAGAGCTTTGCGGCAGCCGAAGATACCGAGGACGACAGCGACAACGGGGAGACTGCGGTCCCAGCCAGCACTGAACAGGAATCTGGCGATGGTGCTCGCCGTTGGCGCGGACGTCGCCGCCGCGGAGGCCGACGCGGTGGACGCGACGATCGCTATCCGCGTCAGGACGCAAAGCCAGAAGCGGCGGCGCGCCCCGGCAAGAACCCACGGCACCAGCCGAACCGGTGATTCAGGTCAAGGCCTGAGGCGCCGGCGCGTTATGCGCCGATTGTGCTGCCGGGAGAGTCGATTTCCAAGTATCGCAACAGGACGCCGGTGGCGGAGCCGGTGGTTGCTGCCCTGGAAGCGGCTGGACCGCCCGTGACAGAGAGCGCGGCGCCGATGGTTGTCGAGGACTTTGTCCCCAGCGTCGAGACGCATCCGGTGCAGGAAGTGGAGTACGAGGAGACCGAGGAGGTCGCCGAGACTCAGGTACCGCAGGAAGAAGTTGTTGCGACAGCGCCGTGAACATCATGGCGGCGCACGGAGGGTTTGTCGAGACGGCAGAGCTCGAACCGCCGGTCGTTAGGGTATCGGACCACGACGAGGTCGTCGAAGAGTCATTGAGCGAAACGCCGCAGAACTACGGTCGCGTTGAAACCTCAGAGCACGGCACCATTGAAGTTGCTTCCGAGACGGTCGAAACCGAGGACGAGCATCACGAACCGCAAGTGGCTTCTCAAGGTGCGAACGGACTCCAACAGCACAGCGCGCCGTCCGAAGCTCCTGCGGGACGCACGCTGGAACACGAAACCCTGGAAGACGACGAAATGGAGTTTCACCCGGTGCCGGAGAACATCGAAGCGCTGCGCGAAGTCGCGGGCGACCTGGAGCTGGAGCTGGAAGAAGAGACACTGGACAGCAGCGACGGCTATTCGGAACGCTGGATTCCCAAGGTGGCTGACGTTGACGAAGACGAAGTCGTTGCTGCTGAAGAGCGTGGCGAAACTCGATTAGCGGCCGACGATGGTGCCGACGAAGGCGAAGAAGAAGGCGAGGAGGAGATCAACGGACGCGCTGAATTGCGCGCCGCGCCGCCGACTGCCGGATACCAACAGCGCCAAGGAGAGCGCCAGGGCTTCAATCGGCGCAACGATCGGGACCGTGGCCGCCGCGGCGGAGGTGGGCGCCGCAACAACGTTCGCGCGCACTCGCACCGGCCGGTGCCGCTGATCTCTGAACTGCTGAAAGAAGGGCAGGAGATCCTGATCCAGATCGCCAAGGAGCCTATCGCCAAGAAGGGCGCCCGCATCACCAGTCACATCGCACTGCCGGGGCGGTTTCTGGTGTACATGCCGACGGTGAACCACATGGGAGTGTCACGCAAGATCAACTCCGAGGAAGAGCGCATGCGTTTGAAGCGCATCGTGACCAGCGAGCGAGAGAACGGGCTCGGAGGTTTCATCGTGCGGACGGCTGCGGCCAACATCAAGGAAGACGAGCTGCGGGCTGACATTCGGTTCCTGAAACATCTTTGGGCCGAGATCAAGAACCGCGCCGAGAACAGCAAGTCTCCGGCGCTGATCTATCACGACCTCAACCTGGTGGAACGGGTGCTGCGCGACCAGGTGAACGCCGACTTCTCGCAGATCTGGGTGGATACGGAAGAGGAATACGAGCGCGTGGTGCGCTTCGCGCAGCGCTTCCAGCCTTCGCTGGTGCGGCGCATCAAGCTGTACACGAAAGACGCTCCGCTGTACGAGCACTTTGGCATTCAGGACGAGATCAACAATGCCCTGAAGTCCAAGGTGTGGCTGAAGAGCAGGCGGATACATCGTGATCAACCAGACCGAAGCGCTGGTGGCGATCGACATCAACACCGGCAAGTATGTCGGCAAGACGCAGCGGCTGGAAGACACCATCGTGAAGACCAATGTCGATGCGGTCAAGGAAATCGTGCGGCAAATTCGGCTGCGCGATCTGGGCGGCATCATCGTCATCGACTTCATCGACATGGACGAACGCAAGAACCGGCAAAGGTGATGCAGGCGCTGGAAGAGGCGCTGCGAACCGACCGGGCGCCGTCGAAGGCGCTGCAATTCAATGATTTCGGACTTGGTGGCTATCACTCGCAAACGGGTCAAACAGTCGCTTGAGCGTTCGCTGGGTGAATCGTGCCCGTACTGTGTCGGTGCGGGATTTGTGAAGTCAGTTACGACGGTGTGCAACGAGATTTACATCGAGATGCGCAAGATGATCAAACAGCACGATCGCACCGACATCTCGCTGCGGGTGAATCCGGAGGTCGCCAAGGCCTGAAGGCGAATAACGGGAAGCTGATCGGTGAGATGGAAGAGCTGACCGGGAAGACGGTACTGGTGAAGAGCGACCCCATGCTGCACCAGGAGAACTTCGACATTCAGTAGCAGTCTGGATTTCGATGAGCAGACGCCGGGCACTAAGCCCGGCGTTTTTTAATGCTTCTCGACAGTTGATTGAAGTGGCTGAGTGTTGGGCAGATCCAGCTTGCCGAGGAGTTGTTCATAGGGAAGAAACACGGAGAATGCGGTGCCGCTTCTGCCGGGGCGGACGGAGCTGATGAAGCGGATGCTGCCTTCGTGCTTGTCGATAATGCCGCGCGTAACCCACAGGCCGAGACCGGTGCCGCCTTCTCCCTTGGTGGTGTAGAACGGTGCAAAGAGGTTCTTGCGCACGCCGGGTGGAATTCCGCTGCCGTTGTCCAGTACGGTCACGCGAATCCCCTTGCGGGTGAAGTCCGACGCGAGGCTCGACTCAAAAACATGGAGCAGCAGGACACCGCCGTTTGGCATGCTATGGACGGCGTTGGCGACCAGGTTGGCAAATACCTGCCGCAATTCTCCTGGGAAGCCGCGGATAGTGCGGGAGGTCTCGAAGCGCTTCTTTACCTCGACGTCGGAGGTGCTGATCTGGGGCGCGTACAACGTGAGCACACTCTCCAGCACCTTGGTAATGTCAACGTCAACCGGAGATTGGGCTTCGCGGTGAAAGGTGAGCAGTTGTCCGGTGATCTGCGTGATGCGCCCGATCTCCTCCGTAGCCATATCAAGGTACGTCCTGGTTTCGGGATTCGGGTAGGTGTCGTGCTGCAAGAGGAACAATAAATTGGAAACTGTGTCCAGCGGGTTGCGGATTTCGTGCGCAATGGTCGCGGCGAGGCGTCCGGCCTGTGACAGGCGATCACTGGCGCGCAGCGTCTGCTCCGTCTGACGGCGTTGTGTGATGTCGCGGAACACCACGACCACTCCGACCAGCCCGTCGCGGTCGTTCTTAATGGGAGCGCCATTCATCTCGATGGGATACTCGGGTCCGGAACGGCTGATCAGCAGAATATTGTTGGTGAGGCCGACGACAGTTCCGGAAGCGCGCACGGTCTGCACTGGATCGGCTAACGGCGTCCGCGATCTGCCGTCCACTAATCTCATCACGTCGGCAAGCGGCTTACCGCGGGCTTCGTTGTGATCATCCCATCCGGTGAGCTTCTGGGCCACGGGATTGATGTAAGTCACGTGGCTGTCCGCGTCGGTAGCAATGACCGCATCGCCCAAGCTGTTGAGCGTTATCTGGAAGCGCTCGCGGCTCTCTGCCAGTTGGCGGCTTTTCTCCGCTTCGGCGCGAATGTGCTGTTCGTAGGTGGCGGAGAGTTGCCGCAACTCTCGGCGCGTCAGAGTAAACAGGAGTCCCGCGACCGCCAGGGACAGACCGATGGCCGTGAAGAGAACTACGCGGCTCAAGTAAGTAGCTTGGTGCGTCCGCGATTGAAGTAGTCGCTCTTCATCAGCGACGATTTCCCGCTGGCGGTTCCTAATTTGTTCCATTAGGCCGTCGCCCTGCATTAACTCGTCTTCCGTCGGCCGTTTATTGGCGTGGGTGGCAATCTCTCGCTCCGCCCAACGTATCCAGTTTTCGTCCAGTTTCCGGATGTCTTGAATGCGGGCCTTTTGCGTCGGGTTATCACCGGTTAATTTAGTCAAGGCGTCGATATTAGAGGGCAACTGCGCTTCTGCGCTCTGAAAGCTTTTGCGAAATCTCTCATCTCCGGTGAGCTCAAAACCACGGGCACTGGATTCCATGTCATTCATGTTGCGCATGGCCTGGCGGGCGTTGGTGATGACCTGGTCGGTGTGGGCCACCCGGCGCAGCGAGTCCGTGAGGGTAAGGATCTCGACTACGAGTACACCCGCCAGCAAAACCAGCAGGGCCACGGGAATTGCGACCGTGCGTCGCAGCAGCCGTTGAAAACTGCGTTCGTCCATTAGACAGTCGCTCTCCCAGCGATTCGGAGGGACCTCACGATGATAACGCAAGCGGTGGGTGAATGGTCGAGGAGCGTCAATCGGTCGTTAAGGCACGGTGTTCGATCGGCGTGGTCGGACGAGATGACTGAGGCAGGGAAGACCATCGCTGGATCGCCCAGGCCACGACTCGGTACAGAAGTAGTATGCCGAGGATGATGGCGTAAATGACCGGCTTGCGAATGTCTTTCTTCACCAGCCAGATGTAATGAATGATCGCGGCGATGGCCGTAGCATAGATCAGCCGGTGCAACACCACCCACTTCTTTCCCAGCCGCCGAATGGAATTTTTCGTGGAGGTAAGTGCCAGCGGGATCATCAGGACGAAGGCCGTGAAACCCATGGTAATGAAAGGACGTTTCACTACGTCCTTGGCGATACTGTGCAAGTCGAAGAACTGATCGAGCCAGATATAAGTCGTAAAGTGCAGGCAGCCGTAAAAGAAGGCGAACAACCCTAACATCCGCCGGTATTGGATGAGCCAGTACTGCTTCGTCAACTTACGGACAGGGGTAATGGACAGGGTCAGCATAAGGAAGACTAGTGTCCATGTGCCAGTCGACCAGGTGATGACCTGAATCGGATTCGCCCCGAGCAACGAATGGAAGGCCTTCCACGCGATGCGAGCGATCGGTATCAGGCACGCGAGAAAGACAATCGGTTTCAGATACTTTGGTTTCACAAGCCTGCTTTTAGAAATTCTTCTTCAGGTCCATGCCTGCGTACATCGAGGCCACTTGGTCGCCGTAACCGTTGTACATCAGCGTAGGCCGCTTGAAGAACTCGCCGATGCGTCGCTCGTTGGCCTGGCTCCAGCGGGGGTGATCGACGTTGGGATTCACATTGGAGTAGAAGCCATACTCGTTGGGTGCGGACTTGGTCCAGGTCGAGGTTGGCTGGTGTTCTACCAGCTTGATCTTCACGATAGCTTTGATGCCCTTGAAGCCGTACTTCCACGGAACCACCAGCCGAATCGGCGCGCCGTCCTGGTTGGGGAGTGTTTCGCCGTATAAGCCGACCGCCAGAATGGTCAGCGGATGCATGGCCTCGTCCATACGCAAACCCTCGACGTAAGGCCAATCCAGAACGTTGCGCTGCTGGCCCGGATACTGCTTCAGATCGTACAGGGTGGTGAATTCCACGAACTTGGCCTTGGAGTTCGGCTCCGCCTGGTTGAGTACAGTGCTGAGCGGGAATCCGACCCAGGGAATCACCATCGACCAGCCTTCGACGCAGCGCATGCGGTAGATGCGCTCTTCGAGGGAATTCTTGAGCAACGTGTCGATGTCGATGGTCTGCGGCTTGTTGACCTGGCCCTCGACTTTGATGGTCCACGGGTGGGTCCTAAAGTTCTTGGCCAGGCCGGCTGGTTCGTACTTGTCGGTGCTGAATTCGTAATAATTGTTGTAATTGGTGATGTCGTTGTATGGCGTTTTCTTCTCGGTGGTGTTGTAGGAACTTTCCGTGTACTGCAATTTCGCGCCGGCTAACACAGATGTGGGAGGCGACGCGATCGCGCGCAGCCGGTCGCCAACGACGGCAGCCCCAGCGATGGCGCCCGCCCCGATAAGGAAATTGCGGCGATTGAGATAAAGCTTCTTCGGAGTAATTTCAGACGAGGGTATGTCAGACGGTTTCTTGATCAACATCTGCGGCTCCTGGGCGGTTCCACGGGCAATTGGTATCTACCTGTTATTCGTATTGATTCGCCAGAACGGATTTCGTTACATCGCGAACGGAGAGCGATTTCCGCCCGCCAATCGAGTGAGACAGCCCGGTCCCAGGAGTTTCGGCGGCAGATTAGCACTCTCCCCTTGCAGCTCAGGATGTTACCCTCCCCGTACCCGTTCGTGACGGTTTGGCGTTTCTAGTGCTTTTGTGGGAACCTCGGGGCGAAACCGCTCGTATATTTCAAACAACGGGATAATATCGCCCACAGGAGAAACCGCCCATGACCCTCCCTAGCCGCACGGTTCAGATGCTGATTCTCGGTGTGCTGATGATCGCGCCTGCCATGGCGTTTGCCAGCGGCGGCGACCGGGTGCAGTTCTTTCAGAGCATTAACGTCAGCGCGGACGAGCAAGTTGGAGATGTCGTCTGCCTGGTTTGCTCGATCCATATGTCCGGAACCTCGGGCGACACGGTCGCCATCCTCGGCAACATCGTTATTGACGGCACGGTGAAGGGCGATGCCGTTTCGGTTGGCGGCGGTATAAAGCTGGGTGAAGACGCGAGTGTTGCCGGTGACGCCGTAGCGGTTGGGCGGGGGCTCTATCGCCATCCTAATGCGACAGTCAAAGGCGAGACCGTCAGCCAATCCGGTCCGATTGTGTTTCTGGGATTGATCTTTGGCCTGGTGGTCGTGCCGCTGCTGCCCTTCATTCTCATCATCGCACTGATCGTCTGGCTGGTGCGGCGAAACCGGTACACACCGCCCGCGCAAGTCGCGTACCGGCGGTAGAACCCGAAACGCAAAATTGCGGGGCCTCCATGCTTCGCGATTCTGGCACACGAAAGTGTGCAGTTGGTCACGGCACTTTCCGGGCGAGGCGTGATATTCGTGGATCAGTCATGGGTCAACGATCCGCAACGGCCGAACGCACCTCCACCGATTCCGACCGGCAAGCTCCCAGCCAAGCCATCTCGGAGAATCGAAAGGCAGAGCAACTACAGAAAACAGACGCCGGAGTGCGCTCGCTGATCGAGCGGGCTCCTTTCGGAATTGCTCGTTGGTCGCTGGTGAAGGATCGTTTCGAATCCGTCAACCCAGCGCTGTGCGGGATGCTGGGCTATTCCGAACAGGAACTGCTAACGATGGAGCTTTCCCGCGAGCTCTACCCCAACGCCCCCAATCGCGCGGAGCTTATCGATCTGCTGAAGCGCGACCGGAAACTGCAAGCCCAGGAAGTGCTATTCGCCCGCAAAGATGGCAGACAGCTTCGCGTACGCGTTACCGCTTATTTGACTTCCGATGCGATCGGCAAGCCTGACGAGGTCGATGCCTATTTCGAGGACCTCAGCGAGCAGGGTGCGCTGGAGCAACAAATCCGTTCCGTGCAAAAACTGGAAGCGGTCGGCCGTCTGGCGGGAGGGATGGCCCACGATTTCAACAGCATTCTGGTGGTCATCAAGCTGTCGACGGAGATGATGCTGGGCAAGATCACGCCCGACAGTCCCCTGAGCCGGCCGCTGTTACAGGTTTCCAAGGCCGCTGATCGCGCAGCCGTGCTCACCCGGCAGATGCTGGCATTCAGCCGCCGTCAGATAATGCAGGCGCGCGTAGTCAACATCAATTCGGTGGTCAGCGAGACCTCGCACATGTTGCGCCGCATCATCGGGGAAGATGTTCAGTTGGTCACTCGCGTGGCCGACGACTTGGCGAATAGCAGGCTTGACCCGGATCAGCTTTCGCAGGTGGTGCTGAACTTGGCGGTGAATGCGCGGGATGCCATGCCGCAGGGTGGAACACTGCATATCGAAACCGAAAACGCGGAACTGGACGATGCCTATTGTCGAACGCACCCGCCGGTGCAACCGGGCAGGTACGTGATGCTGGCGGTGTCCGACACCGGGACAGGTATTGCGAAATCGGACCTGCCGCATATTTTCGATCCATTCTTTACCACCAAGGAAGTCGGCAAGGGTACCGGCTTGGGTCTATCGATTGTCTATGGAATCGTGAAACAGAGCGGCGGATACGTCTGGGTTTACAGCGAAGTCGGGCATGGCACGACGTTCAAGCTGTACTTTCCCGCGACAGACTGTGTTCGCAGCCAGGTCGCGTTGCCGACGGACACGGCTGGGCAGCCCGATGGGCAGGCCATTCTGGTGGTCGAAGACGATGCTGCGATTCGAGGGAACGTATGTGAATGCCTGCGAAACCTCGGCTACGAGGCAATGGATGCGGACAGCCCTGAGGCTGCTCTTCAGGCATGCGAGCAGTGCCGCGGCTCGATCGATCTGGTTATGACCGACCTGGTGATGCCGGGAATGGGCGGGCAGGAACTGGCAAGAATTCTGAGAGCGCGCTTTCCCGGAGTGCAAGTGTTATTTACTTCGGGATACACCGAGAACAGCGCCCTGCTCAGCGCGCTGTTGCAAGCGGACAATTCATTTCTGGCGAAGCCTTACACGGTGGCTGCGCTTGCTGCTGCTGTGCAAGAGGCGCTTGCCAGGCGATCGCAGGACTCCGAGGTTTTCGCCGCAGGCTGACGCCGCATACGAATCAGTTCTCGCGGATTCGCGTCAGTCTTCGCGGAAGAGACCCTGCCACGATTGGTCGAGCTTGTTCCAATGGTCGCGATCGAGCGCATTGGCGGGAGAATCCGCCAGGTAGAGAACACCGTGACCGTCGGAACAGACCATCTCGGTTCCCGCCCAATTCAACAGCACCGAGCCGGGACGCCCGATCTCGACCGGTAATTCCAGTCGCCGCAGACAGGTGCGGCAGCGCCGTTGCTGATCGCGGACCGCCCACGACAACGCAGCAATCGCCAACGGCAGGAATAGCCAAATCGAGTACTCGTCGACTGTTGGATAAGTAGAATCCGCCATCCACGCCGCGATCCAATGAACCGCGCTCCACGCGACTAGTCCTGCAATAGACAGCAGCAGAGCAGACTTCGCCCCGAAGAAGCCAATCCACACGGCCCGGTCGTGGAGACCTACCGGCAAATCGACGAAGCCGTTAACAGCCCTGCGAAGTACGACCACCAGCACGGCGCAACCGACAACCATCATCACGAACCACGCGGTGTCCCACAGATTGCGCTGAACTTGCGATGCGACGGTGATCACCTGCAACTTCGACGATGGATGCACGTAGCCGCCATTCTCCGTCAGGTCCGCAAGATCGCTTTGCAGGCGGGGCGCGGACGCATCACCGTGCAGGCGTGCCACGGCGCCGACGCGACGCTGGAAGTTGGTAAAAAGCATGGCTGGATCGATGAGACCCCAGACCGCGATTCCGGAAGAAATCAGCCGGAAGTTTGCGGGTAGCACGCCAATTACCGTGCGCTGGGTTCCATTCAGGCTGATTTGTTCACCAACGATGTGCGGGTCGCCGTGATACTCACGATGCCAAACAGGGTAGCTCAGCAGAATGCAGTCGGAGCAGCTCTGCACATCGTCGGACTTAAAGGTCCGGCCGAGGGCGGCCTTGACGTCGAGGGTCGAAAAAAACTCGGGACCTACGCGGGCTGTGGCCACCGCCAAGTCTCGCCTTTGCAGAAGGAGATTTCCCGGCCCCCAGGAAAACGGAGTCAGTCCGTCTTGCAGCCTGGAGCGGCCCCAGATCGTGGCCAGATCGAGCAATGTGTCAGAGCGGGTGCGGCTGAAGTTGCCGTTGATGCCGCTACCGTCGAGAGAGATTATGACGGTCTCATTGGGATGCGGAACCGGCGCAGAGAATGCAGTTCGAGCCGCCGGGATGATGCCGCTGATGACGAGGAGCCCTGCAATCAAAAGAGCCAGTCCTGCCAGAAGCGTGAGCGGTGAGCCGAGGAACCGGCGAGATTTGGACGGAAATTGCTGACGGTCGAAGCGCTGCCAGAACGCGTCAGGGAACGTCGCCCAGCATTGGCGCGCGATCTGCAAACGGTTGTAGGGAGTGAGTTGTTCCGACTCGGCAAGAAAGTTACACCAGTGCCAGAATTTTCGGTTTTGTTCGGAACGCCACTGAACGCGGTTCGCGCGCGGCACCAACCAACTAGCCAGCCAGACGATCGTCCGGCATCGCCAGATCGTCGCGCGCAAGCGATCGGGAAACCACATCACGCCACTCCTCACCCAACGCCCACAGACAGTGCTGCGAACTATTTTAAGCCAGGTCCCTCATTGCTTAGACGCTTTGATTTTCAACAGAGTTCCAGAGCTGACGATGCCAATGACTGGCACGAAGGCGCTAGCGGTAATGGTTTTTGATTATTGTTTGCGGTCGGCGGAGTCGTTGTAATTCGATAACACGCAGTGGGGACAAGCAGTTCAGCGTGATGAGGCGGATGGGGTGCCGTCGAACTCGGATCCGCGCCCGATGGGTACGGTGCTCGGAGGCAGAAAAACCTTCAGATTGGAAGATATCGTACGGGACAGGAATTATCTCCTGAGAAGGAACGTTGCTCAGTTCGGTGAGAGTCTCAGGGGGCCGGGGTTTGCGGTTCCGATTTGATTGGTGCGAAAACGAAGGATTTAGTAACAGGTTCAGAGACGGTGTGGAATCAGCCCAGGAGTGATGGAAAACCCTATAATCAAGAATACTCTCGCCATCGATCCTGAGGAGAAAGCCTGAATGTTCGCACTTCTGCGCCGGTGGATTCCGGGCGTTGCTACCACTTGTCTGCTGCTTGGCACTAGCTGGGGCGATGCCTCTCAAGTCCGTTCCGAAGCCGCCAAGCTGAACAATCTTGGCGTGGCCATGATGAACCAGCAGTTGATGGACAAAGCGGTGGCCAACTTCGACGCGGCGTACAAGCTCGATCCGTCGCTGGCGACGGCGGAACTGAACAAGGGTATTGCATTGCTCAATCAGCAGAAGTTGCCCGAGGCCGAGGAGGCTTTGAAGCAGGCGGCCGCGAAGGATCCGGGCAATCCGCGGGTCTGGTACAACCTCGGCCTGGTGTACCGCGGCGAGGGCAAGACAGATGAGGCAATCGCCGACTTCCAGAAAGCGCTGAAAATCGATCCTAACGATCCGGATGCGTACTACTTTCTCGGCACCTTCTACAGCCAGCAGCAGAATTATGCACAAGCCATCGAAGAGTTTCAGAAGGCGCTGAAGATCAATCCTCTGCACGCGTCGGCCGAGTTTGGGCTGGGCCGCGCATTGCAGCGTTCGGGCAAGACCGACGAAGCGCGCGAGCACCTGAAACGGTTCGAGTACCTGACGCACAACAAGATTTCTGCACCCATCACACTGACGTATGGCGAGCAGGGACGCTACTCCGTTGCGCAGGACGTGATTACGAATGAGCCATCGGTGGGGCCGATGATTCCGATGACGTTCGTGCCACACGCGCTCGGAGCGGGGAAGGACGGCTCCGGCGGCCTGTGCATGCTCGACGTGGACGGCGACGGGAAGTTCGATATCGTTTCGCTGGCTGACGGTGATTCCGCCGTCAAAGTGTTTCGCAATCTTGGCGATGGCAAGTTCAAAGAAGAGTCGGCAAGCCAATTCGGTCTCGCGCTCAAGGGTCACGGTGTGTCGTGCGCCGTCGGCGACTACGACAATGACGGCAAGAACGATTTGGCAGTCGCGCTTAGCGATCGTGTGGTGCTCTTTCACAACGATGGCGGCGGAAAGTTTACCGACGTGACCGAGAAAGTCGGGATCGCGACGCTGAATCAGCCAGCCGGGATGACATGGGTGGATTACGACCACGACGGAGATCTAGACCTGATCATCACGGGTAAGCGCATTACGGGGCTCAAGGATTCCACCGACACCATTGTCTGGCGCAACAACGGAAATAGCACGTTTACCAACTGGACCGAGCAGACGGGACTGGGAGGCGAGTCAATTACGGATAATGCGACTCTGTCGGATATCAACAACGATCGCGCCGTGGACGTCATCACGACAGGATCGACCGGAGCGACAATTTGGATCAACCCCCGGGAAGGAAGGTTTGAGCCATTTCCGCTGTTCACCAGTGCGGCAGGTGCGAACGGCGTATATGTCCTCGACTTCAACAAGGACGGTTGGATGGATGTCGCGCTGACACACTCGGGCACCCCAGGTATAAGCCTGTGGCGAAATGTGGACGGAAAGCGTTTCGAGCGCGTGCCGCTGCCGATCAACGACGCAACGCAAGGTTGGGGCATTACCGCCATCGATTTCGACAATGACGGCTGGATCGACTTGGCAGCCGTTGTCGAGACGGCGAAGGGAACTGAGCTGCGCGTGTTCCGCAACAAAGGCGCGCAGGGGTTCGAAGACGTCAGCGCGTCTCTCGGGCTCGACAAGCTCAAGCTGCACGATCCCCGCGCGCTGATCGCCGCCGATCTCGACAACGATCTCGCGGCGGACCTTGTAGTGACTCAATTAGGTGGCGACCCAGTTGTCCTGCACAATCAGGGCGGCAACAAGAACCATGCGCTGCGCATTGACTTCAAGGGCCTGGCCGACAACAAGACTGGCTTGGGAACGAAGGTCGAAATTTTCTCCAACGGGCTGTGGCAGAAGTTTGAAGTCGCCGGGGGAGCGGGTTATCTCAGCCAAGGGCCACCGGAGATTCTTGCGGGACTCGGCAAGAACACCAACGCCGACATTGTGCGCATGCTGTGGCCCACCGGCGTCTTGCAAGACGAAATCGATGTCGCCGTCAACAAGCCAGTGTCGTTCATGGAGCTCGACCGGCGCGGCAGTTCGTGTCCGACGCTGTTCGCGTGGAACGGCGAGAAGTACGAGTTCATTACTGACGTGATCGGGGCGGGCGTGATTGGCCACTGGATTTCCCCGACCTCGAAGAACACGCCCGATCCCGACGAGTGGGTGAAGATCGACGGTTCGAAGCTGCGCGCCAAAGACGGCTACCTGAGCGTGCGCTTCGGCGAGCCGATGGAGGAAGTGAACTACATCGACCAGTTGCGCATGGTGGCTGTCGACCATCCAGCAGCCATCGACGTGTATCCCGATGAGCGCTTCCTCGACGATCCACCCTTCGCCAGCGGCAAAACGGTGGCGACCTCGATGCCGCATCCTCCGGCGGGTGCATGGGACAACCAGGGCCACGACGTGCTCGAGTTGCTCAGCGCGCGCGATCACCAGTATGTTCGCGACTTTACCAATCTCCCATACGCAGGCTTCGCCAACACGCATTCGCTGACGCTCGATCTCGGCACGTGGACTCCACAGAATCCCTTGCGGCTGTTCCTTAGTGGATTCATCGAGTACTTCAGTGCGACGTCGATGTACGCGGCGTGGCAAGCGGGACTGAAACCGATTTCGCCCTACATCGAGGCACAGATACCCGACGGCTCATGGAAGCGCGTGGTCGATGAGATGGGATTTCCCGCCGGACTTCCGCGCACCATAACCGTCGATTTGACGGGCAAGCTTCCGGTCGGCGCGCAGCGAATCCGAATCACCTCGAACCTCCAGATTTACTGGGACCAACTGCTGGTGGACAACGGCCCGGCGCGCGAGAACGATGTGCGCACGACCGAATTGCCGTTGTCTGCCGCAACGCTGGGATTCCGCGGCTATCCGCGCCAGGTGGACGGCGAAACTCCAGGGGACTTGACCTATTACTACGACCAGGTCAGCACCACCGGACCATTCTCACGCTTCCGCGGAAGCTACACGCAGTATGGCGATGTGACGCCGCTGCTCACGTCCGCCGACAATCGCTTTGTGGTTTTCGGCACGGGCGAGGACATCGACGCCGAGTTCGACACTGCAACCCTGCCTCCGTTGCGGCAAGGCTGGACGCGCGACTACTTCTTCTATGCCAACGGCTTCGTGAAAGACATGGACTTCTACGAAGCGATTCCGTTTACCGTGGCTGATCTGCCCTTTCACGGCATGAGCACGTATCCGTATCCGGCGACGCAGCACTATCCCGACGATGCGACGGCGAATGAGTACCGCTTCAATTGGAATGACCGCTTCGAGTCAGGCGCCAGCAAAGCGCCAGGGTATCGCTTTGTGTACAGAGCGCGCACGATTGATCCGTTGCCGTTAACCCCGCGGAAGACCGCACACGATGACGAGCGTACGGGAGGCTCGGCCGGACAACGATGAAGAAGTTGGCGGTACTTTCGATTGCTGCACTGACCTTATCGGCCATCTACTTGTATGCGTGGCCCGCCGCAAATCTTTTTTATGCGGCGGTAGTGCTGTTCCACGTCGGACTGGGCGTGGCGTTCTGCCTCGGCGGACTACGCCTGCTGCCGACGGTCATGCGCCAGCCGTTGATCGTGAAGATCGGGACGCTGGTGCTGATTGTAGGTGCGGCGTTGGGCCTGGCGCTTATCTACACCGGCGCATCGCGACCTTACACCAGGTTACTTCTGTCGCACGGGGCCATTTGTGCTCTCGCGGTCGCGCTGCTCGCGGGCTGGTGGCTGAGCCAGCGCAGCGGTGCCAAGCGCAGGCCATGGATTTCAGCGCTGGCAATGATCGCGGTAGCATTTGTCATCGGCGTCGGCGCCAAGTACTCCCGTGATTCCTGGAGTAAGCGCTTCGTTATTGAGAATCCGCCGATAGCTCCGCTATCGATGGCCAACGAAGGCGACGGCGCGCACGGGAAATTCTTTCCCAGCTCGTCGCAGGTCTACGGTGACCGCAATATTCCCTCTAAGTTCTTCATGGAGTCCGACGCCTGCGAGCGCTGCCACCAGGACATTTACAAAGAGTGGCAAAGTTCGGCCCACCACTTCTCGTCGTTCAACAATCAGTGGTACCGCAAGAGTGTTGAGTACATGCAGGACGTGAACGGCGTGAAGCCCTCGAAGTGGTGCGCGGGCTGCCACGATCCGGCGCTGCTCTACAGCGGCATGATGGATACGCCCATCCGGCAAATCGTGAACACTCCGCAGGCGCAGGCTGGCATGGGCTGCATGATGTGTCACTCCATCGTGAAGGTGAAGAGCACCATGGGCCAGGGCGACTTCATGCTCGAGTACCCGGAGCTGCACGAGCTGGCAGCGACCAAGAATCCCGTGCTGCGCTGGCTGCATGACTTCAGCATCAAGCTCAATCCGGAGCCGCATCGCCGCGTCTTCCTGAAGCCCTTCATGCGCACAGCAGACGCCGGAGTTCTGCTCGTCGTGCCACAAGGTGCATCTCGACGTGCCGGTGAACAATTACCGCTGGCTGCGCGGCTTCAACGAATACGACAACTGGCAGGCCAGTGGCGTGTCCGGCATGGGCGCGCGCTCGTTCTATTACCCGCCGAAGCCGCAGGCTTGCCAGGACTGCCACATGCCCGACACCAAGTCGAATGACATGGGCAACATCGCGGGCAAGATCCATTCGCACTCCTTCCCGGCCGCCAACACGGCGTTGCCCATGGCCAACGAAGACCCGCACCAGATGGAGATTGAGCAGAATTTCCTAAAGAGCGGCGTGGTGAGCATCGACATCTTTGCCTTGTCGAATGCGGGCCCGGTGACTAGTGCAGCCGGTGGACCTCAAACCGAATTGCAGACCACATTTGCCGTAGGCGAAGAAGCTGAGATGAAGACCACAGGCGAATCGAGCGGCGTGGTGGCGCCTGTGACCGCTCCGCTCGACAGGGTCAGCGCTGCGGTGCGTCGCGGCGACAGCGCTCGCATCGACGTCGTGGTGCGCACCCGCAAAGTCGGACACTTCTTTCCCGGTGGCACCGTCGATGCTCCGGAAACGTGGGTTGAGCTGAAGGCCGTGGACGACAAAGGCCAGGTGCTGTTCTGGAGCGGCAAAGCCGAGATGACGACAGGGCCGGTCGATCCGGGCGCGCATTTCTATCGCTCGTTGCAGATCGATGAGCACGGCAATCCCATCAACAAGCGCAATGCGTGGGCCACGCGCGCTGTGGTGTACGTACATCTGATTCCACCGGGCGCGGCCGACACCATTCACTACCGGCTGCACGTTCCGCAGAATGCGGGCAGCAAGATCACGCTGACGGCGAAGCTGTGCTATCGCAAGTTCTCCTGGTGGAACACGCACTTTGCCTACGCTGGAGTTTCGCCGCAAGGACCCGATGGCCCGCAGACCGCCAAGAGCTACGACGACCGCAACTTCACCTTCGACGGCGACCTGACCAAGGTCTCGGGTAAGCTTCACGAGATTCCCGATCTGCCCATCGTCGTGCTGGCGGAAGACACGGTTGAGCTGCGAGTGCTGCCCAAGGGCGCTGCGGCGGAAGCGCCGAAGACCGTCGTCGAGAAGGCCGACTGGCAGCGCTGGAACGACTACGGCATCGGCCTCTTCCTGCAGGGAGATTTCAAGGGCGCAACCGCGGCCTGGGAGAAAGTCACGGAGGCCGATCCCAACAATCCTGATGGCTGGGTGAACCTGGGTCGCGTCGCGGTGCAGGAAGGCGACATGGAGCGGGCGCGCACGGTATTGCAGAAGGCGATGGCGCTGAGTCCGAACCTGGCGCGCGCGCATTATTTCTATGCGCGCGTGCTGCGCTCCGACGGCGATTACGATGGCGCGGCGCAAGCAACTGCAGACAAGTGCTGCAGCAGTATCCGAAGGACCGCGTGGCGCGCAACGACCTCGGGCGCGTGCTGTTTCTTTCGCGCAAATATCCGGAGGCAATCGCGCAACTGCAACAGGCGATTGCCGTCGATCCTGAGGACCTGCAAGCCAACTACAATTTAATGCTCTGCTACAAAGGAATAGGCGACACCGCGAAGGCAGCGGAGTACGAGAAGCTCTACATGCGCTTCAAAGCAGACGAATCTTCGCAAGTCATCACCGGGCCTTACCGCAGGCTCCATCCCGAGGACAACAACGAACGTCAACTGATTCACGAACACGTGTCGGCGCCGCTCGGTCCGGCGAAGAAGCCTGCCGCCGTGGCTGAGAAGCACCCGGTGGTGACCGCGGGACAGTAACCCAAACCCATGAAAGTTATAATGAAGGTTATAACATTATAATGAACGTTATAATAAGGGCCAATTTCGTCATTCTCGCATGTGTCGCTCTGGCTTCCTCCGGATCGGCGCAGGTTACCTTTCGCGACATCACCAAGCAGGCCGGTATTAACTTTGTGCACAATAATGGCGCGGCAGGTAAGAAATGGCTGCCGGAAACCATGGGCCCGGGCTGCGCCTTCATCGATTACGACAACGATGGCTATCCCGACATCCTGCTGGTCAATGGCAAGGACTGGACCCCGCCCGGAAAACCTTCGACTTTGAAGCTTTACCATAACAATCGCAACGGCACATTTACCGACGTCACCGCCAAGGCAGGGCTGGCGATTTCATTGTTCGGCATGGGCGCGGCTGTTGCCGATTACGACAATGACGGCTACGACGACATCTTTGTTTCGGCGTTGGGCCAGAGCCACCTGTTTCACAACAACGGCAATGGCACGTTCACCGATGTCACCAAGGCCGCGGGAATGTGGGGTCCGAACGAATTCAGCACCAGCGCCGCGTGGTTCGATTATGATCGCGACGGCAAACTCGACCTGATCGTCGTCAACTATGTGCAGTGGAGCCCGCAAGGCGACATTTACTGCACCATGGACGGCACGCATAAGTCCTATTGCACTCCTGAGTCGTACAAGGGCGCGTCGGTGCGGCTGTGGCACAACCTCGGCAACGGCAAGTTTGAAGACGCCACGGCAAAGGCGGGGCTGTTCGACAATTCTTCGAAATCGCTGGGCGTTGCGGTGCTCGATGTGAACGGCGACGGCTGGCCGGATTTGGTAATCGCCAACGATACGCAGCCCAACAAGCTATACATCAATAACACCAAGGGCGGATTCACCGAGTCGGCGGTGTCGGCCGGTATCGCCTTCAGCGAAGACGGCGTGGCGCGCGCGGGCATGGGCGTCGATGCCGCCGACTACGACCACACCGGGCGGCCCAGCATCGTCATCGGAAATTTCGCTAATCAGATGCTGGCGCTCTATCACAACGAAGGCAACGGCCTGTTTGTGGATGAGGCGCCGCGCTCGGAAGTTGGCCGCCGCAGCTTGTTGACGCTGGGATTTGCGACGCTCTTCTTCGACTATGATAACGACGGCTGGCTCGACATCTTCGTCGCCAATGGCCATATCGAAAACGAGATTGAGCGCATTCAAAAGCGCGTGAAATATGCCGAGTCGCCGCACCTGTTTCACAACCAGGGTAAAGGCAACTTCGTCGAGGCCACGCAAGCGGTTGGGCCTGATCTCGGTCAGCCGAGGGTGGGCCGCGGAGCCGCCTACGCCGACATCGATAACGATGGTGATCTTGATCTGCTGTTGACCACCAACGGCGGACCGACGGTCCTCTTTCGCAATGACGGCGGGAATGCAAATCACAGCGTGCGCATCAAGCTCGTGGGGACGCGTTCGAACCGCGATGGTATCGGCACCATGGCCATCGTAAAAGCTAACGGCGACCGGCAGACGCAGATGCTGCGCAGCGGCTCGGGCTATCTGTCATCGAGCGAATTGGTGCTGACGTTTGGGCTCGGCAAGGCCGCACAGGCGGACGAAATCGAACTACGCTGGCCCAGCGGTCAGGTGGACAAGCTATATAAGGTCGCGGCCGGACAAACCGTCACCGTGAAAGAAGGGCAGGGGATTGTGCAGCAGCGGCCGTTCGGCACAGCGGCGCTGTCGACGTCTGCCGGACAGGTTAAGACCGCTAGATGACGTCGAAGCCCGTCACCCACCAGTCAGCCTTCGAGTTGCTCGTCCTGTTACGAACGCGAGAAATTTCGGCGCTCGAGTTGGCCGATGAGTACATCCGCCAAATCGAGCGCCTGAATCCCCAAATCAACGCACTAGTGGATTTCGACCCGGAGCGCGTACGCGAGCAGGCCCGGGCCGCTGACAGCGCTCCGGGCACAGCGCCACCATTAGCGGGACTGCCCGTGACTGTGAAGTCGTCGATCTCGACGGCGGGTCACCGTTGCGAGATCGGCAGCCTAGTTAATCGCGGAAATATCCCAACCAAAGACGCGGTGGTTGTGGCGCGCCTGCGCAAGGCGGGCGCGGTCATTCTGGGCACGACAAACTGCCCTGAATACCTAATGGCCTACGTCACCGAGAACCAGCTTCATGGTCGCACCAACAATCCTTGGGACCTCGACTACACTCCCGGCGGTTCGAGCGGCGGAGAATCGGCGGCGATTGCTGCCGGAATGTCCGCCGGCGGGCTGGGCAGCGATAGTGGAGGCTCGGTACGCGTACCCGCGCACTTCACCGGTATCTGTTCACTGAAGCCGACGCCGGGCCGCATTCCCGGAGACGGTCATCTGCCGCCATGCATCGGCCCATTCTCGTTTCTCGGCGCAATTGGCCCGATGGCGCGGACGATCGACGACGTTGCACTGTTGTTTCACGCGCTCGCCGGACAAGATCCGATCGATCCAGTCAGTCCTCCGATTCCATTCAGTAAACCAGATCTCGACAATCTTCGCCGGCTTCCGATTGGATACTTCGAAGACGACGGCATCACGCCCGTAACACCGGAAACGCGCCAAGCAGTTCAAAATGCGGCACAGGCGCTTCGCGAGCAAGGATTCGACGTTCGCCCGTTTCGTCCCAACGGCCTCGAACAGGCGCGTAAGCTGTGGGAGATCTTCTTCGTACGCTGCGGCGCAATGTTTGAAGAGCCATTAGTCCGCGGGCACGAAGACAAGCTGAGCCCCGTGTTCCACGATTTTCTCTCGCGAGCACACGCTGCGCCTTCGCTTACCGCCGACGAACTGCTCGGTGCCTGGGCAGAGTCCGACATCATCCGGAGAAAGCTGCTGGCACAGATGCAGGAATATCCGCTGCTGTTGTGCCCAGTGTGCTCGGTACCGGCGTTTCGCCATGACGAGCGAAGCTGGACCGTCGACGGCCAACAGGTCGAGTATCTCGATGCCATGCGCTATGCGCAGTGGTTCAATCTGCTGGCCGCGCCCGCCGCGGTCATGCCGGTTGGACGATCGCCGGAGGGTTTGCCCATCGGGGTGCAGATTGTGGGCCGTCCCTTCGAAGACGAAGCGGTGCTGAAGGTGGCGTCGGTGATCGACCACGAGTTCGGTTACACTCCGCCGCCAATCTCATGAACGCCCACCGATCAGCCTGACGAAAAGTGTCGCACCGCGTCCAATTTTTGGGGCGGTGCTACCGTGTGTCATACACGCCGACCGAATGAGACGACCTGCTGAATTCACCTGCGATAATGGAAAATTGGATTACCAACCTATGGGCATTTCCGTACGCCTGCGCACCAGCGTGGCTCTTTTACTGACGGTGCTGATGGCCAACAACGCTTTCTCACAAGCTCACGCAGTTGCACCGCCGCCCCCGCCTGGAGCGAAGAACGTGGTCTGCAAGAACCGGCCTATCCCACAACTGGTGGATGTAACTGACAAGACCGGCATCAAGTTCGCCCACGTCGCCGATCCCGACAAAAAGTACATTGTGGAATCGATGGGTGGCGGCGTCATCGTCCTCGACTACGACCGCGACGGCTGGCCCGACATTTATTTCACCAACGCGCCGACGGTGGCGATGGCCCTGAAGAACCAGTCCGCCCGCGGTGCTCTCTACCACAACAACCACGACGGCACCTTCACCGACGTCACCGACAAGGCGGGCGTCGCGACACCATGCTTCGCCATGGGCGGAGCCGTCGGCGACTACAACAACGACGGCTGGCCCGATATGGTCATCACCTGCCTGGGACACACGATTCTTTACCGCAACAATGGCGACGGTACTTTCACCGACGTGAGCAAGCAAGCGGGGATTGACGATCCGCGGTGGTCCACCGGCGCGTCCTTCGGCGACTATGACAATGACGGCTTCGTTGACCTGATGATCACCCGCTACGTCGATTTTCAGCTCACTGACATGCCCGGATTCGGCAGCAGTCCGACCTGCAAGTATCGCGGCATCGATGTGCAATGCGGACCCCGGGGATTGCGCGGCGCAGGCGACTCGCTCTACCACAATAACGGCAATGGCACGTTTACCGAAGTGTCCAAGCAGGCTGGCGTTGACGACTCACGCGGTTACTACGGTCTTGGAGTGCTGTGGTCGGACTTCGACAACAAAGGCCGCCCCGATATCTACGTCGCCGACGACTCTACCCCGAAATATCTCTACCGCAACGACGGCAACGGCAAGTTCACTGACATTGGTTTGGAATCAGGCACCGCCGTAAGCGCGGACGGCTCCGAACAGGGCTCGATGGGGATCGCCCTGGGTGACTACAATCACACCGGCCGGCAATCGTTGTATGTCACGAATTTTGCCGACGAGTACAACATTCTTTACATGAATCAGGGCGGCTACGATTTTCGCGACGTCTCTTATGACGCGGGAGTTGCCGTGGCCACGCTGCCCTGGGTGAAGTGGGGCGTGGCCTTCGTCGATCTCGACAACGACGGCTGGCTCGACCTTGTCTCCGTCAATGGCCAGGTGTATCCGCAGGTGGACCTGTTGCCGTCGGGCGCGCGCTACCGTCAGCCCAAGAACCTGTTCATGAATGAACGCAACGGCAACTTCTGCGATGCCGAAGACCAGGCTGGTCCGGCACTGCAAATCCCGCGCGCAAGCCGGGGATTGGCGGTCGCCGATCTCTTCAACGACGGCAAGATGGACTTGGTGATCGCCGATCTGGATGGCGAGCCGATGATCCTGCACAACCAGGGACTCCCCGGCAAACACTGGGTGAGCTTCGAACTTGCGGGCACGAAAAGCAACCGCCTTGCGATCGGCGCCAAGCTAAAGCTAGTCGCTGGAGGCATGACGCAGACCGCTGAAATCTTCAGCGGCGGCAGCTACCTCTCGAACCACGATTTCCGCGTGCACTTCGGCCTGAACGACGCCACCAAGATCGATTCGCTGGAAATCAAGTGGCCTTCAGGGAAGGTGGAAACCATGAAAGATCTGAAGGCTGACCAGTTTTATTCGGTGCTGGAAGGCAGCGGCGTTGTCGACCGCGACAAGATCGTGCCCAAGAAGAAGTAGTAGCTACTTCCACTTCCCGCTACCCTCCACCAGCGTCACATAGCGGTCGATCGGCAAGTTGGTGAACCGCTCGACCGCTCCGCTCGGCTGCGGCCATTTCACTTCCACCCAAGTACTCGGAGGCGATTGAGCCGCTCAAGCACGTAGTAGGCCGCAAACCTGGCTTCGGCACTGCGTGGGCAATGCTCGGCCTAAGCGAGTACGAGACCAGAGACTACAAGAATGCGCTAATTCATCTCGAGAAAGCGCAGGGGCTGGGCATTCAAGGAAGTCCAGAAGCGATCAGAATCGCTCAATATCATCTCGCCGTTCTGCTAAACCAAGACCGGGAATTCGAGCGTGCCGTTGAATTACTATCGGCCGGTCGTCCCGAAGGCGAACTTGTCACACAGTGGAACATTGCCTTGGGGATGGGACTGCTGCGAGTGCCAGAATTACCGGAACAGGTCGAACCGTCGCAACGGCCAATGTTCGTGGCGGCAGGGCAGGCCGCAACGCTGCTGGCCAATAGCAAATACGATGAAGCGTTTGTCGTGCTGCAAAAGTTGCTGAAGGACTACCCCCGCACGCCCTTCATTCATTACGCTTACGGGGCCGCCCTGGCATCGCTCTCCCAATATGATGAAGCCGAAGCGCAGTTGCACGAAGAGATGCGTATCTCGCCCGACACTGCGCTTCCGTACATTAGGATCGCGTTCATCGACATGAAGACCCACCGTTCCGCTGATGCCCTGACGGCCGCGCAGCGCGCCGTCCAGTTGGCGCCCCTTTCGCCGAAAGCACACCACGTGTTGGGGCGCGCCTTGCTGGGCACAGGAGAAACCGTGCAGGCCATCCAGGAACTGCAAGCGGCGAACGAAATGATGCCCAACAGTCCCGAGACCACTTTCACCTCGCGCGTGCCTACAGCAAAGCCAAGCAGCCTGAGAAAGCTGACCAGGAACGAGAGACATTCGCACGGCTCAACACCATTGCCGAGCATCAGCGAAGCACGCATGGAAGCCAGGCGTACGGCGCTTCCCATGAGCAGGAAAGCGATCTCTCATTGCCACCGGTTGCTGCTCCCACCGAGGCTCCGGCCGCGCCTCAGTAGCGATTGCGATCCGTCGGATGAACGAATTGAGCAATATTTTTGCTCAATAATGTTCATATTTGACCGAATGTGATTATAATCGGCGCTACGGAGCATCAAGGCAGTGAATAGCGGCAGTTCAATGACGCATTTAGGAGCGGGAAGGTTGTCGTGCCGGACCCGTCGATTCGCGGACCACAAGTTCCGGATCGACCAGGATTTCTGCCTCATGCCCGTCGCGTCCTTCAATGCGATCCATCAAGGCCTCTGCCGCGAGCGCGCCGATCTTGCGCAGCGGTTGGCGAACGGTCGTGAGGCTGGGCAAATGGTAGGCCGCCTCACGAATGTCGTCGAAGCCCACCACGGAAATGTCTTCCGGGACGCGGAGTCCGGTTTCCTTGATAGCGCGTATCGCACCCACGGCCGAAATGTCGTTGTAGGCGAACAGCGCAGTGAAGGGAACCTTGCGCGACAACAGCTCCTTGGTGGTCTCGTAGCCCATTTGGGGCGAGGGATCGTCGGCCGTCAACTGAGTCGTCAACTCAGGCCGCAGTGCAATTTCCAATGCCTGGGCGGCATCGACGATACCCGCAAAGCGGGCACCGGAATCAACGCTCATCGGTTGCCCCTTGATCACAGCAATGTTGCGGTGGCCAAGTTCCGCCAGATGCCCCATCACCAGTTGCGCCGCTTTGATGTGGTCAAGCGTGATATTGGTGACGTTCTCGATAGTCTGATGCCCGGAAATAGCGATCGTCGGCAACAGCGGGTTGCCTGGCAGGGTGGTGTCGATGGTAATAAAGCCCTCGGATCCACGCACGCGCAGAATGTCGGTGTACTGGCGCAGCAACTGCGAGTCATGGTGGTGTACGACCGTCACAAAGACGTACTTGCTCACGCTGAGAGCGGACTCGATGCCGCTGATGACAACGCTTCCGTAAGCGTCGCCAATTTCTGCGCAGATTACTCCTACTGTGTAGGTGCGCTTCTTGCGCAAGGTCCGTGCGAAGTAATTGGGATGGTAATTAAGCTCTCTCGCGCCGGCAAAAATGCGGTCTTTGGTGTGTTGGGGAATGGCCTTGGCGTAGGGCGAATCGTTGAGCACCGCCGAGACCGTACCCTTGGTCAGTCCCAGGTGTTTGGCCAGTTCCTTGAGCGTCGTCCCGTGGGTCAAAGGTGGTTTTGTGCGGTCCGGCATGCGCGCGTCACACGAATCTGGAGTCTACGCATGAGTCTGCGCTCAACGCAACCGGTTTTCTTAGTAAAAAAATGCGCTCCGGCACTTTTCGGGAGGAATTCGTCCCATTTTGGGAAACAAATGTTCCAAAAGGGTTCCCAACATGGCAATTGGGCGACAGAATCGGTTTTTTAGTGACAGCACTATGGGGCAGATCCCAACGTCGATTACATTCACTATCAGCTGCAGGCGGCCTAGCGAAAGGCCGGGCGTACCACGGAGGCCGACAAGGAACTGCAGCTGTATAAGGAAATCAAAGCGCAACGGAGAGAAAAGGGAACTCCGCAACCTCAACCCAAGCAGCAGAACAATGAACTTTCCCAGGGAATAGTGCAGCGCCTGCGGTTGCTCTCGCTTGCGAGTTCCAAGGCACGCATGACGCGCAGCGCATGCTCGGGCGTGACGGCGAGTTCGGCCTTCCCAAGAATCGCGTCGCGCACGTTGGCATAGTACTGGCGGTAGTCGCCCGGTTTAGTCGGCAGTTGTTCGCGGACGAACGAATCGCCCTGCGCGGTCAGCAGCGTGCCCCAGCGCTCCGGCGCCTCGAAGCCCCAGAACTCGCCAGTAGGTTTTTCGTTGCGCTTCAACGCATCCTCTTGCGGATCGAGTCCGTATTTTAGATAACCGCCCTGTGTACCCTGAACGGCGAAGCGGGGCGTAGGAGTGCTAACGAGCACTCCAGCGCGCAGCAGGGCACGCATGCCCGGATAATGCAAGACGACGTCGAAGGCGTCGTCGACAGAGGCCCCGTCACGCTCGATGCGGACATCGGCACACATGGTCTCGGGTGTTCCGAAAAGCAGCATCGCCTGATCGATCAAATGCGGGCCGAGATCGAACAACACACCGCTGCCAGGCCCGGGCTGCTCGCGCCAAGCATTGGCCTTTAGTTGCGGACGGAAACGGTCGAAATGCGATTCAAAAAGGACGATACGCCCCAGCTTGCCCTCATCGAGGAGGCCTCGAATGGTGAGGAAGTCGCCGTCCCAACGACGGTTTTGATACACGGAGAGCAGTCGCTGCTTTTGCTTTGCGAGCTCGACGAGGTTAGCGGCTTCGGCGTAGGTGGTGGCGAAGGGTTTGTCGATGACGACGTCACGGCCGGCTTCCAGACACTGTCGGGCAAGGTTGAAATGTGTGGTGTTGGGTGTGGCAATGACGACGAGGCGGACACTGTCGATCGCGAGAAGTTCATCGAGCTCGCGGACGATGCGAGCGCCGGGATAAGCTTGCTCGGCGTCGGAGCCCTGGCGTTGCAGGATGCCCGCAAGGCGAAGACCTTCGACCGCAGAAATCACTGGCGCGTGGAAAGTTCGCCCCGCGAAGCCAAAACCAATCAGGCCAACGTCAATCATGACAGCCCCAGATCGTATGGATTAGTTGCGGAACCAGTCTAATGGATGCGTGAGGCAGCATAGTCACCGTCTATCAGCCTGTGGCTTGTTACCATTGGCAGTTCGCGAGTTCCATCCTTTTATTCGACGCGGAGGACATCAGAGCATGGTGCGACCAATGCTACTCGCCGGGATATTGCTAATAGCTTGCCTGAACCTGAGTGCGCAGCCGCAATCTCCTGCATGGAAACGGGTTCAGCACCTGAGGCATGGCATCAACGCCAGCGAATGGCTGGCACAGTCGCGCGACTATAGTCCACAGCGGTTGCGGTCTTTTACCACGCTCGATGACATCGCGAAAATGCACGCGATGGGGTTCGACCATGTGCGGTTGAGCATTGATCCGGCGATCTTTCAGTGCGAAGGGCCGTGGAACCAATGCGAACGGGTGCAGATACTCGACGAAGTCGTCGCCAAGGCGCTTTCGCAGGACCTGGCAGTGATTATCGACATTCATCCCAGCGATGATTACAAACACCAGTTGAACACAAACGACAGTGCGGCGGAGAAGTTCGCGATGCTCTGGGGCAAAGTTGCGAGCCATTATGCGAACAGCAATCCGGAGATGGTGTTTTTCGAGATTCTGAACGAGCCGGGGGTGGGGCTGTATCGCTGGGCGGGAATCCAACAGAGCGTGGTGGAGGTGATTCGGCGCGCGGCTCCGGTGCATACGATTATCGTGACCTGCGGCGAGTACTCCAATGCTGATGATCTGGTACGCATGCCGGAAGTGGCGGACAATAACTTCATCGTCAACTTCCACTACTACAATCCGCACATCTTCACCCATCAAGGCGCTTCGTGGGGATCGGGCTACTGGACGTCGTTGCGGCAGGTTCCGTTTCCCGGAACGTCGGAATTAGTGGCGGCGGCCGTCGCACAGCAGACGGATGACTTCGCACGCTGGAAGCTGACGCAATACGGTCTGGAGCACTGGGATGCGCCGCACATCGCGGGCGAAATTCGCTTCGCAGCCGAATGGGCCAAGAGCCGGCGCGTGCCGCTCACGTGCAATGAATTTGGCGTCTATCGCAATTACTCCAATCCTGACGATCGTATGCGGTGGCTACAGGCCGTTCGCACCGCGCTGGAGCAGAACAATATCGGCTGGACGATGTGGGACTACCAGGGCGGGTTCGGCGTCGTGACCAAGAAAGATGGCACGACCACGGAAGATAATGCGGTGTTGCGCGCGCTGGGCTTGCGGAAGCAGTAGTGGCTGATGATGGTGACGGTGTGAATTACGCACGCGCGGTTGGAGGGACAGAATTGTGATTCCGACGCTGGCGTTATTTATCGTGCTGCTGTTTGGGTATGCACTGGTATCGCGGCGGCTCGAGCAAACGATGCTCACCGCGCCGATGATCTTCACGATTGCCGGAATGCTGATGTTTCCGTTCTTGCCGGAACTTCTGCGAAGCAGGATTCAATCTGAACGTCTTTCTCAGACTAGCCGAAATCGGGCTGGTAATGTTGCTGTTCACCGAAGGGAGTCGCGCCGAACTTCCGCGTCCTGCGGAGCATCGGGAACCTGCCCATTCGTTTGCTGAGCACGGGTTTGTTGCTGACGATCGTTCTGGGCAGCGGTCATCGCACGCCTGGTGTTTCCGGAGCTCTCTCTGTGGGAGGCGGGGATTCTGGCGGCGATTCTTGCTCCGACTGACGCTGGGCTGGGACAGGTGATCGTGAACAGCCCGCGCGTGCCGATGCGCGTCCGCCAGGCGCTGAACGTGGAGGCGGGGCTCAACGATGGGCTGTCCGTTCCATTTCTGCTTTTCTTCATGGCGCTGGCAGCGGCCAAGATCGAAGGCGGGGCGGCGAGCTTGGCACAGTTCATCGGGCAGCAGCTGGGCTATGGTCTGGTGGTCGGCGCGGTGATTGGGCTTGCCGGCGGATGGTTGTTGGGATGGGCGCGCCGCCGCGACTGGGTGGCGGAGCCTTTTCGGCAAATTGGCGTGGTGGCTTTGCCGCTGCTTTGCCTGGTGATATCCGAAATGGTTGGATGCCAGCATGTTCATTGCGGCGTTTGTCGCCGGCCTGACAGTGCAAGTGGGATTCAAGGATGCGGGCAAGCACAGCGTCGAGTTCACGGAGGAATGGGGACAACTGTTCAACCTCTCTCGTATTCTTCTTATTTGGCGTGCTGGTGCTGAAGGATTGGCCGCAGTACACGCGCATGGTCGTGCTGTATGCAGTTCTGAGCCTGACGGTGGTGCGGATGGTTCCGGTGGCGATCGCGCTCATGGGGACGCGCTTGAGTCCGGCCAGCGTGATGTTCATGGGCTGGTTCGGTCCGCGTGGGATTGGCGTCGATCGTGCTGGGGTTGGTATACCTGGAGCAGGGACTGTATCTGCCCGGCGAGAGCACGACCCGCTTGGCGTGATTGTGACCGTGGCGCTCAGCATCTTTGCCCACGGATTCAGCGCAGTGCCGGGAATCGGACTGTATGCGCGTAAGATTGCAGCGCTGGGACCTGACGCGCCGGAGCACCAGGAAGTTCGAGGTCATAAACGAGCTCCGATTGGCGGGCGAGAGCAGCGCATTGTATTCTCAAACGTGGCTAATCCCTTGAAATCCGGACGCTCGCCGACACCTGGCCTGCTGTTCGGGCTGGTGGTCACGCTTGCGGCCGTGGTGGCGTACACCGGCTACATCACCTACCAGATCAAGGGACTGCGAGAGCTGCAAAGCAATATCATCGACCGCAATCGTAAAGACTCTCTGCAACTGTTGCGCATCCAGAACGACCTCAACTCTGCTGGGGATCGCCATGCGCGACATGCTCGACAATACGAGCCGTATCCGTTGAGCGCATGGGCGGGGCAGTTTCAGCGCATCCGGCAGGACCTGGCGATGCCATGCGGAAGGAAGCCGAGTTGTCGGTTGCTTACCGCACGGCGGAACAGCGGAACTACATGGAGGACCTGATGAAGCAGTATTGGGGCGCGGCAGACCACATGTTTGCGCTGGCCTCGGCAGGCAATGAAGACGAGGCCCGCCACCAGATTCGAGTGTCACTGCAGGCGCACCAGGCGGCACTGAGCATCGCGGTGGCGCGGCAATTCGTGGCTAATAATGAAGCCGAACAACAAGCAGGGGAGCGAATTCAGGAGATTTACTATCCGCGTCCAGCGGCAGGTGTTGCTGTTCCTGCTGGCGACGCTGGTGCCGATTGTGCTGACTAGCTTGTATCTCATTCGCTCGAACCGGCTGCTGTTCCAGCGCCTGTCCGATTTGTCGGAGCAGCGTAGCGAACTGGCGCAGAAACTGATTGCCACACAGGAATCGACGCTGCTCCATATTTCGCGCGAGTTGCACGACGAGTTTGGACAGATTCTCACAGCTATCGGGTCGATGCTGCGTCGCGCGGGACGCCAGGCTCCGGAGGGATCGCCCCTGCGTGCGGACCTGGTGGAAGTCTCTGAGATCGCGCAGTCAACGCTCGACAAAGTCCGCAGCCTGTCACAGGCGCTTCATCCGGTGACGCTCGAGGAGGCGGGGTTGGAGAGTACGGTGGACTGGTATCTGCCGGTCGTGGAACGGCAGAACGGAATCGTCATACACTACACCAAGACGGGGATGTCGTTTCCGGTCGAAAGCCGCGCCGGGATCCACGTTTATCGCGTGCTGCAGGAGGCGCTCAACAACGCTACGCGGCACTCGGGCACCAAGGAAATCTGGGTCCGGCTTACGGTTTCTCGACAGGACTCGTGGAGTTGGACGTCGAGGACCACGGCAGCGGGTTTCAGACCAATGGCAAACGAGGTATCGGCCTGGTGGCGATGCGGGAGCGGGCGGAGTTGGTGAACGGCAAGCTGCAGTTTCTGCATCCGCAGGGCGGCGGGACGCTCGTGCGCCTTTCGGTGCCAAAAGAAGTTGCTGAAGTTCGCGCATTAGGAGTGCATGTCAGAAAAAATTTCAGTGCTGCTGGTTGACGATCACGCGTTGGTGCGCCGCGGGTTTCCGACGCATGCTGGAGGACGAGGAAGACATAGTCGTCAAGGGAGAGGCCAGCGACGGCGAGGAGGCCGTGCGACTGGCACAGCAACTGCAGCCCAAGGTGATCGTGATGGATTGCGCCCTGCCCGGCATCAGCGGACTGGTGGCGACGCGGAAGATCCTGCGAGCACAATCCAAAGGCCGCGGTGCTGATGCTGAGCATGCACTCAGAAGATACCTGGGTGCGGCAGGCGCTGGAGTCGGGTGCGCGCGGCTACATGTTGAAGAATGCGGTCGATCTGGAGTTGGTTACGGCGATTCGTCGCGTGGCGGCAGGTGAAGAGGTGCTCGATCCACAGATTGCGCGCACGGGCTACGCTCAAGGGCGAACGCGAGACTGGGCTCACGGTGCGCGAATTGGAAATTCTTCAGCTCATCGTTGGCGGGTTATCGAATAAGGAAATCGCTACCCAGCTTAAGTTGAGCGCGAACACCGTTGCGGTGCATCGCGCCAATATCATGGACGCGCTGGGTATCCATAAAACCGCCGAGTTGGTGGTATATGCCATCCGCAACGGACTGGTCAATATTCCCTGAGCAATGCTCGTAGAACATATTTATTATTAATAGCTTACGTCGACAGGTCGGCTTAAGATTCTGGCTCGCGCAAAAGGGGATCGCGAAGACTTAGTATGTTTCGGCTATTGCGGCCTTATGCGAGCAGGGCTAGCTTATGACTTGCGAGTGAGAAGTAGGAGCTTCGCGCTGATCTGGAGCAGGTTGCGAGTAGGTTGTGGCCCCACCCCACAGCGATCTCGTAATTTGCTCCACATTTTTTGTTGCCTACAATTTGCGTTCTGCACTGACCGCATCTTGCGCTGCAGCCGCTTGGAACGTTCCGAACCTCCGCAAACCCGATCGCACAAACTTTCGCTGGAAGATCGCCGCATGGGCCCGAAATGGATACCTGGGCGGAACACTACGGCGCGTGAATTATAATCCGTTGCGGTTGAAGGCGACGGTTTTAGACATCCTCATGCGACGAGCATTGGTCCTGACAATTCTCGGTCTGGTGGCAGTCGGTCACAGCCAGCCCACCTTCCAACGGCCACCGATCACAGGCATTTCGCACGTGGCGTTCTACAGCAGCAATCTGAGGGCGCCAAGGGGTTTTATACCGGCCTGTTGGGGCTCGCGAGCGATCCGTCGCGCCCTAACGTTTATCACGTTGGAATGCAGGCGGTTGAATTGGAGCGTTACCGCCGAACCACGGGCACGACTTGATTTCTCACGTAGCCTTCGCAACTCCTGACGCTGAAGGTATGCGGAAGTATCTGGCGAGCTCATGGAGTCAAGGTTCCCGACAAGACCAGTACTGGCGGCGACGGAACGTTGTGGTTCGCGATGAAAGATCCGGAAGGAAATTCCATCGAATTTGTGCAGGATCGGCCTGAGCTAACGGCGAGACACGCGGAGGTCCCCGTTTCTAAGGTCATGATTCATGCTGGATTCGTTGTGCACGACCGCGACGCGGAAGACAAGTTCTACAAGGACCTGTTAGGTTTTCACCTGTACTGGCAAGGTGGCATGAAGGAAGGCGAGACCGATTGGGTCGACATGCAGGTTCCCGACGGCACGCAGTGGCTGGAGTACATGCTGGTGAAAGAAGGACAGGAGCTTTCGCCCAGAGATCTTGGGGGTCTTGAACCACATTGCACTGGGCGTGCCGGACATGACTGATACCGCGCAGTTACTGCAGTCGCGCGGGTGGAAGCCCACCGACAACGAGAAAGAGCAGATTGGCAAAGACGGAAAGTGGCAGTTGAATTTGTACGATCCTGACGGAACGCGGGTGGAGTTGATGGAGTTTACGCCTGTGCAGACGCCATGTTGCGCTCCCTATACGGGGCCGCATCCTCATTGATTTAGAGCTACGAATTCTATAGAGGAAGGGACTTATGATCACCAGACGCGATTTCCTGAAATTATCGGCGGCTGCCGACCGGGCACGCTGGCGCTGCGGATCTGCGTTCGCGTAAATCGGCACAATTTCCGCTAGGTGTGCAGCTCTACACCGTGCGAGAACAGGCGGAACAAGACCTGGGTGCGGTGCTGGCCCATATCAGCATGATCGGCTACACGGAAGTCGAAACCTACTGGAATGTATACACGCATCCGGCGACAAACTGCGCGAGCATGATCGCCGACAACGGATTGAGCGTGCCCAGCGGCCATTTCGATTACGACGGTCTGGAGTCGAAGCTGGACTACGCCAAGGAACTCGGCGTGCAATACATGATCTGCCCGATGCTGCCCAAGACGATGTGGACTTCGGCCGACGGATTCAAGAAGGCGGCGGCGCAGTTCAACAACTGGGGCGAGCAGATACAGAAGTTGGGGATGCAGTTCGGATTCCACAATCACAATTACGAGTTCCAGAAGTTCGGCAACGTGACCGGCTTTGACATCCTTACGAAGGAAGCTGACCCAAAACTGGTGTGCCTTGAAATGGACTGCTACTGGATTACGCAGGCCGGTCAGGACCCTGTTGCTATGTTGAAGAAGTATGGCAGCCGCATTCAGTTACTGCACCTCAAGGACCGGCAGGCGGGCTTCCCGACTACGCAAATGTTGAGCCCGGACGCCGAGCACATGACCGAAGTCGGCAGCGGTACCATCAACTGGAAGGCGGTGATTGACACCGCGCAACAGACCGGGGTGAAGCATTATTTCGTTGAGCGGGACAACGGGAGCACCCCGGCGTTCGAAAGCCTGCGCATCAGCTACCAATATGTGAGAAAGCTTCTGGCGTAAACAGAGACATGCGTCGCGGTTTGCAAGAAATTGCGAGGTGCTGACCGCGACGCAATGCTCGTTCACTGCAGCCATCGGTTGTGCTGTCGAGGCCTTCGTATGCGACAGAAGTATCTAGCTTTGATCGGCGTTCTCGTTTTCGTCACCTTGGGTTCGGCGATTTTGCTAGCCACCGATCAGAAGCCCACCTTACTGGTCGCTTCCGACCATCGCACCTCGATTAGCCTCGACGGCGACTGGCACGTGATTGTCGATCCTTATGACAACGGGTACTACGACTTTCGCATGCAGCCGCGGCCAGATGGCTATTTCCTGAATGAAAAGCCCGGCACGACCGGCAAACTCGTGGAGTACGACTTCGCCAAGTCGGCGACGCTGAAGGTTCCCGGCGACTGGAACTCCCAACGCGACTCGCTTTTCTTTTACGAAGGCACGGTCTGGTACGAGAAAGACTTCCAGTATCAGCGCAAGCCGAACACGCGGACGTTTCTGCACGTCGGCGCGGCCAATTACATCTCGCATGCATGGGTGAACGGTAAGAAAGCTTGCGACCACGAAGGCGGCTATACGCCATTCGATTGCGAAGTCACCAGTCTAGTGCATGATGGCGGAAATTTCGTCGTAATCTACGTCAACAACCAGCGTAAACGCGATGGAGTGCCCACGCTCAACACTGACTGGTGGAATTATGGCGGTCTTACGCGCGACGTATCGCTCATCGAGACCCCCGAGATCTTCGTTGACGATTATTCGCTGCAACTGCAACGGGAGGAAGGTTCGACTATTGCCGGCTGGGTGCACGTGGTTGGCGCGAGCACGGGGACGCGAGTCACGGTGTCGATTCCAGAGCTGAGCGTTACGCAAAGCGCGGCAACAGACGCGCTGGGCAAGGCCGCGTTCTCGTTCAAGGCGCCGAACCTGGAGCGCTGGTCACCGAAGAGTCCCAAGCTTTACGAGGTTGGGATCACGGCCGCGACCGACCAACTCAAAGACACGATCGGCTTTCGCACCATCGAAGTGCAAGGCGACAACATTCTGCTCAACGGTAAGCCGGTGTTTCTTCGCGGGGTGTCAATCCACGCGGAGGCACCTTACCGTTCCGGCCGAGCGTGGAGCGAGCAGGACGCAGAGACCCTGCTGGGCTGGGCGAAGGAACTGGGTGTTAACTTCGTGCGCCTTGCACATTACCCCCATGACGAGCGAATGACGCGACTGGCCGATCGCTTGGGCATCATGGTGTGGTCGGAGGTGCCAGTGTACTGGATGATCGAGTGGGAGAATCCGGCGACATTGGCGAACGCGACCAATCAATTGCAGGAGATGATTCGCCGCGATCGCAATAAGGCGTCCGTCGTCTTGTGGTCCGTCGCCAATGAGACGCCGAATACTCCCGCACGGCTTGCGTTCCTTAAGAGCCTCGTTGCCACTGCACATACGGAAGACCCGAGCCGTCCGGTGACAGCGGCGTTGCTGGTGACGACGCAATCGGCGCCATCCGACGGAATTCACACCAAGACCCTCGACGATCCGTTGGGCGAGTATCTCGATGTGCTGGGATGCAACGAGTACATCGGCTGGTATGAAGGGGCTCCTGACTTGGCAGCACGCACGCGCTGGCAATCGAAGTACAACAAGCCGCTGATCATGAGCGAACTTGGGGCAGGCGCCAAGTTCGGCTTGCACGGTGCGCCCACCGAACGATGGACCGAGGAATATCAGGAGACTGTTTATAAAGAGCAGGTCGCCATGCTTAAGCAGATTCCGTTTCTGCGCGGCATGACTCCGTGGATCCTGATGGACTTTCGCTCACCCCGGCGCGAGTTGCCGGGAATTCAGGACTTCTACAACCGAAAGGGCCTAGTGTCGACCGAAGGCCAAAAGAAGAAAGCCTTCTTCGTGCTGCAGGAGTACTACAAGAGCTTAGCTGCCCAGCCGGAGTAGCCGCTACTTCTGAGCGGATGTAACCGCCGGTACCACCAGCGGTACGTCTAGGGTTCCGATTTGTTGCGAGGGCCTGTCCACCACGCCGAGGCGCAGATTGTAGGTTCCCGTCTTCAAAGTAATCTCCTGCTGCGCCGGGACACCGTTATTCATCACGGTATCGTAGGCCTCAGGCTTGATGGTTCCGTCGAGGGTATCCGAAGCGTGTCCCACTTCCTTGCCATCCTTGTCGAACGCGATGGTGATGCAATCGAGAGTGATGTGTTTGCCCTTGTTGGGCACGTCAGTGAAGGTCACGCCGTTCGCATTGACGATGTAGGTGATGCGCACGTCTTTGTGCTCAGCGTCGGGCGGCAACACCTTTGCGGTCAGGAACACCATGGTCGAAGGCGGCATTCCAGGCTGCAGAGCACCCCGCAGCGCGGCCACGCCGGTTTGCGGCGGGCCCGCTTTCTGCGGTGGGGAAGAAAAATAGCCCCGGCGATACCCCAGCTTTACGTCGGGTTGATTGACTTTGACTTCGATGCGATGGAACGCGGTCTGGGGATCCACCTTATCGGGGGTGTAGGCCAACGTGTAGTAAGTTTCTCCGTCCTCCATGGTGCGCTGCACCGCGCGCTTCAGGTCGTTGGTGCCGAGGAAAGCTTCGCCCCCGGTTTGTTCCGCCACCTGCTTCATGGTGGCGCGCTCGTCGCTGTACACCGACGCTTGCTGCGCCAGCAGGTCGCCCGAATTCTGGGAATTCTGCGGCGAAACCCAATTGTCGGCTTCTGTCGCGCTGTTGGAAATGTCCACGCCGCGCCCCTGCAATCCGCGCACATCAACCGGATAAACAGCGATATAGGCTAACACCAACGCAGTGGCTGAGTTGTAAAGGTTTTCTTAACTGGAAGGCCGCGAGGCTCTTGCTGGGGTCTATTTCCCGGCCGCACCGGTAGACGCGACATACGGAACTTCCGCGGCACCCAGAATCACGCCAGAACTCGGATTCTGCACCAGCACGATGGCGCGCAGGTTGTCTTTCTTCCAGCCGGACTTGTCAGGCAAACTCACCGTTTTGTCGAACTTGCCGTCAGATGTGGAGCCTAGTCGATGCATTTCCCTGACGACTGCACTGTGAGTAAGAGTTCGTCCACTGTTTTCACCGGCACGGACGTTGTTGGTCAAATCGTCTTCGGTGACCGCGAGTAATACATCGACCTTTTCACCTGCGGCGTTGTTCACCGAAACTTGCAGCTTGTCAGGCGAAACCCGGTTCAGCGACACCGCCGCGGGCATGGGAGTCTTCGCTGCCTCGAGGATCAGATCCTGTACGGCACGAGGGTTGTTGCCCGAAGCCTGCAAATGCCCGTCGATGACGATTTGCGGCGTGTAGGCAGTCTGCAGATGCAGTTCCTTGGTGTAATCGTATTGGCGGTCGGTGTACGTGGGGCCCGAGAACGGGTCCTTCCAACCGCCGTTGTTCCAGTACTCGACGTGTTCCTCAAGCAGGATGAGCTTTGCGATGTTGGTATCGCGCTGGTGGCTTAACTTAGTGAGCATGGCATCGGCTGGCGGACAACTCGAACAGCCCTCAGAGGTGAACAGTTCGACCACGACAGGCTGCTGCGCGCCGGCAGGCTTTGTCAGCCAGGCGACATTCGTCACGAAGAGCAGCACGGCAGCGGCAGAAACGGAAAAAGGGAACTTTGGCATGACTTCTCAGGAAATACGATGTTGAAACCCCGAACTTAGATACACAGTTGTCGAGCAAAACGAAAGATTTTCAAAGCAAATTTCTGGGTGGACGCGCCCCTGCTGGAAGGCCTGATCTTCGGAATTGAGATTCGAAAGGGCCTGCGGATTGCATATTCTGCGTAACCAGCGATAATAAAGGTAAGGTAGCTCGATTCGAGAGGTGGAATGACTTCGTGGTTCATCCGGGATGCAGTGCTGTGTGTCGCAGCCATCCCCTTTATTTACTACACCATCGCATTATTTAGCGGATGGCGGTTCTTCGCCCAAGCGAAGGCCGTACCGGCCTCGCGAGCGGCATTTACTCCTCCGGTCAGCATCCTGAAGCCGGTGCGTGGTCTCGACCCTGACGCTTACGAAAATTTTGCCAGCTTTTGCCGCCAGGACTATCCCGAGTACGAAATCGTATTTTGCGTCGGCGATCATTCGGACCCAGTCCTGCCGGCCATTCAAAGAGTGATTTCCGATTTCCCCGAGTGCAACGTCCGTGTCCTTTTCGGGTCAGGCCGCGAAGCTACCAACGACAAAGTGGCTAAATTGGCCCGCCTGTCGAAGGAAGCGAAATACGAAATCCTCGTCATCAACGACAGCGACGTCCGGGCTGAACCCGAGTATCTCCGTACAGTGGTGGCCCCTCTAGCTGATCCTAAAGTCGGAGCCGTGACTTGCTTCTATGTGCCGACCGATGAGACTACCGTCGTTCAGAAGCTGCAAACGGTCGGCATGTACTCAGATTTCTATCCCGGCATCGTTGTGGCATGGCAATTGGACGGAATTAAATTTGCTCTCGGTCCAACCATCGCAACATCACAGGCCCGACTGGCTGGATTCGGCGGCTACGAGAAGATCGAAAATCGGCCGGCCGATGACCTGCTGGTTGGGAGGCTGATCGCAGAACAGGGTTATGAGGTGAAGCTCTTACCTTATCCCATACTCACGGTTGCCGACTTCCAGTCCTTCCGCGATCTCTTCTTGAAGCGGTTACGATGGATTGTGGTAATGCGTCACATGCGCCCGTGGGGACACTTCGGACTTATCTTTACGTGGGGACTCCCGTGGTCGTTGTTGGCCGTGGCGCTGGCACCGTCGCCAGCAGTGGCGGGCGCTTTCCTGGCAACATACTTCGCCCTGCGGGCTCTCATGACCCTTCAGGTTGCGTCCTGGGGACTGGAGCAGAAGGTACCGTGGCAGGGACTGGCATTGATTCCAGTATGGGATGCCATGGCATTCGTAATCTGGCTCGCCAGCTTCACGCGGAGTACGATCCGCTGGCGCGACCGCGACTATCTCATACGCAACGGGGAACTCGTCCCCGTTGTTGTTGAAGCTCCCGGCAATTCAGCGGCGACACGCCCCATCTAAGCACTGATCCAGCCGGCTAGACCGTGACCTTGGTCAGCGTGGGCTGTGCTTTCTCTCCGCGGCGATCATTGCGTGCATTGCGCCAATTCACTGTCGGCAAGAACTGCGACGCATCAATGCGGTCTCGGTAGCGGACTGCAACGTGGATTAGCGAATCCAGCAAAGAGTTTGACAGCAAGTGCGGCTGCAAGCCGAGCTTCAGCAAGCTGGAGTGCTTGGCGTTGTAGTAATGACTCTCGGCCTCCACGCGCGGGTCGGGCAGATGGTCGATCTGCACCTTCAGTCCCAGTTCCTTGCCGCTCTCCTGCACCATCTGGGCCAGCTCCAGTACGTTGAACTGTTCGGTGAACTGGTTGAATACGCGGAATTCGCCCGGCTTGGCAGGATTGAGGCAGGCGATCTCAATGCACCGCACCGTATCGCGAATGTCGAGGAAGCCGCGCGTCTGGCCGCCCTTGCCATAGACCGTCAACGGATATCCCAAGGCCGCCTGAGCGCAGAAGCGATTCAGCACTGTGCCGAAAACCTCGTCATAGTCAAAGCGGTTGATGAGCGCCTCGTCCATTGTGACCTCATCGGTCAGCGTGCCATACACGACGCCCTGGTTCAGGTCGGTGGCGCGGATTCCCCAGACCCTGCAAGTGAACGCAATATTGTGGCTGTCGTGCACTTTGGAGAGGTGATAAAACGAGCCGGGCTGCTTGGGAAACGGAAGCACATCCTTGCGGCCGTTGTGCTCAATCTCGATGTAGCCCTCTTCGATGTCGATGTTCGGCGTACCGTACTCGCCCATCGTGCCGAGCTTTACCAGGTGGCACTCGGGAGCAAACTCGCGAATCGCATACAACACGTTCAGATTTCCGACGACATTGTTTACCTGGGTAAACACCGCGTGTTTGCGGTCAATCATCGAGTAGGGTGCCGAGCGCTGTTCAGCGAAGTGAACGATCGCATCGGGTTCGAATGTCTTGACCATCGAGGCGAGGAAATCGTAG
Source organism: uncultured Acidobacteriaceae bacterium (assembly GCA_963718395.1). Classification (GTDB taxonomy): domain Bacteria; phylum Acidobacteriota; class Terriglobia; order Terriglobales; family Acidobacteriaceae; genus DASRAA01. The sequence continues at coordinate 216,570 of CAVQYW010000001.1, forward strand.
TCGGTGATATCGCCGATGTATGACTCGATGACATTGCCCGTAAGCTGCTGCCACACGGTCAGCCGCTCTGCCAAAGGGCGAATCCGGGTCAGGGTCTGCGCTCCCAGTTCGTGGTCCCATTGCCGGCGCACAAAGTTATCAGCAACGGCAACGGTGTGTCCCTTGCGGGAAAGGTAGAGAGCACTGGCCCAGCCGCAGTATCCATCGCCACCCAGAACGGCGATCTTCATATATCTTTTCTCCTCAGCGTCCGCACCAATACGCGCGGGCGCGAAACAGCAGTCTTAATTAGAGTGCCTTAGAACTCAGCTAAGTTTCAAGAATCCCCGGTGGAAAGGCGAATATTCCCGTTGAAACGCGCAAAATCACGGTTGGTTTTTCGCGGAATCTGCTCCCGGATTTGCCGCCAAAAACTTGCCTCCCCCGGAAGCAAGGATACGAACATTGCCTGCCCCTACCAGTGTTTCAATGCGGGACAGCGTCTCGTCGCGGGCAACCAAGTACTTCGGCCCTGAACCCAGCCAAAGTTCCCGGAACTGCTCATCATCGATGAAGACATCCGGCGCCCCCGGAGCATAGGACCCGTACAACAGATTGTTAAATCGACCATTCAGCAGTAATGCCGAGCGGTTCGTATAGAAAAACACCGATGAGAACCAATAGTAGTGGTGGTCGACGATCAGCGTGCCATCAGGCTCACGATTTAAGACCTCAGCAAGCTGCCGGGACGACAAAAACGGGTCAAATGCCACCATAGCGATGCGAGCCGCCTGGAAAAACAGAACCATCATCAGCGCCGCTGCCAGCAGCGCACGCTCGCTTCGAGACCAAAGCGTAACGATAAATCCGAGGACGAGTGCGGCCGCGGCCAGCCCCAGCGGCACGCGAAGATACGCAAACGACTGCAGGGTGAGGTCTTCCAGATGTCCCAGCGACAGAGTGTAAGCACCCGGATGCTGGCTGAGCGCGTTCGATATGTCTCCCACGACCGGAACGTTGCGAACCGCGACAAGAATCGCAATTGCGATAGCGGCCGCTACGCCGGTAATCACAGTCAAGGCCCTCGTGCCTCTCCATATCCATTTTCCACCTGCGGCAATGGCTGAACCCAGCAGCAACGCCATAGCCGGGTAGCAAGGCATCGAGTAATACTCCTGGGTCGTGGAGAACGTGAAGAAGACCAGAATGAACCCGATCCAGCAGAGCGCCAGCAGCCGTGTTTGGCCCGCACGGTCGGCAGGTCTGTAAGAAAGTCTGGCAGCGGCGGGGAAGTACACGCTCCAGGGAAACAGCCACGCCAGGTGAAACAGCCAGAAATAGAGCCGAGGAACCGTGTTGTAATCGCGGGGATAGCGAAGGTTCAGGAAGCGCAACAACTGCTCGTTAATAAAGAAGAACCACAGGAAGCCGTGATATTCGCCGGGCACGCTTCGCATAGTGAAGTCAAAGTATGGAGGATTGCGTAGCGTTGCCAGAACATGCCAGGGAACCGCGATGGCCACGATGATCAACGTCCCCGCGAATGGCCGCAGCCGCTTCCAGGTGCGCGCCACAAATAGCTGGTGGGTGATTCCTAGATAAATGAGCCCCGCAGCCACGGGGAAGACCACGCCAATCAGGCTCTTGAGAAGCAGGCCAGTGCCCAGACTCGCGGCCAGGATGTAGGCCCACGCGCGCGAATGAGGTTCGTTCTCATCCAGCACGCGCAATAACGCCCACATTGCCAAGGCGATGGTCAAAGTCAGTATTACGTCTGGGATCAGCACGCGCGTGAACAGCCACAACCCGACACACGTCGCCATGCACAGGCCGGCGTAGAATCCTGCACGCTTGCCGAATGCCCATATTCCGAAAGCCGCAGTCAGCCAGCACAATACGATCGCCGAGATCGCGATAGGAAGGCGGGCCGCCCAGTCGTGGACACCAAAGACTTTGTACGTTACGGCGATCATCCAGTAGATGAGCGGAGGCTTCTCGAGGTAAATGACGCCATCCAGTCTCGGCGTCACCCAATCGCCTGAGGTGATCATGTTTCGTGCGATCTGGGCCTGGACCGAGTCCACGTCGTCCTGGAGCGAAGGCGGAGACACACTGCAAGCGAGGTACACCGCAGCCGCAACCAGGATCACGGCAACATAGACCCCCCAATTAGTCGCCGACGGGCGCAGGATCGTCCGGTCGAGCCAGCCGTTTTGCGTAGATCGCCCTTGTCCGCTGGCTGAGGCAATGGCGTTGCTGGGAATGTTGGGACGGGTGTAATCGACCGAGGGCATTAGAGAATGGCCTGCTTCCGGCGGGCTCGAACCGCACCGCACATATCGCAAGCCCCTCTTCGCAATATATCAATGATGGGGCCGGCAAGCATCTCTCGGCGCCGGACGCGTGTTATAGCATGGTTTCTATGACTCTTTGTTTCCGTCTTTTGGTCGTGGGAGCTTGATGGACTCTCACAAGCATCTCCAGTTCAAGACTTTCGTCATGATTCTGATCATGATTGTCGCCGGCCCTCTCGGTAACGTATTGCTGGGCAAGGGTATGCAGAGTGTAGACACCACTTCGATCTCATCGTTTTCGGACTTTCTGCACGTGGTCGGACGGGTGTTGAGCTCGGGAGCAGTCTGGTGGGGTGTGGCCTCGTTGCTCACGTTCTTCCTCGCCAACATACTGGTGTTGTCGTGGGCCGACTACAGCTTTGTTCAGCCCGCCTCCTCGATGGCATACGGCGTGGTCGCTTTGCTGTCGGTCCTCGTCCTCGGCGAATCCGTCTCGCCATTGCGTTGGGCAGGAATCGCCATCATTTGCATGGGAGTCTTCATCGTGGGCCGCACCCATCCCCGCACTACGGAGCACCACTAAACCATGTTCAAGTTCATCTATTTCTTCATGATCGTGGTGGCGGGTACGGGAGGAGAGTTGTGTGTTTCGCGGGCGATGAAACAGACTGGCGAAGTGAAGGACTTCCGTCCAGCCGCTATCGTCCGGGTCATTCTCCGCGCGTTGCAAAATAAGTGGATGTGGGCCGGCGTAGGCCTGATGACGCTGGCGTTCTTCTCCTTGCTGGCGGTGCTTTCATTCGAAAAGGTCAGCTTCGTAGTGCCGGTCACGGCGTTAAGCTATGTGGCGGGAGCTCTGGGCGGAATGTTCTTTCTCGGTGAGCGCATTAGCTTGTCGCGCTGGACCGGAATCGCGCTGGTTTGTATCGGCGTGACCCTGGTGTTCCTGGGAAAGGGGTAAAAGGCGATGTCTCACACGGGGGCGAAATCCATACCCCTGACCATCGCGGGCGCGACCCGAAACATGGCCTTCGGAGAATTTCTCTCCCAGGCGTTGACCGCTTTTCGCGCCGACAAGGTCCGCGCCACCATGACCGCTTTGGGCATGGTCATCGGTACTAGTTCGCTGATCCTGGTCGTAACCATTGCACTTTCGGGCAAGCAATACGTGCTGGCCCAGATCGAAAACATCGGCACTAATCTTGTTTGGGCTGAGTACGAAGGCTTGGTGAACGCCGGTGCGAACGCATCGGTTCGCGACTACCTGACGTACGACGACATGATCGCCGCCGAGCAGCAGGTTCCAGAGATCAAGGCGGCAACGCCCGTGCTGAACTTGCACGAGCGCATCGGCGCCGGAGGCGGCAAGGAAGTCGACATCCTCATCCTCGGGGTCGATCCGATTTACAAAGACGTTCGTCGCATGCGCGTGGTTGCTGGACGGTTTTTCGACGACCAGGACTCCGAGTTATTCAGTAAGGTCTGCCTGATTACCCAAAAATTCGCCGAAACGCACTACGGGGATGTTGACGCTGCTCTCGGCCAGTCGATCAAGATTATGGGCTTGCCCTTTGTGGTAGTGGGCGTCTTCCGCGAGAGCATGGAGACCTTTGGCCGCTCAGAAATTCAGGACGACACCATACTCATCCCGTACACTATGGCGCGCCGTCTCGCTGGGACGCTGTCGATTAACCAGATCTATTTCACGATGTTCAACAGCGACAGCGTTCCACTCGGTACTCAGGAAATTCTGCGGGTGATTAAGTCGCGGCATCGCCCGGAATCGGAATACCAAGTCGATAACCTCACAGATGTACTTCAGGTTGCCGAGCGGACGGCGAACGCGTTCACGCTTATCCTGCTTCTGTTTGCGGTGGTGACCTTGATCGTCGGCGGCGTGGGCATCATGAACATCATGCTGGCGACAGTCAGCACGCGCATTAGAGAGATCGGTATCCGCAAGGCCGTCGGCGCCACACGCATCGAGATCGAGATGCAGTTTCTTACCGAGGCGGTGCTGATCTCGCTCGTCGGCGGCCTTATTGGAACACTATTGGGGTTGGCCATCCCGTTCTCGTTGCGATTTTTCACCGACGTTTACGTGCCAGTTCCGTTCCTGGCCGCCTTCATCGCCATTCTGGTTTCGTGCTCGGTGGGAGTGCTTTTCGGAACGCTACCCGCCAGGCTTGCTGCCCGCCTGGACCCCATCGAATCCCTGCGGCACGAATGATCAGGCTGTGTGCGGTGCATCTACGATGAGTAATTGGAAGGACGTCTAATCGATTACGTCGTCCGCGCGCGCCGATCGCATTGATTGAGTCGTAAGCCTCGTCTTGGAAGCGCCAACGCTGTGTCGCCCATCCCCATCCGGGGTCGAAAAAAGAAAATTCTCGATCTCATCGATACGTTGAGCGGCGTCGTTGTAGCCGATGTCGATCAGCGCGCGAGTGTATTTGGGTGTGAACAGCAGATAGCTCATCAAGTCCGCGCAGGCCGCGGCATCCCGGCCCAACCCGTTCACAAAGTATTGAATCAGGTAGGGCATGTCTTTTTGGTACTGCCGCGCGAGTTCCGACAGATCGACGGAAGGCGTAATCAGAAATGTAGCCAGGGGCCGCATTTTTTCGCACCCTTCCATGCCGGTCTGGGTGATGTGACCGTCCTGTAAGAGTTTGTTCAACCGATCCAGGTGTTCAACATCTGAAGCCAGGTGGTCGAGAAACATAACATTAAACAGCACGCCCATGACCTGGGCCAGCGAGGGCTCGGTGTCGTTGGCAACCTCTTCCTGGTGTTCGAGACTCTCACCCCGCACACCGATGCCAAATACCTTCTCCGCGCCGAGGCGAATGACTGGACTCAGCGGCTGTTGCAAACGTATGCAGCCGTCGCCGAAAAATGCTGAGCCACGCGCCGTCTTGAGCCGCACCGGCTGAAAGACCAGGGGAATCGCTGCCGACGCGCAAATGTGGTCGGTGGTGATCTTCGTTGCCAGCGTGACTCGCCGGCTCCGGTTCCACATCGGATGGCCCTTCGCTCCCTGGATAAAGAGATAGCTCTTGCCCGAATTGTAGTTTGTCGCCGAAATGGCCAGCGCATATAGGTGCTTGCGGCGGATGTTTTCCTGGATCCTGCTGCAGTCAAGACGCGTGCTGAGAAAGTGCTGCAGCGGTGATGCATCCAGCAGAGAGTGGGCGTTTCCTCCGCCCAGTAGGGCTCCGAAGGAGAGGTCCATGATCCAGGTGATGGAGTTGCGCGCCTGGGTCAGTACGTCGCACCGATAAACATCCGATGGCCTGAGTTCGGCCCAGAGCCGTGCAAGGACCTTAGTAGCCATCGAGAACTCATCACAACCGACCGCCAAAGCCCCGCCGTTCACCGCTCCCGCCGAGGTGCCGCCGATGATGGGGAAGGGATTGCCGGTTTCCTGGACGCCTCTAATCTCACCGATGCGCTTAAGCACGCCGGCCTGATACGCCCCGCGCGCTCCACCTCCTGTCATTACCAGCCCGAGCGTATTGTCCATAAGTATCCCCTTGTCCTAATCGGGCCGGGTGTGCGGAGGTCCAGGTGACCCGCAGATACGCACCGCTTTGATGCACTTCATCGTTGTGATGCGGGTTCGTTTTCGCCCGTAGCGTCCATCGACTTGCCTAATCGCAAAGAAGTAAGGACGTTCCGCCACACATGCGACGGAACGTCCTGCAGATCTCGACTCGCTTCCTGTCGTCGGGAAGAAGCCGGTTAGCATGGCATCATGCGCGGCGTCTAAGCGTTAACGGGGATGACACGTGGCTTCGGAGCGCGTGTATGTTTCACGCGACGAGCCGCCTTCGCCGGAGCTTTCCTTGGCTCCGGACGCTTGGTCACCGATTCCAGCACTGCTTTCTCCGCCTCGACGAAACTCCGGAAGCCTTCGCGGGTGAGGTCAGGAATTTCGCGATAGGGAACCGTCGGCATCAGCTTGGCTGCGGTACCGGCTGTCTTCAGGGTGACATGAACCTGCCGCGCAGCCACGTCCATCAACTTCTTCTGAACGTCGACGAACGCATCGGCAGCTTCCTGCGCCAACTCGGTCAAAGCCGTCTTCTTGGCCCTGCTCGGCGTTACTTCCTTGCCACCGGTTAGAGTGGAAGTCTCTTCGGCCACCACATGAAGGAATTTCTTCTGCGCCTGGACAAAGTTCTCCAGGCCTTCACGCGCCAACTCGACTACGGTGTCGCCCTCATACTCTTCGCCAGCCTTCACCGCCGCGAGGCGCCCGTGAACATGCTTGCCGGCGCTCTTCAAGTACTCCAGCTGCATTTCGACGAACGTGTCGATGCTGCGGTGAATCGTATTCACCAGCGCATCCGTAACAGCGAATCCGCCCACTCTCTCTTTGACTCCGGTGGCGAGGATCTCGTTCTCGCGCTGCGCCAGCCCCAGTAAAAGCTTCTGGCCTTCGATGAAATTCGCAAGGCCCTCGCCCGCAAATTCCTTGGCAACGGTCACAGGACGAAAGTCCGGCGCCGTCAACTTCTCGCGCAGAACGTCGATCACCGTACCGTTCTGGCGCATTGCCAGGTCCACTAGAATCCGCTGTGTAGCGAAGAAATTCTCAACGCCCTGCTGGACCCAACCGGACAGCAGGTTCACGAATGACGATTCCCGGGCCTGAACCTCGGGCTTAAATTCCTGCTTCATGATTGCCTCCTCTTATGCTGCATTGCAGCATGCAACTAAACTGTAGTATTTAGGCGCTGGAATGTCAAGAAAGATTCGAGCGTATTGCGTCGCAGCATGGCTGGTGCAACGGCCTCTCTACTGTGAATTCTCACCCATTGGTAGAACTCCAACAGCCGCAATGACTTCGGCGGTTTTTGTCGAAACGGAAGCGGCTCTCCCAAAATGGGTTTTCCGCCGATTCTGACGTCCCTGTTTGTCGAGTCAGTTGCGCTCACGTCGTAAGGCCTGACACGCGATGGCAGCCCCGAGCTGCTGGCCTGCTATGCTTGAGTTTCAAACATCCGCAGCTCAGGGATGCCAAAGGCCGGCCGCTCATGACACAAACCCCAAGTGTCGTGCAGTTGAAGCAGGAAACGCTTGCGGCTTTCCAGTCCTACGTTCACGATGCCGAAGCAAAGATGCGACCGTCTCTCGATGGCGCAGCCACATTCTTGTGGTCAGACGACGATGCTGACCGCTTGCGTCGAGTTCGCAAAGGAGAAATCCTGGCACAGCCCTGGTCGGACCAACTTCCGGCTCGCGTGCCCAGTGGACTGATTCACGACTGGATCGGAGCGGTGTTCATCCCAGGAACGACGATTGCAAAGACCCTGGCGCGCGTCCAGGACTACGACCATCACAAGCACATCTACAAGCCCGATGTGATGGACTCGCGGCTGATCAGTCACCACGGCGACAACTACAGCATTTACCTGCGTTTGCTGAAGAAGAAAATCATCACCGTAGTGCTCGACACTTATCACGACGTGCATTATCAGCGGGTCTCCGATGCGCAGTGGTTTTGCCGCTCGTACACCACGCGGATCGCCGAGGTGGACAATGCCGGGACGCCAAAGGAAAAAATCTATGCGGAAGATACCGGCTACGGATTCATGTGGCGATTGAATTCTTACTGGCGGTTTGCCGCAGAAGGAGACGGCGTCCTCGTCGAATGTCGCGCTATTTCGCTGACGCGCGATGTGCCTTTTGGCCTGGGGTTCGTCATCGAACCCATCGTCAAGAACCTTCCGCGCGAGTCACTGGTTAACACACTTACTGCCACGCGGCGAGCGTTGGATGGTTCAGCCTGACTTAGTCGCCGGCTTGCGCACTCTCGGCGTTCGCCATCGAAGGACTAGCCGTTGGCGAGAAGGGAACTGCACTCGCTCTTGTTGCCGAGTGCTGCTGTCCAGTTGCGCGCTTCGCTGGCGGTGAAGTCCTGACCTTCGCTTTAGGGCTCCGCTTCTCGACCGTTACTTTCGATCTCGTAGGTTTGGGCGTTACTTCGTCGCCGACCTGTTTTTCAGATACATCTTCGTAACGCTGACTTGCGGCGGCCGCCGCTCGCAACTCATGGAAACTCTCACGCAGCAGGCCTTCAAAGCGATCGATATCGGGCACCGCATGCACATCGCCACCGAAGCCGAAATATGCGGTTCCGTCGTAGCTGAGAATGGCGACATTCAGACCCAGTTCGCCTCCAATCGGAACATAGGGATAGCAGCGCAACAGCTTGTGTCCCAGCATATAGAGCGGTACTTGGGGGCCGGGGATATTCGTGCAGATCATGTTGCATAAGCTGAGGGGCAACTGCGTCAAGAGCGGAACCAGCACCGCCTGCAGCGGGAGCGGAACTTTTGACACCAGGGTGCCGAACAGTCCGACCAGCTCGGGGACGCCAACACTCCTCAGGAATGTCATCCGCTCGCTCACCCTGCTGAGCAGGACGCGTGGGTCACGGACGTCCAGCGGAACATTAATCGGCAGGAAAGTGATTTGGTTACCCAACTGGCTGACATCGCCTTTCCCGCGGATGTTGACCGGAACGATGAGTCTCACGTGCCTTCCTCTGAGTTTCACGCCATGCGACTCGGAGTAGTGACGGATTGCGGAAGTCACCGCGGTCAGCACTACATCGTTTACGGTGCCACCTAGAATCGCTCGAACGGCCTTGATTTCGGCCATTGATATCTCAGCCCAGGCCAGCTGCTGCGGTCCGCGGCAGACCTTGTTGAACGGCAGACGCTCCGATGGGGTTCCCAGCTCGGGGACCAGGTGGATCAACTCTTCGGTTTGTCCGTGCGTGGCTCCGGCAAGCAACTCGCGCGCGATGTTCAGGACTTCGGTCTGTGCCGTCAGCGCGCCCTGCAGGAACGACTGGTAAGACTTCAGGAAACGGTCCAGCAGAATGGCCACTGAATCCGTGGGTCCCGGCTGCTCTTGGCGCGCTTTCTTGCGCGCCGGTTTTTGCGGGGTCGGTGTGGCGTCGAGCAGAACATTCATAATGCCCACGCCGGAAACTCCATCGGCCATGCAGTGGTGAAGGCGAATGATCATTCCTGTCCGGTTTCCCTTGAGGCCACGCACCAGCGTTATGTCCCACAATGGGTGGTTCCGGTCGAGTTGCGAGCTGATAATCCTTGCCGCTTCTGCCTTCAGGTCGCTGTCGGTCCCCTGCTTAAGCACGATCTCGCGCACGTGGTTGCGAATGTCGAAATTCGGATCGAGTTCCCATGTAGGAAGCCCAAGGTTGAAGGGAGGAAATACCGCGCGTTGCTTGTATCGAGGGATGAGATTGAGCTTTGACTCGATGAACCTGGCGCAAGCCTGAAGTGAGATTTTGCCCTCGAATTCGCAGGTCGAGGCGATGTTGAGTGGCTGGCCGTCGCGCTCCAGATACAAAAAGAATGTGTCTCCCCAGGAAAGCGACCGAATCTGATCCGCTTGTGACATAGAGTTCCCTTCATCTTGACTCGCTGGCCGACGACGGCTTGCTTCGGAACGAATCGCCCCGTTGCAGGTCGCTGAAAGACCCGGTACATGAGTCAATGCCCTACCGGCGAAACCGCAGACGATATTACAATCACACGAATTGCCCGCCGATGCTGTGAGAGTTATCACATGTTGGATGGTATTTCCGCCGACGGCCTCGGTTGGTCGGTGGGTGAAATCCAGCGATCCGTTCTTGGGCCTGCCATTTGCGCGCCCCTGGTGCGCAGTCATGTTCCGGAACCGATAGCCCCCTGCTACTGAATACTTATGTAGGCGAGCGGGGTTTAATAGAGGCGTGCCATCGTTGCCGGTAGAACGCGCAGGGCTACCTTTGTCCGTCACACAAGACGACGGTGCGAAACCGCGGTTCCGTGGAGCGTGGCTGGCAATTCTTCTAGTTCTTTTGACTGCTCTCGGTCTTTGCGGCCAGACGGCCGCACCTTCGGCGCCCCCGACACCGGAAACTTCCGCCCCAAGTTCGCCTCAGTCCGAATCACAGCAACAGCCGAAACCGTCGCCGGAAACCAAGCCTACGCCCGAGGCGGCCGCTCCCGCTGTAGTGGTTGAAGGCAAGGTGAGATCAGGCAACACTCCTGTACCCGGTGCGACGGTCACCGCGACCAACACTAAGACCGGCCAGAAGTTCTACACCTGGACGCAAACTGACGGCAGCTACAAGCTCTCACTATCCAGCGGCGACTACTCCGTTCGGGTCCAAATGGTAGCTTTCGCTGCGGCCACGCAACAAGTTCACGTCGCTGGCAACGCACATCATCAGATCGACTTCCACATCACCTTGCTATCTCGTGCGGAAACTGGTGGTGCAGGCGCTTACGCTCGTGCGGGTGGTGCGGGGGGAGGGTTTCAATCGCTCTCCGTAGTGGCTGGGGAAGGCGGCAATTCCGGCGGAGGAGAGGGCAACGAATCGGTTGCGCCATCAGGTATGCCAGTTCCCGGCATTCCGCCGTCGGTATCGACCGAGTCGGTCGCGGTTTCGGGTTCGTCGTCTTCCACCAACATGTTTGGCATGAGCACCGACGAACTGCGCAACCGCATGCAGGACTATCGCAACCAGCAGGGTGGCCCCGGCGGTCCGGGTGGTGGCTTTGGTCCAGGCGGCGGTGGCGGAGGCTTTGGTGGTGGCCAACTCGGTGGCGGGGGCGGTCGGCGCGGCGGATTCAACTTCAATAAGCCCCACGGAATGTTCTATTACTCGGCGAATACCTCCACCTTGAACGCCGAGCCCTATTCGCTGACCGGAGCGCCGTCCGAGAATCCTGGTTACTTGCAACAGCACTTCGGCGCTTCCATCGGTGGGCCGCTGAACATTCCCCACATCTACAACGGCGGCTCGAAGACCTTTTTCTTCCTGAACTACAACGGCGCCTACGGTGACCAGTTATATAACTACCTTTCCACGGTGCCGACCGCGCTGGAGCGCGAGGGCAATTTTTCACAGACGACGGTGAACGGGCAGCCCGTCCAAATCTTCAATCCCGCAACTGGACAGCCCTTCGCCAATGCCACGATTCCCCAACCCATGATCAATCCGGCGGCACAGGGACTACTGAATTACATCCCTATGCCAAACCTTCCCGGAACCACCCAGAACTTCCAATATATCGGGGCCTCCACGAGTGACACCACAGATCTGAATATCCGTTTAAACCAGGCACTGGGAGGTTCTTCGGTTGGACCCGGCCGGGGCCGCGCACGCGGACCGCAGAACAGTCTTAACTTCGGATTCCACTACCACAACGTCGACCAGACTTTGAGCAGTGCTTTCCCAACGGTGGGTGGCCACACCACGACCACCGGCTACGACATTCCCATCGGGTATGTGCGCAGCTTCGGGCGGCTGGTCAATAACTTTCGATTCGACTTCAATCGCAGCTCCATCAACACCACCAACCTGTACGCTTTCAAGACCAACATCACGGGTGACCTCGGCATCACCGGCGTCTCCCAGACTCCGTTTACCTGGGGCCTGCCCAACCTTTCCTTCACTCACTATGCCGGCATTACCGACACCAACCCGGTCAACGATCGCAACCAGACGTGGACCTTTTCCGACAATCTCATCTGGTCGCACAAGAAGCACACGGTACGCTGGGGAGGAGACTTCCGGCGCATCCAACTGAACACCCAGACCGACAGCAATCCTCGCGGCAGCTTTGTGTTCACCGGCGCTTATACCTCGCAATTTGCGAATGGCCAGGCTGTACCGGGCACTGGGTACGATTTTGCGGACTTTCTGCTTGGCGTTGCTCAGCAGACCTCCCTCCAGTACGGCTATGACCGGTATTACTTCCGCGGGAATTCCTGGGACCTTTACGTTCAAGACGAGTGGCGCCTGCGCGGCAATCTGACCTTCAACGTCGGGTTACGCTTTGAGTACGTTTCTCCGATGAACGAGAGCAACAACCGCATCGTCAACCTCGACACCAATTCGGAGTTCACCGAAGTAGCGCCGGTCCATCCCGATCAAGTCGGGCCGGTGTCGGGCATTTACTATCCCATCGGACTGGTGAAACCGAATCGCGACGACTTCGCTCCCCGGGTCGGCATAGCGTGGAAGGCGGCCAAGAACACAGTAGTACGCGCCGGATACGGCATCAATTACAGCACCACGGCCTATCAGAATATCGTGCAGAACATGGCGTTCCAGCCGCCGTTCTCGAACACGCAGACCAACGTTGGCTCGTTCACAAATGTACTGACGCTGCAAAATGGATTCCCAGGCTCGACTGGCATCACCAATAACTACGGCATCGATCCGAACTACCGCCTTGGCTACGTGCAGATTTGGAACCTCGACATCCAGCAGGAAATCACTCGCACTCTGCTCCTCAACCTCGATTACACCGGTACCAAGGGTACTGCCCTGGATATTCTGACCGCCCCCAACTCGACGGCGAATGGCATTCGCATACTCGGCGTGCAGCCCTTCTACTATGAGTCTTCGGACGGTGATTCGAGCGCCAATGCGGGCACCCTACGAGTACGCAAACGGTTGACCAACGGTATTTCGATGGGCGGAACTTTCACCTGGTCAAAGTCCCTCGACGATGCATCGACCATCGGCGGGGGATCGTCGATCGTGGGCGTCGGCGGCAGGAATACCGGCATCACTGTGGTCGCACAAAATGCGTTCGACCTGTCGGCGGAGCGTGGCTTGTCGAGCTTTAATCAGGAATTCAAGTTCACCGGCGATTGGTTGTGGGAGTTTCCGTTTGGCAAAGGCCGACGATGGCTGGCCAGCCCGGGGTTGACCCAGGATTTCCTCGGCGGCTGGCAGTGGAGTGGCGACTGGACCATCGCCTCGGGACTCCCGTTTACCCCGCGCATCATTGGGTCGTACAGCAACGTGAATAGCGGCGTAAATGGCACCCTGCGCGCCGACGTCACCGGACTGCCTGTCAACCTTCCCAATCCCAGCATCGGTGAGTGGTTCAACACGGCGGCATTCGTGATTCCGCCCGCCGGACAATACGGAGATGCGCGCCGCAACAGCGTCATCGGTCCCGGTGAAGTCCTGTTCGACATGGCCATGACCAAGCTCATTCAGTTCAAAGAAACGCGCACCCTGGAGCTTCGCTTCTCGACCACAAACGTTTTCAATCATCCTATCTACTCGTCAATTGACACCGTGGTGAACTCTCCCACCTTCGGTCGTGTGATCTCCGTCTCAGCGATGCGGGCAGCCTTGGTGACCGCGAGGTTCAGATTTTGAGGACGCGTATTCCGCAATCGACGCTCGGCATCATCCGCCAAACGACTGCGATCGTCGCAATAAGTGGTCTTCTGTGGCCGATGCTGCTTCCTGCGCAACAAAGCGGCACCGGCTACACCTTTAAAGCGAAGTCGGAACTGGTGCTGGTGAACGTCAGCGTCCGCGACAAGAGCGGCAACCTGGTGAAGGACCTCAAGCCGGAAGACTTCACCGTGCTGGAAGACAACAAGCCACAGAAGGTGGCGACGTTCGACATCGAAAACACGCAAAATGCTCCGCAAGTTCCGATGAACCAGGCGAATCTGCTGAGCACGCCGCCTGGCTCTGCAATTCGCACCACGACCAGCGCGTCCGTTACCGGTCAACCGGACGAGGCAATCAAAGACCGGCGGCTGATCATTCTGTTCTTCGATCTGTCTGCCATGCAGCCTGACGAAATTGAGCGCTCCACAGATGCCGCCCAGGACTACTTGAAAAAGCAGATGCAGCCCGCCGATCTCGTCTCGGTCGTATCTCTCACCAACTCGCTCACCGTCAACCAGGACTTTACTTCGGATCGCGACAAACTGATGCAAGTCCTGCAGGCATTCAATATGGGCGCGAATGCCGGATTTGAGCTTGGTTCGACCGGCACCACCGAGGGCACTCCTGACACCGCCGGATCCTTCACCGTCGACGATACCGAGTACAACATCTTCAACACCGACATGCGACTGCACGCCCTGCGAGCAGTGGCAGAGCAAGTGGCGAACGTTCCGCAAAAGAAATCGCTGATCTACTTTTCCAGTGGAATGCAGCGCACCGGCATTGAGAACCAGTCTGAGTTGCGAGCCGCAATCAACGCCGCGGTTATTGCCAATCTGTCGATTTATACCCTCGACATTCGCGGATTGCAGGCACTCGTTCCCGGCGGGGAAGCGCAGAACGCCAGCATGCGCGGAACCTCCCCTTACTCCGGCCAGGCGCAGTTGAACGCGCTGAACTCAAACTTCCAGACGCAGGAAACGCTGGTCACGCTGGCGGCAGACACGGGCGGCAAGGCCTTTCTCGACTCCAACGATTTCGGCAAAGTGTTCAAGAGCGTGCAAGACGATACGTCCATGTATTACCTGCTCGGCTACCACAGCACGAATACGGCCCGTGACGGCAAGTACCGACGTATCACGGTCCGTGTGAATCGCCCCGGCGTGAAGATCGATTTCCGCCGCGGCTACTACGCGCAAGCTGATTTCCGGCATTCCAACAAAGACGATCGTGAGCGCCAGTTACAAGAGGAACTCACGACCGACTTGCCCAGCACCGACCTGCCGGTCTATCTGGCTACCGGATATTTCCGCATGTCCGACGATCGATTTTATGTACCTATATCGCTGATCGTGCCCGGCTCGGAAATTCCTTTCAGCCGCAATCGCGATCAGGACAAAGCCACACTGGATGTCCTCGGCCTCGTCACCGACGACAGGAAATTTCCGGCTGGGCAGATCCGCGACACTATCAAACTGGCTGTGAACGCGGCCAACGAAGTGCAACGTAAGAACGTGCAATACGACACGGGTATGACGCTTCCGTCTGGCAAGTACCACCTCAAAATCGTGGTGCGCGAAAACGAGGACGGCCGCATGGGCTCGTTCGAAACCGACTTCGTCGTTCCCGATCTCAAGACCAGCCCCGTTAAGATGAGTTCGATCTTAATGGCCAGTCAGTTACAAACTGCGCCCAAGAAAGATGGCGGCAATCCGCTGGTGCGCAACGGCGAAGTGGTCGTCCCCAGCGTCACGCGCGTCTTCTCCGCTAACCAGCATCTTTATCTTTATTACGAGGTTTACGATGCCGGAAAGGAGACGGCGCCAGTCGCAGGCAACGGCGCTAAGGCCGAAAAGCCCGGTGTGCGCGTGATGACGAATGTGGCTTTTTTCCAGGGCGACGCTAAGACCTATGAAACTCCGGTAGTCCGCTCGCAAGAGGTCACCGTTCCCGGACGCAAAGCCGTCGTCTTCCAACTCGACGTGCCGTTGTCGCAGTTGAAGCCCGGGTTCTACATCTGCCAAATTAACGTCATCGACGACGCTGCCGGACGCTTCGTATTTCCCCGGCTAGCCATGCTGGTCCGCCAATAAAGCTTCGCGCCCAGCAAGGACTTCAAGATGCTGAACCCCCGGTCTTCGCCGGGCGCAAAAAGAGACTCTCCTCGCACTGAGGAGAGTCTCCAGATATCGCAATCGATTTATGGCTGGGGCTGAGGCGGCGGTGCCGATGGGTTCGCGCCCGGTCCGCGTCCGCGGCCCATGTGGCTCGTCATCTCCGCATACTTCTTCTGCTGATCGGCATTCAGGATGGGGTTGATCTGCGAAGTAGTGGTTTCCCGGATCTGTTTCATCTTGGCCATCCGGTCATCCTGTGACATCGACGAGTCCGCACGCAAACTCTGCATCTGCGTCGATTCGTTTTCCAGAATGGGTTTGATCTTCTGTTGTTGATCTTCGCTCAGGTCAAGCGCCTGAGTCATACGCTGCAGTCGCTGATCGACTGTCGGCATCTGGCCGCGGCTCCACTGCCCGCCGCCTTGCTGGGCCGGTTCCTGCGCATACAGCGCACAGGTACCCAGCAGCAACGAGGCAATCGCAACCGCGTATAAGAGAGGTTTTTTCATCGTGCAACGCTCCTGGACACTCTCTGCATGAATGTCGCGGCAACATGTGCGGTGGCCGCGGAGAAGGGTGCATTCGACGTCAGCATCGTGATCCACAGGTTCCCGAGCATTTGCAGAGTGCGTGCCATTCCATCCTCATTGCAGACGAGCGTCAATCTGACTACGACTGCTGAAACACGTTGCAAGCGAGGAAGTTCTTGGAAAATCAGCGGCAAAATATGTTGGAACTCGTTGCCATTAAGTCAGGAAAAGGTGCGACTCGCATGGCCCAACGCCCCGATTCTGGCGCCGCCTCTGGCCTAAGGTCGCGGCAGCGATTGCGGAGGCCACTCCACCACTCCAGCATGACCATCGGGCATGTATGTCAATGTCGGAGCATAGAGTCCCAGGAACTTTCGCCGCCACCACATGCCCGTGGCCCGCTTCTCGGCGAGCGACGTGAACCAGTATTCCCATAGTACTGCGCGCACCCGCTTCGGAGGGACATCCGGGAACGGGTTGTTCGCAAACAGTGCCAGCACATCACGATTGCCTGCCAGCAGGCGCTCCTCGGTGCTGACTACAAACAGGTTGTCACGCCAGGCGCCCAACGAAGCGAACCACAAGTTCCAATCGAATCGCGGCTGGTACGGCGCGTAGATGCCCGGTGCTTCAGCCGGGTCCTGCGGTTTATAGCGGAAGCGATAGGTGAGCCAGTTCTCCCCGTCGTTGGATCCCTGAAACTCGATTTCGTAGCGGCCACGAGTCATCACCGCGAACAGACCATATCGGTTTGCGATCCGAAATGGTTCCAACGCTATCACCGGCGAAACTGGAAACGGGGCCCGGGGGACGAGAATCCAGAACATTTGCACGGTCGTGGCATAGAAAATCCAGATCAGAATCACGCTCGTGATCGCTAGTTTGACCGCTTGCCAATGCCGGCTGTGCGCTGTCTCTGCAGGCGCGACATCGGTTTCTGTTGTCGTGGAAGGAACCGGAGCGCCAATTAGCCGTAGCACCCGTCCCGGAAGGCAGCGCGTCAGGAATCGGTCGTCCAGGAGCAGCACTCCCAATAGCAGCACAAGGTAATTCAGGAACGTGTAATTTGCAGTGAGGATAACGGGAATCTGCCATACCGTCACCACGAAGAAACATGCGATGCGCCATCGCCGAGGAAGGAACAGCATCCATACCACCCCCAGTTCCAGGCCCAAAGTGGCGCCCGTCGCGAAGGCGTGAAACCAATGCGGCAAATGCTGTACATACCAGCCGATCCACGTAGGCAGCGGACCGTTCTGGTAGTACTCGTCCATGGCGGTAAAATCGCGCCATTGTGTTTCTCCGCTGGCCAGCTTCACCAGGCCCGACTCGAAATAGATCCGAAACCATTCCCACTGCAATAGAAACCAGCTGGCGCGTATCGGCCGGCTGTTCTGCCCTAACCCAGGCCGCAGTCCCCTGGGAGCAAAGAACAGCGACAGGAACCCAGCCTCGAGTAGCATTCCGTCGGACTGGTAACCCGAGAAGTCCTGTGCTGCGGCCACGAACGACAGGAAGCACACGAAGCAGACTACGAGCGAAACGCGAGGCCAGAGGTTGAACACCACCAGAACCGATGCGACCATCCCGAGCCAGCAAATCGCCGTCAGCATGTGTGAGCTGCTCGAGAACCACAGCAGGGTAGGTGCATACCAGAAGCGCACTGCGCTCAACTTGGCGAGCGCCATCAGATACTCGTCGGCCGGCAGGATGCCACCCGGACCGATCAGCCCTTTGATTTGAAACACCAGCGAATAAAACGCCGAGAAGTAGATAAGGCCCAGGCCGCGCAGAAAGAGCCAGCGCGCCAGCAGGCAGCCGCGAGCGCCATCGCTCGATGAGAAGAGCCACGTAATAATCGAAGCGGGACGCCGTCCCATGGCACCGATATTATGAAGCTTTCCAACTAATCCAACCGTCGAGAATTCCTCAAACGACAGGGCCGGCCAGCGCTTGGTCGGCTCTTGTCATCTGTGCGATGAGAAAACCGGTCTGACGAGCTGAATCAAGTGGCTCCCCCCGATCTGCTGGACTCCGAGCAGGGGTTCCGATTGAATGGCAGTGCTGTTGTGTTGTAGCTGACCAGAACGCAATAAAAATTTATTTACGCGGTTGTTTAGAATCAATGGATTGGAGGAAATTTGTTCGCAACTGATTGACGGATAAACTAGTTATAGCTATCCATTTAATAAAAAAGGTAGTTACGACCCACAATTTTCGCCATTCGTTCGATAATAAGCGATTTGAGCGTGCCGACGGCACGGATGCTTGCTGCTGGTCGAGTTCGAGGTTGGGACGCTGTTCCGAGTTTTCAAAGAGCTAAAATGCACCGCGTTTTGGGCGCGGTCGCGCGGGGAGGGACACCTGGAGGGACACCTCCCCCTTGCCTCACGATACGTTTCTTACAAGGCCGGAGATCAGTCGCGAAAAGGACGGCGGACACATTGCCGTGTGATAAGTGGAAATAGAAACTCTGAAACCGCGCTGCGGTGTTTTCCGCAGTTAAGGGCACCGGTCCTTGGGCTGGACGAGTACGTCACATGTACGCGCCAGCAGTCGCGATTCAAACGCCGTGCTGTTCAAGATTGGTTACCAGGTGGCCAGATTTTAGTAGTTAGTTGCTAGCTGCCAATGCTGGTACGTGCCTACGACGCCGATTCGTTGAGTCTCGCGTACTCCGCTTTGGCTTGCTTCAGGATGGGAACATCGGGATCGGCATCTTTCCAGAGCGTAAGGAAATCCTGGTAGGTAGCCCGCGCCCTCGCGGTGTCTCCCTGCATGGCGTAAGCGCGGGCGAGGCCGAGGTGGGCCAGCGCTCCCCAGGGAAAGTTGGCCACCAGTCCCCGGTGGTCGAAGAACTTGCGAAACTCAGCTGCCGCTGCATCGCCGTCATGCAGCATAAGATAGGCTTCTCCCCGCACGTAAACCGGGAATAGGGAGCCAGTGACTTGCATGGGCTGACTCAGCTCGAGCGCGCTCGATGCCCTCAATAATTCGATTGCCGTGGTTCGGGTCTTTGCGCTGCAAAGCGACGGCCGCTGCGATGGTCGGCAGCCAATACTTCTGGACCAGCGTGTCCAGCGGCAATGCCTTTTACAAGTTCGCCAGCCAGCTTCTCGGCTCCGGTAATATCGCCGGCCCGGGCCAAAGCAAGGGCCGCCATTGCCCGGACATCGCGGTTCGGGGCCAGCTTCACCGCTGCATCGGCATCGGTGCGCGCCTGCTCGCGGTTAGCCCGATTCCACCTCGCGCAAGCGCCGCCGATACCTGATAGCTTGCGGCAGCCTCTTTGGCGTCGTTGTGCTGGGCCGATTCCATGGCCCGGCGGGTCAGTTCGCGGGAATTTCGCATTTTCCCATACCATGCCGCGGTGTCGGCTTGCGAGGCCAGCAGCAGGTCTTCCGTGCCTGGCTTTCCGATAGCGGCGGCTGCCAATTGCGCCATCTGCGACTTATCGTCTTTCAGAAAGGCCAACGAATAGCGGGCGGAAAGCAGATTCTCGCCTTCCAGCTTGCGTTGCTCTGCTTCCTTATAGACTGCCTCCGCTTCATCGAGCTGGTTCAGGGCCGCGTAGTCGGAGCCGAGGTTGAGATAGGTGACCTCATCGTTCGGCTCAAGGCGCATTGCTTCGCGATCTTCTTGCGATGCCCTTTCCCAGTTTCCCAGGTTGCCGGAAATGAATCCCAAGTTGGCGTAAGGCACGGCGTCTCTGGGATAGGCCTGTTGCCACTGTTCGTAGACTTGTGCCGCTCGATCCAGTTCTCCGGTCGCTGTCAGGTAATAGTTTGCCTCGATGGCGAAGCGCTCGCGCTCGCTCACCTTCTCGCGCAGATCGTAAGCCTTCTGTGCAGTCTCGGCCGCCCGCCCAGCTTCGTCGAGGTTGCTGTAGGCGATGGCCATGCTGGCGTAGGCCATGGCGAAAGTCGGGTCGAGATCCACTGCCCGCTTATAGAAAGGGAGCGCGGCGGTGTCTCCCTTTCGCAGAGTTGGTCTTGCGTCCCAGGCTGAAGGCTTGCAGCGCTTCCAGGGACGGACGTGGTAGCTTCCGCCAAGGGTGTGGAGTACTTCTGCACCGAGCTGAGGGACTCGCCCAGTTTGCTCCGCAAACTCCCGGCTGCGGCGTCCAGAGCCTTGAGTACGGACTCTTTGCCTGCTGCCTGCTCCTGCGCCTCCGCCAAGGTGTCTCCGGTGGCGCAGTTCACCGCCTTCAGGCCGATCACGTACTGGCTGCCCAGCCTGGCAATCGAGCCGGTCAGCATGGCCTTGCTGCCGGTGCGCAGGCACACCTCGCGGGTAACCGCCGGGGTCAGACGGGTCACCTGCAGGACGGCCCATCAGCTTCAATGTCTCATTCACCTTGTGCTCGGAAACCAGATCCAAAAACGGCGATTGCTCAAGCTGTATCGAGAGCCCTTGCTGAAGGGCGTCATCGAAAACGCTCTCACCGGTAGTGTTGGTGAAATCGGAAAGAACAACCGTGTCCTTCTCGGTCAGGTGCTGGCTGCGATGCGAGCCGATAGTAAAGACCAGCCCGCAATCAGTGCTAAAAGAATGAGTCCAGCAGGGAAGCGCGATTTTCCAGGAGAAATGCCGCTGCGGCTCTGGACGAGTCGCAATTGAGCTGCGGAGAAGGAACGGCGGCGACCACGTGAACTGGTGCGGCTAGGATGGTCGCTCACTCCCGCACTCGAAGACAACATCCCAGTTTCCTCGCCATCGGTCGTGATGGCGCCCTGCAATATCATCTCGTGCTTCAGTTGCTTCAAGTCGGCGCGGACCTCAGAAGCGAGCTGATAACGGCGATCGCGGTCCTTTTGCAGACAGTCGGCGATGATATCGTCCAACGCCGGCGGGATGGCGGAATTCAGGGAAGACGCTGCCGGCGGTTGGTGATGGAGGATTTCCGCGCAGATCACGCCCGTACTCTCGCCCTCGAATGGCATCTTGCCGGTCGCCATTTCAAACTGCACCGATCCGAAGGAGAAGAGATCCGTGCGGGTATCCAGTTCCTTCGCCCGTACCTGCTCGGGCGACATGTAGGCCACCGTGCCCAGCAGGGCTCCTGAGGTGGTCACGTGCTTCGCATCCGAATCGACACTGAGAGTACGTACGGCATCGATTTCTGAGGTAACCTTTTCCGTCACCTTGGCCAGACCGAAATCGAGAATCTTGGCATGACCAAGCTTGGTGACAAAGATGTTTGCGGGCTTAATGTCGCGGTGGACAATGCCTTCGGCGTGTGCCGCATCGAGTCCATCGGCGATGTCGATGGCAATGCGAAGCAGATGTTGCAATTCAAGTGGACGGCCGTCGATCAGGTGCTTCAGGGTTACGCCATCCATGAACTCCATGGCGATGAAGGCGCGGCCCTCCTCCTCGCCGATGTCGTAGACCGTGCAGATGTTGGGATGATTGAGTGCCGAGGCGGCCCGAGCTTCGCGGCGAAAACGCTCCAGCGCCAGAGAATCACGGGCGACGTCATCGGGAAGAAACTTGAGGGCAACGAAACGGCCCAGGCGTGTGTCTTCGGCCTTGTACACTACGCCCATTCCGCCGCCGCCAAGCTTTTCCAGGACGCGGTAGTGGGAGATAGTTTGTGCCGATCATTGATGTTGTGGCTGGTCCTTAAGTCACATCATCTTAGGAGCGTTCCGTCCAAGCGTCAATCCAGAGTGCGAGTTGGCACCAGCACGAAGCTCACTTTCACGCTACCTTGGTCCAGTCGAGAATGACCTTGCCGGTGTTGCCGGAAATCATTGCGTCGAATCCCTTTTGGAAGTCGCGGTAGCTGAAACGATGAGTAATGACCGGCGAAATGTCGACCCCCGACTCGATCATGACGGTCATCTTGTACCAGGTCTCGTACATCTCGCGGCCGTAGATGCCTTTGATGGTTAGCATATTGAAGATCACGGCGCGCCAATCGATCGTCATCGGCTTGGCGGGAATTCCGAGCATGGCGATCTTGGCTCCGTGACTCATGTTGGCAATCATCTCCTGCACGGCGGCGGGGTTCCCGGACATCTCCAGTCCGACATCAAAGCCTTCGCGCATACCGAGTTGCTTCTGGACGTCCGCAAGTGGCGTCTCCTGGGTGTTCACCGCAAGGGTTGCCCCCATTTTGCGCGCCAACTCCAGGCGGAAAGGATTGATGTCCGTGATGACGATATGACGCGCGCCGGCGTGGCGGACGACGGGAATGGCCATGATCCCGATTGGCCCAGCGCCAGTAATCAAGACATCTTCGCCGAGCACGGGAAACGACAGAGCGGTATGCACGGCGTTGCCAAAAGGATCGAAGATCGCGGCAACTTCCTGATTGATGCCGGGCTCATGCCGCCAGATATTGGTCATGGGGAGTGCGATGAATTCGGCGAACGCCCCAGGTCGATTTACGCCGACGCCCGAGGTATGCGCGCAGAGATGACGTCTCCCCGCCAGACAATTGCGGCAGCGTCCACAGGTGACGTGGCCCTCGCCGCTCACGATGTCACCGGGATAGAAGTCGTTCACGTTCGATCCGACTTCGACGATCTCTCCGACAAATTCGTGCCCGATGGCCATGGGCACGGGAATCGTCTTCTGCGCCCACTCGTCCCATTGATAGATATGGACGTCGGTTCCGCAGATACCCGTGTAGCGGACGCGGATCAGCACATCATTGATTCCTACCGTGGGTTCTACGACATCTTCCAACCATAACCCGCGTTCGGCGCGGCTCTTGACCAAAGCTTTCATGAATGCCTCAAGCGTGAATAATTTGTCCTGCTGAGCAACATGAGATGGTAACAGTGAAGGTGGTTCTGTTGAAACCAGCGGGGCGAATCGACGGTCTTCGCAATAGGAATGTCAGAACGACTCAGATGCCTGCATACCAGGCATAGCCGGCCTCTGGTGAGGCGGAGCCGAGACCATTGCCGAAGCCTTTGAGCGAATCGGTGGCCGTTATGCGCGTAATGAATTTGACGCTCTTGTATCCAAGCTGGCGCGGAACACGCAGCCGGAGTGGACCTCCGAAACCCGCGGGAAGATCTCCGTCGTTCATTCCCATGGTCAGAAGAGTCTGGGGATGCAGAGCATCGGCCATGTCGATGCTTTCCCACCAGTCAGGTTCGATGGAGAAGTAAACGACATATCGTGCCTGGGGCAGGATTCCGCAGGCATGCAGGACTTCGTGCAGCGGCGTGCCGATCCACTCGGCGATGTAGGACCAGCCCTCTTCGCAGACTACCTCGGTGATCTGGCTGCGGACAGGGAAGCTCTTGAGGTCGGAGAGGGAAAGCGAAGCCGGCCGGGCGAGCATGCCATCGACGGAAAGTCGCCAGTCTGCAAATCCGTTGGCTTGGTGGGTTTTGAAAGCATCCTTGAAGGGCGCGAGTTCGTTGGCGAACGGCGTTTTCGAAATCATGCTGCGAGGAAATTCGCGAGCGAGCGAATGGGTTGTCAGGAGGCGCTGGGCAGCGTAGGTCAGCGTTTCGCCTGGGCCGTAGATTCCGCCGCTGTCGGGCGGGACCAGCCCATAACGATGCGCCAGGCCCACGGCCGCGGCCAATCCCGACGCACCTGCCGCGGCTACCAGACCTTTGGTGACGAACTTGCGGCGGGAGATTTTGTTCATATTTGCTCCTCGGGCACGGTGGCGATACCCGTGATCATTGCCCGGACGCGACCAGCGAACCCGGCCCAAATCACCATTGCAACATGGACGATGAGAAAGGCCAGGAGAACTCCGGTGAGAATGAAGTGAAGGGTACGCGCGGATTGCCGGCCTCCTAGTCCATTGACGACCACCGGAACCGCAGAATTGAATCCGGGTGACAGCGCGAGTCCGGTCAAAATCACGAGCGGAAACAGGAGGAATATCACTATTAAGTAGGTCGCCCGCTGCAGTACGTTATACGAAAATACTTCGGATTCGTCCGGAAGAGCGAGCCGAATGTGCTTAGTGAGCACTGCGAGGAATGAGCGCCAGTTCCTGTCACCCGCAGCGGGAAACAGATTGCTTCGAAAGTGGCCGGTCCACAAACCCCAGATGAAGTAGATGAGGCCGGTAAACACCAAAGCCCATGCCGCCTGAAAGTGGAGATAGCGGCTCCAGCCATTCTGGTCAGGTAGCACATAGCCATAGCCGGTCGGGACCAGGTTTCGTGAAGCCGGAATTGGAATTTGGAACAGCGGGCGAGTCAGATTGTTGCCGGTTTCACCCCAATAGAAACGAGGGTGAGAAACCACAATTTCAAGTCCGGTGACGAGCAGTGCGAAGAAGCAAAGTGCGGTGACCCAATGGGTCACACGGACGAATGCCGTATGCCGGGGAGGTTCCGAATTTCGGAGCAAGGTGGCGTCGGGCACGCGGGGAGCATAGCATGTTCGTTGAGGACGACGCGAGTGTCAGTGAGTCGTGTTGGTTCGAACCGCGTAAGGAGCTGGCCTTGGCGGAACCATCGCATTCGCGATGTCCCAGGCGGCAGCGACAATCCTGGCCATGGTGGGAGGTTTGCGTTCGCCGTTCTCAGCCAGACTGGCCGAAGACGTTTCGTAGAGTGGCAGTCCTCACTCTGCCGCCAGGGCGCTCCCTACGGTCATTGGGTTGTTGAGGTCGATTCCCTTCGCGCGCCATCCTAGGAGCTGCGGCAGGCGTCCAATTTCGTGCAGGAGCCCAGCCAGTGCCGCGTCGTTCGGAGAAACATGGAAGTAGGCTTTCCCCAGCATCCGCGCAAGTTCGGCTGCTGCTTGCGAGCGCAGCCAGAAGGGCTTCGCGGCATCATGACAACCTTCGAATGCGGAAGGCAGCAAAACAGACAACGCACGTCTTAGCCCTGTCCTGCCTAAATGGAGCACGCAGGTTTCTACGTGGCTGGTCCGGCGATCTGCAATTCTCCTAATAGGAGCTGATGTCCGCAGTACCTGCAGCGCGGCTCCGACGTCGGCCAGGATGATGTCCACGATGGCTTGAAGGTCGAGCACAGGTCGATTGAGCAGAAGATCGATCTGCAGTCGCGTCACGGGCAGGACCGGAACCGGAGGCTGGTGGGCGAAAAAATGCCTCGATCGGGCAGTAGTCGCGACAACGAACAACCGGCCGTTACCGGATGAGCGATGGATCTGCGAAGGTGTGTGGGGCTGGAACATGGAAGCCGCCTGCAGAAGTGTTTATCGGCAGCGGCGGCTTCGAATTCAGTCCATCCTTAAATATTCACCGGGGTCGGATTCCCGATTGCCATGCGTTGTCCCGGCAGTTCGAGAACACCAGGTCAGTAGGACAATCGTCGCGGACTAAGCGCGCCCAAACGTGGTCGCGACAGATTCCAATTCGGGCTTGGCCGGCGCCGATCTGGAAGGCATAGCTTCGGATGATATTGGCCACTTCAACGACCGACGAGACCCGGTCGAAGGTCACATCGTTATCCGCAGATGCCGAGACCATGAATAGCCTCGCGACAGTCGCTTGAGGTAATGAAGCAAGGCGCAGTTATGCAGGAGGTAATTTCCTCGATGGTACGCAAGACGTCGTGCTCGATGCGGTACACATCCACCACGTTCGTAGACGGATCGAACGGCATGTTCCACACCTCCTCCATCAGGCTGCCGCGGGACACCGGCCTCCCTGCATTGCGCATCAGGAACTCAAGCACATCAAACTCTCGCACCGTGAGTTCGATCTTTCGTCCATTGCGCTCAACGGTTCGCTGCTCCCGGTCCAGCGTTAGATCGGCGATCTGCGACACGCGGGAAATCGGTCCCGTGTTGCGCCGCAGAAGGGCCCGGACGCGGGCATGCAGCTCGATGAACGAAAACGGTTTGACCATGCAATCATCCGCACCTGTATCGAGCGACAGCGCCCTGTCTTGCACTCGGCTCCGAGCGGTGAGTACGAGTACAGGCAAGCGCGGCTGGATTGGTCGGACCCGCTGCAGCAGCGATACGCCGTCGAGCTTCGGAAGGTTCAAGTCCAGGATGACAAGGTCAAACTTGCCATCCTGAATAGCTTGCTCGGCGGTTTCTCCATCGTGGACGACGCTGACAACATAAGATTTGGTTTCCAACTGCTGACGAAGCAGGTGCGATAGTGGTACATCATCTTCCACTACTAGAAGACGGCTGCCGGCATCCTGGCAAAAGCCGCCTCGAATTGGATGCGGTTCCATAAGCTAGCCCGCTTACCGGAGCACATTCGCTGGTTTCGCGCGAACGCTTTTCACCACGAACTGATTCGCAGACTCAGCGCTCTCCGGTACTCCCTCCGAATGTCCCATATTGAAGATGCAACATCGGTGACCTCCATCACGTGCGCCCTAACTTTAGTTACCACGTGCAGAAACTTTAGTAACCTCCCTCGGAATGGTGCGAACACGCTTCGGGATTCGGTTCGTCCTAGGAAGGTCGTCAGACAATTTTTGTCTATTTCGCAGTGCGTGTCATGAAAATAGAATTAACCAACGAGAAAACGACCGGTGCTTTGTGTCGGGCGCGTCACAACTTTTGTGCCATTTCGGAGTAATATGCAACCACTCGTCGCGTCCTGGGGTGGGCGCGAGTTTCAGGGGGGCCCGATGCGAAAGCACATTCAAGTGGCCGTGGGACTGGTGTTCTCCGTCTTATTAATAACCGTAGGGGCGACCGCTCAACGCGGACCCTCCAGCGGCAGCAAGCTGCCCGCTGCGACTCCGGGCGCGGCGTCACGCACCACGACCAACACCGCGCCGAACCCCCAGCAAAACGTGTATTACGTGGGGAAGGTTGTCCTGGATAGCGGAATCGCACCACCAGCGACGGTGGCGGTGCTGCGAGTGTGTAATGGATTTCGTCACCGGGAAACGTACACCTCCGCCGATGGCTCGTTTACGTTCATGGCCGGTGATCGCACCACCGACGCTTTGCCCGATGCATCCGAAGATACCCGGGAATTTGGCGCCAATAGCAGCCAGATGGCCAATGCGAATCCGATGACGCTAGGCCAGGCGAATTTTCAGTCGCCCATTGCCGATTGCGAACTGATCGCGGATCTGGCTGGCTACACTTCTTCGGCGATTCATCTTGACCAGTCAATGGGCAACTCCGACGTCGGTGTCATCGTGCTCCACAGTCGAGGCAAGAAAGCCGATGGAATGGTAACGGTGGCCAGCCTGGAAGTACCCCAGAAAGCGAGAAAGGAATACGAGAAGGGAAGCGAAGCGCTGGAGAAGGGAAACCTGGCGGACGCCGAAAAGTCGCTGCGCAAGGCGATTAATGAGTACCCCAAGTTCGCCGAAGCTTGGATGCGCCTGGGCGATATCGAGCAACGTCGCAATAATATCGCTGCTGCCGTGCAGGATTACCAGGAAGCGATTAACTCTGATCCAAATCTTCCGTTGCCGTATCTCCGGATGGCCTTCCAGTCCGCGGTCGCTTCGCAGTGGGACCAGACCCTTCAGCTCACCGGGCGGCTGATTTCCCTCGATCCGGTCGGCTACCCTTTGGCCTATTACTTCAGCGGCGTGGCCGAGTTCAACCTCAAGCACTTCGATAAGGCCGAAAGCAACGCCTTGCGGGCTGAAGCCATGGACACTCAACATATCGAGCCTCGTGTCGAACTCTTGCTCGCGGCGGTCTACAACGCTAAGGGCGCGTATGCGTCGGCTGCCGATCACTACCGCACCTATCTCAAACTGGTACCTGATGGTCCACTCACCGCGCGAGTGAAGACTGATCTCGCCAAGACTGAAGAGCAGGCAAAATCACAGCCTCCTTCTCCTGCGCCGGGTAACAAATAGCAAGTTCATCATCGTATCGCGTCCGATCAAGTCCAGGGATGTGTTTATACGACGTAACTCTTCGTGTCCCTCCGCAACATTTCGTGGCGTTCGAAAGCCGCGCGTCTAGTATGCTGAGCCTCCGGGAACAACTTTGGCTTTCACACGATGGATAGGTCTTCACTCCCCATCAATGACCAGAACGCGGCACATCTGGTGGACGAAGAGTTCCGCGCGCGCTACGGTCCACCGGACGGAATCTTCATGGCGCCGGGCCGGGTGAACCTGATCGGCGAACACACCGACTACAACGACGGTTTCGTCATGCCTGCGGCGATCGGCTTTGGTGCCTACGTTGCTGCGGGGTCTCGCAGTGACGACAAGCTGAGTGTCTATTCCATCGACTTTCGCGAAGGCCGCGAGTTCAACCTGGCTGAAGACCCGCAAGGTCCCACCGGACATTGGAGCGACTATGTTCGCGGCGTAGCGGCCGTCCTGCGCTCGCAAAGTGTGCCGATTCGCGGCGCGAATCTGGTGGTGAAGGGCGACGTTCCGATTGGTGCGGGACTGAGCTCCTCGGCTTCCATCGAGGTGGCCACCGCTTTCGCACTGCTGGGCGTCAACCACTTGAGCTTGGATCGCCGCACCATCGCATCCATCTGCCAGCGGGCCGAACACGAATATGCCGGCACCAAATGCGGCATCATGGACCAGTTCATTGCCTGCTTCGGGCAGGCCAACCACGCGCTGCTTCTCGATTGCCGCAGCCTTGAGTTCGAAGCCTTGAACATCGCGACTTCCGCGCGCATCGTCATCTGCAACACTATGGTCAAGCACGAGCTCGCGGCCGGAGAGTACAACCGTCGCCGTGCCGACTGCGAGGCTGGTGTCCGAATCCTGCAGCGGTTTCTGCCCGACATCAAGGTCCTTCGTGACGTTACGCTGTCGCAACTCGCTGGACACGCTGACGAGCTTTCTCCGGTTGTCTATCGCCGATGTCGCCATGTGATCAGCGAAAATGCGCGTGTCCTTCATGCAGCTGAAGCGTTGAAGCAAGATGATCTTCACCGATTCGGCGTGCTGATGGGCGAATCTCATGCCAGCTTGCGCGACGACTACGAAGTCAGCAGCCCGGAGCTTGACCGGATGGTGGAGTTGGCCGCTGCCTGCTCCGGCGTATATGGCGCCCGCATGACCGGCGGAGGCTTCGGCGGTTGCACGGTCAACCTGGTGGAAGCCGAAGCGGTTGACGAATTCAAATTGGCAGTCGCTTACGGCTATCAGCAGTCATTCGGAATTCATCCTGAAATCTATGTTTGCACTGCCGCGGATGGCGCGAAGGAAATTACCCGATAACATGATCGATCTCACGCAGATCAACGCAACTCCGCATCGGCGATTCAACCCGCTAACTGGCGACTGGGTCCTGGTGTCGCCGCACCGCAACCAGCGGCCCTGGCAGGGGCAAACCGAGCGCGAGCCGGAGGAGCGCGAGCTTCGTTACGATCCCCACTGCTATCTGTGTCCGGGCAACGAGCGCGCTGGAGGCGTTCGCAATCCGCATTACGAATCGACCTTCGTTTTCGACAACGACTTCGCGGCCATGAAGCCCGACATTCCCGATGTCTGCGCCGACGAGAAGGGACTGTTTGTCGCTGCCACCGAGCCCGGAATCTGCCGCGTGGTCTGTTTCTCGCCCCGCCACGATCTGTCGTTCGCGCACATGGACGCGTCGGCAATTCGCTCGGTGGTGAGCGCCTGGGCGGAGCAGTACCGCGAGCTCGGCGCGATGCCCGAAATCAACCATGTGCAGATCTTTGAAAACCGCGGCGAGATGATGGGGTGCAGCAATCCGCATCCTCACGGCCAGATCTGGGCCAATCACACCGTCCCCAATGAGCCGCGTAAAGAGCAATCGGCGCTGCTGGAGTATCAACAACGCAATCACAGTTGTCTGCTCTGCGACTACGTGGAACTGGAGCGCGCTGCCGGCGAGCGCGTGATCTGCGAAAACGACCACTTCCTCGCGCTGGTTCCGTTCTGGGCGGTGTGGCCCTTCGAACTCATGCTGTGCAGCAAAGGCCACGTCGCCGATATCGCCGCCCTCGACGAAGCCTCCCGGCATGCGCTGGCCGACATGCTGAAGCGGATCGCCACTCGTTACGACAATCTCTTCGAAACATCGTTCCCCTACACCATGGGATTTCACCAGCAGCCAACCGACGGAACTCATCATTCGGAGTGGCATCTGCACGCGCATTACTATCCGCCACTGCTGCGCTCAGCGACCGTAAGAAAGTTCATGGTGGGATACGAACTGCTCGGCGCGCCCCAACGCGACATCACGCCCGAGTATGCAGCCGACCGGCTTCGCAGCGTCTCCGAGCAGCATTACCGCAACGGGAAGATGCGCAGGCGGGCGACTAAAAGCCGGTCATTAATGATCGGCAGAAGGGGAATTCGATTTCCCTCAGAGGCTAACGCCTATGCGTACGGAACCCGGAGCGGCACCCTTCCGTCCAGCCTACCCCTAAGAGACTGCTGAGGGTGTGTACCCTCATTCGATATTTCCCTGGGCGCAGGAAGGATGGGCCACGCGCCCGACCTTCGGCTACTTAGCAGCAGTTGTCTGTTGGACTATCTTCGTTAAAACAAAATTCTCTGATCGCTAGCGTCTCCATCATGCTTTCTTCAGAGCCGAAGAAGAGAGAATGCGTTCAGATTGTATGAATCAAGCAATCTGAGCACCTTTGGCCGCTCGACCACTGGAATCGTAAATTTTACGCAAGCAGCCTGTTGATGGCGGCCTAGTGTCCCGTCTCATATAATAGTTGACAATATCGCGGGATCGTGCTTCAATCGGGCATGTTCGATACAGTGGCTGCCTTGGCCCTGAACGAAGCTCAGAAACAGCAATTAGAGGCGTTGGCGCGCGCCGGTTCTACCCCGCAAAAGATCGCTCGCAAGTGTCGGGTGATCCTGCTGGCCAGCCAAGGCGTCTCGAACTACTCCATTGCCCGGCAAACCGAGCTCTCGCGGCCCACCGTCCTGGCCACACGGGCCGCCTTTGCCCAACACGGAGTTGAGTCGATCTGCCGGCCGGCGAAGCGTAAGCGGTCGCGGCCCACCCTGACCCCGGAGTTGGAACAGAAGATTCTGGACACCACGCTGAAAACTCGACCGCCGGATGGCACCCACTGGAGCGTGCGTCTGTTGGCCCGCCAATTGGGAGTCTCGCGCGCCATGGTGCATCGCGTATGGCAACGGCATGATGTGCAACCCCACCGGGTGGAGAAGTTTAAGCTATCCAACGATCCCCACTTCGAGAAGAAGGTGCGCGACGTGGTCGGACTCTATCTGAATCCGCCCGATCGAGCCTTGGTCTTGTGTGTCGATGAGAAGAGTCAAATTCAAGCCTTGGATCGAACCGCTCCCATCCTGCCCTTACGCCCAGGCTTGCCAGAACGGCAAACTCACGACTACAAGCGATACGGCACTACCACACTATTTGCCGCCTTCAACATCCTGAATGGAAAAGTCATGGGCAACTGCCTGCCGCGCCATCGCGGCAAGGAGTTTCTCCGCTTCCTCCGGCAACTGGAAAAGGAAGTTCCTGCGGATGTCGAGGTTCACCTCATTTTGGACAACTACAGCACCCACAAGAGCGCCGAGGTGCAGGCCTGGCTGAAGCCCAAGAAGCGCCAGCGCTTCCACTTTCACTTCACTCCCACCAGCAGTTCCTGGCTCAATCAGGTGGAGCGCTGGTTTGGACTCATCACCGAGCGCATGATCCGCCGTGGCACCTTCCGCAGTGTCCAAGAATTAGAGGCGGCCATCTATCAATGGCTCGCCCAGTGGAACGAGAATCCCCACGCATTCACCTGGCGAGCCTCTGCTGACGTCATTCTCGACAAAGTACGACGTTGTAAAGAATTAGTAGGGACATCACACTAGATCAAAGACAGTGTCATACCGCTCAAATCGCCAGTCGCTGTCGAACCCAATGCAGAGCGTGTATTCGCTCTGCTGCAAGACATGCCTGCGGTGCGTCCTGACATACGGTCCGTATCGGTAAAGTACGGGCATTCTATTACCAGATAACTTGTTCCGAATTTCTGAGAAGACGTAGATCGAAACTCTGTTCGTCGAATTCATACAGGCTCTGCTGAACGCAAAGTATGCAGCCACATACAGGGATCGGGTCCAGTCCAGAAGTGGCGACGGAAATCCATGGTGCCTCAGGTAGGCCATATAGGCATAGCCGGGACACCTCCCACTCCAAAGTTGCACGCTGAACTCATCGTATTCTCTCGTTGATTTCTCCACGTCCGGATATTCGGGAATCAGCCATTCTCTTTCCGTAAGAGTTTCGATCTGTGGTTGAATCCTGGAGATTATGTGGTAGTAGTCGGTAAATAGCATCCGGTCTCGTTTGCGGTCGAGCGTTGTCGTTAGTAACCAGCTGGAATCTTCTTGGCCGCGGAATAACAATGATGATTTTGGGGAATTGCAAAATGTCTCGCGCTCCTTCCGCAAGTCTTGCAATTGCTTCTCAAGGTCTTCCCAAGTGTTTAAATTGCGTTCTTCCATCTAGTTAATGCCTCAGTTGAATGGTATCTAGCTGGACAGATCGGACGATCTGTTTCTGCCGGCCTCCCATCTCCATCATCTTCAGTGGCAGTTTGTGTAGGCAGTTGTTCCGATGTACGTAGTAGTGCAGTTCAGGCCATTGTTGGGCGCTTTGGGCATAGGAAGTTGGTACGGCTGCGGTCGCTGGCCCATCAAGAACATCAGCGCCGCCTGCCTTCGCTGCTGATCACGCATCTGAGCCTCTATCTGAGTGCGATCTTGCTGTGAGACGGTAGGGGGTTGTGACTGCGCGGTGGTGGAGGATTGTGTCGATTGCAATCCCTTGACCTGCACAGTTAAGGCGGCGTTCGAGTTCATCAGCATTGTTAGAGCATCCTGAAACTCGCCGAACGTGTACGGGCGATATCCCGCAGCCATCTTCGCCTGAAGTTGGGTAACAGGCAGAACGGCGAGCTGCCCATCGGGAGCGACCGCGATCCAGTAAGGCTCTCCCGTACCAGGAGCACCAGCGGGTGTGAGCAGAATATGGTGGTTTCTCAGTGGCGGAGAATCGCTCTGAGAGGGTGGTGCAGGAGTTGGTGTTGCTGGTGGTACGGGCTGCCCTGACTGCCATGGCGATGCGGCCTGGCCCTCTGAAGCTAACCCGCATAGCGGAATCAGCACAGCAAGAATCACTATGAAATACATGCGACGCATAAGTGCTCCCAGGACTGCGGTGCGGAAACAATGGTAATCCCAGGGCACCGCTTTACCCAGTATCAATTGCGGCGGGTGGACACGTTATATAGTGACAGCTGGCTGGCTGCCCATTTCCCCCGTCGGCAAACGCGGGCATGACCAATGCCGACGTTCACCCATCACGTTCAACCGTGACTAACTCGCTTGGTGTTTTCCGCCACTCCTTGTACACTGCTCGCGGAAGAATGAGGGAGAGCTGCCGTCCTCGGAGCTGGCAGCCGGAAACTACCCCATCCTCAGTAGGTGCTTCGACCTGTGCTCGGTCCTGTTCGCTTTCGGTTTTCTGCCCATCTGTCCGCTAACACCCCCGTTCATCCCGAGAAAATCGTCCTAAGTCCTTATTTCGCATAATTTACCTATAACCCATTTGTTTCCGATATTTTGCGTCGGAAATCTTTATGTATCTTCAATATTTAAACAAAGAGGGCGGGGGGAGGGGGTACCAAGTAGGGAGGATACCTGACAGAACAGACCGGGAGCATTCCTGACACTGTGCAGAGATCCAGGAGGCATGTAGAAGGACGGCATGCCATGGAAAGCGAGCAGTGTGATGGAAGAGAAGGCGCGGTTTGTGCTGGAGTATGAGCGGGATGAACAGAGCATGAGCGAGCTGTGTGAGCAGTTCGGCATCGCGCGGGAGACCGGGTATGTGTGGCTGCGGCGGTATCGGGTGCAGGGGCTGGCCGGACTGCTGGAGTTAAACCGGGCGGCCAAGCGGCATCCCAACCAGACAGCGGCGGCGGTGGAGCAGGCGGTGCTGGAGCTGCGGCAGGCGCACATGCGGTGGGGACCGCGGAAGTTGAAGCGAGTGTTAGAGCGCGACCAGTCCGCTCAAGCCTGGCCGGCGGCCAGCACGATCGGCGAGATGGTGAAGCGAGCTGGCCTGGTGGTGGCGCGCAAGCAGCGCCGCAAGACCGCGCCCTACAGCGAGCCGCTGGCGCATGCCGATGGGTGTAACCGGGTATGGTGTGCCGATTTCAAGGGGTGGTTTCGCAGCGGCGATGGCGAGCGCATCGATCCGTTGACCATCTCGGATGCCTACAGCCGCTACCTGCTGCGCTGCCAGGCGGTGGAGAAGACGAACACGGAGCGGGTGCGAGCGATCTTCGAAGCGGGGTTTCGCGAGTATGGATTGCCGGCGGCGATACGTACCGACAACGGGGCGCCATTCGCCTCGACGGCGGTCGCCGGCTTGTCACGGTTGGCGGTTTGGTGGATAAAGCTGGGGATTGTGCCGGAGCGGATCGCGGCGGGACATCCGGAGCAGAACGGGCGGCACGAGCGGATGCATCGCACGCTGAAGCAGGAAGCAGCGACGCCGCCGGCCGCAGACCGCCGGGCGCAGCAACGGGAGCTGGATCGCTTTCGTCAGGAGTACAACCAGGTGCGACCGCACGAAGCACTAAGCATGGAAACGCCGGCCAGTGTGTATCAACCTTCGCCCCGCCAGTATCCCGCGCGGGTAGCGGAGCCGGAGTATCCCAGCAGCATGCTGGTACGCAGCGTGAAGCACCAGGGGGTTTTTCGGTGGAAGAAGCATGACGTGTTTCTGAGCGAGGTGCTGTGGGGCGAGCGGGTCGGCCTGTTGCCGGTGGACGAGCACTGGTTCACGATTTACTTCTCGCAGCTGCCGATTGCCGCTTTCGACAGCTATGAATTGCGGGTTGTGCCCTGGCGCAAACCGCAAGGCTTCGACGTGGATGAGGCAGGAGAAGGGGAGGCTTCCCCTTCTCCTGCACCTCTTCCCCTCGATGCAAAACAGGAGAAACTGTCAGGGATGTGCCCGGTCTAATATGTCAGGGATGTCCCCGGCCGTTCATTGCATCGCCTGACCATCAAGACGCACCGCAAACGCGAAATCGTTGACATCACGGAGGAGGTCGACTCCTTCCTGCAAAAACATCATGCTGGGCACGCAGGTGCATGTCATCTGGTGGTTCTCCACACGACTGCGGCACTGACGACAGCCGATCTCGATCCTGGCACCGATGAGGACATGCTCGATGCGTTCGAAGCGATCATTCCTAAGCTCAATTATCGCCATCCGCACGATCCCGAACACGTTCCTGATCACATTTTGTCGGCGCTGATCGGGACATCGGTGACGCTATTGGCGGAGAAGGGAAGTCTGGTTCTGGGGACATGGCAGCGCGTCATCCTGGTCGAACTCGACGGCCCGCGTGCGCGCGAAATTGCGTCGGGTTCGTGAAGATGGAGTAAGTCAGTTTCGAGTTTCGAGTTTCAAGTTTCGAGTTACTTCCGGGCTGCAAGATGGGCTGGCATTTTGCTCAAAAATGAAGCAAAATTACCCAATTCTTCCCTGGATTGGTCTGGCAACATGGACATGGCACGCATATTCGGGCTTCCCGCCGCGCTGCTGGTTATCGCTGTAGCGGCGAACCGTCTTTCGCGCTGGACGCGCGTTCCCGACATCATCGTATTGCTGCTGATCGGCGTGGGCTTGGGGCCCGTTCTGAAGTGGGTGGATCCCGATCATTTTCAGGACATGGTCCGGATCCTGGGAATGCTGGCGTTGATGCTGATTCTGTTCGAGGGCGGCATAGAGCTGCGCCTGAAAGAAGCCATCCGCTATTCGCCGGGCGGTATGCTACTGGCTATTGTTAGCTACGCTTTTACGGTTGGCCTGGTCGCCGTGGTGGTGCGGTTGACGCTGCACATGTCGTGGCTGGACTGCTCACTGTTGGGGGCAGTGCTTGGATCGACCAGCGCCGCGGTGGTGCTGCCGGCCATCCAGCAGATCGACGCGCCGGAACCGCTCAAGGTCACTCTCACGCTGGAAGTCGTCGCTGGGAGAGATCATCGCGGTGCTCACCGTGGGCACACTAATGGGTCTCGACGGCGCTCAACCTATGTCGAAGGCCTGATTACTGGCTTTGGACATCATGTCTTGATTGACGTTGCCGTGGGTATTGCGGCCGGCGTTGGGTGGTCGCGGCTGTTCCCTTGATGGCCAACCAACACTTCAGCAATGCGCTCAACCTCGGGAACGGTGCTGGGTGTCTTCGCGCTGGGCCGTTACCTCGGTGGCAGCGGGCTGCTGGCGGAACTGGTATTTGGACTGACACTGGCCAACATGCCGCGCACTCCTCGGATGACGCGGCAAGGCGAGCGGATGTTGGCGTTCCACACTGAACTTACATTTCTCGTGCGCTCATTCTTTTTTGTGCTGCTGGGAATTATGGCCCAGGTGGTTCCCAGAGCCTATGTTCTGCCGATCCTAGGGATCCTGGTCGTGCTGGTGCTGGCGCGCTGGCTGGCAGTGCGCGCAACGCGTTGGTCGATACGCGATGTCGATCCCAAGGAGACGGCTCTGCTGGCACTGATGTTTCCGCGGGGACTGATCACCGCGGTGCTTGCTCTGCAAGTAGTCGCAGTGAAGGGGCAGGCGTTCTTCTTTGTCCCGGCAATGGCGTTCACCGTCGTGCTGTTCACCAATCTGTTTGTGGTGGTGGCAGCGGTGCGGTCGAAGCCGGCGTTGGCGGGTTTCCCGAGCGGGGAAACAGAGAGCCCGACACTCGGGCGGACTCCGACTCCCGAGCCGGAAACGCCGTCGTAAATTGTCGACGGCCTAGACCATTTGGGTTCCCCAGAGGTCGTGCAGGTGCAGTACTCCCAACAGCTGTCCGGAGCTGTCCACGACGGGCAGGGAAGTGATCTTTTTCTGCTCCATGACGTCGAGCGCGGCAATCGCGTATGCGTCGGGATCGATGGTTTTGGGCTGCCGGGTCATGCACTGACCGGCCGATAAGTCGAACACCTCTTTGCCGTGATGTTCCAGCAATCGTCGCAGATCGCCGTCGCTAATGATGCCCACCAGTTTGCCATCCTCGACAACCGTCGTCATACCCAGACCTTTGCGAGACATTTCGTAGATGACTTGGCTGATCGGTGTCGCCGGAGCGACCGTCGGCAATGCTTCACCACTATGCATCAGGGCTGACACCCGCGTGAGGCGTTTGCCCAGCTTTCCGCCAGGATGCAGATTGGCGAAGTCCTCTTCCTTGAAGCCGCGTTTCTGCGAGAGGGCGACCGCCAGTGCGTCGCCCAGCGCGAGCATGGTTGTGGTCGACGCCGTTGGTGCGAGTCCGAACGAGCAGGCCTCGCCTGTGACCGAGCAGTCCAGTGCTACGTCCGCCGCCTGGGCCAACGTGGAACGTCTGCGGCTCGCTGCCGACGGAGAGTAAAAATCTTCACAGGTGACGCGTGATCAGCCGGACGCCCAACCGCTTCACGGTCGCCAGCAATCGCAGGATCTCGTCGGTTTCGCCGCTGGCCGACATCGCCAACACGACATCGCCGCGCACGATCATCCCCAGGTCGCCGTGCATGGCTTCGGCGGGATGGAGGTAGAGAGCCGGAGTGCCGGTTGAACTTAGCGTTGCGGCTACCTTGCGCGCGATGAGTCCGCTCTTGCCCATGCCGGTCACAACGACCCGGCCCGCACACGCGTACAAAAACTCGATGGCGCGTTCGAAGTCGGCTGCCATGGGTCCGGCGATCCGGTCAGCCAGGGCGCGCAAGGCTTCGGCTTCGATACGCACAACGTTTTCGGCGATATTCTTCATGAAAGAAATAACATCCGGCATCAGGGTTCTTGCTTCGGCGTCGCCGGTTTGGGAATTACGACTCCGCTGGAATTGAAAACCAGCACTCCTTCCTGAGTTAGGGCCGCCGGCAAGAGGCACACGCTGGCCGTTGAAGGAAACCTCTACAGCGCCGGCGTTGCCTGTCCAGAAAACAATTTGGTCGGTGGCATGGATGGTTTTCACGTCGGGCGGGCCGATGATGCCGCGCACTTTAAACTGCCCATCGGATTTGATCGACACCCAGGCTTTGTCGTTGGCGCGAACCGTCACCTCGAATGGCTGCTGATTGGCGGACGGTGCGACTTCTGCTGACGCCTTCTGATTTTGCACTCCCGGAGGGGTTGTGCTGCAGTCGGCCGACTGCATGGTCTGCTGAGTCGTTGTGGATTCACCCGGTTTCGCAGCAGCATTTAAATTGGTCGGGCTCTTGCGGCCGTACTGGATTTTCCGCTTCCGCTGGTAGTCGGCCGTCGGGCTACTGCTTGGTAGCTCGGTCTTGTTGGAACTTTCGTTCGCTTGTCCGGATTGTTGAAGTGCGGTCGTTGGCGATGGGCTGCCGGTCGAGAGTTGTGGTGGCCGCACCGTGCAGCGAGTCCGGCTTCGCCTGGCGGTCGCGCACGCGTTCCTGATAGAGTTGCCAGCCGCCGGCGCCGGCAGCAATGACCAGCAGCAGAATAAGAACCGGGATGATCGGAAAGCTGGGCGCCCGGTGCCCGCCGAGTCTCCGCCAGACCTGTCGATCCGGCCCGCATTCTGTTCTGCAATGACGCGAGGGTCCAAGGAAGAATTCGCCTGCCGCCGCCAGGTAGTCTGCCACGGCTTCATCTTCATTCAGGCCAAGGTACTTGGCATAAGCGCGCACAAAGCCTTTGTTGAAAATTCCGCCCGGAAGGAGCTCAAAATGTTCTTCTTCCAATGCGCGCAAGCATGCGGGTTCCGATTTTGGTCGCGTCGGCGATATCGTCGAGAGCGACGCCACGCATCTCGCGCTCTCGCCGGAGCTTTTCGCCAAAGGAACCCACGCACTTCACCCTTCGCTCAGAATTTTGTGCAGACGTACAACGTATACGCCTTGCGCGCGCATCATAAGAATCACTCGGTTAGGTGTCAACCGCGACACGCAGCATGTCGACTGCGGGATCCAGAGCCACTCTGAGTTCCCGAATCGGATTCCGTATGGCTCGATACATCATGCTAGAAGTATAGGATAAACCACTATTTTCCTGTAACATAGACGCACTCAGCGGCTGTGGTCTGGCCTCATGCTGTGCGGTACTACGCCGGCTTGTATCGGACCTGGTTGGCAAACCCGGCAACTCCACTTCAGGTCATTGCATATCGGTGGCAACAGCGGATCAAGATCGCCAGCTGTATGAGTTGAAGATTTTCCACGACGTTGCCAAGGCGCTCACTTCGACTCTCGACCTCGACACCATTCTGCAAACCATCATGGAAAAGATGGCCGCCTACTTCGAGCCGGCCACATGGTCGCTGATCATGATCGACGAGTCGAGCCAAGAGCCATATTATGCAGCTTCTGTGGGGCACGGGGCTGAAGGATTGGCCGCACTTCGCATGTCCGATGGCTCAACCCTGACCGAATGGGTGATCGCCCACGGCGAGACCCTTGGCAATCGAGAACATCAACAATGATGCCGGTGAATCGATCCTGCCAGCCGAAGCAAATCGTTTGACAGCAGCTGTCCGGTGGTTTGCGTGCCGGTTCGCACCGCCGGCAAGATCCTGGGCGTGATTCAGCTGGTGAACATCGATATGGAGGTCTACACCCGGAGCAAGTTGCTGCTGCAGACCTTGACTGACTACGCAGCCATCGCCATTGAAAATGCTCGAGCCGTGCACCGCATACAGGAACTCAGTATCACGGACGATTGCACCGGCTTGTATAACGCCCGTCATCTTTTTACGGTCATTGGCGAGGAAGTGCATCGTTCGTCCCGATTCGGCTACGAATTCACTCTTCTTTTCTGGACCTGGATCACTTTAAGCGAGTGAACGATGAGCACGGACACATGGTTGGCAGCAAGGTGCTGGCCGAGGTCGGCGAGTGCCTGCGCGAAAACCTGCGCCTGGTGGATGCGGCATTTCGCTATGGCGGCGACGAGTTCGCGATTCTGCTGCCGCAGACTTCATGCGATGCAGGATTACGTGTAGCACGCCGCATTTCGGCAGTGTTTCATGATCGTCGATGGCTCCCAGACGAGAACTTCCGGGTCGACCTGCGGGCCAGTATCGGCATTGCAACTTATCCCGCGGACGCCACCACTCCGCAGAGCATTGTTCAGCGTGCCGATGAAATGATGTACACGGTCAAACAGGCGGGACGCGACAACATTGCAGTTTACGGAAACGGTATCGTCGGCTTGGGCGATACGCGGAATGGCGAATAAATGGGGATGCCGCACCCTGCCATCTCACTTGGCTGCTGTCGAATTTGAAGCTGGAGCAGGCCTCCAGGTATTTGGGTTGGCGGGTGCCTGCCGGTTCACACCGAAATCCCAAACGTAGAGGTTCATTTCTTCCGGACCCAGCATTTCCACCAGTGCATATTCGCCCGGAGGCAGCTCCTGCGCCGGCGTCACTTTCACCCATTCACCGGTGCCGATTTTTTCGACATTCACGCCGATGAAATTTCCTTCTTCCGACGTTTTGCCGGTAAATGTCACCTTCAGGTTTCCGATCACGCGTGCATCTTTTTTCACCTCGGCGCGGGCGATGCGGAAGCGTCCATTGAGCGGAACGTCATTCAGTGCAGCCTTCATCGATATCGACGTAAATGACCGGGGCAGGCACGTGCGACTGGATCTTGGCATGCGGTTCCTTCAACTCGAATGCATGTTTGGAACTGCCGACGGGATTGATCGCGCTGCGCAACACGCTCTTCTTGTTGGCAGTCTGATTCAACTCGCTACCGTTCTGCAAAATCTCTGCCAACTCGGGCTTGCCGTCATACTGGTCGAGAAGAAACACGCCGCCGCTGCCGGGCAATCGCAGCCCCGGCACAATTTCCGGCGAGTTGGCTTCTTCTTTCTCGCGCTCTTCGCGTTCTTCCGGCGTCTCGACGTGGGTGCGGAGTTTTCCGCTCGCCAAGTCAGCCTCATATTTCTTAGTGGCGTCCCAATCCACCAATGATGATGGCAGGTCCTCCCACTCGTACCGTTCGGCGCTGAAGTAGTGCACCCGCTCGCCCTGAATCTCATATTTCACAACCGACTGAAACGAGCCATCCTTCAGGATGATCCTTTGGGTTGGTTGCTGTGCCGTGGCGTCGGTTGCGGATTGAAACGCGAACAGTGGCGTTGCGAGAATAAATGCGACGAATGCAAGTATCGAACTGTTGACCACGCGAGACATCGAGATTAGTTTAGTCCCAAATTGCCAACGGGCACGACCGCTTCAGCTCCGCCAGAACGCCGCAGGTCTCGCGCGGTGCGGAGACCGCATGTGACGCGAATCACAGAACCCCGCGGCCATTCCAGCAACAATGGGTCGACGGTCGTCCGCGGTCCATGTTCGTTTCTTGGAATGGTGTGACGGGCGTATTCTTTTGCTGAGGTGCTTGCATGGATAGTGCGCTCCTGATCCATCGCCTGCAGTTCGCATTCACGGTGACCTATCACTACCTTTTCCCGCAGTTGACTATGGGATTGGCGCCGCTGATTGTGATTCTCAAGACGCTGGCGATCAAGACGAACGATGAAGCTTACGACCGGGCGGCCCGCTTCTGGGCCAAGATTTTCGGCATCAATTTCGCAATCGGCGTGGTCACCGGCATTCCCATGGAGTTCCAGTTCGGCACTAACTGGTCGCACTTCTCGCGCTTCGCCGGCGGAGTAATTGGCCAGACGCTGGCCATGGAAGGTTGCTTCGCTTTCTTTCTGGAGTCAACATTTCTTGGGCTGTTTCTCTACGGCGAAAAACGCCTGAGCCGCGGCATGCACTGGTTTGCAGCTTTCATGGTGTTTGTGGGCTCGTGGGCATCGGGATACTTCATCGTCGCCACCGATGCGTGGATGCAGAATCCCGTTGGCTACGAAAAGGCCGCCAACGGATCAGTCCAACTGTCGAGCTTCTGGGCGCTAGTGTTGAATCCCTGGGCTTGGCTGCAGTATGCCCACAACATGAGCGGAGCCGCGATCACGGGCGCATTCGTCATGGCCGCGGTGGGTGCGTTCTATGTGCTCAGCAAGCAGCACGTGGAGCAGGGAAAAATCTTCGTGCGTCTGGGCGTGATTGCCGGCCTTATCGTTAGCGTGTTGCAACTGTTCCCGACTGGAGACTGGGCAGGAAAGATGGTTGCGCAGAAGCAACCCGTAACACTGGCCGCTATGGAAGCGCTGTTCGACACCCAGAATGGCGCGCCGCTGGTCATCATCGGCCAACCCGACATGGCCCAGAGGAAACTCGACAACCCGATCATGGTCCCGAAAATGTTGAGCTTCCTGACCTATCGCCGCTGGAACGCAGAGGTGAAGGGGCTCAACGAGGTTCCCGAAAGCGACTGGCCGCAAAACATTCCGCTGCTCTATTACGCGTATCACATCATGGTGGGACTGGGGACGATGTTCATCGCGGTCATGGCGCTGGCAGCCCTGCTCCTGTGGCGGGGCAAGCTCTACGATTCGCAATGGATGCTATGGCTCTTGATGCTGATGTTCCCGCTGCCCTACATCGCCAACACGGCAGGATGGATGACCGCGGAGATGGGTCGTCAGCCCTGGCTGGTGTACGGACTGATGCGCACGGAAGAGGGTTTCTCCAAGATGGTTTCTGCCGGCAATGGCTGGTTCACATTTCTCGGGTTTGCCGGGATGTACACTCTCCTCTCATTCCTTTTCCTGTTTCTGATACGCCGCGAAATCGAACATGGACCGGAACCTGATCCGGTAATCCTCCAACCTAAATCAGGTCAATTGAAGCCAGTGGAGGTGAGATAGCCATGGCAACGATTTGGTTCATGATTGTCGCGGTAATGGTCGCCATGTATGTCCTGCTCGACGGCTTTGACATCGGAGCAGGAGCGGTCCACCTGGTAATTGCCAAGAACGACACCGAGCGGCGCACGGTTCTGCGGGCGATCGGACCGGTGTGGGATGGCAACGAAGTCTGGCTGCTGGCAGCCGGAGGGACGCTGTACTTTGCGTTCCCGTTGCTGTACGCCTCGAGCTTCAGTGGGTTCTATCTACCTTTGATCATCGTGTTGTGGCTGCTGATGCTGCGCGGCATTGGCATCGAATTTCGCAGCCACCTGCAGGACGGCCTGTGGACTTCCGCCTTCGACGTCATCTTTTCCGTCGCCAGTATCCTGCTGGCGATCTTTTTCGGTGCGGCGCTGGGCAACGTCGTTCGCGGAGTTCCGTTGAATGCCGACGGATACTTCTTTGAGCCGCTGTGGACGGATTTCCGTGTCGGCGTCAACAACGGCATTCTCGACTGGTTCACCGTACTCTTTGGGGTTGTCGCCCTGGTGACGTTGGTCGTACACGGCTCGCTTTATCTTGCGACTAAGACGGAGGGCGAACTGAATGGCCGTGCCCGCAAGGTGGCATCGGTTCTTTGGCCGGTGCAATTGTTGGTCACGATCCTCAGCCTGGTCGCGACGCTGTATATTCATCCAGCGATTCTCGCGAACTTCAATCGCTGGCCGATCGGCTACATCGTGCCAGTCGTGGTTGCGGGAAGCCTTGTCTATCTCCTGGTCGCGCTGCGCAAGAAAAACGACAAGGGAGCATTTCTCGCGTCTTGCGGCTACATCGTAGGCATGTTGGTGGGCGCGGCATTTGCGCTCTATCCGACAGTCTTACCCGCCAGCACCGATCCGAGCTACAGCCTCACCATCGAGAACACCGCCACCGGGGCTCACGGAATGCAAGTGGGCTTCGTGTGGTGGAGCATGGGAATGGTGTTGGCTGCTTGTTATTTCGTCTTCGTCTATCGCATGTTCAAAGGGAAAGTGCGGGTGGAAGAAGGCGCAAACGGTCACGGGTACTGACCGGGGAACTTGGTTAAGGCAAAAGGCTCCGGAATTTTCGGAGCCTTTTGCTTTTGCGGTTTGTCTGTCGCAGTCGGTTTAGACGGTAACTCCGGCCTCGACTCCGGCCTTGTGCTCGATTTCATGCGCCACGGCAATTGACAAGCGGCGGATGCCCTCGCGAATCATCTCCGGCACGGCGTTCGAGAAGTTCAGGCGCATGTGCGAACCTGCGTCGCCCTCGGCAAAGAAAGGTTGCCCCGGTACAAATGCGACATTGTGGCGGATGGCTTCGTCAAACAGCCGCATGCAATCGACACCAGATGGCATCGTGACCCAGAGAAACAGTCCACCTTGCGGATGCGTCCACTTGACTTCGGGCGGGAAGAAATCGTTTAGCGCAGCCAGCATGGCATCGCGCCGCTCCTTGTAGCACTGGCGAATGGTCTTCACATGCTCGTCGAGGAAGCCGTCTTTGGCGACCTCATAGGCAACCATCTGCGTAAACGTGCTGGTATGCAGATCGGCGCACTGCTTCAGTTGCACCAGTCGCGTGATGACATCCGGGGGGGCGACGATCCACCCCAGCCTCAGGCCGGGTGCCAGAACCTTGGAGAAGGTGCTGAGGTAAATCACGTTGCCAAGGTGATAGCCGGTGTCTTTGAGCACGTTCATGCGGTCAAGCACCACCAGCGGCTTAATGTGTTCACCTTCGTAGCGGATCCGCCCGTATGGGTCGTCTTCGATGATGGGAATGCCGTACTTATCGGACAGCCATACCAATTGGGCGCGCCGGTCTTCGGACAGC
The DNA here is from genome assembly GCA_963718395.1 of uncultured Acidobacteriaceae bacterium. Taxonomy (GTDB): domain Bacteria; phylum Acidobacteriota; class Terriglobia; order Terriglobales; family Acidobacteriaceae; genus DASRAA01. Next base: position 261,190 of record CAVQYW010000001.1, read on the forward strand.
GTCACGCCGCCGGGATTCTGGAAGTTCGGCAGCACGTACATGAACTTGGGACCTGACCGGAGCGCACCTTCCAACAATCTCGTTTGCAGACCCTGGCCATCGATGGGAACCGTGACGTACTCCGCGCCCATCAGGTCGAAGGCTTGTAGTGCGCCGAGGTAGGTAGGAGATTCCACCAGGATGCGGTCGCCACGATTAATCAGCAGCTTGGCAATGAGATCGAGTGCCTGCTGAGACCCCGCTGTGATGAGGACATTGTCCACGGTAGCGACAATGCCGTATTTCGCCATCTGCGCCACGATTAATTCGCGCAGGGGCTTGTAACCTTCAGACGGCCCATATTGCAGGGCTGCCGTGGCTTGCGTCGCCAGCACCCGTTCGCAGGCCACACGAAATTGTTCCACCGGGAACACCTCTGGCGCGGGCAGCCCGCCGGCGAAGGAGATGATTTCAGGATTGGTTGTGAGCTTTAAGAGTTCGCGGATGATCGAGCTTTTTACGGTTTTGGTCCGCTGTGCGTAGCGATGGGCCCAAGGCGCGGCCATATTTGTACCCCCGGGGAATGCACCTCTATTGTGGATGGATGAGCGGACAGCCGTCTGTGATGCAGGACACCGAGGTGATGGTTATGTTTCACCGTCGTCCGACGACTGAATCATTTGTTTCAGGCTTAGCGGTCGTAGGTCCGGGCGAGTTGGTTGAGGTGTTTGCCGATTCCCAGAGTGAGCTCCTCGGACCGGTAGCGCCAGCGCCAGTTGCCCGATGAGGTGCCGGGCATGTTCATCCGCCCCTCGCTGCCGATACCGAGGACGTCTTGCAGCGGAAAAATCACCGTGTCGGCCACTGAAGCCATCAGTGTGCGGATCATCACCCAGTGAATATCGGTGCCGTCAGTGTCAAGATAGAGCTTGGCAAACGCCATTTCTTTGGCAACGTCTTCGGGAGTGCGTGTGCTGTCACCGGTTCCCGCGCTATTCCACCATCCGACGACGGTGTCGTTATCGTGTGTACCGGTATAGGCCACGCGGTGGCGCGGATAATTGTGCGGCTCGAAGTCAGGCGCTTGCGGGTCTTTGCCAAACGCAAACTGCAGGATCGCCATGCCGGGGAACCCGAACCGGTTGCGCAGGCCTTCGACCTCCGGCGTGATGACTCCCAGGTTCTCGGCGAGGATCGGCAGGCTGCCCAGTTGGGCTTCGACGGCCTCGAATAGCGGCGCTCCCGGACCTTTCACCCACCGCCCATTAACGGCGGTCGTCTCGGTTCCGGGGATTTCGTAATACGCCTCGAATCCGCGGAAGTGATCGAGCCGAATCAGGTCGAACATTTCAAACGCCCGCCGGAAGCGCGCGATCCACCACTGGAATCCCGTCGTGCCGTGCACGTCCCAACGGTAAATCGGATTGCCCCAGCACTGTCCCGTAGCGCTGAAGTAGTCGGGCGGAACACCGGCGATCACGCGTGGTTTGCCGTCCGGCTCGAGGTCGAACAAATCACGACGCGCCCAAACATCAGAGCTGTCTTGCGACACATAGATCGGCACATCGCCCATCACGCGGATGCGGTTGCGCGCGCAGTGCTCCTTCAGGTCCGACCACTCCCGCTCGAACTCGAATTGAATGAACTTGTGTGTTTCGATCTGGTCGTGCAGGTCGCGGCGTGCCTTCTCAAGCGCCGCCGGCTCGCGCAGCGCCAGTTCCGGCTCCCACAGCGTCCACATGGCGTAGTCATGCGTTTCCTTGAGCGCCATGAACAGTGCGAACTCGTCCAGCCACGCCGAATGGCGCTCGCAAAATCCCTGGTATGCGGCTCTTTCGGCGATGTCAGCATTGCGCCGAAAGATCTCCGCAGCTTTGCGAAGGAGTGGCAGCTTCCAATCGATCAGCGTACCGAAATCGACCTTGTCGCGAGGCATCTTGGGCTGTTGGCCGAGATCGTCGGCTGACAAATAGCCGCGTTTCACCAGCGTGTCCAGATTGAGAAGCAATGGATTGCCGGCGAATGCCGAGAAGCACTGGTACGGCGAATCGCCATATCCCGTCGGGCCAAGCGGCAGCACCTGCCAGATTCCCTGACGCGCGTCTTTCAGGAAATCGGCGAAACGATGCGCCTCGCCGCCCAGTTCGCCGATGCCGTGCGCGCCGGGAAGCGATGTTGGGTGGAGAAGAATTCCGCTGGATCGTGGGAAGCTCATGGCTGGTTATCGGCGACGAATGCGAATCATGATAAATGCGTCAACTAGAAGAACTGTGGGGCCTCAATGCTCGTTCCGCCGAGGGAAGCAGTTCGGCATCCGCAGGAAGCGGTACCGCTTCTTCAATTACCGCAGCACCCGGATCGACCACTCGTTGCATCAGCAACGCTGCGAGCGCCATGAAGACCCCGCCCGCAATCACCGCCGCCAGCCGGTTGTTGTTGAGCAGATGATTCATCACCCATCCGAATCCAAGCGACGCGATGATCTCGGGCAGTACGATAAAAAAGTTGAAGATGCCCATGTAAACGCCGGTGTGCTCCGCAGGCAACGAACCGGCGAGCACAGAGTATGGCATCGACAGCGTACTTGCCCACGCAATTCCGACACCGACCATCGAGAGCAGCAACAGGTTCTTATCGTGAATCACGGCCACCGACGCCAGACCTGCCGCACCGCAAAGCAAACTGAGACTGTGCGCGTGTTTCCGGCCGACGGCTTTGGCTAACGCCGGCAGGAAAAACGAAAACACGAAGCACACCAGCGAATACATGCCGAAGCACACCCCACCCCATTCCACGCCGCGGGTATAAATCGGAGAGGTTTGGTCGGTGGCGCCAAACACGTTGCGAGCTACGGCGACCGGGAAGTACAGCCACATGCAGAACAGTCCCAGCCACGTCAGCAACTGCACCGGGGCCAACTGGCGCATGGTCAGCGGCATGTTGCGAATTGCGGTGAAAATTTCTTCGGCATGGCTGCCGATTCCGCGGTGCTCGGATTTCTTTTGGCGGAACGCAGTCAGATCGGCCGGCGGATATTCCGGCGTGGTCAAGATTGTCCACAGCACGGCAACGAAGAATGCAGCAGCGCCAACGTAAAACGACAGCCGCACCGTCAGCGGAATCGCGTGCCCTGACGTGTCCGCGTGCAAATGAAAGAAGTTGGTGAGCAGCCACGGCAATGCAGACGCGACAACCGCTCCCAGGCCGATGAAGAGGCTCTGCATCGCGAAGCCGCGCGTCCGCTGTTCCTCGGGCAGGAGGTCGGCCACGAACGCTCGGAACGGTTCCATGCTGATGTTGATGGAGGAGTCCAAAATCCAAAGTAGCCCCGCGGCCATCCACAGCGTTGACGAGCGCGGCATCAAAATCAACGCGCACGAACTAAGGATTGCGCCGGTCAGGAAATACGGTCGCCGCCGGCCGAGGCGCGTCCACGTATTGTCGCTGGCGTGACCGATGATCGGCTGCACCAGCAGTCCCGTCAGCGGAGCCGCCAGCCACAGAATCGGAATCTGGTCCGCGCGTGCGCCCAGGTATTCGTAGATGGCGCTCATGTTGGCCATCTGCAGCCCCCAGCCGAACTGAATGCCGAGGAACCCGAAACTCATGTTCCAGATTTGCCAGAACGACTTTGGCGGCTTTTGCATGGTGCTGCGTTGACCTTTGGGAGTGTTTGCCATGACGGCAAGCGAACCATTCGACACTGTACTCTGTTTGCTGTCCAAGTTTCAAAACAATCGCCGCATGGTTCGGTTTGCCGCCCGCTCGGGCTTCCAATAACATCGCTCGTTGGCAAAATGCGGACTCATCGCGTTTCGCTAGTCCGAGGAGTTCCAATGTTTAAGTCGAGACCGCAGGTCGCGCTTCGAAATGTTTGGTGTTTGCTAATCGTTTCCGCTGCCTTGTTCTTTCCAGCGTTGGCGGCCGCAACTGGACAGCCCGTGGTCACCAAGATCGATCCGCCTAATTGGTGGACTGGTTTCGTATCGCCAGTGATGGTTCTGCTTTATGGAGAGAGCTTAAGCGACGCGAAAGTTGCTGTCTCGTATCCCGGTGTCAAAATTGAAAAGACGCAGATGCAACCGGATGGCAAACACGCGTTCATCTGGCTCGACGTCGCGAAAAACGCCAAACCGGGAACCGTCAATCTGTCGCTGAAGACCCCTTCTGGCACTACGACCGTCGCTCTTCCTTTGTCGCAGCGACTTCCCGCACAGGGTCGTTTTCAGGGCGTCACTCGCGACGACGTGATCTACCTCATCATGCCGGACCGCTTCGCCGACGGCGATCCGAGCAACAACATGCCCAAAGGCGCCGCTCCTGGAACCTACGATCGTAAAGCCGCCAAGGCCTATCACGGCGGCGATCTCAAAGGCATCGAGGAGCACTTGCCTTATCTGAAAGAACTCGGCGTCACCACTGTGTGGCTGAATCCCATCGTGGACAATGACAACGTCAGCGAGACTTACCACGGCTACGGAGCAATCGATCTCTACGCGGTCGAAGATCACTTCGGCACCCTGCCGGAATTTCAGCAACTGGTGAACGCCGCGCACCAGCAGGGAATCAAGATCCTGCTTGACATGGTGCCGAATCATGTCGGGCCCAATCATCCCTGGGCAACCTCGCAGCCGGCGCCGGGATGGTTGCATGGCACGACCGCAAATCACATCAACACCGATTACGAGTATCCTCCCGTCACCGATCCGCATGCTGTCGAGAAAAATTACCGCAGCGCTCTCGATGGCTGGTTCGCTAATGTTCTGCCTGACCTCGCGCAAGAGAATCCTCTCGTCGCCCAATACCTTTTGCAGAACGCTTATTGGTGGATGGAAATCGGCGGCGTCGATGGATTCCGCATCGACACCTTCCCCTACGTTCCGCGCACTTTCTGGACGACGTACCTGCAGCGGCTGCAAGCCACCTATCCCAATTTCTTTGCGGTCGGCGAAGTCTACAACTTCGAGCCTCCGGTGGTTTCTTATTTTGCCGGAGGACAGAAGGGTTTCGACGGCATCGACACCCACCTGAACACTCCGTTTGATTTTCCTATGAATTCTGCTATCCGCCAGGTGGTGAATCACGAAGCGTCGGCGAAGAAAATTGTCGATGTCCTGCGGCAGGACCGCTTGTATCCACATCCGGAGTTGCTGGTCACCTTCATCGGCAATCACGACATGACGCGCTTTCTCACCGATGCCGGCGGTTCGACCACCAGGCTGAAGCTGGGCTTCTCGCTACTGGCAACATTGCGCGGGATCCCGCAGATTTATTCGGGAGACGAAATTGCCGTGCCGGGCGGCGAAGACCCCGACAACCGGCGCGATTTTCCCGGTGGCTTTCCCGGCGATCCACACGACGCCTTCACTCAGAGCGGACGCACTCCTGAAGAGCAGGACGTCTATGCGCACTTGCGAGGACTGTTGAAGTTGCGACGCGAACATCCGGCTCTGCGCGTAGGTGAACAGAAGCACGTTGTGGTGACTGACGACTACTACATCTTTACCCGCGAAACGTCGGGCGAACGATTGCTCATGGTCTTTTATAAAGGTGACGCCGCCAAATCCGTCACTGTCGATCTCACCGATACGTCCATCGCTAATGCCAAGAGATTCACGCCTTTGAACGCCTTCCCCGCGCCGAGTTTGGAAGGTACCAACCTTTATTTGCATCTGGTTCCGCAAACGCTTGCCATTTACCAGATCGAATAAATGGCCTAATGTCGCCGTTTTTCGGTGAAGTACACCGGTTTTGCCGCCTCCAAAACCGGATGGTCAAATTCCCAAGCCTCGGTGACGCCGGTCACTGTGTGTCGGGGCAATAGACCGATACAGTGGAAATCGGCGTGGTACGCCGAGCGGCAAGCGTGAGGGCCACCGCCGGCGGAGCGCCAAGAGTTCGGCACTTGTTGTAGGCCTGGCAGGTTCTACAATGTCAGGAAGTTGCGAAACTTAAATTTTAAGGAGACTGAGCTTCCATGAAACGTTTTATTACGGGATTGGCTGTTGTTGCGATGATGTCTGGAATGGCTTTGGCGGCGGAAGACGGCGCGGCGATTTACAAGGCGAAGTGTGCCATGTGCCACGGCCCCAACGGCGAAGGCAAGATGGGTCCTTCATTGAAGGGCGAGTCCATGAGCGCGGACCAGATTGCTGACGCGCTGATGAAGGGCGCGCCGGGAAAGAAAGCTCCGCACGGAAAGCCGATGGCCGGCATCACTGCTGATCAGGCAGCTGCCGTCGCCGCGTACGTAAAGAGCCTCAAGTAGTCGGAATTGCAATTCTTATCAGGCCGATCCACTACGGGTCGGCCCTCTTTGTTGGAGCGATGCTGTGCGCTACTTCGTGCCGGCCAGTACTGCCACGCCATAACGCGGTAGCGTTACTGACTGCACCGCTCCGCCATTGAGTACATCCTGCATTTTCGCCGGCAACGGAATGGTCTGCGGACTTGCTGCGAAGTTGACGACGACATACACCGCGCCCCTATCGCCGTAACGCGGGTTTACCTCAACGCCGTCGGGAACCGGACCGAACGCCGGCTTCACGCCACTGACGCTCGTCATCCACGCTGCGGCCCGTGCCATGGTCTTAGGATCGAGCCATGCTCCGATGTATGTGATGCGCCCCTTGCCAACCTTTCGGGTGATGGCTGCCGGTTGCCCGTCGAGCCATCCGTTGCTCTTGCCATAGCGCATCAGGACCTCGTCACTGGGGTCCTTCGCGCCCAGCAATTCCGCCCACAGCGGACTCTGCCCCGCGCCCCACTTGCCTTCGATCGGAACCGGATCGACCAGCGCGTAATACTGCTCAACCCGTCCACCGAGCAAATCCGTCAGTGGCCCGGGCTGGCGTTGCGGCCATAATCCGTTATCAACATCCTTCATACCCGACCGCTGCCCTAATACAAGATGGCCGCCGTTGTTGACATATTGAATTAGGTTCTTGGCATCCGCATCGATCAGCACATTTAGTCCCGGCGCCACCACCAACTTGTATTGGCTGAGCGATGCGCTCGGAGGAACGATGTCGATCGACTGTGCGATCGCTCTCACCGGACCGTAGTAGCTGAGAATTTCATCGATGGGATCATATTTCTTGTTGTGTTTCTGCCAGTTGATCGCCCAGCGACTGTCGTACGAATGTAGAATGGCGACCTCAGACTTCACCGAGGTCCACGCCAACACAGGACTGGCTTTTTCGAACTCGCGGCCGACTTGCGAAATCTCCGGATAAAGAGGGTCGGGAGTTCCATCCGGGCCGACGAGCGTTCCGTGATACTGTTCCTGGCCGTTCAGCGCGCTGCGCCACTGCCAGTAACTCACCGTGTCAGCACCGTGCCCAATGTCGTGCCACGCCATCGCGCGCACTTCGCCCTTGTCGAGCCAGTTGTTGATGTCGGCCCAGTTCACTCCACCGGGCTGCGTCTCCATCACCCAGAAATTCTTGCCCTTGAGACCGCGCGTCAGGTCGTGCGTCGCACCGTTCCTCACGGGATCAAGGTGTCCCTGGCCGACATAATCGTCCCAGGCGGCGAGGTCGAGGTCCTGCGCGACGGTGTAATGGTCGTATCCGTCGAACCATCCCATCATGTTGGTCGTGATGAACTGTCGCGGGTCCGCATTAGCGCGAATCACTCCGAGCTGGTTCTTCTGGTAGCTGCGCCAGGTGTCGCTGACGAATCGCATCCAGCTCAGCAGTAAACCAGGATTGCCGTAACCCACCTGGATCGGCACCTGGTTCCAATCGAAATACGTCTCGCTCCAGTACGACGTCGTCCAGCGAGCGTTGAGGTTGTCGAGCGTTCCGTAGTGTTGCTTCAACCACTCTTGAAATTGCTGCTTGGTCCCAGCGTCGTAAGAGACCTCGGCGTACTCGTTGTCGATCTGCCAGCCCACCACGCTCGGATTATGGCCAAAGCGTTTGGCTAACTGCTCCGCCATCGCGCGCGACAACTCGCGATACTTGGGATTCGCAAAGTTGAATTGCTGCCGGTTGCCGTGCTGGTCTTTCTGGCCGTCTTCCTTCGTCCGCAACGTCTCAGGATACTTTTGTGTGAGCCACGCCGGCGGCGCAGCCGATGGCGTCCCGATGACGGTGACGATGCCGTGTTTCGCCGCCGCGGTGACCGCTCGGTCGAGCCAGTCCAGGTCGTACTGGCCTTCGCTCGGCTCCATGCGGCTCCAGGCAAATTCGCCCACGCGCACCATGTGGATGCCCGCCTGCTGCATGAGCGCGAGGTCGGCATCCCATCGCGATTCCGGCCACTGCTCGGGATACCATGCCGTTCCCAGCAAAAGCGCGGGCGTCTGCGAAACTGTTTGTGCTTGCGTTAGCAATGTGCCCAAGGTCAGCACGCATAAAAATGCGAGGCGGGACGCGCCTTTGCTGACAACTGGCCACCGGTAACTGACAACTGCGCTTTTCATCCGTGTCATCCGTGTAAATCCGTAGTGGCTTTTGATTGTCGTTTCCATGACCTACGCCGCACCCCAAATCTCCCCAATCACGCGCTGAAAATTCGCTCCCAGCACTTTCTCGATCACCGCCGACGGCTGCCCGCGTTTCTGCAACTCCGCCGCGATGACCTCCATGTGGTCGGGGCCGTTCAAGTCAGGCACATACGGATAGCGATCTTCGCCCGGAGCTCCGATGCCCAGTTGTTTGCGCCGCGCGATGTCTTCGTCGAAGGCTTTCTGTTGTTCCGGTGTCAGCTTCACCGCCTGGATCGACCCGTCTGACCCGATTCCCACATGGTCTGCGCCGCAAACGTCGATCGCGCGCAGCACATGGTTGATGACATGTTCGCGCGTCGGCACTGTCGGTGATGCCACGAGGTACGGCATTAGGTACACGCCGAAGTATCCGCCTTTGTCTGCCAGCGCCTTCATGATTTCATCAGGCTTGTTGCGCGGATGCGCATAAATCGACGCGCAGCCCGAGTGTGAAATCAGTACAGGCTTCGTCGATGCTGCAATCGCCTCAGACGTCGTGCGATACCCGCTGTGGCTCAGGTCGACAGCGACACCGATCGCATTCATCTTCTTTACTGCCGCGAGGCCTGCCTTGCTCAGTCCAGCATTGCCGGGCTCCAGGCAGCCATCGCCAAAGTCGCTGCGGTTGTTGTAGGTGAGCTGCATGATGCGCACGCCCAGCCGTCGAAAGGTCTCGATGCGCGATGGATCAGCTTCGAGGAACTGCGTGTACTGGAAGCCCGGCATGATGCCGATCTTCCTCTCACGCTTGGCGCGCGCGATGTCCGATTGCTGACGAACCACCATGAACACGTCAGGCGATTGCTCGACCAGCGCGTCCACATAGGCAAGGTTCTCAACCGTTTCGTCGAACGACCTGGCAGAAATGGTGAAATTAATCGCCGTGATGCCCGACCGCCGCACAATTTCAATCGCGGCCTTGTCAGGAAGCACGTCCTCACTGGTAAACGGAGCGCAAAGCGTGTCAATCACCACGCTCTTGCGATAAAGGTCGGCGATCTCGGGAGAAAACTGCTCGTCTGCGTTGGCCCACACTCGCGGCGCTAGCGATGCCACAACTATCGCACGTCCCAGCGTACTGAGAAAAGATCGTCGGCTGTTCACAAGTCCGCCATGCTAACACCTCGACCGCTTGACGGATAGAGCTACATCCAAGCCTTACATCACGGCCCGCAGGTGTTTTACTGCAAGCGTATGGATTTGCGACACCCGCGACTCGCCTACTCCCATCAACTCGCCGACCTCGCGCATGGTGAGTTCCTGCTGGTAGTACAACATCAAGACCTGTTGCTCGCGTTCGGGAAGTTTCGCGATTGCGCGCTCCAGCCGCTCGCGACTCTCACCTTCCATGCATATCGTCAGCGGGTCCCGATCGATAGGCCCGGCGATGTTCTGCGCCAGGTCAGTCTCCTGCCCATCGGCGTTTGACTCAACTTGCAGGCTGCTGATTTCCAGTCCGCGAATCTCATTCACCAGATGGTGCAACTCCTTGAGCGAGAGCCCCAGCGCCTTCGCCAGTTCCGGTTCCGATGCCTTTCGGCCCAGTTCGGTCTGCAACTTCTGCATCACTGAATCAATCTGCCGCGATTTTCTACGCAGATCGCGCGGGCTCCAGTCCATCTCGCGCAAGCTATCGAGAATCGCACCGCGAATACGAAACTTCGCATACGATGCGAACTTCACATTCTTGTCAGAATCGAACTTGTTCAGCGCATCAATCAATCCGACGATGCCGGCGTGAACCAAATCCTCGAATGGTACGTGCTGTGGGAGGTGCTCATGGATGCGCCGCGCAATATATTTCACCTGCGGCATCTGTTCGAGAACGATTTGCTGGAACTCTTCTTCTGTGCGTTGGAGCGGAGGCTCCGTAAGCGGCACAGAAGTAACGGAGGAGGCAACCGTATGTGGGCTCATGTCCCACGTTGTAGTACCCGTACCTTAGATCAGAATTAGTTTGAGGTTAGAAAACACTAGGAAAGAAATAATCGAGCAGGAAGTTTGTTCCAAACGAATCTCAGGGATGCAACGGCAAGGGGCAGGGCTTTACCAATGGATGGAAAACTTGTTCACACATGCCCTGTCTCAGGGCACGATTTCAGCCGTGCGCCGAATTATCATCCGGACTGCCTGCATCTAGCAGCCTTCGCAGCTCGACCACCTTCTGATGCAGCAGCTGTGACGACTCCAGCGCCGCTCTGACTCGCGCGCGAAATTGTGAGCTGTTCTTGTCATAGCGCAACGATAATTCCAATCCACATTCCAAAGCCGTCAACGGCTGAGTGATGCCATGGAACACTTCCGAGATCAGATCCCGTTCGCCTTCCGCAGCGCTCATACCGCAACCTCAGTCGGACAGCGCAACTCATAGCCCACGCCTCGCACCGTATGGATCAGCCTTGGTGTGAATCCCGCATCAACTTTTTTTCGCAGATAGTTAATGTACACATCGACCACGTTCGTTCCGGTGTCGAACGACAGGTTCCACACATGCTCGACGATCATGTTGCGCGTCAGTCGATGGCCGGCATTCCGCAGCAGGTATTCGAGCAGTCCAAACTCTTTCGATGTCAACTCAATCCGTTTGCCGCTCCGTCTCACGGTCCGCTCGACGCGATTGAGCTCCAGGTCGGCGATCTTCAGCAAGATTCCTGCTCCCTCGGCTTTCCGCCGCAGCAAGGCGCGCACTCGCGCCGACAATTCCGTGTACGAGAACGGCTTCATCAGGTAATCATCCGCTCCGGCGTCGAGCGACTGCACCCGGTCTTCGATGCGGCTCCGCCCCGTCAGCACAAGTACCGGCAGCGACAATTTCTTCGGCCGAACAATTCGCAGCACCGATAGGCCATCGATCTTCGGCAAGTTCAGGTCCAGGATCAGCAGGTCATAGTCGGCTTCGCAGACCGCATACCGCGCCTCTTCGCCGTCCGGTGCAATATCGACGGCATAGTGCTCGGCCTCCAGCCCTTCTTCAGGAAGCTGGCTACAGGGGCATCGTCTTCGACCACGAGGATACGCATGGCAGGCCCTTTGTCTTCCTTCTTAACGTCACTCTCATCTGGTATTGCCTGTGGACAAGCCGGAAAGATCGAGTGCAGACGTGTCAAGAAGTCCTGATTCGGGGCTGGTTCAAAATGGAATTCGGACGTAAACAGAGAAAAGTCCCACTACTGTTCACCACGAAAATGCCAAGGGACGCCGCTTCACACATACCTGTGACTCGAATCACAGCAACTCCTCCGACGATTTGGCATAACTGAAGCATGGCAAATGTGGGTTCCAAGCCGAATATTCTTAAAGTTTCCGGCCAGCTGAAGAAGTCATTGGTGAAGACCGGCACAGTTGTGCGTTATCCCAAGGACCAACATGTGTTTGATCTGGATCAGGAGAACCAGGGCGTCTATCTGGTTCTCAAAGGCAAGGTCTGCCTGTCGGTGCAAGACCTTCACCAGTTCGACCGCGTGTTTCCGGCCGGCTCGCTCCTGGGAGTTCCCGCAACCTATACTGGGCACAATTACAGCCTTGCGGCCGTCGCGCTAACCGACGCAGAAGTCCTGCATGTCGAGCGGCAGGCGTTTCTCGAACTCATGGCGCAGCAGCCCGATCTATGCCGTGAAACCACCGACATGCTCAGCCGGGAAGTCAGCTTTATTCATTCCGCCTTGGCGGAGAAGCGGCGCCAGAAGTCCGAGCTCGCCCAAGTCGCGAGTTAAAGTTTCTCCAGCACAGCCTTCAGATATTTCCAGAAGCTCTGCACCGTCGAAATCTGTACCCGTTCGTTCGGACTATGCGGGTCCACGATGGTCGGCCCGAACGAAGCCATCTGCATACCGGGATACTTTTCCCCGATCACGCCGCACTCCAGCCCGGCGTGCATTGCGATGAGCTTGGCAGGCTGGCCAAACACTTCTTCGTGTGCTGCTTGCAGCTTCTGCACGATCTCGCTGCCCGGCTCGGGTTTCCACCCCGGATAGTTGCCGCTCCGCTCCACCTCAAACCCCGCCATGCCGAATACCGTGGCAACCATCTGCGCGATAGCATTTCTGCTGCTCGCAATGGCGCTGCGCTGGCTGGTGATAATCTCTGCCGTCCCGTCTTTCGTCGAAACCACCGCCAGGTTGGTTGAGTTTTGCACCAGTCCCGGAACATCCGGACTCATCGCGACAACGCCATGCGGCGTGATCACCAGCAAGTCCACGATTCGCTTCACGTCATCCGAGGCAATCACCTTGTCGGGGACGGGCGCCTTCTCCGCCGTGATTTGCAGTCCCGTATCGAATTCGCCCAGGTCCGCCTTCCACTCCGTCTCGCACGCTGACAACAGCGAGCGCAGTTCGCTTTCCTGCTTCGCGCTCACCGTAACGATCGCGGCTGCCTCGCGCGGAATCGCGTTTTGCGCGCTGCCGCCCGTGATACTGGCCACGCCGGCCTTCAGTTTGTCCGTGATCCTTTGCAGCGTCGTGCCCAGGATGCGCAGCGCATTACCACGTCCCTGGTGGATGTCAACGCCCGAATGTCCGCCCTTCAGCCCCGAGACCTTGATGCGCCACGCGGAATCGCCCGGAGCGTTCTCGAACGCAAGCTTGTGCCGTCCGATGGTCTTCACGCCACCGGCACAACCAATGCAAATCGTCCCAGTGTCTTCGTTGTCGAGGTTGAGGAAGTACTTGGACTTCAGCACGCCGCCCTTAAATTCCGCAGCGCCGGTGAGGCCCGTTTCCTCGTCGATCGTGAAGACGAACTCCAGCGGACCGTGAGCGATGTCGGTGCTTTCCATTACGGCCAACGCGGCGGCAACTCCGACGCCGTTGTCCGATCCCAGGGTCGTGCCGTCAGCCTTCAGCCAATCGCCATCGCGCACCAACTTGATGGGATCGGTGTCGAAATTGTGTGGTGTGCCTTCATTCTTCTCGCACACCATGTCGAGGTGGCCCTGCAGCAGCGTCGGGGTCGCGTTTTCTCGCCCCGGCCGCGCCGGCTTGCGCACTACCACATTTCCGGCCGCGTCTTGCGTGGACTCCAGGCCCAACTCCTTGGCACGAGACAGGACATAACTTCTTGCTGCTGCTTCTTTGGTCGAAGGCCGCGGGGTCGCGGCCAGCACATCGAAATGCTTCCAGACTTCTTTCGGTTCCAAGTCCAAGAGTGCGGATGTCATGAGATTCTCCGTTCAGGAATTCCACTGCCATCCTAAACGCGAAGAGACGAGCTTGGCGAGTCGCGCTGGCGAGCCAGATGCCTGCAGCCGCAGCAAGTCCACTATTGGTGAATTGGGTGGAGCACCGCTTCAGCGGTGCATTGATCGATTGTTAAAGCTCTCGGCTTTAGCCGCTGAGGTAAATTTTCCCGTAAACTCAGGCGCGACAGGCGCGCTGTCAGGCAGAAACCGAAAATGCTTGGAATCGGCAGGACAATTTAGCGCAGTGGGGCAAATCCTCTACCTGCCCGACTTCTCCAGACGCTCGGTCCGGATCCATCGCCGCGAGGGCCGCAACGTGGCTGAGGCCTCGCGGTTCACCAGGACGGTGAACATCCTCCGCGCCTCGAGGTCCTGCTCCGGCAGAAGCACAGCGCGCTCTTCCGCTTCGATGCAGCCTCCGAGCACGCGTCCCAGGTTGAGCAACGACCGGCTGCCGCAAACCGAGCACACATCCCCCGGGCTATCGCTAATGACCTCGCAATCGGCGCACAGCACTGCACTCATCAGTTGAATCGTGCTGAGGATCGGTTGGGGTTTGGAAGCGGCGGCCATCAATCCCTCACTGCCCTAACCGTAGCCTGATTGGCACGGCAGGGGAAGGGACTTTCGCGGTGGGTAGCGGGAGAGTAACCAGTGCAGAATTGGCCAACGAAAAGTGATTTTGGGTAGTTCTGGCCTTCAGGCCAGCGTCAAAGTCCGCTGTTTTTATTCCCCCGCGGACTTCAGTCCGCGGGGGTCGTTTATATCAAACCGTCGACCTCACTGATGATACGGTTGTGCCATCGGAACCGGCGCTTGCACCACGACGCACTCCGGAGCTTCGGGCATCACGATCCACGCAATGATGTAGGCAAGAATGCCGCCCCCGCCAAACAGCGCGACAATCAACCACACTACGCGGACAATCGTCACATCCAGGTCGAAGTACTCCGCAAATCCCGCGCACACCCCCGCAATCTTTCTGTCGGGACTGCCCTTCGGAGGACGCATTAGCTTCTGGCGTCCAGCCACAAAACCCACCCGGCGCCCACAATAGGCACAAACATTCGCATCATCCTGAATTTGCTTACCGCAATAGTTGCAGTACATGGTGCCCCCCACTAGCAGATACGCACAGCATAGAAAAAGGTTCCCGCGGTCGGCAAGTCCTCCTTACTTTCACCACGGAGGCACGGAGGACACGGAAAAAAGGAGAGCACCCGCAAGGAATCTAACGGCACCCGTCGCCTTTGCTCGGGCGGGTCCTAAAGTCATGCTCCGAGACAAACTATCGAAGGAACCCGGAGAATTTAGAATATAGAATATAGAACCAACTCCGTGCTCTCCGTGCCTCCGGGGTGAATTCCACACTCTCGCGCCAGACGTTCACTCGATCACATACGGCTGCTTCATGTACCGTCGCGCCAGGTTCGCCGACTCGCTGTCGGAATTCTGCGCGATAACCGCCTGATATTTTTGTAAGGCAGTGTCACGCTTGTGCATGGCGTCGTACATTTCCCCGGCTTTCAGCATGGCTCGCTGCTTGAAGGCAGGGTCCACCGCCGTGCTGGCCGCCAGTTCGTAAGCATCGGCAGCGCCTTGAAAATCTCGCTGGCCTTTCATGGCCTCGCCCAACCCGTAAGCCGGAATCTCCATTCGGCAAACGGTGAAGGCGTTGCCCTTACACCCGGCGACGATTTTCTGGTATGTAGCCACCGCCTGCGGACCGTGCCCTGCGGCATTCAACAGGTGGGCGTATTCTGTCGCGATCAGGAAGTTGCGCGGAAAAGCCTGGTACATCCCCCCGACCAACTGTAGGGCCTCGTTATACTGCTGCTCGCGCCGCAGAAATAGCGCCAGCGCAATCTTGGCGTCCCAGGCCACTTCTGGAGTCCCGTGCGCCGCCACCTCCCGCAGGTATTCCAACCCTTTTTGCTTGTTACCGCTGACGCCCACCATCGATGCGGCAACCTTGGCCGGCCAGCTCAAACTCCCGATCACATAGAGGTGGATACCCAGTAGGTTCTTGGCATCAATGTAGTTCGGGTCCAGCTCCAGCACGCGTTCGTCGTCATGGCGGGCGCCGAGCGCGTTGCGTAGCGCCGCAAACCACGCATGTTCCGCCATCCCCATGTAGGTTGAGCGCAACCCGCGCGCCACGCTGCGCGCATACAGCGCGTTCACATCATTGGGATTCTGCGCCAGATGGGCATCCGAAAGCTGGATCGAATGCTCGCTTAATTGATACACCCGGTCATGAACTGTGGGATCTGGGGGATACAGGAACTTCTTGTTGAGGAAATTGTCGGTCGCATACGCCTCGGTGTCGAGTGCGCCGATACGATACAGCTCTTTGAAGATGACCGCCGACAGCAGGTGGTTCACCGCAAACGGATCGTCCGGATGCGCCTGCAGCGCCGCCTCAAAGTCCCGGATCGACTTGTCGTAGTCGAAGTTGTAGAAGTTGTCGAAACCTTTTTTGGTGTTAGCATCGTTCGTCGAGCGCGTTGGGACCCATGTCCCGGTGTCCGCCCAGCCCGCGAGGGAGGCAAGCAATACGACCGCTACAACGCTAACCAACCAAATGGCGCCCGATGCGATCCTGAGACGCGGCCTACGTGACGATTTCATCGGGTTCGCTTCTACAAAAGTTTAAACGAATTGGATGACCGGGAGGTTTCAACGGGTTCGGACATGCCACGCCGTTCCCATAATGGAACAAGCGGTTCGCACCTCTAGCCCATACTCTCAGTCTTCTGAGCCGAGCCGGAACAGATGGTTCATCGGCCCTCGGCCCTTGCCCACCGGATACGCCGCCGCTATCGCCTTCCGCACGAATTCCTTGGCCATCTTCACCGATTCCGGCAGACCGCACCCCTTAGCCAATCCGCAGGCCAGTGCCGTCGCAAAGGCGCATCCTGTTCCGTGAGTGGAGGTTGAGTCCAGCCGGGCTCCGGGAAACATCTGCTCAAACGCGGTGCCATCGGTGCTACTACTCAGATAGTCGTTGGCTTCCCGCAAATGTCCCCCGGTGACTACGACCGCCTTACTTCCGAGTGCGTGAAGCCCTCGCGCGAGTTCGCGGATCTTCGGAAGCGCCGCCTCCCATCCCACTGAACCCCATGAAATTTCAGGAGTTACGCCAACAAGCCCCGCGGCTTCCTCGACATTTGGCGTCGCCACATCGCACAGCCCTAACAGTCGGCTGCGGATGACCTCAACACCGGGGCTATCGATCAGCGCCGCACCCGACGTCGACCGCAAAACCGGGTCCAGCACTACGTTGGAGGGCTCGAATTGTTCCAGGAAGTCGGCGACCACCGCCGCGATCTCGCCCGATCCGAGCATTCCGATCCGAACCGCTGCGATTTTGGCGTCCTCCGACTGTCGGAAAAGCGTCTCTCGTACTAATTCGGGCCGCACCAAGTCGATCCCAAAAACCCCTTGGGTCGACTGAACCGTCAGAGCGGTGATGCAGGTGACGGCATAGCAGTCCAACGCCGCGGCAGTTTTTATATCGGCGGTGATCCCGGCCCCCGACGACGGATCGTACCCAGCGATACTTAGGACGACCGGCACAACACCCATGCCAAGACTGTACCTCAAGCCGCTGGTCGGAGGTTTTCTGCGTTGGATCGGCCGGCTCGATGCATCAATCCGCTAACATTGGCGAACCGCACTCGGTCCTTTGGTTTGTTTATAACTGTATTTGTTTACAGTAGGTTACTGAATACCTAACGAGAAAGCCGTACTTCTGTCGACGACAAATCCCGCGCCCGGATCACTCCGCTTGGTGCACGGATGTAGCCTTCACTGCATTAGGCCTCGGTCCGCATCGTCTCCCCCCGCCTGCGCGACCGAAAAACCGCCACCGAGCCTCGAAAGCATACTTTCTTTCGAAAAGCAAGGTAAAAATTTCAAGAATTTAATCTTCCATTGACTTGGCCCTCTCCCGGTCGGTAGACTTTTTAGACCTGCACTAGGGAGGGCCCCATATTTTGAAGCGAGGTGTTTGAATGCTACGAGTACTGAACCAGGCAGCTGTGATCCTGCTCTTGGTCACGGCGCTGGGTGCGGCACCCGATAACTACGAGACACCGGACTCGAACCAAGGTACCCCAGGGCAGACCCAGGAAACCATCAAGCCAATTCCGACTAAGAAGTACCAGGTTGGCAAGGCCTCATGGTACGGTCACCTGTTCCAGCATCATAAGACTGCGAGCGGCGAACCGTATGATATGAATGACTTTACGGCTGCGCACCGTACTCTTCCACTCGGATCCTGGGTCAAGGTTACGAATCTGAAGAACGACAAATCTGTGATGGTCCGCATTAACGATCGCGGGCCCGTCATGAAGAGTAGGATTCTGGACCTGTCCTACGGCGCTGCCATGATTCTAGGCCTGGGCAATGACGGCATTGCCAGAGTTCGCCTGGATGTCATCGAGACTCCGACCGTGGCCATCAATATCAGCCCAAAAGTGGCTGAAGGTCCACAATAGTCCTGTCACAATGCGGTTTTGAAGGACACAGCTTTAGCTGTGCCGTAAAAGTCGCTTATTTCCAACTATCCCGAGGCGACTTTCGTCGCCGAGGGATACTTCTCGCGGTAAAATGTGTCGATGCTGAACCGCGATCGGCTCATTGTGGCGCTGGATGTCCCCAGCGCCGCCCAAGCCCGCCAAATCGTTCAGTCGATTGGCGAAGCCGCTAATACTTACAAAATTGGCAAGCAGCTATTTACGGCCGAGGGCCCGCAGATCGTCCGCGATCTGGTCGCCTCCGGCCGTAAAGTCTTTCTGGACTTGAAGTTCTACGACATCCCCAACACCGTCGCCGCCGCCGTCCGCGAGGCCGCCAAGCTCAACGTCAGCATGCTCACCGTCCATGCCTCGGGCGGAAGCAGGATGTTGAAGGCGGCAGCCGAGGGGGCAGCGCAATCGTCCGCCAAACCGATGGTGCTGGCGGTAACGGTCCTGACCAGCCTCTCCGACGCCGATCTGTCCGAACTCGGAGTACCCACCGACGTCCAGACTCAAGTCCTACGACTCGGCTCTCTAGCCCTCAACGCGGGATGCGGCGGACTGGTAGCCTCCGCCAAGGAAGCCAGCGAACTCCGTCGCGAACTCGGCCCAGACTTCGCCATCGTGACTCCCGGCATCCGTCCGGGTGGCCCATCTTTGCCTGCTGTTGGCAAAGGTGGGGATTCTACGCGCCCCGACGATCAAATGCGTGTCCTCACCCCCAAAGAGGCGATCGCCGCCGGAGCAACGTATCTGGTTGTGGGAAGACCGATCCTGGAAGCCGCAGATCCTGCCACGGCGGCAAAGCAGATAGGGCAGGAGATTGACGAAGCTCTGTTAGTGAGGACCGACGCGTAGATTGGTCACCGCGCCCAGCAGCCCGAAGACATTCAGAAGCCAAAGCACCACGACAATTACCACCACCCCATTCAGAATCGACTTGATCGCGCCCTGCATGGGAATGTAGGTGTTCACCAGCCACAGCAGGACACCGACCACAATCAGCACAATCAATACCTGAATCAGCGGCATCGCGGGTCTCCTCTCTGCCACTGCAGTCTAGGTCGGAGCGCCCAGCGATGAGTATCAGGTGGAAACCCTAGTGCAGGCGTTCAGAATACCTACCCGGATCCTTCATAAACCACATTCCTTTGAAATCGGTGCCCCACCCGACGCGCGACTCACCTGCAATGACTGATTGACAAAGCCCGTCCCTATGCCATAATTGGCGCCGAACCTCAACCTGTCGTCTTGCCGCCATGCGGCTTCGGAGCACTTTTGCTAGCTCGCCGTAGCCTATGGAACGCGCCTCCGTCCAGGAACAAGTCGATCGCATTCTGCACAGCACGACGTTCGCCGGCAAGAGCCAACTCGCGAAGCTGCTGGAAGTTCTGTTTGACCGCATAGATTCCCAATCCACTTTGAAACCGGATTGCATAATCAGGGAACTGTGGCCCGACGAGACCAGGACCAAGGGTTCCGCCGACGTGGCGACGGAGATGAACCGCCTGCGGAAAGCGCTCGAAGCCTACTACGCCGGCGAAGGTGCCACCGATCCTGTAATCATTTGCCTCCCCAATCGCTCGCCATCTGCTGGCAATGGAGCGAGAGAGAAGCGCTGGATCGCGGCCGAGCCGCGCGACACCGCGCAGCCCGCACCGGCTCAGCCTGCGCCCCGTGTAAATCGGGGCTCTTGGTTGAAAATCATCATGGCCATAGCAGGTGTCGCCGTCCTCGCGGGGGTCGCATACTTAGTTGTTCATTGGCTGACCGCGGTTGACCAGCCTCAGTCGGCCCGCCTGGAAGGCTCAACCTTGATCGACATGAATGCCAGGGGTCAAGATCTCTGGCGCAAGAGCTTCCCCGATGGGCTTTCGACCGAATACTACAATCAAGGTATTGCGACCCGCATGTGGATCGGAGATCTGGACGGTGGCGGACGCTCCGAAGTCTTGTTTCTTCAGCACCCGGCTGGCGATCCCATGTCGCACTCGACGACCTTGATCTGTTATTCCGACCGGGGCAAAGAGAGGTGGAGGTGGCACCCCGGACGCGCGCTGCCCGAACTCGAAGGGAATCCCGCGGCGTTTAGAACGGTTGGCTTAGCGGTGCTGAAAGCGGCGCCTGGCAAGCGGCGTCGAATCGTACTTTCGAGCACTCACATGCCGTTTTACCCCGATCAAATAGCTGTCATCGACGCCAATGGTAAGACCATCTCCGAGTATTGGCATTCCGGACACTTGTACGCTCTTACCTTAGCCGACTTGGATGGTGACGGTCGCGAAGAGATCGTAGCCGCCGGAATCAGCAACGGCTATCGCCAGGCGACGTTGGTAGTACTCGATCCTGACCGCGTCTTTGGCGCTTCGACCGAAGCTGCAAGACCTGAGATTCAGCTCCACGGTATGGGGGGATGCAAAGGAGAGGCTCCGGCTATTGTTTCCCCGGAGCGACATGAACAGGATCTTGTCGATGTACAACCAGGCCAATGATGTCATCGTAGAACATGGCAAGACTCGACTATCGATACTGGAATGCTCTCAACATCCAAGTTGCCAAGTCTGGTATGAATTCGACAACAATTTTCATCTCCTTTTGGCCGAGGCAGATGACCAGTTTCGCAACGCGCACGCGGAGTTCTACCTGAAGGCCGACCCCAGCCATCATTTCAGTCCTCAAGAAGAACGTGAATTCCAGAAAGTCCGCTGCCTGGTCGGCTGTGCGACGGAGTTTGTGCCGGTAGAGATTCATTGACCGGTTAACAGCCGTACAGTACCGTCCGGCTATAAGTCGAACAGATTGAATTGGTTAGCATAATCGGGCAAATCGAATTGGGACTCATGGGTCTGAAGTGCCCGTAAAATGGGCGTTTTCTCGAAAAGGGTTACGCTGAGAATCTGTAGAATTTGGTAGAGGCTAGCCTCCAGTCCCAATCGCTTGCGTATGATCGCCACAAGCACGTACACCGACACCGCGATCCAGATTTGAGTCTTCACTGCATTCTCGCTGGTGCCGTAGAACGCCTTGATGCGCAAGTGCTGCTTGATCCAACGAAAAAACAGCTCGACCTGCCACCGTGACTGGTATATCTGGGCGATGGTAAGGGCAGGAAGAGTGAAGTTGTTGGTGAGAAACTTGAACCGTTTCCTAGTTTTCACATCGAGGTAACTCACGCGCCGCAGCGTATCGGGATATACCTTGGCGGAGTCGATCGCGGAGAGGATGACGATGTGGTCAGAGCGAACACCAGTACTCTTATCCACCGGATGTGAGTATCGCCGCTGCAGCAACACATTCGACTTGGTGCGCACGACAAAGAAAGCTGAGCTCAGTGTGAACACAAACAGTCGTTGGAAATCGATATAGCCCCGGTCAAACACGTAGATGGCTCCAGCCTCGGGAAGTATTTCGTCGAGGAGGTTCACGTCATGCACAACTCCGCTGGTGATGCGGATAAATGTGGGGATGTTGCCGTGCAGGTCCAACAGAGTGTGCATCTTGACGGCGGCTTTGTGCTTGCGAAACTTGGCCCACGGGAACAGCGACAGGCCTAGATCGATGGTGGTCGAATCCAAGGCATAAAGGCTTTGATCCAGGTCCACGCCGATGGGATCGTGAAGGTACAGCGGTCGCGCTATACCGATTAAGATCTGCGCGAAATCGGCGAAGATCCGCCAGTCGTGGGACTCGTTGGCGTCGGCTAGAGTCGTGCGAGATACCTTGCCGCGCAACCCCATGTGGTATAGCTTTCCACCGACTGAACGCAGGCACGCCTCTATGTCGCGCAAACTCTCGCGATAAGTCAACTGCGCGAAGGCCATCGCCAGATACTGGTCCAAGCATGAAAAGCCTCGGAAGTGAGAATCGCCACGGTAGCGGGCCACGCACTTTTGAAATTCGTATGCGGGCAGGTGCTCCGTGATCTGAGAGAAGACGGTGCGGCCAAGGTTCATTCACCATTCTGCGCCGTTCTGGTTCGGCCAAACAGCCAAATTAGGCTGCTTCGAATTCAAATCGAAAAAACCTTTCCGCCCCCTACCACTATGATTCTATGAGGCCTATGCGCCCGCTTGGAAATTTAGCCGGACACTCGTGACAGCCGTAATGTGGCACGATGGTGGAACTCATCCACTGTGCCAGTGGGCGCGCGCCGCTTCAATTAATTCTCGTAGAGAATCTAGAACTAGTCGCTTTAGTGCCATGTCTAGTGTTGCAAAACACCACCTATCGGGATTCATGGGTTGCCGCTCATCACTGATAGTCCGATTTCATAGCAGGTTTCATATCAACTGCGTTGGGCAAGGGATGAAATCGCTTGACTTCGTGCTAGGCTCTGCGAAGTCCGCGCCATCTGGCCATCCAAGACACTACAGCCAAGCGGGGAAGAATCCAGCGAAAACAGGAGAAGAGGCCGATGTCTCCCAGATCGATTTCGCATTGTTTGGTTATTTTGACCTTGCTGGTAGTCGCCGCCGTGAGCTGCTTCGGTACTGTCTATGACGCAGCTGCTGACTTCGAGGCAGGGTGGCTGGCGCAAACGAACCCCAACGGTGTGTGGTCATACGGCTACTCGTCGGGCTTCACTAGTTCCATCAGCCTCTATACCATGACTGTGCAGAATGGCGTCAATGGGCCGAACGCACAGTACTGGCTAACACCGTCGGTCAACATCGGCAACTCACCTTCGGCAGAGTACAACAACGGGCCTGCCTATGATGACGGCAATGTCGATTTCCTGGCAAACGAATTCGTGCTCGTGTCCGGGATCGGAGGGGAATACTCCGATCTCGTCTTCACCGCCCCCGCTAACGGAATGTATTCCTTAGTTAGCAGTTTTCGGGGTGACCAATACGGTATTGGTGTTTTTGTCGGAGTCATGGTGAATGGTGCTGTCGTCTTCAATTCAACTGTCACAGCCGAAGGTCAGATTGTCCCGTTCAGCACCCCGCTTGCGCTAACGACCGGGGAAACTGTGGTGTTTTCCGTCGGACCTGACGGCGGACTTCAGAACACTGGCCTCTCGGCAACCATTACATCGATGTCGACCTCGACACCTGAACCGTCGTCACTCGCACTTTTAGGCACAGGGATAACAACATTTCTGCGGTTCCGGAAGGTTCGTGGACAACGATCAAGTTGTCGGCAACAAGGCTAATACTGAACTCTGCGAAACCGTGTCATTGCGAGTAGACCCGACAATTGAACGAGTCAGTGGTGAACCAACCCAAGCGAGGAGCCCATAAAATGAAACATGCAGCACAAATTGTATTTTTGTTGGTCCTGGTCGCCATAGCCGGGCAGGCAGCATTTGCCACCGCTGCGGTCGCCTTCACCAGCCCGGCATTCGACTTTTCCAACTTCACTGATCTGGTTGGCTGGCAGTTTGCGGTTAACAACAACATAACCGTTGACGCGCTAGGCTTCTACGACAATCCGGCTAACGGGATACATCTTAGCCACCCTGTCGGAATCTATGACGTCGCGACACAATCGCTGGTTCTATCAGGTATGGTGGGGCCCTCGGATCCATATAGTGCCTGGTTCAATTGGGCGAGCGTCACGCCGACGGCTCTCTTGGCGGGACACATGTACGACATCGTTACCGTTCTCTACGGTGAAAACCGAACCTGGAATCCCAACGGTATTACCTTTGATCCGGACATTACATACATTCAGAGCGAGTACTGCGACGGGGTTCACACGCTATCGTTTCCGTGCGGCCCAGATAGCCTTCTCGGCCATTTCGGACCGAACTTCGATATTCAGACTTCCAGCTCTGTTCCTGAACCCTCCATGCTGCTTCTTTTCGACACCGGGCTCGCGGGCATTCTGGGTGTAACCCGCAGGAAGCTGACGAAATAGAATGCGTCCAACTTAAAGCAAGAAGAAGGAGAAATCAGTCATGCGTATCTCTCGAACACCCTGCGCAGTAATTCTTGGACTTTTCTTTGCTCTAGCGGCACCAATCGCTAAGGCAAGCACCATTACGTATACATTTACCACCATTGGCAGTGGGACGATTGGCAGCACCGGTTTCACTGCGGACCTGGTGACGGTTACCGCAATCGGAGACACCAGCACAATTTTTTTAGCCCAATCACCGCCGTATTCACCCAATACTTACGTCATTGTCCCTACTCAATTTGATGTGAGCATCTCTGGAGTGGGCACGGCCGCCTTCACCGGCACGGGCTGGCCCTGGGGTGGGCACGGCTACGTCTTTGATAACCAGACTGTGGTAGTGGCTGGCTTCGGCATCGAATCTGACAGGTCTGATACCTACAACTCAGCCTTCGCAACGTACAACCTGAGCTCGGCGACTGGGCCTATTTCAGGTGTGTATATGTACTTTAACTCTGAGGCGACTACGCTAGGTCCTCTCACGCTAAGTTCCATCGCGCCAGGCACTTTTACAGCAACCACAACCCCTGAATCCTCCAGCCTTTTGCTGCTTGGCACTGGACTGCTCGGAGCAGTTGGCGCTTTCCGCCGCAAGACCAACCTATAACTGTTTTGTGCTTCTTGTGACATGCCGGGGGAAAGCCCCCGGCTCTCTGGTTCGCGGGCACCGCGAATTGAATTCTGCTAAATGCCTCTGGCCGTGTGCCAAGTTCGCGTCCTTCCTTTGGACGCTTCTCTGAGACGGCGTCTGGTGTCAAGGCGATCGCGCCAGGTGCCCCAGCTTCGCCTTGTCGCTGGACTACCCTAGGAGCGCTGTGTAATTCGGCGTTATCACACTCGACCGTGATCCATGTCCTAGCGCGGTTTCCTGCCCCTCAGGCTAAACTGTCTGACGGAACGATGAGGGAGAGCTGTGTTCTCCGAGAGAAGAGGCGCAGCCGGATCTTCACCTCATCGCCAAAGTGAAGGTGGTTCGACCTGTGATGGGTCCTGTTCGTTCTCGCTTTTTTTCCCATCTCCCTACCAAACCCTCTGTCCGTCCTCCGAAAATCCCGCCTAACTCCCTTGCGCTGACGACTTTGCCTATAACTCATACCCGCTCAAGCTTTTGCGCGAGTTTCCGCCTATCTCCATCAAAACAAGGATTTTGCAAGGTGGGGGGAGGTACCAAGCGCCCCGATTCCCATTTTGGGAAATCCGAATGGACAAACTACTGAAACGCGTTCAGCGCCGAGGCTTGATCGTCGTGCACATCGAAGATGGTGTAGAGCCGCGTTACCTGCAGCAAATTGCGGACGTTCTTGTTCAGGTTCATCAACTTCAGTTCGCCGCCCTGATTTTTCAGCGTAGTGTAGTTCATCATCAGCTCGCCAATGCCCGCGCTGTCGACATGAATTACGCCGTTAAGGTTCAGCAGAATCTTTTTGTAGCCATCGCGCAAGAGTTGCTGCACCGTGTCGCGCAGCTTGCCGGTGCCTTCGCCCAGCCGAAGTTGGCCGCTGATGTCAACAATTGCGATGCCATTCACTACCCGTGTGCTTGCCTGAATCGTCATGTGCACTCTCCGAAATTGCGTCAGTATCGAAGGCGGCGCCTCTCGTGCCGGACTCGATCACTGGCCACGTGCCGGTCGGGCTTTCGGTTCCAGCCATTTTGTCCCGTCGGCGGCGCGAATGCAAATCGTGGGTTCAGGCGCGGCCAGCCTCCATGCTACCCTCAGCGGGTGAGCCATGGACAGATGGGAAAGAAACCAAGCGTCAGGCGTCGTTGGATCATTTTGCCGGTGCTGTTTTTGGCGGCCGCAGCTTCCGCGCAAAAGAATGACTGGCTGATCGTTCCCACGGAGCGAGTAGGACCGATCACCGCAGCTACGACGCGCGCCGAACTGAACACGCTGTTCGGCAAAGAGAACGTTCACGACGGCAACTTCGACGGCGGCGATGTGCCCGAAGCCGCGACTATCGTGTTGGCTGACGATCCGAGCGCGATACTGGCCGTTACTTGGGACCGCGAGCACCCCTCGACTGTGCGGATTTGCTTCATCAACCCGGGCGGACCATGCAGATGGAAGACCGCCAGCGGCATTCGCATGGGACTGCCTATCCGCGAACTGGAAAAAATCAATGGCAAGCCGTTTCAGGTAGCCAGTTTTGGATCGGACCAACGAGGCACGGTCGTATCGTGGCGGAACGGCTTGTTGGAACGGGACCCATCCGCATGCGCGCACCTGCTGCTGCGCTTGACTCCGGCATTTGAGCTGGACGGCAGGTCGCCATCGAAAGATGAGGCGACCCTGGTGAAAGAGCTGCACGGCGAAAAGCCGTTGTCGTCGAACCTTATACCGTTGCTCGAACTCAATCCGATTGTGTCCGGATTGGAACTCCAGTTCAGCACAGCAGGCTGCGCTGCGAAATAGACAAGATCTACTTGTGAGAGTCTTCGGCAAACAATGCCGTATAAATTCCTCCGGCGAGAAGCGCTCCGACGATCGGCGCGACCCAGAACAGCCACAACTGAGACAAAGCCCATCCACCAACAAACAATGCTGGACCCGTGCTGCGTGCGGGATTCACCGACGTATTGGTCACTGGGATTGAGATCAGATGGATCAGCGTCAGACCCAGTCCGATCGGGATTGGCGCGAAGCCCAACGGAGCGCGCTTGTCGGTGGCCCCGAGAATGATGAGCAGGAAGAACATGGTGAGAACGACTTCTGTCACCACGCAGGCCAAGAGGCTGTAGCCGCCGGGCGAGTGAGAACCGTATCCGTTGGAGGCGAATCCCGCTGCAGTCGAGAACCCGTCTCTTCCACTAGCGATGACGTACAGCACGCCCGACGCGGCGATGGCTCCTGCCACCTGCGCGATGATGTACGGCAACAGATCGGACGCAGGAAAGCGTTTGCCGGCCCAAAGTCCGATGGAAACCGCGGGATTGATGTGACAGCCCGAAATCGGGCCGATGGTAAACGCCATGGTCAGCAAGGTGAGACCAAAGGCGAAAGCTACTCCAAGAAAGCCAATGCCAAGGTGACCCGCACCAGGTTCACCTGTGGGGAAAGCCGCGGCCAGCACGGCACTTCCGCAACCGCCAAGTACTAGCCAAAAAGTCCCCAAAAATTCTGCTGCTGCACGTTTCCCAATCGGCATGTTCTCCTCCGCAACGCAGTTGGTGTGAGTTATAAGCAATCACTGGAGCACGAGTATGTGACGAATGTGAGGTGTTGTGAACTAAGGTTGTTTAGCGCCAAGCCTGCAAACTGCGACCTATTCTTACACTCTGAAGTGGGCATGGCAACGATGTAAATATATTTTTATTATCACCAGATGCGAGAATGCCCCACTTGTCCCAGTGGTCGGAACAAGCGGGGCATCGCGATTCAACGATCAGACGGTGCGACCTAGTTGGCTGCGGCTGCTGTCCGAACCATGAAGTGCTGTTCGGGAGCAGGCAGGCCAGCGTTGGCGCCGGTGTCGCGAATTACGCGGTTCGTGTCGAAGTACACCTGCCAGTAGTCCTTGTTACTGCAGTAGGGACGAACGGCAAGCACGGGACCAGCCAGCGTGAAGGTCAGGATCTCTACGTCGGGCGGGGGATTGGTGAGCACGTTGGGAATCTTTGCCAGGTTCGCCTTCAACGCGGCGATAGTCGCATGCACGTCCACGGTGTGATCGAGTTGCGCCTGAAGGTCGACCCTTCGGAATGGGTTGTGGCTGAAATTCTGGATGATCTCGGCGAAGATCTTGCCGTTGCCGACGATATTGCGGATATTGTCGAGGGTGTTGATGGAGGTGACAAACAGTCCGACCTCTTCGACCGTTCCCATGACGCCGCCGGCCACAACGAAGTCGCCCACTTTGAAGGGTTGCAGGATAACGAGGAACACTCCGGCCGCGAAGTTGGCCAGCAGGCCGCTCCAGGCGAGGCCGATTGCGACGCCGCCAGCGGCAATAAGGGCCGCGAGGCTTGTAGTTTCGACGCCGAAGAACCCAAGGATCGCGATGACTAGGACGATATTGAGGATGGCTCCGACCGCGTTTTGCATGTATCGGATCAAGGTGGGGTCGATCTTCTGGCGAGTCATGCCACGGCCGATCAAACGCAGCGCAAACCCAATCAGCCAGCGGCCGACGATCCATAGCGCAATAGCTTCCAGCACGCGAATGCCGAGGGCCACGGCCAGCGCCCAACCCGACTGCATGAGGGAATTCATTTTTGATGTATCCATACCATCTCCCATCTGTGTATTTGAGTGAGTGAATTGCAGCCGGGGGGCAGCCGCTCATGCGCATCATACTAGCTTCGGCGGTGGCTGGAAATGTACAAAAATGCCAATGCCGACAGCGGCAGGGCAACGCACGAGCTTTCGTTGGTTGCCACGACTTGAATCGCTACTTCGTTATGAATTATTCAACTGCGACTGAAGCCGAGGTCCGCTTAGGAAGGAGCGAGCCGATGCGGCGAATTTGTGCTCCGACGGAGCGCAGTTTCTCTTCGATCCGCTCGTAACCGCGATCGATGTGATACACGCGATCAATGATGGTTTCCCCTTCGGCCACTAACGCTGCCAGCACAAGCGAGGCCGAGGCGCGCAAATCGCTGGCGAGCACGGCGGCGCCGCTGAGCGGAGTCTTGCCGCGAACCACAGCGCGGCGTCCATCGATTTTGACGTTCGCTCCCATGCGGACGAGTTCTTGCGCATGCATGTAACGGTTCTCGAAAATGTTTTCCGTGATCAGGCTCACGCCCTCGGCCTGCGTTGCCAGCGCCATGTATTGGGCCTGCATGTCTGTGGGGAAGCCGGGATATTCTTCGGTGCCGACGTCGGCAGCCTTGAGCGGTCCGCCACTCGCCACACGCACGGAGTCGTCGGTCGCGACGGCATGGACTCCACATTCATCGAGCTTGCTGAGAAGCGCGGCCACATGTTGAGGATCGCAGTTAGTGACGGTGAGGTCGCCTCCGGTGAGGGCGGCGGCGACAATGAAGGTTCCCGCTTCGATTCGGTCAGGAATGATGCGGTGACGCGCGCCACCCAGCTTCTCGACGCCCTGCACGCGGATGGTTCGAGTTCCGGCGCCTTCAATGCGAGCTCCCATTTTCGTGAGGAGTGCGGCGAGATCGACTACTTCTGGCTCGCAGGCGCAATTCTCGAGGACGGTTTCGCCATCGGCGAGTGTTGCCGCCATCAGAAGGTCTTCGGTTCCGGTGACGGTGATTTTTTCGAAGACGATGTTTGCACCCTTCAGCCGTTCGGCGCGAGCCTCGATGTAGCCATGTTCCTGCGTGATCTTCGCGCCTAGCTTTTCCAGACCGCTGAGATGAAGATCAATGGGGCGGGCGCCGATGGCACATCCGCCGGGAAGGGATACGCGAGCATGACCCATGCGCGCCACAAGCGGACCGAGCACCAGCGTGGAGGCCCGCATGGTCTTTACCAAGTCGTAAGAAGCTTCAGCATTAGCGAGGTTGCGGCACGAAATGGTGGTGCGATGCTGCGCGCGCCCGTAGCCGAGTTCGACTTCCGCACCCATTGCAGTGAGCAGATTGCGCTCGGTGACGATGTCGCGCACCTGGGGAATGTTCTCCAGAATCACTGTTTCTTCGGTAAGCAGGGCAGCGGCCATGGCAGGCAGGGCGGCATTCTTGGCCCCGCTGATGCGGACCGTACCGACTAAGGGATTTCCGCCGCGAATTACGAGCTTGTCCATGCAAAGAAGTCCACAAGTATTTTACGAGGTCACGCGAACCAGGAGGAGACTCTGGTCGTCATCCTGGGCGGACAGAGCCTCGTGGATTTTTTCGGCAAGTGTTACTAAAGGCTGCGAACGATTCTGGCTCAGGAGCGCTTCGAGCCGTTCCAGTCCGAACTCGTCACCGTTCTTGTTCGTAGCCTCCAGAATGCCATCAGTGGCAACCAGGAGAACATCGCCCGGCTGCAACTCGAGCGAGTGGCCTTGATAGGGCGGTCCAGCGAGAAGCCCGAGAGGCAACTGCTGGTCTTCGAGCCTCGCAATTGCGGCTGCACTCGATGACACATGCAACATAGCTGGTTGTGCTGCAATTGCGTACTCAAGGCGACAACTCCCCCCAGTGCCGGTTGGGTGGATACGCAGCGCAGTACACGTCGCATACATGTGCGGCTCTTTGACGGATGGAAGGACCTGGTTCAGGCGTTCGAATACCGCGGTCGGACTCGGCAGATCTACCAACTGGGTGCGGACTGCCGTCTTGATCATGCCCATCAGGATTCCGGCCGGCAGCCCGTGGCCGGAGACATCGGCGACGTAGGCGAAAACCGAGCCGTCGGGAAGAGGTACGACATCCACGAGATCGCCACCGACCTCGGCGCTAGGGATCGAGACGCCGTAGATTTCGATTCGGTCGGAGCGCCAATCAACGACAGGAACCAGCGTCTGCTGAATACTCTGCGCGATGGCCAACTCGGTCTGCATGCGAATCGCGTGGCGACCTTCGTTCTGGATGAAGAGCATGAAGAAGACATACGCGCCGATACTTAGGATTATGCAGGCGGCAGTCGCGGTTTTTACGCCACGTTCCACGCTGGGATGCGTTATCTCGACGGGAAAGCGGCGCATCGCCTCGGACAGGAGACGCGAGCCGGCGATCCATGTGACGGCAACAATCCACAAGCGGCGCGGTGCACGAAAGCCAGTGAATATGCCCGCCGCAGCGAGAACGCCGCTGAAGATGGTCCATACCATTACGAAGGGTAGTGGGTGCTCGCCGAGAGCAAGAAGATCGACGAAACAACCCACCATACCGAACATGCAGAAGATGGCTAAGAGAAGATAACTCAGTCGGTGAATGGGCACGGTCATCCAGTAACTAGAGGATGGCCGCCGAGTGGAACGGAGTAGCGAAGCGATGGGTGCAGGCCAAGGCATGATGTCTGTTGAGCCGGGTGAACCCGAGGATAGCAGATAGAAGACTACAGCGCCTCAATGACGGCGTCGTGCAGGAGCGGGCGGAACGGCTTGATGAGCTGCGAAGTGCGATCTGGCCAGGTGCGATTGGTCAGCAGCGTAACACTGAGTTGGCGGTCGGGATCGATCCACAGTGACGTTCCGGTGTAGCCGAGATGGCCGAACGACTGCGACGAAAAGTACTTGCCCGACGACGACGGGTGCGAAGGCGTGTCCCAGCCGAGGGCGCGAGAAGTTCCAGCGGGCAATGATCCGCGGCGAGTGAAGAGTGCGACAGTGGCGGGTTTCAGGATGGACGCTCCGCCGCGCAACATGCATTCGGCGAAGCGGGCGACGTCCAGAGTAGAAGAGAAGAGGCCTGCATGTCCGGCGACGCCGCCCATCACCGAGGCGTTCTCGTCGTTGACTTCGCCTTGAATGATGCGGTGGCGGAAAGTGCGGTCGTCTTCGGTAGGTGGGATGGCTGTCTTCCATTCGGACGGCGGATTGAAGCGGGTGTGCGTCATATCGAGAGGCGCGAAGATCTCTTTTTGCACGAATGCGTCGAGCGATGTTCCGGCGAGACGGGCGAGAATTTCGCCTAACAGGATGAATCCGATATCGCTATAAACGGCCGCTGTGCCGGGCAACGCAGCTAACGGTACGGCGCAGGCAGCGCGAATGAGTTCGTCACGCGTGCGACATGACTCGAAGAGTTTGACATAGGCGGGCAATCCGCTGGAATGGGCGAGCAGCATGCGCAAGGTCACCGCGCGACGATCAGCCTTTTGCGAGCTGGGCGCGAGTGTCACGAACTCGGGCAGGATATCGGTGACCGGCGAGTCCAGATCGAGAGTGCCACGCTCGTGCAGCAGCATTGCCATTGCGGTGGTTGCGACGACCTTGGTGACCGACGCCTGGTCGAAAACCGTATCGGATTCAACAGTGGGAGAGCTCCGTTGGTAGGTGAAACAGCCGAATCCCCGCCACGCGATCAGCGATCCGCGATGGACTACGGCGAGCGCTGCTCCGGGAAACGCCCGCCGATGGATGGCAACGCGAGTGAGCATGAAGGCGCGAGCAAATCGCGACTCCTGCTCGCGAAAGTCGGACTCAAAAGGCATCTCCGACGGCAATCTGTGGTTCAGCGTGCTCCCTCTGATTCGTCCGCTGGCTGCGGCAACTTATAATAGCTTGCCCGTGCGAGCATAGCTTGCGGGTGCAAACGCAGAAAGGTCCCGATCCATTGAGCCGCAGCCACTTCAGGCCAGATGTCATAGCGATAGTTTTCATCGGATTGCTTCTCTCCGCTGCTTCCGCGCAAGTACCGGCACCGACGCAGCCCGAAAGTGCGCTGGCCACGGACCTGACGACCTACCAGGAGCGCCTGGTTCCGGTCGATGCCGTGGTCAAGAACGCGATTTCCAAGGGACATGTTCCGGGTGCGGTCGTCATCGTGGGGCACAGCGGTAAGGTGATTTATCGCAAGGCGTTCGGCAATCGCTCGCTCGAACCGACGCTGGAGCCCATGACGCTGGACACGGTTTTCGACATGGCGTCATTGACGAAAGTGATGGCCACCACCGGAAGCATTATGCGCATGGTGCAGATCGGCGAGATCAAGCTCAACGATCCCGTGGCGCGTTACATTCCGGAGTTCGGGCAGAACGGCAAGCAGGACATCACCATTCGCGAGTTGCTGACGCACTATTCTGGGCTGCGCCCGGATCTCGACCTGAAGCCGGAATGGATGGGCCAGGCCGAGGCGTTTCGTCTGGCCAATGCCGAGAAGCCGGTCCACCCGCCGGGATCGACGTTCGTGTACAGCGATATCAACTTCATTGTGCTGGGAGAGTTGGTGCAGCGGGTGAGTGGACTGACGCTGAACCGCTACGCCGAGACGTTTATCTTCGCTCCGCTGGGGATGACCAATACGCGGTTTCTGCCGCCGCAATCGTGGTTCCTCCGCATTGCTCCGACGGAGAAGGACGAACGCTCGGGGATGATGCTGCGTGGCATCGTGCACGATCCCACTGCGCGGCAGATGGGCGGAGTGGCAGGACACGCCGGCGTCTTCTCCACTGCCGACGACACAGCAAAGTTTGCGCAGGCGCTGTTGAATGGCGGCGCGCCTGTGTGGTCGCGGCTTACCGTGGAGAAGATGACTACGCCACAGCAGCCTCCGAATCTCACGGTAGTGCGCGGCCTGGGATGGGACATCGACTCGCCGTTCTCGTCGAACCGGGGCGAACTGTTGCCGGTTGGATCGTTCGGTCATACGGGATTTACGGGCACTTCGATCTGGATCGATCCGGTCACCGATACCTACATCATTTTGCTGACCAACGCGGTGCATATCAAGCACGGGAGCGCGATCTCGCTGCGCTCGGAAGTGGCGACAGCGGTGGCGGCAGCGTTGGAGTTGAACGTCAGCGAAGCCGAGAGAACGCGGTTGGCGCGCATCACGGGCTACAACGAATTGGGCGCTGCGGGACGGCGAATCACCGTCCGCAATGGCGAGGTGCTCACCGGCATCGATCAGCTTGAGGCGAACAACTTTGAAGCGCTGAAGGTGCGGGGTGTCGCAAAGCCGCGTGTCGGAGTCGTGACCAACCAGACGGGCATCGATGGCCAGGGTCGACGCACGATTGACGTGCTGGCGCATGCTCCGCAGATTCAACTGACGGCGATATTCAGCCCGGAGCACGGTGTAACAGGGACGGCGGATACCACGGACGTTGCCAATGCAAAGGACGCCGCGACTGGGCTGACGGTTTACAGCGTTTATGGCGACAGCGATGCCAAGCGGCGGCCGAGTCCGGAAGTTGTTCACAACCTCGATGTGCTGGTTTACGACATTCAGGACGCTGGAGCGCGAACTTACACTTATGAGGCGACGCTGGGCTACCTCCTCGAAGCGGCGGCGAAGGCGGGCAAGCCAATTGTCGTGCTGGACCGTCCCGATCCGGTGAACGGGGCGTACGTGCAAGGCCCGGTTTCTGATCCTGGGCAGAGCAGCTTTGTGGACTACCACAATGTGGCAGTACGACATGGCATGACCGTCGGGGAACTCGCGAAGCTATACAACTCAGAGCGACACATCAATGCGAACCTGACAGTAGTGCCGATGAAGGGCTGGATTCGAGGGGACTGGTTCGATTCGACTGGACTGGCGTGGATCAATCCGTCACCGAATCTTCGCAGCCTTGACCAGGCGACTCTCTATCCAGGCGTTGCTCTGATTGAAGGCACCAACGTATCGGTCGGCAGGGGGACGGACACGCCTTTCCAATTAGTTGGAGCGCCGTGGGTCAAATCGAGACAGCTCGCTGCGTATCTCAATGCGCGGCTGATCTCAGGAGTGCGATTTGTACCGACAGAATTTACGCCAACATCGGCGGTAAGCGCAGGTCAGAAATGCGGCGGAGTGCAGATTGTGGTTACCAATCGCGAGACGCTGGATGCACCGGAACTCGGCATCGAACTGGCTTCGGCGCTGCACAAGCTCTATCCGCAAGAGTTTGAGCTGGCGAAGATGAATGTGCTGCTGGCGAACCAGGCGGCGCTGCAAGGTCTACAGGCTGGGGAAGATCCGCGGCGGATTGCAGAAGACTGGCGCGATGGGCTGGAAAAATTTATCCAGGTAAGGGCGAAGTATCTGTTGTATTAACACTACTGCTGCCGGAGCTTGGGGCCTTCAAGGTTCAGTTCACGCTCGAGGATCATCTCGACTGAAGCGCCCGGATCCAGCTGAATTTCAGGCCCGCGAGTGAATAAAACGGTCGCGAGCCCAAGCGCGCCTCCGGAAGCCGCACCGATCCCTGCGCCCTTGCCACTGCCGGCGATTCCTCCGATGCCTGCGCCTGCGGCGGTAGTTTTCGCAATCGTCGCAGCATCTTTTCCCTTGCTTGAATCGCCTTGGATAGTGCCTTCAGTGCCAGTCGTGCTCATGGTCTGAGAGCCGGGGACACCTTCGACCGTCGCGGGCAGGAGCACAGTGTAGCCGTTAGGAAAGATCATGGAGGTGAAGCTCATCTGCAATTCGGCGCGGCCTTTGACGCGACCGGGCCGCACCACACGCCGAATGACGCCCTGAACGTAGGTCCCGGCCGGAATCAGGATGTGATTGTTCTGAGTAACGGGGAATGCAGTTTGCGCATACACGGGGTCGCCTTCCTTGGCGGTCTTGGAGGTGATGCCTTGCATTAGAGTGAGCGGAATCTTGGTGCCGGAAGCGACATTGTAATCAACCGAAGGGTCTACATTCGCCTGCTGCGGGACGATGGGAGTTCTGGGCGCAACATGTGCCGGGTCTTGCGCATCCGCGGCCACGACAACAGTGATAGCGACAAGGGACAATAACGCAACGTACCGCATGGATCTCCGTGAAAGCGAGAATACAGCAACTAGCTCTCTGAAACGCGAAAATCAATACAAAGTCGCGCTGCAGCATCGAGCGTGAGAGTAGTAAGTCACCACCAACCTTTCCACTACTTCAGGTTGTACATCGCGTTAACGTGCGCCGTCACGGTGATTTTCTGCGCGCCAAAGTCCTCGGTGGGCGCCGGGGCAGCCTCGACGTTCATAGTCGCGGCCTTCGCCATCATCATTGGTCGCGGACGCGGCTGTTCGTAAGTGTCAACCGATGCGTAGGAAAGTTCGCCGAGTACGCGACCAGTGCTGCGGGCGACGGCGTTGGCTTCGTCATGCGCCCGGCGCAACGCATCTTCGACGGCCTTGATCTTGGCCGCGTCCATGTCCTCAAGCAGGTAGCTGAGTGACTGGTTGCCAGTAACGTCGATGTCGGCGAGGCCCTGGGTGAGAGGACCGACCTTCGAAAAGTCCTTCACTTTGATGGTGATGCTCGAGTCAACCCGATAACCAACCAGCTTGCGCTTGGGATTTTTGTAGTCGTAAACCGGCTGGACGGAAAACATGCCGACCTGGGCCTGCTTGGGGTCGAGTCCGTTGTTGCGCAGAAGCTGGCGAACCTGCTCTGCCGACTTGGTGGCGCGAGCGTAGGCAGCCTGCAGGTTGTCATCCTGGGCGGAGATGTTGAATTGAAGTTCAGCCGTGTCGGGCTCCGATTCGAACTTGCCGTCGGCACCCACCCAGACCGTATTAGGTAAGGGGCTTCCGGTGCGGTCCTGGGCGACGATGCTGCCAGGTGCGAAAAGGAGGAACGAGATGGCCAAGATAGAGGCGGCGCGCGAGATCCAATAGAAGGGCTTCATTCTGCCTTTCAGACGAAACCGACTGGGTTTCGTCAACTTCAAAGATTGTACGCAAGGCGCGAGTAGCTTGAACGGTTAGGGTCTCGCAATATGTTTCATTTTGGGAACAGTCCACGAATCTAGATCGATACGACAAATACAAGCCTCGCTGCATCTATATTGAGTAGGGAACAGACGATCATGAAAGCTAGAGGCGAAGACGAGATGGTCGCGCCCGCAGCGGCGCCAGAGGAGCGAGCCATGCGTAAGTGGTTGGTCGCCTTAGGTGTGCTCGGCGTCGGTGGCGTCGGTGCGTTCCTGCTCTCGGAACGGGGACAGCAGGCGTTGCGGCGGCTGCTGGCACGGTTCGAGGAAAACCCGGAACCGTGGTGCGACTGGAACCAAGCGGCACAGGTGGAATTAGAGCGCATTCAGTCTGCGTTGAATCAGATTGCCCAGTCGATCGAGCCGCACGGCGAGCACGGACGATAGGTAATCCCGAGCTTGATGCCACCGCCGATATTGCAATACCCGAAATACTCCCAACTCAAGTCCCGGCGATTTCGTTGATTTTTCCTGCCATGCGGATGTCGCGCTGCGTGACTCCGCCGGAGTCGTGCGACACCAGCGTCAGAGTCACTTTGTTGTAGTTGATCAGAATGTCGGGATGGTGGTTGGCCGCTTCGGCAGCGACCGCAATCTGGTTGACGAACTCCATCGCCTGCAGAAAATTGCCGAACTGAAAACCTCGAACGATAGCCTGGCCATTGCTGGTCCAGCCGTGCAAGTTCTTTAGAGCCTGGTCAATTTCGGATGGGGAAAGTACCGTGCTCATACTGGCTCTCCTGTTTAGTACTGCGTGTGCTATCTGGCTTTTCGAGCAACGTCCGGGGCGTCAATTTCGGTGCGCAGTTCCTGCCACAGCTCGTCGGGAATTGACATGAAAGTAGTCACGACCTCGGGATCAAACTGGCGGCCAGAGTATTTCTGAATTTCACGGCGGGCAGCTGAAATAGACTGTGCAGCGCGATAAGGCCGGTCGGAAGTGATGGCATCGAAGGTGTCGGCCACGGCAAATATGCGGGCGCCAATCGGAATCTGGTCGCCTTTCAGTCCGCGAGGATAGCCGCTGCCATCGTATCGTTCCTGGTGGCAGTAAACAATCTGGGCGGCCTCTTGCAGGAAGGGGATCTTGCGGAGCATCTGGTAGCCAAGAAGGGCATGCTCGCGCATCAGCATCTGTTCTTCGGGCGTAAGACGGCCGGGCTTGCGCAGGATGGCGTCTGGAATCGCCATTTTCCCGATGTCGTGTAAGAAGGCGCCGCGCGCGATGACATCGCGGTGCTCACGCGGAAGGTCCATGGCATGGGCGATGGCCATGGTGAAGGCGGTTACGCGCTTGGAGTGTCCTTCGGTTTCGGCGTCCTTCAAATCCAGAGCGTCGCCCAGCGCTTCGAGCGTGAGGTTGTAGGAACGCTCGAGCCGGTGCATGGCGACTTCCAGATCGGCATTGGTTTTCTTGAGTATTTCGGTGCGAGCGGCCACCAAGGCCTCAAGGTTGTTCTGGTAGGCAAGGTTTTCCATCTTGAGGCGGCGATTCTCGAGAGCGCGGCGCACCGTGGTCAGAAGCTGGTCGCGCTCGAACGGCTTTAAGACGTAATCGTAGGCGCCGCTGCGGATCGCTGCCAACGCCACGGAGATGTCGTGCACTGCCGTGACCATCACAACCGGCATCTGCGGATGGCTTCGGCGGACGCGCTCCAGCAGGGCGAATCCATCCATGCCTTCCATCGTGAGGTCGGACAACAGGAGTGCGAAGTTGTCGTCCGTTTGCAAAGTGGCGACCGCGTCGCGACCTGACGTAACGGCGCGGCATTCATAGCCGGCGCTGGTCAGCATCGAGGAAACGATGTCACGGATGGAGCCGTCATCGTCGACGACGAGGATGCGTTCCTCAAACATGGCGTGGCTGGAATTCATGGGAGCGGGGAAAAGCCACCAGCTTGCGACAATTGTACTCACGGTTGCGAAGTTCGGTCGCTTTCCTTAGGAAAGCCGCATTTTACAACTGGCTGCGCGTGCTGGACGGTCAGTTGGATGGCTTGGGCAATTTGGGCGGGGCAGACGA
Source organism: uncultured Acidobacteriaceae bacterium (assembly GCA_963718395.1). Classification (GTDB taxonomy): domain Bacteria; phylum Acidobacteriota; class Terriglobia; order Terriglobales; family Acidobacteriaceae; genus DASRAA01. The sequence goes on from CAVQYW010000001.1 coordinate 299,533, forward strand.
CGCTGACTCACTCCGTCGAGACTCGACGGAACAGGAAACGCTGCGTCACGTCGGCACTCCCAACTTAGGCAGCAGCCATTGCGTCAGGATGACGTAGCCGACAACGAATAAAATGATCCAGAGCCAGTCTGACAAAGTTACTCCTGACTAAATACTCTACCGCGCTGCAAAAGCGCACTTCATAGGGTACCTATCGGTGCACGCGTAATGCGAATTCAGCCCCACGATGTTGAGCTCACCTTTGCAGTTTGTGTTTACTGCTCCTTTAGCAAGGCGGTGACTTGTTCGTCGAATACGGACACGTCAGTCGCACCCAGATATTTCGCGTGGATGCGGCCTTCACGGTCGATGAGAAAGTTCACCGGCAGTCCCATGACACCGCCGAACCGGTCCGCCAGTTTGTCGTCGCCCACAGCAACCGGATAATTCAACTGGTGCTGCTGGTAGAACTCGCGCACTGGCTTGGCATCGTCGTCCATGGAGATGCCGAGGACCTGGAAGCCTTGCGGGCCGTATTTGTTCTGCATTTCCACGAAGTGTGGAATCTCGGTGCGGCACGGCGCGCACCAGGTCGCCCAGAAATCGAGAAGTACAACCTTCCCCTTGAAATCGGACAGGGTGAGCTTGCGGCCGTCGATGTCCGTGACCGTGAAGTCGGGCGCCAGGTTGCCGGAAGCAGTGACCTTCGGTTTCGGCACCGAGTGGCGGCTGGCGAAATAGAGGCCGAGCAGGCAAAGGGCAACAATTCCGTAGATGAGGATGCGCTTTGAGGACATAGTCGAGTTCTAGTCACCCTTCGCGACAGGATAGCCTTTGTTGACCCAGTCGGTGCCGAAGTTGTCAGCGATGTAGAGGGCCTTCACGTTGGTGAATCCGAGAGAGTGCAGCAACTGGTAGGCCGGGTGAATGTTGGGGCAATGGCCCCAGGGACAGCATCCGCAATAAATGACGATGGCGGTATTTTTCGGCAACGACTTTACGCGCTCGCGAAGCTTCTGCTTTCCTTCGTCGGTTGAGCCGGCGCCCATGTACTCAGAGTCGGGAATGTGGGCCTGCACATAGAGCGTGTGCGGGCCGACCTCCAAGATCAGAGGCTTTTGCTGAGCGGACCGGAGAGACGTGGCGAGCTCCTCTGGCGTTAGCAATTGTGAGTTAGGAATGGATTTGTCGGACGGAGCGGACTGGAAACTGTAAACGACAGGATTGGTTCCGTCGAACAAGACCGGGCCTTGAGCGAAGGCAGAACCGCACAGCGTGAGAGTTGTTAGTGCCAAGACGATAAGAAAAATACGTTTCACTTTGATTCCTCGGTACAGCGTGTTAATTAGATGCGGCATTCTCGTCCGCGGCTTCCAGGGCTTCTTCTTCCTCACGTTTCAGTGGACGGAGCAGCGGAAAGAGAATGACATCGCGAATAGAACGTGAATCGGTCAGAAGCATGGTCAGGCGATCGATGCCCACGCCTTCGCCTGCCGTTGGCGGCAGACCGTAGGAGAGGGCGCGAATGTAGTCCTCGTCCATTTGATGCGCTTCTTCGTCGCCACGAGCGCGCTCGGCGAGTTGGCCTTCAAAGCGGCGGCGCTGTTCTTCGGGATCGTTGAGCTCGCTGAAGGCATTGCCGATTTCCAGTCCACCAACAAAGATTTCGAAGCGCTCAACCCAGTCAGCGTTCTCCTCTGGCTCGCGCTTGTTTTTCGAGAGCGGCGAGATGGCAAGAGGGAAGTCGAAAATAAAGGTTGGCTGGATGAGGTGCGGCTCGGCGACGAACTCGAAAATCTCGGCGATGGTTTTCCCCAGCGGAGCAGAGGGATCGTAAGGGATGTGGGGGTTGGCGGCGTTGTAGCGACACACCATCGCGCTTAATCCGTCAGCGGTAGAGAAGTCGGCCATCGCGGGTTTGGCGCCGGCGTTCTCGGGCCAATACTGGATGATGGCGTGGCGCATTGACAGGCGCTGGAATTTCGACCAGTCGATTTCGTGTCCGTTGAAGTGCGAGATGGTGGTGCCGTTTACGTCCTGCGCAACCTGAGCCAGCATGCGAGCGGTGAAGTCCATCATGTCGTGATAGTCGGCGTAGGCCATGTAGAACTCGAGCATGGTGAACTCTGGGTTGTGCTGCGTGGAGATGCCTTCGTTGCGGAAGTTGCGATTGATCTCGTAGACGCGATCCATTCCGCCGACCACCAGGCGCTTGAGATAAAGCTCGGGCGCGATGCGCAGGAACAAGTCCATGTCGAGCGTGTTGTGATGCGTCGTGAACGGCTTGGCCACGGCCCCGCCGGCGATGGAGTGCATCATCGGCGTCTCGACTTCGACGAATGCGTTAGCGTCGAGGAAGCGGCGCAGCGACTGCACGACTTTGGCGCGCTTGATGAAGACCTCGCGCACGTCGGGGTTCATAGTGAGATCGACATAGCGGCGGCGGTAACGCATCTCGACGTCTTGCAGGCCGTGCCATTTCTCGGGCAGCGGGAGCAGGTCTTTCACCAGGAAGGTGATCTCTTCGACGTGCACACTTAGTTCGCCGGCGCGGGTGCGGAAAAGATAGCCCTTGACGCCGATGTAGTCGCCGAGGTCGAGCAGCTTGTAGAGCTGGAATCCTTTTTCGCCGACGTTGTCGAGCTTGACGTAAATCTGGAGGCGCTTGCCGCCCTGCTGAAGATGGGCGAATCCGGCCTTGCCCATGAGGCGGATCGACATAATGCGGCCGGCGACGCTGACGTTGACCTTTGGCTCGGCCAGCTCTTCGGCGGTTTTGGGCAGGTATTCGTCGAGAATCTGCGGAATGGTGTGCGTGGATTCGTAGCGATAGGGGTAGGCGAGTTGCCCCAGCGCTTCGATCTGCTTCAGCTTTTCTTTGCGGAGTTCGTAGATTTTCTGGTCAAGGGCCAAGATGGAGTCCTGAGTGTGAGTGAATCTTTCATTATAGATGGCGAGAGCAGTTCGGCCTGGAGACGACGAAACGCTGTTCGCCTTTCGCTATTCGCCGTCGAGGAGCCGGAGTGCCGCCGGCTTAAAACCCGGCTCCATTAAAAGGGCGTGCTGGACGCGGCGCTGAAGCGCCGCTCTACCTTCGCCGGATTGCTGTACCCCCTCCCCCTGCCGCTTTGTGTTTTCAATCATTTGTGAGAGGGTTTCTCTCAAGCTTTGTGGAAACAAAGGGTTTAGTGCTACATCATAGATTTCATTAGGGTTAGAAGCGCGCTTTTGGGCACGGCGGGGGCGGCAAGCGGACTGGGCGCGGAGGACGGAGGTGGTCAGATGCATGGCCCAGAGCATCAGCAGGGCGGCGTCAGGGTCGATGCGCTCGGTAGCGAGAACGCGGTTGATCTCGAGCTGGTTCCAGGCAAGGTCGCGAGAGGTTTCAGGGACACGAAGGCGAAGGATGAGGGTGCGGCGACGGGCGCGGGCCATGTTGTGGAGGCGGGCCTGGGCGTCGAGGTGATGGCGACAACAGGCGCGGCGGCGGACGGCGGGCTGCTGACAGCGGCGTCCGGTGGGGAGGATGTGGCGGCAAATACGAATGATCGGGGCACACGAGTTCATAGAGACCTCCGCGGGGTCCAATGTTCAGGGTAGGTTTCAAGCGCGAGGGAACACGAGGGGAAAAAGCATCACGACGTTACGAAAGTAACCAGAATTTTCCCGAAATGGGAAAGAGGGGCGGGTCGGGTAAAAGGGGCGCGCAAGCCTTCGTAGATTTTCTGGTCGAGTGCCAAGTTGCATCGTCCTCGAGGGTGAAACTCTGACTATCCATTGCGTTGCGCTGAAAAATGGAGAGCGTACAATCCCACATTGAAACCATAAAGAAAGTTTTGCGGGAATTAGTCGAACCGCGAGGCGCCACTCATGTTCATAATTCAGCGAGTTAGAGCTTCAGCGGAAATTCGAGAACAGGTTGAAATAGACAGCGTCATCGATCACCTTGAGTTTTCCGGTTTTAAGGCGGCATTAAGATCGATGGTTTCATCCGCGGCGCAAGTGGCGACACTGGGACGTCGACGTCTGAGTGTGGAAACCCTGCTAAACAGGGATTCTCGTTTCCGCGCCTCAGTCGGACAACCGAATGCACCGATCGGGGATATTTTGTTCTCGAGCGACCAGGGAATCGCCGATCGATGCTACTTTCTCCAGCCGTTCAATAACAACTTGTTCGTTTTTGAAATTAGGCACCATTGCGTGGGTACCAGGCTGCCAGATTTTTGTGCTGGCGTCGAAACGGCGGTTCACGCCAAGCTTGATGGTCGTCGAGTTCGGGGGATGAACTTCACTTGGGTTCCAATTAAAGAGAACCTCGGGCGTCATGTTCCGCCGTCGTCTAGACTCCCCGATGCCGATTTGAAAACGAAAAAGCCAAATTATTCTGATGATGAATTGCGCGCTGCACGCTCGTTGGTTGGGGCCCAAGTTCGCGGCTTTTTAATGCAACTCGCACAAATCGGAAAGGTGCGTGCGGCAGATGCCAAGCTTCCGCCTGAGTTGATCGGGAAACTACTGTCAGAAGGGCTACTGAGCAAGGAATTCTTGGTTCAGTGCCGGAAAGACTCACGCACGTTGTGCCAAGTGACCAACGTTGACGACCTGAATGCTGCATCGGGCGGCAAGTTGGTGTGCCCAATGTGCGGGCGTAAATTCAGCGATGAATTGGTTCATGAAATTTTCGCCGTAACGGACGCCAGTAAACAACTGGTCACAAGTAGCCGCTGGATGACAATCTGGCTTACAGACCTTCTGGTCCAGGCGGGTCTGACAAAGGAAAATATCTCGTGGAGCGCTACCACCGGTGATGACGAAATCGACCTGATGACGGATGAATTGGGCTTGCGAATTTTCTTCGAGCTCAAAGACAGAGAATTTGGACTGGGTGACGCTTATCCGTTTACTTTTCGATTGGGATCGATACGGCGGAAACGTTGGGGTCGTCATCAGCACGGAGAGGATAGCTGAGGAAGCCGAAAAATTCTTCCAAGAGCAGCGCTCAAAGAGGGCAGCCTCGATCGAAACACTTTCCGGCAATGGGGTCGAGGCAGGCGTCCGCCTTTTGATGGACAAGTACTCGAGATTGGGTGCCCAAAGGGTCCTACAAAACCTCTCCGATCCGTTGGGTATTAGCATCGTCCCACTCGTAAGCGTTTGGATGGATGTCTTCGCAGGGGTGGTTGAAAGTGGACGGTATAAACCTGCACCGATCCAGGCTCCCGGCGAAACCGCGCAACCTTCGGCAGACTGCGCAGAGGCCGTTCACACAGCCCGGTTAATCAGTGAAGACTCTGGATGATTCTGAAGCATGAAACCTCAGTTCGGCTTTTCATTTTGAGTTCGGTCTTTACTTCTGGTCTTGCCGAGTGCCCGAATTTGTGACGTATGTCATTGAATCGGGATACGCGAGGCGGTATAGTTGCGCTTCTTCTTAACGCCGCTCCCGCGTGGAGTGATAATAAGGGCAGTTCACCATGCCGCAGAACTACGTACCGATATTTACGTTTGCCTTCGTCGCCTTCCTGGTCGCGGCGGGAACACTGGCGATCTTTACGCTGATCCGTCCCAAGAAGCCAAACGATATCAAGTTGATGCCGTATGAGTGCGGCATCACACCGTTTGCCGACTCGCGCGGACGCTATACCATCCGCTTCTACATCGTCGCAATTCTCTTCGTGGTGTTCGATGTGGAGACCATCTTCCTGTTTCCGTGGGCGGTGCAGTTTAAGCTGCTCGGACTGTTTGGACTGCTAGAGATGGGCATTTTCCTGGGCATCCTGATCGTGGGGTACATCTGGATCTGGAAAAAGGGAGCGTTGGAATGGGTGTAGGCGAATGTCACACCGGATAGGAGTTTAAGAAGCCCATCGCGAAGAATTGGCCGCGGAAGGTGATTTGTTTTTTGGGCTTCAGCGAGCGGCGGTCGAGCCGGCGACATAGAGCGTGCTTGCGGCGATAGTGGATACCGCGCAGTTGTGATTCGAGTCACAGTTGGTCGTGACTCGCGCACGTCATAGTTAGCGGTTGAAGCTGCTACAACTTAAATGGGTTCACCGGTGAGGCTGTGTGAACCGATTCAGAGAGACATTGAATGCCCGAAGAAAGCAAGGGACCAGATTCCGTCTCACCTCAGCCAGAGGGCGCCAAAGCGCCCGCGGAAACTGCTGCTCCCGAGAAAACTGAAGCTAAACCGATGCCCCCCCAAGCGGCTGCGCCCGAGGTGAAGACTCCTCCGGCAGCCGCTGCATCGGCCGCGAAGCCTGCTGCTCCGGCCGCCAAGCCACCCGCCGCTCCCGCGAAACCGGCTGGGCCAGTTCCTGAGCCGTGGGAGTCGGAACTGATTACGTCGCTACGTCAGCAATATGGCTCAGGGAATCGTTGAGGCGAGCCGCTACCTCGGCCAGAGATACGTGATCGTCGACAGCTCGATCTTGCAGGAAATTCTGCGGCGCATGCGCGACGCCGAGGGGTTCGACTACTGCGTAGACATCACCGCAGTGCACTATCCCAAGCGCGAGCAGCAGTTCGATGTTCTGTATGTGCTGTACTCGTTTCCGCACAACGAGCGCATCAGGCTGAAGACGCGAATTAAAGATGGCGAGCATGTGCCGTCCGCGGTCTCGATCTGGGAGACGGCGAACTGGCTGGAGCGCGAGGCGTACGACATGTTCGGCATCGTGTTCGATGGGCATCCGGGGCTGAAGCGCATCTTGCTGCCGGACGACTGGCATGGGCATCCGCTGCGCAAGGATTACGACATTCTGCAACAGGACAAAGAGTGGGTGCAGATCAACCTGGGAATCGAGAGCGGACAATGAGCCAGCGGATTGATACCTCCTATCTCGACCTGGATACCAAGGACGAAACCTTTCTCGATTCCACCGAGCTGGTGCTCAACATGGGGCCGCAGCACCCGTCGACGCACGGGGTGTTGCGCGTCATCCTCAAGCTCGACGGTGAGAAGGTGCTGGGCACGGAATGCGTCATCGGGTACCTGCACCGCGGGGTGGAGAAGATTGGTGAGAACCGCACCTATACCATGTTCAATCCGTACGTGGACCGCATGGACTACGTGGCTGCGGTGTCGAACGGGTTGGGCTACTGCGAGACGGTGGAGAAGCTGCTGAATGTGGAAGCGCCGCCGCGGGCGCAGTACATCCGGGTGATCATGACGGAGCTGTGCCGGATTGCCAGCCATCAGGTTTGGCTGGGCACGCATGCACTCGACATCGGCGCGATTACGCCGTTGTTCTACGCCTTCCGCGATCGCGAAGAGATACTCAGGATTTTCGAGAAATATTGCGGCGCGCGGTTGACGACGCACGCGTTCCGCATTGGCGGCTGCATTTACGAAACGTACGACGGCTTCGAAGAGGACGTAAAGAAGTACTGCACGTTCTTTCTGCCCAAGTTGGACGAGTACGAAACGCTGCTGACCACCAACCGTATCTGGGTGACGCGCACCAAAGGCGTGGGAATTCTCAATCCGGAAGATTGCATTGCGCTGGGCGTGACCGGCCCGGTGCTGCGCGCCAGCGGCGTGAAGTGGGACCTGCGCAAGGCGCAGCCTTACGAGTGCTATAAGGACATGGACTTCGAGATTCCGACCGGGATCAATGGCGACACCTACGACCGTTACCTGGTGAGAATCGCAGAGATGCGGCAGTCAGTCCGCATCCTGCAGCAAGCGGTGGAGGCGATTCCGTCAGGGCCAATCATGGCGAAGGTGCCGAAGGTCATCAAGCCGCCGGTGGGCGAGGTGTATCACTCGATCGAAGCGCCCAAGGGCGAGCTGGGATATTTCATCGTGAGCGACGGCTCGACCCAGCCGTATCGGGTGCGGGTACGTCCGCCTTCGTTCGTGAATTTGCAAGCCCTCGACAAAATGGTGCGCGGGATGCTGGTCGCCGATGTAGTGGCGGTGATCGGGACACTCGACATCGTGCTGGGTGAGGTGGATCGGTAAGACAGTGGGTAGTGGTTAGTGGATAGTTAACGAAATCTAAACGGCAAATGTGATTACTAACTTCCAATGTTGGACGCAATCAAAACTTATCTGCACTCGAATGTGACACCCGGTGAAGCTGGTAGTCAGTTTTGGGCCGCGGTGTACATCGTCGCCATCGTGCTGGGCGTTTCGCTGTCCGTCATCGCGATGAACTGGCTGGAGCGCAAGATCCTGGCGCACATGCAGATTCGCCTGGGGCCGATGCGCGTGGGGCCGCACGGCTTGCTGCAGCCGTTCGCCGATGCGCTGAAGCTGCTGATCAAAGAAGACATTATTCCGGCGAATGCCGATAAGGTCGTGTTCTGGAGCGCGCCGGTCGTGGTCACCATGACGGCGTTCACGACGTTCCTGGTCGTGCCCTTCGGGCGCACGCACGCCGTGACCGATATGAACATCGGCGTGTTGTTTATGCTGGGTATCTCGTCGCTGGGCGTGTTGGGCATCATCATGGCGGGATGGTCGTCGAACTCGAACTATCCACTGATGGGGTCGCTGCGCTCAAGCGCGCAGATGGTGTCATACGAAATCGCGATGGGACTGGCGATCGTATGCGCCGTACTGATGACGAGTTTACAGACGGGCAGCGGCACGCTGAGCATGATCGGCATCGTCGAAGCGCAGAACGCACAAGGGACGTGGTTCATCTTCAAGTTCTTTCCCTTGGGATTTCTGGCGTTCGTGGTGTTCGCGATCGCAATGATTGCGGAGACCAACCGCGCGCCCTTCGATTTGCCGGAAGCTGAGTCGGAGCTGGTCGCAGGATTCCATACGGAGTACAGCGGATTCCGCTGGTCGCTATTCTTCCTGGCGGAGTACTCGGCGATGCTAGGGGTATCGTCCATCGCGGTTACGTTGTGGCTTGGCGGATGGCTGCGTCCCTTCGCGAACACGCTGAGTGGGCCGACATGGGACCTGGCGTTTTCGTTGCTCCCGGGATTGTCGTTCCTGGCGATGGGCGCGGGATGCTTCCTGGGAACCATCCGCATGCCGAAGATTGTGCAGATGCGGGCGCAATCAATTGGCTTGGCTGTGTTCGGCGGCTTGCTTGGGTTCGTGGGATTGTTCCTGTTGCTGCCCGGCGTGCGCGAACGGGTGCAGGACATCTTCTGGTTCGTCGCCAAAGTTGCATGCTTTATGTACTTGTATATCTGGTATCGCGGAACGTTTCCGCGCTATCGCTTTGACCAACTCATGAAAGTGGGCTGGAAGGTGCTGCTGCCCACCGGGCTTGGCGTGCTGATTGCGACTGCGGTCTTCGGCATGCGCCAGGAGTTGTGGGCGGCCATCGTGGGGGTGGTGCGTTGAGTGTGACTCCGTTGCTGCGCAAGATGTTTCTCGTCGATTTGCTCAAAGGCCTGTCGGTCACGTTCCACAACCAGTCAGAGAAGGAGCGGATCACGGAGCAGTATCCGCTGGAGCGACCGGTAATTTACGAGCGCTATCGCGGACAGCCGCGGCTCAATGTGAATCCTGAGACCGGCGAATCGTTGTGCATCGTGTGCAATCTGTGCGCGCTGGCGTGTCCCGAACAATTGATCGTGGTGAAGGGCGAGCGCAATCCGGTGACCAAGCGCAAGGAAGTGGTCTCGTGGACCTACGACCTGAGCCGCTGCATGTTCTGCGGCCTGTGCGAAGAAGCGTGCTCGACCGATGCGTTGGAGTTGACGCAAGACTACGAGATGGCGCTGTACAGCCGCGACGGTATGGTGCTGGACCAGGCGGCACTGGAGCATGGGCAAGAGCCGGTGAGGTACGCGAAGTGAAACAGTTGCCAGTTGTCAGTTGTGGGTTGTCAGTTGAGAGAGTCGCTAGATGAACCCTGTCGCTACTCCATTTTTCTTTTATGGGCTGTCGATTGCGGCGATCGTGTTTGCCATCGCTGTGATTACGCGCAAGAACGCGGTACATGCGGCGCTGTCGCTGATCGGGACGCTGGTTTGCCTCGCCGGGCTGTACCTGATGCTGTACGCGCCGTTCGTGGCTGGCGTGCAGATCGTGCTTTATGCCGGCGGCATCATGGTGCTGTTCCTGTTCGTCATCATGCTGGTGAATCTGGACCAGAACATTCGCGAGATTCAGTTCAACAAGCAGTGGCTGGTGGGCTTGATTGCCGCGCTGGCGCTGGGTGGACTGCTGCTGTTCGTGATTCGGCAAGGGCGCGAAATTTTCCCGGTGAATCTCACCGCGACTTTGCCGGAAGGCGCAAACACCCAGATGGTAGGGGTGACGCTGTACGGACAATACATGCTGCCGTTCGAGATCGCGTCGTTGCTACTGCTGGTGGCCATCGTGGGCGCGGTGGTTATGGCGAAGAAGAGGATCTGACATGGGCGAGATCACGACATTGCATTACCTGGTTGTGGCGGCGGCGCTGCTGATTATCGGCACCATCGGGGTGCTGACCCGTCGCAACGTGGTCATCATCCTGATGTCGATTGAGTTGATCTTGAATGCGGTGAACCTGAACCTGGTGGCGTTCTCGCGGCTGTACGGAATGCAGGGGCAGGTATTTTCAATTTTTGTTATCACCGATGCGGCGGCCGAAGCCGCAGTCGGGCTGGGCATCATCATCGCCTTCTTCCGCAACAAGGAGACGGTGAATGTGGACGAGGCGGATTTGTTGAAGTGGTAGTACCGAGATTGCAATCATGTATTTTCTTGAACATATCTGGTTGATTCCGCTGTTTCCCGCGATTGGCGCGGCTTGCATGTTTTTCTTTGGACGCAAGCTGACCAAGTCGGCGGTAAACGGCATTTGCGTGGGCATGGTGGTGCTGGCCTTCGCCTGGGCTTGCCTCGCAGTGTGGCAGTACACCGGATATTCGGCCGCAACCCCCGGCAAGCCGTTCGAGAAGGTGATGTTCACTTGGCTAGGGACTGGCGACAGCACTCTGAGCTACGTGATGCACGGCGGACAGACCGCGCCGTTTCGGGCCGATGCCGGCTTCCTGCTCGACCCGCTGTCGGCGATCTGGCTGCTCTTTGTGACCGGCGTGGGCATGCTCATCCACATCTACTCAGTGGGCTACATGGCGCACGAGGGCGGCTATTACCGCTTCTTCGGCTACCTGAACCTCTTCATGTTCTCGATGCTGACGCTCATCCTGGCGAACAACTATGCGCTGATGTTCGTTGGTTGGGAGGGCGTGGGGCTGTGCTCGTACCTGTTGATCGGTTTCTACTTCCAACGGCACTCGGCATCGACTGCCGCGAACAAGGCATTCATCGTCAACCGCGTGGGTGATGCAGGTTTCCTGCTGGGGCTGTTCAGCATCGCGTGGTATTTCGGCACGATCCAGTACACGCAGGTGAACGCTATCGCGCGCAGCGGCAAGTTCCTGATTGGTGATCCGTGGATTACGGCGGCGTGCCTGTTCCTGTTTATCGGAGCCTGCGGCAAGTCGGCGCAGTTCCCGTTGTACGTGTGGTTGCCAGACGCGATGGAAGGCCCGACGCCGGTGTCGGCGCTGATTCACGCAGCGACCATGGTGACGGCGGGTGTCTATATGGTGGCGCGGTCGAACGCGCTGTTCGTGCTGGCGCCGAATGCCATGAAGACGGTGGCGATCGTGGGCGCGCTGACGGCGATTTTCGCGGCGACCATCGGATTGGTACAGAACGACATCAAGCGCGTGCTGGCGTACTCGACGGTGTCACAACTGGGCTACATGTTCCTGGCGCTCGGCGTGGGAGCGTTTGCGGCGGGCGTTTTCCACGTGTTCACGCACGCGTTCTTTAAGGCGCTGCTTTTCCTCGGTTCCGGTTCGGTGATTCACGCCATGAGTGGCGAGCAGGACATGCAGCACATGGGCGGGCTGCACGGAAAGATCAAGACGACGTTTGGCACGATGCTGATTGGAACGCTGGCGATCGCAGGTATTCCGGGCTTCGCGGGCTTCTTCTCTAAGGACGCCATCCTGTGGGAGACGTGGTCGCGCGAAGCGGGTGCGTATCGCTACCTCTGGTACATCGCGTTCCTCACGGCGCTGATGACGTCGTTCTACATGTTCCGGCTGATTTACCTGACGTTTTTCGGCAAGCCGCGCATGAACCACGAGGTCGAGCACCACATTCACGAGTCGCCGAAGACTATGACCGTGCCGCTGGTCATTCTGGCGGTATGCGCAGTGGGCGCGGGATACCTCGGCATGCCGCACAGCCTTGGCGGGACGAACCGCTTCGAGAAATTTTTGGAGCCGGTGTTTGCCAAGGAAGCGGTGGTGCTGGAAGAAGAAGGACACAACAAACAAGTGGCTGCGGGCGAAGCGCAGGTAGAACATACCGATCCGCTGGAGTACGCCCTGATGTTTGCGTCAGTCGGCGCCGCGATTGTGGGCTGGTTCCTGGCGCAGCGCGCCTACAAGAACGCCGACAAAGGCTACAAAGAGCCGATTAACGAGATATCGCCGCGGTTTTACAAGACGCTCTTCCGCAAGTATTACGTGGATGAGATTTACGACTGGTTTGTTACCGGGCGAGACAAAATCGCTGGCGTTCGCCTCGGGATGCTCGGTCTAGGCGATGGATTGTGGAAGTTCGATGCCGACGTGATCGACGGCACGGTGAACGGAGCAGGTTGGATCACGAAGTTTACCGGAAGGATCTCCGCCTGGTGGGACAAGTGGATCATCGACGGCGTCGGCGTCAACGGCCCGGCAATCCTGGCACGGTTGGCGTCGTATCCCATGCGTTTACTGGAGTGGGGCCTGGTGCAGTGGTATGCGCTGGTGATGGTCGCGGGGCTGGTGTGTTTCGTTTTTTATTACGTGGTGAAATGGTGAAGATCAGTTGTCAGTTGCCAGTGGTCAGTTGTCAGATCGGCCGCTCAGTATGGGCGGTCGGCATTGCTGAAAGCCAAGAGTAATTTCTATGTATAACCACATACTTTCGATCATTCTGTTCACACCGCTGGTGGGCGCGATCATCCTTCTGTTCCTGCCGAAGGGGAACAAGGACGCGATCCGCTGGACGGCGAACATCTTCGGCATGCTGGGGTTCGCGGTTTCGCTGCCTCTGGTGCCGTGGTTCTGGGCTCTGAAAGAGCGCAGCGGCTTTCAGTTCGTGGAAGGCTCGCCCAACAACTGGATTCCCTCGATCGGCGCGGGCTACGTGCTGGGCATCGATGGCATCTCGTTCCTGTTGATCATGCTGACCACGCTGCTGGGGGCGATCTCGATCCTGTCGTCGTGGGAAGCCATCCAGGACCGCGCCAAGGAATATTACGCGTGGTTTCTGGTGCTGCAGACAGGCATGCTCGGCGTTTTCATGGCCAACGATTTCTTCCTGTTCTTCGTGTTCTGGGAGGCCATGCTGGTGCCGATGTATCTGCTGATCGGCATTTGGGGCGGGCCGCGGAAGCTGTATGCGGCGATCAAGTTCTTTCTCTACACGCTGTTCGGTTCAGTGCTGATGCTGCTGGGCATCATCTTCTTGTACTTCCATCACCACACGCTGACCGGCGTGTACACGTTCTCGCTGACTGAGTTGTACGCGACGGCCCCGAAGATTGCCGGCCCGGCCGCGATTTGGCTGTTCTTCGCGTTCTTCCTGGGCTTTGCGATTAAAGTCCCGATGTTCCCATTCCATACGTGGCTGCCGGATGCGCACGTGGAGGCTCCCACGGCTGGCTCGGTGATTCTGGCCGGCGTCCTGCTGAAGATGGGGACGTACGGCTTCCTGCGCTTCTCGCTGCCATTCTTCCCAGCTATTGCCATGACGCCGTGGGTGCGAAACTTGCTCGTCACGCTGTCGATCATCGGCATCATCTACGGCGCGCTGGTTTCACTCGTGCAGAAGGACATGAAGAAGCTGGTGGCGTATTCATCGGTTAGCCACCTGGGCTTCTGTACGCTCGGTATCTTTGCCTGCAGCCCGCTGGGAATCAGCGGATCGGTGATTCAGCAGATCAATCACGGCATCTCCACCGGCGCACTGTTCTTGATCGTCGGCATTCTGTATGAGCGGCGGCACACGCGCGAGATCTCCGAGTACGGCGGTATCTCGACCATCATGCCGATGTACGCGACCATCGCACTCATCATGTTCATGTCGTCGATGGGGCTACCACTGCTGAACGGATTCGTTGGCGAGTTCACGATTCTCGCAGGGCACCTTCATGGAGAACAAGTGGTGGGCGGCGTGGGCGGCGCCGGGAGTGATTCTCGCTGCGGCCTACCTGCTGTGGCTGTATCAGCGCGTGTTCTTCGGGAAGAACGAGAATCCCAAGAACGCGAACTTGAAAGACCTGTCAGCGCGCGAAATCGCCACGTTTGTTCCGCTGGTGGTGCTTTCGTTCGTAATCGGCCTCTATCCCAAGCCGCTGTTCCAGATTCTTGCAACGCCGGTCAACAACCTGGTAGCGACCGTGCGCCCGGATTATCCGGGGTTGACGAAACCAGTTGTTGCGGCCCAGCCGGCGAATACCGCGCAGACCGGATGCTCGCGACTCCACTGCCTGAACCGTCGAAGGCGCCAGAAGTGAAGCCGCCTGCGACGACCGGAAGAGCAACCGGGACGGGTGTGACAAAGAAGCAACAGGCCCCGGTGAAGATAGCGCAAGTGACTACCGTCGCGGCGACGACCGCTGGCGGGAAATAGGGTGAAACTGTGAGCACTTCGCTCGGCCTATATTTTTCGAGCACCGATTACCTGCTGGCCCTGCCCATGCTGCTGTTGGCGCTGTTCGCTATGGGCATTCTGCTGATTGACCTGATTCTGCCCGAGCAATGGAAGCCGGTGAACGCGTTTACCGCGCTGGCGGGCGTGGCGTTTTCGGCGGCTGCGGTGGGCAAGCTGCACATGGCGTATCGTGTGGCCGAGCAGCGCGGCATCGATGTTGCGTCCTTCAGCGGGTTCATGGGTGCGCTGGTCGTTGACCGCTTCGCGATTTACTTCTTCTACCTGTTTTTGATCGGGGCGGCGATTGCCATCCTGATGTCCATGCAGTATCTGGAAATCGAGCGCGAAAATCATGGCGAGTTTTATGCGCTGATTCTGTTCTCGGTAGTCGGAATGATGTGCATGGCCGCAGGCTATGACATCGTTCTGCTGTTCATCGGTCTGGAACTGATGGCCATCTCGACCTATGTTCTCGTCGGATTCCTGCGGCGCGATAAGCGCTCGAATGAAGCGGCGCTGAAGTACTTGCTACTGGGCGCGTTCTCATCTGGATTGTTCGCCTACGGCTTATCGCTCTTTTACGGCGTCACCGGCAGCACCAACCTGGGCATGATCGCTCGCAAGCTGCAGGAAGTGATGGCGACTCGGCCGCACGATCCGATAGTCGCGTTTGCCTTGCTGACGACGACGGTGGGCCTGTTGTTCAAGATTGCCGCGGTACCCTTCCATCAGTGGGCGCCAGACGCTTACGAAGGCGCGCCGACAAGTGTTACGGGCTTCATGTCCGTGGCCGTGAAGTCTGCGGGATGGGCGCTGCTGCTGAGAATCTTCCTGTTCGGTTTGGGCCCGCTGCGTCCGATGTACGTGCCGCTGCTGGTTGTTGTCTCGATCATCACCATGACCGTCGGCAACCTGGCGGCGATTACGCAGAACAACCTGAAGCGCCTGCTGGCCTACTCGTCGATCGCGCACGTTGGCTACATGCTGCTCGGTTTGATCGCTAGCGATGGCGTGAACAACTCCACCGGCATCATGGCCATCATGATCTACCTGCTGGTGTACACGTTTATGAACCTCGGCGCATTCGCGGTGATCACCTCGTTGCGGCGGCGCAACATTATCGGCGACGACATCGACGACATCGCGGGCCTGTACTCCAAGGCGCCGGTTGAGACGATGCTGATGCTGGCGTTCCTGCTGTCGCTCTCGGGTATTCCGCCGCTAGCGGGATTCTGGGGCAAGTACTTCATCTTCTTAAGCCTGATCCAGACTGGGCATTATGCCCTGGCGTCGCTCGCCGTGTTGTATTCGGTGATTGGACTGTATTACTACATGCGCATCGCGAGTGCCATGATCATCAAACCGGCGACCGACGGCACGCCGGTGAGAGTGGGGCCAGCCATGACCCTCGCGCTAGCCGCAACCGCGGCGGGAACCATCGGAATCGGCCTGTTCCCCAACTTCTTTATCAATGCAGTGAACTGGTCGCTGGGATTAGTGCAGGGATCGCATACCGCGGTGCTGATGCGGTAGGCGGTCAACCTTGCGGCGGTTTTGTATCGGGAGCACCTAAGAGCATCTACGGAACAATAACGACTCTGCGGCCGTCCAGGTCGCCACGAGTCCACACCCTTTCAATGTCCGCCAGCGGAACCGCCTCGACATCAATATGCAATTGATCGTGAGCTGCGAGGACAAAGAGCTGGGCGAAGGTCTCGGACAAGATACTTAGGGGTGGCATCGTCCCGGAGCCAGCAATCGTTATTGCCGAGCCGCGCAGCGCCATCGCAGGGAGCGAAATGACCGGTCCGGCGCTGTCTCCAATCTGAATCAAACGAGTTCCTGCTCTCGCCGAGGGAAACCCTTTGCGGGTCATGGCTGTAAGCAGTACCTCAACAGGATGGCCCCAGAGGAAGTCGAGCACCACATCGAAGCTGGCTACATCTGCTTCTTGCGAGAATGCCTCGGCCAATGCGTCGTCAGCCCGATTCAGCCCAATAGTAGCGTCCGCACCTAGTTTGTTCAACACGGACAGGATGTCTTGGTTTCTTCCTGCAGCGACGACTCTCCCAGCGCCGAGATGTTTCGCGACTTGGATTGCCAGTCTGCCTGCGACTCCGGTGGCTCCCAGAATCAAAACGTTCTCGCCGCGCGACAGTCGGGCGACGGTAATCAAAGGCAGCCAAGAGGAAAGGCTGGGATTGGGGAGAGCGGCGGCGATGACGTCACTGACACCCTCCGGCACTGGCCAACAGAACGATCGCGGTACCACCGTCCGCTGGCACATCGAACCGTTTGGTGCCCGCCATACGCCGAAGAACACGCGGGTGCCGTCATCGAGATGGCCTACGCCTTCGACGCCGCACACGCTCGGCAACTGTTGCTGACTTGCATAGTGCTGACCACTCGCGAGCAGTCGAGTGGACGGGTTCAGCGCTGCGGCGCTCACGTGGACGAGCACTTCTTCGTCGCCCGGGGTGGGTTCGGCGAAGGACTCGAAGCGTGGTGGTTGGCCGAAGGTGTGCAGTACTGCTGCGTTCATAATTGCGACTATTATCCGTCTTGGGAGACAATCCTGGAAACTGCGGCGAGTAGAGAAATGTCGTATCGGCGTTTTGTATAATCGATAGTTTGCACACCATCCTTGAGGTGAATCCTTTGCAGGCAGAGATCGGAATAATCGGCGGGAGTGGTCTGTACTCCATGCCGGGCCTGACCGATGTGCGCGAGTTCGTGCTGGAGACGCCGTTCGGCGCGCCTTCTGATGCCTATGTGCTGGGCACGCTGGCCGAGCGCAAGGTTGCATTCTTGTCCCGTCACGGACGGGGACACCTGCTGATGCCGACCGAGTTGCCCTATCGGGCGAACATTCATGGTTTCAAGCAGCTCGGCGTCGAGCGCATCGTTTCCCTCTCAGCGGTCGGTTCGCTCAAGGAAGAGCATAAGCCGCTGGACTTTGTGATTCCTGATCAGTTCGTCGATCGTACGCGGCATCGCGTAGACACGTTCTTTGGTGACGGACTGGTGGCGCACGTCGCACTCGCCGAGCCGATCTGCGAAGAGACCGCCGACTATGTCGAGAAGGCTTGTCGCGCCGCCAAGGTCAATGTGAAGCGCGGCGGAAGCTATCTCAACATGGAAGGACCGCAGTTTTCCACCAAGGCGGAGTCGAACTTGTATCGCAGTTGGGGCATGGACGTCATCGGTATGACCAATCTCACGGAAGCGCGGTTGGCGCGTGAAGCCGAGCTCTGCTACGTGACCGTGGCCATGGTGACCGATTACGACTGCTGGCATCCCGATCACGACCACGTGACGGTGGACCAGATCATTGGAGTGCTGGTGAAGAACGCCGAGAATGCCAGCAACGTGGTACGCGAGGCCGTGGCCGCACTGCCCAAAGCGCGCGGCTGCAAATGCGGTTCGGCGCTGAGCCACGCCATCATCACGGATAAATCCAAGGTACCGGCGGTAACGCTGGAGCGCCTGAAACTGCTGGTCGGGAAGTATTTCGAAAACCAAAATAAATAGGAGTTCGCAATTGTCGATCGTCGTCGTTGGATCGGTTGCTTTCGATAGCCTGAAGACCCCATACGGTGTGCGCGAAAAAGTGCTCGGCGGCGCCGCCACCTATTTCTCGCTGTCCGCGAGTTATTTCACTGATGTCCGCGTCGTTGGTGTGGTCGGCGAGGATTTCACAGCCGAGGACGAAGCTGTGATGAACAAACGCGGCGTCGACACGCGTGGTATTCAGCGCTCGAAGGGCAAGACGTTTTTCTGGAAAGGCGAATATGGCGAGAATATCAACGAAGCCAAGACGCTACAGACGGACCTCAACGTATTCGCGACGTTTCAGCCGCAGTTGCCTGCCGAGTACCTGAATTCCGATTTCCTCTTCCTGGCCAACATCGATCCGGTCTTACAGAGCAAAGTGCGCGACGCCATGCCGAACGCCAAGCTGGTGGGCGGTGACACCATGAACTATTGGATCAATGACCATCGGCAAAATCTCGGTGAAATGCTGAAGCGGGTCGATGTGCTGTTAATCAACGACGGTGAAGCCAAGATGCTGGCGGGCGACAATAGCCTGCCGCGCGCAGCGCGCAAAGTGCTTGAACTCGGTCCGAAGGCGCTGGTCATTAAGCACGGCGAGTACGGTGCGACCATTTTCTTCCGCGATGGCCAATTTGCGGGCGGGCACCACCCCTTCCGTGCGCCAGCATTACCGCTGGAAGAAGTGCGTGATCCCACGGGTGCGGGCGACAGTTTCGCTGGTGGATTCATGGGCTACATTGCTTCACAGGGCGAAGTGACGCGCAATGTCCTCAAGCACGCCATGTTTTATGGCAGCGTGATGGGTTCGTTTTCCGTGGAGCGTTTCGGCACCGAGCGTCTGCAATCGCTGACGCGCGAAGAAATCGACCAGCGCTTCAGCGTGTTCCGCGAACTGACCCACTTGGATTGATTTGCTTTAGAGAGAATCGGCGATCGGGCCTGGATCCGGCGCCGCGCCTCGGCGGTATTCGGGCAACGAGCCGGCAATTTGTTCGCGAACCGCGACCATCAATTGCTCGCGGTCAGCGAAGCGGGCGGGATCGATTGGCGGATGGAAGACCAGTGTCGCCGTGCCCGACTTCATCGCCAGCGTGCCTTTCGGCCAGAGCTCGGCTGTCCCCAGGATCGTTACCGGGACGACCTGAACTCCAGCTTCCTTCGCCAGATGAAATGGCCCCTTCTTAAAGGGTAGTAATCGGCCGTCCAGCGAACGGGTGCCTTCGGGAAAGATCACCATGCTCAACCCATGCCGCAGGACTTCTGCCGCGGCGCGCACGCTTTCGATTGCGGCCTCGCGATTGCTGCGATCGACTGGCACCAGCCTGGCAACCTTCATTGCGAACCCGAGAATCGGAATTCGGAAAACTTCTTTCTTCACCAGTACTGAGCAGCGACCGGGAATCGAAGGAATAAGAATTGGAGGGTCAAGGTTCGAAACATGGTTCGACATGTAGATATAGCTGTGACCAGGCTGCAAGTGCTCCAGACCGCATACGTCGATCTTGACTCCGGCCAGCCGAACGCCACTGATGCCAAGCCAAGTGGCGACGCGATACATGAAGTTGGCGCTTCGTGTGATGAGCGTAATGAGAAGAAGAAAAGGGCCGACGATGAGGATCGAGAGTCCCCAAAACAGCAGCAGGAAAATCGTGCGAATCACGGTTGGCCGCCAGTCTCGTCGTTTCCGTGGATCCAGGCCTCGCGATGCGCACGTTGTTCCGGCGTGACCGTCGGCACATCCTGCAGAATGTAGAGTTGCTCGTTGCGCGAGGTGAGCTTGAGCTTGATGTCGTGCTGGCCGCGGCGGTTGGCGAAACGGATCTTGACGGTGGCCCCTTCGTGCAATTGCCCAAACTGCACCTCAACGGGAGCGGTGGCCGGTTTTCCGTTGACTGCGACCACTCGATCTCCGATGGCTACGCCGGCGCGCTCAGCTCCGCTGCCTTTGTCGACAGAACTCACTTCCGGCTGTCCACCCAGGTTCGTGGTGGTGGTGAAACCCCAGTTCACAGAATGGACTGTGGTCTCCGCTACCTGCAGTCCCACGAAACTGAAATACTCACTGTATGGCAGCTCCTGCACTCCCGCCACGTATTCGTGAAAAAACTCAGCGAAGCTCTGGCCGGTGACAGTCTCGGCCGCCTGCTGCACGCCGTCGGAGTCGGGGAAGAAGAGGCCTTTCTTCGCGTAATTGTCATTCATCCACTGAAACAGATCGCGCAGCGACTTCTGGCCTTGCGTGAGCTGACGCATTCGCAGGTCGAGCAGCACTCCCAGTATCTCGCCCTTGTTGTAGTAGCTGATGCTGCGCTGCGGTGAGCGATAGAACGCATCGCCTTCGAACCACGCATCGAGGCTCGACTCTTCTACCGACTGCCACGCGCGCGCCGGGCGCGACTGCAATTCATTGATCTCGCTGGCCACCCGGTCGATGTATTGACGGTCGTCGAGCACACCCGCACGCGCCAGCATCATATCGCCGACCGTGCTGGTGAGGCCTTCACTGAACCACAGCGCGCGCGTATCCATGGCGTGCTGGTAGTCGATCGGTTCGAGCGATTGCGGCCGGATGCGCTTGACGTTCCACAAGTGAAAGAATTCGTGTGCGCTGACACTGGAGACCGGCAGCATGTTATTGCCCAGTCGCTCGGCGTTCAGGTCAATCGCCGTCCCGTAAGCATGTTCCATCCCGCCAGCGCCATGACCGCGCGGAAAGTGATAGAGGAAGGTGTATTCCGTGAACGGCCGGTCGGCCATCCAATCCACTTCCGCATGAGTAATCCTGCGGAGAATGTCTTCCAACTTGGCGGTGTTATAGTCCTTGGGATCGGCGTGTACCACAATGTGGTAGGTGGCCCCATCCTGCTGAAAATCAAGGTGCTGAAAAACACCGACCTCGGCAGGACTGTCGGCCAGGTCGTCGTAACCGTGAGCCACGCCGACAGTATTCTCTACGGCGCCGGCAGGTGCGTAGCCGAGCACGTGAACGCCCTGCAGTTCCCATGCGGCCGGTACGTCGAGCAGTTGTACGCTCATGTTCTCTGACCGTGTGCCTGGAGAATACATGAGCACCATTGCCCAATTGAAGAATGCGTGCTCCGAGTTGAGCTGCGCTCCAAACGGCCCGGCGGCATCGAGATGGATATCGTAATTGACCACCACGCAACCATTCGGAGGCGACATCGTCCACGCGCTGGTATTGCTCTTGACCAATGGAACCGGACGGCCCGCACCGTCGATCGCGCGAACATTCTCTACGTTAGCGGCGAAATCGCGCACCTGATAAAGCGCGTTCCACACCGGCATATCGAGAATCAGAGTGCCGCTCGTTGCAGGGAACCGAATGCTCACGTGCGCCAGGTGTTTCGCGTTGTCGGCCAGCGAAACAAAATATTCAGTCGCTTGCGGTTGTGCGCTCTGTGGCGAAGAGCACGTGACTGGCGTAGCGCCCCACATTTGCGAAGCGCCGGGCACTGCTAGAGTAATCCCCAGCAACAGAATGCCAAGGTCTGGTTTTCGCGGATTTCTCACGCCGGGGTAGAGACCTCGCGCAACGAGTTGAGCTTGGCCGGGAGCTTCTCGTAGATGCCGCCGAATCCACCGTTAGAGAGAATGGCGACGACATCGCCCTCACGCAATTCAGGTGCGACGACGTCGACGATCCTATCAGCGGTCGGCAACAGGCGCGCCGGCTTGCCGATGGCGACTAACTTGGCGATCACATTCTCGGCGTGCAGTCGTTCCGCCTCTGGTATCGCGTCCGACTTGAACACTGCTGCCAGTACGATCTCGTCTGCGGGCGCCAGACTTTCCGCCAACTCAGCTTCAAACACCTTACGCCGCAGAGTGTTGGAACGCGGTTCAAGGATGGCCCACAACCGGCGTCCTCGATAGCGAGTTCGCAAGGCTTTCAGCGTCTCGCGAATCGCCGTCGGGTGATGCGCGAAATCGTCGATGATGATTACCCCGTGAAGTTCCGCTCGGACTTCGAGGCGTCGCTTTACACTGCGGAAGCTGCGAAGCGCGCGGGCAATGCTGTCAACGCTAATTCCGTAATTCGCGGCCATCGCCGCCGCTGCCGTAGCGTTCAGAATGTTGTACTCGCCCGCCAACTGCATCTCGAACGTGGCCCATAGATCGCCATTACGCCAAACTTTCCATCGCGTGGTACCTTTGTCGTAATCAACATCGCAGATGCGCCATTCCGATTTCTCTCCAAATCCGTAGCGCTCCACTTTGCAAAAAGCACGAGCGACACATTCATCCACGTTCGGGTGGCCGTCCCACGCAACCAGCAGGCCTCGGCGCGGCACCAGGTTCACCAGTCGCTTGAATGCCGTCTTCACCTCATCCAAATCTCTGTAAATATCCGCGTGATCGAATTCGACCGAGGTCAGAATCACCGCATCCGGGAAGTAGTGCAGGAACTTCGGGCCTTTGTCGAAAAACGCCGTATCGTACTCGTCGCCTTCAATGATGAACTCGCGACCAGCACCCAGCGCGAACGAGCTGCCAAAGTTTTCCGGAATGCCGCCGATGAGAAAACTGGGGGCACGCTGGGCTTCCGCAAACAACCACGCTAACAGGGAGGACGTGGTAGTTTTCCCATGCGTGCCCGCTACCACCAACCGCTCGCGGTCGGCCAGAAACTCATCGTGCACGACCTGTGCCATCGACTGGTAGGCCAGTCGCTGGTCGAGCACATGCTCCAGTTCGACATTGCCGCGCGAAATCGCATTGCCAACGATCACCAGATCGGGCCGTGGCTCAAGGTTCTTTTCGCTGAATGGCTGTGCGACCGAAATACCAAGCGACGCCAGGAAGTCTGACATTGGGGGATATGCGGCGATATCAGATCCCGTGACGTGATGGCCGCGCTGCTTCAGCATGCCCGCCAACGAAGCCATGGCTGTGCCGCAGATCCCGATCAGGTGAATGTGTTTCTGGTTCATCGCTTGGCAACTGCGACCGGCGCAGCCTCGCGTTGCACGGCGGCAGCGAATTCGAGGGATACGGTCGATCCAGCAGTAAAGTGTGCGTGGACGCCGAAGGGCAAGGTGATGTTGCCGCGAGTCACATGGCCCGACTTCAGCCCATACGCGACCGGAATCCCGAGGTCTCCGACCACGCGCTCGACGACCTGTTGCAGCGTGTAATCCTGGCCATTGCGCGGGCCGCACTGCAACATCTCCCCCAAGATCAGTCCCCGAACACCGTCGAACTTCCCAGCCAATTTCAAGTGCATCAACATGCGGTCAATGCGAAATGCGGGCTCCGCCAGGTCCTCGATAAATAAGATGGTGCCGCGAGTTTCGACTTCGTACGGCGTGCCCAGCGAAGCGCAAAGCAACGACAGACAACCGCCGTACAGCATGCCTTCGGCACTGCCCGGCACTAACGTCTGAACCTCGTCGCTGCTGAATTCGCGTTGATACGCCTCGCCTGAAACCATCGCGGCGACCCATGAGGGTTCGTCCACTCCGTCGGGGCGCACGTCTACGTTGAGCATCGGCCCGTGAAACGCGACCATCCCCGCTCGGTCACAAAGGTAGGTCAGAAGCGTAGTGACATCGCTGCATCCGCAAAAAATCTTGGGATTGCCTCGGACCAGATCAAGGTCGAGCTTCGGAAGGAGGTAATTGCAGCCGTATCCGCCCCTCGCGCAGATAATCGCCTTCACTTCCGGGCGCGAAAACATCAGGTGAAATTCATTGAGCCGGCGCTGCGCGCTGCCGGCGAAATACAACTCGCGATCGAAAATCGTGGGCAGGTAGAACGGCTGGTAGCCTTTCGCGAGCAGCCACGCGCACCCCGCTTCCAGTGCGTCGCGCTCGATCACGCCCGCCGGAGCAATAATTCCGACTGTATCGCCGGGCCGCAGGGCAGCAGGTCGCAGGCGCTCGGATTGGACGAAAGCCGTCATCGGGAAGGACTATCTTAAACGAAAAAATCGCCGCGACAGAGTATCGTCGCAGGCCCATAAAGCAGCCAATTCGCTGTCCCACTCGACGATCTGCGTGCCTCCTGGCGCGTGTACCTGCACCGGAGAGTTTCGTCCTGCCGGTAGCGATCGATGCGGCCGCCGACGCTGACGATCCGGTGCCCGATGACATCGTCTCGCCCACGCCGCGCTCACAAAAACGGACATCGATCTCATGGTCATTCAACACACGGACCAGTTCGACATTTGTTCCTTGCGGGAAATCGGAGTGAGTCGAGACTTGAGCAGCCCATGCTTGCCAGCCGGTTTCGAAGTCCGCCACGAAGATCACGAAGTGGGGATTTCCCATCGACACCGTAATCCCACGAACGGCGCGATGTCCCAGCGCAACGGCCAGCTCGCCGTCGACTTCCGGCACGCCCATCGACGTGCGGAACTCAAATCGCATTCCGTCACGCGCGGTCAGCTCACAAGTTTTCAGTCCGGCTCCGGTTCGGATCACAGCGGATTCGCGGCCGCGTTCGGCGCAGTACCACGCGGCCACACAACGGGTGCCGTTTCCCGAAATTTCCGCTTCAGAACCATCGGCATTGATAAGGCGAATAGCCAGGTCCGCGTCGGACGACGGCATGACCCACTCGACGCCGTCAGCGCCGACACCGTTATGCCGGTCGCAGATTCGCCGGCTGAAATCCGCGATGTCCGCCGGAGCATGTTCGATCCCGATGATCAAGAAATCATTGCCGCAGGCGCTGGCTTTAACAAAGGGAACTGAAGTCATATGAGTTCTACGCGCGTCGATAGCGCGGATCGCTGCGCGGATTGTAGCAAAGCGGCATCTCGTTGATGCGTACGTTGCGGCCGCGCGGAACGCCTTATCTACTTGCTAGCCGGTGCAGGCGATCCGGCCCTCGGCTGGTTCGGTCGATAAATCGCGCACTTCGCCTGGCCCGGCACGGTGATTGTGAACAGCTCTGTCAATTCCTGACGATGCTCCTGCGCCGCCATCCACACGGGATCGCCCTTGAACGCGATAATGAAATCGGCATGGCGCGCCGGATCGAGCAGTGCCCACTCCCAATCGGGATGGTTCACTTCGCTGATCACGTGCCGCAGCGGAATGCCCGCTTCCTGTAGGGCCCCGACATGTTCGCCCTGATACATCAGCAGCGTCGCGTTCGGCGGAAGGCTGGCCAGGAACTTCGCCAGAGCGTCCTCAAGCACCACGCGCGTGCGCGCATTGACTTGCGCCTCTTTGAGCGTGATCGGAACTTCCGCGTAGACCGACAAATAACTTGCCGCGACGATCAGACCGAGAACGCTCCAGATAACGATTTGCTTCCGCGGCCGGCTTGCGAACTTCGTCAGGAAAACGCCCAACAGCGCAGGGAAGACTGCAAACACGGGCAACAACTCCAGCCCGTAGCGCACGTTGTAGTACGAAAACGGCCACCAAGCGGGAATGAAAATCGGCACGCTGCCATAGGCAATGGAGAGCGCGTAAAACATCAGCGGAACCCACAGCAGCAGCCACGTCTTGTACGTCTGAAAGCGCCACAACGCAACCGCCGTGCCGAGGAGGCCAGCACAAACAACGCGTCGCCCCAGCGTGCGGCTCCTACGTTGAGTTTGGCGGCCTTCAGGAAATACAAGCCCGCAGTAATGATGTGGTCTTTGCCGGGATACGGCGCCGCCCCGCGCTGCGTGGTTCGCTCAGCGATAGCTTTCGCCGAATACGGACCGTTGGCCCAGTCCATTGCGTGTCCGGATACGCGATGGTTATAGGCCAGCCAGAACACCGGCACCAGCGCATTGAGCAACAGAAACTCGACCAGCGATTTGGTCATCCGACGACGACGCGTGCGCATCCGGCGTTGCACGCCACCAGCGAGCGAACGTCCACAGGACAAGCACGCCCATGAGCGCGCCGAAAAACCATCCGTCGTAACGAGTGGCTGCTCCGCCTGCCAGTGCGATGCCACAGCCTTCTAGCGCTCGCTCAGGCGACCGGCTACCCGAATTGGCCGACAAGCCGCGCAGCCACTCGTCGAAATACACGATTGCCCAGATGAAGAACGCCAGATAGATTGGCTCGTTCATCGCTGTGGTCTGCATGTAAAGCAGGTTGGGATTGAGCGCGTAAATGGCTGCCGCTACGTAGGCCGCTGTCTGGGAAGCACGCGCACGGATCAGCCGAAATATCCCCAGCGCGCCGAGAACATACGCCCCCATACTGGCGATCGAGCCGGCAATGCCACTCATCCACAACACTCTGTTCCACACGAACGGCAGCATCAGGATGTGCGGCAGAGGCAGCCACACGGTTCCTAACTGGAAGAACGACGACAGCCAGGAACGAGTGTCGAGCACGCGCCGCGCGATGTTGATGTGCGCGACAGCATCGCCGTAAAGCAGAATTTGCTGATGAGCGTAGTACCAGAGCAGGGCAGCGATCGAAATAAAACCCAGCGCAAGCGTGAGCGCAGCTTCTTGACGCTGGGTTTCGTAGCGCTTTTTAAGCTCGTCTCGCTCGGCGAGTTTCGATTGCGGGGCTTGAGAGTCCAAGATGTCAGTGTATGACAGGCGTTCAGCCGATAGCGGCGGGCATAAATCCTTTGCCGCTACCGCTCTTTCTTGTCGGCTTCTTTCTGCTTCCCCGTGAGATTGCGCACGGCCCTCGCCAACTCCGGCAGCTTGCTGAACGCGTTCACCGCGCGCAGCCACTGCTTGTGCTCGAATGCGGGCGACCCACTCACCATGCTTCCGGCAGGAATGTCGCCGTGCGTCCCGCTCTGGGCCGTGATAACCACGCCGTCTCCCACATTGCAGTGCCCGGCCACGCCAGCTTGTCCAGCGATGATGACGTTCTTCCCAACGACCGTTGATCCCGCAAGTCCAACCTGCGCGCACAGAAGCGTATGCTCTCCCACCGCGGAACCATGTCCGACTTGCGCCAGGTTGTCGATCTTCACGCCACGCGCGATGCGAGTCTCGCCGACGCTGGCGCGATCGATGCACGCATTGGCCTGGACTTCCACGTCGTTCTCCAGCACTGCTGGTCCCGACTGCGAGATCTTCTCCCAGTGATCATCGTCGCGCGCAAATCCAAAGCCGTCGGAGCCCACGACCGCTCCATTCTGCAGCACCACGTTATCGCCCAACTGGCAGTTTTCCCGCACGATCGCGTGTGCATGCGCGAAAAAGTTGTCCCCAATCCGAGCGCCGCGATAAACGACGACATGCGGCAGCAACACAGCGTCGTTCCCGATGGTGACGCCTTCGTCAATCACGACATAAGGTCCAATATGCGAGTTAGCACCGATTTTGGCCGCCGGCGCAATCACTGCAGTGGGATGAATTCCGGGCGTGTAACGCGGCGGCTGGTAAAACAGGTCCACCGCCTTCGCAAAGCTGAGATACGGATTCTTACTGCGCAGCAGCGCCCACGAGCCAGCGGGGAAGTCCTCGGAAACGATGATCGCTGCAGCGGCCGTTTTTCCGGCAGCGGCCATATACTTCGGATTCGCAATAAAAGTGATCTGTCCCGCCGAGGCTTCTTCGATCCCCGCCACGCCCGTAATTTCCGCTTCAGGATCGCCGTTTTCCAGTACAGCGCCCAGCGCGGTCGCGATTTCGCCAAGTGTCATGATTTTCGGTCGGCGGCTCGAACTCAGCCATGTTAGTGACAGCAACGCATCCGTCGCGAACGGCACTTGCCGGCCACGGTCGGGCTTCGCGATCAGTTGAACATCGATACCTGGCGCGTATCGTCGGGATGCCTCCCCCGCCGCTGCGACTTCTTCTCGCCAATCACCGCCAGCACGGTCATCTCTGCCAGGGCCGAGCGCGGCACAAAGATGCGCTGAGTATTCGAGCGCGTGTCCGGCGGAATGACCGAGAAACCCTCACTCCCATCCTGCACCAGATCGTTCGGCATCATGCCTTCGATGATTTCGTTATCGCGAAAGCGAAGCCGCACCCACAGACCTTCGGTTCGTGGCCGCGAGGTAAACGTCTTCCGAGTCAGGGATTCCGAGTCTCCGAAGCTCGCGCACAAAATACACACCCTTTACTTCGTGTAGTTCCACCGACACCACATTCCCTGCGGTGTTCAGTATCTCGATCTTGCCGTCCGCAATGAAGGCCGCCGACACGTAGCCGCTGATCGTGTCGCGGTCCATCTTCCGGACGATTACCTTCTTGTGAGTGGTTCCCATTGCGGTCGTTAAGAGAGAAAAATCCTTTCTCTCGCTTCGATTGTCGCACTTTCGACGAAAAAGTGCCCTGCCTAACGTACTTTCTAGCCAAATCATCAACGTTATGTTATTGTCGCTATGCAGCAAGTCCGGTGCATAGCGCCGTAAGTTGCGGCAATTAAGCAGGTTGCACCGATCTCTTGAGGTCGTAGGGCGAAGTTTTTGGTAGGCAGTGCGGGCTGAGGATAAGCCGTGCACCCGGTATACACTCTCGTGCTATGCCGGACCATCTTCGGCTATCACTTTTAGAGTCATACATTTAGATGCCAGATTACATCTATAGCATGGAAACCCGGCTCACACCGGACCAGCAGCGTGGTGTGAACCTGATCCAAGACATTGCCCGCCACGCCGGGCTAAACCTCTATCTCACCGGCGGCACCATTCGCGATCTGGTCACCGGTTTTCCCATCCGCGACATCGACCTTAGCGTCCAGGGCAATCCCCTTAAGTTACAGAAAGAATTGGAGAAAGCGGGGATTTCCGTCCAAGGCGTCGAAGAAGACCTCAGGGCCTTACACCTGCTGTTGCCAGGGAACATTCGGGCGGAGCTAAATCAAACCAGATCAGAGACTTACGATAAGCCTGGGAAGCCTCCGGTGATTGCTCCCCGGCGACCATCAATGAGGATCTTCGCCGGCGCGACTTTACCGTCAATGCCATGGCGCTGTCGCTGAATCCGGGTTCGCGTGGGCTGCTTCTCGATCCTTTCAACGGCGTCGCCGACATCGAGGACAAGGTGTTGCGGGTTCTGCACAACTACGCTTTTCTCGAAGATCCAATCCGTTTGATTCGCGCCACTCGGCTGAGCGCTCGATTCCACTGGCCGCTCGAGGAGCGGACCCAGGCACGCTACGACGCGGCGAAAGAGAACAACTACATCGAGTTCGTCGGCAAGCGGGCGATCGGCGCTGAACTGGAGCAACTCGCGCACGAGGATGACCCCATCAACATCATGCGCGCCCTCGAGAAAGAGGGCTGGCTCAAAGTGCTGCATCCGCACTGGAGCGTTGCGAAAGCCGAAGCCAGCGACCTCGGCCATGCGATCAAGCTGCGGCAGACCTTGAGTGACCTGGGCTACGTGGTTGAGAGCGGGCCGATCGCCATGTATTTCCTCACTCGCAAAATGAGCGACAAGGACGTTTCCGAGATTCAGAGGATGATTCCGCGCCGCGATTTTGTGGACAAGTGGAAGCATCTGGAGCACGATGCCCAGGATCTGGCGAAAAAGCTGTACGGGCAGAGAGGCAAACACCAATTCGGGATCGTGGAAGATCCTGAGCGCTGCCCCGCCGGAGAGGATCCTGTTCCTCAGCCTGACCACCCGTCAGTCTGCCGTAGACCAGAAGATCAAGAATTTTCTCACCAAGTGGCGCCAGGTTCGCGAGAAGCTGCCGTTCCCGGAGATGGCGGAGTTGCGCATTACCTCCCAGCTTCCCGAATATCCCAAGATTCTCGACGAAGCGTTCTTGATGTTGCTCGACGGCAAGCTCAGGTCGCATACCGAGATCATGAATTTCCTGAAGCCGTATGAGCCGCCGCCGCCGCCTCCGCCGCCTGCTCCGAAGCGCGGACGTGGCAAGGCAGCCGTTGTGGATGCTGCTGCGGTGCGCCCGCACTGCTGCTGCGGCAGCTCAGGCAAGCGCGGACGAAAGCCCAAGGGCGCGACAGTCGCACCTCCTGCTCCTGCTGCTGCACCGGTGACGCCACCGCCTGCGGCAAAAGCTGCTGCGGGTGCCAACGCGAAGGCGAAACCTGCGGCTGAAGTTAAGAAGCCTGCGCCCGCAAAGGCAGCGAAGACACCGGCCAAGGCTGCTAAGAAGCCGGCTCCGGCGAAACAGAAGCCTGCGGCGGCAAAGAAATCGGCTCCGCCAAAGAAGAAAGTGCCGCCGAAGAAAGCGGCGCCCAAGAAACCTGTCGGCCAAGAAGGCAGCCAAGAAAAAGCGCTAGCTGAGATTTAGTTCTGAAGAGATAGCAAAAGCGTGCCGCCAAACGGCACGCTTTCTTCTTGGCCGCGCACTTATTGCGGGGAGTTATCCGCCAGCGCCCACAGCCCTCCCCACAGAGCGACGGCAATGAACAGGCTCGACCACTCGTTCGGATTGTGTGGCGCTCCCGGAATCCCATACAGACCAAGGACTCTCGGCAGGTGCAGCGTGAACACCCAGATCGCGAACATCAGGCCGAGTCCGGCCGCGCCCCAACGTTGCAAAACGTTCAGTCCGATACTTATTCCGGACGCGATGAACGCAATGCCCGAAGAACGCCACCCAAAACACGTGGAATGGAATCCAACTTGGAAGCAGAGTCGCGATAAACCCAAGCGCGAGGAAGTGGTCGACTCCAAAGATGATGAGGCTCAGGGCCAGCAAATATCGGCTTGCGCGTTCCAGCCAGCCGGGGATCGCCGCGGGGCCGGGCAACAGCCACGCGAGACAGGCGAGCGAGAAAGGTTCAAATACGCCCGTGCGCAGAGAGATGCTTCCAATGTCCGCGGCGTTCTTCGGAACGTCCAGAACCAGCGTCAAAACGAAAAATAATCCGCCGAAGATGAACGCAGCCGGTCGCCGGGTTCCGCCAAACAAGAATCCCACGCCGCACAGCACCCAGATTGCGCCGAACAAATAGGCGACCCATGGAACCGCTGGCAGCCACGGAATGACCGGGATCGCCGAATACTGCGCGCCCAGAGCGCTGGCTCACATGTCCGCGCAGACTAGTGGTTTCGATCCCCAAGGCGATGATGGCGGCCGCGAAAATGCAGCGGCCCAGACCTAATAGTGTGTCGAGCGAATTTCTCGTCGAGATGGTTGCAGTCATTTTTGTTCCCGAAGCAAGGTATTACGAAATCGCTGCTTCGCGCCAGTGCCCAACCGCAGCCAATTTTATCGGCGTCTGCAACTGGCTGATTATGCGATGCTTATACAATACGTATCGACAGTGCAGAGCGCAGGCAAGCGCAGCGGCGTCACGCCTCTGAAGAAAGGCTGGCCGGTGGCATATAGCGACCTGAGGGAATGGATCTCCGCGCTCGACAAAGCCGGAGAGTTGAAGCGGGTCAAAGCAGAAGTCGATCCCATCCTGGAGATCGCCGAGATCACCGATCGTGTCTCGAAATGGGGGCCGCGCGGCAAGCATGGGCCCGGGCGGTCCGGCGTTGCTGTTCGAAAACGTCAAGGGACATCCCGGCGCCAAAGTACTGATCAACCAGTTCGGCTCGGCCGAGCGCATGAAGCTGGCGCTCGAAGTGGATTCTCTGGACGAGATTCCCGCGCGCATCAAGATGTTCATGGACCTGAAGTCGCCGCAGGGCTTCATCGACAAACTCAAGATGCTTCCCATGTTGACCGAGGTGGGCAAGTTCTTTCCAAAGACAGTCTCCACCGGACCCTGCAAGGAAGTCATCAAGAAGGGCGACTTCTCGCTGCTCGATTTTCCCATCCTGCAATGCTGGCCGAAAGACGGCGGCCGATTCATCACGCTTGCCGTCGGTCATCACCCGAAATCCTCACACGGGCAAGCGCAACGTCGGCACCTATCGCCTGCACGTATACGACGAACGCACCACCGGCATGCACTGGCAGCGCCAAAAGCAGGGAGCCGAGCACTATCGCGAGCAGATGCGCCGCAAAGCTGCCGAAGGAGCCGAGCATCCGCTGACCGCCGCACTCGACATGATGGCGCGCTCCGGCGGAGGTTCGCGCGTCGCCGACGGCAAGCAGGTTTCCGGACGCATGGACGTCGCAGTCGCCATCGGCACCGATCCGGCAATGATGTTCTCGTCCATCGTGCCCGCTCCGCCGGATATCGAAGAGTTCATCATCGCGGGATTCTTGCGGCAGAAGCCGGTCGAGCTGGTGAAGTGCGAGACCGTGGATCTCGAAGTTCCGGCCACCTCGGAGATCGTCCTCGAAGGCTACGTCGAGCTCGACGAACTGAAGATGGAAGGCCCCTTCGGCGATCACACCGGTTTCTACACCATGGAAGACCTTTACCCGGTCTTCCACGTCACCTGCATCACGCACCGCAAGGACCCCATCTACTCGACCACCATCGTGGGCAAGCCGCCGATGGAAGACGCATGGATGGGCAAGGCCGTCGAGCGCATCTTTCTGCCGGCGATGCGGCTGAGCATCCCCGAGATCGTCGATGTGAACCTGCCGATCGAAGGCATATTCCACAACCTGATGATCGTCTCCATCAAGAAGTCGTATCCCGGCCAGGCGCGCAAGGTGATGAACGGCATCTGGGCGCTGGGGCAGGCCATGTCCACCAAGTGCATCCTCGTGGTCGATGAGGACGTGAACGTGCAAGACCTCGGCGAGGTCACGCTGAAGGTGTTGAACAACATCGATCCCGAGCGCGACATCCAATTCACGCTCGGGCCGGTGGATTCGCTCGATCATGCATCGCGCCTGCCCGATTACGGCTCTAAGATGGGTGTGGACGCCACGCGCAAGTGGCCGAGCGAAGGCTTCACCCGCCCCTGGCCGGAGGAAATTACGATGGATGCCGAGACCAAGACGCGAGTGACTGAGCGGTGGAAAGAATTTGGGCTGGAATAAAAAGGTAACTGGTCACTGGTAGCTGGTGATTCACGATTAGCGATTCGCCATTCAGTTACCAGCTACCAGTAACCAGCTACCGAAGCTCGCTGAATTCACATTGGAGATGCTCGCAATGATAAGTCGTCCCAACCGCACCGAATACGCCGACTTCTACGCCAACTACATCAGCAAGGTCCCTGATGGCGACCTGCTCAACTTCATGGACCTGCAGCCTGCCGAGTTCGACGGCCTCGTGAACGACCTGACCGACGACCAGGCGATCGCAGCCGCCCGCGCCCGGCAAGTGGAGCGTCAAGCAGGTGCTCGGACACCTGTGCGATACCGAACGCGTTCACAGTTATCGCGTGCTACGCTTCGCCCGCGGCGACAAGAAGAACTGCAAGGGTTCGAACAGGACGACTACGTCGCGGCAGCGAATTCCAACAGCCGCAGCACGTCTGAATTGCTGGCGGAATTGAAGTCAGTCCGCCGGGCGACGCTGTCATTGCTCGAAAGCCTGACAACTGCCGACACAGAGCGGACCGGCGTTGCCAACGGCAAATCAATTTCCGTCCGGGCAATGGCCTACGTCATCGCCGGTCACGCGCAGCACCACTTGGAACTGCTGCGCAAGCAATTCGCCGGAAAAGCCTGACCCCTGCCCGGGATTGATATACTGATTTCGCGTATGGGAATCGTCAAAAACATCGCCGCCATCGCCAAGGGCATGAGCATCACCTTCGGCGAGATGTTCAAGCCGACCGAGGTGGAGAACTATCCCGACGGCCCTGGCCCGAACCGTGGAGCCATGTTCCAGGAGCGCTTTCGCGGCATGCACGTGCTGCAGCGCGACGAAAACGGCCTGGAAAAATGCGTGGCCTGTTTCTTGTGCGCGGCGGCGTGCCCCTCGAACTGCATCTACATCGAAGCCGCCGAGAACTACCGAGACCAACCGCATCAGCGGCGCCGAGCGCTACGCCAAGGTCTACAACATCGACTACAACCGCTGCATCTTCTGCGGCTATTGCGTCGAGGCCTGCCCCACCGACGCCATCACCCACGGACACGGCTTCGAGTTGGCCAGCTTCAACGCCAGCACTCTGGTATACCGCAAAGAGCAGTTGCTGGCCGGGACTCCGGCGCACGAAGGATCGAACGCCATTTACAACATCGAAGGAACCGGCAGGCTGGTTCCCAAGCCCGCGCAATACAGTTCAGGGGCGGATGTTCCGCCCGGAACCTAGTTATAACGTTTGTTATAACAAGGCTATTTTTCGCAACCAACGGCCGCGACCGAAATCGCGGCCATTTGCATCTTACGGTTCACAGCCTACATTTCGCCGACCACCTTCATAGGTCGCCGTTGGCTGGACACAAGTACCGTAATCACTAATAAACTGCGATACTTACAAGATAATTGCCTACCAATGACCTCATGAGCGAATACCTCAAAGCCGTACAAGAGCGCGTCGTTATCTTCGACGGCGCCATGGGCACGAACATCCAGCTCCGCGGCTCCTGACCTCGACGATTTCCGGGGCAAAGAGGGTTATAACGACATCCTGGTCCTGAGCCGGCCCGACATCATCAAGGACATTCACGCGGCGTTTTATCAGGTCGGCTGCGACGTGGTCGAGACCAACACGTTCAATTCCAGCCCGATGGACATGGCCGAGTACGACATGCAGGACCAGGTCACGGTCATCAATGCCGCGGCGGCCAAACTGGCGCGCTCGGTTGCGGACGATTTCTCGACCAAGGGACGCCGACGCTTCGTCGCCGGTTCGATGGGCCCCACGCGTAAGCTGCCCTCACTCGGACACATCAGCTTTGACGAAATGGCGGCCGGCTATACCGAGCAAGCGCTCGGGCTTATCGAAGGCGGCGTCGATGTGCTGCTGCTCGAAACCTGCCAGGACATCCTGCAAGCCAAGGCGGGACTGGTCGGCATATTCGATGCGCTCAAGAAGTCTGGCAAGAACATTCCCGTGCAGGTGCAAGTCACGCATCGATGTCGGCGGCACCATGCTGCTGGGCACAGAGATCGGCGCGGCGCTCACCACGCTGGAGATGTTCGATGCGGCAGTGATCGGCATGAACTGCGCCACCGGCCCGAAGGAGATGAACGACGCCGTTCGTTATCTCGGAATGAATTCGCCGAAGCCAGTGTCGGTGTTGCCCAATGCCGGGCTGCCGCAGAACGAAGGCGGGCACGCAGTTTACAAGCTGCAACCGCAGGAGCTCGCAGATTTTCACAAGCAGTTCATCACCGAATACGGCGTGCGCATCGTCGGGGGCTGCTGCGGTACCAGGCCCGAGCATCTGAAAGCTGTCGTCGACACCTGCGCAAGTCTCGAACCCGCCAAGCGAGACATCAAGATGATCGGCGCGGCGGCCAGCGCCTACTCCATGGTTCCCCTCGATCTCGATCCCAAGCCCCTGGTGATCGCCGAGGAGATGAACACCACCACGCGTGTCGAGCACTTCAAGAACATGGTGCGCGCGCAGGACTATGACGGCATCCTGACGCTGGCCAAGAAGCTGGTGAACGAAGGCTCGCACATGCTCGACCTGTGCTGCGCCATCGTGGGCGAGGACGAGAAGGGTTACATCAGCGCCATCCTGGAGAAGATCGCCACGCGTGTGCCCGCGCCGATCCTCGTCGATTCGACCGAGGCCGACGTTGTCGAAGAAGCACTGAAGCGCATCCCTGGCAAGGCGATCATCAACTCGATCAACCTGGAAGACGGCGAGAAGCGCACCTCGAAGGTCTTGCCGATGGCCAAGCGCTACGGCGCGGCGGTCATTGCCTTGACCATCGACGAAGACGGCATGGCGCTGACGGCCGAAAAGAAACTCGCGATTGCCAAGCGCATCTACGACCTCGCGGTGAACAAATACGGCATCCGTCCAGTCGATCTCATTTTCGACGCGCTAACGCTGCCGATCTCCACTGGCCAGGAAGACTATCGCAACGCTGGCATGGAGACGCTGAAAGCCGTCAAGGCGATCAAGACCGAGTTGCCGCTGGCGAAGACCGTACTCGGCGTCAGCAACATCTCCTTCGGACTGAACACCTACGCGCGGCGAGTGTTGAACAGTGTGTTCCTGCACGAAGCCGTCGACAATGGCCTCGACATGGCCATCGTCAACTACAGCAAGATTTATCCGCTGTACAAGATTCCTGAGGCCGAGGTCGATCTCGCGCGCAAGCTCATCTTCCAGGACCGCTCGAACGGCGATCCGCTTCAGGTCTACATGAAGAGCTTCGAGGGCTCCAAGGGGCAGGAGGAGTCCACCACCGCGCACGTGGACACGCTCTCCGTGGAAGACAAGCTGAAGTGGGCGATCATCAACGGCGAGAAAAACATCGGCATCGCCGACAAGAAATCGCTCGATGAA
The DNA here is from genome assembly GCA_963718395.1 of uncultured Acidobacteriaceae bacterium. Classification (GTDB taxonomy): domain Bacteria; phylum Acidobacteriota; class Terriglobia; order Terriglobales; family Acidobacteriaceae; genus DASRAA01. The sequence goes on from CAVQYW010000001.1 coordinate 335,839, forward strand.
GTGTTGGACGAGGCTCTGGTCAACTATTCGCCGCTCGACGTCATCAACAACATCCTCCTCGACGGCATGAGGACGGTGGGCGAGTTGTTCGGTGCGCGCAAGATGCAGCTGCCGTCGGTGCTCGACTCCGCGGGAGTGATGAAGTCGGCAGTCGCGTATCTCGAGCCCAAGATGGAGAAGAAAGAGGGCAGCCAGAAGGCGACCATCGTGCTCGCGACGGTGAAGGGCGACGTTCACGACATCGGCAAGAACCTGGTGGACATCATCCTCACCAACAATGGCTACCGCGTGGTGAACCTTGGCATCAAGCAGCCCTCGGATGCCATCATCAACGCGGCCATCGAGCACAAGGCCGACGCCATCGGGCTCAGCGGCCTGCTGGTGAAGTCCACGCTGGAGATGAAGTACGTGGTGCAGGACTTGCATCACCAGAAGCTGGAGTTTCCCGTGATCTGCGGCGGGGCTGCGCTTACGCGCAAATACGTCGAGGACGACCTGCGCCGTGAATACGGCGGTGGCGTCATGTATGCAGACGATGCCTTCTCTGGCCTTCACTACATGGAACGGTTGGCCTCTTCGAATGGAGAGCGTGAAGCTTGCATCAAGGAAGCGCAAGTCATCAAGGAGTTCAAGAAGCCTGCCACGGCATCGGGCGATGGCGCGAATGCCATGGCTCCGAGCATCGAGATTCCGCCTGCGCCCAACATTCCGCTGCCGCCATTCTGGGGCACACGCGTGTTGAAGGCCGCCGACTTCGACCTGCGTGAGGTTTTCCAGTACATCAACGAGACGGCGCTGTTCAAGAACCAGTGGCAACTCAAAACTGCCTCGCAGGAAGATTACGCACGCCTGGTCGAGACCAAGTACCGGCCCATCCTGAAAGAGCTGGAAGAAGAGGCCATCGCCGGCGGATGGTTGGAGCCCAAGGTTGTCTACGGCTATTTCGGCGCGCAAGGGTGAAGGCAACGACGTCATCGTTTACAACCTGCCCGAAGGCTGGAAGCAGGGTGACGCGATTCCGCCAGAAACGCTTGCGCTTCACGTTCCCGCGCCAGACGCAGCCAGACAGCAGACATCTCTGCATCTCTGACTTTTTCCTGAAGAAAGCCAGCGGCGAGATGGACGTGCTCGGCATGACCTGTGTGACGGTCGGAGCCCGGGCTTCGCATGAAACCCAGAAGCTGTTCGAAGCCGGCGAGTACACCAAGTATCTTTACTTGCACGGCCTGAGCGTGGAGACCGCAGAAGCGCTGGCCGAGCTCAACCATAAGCGGATGCGTGAAGAACTCGGTTTCGCAGGCGAAGATTCGCCGCACATCCGCGATCTGTTCCACCAGAAATATCGCGGGTCGCGTTATTCGTTCGGCTATCCGGCGTGTCCGAACCTTGAGGACCAGACGAAGCTGTTCGCACTCTTGCATCCCGACGAGACCATCGGCGTGCAACTCACGACCGGTTTCCTGCTCGACCCCGAACAGAGCACCTCGGCCATCGTGGTGCATCATCCTGCGGCAAAATACTTCGTGGCTTAGCGTTGTCTCCTACTGGACGGCAACGTGTGCGAGCACCGCGTCCGGCAGCCGCCTAATCCGGCTGCCGCCATGCGATGTCAGAGTTTGTTTGTCCTTGTTAGCGACATACCTGCCAACCAAATAGCCTAGCGCCGAACCAACAAATACATCAGAAGGGAAGTGTTGGCCACCGGTAACTCGGGTAGTCGCTACCGTGGTTGCCATGCCATACATCAGCAGCTGCACCGGCCACTTTGGATACTCATGCGCTACTACCGAGGCGAGTGTCCACGATATTGCGGCGTGTCCCGACGGGAACGACCCTCCGCTGAAATTGCCGGCAAAGAACGTGCCTTCCGTGGGACTGGTGTACGGTCTTTCTCGGTTGAAAATCAGCTTCATCGATCCATAAATGAGAAAGCTGTCAATCGACGCTTCCGCCGCCAGAATGCCGGTGCGCTTTGCGTGTTCGTCTTGCGTAAATAGGCCGGTGAGGTAGATTCCCCCCACCGCGGCCGCCGTGCCGTACGTGCAAGCGTTTGAGATGTCGATGCCCGTCTGGTGCCAACTGACTGGCACTTGTTGAGCTACCGACTCATCATTCGCAATTAGCACGCCCGTCGCGCCCACGACCACAGAGTCCCAGAAGAGTGTCTTGTTCAGGAAAGGCGCACCGTCTGTGAATCCGACGGAATCGATGCGAAAAGGCGCCGTAATGAGATGCCATTCATCCTGGCCAATCGTCTTAGCAACCGTGGCGACTCCGTGCCTGAATGAGCCGTGTTGGGCCTGTTTTGCAGCAGACGGCGCGTCGGGTATTTGTGGCTGAGTTGTTCCTGGGGACTGTTGACCGGCCGCCGTGCCAGCGATTAACAGCAAGACGACACACGCCCGGACCGTACTCCACGCTCCGCGAATGAATCGCACTGTCTTCCTGTCACGAAGTCCGGGAGAAGCAAAAATCTGGATAATCATCTCGCCGTCCTCACGCGTTGCCGGTTTTGTTAACACCGCACGCGATCCTTCCTCTCGCAATCCATCCCCCGCGGCCTAAATCACCCCGCACGGCGCATTTTACCGGGATTTTACGCATTGTGCGCTGTGACCGGGAGCCTGTGACGTACGCCACAGACTGTCGGGTCGAACCCGGCAAAAATCAATGTCGGGAGGGTTCCCAGTGTTCCCTATTGTCGCAGCTCGTCCCTTGGCGCGAGGTATCAAACTCTTCGAAATTAAGGCACCTCGGATCGCTAAAAAACAGCGTCCGGGCCAGTTCGTCATTATCCGCTTGGACGAATCAGGCGAGCGTGTCCCCCTCACCATCGCCGACGCCGATCCCGAGGCCGGAACTGTCACCATCGTGGTTCAAGGCATCGGCAAGACTACTATGCTGCTCAATATGCTTGAGGTGGGAGATAGCATCCTCGACATCGTGGGGCCGCTCGGTAAGCCTTCCGAGATTGAGAAGTTCGGCACCACCGTAATCGTCAGCGGCAGCGTGGGGACCGCCATGGCTTACCCCACGGCCCGCGAGCTGAAGCGCGCTGGTAACAAAGTCATCTCCATCGTCGGCGCGCGCAGTAAGGACTTGCTCGTCCTCGAAGACGCGGTGCGCGAGGTCAGCGACGAGACCTACGTCATGACCGACGATGGTACAGCCGGCCAGAAAGGCCTCGTTACCGAGAAGCTGAAAGAACTGGTAGATGCCGGCCTGGTCGATTACGTGCTGGCTGTTGGCCCGGTTCCGATGATGCGCGCGGTCGCCAAGCTGACCAGTCCACAGAACATCAAGACTATGGTCAGCCTCAACTCGATCATGGTGGACGGTACCGGAATGTGCGGCGGCTGCCGCGTGCTGGTGAATAACAGCAGCCAGTTCGCCTGCGTCGATGGCCCCGAGTTCGACGCCAGCCAGGTGAACTTTGAGGTCCTGATGCAGCGCAACAATATGTATCGCGAGCAGGAAAAGATGAGCATCGAACGTTTGCAGGCGGACCCGGAAGGCGAAGTCAGAAAATTGCGCGAGAACATTCATTTACATCAGTGTGCCGCGATGGTGGCGGAGGCAAGCCATGAGCAAGAGTAATAACCCGCTACCCAACAAAGAGCGCATCAAGCTGCCTCGGCAGAAAATGCCCGAGCAGTTGGCCCAGATTCGCGCCCACAACTTTCAGGAAGTGAATACCGGTTTCGATCCCGAGCAGGCGCGCCAGGAATCTCTGCGCTGCATCGAGTGCGGCAAGCCCGGCTGCATGGACAAATGTCCCGGTGTCGGTCGACGTGCGAGCGATCATGGACCTGATCGTCGCCGGCGACTACATGGGCGCTGCCTCCAAAGTTCGCGAGGATAACGCGCTGCCTGCCATCACTGGCCGCGTCTGCCCGGTGGAAGATCAGTGCGAGTCGGGCTGCGTGCTGGGCAAGAAAGGGCGAGTCGGTTGGCATCGCTTATCTGGAGCGCTTTGTCGCTGACTGGGAGCGAGACAGCGGCCAGTTTGGTATTCCCAAGAACAATCCGGCGAGCGGCGAAAAGGTGGCAATCGTAGGAAGCGGGCCCGCAGGCCTCGCCTGTGCTGGCGACCTCATCCAGATGGGCCACAAGGTCCACGTCTTCGAAGCGTTGCACGAGCTGGGCGGAGTGCTGGTCTATGGCATTCCCGAATTTCGCCTGCCCAAAGAAATTGTCGCCCACGAAGTGAATGCGCTGCGCAGGCGCGGAGTCGAATTCGAGACCAATGTGGTCGTCGGCAAGACGGTCACCATCGACGAGTTGTTCAACGAAGAAGGCTACGATGCTGCGTTCGTCGCCACAGGCGCGGGTTTGCCGCGCTTCCTAAACGTGCCGGGTGAGCACCTGAACGGAATTTACTCCGCTAACGAATTTCTTACTCGCGTGAATCTGATGCGCGCTTATCGTTTCCCCGAATTCGACGAGCCGCTTTACCCCTGCAAAGATCGCGACGTAGTCGTGATCGGTGGCGGCAATACCGCCATGGACGCCGTACGCAGCGCGCTTCGCTTAGGTGCCCGCTCGGCGAGTATCTTGTACCGGCGCACCGAAGCCGAGATGCCCGCCCGCGTCGAGGAAGTCCATCACGCGAAGGACGAAGGCATTCGCTTTGAGATGCTGGTCAACCCCGTGGAATTCCTTGGCGACGAGAAAGGCAACCTGACCGCCGTTCGCTGCACTCGGATGGAGTTGGGCGAGCCGGACGACTCAGGACGACGCAGTCCGGTCACCATCAAGGGCTCGGAGTTCGACACTCCCTGCTCGGTCGCGATCATTGCTGCCGGAACTACGGCCAACCCGCTGATTCAGTCCTCTACACCGGGTCTGCAAACGACAAAGCGCGGCTATATCCTGGCGAACGACGATACGCTGGCGACCTCGAAGCCGGGTGTGTTTGCCGGCGGCGACATCGTCACAGGTGGGGCGACGGTCATCCTGGCCATGGGCGCAGGACGCAAAGCGGCGAAGTCCATCAACCAGTATTTGAAAGGTTTAAACGAAGCTTCAGCCGAGACAACAACGGCTGCGGCCAACTAACAACCCCGCAATCATATGCAGCATTGTGCGGCCGCGAGCCAAAATTCCGGCCGCACATTTTCCCCCGCGAACACTCGCAAGTTTTATGCAGCCGAGGGTCTCTGGCGCGGTCGCTCGAGCAGGCTCATCACAAAGACCGCCGCCGCAACGCCGAGCCCCACCACAATACTTACGGACGCGGCGCGGCCCGCACCTTGGCGCTGTCTTTGCTTGATGTATTCAGGCCGAACACCAATGCCGATCGTTCGCGCAACGAGTTGCTGGTATTCCCGGGATCTGAACAATCAGTTTCAGCTGCCATGGAGCTTTTGCTGGGCCGGGGTTCTGAAAGATCTTTTCCATTCCTTTGTGCACAAACACCTGCAACTGCTGCGTTACCCTGGTGGGAAATTCACGTCGTCGCTGCACCGACGCGAGGTTCGCTTGGGTGACGCGGCCCTCGCGCAACGGATCCGCCAGTAGCCTTGCAGTTGCGACGGCATCCTGTATCGCCAGGTTGATTCCCACTCCGCCTGCCGGCGACATGGCGTGCGCCGCATCGCCAATGCACAGCAGTCCCGCCCGGTACCACTGTCGCAGCCGGTTGATCTGCACCGACAACAGCTTGATCTGGTCCCAGTCTTTCAACTCGTCAACGCGATCGCCGAGGTAGGGAACAATCTGTCGCACCGTATTGCGGAACGCCTCCATCCCGCGACTCTGCACTTCCTCAAAAGAACCCTTGCGGATCAGCAACGCAGCCTGGTAGTAATCGCCGCGGTTAATCAGAACAATTATCTTTCCGTAGTTGATGTTTCCCAGCACTTGATGCGGGTCACTGTCTCGATCGGCTTATGCGGAACCACAGCACATCGATCGGCACTCCTTGCTCGATCACCTCAAGATGGGCCGCTCGACGAATAGCGGAATGACGCCCATCGCAGCCCACGACCAGGTCAGCAAGAATTTCGCTTTCGCCGTCGGGAGTGTGGACCCGTACCCCGCCGACTTGGTTGCCGTCGTAAACGAGGTCAAACGCCTCATGCTGCATGCGAAGGTGAAATTCAGAGAACTTCTTCGCCTGTTCCGATAGGAAGTTGAGGAAATCCCACTGCGGCATCAGTGCCACGAATTTGCAATGTGTGGGTAAGTGGCGGAGGTCAGCCGCCTCGAAAGCGAAGTCCCCAAAAGCTCCGCCGATGTGAGATACCTTCTGGTGCGGTAATGCGAGGAGTCCGTCTAACAAACCCAGCTCGTACATTACCTCCAGCGTTGAAGGGTGCACCGTATCGCCACGGAAGTCACGAAAGAAGTCTTTGTGCTTTTCCAGGACGGTTACGGCTACGCCTGAACGGGCCAGCAGGTAGCCCAGCATGATTCCAGCCGGACCTCCACCAACGATGCAGCAAGTGGTTTTGTCGCTTTGGTATTCCATGACTACACGCTAGGATGCTCGATCCGCGATCAAGGCAACACGAACTATCAGATAGAAGCGCAGCTTCAGACCCACAACGCTGAGGACCCGCCGACCCACTCGAGGTCGCGATTGTGATCGACGCCCATCATCATGCCGCGTCCCATACGCACCAGCGGCAGCACTGCGGTCAGCTCGCCGTCCTCCGGCCACACGTACATGATGCGGACTTCCATCTGTGTCATGCCGTGCGGAGTGGCAATTACCGGCTCGAACCGCATCCGTTCCTGCACGATGTAGTTGTGGCGCTCACCCGCAGGAATCGCCTCGATATCGGCCTCGGTCGGCGCGAACTTGATGCCGGCGCCGGCGAACGAGTAAAGCGGCTTCAGGATGTAGTTGTGATTGTCGTCCGGAATCGTGAAATTCTCGTCCAGAAACCACGTCCGCGGAACGCACGGATGGTTCAGGTACGGAATCGAGAACTTACTGATGCGGAAATACCAATTAGGGTGTCCCGCCCACTCGACGTCGAGTTCTTCGCGCACGTCAAATGGCAGCGTTACACCCTTAAGCACCAGCTCTTCCACGATGCAGCGGTTGTAAATCCGCTTCACCTCGATCTCGCGGCCATCCTTGGTGTAGTAAAGCTTTTTGCCACGCTTCTTCAGCGACAGAACATCGACGATCGCAATTCCCAACTGCTTTTGCGTGATGAGGAAGTCCGGCAGTGTCTTCTGATGCTCGGGATCGATCTCCATCAGGATGACATTCTCAGGATCGTGCCCGCCGACAATCACATCGCGCATCAGCTTCGTGTACGAGGCGTGATCATAGCCGCCAAGATAGATGCCGAGATCTTTTTTCAGTCCATACGAATCGATGTACTGCTGCGCTGAGACCGCCTGGTATCCGTAGAGTGAAGGAAAGGCCTGTAACTCGACCAGCTTCGGGATCGAGCCCACCCTTGGCGTTTCGCACCAATCCGAAGTCTACCGACACAAACATCGGCTGCTTCGATTCGTTGGTGACGTTGTACTCCGGCGGTACGGTTTTGTCTGAGACCCGCAGGTACTTCGGGCTGGTCAGCAGCTGCATGGTCAGCTCGCTGCCGTACTGTGCCATGCGGTCGAGTAGCGTTTTGGGCACGAAACATGGCGTCTCAGAGACGCGAAAAGCGATCGGTGTGCCGCACACTTTAGCCAGCGAGTCCAGAAGGTTCTGGTACTTCTGCGGCGTGAAGTTGCGGTTAAATTCCTCGCGCAGTGCGGGGACCATGATTATGCCTCGATCAAAAAGTGGCCTTGTTCCATGATCTGCTGACCGTCAACCCAAATGTCGAACCTTGTGCCCACGACATCAATGTGCGTGCTCGAATACCACTTCGCCCCGGTGTGGTGTCCGTAGGGATTGCCGAACGCAATATGCAGCCCGGGAAATTTCTCGTCCTGGAGAATATTGCCGATAACTCGCTTCAGCTCAAGGTTCGTTCCAATGGCGAACTCGCCGACAACATCACTGTATTCATCCGTATGCGTGTAATCCCAGAACTCCTGCTCCAATGCCTTGTTCTCGCTGAACACCTCGGTGATGCGATTGTTCTTCATGTGGATCGTCAGCGGTTGGCTCTGCAGGTCGGGATACTTTTCGCAGAGATAATCGCCCACCACTCCGTCAACCACATACGTTCCGTTCACTTCACCCGGTGTGGTGAAAATCTCGCCGCCGGGAAGGTTACCCCACTTGTCGGGGCTGATGATCCCGCTGGTCTTGATCCACTTGTAGTTCGGGCTGAGATCGGCTGTCAGATCGCTGCCCGCAGGATTCTTGGCGCGCACTTGCTTGGCCTTGGTCACGATGTCGATCATCTTCTTGCTAAGTGCATCGACGCGGTTGAAGTCGGCGCGCATGCCCTCCAGCATGATCTCGTGACTGATGTTGACCATGTGCGCATGCCGCATGCGGCGCCGGTTGACGATGTCGGTCATCTCCATGCGCGACTTCAGTTCGTTCCGCTGCACCTGACCGCAAAGATGCTGACCTGGCTGGTTTCCATATCGTCCGCGATTTCCTGCGGCAATCCCGTCAGCGGACGGTCGGCGACTTCCTCCAGCACGAACGCCTTAAACGGCGATCCGACTTTCATCAGCTCTTTCGCAATGCTGGCGGCGATGTCCCGGCACGCCAGGTCGGTGATGACGGTGACTTTTTCTTCGGGCTGGATGCGCAGGCAGGTGTTCACTGCGTTGTAAGCTCCCGGCGAAAGTTCGGGATCGAATGTCGTAGTGGTCAAATCAGTCAGCAATGGTGGTGTCAAATAACTTCCTTTCTGCTTATTCCCGTGAACGGGCGAAATCTCTACAGGCGCGCGGGCGCCGGATCGAACACACCTACCCGCGTTTCTTCCACAATGTAGTCCACAACCTTCTTCAGATCTTCGTCTCGCGGAAAACCTTGAGCTGGCGGTCGGCGCCGCTTCCCATCTTCAGCATTTCGTGGATGTAGTCGATCTCGTCTCGCGATCCCAACTCATCGACTACATCGTCAATTAAGTGAAGATACTCCAGCATCAGTTTCCGAATCGGTACTTCTTCCTCTTTGCCGAAGTCGATGAGCTTGCCATCCAAACCGTAACGCGACGCGCGAAACTTATTCTCGCTGATGAGCGCGCGGCCGTATATGCGGTAGCTCTTGTTCGACGCATGCAGCTTCCACAGCATCGCAGCCGTTGCCTGAATCAGCGCGGCGATAGCCAGCGTCTCGTCCAGGCGCATGGGCAAATCGCATACTCGCACTTCGATGGTCTCGAAGAACGGATGCGGCCGGATGTCCCACCAGATTTTCTTGCCGTTGTCGATGCAGTTGGTCTTAACCAGCAGTTTGATGAACGTTTCGTAGTCCGCCCAGTTGGCGAAAACATCCGGAATCCCTGTGCGCGGGAAGCGCTCAAACACTTTGCAGCGATAAGACTTGAATCCCGTTTCCATGCCCATCCAGAACGGCGAATTGGTTGACAGCGCAAGGATATGCGGCAGGAAGTACCGCAGCGAATTCATGATGTGGATCGCGGTATCGCGGTCCTCAATGCCCGACGTGCACGTGCAAGCCGAACACCAGGTTGGCGCGCGCCACCAATTGCATGTCTTCAACCACCTGCCGGTAGCGCTCGTCGGGATAAATCTCCTGCACCTTCCAGTCGGCAAACGGATGGGTGCTCGCCGCGCCCAGCAGCAATCCATTCTGCTCGGCCAGCGTGATCATCTCGCGGCGCAGGTTGCGCATGTCTTCGCGCGCTTCCTTGATGTCGCGGCAGACCTTCGTGCCGACCTCGACCACCGCCTGATGCATTTCCGGCTTCACACGCTCGGCCACTTCAGCTTGGCCTTGTCGCAGGATCTCCATCTGAATATGCGAGCGCAGATCGCGGGTCTCCGGATCAATCGTCTGGTATTCCTCTTCAATCCCGATGCTCAGGCTTGGCCGCTTCATTCGATTACCCCTTGGTAGCACTCTTCGGAGCTTTAACAGCCTTAGCTGGCTTTGCCGCGGTCGCCGTCTCGCTTCCCGCAGGCGCTCCGCCCAGGAACGCGCTCCAGCGATATTCCGACACTTTGCCCGTGTGTTCTTTGGCCTTGCGAACGGCCAGTTCTGCGACCGCGTCCACGATCCAGTGGAAGTTGTCCTCGCCCACCGAATGATGTCCGCATCGGGCGCTGGGTTCATGAAGTCGATCGCGTACGGAACACCGTCCTCGCAGGCAAACTCCACCGTGTTCAGGTCATAGCCCAGCGCGCGGCACAGCGTCAGCGCATCGCGCTCTACTCGCTCCAGCAGTTTGGGATCGACCGGCGGCGGGTTCTTCACATACCGCTCATGAAACGGTGCCGACGGATCGTAGTGCATGATGTGCACCTTCTCCTGCCCGACCACGTAACACCGGAAATATTCCTTGAACTTCACTCCGCGCTGCAGGGTCATGCAGAGGTCGCGACTCTGGTCATATGCGTGGAAGAACTCCTCCGGATTATTGACCTTGTACACGTCTTTCCATCCGCCGCCATCGAAGGGCTTGAGGAACGCCGGAAATCCAACATATCCAAAAATGCTGTCCCACGGCAGCGGAAACTGCAGGTTGCGCATCGACCGGTCGGTCGTTCCCGCCGGATGCTGCTTGTGCGGCAGCAGCACCGTCTTCGGAATCGCCACCCCCAGCTTGTCGCCCAGCGCAAAGTTGAAGAACTTGTCGTCCGCGCTCCACCAGAACGGATTGTTGATGACCGTTGCGCCCAGACAGGGCGGCATTCTTGAGATAAGCGCGATAGAAAGGAATATCGTGCGAGATGCGGTCGATGATGACGTGGTAAGGAGACGGCTCCGCCATGCGAACCTCGCCCACCGAAGCCAGTTCAGCCTCGATGCCCGGCTCGTTCATGTAATTGATCTTGTCGACCAGAGCTGGCGGAAACGTGGTCTCCATCCCGAATATGATGCCGATTTTCTTCACAACCGCTCCTTTGGCTACGACACAATCGATCCGCCGTCTCCGCCGCAAATAGCTGTGGAATCAACCTAGGGGATCAGCGCTAGACGCACCCGACACTATCTCTATATTTTAACAGCCCGCGGATCCAATCACTCTTACAGGTACATCCTCGCCATCGGCCGCCACCACGGCCAGTCGTGGTAGCTGCGGTCGCCCCACACATACAGCTCGTGCCGGATTCCCCTTGACCTCAGGATCTCCGCAAACTTCTCATTCCGGTCCCAGCACATGTCATGCTCACCCGTCGCCAGCACGGTGCGAATGTGGTTGTACTTCCAGCCGTCAGTGCAGTTTGCCAGGTACTCCGGAGGGTTGTTGAAATACACATCCTCGCTCGACCAGCCGTCCATAAAACTCCGGATGTCGAACGACCCGCCCATGCAAATGCACGCGTTCACTAATTCCGGATGCCGGAAGGCGAAGTTGATGGAGTGATAGGCGCCGAAGCTGCATCCTGTGACCGCTGTATACGGCGTCCAGTTCTTGTTCCACATCAGCGGGAATACGTCGTTGATGATGTAGCGCTCATATTGCAGGTGCCGCTGTAGCCGCCAGTACGGATGCGCCCCGGTGTTGTACCAGCTCTCCTCATCCACGCTGTCTACGCAATAAATCTGGATTTCGCCGTTGTCCAACTTGTCAGCCACGGCGCCAATCATCTTGTTGTCTTCGTATTCGAAGAAGCGCCCGCGGGAAGTGGGGAACACCAGGATCTTGCGGCCGGCGTGGCCAAAACACAGCAGTGACATGTCGCGTTGCAGGTCTTTCGACCACCATCTGTGATATTCGCGCTGCACGATATTGCGCCCCTCGATGAAAAGAATTTGCTGGAACGAAAACCGACTTGCTACTCTAAGGAACCACTTCGCATTACCGGTAGGAACGAAGTTGCGATCTAGGTCCAGGTTGCGGGTGGTCTTTCAATATTACAAGAATGTCCACCGAACCGGTTATTACGCCCGATGCCCACTTTCCGCCCGCAACCATGAGCAAGCCTTCTGGCCCCAGCAGCCTGCAGTCCCGTCTGCATAAGCACACCCAATTTGCCTCGCAGCTCATCGACGAGAAGCACGACTTCATCGTGTACGTTCCGCAGGCCTTCATTGACGACCCTAACCGTTTCTTCCCCGTGCTCTACCTGCACGACGGCCAGAACCTCTTCGATCCCGAGACCTCATTCATCAAGGGCAACTACTGGCGCGTCGGCGAAGCTGCCGACGCACTCATCGCCTCGGGCGAAATCGAGCCGCTGGTGATCGTCGGCATCTATAACAACGGGGTGAAGCGTATCGACGAATACACTCCCGTTGAAGACCGGCGACTGGGCGGCGGAAAGGCCGACGCCTACGGGCAGATGGTGGTGGATGAGTTGCGTCCCTTCATAGCCCATCAGTACCGTACCCTCTCAGGAGCGGCGAATTGCGGCATGGGAGGCTCCTCGCTCGGCGGCCTGGTAACGCTTTACCTCGGAATGCGCCACCCCGAAGTGTTCGGCAAACTAGGGGTTCTGTCACCCTCGGTGTGGTGGCGCGATCGCGTCATCCTCGGTTTCGTCGAACAGCTTCGAGGTAAGACCGGACAGTGCATCTGGCTCGACATTGGCACCAGCGAAGGACGACGCGCTCTGACTGATACGCGTTCGCTGAAACGACTGCTGCTCAAAAAGGGTTGGCGACAAGGCAAAGACCTCGAATATCGCGAGATCGAGGGCGGCAAGCACAGCGAATACGCCTGGGCCGATCGTGTCGGCCCCATGCTGAAGTTCCTGTTCCCCCGTCACGGATAGACCGGCGCGGGTGTATTTTTGTTGGATGAACCGCACTCCACGTTCCGCCTCGCTGCCCCTGTGCGTCGTGCTCGTATGCTTGTTTTCCGTTCTGCCCCAATTGTTAGCTTCACCTCGGAGTGGGCAGGCAAGCGCATCTTCCCAAACTGTAACCCCCTCTGCTGCCAAGCCCGCCGACACCGAAGTCTGGGAGCCGGAGCCCAAAATCGTAACCCCCGGGGCAACCTGCGGAGCGCCCCCCTCCGACGCCATCATCCTGTTCGACGGGAAAAACCTGGACGAGTGGGTTTCTGCGAAAGACAAATCTCCCGCGCAGTGGGTCGTGGCTGATGGAGTGATGACGGTCGCTAAGTCCGCCGGCAACATCGAAACCAAGCGCTCGTTCAAGGACTATCAGCTCCACATCGAGTGGCGCATTCCCGCCAACATTACCGGCACTGGTCAGGCGCGTGGAAACAGCGGCGTGTTTCTCGCCTCCACCGGCCCCGGTGACGCAGGATACGAGTTGCAGGTACTCGACTCCTACAACAACAAGACCTACGTAAACGGGCAGGCCGCCAGCATGTACAAGCAGTCCGCTCCGCTGGTGAACGCGAACCGCAAGCCCGGCGAATGGCAGACCTACGATGTTGTTTGGACAGCGCCTACATTCAATCCGGACGGCTCGCTCAAGAGCCCTGCCTACGTGACCGTCTTGTTTAACGGAGTGCTGGTGCAAAACCACTTTGAGCTAAAAGGTGAGACGCTGTACATCGGCAAGCCGTTCTACAAGGCGTTTACTGGCGCTCCCATCAAGCTCCAGGCTCACGGAGACAAGAGCGAACCCATCAGCTTTCGCAACATCTGGGTCCGGGAATTGGATTGAACGGCTTGGGCTCCCGGGTGACCTCGGTTCGCGTCCCCCAGTTGGACACTACCCTGGGACCGCTGCACTCGACGGCGGAAGTACTGAAAATTCCGCAGGTGCCCGGTGGCCTGCAATTTCTGCGCGGATCAATTAGCGAGAATCGTGCGCAAACTCTCATCACACTGCGCCGTGACCTGCATCCTTTCGCACCTCATCATCCAGGCTGTAAGAAGGGCGTTGTGAGGCAGGGGAAAGTTGTTTTTGCCGTCGACCGCGCCAACGTCGCGGTCTCCGCCGGCTCTTTGAAAACTCGATCGGAAGCCGTTTCGGCCATCCGTGCAGCGAAGAATCAGCGAAACGAGCCGCTATAACCCATCGGATCAACGATGAAGGTGGAAGGCCATCTCGTGCCAGATTGGCGAATATTTAGCGAAAACATGCCTCGCTAACCCTCACGCCGAGAAATGGATACCTGTAACATGCTTTAGATTCAGTCGCTTGCTAACATTTTTCTGCTAAGCCGTTGATTCCAAAGGATGGCAAAGAATAATATCGTTTAGCGTTGTAGCTGACTACAACAGAGAGAAGTTTCTTACCCGGCCCCCAACTCTAGCATCAGTCGTACCGTTCGAAGACGATTTGCTTGCGGTCCCAGCCCAGTTCTTCTTTGAGTAGTTTACGGTTGGCGTCGACCATCTGGTGCAGGCCGCAGATGTAGGCTTGCATGTCGCGACGCTGGCCGACGATGTCGCGGACGTGGTCCTGGACGTAGCCTCGAAGCCCGGGCCAGTCCTCACGCCCGCGGCTAAGAGTCGGCAAATAGTGGAAGTTGGGATGCGCCTGCTCGATCGCGCGAAACTCGTCCTGATAGTAGAGGCCTTCCTCGTGACGAGTGCCGTACACCAGCCAGAATTCGCGGTCCTGATGTCGAGTGGCGTCGTCGAAAAGCCAATGCACCATGCCGCGAAACGGCGCGATTCCCGTGCCCGTGGCGATAAAAACAGAATCCTGGTGCGGCTCGCGCAAGCGTGAACATACCGTGCGGCCCATGAAACTGAACGGTTGTGCCTTCTTCAAGATCGCACAGCCAGTTCGACAAGAAATCCGGTTTCTACGCGATTGAGGCAGAGGTCGAATGACGCCGAAGTCCGGGGATGCGACGCTAGAGAGTAAGCGCGGGTATGGGTCTTGCCATCGGGTTTTGGCTGCTGAACGGAGATGAACTGTCCCGGCGTAAACGTAAAGCCGTTGGCGCCCTCGACGCGAACTCGAGGTGTTTTGTTTGGTCCGACAGGAATATCGAGCGCGTCAGGCGGGCAGAAAGCAGCTTCCGCTCGGCTGGCCGCGGACTGGTAGGGCTGGGCGCAGGAGAAGTAGTTTCAGGTTCCAAAATTGATGCTCTGGTCGCTCACAGAGTATTAGATGCGCGAGCGAAGCAATCGGAGCGTGCTCGATTACTCGACGGTCACGGATTTCGCCAGGTTCCTGGGCTGGTCAACATCACAACCGCGACGAACAGCGATGTGATAAGCCAGAAGCTGAAGAGGAACGACTTCGAGAATAGGCGAAAGCAGCTCTGGCGCCTGCGGAATGTAAACGACATGGTCGGCCGATTCTTTGATTTCCTCGTCGCCTTCGGTGGCAATCGCGATGACGGTTCCAGAGCGCGCCTTTACTTCTTTGAGGTTGGAAATCGTCTTCTCATATCGCAGCACCGAGCCGGGATCATTGAGGTCGCGGGTCGCCATGATGACGACGGGCAGTTCCTCATCGATCAGGGCGTTTGGTCCGTGCTTCATTTCGCCTGCGGGATAACCCTCGGCGTGGATGTAGGAGATTTCCTTCATTTTCAGCGCGCCTTCCAGGGCGATGGGATAGTGAATACCGCGTCCGAGGTACAGGAAGTCTTGGGCCTTGTGGTAGAGCTTAGCCAACTCTTCCGTAGAGTCTTCGCCACTCAGGAGAGACTCAAGTTTGCCGGGAATGAGCGTAAGTTCCGTGAGCAGCTTCTTTGCCTCGTCGCTGCTAATCGTGCCGCGCACTTCGCCCAGGTACACGGCGAACAGGAACAGCGCCGTAAGCTGCGCGGTAAAGGCTTTGGTCGAGGCGACGCCAATCTCCGGGCCGGCGTGGGTGTAGATGGTGCCGTTGGATTCGCGAGCAATCATGGAACCGACAACGTTGCAGATGCCGAGCGTCTTCGATCCCTTGGCACGCGACTCGCGCATGGCCGCGATGGTGTCGGCGGTTTCGCCGGACTGCGTGATCAGAATGGTGAGGTCTTCTGGGCCGGTCAGTGGATCGCGATAGCGGAATTCGCTGGCGTAATCGACTTCGACGGTGATCTTGGCCAGGCGCTCGATCATGAACTTGGCTGCCAAACCGGCGTGCCAACTGGTGCCGCAAGCGGCGATGTACACGCGTTGAAGGTTGCGGAACTCGTCCTCGGTGATGTCCATCTCGTCGAGGAAGACTTTGCCAGTGTCGAGCGAGACGCGACCCAGCGTGGTGTCGCGCACGGCGCGCGGCTGCTCAAAGATTTCCTTGAGCATGAAGTGCTTGAAACCGCCCTTTTCGGCCATGATCGGGTCCCAGGTAATGTGCTGGACTTGTCGCGTGATGGGATGGCCGTCGAAGTCGGTCAACTGCACACCGTTGGGTGTGATGATGGCGAGATCGCCGTCGCCGAGGAAGAACAGGTCGCGCGTGTGATAGAGGATTGCGGGCACGTCGCTGGCTATGAAGTATTCGTTGTCACCAAGCCCAATGACCGCGGGAGGGCCGTTGCGTCCGGCTACTATTTTGTTGGGCTCATCGGACGAGATAACGGCGATCGCAAAGACACCGGTGAGCTGTTTGACGGTACGTCGCACTGCCTCTTCCAGCGGAATCTTGTGATCCGCGTCGTTCAAATGTTTTTCGATGAGATGAGCGATGACTTCGGTGTCTGTCTCAGTCCGAAACTTGTGTCCTTCTTCGATGAGCTTTTTCTTCAAGCTCATGTAGTTTTCGACGATGCCGTTATGAACGACGACAATCTTGCCGGTGCAATCGCGATGGGGATGCGCATTCTCTTCGGTGGGGCGGCCGTGCGTGGCCCAACGAGTGTGTCCGATGCCGTAGGTTCCGTCGAGCGGCTTCAGCTGAATTACCTCTTCGAGGTTGCGCAGCTTACCCTCGGCTCGACGCACCTGAAGACCTTCGCCGTTGCCTGCGACGGCTATACCGGCGGAGTCATATCCGCGGTACTCCAAGCGACGGAGGCCGTCGATGATGACTGGAACGACCCGTTTTTTCCCAACGTAACCGACGATACCGCACATCGTGTTTGCTCCCGGAAGATGCGAATACTTCAGCCGACGTCAGCTAGAATCACGGCGCACGGTTCCCTTCGGAATCGCGATCCGTGTCTAAATCTTATCTGATTTCGACGCCCAGCGGCGGGAAGGTGGTTGCCAGCGGGACTGTCGATCGGAGACTGGCTAGCCTTCGAGGGTGAAGCGATATTCCTCGATCACGGGATTGGTCAGGACCTCACGCGCTATCCTTTCAACCTCGGCTTGTGCCGCGTTGCGATCGATGCCGTCGTCGAGTGCGATCTCGAAGTATTTGCCCTGACGAAGGTCATTGACGCCGCGATAGCCCATTTTCTTCAGAGCGCTGTGGATCGTCTTGCCCTGAGGATCGAGCACAGTCTTCTTGAGCGAAACGTAAACGTAGGCTTTCATAAAGATAGATTCATTATACCCACGGCCATAATGCCGCCCGATGCGCGACTATCGGTCTATTTAACCGGCGTCTTGAAAGCATCGTCGATCTCAACCTGGTAGCCGTTGACCAGTCGATTGGTTTCGTTCGCCATGCCGACCACGGCCATCAATTCGTGAAACATGGCAGGCGTCATGCCTTGCTTACGCGCCGCAGCGCTATGCGAGGCGATGCAGTATCCGCAACCATTGGTGACACTGACCGCGACGTAGAGCATCTCTTTGACGAGCGGATCAAGCGCGCCCGGAGCCATGATCTGCTTGACGCTTTCCCAGGTCCGCTTCAATAGGACGGGGTCGTGAGCGATGGACTTCCAGAAGTTATTAATCCAATCGACCTTGCGAGTCGCCATGATGTCGTCATAGACGGCGCGAACTTCGGGGTTGGCGTCCGCATATTCGATGAAGCCATAGGTGGCCATTGTTTTCTCCTTACTCAGACGATCGTGACTTTTTCTTTATAGGCGGCAACCTGAACATTCCAGCCGAGGTCTTTGACCATGGTGTCACGTAATGCGGTGGCTGCGGCGGGCTCTCCATGGACCAAGAATGTTTGCCGGGGTGCGGCTTGGAACGTGCGCAGCCATTCCAGCAACTCGGGCGTGTCGGCGTGATCGCTGAATTGCTCGAGCGACGCCACTTGTGCTCGCACCGGAACCGTCTGGCCGAACATCTTGATCTCGCCGACACCGTTCTTGATGTCATAGCCGCGGGTTCCGGGGGCTTGAAAGCCGATGAATAACACGAGATTTCGCGGATCGGGCAGGCGCTGAATCAGATGATGGAGAACGCGTCCGCCGGTCGCCATGCCGCTCGACGAAACGATGATCGCCGGATACTTCGATTGATTGATCTTCTTGGAATCATCTTGAGTGAGGTCGAAATAGAAGTTCGGCCAGTCGAGCGGAGACCCATACTGTTTGATGAGGGCCTCGGTCTCGGGGCTGAATTCATCAGCGTATTTGAGGAAGACTTGCACAGCTTTGATGGCCATGGGGCTGTCGGCGTGAACCGGCACGCGCGGAATCTGACCGGACTCCATTAACTCCTTCAGCATGAACAGCAGCTTCTGCGTCCGCTCCACGGCGAATGCTGGAATGACGACGGTTCCACCACGCTGCACGGTGGCGCGAATCAGAGCGGCGAGCTCGGGTCTGGGATCGTCATGTGGGTGTTCGCGATTCCCGTAGGTGCTCTCCATCACGAGGTAATCACAACGTTCATTCTCGGTCGGCCCGGACCGAACCACACGTCCCGGAGACACTTCGTTATCGTGCACGCGGCCAATGTCGCCGGTGAAGAGCAGTCGCGTCGTCTTTCCGCTCGAAGTCAGGGTAATCTCTGCCATGGAAGAACCAAGTATGTGCGCGGCGTGCACGAACTGAAACGATATCTCGTCAGACAAGCGCTTGGGTTCGTTGAAATTCAGCGGTTTGAAAAGTGTGAGGCACTGTTGCGCCTCTTGCATGGTATAGAGCGGCAACGCCGGATCGTGCTTCGAGGTTTTGAAGCGATTGTGGAACGCCGCGTCTTCTTCCTGCAGGTGTCCGGAGTCAGGGAGCAGAATGCCGCACAAGTCGATTGTGGGTGGCGTGGCATAAATAGGGCCGTGAAAGCCCTGCTTGACCAGCCGAGGGATCCATCCGGAGTGATCGAGGTGGGCGTGGGTGAGAATGACGGCGTCGATTTCGCGGGCGGGAATAGGCAAGTCTTGCCAGTTGCGCTCGCGCCATTCTTTCTGGCCCTGAAAGAGGCCGCAGTCCACCAATACTTGAATGCCGCGTTTGCCGCTGTTATCGCCAGTGTTGATCAGATGTTTGGAACCGGTGACCACTCCGGCCGCACCCAGAAACTGGATGTAACTCAAGCAGACCTCTTTCGTGCGCAAGTGGCGCGACTGTGAGTACGAGATGTTTGTAGCTGCCAGCCCAGCTGCTTGGCAAGTGCAGAGACTTTATGGAGCCGGATTGGCGGGCACATCGTAGGTGTTGTTGTCGGCGTTAATTTCGGGAACGCTGCCATCGTTGACCACGACCCGAGTCGGCGTGGCAGGCACTTGTGACCTACCTGAGCCCTTCGCGTGTGCCTTAACCAATATTCGGAGCGTCCGTTCCCCGGAATGAGTCTGAATGGTCACGGGAACTTCAGCGCCGACGCCTCCGAGGTCTTCGATGGTTATAGTGACGAGGTAAACCTGGTTCTGTTCTTCGAGCATTGGCCGGGTGTAAACCGTGTCAACGCGAAATTCGGGCAAGCCGCGGTTGCGATACACCCAGTCATCGAAGAACCACTCCAGATCGCGTTTTCTGCCTTCTTCAAGCAGACCCTGCAAGTATGCCGAGTTGACGTCGGCGCCCGGCCGATACGCAGCGAGCGCTTTCTTCAGGACCTCGTCGCCCAGCATGTCGCGCAGCATCCAGAAGACATAACTCCCCTTGCCGCGCAGAAGGATTTCATCGGAGGTGTTCAGCAGGGTGTTGTCCGCTGGGTATTGGCCGGATGCTGGGGACTTGGCGTCGGCTGGTTCTTCAGCGTTCACGAGAGGAGGCAGATATTCGCCCAGAAACTGCAATGCCGCCTTCCGGCCGGCGCGGCTATCAACACGGACGGCCTGAAGAAAGCGTTGCAGCCCGTCTTCGATCCAGCGGCGCGGCGACGAAAAGTGTGCGGCAACTTGCGCTGGCATGAGCAAGAGTTCGAGGGTGGGCGACTGCGATTCGCGCAATGGCGTAAACAGCACGGAGTCGCTTTGATAGGGGTTCGCGTTCAGATCGGTGAGTTCGATGACGGTCGCCTTGTGACTCGAGGCGGAGCCCAGCCATTCGTCGAGCAAGGGGTCATTGGCTTCGGCGGCGGCAGCGTAGTCGCGGCCAAGCGACGCGTCGTCGCCGGTGTGGAACACCACGATGTTGGGCCGGTCGAGCTGGACATAATCGGCCACCGCAAATGTGGGCACGGTCTGACTGAGGCCGGCGAGATGAAGGCTGTTGCTGATTTGGTGAGTCACTCCGCCGGTGCGAGGGTCGGAAGCCTCACCGATCTCGCCGCAGGGCGAGGTCATTGCATTTCCGGCGATGCAGAGTTTGGAATCAGCTCCGATCACGCTGATTTTCGCCGAGAGGTCCGACTGACGGTGGCGCAGCTTCCAGGCATCGATAGCTTCGAAGACGGCGTTGCCATCACTCATGCTGACGGCTGGGATTGAGACTGGATACCAGACGACGTAGCCCAGTCCGCGAATCGCGGTGAAAGGATCGCTGATTTCGTCCCAGTCATTACGTCGGGCGATCTCGGCGGGCGCGCCCATGCGAGTCAGGCGTGTCGCGTCGGCGGTAATGGTGCCGCCATATTGCATGTCAAGGGTGATGGTAGAACCAGGTGCCGCGGCTTGGGGCAGGGTAGCGATAGCCTCCGACAGGTGGCCGGTATGGTCGATGTCAGAGGTGTAATCGTCACCGATCCACTCCAGAGGAGTGCCTTTGAAGGCGATGCCGTTCCAACTTAGCGAGGAAGAAACCTGAAGGACTACATTTTTCTGCAGCGATTTTGAGTCGTTACGCAGCGTCAACTCTCCGGTCACCGCCATGACGTGGGATGCGCGATCAATCTGGACTTCCAGTTGATATCGAGTGATAGTGAACGCCTCGCGATCTACGGCGACCGAGGAACAGGTAATTCCGAGACAGAACGTCAAGACGGTGAGGAAGCGCCTGGTCACGAGCGGGTAGCTTTTCCTTTGACCGAACCTGCGCGACGCTGGCGCGCCACTTCGTACATTACGACCGCTCCGGCGACGGACACGTTGAGCGACGGCACGTGTCCTAGCATGGGGATGGAGATGAGGAAGTCGCACCGCTTGCGAACCAGGTCGTGTAGACCCTTGCCCTCGGCACCGAGCACGAGGGCACAGTGCATGTTGTAGTCGATCTCGTCGTAGCTTTGCGTGCCGCGCTCGTCGAGACCAACGGTCCAAACATCGCGCTGCTTCAGCTCTTCCAGCGTGCGCGAAATATTGGTGACACGAGCAATGGGAAGATGTTCGGACGCGCCGGCGGAGGCTTTTACGACGGTCCCAGTCAACCCCACAGCGCGACGTTCGGGGATAACAACACCGTCGGCGCCAGCGCCGTCGGCGGTGCGGATCAACGCGCCGAGATTGTGCGGGTCTTCGATTCCGTCGAGAACGACGATAAAACTGTGCTCGTCCTTGCGACGATCGATCAGCATATCAACGTCGGCGTATTGCTTGCTGCGGGTGACGGCGATCACGCCCTGATGGGTGTTGGTATTGGCGGCACGGTCGAGCTCCTCGGGAGGGAGGAACCGAACTTGAACTCCACTGGCCTTGCAGGTGTCGATGATGCGCTGCATGCGTTGATCGTGGCGTTCGCGCGATATGCCGACGTAATCAAAGCTGCGAGAGCCGGATTTCAGCGCCTCGCTGACCGAATGTATCCCGAAGATAACGACCATGAGATACCAGTGTACGACAGGCGTTCGGTGGAGATGTCAGGAAGACCGACGCGAATTTCACCTGTTACACTGGCGCAGCCGAGCGATTTATACTCATGCTCATAAGCTACGCTTTGGAGCAAGAATGTCGATTTCAGCGGTAATTGTTGATGACGAGCAACTGGCACGCGACGAACTCGCCTACCTGTTGAAGGAGGTTGACGTTGACGTGGTGGCACAAGGGAAGAACGGCGTCGAGGCCGTGAACCTGATTAAAGAATTGTCTCCGGATCTTGTGTTTCTCGACGTCCAGATGCCGGGGCTCGATGGATTTGGCGTCATCAAGAAGTTGCTGGATCGAAAAGTTCCGATGCCGCAAATCGTTTTTGCCACTGCATTCGATCAATATGCGGTAAAGGCGTTCGAGGTTAACGCGGTCGATTATCTGCTGAAGCCATTCGACAAGAAGCGAGTCGCACAAGCCGTCGAGAAAGCGAAAAAGAAGCTGGGAGCGGCGGGGTCATCGAACGATCAGATCGGCACGCTGGTGAAAATGCTGGAACAACAGCAGAAGCCGCAAGCCGCGAAAGTGCTGCTCAAGTCCGTGGGCCGGCTGTTTCTGGTCGATCAGAAAGATATCTGCTACGCGTCGATTGAAGACGGCATCATTACGGTTGTCGCGTCGAACATGGAAGGGCAGTCCAACTGCCGCACGCTGGAGGAACTGCTCGACACGCTTGATCCCAACATGTTCTGGCGGGCACACCGTTCGTATCTGGTGAATATCCATCGCATCAAGGAAGTCGTGCCCTGGTTCAAGAGTTCGTACCAGGTCCGCATGGACGATAAGAAACAGGCGGAGATTCCGGTCAGCCGCGCGCAGACCAAGCGGTTACGCGAACTGTTCAACCTGTAGCTGGCTGTGAAGTGCCGCCGGCTGAAGCCGGCTCGAGAAATAATACGAGCCTTGACGCCGCGCTGAAGCGCGGCTCTACCCTGGCACAAACTCGGAAATTGTCCTAACCATTCTTTTTTTCCTGAAGCTTGCGCACGACCTTGGTGACCATGGCTCGTGGCGAGATGCGCAACATCTCAACGCCAACCCGGTTTTTCCAGCCGGGAATTACTAGCCGCTTGCCTTGCTTCATGCCCTCGTAGCCGATGCGGGCGACGTCGCGCACGTCAACTAACAATGGGCTGTTGACCATCGCGGTGCCTTCCAAATACGCGCGGCGCTGAAAGTTGGTTTTCACCGGACCTGGGCAAAGGCAAGTCACCGTGACGCCTGTGCCATCTAATTCTTCGGCCAGAGCCTCACTGAAGCTCAACAGGTAGGCCTTACTGGCGTAATAGATCGACATGAATGGTCCGGGCTGAAATGCCGCAGTGCTGGCGACATTCATGATTTTTCCTTCGCGGGCCCGAATCTGCGGCAGGAATAGCTTGACCAGGTGCGTGGCGGCGACCATGTTCACCTGCATCATCTCCGCTTCCTGATTCCAGTCGGTGTTTTGAAAAGGACCAGCCAAACCGAAGCCCGCGTTATTGACCAGCACGTCGAGGACGATGCCAGACTCCTGCAATTCCTGATAAAGCTCAGTAGGAGTCGCCGGATGAGCGAGGTCCTTAGGAGCGATACGCACGGTCACGCTGTAGCGCGATTGAAGGTCGTCGCCGATCTGCCGCAGGGTATTGCGATTGCGCGCGAGCAATACAAGCCGGTAACCGTCGCGGGCAAAAAGATGCGCGAGTTCGAGGCCGATGCCACTGGATGCGCCGGTGATCAGCGCCGTCTTCGGTGAATAAAATGGATTGCTGGTGCTCACGCCTTAGTTATAGCGGATTTCCGGTGACGAATGCAGTGACCAATAAGAAGTCGCGCATATCGCCGTCAGCTACTTGGATTCGTTCTTTGACTCAAGGAACGTGACAATCTGCCAACGCTGTGGCTTGGGGAGTTGCGACCAACTCGGCATGCCTTTGTTCAAGTCGCCGTTGGTGATGAACCAGAAGAGTTCACCCGGCTTTGCGTTCTTGACCGACGGCGCTATCAGAGTTGGCGCCGGGCCCATCCCCTGCAAATTATTGCCGTGGCACTGCGCGCAATTCTGCGCGTAGAGCTTCTTGCCACCAGCCGCGGCAGAGGCTTCGCCGGCATAGGGGTTCTTTGCGTCCGCGACTGATGCGGGAGCGTTGCGAAAACTCTGCGCAAAGCCATTAAGCGTCATGAAAAGAACGGCGGCGGCCAATACATAAAGGGCATACGGAGCGGTCATGCGTAAGCGTCGAGTCAAGAATTCCTCCCCAGTTTTCATTTTACAGGGAAGAATCAGTGGAACAGCTTCTCGAGCTTGCGGCGAAATCCGCTAATTTCGTATTGCACGCCGAAGCGCAGCATGGCCCGGTAGCTGGCGTCGGTTAGACCGAAGGTCGGCGAGAGCTTGATCAACGCATTGCCAACCTGCCATGAAATTACCGGGGCGATGTATTGCGACGTGCCGTGTACCGTGAAGTTGTTGGCCGTGCCGAGTCCGCCATAGAACTCGACCCCTGCCTGAAAGTTCTCGCGGCAGAGAGTGCATTCGTCAGGAGAGGCGATTAATGACAGCGGACGGCTCACCGCAGCCGAATAGCCAAATTCCCAGGGTTCGTCAGACAGATTTTTCTCGGCAATAATGTTCTCCGCGAGGTTCCAGCCGTTGAGGTTGCTCGACAGGATCAACTTAGTTTCGAGTTCGCGCTGGCGGTCGCGGCTGGCCACCTTGTTTGGGACCAATCCGTCGTACTGCGAGTCAAACCCCACGACCTCAATGAGGCTCTTGTCCGCTCCGTTGGTGTCTTCGTACTCAACATAAAAGACTGGATTGATGAGGTGCTCGTGCATCAGCAGCCGAAAACGGTTTTCCCAGCGAAAGCCGGTGAAAATGGTGCTCTCGTTGGCGGTTGTCTGACCGTCGAGGTAGAACTCGGTGGTCCACCAGCCCTTGGCGCCGTATTCGAACTCTGTGATACCCGACAAAAACTGGTTGCCGTCCGTGGGGGAAGCGGTGAGACCCATCATCTCGATTTCCAGGTTCCCCGGCTCCTCCATGGTCTGGTCGTAAGTGATGAAGTAGGGGCGGTCGCCGGCGCGAGCATCGGAGACGGTAAGCCAGACCAGGCAAAGCAAGGCCAGGGTCCGGAGAAAGTGGGCGTCAGTCATAGAAGAAAACCTCGATAAATATGGAACTCTGAGGGACCAGGGTGATATAATTCTAGTTGCAACAGTGTTGCAACTGTCTTGTAACCATTAGAATCCATTGTGCGCGCCAGTTCAAGTAGTCGGGCCGAATATAGTTGCAACAGCGTTGCAACTTAATGCAACCACAGGAGGGGGACCAGGGCGATGCCGCTTCCGCAGACTGCCACACCCGGGGCACTACAGAACGCACTTTTGAGCCGAGGAATCAGGCTTACACGTCAGCGCAAGATCATCCTGGAAATTATCGAGACGGCAAAACAGCATCTGGATGCCGCGCAGATCCTGCGCAAAGCGGCCAAGGTCGATCCCGATATCAATCGGGTGACGGTCTATCGCACGCTTTCACTGTTGAAACGGCACGGACTGGTGGACGAGTTGGACCTGCTGCACGTGAAGGGTGAAGGCCATTTCTATGAGCGCCGTCCGCAACGCGACCACATGCACATGACTTGCCTGCGCTGCGGAAGCGTACAGGAATTCGAGAGCGACTTGTTCGACCGGGTCAAGGGACAGGTCGAACGCGATTGCCAGTTTCACATACTCGTGGCCCGCTTTGAGATTGGTGGCTATTGCGTGAAGTGCAGGAAATGAGAAAGCGCGCGAACATTGTCCGCGCGCTTCGCTTCAGCTTGGTTGGGATAGCGACTACTTCGCAGCCAGTGCCGGCTCGGGAACCTCGTAGATGCTGTACCACGAGGTCGCGGCCTTCAGAGCGTTGTTCACGTTCTCGATGTTCTTCACGCCCTGGTCTTTCAGCCACGCGTCGAATGCGGCGCCGCCCTTCTCAGCGAAGATCGGGATACCGTCCTTCCATGTAGCCCGTCCGCAGAGCACGCCGTTGAACTTGACGCCTGCTTCCTTGGCGAACTCCAGGTCTTCGATGAATTCTGCATTGCTGACGCCGGCCGACAGGTAGATGAACGGCTTAGCGGTAGCGGCTGCGGCAGCGCGATAGTGGTCGAGCGCCTCGGCCTTGGTGAAGACCTTGGGGCCCTTGAACGATTTCGCGCCTTCCACATACTGCAGATTCACGGGGATTTCGACCTTCAGCACATCCACGCCGTAGCGGTCTTTGGAGAACTCGCGCATCGAGTCGGCCACGACTTTGGGTTTTAGCGCGGCGAACTCGGGGCCTTTGTCTTCCAGTCCGTCTTTGTAACCGATCAATTCAAGGAAGAACGGAATGTCGTTAGCGCGGCACTCGTCGCCGATGCGCTCGGTCCAAGCATGTTTGTGGTTGTTGATCTTGGCGTCGTCAAAGGGCGAGTAGTAGAGCAGAATCTTGACGCAGTCGGCGCCGGCTTCTTTCAGGCGGCGAACTGACCAGAGGTCGAGCAGATCAGGCAGGCGGCCCGTGACCTTCGCGTCATAGCCCGTCTTCTCGTAGGCGAGCAACAGGCCGGAGCCTTTGGCACGGTGCTTCGAGGGCTCCAGTCCCCACTCAGGGTCGAGCAGAATCGCGCTGGCGTATTGGGTCAGCACTTCGGTGACGTAAGTCTTGAATTCCGTCAGACCTTCGTCGGTGGCCCGCGTACCCAGGGCCTTTTTGAGCGAACCGCGCTGGTCCATGGCGGCAGCGGCGATCACGCCATTTTCGTTCGACACGTTTTTCATTCCCTGAAGTTTTCCAGGCGTAAGCTTCACGGCAAACCTCCTCAGGCGCAGGGCGCCCGTTATGAATTTGTGATCCGGCCTAGTGATGATGGCTGGTCCCGTCGAATACAGGACTGACCATTCTAAATGAACGGCAAGGGATGCGCCCACAGAGCGGCAATTCAATGAGGTTCTGGGCTTACTGAAGGCGAATTCCCGTAGGGAGGACTGGGCTCCGCGTCGGACGGTAGTTTCGTCGGGTTGTAATAGAAGTGTACCCGGAGTTTGAGAAAGTCACCTTTGAATTCCTCCGGCAAAGGATCGAAGGGGTTGCTCGCCACCATCCCGCCCCACGCGGCACGGTCCATAGCCATGCTTCCGGCAGGCTGAACGATTTTCATTCCAGCAATTTTGCCATCCTTCAGGATCGCGAATTCAATTGTTGTTTCGCCCGACTTGAGTTGAGGAGCCCGGGCCTCTTCAGGAATGTACTTGTACCAATTCGCTCTGATCGTCTGAAACTGTTTTGAGAGATAAGGGCGAAAGTCGACGCCTTTGGTATCGGATAGCACGTCGATATTTCCAACCGTTTTAACCGGATGGCTGCCAGAGTCGTTTGAAGAAGTGTCGGCCTTTTGGGCGCGCGACTGTCCAATGGCCAGTATTGCGAATATGGCGATAGAGAGTGTTAGCGTCCGTCGCATCAGTACCTCCTATGGAGATAAGGGCAGATGTCCTAACACCGCATGCTGCTGCGCCACCAATGCCTCAATTCCGTTCTTAGCCAGCGCCATCATTTGCGCCAGTTGAGAGTCATCGAATGGTTTGTGCTCGGCGGTCGCCTGCACTTCGACCATCTTTCCGCTGCCGGTGATGACCATATTCATGTCCACGTCAGCGCGGGAATCTTCTTCATAGCAAAGGTCGAGCATGGCGACGCCATCGACGATACCAACGCTGGTTGCGGCTACATAGTCGTGGATCGGTGTCTCGGCCAGTGCGCCGGTTGCGACCATTGCAGTCATGGCGAGTCCCATGGCGACGAACGCGCCGGTGACCGAGGCCGTACGAGTACCGCCGTCGGCCTGGATTACATCGCAATCAAGGAAGAGGGTGCGCTCTCCCAGTTTCGTCATGTCGGTCACAGCGCGCAATGATCGGCCGATCAGGCGTTGGATCTCATGCGTGCGTCCGCTGGGACGGCCCTTGGTAACCTCGCGTGGCGAGCGGGTCAGGGTGGAGCGGGGCAGCATGCCGTATTCGGCCGTCACCCAACCCTTGCCGCTGTTGCGCAGAAACTGAGGCACGGTGTCTTCGATGGTGGCAGTGCAAATGACGCGCGTGTTGCCGAGTTCAATCAGGCACGAACCCTCTGCTGTCGAGATGTAATTAGGGACGATGTTGACCGGACGCATCTGGTCGGGGGCGCGATTATCGGAGCGATAGATCATACGAGGCGATTGTATCGTTGCCTGAGTTCAGAGTATGCAGAACGGGACCGGAACTACCCGCCGAGATCGACGCGGTCCACGTGATCGACCTGCCGGCCCAGGAACCGCGTCGCGAGACGCTTGAACTTATCTGTTGAGTCGGTCACAAAGAAGCGAAACGTCCGGTGTTCGCGAATGTCTGGATTGGGAACGGTGCTTGGTTTCGATGATGGTTCCAGCATCGCCTTGACAGAGCGCGCGGTTGACTCGGCCGAGTCCACAACTTGCATCGACGTAGGAGCGATGCGCCGCAGCAAGGGAGACAGCAGCGGATAGTGGGTACAGCCCAGCACCAGCACGTCCGCTTCACCCGTGGATTCGGCCAAAGCCTCGCCGAGATAAATGCGCGCTACCTGCTCGGTGACAGGATGGTCGATCCAGCCTTCTTCCACCAGCGGGACAAACAACGGGCAGGCTTTTTCGTAGGCTTGCATGCCGTGCTTCAGCAAAGCATCGCGGTAGGCATGACTGCTTACGGTTGCATCTGTTGCGATGACGATGGCGGAGCGGGTGCGGCTGACCTCGGCGGCCATGGCCGCCCCTGGATCGACGACGCCGACTACAGGAACGCGCGCGGTGTCGATAATCTGCGGCAGCGCCAACGCAGTTGCGGTGTTGCAGGCAATGACCAGCAAGTCGATGTTCTGGGTCTCAAGAAATCGTGTTGCGCTTATCGCGTAGCGCGCCACAGTATCCTCTGATTTAGTGCCGTAGGGTAGGCGGGCGGTGTCTCCGAAGTAGAGATAGTGCGCGGGCAAGTGCCCAGACAAGGCGCGGAGCACCGTCAGTCCTCCAACTCCAGAGTCGAAAACTCCGATGCGCGGAAGAGTCATTGGGCATCCTTCATGACCTGGCCGATGCCGCTTGCCAGATAGAAGCGACGCAGGTCGGCGTGCCCGGCAAGGGTCTCGCGCTCTTTGCCGTCCACCAGGATCTTCACTCGCGTAATTTGCGGATCGTTTGCATTCAGCGTATTCACGATCGAGGCAATCGTGAGCTCTTCGGCCAGCACACCGGACGGATGCGAGTCCGCAAATCCAGCCGTGGTATCGACAATGGCAGTGTCGCTGCCCATGAGGAAGACATCGCGCACATCGGAGCCGGAGCCGATTACGTGCGAAGTGGAATCTGCCGAATACTTGGCAAACAGCGCACGCAAAACGGCCCGTGCACGCTCGCTTCGTTCTTGCGGTAACGCCACGTTTTCCTGAGTACGGCGCAGAGTTCCGTCAGAGTCGGAGGCGATGTACAAAGTGACCAAGGTCGTCGGGCCGGCGGGAGGAGGCACGACCACCTGGGCTTGCTGAGCGAGATGCTGTTCCTCAAGGGCAACCTTGTTCTTCAGGTGGTAAGCATAAAAGCCCAGTCCGGCAGCGACCACCAGCAGCACAGCAAACATAATGAGGATCGGCCTAGTCACGGACGCACCTCCGGGATCTTGGCCCGAATGGCCGCAATTCCTGCGGCGATCGATTGGGCGACCTGTTCCTGGTACGCTGCACTGGCTATGTCGGTGACATCGTCGCTGGGCGGCGCGATTTCGACCGCGATGGCTGGAGCGGCGATATTGTTCATGGGGCGCAGCGGCGCGGCGAGTGTTGTGTTGGGCAACTTACGCGCATCGAGTTCGGCTGCCACTGATCCCGCAACGATCGCGCTCGCATCCAGAAACGCCGCTTGCGCCTGGTTCCAGGGAAGGAAGTTTCCTGCCGATTCGGTTTCTGCGCCCACCAGAAATGTGAACACATGCACGCCGCGTCCACTGTTGGCGGCATGAAGCGCGATGTACAGGGCGGGACGGGCGGCGTTGGCCGAAATCGCGCGCTGGTCGAGCGTGATGGTTATGTCCGAATTACGCAGCAGCCCGGAAGAGATGCCACGGCTTGCCAACTCATGCTGTACTCGACGCGCGAGCGCCAACACAACATCTTTTTCTGGCAGCGTCGGGCTAATCGCTGCTCCGATCTCGCTGCCGCCGTGTGCGGGATCGATCAGGACAAAGAACCGGGGTCCAGTCGGTTTCGGCGGGGCTGGAATAGACACTGGTGCTACCGGCAGATCAGGAAGAGGTGCTTGCTGAGCTACCGGGGGCGGAGGAGGCGGCGCGGCGGTGACGATGATGGTCTTTCCGCCGTCGGCAAAGTTGGCCATCAGGGCCGAGGTTCCGGTGACGTCGAGTTCGGCAACTCCGTCATGCTCGGAGAAATTTGTTCCGGTGATTTGCGGATCCGTGTAGGTCGTGTGGTCCGTGGCCGGAAGCACCGGTTCGCGATGGAAGGTAAAACGGATATGTCCCGGCTCGGTTGCAATCGT
This sequence comes from uncultured Acidobacteriaceae bacterium, assembly GCA_963718395.1. Taxonomy (GTDB): domain Bacteria; phylum Acidobacteriota; class Terriglobia; order Terriglobales; family Acidobacteriaceae; genus DASRAA01. Next base: position 366,322 of record CAVQYW010000001.1, read on the forward strand.
GGGATTTACCGGCGAATCGAAACTGATGAACAGCTTCGACGGCGTGCCAGGACGGAAGTCGAGTGTGTAACGCTGGCCAATGTCCCCGATGAACAGGCGCCGCGCCGCCGGATTGTATCGGATGGGCGCGGCAAGCGTTCGCGTCAGAACTTCACTGACGGCAGACAGCGGAACGTAGCCCCTGTCATTCTGAATGATGAAGTTTGCCGGTAGCTTAACGTTTTCGCCCTTCACCTTGCCCTTGTCTTTGCCGTCATGGAACTGTAGTTCCAACTCGCGAACTCCGGGCGCGGTGAACCGCAGCTTGTACTTCTTGCCGTCAGGACGCGCGTCGACGGTGCCCAGTGGTTCGAGCAACTCAACCAGGCCGACATAAACCTGTCCGTTCAAATTGATCAATGGAACCGAGTATGCGGAATGTGCGGAATAAACGGCGAGTTGATGACCCTCAGGAGCCTGAGCGAGTACCGTAGTGCGGGGCAGCCAGTGGGCCGCTGCTGCACACAACGCGATAGCGAGTAGCCCTGCCGCTGTGGTGACCGTCCGACGATGCGACAACGACAACCTAGTTGCCTCCGCTGACAGTTGGCTGGGCAGCATCCTCCAGCGAATAGATGGTGAGGCCGCTTAGCAGCTTAGGGAAGAAGTCGGTGGACTTTTGTGGCAGCACCTCGCCGCTGAAGGCGATGTCGCGGACTTGCTGCATGCCTACCGGATTCATCAGGAACGCGACGTTGGCCCGACTGTGAATTTCATCGATCGCATCCTGCGCCTCGCGCACATATTTAAGGTGCTTCTGATTGCGAATGTCCTCCTCCGACATTTCCAAGGTTTCTTCCAAAACCAACTTGTGGAGTTGGACCACATCCAGCGCTCGCTGCTGCTGCGACTGTCCGGCCAATGCGTCGGATTGCTGGTTGGGACGGGCCCGCAAGAGGTATGCCGAATTGGCTGTCACCGCCAATAATGCAGTCTCGGTGCGGCCCGCTTCGCGTAACCGGTCGATTGCCGCTTTCGCGCTGGTAATGGGGCCGGTGTTTTCCACCTCAAAGTATTTCTTGAGCTTGCCATTCATCGCGGCCACGTCGAACGCGTCCAGTCCGAATACAACGCGGTGAGTGGGCAAGATGACCAAGCCCGGCGAATCCATGTTAACGAGGGTCATCATGACGCGCTCATACGGCGCAGCCGCGTGGTTCCCGAATCGTTCCCGCATCTCGTTGCGGTAGTTCAGTGCGGTCTCGTAGCGGTGGTGCCCGTCGGCAATAATCAGTTTCTTATCGTCCATCGCAGCCTGGACCTTCGAAATAACGGCCGGGTCAGAGACTCTCCACATGCAGTGGATGACGTCATATTCGTCGCGCACTTCGGCGTCCGGCGGCCGGGATTGTGCCAACTCTGATTCAACCGCGCCGGAGGGATCGCTATACAACATGAAAATCTGGCCGAAGTGCGACTGCGTAGCGCGGAGAAGATTGAGACGGTCGGCTTTCGGCTTGCTGAGCGTCTGCTCGTGGCGGAAAACGACTTTCCGGTCATACGCTTCCAATTGGCCGGCGGCGATGAAGCCTCTGCGCTCGTATGTGGCGCCCGAGGAATCGCCCGGAACGCGAAATGTCTGCGTGTAAAGATAGATGCCCGGCTCGGTGTCCCGCACCAGCACGCGCTCCTCACCCCAATTCTGGAGGCAGGCGGCGGCACGCGAGTAGACATTCGTTCCGTCACTATCGCCGGCTTCCGGCTTGCCGAGAATAATTCGCACCAGATTGTACGGACTCGCACTGTAGTAGCGATCCTGCATGGAGGGCGAGATCTTGTCGTACGGCTGGGTCACAACATCGGAAATTGAGACTTTGTTCGGGTCATACCGCAGGGCTCGAAAAGGGAAGATTTTTGCCATCTGAATAGGATTCCGGATCGTAGTTTGAATGACACTGCAAAATCGGGAGTAAGCTTGATTGTAGCAGTCGGGTGAATGGAGACAGATGTGAGGAATCGGTGCGTGGGAACGAACGCAACACCCGTCAACGGAGCGCGGAGTTGTGTCGTATCTTTGACATGCGTCACATCCAGCTGTGATACCATTCTGCCCACCTGAGTAGAGGAAACTATGGCCCGCGGTTGCAGTTGGGGAGTCAGGTCGGCCAGATTGTCGATCCGGTTCTGGTTAGTCGATGCTGGGGCGGAACCCGTTTCCCATCCATCCGCCCGCACCTCGTTGCGTCCATTTTACAAAGTAGCCGCGCTGACCTTTGCCTTGCTGATTGCGACCTGTGCGGCGTCTCCCGCGTTCGCGCAGGAGGAAAGCAACGACGTTCACGTTGTCCCCCGCGAGCAGACCAAGGGCGCCAACCCGGATCCAACGGTCATGCCGCCTCCGGTTGCAGCCGACGCGAAGGCGGCCGGCATCGTGGTCGACCCCTCGCTGAAGACGCACACCAAACCCATCCGCAAAGACGTGGACCTCGTCCTGGTTCCGGTGACCGTTACTGATCCCATGAACCGCCTGGTAACCGGGTTGGAGAAAGAAAATTTCTCCCTGACTGACAGCGGCCAGCCCCAAGAGATCCGGCACTTCTCCAGCGAAGATGCTCCGGTGTCTCTGGGCGTGATTTTTGACGTTAGCGGCTCGATGTCGAACAAGATCGACAAGTCACGCGATGCGGTGGTCGAGTTCTTCAAGACGGCCAACCCCGAAGACGAGTTCTTTCTTATCACCTTCTCGGAAAAGCCCGAAGTGTTGGCCGACTTCACGAACTCCGTTGAGGACATCCAGAGCAAGCTGGTGTACGCCGAGCCAAAGGGACGGACCGCCTTGCTGGATGCCATTTATCTGGGTATGGACCGCATGCGCAAAGCCAAATACGAGAAGAAGGCGTTGCTGATTATCTCCGACGGCGGCGACAACCACAGTCGCTACACCGAAGGTGAAATCAAGTCGATGGTGCGCGAAGCCGATGTGCAGATATACGCGATCGGATTGTACGATCGCGACTTCAAGACGCCCGAGGAAAGGGAAGGCCCGCAACTGTTGACCGAGGTTTCCGACGTGACAGGTGGCCGCACTTTCGCCATCGGTAACCCCAACGAGTTGGCGGATGTCGCGACCAAGATCGGCATCGAACTGCGCAACCAGTACGTGCTCGGATACCGTCCGACGAATCCCACGCGCGATGGCAAGTGGCGCAAGATCAAAGTGAAATTGAATCCACCCAAGGGCCTGCCTCCTCTGCATGTGTACGCCAAGACGGGATACTATGCACCGACGGAATAGAAACCACCTTTTACTGTTCGTCCTGCTCATCTCGGGAACGCTGACCATCGGACAAAGCCTAGCGCCCCAGTCGCAGCCGGCCCCGCCGTCCCCGCAGCAAGGGCAGGCGCCGGCAGACACTCAGCAAGGGCAGGCACCGGAAGAAAAGAGTGGCGGCGTTTTCGTTTTCCATAAAGAGGTTGACGAAGTCACCCTGCACGCCACGGTGGTCGATGACAAGAATCGCTTGGTCACCGACCTCACGCGCACGGACTTCACGGTTTTTGAAGACGGACAGCAGCAGAAGATTACGGCGTTTCGCCGCGAAGACATCCCCGTTGCCATGGGAATCGTCATCGATAATTCCGGCTCGATGCGCGAGAAGCGCCCAGCGGTGAACGCTGCGGCCATCAATTTTGTGAAGTCCAGTAATCCGCAGGACAAGGTCTTCATCGTCAACTTTAATGAAGACTTCTTTCTCGACCAGGATTACACCGCCTCAGTTCCCAAGCTGAAGGATGCATTGGAGCGGATTGAGGCGCGAGGTGGAACCGCGCTCTACGACGCTGTGGTCGCATCGTCGGATCACCTGAAAAAGTCGAATCTGCTGGAAAAGAAGGTTCTGCTCGTGGTGACCGACGGCGAAGACAATGCGAGCCGCGAGTCGCTAGAGCAGGCCATACGGCGCTTGCAGGAAGAGAATGGTCCAACGATCTACACGATAGGGCTGCTCCAAGAAGAGCACTCCAAGCGAGCGCGCCGCGCCTTGCGCGAGATGGCGGAAGAAACCGGCGGGATGGCGTTTTTCCCCCAGAGCTTGGCCGAAGTAGACGCGATTACGCAGCAGATCGCGCATGACATCCGCAACCAATACACCATCGGCTACAAGCCCTCAAAGCCGCAGAGCGAAGGCGGATTTCGAACCGTGAAAGTTGACGCCAACGCGAAGGGCTACAAGAAGCTTCAGGTACGCACCCGCAGCGGTTATTACGCCGGTCAGCAGCGGGCTGCGACCCCGGCCGAGACGCCTAGCGCCAAGTAAGACCTCCGATCTCATCATTGTGCACAGCAATCTGGGCCCTCGCCGTTGACCGACACATTCGCCATCACGTACCCTTGTCAGTCAACTCGACGACCCCTGAGGCGCATGAAAACTGCTGAGTTTACCTCCCTTCGTGTGGCAGAGGACATTGCTGACCTGGTTGGAGAGACCCCTGTCCTTCACCTGCGGAAAATCGTTCCCGCCGGCTCAGCCGACGTCTTTGCCAAACTCGAGTATCTGAACCCCGGCGGCAGTATCAAAGACCGGGCTGCACTCGGCATGATTCAGCGTGCCGAAAAAGAGGGACGACTGCGTCCCGGCGCCACGATTTTCGAGGCCACCGCTGGCAATACCGGCGTGGGGCTGGCGCTCATCGGTTGCAATCGCGGGTACAAGGTCATGCTCGCCGTCCCCGAGGGATTTTCCATCGAGAAGGTCAAGCTGATGGAGGCGCTCGGCGCTGAGGTGGTTCGCACGCCTGAGTCAGAAGGGATGACGGGCGCGATTGATTTGGTGAAGGCGCGCGCCGCGCAGACCCCCAACTCGTGGGTCGCAGCACAGTTCGAAAACCAGGCCAATCCCGACTTTCACTACGAGTCCACGGGCCGCGAATTCTACGATCAACTGCAAGGACGCGTGGACGCGGTCGTAATCGGCTCGGGCACCGGAGGAACATTTACCGGCGTGGCTCGCTATTTCAAGGAACGGAACCCTCAGGTTCTGGCGATCGCCGTGGAGACGCAGGGGTCGGTCTTGGGCGGTGGTGAGAAAGGGCCTCACGAGATCGAAGGGATTGGCGCCAGCTTCATTCCCAAGACGTTTGACGGCACGCTGGCCGACGAGATCATCGCGGTCAGCGATCACGACGGTTTCGACATGGTGAAGAAGTTGGCTGCCATCGAAGGCGTACTCGCTGGCTCGAGCGCGGGAGCCAATGTGTTCGTCTCCATTGAGATTGCCAAACGGCTTGGCCCCGGCAAGCGGGTGGCGACCATCATTCCTGATTCGGCTGAGAGGTATCTCTCAAAGGACATTTTCAATTTCAAAGGATAGAACCGAAGTCTCCGGGCGCTGCACTTCAACCTGCCGTCCTGATCTTGGTGCATAAGAAATCATGAAGAAAAAGCAGGCAGGATTCGCTACGCGCTCGATCCACGTTGGCAACGAACCCGATCCATCCACGGGTGCGGTCGCGCCTCCAATTTTCGCGACTTCGACCTATGCGCAGGAAGAGCTGGGAAAAACCAAAGGCTACGACTATTCGCGCGCGGGCAATCCAACGCGAACTCGCCTCGAACAAAATCTGGCGTCACTGGAAGGCGGCGTAGCAGCGCGTGTGTTCTCTAGCGGAATGGCCGCAGTGTCAGCGCTGGCAGGCCTGATGAAATCCGGCGAGCACATTGTTGCCTCGAACAATCTTTACGGCGGAGTGCCGCGGCTCTTCAATCAGGTGCTGGCGAATCTTGGACTGGAGTTCACCTATGTTGATTCCAGCGATCCTCGCAAGGTGGCGAAAGCCATCCGCAAGAGCACGCGGTTCGTGTATCTGGAGACGCCGACCAATCCACTCATGGGACTAACCGACATCGCAGCCGTCAGCGAGATCGCTCATCAGCGCGGCTGCGAGGTCGTGGTGGACAACACCTTCATGTCGCCGTATTTTCAGCAGCCGCTCAACCTCGGCGCGGACATGGTGTTGCACTCGACGACGAAATTCCTCAACGGTCACAGTGACGGCATCGGCGGTGTACTGGTCTGCTCTACCGCCGATCAGGCCGAAAAGTTCGCATTCGTGCAAAAGGCGGTGGGGGCGATTCTCTCGCCCTTCGAATGTTGGCTGGTGTTGCGGGGCGTCAAGACGCTGGCCGTGCGCATGAGGCAACACGACCAAAGCGGTCGCGAAATCGCCGAATATCTGAGCCAGCACCCTAAGGTCAAAAAGGTCTTCTATCCAGGACTCACGAGCCACCCTCAGTACGAATTAGCCTGCCGGCAGATGTCGGGTTTCGGTGCCCTGATTACCTTCGAAACCGGCTCGCTCGCTAACGCGAAGAAGTTCCTGAAGAGTGTTCGCGTCTGCACCCTGGGCGAATCACTCGGCGGAGTCGAGACGCTGATTTCGCATCCCGCGACCATGACCCACGCAGTCATCGGTGCGAAAGGCCGCAAAGCCATCGGCCTGACTGACGGCATGGTGCGGATTTCGGTCGGCATCGAAGACGTCGACGACCTGATCGCCGACCTTGAACAGGCGCTGCGCGGACTCTAATCAGCGAAATCCTTATCACCGAGCGGTGTGTCCTAAGTCCTTTCGCGCCTCATCTCCTGTTCTGTAAGACAAGCATGATGAGGCGAGGGATTAGTGTCTCTTGCCGGGCCGCGCGGAACCCGTGGGCTGCTACGGCTCTTTGAAAACTTGAACCGCCACCCACCGAAGGCAAAGCCTAACTAACTCCTTTATCTGTCCGACTTTACGTGTAACCTATTTATTTGCACGATCTTGCGCGGAATTCTGTTGGAAGTTGGTGATTCTAAGGAACCGGGGGGAGGGGGTGGGTGTCACAAAAATGCCCGAAGTTTCCCGTCTCGGGAATCGCAGACGTCTAGTCGAACAGCCTGGTGACACCCTCTTCGAGGACGCAAACCTTGTCTTGGACGCCTCTTTCGTGTGCCGCTTCGAGCAGGCGTGGCACTGGCTCCTCCGGCGGCTCATACGACAGCCGGAACGACCCGTAATGCATCGGCACCATCCAGCGGGCACCCAAGTCGAGGAACGCCTGCAACGCGTCCTCTGGGCTGGTATGCACATTGCGGAACGAGGCGGGGTGATAGGCGCCAATCGGCAGCAGCGCCAGGTCAGGACGCAACCGGGCGCCAATCTCGGCGAAGCCGTCGAAATAGGCTGTGTCGCCTGCGTGGTAAACCGAGTGCTTCCCGGCACGCAAAACATATCCGCCGTAGCCTCGATGAATGTCGCGCATCACGCGCGCTCCCCAATGTCGAGAGGGTGTATGCACAATCTCGACGCTCCCCAGTTGGAGGCTTTGCCACCACTCCAGCTCGATTACTCGCGAAAAACCGAGATCAGCCACCAAGTCGCGCACGTGCCGCGGAACGATGATTATCGGGCGCTTTCCCGACTTGCGCCGGGTCAGGTTCGCAATGGTTCGCAACGACGGCCGGTGCAGGTGATCAAAGTGTGCGTGCGACACCAGCACGGCATCGATCGGTGGCAAGTCGCGCATGCGGAGCCCCGGCCGCCGCAGCCGTTTCAGGATAAAAATCCATTGCGCAAAATTCGGATCAATGACAATGTTTTTTCCGCCGAGCTGGAGGAAAAAACTGGAGTGCCCGATAAAGGTGACGCCCAATTGTCCGCGCTCCGCCATCACGGGCTTGCGCGTCGTGCCCCTGCGAGGAGTAAAAGCAGAGCGCCCCACAAGGCTCCCAATTTGTTTGGCTTTTCGCTTGATTGTGATTCCGGTCATCTCCGCTATTAGACGCGCGCAACCTGTCCTGCGATGCGCCACCAGCTTGTCTTGTGAGGTAGTTCCTTGATTTTGTTGAGCTAGTCAGCTTAAATCAGGTTGCGGTTATAAGGAGCTCTGAATGCGAATCGCATTTCTCGGGTTGGGCATTATGGGACGGCCGATGGCCATGAACCTGGTGAAAGCCGGGCACGAAGTCGCGGTGTGGAACCGCACCGCCCGCCAGCACGTTGACGGAGCCAGAACTGCGGTCTCTCCCGCCGATGCCGCCAAGGATGCCGACATTGTGTGGATGTGCGTGGCCGATACCGCTGCTGTCGAGCGCGTGGTCTTCTCGGATGACGGCGTCGAACAGTCCCTGCGCGAAGGCATGGTCATCGCTGACTCCAGCACCATCTCTCCGTCGGCGACGCTGCGCTTCGCCCACCGCGTGGCAGAGAAGGGCGTGCAATGGATCGACGCGCCGGTCACGGGCTCCAAGATTGGCGCCGAGAACGGACAGCTTATCTTCATCGTCGGTGGTCCCGCCGAGACCGTGCAGTCCATGGAACCTCTGTTCAAGGCGATGGGGAAGACTGTGATTCACGTCGGGGATACCGGCAAAGGTCAAGCAGCTAAGATCTGCATGAACTTGCAGATAGCGATGATTTATGAAGGGTTTGCTGAAGGATTGACACTTGCCCGTAAGCTTGGTGTCGAGCCGCAAAAAATGGTTGAGCTGGTACAGGCCTCGATGATCCGCTCAGGCGTCGTGGATTACAAGGCGCCGTTCGTACTGCGGCGCGACTACTCGCCCAATTTCCCGCTGCGCTTGATGCACAAAGATATCCATCTCTTGCTCGATACCGCAAAAGAGGCTCGGGTGAAATTGCCGGCATTAGAAACCATCGATGAGATTTATGAGTTGTCGAGCGAAGAAGGCTGGGACGATCTTGATTTTGCCGCGACGATTCAACTGTTGGAAAAATGGGCCGGACTGAACGGAAAAGGGAAGTAAAAATCTAATCGTTTAATTCGGCTTGGGAATGGCGGCGACCATCAATCGATTTGGATCGCCGGGCTCGATGTGGTTCGCCTCAAGGCAGCCTTAATACGCCGCTGCAGTTCGCGCCTCACCGCGAATTGCGATCCTGGCTTGGTCTTCACCAGCATCAGGTATTCCACCGAAGTTCCGCTGACTTTATCGATGCCCGGGACCTCGGGCGTCGCGACCAACATGTTCGCGAAAGCAGGATCGTGCGCAAATTCTTCTCCTACTTGCCGTAGCAGCCCGATCACTTTATCGCTGTCCACTGCGTAGGCAACGGAAACTTGCAGGCTTACCTGCGTCCAGTCGCGAGTCATATTGCTGACCACCTGTATGTCGCTACTGGGAACAGTGTGAAGTGTTCCGTCGGCGTCGCGCAGAACCGTGCGCCGCAGCGTCATGTTCTCAACCACGCCCTGCACGCCCGCGATGCGGATCGTGTCTCCGATGTCGTACTGGTTCTCAGCCAGGATAAAAAAGCCATTGATGAAGTCTTTGACCAGCGTCTGAGCGCCAAATCCTATCGCTAGCCCTGCGACGCCGGCGCTGGCGAGAAGCGGTCCCATGTTAACGCCCAGCAAGGCCAGCACTTGCATGGCAGCAATGAACAGGATGATGAAGAGTCCGATGCTGTAAACCACACTGGAAATCGTTCGCAATTGCTGTGAACGGACGGCCGACGGCAGACCTTGCCGATGTCCTAACTGCGAGAGATGCTGGGCCAGCAGCTTGAGCAGTCGGCTGAGGACAAAGGCAACCACCAGAACTGCGATAATCTTCGGAGCTTGATACCGTAGAAAATCGAACGCGTCGTTGCCCCAGTCGTTGAGTACCTCAAACATACGGTTTGGGGCCATAATTGTTGCCAGCGCGGACGCGGTCATCGTGGGGCGATTATAGCAACGCATGCCCCGCGGGCTCAGTTCATGGCTGCTCGCTGGGCTTGCGCATTGCGGGGCAGTTTTCCCGGAGATCCTATGAAAAATGCTTTATGGATGCGGAAGCGCTTGGACTATCTTTTGGCCGGTGCGCTCATGGTTTTGGCGCTTAGCGGATGCAATGCGATGGCCCAGGTAGTTGCTCCTGCACCAACCCCGGACGCAAGTGTGTCTGGCGGCCAACGCCAGCGAGAGACAGACAATCCGTGGTCGGACCAACAAAAGCTCGACATGGTCAAGAAACGGAACGAGCTACGGCAGCAAGAGATCAAGAAAGACACCGACCAACTGCTCGAACTCGCGACCGAATTGAAGCAATACGTCGATAAGACGAACGAGAACATCATCTCGCTCGACGTCATCAAGAAAGCCGAACAGATTGAAAAGCTGGCCAAGAACGTAAAGGACAAAATGAAGGGGCCGTGACGGTTATCGGAAAATAGCGTGTGCCAGAACACAAAACGCCATCCCGAGGGATGGCGTTTTGCTTTACTTGACGAAGGATTAAGGGGTCTTCACGATCCGCATCGCGTAGAACGACCGCCATACGAAGGTGAACGAAATTGCGAAGAAGATGAGCGCCAGAATGTGAGCGAAGCCGGTGCCACTCGTGGCCGTCAACTGCACCGCGAGTTCCACCGCCAGTAATCCAAACAGCGTGGTGAATTTGATGATCGGATTCATGGCCACTGATGAGGTGTCCTTGAACGGATCACCCACGGTATCGCCCACCACGGTTGCATCGTGCAGCGGTGTTCCTTTCTGCTTCAACTCGACTTCGACAATCTTCTTGGCGTTATCCCAGGCGCCACCAGCGTTGGCCATAAACATGGCCTGGTACAAGCCGGAGATGGCAATCGAAATCAGGTAGCCGATGAAGAAGAACGGCTCCACGAAGGCGAATGCAAGGGTCACGAAGAAGACGGCGAGAAAGATATTGAACATGCCTTTCTGCGCGTACTTCGTACAGATTTCAACGACCTTCTTGCTGTCCTCCACCGAGGCCTTTTCGACGCCCTCGAGTTTGATGTTAGCTTTGATGAACTCGACCGCTCGATATGCGCCCGTTGTGACGGCCTGCATACTGGCTCCGGTGAACCAGTAGATGACGGCGCCGCCGCTAATGAGCCCCAGCACAAACGGAGCATGCAGCAGCGAGAGTTTGCCAACGTTCTCCGTAAGGCCGTGGGTAAGCGCCATGATAATGGAGAAAATCATTGTGGTTGCGCCGACCACTGCTGTACCGATCAGCACGGGTTTCGCCGTTGCCTTAAAGGTGTTGCCCGCGCCGTCGTTTTCTTCCAGCATGTGCTTGGCGCGCTCGAAGTTCACGTCAATGTTGTAGTCGCGCTTCAACTCGCCCTCGATGTTCGGTTCCTGCTCGATCAGCGAAAGCTCGTAAACCGATTGCGCGTTGTCCGTCACCGGCCCGTAAGAATCGACCGCGATGGTCACTGGTCCCATGCCGAGGAACCCGAAGGCCACCAAGCCGAAAGCAAATACGGCCGGTGCGAGCATCATCACGCCTAGACCGTACGTGCTCATGACGTAGCCGATGCTCATCAGAATCACCATGGTGAATCCGAGGTAATAGCACGAGAAGTTGCCCGCAACCAGACCCGACAAAATGTCGAGCGAGGCGCCGCCTTCTTCGGCGGAGGTGACGACTTCCTTCACGTGTCCCGATGACACCGAGGTGAAGACCTTCACGAGTTCAGGAATGATGGCGCCCGCCAGCGTGCCGCACGAAATGATCGTCGCCAGCTTCCACCATTGCGTGGAATCGCCGCCCAAGTCCGGAATGATCACCTTAGACACGATGTAAGTCAGCACGATGGAGATGATCGACGTGAGCCACACCAGCGATGTCAGTGGTGCTTCAAAGTTCATCTCATCGGCGTTGCCGTAGCGCCCTTTGGCCACTGTTTCGTTCAGGAAATAGGCCACCGTGCTGGAGACCAGCATCATGATGCGCATCACGAAAATCCACACCAGTAATTGCACCTGGACATGCGGGTCTTTTACGCCGAGCAGGATGAACGTAATCAGCGCCACACCCGTCACGCCATACGTTTCGAAACCATCAGCGCTGGGGCCGACCGAGTCGCCAGCATTGTCGCCCGTGCAGTCGGCTATGACGCCCGGGTTGCGGGCATCGTCTTCTTTAATCTTGAAGACGATTTTCATGAGGTCGGAACCGATGTCGGCGATCTTGGTAAAGATGCCGCCGGCGATACGCAAGGCAGCCGCGCCCAGCGACTCACCTATTGCGAATCCGATAAAGCACTGGCCGGCATAGTCTGCCGGTATGAACAAAAGAATGCAGAGCATAATCAGCAACTCAACGCTGATCAGCATCATGCCAATGCTCATGCCCGCCTTGAGCGGAATCGCGTAAATCGCAAACGGCTTGCCACGGAGGCTGGCAAACGCCGTACGGGAATTGGCAAATGTATTGACCCTGATACCGAACCACGCCACACCGTAGCTGCCTGCGATACCGACCAGGCTGAACAGCAAAATCACCGGCAGTGTCACCGCGATCGGCTTGCCCGGGACGGGAGCCAGCCATCCAAAGTACGCGGTAATGATGACCGCGATGAAGGCCCAAAGGACAAGAATGAACTTGCCCTGGGTAACCAGGTATGTTTTGCAGGTTTCATAGATCAGTTCAGAGATTTCGCGCATCGAGCGGTGAACGGGAGCGTTCTTGAGCTGCATGTAAATCGCCAACCCGAACGCCAGTCCAAATAGACAGAACAGCAGCCCAATCAGCAGCAGGCTGTGCCCGTTGATACCCAGGAAACTGACCGAGCTGAGATCAGGGAGCTGCAAGTTTGCTTCGCCGCCCCCGGCTTCGCGAGGTTGAGCAAATGCCGCCGGGCAACTCAAGAAAAGAAGTGAAGTCAGAGCACCGACTGCTTTCGCTGAACTCGACATGGATTTGGTTAGAAATGACAGCCGCCTCAACACGGCCAGCCAGGTTTGCATAAGAATCCTCCGTGGGTGGTACCCGCTTGGGTCCGGGTCCGCCCTATGAAATGATCACTAAATATTGCCCTTTTCACGCGACCGGCCCCGACGGGAGGCCGCATGAGACCACAGACCAACCCGCAGGTCAGGCCTAATCGGACTTCGAGTTGCCGTTTTCGTTAAGCGCACTTGAAATCCACGCGCCGACCTGCTCTTGTTCCCGGAAACGCGCTTCCACTTCAAAACGGAAGTGTTGAGGTTTGGCCGCGTCGGAACTACTTGCGACTGCCCTTCTGGGAGCACGCCCCCAGATTAGGATTACAGTGTGAAGCGACACTTTATAGCACGCCGAGAAAAGGTGGGTCAATTACATGCGTCACTTATGGCTGTGGCGCTCTCAATCTGCCCGAACACGGGGTACGAGCCTTGGCAACGAGATGGACGAAGGGTAAAAATAATCGCGAACAATCGCGCGGCATCAAATTTTTGACGGAGCGACGGGCTGCCTTTACAATGGAATTGCAGCGCAGCGCGTGTGCGCGCGCTCCCGCACTCCTCAGTAGCTCAATGGCAGAGCATCCGGCTGTTAACCGGAGGGTTGTAGGTTCGAGTCCTACCTGAGGAGCCAAAGATTCAATAACTTAGGGGCACTCAAGACTGGGTGCCCCTTCTCACTGTCCGTGTTCTGTCCGTGTTCTCGAAACTCTTCGCGCCCGCGCCCGCACGAGAACATGAGTGACACATTATGACTCATGTGTACGGATTAGCAACACGTGCGCGGAGACTTATACGGAACGACACCTCAAATGTGTCAATGTGTCATCGCCGCGAACAAACCCAATCTCGAAACCTTGCAAGCACGGCGGTCTGATGATGCGGGTGACGCGCACATCAGCCTCATGCAGGCGCTGGCCAAGATGATCCGCGAGGAGGGCGGCGATGAACAAGATCACCGCTGATCATCTGGCCCGGCGGGCCTGTGTGTACATCCGTCAGTCCACGCCTGGTCAAGTGCAGCACAATCTCGAAAGTCAACGCCGCCAATATGGCCTTGTCGATCGTGCACGCGCGCTGGGCTGGCAAGACATCGAAGTCATCGATGACGATCTCGGGATCTCGGGATCCGGAACACACCGCCCCGGTTTTGAACGCCTGTTGCGTGCGCTGTGCGATGGGCAGGTCGGCGCCGTCTTCAGCATTGAGGCGTCGCGGTTGGCGCGCAATGGCCGGGACTGGCATACCCTGCTGGAATTTTGCAGCATCGTCGGTGCGCTACTGATCGACGCCGAAGCTGTGTATGATCCCAGACTCACGAACGATCGATTGTTGTTGGGCATGAAGGGCACGATCAGCGAGATGGAAGTCGCGAGTTTCCGCGAGCGTGCGCACGCGGCGATGCTGCAGAAGGCGCAGCGGGGCGCCTTGGTTCGACGGGTCGCGATCGGGTACGTCAAAGGACCGGATGACCGCATCGAGAAAGATCCGGATGCCAGGGTCGGGTCCACCATCGATCTGATCTTTCGCAAATTTGCGGAGTTGGGCAGCGTGCGGCAGGTCTATTTCTGGCTGGATCAGCAGCAGATCCAGTTGCCGGTCGCTCGCGGGCCAGAAGAGGCGCGCGAGGTCGTCTGGCAGCCCGCTCGATACCATGCGGTGCTCAGCGTGTTGAAGAACCCGATCTACGCCGGAGCATACGCGTATGGGCGCAGCAAGACGATGGTGCGGCTTGAGGCCGGGCAGAAGCGGGTCCTCCGGCAGGTGCGGCGCCGTCGCGAGGACTGGACGGTGTTGATCATGGATCATCATGAGGGTTACATTGACTGGGATGTTTATCAGAGCAATCAGACGATGATTGCCCACAACGACAATGCGAGAGGTGGTGCGGTGCGTGGATCGGTCAAACATGGCGAGGCCCTGCTGCTGGGCTGCTGCGCTGTGGTCATTGTGGCGCCAAGTTGCTGGCGCAATATCCCGGTCCACGGCGTGATTCGGTATCAGTGCTCGGGGTATCTCCTCAATCGCGATCGCGCATGTTGCGTAATGTTCGGCGGGCTCCGTGCCGATCGCTTAGTGTCGGAGCAACTGCTGCAATGCCTGACGCCGTTCGGCATCGAAGCGGCCATTGAGGCGATCGAGACTCTACAAGGCGCCAGCGACGAGCGGATTCAGCAGAAGGCGTTGGCGTTAGAGCACGCGCGCTATGAAGTGACACGCGCCCGGCGCCAGTATGATCGCGGTGGATCCGGCGAATCGGCTTGTGGCGGCGGAACTCGAACGCCGCTGGAACCAGGCGCTGACCACGGAGGCGCAGCTCGAAGCCGAGCTCGTGACATTGCAACAAGGTCGCGAGCGCCCACTCAGCGACACGCAGAAACGGGAACTGCTTGTCCTTCGCACGGGATCTCCCCAGACTCTGGGATGATCCGCAACAGTTCGCCGGAGCACAAGAAACGCCTCCTTCGCATCGCTCTGAAAGAGATCATCGCCACGTGTGAAGGCGAGACGATACGCCTCGTGTTGCATTGGCAAGGCGGGGATCACACGCAGCTAGAGTTCCAAAAGATTCGCACCGGCCGGCATCGGTATGTCACCGACGATGATCTGGTGGAGATCGTTCGCATGCTGGCGCGGATCGAACCAGATGCGCGGATCGCCTCGATCCTGAATCGGAATCAACGCCGCACAGCACACGGACA
Source organism: uncultured Acidobacteriaceae bacterium (assembly GCA_963718395.1). Lineage (GTDB taxonomy): Bacteria > Acidobacteriota > Terriglobia > Terriglobales > Acidobacteriaceae > DASRAA01. The sequence goes on from CAVQYW010000001.1 coordinate 381,739, forward strand.
GAACTGGACGGCGAAGCGTATCTGCTCGCTGCGCAACAACCATGCGATTCCGGTCTACCGTGAGGGAGAGCGGCAGGCCCGCGGCGAAATGTCCGTCAGTGAAGCCGCCGTCGCTCTCGGCGTCACGCCGACCACTGTCTTGCGGCTGATTCGGTTGAAACAGTTGCCGGCGACGCAGGCCTGTGTGGGCGCACCCTGGATTCTGCGCAGAGCGGACGTCGAGCGATGCGTGGCCGAACGGAACCATCCAGCGACCCCACCAACGGTCGATTCAGCGCAATTGACTCTTGAAATTCCATAGACATCCAAAGGAGTGCACCATGTCGAGCTCTCGAAGAACAACTCCACCTGCCAACGCTGCTTGTAGATCCGCGCGATGGTCAGCGCCGGCAGGGTGAAGTTGTTGGTCAGGAACTTCAGCCGCTTGCCGGTTCCAGCATCGACAGTAGCTCACGCGGCGTAACGCGTCTGGGTACACTGAGGCCGACTCGAAGGAAGACAGGATCACGGTGTGATCGGAGCGGACGCCCGTGCTCTTGTCCACGGGATGCGAGTAGCGCCGCTGCAGCAACAGGTTCGACTTGGTGCGCACCACGAAGAAGGCCGAGCTGAGCGTCAGTAGCGAACAGGCGCTCGAAATCGACGTAGCCGCGATCCATGACGTAGAAGGCTCCGGCTTCCGGCATGATCTCGTCCAGGATATTGACGTCGTGCACTTTGCCATCGGTAATGCGAATAAACGTGGGGATATTGCCGCGCAGATCCAGTAGCGTGTGCATCTTGACCGCGGCCTTGCGTCGCCGAAACCGGGCCCACGGAAACAGCGACAGGCACAGGTCGATGGTGGTCGAATCCAGGGCATACAGGCTCTGCTCCAGAGCGACGCCCATGGGCTCTCGGACATACAGTCCGCGTGCAGTGGCGATCAGCACTCTGCGCAAAGTCGGCGAAGATGCGCCAGTCCCGCGATTCGTTCGCATCCGCCAGCGTCGAGCGCGCCACCTTGCCACGGAATCCCAGGTGATACAGCTTGCCGCTGCAACGAACCCAAACCAGCTTCGATGTCGCGCAGACTTTCGCGATAGGTCAACTGGGCGAAAGCCATCGCCAGATACTGGTCCCAGCAGGTGAAGCCGCGCAGTCGGAGGTCGCCCTGATAACGCTCGACGCAACGACGGAACTCCCGGTCGGGAAGAAAGCTGATTAACTGCGAGAAGACGGTGCGGCCCTGGTTCATGAGCCATTGTCGGCTCTCCTCGCATTCAAATCGCGGCAAGCCAAAAATGGCTTTAACTTATTGCACAGCTATTACTTGCAACCACCACCCTGTCAGTTAACCGGACAGCAGTGGCAGATGCTTGACTGTCACTGCCTAACGGTATATATAAGGCAGCCAGCTATTGGCAACCAGGGAGGATGGCGATGGCACATGTTCTATACGGCCCCCCAATTCAGGATGCGATCGCAAAAGGCGATCTACCAAAGATGAAACAACTTGCCGAGGAAGCAGAAAAGCACCTGCACCAAGTTGGTGACGTGAGGAGCGCGCTGGAGTACCTAAAGATAGAGATTGCGCGCCTCGAGCATCGCGCAAAGGGGCACTAAGCGAGGAGGCGATATGGCTTCAGAGCACGTTTTGTATGGCGTCGGCATCCATCAGGCGATCGCTTCCGGTGATTTGATCCACATGAAGAAGCTTGCCAAGGAAGCCGAGAGTTACTTGACGGAGCGCGGCGATCTGCCTTCTCTACTCGAGGCGCTGAAAATTGAAATAGCAAAGCTCGAGCAGAACGCCCGGTAGTCCAAAGAGGATTTCCTTATGTCCGCACCTGTACCTCCTTACGGAGTTGCGATTCATAATGCGATCGCGCGCGGTGATCTTGCAGAAATGAAGCAAGTCGTTGAAGAAGCTGAGAAGTATCTTCAGGAGACAGGAGATCTCAGATCGGCCCTGACTCAGCTGAAGATCGAGATAGCCAAAGCCGAAAGGAAAGCCTGACAGCTGTGTCCGCCCCAGCCCGCATCCGGACCAACGAAGACTACCGTAGCTTCGTTCCGGTACATGTCGTTTGGGAAATAACGCTGGCATGTGACCTCAAATGCCGGCACTGCGGGTCGCGCGCCGGGCCGCGACGCGATAATGAATTAACCACTACCGAGTGTCTCGAGGTAGTGGAGCATCTTGCCCGCCTGGGGACCCGTGAAGTTTCGCTCATCGGCGGCGAAGCCTATCTGAGGCCCGATTGGACAACCATCATCCAGGCTATTCGGTCTCACGGTATGTACTGTGCCACTCAGACGGGCGGTCGGAATCTTACGCCTCAACGGCTCGCTGCCGCAGTCGACGCCGGACTTCAAGGAGTTGGAGTTTCATTGGATGGACTCGAAGAGAGTCATGATGCAGTCCGTGGCGTGCGCGGCTCATACGCAAGGGCGTTAGATACCCTGCGCCTCGCAAAAGAAGCCGGACTGAACATCAGCGTCAACACACAAATCGGCAGTGGCACCATGCCCGAGCTTCCACAACTCATGGAAGTCATTCTGTCTACTGGTGCGAAGCAGTGGCAGATTCAGCTCACCGTAGCCATGGGGAATGCAGTGGATAACGATGATCTTCTGCTGCAGCCCTATCGCCTTTTGGAACTCATGCCGTTGTTGGCGGACTTATATCTGGAAGCAGCGGGGCGCGGCTTGCTGGTGGTGATCGGTAATAATATTGGTTATTTCGGGCCGTACGAACATCTGTGGCGAGGCTTTGGCAATGAGCACGTGCACTGGTCGGGATGCAGCGCTGGACATACGGTGCTGGCACTGGAGGCCGATGGAACTGTCAAAGGGTGCCCCTCGCTCGCCACGGTAGGCTTCGCAGGGGGAAATGTTCGCGATCTGACTCTTGAGGAGATATGGCAGAATAGCCCCGAAATTCATTTCGGGCGCCTGCGCTCGGTCGACGATCTTTGGGGGTTCTGCCACAGTTGTTATTACGCCGACGTTTGCCGAGGTGGCTGCACTTGGACGTCGCATTCGTTGCTCGGCCGCCCGGGGAACAATCCTTACTGCCACTACCGCGCATTGCAACTGGCCAAGCAAGGGCTACGGGAGCGCATCGTAAAAACTCGAGATGCGTCGGCTGCCTCGTTTGCGATTGGTGAGTTCGAAGTGATTACGGAGCGAATTCCTGGCCAACATTCTCCGCCGGAAATTGTGTCCAGTACAACGGGGACGAAGCTAGTTCAGTTGAATGCCCCTCCGGCTAAGCCCGCTCCGCGCGAAGGGCGTGTTCCGCCCAAGCTAGATATTTGCCGCGGTTGCGATCAGTATGTCTGGCCGGGCCAAATCGTGTGCCCGCATTGCGGAGCTGACATCAAGGCCGCCTCGTTAGCCCATCAAGACGCACTGCAGCGCCGCGCCAAGCTCATCGCCGATGTCATGGAGTTGGTGGAAGCAGCGAAGGCTCGGGCGGTATCGCAGCCAGCTTGACCGGTTCGCTTGTATTCCCAGGTGGCCAAAGAGCCCCGGGTCTGAGGCCGTGTCAACCGAGAGCGGGTCACTATCCGCATTAAAAATGTAAGCGCCGAATCACCATTCCCCTCTAGCATTCGCCATGGACATGGGTTATACTCAGCGACCTCTTGCGTCATGAAACCGGTCGCTCTCATCAGCATGCCGACGCTTTCCGCGCGCTTTCCCTCGTTTCAACTGGCGTTATTGAAGCCAACCTTGGAGCGAGCGGGAATCCCTGTACAGAATTTTTCGTTGTTTATGTATTTTGGCGAGCGAATTGGGTGGAGAGTAAGCGAGACCATTGCCGATGTTTGGCCCAGCTTGGTAGGCGAATGGATTTGGACGAAAGCTGCATTCGGTGACGAGATTGGCTCCCGTGATCAGGAATATTTTCAGGCCCACGAGCACTTGTTTCGTGCGATTTGCAAAAGTGCCGGTTGTACCACCGGTCGCTTCACCAGAATTCGTGATCATGAAGCACCTGAATTCATTGATTTCTGTGTGGATGCCGTGGACTGGAGCCGGTTTTCCCTAATTGGCTTCTCCGTTGTTTTTCAGCAGTTGCTCGCAAGCCTGGCTCTCGCGAAAGCGCTGAAGCTACGCTACCCACACATACCGATCGTCTTTGGTGGCGCCAGCCTCGAAGATGACATCGCTGATGAAGTCCTGCTCCATTGTCCGCAGGTTGACTACATGCACTGCGGCGACGCGGAAGTCACGTTTCCCGAGATGGTGATCCGTTTGCACAAAGGCCAGTCCCTCGTGGGCCTGCGCGGAGTGATGCGGCGCGTTATGGACAAAATCGAATATGCCGGCCGCGCGGACAATTTTTACGACATGGACAAGACGCCCGTGCCCGATTTCGATGAATACTTCTACGCCCGTTGCGAGGGAGGATACGAGACTTACGACGACGCTTGTGAGCCAATGCTAGCTATCGAGACTGCGCGTGGATGCTGGTGGGGCGAAAAGCATCACTGCACATTTTGCGGTTTGAATCGCTCGGGTATGGAATTTCGCGCTAAGAGTCCGGATGCAGTTCTCGAACAACTGGACTGCCTCTCGCGCAAGTATGGGGTCTTCAGCTTCAACGCAATCGATAACATCATGGCGCCGGAATATGCCGACAAGGTCTTCCGACGCCTCGCCGAAGCTAATACCGATCTGGAGATTCACTACGAGATTCGCCCTAACTTTTCCCGTACCCAGCTTGGCCGCATGCGCAAAGGAGGGCTCTGTTCGGTTCAGCCGGGCGTCGAGAGCTTTTCAACCAATGTTCTGAAATGCATGCGCAAGATGACGACGGGTATGCGCAATGTGGAACTGATTAAGTGGTGTACGTACTACGACATCAGTTGCATGTACAACATACTGATGCGTTTTCCCGGTGAAACTGAAGAGGACTATCGCCTGCAAGGTGCGCTGGTGCCGAAAATTTTGCATCTGCAGCCGCCATGGGGGATTGTGAAAGCGCGGGCCGACCGCGGATCGCCAATGTTTACCGAGCCAGAGTCACAATCCATTACTCGACTGAAGCCTGCAATCTGCTACGACTACATCTTTCCTCAGCGCTTCAACCTCAATCGCGTTTCCTACTATTTCGATCACGACATCCGCAACGTGGTGGATGAGGAAAACTATGACGATTTGATCGACCGTGTTACCCGTTGGCAGGGTCAGTGGGCCGACGGCAAGAACCGCCCATTTCTGCGTTACCGCAAGGCGTTTTCGAGCATCGCCATCGAGGATGGTCGGAGGCGCAAACTGCGGACCTATTCGTATGCCGACGGCGAAGCTGCCCTGTACGAATATTGCGCAGACGCACGGACGCCCCGCGATATCGAGTCGGTGTTTGAGGGCGTTTCCTGGGTGCAGTCCGCGTTAGACGAGTTTGTCAGTAGGGATTTAATGCTTCACATGGACGGACGCTACTTGAGCTTGGCTCTGCCGCAGAATAGAAGCTTCGAACTTCCCGCAGGCACAGAAAGCGTCCCGGTAGCGCGGCTAGCCGAACCGCCGGCAGGCCGTCCATCCCCGCTGCAAACACGTACTTCGATCGTGAATCTTGTCGAACGTTCGGAGGTGGGCGATTGAGCTCCGTCTCCGCACTGCGAAAGCCCGGTACTCCTGAATTGCTCGATCTTTTGCTGCAGCACGGTATTCTGCATCGCAGCGAGACACAGCCGGTGCTTTCGCGCGATGGTACTTCTTCGCGCTGGATGCTCGATTCCCTTGCCGTGACCTTGCGACCGCGCGGGGCAGAACTCGCCGGGCAGTTGATGCTGGAGAAGCTCCGCAGCTTCGACGGACGACAATTGGCCACCTTTGGATTAACCGCAGTTCCCATTCTGCAGTCCATTGTTTTGCAATCGGATGTTGGACATTGGGGCCTCTTGGTTCGACGAGAGCCCAAAACCCACGGATCCAAGAAGCTGGTTGAGGGACGCATCGATCCCGATGAGCCCGTAGTCATGATAGAAGACTCAATCGCTTCCGGCGCCAACGTGAGCCAGGGTATCGCCACGCTGGAAGCTGCTGGCCTCCGCGTAGAAGGGTGCATCGCTCTAGTTAGGTTTGGGTGGGAAGGCGGAGTCTCCGAACTACAGGCGCGCGGCTACCATGTCGAGGCGGTCTATGACATCTTCGAAGACTTTATGAGCAGGATGGAAGGCGAGGAGGCGCCGAACCACAACCCGACTAAGATTTTCCCGAGCCTTCCTTGGAGTGCGCGTCACGCTCCGCAGGGCTTGCACCCGGCACATTTAGCACGCGCGGTATTGCAGGAATTTTGGTCCGGCGGCGAACTGCTGCTTCCGCCCAAAAACTTGGACCGCCCAGACTATGACTGCAGCGGTGGCGCGTGGGTGAGCTTGCGTTCGCGGGCAGACATCTTTGATCGTCATGCGCGCGAGGGATTCTGGCATTTTCCTGGGGAGCCATCTTGGGGGCCGGCCGAAGACGTAGTCCGCGCGGCGTTTCTAACCGCATGCTCGATGCCCGCCGACGTCGACCGAATACGCCTGCTCAACTCAAGCTCGATAGCAGTTACCTTTTTCTCGGCCCTGGAAGCGGTCACGGTGGGCGAGCTCGATAATGATCGCTACGGCATCGTTGTAGTGAGCGGCGAACGGCCTGAAGTCATGGGGGGCGCCCTGCCGCGCATGCCTGGTATCCGCGACGAATGGCAACAGTTTCGCCATGCCCGCTTCAACAATGCCGGCCTGGACGACTTCGAACCGTACACGCTGTACCGGCATGAGGTGTCGAAGTTTGTAGAGCCCGGTGCGTCATGGCAGGCAAGCGGAGTCGCCGGTGGCGATGATTCGCCCGACTGCGGCCCACTGGCCGCTTGGATCCGAAATCTGGTTCGGGACAGGGAGCTCGAGCAACCTCTCCCGATACCTGCATTCCCGCCCGGCGCTAAGCAAATCTTCATCACTATCTACATCGACGGCGAACTGCGCGGATGCATGGGCAGCGAGATTTCCGATCTGGAGCAAGATCTTCGAACGCTGGCGCAGGCTACCCTGCACGATGAGCGTTTCCCCGAGACTCCGCTCGAACCCGACTCTCAGGTAGCGGTGAGTATTTCCCTTCTCTTCAACGAGCTGGAAATGGGAGATTTCACACCGGAAGAGGTTCGTTTCCGCTACCGTCATGGCCAGCAGGCGCTGGCCGTAAAACAGCACGCACGCCAGGGGCTGATGCTGCCGTTCGTTTCCACCTGGCTCTGCCTCGACGCCGAAGAGTTTGTTGCTGAGGTCCTCGACAAGGCAGGCATTACCCGCGGGCCCTACGAGTGGCGGCGTTTCGACTGCGCCACCTGGCTAGCTGACGAAGGAGAGACGTGCAAACTGGAGGGAGGGTTCAAACGGTGTTCACCCACGGCAAGCGTCGATGAGATTGCTCGCCTGACATGCGATTACCTGGAGCGAAATCTGCAGAGCGACGGCTCACTGTATTTTGGTTATCACCCATTCCAGAACACCTTGTACCAGGGCATTGATGTAGCGCGCCAGTCACATGCGGCCTGGACTCTAGCTCGTCTTGGCAGACGGAGTACTGCAGAATTAGCTCTCCGTTGCGTTCTGCTTCAGCCGGACGATCCGCCGCTCGCGCTAAGCCGCGATGCTTTTGCCCTCCTTGCGACGTGTGAGCTGGGCAACGCGCAGAGCGATGAATGCAGACGTCTCGTTTCAGAGCTTCTCCATTCAATCGACAGGCATGGCTGCGTGGCCGCATGGCAACCACCAGCGAGTGCCAATGAGAACGATGAGTTTGAAGATCCGGACGACGAGGACCAAGAAGAAGACCGTTTCGATCCGGAAGAATTGCAAAACTATGTGCCCGGGCAGGTTCTGCTTGCGCTCGCCGCAGCGGCCGCCCACGGCTTGTTAGCTGTCGACACGCCTCGAATCCAGCGGGCGTTCCGTTACTACAGGCATCGTTTCCGCCACAAACGAGATTTCGGCCAGGTTTCCTGGATGACTTTGGCGGCAGCCGCGTGGTTGCGTGTGACCGGCCAAGAGGGATTGGCAGAACTGGTATTTGAGGTCGCTGACTTCATTACCCAGTTCCAGCAGAAAAAGAGCGGCGCATTCATCAGCGATCATCAACCCGATACGCCTGGTTACACGACGGCGGTGTATCTGGAAGCGATTGCGGCGGCATACCACGTGGCACGCGGCTTTAGTCCCGCGCGTGCAGCTCGCTACGACGACGTCTGGCACGAAGGGTTCAACTTTCTCGACCGCTTGATCGTCCAGCAGCGCGATTTCTCCGTACTGCCGAACGGCGACTATGCTCTCGGCGGCGTACGAGAAAACCTGTACAGTTCGCATATTCGCATTGATTTTGTGCAACATTCTCTGGCGGCAATTGTCGAGCGGTATCCGTATATTGCAGTGACTCCATCTAGTGAGGATCAGCATGGCTAAGAAACGCAAAAAGGCAGCAAGACCAGTCGTGGAGGTAGCTCCACAGAAAAAGCGTAAGTCAGCAGCGCGGCCCATAGTGGAAGTTGCACCGGGCAGGAGAAAACCGGCCGCGCGGCCAATTGTGGAAATGGCGCCCGAGAGGAAGAAAAAACCCACCCGACCGGTGGTCGAGGTTGCTCCGCCCTCGAAGAAACGGCCTCATAAGCCGATCGTCGAAGTTGCACCGGCCAAGAAGAAGCGGCCCCACAAGCCGATTGTCGAAGTGGCGCCGCAGCGCAAAAGGCCGAGCTCCAAAGTCGTGGAAGTAGCCCCCGCGACCCGTCGGAGGGGCGCAATCTCTGAGGTAATCGTCGAAGTGGCGCCGGAAACCTCTCCAGAGCGTCGCTATGGTGTCGTCAAGGAGATGGCTCCGGCGACAAAGAGAAAGGCGAGGGTTGCGCGTCCTATTACCGAGGTCGCCCCGCCGGTTAAGAGGGCGGCGAACAGACCTCGTCCCGAAGTCGCGCCCGGAGAGACTAAATCATCGTGAGCCTGATTGTGCCGATAAATGAGATGGTCCGCCGCCGAGTAGGATTACGGCTCGGCAATTCACAATGGGAGGATCATCGCATGCACATCACTGGGGCAACCCTGGCTTGCATCGCGTCTGCCCTGCTGCGGGCGTATGACGCAGAGCCCCTGTCCCACCTGAGCGGCCTTCTGTCTACAGAGCGCTGCAGTTCCGCAGGGTTCCACGCGAAAAGGATCTGGGGTACGAAATCCTTGACATCAAGACCGGGTTGCCAACGAATCGAGATACGACCGCTAACGGAGGCCGACCAGGAACGGTCGTCCAGCGGGAAGTAGAACTTCCGTGCGCTGAAACCGAAACACACAAGGCACGGACTGCGAAGGCCGAGGTTGCTCAGGACAGGAAGGACCAGGAGTTCGAGATTCTCGATCTTCCTTAATCCGCGCCGGTCGGAATGGTGGCCGCTGACAGGAGCGTGCAGGATCCGCCCTTGGCCCTATGCTCCAGAACTGGAGTGAGCTCTCGCGTCGTGGTTTGTTTAATAACCCTAACCGGACCTGGGACACTTCGGTTAAGTATGCAGTCTAGTGGCGCAGCGGAAAACCCTCTGATTTGTCAGTAGCGCCCGTCTCATTTTGGTCGCTGACTGAGGGCCAGAACAGAGGCAAAACACAATGAGGGTCGCTCTCGCTTAGCACTCCGATCCAAGAAGTAACTCCAGAACCGGAGTGGATTTTCAGGGCGATCCCACAAGCGCGCAGGTGGAGAAACCACCCCGGATGCGCTCCAAGCCCCGGTTCGTGAACAGCCTCGGCTCCCCCTGTCCACGCCGCAGCTCGTGGCCAATCACATATGTGAGGCTGTCTCCTTAAACCTCGATCGCGGCACTGTGGTCGAGCCCCAGAGTCCTTGATTGCTCTTCTTGGCGCAGTACTCGCAAGGCGCCTTCCATAAGTGCCCTCAGTTTGTCTTCGCCCGAGTAGACTGCGATAGGAGCGATCCAGCTTACTTTGATCAGACAGAACCGAGATCAAACGCTGAGAATGCGCCATGCCGCCGGTGATAAGCACTGCGTCTACACGCCCGTTCAGAACGGCGGCCATGGCTCCGATTTCTTCCACGTTCGCACGCTGACCATGAACTGGCACCGCTGCGGGTGATATAAGAAAGAGAATTGGCCAATTAATGCTTGTGTTGTGGACTCTCCATTGGATGCCCACTGCGACGCTATTTCGAATCATTGGATATTCGCTGCGATTGATTTCATCAGAAACGTCCTGCGACCATGCTCAGCCTTCAGTGAGCCGTCTGGCGGTTCGTCGCAAGACCTGGTAAGCCTTTCAGCTTGGATCGCGTGTGAGTTGGTGATTTCTCAACGGTCATAGACCAGCATCGGGAAACACGCCATTCCAAAAAGACTTGATTTTGGAAAGGTTCAGCTTCCAGGAGTCTTAGTTTCCGAGTTGGTCGTGATCCGGGTAATCGGAAAAGTGCCGGGATGAGCCACGTGTCCAGTTTGCCAGGTGACGTGACTCAATTTACTAAATTTACCTATCGCGATCATCCGGTCGTCCGGGCGAAAAGAACGGCGAGCAACGCGCAGATCACTGAAGACCCAAGCATGTATCTCACGATGCCCGACTCGTCTGTTTGATTCGAGTTCTCCTGTTCTGTCCGGGGTGCCCTTCGCTATTGGCGGTGGTCTCCTTTGCGCCCGTTTGTCACACGCACTGGTGCGAGCGGTCACCGCAGCGAAGGACGGGCAAGGCCAAACTGGGAGGGATTCAGACTTAATCCGAACGCTACTGGTAAATGTCTGATGCAAAAAGGAGAAACGAGATGGCAAACCAGCCAACAACAGGAACAGTGGTATTGAAAGAAGGAGCCTACTTTCTCGAGACGGAAGGCAAGCTTCAGCCCATTCCGGTCAGCCCTCACACCCAACCGGCACAACTGAAGGAACTGGTGGGGCATAAGGTTGATATTTTTTACTCCGAGCCGACAAGCTTCGTGGTTGGCTTGGTGCAAGCAGCAGTGGCCCGTCCTATACGCATTATCTGCTACTTCCCGCGAGCCGACCAGTTCTTAGGTGTGGTGCCGGAGGCGGCGCGCGCTGCCCTCGCGACGCAACTACATAGCGAGGGCGTGTTGAGCAAGAGCGCCTTCGAAAAACTGGGTGGCTAAGCCCTGAAATCCCACAATCCGGACACGCTTTAACTTCAGGTCTGAGTGGATTTCTAACTGTTAATGGAAACGTTGGTGTTTCATGGACTCATTCCCAGACAATTTCCAATCACGCCCTCTCCCCTCGAGTTTCGTGATCGAACTAACCCAGCGCTGTAACAATCATTGTCTCTATTGCTACCTGGCAGAGGGGCCCTCTAGCGAGGAGTGCGACCGTGATCAAAGCGACGAGATGAGCACCCGGGAGGTGACGAACACGATAGCGACCCTATGTGAAGAAGCTCCCGTGCAGTCCATCGCCTTGTCCGGGGGTGAGCCGCTCCTGCGAGAGGATCTACCGGAGATCCTCTCATTTATTCGAACGAAGGGAGTGTCCCCCGTGGTCATTACTAATGGCACACTCTTGACCGAAGAACGCGTTGCATCCGCGGGCGCGGATGTCACGTATGAGATCACGTTGCTCAGTTATCGTCACGAGGTGCACGACAGCCTAGCCGGGCGTCGAGGGGCATGGGATGCTGCAGTTGACGGTATGGCGAATGTCCGGCAGGCCAAAGGCAATTTTGTGGCTGTATTCGTAGCCACCAAACTCAATAGCGCAACTCTCCGGAAAACCACGGAACTAGCCATTGCGCTCGGCGCAACTGGCTTAATGTATAACCGGATGAATCTTGGCGCGCACAACATTCGGCACGCCGATCGCTTGCTGCCCACTCCCGACATGATCCGAGACAATCTGGACACGTTAGAGGAATTGAGCGGACGGTACGTTTTGCCTGTCGCAGTCTCGGTGGCAATCGAGCCCTGCGTAGTCGACACCCGAAAGTACAAACAAATTCATTTTGGGTGGTGTCCGCTGGCGGGAGAAGAATCATATTTCACCATTGATCCGCGAGGAAATGTGCGCATCTGCAATCACTCCGGTGTGCTACTGGGTAACCTCAAACAAGATCGCTTCACCGATATCTACTATAACCATCCTTATGTCCGAGCTTTTCGTGATACCTGGCCGGCAGAGTGCCAGAGTTGCGACCCGGAACTCAAAGCCCTATGCTGCGGAGGGTGCAAAGCATCGGCAGAACAATGCTACGGTAACCTCGCGAACGTCGATCCTTTCGTGACCATAAGCCGGCAGACTGATTTGCTTCATCAAAGGAACGCCACTGTTGCAGGGCCAGCCATCCGCCGCGATTGACCACAGCGGCCGCTTACCCACGCAAAATAACCGATTTAGTCAGTCGCACTTCTCGTACACGCCGGTCCGGCACGTTCCCCTCCTGTGTGTAGCGGCACCACCAGTCGCCCACCCTCGGGCAACTGCTTCACCCAAGCCGGCAATGATGCGCAGCCGAGATAGCCGAATGGGGGCGTATCAACTACGAGATTCGCCGCAGCAGAGGGCAGGCGCCGGCTCCCAGTGTCACGTTCAGCCCGTTTGACGATGGGCGCCGGACGCGGGCCGCCGAGGGCACGCTCTTCGGTCCACTCGAACCCGACTAGCTTAGTTTCTCATGCCGTTCCGGCACAACGAACCATGAAACGGTCCTGGGATCGGGCTTGTGCGCGTGGCCAGGACCTTTTATGGTTTGAATCTGCAGGCAGCGGTTGGAGAGGTTGTCTAGCAGTGGAGTCTCAAGAACCCGCGGTCTTTAGTTTAACCCGGACACCGTTATGAACAACGAACTGTAGCACTGTAGCCTTCATCTTGGATGAGGAGCACGTAGGAGAGAGGATCGTGTAGCGGAGAGCAACTGCAGTTTCACTTCCGAGAGTGGGACAGTGACTGGAATGTATCCTGTCTTTAATGAGTGGTCTCTACCACATCGATCCGTTGAAAGGGCCATGAAAAAGAAAGTACTGACTGTGTTCGCCGGAGCACTGGTAGTGTTCGCTGTACTTGTGACTTACGGCAGCATGCAGGTCCGCGCGACTCCTGGCGAGCAGACCCGGACGCTTCCGGGAGACGGCCTAATTATCGAGCCCATCGGCTCGGTCAATCACGCGGTCACCATTCGTCGCCCTCCTCATGACGTCTGGCCCTGGCTTATCCAGATGGGATCCGGCCGAGCTGGATGGTACGCTTACGACTTCATTGACAACGGCGGCCACCGCAGTGCCGATCGCATCCTGCCTGAGTTTCAAAATATCGAGGTGGGCAGTGTATTCCCCGCGCTCCCAGGGGTAACCGACGTGTTTTCTGTCGTGGAATATGAGACCGAGCATAGCGTCGTTCTCTCATGGCGCTCGCCTAGCGGCAAGTATTTGACGACTTGGGCGTTCGTACTTGAACGGCTGCAGCCGAACTCTACTCGCCTGATTGTGCGCGGACACGTAGCGCCTGATTATCATCCCTACGGTCTGCCACAATGGATCGCTCTACTGCTTGCTCCACCGGCGCATTTCATCATGGAGCGCAAGCAGTTACTTGGTATCGCTCGGCGCGCAGAGTCTCTTCCATAGCTTGCCGCCGATCCGTAGAATTACGATCCTTCTGGCGCTTAGTTCCGCAGGCTGAAACCGGCCGACTCACGCATCTGCGGGGCTAAGCAGCCGTCGCCCCGTCCAATGGAATCGTTCAGTGGACGTGTCGTCGGCCACTCGGAAGCGATCCAGTCTGACGGGTCGTCGCCGTTGCGTCCTTGTGGCCGCGACCTGGTGGAGTTCTTCAACAAGCGCGGGCCGGGCGTTTCCCGTCAAGTTGGTCGGGGAAGAACGTAATCGCTGCGCGGCTTATCGATGGCTGTTCGCGCTCCGCTTCCCAAAGCGGCCAGTTTCAAGAAGGCGACGCGCCGTCCGCGAACTTCTGACACATAGATTGGCTCCGATTGCGACGCTGCACTTCCGTCTCACTATGGGCCCTTTGCGCAACGCGGGCCAGCTCAACAACTGCGTTCCCGTTTCCCAGGCCCAGAGCGCGGATTACCTACGCAATGTCCTGTTATCGCTCGCTGTCGTATTAAATATGACGGGCTCAAATGAGCGGCCTCTTCGGTACGGTCATTTCCCCACTCACGTGAAGGCGATTTTGCGCCGAGCGCGAGTGTGCACCATTGTTCACTTGACACGAATCGAGGTGATACAGTTCGTTGATGGCAAGCCGAGACAATGTCGAGCAACTTAAAGTGTCATTGGAGCGGGTACGAGGACAGCTCGCAATGCTGGAAGTGACCGCGGGTATCAAGCCTGATTATGAAATCCGCAAACTGCTTAAGAAAGCCAAATCCGAGGAATCGGTGATCCTAGCGAAATTGGCCGAGATGGATCGCGGCCACCCATAATATTGAAACCACTATCTTCTCAGGTCGTACCCCATCCGACCCATGCATGTCTTCGATCGCTACTGCGATCACGATTGCCAGTTCGCGCTCCTCGCCAGAGGAGCGGGGTGCCCACTCAATATCCCAGTGTTCTACTGCACACCATGGCGATTTCCGGGCTGCCCCGTGCGAACCGAACTCGACTCGCTGCTGATAGCAGATGGAAAGTCAACCAGTCTCGCTTTGTGCAGTATTAGCCGCCGAAAGCCGCTAAAGATGAAAAGTTCGTGAAAAGCTTCGAACGCAGAGCATTGGGCGAGGGTATCGGGTATATAGTCTCTGCGACGTTACGCCACAATGAAAGAGGCGCTGAATGCCCACTTTGAAGATCAGAACATCTGTATCTTTGCTACTCGCACCCTTCTTTTTGATCTCGACCCTTCCTGCTTGGGGCGCCGACAAGGGCAAAGACGAACAGACGCTCGAGAACGCCGCCGGAGTGTTACAGGCATTGCTCGACAGCAAGGTCGTTCCAGCCAGCCTACTAGTGACCGCTAATTGCATCATCGTTTTGCCTGGCGTGAAGAAGGTTGCCGTTGGTGTTGGGGGGACCGGAGGCCGTGGCGCAATGACTTGCCGCAAGGACAAGAACTTTACCGGCGACGAATGGTCAGCGCCCGCCATGTACACCATTGGTGGCGGCAGCGCCGGTCTGCAGGTGGGTGGGTCGTCCACCGATGTTGTGCTTCTTATCATGGCGCCCCCAGCAGTAAATAAGGTACTGGACGGCAAGGTCAAGGTGGGCACCGACTTAACGGTGGCGGCTGGCCCTAGCGGCGCCACCGCTCAGGGATCGGTCGGCGGTGCCGACATTTTGAGCTACGCCCGAGCCTCGGGACTTTTTGCTGGCGTGTCACTGAACGGCGCCAGTCTAGAACCGGCCCCCAGCGACGACCAGCGCCTTTATGGCAAAGCCGTCAGCGCACGCCAGATCGTGCTCGATAACGCCGTCAGGGCTACGCCCGCGGGCCAGTCTCTGGTTTCGCTGCTAGAGAAGCGGGGATAAAATCCGCTACATCAAAAAACCCATACGCCTGCAAGCCTGCCTCGCAAAAAGCGATTATGGGTTCTTAACGCTCGTCACTGTTGACAAGAACTTGTCTGCAGCAGTTTGCCAAGGACTCTCTGTCTCGTCTCGAGAGCCGAAGACGCGTTGAGAACGCATTACTATTGGGAAATCCGTAGTGCCGTATCGACAGTGCTCCGCAGGCAGAACGCGGGGATGGCGATAACGACGGGCGGAGCATTGTCGATAGGGCGATTTGCAGTAAGCCGCTAGCGCGGCTCTATGGGGATTGAATGCGGTTCGAGGGCTGGCGGGATATAGCGTGGGCAGTCTTGGCAGCATGCTGGGGAGGCAGGCAGCGCCACCGGGACGGAGATTGCAGGGTGGTTGGATAGAGGACTGGTGTGCAGGAGGTTGGTGCAGGCGATTTTGGGCACAAGGGTGCTGCGACCAGCGCTGGACTGGTTAGCGTGGGTCTGCGAGTTGATCTCCGCGTAGTCATAGGGGAGTTCAGGAAGAGTTGATCGGTTCGGTGGACGCGAAGGTTGTGCAGGTTGCCAAGGCATAGGCTGAAAGCCGGGCGATGATGTGCAGGGTTCCGCGCTGACAACTGGGGCAGCAGCGATGGAGAGCCTGTTGCTGCAGTGGAGTGAGAATCGCGGTTGGCTGTGTAGCGGCTGCGCGAAGATGGAGTCGGCAAAGGGCGAGTGCCCGTCGGCGATTGCGGTTGGCGAGCAAGCCGAAGTGGCGGATCTTGACGAAGCCCGAGGGCAGGACGTGGAGCAGGAAGCGGCGGATGAACTCGACCGCATCGAGGTTCATGACCTTGATGCGGTTGTTGTGTTTGGAGTCGCGCCAGCGAAAGCGCACCTGGCCGTTAACGAGATCGAGAAGCCTGCCGTTGGCGATGGCAACGCGGTGAGTATAGCGGGCCAGGTACTGCAGCACATGCTCAGGTCCGCCGAAGGGTGGCTTGGCATAGACGACCCATTGCATGGAACGCAGCCGCCGCAACAGCGAGTGGAACTGACGCGGGTCGGCGAGATTGGCTATGGTGCCGAGGCAACGGAGTTCTCCTTTCTTATAAGCCTGCTGGAGGAAGGCCAGCATCTTCCCCCGGAACAGGCGGCTGAGTACGCGCCCCGGCAGGAAGAAGCCGGGTCGGCAGTCGATCCAGCGGGAATGATCGAGGGCGAGTCCACCGGCGGGGACCAGGCAATGCAGGTGAGGATGGTGGCGCAAGTCCTGGCTCCAGGTATGGAGTACGGCGAGTACCCCGATGCGTGCACCGAGATGGCGAGGATCAGCGGCGATCGCGAGCAGGGTTTCTGAGGCGGCGCGAAACAGCAGATCGTAGAGCAAGCGCTGGTTGCGGAGTGCCAGCGATGCCAGTTGCTGGGGCAGGATGAAGACGACGTGGGAATAGGCCACCGGCAACAGGCTGGCCGCCTGCCGGCTGAGCCAGCGATCGCGGGCGGTGGACTGGCACTTGGGACAATGCCGGTTGCGGCACGAGAGATAGCTGACCGTCTGATAGGAACAGGCGTCGCACTGTTGCAGGTGAGCGCCGAGGGCGGCGGTGCGGCATAGTCCGATGTCACGCAGGGCCTTGTGCTGCTGGCGAGAGAGAACCGGTCCCCACCGTTCGAGGAACTGTTCCTGGTGAGCGTGAAAGACATCGGCTACTTCGAGCCGATGCAGTCTCATCGTCTTCTGCCATCTCCATCGGAAGTGGTGATGTCGCGAATCGCCAGATCATCGAGCGGGCTGGCGGTGGCATGCAGTCGGTGTTCGGAGACATGCAGGTAGCGGGCGGTGGTCTCCAGGTCGCGATGGCCGAGCAGCAGTTGAATGCTACGCAGATCGGTGCCAGCGTCGAGCAGGTGGGTGGCAAAGGAATGTCGCAGCACATGCGGGCTGAGCGGCTTGACCATGCCCAACTGGCGGCGCAGATTCTGGCAGACGAGGCGGACCCCGCTATCGCGCATCGGTTGCTTGGGTAATCTTCCGGGGAAGAGCCATTCCTCGGGTTTGCGCCAACGCCAGTAGATACGGAGCAACTGCAGCAGCTTGGGCGAGAGCATGACCTGGCGGGGGAAGTTTCCCTTGCCGGCGCGGATGTGGATGATCATGCGTGGGCTGTCGATGTGGGTGACTTTCAGATCCAGGGCTTCCTGGCAGCGCAACCCGGCGCTGTAGAAAGTAGCCAGCAGAGCCCGATGCTTCAGGTTCACCGTGCTGTCGAGCAGGGCTCGGACTTCTTCCCGGCTCCAGACCACGGGCAGCTTGCGGTGCACCTTCGGCTTGGCGACCTCATGGTCGAACCAGGTTTGCTTCAGCGTCCGCGTATAGAGAAACTTCAAGGCCGCCATGCGCACCTGCAGGGTTTGCCAGGCCAGCTTCTTCTCGTTCAACAAATAGAGCTGATACTGGCGTACCTGCTCGGGGCCCAACTGGTCAGGCGACTTACGGAAATAGCGGGCGAAGTCGGCGACCGTCGCGGTATAGGCACGGACGGTCTGTGGGGAGTAGTTGCGTAGCCGGAGTTCTTCCTGCATGCGTTGACGTAGTTCGGTCATAGACACCTCCTTCCGGTGTCCATGAACTTTACCCAATCAACCCGCTGCACACCTCTGCCGCGCTAGCGGCTTAGTGCAAATCGCCAACCCGCTCGTAATCTCGGCAAACGCTCTGTTTGGGAGTCACTTGCCTGTTGCCACCGTCCTTCGCTGAAAACCCGAGCGGTATTGATTACGCTGGGCGGCGCAGCGGGTGCACGACGAATGGGTCGCTGGTTGCTGGGCTGAGTTGGTGGAACTGAACAGCGATCTGCCGGTGCGTGTCCGACTTAGCTCCCAGCAGACGCGCAATCAGGCCCTCGGTTTCAGGGGCATCAGGCGGGTGATCCCAGCCGAGACCGAGTTGGTTGGATACGTCGAGGCTTACCGCAATTTACTTGGTACAGCCTTGGTTGTTCGCAGTCTTGACGCAGGTGCTACCATCCGGACCTTTTGCTACACCCTTTCCATTCTTGCTCTTAACTTCGCCGCCATTGCTGGTTTTAGTGGTCGTTACCCCGTTCGAGTTCTTCTGGGCAACGGCAGCATTGCCCGTGTTCGGGTTGACCTTAGCGGCAGTCGTTCCGTTACCGCAAACAGTCTGACCGCGCCGATTCTTGACGCAATCTCCCGCAAACAAACTCGAAGCAAATAGTAGACACGTTATCAGCACAAAGTTTTTCATTTCCAACTCCAAGGTGACATTAGCACATCTCGTTGACGAAAACGTGAAGACGGTGAGGGCAGGGTGCAGACGGAGGCCGCCGCGTCAGGTGGTTGCCGACGGATTGCGAGTGGTAAATCGCCATATCACGTAATCCCTGAACCAAACCGATCGCTGACGGCCGGTCAGTAACTCTGACGCTATCCAGCTATTAATTCCCGCTCACTTTAGCAAGGCGCACAACGGATCGATGAGCGCTTCCCTTGCTCACGCCGAGCGTTCGGCATACTTGGGACCATGAAAGCCCATCTAAGCGTAGCTTCGCGACCTGGTCAGCGTCGATCTGTGCCCTTGACCTTCCGAACTTCTTTCCCTTGGCGCGCGCATTACGCAATCCAGCCTGACCGAGAATCGTCGAAAGCCGTGGCATTCGCCCGTTTGCCGCGCCATCTCGGCCAAAAACAGGTGGTATTATCGCGGCGGGAGTTAACCTGTGGAACCGACAGAACCCAAACTGCCGAGCGAAGCCATAGAACTCTACAACGATTTCATTCACGGTGAGATTAGTCGCCGCGCCTTTGTGGAGGGCGTGAAGCGACTAGCGGGCGGAAATCGCCGGAATGGCCGGTTTTGCCGCACCCGAGTCGGTGATCACTTGGTTGGCCGGTTTTGGCGCTCGCCGCCCCCAACCACTGGGCGGACGCACTGCAATCCCAGCCGCTTTCAGGTATGCGCTGGCGGTTTCGCGACGGATCTTGGTAGTTTGCTGGATCCGCCGCAGCGACCATCCCAGTCGCCCCAGAGCTATGACTTGTTGTTTCTTCTCTTCGTTCAAGACATTGGCCATGCCCACGGAGCCTACAAGCCTCCGCCGGCGTCAATGTCCCAGACGCTGCTCTCGTTGGCCGGTTTTCAGGTGATACTCAGTGGCCGGTTTTGGGTGATCGCTGAGGCTTGGGGATCCCGGGCGCCAGCTTTCCTGCATCCGGCATTGCATTCCACGGCATGCTGAATCCATCGAGTTTTACATCGTCGACGAGTTGGCCTGTGCTGTCGGGTTTGACCACGGTCAGCAGAAGCCCGCGGCCGGGCGGGCACTGCGCCGTCGGCGGTGAGTGGATTAGTTTTTCGCAATCGTCATTTGACCGGATCAGACTGTTCAACTTCCCAGAACCAGACTTAGGGCCCGCGTCGTCATACAAGAGTTCCCGGACGGCAGCATAACTGTAAGCGTCAGACCAAGACACGTTCACGGGCCGAGTCCGCAGGGTCACGATTCGAGCGTGGCCTTTCTTGTGGACTATTTCCGGTTCGCCCCTGATAGGTACAACGTCGCGAATGTCACCTATTGAGTATTGAATAATATAGTGACATTTCTGTAATTCCATGCTATGTTGTGGGCATGGGGAACCCAGCGGGAGTTCGCAGAGATTTCGCGGCGTTGGAGCGGCGGCGGATGCAAGCCGCGCGGCTTCTGGAGAAGGGGTACAGCCAGTCGGAAGTGGCCCGGCGCGTGGGAGCGCACCGCCAGTCGGTGAGTAAGTGGGCAGCGGGGTTAAGCGCCCAAGGTCGCGCCGGGCTGAAGAAGGCGGGCCGGGCTGGCCGCAAGCCACGCTTGAGCGCCGAGGATCTCGGCAAGATCGAGCAGGGGCTCAAGCGCGGTCCGGAGACTCTGGGGTATGAGACCGGTTTGTGGACCACCAACCGTGTTGCCCATCTGATCGAGCTGGAATGTGGGGTTGTCTACCATCCCTCGCAGGCCTGGCGCATCCTGCGGCAGTTGGGCTGGAGTTGTCAGCGTCCCACGGGCAGGGCCTTGGAGCGGGACGAAGACAAGATCCGGCGGTGGAAGCAGAAGCGCTGGCCGGAGTTAAAAAAAAGGCCAAAAACGAAGGCCGCACCATCGTCTTCATCGACGAGAGCGGACTGAGCGAGCGTCCTCATCGCTGCCGTACCTGGGCACCACGCGGACAGACGCCGGTGCTGCAATACCACTTCAACTGGAAGACCTTGTCGGCGATAGCGGGCGTGACCTGGTGGAACTTCTACTTCCGCCTGTTTCCCGGAGCGATCCGTAGCCCGCAGATCATCCAGTTCCTGGCGCATCTGCTGCGCCACATTCCGGGCAAGCTGCTGATCGTTTGGGACGGACTGCCCGGTCACCGCAGCCGCGCGGTATGGCAGTTCGTACAGCAACAAAGAGGGCGTTTGTGGCTGGAATATCTTCCTGGCTACGCTCCGGAACTGAACCCAGTCGAGTATCTGTGGTCGCACTGGAAGCAGCACGAATTACCTAACTTCTGCCCCACTACCTTTGGACAGTTGAGCGATTCCGCACGCCAAGCGCTGCGTCGCATGCGCCGTCGACCCACCTTGGTCTGCGCCTTCTGGGAACAAGCGGAACTCTTCCCACTGTAACTATATTATGCAAAGGTCAATAGTCAAATGTACAAGGGCTGACGATCAACCAGTCTGGTGAGGTATTACGGTCCCCTTGCTCGGATCCACTGTGTTGAGCGAGGAATCTAAGTGGGCAGATCGATGCTACGAAGCAGACCATCAAAGCGTCGGTCGGGGCGTAGCGGGTCCAACTGTGGTTCTACGTTGAGGTAACCCAGCCAAAGGGATCGTTGCTCAACAGCCCGCTGCAACCATTTGAAGGCTTCGTCATTTTCTTGCAAGCCAAGGTGAACCAATGCTATGTCGTATGGTGAAACGTATCTTTGGCTCGATAACGAATTCAGCTGATTGAGCACAGCACGCGCTTCATCGCATCGCGCTGCGATCGCATAGCCGTGTCCCAACCTCGCCAGTGCGTATGCACTGTCACTCGAAAGATGCGTTCCAGTCCTCAACGAAGAGATTGCCTCTTCATATAGGCCTTTTTGCTCGTATACCTGCGCAAGCCACAGGTAGGCTGACCCGAAATTTGGATCCATGTCGAGCGCAGCCCGATATTGTTCGACCGACTGTTCATAGTCGCGTGAGAAGTAATACGTGCGCGCAAGATCGGTTCGGATCACCACGGAAAGAGGATCCATTGCCAAGGCCTTCTTTTTTTCGCGAAGCGCTTCCGCATGCCGCCCCAGCATGCTGAGCAACGTACTGCGCCAGTGATATGCCTCAACGTAGCCGGGGTTCAGTTCGATGGCCCTCCGGAATTCCACTTCGGCTCCGGACCAGTCCCACTCGAAGTCCCGTTTGACCACCCCCAAGGCAGCGTGAGGTTCAGCGAGAGAATCGTCGAGTTCTAGAGCCTTCAAGGCTGCCGCTTTGGCCCTTGGATAAGCTTCGATCGGGGAAAGCGCATTGTAATATCCGAGGATATTGTAGGAATCAGCCAAGCCGGAATACCCTTGAGCGTAAGTTGGATCGGTGTCGATTGCCTGGTGAAAATAGGAGAGTGCCTTTTTTACGCTCTCTTCGGTCCTCTTGTTCCAGAAGTGGCGTGCCTTCAGATATGACTCGTGAGCGTCCGGGTTCACTTGCCGGGCGATTCCCAATCGATCTCGCTCCTCGGGCGTGAGAATAATCCTGACCTCGTTGGCGACTTGCCGGGCGATTTCGCTCTGCAGCGACAAAATGTCCCGAAAATCGCGGGTGTAGCTTTCAGCCCACAAATGCTGGTCGCTGCTGCGGATAAGTTGGGCAGTGATACGAACGCGCTCTCCTGAGCGTAGAACCGAGCCTTCAATCAATGCATCCACGTTCAATTCGCGGGCGATCTGCGGCAGCGATTTTCGCACCCCCTTGTACTGCATCGCGGACGTGCGCGAGATAACCCGCAACGCCTTGATTTTGGCCAAGCAGGTTATCAAAGCCTCCGTCATGCCATCCGCGAAATACTCGTCCCCCGGCTTGCCCGAGAGATTCTGCAGTGGCAGCACCGCAAGGGCCTGAATTCCTCGCGCGGCTTCGTCGCGGGTTTGGCGAAGCTGGGACGTGGGTGCCTCCGCCTGAACTTCATCGACGCGTTCGATGAATCGATATCCTCGCCGCGGCAGAGTCTCGATATAACGCGGACTGTCTGCCGAATCGCCCAGAGCTTCACGAATCCGCGCAATCGCATTGTGCAGGCTGTGATCAAAATCTACGAAAGTGTCGGCCGGCCAGATTTCTGCACGAAGTTCTTCGCGGGTCACAAGTTCTCCGGCTCGGCTCAGCAGTATGTCGAGCACTTGTAGCGGTTGGCCTTGCAGGCGAAGCTTCGTCCCTCGTTTGCGCAATTCGCCGGCGCGAGCGTCAAGTTCGAAAACGTCAAAGCGTAATATCCGCGGAATGGGAGACAGACTAGACATCCGGCCTTCGTCGGTCCGACAAAGAAGCGGAAGAGTGGATTAGGATGAAACACGCTCCCGCTCAGCAATGAATTTGTCGCGACACCGTTTGCCCGCAAGAGCAATTCACCATGCTCCGGCAGAGTGCGAAGTGGGGCTAGGAGAGCAGCCGCGAGCACTTGAAGGGGCTGCTCTTGCAAGCGGAGTGTTGTTCCCGTTTGCGCCACTCGCTGGCGCTGACGTCGAGCGCGAAAACGGAGAAGCGCGAGACGTGCAGAATCTGATTAGAGGTGGCCATGCTGCGCCGAGCGAGCTTGGGAAAGCGTATCACAACCTTTTCCGAGTCGGTCGGAGGCCGCCGAGGATCTTTGTCATCAATGGCTTAGCCGTGGAGGAAACTTTGGGAACAGATGGAGGCGGCATGGATTGCTGATTTGCACTCGCCGGGCTAGATTTGCACTCGCGTGCTCGCGACCTATGGGCTCGCGCAGCCATTACAGCAAAATCCGCGAGGAGAATATGACAACAACAATAGTAAGATTCATCTGCCGACTAACCACTCTATGCCTGGCGTTGCTGACTATCTTTGTCACCGCGGCGCCATTTCTCCATGCTCAAGACGCATCCCCGCAGGCCGCCGACCATGAAATCAACTCCTCCGCCACGCTGGTGCAGGAGGTCCGCGATGCCACGAGGCAATTCATCAACGTCAACAATGCCACAGCAGCCGGCTACGGACCATTCCTGGGCTGCGTGACAGGGCCGGACCATGGGGCCATGGGGATCCACTATGTCGACGGAGCTCTGCTCGGCGAAACCCATCTTGACATCTCGAAACCGCAAGCGCTGATCTATGAACCCGTGAACGGCACACTGCGCTTGGTCGGCGCGGAGTTCATCGTCGACGCGGCAACCTGGCTGGCAAAGAACGGCAACAGCCCGCCCGTACTCGATGGACAAGTCCTCCAGTTCGTCGACGCTCCCAATCGTTTCAACATCCCCGCATTTTTCGAACTCCACGTCTGGGCCTGGCGGGATAACCCCCAGGGTGCGTTCGTGGACTGGAACAATCACGTGACTTGCGAACGTGAATAGATCGGTGGAAGACGTCAGCTTATGACCTGACCGGTCTTTGTGTATCAAAGCTGGAGCGTTCGTGTAACTCGTTGCACATCCTTCGTGGTCGTCACTCGGGATCGGGCGACGTGAAAAAATACGAAGCGCTTTTCGATATCTCTACGCCCCGGTTGTGGCCTTGCTTTCCGGCTGATGTTAGAAGCGTGCTTCCGGTTCATCGCGACCGTCTGCCGGACGGCGCCTAACGAGGGGCGGTTCGCTGCCGAAGTTCGCTGGCGTTGCCCTCGTTCTGGACGGAATTGCTCTTTTCCGAATTCCTGAGGTCTAGCAAGACCAAATCATCTGCAAGGGGTATGTCATGAATGAATCCTTAAGAACGACCAGTCAAGAATCAAAGCTCACCCTGCGAGGCGAAAAGAAAACCGCCACGCGCTTCTTTACGGAGCGTGCCTCTCGTTCGCTATCCTCCCGCTTGGCGTTTTCCGCGTTTGCCGTTGCGAGGTGGTTCAGAGGGAGAGTGAGCGATCTTTGCAGACCGTTTGCCCTCGGCGGAACGAATGAAAAGATGCATGACGAGTCCGGCTCGAATACGAAACGTTTGTCGATACTAGGTTTGGTTGGCCTTGTGATATGCGTAGCAGCCAGCTTGTTTGCCACTGGTTTGCGTATCAGGAACCTTCAGCCTTTTCGCGATCCGACCGGCTACGTCGCGACCTACAACACAGGCGGGGACATTGATGAGAGCAACACGTTCTTCCAGCAATTGGGGACCAATGGGCGAACTTGCGCTACGTGCCACCAAACTGACCAAGCATTTGGCTTGGATATCGCTCATGTACGACAGTTGTTCCTGGAAACCAAGGGTGAAGACCCACTGTTCGCGCCGATTGATGGCGCCAACTGCCCAACTGGTAAAAAGGGCAACGCCGCTGACCACAGTCTGTTGCTGCAGAATGGACTGATACGAATTCCGCTAACTCTGCCTGCGAACCCCGAATTCCAGATCGCGGTGGTTAGCGATCCCTACGGTTGCGCCATCACGACCGATTCGGTGTCCGGACGTCCGATTGTCTCGGTGTACCGACGCCCGTTGCCGACCGCCAGTCTACGTTTCCTGAGCACGGTCATGTTCGACGGACGCGAAACTGTGTCTCTCCTCAATAATGAGCAAACGTTCGACGCCAACCTCAAGACCGACCTCACGCAGCAGGCTCTCGACGCCGTGATCACCCATACGCAACCATCCACAACTCCCACCGACCATCAACTGGCCGAGATCGTCAACTTCGAACTGGGATTGTTTACTGCGCAAATCGCCGACGACAAAGCAGGGCCGCTCTACCTGTATGGTGCGCAAGGCGGACCGCTCGCCCTCCAGGCCCAAGCCTACTACCCGGGCATCAACGACTCGCTGGGCGGCGATCCACACGGGCTCAACTTCAACCCGAACGTGTTTGGCATTTTCACGGCTTGGACAGGCGCTCAAGATTCACAGGGTCCGCCAGATTCCCGAGGAGAAGGCAAAGCACGCGCCTCAATCGCGGCGGGAGAACAACTGTTCAACAAGGCACCGCTGAAAATTACGGCCGTGCGCGGCTTGAACGATAATCCCGCCCTGGGCAATCCCGAAGTGATTCAGGGAACGTGTACCACCTGTCACGACGCTCCCAACGTAGGCGACCATTCGTTTCCTCTCCCGCTCGACATTGCGACCAGCCATTCTGCTGAGCACGAGACCAACCGAATCATCGCGGCCGGACTCGCGGAACTCAGTCCGGCGAAGGTGCCTGTGTTCCTGATCACCAACTGTCCGGACCCGCAGAACCCCGGCAAAACTCTGGAGTTCTACACGACCGATCCTGGCAAAGGGTTGGTAAGCGGCAAGTGCGTCGACGTGAACCGTGGAAAGGGGCCAATCCTGCATGGACTCGCGGCTCGCGCTCCGTATTTCCACAACGGCGCGGCAGCTAACTTGAACCAGCTTGTCAACTTCTACAACCAACGTTTTCAAATGCAGCTAACCGAACAACAAAAGAAGGACCTGATTGCCTTCTTGAACTCATTGTAACCAACTAGAGCATCGAGGCTAGGCTTCAGTGAAGCAGCGCGTTCAAACGGCATGGATCGGCCAGTAGCGACAGAACATCAACTATTGCGGTCGCATCACGAGCCGTTCGCAAAGTCACTCAATTGGCGAAGACAGGGTCTTGCACGAATTGGTGGCGCGTCTTCAAGAAAAGAGGATTTGCAGAAGGCCGATCACTGATTGTAGGCCTACGGTCATTCGACTGGAGGTTGTCCAGAAACCGGCTCCTGAGGAACTACTCGTCATTCTCCTTTTGCCGAGATGGGTAGGAGTTGGAAGCCGAGCTGAGCTGCCTGTTTGCGGAGGCGCATTTCGGCTCGCTGCTGTGCTTGTTCATCGCAACGATGGAAGACGGTTTCTGCGTACGGCTGCTTGGTCAACAGGACGTGATAGAGAATCCGTGCGATTTTATGGGCGGTGGCAGTGATGGCCTGGGCAGTGCCCAGCTTGGCTCGCATGCGTCGAAAGAACTCGCCGAAGTAACCCTTCGCGCGGCAGAGGGAGTTAGCGCCCATCCGGAGTGCGGTCGCGGCGCGATGCTTTACCTTGCGGGTTTTACAAGACAATACCTTGCCGCCGCTGACTCGTTTTTCCGGGCAGAGGCCAAGCCATGAGGCGAAGGCAGAGGCGTTGCGGAAGCGGCTGACATCGGTGCCGATCTCGGTAAGAATGACTTGCGCAGTAGCGGCGCTTAGTCCTGGGATGTCGGTTAGATCGACACCGGCAATGCGGTAAAGCTCACTGCGAAGGTCGAAGCAAGGATCGTTGCCTTGCCGGTGATAGGCCGTAGCCTTGGTGCGTGGTGGCATCGGATCCTCGGTCGCGCTGGGAAGAGCTTGCATCAGACGTGCCGTCTCCTGATCCAACTCCAGGATCAGCTTCTGGTAGTAGCGGTATCCATCCAGCGACTGCTTCAAAGTGAACAGATGCTCCCGCCGGTAGTCTCCAACCAGAGCCTGCGCCACCTTGTCTCGCGGGCTTTTCACCCGACTATGACAGAGTTGCGCCAGTTCGACGGGATCGCGCTGGCCCGAGAGGATGGCATCGAGAATGGCTTGGCCACTGATGCCGATGATGTCGCTGAGCACATGGTGGAGCTGCAGGTTCATCTGGCTGAGCGCCTTCTGCATGTGCAGAATGTGCTCGGCCGCCATCTCCAGCAGGCTGCCGCGGTGCCGCCACAGGGTACGAATAGCACAGATCGCCTCGGGTGGCCGGAAGCTCGCCCGCAGTAATCCGACCGAGTGCAGATACTGGATCCACTGGCAGTCGGAAACGTCACTCTTGCGTCCGGGCACGCTCTTCAGATAGTGCGCGTTAACCAAATAGACCTTGAGCCCCCGCTCCTCCAGGATCTGAAACAACGGGATCCAGTACACCCCTGTTGATTCCATCGCCACGCTCTGAATCCGGCACCGGCCGAGCCAATCAGCAAGTGCATGAAGGTCGCCGGTGAAGCTGCTGAACCGGCGCGTCGACTCCTCATCCCGATCCGGTGGTACGGCGACGTAAATCTCTTCCGCTCCTATATCGATGCCCGCCGCATCCGGCTCCAGCACCATCGATCTGCGCTCCCGCTTCTCTCCTCGCTTCGCCATGGTCTTCTCCTTGTAGCCGGAGAACGCGGCCCGAGGTGCAAATCCTAGCAGTCTCCTGATCGAGATCGCTGCACTGCTCCGCAGACGTCATCACTAACCTATCCGCAACCTCAGACCCATGCTTCGAGACGGGCTCATTAAGCACCAATGCCGGTTTCGGGCCGTAGCTTGCCGCAATCTCCAGCCCACCTATCATCGCTCAGCTCAAGTTCCTTCCGTTCCTATCTGAACGAAGTTCAGTCCATTGCTTCGAGGAACCTTCGGCTGGCTCGGCATTTGACGGCAGCAAACTTCCCAGAGCCTGGCTTCTGGCCCGCGTCAATGGGAGTCCGTCCTGGCAGATACAGAGCCACTCTGACGGCGGCAGGTCGCCCACCGTAGGGAGGCTGAGAGCCGCGCCCAGGATTACGTGTTATATGGCGATTTGCACTAAGCCGCTAGCGCGGCAGAGGTGTGCAGAGTGTTGATTGGGTAGAGTTCATGGACACCGGAAGGAGGTGTCTATGACCGAACTACGTCAACGCATGCAGGAAGAACTCCGGCTACGCAACTACTCCCCACAGACCGTCCGTGCCTATACCGCGACGGTCGCCGACTTCGCCCGCTA
The DNA here is from genome assembly GCA_963718395.1 of uncultured Acidobacteriaceae bacterium. Classification (GTDB taxonomy): domain Bacteria; phylum Acidobacteriota; class Terriglobia; order Terriglobales; family Acidobacteriaceae; genus DASRAA01. The sequence continues at coordinate 410,065 of CAVQYW010000001.1, forward strand.
TTTCCGTAAGTCGCCTGACCAGTTGGGCCCCGAGCAGGTACGCCGGTATCAGCTCTATTTGTTGAATGAGAAGAAGCTGGCCTGGCAGACCTTGCAGGTTCGCATGGCGGCCTTGAAGTTCTTCTACACGCGGACGCTCAAGCAAACCTGGTTCGACAGCGAGGTCGCCAAGCCGAAGGTGCACCGCAAGCTGCCCGTGGTCTGGAGCCGGGAAGAAGTCCGCGCCCTGCTCGATCGCACGGTGAACCTGAAGCATCGTGCTCTGCTGGCCACCCTTTACAGCGCCGGACTGCGCTGCCAGGAAGCCCTGGATCTGAAGGTCACCGATATCGACAGCCCGCGCATGATCATCCACATCCGCGCAGGCAAGGGAAACTTCCCGCGCCAGGTCATGCTCTCGCCCAAGCTGTTGGAGTTGCTGCGTATCTACTGGCGTTGGCACAAGCCCAAGGACTGGCTCTTTCCCGGAAGAATACCGAACCAACCGATGTATGCCACCGGGGTCCGCATAATCTGTCAGAAGCTGCGCCGCCAGTTGGGCATGGTCAAGCCGCTCAGCCCGCATGTGCTGCGCCACTCCTTTGCCACCCACCTGCTCGACGCGGGTACCGATCTGCGCACCATTCAACTGCTGCTCGGCCATCGCGACTTGGAGACCACCGCCCGTTACTTGCATGTCTCCGAACACCGACTCCATGCCACCGCCAGTCCACTCGACGATCTGCCGATCCGCGAGATCAAGACCTCGGATGGAGATGGTAGAAGAAGATGAGACCACATCGGCTCGAAGTAGCCGATGTCTTTCACGCTCACCAGAAAGAGTTCCTGCAACGCTGGGGACCGGTGGTTTCCCGCCAACAGCGCAAGGCTCTGCGTGACATCGGCCTGTGTCGTACCGCCGCCCTCGGCGCTCATCTGCAGCAGTGCGACACCTGTTCCTATCAGGACGTCAGCTATCTCTCCTGCCGCAACCGGCACTGCCCCAAGTGTCAGTCTACGGCCCGCGATCGCTGGCTCAGCAGGCAGGCGGCCAGTCTGTTGCCGGTGGTGTATTCGCACGTGGTCTTCACCCTGCCCCAACAACTGGCACCGCTTGCACTCCGCAACCAACGCTTGCTCTACGACCTGCTGTTTCGCGCTGCCTCCGAGACCCTGCTGCAGATCGCCGCTGATCCACGCCATCTCGGTGCCCGCATCGGAGTGCTCGCCGTACTCCACACCTGGAGCCAGAACCTGCGTCACCATCCTCACCTGCATTGCCTCGTCCCTGCCGGTGGGCTCGCCCACGACCATTCCCGCTGGATCGCCTGCCGACCGGGTTTCTTCCTGCCGGTGCGCGTGCTCAGCCGCCTCTTCCGGGGCAAGATGCTGGCCTTCCTCCAGCAGGCTTATCAGAAGGGAGAACTACGTTGTCTCGGTAACACCGCCAGCCTTTCCGATCCACGTCAGTTCCACTCCCTGTTGCGCCTGCTGCGCTCCAAGGAATGGGTCGTCTATGCCAAGCCACCCTTCGGCGGACCCGAGCATGTTCTAAAGTACCTGGCCCGCTATACCCACCGCGTCGCCATCGCCAACGGCAGGCTTCTGGATTTATCCAACGGCCAGGTACGCTTCCGCTGGCGCGACTCGAAACACAACAACCGCATCCAGGTCATGTCCCTCGATGCGGTCGAGTTCATCCGCCGCTTCCTGCTCCACGTCCTGCCCTCGGGCTTCGTCAAGATCCGCCACTTCGGCCTGCTCGCTAACCGCAATCGCCGACGGGCACTCGCGCTTTGCCGACTGCACCTCAACGCTGCCGCTGCAGAGGCCAGCGCGATCCTCACTCAACCGCAGCAACAAGCTCTTCATCGCTGCTGCCCCAGTTGCAAGCGCGGAACCTTGCATATCATCGCCCGGCTCTCAGCTCATGCCCTGGCCAGCTACACAGCCCTGGCCTCCACTGGCCTACTCGACTCTTCCTGAACTCCACCTATGACTATGCGGAGATCAACTCGCAGGCCCAAGCTAACCAGTCCATCGCTGGTCGCAGCACCCTTGTGCTCAAAATCGCCTGCGCCAACATCCATCACCTCGGGCCTCGGATCAAGCACCCCGCAATCTCCATCGTCGGGGCCGTCTCTACCTCCCAACCATGCTGCCAAAGCTCCCCTTGCCATATCCCCGCAGGCCGCGAATCGCATTCAATCCCCATAGAGACGCGCTAGCGGCTCACTGCAAATCGCCCTATCGACAATGCTCCGCCTATCTCCATCGACACCACCCAAGTCCTGTCTGCGGAGCGCTGTCGATACGGCACTACGGATTTCTCGACAACTATCTGAGACGGCTGAGATTACGGAGCATGAGAAGAAGTTCGATCCCGGAGAGAAATTTGGACGACTGTCGCGGTTGCGAGACGCTCATGCACACTGCAGCACCCAGGGAAGCTATAACTGAATTGCCCTTGATTCTTGCGAGTAAAGAGACCTCCATCACGGAGCTGCCATGACCTTTGGGAGACGCATCGCGCTACCTTAACTTCGCGTACTCAACTTTGGCTTGTTTCAGCATGGGGATGTCGGGATCGGCATCTTTCCAGAGCTCGAGAAACTCCAGGTACGTATGGCGGGCCTTGGTCGTGTCTCCTGCCAGCGCATAGGCGCGACCGAGTTGCAGTCGTGCCAAGGCGCCCAACGGGGAATTCAGCGCCACACCGCGGTGGTCCAGGAATTTCTGGAACTCCGCTGCTGCTTCCGTTCCCTGATGCAGCGCCAGATAGGCCTGTCCGCGGAGGTACGCCGGATATAGCGAGCCGCCAACCCCGAATTGGGGAGCCGGTGTTCCCAACTCGTATTGCGCCGCTGTTTTCAATCGTTCGATGGCCTTCGCTGGATCGCTGTGGCCAAGCTCAATCGATGCGTCGATGGCCGGCAGCCAATAACGATTGATCATCGTATTGAGCGGGAAGCGGCGCGCCAGATCGTCAGCGATTTTCCGGGCTTGCCCCGCATCACCGCTTCGCGCCAAGGCCAGCGCCGCAAGCGTCTGCACATCCTGCGTGGCGGCGGTATTCAGCGCTGAGGCCGTCTGCTGGCGAGCGCGCGCCGTGTTTCCGAACTCGGCCTCGCGCAGGGCTGCGTTCATTTGCCATTCGGCGGCCGTTTCTTTTGCGTCACTGCGGCGGGCGAATTCTATTGCACGTTGCGATTTTTCGCGGGCACTGGCGAGACGTCCGTAAAAAGCGTCGGTGTCGGATGCGAAGGACAGAAGCACATCCTCTCCCGGTTTGTCCTTTTGACCGTCGACTTGCCGCTGCATCTCCGACACGTCGCCTTCATAAAATGCGACGCCATACCGATTGCCGTGCAGAAAGGGATTGTTAACTTTGTGCGCGACTGCCTCCTCATACTTGGCTTTGGCATCCTCCGGACGATTCATGGCGGTGTATAGACCAACCAGGTTGGTATAGGCGGCAGCGCTTCCCGAGAACAGATGGAGGTCCTCAAGACTCGCATTCACCGCTGATTCGTATTGGCCCAGATAGGTGTAATCAACGCCCAGGTTGCCCCAGGGTTCGTTGTTTCGCGGATAGGTCTGGGCCCAGGTCTCGTAGGTCTGGATTGCCTTCTCCAGTTCGCCCGTGACCAGCAGATAGTAGTTCCCCGCGATGCGGAATTTCTCCCGCTCGCTCACTTTGTCGCGCAGGTCATAGGCCTTCTGCAAATTTTCGCTGGCCAGACCCGGCTCGCGCAGGTTGGTATACGAGATCCCCAGCGCCGAATACGCAGCAGCGAAATTCGGGTCGAGTTCGACCGCCCGCTTGAAGAAGGGAATCGCCGCTTCCGGACCCTTCTCCTGCAAGAGCTTTCTTCCCACCGACAATGCCTTCAAAGCTTCCAGTGAGGGAGTCGTGGCCTGGTCCAGAGGGACGTCGAATTTGTCCACGCTGCTGAGCGATTCACCGAGCTTCTTCCGCAGCTTCGTGGCCGCATCGCCCAGCGCTCGCAGAACGTGTTCCTTGTTTTCTGCGGTCACCTGTTCCTGGGCCAAAAAGTCGCCTGTCTTGCAATTGATGGCATCCAGTCCGATCACATACTGGCTGCCCAGGCTTGCAATCGAACCAGCGATGTAGGCCTTGCCGTCGGCGCGCTGGCAGAGATCGCGAGCCACCTCCGGTGTGAGTTTGGTGTTCGTCGGCTTGGCCATCAGTCGCAATGTGGCGCGAGTTCTCGCGTCCGACAGGATGTTCAGGAACGGCGACTGTCCTAGTTGCGCCGAGATCGCTTGTTTCAGAGTGTCGTCGAAGACGGCATCGCCGGTGGTGTTGTTGAAGTCAGCCAGCACCACCGTGTCCTGCTCGGTCAGCAGCGGAGTGCGGTGCGAGCGCCAGTACAGTGCGCCGGCGATGAGAGCCGCAAGCAATAAGAATATCGGCGCGACGAACTTCCAACGTATGCCGAGAGATTGCTCCGCGGCCGGCAGAGATTCGGAGCCCCTCACAGTCGAAGGCGCCACTTGCTGCTTGGAGCTGGAATTTCCGCTCGCGACCCCGGCGTGCGCTCGCTGGGCTCCGCTGTCCCCAGCTACACCGACCGTGTAATGCGCTGACTCAGTATCGCGTTTCAGCCGCTGCAAGTCGGCGCGAAGGTCGGAAGCGTGCTGGTACCGCAGGTTGCGGTCTTTTTCCAGCGCTTTGCCAATCACCGCCTCCAGGCCGGCAGAAACCTGTGGGTTGATCTGTGAGGGTGGCCGCGGCTCCTTGTGCAGAATCGCGCCGCAAATTTCGCCCGAACTGGAGCCGTCGAAGGGCAGCTTGCCCGTCGCCATCTCGTACAACACGGCGCCGAACGAGAACAGGTCAGTGCGTGCATCCACCTCCTTCGCGCGCACTTGCTCCGGCGACATGTACGCCACCGTGCCCAGCATCGCTCCCGGACTGGTGAGATGTTCGGCATCCGGGCCTGACATCATGGTTTCTGATTCCGCGCTGCCTGGGGCGTCCCGGAACGTCACCTTGGCCAGCCCGAAGTCGAGGATCTTGCCATGTCCACGTTCCGTCACGAAGATGTTGGCCGGTTTGATATCTCGGTGGACGATGCCCTTGGCGTGTGCCGCATCCAGCGCATCGGCAATATCGATGGCGATCGGAAGCAATTGTTCGGATTCGAGCGAGCCCTTGCCTATACGGCGTTTGAGGGTGAGCCCTTCGAGAAACTCCATGGCGATGAAGGCGCGCCCGCCCTGGTCGCCGATGTCGTAAATCGTACAGATGTTGGGATGATTCAACCCTGAGGCGGCCTGCGCCTCCCGCCGGAAGCGCGCCAGCGCCTGGGGATCCTGGGCCACGTCTTCAGGCAGAAACTTAAGCGCCACAAAGCGGTGCAGCCGCGTGTCTTCTGCCTTGTAAACCACGCCCATTCCGCCGCCGCCCAGCTTTTCGAGGATGCGGTAGTGCGAGATGGTTGCTTCGATCATCTTGCCCGGACGACCGAAGTGGCATGGAGATGGTAAGTGCGAACTCCCGGTGAGTCAATTCACCGTCAGCTTCGTGGAGACCCTGTACCGGTAGCCGGGACGCCGCTGTCGTCGAGGCGGTGGTTTTCATCTCGCTGGGAGACTCCGCTCTTCAACTTTCGAGAGATAGCTGGCGTGAACAGATGGGATGAGAAGGCCGGTTTCCCGGCGGGATGCTGTACGCTCCCAAGTTATCGAGGCGCTCGAAGCGCAAGAGATAAAGGAGACCGGCAATGAAAGAGAGTAGCACCGCAAAGGCAGCGAGCAACAAGAATTTCGAGCAGAAATTGACCATCGGTTTGGACTTGGGCGATCGGTCGAGCTGGTTCTGGGTGTTGGACGAAGCTGGGGAAGTTGTGGGTGAGAAGAAACTGGGCACAACTCCGAAAGCAATGCAGGAAGTCTTCGCAGCCATGCCTCGCAGCCGGGTAGCTTTAGAAACCGGGATGCACTCGCCGTGGGTGAGCCGACTCTTGAGCGCTGTAGGCCATGAAGTGATCGTGGCACATGCCCGCAACGTGCGTCTGATCGGAGAGAGCCGACGGAAAGACGATCGGCTGGATGCCAGGACCCTGGCACGGCTGGCGCGGATCGACCCACAGTTGCTTTCTCCGGTGAAACATCGCAGTGCGCAAGCCCAGGCCGATCTGACGGTGATTCGAGCGCGAGCCAGCCTAGTGCGGGCCCGGACGGCGCTGGTTAATGCAGCGCGTGGGCTGACGAAGTCGTATGGCGAGCGGCTACGCGGCTGCAACCCGCGCAACCTGAGCACAGAGAAAGCTCAGGCCTTGAGCCCTGAACTACAAGCCGCGCTGGGTCCGCTGCTGCAAGCGTTGGAATCGTTGAGTGAACGCATTACCGAATACAACCAGCGCATCGAAGCTATCGCCCAGCAGAGCTATCCGCAGACTGCGCTGCTGAAGCAAATCAAGGGAGTGGGCACGCTGATCGCGTTGACCTATATGCTGACCCTGGAAGATCCGCATCGTTTCCGCAAGAGCCGGGACGCGGGTTGCTACCTCGGACTGCAACCGGGACGAAGAAACTCGGGGCAGAGCGAACCGCAGATGCACATCAGCAAAGAGGGTGATCCCTATCTGCGGACCTTGCTGGTGCAGGGAGCGCACCACATACTCGGCCCGTTTGGAGTTGATAGCGATCTGCGAAGATGGGGTCTGAAGCTGGCCGAGCGTGGTGGCAAGAACGGAAAGAAACGAGCCATCATTGCGACGGCACGCAAGCTGGCCGTGCTGCTGCATCGGCTGTGGGTTAGTGGAGAGGTCTATGAACCGTTGCGTAACACGAAGCCGACCAGCTTAGCAGCAGCATAGCTGAGCGAAGTGCAGGAAAAACCCAAAGCCGAGTTCCGGTGACTGCGCAGATGGCCTGGCCCAACTTCTATCCCCAAGGGTGGAAGCCAAGGTCGCCGAACAGGTGGCAGCACCGGCTGAAACGAGAACACCCAACTTGCACCGAGCGACAATCGCTCATCCAGAGTGCGGATGGAAGGGTAGCGACAGGGCTTAACTCGGCGGAGAAAAACCTTGCTTATTAATAGGGATGGCTAACGATTCTGCTTGACGACGACCGGCCTTCTCATGGAAGGCCATATCACAGTCTATCTGTCCCGGACAATTTGATCAGCGAATCCCTGCTTGTCTCGATTGTCCAGAAACCGGCTTGGGGGAGATTACTTCTCAGAAGTCGGCTCGAAGAAAATGACTAAGGGATTAATTTGGGCCGAATTGCGGGTTAACCGAAACTGCTTAGAATTGAATGGCGTCGCTCTCAGTCTGAAGGTAGCCGTCAGATCTGGCGACATGAGGCTTCCTGTTCCCACTGAATCCAGAGCGTAGCAACAGCGAAAATACTTTGTGTTCTGCTGCCGCACGTGCAATCCTCGCAAGAACAAAAACGAGCCATGTGTTTTTCAGCGACAGCAAACTTTGTCGGCAGCGGGGTTCTGGGCGCAGTCGGCGTCGTCACCTTGACGAAGGTTAAGCACAGGCGCGAGCTGCTTTTCGCATCATTGCCCGTGCTATTCGCCGTTTATCAGTTCATCGAGGGGTTTGTCTGGTTGGGTCTGGGCGGAATTCTTTCCCCTGCGGTGGCGCACGACATGGGCGCGGCGTTCATGCTATATGCACAGGGGCTTTTGCCTTTCCTGCTGCCGCTAAGTGTGCTGCTGTTCGAGCCGAATGCGACGAGCCGCAGGCGGATGCTGCCGTTTCTCATCCTGGGTGGCAACTACGCTTTATATCTTGTGGGCGCTGACGGCGTTCCAACTACAGCTCTTCGTCAAGGGAAACAGCATCGTGTACATCAATCAAGCGACCAACAACACAGCTGTCGCACTGCTCTATGTGATTGCAACTTGCGGTTCGCTGTTTTTCTCGAAGATCAAGATGATGGTGATCTTTGGCGTGGCAAACCTGGCGATACTGCTGATTGTTATGGAGGTCAAGCGATACGCATTCACCTCATTGTGGTGTGCGTACGCGGCACTCGCCAGTCTGATCATTCTCGTTTACTTCTGGAGAAGCCAGGAAGACCGGCCATTCCTGTATCCATAGCAAGGAAGTACCAGATTAGTATTGGGAAGTCGGCAACGCACAGCGAACTCCGTTGCAAGTGATCTTGCCCAGGAATGAGTGTGGTGAAGCGCGTTTCTCGGGCTCAATCTCGGAGACATTAGCTCCGGCTTGCCCGTCATCCAAGAGCGATCCTGACCTCTACCCTAGATATGAATCACATTGTGTTAGCGTAGTTCCGACTAAATGTCACGATGCCACCCAGAACGGTGCGCGGTCGGACAATGGAACCCGAATGAAAAGAGCACGCCTCCGGATCTTTCTCGCCTTCGTCGCCTCCATAGCTCTTATGCCGGTCAATCTTTCGAGCCAGACACCGATCGACAGCAAGCTGTTCTCCGGCATGCAGTGGAGGTTGATCGGTCCATTTCGCGCCGGGCGGGTTACTTCCGTCGCCGGTGCGACTGACCCGAACACCTATTATTTCGGTACCCCCGGTGGCGGAGTCTGGAAGACGACCGACGGAGGACAGGTCTGGCACCCGATTTTCGACCGAGAGCGGGTCGCTTCCATTGGCGCACTCGCGGTAGCCCCGTCCGATTCCAGCGTTTTGTACGTCGGAACCGGGGAGCAGACGTGGGGTAATGGTGTTTGTCGCTCCGCGGACGCAGGCGCGACATGGAAGAACATGGGTCTGCGGGACGTGCCCTTTATACAGGCGATCGTCGTCGATCCGAAAAATCCCGATGTCGCCGTAGTCGGCGCAAACTCGCTCGGTATGGGGCTTCTTTGGCGGCCACTTCCAGCCACCGCAAATACCGCGAACCGTGGCATCTTCAAGACCGTCGACGGCGGCAAGAGTTGGACGAAAGTCTTCGCCGCGGACGACTCGATCGGGGTAGTCGATATGTGCTCCGATCCCGACGACCCGAGTAAGTTGTATGCGGTGCTCTATCATCCTGCATCGGGATCGGGCGATTCAGCGATTGAAGCGACTTCCGACATCGTGCAGTCCGGAGACGGGGGTTCCACCTGGACTGCTCTTGCAAGCAGCGGGCTGCCTGAGAAGGCCCGCGGCAGAGGCGGCATCGCGGTCGCTCCCGGGACCGGTGGACGCCGACTGTACGCGATCGTGGACCAAGGGTTTTTCCGCTCGGATGACCGGGGCGCGACCTGGCAGCAATCCACGAAGGACCCTCGTGTGATTGCCAGCCCTTACTTTAGCCGTGTCTTCGTCGATACGCGGAATCCTGACGTGCTCTACGTCTCGCAGACCTCAATGTATCGGTCCACCGACGGGGCCAAGACCTTCGAAGCCTTTGCGGGAGCCCCCAGCGGCGACGATTACCATGTGGCCTGGATCGACCCCCGCGATCCTGCGCGCATGATTTTCGGTGTGGACCAGGGAGCAGTTATCACGGTGGACGCCGGCAAGACGTGGAGCTCGTGGTACAACCAGCCGACGGGACAATTTTACCACGTGTCCACCGACAACTTGTTCCCGTATCGCGTTTATGCGGCGCAACAGGACAGTGGTACCGCCGGCGTACTCAGTCGCAGCGAATATGGCGAGATCCTTCTGCAGGATTGGGCTTCCATGGGCGGCTTCGAGTACGCCTACATCACACCCGATCCGGCGCATCCGAACTTCGTGTACAGCGGTGGCTGGTACGGCACGGTAGTGCGTTTCGACAAACTGACAGGCCAAGTCGCAACCGTCTTCGAGCGCGGCGAGAAGTATCGCGCCGCGCAAATGCCGCCGCTGGTATTTTCGCCGCAGGACGCTTCCACGCTGTATGTGGGCATGCAGTTCGTGCTCAAGACGCGCGACGGCGGCAAGAGTTGGCAGGAGATCAGTCCAGATTTGACCGGTTATGGGGAGCAAGAGGAGCCGGAAAAACCGGACCCGGACAAGCCGCGTCCGCCGGCGATCACCGCATTGGCTCCCTCAACCGTACAAGCGGGTGTCATATGGGCAGGTACCAGCAACCGATTGGTTCACATCACGCGCGACGGCGGGGCCACTTGGAAGGACGTCACCCCGGCGGGATTGGCGGTCCCGACGCAGATCACCTACGTTGAAGCCTCGCATCATGACCCAGCCACCGCCTACGTGACGGTGTCTGCGACGCGCGAGTCCACCCCTCCCAATGTCGCGCGTACCCATGACTACGGCAGGTCATGGCAGAAGATCGTTAGCGGGTTCCCGGAGCAAGAAATGGTGCGCGTAGTACGCGAAGATCCCAAGCGGAAAGGCCTGCTCTACGCCGGGACCGATACGGGCGTGTTTATCTCCTGGGACGACGGCGACCACTGGCAGCCGTTTTCTCTGAACCTACCGGCAACTCCCGTTACCGATCTCCAGGTGCATGGCAACGACCTGGTGATCTCCACCTTTGGACGCGGCCTCTGGATTCTCGATGACGCCACTCCTCTGCGCGAGATCAATGAGAAGATCACCGCCGCTGACGCGCACCTATTCTCCCCAGCAACTGCCCTGCGTTGGCGTTGGGAGAACTATCAGGACACGCCTTACCCCATCGAAACTCCTGCGGGCCAGAACCCTCCCGACGGGGCGGTTCTCGACTACTACCTAAAGACGCCGCCGGCGGGTGAGCTGACGCTGACCATCTACGACGACAAGGGCGCAGAGGTAGCGAAAATGTCCAGCGCAGCGAAGCCGGCCGAGTATCTTCCGGCCAACGCGCCGGACTATTGGTTTGCCAGCGAGGGCACGCTGACCAAGAAGGCGGGAGTCAATCGCTTTGTGTGGAACCTCCGATATCCTCCTCCGCCTGCACTTCCCTATGGTTACTACGGCAAGCTTTTGGAGTATACGGAATACACGTTGGCCGATCACGCTGTGCCCGGCCTCACGCCGCGCCAACAACCTCGTGGGCCATTGGCTGTGCCAGGCCAGTACACAGAAGAACTGCAAGTGGGCGGACAAACCCTGCGGCATACGCTGACCGTGGAGCTTGATCCCCGCGTGGCCGCTTCGCAAGCGGATCTGGCCGATCAGCTCGATCTTGCGCAGCGCATTAGCCGAGGCATGCAGGCGAGTTCCGACGCTTTTTACCGGGTCGCAAAGTTCCGCAAAGCGTTAACCGAGCGGACGGACGCCTTGAAGCAGTCTGAATCCAAAGAGACCACGGATGCCGTGGCCGCCTTCGAAAAGAAGATCGATGCCATCGACAAGGGCAGCAAGAGCGCGCCGGGATTGGGCCCCGTGAACCGCGACCTTGCCCGGCTCATCTTCAGCGTGGAGAGCGCCGACACGCGTCCAGCAGACACGGTCCAGTCAGCGGCACAACAAAGTTGCGACGCCCTCGACAAGGACCTGGCGAATTGGCAGCAGTTGAACGACCACGATATCGCTGCCTTCAACGTAGTCCTTACCGCCAATCAACAGGCGCCATTGCCTATCGTTACTGGAATCGGCAGCACGGGTTGCAAGCCGTAGGAATGCGGGCTTCAGCGGTGCCTCAAAGCCCTGTCAGGCTGAGTTGCAAGCTCCCAGCGGGCGAATTATCTGCTGCACGGAAGTATTTGAAACGGATCCAGGTTGTGCTGGGAAGTCGGCTTGGCGTTAGAAATTGCCTGGCGACGGCCTAACTAGAAACAATCGGTAACGGCGCCCTTCGATCGCAACGGACAACCACAGGGTCTTTGGGCAAGCACACCAAACGCTTCACTTCACCGCAATGCGATCGACCGCGCCAGGTCAAGCAGCAAGATAGTTCCCAACTTCTAGTGCGGCTCGCGATCACTCACTAATAATGTTCTCGGTTCGACCCGTTCAGCCCTTCGCCTTCGGTTCTTCGAGGCGGAGGAAGTGAAGGGGCGTGTCCGCCGGCGACGATCAGCTTGAGAGCCTCGGGAAACGCAGGCGCTGGGCGAGCGCAGCTCCGTCTTTGCGGGCGTAAGAGATGAAGACGCGAGGCTGCTCAAACGGTGGCATGGGGCGACAGGCCATTATCGATCCAGAAGCTGGCGCCGCCAACTAACTGTTTACGATGTCGGTCTCAGCAAGGCGTTTGAGGGTCACACCCAAACGATTCCACTTCTCTGTCCTGTGAGGCTCCGCTCGAAATCAGGACCCAAGACAGTCTCGCCTCCGATCCAGATCCCATGCCGATGTCAATGCCAAGCAGGACCTCGCGTGGCCCGGTTTAGGAGGTCGGACGCCTTTGGACGCGGCGGCAACTTCTGGCGAAAAGGCCGTCGCGGAATTGCTGCTGGCCAACAAGGCCGATGTCAACGCTAAGAACAACCTCGGCCAAACGCCCTTGCAAAGTGCCGCGCAGTGGGGCCACAAGGAATTGGCGGAGTTGCTGCTGGCCAATCATGCCGATGTCAACGTTAAGGACGTCTACGGCGTTACACCTTTGGACGCAGCGGAGATGAACGGCCACGACGACGTGGCGGAATTACTGCGCCAGCACTCACACGCCGTTACAGCGGAGACCATTGCGCAATCCACGCGCCCAAACCGCAGCGACCCTTGCCCCTCTGGCTTGGTAAGGGAGTTCATAATGGACAACCCGGACTGGCCCGAAGCATCCGTATGTGTCAAACCCAAACCACAAAGCGAGTTCGTGGACAAGGAATTGCAAGAGGCGGGCATTTCCACGGCGGCCCACGATGGTGACCTGGCATCGGTTCAGGCGCTTCTTGAAGTCAGTCCTGACCTCGTTTTCAGCAAAGACATCGCCGGTTGGACGCCTTTATACTTGGCGGCGGCTAATGGCCACAAGGACGTAGTGGAACTGTTGCTGGCCAATCATGCCGAGGTTAATGCCAAGGACAGAGACGGCAGGACGCCATTGCACGCGGCAGCAACTTTTGGCCACAAGGACGTAGTGGAATTGTTGCTGGCCAACCATGCCGATATCAATGCTAGGGACAAGAACGGCAATACGGCTTTGGACGTAGCGGGAGCCGCGATAATTGGAGGCTCCAAAGACGTGGAGGAATTGTTGCGTCAGCACGGCGGCCATGAATAAGCTGTTCCCCGCCTCGAGGCTGGTTCATAAATGGTAAGTTTCGGGGCAGATTTTGGCTCCTTTTAAAATCGCGCCTTGCGCTGTCCCGTTTTGTCGTTCCTTTGCAGGGTCACGAATTGCTTCCGAACCCTGACCTGGGCGAGAGTACTAAAATTCTTGGGATAGCGCTGCAACCTATTTGGCCGTGTAGTCGGCTACGCTTCCTTGTGCTCAGCCCCTGGGGAAGAGTTCAGGCAAGAGAGTGGAACGGGCGTTACTCGTCGTGCGCCGGGATAAACCGGCATGTTGTAGGGGATGAAAGAGCCCTGCAGGAAAGGAGACAGCGACTCCATCCTGACCTCTAGTCTTGCGGAACCCATCGCGAGGTGAGTTTCGAAGCGTAGGCCGGAGGCATCAGTGGGCGGGGTGATTGAGCTTCGAAAAACGCCAGATCAGGATGCCGACTCCCTGACGAGTAGGAGGAAGGCAACACGGCAGCTGCGTTATCGCGAGTGGCTGTCCGGTCCTGCGTAGTCTAAGAACCCGCGCACGCTGAGAAACAACATGCACGAGAACCGGGAGATCTCCAGCGCGCCTTCGGTAATTGACGAAGGCCGGTCCGTGAAGGCACATAGCCGCACGACGGACACGCACGCGCTGGAGAAGTCGGACTGCGCCGTAGTACCTGTGAACCGACCGAACAAGGGAGGGCAACTTCCTGCGGAGGCCGGGGAGGGAAGGGTGCAGCTGGAGGCGAACATCGTTCAGGCGCACATGCTCCTGACTCTGAGCAGGGATATGCATGTTCCAGCGTTTGGACGGTGTGCGTGAAGCCAACCGCTGTCTGTGGGTTGCCCACACGCCATTTGTCCTTCAGAAGAGCCGTATGCGTAAACGCGCTCGTACGGATCTGTGCGGGGGGCGATCAGCGATGATCGTCCCTACCGCGACAAGTTGATGTGCCAACTTCCTAGGGCAGTCTCCAGAACGCGGAGCGTGAACAACTTTTCCCCTCGGCTACCGCGAAGCCGCCTTCCGAGACAGGCGGTCGATGGTGAGAACTCATCGAATCGAGCTAACGTGAAATTCAGCGGGACTGCGGAAAGGAGTCGTTTGGCGTTGGTAGCGCCAAAGCTCAGGGGTGACTCAGAAGTTTGTCCCAGCCTGTGACCAGTGTGAGAGGGGATGAATTCGCCGGCAATGAGTTCACGAGCACGCGACCATCGGGCGAGACGTCATACTGAAACCAGCCGAATATCGTGACCTCAATACGGGTCTGGAAAAAGAGTTGCGGTGGGCTGGCGAAAATTCTCGAAGGGTCGAAATCAACGACCATCAACTTTCGGTCGGGTTGAACAAAGAAAAGCCTTCTGCCGTCATGGCTCCAGCGTGGCTGCGCCGATCCCGGCATCTTGGATACCTGGAGGTGTGCTCCAGTACCGGGAAACCTCTGAACGACAATCTGACGTGTGGGAAGTTCGATGTAGGCAACCCACTTGCCGTCTGGGGAGAATTGCGGTTCCGCACCGAATCTTAAGACTTGTGTGGATTTGCGGTCCGAGAAAGAGTAAACGTCTAGGCTCGGAAATGGTCCGCCGCCGTCAATGCTCATGTAGATCAAGCGTCCGTCTACCGACCAGTCGCAAGGAATACTGTTGGTACCGTTCACCAGCAGTTGGGGCGGCCCGGAGCCGTCGGCGGGAACCTCGCTGATGTTCAAGGAAGCGTCACGAAAGGCAATCGATCTCCCATCAGGCGACCAGACGGGGTTGCTCTCGTTGCCACCTTCGGTGAGTCGGGTGCTGATTCCGCGTCTCAGGTCGTAGACACGAATAAAATGTCTGCCGTTGTGTTCATCATCCGAATAGACCGCCAAGGACCCACCGTCAGGGGAAAACTGCGGTCCCGAGTAACCAATTTCGGGAAATTGGCCGAGTTCCTTTCCTGCAGCGTCATACCAGACGAGACGCGAAGGCGCATCGGCCGCAGATTGAAAAATCAGCTTGCCATCCTGAGAGACGGAAAAACCAGACTGCCAGAAGTCGAAGAACCTATCCACTTCGGGTTGCGTCACCGGTATACCGGCTCCTGTCGTCTGGAGTCGGCTGCTGTTGAATGGTTGGGCAATGATAGTGCGATCGCGGACATAAAGCAGATGGCCCGAGGCGAAAAGGACGTTGCCAATAATGTCAGGCGAGACGAGCCTCGGCGTGTCCTTGTCCAGTGAAGCGACGTACAGACCATTGCGCTGGGCATCCGAGGGACCGCTCCAGTTCACTACATAAAGGAAGTGCTTCCCATCGGGAAGAAATAAAGGCCAATGATGAGATTCGCCGCTACTAGTCTGCGAAGCCTTAGTAACAGGCTCGGGGGTTCCGCCGGCGGCGGAGACGCGGTATAGAGGACCGGTGATGCCAGGAGCGAACACAATCACACCGTCTTGGTTCCAGGTGCCTCCAAACCCGGCCCCACCGTCACAGATGCTTTGAACTGCGGAGTTCACGAGATCGATGGTTTTGAGCCGGCCTTGCGCGAAGAAGCCAACGTGGAGGCTATCAGGTGACCAGAACGGGAATGCTGCTCCCTCAGTTCCTGTGAGTTGTTGCGAGTTAGGGGACGAGAGTCCCCTGACCCAAAGAGCCGTTTTTCCATCCGAACCGAGGGCCACAAAGGCCAGACGGCTGCCGTCGGGTGCAATGGCAAAATTGTAAGGCAAGAAAGATGATCCTGCGGGGGGCAACAGAGAGGAACGTACCATCCCCGCGTGTCGCTCCGTTCGCCCCAAGAAAGCAATGGCCAAAGCAACGCATGCCAAGAGAAAAACTGATGCCACTATCCATCCCAAATGCTTGCGGAAGTCGTCCTTACGAACTACTTGGGCCGGCATTCCTGAACCCGAATCAGCTTCCCCGATCCACTCCAACTCAGCCTTAAGGTCCCGCGCAGATTGCCAGCGGTCCCCTGCGTCCTTAGCCAGACAGCGCTGCAACGCCCGGTCCAGGGCCGGAGGCGCGAAATCGCTAATCGAAGGCGCGGGACGTTCCATGATGGCCGCAATGACACTAGCGGGAGACGAGCCGTCAAAGGCACGCTTGCCGGTCAACATTTCGTAGAAGACCAGGCCAAAAGAGAAGATGTCGCTGCGCGCGTCGATTTCCCCAGTGCTGCCTTGCAACTGCTCGGGCGACATGTAGTAGAGCGTGCCCACAATCTCGTTGTTGCCCGTGAGTGTCATGTTGAACGTAGCATCGACGGGCGAAGCAGCGGCCTGCGCCGTCTTGGCTAGGCCGAAGTCCAGCAGCTTGATCCCGGTCTTGGTGAGCAGAATATTGTCGGGCTTCAGGTCACGATGCGTGATGCCCTTCTTGTGGGCAGCGTCCAGCGCATCGCAAATCTGGGCGGCGTACTTCAGCGCCTGATCGACCGGCATCGGCCCTTTAAGAGGCGTGCCCTCGATGTACTCCATGACCAGGTAATTCGGCCCGACGTCATATAAAGTGCAGATGTTGGAATGGTTCAATGCTGCAACCGCTCGCGCTTCGCGCTCGAAGCGTTCGCTAAATTCCATCTTCGAAACTTTCAGGGCGACCACGCGGCCCAGACGGGTATCTTTTGCCTTGTATACCTCGCCCATGCCACCCGAGCCTATGAGCGCAAGGACCTCATAAGGCCCCAACCGGGATCCGGGAGCGAGGATCATGGAGTGTCTAAAGATTCTACCGTGCGGGAGCGTTGTACGAGAAAAAGGGAATGGCTCAACTGTCAATCCGCGAATAATTCCGGCCACGAAGCCAGGGAAGTGTGCTCGTTACGCCGATCACTCCGGAGGCACGACGTCCACAGAGACCACCTGAGCGAAAAGTCGCCAAACCGCGTGCTTTGGGCTATTTATGTCAGAAACCCTTGGTTTAATTGTCACCTGATCGGTCGCGTCAGAGCGGCAGAAACTGCGGCTCTTAGTCAAGCGCTTGGCCGACGCAGGTTCCGACGATGGGCGCCGCGGATCGCTCCGCAAGGTCAAGCTCTGAGGCGAGAATCTCGGCGATGGTGCTCACATTCGGCTCATGCAGCATTGAGAGGTGCCCTCCGGGCACCTCGTGAAATACAAATCCGCCCGGAGAGAGGTGCTGGCATATGAACTCGGGGCTGCGAAACGCCCCTTTGGGCCGTTCCTCAGCCCATAAATGGAGGATTCGCCCCGACCAAGCTTTTGGCTGGTAGTGTCGCAAAGCCCGGATGAGAAAATCACTCCCACCCGCTGGAGGGCCGAGCCACCTACCGGTGGCCTGGCGAACTCCGACGCTCCAATCTGCCACTCTCCGCCACAGCAAACTCATTCCCTGTTGACGTACCTTCGACGTAAAGAAAGCGATCCTCTGCACGAATCGCCAGGAGCGAACCAGGACACGGCGCGGCTGGTTCATAGGCGTGAGAATAGCATCCCGCGCGTCAAACAGCGTCACGAATGCTACTCGCTCGCCATCCTCTTCTAACTGCCGCCCCATTTCCAGCGCGATGATTCCGGCTGCGCACCACCCGCCCAGTGCATATGGCCCTCGTGGAAAATGGCGCCGCAGGCGGACCACGCACTCCGAGGCGATCTGCTCGATAGAGTGGGGAGCAGGCAAACGTTCGAGGCCCGTGGACCTGATGCCCAGCACCCGGCGATTTGAACCCAAACGCTTTGCTAGGCTTTGGCATTCCATTCCAGGGAATATGAGAACCAACTGAACACCGCAGCCGCCGGACTGGATGGGCAGCACTTCATTCGCCCGTTCGGTCAACCAGACCGGATCAGAAATGGCTTTTGCCATCTCGGCTAATGTCGGCGCGTATAGAAAAATTTCCGGAGAGAACTGCTTCAGCGCAAACTCCTGCTGAATCCTGACCCAGCACTGCGCGGCCGCTAACGAATCGCCACCGATGTCGAAGAATCGGTCGTGAATTCCGATCCGTTCCACATTAAGAACCTCCGACCAGATTCTTCCCAGCTTCTTCTCGAGCTGGTTCTGCGGAGCGAGGAAGCCAACCGCCCTTCGATATTCGTTTCGATCGCTGGCGAGGATGTCCTGTTCCAGGACCTCGAGCCCCGCGGACAGGTAGGCTGACCGGCAGGCTTGCCGCTGCAGCTTCCCACTCGATGTCTTGGGAATGGTTCTCTCTTGAACCAATACGACGGCGTGGGCGACTACTTCATGCTCTCGGAAGACCGCGTGGCGAACCGTATCAATGATCTCGTTCAGCCCCGCTTGTTGGTAGGCGCGGACTTCCTGCACGATTACCAGGCGTTCGTCGAATTCAGCCTGGATCGAGAAGGCCACCGTGCAGCCCGGCCGCAGGGCCTTGTGACAGCGTTCTACAGTCAGTTCAACATCTTCAGGATAAAGATTACGACCATGAATAATAATGAGGTCCTTCAGGCGGCCTGTCACAAAAAGTTCGCCGCCCTCGAGAAATCCCAGGTCTCCGGTCCGAAGGAACGGACCTTCCCCGGAATCCCTCAGAAACGCACCGAACGTGTTGTCGGTCTCGCGGGGATTGTTCCAATAGCCTTGAGCGACATTGCCGCCCGAGACCCAGATCTCGCCTACTCTTCCAGGGGGGCACGCCGTACGTGACTGCGGATTGACGATTACGATTCTTTCTGTCGATGGCGCCGTGCCACAACCCACGATTTGGCAGACCTGAACGCCTTCCGGAGGATTGATGACTACATCATTCTGCTCAAGTGATCTTTTTTGCACGCGCAGAACTCGTGGTTCCTCCAATCTCTCCGAATCGCTGACCAGCAAGGTAGCCTCCGCAAGACCATAACCGCAGTAGAACGCCTGGCGGCGAAACCCACAGCCGCTGAATTTGGCCGCAAACTTATCCAGTGTCACCGGACGCACGGGACTGGCGCCAATGCCGGCGCAAATCCAGTTCTCTAAGTCGAGCCCTTCCAGCTCTTCAGACGTGATCTTGCTGGCGCACAGCTCGTATGCGAAACCAGGGCCGCCACTGGTTACATTTTTATATCGCGATATCGCCTGAAGCCAACGCACCGGCTTCCGCAAGAACGCCTCCGGAGGCATCAGCACACTGGGTGCTCCTGAATAGGGAGGCTGGAGCACATTGTTGATCAAACCCCAATCGTGCGCGAGTGGTATCCATCCGACAAAGGTGTTGGTTTCGGAATAACCATGCGCCTCCTGAATCATCTTTTCGTTTTGCAGCACGTTTCGGTGGCTGACCATCACTCCTTTCGGCGTCGCGGTCGATCCCGATGTGTATTGCAAAACTGCCAGTGTGTCGGAATGGATTGCCGGGCACTTCCAGTCACTGGCAAGCTCCAGTGAGATCGACTCGGTGGCCATCCAACGGACGCCGTTCAGCTCAGGATGCATGCGAACCAGGTCTTCCACTATCCTGAGCGAGGCGGCGGTTGTGAGAGCGACCACCGGCGCAGCGTCTTTCACGATGCCGCGCAAGCGCGACGCGGTCCGACTCAGCCGCAAGGGATCGAGCGGATAGGCAGGTACGGCAGCAGCTCCCCCGTAAAGACAGCCGAAGAAAGCAGACACGAATTCCGGGCCCGAAGAACTCAACAGGAGCACGCGGCCGCCAGACGCTGAGGCGGAACTCAGCCAAGCTCCGATGGCTCGGGCCCTAAGATCCACGTCCGCGTAGGTAAACCTGACTTGTTCGGTCTCGCCGTCCGGCAGAAAAACATAAGCTAGCCCGTTGGGCTGCTGGACGGCTCTCGCTCGGATGATATCGACGAGTGTTTCACCGTCGCGGCTTTCACCGGTTCGCATGGGCAAGTGAGGCGAGCTATTATCTCGCAAGCTTGCGCTTGCAATCAAGATGCTTTTAGCATTTGTTGCCAGAAAGAAGACCTTGCCATACTAAGAACGCTTCGTTCCGCGTTGCGTCCCGGAGGGCGAGTGCTTATTGACACGATGCACAGGGATGCTGTCGCAGCGTTGTTTTCCCCCGGTGCCATACGACGCAACAGCGTTTCTGCGGGAACGGGCATTTACCGGGCACAACGGCTCGCGGACGGAACACTGGTACTAGAAGACCCCACCTTTGATGCCCTTTCGGGCCGATTCGGCCCGCGTCGCTCGCGATTTACTGGAGCGGTTGCGGCATTTCTGGCAACTGCGAGCACGTACCACCAAATAGAACTGTTCGACAGGTGACGGTCAATCGATGCGAATGCATCATCCCGTGCGGATTCGGGACTGTTGCGGGCCAGAAGTCCTAGGGCTGTATCTGGAGCGCCCCCTGAAATCAAGAGGCCGCTGCTTGGCAGTGTTTGGAGGGGCGCTTCGGATACAGCGACTTGAAGGGACCCGCTTTTGTTCGCGGCGGACGCGGTGGAGCTCTATGGGATTTCAAGCGACTTTGGCTTGGAAGTTATTGGAAGGAAGAGTACTTGTAGGACGACCGTAAATCTTGAGCTCATCTCTTTTCCATGATGCCCAGGGCTCCCAACGGCCTGATCGTACCGCGAGACACATCATTCTTCAAGACCTACTGCTACCTTATTGCTAGTCTCGAATCTTTCATGTCGCTCGCTCGGGGCACGCGGAAGCGTCCGCCGCAAAGCGGCTTCGTTCAAGTCGCGTTCGGGGAAGTCACTTGGACGTGTTGTTTGAATGTTAAGTCGAGTGAGGAGCACGGGTGTACAAAAAGCTGAACTCAACGAGAACGTTGAGTATGTATTACATCGGCCTGGATGTTCACAAGAAAACGATCAGCTATTGCGTCAAGGATGGGAGCGGGCAGGTCACGCACTCCGCTTTCTAAACCGCGCAACAAACATATCCAACGTGTACTGGTGGAAGCCGCGAAACTGGCGCCCCAAGAGAACCATGAACTGGCACGGGTCTATGAAACCGAAAAGCAGAAAGGCAATGCCAATCGAGCGACGCTGGCCGTAGCCCGGAAGATGGTCGCGTATCTGCTCGCTGTGGATCGGGGCCAGCGGGACTTCGTGCCGGCAGAAGATCACAGGGGCGCGGCGGCCTAACCGCCGCCCGCGGGAGGAAAATCGACAGGATTACAAAGCGCGCAGGCTGCCAGGTCCTGCAGTTAGCCGACTGAGCGAAGGAGATCAACTCCCGAGGCTCTCACCGAATTGTTTCGGGACTGGCAGCGAACACAGACTCAATCTTCGGTGACGGCTCTTTGGAGCCCGAGACTGCGAATGGATATCCGGTTCTGCGCTAGGCAGGAACCATTGCCGAGAGGCATAGATTGCACGCTATGAGTCCTGCAAGCACTGTTTTGGGCGCTCTCGCGAGCGCCCCGGGAAGACCCCTGCTTCCTCTTGACAAAGACTTACATGGAAGTCGGCAAACCGTCGAAGTGGTCCGTGAAGCTCCCGAGAAACCGGCTGCTAGGAGATGAGAGCGGCTTCGATGGCCGGACAGTTGGTCCCGAAACCCAACGGTCGGGCAGTCGGTGCCCGTGTGAAATGGGAGGATTCCCGGGGGTTGAAGGCACAAACCTACAGCGGCGGACCGCACAAGCCGCGCTCTATGTGCGCTCTGTTTGTTGGTCTATCACTGCTTTTCATGGTCTTAGGTGTCATCCGCTGACCTGCATGTCGTTGAAAATGCGTTTAACTGATGATTCGAGTCCTACCTGAGGAGCCATTCTTTCAATAACTTACACATTACCAAAACAAAACTTCACCGCATTTGGATTGAGAATTTGAATTGGAGCAGGTCGATTAGCCTGGTCTGATGGCCAGCGAATCGAAGGGTTCGAGATTTTCTCGGGTGCCTTTCCTGCTCCGTGAGCACGTCTATTTCGGCTTCGACGGAGCCGGATTCGTTTCGGACTTGAGACTGAGTTATGAGCCCCTAAAAGGGGCTGATTTAATTGGCCTCACGGGGCGTCGCAAACCTTACCCTTTATGAGAAGCGCGCGCTGACCCGAGTTCTTGGGCGAGTCCGAGGAGAAGCCCTTCAGGCCCGGACTACATCGCCTACGAGCTGCGCGCCACGAGTGCGGAGCCTTTCAAGGGTCTCGTCGATGTCGTCCACGGCAAACATGACGCGGAGGTAGCCTAGAGCGTTCACCGGCGGGTTGCGGTGATCCGCGACGACAGGCGGAGTGAGGAAGCGGGAGAGCTCGAGCCGACTGTGGCCATCCGGCGTGCGCATCATGGCAATCTCGACGCGCTGATCGCCCAGTCCGGTGACACGTCCGACCCATTCTCCTTCGATCGTAGTCCGCCCTTCGAGCTCGAGGCCGAGTTCGCAAAAAAAATCAATCGTCCCTCTGAGGTCATCGACGACGATTCCTATGTTGTCCATCCGTTTGAGCGCCATGGTGTCCTAATCTACAAGGTTTCGTCAAAAGGCATCCGCCGGTTCCCAGCCAAAAGCGGACCTGGGGTTATTGGTTACACTGACAATGCGGCGCGCAGATCGTGTCAAACCTCACTTCTGCGGAACGTCGGCTTAAGCTGTTCTGAAGACCCTAGGGGGAGATTTTGTACCATGGCAAAGCTCGTGTATGGATTGAACCAGTCCTTGGATGGCTACGTCGACCATCTGAAGTTTAGGCCTAGCCAGGCGCTCTTTCGTCACTTCATAGAGCATACGCGCGACGTGACGGGCAGTGTGTACGGGCGCGGCATGTATGAGGTAATGCGTTATTGGGACGAAGACCTTGCGGACTGGGACGCGGAGGAACACGACTTCGCGGCGTGGTGGCGGAGCCAGCCGAAGTGGGTGGTGTCGCGCTCGTTGAAGTCGGTCGGGCCCAACGCCACACTTGTCACGGATGACGGCGAGGCGGTGATACGTGGGCTGAAGGCCAAGCTCGCTGGGGAGATTGACGTTTCCGGACCAGGCTTGGCAGGAAGCCTAACCGACCTTGGTCTTATCGATGAGTATCGACTTTACCTGCACCCCGTCGTGCTTGGTGGCGGTAAGCCATTCTTCACCGGCCCCCGGCCGCCGCTCCGCCTGGTTGCCAGCGATCGAATCGACGAGGACGTGATTCGGTTGACGTACGTTCCTGCTTAATCGCGCGACTCGTCAATACTACCTACCTCCGCGGTCCTGACAACTTTCGTTTGCGGCTGCTAATATCTCCATCTATGTCCGCCGATAGAGGAGTGTCTCCATGAGGCTGCGTGTTCTCCCGTTGTTGTTGCTACTCGTTTTTCCGGCGTGCCAGTCGGCCGCCCAGGCCACTTCGAATCCTGAGAAATTCAGTCCGTCGTCGCGCACTTTTCGCTTTACTTACAGCTTTACCGTAAAGGACATTCCGCCGGGCACCAAGATGGTGCGGGTTTGGGTTCCTGTGGCACAAAGCGATGAGCATCAGACGGTGCGGCTCATCGATAGCAAGGCTGCCGCGAAATCGCAGATCACTCGAGAGCCCGAGTACGGCAACAAGATTCTCTATGTGGGGCTGCAGAATCCCGCGCAAAGTACCGCGACCTTCACCCTGGAGTACGAGGTAACGCGCAAGGAATTCTCGCGCGGCGACTATGCGCAGTTGGAGCGCAAAGACAGCAAGCCTGGGTTGGTACCAGCGTCAATGACACGCTTCGTCGAACCCGACCAACTGATTCCCACCGACGGAAAGATGAAGGCACTCGCCGACCAAGTCACCGGCAACGCAACCGGGACGGTGGCGAAGGCCAAAGCTGCCTACGACTATCTCTTCACCACCATGAAGTACGACAAATCCGGGACGGGATGGGGGCGTGGCGATGCGGTCTGGGCGTGCGATGCCAAGCATGGCAACTGCACGGATTTTCACTCGCCGTTCATCGCGATGATGCGCGCGGACGGAATTCCTGCTCAGTTCGACATCGGGTTTCCACTGCCCGAAGGCAAGACTTCGGGAGACATTCCCGGATATCACTGCTGGGCTCAGTTTTACAGCAAGAACATTGGATGGATTCCTGTTGATATATCGGAAGCGTGGAAAGCGCAGCAGAAACGCGATTATTTCTTCGGCACGATTGATGCGAACCGGGTGAAGTTCTCCACCGGGCGAGACATTACGCTGGTTCCCAAACAAGACGGGCCACCGCTCAATTACTTTGTGTACCCGTACGTTGAGGTCGACGGCAAGCCCTATGACAAGCTCGATAAGCAGTTTAGCTTTGCGGAAGCGAAATCTTCCGATTAGAGCCGGGGCGAATTGTCTAAACGACACGCTTGAACCTGTCAAAGGTCGATCACGACATCTGCGGTCGGCTGCGAACAGCACACCAGCACATTTCCCGAGGCTGGTCGCTCGAGTGGCTCGGGGTTATAGGAAACTGAGCCACCGATCAGACCCGTCAAGCAGGTGTGGCACACTCCCGTGCGGCACGACCATCTGACCTGAACGCCGCAGACTTCCGCCAATTCGAGCAGACTCCCGAATTTAGGATCCCAGGGGACGGTGATTCCGCTACGCGCGAATGATACTGACGGCCCGGGCCCGGGAGGCCCGGGCGGCAGGTGCGGGGTGTGCCGAATCTGCGCCACACCTGGTGTGATGGCGTCCAGGGCACCGAAAATTTCCATGTGCACGTTCTCCGCCGGCACACCCGATTTTTGAAGGCCCTCGCGCATGTCCTGCAGGAATGACGGAGGCCCACATAGATAGAATTCACCGTTCCGTGGTACGCCAAGCTTCTCGAGCAAAGGTACGTCAATGTGACCCAATGCATCGAAGTCCACCTGTAGCTGGTCGGCGGCGGCGGGCCTACTGTACTCGATGTAGCTATGTCCGAGAGGCAACTGCTTCAGGAGGGAGCGCGACTCTTCCGCAAATGGATGATCGGCGCGATTGCGCGCTCCATAGATCCACCAGACGTTCCGTTGCGACTTTTCCGCAGCAAGTGCGTGCAGCATCGACAAAACGGGCGTTGCACCCACACCAGCACTGAGCAGAACAACAGGATTTTCGGCGGGTCGTACTGTAAAACTCCCACGTGGTGCGCTGACCTCCAATACGTCGCCTTCGCGAGTGCGGCCGCACAGAAACGCGCTTCCAATCCCATTCGGTTCACTCTTGACGCTGATGCGGAAGTGATCGGCTCCCGGCATGTCGGACAAGGAATAGCTGCGAAGAACCGGCGGTTTATCCGGATCCACCTGCAACCGCAACACGACAAATTGACCCGCCTGGGCGACAGAAAGGAGTTCTCCTTCGATCGGCGTCAGAATGAAAGAAGTCACGCTATCGCTTTCCTTACGGATCCGCGCGACTCGCATCGGTTTGAATCCGGGCCAAGCCGGCGCTTGCTCTTCATTCGCCAGCCCGGGATTCCCCTCCACGGTTTTTGCGCCTGACTCTTGCTGGAGTATCGCCTGGAAAGACGCTTGCCAGCCCTTGCTAAGTGCTGGAATGCGGAGCGCGCGTTCCACCTGCTCGCGTGAATGCCCGGGCAAATACAGCAGAGCATCCACGTCCGCGACCGTCATCCGTTCTGGACCATCGGCAACTTTGTCGATGTCATCGCCCGCACCGACTTCTCCTTCCTGCAACACGCGAAAGTAGAAGCCTGGTCTGTGGTGTGCCACAAGGAGCGCCGGCATGCGAGGCTCGTTCATGCGAATGCCGACTCGGTAGCACGTTACACGCGGCTGGGTTACTTCAAATATCGCGCCGCCAACGCGGTATTGATCGCCGATGCAGACTTCCGCATCGGGAAGACCATCGACCGTGAAGTTTTCTCCGAACTGACCGAAGCTAGAGTCATTGCGACCCAGGAATTGCTCCCAGTAGTGGTAGGAGTCCATCTGGTAGACAAATACGGCGCGCTGCTCCCCACCGTGACCGGCGAGATCTCCTTGCGCGTCGCCATCAATATTGAGCTTGCGCACCATCCGCGGGTCTTTCACCGGTAATTTCCAGACCGCCGTTCGGACAGTCTTGCCCTCCCAAGGCACTTCGCGTGGAAGACCGACATTGACTGAGAGGAGGCGGGGCATCTGTATCTTCTCCAGTTAAATGCCTTTTATTTCACCTCCGTCCATTCGGACGGAGGTACCGGTCATCCATTTTGCCGCGGGCGACACCATGAACGCGAGCAGGTCGGCGATCTCTTCCGGACGTCCGTAGCGACTAATCCCTGCTTCTTCCGGAAATTTTCTTGTCGCCTCTTCGACGCTCATGTTGTGTGCCGGCGCCCACTTCTCTAGGAAAGAGCGCCGCCGTCCAGTCATCACCGGACCCGGCACAATGCTGTTAACCTGCACGCCATCTTTAATACCTTGTTCAGCGAAGGCTTTGGCAAGCGCAGTGATGGCCGCATTGGTCGCCGCAACCGCTGCAAACGCGGGCTTCGGGTCAAGCGATGCGCTTCCTGACATAAATACGACGGAGCCCTGCGACTTCTTAAGTGCTTCCCAGGCGGATATCGTCAAGCGTCGTGCACCGTGCAGCTTCAGATCCATGCCCGCTCGCCATTGCTCGTCCGTCATCTCGAACAAATCGATTTGCGGCACTGCACCCGCGATGTTCAGCAGCGCATCAATTCTGCCGAAACGATCAAGCGTGGTCGTGACCAGAGCTTCGCCAGAGTCGACTTTGCTTAAATCAAGATCGCAGATCAGAGGTTCCGCCCCCGCGGTCTTGACGGCGTCTGCCACCTCGTTCAGTGCGCTGGCGTCTCGCGCAGTCAGCACAATGGCCGAGAAGTCGCGCGCCAGCCGAATCGCGGTCGATCGACCGATACCCTGGCTGGCTCCGGTAACAATTGCGACAGAATTCACAACGTCTCCTTATCCCGCTTAGCTCGGTAGGCGAATAGGCCTCGCGAGCCTCGTTTCGGCTCAAGACGTCACTGCCTGCTTCGCGTCCAGGATGATGTCCACGACCTTTTGCGGCGCGGTGAGCAATGGTGTGTGATCGACGGCGAACGACCGGGTCGTAGCTTTCATCCGGTCCGCCATGAAGTGTTGTGTTTTCGGGTTGATCATGCGGTCTTCTTCCGCAATCAGGAACCATGAAGGCTTGGATCTCCACGCCGGTTTGGGAACCGGCTCTTGTATGCACTTCAACGCGATTGGCCTTTGTACCGCCGCCGACAAGGTGATTTGGTCGGGCCGTCGCATTCTGTGCAAAAGCATTTCTGAAGCCTTCTTCGGGCATCCAGATGAGACCGTCGCCATCAGGGGCGAGCTGAGGCGCCAAGCCATGTCGTTCATCGCGATAGAAAACCTGAGCAACCGTCTCGCCCAGGTCTGGAGCTAGCGCCGCGATGTATACCAGCGCCTTCACGCGCTCACCGTATTCCATAGCGATGACAACACCCGCATAGGCGTGGCCGGCCAGAATCACCGGTCCCTCCGTGCGGGCGATCGCGCTTCAATGCGGCAGCATCGTCGCCGCGTGAGGTCAGTGGGATCGGAGCCGCAATCACGCGCAAACCTTCTCGTTCAAGGCCGAGGATCACGTCTTTCCAACTCGAGCCATCGGCCCACGCTCCATGGACCGCAACTACGGTAATGTTTGCAGGACCTGCCACGTATCGAATCCTTTCCGCTAGGCCGCAGACGAGGTTGCCGACCTTCGGACGTTCGAAGTGAGAAATTCCCGGATATGTTTCGCAATGAATGCGCTGGAGTCTTCCAGCGCGAAGTGCCCGGTATCAATCAGGTGCAGTTCCGCCTTCGGGAGATCTCTTTGGTAGGCCTTGGCTCCTTCGACGGTGAAGAACGGATCGTTCTTTCCCCAGAGAATCAGCATTTTCGGCTGCCGGCTGCGGAAGTACTCATGCCAACGATCGTATAGTGCCACATTCGACTGATAGTTGTAGAGAAGATCGAGCTGAATTGCGTCATTGCCGGGGCGGTCGAGAAATAACTGGTCCAACGTATACGAATCCGGGCTGATGCGGTCAGGGTCCGTCACACCGTGGGTGTACTGGAACATGGTCGTTGGCAACTTCAGGAGCTCGCGCACGGGCTTCTCGGTTTCGGAATTACGATTGGCCCAGAACGGTTTCATCGGATCAAACGCAGCGCCAATACCTTCCACGTAGGCATTACCGTTCTGCACGACGATGCTTTGAATCGCTTCTGGATGTTTTGAGGCAATCCGATAACCGACCGGCGCGCCATAATCCTGCACATAGATGCTGAACGTCTTCAAGCCCAGGTTCTTGAACAACAGATCCTCGACGTGTGCCGCCAGATTGTCGAAGGTATAGTCGAACTCCTTCACTGTGGGGGCATCGCTGTAGCCAAAGCCCACATAGTCTGGAGCAATGACGTGAAGCTTGTCCGCTAGTTGGGGTATCAGGTCGCGAAACATGTGGGAAGAACTGGGAAAGCCGTGCAACAGTACGAGAGCCGGCGAATCCTTTGGTCCGGCTTCGCGGTAGAACATACTTCGTCCTCTTACATTGGCGTGTTGATAGGTCGTCATAAAGCGTCCTCTCTATTCAGTTGATTCGCCGATCTAAGTTGGATGGCCGACGAAGCCGAG
The DNA here is from genome assembly GCA_963718395.1 of uncultured Acidobacteriaceae bacterium. Taxonomy (GTDB): domain Bacteria; phylum Acidobacteriota; class Terriglobia; order Terriglobales; family Acidobacteriaceae; genus DASRAA01. The sequence goes on from CAVQYW010000001.1 coordinate 438,521, forward strand.
GCTCTGAAATTTGGGATGTTGTGACACCGTCAAAAGTTTCGTCGCTGGCCATGGCTCGTGGGAATCGCCCGAGAGAGCAGAGCGCTACTGCGGACATTCACAAATACGAAGCGGGTCGCGTGTGGTTCACCTATGACACCAGCAAAAACGGATTGCGCTGGTGGTGCAGTATGAATATTTGCGGAAACAAACGGAAGGTCGCCGCCTATCAGACGACGCCGTCTCGTCCTAGTCGAACGCGCTCACTGCAAGGGCAGCTATCCGCGGAAGGCCTTCTGGATCAGGGTGAAACGCGCCGCACCGATCAAACCTGAATCATCGTTAAGCACGATCTTGACCGGCACAGTCTCGAGAAGCGACTGCATGCGGCCTTTATCCAGAAACGACTGCATGAAAGCAGGACCCTTCATTTTTTCAACGATCTTTCCCGCGATTCCGGCGACATAGACTCCTCCGGTCCCCATCATTTTGAGGGCACAATTGCCGGCCTCCGATCCGAAGACGCTAACGAAAATCAAGATCGTCCGATCACAGATTGATGCTTTTCCGCTCAAAGCGAGTTGCGAGATTAGCGCGGGCGCGTCGGCCGCTGCGTCCAATTGCTCCTTCAGCCAGGCGGGTTCTTCTTCTTTCCCAGTGTCGCGTAGGAATTCATAGATATTCTTGACGCCGGGGCCCGAAAGAATCCGCTCGTAGCTGACGTGCTGATGACCGTACTTCTGCATCAGGTATCGCAGCAAATCAATTTCGACGTCATTCTTGGGTGCGAATTCGGTATGTCCTCCCTCGCAGGCGAAAGGATGGTAACGGAATCCGTCCCAGTAAAGCCCGGCTTCCCCGAGGCCGGAACCGGCGGAAACGACCGCCATATTGCCTTCGGCGTCGGGAGATCCTTCGCTTATCGTCACGAAGTCCTTCGACTCCAGCGCATCAATGCCGTAGGCGAGCGCTTCGAGGTCGTTGATCAAGCCGACTGAACGCAGTCTCAGTTGCGAGGCAAGCTCGCGCGAATCGATGATCCACGGCAGATTTGAAATCTTACTGCGTCCGTGGGTGACCGGGCCGGCGACTCCAAAGCAAGCGGATTGCGCCGGTATTCCCTCGGTCTTGATAAAGTCCGCAACGATCTCGGGCAAGCCGTTATGCTGCTTGCTGGGATAGATTTTCTCGACCACACAACATAGCCGATTGCCTTCCGTCTCGAATGCGGCAAGTCTCGAATTCGTGCCGCCAATATCTCCTGCAAGGATCATTCGATTTTCCTCCACTGCCGACCGTCGCGCTCCATCAGGTCGTCGGATTCTTTCGGTCCCCACGTACCTGCCGCGTAATTGGGGAAGCTTCGCGCGGGCAGTGCCTTCCACACGTCGATCACGGGGTCAAGAATTCGCCAGCCAGCTTCCACCATGTCAGCCCGCTGAAACAAGGTCGCGTCCCCGATCATGCAGTCGTAGAGCAGGACTTCGTAGCCGGTGTAGGGGTCCTCGCCAAAATACTTCGAGTATTCGAAACTCATCTCAACGGAACCCAGACGAAGCTGAGGGCCGGGTATTTTCGCACCGAATCCGAGTGCCATACCTTCGTCGGGTTGAATCTGAATGACCAGCCGATTGCTCTGAAGCTTGTGCACGTTGGTGTGCCGAAACAGTTGGAAGGGCGCACGCTTGAATTGGATATTAATCTCCGTGTGCCGCTTCGCCAAGCGCTTGCCGGTTCTGAGATAGAACGGCACGCCGGCCCACCGCCAATTGTCGATATTCAACTTCATCGCTACAAAAGTCTCGGTCTTCGATTCCGGTGCGACACCTGGTTCAGAGCGGTAGGCCTGGACTTTCTCTCCCAGCACCGTACCTTCGCCATATTGTCCGCGGATCGCCTGATGCAGTACATCTTCTGAGCTCAGCGGCTGGATCGCATTCAGAACTTTGGCTTGCTCATCGCGCACTGCGTCAGCGCTGAACGATGCGGGCGGCTCCATCGCGGTCAGGCTTATGAGCTGCATAATGTGATTGGGGACCATGTCGCGCAGGGTTCCCGCGTTATCGAAATATCCGCCGCGCAGTTCAACTCCCACCGTTTCGGCATTGGTAATGGCGACGTGGTCGATATATCGTCGGTTCCAGATGGGCTCAAAAATCCCATTGCCGAAACGAAACACCATGATGTTCTGTACGGTTTCTTTGCCCAGGTAGTGATCAATTCGATAGATCTGCTTTTCCGAGAGTACCGCCTTGATGTTGTAATTCAACGCCAGTGCTGAGTCGAGGTCCTGTCCGAATGGCTTCTCGATGACCACTCTCCGCCAGTGGCCATTTTCCTGCTTCGACAAACCTGAGTTGCCCAATTGCTGAACAATCTCACTGAAGAACTTTGGCGCCGTCGCCATGTAAAACAGGTAATTCTGGTCGGTGCCGAACTTTTCGTCGATCGCCGCCAGCTTGCTCGAGAGTTCGGAGAACGTCGCTGCGGTAGCAAAATCTCCGCGCATGTAATGAAGGCAAGCTTCGAATCGCTCGAAGATCTCGCTGCCATGCTCATCCATGGGGATGAAACGGGTGACCTTGGCGCGAAATTCCTCTGGGCTCATATCGTCAATGGCCACGCCAATGACGGCGAACTGACGTGGCAACAGGTGAGCCTTTTCCAGATTAAAAAGGGCCGGTACGAGTTTGCGCATGGTGAGGTCGCCGGTGGCTCCGAACACCACCATGGCGCAGGGCCCGGCTGGTTTGCCCGCTTGTTCGAGTTCGTCATCAAGTTCGGTGACGGGAGACAACGACATGAGCACCTCACTGGAATGGGGGCTTACAGTAAAACGCGCCCTAAACCGATGTCAAGACAGGGACCAGAGGATTCACGGGAACTTAAACGCGTTGTACGTACGAAGACCGCTTTACGTCTGCTCCCAATCGTACTAGGCTAAGCGTAATCGAGGGGGGCAGATGCTGCGGGCCTGCATTCCGGTCCTCTTGTTGACTGCTTGTTTCTCGCCAGGACAGCAAACGAAGACAAGTATGCGCCCCGTCAATGGAGTTTCAATCCCAGCACAGCTCACGACAACGATTCGGGCCGACAAGGTGCATCGCGGCGATCCCGTGGAGTTTCGGACGGTGGAAGCGGTGCTTGTCGCCAATGGCTTGGTCATCCCTAAGAATGCAAAACTGGCAGGCCGGGTGGTGGGCGCTGCGCCGCGCCTCGGAGAGAAGCCTTCGTGGTTGGTCCTGCTGGTAGAACGCGCTGAGTGGAAGAACGAAAACGTGCCGCTGCATGCCTTCATTTCATCTCAGATCAGCCTCGAGCAGGTGCCGCTCCTTACCGGGCAACCGACGGACGGAACCACATCGACCCTTAACCCCCGCCGTGCCGCTCGCGAAAGCGGGCGTGTCGCTGTCGAAAACGGGGTTGACATATCAACCACGACGAAGCTGCCGCAGGACTCGGGTTCGCCCGTGTCTCCGGAGTCGGGTGAAAAGCCGATTCCGCTTAAGGACCCCGCATTGTTCGCACTGCCGATGGCATGACGTATCTGTTCTGCGCCCAATCGAACTTGAAACTTCCCAGCGGAACGCTCTTCATGCTGCACGATGAATCGGCCACCCAGTCGCGCGGAAACACGACCGATGGCAAGCTGACCACGCCGTCCTCTAACCAACTGCAATAGACCGCATCTTCACCCTGCATACCTCCACCGTGGCATTGCAAGTGAACTGATTTGTCGGTATTTTGGTGAGTCGCAACCATTTACCGTTCTTACCGTGCTACGTGTTTGCGGGAGAGGAATTCTTCCGCGTCGCAGCCTATGTCGATTTGCTCAATGCGCGATAGCCAGGAGTTTGCTAATGCAATACCAAACCGAACCGCAACAAACCAGCAATAAGGTCAATCGCACTACTTTCCAGCTACTAGACCCCGAGTTGAGAAAAAAGCTGGTTCCCGCGACGGTCACGTTGACCTTGTGCCTTGGTCTTCTGTTGCTGTTCACCGGCTGCGAGAAAAAGGAAGAGGCTCCAAAGGCCGGCCCACCGGAGGTATTGGTAGCCGAGGTTGCACAGCAGAATGTCCCGATTTTTCAGGAGTGGGTCGCACAGCTCACCGGCCCGGTAAACGCCGACATTACCCCCAAGGTGCAGGGTTACCTGCTGAAGCAGGAGTACCAGAACGGCTCCTTCGTGAAGAAGGGCCAGCTTCTGTTCGAACTCGATCCTCGGCAGTATCAGGCCGCGGTTGAGCACGCGCAGGCAGATGTCGATGTCGCCTTGGCGGGCCTCTCCGAAGCCGACAATAACGTCGCGCGCGATACTCCGCTGGCAGCGCAGAACGCCATTCCTCAGAAGCAGCTCGACACCGACCTCTCGCAACAAGCCGCCCGCAAAGCACAGGTGCAAGCCGCTAAGGCAGCCCTCGACAATGCCAAACTGAACCTCGCTTGGACGAAGGTCTATTCGCCCATCGACGGCATCGCCGGGAATTCCAACTCGCAGATCGGTGACTTGGTGGGAACTACGACCAAGATGGCCACACTCTCACAAGTAAACCCGATCTGGGTGAACTTCAACATCAGCGAGAGCGCCTACCTGGGGAGTGCGGCGAGAATTGCGCAATTGCTTCGCAGCGGGAAACCCGACAACACGCCGGTGCAGTTTATTCAAGCCAACGGAGAAGACTTCCCGCGTACCGGGCGGATTATCCAGGTGAATCGGCAAGTTGCAACTGGAACGGGAACCATTCAGATTACTGCCGAGTTTCCCAATCCAGACGCCATCTTGCGCCCCGGCGGCTTCGGACGCGTCCGCATCCAGACCTCCGACAACAAGAATGCCCTGCTGATTCCGCAAGCTGCGGTAATCGAGGTGCAGTCGCTTTACCAGGTGATTGTGGTGTCGTCCGAAAACAAGGCCTCGTTTCGCCCGGTAAAGGTGGGCGACAGAGACGGCCCGAACTGGATCATCACCGATGGCCTGAAACCCGGGGAACGGGTGGTGGTTGAAGGCATTTTGAAAGTGCAGCAGTTCGCTGCTGCAGCTCCCCAGTTGATGAAAGAGGGGGGAATTCCGGTCAGTCCCAAGCCCTACGTGGCGGCGGCGTCCGCGGCAGGGAGCAACTGACCATGTCGAAATTCTTTATCAACCGGCCCATTGTCGCCATCGTGATTGCCATCTTGATGGTGCTGGTGGGCGTGGTCTCGATTCTTAGCCTGCCAACCGCGCAGTTTCCCAACATTGCCGACCCGATGATTCAGGTGAAAGCCACCTATCCCGGGGCCGACGCCCAGACCATCGCGGAGTCGGTTGCGACGCCGATCGAGCAGCAGATGTCGGGCGTTAGCGGCATGAATTATATGTATTCGCTGAGCGCCAGCTCGGGCGGCGGAATGACGCTGTACGTGGATTTCCAGCTCGGAACCGATATCAATACCGATCAGATTTTGGCGCAGATGCGGCAAGGACAGGCCAATTCGCAACTGCCAGCCGAGGTGACCCAGCAGGGAGTAATCGTGCAACCGGGCACGACGGCGCCTTTCATGCTGCTTGACCTGTACTCGCCGGGTGGCACGTACGACAGCATTTTCCTGGCGAACTACGCCACCATCAACTTGCAATACGCGCTGACCCGGTTGCCGGGCGTTGGCCAGGTGCAGATATTCGGCGCCGGGCCCTATGCCATGCGAATCTGGGTGAATCCTGACAAGCTGGCGAATCTTGGAGTGACGGTTACCGACATCACGAACGCCGTCAAGGCTCAAAACAAGGTCAATCCGGCGGGTCAGATTGGCGGCGAACCAGTTCCCAACGGTCAGCAATTTACCTACAACGTGCGCGCCCCGGGACGACTACCGACTGCGGCGGACTTCGACCAGATCGTGGTGAGAGCCAATCCCGACGGCTCCATTCTGCGCTTGAAGGACGTCGCGCGAGTAGAAATGGGCTCGCAGTATTACTCATATAACGCCCGATTGGGAAAAGCGCCTGAAGAGGGCAAGCCTGCCCAGCCCACCGGGCCGGCTGCGCTGATCGCAATTTACAACACGCCAGGAAGTAACGCCCTCGCGTCACGGGCAGCCATCCTCAAGATGATGGAAGAGGCCAAGGGACGATTCCCGCAGGGACTCGACTATGATGTCGCTCTGGACACGACACTGGCGGTGAGTGAAGGCATACACGAGATTTACAAGACCTTGGGAGAGGCCATCGTCCTTGTCATCATCGTGGTTTTCATATTCCTTCAGGGCTGGCGCGCCACCCTGATTCCTTTGCTGGCTGTTCCGGTTTCGCTGATTGGAACGTTTGTCGTCTTCCCCGTGCTCGGATTCTCCATTAACACTCTGTCGCTATTTGGACTGGTGCTGGCCATCGGACTGGTCGTGGACGACGCCATCGTGGTGGTGGAGGCGGTGGAGCACCATATCGAACACGGTTTATCGCCGCACGATGCGACGGTCAAGGCGATGGAGGAAGTCTCAGGACCAGTCATCGCGATCGCCCTCATCCTGGCCGCGGTGTTCATTCCCACGGCATTCGTTCCCGGCATCACCGGACAGCTCTACAAACAGTTTGCGGTCACCATCGCCATTTCGGTGCTGTTCTCGGCCTTCAACGCGCTCACGCTCAGTCCTGCGCTGTCGGCCATGCTGCTGCGTCCGAAAAAGCAATCGCGCGGGCCTTTGGGCGTCTTCTTCGGCTGGTTCAACCGCACGTTCGGCGCGGCCACCGATGGCTACGTGAACTGGTGCCGGCACCTGATTCACAAGGCGGGATTTGCGTTCCTGCTGCTGGCATTAGTAGCGGCAGCAGCCGGTTTCTTCGGCAAGAAGGTGCCAGGCAGCTTTTTGCCTGACGAAGATCAGGGCTATCTTTATGCCGGCCTGCAGTTGCCGGATGCGTCGTCGCTGCAACGCTCGTCAGAAGCCGCCCGGGTGGTGGAAAAGGCCATCCTGGAGACGCCCGGAGTCGACAAGGTCAGCTCGGTGATGGGCTACAGCATGTTGAGCGGAGTCAACGCGACTTACAGTTCGTTCTTCTTCGTCTCGCTCAAGCCCTGGGAAGAACGCAAAACCCCGGAGACAAGTTACATAGGGATCAAGACGCACCTGCAGCAGGCCCTGTCGAAGATACCATCCGGTATTGCGTTCTCATTTCCTCCTCCAGCAATTCCCGGCGTCGGTACATCGGGCGGCGTGACCTTCGTTCTGGAAGACCGCTCCGGTAGCGGTATCGATTTTCTCGGCAAGCAAACACAAACATTCATGGCTGAGGTCCGCAAGCGGCCCGAACTTGCTGGGGTGATGACCACCGCCCTGTTCGGCGTCCCCCAGGTCGGCGTCAAGGTCGATAACGCCAAGGCGATGACTCAGCAAATCCCGCTGAATGATCTCTACCAGACTGTACAGACATTCATGGGTGGTTCGCTGGTCAATTTCTTCAACCGTTTCGGCTTGCAGTGGCAGGTGTACGTACAGGCCGACGGAGACTACCGGACGCAAGCGGAGAACCTGGGCAAGTTTTACGTGCGGAACACCGCGGGTGAAATGACCCCGCTGAGTACCTTGACCAGCGTTTATCCGCGCAGCGGTGCGGAATTCGTCATGCGCTACAACCTGTTCAACTGTGTGCAGATCAACGCGTCGGCTGCGCCCGGATATAGCTCTGGACAGGCCATCGCCGCGATGGAAGACACCTTCCGCAAGACCATGCCGACTCAGATGGGCTACGACTACATGGGCATGTCCTATCAAGAGGTAAAAGCGGCGCAAGGTGTGTCGCCGGCCACCATCTTCGGACTGGCGTTCTTTGTGGTCTTTCTGATTATGGCGGCCCAGTACGAGAGTTGGACGCTGCCCTTCAGCGTGCTTCTGGGAGTGCCCATCGCGGTTTTCGGCGCGTTTATTACGCTCTATCTTCGCAAGCTCGATAACAACGTTTACGCGCAGATCGGCCTGGTCATGCTGATCGGCCTCTCGGCGAAAAACGCCATCCTGATCGTCGAATTCGCCAAGATGGAGTACGACAAGGGCGCGACCCTCGTCGACGCCGCTCTGACTGGCGCGAAACTGCGATTGCGACCCATCCTGATGACGTCGTTCGCTTTTCTTTTGGGGTGCGTGCCATTGTGGACAGCCACCGGCGCGGGCGCCATTTCGCGCCGGGTGCTGGGCAGCGTCGTAATCGGTGGAATGTTGGCGGCCTCGTTCCTCGCCATCTTCTTCATTCCCGTAAGCTTCGACGTCGTCGAGCGATTCGGCAATTGGATAGGCGGGAAAAAACATGAGCCTCAACCGGGTGCGGCGGCAACTCCGGCGACGGGAGAGGCCCATGACTAAGCTCAAGACATCAGTAGCGATCCTGTTGGCGCTCTCGCTGACTGCGTGCAAGGTCGGCCCCAATTACAAGCGGCCGGCTACGACCGTTCCCGATCAGTATCGCGGCATAGCTCCGAGCGCCTCATCGCAGGCCCCCGCTCAGCCCATTGCCGATACGCCTTGGGCCGGGGTCTATCAGGACGAGGTTTTACAGGGTCTCATCAAAGAGGCGCTGACTAACAATTACGACATCCGCATCGCTGCGACTCGCGTGCTGCAAGCCAACGCGAACCTGGGCATCACGCGTTCTTACCAGTTCCCGATGCTCAACGGCTCCGGCTCCATCGTGAACGAACGTAATCAGCTCACCAATCAAACCAGCGACAAGTCGCCGACCTACGACACCCTCGCGCTGTCCCTGAGCTACATCGTCGACTTCTGGGGACAGTACCGCCGCGCCACCGAGTCAGCCCGTGCCAGCTTGCTTGCCTCACAATATGCCCAGGAAGTCGTTAGGGTGACGTTGATCGACTCCGTGGCCACCGACTATTTTCTGTTGCGCCAATACGACGATCAACTGGAGTTTTCCAAGAAGTCCGTCGACGCCGACGTCGAGATCCTGAAGCTCAACCAGATCAAGTTTAAGGGCGGCGAGAGCGCCATCACCGATGTGTATCAGGCTGAGACGCTTTTGCAGCAGGCCGAAGCCCAGGTGATCAGCACCCAACAATTCATCGAGCAGACGGAGAACAACATCAGCATTCTGCTCGGCAGAAATCCCGGACCGATCGCTCGCGGCCTGACCATTCAACAGCAGCCACATCTGCCCGATGTGCCGACCGGACTGCCTTCGGCGCTGCTGGAACGCCGCCCCGACGTGCGAGTGGCGGAAGAGAATCTGGTCGCCGCAAACGCCAACGTTGGAGTCGCGAAGGCCAATTTCTTCCCGCAGATTTCACTGACCGGTACCTTTGGCGCCCAGAGCACGGCGCTGACCAGTTTCCTGCTAGGGTCCGGCGACGTTCTGGGCGGTAGGTGGACAGGCCCTCCAGCCGCTCTATCAAGGTGGCAGGATCAGGAGCCAATACAAATTGGCCTGGGCGCAGCGCGACGAAGCCGAGCTGACCTACAAACAGACGGTGAACCAGGCGTTCGGAGAGGTTTCGAACAGCCTAGTCGGCTATAACCAGTCCCGGTTATACCGGATGAAGATCCAGCAGCAGACCGATACCTACAAGCAGATGGCGGACCTGGCGAACGTCCGCTTTCAGGGTGGTGTCACCAGCTTCCTGGAAGTGCAGTATTACGAGCAGCAGTATTTTCTGTCGGCGCTTGAGTCTGTCGCAGGCATGGTACGCCGAACTGCAAAACTACGCCGCCCTCTATCAGGCGCTGGGTGGTGGCTGGCAACCGTAAACGCAAAAATAAAACTCTCTTGAGTCGCTTCGGCTTGTCATCCCGAGCGAACGCAGTGAGTCGACGGACACGCATTCCGCACAATCCGCGGCTGCTCTTGCCTTTGTACCCGAATCTAATCCGTGTTGATCCGTGTAAATCCGCGGCTGCTTTTCTTCCTAATTGGGCGCTCGAATGTCCGATCCATCATCGTTGACGTAATAGCCGCCGTATCGCTGCTCGCTGCGAAACAGAATGCGGATCCAGTAACTCATCGACTCGTCAACCACCTGGACGAATTCGAACTCAACGACTTTTCCCACGTCCAGACGCGCGGCTGTTTCGAAGCCGACGCCCCCACGGCTCAGGTTCGTACAGATACCTGGGTGGTAAGTGGGTTCGCCGTCTATAGCGACGATACGTATGGGCAGGTTGGTCAGCACCCGGTCCAGCCTTCTGCGGTCCGGCGCAATCGGAAGCTGAATCCTGGGAAAGCCGCTGTCTAACTGATTCGCCATGGCTGGTCTGTTCATCGGCAGGTTTCCGAAACCCCTTGAATCGCAGTGAGCGCGGCCGCGGTGGAAAATCCGTTGCGGCGATTCGATTCGGGCTCGCCTTGACACTGTCGGGTAGACTGACACCCGGAACGAATACCGAAAAGGAAGATTGATTGACCAAGCGTCTGGCGGCCGAATTACAGCAACTTGAGGCGATGAAGGGCAGTTATGGTGCGGGTTGCGCCGCCAAATGCGAGGGCCTCTTGACGCATCTCCGGGCCGCAAAGTTCGAAGAGGTCGAATCACTCATACGATTTCATGACTCGCTGCTGTTCCTCCGCGCATTTCCACAAAGTGAGGGAGTCGCCCGCCTCGCCGACAAACTGCTTGCCTCGATCGAGCCCCAAGTCACAAGCCTGCTTGCGTTGCCCTCTGCTGCCGAGCTTCTCGATGATGAAGCAGTCTCAGGAATCGCTGGCACCAGCGTGACCAATACGTGGACCCTGGAACTGGCACGCCAGCTTGTGGAGCGGCATCCGCAAGACGTGGGCGCGGACTGGAATGGTGACGACCGCTATCGCCAACTGGCGACCATTCTCCCCAATTGCATTCCACTGCTGGCAGACGACTCGTTTGTCGAAGCCGACACGCCCTACCTCAAATGGATCGAGGCAGCTTCAGGCGGCGAAAAACTCGCCCTTCCGTGGCTGCTCAAAAGCTTCTCGAACCTGACTATGCCGCGGCGAGTTAGGACCAGCTTGTATGACGCCTTAGACGTGAATCTTCGATGGGACTTGCGCGACTCTCCAGCCAGTCGCACCCTCGCACGCCGGCCAGTGTCGCGAATTTTCACTCATGACGGAGCCCTCATTCAGCGGAAACAGGTATCCCTCTATGACGAGATGAACTCCTCCCCGCTCGCCCTGCGAAAGTTGAGCCGTCGCGAAGGGCAGAGAATTATTGCCATCGCGCAAGACGCGCTGGCCGTCCGGTATCGAGAATTGCAAGGCACAACGTATGGCGATCCCGAGTACGTATTTCGGGCCGACGTTGGCCGCGGCGTTCAATTGTTCCTCTTGGGGCTTGACGTCGAATGGCGACTGCCCCTGCGTGCCTACTATGCGGGGTTCACGCTGAAAAACGGCGTGCCCATCAATTACTTCGAAGCGATTGGAATGTTCGAATGGATGGAAGTCGGCTTCAATACGTTCTATGCATTTCGTGAAGGTGAAACTGCCTGGATTTATTCGAAAGTCCTGCATCTCCTTCATCAATTGGCTGGCGTAACCTGCATTTCGGTTTACCCCTACCAGATCGGACAAGACAACGAAGAAGCCATCCAGTCGGGAGCGTTCTGGTTCTATCGTAAGTTGGGATTCCGTCCGGGGCGTGCTGACTTACTCGCAATCGTCGAACGCGAAGAACGAAAGTTGGCGCGCGATCCCAAGCATCGCACCAGCGCACGGACCCTGCGAAAGCTCGCTGACGATCACATATTCTTCGAGTTCGGAGGAACGCCTGTCGTCCGCTGGGATTCGTTCTCCACAAGAACGCTGGGACTGCGAGTTCAACGCAAGATGGCAAAGGACTTCGAGGGCGATGCGCAAGCGATGCGCACCGCCGCGACAGCGCGTCTCGGCAACATACTAGGTACGAGTCTCGACAACTGGGGCGCCCAACAGCAGTCAGCCCTTAGCGACTTTGCGGTCGCGCTATCGCTGGTGCCCGATCTGCCAGGATGGACCCCGGACGACAAGCGAAAACTCACCTCCATCATCCGCGCCAAGGCCGGTCCCAACGAAACGCGCTATCTGCGGCTCTTGCAACAGCACGACCGCCTGCGCGACGCGCTGCTTGCTCTCGGCTCCGATCCCCCTCAACCATCAGCAGAAAGCCCGAAGAAATAAAAAAACTCTGTGTCTCTGTAGTGAATGCCTCCTGACACTTCGGCCACCTGCTTATTCGGCCGCCTTCGCCCCAGCCTCATCCGACGGCATGGCATATTCAGGATGAGGAATTCCCATCAACCAATCGTCGAACCACCCGACGATGTGATCGAGTCGCTCGACCCGATGCCACGGCTGCCCAGAGCGCGACAGTTCGTGCGACTCTCCCGGAAAGTGCACCAGCACCGTTGGCCGATGCATGTATTTCAGCGCCCGAAACATTTGCTCGCCACCGCTTCCCGGCGGCGTCCGATAATCGACATCGCCCAGGATAAACATCATCGGCGTATCGACATTCTTGATGTAAGTAATCGGCGAGCGTTTCACGTAATCCTGCGGATCATCAAACGGTGGCGCCTTGAACCAGTTCGCCTGGAACAGCGTGAAGTCGGCCGTATACCACCACGAGGCCCAGTCCGATATATCGCGCTGCGAGACCGCGGCGTGGAACCGGTGGGTCTGGGTGACCGTCCAGTCAGTGAGCAGCCCTCCGCCGCTCCCGCCCGTGACGCCCAGCTTGTTCGCGTCGACATAGCCCCGTTTCACGAGTTCGTCTACGCCCGCCATCAAGTCTTTGTAATCGTCTCCGGGATAGTGGTACTGAATGATATTTCCGAACTCCTGTCCGTAACTGGTACTGCCGCGCGGATTGGGGTACAGCACGACATATCCCTTCGCAGCCATCCACTGGAATTCATGATCGAAGACCCATCCGTAGGCCGAGTGGGGCCCGCCGTGAATATTCAGAATCAGCGGATATTTCTTGGACGGATCGAAGTCCGGCGGTTTCTGCACCCAGGCTTCAATTTTCTTGCCGTCAAAACTGGTGTACCAGACATCTTCCGGCAATGTGAGGTTGAGTTCGGCGAACAGCGGCCCATTAATGTTCGTGATCTGCCGCTGCGACCCGTTTGTGTCGAGCACAAACAGCTCGTCGATCATTACGGGCGTTGAGATATTGACCACGACGGTGTTGCCATCCACCGATTCAGTGAAGTCTTCGACCGCCTGATTGCCGTGCGTCAATTCGGTCACAGTGCCGGTCTTCGCATCAATCGAAACCAGCACGGCGCGGCCCTCCTTGCCGGCCACGTCGAAAATGTGTGAGCCGTCTTTCGACCAGGTAGCACGCGGGCCTCCCGCCCCCCGTGGCGCGCGATTGTCGCCGCCCACGCCACTGCCCACGTCATAGTCGTACTTGGCAGTCAGGTTGACGGGTTCCGACTTCGCCTTCAGATCGAGGGCCCACATGTCAGGCTGCGAATACGACCGAACCGGTTGCTGTACAGCTCCGACAAAGGCCAACCGGCTCCCATCGGGAGACAGTGACATTTCGCCGATTCCGCCCAGCAGGCCGCCCAAATGCACCGTCGTCAGCAATTGCGGCGTGCCGCCAGCAACCGGAACGCTCATGATCTCTGACTTCGGAAGTTCGTAGTAAGGCTCAGGAGTGCGATTGGTATGGAACAGAAGATCTTTTCCATCCACGGTAAAAAGCGGCTCGTGCTCGTCGAAATTACCCGTCGTCAACTGCCGCGGAGTGCTCTTCACGTCAGAACTCGAGGGCAGGTCCATAATCCAGATGTGCTGATGATGTTTCGGATCAGTGTAGCCGGCGCCATTGAAACGATAGACTGCGCGCGTGATCACCTTTACGTCGCTTTCGTGTTCGGGCTCGCCTCCGGCATCTTTCTTCTGCTTCTTGGCCAAGTCGTCCGGATTGGCATCGCACAAGAACGCGATTTGCTTGCCATCAGGAGACCACACCGGATTAACCGCTGACCGTGGCAACTCAGTGATGGTCCAGGCCTCGCCTCCAGCCAACGAAAGCAGCGCAAGCTGCGATGGCACAGGTTTGCCTTCCTTGGGAGGTTCGCTGCTGCCCCGCACGAACGCGATCCATTTCCCGTCCGGAGACCAACGCGGTTGCGTATCACGTTTGCCGTTGGTGAGGCGCACCGGGGCCGCTGAATCCGAGGTCGCAACCATCCACAACGCGGTGTCATAGCCGTCTTTCTTTTCGTTGACGCTTACCCGCACAAACACCACGTGCGCGCCGTCAGGGGAGACCTGCGGATCGCCGATCCACTGGAAGCGAAAAATGTCTTTATCCGTGATAGACCGCTTGTTTTGGGCAAAAGCAAACAGGCACGAAAATGCAAGAAACGCGATGACAGCAAAACGACGCATGTTCAGCAACCTCATCGGCGAGAATCGGAAGTTAGTTATAAACGTGCAGCGGCATATTGTCGAGGCGGTGAGCCGAGCACCGCGGCTGCGCTTCATTCGTTATGATTCATCTCGGACCAAAAACACGGCGTTTGAAAGGGCGGTAGAAGCATGGCTTACGCAGCGCTTGATCTCTCGGGAAAGTCGGCCGTCGTCATCGGCGGTACCACCGGTATTGGACATGCTCTATCACTCGGCCTCGCAGAAGCCGGCGCAGACGTCGTGCCAACATCTCGCCGCGGTGATCTCGTAGACCAGACGGCGGACGAGATCCGCGCGCTCGGACGCCGGTCCTTGAACTGCACTTCCGACGTGGCGGATCGCGCGAGTCTCGAGCACGTGCTCGCCGAAGCCATCAAAGCGTTCGGCAAAGTGGACATTCTCGTTAACTGCGCCGGGCGCACCAAGCGCGCCCCCACGCTCGATTTTCGCGAAGAAGACTGGAACGCCATCCTCGATACGAATCTCACCGGCGCTCTTCGCGCCTCGCAGGTTTTCGGGCGACACATGCTGGAACGCGGCTACGGGCGCATTATTCATATCGCCTCCGTCGCAAGCTTCGTCGCTCTTTACGAAGTCGCAGCCTACGCTGCCAGTAAAGCGGCCGTAGCGTCGCTGACAAAATCGCTGGCTCTCGAGTGGGGGCCGCGCGGCGTGTGTGTTAACGCCATCGCGCCCGGCGTCTTTCCTACCGACTTGAACCGCAGCCTGCTCGAAGGCACCGATCGCGGACGCGAATTCCTCACCCGCATCCCCATGAAGCGCTTCGGCAATGTAAACGAACTTTGCGGAGCGGCTATCTTCCTCGCATCCGATGCAGCCAGCTACGTGAACGGGGAAGTGATCGTCGTCGACGGCGGATTCCTGGCCAGCGGTGTGAACCATTGATTGCCGAGCCGATCGCATACGCCACGTTGAGGATGGGCACGATTTGCTGTGGCCAGTTTCCGTCCAATTTGGTCTATTTAGGAGTCGTAGTTCGAAGTCGGTAGAGGATCTCGCCGGCGCGTGGGATGAGCTTGACCCCTTCACTCTCGCGGTCCCGCCATTCGTCAAGGTTCACGCCGCCCGGGTCGAGGTACCCGAGGTTGATTCGCCTGCAGCGTTCTTCCGGTATGCCCGTCGCCAGCGTGACTTTAATGCGAGGGGATTCCAGTCCGCCCTCGGCGTCGTAAGTTCCTTTGCCGTGAAGGTGCGTGGAGTGTGCCAGCACGCTGCGCGGAGCGTCCTTGAATTTCTCCCACTGCTTCACGAAATAGTCACGGCAGTGATAGCCGATCTTGTCGATGTCGCCTCCATGCGTGTAACTGACCTCCGAGATATGAGGCGCGTAAATAATGACCTCACCACCATCGGCCACCGCAGGTTCCACCTTGTACATGCCTTTCGCGGCCGTCCACAGGTCATCGTAGAGACTTGGCATCACAGACAGGACTTTGCTGAACGGTTGATCGATCCAGACGATATGCTTCTGAGCTGAGAGGTCGGCAGCCGCTCGCCATGCCTCTTTGGCCCTGCCGAAGTACAAACCCGACACACCGTCTTCCGTAATCACAGCCGCCAGGCATGCCACCGGCACTTTCACCAACTCCGCTGCGGCGTCGATTACTTCGCGCACCGGGGTGGAGTGTGTGCCGATCAACTCATAACTGCCCAGCAGCGCTCCCAGCCAGTGGGTCAGGCCAATAATCTCGGGGCCACCGATTCCCGGAAACAAGTATTTGTTGCCCCCTGAGAAGCCGACAACCTCGTGCGGAAACACCGGACCGCAGATCAACACTTGGTCGTAGTCGATGATCATCCGATTGATTCGCACCGGAATCGCTTCTTCCAGCAAGCTGCACGAAATCCGTTCGGCCTCTTCTTTCGGAATTACTCCCAGTTCAGCAAACGTCTCCGGCAAGTCCCAGCGATGATTGACGACCTTCGTCGCGCCACACAATCCGTTAATGACCGGTTTGCCGACCAGCGCCGAGAGCTGGGCATCGCGCATGAGGGGATGTGTCCCCAGGGCGACCAGATAATCACACGCCGCTGCTCGTTCGCCGACTTCCTGTTGCAGCAGTTCGAACATGAGCGGCATGGGCATAGTCCGCGTTCCGTCGGGGATGATCACCAGAACACGCTTATCGGCAACCTGCATTTCGTCGCCCGCAGACGACACAATTTGCCGGACTTCATCCGTGGTCAGCGACCGGTCGGCGAAGCCCTCGCCCATAACCATTGGTCGATTTGCTCCTCAGCTCTGCGTCGGCTATCCACGAGAGCAAACGGTATTGTCGCACTTCCCGCCTCTGCAAAAAACGCGGCGTATAATTCGGCTCAGTTTAAAGTGGGCCAATCATTCGAAGTGCTGTCGTTGTGTAAAATTCAGAACCATCGATCGCGAGGTCATCATGAAATCGAAAAACGCCGACAATGCTTCTCCCCGGAACCGTCGTGAATTCCTGAAGGCCAGCGGAGCCATCACTGCCGGCCTTGTAGCGCAGGCCGCTCTGCCTGCCTCGGCGGTTACACTGCCCTCGCTACCGTCCAATCCCGCGACGCCCAACGCCATGCCCACGCGCAATCTCGGCAAGACCGGCTATCGGGTCGGCATCTTCAGCCTCGGTGGCCAGGCCGCACTGGAACGCCCCGACAATGAGGCGGTCGCCGTGCCCATCATTGAGAAGGCGCTCGATCTCGGCGTCAACTACATCGACACCTCCTCGATCTACGGCGGCCCGCAACGCTGGAGTGAGCAATACGTCGGAAAGGTGATGAAGCAGCGCCGGGCCGAAGCGTTCCTCGCCAGCAAAACGAAAGAGCGCACCAAAGACGACTCGCTCCGCATGTTGGAAGTGTCACTCAAACTGCTGAACACCGACCACCTCGACCTTTGGCAACTGCACGACATCGGCTCCGACAATGAGGTGCAGCAGATCTTCGCCAAAGGCGGTGCCATGGAAGCGCTCCTACAGGCGCGCGACCAGAAGATGGTTCGCTTTCTCGGCATCACCGGTCACTTCCGTCCCGAGCCGCTAATCGAGTGCATCCATCGCTATTCGTTCGACACGATTCTCATGGCCCTCAACGCTGCTGATCCGCATCACTACAGCTTCTCCGAGCAACTGCTGCCCCTGGCCGTCGAGAAGCAGATGGGTATCATCGGCATGAAAATTCCCGCCCGTGGCCGCATCCTTTCTTCCTGGACGCCGCCGCCCATCGAGCAGCAGAAACATATGTGGGAAGGTATGGTGCTGGCGCCGACGCCGGGCACGCTCGACATGCGACAGGCAATGTACTATTCGCTCTCGCTGCCAATTTCGACCGTCATCATCGGGTGCGACACGACCGCGCAGTTGGAGCACAATGTTCAACTGGCGCGGGAATTCACGCCCTTCAACGACAAGCAGTTGGCTGCGTTGGTGCAGAAGGCCGAGCCGGTGTCCAAACAGGCATTGTTCTTCCGCTTCTACGATCACTCGTAAAACCGGAGCACCGATTGTCTTAGCTGGTTGGCCTGTCCCGCGGCGGCTGCGATGCGAAAAAGTCCTGCTTGAATCGCCGCGCGTACTCGGCAATCAAGTGCTCGACCCGCGCCGCATCAGGCGACCGCACAATCAGTCCCGCGTGGTGCTCTTTCTTCATCCGCCACACAATCTCGGGATCCGCATAAGCCGACGTGTCGGGATGCTCCTGCCTAGCCAGCGAAATCAGCAGCCCTGCGAAGTCATGTCGCACCGGAGGGACCTTGTAATCAGTCTTTCCGCCGGCGATTTCCAGCTTCGCCCACTCCGTCCATAAATTGACGCCACTCGCCGCTTCAATGAGGTCCGCGATGTGCGCCCCACCCACGCGTGCTGACGTCTCCAGGAAATAAAGTATCCCATCGTGTCCCTGAATGAACTCGCTGTGCGACACTCCACGTACCATGCCGAAGGCTTGCAGCACCTTTTGATTAAGCGCGCGCAGCGCCACTTCATCCGCCGAACCGTGCGCCAGCGTGCGCGTCGTGAAGATATCGCCTTCATGCGAAACGTCCATCGGCGGACGCCCATACTTGCTCGCTATCGAAAACAGCAGCTCTTTTTCATACGTGATGGTGTCAACGTGGAAGATATCGCCCGGCACATATTGTTCCAGCACGTAGAACGATTGCTGATCGCCCAACCCGTCAACCGCCGCCCAGAATTCGTCGGCGCTCGATATCTTCTTCACTCCAATCGACCCCGCTAACGAGCGCGGCTTCAGCACCCACGGCGGAGGAACCCGCTGCAGAAACTCGTGCAGTAGCTTGTAATTGAGCACCTGAATGAATTCCGGCACAGGAAGTCCGGCATCACGCGCCCTGGCGCGCATGGCCAGCTTGTCGCGAAAATAACGCGCCGTCGTGTCGCCCATGCCCGGAACCCGCAAGTGCTCACGCAACGCTGCCGCCGTCTCGACGTCAAAGTCATCCATCGGAACGATGCGATCAATGACTTCGGTCTTCGCCAGGTGACTAATCCCCAGCAGCACATCCTGCAATTTCCACTTCTTGTCTTCGTCGGGGACGTAGAAGATGTCATCGAGCGACTGTCGCGGCCAATCGGCCTCCGCGAGGCTCTGCGAAGTCAACAAGAGCGTGCGGCATCCCTGGCGCTTGCATTCCAGAAGGAAATCAATTCCCTTAAAGTAGCTTGCTAGACATAGAACGGTCATGGCATCTCCGGCCGGTCTGAGTGATGTCGAAGAGTCTGGCAATGCAGCCTCCTACTAACTAAATGCAGAGCAATAAGGTAACAGAGTTGCGAGCAATGTCCCGGTGCGCCGCGTCACCCCCTGACGCCAAGGCATGCGCCGCGACTCAACTCCCTAGCGAACTTCTACTGACATGGTAGTAGACCACGGCGCTGTGTAGGCTGAGCCATACGTGCATCGCTGACATCTGGAAGGGGGCGTTGGATGGAGGAGAAGCGCGGAATTCTCCGGGGTTTGTGGGGGCTGCTTTGTCATTCGTATCGCTTAAAAAGCCATCGGCTATCATTCTGCCGCTGCTATTTCTAACCGCCATTCTTATCTTTCCTCTTCTCAGTTTTTCGCAAAGTTCAACCGGTACATTACAGGGCGAAGTCCAGGATGCGACCCACGGCCGCATTCCCAAGGCCACCATCACCGTGCGTTCGCTGGGCACATCGCTGGAGCGCCAGGTCTCCAGCACGGATCGCGGCGAGTTTCGCATCGACGACCTCATGCCCGGGCCCTATCACATGGTTGTCAGCGCGAATGGGTTTGCCGATGCCGCCTCTGATGTGACCGTCCCGGTCAGCAACGTGCGAGACATCCTGGTGACCTTGCGTCCCGCACAGGTTCAGCAGACGGTGAACGTGAACGCCGAGCCGTCCTCCATTACCACGCAGCAACTCGATACCACTGACGCCGTGAACGGCGGCGTAGTCACCGGGAAAGACTTGCAGGATATTCCTCTCGCCGCCCGCAGCTTCGCCAACATCGCCTATATGGTGCCCGGCACCGAGCCGGTCGAACCGTCCGATCCCACCAAGGCCCGCATTACGGCTGTATCCACCGGCGGCAGCTCAGGTCTGAACAATCAGCTTACGGTCGATGGTGTCGACAACTCTGACGACTATATCGGCGGATTCTTGCAGAACTTCTCCCCTGACGTGATCCGCGAATTTGCCGTGCAGACATCGCAGCAAAATGCCGACGTCGGCCGCACCACCGCAGGTTCCGTTGTCATCAGCACCAAGAGCGGCACGAACGATTGGCATGGCGATCTTGCTGTATTCGAGCGAGCAGCTGCCCTAAACGCTCGCTTCCCCATCGAAAACCCTGCACCAGAGCCGAAACAGCCCTTCTCGCGGCAAAACTATGTGGGAACGCTCGGCGGGCCCATCGTTAAAGACAAGCTGTGGATCTTCAGTGGGTTTGAGATGGTAAACGAGCACGCCAGCATCAATTACAGTCCCAATAGCTTGACCGAGTTCAATGCACTCAACCAGCTGGCGCAGCAGGGCCTGATCCCCAACACTACTTCCATCGACGTCCCGCCTTATGTGCGCGTGCCTTTTCAGTCCTATCTCGGCATGATGCGCATCGACTGGGCCCAGTCTCAGCGCTCGCAGTGGTTCATTCGCTACGCGCTCGACAACTCCACCACCAACAATGGACTCGTCCAACAGGCAACACTCCCGTCCACCGGCGCGACCGAACACTCCAACTACCAGAACGGTGCCCTTCACAACACCTTCGCCTTCACTCCAGACTGGCTCGGCAATTTCACCTTCGGCGTCAGCTATCTCCACGGCAACGCTGAGCGCAACGGCTATCTCGGTTTTGCCCTGGCGTTTCCCTTCAGCTCCACCTCGCAAACCATCTCTGGATTCGAAACCTACGGCGACAATCAGTTCGTCACTCCGATCACTGCGTTTCCCATCGAGCGCAATCAGGAGAAGTACCAGTTTCGCTACGAGGTCAGCGGCTCGACCGGTCGGCATGCTCCTAAATTTGGCGTGGACTTCATTCACGAGCCTGTGCTGAGCGGAGCCTTCCCCGGCACTCCGGAAACGCTGTACGTCCTCACCGAGAACCCGACCTACTACCTGACCAACCCCGCCCAACTCACGGCTGAATTGAATTGCCTGCCACCATTCGACGGCTCCAACTGCCAGACCACCTCAACCGGCGCCAGCAACGGGAGCTTCTCGCAGAATGTCCAGCGTCTGGGCCTGTATGCCATGGACACCTGGCGCGTGACGCCCGAACTGACCATCAATTACGGGCTGCGTTGGGATACGACCTTCGGATTGTTTCAGGCCTCGGGTGTAAGTCAGCTCTTCAATCCGGCAGTACAAACCGTCCGCGGCCTCGATCTGCCCCTGCCCACGGGTATTCCGCATGACTACCGAAAAGCCTTCGCGCCCCGCCTGGGAATTGCCTACAACCCTGACGGCATCGAAGATCTCGTGGTTCGTGCCGGCATCGGCATGTATTACGACGATCTGGCCCAGAACGGTTGGGCGACTGCTTTCCAGGCCGTGAACACTCCCTCTGCCTTTCAGCCTTGTACGCAGCCCGGCGATCCTGGATGCTTGCCGGGTTCTGCTAACGGCGGCACCGGAGCAATGATCGACCCGAACTACACCACGCCGTATTCCATCCATGTCACCGGAGGCGTCCAGTACCAGTGGCACAAGAACTGGATCATGAGCGCCGATTACGTCCACGAGCAGGGAGTTCACGGCTATCGGCGTTACAACTACACCTCTGGCTACACCTTGTCATCGCCATTGTTCGCGCCAGACATGGACACGCAGCAGGCCAATGTTCCCGACATCTCAGTTTTCAAATCCGATAATCGCTCCAGCTACAACGCGATGATGCTGCACGTGCAGGGGAACGTCACGCATCGTTTCAACCTGACTGCGAATTATGTGCTTTCGAGCGCCAAGACCTGGGGCTGCGTGCTGGGTGAGTTGTGGGATTACGTGAACGGTGTTTGCAATCCGCTGAACCCATTCGCTCCCGGCGATTACGGCCCATCGGGCGAAGATGTTCTAAGCCGCTTCACCTTGGCCGGAATTGTTTATGTCCCCGGCGGATTTCAGGTCACCACCCTCTTTCAGGCGGAAAGCGGACGTCCCATCACACTCACCACTCCGGTGGACGTGAACGGCTTCGGCGACCCAACCAACGATCGCGCGGTGGTCAATGGCGTTCAGACAAATCTCGACCAGTTCCGTGGAACGCCCTACGTGCAGCTCGACCTCCGCGTTACCCGCCCGTTCAAGGTCAAAGAGCGGTGGGATATCATGCCCTTCATCGAGTTCTTCAACCTGTTCAACCGCAACAATCCGGGCGCGAATTACGTGACCGACATTTCTGCCTTACCCACGCCGGTCAACAATCTGTACAACGTCACCGCCCTGTGCCCGACTCCGGCATGCAGCGTGCCGGTCACCAACCCGAAGCAATTACTGGTTCCGGCCGGAGCGCTAGGCGACTTCTTCGGCCCCGGCACCACGGTAGGAATCCCCTTCGCCGCTCAACTCGGCGTGAGGGTTACCTTCTAATTCTGGACGCGTCTGGGTGGCCCATAATTGCCTTCTGTTGGCAATTGTGGGGCTTCGAGGGACAGAATCGATGCCGTTTGAAGCAGCCGCGCAGCGGCGGAATTTGTGTTAGCCGTGGGCGTAAGCCCGCGGTGGAGTGGGAAAAAGTCAGGGGAGCCGCGTAGCGGCGGCGGGGCTTTCACGCAAGCTGGTGAGCGGAATTAGAGAGCCCCAGTTCCGGCAGGGACGGCATAATTTGCCCTTGTCATCCGAGCTAGGTCGTCGCCGCCCGCCACCGAGTCGAGGTACTCGCACTTCTTAGTGGATTGATCCGCGTCCTCCGCGCAATCCGCGGTTGCTGTTGCCTTTTTCCCAAATCTCATCCGTGTTGATCCGTGTAAATCCGCGGCTGCTTTTGTCTTTGACTCGCGTCACGCTCCCCGTCCACCCGCCTCGCGAAATAGCTGCAGGTTCGACCGCAGAATAATCCCGGGATTGAGATACTGCGTCCCCGGCAGGTCCACGTCGTGAAGTAAGTGTTCCGCCAGGCTTCGCACGGCAAGTTGCCCTTGCCGATACGGCCTCTGATGCATCGAAGCGTCAATCGTCCCGTTCCGAAATAAGGGAACCATCTCCCGAAAAAGGTCGGTAGCGATGACTCGTACCTGGGTCGCGCACTTCGCCTCCGCAAGCGCGCGACACACCGGCAGGCAGTTCACGGTATTGATATAAATCCCTGAAAGGTCGGGGACCTGCTTCAAGAGCTTGCGCGTTTTGCGAAAACTCTCTTCCGGATCTTCATGGCCTTCGATGGTCGCCACTACCGACCCGCCATGCGAGTGCTCGCGAAACCCCTTCGTGAACCCTTCCGACTTCTCCCGGTGATCGACCGTCTTCAGCATGCCGGTGATGATTGCCACTTGCGCGTCCGGTGCCGCGAATTTCGCCATCAGCTCGCCCGCAAGCAGTCCGTTGAGCCGGGGTTCGACGCAGACAATGCACGACCGTTGGCTCCCCGGAGCGTCTGTCGATACGCACACCACTCGGACATCGTTTTCCTCAGCCGAATCGATAAGCGGCGTCATCGCCTCCGGATTCCCCGGAGTGACCACGATTCCTTGCACGTTCGAATCGAGCAGGTTTCGAAAGGCCTGGCGCTCTCCTTTGCCGAGTTCGGGAATCGGATGCAGCAGAAATTCGATTCCACGATCAGCGTACCGGCGCACTTCTTCGTGGATGCCTTCCCACATCTCGTTATAGAAGTAACGAATCTCGCGCGGAACACATACGCCGATACGAATGCGTTTTCGCGTAGAAAGGGAACGTGCAGCCAGGTTGGGCCGATACCCAATCTTCTTGGCAACTTCGAGCACCCGGTTACGAGTCTCCTCGTTGATGCCCGGACGACCGTGCAGGGCCCGGTCCACCGTGCCGATCGACACGCCAGCCATTTCGGCGATCAGGGGAATTCCGCTGCGCTTGGCTTTCATGGAGCTGCCCGAACAGAACTAAGAGTTGCTTTGTCTACGCTTTTCTTTATATCACCGTTAACGTACACGATTTGACTTTTCTTTCATCCCATTCCGCGCAATAATCGCCATGGGAACCCGAAATTAGTCTTCTTATGCCCTCAAAATTACTCGGCCTCGACGTAGGCACAGGTGGTACCCGCGCCGTCCTTTTAGACCCCGACGGAACCGTCGTCGCTTCACAGACTGCCGACCATGCACCGTTCGCGTCTCCTGAAACCGGCTGGGCCGAGCAGCAGCCCGCCGACTGGTGGCGTGCCACCTGCGACGCTGTGAAGCAGGTCATGTCGGCCTCGGACACCAAACCCTCCGAAATCGCTGCCGTCGGCTTCTCCGGACAGATGCATGGTGCAGTCCTTCTCGATGCTGTAGGTGAGGTCCTCCGCCCGGCTCTGATCTGGTGCGATCAGCGCACCGCCGACGAAGCCCGCGAGTTAACCGAGCAGATCGGTGCCAACCAGATCATCGCCTGGACCTGCAATCCCGCCCTGACCAACTTCACCCTGACCAAGTTGCTATGGGTCAGAAAGCACGAGCCCCAACTCTTCGAGCGCTTTCGCACTCTGCTGCTTCCCAAGGATTATGTTCGCTTCCGTCTCACCGGCGAGTACGGAATGGACATGGCCGATGCCTCCGGCACGCTGCTGCTCGACGTCGCCCATCGTCGCTGGTCAACCGAAATGGCTCGCGCCACCGGCCTCGATCCCAGTTGTCTTCCGCCGCTGTTCGAGTCGCCCGACGTCTGCGCCAAAATATCGGAAGCCGGAGCCGCAGCCACCGGATTACTAAAGGGAACTCCTGTCGTCGCAGGCGCTGGTGATCAAGCGGCAGGAGCCGTCGGCCTCGGCGTCGTGAGCCCCGGAGCCGTTCACGCAACCATCGGGACCTCGGGCGTTGTCTTCGCATCCACGGACCGGCCAGCACTCGATCCCAAAGGACGGCTGCACACGTTTTGCCACGCCATTCCCGATCGCTGGCACGTCATGGGCGTGACCCAGTCCGCGGGTCTCTCGCTACGCTGGTTTCGCGACAACTTCGGCGCAGGAAAAGACCAAACTCGAGATCCATACGACGTTTTGTCGGACGAAGCCGCTGCCATCCCTCCCGGCTGCGATGGCGTTCTCTGGGCGCCGTACCTGATGGGCGAACGCACTCCCCACCTCGATCCCAACGCGCGCGCCGCGCTGATTGGTCTGGCTGCGAACCACGGTCGAGGCCACATCATTCGCGCCATCCTCGAGGGCGTCGCCTTCAGCTTGCGCGATTCGTTCTCTATCTTTGCCGAGATGAAAGTCCCGGTTACCCAGATTCGTCTCGGCGGCGGAGGCGCGCGTTCGCCGCTCTGGCGTCAGATTCAGGCTGATGTGTACGGTCATGCGGTTGAAATCCTTCAGGCGGAAGAAGGCGCAGCCTATGGAGCGGCCTTACTCGCAGGAGTCGGTGCCGGCACCTGGTCCACCGTCGACGAAGCCTGTCAGCGATGTGTTCGCGTCTCGAAACAGGTCGAACCTAATCCAGCTACCGCGGACGTTATGAATCGCCAATACGAGGTTTACCGCCGCATCTATCCGGCACTGCGTGACATTCGTCGCAGCGATTTTGGGTAGTGCTGGCCTTTAGGCCAGCGATTAATGTGTCTAATTTTTTGTCTTAACCGAGGGGGCTTCAGCCCCCGAAGGACCCGCACTGGAGGCATTATGACTAACGACAAGTATGATCCCCGGCCCGAGCACAAATTCTCCTTCGGCCTTTGGACAGTTGGCAATCGCGGACGCGATCCCTTTGGCGAAGCTGTTCGCCCCACCATTCCCCCGAACGACATCGTTGCCTTGTTGGCTGAGGTCGGCGCGTGGGGTGTAAATCTTCACGACAACGACCTTGTTCCCATCGACGCCACTCCCGCGGACCGCGACCGCATCGTCCGCGAATTCAAGGCCGCCTGCCAGCAACATGGAATTTGCGTCCCCATGGCGACGGTCAACCTCTTCTATGATCCCGTCTTTCGTGACGGAGCTTTCACCGCGAACGATCCCAACGTCCGCACCTACGCGGTGCAAAAGACCATGACCGCCATGGATCTCGGCGCGGAACTCGGCGCCAAGACTTTCGTCCTCTGGGGAGGCCGCGAAGGCACCGAAACCGATGCCTGTCGCCGTCCCGATGACGCCATCAAGCGCTTGCGCGAGGCCCTGAACTACCTCTGCGAATACAACCTCGACAAAAAGTATGGCTTCAAGTTCGCGATGGAAGCCAAGCCCAACGAGCCTCGCGGCGACATCTACATGGCGACCACCGGCGCTTACCTTGGTTTCATCCCGACACTCGCGCATCCCGAAATGGTGGGCGTCAACCCTGAAGTCGCTCACGAACACATGTCGGGCCTCAACGCTCTTCACGCCGTGGCCCAGGCTTGGGAGTGCGGCAAGCTCTTCCACATCGACCTCAACGATCAGCTTTCCGGCCGCTACGACCAGGACTACCGCTTCGGCTCCGCCACTCCGAAAGCCATGTTCTGGCTGGTCAAATTTCTCGAAGACGTCGGCTACGCAGGCCCGCGTCACTTTGACGCTCACGCCTATCGCACCGAAGACATCGAGGGCGTGAAAGACTTCGCGCGCGGCTGCATGCGGACCTACGTAATCCTCAAAGAGAAGGCGCGCCAGTGGAACGCCGATCCCGACATCCAGGCCATCGTGAAAGAACTGACCGCGGGCAATAGCAATGGGGTCGGCACGTATTCCAACGCGGGCGCCCAAAAGTTGCTGGCCACCCGCTTCGACCGTCACGCACTCGCGCAAAAAGGTTTGCAGTACGAACGGCTCGATCAACTCACCATCGAACTGCTGATGGGAGTGAGATAGGTGGAAGCGCGGGACTTTAGTCCCGCGAAAAACGCTGTTTCCGAAAAGTGACCTTTAGGCCTGGCAGGGTAACCCTAGGCGCCTATTAAAGTGCGCTTGCAAACTTCTTCGCACCTCTTACAATGTTTGCGGAATCCAATCGCCGTCGCACTAACGATGGCCCAGCCAAAAATCAGCAAGGAGATTCGGAATGTCCGCTTCAGTTCCCGAAAGCCACAAAGACCTCTTCCAGAAACCCGCATTCGGAGCCTTTACCACTCTCATGCCCGACGGCAGCCCTCAAACCACTCCGGTATGGGTCGACTTCGACAACGGCAAAATAATCGTGAACACGGCGCTTGGCCGCCAGAAGGACAAGAACGTCCGCCACGACCCTCGTGTCGCTATCACCCTCATGGATCCAGCAAACCCGTATCGCTACCTTGAGGTTCGCGGCAAGGTCGACGAAATCACCGAGGATGGCGCCGAGAAACACATCGACAAAATGGCCAAGAAGTACCTCGACAAGGACAAGTATCCGTTCGCCCAACCCGGCGAGAAGCGCGTCCTGATTAAGATCACGCCAGACAAGTTCAGCACCATGGGGTAGAGAAATATTCGCCACGGCGCGCGCGCAGCTCACGGAGAAGACGTATTCAAATATCTCCGTGTGCTCCGTGTTCTCCGTGGTGAATTTTTTGGATTTGCGGGCGGATCACTTTATCAGTCCGCGGGTGCTGGCTCTTCGCTCACAAATCCATACGGACAATGCCTGCACCCCGACGTGCAGCAATACCCTCGATCTCGCAGATACTGCTCCGTGAACACCCAAAGCCCGTTCTCGACGTAATAGTCGATTCCCTCGATCAGTTCCCGATCGATCACTGCGCCCCAGCCTCTCGCAACAGCGCGTTCCGCTCTTCCGGATCGACCGCAACCCCGTCCCTGAACTTCACATAGCGTCCCGAAATCGCCGGCACTCGCTCGCCAGGAACAATAAATCCCACAAGATTGAGCGGGTCTGCCGCAGAGACAACCAGCAGTTCACCCGTGGACGGCAAGTTGCGCATCGCACGCAACGATTCGACGGCCTCAGGCAAGGCAAACTGTTCGCCCAGGAATCCACTGACAAACCGTCCGCCCCGCACCTCGCCTCGGTCCTCCAGCCGACGGAACGTGATCAGCAACTCGCGCCACTTCGGCAAGTTCGACTCGCGCGCCAGCACTTCGCGGAAGACCACTCCGTAACGTCGCAGCAGCATGCGGCACATCGCCTCGATCGTCTTGCCCCGATCGGCCGCCTCTACCGTATACAGCAGCGACCACCGGCCGGCAGCGTGCCGCGGCTTCGCGATCTTCGGCGTACCGGGCGCAGGCCGCCGCGCCGGATTAATCAACGAACGAAGATTGTCGAACCCATCCGCTGTAACCAGTCCCGCGGCCACCAGTTCCCATAGCGCGGTTTCGATCTCAGCCTTGAGCTTGCCGGTTCCGCGCACGATGTCCGCAAAAAACGATGCCCCTCGCTTGCCGCAGAAATCGGCCACCAATCTTCCCGAGTCGCTGAGCACCCGCGCTTCATTCTCCATGTCCTCGGATTGTGCGGCTGCATCCAGTCCGAGTCCTCGCGCACGAAGAACGTAATCGGAGCCACGCTGGTCGGCACAACTCGTCTCCGCCCGCTGCCCGATTCATCCAGCGTCGCCGGATGCGGCGAAAGCCGTCCCCAACCTACCGCGCCCGTCAGGCACAACTGGTCCAGCACCGCTGGATCATACTCATTCACCCGCGGCCGCAAAATCTGCTTCTCCCACGCGATCGCCGGAATCTCAAATCCCTGCAATTGCCGGATGACTTCCAGCAATCCACGCTCTCCGCTGAGTTGCGAATCCGGAGCCACATGCTGCCAGCGCAGCAGCCAGCGCATGTACTGCGCCGCAGTGACCGGTTCGACTTGCTTGCGCAGGGTCGCAACCGTCAGGTGATGAATGCGCGCCAACAGCCGCCGGTCGCACCATTCCGCCGTTTCGGGTTCACTGCCCTTCGCGTGGCCGGTGAAGTTGCCGCGCAGTACCGACCCGCTCGTCTCCAGGCGCAGCAGGGATTCGCGACATCGGTGGTCGGCAGTCCTAACAGGAATCCCAGTGCCGCTGCGCTGGTTGGTCCGGAGTGCATCATCCAGCCTTTGATCATCAGCAGCAACGCGTCGTCGCGGGAGGCCGCGCTCGAAGCCAACTCCGGAGGAGTCACCTCAAATTTCGCGTCTGGATAGATGAGCGCGAACTCGGTCGCTCTCTCCGACGCGACGAAGTAGTGTCGATCGCCAGCGCTCGCCCGCAGCACCCGCCAGGTTTCCATCAGCTCGGGCAGAAACCGCATCCAATCCTGCGACCACAGCCTGCCATTCCGGATCGAGCATTTCCTCCGGCAGCGCCACTAGCGTTTGCAGCGCATCGTGCAATTCGTCGGCATCGCGAACATCCGGACGCGCCTCTTCCCGCACTCTCGCGATGGCCGTCTGGTCGAGCCGTCCCACTTCATTCAGCACCGCCTCCGGCAGTACCCGCCGCATCTGCACCGCTCGCGCCCGCCGTTCTTCCAGCGGAGCATCGTCCAGAAACGCATACGGGTTCGCATTCAGAATCTCGTGCGAGAACTGCGACGGCACCGGCGTGTCCACCGCGATGCAGCGAATCGATCCGTCGCGAATCGCCGTCAGCACCTGCGCGCAATCCGTCGATGTCCATCGCCTCGGTGAGGACGTCCTTCATCACCTCCTGCACCAGCGGATGATCAGGAATCTTGATGTCGCCTTCGATGTTCTCGAAGCACGCCGCCACATCCGGAAAAACCGACGCCATCAAATCGTCGCTGCGAATGCGTTGAATGTAAGGCGGAACTTTCTTGCCGCCCTGAAAGCGCAGCAAGGCGAGCGCCCGGTTGGCGTCCCACCGAAAACGCGTGCCAAAGATCGGAGACGCCAGCGCCGCCTGCTCCAGAATCTCCTGCATCGTCTCCACTTGCAGATAATGAAACACGTCGCTGAGCGGAAAACTATGCTGTTCGGCCAGGGCGATGTTCATCCCGTCGTCGGTCGCTGCCGCCTGCAGTTCGAAGTTGAACGAGCGGCAGAAGCGTTTGCGCAACGCCAGTCCCCACGCCTTGTTGATGCGTCCACCAAACGGCGCATGCAGGATGAGCTGCATGCCCCCGCCTTCGTCGAAGAAACGCTCCGCAATGATGGTCTTCTGCGTCGGCACCGCGCCCAGCACCGCCCGTCCCTCGACGATGTATTCGACCAACTGCTCCGCGCCCGAATCATCAAGCCCGCACTCGGCCTTCAGCCACGCCACCGCGTCCTGCACTTCAGGACTCGACTCGAGCCCGCGTAGTGCTGGCTTGAGTTCTGGGTAGAGCTGGCCTTCAGGCCAGCGTCCAGGCCCATTATTTTTTTGAAGGGGCACGGCTTCAGCCGTGCCGTTCGAGGCCTTCGCA
Source organism: uncultured Acidobacteriaceae bacterium (assembly GCA_963718395.1). Taxonomy (GTDB): domain Bacteria; phylum Acidobacteriota; class Terriglobia; order Terriglobales; family Acidobacteriaceae; genus DASRAA01. Next base: position 468,781 of record CAVQYW010000001.1, read on the forward strand.
AATCGTTGGGCTTTAGCCCCTGAGGTACCTCTTCCGGTCTCGTTCGTGCTGGCAGCAGGCGCTGTGTTGGGCAACAGGTCGCTCAACCGTCTCCCGCAACCGCGCCACATACTGCGAAAGCTCGGCCGTTCGCGCCGGCGCCTCGCCCCGCCAGAAGGGAACACTCGGCGGCGCGCCATGCGCATCTTCCACGATCACCCGGCCGGATCTCGACTCCACTCGGGTAATGCGCCACGACGTATTCCCCAGCAGCATGATGTCGCCCGCATTGCTTTCGACCGCGAAGTCTTCGTCCACCGTTCCAATCGCGATTTCTTCAGGCTGCACCACCACGCGTGTACAGCGCGGTCTCCGGGAATCGCGCCGCCACTGGTGATTGCCGCCAGCCGCGCTCCACGTCTGGCCTCGCAACTTCCGGTTGACCATGTCGCGATGCAGATACGCTCCATAGCGGCCCCGCGAGCCGCGATGCCCTGCGACAGCATTTCGAGGATGCGCTCAAATTCTTCCGCCGTCAGATCGCGATACGGATAAGCACGCCGCACGCACTCGAACAGCTCCGCCTCGTCCCAGTCCTCACAACTGCACATGGCCACGATCTGTTGCGCCAGGATGTCGAGCGGTTTCTCAGGTACATGCGAGTCGGTCGAGGTCGCCGCTGCGAATCGCATAGACCGCTGCAGCGCACTCCACCAGGTCATCGCGCGTCGTCGCGAACAGCCGTCCCTTGGGAATCGCTCCCCGCCAGTGTCCCGCGCGTCCGATGCGCTGCAACGCCACGGAAATCGCCCGCGGCGAATTGATCTGGCACACCAGATCGACATTCCCAATATCGATTCCCAGTTCTAGCGAAGCCGTCGCCACCAGCACTCGTATTTCGCCGTTCTTGAGCTTGCGCTCTGCCGCCAGCCGCAGCTTTCTCGCCAGACTTCCATGATGCGCGGCCACCAGTTCTTCGCCGATACGCTCGCTAAGATGCAGCGCAACTCGTTCCGCCAGCCGTCGCGTGTTCACAAACACCAGCGTCGATCGATGTTGCAGCGCCAACGCCGCGATGCGGTCGTAAATCTCGCCCCACATTTCATTGCTTGCGATCGGGACCAAGCTCGGAGGCCGGAACCTCCACCGCCAGATCGAGCGTTCGCCGATGCCCGATGTTCACCACCGCCGGCGCCGGACGCCCCGCCCCAGTCAGAAAATGCGCCACCAACTCAATCGGTTTCTGCGTTGCCGACAGCCCAATGCGCGTCGGCTCCCCCGCAAGCCTGTCCAGACGTTCCAACGACAACGCCAGGTGTGTTCCTCGCTTATCGTCGGCAACCGCGTGAATCTCATCCACGATCACCGTCCGCACGTCTCGCAGAATCTTCCGGCTCTTGTCGGCTGTCAGCAGAATGTAGAGCGACTCGGGAGTGGTCACTAATATATGCGGGGGACGCTTCAGCATCTCGCGCCGCTCTTTGGCCAGCGTGTCGCCCGTGCGAACTGCCGTGCGAATTTCCGGCATCAGCATTCCGCGCTCTGCTGCCAGCGCCAGAATCTCACCCAGTGGCCCGTCGAGGTTTTTCTGAATGTCGTTTCCCAACGCCTTCAGCGGAGAGACATACAAAACTTCCGTCCGGTCCGTCAGGCTGCCGTTCAGCGCTTTGTGCACCAACCGATCAATGCAAATCAGAAATGCCGCCAGCGTCTTGCCTGAACCCGTTGGAGCTGAAATGAGCGTCGTGCGCCCCGCAAGAATTTCCGGCCAGCCCTGTTCCTGCGGCTCGGTAGGCGAGCCGAACTTTCCTAGGAACCATTCCGCGACCAGCGGATGGGCCCAGGCCAGCGAAACTGGCACTTCCAGTGGGGGCATGCCGGACATTCTAATCGCTTTCTCTATTTTCGCCAATTGTTCGCTTTTAGTGGCATTATAATAAATGTTATAAGTGTGCCTGCGAGCGCACCCCAACTGCTAAGATGACCCCATGTCCGAGGAACGAGCGCAGAAGATCAAACTCATCATTTTTGATGTTGACGGCGTCATGACCGATGGCACGATTTTCCTGTTTCCGGCTCCCGCGGGCTCATCCGGCGCAGCTACACAAGACCATCGAGACCGAATGGCCGGCCACGGCGGATTCGCCATCGCCAGCTCCTCAATCATTGAAGCTAAAGGGTTTAACGCCCACGACGGCACAGGTTTTTCGCTCGCCCGCTTAGGCGGTTTGAAGACCGCCATCATCACCAAGCGGATTTCCGAAACCGTCGCCCTTCGCGCCCGGGACCTCAAAATCGAGCACGTTTACCAGGGCCAGCAGGACAAGGCCGCCGCCTTCTACGAAATCCTTCGCAAGGAAGCCATTACGGCTGAACAAGTTAGCTATGTTGGCGACGATATTATCGACCTGCCGGTCATGCGACTTTGCGGTCTGGCGATCGGGGTGAAAAACTCACGGGAGCAAGTTCTACAGCGAATCTCACTACGTAACGCCCCATGAGGGAGGCAAAGGCGCAGTTCGCGACGCCATCGAATACATTTTGCGCGCCCAGGGAACCCTGCAACGCGTCATCGACGATTACATTGCGTCCCGCAGCCACGATCCCGCCACGAAAGTTCAATAGATCGTCCTTAGCCGCAAAAACAAAGGCCCTCCGATACGCAGGGGCGAGTTGCACATCGGAGGGTTTAGTCGTTTTTCACGACCATTCTCAGGGTTGTTACCACTCCAAACACACGAGGTGTCAGGAAGTTTCGCAGCGCCTTCGAAAAGAGCTTTGCGACTCGCGCCTCTCGCCGTACAATCCCGAAACGGCATCAATCGAACTTGGGTTCAGATCGAACCAAGCCTAGCGGTGAACCACAAACGCCACGGCGACGAGCGCGGTGTTCTATGGTAAGTAATAAGTAGTACACAGATTCGGCAGACGGAGCTTGGACTTTGGGGCCGTGTTTCTGGGAACGGACTTGGCTCCTAAGTCGCTTTTTGTTATCGGCTTCGCTCAACTGTAATAGGCGGCAGAAGTTGGATTCAGTGCGGGTCCGGGTGGAGATCAGTTTTCCAATGAAGAAACACGCTGTTATGTCTGTAGTGTTGTTGACTTTGATAATCGCGTTGCCGACGATTTGCGCCTCGGCGGCCACGATTGCTCCGCCCAAGAAGCCTCATGCCAAGACCCACCACGTAACGGAAAGCCCCGCCACGCAGAAAAAAATGGCGCGCATGAAACACAGCACCCGCACCACCGCCTCCACTAACCGCTCAACCTTGGTGGTAGCGACGTCTACCGGCGCCAAGAAAAAGAAAAAATATTACGAACGCTTCTATGCCAGTTCCTTCGCCAACGACCAAGTCGAAGGCGACAACACTGTGGGCGAGGACCCGGTGGTACGCGCAGCAGCTATCGAAGCCCTCGGCGACATGAACGGAACGGTTGTCTCCATCGATCCTGACAGCGGGCGCATACTCGCGATGGTCAACCAGAAACTTGCTCTATCGGCTGGAGCTCAGCCGTGTTCCACCATCAAGGTCGCGGTCGCGCTGGCGGCGCTCAGCGAAAACATCATCACCAAAGACACCGAGATTCAGCTCGGCAAGTACTACCGCATGGACCTCACCACCGCTCTGGCGCATTCCAACAATGCGTACTTTGCTGCGGTTGGACAGAAGCTAGGCTTCCAACGGGTAAGCTATTACGCACGCCAATTTGGCTTGGGTGAACTGGCCGGTTGGCAGATTCCTGGAGAGCATCTGGGAGCGTTTCCCTCGACTGAACTTGACGCGAAGCTAGGCGGGGTAGGGAAGATGTGTTCCTTCGGCGAAAGCATCTCGCTAACGCCGCTACAACTTGGTGCACTCATGGCGGCCGTCGCCAATGGTGGAACCCTGTATTACCTGCAACACCCCACAACTCCGGATGAGATCGCCAATTTCACTCCCAAGGTCAAGCGCAAGCTCGACATCGGACCAGTCATTCCTGAAATCTCCGACGGCTTATCCGGCGCTGTCGAGTATGGCACCGCACGGTTTCTGCGAAGCAGTTTCATCGAGGAGCCGGTGCTTGGCAAGACCGGCACTTGCTCCAAGAATGGTACCCGCTACGGTTGGTTTGCTTCGTATGCCAACACCGAGTACGGAAGAATCGTTACTGTGTTCTTCCTGGAAGGCGGGCGCCCAACCTTCGGTCCCAAAGCTGCCGAACTCGCCGGACACTTTTATCGCAATCTGTACGATCACGATTATTTCGCAGTGAAGAGTTCCGCTGTCCCAGTCCGCACTTCCCAAGCGTCAACCGCTGGGGTTGCGCACTAGCGCGTTCGTAGCCATCACTTTGCCAGCGGGTTCGACTTCTGCGTCTGCAACTGTTCGACAGCGCGCTGGTAAATCACTTTAGTTGCTGGATCTTGGGTTTCCGCCAGCTTCTTGCTCGCCCACTGCAACGCAGCCGCACGTGATGGATGCGGATATCCCGGTTCCGCTTCGCTGATTCGCCATTCACCGTTGACCTCAGTGACCGTAAATCGCACGTCCTCGATCTGGTTCGCAGACTCCTGCGAATAACCTTCCGAAAGGTCATATCGACCGAGGATCCGGTAGTGAACCGTCACCTCGTACTTGCCATGCCCGGCGACCGGTTCATTGTCCACATCAAAGCGCGACGTCGTCATGAACAGCAGAAGTCAGGGTTCGCGTGCCACGCCACCAGCGGCTCCAGCTTCGGCCAGTCCGCCGGATTCAATCTCGCACCCGCGTAGTCCAACCTGCAGTATTGAGCGACCAACTCTCGCACAGCGGCAGGCTCAAGCTTTGGATCTTCGTGATTGAGCGGAACCCCGAACTGCGCTTGCGTCCGGGTGGCCAATCCTACAAGAAATGCAAATATGAGGAACCTGACGCGCGACGAAGGAAGCATTCGCAACCTCGCTGTCTTACTATTCCGTACTTCACCAGCATAGCGCGTCCAGGTTCCAGTAAATGTAAAGCCCGGCCGAATCGCCGGGCTTTTGGACTGAGCAGCGCTGCTGTTTAGGTTACGCGCGCGCCGTCTTCTGATCGCTGAACACTTGGCCATCCTTGATGTGGATGATTCGATGAGCGTACTCGGCAATGTCGTGCTCATGGGTCACCAGAACGATCGTGTTGCCTTGCTGGTGCAACCGGTCGAACAATGCCATGATTTCCACGCCCGTCTGCGAGTCGAGATTGCCCGTCGGTTCGTCAGCCAGGATGATCGAAGGGCTGTTGACCAGTGCGCGCGCAATCGCGACGCGCTGCCGCTGGCCGCCTGACAATTCATTGGGCTTGTGGTTCATGCGGGATTCCATACCCACCGACGTAAGCGAAGCCTTGGCCCGCTCGATCCGCTCTTGCGCCGGGATGCCGGCGTAGATCAGCGGCAATTCCACATTATGCAGCGACGTCGCTCGCGCCAGAAGGTTGAATGTCTGAAACACGAAGCCGATTTCCTTATTGCGGATTCGCGCCAACTCGTCGTCGTCGAGTTCGCTGACCAGTTGGCTATTCAACCAATACTTGCCCTTGCTTGGCGTATCCAGACATCCGATGAGGTTCATCAGCGTCGATTTTCCCGAACCAGACGGGCCCATAATGGCCACGTATTCGTTCCGCTGAATCTGAACGTTGACCCCCCGCAGAGCGTGCACTTGTTGCTCCGAACCCATGTCGTAGGTCTTCCACAGGTCTTCGGTGCAGATAATGCACGATTCCGGAGGAGCGCTCGTTTGCGTCTCCGTCAGTGCTACCAATTCCGTGGCCATCCTGTTTTTCTCCTCGATCGGCATCTGGTCGGGGTTGGTCATCGTGGCAGACTTCTTGTCTTCCTGCCGGCCCGTCCGGCGGCAAAATGTCTAGGACTCTTCCTTCTTCGTCGCCGTCGCGTTGTCCACTTTCACGCTTGCCCCGTTTCGCAGCGTCCTCAGCACTTTATAGCTTCCGGTGACGATTTCGTCGTTTTCTTTCAGACCGTTCGTCACCTCGATGTCCGTGGTCCCACTGATCCCCGTGGTTACAGGTACGAAGACCGCGTCCTTTTTGTTCTTAAGGACGAACACGCCTTGTAACTCCTCCTTCGGGTCACCCTTGGTCAGGCTTGCGGCCTGGACCTCAGCTTCCTTGGACTTCTTCTCCGGCGCCAGCTCGCTGCGCTGACGAATCGTCAATGCCTGGATCGGGATAGCCAGGGAATTATTCCTCGACGCGGTCGTAATCCGGGCGGTGGTTGACAGTCCCGGCAACAGGTTCGGCGGCGGGTCCTGGATCGTTACCACCACTTTGAAGTCCTTGGCCTCCTGGCCGCTCGAAGTCGACTGAGCGGTCGATACGCCCGTCGAACGCAGCACCGCGTTGTCGCCAATCTGGGTGACGACTCCCTTAAACCGCTGCTTCGGGATCGCGTCGATCGAAACCTCTGCCGCCTGTCCCAGTTTGACGTTGACGATGTCCGTCTCGTCAACCATCACTTCTGCTGTGATCACCGAAACGTCGGCAATCGTCATCAAGGTGCTTCCGGGCGCGTTCTGGATTCCGATTACAACTGTTTCTCCCTCGCGCACCGGCAGGTTGGTGATGACTCCATCAAACGGCGCGCGGTATTCCGTCTTGCTCAATACATCCGCCGCATGCCGCAAGTTCGCGGCATTTTGGCCGATGTGGCTTTGCGACGAATTCATCTGGGCTTTGGATTGTTCCAGTTTGGCCTTAGCCTGCCCCAACTGAGCAGCGGCGGTACCGTAGGCTGCTTTCTTCGTGTCGTAATCAGCCTTGGCGATCAGCTGGGCCTGATATAACGCCTCGCTGCGGTCGTAATCCAGCTTCGCGCGTTCATACTCGGCCTCGGCCTGCCGCTGGTCGGCGGTCGCCGTGTTCACGGCCGCTTGCGACGCTATATAGTCGGTCTGCGCGACCTTCAGCGCTGCGTCATTGGCCGACAGATCGGCCGCTGGCTGAACATTCTCCAGCGTGGCCAGCATCTGGCCCTCTTTGACGCGATCACCTTCCTTCACGTAGAGGTGCGTGATCTTGCCGAACGCGTTGGCGCCAATGTTGACGTAAACTTTCGGCTTGATTTCTCCCGACGCCGTCACCAGCGAAGTGAGGTCCTCGCGAACCACCTTGCCGGTTTGTACCGTAACCACGCCCTTGCGGCTTTGCTGGACCGTAAACCCGACAATGGCCAGGAATATGACAACCGCTCCGATGATGAGTGCCAGTTTCTTCCAGTTTTTCATCGATCCTCAGTCAGACGTAGCTGACTCTCTTCTGTACTCGAATCTGTAACTTAAGTACGAACACAGACGGTGAAAGGTTCCTGCTGACCGTAGCGCTTTGCAGACTGATAGGCCACCGCCGGCGATTGAACGCGCTTCCGCGGTAGCTTCGTTTACCGACTGGATTCAGGGCTTACCCAGACATCAGGATTATATCTGTTCTGGGTCACGGAATCGATATTCTTCGCGCACATCGGGTTAGTAATTCCGACGTCTCGTGGCAGCCACTTTTACTTTCCACGATGCGACTTTCTCGTGGGGCTGGGGTTACAGAGGTCAAGGCTTCGGGGGCTCAGTTTAAGCCCGGGGGGATTCCGTGAATCCTTGCTTTAACCGCAACAAAATCTTACAATTTAGTGGGTTTCAGTGTCTCTCCAGGAGTCCGTGGCTTTACATGAAGTTTAGCGTTTCCCGCCTCGCATTTTTACTGATTTTGTCCCTTTCTTTGGCCGCTGGATTGGCTGTCGCCCAGAGCGCAGCCCCGGCGTCGCCGAGCGCAACTCCGGCGGCTCAAACCGCAACTCCCCCGCCTGCTGACAAATCGGCTACCCCGGCGGCGACCACAACCCCTGGGGCTACCCCTCCGGCGGCGGCAGCGCCCGATTCCGGTGCCGCGCCCGCGTCAACTGCAACCCAGGCCGATCCGCTCAAGCGACCGCTCACCGAAAAACAAAAGAAAGCCAACGCCAAGGCCCTCAAGCAGGAATTGGGTTCGACCTACAAGAAGTGGCTGAACGAAGACGTGCGCTGGATCATCACCCCCGAAGAGCTTTCGGCGTTTAAGCAGCTCTCCAACGACGAAGAGCGCGACCAGTTCATCGAACAGTTCTGGCTCCGTCGCGATCCCACGCCCGACACCGTCGAGAACGAATACAAGGAAGAGCACTACCGCCGCATCGCGTACGCCAACGAACATTTTGCCTCCGGTAAGCCCGGATGGATGACCGACCGTGGACGCATTTACATCGTGTTTGGCCCGCCCGACGAGATCGACGCCCATCCCTCCGGTGGGGATTACCAGCGGCCCATGGAAGAGGGCGGTGGCGAGACATCAACGTATCCGTTTGAAACTTGGCGATACCGCTATATTGAGGGTCTTGGCGACAAGGGACAGGAAGTCATGATCGAGTTCGTGGACACGTGCATGTGCAACGACTACCACATGACGATTGATCCCAACGAAAAAGATGCCCTCCTGCACACGCCAAACGCCGGCCTCACCCAGTACGAACAAATGGGTTTGACCAGCAAGTCGGATCGTGTCGCGGGAATTGCGAACAACTCTCTTGGGCCGATGTCAGGCTTGGACGCTACCCAGCAATTCGACAAGATCGATCTGTGGGCCAAACTGAATACCCCTCCCAAGGTCAAGTTCAAGGACCTCGAGGAGGTCGTCAGTCACAAGATCAACGTCAACCTGATGCCCTTCGACATCCAGACTGACTTCGTGAAAGTGACGGGCGACACTGTTCTGGTGCCGGTGACCATCCAGGTCAAGAACAAAGACATTACCTTCGTGAATAAGGACGGCATCCAGCGCGGCACGGTCAATATTTTCGGCCGCGTGACCGGCCTGACTGGAAAGATCGCACAGACCTTTGAAGACACAGTGCAGGTCGATGTTCCACCCGAATTATTGGGAAAAACCCAGGAACACAGTTCGCTGTACTGGAAGGCATTGCCCTTGCGTCCGGGACGCTACCGGTTTGATGTCGTGGTGAAAGACGTGAATGGCGATCGTGTCGGTACCTGGAGCAGGGGCGTCGCGGTGCCGGAATACAACGAAGACAAGCTCGCGTCATCCTCCATGATCCTGTCCGACCACATGGAGAAAGTGCCGGCCAAGAGCGTTGGCGCCGGCAATTTCGTCATCGGTCAAACCAAGTTTGCTTATCCGCACTTGGAGCCCGCGAGCGGCACTCCGGCGAGCTTCAAACGTGATCAGCGGATCAATTTCTGGATGCAGGTTTACAACTTGCAGTACGACGACAAGTCCAAGAAACCTTCCGCCAAGATCGAATACGAAATCATCAATGTCGCCAACAATCAGTCGGTGCTGCATTCTTCCGAGTCAACGGATACAATGGGCAACATCGGCGACCAGATAACGCTGGAGAAAAGCTTGGCATTGACTGCTTTTCAGCCAGGCATTTACCGTTTGACGGTAAAAATCGACGATAACGTGTCGAAGCAGCAGATTGCGCCGTCGGTGCGCTTTGCTGTTGAGTAAGTCGGTAGCGGTTCGGGTCGGCGTTCCGTGCGTTGGGTTCGCCGCGTTCTTGATCCCGGGAATCCTTTGTTTGGGGGTATTTTGATGACCCGAATATGGGGATGGTTGGCCATCGCGATCTCGCTCTCCCTGAGCGCTAGCGCAGGTGTGGCTCCCGGTGCGATCTCCGGCTCCGTCAAGAACTCCAGCGGCGTGGTGCAGATGGGCGCAGTGGTCGAGATGCTGGCTCTCAGCACTGGCCAGCAATTGCTGGCTTATACCGACGCCGATGGGCATTTCACCATCGCCGGATTAGCTCCCGGCAACTACGACTTGCGCGTCAGCGCCCCATCGTTCCTTCCCACCGTCCGCGAAGACATCACCCTGGCAGCCGGCGCTACTAAGATCGTCAACATCACGCTCAACACTTTGTTCGACGCGGCCAAGATGATGCCGCCACGCAAGCGCAGTAATGACGAGGATGACGGCTGGAACTGGACGCTTCGTTCCACCGCCAACCGGCCGATACTCCGCTTCGACGACGGCATCCCGGTTGTGGTCGAAGCCGGCACGCAGGACCACGGCCTCAAAGGTTCGCTGGCGTTTATGGCTGGCGATGCCAACGAAGGTTATGGCAGCGCGTCCGATATGGGGACGTCTTTCACCCTCGAGCAATCTGTCTTCAGCACCAGAACGCTCGCCTTTGATGGAAGCCTTGGCGCCGGAAACGGAAACGGCATACCTGACGGAATCCTGCGCGCGACGTTTCTCAGCGGAGTCGAGAACGGCGCTCCGCATGAGTTGGCGCTGACCATGCGTCGCGTCTCCGGGCCTGATCTGCTGATCCATCATGGCTCGCTGCAGGCGCTGTCGCTATCGTCTGCCAACAGCTTTTCCATCGGCGATTCCTTGGTTTTCCAATACGGCGGCGATCTCGAAACTATCCAGTTCATGGGACGCGCCAACGCCTTCCGCCCCTACGGTGCGATCGGTTGGCACGTTGGCGACGACACCATCATCGAATACCGCTACGCCACCAGCGAGCCTACTCAAAGCGCGGTCAAGGGCTTCGACTCCGCTCCGGGCGACTTCACCGAGAGCGGTCCTCGCATGACCCTGATGAATGGCGCTCCGCTGCTGGAGAACGCCCATCATCACGAACTCTCGATTTCCCAGCACGACGGCAACAATAATTTTCAACTTGCCTATTACCGCGATCGCATCAAAGATCCCGCCTTATTAGGAGTCGGCGACATTGCTACTGACACCGGCGATGTGCTTCCCGACGTCTACTCCGGCACCTTCAGCTATAACGGCGGCGAGCTCAATGTTCAGGGAGTGCGCTTCGTCTACGAGCGCAAGCTGGCGAACGATATCACCGCCTCGCTCGATTATGACTACGGTGGAGTGCTCAGTCTCGAGCATCCGGGCGTCGGCTGGGATGCCATTCACAGCAACTTGCAAGACAAGTGGCGCCATTCGGCTGCCCTTAAGCTGAACGGCACCGTCCCGCGCTGGAAGACCGAGTGGATTGTTTCGTATCGCTGGACCAGCGGCCCCGCCCTTACCCCTGTTGACTTGTTTAATGCCTCCGCCGGTCAGACCGACCCGTTCTTCAACCTGTTCGTCCGCCAACCCATACCTCACGTGCACCTGATGCCCGGACACATGGAAGCCCTGATCGACCTGCGCAATCTTCTGGCGCAGGGATACGTTCCAGTCATCGGTCCTGACGGCAATACGGTGTACTTGGTCCAGTCCGCCCGCAGCATCCGCGGCGGCGTCGCCTTCACCTTCTAACTTTGTCATCCTGAGCGAAGTGAGCGTAGCGAACGTAGTCGAAGGACCTCTTTTGTCGCAGAAATGTTGGAGTTGTCATCCCTCGGCGGCCTCAGCCGGGGGATCTGCTCTTTGCCAAACGGTTTAGCCATGACAAGGGTGGAAGCACCACGCTTGAGCGTGGTGACAAGGCTCCGCCGGGCGGTCCGCCCGCGGAAGGTTGCAAGACTCGGTGACGGATGATTGAGTTGAGTCAGACCCGCCCCGGCGGGACGGTGTATCTCAGCCCACCCTTTCAAGGGTGGGGAGCTGATCTTACAGACGCGAGTCCCGGAGTCCGCCGCGGCGGACGAAGGGATGACAGATGGTCATCCGAAAATCCGTTTCCAATCAACCGGCGCGCCGGACTTGCGCAACAGAGTGAGGAATTCCTGCTCGAAGGTCGGAAGCGGAAAAGGCGCGCTTCGCGCGGACTCCGGTTCCGGCCTTTCAAGCCGCCACGGCTGAATCCATAGGGCTTTCTTATTTCGTCCCGCCGGGCGGGACTGGGGCTTTGGTGGTCAAGTACCGCCTCGCGCCATGCAGGTAAGCCAAAAGACCCAGGCAAGCAAAGGAGCCTTGCCTGGGGCTCACACCAGCGCGAAATCCTTGCGTGTAATCAGGCATTCGCATTTATTATGCTGCACTGTGACCCTGCCGATGGCTCGGTCAAAGCGCTACTTAATTTGGGGACTCCTCGATAGCGTCGAAAGCGTTTGTCAAGAACAGAACTATCCTGTCGGTGTCAGTGATAGTGCGCGGCTGCAGACTGCGTCGAGGCCCAGTCCCTCAAAGCTTCGTTTTGTTTTGCGGCCTAAGTCGCAGGTATATAAGAGCGGAGACGGCATGCGTAAGCGAACCATGGTTGGATGCCTCTTGTTTGTGGTGCTGGCCTGTCTTTCCACGATGGCCCAGGAGTCCTACGAAGACCGCGCCGTGCGCCTCCAGCCGGAAGACATTCCTCCGCTCATCCAGAAAGCCCAGAACGGTGATCGGAGTTCGCAGGTGCTGCTGTGGCTAGCCTACTCGGGTGGACACGGCGTACCCAAGGACGTCAAGAAAGGGCTTCCGTATCTGCGCCAGGCCGCCGAGCAAGGCAGTGTTGAGGGCGAGTGGGTCCTCAGTACGCTGTATGAGTTTGGCCGCGCTGGGCTGCCGGTCAATCATGCTGAGTCCTTCAAGTGGGCGCTGAAGGCGGCGAAGAGCGGTCACATGATCGCCCAGCACAACGTTGCCACCGCCTACTTTCATGGCCGAGGAGTTGAAGAAAATCTGGATCAGGCCCGCTTCTGGTACACCCGTGCAGCCGAGCAGGGCTTTGCCCACTCCGAATGGATGCTGGGCCGTATCTATTACGAAGGCCTGGGAGTCCCGCCCAACCGCGACGAAGCCGTGAAGTGGCTCAGCAAGTCTCTAGCCCAGGGCCATGTTCCCACTATGCTTACCCTGGCCGAGATGTACACCAATGCGGCTGGCGTTCCGCTACAGCCGCAATTTGTCTTCGATCTGGAACGCGGCGCTGCGCAAGGGGGCAGCCATGCCGCCGAGTTCGATGTCGGCCGCTTTTTTCGTGAAGGCTATTTGGGCGCGCCCGATTACGCGCAGGCCATGGTGTGGTTCAATCGCGCCGCCGCAGCGGGCTACGGTCCGGCAGATCAATATCTCGGCGCGATGTACGAAGCCGGCCAGGGTGTTCCTGTCGATCTGGCTCAGGCCCGCAGCCATTACGACCGCGCCGCTCAGCTTGGTGTCTCCGGTACGATTCAGAAGATGGGCGAACTTTATCGCGATGGCCAGGGCGTGCCCGCCGATCCTGTCACTGCCTATATGTGGTTTTCGATTGGCGCCAAGATGGGCGCAGCCGACAGCCAGGGCTCGCTGGCTGCCATAAAGCCGCGCCTCACCCCGGCGCAGCTGGGGATGGCCGAGGTGCGGGCCAATACTTGGGCTGTCGAACATCCCGACGCAATGGCGCAAAAGCCGGGACACTATGGCTATCAGGAGTGGACTTATGTGGAACGCGGTCCCCAGCCTTCCCGCGCTCCTTCCACAGCCGAAGAACGGGCCTACGCGATTCTGCTCACCCGCCATCTTGAGAAGGATCCGCTGTCACTCGACGCCTCCGCCGCCCGCGCTTGGCTGAACACCTGGTGGGATGAAGTTCCCGACCTCACCGTCCGTCCCTGCAACCTGGTCGATGCTCCCAATCACGAGCCATACGAATATGGGAAGGAGCTGTACGAGCAGATTACCTACTCGTCAGGTGCTTACATCCTGGAGAATCCCGGTAAACCGACCGATTGGAATGCTGCCTTTCTTGCCGGCATGAATGGTGCGCTGCTAGCCTACGAATCAATTCTCAAGCAAAAGCCCTCGGCGAATTATCCGTTTCTCGACGATCTTCGCCAGCAACAGGACAGCGGTCGGCTGGCCGCCACCGTGGACCGCATGGTTCAACAACGGTGTAAGTGAATTTGGCACGTGGTCAACAATTGCCTCGCACCGGCAAATCAGCCGCCCGTCTTTATCACATAGCACCGTGACCTGCGTCCTTGTTCCCGCTCCATCACTTTTCTAGAATCGCCAGCGTGAGGCGAAAGGAATTCTTGTCCCCAACGCCTCCGCCGCGCCGAGCCAGTCCCGAGCGCCTAGCTAAGGTCTTTGTAATCTATATTTTGCCTGCAAGTCCCCTGTTTCCGATGTTTTGCCCCACAAATGTAGCCTATCTTCAACAAAACAAAGATTCGAGGGGGGAGGGGGTACCAAGGTACGGACCGGGCGCATCCCTGACAGAACAGACCGGGAGCATACCTGACACTGTGCAGAAATCCAAGAGGCATGTAGAAGAACGGCATGCCATGGAAAGCGAGCAGTGTGATGGAAGAGAAGGCGCGGTTTGTGCTGGAGTATGAGCGAGATGAGCAGACCATGGGCGAGCTATGTGAGCAGTTCGGCGTCAGTCGGGAAACCGGGTATGTGTGGCTGCGGCGGTACCGGGCGCAGGGGCTGGCCGGGCTGCTGGAGTTAAACCGGGCGGCCAAGCGGCATCCTAACCAGACGGCGGCGGCGATCGAGCAGGCGGTGCTGGAGCTGCGGGGAGCGCACATGCGGTGGGGACCGCGGAAGTTGAAGCGAGTGTTGGAGCGCGACCAGGCGGGTCGAGTGTGGCCAGCGTCGAGCACGATCGGCGAAATGGTGAAGCGAGCGGGCTTGGTGGTGGCGCGCCAGCAGCGGCGCAAGACCGCGCCCTACCGCGAGCCGCTGGCGCATGCCGATGCTTGTAATCGGGTATGGTGTGCCGATTTCAAGGGGTGGTTTCGCAGCGGCGATGGCGCGCGTATCGATCCGTTGACCATCTCGGATGCCTACAGCCGCTACCTGCTGCGTTGCCAGGCGGTGGAGAAGACGAACACGGAGCGGGTGCGAGCGATCTTCGAAGCGGGGTTTCGCGAGTACGGCATGCCGGCGGCGATACGTACGGACAACGGGGCGCCGTTCGCCTCAGCGGCGATCGCGGGACTGTCGCGTTTAGCGGTGTGGTGGATGAAGCTGGGGATTGTGCCGGAGCGGATCGCGGCGGGACATCCGGAGCAGAACGGGCGGCACGAGCGCATGCATCGCACGCTGAAACAGGAAGCAGCGACGCCGCCGGCCGCAGACGCCGGACGCAGCAACGGGGTCTGGATCGCTTTCGTCAGGAGTACAACCAGGTGCGCCCGCACGAGGCACTGGGCATGGAAACGCCCGCCAGTGTGTATGAACCGTCGCCACGCCAGTATCCGGCGCGGGTACCGGAGCCGGAGTATCCCAGTAGCATGCTGGTACGCAGCGTAAAGCACCAAGGGGTTTTTCGCTGGCAGAAGCATGACGTGTTTCTCAGCGAAGTGCTGTGGGCGGAAAGGATCGGCTTGCTGCCGCTCGACGATCGCTGGTTTACGATCTACTTTGCGCAGCTGCCCATTGCCAGCTTTGACAGCCACGAACTGCGGGTTGTCGCCTGGCGCAAACCGCAAGGCTTCGACGTGGATGAGGCAGGAGAAGGGGAAGCTTCCCCTTCTCCTGCACCTCTTCCCCTCGATGCAAAACAGGAGAAAGTGTCAGGCATGTGCCCGGTCTAAACTGTCAGGGATGTCCCCGGCCGTTCACAAAGCCCATCTGGATTCCCATTTCGGGAAATCTACCGCATCGCGTCTTCGACTTCGCTAAGCCAATCAGGACGCTTCAGCACTTCGCGCGGTTTTGGACCATCTGCTGCGCCGACGATTCCATCGCGCTCCATCAAGTCGATCAAGTGTGCTGCGCGTCCATAGCCGATTCTTAGCCGACGCTGCAGCAGGGAAGTCGACGCCTTCCCATATTCCAGCACGATTCGCACCGCGTCCTGGAAGAGTTCGTCGTTCTGCTCTTCGCCGTCGCCGCCACCATCGAGACCCGCGCCGCTTTCCCCGTCTTCCTTCGGGCGCTTGCAGGAAGTTCTCCTGATACTGAGCAGCGCCTTGCGCCTTCCAGAACTCAACCACCGCTTCGATTTCTTTTTCGGTGACGAACGGAGCATGCACGCGATGCACCCGCGCCGATCCGTTGGGCAGATACAGCATGTCGCCGCGGCCCAGCAGCGCTTCGGCTCCGTTGGCGTCGAGAATGGTGCGCGAGTCGATCTTGGTCGCCACGCGGAACGACATGCGCGCCGGGAAGTTCGCCTTGATCAGTCCGGTGATGACATCGACCGACGGCCTTTGCGTGGCCAGCACCAGGTGAATTCCGACCGCCCGTGCCATCTGCGCCAGCCGGGTGATCGACGCTTCCACGTTCTGTCCATCGAGCATCATCAGATCGGCCAGCTCATCGATGATGATGACGATATAAGGCAGCGGCTTGGCTTCGCTGCCATCGTCGAAAAGGTTCGCCGTTCCGCCGTCGAACAGGCGGTTGTATTGATCGATGTTGCGGACGCCTTTTTCCGCCAGCACTTTCAGGCGGCGTTCCATCTCGCGCACCGCATTACGCAGCGCGTTGGAAGCCAGCTTGGGCTCCGTAATGATTGGCGTGTGAAGATGCGGAACGCCCTCGTAATTGCCCAGTTCCAGGCGCTTGGGATCGACGAGGATCAGCCGCACTTCTTCCGGCGTCGCCTTGTACAGGATCGACATGATGAACGCGTTGATGGCGACGCTCTTGCCGGAACCCGTCGAGCCGGCGATGAGCAAGTGCGGCATGGCATTGAGGTCGGCGGTGACGATGCGGCCGTTGATGTCTTTGCCCATCGCCAGCGTGAGCTTCGACTTGCCGCCGAGAAACTCCTGCGACTCGACCACTTCGCGCAGCCAGATAGTTTCGCGTTGGTGGTTCGGAACCTGGAGGCCGACCGTGGACTTTCCCGCCATGCGCTCGATGAGAATGCTCTCGGCGCGTAAGGCAAGACACAGGTCATCACTCAATCCGGTGACGCGGCTGTACTTGATGCCGGCTTCAGGCTTGAACTCGAAGGTCGTCACGACAGGCCCAGGATTGATTTGCGTGACCTGTCCGCGGACATCGAATTCCGCGTACTTCTCCTGCAGCACTTGCGCGGTGGTCTTAAGTTCTTCTTCGTTGATCGAGGCGTGCTCGTCAGGCCTTCTCAGCAGGGCTGTCGAAGGCAGCTTGAAACCTCCAGCCAGCTTGGGCATGGTGGTCTTGCCATGGTTCGAGTTGTCCGCGCGCGAGGTCACCGCAATCGGTCCGCTCGCTGGCGGCTCTTGTGGAGCGTCCGCGGGCGTCGCCGGCGTTGGTTCTTCGCTGGGTAACGGTCGCGACGCTGTCGTCGAAGAATGCTGTCCGAACTCCGCGTCGAACATACGTTCGATACCGCTCTTGACGGAGCCCCGCGCAGAATCCTTCGCGACAGGTACTCGCGGTGAGTTCTCCGCCACAGGTGCTTGCTCGGCAGCGTCAGCCCGGCGTGGAACTAACTGGGCCGTCACCACCGGCTTGGAGTTGGCCGCAGACCGCTTCTTCTCCAGTTCTTTGGCGGCTTTCTTGCGTTCCCGCTCGGCGCGCCAGTCGGAGAAGCGGTCCAGCGCCGCATAGACAAAGGAGAACCGGGTTTGCGACCAGATGTGCATCGCGCCAAACGAAAATGCAGTGGCCAGATAGAGCGCCACGGCAATCATGGTCAGGCAGATCAGATACGCGCCGACGACGTTGAAGTAATGAATGAGGGCATCGGCGAGGATTCGGCCCAGCAAGCCCTCGATGGGAATCGCGCCTCTCCAGCGATAGGCCCAAGGCAGCAGACCCAGCAATCCGGCCGCGAACAGCACCAGTCCGACTGCGCCGAAACACTTGGCAACGGGTGAAAGGATGGGCCGCGACCGGAACCAGCGGAGGGAATACATCGCCAGGAAAATCGGGATCAGAAACGCCACGACGCCGAACACCTGCAACGTGAGGTCGCTGGTAACCGCGCCAAACGGGCCGATCCAATTGTGCGATGGGCGTCCCGCGGGCGGAGCTGCTGCGGTGTTCAGCGACGGATCCAGCGGAGAATACGATACCAGCGCGAGGATAAGGAGGAGCGCGAAGATGAGCACGACAAAGCCGATCAGCTCATTGAGCCGCCGGTTCGAGGTGGGCGTGAATGCGCGTGCCAGTACAGTCATGTAGGCGTTGGACTGCGCAAGAGTTCCGCGTCGTTTCCTGGGACCCATTCCACCTGCTCAACTCAGCCCAGGCAGACACCACCACCGCATGCGCGGCAGCCAGCAACGCGTGAACCCGCGACGTGCCCGAAGTACGCCAGAGCAGCAATAATTATCCCAAGAATGTAAAGCGATGAGGCGAAAATTGCTCCGCAGGCAGTTGGCGAAGTAGTGTCCCCCATCGTGCGGCGTAGCAGCTCCGGTTACCCCGAAAAGCCGCCAAAATAGCCCAGCAGCAGGATCGCGATGCCGAACAGGATGCGGTAGACGATGAACACCGTCAAGGTCTTCGTCTGGAGGTAGCGTATGAACCACGCAATGGTTGCGTAGCCGACAAGGGCCGAAACGATCATGCCCACAGCGAATCCGGTCGCCATTCCAGGCGGCAGGCCTTCCTTTATCACGTGATGAAGTTTCAGCAGTGCTGCTCCGGCGATGATTGGTGTGGAGAGCAGGAAACTGAATCGCGCGGCGGCCTCACGCGTGAAGTTGCGGAACAAGCCGCCCGTAATGGTAATTCCCGAACGGGAGACGCCCGGGATCACGGCGAAGGCCTGCAATACTCCGACGGTCATGGCGTCGGTCAGGGTAATGTCGCTCAACGGTTTCACAAACCGGCTGCTGCGCTCGGCCAGCCACATAATGATGGCAACGATGATCAACATGGAAGCCACGAGCGCCGGGGCGCGAAAACTAGTCTCGATGCGCTTCTCGAGTAACGCTCCTGCAATGGCCGCCGGTATCGTTGCGGCGATCATGTACCAGAGCAATCGACGCTCACGGCTTTGCTCCGCCGACGTCAGGTCAACTAGGTTGTCGCTGGTTTCCGAGAAGCGCACGACTTTTCCGCCGAACGCCGCACGCAGGATTTGAATCCACGTCCGCCAGAAATAAATGAGGATCGCGAACAGTGTTCCGGCATGTAGCGCGACGTCAAAGGTGAGCCCCGGGTCGCTCCAGTTGGCGATTCCCAGCTTGGTGACTAGCCAGGGCACGAGCGCCAGATGAGCAGTGCTGGAGACTGGCAGAAATTCCGTAAGGCCCTGCACGATACCTAGGACGATCGCTTCGAGGATTGGCAAACTATTCCACCGTGGGCCCAAATGTGGGCATGTTGTTTTGCATCATGTACAACAAACGCTGCGCCCGCGTCGACCAGTCGGTGTTATCGGGGAATTGAGTGATGATTCGCTGGGCCGTTGACGTCGCGCGCGCCGAAGAATCAGCGGCACGCTTGCCGTCATTGTTGGATTTGTAGATCACGATCAGTGCGGAATATCGCCACGCCGCTTTGTAGAGCGCTTCCGGAGCCTTCGGCGACTGCTGGTGATCGGCGACGTACTTGATATAAAGGTTGGCTTCCAACTCAGGACACTTCGCCTCCGCCGCCCATTCGCCGCAGGTCTTATTGTCGAGCAGTTTGTAAGCCGCCAGGTCGGCCCATTTCGTCCCCGGAAACTTCTTGATGACCTTCTTCATGTATTGCTCATCGATCTGATACTTCAAAGAAGGGTCGCTTTCCTTCGACGAAGGCCGGGTTGCCGCATCGATCGCTTCAATTTGCCAGCGAATGTCGGCCGAACGATAGGCTGCCTCCGCGGCCAGCGGCGAAGTGGGGAAGTACTCGGCGAGCCGCGCATAGAGGCGCATGGCATCCTGCGCGGAGCCCTTGCGCCCACCGCGTTTGCTGGCCTCAGCTTCTGAGTCCACGGCTTCGCCGAAGATGATTTTGTCGCCTTCCGGGGTTGAGGCGGTGATCACTCCCTTATCGACGATCCAGCCGGTGACATTGCGCTCGGTTTCTTGTTCGGGATCGACTTCCACCGTGGCGACAACGTTGGCCCAACCCGGAGAACGCTCAATGACTGCCACCTCACGTCCTCGACCGACATTCGAAAGCTTGGCCGACGACGGGTCCGGCGCCACGTAGATGATTGCTTCACGGATGATGATTCCGCGCTCGATGGCCGCCATTCCGGCAACCGACATGGCCAAGACAAACGCGCACGTCGCGATTACATGTTTCAACGACACCATGCTGCTCTCCAACTTCTCCGTCGGCGATCCCAGGCCGATGTGCTACTCCGGTGCTTCATCCTCCGAGAGGATTTGCGCCAGCAATTGCGGCTCAATATTTCCGCCGCTTACCACCGCAACGGTCTTCTTTGATGCCGGCAACTCGTCGCGATGAAATAACCACGCCGCGAATGTCACTGCGCCGCTCGGTTCTGCCACGATCCGCGATTCCCGCACAATGCGGCGCGCCGCGATGCGAATCTCGTCCTCCGTTACCGTGATCATGTCATCAACGTATTTACGGATGTGCTCGAAATTCAAGCTGCCTACCGACTGGGTACGCAAACCGTCGGCGAGTGTGCTCGACACGCGCTCTGCCGGAAGTTGGACGATTTCTCCCTTGCGGAAACTCTGTTGCGCGTCGTTGGCTAGTTCGGGCTCGACTCCAACCACCTTCGCCTTCGAACCGCTGAGCTTCACCGCGGTGGCAACGCCGCTGATGAGCCCACCGCCTCCAGTCGGCACGAGGATGAGTTCGACGTCAGGGCAATCTTCGAGAATCTCCAGGCCGGTCGTTCCCTGGCCGGCGATGATGCGCTCATCGTTGTAAGGCGGAACGATGGCATATCCATTTTGCGCAGCAAGTTCCTCGGCCTTCTGCATGCGATCAGCGCTTCCCGGACCCACGAACACGATTTCCGCTCCCAAAGCTGCGGTGCTGTCGACCTTGATTTTGGGCGCGTTGCGCGGCATTACGATCACCGCCTTCACCCCCATCGCACGCGCTGCGTAGGCGACGCCCTGGGCATGATTGCCGCTGGAGTAGGAAATCACTCCGCGCTGTCTCTCGTCCTCAGGCAGAGAAGCGATTGTGTTGTAGGCGCCCCGCAGCTTGAATGAACCGATGGGTTGCAGACTCTCGGGTTTGAAATAGAGCTCTTCGTCGGAAAGGCTGGCCGTCGTTCCTGGTCGATCGGATGCAGGCGGATAGTACCGGATAAGCGGCGTGCGAGCAGTGACTCCGCGCAGGCGTTGCTGAGCATCTTTAATTTGGCCGAGCGTTACCATGCTAGATTTCGAGGATTACCGGCATAATGAGCGGCCGCCGTGATGTGTGTTTCACGATAAAGCGTTTCAAATCCTGGCGTATTTTTTCTTTGATAACGCCATAATCCGCCCGTTCTTCATCACTGGACGCCTCTAGCGTGTTCATAACCACTACCCGAGCTTGATCGAGAAAATCATCATCGGTTGCACCGGATGAGAACCCGCGCATCACGATTTCCGGCGAAGTCTCGACCTTGCCAGTCAGCTTGTTGATGGCGATGATGGGCAGCACAATTCCGTCTTCGCTCAAGTGCCGGCGATCGCGGATGACGAGGTCTTCGACGACATCGCCCATGGAGTTGGAATCGATGCAGATGCGGCCTACGGCCACGCGTCCGGCCTTGCGGGCGCCGAGCTCGTCGAACTCCAAGATGTCGCCGCTCTCGATCATCAACACGTTTCCGACGGAGCCATGCATCGACGCAGCCAACTCGGCATGCAGCTTGAGTTGCCGATACTCTCCGTGGATCGGAATGAAGTACTGCGGCTTCACCAGGTTGATGATGAGTTTTAACTCTTCCTGGCTGGCGTGGCCGCTAACGTGGACCGGCGGCTGAGAGCCGTCATCGTAAATCACGTGCGCGTTGCGGCGGAAGAGATGATCGATGACGCGATAGATAGCTTTCTCATTGCCCGGAATGATGCGCGACGACAGCACCACGGTGTCGCCTGCCTGAATCCGCGCATGTTTGTGATTGTCGACCGCCGCGCGCGATAGCGCCGACATCGGCTCGCCCTGAGTTCCGCTGATCAGGACGCAGACTTTCTCCGGCGGCAAATCTTTCGCCTGGGAGGGATGGATTATCAGCCCATCGGGCGCATCGACGTATCCCAGATCCTGGGCGATTTCCGCCGATTCCATCATCGAACGGCCGACTAGCGTCACCTTGCGTCCATGCTCGAGGGCTGTATCCACGGTCAGCTTAATGCGGTGGATGGACGACGAAAAGCACGAAATAAACAAACGCCGCTTGGCGCGGCTGAAGATCTCATCGAATCGCGCACGTACTGCTCGCTCACTCGGCGTATAACCTCGGCGCTCGACGTTGGTTGAATCCTGAAACAACGCCAGCACGCCTTGCTTGCCATACTCGGCGAATGCGTGCAGATCGAACAGCCGATTGTCGGTCGGAGTCGGATCAACTTTGAAATCGCCGGTGTGAATCAACACTCCGAGCGGCGTGTGAATCGCCAGTGCCACGCAATCCACCAGGCTATGGGTCACCTGAATCGGGTTGATGGTGAACGGCCCGATCTTGAACGACTCGCCCGCCTGAATTTCGTTGAGCTCGGCATCGTCCAGCAGGCCGTGCTCTTCCAACTTGCCTTCGACGTATGCCAGCGTGAACTCCGTACCGTAAACCGGGACGTTGAGTTCCGACAAGATCCAAGGGAGCGCACCGATGTGGTCTTCGTGGCCATGCGTCAGCACGATCGCACGAACGTGTTCGCGGTTCTCGGTCAGATAGGTGATGTCGGGTACGACGATATCGACGCCCAGCAGTTCGGCCTCGGGGAACATCAGGCCGGCATCGATCACGATAATGTCATCGCCCCAGCGAATGGCCATGCAATTCATGCCAAATTCGCCGAGTCCACCCAGTGGGACTACTTGTAGTTTTCCGGTCGGCATCAGTAAGTCTCGATGCTAGCACAGCGCTGACGGCGAAACTGAAGACGTCCCAGCCACATCGTCGGAAAATTCCCTATACTGGAAAAAGAATGAGCAGTGGCGGCGACAATAGCGGAAAGTCTTTGCTGAGGCGCGGCCTGGAGAGCGCGGTTCGCAGCGCTTTCATGAAGGCCTACGAGACCGTCAGGGTCGATCCCGATAAGTATCTCCAGCATCTGCGCGTGGCGTACAGTCTGCCCGCGCTCAGCTACGAGGGCGTGTACTCCGTCAACCTCGCGGTCCTCGACCAGATTGCCGAAGAGACGATTCGCGGCAGCATGAAGATCGCAGCCGCCGAAGGCGCTGGGCTCGGCATGGGAGGCATGTTCACCATCATCCCTGATCTCGGCTTCCTCGCGGCCATTACCATTCGCATGATTCAGAAGCTCAGCCTAATTTACGGATTCGCGTACAACACTGAGCAAGAAGAAGCGGAGCTCTGGGTAGCCGCGGCAAGCGCCGCGGGCGTGGACATTAGCCGTGACTTGGTCGAGAGGCGGGTGGTGGCGAAGTTCGTACCGCGTGTGATTCAGCGCATCGCTGCCAACGCCAGCGCTGAGATGCTCGAAAAGTGGACCGCCCGATTGATCCCGATCGTCAGCTCCGCGATCGGTGCCGGCTTGAACTACTACTTCATGCGAGTGTGGGGACAGCGTGCCGTTGCGCACTTTCGCCAGCGGCACATGGAAGCGAGGCGGCGCCGGGAACAAGAGGCCGCTATGCTTTTGCGGGAGTCTGGTACGTCGTAAGCGGAATTCGCAGCGCAAGGCTCACTGATTCAGTGCTTCCACAACTTCCGGCGAAGGCTGTTCTACTCCGAACTCGCCTTCCCACTTTGCCATGACAACCGTTGCCAAACAGTTGCCGAGCACGTTCACCGCCGTCCTACCCATGTCGAGTAGCTGATCGACACCAAGCAGCAGGAATACTGGTTCCGTTGGCAGACCAAGCGAAGTTGCAGTTGCCAGCAGGATGACGAGTGCCGCTCGTGACACTCCTGCCACGCCTTTGCTGGTGAGCATGAGTGTCAACACGATCATGAACTGTTGTCCGAGCGTGAGATGCATGCCGCCAACCTGAGCCACGAAGATTGCAGCGACTGACAAATAGAGCGAACTTCCGGTGAGGTTGAAGCTGTATCCGGTGGGAATGACGAAAGCCACGATTTGCCGGGGCACGCCGATCGCTTCCATCGCTTCCATGGCACGTGGCAGCGCGGCCTCGGAACTTGCGGTGGCGAATGCGATGGTCACCGGTTCGGACACAGCCCGCACAAACCGCTTGAGCGGAACCCGGAACAGCAGCGCGATGGGCAGAAGAACTGCAAACACGAAGACCACCAACGCGGCATATAAAGTGACCAGCAGCTTGAGCAGGCTGCCGAGCACGGCGAGTCCGGTGTTCGCCACGGTATACGCGACGGCGGCGCCCACACCGATGGGCGCGAACAGCATGACGATGTTTGTAAACTTGAACATCGTCTCGGCCAGACTTTCGCAAAAAGCCAGCATCACGCGCCGCTTTGGTTCGCCGATCATGGCTAGCGCTATGGCAAAAATCAGGCTGAATACCACAACCTGCAAGACGGCGTTGTCAGCGACCGCTTTGGCGATGTTCTCGGGGAAGACGTGCAGTATGGTGTCTTCGGCGCTGAGTTTCGCGACGCCTGTTTCGGATGTCGATGCGCTGCTCGGCAGGTGAACGCCGACTCCTGCCTTCGACAGGTTGATCGCGGCCAACCCCAGAAAGATTGCCAGAGTCGTGACGACCTCGAAGAAGATGATCGACCGCAGACCGAGGCGTCCCACCTGCCGCAGGTTAGAATGCCCGGCAATTCCGACAACGAGCGTAGCGAATAGCAGTGGAGCGATGATGGTCTTGATCAGACGCAGAAAAATCAGCGCCAAGACTCGCAGATGGATGGCAGCATTGGGAAAGTCGTGACCGATCTCGGCGCCGAGCAGCATAGCGACGAAGATCCACGCAGTGAGCGTTCGCTTAAACGCCGCATACGTGACCAGCGTGAGCAGCACCAGCCATCGCATGATCAGCAACAGCGGGGCTGAATGGGAGGTCAGCCAGACCAGCACGGTTGCCGCTGCCGCGACAGCCGCGATCACCAGGAACACATGTTCACGATGATCCTCTCTGGCGTTGGTCATGCGGCTCTCAACGGAGGATGTCCTCGAGTTCGACGCCCCGGTCGGTGCGTTCGTCGCGGTACTTCACAATGACGGGTGTATACAACGACAATCCCCACTCGCCGGCTTTGCCCTTCGTGATCGCACGCGATCCCGGCACTACCACTGCTCCATCGGGTACGTGCAACGGATCAGTTTCAGTCGAGCGATGGATCGTCCCTTGCACCAAGTCAAACAGCGGAGTCGATCGGGTCAGGATTACACCTGCCCCCAGCACCGCGCGCTCACCAACCCACGTGCCTTCGTACACACCGCAATTGCCACCCACCAGCACGTCATCTTCGATGATGACCGGAGAGGCGTTGATCGGCTCCAACACGCCGCCAATCTGCGCGGCGGCGCTGATATGAACCCGCTTGCCGACTTGCGCGCATGATCCTACCAGGGCGTGCGAATCCACCATCGAGCCTTCGTCCACATAGGCTCCGACATTGATATACATCGGCGGCATGCACACGACGGACGGAGCCACGAATGCGCCTGCCCGCACCGAAGACCCGCCGGGCACAACGCGCACGCGGTCTTCGGTTGTAAACGTACGAATGGGATAGGTGTCTTTGTCGACAAACCTAAGAACGTTCGGATCGCCGCTCTCCACCAGCGCGCCGATTCGGAAGCCCAGCAGGATGCCCTTCTTGACCCATGCATTGGTTCGCCAGCTTCCGTCCATCTGCTCGGCGGCCCGCACTGTGCCGGCCGTCAACGCGTCTCGAAACATCTCGAACGTTATCCTGGCGTCTGGATTGGTGACCGCAGCGCCTCCCGCTGCGTACAACTGTTCGATCGAAGTTTGCAGGTCGCGCATCTTGCGGGCAGTATAAACGCTTGCTGGTCGCGGCTCCAGCTTTGCCGTACTGGCGTGACTGCGAGTGAGAAGGGAAGACTGCTATTGCACCGTCAGCGAATGCGGTTGCAGCAGTCCGAGTTCGCTGACGACTTTTTCCAGCTTCATTCGATTCTCGGGGCGCATGGGCACGATGGGAAGGCGATACACTTCTTCGATTCGTCCCATCATCGAGAGCACGGCTTTTGCCGGTCCCGGATTCGACTCGATGAAGTTGGCCTGCATCAGCGGCAGATACTTCCGGAAAATCAGGCGCGCCATGTCCCATTTGTTGGCCAGTGCCGCCTGCGTCATGCGGGTCATCTCCGCGGGAATCTCGTTGGAGACGACGGAAACAATCCCGACACCGCCAAGTCCGATGACCGCCAGCGTAACCGCGTCATCGCCGGAGAAAACCAGAAACTCTTCAGGCATCGTCGCGCAGACTTCCGCGATCTGCGAGATGTTGCCACTGGCTTCTTTGACGCCGAGGATGTTGGGAATTTCAGCGAGTCGTCGCAGTGTCGCAGTTTCAATGTTCGTACCTGTGCGACCGGCGATGTTGTATAGCAGCACCGGCTTCTGCGAGGCGTCCGCGACGGCCCGGAAATGCTCGTAAACACCTTCCTGCGTGGGCTTGTTGTAGTACGGAGTAGCCGAGAGGACGAAATCCACGCCAGCTCGCTCCGACGCTTCTTTGGCTTTTGCGACCGCATCCTGCGTGTTGTTCGAGGTGGCGCCCGCCATGATCGGCACGCGGCCCTCCGCGGTCTCAATCGTCACATCGATCACTCGCAGCCATTCGTCGTGGCTGAGTGTCGGCGTTTCGCCGGTTGTACCACACGGCACAAGGAAATCAATTCCGGCATCTACCTGCCAGCGCACAAGCTGGCGCAGTGCCATTTCGTCTAGGCTGCCATCTCGATGGAAGGGTGTGACCAGAGCGGTGCCGCATCCGCGCAGTTTCATTGTGCCTGACTACCTCTTGCCGAAATTGTATGACCAACCGCCTGTGAAAAATCAGAGTTGGCTGAAAATATCTTTGAAATCGTAGAAGCCCGTCTTGCCCACGATCCACTCGGCCGCGAGCACCGCCCCCTCGGCAAACGTGCGGCGCGACCTGACTTCGTGGCTAAGCACAATTCGATCGCCGGCCGACGACAATTCCAGCGTATGTATCCCCATCACGTCGCTTTCACGCTCCGAGGTAATCTCCGCGTGGATGCCTGAGGCCTGTTCAATCTCCCGCTGCAACGCGATCGCGGTTCCTGACGGAGCGTCCTTTTTATGGATGTGGTGGGTCTCAGTGATGCGGCCACTGTATCCATGCTGCAGGGCAGGCGCCGCTGTTCGCGCAATCTGGAAAAACAGGTTAACTCCATAAGAGAAGTTAGCGCCGAAGACGAAGCCCGAGCCGGCTCGCTCAACGTCCCTCCGTACCTGCTCCAGCTCGCTGTACCAACCTGTCGTGCCTACCACCAGCGGCTTCTTCGCTGCCAGACACGCCCCGATGTTCGCCATGACCGCGTCCGGCGCGGTGAAGTCGATCACGGCATCGACATCTTGCAAGTTCTGGTTTGTCAACCACGCGGCATTCGGATTCTCGACTTCGGTAAGAACGGTTCTGCGATGTCCGCGCTCGTGTGCTACCTCAGCCACGATGGAACCGGTCTTCCCGTGCCCCAGCAACACGAGATTGAGCGGTCGCGCGTTCAATCGAATACCTCGGGATCGACTTCTGAAAAAAACCTCGCGTGCAATCGCTGAATCGCCGCCGGCACATCAGCTTCGTTGACGACGAACGACATGTTGATCTCCGATGCGCCCTGGGAAATCATTCGCACGTTGATGTCCTTCACCGCGTCGAACACCTGCGCCGCGACTCCCGGCCGCTCGCGAATGCTTTCCCCCACCAGGCAGATGATTGCCTGCCGTCCGGAGAACTTTACGTAAGCAAGCTTTTCCAGGTCCGCCGCAATCGCCGGAATCGCTTCGTTCGAATCCACCGTTACCGAGATGCTGACTTCCGAAGTAGAAACGATATCAACCGCACAGCGATGGCGTTCGAAGATCTCGAACACCGCAGCCAGAAAGCCGTGCGCCATCAGCATTCGCGCTGCCACAATCTCAATGATCGTGATGCGCTGTTTTGCTGCGATGGCTTTGAACAAGGACTTCGATTTCTGTGGCGTGCGCGCAACAATTCGCGTGCCTTCATTCTCAGGATTGCGCGAGTTCAGCACCAGTACCGGAATGTTCTTTTCTACCGCAGGTAATACCGTAGCCGGATGCAGGACCTTCGCTCCGAAGTACGCCAACTCCGCGGCCTCGTCGAAGCTGATGACTTTGATCCGGTGCGCATCCGGACAAATTCGTGGGTCCGTCGTCTTCATGCCATCCACGTCCGTCCAGATTTCAATGCGTTCAGCGTTCAATCCCGCGCCAGCCAAGGCCGCCGAGAAATCTGACCCGCCGCGCCCGATGGTGGTCGTAATGCCTTCCCGGGTCGAGCCAATAAACCCGCCCATGATAGGCACGCGGCCCCTGTCGATCAGCGGTCTGGCTTGCAACTCCAACTGGTGGTTGATTTCGTCGACCTGCGGAATGGCGCGTCCGTGTTGTCCGTCGGTAATGATAATCTGCCGCGCGTCAAGCAACGTCGCTGGAACGTCACGCTCCACGAATGCCGCCGTGATGATGATGCTCGATAGCCGTTCGCCAAACGACACTACATAATCCGAAGTGCGCGGTGTAAGCTCTCCCACCGCACAAATTCCACGCAGTAGTTGTTCCAGAGATTCAAATTCAGAGTGGAGTTCCGAATGCAGTTCGGTGAAGAGCCCGGTGCCCAGCAACTCACCGGCGGTATTAAAGTGCCGCTCGCGCACCTGGCGGCACAAATCGAGCGCCTTGTCGCGATCACCTTTGCCCGCGGCCGCTGCCATTCCAAGCAGCGTATCCGTCACCTTCGACATGGCGCTCACCACGACGTATGGGTGCTCGCCAAGTCTTCCCTTTACGATTCCGGCGATGCGATCGATGGCAGTGGCATCCTCAACCGAGGTGCCGCCAAATTTCATCACGATCACGGCATTACCGCCGGAAGCAAAGCTGGAATTACGGCAGGGTTCACGATAGGTAGCCTTGGACTTTCAACAACTCGGCATTCAGCAGCGCCGCGCCCGCTGCTCCGCGAATCGTATTGTGCGAGAGCACTGTGAACTTGTAGTCCAATACGCCGCACGCGCGAAGCCGACCCACACTCACGGTCATTCCGTTGCCGCGATCAAGGTCGAAGCGCGGCTGAGGGCGGTCCGGCGCAGCGTCATAAACAATCGGCCGCTCAGGCGCCAACGGACATCCCAACTCGTGAGGCTTTGACCTGAATTCGGTGAATGCAGCGATGACGGTTTCCGCATCCACCTTCTGCTTCAGCTTTACCGAGACCGACTCGGTGTGCCCATCTTCCACCGCAACGCGATTGCAGTGCGCCGTCATGCTGAAGCCTGCGTCCTGCACGCTATGGCTGTTCAGCTTTCCGAGGAGCTTCTTGGTCTCCTCTTCCATCTTCTCTTCTTCATTCTTGATGAACGGAATCACGTTGCCCAGAATGTCGAGCGACGGCACTCCGGGATAACCCGCTCCGCTGACCGCTTGCATCGTGGTCACAAACAGCGATTCGACGCCGAACGTTTGATGCAGCGGCGCCAGGGCAACCACCAGGCCGATGGCTGAGCAATTCGGATTCGTCACAATGTAGCCGCCCGACTTTTTGCGCCAGCATTGTTGCTCGATCAGCGCCAGATGATCGGGATTGACCTCAGGAATCACCAGCGGCACATCCTGCTGCATGCGAAACGCCGATGAGTTGCTCACCACGGCGCATCCGGCCTCAGCGAACTTCGGTTCCAGTTCGCGTGCGATCCCGGCATCGAGTGCGGCGAAAATCACCCGCGGGGCTCCGTCGGGACCAGCCGGCGAAACTGGCATCTTGCGAACGCGCTCAGGGATCGATGTCTTCAGCCGCCACCGCACCGCCTCTTCGTAGGTCTTACCTTCCGATCGGTCTGATGCCGCGAGCCACGCAACTTCAAACCAGGGATGCTTCTCCAGCAGTTGGATGAAGCGCTGTCCTACAACTCCGGTAGCGCCGAGTATTCCGACGAGAATTTTTTGCTGTGACATTGTCTGTAAAAATTAGTTTACAACACCGTTGGCGGGTGATCGCCCGACCGTTGAGAACTACTGAATGTGCCTCAAGATGTCGCGAGATGTGCGCTCAATCTCAGACTTAAGACTACACACGCCTCTGCAATTCCAGACTCGCGGCGATGTCCTCTACCACTTCGACAACGCTCTTTCCAGACGTTGTGATCGTCACCCGGGCGGCACGGTAATGCGGAAGCCGCGCCTCATATAGGGCGCGAAATTGGCTGGCGTTTGCCGCCAGCGGCCGCGGATTTGCCGGATCAGCCGCGCCCTCAACGCCGCATCGTTGCAGCATCTCGTCGACTGGCGTGTCGAGGAACACGGTGAGCACACCTGCTTCGTGCAGCATGGCAACATTGTTCGCCTGTACAAACGCTCCGCCGCCAAGCGCGATAACGGTCGCACGCTCGTGCTCCCGCAGGCACTTACAAAGCGCCTCATGTTCCGCTTCGCGGAATGCCGTCTCACCTTTCTGCTGAAAAAAGAGCCCGACTGACGTCCCTTCCAGCGCTTCGATCTCCGCGTCCAGGTCAACAAAATCCCAACCCAGCAAGTTCGCAAGCGCTTCGCCGGTCGAGGTCTTACCGCTGCCCATGAATCCAGCGAGTGCCACTATTGGGTGAGTGGTGACGGAGTCGCGGCTATCGGAAGCGGAGGTTTTCGTCATGCAGATGTGTCGTCAGAGTGCCGAAAAACAACACCTTGCGCGCATTCTAGCATCGTGCATCGAGCCGCCAAACCTACTCGCATACCATGGAAGTCTTGCGACCATTGGGGGATGCCATATCTACCAACGGGGGATTCTTCTGATCCGCAGCTAGAAGTACTCTTCCGCCCATGCAGCTCATTCAGATTGGTCAGCCCCACAACCTCACAATCCTCGACTTGATTGAACAAATGGCTGCTCAGCAGTCCACAGAGATTGAGCAGCTCAAGCAAGCGGCATTGGAGAAACACATGGCCGCAGCGCGTCGTGTCAGAGTGCGCCGTCGGAATACAGCTCGCCGCGTCCCCTGCGAGCGGCCTCTTCGAAAGAGCGCGGTGCAAGCCTCTCTTCGCTAGTCTGTCCTAATTGCCGCCGGCACTGAGCAGCCTGTCCCGCCCGTTCTCCCCGCCGCTTTGCAGAAGCGAATTCCTGCCAGTAGAATAATCCATTACGGCGCAGTGGCTTGGCTGGTTAGTGGAAGCCTGCGATACAGGCGCGGTTTCACACGCGACATCTCGGCTCATCCGCCCGTTGTTCCCTGGATACCAGGCGATAATTCATGGCTCTCAAGCAGTCGGAAGCGATCGTTTTGCGAACCTATCCGCTGCGCGAAGCCGATCTTCTGGTCACCCTTTTTACCCGGGCTGAGGGCAAGCTCAAAGGAGTGGCGCGAGCTGCCAAGAAGTCTCGCCGGCGGTTTGGCGGTGCGTTGGAGCCGCTCACCCGTGTTCGGGTGTATTACGAAGATCGTGAGCGGCAGGAACTGGCGCGGCTTGATTCCTGCGACATTCTGGAGTCTCCGCTTTCGAGCACGATCAATTACCCGCGCGTGGTGGCATTGGAGCATCTTGCCGAAACGCTCGACGAATTGTTGCCCGACCGCGAGGTCAACGACGCGATTTATCGGCTGGCAAACTCGGTGCTGCGATGTCTGCAGGGCGACGCCATTTGGATGCCGTTAACGTACTTCCAGCTTTGGCTGGTACGGCTGGTTGGATTTTTGCCTGAGCTTAGCACGTGCAGTAAATGCGGCCAGTCGCTCAATGGTAGTAAGGCGTTTTATCACGCTTTGGCCGACGGTCTTCTCTGTGTGGAACATAAGCGGCTGGCATCGTCGGAGCTGAGTGCGGAATCGCGTGGCATAGCCGCACAGATGTTTCGCATGCCGCTCGATAGTTTTGGCGATGAGCCGTGGGCTGCTCCTCGATGCGCAGATTTGCGCCGCTACTTGGTGCAGATCATGGAACGGCACCTGGAAAAGAAATTGATCACCGCAGTCATGTTGAACAAATTGTAGGGTTGTGGAGTCGTAGGGTGGTGCAGTTGTAGGGTAGTGCTGGCCTTTAGGCCAGCGTTATGCGACCTTTTTTATCGATCCCCGAGCGGGTTTTAGCCCGCGAGAGAAATTTTGCCATCTTCGCAAAATCCGCTGACCTTTCAGGAACTCATCCTTCGCTTGCAGAATTTCTGGGCCGACCACGGTTGCGTGCTTCAGCAACCCTACGACGTCGAAGTCGGCGCCGGCACCATGGCGCCCGAAACGTTTCTTCGCGTGCTTGGACCCAAACCCTATCGAGTTGGCTACGTTCAGCCCTCGCGGCGCCCCGCTGACGGCCGCTACGGCGAAAATCCGAATCGTCTCTTCAAGCACATGCAGTTTCAGGTCATCCTCAAGCCGCCGCCGGCCGACGTGCAAGACCTCTATCTTGCCTCGCTTAGCGCGATCGGCATCGATCTGCGTAAGCACGACATCAAGTTCGAAGAAGACAATTGGGAGTCGCCCACGCTGGGCGCGTGGGGCATTGGCTGGCAGGTCATGCTCGATGGCCTGGAAATCACGCAGTTCACCTATTTCCAGCAGTGCGGCGGTATTGACCTCGATCCAATTTCAGCCGAATTGACCTACGGACTCGAGCGCATTGCCGCATTTCTTCAGGATGTGGACAGCATCTACGACATCACCTGGGTAGTCGGCCCCGATGGTCGTCCAGTGAAGTATGGCGAGATTCGCCTCCAAGACGAGCTTCAGTTTTCCGTTTACAACTTTGAACGCGCCGATGTCGAAAAGGCGTGGGAGCATCTGCGTCTCTACGAAGCCGAATGCCAGGCGCTGTTGGACGAATATGCTAAAGGTGCAGCGAAACCGAAGGGTGGTAAGGAAGGGAAATCGCCTGATGCAAACGATGCGCCCAGTAAGTTCACGCCGGACGACCGCAGCCGCTTCCCGGTCCTCGCTGCTTTTGATCTCTGCCTGAAGTGCTCGCACCTGTTCAACATTCTCGACGCCCGCGGTGCTATCAGCGTTACCGAGCGCGTCGGCGTCATTGCCCGCATTCGCGGGCTCGCCGTCGGCGTGGCGAAGGCATACGTCGACCAGCAGCAGGCAGAAGATCAAAATCGCGTAGAAGGGCAGCAAGATACAGTACAGGCAGTGACGGGGTAATTGCGAACTTGTATGTTTCGTGTGTTTGGACTAGGCATTGCTGCTGTGGTTGTGATGGTGATGGCCATCAACGCCTCCTTCATGCTTATTTCGCCGAGCGCCTGGTTTCGACTTCCGCGCTGGTTACGCGCAACTGGAACGATGAGAGAAGAAAATTATAGGAGTGCACTTGCAGAGGTTGAAATCAGACTTGGTGGGGCAGTGGCGCTTGGGATCATACTTTGGTGTGTCTACGACTTCTGGTTTGCGCACCGGTAGATGTGGTATTTGCAGCGATAATCGCGCGGACTTTAATCCGCGAGCTAATTGCTAGTCCCTGTGACCCGAGTCACACAACTGCAACACAGATTGCGGCACAATACTAGGAACGTTCGAATTCATGGCTGACTTCCTTTTTGAGATCGGTGTCGAAGAGATTCCCGCCCGCATGATTGACAATGCGCGCGAGGAACTGGTACGTCGCACCGCCGGCCTGCTCACTCGCGAGCGTCTCGCGGACAAGCCTGAGCTGCAGGCCTACTCCACTCCCCGTCGACTCGCGGTCTTGGCGCGCAACGTTTCTCCTCGGCAACCCGATGTCGAAGAGCAACTGACGGGTCCTTCGCTAAAAATTGCCTATAAAGATGGCGTACCAACTCCTGCGGCCGAGGCTTTCGCGCGGAAATCCGGCATCGACGTCAGCGCTTTAGAAAAGGTCACGACGCCCAAGGGTGAGTATCTCGCGGCCACAGTCCAGAAGAAGGGGCGCGCCGCAAACGATATCCTCGCCGAGTTGCTTCCCAAAGAGATTGCTGGCATTTATTGGCCCAAGAGCATGTATTGGCGCGGCAAGACAGCCGAGCGCTTTGTTCGCCCGGTTCGCTGGATGGTTTCTCTGCTCGACGACCAGGTCGTGCCTGTCGAGTTCGGAGGAGTCAGGGCCGGCAACATCAGCCAGGGCCACCGGATTCTCTCCAGCGGCGCAGTCGAAATCAACCAGCCTTCGAACTACTCGTCAGCGCTGGCGAAGCACTTCGTCAGCGTCACTTCCGCCGACCGCGAGCACCGGATTCGCAAAGCACTCGACGCCGCGACACGAACTATCCCGGGTGCCCGCTGGCGCGAAGACAAGTCTCTGTTCGATACCGTGGTCAATCTCACCGAGTGTCCTTCGGTGGTTCTCGGCAGCTTCGATCCCGAGTTCCTCGCTTTGCCCGCCGAAGTGTTGGTTACGGTCATGCGCGACCACCAGAAGTACTTCGCGCTGGAAGACGCCGACGGCAAGCTCTCGCCGCACTTTCTTGCCGTCTTGAACACCGATAGCGATCCCGACGGGCTCATCCGCCACGGCAACGAGCGAGTCTTGCGCGCTCGCTTCAACGATGCGCGCTTCTTCTGGAACTCCGACCAGAAGATATCGCTGCGCCAGCGCGTGGAGATGTTGAAAGCCGTAACTTTCCAAAAGAATCTGGGCAGCTATTTCGACAAGACTTTGCGTGTGCAAAAACTTGGCAGCCTGGTTTCGACGGTCTTGGAGAACGCCGGCGTTGCCATCCGTCCGGGAGTCGTCCATAAAGCTGCGTTGCTCTGCAAAGCGGATCTCACCACCGACCTGGTGAAAGAATTCACCGAACTTCAGGGCATTATCGGCGGACTCTATGCCAAGGTGCAGCAACTCGATCCCCTATTGCCCAAGGCAACAGCCGACGCGATCGGCGACGCGATTTACCACCACTACCAGCCCGAATCGATGGACGACGCAGTACCTCCGACGATGGAAGGCGCTGTTTTGGCCATTGCCGACAAGGCCGACAGCATCGCTGGAATGTTCGCGTTAGGTTTAGAGCCGACCGGCTCGAAGGACCCCTTTGCTCTGCGCCGCGCCGCCAACGGCATTGTCAAGATTGTCGCCGAGCACAAGTTGCCGATCCCGCTTGCCAAGCTCTTTTCCGATGCGCGAGTCGAGTACGCCGGCAGCAAGGAAGAATCTGGCTTCGACAAGAACATCGACTTCGCCGAATCGACGGCCTCGTTCATGCGCGAGCGTCTGGAATTCTACTTGCGTGACGTGCGTGGCTTCGCCTATGACGTGGTGAATGCCGTTCTCGCGGCCGGAAGCGACGACGTAGTCGATGCGATTTCCCGTGCAGAGGCGCTCAGTCAAGTGCGCGGTTCCGATGACTTCGCATCAATTTCCGTTGCATTCAAGCGCACCAAGAACATTCTTCGTCAGGCCCACGAAAGCGGAAAGAAAATCGCCGTTCAGCTCCAGCCTGACGCCCTGACCGAAGAGTCCGAAAAATCTCTGGCGGCTCGGCTTCCCGAGGTCGCCGCTCGCGTCCGCCAACTTCGCGAACAGAAAGACCACGTCGCTGCGCTTGTCGAAATCAGCAGCCTCCGTCAGCCTATTGACCTGTTCTTCGACAAGGTCATGGTCATGGTTGATGACGAACGCGTGCGCGCCAACCGCCTGGCCCTTTTGCAGACGCTTCTACATGAATTTTCCACCATCGCTGATTTCAGCGAGATCGTAACCGAAACCAAATCTTCCTAACTCCGTTAGCTAGTAGAGGACTGATCATGAGCACACCAACCATCGAAGTCGAACACAAAGCGGCCGACACAAAATCGGTTAAGTACGTTTACTTTTTCGGCGACAACCATGCCGAAGGCCACGGGAAAATGAAGGACGAGCTGGGCGGCAAGGGTGCCGGCCTCGCCGAAATGACCAATGCCGGCCTGCCGGTACCTCCCGGCTTCACCATTCAGACCGAAGCCTGCCGCGAGTACATGCGCCATGGCAAGACCTCGGCTGATGTCGACAAGCAGATGGACGAAGCCCTCGCCCGCCTCGAGAAGCTGCAGGGGCAGAAGCTCGGCGGTGCCGACAATCCGTTGCTGGTCAGCGTCCGGTCGGGAGCAAAGTTCTCCATGCCCGGCATGATGGACACCATCCTGAACCTCGGCCTCAACGACAAGTCGGTCGAAGGGTTGGCCAAACTCAGCAATAATCCTCGCTTCGCCTATGACTCCTACCGCCGCCTCATCCAGATGTTCGGCAGCGTTGTGCTCGACATACCCAAGCACGCGTTTGAAGAAGTCTTCGACGGCAAGAAGAAGCAGAAGAAGATCAAGCTCGACACCGAGCTCGATGCCAAGGCCTTGCAGGAAGTCATTGCCGAATACAAGAAGGTCGTACTGAAGCACACGAAGTCCGAATTCCCGCAGAACCCGCATGACCAGCTCGTGATGGCCCGCGACGCCGTGTTTCGCTCCTGGCTCAACGATCGCGCCAAGACCTACCGCCGCATCAACAATATTGACGACATGCTCGGCACGGCTGTGAACGTGCAGGCCATGGTGTTCGGCAACCTCGGCGACACCAGTGGCACGGGCGTAGGCTTCACCCGCAATCCAGCAACCGGCGTAAAAGAGTTCTACGGCGAGTTCCTGATGAACGCGCAGGGCGAAGACGTGGTCGCCGGCATTCGTACTCCGATTCACATCTCCGAGCTGGAAAAGATTCAGCCCGACACTTACAACCAGCTGCGCGACATCACCTCGCGCCTGGAAAAGCACTATCGCGACATGCAGGACTTCGAGTTCACCATCCAGGATGGTCGCCTTTACATGTTGCAGACCCGCAACGGCAAGCGCACCGGACGCGCCGCCGTGCGCGTCGCCATCCAGATGGTCGACGAGGGCCTGATTACAAAGGAAGAAGCGATCTTCCGCGTCGAACCCAACCAACTGTATGACTTCCTCGTTCCTAGCCTCGCGGAAAAAGGCGTCGACATCGAAGTGCTGGCCACCGGCCTCCCGGCATCTCCGGGCGCGGCTGTCGGACAAATCGTTTTCACCGCCGAAGAAGCAGTCGAGAAGTTCCAGAAGGATAAGCAGGCGAAGATCATTCTTGTCCGCAGCGAAACCACTCCTGAAGATATCGGCGGTATGGAAGTGGCTGCTGGAATCCTCACTTCGCGCGGCGGCATGACCAGCCACGCTGCGGTGGTCACGCGCGGCATGGGCAAGTGCTGCGTAGCCGGAGCCGGCGACATCGACGTCGACGAAAAGGCGCGCGAGATGCGCGTCAACGGGAAGGTGCTCAAGGGTGGTGACTGGATTTCGCTCGATGGCACCACCGGCCGCGTCATCAACGGCAAGCTCAACACCGTTGCCGCTCGTCCCGACGATCCTGAGCTGGTCAAACTGATGAAGTGGGCTGAGCCGTTCCGCCGCATGGGTGTTCGTGCCAATGCCGACATTCCGCGCGACGCCTTACAGGCACGTGCTTTCGGTGCCGAAGGCATTGGACTCTGCCGCACCGAGCACATGTTCTTTGCGGAAGATCGTCTGCCCTACATGCGCTCCATGATTCTCGCCAACACCGAGAAGGACCGTCGCGCCGCGCTGAAGAAACTTCTGCCCATGCAGCGCGCCGACTTTGTCGGCGTCTTCCGTGCCATGGACGGCTTCCCCGTCACCATCCGCACCCTCGACCCGCCGCTGCACGAGTTCCTGCCCCGTCGCGAAGACCTGATGGTCGACATCGCCAAGCTGGAAGCCACCAAGCCCAGATCACCCAAGCTGAAAGAGCTTCGTGCGCTTCTGAATCGCGTCGAGCAGTTGCACGAAGTCAACCCGATGCTCGGCCTGCGCGGCTGCCGTCTCGGCATCACCTATCCGGAAATCACCGAGATGCAAGTGCGCGCCATCTTCGAGGCTGCCGTGAGGGTCGCGAAAGAAGGCGTCAAGGTCAAGCCCGAGGTCATGATCCCGCTCACCGGAGGCCTGAAAGAAATGGCCAACCAGGCGGCCATCGTGCGTCGCGTTGCCGAAGAAGTCTTCGCCGAGAAAGAGAGCAAGGTCGAATACCTCGTCGGTACCATGATCGAACTTCCGCGTGCCGCCCTGATGGCCGACGAGATCGCGAAGGAAGCCGAGTTCTTCAGCTTCGGCACCAACGATCTCACCCAGACCACTTTCGGTTTCTCGCGCGACGACGTCGGCAAGATCCTGACGGCGTACTTGTCCGAAGGCATTCTGAAACAGGATCCGTTCGCCACGCTCGATCAGGAAGGGGTTGGACAGTTGATCAAGATGGCAGTCGAAAAGGGTCGTGCAACTCGCCCGACCATTAAGATCGGCATCTGCGGCGAACACGGCGGCGATCCCTCGTCCGTCGAGTTCTGCGCCAAGAATGGCTTCAACTATGTGTCGTGCTCGCCGTTCCGCGTGCTGACGGCCCGTCTGGCCGCAGCCCAGGCCGGCGCCAGCGCCGAGCTGAAGATCGAAGGCGGCCGAACGAAATAGTCGTTGGGATTAAGAATGAATTGGGTGCCCCACTCAAGCTGCTGTTGCTTGAGTGGGGTTTTTCGTTAGGATGAGTAACACCCTGCGCGCCGCGTACCAAACCTGCAGTTGTGTGAGTTCGAGCTGAGAGCTGCCGACTGAGAGCTGACAGCTCTACTGCACCTGCTGCAACTGCGCAATCAGCTTCTGCGCCAGATTGCTCTCCGACTCCGACCACAACACCCGTCCCGACAACTTACAGTTGTTCTGCACTGCAATCGTAAACGCCACCAGCTTGGCTACGTTATACCGGACATGCTCTTCGTTCGCGGCCGACAATTGCAGCCCCTCAAACAGGAACGGCGTGTCCAGTCCGAAATCCACTTCCATGTGGCCATCGTCAGCGTAGATCCCCTCATCGAACTGCACTCCATGCACAATGAAGCGCACGGCTACCGGACGCTGCACCCAAGCGTCACCCTCCGAATCATCGTTCGGAACCCACAAGTCCCAGAATGCCTCGAACACGAACGCAAAATCGTCGTGAGCGAACTCGTTGGCGATTTCCGCGGCTTCCTCCGGCGAAATTCCCGGGTTGAACCGCCGTTCCAGTACCGTCGGCTCCGACCACGCGACGGGATGCACCGACAAATACGTGATCCCCTCGCGTGTCTCCGAATACAGGAACTGCCGCATTACCGACACGGCACGCGGCATCATCTCCGCTTCGTGAAAGCTGGGAAACCACAGGCTGAATTTGAGTGAGTCCGCCATCGCCGTATTCTATCGCCGACTTCGTAGTGTCGTACGAGATTTCATTTACCACAGAGAACACGGAGAGCACAGAGTACTTTGAATCGATCTTCTCCCTGTTCTCTGTGTTCTCCGTGGTAAATGCTTTTCGTCAGGAGTGCCGACAAATCTTACACTGTCGCCTTCAACCGCGACGCGAACTTCTCTCGCACCTTCTTCACCTTTGGTGCCACCGTGAACATGCAATACGGCTGGAAGGGATGGTTCTTGAAATAATCCTGGTGATAGTCCTCGGCGACGTAGAACGTCTGCGCCGGTTCGACCGCAGTGACAATCGGATTAGGAAATACTTTTTCCCGCGTCCATTCCGCGATCACTTCTTCCGCGGTCTTCTTCTGCGCTTCGTTCTCGTAGAAGATCACCGAACGATACTGCTCACCCACGTCGTTACCCTGACGATTGAGAGCCGTCGGGTCGTGGACCGTGAAAAATACTTCCAGCAAATCGCGGTAGGTGATTTTCTCCGGATCGAAGGTGATCTCCGCGACCTCCACGTGTCCCGTCGTGCCGGTGCAAACCTGCTCATAGGTTGGATTCGGACGTCGTCCACCCATGTAGCCCGAACGCACCGACTCTACGCCTTCCAGTTGCACTAACGCGGCTTCCACGCACCAGAAGCAACCGCCACCCAAAACTGCCTTTTCAGTAGCCATGTGTCGTTGGATGCACAAAGCCCACAGTTCGTTACACGGTTAACACCCTGTAACGCTGATAGCCGATAGCTGAAGGCTAAGAGCTAATAGCTAATTGCTAATTGCTTACTGCTTCCGATACACCCTCACATAATCCACCAGCATCTGCTGCGGAAATTGCGTCGTCGTATCAGGATTCCCAGGCCAATCGCCGCCAACCGCCAAATCGAGCAGTAGGAAGAACGGCTTGTTGAACTCCCACGGCGATCCTGACGGCAGATTGGCGGGTGCGAACGTCGCATACAGCGATGCAGCGGACTGCAGACAGAACAAAAACTTTGAATTGAAAACTCTGTGCGCTCCGTGTTCTCAGTGGTGAATACCTCTTTGTGGGTCGACTATCGCGCAGCGGCGACCGAAAAAATCAAAAAACCCCGTGCCTCCGTGGTGAATGCCTTTTCTTTAAAGCCCCACTTCAATCCGCGACCTCGGATCCAGATAATCCCTTAGTCCATCGCCAATAAAGTTGAACGACAGCACCGCCAGCATCACCGCCGCGGCAGGGAAGAGCACCAGGTGCGGCGCATCGAACAAGTGCGACCGCGCGTCGTTCAGCATCGAACCCCAACTCGCTGTCGGAGGCGGCACTCCCAGCCCCAAAAAGCTCATGGTCGCCTCCGCCAGGATTGCCCCTGCCATTCCAATCGCCGCCTGCACAATCACCGGCTGAATGATATTCGGCAGAATATGCCGCACGATAATTCGTACATCGCTCGCGCCCAGTGCCCGTGCCGCTTCCACGAACTCGCGCTCTCTCACCGCCAGCACCTGCGCGCGCACCAGCCGGGCGTATCCCACCCATCCGCCAATCGAAAGCGCCAGCACCAGGTTGAACAATCCCGGTCCCAGAAACGCCACAAATGCAATCGCCAGCAGAATTCCCGGGAACGACATAAATGCATTCATCACCACGACGTTAAGAAAGCGGTCGAGGAACCCGCCGTAATAGCCGGCAATCGATCCGAAGATCAGCCCCAGCGTCAGCGAGACGGCGACAACACACGTTCCCACCAGCATCGAAATGCGCGCCCCATAAATGATGCGCGACAAAATGTCTCGGCCTAACTCGTCGGTTCCGAACCAGTGGGCCGCCGACGGCCCCATCAGCCGCGATGGCAGATCAATGTACGCGGGGTCTTGCGGCGCAATCCACGGCGCGAAGATCGCGCACGCTACAAACACCGTGATCATCACTGCACCCGCGGTCGCCAGCCGATTATGTCCAGCCGCTCGCCGCAGCGCGACCATTTGCGTAGCTGATGCCATCGCTCGTCATCTTAAATCACGAGTCTGGGTGCCCCATCCTTTGCCTTCATTTGGCAAAGGGTGGGGATAGCAAGGTGCGGGCGCAGAAAAGCGGCGCAGAGTCCTCCGCGCCGCTCGTTCTGCAATTGTTTAAAGAGCTACCGTATTGTTACTTGGCGCAACAAAATGCTGTTGATGACATGCGCATTGTCCACCCGTTCGTCGATCACCTTTTGCTCGGCGCTATGGTCGCCGTAGTGCTTCATGCGGAGGTCGTACACCTTGTCGGCCAACCCATCCAGCGCGCCCAGGTTCTTGTACACGATGGAATATCCCACGTTCCAGTCGTCCGCGCTGGACGCGGTGTAGTTCTGGAACCACTCGTACTCGACAATCATGCCTGCAGCCTTTTCCGCATCCCAGATCGGGACCACGTTCTTTTTCATGTCGGCCCAGAATGCATCCGAGTGGCCAGAATTTACATGCAGCAGTACGACGCGTTCAACGTTGCCTTCCTTAACGGGGACCTGCGCTATAGCGGCGGTAACGGCTACGAACGACAGGCATAACACGGCTACTGCCAGACGAACGGCTTGCTTCATCAATAACTCTCCTGAAACTTGGGATTGGTAGTCCGGTGAGTTTGACTGAGAATTGACAATTCGCCTAGACCACTTACGTCAGCAACTTTGCACCACCAACTGGCAGCCCTAAAACAGCTCGTAGGTCGGCTGTGATCGGATTCTGCTCTATACTGCTTCGTTGCCTTCCGCGGTGTCTCTGGATCGCCGCCAACGTAGGCATCGGGCCATTTTCCATGCTGCCTTTCAAACTCGTCTATAGCGAGAAATACTTCCTCCCCATCGGCGATCACGTTTTTCGCGCCGATAAATACCGGCTAGTTCGCGAGCGCCTCTTCGCCCTTGGAATGGCGGACGGCTCCGACTTCATTGCTCCTGCACCCGCCTCCGAATCCGATGTGATGCTTGTGCACTCTCCGCACTACGTCAACAAACTGATGGAAGGCAGCCTCACCGCGCGCGAAGAATTGCAAATGGAGATACCGTACTCGCCGCAGGTGGTGGATGCTTTCATGCTTCACACCGGCGGCTCCATCCTTGCCGCGGAGCGTGCTCTATTCGACGGCGTCAGTATCAACCTCGGCGGAGGCTTTCATCACGCCTTTCCCGATCACGGCGAAGGCTTCTGCATGCTCCATGACTTCGCCGTCGCCATCCGCAGTCTGCAAAAACGCAAGCTCATTCAACGAGCCATGACCGTGGACTGCGATGTCCACCAGGGCAACGGTACCGCTGTCATCTTCGGCGCCGCCAACGCGCAGCCGTCCTCCCTGCCATCCGCCCATCATGGTTCTGTGTTTGGATTGTCCGGCGGGAGCATTCGGCAGCAGAGAAGTCACAAAGACGTCTTCACCATCTCACTTCATCAGGAACACAACTACCCACTCGTCAAGCCGCCGTCCTCGATCGACGTAAACTTGCCCGATGGATGCGGCGACGCAGAGTATCTCGCCTGGCTCGACAATGCGCTCAGCTCCGGCCTGCGCCAGTTTGAGCCCGACCTGATCAGCTACGTCGCCGGCGCCGACCCCTATCGCGAAGACCAGCTCGGCGGTTTGGCCTTAAGCATTGAAGGACTCAAGCAGCGCGACGAACTCGTCTTTCGCGCCGCGCGCGCACGCAATATTCCGGTCATGGTCACTTATGCTGGGGGCTACGCCATAAAAGTCGAAGACACCGTCGCCATCCACACCAATACCGTTCTCGCCGCCGCAGAGACCTTCCGCTCGGCCGGAACCGCCGTCAAAAATGAGTTATAACGAATGTTATAACCTGCCTTTCGGTGCCTCATTTTTCCCGCTTTGAACCAGACTCTGAAACCAATAGCGGTGCCCGCCCGGCGTGCTATTCTGATGTTTCGCGGCCCGCACCAATCCCTGCCGCGCACAACGACCTAAATGTTTGAGAATCTTACAGATAAGCTCCAGCGTGCCTTCAAGAATCTCCGTGGCCAGGGCACCCTGACCGAAGAAAACATCGGCGAAGCGCTCAAAGAAATCCGCATGGCGCTGCTCGAAGCCGACGTTAACCTCAATGTTGTCAAGCAGTTAATCGAGCAAATCCGCACCAAGGCGCTCGGTCAGGAGGTGATGACTGCCCTCTCGCCGTCCGAGCAGGTCATGAAAATCGTCCGCGACGAGCTCATCGCCATCCTCGGTAAAGACACCGCCAAGCTCAAGTTCGCCTCGCAACCGCCAACCGTCGTCCTTATGGCTGGCCTGCAAGGCTCTGGAAAAACAACAACTTCCGGCAAACTTGCCCACTGGCTCAAGCAGGGCGGACACCGCCCGCTGCTCGTATCCGTTGACGTTTACCGTCCCGCCGCCCGCGAGCAGCTCAAAATCGTCGCCCAGGCCGTCAAGGCGCATCTCTATGAAGGACAAGTAGATACGGCCGACACGGTCACCGTCGAACGCCTTGTAAAAGAAGCTCGCCGCGAGGCCATCAGCAACGGCTGCGACGTGATGATCGTCGATACCGCCGGCCGTCTGCATATCGACGAGCAACTCATGGACGAGATGCAGTCGCTCAAGAAAATACTGAATCCACAGGAGATACTGTTCGTCGCCGACTCCATGACCGGACAGGACGCCGTCCGCTCCGCCGACGAGTTTCACAAGAAACTCACGCTCACCGGCGTCGTTCTCACCAAGATGGACGGTGACGCCCGCGGCGGCGCCGCGCTCTCCATCCGGAACGTCACCGGCCAGCCCATTAAATTCATAGGGTTAGGCGAAAAGTATGACGCGCTAGAACCCTTCCATCCCGACCGCATCGTCGGACGCATCCTCGGCATGGGCGACATGCTCTCGCTCATCGAAAAAGCCGAAGCCACGCTCGACAAAAAGAAGTCCCAGGAATTTGCCGCCAAGGCGATGAGCCACGAAGGCTTTTCTTTAGAGGACTTTCGCGATCAGCTACGCCAGGTCAAAAAACTCGGCTCCATCAAGAGCATCATGGGCATGATGCCCAAAATCGGCCCCTTCGCCAACATGCAGAAGGCCGCCGATAACGTTGACGAAAAAGAACTTACCCGCGTCGAAGCCATCATCAACTCTATGACCGGCTACGAGCGCGAGCACCACGAGGTCATCAACGGCAGCCGCCGCAAGCGCATAGCTCGCGGCTCCGGTACCAGCGTGCAAGAGGTCAATCAACTTCTCCGCCAGTATGCTCAAATGCGCAAGATGTTCAAAGGAATGGGCAAGCCCAGCTTCGCCCGCCGCATGGCCGGAATGAAAATGCCGGGGATGTAGAAACAGACACCGTTGCTCACTCCCGGCCGCGGCTCATTTTTCGCCCCTGCGGCATAGTGCGGGGCAACCCTGAGATTCGACGAACACAAACTCCGCAACCCTCTGTACGTCCCCTGCATCACTAGTCTTCGAACGTGGTTCCCGCCCCTGGTAGGCCCTTGCCCTTGGTGCTCGAAAGCGAATCAAGAAGGACGGCACACGTCCCGTGGAATATCCGACTTCTTATCGCACGATACAGATCGATGGCCTC
Source organism: uncultured Acidobacteriaceae bacterium (assembly GCA_963718395.1). GTDB lineage: Bacteria > Acidobacteriota > Terriglobia > Terriglobales > Acidobacteriaceae > DASRAA01. Next base: position 513,540 of record CAVQYW010000001.1, read on the forward strand.
TCGATCTTTTACCGAGAGGCTGGCCCGAAAGATGCGCCGACGATTCTCTTACTGCACGGACTGCCCTCTTCGTCGCGGATGTTCGAGCCGCTCTTCACCCGGCTTTCCGATCGCTATCACCTGGTCGCGCCGGATTACCCAGGCTTCGGCCACAGTGACTGGCCCGACCCGAAGAAATTCGCGTACACGTTCGATCACATCGCCGACACGATGAATCACTTCACCGAAGCGCTCGGGCTTTCGCACTACACGCTCTACATGCAAGATTACGGTGGCCCCGTTGGTTTTCGCATGGTGTTATCCCATCCGGACCGGATCGAGGCCCTCATCGTTCAGGACGCTGTGGCGCACAACACAGGCTTGGGTGCGAATTGGAAGACGCGGCGCGCATTTTGGGCCGATCGCGCGGCCAACGAAGCCACACTTCGCGACAATCTGCTGTCGCTTGCAACTACGCGCAGCCGTCACGTAGGAAACGATCCGAACATCGATCGCCACGACCCGGATCTGTGGACTGACGAATTCCGTTTTCTCAGCCAGCCCGGCCAGGCTGATATCCAATCTGACTTGTTCTACGACTATCGCACCAACGTGGACGCCTATCCCAAATGGCAGGCATGGATGCGCGAGAACCAGCCGCGCCTGCTGGTGACCTGGGGCAAGTACGAGGTCTCATTCGACAGCTCGGAGCCGGAAGCCTATCGCCGCGACGTGCCGGCGGCACAAGTTCACATTGTCGACGGTGGCCACTTCGCATTGGACACGGCTGCTGATGAGATCGCGGTGTTCATCCGAGCCTTTGTCGGTTCGCACTAAGAGTCTTGAGGAGGAAAGAGCATGGCAAACGTGAAGGATGCAGTTCGTTCTAACGACGTCACAAACGCGAGCGTCGCTAGAGTCGACATGAAGTTCGAGATAGTCGTCATCCCCGTCTCGGATGTAGACCGCGCGAAGGAGTTCTACACGAACCTCGGGTGGCGGCTCGACGCCGATTACGCCGCCGGTAGCGACTTCCGCGTGATTCAGTTCACGCCGCCGGGCTCAGGCTGCTCCATCATTTTCGGCAAGAACGTCACCGCGGCGACACCAGGCTCCGCCCAGGGTCTGTACCTGATCGTCTCCGACATCGAGGCCGCCCGCAAGGAACTGCTCGGTCGCGGCGTCCAGATCAGAGAGGTGTTCCACGATGCCGCTGGTGTATATGCTGGCCCGGACCAGCCCTACCTGTTTGGCCGGCTCCGGGTCAGCGGTCGGGATCCCGAGCATCGCAGTTACCGCTCGTTTGCCTCATTCGGCGATCCCGATGGCAACGGCTGGCTGTTGCAGGAGATCACGACCCGACTTCCTGGGCGCATCGACTCTGCTGCGACTTCGTTCGCCTCAATAAGCGACTTGGCGAGCGCGCTTCGACGTGCCGAGGCCGCCCATGGCGAGCATGAGAAGCGCACTGGTAAGAGAGATGAGAACTGGCCCGACTGGTACGCCGCATACATGGTGGCCGAGCAGGCCGGGACAGAGCCGCCGACGTAAACCACTGTGACCTCATGTACCGGGCCGATAAGACTCGTGCGTCGATGATGTGGAGTAGTGGTGATGCTCAGGAACTTACAAGGCGAAATACGCATGAAACGGATCGCCTTCTTGCTGGTTGCAATTGCAGCGCTGGCCGGCGTTGTCGCCTTCACCGCTTATGCTTCGGGACATGCCGATGACCAGGCCGCCGCCCCGATCTTCGTTACCGAAATCCCTCAGGGGTACCGTGACTGGAAGTGGATCTCCTCGGCTCATGAAGCAGGCAACCTCAACAGTTTAGGTGCCGTCCTGGGAAACGACGTAGCGTTTAACGCTTTCCGGGAAGGGAAGCTACCGTACCCCGACGGCACAATCATTGCTGCTCTGCATTACCGCAACGTCCCATCAGCGGAAAACAACAATGTCTTTGGCCAAGCCCAATCTTTCGTTCCCGGGGCCCCCACGAACGTTCAGTTCATGATCAAGGACTCAACAAAGTACGCCGCAACCGGCGGCTGGGGGTTCGGTCACTTCGCGGACGGCAAACCTGGCGACGCGGCGTTTATGAAAACCTGCTTCCCCTGCCACGAGAAGACGAAAGCGACAGACCTTGTTTTTACTCATTACGCACCTTAATACCGGGAAGGAACTCCTTGCACGTGTACCGACACCGGTTAACTCCGAAGCCGCCGCCTTAAACCGCTGATTGGAGGAATCATGAGCACCGCAACCACCGCCTCTGCCATCCAGCGCGAGCCGGAACTCGTCGGGCAGACTGTCCTTGTAATCGGCGGCAGCGCGGGCATGGGGCTCGAGACGGCTCGGCTCGCCCGTGCCGAAGGAGCCGACGTGATCCTCGTTGCACGCGACCCAGATCACCTGCAGCGCGCCGCAAACGAGGTCGGTGCGCTGAGCACCGCCGCCTTCGACGCGACCGACTTTGAACGGCTCGGGAAGTTCTTCGACGAGCTGCCCAGGCCAATCGACCACGTGTTCGTCACTGGCCTCGGTCCCTACTACGCCCCGCTGGCGGAGTTCGACTTCGATGCGGCACGCCGCGACCTGGAGGCCCATCTCTTGCTGCCGCTGCAGGTCGCCCGCAACGCCGTGAGCAAGGTTCGCCCGGGAGGGACCCTGCTCTTCATGGGCGGTACCGGTGGCCGCCACCCGGCGCTAGGACTCGCGCTCGTCTCGGCGGTCACGGCCGCGCTTCCCGCGTTGACCAAGAACCTCGCGCTCGAGCTCGCGCCCATCCGCGTCAACCTCATCGCCGCCGGCTTCGTCGACACGCCGTTGTCGGCAACGCTCCTCGGCGACCAACTCGAAAACCGCCGCAATCAGCTTCGCGCCACGCTTCCCATCCGTCGCGTCGTCGGACCAGCCGACGTTGCCGCGCTCGCCGTACATATCATGAGCAACACTGCCCTCACCGGCGGAACCTACGACATCGACGGAGGGCAGCAACTCGTCGAAGGCTGACGCTCAAGAATTTGGAAAGAGGACACTCTATGAAACGGATTGCTTTTCTGCTGGTTGCAGTTGCATCGTTGGCTGGCGTCGTTGCTTTCACGGCCACAGCATCTGGACATGCCAATCAAGAGGCTTCCCCGATCTTCGGTATCACAATTCCTCCGGGATACCGCGACTGGCAGTTGATTTCCGTGGCTCACGAGGCAGGTAACCTCAACGATTTGCGCGCCAATCTGGGCAACGATGTAGCGATCAAAGCCTACCGGGATGGGACGCTGCCGTTCCCGGACGGCACAATCATTGCGCGGCTGGCCTGGAGTTACGTCCCGTCGGAGGAAAACAACAAAGTTTTTGGCCGTGACCAATCGTTCGTGGCCGGCGCCGCGACGAACGTCCAATTTATGGTCAAGGACTCAAAAAAATATGCCTCGACGGGCGGCTGGGGATTCGCTCAATTCAAGGATGGGAAACCTGACCCGACCGCGACGCCGGCGGTTCTCAAAGCCTGCTTCCCATGCCACGAGCCTGTTAAAGCTCGCGACTACGTCTTCACTCGTTACTCACCTTAGTGCCGAAACTAAACAGCTGATATGAGGAATTCCCATGCGATCTGACATTATTGCCGGCGCCACCTTCCCGGACTACGAGCTTTCGGACCACACCGCGAAACGCCGCGAGCTCTCCAAACTGCAAGGACAGCATCCGATGGTGCTCGTGCTTAGCCGCGGAGGTTTCTGTCCAAAAGACCGCCGGCTGGCCGAGTTGCTGGTTGAGCTTCATCGTGAGATCGAGGTTGGCTATTGCCGGCTGGTCACGATCAGTACTGACAACATCACCGAGACAAACGAATACCGCACCGGAGTCGGTGCTCACTGGCCTTTCCTTTCCGACGTGGGGCGCACTGTCCAGAAAGACCTCGACATTGCTGAATACACAGATTCTGCCCACAATCCCATGATCCCCCACGTGATTGTCCTCGAGCCCGGTCTTGTCGTTTACAAGGTCTACAACGGCTACTGGTTCTTCGGCCGGCCGACGATGGAAGACCTGCGCCAGGATCTGCGTGCTGTCACCAGGAAATGCCGGCCGGACTGGGACATTACGACTCCAGAGATGAAAGCAGCGTGGCAGCAAGGCCGCAAAGATCTCTTCTATCCATATGGCAAAACCTACGCCCAGACTCTCGGCGAACAGGATTAGGAAGAGGCATGTATGTCGGAAAAGAAAACTGCAATCGTTACCGGAGCCTCGCACGGCATCGGTGCAGGTTTGGTCGAGGCCTTTCTGAAGCAGGGTTACAACGTCGTCGGAACGGCTCTTGACACTACCAAGTCGTTGACTGCCTCGCCCAGCCTGGTTCTCATCGATGGGGACATCGCTAACCAGGAGACCTCTGCCAAAACCGTCGACGCAGCGATCCAGCACTTCGGAACTATCGATGTTCTGGTGAACAGTGCCGGAATCTATCGCACCAGACCTTTCACCGATTTCACTACCGAGGATTTCAACGCCCTGGTCTCGGTCAACCTGCTGGGATTCCTTTACATGACTCAGCTCACCGTAAAGCAGATGCTGAAACAGAGATCGGGAAACGTTGTGACCATCTCCGCGGCGCTTGCCGACCAGCCAATCGCCGGCATCAACGCCTCGGTTTCCATGATCACAAAAGGTGGTCTGAATACTGTGACCCGTAGCCTTGCAATCGAATATGCGAAAGACGGCATCCGCTTTAACGCCGTAGCCCCCGGTGTGGTGGACACATCACTCCACAAGAATGATTCCCAGGACTCTCTTACCTCAAGGCAGCCCATGGGAAAGACCGTGCAGATTAAAGACATTGTCGACGCTGTCCTCTATCTGGTAGAGGCAGTTCAGGTAACAGGCGAGGTGCTTCACGTGGATGGCGGTTCTCACGCTGGTTGTTGGTAGCTGACGCTCGACACGATCAGTGCTTATCTGGTACTCGCGTCTGGTCAGTGATCCAGTTGACTTCCCAAGTCTTGCCTCCATCGTCTGAATACGCCTGCTCGAAGTGGGCCGAGTTCGGCGTGATGTTCGACCAGACGAATCGAACATAGACCGCTCTTCCTTTCCATAGTTCCTGATCGTAAAACTCTCCTCGTCCGTTCTTGAACTCGCCGATCATGGGTTGAATCGGCTGGCCGAGGTTGGGGTCCTTGCTGTTAGCCCAGTAGATGCTCCACTGATGGGTTTGCGGGTTGTAAACCCGCAGCGACAGCCCTTCGATGTGACCGGTTGGGCTATCGGTTTCGAATTCCTCCAAGTCGGCGCGACCGTCCCAAACCTTTCGCGTTACGGATGTCCCATCAAATTTGACCCACGTCTTGGAGCCGACCAAACGGTCCTGAAGCCTCGCTAGGTGAATCTCCCAAGTGCCAATTTCGAAATCGAAATCGTGTTGCCCGTCCCTGGCCGTGGCGGCCGGTGCACTTGTACCTTGCTGGGCAAATACCTCTAAAGGCCGTAAGCTTGAGACCGCCAGACAGGCGATGACCAGGACCTGAATGTAACGAATGGACTTCGCCGCGTGCTCCATCTTGTATCTCCTAATCAGGTTGATTCGCCGAATGTGAGAATGCCATGCGCCCCTGCATGTCACAGTATTTCCGAAAGTGTGCTGGAACAATACCGGGCCGTGCGAATTGTGACATAAGCACTCGGAATTGGTCTGAAACGCTCGGGAGGTAAGTCTGAAGGGAGTGCTTTCAACCGATTACTTCGGCGGGATATCCGGCTTCACAGCTTGGCTTCTCGGCGCTGACTGCCGAGAGATACGCGCGCGTAAAGGGCATGGGGAATTACGACTCCAAATCGCCGCGGTTCAGGACAGCGATCGCGGCGTCCTCCGCCATGAACTCCAGCACTTCCTGCGGGGTCGTTGACATCCACACCGGAGCGAACGACATCCGGTGCATGGGAGTTGGTCCCTTTTCCCGTAAACCTTTCAGGTGGACGGGAGACCGGTAGCCTACGTTGGAAGCCAGGCCATATCCCGGATACATTGCGTCGAGTTCGCGGATCATGGCGTCGCGCTCGACCTTGGCAACGATCGACGCAGCCGCAATTGAGGCCGAAAGGGCATCACCATGAATGATCGGCGTCTGCCCGCACTCGCAGGTCAAACGCAGCGCATCCACCAGCAGGTGGTCCGGCGTCGGAGCAAGTTTCGCAACCGCGTCTTCCATGGCCTGCTTCGACGCCCAGTAAATGTTGATCTGGTCGATTGTGGCGACGTCAACCGAAGCCACCGCCCAAGCGAGACAGTTCTCCCGGATGCGCGGCGCGAGCTTCTCCCGGGTTGCACGATCCAGCAGTTTGGAGTCGCGCAATCCGCGGATTCGGTACTTGGGATCCAGTATCACCGCGGCGGCCACCACGGGGCCAAAGAGGCAGCCTCGTCCGACTTCATCCACCCCGGCAACCAGCGTGGCTCCAGCTTCCCACGCCTGTTTCTCATACTTCAACGTGCACTTCAGGCTCTTAAGGAATCGAAGCTTGATCGTGGCATCAGTCACGTCGCCGTAGGCGAATCTCAGAAGTTGTTTTTGCTTTTTGCTTTTGGAACGCTTCACAAGTCTCCGGACGCACCTCTTGACCGGAATTGTAAAGCAGCAGCCGTTGGAAAATTCGGGCTTAAAAACAAAAGGCACAGAATCTCTGTGCCTTCATATCTTTCGGGTGAGATGAGTGCTACTGGATCGACACCAGTTGTTCCCTCGCCGCATAGTGCGATTCGACGTAATCGTTGAGGATCTTGGTGAACTCCGCGACGATGTGATCACCCTTGAGCGTCGTCATCAGCCGGCCGTCGACGTAAACCGGCGCCTTCGGCTCCTCGAACGTTCCCGGCAGCGAAATGCCGATGTTCGAGTGCTTCGACTCTCCGGGTCCATTGACCACGCAGCCCATTACGGCAACCTTCATCTCTTCCACGCCCGAGTAGCGCGTCTTCCACACCGGCATCTGCTCGCGCAGGTAGCTCTGGATCTGTTCCGCCATCTCCTGGAAGAAGGTGCTGGTCGTGCGCCCGCATCCCGGACAAGCGGTTACCTGCGGCGTGAAGCTGCGAATCCCCATCGACTGCAGAATCTGCTGTCCGACCGTGACTTCTTCCGTGCGGTCGCCATTCGGAGCGGGGGTCAGCGATACGCGAATCGTGTCGCCGATGCCTTCCTGCAAAACGACCGCGAGCGCCGCCGAGCTGCCGACGATGCCCTTGGCGCCCATGCCCGCTTCGGTCAGCCCCAAGTGCAGCGGATACTCGCAGCGCTTGCGCCAACTCGCGATACACGTCGATCAGGTCCTGCACGCCGCTGACTTTCGCGCTGAGGATGATCTGCTCGCGGCGCATTCCGTAACTCACGGCCAGGTCTGCCGAGCGCAGCGCACTTTGCACCATGGCTTCCATGGTCACGTCGCGCGCGTCTTTGGGCTCGTCGAGCTTCGAGTTCTCGTCCATCAGCCGCGTCAGCAGCGATTGGTCCAGCGATCCCCAATTCACGCCGATGCGCACCGGCTTGTCGTTCTCGATGGCGACTTCGATCATCGTCCGGAAATTGTCGTCATCCTTCTTGCCGATCGAGACGTTCCCGGGATTGATGCGGTATTTTGCCAGCGCCCGCGCGCACTCCGGATACTTCTTCAGCAGGATGTGCCCGTTGTAATGGAAGTCGCCGATGATCGGCACACGAATGCCCAGCCGGTCGAGGCCGTCCACGATGCGGAGCGACCGCTGCGGCGGCGGCATCGTTGTTCACCGTGACGCGCACCAGCTCCGAACCCGCGCGGGCCAGCGCTGCCACCTGGCGGATCGTGCCTTCGATGTCGGCGGTGTCGGTATTGGTCATCGATTGCACCACAACTGGTGCATCGCTGCCCACGCGAACCCCTCCGACCGTCGCCGTATAAGTCTTTCTGCGTTGTATTTGAGCCATACAGGTAGGCTCCAGTTTACCATGTTGCCGAAGCCGGGCTGCCGTCCCGCGGCGTCTTCATCTGCGTACGGAACACGAGTAACGGCTTGCAAATGCTTAGTATTGTTGGGGTCCAAAGCAGGGAACTAATACCGCAGCCAAGCGGAAATCATTACAGGCGACCATAATCCCAAGATTGTCAGCTTGCTTTCTCGCCAACCAGGCGTAGAATAGCGTTGGCTGGGGAAACTAGGCGAACCATTTCGGGTTCTTAAGGGTTACAGGTTGTGCGAGGCAGCAGGATTGTCTCCACGGCCCTTTCGCCGGTCACCGAGAAGGTATGCATCATGCGTTTTACTTTGCGGAACATCAGCTTGTTCGCCTTCGCATCCGTGCTCGTTGTTTCGGGTTCGGCATGGGCCCAGGGCTACCCGACCCAAGACTCAACCAGTGCGCCGCCGGCCCAGACTCAAGGGACGACCGCTGCGCCGCCGGCCCAGACTCAAGGGACGACCGCTGCGCCGCAGCCCCAGACCGCACCGCCGCCGGCTGCTCAAACTGAGCCTGCTTCCAACCCGGACGATGCGCAGCCTGCCAAGCCCGACAAGAATGCTCCCAGTCCTGCCACTCTGAAAACATCGACGCCATCGGCAATCGCAATGTCGGGCTGCAACAAGGGCGCTGGCAACTGGTACTCGCTGGACAAGCAAGTCGCGATGGGCCAGCAGTACTCGCAGCAGGTCGAGCATGGCGTCAAACTGGTCTCCGACCCCGTCGTTACCGAGTACATCAATCGCATCGGTCAGAACTTGGTGCGTAATTCCGACTCCAAGGTGCCGTTCACCATCAAGGTCATCGACACCGACGAGATCAACGCCTTCGCGCTTCCCGGCGGATTTTTCTACGTGAACTCAGGACTGATCCTCGCTGCCGATAACGAAGCCGAACTGGCTGGCGTCATGGCGCACGAAATCGCGCACGTCGCGGCGTGCCACGTTGCCCGTGAGCAGACCCGCAGCAACATCGTCAATCTTGCGAGCATTCCGCTGATCTTCGTTCCTGGCGGCTGGGCGGTCTACGAGGCCACGCAGGTCGCCATGGGCATCGGCGTTCCGCTGACCTTCATGAAGTTCTCGCGCAACTTCGAGAGCGAAGCCGACTTCCTCGGCATGGAGTACATGTACAAGACGGGATACGATCCGCAGTCGTTCATCTCGTTCTTTGAGAAGATCGAGGCGCAGGAGAAGAAGAAACCCGGCGCGATCGCCAAGGCGTTTTCCTCGCACCCATGACGCCCGACCGCGTGGCGCACGCCCAGCAGGAGATGGCGACTGTGCTGCCGCCGCGTGACGAATACGTCGTGAATACCTCGGAATTTCGATCAGGTGAAGTCGCGGCTTGCCTCCATCGAGAACAGGCACAAGGTGCAGAGCGACAAGAGACAACGCGGACCGTCCGACCCTGCGTCGCAGCACGGCTGACAATCCCACCAATAACAACGGCAACAGCGGAACGCAGAACGACGATGATCGTCCGACCTTGAAGCGCAGCGACGGCGTCGTCTTCTTCCTCCTCGTCGTTCCAGTGATCGCAAGTCTCAAGCTGAAATCAAAGGCTCCCTACGGGGAGCCTTTCTTATTGGGGATTCTTCCGGTAATCAGTTGTTGCGGATCTAGTCGTGCGGCCTTCCGGCCACAATTTAAACGGGGCGCATCATGCACCCCGCTTCCATCATTACAACTCGGCTACGGCAGTCGCTGCGCCAGTCCCGGCACGGCTTTCATCATGTCGTTATAGATCACGACCACCGAGAACAGAGCAGAAACACGAACGCGGTCTGATAGATGCGTTCCTTGATGCGAATGCTGATGTCGCGCCGCATGAAGCCCTTCGATGATCAGCATCAGAATCATGCCGCCATCGAGAATCGGAATCGGCAGCAGGTTGAAGATGCCGAGATTCAGGCTGATTCCTCGCCATCAGGCTAGCAGCGGAGTCCATCCCGGCTGGCTGGCGGCGTCGCCGGAAGCGCGCGCGATGCCGATCGGCCCTTCCATCTGCTTGATCGAAGTCTCGTGCTGCAGCCATCTTGCGCACCAGGTCCACGATCAGCAGCGAGTACTTCTTGTTCTCGTCGAGCGAACGGTTCAGTGCCTGCTGCGAACGGCAGTCTGTCGACCGCACCGGCTCCGACTGAAAGCCCAGACGGTAACGCTTTTGCCCGTTGTCTTCGGTCATAACAGGAGTCGCGTTGAACTTCAGCTCCTGCCCATTGCGCAGCGCGGTGATCTCCACTGGCTTGTCGTCATTCTTCTGCAGGTGCGGATTACTGCCATCAGATGACCGCACCGGTACGCCATTGATGGCGACGATCTGGTCGCCTGACCCGCATGCCCGCCTTGGCTGCCGGCATCTTCGGCTTCGATCTGGGTGACGGTGATTGGCTCGTCGGGCACCCATCCGATGCGTGCGCATTATGCTCCGGATCGGCCCAATTGGCTGACGGGGCTGGATCTGCTTTTCCAGAATCTGGTTGCCACGCTGGACCGCCAGATCGAGCGGCTTGTTTGCTCTGGATGCCGATTTCAGGATGACGTCTTCCCAAGTGGGGTTCTGCCGCCATCGATCCGCACAATGCGGTCGCCCGCTCGATGCCCGCCTTTGCGGCAGGGGAATTCTCCAGCACCCATCCGATCACAGCCGGTTGGTCGAGGTACACCGGATGCTCGTAATGCACCATGTTCACGCCGGTGAGCAGACCCACGGCCAGCAGGATGTTCATCGCCGGGCCGGCAACCGCAATCACGAAGCGCTGCCAGCGCGGGTGCGACATGAACTCGTCGGGCGCGCCGCTGTGCGATTCCAGCGGGTTCTCGCCCGCCATCTTCACGTAGCCGCCCAGCGGCAGGGCGCTGATGCGGTAGTCGGTTTCGCCCTTGCCGGAAACCGGCCAGCCGCTTGCCAAAGCCGATGGAAAATACGTCTACTCTGACGCCAAAAACTTGGCGGCGGCATAATGGCCGAACTCGTGCACCAGGATCATGATCCCCAGCACCACGGCACCAGCCATGGACGAACCACCGCAATCAGAAACGATTCCATAAACCTCTTTTACTTGGGGAGCTACTTGTGCCGGGTCGCCTGAAGGCGTTGGGCAGCGGTTCCTCTCCGGTCGCCGACATTGCTGGATGCGGTTGCCGGGCCCGGCGGCGCGCATCGGCGTCCATGCTCAATACCTGCTCATATAGATTCAGGAATATGGGCCGGCGTTTCACGCAAGTACCGCTTCTATTGTAGCCGGAATGTCCTGAAATCCGATAGCACCTTCCAGGAACGCCGCCACCGCCACCTCGTCGGCCGCATTCAGGGCGATGGTCTTTGCCCCTCCCGCTTCGACTGCCTCGTAGGCCAAACGTAAGCAGGGAAATTTGTCCAGGTCCGGGAGGACTGAAATCCAGTTGCCGCAGCTCCTGCACCGGGAAGCGCAGATCCGATTCGAATCCGGTCGGGATACGTCAGCGCATACAGGATGGGAAGCTGCATGTCGGTCACCGAAAGCTGGGCCAGCAGGCTGCCATCCACGAACTCGACCATGGAATGGATCGTGCTCTGCGGATGCACCAGCACGCTCACCTGGCTCGGCGGCATGTCGAACAGGCGGCAGGCCTCGATCACCTCGAAGCCCTTGTTCATCAGCGTCGCCGAATCGATGGTGATGCGCTTGCCCATCTTCCACGTGGGATGATTGAGCGCCTGCTCGACCGTGATGCTGGCAAATCTGTCGCCGCGGAGTATGCAGGAACGGGCCGCCCGAAGCGGTCAGCCAGATGCGATGCACTTCGTTGCGCCGTCCGCCGCGCAGGCACTGATGAATCGCGTTGTGTTCGCTGTCGATCGGCAGCAGCGGCTTGCCTTGCTTGCGCGCTTCGGCGACGATCAGATCGCCCGCCGTGACCAGGCACTCTTTGTTCGCCACGCCGACCGTCTTGCCGGCTTTGACCGCTTCGTAGGTGGCTTCCAGTCCGGCCACGCCGACGATGGCGCTGACCACGAAATCGGCGTCCGGATGGGTCGAGACCTTCACCGTTCCGGGCGAGCCGTGCACCACTTCAATCGCGTGGCCCAGCCCGACTTTCTTCAGCTTGTCGTGCAGATGCTCGGCAGCTTCCGCCGAGGCCATCGAAACGACTTGGGATGCCAGCGCCGCGCCTGCTCGAACGCGAGTTCGACGTTTCCTCCGCGGCCAGGCTGACCACCGAGAAGCGATCAGGAAAGCCTCGACGATCTTCAGCGTGCTCTTGCCGATGGAGCCGGTGGAACCGAGGATGGCGATGCGTTTCATGGATGGCAAAGATCTATGGTATCGCAGGCCTCGCGATTACACTGCGCCAAAAGTACCGGCTCAATCCTGCAAGATAAAAGATCAATCCGACCGGCAAGGCGAACAGCAGCGCGTCAATGCGGTCCAGCACGCCGCCATGCCCCGGCAGCAGCGTTCCGGAATCCTTCACTCCCGCCCCGCGTTTCAGCGCCGACTCCACCAGATCGCCGAGTTGCGCCGCGACATTCACGCTGATCGCAAACAGTGCGACCAACCACAGCGGAGCGGTGACGATGAGGCCGCGATGCGCATCGCATTGTGATGCGCAGCAGATGAGCAGCTGCGAGAGGCAGTCTGCAATCGGAGCTGATGTAGTGAAACAGCAACAATCCGACGATCACCGCTCCCGCCACCGACGCGATCGCCCCCTCCCATGATTTTCCCGGGACTGATTCGCGGGGCCAGCTTGTGCTTCCCGATGGCGCGGCCGACGTAATAGGCCGCAATGTCGCCGCACCAGACCAGCAGCATCAGGTAAAGCAGAATAGAGGGCGCCGTCGATGGGCGCGCGCAAGACCGGCAAGCAAACCCAGCGTGAATCCGACGTAAGGCAACAGCATAAGGAAACGGCGGCGTCGGGCAGCGCATGCGAGAGCGGCTCCCTGCCGCAGGCCGCCGACTAGAAACACGAAGGGCAGCGACAAAGTAACCAGTCCAAGGCCGCCCAGAAGCCCGAGCATCAAGGATCAATGCCAGACCACCGGCACCTCTACGTAGTCAAGCGACGCGAAATGTGCCAACCAGTAGAGAGCCGCGAACGACAACGCAAAGAAGAGTAGTCAGCTGCCGCAAACGGCCTGAAACCCTGCGCCTTCACGATTCCGAAGTACTCATGCGCCGCCAGCACCGCTACCCCGAACACCAGCAGCGTGAACAGCCACAGCGGCGCCTTGAACAGAGCAAGGATGACAAGGGGAATCAGGATGACCGCGGTCAGGACGCGTTTCACGAGGAGTGTCCGTCTCCGATGAGTCCGCCGAAGCGCCGCTCGCGTTTCTGGAAGGCCTCGATCGCTTCCAGCAGTTCGCGCCGCGAAAGTCCGGCCAAAGCGTGTCGGTGACGAAGATCTCAGCGTACGCCGCCTGCCACAGCAGGAAGTTACTCAGCCGCATTTCGCCGCTGGTCCGGATCAGCAGGTCGAGCTCCGGCAGGCCGCGGGTGTAGAGATGTCGCGCGATCGCCTTCTCATCGACCTTCAGGTGATCGAGTCCGCCATTGCGCGCGGCCTCGCGCGCCAGCGCGTTGAAAGCAATCCACCATCTCGGTGCGCGGCTCCGTAGTTGAGCGCCAGCGTCAGCACCATGCCGGTATTCTTCTCGGTCGACTCGCGCGCCCACGCCATGCGTTCCTGCACTTCCTGCGGCAATTCATGCTGGCGCCCGATGTACTGCAGCCGGATGTTGTTCTCCATCATCGTCGGCAGCTCCAGCATCAGGTAGCGCCGCAGCAGGTTCATCAGGTAGCTGACTTCCGTCTTGGGACGCTTCCAGTTCTCAACCGAGAACGAATACAGCGTTAGGGCAGGGATGCCGATCCGCGCCGCCGTCTCGATGGTCGAACGCACAGCCGCCACGCCCGCCCGGTGTCCCGCAATGCGCGGCAGATGGCGGCGTTTGGCCCATCGGCCATTACCGTCCATGATGATGGCAACGTGATGTGGAAGCCGCTCCGGATCGAGGCGGGCGAAAATCTCAGCCTCTTTGCGGTTCAGCCCGGCGGGAACTGTCGCGCGCAAAGCAAACCTCTTGCAAACTATTGAAAGTAGCACAGGATAGCTGTTAGTTGCAATGAAGACACAAGAGTCCCGAGCGCTCCAATACGGCATCAGGTGTGGCTGTTCTTAGCTATAATCCATCGCTAAACCAAAAAGAACCGGGACCGTGTCGTCAAGTCTTCGGTTGCACCTTCGGAAGGAGCTTTATCCTGAAAACTTTCCTCGCTCTCGCCGCCTGTCTCACCTTTTCGTTTGCATCTGCGACCGCGCAAGACAAGCCGATTCCCGTGGAACAGGAGCCTTACCACCACGTTCAATTGAAAAACGACGACATCGTGGTAATTCGTGCCACCCTCGGATCGGGCGAGCGTACCGCGTATCACATTCACTCCTGCGACCGCACCGGGGTCGAAATCTCGAACAACACCACGACGGGGCAACGTTTCGGAGAAACCGAAGACGCGCCCAAAGCGTCCGTTTCAGGTGATGTCTTCTCAGACTCTTGCAGCGGCAATCCGCTCATCCATCGGGTGCACAACGTCGGCAGCACCACGATGGACGTCATCGACATTGAATTGCTTCGTCGACCGGAGCATCCGTCCGCCGCGATAGCCGGGCCAGTCGCCATCGAAAACCCCAGTGTGCGGGTTTACAAGTGGACAGTTGGCGCCGGAACTGCAACGGCGATGCACACCCACACGCGCCCTTACCTGATCGTGGCGGCCACTCCCATGCAACTGAAGATGACCGCGCCCGACGGCCAATCACGCACCGAGCAGGTCAAGGCGGGCGATTTTCATTGGGTGAACGTGCCGGTCACGCATTCCCTCGCGAACGAAGGCTCCGCGGACGGACTGATTGTCGAGTTCGAGTTGAAGTAGCTGCCAGGCTTCTTCGGGCATACGAGCATAGAAAAGCCGAGACTCGCGCCTCGGCGTTTTCCGGTCGGCATTGGTTCACACGACTAGCCCACAGGCAGCTCGCCGCGCAGGATGGAGGACACCGGCGGAGTCGAAACTCCGCCTCGCGCTGCACGTCACCGCTGAAATACAACGCGAAACTTGGTCGAACTTAGTTACGCACCGCGCCGCGGATGCGACACCATGTCGCGAATCTGCGCCAGTACGCTGGTGCGCTGCATTCCGTCGAGCTGCTTGGTAAACGCCGCCATCTCTGCGATGAACGGATCGCCCAACAGCTCGTCGATTTCCGCTTGCCTTGACGGACTGCATGCAGTCAGCAGGTCGGGCACCGACACCGTCAGCGCATCCGCCAACCGCGCCAGTGACGATAACGTCGGCGTCGCCTTCTCGTTCTCGATCTTCGAGACGTAGGTGCGCGGCACGCCCATGCGCAACGCCAGTTGGCGCTGGCTCAGCCCATGTTGCAGCCTCAGACTGCGGATGGCCTGTGCCACCTGCACCTCGGATCGGCTCGTGCTTACCGGTTCCATCACCGGCATTGACTGCGCGAGGATCGGCTCCGGCTCGTCCTCATCCAAGGACGTACGGCACTTACGGCAAAGGTTGTTAACGGTTCTGAACTGGACGAGATGACAGTGGTCGCATCTCACCACTTCCCGGTTTTCTACGGGCGCGAGAGTCGTGGCCATTTAGGTTTTGGGAGTGCCAGAGCAGGGCACCATTATCCCATGGATCAATTCCTCAACCCCCATGATCCATTGAAACTATCCGTACTTTGCGGCATTGGTTTGATACAGTCAAGGGGCGAGATGCATGAAACCCGAAAAAGCTGTGCAAATTCGATGCATGCAGCCTACATAGTCCGACAAAATGCCCACAAATACCGGAGAATACCGCAATGACGCGCGATGACGCATGGTGTTTACTAACTGAGTTCACCCTCTCAGAAAGTTTGCGCAAACATGCCCTGGCTGTGGAAGCCTGCGTCCGCGCCTACGCCCGCAAGTTCGGCGAGGACGAAGAGCTCTGGGGTCTCGTCGGCCTCATCCACGACTTCGATTACGAGAAGTATCCCTCTGCCGAAGAGCATCCCTTCAAGGGCAGCGAGATTCTCAAGGAGCGCGGCGTGTCGGAGGAAGTCCGCCGCGCGATTTTGTCGCACGCCAACTACAGCGGCGTTCCGCGCGAGTCACGCTTGGAGAAAACCCTTTTCGCCTGTGACGAACTCGCCGGATTCATCACCGCCAGCGCCCTGGTCAAGCCCAACAAGTCGCTGGCCGAAGTGCGACGCGAAGTCAGTCCGAAAGAAGATGAAGGACAAAGCCTTCGCCCGCTCCGTCAGCCGCGACGACATCATCAACGGCGCCGCCGACCTGGGAGTCGACCTCGAAGAGCATATCGCTTTCTGCATCGAGGCGATGAAGACTATCGCGCCGGAGCTGGGGCTG
Source organism: uncultured Acidobacteriaceae bacterium (assembly GCA_963718395.1). GTDB lineage: Bacteria > Acidobacteriota > Terriglobia > Terriglobales > Acidobacteriaceae > DASRAA01. The sequence continues at coordinate 529,922 of CAVQYW010000001.1, forward strand.
GCGGGAAGAACATTCAGCGACGGCTAACCATTAGAAGCTTCCGGGCCATCGCCGAGCCCCGTGATACACGCGTAAAATTTCGATGCGTTCGCCGCGCACCCGGTAAGGAATGATGTACGATGTGCCGCTGATTACGAGCTCACGCGTCCCAAGCACGCGTCCCGGCCGCCCCATGTTTGGGTGCTGGCTCAGTCTCGACACGGCCGCCAGAACGATTTCCACCATCCGGTCGGCAGCTGCAACGTTGTCCTGCGCAAGGTATTCGTGAATGGCTTCGAGGCTGTCAGCTGCTCCGGCAAGCCATCTAACCTGCACGGCGTGTCAGTTTCCGGATTCGACGGTTGAACTCCTCTTCGGTCAAGAAGTCACCGGCATCAGCTTCCTGCACCGCGCTCTTGATGTCTTCGATCTGCCATTCATTCAACTCGACAAATTCCCGAATGGCTTCCGCAGCAATAAAAGAACGGCTTCGCTCGCGTCGCATTGGCAAGCTTATCGAGCTTCTTCTTCAGCTTTGAGTCTAATCGTAACGTAATGACATTGGATTCTGGCATACAATGTATGTGTATCCGAATACAATGTAAGCGTCACAGGATCATGTACGGTGGATTGAATTCCGCGCGAGCGCTGCCACCGCGGCCTGATTCGTCAGCCGCTAATAAGCGTTTAAGATGCTCCACCACATCGCCCAGCTTTACATCCTCCCGCGTGCTCCCCGCGCGCGTGACAACTTCGACGATGCCATCTACCAGCTTCTTGCCAACGTTGATGCGGTAGGGAACTCCGACCAAGTCCGCGTCCTTAAACTTCACGCCCGGGCGCTCATCGCGATCATCGAGCAGCACGTCCAGCCCTGCCGCCTCCAGCGACTTCGCGATGTCTTCGGCGCCACTATTGATCTTCTCGTCCGCCGTGTTCGTCGGCGTGACAACCACTTCGAACGGAGCGATATTGGCCGGCATCCAGAAGCCGTTGCCGTCCGCGTTCTGCTCGACGCACGCCGTCAGGATGCGCTCCAATCCAATGCCGTAGCTGCCCATGATCGGCGTCACTTCCTTGCCGTGCTCGTCGAGCACGCGCGCGCCCATCGACTCGGAATACTTGTAGCCCAGCTTGAAGATGTGCCCAATCTCGACGGCCTTGCCGATCTTCAGAGGATGCCCGCAGTTCGGACAGCCTTCGCCTTCGACCGCATTGCGCACATCGGCAATTAGTGTCGCTTGAAAATCGCGCCCCGGTGTCACGTTTCGCAGATGATAGTCGAGTTTGTTGGCGCCGCAGATCATGTCATGCCGGCCTTCGAGGCTGGAGTCCATCACTGCGGTGAATCCGCCCGCCAGGGCCTGCTTGGCGAACGTCGGCCCCACTGGGCCAATGAATCCGCCCGGTCCGGCGAAAAACTGCTCGACTTCTTCGGCTACCATCGGACGCAATTCGGTAACCACCGCGTTCTTGCCAGCCTCGGCTTGTTTGCGTAGCACGCCGTTCAGCACACCCAGCAACTTGGTTTCGCTCACCGTGTGATCACCGCGCAAGAACACAGCCACGGCCTGCACTCGCGGAGCCCCCTTCTTCTTGTCAATGTCGCCGCCCTGTACCATGGCCATGTAAGCGACCGCCTTAATGTCCTGTTGGGGCTTGACCTTCAGGAACTCAGACACGTCTGCAATCGCACCCTTGCCCGGTGTGTGCACCAACTCTGGCTTCCCATCACCTGTCGGAGTCAACTCCTCTACTGGTTCCAGTCGCGACGTAGCTTTCTCCAGGTTCGCCGCATATCCGCAATCCGGGCAGCTGACGACCAAGTCCTCGCCCGCGTCGGTGTACACCATGAATTCCTGCGAGCCCGAGCCGCCCATGGCGCCCGAGTCGGCGTGCACCACAACGTACTTCAGCCCACATCGGTCGAAAATCCTGCAGTACACGTCGTGATGCTTCTGGTAACTGACATCCAACCCATCAGCGTCCATGTCGAACGAGTACGAGTCCTTCATGGTGAACTGCCGCACCCGCAGCAAGCCCCGACTTCGGTCGCGGTTCATCGCGAAACTTCTGCTGAATCTGGTACCAGATTTGCGGCAACTGCTTGTAGCTGCGCAGCTCCTTGCGCGCAATTTCGGTCATGACCTCTTCTTCGGTCATGCCCAGGCACAGGTCGCGCCCGCTGCGGTCCTTCAGGCGAAACATGTTGTCGCCCATGACCGACCAGCGCCCGCTGGCCTCCCAAATCTCGCGCGGATGCAGCGCCGGAAGATAAAACTCCTGTCCGATGGTGTCCATTTCCTCGCGCACCACGTTGGCGATCTTCAGCATCGACCGGTGCCCGAGGAACAGGAACGAGTAAATCCCGGCGGCAAGCTGGCGAATATATCCGGCGCGTACCAGGTACTTGTGGCTGGCGACCTCGGCGTCTGCCGGGGCCTCACGAAGGGTAGGAATAAAGAGCTTCGACCAACGATGCATGAGTTTTGCAGTGGCTTCCCTTGAGAGTAGAAGAATCCCTTATTCTACCGGATTCGCGCTAGATGCCTCATTCAAGCGTGCGTCGCCTCTGGAGCGGGGTATTGCATCGCTCCCACCTCGCGTTGCATCATCTCACCCAACACCGAGGACCGAACATGTACCACTACAATCCGACCACCGCCCTCGAAGAACTGAACGACGACGCCGTTCTGCCGAACCCGGTGCACTTGCGCGACATGCTTCTGCGCGCTCATCTCGATGCCGACCACTCGCTGGAATACAATCGCCTCTTCGTCGACTACCAGAAGCGCTTCGGCGAATTGCAGAAGGTCGGCAAACAACTGCTCGAAGCCCTGGGCGCAACCAGGAAATAGAACTTTCCATCGCATGCTGGTGTCTTAAGGAGAGAACGATGAAACTCACGCTCCTCGCACTGCTTATCATGTTCGCCGCAAGCTCTTTCGCCGCCGAAGGCAAACCCGTTACTTACGCCAGCGGATCCGAAACCGTCAGCGGGATCCTGTACACGCCGCAGGGCAACGGCCCTTTTCCCGCGCTCGTCGTCATTCACGAATGGTGGGGACTCAACGACTGGGTAAAAGATGAAGCCTCGAAGCTCGCCGACCAGGGCTACGCCGCTCTCGCGATTGATCTCTATCGCGGCAAAGTTGCCACCACGCCCGACGAGGCCCACCAGATCATGCGTGGAGTGCCCGAAGACCGAGCCAACCGCGACCTGCTGGCCGCGACAGCCTACCTCGCTTCGCAGAAGAACATCGATCCCAAGCGTATCGGCTCCATCGGATGGTGCATGGGTGGCGGCTACTCGCTCGATCTCGCCGTCGCCGATCCCAAGCTCAAGGCTGCGGTCATCAACTACGGCCATCTCGCTACCGATGACGCGACGCTGAAAAAGATCAATGCTCCCATCCTCGGCATTTTTGGCGGACAGGACAAAGGCATCACTCCTGCCGACGTCAACAAGTTCGAGTCGCAGATGAAAGCGCTGGGCAAGACGGTCGACATCCACATCTTCCCCGACGCCGGACACGCCTTCGAGAACCCCAACAATAAAACGGGTTACCGCGCCGAAGACACGGCGGAAGCATGGAAGCTCACGACGGTATTTCTTGCGAAGTACTTGAAGCACTGAGAGTGCTGAAGCCCCAATGCGGCAAAACAGATCACGAATCTTGTGGGTGACATTCGCGTTAGTAGTTGCGATTGCGCTCTGGGTGCTCAACATCGAACTCACTTACGAGCGCAACATACAGCGCGGTATTCCTGCGGACTTCCGCATTCACCGCCCTCATCGGGCATTCAACTCGCGAGCGTAAGGGCGACCTAAAGCAACATTTCGCACCGCTGCGCCTCCACTCTGTGGCCTAGCAATGGCTCAACTTGTTTGATGAATTTCACGGTGTGAGATAAGCCGGCATGTTTGTCGAACGCCGCCTCGTCCTTCCAGCGCGACTGAATATAGAAGACCTGCGGGTCGCGGATGGAGCGAAATACATGCAGGCTCAGACAGCCGTCTTCTGCGCGTGACGGCGGCACAACTTCACGCAACGCCGCTTCCACCTCGGTTTCAGCTCCTGACCGCGCCTGAAATCGAGCGAAGATGAATATCTCCATGTCGATGATCTCCCACGCTAGATTCCCAGCACTATAAACTTTTCCGCCACTTCGGCGAATCCCAGTGCAGCCGAAATCCCGGAACCCATACCGGACCGCGGTCCCGGTTATATCCCGGATTCACCATGCATTGCACATCCATCGCCAGGCTGAGTCCTCGGCCCAGGGTCACATTCGCGTAAGTTTCCACCGCCTGCTCGCGCCCGTAGTTAAGCCGTCCATCTCCCAGCAGGAATCCCATGCCACCGCGTGCCAGGTAATGCTGATGATCGCCGGAAATTCCGTCGCTGGCAACCGGCAAACCTGATTTCCATCGCTTCGCAAAACGCACATCCATTCCCGCCGACACCGCGCTGTTCGCTTCGGTGTAAACGAACGACTCGTTGTGTCCTTCGTTCCAGCCGACGCGCACGTAGCCGCGAACGGCAGATGTAATCTCCTGCTCGAAGCTGGCCCCGAAACCATACTTCATGGCACCGGGATGCCGATAGCGTGCTATGTCGGGTGCCTCTCCAACTGGCGTGTCGCTGACTGCCTCGCGATAATTGCCCATGTTCGCATGGTTAATGAACGTTAGCGCACGCAGCGATCCGTTTCGGCCCAGCAGGGAAGTGTGGCGCTGCACTTCCAGGTTCTCTGAGTGCGTGTTCCACGACCACGACAAGTCGAGTCCGTTCGCGACGGTAGGTAGCATCATTTCGCCGGCCCGCAACTCCCATCGGCCCACTGCCCATTGCATCACCACGCCGCGGGTGTAGCCACGAGTGTCGGCCGCATAGTCATACGCCGCATTGTTATCCACCGCCCAGTTCATGAACTGCGTGTGGCTGTCGCTTCCCACCATGTTGTCGTCGAACCAGTCCACCGTGCTGAACTGTCCGGCATAGAAGTCCAGACGGCCTCGGCCTTGCGTCGTCTCGCCCCCAACCGCATGGTGCAACACCGCGCGTGCCAGATAGGGCTTCGCTCCCAGCGCAGGATTTCGTACCACGTCAAGGTTGGTGTACGCCGCCAGCCCTAACGCATCGCCGATACCACTGCCGCCGGCGCTCTCCACATCGATTTCTATGTCGGTGCTTCTGGGCATCGTCAAGCGCGTGAACAGCGCGAACACGCACGACGACGCCACCTCGTGCGTGCCCGGAAGGCTGTTGGCGCCGCTGTATGGCGAGTGAAAGTTGAAATTGCCCTGGGTAATGGAATTCGCCTGCCCTGAAACTTCCACCGCCCAGGGTGGAACGGCAGACTCTTGCGCCAGGATTATTGAAGGTACCGAGAGAAAGAGAAAAAAGAATGCCGGAAGCGTTCGCATGGCAACCGCCAAATATGAAAATGAAAATCAATTTCAATATCGACGATAGCCGCACCAACACGCCCCCGCTGTGACGTTAATCACTCTCGCTGGTGATAGCCTGCCCAGCTTGTGTTCTTGGTTCTAAACCCGCTCCAGGACCGTGGCGATCCCTTGTCCGACTCCGATGCACATGGTGCATAGCGCATAGCGGCCCTGCGTCCGCATCAGTTGGTACATCGCAGTCCCGACCAGACGTCCTCCGCTCGCACCCAGCGGATGCCCCAAGGCAATTGCGCCTCCATTGGGATTGACCTTCGGTGAATCATCGGGCACACCCAGCGACCGCAACACCGCCAGCCCTTGCGACGCGAACGCTTCATTCAACTCGATTACGTCCATGTTGCTGATCGACAACCCCGTCCGTTGCAGCACTTTCCGCGACGCCGGGGCCGGCCCGATTCCCATCACTCGTGGCTCTACGCCCACTACGGCTGACGCGACCACTCGCGCCTTCGGTGTGAGAGCGTACTCCTTTACCGCCGCCTCCGACGCTAACAACAGGGCGCACGCCCCGTCGTTAATTCCTGCCGCATTTCCCGCCGTGATGGTTCCCGTCGGCTTGACAATGGGTTTGAGAGCGGCCAGCGCTACCATCGTCGTCTCCGAACGAGGATGCTCGTCTGTGTTGACCACCACCGCTGCGCCCTTGCGCTGCGGGATTGTCACCGCGCAAATCTCTTCCGCCATCACACCGCTCTGTATCGCCGCCGCCGCCCGATGCTGGCTGCGATAGGCGAACGCGTCCTGGTCTTCGCGCGAAACGTGAAACTCTTCCGCCACGTTTTCGCCCGTCTCCGCCATCGAATCCACGCCATAGCGTTCTTTCATCAGCGGATTGACGAACCGCCACCCCAGCGTCGTGTCTTCCAGCTTGGCTCCGCGCGAAAACGCTGCGTTCGCCTTGGCCATTACGAACGGCGCACGCGACATGCTCTCCACTCCGCCGGCGATCACCAAGTCCGCTTCACCGGTCTTGATCGCCCGTGCTGCAATGGTCACTGCTTCCATGCTCGAGCCGCACAGGCGATTTACAGTAGCGCCCGGCACTACCTGTGGCAGTCCCGCCAGCAGCAGCGCCATGCGCGCCACGTTGCGATTGTCCTCGCCTGCCTGGTTGGCACAGCCGAGGATCACGTCGTCCACTTCCACCCACGCGACGCCGGCGTTACGTTCCATCAGCGCTTTGATCGGAATCGCTGCCAGATCGTCAGTTCGAACCGGCGACAGTGCGCCGCCATAACGGCCAAATGGAGTGCGGATCGCATCGCAAATGAAAGCTTCCAGCATAGGAATCACGCAATATGAATGTACCCCAGCCCGTTACTGCCTGTCGTGATGCAGTTAGTAGTTGGCGCAGATTCAGCGCTGTGATGGTCCTGGCTTACAAATAAAGAGCAGCGCCCCAGCTTCGCGCTTCATCTCGCTCGGAGGCACATCCGCTCCACTTCCTTCGTTTTCACTTTGCTGTACAGCGAACTCCGCGAGATCCCAAGCCGTTTCGCCGCCCGATCGATGGAACCTTCTTCTTCCGCCAGCACCAGCTCGATGTACCTGGTCTCCATCTGCCGAATCGTCAGATGAGTGTCAGCCGCAGTCGTCACCATTGGTTTCGCCGCAGCAGGCGGTGGAGTGTTGTCTGGATATTGCAGCTCCAGGTCCCGCACGGTCAGCGGACTGTGCTGTGCCAATTGGGCAGCCCTCTCCAGCACGTTCCGCATCTCGCGAATGTTCCCCGGCCACGGATAACTTTCCAGCAGCTTCATCGCAGCATCTTCCAGCCGAATCTCGCCCCATCCTCCCTCCGTGGCAATCCGCCGCAAAATCTCCCTCGCCAGCATCGGCACGTCTTCTGGGCGCGCGCGCAGCGGAGGAATACGAATCGGAATGATGTTGATGCGAAAGAAAAGGTCCTCGCGAAAACGTTGCTGGCGCACAAACTCTCGCAAGTCGCGATGAGTCGCTGAGATCAACCGAATGTCCACCGTCCGGTCATGCACGTCGCCCAGGCGACGAAACCGCTTGGTCTCCATCACCTTCAGAATTTTCGGTTGTACCGCCAGGTCCATATCACCAATCTCGTCGAGAAAAACCGTCCCCTTATCGGCTACCTCAAGCAGGCCGGGTTTGGCCTGCACCGCGCCGGTGAACGCGCCTTTCACGTGGCCGAACAGCTCAGTCTCAAGAAACTCCCGCTCCAGCCCCGCGCAGTTCAGGTCGATAAAGCCTTCTGCGGCGCGGTCGCTGTTTTCGTGGATCCACTTGGCCAGTACGCCCTTTCCGGCGCCAGTTTCCCCATGGATCAGGATCGGACTGGTCGTTGTCACCACCCGCATTGCGAGGTGGCGCAGGTTCTGTATCAGCTTGCTGTCTCCCACGAACGGGTCCAGTTGCTCCCGCTTCGCTCTTGACTGGCTAATCAGCGAATGTTGCCGGTGGCGTTTGTTCTCCAGAGCTCGAGCCAGCAGAGTATGCAGGGCGGCAACTTCGATCGGTTTCGTCAGGAATTGGTCCGCGCCTTGCTTGATCGCCCGCACCGCAAGTTCAATCGAGCCTTGTCCGGTGAGCACGATCACCGGCAGGTTTTCGTCGATGCTTTTGAAGTGCTCCAGCAGTTCCAACCCATCGCCATCGGGAAGGGAGAAGTCGAGGATGGCGGCATCCGGGCGGGCTGCGCCAAATTGTTCCCGCGCTTTCTGCACGGTGCCCGCCTCGTACACCTCCATCTCCTTCGACTCAAGGAAATTGCAGATTCCAAAGCGGACGACCGGGTCATCATCGACCAGCAGGATCCTATTTCCCGCCACTGTCACACTCGCCTAAATGATTTCGCGACGCTGTCTCCGAATTATTGCTCGCGGGAAGCAACACGCATGCGCGCGCTCCTCCCTCACGATTGTTCGACAACCCGATCAGGCCGCCTGCATCCTCCACAATCTTCTTGGCAATCGTCAGTCCCAACCCAGTCCCACCCGGCCGTCGCGTGAAGAATGGAGTGAACAGTTTTTCGATGTGCTCCGGCGGAAACCCCGGTCCCTGGTCCAGCACCTCACAACGCCAATAGCCGCGATCTCCTGGCTGTGGCCTCGATATGCGCACTGTCACCGTCCCGTTCTGTGGCGAATGCTGGATCGCATTTTCCAGCAGGTTTTCCAGCGCCCGGACAAGTCGTGGTGCGTCACCCATCACCCGCAGATCTTCCGCTGCGTCCACCGTTAGCGTGACCCCCATCTTCAAGGCGAGAGCTTTGCAAGCGTCTACGCTGCATCTCGCAACTGCTGTTAGCGAAGTCGGCTGTAGCTCGCATTCCGACCGGTTCCCATAATCCAACAGGTCGCGCAGCAAAGACTGCATGCGCGTGATTCCTGCTCTCAAGCTTTCGACGTAGGGATCGGCGGCCCGCTTGTCGAAACGCGCCTCGAAGGCGTCCAGCGTTGCCGACAGTCCAAAAACTGCGTTCTTCGCCTGGTGAGCCGCTCCGGCCAGGAGCATTCCGGTCGCTGCCAGTACTTCGCGCTCGCGCAGCCGTTCGCGAATGTTCGCTGTCTCCGTAATGTCGTGTATCACGATGACAAGTCGTCGTGGGAACACGCCGAGATAGCCAGGGAACAGCGGAGAGATGGTCCGTTTGATCCGATCGCTCCAGCGCGATGACCGCAAAAACGTCGGGAGCAGGTGCGTCACAGCCTTCGCTTCCAGTTGGCGCGCAACCGCGGCCTCATGCCGTGCCTTGGTAAACGCTGCCAGCCAGTGCCGCGGCGCCCCTGCTCCTCTCGCGTCACCAAGAGAGCCGGTTTCTAAGTACGGCTTCGCCATTCCCAGTCCCATGTCTTGGAATCCTGCGTCGCCTTCAACTGCTGCGGCTTACTTCGACCCGCTTTCAGTTGCCACGTAAGAGTCATCTACATTTAACTCTTAAGTGCTACAAACTCGCGATGCACGTTCGAGGCCAGTTCGGACTTTACCGCCCAATCAGCTGACTCCAATAAACTTCCGGCTTCATTCCATATCGGAACGCATCCCAAAACAGTCCAATGTCCAGAATCTCGACGGCCCGTCCGCAATTTGGACTGCCTCCACTGTCTCCGCTTTGTGATACAACTCTGCTGTTATGAATCGCTCAACCAAACATTTGTTTGTCCTCGCGGCCGCTCTGGCAGCCGTTACCCTCACCGCTTTTGCCAACGACTCCAGCTCCGCTAAGCCAGTCAAGAAGCAGGTGGTCGAAATGAAAGACGCAAAGGGCAATAGCGTCGGCACCGGCACCATCAAGCCATCAGGCAAGGGAGTTGAGGTCAACCTCAACCTGAAGGACCTGCCACCTGGCCTTCACGCGCTGCACTTCCATCAGAACGCCAAGTGCGATCCACCCGACTTCAAGTCCGCGGGCCCGCACTTCAATCCTGACAAAAAGGAACACGGCTTCCTTAACCCCAACGGTCATCACAACGGCGACATGGCCAACTTTACGGTGGAGGCGAATGGCACTGCGAAGGCTACCGTCAAGGATGCCGACGTCGTGTTGGGTACGGGCAGCGAAGCCAACTCGCTCTTCGCCAACGGTGGCACGGCGCTCATGATTCACGCCGGGCCCGATGACATGAAGACCGATCCGGCGGGCAACTCTGGCGACCGCATCGCCTGCGGAGTGATCACGAAATAGTCAGTCCGTTTCAGCGCCACTTCATCTCCGCCCGTGCACTCTACAATCGTGAGCAGATGCGCGTTTGCGCCTCCTGTCGCCGCAAGCTACAACATAATCAGGGTCATTGTTCCAAGGAGCCTCATGCGAATTCTCGTAACCGGCGGAGCCGGCTACATCGGCAGTGTCGCGACCGACCACCTGCTGCGCGCCGGGCATACGGTCACTGTCCTCGACAACCTTATTATGGGATGGCGCGAGGCCGTTCCCTCCGGCGCCGAATTCGTTCAGGCTGATACCGGCGACGAAGCTGCTCTCGACTTGCTCTTTGCCAGCCGCGGCTTCGATGCCGTCATGCACTTCGCCGCCCTTATCGAGGCGGGCGAGTCGGTCAAAGTCCCCGAAAAGTATTTCGAAAATAATTCTCTGCACACGCTCACGCTGCTGCGTGCGATGCTCAGGTATAACGTCTCGCGATTTGTATTTTCGTCGACCGCCGCAGTGTACGGCGAGCCGGAAACCATACCGATTCCTGAAGACCATCCGCTTTTGCCCACCAACGCCTATGGTGAATCCAAGCTCATCGTTGAGCAGATGCTGGCCTGGTTCCATCGCGCGCACGACTTTCGCTATGCCAGCCTGCGCTATTTCAACGCCGCAGGAGCCACTCCCGCACGTGGCGAAGCACACCGCAGCGAGAGCCATCTCATTCCTCTCATTCTGCAAGTCTCGCTTGGCCAGCGCGAGTTCATCTCGGTTTTCGGCACCGATTACCCGACCAAAGACGGCACCTGCATCCGGGACTATATTCACGTGGACGACCTCGCCTCCGCGCATCTACTCGCTTTGCAAGGTTTAGAGACTCACGAAACGCTGATCTGCAATCTGGGCAGCGGCGAAGGCTTCAGCGTGCGCCAGATCATCGAGATTGCCCGGAAAGTCACCGGCCACGCCATTCCCGTGCGCGAGTGTCCCCGCCGTGCCGGGGACCCGGTCGTCCTCGTCGCCAGCTCCGAAAAAATCCGCCGCCTGCTGGGCTGGAACCCGCAATATTCTGATGTGGAAAGCATCATCGAAAGCGCATGGCAGTGGCACAAGTCGCATCCTCATGGCTACCGCACCGCCTGATGCCAAAGGTGAGTCATATGAATGACCATTCCAATAAAAGCCCGGCCCTGACGCCCGAACAGCAGTTTCTCAACGACCTTTGGGAAGAGCACATTCGCGATGAATTCACCACTCGCGATACCGCCGCGACCCTCGACACCATGGTTTCCGACGCCTATGTCAACCACGTTCCTGTGTTGACCGGAGGGGTCGGTCGCGAACAGTTGCGCGAATTCTACTCGCGCCATTTCATCCCCAGGATGCCTCCCGACACGCAGATTATTCCCATCTCGCGCACTATCGGCTCCCAGCGTCTGGTGGACGAAATGATCTTTCGTTTCACCCACACCGTCGTGATGGACTGGATGCTTCCCGGCGTCGCGCCTACCGGTAAGGCTGTTGAGTGCGGATTAGTGGTGATTGTCGACTTTCGCGACGGCAAGTTGGCTAGCGAGCACATTTACTGGGACCAGGCCTCGGTGTTAGTGCAGCTAGGGTTACTCGACCCGTCGAATCTTCCAATAGTGGGCATTGAGTCCGCGCGAAAGCTGGCCGATCATAACCTGCCGTCTAACCAGTTGATCGAGCGCGCCAATAAGTCTTAGCGGAGTACTTCGATCGAACTCACGGGGTGGATTTCATTCCAACCATTGTCACGATCAGTGACGTAGGAGCCGGTGATACGAACGTAGTCGCCGGTCTTGGGGTTCGTGACTATTGAGTGGTAATCGCCGCACGCTGTTTGCGACTCACCTTGTGACGGATGGTGGCAAATCACCTCGACCACGAGCGTGCGCCGAGCGTGGGTGGCATTCATTAAATTCAGTACCGACTTATCCTTGGGATCGAGAGCGATGTACAGGTCGCCATCTTCGGACTCATGCACGGAAACCACGCGGCCTTCCACGGCGGTACAAGCTTCAATCACCTGAAGCCTGTCTTTCTCATAAACGTGCGGCCATAAATTTGCATCGCAACTCTCAGGCGGCAGCTTTGCCGGCGCCTCACCCGAGTAATGGAGTTTCGCCAGCAGCAGCGATCCGGCCAGGGCCACCACGACGGCAAGCAGTAATCGTGAACTCCGGCTCAATCCGTGGCTCCCTGAGTTTCGTATGCATGTTTATCGCATGAGTCCAGTCGCGGCGGCAAGCGTGCTCACCTTTGGAAGATGCGCGGCCGTACATTTAAACTCTTCCTCATGAAATCAGTTCTCTTCGTTTTTCTTCTGGCTGTGCCGGCGATCGCTTTCGCTCAAGCGAGTTCAGGCGCAGAGTTACGCGATTCTGGGACCGATTACGTCCGCATCTGCGGGCCCACCGCGCAGGGACAACCCAATCAATACGCGGGCGTCTGCAACGTCTGGCTAACCGGCGTAGTCGACGGCATGCAGGCCTACAACGCCAACATGAAAGTCCTGCCTCTCTTCGACGCGTCCAATATTACCGTCGGTCAGGTGTCCAAGCTGGTGGTGAATTACGTCACCGCGCATCCCCAGCAGGCACAGATGCCGACCGCCGCACTGGCACTGGGCGCGCTCGTCGACGCCTACCCGCGCAAGGAACCCGCGACACCGCCGCCGACGAAACCTAAGCCCTGATGTAATGGTAGCCAATCGGAACGCTGCAAAGAATCACGCCGCCTAGCAGCAGCGCGACATCGACAAGCCGACGTGTGGATGCATCTTCTCGAAATGCGCCAGCACTTCCTCGCCCAGCAGCGGAGCGAACACGTCATGATCGGCGCACGTCTCGGCGTTCACGAACTCTAGCGGATCTAAAACCACGTTCATATTGCGTGGCGGAGTGTCGCTTTCGTACCCGGTAGGATACGCGGGCAATACAACGTCGGTGTGCTTGCGCACGCCAGCAATCGTATAGTCGCAGCGTATGATCGCGCGGTCGCCGTGCACTTTGTGGACCGCGAACCGGCGCGCCGGACGGCTGATGCTCTCCAAATGGCTGCGCAGCGTGCTCACCGTCATCACCGTGACTTTCTGCCGCCGTTCAGTCAACCTTTGCATGCTGTCCCCACAGTCGGAAGCTGTCGATCCAGAGAGCCGTCGCTCGCCCTGTCTGGCCTAATTATAGGCCGCCGGGATCCCCACACAAGCCGCCTAGCTTGTGTGGGGTCCTTTGACTTTTCTGGCCACTGACCACTCTGCCCAATGCGAGTGGTTACTTGTGTTTGTTGCCCGCCAAGTCGTGCGTCGCTTTCTTCTCCGCGGCGGTGAAAATCACAATGCCCTCTTTCACGGCGTACCAGCATCCTTGCAGGCCGCTGAAGGTAGAACTGATTCCCACCATGGCGTTGCCCTGGACGTTGCCCGCGTAAGTGGTTCGGATGGGCGGTGTGTACTGAAGCTCCATCATGCCGGGGTCCTCGGACCAGTTGCCGCCGTGTCCCTGAGAATCGGCAAATGTTCCATTCGCGTTGAAGGTGACTTCATCCTGAATATAGGTTCCATTACATCCCCAGCTGTAATGAAAGGTCCATTTTCCTACGATGCTCATTTGGTTTTCCTCCCTTTCGGTTGTGCTTGCTGCGGACCTTTCCGCTGCCATGATCCAATGCAACCTGCATACCACCGCGACGACTCTTTCGCCCTGCGTAGCTTCGCCGGTAAGGTGTTGTGTTTTGAATGCAGAGCAAGGCGCGTGGCCTTGGCGGTACGAACGAGTATGTCTCGTGGAAAGATTTGCGCTATGCAATCAGATAGCCACGCTATCCGACGCGTTAGTTCCGACCGGCGAGTGCCCCACAAGATGCCTTTGCGGGATGAGTGATCGGACGCCGGATAGGCTGAATCAAAGACTCCATTCCACTCTCTCAAACCACGTGCGCCTGCTATCATGCGCATCAACCCCAATGAGCCAGGAATTTGCAATCATCGAAGCTCGAACCACGATGGCCCATCGTGCTGACGGCCATGGTGGTGTATGCGTCCGCCCAGTTACCCGGTCGGGTAAAGGTGTTTCCCCATTGGGCCGTCGTCCTGCTCGTGGCTTCGCTGATCGTGCCCATGGTGGGCGTGCATGTGGCTCCCGCCAAACAGCGTTGGCTCAAGTTGGAGAAGGCTTCCATCGCCCTTTTTCTCGCGGTCGCGGCTTTCGGCATCGTCCTCGACCTCAAAGATCTCTTTCACGCGATGCTGCAACCGCCCGTCGGGCTTACCGGAATCGAGCTCCTGAACTCCAGCATTTCCTTGTGGGCGTCGAACGTGCTCGTGTTGATGCGGACACGGATCCCAATATCTGCTCGATCTTGTTTCACGTCGCGACGCCAAGTGACGTGGGGGACATGGTAGACGTGGCGTTAGCAACATACACTGTAGCTGGGGGCGTCAAACAACCGACCGATGGCACAAAGGTCTTTGAGGAATATGTACTCGATCTGAAGCGAGGCCGGAAGGCGACGGGTCCATCCGGCGACACTCCAACCCACAAACAATCTTGAGGTGGGTGGCCCATCCGGCCTGATTTTGGCCGCGTGGGTCTTTTGACTCCTACTAACAACAGGCCACCGACAACTGACCACTAATCCAGCCCGAATCCACGACAATCCAGTCCCACATTGTGGGACGGCAGAAGAAAGCCCACCGTTTCAACGGTGGGAAAGCTAGGCCAAAAAACCATTCCGCTCTGCCGAAGGCCTGTGCGCAGCCCGCCGCGGCGGGCGAAGCGCACAAGAAGAAATTCCCGAATCGGGAACACACCGCACGATTTCCCCACAAAACTCTTGCAATACCTCTTCGCCTTTTGCCAAGCTTCTAAAGCGGAGGCGTAGCCTCCGCTGACACTGTTCGACTCGCTGCCCGCTCGACGCGGCCGGCTTGCTGTACTTGGAGGTTGTGTGTCTTTACCTACGACCGGGCGTCGCGCCCGCGATGGCTCCCAGGACCCAGGAATCTCCCGAAAGCGCGCCTCTAACTCTTTGCGGCTCAAGATTTTACCCGCAACCCATTTGTTTCTGATATTTTACGCACGAAATCCTATCTATCTTGATGAAAACAAAGATTTGGGGGAGGGGGGAGGGGTACCAAAACCATCCGGATTCCCGTTCTGGGAATTTCACAAACTCAGCTCAAGAATCGCTCGCGCTGTTCAGGTGTCGGAACCAAACAGCTCGTTGCCGAAGACATCAATCGTTTCCGATTGCGCGCGATCAGTCGATAAACCCAATTGCGTATCGCCGCCGGAACGAGCGAACCAATCGCGGCCAAAACTGCCCAGAATCCGCCTAAGTAACGCGCTGAGTTGAGCACCGCGCTCGACTCCGTCGCGACATTATCGCCGTCGATCCACAGCATCGATTCGACTGCTTCTAGGTGGAAATGGCGCCGCAATTCCTGTCCGAGTTGCGAGTCGCGCGGCACGAACAGCAGGTCGTGCCGACGCTCATGGCGAAGGATGAACTGCACCGAGCGAGCACAGAATCCGCACGAACCGTCGTAAACCAGCATTGGCGGCGAAGTCGCGAGCAGCGGATTGGCGGACAGTTCGGCGGTCGCAGGTCTCATCCTGTTATGGATGTGCCACAGAGGCGTTGCGCCGCAAAGAGAGAACGGCGGAAAGTCGGTGGCTGGTTTCTGGTTATCCATAATAGCTAGTGTGCCTACGCATTTGATGAACCACAGAGACACTGAGGCACAGAGAAATCGGATCTAGAAATTCAAAATTCAAAAACCTCAGTGTCTCTGTGCCTCTGTAGTGAAGACGCCTTTCTAGCTCTTGTAGCCTGCTCCGCGCAGTGCGTCGCCGAACTTGGCCAGGAAGTCTTGCACGTGGTCGCGCGTCGCCAGAGGTCCCATCAATCCGATACGGAAGATCTTGCCGGCCAGCGGACCAAAGCCTCCGGCGATCTCGATGCCGTGATCGTGTAGTCAGCGTCGCGCGCACCTTGGCGTCGTCCACGCCTTCGGGAACCTGCGGCGTATTGAGGTTCCAGATGCGGTACTGCTCGGGAACGAGCATCTGCAGACCCATGGCTTCGACGCCCTTGACGAACTCGCGATGCGCCTGGCGATGGCGCTCGCAACGGTGCGCGAGGCCTTCCTCCTCGATGAGCGTCAGGCCCTCATGCAGCGCGTAGAACAGCGTCGCTGAGGCGGTGTGATGATAGCGGTGCGAGACGAACAGATAGTCGGAGATGAGCTTGATGTCGAAGTACCAGGAGCGATTGGCGGTCTTGCGCTCCTTCAGCCACTCGGCCGCGCGCGGCGAGACGGTGATGGGCGAAAGTCCCGGAGGACAGCTCAGCCCTTTCTGGGTGCAACTGTAGGCGATGTCGATGCCGGTCTTATCCACATTCACCGGCATTGCGCCGAGCGAGGTGACGCAATCGGCGATGACCAGCGCTCCGACTTCGTGGGCCGCCGCGCAGATGGCTTCGCCACGCTGATAGACGCCAGTGGAAGTCTCGGCAGTCACGTACATCACGACCTTGGGCTTCTCGCGGTAGATGAACTCCGCGGCTTCGCTATCGCCGAAGGATCCTCCCCAAGGCTTCTCGAAGCGGACGACGTCGGCGCCGTTGCGCTTGGCCATCTCGGTCATGCGGTCGCAGAAAAATCCATTGGCGAACACAGCCACCTTCATGCCAG
The DNA here is from genome assembly GCA_963718395.1 of uncultured Acidobacteriaceae bacterium. Lineage (GTDB taxonomy): Bacteria > Acidobacteriota > Terriglobia > Terriglobales > Acidobacteriaceae > DASRAA01. The sequence continues at coordinate 546,719 of CAVQYW010000001.1, forward strand.
GCTCGCAGAAGTTGCTGATGGCGGCTTCCATGCCGCCACTGCCAGTAGCAGAGATCACGAACGTCCATTCGTTCGCAGTGCCGAAGACATTCCGCAGCATGCGCTGGTTGTCTTGGCTGATCTCGAAGAAGTAGGGATCGAGGTGTCCAACGATAGGCTGCGCCATCGCCTGGTAAACGCGCGGATGCACCTGCGTCGGGCCGGGGCCAAACAATAGCCTCTTTGGGGGATGAACAGAGATTTCGTCAGCGGTTACAGTAGCGTTTTGCTGGATTGTCGGCATGGGAACTCCCTTATAATGTCGATAACAGTATAGCTATAGGGTTGGCATGAGGTGCGGACACGAAATGGGTCCGTGTGCCAGCCTACTGATTTGGCTGAGGCGCTGGGTTGGCGCCGCGGCGGTTCTGTAACGCGAAGGCGCGCCCTTCGGGAGACAGCAATGATGTTTCTACGGGTCCTGTTGCTGGTCGGAGCGGCAGGATTGGTGACAAGCACGGGATATCTGCTCCTGGTGATGCAGGCCGCTGCCAGGTTTCGCCGCGACCGCAAAATAGCTGCGCGCGAGGACAGAGCGTATCCGCCAGCGACGTTGCTGAAGCCGCTGTGCGGGCTGGAGCCCGGCCTGGAAGCCCATCTCACCAGCTTCTTCGAGCAACAGTATCCAGACTTCGAAATTATCTTTGGAGCACGTCAGGCCGACGATCCCGGGCTGAAGTTAGCGCGGCGCATCAGTGCGCGTTATCCCTCGGTGCCGGTCAAGATGGTTGTCACCGGCGAGCCATGGCATCCCAATGCGAAAGTCTGCTCGCTGGTCAAGATGTATGCCCGCGCGGCGCACGACTACCTGATTATCAGCGACAGCGATGTGAAGGTTGGGCCGAACTACATCGCAGACGTTATCCAGCCGCTGCTTGACCCGAACAATGGAATGGTGACGTGCTTGTATCGCGGACTGCCAACTGGTGGGTTGTGGTCGAAGTTGGAAGCTCTGGGTATGAGCGTGGAGATGACCTCAGGCGCACTGGTGGCAAATTTGATGGAGGGGATGAAGTTTGCGCTGGGGCCGACCATGGCGATACGGCGCGATGCGCTGGATGCGGTGGGCGGTTTCGAACCGCTGGCCGATTATTGTGCTGACGATTACGTGCTGGGCCGCAATGTGGCAGAGAGTGGACGGCAAGTGGTGATGTCGCACCACGTCATCGACCACGTGGTGATTAATCGCAGTTTCCTGTGCTCGATGCGGCACCAGGTTCGCTGGATGAAAAGCACGCGCTTCTCGCGCCACGCTGGACATGCCGGAACTGTACTCACCTTTGCCATGCCGTTTGGCGTGCTGGGGCTGCTGGCTGCGGGCGCGCTGCATCAATGGCTGCTTGGCGTGGGGCTGCTGGCGGCAGCCTACCTCAACCGCGTAGCCATGGCGACGGTGAGCGGCTGGGGCGTCGTGGGCGATCGCCGCGCACTGCGGTCGGCATGCCTGTATCCGTTGCGCGACCTGATGGGTTTTGTATTCTGGTGCGCGAGCTACTCCAGTGGCATGATCTTGTGGCGCGATGAATGGTATCGGCTGGAACGCGGAGGGCTCATGGTGCCGGCTCAGCGGAGTTCTCCTGTCGCGAGGGCCTTGGCCAAGGCCGACGCATCCACGCCGACGGCAGTCGTCGACGGGTATTCATAAATCGCGAGCCACACGAGGGACCCATTGCTGAAGACCATGGCGGTTGCCAGCCTGTTGCTCGCGGTGGGCCCGTTGACAGTTCTTCCTATTCACGCTGAGAATCCCAAAGCGCAGCAGCTTGACCAGGTTTTTCGCCCACTGGTGACGCCCGGCTCGCCCGGCCTTGCCGTGATTGTGCTGAAACACGGCACAATAATTTCTGAGCAAGGTTATGGACTGGCCAACCTAGCAACACATACAGCGATTGGGCCTGACACTGACTTCCGACTGGCGTCATTCACCAAGCAATTCACTGCGACATGCATCATGCTGCTGGTGCACGACGGCAAGCTGAGATATGACGACACGCTCACCAAGATTTTCCCAGGCTTTCCCGTCTACGGTAGCAAGATCACAGTGCGCATGCTGTTGACCCACACTTCTGGGTTGAAGGATTACGAGGATTTGTATTCCGCGCAATTTCCCGGGGTGGACGACAGCAAGATTCCGCAGATCAAGGATGCGCAAATCCTGACGCTGATAGAGCAACAGAGCGCCACCGACTTTCCGCCCGGCACGCAGTGGCGCTACAGCAATACCGGGTACGCGATGCTGGCGATGATCGTGGAGAAGGTGTCAGGCAAAGCATTTGGCGACTTCTTACACGACCGGATATTCGCGCCGTTGGGAATGACCAACACGATAGCCTACGAAAAGGGGAAGAACGAAGTGCCGCATCGCGCGTTGGGTTATACGAAGAAGGACGACTCGTGGACGGAGGCCGACCAGAGTTCGACGTCGGCGGTGCTGGGCGATGGGGGAATCTATTCCAACGTCGAGGACCTGGCGAAGTGGGTCCGCGCGCTGCGAGAACACACACTGCTATCAGCGGCTGAAATGAAGCCTGCGTTAACTCCCGTTAGGGTTCCTGGGGGCGCGAAGACCGATGACGGAGAGCCGACGGAATATGGCTTCGGATGGTTCCTCGACCCTTACAAAGGCCGCAAGCGTACGTGGCATTCGGGCACGACGACGGGCTTTCGCACGTACATCGAGCGGTTTACGACCGAGGGATTGACCATCATTATCCTGTGCAATCGCGATGATCTGAAGCCAGGGAAACTGGCTGAGCAGGTGGCGGATTTGTATGCGCAATAGAGCACCATTGCCGGGTTTCGTGGAACCAATCCCCGTGCCTAACCTGAATCATCTATATGAGCTCATGACCAATTGCTGGAATGGTGAGCCGAGGTTGCTGTGGCGGTCATCCATTCTTTAGTGGCCAATGGTGATTGGCTCATCTTTCTGCTGTAATGTCGAAACGGCATCCAAGCGAGAACCCTTTCATAATGAAGCTTCCATCTTTCCGATTTGTTTCGTTCGTAATCATGCTGGCGGCTGTTGGGTTCACTCCTGCGAGCTTTGCCCAGGCGCCGAAGCCTGCGTTGCCGGTTTCGCAAGCTGGGGCAGTGCCCACCGATCCCCTACACGTCTTCAGCCAGTCAGTACAGGCGCTGACAGCGAAGGTAACCAAGTCCGTGGTGCAGATTGTCGCCACTGGCTACGGTTTCGGTTCCGAAAAACAGTCGAGCGACACCGCGTTGTTTGAGCCGCAGGAGGCGATTGGCGCCGGGGTGGTCCTTACGCCGGACGGCTACATCGTGACCAATGCCCACGTCGTGCAGGGAGCGCGGAAAATTCGTGTGCGGTTGCCGGGGCTGGAGGCGCCGGGAACGGATGAGTCGCTGCCGCACGGCCCGATGAATGCCAAGCTGGTAGGAATCGATCGGCAATCGGACCTTGCGGTGCTGAAGATCGATGCCACCAACCTGCCCGCGCTGGAGCTGGCCGATTCGGACCGGCTCAAGCAGGGACAGGTGGTGTTTGCTTTCGGCAGCCCGCAGGGGCTGGAGAACTCCGTGACCATGGGCGTGGTCAGCGCTACGTCGCGGCAGGTAAGTGACGAAAACCCGACGACCTACATTCAGACCGACGCGCCCATCAACCCGGGCAACAGCGGAGGTCCGCTGGTGGACGTGGATGGCCATGTGGTGGGCATCAATACATTCATCCTGTCTGAGTCGGGCGGCAGCGAGGGCTTGGGGTTCGCCATTCCCAGCAACGTAGTGCGCAATATCTATGACCAGCTCAAGACCGAAGGGCACGTGCACCGCGGGCAGATCGGTGTCTTTGTCACCACCATCACGCCCGATCTGGCGGAGGGCCTGAAGCTGCCGCGCAGCCACGGCGTGCTGCTGGAAGACGTGTCGCCTGATTCGTCGGCAGACAAGGCTGGCCTGAAGATTGGCGATGTAGTGACGAACATCGGAGGCAAGCCGGTGGGTGACGTAAAGGAGTTTGCGACGCTGCTGTTTGGCTACAAGATCGGGCAGCCCGCTCCCATTGGCGTTCTACGCAACGGCAAGGAAGTCACGATTGATGTGACAGTAGTCGAACGGCCCGATGACCCGCAACGCTTCGCCGACATGGTGACGGGGCCGGGCAATGTGGTGCAGAGGCTCGGGATCGTGGGGATCAATATCAATGACGAACTGAAGCATCTGTTGCCCGACCTGCGAATCCCGTCGGGAGTGATTGTGGCGGCCCGAACGCCCAGCAGCGTGCTACTGGGCGAAGGCCCGGAGCCGGGCGACATCATCCACTCGGTCAATACCACTCCGATAACGAACCTCGATGGACTAAAACAAGCGCTGCGAGGCCTTAAATCGGGTGACCCGGTGGTGCTGCAGATTGAGCGCGATGGCGAGCTGAGCTACCTGGTGATGGAGTACGAGTAGCTAGACTTCTACAATGCCGCAGGTGCCGGGAGCGTTGTCGTCGGCATCTTGCGGGCCTTTAGGACCACCTTCACGCATCTTGGCGCTTATTTCCTCGATGGTCACTTCGACTACCGCCGTGGTTGTCAGGTGGGATGATGGCGCGGGCGTGTAGTCGCGTCCGGCGGTGCGCCCGGGGAAATAACGCAGCGTCATAGCTTCAAACATCACACGCTTGGCTTCTTCGTCTTCGAAGATGCGGCCACGGCCAAAGCACATCACACATCGATAATTTGCGGAATGATACTTGGCGTCGCGCGAGTAGACCAGGCCGTCGAGCTGAGTGACAGTGACGCATACTGGTATGCCCGACGCCAATTGCCGCAGCGTGCGACTGGCCGGCCCGCTGTGAAGGTAGATGCGGTCAGGGTGATCCGCCGAGTACTGATAAAGCATGGGGATGACGTACGGACGGCCATCGTGTTCAAAGCCGACGTGCGCGACTTGGCCCTGTGCGAGAAACTCCTGTGCGCGCTGCGGCACGGCGCGCTCGGGATGTTGACGGACTTTGGTCGTCCACTGGTTGGTCGCCTCACCCATGCTGAATCTCCTATGCATACAGCATGGCTGAAATTGGGGCAGATGGGAAGGGCGGAGAATCAACTGGCGGCGAGTGCGCGTTGAACGGGTTGCGGGCCCAGCGCCAGGCGCTGTTCGGCGACGCGCAGGAACCACTGGTCCATCACGACATTGCGGCAGAAGGATTGGTTGCGGAGCAGTCGGCGGCCGGCGAATTCCTTGAGAGTGTGGGGCATGAGTTGAGAAATTGTCTCCATGCGCTTGCGCTCGCGATGGAGGCGGGAATTCAGTAGCTCGCGGTAGAGCGACAACCGTTTCGCGCTGTAATCGCCTTCGGCGCAAAGAATGGCGTGCGCGGCAATCAGGCCGGACTCGATGGCAGGACGGATGCCTTCGCCGCTCTCCGGATAGGCCAACCCGGCAGCGTCGCCGATGAGCAAGACGCCGTCATCGAGAATTTTTCGCTGCAAATGCCCGAACAAGCCATAGGCGTGACCGGCGATGCCGTTGGCGGGGGTTTCCACGGCGCGGGTCTTCGCGAGGTAGCCGACGAAGTCCTTCACGTAGCGCGAGATTTCGTGCGAGTCGGTGCGGCCAAGTCCCACATTGAGGTAGTTGTCTTTGCGAAAAACCCAGCCGTAGCCCAGCATGTCGCGGCAAAAGAAGAGCTCGGGAACTTCGCCGACAATCTTTGATTTCGCGGCCTGCGGAGCATCCATCTCGAACTCAATTTCCTGCGCCAGCACCGGAGCCGGTGATCCTTTGTTGCCGAGATAACGGCCGACTGGGCAGAAGTGTCCGCCGGCGCCGATCAACATGCGCGCGCGAATTTCTCCGTTAATGAGCCACCCGTCATTCACCCGCTCGATCGAGGTCAGGGCAACGCCTTCGCGCAGATGCGCGCCGCTGCGCCGCAAGAGGAATTCATCGAACTCGCAGCGGCGAATGCCGTAGCTGACGACGTCTATGCCGCCGACTTCTACCTGCGAACCGCCGATCGCGCTCAGACAAAAGCCGGTAATCGGCTGAAGCGTGCGGCCTGGGGAATAGTCATCGGACGTGAACTCGAGCTCGTCGAGTACGAGTGGCGTGATCCATCCGCCGCAGAGTTTATTGCGAGGGAAGACAGCGCGATCGACAATGAGCACGTCGAGGCCGGAGTTGCGCAATGCCCACGCACATGACGATCCGGCGGGACCGCCCCCGACGATGACTACATCGCACGTGTCCACAGTTCCGTGTCCTCTTCGTCGCTGATCGGGGAGTACAGGTGTTCGCGCGTCCATGGGATCGCCTGGCAGCGGCTTCCCGCGAACAAGACTTGAAACAGTTGCAGATTGCCGGCGCGAAAAGTGGCGATGGACCCGGCAAGATAGAGCCGCCACATGCGAGCGAAATCAATGCCGTACTTGCGGACAACGGCATCGAAGGAAGCTTCAAAACGGGCTAGCCAGTGCTCGAGGGTCTTGGCGTAATGCTGACGAAGGTTCTCGATGTCGAGCACCGAGTAGTTCAGCGGTTCGAGGACCTCCATCGATTCGCGCAGCGAGGGCGCGTAGGCTCCGGGAAAGATGTGCTTCCTGATCCACACACTAAACGGCTGTGGACGATTGCGGCCGATGAAATGCAGAAAGCCACGGCCAGTGTCGCCGATCGCGCGATGGATGACGCGGCCAAGCTCGGGATAATTCTCGCGCCCCACGTGCTCAAGCATGCCGACCGAGACGAATACATCGAATTGACCACTCACGTTGCGGTAGTCGTCTTCCACAAACTCAACCCGGCTGGCGACGCCTGCTTTTTTCGCCCATTCGCGCGCATAAGCGATCTGTTCGTGCGAAATGTTGAAGGCCTTCACGTGGACGCCGTAGTGCTGCGCCATATAGATGGCCAGCGCTCCCCAGCCACAGCCGACTTCAAGCACGGTCTCTCCGGGGCGAAGGGCGAGCTTCCGGCAGACGAGGTCGAGTTTGGCCTCTTGCGCCTCTTCGAGCGAGGCGTCGGGCGTGGGGAAGTAGGCGCAGGTGTACACCATTCGCTCATCGAGCCAGAGACGATAGAAATCGTTGGAGAGGTCGTAGTGGTGATGGATATTCCGCGACGAACCTTGTCGGGTGTTGGCTTGCGCCCAGTCCTGCCACTTCGACAACATGCGCCAGATCCAGTTCCGGACGCGGGGAGACGACCTGTTGACGCATTCTAAGCTGCGAACCAGGTCTCCTTCCATCTCGAGCTTGCCGGTGGAATAGGCGTCTCCAAAACCCACTTCGGGATTCATGACCATGGAAAGCAGGGTGGAGCGGTCCGGGATACGAACGGTTCCGACAACCGGCGTGTCGGTTTGGGGAAAATCCTCCGCGTCACCGACAGCAAGGGCGACGGGAATGGGACCAAGCAGAGAGCGCAAAAAAGCAAGAAGCTTACGATCTAAAGGGGAAGTCGCAGGTCGGTTCACAGCTTCCTCCAAATTTACAACATCATAGCCGCAAAATTACATATCGCGCCAGCCGTCATTTGAGACGGAATTTCGATAGCAGCGGATGCAATTTTCCGGCACTACTAGTTTGACGCTTTTCCAGCAGCCAAATGTGGGATGCCCGCGCGGAAAATAGGTTGCCTCCCGAAACGGGCCGAACCGTCTGGTAGTCGACATTGCATTCAGGACGTCAGGCAGCCGCCGTCGCCGTCGTAATCGTTTCCAGCCCATGCGCGTTGGGTCCGGTCTCACGCGCACGCAGCATCAAGGCGAAGAAAAGCGCCAAAAATCCTAAGATCGAAAACAGCCACATGCCCAAGGCGTAGCCGTGGAAGTTGTCAGGCCCGGCGTGTCCTATGTCGTTTGCTTTGCCGATGGCCAGATTGAAGATGAAGAAGCCGATCTGTTGCAACAGGCTCATCAGCGCGTACGCCGTGCCGAGGCGATGTTCATTCACGATATAGGCGACCGACGGCCACATGACCGCCGGTATCAGCGAGAAGGCGATGCCCATGAGCGAAACCGGGACCAGCAGCGAGATGTTGCTGTAGGCGATCATCAGGTACACGGGCATCATGAGGAACGAGCCGACGACCATGAGCGTCGCGCGCTTGCCGATTTTGTCAGCCAACAGTCCAAACAGTGGGGTCGCGATCATGGCAGAGAAGGGAAGAATGCTGTTAAAGAACCCCGCTCGGCTCTGGGCGGCCGCGAATGCTGCGGTCGAATTGGCTGCCGCGCCCATCTGAGACAGAATCTTGCTGCTGAAGATGTCGATGGCGAAGGTACGAAACGGAAAGATCCCCGAGTAGAAGGTGAAGCACAGCGCTACCACGTACCAATAAGAAGGATTGAACTTGAGGCCTTCGGTGAAACTCAACTTGTCGGGCTCGCCCGACTTGCCGAGGTGGAATCGGCCCTCGGCGTAACTCTCGAGAACCCAGTACACCACGGCACCGAGCACGGCGGTCGATCCCACGACAGCGGCCAACACAAGAGGACGATGCCAGCTGGGTAGGGCGTTTACGCCGTCGGGGAAGAACGCAAACTTGGCCCACGTCGGCGAGTTGTCGGCGGCGATCGATGCCATGCGGGCGATGGTGAGGTTAATGCCGAAAGCAAAGCTCAGTTCCTTGCCCTTAAACCAGCGCGCCAACGCAGTAGTGACGGCGACGATCTGTGACTCGGCCCCAAGGCCGACCAGGGCGCGTCCGGCGACCATCGTGTAGAAACTACCGCGAAACGCAGTCAGAATCGCACCCAGAAGAATCAGGATGGAAAAGAGCATCAGCGACTTCTTGATGCCGAATTTATCGATGAGAATGCCGCCGATCAGCAAGGTCGCCAGCGCCGCCACGCTATAGCTGGCGTTCAGCCACCCAAACATCGACGCCGAAAAGCCGAGCTGCTCGAGAAAAATTCGTTCCAACGGATTGATGCTGTCGTAAACGTAGTAATTGCCGAACATGGCCAGGCTGACAAAAATCAGTACCAGCCAGCGATAGAGTTGGCTCGGCTGCGGGCGCGCTTCAACGGCGACATCAGGAGAAGGCATTCGTTTCCTCGAAAGACTGGTTGAGAAAGGGAAACGATATCAGATGAGAGTGAGGAGAGCTATGAAAGCGAAAATCCCAGGCGAGCTCGTGAGGCCCGCCCGGGAGCTTCATCAGCGCGTTCGTGAGAACGGGAATTTGCGCTCAGGGCATCGAGGAGAGGATCGTGCGGTACTCGTCCTCGGTGAAAGCCTTCAAAGTTTGCGTGGTCACATTGCCGGCTGCTCCAACCGACAACATAAACTTCGCGCAAACCTCATCGCTGGGGAACTCTGCGATCAGCACGGCGTCGTGATGTCCCATCGTCAGATACCACGCATGAATCTTGCCCCCCACGGAAGCAGCGCCCTTGCGGGCAGCGTCCAGCCGCGACGGGCTTTCCTTGACCTTGGCTATTCCCTGCGCGGTATAGCGCAGTAGTGCTACGTAATGTGGCATAGCGGTGAACCTCCTTGGTGAACCGTGACATTATCCATACCTATAGTCGCGATGCCAAGTGTTCGAAGAGTAATCTCCCGCTCTCGCCTGGAGCGGTGTGGCGGAGCAGGGCGCGCCCGCTTCTGGAAACCGTTGCATTTTCCCTGGAAAAGTCCATTATTACTGCGAAACGAGGAAGGCATGCCGGACACATCGCAATCGAAGCAACCTGCACCGAAACCTGAAGACGGGCGCGAGGGTGGACTCGTCCGCACTGGATTGGCCCTCGCCAATTGGAGCGAGCGCTGGTTCCCCGATCCGTTGGTATTCGCGTTCATTGGCATCATCGTCGTGTTCGTGACCGGACTGCTGTTGCGCGAGAGCCCGTCAAAGCTGGCCATCGCCGGCGGCAAGAGCTTCTGGTCGCTGGTGCCGTTCACCATGCAGATGGTGATGATTATCATTGGCGGCTACGTAGTGGCTTCGACGCCGCTGGTCTATCGCGCCATTCGCTGGCTGGCAGGCCTCCCCAAAACGCCGCGCGGCGCGATCGCGATGGTGGCCCTGTTCTCGATGCTGACTTCGCTGATTTCCTGGGGACTGAGCCTGATCTTTAGCGGCCTCTTCGTGCGCGAGCTCACGCAACGTGTAAAAGGTCTGGATTACCGTGCCGCGGGAGGAGCAGCGTATCTCGGCCTCGGAGCAGTTTGGGCCATGGGACTGTCATCGTCGGCCGCCATGCTGATGGCAACCAAGTCGGCAATTCCGCCGTCACTGTTTGCGATCAGCGGAGTGATTCCGCTGACCCGCACGCTGTTCTTGTGGCAGAGCATCGCGATGACGGCAGTCCTGATCGTGGTGTCAGTACTCGTGGCCTACTTCTCAGCGCCGTCTGCCGACAAGGCGCGCACGGCGGCGGATTACGGCATTGAGTTTCAACCCGTCGCGGGAGCGATGGAGGTGAGAACCAAGCCGGGCGAGTGGCTGGAGTACAGCCCAATCCTCAATATCCTGGTCGCGGCGTTGCTCACTTGGTACCTCATCGATGTGTTTCGCACTTCGCCACAAGGCGCGCTCGCGGCACTCGATCTGAATACCTACAACCTGATGTTTCTCACCGTCGGAATCCTGCTGCACTGGCGGCCGAAGCGCTTTATGAAGGCGGTGACCGAGTGTGTCCCTGCAACCGGCGGCGTGCTGATTCAGTTTCCGTTCTACGCGGTGATCTTTGGCATGATCGTCGGCACGGGCATTTCGGATTGGCTGGCGAAGTTGTTCGCTGCCGTGACTACCCACAACACCTTTCCGCTGCTAGTGGCGATCTACTCCGCTGTGCTGGGTGTCTTCATTCCGTCGGGCGGCAGCAAGTGGGTGATCGAGGCTCCGTATGTTTTGCAGGCGGCAAACCTGCACCAGGTCCATCTCGGATGGGTGGTACAAATCTACAATGCCGCCGAGGCTCTGCCGAACCTGGTGAATCCGTTTTGGATGTTGCCACTCCTGGGCATTTTGCGGCTAAAGGCGCGCGACCTCGTCGGCTACGGAATGTTGCAACTGGCAGTGCACATTCCGATTGTGTTCTTCCTGTGCTGGTTCTTCGCGAGGACACTGACGTATGTGGGGCCGATCAAATAGAACTTCGCCCGGCTCAATTCAGTCGGCCCCCGCTATCGGGCAAGAAACCACTTGCTTTCTGCGGACGGCCAAGCGGATAATCCGCAATCGCTTCCACGACATGAGAACCACGGGCCCAATCGAAGAAACCGCGAGGCGCAAGAGTCGTCGTCGCATTGCATCGCTAATCCTGACGCTGGCTGCCGTCATGGCGGTCGGCATTGTGTCCGGATGCGAGACCTCGACCGCGGCGACGAACGCCGCGAACCAGCTCACCAAAGTTTCGCAGCAGCTCGCCGACTACTACACAGACCTCTCGGGTCAGGTGGACGATACCGTCGCCCTCAATCAGATACAGGCCGAGTTGCTAGGCCTGCCCTTCGACGACTCCGATCACGCGCGCCTGAACACCACCAAGCAAGAGATTGGCAAGCGCGCCGCTATGGCGAAGGCCTTGGGCGCCTTAGCGTCCGCCTACGCAACGCTGGCCGGCTCGAAGTCAGCGGCCGACATCGGTACAGCGGCGTCGGGTCTGGGCAAGGAGTGCATGGCGCTCAAAGCCATTCCCGGCGGTGGTGGTATTCCGGACATACTGTCGCAGGCCAGCCAGCAACTGGTCGAGCTGATCCGCACCCGCAAGTTGCGCCAGAGTTCGGGAGCGATCGCCAAGGCCGTGGCGGCGATTGACGTGCTCTTCCAGCAGGAGTCGCCGGTCTATGAGTCGATCAACCGCCAACGCATCACGCTGGCCCAGAGTCTGGCAGTATTGCTGTTGCAAAAAGACATGGTAGACGTGAATCCGGTGCTGGCGCCCGCACTCAAGCCGTTCGATCTGACGTCGAAGTTGCCCGCCAATCAGACTCCGGCGGAAATGCGGCATCTGGCTGAACTGAAAATTCAGGCCACCGGCGACAACCAGATCAGTACCTATCACGCGAACACGGCGGCGCTAGCGGCGGCGCTAAAGTCAACCAGCCAGCAGGTGGAAGCGGTAACCAAGAAGCACTGACGCCACAGAAGATTGGAACAGGAAGGGACTGAACCGAAATGGGTGACGCTTTAAGCAGTCTGGAAGCGCAGTATCTATTCCTGACGCAACATCTCGCCGACATCCTGGCCGCCTGCCAGACCGACGATCAGCGCACTATAGTGCGGACGAACTACGTCGCGGCGCGACGCAACTACTGGGACGCCATCAACCAGATCTTTCACGACGACGATCCGCAGATCGAGCAGGTCGTAGTGCAAATGAAAGACGCGCAGGATTCCTTGCAGAAGATGACGCTGGATCTGGCCAACATCGCCAAAGTCATTACCGCCATCACCACCGCGGTCAAAGTGGGCACCGAACTGGCGTCGATGGCTGGCTAGCGAACAAAGCCGCAAACTCCCTAGAGAGGTGCGACCCTAACTCGCAAAGTAGTAGCATAGGGCCAAGCTCGTTTTTTGTGGGGACTCCGACTTCTGATCTGTCAGCTGCATGATTAGTACCTTGCCAAGTGTCAAAGCACGACATGCTTTGTGAGGAATCCTGAATGATGAAACGCATGTTCACGGTTGGAGTACCAGCACTTCTCCTGGCGATTGCAGTTCTCGCGCTCGACCCGACGATTTTGCGAGCCTGCGCCAGCGCCGACACAAAAACCGCCGAACAGCAATTCAAGAACATCCAAGTGCTGAAAAGCATTCCCGCCGATCAGTTGATTCCTACCATGCAATTCATCAGCGCCTCGCTGGGTGTAGAGTGCGACTTCTGCCACGTTGAGCGCGAGATGGACAAGGACGACAAGAAGACCAAGAAGACGGCCCGCGAGATGATGCGCATGATGGCGGCCATCAGCCAGAACAATTTCTCAGGCGAGCGCGAGGTCACGTGCAACACCTGCCATCGGGGAGCCATTCATCCTCAAGCGATTCCCGCCATTGCGATGGAAGCGCCCAAGCCTGCTGTCGCCGACAGCGACCAGGACGACGCGACGGCACGTGCAAGTTGGCCGTCAGGTAACGCGGTGATCGCCAAGTATCTTGAGGCCGCCGGCGCCCAAGCTGCCCTCGAAAAGGTTACGACGCGTGTCGAGAAGGGTAACGCACTGCTGGGTGGAGGCCGCAAGCTGCCCATCGAAGTCTTTGCCAAGTCGCCCGACATGCGCGTTTCGGTGATGCATACCCAGAACGGCGAAAGTGTCACGGCGTACAACGGACACGCGGGCTGGCTGGCCACTCCCGGGCGCCCCTTGCGCGAAATGTCGGCTTCCGACCAGTACGCGGCGCGACTCGATGCCACGGTGATGTTTCCGACCCACCTGAGCGCGATGTTTGCCGAGACTAGGCTGCAACCGCATCCGGAAGAGGTCGACGGTCACGCGGCGACAGTGGTCTGGGCGATTACCAAAGGAGAGCCGCCGGTGAAGTTCTACTTTGATCCGACGAGCGGGCTACTCGTACGCATGCTGCACTACACCGATACTGCATTGGGACTCAACCCCACGCAGGTTGACTACGCGGATTATCGCGACGCGGGAGGAGTGAAGACCCCGTATCGCTGGACCATTGCGCGTCCCAGTGGGGCGTTCACCATTCAATTGGACGAAGTGCAGAGTAACGCGCCGATTGACGCGAAAAAGTTCGAAGAGCCTCCACCGCCTCCGCCCGGAACTGCGGCGAACGGACCAGCCCATTAAGAAGCTGATTACCCGAATGTGCGCAGCGGAAAGGTTTGCACGTCTGACTGCGTTATGATGGTGCGCCTGAAGGTGCCCATGCGCCGTTTGGATCTGCGCTCTCGCTCGATTTTCATTCTTCTCGCGTTCCTGTGCGCATCGATGTCGCCTGCGCTCGCGCAGAACTCGTCAGGAACCTGGAAATTCGCCGTCTCTGGCGACTCCCGCAACTGCGGCGACATCGTGGTTCCTGCGATTGCCCAGGGAGTATTGAACGACGGAGCCGCGTTCTACTGGGACTTGGGCGACTACCGCGCTATCTACACATTCGACGAGGACTACCTGCGGTTGAATCCGGGCTCCACCATAACGGATTACCAGAACAACGCATGGCCCGACTTCATCAACCACCAACTCAAGCCGTTTGGCAGTTTGCCGGTGTTTCTGGGCATCGGAAATCACGAGCTGATTCAACCGAAAACGCACAACGAACTGATCGCCGAGTTTGCCGATTGGTATGACGCGCCTGTGATTCGGCAGCAACGCCTCGCCGACAATCCGAACGACCACCTGGTCAAGACGTACTACCACTGGATTGATCGCGGTATTGACTTCATCAACCTCGACAATGCAGGAACGGACCAGTTCGGTCCCGACCAGATGACGTGGGTTCTCGCGGAATTGAAGCGGGCCGCGGCCGATTCAGCGATTCGTACGCTTGTCATCGGCATGCATGCAGCTTTTCCCGACAGCACATCAGCCGGACACAGCATGAACGACTCGGCGCAGGAGCAGGCCAGTGGACGGCAAGCCTACCAGGCGCTGGTGGATTTCCGCAGAACTTCCCATAAGAACGTCTACGTGGTGGCGAGCCATTCACACTTCGTGATGAACAACATTTACGCCACCGCGTGCCACGCTAAGGACGACATACTGCCAGGATGGATCGTAGGCAGCGCGGGCGCAGTGCGTTATCGCCTGCCCCAAGACCTCGGCGAGTCAACGGTTGCGAGGACCAATGTGTACGGCTACCTGCTGGCGACTGTTGTTCCGGATGGCGCGATTACCTTCGAATTCAAGCCGGTCGAGGACAAAGACGTTCCGGCGGCGACCCGCGAATTATTTGGGGTGGCTCAGGTGCGATGGTGTTTCGAACAGAACAAGTCGACTTACCAGGTGGGAGGACCGACCTGTCCGATCACGTGTTGCGCTCACTAGGGCGTAAACCGATGCCTACGTTCGGTCTTTTTCGTCAGCGGCCAGACTTCTTCGTCGTAGTCTTGGCGGGCGCACGCTTGCCAGCACCCTTTGCGGCCGTCGCGCCCGCCGACTTGGTGGGCGTTGCCTTCGCAGGCTGAGGATCACCAGTCGCGGCCAGCTCCACATTGCCGCCACGGTCGCGTGCGATGTCGGCCAGCAGGCGATGAGAAATCGCGGAGTACGGCTGGTCTGCAGTGATGTCTTCCTCGGAGGCGTACTGGTCGCGATGTTTGATGAGCAGCCACGACGACTTGCCTTTGCTGGAGCCGAATCCGCGCGTACGAACCAATACCCACGAGCCCTGCAATTTCTTTCCGTGCAGTATGAGCTTCAAGTCGCCTTTGCGCAGGGCCTCGTCAACATCGGGCACCTCAGGCTCCCATGTGCCGATGTCCCACACCATCACGGTTCCACCGCCGTATTCGTCCGCAGGAATCACGCCTTCGAAGTCGGCATAGTCGATGGGATGATCCTCCACCTGCATCGCCAGCCGCTTCACCGACGGATCGAGCGACGGACCCTTCGGAACTGCCCACGACAGCAGCGTTCCCGCCCATTCCAGACGGAAGTCGTAGTGAAGCTGCGTAGCGCGGTGCTTCTGGATGACATAGATGAGGTGGGAAGAAGTCTTCCTGGCTTCGCTCTTGCCGGAAGGCTCAGACGTTTTCTGGAAGTCGCGTTTCTTGTGGTACTCGTCGAGTGACATAGGCTGAAAGGTTGGATGACAATTCTAGCCGCGCGGACAAAAAAATCCCACACATTCCAAACTCAGGAATGTGTGGGGCACTAATACTCATTTAATCCGCAGCCAACTAGGGCTTCGAGCGATACATGACCGTTCTGGGTCCACCCTCGGTAATCGTAAAGTCTGACGGGACGGTAAACAGCGACGGGTCGGGCTCCGAGCGCTGGATGTTGGTCAGCTTGAAGGTCTGCTCGCCCATGCGGGGATCGTTGCGCTTGCTCAAGACGATCGTTTTGAGCTCGGGCGAAGTCCACACCTCGGTCACGATGGTGATGGGCCGATCGTTGCCGATTTTGCCGACCTCGATGGTGCGGGTGGTGCGGATTCCCGTGACCTGCACGCCTTCCATGATCTGCGAGCCGAGGTTTTCGGAAGTAACGTCTCCCTCAGATTCGGCGAGACGCTTTTGAAGGAAAATCGTCGACGTCGGTGGCCCGTCGGGAAATTGCATCGCTGCTGCACTACCCGAGTGAATGAAAACTGAGTTGGTGGAGACCATTGTGCCGGGAGCACCGGCTCCCAGAGGAGGAGGCGCCGGGCCTTTCCACGCCGTTTTGTCGGTCAGGTTCAAGGTATAGGAGGCACCGGCTACCGGGTCCTGGATGAACACCAGATGCGGTGCATCGGTCGCCGAGAGGTTGCCGAGTGCCGGAAGAGGAGCATCCTGCCGGGTGCGGCCCTGCGAATCGCGAGCGGTGGTTCCGCTGCTGCTCGAGGTGATGTGGGTGCCATCGGCGAGCGTCTGCACCGAGTCGTTGGTGATGGTCGCGGAGTAAGGCGCACCCGCTACCACGCCTCCGGCGCCCGCGATTCCGCCGAAGGCAACCGCGGTCACAGGCCCAGCCCCGCTCACTTGACCAGAAGTACGATAGGTCACATTGCCGCTGCCGCTGGCGCTATCTTGGGCGAGGGCGAAGCAGGATGCCGCCAATAGGAATATCAAGGTACGTTTCATAGTCGGGTGGTTCTCCTTTTCGATCACGTTTCTAAATTACGGTTGCAGACGGATGGCTTGTACCGACCCGTCCGCCAAACTCAGGTTTGCCACAAAGTTGACTCCCTCGGGTACAGCGCCGGGAGGAAACATCGAGTCGGCCGGGATGGCGATCTGGATGGCGGGAGCGCCCATCGCCCAATTAGCGGCCGGAGGCTTCCGGTGAGCGGCTGCATGTTGCTTCGCTGCTGGCTTGAGCGGCGTGGGAGGAGTCTCTGCAACGATAGACGGAGTCGTAGCTATTGCCACATGGGGAACCTGTGGAGCGGGCTTTGCGGCTCGTGGCAGTAAGACCAGCAATACAATCACGGCTGCCGCAGCGGTAGCCACAGCTACGGGAACCCAGCCGGGAACCTTGCGGCGCGGCTTGGCTGCCAGCGTTGTCTGCGTGGTGGTGTCGTAGTAGGCGGCGAAACCTTGACTCGCTGCTTCGTACTCGGCCACGCACGCCCGGCATTCCACGCACGCCTTCACGTGCTGCTCGACTGCTGCAGCTTCGTCCCCGGCGAGCTCGCCGTCCATCCATGCAACCAGACGTCCTGAAGAGTTACACATTGCATTTCTCCGCTAACTTCTTGATTGCCCGCTCCACCGTGTCGGCCACCGTGGAGGTTGGAATCCCCAGAACTTCACCGATTTCGCGATAACGCAATCCTTCAGCCCGTAGCATCAGGCACTCCCGTTCCCGAGGGTTCAACGAGCGGACAGCCCTGTCGAGCCGTTTGAATTTCTCCTGCGCCAACACTGCCTGCTCCGGCGATGCTGCGCTCGAAGCGGCATCGAAGATCGGATCGAGCGGCTCACCCATCCGATTGGCGTAACCCTGCTGGTAATTTCGCGCCCGATTGTGTGCGACGCGAAACAGCCAGCTGCGAATGTTCTCCGGGTGCCCCACCCAAGCCGTTTTTGCTTGGGTGGGTTCTTCGCTTGGACCGGATTCTTCCGTTTCGCTCAGCAATCGTCTTTGAGCTAAATGCTTGTGCAAGCTGAGAAAGGCGTCCTGCACGACATCCTGCGCCTCTTCCATCGAGAGCCCGAGACCGGCCAGATATCGCAGCAGAGGTTTGCGCAGTTCGCGATACAGATCGGTAGCCTCGCACGAATCGGTCGCCAAGCGCGGGAGCGGCAGGTTTAATGGGAACGAATCGCCACTCATAAGGTCCTTAGCATCGCGCCTCTAGTTATAGAACAAGTGGGAAGGAGGAATTTCCGGGAATCCCCGGGTACCCCTCCCCCCTCCCCGTCGAATCCTTGTTTTCATGGAGATAGGGAACATTGTGTGCGCAAGCGACTGAGTGCGTGAGAGTTACAGGCAAAATCGTCTTAACAAAGGAGTTAGGCGGAATTCTTGGAGGCCGAGCGGCTGCGACGGCGGGGAGATGGGTAGAAAATCGAGAACGAACAGGACCTATCACAGGTCGAAGTACCTCAGCTTTACAAACGAGACGTGGGTAATGTCCAGCTGTCGTCGTCGGGGAAGACAGCACTCCCTCGTCCTTCTCCGAAAAAGTGTACGAACGGAGGAGGGAAAGAGCAAGCGAGTTAGTCACCGATCGTGGTGATCGATGGCCAAAGGTAGTGTTCGGACGGAAGGCGAAAGTTGGAATCGCACCTGACCCACATTTGCCAACCATAGAGCTACCAGAGAAGACTCCCAGGTCAAGGCCAACAGCAAGGGCGAACCTCGGGCATCCAGCGCAGGGAGATCTGTTTTCTCTTTACATCCCCTGTTAAAGAACTACGACCCTATATACCTCGCGTACAGGCTTCTGGCGATGGCAGTGTCGGTGGTGCCCTTGATGATGGCGCGGCCATCGGGGAAGAGGGTCATCTCATACGGCTCGTGCCAGAACTTCAGCACGAACTCGTTATGCTTGACCTGGCCGTGAGGAGTGAGGCGGCGGGTGATTTCGTCGAAGTCGATAGGGCGCTGGCGCTCGTGAATCTGAACCGAGTTGCGTCCGCACATCGAGATGTGAGGGCGGCCTTCTCCGGCGAGATGGACGAAGTCGTGCTGCTGGCAGGCGCGGCAATCTGCGCGCGGATGGGCGGTTGAGACTTCGGCGTGCTCGTTGCGTCCAAACGTCGTAGGACCACAGCGTGCGGCGAATCTTGTCGCGCGCGCCGACGATGAGCTTCATCGCCTCGGTGGCCGCGATGGACGCCACGAGGTTCACGGCTGAATTCAGGATGCCCGAGGTGTCGCAGGTCTCGACCATTCCTTTGGGGGAATCAGGAAAGATACAGGCGAGGCAGGCGGTCTCGCCGGGCAGCACTGTCATGGTGACGGCGTAGCTGCCAACTCCCGCGGCGTAAATCCAGGGCAGCTTTTCGCTGACGGCGTAATCGTTGATCAGATAGCGGGTTTCGAAATTGTCGGTGCCGTCGAGGATGAGATGCACGTTGCCGAGCAAGTCGGCGGCGTTGTCGGGCACGAGGTCGGCGGCATGCGGCTCGACCGTGATTTCCGAGTTAAAGCCGCGGATTTTGCGGGCGGCAGCGATGGCCTTGGGAAGCGATTCAGCGGCGTCGGCCTCGTCGAAGAGCACCTGGCGCTGAAGATTGCTGGGCTCAACGTAGTCGCGATCGATGATGCGCAGGTAGCCGACTCCGGCGCGCGCGAGCAGGGAAGACAACGCTGATCCGGTCGCGCCGCATCCTACGACAGCCACCCGCGCGGCGGCGAGGCGGCGCTGGCCCTCGGGTCCGACGGGTGGAAAGAGGATTTGGCGAGAATACCGCTCGGTGAATTCCAACCGGACTACCTGCTCTCGGGAAGCTTCCTTCGTTATTATAGGTAACGCCACGTCATTAGAAACCACTGAGGTTTCGTCTTGAGACTCGCACCGGGACGGTCGGCCGTGGGGCACGCGATTCCGGGGGGATGCGGGTGCGAGGCACGGCAGCTTCGACCGCGGCATGGAACTGGCGGGTCCAGCAAAGGTAACGAGTTTGAGGAAGCCAACCACGCCATTCATCATCGGGCTAGGACTGCTGGGCGCCGCGCTGATGCTGGCCCCTTGCCTGGCGTGGCCGCAAAACCCTCCGAGCAGATACCCAATCCACAGAATGAGACGGTTGATACGCAGCCGCATCCGCTGCCTGCGCTGAATAGCGCCGCGAAGTACGAAGGCGAAGTGGTGCGCGAGATCCAGTTTCGCGGGATCGCGGGGACAAATTCTGAGATGCTGCGCGGCCTGTCGCTGGTGAAAGAGGGCGAGCCTCTGGACCGCGATGCGCTGCGGGAAACGATCCGCGTGCTGTACACGACGGGACGTTTCTCGAGCCTGCATGTGGAAGCTTCACCGGCGGCGGGCGGAGGCATCACGCTGACGTTTGTCACCACGGAAAACTATTTCAATGGCGACGTCAATATCGATGGCCTGAATAAGAAGACCCCGCCCAAGGCGCACCAGTTGATTTATGCGGCCAAGCTTGACCTGGGCGATCTGTTTTCTGAAGACAACATGACCCGTGCGATGGAGCGCATGAACAAGGTGATGGGCGACAACGGCTATTACCAGTCGGTGATTACCTACGATCTGAAACCGCACGAAGATACGCGCCAGATGGACATGGTGTTCCATGTCGCACCCGGGGACGTGGCGCGGGTGGGCGCGGTGAAGATCGAGGGCGACACCGGCATTGCGCCGGAACAGATCGTGGAAATCACGAAACTCAAGGCCGGTAACAAAGTGAAGAACGCCGACTTGACGCGCGCCCTGGAGCGACTGCGCAAGCACTACCAGAAGAACCAGCACCTCGAAGCGCAGGTGTCGTTAACCGACCGCGACTACCGTCCGGAGAGCAATCGGCTGAATTATGTCTTCGAGGTGGAGCAAGGCGCGAAGGTCGTGATTACTGCTGAAGGCGCGAAGATCCGGTCCGGCGAAATGAAGAAGCTGGTGCCGGTGTACCAGGAAAATGCGGTAGACGATGACCTGCTGAACGAGGGCCGGCGCAACATGCGCAACTACCTGCAGACGCAGGGCTACTTCGATGCCAGCGTGGAAGTAGAGCGGCGCCCCGTGCCGGAGGAAGACCTGGTCGATATTGTGTACAAGGTCAATCAGGGTGAAAAACACGCGCTGGCATCGATCCAGATTGAGGGCAACAAATATTTCGACGAGTCAACGATTCGCGAGCGCCTGAGCATCCAGTCCAAGACCTGGATTGTGACCAGCGGGCGTTTCAGCCAGCGCATGATGACCGACGATGCCGCTTCGATTAAGGCGCTGTATCAGTCGAATGGTTTTCTGGACGTGAAGGTCGATGCCAGTTTGGACGAGAACTACCGGGGTTCGCCGGGCGAACTGGCGGTGGTATTCCGCATTACCGAGGGGCCGCAGACGCTGGTGAACCAGGTCAAGATAGAGGGGAACAACAGTTACTCGACGCAACGGCTGACGCAGTTGCTGAGCAGCATACCCGGACAGCCGTTCAGCGAAGCCGACATCGTCACCGACCGCGATGCGATGACGTACTTCTATTACAACCGCGGATTTCCGGATGTGCAGTTCGATTCAGAGGTGACGCCGGTGAAGGGCGAACCTTACCGGATGGATGTCACCTACAAGATCACGGAAGGACAGCACGTCAGCGTTGACCGGTTGATCATCACCGGGCGGGAGAATACGCGGCCCGAGCTGATCGACAAGCGCGTTCGCATTGATCCGGGCGACCCCTTGAGCCAGGCAGAAATGGTGGATTCGCAGCGCCGGCTCTACAACCTCGGCATCTTTAACGAGGTTGACATGGCGGTGCAGAACCCGGAAGGCATCGAGCCGGAGAAGAACGTGCTGTTCAACCTGACTGAGGCGCCACGCTGGACATTCCGCTATGGCGGCGGCATCGAGTTTGCAACCGGCAACACGCCGGCCATCAATAATCCGCAGGGCCAGGCGAGCGTTAGTCCCAACGGTGTGCTGGAAATCACACGCCTGAACATGTTTGGCCGCGACCAGACTCTCAGCATGCGGGCGCGGTTTGGCTTACTGACGCGGCGGGCCCTAATCAGTTACGATGCGCCGCGCCTTTTCAGCCGGGAGAACTGGCATTTCACGGTGAGCGCTTTTTACGACAACACTGTCAACGTCAACACGTTTACCTCGCAACGGCTGGAAGGCTCGGTGGGCGCGGAGCAGCGTTACAGCCGAGCTACGACGATCATCTATCGCATGAGCTATCAGCGGGTGAGCATCGACCCTAATAGCCTAGTCATCGATCCCGACCTGATTCCGCTGTATTCGCGGCCGGTGCGCATCGCGATGCCGAGCTTCACATGGGTGCGCGACACGCGCGACAATCCTGTGGACACGCACAAGGGCACCTATAACCTCGTGGACTTGGGACTGGCTACCAGCGCGTTGGGATCGCAGTCGAACTTCGGCAAGATCCTACTGCAAAATTCAACCTACTGGACTTTCAAGAAGAGGTGGGTGATTGCGCGCAATACGACCATCGGCATCGAGCGGCCGTATGGAACCAACTATTACCCGGGCGGCGCACTGACAGCTATTCCTCTACCGGAGCTGTTCTTTTCCGGTGGCGGCAACTCGTTGCGCGGCTTCGCTATCAACCAGGCCGGCCCACGTGACCTGGAGACCGGCTACCCGATTGGTGGACAGGGACTGTTCATCAACAATCTGGAACTCCGCACGCCGCCGGTACTGCTGCCCTACGTCAATAACAACCTGAGCTTTGTGTTCTTCGAAGACATGGGCAATGTGTTCGCGACACCCAGCCTGATCCTGCGTGGACTGGTGCGGTTCCAGCAGCCAGGGCTGGCGGCATGCGCCCCAGCAAATTCGACTGTGGGTTGCAACTTTGCTTACAACCCGCAAGCGGTGGGCATTGGTATCCGCTACAAGACGCCGGTCGGGCCGGTGCGCGGAGACATCGGCTATAACTTCAGCCCCACGCGCTATCCGGTCCGCGAAGAGGACACGATACAGACGCTGCGCAGCTTTAACTACTTCTTCAGCATTGGACAAACGTTCTAATGAAAACACTACGACACATCACAATCTTGATTTTGCTGCTGGCTCCGCTGGCGGTTTTCGGCGGGGAAGTCATTGACGGCGTCATTGCCACGGTGAATCACAAACCGGTGCTGCAAAGCGACTGGGACGACGCGGTACGGTTTGAGGCGTTCATGCAACAGAAGCCGCTGTCGGCGGTGACCGTTGCGGACCGAGTCAGCGCTTTGCAACGGCTGATCGACCGAGAATTGCTGATCAGCCAGATGAATGACGCCAACTACCTGGCGCCGTCGCGTGACGATGTGCGGGCGGGGTTGAGCCAGATGCGGAAGCAGATTCCATCGGCCACCAGCGAGCAGGCCTGGCTGGACTTGCTGGCGTCGTACGGGCTGACAGAACGCGATCTCGAGGCGAACCTGCGCAGCGAAAAACAGATGATGAACTTCGTCGAAGTGCGGCTGCGGCCCAACGTGCACATTCAGCCGGAAGAGGTCGAGGCGTACTACCGCAAGCAGATGCTGCCCGACTTGGAGAAAGCCGGGGTCAAGGTGGTGACCTTGCAGGAGGTCGAGCCAAAGATCCGCGAGTTGCTGGTGCAGCAACACATGGACGAACTGCTCGACGCATGGCTGCACAACCTGCGTCAGCAGTCGCAAATTCACAGCACGATACCTTTGCCGGTGACGTCGGCGTCGGCAGAGCGAGAGGCGGCGGGCGGGAACTAGCATGGCCGAGAAAGCAACAGTCCGGGTGACGCGCTTCCCATGGTGGTTCTGGGTGGTGATGGCAGGACTGTTTGCAATTTTGGTGGTGTCGCTGGCATGGTTCCTGCGCAGCCCGGCGTTTGAGGGCATAGTGCGTGACCGCGTAATTGCGGAACTGGAGAAGGCGACAGGCGGCACGGTCGAATTGCAATCGTTGCATTGGAATGTTTCGAAACTTGAGATTGAAGGCAAAGGGCTGACGATTCATGGACTGGAACTGGCGACGGAAGCTCCGTTGGTGCACGTGGACCGGCTGTACATTCGCCTGCACATTGTTTCATTGCTGAAGACCAGCATCGATTTGCAGCAGCTTATCCTGGAGCAACCCAACGTACACGTCATCGTCAAACCGGATGGGTCGACCAACGTGCCCGAGCCGAAGGTGAAGTCAACCGGCGATCCGTTGCAGCAGTTGTTTGAACTCGCCATCGGGCGGGCCGAACTGCGCAACGGCGCGCTGCTGTGGAACGACCAGAAATTGCCACTCGACTTCAAGGCGAACGACTTGACGCTGGACATGAGTTATCAGCGGATGGAGCGGCGGTACGACGGCATTTTGCATGTCGGCAAAATTGATGCGCAATTCCAGGACTTGCGCGACATCCCAGCCAGCGCCGATGCCAACTTCAACCTGTGGCGCGACCGGGCACAGATACGGTCGCTGAGGGTGACATCGCAGAAGTCGTCGCTCGATTTGAGTGGAACGGTGGACGACTTTAACCATCCGAGGGTCCAGCTCTCCTACGGCGGCACGTTCGACCTGTCGCAACTCGCCGAAATTACGCGCGTGCGCGGAGTGCGGGCAGGCGGAGCGAACGTCAGCGGGTCAGGTACGTTTTCGCAGGACAACTTCGCCACCAGCGGCAAGCTCACCCTGCGCGGCGTGAACTACGAAGATCCCAGCCTCGCGTTGCGCGACGTCAGCGCCGGAACTGAATATTCGGTCGATCGCGAGCACATCCTGCTGAAGAAGATCGAGGTGCGGCTGCTAGGCGGAACAGTGACGGGCATTGCCGAGGTCCGGCATTATCTCCCGGCGCTGGAAACCACCGCCACGAGTGCGCAAGTGACCAGCGAGCCGTCGGCGCGAAAAGGGAAGACGTCTGGTACTTCGACCGCTCCTGCGGTAACCAAAAAGGGCGCGCTTGCGGCGCAACAAGGCACGGCTGACCTTAAAGTGAGCGGTGCTTCGCTCTCCGAGGTGGTCCGAGTCCTGTCAAGCAAGGATCTCCCGCTCGACAAGCTCAATGCCAGCGGTGTTGTGAGCGGGACGGTAAATCTGACGTGGAGAGATTCGATCAGCCGCGCGATTGCCGAACTGGCGCTGGATGCCACGGCTCCGGGACGGAGCGAACCCAACCAGTTGCCCATGAGCGGAGCATTGCGCGGACGCTACGATGTGCATGCCGGATCGATGGACATTGCGCAATTGAACCTGGCGACGCCGCACACCGAGGCCAACACGTCGGGAACACTGGGACCGAACGTCGCTGATTTGAAATTCGCGGTCACCACTACCAGCTTGAAGGAATGCCAGCCCCTGTTAAACGCCATGGGACATGCGGCGTTGCCTATCGAACTCGACGGCAGGGCGAGCTTCAACGGTACGATGCGCGGCAGGCTTGAGTTGCCTGACATTGTAGGACACCTGCTCGCCACCGACTTCACTTATATCTACAGTCAGGAGGAGTCTGCGGCCAAGCCCGAACCGGTGAGCACCGTGCAATCGCTGCTGCATCTTGGGCAGGCAACGGCGGAACCGAAGCCCCAACCGCAGCAGCGGCACATTCACATCGACTCGTTCGCGGGTGACGTGCAGTACGGCAGCACGGAGATCGCGCTGCACAATGGAGTGATCGTTCAGGGTAACGCACATTTGAACGTGGATGGCTCAGCGAACTTCGAGGACGGCAGCTTCACCCGCAACTCGCCCTTTACCGTGCAAGCTTCTATTCACAACGCCAGCGTCGCTGACCTACAGCAGACCGTCGGCACGAGCTATCCGCTATCGGGTACGGTCAACCTCAATCTTCAGCTGTCGGGTACGCAGGCTGACCCACATGGGCAGGGCCAGTTGTCGGTTACCGGCGGACAGGCTTACGGTCACCCGGTGAAAACGTTCACCGCAAGCCTGGTCCTGGGCAACCACGAAGCGCAGTTGGAGAACATCCGGGTCGAAGCGTTGAGTGGTTCCGTGACTGGAACCGCGGCCTATAACCTCAGCAATCGGCAATTGAACGCAGACTTGCGCGGTGATAATTTCGACCTGGCACAAATTAGCGAGTTGCAGTCGATACCACTCCAGGAACATGGCATTGCCAGCTTCACTCTGAAGACTTCAGGCCCTCTCGATCAGCCTGTGATCAACGCGCATCTCGAAGTCGCCAATCTCTCCGTCAATGACGAGCTGACCGGCGGCGGGCTGGTGCTGGATGCCGTCAGCAAGGGCGACAAGCTGCAGCTCACTGGGCGATCGCATTTCCCTCAGGCATCCGTGACGCTGGATGGAACAATAGACGAAAAAGGAAACCTGCAAAGCAATCTGCAGCTTCAGTTCACGCAGGTTGATATCGATCCACTGCTGCTGGCCGAGCTAAAGACGAGGGTCACCGGTCACTCCTCTTTGAACGGACATGCCAGCATCAGCGGACCGCTGCGGGAGCCGCGCAAACTACAGGGCTCGATGGTGATTGACGCCTTCACAGTGGAGTTGGAAAAGATCCCAGTTCATAGCGACGGCCCTATTGAGCTGGCGCTGGACGATCAAGTGGTTTCGATAAAGCGCCTGACCCTGACCGCCGAAGACACGCACCTCAGTCTCGGCGGAACGATGGACCTCAAGGGCGAACGCCCGCTCGACCTGTACGCCAAGGGCCATCTCAATATGAACCTATTCCATGCGCTGGATGATGAGATCACAGCGTATGGCTCAACGGACGCGGACGTGACCGTGCGCGGCACGCTCGCCAAGCCAGAGATGAAGGGGCGTGTCGTAATCGCACATGCCGGCTTTTCCGTGACGGACCTTCCGGCGTCGTTGGGAGAGATGAACGGCACCCTGGTCTTCAACCAGAACCGCCTGGAGGTGGAACACCTCGCAGGCCGCGTGGGCGGCGGACAGGTGAACTTCTCCGGGTACATTACGTACGGCAGCACAGTGGGCTTCGACCTGAAGACGACCGGCACGGAGATCCGCTTCCGCTACGGCGGTGTCAGCGTGACGGCCGACCAGAACCTGCATCTCAGCGGCACGCTGAAGAGCTCCACGCTGACCGGGGAGATTACCATCACGCGATTTGCGCAGATTCCGTCGTCGGATTTCGCGCCCGCTTTTGTTTCGCAGACGGTGGAAGTCCCGAATCCGAATTCTCCGCTGAACAATCTGCGGCTCGATGTGCACATCGTGTCCGCGCCCGAGCTCACATTCCAGACATCGCTGGCAAAACTGTCGGGCGACGCTGACCTGCGGTTGCGCGGGACAGGGAGCCGTCCGGTGTTGCTGGGCCGCATCAATATCGACGAAGGCGATATCAAACTGAGCGGTACCAAGTACCACCTCGACCGCGGCGACATCACGTTTGCCAACCCCATTCGCATCGATCCTATCCTCGACATGGAAGCGACCACGCGAGTGCGCGACTTCGATATCACCATCGGGCTGCATGGCACGATGGAGAAGCTGACCACCACGTACCGGTCCGATCCTCCACTGTCGAGCGATGACATCATCGCGTTGCTTGCTTTTGGCCGAACACAGGAAGAAGGCTACGCCGCGAGCAGTGCGAGTAACAGCGGCCTGGGTGAGGGGGCGGGCAATCTGGTACTCGGGCAGTTCATCAACCAGGCGGTCAGCAATCGGGTCTCGAGACTGTTTGGCGTGAGCTCGATCCGCATTAATCCTTCGGTGGGTGGAGCGGACAATAATCCGAGCGCGCGGCTGACGGTTGAGCAGCAGGTGTCGAACAACGTCACGCTCACCTACATTACGAACTTAACGCAGTCGGCGCAGCAGGTCATTCAGTTCGAATACAACATCAATGCCGAATACACGATAGAGGGCATTCGCGATGAGAATGGCGTGGTGAGTTTCGACCTGCTGATCCGAAAGCGGAAGAAGTAGTGCGCGGGATGGCCACTCATGTACCCACTTTGGAAATCCCAGGAAGTTAGGCCGCAGCAATTCGACGAGCAGCGCGCCTTGATGGTCGACGTGCAACTGCGCCAGCACGGCATTCGCGACGAGCGCGTGCTGCTGGCGATGGGAAAGGTTCCGCGCGAAAGGTTTATTGCTCTGGAATTTGCGCGAGACGCTTATGCCGACGGCCCTATTCCGATTGGCTCGGGACAAACCGTTTCGCAGCCCTTTATGGTGGCGGCTATGCTCGAGGCACTAGAAGTCCGGCCTACAGATCGAGTACTCGAAGTGGGAACCGGCACCGGCTACGAAGCCGCGGTGCTGGGTGAGCTTGCTGCCGAGGTGTGGACGATTGAGCGCCACGGCGACTTGGCTGACAAGGCCCATCATATCCTAGCCGAGTTGGGCTATCGGAATGTCCATGTGGTTTGGGGAGATGGAAGCCGCGGTCTTCCCGAGCATGCGTCGTTCGACAAGATACTCGTTGCCGCAGGAGCGCCACAGCCTCCGCCGAGTTTGATTGCACAGTTGGCCGACGGCGGCAGGCTGGTGGTTCCCGTGGGGACACGCGCCGAACAGCAGCTGCAAATCGTGCGCAAGATTGGCGGCGACGTTGTCACGTCAGCAAACGTGTTGTGCTGCTTCGTGCCGCTGGTCGGCGCGGAAGGTTGGGAATAGTGAAAGCTTAGTGGAGCAGCAGCACCGTGCATGCCACCACGATTCCAGCGGCCGCTAGCAGCATTCCAAACATCCAGTAGTGCCGGCGTCCCGTCAGCAGCGTGATTGAGGTTACGACCAGCGAGATTTCCAGAAATACTTCTGCAAGGTCGAAGCGGTTGGCGCGGCGGGTTTCAAGGCGCAGCTCGGCTTCCAAGGCATGTGCTTCGTTCTGGATTTCGTTCTTCTCTTCGGTGTATTTCTCGATGTTCTTTTCGAAGCCTTTTTGTACTTGCTCGGCTTTGTCGTTCTTGCCGTCAAGTGCCCCCATCACTTCGTTGAGCGCCTCAAGGTTATTCATCCGCAGATTCTTGGCCTGGTAATACGCCCAGGTGTCGGTGGTCTTATTCTGCAGCAGGATTTCTTCGGTATGGGCGCGATGGCCGAGCAAGGATATAGTTGCCACCAGCACGGCCACAACGGCCATGGTTAGGCTCACCGGCGCGAGGCCCTTGCGTTCCGCGGCCGCCTCCGCGTGCTCTTTGAGTTCGTTGAGTTCTTCGCCTGCAGACATGGGCCTCCTTGATCGAGAACGCAGTTGAGAGTGTGTTGAATCAGGATACTACCGAGGCGCGGGGCAGAGTACAAGCGCTGAACTCACGCGCATTCCGCCTCTGCTGCGCGAATCGATTTGCGCAGCTCGTCCACCAGCGACCCAAACGGCACGCTGTCAGTGGAGCTAATGGCACCGAGACGCGTCTCAATGTCCTTGACGACTTTCTCCGCGTCCTTGAGGGCTGCCCGAGCGTAGTCGATGTTTCCGTCGCGAAATTCTCCGAGTGCGTCATCGACCAGGCCGAACGCCATGTCCACGTCGGCTTCGATGAGCTCGACGCGAATCCGATCGGATGCGCGATGGCTGTTGTGGTTCGTGTCGTTGCTCCTGCGTTTCGAAGTGCGGCAGATACTTTATCGCATTTCGAGCTGGGTGAAATACCGGCGCGATCACCAAACAATCGGTCTTGAATAAATATCATATTAGATTTAATCTAATTACCGCATGGACGCCGAGGCGATTAAACGGACCCTGGAAGGCAGCGGGTTGCGATGTACTCCGCAGCGCTATGCGGTGATGGCGTTCCTAATGGAGCACAACCGGCATCCCACGGCCGCTGAAATCTTCGAAGCCGTGAATCGCATGGATCCGCGCTGTTCCAAGGCTACAACCTATAACAATTTGCGGGACCTGGTGCAGGCCGGGCTGGTGCGTGAAGTGGCCGTTGAAGGGCGCTCCGCGCGATTTGATGCGACAGGCATGCGGCATCATCACTTCATCTGCGATCACTGCGGAAATGTTGAGGACATCGAGTGGTACAACGTGCCCAAGCCTGCGTCGGGCTCTATCGGGAAGCGGGTGCTTCGCGAATGCGAACTCATTTTTCGGGGACTCTGCGCGAAGTGCGCCGCACGGCGCGCCATCGGTTAGGTGTTGTAGGAGTGCGGTTGCCCGACGAATGGTGCGGGCCCAATCGCGAAGAGAAAAGCCACGATGCGTTCGTAAGTCGTCACAGTCTCTTAACCAGTTTATTTCTTGACTAATTCGAAGGAGGGTAAGCAAATGGATAACACACCTACCGCGGAAGCTCCGCCGCCGGTTCCCACTAAGCAGGAGCAAGCATTGGCAGGCGAAGCCAAGTGCCCGTTCTCGGACAGCGCTCGCAGGCACAGCGTTGCCGGGGCAGCCAACAATGCAGAATGGTGGCCGAACCAGCTCAGCCTGAACGTTTTGCACCAGCACTCCGATCTGTCCGATCCTATGGGGCAGGAGTTCAACTACGCCGAGGAGTTCAAGAGCCTTGATCTGAATGCTGTGATCAAAGACCTGCATGCCGTAATGACCGATTCGCAAGAGTGGTGGCCCGCCGACTTCGGCCACTACGGGCCATTGTTCATCCGCATGGCGTGGCATAGCGCCGGCACGTACCGCATCGGCGATGGCCGCGGTGGGGCGGGATCCGGCGAACAGCGTTTTGCACCCCTCAATAGCTGGCCCGATAATGTGAACCTCGACAAGGCACGCAGGCTACTGTGGCCGATCAAGCAGAAGTATGGCAAGAAAATCTCGTGGGCCGACCTCATGATTCTCGCTGGTAACGTTGCGCTTGAATCCATGGGGTTCAAGACCTTCGGCTTTGCCGGAGGGCGCGAGGATGTCTGGGAGCCCGGAGAAGACATTTACTGGGGCCCGGAAGGCAAGTGGCTGGCGGACGAGCGTTACACCGGCGACCGTGACCTCGAGAATCCTCTGGGCGCGGTCCAGATGGGGCTGATTTATGTGAATCCGGAAGGACCCAACGGAAACCCGGATCCCCTGGCTGCGGCCCGCGACATCCGTGAGACCTTCGCCCGCATGGCGATGAATGATGAGGAGACGGTTGCGCTGATTGCCGGCGGACATACCTTCGGCAAAACCCACGGCGCCGGTGATGCCAAGCTGGTGGGCGAAGAACCGGAAGGCGCCAGCATTGAGCAGCAAGGCCTCGGCTGGAAAAGCAAATTTGGCACGGGCATTGCCGGTGACACGATCAGCAGCGGTCTGGAAGTCACGTGGACCACGACGCCGACCAAGTGGAGCAATAACTTCTTTGACAATCTGTTCGGTTACGAATGGGAACTAACCAAGAGTCCGGCTGGCGCGAACCAGTGGACCCCGAAGAATGGCGCAGGCGCTGGGACGGTGCCGGATGCGCATGATTCATCCAAGCGTCGTGCGCCAGCGATGCTGACGACCGATTTGGCGTTGAAGATGGACCCGAAGTATGCGCCAATTTCGAAGCGCTTCCACGAGAATCCCAAGGAGTTCGCGGACGCATTCGCCAAGGCTTGGTTCAAGCTGACGCACCGAGATATGGGACCGATCGCGCGCTACCTTGGCCCACTCGTTCCCAAGGAGCCCCAGCTCTGGCAAGATCCCGTTCCCGTCGTCGATCACGAATTGATCGACGAAAAGGACATTGCTGTTTTGAAGGCAAAGATTCTCGCGTCCGGACTGTCGATCTCGCAGTTGGTTACGACGGCATGGGCGTCGGCGGCGAGCTTCCGCGGCTCCGACAAGCGCGGTGGGGCAAACGGGGCACGCATTCGTCTCGCGCCGCAGAAGGATTGGGAAGTGAACCAGCCTGCCGAGTTGGCGAAGGTTCTGCAGAAGTTGGAGGCGATCCAAAAGGAGTTCAATAGCTCGCAGTCGGGCGGGAAGAAGAAAATTTCGCTGGCTGACCTGATTGTTCTGGGCGGCTGCGTGGCCGTCAAGGAAGCTGCGAAAAAAGCCGGGTACGACGTAAAGGTTCCTTTCGCGCCGGGCCGCACAGACGCTTCGCAGGAGCAGACGGATGTGCACTCCTTTGAAGTAATGGAGCCGAA
This sequence comes from uncultured Acidobacteriaceae bacterium, assembly GCA_963718395.1. Taxonomy (GTDB): domain Bacteria; phylum Acidobacteriota; class Terriglobia; order Terriglobales; family Acidobacteriaceae; genus DASRAA01. The sequence goes on from CAVQYW010000001.1 coordinate 578,414, forward strand.
GGCAGACGGGTTCCGCAATTATCTCGGGGGGCGAAATGGAGCATCGCCGGAGGAACTGCTGGTGGACAAAGCGCAGTTGCTGAAGCTGACCGCTCCCGAGATGACGGTTCTCCTCGGCGGTCTGCGGGCGCTGAACGCGAACTATGGGCAGACGAAGCACGGTGTCTTCACCAATCAGCCGGGTGCGTTGACGAATGATTTCTTCGTCAACCTGCTCGACATGCACACGGTCTGGCAGCCCTCCGCTACAGCCGAAGGCGTGTACGAGGGACGCGATCGCAAGACGGGCAAGGTCAAGTGGACCGGTACCCGCGTCGATCTGATCTTTGGTTCGCACTCACAGCTCCGCGCGCTGGCGGAAGTCTATGCGTGTGACGACTCGAAGGAGGCGTTCGTGAAGGAATTCGCGGCGGCATGGGGCAAGGTGATGAACAACGATCGCTACGACCTTGCCGCGGCGAAAAAGCACGCAGTCAACTAGGACGCGGCGGGGAAGATCGAGCCGAACCACAATCGGCAGCAAAGAAAAAGGGACGCATCCAAAAGTGCGCCCTTTTTCTTATGCGATGAATGCTTTCTTCGATCGCAAGAAATTGAGGGAACCGGCCGGTCTCGCGCATCGTAACGAGTAGTGAGAAGCAAAGTATCGGTGCCCGCAGACGCTCAGATCGCTCGCAATGGAGTAGGCCCACCCAGAACACAGAATTGGCCGCTATGGCTACGCATCGGATTCTGGTTCTGCACCGGTATCGCGGTGGCAGTCGTGCTCCGCCGGTTATTCGCACTGGCGTTTCCGCCGCAGAGTGCTCCCCCACAACTGGTGGCGCTGGATGCCGCGTTTGCCTCGCATGCTGGCCTCACGATGGCACACATACTTCCCGCGCTGGCATTCGTTATGCTGGCGCCGTTGGTTTTCATGAGGCGATTCGCGCACGCAGTATGGCCTCAGAGGCTGTTGTTTCCGCACGGAGTGATCGTGGGAGCGACAGCTTATGCGATGAGCGTGTACTCCGTGGGCGGATGGGTGGAGCGCTCAGCCGTCTTGCTCTTCAACTCGCTGTTTCTTTTCTCGCTAGCTCAGGCGTACCGGTATTCGCGTCAGGTTGAACCTGTACTCAAACTTCGATGGCTGGTCCTGGCAATTGGAATCTTGTTGGGGATAGCTACGACTCGCCCCGTGATGGGGTTTTTCTTTGCGACCAGCAGACTTACTCATCTCGAACCACAGCAGTTCTTCGGCATCGCCTTCTGGATTGGGTTCTCGATTAACACCGTGGCTGTTGGGCTTTGGCTGTGCTCCGACCAAGCCCGGCCGCTGCTGGAGTCGTGGGCGCGTCCTTCGTAGTGTTGGTGCCCGAGATTTCGCGGGAGCCGCATCCGATCACAGGCTGCGACCGGCAGCAACTCCCGCTGTCCACTACATTGCTACGTCTTTGATGTGGGTCGCGATCCACCACTCGTTGCCGAACGCGTCTCTTACCGCGCCGCTGCGGTCGCCGTACGGATGGTCGGTCGGCTCGGAGATCGACTTGCCTCCTGCCGCCAAAGCACGGCGGTACAGATCATCGCAATTGGGTACGTAGAGATAGAACATGCTATGCATCGGCTGATACGAACCGTGGGCTTCGCCCATCTCCACGTGTGAACTGCCGATCTTCATGGTTACGTGCTGGATTACCCCGTCGGGTGTTGCGAAGCGGCCCAACTCCTCTGCATCGAATGCACGCTTCAGGAAGTTGATCACCGGCTCGGCGCGCAGCGGATGCATGTACGGCTGGATATCCGGTGCGCCTTCCCACTTATAGTTGCCCGTCGAGCGCGTCGCGATGTACCAGTAGTTGCCAGCCGCGTCCTCTATCGTTGCTGAGCGCTCGCCATAGGGCTGTTCCGTAGGCTCCTGGATGGACTTGCCCCGCTCCGAGAGCGCTCGCTCGTAAACTGCGTCGCAATCGGGCACGTAGAGGTGGAATCCGAAGCGTTTTGCTTCGCCACTCCACTTCAAGCCGGGTCCTCCGCCGCCGACCATCAGCATGGAATCGCCCACGCGCACCTCGGCGTGCATGCCGCCCGCCCCTCCAACGGTGCGGAAGATTTCTTCACCGGAGAGTCCGTTCTTCAGGAAGTCGAGCAGGCCGACTGCATCCTCAGTCACAATGTAGGGCGTGAGCGTGCGGAAGCCTTTCGGAACCGGATCGACGGCAGGTTGGGCCGGCGATTCGGCTTGTGCGGGCTGCTCAGTCTGCATGCGACGGTGCATCTCTTCGAGCGACATTTCCTCCGTCACTGTCGAAACACTCCACAGGTATCCGAACGGATCCCTGAGCGTTCCTTCACGGCGGCCATAAAATTGGTTCTTCACCGGAAAGACAATGGTTGCTCCAGCATCGACGGCTTGCTGGACAAAGGCATCTACATTCGGGACCGAAAGAGCCATGGCGACCGGCGAATTGCCAAGCGTCTCCGCGCTAAAGCGACCGCCTTCCGGCCATTCGTCAGCGAGCAGGAGAACGGAATCGCCGATCCTGATCTCGGCGTGTGGGATGTGTCCTTCGTGTTCGAAGCGCATCGTCTCCTTGGCACCAAACGCCGCCTGGTAGAACTCGATGGCCTTAGCAGTGTTCTTGAACGCTATTCTTGGGCTGGCGACGGTGTGTACCGCCGTAACTGGTTCAGTTATTGTTGCCATTGCTGTACTCCTCTTCAAATCGGTTTTGAGACGTTCCATGAAAGCCGTGCGCGGCAGGTCGCGCAATTCAGTTGCGATACGAACCAGTGGCGCGATTTCGGGATCAACGACCGCGACCGGCCCATCAGGATGCGAGAGCAATTGTGTGATCGCGAGGTCGAGTTGGTCGAACAGAGAGCGCTTAGGCATTGGCACCCTCCATGCTTGCGCGAAGCTTCTCCAGGGCGCGGAATTGAAGCTGCTTAATCGCGCCTTCCGTCCGCTTGAGGTCTTGGGCTATTTCCCGAATGCTCTTCTGCTCCACAAAACGGGCGACGATCACGCGGCGCTGGTCGTCCGGCAATCGGTCGACCAGTTGGAAAAGCGCGGCGCGCTGCTCAACGGTCTTCATGCTGTCGTCGCTCAACTCGTCGTCTGGTGGATCGCCGGCTTCCCGGGCCCGCAGCCGCCATCGATCGGCCATCGCATTCGACGCAATCCGCATGAGCCACGCCGCGAACGGAGCACCCCGCCACTCAAACCGTTTCAGGTTCGCTAGTGCCTGGTGAAAAACTTCGGCCGTGACGTCTTCCGCTTCTTCGCGGCTGGCGGCACGCCGCGCCACATAGGCGTATACCGCATGAAAGTTGCGCTCGTATAACTCGGCGAAATGGATAGGGTCGCGCTGGGCAGCCTCGATTAGTAGCCGCTCATCCGCCTCTTTGCTCAGCGCTCTCACCCAGCTCTCCGCATATCGCGCTCACTAAGATAAACCGTCGGGAGGTCAAAAAGGTTACGGAGAAAAAAAGGATTTGTATGAATCGCAGGCCGCGAGAGATGAGTTATAGTCGTTGGACGCCAATCAACCCCAAGACCCGGTACGAGGAGTAACCCTGTAATGCAACCGACCGCCACTTCTGCGGCACCCGTTACCCCGGCCATCGTCTTCGAAAACTTGAATGCCTACCAGCGGACCTTTGCGCTGAAGGCTGCCATTGAATTGGACGTTTTCCGTGCTGTCGGCCAGGGGCCGGGCGATATCGCGTCGATTGCGCGCCACGCCAAGGCGTCCGAGCGCGGCATTCGCATTCTGTGTGACTTTCTCGTCATAAACGGCCTACTGAAGAAGGAGGATGGGCGCTACCGACATACGCCGTCGAGCGCGGCGTTTCTTGATCCCAACTCGCCCTCGTGTCTGGCTTCTATCGTTGGCTTCCTTTCTCTCCCGCAAATCCGTGCTTCGTTTGAACATCTGGCCGAAGTGGTGCGCACGGGCAGGACGGCGCTACCGGGAGAAGGTACGGTCGAACCCGAAAACCCGGTGTGGGTGGAGTTTGCGCAGAGTATGGCCCCGATGATGGCGCCGCTGGCTGGACCGCTGGGAGCCATTGCGCTTGAGGGCCGGACCGGACCAATGCGCGTATTAGACATCGCCGCCGGCCACGGCTTATTCGGGATCGAAATCGCCAAGCAGAATCCACAGGCGCAGGTGACGGGCCTGGATTGGGCACCGGTATTGCGCGTGGCGCTTGAGAATGCCAAGAAGGCAGGGGTTCAGGACCGATACGATATGCTTCCCGGCAGCGCGTTCGAAGTGGAATTCGGCGGTCCGTACGACACCGTGTTGCTGACTAACTTCCTGCATCACTTCGACAAGCAAACCTGCGTCGACCTGCTGAAGAAAATTCACCGCTCGCTCAGGCCCGGCGGAAGCGTGGCCACGCTCGAGTTCGTACCTAACGAAGACCGCGTGTCACCGCCAATGCCGGCAGCGTTCAGCATGACTATGCTGGCATCAACCGCTTCCGGCGACGCTTATACGTTCAGCGAATTGTCGGAAATGCACAAGCTCGCTGGCTTCCATGACGTCACCGCGCATCCTATTCCGATGAGTCCGCACACCATCGTGACGGCGCGGGTCTAGGTCACGCACGACCCATGTCATCCGCAATAGACGACATGGGTGAGATGCAATCACGCGTGCCAGCCAGTCTAAAAGTGAAACCCGATCGTGCCCGTGATGGTGCGCGGCGTCACGTAGTGCGTGCCGCTGAAGGTCGACAGGAAGTTGTAAAGCGCGTAGTTGTTCGCCAGGTTGATGAAGTTCACCTGCGCGCTCCACTTGTACCTGTCGGTTTTAAATATGTTGTCATCTCCAATCGCCAGATCGAAGAGGTTGCGGTGCGTAATACGGGGTGGATTGTGGTCGTCATTTTCGGTCCCCGGCGCAGGTACCCTGGTGAGCGTACCGGCGAACTGCGATGCCAGGCAGGTAAATGGCAGTGGGGCTGTGGGTGTTGCGTGCACACCATTGCAAGTGAAGCCGGCCTGGAACTCCTGATCAGCCGTTAGAGGGATGCCTGTCGCATCCGTCATGTTGATGGCGGGCAGTCCATTGAGCGTGGTCGACTGTGGGCAAGTGTTGAAATCGGAGATCCCGTAACAGGGGACCGCTCCAGCGACCAGCCCGCTGTCGAAACGCCAGTTGAAGCCAATCCACGGTCCACGTGCCCAAGGCGTCTGATACTGCAGGTGCATGGTCTGGTTGAACGACTCGTCGTGATCGATGCGGAAAACCCCCGTGGGCGCCAAAGGAACGGCTCCTGCTCCAGCGGACTGCGGATTGAAGAACCGGGCAGCGACACTGGACATTACCACCAGTGCGCTGAAGCCGTGATACACCGGCACGCTGACCCGCAGCGCAAAGCCTGGAATCTTTGAGTTATGCCATTCGATCGGGAAGGTGATCGGCGTACTGCCCAGCACGCTGAAGTCGTAGGCGCTGTGGGTGTACTTCCAGATGTATTCGCCATCAATCACCATGAACTTTCCTATGGCTTGTTGCAGGCCGGCATGGAATTCATTGCGAAAGCCAGGAACCAATCGCGTCAAGTCAGTGGATGAGCAAGCCAGAAGAGGATTCAGCACGGCGTTGCCGCATCCCAGACTGGAGAGCACCAGGTTCTCGTTGAACGGAGTCTCCAATGTGCGCGCGTAAGAAACACGCAGAATGGTGTTGGTTTTCTGAACGTTGTAAGCAATGCCCAGGCGAGGCTCCGCCTGGGTGCCGGTGGACAGACCATTGTAGAAGTCTCCGCGAATCCCCAGATTGAAGCTCCAGTTTTTAACGTTGATATTGTCGATCACGTACATCGCGAGCTCTTTAACATCGGTGTGGCCCACGAACGGGTAGAGCACCCCTCCGCGTGTCAGGTCGTAAGGCAGCAGCACCGGATTGAAGTATGGGTAGTAAGCGGAACCCGCCGCGTTGGGATTGGTAGCAATGTTGGGCTGGTATCCGGCTGCCGCGCATTGCGAGGGATCAGTAAACCCGTTGACCGGGACGGCATTACCGTTCAAGCAAGGCGCGTTGTACGTGGGATCGATAACCCCGATCTGGTCATTCTCGTTCAGGAAGGTCTGCTCATACATAACGCCGAACTTCCAGTTATTAATGCCCTTCGTGTAGCTGAGGTTTGCAACTGCGCCGGCATTGAGAAGCGAGCGTTGCTGGGCGACGGTTTGCCGCTGCAAATCAGGAGCGCCGAGGTCGTTGAAAGGGTCATTGCTGGGGTAGTAGTTGTAGGCGTCGCGCCTCACATAGCCTGTCACGTTCAGGACGGTATTCGGATTGATCGTGTAGGACCACGTCGGAGCGATGTCGAAGGTGAGAATTTTGTTACGCTGATCGGTCGGCCCCAGGGGCTGACCGGTTATGGGGTTCAAGGCCTGAATCCCGTTTATGTCGTGATACTGCTGGTCATACGAGTTCGGCGTCTGGAACCACGAGCGGGTGAATTGGAAGTTCAGGTGCAGTGCGCTCTTCGGTGTAAACACGTAGTCGACCCGGTCAAAAATATTCTCCTCGTTGCCCTTGTCGTGGATGACCGCGAATTCCGGCGGATCCAGAAAGCGGCCGGTATTGAGTCCGTTGGCGGCGATGAATTCACCCCAATTCTTGCCACCGTAGGAAAAGTTTGCGTCGACGTTCGAGCTGCCGAACGAGCCGTAGGAAGCAGTGACTGCGCCGTGCGGCGTCGTCGAACCCATTCCCGAACGGGTGGTTACATCGATCACCAGGCTCGTCTTGTCCCCGTACTCGGCGGATGGCGCCCCGGCGATGACCGTCATCGATTGCACGGCGTCGAGCGGAATCTGGTTGGAGAAGACCTTGCTTTGCTGGTCGGTGATGGGCTGGCCGTCCAGAGAAAAGGAGTTTGACGCGTGATCGCCCAAGCCGTGGAAGAGGCCGTTGGAATCGGCTGCGACTCCCGGTGATGACAGAGTGACCAACGAGCTCAACTGAGAGGACTGGCTTTCCAGCGGCAGCTTGCCGAACATTTCCCGGTCGATGTCGGTGTGAAACGTCGGATCGTTTTCCAAAAGGTCGCTGGCACTGGCTTCGACCGTGACGTTTTGAGCCGACCCTTGAATCTGCAGCGCGACTTTGAGGTTAAGCGGTACCGCGGAACGAACATCCACATCCTGCGAATATGCCCCGAACCCGGTGGCTGTAACAGAGAGGTGGTAAGGATTGAAGGGAATGTTCGTAAAGGTGAATTGCCCCGCGCTGTCGGTGGTGGTTGAACGGGTGTATTGGCTGACGGGGTTGTGAATCTCGACGGTCGCACCCGGCACTACCGCACCCGTCGGATCGGTAACCACGCCGCTCAGCGATGAGTTGCCTGTAGTCTGCGAAAAGCCAGCGGCCGCCAGTAGAAGAAGGATCACCGTCAAAGTGCAGAGTTGTTGCATCCATTTGGTCCCACCGAGTGTGACGGGTCTGCTTTTACACGTTGTTACAGGGAGAGAAAACGGTTGCGTGCCGTGGTGCAGTGAAACATTTCCGAACATTCTGCCTCCAAAAGCCTCGTCATTTCCGGCAACAACGTGAATACAAAACGTCGCCGAAAGAAGTTTCCGGTTCCTGGTAAACAGTGCGTCCCCGCAACGAGTGCGGAGGCAGTGATCCCAGGGGGGTGCGAGCGAATTAGAGGCTTGCTGGAGGAGGACGGATAAATGAAGAAACGACTTGCAGTCGGGACAGCAGTTGCGGCTCGGAAAGGTCGAGCGTCGCTGTCTCAGTTGCCGGCGCCGGAGCTGCATTCACCGGAGAGGTGACGGCCGCACTATGCGCGACCACGCACAACGAGCAGTGCGAGGCTGGAGACGTCTGTCCTGCAACTTCGTCGTGCACGTGTACTGCTTGCACGAATCCGAAGCCCGCCATTACCAGGGCGAAAAACACCGCCGTGCATTTCTGGAACAGCTTGTTGTTAAATTGGTGTTTTCGGCTCATACCGACAACGGTTCTCGATAGTGTATCCGAGTTAGCCGGTTGGCGCGAACTCTCGGCAGGAGAAAATCGTATTAACTAACAGGAAACGTGGGGCAAGCCCTTGATTTATTCAGGGTTAGGAGATTCTTTTGCAAGCGCAGGAATGTTTCGAAAATGTTGCAGGATGGCCTCCGCCTGTGGCCGGCTCACCACGGATGCCAACGCTGCCGCATCCGCGTGTTTCACGGCATCCAGGCTGCCGAAGTGCTGCAGCAATCTCCGCGTGGTTTGCGCGCCGATGCCGGGAATCTCCAGCAGTTCAGTCTTGCGGTCGCGGATTTCACGCCGCTTACGATGGAAGGTCACAGCGAAGCGGTGCGCCTCGTCGCGCACCAGTTGAACGAGGTGCAGTACCGGCGAATGACGGTCGAGGACAATCGGATCGCTCTCCTGCCCGTGCACATAGATGACCTCTTCGCGCTTGGCAATCGAGGCCAGCGGCTGATTCACGATGCCCAATGCTTCGAGTGCCTCGGCAGCGCAGTGCAACTGGCCAATGCCTCCATCGATCAGGATCAGGCTGGGCATGGGCTTCTCTTCCGCCTGCAGTCGTGAGTACCGCCGCGTCACGACCTCGCGCATCGAAGCGAAATCGTCTACTCCTATTACCGACTTGATGATGAATTTGCGGTAGTCCGATTTCTTCATCTTGCCGTCTTCCCAAACGACCATCGAGGCCACCGTCTCGGCGCCCTGAATGTGCGAGATGTCGAAGCACTCGATGCGTCGCGGCAACTCCGGCAGCGTCAACGCGTCCTGCAAGGCTTCCTGAATGATTTTCGCCGTCGGTTTCATCACGCGGAAGCGCTGGTCATAGGCTTGTTTCGCATTTTGCCCAACCAGGTCGACCAGCGAGCGCTTATCACCACGCTGTGGGGCATGAATCTGCACCTTGCGATTCTGTCCTTCGGAAAGAATTTCTTCCAGCGTGACACGATCTTCAAAGTCCACGGGAACATACACATTGTGTGGAATGTACTGCTGGTCCAGGTACACCTGCTTCAACAAGGCCGAAAAGAACTCGCCCGGATGGAAGCCACTCTCGCCAACAATCTCCTGCATGTCTTCCCAGAAGAATTCGCGCTTGTCCATGATCTTGCCGCCGCGCATGTGAAACAGGTTCACAGCCAGCATCTGGTTTTCAAAGTGATAGCCGAAGACATCGGCATCGTCGCCATCGACCGCATGCATGCGCTGCTTGGATTCCTGTAACTCGACCGTCGAGATCAGGTCACGATACTTAGCGGCCAACTCGTACTGCTCGCGCTCGGCTGCAGCATTCATGCGCTGCTGAAGCGAACGCGACAAGTCGGCTCCGCGTCCTTCCAGAAACAGCTTCACATCGTGCACGGCTTCCGCGTAACGTTCCGGCGTCGTGAGCCCCTCGACGCAGGGTCCCAGGCAGCGTCCGATGTAGTACTGCAAGCACGGCCGCGGATAATATCGGTTCAGATCGAGCTTGCACGATGGAATAAGAAAATGCCGGTGAATCAGGTCGACCAGTCGATACGCCAGACTGGTAGGGAAGTACGGCCCGTAATAAAGCGAGCCATCCTTTCTCAGTCTCCGCGTGACGTAAACCCGCGGATAGCGCTCGCCCATCGTTAGCTTGATGTACGGATACGTTTTGTCGTCGCGCAGCAGAATGTTGTAGCGCGGCTTCTTTTGCTTGATGAGGTTGTTCTCAAGCGCGAGCGCTTCCTTCTCGTTATCGACGACGATGTAGTCGAGATCAACGGCTTCGCGCAGCAGCGTTCCGGTCTTCGCGTTCTCTGCCGCACCTTCCAGGAAATACGATCGCACGCGAGAGCGCAGGTTGTTGGCTTTGCCAACATATATAACCTGCCCCTCGGCGTTCTTGTACAGATACACGCCTGCCGAGGCCGGCAGAGTTCGAATTTTCTGGTGCAGGTCCATTCAGAGTTGTCGAGGTAAGTAGGAAACCGCGGGGCGGGCGAACGACTCGCTAGCGTTACTACTCTGTAAAAATTCTACTACCTGCGTCAGGATTATCCGGCAGCCGCCGCAAGGCAAATTCTGCACATTTTCGCAACCAATTGAAAACAATGCAGCCAGCCGAGGCATCCAAAAGGCCTCGATTGGCCAGCGGCGTGCTCCATTCACCGCAGAGTTTTGATCGAACAGGAGGTCCTCAAATGAACCGGGCAACTCTCATGCCGCTACTGGTCATTGTTGGGCTTATTTCTACAGTGGGTTGCGCAACCAAAGGGTATGTCCGCAACCAGGTCACCCCCATCAACAACAAGATCGACGAACTGAACGACATAACTGCCAAGAACACCCAAGGCATCAAAGATGCTGATAGCAAGGCGGACCAAGGCATTACCGCGGCGAATGCAGCCGACCAGAAAGCGGGAGATGCCGCAAGTTCTGCCAACCAGGCCAACCAGGGTGTGGCACGAGTCGGGAACGGTTTGAACGGACTCCAAGGTACCGTCGAGAACCTCGACAACTACAAGCCCGTCGCCAATACCACCATCCAGTTCGGCCTTAACAAGTACACCCTGACCAAGGCCGATCAACAGATGTTGGACGAGTTCGCCCAGCAAATCGGCCAGCAGAAGCATTACATCGTGCAAGTGCAGGGCTTCACCGATGCGACTGGGTCGACCGAATATAATTATCAGTTGAGCCAAAAGCGTGCCGATGCTGTCATCCAGTACCTCGCAGCCAAATACAACGTTCCGCCCTACCGGATTTACATCATCGGACTGGGCAAGGAAAATCCGGTCGCGCAGAACACGAATTCTGCCGGACGTGCGAAGAACCGCCGGGTTGACGTTCAACTGATGACGAATTCGTTGGAGTCGGCTTCTGCGCAATCTACGCCGCCGGCGTCCCCGCAGAACCCAACCGACCGGCAGTAGGCTGGGAAACTTCCTCCTGAAGCCGATGGATGAAATACGCCCATCGCCCCGAGGCCGTCCGCCGCGAGCAGGCGGCCTCTGTTCTTACCCCAGACACCCCCTCCAATCGCTGCACTCCGGAAGTTAGCGCGCGTACCCCGGCGGTACGGACTTCCGGCCGCAGAGCTTTCGCGGCTCATGCACCGTTGAGTCCCCTGTTCGCTGTTGCGAAACTCAGCAATCCACAGCCAACCCCCACGCATGCTCGGTTCCATTATGGGAATTCCGATATGGGAACCAAGAACCCGATTCTTCAACTTTTGTGCTGCAGCTTGGCCGAACCGGGCTAATGTGGAGTCCTCCCCCGAAAACTCATAACCCTACATGTCTGTGAGGAGGACCATGAAAAAGCTTACTTTGCTTGTCTTCTGCCTCGTGCTCGCAGTCGGGAGCGGCTGGGCGGGAGCCGGATTCACCACAAATCCTACGCAAATCAACCAGGGCTACATCGACTGGTGCGCTAATTACGGCTGCTACAACAACTATTACCAGTTCCCAACTCCACAGTCGTGGACCGGGAGCACGGGAGCGACTGGCACCGTCGGATTGAACGGCGGCTTCCAGAATTTCTACAACCTGCAGGAAGGCGTTACCTGGAATGGGCAGTTTGCCAACGGCCAAGGCATCCTGTACAACGGCTTCGCCTTTTTGAGCAACCAGTCCGACTTCGTCGTGACCTTCGATCAGGGCGTGTACGCTGCTGGAACCTACATCCAGTCTGACTACTATGGCCCATTCACCGCATTTGTCACCCTGTATGACATCAACTCTCAAGTCATCGGCACCTGGTCGGCCAATGGCAATTCCGGCTACGGGCCGGGAACCGCACTGTTCCTTGGTGCCTACGATAGCGTACCGTTCTACGCCGCGCAGTTTGGCGTCGTCGATCAGTTCGGCTTAGACGATATCGCCATTGGCACCACGTGGTACAACACAACCCCCGAGCCCGGAACGCTGGTGCTGTTTGGTTCCTCGGTGCTCGGACTGGCGGGCTATCTGCGCCGCCGGTTGCATTAAGGAGGTTCTTCGATGCGTAAACTCCTATTGCTTACCATCGTAGTGCTCGTCGTTTGCACGCTGGGCTTCGCGCAGGTAACTCGCGACTCCGCTATGCAGCAGTTCAACAAAGCGCAGGTCACGGGCAAGGCTCAGCTGGTGATGCCCACGGCAGCACCCGGCACTCATGCCAAGTCAACCGCGATGTTCTCCGGTCAGAAACTCCTGGTCAAGAGCAGCATCAAGCCGACGAATGTGCCCACTGAGCCTTGGTTCTGCGACTACAACAACGGCTCTCAGGTGCTTGTTTGCCCGAAGGGCGTTGAAACCGCCTATTCGACAAACTTCCCCGGAGCCAATGGTGGCGCCGGCATGACTGTCGCCATCGTCGATTACTTCTACTACAACTGGGTGGAATCCGCGCTGGCGCAGTACAACTCGGATATGCATCTTCCGGCTTGCACGGTGGCCAACGGCTGCCTGACCCTCATTGACATGAGCAATGGCAACGAATGCGATTACTGCTACGGCTGGGAAGTCGAGACCATGCTCGACGTCGAGGCTGTGCATGCCATGGCTCCTAACGCGAAGATCGTGTTCATCGGGGGCGATCCGAACGGCTACGGCACAGCCGAAGAGTTGACCGCCGAGTCTCTGGGTGACGCGACCTCAAACAGCTGGACCTTCAACGCTGGCGAGAGCGTCGATCCCGTCTTTGGGCCCGTGTTGGGTCAGGGACCGCCGACGCTGTTCGCTTCCGGTGATGGCAGTTACTTCCCGGCAGAGGGGATCGCCTATCCGTGCACTTCGCCACTGGCGACCTGCGTGGGTGGCACCTCGCTCTACCTCAACCCCAATCTGACACGAAATGCTGAGTACGGCTGGAGTGGTGCTGGCGGCGGCTGCAGTGGCATTTTCGCATTGCCGAGCTACCAGGGCCTCGTCGGCTCTAACGTATGCTCTCCCAATCGTGCAGCGCCTGATATTGCCGCCATTGCTGATCCGAATACCGCCTTCGCGGTCTACATCGGTGGACCGTACTACAGCGGTTACTATTACGCAGTGGGTGGCACCAGCGTTGCGACCCCGATCAATGCAGGCTTGGTTGCCGATATGGACACCGCGCGTGTCAGCTTCGGAAAGACCAAACTGACCTACACCAGCTTCAATGGCGAAATCTATCCCGCCGCTGCATACAACTATAACTACTACTTCTTCGACGTAACTGTCGGCTACAACGGCTACTATGCTGGGCCGCAGTTTGACCTGATCACCGGACTCGGCGTACCGAACGGCAAAGCAATCGCCAGCCGCTTCTTCGGTATCCCATAACATCGGGACTCCCGAAGAGCGCCTAGGCTTGACAGGTAGAAAGACCCTCTCTCATGACCCCATCCCGGCCACGCCGGGGTGGGGCTTTTCAATTCAATCAGCAAGCGAGTCATCGCACGCCGTTCCGGGTTGCAATAGAATATGAGTGTGCGGGTACGTGTGTTTATCCTCGCGATGGCGTGTCTGTGTCTCGGCGGTGCTTGCCTTGGCGCAGAGCAATGACGACGATGGCCCCATGACTCGCGTGCCGGTCGACAAGTCGGCTCCTCCGCCGAAGGACAATCGCAAGGCCCCGCCGCGCTCCGACCAGCTTGCCCCCGATGAGAGCTCCAGCAAGCAGACCCAAATTGACGTTTCTGCCCCATCGGGCGATGCGAAGAAGAGTGCCGACGCCGATACCAACGAGTTGGGCGAGTTCCATCCCTGGGATCCGCACAAGGCCGCCAAGTGCGTTGAGGTCGGCGACTATTACTACAAGGAGGGCAATTACCGGGCTGCCATCAGCCGCTATCAGGAGGCGCTGGAGTGGAAGCCCCGAGACGCTGAAGCCACCTATAAGCTCGGGGAAGCGCAGGAAAAGTCTGGCGATCTGCCGGCCGCGCTGGGCAACTACCAGGCCTATCTTAAAATCCTTCCCAAGGGGCCATATGCGGCGAAGGCGCAGCAGGGCGTCGACCGCCTGAAATCTAAGGCCGGCGCGACATCTGCCCAAGCGGCTCCCAACCCAAGCTGACCGATTTGAGCGAAGCGCAGCACTCCTATATTGTGGGTGCATCGCGTGAAGAAAGCCTCCCAACCAAACAAGTCTTCTCGCCCGTCGCCGCGATCTCAGTCCGCGCACCGCGATTCCGTTCGTGCTCCTCGCAGTCTTCGCCCTGCAATCGTTCTGGTTCATCCGCACCCAATCGCTCACCTATGACGAACCGGCGCACATCATCGCCGGGGTTGACGCGTGGCGTCACGGCCGCTTCGAGGTCTGGAACGATCATCCGCCCCTCGGCCGCCTCTGGTTGACGCTTGCCATGATGCGCCTCGACAGTCACTACGAATGGCGTCAACTGCCCACCGGATACCGCATCGAAGCCATGCAGCCCGGCCCGGAAGAAATCGCCGCGGCGCACTCGTCCGATGAACACGCTGCTCGGCATCGCGCTCGGAGCGGCGTTGTGGTTCGCGGCGCGGCGTCTGTTCTCCGAAGGTGCGGCCAACGTCGCGCTGGCATTATTCGCTTTCACTCCCGTCGCTGATCGCGCACTATTCCGTCGCCACCACCGACGGCATCGGCACGCTCTTTATCTTTCTCGTCGCGTTCCAACTCATCCGCTGGCGGCACAACCCAAGCTGGACGCAAACCGTCCTCCTGGGACTCGCGCTAGGCGGACTGCTGCTGGCCAAGTTCTATGCGCCTCCGCTGGTATTCCTCGCATTGGCGCTGATGCTGACGCTGAAACCCGACGGGCATCGCCCGCAGCCCGGCGCAATGGAACTGGAAGCCGACGCTCGCGGCGCTCGCTCTCGCGCTGGTCACGCTTTGGGCGGGATACTTTTTCCACGTCTCGCATCTCACCGTCGGCGACGGCAAGGTCATCGCGTCCTTCCCCAATCGCGGCCTGAAGACTTGGGCGACGAAGTCGAACCTGCACCTCAGCGTCGTAGTTCCTGCGGGCGAGTTCTTCGAGGGACTGCGCGAAGTCGCCATCAGCAACAAACACGGCCGTCCGGCATGGTTCTTCGGTAGGATCTACCCCGCCGGCGGCATTAAGCTCTACTATCCGGCTGCCATCGTGCTCAAGTGGCCGACGATTCTGCTGGCGCTTTTCCTCGCCAGCCTGCTGATGGGAGTGCGCAGGGTTTGCCGCGCTCCCGGCGACCTGCTTGCTATGTGCTCGTTCGCGTTGGTATTTCTCTTTTTCGCGATTCAGTCGAAATACGACATCGGCGAGCGCCACATTCTGCCGCTCTATCCTTTTGTGCTGCTCATCGCCTGCTCGTTCTGGGAGCACGTGAAGGAGCGCAAATCGGCGTTGATCGTACTCTCGTGGTTCTGCACGCTCAATGCCGCCGATGCGCTGCGCTCCGCGCCCGACTACCTCACCTACTTCAACATTCTGGTGAAGCCCGCCAACAGTTGGCGCTATCTCACCGACAGCAATCTCGACTGGGGCCAGGGACTCATCGCCCTGCGCGAGTACGAACTGCAGCATCCGAGCGACACTCTGCGGCTGGCGTATTTCGGCTCGGTCAATCCCGCGCTGTATGGTGTGAAGGCGTTGCCGCTGGCGCCCGATGATCGCAGCTCCGGAAAGGTTGTAATCGGCGCAAGCGCTCTATCAGGCCAAGTGCTTCCCGATCCCAACAGTTATCGCTGGCTGCTGAACTACACGCCGAACGCAGATGATCGATCGCTCGATGTTCGTGTATGACATCAAGAGATAAGCACCGAAGGAATTGCGAAGCGGGTGCTGGTATGGCAGCGGGCGCAGTGACGCTTACGGCCAAGTGGAATGCGACGTGTCCCACTTCTGAAACAGCGGACAATAACGTCGCGTCAGGCACGCTGTGCAACGGCCAGGACGGATAAACAATCGGGGAAGCAGGTGGGCTTCCAGCCAGCCCTCGGCAGGGACAGTCTTGAATCTGCTGCCTCCGCAAAGTCGGCAATGGATAGCGAACAATTTCATTTCACGACGCTGGTTTGTGCACGCGCCACCCTAGTGGTACGGCAACGTAACAATGGTGGCGTGCAGTGGTTACTCCGCGCCACCGGTTTCGATGACGTCGACCGGGTCGACGTGGGCCGCTTGCTGCTTCGCGGATGGTTTCATGTCCGCCTGGGTGAGCTGGCTACCGCATACGCTGCACTCCCAAACGACCGATACACCACCCATGACCTTGGCAGCACTCGGATGCCACTTCTTCGACATTTCACTGTTGCACTCGCCGCAAATCATGAAGGAGCGCTCTCCGGGGGAGTTGAACGTTCTAAGAGAGGACGACTTCAGATAGGCTGACTTAGTTCAGAGGATCTGAAAGAGGAGAGAAACGGCTCACTCAATCTCGAGCCTAGTCTCTTGCTTCAGGCAGGTCAAACATCTGGCTGGTGGTTCATCCCATCTTGATGTTGTTTTCGCCGATCGTCTGGAACACCGACAGAACATGGGTGATGCCAAGCAATTGCCGAACCGACGTGCCGACATTCATGAGTTCCAGAACGCAGCCGGCTGACTTGGCCGAAACGTACATGCGCACCAGCACTCCTATGCCCGTGCTGTCCATATGAGTGAGTTCCGTGAAGTCGAGCACGATCCGCTGCGGGCCCGGAATCAGGTCGCTCACTTTGCGGTAGAAGAGATCGCTTACTCCTGCCACGAGCCGGCCGTTGCAATGCACCACGATGACTTCGCCCTTGCGGTCAACCGTAAGCGTCAGGCGGCTTGCCGATGCTTTGTCAGACATCAATACGTGCCTCGTAGAAATTCGAGAAGTTGGAATCGGTGTCCGAAATTGTCACATAACGAGGCAGGGAATGGAACAGCCAGCTAGCTTTCAAGATGCTTTCGTTGGGAAAAGGCGAGACGACGACCGTAACTCACCGACATCCTGTGCGAGGACGGCCGCCACGGCGGGCGCCCAAGTCGAAGGACCTGCTTCTTCTAACCACTGATCACCAGCCACTAAGTTACTTTTTCTTGTCCGTCTTCACCAGGATGGAATGCCCCACCGGGACAATCGCTCCACGGGTGGCGTCGGCGTTGTGTGCGCGCGTCATGACTTCGGTACGAACATAGCTGACGAAATCCGACATCTGGCGCTGCATCTCCTCCATGCGCTCGCGCATTTGCAGAATGATGGCGATGCCCGAGATGTTCACGCCGAGATCGCGGGCCAGCGACAGAATGAGTTCCAGTCGCTCCAGGTCCTCGTCGGTGTAAAGGCGCGTATTGCCCTCGGTGCGCGACGGCTTGAGCAGCCCTTCGCGCTCGTAAAGGCGCAGGGTTTGCGGATGTATGCCATACATCTCCGCCACCGAGCTGATCATGTACGCGCCTTGTTTTTTACGCTTGCCCACAGTCCTCGTACCCAATCCGTTTTGAAAGGACACGGCTTTAGCCGTGCCGCTTGAAGCAGATCAAACTCCGGGCTTTAGTCCCCGAGGTAATTCGAACTCCTCGCGCCTCATCGCATAGACCAGATGCGGCAGTCCATAGTGCATCACGTGCCGCTCCAGCTTCATGCCATTTCGCTCCGCCACGCGCCACGACGGCGTGTTCTCGGGACGGATCAACGAGATCAGATGCCCGGCGCCGAACGTTAGGAACGCAAGTCCCATGCAGGCATGCGCCGCCTCGGTTGCGTATCCGTGTCCCCACTGGTCCCGGCGAAAGTGATAACCCACTTCCATCGCCAGTTCGCCTTCGACGCTTTGCTTGATGATGCCGCAGTCGCCGATCAAGTTCTCGTTGCCCTTCAGTGCCACCGCAAACAGGCCATATCCGTCTTCGAGATAGCGGCGAAGATTACGCTCAATCCACTGCTCGGCATCGGCGCGGCCAAACGTCTTTGGATAATACTGCATCGCGACATCGTCGCCGATGATGGCGAAAACCGCATCCGCGTCTGTGCGCCGAAACCGCCGCAACCGCAGCCGCGTTGTTTCGATCACAAAATCTTGGGTTGTGTCTTGTATCTCGACCGTCATCGGGCCTCTCCGGCCAGTTACCCAAAGCTGGTTGCTAGTCGCTAATTGCTAGTTGCTAAACTTTCTCCCACAACTCTTCCCGTGGATCTTCCGGATTCAACTTCGCCAGCTCGCGCAAGATTTCCTTCGATTTCTCGTCGCGCACCGCTGGCACCACGACTTTTATCTCAACAATCTCGTCGCCGCGCACGCCTTCCTTGACCGCCGACGTCACACCCTTTTCGCGCAATCGCAGCTTTTGCCCCGATTGCGTTCCCGGCGGAATCTTCAACTGTGCGCGCCCGTCAATCGTCGGAACTTCCACCTTGCTGCCCAACGCCGCCTCACTTACCGTCACCGGGATAGTGAGGGAAATATCGTCGCCGTCGCGCTTGAACACCGGATGGTCGCCGGTCCGAATAATGATGTACAGGTCGCCCGCCGGCGCACCCATGGTTCCGGCATTGCCGCGGCCCGCCAGGCGAATGCGTTGCCCGTCGCGCGTGCCCGGCTTGATGCGCACCTTGAGCGACTCCTCACGTTCCAGCCGTCCTTCGCCGTGGCACACAGGACACACGGTGCGGTTCTTTCCCGAGCCACCGCAGCGCGGACACGGCATATTGAACTTCATGCTCCCGCTCTTCTGCGTGATCTGGCCTTTGCCCTTGCACTCCGGACACACCCCCGGACTTTCGAGATATCCGCGGCCATGGCAATTCGCGCAACTCTCCAGGTGCGGCACGCTGAGCTGCAACTCCGCGCCATTGATGGCCTGCCAGAATCCGACGTTCATCTGGTATTCCAGGTCGCTGCCCGGCATCGGCCGTGGTGTGGCCTCCTGTCGTCCTCCACCTCCGAAGATGCCCGAGAAAATGTCGCGGAAACCACCGCCGCCTGCGCCACCACCACGCCGCGCGCCTTCCGCGATATCGCTGAAGTCGAAACCGCTGAAATCGAAAGGCACTTCCTGATACTGCTCGCCGCCAGCGGCGCCGTTGCTCGATCCGAATCCTCCCGCGCTGGACCCTCCTCCGCGCGCGTACGCTTCGGCCGCCGCCGGATCGATGTTGTCGGAGTAGAACCCAAGCTGGTCGTAAATCTTGCGCTTCTTGGGATCACTAAGAACATCGTTGGCCTCGGAGATGGTCTTAAACTTCTCCTCCGCGGACTTGTCCGGATTCACGTCAGGGTGATACTTGCGCGCCAGCTTACGGAAAGCCTTGCGGATCTCATCCGCCGTGGCTGTCTTCTTCACCCCAAGTGCGCCGTAATAGTCTTTCTTGTCCGTCGTGGCCATTCGTTCCTGATGATCCTTAGCTAGTCAATCGCCTTGCAAACGAGAGAATCAGAGAGTCGTTGGCAGCGCCAGTGTAAGAACCGAAATCCCGTCGCTTCGTCGAAATGGCCCTCACGGTCGAGACGGCCCCAATACTTCACCGGCAGTTCATGCAACTTACCCTCGCGAGACGCGCAATCAAGGAAATAGGTTCTGTGGTCGTCCTCGGTTATCACTTGCATCTCACATTCTCGAAATTCGCCGACCATCCAATTATCCGAAGGCATAAAGACTGGCGTGTCGCGATCGTGAGATATCCAGCCTTCCCGATCCGAGACTCGGTGCACGATGATTAAGACAAGCAACACCGAAATAATCGTCAACACAGGTCTCATGGTGGCTTTCGGCAATCGGTTCAATTCTTAGCGTGAACTCGCTTCCGACTAGCTATCGTCTCCTTAAGAGCTTGATCCTTTGACTTCGGTTTCGAAACTGAGCCCGGAAGCGTTTCGCGGGCGAAAATGATTGGCCCCGACTGAGAGCCGTACAGCACAGTCGCCTTGTTTCCACTCTTTCGGGTATGACCACGGGGTACGTTCGCCTTCTTGACCAAGTGCTTCATCGTGACCTCCGTTGTGGTAACGATTCTTTTCTTCATGTAACGAGTCCCTCCGAGCGGGAGGGACTGCTCTTATTGCAACTTTAACATCGCGCGCCACGCGCGCCGGATCGTCAGTTGACGCTCCCCGTCCCTTCGCTCGCCGTCGGCACCACGATGTTGGGCACAAACCCTTCCTCGTCCTCGAACACCGGGATTGCCTTCGCCATCCCACTCAGTCCCGCAGTCAGCAAATACCACCGCTCGTCCTGCGGATTGAAATTCAACATGTACGACTTACCATTCAATTCAAAATGCACTTCTGTCCCTCACCCTCTAACCCAAACTCCCTTGCGATAAGGGGCGCACATGGCGCCCCTTCGCAAAACACCAGCTACCAGTCACCAGTTACTTCTTGTCGTCCACATCCACGTACTCGGCGTCGATCACACCTTCGTCTTTCTTCTGCGGTTCGCCGCCTCCCTGTCCATGTGTTTCGGGACCCGAACCGCTAGGCGCACCAGCCGGTGCCGCCTGTGCCTTGTACATCTCCTCGGCCAGCTTGTGCGAAGCCTGCGTCAGCCGCTCGCGCGCCGAGTCCATCGCCTTAGCATCGGAGCCTTCCAGCGCTTTCTTGGCGTCGGCCAGCGCATTCTCCACATCCCCGCGCTCCTGGCCCGAGATCTTGTCGCCGTGCTCGCGCAGCATTTTTTCGATCTGGTACACCATGCCATCGAGCTGGTTGCGCGACTCAATCTCCGCCTTGCGTTCCTTATCTTCCGACGCGTGCGCTTCGGCTTCCTTGGCCATGCGGTCGACTTCCTCTTTGCTCAGGCCTGAAGACGACGTAATCGTGATCTTCTGGTCCTTGCCCGTGGCCATATCTTTCGCAGTCACGTTGAGGATGCCGTTCGCGTCGATATCGAACGTAACTTCAATCTTTGGAACGCCGCGCGGCGCCATCGGCAGTCCCGTCAGGTGGAACTTGCCCAACGTGCGGTTATCGCGCGCCATCGGCCGTTCGCCCTGCAGCACATGCACCTCAACCGAATCCTGATTGTCAGCCGCCGTCGAAAACGTCTCCGTCTTCTTCGTCGGGATCGTGGTGTTGCGCTGAATCATTGGAGTCGCCACGCCGCCAAGTGTCTCAATCGAAAGGGTTAACGGAGTCACATCCAGCAGCAGCAGGTCTTTCACCTCGCCACCGAGTACGCCTCCCTGAATCGCCGCGCCGATCGCGACCACTTCGTCCGGATTCACGCCCTTGTGCGGCTCTTTGCCGAACAACTTCTGCACCAGCGCCTGAATCGCTGGCATGCGCGTCTGTCCACCGACCAGCACTACTTCATTGATTTGAGCGGGAGTTACGCCCGCATCCTTCATCGCTCGTTCGCACGGCCCGATGGAGCGGTCGATGATGTCGCGCACCATTTCCTCGAGTTTTGAACGAGTTAGCGTCTTCACCAGGTGCTTCGGCCCACTCGCATCCGCCGTGATGAACGGCAGATTGATTTCGGTCTGCATGGTGGTCGAAAGCTCGATCTTGGCGCGCTCGGCTGCATCGCGTAACCTCTGCAGTGCCATTTCGTTACCCTTGGCCCGCAGA
Organism: uncultured Acidobacteriaceae bacterium; assembly: GCA_963718395.1. Lineage (GTDB taxonomy): Bacteria > Acidobacteriota > Terriglobia > Terriglobales > Acidobacteriaceae > DASRAA01. The sequence continues at coordinate 599,830 of CAVQYW010000001.1, forward strand.
TCCAAACCTTCATCCTTCTGGAACTCGGCAATCAGCCAGTCCACAATGCGCTGGTCGATGTTGTCGCCGCCCAGGTGCGTGTCGCCATTGGTCGACTTGACCTCGATCACACCCTCGCCAACTTCAAGAATCGAAACGTCAAACGTGCCGCCGCCAAAGTCATAGACGGCAATGGTTTCGTCCTTTTTCTTGTCGAGTCCGTAGGCCAGCGCGGCTGCCGTCGGCTCGTTGATGATGCGTTTTACCTCAAGCCCGGCAATCTGGCCGGCATCTTTGGTCGCCTGGCGCTGCGCGTCGTTGAAATATGCCGGAACGGTGATCACGGCGTCGGTCACTTTTTCGCCGAGATAGTCTTCCGCGGCTTTCTTTAACTTCTGTAGAATCAACGCGGAAATCTGCGGCGGGGTATATTCCTGCCCCTGCGCCACGACCGCCACGTGATCGCCCGCCCGTACAACTCTGTACGGAACCATCTTCATTTCTTCCGAAACTTCGTCATAGCGCCGGCCCATAAAGCGCTTGATCGAGTAAATTGTGTTCTCAGGGTTGGTAATAGCTTGCCTTTTGGCCACTTGACCCACTAAACGCTCACCATTTTTGGTGAATCCTACCACTGAGGGCGTGGTACGCCCGCCTTCTTCGTTGGGGATGACTTTGGGCTCGCCGCCTTCCATGACAGCGACGACCGAGTTGGTCGTGCCCAAGTCAATTCCGATAATCTTTGCCATTGTTGCCCGCCTCCTGAACTTGATTAGTGCGTAAGTTGCTGATTTTCATGGCATTGTACGACAGCAACTACTTTATAACTGCCCCACTATAAGACTTGAGTGTCTTAGTGTCAAGGTGTTAGATGAGGAAATGCCAGGGAGCGGTGCAGCAAATTGGGAAGGGATTTGGGTCGGCTCCGAGAGGGGAGAGGATGGGAACCCACAATTGCCAAAAACAGGCAATTATGGGCCACCCAAGAGTGACTTATAACATTTGTTATAATGCCATCTATGAAGACAAAATTGCGCAAGATCGGGAGCGGTTTTGGAGTGCTGCTGCCGAAGAAGGTCATCGACAACCTGAGGCTGTCGGTGGGAGACGAACTGGAGCTGGTCGAGCAGGAGTGGGGGATCGAGCTATCGGCGTTCGATCCCGACTTTGCCGACCAGGTGGAGGCGTTCCGGCGGACCGAGGGGCAGCACCGGAACAGCTATCGCGAGTTGGGGAAAAAGAAATGACGGCGCCGCGACTGAAACGGCTGGACGTGCGCGGGTTGACCGCGATCCATGAGGAATTGATGGCGCGCTACGGCGGAGGCTCGCGCGAGGTGCACCAGGGGAAGCTTGACCTGTCGATTGTGCGGTCGGAGCTTGTGGTGCGTGATCCGCACTGGAAGAGGCGCGCACGGCTGGCCGCGGGGTACGGCTGGCGCATACTGTTCAACCGTCCGTTCGCCGAGGGGAACGAACGGATGGCGCTGGCGGCGATGGTGACTTACCTGGAGATGAACGGCTTCACGTGGAACTGTGGCGAGGTGGAAGAGACAGCCATGGTGCTGCGTGCCTCCGCGAAAGGAATGAAGGAAGACGAGTGGGAAGCGTGGGTAATACGGAATGTGGGGAAGAGGGAATAGGTAGGGCGCAATTCCATCCTCACCGCAGAGGGCACGGAGCACGCGTACAAGGATTACCATAGCGGCACAAAGGACTCGGCGTGAAGGGCCCCGAGGTTTAGATTGTGCGTTGTATGAGCCACTCCATGGCCGGTTACGGACATGCGCTATAAGGTGGCGGTCCCGCGCTGCTGGCACAGCGCAATCTGAGCCACGACCGACACAACGTCAATTCTCTGGCAGTTTTGCTGCCGGTGGGATCAAACTGTAATTTGCCCTTCGGCGAGCGGTAGAACACTGAGGCGTCACTGGCCGCCTGTGTCGCGGCTGGATCTCCTTGTTTATGTATCCATTCCGACAGTGGCACGGGCGCCCTAAACAGCGACGGATCAATGACTCGAATCCCAATGGCGCCACCATTTGCCACTTGTAAGATCGGAGCCACGTGATAGACCCACGAAACCTCACACTGCGGACTATTGTGCGTCTTGACTGTGAGATCTCCATAGTTCCAAACCTTCCCGGGTGTCAGCCCCAATTCCAGGAAGATGTTGCACATTTCCTGTGCCCGCGCCCAGCAGCCGTCGTCGGGGTACAGAAAAGGAATGCACGGAGGAAGGATCGCGGCCGGGAAGCAGGTCTGAGCGTTGGCGCGAACAAAGAGTTCATGAGCCTGCGGTTCGGTGCCCGGCGGCAGACCGAGGAGGAGTGCTTCAACGATGGCGGGCGCCACCGCGAGATCAAAGAGTTCGTTAGCCCGATGTGGGGTGACCGTCGCCAGGTCCAGGACGAGCTCTTCAACTACCGCCGGCGCCACGGGTAGTGTCGCCGGCTGCGGAGGGTTTTGCTCGAAGTCCTCACGCGGTGCCTTGCGCACGTCGATAATGTGGTGGCTGTCAGGGGTTTCAGTAACCAGCACCGCAGTACCCGTTACTTGTGAGTGTTCCAGGGTCTCGATGAATCGTCCAAACGAAGGATTGGAAGCCCTGAGGAAATGCTTGCCGCTGGAGGGTTCCAGCTCGACCTGAACGTCTCCGTCATTAAGCCGATGCAATCCTGTCACTTCGCCTTCCAAGGGAATCAGGAGAACCCGAATCGCATTGGTCTCGGAGTCGGCTTCGACATAAGCGTGGGCGCCGATCGTCTGAAGGTCGGCCAACACCCGGATGTAGACCGCTCCGCCAGAAGCATCGGGTCCGACGACCGCCGTTTGGCCGTCAGAAAACTCGACGGTGGAAGGGCCACCACGGAAAGCATCAGTGGGAATGTTGGACAGGCTACGGATTGTGCCTACGATGATTTTGTTAGCCACGATGCAGGTCCTTTCCACATAAGAGGCGCGCGAGACCCGAAAGCAACTCCCAGAAGCCAGGCCAGGCGTAAGGCGGTGAGCGGATCAAGCGACGGCGAAACGGGTGGAGGATGACAGCTGCGAAAGAGAATAGGCCAAGCTAGCATTGACCTCTCAGTTATTGTGGCTTAACATCACTCCACCGCAGCAGTTCGAAAAGACTATGCTGGGCACTGGCCAACAATTTGGTCGATACCGGGTGAAAAAGAAGCTCGGTGCCGGTGCGATGGGCGAAGTCTACCACGCCTATGATACGCAGCTCAATCGTGATGTTGCCCTGAAAGTCCTGCAGTCCTCCGATACAGCCAGCGATCTCGATCGCAAGGAGATCCTGAACGAAGCCCGTGCCTCCTCGGCATTGAATCACCCCAACATTTGTGTGGTGTACGAGGCGGGAGAAGTGGACGGACGGGTCTACATCGCGATGGAGTATATCGAGGGCAAACAGCTCAGCGAAGTCATTCCTAGGACGGGTTTGTCCACCGACATAACCATCCGTTATGGGTTGCAACTGGCAGATGCGCTGGCCCATGCACACAGCCACGGTGTGGTCCACCGTGATTTGAAGCCATCGAACATCATGGTTACGAGCGACGGGCGAATCAAACTGCTGGACTTCGGATTGGCTCGTCCGATTCCGATGAATGAAGCAGGATCGACGGCATCGCTAGTCTATGGCGAGAAACTGGCCGGTACTCTGCCGTATATGGCACCGGAGATACTGACCGGTTCAGTGGCACAAGCCAGTAGCGATATTTGGTCATTTGGGGTCATTCTGTACGAAATGGTCGCAAGCCGGCATCCGTTCCGGGGGCGAACCGAGTTTGAACTCTCCTCAGCGATTATCCATGATCCAGCACCGACGCTTCCCGACCATGTGGGGGCCCAGCTCTCTGTAATCGTGAATCGCTGTCTAGAAAAAACTCCGCAACGGCGCTACCAGCAAGTTGGGGAGGCCCGATCTGCGCTGGAAGCCGTTCAGCCGGGGTCGGGATCGCAATACCATGACCCGATACCTCCGGTTCGGCCGCGCCAACGCAAACGGATCGTCGCTGCGGGGGCTGGCGTTCTTTGCCTTTTTGGACTGATGTGGTTTGCAATTTCGCGGCGTTCGCCGGAAGACCGCAAACCCTTGCCCGTCCGTTCGCTGGCAGTCTTACCCTTCGTTAACCTGTCGAGCGAGGCGGACCGCCAATATTTCGCCGATGGGATGACCGATCAGCTCATAACGCAACTAGGTACGATCAGCAACCTACGAGTTATCTCTCGTACCTCTGTGATGCACTACAAAGGCACGCATGAGACGGTCCCGGAAATTGCGAAAAAACTCCATGTTGATGCCGTGATCCAAGGCTCGATTATGGCGTCGAGCGATCGCGTCCGAGTCTCAATACAGCTCACCGATGCCAGAACCGACGCAAATATCTGGACGCAAAGCTATAACCGCGATTTGCGCGACCTGGTGAGGGTACAAGACGAGCTTGCCATCGCCATCGCCCGGCAGATTCAAGTCAATCTTACGACGCAGGGAAGAGCGCAGGTTTCAACTGCCGGCACAACGAACCCGGAAGCGTATCAGCTTTATCTGCGGGCACGCTATTTCTGGAACCAAACAACTCCGGAGGGATACCAGAAAGCGTTGGCGCTTTTCCTGAAGGCGATCGCAGCCGATCCCAACTATGCCCAGGCGTATTGTGGGCTGGCCGACACCTATACGTTAATGCAGGACGATGGTCTGATTTCACCGGCAGAGGCCTATCCGCTGGCTAGAGGAGCGGCCCAAAAAGCGGTGCAACTGAACGACAATCTAGCAGAAGCTCATACCTCACTTGGGGGTAATTTGCAGGACTATGACCGGAACTGGCCAGCGGCGGAAGAGGAATACAAACGCGCGATCGAGCTGAATCCGAATTACGCGACGGCCCACCAGTGGTACAGCACCTTGTTAACGATGCTGGGCCGGAACGAGGAATCCATTGCCGAGGCCAGGAAAGCGAGCGAGCTGGCGCCACTTACGGCGCGTATTACGATCGACTACGGTTACGCGCTTTTTCACGCGAAACGATACGACGAGGCGATAGAACAAGCCCAAAAAGGGCTGGAGCTTGATCCGAGGCTCGCCGGCGGGTATGAGCTGCTAGGCCGGGCCTATTTGAGTAAGGGTATGGGCCAAGACGCCATTCGACAGTTTCAGCGAGCAGCTTCTCTTACCGACAATAGCATGACCGATAGGGCCCTACTCTCCTACGCCTATGCGAAAAGCGGCAAGTCGCAACAGGCATTGACGATACTCCGTCAACTGGAGGCACAGCCCGAAACTTCTGCGCCGTACTTTCATATCGCGATGATTTACACCGCCCTGAATGAGCGCGAGAAGGCCTTGTCTGCCGTGGAACAAGCGGGCAGATGGGAACGGGACAAATGGCCCCAGTGCTTTGGGATGGAAGAAGCGTTCGATCCCATTCGTTCCGATCCGCGATTTCGTTCCGTACTGCACCAGTTTCAGCTGAGCGCAGAGGAGCGAGGTTAGAAAGTCTAAGGGCTGGATAGGAGGCAGTTGTGGGTACTATTCGAACGCTAGATCCGGTATCTACTCTGCCGTATTTGATTCTAAAAGCAAACGCGAACCAGCTTCCTCTGCAAGACGAATCTGTGGATATCGTGCTTGCCACCCCACCGTATATAGGCGCCCGGCCGGTCGGCAAAGGAGCCTTCTGCACGAACAGTTCACGTGAGTACAAGCGGATGATCGATTCATTTTTAGCCGAGGCGCTTCGAGTGGTGAAGGAGAACGGATACATTTTAATGTCAACCAGCCGGTCTCCAGCGGAAACACGCCCGGGCGCCGTGAAGATTATTTTTCAGGTCTTCCGCAAAAGGCTCCGTGGCAGGAAATGGGTGGCCGAGACTGTAGCCAGGGAGGGTTTCTGGACACACGGCTTGGCGGTGAAGAGGAGCTGTTGGTTGGCAATTCCAGTCAGAGTATATCGAGCCCTCTTGGAGAATTATTCGAAGCGGGGCCAAATCGTGGCGCATGTTTTTTCCGGCTCCGGCAATGGTGGAATAGCTGCTGTTCTGCTAAACCGCAAAGCAATCCTGGTTGATCTGCACTACCACAGAGAAGTCTCGAAGCGGCTGCGACGAAAGTGCCCAGGAGCGAAATAGAACATGATAGAGCAGAGTTTTGGCTTGACACATGCGCGACTCGTGCATATAGATACCTGCTAGTTGTCGGAATGCAGACTCTGATGGGAGGGTGATGCGATGAAGCAGGGAAACAGTGGTTCTCCGAATCGATCCTCAAGCTACAGTTCACGGGAATTGATAGCTTTTAAGCAGGGTCCAAAGAAAACCGCCAAGAAGACGCCGAAGAAATCCAAGAAGAGTAAGAAGAAGTAGTACTAACCAGATGCGATATCCGCGGAGCCAGGCAATCCCAGGTTGGTCTAGCTCGCAATTGCTAGATGGTGGGATGGGCGTGGGAACATAGGTGGATTGGGGCGATTTCACTCCGATCCACCATCTTTCTTGCGCGTCTTGCGCTTCAATTGTCCCGTACTAATCGAGGCGCTCCCAAGCAGATCCCTTGCCTCGCTTATGATGACAAGTCAAATGCAGGTCCTTCGACTCGAACCGCGATTGTTCTTGCGGTCTCGCGCAGGATGACAACCTATTGACCTTTGCATAATATAGTTACAGTGGGAAGAGTTCCGCTTGTTCCCAGAAGGCGCAGACCAAGGTGGGTCGACGGCGCATGCGACGCAGCGCTTGGCGTGCGGAAGCGCTCAACTGTCCAAAGGTAGTGGGGCAGAAGTTAGGTAATTCGTGCTGCTTCCAGTGCGACCACAGATACTCGACTGGGTTCAGTTCCGGAGCGTAGCCAGGAAGATATTCCAGCCACAAACGCCCTCTTTGTTGCTGTACGAACTGCCATACCGCGCGGCTGCGGTGACCGGGCAGTCCGTCCCAAACGATCAGCAGCTTGCCCGGAATGTGGCGCAGCAGATGCGCCAGGAACTGGATGATCTGCGGGCTACGGATCGCTCCGGGAAACAGGCGGAAGTAGAAGTTCCACCAGGTCACGCCCGCTATCGCCGACAAGGTCTTCCAGTTGAAGTGGTATTGCAGCACCGGCGTCTGTCCGCGTGGTGCCCAGGTACGGCAGCGATGAGGACGCTCGCTCAGTCCGCTCTCGTCGATGAAGAGTAAGCGTGAGAGCAATCACACCGCTGACGGATGAGATGGAGCTATGAAGCGGGCTGATTGTGTTTTGCGACCCAGGCTTTGGGAGTGAGTTCTGCTACGCGCTGGATGGAAAAGTTGTTGAGGCCAGGCAGCACTGCCGCCAGATATTCGCGCACCGGAATCTTCCTTCGACGGCAACTCTCTACGACCGATTGGATCGCGGCGACCTTGGGTCCAGCCTGAGGGCTGCCGATGTGTATCCAGTTCTTTCTGCCAATCGCAATGGGGCGCATAGAGTTCTCCGCGAGGTTGTTGGATAGCTCCAGCTCTGGGTATTCGAGAAATCGCGTGAGCTTGCTCCATAGTGCCAGCGTATAATTGGCGGCCTTGCCCGTAGCGTTCTGTGGCAATGCGTTCTTTTGTGCCTCCAGGACCTGCCCACGGATTGTGTCCAGCAGCGCAGGCGCCTTCTCCAGTCGCAACCCATGACGCGCAGCGTGATCCATGTTCTTCTCGCGCGCTTCGGCGTCGATGGCAAACAGATCATTCATCAACTTCACGATGCGCGTTGCAGCCAGGTCCTGCGGGTTCAGCTTAACCGCGTCGACGAACTTTCTCCTCGCATGGGACCAGCACACAGCATGGACGATCTTCGGGCCGCCAACCTGGTCGTAAGCGGCGTAGCCATCCGTCTGCAGGAGACCTTCGAATTGTTGAAAAAACTGCTTGGGCCCTTCGCGTCCGCGCCCTAGCCGGAAGTCGAAGACGACATCACCGCCCGGGGTTCCGTACTGCCAGAGATAGGCTTGATGATTCTGGCCGCGGCCATCGTGCATCTGCACCTCAACCGGCGTCTCGTCGGCCTGGATATAACTTCCACGAAGTAACTCCCGGCGCATCACGCCCACGATGGGAGTGAGTAACTCGCCCACACGCATCACCCAGCCAACCATGGTGCCGCGGCTGATATCGATCCCCCAGTCGCGCTGCAGAATTGCACTCTGCCGATACAGCGGCAGGGAGTCGCAGTACTTTGAAACAATCGTATCGATCACCACCTGGTCGCTAACCAGAGACTTCTCGATGATCCGCTCCGGCAGTGGCGCCGCTACCACGCCTCGCTCCTCGCACTGCTTGCAGGCGCGCTTCTCGCGCTTGCTCACCAACACAAAGTATTTCGCCGGATCGACATCCAACTGCTCGCTCTCTTCGTAGCCGATCACCGTCGTCTCCCCGCCGCAGCCGCCGCACTGGCACTGCTCCGGCGTGCAAGCCACGATCTTTTCCACGCGCGGAAGATCCCCCGGTAAGCTCTGGCGGCCAGGATGCTTCCGCCTTGGTTTTCTGCCAGAGGCTGGCGACTCGCCTTGGCTCTCGGCCTCGACCTCAGCAGAGCTGACGCCAGGCTCCAGTTCCAGTAACTCGAGTTGCGCATTGGAGAGCTTTTCGCTACCCGGACCATACTTCGCAATCCGCTGTTGACGCAGGCGCTCTTCCAGCACCTGGATCTTCAACTCCGCGTACTCCAGCTGGTTTTGATACGCGATGACGGTCTTCTGAAAATTGCTGAACTCATCGCTGATCGCCGTCAGCAGTGGCCCAGCAAGTTGTTTTTTCAGTTCTTCCAGGAGATCGGCGTGGCCGGCAGTTGCCGCCGCAGTGGACTTCGTCGCAGGTTGGGAAGTCGCACTCACGATGGCCATTGAATAACAGACACGCCTGTGGAAGTACAACGATTTTGCCGAGTGTTTATGCGGGGCTCCTTAACTTGCGTGGTTCCTCCGTAACCGGCTTGCGATGCCACCGCCGACGCTGCGCTTGCACCAGATCGATCCCACCCAGCAGCATCGCCAATTCCTCCTGACTCAACACGATTTTGCCGCACCCGTCACTCGACTCCGGCCAGCGAAAGCGTCCTTTCTCCAGACGCTTCGCGCACACCCACAGACCACTGCCGTCCCAGAACAAAACCTTCAGCCGGTTGCGCTGCGCATTCACGAACAGAAACACATGGCCGCTCAGCGGGTCGCACTCCAATTGATCCCGTACTATTCCATACAATCCGTTGAAGCCCTTGCGCATGTCCGTGGTTCCCGGCGCCAGATAGATGCGCGTCGCCGCGCCCACACCGAACACGGCTTACAATCTCTCCAGCACAGCGACCAGTCGCGCCAGCGTCGACGCATCAAAGCCGGCGTCAACTTCGATTCGGCGGCTCGCTCCCACAACCACCGCCAAGCCACTCTCCCCCGCTTGCCGTCGTGCCGGATTCACCGCCGCCAATTCCACTGCAACCAGACCACTGAAATCGCAGCTCGCGTTCCCAGGTTCGCCATGCCTCTTCAGATAACGCTTCAGTGTGTTCAGCGCTATCCCGCGACTGCGGCAGAATTCGCTCTGCCTCAGACCGCTGTCAACAAACTCTTTCACCAACTGTTTGATCGCCGCTGCACCACGACGTGGCCGTCGTACCCGCATGACTGTTTCTTCGCTCATCCCAAGACTTCATCACACAAAAGCCAGTCAACAACAGGTGTGATTGCTCTCACGCTTACGATGAAGACGATGGTGCGGCCTTCGTTTTTGGCCTTTTTTTTAACTCCGGCCAGCGCTTCTGCTTCCACCGCCGGATCTTGTCTTCGTCCCGCTCCAAGGCCCTGCCCGTGGGACGCTGACAACTCCAGCCCAACTGCCGCAGGATGCGCCAGGCCTGCGAGGGATGGTAGACAACCCCACATTCCAGCTCGATCAGATGGGCAACACGGTTGGTGGTCCACAAACCGGTCTCATACCCCAGAGTCTCCGGACCGCGCTTGAGCCCCTGCTCGATCTTGCCGAGATCCTCGGCGCTCAAGCGTGGCTTGCGGCCAGCCCGGCCCGCCTTCTTCAGCCCGGCGCGACCTTGGGCGCTTAACTCCGCTGCCCACTTACTCACCGACTGGCGGTGCGCTCCCACGCGCCGGGCCACTTCCGACTGGCTGTACCCCTTCTCCAGAAGCCGCGCGGCTTGCATCCGCCGCCGCTCCAACGCCGCGAAATCTCTGCGAACTCCCGCTGGGTTCCCCATGCCCACAACATAGCATGGAATTACAGAAATGTCACTATATTATTCAATATTCAATAAGAGCTAGTTGCTCGTAGCTACTCAATCCGCAGCAGCAGCACGGGTTCGACCATGAATTCGAACGCATTGATCTTTTCAATGGCGCTGCGGACTTTGGGTTCGGACACTGGTTCTACCGTAAAGAACAACGACAGGCGCGTTTTGGGCGAGTGCGGTTCCTGCTGCACGGAGTCGATGTTCATGCCTTCGCGCGAGAGGATCTCGGCGACGCGGGCGATAATGCCGCGCTCGTCGTTGACCGTCAGGCGCAGATACCAGCCTGCGGGTTTGGGCTCGGGTGCGATCTCAAGCTCGCGCGACTCGAGGAAGCCGACTACGTTCTTGGCGCTGAGGCGTCCGGCGGCGAGGTCGCGCGCGATCTCCACTAAGTCCGAAACCACGGCTGCGCCAGTAGCGTCGCCGCCCGCGCCGCGTCCGTAGAACATTTGCGTGCCCAGACGGTCGCCGACCAGGAAGACCGCGTTGTTCACGTCCTCAACCTTGGCCAGCATGGAGCGCCGGCTGACCAGCCAGGGACGCACGGAAACGTCGAGACCGCTGCCGGTGTCTTCGGCGGAGGCGACCAGACGAATGGTGCGATCGAGGCGCTGCGCGGAGCGGATGTCAACGGCGCGCACGTCGCGAATGCCGTAAGTGGGAATGCGGGCCACGTCGAGGCGTCCGCCAAAAGCCATGCGCGCGAGGATGCAGAGCTTGTCGCGCGCGTCCTGTCCGTCGATGTCGAAGGTGGGATCGGCTTCGGCGTATCCGGCCTTCTGCGCCTCGGCGAGCGCCTGGTCGAAGTCGATGCCGCGGGCTTCCATCTGGGTGAGGATGTAGTTGGAGGTGCCGTTGAGGATGCCGTGCAGCGCGCGCAGGCGGTCTCCGGCGGTGGATTCCTGGATAACGCGCAGGATGGGAATTCCGCCAGCGACACTAGCCTCGAAGCCGATGGGCAGATTGCGGGCGACGGCGAGGGCGAAGAGTTCGTCTCCGTGCTCGGCGAGGAGCTTCTTGTTGGCGGTGACGACCGGCTTGCCGTGCTCGAGGGCTCCGCGAAGAAGTTGCAGGGAGTGATCGACTCCACCCATGGTCTCGACAATGACGTCAACGTCGGGGGCGTCAAGAAGTTCGCGCCAGGCGGTGAGGATGCGGGCGCCGTTGGGAGCGTCTTCTGATTTGATCGGCTGGCGGCGGCAGACAGCGGTGACGACGAGATGGACTCCGCTGCGCTTTTGGATGAGGGCGGAGTGATGGGTGATGATTTCGGCGGTGGCGCGACCGACAGTTCCGAATCCGACAATTCCTACGCGAATGTGTTTCATAAGAGAGTGACTAGTGGATAGTGGTCAGTAAAAGCTGGGGCTGAAGCCCCTGATCTATTAGAGCGACGCTGACGCTGGCCTAAAGGCCAGCTCTACCCGATCACGATGTTACGGAATTCCTAACTCAACTTTACCAGTTCGGTGGTGTGTTTGAGCTGGCCGCAAGCGGCGTAGATGTCGCGTCCGCGGGGACGGCGGATGAAGGCGGGAATACCGGCGCTGGTGAGCACGGATTGGAAGGCGAGCACGCGGTCGTGGTCTGGCATGGCGAAGGGGATCTCGGGGCCGGGATTCAGGGCGATGAGGTTGACCTTGGCGCGGAGTCCGCGGATGAGGTCGACCAGTTCGCGGGCGTGGGAGGGGCTGTCGTTGACGCCGCCGAGGAGAACGTACTCGAAGGTCAGGCGCTCGCGGTTGCGAAGAGGGAAGTCTCGCAGGGCGGCCAAGAGTTTCTCGATGGTCCACTTCTTGGTGATGGGCATGACTTCGGTGCGGAGAGATTCATTGGGCGCGTTGAGGGAGACGGCGAGTTTGGGGCGGATCTCTTCGGCGCCGAAGTCGGCGATGCGGGGCACGATGCCGGAGGTCGAAACGGTCATGCGCGAAGCGGGGATTCCGGCTTCGGTGACGAGAGTGCGAACGGCCTGCATGAAGTTGTCGTAGTTGAGGAAGGGCTCGCCCTGTCCCATGAAGACGAGGTTGATGCGGTCACGGTCGATTTCGACTTGCTGATCGTTGAGGACGGCGAGGACCTGGCCGGTGATTTCTCCGGCGGTGAGGTTGCGATGCAGGCCGAGAAGAGCGGTCATGCAGAAAGCACACTCGACGGCGCAACCGATCTGGGAGGAGACGCAAATGGTGGCGCGGGAAGAGCGGTTGTCAGTTGTCCGTTGTCGGTTGTCAGTTAAAGCGATTCGCCCGGAAAGTTCTTCGTCGCCGGAGTCGGAGCCGTCGCCAGCTTCGCCGCCGTCACCTTCGGGCATCCAGACGGTTTCGACGGATTGGCCGTCAGAGAAAGCGAAGAGGTAGCGGACGGTGCCGTCGGAGGAGGCGAATCTCTGCTCGATGGTGGGGTGGCCGATCCGATAGTTCGCTTCAGCGAGCTGCTGGCGGAAGGCTCGCGGTAGTGGGGAGAACTGTTCGAGGAGTGACCACCTTTGGCGGTAGAGGCCGTCTAAAAGCTGGCGGAGGCGATAGGGGGCTTGAGCGAAGCTTTCCAATAACTCCGTAAGTTGTTCATTGGAAAGACTTAATAGTTCGCGTTGTTGCGATTCGCTCATGCATCTAATATCCTTGGAACGGTAGGCAACCCGTCTTCCCGATTTCGCTTCGGGACCCTTGCTCCAACGCGTTCATTTTATCCCAGGCTAGGGACGCAGCAGTTCAATTGGCAGTAAGGCCGAGCAGTTTCATACATTAGAAAAAGGTAATCATGGCAGCAGAAGCATTAACCGTGGCGGCCGACCGGACCATCCATCGCGAGGTGTTGGCCAACGGACTGACCATCTTGACCGAGCAGATGGACCATATTCGCTCGGTTTCGATGGGGATTTGGCTCAAAGCAGGGTCACGAAACGAAGAGGCGGAGGTCAATGGGATCTCGCACTTCGTCGAGCATATGGTGTTCAAGGGCACGACACATAGGACGGCGGAGGACATTGCCCGCGAAGTGGACTCGATCGGCGGAAATATGGACGCCTTCACCGGTAAGGAGACGGTCTGTTTCAACATTAAAGTTCTGGATGAGCATTTGCCCATAGCCGTCGATGTATTGAGCGATATGGTGCTGCATCCGATCTTTGATGCGAACGAAATCGTGCGCGAGCGGGGAGTCATTGTCGAAGAGATCAAGATGGACGAGGACAATCCGGACAGCCTGGTCCATGAAATCTTCACCCAGAATTTCTTCAAGAACCATCCGCTGGGCAGGCCGATCCTGGGGACGAAGGAAACGGTGCGCAAGTTCGACCAGGCGGCCATCCGGAATTTCTACCAGAGCAAGTTTGTGCCGGAAAACATGGTGATCTCGGCGGCTGGCCACGTGGCGCACGAAGTAATCGTCGATCTGCTGCGCAAAGAGTTCGAAGCCCTGCCCCGAGGAACCAACGGCGCGGTGGACTGCCCGCCGAAGATCAACTCGCGCATTGTCTTGCGCAACAAAAAGGCGCTGGAGCAGGTGCAGTTGTGCATCGGAGTGCCGTCATACCGGGTGAACCACGAACGGCGGTTTGTGGCCTACGTGCTGAATACACTGCTGGGCGGAGGAATGAGCTCGCGGCTGTTCCAGAATGTCCGCGAGAAGCAGGGGTTGGTGTACTCGATCTTCTCGGAACTGAATCCTTATAAGGATACGGGCTGCCTGGCGGTGTATGCGGGCACGTCGCGGGAGTCTGCACCAAAAGTGGTGCAATCGGTGATGCACGAGTTTCGCGAGATCAAGGCCGGGCAGCTTGGCGACGACGAGGTGAAGCGAGCCAAGGACCAATTAAAGGGCAGCCTGATGCTGAGCCTTGAGTCGTCAACGGCGCGGATGTCGAACCTGGCGCGGCAGGAACTGTACCACGACCACTTCATGGGAATGGACGAGATCATCGCGAGGATCGAAGAGGTGACGTTGGAAGACGTGGTGAGGTCGGCGACGGAGATGTTCCAGTCGGAAGACATTGCGGTGACGGTACTGGGGAATTTGAATGGGTTGAAGCTGACGAGAGAAATGTTGGAGTGCTGAAACGGAGCAATTAGCAACTAGCAATCAGCTACGGCAAGGATTGGGAGTTGGGCCAGTTTGATTTCCACAGGACTGACAAAAATACAACTAAGGCGAATGCCATGACCGTCCAAAAGACGAAGCGTCTGTAACGTGGCAAAAGGCTATCTGGGAATAGCAGTTCGTATGTCGCAGCTACTTCATCGCCCCCTCTCCGCCACCATGCCATTTTGTCAGACGCTCTTCTGGTAAGGCCATCCTCATAGCGACTTCGCCACAACAGCCTAGAAACGCGGCAATTAATAGAATCGAGAAGGAAATGGCGAAGATCATCAGTTGACCCTGCTTCCGAGCATTCTCAGGATAATTCTTCTGTCAATCGCTTGTCGCCAAAACGCCGTGGTTTTGACATCGGCGCCACGGTGCTGAATAATTTGCTGTTCCATCGCGGAAACGAAAGCGACTCATCCACGTCCTTCTAAATCCGAGTTCCGCGGGTTCGAATGGAGTCCATGAAACTATCAAAACGTAATCGCGATCGCGGCTTCACGCTGATCGAGTTGCTGATCGTGGTGACGATTATCCTAATCATCGCGGCCTTCACCATCCCGAAGATCACCAAGTCGCAGATTCCGGCGCACGAAGCCTCGGCCATTGCCAGCATCAAGGCCATCAGTGCGGCGGAGATGATTTACGCCAGCAGCCATCCCGACTTGGGTTTCACGGTCGACCTGATAACGCTGGGAGGCACCGCGCAGAGCGGAGGCGAGCAGACGATCGACACCAACCTGGCCAGCGGACGCAAGAGCGGGTACACGTTTACGTACACGCCGGGCGAGAAGGTGAACGGGGCGATCCGGTCGTACACCATTACGGCAGTGCCGGATCAGGTGGGCACGACGGGACAGCGGCGGTTCTTCGCGGATGAGTCGGGCGAGATCCACTACAACGCCAGCGGCCCCGCGGACACGACCAGTCCGGTGATTCAGTAAAGCGTAAAAGTCCGAGAGTCTTTACGAATCGAGCTGAGGAGATCCTTACGGCTCTTTCGATCTCGTGTTGCCAGCGGAAAAAAATCCCCACACCAGTCAAGGCGGCGGGTATGGGGACGGGGCGATTATTCGTGTGAGTTGGGTGGATTGCCCATCAGGCGGTAGACCGTAGCCGTCTTGGTGGCGCCCAGGTTGATGTACTCCTCGGCGGAGTACTGCAGCGAGACGAAGAATGCTTCGGTACGGCGCAGTGCGTCCTTGCTGAGCTTATCGCGGTCCTTGAACTTGAATTGGTAGGCGAACTCGCCGATGAGCGGGCGGTGCTCGCCGCGGGTACGCCAAATTGCGACGTTGGCCTTGCAGGTCAAGCCGTCGCCGAAGTCGAGCAAGCCGATGTCCTGCAGGACTTCCTCGACGATTGTGTTGCTGACCAGATGGATCTGTTCCTTCGGCGTCCTTCTGACTTTGGCAAGCACCGGAAGTACATCGATCAAAGCGTCCATGTCAGTGATATTTTCGCGGCCCATTCCAATGGCTCCGCGGTTGAATTGCACGTTGTGGGAGTAGAGCAGACGGATGCCGCCGAGCTTATCCTTGAGCGGCAGGGCCTGGACCTTGAACTTGACGCGGTGGTCGCCGAGGATGTTCGGCCGGACGTCGGTTTCGGCCGCTGTTTGCAATTCGGGACTGCGGTATTTGAAGACGATTTCGGGCTCACCGATGGGGAAACCGTCTTTGTAGGGAATGCGGCGGCGCAGAATGAAGGCGTTGTTGTAGAGCCGGAATTCATCGGTATCGATGAATAGCACTTCGCGGATCTTGACCGGCTGTTCGATGAAGCCTTCCGTCGTGTACTTGACGCCGTGCTCTCTTGCGGGCTCCTTAAAGACCTTACCGAAGTCGAAGAAGCTCTCGCGCGAGTGGAACTTGTTGGGCCGCAGGATGAGCTTGCAGCAGACGTACTCGGGTACGTGGATGGGCATGCCGTCGGCATACTGGCCCGGCTTGAGCTGCGGGACGCGGCCGACCCAACTGGGGGTTACCGCTTCGCGGGACTTACTGGCGGGGACGCTGGGTGGCACGCCGATGGGCGCGGCTGCCTTGGCGGATTTTGCGGCTTTGGTGGGAGCTTCTTTGACTGCGGGCATGGCTGGCCTTCCTGATGGTGAATTGGGAGATGACAAATGTGTGAATGGCGATTTTACACCCGGGGAATGGTTCGTCTAGCGTCACGACTATTAGGGTGACCGCCGGCTTACGCCCAAGGCTCAAACAAATGGCGCCCTGCGGGCTGGGGTATTTCGTAGCTTCCGTTAGAATTGACGAAGTATGCCTCGCGGCGGTATTTCCCTCCGTACTGTTTCCGTTCTGACACTTGCCCTTGCGGGCGTGCTTCGTCTCTCCGCCCAGCCTGACGCCCACGCCATCGCCGATAAGGTCGATCAACGCTACAACCATATACAAACGCTGGAAGCGCAGTTTTCCGAGACATACTCGGGCGCGGGGATGTCGCGCACGGAAAGCGGCACTCTGGAGCTTAAGAAGCCGGGACGGATGCGGTGGGACTACAACGAGCCGCGTCCAAAGATGTTTCTGACGGATGGCTCGACAGCATGGTTCTATGTGCCGGGGGAGCGGCAGGTCAGGCGGACCCAGGTGAAACAGATTGAGGATTTGCGCTCGCCGCTGCGGTATCTGCTCGGCAAGACAAAGCTGGAGAAGGAATTTGTAGGGCTGGCGATTGCAACGGATGCCAAGCCGGTGAATGCGGGCGACATTGTTTTGCGCGGCATTCCCAAGGGAATGCAGGAGAGGGTGTCGCAGACGCTGCTGGAAGTGTCGCCGGACGGGCTTATCACGCGGATCGTTGTCGAGGAATTGGATGGATCGGTGACGGAATTCCGCTTTCTTCAGCAGAAGGAGAACGTCCAAGTGAGTGACCAGCGGTTTAAGTTCGTTCCGCCGCCGGGTGTTGAAGTGGTGCAGGGGACGGAGTTGACCAACTAGTTGTCAGTTGTCAGAAAAGAAAAGTCAGTGGTCAGCTTTTGGTTGGCAGCACCGGAATGATTGATTGGGCACGCGTTCACTGGCAACCGACAACCGACAACTGACAACTGACAACTGTTAAACTAAGGCCTGATACCCAAAGGAATCAGTCACTTTCATGGCCGAGTACACGATCCGGATGGCCGACGAGCGCGGCCATGTCCTGGAACAGGTTGAGCTGGGGAACTCGGAAGGCGAAGTACGCGACCGCTATGCCCAGCAGGGTTACCTGATCTACTGGGTCAAGCCTAAGGGGCTGCTCTCGGCCGAGATGCGGCTACCGCGCCGCCGCAAAATCAAGCAAGACCAGTTTGTCATCTTCAATCAACAATTTGTGACGCTGATTCACGCCGGGTTGCCGATCGTGCAGTCGCTGGAGTTGTTGATGAAGCGCCAGCGCAATCCGTACTTTCGCACGCTGCTGCAAAACGTACGCGACCGAGTGCGGGGCGGGGAATTGCTGTCGGAGGCGTTCGCCGAGCAGAAGGCTTTTCCCAAGGTTTATACGACGACGCTGCTGGCGGGCGAGAAGTCGGGCAATTTGGAAGAAGTGCTGGGACGCTACATCGCGTTTCAGCGGCTGTCGCTGACGTTTCGCAAGAAGCTGGTGGCGTCGCTGGTGTATCCCGTGCTGCTGGTCGTCATGCTGGTGGTAATGCTGACGTTTCTGATTACGTTCGTGGTGCCGCAGTTTGCCAACCTTTATAACCAGCTGGGCGTGGAACTGCCGCCGATGACCATGATTATGCTGGCGATCGGCACCAACGCGCAGCATTACGCGCCGTACATTCTGGTAGCGCTGGTGGGTGCGGGGTTCCTGATTTGGCGCTGGTTGAAAAGCGACGCAGGCGCCACGCAGATGGACCGCATCAAGCTGAAGGTTCCGCTACTGGGCGATATCTGGCTGAAGTACCAGGTGGCGATTTTCGCACGCATGTTGTCGACGCTGCTTTCGGGCGGATTGTCGTTGGTGCCAGCGCTGGAGACTTCTGGTGAGTCGATGCAGAGCCACTTGATCGCGCATGGCATTGAAGGCGCGACACGACAGGTGCGCGAGGGGCAGCCGCTGGCGAAGAGTTTGGAAACGTCGAGTGTGTTTCCGCAGATGTCGGTGGAGATGATTGAAGTGGGCGAGTCGACGGGCGCGCTGCCGGCAATGCTGAATTCCGTGGCCGAGTTCTATGAAGAAGATGTGACGAATGCGCTGGCCACGGCCATGGCGCTGATCGAGCCGCTAGTGCTGATTGTGATGGGAGTCGTGGTGGCGTTCGTGCTGATTTCGCTGTACCTGCCGATCTTTAGTTTAGGGGCAGGGGGAATACATTAAGACAGTTGTCAGTGGTCGGTTGTCAGCTAAGGGCGTAGTTCCCACCCTTTCCCAAAACAGGGAAAGGATGGGGCACCCAGGTGGAGAGGCAGTTGGTGAATGGCTGAAAAGAAGTCGATTTTCTTAACGGGCGGGAACGGCAATGTATCGATTGCCGATGAGCAAGCGCAGGCACAGGACCTGGCGCGACGCTACCGCTGCGAATTTGTGGACCTGAAGAATTTCCATATCCAGCATGAGCTGTTCCGCAAGGTCAAAGTTGACCTGATGTTCCGCTACAACTTTGTGCCGCTGCAGGAGACGCAGGACGGGCGGCTGGTGATCGCGATTGCCGATCCGAGCCAGTTGATGATGATTGACGAGATCAGCCTGAATTTGGGGCGGCGAATCATCACCAAGGTTGCGACGCTGTCGCAGATCAGCGATGTGCTGAAGAAGACGGAACAGTCGCAGCGCGTGCTGGAAGAGGCGGGCGAAGATTTTGCCCTCGATGTCATCCGCGAAGACGAGAACTCGGACGAGACCATCTCGATCGAGAGGCTAACGGCGGAGAGCGACATCAGCCCGATTATCCGGCTGGTGGACACGACGATTTTTACGGCGCTCCAGCGGCGGGCGAGCGATATCCACATCGAGACGCGAGACGATTCGGTGGTCATCAAGTACCGCATTGATGGCGTGCTGCAGCAGGCGATGCAACCGATCGCGAAAGAGCATCATTCGACGATTATTTCGCGCATCAAGGTGATGAGCGAGTTGGATATTTCGGAGCGGCGCGTGCCACAGGATGGGCGTTTCCGGGTGCGCTACACGGGGCGTTCGATCGACTTCCGCGTGTCAATCATGCCGTCGATTCATGGTGAAGATGCGGTGCTGCGCGTGCTGGACAAAGAGTCGATGAGCGAGAAGTTCCACAAGCTGACGCTCGATGTGGTGGGCTTCAACGACGAGGACCTGCAGAAGTTCCGGCGGTACATTAAAGAGCCGTACGGCATGGTGCTGGTGACCGGGCCGACGGGCTCGGGCAAGACGACGACGCTGTACGCTGCGCTGAACGAGATCAAGAGCGATGAAGATAAGCTAATCACCATTGAAGACCCAGTCGAGTACCAGATTGTCGGCATCACGCAGATTCCGGTGAACGAGAAAAAGGGCCTGACGTTTGCGCGCGGGCTGAGGTCGATTTTGCGGCACGATCCAGACAAGATCATGGTGGGCGAGATTCGCGATACCGAGACGGCGCAGATCGCGATTAACGCGGCGCTCACGGGCCACCTGGTGTTCACCACGGTGCACGCTAACAACGTAGTGGACGTGCTGGGACGCTTCTTGAACATGGGCGTCGAAGCGTACAACTTTGTGTCGTCGCTGAACTGCATTCTGGCGCAACGGCTGGTGCGGCTGATCTGTGAGTTCTGCAAGAAGGAAGTGCACTACACCGTGGAGGAGCTGGAAGCGAGCGGGCTGAATCCGGAAGAGTGGGCCGAGATTCCCTTCTATGAAGGCGAAGGCTGCATTGAGTGTTCGGGCACGGGATTCCGGGGCCGAAGCGCGATCCACGAGCTGCTGGAGCTGACTGACAACGTGCGCGACATGATTCTGGCGAAGCGGCCTAGCAGCGAAATTCGCCGCGCGGCGCGGGAGGAAGGAATGCATTTCCTTCGCGAGTCGGCAATTGATAGAGTGAAGCGTGGATTGACCACATTGAAAGAGATCAACAAGGTCACGTTTATCGAGACGACGCGGTGAGCTATTAGCTTTTAGCCTTTAGCTAAGAGCTAACGGCTAAGAGCCGAGAGCCTTGCGTTCGTTCGAGTGAGTTCATGGCAAGCAATCACAGTCCGCGACCGCGGGTAGCGTGCGAGGTATCAGCCGAGCGCGTGGTGGCGGCGCGCTCTGCGCAGGGCGCTCAATCGCTGGAAGCCGTCGGCTCACAAAACCTGGCAGCCGGGACAGTAACGCCGGGACTGCAACAAGCCAATGTGGTGACGCGCGACGTGCTGGTGAAGGCATTGCGGGAGTCGCTGGCGGCTGTGGCCGGGCGGTCGCACGACATCACACTGGTGATTCCCGACGCGAGCACGCGGATTCTGCTGTTGGATTTCGACACCCTTCCCGAAAAGTCCCAGGACGCCGACTCGGTGGTGCGCTTTCGGCTGAAAAAGTCACTGCCGTTTGATGTGGATACGTCGGCAGTGTCGTTCGATCAGCAACCGGCGGACAACGGCGTGCGGGTGGTGGCGGCGGTAACTCCGAGGACCGTACTGGACGAGTACGAGTCGGTGGTGCGTGACGCGGGCTATAACCCAGGCGCGGTCTTGCCGTCGATGGTGGCAGCGCTGGGCGTGGTGGATGGCGAGCGGCCCACCATGGTTATCAAAGTGGAGCCGGGCACGACGACCTTTGCGGTGGTGGACCAGAACCAGTTGCTGTTGTATCGCGCGCTGGAGAACGGCGGAACCGCTGTGACGGGCGAGTCGCTGGTGGATGACGTGAACACGTCGCTGGTGTACTTCGAAGACCGTTACGGGGTCACAGTCGATCGCGTGTTGGTGACGGGAGTGCAGTCGGCACAGGCATTGCAAGAGGCGTTCCGATCGACTGGCAACATTCATGTGGAAGAGTTGATTTCGAGCAGCATGGCGGGAGTAGGCGCGGGCAGCCTATCGCGGTCGGCTCTGGCGGGCGTGGCAGGGGCACTGGCGTACTGATGCGGATCAACCTCAATCTGGCGTCGAATCCCTACGAAGTTGCGCAGGAGTATACGCGACGGTTTGGGTTGCTGGTGGCGGCGCTGGCGGTGCTGACGGTGGGGCTGATTGGGTACATCTTGTATCAGCGCGCGCAGACCCGCGACGTTGACCAGCAGATCGCGAAGGCGCAGCAGGAGATTGCCGGTCTGGACGCCGAGAAGGCGAAGGCGCTGGCAGTGCTCAACCAGCCGCAAAACCGTGAGGTCGCGGACGAGTCGCAGTTCCTGAACAACCTGTTTGCGCGCAAGGCGCTGTCGTGGACAAAGGTGTTCACGGAGATGGAACGGCTGATGCCGCCGAACATCCACGTGATGTCGATGAAGCCGGAATTCAACCGCCAGAACCAGCTCGTGCTGCATGTCGTGGTAGTGACCAGCGAGCGCGAGAAGGCAGTGGAACTGGTGAAGCGGATGGAGAAGTCGCCGCACTTCCGCACGCCGCAGGTGGAAGCGGAGAACGCAGTCGGCGAAGGCGTGTCGGGTTCGGTGGGCGGGAATACGCAGTTCGAGATTGCGGCGGTGTACGTGCCGTTCGCCGAGGACAGCGACGCGAATCTAGGCGATGCGCCACCGGAAAAAACCAAACCGGGGAGTAAGACCGCGCTCGACGGAAGTGGCAAGAGCACCCCGAAGACTGCGCAAAATCGCGCGACTGGCCCGGGAGGCGGACGCTGATGGCGAGCATCCGTGAGGTGCGCAAGACGCTGCTGCCGGTGGTGATCGGGTTGGTGATACTGGACCTGGCATGCGGGGTGTACTTGTTGTCGCCGGCGGGACGTTCGCGCGCGGCGCGGCAGCGCGACCTCGATGCATTGCAGGCGCAACTGGCGGCCAAGCGCACGGAAGTTCTGCCGACGCGTGGCATGGACGGCAAGCTGAAGCAGGCTTCAACCGACATTAACGGCTTCTATAAGGAACGGTTCCCGGCAGAGTACTCGTCAGTGACGGAAGAATTAGGGAAGCTGGCCGCCGCCAATGGAGTGCAGATGTCGGCAGTGAAGTATGACGACAAGGACGCTCCGGTAGAAGGTCTGCGCCAATTGAATATTGAGCTGGCGATTTCGGGCAGCTATCTGCAGGAAGCGAAGTTCATCAATGCGCTGGAGCGCGACAAGTTGTTCTTCGTGATTGATGGTGTGACGCTGGGCGAGCAGCAGGGCAATGTGCGGCTGCAACTGAAAGTGGAAACCTACTTGCGCAATGGGGCGGCCACTTCGTGAAACTGGGAACAGAGAACAAAACGAAGACGGCGATTGCAGCAGGACTGCTGCTGGTTGCGGCGTTTTTACTCTATAACTGGATGCATAGCAGCGACGATGCGGCGGCAACTGCGACGGCCGCTCCTGCAGCCAGCGCGCCGAGCGGGGCAGCACCAAAAGCGGTGAAAGCCGGAGCGCACAAGGCCGGGCCGGTGGTGCTGGCACAATCGCTTGATCCGACCTTGCGGTTGGATTTGCTGAAGTCGAGCGAAGACGTGACCTACAAGGGATCGGGTCGCGATATCTTCAGTTCGCAGCCGCCGCCGCCGGAGATTCCCAAGGTCACGAAGCCGGTGATCACCGCTCCGCCGCCACCTCCGCCTCCGCCGCCGATTCCGTTGAAGTTCTATGGGTTCAGCGGCAACAAGAGCGGGCCCAAACAGGTGTTTCTGTCCAAAGGCGACGATATCTTTATCGCCAAAGAGGGGCAGGTCATCGACCGGCGTTACAAAATCCTAAAGATCGGTCCGAATGCCGTGGAAGTGGAAGACGTGCTCACCAACAACCGGCAGACCCTTCCGCTGACGGCGAGCTAGGCGCGGCGTAAAGAAGTATGCAGCAGGTGGAATCCATCCAGGTGGTTCAATCACAACAAATGCCGAACTCGCGCCCCGAAACTTCTCTGCGGCGGCGGCGCGACAGCGGTGCAATGCTGCTGGCGGTGCTGTTCATGATGGCGATCATGGTGATTGTCGCGCTGGCGGTGGCGCCCAGCATGGTGATGCAGATCAAGCGCGATCGCGAAGAGGAGATGATCCATCGCGGCACCGAATACGCGCGGGCGATCAAGAAGTACTACAAGAAGTTCGGGCGGTATCCTGCGAACCTGGAGCAACTGGATAACACCAACCAGATACGTTTCTTGCGGCGGCGCTTCAAGGATCCACTGTCCAAAGACGGCGAGTGGAAGCTGCTGCACTATGGCGATATTGCTTCGCTGGTGGGCGCAAACGGAGTGGGAACTCCGGCGGCGCAACTGGCGGCGCAGCAAGCGGCAGCCGGGGGTGCGGGGCAGACTGGCAACTTGCTTTCGGGGGCAGCAGGCACGAATCAAGGTGCAAATGCGGGGCAGGGAGCCAGCCAATCGCTGACCCAACAGCCCGACGGAAGCTTTGGTACCCAGACGCCGGGGGGCGCGCAGCCGGGAGGGACGTCGTCCCCGTTTTCGAGTGGCACGGGCGGAGCGACCGGGCAGTCGGGATTCAGCCTGGGCCCGGGACCGGGACAAAACAGCGGCGCTGGAGGAACGCAAGCCCAGGGTTCGAACGGGACTAGTCAGACCGGAAGCAACAACACGATCTTCGGCAACACGGGAGTTGGGGGACAGACGTTCGGCGGCGGTGCGATTGTGGGAGTGGGCAGCAAGAGCAAGGACCCGACGATCCGGATATTCAACAAGAAGAAGACCTACGACGAATGGCAATTCATCTACAGTCCGATGATGGACACGCAAGCCAACTCATTGTTGCGCGGTCCCTATAACGGGCAAACCCTCGGCAACGCGCAGCAGCAGATCGGCACTCCGGCGGGGCAGTTGAACCAGGGACAGCCGGGACAGCAACCTGGGTTGAACGGTCAGCAGCCGGGTGGATTTGGGCAGCAAAGTCCTCAGCCAAACCAGCAGCCGAATCAGCAGTTGACGCCGGGAGGGCAGTTTCCGCCGGACCAGAGCCAGCCGCAATAGCGAAAGCTTCAGACGGCTGTGTGAAGTACAAACGTGAAAAAGCCGCCCACATGGGCGGCTTTGCTCGTAGCGAGTCAGTCAGTTAGAACAGCTTGCGGCGCAGTGTACCGGCAATCGCGAGGATGCCACTGCCCAGCAGCATCAGGCTACCCGGCTCGGGGGTAGATCCGTAAACTGCAAACGACAGATCATTGGGAATAGCCCCACAGGTGCCGAAGAAACACTGGTAGGCGGCGCCATCACCACCCGTACCGGTCTCCCAACCCCACTGCGGCGGGAAGCCCAGGTCGGGATAGACAGACAACCAGTAAGTCGTGTTTGCCGTCGTGTTGAAGTTAACGTTCAGACCGTACAGGAACGTGGGATCGCCGGCGTTGTCGTTTCCAATAGACGTCTCGTTGCCGTTTCCTGCTACGTTGGTTGAGTACAACAGGGCACCGGGGGCGCCAGCCACGTTGGACCAGAACTGAACTGTCCAGGCGGTGATGGTTCCCTGCGAAGCCGGGTTAAAGTAGGAGCCAATCCACTCGACGGCATTGAGGTTGTAGCTTGCCGCGCCGAGGTTGAAATTGTCAAACGACTGGGCGTAGAGCCCGAAACTGTTGGTGTCATTCTGGGACGAATAGGCACCATTGAAATCGGGGTTCTGGAAGTAAAGGATGCCGGCTTGCGCAGATACGGACGCAAACATCAGCAGTGTGGCAGCAAAAGCGATTGCAACAGCTTGTTTAGAGCTAAACTTCAAGTCTCTTTTCTCCTTTGAGGTACTACTATGGGACAGAAGATCAGACGTGTATATGGCCAGTCACACGCCCAGGTTTTCAAAATCGCCGGGTATTGTTGTCTTTCACCCCAGATGTAGCGAATATACACGTAAAATCTTCATATGTCGCTGATGTTAAAGACTCTTAACATAGAATGGCGAGCCCGGATCTTGCGCTGCACTCGCGTTGACCCCCAATCCGAAACTAACGGGGAATCGAGCCAACCCGTCGCCGATGGGAGATCGTCCGAAAAACTGAGACAGCCGGTAGTTCGTTATAATACCGAAGCAATCCAAAATTCCCAGCTTCGACTTGCGACCTGCGCCAGGTAAGGCCAGTGCGGGCCGATGAAGGCGAGACGACCCGACAGTTGAAACGCCACCAGCGGCTGGCCCGTCCCGAGGCAGGAATCAACTGGAAATCCCACAGCACAGAAAATAGCGAACTGCCAACCCTTAAGGAGAGAGCATGAAGAAAACCGTCATAGCCGTACTTGTAGTCGCAGGTGCATTGTTTGTGAACGTACCGGTATTTGCCCAGGCAGCTCAGAGCGCTCCCGCGGCGAGCGCACAGCCGCACTCCGTGACCGACCAGGACATCGAGATGCTGCGGCAGGACATTCGCGCGCAGCGGAAAGAAATTACCGCGCAGAATATGACCCTCACCGCCGACGAGGCCACCAAGTTCTGGCCGATTTTTGACCAGTACCGGAAGGAAGCCGTCAAACCCAACGACGAACGCTGGGCTCTGATCAAACAATATGCAGCAAGCTACAACACCATAACCGATGCGCAGGCGAACGATTTCATGCAGAGAGCGACGGCGGTTGACCAGCAGCTCCTCGCTCTGCGTTTGAAGTACGTTCCGGTGTTCGAGAAGGTAATCTCGGCCAAGAAGACCGCATTGTGGTACCAGATCGATCGCCGTATCGACCTGCTGATTAACCTGCAGTTATCAGCGAGCATTCCGGTGGTGGACACCCAGAAGTAAGCTCGGCGAAGAGGTCGTTGTGAAGGCAGCGCATCGCGAGGTGCGCTGTTTTTTTTCAATCACACGCTCTGATTGCGGGGCAACAGCCATGCGCCGGCTACCAGCAACAGCGCGGTAGTTGCGACAATATAGAAGCCCGAGAAGAAGCCGACAAAGCTATACATCAAGACCGCATCCACGATGGGAATGAGTGCTAAGTAGAGAAGCAGGGAGCGGTTTCCCCGGCGGGAACTGATCCACACCAGGGCGGGCGCCAGAAGCACCCCGTGAGCCGAGACAACCAGCCAAACGCACTTGATCGCGCCCGCGACTAGGGGAGCCATTCCGGACTTCGCGAGTACTGGAAAGACACCCATTGATCCACCCACGATGTGGAGCAGCGCTCCCACGAACATCAGGATGCTTCCCAAAAGGATGAGCCAGCGCGCGATTGTCATCGGCTTCTTCTCCGTTGCACTGTCGTTCCAGCGACAGCTAGGAATTTCGGTTGGTGAATTCTACCAGCAGTTGCAAGCGCTGGCGGGCGTGGCCGCAGTCGATGGCGTAGGCGGCCAGCGGCACGGCTTGACCGATGTGATCGGCGTGTCCGGCGGCGACGAGAGCGGCGGCGGCGTTGAGGACGACCACATCGCGACGCGGAGAGCGTTCGCCGTCAAGCACAGCGCGAATGATGGCGGCATTTTGCTGCGCATCATCGCCCCCGGCGATGGCGTCGAGCGGCGCTGATTTCAGGCCGAACTCCTCAGGCGTGACTTCATAGCTGCGCACGCGGCCGTCGCGAACCTCGGCGATTTTGGTTGGTCCGGTGATGGTGATTTCGTCTAGCCCGTCGCGACCATGAACGACTAGCGCACGACGCAGACCGAGTTCACTCAGCGCTTCGGCGAGTTTCTCGACCAGGTCGGCTGAATATACTCCAACGACTTGCGCCGATGCATTGGCGGGATTGGTGAGCGGGCCGAGAAGGTTAAAGACGGTGCGCAGGTGCAGTTCGCGGCGAGCCGGCTGAACGTACTTCATTGCTGCGTGCATGGCCGGCGCGAAGAGAAACGCGATGCCCGTCTCGCGCAGGCAGGCCGCGAGGCGGGTGGTGGGCAGGTCAATGTTCACGCCGAGGGCTTCCATCACGTCGGCTGAGCCGCACTTGGAACTGATGCTGCGATTGCCGTGCTTGGCGACGCGAACGCCCGCTCCCGCAGTCACGAAAGCAACGGCAGTCGAGATGTTGAATGTGCCGGAAGCATCTCCGCCGGTGCCGCAGGTATCAACCAGAGCGTCGCGGCCGGTGCCGCTGACATCGACGGTATCGCCGTCTTCGCCGCGCAGGGGCGTGGCGGCAGCGCGAATGGCCTGCGCGAATCCCACGATCTCCTCAACCGTTTCGCCCTTTATGTGTAGCGCGACTAGCAGGGCGCCGATCTGGGCATTGGTGGCTTCGCCGCGCAGGACTTCGGCCATGACTTCGCGGGCCTCATCGCGAGTGAGCGAGGAGCCGTGGTTGGCGATCTTGTGCAGCGCGTCGAGGATCATGAAGAAGCTGTCAGCTGTTAGCCCTTAGCTTTTAGCTTAGCATTGGCCCCTAACAGCTACGAGCTGAGGGCTGTTCACGCTGCAGGAGCAGCTTGCTTGCGATACGATACCCAAATCGGAAGTGGCCATTCGCTTCCTTCCGGCTGGTTGGCTAGCGATGGCGAAAGAAGTCGAGATACTCACAATCTCGGGGCACGAAGTTCCGGTTAGCAATCCCGAAAAGCTGTATTTCTCCAGACAAGCAAAGGTCACGAAGCTGGAACTGGTGCGCTATTACCTTTCCGTTGCGCCGGGCGCGTTGGCGGGAATTAGGGATCGGCCCCTCGTGCTCAAGCGGTTCGTCAACGGCGCGGAAGCTCCAGCGTTCTATCAGAAGCGCGCGCCCGAGCAGCGTCCGGAATGGATACGAACGGTGACCCTGTCGTTTCCGTCAGGCCGAACGGCGGAAGAAATCGTGGTTGACGACGAGGCAGGATTGGCTTGGGTCGTCAATCTGGGCTGCATCGAACTACACCCCCACGCGGTGCGAACGTCGGACCTCGATCACCCTGACGAACTACGCATCGACCTCGACCCTGGCCCGGGTGTTGAGTGGGGAGAAGTGCGACGAGTCGCGCTCGAGGTTCGCGGGTTGCTGGAAGAAGTGGGGCTTCGCGGATGGCCGAAGACGAGCGGCTCGCGCGGCATGCATGTGAACGTACGTATCTTCCCAAAGTGGACCTTTACTGAAGTGCGACGTGCAGCTATTGCCGTATCGCGCGAGATCGAGCGGCGCGTGCCGAAACTGGCGACTTCGAAGTGGTGGAAGGAAGAACGCCACGGCGTGTTCCTCGATTACAACCAGAACGCCAAGGACCGCACGACCTGCTCGGCTTACTCCGTGCGTCCGGTGCCCGACGCGCGGGTTTCGACGCCACTGACGTGGGAAGAAGTTCCCGACTGCGATCCCGCGGACTTCACTCTGTTTACTGTGCCGCAGCGGTTTGCCGCGATCGGCGACCCGTATGGCGGTATGGACGAGGCGGCGGGTTCGCTAGAGAAGTTGCTGGAAATGGCGGCGAAAGATGAGGCGTCGGGTCTGAAAGATGCGCCATGGCCGCCGCACTTTCGCAAGACGGATTCAGAAGCTCCGCGCGTCGCACCCTCGCGCGCGAGAGCGGCAGCGAAGGCAGCTCGGGTCAAACTGCCGCTGATCACAGTGGCGAATTCCCGTGATAAGAACGCAGCGCTCGAAGGACTGGAACGATGGAAGAAGAAGCACAAAGATGCCGCAAAGCATCTGGCTGTCGACGATGTACTGGTCGATGCCATGCGTGGTCAATACTCGACCTGGACACGAATTAGGGTGAATCTGCGGAATGTGCCGGAAGACTTGCGACCACCGCAAGAGACTGCTGATCCGGACGACGACCCGACACGGGATTTTCGGACGGTGCAGAAACGCGCGGCACCGAAAAAGAAGCACTAACATTTAGCGACCAGGAGGAAAAATCTCGGCCAGTTCCTGCGGCGGGACCACTTCGAGCTGCGCATAGGTGCAGTCTTTAGGCTGCTTGTCTTTTCGCCAGCGCCGAAACTGTGCGGTGTGGCGAAAGCGTTCGCCCTGCATATGGTCATACGCTACTTCCACGACTAGCTCGGGCCGTAGCGGCGCCCACGACAGGTCCTTACCCTGACTCCAACGGCTCTGGCCGCCCGGCATTCGGTGACCCGCTGAACCTTCTCCGGCTTCGCTCTCGGCCCACGCTTTCCAGGGATGACTGGCGAGCGCGTTCTTGCGGTAGGGCGCCAGGAAGTCGACGAGTTCTTTCCGCTTTGCCGCGGTGAAACTGGCGCATACCCCGACGTGCTGCAGTGCGCCCGAGTCATCGTATAAACCCAGCAGTAACGAGCCAACGGCGGTGCGCTCGCCTTGCTTGTGCCAGCGGAATCCAGCGACAACGCAGTCACATTCACGCTCGTGCTTGACCTTGAGCATGACCCGCTTGTTGGGTTCGTAGGTCTGCGAGCGCGCCTTGGCAACCACTCCATCAAGGCCGGCTCCTTCGAAGCGGAGGAACCAGTCGGCGGCGAGAGCGCGATCCCGAGTGCAGGGCGTAAGGTGGATCGGCGGTCTCGCGTTGCCAAGCGTCCGTACTAGTTCCCGGCGGCGAGCTTCAAGCGGTTCTTTGCGGAGATCGCGATCGCCCAGACAAATCATGTCGAAGAACACAAATGACGCTGGATTCTGCTCGGCCAACATTTTTACTCGCGATGCGGCCGGATGCAGGCGCAACTGCAGTAAATCGAAATCGAGGCCGTACTCTGTAGCAATCACAATTTCGCCGTCGAGCACGCATCGCGCCGGTAGCGTCTTTTGCAGGGGCTCCAGCAAATCAGGGAAATAGCGGTTTAACGGCTTCTCGTCGCGGCTCTGAATGTAGATTTCATCGCCGTCGCGGAAAACCAGGGCGCGGAAGCCGTCCCACTTGGGCTCGAAAATCCAATCGGCACCAGCGGGCAATTCGTCAACGCGCTTGGCGAGCATGGGCAGGACGGGCGGATTCACAGGAAGATCCATGACTCGCGTATTGTCGCAGAATCCATGGGTGAAAGGCCCGCTAGCGGGATTCGCGGCTTTGGATGGCCCACTCCACGATGTGTGACGCCCGTCACCGTCAAAACGCCGCTCCTTTCATAAATTCAGCATTATGGCTAATCCAAACAGCAATGATCGCGTGGCATGGCTGCAGGGGCCATCCGCGCAATGCGAGGCGCCCGAGAGTTCGCAGGTGCCTTGGAGGCTTGTCCTGCTGGGAGCGCCGGGCGTTGGCAAAGGGACCCAAGCCGACCTGTTACACCAGAAACTACGGGCTTGTCATCTCTCCACGGGCGACGTTTTCCGCGCGGCAGCGGGCCGCAAGGAATGCGAGTTGAGTCCGGCGATGAAGGCAGCGACCGAGTACATGCGAAGCGGCGCGCTGGTGCCTGATGCGACGGTTTGGGACATGGTTCGCGAGCGGAGCGGATGCCTGCACTGCGGCGGCGGCTTCATCCTCGACGGATTTCCGCGCACCCTGACGCAGGCTGAGTCACTGAAGCAGTTGATGCATGACGAAGGGCTTTCGTTGACCGCCGTTGTGAACTACGACCTGCCCGCAACTGAAATCGTCGCCCGGCTCAGCGGGCGCCGCACCTGCCAGCAATGCCGGACGGTGTTTAACGTGAGCGAACGCCCGCCCAAGGTTGAGGGTGTCTGCGACCGATGCCCGGGCAAGCTGTTTCAACGCGACGACGACCGCCCCGAGTCGATCAAGGTCCGTCTGGAGGCGTACGACCGAAGCACTGCGCCGTTGATTGCGTTCTACCAGAACCTCGGCGTGCTTATGCAGGTGGATGCCAGCGGGAGTCCTGACGAGATTTGCGCGAAAACGCTGGCAGGACTGGATGTCCGGCGCGTGGCGAGCGCGAGCTGAGAATTAAGAACGGCGCGCAGCTGACTTCGCCGCGAGCAATGTTCGCCCGTCATTGCGGCGGTGTTCTCTGCTCCGGTACACTAGTCAGTTTCCTGTAGTACCGCCATTCTCATAAGGAGCAGACAATCAGGCCCTTAGCGGCCAGAGCAGCGGGCAGTTGCCCGCGTCCGTCATACCAACATGAAAATTCACGAATACCAGGGTAAGGCAATCCTGTCGAAGTACGGTGTGGCTGTGCCTCGCGGAAAGATGGTGGAGAGCGCCGAGGAAGCCGATGCGGCAGCCCGCGACCTCTTCCGCGAAGGCGCAACCGGAGTTGTGGTGAAGGCGCAGATTCATGCAGGAGGCCGGGGCAAGGGCGGCGGCGTGAAGATCGCCAAGTCGCCGGAAGAGGCCGTCGAACTGGCCAAGAAGATGCTGGGCATGACGCTGGTCACGCACCAGACGGGCCCCGAGGGCAAGAAGGTGCAGCGGCTGCTGATCGAAGAGACGCTGCCCATCGCGCGCGAGCTGTATCTGGGCATCGTGCTCGACCGAACCAATGGTCGCAACGTGTTCATGGCGTCGGCGGCGGGCGGCATGGAGATCGAAGAAGTCGCGGCGAAAGATCCTGACGCCATCATCAAGGAGCACATCGTTCCGGGCATGGGCCTGCAGGCGTATCAGGCGCGGAAAATCGCGTTCAAGCTGGGGCTCGATGCGAAGTACATCGCGGGCGCGGTGAAGTTCATGATCGCCCTGGCGCGTGCGGCGGAAGACACCGATGCCTCGCTGGTGGAGATCAATCCGTTCATCACCACGACCGACGGGCGGCTGTTTGCGCTTGACGCCAAGATGAACTTCGACGACAACGCGCTGTATCGGCACCCGGACATCAAGGAATTGCGCGACCTGAGCGAAGAAGATCCGCTCGAAGTCGAAGCCAGCAAGTACAACCTGAACTACATCAAGCTCGATGGCAACGTGGGCTGCATGGTCAACGGCGCAGGGCTGGCGATGGCGACCATGGACATCATTCAGTACGCGGGCGGCATGCCGGCGAACTTCCTCGACGTGGGGGGCGGCGCCAACGAGGAGCAGGTGACGCATGCGTTCGAAATCCTGCTGGCCGACAAGAATGTGAAGGCGGTGCTGATTAATATTTTCGGCGGCATCCTGCGCGTTGATACGCTCGCCAACGGCGTAGTGAGCGCGGCGAAGAAGACGAACATTCAGTTGCCGATCGTGCTGCGGCTGGAAGGAACGAACGTCGAACAGGGCCGTCAGATTCTAAAAGACAGCGGATTGAATTTCATCGTGGCGCAGACCATGAAAGACGCGGCTGAGAAAGTTGTCGCGGCGGCAAAGGGGGGCAAGTGAGCATCCTGGTAGATAAATCGACGCGACTGGTTGTGCAGGGACTGACGGGCCGTGAAGGAACGTTTCACGCCAAGGCTTCGCAGGCATACGGAACGCAGGTAGTAGGCGGCGTGACGCCGGGTAAGGGCGGAACGACGCACGAAGGCTGGCCCATTTTCAATACTGTCGGAGAAGCGGTGGCCAAGACCGGCGCGAACGCGACGGTGATTTTCGTGCCGCCTCCAGGTGCCGCAGACGCGATCATGGAAGCTGCCGATGCGGGAATCCCGCTCATCGTGTGCATCACGGAAGGCATCCCGGCGCTGGACATGGTGAAGGCGTGGGAGTTCCTGAAGACGAAGAACTCGCGGCTGATTGGACCGAATTGTCCAGGCATCATTTCGCCGGGCAGGTGCAAGATCGGCATCATGCCGGCCAGCATTCATAAGGAAGGCAATGTCGGCATCGTTTCGCGCTCAGGCACGCTGACCTACGAGGCGGTATATCAGCTCACCACGCGCGGTATCGGGCAATCGACGGCTATCGGCATCGGCGGCGACCCGATTATCGGAACGAACTTCATCGATGCCATCACCCTGTTCAATGAGGACCCGGAGACCGAAGCCATCATCATGATCGGCGAGATCGGCGGTAGCGCCGAAGAAACCGCGGCCGAGTACATCAAGAAGAATGTGAAGAAGCCGGTAGTGGGCTTTATTGCCGGTCAAACCGCGCCTCCCGGACGACGCATGGGACATGCGGGCGCAATCATCTCCGGCGGAAAGGGAACTGCCGCGGAGAAGATTGCGGCCATGAAGGCCGCCGGCATCCACGTAGCGAGCACTCCGGCAGAGATCGGCGAGACGCTGGTAAAGAACGCTCCCGAGTTCGCAAAAGCCTGATTCACCACAGAGGCACTGAGACACAGAGAACCAAAAGTCAAAAGCCAAAAGCTAAAAGCTGACGGTTGACAGCTAACAACGAGGACTCATTCACGCATGAAGACACTGCAACGCACTTTATCTATCGTTAAGCCGGACGCATTCGAGAAGGGCGCGACCGGAGATATCGTCAATACGCTACTGCAAAACGGCTTTCGCATCGTCGGCATGAAAATGCTGCAAATCAACAAAACGCAGGCTGAGGGCTTTTATGCAGTACACGTACACCGTCCGTTTTTTGAGTCGCTGACCAACTTCATGTCGAGCGGCCCGGTTGTGGTCATGGCGCTGGAGAAAGAAAACGCAATCGCCGAATACCGTGCGCTGATGGGAGCAACCGATCCGGCCAAGGCCGAAGAGGGCACCATCCGGAAGAAGTGGGCGGCGAGCATCGAAAAGAACGCAGTGCATGGTTCAGACGCGGAAGACACCGCGCGCTTCGAGCTGAGTTATTTCTTCGCCGGATTCGAACTGGCGAAGTAAACTGAGCGCGAGCAACTTCGCTGGCTAGGGGGCAGTTATGGCGCACGTACAGATCACTATGCTGGAAGGCCGCACCATCGAGCAGAAACGGCGGGCGGTAAAGCGCTTAACCGAGGTCATGAAAGAGGAATTCAACGTAAACCCGGAGAAGCTGACCATAGCCATCGTCGAAGTTCCCCGGCACGGCTACGCCCGGAACGGCATTCTGATGAGCGACCGGAATTCCGTTACCTAAAGCAAAGTGAGCGCGATTCAGAGACAGGCTGGCGCCAAGTCACAAGAAAAGCCGCCCCGAAGGGCGGCTTTTCGTTGGATGAGAGTCAGTTGGTGGTTTAGAGGAGCTTGCGGCGCAGGGTGCCGGCCAAGCCGAGAACTCCGGTTGCCAGCATAATCAGTGTGCCCGGCTCCGGAACAACTGTGCCGTCGATCGCCCAGGCATAGCCCGTGCCCGTCAGTCCGCAGCTGCCGAAGAAGCACTGATATCCTGCCGCGGTGTTACCAACCCCAGTTGCCCAGCCCCACTGTGGCGGGTAGCCGAGATCCGGAACGACCGAAACCCAGTAGCTGCCCTTGGTGAAGTCGACGCTGGGGAAAGACAGCGAGTACTCGTAGATTGGGAAACCATTGACGTCACCAAGGAACGTCTCGTTGGCGGTCCCCGACTGCCCTACAACATAATTGAAGCTCCCGGGTATTCCACCGTTGTCGTTCCAGAAGGTCGCGGTCCAAAACGTGATGGGGCCCTGGGTTCCCGGATTGAAATATCCACCGACCCAGGCGTAGCTCTCGATATCCCAAGTGCCCTGAAGAATTGTGAACTGCGCATAGGTGGTGGCAAAGTTGCCGAAGCCGCCGATGCTGGTGTCATTCTGGGAGGCGAAAAGATTGGAGCCGCCGTCCCATGCTGCACATACGAGTTGGTTGGGTAGGCCGCAGGGAGCTTGGGCAAATCCAGCGAAGGAAGCGGCAAGCGCAAATACTGCGGTCAGCAAAACGATTCGCGTGGTGCGTGTAGTCATTTTCGTTACTCCTCGTAACCCTGAAGTGGACTGATTGTCGACGGAGGTGCAAGTTCGGTGGCCCACATCTTCGAAGCTCCACTACCGAGATTGCCAGACAAATAGTAGAGCTACGGTGACCGAATTGCGGAAGCATAACCTTTTTGTAAGCCGAAAGGCAAACAAGAATTTGATGATTCGGCATGAGGGACTGGGCTGACTAACACCGGTGAGCCTATCTAATTGATATTCCATAACTTAGGGCAGGCGTGACGACCCAAAGCACGCAGCAGGATTAAGCTGCGGCCAGTTGGTTCCTTGACTGCGACCGTGGTGCAAAATAGAGTTGCGGTACTCTTGGAGAGCGCGGATTTGGACATCGAAATCGGCCAAACCATATTGCATTACACTATCTTGCGCCGACTGGGCGCGGGCGGAATGGGCGTGGTTTACGAGGCCGAGGACTCTAAGCTTGGCCGTCACGTGGCTCTAAAGTTTCTGGGGACGGAAGCTGAACAGGATCCGTCGGCTCTGGAACGGTTCAAGCAAGAGGCGCGGGCGGCATCGGCGCTCAATCATCCGAACATCTGCACGATCTACGCTATCGAAGAATGCGATGGGCGATCGTTCATCGCCATGGAATTGCTGGACGGCCAGAGCCTCAGCGACCTGATTCAAGGCGTTCCCCTCCCGTTGAATAAGCTCATCGAAATTGGGATCCAAGTTACCGACGCGCTCGATGCAGCGCACCACAAAGGCATCGTGCACCGCGACCTTAAGCCGGGGAACATTTTTGTTACGACCCGAGGACAGGCGAAAGTCCTGGATTTCGGACTGGCCAAACTGGTCCGCGACCGCCAGGCCGCAACGGAAACCGTTGGAGGCGATGCGACGACAATTGCCGGTCCGCGATTGACCTCGCCGGGATCGTCGGTCGGCACCGTGGCGTATATGTCGCCGGAGCAGGCGAAGGGCGATGAACTGGATGCGCGCAGCGATCTGTTCTCGTTGGGTGTCGTCGTATACGAGATGGCGACCGGCAGACTTCCGTTTGACGGGAAGACGTCAGCGGTAATTTTCCAGGGAATTCTATCGGGGACGCCCGCGAGACCGGTGCAACTCAACGCTTCCGTGCCTGCCAAACTGGAAGAGATCATCGACAAAGCGCTGGAGAAAGACGCTGACCTACGCTACCAATCAGCGGCTGAGATGCGTGCCGACCTAAAGCGGCTTAAGCGCGACAGCGAACCCACGCGAGCTTCGGGATCAATCGCGCAACCGGAGACAAGCGCGGTTGTGGCGCCGTTTCAAACGCCAATGCCGACCGAGTCGGCCGAGCATGTGCGGTCGAGCGGGCACGTCTTAATCGATAACGCCAAGCAGCACAAGACCCGCACCGGATTGATTGCCCTGGTCACGGCCGCCATCCTTGCAGCTGCTGCGTTTGGGGTTTATTCGCTGTGGAGCCGTCGCGACTCCGGGCCCATGCCCTTTGAAAATATGAGCATAGAGAAGCTCACCAGTGATGGCAAAGCACTCATGGCCACGGTCTCGGCGGACGGCCATTACGTGTTTAGCGTGCGTGACGATGGCGAGGGGCGACAAAGTTTGTGGATGCGCCACATCGCCACCGGCAGCAACAAAGAGATCATCCCGGCGACCGAAACGCGTTACATGGGAGTGACGTTTACGCCCGATGGAAGTTATTTGTACTTTGTTCGCATCGAGCCACAGCGGCCCGACATTGGAATTCTCTACCAGGTGCCAGTACTCGGCGGGACTCCGCAGAAGTTGGTCGAAGATGTGGACAGCGCGGTGACGTTTTCACCCGATGGGCAACGGATGGCGTTTGTGCGCAACAGTCAGGCAGAGGCAAATTCGAAGCTGATCATTGCGCATGTCGATGGCAGCAACGAGCGGGTGCTGGCGACTCTGCCGATTCCCGGATATCTGGATCCGGCGTGGTCTCCGGATGGAAAGTCGATTGCGGCAGCGTTGATTGAGCCCGGCGCCAAGAACCTGGGACGCCTGGCGGCGCTGGACGTGAACGAGGGAAAAGAGAAGACGCTGTATGCCGCGCCGGCCCAAATGCTGAAGCCGGCATGGTCGCCGGACGGCCACACGGTCTTCACAAACTTCCGCGATGGAACGACAGGGTGGCAGGGACAAATCGGCGAGGTCGATGTTCGTAGCGGAAGGTTTCACCGCGTCACGAACGACTTGAACAACTACAGCGACCGGTCTCTGGCCGTGACGAAAGATGGCAAGCAACTGGTGAGTATCCTCGGACAACGGGAGGTCGGGCTATATGTAATCGCGGCCGCACCCAATGCC
Source organism: uncultured Acidobacteriaceae bacterium (assembly GCA_963718395.1). Lineage (GTDB taxonomy): Bacteria > Acidobacteriota > Terriglobia > Terriglobales > Acidobacteriaceae > DASRAA01. The sequence goes on from CAVQYW010000001.1 coordinate 636,994, forward strand.
GACGCCGACGCCAAGCCGATCGACACCTTGGGAGACACGGATGTGGGCTGGCTGAAAGATGGACGGCTGGCAATAGCCGACTTTCAGGGCCACGTCGCCACCATCAACGCCGACGGCAGTGGCCGGACGGTTATCCTCGAATCCAATCTACCCATCGTAGGAATGGCGGTTTGTCAGGAATTCGGTCGCGTGCTGCTATCCATGCCCGATCGGGAAACGAAGGGAATCAATATTTACCGGATGGACGCTACGGGTGGGAAACCGGTCGCGCTAACCAGAGGCAAGTTCGACAATAACCCCGTGTGCTCGCCCGACGGCAAATTCTTCGTCTATACGACACTGGTGAATGGCAAAGCGATACTGATGCGAATGGCCGCCGACGGCGGCCAGCCAAAGCAACTAACCGACGACTATGTGCAATTCGGGACGATTTCGCCAGACGGACAGCAGGTAGCTGGACTGTCGCTGGAAGGCACCGGCGTCCAGACGAAGGGCGTCATCAAGGTCTATCCCGCCGATGGCGGCGCGCCAATCAAGACGATTACGCCGGACCCGCACATGTCGGCTGGGATGCAATACTCCTCAGACGGTAAGGCGCTCTATTATCCCGTGACCGAAAAAGGGGTAACCAATATCGTCAGGCAACCACTGGACGGCGGACCACCGACGCCGGTGACGGATTTCAAGGAATTGACAACCTACGGCTACGCTTATAACTGGCCCGCCAACAAGCTGGCGGTCACGCGGGGTAAGGTAAATAGTGACGTAGTGGTCATCACGCAGCAGGCAGCGCAATAAATCCCGGAAAGTCGGGTTCATAGACAGGACGCGGATCGGGACGTACCGGTAAATTCAAATTAAGCGGTTGGGTCACGGAGGAATGGATGTTCTGTACGGAATGCGGACAGACGATAGCGGACGAGGCCAAGTTTTGCGCGTACTGCGGGACCCGGAGAATCGTTGCTCCGGTCGTTGAAGCCGGAACCCAGGCTCCGCCACCCAGACCGGAGCCGCCAATTGCGACGCCGCCGGCTCCCGCACGAACCATTCGCTCGACGGCGGAGATCATGCCGATTCGCATGCAGCGGACGGCTCCGCCACCTCCGGTGGTAGACATGAGCAGGGAAGAGCCGGAGCATGCCGAGTCAGTGGTGTCGTGGCCCGAAGAAGAGAGTAACGCGCCTCCGATGTACGCTCCGCCCGAGCCTCCAGTTCAGCGGGAGCGTGTGCCGGTGCGTCCAGTTGCTCCTCCGCCAGCGGCAGCCGAAGTTCCTGCAGCCGAGCGCTACGTATCCGTGCCGTTCGCTGCGTCGCCTTCGTCACCCGAGGTAACCGGCGAGCGCCGTAAAATCTCGCCGGTGCTCATCGGCGCCATTATCGTCGCCCTCATCGCCCTGGGCGGTATTGGGTGGATGCTGCGCACCTCGATGACGGCCAGTAGCAAAGCCGCAGCCAATGTGGGGATCACAATCTATCCCACGGAAGCGAAAGTAGTAGCCGGCAAGAGCGCAGATTTTGCGGCCACGATTACGGGCGCTCCCACCAGCGACGTGACCTGGAAGGTGGAAGAAGGAGACAATGCCGGCGATATCCGTACGCGTGGAGCGTACTCCAAGGAAGGCGAGATCTCGCTGTACTCGACCTATACAGCGCCCAAAACTCCCGGGATGTACCACTTGGTAGCAACCAGCACGGCCGATACGACCAAGTCGGCGACGGCCGAGATTACGGTCACGGCGAAATAGGCGGTTCACCTCATGGCCGAGTCAGACATCCGGCGATACCAGGCGCGCGCGGCTTCCAGCGAAGTTTTTGGCCGCGTTCTGTGCAATGTTCGAAACCACCACTTCGTGGTCGACGGGCCTGTGCAAAACGGATGCCCCGGCGAAGAGGTCACGCCGGGTGAATTGTTCCTCGCAGCCGTGGCTTCTTGCGGAGTGGAACTGATCCAGGTGGTGGCGAAGTCGGACGGAGTCCCTCTGCAAGCAATTCAAGTTGAAATCAGCGGGTGGATGGATCGCTCCAACCCGGTGCGCGCAGACGTGACGGTGTTCAACTCGGTGAGCCTTCGGTTCCAAATGAAAGGCGTCACCGACGAAGAAGCAAGATTGCTCGTAGAGAAATTCAAAGGTAGGTGACCGCTGTACGGCACGGTCGCGGTCGCGACCCTAAATGTTCATGTCGAATACGTGGCTATCGCGCCTGGGCTTTCATGAGCGCGTGAGCTTCGGCAATCGTCCAATCGGGAATAGCACCGGAGCGGCTGGCCACCACTGCTCCCACAGCATTGGCGCAGCGCGCGATGTCTTCGGAATTCCAGCCGAGGCTTAATCCGTGCACGAAGGCAGCCGAGAATGCGTCACCAGCGCCCACCGTATCGGCGACTGCGACGTGGTAACCGTGAGCCTGACTGTACTTCCCATCTTTGAGGATGGCGCATCCGCGTTCGCCGAAGGTTACGCACATGGTTTTGCACTTGAAACGATCGCACCAGCGCCGGCAAAAGCTTTCGATCGCGTTGCCCGGGCCTTCCGAGGCGTCAACCGAAGCGTCGAGGGATTCGGCCTCGGTGTCACTCAGTTTTACTACCGTCGCCAGCGAGGAGAGTTGCTCGATGGTCGCCAAGCTCCAATGGCCGGGGCGCAAGTTGACGTCATAGAAACGCTTGGCGTTGGGAACGGCCTTCAGTAGCTTTCTGGTCGAGTCGAGGGCCTGTGAAGACATGTGATACAGGGTGCCGAAGTAGATCCAGTCAGGTCGAAGCGCGGCGATGCGCTTAAGTTCATCATCGGTGAGATCGACGAAGTCGTAGGCCACCGGCCGCACGATACGGAATGTAGGCTTACCTTCCATGTCGAGTTCGACCTCGGCGGTACCCGTCGGCTTGCCATGCAATATCTGGATGAATTCCGTCGACATGGCGCGCTGTTTGAGCAAGTCAATCGCTTTGTGGCCGCGTTTGTCGGCGCCGACGCCGCTCAGGGGATAAACTTCGTGGCCCAGCTTCTGGGCGTGGGCGGCAAAATTCAAGGGCGCTCCGCCCAGGTACTCGTTTTCACCAATCACGTCCCACAGAATCTCGCCGACACTGACGATGCGCACGAGTTGGCCTCCCGTGTAATGCCGGACCGGTGTCTGGTGGACCGGGTTCCGACAAGCCAAGCGGAGTCACTTTAACAGACTCGCCATAATACGCAAGCCGTGACGGCAATAACAGCGGCCTTGCAATCGTGGGGATTGGGTTTATCATCGGATGCTAACTTGGGGCGGGGGGCAATGAGATTTCCATTCACACGTACAGAGTCAGGTGATCGCGCGACCTTGGCAACCGATGCGGCGCTCCCGCAGCTTACTGGGGCCGATATTGCGGGGCTCGTTTACGGCCAGCGCATGGGCGGTGACTTTTACCAGTTTGCCCGCGCCAGTGAGCAGCGAGTAGTGTTTGGGCTGCTCGATGTCGCCGGAGACAGCAAGGAAAATCACGGGATCGTAGTGGCGGCAAACGTGGCGTTCCGCGAAAAAGGCCCGGCTTGTCTGGCCGATGAAGAAGTGAACGAAGCGGACGCTATGATGGAGTTCTGCCACGCGCTGAATTCCAGCATTCGTAGTGCGGCCAGCGGGATACGTACCTGCGCGGCGTTTCTGGGCTGCTACAACGAGCTGCTGGGAACCGTGTGCTACATCAACGCCGGACATACTCCGGGACTGTTGCGCTATGACTCGAGCGTCAGCGAGCTTCCGGCGACTGGAATGCCGTTGGGCTTGTTTTCGGCGTCGACATACGAGGCCCCAACCGTGGCGGTGCCGGTAGGAGGCGCTTTGTTGCTGGCGTCGCGAGGAGTGGTGGAGGCCAACCATAAGCGAGAGGAATATGGCCTGCATCGGCTTAAGACGCACTTCGAGGAGACTCCGCTGACCAACGCGCATGATGTTGCGGCCTCAGCGCTTTCGGCGGTGCGGCAGTACGCCGAGGGGGCTTCAAAGCAAAACGATTTGACCACTTTGGCCTTGGTACGACCAGGCACTATCCGGTAGGCCGGCAGGATGTAACAGTTCTTAACCCAATAGCATAATGGCCCGCCGCGGTGTGCATGAGACAATCATGCTTCCATGTTGAGCCCACAGAAGCGCTTCCGAGTCCTCGCTGTTGCGCTACTAACCACTGTCATCCTTGCGAGTAGTTTTCCGGCGACCGCTCAGCAGTCGGACCCGCCAAACACCCCAAGCGCGCCAGAGACAAAGACCACTTCTCCGAACGACGCAAGAGACGGGCAAGCCGCGAGCCAGACGGACAAAGACGCCGGCAAGAGCAAGTTGGAGCAGCAGACCGGAACCGCAAACGATCGCATCTTTGAGGTGCTCCCCAATTACGGTACGGTCCGAACAAACAAAACGCTCCCGCCGCTAACCGTCGGGCAGAAGTTCAGGCTGGCTACGGCGAGCGCAATCGATTGGGCGGTGTGGCCCTTTAATGGTGCGCTGGCGGCGATCGCGCAAGCAAAGAACGATCCGGACGCGTGGGGGCAGGGATGGGGCGCGTACGGGAAGCGGTACGGTGCCTCCTACGCCGACAACACGATCGGTACGTTCATGACCACCGCCATCTTTCCGAGCCTGCTGCACGAGGACCCGCGCTATTACCGCATGGCAGAGGGAAAGATCTCTCATCGGATTTACTATTCGGCGAACCGGCTTTTCGTTACGCGAACCGACAGTGGGGAGGCGCGGTTCAACTACTCGGAGTCGATTGGCAACGCGGCCGCCGCAGCAATCTCCAATGTTTACTATCCGGCGGAAGAGCGCACCGCGTCGCGCAATGCGACCACCTTCGCTCTTCTGATTCTCTACGATGGCTTGTCCAATGAATTAAAGGAATTCTGGCCCGACGTTCGCCGCAAACTGGCCCACAAGTCACCACCTTCCCCGTAACAGTGGCAGTGGGGCGCCGCCATCGTAAGCTTGATTACGGGTGGCGATGCAGTACATGCGTCGCGATGTCAGGCCAGAACTCGCGAAAGACGTTAGTAAGCGCGTCGCGTCCCAGCGCGTATGCGTACTTTTCGGCGAGCTTCTCGCCGGTGTTGCTCGCGCTCGGATAGTAGGTAGTAGAGATCCCTTGAGCGATGGCGCGGCCAGCGACCTCAGAAATGTTGAACGTGTTTTCTCCGTCGTACTTGCGCGCGACGAAAATACGAGTTGCCGCATACGTGCCCCGCTTCCAGAAGCCGCCCTCTCCCATGGCGTAGTAACGCTCGTCCTCGTGAAGAATAGTTGGCAAGATGCAAATTACCCAGTAATTGCCGTCGGTCTTATCCACAAAACCGCGCCAATAGTAAGCCCAATAGGCGTCGGCACCCGAGCCCAGTTGCGGGTGGTCGTCGGTTGCGTAGGCCAGAGCAGAAGTGATGCCGACGAACATGAACGACGAATAATCGAAGCTGTTCTGCGTGGCGATCTTGAAGGCCTGCTTGAATGTGGGAGGCGGAGGGGTCGTTCCCGGGCTGACCGCACGAAAGTTGGGCATGACGCCGAGGATGCGCTTGGGTTGCTGCTTCGAAGGGTCGACAGCCGGTGTTTCCGCGGAGTGGCTCGGAGCATCGGGTAAGCTGGCGCTGGTCGAGGCCGGCGGGCTCGGTACAGCGTCACTCGGTGGTACGCCCGAACTAGGTTGAACTGCTTCAGGCTGGGCCGCGGGCGCGGGGGCAGGGCTGGCTTGCTGAGCAAATGCGCAAGCCGCCGAAAGGCTCAGTATGAACCACAAAACTAACCGCAATGAAATGCTCCCTCACCCTGCGACTCGCAAGTGTCTTTATTGTAACCGTTAGGCACTCGATTACGCCGGAACAATCCTGCGTTCAACACTGCGGGATTCTGCTGGCGAGACACAAATCCAAAGTGCCGGCAATAACCAGGGCGATTAATAGCTTTTTGCACAAACACGCTCCGCCGAATGATGTTCTGGGGAAGCAGTCACTTTTGCAGGTCAGTCAGCCGACGAATGGCAAACGCAGACAGGTCAACCGTTGTGGGCAGTCCGAGCGCGCGCTGCGCGAGGGCTTCTCCGACCGCCGGCGAATGCTTGAAACCGTGGCCGGAACAAGCGGACGCAAACAGTACTTTCTGTGCATCATCCGCGTCGTCGATGACGAACTTGGCATCGGGGGTCACAGTGTACAGGCACGTTGCCGTTCGCAAGCATTGATTGCTGACGTCGGGCAAGCGCGGCGCGATGTACTCGCAGTACATGGCCGACGTTGACTCGGCACTCACCTCTCGCGGAACTGCGTCAGGGTCGACGGTGTTTTCGTAGCACTCGGTGGCTACCTTCAACCCTCCTTCGGGACCGTCGACCGCCGGAAAGCCGTACAACATATCTTGCAGGCGGTCGCCGGTGATCCAGATGAAGACCGGGAAACGCTCGGGCGAGTAGCGTTCACAGTTCTGCCGCAACGCGAACCAGCACAACGTCTGGCGATAGACGGCAAAGCGACTCGCGAACTCGGGCGGCAGAAGCTTCGCGATCCAGGGACCAGCGGTGAGGATTGCTTTGGCGACTGCGTAAGTACCTTTGTCGGTCCGCACCTCAACAGCATCGCCAGTCGAACTGATCTCCAGGACGGTTTCCGAGGTGAACACTTTTGCGCCGAGTCTCTTCGCTTCAGCGATTTGGGTTTCCACGCAGGCTTCGGGACGAAGGAATCCGGCTCCGGGTTCGAAGTAACCCTGCTCATCGTCGGTGAGCCGGAACTGCGGGTAGAGCCGGCGAACTTCGTCGCTGCTGAGCTGCTGGTGCGGGATGCCGAACGCCCGCGCCGCATTGATGGTCTCCATCAGGAACGAACTCGACCCATGATGCTTGCCCTCGATGTTGGGCGAGGCCAAAATCAGCCCGCCGTTGCGAGTAATCAGGTCGCGACCCGTGGCCGTTTCCAACTCATCCCAGATTTCGTTCGAACGCAGGACGAGTGGCACGAACTCGCGGCCTTCGCCGATGGCCTGGCGGGTGATGCGAGTTTCGCCATGCGACGAGCCCTGATCGTGCGGCGGCGAAAAGCGGTCAATACCAATGACCCGACCGCCGAGCTTCGCCGATTGATACAGCGCAGCGCTACCTACCGCTCCCAATCCGATGACAGCAATATCGTCGATGATTGCCATTTCCGCCATGATGACACACTCCACGATTCACAACGAAGCTTGCCGTGCATGAGAGACTGATTTCCGGTAACCAGCTATGACGATTCGGCAATTGAGTTCGCGGGTGATGTATCGCAACAAGTGGATGACTGTCCGTGAGGATGAGATTGAGCGCGACAACGGCACGCGCGGCATCTATGGGGTGGTAGAAAAGTGCGATAGCGCCATCGTGCTGGCGATCGACGGCGATGCAATTTACCTGGTCGAACAGTTCCGTTATCCGATTGGCCAGAATTCGCTGGAGTTTCCGCAGGGAAGCCTGGAGCGGAACGATGTCGACCCACCGGAAATCGCGCGTGACGAGTTGCAAGCTGAGACAGGGCTGGTGGCTGGCAAGTTGGAGTACCTCGGCGAAATCTATATTGCGTGCGGCTACGCCAATCAGAAAACGTATGCATTTCTGGCTACTGAATTGAGTCAGGCAACAGGCCAGCGTGACGCCGAAGAACACGATCTGACAGTGCGCAATGTGAGTCTGGCTCAGTTGCGGCGGCTCATCAGCGATAACGTCATCAAGGACGCTCAGACGCTGGCGGCGTGGGGGCTGTATCAGGCGCGACTCTCAGGCTCGCGGGAAACTGCATGAGACATCGCTCGGAAGCGTGGCGGAAAATCGACGGCGCCAGCTTTGACGTTTGCATCATCGGAGGCGGCGCAACCGGCTCCGGAACAGCCCTCGACGCGCAATTGCGCGGTCTCAATACTGTCCTGATTGAAGCCGGTGACTTCGCCTCAGCGACGTCGAGCCGCTCGACCAAGCTGATCCATGGCGGAATTCGCTACCTGCAGGAGGCGGTGACAAACTTCGATCCGGGGCAGTACAACGTGGTGAAGCGAGCGCTGCAGGAACGGCGGTTCATGCTCGACAACGCGCGGTTCCTGGCGCATCCGATGGAGTTTCTCGTTCCGTGCTACACGCGTTGGGAGGTTTTTTACTACGGAGTCGGCACCAAGATCTATGACCGCATCGCCGGAAAGCACAACTTCTTTTCCAGCCGGTACCGCTCAGCCAAGGATGCGTTAGCGCGATGGCCGCTGCTGCAAACCAACGAACTGAAGGGAACTATCGCGTATGCCGACGGACAATTCGACGATGCTCGCTACTGCATTGCGCTGGTGCAGACATTCACCGAAGCTGGTGGCGAGGCAGTGAACCACGCGCGGGTCGTCCGGCTCAACCAAGATGCGAGCGGAAAGATCTGCGAGGCGGAAATCCAAGACCAACTGACCGGTGCCAACACCACGGTGCGGGCCAGAATATTCGTCAACTGCACGGGGCCGTATTCGGACTATATCCGCGCCATGGCGAATCCCGCAGTCGAACCGCGGTTGCGGCTCAGCAAGGGTGTGCACATTCTGCTGCCCCTCGATGAACGCACAATCGACGCCATGGTAGTTCCCAAGACCGACGACGGACGGGTGATCTTTGCCATTCCATGGCTGGGACGTTTGCTGGTCGGCACGACCGACGACGAGGTCACCCACGAAGACGAGTTGGTGGTGAAGCGGTCGGAGGCTGAGTACCTGCTACGGCAATTAAATCGCTACCTGTCGCAGCCGTTCGCGATCGAGGACATTGTGGGCGGATTTGCCGGCGTGCGTCCCCTGGTGAGTCAGGGCAAGGGCGCCAAGACCAAGAAGTTAATTCGTGAACACGAAGTGGAAGTCGATCGCGAGAGCGGACTCATCAGCGTGCTGGGCGGGAAATGGACGACCTATCGTGCGATGGCCGAAGATGCGGTCAACGCCGTACAGCAGCAGTTAGGGCTGCCGGTCGCAGGATGTGTTACGCGCGAGCACCACTTGAGCGGTTCGGAGGGATACAGCGACGCTTACCCGCAGAGTCTGGCCGCTTCCTACAGCGTATCTGACGCAGCAGCGCGGCATTTGACGGAGAAGTTCGGGACACGGGCCGTGGCGGTACTCGACCTGGCGAAGCGTGAGCCCGGACTGGCACAACTCTTGGTCGACGGACACCCGGCGATCCGGGCCGAGATTGCCTACTGCGCACGCAAAGAAATGGCGGCGACGCTTGACGACGTGCTAGAGCGGCGCACCGGATTGCAGTTCTTTAGCTGGAAGGCGGCAGTGGCGGCCGCACCGGTCGCTGCTGCGGTCATGCAGCGCGAGATGGGCTGGGATGGGGAATACACTCAGACGGCGATCGATGATTACGTCGGTGGCCTGGCAAGGTCGATGCAAAGAATTGGGTTGGCGAAGGACGGGGCGAAGGCGTAGAACCTTCCTCTTGGGTTGAAATTCACACGCAGTCAAAGGACAGCGACCATGGCGGACTATGTTGGCGCCATTGACCAGGGCACGACCAGCACGCGCTTCATTGTCTTCAGCCGCTCGGGACAGATTGTGGCTACCGCGCAAAAGGAGCATGAACAGATTTATCCGAAGCCGGGTTGGGTGGAGCATAGTCCACAAGAAATCTGGACGCGCACGCAAGAAGTAATCGCTGAGGCCATGCGATCGAAAGGCCTGACGGCGAAAGACCTGGCGGCGGTCGGCATCACCAACCAACGCGAGACTGCGATCGTATGGGACCGCAGGACGGGCCAGGCGGTGTACAACGCCATTGTGTGGCAGGACACACGGGTCAGCAGTTTCGTGGATGAGTTGGCGAAGAATGGCGGCCAAGATAGGTTTCGGGCGAAGACCGGATTGCCGTTAGCTACGTACTTCAGTGGGCTGAAGATTCGCTGGATACTGGAGAACGTGCCCGGCGTGCGGTCGCTGGCGGAATCGGGCGACGCACTGTTTGGCAATGTCGATACATTTCTGCTGTGGAACCTCACGGGTGGCACGAACGGCGGGGTTCACGTCACTGACGTAACCAACGCCAGCCGCACACAGTTAATGGATCTCGAAACTCTGGCGTGGGACCCGGAGATTCTGGCGACCTTCGGCATTCCGGTGGCGATGCTGCCACGCATCGTCTCGAGCAGTGAAGTGTATGGATATGCGGCGTCTGGGCCGCTCGCAGGTGTTCCGCTGGCGGGAGACCTCGGAGACCAGCAGGCAGCGCTGGTGGGGCAGACGTGCTTCGAGCCGGGACAGGCGAAAAATACCTACGGAACGGGCTGCTTCCTGCTGCTGAATACCGATGAAAAACCAGTGCAATCGAAGTGCGGATTACTCACTACTGTGGCCTATCAGTTCGGCAAGCAGCCGGCGCACTATGCGCTCGAAGGCAGTGTCGCGATCACCGGCGCGCTGGTACAGTGGCTGCGCGACAACCTGAAACTCTTCAGCAGCAGTGCCGAAGTCGAGAAGTTGGCTCGGGAGGTGGACGACAACGGTGGCGTGTACTTTGTGCCGGCGTTCTCCGGCCTCTTCGCGCCGTATTGGAAGACCAGCGCACGCGGGGCGATTTGCGGCCTCACACGCTACGCCACCAAGGCACACATCGCGCGTGCGGCACTGGAGGCAACGGCCTTCCAGACTCGCGAAGTGGTTGAGGCGATGGAAAAGGACTCCGGCATTGCGCTCGACGTGCTGCGCACCGACGGGGGCATGGTCGACAACGAGACGCTAATGCAATTTCAGGCCGACATTCTCGATCGTCCGGTGGTGCGTCCTGCTATCAAGGAAACCACCGCACTGGGCGCGATGTATGCTGCAGGGCTGGCAGTGGGCTATTACCGCGACCTCAACGATCTGCGTGCGAATTGGTCGGTGGACCGGACCTGGAAGCCCAGCATGCCTCCGGAAAAGCGCGAGCGCATGTATCGCCTCTGGAAGAAGGCAGTCACCCGGACGTTTGACTGGGTGGAAGAGCAGGCCGGCAATGGGTAGTTCAGAGTTCAGCATTCAGGAGACGAGATGAGTTCACCGTTCATGGGCGAGTTCGCGGGAACGTTGGTGCTGATCCTGCTGGGTGACGGCGTAGTGGCCAACGTGCTGCTGAAGCGCTCGAAGGCCGAAGGTGCGGGCTGGATGGTCATTACTACGGCATGGGGGTTTGCCGTTCTGTGTGGCATCTTCACGGCGATTGCCTTCGGCAGTGCGGATGCGCACATTAATCCAGCGGTGACGCTGGCGTTCGCTATTACTTCAGGCAACTACGCGAAAATCGTTCCCTATTGGAGTGCGCAGTTTCTGGGTGCGTTCACGGGAGCAACGCTGGTGTGGCTCTATTTCCTGCCGCACTGGAGGATGACAGAAGACAAGGACGCGAAGTTGGCCGTCTTCTGCACTGCGCCGGCAATCCGTCATTATCCCGGCAACTTGTTCTGCGAAGTCATCGGCACCATGCTGCTCATCGTTGTGGTGGCTGCGATTGGTTCGAAAGCGGTGGCTCCCACCGGACTGACAACAGGGCTGGGACCGTACTTCATCTCCATCCTGGTGTGGGCGATTGGATTGTCACTTGGCGGAACGACAGGTTACGCCATCAATCCCGCTCGCGATTTTGGGCCGCGTGTGGCGCACGCGTTATGGCCGGTGGCGGGAAAGGGAAGCTCGGACTGGGCGTACGCACCGATACCAATTCTGGGACCGCTGCTGGGCGCTGCGCTGGCGGCACTGATTATAAAGGCAGCGCACATCGTTTAATGGGCCGCTGGTAATGGGCCGCTGGTAATGGGCCGCTGGGTTCCCTTCCCAATTGGTGCACCTTGCCATGCGCCCCAATTCAAGAGAGCCGGCCTGACGGCTGGACCTCCTCGACGCATCAAATTATCGGTCAGCAATGTTCAAATGGCGATCACGGAGGCGTCGGCAACGAAATACCAAGCGCCATCGCCCGACGCAGAGTATACGATGAACTCGGTTGCGGGAGAAACCCCGTTAGGTGCGTGCAGCTGCTCCCACTCATATGTCTTGGTGCTCTTGGCATCACGACCAGTGTTTCCTCCGTGGCCAGTACCCATGCATACTTGACCGCGAAGCACGAAGACCCACACACTGGATCTTGTATGCTGTGGCCCGTTTGGATCGGCTGCAAAAACCTGGACGATTCCGTTTCCATCTCCGTTGGTGCAGACTTCTATGACCTGTTCCTCCTTTAGCGGGTGATTAATTGGGGGGCGTCTAAAAAAATCGTGAATACCGTAACAGTAACTCTGATTCTTCTCGGGGTCGGGGCTGTCAATAGTGGCGACGAGCCTATCGACAGTGCTGAGCTTAATAACGGCTGTGGAGGTGTAGGCACAATGGTTAGGTGGCCCGGAATTGTTCCACGTGGTCCAATGCGGCGCGGCCGAGTTACCCGGATGGCCAGTTCCGATCAACAATGTTGGTGGATTCGGAGCAGCCCCGAAGTTAGGATTTGCCAGCAAGTTTGCCATTTCCGTTTCCTTCTTTCTTTCTTCTTTTCCTGAGTTTCCAAGCTACTTCCAGGGAGGGCAAGTACTATACCACTGTTCGCCTCCACCGAATTGTGTTTCTGCATACTTCTGCATTAATTTCCGAAGTAGAGGCTCCTATAGACCGGAAACGGCCGTCTAAGGGACACAAACGTGGTTATTACTTAATTTCTGGAGTTCTTTAAGAAAGCTCTTCGTCAAGACTACAGGGCAAGTTAGCGCAAGGGGAGGCTAGCTCACATGCGGCCGAGTGACTGACACGATTACGGCACCACTTTCGCCGACACACGATAACGCTGATAGTCCGTGTAGCGATGCTCATTGCGATAGCTCAGCTCATAGAACTCGTCGACGTCACCGTTGTGGGTGGTGAATTCTACATAGACCTTCACACTGCTCGGTAGCCATAAAGGTGTCGCGGCGTCCACGAGTTGAACCTTGGCGAGCGTCACTTCCGTCGTCTGCTGGTTGAGGCCAACATCTTTTCTCGGAGCAAGCAAGTCCGTGCGCATGCGGACAATCTGAAAATTGCTTTTGTCGATCCACGCTATTCCCTGTACCAGCATGTGCACCGAAGTGCCGTTTCGCCCTCTCATGCTGATCGAAAGAGTGGCCTTACTGGGCTGTTGCGCAAAGCCCACGACGTAGGCCTCCCGCGGGCCAATCTTCTCGTCACCCAGGTAACGGAACGTTGACTCGTGTTGGAAACCAGTAGAGAAATAATTGCAGCTCAACGCGAAGCCGGAAGTTAACAGATAGCCTTGCTTGATGACCCACGGATCGAAGTTCTCCCCGTTGGGGTCCATGCGATATTCGACGATTTCCGTCCGGCTGGTGTTGCCATGACGAAGAATCAAGTAACTGTCACGGACGCGCTCTCCCGACAACTCGGGCTGGTTGTATGGTTTTTCTTGCTTGAGCCGCGTCAGGGAAATCTCCTCGCGTGCTGTGAGATCGATGACGTGGTGGAAGAAGTCGTCAACCCGCTCACCGGTTCTTTGCAGAATCATAGGAAGCTGTTGCTGGCTTTCGGCAGGACGAAGGTCTTTCAGCTGAGGAATGCGCTTGACGAGTTGCTTCAAGGGTTCATCGATATAAGAACGCGCGCTCGCATAGACACTCTGTTCATTTTCGCTGGGAAGTCCGAGGGCGGGGTTTGCTTTCGCATTCGGCTGCTGTGGCGCCTGAGCGGCGGCTGCCATTGCCATGTTAAAGACCAGACAGGCGGCAAGTAGTGGTCGTCCCGGCCGAAAATTGTCGCGAAACTCCACGGCACAGTTTAATGCAATCCGAAGCCGCAGATCCGTTAGTGCTGCGATGGCCGTGCAAATCTAAATCTGATAATCCATCTCAATCGCGAGGTCGAGCGAGTCGCCACCTTCGCCAGGTACATGTTCCCGGCCTTCTAAACGGCAAACCTGCTCACGTAACATCTTGACCTCGGTCGCGACCGCGGCGAGCGCCTCGGACAGCGGGTCATTGATCTGCTTGGGGTCGGTGATGACCACGCGCTTGCCATTGCGGAAGACAATATGCCCAGGCACGCCGACGACGGTGGAATCGGCGGGCACGTCGCGTAGTACGACCGACCCCGCGCCGATGCGGCAGTTTTCACCGATGGTGATGTTGCCAAGAATCTTCGCCCCGCCACCGACGACGACCGCATTGCCAATCGTAGGATGGCGTTTCCCCTTGTTGAGAGACGTTCCGCCCAACGTGACGCCCTGGTAGAGAGTCACGTCGTCGCCCACCTCGGCGGTTTCGCCGATGACCACTCCCATACCGTGATCAATGAAGAAACGGCGGCCAATCTTGGCTCCGGGATGAATCTCGATTCCGGTGAGCCAGCGAGCAAATTGCGAGAGCGCGCGAGCCAGGAAGAACCAGCCGTGCTTCCAAAGCCAGTGATGGATGCGGTACCACCACAGCGCATGCAGGCCGGAGTAGAGCAACACGATCTCCAGCCGCGACCGCGCTGCGGGGTCGCGTTCGAGCACCGCAGCGATGTCTTCGCGCATTAATCGGAAGTACGAAACCATACCTATACCGCAACCGGCTCGGCGGCTTGCGACGTCACCTCGTCGCGCAGCTGCTGGAACAGCACGCTGCTCAGGTAGCGCTCGCCGAACGACGGCAGCACGACCACGATGAGTTTGCCGACGTTCTCTGGTTGGCTGGCTACTTGAATAGCGGCGACCACCGCTGCACCCGAAGAAATCCCCATCAGTAGGCCCTCTTCTTTGGCCAGGCGCCGCGCCATCACCAGCGCATCGTCGCTCGACACCTGCACGATCTCGTCAATGCAATCGGTGCGAAGAATGCTGGGCACGAAACCTGCCCCGATGCCTTGAATCTTGTGTGGCGACGGCTGCCCGCCCGAGAGCACCGGGCTCTCGGTTGGCTCAACCGCAATGGCTTTGAACGATGGCTTGCGCGGCTTAATGTATTCGCTGACACCGGTAATCGTTCCACCAGTGCCGACGCCTGAAATGAGAATGTCCACCTTGCCATCCGTGTCTTCCCAAATTTCAGGACCGGTGGTCTCGAAGTGAATCTTGGGATTGGCGGGATTGTCGAATTGCTGCGGGATAAAGCCGTCGGGAGTCTTCGCCAGGATCTCCTGCGCCTTGGAAATAGCGCCTTTCATGCCTTTGGGTCCCGGAGTCAGCACCAGCTCCGCACCAAATGCACGCAGCAGGACGCGGCGCTCCACGCTCATCGTCTCGGGCATCACGATGATCAGCTTGTAGCCCCGGACCGCTGCGACAAACGCCAGGGCAATACCGGTATTGCCGCTCGTAGGCTCAATCAGTACGGTCTTTCCGGGAGTGATCTTGCCAGCCTTCTCGGCCTCGGTGATCATACTTACGCCGATGCGGTCTTTGACGCTGGCGACGGGATTGAAGCTCTCTAGCTTAGCGACGACCGTGGCGCCGACGCCTTTGGTCACGTTGTTCAGGCGCACCAGCGGGGTGTGGCCGATGAGTTCGGTTACATCATTGGCGATCTTCATGAGCTGTCTCCATGCTGTTAAGACTCGTTCCGCTAAGAATAGGTTTCAGGATTCGTAAGGCTGGACCGCGCGACGGCTAGCGACAACAACAACAGCGGCAATCGGAGAGGACGGCACCGGCAGTCGACATCGAGCACGAATTATGGGCCGCAGAGGACATGTAATCGTCATAATCGTAGCAGGACGCAGGGCGAACTGACCAGCGTTTCGTCCCGCCAAGCTTGCGGTCCACCGCGCGGCATGGCACAATGCCGCGATTTCGTCGCATGAGGACACTATGACCTTTCGGAAACTTACGCCGCTATTCCTCCTCGTCGCCATACTCGCATCGAATGCGGTCGCACAGAAGCCTGCAGCTCCCGCCAAGAATGCCGAGAGTCCGCTTGCTCCCGTGGCGTGGCTTACCGGCGGAACATGGTTTTCCGACGTAAAGGATCCCCAAGACGGCACAGCAACGCACATTGAGAACCACATCACCTGGGCGCCCAATCAGCAGGCCATTCAATTTGTGACCGAGTTCAATGGCAAGCCGCACTACAACGGGTTCTACGCTTACGACGCGGCGAAATCGGCGATCCGGTTTTACTACACCGCCGACAATGGCGACCTTACCATCGGTACTACCACTCCTGACCTCGACGGCAAAACGCTGCATCAGGAGTTCGACATCATGCACTCCAACGGCAAGACGGACCACGTGCGCTCGACCGTCGTGCGCGATGGCGAAGATGCGTACCTGTTCACGGTGTTCGTCCAGCAAAATGGTGACTGGAAGCAGATACTCGAGATCACATACAAGCGCAAGGCATAGCACCTCATCGCGGTATAATCAACGTTTGCGCACTAGATTCCTGTCAAAGTAGGTCAAATTCCTTGAGCTCTCATGTACATTCGCACGGACCCGCGCCGGCTGGGCCGCAGCCGCTGCCGGGCGTTGACGCCATCATCGCCGTCGGTTCCGGTAAGGGCGGCGTAGGCAAGACCACGCTGGCGGTCAATCTCTCCATCGCGCTGGCGCGCATGGGATTCAAAGTCGGCCTGCTCGACGCCGACGTGTATGGCCCCAACGTTCCGACCATGCTGGGCACAACCGTCGCGCCCGAGGTCGTTAATGGTGACCGCATTCTGCCGCCAGAACGGTATGGCCTGAAAGTAATTTCAGTTGGTTTCCTCAGCCCCGGTGATAAGCCACTGGTGTGGCGCGGGCCGATGCTGCACTCCATCATCAAGCAGTTTCTGGGACAGGTCGAATGGGGCCAGCTCGACTACCTCGTGATCGACCTTCCGCCGGGCACGGGTGATGTCGTGATCTCGCTGGTGCAAACTGTTCCGCTAACGGGCGCAGTAGTCGTGACCACGCCCAGCGACGTCTCGCTGCAGGATGCGCGCAAAGCCATCGAAATGTTCAAGCAGGTGAAGGTCGACATTATTGGCGTTGTTGAGAACATGAGTTTCTTTACCTGCCCGCACTGCAATCACGAAATCGACATCTTCTCCAAGGGCGGGGGCGAACGCACGGCGGCTCAGTTCGGCGTGCCCTTTCTGGGGAGCATCGAGATCGATCCCGACATCCGCAAGGGCGGTGACAGCGGACAGCCTGTGGTGCTGGAAGGCGATCAGTCTCCGCATGCCCGCTCGTTGTTCAAGTTCGCACGGCATGTGATCGATCGCGTCGGCGAGTTAAAAGCGACCGAAGGCCCGGTCATCGAGATTCAGTAGTTGGTTCGCGCAGACATACGAAAGCCCCGGATTTTCCGGGGCTTTTTCGTTGCAAGAAGTCTCGGTGCCCGTTACTTCGTTGGTTGACGAACCGGGCGACCTGGTCCCATCCGTTGCGTCAGTTTCGGCGCGCAGGATGGGAAGATCTTTTTGATCGCCAAAGAATTGGGTGCCCCATCCTTTCGCCGGTTTTGCGAAAGGGTGGGATCAACAATCTAGCAGAACACTTCACCGGGCAACGCCGCCAGCGTGCGCGAGTCCAGAGTGTTCTTCACTGTGCGCGGCTTGGTCACCGCAGTCTCGAAGCTGTCGATCCGCTTGCGCGCGATCTTCAACTTCAAGGCGCGCTCGATGGCCCGCAGTTCGCCGATCTCCGCACCCGAGACCAGGGACGAAGCCCGACCCTTCAGTCCAGCGCGACCAGTACGGCCAACGCGGTGAATGAAGTCTTCCGCCACCTCAGGCAGATCGTAGTTGATGACGTGCGCCACGTTGTCCACGTGTATACCGCGTGAAGCTACGTCGGTTGCAACCAGCACCTTGTATCGGCCTTCATCGAAGCCGTTCAGCGCGTTCACGCGCTGCGACTGCGTGCGGTCGCCGTGAATCATCGCGGCCGAAAATCCATCGCGAATGAGGTTCTTGGCCAGGCGCTCGGTACCGCGCTTGGTGCGCGCGAAGACCAGGGTCTGTCCCTTCTCGTTGTATAGTAAGCGCCGCAAAACGTCGGACTTGTCGGCCAGCGCAACTTCGAAAGCCTGTAACTCGACACTCTCCGCCGGCTTGGTGGTCGAACCCAGCGCGACCCGAACCGGGTTGCGCATGTAGTCATTCACCAGTCCTGCGACCGAAGCTTCCAGTGTCGCCGAGAAGCACAGCGTCTGACGCTGCTTGGGCAGCACGCCAACAATGCGTCGCAACGACGGCAGAAAGCCCATGTCGACCATGCGATCGGATTCGTCCAGCACCAGCATCTCGACCCTGCTAATGTCGACCAGCTTGCGCTTCAAATAGTCTTCCAGCCGTCCCGGAGTGGCGACGATCACGCCGGCGCCTCGGCGCACGGCTTCCAGTTGCGGACGTTCGGCCATTCCGCCGATGACCAGCGCGGTCTTGGGCAGTTTGCCGTAACGCAGATCGTCATATTGCGCCTGGACCTGTATGGCCAGCTCGCGCGTGGGGACGAGAATCAGTGCCCGGACGCCGGGCACGTGTTGCGCTACCAGCTTCTCCATCATGGGAAGCAGGAACGCTAAAGTCTTGCCGGTGCCTGTCTGGGCCGTTGCCAGAACGTCTTTGCCTTCCAGCGCATGCGGGATGGCCATTTCCTGGACCGGAGTAGGGGTGGTGAATTGTGCTGCCGCCAACTTCTGCAGGAGCCCAGCAGACAGGGACATATCGCTAAATTGTGTCAATCGTTTTTTACTTTCTTAGGAGGGGCAACTCGCGCATATGCATTCTAGAGATGCGAGTCGCGAAGATACTGCAGATGCCGCTCGGATTTTGGTTAAGCGCTAAGTGAACGACGGGAGCAAGAGAGGCGGGAACCAGATCGAAACAAAGGACCGGATTGTTCGCACCACATCAACCGTGGCAACAAGCGTCTAACAGGACTATACCACAGCGCCATCGGCAATTCTGCAGATCGCGCCAAAAGGGAACCTAAGTGAACAACTTACTGCTTTGCGAAATCGTGAAAATCGAAGCCGAGAGGCTGACCCTCTTCGTCATGCGTAACCACAAGTTCCGCGGGAGCTTCAGAAGGTAGGGCAGGATCCTGCTTTTTCTGCGCCTTTTTCTGCGCTTTTTCTTGCTGACGTTCCTGCCGGGCTCTTTCTTTTTGCCTCTTAGTGAACGTTGTGCGGGAACTTCCTGCCATCCAGTAATCTCCTGTTACTTAATAAGTTAGACGCATTAGGGCGGCAAAACGATTCAAAATGCGTCGCACTGGCGCCAGCATCCTCATTCGTTGCCACACTTTACAGCAGGTCCTAATGCCGCTAGCCTAGACCTTCATTCATTATCGTACAGGATTCTGTTCCGCCTGTCTGTGAGGTAATCATGTTATCGCGCAAATATGTGCTTCCGATCGTTATCTTGCTGGCTCTCATCGCTGCGTTGCCGCTTTTGGCGCAGGAAGCCACCGTCAAACCGAACGACGCGCTCATCCTGGAGAATATTCCTCCCATTCCGGCGAGCATCGCCGAACGCGCCGCTCGCTATACCGACTTTCGCACTGCGACGCTTTACGGATGGAATCCGCAGAAGCGAGAGGTCCTGATCGGCACGCGCTTCGGCGACACAGTTCAGTTACACCAGGTCGCAATGCCCGGCGGAGCGCGTACGCAGCTCACCTTCTTCGGCGACCGTGTGACCGACGCCAGCTATCATCCGCACAGTGCCGACTACCTCCTCTTTCGCAAAGACGTTGGCGGAGGCGAGTGGTACCAGATCTTTCGCTACGATGTCGCCTCGGGCGACGTCAGCATGCTCACCGATGGCAAGTCGCGCAACTCGGAGTTCGTCTGGTCCAACAAGGGCGACCGCATTGCCTATGCCAGCACCCTGCGCAACGGTGCTGACCTCGACTTCTATGTGATCGACCCGACCGCGAAGCCATCCGCGTTAAAGCCGCTCACCGAAAATCAAGGTGGAGGCTGGCAGGTGCGCGACTGGTCTCCCGATGACCGCACGCTGCTGGTGGTGGACGGCCTCTCCATCAACGAGAGCCATCTCTACCTGGTCGACACTGCCACCGGCGCCAGGAAAATGCTTACGCCTGCAAGCGGCGAGAAAGTCGCTTATGAACCCATCGGTTTTAGCCGCGACGGCAAAGGCATCTACGTTGCGACCGACAAAGACAACGAGTACCAGCGCGTTGCCTATATGGACATCGCTACCGGCGCGCTGAAGTACCTCAACAACGACCCATGGGACGTGGAAGCGGCTGCGCTGTCACACGATCGTGAGCTGCTGGCATACGTGGTCAACGAGAACGGACTGAGCACTCTGCACGTGCTCGACTTGAAGACAGGAAAGCTGCGCACGGTGCCGAAGCTGCCGACCGGCCAAATCAACTCGCTGCACTGGAGCGAGAACAATCGCGATCTGGGCTTCAGCCTGAATTCGTCGCAGTCGCCCTCGGACGTGTACTCGGTTGACGTGCAGGCCGGCAAGTTGGAGCGCTGGACCTTCAGCGAGACTGGTGGCGTTACCTCACAAAACTTCGTCGAGCCCAAGCTGGTGAAGTGGAAGAGCTTCGACGGAAAAGAAATTTCCGGCTGGCTCTATGCGCCGAAAGTTAAGCCAGCCTCAGGAAAATACCCCGTGGTAATCAACATTCACGGCGGCCCCGAAGGCCAGTCGCGGCCCGGCTTCCTCGGCCGCAACAACTACCTCATCAACGAACTGGGCGTTGCCATCCTGTACCCCAACGTCCGCGGCTCGACCGGCTATGGCAAGACCTTCACGCAACTCGACAATGGCTTCCTCCGTGAGAACACCTACAAAGACATCGGCACCTTGCTCGACTGGATCGGCCAGCAGCCCGACCTCGATGCCAAGCGCATCATGGTGACCGGCGGCAGCTATGGCGGACACATGACCCTGGCCGTGGCCACCCTCTACAACGACCGCATCGCTTGCTCGGTCGATATCGTCGGCATCTCGAACCTCGTCACCTTCCTCGAACACACCGAGGCCTATCGCCGTGACCTGCGACGAGTCGAGTACGGCGACGAGCGCGATCCCAAAATGCGGGCCTACCTAGAAAGCATCGCGCCCATGAACCACGTCAAAGACATCACCAAGCCCATGATGGTGGTCGCCGGAGTGAACGATCCGCGCGTCCCCAAAAGCGAATCGGACCAGATCGTCAAGGTGCTCGAGGACAACAAGACTCCAGTGTGGTACCTCGCAGCCAAGGACGAGGGCCACGGCTTCCAAAAGAAGAAGAACGCGGACTTCCAGTTCTATACGACCGTGCTTTTCATGCAGAAATACTTGCTAGGACAGTGAGAAACTTACTCACCACGGAGGACACGGAGACCACGGAGAATTGCCGGGCAAGTCTGTTCACAGACTTAGTGCAGCGGTTTTTGGTAGAGCTGACCTTTAGGTCAGCGTCTAAGCCGTTTATATTTGACCCGCCGAGCGGACTTCAGTCCGCGAGGCGTGAGCATTTCGGACTTTTTCCGCAGCCTGTTCAGTCGTGCCGAACAGCCCCTATTGTCATCCCGTCTATAACAACGACGGGGTTGTCAAGGGCATAGTTCAGCGCCGGCGTCTTGGTTTTTGTCCCAGCGCCATTTCGCTCTATTGGAAATCGTCTTCTTGCACTTTGCATAAAGACCAAGACTCGCGCTCTCTCTGAATCACGATGGCAGCCTTTCGACTCCACCAACCATCTATTCGATCCCGCTCGGGCGGAACCATGATTCTTGTCTTCGATCTCCCAGACTTTTCCGGGAGGCAGGGTGCCCACTCAAGGGGACGGTCTCAGACCGCGACCACGTGATGACTCGGGCTGCCCTGCGTGCGAGCGGCGGCATACGGCTGCTGCGTCTTCCACATCCAAAACAGCCGCACCGCCAGTTTGCGCGCCACCATCACCTTGCCGACGCCAGAATGTTTCCTGTGCTTCAGCCTTTGGTAAGCGCGCTTCAACTCTGGGACCGAGCGCGCCGCGCTCTGTCCCGCTTCCACCAACAAACTGCGCAGCATGGGATTACCTTGCTTGCTGATCGCCCCCAGGTGCTGCCGCCCTCCGCTGGAATGCTCCGCCGGATTCAGTCCCAGATAGCTGACCACCTGGCGGCTGCGCGCAAAGCGTTCGATCTCGCCCAGCGTCAGCGAAAACGCCAGCGCCGTGATCGGGCCGACTCCCGGATGCGTCTGCAACAATCGCGCCACCGCATCGCGATCCGCCTCCTGCCGCGCCGCCACATCCAGCTTCGCAATGCGGCCGCTCAGCTCGTCCAGCAGTTGCAGCGAATCCTCGCGCCGCTGTTTCGTCCAACCCGTCAGCGGCAACTCTTCCAGCCGCTGCCGTCCGGCCACACTCCACAGCTTGCGCTTCTGCTGCACTCCCTGATTCAGCGCCAGATGCTGCAACTCGTTCTTCACCTGCCGCCGCATACAGACCAGCTTGTGACGATGCAACAGCAACTGACGCGTGTCGCGCTGCTCGACGCTCGGCACCCATACCTTGGGAAAGCGTTTCTCCAACAACAACTGCAGCAACAACTGCGCATCGCGACGGTCCGTCTTCTGCTTGCGCACTTCCATCGCCCGGATCTTGCCGGCATCGCCCAGCCATAGCTCAATGCCCAGCGCAGCCAGCAGCCGCTCGAACCACAGCGTGTTGCCGCAGGCCTCCATGCCTACCAGCACCGGCCCCTTCAGCTCGGCATAAAACTGCCGCGCCTCCTCCGGCGTCAGCCTGCGCTCCGTGTATTCGCCCGTATCCGTATCGACCATGGCAATTTGTTGGAAACTCGGATGGAAATCACAGCCTATAATCTTCATGGCGGCTCCTTTCGTCCGAGTCTTGGTCTTTTGCAAAATCAAGCTTACTCGGACTCCGCGAGGAGCCGTCGTTGTTATGAAATCAAGGCGACTTTAGTCGCCCGGATTTTTTGCTCGGCCGCTGGTTACTAAAGTTTCCTCACCGCGCCGATTCTTCTTGCTTACCATTTTCGGCCGCGCTATACGGGGTATGTGAGGCAAGGTATCGGTGTGTCTCGCCGTTCCGCGCCAGAGCGCGATCAGAACAGTGGTCTTTGACAACGGGGTGTTAATGGGTTCTCAGCGATCTTTCGTCGCTTGCTATCTAGTGAGTTAGCTTAGTAGTGGTGTATCACGGCTAGCGCTGTTGACAGCGATACCATAACATACTCATAACAAACATATTGTCATTGTGATGCTGTGTTGTAGTGTTGTATAACCCAAAAGCGATGAATGACCTTCCAATCGGCTCCGGCTGGCAAGTCCTTCGCGTCCCTTGGATTCGTTCAGGAGGGATGGCACAGCAAAAAGTGGTCATTATCCGAAAAGCAAGCTTTCTGGCACTCACATTCCTTGAGTGCCAATCTTGACAGCGTCGCATTTGCTTCCTAGAATAAAGTTGTGGTCGTGTCTGCCAGCTCATCCCGTAAATAATTGTAAAATAATGAGTTAACACGACCGAGGCGCAAATGGGCGAAACTCCGGGCATTGGCAAGCGCGAACGCGAAATCCTGACCGCCATCGTCGAGACCTACATCTCGACGGGTGAGCCGGTCGGGTCGCGCACGATTGCCCGCGGCAACCGCGAGAGCCTCAGTCCCGCCTCGATCCGCAACGTGATGTCTGACTTGGCCGATGCCGGTTTCCTGGAGCAGCCCCACACTTCCTCTGGACGCGTACCGACGGCCCAGGCTTATCGCTACTACGCCAACCAATTGACGGGCGAGGCCCGCTTGTCTCCTGCGGATGAGAGTTTGATTCAAGGCAGCCTGCAAGGGCTGACCGACGTGCAAGAGTTCATGGAACGCACCTCGCACGTGCTCTCGCTCATCTCGCACGGCGTGGGTGTGACGGTGACCTCCGCTCCGGGCCAGCGCAATGCGCTGGAGCACGTGTACTTCCAGCGACTGGGCGACAAGAAAGTCCTGGCGGTGGTGGTGATGCGCAACGGGCTAGTGCGCGACCGGGTGCTGCGGCTTACCGACGACCTGTCGATCAACGATCTTGAAGTGGCGGCCAATTACATCAACCAGAATTTCCGCGGCTGGGAGATGGACGCGGTACGTAACGAAATCGCGCGCCGTGTACAGCAGGAACGTGACGAGTATGACCGCCTGATGCGCTCGGTGGAAGAGCTTTACACGCAGGGAGCGCTGGCGACCGAAGCCTCCACCCATGCCGTCTTCGTAGAAGGCGCGTCGAACCTGGTGATCAACGAGCAGGACAAGGAGCGCCTGCGCCAACTGCTGGCCACGCTGGAAGAGAAGCAGCGCATCGTCAGCCTGTTGTCGGCCTACCTGGACGCCCGCCAGGAGGCGGTCCGTGTGGTTGTGGGTCTTGAGGAGACGGTGCCGCATCTAAACAACTTCGTACTGATTGGTGCGCCGGCCCGGGTGGGCGACGAAGTGATCGGTTCGCTGGCCGTGATCGGCCCGACCCGCATCGATTACGAGCACACAATTACGGCGGTTTCTTACATCGCACGACTGTTTGACCAGTTCTGGAACGAATCAACGTAGAGAAAAAAGTATGGCTGCAAATAAACAAAACGGAGACGCAACCGAACTCGACCTTGAGCACGAGCTGCCGTCCGCTGAAAACGAAGCCGGCGCCGCCGACGCGGGGGAACTGGAAGCGTTGCGCGCCGAGCGCGCTAGTTATCTCGACCGGTTGGCGCGCCTGCAGGCCGAGTTCGACAACTTCCGCAAGCGCAGCGTGAAAGAGCAGCAGGATTTTCGCGACTACGCGCTGGTAGAAGCGCTGAAATCGCTGCTGCCGATCCTCGACAGTCTCGATCGCGCGCTGAAAACCCAGGGAATATCGGTGAAGGACTTCCATTCCGGAATCGAGCTGATCGACAAGCAGTTTCATGATGCTCTGGCCAGGCTGGGCGTGGAACCGGTCCCGGCTGAGGGCGAAGTCTTCGATCCCAACCTGCACCAGGCGGTGCAGATGGTTGATACCGAAGAAGTCGCGGATCACCATGTGATCGACGAGTTGCAGCGCGGCTATCGCATCAAGGACCGTCTGTTGCGGCCTGCCATGGTGCGGGTAGCGAATAATCCCAAGAAGTAGTTACTTCGGGCCCGGCGGGCTAAAGTCCGCACGGAAATCAAAAAGGAACGTTGGCGGCATGGCTCACGTCGTGCCCTTTCACAACTGAGAAGGAAATAACGCTGGCTACGAACGTAAAACGCGATTACTACGAAGTCCTGGGAGTGAGCCGCACCGCCGGCGACCAGGAGATCAAGAGCGCCTACCGCAAACTGGCGATGCAGTGCCATCCTGACCGCAATCCGGATAACCCCGAAGCGGAGGAGCAGTTTAAGGAGTGCAGCGAGGCCTACGCAGTGCTGGCTGACACGGAGAAGCGCGCGCGCTACGACCGCTTTGGTCACGCCGGTGTCTCCGGCAACGGCGGAGGCGGTGGCTTCGATCCGATGAACGGCGTCGACTTCCAGGACATCTTCGGCGACATCTTTGGATTTGGTGACATCTTCGGCGGTGGTGGACGTGCTGGACGGCGTTCCCGCGCTCAGCGCGGCGCCGACATGCGCGAAGACATTACGCTGGAGTTCGAGGAAGCGATTTTCGGCATCACCAAGCAGGTGCAGATCCGGCGGCTGGAGGAGTGCGAGCAGTGCAAGGGAAGCGGCGCGGCTCCGGGCAAAGCTCCTATCGACTGCACGACCTGCGGAGGCCGCGGACAGGTGCGTTACCAGCAGGGATTCTTCGCCATCGCGCGGCCATGCAGCACGTGTCAGGGCTCGGGCAAGCTGATCGTCGATCCCTGCACCTCATGTAAAGGACAGGGGCGTGTGCGACGTGAGCGAACGGTGACAGTAAAAGTGCCGGCGGGCGTCGAAGACGGCCAGCGCATGCTGTACTCCGGCGAGGGCGAAGCGGGAGTTCATGGAGGACCGTCCGGCGATCTCTACGTGGTGTTGCACTGCAAGGAGCACGAGTTCTTCGAGCGCGAAGGCAGAAACCTGCACTGTGTGGTTCCGGTGTCGGTGGTACAGGCGGCGTTGGGCACAGAGATTAACGTGCCTACGCTCGAGGGCGAGCACACACTCAAAGTCCCAGAGGGCACGCAGACGGGAGCGACATTCAAGATCAGGAACAAAGGTGTGCCTGAGTTGAATGGTCGCGGACGTGGGGACCTTTACGTCCAGTTGAAAGTGCAAACGCCCACCAAGCTCAGCAAACGCCAACGCGAGCTGCTGGAAGAGTTGCAGCAAACGCTCTCGGTGGAGAACAAGCCGGTGAGCCGCACGCTGTTGAGCAAGATGCGCGAGATGTTCACCTAACAACGATTATTGCCGCTGCGTCACAGCAGCCGAAATCCTTGGACAACTGGCTTCGCATCTACGCGTGGTTCCTGCTGCTGGTAACTGCGCTGCCGGCGTTTGCGCGGCTGGCCCGGCCCCGCGAGTTGGCGCAGATCATGCTGATGCGCTACCAGAACCCGGGGCGGCGCAAGCGGGCGCGCATCGGCGGGGCTATTTACCTTGCGCTGGCTTTGCTGGCGACGCCGTTTCTGTTGCGCTCACCCGTGCATCAACAGCGCTGGCTGGTGATCGCACTGTTGGTAGGTGCTGTGTCGGCCGTCGAGTTTCTGATGAACAGCCGCACATTCGACGAAGAAGAACTGAGTCGCCAGAACCGATACTTTGGCGGCGTGTATGCTGCTATCGCCATTGCGGTCGCCCTGCTGCTTTTTACGCGATGACCCGGCGCTCGAATCACCACGTTGGGTGATTGTAGTCACTGACCCGAACATGCCTCAGAGCTAACATCTTTGTGCCTCCCCGAAGAGCAGTTTCCATCTGCGGAAGTGCAGCACCCCCCGAGGCACGCACCGTAACCCCTCATCCGGTCATTCCACTCTCCCTCTCATCGTTCCGTCTTATTTGCGGAGAATCATCATGGCACCTAGAAATGTAAATGTCGTGGTCGCTGATTGGATCTGGAACAGGAAGATATGGCTGTTCTATCTGGTGATTGCTGACGAAATTTTCGACAAGAACGAAATCAACGTCAACCTCACTCCAGAGTTCGAAAATGTGACCTTCGGCTATGCCAAGGAGTACATCGAGAAAGGCGTTATGCCGCCAGCCGACATCGCGCCGGCCATTCTGAACATGGCCGATGATTTCATGGCAGGCCGTCAGGTTGCAGTTCGGGCCGGCGATTATATCGCTATTCACAATCACATGCGGAAGTTGAATAAAACCGCATCCAAGTGACGCTTGAGCGGCCCCGAGCGCTCGCCCGGGGTCGCTCTTGTAGAGGTGTCGCCTGTGGGGTAGGCGACTGCGACTCATTGAATCCGGAGGTTAGTGCAATGTCATTCGAGAGTTTCCCGTTTATCGTTGGCTGGGAGTTAACTCTGGCGTGCAATCTTCGTTGCCGTCATTGCGCCTCATCGGCTGGTTTGCCCCGCGAGAATGAACTCTCGTTGGATGAGTGTTTGGCAATCTGTGATCAGTTTCCGGCTTTGCTAGTCCGGGAAGTGGATTTCACCGGTGGCGAGCCCCTATTGAAAGCTGGTTGGGAAAAGATTGCCATCCGCCTGCATGAATTCGGGATTCCTACCCACCTGGTTACCAACGGCATCGGACTTACGCCAGATACTGTCGGCCGAATGAAGGATTCCGGCTTGGAGAGCGTGGGCGTGAGCCTGGACGGGATGGAAGCGACTCACAATTACGTTCGAGGCCACGAGGGGATGTTCCGCATGGTGGTCGCAGGTCTTGAGCGACTGGTCGCCGCTGGCATTTCTTCCACCGTGATTACAGCTGTGAACAGCCAGAGCGTATCGGAGCTGCCGCAAGTTTTCCAGTTGTTGCAATCTCTGGGTGTGAGCGCTTGGCAAATTCAGCCGATCTTCCCGTCGGGTCGCAGCTCAGAACGACCGGAGCTGCAGCTTAATGAGGGCCAGTATCTCGAACTCGGCCGGTTCACTGCGGATTGGTCGCTCAAGGCTCGCGAGGCCGGCATGCAATTGCGCGCTGCCGATAGCTGTGGATACTTCACAGAACTCGCGACCGGGCCCGATTGGTATGGTTGCAACGCCGGAATAACGGCGGTCGGAATTATGGCCGACGGAAGAATCAAAGGCTGCCTTTCGATGCCCGACGAAATGGCAGACGGCGATCTGCGGAAGAACGACTTGTGGGACATTTGGTTTCGACCGGGTGCGTTTGCTTACTCGCGAGATTATGACGATGGCATGCTGGGCCCCAACTGCGCGGGCTGCGAGCATGGCGAACAGTGCCGGGGCGGATGCACATCGATGTCCTACACGACGACTGGCCGTATACATAACGATCCATTTTGTTTTCACGGAATTCGTGCCCGCCAAGGCGCTGGTATTAAGTCTCAGGTGCAGCGTGAACAGATCTGTTCCCTTGCTGCCTTGACGGCTCTGCCGTAGATCCATCGGACAAATGCTGAACGGCGGTGCCCCTGCTATCCTGCAGCCGATGACACGACGCCGCTGGATTGCCGATGAAGTGACCAACGACCGTGCTGCCTTGACGGGTGCGCACGCAGCACACTTGGCCCGGACGCTGCGGGCGCGCTTGGGGCAAGAGTTCGAAGTGGCATGCGGCGAGACGGTGCGGCGCGGAATTGTGGCGAGAGTCAGCGACGAGCGGGTGGAGTTCGAGTTAGGCGACGAGATCGCGGCAAGCGCTTCGGTGCCGATCACGCTGTTGCTGGCGGTGTTCAAGTTCGACCGGCTGGAGTGGGCGATCGAGAAGTGCACCGAGTTGAACGTGACGTCCATTGTGCCGGTGATCGCCCGGCGTACCGAAAAGCACCTTGCGCTGGCGGCGGAGAAGCGGGTGGAACGCTGGAGGCGCATCGCGCGCGATGCGTCGGAGCAGGCGCGAAGGATGACGCCTCCGGAGATTGGCGATCCGGTGAAGCTTTCGGCTGCACTCGATATTGCCACGGACTTGCGCATCGTGCTGGCCGAGACGGAACGAGAGGCGCAGTTAAGCGACGTCCTGCGTGAGAGTACTGCCGGCCACTCGCTGGCGCTGGCAGTTGGCCCGGAAGGCGGCTGGAGTCCTGAGGAATTGCGATCCTTCGAGCAGACAGGATGGATTGCAGCATCGTTGGGCACGACGATTCTGCGTGCCGAAACGGCAGCGATCGCGGCGGTGGCAATCGCGCGGGCGGAAATCGGCTAGATCATGAAGAAGCGTCCACTGTCGATCACTCTTCTCGGCGTCCTGCTCTTAGCGGTCGGAGCAGGAGGGTTTGTTGCCCACTTCTCCGAGTCGTACAGGCGACATTCGATGGCGAGCGACGACGTCTTAGTTCTCTCAGTCAGCCTGGCCGCCATTGTGTGTGGAGTATTCCTGCTTCGCGGCAAAGATTGGGCACGCTGGTTGTCGATAGCGTGGATTGCTTTGCACCTGGTCGTCAGCTTCTTTCATTCGATGCGGGAGGTGACTGTCCACGCTTTGTTCGTGCTGGTGTTTGCCGTTGTGCTGTTCCGTCCCGCGGCAAATCAGTTCTTTCGCGGCCTCTCTCCGAGCGGCGAGTGAGCCTGGAGTTCGGCTTGTGTCGCAGGCCGTCAAGGCGGATAATATACTTTCGCTTTTTCTTCGTTACAGTCAGAGGCGACAAACCGAATGTCTTGGAAGCCACGCGATCTCGAACTAACCATCGACCAGAAGAAGGCTGTCGATCACGATGAGGGCCCTATTCTCGTCGTCGCCGGTGCAGGAACGGGCAAGACGACTGTGCTAGCCAGCCGTGTGGTGCGTCTGATCGAGGACAAACTAGCCGATCCCAATGAGATTCTCGCTGTCACCTACACGCGCAATTCGGCGCATGACCTGATGAAGCGCATCGCGCGGTTGTGGAAGGGAAGTGATGACCCGGCTTCGCTCGCGCAGGTGGCGGAGTCGGGACTGAAGATCGGCACCTTTCATGCCTATTGCTTCAAGCTTCTGCGCGACGCAGGTCAGCGCTTTGACTTAATCGACGACATCGACTTGTACGTTCTGCTACGCCGCAACCAGGAAGACCTGAAGCTGCAGTATTACGTGAAGGCGGCCACTCCGGGACAGTTTCTTGAGGGGCTTGGCGATTTCTTTAAGCGTTGCCACGACGAACTGCGTACGCCCGAAGACTATGACGATTACGTGGCAACACTGGAGAGCAAGCAGGTTCCGCTGCCCCGCGTGATGCGCGGCGGTGAGGCGGAGAAGATGACAGACGATGAAATCCTGGGGCGCTGCCACGAGATTGCGCGCATCTTCCATCACGTGGAGGACATGCTTGCGGCGGAGAATCTGGGCACCTACAGTCACGTGATCACGCGTGCCATTCGCTTACTGCGCGACCCGAAGAACGCAGCTTACTTGGAACACGCGCGCGAGACTGCGCGCTTCGTGCTGGTTGACGAGTTCCAGGATTCCAACGTTGCTCAGATCGAACTGACTCGCTTGCTCGCTGGCGAGAAGGCCAGCGTGTTTGCCGTGGGCGATCCGGACCAGGCCATCTATCGATTTCGCGGAGCAACCGCAGGCACGTTTGACCACTTCCTTCGGACCTTCGGAGTGGAGCGTGTTCAGCGCGTCACCATGTCGGAAAACCGGCGCTCCACCGATTTCATTCTGCGGTCGGCTTATTCGGTTATTTCTCACAACCCGCAAATCACCAGCGTTGAGTTGCCCGGCGGCGAGCGGTGGGAACGCGAACCTTTGCGGCCCATGCGAAACGCGATGCCGAACCCGGTCCCGCCTGTGCTCATTCGGGCGTGGGACACCGCCTCCTCCGAAGCTGCATTCGTGGCAGAGGAGATTGCCCGCATGCATAACGCCGAGGGCCGGCCGTGGCACGATTTCGCCGTGCTCTACCGCAATCATGCGCACTGCAACGCACTGGTGGAGGAACTCCTGGAGCGAGGCATTCCGTTTGGAGTGACCGGACTCGACCTGTTATCGACTCCCGGCGTGCGCGATCTGCTGGCTGGGTTGCGTGCCGTCATCGGGGGTGACGCGGTGTCGTTGCTGCGAGTGGCCGCGCTACCGGTGTTCAAGGTTGACGGCGAGGAGCTTCGCGTAGTGCTGGCTGCTGCCGAAAAAGGTTGCGCGCTGGAACCGTCGCTGGAAAAAGTGTCCGGCGGGTCGGAAGTCATCACCTTGCTTGCCGAAGCGCGTCACCATATCGAGCGTTTGCAAAACAAGGCGCTGGCAGCATGCGGCATCGTGCAGAAGCATTTCAGTATTGTGGCCTCGCCTGACACCGTGGCGTTTTCAGAGTTTGTGCAAGGCTGGAGCCGCAAACCTCGCCAGGTTTCGGGTGACGGCACCCTCAGCGAATTTCTGGAATATCTCGACTACTTCACCGAAGGGAAAGGCCGCGTCATTGCGCCTGAAGAGGCTGACGAGGAAACACCCGCGAGCCTGCAAATGGAGTTCGGGCAAACACAGGGACCGCAGCGACAAGACGAAGCAGTGCGGCTTATGTCGACACACACAGCGAAGGGACTGGAATTCCCGGTTGTATTTGTGATGAGAGTGACGAGTTCGTCGTTTCCTTCGACCTATCGCGAGGAATTGGTTGAGTTTCCTGATGAGCTGCGCGACCGCGACACTCGCTTCGAAGTCGATGCGAAAGAGGCCCACAAGCAGGAAGAGAGGCGCCTGTTCTATGTCGCCATGACGCGGGCAGAAGACGCGCTCGTTCTCTGCGGCAAGAAGGGGACCGGGAAAAAGGACCCGACTCCGCCAGGCTATCTGCGTGAACTCGTGGTGGTAGGGGAGAAGGTTCTGCGGGCATGCATCGAATATGAGACTGTTTCGAGCAGCGAGCTGGTTGGGGACATTTCTGCAAGCGCCGCGCCGCTAGCCCGTATTACAGAGTGGATGAGGTTGCCGGCGTTACAGCAGACGACAAATCGAAGGCTCAGCGCGAGCGCCATCGAACGCTACGAGCGCTGTCCACTCAGCTACAAGCTGCACTCGGAGTGGAAACTCCCCGAGGCGCCGGCTGCCAACTTCCAGTACGGCGCCGCAATGCACTTAGCGCTGCGAGCATACTTCGATGTATTGAGTAAAGGCCGTCCGATGTCGCTGGACGAAGTCGTTCGATATTTTCTCGACGAGTTCGCGAAGACCAAGATCGACGATCCGACCCAGCGTCGCCTTTACGAACGCGACGGCGCGATGCAGTTGCAACTGTTCCTGGAGTCGCGTGCGGCCCAGCCGTACGGTAAGGTCGCCATGCTGGAGCATTCGTTCCAATGCGAAGTCGCGGGAACGCCTGTTGCCGGGCGCATCGATCGTGTGGACGAGGATAAAGACGGCTACGTGATTGTTGACTACAAGACGGGGAACCCGAAATCGCAGGAGCTTGCGGATCGAAGCTTGCAGCTTTCCATTTACGCGCTGGCGATGTCAGCGAGTAAACCGGTAAAACATCTTGTTTTTCAGAACCTGGGCGACAACAGCGCAGTGGTCACTTCGCGCTCGTCAGAGAGCCTGCGCAAGGCGGAAACCAGGATCGCGGCGGCAGCGTCGGGAATTGCGGCCGGCGAGTTTGAGCCTAGTCCCGGCACCCATTGCAACTGGTGCGGCTATCGCACGATTTGCCCAGAGAAAGAAGTGAGGCCAAGGCTGCCGATGGGCCCGAGCGCTGAACCGAACGGTCAACTAAGGATCTGGGCAGAGTAGGGAAGAACTCTCGCTAAAAAGGTTAGGGGACGCTTGCGCGTCCCCATTGTGTACGGTCTGAAGAAAAGTTACTTTTTCTTCTTTGCGGCCTTCTTCGCGGGCTTCTTTGCAGCCTTTTTCTTAGTTGCCATTGTTTTCTATTCTCCCTTTTTTTTCTCCATCACTGATGGAGCATTGCGACCTAACATCATCGCAATTTGTTCTTTGTATAGAGTCAACGAAATAAATAGTCAAGAAAAAAACGCGCGTGCGGTTGCGCATTTCGATGACGCGAAGACGCGACTTCGACGTCGCATGAGTTCAATGATGGTTGACCGGTATCTCACTTTCTTCGCCGATATTTTGGGGCATGCGCGAGACCCGCATGGATACTGGCGATTCGCAACATCGAAAATTTCGTACAGAGAATGCGCAGATGCACATGACCACAGCCGGATGAAAACAGTGTGCGATTCGGTCTCCTATCGGACATAAAGATTTTTTTATGTGAGCGACCGATTTGCTGTCTCGAATCTCGATTTGCATCCGACGAGTGAGATGGAATTGCAGATCGACATCGTCGCAATCGCGAGAAGTGAACCTCACTCACTGGCCGACTTGGCGCGTCACTTCAGAAGGCGCATTACGGCACCGCTGATGGCATCGTGCCACGCGTGGGCGATCATTCCCGGACGAAGACTCTTGCGCCACCAGGCCAGCAGGCCAAACATCAGGCCGAAAACTCCAATGAGCAGCATGCGTGGGCCGCCCTCATAGCCGTGCGCGGCCCCGAACACGACCGCCGACAATAGAACGCCACCGAGCATCGACCGGGTGATGGCCGCGAACTGGCGTTGCAGGTATCCGCGAAAGATAATCTCCTCGCAGATTCCTGCCGTCGTGCTGACGCAGCACCACATCAGCAGCTCAAGCGTAGTCCCGGGAATGAGGAAGCCCAGTTGTTGCCGCAAGCTGTCGAACTTGCCGGCTTCGTCGAGATGCATCAGTTTCGCGCCGCCCCCGAGTACCGCGATGGCCAACAGCCAGAACCCGCTGGCGATCAGCAGGTCGCGAAGAAAGTCTTCGACATTGGCCCAGCGCCCGCCGATCAGCTCGCGCAGCGTGATGCGCTTGCGAATGCCGAGATACACGAAACCGGTGAGGGCCCACTCCCACCCCATGGTCCAAAAATACTGGAGGAGCTTGCCATGGCCGCCAACGGGGTGTTTGCCGCGCGATCCACCCAGCGATGCTCCGATCAAGACGAACAGTACGACAACCGTGTGCCAAAGCGGCGCATGTAGCCGGCGATCGCGCTGCGGAAGGGGCGCCTCGTCAACTGGCGGCTGTGAGTCGGGAAGCAAAGTGAGTCCATCTTATAATGGTGGGTTTGCCAGTCAGATTGGAAAGGAACTATGAGTATGGCTCTCATTGAAGATGTGGTCATCGTATCGGCCGTGCGTACTCCTATCGGCAAGTTTCAGGGCTCGTTGTCGGATTTGACCGCGCCGCAACTGGGATCGATCGTGGTGCGCGAAGCGGTTAAGCGCGCGGGCATCGACCCTGCCAGCGTTTCGGAATGCATTATGGGCAACGTGGTCAGTGCGGGACTGGGCCAGAACCCGGCGCGCCAGGCGGCGCTCGGCGGAGGACTGTCGTCCGCTGTTTCTGCCATGACGATCAACAAGGTTTGTGGTTCGGGACTGAAGGCTGTTGCGCTCGGCCAGCAGGCGATTCAGACCGGCAACTCTGACATTGTGGTAGCGGGCGGCATGGAAAGCATGACGAACGCGCCGTATCTGCTGCCGAATGCGCGCAAGGGTTACCGGTTGGGAGACGGCAAGCTGATCGACTCGATGGTGCATGATGGATTGTGGGACATCTACAACGACTACCACATGGGCAACACAGGCGAAAACGTCGCCGACAAGTACAAGATCAGCCGCGAAGAGCAGGATGAGTATGCGGTGAACTCGCACCGTAAGGCTCTGTCGGCCATTAAGGAGTGCCGCTTCAAAGACCAGATCGTGCCGGTCGAGTTGCCGTCGAAGAAGAAGGGCGCGCCGCCACAGTTCTTCACCATCGACGAATCGCCGCGCGAAGATACGAGTGTTGAGACGCTTCGCGCGTTGAAGCCTGCGTTCAAGAAGGATGGCACCGTAACCGCCGGCAACGCTCCCGGCGTGAACGATGGGGCTTCGGCGCTGGTGCTGATGTCGGCTGCGAAGGCGAAAGAACTCGGGCTGAAGCCGATGGCGCGCATTGTGGCGCAGGCGACCAGCGGGCTCGATCCCGCGTGGGTAATGATGACGCCGGTTGAAACGGTTCGCCAGCTGTGGAAGAAAACCGGCTGGAAGAATGAAGACGTTGATCTGTACGAAATCAACGAGGCATTTTCGGTCGCCGCCATCGCGGTCACACGCGAGTTGGGCCTCGACCTGAACAAGGTCAACGTGAACGGCGGTGCGGTGGCATTGGGACATCCCATCGGCGCCAGCGGCGCTCGCATTCTGACCACGCTGCTTTACGAGATGATTCGCCGCGACGTACACAAGGGCATCGCCGCGCTTTGCCTCGGCGGAGGGAATGCTGTAGGTCTGGCGGTCGGGCGGTAACTCGAGCGCGTTGTCATTTACAAATCGTTACACGTCAAGGGGAGCAATTGTGCTCCCCTTTTCGTATGGAGTAAGTGAGGGCGGTTGCGCCGCATGTGCGCTTTGCCGCATCTAAAGGGCCATACATGAGTTCGTCATCAGCCTCAAAAGTTGCACCTGCCGTTCGCGCGGAGAACGTCACGCGTCACTATTCAATGGGTGACAACGTGATACGCGCAGTAGATGGCGTCTCGCTCACTCTTGAGCCGGGAGAGTTCGTTGCACTGTTGGGGCAATCGGGCTCGGGAAAGTCAACGCTGCTCAATCTGCTCGCTGGGCTCGATCGTCCAACGTCAGGATCCGTGATAGTGCAAGGCCGCGATCTGGCAAAAATGTCGTCGGAAGAGCTGGCGCGTTACCGGCGAAACGACGTCGGCATGGTCTTCCAGGCGTTTCATCTCATCCCGTCGATGACCATCACGGAAAATGTCGAGCTGCCCATGCGCTTCGCGGAAGTCGAACGGACGGAACGAGCGCAACGCAGTCGCGAATCGCTGGAACGCGTAGGGCTGGGCAGTCGTCTGGAGCATCGGCCCTCGCAACTTTCCGGAGGTGAGCAGCAACGCGTGTCGCTGGCACGGGCGCTGGTTAATCGTCCTTCACTGCTGCTGGCCGACGAGCCGACTGGCAACCTCGACAGCCGCACCGGAGAGGATATTCTCAATCTGATTCGCGACATTAGCCTGTCGCTGGGCATGACCGTGGTGATGGTCACGCACGAGCGCGCACTGGCTGACCGCTTTGCGCAACGTTTCATCTTCCTGGCTGACGGCAAGCTGGTGAGCGAGGAGGTGCGGGCATGACCGGCTACGATTTGCTCGAACTCGCGATCCGCAACTTGAGACAATCGAAACTGCGTAACGGATTGACAACCGTCGGAATCTCCGTAGGTGTGGCATCGCTGGTGGCGATGCTGTCGCTTGGTGTTGGCTTGCAGCAGATGGCGACTCGACGGCTGGCAGGCTCGGGACTGTTCGACACGGTGTTTGTGACTTCGCGCCAGGATTTCCGCGGCTTCGACCGCGAAGATGACGCCAAGAACCCGCATCCTGAGCAAGCTCCTGTGCTGGACGAAGTGGCGCGCACAAAAATCACGCATCTGCCCAACGTCACTGAAGTCGAACCGGAAATTCGTGTGATGGGCGAAGTGGTCGCGGGCGGCGAAACTCACTTTGGTTTTGTGACCGGTCTGCCTATGTCGGCGCGCGAGAACGAAGCCTTCGACAACATGAAGGGCAAGTTCTTCTCGGGCAATGACGCCGACGAAGTCATCCTGCTCACGGATTTCGCCAAGGAACTCGATCCCAAGAATCCGACAGCACTGATCGGGCAGGACGTCACCTTGCGCTATGGCGAACGGCAGGCGCTGGCGCAAGAGTCGAGCGATCGCCCAGAAATGCCAAGCGGCGATGGCAATGCCAATACCGCGGCGAACGGCGACGATTTCGGATTTTCCGTCGTCCGCAAACTGCAAAAACTGCGGGTGGTGGGCCTGATCGATGCTGAGCCTTACGGCGGCATGCGGACGGTCTCGCGTGGTCGAATCTTTCTTCCCGTGGGTACGACCGAGCGCCTGAACATGGCGCAGTTCACCGACATGCGCAGCTCGCTTCGCGGCGCGAGCGGGAAGTCGTATATGACGCTGACCGTCCGCGTGAAAGACCCCGGCAAAGTCGGCGACGTGCAGGACACCATCAACAATCTGGGCTTCCGCACATTTTCCGTGCTCGATGCGACCAAGAGCTTGCGGCGGTTCTTCACGGTGCTCGACCTGTTCCTGGGGATCTTCGGCTCGCTGGCGCTGGCAGTGGCGACGCTGGCCATCATCAACACGCTGGTGATGGCGGTGCTCGAGCGGCGGCGAGAGATTGGCGTGATGAAAGCTATCGGCGCCAGCGATCAGGACGTCAAGAAGCTGTTCTTCACCGAGGCTGGTGCGATGGGTTTCCTGGGCGGCATCCTGGGCATCTTGCTCGGCCTGGCGATTGGGAAGGCCATCAACTTCGGCACGGGAATTTACATGCATCGCCATCAGTTGCCCGCGGAGGCGGTCTGGTCGATGCCGCCATGGCTCGTAGGCGCCGCGATTGCCTTTTCTATTGTTGTGAGCCTGCTGGCGGGTTTGTATCCAGCCAGTAGAGCGGCGCGGCTCGATCCCGTTCAGACCCTGAAATACGAATGATCAAACATCGGCCCGTCTTTCTTGCCCAAATCCCCCGCATCGTGGTTTGCCTGGTCGCGCTGGCGCTGGCGCTGGCTCCGGCGGCCCATGCGCAAGGCAGGGCAGAGTGCGCGACCGTCAAGTCAGCCATTCTCGCGCGGCCGGTGCGCTATTGCGCCTTTCTGCCGGCGAGTTTCGATACGGACAAGACGCACCGTTATCCCGTTCTCTACTACCTGCACGGCCTTGGCGATAACGAACAGTCTCTGCTCAACTCCGGCGGATGGGACCTGATCGAAGACATGCGCCGCAACGGTAAGGTTGGCGACTTCGTCATACTTACGCCCAATGGCGGGCACACGTTCTTCATGAATTCGTCGGACGGCAAGATTCGCTATGAAGATTTCCTGACCAAGGAATTCATGCCGCAGATGGAGAAGAAGTATCGCGTCGATGGTGTGCGGGCCCGGCGCGGCATAACCGGCGTGTCGATGGGCGGGTTCGGAGCGCTTCGACTGGCTTTCAAGTATCCGCAGCAGTTCGCCGCGGTCAGCGCAGAGATGCCGGCGTTGCTGGCTGACATTCCTCCGAACTTCGCCGGAGGCGGGCAAGGCTCGCCGTCTTCCATGCTGAGCGACGTCTTTGGCAACCCCATCGACCTCGCCTACCTGCAACGCAACAACGTCTTTTACTTCGCCAAAGTCGCACCTGCTGCCGAGCTCAAGCGCATGAAGATTTACTTCAACGTGGGCAACAACGACGACTACGGATTCGAGCAGGGTGCAGAAAAGCTGCACCAGTTGCTCGACTCACGCGCTATCCCTAATGAGTTCCACGTATATCCTGGCCGCCACGATCCGCAGTTTGCGGTGCGGTATTTCGGAGACGTAGTGCAGTTCCAGTGGAACGCCATCGGGAAGTAGCCGGCTTCCACCGACCGCGCCTGATCACTCAACATCGACCGCACCCGGCGTCGAGACCATGCGCTCCAGCGCTACAGCCAAGCCGAAGTAAAAGAAGAAAATCATGGCCAGCGATTCCTCGCCCAGGTTGTAGTGAAAGAAACCGGTGAAGGTAAAGGAGAGCAGTCCTGCCAATGCACCAACGGCAACACCGCCAGCAAACTGGCTATGCGCGCGCAGCTTGGGAATCAGCCGCACCAGAAACAGAAGGTACGCCACGCAGAACCACAACCAGGCGAGCAGGGCAGGGATACCTCGCTCCACCGCGATCTGAAGGTAAGTAGAGTGAAAGTGGCTCAGCACGTGGTATTGCAGAAACCCGCGGATGTTCCATTCTTGATAATGCACGCGCACGGTTTCCATGCCGACGCCGAACCATGGATGCTCGCGTACCAGCCGAACGCCGTCTTCCCACATCAACACGCGGAAGTTGGCGCCCGTGTCGCCGCGGTCCAGAACATCGATACGCCGGGTGTGCTGTATCCACAGTAGCGAACCCGCCAGTAACACGATCAACAATGCGATCGCCGCGACTCGGGTTTTGCGCCTGGTGAAATACCACAGGGAAGCGACGCAACCGATCAGCAGTCCGCCGACCGCGGCCCGGGTTTGGGTCGTCAGCAAGGCAGCCGCGATGCCGGCAAAGCAGACGCCGAACAGTAGTAACCAGATGGGTCTCTTGCGTCCGCTGCTCAACAGCAAGGCCCACGCCATGCATCCAATCTGGGTCAGCATTTCCGCGAAAATCACATAATGGCCGAGCGTCCCCTGCGCGCGATCGGGCTTGCCTCGGATGATCGTCATTGCCGGGGTGCCCAGTCCTGCCTGCACAAAATCCCGAGGCGCAACAACCATGGTGCTGGAGCGTAGAGCCAAACCGGGCACGTATTCGATATTCACACTTGGTGCTGTCGTCTGTTGGACCGCCTGCACCAACTGTTCCGGCGAATGTACCTTATGTCCGTCGAACGACACCACAAGGTCGCCGGGCCGCAGGCCGTCTTGCGCTAGTTTTGACGACTCCGAAAACTGCACCAAGCGAACGCCTACGCCATAGGTGTATTGCCAGCCTGTATACATCGCTGCGGTGAGTCCGGAGAGTACCAGCAACAGTACCAGCCAGCGGACCTGCGAAACTCGCTTCAGAGTTTGCGCCACCACTACGCCCACCAGGAACAAGCAGACGAACTTCATGCGGTCCCAGCTCATGTTGGGATTAGGCGAAAGCAAGGTGGAAATTGCGCTTAAGGTCACATAGGCGAGCAAGGGTGCGGCCAGAGCCTGCTTGTAGGGTCGCGCCCGATCAATGACAAGCTTGAGCAGCCACAAGGCAAAGGCCACTTTCCATGACCGCTCAGCGCCTTTTATGGAGTACGGCAGTGTGATCGCGAACAAAGTCAGGGAAGCCAGAATCGCGTAATCGATATAACAGCTCCAGCGCGATGCCGTCGGTTGGTCGGCGAAACCAGGACGTTTTCCCTCGATGACGGGGAAGATTGGGTCGTGAACGGAAGAAGGTCGGGCTAGCGCCATGGATCAAGTAGTACTTCCCTTATCTTACCTGCAAAATCAAACTCCACGCCCGTCGCGGTTAGCTCAGTGGCCCGCTTGCGCCGATCAAATCGCTTCTATAAAAAGCATCGTGGCACTGGCCAATTCATTTCGGCACCGCAGGCGATTCGGCGCGCCTCCGGTGTGCCTCTTGAATCAAGTGCTTACTTGCATTAGGACGGTGGAGTCCTGAGAACGGGTGTAAAATTGACTCTATCAGTTGCTGTACGATTGTTGCGCCTCATATCTCTAACGCGTTATCGGGGCTCCCAGTCTGACTTGCCGGACAGCACCAGGCAGTCAGTTCCCGAGACGCCCAATCATTGTTGCAGTTTAGGAATTGACATAGCTCGTGTTTGATCGAAGATCAAAGTTTCTGGGCACGGTGACACTGCTGCAGGATCTGGCGGTGACGTGTGTCGCGTTCGTCGCCGCTTATTACCTCCGGACCCTGCTGGTGCACATCGATTTCTTCAATCAGCACCTGCCCGCCATCTATCCGTTCGAACATTACCTGCCCCTGATGTTCGGTTTTCTGGCAGCGTGGGCAGTAGTCGGTTACTCGTCCAGGTTCTACCGCGACCTGGAGATGTCGAACCCGATCCAGCTCGTCCTGAACCTGTTGAATCAGCTCGCGATTGTACTGGTCATCCTTTACGCCGGTTTGTACCTGTTCCGCCGTAGCGACATCAGCCGCACCTACGTCTTGCTCGTCGGGATCGTGGATCTCGTGATGCTGGTTCTCGGCCGTTACGTTTCCTACAACGGCATCGCCTGGATGAGGCGCAAGCTGGGCCGCTACCACTATTTCCTGATCGTGGGGTGCGGCAGCCGTGCCCATGAAATGGCAACTCTTATCGAGGAAAGCAGCGGTATGGGGTTGCGGCTGGTGGGCTTTGTCGATCCCGCCAGCGAGGCTTCGAAGCTCGGCGACCGCTTCGGGCGCTACGACATTTTCCCCATGACCGCCGTAGAACGCGTGCTGCATGAGCGCGTCATTGACGAAGTGGTGTTCGCGGTCAGTATGCAGGAGCTTGCCCGCCTCGAGCCGCTGATGTCGTATTGCGGCAATGTAGGCATCAAGACCCGGGTGCAACTGGAGTTTCTACCTTCGCCCTACTCGCGCATCTACCTCGAAAATTTCCGCGACGTGCCTCTGCTCAGCCTTTCCACCGCGCCAGAGAGCGAATTACTTCTGTTCTTGAAGCGGGCCAGCGATGTCGCGGTGGCGGTATTTTCCCTGGTTCTGCTGTCTCCCCTGCTGTTAGCCATCTCCGCCGCGATCCGCATTACCTCGCCCGGCGACGTGCTCTTCCGCCAGACCCGATGCGGTTTGGGTGGACGCCGTTTTATGCTCTACAAATTCCGTTCCATGGTGAACAACGCCGAACAGTTGCGCGCCGAGCTTCATCAGTTGAACGAGCGCGATGGGCCGGCTTTTAAGATCAGTGACGATCCGCGTATCACGCCGGTCGGACGCATCCTGCGGCGCTTCAGCCTCGACGAGTTGCCGCAACTGTGGAACATCCTTCGCGGCGACATGTCGTTTGTCGGCCCGCGTCCGGCCATCCCCGAAGAAGTCGAGCAATACGAGCCCTGGCAGCGCCGACGCCTGCGCATGCGGCCCGGCCTTACTTGCATCTGGGTGTTGGAAGGCCGCAGCGATGTCGATTTCCACCGCTGGATCCAGCTGGACCTCGCCTACATTGACAACTGGTCGCTATGGCTGGATTGCAAGATTTTCTTCCGCACGATTCCCATCGTGATTTCCGGACGGGGTGCATACTAAGGGCTGATGGTCTCAGTCCTCATCGTCACTTGGAATTCAGCGGCCCACCTTGAGGCATGCTTCGCATCGGTGGAGCGGCAGGAATTCCGCGATCTCGAAGTGGTCGTGGTAGACAATGCTTCGACCGACGGTACGCGCGAGCTGCTACGGGCTCACGAAGCCAAGTGGCGCATCCTCTACAACGACAAAAATGTGGGGTTTGCGGCTGGACAGAACCAGGCGATACGTTCCGCGAGCGGCGAGTGGTTGCTCTGCCTGAATCCCGATGTGATGCTGGATGCCGATTTCGTTACCCGACTGGTTGAAGCAGGTAACACACATCCCGAAGCCGGCTCGCTCTGCGGCAAGCTGCTGCGCTGGGACCCAAACAGCAACCCGCAACAAACCAAGATCATCGACTCAACGGGCATTTACTTCACCCGCAACATGCGCCATCTCGATCGCGGATCGGAAGAGACCGATGCCGGCCAATACGATCGCCCGCAGTGGGTCTTCGGAGCCACCGGCGCGGCTGCGATGTTTCGGCGCTCGTTCGTCGATGCGGTCTCGGTCGAAGGACAATTCTTCGATGAAGACT
The DNA here is from genome assembly GCA_963718395.1 of uncultured Acidobacteriaceae bacterium. Lineage (GTDB taxonomy): Bacteria > Acidobacteriota > Terriglobia > Terriglobales > Acidobacteriaceae > DASRAA01. Next base: position 679,336 of record CAVQYW010000001.1, read on the forward strand.
TCTTTGCCTACCGCGAAGACGCCGACCTCGCTTGGCGAGGCCAGGTAATGGGATGGAAGTGCCTCTATGTTCCCGCGGCTGTGGCGTGGCACGTGCGCCGCGTCACGCCTGAGCGCCGCGAACAGTTGCCCCTCGTCATCAACTGGCATTCGGTGAAGAACCGTTTCCTCATGCGCGGCAAGAACGCCTCCGGTTGGCTGTGCTGGGAGTTGTTCTGGCCCGTGGCGTGGCGTGACTCTATGGTTGTGGGGTACGCGCTGGTGCGCGATCGCCGATTGCTTTCAGCCATTGCCTACCCTGTGCGCAACCTCGGCGCCATTCGTCGCAAGCGCAAAATCATCCAATCGCGTCGCCGGGCCACCGATCGCGTGCTGGTCTGGTGGTTCTGCGATACACCGCGTGCAGCGTACGTTGGTGTCGTGACCGACGCCATCCCCGTCGGTGCGCCTTCCCCAGGCGCCGTGGGAGCTCTCCGACGTGGTGACCGCTCTTGAAGATCGCGATCGTCGGTACCCGCGGCATTCCCAACAAGTACGGCGGGTTCGAGCAATTCGCCGAAAAAGTGAGTTCAGCGCTGACCGATCGCGGCCACCAAGTCACCGTCTATTGCCGCAAACCGTTTACTTCGCCAGACGATGTTTATGACCAGCGCGTACAGCGTGTCATCCTGCCCACCATTCATCAGAAGCACCTCGACACTTGGTCCGGTGGCCTGCTCTCGGCGGTACACGTGGCATTCAGCGGGAATGGAGTTGTGCTGCTTTGCAACGTTGCCAATAGTCCGTTTGCCTGGATTCCTCGCCTATTTGGCAAGCCGGTAGTCCTGAACGTCGATGGCCTTGACCGCCGCCGCGGCAAGTGGAACGCATTCGGGCAGGCGGTCCTGCACTTCTGCGAGTGGCTTTCGACCTTCACTCCAACGCGAGTCGTGACCGACGCCGAGTCTATTCACGATTACTACCGCGACCGCTACGGCAAGGACTCGACTGTCATTGGCTACGGCTCTGACATGCCGCAAGGCGAACTCAGCGTCGACCGATTCCACCTGCGGCCCGGCCGCTATGTGCTGTATGTCAGCCGTCTCGAGCCTGAGAACAATCCCGAACTGGTGCTCTCGGCGTGGCGCAAGGTGCACACCGATTGGCCGCTGGTGATGGTGGGCGACAATCGCTACGACAGCGGTTATCTCGACCGTCTCAAACAACAAAACGACGAACGCGTCATGTTTCTGGGAGCGATTTATGGCGACGGTTACTGGGCGCTGCAAAAGCACGCCGGCATCTTCGTGTTTGCCTGCGAAGTAGGCGGAGTGCATCCGGCCCTCATCGAAGCGATGGCGGCTGGCAACGCCGTGCTGTACCTCGAGTCGCCCGAGAACGGCGAGACAGCCGGTGACGCTGCGATCCGCTACAGCAAATCGGCCGCCGACCTCGCGGAAAAGTTGCAGCCACTCCTCGACGATGCCGCCGCCCGCGAGCGCTGGGCAGCGCGCGCTGTCGCCCGTGCCGACCGGCTTTATCGCTGGGATGCGATAGCGGAAAAATACGAGAAGCTGTTCAAAGAAATAGTGAGTTAGAGGAATCGCACTGTTGAAGGGCCGAGGGTGGCCCACAATTGCCTTCAGTTGGCAATTGTGGGTTTCATGCTTCCTTGAGCTAAAGTGATTGCGGAGTTAACAGACTGACAATACTCGCGGCGGAAGCACCGGGCTTCAGCCCGGTGATAGCGCGTCGCAAAGGGCCGGGCTTTAGCCCCGGAGCGCATAGATTCTCGTCGATAAGGCGAATGCCTCTCCCCATCGGCCCTCACGGACGACAGCAGGGGGATATCGTCGGCTCTTGGCCCTATCACACACCCTTGTGTCCTGCATCCTATCCAGCCAACCTCAAGTTCGCTAAAACATGCTTTGTGAGGCAAGGGATTTGTGTCTCTTGCCCCTGTCTAGCGCCCAGCGCGCGGGAACCGTTTGTTCTTTGACATCGTTTTGTGGCGCCGACGAGTATGACTTGTAACTTTTGGCAGCTAAGTCCTACGGGCACTAATTGATACGTATAACTATATTTAGAATCAAACGTTTACGAACAATTTTCGCCCAAGTCGTTGATTCTAAACAGTAGCAGATAATTTTTTGGCGCTATCGTGTGGTATAGCACCATATCACTTGTCGCCGACCGGAGTACCCGATTCGCCAGCCAACCCGATTGCCCACTTCGCCACCCCGGCATAGCTTCGGATCGGTTCCCCCTCTGGCAGGCCGCGCGGCCCCGCGCCGAATAGCGAGGCAAGCATCCTAAGTATCATTCCTTTGCAGATCGCCAGCCGCAGTACTCCAACCTGTACGGCCGAGAAGTGCTTGCCAGCATAGCGCACCATGTTCCGGTACCAGAACATCTGCTTGTCACGGAAGCTAAGTTGTCCCACACTATGCGCCCCGCTATGACGAAAGCGCGCAGTCGGGCAATACACAATCTTTGCCCCCGAACGCAGCAGTCGAGCGCAGAAATCCACGTCCTCAAACCACACCGGATAGAACTCCTCATCCATACCCTGGGCCAGGTCCCATGCCTTGCGGGTCACCGCCAAACATGCCCCTGCCGGCTGCTCAACCTCCTGTTCACGTGAATAGTCGGCGTCGAGACAACGATAGCGCCGGTTCACAGGATTGCCGGGCCATATCTGGTTCACTAGCAGCACTTCAAACAAGAAGCTGGTCAGCGTTGGAATCCGGCGGAACACGAAGCCCTTGGCGGGCTTGCCATCCTCGCCGAGAAGCGCGCCTCCAACGCCGTCAGCTCCGGTCTTCAAGAAGCACGTCAGGAGAGCGTCGATCGCTCCTGGCTCTGCCATCGTGTCGGGATTGAGCACCAGCAGTACATCGCTGCTCGCGGCGCGAACGCCCTGGTTCACGCCGCCCGCAAATCCGATGTTGCGCGAAATCGTGATAAGTTGCAGCGGGACCTGATCCGCAACCTCGAGCACATGCGTCGTCGTGTCGTCCTGGGAAGCGTTATCCACCACCACGATTTCGCAGTCCTGCGGCACTAGCGAGCGGAGGCACGCCTCAATCGCCGAAGCGGAGTTGTACGTCACGATGATGACTGAGCAGCGGGGCATAGGCAGGAAGCACGGATTATAATCTCCTTTCGCGCCGCGACCTCTGTTACGGCGTATTGGACTCACACGCCATCACTCGAGGCCCGTTTGGAAATTGTTGAGACGTCTCTCCCTGGTGTTCTGCTGATCAAGCCGCGCGTGTTCAAAGACCCGCGTGGATTCTTCATGGAAACTTACCGTACCGACGCGATGGCGGCAGCCGGTGTCCACGAAGCCTTCGTGCAGGACAACCACTCGCGCTCCTCGCAAGGCGTATTGCGCGGCCTGCACTACCAGCTGCGCCGCCCCCAAGCCAAGTTGTGCCGCGTCACCAGTGGCGAAGTGCTCGACATTGCGGTCGATATCCGCCTGGGCTCGCCGTACTTCGGTAAGTGGGTAGGCGCCGTGCTTTCGGCCGAGAACCACCACGCTCTGTATCTGCCCAAGGGATTCGCGCACGGCTTCGTGGTGCGCTCAGAGACCGCCGACTTTCTCTATAAGTGCAGCGACTATTACGACGCTTCGGATGATTGCGGTGTGTTGTGGAACGATCCAGCCTTGGGCATCAATTGGCAAACACCGAAGCCGATCCTTTCCGCCAAAGATCAGAGCCATCTGCCTCTTGCCGAGGTTCCACAGGGCCGTCTGCCGGTATACCAGCCATGAGCCTTCGCCTCCTGGTCACCGGCGCCACTGGGCAAATCGGATGGCAGCTGCAACGTACGCTTGTTCCGCTCGGTGAGATAACAGCTTGCACACGCAGCGAACTCGACTTGGCCAATCCCGATGCGGTCGCAAAGTTCGTCGGCGAGCTCGCTCCTGACATCGTGGTCAACGCTGCGGCTTTCACTGCGGTGGATAAGGCCGAGAGCGAGCCTGAGCTGGCGCAAACCATCAACGCGACCGCTCCGGGACGCATCGCCGCCGAACTGGCCCGCACTGGCGGCCTGCTGATTCACTACTCCACCGACTACGTCTTCGATGGAGCGAAAGCCAGCCCATACGACGAAAAGGACCCGACTGGACCGCTGAACGTCTACGGCCAGACCAAGCTGGCTGGCGAGCAGCAGATCGTCGCCAGCGGATGTGCGCACATTATTCTGCGCACCACCTGGGTTTATGATATTCGCGGCAAAAATTTTCTTCGCACCGCTCTGCGTCTGGCCAGAGAAAGAGAAGAGCTGCGGATGGTCGGTGATCAGCACGGCGCTCCCACCTGGGCACGGGCCATCGCCGAAGCTACAGCGCAAATCGTGGTGCGTTGCGCACAACGAGGCGACTCCGCCGGCTGGAGATATAACGGGATCTTTCATCTCACTGCCGCGGGTGAGACGACTTGGGCTGGATTCGCGCAACAGATTCTTGATGAGTACGAATCTCTGGCGTCGTGGCCCGCCGATACCGGAGAGTTCGGCGCACCCCTCGTCGCCAAGCGCGTGGTATCCATTACCAGCGACCTCTACAAGACTCCGGCGCGGAGGCCGCATAATTCCGTACTCTCCAATGCTCGGCTGCAATCAACTTTCGGCTTGTCTCTGCCCGACTGGCGCATGCAACTTCGTTTAGCGCTGCACGACGCCGTGCGTTAACTTCTGCACGAAAAAAGGGCAGCTCCTTGGGCCGCCCTGCTCGACTTCAATCGTGAACCTGCTTACGGCTCCAATACGTGCTTCGCGCTGTCGCCACGGAAGGTCATTTCGACCAGAACGCGCTCGTTCTTTGCGTTCTCCGTATAGCGCTGTTCGGTGGTCTTCGCCTTTTCAGTCAACGGCACCAGGTTGCACTTTGCCTTGACTTGAGCCTTGCCGTCCACCTGCTTGAAAATCATGATGTGTTCGGTGCCCTGCATCTCGTGCAGTACCGTGTAATCGCCCGCGGGCAGCAGGCTTCCACCGACCAGGGTCGGAGCGGTAAACGTGATCTGTTGCTTGGTCGCGATGCCCATCGGGTTGTCCTTCGCCGACAGCATGGTTGCGGCGCCGACCACCATCAGGGCCGCGATCAGGATGACGAACATACGTTTCTGTGACTGCATAATACCTCCGTAAATCCCGCTGTTCTGCGGTTTCGTATAAGTCCACCAAGAGTGTAAGACGCTTACACAAAGGTGGCGGTGAGGTGCGTCACAGCTCGACGTGAGGAATGAAGCAAATGTTTCACTTCTTAACAATTCTCTTGGTCGGGTACCGCCGAATCATGCTTCTGGGGCCGGAGGAGGAGGCATGTCGGCGGTCAGTACTTCCTCGCGCAGTGCGTTTTGGATATGTTCCGTCATTTGCTCGAAGTTCTGGCGACCCATGGAATCAATCAGTTCGCCGGCCATCAGCGCAAGCATTCCATCGAGCGAAAACTCGCCCTGCCACGTCACTTCAGTTATCCCATCGGACGAAGCAATCTGGAACCGCAGCCTCAATTCGAGCGGACTGCCGGCGATAATCGTCGCGCCGGTATATTCCACGTTACTGGGCCACAATGCGTGGCGGAACTCCATCGCCAGATTTGCGTGGCCTCTGATCTCTCCCACCGCGATGACGATCCGCACGGTGAAATGCGTTTCGTCTTGTACCGACATACTCTCGAAGTCAGGAAGCAGCGGCGCGAAGCGCCTAGGATTTACGAGCAAATTGAAAACCGCTTCGGCGCCTGCGATTAGTGAGGAATGTTCCGTAATGAGTCATGACACTTATTGGTTAGGTCTCCAGGAAGCCGTTGAGACTGGGGCGTATCCTAGCAGACCGCTTCGGTTTCATAAGTCAGGTATAGTGAGCGGGGGCTCGGATTACGCGACCTCAGCGCGATTCTGGTGCCTCAAGATCCAACGAAGAATTTGCATGGACGAAACCTCTGCTGTCACGCCTCATGAGTTCCGCGCCGCTCTCGGACGCTTCACCTCCGGCGTTACTGTGATTACCGTTGAGACGCCGTCCGGACACGTGCATGGCATGACCGCGAGTTCGTTCTGTTCGGTGTCGCTGCGGCCGCCCCTGGTGCTGGTGTGCATCGACCATCTCGCCGAAACCTACCTGCACATCCGCGAAAGCGGTCGCTTTGGCATAAGTGTTCTGAAAGAGTACCAGGAAGCGCTTTCCGAGTTCTTCGCCGATCCCGAGCGTAACCCCGATGCCGCCCGTCGCCTCGACATACATTACAGTCAGATGAAAAGCGGCATGCCCGTTTTGGCCGACGCCCTTGCCCATCTGGACTGCTCGGTGGCGCAGGCCCACGCAGCTGGCGATCACACCATCTTTGTCGGTGAAGTCAAAGAAGTTAGCGTCGCGGAAGGATCCCCGCTGCTGTACTTCCGGGGCCGTTACGGAGTGGTACCGGATCGCCAGGAACCCTAGCGCATTAGGTCCGTTGGACGGCTGGTTAGGATGCGACAGCCCCACCTCTTGCGCTATCCTGCGGAAGTGAAGGTTGCGAGGCTTCCTCGCGCGCAGGGGTAAAATCGCGTGTCTGTTGAATCGACAACCCGGCCGTGGACAAAGGACGTCGCCTCCGTCGGCCCCATTCCGTATCTGCAGGAAGTCCGCGATGGCAGACTGGTTACACGCGATGCCGCGGTAAATTTGTTGCAGTGCAATTCCGACGTGCTGCCCGAACTCCTTGCTACGGCCTGTGTCCTAAAAGAGCAATACCGCCCCGGCATCATCACTTATTCACGTAAGGTCTTTCTTCCCCTGACCAACCTCTGCCGCGATTATTGCGACTATTGCACCTTCCGCCGTGACCCCGGCCAGCCAGGCGCGCACACTATGTCGCCCGAAGAAGTGCTTGAGGTGGCGCTGCAGGGTGAAAAACTGGGATGCACCGAAGCGCTGTTCTCGCTTGGAGACAAACCGGAAGCCGAATTTCCCGAGATGCGCGACGTGTTGCACAAGCGCGGCTATCGCAGCACGCTGCACTATCTCGAAGCGATGTGCGAATTGGTGTTGCGCGAAACCAAACTGCTGCCGCACTCCAATCCCGGCCTGATGAGCGCCAACTGGATCGAGCGCCTGCGTGCGACCAATCCCAGCCTCGGACTGATGCTGGAGAGCACCAGCTCGCGTCTAGCGCAGGTTGGCGGCCCGCACGCGAACGCTCCTGACAAAGTGCCGTCATTGCGCTTGAAGACCATCGCTGACGCTGGCAAACTCGGCGTCCCGTTCACCACAGGCATCCTCATCGGCATCGGAGAGAGCCTGGAAGACCGCGTCGATTCGCTGCTTGCCATCCAGCAATTGCACCAGCAGTACGGACACATCCAGGAAGTCATCATCCAGAATTTCCGGGCCAAGCCTGAAATCCCGATGGCCAACGCGCCCGAGCCCAGCACCGACGATCTACTGCGCACCATTGCCGTCGCTCGACTGTTGTTGCGCGACATGAACATTCAGGCGCCACCGAATCTTACCGAAGATCACTACGAGCGCCTGTTGCAGGGCGGCATTGACGATTGGGGCGGCGTTTCGCCGCTGACTCCCGACTTCATCAATCCCGAGGCACCATGGCCGCATCTTGCCGATTTACAGCGCCGCACCGAGGCCGCCGGACAGCAGCTCCGTCAGCGGCTTCCGGTGTATCCCGAATTCGTGCACGGAGTCATCGATCGCGGCGGACTGTTGGCCGGCCGCTTGCTCGCCGCCTCCGATGACCATGGTTATGTGAGGGCTGCCTAAATGATCGTCGTTCTCACCGGTGGCACCGGCGGCGCAAAGCTCGTTCAAGGTCTGCAGCACTCCGTCGCTCCGGAAAACCTGACCGTTATCGTCAACACTGGCGACGACATCGAGTGGTGGGGGCTGCACGTTTCTCCCGACGTCGATTCGGTGCTGTACGCCCTCGCCGGCGCGCTCAGCCCAGAGCGCGGCTGGGGCCTGGAGAACGAAAGTTTTCGCTGCCTTGAACGCATGGCGAAACTGGGGCAGCCGGCGTGGTTCAGTCTTGGCGACCTCGATCTGGCGACCCATCTCGCCCGCACGAACCTGTTGCGGGCGGGCAGGTCCTTGAGCGCGGTAACCATGGAACTCGCCCGCAGAATGGGAGTTCGCGAACTCGTGCTGCCCATGTCCGACGACCGCGTCGCCACCATGCTCGACACCGTCCACGGCAAACTGAACTTTCAGGAATACTTCGTGCGCGAGCGCCATCAGGTTGAGGTCCGTGCCGTGCGCTTCGAAGGCGCGGAACAGGCCCGCCCAGCTACCGGCGTCATCGAGAGCATCGAGACGGCGGAGGCCATTATTCTCGCGCCTAGCAACCCGGTCACCAGCATCGGGCCGATTCTCGCCGTGCCCGGCATTCGCGAAGCGCTGTGTCAGACCTCTGCTCCCAGTCGCGGCGGTCAGTCCCATTATCGGTGGCGCGGCCGTCTCTGGTCCCGCCGATGTACTGATGAGGCGCATGGGTTGGCCCAGCACCATCGCGGGCGTGGCGCAGGCATACGAGGATTTCCTCGACGTGCTGGTGGTGGACCTGGCCGATCATGCCGACGCCGACCATCTGCGCGAAGGCGACTTGCACGTGCTTTGCGCCAACACGGTCATGAAATCGCTCGCGGACAAGCAGGAACTGGCGCGCTTCACCCTGCATGCTGCGCTTCAGGCCCGGGGAGCGAAAGTCTAAGCCATGCGCGGCGCTCTGCTGATTCCGGTCAAGAGCCTCGCCACCGCCAAGCAACGCTTGCGCGAGGCCCTCGATCAGGCCCAACGCACAGTGCTGGCCGAAGCCATGCTGCGCGACGTGTTGACCGCGGCCGCCGGCGTACGCGACCGCCTCGACGTCTTCCTAGTGACCGGCGATGCGCGAGCGCAAGCGATGGCGGCCGAGTTCAACTTCGGCGTCATCGAAGACACACGCAATGAAAGCGAGACTGCTGCCATCGAAATGGCGACAGGGCTGGTGCGAGAGTCACGGCTACGACACCACGGTCGTCGTCCCCGCCGATGTTCCGCTCGTCACCAGCGCAGAGCTGCATCGCGTGCTCGATGCTGCCCCAGCTGAAGGTGCCGTCTTCGTGCCTGCCTACGATCGCCGTGGCAGCAACTGCATTCTGCGGCGTCCGGCGTCGATCATTCCGCTTGCGCTTCGGCAACGACAGCTTTCTGCCCCATTGCGAGGCCATGCGAAAGACCGGCAAGCCCCTGATCATTCTCGAATTGCCGGGTGTCGGCCTTGACATCGACAACCCACACGAATTGGATCTGCTGGTGCAGCGCGAAGGCGACACCCAGAGCCCAGCGACTGTTGCGCAGCTGGGGCATTGGTGCGCCATACGCACCCGCTTGGGAAGCGGCCGGCTGATGCCCTCCCCGACCGGCTCGGAGTTCACTGGCTACACCGAAATCCATGCCGTCCCGGTTTGGGGCATCGGCGAAGTTCAGCTGGGCGATTCGGTCGCCGACCTCATCGTCGATGCCCTAGCGCTTGGCGGGTTCCGTCTACACGTCGGGGACATTCTTGCGGTCAAGCACAAGATCGTGTCTAAGTCTGAGGGACGCCAGGTCGATCTGACGACCATCAAGCCATCGAAGGCAGCGATTCGTTTCGCTTCGCAGAACGACACTGACGCGCGGGTAGTCGACCTGGCCTTGCGCGAAGCTAAACGTGTGCTGCGCAGGAAGCACGTGCTCATCACCGAAACCTCCCACGGCTTGGTCTGCGCCAACAGCGGAATCGACGTCTCCAATGTCGACGGCGGCAAAACTGCGTTGCTTTTGCCGCTTGATCCTGACCGCTCAGCGGCGCGCATTCATCGGCCGATAAAAAAGCGAACCGCGCTGCATGTTCCGGTCATCATTGCCGATAGCTTCGGCCGCGCCTGGCGCGAAGGCTTGAACGAGGTCGCCATTGGTGTCGCCGGCATGAATCCCATGCACGACTATCGCGGACACTTTGATACCTATGGCTACAAAATGCATGCCACAGAAGAGTGTGTGGCGGATGAACTCGCGTCGCTCGCGGGCCTGGTGTGCGGCAAAGATGCCCTCGTTCCGGCTTGTATAATTCGGGGTTATCGTTATCGTCCCGGGAAGGGAAGTGCGCGCCAGATCGTCCGTCCCGCGGCGAGGGATTTGTTCCGCTGAACGTTCCGGCGTGTGCCGGGTGTCACCCACCAACCAGCGCGGCGACGCAGACCGTGCACCTCGGGGAGCAGACAAGTAATGCAAGACTTGAGCTGGTACAATCCGCAGACACTGCGAAATATATCTTGGACATCCGCACGCGCGAAAATCTCGCCGCCTGTTCGTTCGCCGCTGGAGAAGGTCCTCGCATCGCTCGACGGAAGCGTACTCACCCGCGACGAGTGCGTTACGTTAGCGCATGCAACCGGCGATGACTTGTTTGGCTTGGCGTTGGCGGCCAACGAAATCCGCCGCCAACTGGTGGCCGAAACGATCAGCTACGTAATCACCCGCAACATCAATTTCACCAACGTCTGTTTTGTGGGATGCAAGTTCTGTGCATTCAGCGTCGCGCCGGGCGACGAAACTACCTATTTCCTGACTCCCGAACAAGTCGGTGAGAAGTCGCGCCAAGCCGAATCCTGGGGAGCCACTGAAGTCTGCATCCAGGGAGGCCTGCCGCGCCACCTGCCGCCCTTTTACTACCGTGACGTGCTGCGCGCCGTGAAATCCGCCACACCGAAGATGCACGCCCACGCCTTCTCGCCCATGGAAATGGTCTACGGCGTCGAGCTCACCGGTATGCCCATTCGCGAATATCTGCTGATGCTGAAGGCCAACGGTCTCGACACCTTACCCGGCACGGCCGCCGAGATTCTCGACGACTCCATACGCATGGTGCTGTCGCGCAACAAGCTCACCACCGCGCAGTGGTGCGAGATCATCGAGACCGCGCACGAGTGCGGTATCCGCAGCACTTCGACCATGATGTACGGTCACCGCGAGATGCCCGAGCACTGGGTCAACCAGATGCTGCTGCTGCGCTCGATTCAAGCACGTACCAGCGGCTTCACCGAGTTCGTTCCGCTCGGGTTCATTCACCAGAACACGCTGCTTTTCGAGCAGGGACTCGCGCGTCCCGGCGGAACGCTGGAAGAACACATCAAGGTGCATGCGCTGGCCCGCGTCATGCTCGCTGGATCGATCAACCACATCCAGGTCTCGTGGGTGAAGCTCGGTCGCGACGTTTCGCAACTATGCATGCTCGCCGGCGCCGACGACTACGGCGGCACGCTCTTCGAGGAGAACATCTCCCGCCTCGCCGGGGCGACGGCAGGGCAGTATATTTCCGCCAACGAATTCCAGGAGCGCATTCGCGAACTGGGTCGCGTTCCTGCGCAACGAAACACCACCTACACGCACTACTTCGACCAACCCGCTCTCGCAGTTGTAGAACCTGTCGCCGCCCGAGGCATCGCTTGATTGCCATCGTTGGCGGCACCGGACCCGAAGGCTCAGGTCTGGCGCTGCGCTGGGCCCGCGCCGGCGAACAGGTCGTCATCGGCTCTCGTGATGCGACCCGGGCACAAGCCGCAGCCGTGCAAATTGCCGAGAAGGCCGGGGCGCTAGGCAGCGTCGAGGGCCTCGACAATGTCCAGGCGGTGAAGATGTGCGACGTTGTCGTGCTCACCGTGCCGTTTGCAGGTCAGGCGGAGTTGCTTAAGCAACTCAAGCCGTCATTTCGCACAGGCACAGTGCTCATTGATGCGACGGTTCCACTCGCAGCAGCCGTTGGCGGACGCCCCACGCGCATTCTTGGCGTCTGGCAGGGTTCAGCTGCCGAGCAAGCAGCGGAGATCGTCGGCAAAAACGTCGCGGTTGCTGCTGCGTTTCACAGTCTCTCAGCCACTGTGTTGAATGGAGAACAGGACGTCGACTGCGATGTCATCGTCTGCAGCGACGACGACAACGCTCGCCAGGTTGCTTCTGAGTTGTCGGTGAAAATTCCCGGCGTGCGTGCCATCGACGGCGGCAAACTGGAGAACGCCCGCATCGTCGAGTCCATGACCGCGCTGCTCATCACCCTGAACATCCGTCACAAGGTACATGGTGCGGGCTGGCGGGTCACGGGGTTGGGAATTTAAAAGAAGTGGCCAGTGGCTGGTAGTCAGTGGCTAGTTAGCCGCCCGCCGGATTTTATCTAGCCAGCAGCCACTAGCCACTGCTTTACGCCTCTCGCAGCGCCTTGGTAATCGGCATCTGCGACGCCCGCACCGCAGGCAGCAGACCTCCGATAAATCCCATCAGCACCGCAAAGATCAGTCCCACCAGCACGATTCCCGGAGTGATCTTGAACGCGAATGCCAACTCGCTGAAGCTCTGCGTCTGGCCGGTGCCGGCGGTAAAGCCGTTCATCGGAATCGCGATCAGACACCCTAGTATTCCGCCGACCAGCGCCAGCAGCACCGACTCCATCACGAACGACAGCAGGATGCTGAAGCGCGAGAACCCCAGTGCGCGCAGCGTCCCAATTTCGCGCGTGCGTTGCGACACGATGGCGTACATGGTGTTCATCGCACCAAACACTGCACCGATACCCATGACGATGCCCACGAATCCTGCCAGGATCTTTAGCGCGGTCGCAACACCGCCAGCCTGGTTCTCGTAGTAAGTCCTCTCCGAGTCAGCCTGCACCTGCATCTGCGGATTGGCCCGCAGGTCTTTGTCTAAACTCGCCAGCTCGCTTGGATTGGTCATGCCGCACCGTGACCGACTCACATCCGCCGTTGCGGCCCACTGCCGGCCCCAGCGCGTTCAAGTCGCCCCACATTTCGCTTTCGAACGAGCTGCCGTCAGCGGTGAACAGCCCGACCACCTTGAATTCCTTACGCTGTACTTTCAAGGTGTCGCCGATATTCAGCCCATTCACCCGATCCGAGATTTTCTTACCCACGATCACTTCGAATAAGCCCGGTTCGAACATCCGCCCGTCGACCAACTTGATGCCGTTACGTACCTTAAAGGCCTCTGGGGTTACGCCGCGCAGCGTGATGTTCGTCGGCTGGTTGTCGCTCTTCTTCGGTTTGCTGGCGATAATCACGATCTCGCACGAGGCCAGCGGCGTACCGCTGCTGTCGCGGGCGATTCTCGGATCGGTCATGATGGTCTGCACATTGCCGATCGCGATCCACGACGTCAGCTCTGATAGTGAGCCGCGCTGCGTCACGATGGCGTTGTTGTCCGAACCGGTGGAACGCAGCGCCGACTGAAATCCCGCAGCCATCGAAGCGATGATCACCACCGCCGCCACCACCAGCGCGATGCCGAAGATGGCCAGCAGCGTCACCTTCCAGCGCTGTCGCAAATTGCGTGTGTTATAGCGAATAGGGAGCGCCATCTTACACCTGCCTCAATGCATCGGTGATGCGCGCACGATACGCCAGTAGTGCGGGAATAAATCCCGCGAGCAGCCCCAGCACCAACGCGATACTCACGCCCAGCGCCGCGATGTCGCGGCGAAAGACCCAGGTTCGGGAAGGCCCGCAGCACATCCCCCAGGAATGGGACATTGATCAGTACGGCGATAATTCCGCGGGCGATCAGGATACCCAACAACCCGCCCATTAGGCCTAGCAGCAACGCTTCACTCAATATTAGCGCCATGACCAACCCGCTGGGGAACCCCAGCGTCTTCAGCACCGCGATCTCCTGCTGCCGCTCGCGCACCGCGATGCTCATCGTATTCGCGGTCACCAGCAGAATGGTGAACGCCACCGCCATGCCGATCACGTTCAGCAGCAGCGCCAGGTTGCCCGCCAGCGCGACAAAGCCTGCGCGAAACGCCTGTTCGGTCTCCGTCTTGGTCTGGTTGTCGCTGTTCTCGAACGCTGCATCAATTTCCTTCGAAATGGCGCCCGCATGCGATGGGTCGTCGATTTGCACTGTCAATGTTCCGATACCAATCTTTTCGCCGGTAGCCTCGTAAAGGTACTTAAAGTTGAAATACATCGACCTCAAATCTGTACCCGGATAGCGCGCTTCGTCGGTGTCGTAAATTCCATCCACTAAAAAGTCGAACGGCTTGCCCACGCGATAGGGCGGGATGAAGCTCTCCAACTGCACATGATCGCCTAGCTTCCATCCAAACCGCTCCGCCAGCTTGCGGCCGATGATCGCGCCGCGAACATCGCCCAACCACGCTGCCTTCTGTTCCGGCGGCAGCATGACTTCGGGATAGATCCGCAGGAACGCTTCCGGCTCAACCGCAAGGTTGGCGAAAAAATTCTTGGGATCGCGATAGATGCCTCCGAACCAGGTCACGATCGTCGTATCAGTTATGCCCGGCATCGCGGCGATCTTCTGCTTGTAGTTGATAGGCAGGTTATTGGCGAGACTAACGTAGTCGCGAACCACCAGGCGCCGCGTGCTGCCCGCATGCAGCCCGAAATTCACCGCCGCCATCACGGTTTGCAGAACGCAGAACAGGAAGATGCAAACCGACATCGCCAGCACCGTGCTCAGGGTGCGGATCCAGTTCTTGCGCAGATGTTTGAGAACCAGAGGTGCGAACTTCATACAGGTAGTCAGCACTCCTTTCTCCAGGTGCCGTTGCACGTGGGCGCGCGAGGCGGCCCGTGGATCGTGCGTCACCATCACGATGGTCTTGCCAAACTCCTTATTAAACGTCTGCATCAGGTCCAGAATTTCTTCAGCGCTCTTGCTGTCGAGGTCGCCGGTCGGCTCGTCTGCCACCAGCACCGCCGGATCGGTCACGATCGCGCGCGCAATGGCCACACGCTGCTCCTGTCCGCCCGAGAGCTGCCGCGGATAATGCTTCGACCGGTCGGCCAATCCGACAATCCTTAGCGCGGTCAGCGCCCGCTCGCGCCGGTCTTTCTTAGACAGATGGCTGAGCAGCAGCGGCAGCTCGACGTTCTCCACCGCGTTCAACACCGGAATCAGGTTGTAGAACTGGAAGATGAATCCGACGTTGCGGCTGCGCCATTTGGCCAGCTCGCCTTCCGACAGCGGCGTCAGGTCGGTACCCGCCACCGACACCTGCCCCGAAGTCGCGCGATCGATGCCGGCAATCAGGTTCAACAGCGTGGTCTTGCCCGAGCCCGACGGCCCCATCAGCGCCAGGAACTCGCCCTGAGGCACTTCGAGGCTTAGTCCGTCGAGCACTTTGATCTGCTGGCTGTCGCGCTGATAGAT
Organism: uncultured Acidobacteriaceae bacterium; assembly: GCA_963718395.1. Lineage (GTDB taxonomy): Bacteria > Acidobacteriota > Terriglobia > Terriglobales > Acidobacteriaceae > DASRAA01. Next base: position 694,530 of record CAVQYW010000001.1, read on the forward strand.
CTTGACCACGTTCTGCACATTAACGGCGCCCGTTTTGGCCGCCACTGCGGTTGCGCTCATGATGGCTCCTGTATGCTTCGCTAGCTCTTGATCTTCACCGACGTGCCGTCCACCACTTTCTGCGGAGGATTGTTCACCAGGCTCTCCGTTCCCACCAGGCCCGACTTCACGATGACCTGGCCCTTCAGGTCATTGCCGGTCACCACCGCCACCTCGCGCGCCTTGTTGTTGTCGATCACATACACCACATGCTTGCCGTTGCGCGTAGTGATAGCGTCCTTGGGAATGGTGACGATGCGTGCGCGACGGCTTCTTTCTGTCGCCCTTCTTCGGCGGCTCCAGGAACGTGACGTTGCAACTCATCTCCGGCTTGATCAGACGGTCTTTGTCGAGGATCGACACCTTCACCGTCACCGTCGCCTTGGTGCGGTCGGCGGTCGGGAATCACCTGCCGCAGCACGCCCTTGTAGGTGTGATCCGGGATCGCCTGCACCGTGATGTCCGCCGGATAACCTGGGTCGAGTTCGCCGACGTTGGCTTCGTTGACATCCACTTCGGCTTCCAGCGAGTTCATGTCGGCGATGGCTACAATCGCGCCCGACGATGTTGAAATATTCACGCCCGGAGGAATCGGCGCCACGCTCTCGCCCACCTCCGCCATCTTCTTCACCACCACTCCATCGAACGGCGCGCGGATCTCGGTGAACTCCAGGTTCGCTTCCTGCATCTTCAGAGCGGCCTTGTCCTGATCAATGCGTTGCCTGTGCCAGCGCACCCTTGAGTCGGCCGCATCCAGCGCGTCCTGCGAAACCACTTTGTCCTTGAACAGGCCCTGCTGCAGGCGCGCCTGGCGTTGCATCTCGGCCAGGTTGGCCTGGGCATACTCAATGTCGGCTTTTGCCTTGGCGACTGCGGCTTTGTAATCAGGTGTCCTCCAGCCGGGCGATAACCTCGTCTTTCTTTACGTAGCTGCCTTCTTCCACGTAAAGACCCGAGAGGCGTCCCTGGATCTTCGACGAAATTACCGACTGGTGCCGCGCCACCAGGTAGCCCGAAGCCGTCAGGATCGGCGTTCCCGCGCTGGGGCCCGACGCTGGTCTGCACACTGGCCTGGACCGGCTCCACCTCGACTGCGGCGAAATTCACGAATTCCGGCTTGGTCTTGACGAGATAAAGGGCTGCCGCCGAAGCTCCTACGACTAGCAGGAACAACACAATCCACAGGCCCCACTTGCCGCGCCGGGGCTGTTCGCGGTCGATGCGCAGCGATGCCAGCTCGTCTTTCAGGTCCTTCATGCCAGTGGCCCGACTCTCCTCAAGATGAATGCCACTAGCATCGCACTCTTCCAGCGGGTTTGGAAGGGCGGCGGGCTTGATTACAGGGGGATGGACCATTTCGGTTTCCTTGCGCGTGGTATCTCTCGCCTAATACGTTCTCTATGTTCAATGAGTTTCACTGCGGCCTGTAGTGTGGATTGTCAGCGGAAGCGTGTGACAAATGTCACCGAACGGCACGGGCGGCTATCGAGCGGTCTTTTCAATCGTCCGCAGAAATTAACCCAATTGAAGCAATTCACCGGCTCCCGACTCCGGGGGGCGTGCACACCATTCAATTTCGCCACCGAGCGTTCCATCTTTATTTTCGACGGATTTCCCGACTCCAGTATCATGCAGACATGTGCCAACGTTGGCCATACTTGGCCTTGCTCTCTGTGTTGCTGTTCGCGCCGGGTTGTAAGAAGCCGGCTCCCCAAAAGCCGGTGGTGGTGCATCTCTTTCGCGACTTGTATTCCCCTTACGCCCACGAACTTGACCACCGGATATTGGAGTTCCAGGCCGCGAATCCCCGCGTCGCCTCCGGGGCGCCCATCGTCGTCAAAACCTACAGCGATATGGATTACAAGACCGCTCTCAAGAGCCGCTTTGACAAAGATGTCAGAGTGGAAGTTGTCATCCTGAACGCCCCGACCGACGCCGCCGATAATGCTTTGCTGGCAGCCAATCTGACGCACGCGGTTGACGTCTGCGCGGCGGTGAAGGCATGCCCGGCCAATGTGCCGGCATTCGTTGCTTCCAGCGCCACGGGAGAGAACGCCGAAGCGGGCCAGGTATTTGTTCAGGCCCTCGCCAAGCAAAAATAATCGGCGCAATGCGGACTAGCTCTTTCTTTTGGTGGCCGTGGCTTTCTTCTTCTTGGTGACAGCCTTTCGCGTGCTCGCTATCGACGCCTTTGCTTTGGCCTCGGCCTTCGCCTTCGCACCCGGTTCCGGCAAGTCTTTCATCTCCGCCGCCCGCCACAAGTACCAGCAGGCGAGGCTCCGATGCGGACGCCAGCGCTCTCCGTATGCCATTAACTCCTTTGGCTTCGGCAATTCATCCATACGATGCATCTTGGCGAACCCCTTACGCACGCCATAATCGTCGACCGCCAGCACATCCGGACGCCCGAGACGAAAGATAAGCAGCATCTCCACCGTCCAGCGCCCGATGCCCCGCACCGCCGTCAGCCGCTCGACCAGCGCATCGTCGCTCGATCTTGTGTGCCTCTCGCACTGTTGGAACGGTGCCGTCAAGCGCCTTCGCCGCCAAATCGCGAATCGCCAGCATCTTTGCCTGCGACAATCCCGCCGAGCGCAGCAACTCAGGCGTCGCAGCAAGAATCTGCTCCGGAGTAGGGAACGCAGCAGCCTCCCCGTGACGTGTCTTTATGCGGCCCGTGTTGTCAGGAAACAGCGCTTTGACTCGCTCGGTAATTATCGCAGCGACCTTGCCATTGAGCTGCTGATAGATGATCGACTCCAACAGCGCATCGAAGATGCTCTGGGTGTTTTCTGGCTGCAGCGCGCACGGCCCCGCCTTGGCGATGATCTTCGCCAGCTTGCGGTCTGTGCTCGACAGGTGCGAGACGGCGGCAGTGTGATCGAGTTTCTTGGGCATTATTCTTGTTCCCTCGCAGAATTGGGTGGATCGACCGCCTCACTCTCCAGCGCCGCGATCGTCTCGTCATCCACGTCCCATGTCTTCAGGATGCGAAAGATAACACGGCTGGCAAAGCCAGCGCGTACCAGGGTACGAAACACTTTGGCCGCATCGCGCTGCGTCATCGGCTTCCTGGTCCGCTTGCGCTGCAGATACTCCCGCGCCAACTGCTCCTCATTCACGTCCTGATACGCCGCGCCCACCGTCTTCTCGATGATGTCGCCATGGACGCCCTTGGCCTTCAGGTCCTGCACCACCCGCTGGCGGCCGAACTTCTCATTTTCTTTGCGAAACCGGGAGTAGCTCTCCGCATAGTTCGTATCATTCAGGTACCTTTGTTCCTTCAATTTAGCAATGACAACCTCAACCAACAGTTGACCCATCTCTTCCTGATGCTTCACCCGTTCCCGCATCAGCCGCTTCAACTCCGCGACAGTCCGCATCTTCCGCCCCAGCGCCCCAATCGCGTACTCATACAGCATCGCCTCGTCGTAATCCTTCTGCGTGCGCTTGAACGCCATGGAGGGATTATAAGCATGCCATCGGACCTGTCATCCTGAGCGAGGAGCACAGCGACGAGTCGAAGGACCCCTATCCTCGCGACGACCGCATTCCTCACCCACCGCTTCCCTGAACCAGACATGCCGCTTTACACTTCCCCCGTCCTCTGGCACATTAAAAAGTGGAAACTCAATCGATCGTCGTCCTCGACTTCGGCTCGCAATATACGCAACTCATCGCGCGCCGCATCCGCGAACAAAACGTCTTCTCCGTCGTCCTCCCTTGCACCGCCTCGCTGAAAGAGATCAAGAGCTACGCTCCTGCTGGCATCATCTTCTCCGGAGGCCCGTCGTCCGTTTATGAGGCTGACGCGCCCACGATGGACGAACAGGTACTGCATCTCGGCCTGCCGGTGCTGGGCATTTGCTACGGCCTGCACCTGATGACCCACAAGCTGGGCGGCAAAGTCAGTCCCGGAGATAAGCGCGAATACGGCCACGCCGACGTCGAACTTCTGCGCGACGATTGCGCCCTGTTCAAGGGTCTCATCGGTCCGCTACACGTCTGGATGTCACACGGCGACGAAGCCGAGCAACTTCCGCCAGGCTTTCGCCTGGTTGCGCAATCCTCCAACGCCAAGGCTGCCTTCGAAGACCCGGCGCGCAAGTACTACGCCGTGCAGTTTCATCCCGAAGTCCACCACACCAAGCAGGGAACTGCCATCCTGCGCAACTTCGTCTTCGACATCTGCGGACTGCGACCCAACTGGACGCCTCAGCGCTTCATCGACGAAACTGTCGAATCCATCCGCAAACAAGTCGGCACCGGCCGCGTGATCTGCGGTCTCTCAGGCGGCGTCGATTCCTCCGTCGCGGCGGTCTTAGTCCATCGTGCCATCGGCGACCAGTTGACCTGCATCTTCGTCAACAACGGAGTGCTGCGCAAAAACGAATTCCAGACCGTGCAGAAGAACCTGCGCGACAAGCTCGGCCTCAACATCGACGCCGTCGACGCGACCGACCTTTTCCTTGGCAAACTCGCCCGCGTCAAAGACCCCGAAAAGAAGCGCAAGATCATCGGCAAAGAATTCATCACCGTCTTCGAGCAGGAAGCCCGCCGCATCGCCGAAACGCAAGGCAAAGTCGATTGGCTGGTGCAGGGCACGCTCTACCCCGACGTCATCGAGTCGCGCTCCGTGCGCGGCCCCTCGCAGACCATCAAGAGCCATCACAACGTCGGAGGCCTGCCCAAGCGCATGAAGCTCAAACTCATCGAGCCACTCAAAGACCTCTTCAAAGACGAAGTCCGCAAGATCGGCCGCGACCTCGGCATGCCCGAAGAGATCCTCCAGCGCCAGCCCTTCCCCGGCCCCGGCCTCGCCGTCCGCATCCTCGGCGAAGTCACCCGCGATCGCGTGGCCCTCTTGCAGGAAGCCGACGACATCGTAGTCGGCGAAATCAAGAAGGCAGGGCTCTACACTAAGATCTGGCAGTCCTTCGCCGTGCTTCTGCCTGTCATGTCCGTCGGCGTCATGGGCGACATGCGCACCTACGCCTACACCTGCGCCATCCGCGCCGTGAACTCCGAGGACGGCATGACCGCCGACTGGGTTGACCTTCCGCACGAGATCCTCAAAACCATCTCCAACCGCATCGTCAACGAGGTCAAGGGCATCAACCGCGTAGTCTACGACGTGACGAGCAAGCCTCCAGGAACGATTGAATGGGAGTGAATCGGGCTACAAAACAGGGTGGCAAATAGAGGCCACGTTTTCCTCAACAGCGAAATTTCGCCACAAATTTTCCGTCCTGCCGCCTTGCAGAGACATCCAACGGCAGAACCGGGGCGTCCATGGCAACCCTTCAGGAACGACTCGACCAATACAAAACGACGTTTGAGTCCGGGGCTCCTCCCTACAACGTAAAGCCCGAGGCAATCGAAACAATGCATCGGGCGACGGCCTCGCTCAAGGCTTCCGGTATTGAAGCGCGTGCCCTCAAGGTCCGCGATCGTGCTCCGAGCTTCAGCCTGTTCAACCAGGACCACGTAGAGGTCGCCTCCACCGACCTCCTACGCAAAGGCCCACTGGTCGTAAGCTTCTTCCGGGGACACTGGTGACCCTACTGCAATATGGAGCTGGAGGCTCTACAACAGATCCACCCCGAGGTGAGGGAACTGGGCGCCCAGATCGTCGTGCTGACTCCTGAAATTGAGCGTTACACCCGCGCGCTGCACAAGAAGCTGAACCTGGCGTTCGACATCCTTACCGATCTTCAGTTGAAGGTCGCGGAACAGTACGGCCTCGTGTTCACACTGCCCGACTATCTGCGCGAGCTATACATATCCTTCGGTGTCACCCTCGATAGATTCAACGACGAACCGGAATATCGCCTGCCGATGCCGGCACGCTATCTGATCGACCAGCACGGAGTCATCCGCGCCGCCGATGCGAACGCTGACTACACCATCCGTACGGACCCTTCCGAAACCCTCAGGCACTTGAAAGAACTCATCAGCAAGACCGGAGATCGATCCTAGGGACTCCCCCGACCGCCAGGTGCCCCAGGTTCGCGCCCCTCTTTCGGGCGCTAACCTAAGAGACGCCGGATGCCCCACACAAGCCGCCTTTGCTTGTGTGGGTCTTTTGACCTCCACGGACAACTGACCACTGTCAACGGACAACTGCTTCTCGCCGCGTAGGTCTTTTGACTTTCACCGACCACTAGCCACTAACCACTCTCCTACCCGTCGCACCCCACCGCGAACCGTAATGCCGCGCAAACTTCCTTCATCCGCGCCGCGCCCAACTGCGCCACTCGCTTTCCCAAACGCGCTTGCGAGACGGTAACGGTATTATGCAGATTCACCGCGCATGGCGACTTCATGCCGTCGTCTTCCCTCAAGGCAACTTCGGAAGGCACGCCGCGAAGGGTCGTCGTGATCGGAGCAACCGTCACCGTCGCCAGGTACTCAAGCGCGCTGTTTCGCGTCAGCACGACGACGGGTCGCTTCTTGTCCGGCGGGGCAAAGTTGTAAAGTCGAACATCCCCCCGCTCTATGAGTCCGGCCACGCCGCCTCCGCTTCCCACAGCAACGCTTCATCCCGTCCCATCGGCGCGCGGGCATACCCCGCACGGTCTCGCTCTTCGAGTCGTCGCACCTCAAGCCGCTTAAGATGTTCCCGCAGCGCCTCGCGCACCAGCGCCGAACGGTTCCGTTTGGTCCGCCGTGCCGCCTGGTCGGTGGCCTGTAAAAGCTCTTTCTCGAGGACGATCTGTATGGTTTCCATGTGTGGAGCCTACTCCACAGTATACTCCACATGCACAATTGGGACGATCCGGACTAGGCCCACTTCTTCCCCAGCGCCTCCAGCCCAGCACGGCCGAGGTCTTCCGGCGTCATCGCCACGCGAAACTCTACGTTGGCATTGAACGTCAGGAACCACGGCTCGGCGAGAGCCGGTATGCCGGAAGGATCGTCCAGGTTCACGACCAGGGTTCCGCCACGCTGCCCGTTATGCTCACAGAAATAGGCGGCCTCCGGCTTGTTGGCTTCCAGAATCTTCTTCATCTTCTGTCCAACTGACCCATCGCGAACAGCGGTGTTGAACGGTTCGAGCGGAAAGTGAACGTGCATCAGCATGCGCATAGTTGATCTCCAAATTTCGAGGATTCCCGCCACATGAAAGTGGCGTCGGCCAGCGAGGATAGCACAAGCCTGAATCCGGTCCGAGGGTAGTGGGTCAGTTGACCCACTACCGGTCCGATAAGTCGTTTGTCCCAAAAGCCCGCTGGGCGCTATTATCGAAGGTTTGGTTAGCTGTCCCCAACATTCTTATGCGCCATATTCTTGTCGTTTCTAACGCCGAGCCTCTGCTGCCCGGGCCCGCGGAGGCCACATGTTAAGAACCGCCTTCATCAAGCTGTCAGAAAATAAGCCGCTTCGCCATTTCGCCGAAACCTCTCCGCTTGGCCTGCGCTTCAGCGGCCGCTTTGTTGCCGGAACGCAGCTCGCCGATGCCGTTCGCGTCACCGAAATCGTGAATCGGCGGGGCGCGAGCGTGAGCATCGACAACCTCGGCGAAAACGTCACCAATGCCGACGAAGCGAAACAGAGCGCCGAGCTTTATCACCAGATGCTCGACGAGATCGCTGCGCGCAAGCTGAACGCCAACATCAGCCTGAAGCTCACGCACATGGGACTCGACATCAGCGAGGACCTGGCCTTTTCGCTGGTGACCGAGCTCGTGAGCCATGCGGTGCAGCTGAACAGCTTCGTCCGCGTCGATATGGAGGGCTCGCCCTACACCGAGCGCACGCTCGATTTCGTGCGAGGAATGCATCGTCAGCCGGGGCACGCGGGCAAGATCGGCACGGTCATTCAGACGTATTTGTATCGTAGCGAAGCCGACGTCAACCAGCTTCTCTCCGAGCGCATTCGCATCCGCCTGTGCAAGGGCGCATACAAAGAGTCGCCAGAGATCGCTTTCCCCAAGAAATCTGACGTCGATGCCAACTACATCAAGCTGGCCAAAATCCTGCTGAAGAGCGGTGTCTATCACGGCCTCGCCACGCACGACGAAAAGATCATCGAAGAGATGAAGGATTTCGCGCGTGCGGAAAACATTCCGCCGACAGCGTACGAGTTCCAGATGCTGCATGGCGTGCGCCGCGACCTGCAACAAAAGCTAGTACGCGAAGGCTACGGCCTACGCGTGTACATTCCGTTCGGCAGCGAGTGGTATCCATACTTCATGCGCCGCCTGGCCGAACGCCCCGCCAACGTATTCTTCATCGCCAGGAACATGTTTCGCCAGTGAGGCAACGCCGCGAATCGCCGATGCACCCTGTTTCATCGAATCAGCACGCGAGATGCCGGCCGCCGATTCATACCGAACTGCGCTGAAGAATTTCGCCTCGCTGGTCGAGCCTGCTAACGAAGACGCCTCCATCGATCTAGCGTGTGCCACGCTGGCGATTGCGCGTACTGAGTATCCCGTGCTCGATGCGCCCTACTATCTCGGGCGTCTCGAAGCTCTGGCGCAGCGTGTGCGTGCTCGCATGCGCAGCAGTCCCACGGCGCGCGAAGTCATTGCTCTGCTCAGCCGGGTACTGTTCGACGAAGAGGGCCTGCGCGGCAATCGTGACGACTACTATGATCCGCGCAATTCATTTCTCAATGATGTGCTCGACCGCAAGCTCGGCATTCCCATAACGCTTTCAGTGATTTATCTGGACGTCGCCCGCCGCGTAGGTTTTCCGGTTGCAGGCACCGGTATGCCCGGTCATTTCCTGCTGAAACACTACGATGTGATGGCAGGTGAGATGCTCATCGACCCGTTCAATCGCGGACGCATCGTGGGCAACGCTGACTGCCAGCAGCGCCTCAATGAGATATATTCCGGCGAAGTAGAACTGCAGCCCGAATTTCTCAAAGCCGTTACGCATCGCGAGATCCTGACCCGAGTTCTGAATAACCTACGGCAGATTTACTTCACCCAGCGGAATTTTCAAAAGGGCCTGCGGGTTCTTGACCTGCTGCTGGCAATTCCGCCTCGCAGCGCGGAATTATTGCGCGAGCGGGGCCTCGTGCGCCTGAATCTGGAGCACTATTTCGGCGCCGCCCAGGACCTGGGCGCGTATCTGCAATTGCAGCCGCAAGCGGAGGATGCCGAGGACGTCAGGGAAACGCTCGACATGTTGCGGCACTTGCTGGCGAGGCTGAATTGACGCCGTTCAATGCCATGTTTCGCCAATCGCTGCAGAGTGCTGTTAAAGTAATTGTAGTTGTCGCAATCTGAGAGCGGCGGTGAGGTTGCCCGCGCAACTCTAGGTCGGGAATTAGTTTTCGCTGAAAGGCGGCACCTCCTGTCCGTTTTGCTGCATCAAGGTTACATATGCGGCGCCAGTTTGGACCGCAAGTTGACGAAAGTGGGTCATCAAGCGTAATAACTGGTTTAGCGGCTTGCGTTTCAACAGCAAAGCTGGGTACGATAAGGACGTCCTCCAATCGCCGCACTTCCCGTGCAGGCGTTCCTCGCCCAAGGATTCCGGGCGCCAGACGGACGTAACTGATTCGATTTCAGACACGATTTCAACCGCATTAGGACTGTTTCGCGGAATACGGTGCGAACCTACGAGCAGTGAGTGCGGTTCACCAATGTGGGATTCCCGCGACCTGCGGGCAAATGAACGTAACTAAGAGAGCAATATGAATCAAGGATCGAATCCTCCTTCCGGCGGACAGCCCGGAGGGAAGAGCCGGAGACGGCGGCGCGGACGCCGCGGGCCTGCCGCGCACGGCGCACCACAACAACAAGGCAAGTCACAAGGCCAAGGCCCGAATCAGGGTCAAAGCCACGGACGCTCCCAGGGCCCAGGCCAGAGCCAGGGTCAAGGCCCACATCAGGGCGGACGCCGCTTCGGCAAGAAACGCTCTGGCGGACACAAGCCCGGAGGCCGCCCCACCCAGCGCGAGCCGCTCGGCGGTGTGTACTCGGCGCCCATGGACCACAGTTACCGTGCCGTATTAGGCGATCCCAACGGCAACTCGCACAACCCCGAGCGCGGCCGAGTGAACCAGAATTACGGCAAGCAGTTTCCGCCTTCCGAGCCTGAGCCGTTGACCACGAACACCGATGGTCCAGCCCGCATCTACGCGTTCGTGGATGACCTGTTCTTCCTGGCGAAAATTCAGGAGACGGCCCGCAAGATCAACGTCAAAGTCGAATTCGTCAAGACCGAGAAAGACGTCTTCGAGCGCATGGGCGAGAATGGCAACGACAAGCCGACGCTCATCATCGTTGATCTGAACAATCTGAACGTCAAGCCGCTCACTGTCATCCCTAAACTCAAGAGCAAGCTGAAAAAAGAAACCAACATCATCGGTTTCGTCTCGCACGTACAGGGCGAACTGAAGATGAAGGCCACCGAAGCCGGTTGCGACATGGTGTTGCCACGCTCTGCATTTTCCCAGAACCTGGCGCAACTCTTGCGTCGCCACGCGGTTCAAGAAGAAGAGTTGCCGGAGCACAATCAGCCGAACTAGAGCCGAGACAATCGCCGCATCGTCCTTGAAAGAGCCAACCGCTCGTTGTCCTATACCTGGAACAACCTGCCGATGAGAGAGCCCGTAGGGCGTGCCATGACAGCCCAGCACGCAGCCGCAGGCGGAGTGCTGGGTAGCGTGGGGGTTGATCCCAAGTCCCCCGGGGACGGCAGTCCGCTGCTGTCCATCCTCTTAGTGCTTTCCTTCGCCTGCTTCGCGGTTTTGATTTTCCCGTACTCTGCAAATACCGCTGGCGCGCCACCGCCCACTCACCCGCCCACCTTCTACAAAAACATCCTGCCCATCCTTCAAGACCACTGCCAGGTCTGTCACCGTCCCGGCGAAATCGCGCCCATGTCCTTCGTGACTTATCAGGAAACCAAGCCCTGGGCGGCAGCAATTCGGCTGGCGGTGGAATCAAAGTCCATGCCGCCGTGGTTTGCCGATCCCCGCTACGGCAAATTCTCCAACGATCCTTCATTAACGCCGCAGCAGATCGCGAAGTTCGGTGCGTGGCTCGACGCGGGTGCGCCCGCCGGCTCGCCCAAAGACGCGCCTCCTCCAAAGCATTGGGCGAGTGGATGGAACATTCCCCAGCCCGACAAGATTGTGCAGATGCCCGTGTCGGTCGCGATTCCTGCGCATGGCGATGTGGAATACACCTACGAAATCGTGCCCACCGGATTCACCGAGGACAAGTGGGTTCAGTTCACCGAGGTCCGGCCATCGAGTCCCCAGTATGTGCATCACGCGGTGGTGTACATTCGTCCGCCGAACTCGAACTGGCTGCGTGTTGCGCCCGTCGGAACGGCGTTTACAGCTTCGAGTTTCGCGGATCCGAAATTACGCGCCGAAGCCCATGAGACTACGACCGACATGCTGCTGGTGTACGCGCCCGGCAGCGAGCCCGATCGTTGGCCCGATAGTATGGCGAAGTTCATCCCCACCGGATCCGACCTTGTCTTCCAGATGCACTACACTGCCAACGGAAAAGCTGGCACAGACCAGACCAGCGTCGGCATGGTGCTCTCCAAGCGGCCACCGCAACAGCGCGTGCTGACCCTGCAACTCACCACCCACACCTTCATCATCCCGCCACGCACCGACGACTACCGCGTCGATGTTTGGGGAACCATGCCCAACGACTGCACGCTGCTCAGCTTCTTTCCACACATGCATCTGCGCGGCAAGGCCTTCGAGTACAACATCGTTCATCCCGACGGCACCACCGAGATCCTGCTGCGCTTGAACCGCTATCACTTTCACTGGCAGCTTAGCTATCGCCTCGCCGAACCGCGCTTCCTCAAGGCCGGAACCAAGCTGCAGGCGGTCGCATGGTACGACAACACCGAAGACAATCCGCATAATCCCGACCCTAACGTCGAAGTCCGCTGGGGTGGCCAGACCTACGAAGAAATGATGGTCGGCTTCTTCGACGTCGCCGTCCCGGCCAACATGGATAAAGAACAGTTCTTCGTGCGACATTAGCCCGAGTCGCGAAGTGACGGAATTTGGATTGACCGCGGGCTCACGCCCGCGGCTCAAAAAAATGCCGCCCTGGGGACTGGTCGTCATGTGTTGTGACGGTGTCCGTTCCCACCCTTTTCGCCAACTGCGGCGAAAAGGATGGGGCACCCACAGTATGGGACGTCGGGACGAAAAGACCCGCCCGGCAATTGAAGCCGGGACCGGGCACCCAGCTTAGCAGTAACCCGCCCTTAACGATCCGTCACCAGCAGCGGAATCGCACTGCTGGTGACGGCGGCAAGCTCAATGCAGGCGAAACGCCGTGCTGACCGGAGTCCAAGGTGCACCCGTGCCTGGCAGGCCGGCGGGGCATGCGCCCACCGACGGAGTAGAAAGATCCACTTTGACGAGAAAGAGCGAAAGCGGCGTCGTACACCCCGTACCGAGTTGCCCCCAAACGTGCATTGCAGGACACGTGTCTGCCAGCATATAGCCAAGGTTGTGAACGTTATCGATTACCACGGTGCTGGGATCACCCACGACTCCAAGCTGAGTGAGAGTTCCGTTCACATTACCCTTCGGAATCACGGCCTCAGCGATGGTGTAAACCGACGTACTTGGACTCGCAGTGGTCCCCGAGAATATACGACCGTTATTGTCGAGCGGGCTGGTTCCCGGCGAAGTGATCGGCAACTGGATGAGTTTGAAGTTCTGCCCAAACTCATCAACGATCAATCCCTGGTGAGTCTTGCAATTGATGGCCGTCTCCCCACCTGGTCCCTCGGGCCCTGTCCCATTTATATTGCGCCCCGCTGGAGGTAGCTCGCAGCCGAAAGGATACGATGTAGAGACACATGTACTTGCGCCGAGGGGGCAGATACCGGGAACTGTGGCAAAGAGAGCCGTAGCCGGATTAGTTGTCGTGTTCAAGGTGTTGAAGTTGAAGCCCCAGCTGTTGTCCGCCCCAACTTCCGGGCTTAGGAGCAAAATATTGGTGAACGGATCAAAGGCGTCACCATCGGTTATGTTGAAGTTGCTATTCTTGAACGCTATCGGGACAAGCGGTGGCGGCGGCACTGCCGCTGCTTGAATTATCTGGTTGCTCCCGTCACCGGAGATGAAGATGGTGTCAGTGACGAGATTCAAAGCCAGTGAGTCGGTGTCGTGGCCATTGAGGCCCACCACGTCTCCAAATGTTCCGGTGGACTGGTCGAGAATCCCAATATTGAGGGAACCGGCCACAAACGCCCGGTTGCGCGCGGAGGAGTCCTCCAAGATACCTCCAGATGCAGCGCTGGTGTAAACGAGCCCGGTAGCCACCAATGGTGGCCCCAAAACTGACAAGCTGATGGTATCAACCACATACACACCTATAGGACCGCCCGTCTTTAGCACTGCCTCTACCAGCATCGTTGGGTGCGGAGTGCTGTTTGGATTGTAGGTTGTTGAGAGCGCCTGGGTTGCTCCGGGCAGTGAAATCAACTTATTAAGGCTTAAGCTGCTGCCCAGATTGACTACCTCAATCTGCGCGTTTCCATTTGCATCAGGTGTATATATTGGCACAAAGGCTTGGTTATTGGCCAAATCCAGCGTTATCATCGACTGTCCGCCGCATGCTTGGGAGGCGGTGTCCGTAAAATCCACTTCGGTGAAGCCACTGCCGATCGTAACAACCACGCTGTTGGAGGCTTGCTGGCCACCCCGATTCGGCGGATTAACCGTAATGTTCGACACGAAAACGCCGGGTGGAACAGCCTCCGCAACTGTCACCGGGGTGTTAACCGGGAGGTTGGTGCTGACGATCTCGCAGGAGCCGCCAGGCGGCGGACCCGCCGGTATCTGAAAGGGTGAAAGACCGGTAGCCGTGAAGTTAAAGGGCGTGCCGACTGTAACGCCCGGGCCAGCGATCTTACAGACCTTCAACGCACCCGGCGGAGCAGCATAATTCGTAAAGGTGGCAATGGTTTCCAGATTGACGCCGCCTCGCATCACGGTTACGGTGGCGGTCAGGTCGGGCGGATTCCACGTGTCCAGCTCATCAATGTAGTTTCCGAACGAGTCATAGGAGAAGGCACTGACGTCGTCGACCAGGACGCCGATCTGCGGCGCTTCGGTAATCGTGATGGTACCGGAAGGGACCTGAATGGGCGGTGAACACGAGCCAACGGGAACGAGATAGGGACCGCCGCTGAAAAATGGGGCAGACAACGTGAAATCAAATGTTCCGGTGACCGGATTATTCGGGTCCGACTGCTTGCAAAGCTCAAGGTAACCGTCGTAGGCAGGATTCTGACAGTTGGCAAACTTAGCGGACGCGATCTGGGTGCTCCAGTCGAAGGCCTGGGTGACCTGGTAGTACTCCTGCGTGTACCAGAAGGTACAGCCATCTGGGTCGATTCGCATCGAGCTGTAATCGCCCCAGCGGTTGGCCGTGCCGGGTTGCGAGCCCGTACCGGCAACCACCAGAAGCTCAGGTTCCAGGATGCCGTTTGAAGGGACTTTGAGCTTTCCGGCAACAGCAATGGAGGGGTACATGGTCGAGCTCGACTCGCTGTAACCCACCAGTATGTTGTCATTCATGTCCGCGGCGATTGAGCCCATCCAGCGATAATTCGAGTCGGGAGCGTAGGTGCCGGACTGGGCCAAGGTGACGCCATTCCAAGGTTGCGTTATAGGCGGCGCATGCAACTCGTACCAGCGGACGCCGATTTGACCGCCGGAGGCTTGCACGGCGTGGTTTACGTACCAGTGCTGGTACGGAGTACCTCCTGGGGGGTCGTTGGAGTAGGCGAAGCGATACATCAGGCGATCGCCAAGGGAATCGAGTTTATCGCTGACACCCCGTTGGGGGACGCAGTCGCCTCCGAATGAACCGCTGCAAGGGCCGGAATAGGTCGGTACAGTGAGGAGCTGAGAGTTGTTGGCGCCCGAAATGGACGCCGAGAATGGCGACCAGACGACGTGAGCCGAGTACAACGAGAGATGAGAGTTGTCCACAGCAGCAACGCTGCCAATAAAGAATTCATCCTGGGCTGAGGGCGGGCCCTTAGCGGAATCGATATCGCCGGGCAACAGGCTGTCGTCGTTGGGCGTGAGCTGGAAGCACACTTGTCTCGGGGTCGGACTGCCAGCGAGGAGCTGGGCCCTCTCATACATGCAGACTTGAGCGCCCAGGAAGGCAGTACCACTAGGGTTGAACATATTCATGGTTTGGGCCCAGCTAGTAGTCCAGCGTCCCCACTTTGGATAGTCGGGGAAGTTATTGCCCAACGGGAATTGGTAAAGATAGTAGGGGCCCAGAGCATCGGAAGTTGTGGAGACGGCCACGCACGCATAGTAGGGCGGCCCGTTATACACATTCTGGGCCAGCACCCATTGGTGGGCGGCGTTGTCCCACTCGGCGATGATGTCGCCGTCGTTGTTGTTCGCGCAGGGTCCACCTAGAGCCGACCAGAGCAGGTTACCTGCGATGGGGCCAGCCAAAATCGAGCCGGTCTTGTCAAAGACCGCGAACGAGACGTTGCCCACTGGACGATCTCGGTGTCGCCCACCGCCAAGTTCGTATCTGGCGGGGCATCAGGGACGATGTAACCGGGGAAGCCGTTGCCGACACCAAAGAAGTTCAGTCCGAGAGTAGTCGATAGCAGGGGCAGGCTTCGAGCCATGGGCCAGCGGGCGGTGTTCTGCTCGACTGGATCCACGGCGACGCCGAAGTCACGCTTGGGGATGCGACGGACTGGAAGGGCCTCGTGCACGCTGTAGGGCCTTGGCTGGGGCAGCTTGGCCAACTCGCGCACCGGGGCAGACACAGCAAAGCGAACCGCCTGGCGCACTGTTGGTGCGGGTGAAGCGTTGTCTTGGGCGAAATCTTGGGGGAACGCCGCAAGCCCGCTCATGAGTACCAGCGCAATCAAAGACAACGTGAACAGTGACAAGCCAGCTTTGGATTTCATATTCGCTCCTAGCGACAGCAATACGAATTAGTCCGATATGAAGACAAAACATCCCTATGCCATTGGGAGCGAGCTCCGGACGGGCAAACGATCCTCAGCGATTTGTGTTCAGTCAGTGCGGGAATGACGAATGGCGCACGGGCTGAAGGCCGTAGCGGAAAAAGGAGCCGCTATAAGCTTGTTGTCAGTCGGTCAAGGGAGAAGATCGACTGCCCCAGAAATGGGCCGATGAGGGATGAGTCGGGTTAGTTGCCTAACTTCACCGATCACTTACGTACGATCTCGCGTGATCTAATCTTTCGTGACCCAAAGAAAGTCACACTAGAATCGCATCGTAATATGACGTTGCAATTTCATAAAGTCAAGACCACTGAGGTGTGTGACCACTCAGGTGTGGGTAAGCAGTCAGTTATTACTTCTCAGTTGTCAGCAACCGCCAAAGCAGATGCCTCGCGGGCTAAAGCCCGCTCGGAATGACAAGAATAAACGACTTCGACGCTGGCCTAAAGGCCAGCTCTACCCAAAGTCGCTTTTTTCAGCAGGTTGTCACGCCCCACGGCTCAAACAAACGCCGCCCTGCGGGCTGGTCGTCAGGCGTTACGACGGTGCTCGTTCCACCCTTTTCGCCAGCGGAGGGCGAAAAGGATGGGGCACCCACAGTGTGGGAGGTCGAGACGAAAAGACTCACCCGCCGCTCCGCGCCAAAATACGCCCCAAAACTCTTGCGACCAATCGGTTGCAACTTCATCTTGGAAGCACGAGGCGAGCCGCGATCGGAAATCCGTTAGCAAATGAACTGAAGGAGACTACGCACATGACCGCGCCTGCGGCCTCGAACACGCTTAGCGTGAACGTTTTTACCGCCCCGGGAAAGGCTATGGTCGGCGAGCGGCCAAAGCCCTTCGGCGAGCCGCTCGGCTTTGACCCGATCACGTCGACTTTGATCTTCGGCGAGCACGACGCGGTGCTGGTGGACGCAATGGGGACAGTGGCTGAGGCCGAGGCTCTCGCGGATTGGGTCGCTCTGCACAACCGCAACTTGCAGACCATCTATATAACACACGCCCATTTCGACCACTTCTACGGTCTGAGCATTCTGCTCGATCGTTTCCCCGGCGCTCGGGCGATAGCAACGCCCAAGACGGTGGAGGCCATGCAGTCGTCGTTTGTTCCTCCGCTGAGCCAATTCGCCCGCCAATTGTTTCCTGGCCAAGTGCCGACGAAGTTGGTCTCACCTGAGCCCTATGAGGGCGACACCTTCACGCTTGAGGGCCACGAATTGCGCATCATCGAGCAGGGCCGCACCGATTGTCCCGATTCGACGTCTCTCCACGTTCCATCGATCGGCCTGATCGTCGCTGGCGACGTTGTGTACAACCAGTGCCGCATGTACGTCGGCGACACCACCCCCGAGAGCCGAGAGAATTGGATCGCGGCGCTAGACCGGTTAGCGGCGCTGAACCCGGCGATGGTTGTCGCCGGTCACAAGAAGACTGGCGCGCCCGACTCTCCCTCGACCATCCAGGACACCAAGCGTTATCTGCAGGACTTCGATCGGTTGCAGAAAACCGCGACGTCCGACCAGGAGCTGTTCGATCAGATGACGGAGCTGTACCCCCATTGGGTAGCCAATCAGTCGTGGTTGATGTTCGGATTCCCCGGAGCATAACTCACATCAACCGCATTGGCCCGTCCTTGCGCACTTTGGAGGAAGAGCTAGCTCATATTCAGAAAAACAAAAGTCGATTTCAAAAAGGAGAACAAGAATGACAACGAAAGGAAAAGTCTTAGTGCTGGTATCGAGCGGTCGTGGCTTGCCCTTGAAAGATGGCAAGGTTTATACCGGCGCCGGCTACTATCTCAACGAGCTTACCGTTCCGGTTCGCGCCCTGATGAAGGAGGGCTACGAAATCACCTTCGCCAACCCCAAAGGCAACGCGCCCCAAGTGGATGTGCATTCAGAGGTCGCCGATTTCTTCGGCGGGGACGCGGCCAAGCTTCAGGACTACATGATATTCCGCGACGGCCTGACTGGGCTCAGGGATCCAACTCGTATCTCGGATGTCATCGCATCAGGCCTGGATCAATATGACGCTGTTTTCGTCCCCGGTGGCCATGGCCCGATGATCGATCTTCTCGATGACCCCAATGCCGGCATAGTGATGAGACACTTTCACGAAACATCCAAGCCTACGGCAGTGCTCTGCCATGGCCCGATTTCACTACTCTCGGCTCTTCCGAATTCGACCGAGGTGGTCGCCGCGCTGTCGGCGGGCGATGCCGCTGGAGCACACGCAAAGGCTCAAGGCTGGATCTATTCCGGATATAAGATGACTATCTTTTCGACAGCGGAAGAGCAGCAGCGGGAGCCGCTTGAGATTGGTGGTAAGGTCCTCTTCTACCCGGACTTCGCCTTGCGTACGGCGGGCGGTGACGTAAGTGTGCTCGCTCCATGGAAGAGCTACGTCCTTCAAGATCGCGAGCTGATCTCAGGTCAGAACCCGTTCTCTGATGAAGCGCTTCTGAAACTTCTTCTACCGGCACTCAACGAGAAGAAGAAGTCGTTTCAGCGGCATGAGAATCGGGGACGCAGGGAACCGTGGGCCACCGGCAGATGAGCCCGTCGTCAGTGGGGTCGTCAATGAACAGCGTACAAATCGAACAGAAGAGTTATGAGATGCCCCCGCGCGAGGGGATCAGCATCGCGCAGTTTCTCACCGTCGCCGACATCGAGCGATCGGCCCGCTACTACGAAAAGGTCTTCGGCGCTCGCATTCTGACCTTGGGTGACGGCAACGCCCCTGCGTACCTTCTGCTTGCGAATATCTGGATGATTCTGAACGTTGGGGGCGGCCCGACCCCGGATAAGCCGACCGTGACGCTCAGCGTCCCCGACCCGAATCACATCAACAGCTTCATGAATTTCCGGGTTGCGGATATTCAAGCTTGCTATGAATTATGGAAAAGTCGAGGTGCCGAATTCATCACCGAGCCGATCCCCAAGTACGGCGAGATTCGCTGCTACATCCGAGATCCTGACGGTTACATTATCGAGGTCGGACAAAGCACTACTCTCAAGTTCGGTTAATGCTCGGGAAAGGATGCGGATTTAAACGCCCGCGGAACTGCGCTTGTAGCCAGCCTAGGGGCGCGAACGAAGGTTACTTTTAGCGGCCATCTCTGGCATCACCCGCAAATCGCGGCGGAAATATCTATTCAAATCACATTTATCGGAAGAATCCCAGTTGTTGGTCTACTGTGCGCCGCTGGCTTTGCGGGGTTTGTCGAATTCGTCGCCGGACTTCCAACCTACTTCACTAGTCTGATTCGCGGCTTGCCATCCTAGGGCGACGCCGAAGCGCGCTATGTCGGCGTCGGTGCGGAAGTCCATGTCCGGATGGTACTCGTCGCTAGGATGGTGATAGTCATTGGTGACGTAATCCTTGGCCTTCTGAATGCCCCACTGGCGGTCGTGTCCGGCGTAGAGCATGCCGCTGCCGACGGAGAACGCGGGCACGCCTACGCGCGCCAGGCTGAAATGGTCAGAGCGGTAATAGTGTCCGGCGTTGGGATTGGGATCGGGAATGATGGCCAGCCCGAAGGACTTGGCGGTGCTCTCGACCGTGGGATAGAAGGTGGTACGCTCGGCGCCTGAGACGCTGACCTCCTGAGGAATGCCCAGCGGCGGGATGTCGTCGAAGTTGAGGTCGAGCGAAAGCTCTTTGGCGGGGACCGGCGGATGCTTGCCGAAATATTCGGAGCCGAGCAGACCCTGCTCTTCGGCGGTGACCGAGACAAAGTACATGGAGCGCTTGGGCGGGGTCTTGCTCTCGGCGAAGACGCGCGCCATTTCCAGCACGATGGCCACACCGGTTGCGTTGTCTTGCGCGCCGTTGAAGATGTTGTCGCCGGGCATGCCGGGGACGATGCCGAAGTGGTCGTAGTGCGCGGTGTACATCACGCCCTGGTCTTTCAGCTTGGGGTCGGAGCCGGGCAGGACCGCGACCACATTATTGGAGTCGAAGGGACGCACCTTGCTGACGATGTGCGCCTTGAACTTCGCGGGAAGGGGCTCGGCCTTGAAGCCGGGCTTGGCCGCGGCGGCCATCATGTCGTCGAGGTTTTTGCCGCACTCCTGCTCGAGTTTGCGGGCGACGTCGAGCTGGATCCACGAGGCGATCTTGAGCTTGGGCGCGGGATCGTTGCGCAGGTATGAGCGTTCGCCCGACCAGGAGTTGCGCACGACGTCCCATCCGTAGCTGGCCATCTCGGTTTTGTGGATGAGCAGCACTCCGGCCGCGCCCATGCGCGCGGCCTGTTCGTACTTGTAGGTCCAGCGTCCGTAATAGGTGAGCGCTGGGCCGGCGAAGAATTTGGGATCGTCGGAGGGAGGCTCGTTGACCAGCATCAACAGAACCTTGCCTTTGACGTCGATGTCCTTGTAGTCGTTCCAGTTGAATTCGGGGCGTCGATGCCGTAGCCCATCCAGACGATGGGCGCGTCGATGGTGGCGGAGGTATCGCCGGTTTCGTCCATGGCGACGATGTCGTCTTTGCCGCGCAAGGTGAGTGGCTCGCCCTTGGCGGGGATAAGCGAGTAGGTGCTGTCGGGCTGAGTTTGAACGCCGAGCATCGGAACCTTTTGCAGGTAGCCGCCGTTGTCGCCCGCGGGCTTGAGGCCGTAGAGCGCGAACTGTGTGCCGATGTATTCGGCGGCGATGTCTCCTCCGCGCTGTCCGGTGCCGCGGCCTTCGAGCAGATCGTGAGCGAGAAAGCGAACGTGCCAGCGAATGTTTTCGGGATTGATGGCGGCCATGGCCTGCTCGGCGGCGGGAGGCAGCGAGGCTACCTTGGGGACGGGCGGCATGACGGTGGAGGGCGTGTTAGCGGATTGCGCGATTGCGAAAGTGGCGAAGAGAGCAATGAACAGCAGAATGCTGGCAAACTTGGGCACTGAGGGACTCCTGTGGAATGCGAAAGCTCGGGCCAAATTATTTATTGTACGGGATGGGGGAGGCTTCTGGAGGTGCCGCCGGCTGAAGCCGGCTCTCAAATATTGTCGCAATTGACCGCGGGCTCACGCCCCCGGCTAACACAAATGTCCCGTCTCCGACGGCTCGCAGTATTGCTTGTTTGATCCGCGACCGCGGATCAGTTTCTGGAGCCTCAACCAGCGCGGAATTCTTGGATCGACTCGCCAGGACGCCAGAGGGCAGCGGGCTTCTGGCTGCGTAAGGCTGCCAGTTTGGTGTTCACCCCTTCAACGTCGAGTTTCGACCAGCCTACGGACGAGACTTCGATTTCGCCGCTCGGCTCAATGTAGAAGAGGGTAGGAACGTTGGTGAGCCCGTAGGCGTTGGAGACAGCGAAGTTGTTGGCTTCGTCATCGATGGCGATGGGGAAGGTCACGCCGTATTGGCGCGCGAAGCTTTGGGCGTCTGAGGACTTGTTTTGCGAGATGCCGAGAAAAGTGGCTCCGTTGTCTTTGTGCGCCTGGGCCATGCGTTCGTACATCGGGAAGGCGTATTGACAAACCGGGCAACTCACCTTGAAGAAGGCCAGCACGACGGGGCCACGCTTCAGCACTTCGTGCAACGAAACCTGCTTGCCTCCGAGGGTAGGCAGGGTGAAGTCAGGCGCGAGCTTGCCAGTGACGAGTGCAGCCATTGGTTACATATCTCCTGAACCATTAGATTGCCGTACGGGGCGTTAGGTCGCAGGGGCGAGCTTGCGGAGGACCTTGCGGGCTAATCCGGTGAGCGCGAGCTTCTGCCATTGTGGGCGGGTGAACCAGCGGGCTGCGCCGTTGAGACTTTCGATAAGGGCGGCTGGCGCCGGCACGATGCCTACGTCGTAGTCGGTGTCGGTGATGGAGTGGCGAAGTTTTGCCAGCGGTTCTTGTGTGGTGGCGGCGAGGAGTACGGGCAGTTCCCACATGCCGGCCATGCGCTTGGCGTCGGCGGGGCGCTGGACGAGAAGAATCGAGTCGCCGCGGCGTGCGAGCGCATAGTGAAGCTGCTCGCGTTTGCGCGCGGCCTGCGGTTTGCGGGCTTCGGCTCCGCGAGCTGCGCACCACTTTATCAGCGGACAGACAAGGCATTGAGGTGCGCGCGGCGTGCAGATGGTCGCGCCTAGCTCCATCATGGCCTGATTGAAGTCGCCGGGACGTGTGCGATCCAGTAGGGCTTCGGCGCGCTGCCAGTTCCCTTCTTTACTGTCGATGGATACGAAGATACGATTGAGCACGCGCTCGACGTTGCCATCGACCACGGCAATAGGTTCGCCGTAGGCGATGCTGGCGATGGCCGCGGCGGTGTAGCGTCCGATGCCGGGAAGTTCGCGCCAGGCTTCTGCGGTTGTCGGGAATTCTCCGTTGCGGTCGCGGGCAATGAGTTTGGCGGCCTGATGCAAGCGGCGGGCGCGATGGTAGTAGCCGAGGCCGCTCCACAGGGCGAGGACGGATTGCTCGCGGGCCTTCGCCAAGTCGTGAACGGTGGGAAAGCGTTGCATCCAGCGGGCGTAATGATCGAGAACCGCGGCGACGCGGGTTTGTTGCAACATGATCTCAGAGACCCAGATGGCGTAGGGATCGCGCAAAGCCCCACAATTGCCAACACCAGGCAATTGTGGGCCACCCGTGCGCCAGGGAAGATCGCGACCATATGTGTCGTACCAGGCAAGGAGCGAGTGACGGAGTGAGCGGAGATCGCGCGGATTAAGCGGGACAGTCAAGAGGCTTATTTTAGCTGGGCGAGTGCCGCCGCTACGCGGCTCGTCGATTCTTCTCTTACCGTGACCGCGGGTTCACGCCCACGGCTAAGCGGTTCCATTAAATTCCCCGAACCCGCTTCAGCGGGCGGCACTCGGAAGGCCACAGCTTCGGAGCCTGTCACGAAACTGCGACTGCCACCTGGGGAACAAAAGTACGGTCGAGTCCGCTCAATTCAGCCGCGAAGCGGCGACGTGCTGTTAGCCCCGGGCGTTAGCCCGGGGTAGAGTGCAGAATTATCCCTGGCCGCGGAGCGGCGTTCTTTGTTTCGTAACCGACTCTGAAGCCGTGGTGAAGAGCGCAACGACCCACCCCCAAGGTCGCACGTGATCTTTGATAACTAAAAGGTAAACCAAGGTGGACAGGTCTCTGCAACAGCTGTCGCGATGTAACCCATTTGTTTGTACGACCTTAGGTGTAAGCTCTATTGTTTGTGCTAACTTGCGCGCAGTCGTGCTGTAAACCCTTTGTTTTCAGGATGGGGCAGGGGGAGGGGTACCTCCGAAAAACGGCGCTGCAGAATCTCTCAAATAGCCGCATTCCGGGTGCGCCAAAGCCGGCGACGAAGACGAAATTCGTAAGAATAATAATGATTCGCGGAGACAACTTTCTATGTGTACATTACATTCCATCCATCCAACGGGACACCTTCGGATAATCCGCATGGAGGGAAGAAGATGATGCGCACGCTGACAATTGCAACCACCGGAAAGCTCGTCTTGATGCTTTCGTTCTTGTGTTCAGTTTCGCGTGCCCGTCAGGCAGGCGTGATTTTTTAGGAGAATTTTGACGAGCTCACCCCGGCGTTGAGCGTCACTTTTCGCGCCGCTAAGTCCTTGTGCTCGAAATGGATACGTGTAACTCCCAAGCAGTCAATGGTTTGCGAACGATTTCCTCCTAAACCATTGATTCGAAACAGTCGTGATTCACATATTTGTGTTCAAGAACTATTTGGTCACCAGCTCCGCGAACTTGGCTAGGTCGATGTTTCCCCCACTGACCACGCAGACAATTTTTCCCGAGCCGCATTTTCCGCTGAGTCCCCCAGCCACAGCGCAAGCGCCCGCGCCCTCAGCGATCACGTGGTTCCTCCCAGCCACGAGCTCCATGGCCTGACGAATCTCCTCCAGCGTCGAGACGATCGATCCGGCAAGCAGATGATGGGCGAGCGCCCACATCCGCGGAAATACCGACTTGCCTCCGCATCCATCCACAAAGCTCGCTGTCCACTCAGGGAAATTCTGCGCCGACCCCATATCGAACGAACGCGCCAGTGGGGAAGCCGTCTCCGGTTCTGCTGCGAACACCTTCACATGCGGCGCACGTTCCTTCATCGCGGCGGCAATGCCGCACGACAAGCCGCCCCCGCCGAATCCCGCCACCACACAGTCCACGTCGGGCAAGTCTTCCAAAATTTCCAATCCTGCCGAGGCATTCCCCGCGATGAACTCGTCGTCTTCGAACGGATGCACAAACGTTCCACTCATCGCCGAATGCGTGCGCTCCGCCAGCGATTTCCAGCACTGGTCGTACGACGCGGGAACGATCTCCGCCCCCAATCGCCGCGCCGCTTCCAGCTTGGCTGCGGGAGCCGTCTCGATCACTAGGACTTTGCAGGGCACGCCCGCCTTGCGAGCGGCCAGCGCGACTCCCTGTGCAGCATTGCCCGCGCTGATCGTCCACACGCCATGACGACGTTGCTCCTCGGGCAGCAGGCGCACCGCGTTGTACGCGCCGCGAATTTTGAACGACCCGATGGGTTGCAGGCACTCCAGCTTGAGATAAATCTCAGCCGGCCCGTCGTAGTTCAGCCGCACCAGCGGAGTTCGTATCGCCGCCTCGTATACATGCTTGCGCGCATCGTCGATGAGTCCGGCAGGAATATTCCGTTGAACTGCGTTCTGGCTGAGTGAGAGGTCGCTTGTCATGGGAACCATGATAGCGTGCGCCACGTCGCCTCAATGAATATGCGTCTTGCGGAAGGGAATCTGCACCACAGCTTCGAGTTCGACGGGATCGCCGTTCTTGGTTCCGGGACGGAACTGCCAGCGTGCCAGCGCCCGAGCGGCCGCCGCATCCAGTCGCGGATCAACGCTGTTCAACACCTTGATGCCGCTCACCGTTCCGTCGGTGTGAATCACGGCGTAGAGGGTGACGGTGCCTTCAACGTTGTCGCGCAGAGCGTCGGCGGGATACGCGGGATCGACTTTCGACACAGCGACCGGTGCACCGATTGCAACTTTGTTGTCCGACTGCTTCAGTTCGGCGAAGCGCACAATCCAGCTCCCCGTAGCGGAAGTCAGGTTCGGCATGTTGAGCACCAGCGAATAGTACTTCTTGGGCCCGAACACCTGCTTCTCGATCGAGTCGATATCGTCATCCGACATTGTGGGAGGTGGAGCTTCCGGTGTACGGTTCACCCTCGGTATCGACGGATTCATTGCCGCCGCAATGATCCTCTTGTTCTCTTCTTTCTGTGCATCGCTCGGCGACTTTCCCGGAGTTCCCGTCATCGCTGCGGTTGCCGCTCCCGGCGGCGCAGAGCCAACGCTGATTCCCGGAGGCGCGTTGCCGCCGTTCCCATTGCCCGAACCATTCCCTTTGGCGCCGCCCGCTCCGCCCCCGGTTGCTCCCGGATTTCCCGTAACAGTTGGCGTTCCCGGCGCATCAGGCTTGCCTCCGGGCGACGCATGAAATTCGCCGCTGCGATTGCCGCTCGGCACCTCGATCGGCCCGTGCACATCTGCGGGACTGAGGCTCAGCGCGATGATCTGGCCCTGTCCCTTCGTCGATTGCAACCCCTGAATGCTGGGCTGCGCCGGAACGTTCTTGCCCGCCGTGTTTGCATTCGCGGTATCGCCCACTGCGCCAGCTCGTTGCGGTTGCACCTGCAGTTTCGGTGCGGCCACCTGCGGATCCATCTGCGCCATATTCATTTCGCCGTGCTTCAGCTTCAACTGGTCAGGCGACAGCGGAGGCTCTACCACCGACGGCTGCGCCAGCGCCGGCATCGTCAATTTGGCCTTCACCTTCGACACGTCAGCGGTGGGTTCCACTACGGTTTGCTGGTCGAGCGCCGTTACCTTCTCGTGCGACTTCAGCTTCGAGACATCAGCCGTCGGTTCCACCACCTGCGGCGCAAACTGCGGCATCTTGAGCTGCGACAACTGTCGTGACGAGGCCGCAATCGGCTGGCCCGGAATGTTCGTCCACGCCACGATGTTGGGCAGTGGCACGTCATGGTTCAACTTGACGTTAGGCGGCGTCACGATGGTCTGGTGGTTGTTGTCGGCGTTCGGCGGCACCGACAGGATTTCCTGCTTGGCCAGCTTAGGCTCGCCTTTTCGTGGCTTCGCCTCGCCCCGCGGCCCGGTGTTGATGGGCGGCAGGTATTCGCTCAGCGCATAGTGATCGACCGTAGTGTTTTCGTACGGCGACGGCAACTGCATCGGGCGGTTGAACCACGCCGAGGTCGAGAAAAAGTAAATGACAACGATCAGTAGCGCGTGGTAGCCGTAGGATTCGAGATAGTGCCGTGCCCCAAGCCCCGTACGGATGAAGGCTTCTTCGGGGACGGGCACCGGCTGCGAGGTGGTTTCGATCGGCGCCGGCTCGCGCCGCTGAACCAGGTCGGTAAGATTACGCCAAAAGACACTGAGCCGCGGTTCCAGTTCGTAATGCAGGACCGGCGCATCGTGCAATGCGTCATCTTGTTGGGGCTGCGTCGCTATTACCTCTGACATCCTCCCCTACCGTGGTACGCGTAGATGGATTATAACCAAAAGCCACCTCTGCCATTGAGCGTTCAGAGTTCACCTTCGTCGGTTGCAGACCAACTCGAGATTCCAAGCTTCGTGGCTTTCACATTCCTTTCTGGCGTGCCATTATGGAGGTCAACGGAGAATTGTGATTCGTAACCGTCTGAATTGTGCGATGGTGTTTGCTGTTCTTTTTGTGATGGCCGGACCAACCTTTGCGCAGGCGGCGCTGCCCCCTGCTGTCTCCAGCGACCTCTCTGGCATGTTCACCTTTCTAAAGGAAGGCGAGTTCGTGCAACTCACCGTCGATGACGGCCAACTCACTGGCTTCGTCTCACGCTTTGGCGACACCGACAGCGATAAGGGACAGTTCATCGACCAGTTCTTCGCCAAGGCTTCGCTGCAAGGTGACCATCTTTCTTTCAAGACGAAGCCGGTGCACGCCGTTTGGTATGAGTTCGATGGCACGCTGACCACGGTCGCCGGCAAACAGAAGGGTGAGGAGGGCTACCGCGTGATTCGCGGCAAGCTGACGATGCATTCTGCCGACGCTAAGGG
The DNA here is from genome assembly GCA_963718395.1 of uncultured Acidobacteriaceae bacterium. Taxonomy (GTDB): domain Bacteria; phylum Acidobacteriota; class Terriglobia; order Terriglobales; family Acidobacteriaceae; genus DASRAA01. The sequence goes on from CAVQYW010000001.1 coordinate 721,561, forward strand.
AGTGGAGCACGCCAGTGAACGCACCGTGGAGTTCAAATCGTTCCCCGACATGCGCATGCCGAAAAATTAAGACCGCAGGACCCCTCGGCAGAGCCGGGAAACCGTTGGTCGGGTTCGCAGCTAATTGCTAACCCCTCACTGCACTTCCTTCTCAGTCTCCATCGCTGACGCCCTCAGCATGTTCTGCAAGTAGACGACGTGCCCATCCTCCATCTGCGAGAGCTCGTTATAGAGCTGGCGCAAGAGTCCATCGTCGGTTTGATCGCGCAAGCGGGCATAGTAGTCATGCGCACTTTTCTCTGCTGCCAGGGCGACCTTGAGTGCACGTTTGCGTGCGCTGTCCTTGGTCACTTCGGCTGCCGCAAACACATCTCCATTTTCCAGCTTCGGCACCTCGATCATGTCGCTCAGGTCTTCTTCAGTGAGAGGGCAAATGTCCTCGCCGAAGTGTTCCTGATACGTTCCCTGCAAGAGCGCGCTGTGGCGTTTCTCCTCGACCGCCATGTCCCAGAAAACAGCGGCAATCTCCAGCGACTCAGCATCGCGGAACTCGGTAAACATTTCGGCGAACTGATGATAGATGTCCGCGTTGCGCTCTTCGATGAAGATGGCGATGTGGAGGGCTTCCTGCGGGTTGAGAGAAGTAAACGCCCGGGTCATATGGGTGCTCCTGGGAACTGCAACCTGCACGGATTCTACCTGCGGAAGCGCAGAAATTGCGGTGAGCGAAGACCTAAGTTTGCCTCACCCGTTCCGTTTTGGAACTAATCCCGGGCAGAGCGTATTCGGACTTGCGCGGCCCAACTGGCCAACCTTCTGTTTTTCCTGCTCCGCTTCCTTGTCCTTCGCCCGCTGCGCCTCGATGAGGGCAATCGTGCGCTTCAGCCAGTGCTTGACGTTTTCCCTCAGCTCTTCTTCCGTTTGCTGGGTCTCCACCGTATCTCCGTGCTTATTCAATGGAATATGGTGACAGGGAACGTCTGTTGTGCGGAACTCCTCTGGGACAAAGTCGTAAAGCAGGCACTCACGGCAGGCGTGCGGACGCGTCGGGTCGCCATGGTTGGGGCAGGTCAGGGAATCCTGAAAGATCGAGGCAGGACCCCATGGAGTGCTATACCAATTTCCATAGCCTCCCTGTTCCAGGAAGTTAAGTTCGTAGCGCAGGACTTCCAACACATCTCTCTTGTCGTCGGACATGACCGCCTCCGCGGGAGCTTGGGCTCGGGATTTGCTCCCTTTGTGGCTACGATTTTGGTCGATTACGAACGGCGAGGCTGTGACCTAGCTCACGTGGTGGTGTGACCGGTGACTGTATCTGCCCTGTAACCCTGGGCTTCCCCGAAAAATTAATGTGATGGTGACCAACGTCACATACCCGGCTTCAGGGCTCTGGCATTGTATTGCAGGCTTTTCCCATTGTGGGATGGGAGGGTTTATGCAAGGGAATACCAACTTCGACGAGCGCCCGTTCATCGCTATCTGGGAGACTACGCAGGCCTGTGACCTGACCTGTGTGCATTGCCGCGCCTCTGCTCAGTCCTCACCGAACCCCGGCGAGTTGACCAGCGCCGAGGCCAAGCGCCTGATCGATGAAATCGCCGCCATGGAAGTGCCGGTATTCGTCCTGACCGGTGGCGATCCTCTGAAGCGTCCAGACATCTTCGACCTGGTGCGATATGCCGCTAGACAGAACGTTCGTGTCTCTCTCACGTCGAGTGCCACTCCTTCGCTGACGCGCGACAACATTGTGCACCTCAAGGAGTGCGGCCTAGCACGTCTGGCAGTCTCACTCGACGGACCTATCGCCGCCATCCACGACGCTTTCCACGGCGCGCCCGGCTCGTTCCAACTGACGCTCGATGCCGTGCGCTGGGTACGGGAAATCGGCCTGCCGGTGCAAATCAATACCACCGTCACGCGCCATAACTTGGAGTTGCTCGACGACATCATCGACTTGCTCGATAGCCTCGACATCCTCGCGTGGAGCGTCTATTTTCTGGTGCCTGATCGGCGTGGATCTAGCGTCGATCTGTTATCTGGGTTGGAATTCGAACAGGCCTTTGAGAAGCTGTACCAGGCTTCGCAGCGGGTGCTGTTCGCTATCACGACAAATGAAGCGCAGCACTATCGCCGTTATCTCCTCCAACGGCACAGTCGGCTACGGCGGCCGGGACAGCGGCCATCGCAGACCTTCGCGCGCATTCCTCAATTTTCACCAATCGCCGCCGACGCTGAGACGTCCGACGGCATTGCCCGCACGCTCGGCGGGGTCAACGATGGCAAAGGATCTGTCTTTGTTTCCCATTGCGGTGAGGTATATCCCAGCGGATTCCTGCAGCTCTCGGGCGGCAATCTTCGTCGGCAGTCACTGGCTGACATTTATCGCGACTCGCAACTCTTCCGAAAACTGCGCCACAGCCAATCTGGAAGGGAAGTGCGGCGCTTGTGAATATCGCGAAATCTGCGGCGGCTCTCGCGCCCGCTCCTTTGCCATGACCGGCAACATGTTTGCCGAAGACTCCTGCTGCGTGTATGAACCGAAGTGTCAGGCTGGCGCAGTTGACGAGTCTGAACCCGTGGCCGTCTGAATCCCGCCCAGCCTATCGCAAGGCGCCCACCAACTGCTTCAAGATGACCACCAGCGGAATTTCCGCGACTACCGTCGGCATCGCTGGGATGACCACGGCCAGCGCAAGTCCAATGAGCGTTCCCTTATCGAAAGGAAAGGGCTTCATGTTCTCGATCTTCTCGTACGCCTGCCCGTAGTCACAAAGGGTGCTGATTTCGGGAGCGCCCATAAATTCCGTATCGTGGCCAACTCTCGCAATGATCCACTTTTCCTGGAAGTCGGTGCTCTGGGTTTGCCCCAGAATGGCGTAGTCCAGCATTCCCTTGCGGCGTGCGGCTGCCAATCGTGGCACGAAAAATACGAGTGGCCCGAGGGCCATGAGAAGGAAAATCACCACAAGGACGATGCCTGGAAGCAGAAAGTGATTCAGGCGAGCGCCCTCGTGCAGGATCTGGTGGCGGAACGTGGCCCCGATGACAATCGTGGTTGCGAAGGCAAGAGGTGCGAAGGCCAGCGGCGTCATACCGAGGAAACCGAGTCCTCCATTTCCGTCTGGGTGGCTTGCGACGATCCTCAAATTGAATTTCGAGAACCTGAACGCGAAAACCGTCCACAGCAACCATTTCCAGAGAGTTAATCCTACGAGGAATTGCAAAATGGGTGCGCTCACCAGCAGGGCATACCACCCCGTCAGGGTTAAGTGAAGATCGTCACCGGTCCCGTAGGTCATCCACGGATACTGGGGCAGCTGGGTCTTGTAGATGAACATGGTGCGAACAGCCACGAGCAGCAGAATGATGACCTCGGGCAGTCATGAATCGCGTAGCCGGACCAGCCTTGCCAGGAGTTCATCCATACGGGGCAAGTCTTCGTCATCCAGTAAGCGCGCCGCGTAGATATGGTTCACGATCTTACGAAAGATCGATTCCATGAGAGGCTGAGCGGCGATCAGCACGGGAACGGCGATGAATACTCGTACATTCATTCCGTAATCCCTGATAAAAGGCATCAAGCTGCCTCGATCGAACAGCAGCTTCATCAGTACCAGCGGCACCCAGGCGACTGCGATCGTGAAGGTAATGCGGCGGCCGACGTTCCACTCGTCAGGCTGGATGAGCCGGGTCGATTCCTGCAGACGGTAAAACGGTCCGCCTCGAATCAGCGAAACCTCAGTCCGCTTAACGGGCGCAGAGTCGTTCTTCGATCGGTTGACCATGTTTGTCCTCATCGATACTTTTCAGCACGCCAGGGAACGAAGCTGCTTTTCGCGCTGCACAAAAGGCCAGACTTGTAGCACAATATGACTTTGTATCATCACTCGTTCCGTTGGGGGCAATGGCAGTCGTGAAAAACAGTGGCAGGAATCAGTCGTTGGAGCTTCGTCCCGTTGACCGGTTGACCTTGGGATTAGTTGGGATGGCGGTGATCTTCGCCTCGCTTGGAATGGGCGAAGCCGTCTATCGGCTCTTGTTCTTCGATTTCGACGGCGCAACCGATCGTCTTCCCATCGAAATGATGTTCGGACTGGCCTTCGCCTGGATCGTGATGAGACTGGCGAAGAGAATCTATCAGCAGCGCATGTTGACGGCCGAAAACATCAACAAGATCTGGGACCGGAACTACAAGATTCGTCACGCCGTCGAAGCGATTCCGCCGGTGCCGTTTCCCGCGCATCAGCAGGCGATCCGGGTCATTCGTGACGAAGTCGATCGCATCGAATGGGCTCTGGCTGACATTCAGTCCCGATAGCCGCAATATCGCGTGATTTCCAGATCACGCGAACTTACGCGACTTCTCGGTCCTCCTCGCTTTCCGGGTAAGCAACGGAATCTTTCGTCTCGAGCAACGGACGAAGTTTACTCACACCTTTGCCGATCAGCTCGGACATGGCGAACAGCTGTCCTGCCGTAACTCCGGGCATCACCTTGATATGTCCGACGGCCGCCAGTCCCATGCTGGCGAAGCATCCGCACTGCGAACAATCAGGAGTGCCTCCAAACTGGCAGGGCGTGATTCGCGTCTTCAAATCTGCCGAAACGGTGAGCGTGGTGCGGGCAAAGATGCAGTCTTTTGGCGAAGCCGGCGGGTGACGGAACTCCACCAGTGTGCGCTCGTCCATATTGAGCAAGGGATAGATCTGCCGCAGACGAAGCAGTTCGTCAATGGCGCGGCCCCGCTGCTCCGGCGTCAGGATTTCCGGAGCTACAGCGCCCTGTTGCGGAGTAAAAAAGCTGAACCAGATTCGCTTGGTCGCCTCACGCGCACCCCAGAATCGTACGAACTCTTCGAGGTAGCCCGGCCGGTCCATCATCTGGCCCGTAATCGTGCAGTGGATCGTGACCTTGGTGCCGGCAATGTTTTTTAGGATGCGCTCATAGGTTGCGGGCTTACGCCGCACATCATGCTCCGCCGGTAGACCATCGACCGACACCGCTATGCTAAGGCGGGGCATCTCATTCCAATGCACCGGAATCGGACGGAACGCGCTGGTCACCAGCATCACGGGAATGCCTCGGCGGTCCAACTCAGGCAGGATTGCCTCGAGCTCGCGATAACGGACAAGCGGGTCGCCTCCCACCAGGGAAACATGCAGCGGCCGGTGTTCCTCAACCAGCCGGAAGACACCTTGCACCAGGGCGTTGCCTTTGAAGTCCGCCAACTGACGCAGCGTGATACCGGGCAAACCCAGGTGATCTTCGTCGTAGGCGTAGCATCCCGGGCAGCGCAGAGGACACTCGCGCGTGAGCTCGATGGAAATAGCAGGAGCCCGACCGGATAGAATGCTTCCCCACGCTTGCAGTGCTTCCGAATTTTTCACACGCACCCCTGCTTCGTGCCTGATCTCGTGCAGGCATAGCGATGGTTATTCGATTCACTGCGCGGGACAATGATGCGAGCAAACTTTCCGCTCGCCGTGGACGCTCAATCGACATGAAGTCCGAGCGCCTTCACGTATCCGTCATTCACCCGGCACTTCGTGAACTGAATGTTCCCGAGCAGCTCGGCGAAGGCAGCGTTGATGTGCTCCTGCGGCGGACGCTTCGCCAGGTTTTTCTCCACAGCCCCGGTACCGCCCGGCAGCTTCGCATAGGCGACGATTTCATCCCAGTACTGCGGCCGCGCAAACGATACGACCGACCGCGGGCTGTCCATCTTCTTGTACGGCCAGAACGCCCAATTGATTTGGTTTTTGTCCAATAGCTCACGGAACTGCGTAATCCATTCGTCCGTATTTTCGCCCGATTCGCTCATCCAGATGGGCACGTGGTACTTGTCGCGAAAGTCAACGTACTGCTGGATTTCCGACTGCTCCGGCTTCATCCAGTACTTGTGGAACGTGTACATCACGTTGGAATCGAAGGGCGGACTGAAGACCGAAAAATTCGTGTCCCATTGCGCGCCGCCCAGGATGACGATGTGGTTCTTGTCCACGTCGCGGATGCCCGCCACGATGCGACGGTAGAGGGGCTCTAACTGGCCGTTGTATTTCTTCAGTTCCGGGAAAAGGGGAATCGGTTCGTTCAGTAAGTCATAGCCGAGCACCGTCTCCGAGTTGCGATAGTGGAAGGCAATGCCTTTCCAGACATCGATGGCGCGCTGCTGCTCCTGCGGGCTGTCGTAAATCCACGGATAGCCCCAGCTATCGTCGATGTTGGCTCCGGTCTGCCCGCCAGGAGCGGCATGCATGTCGATGATGACGTACAGGCCGGCCTCACGCGACCACTCCACGACGCGATCAAGCAGGCGGAAACCCTCTTCGATCTGGCGAAAGCCCTCGGCGTTGCTTTCCTCAAAATACTTGTAGTGAATCGGCACGCGAATCGAATTAAATCCCGCTCGTTTCAGAAACTGGATGTCGTCGCGCGTGACATAGCGTTCCAGATATTCATGCCAGAACTTGGCGGCTGCCTCTGGCCCCAGCAGCTCATTCGTCAGCGCGTCAATCTCGCGTGCGGATTGCGGGCCTCCCTCGAAATGAAACATGTAGCCTTCGCGCACTAGCCAGTTGCCAAGATTCGTGCCCCTTAATATGAGCGGATGCCCGGTTCCATCGATTAACCGCGTGCCAGAGGTGTGGACGAAACGGGATTGGGCGAGAGCGGCCGAGGAGAGCAAAACAAGGAGACCCACCGCCACGGCATAATGCATATTCGGCTTAAGACGGCGGCTCGAAGAATTCATAACGTGCATCACACGAACTATTCTAGGCGCTGCCTCACAAACGTCTTGATAACGGAATTCCCGGAGCGTCCCCTTCCGCCTGATTCTGACGGCGCAGCTCTCTCCGTTCTTCAGGGTGAAGCACCAATATTCCGGCGTGCCGACCAGCGGTCACACGTCAGGGCATTGATGCTCTGTAGACTGATAAACTTTGTCCTTTATTTTTTGCTTACAGTCATATAGCGTATCGTTTCTGCGCAGCAGTAGTACTCCATCAAGGGTGATGGGGTTGCCAAACTGAACAACAGGCTGCGCCGCTCGTCGTCCCCAAGCTGTCTGGCCCCGGTCGAAAACTTTTAGGAGATTCCATGCCGCTGCGCGCCACGCAAGCCTCGTCACCCGCCGTGTTATCCGCAGCCGACTAACCAAGCTGACTGTTCCCCGTTTTCACGATTTTTATACATATGGCTTTTTGCTTCCCTCTGGATGTGAAAGAGATTAACTTGCGTGCCAGTGCCGAGGACCGTACTGAATCGCAGGAGGAGAAAGCAGTCAGCGGAGGATGGTACATGAAGATTTTGCGCACACTCGGAATGGCCTTGCTTGCCCTGTGGATGCTGGCCGGCATCGCCAACGCCCAGGGTCCGACCTGGACAGCCTTAACGCACCAACCCACTTTCAGCGCCAGCAACCCCCTGCTGCTCACGGACGGCACCGTCATTGCGCACCAGACCAGCAGCGTGAATTGGTGGCGGCTCACTCCTGATATCAACGGCAACTACATCAACGGAACATGGAGCGCGCTCCTCTGCCCGCTGGTTATGCTCCACTGTATTTTGGTTCCGCGGTGCTGCCTGACGGCAACGTCATCATCGAAGGCGGCGAATACAACAACGGCCAATCCGTATGGACGACCCTCGGTGCTTACTACGACTCGGTTGCCAATACCTGGATTAGCGTCACTCCTCCCGCGGGATGGACTTACATCGGCGATGCCGCCGGCATCGTTCTGCCCAATGGAACCTACATGCAAACGGATTGCTGCGAAATCAACGCAGCTCTGTTCAACGAAACCACCAAGACCTGGACACCCACCGGCACGGGTAAATTCGACATCTACGACGAGGAAGGCCTTACCTTGATGCCGAATGGCAACATCCTCACGGTTGACGCCTACGTGTTTCAGTACGACGCCACCGGCACCAACTCTGAAATCTACAACACCCCAACCGGCACGTGGAGCAGCGCTGGCAGCACCATCCAGCAGCTCTGGGATTCCTATCCCAACTCGGCCAACGCGTCGTATGAGGTTGGTCCGGCTTCTCTGCGGCCCGACGGCACGGTCATCGCGACTGGCGCCACCGGCGCCCCGGCACTCCTGGAAGGGCCGCCGTTTACGACACCCATACCGGTACATGGTCGGTCGCTCCGAGCTTCCCGACCGTGAGCGGTGTCACCAACCTGGATTGCGCCGACGCTCCAGCCGCGCTGCTGCCCAACGGCCACGTGCTGGTGTCAACCAGCCCCGGCATTTTTAACCGCGGCGTGAAGATGTTCGAGTGGGACGGATCGGTGTGGAACAACGTGCCGGCCACCGCCCGCGCCAACAACGAGTCGTCGTACGTGGAGAACTTCCTCGTGCTGCCGACCGGACAGGTGCTGGCGACCGACAACGGGCGGTTCGCCTACGTCTACACACCCACCGGCGCTGCTAATCCTGCATGGGCTCCGCAGATTATCGCCATGCAATCGGTCACTAACTACACCCGCGGCGGCACCTACACCGTCTATGGCACGCGCTTTAACGGTATGGCGCAAGGCGCAGTCTATGGCGACGACGTGCAGGCTGCGTCGAACTATCCGATCGTTCGCTTCACCAACAATTCCACCGGCCACGTCTTCTACGGCCGCACGTCCAACACGAAAGACTCCACCGGCCATCTGAACTATGGCGGTCAGACGCCTGGCTACATGAGCACAACGCTACAGGTGCCGACGGGCATGGAAACCGGCCCGTCGTCGATGGTCGTTACCGTCAACGGCATCGCTTCGAATCCAATCAACGTGAACATTCACTAAAGACAGACTTGTTCGTTGTAGCTGCCGGTGAATCTGCCCCATTCGGAAGGAATTCCGAGTGGGGCTACTTATTTTCCGCCACAATCCTGGCAGTGGTGATGGCCTGTCCGACGTGGCGCTGCGTGTGATCGGCGACATGGACTAATAAGCCTCCGACTGTAGTGGGCATGCGGCGGCGTCCGACGTAGCGCGGCTGCTCGAAGTCAGCTGGATCGAATCGGCGGATGCGCTCGGCGGCGGCCTTCAAACCATCTGCCAACCGCCGTAAAGCCTCCTGGACCGTAATGTCCGGACTGCCTTCCGCCTTCATGGCCACGAGTTGCTCCTCCGAAAGTTCGCGCCCTTCGGCGTAGGTGAGCAATCGATCAACGCTGCCGGGAATGTGCCGCAGATGAAACGCCACCGAGGCCACTCCGCCGGGACGCTGGTGGATCTGTTCGTCTGTCAGAGTCCCACAATGTCGGATAATGTCTTCCTCGGCCGCCTGTAAAGCGTGCAACACCGCCCGCTGCACAGCCGGAGTCTCGGTCAACATGCCGCGCAGCCATGGTTCGGGTTGGTTGGTGGTCTGGTTCATCTCATACTCCCATCGCATAACAAAAAACCGCGCCACCCAGCGCGGTCCACTAAAAGCTGACGGCTGAGAGCTGACAGCTCGCTACTCTCTTCCTTTTTTCTTGATCTCGATGCTGAGGCGCTTGATTTTCTGGTTCAGGGTGGAGAGCGGAATGCGGAAGCGGTCTGCAGCTTCGGTTTGGTTCCAGCCGCTCTTTTCCAGCATATCGGTGATGATGCGCCGCTCGCAATCTTCCATGATGTCGAACAGAGACGCATCCGGACGATGCTCCATCAGCGCAAGCTTGGCGCCGCGTCCCACCATGTTGTCGGGCAGCAAATCCATGGTCAGGGTTGGCCCGTTGGCCAGAACCACGGCGCGCTCAATCACGTTTTCCAATTCGCGAACGTTGCCCGGCCAGTCGTAGTCCATCAGCGGACGCATCGCCTCGGGCGACAAGTGCAGCGGCGGCCGATTGTTTTCTTCGGCAAACTTCTGCGCGAAATGATGAGCGAGTAGCGGTATATCGTTCTTGCGCTGCCGCAGCGGAGGCAGATCGATGGTGATGACGTTCAGCCGATAGAACAGGTCATCGCGGAACTTGCCATCCTTCACCTGCTGCCGCAAATCGACGTTCGTCGCGGCGATAATGCGGACGTCCACCTGAATTTCGTTGACTCCGCCGAGGTGCATGAACTTGCGGTCCTGCAGCACACGCAGGATTTTCGCCTGCGTGTCCAGACCCATGGTGCCGATTTCGTCGAGGAACAGCGTTCCCCGGTCGGCCATCTCGAAGAGGCCCTTCTTGCTGGCGATGGCGCTGGTGAACGCGCCTTTCACGTGGCCGAACAGCGTGGACTCCAGCAGGTCGGTCGGCATCGAGCCGGTATTCACCGGCACGAACGCCTGGTTCTTGCGCGGAGAGTTCATGTGGATCGCTTTCGCGATCAGCTCTTTGCCGGTGCCGCTCTCGCCCTGTAGCAGCACGGTCGAGCGGCTGGGCGCCACCTGCGCCACCAAGTCGAAGATGCGCAGCATGGGATCGCTCTTGCCCACGATGTGCTCGAAGTTGTAGCGCTGCTTGAGCGCGCGCTTGAGTTGGATGACCTCGGCTTCAGCGCGGCGCTGGCCCACAGCAGTGCGCACATCGGCCAGCAGCTTCTCGTTGTCCCACGGCTTCTGGATGAAGTTGGTGGCGCCAGCCTGCATGGCGTTGACGGCGTTTTCGACGGTGCCGTACGCGGTAATCATGATGACCGCCAGCTCGGAGTCGCGCTCGCGAATGTCCTGTAGAATCTCGATGCCGTTGCGATCGGGCATGGCGAAATCGAGCAGCACCAGATCGTAAGGACGCTCGGCCAGGCGCGCCAGTCCTTCGGCGCCGTCGCCGGCGATGTCAACTTCGTAGCCTTCCAGTTCCAGCAGGGTTTGCAGCGATTCGCGAATGGCGGACTCGTCGTCAACGATGAGCACGGTGCCGAGCGAACCACTTTCCTCACGACCGGTGATGTACCGGCTGACGGCCGCCTCAGGCATTGACGACCTTTCTGATCATGGGGAATTCCATGGTGAACGTCGTGCCCTCGCCGGGCAAACTGTCGACGTGGATCTTGCCCGCATGTTCCTGGATGATGCCGTAGGTAACCGAGAGGCCCAGGCCCGTGCCGCCGCTGTGCCCAGTCTTCGGCTTGTTCTTGGTGGTGAAGAACGGGTCGTAGATGCGGTGAATGTGTTCCTGCGCGATACCGCTTCCGGTATCGGCCACGGTGACACGCACATTGTGACCGTTGCCGGTCGTGATTGTCAGCGTGCCGCCGGCGGGCATCGCGTCTTTGGCGTTGAGGAACAGGTTCAGGAACACCTGTTGCAGCTTGCCGGTGTTGCCAAGGATTGGCGGCAACTGCGGAAGCAAATCGGGCACGACCCTGATGCGCGCCGTCTTGAACTGGTGTTCCAGCAGAGTCAGCGTGTCTTGAATCACGCGATTCAAGTCCACATTGTTGAACTCGGAGCTGGAAGTGCGAGAGAAGTTCAGCAGGCTGTTGACGATCTCCGAGGCGCGGAAGGTCTGCTTGGTAATCTTTTCCAGCAACTCCGCCTTCTTGGGTTCGGCGCTCACTTGTTTCGAAAGCATCTGCGCGTATGACGAAATTACCGCCAGGGGAGTGTTCACTTCGTGCGCCACGCCCGCCGCCAGCAGTCCGATCGACGACAGCTTCTCGGCCTGCGACAGTTGCGACTCCAGCTCGATGCGCTCGGTGATGTCGTCCACGATAATCAGGCGGCCGATGACGCTGAAGTTCTTGCTGACCAGCGGCGCGATGGCGATGTTCGTGACTCGCGCGTCACCTGCCGTCGTGCCCAGCCGGAACTTGTAGAGGTTGTGAATGCCCGAACTTTGCCGGACGCGGAAGTACTCCTCCATGAACGCGGCAGGGAAGACCTCGCGCAGTGAACGGCCCAGCACCTCCGAGCGCGATGCGGCGTACATCACTTCCATCTGCGAGTTCCACGACTCGATGCGGTCTTCCAGATCGACCGCCAGCACGCCCACGCTGATGGACTCGACAATGTTCTCGCTGAATTCTTTCAGCCGCTCGTACTGCGCCACTTTGCTTTCGAGCGAGCGGTACAGACGTGCATTCTGCACCGCGATGCCGATGTAGCCCGCCAGGGCTTCGAGCAACTGAACATCTTCCGTGGACAAAAAGTCGCCTTCGGAGGTCTTGCCCAATCCCAGCACCGCGATCATGCGATTCATCACGGTGCAGGGGATGTAGTAGTTCAAATCCAGCTTGTGGATGGCTTCGCGCGCTTCCCGCGTCTCGCGTACTGCATGTGCCGTGTTGTCGAAGAACAAATGCCCGGCGGCCCACTCGGGGCGCTCCACGTGGAGGAAGTCGAGATTGAGGTTGCCGGTCTGCGCGATACCGAACGACTTGGCCAGCGTGAACTGCTCGGGCCGCTCCGGATCAGACAAGAAAATTGCCAAACGGTCCACCATCAGAGTGCGCGACAGCCGGTCGATGATCGACGTCAGCATGCTGTCGAGATCGGTTTCGGAATTCAGGTCGCGGCCGAACTCGATCAGGGTCTTCCGGTAGTCGTACCGCTTCTTGTAGAAAATCTTGTCGAGATAATCCTGCACCCAATTCTTGAAGGGATCGAACAGCAACGCCGTTACCATGACGGCGATCACTGGCCCGATATATCCGGCGCTGGGATAGTTCTTGTGGAAGATCTCCGAGATCCCGCCAACAAACGCGAAGTAGGCAGCCGTGATCGCGCCCGCGGCAATCGTGTAGGCCATGCCGCGCTTGAAGATCAGATCCACGTCCATCAGGCGGTAGCGGAAGATGGCGTAGCCGAACGTCAGCGGGAGAAACACGAGCGAGAGCACCGACACCCGCATGCCCGTCGTCGGAACGCTGCCGAACAGGTACGGTACGACGTAGAAAATCGTGAAGGGCGCGACGGAGAGGATGGTGCCGCGCGTGACCCACTTCATCTGCTGCCGCAAAATGGCGGTGCCGGCATGGCGGTAGCTGTGCCACAGCACAAAAGTCGCCGCCACAAAATAAGCGGCGAGGTAGAGCATCTGCACCCGGTCCAGGTTGAAGCGCAGCGCTTCGCTGGGCTGCAGCCACACCAGGGCGATGATCTGGATGGCCAGAAGTATCGCGCCCGGCAGGTAAATCGCAGGAACCAGCCAGCGGCGTCCGTTCAATACCGCTTGTCGCTCGGGGAAGGTCAGAGCGAAATGCAGGAACAGCGCCGGTTGCAGCAGCCACGCCACAACGTTTGACCAGTAAATGATCCAGTCAAAGTCGTTCAGTTTGCCGGTGTAGTGGAAGGCGTAGAAGACGAACGACACCAGGCAGAAAACGTAAAAGTGCGTGCTCTTGGGCGCGGTCCAGCGTCGCAGCAGGACGTATAGGCCAATCCCGAGGTAGACCAGTGCAATCACCCGCAGACCGTCGTACAAAGTGCGGTCGGCCGGGGCCAGAATCAAGGGAGCTTCAACCGGTATGCCCTGGCGTACCAGCGAGTAGGTGGTCTTGGACCAGACACCCGCGCGGTAGATCTGCCGCTCCAGGCCGCCCACATCGGCGATGTTGCGTCCGTCAACCGCGAGTAGCAAGTCGCCTTTTTTGACACCGGCCTTCTCGCCCGGGCCGCTGACGTCAACCCGCTGGGCTTGCAGATGGTCGCCACTTTCCACCCACCAGACGCCGTCATATGGAATCTGGATTTCGCGGTCTTTCTGGAAGTTGATCCAGGCAAAGACGATGGCCGCTACGCTTAGCAGCGCAATCACAACGAACAAAAATCGCGACTGGAGATCTCGTGCCATTGGGCGACCGGGCGTCGCTTCGCGAACTACCGGTGCGGACGCGCGAGCGAACCCGTCATTTGTGTGCAACTTCAATGCCACGATGGAGCCTACTGCGTACACCGCTAACTCTTGTCTTGTGAATAGCTTCCAAAATTATAAATTAAGTGATGATTGAAAAATATGCTAAATGGAATTTCGCTGTGAAATTCCGAATCCTTGGAAGTTACTAAAGTGGCGGTACTTACGGGCCGCCGCTCCTGTTCGAGCCCTGCCCATGACCACTAGTTCCCACCTCAAATCTCCGCTGGCTACACCGTATATTGTAGGCAACCATGACCACGGGAACCACCGAAGCATCGGGACTTAGCCTGCTGGCCGCCGCCTCCTGGGGTGGTGGAGACTTCTCGGGGGGGCTGGCCGCCAAACGCGCTAGTGTCTTCCGTGTGGTGGCAGTGGCGCACGCTTGTGGATTGCTGGCGATGCTGGCCATGGTTTGGGTCACCGGGGAAGCGCTTCCGCCGCGGACCGATTTGCTATGGGGAGCCTTCGCGGGCTTCGCCGGGGCTTTCGGAATCGCTGCGCTTTACAAAGCGCTAGCCATCGGACGTATGGGCGTAGTCGCGCCGGTGGCTTCGGTCGTCACCGGAATCCTGCCTGTGCTGGTTGGCTTCCGCACCGAAGGACTGCCTGACCGGCTCCAACTGACAGGGTTCGCACTCGCGCTGGTGAGCATCTGGCTGGTGGCACGTCCTAGTGAACATATCGACTCACATCGCGGGCTGGGGCTCGCCGTATTCGCGGGCGTGACATTTGGATTGTTTCTCATCGCGAGCAAACAGGCGGGGCATCATGGAATCTTCTGGCCGCTGGTAGCGGCGCGCGCGGTATCCACGACATTGATGCTGGCTATCGTCGCGTTCACGCCGCGCGATCTTCGGCCGTTGCGAAGCGTGGTTTGGCCGATGGTGTGGTCTGGACTGCTCGACTCGGCGGGCAACGCGTTGTTCATTGCCGCTACGCGACACGGGCGGCTCGACGTTGCCGCAGTTCTTTCGTCGCTTTATCCCGCGAGCACCGTGATCCTGGCGCGAGTTCTGTTGAAGGAGCGAATCTCGCCAATGCAAGGCGCGGGAATTGTCGGCGCGATGATTTCGGTGGCGCTCATCTCGATGCGATGAAAAGCTGGGGCCAGAAACAAATGCGCATTTGCTCGACGGCGCGAGCTACGGCGACGATGGTATTACCGTAGTATCAGGAACTGCGGTGATAATAATTTCTGGCCAGTAAAAACCAGGCGGCAGTGAGTCCCAAGCTCCACAATAGAGCAGACGCAGTGGCCGCAATCAGCAGGCCGCGAAACGCGGTTAATTCCTCTTCGTGTTCGATTTGGAAATATGATTTTGTGAATAACATTACTGGAGCCCAAGTGGTGGTCTTCGCAGGGGCGAAAAAATGGGCCGAAGCTGGTTTGCTCCGGCCCGCAGAATCTCGAAAGAGAGGGGCTTGGCAGTTGACTAAACCTTGAACTTGCGGCGGATGACTGCGGCTAAACCGAGAACGCCCGTGCCCAACAATGCCAGGCTGGAGGGTTCCGGAACCGGAGAATCCAATTCACCGGTGGATATCTTGCTATAAACCGTGTGGTTCCGCCCTAGCGGGCCGGTCGCGCCCTTTGGGAGATCCACATTGAAACTCATCGAGCTCACCATATTGTTTGGGAAGCCGGGCGAGAAGTCCAAAGTCTCTGTGGTCGGGGTGAACGATCCCACAAACTGCGGAGACCCGCCTGCCCAGCCATACAGGTGGGTCGGAGTTAAGGTGGCGATGAAATCGCCCATCGAACCGGTCTCGATCTGGTTGACAAGCGGGCCAATCTTCACTTCCACATGGATTACGGCCGTGCCCATATTCACTGCGTCGTCGAGTGTATTGCCGGAAAGGGTCGGCGAACCGCCGGTAATCCACATCCAATACTGGCCGTCGACTTGGCCGGAGGTTCCTTGATCTAACGATGCATTGCCGGTGAGACAGTTGGCGTGGCCGCACTGGGTAGACGTTCCATTAAACGTGAAACTGAGAACACCGCTGTTGTTGGAAAATACAACGTTGTTACTGGAACTTCTGGACAAGGTTATCTGTGGAGCCGAATTGGTGATCGGATTGGCCCAGGCACCTATGGCGGATACAGTGAACAACGCAAGACAAGCGGACGCAATAGCCAGTTTTTTCATTTTCATCCCTGTTCTTCCGGACCGAACGGCAATCCCAAGTCGGCCCCTTGAAATTCATGCCTTGCGGCGGCTTAGCTTGTTTTTGGGTACACAATCTCGCGAAGCGGGGGCACCTCGCTAGTACCTACTAAGTAAGTAACTGGCCACAGTTTTTCTCGACAAACCAGCTAGTTACTGTTACCCAAGCGAAAAGTTTTGCAGTTAGTGGGAGTATTACTACCCACACTTGAGAGCAGCAGTCCTTCTGCCAGTATCCCCATGAAATCAATCACATAAAGCGCCACTTAGGTGCTTTATTGGCTACTGTTTCCCCAAATCCAACTTGCATTTCGCCATCAGAGTTTGGCCGAGTGAGTCGAAGTTACCAGGATACCCAAAATGGTACCGGTGGTTACTCTGTAGTGGGTCGGCGCCCCCCGTCGGGTCGGCATCTCAACGCGAAACGAGCTCCCGCTTGAGCACCGGAAACCCGCAACCCGATAACCGGCGTTCCATGCTCTAAAATGGCTATGTAACGGAAAAACTATGCCTTCTTACCAGGAAATTGCCGCCCTTGAGCAGAAATATCTCCTTAACACCTATGCCCGCTATCCCGTAGCGTTCGCGCGCGGCAAGGGCGTGTACCTGTTTGACGTCGATGGCAAACGATATCTGGACTTTCTCTCCGGCCTGGGCGTGAATGCGCTGGGCCATGCGCATCCGCGCATTGTGAAGGTGATGCGCGAGCAGGCGGCGAAAGTCATCCACCTGTCGAACCTGTACTACAACGAGTACCAGGGCCTGCTGGCGGAGAAGCTGTGCCAGAAGTCCGGGCTTGATCGAGCCTTCTTCACCAACAGTGGGACGGAAGCCATCGAGGGTGCGATCAAGCTGGTTCGCGCCGCCGGGCACGCCACAGCTGGTCCGCAGAAGACCACGCTGATTGCGCTGGAGAATTCCTTCCACGGCCGCACCATGGGCGCGCTCGCGCTCACCGCGCAGGACAAGTACCGCAAGGGCTTCGATCCCATGCTGGAGGGCGTGCGCTTCGTTCCGCGCAACGATGTCGCCGCGCTACAGGCCGCTAT
Organism: uncultured Acidobacteriaceae bacterium; assembly: GCA_963718395.1. Classification (GTDB taxonomy): domain Bacteria; phylum Acidobacteriota; class Terriglobia; order Terriglobales; family Acidobacteriaceae; genus DASRAA01. Next base: position 738,560 of record CAVQYW010000001.1, read on the forward strand.
GGACGACACCGTATGCGGCATCGTGCTGGAGCCCATTCAAGGGGAAGGCGGCATTTTCGAGACTTCGCCCGAGTTTCTCCAGGCATGCCGCAGACTCGCCGACCAACATCATGCGGCGCTGGTGTTCGACGAGATTCAGTGCGGCATGGGACGCACCGGCACGCTGTTTGCCTTCGAGCACTTCGGCGTCGTGCCCGACGTGGTCTGCATCGCCAAGCCGATGGCCGCGGGCTTTCCCATGGGCGCGTTCCTATCGAAAGACTGGCTGGCACAACACATCACGCCCGGGCGCCACGGCACGACATTTGGCGGAGGTCCGCTCGCCTGCCGCATCGCGTTGGAGTACCTCGCAATCCTCGAAGACGAGAACCTGCTGGAGCGAGTGCGGCGCGTGGGTGCGTATCTGACAGGCAAACTTCAGGAATTGGCTGGCAAGTTCTCGATCGCTACCGAAGTCCGCGGCGTAGGTATGATGCAGGCTCTACAGCTCACCATTCCAGGCAAGCCTGTGCTGGAGGGCGCAATGGCCGACGGACTGCTCTTCAACATCACGCAAGACACTGTGGTGCGCTTCCTGCCGCCGTTTCTGCTGGAAGAGAAGCACGTGGACGCCGGCGTGCGCATTCTGAAAAAGCAATTAGCTTCGGCGCAGAAGCTGTACAAAGCGGAGCAGAAAGCGGCGAAGCAGGCGAAGGCCGCGGTAGCCAGTTAGTGTCGCGGGGTCTTTGTCCTCGGGAAGCGAAAAACCCCGTCCTAGCCAAAACCGCGCTTGAACTGATTGGATAAGGTCGAAGGCTCGATCGAACCCGGGTAGTCTTTTGTGATTGAGGACAAAAAGCCGGTGGGGAAGGAAGGAGCCCTCGATGAGGATTATAGGATGTGATTTTCATCCCAGCTGGCAACAGGTGGCGTGGTTGGACGCCGCGACGGGAGAAACCGGGGAAGGCAAGCTGGTGAATGGCGACGGGGAGGCGGAGCGGTTCTATCGCAGCTTGGAGAGCCGGCGCTGGTGGGAGTAGAAGCCTGCGGCAACAGTCAGTGGTTGATCGAGTTGTTGCAGCAGCTGGGACACGAGGTGTGGGTAGGGGATGCGGCGCAGATCCGAGCCAGCTATGTACGGAAGCAGAAGACGGACAAGCGGGACGCGGCGCACATTCTGAAGCTGCTGGTGGAAGGACGGTTTCCGCGGTGGTGGACACCGAGTGCCGAGCAGCGGGATGTGCGGCAGCTGCTGATGCATCGCCACCAGCTGGTGGAGATCCGGACGCGGGTGAAGAACGGGCTGCAGCACTTGGCGATGAATCGCGGGATGCAGAAGAAGGGCAAGCTGTGGAGTGCGGCGGGACAGAAAGCGCTGCGCGAGCTACCACTGCAAAGCTGGGCCGCACGGCGACGTCAGGACTTGCTGGGGTTGCTGAAGAGTCTGGATGAACAGATTGGCCAACTGGACCAGGCGGCGGAAGAAGAATCTCAAAGAGACAAAATGGCGCAGCTGTTGAGGACGCAGCCGGGAGTGGGTCCGATCACGGCCCTGGGGTTCGTGGTGACCATCGGGGATGTGACACGGTTTCGACGGGGCAAGCAGGTGGCCAGCTATCTGGGGCTGATTCCGCGCGAGCGCAGTTCGGGCGGACGACAGCGGCTGGGTGCGATCAGCAAGCAGGGCAACCGGTTTCTGCGCATGCTGCTGGTGGAAGCGGCGCACAGTGCCAACCAGCGGGACGAGGGATTTCGCAAGACCTATCAACAGCGCTGCCATCGCATGGCCAAAGGCGTGGCCCAGGTGGCGGCAGCGCGCAAATTGGCGGTACGACTCTACTGGATGCTGCGCACCAACACCGCGTATCCGGAGATCGTTCGCATCGAGAGCAGCCCGCGGGTGCCCCTGGTCGGTCGCCGTGGCGACTAGACCGATGAACTGATTGGGCGCTCTCGCCTCCTGTGGAGACGGGAGGTTCGCATAGAAGAATCATGGTCGCAGTTGTGGGCCGTATCGATGGTTGGTGAAACGAGGTTGTTTCACCGCAAAGTGATTAACGCGAGTTCTCCAGTGGCTTTCGTCCTCAATCGCGCTGGCGAGCAAGCGGTGCTCACGCACCGCCACAGGAGAACTCTCGCTTGACAATGCCTTCGACCTTATCGAGGGGCACCCACGTTAGTTTGTGGATCGGTGGGGCCATCCGCTTCAACGATATCCGCTTCATGCGGACCGCCCCATCCAATCGAATTCGCACGCTAAGTTAGGTCGTTGACGATCTTTATCGGTATCTCCATGGTTGGGTTGTGCAGGTCCTCATCAGAAGCCGTGTTCGTCACCGTGTTGTCACTCACACCCAGTTGCAGGGTGTACGTGCAAGAGCAGCCGCGGTAGAGTTTGTTCGTTGGGGGCGGAGGCGTATTGCAATCGCCGGTTGACACCCCGGCATCCAGAGTCGTCAAGTCCCACTCTGCCAAAACGCCAGCGTCCCCGGCATTCGGATGTGCCGGAGGCACGAAGGCCAGCGAATTCGGTACCCGAACGTTGGGGGTCCCAATCGCAATCGAGCTCCATGCCCCCGAAAACTGCTTCAAGTACGCCAGCGAGTATTGATTGAAGTTGTCGTTGGGTGCGGTCGCAGGCCAGGCGGAGTCGATGAGGGCATCCCAGGCCAGACCGACGATGCGGATCGTGCCATAGCTCAACAACAAATCGGTGCAGGGTGGAAGGTCAACCCAGGTCGTGCCATTGAATATCTGGAACTTGACGATCTGGCAGACCACCGCCCAGTTGTCGACCCAGGTGCGCTGCAGGTCGTAGTAGGTGTTAGGGGTGGGCGAAGCGGTGTCGGTGACCACCAGGAGCAGGAAGTATCTTCCGCCGCTGTTGACGCCGCCGGTAGTTGCATAGCTGTCCCATGGTACCGGAGCGAGAGCGGGATAGGTGGTGCCGAACAGTACGCAGGTCGACCAATCGTTGAGGAGTTCGGCGGGCAATTCGCCGATTCTGGTCCACGGATAGTACTTGCTCGGGTCGTACACCAGCGGTGGGTTGAGGGTATTGCCGGGGAGCCAAGGCGGCGGCAGGGCAGCATTGAACGCGGGCTGCGACGGGCCGGGACCCGGGAAAGCCACGCGTGAGTAGAGGACCTCAACGCTGGCAACTTCCAGGCATCCATAAACGTAGGCGGTGCCGGTCAGGTCGAGGACGCCGCCCACTGAAACAATGTGAGCGCCTACAACCAACTCGGCGGTTTCGTCGAGGAAATTGGGGACTGGTGCGACGTCCGCGACTTCAGTGATAAACACCGCGACTTTCAAGAGATTGAACGTCTTGGTGCAGACCTTCGGGGTTCCCGCTCCCGCCGGAAACACCGTCAGCGTGATCGTGTACGAGCCGTCGGAGAGTGCGGTGGTGTTGATTTCGCCAAGTTTGCCGCCGACAACCGGCACCCCACCGCCTCCCGCAGGATAGATCACGGTGTACGGATAGGGACCTGAGATCGCAAGTGTGTAGTGGCCAAAAACACCTCCCGAGGCTGTTCCGTTGACCGTGATGTATTGAAAGCCGACCGTCGTATCCGTCTGTTCGGGGACACATGCTCCGGCAGCCGGGGCGCTTATATTGCACTTCAAGTCCTTTTGGACCCTGATAAGACCAATCAGCCCAGCGATGAGGGCCAGCTTGACCAACAGAATGATCCAGGTGAGCACTGACGCTTCGGCAAGCCTGCTGTACTCCCCCGCGCCCCACTCTGCGAAGAAGAGCACGAGTAGAAACAATAGGAGGATGTACTTAATACATCCTGGGAGATCCTGCTTGCTCTTGGAAGAGCGCTCTGCTGCTGACGATTGAAGGTTCGTATCTGCCATGGCCTGTCTCCTTCTGTGCTTACCTCGAGTTTTTTTTAATTCGGGTTTCGGACAACAGTGGCCTGACTTGATCTGCGCCTATCGTTCAAACCGGCGGCAACGGTGTTCGTTCGCCCAGCGCGGGTCGCTGAGGCCGCGACCTCGCCCCAAACTGAAAGACGGGAAAACTCGACGCAATCCGCCTTCTTGCTTGACTCGAAACTTCAATGCAGGAAATTTAGCTGGCCAGCCTGGGTAAGAGACGTCGTGCCAATTTAGAAGGCCGATAAGAAAGGAACGACTACCGCAAAAAGAAGCGCTCATGATGATGAGCCTGCGATGCGCCGGAGTCAATGCCACTGAAGTGCTTTCTTTATCCACATGTGGTGGTATATAGCTCGCGGTAGGCGGCTGCCGTTTCCGCTGGAAGACAGGTGGATGCCGGGATGCGCATTCTGAAACGGCAACTTGCGGTCGCGCGGAGAGCCGCGAAACAGCCCAAGACGGTTGCGGTCGGCGCGTAGTTCACAGACCCGGGGTTAGCGCCCAACTAGAGGATGCGAACCCCGCGGCGGCAGGCTCGGGGCACCAAACGTCAGCGCTTGAGGAAGCAAATTCGGTCGGTCCAGTCCCATCTTCCTGCTTCTTTGTACAAGCGAAGCAGGGCTTGTACTAAGCCACCAATATCGGGGGGAGAGATAGTTTTTTCATCGACGAAAATTACTCCGCCATGCTTCCGACCTTCTTCTGCCCAGGTTTTCAGAAGCGGCGGAATCGTGCGGCCGGGTTCTATCCTTTCCCTTGTTTTGGGAAAGGGTGGGGTATATGGACTCTCACGCCGGTCCTAGCGATTGTTATTTCGAGGTCAGGAACCCAAACAGTTGCGGCAGCCCGGCGCTCAGGCCGTTCCACATAATTTGGACGCCGATGGCGAGCAAGATAAACGCCGACAGCCGCGTCATGATGGTGGTGCCCGACTTGCCCAGCCACCTCACCAGCCGGTCGGCGTTGCTGTAGCAGAACATCACCAGCACGCACAACAGGAACATTCCGATGAGTCCGGCGATGAAGTGCCGCGGATAGCCGTGCTCAAAGCCCGGTCCTGCCTGATGGCGTAGGTGAGCGCCGAGGGTGATTGCGATGGAAATGCATCCCGGACCCACAGTGATGGGCAACGTGAGCGGATAGAAGGCGTGTTCCAGGGCATCTTCGAGGGATTCGGTGGCCTCCTGCTCGGTAGGGCTTGAGTCCTTCTGGTTGAGTAAGCTCCAACCAGTTGCCGCCACCACCAGGCCGCCTGCGATCTGAATTACCACGATGCTGATACCGAAAAAATCGAGGATAATACTGCCGAAAAGGAACGAAACTGCCAGCAGCGCGAAGCCGTAGGCCGCGATCTTGCGCGCCAGAATACGCTGTGCCGCAGGCGGATATTGCTGTGTAAGCGCCAGAAAGATCGGCGCATCTCCGACCGGGTTGACCACTGGGAAAAGGGTCACAAACACCACGGATAGGGTTTTGATGAAGTCGACGGTTTCCATAGCTTCGGATGGTCGAGCAGCGAGGCGGCAGAAAGACTCGTGGCAAGAATACCATTCGCTCCAGCCCTCACCGTGATCGCCCGCTCTTGGCACGTGGCCCACATTTCCCTGGTTTTGGGAAATGTGGGATATGAGCTCCCTCTCGCCTTCTTTTTGACGGGGTGGGTCTCTTAACTTCCAGCGACAACTGACAACCGCCCACTGACAACCGCTTATCACACTCGAACGTGATCTGGGTCCTAGCGAATCCCCACTTCCCAACCTACACTCTCCTACCGAACGATGAGGGAGAGCTGTGTCCCAGAGAGGCGCAGCCGGATCTTTGCCTCCTCGTCGAAGCTAAGGTGATTCAACCTGTGAAGGGTCCTGTTCGCTCTCGCTTTTTGTCTGTCCACCCACCACGCCCTCAGTCCGTCCTCGAAAAAACCCGACCTAAGTCCTTTGTTAAGAATATTTTACCGATAACTCTAACGGGCTCAATCGCTTGCGCACAAAATAGCTGCTATCTCCATGAAAATAAGGATTCGTGGGGGGAGGGGGAGGGGGATACCTCGGGGGATACCTCAGCCCCCACAAGTCCCATTTCGGCACCGCCTTACCGCGCGATGCGGGTCGCAATCCAGCGCGCACACTCGCGGGTGCCGAGCGCGCCCCCAACGTCGGAGGTGGTCTTCTTTTCGCGGACGGCATCGAGTACTGCGGCTTCGATCTTCGGGGATTCGGTGGTGAGGCCGAGATGGGCCAGCATCATCGCGCCTGTGAGAATTGCGCCCATCGGGTTAGCCATGTTCTTGCCGGCGATGGGAGGCGCGGAGCCGTGTACCGGCTCGAACATCGAGGTGTGGCCGGGACGGATGTTTCCGCTGGCCGCCATGCCGAGTCCGCCCTGCAATGCGGCGGCGAGGTCGGTGATGATGTCGCCGAACATGTTGTTAGTGACGATGACGTCGAGCGACTGCGGCTCGCGCACCATTTGCAGGCAGAGCGCGTCCACGTACATATGCTGAGTTGCGATATCGTGAAACTCTGTCGCAACTTGCTTGAAGACGCGTTGCCACAAGCCGCCGGCATAGGTCATGACGTTCGACTTGTCGGCCATTAAAACTTTCTTGCGGCCGTTCGCGCGAGCGTATTCGAAAGCGTAGCGGATGATGCGCTCGACTCCTTTGCGGGTGTTGATGTCTTCCTGCGTGGCGACCTCATCAGGCGTACCGAACTTGAAGTTGCCGCCCATTCCCGCATAGACGCCCTCGGTGTTCTCGCGAATCACGGTGAAGTTGACGTCGTCGGGCGTGGAGTTCTTCAGCGGACAGAGCGAGGCGTCGAGCAATTTCACCGGACGAACATTGGCGTACAGGTCCATCTGGAAGCGCATCCCGAGCAGGATTTCCTTGGCATGAATGTTGGAGGGCACGCGCGGATCGCCCAAGGCTCCGACGAAGATGGCATCGAAGTCGCGTGCCAGCATCTCGAAGCCGTCGGACGGAATGGTGGTGCCGTCGACGAGGTAGCGATCCGCGCCCCAGTCGAAGGTGGTGAACTCGAGTGGTGCGCCCGAAGCGCGCAATACATCCAAAGCGAGGGGAATGACTTCTTTGCCGATACCGTCTCCGGAGACGACTGCGATGCGTTTGTGATTGGTCACGAGTTGGAACGATAACGAAAGGGACCAGCAACTAGCAACTACCGCTGAGCAATCAGGCTTACGGGTTGTGAAAGCTTTCCGGTGGGCCGAGATAGCTGGGCTTGACGTCGCCGAGATTGACGACCAGTTTCTGCAAGACGACACCAGGATCGACCATCCACACTTTCAAGGTGTGATAGCCGACGCCCTCGACGGTATGGGTTGATTTCACTTTGCGCACACTGTCTTCGACCGATTGCGCCCAGTCGCGCTGTGTGTTGTGTGAGAGTGCATCGATGATCTGCGGCGGCTGGTCGTCGAATGAGATCGCGTAGCGCAGGCCGCGTCCGGGAACGAAGTTCAGCGTCGGCGCGAGGATGGCTTCGACTTCGAGCTTTCCGGGATGAAACAGATACATCTGGTATTCGAGACAGGGCGAATCTGTCGGCGGCGTGACGCTTTTCGCGGTGACGGGAAAGATAGTCATCGACGAGAGCGTGCGTCCGTAGTCATCGATCTTCTGCCAACTGGCTTGCGCGGTATCGGTCTTCCTGGTGTAGTGCTCGGCCTCGATGGAGACGTAGCCGTCGGCCTCGACGAAGCCGTGTAGCGAAGATCTTGATGGCTGCTGCGGGCTGAATAGGGTTATTGGGACCTTCGCTGTCTGGCCATCGGACCCCTCGATAATGACCGTTCCTTCAGATGTTCCTGATGGGGCTTTGTCCCAGTCGATAGTCACCCACAGGCGCTGATCTTTAGCGACCGGGCCATGCTCGGGCGAGACCATAATCCAGGGCGCGCTCGTAGTTGCGGAGAAGTCGAAGGGCGCTTTCCCGCGATTGAACACATCGATGTACTGCGGTTGGCGATTGAAATTATCGAACGCGAGATTTGATTCGTCGTGAAGACCGTTCTGCCAGGGCAGGACAGAGCCTTCGACGGCGACGCCCATGCTCGCAGCATCAGGAAGGCTGATGGTTCGAACTTCGGGCATCACGTTTTTCGGCGGCTCCTGCCATGACGTGTAACCAAGATGTGTCTGGTCCATCATGTGGTTCCATTTGCCGCCGGCCAGCTTGTGGTTGTATTCGGCAGACAAATCGGCGTCAGCCTGAAAGAGCGCGCGAACTTGACTCGCGAGATCGTTGGCGCTGCCGCGTCCCTGCATTGCGTAGAGATGATTCTTTCCCGCGGTGATGTAGATTTCGGTCACCTGCGCCGATGCCTTGGCGGGATAGAGAACGAGTTCGTAGAACGCATCACGCTGGTTCTGGGGAAGGCTGGCGTAGATTTTCTCCGCCTCGTCTACTAACGACCGCCAATCCGCCAGCACGCGGTCGGCCTCCTGATAATTGGTCTGGCTGAACGTGTCGGGGTCGATCAGCTCGGGCTTTCTCCGGCCATTGAGTTTGGTGTATTGCGAAACGATGTGTGCGATTTCGGTTGCGTGCTCGGTGCCGAATTCGCGTTCGGCCCACATCCGTGAATAGTCCGCGATCGATTCTTTCGGCCAACGGTGCGGATCCCAGGCGAAGGTGAGAAAGAACTCGATAGGGAATTCCATCGGCTTAAGGTCGCCGACGTTCACGATCCAGATGCGATCGGCTCCGTATTCGTAGGCGAGGTTCATCTGCTCCCAGACTTTGGTGATGGGAACGGTGTTGAGCCACTTGTAGGAGCGCGGATCGCCGACGTAGTCGAAGTGGTAGTAAATGCCTACGCCGCCCGAGCGCTTGCGTTCTTCGGGCGTCGGCAGGCGGCGTATGTTTCCCCAATTGTCGTCGCACCACAGCAAGGTCACGTCGTCGGGAACGCGCATGCCCTTTTCGTAATATTCCTGTACCTCTTTGTAGAGCGCCCAATCTTGCGGCACTTCGCTGAGGTCCTTGTTCATGTGAGCGGCGAGAATCGCGCGCTGGTCGGCGACAATCTTTTTCAGCAGCGCGACGTTGGCGCTGTCGGACATGGGTTTGTCTCCATCGCCGCGCATGCCGAGCGTGATGACGCTCTCGTAGTTCTTGTTGCGCTCGATGCCTTGTTCCCAGAATTTGTCGAGCTCCGCGGAGTTGGTGGAGTAGTCCCATGGGCCGGTTCCGTGGCGCTTCCATTCCTGTTGCGCACGCAGCATGGGTTCATGATGAGAGGTGCCCATGACGATCCCGTATTCGTCGGCGAGCTTGGGATTCAGCGGGTCATCTTCGTTGAAGGCGTTGTTCCACATCGCGGGCCAGAGGTAGTTGGCCTTCAGCCGTAGCAGCAGTTCAAATATTTTTATGTAGAACTCGTGGTTGTAATTGCCGTACTTCTCATGCACCCAGCCGGAGAGCGAAGGGGCCTCGTCATTGAGAAAAATGCCGCGATATTTCACCGCCGGTGGACCCTGCACGTATACGCCGGGCTTCACATATAGCGCGTCTTTGTGCTGCACCGGAACGTCGGCCCACCAGTACCAGGGCGAGACGCCGATCTGCTCCGACACGTCATAGATGCCGTAGATTGTGCCGCGTTTGTCGCTGCCGGCGATGACTAGCGCACTCGCAACGCCGGGCAAGGGATTGGGCACGACTTGAATCAGGAATGATTCCCACTTTCCGGCGATGGCGGCGACGCTGATCTTACCGGCGGTGACGAGAGCGTCGATGACGGGACTCTTTCCGATGGCGCCGATGATGACCGCATAGGTCGGCAGGCTCGACTTGCTGTTGTTGATCGCGGGAGTCACGCCGGTCACGCGTGCGATGTCGGTTTGCAGGTCGCTGGCGGCGCGAATTACACCGGGGTAGTCGGCGGAATCGACGTAAATAGGCGAGGCAGCTCCCCTGGCGACAATGGCGAAGCTGCCGGGCTGCACTGTGGTCCCTATGTATTTCTGTTGTCCCAATCCAAAGGCGAAAGGAGGCAACAGGACGACGCAAAGCGCGGCACGAGACCACCAACTCATGCAGCTAACGTACAACATGGCTTGTGGGTTTGCGCCCTTTTTCCTCCGCTATAATCAAAGGTTCTGTATGAATGTGACAACGCTGCAAGACAAGTTGGTGGCGAGTGGTGCGGCCCCGGGACAATACCGGGGAGCCGAGACGCCCGCGTCTTTTGGTAATCCGGCGGCCGAGTTTCGGGCGCTGCTGGAAGGCTGCGGCCTGTACGACATGAGCTGGCAGGCCAAGCTCGTGCTGACGGGCGAAGACCGCGTCCGCTGGCTGAACGGCATGGTGACGAACAACGTGCGCGACCTGGCGGTGGGACATGGCGTCTACTGCTTCATGCTGACCGCGCAAGGACGCATCGTTGCCGACATGGCCGTCTACAATCGCGGCGATTTTCTGCTGGTGACGAGCGATCGGTCGCAAACGCAGGCCATCACAGAGATGTTCGATCGTTACATCATCATGGATGACGTCGAGGTGGCTGATATCAGCGACAAACTGTCGGCGGTTGGTATCGCGGGGCCGCGTGCGGCAGAGATTTTGCAAAAGGCTGCTATCGAAGCGTCGCAACTCGATCGGGGCCAAGTGGTCGATGTGACGTGGCGGGGCATCGGAATTTCGGTCGCACGCAATACGCATCCGAACTGGGACGCTTACGAAATCTGGTTCGCGGCCGAGCAGGCTGACACAGTATGGGATGCCCTTTCGAGTTCGGGTGCGACGCCAGTGGGCAGCGAGGCGCTGGAGTGGTACCGTATCGCACGCGGCGTTCCGCGCTACGGCCTCGACTTAAGCCAACGCGACCTGCCGCAAGAGACTGAACAGAAGCACGCGCTGAGCTTCGTCAAAGGTTGCTACATCGGGCAGGAGATTGTGGAGCGCATTCGCGCGCGCGCCATTCTGCACCGCACGTTTATCGGATTTCAAGTAGAAGGCGAGCCGCCGCAGTCAGAAACCAAGATTCAGTCCGAAGGCAAGAACATTGGCGAGATTACCAGCGCAGCGCGGGTGCCGTTTCCGAATGGCGAGCGTGCGATAGCGCTGGGATATTTGCGCCGCGAGTTTGCAGCGCCAGGCACGGCGGTACAAATCGGCGAGCAGAAGGCCACAGTGCAATCCATTCCGTTCCAGTTCTAAGTCAGGGGAGCTATGGCAACGAAAGACAAAGAAGAAAAGCAGTCCGGGTTTGTAGTGAATGATCGCCGGTTGTTTGGCGACGATGGTGAATTGCGCCAGGATGTGGTCGAGGCCGAAGAGCGCGCTGCTGAGCGCGAACGCGCGGCAAACGAAGCACAACAGCGGGCCAATGAAGAACGCGAGGCGCAGCAGAAGGCAGCGCAACCCGAAGAGCCTCCGACCGAGACGCTGCCGGAGGGCGAGGGTCCGACCACCGAAGAGCACAAGGCCAGTGCCGATGCGTATGCCGAGACCACAAAGAAGATGGACTATCGCATCCGCAAGGAGCTGAACAAGCAGGGACGAACCGAGCAGGCTCGCGATCTGGAGATGAGCTTCGAGAAGTTCGTGGCTTCGCTCTACATGACTACGCTGATGCAACTGGGGCTGGCGGCGCCGCAAGGTGAGAAGCCGATGCTCGATCTGATGGGTGCGCGGCAGACCATCGACATTCTGGGCATATTGAACGACAAGACGAAGGGCAACCTCACGTCGGCGGAGGAGAGCACGCTGCGCAACGTGCTGTATGAATTGCGCATGGCATATCTGGAAGTGACTAACCTCATCGCCAACCCGCCCAAGGACGGCGTGCCACCCGCGAAGTGATGAACGCTACTCTCACGGTGCTGGGCAGCGGGACCTCGATGGGGGTGCCCACGGTCGGCTGCACCTGTGCGGTGTGTACCTCGACGGACCCGCATGACCGGCGGCTGCGGCCCTCGATTATGGTGCAGTGGGACGGGCACACGGTGCTGATCGACACGTCGCCTGATTTCCGCGAGCAGGCGATTCGCGAACAAATTCGCCGCATCGATGCAGTGTTGTACACGCATGGACATGCGGACCACATTCTTGGGCTCGACGATGTGCGGCCGCTGAGCTTTCCGCGAGTTACCGGGGGAGGGAAGATTCCGCTGTACGCGACGGAGAAGACGGCGAACGTGCTGCGGAGTGTGTTTCGCTACATTTTCGATGGCGACTATAAGTACGGCGGATTGGCGCAGGTGGAAATTTTCAATATCGATGGGCCCATCGAGCTGTTCGAGGCGAAGTTTGTTCCGCTGGTGGTGAATCATGGCGACTATCCCATCGAGGCGTATCGTTTCGGCCCGGTGGCGTACCTGACGGACTTCAGCTCAATTCCCGACGAAACGATGGCGCAATTGGAAGGCCTCGACATCCTCATCCTGGACGCCCTGCGGCACCATCCGCATCCGACGCACTCGACGCTGGAGAATTCGCTGAAGATTGTCGAGCAACTGAAGCCGAAGCGCGCATTTTTCACACACATGTCGCACGACCTGCCGCACGAGGCGACTAACGCTACGCTGCCGGAGAACGTGCGCCTCTCCTATGACGGGCTCAAGCTCGAATTCGAACTCTAGGGTACCGACCGACGATGCAAGTATTCCGCAAGCTTGAAGAAGTGCCGGCGCAACTGGGCCCGACCGTGGTGAGCGTGGGCAACTTCGATGGCGTACACGTGGCGCACCAGGCGGTGGTGCGGCACATGGCCGAGCGAGCGCACGCCATTGGCGGAAAAGCCGTGGCGGTAACGTTCGATCCGCACCCGCTGCGTATTTTGCGGCCCGACAGCGCGCCGAAGCTGCTCTCGCCGCTCGAAGTCAAACTGCAACTGCTGTCGCAGACGGGCGTGGATGCGGTGTTGGTGCTGCCATTCACGCGTGACCTGTCGCTGATGTCGGCGCACGACTTTGCGCGCCACGTGCTCGTGGAAGCGCTGCATGCGCGCGAGGTGCACGAGGGCTACAACTTTCATTTCGGTCACAAGGCGCAAGGCAATGTTGAGACGCTCGCAGCGTTCGGACGCGAAATGGGATTCGATGTACACACCTACTCCGAACAGACACTGCGCGGACACCACGTGTCGAGCAGCGAGATCCGCAAGCTGGTCGCCGCCGGGAGAGTGGACCGGGCGCGCGCTCTGCTGGGTCGACCGTTCAGCATTCTGTCGAATCCTGGACGGGGGCGAGGTTACGGCACACGCTACACCGTGCCGACCGTAAATCTCGCGCGCTACGACGAACTGGTTCCCGCAAACGGCGTATACATCACGTGGGTGCGGATTAACGGCGAGTGCTTCGACGCGGTGACCAACGTGGGCGTGCGTCCGACGTTTGGACCGGACTCGTTCGCCATCGAGAGCCACCTGTTGAACTTCCACGAGATTGAATTGCTGGCGCAGACGGAAGTGGAATTGATTTTCTTGAAACGTCTGCGCGATGAGATCAAGTTCGAGTCGGTCGATGCGCTCAAAGAGCAGATTGGCCGTGACGTGGCAATGGCACAGCGGTTCTTTCGCGGGGTGAAGAGTCGCGCAGAGGGATCTTCCCAATGACCACAACGTTTCGCGATTCACTGCAAAGCGCTACGCCGTTGATCGGGACGCTGTTAACGGTCGCGTCGCCTGAAATTGCCGAGGCGCTTGCGTTGCAGGGGTTCGACTGGATCTTCATCGACCTGGAGCATGGGAGCTTGTCGATCAAGGACGCCCAGGTAGCGATACAGGCCGTTGCAGATCGAAGCTTTACTCTGGTGCGAGTGCCGGACGGCACGCCAGAAAACATCAAGCGAGTCATGGATACGGGGTGCAGCGGCATCATTGTGCCGATGGTGAGTTCGGAGTCCTACGCGCGGAAGATTGTTGCCCTGGCGAAGTATCCGCCGCTGGGCGAGCGGAGCGTCGGACTCGGCAGGGCGCAGGGGTATGGCCTGCGGTTCGGCGAGTATCTCGCGTCGGCCAACGCGCAGACAGCGGTGGTCGTTCAAATCGAACATCGCGATGCTATTTCCAGTGTCGACCAGATTGCGGCGGTGCCGGGCATCGATGCCCTTTTCGTTGGGCCGTATGACCTTTCCAATAGCATGGGCCTTGTAGGTCAGGTCAGTCACCCGGATGTGGTGGCGGCCATCGGAAAGGTTCGCGTGGCATGCGGCAGAGCAAGTCTAGCCATGGGAATCTATTGCAGTAATGCTGAGCTGGCCAGCAACGAGATCAAGGCTGGCGCAAGAATGGTGGCGGTGGGCACCGACATCATGCACATGGCGAGCTCAGCGCGGTCGACGCTGGACGCGCTGCGAACCAGTTAACCGGACACCTTACTTCTTTCCTTCGTCCTTCTTGTACGCCGCGCTCAGCGTGCCCTTTTGCGTCGCGACTGTAATCAGCGTGGGATAGAACTGCACAAATGTCGTGTCCACGGCGCCGTGTTGCTCGTGGCAACTGTAGCAGTCCATCGCGTGCGGGAACGGAGTGGTGGGCTTCGTGTCATCGAACTCATAGAACGCCCAGCCGCCAGGCACGCGCTTGTCTTTGAGATGCACCTCGTGTCCCATGTCATCGGTAGTCTGAAAGTGTCCGGATTTATTGATCGACGCATTGCTTCCCGCGCCGCGTATTTCCAGCACCAGCATGGTTTGATCGGGCCAGGTACCGGTCTCGAGAAATGCCTTGTACGCTGACGGATTGACGAACACGTTATCGAACATGTCGTGTCCCGCCATGCTCGCCATGCGCGGTGCGTAGCTCATGTTGAGTCCGCTGGTCAGATAAATCCACTCCCGATAATTTGACGGGAACTCCAGCTTGCCGTCTGCCGTGAATGCCGGGACGTCGGCACTTCGCGTATGGCTGGCCTGAGGGGCTTGTGCCACCGAGAACGCCATGAGCGCGAGTATGCAAGTCGTCCAGAGAATGAGTCGAGATTTCCTGCCTCGGTGCGTTCTCATTTTTTTCGTTTCTCCGAACCCTCGCCCATCTTGACCCAATGCGCTCCGCCATCGGTGGAATATTCGGACCACCAGTCGATGTGGTCCGGACCACGAAACTCGTTGATGGTGCGGAACTGCACCGTCTTGCCTTTGATCTCATTCTTGCTCTGATACTCCCAATGATTGCCGTCGGCGGAGATGACGAGGTCGGTGCTGCGGGGACGCTCGCCTTTGGGTGACAGTCCGTAGAAGTGGAAGGTGGAATTCTCCGCATCAAATACGTAAGCCGAAAGATCGCGGTCAGGCTTGCCATCAACCATCAGCGACTGGTCGCAAATCAAGAAAACGTGGTCTGGCGACCATCCACAGTTGCTGACACCGGTGACTGTGCTCGCTTTGCTGTAGTCGGTATCGAGCATCTTGCCTTCAAGAGGCCACGTGCCGCCAACCCAGCGGCCAAGAACGTCTGCGGCGAGCTTGTCGACGGCGAAGACCGGCAGGGAAGCGCAGAGAATCAGCGCGGCAATCAGAGGTTTCATGGTATCTCCGAGAATCATCTGCGGCCCGACGGCCGCGTCGAAGTCCACTGAGCATAAGGTACAGCGGCAACCAATGCCAAGCGAGGCGGGACGAAGTGCGAGAAATCACCGTCCGGACGCGCGCCATTCATTACAATATCCGCATGGACTCATTCATCATCGCAGGCAAACAGTTTCGCTCGCGCCTTATCGTGGGCACGGGCAAGTACAAGTCGGGGCAAGAGACGGCGCGCGCCATTGAAGCCTCGGGGGCGGAAATGGTCACGGTCGCAGTGCGTCGCGTCAACCTCGACCGCAGTAAAGAGTCGCTGCTCGACTTTATCGATCCGCAGAAGTATTTTCTTTTGCCGAACACTGCCGGTTGCTACACGGCCGATGAAGCCATCCGCACCGCCCGTCTGGGGCGCGAAGTGGGACTTTCAGACTGGGTGAAGATCGAGGTCATTGGGGACCAGCAGACGCTCTTTCCCGACGTGCAGGCGACCATAGAGGCTACCCGTGTACTGGTGAAGGAAGGCTTTACTGTTCTGCCGTATACTTCTGACGACATTGTGGTTGCCAAGCGACTTATTGACGCCGGTGCAAGCGCCGTGATGCCTTTAGGTGCGCCGATCGGCAGCGGACTGGGCATCCAGAACCTGCCCAGCATGCGTATTTTGCGCGAGATCATTACCGATGTGCCGCTCATCGTTGATGCGGGCGTCGGTACGGCGTCGGACGCGACCATCGCGATGGAACTAGGCATGGACGGCGTGCTGATGAACACCGGCATCGCCGGAGCGCAAGACCCGGTGCTGATGGCCGAAGCTATGAAAGGCGCGGTCATCGCGGGACGTCAGGCGTTTCTGTCGGGCCGCATGCCGAAGAAGCTCTATGCCGCGGCGAGCTCTCCGCTGGAAGGCGTGGTGCGGTAGTTTCCTGGTCCACTCTATCGCCAACGGAAGGCGATGAGGGTGGGTAGGGCATCCGACGAAGGTTTATCCTCCCAAGCATGCGATGCGTCATAGTCGCGCTGTGCGGCCTTAGTATTTTGATCACCACTGTTATGGGACAACCCGGTCCAGTTCCGAAACAACGTATCGTAATCGCCGCCAGCAACCTGTTCGATGGCAAGGGCGCATGTGCTGCACGACACGCGCATTGTCATCGAAAACTCGAAAATTATCGCCATCGATCCCAAAGCTGAACCGGTTGACTACGACCTGCGCGGCCTGACCGTAATGCCGGGCTGGATCGACTCGCACGTGCACATCGCGTGGAGCTTCGGCAAGGACGGCAAGAGCGGCAGTCCAGGCGGAACGCCGGAAGAGGTTGCGTATCAGGTAGCCTCAAACGCCTGGGTGACGCTGATGGCGGGCTTCACCACGGTGCAAAGCGTCGGCTCGCCGGCCGATATCCCGTTGCGCGATGCCATTAACAAGGGCGAGATTCCCGGGCCGCGCATCCTGACCTCCGCTGAGCCACTCATGGGGCAAGGGGAAAAGTCTGGTACACCCGACCAGATCCGCGCATTCGTCGGAAAGCAAAAGGCTGCGGGCGCGGACCTGATCAAAATTTTCGCCAACTACAGTATCCGCAAACCAGACATGATGCTTTCGCCCGAGCAATTACACGCTGCATGCGATGAAGCGAAGAAGCAGGGGCTTCGCACGCTCGTGCATGCCTACGGGGAGGCCGTGCGCGCGGCGACTGTCGCCGGCTGCACGGAGATCGAGCACGGTGTTCTGGCGACCGACAACGATCTTAAGCTGATGTCGGAGAAGGGAACATATCTCGATCCGCAGGCTGGACTGGTGTGGGAGAACTATCTGCTGAACAAAGAGAAATTTGTCGGCACGCCAGGCTATCCCGCAACTTTGGACGGGTTCGCGTCGATGGAGACGCTAATCCCGATGGACCACGACTTCATGAAGCGCGCGTACAAGATTCCAGGATTGAAGATCGTCTTCGGCTCCGACGCCGTCGCGGGCGCCCATGGACGCAACGCCGAGGAATTCGTCGATCGTGTGCGCGAGGTGGGAGTCGACCCGATGACGGCAATCGTGTCGGCGAACTCGCTCGCAGCCGAGGCAATGGGAATGGACGATCAGATTGGTTCGATTGCACCTGGTTTGCAAGCTGACATCATTGCGCTCGCCGGCGATCCTCTGAAGGACATCACCGCAGTGCGGCGCGTGGTATTTGTGATGAAAGGCGGAGTGGTGTACAAGAGCGCAGCGCGCGACCACGCCGTGGTTAATGCTCAGTAATCGACACCTGCGCACCCGCCAGTTCAAAGCAATTCGCTGCCATGTCCACCACCTCGCGGCCGATTTCCAGAGAGGCTGTCGCCGCAGGCGAGGGAACGTTGCACACGTGGATCATCCGGCGGCTGTGCACGAAGTGGAAGTCATCGAGCAGGTTGCCATTGCGGTCGACCGCCTGTGCGCGCACGCCGGAGCCACCGGGTGCGAGGTCATCTTCCTTCAGTTCGGGAACCATCTGTTGCAGCGCGCGAGTGAAGGCCGGCTTGATCCATGCGCGGTACTGCTCGGCCATCCCCATCTTCCAGTACTTGCGCGCCATTCGCCAAAAGCCACGATAGCGCAGCATCTCGACCGCCTCGCTCATGTCGGGTGAACTGCCGGAGTAGCCTTCGCGGCGGAACGCCAGCAGCGCGTTCGGTCCGGCTTCGACGCTGCCGTCCACATGTCGGGTGAAGTGGACGCCGAGGAAAGGAAAGCGCGGATCAGGCACAGGGTAGATCGGATTCCTCACCAGGAAGCGGCGCTCGGGCTTGATCTCGTAATACTCGCCGCGAAAAGGAATGATTTCGAAGTTGGTCTTGCATCCGGCCATGCGGGTGATGGTGTCACTGTAGAGGCCAGCGCAGTTAATGGCGTGGCTCGCGCGAAACGCACCCGCGGTGGTCTCGACGATGTTGGCGTCACCGTCGTCACGCAAGCCTGTGACTTTGGCGCTGAGCCGAATCTGGCCGCCTGCGCGGTCAATGATTTCGGCGTACTTCCTGGCGACCTCTTTGTAATCCACGATGCCGGTCGAGGGTACGTGTAGCGCGCAGATTCCTTCGCAATATGGCTCAATCTTGCGGAATTCGTCGCGATCGAGCATGCGCAACCGCTCGACGCCATTGGCAATGCCACGTTCGTGCAACTGCTTCAGGCGAGGGACTTCGTCGGGCGTGGTGGCCACCACCAGCTTGCCGCATTCTTCGTAGGCGATGCTGTGGTCTTCGCAGAAGCGCTTCATCGAGGCGCATCCGGCGACGCAGTTGCGCGCTTTCAGCGAGCCCGTGCGGTAGTACAGGCCGGAGTGGATGACGCCACTGTTGTGTCCGGTCTGGTGAGCGGCGACGTGGGCTTCTTTCTCGACGACGAGCAAGCGTTTGCCGGGAAAGCGGCGCGTGTATTCGAGCGCGGTTGCGAGCCCGACAATGCCGGCTCCGATGATGAGTAAATCTGCGTGGCTGTCCGCCATGAATGCCTGCCTGGTGGAACGCTTGATTATACGGACGGCATAGGACAGGGCACTGTGATAACCGACACATCACGAACCTTGGCGAGATAGTAAGCTTTCCTCGCAGGCGCGGTCGATAGGGGCAAAGCATGCGGGTGCCGGTGACGGGCGGAGCGGGGTTTCTCGGTTCCCATTTGTGCGATGCTTTGTTGGCGGAAGGGCACTCGGTGGTGTGTGCCGACAATCTGCTGACCGGGCGCATGTTAAACCTCGTGCACCTAGGGAATGAGCCGCGCTTCGAGTTTCTCCAGCAGGATGTCTGCCACGTCTTCGATCCGGGCACGATCGACTATGTTTTTCACTTCGCTTCGCCCGCCAGTCTGGTGGACTATCTGAAGCACGGTATCGAAACGCTGCAAGTCGGTTCGGCGGGAACGATGAACTGCCTGGAAATCGCGAGGAAGTTCAACGCGAAGTTCCTACTGGCGTCGACTTCGGAGTGTTACGGCGATCCGCTGGAGCATCCGCAAAAGGAAAGCTACTGGGGGCATGTGAACCCGGTGGGGCCGCGCTCGGTATATGACGAGGCCAAGCGTTTTGCCGAGGCCGCGACTATGGCTTACCACCGTTATCATCACCTGGACACGCGCATCGTGCGCATCTTCAATGCCTACGGGCCGCGGCTGCAAATCAACGACGGACGCGTGATTTCGAATTTCACGAAGCAGGCATTGCGAGGGGAGACGCTTACGGTGTACGGCGACGGGCTGCAGACCCGCAGTTTTTGTTACGTTAGCGACGAGATCGCGGGCATCATTGCGTTGTCGCGGGCGCACGAATCGCTGCCCACCAACATCGGCAACCCGCACGAGTTCACCATCCTCGAGTGCGCCAAGGCGGTGCTGAAAGTTACCGGCTCGGAAAGCCAGATTCGTTTTGAACCGTTGCCGCAAGACGATCCAAAGCAGCGCCGCCCAGACATCACGAAGGCGCGAACTTTGCTGGGCTGGGAGCCCAAAATCGACCTGCTGAGCGGACTGCGATTGTCGCTCGACTATTTCAAGACAGCGGTGCATGCCCAGCTGGATCCGGTCCCTAAATAAACGACGCTGAGCCACCGGCTGCCTCGTACAATTCGAGTGTCAAAGGCGAACGGTCTCTCCATGGATCCTCGTGCAGAGTTCGAAGAATTGCGGCGCGAACGCGAGTCGTGGTGGTATACCACGCGGCGCAAGATCTTGCGCGAGGCTGCGACGCAGGCGATTCACGGCCGGCCTGAAGCGCGCGTGCTTGACCTCGGCTCCACGGCGCAATTACAGTTCGACGACCCATCGCTGTTCCGCGTATGCAACGTCGAGGCCTCCCTGAAGGCGCTGGCCTTTCGGCAAATTGAGGGCGACACCAACCTGGTTTGCTCGCGCATGGAGGAACTCTCGCTTGCGTCCAACTCGTTCGACGCAGTGGTTGCCGGTGATGTGTTGCAGTCGGTGCCTGACGATGTAGCCGCGCTGCGCGAGATGCGCCGCGTGCTGAAAGATGGCGGCCTACTGTGCCTGACTGTCCCTGCTTATCCGTTCTTATGGGGCGAGGACGACGAACGGCGCGGACATCAACGTCGCTACACCATCAGCGAACTGCGCCGCAAACTGAACACCTGCGGCTTCCACATTCATCGTGCGTCTTATTTTGTCGCCAGCGCGTTTCCGCCGCTGGTTGCGGGTCGCATGGCGAAAGACATCTTTCGCAAATCGGTCACGCGGCATCAGCATTACCCGCAGTCGTCAAGGGTGGCAAATGCGGCCATGACGACGCTGCTCAACTGCGAGCGCCACGTCATGCACTACATCAACCTGCCGTTTGGGACGCGGGTGGTGTGCTGGGCGCTGAAGCCCGCTCTAGTTACCGAAACCGTGACCGTACCAGCGTGGGAGCGGCAATGGTCGCGCAATCCGCTGGCACAGGGCAGCGGGTAACACGCTAGAATCAAAACGTGGCCGTTCTTCGCAATATTTTCCACAACACCGGCACGACCCTGGAGATGATCAAGTGGGAGCACTCGGTGCTCACGCTGCCGTTTGGATTGACCGGCGCGGTGCTGGCGGCGCGCGGCATTCCCAACCTGCACACCTCCATCTGGATCATCGTCGCGCTCGTGTCGGCACGCTCGGCAGCGATGGCCTTCAACCGGTTGGTGGATGCCGACATTGATGCGGAGAACCCGCGCACCAAGATTCGCGCGCTTCCTGCAGGGAAGTTATCGAAGCAGTTCGTGCTGGGATTTGTGATCGTTACATCGCTGATCCTGATGTTTGCGGCGTGGCAACTGAATCCGCTGTCGCTTTATCTCTCGCCGGCGGCGCTGGCGATCGTCTTCTTCTATTCGTTTACCAAGCGATTCACGCGCTGGGCGCACGTTGTACTCGGCGTGGCGATGGGCATTGCTCCCGCGGCCGCGTGGATCGCGGTGCGCGGCTCATTCGACCCTCGCATTCTGCTGCTGACCGGCGCGGTGGTTTTCTGGGGGGCTGGCTTCGACATTCTTTATAGCTGCCAGGACTACGAGTTTGATCGCGACGCTAATATCTATTCCGTCCCCAAGGCGTTCGGGATTCGGAACTCGCTGCTCATCGCGCGAGCGTTCCACATCATCACGGTGCTGTTGCTGGCGTGGATGGTCGCGGTCTTCGGGCTGGGCAAAATCGCAATGGTGGGCGTGAGTATCGTCGCCCTTTTGCTGATTTATGAGCACTCGCTGGTCAAACATGACGACCTCAGCCGGGTAAATGCCGCGTTCTTCACCATGAACGGATTCATCTCGATGGGTTTTCTGTTCTTCATCGCCGCGGACGTAATGTTGGGGCGCTGATTCCTACGTCACATCAGTCAGTGATTTCGTCGCCGGGGTGCGTTATCATTGAACGGATGGCAACAGTAGCGCAGCAGACCAGCCAAGCCCGGAAGCAGCATCCTTTTCAGACCGATGACGCACGCCTGAAGCCCATCGCCGACAAAGTGATGGCGCTGGAGCGGTTATCGGAAGACGACGCGCTGGCGCTCTATCGGTCGGGCGACATTCTCGCCATTGGATGGCTGGCTAACCACGTGCGCGAGCGCATGCACGGTGATATCGCCTACTTCAACGTCAACCGGCACATCAACTACACGAATGTTTGCGTAGCGGCCTGCCGCTTGTGCGCGTTTGGCCGCAAGAAAGATACGCCTGGCGCTTATACCATGGCGCTGGAGGAAGTGTGGAACACCGCAGCCTCCGGTTACACCGAGGCGGTGACCGAGTTCCACATCGTCGGTGGACTGCATGCCGACTTGCCGTTCCAGTATTACCCCGACATGATCGCCGGGTTGAAGCAGCGCTTTCCGCAGGTTCACTTGAAGGGCTTCACCATGGTGGAGATTTCGTTCTTCGCCAAGATCGGTAAGATGACGCCGCGCGAAGTGCTCGTGAAGCTGAAAGAAGCGGGGCTGGACTCAATGCCCGGAGGCGGGGCGGAGATATTCTCCGACCGCGTGCGGCATATCATCTGCGATCACAAGATTGACGGTGACGACTGGCTCGCCATCGCACGCACCGCGCACGACGTTGGGCTAAAGTCGAATGCCACTATGCTCTATGGCCACATTGAGCACGACGAAGACCGCGTCGATCACCTGCTCAAACTGCGGGCGCTACAGGACGACACTCACGGCTTTCAGACTTTTATTCCGCTGGCGTTCCATCCTGACAACACGCCCCTGCAGCACTTGCCGAAGACCACCGGCATGCTCGATCTGAGGCAGATCGCGGTGTCGCGGCTGGTGCTCGATAATTTCCCGCACATCAAGTCGTACTGGCAGATGGTGACACCGAAGATGGCGCAGATTACGTTGCGCTTCGGGGCTGATGACATCGACGGTACCGTGGTAGAGGAAAAGATTTATCACGACGCAGGCGCGACCACGCCGCAAGGACTGAGCCGACAGGATTTGATCCGCCTGATCACCGAAGCCGGACGAGTTCCGTTTGAGCGCGACACGCTCTATCGCCCGGTTACGCGGACCGAGACCACAGTGACGGTGGCAGTCTAAGCAAACTATTTCTGCTCCGGCTTCAGCCGTTTCCCGCCCGGCATCGGGGGCCAGCCGAGCGATGCTCCCTGGAACATCGGCGTCGCCTTCTCATAGCGCTTGCCCTTATCGTCATGCACTGCATACCGCCGCGGATGATCGGCCGGACCTGCCCAGAGTGACACGCCCGCAAACACGCCATCGTTGCGCAGGATGTAGTACGTCATGTCCATGTAGGCTAGCTTGCGCATGTCGCCGTTGTAGTTGCGCACGATACGCTTCAGCGCATCCATGCCCGCTTCTTCCGGCGACATCCCGTGCCGCATGTTTTCCACGATAGTGTGTGCGCCGCAGATCTTTATGTTCTCCTCACCGTTGCCGGTTGCGCCCACTGAGCCCACGTCCTGGTCGCAATAACAGCCCGCGCCGATGATGGGCGAGTCTCCCGCGCGTCCGGCAATCTTCCACGCCAGACCGCTGGTCGTGGTAGCCCCTGACATCTCGCCCTTGGTGTTCAGCGCGGAACAATTGATCGTTCCCGTCGGCGGCTTCAACACTCGCTCGATGGCGGCCATGCGGAATTCCGGATCGATGCCGATCTTCGCCGCCAGCTTCTCCATCTTCTCAATGAGCGGCTGGACTTCGCTGTTGTCGCCGGCAGTGTCGGGAAACTTAAAGTTCGGGCTGGCGATCCCCGGTCCCCACCAGTCGTCGTTCGACATGGTCTCGCGCCACAACTGCCACGTCTTGCGCGAGCGTTCGGTAAGGAGGTTCTCTTTGGGAAAGCCCATCAGCAGGCCGAACTTCGAGGCTCCTTCCCCTACCAGCATGACGTGTCCGGTGTGCTCCATCACGGTCTTCGACAGCAGCGAGACGTTCTTGATGTCATGCACGCCGGCGACCGATCCCGCCATGCGGGTTGGCCCGTGCATGCAGCAGGCATCGAGTTCGACCACGCAATCTTCGTTGGGCAGGCCGCCGAGTCCCACGCTGTCGTCGTTAGGATCGTCTTCCGGCCCGGTGATGACCTGCATCACCGCGTCGAGCGTGTCGCCTCCGCTGCTCAGCACCGCATAGCCGCGGTCGAGATAGTTGTAGCCATTGGCGGCGCAGATGAGCACCGGAGATTTCGGCTTCGGCCCGGGCACCGGTGGCTTGTAGCCCGAAGCCTGTTGCGCCTGTAGGTCGAGCGCGAGAGAAGCGGATGCGACGGCAGTAGTGGCGAGAAAATCGCGACGAGAGAATTTCATGGCGTCTCCGGAAACAAAGCAGCATAGCACGCCGGTTGGCTCAGACTGTTTAGTATTGGGTAGCAGCAACACAACACAGTTGACTTACCCTGTTCAACGGCGAGGGCTCGATCCATGGACGAGACGTACGGATTATTGCGAATTCATGAGGGACTGGTTCCTTTGGCAATCATCGCCATCGGCGGAACCATGCTGGTGGTAATCATGGTCCTGCACGGATACGGCCTGGATCGTATCGTGGCCCGCTACAAGCGGGCTGCCGAGCGAATGAGGAAAAGGAAGCGGACGCCGCGATTCGCGGTCTTTGCATTTGCCCTGACGATTCTCCAGATGCTCTTTCTACACATGACAGAGATTTGGCTGTGGGGCCTGCTGCTGTGGAGCGGAGGGCTGGTTCAAGGCCTCCACGTCGCAATATATTTCAGCGCCAACACGTACACGACGCTGGGCATGGGCAACATGGTGCTGCCGCACACCTGGCATGAAATGAGCCCCATGATTGCCATCTCGGGTTTATTCGCATTTGCGTGGACCACAAGCGAGTTGTTCAACATTGTCGGCGACCAGCATGATCTGGTGAAGGAACTGTCAATGGAACGTCAGCCGGACAAATAAGCCAAAAGGGGGTAGCTGCCTGAGTACAGTGACCGCTAGATGTTGTGGTTTCGTGCCTGGCAATTGGAGCGCGAAGGTCTGTACCGGGTCGGCGCGGTGACCACGGCATTTTCCATGAGCCGCAAAAAGAGCAGACCGCGGCGTCGGGAGTGGCGGCGATTGAAGCGGAAGGCGAATTCGTTGAGATAGGCATCCAGATACTCTGCGGTGACCGAGCCCTGATGGGTGCCGAGCAGCCAGCGTTTGAGCAGGGAGGCCACGCGATGTACCGCAGGCATGGAAACGTGGGCCGGATCCCCGCTGGCAGAGACGTTGATGGCGTGGTGCCTGTACCCTTGTCCGGACAGACCGTTGTAGCCCTTCCAGCCGTCCGTGCGCACCTCCGTGCCGGGTTCGACTGCGGCCGAGACAAAGGGAACCAAGCTGGCGCCGGAGACATCGTCGACCCGCCCCATGCGTATACGGCCGAAGCCCTTGGGCGACAATACCTCGACGGCAATAGCGACGATGAACTTGTCCTTTGTGCCGCGTCCACGCACGCCCTGTTCGATGCCGCCCACATAGGCCTCATCGACTTCGACCGGGCCATGAAGACGATCCCGCCCCGGCCGCACCATGGCGGTGCGCAACTTCTGCAACATGGTCCATGCGGTCTGATAGCTTCCCAGTCCCAGCAGCCGCTGCAACCCCAGCGCGCTTACCCCATGCTTCTGATTGGTCATGTGCCACGCTGCGGCAAACCATTCCGTGAGAGGAATGCGGCTGCGATCAAAGACGGTGCCCGCGGTCACCGATACTTTCCGAGCACATCCCGAGCAGGACCAACGCCCGTCGGCCGTGCGCCATCCCTTTGCGTGTGCGCATTTCGGACAGCGGAAGCCCGTGGCCCACCGCAACCGTTCCAGATACGCGACGCAAGCCGCCTCGTCGGCAAACCAAACGCGAAACTCCGGCCACGTCCCCGGATAGGGCGGATAGACCGGCGTAGACGGAGGATCAGTTGCCACTACCTGTAGTAGTGTACTGTACTCAGGCAGCTACCCCCTTTAAGCCAATTCGTGCCCGCGACCGCTAACGCACACTCGGAAACAGCGGATCCGTCGTCAGCAGATGCTGGAAATATGCGTCTTTCCAGGCGGGATTGATGCGGTCGAGGAGCAGCGCTTCGGCGGCTCCGAACGAGTAAAACACGTCGCGCTTCGACTGCGCCATATCAACGTGCTTCAGTTCATCGAGCGTGCGCGACCGGACAGTTAACGCATAGGTGCTGAACGGCGTGTAGTCCGGCAATGCGGCGAATGCTGCCGACGGCTGGTAGTCTCCCGCCGCTTCTGCAGATTTGATCTGCACGTAGCGCGCGACACCCTCTTGCCACAGTTGGAAACTGAAGTACTTGTGATCGTCAGGCATGAGTTGCGCAAGGAACTGCTTGCGGTCCTTCAGGTACTGTTTACTCAGCTGCGCAAACTTCTGCTGGTCGACCTCGTTCAACGCCTTCAAGACTGAGTTGCGGAGATAATCGAATCCCTGCGCGATTTCGGGCACCTCGTAGGGAAACGGATAGTTCAGCATCCACATTCCGGTGGCATCGCCCTTGCTTAATCCTAGATCGTTGACGGCTTTCAGATATTCCGGCTGGGCCCACTGCAATTGGTGAAAGTGCTCATGCATGACCACGATGAGCCAGGGCGTGCTGGTTTTGCTCGAAGTGCTAGCGGGCTCGCCGATCACGATCGTCGGGGGAAAACCAAACGCCGGAAAGGTCGCTTGCAAGTTGGTAGGAAACTGGCGCGGTCGCGCGTAAACATTATCGCCGACCTTCTGGAAATCTTTGGGAGGAGTGGGGAAGTGGGTTAGATATTCGGTGTCAGCCGTGACCAGCAGAAGGGGTGCCGGCGTCTTGCTCCAACCCATCCAGACCTTGTCCTGAGTCTGCTCGGCGAGGCGATAGAATTCGGCAACCCGCGCCGCGTCCTCCACAGGAAGAGGCTTCAGTGCCTGGGCCAACAACGTCGTCGAAAGCAGGAAGGCGACGAATAGGGAACGCATTGCGAAGTTGGACGGCACGCTAGTTTGGCAGTTAGCAGCAAAAACCCCCACACGAGCAAAGTCGGCTCGCGTGGGGTACCCATTTGCATTTGCTCGTTTCACACCGCGACTTTTGCGGGCGTGCTCTGATCGGCGCGGTAGCGCAGTTGCGCGGCGATCCGGCCCACCTTGTCAAACTGCTCGTCATCGCCGATGTACACCAGTTCCAGCCCTTGCCGTACCGCGTGACCGACGATGGCATCTCCCAGGTCAGCGAGTTCGGTATTGGGCTTGCCGCATATCACGCAGTCCGAGGCAATGTGGTAGTCCATGTGTCCACAGTGATAGCACTTCACGCCCGGCGCGCTGAAGTTAGCGGCGATCATTAGCGTCTGGACCTCGCCCGCTTCCAACGAACGTAACACTCGCCGCAGGCCGATCGCGCCGCGCCCATTGCGATGGGCTTCGCCAATAACTTCGGTGATCAGCGCCTGCTTGCGCTCATCGTCGTGCTTTTGCAGCTGTTCCGTTGCAATCTGCTTCACCTGGTCGGGTGTCGCGGTCTTGGCGTCAATGCGGAAGCGTCCCACCAAACGCTGCCGCACGTAGGTGCGAAGCTGCGGTTCGAACTCAGACCAGATGTCGTCATGGCAGCCAATGAGCAATTTCTCGCAGCCGCCGCTCTCGAAGTGTCCGGCGATGGCGTCCGACACGAACTTGAAATGTTGCATCGCCTCATTCATGACATGGCGCTCAACATGGCCAGCGTCGTAACCACTCCAGCCATCGCTGCGTCCACGGCGGGTCAGTTCGTTGATGAAGTCCAGCTTCTCGACGATCACGCCGTCCGAGATCTCAAAGACGCGGGCCTTGGTGCGATCCACCAGCGCCACGCAGGCATGCTGTATTGAATCGAAAACTGCGGCCAGCGGTTTCAGGTGAAATCGCTGGTTGAGGTTGATTGTGCTCTTCGACAATTTCGCGGGCACATCGAATTCGCGCCAGTATCCCTGGGCAGAGCAAGCGAAAACCGCCTTGCCTTTGCGGCCGTTGTTGCGCAGCGCGTCAGTCATCTCGAGGATGCGCTGCAGGTCTGGGCGAGCAAGCTTATGTTCGGTTTTATTTTTTTCCGCGTCGCGCAGCGCGCTGTTCACCAGGTCTTTGACCAGGATTGCTTCGTCACGATGCGAACGGTTGGATGGCGTCGTGGGCTGATAATAAAACGTGACTGCACAGCCCTCCGGCGAATGGAAATTGGCTAACTCTCGGATGTCATCTCTTGTGATCATTCCGCGTCTCCTGCATAGGTGATGATGGGAAAGAGGGGAGGCCCCCGATTCAGGGCGGAGGTCTCAGGTGTTACGGATATACTCCGCCGTTTGCTGTTTGAAAAGGAATTTGATAGGCAAGGCGCGTTGCAGGTGCAGGCGGGCTTTGCGGACGGACACGCGCACCTCCTCCAACGGACGGTCGGTGATGACGGCAATTTCTTCCTGGCTGAAGCCCTCGACCGCGTGCAGAATGAATACCTCGCGGTCGGTGCGGCCGGCATCGCGCAGCGCCAGTTGCACCAGCGTGATGAGTTCCTGTCGCGAAGCCATCTGTTCCGGATTGTCGGCATGCCCGTCGGGAATCGTATCTTCTTCCATCAGCCGGTCGTCAGGCTGATGAAACTGCAGTCGGGCCTCGTCGCTGGCCTGAACGTTGGGTGTACTGTGCCGGCGTTCGAGTGGCACATCGCCGGCTTCGTGGTCTGTGGCGGCGATGCGGTCGATGGCCTCACTAGCGAGTCGGTACAGCCAAGGTTCTATCTTTATGCGTTCCGGCTTTTCCAACTCATCGCCCAGCGCAGTGGCAATGGCTTCCGCCACCACATCTTCCGGCGCGACCTGGTCGGGCGCGAATTCGCCCAGGCTTTCGCGATAGGCAATCTGACGCTCTACGAATCCCTCCAGCCGCGGCAGGCTGACGTCGATATAGCTTGCGATGTCCAGGGATGACACCGCAGCGGGCCTGACTACCGCGACCGTGTTCTCGAACGAAGCAATCTCTGCTGCACGCCCATCAGTGGTGCGACTGCGCATCCACTTGTGTTTGCTGCGCAGCACCTGCTTGTGCCGCTTGAGCTGTTCGGTCAGGCTGTCGAAGGCGGCTTTTATTGCGGTCGCAGCCACTGGACTTTTCTCCTGGGCTGCCATCTGCCCTGAGGGCAAGCGCAGGTTCAGCGACACCACAAAGCCCTCCCGTGCCGAGCTTTCCTCCACAATGCCTTTGATATGTATCAGTTCAGGACGGAAAACTTGCAGGTACTTATTCACTTTTTCCAGTTGATGTTTGACTTGCTTTTCGAGGTCGGCGGTTTTGGAAATCCTGTAGCTGAAATGGACGTTCATGAATACCTCTTCGCAGGGAACGGTTCCAGCTGAAGCCACGTTGTTCTAGGCCCAGTTTACTCCTCTTGGCAAATGGTCAAGCGAAAAATGATGGTCAGGCTGCTACTTCTGACCGGGTAGGGATGAATCCGAATTGGGGGAGATCGCGCGTCGCGCAAGCACCTACACCAACAACCGCAGCGTCCAAAAAGTGAAGTCCTCTCACGCAAAACAGGCCCTCCCTTTCGGGGAGAGCGTGTCATTCTAAGCAATCTTCGAGGTGACTACGGAATACGGACCTTTGCGTCCGGACTCTTGCTGACGTGGATGCTCTCGATAAACCGGACCTTGCGGTTCTGCATCTTCATTACCAGGGACGAAGTGCGGACACCGTCGCCAAAGAAGCGCACACCTTTGAGCAGCGGTCCATCGGTCACGCCGGTTGCGGCAAATACGATGTTTTTCCCAGGAGCCAGTTCTTCCGCAGTGTAGATTCGCTTGGGGTCTTTGATGCCCATGTCTTGCATCCGCTCCGCCTGCTCTGGAGTGTAGCCAGTCAAGCGACCAACCATGTAGCCGTTGAGGCAGCGGATAGCCGCAGCGGTAATGACGCCTTCCGGTGCGCCGCCGGCCCCCATCACTGCGTGCACGCCCGAGCCCAGCATGGCCGCCGCAACGCCCGGTGATAAATCGCCGTCGGAGATCAGCAGGATGCGCGCCCCGGCCTTGCGCACGTCGGCGATCAGCCTCTCGTGACGCGGGCGATCGAGAATTACGATGACCAGGTCTTCGACTTTGCGGCCCAGCACCTTGGCAATTACCGCGAGGTTATGGCCCACTGGCGCTTCCAGATCGACCATACCCTTGCACGACGGGCCGACCACCATCTTTTCCATGTAGCAGTCAGGAGCGTGCAGCAATCCCCCGCGCTCCGACGCTGCCAAAACGGTGATCGCGCCGGGCAGTCCGTTGGCGCACAGGTTCGTGCCTTCCAACGGATCGACGGCGATATCGACCTGTGGATATTCTTCGCCATCGTGCTTGCCGACTTTCTCTCCGATATAGAGCATGGGCGCTTCGTCGCGTTCCCCTTCACCAATGACAATGGTGCCGTCCATTGGGACAGAGTCCATCACCGAACGCATGGCCTCGGTCGCCATCTGGTCGGCGCGTTTGCGATCGCCCTGGCCCATGGTTTTCGCCGAGGCGACAGCCGCCTCTTCGACGACACGCAGGAACTCCAGCGCTAGGTCAGCTTCAAAGTTGTTCCGGGGCGCATATTGTGACGCGTCAGGTGCAGGTTTGAGTTCGCTCTCGACCTTGGTAGCCATGCGGTCTCCCTGGCGGACGGTGACCGGCGACGGAAATGCGGTCACGCCAATGCAATGAGAATGCTGGAGGATCGCCCAACGTTCCGGCGCCCTTCAGACCAATTAAGGATACACGCAAGAGTCAACCGGGAATGTGAGACGAATCACATCTTCAGATGTACAGCAACGCATTCGACAGCGTGGCGCGCTCACGCTGAATCCACCGTTTGGGATATAGTGCTGCTCGCAACCGTCGCGCCACGAGGCATGAACCGGAGGACGATTGACCCCAGCTATTCAGCAGTCGATCGAATTCGACGCCCCGCCCGAAACGCTCTATGAGCGGTACATGGATTCGAAGCAGCACTCGCAGGCGACAGGCGCTCCGGCCAAGCTCAGTCGTAGAGTGGTGCCGCGTTCAGCGCTTTTGGTGGGATGCTAATTGGCAAGAACCTGCTGCTTGTGCAAAGCCAAATGATCGTCCAGACCTGGCGCGCGACACAATGGAAGAAGAGCGACCCCGACTCGATTCTGATGATTCAATTTAGCAAAACGAACACCGGCACGCGCGTCGACTTGGTGCATGTCAACGTTCCAGCGTACGACCACCAGGGCGTCACGGACGGCTGGCATCATTATTATTGGGAGCCCTTGCAGGTATATCTCGAAGCGGCTGGCGTGAAGAAACGCGCGTCTCGGCGCAAGCGGCGTTGAACCGCGCGCGGTTGGGTCGGTCGCTCCTGAGGGACTACAGATGACGATCCGGGTGTCAGTTATCGCATTTTTCGCGACCGTGGCATTGGCGACGCAGTTGTACTCACAGAACGCCTCTAGTGCGCAGACCTCGGCGCTGGGACCTGCGGGAACCACGTGGGGCGGCGATCACCTCGAATTGGAAGTGACTGCGGACGGCGCGAACCTCAATTTCGATTGCGCCTCGGGGACGATTACACACTCATTGGCGGTCGATGCCCAAGGGAAATTTCGTGCCAAGGGAACCTTCACTCGCGAGCGGCCAGGGCCGGTCACGCGTGACAGTCCCGGAGCTGCCCAAGCTACATACACTGGCGCCATCCAGGGAGACACGATGCACCTAGTCGTCTCCGCGGGAGGCCCGGAGCCTTACGGCGAATACGTTCTGACGCGCGGAAAGCCCGGGCGCGTGGTGAAATGCCGGTAGAGAGGTTTTGGTGAAGCCGCCCCGCTCCGTCACTGGTATTTCGCGACAGAGCGGAGGTCACCGCTTAAATAACTCATTATTGTCCCGCAGTTGAATCCTTGTCGGGCTTCACTTCAATCTCATTCACAACTTCTTTGACGTTCGGCACAGCTTTGGCAAGCTTCTGCGCTTCGTTCTTCTGGGCCATGGTCTTTACGCTGCCCTTTAGCACCAGTGTCCCATTCTTGGCGTCATAGTTAATGCTTTGATCGTCAAGGTTCTTGTGCGCCTTCAACTGCGCTTTGAAGTTGTCTTCGATGGCGCTGTCCAGGTTCGAATCGACAGACTTCGCCTGGCCTTCCGCTCCGACTGGCCGTACACCTATTTCGTTGGAAATGGTATAACCGGGAGCTGCTTGCGCGGCCACGGTTTCCGCCTGCGCCTTCTGGTCCGCCGACTCCACGTCGCCAGTCAGTGTAATCACTCCCTTTTCGCGGTCTTGTGACACGGTGACCACGCCGAGATTGTTGCGGGTCATGGCGGTGTTAACTGCGTCCTTGTCATCAGGATGTTGGGTCGCACGGTTGCACGCCGCGAGCGTGAAAATCAACACGAACGAAACAGCCAAGGTCGCCACCCAGGCCCGCGGGGCCTCCGAAATGTGCTTGATCACTTTAGCCTCCTGTAACAGCCGTAACCGGCTGGAGATTCAACAGCAGACGACGTGAACGCTGCGAGTGAAGGTAAGGTCTATTTCGCCCTCGCCTTCAGGAAGATGGGCTCCAGCAGGAAAAGTAGCCTCTTATACGGTTCGTGTGCAGACGGTGAATACCTTAATTCTTAGCGTCATTTCCCTGACCGTAGAGGTGTCTAGCCTTGCGCTAGTCGTGTCACGCTATGACGATTTGTTGCGCAAGGCTTGCTTGCAGTCAATGAGTTTCATTGCCCGTGCTATTCCTTTGACGCTGAGAATTCGGTATTTCTTGCCCGACAATTCGTGATAATTCACAAAGAAGTCTACGAGTTCTTGAACGAACTGCCTGTCTAGGTCGGCGATTTCCTTGATGTCGGCAAAACTGTGATTGTCCTGCTCTATGGCAACCACGCGATCATTGCGTTCCTTGCCCTTCTTACCGATCTCTTCGCCTTCAATGACTCCGACCACCCGTGCTTGCAGAACACAACCGGCAAATGCTGGTTCGTCCATAAGCACGAGTACGTCGACCGCGTCTCCATCGTCCGCCAGGGTCGAAGGGACGAAACCAAAATCGTAGGGAAAGGTCATCCCAGCGGGAAGGACCTTCTTCAGCTCGAATACTTTGTCGTCCTGATTGAAGGCATACTTATTCCGGCTGCCTTTGGGCGTTTCGATCACCACCCGAATGTTTCCCTTGTGTTTGTTGTCCTCGGCGGCTAGCGTCATCGGGTTCGACATCCAACCATTGCGAGCGCCCTTACTCATGCGAACTCCTCCTGTGCACTGCAGCACTGCCGCTTTCGGAGTGCCGTATACGCGTCTCGGAAAACCGGCCTACAAGCCGGTGCCTGACCGCGTTTCTGCCCTCCCATATCGCGAACGAACGTGAGGATTTTGCACGAAGGCTGGCGGGGAAGCAGGAACAAATGCGAGTCGGAGCGGGACAAATTCGCACCACAATTCTTGTCAATTCATTACTGCCAACTCGACGATAGGTTGCTCGACCCCGCCTTGTAGAATTGTTCATCTTCTAACCAGCGGAGGGCGGACCTGGCAGGAGAAATTGAAAATCTGAAGTGAGCAGAAAGCCGAGGTACTCCGTGGGCTCGCGGAACATTCCAACAGAGGCTGGTGGGGGCGCGCTGAACGTCGCCGGCAGGATTCTTCTGCTCGCGTTGACGGTCTGGGCGCTGGCGATGATTGTCCCCGGATTGCACCGCGTAATCGACACGCTCGGCTCGTTTGGACTCTCGGTCGACAATGATGGGGTTGTTACCGATGTTGTCGCTCCGTTTGCGTCGGTGGCGAACTCCCCGGCTGCTGAGGCCGGCCTGGTCTGCGGGCGACCGGATTGAGCTGAAGGCCATGCGCTGTGTCCCGCCGGGAACTCCTCAGTGCGCGAGCCTGGTCGCGGTGCTCGGCGGTCTAGGCGGAATGCAGGCTGCTTTGCTGGAGCGCGAAATCACCCTGACCATTCAGCCGAAAGACGGCGGGCCTGCAAAAACGGTGACGCTCGAATCCGCCCCGGCGCCGCTGACGTTTGCAGAACGAGTTGTGCTGCTGGCCGACACAGTGGTTGGAGTCGTCGTTATCATCATCGCGTTCTGGCTGGTTTGGACGCGACCGGGTTGGATGACCTGGGGCTTGTTCCTCTACGTGATGTGGCTCAATCCGGGGCAATCGTATACGTATTACGCGGTGCTCCAACGCTGGCCGATTGCAGTGTTCGTGCAGGAACTGGCGGAAGCGCTGGCGAGTGGCGCCGCTTACGCCGGCCTGATGATCTTTGCTCTGCGCTTCCCCAAAGACCAGACCGAGCCCCGCTGGCAAAGCGTGCAATGGGCAGCGCTGGCGATTGGCGTCATCATGGCGGGATTGACCCTGGCTGGCTTCGCCAACATGTTCGGGTATCCGACGGAGAAGATCACCGAGATCAGTTTCGCGGCCGGACTGGTGGTGGACGCGGCAGTGTTGCTGATCCTGTTCATGCGCCGTCGCACTCTCCCGCCGCATGAAGAGCAGCGCATGCGCTGGGTGATCTGGGGCTGTGCGATCGGGCTGCCGACGTTCATCCTCGCCGAACTGTGCCAGTCGTCGAACCTGATCCGCCATTTATGGGGCGCCGCGCCTTCGCCGGCGTTGATCGGTCTGCTGTATTTGCCCAATGGCGTGCTCGCCTATCTGTCGTCGGAGGCCGTGTGGCAGCATCGCGTGGTGAGTGTGTCGGTCCCGCTCCAGCACGGGACAATCATTACTGCACTCAGTCTGGCTGTGGGAGTGCCGATTATCCAACTCCACGAGAAGTTGGCCGAAGTTCCCGAGAGCCTGGAGTTGCCGGGTTGGGTTTGGCCACTGGTGGTCGCGCCTGTCGTCTTGCTCTTGCTGAACCGCTTGCACGAGATCACGGTGGAGATCGTAGACCGCGTGTTCAATCGCAAATTCCATGCGGTGCAACGACGACTGGAAGAGGCGAGTGAAGCGATCGTGCACGCGAAGAGCCTTGCCGAAATCGACCGCATGTTGGTGGAGAGCGCGGTGACTACATTGTGCCTGTCGTCGGGCGCAGTTTTCCGCATGGAAGGTGACGGTCTGCGCCGCTTGCTCGACACCAAAGGATGGAACCCGTCACTGAAGAAACAGCTGCGCCCGGAGTCGGACGCGGTCGCACTACGCAGTCTTGAGATCGGCGCGCCGGTACGGCTCGATCATGGATGGGAAGCCGATGACCTTCCGTCCGGGCTGGAGGCGCCTTGCCTTTCCGTGCCCGTGCGGAGCGAAATTCCGGAAGCAACAGCTGTGGCGCTTTTCGGGCCGCACGAGACGGGAAACGATATCGACGAAGACGAGCGCGAGGTGCTGGATCGGCTTGCTGCGCGGGCTGCCGCTGGTTACGAGCGCGTCATTACAACACTGCTTCGGCAAGAGGTGGCCGAGTTGAAGACGCGACTCACCGCTCTCGAGGACGGTAATCGTGCCGAGTTACCACATCCGTAGCCTCGTACAACCGAATAGAACTTTTCGATTGCTTAGCTGGAGCGAGACCAGCTAAGGTATTGCAACTGACCTCCCCGACATTCGGAAAACTTGAAGGAGCATACGTGTCAACTGCCGCCGGACAGGTAGTTCTCGCCTCAAAAAAAGGAACGAGCACAACATTTCCAATCAAGACGTTTCTAAAAAAATATTTCTACTTTTGTATGTCGCTGGCGATGGCCGGGTTGGTGGTGTGGGGCTTCAGCCGCACGGTTGACGACAATCTCTTCCATGCCGCGCCGCCAAGACCGTTCCTTCTGTGGATCCACGGCGCCGCGTTCTCGCTGTGGGTGGTCTTCTTCATCGCCCAGTCTGCGTTGGTGCGTGTCCACAAAGTGAGTGTGCATCGATCCCTTGGCTGGTTTGGAGCGGGGCTCGCAGTGTTGATGGTTCCGCTGGGCTTTACCATCGCGGTCATCATGGCGCGCTTTGACACGGTAGTACATCATCAGGCCGACGCTTATGCATTTCTGTCCGTTCCGTTTTACGACATGATTGCCTTTGGCACGTGCATTGCCCTTGCGATCTATTGGCGAAGAAAGCCGGACCTCCATCGGCGGCTGGTGTTCATCGCAACTTGCGGGCTGATGGACGCGGCTCTTGGTCGGTTTGATTATCTGTTCAACCATAGCCTCTTCTATCCGTGCCTCGATCTTCTGATCGTTCTCGGCGTGATGCGCGACCTGGTCGTGGATCGGCGCGTCAACAAGATTTATCTCTATGCCCTGCCGATGTTGATCGTCGGCCAGAGCCTCTCGGTATATATGTGGCGGGTCAATCCTTCCTGGTGGCAGTCGATCACGCGCGTGATCATGGGATAGGCCCCCCCACCTCGCAAAATCCTTGTTTTCAGTGGGATGCGCAGATCTCCACGCAAATCAATATTTCTAAAGGACTTATGCGTAAAGTCGTGTGCGGTAAGGAGTTGCTTGGGGGGCGCGGCGGCGAATGTGGGGAATTGCAGACAGAACCGACGGCAGGGTAGGACATGGAGCCTCCAAAGCGGCAATTAGCGGCTAGCAATTAGCAACCAGCTCGCAGGCCGTCCGGTAATTCCAGACAGCGAAGTCGAACAGTGTCTGTGTGGACGCGGTACGCCCACCACCCGTTGAGGGGTGGCATGGGAGTCGAAGTTCGTCAACTTACGAAAGTACCCAAAGAGGCGGAACTTTCGTAACTATTATTCTTAGGGTGGGCTCGCTTATCGATATAGCGTCCCTTCGCCGATAAATCGGCTCCGGGACTCGAGTGATTTCGCACCTTGACCATTTACTTCGGTAGCCACTCCAACCTTCTCGGTTTCCATCCGAGGAGGCGCTTCGCCTTTGCATTCGACGCCCCACTGAGCTTCGTTCCGTAATAAACGGCATCCTCTCCTGCAATTGCCTCCACTTCCGCCTCAGTCAGGCGAGGGGGCGCGGGCACACCGATAAACTTCGCAAACGCAGGCAGCCACACGGCCTGCGGCGAAGGGTCGTCATCTACAAGGTTGTAGACACCCGGCTCGGCTGCCAGCAACGCCACCGTCGCAATCGCGGCATCGTTGATATGCACAAACGACGACACACCCTGACCCTTGCCGACCACCGGATTCTGTTGCCGCATGACCTGATTCGCTGCCGCCTCGCCGGGGTAGTACCACGTCTTCGGTCCATAAAAGAACCCATAGCGCAGTGCCACACCTTCGATTGCATCGGAACTGAACAGCCGTGCCTCCAGCTCCGTGTACGTACGCGCACTGGCAGCGATACCAGGACTCGCGTTTACATCCATGGGAGAAGATTCGTCCGCCAGGATCCCTGCCGTGGCCTTCAAGAAAAAGCCGCTTGACTGCTGCAGATATCGCCGCACACCGGTCGCAATCGCAGCACGAAACAGATTGCCGCCGCCTTCAATCCTTAACTTCCTGTCCCCAGCCGCATACTTCGGCATATCACTTGGATCTTTCGGCAGGGAAGTCAGTTCATCAATTACTACTTCCGGCTTCGACCGCCGCAGCGCGCTCTCCGCGGCCGCTGCATCGAATGCATCCACAATCACCGCCTCGACTCCCTGGCCCTGGAGTACCTTGGCCCGCACCTCGCTGGTCGTCATCCCCACCACAGAGTGTCCCTGATTCAATAACTCTGCCGTCAGTGGTTCGCCGATCGCTCCGCTGGCCCCTGCCACAAATACACGCATCGTTCCTGCCTCTATCAGCTAAATCGGCTCTGCGACCAAGATACAGCAGGAACAACTCGGGGAGCTCACTTGCCAATTTGGGAGTCGTAACCGCTGGGCCCGCGATATGTGGGCGCTCAGCCTCGCCTGGATTTTTGGAAGTGGAAAGAGTGGGAAGGCTGGCCGCAAACAGGGGGAGCAGTAATGTACCCACGTTAGGGCAAAGAAGCCCGAATATAGGGCAGCCGGAAATTCCTTTGGAATATCTGGGCCACCAGCATCGATTGTTATGGGTGCTTCGGCTTCGCCTACGCACAAGCCTTCGGCAGAGTGGAATGGGTTTCTCGTGCAAACTACCCAGTGCCGAGGCACTGGGCTTAGATATGTCGGGCCTTCGGCTCTCAGGAAGGCCCCCCGCCAAAGGAAGGCGGGATGGGACACCCGGCCGCTGGCGGGGAGGAAGGTGAAAATACGTGGGACGCAGAGCGGTGTGACAAGGGAAACTGAGAGGTGGTTGTGCATCGGTCGTACAATTTCGCTGAAGTGGAGGAACCAATGGCGGTCGTGTCACTGCGCGACGTGGTCGAAGCGCTCGACCTGCAAAGCGACGAGCTGCAGTCTTACCTTGATCCGGACACGGGCGAGATTATTACTTTCAGCGACGAAGAAGCGGGTATTGCCGAGAGAGGCGAATGGACCAATGCTCCACAGTGGATGCAAGAGCATCTGCCCAAGGTCAAGCGCGCGCTGGAAGACGACCGGATGCTGGAGCTGCCGGACCAAGTGCACATCGACGAGTGGCGGATGATGCAGGAGTTCGCTTTGGAGGATGAGCAGTGCCGGTGTCGCGCAGAGTTGGATTCGGCGGTACACGGGGCAGGAGCGTTTCGCCGGTTCAAGGATGCGATTCGACGCCTAGGTCTGGAGGACTCGTGGAACCGTTACCGTGAAGCAGCCTTCGAGCAGGTCGCGCGAGAGTGGCTGCAAGAGAACGGGATTGCGTATCAATGACAGGCAATCGGGGGACTTCGTGGTGATACGTGCTCCGAGACGAAACCCCCACTCAAGGCCCCTGCGCGTCCTTGAAAGGGGCACCCTCTAGGTTATTTTCTTGAAGCCGACTGGTTAACTGGGTCACTCGTCTCAATCTTTCCTCCCAGCTTGGGTTCGTTTGAGCGCACCACAGTGTGCCCGGCGCCCTGGGGGGGCGACGCGGTTATCTAATCGGCGTAGTCCCAAGATCCCCCAGGCGTCCAGTTGTTTTCGAATTGTTCACCCGCCATGATCGCGTTCACGACAGGCATAAGAAAATCTCGAATCGCGAGCAGCGCAGATTCGAGGCTTTCGTCACCGACAAAGCTTCGGTTCCTGGTGGCGAAGGCTTTCCACTGGCTCAGCTTGGGTTCGTTCTTAATGAAGTCGCCGGAGAAGATCACTGGAGGTGCGGAAGGGAAGGGCGTTTTGCGACGTTCAAATGTTCGGCGAATGGCTTCCTGCAGTTCACTGCCTTTAAAGTTGAAGTTTTTCAACAATGTTCGTATGTCATGAATGTCCTTCATGCGGCTGTTGGCGATGCCGAGTTTCACCATGGCTTCGAACTTCTCAGCAATCGAGGTGACGAGCGGGTAGGCGAGCAGGGTTGGCTGAGGCATGCCGAGCATGGACGGATACTCTGCTTCGTATGGCGCCGGTGTCACGGCATCTCCAAAGCCGATATCGGCTTGGATTTGGATACGAATTTTCCCGAGGTATGCGTCGAGGGTGACTCGGACACCTTGATAATCGTCTGATTCCTTAATCTGCGAGGCAACGACACTGTCGGGATCAAACCGACAGCCGTCATTATGACGAACTTCTTCTTCTTCTTCTTCATGTTCATCATCATCATGATGACCGACATCGATCACGCAGATCTCACGGAAGATGAACGCAAGGCGATCAGGGTCATTGTCACCGTAGGCAAAAAAATCCACGTCCCGAGTGGGGCGGTAACGTTGTTCAGTCCAGAGTTCGAGCAGCAATGCGCCCTTCAGGACGAATTGCTCCCTGTATTTTGACTTTGACAAACGATAGAGAAACCGTTCCAGCCCGTACTTGGTCAGCGTGAGATTGAAGTCTTCGTTTCGTTCACGAGCCAGTTTGAGGAGCCTGTCGTGAACCGAGGCAGCGACATTTGTGACCTCACGCTTGGTCATACAATACTCTCCATGTAGGGCAGCATGACTTTGGAGACGCGGCAGACCTTGGCTGCTTGCCACAGTTCATCCGTCGTCGCTTTCTTCTGGCGGAGAGTGTCGCGCAGGGCCTCGATTGCAATGTCGAGCCCGATTTTGTTGCGGAACTTGAAGCAGTCGGCGACGGTTTTGGCAGGGGAATAGACCTGGAGCTTTACGCCGTTAACGAGGTGTTCGCCGACGCCAAACCGAAGTGGCCCTTGTGAGAGCTTCACGACACGGATTGAAGTGTTGCTGATGTTTGGCTTGCGGTCAGTCAGGCCTATGGCGATCCAAACCTCGTGGGGAAGCTGAGTGCCAATCTCGTGAAACTGTAGCGCCGAAAGGAGGCAAAAAATGGCCTTCGGGGCTTTAACAGCGACTTCGATTAGGCTCTGGTGTGCGAAGTGTTCACGCCGGCTGGTCGGCGCGTAAAGGCCGCGCTGCAGTCTGACCAGAGCGCCTTTTTCGACAAGCCTGGTGAGATAAACGTCTGGGATCCGCAGCCGACGGAGATCGCTGGGACGGATGAGAGAGCTATCTTTGATGAGCTCCATCATCTTGTGGTGCCTTGACTTATGAGGTTTCATGTTGGAAACTGTCATACATTATACGTAACGTAAGACGTTTTCCAACAATATTTTGCTTACGCGAAACTTAACAGTTGCCACCGACAGGCTCGGTCAGCTACGGCCAACCTAATTCATCCTCAGAGTATCTGGCGGCTCGGTCTGTTGACCGAACACACTTGCTCGATCGTCAGGGAATCGAGTCCTAGAATGCCGCAATCCCCGTAATGTGCTCGCCGATGATCAGAGTATGGATGTCGTGGGTGCCTTCGTAGGTTTTCACTGACTCCAGGTTGGCCATGTGGCGGAAAATGGGGTACTCGTCGGCGATGCCGTTGCCGCCGAGGATGTCGCGTCCCATACGGGCGCACTCAAGAGCCATCCAGACGTTGTTACGCTTCGCCATAGAGATATGGTAAGGCTTTACCTTACCCGCATCTTTCAATCTCCCTACTTGTAGTGCGAGTAGTTGGGCCTTGCTGATTTCACTAATCATCCAGACTAGTTTCTCTTGTACGAGCTGATGGCCGGCAATAGGCATGTCGTGGAACTGCTTGCGGAATTGCGCGTATTGCAGAGCGCAGTCGTAGCAGGCCATGGCGGCGCCAATGGCTCCCCAGGCGATGCCGTAGCGCGCCTGGTTGAGGCAGCTGAGGGGCGAGCCGAGTCCTTTGGAGCCGGGCAGAAGGCAGTCGGCGGGGATGCGGACATCTTGCAGCGAGAGGCTGGAGGTGACGGAGGCGCGCAGCGACCACTTGCCATGAACGTCGGCGGCCGTGAAGCCAGGGGTGTCGGTGGGAACGACGAAGCCGCGGATGCGGTCGCCTTCGTTCTCGACCTTGCCCCAGATGATTGCGATGTCGGCGATGGAGCCGGAGGTGATCCACATTTTCTCGCCATTAAGGACGTAGTGGTCGCCGTCTTTGCGGGCGCGAGTGCGCATGGCTCCGGGGTTGGATCCGGCGTCGGGCTCGGTGAGGCCGAAGCAGCCGAGGGTTTCGCCGAGCGCCATCTTGGGCAGGTACTTTTGTTTTTGCTCTTCGCTGCCGAAGGCGTGGATGGGATACATGCACAGGGCGGACTGCACGCTGACGAAGGAACGCACGCCGCTGTCGCCGCGCTCGAGCTCCTGGGTCATGAGCCCGTACTCGACGGCGGACATCCCGGCGCAGCCGTAGCCGTGGAGGGAGGCTCCGTAGAAGCCGAGCTCGCCCATAGGCTTGATGAGCTCCTTGGGGAAGCGTCCGTCGCGGTTGCACTGTTCGATGATGGGGATGAGGTTCTCTTCGATGAAGAGGCGAGTGTTGTCGCGCACGAGGCGCTCGTCGTCGGAGAGGAGGGAGTCGATTTCGAGAAAGTCGACGCCTTTGAATTTGATGGCCATGGGAATGCGTATCCTATGATGTCGTTCGGTTCCCACATATGCCAACGGAAGGCATATATGGGCCACCCGAGAGGCTAGCAGGGTGGGGAGAAGAGGGTCAAACGGGGTTTAGTTGTCAGTGGTCGGTTGTCAGTTGTCAGAAAAAGCAGAGTCCTCGCCCGCCGCTGCTCGTGAGGGCAAATGAACAGCATCTGACTGTAGTGCGTTTGCATTATTGTGCTGGAGAGCGGCTGCAGTAAGCTTCTGGGAAATCTCAGGACCCTCGGAAGGATGGAAAAGATGGATTATCGTACTGCTCCGAAGCTCGTGCTTACGTTTGTGTTGGTGGTGGCCGCAGTTGCTGCGGCGTTTGACGCAGCGAAGCCCATCACGGTGAAAGGCTACGTTCTGGATTCGGCGTGCGCCTTCACCAAGGGATTGAAGCAGCCCATCAGCCGAGACTGTGCTATCGCTTGCGCGAAGGCCGGTTCACCACTGGTGATTCTGGCAGACGACGGCACAGTCTACTGGCCCATCGCCGACACTACGCCGTCGAGCGGGCAAAACGAAAGGCTTCTGCCGTTCGCAGGGCAGAGAGTGACGGCTTCCGGAAAGGTGTTTCAAAGGGGCGGCTCGAGCGCATTGGTGATTGAGAAGATTGCACCGCTGCCGGGTAAGTAGCGGGCTCTCTTATCCCGGTGGATGAAGCGAATTCGACAAGCTGCTGGGTTTGTGACTCAGGGTATGATCCAGCCCACAGATGCCACTTGTCGCGGGTTCCCGGTTTGGTTCTTATGAAATCATCGCGCCCCTGGGGGCGGGTGGAATGGGCGAAGTCTATCGCGCCCGCGATGCCGCGCTGAAACGCGATGTGGCGATCAAGGTTCTTCCGGAGTACTGGTCGCGCGATCCAGAGCGGCTCCGCCGTTTCGAGCAGGAAGCCCAGGCTGCAGCCGCACTAAGCCATCCTAATATTGTTTCGATTTTCCACGTCGGCGAGCACGAAGGCGCGCCCTACATCGTCACGGAATTACTGAACGGCGAGACGCTGCGCGACCGGCTGCGTCGCGGTCCGATGCGCCTGCATGAGGTTCTGCACAGCGGTGCAGAGATTGCTTCCGGCCTTGCGGCTGCCCACGCTGCCGGGGTCGTCCACCGGGACCTCAAGCCCGAAAACCTGTTTCTTACGAAAGATGGCCGGGTCAAAATCCTGGACTTCGGGCTAGCGAAGCTCGCTTCGGCTGCTAGTGTGGACGGCGCGACCGTCACTTATCGCGACGAAACCACCCCCGGACAAGTACTCGGTACGGTTGGCTACATGTCGCCCGAGCAAGTGCGAGGAGAACCGGCTGACGCCCGCAGCGATATTTTCGCGTTGGGGGCGATCCTCTACGAGATGCTGACCGGCCAGCGTGCCTTCCGGCGAGCCACTTCAGCTGACACCTTAGCAGCAGTCCTCAACGAAGATCCTCCGCCCATTTCACAAATTGCACCTAGTGCGCCACCTGGATTACAGCGCATCATCGCCCGCTGCCTGTCGAAGAGTCCCGAACAGCGCTTTCAGCACTCTTCCGATTTGGCATTCGCGCTCGAGGCCCTCTCTGACTCCGGCAGCACGTCCGTTCGGCACGTGGTAGAGGAACCGCGCATCGCTACCCG
The DNA here is from genome assembly GCA_963718395.1 of uncultured Acidobacteriaceae bacterium. Taxonomy (GTDB): domain Bacteria; phylum Acidobacteriota; class Terriglobia; order Terriglobales; family Acidobacteriaceae; genus DASRAA01. Next base: position 781,873 of record CAVQYW010000001.1, read on the forward strand.
GAAGAGAATGACTTGGATTGCCGTAATCGCCATTCTCGTTCTTGCGCTCGGATCCATTGCATATTGGATGACCCGCCCCGAGGCTGTTCCCACGGTCGAAGCGATCACCCAGATTACCGATGACGGCAAGCCAAAGGGTGTATATAACAGTCTGCAAACGGACGGCTCGCGGTTGTACTTCAATGAGGGACGGCGAGGCGACTTGCAGATCGCGCAGGTCGCGGTGAAAGGTGGCCCGGTTTCGATCATCCCCACTCCGCTGATCGATCCCCAGCCGGGTGGAGTCGCGCCGGATGGAAGTTTTCTGGCGGTCTTGCAGGGAGGAGCGGCGCCGCCGGGCCACCCGCTTTGGAAGGTTCCTCTGCCTTCGGGAGACCCAATACGGCTGAGCAACTACAAGGGTCAGGATGTGAGCGTCACGCCTGACGGACGGATCATGGTCAGCTACGAGAGCGATCTAACCATCGTCGATGCCGACGGCTCGAATCCGCGCACACCCATCAGCGGCATCGATGCCTGGGTAGGAAATCCGGCGATGTCCCCTGACGGGAAACAGATCGCATTTTCCTATTACGGCCACAAAGGAGGCGTGTCCATTTATCTGGCCAACAGTGACGGCTCGGATTTGCATGAAATTGCGAACAACCCGACGGAGGGTTTCTGTTGCCCGGCCTGGACCGCCGATAGCCGCTATCTGTTGTTCGAGACGCGTGCCGCGGTCATGCAAAATATCTGGTACCTGCCTATGCGGCGCAGTTGGTGGCAGCGTCGCGTTGAACCCCAAAAACTCGCGGCTCTGCCCCTTTCCGTGCATAACGCCACGCCCAATCCCCACGACGGGAAAACTATTTTTGCTCTCGGTACAAAAGAGCGCGGCGAACTGGTTCGGTATGACGCAAAGACGAAACAGTTCGTGCCGTTCCTTGGGGGGATTTCGACGAAGGAGGTGGTTTTTTCCCGTGACGGCAAATGGGTGGCGTACCGCGCGTTTCCGGAATTGACCCTGTGGCGCAGCCGCACTGATGGCAGCGACAGGCTGCAGCTGACGCACACGATGGGAGTTGAAGGAATTGGTTTCGCGCCGGATGGGAAGAGCATCGTTTTCAACGATTATGATCAAGCAAATGTGTCAGCAGTAAGTCTCGATGGTGGGCAGCCCACGACCCTTGTCAAGGACCGCGAGTCGTTCTTCATCGATTGGTCGCCCGACGGCAGCCAGATTGTGTTTGCCACACCCGGCGCGATCAATGTCATGGATTTGGCCGGTGGAAAGCGAACTTCCGCCCCGGCGGGGGATAACTTATGGGGAGCGCGCTGGATCGGAGACGATAAACCGGTGGCTGCCCGGGCATTGCGGACGGGATTCAAGCTGCTTGACCTGAAGACGCAAACCTGGTCCGAGTGGGTGATTGAGCCTAGCCCCAATGCGATATCACGCTGGGGAGTGTCGCCCGACCACCAATACCTTTATTACGCAACCAGCGGGACCGATCCGCAGCTCATGCGGGTACGAATTGGCGAGAATCGCGCCGAGACCGTAGCGAACCTGAAGGACTTTCCGTTCGCCATGTTCGTCCAGTTCACCGGGGCGGATGAATGGATCAGCTTTGCGCCGGACGGGTCTCCGCTGCTGTTGCGCGATACAGGTTCACAGGAGATATACGCGCTGACCGTGCGTTGGCCGTAAGTTAAGTGGTTGGGCGAAATCGCAATCGTGTAGAATCAAGAGGTACCGGCGAAAGAGAGTGGCGCGCTATGCGCCCGCCTGCAGTCGAAGCCGTCCGCCAAGGCGGATGAGAGCTTGAGACATGTGCATCTCCCGCTGGCCGCGCGGTTCCGCTCCGGCCTTCAAGAGTTGCTCCTCAATCAGGCCAAATGATTCAGTCTGCGGGTAAAAACTGTCCGGAAGGTTTATCAGGAGAGAACAATGGCGAAGATCGCGAAGACTGCTGACCGCAAGAAGGTCATGGACACTACCAAGAGCACGGATTGCCCGAAGTGCGGCAAGCCGACACGGATTGTGAAGCGGGTAAAAGATCGCGAGCGCGACATTCCTGGCGGCATCTACATTTCATGCTCGGCATGCGAGTTTTACGAGAAGTTATAACATACGTTATAACGCATTTTCACGGGCGCGGAGAGATCCGCGCCTGTGCTGTTTGAGGAGGAACTGTGATTGGATTATTGGCGTTGTTTCCGGCGGGAACGTACGAGTATTTTGCGCCGCCTTACGTTGTGGGATGGGGAACCTTGGCGCTGATCAATGCCGGGCTGGCGCAGGGGAAGCAGAAGAGTGGGCTGTTGTGGTTCCTGCTGTCGATTTTTCTCGGTCCAATTGCCACGCTGATATTGGTGCTGCTGCCGAAGGGATAGAACTTTGGTTCTCGTCCTTTCGTAAGAGACGGAAAGGACGAGCAGCGGCCAGTGCTCGACAATTACGCTGCCCACCCCGACTGGTCCACGATGAACGGATCGCTAATTGCAGGGCTTAGTTCATTGAACTGAAGAGCGATGTGGTGGGACGAGTTCGCCTTGAGTCGCAGCAGCCGGGCAATTCGGGTCCCTGGTCTGGCCGGTGCCATCGAGGCCAGCATAGCAGCGGCTTCGTCAGCGAATGCCCGTTTCTTTTCCTCCGTCAGGTCATGTCCAATCACTTCCAGGCTGAAATCAGCATCGCGCGAAATCGCTTCCGGCATACCGTCGACTCCTGATGACTGCCGTGTGATGAACTGGATCGATGTCTGGTATCTCTGATCGGCACGAAGATTAAATGTTCGTAAGGTGATTTCAATAAGCTTCTGTGCGATGACACGCTTTTGCTCGATCGGTAACTCTCTCGCGTAAATCCTTAGGTAAGGCATCCGAGAACCTCCTGCCACCGACTTAACAAAGGCATTCAGTGTGCCAGAAGCGCGATATCGGGATGTTCTTTAAAAATAATGGCTTGTTTCCGTGGGTGTTCACGCGGGTGAGTAGAATCTACCAGCCACGCGGAATTCTTCCTCGGCAATTCAGGGTGACACCGGGATACTATCAAGGTCCCAGAATTGATACGCAACTGAGGCAGAACTCTTGCGCGGGGCCTTGGTTTTCCTAAGGTAATCACCTGATTGGCAACGATGACTGTTGGTTCAATACTTGGAGGGTAGCAAAATTCTCAAGGTAAAAAATGATCGCATCCATTTATCGATTTGTGGATTCGCCCTCCTACAGTGTCGAAAGACATACCCCTAAGCCGAACTGCACCATCCCATCCCTTCTAAAGACGCCCACCATTTCGTAGCAGGTGCCAAACAGTTTCGCGACCCAAGCGTTGCGGTTTGGCACCTGCTATCGCCTTACGCGGCCCGTGTGACGAAAGAGAGCTAGCACTGTCGGCGATTCAGCGTTTGTGCATTGCGGCTTCGGCGACCGCGACGGCGTCGATCAGCGCGGCACGGTATTCGTCGACGAGATTTTCTTTCCACGCCTGCTTCCACAATTTGCGCCCCTTCATGTAGTGCTCCATGTGATGGAGCGGATCGTTCTGCACGCGTAGTTTCGAGCGGGAGCGGCCGTTCGAAGGCGAGGTGTCGGCTTCGGCGTGCCAGCGCCAAGTGCGACACTCGATGAGCGTGGGACCGGCTCCGCTGCGGGCGCGATGAATCGACTCCTGGGTGACACGCCACACGGCGACAATGTCATTGCCGTCGACGGTGATGCCGGGAATGCCGTAAGCCTCGGCGCGATCGCGCAGGTCGTCATCGGAATGAACAGCAGTAGCTGCGTTGGGATGCGACTGAGCGCAGTTCTCGACCATGAAGACAATAGGTAGGCGATGACGCGAGGCCAAGGTGGCGGCTTCGTGCCAGAATCCGAGAGCGGCGAGACCGTCGTCCGCCAGAGCGACCACGACGTTGGGCTTGTCGAGCTGGCGATAGGCCAGAGCGACTCCAGTGGCGACGTCGAGTTGGGCCGCGACGGTGGCCGAATGCGGGATCAGGCGCAGGGAATCGGCGTCGTTCTTGGTGGCGTGTTTGTGCGCGTTGAGTAAGCGAGCGAAAACTTGCTCAAGCGATGTGCCTTGGATTACGTGTGCGGCCAGCGTAGGCTGCGAGGACGAAAAGCTGTCGTCGGGCCGAAGTCCGATGCAGGCGCCGATTTCAGTCGCTTCTGCGCCGAGAATGGGAACCGGGATGCCGGGAAGTTTACCCGCGCGCAGCAAGGCGAGCACCTGCTCTTCGAGCATACGAGTTTTCAGCAGCGCGGCGTAGAGTTTGCGGATAACTTCAGGATTGGAAGGCGACGCGTCGGTGGCCAGAGTGCAGGGCGGGTGCGCTGACGCAACAGTTTCGACAGAAGCCTGGTTCGCTCGGGCAGAACGATTCGTCTTGGGCGCGGTCATGCAGCGGGGTCTCCGAAAGGGTTCATTGTATCGTAGCGAAATTGTGAGTTCGGGTTTGGCGATGACGCAGAGGTGGATGAGCCATGACGCGATGGTGGTAGTGAGGATGAATTTTCGTGCTGTTCGTAACGCGAGATTAATATTTGGCCACAGATTTCAACACGAATGTGAATAACACTGTGGAAATCGGGGAGGGCGCGAAGCTAAGTGGCTTTCAACGCGATGCGATCAACAGTCTGCACCGAAGGGAGTGCGGTTGAGTGCAGTAGGTTCTAATGAGGATGACGCGATGAGAATGCGACTCGACAAACTGCTGCTGCAACGTGGACTGGCACCATCGCGCGAACGCGCTCAAGCTTTGGTGCTGGCGGGTCGCGTGTTGGTGAATGAGCAGAAGATCGAGAAGTCGGGCGCGAATGTGGACGAAGACGCTGAGTTGCGGATTCTTGGCGACGAGATGCCATACGTCAGCCGGGGAGGTTTGAAGCTGGAGCGAGCGATCGAACACTGGAACATCGATATCCGCGGGAAAGTTTGCATGGACATTGGAGCGTCGACAGGAGGGTTCACCGATTGTCTGCTGCAAAACGGCGCAGCACAGGTGATTGCGGTGGATACCGGATACGGGCAGATCGATATGAAGCTGCGAAATGACGTACGGGTGCGGTTGCTGGAGAAAACCAACGCCCGGTATCTGACTGCCGAGCAGCTTTGGCCAGACGGGATGGCGCGAGTTCCGATCAGCCTGGTGGTGATGGATGTGTCGTTTATTTCGGCAACACTGGTGCTGCCGGCGGTGGTGAGGTGCGTTGGTGACGATTTCGAATTGGTCGTGCTGGTGAAACCTCAGTTTGAAGTGGGGCGGGAAAATGTTGGCAAAGGTGGAATCGTACGCGATGCCGAGGCACAGCAGATGGCGGTGGAACGAGTGCGAATGATGGTCTCGGAGTTGGGCGGAGCGGAGATCGAGGTGATCGAGTCGCCGATTTTGGGGACGGAAGGGAATCGGGAGTTTCTGTTGCACGCGCGATTTCCCTGATGAGACGCGCATTGTAAGGCGTCTGCGCTACACTAGCGGTTACTTTCCTCAACCTCTATGAAGTCAGCTGCGATCATCTCCAAGCCGTGGAAGCCGGAACTGGCAACCATCCTGCCCGACCTACTGAGCTGGTTTCGCCAGCGCGGCTACACGCTGTACCTCGACCAGGAAACAGCGCGGTACACCAACGGTGAGCAGGTGGTGTCGCGGGAGGAGATTGGCAAGAAGCATCCGGACTTTGCGCTGGTGCTGGGCGGCGATGGCACGCTGTTGTCAGCAGCGCGGTCGGTAGCGCACGAAGGCGTGCCGATACTGGCGGTGAATCTGGGGTCGCTTGGGTTCCTGACCGAGATTCCTCTGAACGAGTTGTACGTTGCGCTGGAGGCGGTGGACCAGGGGCAGTGTCCGATTGAACTGCGCTCGGTGCTGCACTGCAAGCTGGTGCGCGAAGGCGAGTGTATCTCGCAGAATTTCGCACTCAACGACGTGGTGGTGAACAAGAGCGCCATCTCGCGGCTGGTGGAGTTCGATCTCTACATCGATGACAACTTCGTCTTCCAATACAAAGCGGATGGAGTGATTATTGCGACGCCCACGGGTTCGACGGCGTACTCGCTGGCGGCGGGCGGTCCAGTGTTGATGCCTTCGGTCGATGCGTTCGTCGTGACGCCAGTGTGTCCACATTCGCTGACGCATCGGCCGCTGGTAGTGACGGAGAAGTCGCAGATTGAACTGCGGGTAGAGACCCGCGACGAGCAGGCATTCCTCAGTATCGATGGGCAGGTGGGTGTGCCAGTCATGCAAGGCGACCGCGTCCTGTGCCATCGGGCGGCTCACAAGGTGAAGTTGATGCGCGTACGGCGAACGTTCTTCGAAATCCTGCGCAACAAGTTGAAGTGGGGAGAGCGATAAGACAGTTGTCGGTGGCCAGTTGTCAGTTGTCGGAAAAAACTTCGCGCGCGAAACAGCGTGCGCCCGCCTGCATTGAATTAAAAAGATTTGTGGAGATAGGCGCGACTGGAAAGCCGCGCCCGGTTATTTATTCGTTTGAGGGTTTCACGATATCGTGCAACCAGAAGCTAGCTTCGATCTCACACTTCCGGGAACAAAACGTCTGTCCTTCCCGTGCCCGACTGGTGCTGCGTAAGTACTGCGAGTAACACCAGAGACAGACAGCCGTGGAAGTGGCGGCGTCGTATCGGTTAGGTTGCATGAGGGTTCTCTCCAATGGGTAGCGAGGATAGGACAAGTTCCGGGCAAACGCAATCGTGAAATGGCTCGGTAATACGGAGAGCCAATACCTAGGTTACCGGCGGGACTACAGTTGTTCGAGGGCGATCAGGTCGCGAAGGGATTCGCGTTTGCGGATGAGCCTGGATAGTTTGCCATTGACCAGCACTTCGGCGGCGCGAGGGCGAGTGTTGTAGTTCGAGGCGAGCGACATGCCGTAGGCCCCGGCATCGAGAATGGCGAGAAGATCACCTTCTGCCACGGCGGGAAGTTCGCGGTTGCGAGCGAAGAAATCTCCGGTCTCGCAGATGGGTCCGACGATGTCGAACTTGGTGAGAGCATGGCTGTCGGGGCCGAGCGCGACCGGCACGATCTCATGATGAGCGCCGTAAAGCGACGGCCGCATCAGGTCGTTCATGGCGGCATCGAGGATGAGAAACTGCTTGTCGTCGTTGCGTTTGCGGTAAATTACGCGTGAGAGTAAAACCCCTGCTGGGCCGATGATAGAGCGTCCAGGTTCAAGTAATACATGAATGCCGAGACGGTTGAGCGGGCGGATGATAGCGGCGGCGTATGCTTTCACGCGAGCAGGGAAATTTCCCTTGGGATTCTTCGCATAGGAGATGCCCAGACCGCCTCCGGCGTCGACGTAGCGGATGTCGTGTCCGTCGTTTCGCAAGGCGCGGACGAGTGCGGCGACGCGTTGCATGGCCTCGCGAAAGGGATCGACATCAGTAATCTGCGAGCCAATGTGAACACTCACGCCAGTAGCACGAAGGTAACGAGAAGCCGAGCCCTGGCGATAGAGCTCGGACGCATCGCGCATGGGCACACCGAACTTGTGATCGTGCAGGCCGGTAGAAATGTAGGGATGGGTGCGCGCGTCCACATCGGGATTTACGCGAATGGCGAAACGCGCCGTTTTACGAAGATGCGCGGCACGAGCGCTGAGTAGCTGCAACTCGCTTGGGCTTTCAACATTGAAGAGCAGAATGCCGGAACGCAGAGCGAGGTCGATTTCGTCCGCCAGTTTGCCGACTCCAGAGAAGACGACCTGGGCGGCCGATTCGCGATAGGCGTGAAGCACGCGCTGGAGCTCTCCGCCAGAGACGATGTCGAAACCGGCGCCTAACGAGGCGAGCAGCTTGAGTATCGAAAGGTTGGAGTTCGCCTTCACCGAATAGCAAATGGTGTGTTCGCAGGCGGCGAAGGCGGCGTCGAACTGCTGGTAGCGCTGGCGGATGGCAGTTGCGGAATAAACGTACAGCGGCGTGCCGTAGCGCTCAGCAAGCTGGCGAAGTGGTACAGAGTCGGCAAGCAACTCGCGAGCGGACGTTTTTGCCGAGCGAGCATTGCGACTGTAGGTGAATGCGGGCGGACGTTCCTGCGGTCGAGGGTCGCTCACTTTTTGGGTGGGGCCCCTTTCACTTTGAGCACCACAATGGTTTGATCGTCGAAGGCAGCCACTCCCTTGGCATGTTCGGAAACGGCGGTGAAAATTGCACCCGCGATTTCGTCGGCTGTGCGGTGAGCGTGGTTGAGTACAGCCTTCTCCAGGCGACCGCGACCGAACATGTTGCCCTTGGAACTGGTGGCGTCAGTGATGCCGTCGGTGAAGAAGAGGAAGACGTCGCCCGGCTTGCAGCGCAGGTTTTGCTCTTCGTATTCGGCACTGGGGAAAAGTCCGATAGGTAATCCCGTGACTGGAATTTCTTCGAACTTGCCGTCGCTTAGCCGCAGAGGGCGGGGCAGACCGGAATTCGCCACTTGCAGGCTGCGATCGTTGTCATGCCAGATGGCGTAGATCATGGAAACATACTGGCCTTCGATGGGACGCTCGGCGAGCGAGAGGTTGATGGCTTCGAGCATGTTCGCTGCCGAGGGCTCTTCGATGGCATGCGAACTGGTGATGCCGCTGACCAGTCCGGCATAGATAGCGGCAGGGGCGCCTTTGCCGCTGACGTCGCCGACGGCAATGCCCACGACGCCTCGTCCGCTGTACTTGAGGAAGTCGTAGAGGTCTCCGCCGATTTGGCGCGCGGGCGAAAATCGGGCGGCGAGTTCGGCGTGCTTGAGCGCGGGACGCTTTTGCGGCAGCAGGCGAAACTGCAGCTCGCGGGCCAGCTCGAGGTCCTGTTCAAGACGTTTTTCCTGGCGCGCAATCTGCTCGTAGAGCGTGGCGTTCTCGATGGCAATGGCCACCTGTGCGGCCATGGTGATCATGATGCGCACGTGGTCATCGTTGAAATAACCGCGGCGGGTGTGCTCGATGTCGAGCACGCCGATGACCTTCTCCTTGTAGATGAGCGGCACGCAAAGCTCGGAGCGCGTCTCGGGGTTGGCCATGATGTAGCGTGGGTCTTTGGATACGTCGGGAACCAGCACAGGCTGGCCGGTCTCGGCCGCGTAGCCGACCAGGCCCTGGCCGATAGGAACTTCGTGCTTGAGGTGCACGCTTTCTTTGAAGCGCAACGAGAAGCGGTGCTGTAGAAACTTTCCTGTGGGATCGACGAGCAAGATGGAGAACATCTCATAGTCGATGATGCGGGTGACGAGGTCGGCAACGCGCCTCAATAACTGATCGACGTTGAGGATGGAGGTCAACTCGCGGCTGATCTCGGTAAGCAGCGTGAGCTGACGCGCCTGGCGCGAGACCCGCGTGTACAGTCGGGCGTTCTCGATGCCGGCGGCGATGCGCGAGGCGAACAGCGTCAGCAATCGCTTGTGCTCTTCGGTGAAGGCGCCGGGTTGCGCGGCTTCCACGTCGAGTACGCCGATGACTTTGTTCTTGGCGATGAGCGGCACGGCCAGCTCGGAACGCACGCCGGGTGCGGAGTTAATGAAGTTCTCCTCCGCCGTGACGTCGTTGACCAGCACGGCTTCGCGCCGCTGCACGGCCTGGCCAGTCACGCCCTGTCCGACCTTGATGCAGATGCGGTCGGCAACTTCGGGGGGATGCCCGACCTGGAAGCGCACGCGCAACTCTTGGGTCTTTTCGTTGAGCAGGAGGATGGCGAAAATTTCGTAGTCAATAACCTGCTTCAGCATTTCGGCGACGCGCTGCAGCAGGGTATTCAGGTCGAGGGTGGTGTTCACGGCGTCGGCCACTTCGAGCAGATAGCTGTCAAAGGCAGGGGTCGCGGGTTGGGGCGTAGTGGTCGGCATTCCGGTTGAAGCGCAGGCTTCATGATAGCAGCGAGGGAAGTGGATATTGTTTGGCAAAGGTTGCGGCGGTGCGAGGCAACCAATAGAATTCATCACGCTGCGCAGTCATCATCGTGATGTTGATGGTTTGTGAGGGAAAGATGAATTTGCAAGGGAACCGTTTGACCTGGCTGGGACACGCGACGTTTCGCATTGAAACGTCGGAAGGCAAGAACCTGTACGTAGATCCGTGGGTGATGGGGAATCCGCTGTGTCCGCAGGGCGAAAAGGAAGTGAAGCGGGCGGACGCGCTCATTTGCACGCATGGCCATGGCGACCACATCGGCGATGCGGTGAAGATTGCGAAGCAGCACAAGTCGACAGTGGTCGGCATCTTCGAACTATGCATGTGGATGCAGAAGAAGGGCGTGGAGGCCATTTCGGGCATGAACAAAGGCGGCACGCAGGAAGTGGCCGGAGTGAAGGCGACGATGGTTCATGCGGTACACTCCTGCGGCATCCAGGAAGATGACGGCAGTATTGTTTACGGCGGCGAGGCATGTGGCTACGTGCTGGAATTGCCGGGAGGAGTGAAGATGTATCACGCGGGCGATACCAATGTGTTCAGCGATATGACCATCATTCGCGAGTTGTATGCGCCGGAGATTGTACTGCTGCCCATCGGCGACCACTACACCATGGGACCTCGTGAAGCGGCGTACGCGTGCAAGCTGCTGCAGCCGAAGTACGTCATACCGATGCATTTTGGGACGTTTCCGGTGCTAACGGGGACGCCGTCGCAATTGAAAGAGCTGTTGGGTGCGGGCGGCCCGGAAGTGGTGGAGATGCAGGCGGGAGAGACGCTGGGGTAAGAAGCAACTAGCGACTAGCAACCAGCGAAAAATAAAGAGCCCAGATGATTACTGATCCCAAAGTCGAGAACTATCTCTATGCCATGCTGCCGGAACGCGGCGTGGTGCTGACGGAAATCGAGCGGCAAGCCAAGGAGCGCGATATTCCTATCGTCGGTCCAGCGGTGGGGCGGCTGCTGTATCAGTATGCGCGACTGATTGGCGCGAAAACCGTGTTCGAGATGGGATCGGCGGTTGGCTATTCGACGATCTGGTGGGCGATGGCAGTCGGCGATGGTGGCAAGGTGCATTACACCGACGGCAGCCGCAAGAATGCTGACGAAGCACGGCGGTATTTCGATCAGGCGGGCATGTCAGCACGAATTCAAGTGCACGTAGGCGACGCGATCGAGGTTCTCTCAGAGCGCAAAGAGCAATTTGACATTCTGTTCTGCGACATCGACAAGCATGACTATCCGCGGGCGGCGCGCATGGCTCCCGAGCGCGTACGGCAGGGCGGCTTGTTCATCACCGACAACACGCTATGGCGGGGCGATGTGGTGTACGCTGCCGGCAATCCTGATTTCAAGCGCGAGAAGCCGCCCGACAATCTGTTGAGCGCGATCGTGGAGTTTAATGAGTTGATGTACAAGTCTCCCGACTGGTACACGACGATCATTCCGCTGAGGGATGGAGTGACGGTGGCGATGAGAATCTAGATCGACTGCACCGGCACCAGTCGTAGGTCGTCCACCAACCCGACTTCTTTCTGAAAGAACGGCTCGCCGTACTTCACGCCTGCCAGCATGCCGTAGAAATATGCCATCGAGGCGACGCGCTCACGGATTTCGGCGTGGGCAGGAAAGTCTTTGCTGCCGGCGGCCTGGTCAGCGTACTGCTCTTTGTAGGCATAGATAGACTCGAGCTTGGCTTCGAACTCGGCGGTGATGTCGACAACGAACGTCGGGCGCACGTCATAATACAGCGTGGCGTAGACGATCTTGAACGGACGGTGCGGTTCGAGATTGCGAAGTCGGTGAATTTCGAAAGAGTCGATGTCTTGCGTGGCGGCGGTGTGGCCGAGGCGGCGTAGTCCGGCGAGGAAGCAGGCCTCGTAACCGAGGGTTGCGCAGTTGTAGTGGTCGGGATGACGACCTTTCCAGTAGGGCAGAATCACCACGCGCGGGCGCTGCTCGCGAATGACGCGCGCGATCTTGATGCGGTTGGCGTAGTTGTTCTCGACGCGGCCGTCGGGAATGTCGAGCGCCTCGCGCCACGCGACTTGCAGGATGCACGCGGCGTCAGTAGCTTCACTGGCGCGGCTTTCGGCGGAGCCGCGAGAGCCTAGCTCGCCCTGGCTCAGATCGAGGATGCCGGTGCGCGCACCCTGACGCGCCATTTTCAGAAGCGTGCCACCGCAGGTCTGCTCCACATCGTCGCGATGAGCGGCGATGGCGAGTACGTCGAGCGCGGGGCCGTTCACTTCTTGCGCTCCACAAGGAACGCGGCGATTTCGCGCAGGTCGTTGGCGTTTTCGCCGAAGCGATCGAGCGCTTGGTTAGCCTTGTTGACCAGTTCGTCGGCCTTGGCGAGTGAGGCTTCGATTCCGAACAGTGACGGGTAGGTCGCCTTGTCAGTGGCAGTATCTTTGCCGGCGGTCTTGCCGAGTTGCTCGGAGGTCTGGGTCACGTCGAGCACGTCATCGACGATTTGAAAAGCGAGCCCAATGTTCATGCCGAAATCACGCAGGCTCTGGATCTGCGAGGCATCGCCGCCCGCGTACATGCCTCCGGTGACTACGCTGGCGGTGAGCAGCGCGCCGGTCTTGGAGCGATGAATGAACTCCAGCGTTTTGGCGTCGGGGTGCTGGTGCTCGGCTTCGAGGTCCATGACCTGGCCGCCGATCATGCCGTCGATGGTACCGGTGGCGTGCGCGACTTCGCCGATGATGGCGACACGGGCCTCGGCCGGACACTGCAACTTGGCGAGGACCTCATAGGCGTAAGTCTGCAGGCCGTCACCGGCGAGAATCGCTATGGCGTCGCCGAAGACCTTGTGGCAGGTGGGACGGCCGCGGCGCAGATCGTCGTTGTCAAGCGCGGGGAGATCGTCGTGGATGAGCGAGTAGGTGTGGAGCATCTCCAGCGCGGAGCCGAGCTCTTCGACGCCGGGAGGGACGCATCCGGCGACCATGCGCGCGGCTTCCATGCACAGAATGGGGCGAAGGCGCTTGCCACCGGCGAAGACGCTGTGGCGCATCGCCTGATGGATTGAGGTCGGATATTGCGTGGCCGGTGGGAGCAAGCATTCGAGCGCCTGGTCGGTGACGATGCATCCTTGTGCGAGAGTTTCCTTGAGCATGAAGAGGGAAGTATAACAAGCGAGTGGATAGTGGTTAGTGGATAGAGAACGGATCAGTTATTGGGGGTGGCCGAGGCTGGTTTGCTCTTGCTGTGCGACTGCGCAGCCTCATGCGGCAGAGGGAGCCCGTGCTTCTTTGAATGCGATGTAGTGATCCGCGGCCTCAAGGATATGAAGCAGGTCACTGGCATAGCAGCAATCTACCGCGCCAGCGGCAAGTGACTGTGACCACATAGCGTCATCGGCAAGACGGTGTATGCAGACGAAGGCGGTTGCAGGGAATTCGTGGCACAGCTCTCCCACTTGCGAAAAGCCGGCCAGTTCGAGGTCGACAACGGCCAGCGGCGCATGGCTATCCATGAGCGCCCTGCGCGTCTCTTCGGTAGATTTCGCAATTGCGAAAGTGGGAAACTCCTGCTGGACCTGACGCACCAGTTCTTCCGCAGAGGCGGGATCGTGGTGAGCGAGAACAATACGGACAGGCACGGGGGACACCTCCTGCTCGGACTAATCGGAACGGGTGGCGGCAAATTAACAGTTGACCAGAGCGGCGCGCGTCACACAGGTGGGAAACCCAGGACCGAAGCTTACGACTTTCCGGCGTCAGCCGCTGGCTCGAATGCCTCGGGCTGGAGCTTGCCATTGCGCTTCAGCAGAATCTCCACTTTACCTTCGGCTTCTTCAAGTTCCTTACGGCAGGAACCGGACAGCTTCATGCCTTCGTCAAAAAGCTCCAACGCGCGGTCGAGGGGCACATCGCCCTTCTCCAATTCACCAACAATAGTTTCCAGGCGGTGGAGGGATTCTTCGAACTTGGCCAAGCTTTCACTCCCTAGGTCATTCTATTGCTAATCGCGCCGCATGGTCATCAAGAATGCAAGAATTTCCGCAGGGATACGCCGATTGTTCCCGGTTTTCGAACGGAAGCGACCCGGCGATCCGTTATTTGGCCATCAGGTCGAGAACCGAGGCGGTCATCACGAGGACACCGGTGCGAATCGTCGGCTCCGGCTGGGGCACGAAATAGGCGGAATGAAGCGACGGCAGCGGCTTCCCGGTAGCCTTACTTTCGGCGACCTTGTCAGGAGCCACAGCGCCCAGGCGCAACATTACAGTCGGAATCTGGTGGCCCTCGAGGCCGAATTGGCCGAAGTCTTCACTAACCATCTCGGGACGCGACTTGACGACGTTGTCGGCGCCGACCGTACGGACGCACACCGCGCGGAGGCGGTCAGCCAGTTCCGGATTGTTGTAGGTGACGGGCGAGTTCTCAGCCATTAGGGTGACCACCGGCATCCGATCCGACGGGACGCCGCCGGCCATCGCGATACCATCCGCGGTGCGCTTCAGGTCAGCCAGAATCTGCTTCTGGACGTCGTCGTTGAAGGAGCGGATGGTGAGGTTCATCTTGACTTCGTCGGGAATGATGTTGCGCTTGGTGCCGCCGTGGATCGCGCCGACGGTCACGACGGCTGGGTCTTGCGGGGGAATCTGACGGCTGACGATGGTCTGGATGGCCAGAATGTATTCAGCAGACAGCACGATTGGATCCTTGCTGGCCTCGGGGCGCGCGCCGTGGGAGCCGACACCGCGCATGGTGACATCAACCGAACTGACGGCGGCGAGCGCCGGACCGGAGACGACGCCAACCTTTCCGGCTTCGAGGTTGCTGTCGTCATGCAGGGCAATCACGTAATCAGGCTTGCCGAAACGCGCATAGATGTTGTCGTTGAGCATGGCCTGGGCACCGGTCACCGTCTCCTCGGCTGGTTGACCGACAAACATAAGCGTGCCGTGCCAGCGATCTTTCAACTTCGCCAGGGTTTCGGCAGTGCCTATCAGCGTTGACATATGGATGTCGTGACCGCAGGCATGCATCACGCCGACGTCTTCGCCGGCCTGGTTCTTGGAGCGGTCGTGGCTGGCATAGGGAAGGCCGGTTTTCTCTTCGACCGGCAGCGCATCCAGCTCCGAGCGCACAAGCACAGTTGGGCCGCTGCCGTTTTTCATCACCGCGACCACGCCGTACGCCTGGCGGCCGTCCGCGTATTTGCCGACGTGCTCGGTGACCGTGTAGCCCGCCTTGCGTAAGGCGTCGGCGACGAAGGCCGACGTCTGTTTTTCCTGTTCGGAGAGTTCGGGATGTTCGTGAAGCTGTTTGTAGGTGGCAACCAGTTGAGGAAGCTCGGAGTTCACCAGGGATGGAATGTCCTGTGCCAGGCCCAGAGTGGAGATGAACAATGCGAACACGGCAAGCGGTTTCACGAAGAGCTCCTTGTGCGAAGGAAAAAAGGGAATGTAACACCGGGCTTCCGAGGTCGGGCTGCGAGCTAAAGAGTTGCTCAGACCGAGGCGGCTTTCGAACTACCCAGCGCTTCCAGCACATCCATGGCAGACGAGTAGCGTCCCTGCGGCGCGCTGATTTGCGCACCCTGTACCACGTTGCGTACCGCGGAAAGCATCTCGCGTGCGATGGCGACGCCTTCTGCGCGGGCGGCCTCCGCCGTCTTAGCGCGCGACATACGGGCGATGATCTCGTCCGGCACGGAGACACGCAGCTCATTCTTCATGAACTCAGCATTGCGTGCGCTCACCAGCGGCCAAATTCCGGCGATCAACGGGATTCGGCAATGCTCAATGCGCTTGAGGAAGTCCTCCAGCAGCTTGAGATCGAACACCGGCTGTGTCACCACATACTCGGCGCCGGCTTGCACTTTGTATTCGAAACGTCGAATCTCCTCGTCGATGTTCGGCACGCCGGGATTGGCTCCCACGCCGATGACGAACTTGGTGGCAGAGCCCATGGGGTTGCTGCCGATGTCGAGCCCGTGGTTCAGGTTGTGGACAATGTTGACCAAGCCAATCGAGTCCACGTCGAAGACCGCGGTAGCATCGGGGTAGTCGCCCATCTTCGGCGGATCGCCGGTGATGCAAATCAGGTTGCGGATGCCGAGCGCACTTGCGCCCAGCAGGTCCGACTGAATACCCAGAACGTTGCGGTCGCGGCACGTGTAGTGCAGGATGGGCTCGATCCCGACCTGCTGCATCACCAGCAGGCACAGCGCCTGATTGCTGAGACGCGCCGAAGCGCGCGGGCTGTCCGGAATATTGACGGCGTCCACGCCAACCGACTTCAGATAACGCGAGCCTTCGATTTCCCGGGTGCCATCGGTTCCTTTGGGTGGAACCACCTCGACCATCACCACGAACTCGCCATTGGCAATCTTACGGCCCAGTTGCGAGCGCTCGGCCATGGGAGGAGGTTCAATCGGGCGCACCGTCGGCGTGGGCTTGGAAACCACCACAGGTGCTGGACCGGGCCTCATCTTCAGCCGACCCTTCATTTCATGAATGTGCCTGGGCGTAGTGCCACAGCAGCCACCTACCAGCCTCACTCCGATATCCGTGAACTGGGGAACGAAATTCGCCATGTATTCCGGAGACGACAAGAAGATGGTTCGGCCGTCCACCGAGCGCGGCATGCCCGCGTTGGGTTGGGCGGAGAGGGGAACGGTGGTCACCGCGCGAACCCGCTCCAGCGCCTCGAGGATGGGCACCGGACCGACGCTGCAATTGATGCCGATAACCTCGGCACCCCATGCCTCCAGTTGCGGCCCGTAGTGTTCAGGGCTGGAACCGTCGAGGCAGTTGCCGTCTTCATCGATGGTGACCTGAGCCACCACGGGCAAACTGGGATTTACCTCGCGCGCGGCCAGGATCGCCTGGTGTAGTTCTTCCAGATAGCCAAAGGTCTCGAGGACGAAGAGGTCGACGCCTTCCTCATTTTGAGCTGCAAGCTGTTCACGGAAGGCTTCGCGGGCTTCCGACAGGGCAATTTTTCCCAGCGGCTCAATGCGAATGCCCAGCGGGCCTGCCGCTCCGGCCACCAGCGCGTCAAAGCTCTTGGCGGCTTCGCGGGCCAAGCGCACGCCACGGCGGTTGATCTCCGCCAACTTATCCACACATCCGTGCTTCGACAGACGAAACGAATTGGCGCCAAAGGTGTTTGTCTCTATGATCTCGGCGCCAGCCTGAAGGTATTCGACGTGAATGCCTCGGATGAGATCGGGTTGCGACAGGTTAAGCTCGTCATAACAGCGATCAATGAAGATGCCCTTGGACAGCAGCAATGTGCCCATAGCACCGTCACAAAGCAGAGCCCCTTTTTGCAGTCGAGTTAGGAAGTCAGTCGCCATTGGCCTTTAGGTTGAAACGCTTCGATGTTATTGAAACTCTATCGTAAACCATGCCCACAGAACACGGCGCCGCGGCGCACGGACGGTCGCGAAAGCTCTGGTATAATTTGACAGAAATCGAACAACTTGCGTCTTATCAGCAATATGAGCGAGGTACGTATTTGAAGCGGGCAGTACTCCTCCTGGTTTCCCTGGGCAGTCTCTTCGGCATCGTTTCCTGTAGCAGCAACAACAGCACCACTGGTCCCAACGGAAACGCTACGGTCAATGCGCCGAGTAAGCTCCAAAACCGGGCCTTTATCACGAACCAGTACTCGGGGAATATCCAGATCGTCGACAGCCAGAACGACACGACTGCCTTTTACACGGTGACCAACAACAATACCGGTGTAACCGGGCCGGGCGTGACGGGAACCGCAGTCAACATTTCGGTCGGTGGCTCGCTGACCTTTGAAGGCCTGAGCCCGGACAACACCACGACGATTGTGTACAACCCGACCACCTTCACGATCACCTTTATTACCAATTCGACCGAGGTTTCCGCAGGCAGCGTCACTCTGGCCAACTGGGCCAGCATGGCGGTGTATTCACCGGACTCCACCAAGATTTACGTTCCCGTACCGAATGCGCCTCCGCTGGTTACCAATGGGCGGGTGGGCGGAGTACAAGTAATCGACACGACGACCATCGCGGTCACCAGCACCTACTCCGTGCCCGCAGCCCAGTATGCCGCGATCAGCCCCGACGGGAATACCTTGCTGGTATTCGCGCAAAATTCCGATTCGATGTACTTGATCGACCTGACGCAGACAACGCCGACGGCGGTCGCAATTCCCGGATTCGCCCGTCCAGTGAACGCTTTTTTCAGCAGCGACAACAGCACCGCGTACGTAATCAACTGCGGTCCGGAATGTGGTTCGACCGCAGGACCGCCCTCGGTGATGCGCTTTGATCGTGCATCGGAGACCATTACGGCGACGGTCCCAGTCGGCGGCGCCAGTGTGGGCCTGATGAAAAATGGAAATATCTATGTCGCGGGATATCCGGGCGGTTCGACCGGCACCTTTGACATCGTGAGTGTCAGTTCGATGACCCGCAGCACCGCCAACCCGGTGGCCATCGGCGATGGCACGCACACCACCATGGCGATCTCGAACAATAACAAGATGTATATCGGCGCCGTGACCTGCGCTAATGTCACGACGGGATGCCTGTCAATCGTGGACTTGGGAACGACCACGACTAACCCCACGACTGGCCCGCTCGGGTCAGTGACCGGGATGCAGTCGATTCCCAATCGCAATGTTATGTATGTGGTCGAAGGTGGTGTGCTGTATATGTACGACACCACGACGGGCATGTTGCAGTCGACGCAGATATCGTTCAGGGGCGCGCTTTACGACGTGTTGCAAATCGATCAGTAACAGGCTTTGCAACTGAGATCGATGCGAGGGGCGGTCATCAGACCGCCCTTTGACTTTCTGTGCGGCCGTCACGACGCCGTTATTGCGGTTGCAGGATCAGGTGATGCTGCGTCGCTTGCTGGGTCGCTTGCGTCGAAAATGGCAGCTTGAACGTGCGTCCGTTGTAATACGCCTCCCACTGGTCGTTGTAGTGCTCGTCGAAGGGGTTTCCTGATTCGCCATTCACGATGTTGAGCGTGGAATTATCGAGGTCCGACATGTCGGCCGTGAATCGCTCGGAAGGTCCGAAGTGAGTGCCGGCCTGTTTGACCGTTACCCCATCGCCCGACAGAGGTAGCGGTCCCGGCCCGGCGCCGCGCTTGAGAATGGGGAAGTTGCTCCAGAACGGATGCTTGACGTCGATCTGGTGGTAGTGGCCCCAGGTCCAGCGGCTGAGCGAGCTCGGCGTCGGTGGATCGGCGATCGCGGCCTCGACCGCCGCAGTGAGCAGCTCGTCGTAGTTGGTGTAGCCGGTGGGCAGCCATTGCGGCGGCTGCTGCGAGAGTACGTTTTCCAGCCAAACAGAACTCATGAACCATCGCGAGTACGGCTTCCACTCGTCGCCGAGCTTCGGTTTCAGGATAAGTTCGTTGAGCTTGCCGCGCGAGACATAGGCAATCGTCGGCGCAGGCGAGTCCGTGTTCATGCCGCCGTCCCAATTTCGCATTAGGTCGGCAGCGGCCTTAGCGCGGTCCGATGCCTTGGGAGTGTGGTCGATGGCGTAGACAAATCGCTCGGCGCAGAAGCGATCGAGCTCAGAAACCACGTCGGTCTGGATTGCCAGCATGGCGGCCGGAGTGTATTTCATCGGCCGGCCCAACAATTTATAGATTCGCTCCGTGCGATACGGCGCGTCCCACTCGATGCTTACCTGATAAGGGTAGCCGTCTGGAGTGATGCGGCCGTTAGCGGTTGCGATGATGCCTGACGGTGGATCGAACTCGCGCGGCATCTGGTCGTACGCGATGAAGCCGGTCCACTCGTAGGCGTCGGTATCACCCGGGACGGGCAGCGATCCATCGCCTGAGGCGCGAATGGGAACGAAGCCTGTTGCCTGATAGCCGATGTGTCCGTCAACGTCGGCGTACACCACGTTTTGTCCGGGCGCGCCGAAGGTCGAGAATGCCTCACGAAACTCATCCCAGTTTTTCGCAGAGTTCACCTGGAAGAAGGGAATCCGGGAAACCTTTGGCTTGTAGATGATCCACTGCAAAGCAAGCTGACGGGTCTCGTCCGGAACCAGGCTGGTGATGATGGGGCCGTGACGGGTGACTACCACATCGACGTTCACTTCGGGCTTGCCCTTGACGCGAATGATTTCCTTGCGGTGCTCCGGCTGTACCCATCCTTGGGGCGTGAGGTACTCACCTTTGTCGTTGAACTTCTCGATGAAAACGTCTTCCACTGCCGGCCCGAGGTTGGTGAATCCCCAGGCGACGTAGCGGTTGTGGCCGACGATCACGTACGGCATGCCGGGGAGCGTGACGCCGACCACGTCGAAGTCGCCGGAGATTAGGTGCGCTTCGTACCAGGTGTTGGGCAGGCGCAAATCAAGGTGCATGTCGTTCGACAAAAGTGGCTTGCCAGAGACGGTGTGCGCGCCCGAGACCACCCAGTCGTTGGAGCCCGCATGGAAGCGAACGTCGGGACCGGCATCGGTCGACGGATTGGCAAATGGCAGCAGCGACGAGTGAGGCGCGGAATGAGATGGGACTTTGCGGGGGGCAGGTTGACCGCCCTTCTTGGGCGCCGGCGCTTCTTCTTCGTCCGATTCGTCTTCCTTCGGCGGAGCGTTGGCCAGCGATTCGCCCTCCGATCCTGGCGGATGATCGCGCCACGACGAATTCACGAACAACTCCGCAGTAAGCTCGGGGCCCAACTTGGCCAGCACTTTTTCCTTCGCCAGAATCTCCTTGTAGTAACCGTGGTTCAGGAATTCCGTCATCGACAGGCCAACCAGCAGCGAGTCTTCGACCGTCCAGACGTGCGGCGCGTAGGTAAGGAAGCGAAATTCCAGCGGCAGCGTCTTGGTGTGCTCGGCGATGTAGGCGTTCACGCCGTCGGCATACGCCTGGAACTGTGCGCGTTGCACGGGGTCCATTGCGGCAACGGCCTTTTCCGCAACTTGCCGCAGCCCGAGGATGCGCTGCTCGCGGTCAGTGCTGACAAAGTCAGGGCCGAGTATGACTGCGAGATCGCCGGATGCGAAGCGGCGCGTCATGTCCATTTGCCACAACCGCTCCTGCGCGGTGATGTACCCCTGCGCGAAAAACAGGTCGTTGAGATTCGCTGCGGTGATGGTGGGAATCCCGAGGGAATCGCGAGTGACCGTTACCGGCTGCGAAAGTCCGGCTACTCGGATAGTGCGATCCTCTTGCGGCAGTGCGGCGCGGACTGCGCGGTAGAACCAGAAATCGAACGCCAGGAAGGCGATCAGCACCAACAATAAGAGCGCGATGACCACGCGAAGGGCAATACGTGTGCCGGAGGGCCGAGAGGTCGAAGGAAGCGTTGTAGTTGCCATGAGAACAAACGATTATAAGAGAAACGCAACCTGTTACTGGATATGGCTTCAATCATCTTCTTCATGTGGGCCGTGGTGACGCACCGGCGTTGCCTGAACCGCATTGCCATCGCGCTCGAGAAGAACTCGGGGATCGACTCACCTCCGACTCCGAAGCTCGTGTCACCCAGTCGATGACGCGAGTTTCAATGCTATGCTGATAGGCGAAATCCGTGGTGGATTCGCGAATCATGGGCACGAAACGAACCAGCAGCCAGAGCACGGCGCAAAGACGGGTTGACGATCAGCCGCACATTTCGCGGGAAATGGTGCGCGAAGCCGAGTCCATCTTTCACAACCACTTGCGGCATGTTGGCTTGAAGCATACCGGCCAGCGCGATACCATCCTGCGCACATTCCTCGATACGCGTGACCACCTCTCGACCGATGAACTCTACCGATTGGTGAAGAAGCAGGAAGAAGGCATTGGGTTCACCACGGTCTACCGCACGCTGAAACTGCTGTCGGAGTGCGGACTGGCGAGCGAAGTGGCGTTCAACGACGGCGTCGCGCGCTATGAGCACCAGTACAACCGCCGCAATCACCATCACATGGTTTGTACGGAGTGTGGCAGTTCGGTGGAATTCTTCTCCTCTGATATTGAGCGCATCGAACGCGAGGTCGGTCGCAAGCACAAATACCTCACCACTCGTCACACCTTCCAAATCTACGGCATCTGCGACGCCTGCCAGAAAAAACGCAAGCGGCCCGTGGCTTAGCGTAACTCCCGATGATTTCCATCGCTGAAGCCTCCGCGCAGATTCGTGAACGTAAACTTTCGTCTGTCGAGTTGACGCGTGCGTGCCTCGATCGCATCGACAAGCTGAATCCGCAACTCAATGCCTTCATCACGATCACCCGGGAATTGGCGATGCAACAAGCGCGCGACGCTGATGCAGATGTCGCGGCCGGGAATTGGCGCGGGCCGCTGCACGGCATTCCGATCGCGCTGAAAGACTTGATCGACGTCGCCGGCGTGCGAACCACTGCGGCCAGTAACCAGTTTCGCGATCGTGTGGCAACGGAAGACGCTGCGATCGTCACCGCATTGAAAAAGGCGGGCGCAGTGATCTTGGGCAAGAACAACCTGCACGAGTGCGCATTCGGGGGCAGCGGTGTCGTCAGCGCCTTCGGCCCAGCGCGAAACCCGTGGGACGCGACCCGTATCACCGGTGGCTCGTCGTCAGGTTCGGCGGCGGCTGTGGCTGCCGGAATGTGCTTGGCTGCTATTGGCACCGACACAGCCGGGTCTTTGCGTTGCCCGCCGGCTCTCTGCGGAGTAGTCGGTCATCGGCCGAGCCAGGAGATGCTGAGTAGCGAAGGAATCATTCCGCTGGTACCTTCGTTCGACACGCCCGGGCCGATCACGCGATCCGTTCGCGATGCAATAGCCATCCTGGACTGCTTGGCCGCGCCGAGCGCGACGAATCTCTCCCTCGGGCTGGACGAACCAATTGCGAACTTGAGAGTCGGCGTCGCGCGAAATCTGGCCGACGATGCCGACCCGGATGTCGCGCGCTGCTTTCAAACGGCTGTGGTCACGATTTCGAAGTTGGTCAGCAAACTGACGGAGTTCGACTTGCAGTGGGAAACTCCGACGGCGATTCGCAATTATGAAACGTATCGCTATCACCAGACGATGCTGCATCACACTCCAGAGCTGTACGACCCTCGTACGCTCTTTCGAGTGCGCGCCACTGAGGGAGTCAGCGAAGCGGATTATCGCCGTGAGCTGCGCGAGCTGAATGAATTCAACCAAAGTGTGCGTGTCTTCGAAAATCTTGACGTGGTGCTAACTCCGACAGTGCCTACCGTTGCGCCCCGGCTTGCAGAACTCGAAACGTTCGACGCGACGGCTTTGCGTCAGTACGAACTGCGCTACTTATTGAAGAACGCTTTCCCGTTCAGTTACCTCGGATGGCCCAGCGTGTCGGTTCCGTGTGGATTCACTAGCGAAGGCTTGCCCGTGGGCTTGCAAATCTCGGCGCAGCCCGGAGCCGACGAATTAGTGTTGCGCGTTGGGCTCGCCTACGAGCAGGCCACCGACTGGCACAAGCGCGTGCCATCTCTGGCGACCTAGAATCCCAGGAACACGGGCTCGGGCTGAAGTCGCACGTCAAACTCCGCTAACACCCGCGCCCGGATTTCGTCCTTCAGCGCAACGATCTCGGCGGCCGTCGCTCCTCCGCGATTGACGATAGCCAGCGCATGTCGGCGGGAGATTCCCGCCGCGCCTCGGCTGTAGCCTTTGGCAAACCCTGCGTGCTCCACCAGCCACGCCGCCGACAGCTTGTGAAACCCGTCGGCTGCGGGATAGCTGGGTAGCGCCATGTTCCGCGAATGCAATGTTGCTTCCAACTCTGCAAACTTGCTCTGCGACACAACGGGGTTCTTGAAGAACGATCCGGCGCTGCGGCAGTCGTCGTCGCCGGGAACGATGAGCATGGCCTTGCCGCGCCGAATGTTGCGCACCGCATCGCGGACGTCTTGCAGAGTTGGTTCGGTCGATGTACCGCCGAACGCTTTTTGCAGGTCGGCATAGCGAATCGCAGGCTTATCGCCGCGGCGCAGCACGAACGACAGCGACAGAATGATGTAGCGGTCGCGCATTGTGGTGTTGAAAAAGCTGGTGCGATAAGCGAATCCGCACTCCGCGTTGGAAAACGTCAGCAGATCAAGCGATTGCCGGTCGAG
The DNA here is from genome assembly GCA_963718395.1 of uncultured Acidobacteriaceae bacterium. Taxonomy (GTDB): domain Bacteria; phylum Acidobacteriota; class Terriglobia; order Terriglobales; family Acidobacteriaceae; genus DASRAA01. Next base: position 805,798 of record CAVQYW010000001.1, read on the forward strand.
CGCCGTCACCTCGCAAATCGTCTCCGACACTTCTTGCCCGTAAGCCCCGACGTTCTGCACGGGCGTTCCGCCGACCGAGCCGGGAATTCCGCTGAGACACTCAAGGCCGGCACAGTCTTCTTCAATCGTGTGCGCCACAAACGCGTCCCAGTCTTCGCCGGCGGCCACGCGAAACGTCACATCGTCGCCCACGACCGCGCGCTCGATACCGCGCAAATCAACCTTCAGCACCAGGCCGTTAAATCCGCCATCCGCCACCAGCACGTTACTTCCGCCGCCGAGTACAAAGAGAGGCAATGCGCGCGATTGCGCGAATTCGACTGCTTCGCGGACCTCATTCTCGGTACGCGCTTCGGCGAAATAACGCGCCGGACCTCCCACGCCAAGCGTGGTGAGCGGAGCCAGCGGCACGTGTTCGCGTAGTATCATCGGCGTACTGCCAATATATATGGTGGGCAGGCTGCTTCTTTTCGCCGTCGAGAAGCATCAGAACCCCCGACGGCACTTCATTCTCATTTTCAGGAGTCAAGATGTATCCAGAGCTATTGATCGTCCCTATGCGCGAAGAATTGACCCGTGCTGGAGCACAGGAATTGCGCACCGCTGCCGAAGTCGACGCCGCGCTGGCTAACAAGAACGGCACCGCGCTGGTCGTGGTCAACTCGGTATGCGGATGCGCGGCGGGCAAGATGCGTCCCGGCGTGCGCCTGGCGTTGCAGAGCGCGGCCCGTCCAGACCGCGTGTACACGGTATTTGCCGGACAGGATCGCGAAGCCACCGAGCGTGCGCGCGAACTCTTTGGCGCGCTTCCGTCGTCGTCGCCGAGCCTTGCGCTGTTTCGCAACGGAGAACTGGTACACTTCGTGCCGCGCAGCGAAATCGAAAGCCGCACCGCGCAAGACATCGCCAGCCGTCTCTCCAGTGCATTCGAGCAGTACCGTGCGAAGACCGTCGAAGCCCGCAGCTAGGTGTCCCGTCGGAGTAAGCTAGGAACATGGTGATTAAGGGAAATTTCGACGTGAAAATGACGCCGGCTTCGGAGGACACTGCCGATGGTGTGCCGCTGGGCCGTTTTTTGCTCGCCAAGCAATATCACGGAGATTTGACCGCGAGCAGTAAGGGCGAGATGTTGACCGCCGGCTCGATCGCGACGGGTTCTGCCGGCTACGTTGCCATCGAGCGGGTTACGGGTAGCGTGCAAGGGCGGAAGGGCAGCTTCGCCTTGCAGCACACCGGCACCATGAATCGTGGCGCGCCGACCTTATCGATCCACGTTGTTCCGCATTCAGGAACAGATCAACTGACCGGGCTCGCCGGCAGCATGAACATCATCATTGCCGACGGCAAACATTCCTACGAGTTCGACTATTCGATTGCTGAAGGCGAGTGAGGCGGCTATTTCGCGCCGCTCCTGAACGCTTTGATCACGATGTCGTTGGGCTGGTCACCCACCGGAATGACGGTGACCAGAGCGCGCGCGGCACTGATCTTCGAGTTGTCGCGTGTTTTCACCAGCCGCACCACGGCGACATCGCCTGACTTGGTGTCGACCACCAGCAGGTGATCTTCATTCGGCGTGAGCGCCAGCCCGTCTGGACTGCTACCTACCGGCACCGAGTCAATGACCCGGCCTTCGTCAATGGCATACACACTCACATTGTTGGAGCCGAAGTTACTTTCGTAAAGCAGCGAATTGTCTGAGGTCACCAGGCCGCGCACGGGATTTCTTCCGATCAGGTAACTCGCGCTCACTTCGTTGGTGTAGGCCTCTACGATCGAAAAACTGTTGGCGTCGAAGTTGCTCACGAAAATCTCGCCGCCGTCGGGTTTCAGTGCCATGTGAACCGGAAGTTTGCCGACCTCAAGGAGAGCGAGCACCTTGTCGGTCTTCAGATCAATGGCGGCCAACTGGTTCGAACCGGGGCACGCGACAAACAGCTTGCTGTTATCAGGCAGGATCACCAAATCCTGCGGCTGCACGCAGACCGGGAGTGTACTGCGCACCGCGAGCTTCTGCGTATCAATCAGTGACACGGTATTGGCGCCGCGGTTGCTGACCGCGACTACGCTGCCATCGGGCGAGACCCTAGCCAGTCCAGGCGCATTGCCTACTGGAATGGTCGCGATGACGGCGCGCTTGTCGAGATCGATGACCGACACGTTCCACGAACCCGAGTTGGCTACGTAGGCGCGTTTGCCGTCCGAGGACAATGACACGAAGTAAGGTGCGCGATGCACACCAATCGTTGCCGCTACCTCGTTGCGCTCGGCATTGATGATGGTGACGTTGTTCGACTCAGTGTTGGCAACATAGATCTCGTTGCGTTTGGGATTGGCGGCCAGTCCCGTAGGATTCTTTCCCACCGTGATGGTCTGGATGTTACGCAGCATCTGCGTATCGATCACGCTGACTGAATCGCTCTTGCCGTTACTGACGTAGGCGAATTCGTGGTAGGTGGGGTCGAAGTCGGCCCGCTGGCGGCACGCAGGCAACAACAGTGCGAGCGCTGCGGCGAGCAATAGAGTGGTTGGGAATCTCACCGCTCTTCCGCACCGCGGCGCAGGTTGCATCAGTCGGCGGCTGCGCCCGCGTGACGCCGCGCCGTGGGATTGGCGACAGGAGCGGCGATGGAACGACCCAGTACCTGGGCAATCTGCCGCACCTCGACCATCAGACTGTCGAATTGGTCGGGGTAGAGCGACTGGTTGCCGTCGCTGAGCGCGTTGTCGGGATCGGGATGTACTTCAATGATCAATCCATCGGCGCCCACCGCGACAGCAGCCCGCGAAAGTGGCGTGACCTTATTGCGCTTGCCGGTGCCGTGGCTGGGATCGACGATGATCGGCAGGTGGCTTAGCCGCTGTACTGCCGGGACAACGCTGAGGTCGAGCGTATTGCGCGTGTGATCAGCAAACGTCCGCACTCCGCGCTCGCAGAGGACGACGTTATAGTTGCCCTCGCTCATGATGTACTCGGCAGCCATCAGGAACTCTTCCAGCGTAGCCGACATGCCGCGCTTCAACAGCACCGGCTTGCTGGCGCGGCCCGCGCGCTTCAATAGCGAGAAGTTTTGCATGTTGCGCGCGCCAATCTGGATGACGTCAGCATATTGATCGACCAATGCGAGTGATTCGTTGTCTACGGCCTCGGTGACAATCAGTAGGCCGAAGCGCTCGCGCACCTCGGCCAGTATCTGTAGCCCCAGTTCGCCCAGGCCTTGAAACGCATACGGCGAGGTACGCGGTTTGTACGCGCCTCCGCGGAAGAAGCGTGCACCAGCCTTGGCGACGCGTTCGCCGGCGGCAAAGGCCTGCTCACGCGACTCCACTCCGCACGGCCCGGCGATAACCGCAACTTCATCGCCACCGATAGTGGCGTCAGAATCGGAGAAGCGGATGACGGTGTCGTCTTCCTTCAGTTCGCGGCTGACCAGCTTGTAGGGCTTGCTGACCCGAATGACTTCCTGCACCCCGACGAGTTCTTCGAAGGTGCCGGGCTCCAACTCTCCCCGGTTGCCCGTAATGCCGATGGCGGTTCGGGTAGCTCCGGGCATGGAATGGGCGCGATATCCGAAGCTCTCAATTTTCTGGCAAACGGCCCGCACCTGTTCTTCTGATGCGTTGGCCTTCATGACGACAAGCATGACCAACCCCTTGTGACTAGCTAGTGTACCGTTCCTCCGCGTGGCCGACAATTGCAACTATTGGCAATCCAGTGCTTTCGAGTGCAAAATAGCGGGCTATGCACGCACGCAAACTCTTTCTCACGTCTGCGGTTTTGCTGGTAATCGGACTGGTTTCGCTTGGGTCGAAGTGGAACGGTAGCGCCGGAATCAACGCCGGAGACTCCCTCAGCGCCTGGGCCGTCATCTTTAACGGCTCGGTCCACGGCTTGCCTGCGATGATCGGCGTGATCTCGGTCATCGCGGCTCTCTTGGTGTTTCTGGCTGCGATCATCAGCGGTGCGATGGCTTCACCCAAGCCTACAATCGACCCAGATGGCCGGGCCTGACCACATCGAGAAAGACATCCTCAAGCTCATTCCCGCGCCTGCAAAGCCGCCAAAGGTGACTGTGCGGCGCATCGGCATCCATACATCTACGGCCGGTGGAGTTCATCTCGCTGCCGAGCGCGCCTACCGCCTGGGATGCAATACGCTGCAGATTTTCTCTTCCAGCCCGCGCCAGTGGAAGCCCTACGAGCTCGCGCCGAAACACATCGCCGAGATGATTCGCTTGCGCGAGCGCTATGACCTGAGGCCGCTAGCGATTCACGCCAACTATCTGGTGAACGTGGCAGGAGGCAATTCCGAATTCCATGCCAAATCAATCGTCGCCTTTCGAGGCGAGGTGGAGCGCGCGCTGGCGTTGCAAGCCGACTACCTCGTACTCCACCCCGGCTCCTTCCGCGGTGGCAGTCGCGAAGAAGGCCTGCAACGGGCGGCGCTAGCCATCGAGCAGGCGACCGACGGCCTCGACCTGCATGCCGGCAACTTGCGCATCCTGATCGAAAATACCGCTGGCTCGGAGTTCTCGCTCGGAGGCAACTTCGAGCAGGTTGCCGAGTTGCTTTACCTGCTTCGGAATTTCGTTTCGTGTGGGGCCTGCATCGACACTTGCCACACCCACGTCGCCGGATACGACATCGTCAGCGATGACGGCTACGACGACACGGTCGATCAACTCGACCGCACCGTTGGCCTCAAGAACGTGTATGTCTGGCACTGCAACGATGCGAAAGCCGCACGTGGATCAAGACTGGACCGTCATCAGCACATCGGGAAGGGAACCATCGGGCTGAAGCCCTTCCGCCGTCTGCTGAATGACCCGCGAACCGCGCACGCAGCCTTCATCGCTGAAACGCCTATCGACGAGCCACTCGACGATCTGGAAAACGTGAAGGCGCTCACCAGGCTAGTGAAGTCGAAAGCGCTGACAGGAACGAAACGCGCACGGCCGGATCATCCAGCAGCCCCACACACATAAAAGTTACAGCCGTGCTCCGCCAGCGACGGGCAGCACCTCTCCCGTCATCCAAGCCGAATCGTCGGAGGCCAGGAACACCGCAACTTTGGCGATATCTTCCGGAGCGCCCTTACGTCCCAGCGGAGTGCGCGAGACTGCGAAGGTCTCGAACTCGGAATTGCCAGTGGAGCGAGTGCCTTCCGTCTCCACCAGACCAGGAGACAAAGAGTTGACCCGAATATTGCGCGGGCCCAGTTCCAGCGCCAGCGAGCGCGTGATTACATCGACCGCGCCTTTCGTAGCACTGTACAGCGACGCGCTGGGTGGAGGAGTCAGGGACACGACCGAGCTCAAATTGATGATCGAACCGCCGCCGTTCATCGCTTTCACGGCGGCTTGTGTGCTCAACACCGTCCCCAGCACGTTGAGGTCGAACATCCGCCGGTAGCTCGCTTCCGTGATTTGCTCGATGGGCGCGAACTCGTACACGCCCGCATTGTTGACCAGAATATCGACTTTTCCGAACGCCTTCTTCGTCTCTGCAAACAGGCGGTCCACGTCGGCCTGCTTGGAGACGTCGCCCTGCACGATAATCGACTTTCCGCCCGAGCGTTGAATCTCGTCCGAGACCTTTTCGGCGTCATTCTTGGCGCGCGCGTAGTTGACCACGACGTTGGCTCCCTCTTTCGCCAACGCCTTGGCGATTCCCGCTCCGATGCCCTTCGAAGCTCCTGTCACTACAGCGGTCTTGCCAGCTAGTTTTCCCACGGAATTCTCCTTCTCGACCGTCTATCATCGAATGATGACTCTAACATTTCGATGACCATCTAACTGATGTGTGGGCGAGGAGAAAGTTTCACAGGTCCGCAAGCTTTTTCAGGTAGGTTTTCCACACTTCGCGCCGGAACGACGGGTGGGCGAACTTGCCCTCGCGCGCAATCGCAATCAATCCAGCAGCTTCCAGTTCCTTGAGGTGGAACGACAGGGTCGCCGCACTGATGGGAAAATCTTTCCGCAGTTCGGTGCAGGAACAGTTCTTACCCTGCGCGATGCTCTGCAGGATCTCGTACCGCCGCGGGTCAGAGACTGCTTTGTTGATTTTGCGAAACTGCTGTTCTGTGAGTGGCGCCAATTTACTGATTTAATTTGGATGCGCTCATTCGGCGATCGACTCTTCTGCCCACCGCAGCTCCGATGCGCAGGCGCCTTCCTAGGCCTTCGGCTTTTTCGCCCTGGTCTTGCTGGGTTTGCCAGATCTGCCAGTGGCGTTGGCCTGTGCTACAGCCGGGTGCTTAGCGATAAATGCGGTCAGAGCCTCGTGCATCTGGAAAAGAAACCTTGCCGCAGCGTCTTCAACATTCCGATCTGCCATAGGACACCTTCTCGAACGAATTTGACAAACAGGCCACGGATTTGACCACGGGGCTGTATGCAAGTCAAGACAAATGGGCAGTCCGGGACGCCTTGTGCCCAAACGTCGAAGATGAATTTACCTATGGAACGGTTCACGTCGTCCCTCTCTCAGTTCTATGCAGGTTGATCTGCTGATCTTCTGCTCTCGCCCCGCAGCCGCTCAGGTTGTAAAATCGAGGTTTGCCCCTAACCCATCTCATGAGCAATATGGCCGACTCAAACATACAAGAGCCGAACACGGACGAGCCGCAAGCCGAGGCTCCCGCGCGTCCCGAACGTTACGATCCCCAGTCCATCGAACTGAAGTGGTCCGAGCGTTGGGCGCAAGACCCGAATCTTTACAAGTCCGAACCCGCCAGCAGCACGCGCAAAAAGTACTACGTCCTCGAGATGCTGCCCTATCCCTCGGGCGCATTGCACATGGGACACGTGCGGAACTACTCTATCGGCGACGCCCTCGCGCGCTACATGTGGATGCAGGGCCACAACGTCCTTCATCCCATGGGATGGGACGCCTTCGGGTTGCCCGCCGAGAACGCCGCCATCAAGAACCAAACGCCGCCCCGCGAATGGACTCTGCACAACATCGACGCCATGAAGGTGCAGATGAAGCGGCTGGGTTTCGCCTACGATTGGTCGAAAGAACTGGCCACCTGCCTGCCCAACTATTACCGCTGGAACCAGTGGTTCTTCCTCAAGCTCTACGAGAAGGGCCTGGCCTATCGCAAGAACGCCAAGGTGAACTGGTGTCCTGAGTGCGCGACCGTGCTGGCCAACGAGCAGGTACTTTCCAACGGATGCTGCTGGCGTCACGAAACCACGCTCGTCGAGCAGCGCGAACTGGAGCAGTGGTTCGTGCGCATCACCAAGTATGCCGACGAATTGCTGGAAGCCCTGGACTCCATGCCCGGCTGGCCGGAGCGCGTCACCTCGCAGCAGCGCCACTGGATCGGCCGCAGTGAAGGTACGCTGGTGGACTTCAAACTCGACGGCGATGCCGGGCCCGCCGGCGACATCATCACCGTCTTCACTACGCGCGTTGACACCATCTACGGTGCGACATCTTTGCAGTTGGCGCCCGAGCATCCCATCGTTGCCGACATGGTTGCCCGGAACCCCGAACTCCGCGTCAAGGTCGAGGAGTTAACCGCCGAGCAGCACAAGGCGAAAGAAGTCGGCGACGTCGGCGCGATTGAGAAGCATGGTGTGCCTACCGAACGTTTCGCCATCAATCCTTATAACGGCGAGCAGGTGCCGATCTGGGTCGCGAATTACGTGCTCATGGATTACGGTACTGGCGCGATCATGTCGGTTCCCGCTCACGATGAGCGCGACTACGAATTTGCCAAGAAATACGGGCTCGACATTCGCGTCGTCATCATGCCCCGCCGCGAAGGCGACGCGAAGAATGGCGATCCCAGCAATCCGCTGTTGCCTTTCGTCGATGCCAACAGTCTGGTGATGAATTCGGGTGAATACAGCGGCCTGCCGTGCGACGAGGCCATCACCAAGATGTCGAAGTTCGCCGAAGACCAGGGCTTCGGCAAGGCCACCGTCACCTACAAGCTGCGCGACTGGGGCATCAGCCGCCAGCGCTATTGGGGCACGCCGATTCCCATGGTGTATTGCGCCAAAGACGGTGTCGTGCCCGTCCCGGAGAAAGACTTGCCGGTCGTGCTGCCCGACAATGTGCAGATCACGCTGGCGCACGGTTCGCCGTTGGCCCAGGTTCCTGAGTTCGTCAACACCACGTGTCCCAAGTGCGGAGGCCCAGCGCGCCGCGAAACCGACACCATGGACACCTTCGTCGATTCGTCCTGGTACTTCTATCGTTACACCGACCCGTCGGTCTCGACTGCTCCCTTTGACGTGAACGCAGTCGCTTACTGGTTTCCCATCGACCAGTACATTGGCGGCGCCGAGCATGCCATTCTGCACCTCATCTATTCGCGCTTCTGGACCAAGTTCATGCGCGACATCGGACTGGTAAAAAACTCGGAGCCGGTCGAGCGCCTGTTTACCCAGGGCATGGTCATCAAGAATGGCGCCAAGATGTCGAAGAACCTGGGCAATGTGATCTCGCCCGACGACATGGTCGCGAAGTACGGCGCCGATTCCACCCGCATGTACACCTTGTTCGCGGCGCCTCCCGATCGCGACCTCGACTGGCAGGACGCCGGCGTCGAAGGCGTCAGCCGCTTCCTGTCGCGCGTCTATCGCTACGTGATGCGCAACGCGCCAGCAGGTAGTGCGGCGCTTCAGCGCCGCGTAACAGCGACCTCTCAAAATAACGAGTCGGGCTTTAGCCCGCCGACAGACTTACCTCCCGGTGCGCGCAAACTCCAGCGCAAGCTCCACCAAACTATCCGCCGCATCACCGAAGATTTCGGCGGACGCTGGCACTTCAACACCTCCATCGCAGCCATCATGGAATTTGTGAACGAACTCTACGCGCACGAAGAAGCCGTGCAACGCGGCACCGAGCCGCCCGCGCCTCCAGCCCTGATGGCCGACGTGCAGCGCAATCTGGTGCTCATGCTGGCTCCGTTCGCGCCCTTTCTCGCCGCCGAGTTGTGGGAGACGCTGGGCGAGTCCTCAAATCTGTTGCGCGCTCCATGGCCGAAGTACGATCCTGCGCTGGCCAAGGAAGACGAAATCGAGATGGCTGTGCAGATCAATGGCAAAACCCGCGCCCGCATCACCGTCTCGGCCGACGCCGACGAGGCGCAGATCAAAGACATTGTTATGGCCGACGAAAAAATCCGCGCCGCCATCGCCGGCAAAGAGATCATGAAGGTGCTGGTGGTGAAGGGTCGGTTGGTGAATATCGTGGTGAAGTAGCGCCCTCAGCCTTAAGAAATGTTGCCTCCGTGTCTCCGTGCCCCTGTGGTGAAAACGACTTTGACGTTTATCCATTCAATTGCGCCATGGCCTTCTTCACCTTCTCCGCGTCAGCGCTATCGGGATTGAGCTTCAGGTACTCCTCATAGCTTCGGCGGGCATCGTCGTTCTTACCTAACTTCTGTTGTGCTTGGCCCAGTCCAACCCATGCTGCCGCCGCGTCGGGCTTCAGTTCCACGGCTTCTTTCAAGCGCGACTCCGCCGCGATGAAGTTGTTCTTGTTCATGTAGAAGTATCCGACCTCGATGTCCTCGGCCACCTGCTTGGCCTTCTTTTGTTCGTCCGTCAGCACCTTGTTCGGCGGCGCCTCAGGCGATGACCAGCAGGCATGAAAGATCACATCGATGCAATGCGGATCGAACTTGTTCGCCAGCTTCTTGGCCTTCGACTGCGACGGCGGACTGGTTTGTTGGCCTATATCCGGCGACGGAGCGTCAGGTGGAGTCGGAGCAGTCGCAGGCTGGTCGCGCGACGAGCTCTCCCGCGGAGGCGGCGACGTCGGACTCTGCCCCAGCGCAAGAATTCCCACCAGGCAGAACAACAGACCGATCGCGAGACTGCGGACCATGCGTGTCACAGAGATTGTACTGTGCCGGCAGCCCGCAATAGCAATGCGCTTATCCGAATTCCTTCAACTCGTTCGGGTGCCGCTTGAGCTGCCAGCGCCAGAAGGCATAAAACGGCGCGCCGAGAAAAACGATTCCAATCCCGATCAACGTTTCTTTCGGACGTGTGACGACGGAGTTCAACGCCCAAGCGCCTGCCATAAACAAGTAGAGCGCGGGAAGGTAAGGATAGCCGGTGCACAGATACGGCCGCGGAACATCGGGGCGCTTTCGCCGCAGAACAAAAAGTGCGGCGACTCCGGCCACATACGACAGCACCATCATGAACATGACGTACGTATAGAGCTGGTCATAGCTGCCGCTGAGCGCGAGCACGATTGACCACGCTGAGATTGCGATCAGGCTGATCGCGGGCGTTCGGTACTTGGGATGGACGCGTCCCATGGCGTGAAAAAAAGCACCGTCGCGTGCCATGGCATACGTCACCCGCGCGCTGCACAAAATCGCACTCGACGCCGCGCCGAAGCACGACAGCGCAATCGTCGCTCCTAACCACTTCGCCGCATTCGACGAAAACAGCGCAACTGCTGCGGCTTGAGCGATTGTCATTTCGGTGGCGACTCGCGTGATCGGCAAAGCATACAAATAGACCACGCTGACGCTCATGTAGATGACGCCTACCAGCAGAATCCCCAGTAATAATGCGCGCGGAAGCACTTTCTGCGGGTTTTTGATTTCTCCCGAAACCCAAGTGATGTAAACCCATCCGTCGAAGGCCCAGAAGACAGCGATGAGCGCGACGCCGAAACTCGAAATGATATGTGAGAGCGATGCTGGCTGATCGAGCGGCAAGCTGACCGCATAATTCGACCACGAGCCTTTGCCAACTGCGAGTCCTAGCAGAACGAACATGCCGATCGCAGCGAACTTGGCCCAGGTTGCTGCGTTGACCAAGGCCGAGCCGCGCTTCAGTCCGATGATGTTGATGTAGGTGAGCAAAACGATGGCAGCGGTCGCGACCAGATCGCCACGCGTGAGCGTCCGGCCGAGAATGGTTAGGACGGGTTGGTGCGCCGATGCGAATGGCAGAATCGCGCCGAAGTATTCGGCGAACCCAACCGCCAACGCAGCGATGGTTCCGCTCTGGCCGACGGTAAAAACCATCCAGCCGTAAAGGAATGCAGGGAATTCGCCATAGGCTTCCCGCAGGTAAACGTACTGTCCGCCCGCTTCTGGATACATCGCCGCCATCTCGGCGAAGGCGAAGCAAGCCAGCAGCGAAATGAGTCCGCCGATGAACCACACGCCAAGGAAGTAGAGCGGCTTGTGCACCGCAGTAGCGATCTGACCCGCAGTGAGAAAGATACCCGAGCCGATGATTCCGCCGACCATCAGCATTACGGAATCCATCAGCGAGAGTCCGCGAACCAGTGTCGGCGCGTGCTCAGCCGATTGCTTGGTTGCGGTCTGAACGGATTGCGCCACTACCCGATTCCCAGATCTTCCGGCAGCTCCAATGGTGTCCCGCAGACTCGGCAAATTACGGCAGAGCAATCGCCGCAGGTCAGCGGATCGTCCACTTCACGAGCGCAGTTTGGGCAATAGAGCAACGCGGCGCGTTTAGCGGAAGTTTCCGGTGAAGGATCGGAGGATTGAGCCATCAGTTTGGGAGACTGTAGCATAGAGACTGGAAATCCGCGAGGGAACCATGAGCGATGGCAAAACGACCGCTGAACAGCGGGTACGCGACGAATTCAATCAGTGGGCCGAGCAGGGTAAAGGTGAAGAGATGGAGGCCCACCACATCAGCATCACAGAGCAGACGCTCGCGCTAATGGACTTGAAACCTGGCGACCGCGTGCTCGATTTGGGCTGCGGCACCGGATGGACCAGCCGCATGATGGCGAAAGCGGTCGCGGACGGTCACAAGCCAGGACAGGTTATTGGCCTCGATGTGGCGGACGAGATGATTCGCCGCGCGCGCGCGGCCTCGACGGATCACGAGAACGTGATGTTCGTTGTAGGCTCAGCGCAACAAGTCCCGTGGGAAGAGAACTTCTTCGACAAGGTGCTGTCGGTCGAATCCTTTTACTACTACGCCGATCAGGAGCGCGCGCTGTCAGAGCTGTTTCGCGTGATGGCGCCGAAAGGCGAGCTGTACATCCTCATCAATCTGTATCGCGACAATCATTACTCGCTGCGCTGGGTTGAAGAGTTGCAGGTGCCGGTACAAGTGCACTCCGAACACGAATACCTCGAGATGCTGAAATCGCACACATTTGAAGATGTGCGCGCCGTGCATGTGCCCGATCTCACGCCAACGCCGGATGAATACAGCGGACGATGGTTCAAGAATGCGGAGGAGTTGAAGGACTTCAAGCGCATCGGAGCGCTGTTGCTGATCGCGCGCAAGCCTGACATCGAAGTTCCGCCACCGGCGTATCAGGTGTACTGATTAACGGTTAACCCACATATCCCAAAGCCAGGGATATGTGGGCCACCAAGTTCTTTAGAGGTTCCCTTCGCCGGGACTGATGTGGACACTGCCGTTCACATTGCTGATTTCGATGCGCGTGCCACCATTGCCGAGTTTGCCATCGATATGCTTGCCCACGAACTTGCCTTGCACCTGTAACGGGAAGTCCGTAGTAATGCCGCCATTCACGGTCGAGACCGTGACATCAGCGTTGGGAGACGAAGGTAATCCGAGGCGAATCGATCCATTGACCGACTTCAACTGGATTTCTTTCACGTTGTTCAGCGATGTGTAGTAGGCATTGATCGAGCCGTTCACGGCGGAAAGCTCAGCGCGACCGGCCAGATCATGCACCTTCGTCGCACCATTCACCAGGCTGGTATGAATATCGCCGGAAACCTGCGAAACATCGAGCGAACCGTTGACCAGACTGATTCCGTCAAGCCGAGCAGCGCGCGGCACATGTAGCTCGTAAGTCACCGTCGCCGGGTTATTGTTGTTATGTCCTTCGGGATAGCGTGTGCGGATGTGTACCGAGTCGCCGCTGGTCTCGACTTCGATGCGGGCTTCGTCGAGCCGCTGTTGATCGCGCGCTTTCTTGACGGCGTCAATCTGAACGTCGTTACGCTCCCAACCTGTAATCGTCACGTTGCCGTTGACGTTGTCGAGCGACACGCGCCCATTTGCAGAAAGCGGAACCGTCCGGTGGAATTCTTCCGTCACTTGCGCACTGGCAGCGGCGGTTAGCCCGAGCGCCATCAGCGCCCCTAGAGTCATGACCCAAATCAAAGATGGTTTACGGGAATGATGCATAGCTCCTCCTGTCGCGGTTTAGACGGAGTTAGGTACGCAGGGTTAGGCACTATTGTTCAAAAATGCGGCGAGCAGTTTCGAAACGAACAACTAATCTTTAAAGCGATAGCGGATGAGGTCGTAGAGGGCCTTATAACCATCCTGCCAGCTGATTTTCTTGCCCTCCGCGTAGGTGCGGCCATGATAGACGATGGGCACTTCGTAGATGCGAGCACCGAGCTTGGCGACTTTAACGGTCATCTCAGTTTCGACACTGAAACGGTCGGAGTGGAGGTGCATGCGTTCCAGCAGGTCGCGGCGAAACACCTTGTAGCATGCGGTGACGTCGTGAATGGCAAGGCCGGTCAGCAAGTTGCAGATGATCGAAAAAAACCGGTTGAGCAGAAAACGGTAGTAACGCTGAACGCGATGCGGTCCGCTGTGAAAGCGGTTGCCAAAGACGGCGTCGGCATGACCTTCGAGGATAGGCGCAAGGAGAGCGGGATAGTCTCCGGGATCGTACTCGAGGTCGGCATCCTGAATGAGAACGATTTCGCCGGTCGCTTGTGCCAGACCGGTGCGGACGCCAGCGCCTTTGCCCTGATTGGTAGCGTGGAGTTCGAGTTTTACCGTGTTCGCGCCGTAGTTTCCCAAGGCACTTTGCAGGTCGGCCTGCTGCAGGAACTCACGCGTGCCGTCGGTCGAACAGTCGTCGACGATGATGAGTTCCTTGCGAAGCGGCACCGACTGGTGCGCCACTTGTTGCAATAACTCAAGCACGGTCTGCCGCTCGTTGTAGACCGGGATGATGATGGAAAGGGTCTGAAACTGATCGGTGCCCGCATCATTGGTCGGCATGGAGAGGCTGAGTACCTTTCGGTTTCGGATTGCGCGGGCTCACCTGCGTGAACAAATAGACTGCAAGCATGGTCAGCATCGGGTCGATCGGATGCCGGTAACGGGGCTGCGGGAAACTCACATAGTAAACCAATGGGTAGAAGATGAGCAGGCTGGCAAAGAGGAAGACACCGTGTACGCGATTACGGATGGCGACAGCCAGACCACCGAATGCCAGCAGAGAAGTGGCGAGAAACAGCGACGTGCGAGCCTGTTCCAGTGCCTGCAGCACAGCGCTTCGTGGCGTTCCATCGCGGTCGAAGATCACAGGCCAAAACGTTCTCGATGCCCAGCGGTCCGGATGCTGCTGCATCCATTCAGCAGTGTTGGAGAGGCGCGGCAGGCCGTTCCAATAGAAGACGAATTTCCGAAAGGTCACGATAGCGAACTGCTTCGGGTTCTCGGCGATCCACTGTTTGGCGAGTCGCGACTGCTCGGCCGAGTAGGCAGCCTCGCCCATCTCCTGATATTCGCGGTAGAGGATCGGGTTCTGGCTGGGGTGGTACATGCCCACCCATATGCCTTCGGCCAGCGGATTGTTGCCGCAGCGGATTTCGACTCCCACGTTGTCGCGCACGAACACCGGCTTGTGGAAGACCTCGTAGTTGCGCACGAGCCAGGGCATCATGGTCATCCAGAACATGACGGCGCCCACAGTGGCCGGCAGCAGAAATCGCTTGCCGCGACGATAGAGCTGGTAGGCGAGCCAGCATCCGGCGAACGGAAGAAAGGACAAGCAAGAGGGATTGGTAAGCCCAATTACGCCCCACAGCACGCCGAAGCCGATCCACGAGGTGATGCGGCCGTCACCTTCCATCTCGACAGTGAGCATGAACGCAAGACTGAAGAGCAGAGCGGTGAGGCTCGTCTCCCAAACCTGGCGCACCGACCAGTAGATGATGTAGGGCAATAGCGCCCAGATCCAACCTGACCAGAGGGCAACCGTCTCGCCAAAGATACGGCGCGCGGTGCGGTAGATCGCCCATGAGGTTGCCGCCGCGCAGAGGCTATTAAACGTCAGCAGTGCGAACGAAGCGGCATGGGAATAGCTGCCGCAGGCGCGAAACGCGAGCGAGACGATCCAGGGATAAACGGGCGCGGTCCAGGCGGATGGGCCAGTGTCGCCGCCGAAGGGTGAACTGAATCCATGACCGTTGGCCAGCGAATAGGCGATGCGGCCGATCTCCCACCCGAAGCTGAAATTGGCGTCGGTGGTGCGGAAGCGGTAAGAGTGAGCGAGCAGGATGTACAGCACGCGCACCACGAAGCCGAGAAGCACCATCCATCCGGGAGAGTGGACGATGTTTCGCCACTGTGAGTCCGGCGCTGAATGGGCTGTGCTGGCATGTGGCGCGGACTGCGCCGGCTGAGGCGTTAAAGGCATGAAGGCAATGAAAATTGTATCGTACGGTGGCACGTGTCCGATCAGCGTGACCACCCATTCCACTTGTACCGCCCGAGGGCGAAGCCTAGACTCAAGGCAGAAACGCAGGTGCCTGTGACCAGCATCACAGCCGTCGGATAGCGCGGTCGGCGAAGATGGTAGGTCGGCAGTCTGCGGCGAGCGAGGGTTTCATGGGTTGGATTAACAACCGGTTCGAGAAGAACTTCATGGTCACCACGGTCGACTACGTGTTCAATTGGGCGCGGAAGTCGGCGATTTGGCCGATGACTTTTGGCCTGGCGTGTTGCGCGATCGAGATGATCGCGGCTTCGACTTCGCGCTTCGACATCGCGCGGTTCGGGTCTGAAGTATTTCGGCCCAGTCCGCGGCAGAGCGACCTGATGATCGTCAGCGGAACCGTGACCCTGAAGATGGCCCCGGTAGTGAAGCGCATTTACGAGCAGATGCCTGAGCCCAAGTGGGTGATGTCGATGGGAGCATGCTCGTCGGTTGGCGGACCGTTCAATACGTACGCGGTGTTGCAGGGGGTTGATCGCATCGTGCCGGTGGATGTTTACGTCATTGGATGCCCCCCACGGCCGGAGAACCTGTTCTATGGACTGCTGCGGTTGCAAGACAAGATTGACCAGATGAGCATCGCGAAAAAGCCGACGGAAGTGCGGCTGCGTGAGGAGATGGTGGACAACTTCAAGGAGCAAATCCGGATTGCCCAGGCGAACTTCGCCAACCCGGAACAATTGGTGAACTCTGCGGATGTGCCCATCGTGGGCGCAGGGCGATAAGCCAATTCCTTTTTCGTCATCCCTCGGAGGCCCTGTCCCCCGGGGGATCTGTTTTTTCGACCTTTTCAGCACCCCTCTTTAGCCCGGCCACCCGCCCCGACTCGCTATCACACAGCAATGTGCTCTCCGTCCTTTCGCGCTCGCCCTCGCATCCTGTAATTAATTCACGGCGAGGGAAGGATAAGTGTCTCTCGCCAGTCCGGCTCCGGCCGCGACCAGCAACGGCCTTTGACAATTCGAACTACTGGACGGTTTTTGGGCGGAGCCGGCCTCTCAAAGCTTGATGGAAAACACGTTCGAGCGAGCGATTTGTATCAGGACATTTGCGGGCCAAGTCATTAAAAAAGCGAAGAATTGACGAAAACCATGCCTCGTAACTCCCACGGGCACTGATGGATACGTATAAATGTCATATAAATCAATGGTTTGCTAACAATTTACAGCCAAACCATTGATTTAAAAGAGTCGTGAAGAAATAATTTGCACAGCGTTATACAACAGTATGACAGCTAGGAAAGACGACTTCACGCGGGTTTCACTGACGCGCTCCGCAGATGGTTACCACGGGATTACAGAGCAAGAGTTTTTGGTGCACAATACAAAAATGGTCATTTATTTCCTCAGGCATGCCAACGCTGGACAAAAGCAGTTCAGTAGTCTGGAAAAAGATGAGAAACGCCCCATTGACAAGGTTGGGGAGGAGCAGTCTCACGATGTGGGGCGTGCCTTGGCGGCCATCGGCGTAACCGTGAACGTCATCATTTCGAGCCCACTTACCCGGGCAGTACAGACGGCGGCAATCGTTTCGCAGGAGATCGGACACGAGGAAAAAATCATCACCGACGTAGCGTTGCGTCCTGAGGCGACCTTTGATCAATTCAAAGGGCTGCTGAACCGGTACAAGGACAAACTGGCCATTATGGTGGTCGGACACGACCCCAGCATGAGCGAGTTCGTCAATCGGGTACTGTCAGGCGGTGGACCGCTGGCGGCAGTCGAAATGAAGAAAGGCGGCGTGGTGAAAGTGGAAAAGGAGTTGCGCAGGCAGGCCGTCCTCCGCTGGAGCATGCCACCTAAGGTCGTGCAGAAGATTCAGCGAAGTTCTGCTAAAAGGTCGCGTCCGAAGACGGATTTGAAGTAATTCCTCTCCCGCTTTACAGCCCAAAGTTCCAGTTCCAGACCTTCCGATGTAGCCGGCGAGACAGCCAGGCGCACCGGGCCGTCGGTGGTTACGCGGATGGCAAGGTCGCGCACGGCTCCTCGACGACTCTGGTCGAGGGCGCGCGCCAGTCGCAACAACGCGACTGCTTTGGGGACCTGGGCTTGGTCGGCGCGGGGAATCAGTTGCAAGACTGCGTCACCGGAGGTCGGCAGCGAATTGCCCACGTAGCGAGCGATGGCCGCGATGATGCGGCGCTGGATCGGGGTGTATCCAAAGAGCTCCGAGTTGGCAATGATGTAGTAAGTATGACGACGGCGGCCGGAGCGGTTGATGTAGGCTCCGACTTCATTCAGCATGGCGGCGGCCTCGAGCCAGTCGGCGTACTGAGGCGGCAGACGATGCACCGACAGCAGGCGGCGGAAGAGCTGCGCGGTGAAGTCGCGGGTGCGCTGAGCGAAAACCAGGTCTGCGCCGTAGTGCTTGACCACCGCCAATAACGCGTCTTTGCGCTCAGCCTCGACGCGCTCCTTCATGGCCGGGCTTTGCGCGTAGTCGGCCAGCATCTGCGCCAGCAGGCCGTCTCGGAGACCGAGAGGGAGGTAGCGGAAGGTGGACAGAGAGCACATCTCCATTAGCTCGGCAAAGACCATAGCACCGGCGGTGATGATCTCGGCGCGGCGTGGACCGATACCTGGCAGCGCGCGCCGTTCGTCGAGACTGCGCTTGGAGAGTTCCTTAAGGATCTTTGCGACAGCGGCGTGAGGTACGGTCTGGGGCTTGGATTCGTCCGGGCCACCGACCTTAGCAAGGTAGAGCCCCGACAGCGCCGCCGGAGTGCCCGACGTGGCGATTACCGCCTGCACATGAGCTTCGCGGATGCGTTTTTGGATCCGTGAGATTTCACGCTGTACGAAACGCCGCATCTGGTCGAGTTCATTTTTCTTGGGAGGGTCGTGTTGCAGAAAATTCTGGGTGAGTCGCACCGCTCCGATGGGCAAGCTCACCATGTCTGCAATGTGTCCGGAGACGGAGATGGTGAGTTCGCAGCTTCCGCCACCGAGGTCGATGAGAAGTGCGCGCTTGCGGGCGATGCTGGCATTCGCGAGCAGGCCGAGATGGATGAGGCGCCCTTCTTCGAGACCGGTGATCACCTCAGCCTTCCACCCGGTGGCGGAACGCACCCACTCGAGAAAGGCACGGCTGTTGCGGGAATCGCGCAACGCAGCGGTGGCTACGACGCGCACCCGATCGGCAGCGTGGTCCTGAACAGCACGGTGGAAGCGCTTTAGCACGCGGATCGTGAGCGCCATCGCCTGCGGATCGAGCGAGCCGTTGGCGAAGACGCTCTCGCCGAGCCGCGTGACTTCGCGGTCCTCGTGCAGGGCCTGAAACCGTCCACGGACAACCTTGGCGATCTTCAAACGGACGGAGTTGGAACCAATATCAACCGCAGCAAATGTGGGCATGAGTCAAGGGTGATGGAAGAACAATGATTGCTGATGCGCTCGATAGCACGATAGCTGCCTGAGCAAGGAATGGCAAACTTCAATCGCTCCCGAATATATGCGGCTTTGCCGTATTCTGGAAGGTGAAGTTCCTGCCGGTGGTTTATGGCCCAGAGTGACTTGCCCAACACGGAATTGAAAGTGCTCGAAGCCGATCTGAAGGAAGTGAAAGAGGAGTTTGTTGCGCCGGCATCGCCGCGGTCGCGAGTTGCGACGGCAGTGCGCGCCCTGCGTCATCGCAACTTCCAGTTGTTTTTCGCCGGGCAGTTGATCTCGCTGATTGGGACGTGGATGCAGACGGTAGCCCAGTCGTGGCTGGTGTACCGCCTCACCGGTTCAACTCTCTTGCTGGGGACGGTGGGATTTGCGAGCCAGATTCCGGTGTTTCTGGTGGCTCCCATCGGCGGAACAGTAGCGGACCGCTTCAATCGCCGCCGAATCGTCATCGCCACGCAGATGTTGTCAATGATACTGGCCTTCATTCTCGCGGCATTGACGCTGACGCATCGCATCCAGGTATGGCAAATCATGGTGCTGGCGGCGGGACTGGGAATAGTCAACGCGTTCGATATTCCCGCGCGGCAGGCGTTCCTGATGGACATGGTGGGACGCGAAGACCTGATGAACGCTATTGCACTGAACTCATCGATGTTCAATGGTGCGCGCATTCTCGGACCCGCCGTCGCCGGAATCGTGGTGGCGTGGGTGGGCGAGGGATGGTGCTTTTTCGCCAACGCCGTCAGTTATATTGCGGTGATCGTCGGCCTGCTGATGATGAAGATCACACACCCGTTGAACCTGGCGACTCAAGGCTCTCCGATCGAGCACATTCTTGAGGGCTTCCGGTTTGTGATTCGGGCGGCGCCGATTCGCGCGATCCTGCTTTTGCTGGGATTGGTGAGCCTGGTGGGCATGCCGTATTCGGTGCTGATGCCGGTGTTTGCGAGAGAGATCCTGCATGGCGGCGCGAAGGAGCTGGGATTGCTAATGGGCGCGACAGGTGTTGGCGCGCTGCTAGGCGCATTGAGTCTGGCGACCCGAGTGGGAGTCAGGGGATTAGGAAAACTAATCGCGATTTGCGCGGGCGGCTTTGGAGTGAGCCTGATTCTGTTTTCGTTTTCGAAAATGTTCTGGCTGTCGATGGTTTTGTTGCTGCCGGTGGGATTCACCATGATGGTGCAGATGGCGTCGTCGAACACGCTACTGCAATCGATGGTGCCCGACCAGATGCGTGGGCGAGTCATCGCTGTTTACTCGATGATGTTTATGGGCATGGCGCCGTTCGGGGCGTTTTTCGCTGGCGCGCTTGCACATCACTTGGGAGCGCCATGGACCGTTGCGATTGGGGGCGTGGCGTGCATCGCGGGAGCGATTGTGTTTGGCCTGGAATTGCCGAAGTTCCGTCGCGAAGCACGTGAACTTGTGCTGGCGCAGGGCATGGTTGCGGGAACGCCGGCGCAAGGAGCGAGCGGGCAGGGACTGTCGTAGCTAGCGGGCGGCGCCCTGCGCTAGTGAGGCTTTGGCTTTGATGCTGGAGGGGCCGATGTCGCGGTGACGCCGAGTCGCTTCAGACGGTCGCGAGCCTGCGCGGCTTCAACCGACCGCGGATAGCGTGCGATCAGGCTATTCAACTCGCGTACTCCAGCCTCGCGCTGGCCGAGTTCCAACAGAGCATAGCCTTTCTTCAACTGTGCGGCCGCCGCCTTGCTGCCACCCGGATATTCTTCCAGCACCTTGTCGTAATCTTTCACCGCGGCGTCAAAGTTTCCCTGGCGATACTCGATGTCAGCCAGATAGTACTGGGCATCGCCCGCACGATCGGTAGTTCCGTAGTACTTAATGTAGTCGCCGAATTCCTGCGAGGAAAGGTCGTACTTGCCGGCGTTGTAGTCGCGCAGAGCATTGTTGTAGAGCGCGTCGGGCGGAGGAGCGGAGGACGCAGCCGCGTTATTACCGGCGGGAGCTGTGCCACCTGGAATGGCAGCCATGCCGGGCTGTCCGGCGTTAATGTTCTGTCCGTTTTGCTGGATGTCGTCCAGCTGCTTGCTGATCTTGGCAAGCCGCGCCTTTAGTTCATCGACGGAGTCATGCAGGGATTGAACCTGTCCGGAGACTTGTTCGAGGTGCGAACTGTTGTCGGCCGACTGCGCCTGGGATTTCTGCTGCAGTTCGTTGACGGTGGCGCTCATTTTATTGACCGAGTCGGTGCTCTGCTCGACAAGGTTGCGCAGTACTCCCATGCGCTCATCGAGCGACTGCTGCAGGCGGGCGACCTGGTCGGAGAGGGTTTGCACCTGGGTCTGGAGCTGGATGATTTCCTTGCTCACTGCAAAGGCTGGTTGCCCGCTGGTGAGCAGGAGCGTGAGGGCGAGGGTTAATCCGGCGAACTTGCTTCGAACTCGCATAATTGTTCTTTCCTGCGCGGAAGCTTGCCTTCCTGACGAGACTATCGTAAATCGCAAAGGTCAACCGATTCGAGATAGCTAAGGGAAGCGGCAATGGACACAGAATGCCGCTTCCACGTTAGCCAGGGGGTTGTCTCACTTCGAATAGACGAAGTGAGCGCGACGGTTCTGCTGCCAGCACGACTCAGTACTTTCGAAGCAGAATGGTTTTTCCTTTCCATAACTGATGGTACGGATACGGGTGGCGGAAACCCCCGCTTGTACCAAGGCCTGTTTGGCGGCGTTGGCGCGGTACTCCCCGAGCGCGACGTTGTATTCGATGGAGCCGCGCTCATCGCAGTGTCCCTCGATGACAAATGTCATGCTGGGATGTTGCTGCAGGAAGCGCGCGTCGGACTGAATGACCGACTGATACTGCGACGTGATTTCGTAGCTGTCGTACTCGTAGAAAATGTCCTTCACATTCTGCGAGAACATCATCGCGTCGCTTTCGTTGGAGGTAGAACTCGTTGTGGGCGGAGGCGCCGCCGGCGTCACCGTGACGCGTGCGGTTGCTTCACGGCTGCCGGTGTCGTTCTTCGCGACTAGGCGGTAGGTAGTTGATTCGCTGGGCGTGACCTTCGTCGAACCCTTGGGGTCGACCTTGCCGATGCCGTCAATGCTGACGTCCGTGGCGAAATCGGTGTTCCAAGTCAGAATAGATGCTTGGCCAGCGTTGATGGAGTTGGGATTCGCGGTCAGCATCGCGGTGGGAGCCGGTGGCGGCGCCGCCGGCGGCGGTGGTGGCGGCGCAGGTTTCTTCTTGGCGCAGGCGGCAGCCAATAGAACCAAAGCCAATGCCGGGACGATGTGGATCCATTGAATCTTTCTGTCTTTCAACTTTCGTTCCTCCCATTGCGAGAGCACTCGCTTCAGTTGCGGTGGAGGGCGGAGTGTGCTCCTTCCGCTCGTGCGATTACATAAGCCTACGCTATTTGAAACTCCAGTTCGGTTGGGTATTTTCACCGGTATTCGTCAGCTGCCGGGCCTGGCTTCCGTCGGCCAGCATGCTCCAGACCTGAGTGCGGCCGCTGCGGTTTGACTGAAACACGATATGCCGTCCGTCGGGCGACCAAGATGGAAAATCATTGCGGCCGCCATCGTGTGTGAGTTGCACCCACTGCTTGCTGGCGACGTCCATTACATAGATGTCGCTGGCGCCGGGCGCGCCGGGGCCATAGTTTCTCACCCAGGCGAGAGCCAGAAACTGCCCATTGGGCGACCACGAAGGCGACACCGCATATCCTTGATCGGTCATCCGGACAACGTTGGTGCCGTCGGAAGCCATGGTGTATATCTGCGGCAGACCGGTGCGTCCACTGACCCAGGCGATTTGTGCGTTGGTCTTGGGGTTCCAAGTCGGCGAGACGTCGGGACCCTTGGTGTTGGTCAAGCGGCGCAAGTCGCCGCCGGCTACGTCAACTACATAAATCTCGGCATCGCCGGAACGCGAAGATGAGAAGGCCAGCGACTTGCCATCGGATGACCATGCGGGCGAAAGGTTAGCTCCTTGATAGCGAGGGAAGGAGACTTCGCGGTTCAAATCGAGCGAGTACATCAGGATTTGCCACTCGAAATTCGATACGGCCGAGAACGCAACACGCGACCCGTCGGGTGAGACGTGTGGCGACAGCGCCATGGTGGTTACGTGCGTGATCTGCTTTTGATTCGAGCCGTCGTAATCCATCTGCCAGATTTCTTTGGTGTGGCTGCGACTGCTGACGAAGTAAATCTTGGATTCCGCAATGCCTTGGAGACCGCCGCCGAGCCGGAAGATGATTTCGTCGGCAAAGCGGTGGGCGATGAGACGCGCGTTGTCTTCGCTGGCCTGTTCACGATACTGCTTGCCGAGGACTTGCGGCGACTGCGGATTCTTCGCGTCAAAGAGCCAGCCCTGCACGGCCAACGCTCCGCTCTGTACCACGGCGTTTCCAAACGCGAGCATGCTGGCGTTGGGAGGCGGATCGCTCCACTGCGAGAGATTAACTTCCTGCGGCGAACCGGGGTTCGAGAGCGGATAGAAGCTGGGCGAGACCATCTCAAAAATGCCGGCGGCCTGAAGATCGTTCCACAACGTTACGCTGAAGGCAGTTGTCAGGCGCTTGGTGTCGGCGTCGTTGGCTGCGGGCTTGAAATCAGGAACCGCCAGCCGGATTTTTTCGACCCCGAGGCCGGTACCGGTCCGAATCCAGTCTTGTGCTGAGAGGGAAGCGCTGAGGACTGCGCCGAAGAAGACTACCGAGGAGATGATATTGGCGAATCGTTTCATTCCCACTTCCAGAATAACCTAGCCAGCCGATGTTGATGCGGGTTTAAGCCCGCGCTTGCGCCGCTCGCGAACCTCAGCGGCGATAGTCGAACCAGAACTCCACGGCAACGTAGTTGCCTGAATATCCCGAAGGCAGTGGGCCGAAGGTATCGATGCGTTGCAACGCACGCACAGCCGACTGATCGAGCGACGGGATTCCACTCGACTGCTCGACCCGAACGTTGGTCGGCTGACCGGAGCGATTGATCTCGAAATAAATGTAGACGCGACGAGCATCGTTGATACGCGGATCGATCTCGTACTGCAGCCAGTTATCAGACACCTTGCGGCGAACGATATCGACGTAGTAGGCGAAGCGACTTCCGAAGTCACCTTGTCCACCTTGAAAGCCGAATCCGCCTTTGGTCGCATTTGCGGTGAAGGTGCCGTATGGGCCGCTGACCGGGCCGCCTTGTCCGTAGGGAACTACATTGTCCGGCTCGGTCTTCGCAACTTGCTTTGGCAGCTCTTTCTTCGGGGGCGCGGACTCGTGCTGGCCTTTCAGCTTGGCGTCTTGCGCGGGAATCGGTATTGCCTGAGGCTCTTCTTTGGGAGCTTCCTTCGGCGGCGATTGCGAAAGGCCCTTCGATTCGTTGGCGAGAACGTTTTGCGCTTCGGGCTGAACGTTGGGCAATGGGATGCTGCTGACCAAGGTGGCACTCATAGCACCGCCGCCTCCCTGCGTGCCGCCCCAGTTCTCGCCGCGACTGCTTGGAATGAGGTAGCCAAACAGGGCGAGAGCAAACAACGCGAAGTGGAGTGCCAGCGACCCGACCCAGGGCAAGCGGGTGAAATGTTCAGTCGGAAAGATGTCAGCGTCGGCTGCCATTCTTCTCCAGCGGCTGGGTAACGATGCTTACGTTAGTAATGCCAGCCTGCTTGACCGCATCCATCACGGTGGCGAAAGCGCCGAAGGGAACGTCTTCGTCGGCGCGAACGAAGACTGCTTGGCCTTCGGGGTCGCGAATCTTGCTGCGCAATTGGGCGCCAATTTGATTGATGTTGATCGGATCGTTGCCCAGGAAAACTCTTTGCTGCCGGTCGATGGTGATCACCAGACGCTCCTCGGTAATCTCTTTCACCGTCTTGGTATGCGGCACGCTTACTTCGATGCCGGATTGGAGGACAGGAGCAGTCACCATGAAAATTATAAGTAGTACCAGGACTACATCGACGAGCGGTGTGACGTTGATGTCGGAGAGGGAAGACTGGGTGCGTCCCTGGGCATTGGTGAAGGCCATTAGCGGCGCTCCACGCTCTCGGGCACAGGGCGGCCCACTTTACTCTGGGCGCGCTCGACTTCGTTGATGAGTTCGAGACCGAAGTCGTCCATGCGAGCGCCGAATTCGCGAATATGCTGGGTGAACATGTTGTAAGCGATCACAGCGGGGATTGCGGCGAAGAGCCCAGCCGCCGTAGTAATGAGGGCTTCGGAAATGCCCGGCGCGACAGCGCGCAGAGTGGCTGCTCCAGCGGTTCCGAGGCCGTGAAAGGCGTCGATGATGCCCCACACCGTTCCGAAGAGGCCGATGAAGGGCGTGACGGCTCCCGTGGTGGCGAGCCAGGGCAGGCGGCTCTCAAGCCGAGTTAATTCTTCGGACGACGCAATCTGCACGGCACGTTGCAATGCACTCACGCGAATGGGTTGCGGTGCCTGCTTGCGGAGTTCGCTATACGCACCTTCGAAGACGGCGATCAGCGGGCTCGGTCTGAACTGCTCAGCTACGGCAGCGACATCTTGCAGGCGTTCGGATTTGCGGAACATGCGCATGAAGCGGTTGCTCTGGGCACGGGCGCGCCGAAACATTCCCCACTTGGAAAAGATGATGGCCCAGGACAAAAAGCTGAAAATCAGCAGAATGACCAGGACTGTCTTGGCGACCAGGCCGCTGGATTCGATAAGTCCGGAGATTTCACCGCCAATGGCAGAGGCAAGGAAAGTACAATAAACATTCATTCCGTTAGTTGGCCTTCGCTTCCATAGTCCGCATTATAAAGTTTAGACGCGAGTAGGGCGGATTGGAGTCACGAGGTTCCTGTTGAGTAACCACGGACAACGCTAAATCGAGAACTGGCAACTAATTACCGAGCACCGGTTTTCCTGCTACACTGCGCATAACTTCGCGACTCGAGAACTCATTGTGCTGCTGGAACTGCGGGTTGAAAACTACGCGGTCATCGACAACGTCGCCGTGGAGTTCGCCCCCGGTCTTAACCTGCTGACCGGCGAAACCGGCGCAGGAAAATCCATTCTCATTGATGCGTTGGCATTGCTGCTGGGCGATAAAGCCTCGGCAGACGCAGTGCGCCATGGCACCGAGAAAGCCGTCGTGTCAGCGGTGTTCGCGGTAGAGTCGAAGGCACTCGATGCGGTCTTGGAAGAAAACGGCATCGATGTCGGCGAAGAGCAGCTGATTCTTCGCCGAGAGATTTCGGCGAGCGGTAAGGGGCGCGTCTTCGTCAACAATCAGCCCGCGACCGTGACGGTGTTGCGTGCTGTCGCCCCCCATGTCGCGGTAATTCACGCACAAAACGAAGCGGTGCTGGCCTTTGATGCAGCCTCGCGCATGGCGTTGCTAGATAGCTTCGCAGGCTGTGATCTAGTGCGTGTTGCTGAGGCATTTGCGACCTGGAACGGAATTCGCAACCGCATCGCTGATCTCGAGCGCGACGAGCAGGACCGGCTCAAACTGCTTGATCTGTGGAATTTCCAGCGGAAAGAGATCTCGGGCGCAAATCTTCATGCGGGCGAGGACGCGAAGCTGGAATCCGAAAAGCGAGTCCTGGCGAATTCGGAGCGCATTCTGTCGGCGGCCATGGGCGCGTACGACGCGCTCTACGAAGGCAACGTGTCGGCCTCAGCGCTGATTCGTTTGGCAACCAAGCAACTGGAAGAGCTGGCGCGTATCGACGAGAAATTTCTCGAATCGCTGGCGCAACTGGATTCGGCGCGCATCACGGTGGAAGATATCGGGCAGACTCTGCGGGACTATGCGGAAGATATTGAAGCCTCGCCCGAACGGTTGGCCGAGGTCGAAGACCGGCTGGCGGCGATTGATCGGCTGAAGCGAAAGTATGGACCGACACTCGACGAAGTAATCGCGCTCGGTGCCGAACTCGAACGCAAGCTCAACGAAATGGAGAACAAGGACGAGGTCCTGCGAAAGCTACGGTCCGAGTTCGCGAGAGCCGCCGAGGAATACTTGGCAGTCGCGCGCAGCCTGTCGCGGCAGCGCTATGAAGCCGCGCGCAAGTTGGAAAAACAGGTGGAAGCTGAAGTTAATGAGTTGGCGATGAAGGCGCGATTCAAGGTCGAGGTCAGCGGAGCCGACGACGAAGCGAACTGGACGGCGAAGGGCTTCGATGAAGTTCAGTATCTGATTTCGGCGAACCCTGGCGAACCGCTGGGTCCGGTGGGGGAGATCGCGTCCGGTGGTGAGTTGTCGCGTGTGATGCTGGCATTAAAGACGACCATCGAAGCAGGAATGAACGGACGAGCGCATCGCAATGGGGCCAAACGAATGGCCGTGCAACGCACGCTCGTATTCGACGAAATCGATTCCGGCATAGGCGGGCGTGCTGCTGAAGCCGTGGGAAAGAAGCTGAAAGAACTCGCCGGCACCAAGCAGGTCTTGTGTATCACGCATCTCCCGCAAATTGCGTCGTTCGCCGATCAACATTACCTGATCGAGAAGAAAGAATCGGGGGGACGCACCAGGACTTCGGTGCGCCAACTCGACACCGACGAACGCACGCGCGAGCTGGCGCGCATGATTAGCGGTGCGAAGCTGACTGACACGTCGATCAAGCACGCCGAGCAGATGTTGAAGGCGAACCGCTAAACACTATTTAATGGCGGCTTCTTTTCCCGTCATGCGCCGCAACAGGCCGATTTGTCCGTTGTGGTAGCCCTCGTGGTATCCCAAGCGAACTAGAGCTTGGCCCACCGTTCCCATCAATGGCGGGCGGCGGAGCTCCTCAGGAACATCGGCTGCCAACGCCGCATCGCTGAGGGATTGGAGGGTGAGGATCAGGCGCTGCTGCGTTTCTTCCAGTGCGCTCTTCAAACGGGCCAGGTCAAGGGCGTTGCCGTTATCTCGAAGGGCGGCCGATCCGCGCCGGTAACAGGATGCTTCCTGCTCGGTAAGCGCAAAAGGTTCCGCGCCAGCCAGCATGAGGACCAATCCTCGACCGGTGACTATGTGGCCGAGGATCCAATTTACGCAATTGCCAGCGGGTTCCGGGCTCAGCATACTGTCTTCGTGGGTCAAACCGTCGAGGTTGCGCTGGATGGCTCCGTAGCTAAATTCATAGATATAGGCAATTTCGGTACCGGTCATGGGAGCGCTCTCCTTAGTAGTGGTGCTCCCCACGGATTGTACAAGGGCGAGCGATTTGAAAGCTGGCGCGCCCGAAGCCAGGGGATAAGCGTCCCATTGGCTGCGGGAAAATCGCCACAGAGTGCCAAATGTCGCAGTTTCTTGGCCTTAGGTTGGTGATTTTGGCGCTGTTACAATAGAGTACATGTGGGGAAAAGCGTGTTTCTACGTATGCGCGCCCTCGAGGATTTCATGATTCAGAGCGATGCCAAGACTCTACTTTTGTTGAAGCCGCGCGGTTTCTGCGCGGGGGTGGTTCGAGCCATCGACATCGTGCGGATTGCCCTGGAAACGTTTGGGGCGCCCATTTACGTTCGCAAAGAGATCGTACATAACCGCTATGTAGTGGACGAACTGACCGCCAAAGGCGCGATTTTCGTCGACAGCGTAGAGGAAGTTCCGGCAGGTGAGCGTGTAATTTACAGCGCGCACGGAGTCGCTCCCGAGGTTCGTGAGGCCAGCAAGTTGCGGGAACTGCGGGTGATTGACGCGACCTGCCCGCTGGTGACCAAAGTGCACGTCGAGGCAGTGAAGTTTGCGCGCGAGGGTTACTCGCTGATCCTCATCGGACACCACGACCACGATGAGGTGATTGGTACCCTCGGCGAGGCTCCTTCGGTAACACAAGTTGTGGATTCGCCGGAGGACATTGACAACCTGAACGTTCCCGATCCCGATCACGTGGCCTACCTTACGCAGACCACGCTCAGTCTGGACGAAACCAAGCATGTTATCGCAGCGCTGCGCAAGAAATTTCCCAATATTCAAGGCCCGCACGCGCAGGACATCTGCTACGCGACCGAGAATCGCCAGACTGCAGTGAAAGACGTCGCGGACGAATGTGACTTGTTGCTGGTCGTGGGGTCGGACAACAGTTCCAACTCCAATCGGCTGGTGGAAGTCGCGCGGAACATCGGTACCAACTCGCATTTGATTGAAAACTACCGCTCGATTCAGCCGGAGTGGCTGGTGGGCGTGAACACGGTTGCCCTGACGGCCGGTGCGTCTGCGCCGGAAATCCTGGTGCAGGAGGCGGTCAGCTTCCTGCAAGCCCAAGGCTTCACCAACTTGCAAGAGGTGGAAGTGATGCCGGAAAACGTGCGCTTCGGCCTGCCACCGGAAATCGTAGAAGCAATCGGGGCTGCGCCGGCCCTGGCGGAGTAAGAACCAAGAATGGAAGAAGCGTTACCCCCCAATCCCGGTGAAATGCGGTTCGGGAAGTTAGACGATGTAAAGGCCAGGGTCGCTGCCGCGATCGACGCCTCTCGCAAGTACCTGTTTACGCTCCAACATCCGGAGGAAGGGTATTGGAGCGGAGAACTGGGCGCCGACACCACCCTGGAATCTGATTACATTTTGCTGCACCGGTTGCTGGGCACTGAAGACTCGGCACGCACCCAGAAGTGTGCCAACGAAATACTGTCGCACCAGAATGAAGACGGCGGCTGGCCGATCTTCAACGGTGGTCCGTCGAACATCAGCGCTTCTGTGAAGGCGTACTTCGCTCTCAAGATGGCGGGTTACTCTCCCGAGCATCCTGCGCTAGGCAAGGCGCGTGAGCGCATTCTGGCCATGGGCGGTGTAACCGAGGTCAACACCTTCACCAAGATTTACCTGTGTTTCCTCGGCCAGTACGACTATGACTCAGTGCCGGCGATTCCTCCGGAAATCGTGCTGTTTCCCAATTGGTTCTGGTTCAATATCTACGAGATTTCGTCTTGGTCGCGCGCCATTCTAGTGCCGCTATCGATCGCGTACGCGAAAAAGCCCTTCAAGAAGATTCCTGATGAAGAGGGAATCGACGAGCTTTTCGTGGGAGGTCGAACCAAAGCCAATCTGCGGTTGAAGTGGGCGAAGAAAATCATTAGCTGGCGAAATTTCTTTCTCGTGCTTGATCGCCTGACCCATTTCCTCGAGAAAGTGCACATCCGGCCACTGCGCACACAAGCCATTAAGAAGGCCGAGCAGTGGATGCTGGAACGCCTGGAGATGAGCGACGGGTTAGGTGCAATCTATCCCGGCATCATGAATTCGATTATTGCGCTACGCTGCCTTGGCTATTCGCTGGACGACCCGCAGGTGATTCGCGCGATGGACGAGTTCGAGAAGCTAGGCATCGAAGAAGAGACAACGTTCCGGATGCAGCCGTGCATGTCGCCGGTGTGGGACACGGCCTACGCGATCTTTGCACTCAGCGAAAGCGGTGTGTCGGCAACGGATCCGCGCTTGGTTCAGCCATCGGAGTGGATGCTGAGGAAACAGGTCACGCGTAAGGGCGATTGGTGCGTCAAGAACCCGAAGGCCTTACCCGCAGGTTGGTACTTCGAGTTCAACAATGAGTTTTATCCCGACGTGGACGACACCGCCATGGTGCTGCTGGCACTGAGCCGGGTGAAGACGTCGAACGAGAACTACCACGACAAGTCGGTGCAGCGCGCGCTGGACTGGGTACTCTCAATGCAATGTAAGAATGGCGGATGGGCGTCGTTCGACAAAGATAACGATCGCATGGTGTTCCAACAGATTCCGTTTGCCGACCACAACGCAATGCTCGATCCGGCGACGGTCGACATTACCGGACGGGTGCTCGAATGCCTGGCGACCTACGGCTATTCGATGAAGGATGCCCCGGTGCGTCGCGCGGTGGAGTTCATCAAGCGCGAACAGGAGCCGGATGGCTCGTGGTTCGGACGCTGGGGCGTGAACTACATTTACGGTACTATGCTGGTGCTGCGCGGGCTGGAAGCCGTCGGCATGGACCATCATGAGCCGTGTATCCAACAGGCGGCCGAGTGGCTGCGCATGATGCAGAATCCCGATGGGGGGTGGGGTGAGACATGCGGCTCGTACGACGATGCCAACACCAAGGGCGTCGGACCGAGCACGGCGTCTCAAACCGCATGGGCGGTTATGGGGCTGTTGGCGGCCAGCGACACGCGCAGCGATTCAGTCCAGCGCGGCGTCGGCCTACCTGTTGAAGACACAGTTGCGCGACGGCTCATGGGATGAAGCGTGGTACACGGGAACTGGCTTCCCGCGTGTTTTCTACCTGATGTACTACATGTATCGTCAGTACTTCCCGATGATTGCGCTAACGACGTATGCGCGGGCCACGGCAGTGTCGCAGGAAGAACAGTTGCGGATTGCCCGCGCCGATTGGCGCAAGGGCTGACGGCTGAGCCTGCAGAGCGCAGCTTTTTCCCGTATTCCGGGATTTCACCGATAGCAATCGGCTAAGTCGTATGCGCCGCCTCGTGCGTCAGTGCGTTTTCTGCGAGCGCTTATGTCTCGCCGAGTGAATTGCGGTTCGCAGGTGGGAACTGAATGAAGTGTTTTGTGACAGGCGCGACAGGTTTTTTGGGAAGCCACGTTGCGCGCCAGTTGCTGGCCAAGGGCGCTGACTTGCGCCTTCTGGTGAGGGCCAGCAGCCGGACGGACAATATAGCTGATCTGTCGGCGGAGCGAGTGGTCGGCGATCTGCGCGACCGGGAATCGCTGAAGCGCGGAATGGCCGGTTGCGAGGTCGTCTTTCACGTCGCCGCCGATTACCGCTTGTGGGCCGTCGATGGCCGGGAACTGTACGAGTCGAATGTTGAGGGTACACGGAACGTTCTGGACGCAGCGAGAGATTCAGGTGTCCGGCGGGTTGTCTATACCAGCAGTGTGGCCACGATGGGGTTCGGCAACAATGGCCGGGTGACAGACGAAAGCACTCCGGTTTCGCTGGCGAACATGATCGGCGACTACAAGCGCAGCAAGTTCATGGCTGAGCAGTTGGTGATCGAAGCAGCGCCGCGGTGGACAGGACGTGGTGTTGGTGAATCCTACGACGCCGATCGGGGAACGCGACATCAAGCCGACGCCGACGGGAAGAATCGTTGTGGACTTCCTAAAGCGAAAGTTTCCGGCATACGTTGATACCGGACTGAACCTGGTGGACGTGAAGGAGTGCGCCGAGGGCCATTTGCTGGCGATGGAAAAAGCCGTTCCGGGCGAGCGCTACATCCTGGGCGGAGAGAATCTCACCTTGAAGCAGATTCTCGACAAGCTGGCAGCGATTACAGGTCTGCCATCGCCCACCATCAAATTGCCATATGCGGTCGCCTACGCGACAGGGGTGGTGGATACGCTGGTGACGGGAACGATCCGGCAACGTGAGCCAAGAGTGACGTTAGACTCGGTGCGCATGGGGCGCAAGAAAATGTTCGTGAGCAGCGCCAAGGCGGAGCACACACTAGGGATGGAATCCGGGCCCGGTGGATGGGGCGCTTCGACGAGCAGTGGATTGGTTCAGGGCGAACGGTTATGCCCCGTAAGACTGTCGCGGTTGTGGCTGCGATGCGGCGCGAGTTGGCCCACTGCTGGCCAGAGTTCGTTGCCAGCAAGCAAATGGTGTCGAGTTCTTTGAACTGGAGAATGCGGTCGTAGCGGTCGGTGGAATCGGACGAAATGCTGCTCGCAAAGCTAGCCGAGGCCGCGATTGCGAAGTACGAACCCAGCGTCATCGTTTCCGCCGGCATCGCCGGAGCGCTGACGGCGGCGCTAAAAGTGGGGGACGTCGTACACGCCAGGGAAGTAGTGGATACCGACTCTGGCGTGCGGTTCACCGCTTTTGGAGGGGAGTCAGTGGTTGCCACTGTCGCGTCGGTTAGCGGACCGGCTGAGAAGCGAATGATTGCGGATCGTTGGAAAGCTGACGTAGTTGACATGGAGGCCGCTGCGGTTGCCGAAGTGGCGTACGAACATGCAATCGAATTCGCCGCAATAAAGGCAATCTCTGATGAACTGGATTTCGTGATGCCTCCGGTTGGCCGGTTCGTCGATGCGGCCGGAAAGTTTGAAACGGCGCGATTCGCGATTTATGTAGCGATGCGGCCGAGGTGGTGGTCAGCAGTGGGTCGGCTTAACGCTAACAGTCGCGTTGCGGCGATGAACCTGAGCGATGCGGTACGACATCTAATCGACCGGCGGTCGATGATCGCGCTTGAGGAGAAAATTGCCGGCACCTAGTGCCTGGCAAGTTGAATGTCGGTAGCGGCACAGTTCGGCGAAACCCTGGGCGATCGTGACGATGCCCTCGATCATGCGTGCGGCAGTGTATCGCGGCGTGAATGACGTACGGCTAGAGCAGGTTCCCGTTCCTGCAATTGGGGCAGGCGAGTTGCTGGTGCGGGTCCACACCTGCGGCATTTGCGGCACCGACTTGAAGAAAATCGCGACCGGCTCCCACTCCGCGCCGCGCATCTTCGGCCACGAAACGACCGGAGTGGTCGTCGCCACTGGCACTGGCGTCCGCGACTACAGGATCGGCGAGCGCGTGATGGTTTTCCACCACATTCCTTGCCGCGATTGTTATTACTGCGACCACAAGGTGTTCGCGCAGTGCCCCACCTATAAGAAAGTTGGCGCGACCGCCGGCTACGAGCCCAGCGGCGGAGGCTTCGCTGAATATGTCCGGGTCATGGATTGGATCGTCAGCCGCGGTGGAGTGGTGCGAATTCCTGACGGCGTGTCGTTCGAGCAGGCGTCGTTCATCGAACCGGTCAACACCTGCATGAAGGGCGTCGAAACCCTGCGTCTGATACCGGACGAAACTGTGTTGGTTATCGGTCAGGGCCCGATTGGGGTCATTCTGTCGGTTTTGGCTCGAAGGTGCGGTGCGCGAGTTATCACTTCCGATTTATTTCCGCAAAGGCTTACAATTGCCAAGACGTTCGGCCTGATGGAAAACATCGACGCTTCGACCTCCGACACCGTCCAAACAATCAGGAAAATGACGGACGGGCGAGGGGCTGATGCCGTCATCGTGGCCGTAGCTGGAAACGGCCTGATACGGCCTGCGATGGAGGCAACGCGTCCGGGCGGACGTGTATTGTTGTTCGCGCAAACGCAACACGGAGAAGCAACTATCGATCCGGCTAGTGTTTGTGTAGATGAGAAGAGTTTGCTGGGTTCGTACAGCGCTTCCGTCGATTTGCAAGATGAGTCGGCACGATTTGTGCTGGGCCGCGAGATGGAATTGGAGCGGCTGATCAGCCATCGTTTTCCGCTGACCGATTCGATTGATGCGCTGCACTTGGCTGCCCATCCCAAGCCAGACTCGATGAAGGTGGTTATACAGCCCGGCAGTTCATGGAAGGACTCATAGCGTGAAGGGAAACATGACAGCGGCGGTCCTTTACGGCAAAGAGGACGTCAAAATCGAACAGGTGCCGATTCCCAAGCTGGATGAAGGGGAAGTGCTGGTCAAGGTGCAGGTGGCCCTGACCTGCGGTACAGATTTGAAGGTCTATCAGCGCGGATACCACGCGCGCATGATTGTTCCTCCGGCGCTGTTTGGCCATGAACTGGCTGGTGTGATCGAAGAGGTTGGCCCCAACGTCAAAGGCTTCAAGAAGGGTATGCGTGTCGTCGCGCTGAACTCGGCGCCATGCGGTATGTGTTTTTACTGCTCCAAGCACCAGGAAAATCTTTGCGAAGACCTGTTGTTCAATAACGGGGCGTACGCGGAATACATCCACATCCCCCGTCGCATCGTCGAGACCAACATGCTGGCGATCCCCAACCAGGTAACGTACGAAGAAGCCGCGATGACGGAACCTTTGGCGTGTGTCCTGCGCGGTTTGCACGAAACTAAGATGGAGATCGGCGATTCGGTAGCGGTGATTGGCGCCGGACCGATTGGATTGATGTTTATTCAGGTGGCCAAACTATCGGGCTGCAATGTGATCTCGGTTGTGAAGCGAGAGTCGCAGGTGAACGCTGCGCTGCGCGTAGGTGCTGATCATGCGGTGCAAATCACCAAGGTCGACGACCCCGTGAAGGCCGTTCGCAGATTGACCGCTGACAACCGCGGGTGCGACGTGGTGATTGAAGCGGTGGGACGTCCTGAGGCGTGGGAGTGGTCCATCGACATGGTGCGCAAGGGTGGGATCGTGAATTTCTTTGGTGGGTGCGCCAACGGAACCAAAGTCGCGCTTGACACCCAGCGACTGCACTATAACGAACTCACGTTGAAAGCTACCTTCCACCACACTCCGGAGACCGTACGTAAGGCGTTTGCGCTGATCGCTGAGAAAAAGATCAAAGGCGCCGATTACATCACCGGTGAGGCGCCACTTTCGCGGCTGCAACATGTGCTGCGCCACATGCTGAACCGCAACGGCGACATTAAGACCGCGATCATCCCGGGGCAGTAAAGCCCTCGGCGGCCATTACCCATGTCATCCGCACCGACGGACAACCGGACTCTCGTCTCACAGCCGGACGCAACCGCTTCCGGCTGGAGCGTTCTGCCTGCGGAATATGCGATTCCCGAACACGCGCCTTCGCTGAAAGACGCGCAACTGTACTGCGTCCGGCTGGCGACGTCGCACTACGAGAATTTCCCGGTTGTTACGTGGTTTTTGCCCAAGCATCTTCACCAGCACTTCTATAACGTCTACGCCTATTGCCGTATTTCGGATGACCTGGGCGACGAGGTCGGCGACAGGCAGCAATCTCTGCTGCTGCTGGACCAATGGGAATCGGAACTGGCGCAGTGCTACAGCGGCGAGCCGCGCCACCCAGTGTTCGTGGCGCTGCGGGAAACTGTTTGCGAGTTCGACATCCCTCAGCACGAGTTTTCTGACCTGCTACAGGCATTCCGGCAAGACCAGGTGGTTACCCACTATCCGCGCTTTGCCGACTTGCTGGGCTATTGCCAGTATTCGGCGAATCCCGTCGGCCACCTTGTGCTGTATTTGTGCGGCTATCGCGACGCAGAGCGTCAGAAGCTTTCGGATTACACCTGCACTGCGCTGCAACTGGCGAATTTTTGGCAGGATGTGGGCCCGGATTTCGACAAGGGCCGAATCTATCTTCCGCTGGAAGACTTCGCCAAGTTTGGCGTCAGCGAGCAGGAGTTGGCGCAAAGGCGTCCGACGCCTCAATTCCTGGCTATGATGAAGTTCGAAGTAGAACGGGCGCGGGAGTGGTTCCAGCAAGGTCTTCCACTGGCAAAGCAAGTCGACCGCCGCCTGGCGCTCGACATCGAATTATTCAGCCGAGGCGGTCTGGCGATTCTTCGCGCCATCGAAAAGCAAAAATACGACGTACTCACTTCGCGGCCGGTCGTCTCCAAGCGGCGCAAGGTCGTCCTGCTGGCGCGCGCGGCACTAGGTAATTTGTTGTGAGTGAACACCCGCTGCAATTGCGGGCTGCTTACAGCGTTTGTCGTCATATCGCGCGCTCGGCGGCCAAAAACTTCTACTACGGCTTCCTGGTACTTCCCGCCCACAAGCGGAATGCGCTCTCGGCCGTGTACGCGTTCATGCGGCACGCCGATGACATCTCCGATGATCCCGCCGTGCCGTGCGAACAGCGCCGGGAAAAACTCATCGATTGGATGAACGCTCTGCGTCGCGTCGTTGGAGGCGAACGTACTGACGATGCTGTGCTGATGGCGTTGGCCGATACGCAAAAGACCTTCAACATCCCGCTCGAGCTGCTGGAAAAGCTGGTCCAGGGGACTGCGATGGATTTGCCCCAGCGAGAGCTCTCATCGGCCGGTCCACCGAATTCGCGATTGCAGTACGAAACCTTCGAGCAACTCTACGACTACTGTTATCACGTTGCCTCGGTGGTAGGCCTGATTTGCATCCGCATCTTTGGCTATCGCGATCCTCGGGCGGAAAAGCTTGCGGAGCAGACTGGAGTCGCGTTCCAACTCACTAACATCATCCGCGATGTAAAGGAAGACAACTCGTTGGGGCGAGTTTATCTGCCCAGCGAAGACCTCCGCCGCTTTGGGGTAGAGGCAAGCGCGCTCAATAACGGCAATGCTGCTGCAGCGTTTCGTCCCGTGCTGGAGTTTGAGGCCCATCGCGCGCAGGAACTCTACCATGCGGCAGAAGAGTTGCTCCCGATGATTGACGACGATAGCCAGCCCGCGCTGTGGACGCTGGTCGAAATCTACCGGCGGCTGCTGGGTCGCATTGGGGCGCGGGGATACGACGTGTTTTCCGAGCGCGTAAAGTTGAGCACCGGCGAAAAGGTCGGCATTCTGGCAAAAGCCTTTGTGCGCCGCCTGACATGAGCTCCGCAAGCCAGAATCAGCGGCCCACTGTCGCAGTAATCGGTGGAGGACTGGCCGGCATTTCCGCCGGATGCGCGCTGGCCGACGCGGGGTATCACGTCGAACTGTTTGAGCGGCGGCCCTATCTTGGCGGACGCGCGTCATCATACGAGCTTCCCGGCACAGGTGAGGTGGTCGACAACTGCCAGCATGTGCTGCTGGGCTGCTGCACCAATCTCATCGACTTCTACCGGCGCCTCCGCGTCGTAGACCAGATTCGCTGGTACGACGAGATTAGGTTTCTTCTGCCGAACGGACCGACTGCAACGCTCAAACCAAGTTGGCTGCTCGCGCCGATGCACACCGCCCCGTCCTTTCTTGCCTCTTCGGTGCTCGACCTTAAGGACAAGCTGGCAATCTCCCGGGCACTTCTGGCGTTGATGCCTGCGCTTCCTCCCGACAATAACGAAGACTTTCAAGCTTGGCTCGTGCGGCACGGGCAAACGAAGCAGGCGATTGAGCGCTTCTGGGCGCCAGTGCTGATCAGTGCTCTCAATGACGATTTGGATCAAGTGTCCGTGCGATATGCCGCGCTGGTTTTTCGCGATTCGTTTCTGAAATCGGCGGAAGCTGGTCGCATGGGGCTTCCCGCGGTGCCGTTGTCGGAGTTGTATGGAGTGGCGGCATCGTATATCGAGTCGCGCGGAGGACATGTGCACTTGCGTGCATCGGTCGACTCGCTGCAAGCGAACGATGGTGGTGTATGCGTCAGTCTCGCCGGAGACGACATTCATACGGACTTCGCGATACTCGCGACGCCCTTCAACAGCGTCGAAAAGTTGCTGCCCGATACTCCGGAGATGCAGGCTCTGCGCGAGCAGGCGGGACACTTCGCATCCGTGCCAATTACCGGAATTCACCTGTGGTTCGATCGCGAAATCACCCCATTGGAACATGCGGTTCTCCTCGAACGGACGATTCAGTGGATGTTCCAGAAGTCGAAGATCCTGAGCACGCGGCGCGAGGCGGGCGATAGGGGCAGTTATCTCGAGCTCGTCGTCAGCTCGTCGAAGACGCTGCTGGACAAGTCCCGCAACGAGATCATCGAACTCGCCACGAGGGAACTCGCGGAGTTCTTCCCCAGCGTCCGCGAAGCAACGTTGATCAAAGCGACTGTCGTTAAAGAAGTGCATGCTACGTTTTCTCCTGCACCCGGAAGCGATGCTTACCGCCCTTCTCACACAACTCCATGGCCCCGACTCTTTCTCGCCGGAGACTGGACCGCAACCGGATGGCCCGCCACGATGGAAGGGGCAGTGCGCAGCGGGTACGGCGCCGCCGAGGCTTTGACAGCAGCTTTCGGGGACGCCCAGAAATTCCTCGTGCCCGATCTGCCCGCAAAAGGCCTGATGCGCTTATTCGGCGAGTGAATCGACCCAATTAGCTAAACAGCGCCAATTGCACATCCTGTGCTCGATACTCGGCCGACACTGTGCTCCTGTCTGTTACTTCTTTCTTGATTCCGTATTTCTTCCTTAACGCGGCCATTAGAGTTGACAACCTCTTGCTGTAAGCCTTGCTGACGAACGCCCGATCGGCGTAGCGCTTGCGATAGTCCGCCACCAGCTCGGGAAATTCCGTTTCGAGGAACGGCAGGAAGATGCTCGCCGAACACGGCTTCAAGAAAAGTGGGTTGGCGTAGATATATTTGCCTCCAGCTTCTTTGGTTGCGCGCACCAGCTTTTCGAGTGCTGCGGGCGAATCGGTGATGCCCGGCAGGACCGGCGAGCAAATGACTCCCGCATTCAGTCCAGCCTCTACCAGTTTGGCCACTGCTTGCAGCCGCAAATCAGGTCGAGGGGCGCGAGGTTCGAGAATGCGGGCCAGCTTCGTATTCAAGGTCGTGACGGTGAGGTTGATGTAGAGGCTGTTGTGCTGGGCAACCTGGCGGAGTAGTTCGATGTCGCGAACGATGAGGTCGGACTTGGTCACGATTCCCAGGTTGAGTCCGCGATGCTGGGCGATTTCTTCCAGGATTCCGCGCGTGATCTCGAAGCGCTTCTCCGCTGGCTGGTAGGGATCGGTCGCTGTGCCGAGAGCTATCTGCTCGCCTGGTTTCACCTTCTTCAGGTCCTGCCGCAGAAGCCACGCGGTTTGCTGCTTGACGTAAATCTTGCGCTCGAAGTCGAGGCCATCGTGCATTTCCATGAACTCGTGGGTATAGCGGGCATAGCAGTATTTGCAGGCGAATTCGCACCCTCGATAGGGGTTGATCGTCCATTGGAACGGAACTCGCTTGCTCGTACACCGATTGAGCAGCGACTTCGCGGGGAGGGTGAAGTACTCGACATCGTGTCCGTTGCGGAGCGATTCTCCCTGGGAGGCGAGCTTGGCGATTCCGACTAATGGGGCGGGGGAATCGGGGAATTCGATTTGCAGGAGCGAGGCAGGCATGAGAGCCACCGACTTTCGCTTTTTGTTCGCTAAGCATAGCGCTCCAGAAAGGACCTGTCAAGGTGGCCCGATGTGCGTAGTGAGGGTCGCGAGAATTCGTTTTACACCTTCTTGTATTTTCAATGGCTTAGGGGAAAATCGCTCGCAAGTCATTGTAATTAAAAGTAGTTATATATATCCATGTCAGCTATAAGGACTTAGCGGGTGAACTTTCGTCGGCTATTTCGCTTTTTGCGCCCATTTCCTGTATGCAAAGTATGTAAAGTATGACAACCTTTGATCATACAATGCATACAAGTATGACTATAGGCTCTAAGCCGTTGTTTTCATGTGAGTTAGGGGAATTTAGACGGCAGGTGAGCTTTTCACGCGCGACGAGCCCGCAGATGATCTGTCAAAGAGCCAGAAAGCCCGCGGCATGTGCGCGGGCCACACAAGGACACAAATCCCTAGCCTCAGGGAAATGGTTTTACGCGACACCCCGCTGGGTGGGAAAGGACGTGGGTCACGCGGGAGTGTGACAAGGCAGTGGATAAGGGTTAGTTAACCCAGGACTTGGTGCGGAGCCAAAGAGAATGACACATCCTGGACAGCCGCAATGGATTCGCAACGCCTGGTTTGACACTCTCCCCCGGCAAGGCTAGGTTGCTAGGAATGCCCACTCCTAGCTTGCAAGAGCAATTTGGCCAGATCGACATTTATCTTTTCGACCAGCTACTGAAAGGGCGCATCGGACCGGGGATGCGAATTCTGGATGCCGGATGCGGTTCAGGCCGAAACCTGGTCTATTTCCTGCGGGAAGGGTACGACGTTTATGCCGCGGATGCGGAGCCCCAGGCGGTGGCGGGCGTGCGCGGGCTCGCCCGGGAGTTGGCGCCCGCATTGCCGGCTTCGAATTTTCGCATCGAGCCAGTCGAACGGATGTCTTTCGACGATGCCTGCGCGGACGTGGTGGTGAGCAACACGGTCTTGCACTTCGCTCGCGACGATGCGCACTTCGAGACGATGCTGCGGGGATCGTGGCGCGTACTCAAGCCCGGCGGGCTGTTTTTCTGCCGACTCGCTTCGACGATTGGGATGGAGAACCAGTTCAAGCGTGTCCAGGGACGACGCTTCCTGTCGCCGGACGGAGCGGAACGGTACCTGGTGGACGCGCCCCTGCTGGGCTCAATGGCGGAACGGATCGGCGGTGAGCTGGCCGAGCCGCTGAAGACCACCGTCGTGCACGATCAACGTGCGATGACCACATGGGTACTGGAGAAGAGACTGGAATAAGAGGTGCACGGACTAGACAGCCACCCGCGATGAGGTTGGATCGGGCAATGGCTTGGGCTTAGCGCCCACGATTAGGAGCCAGGACATGAACACAATCTCACCGATAACGGCGGGCTGAGAGAAGGTATCGACCTTGTTCGCGTATTGCGGCCACAGTATGCCGGTAAGGCTGAGGACTACCCATGCCACTCCGGCAAGGATGAGCCAGACGCCGAGAAATCGCGGCAGGAAACGCGAGCGGTAGACAAGCAGTCCGAGGGGGAAAAGCCACAGTCCCCAAAAGATTTCGGCGACCACCAATCCGTAATGATGAAGATTGAGGAAAAGCATAGCCAGGGCGTCGCGCTGCGGCGTTTCGAAGACGGCCAGGAAGTCGGGCCCGCGCACGAGGATGAGGGCGGCGACACTGTACACCTCATTTAAAAACGCGATCGGAACCGAGACCACAATCAAGAGCACCATAAGCGAGGCTTGCCGGCGGTTGACTCCTTTGAGGAGTTGGTACAAAGCCATGGCGACGAAGATAAAAGCGGCCGAGCCGATGAGTTGGCCCGCGATGCCGAGGCGAAAGAGCATCTCGTGGGCCGCAATATTGGCCGCGGTTGCGGTTGCGTCGCCGTGCACGATCAGATGATTGGGAACATAGCCCATGGCAAAGAAGCCAACGATAGAAGTGAGCACGTAGAGCAAGCCTGCCCGTCTGCCTGGGTTCATGTGTCCTCGTGGGAGAGAGTTTAGCTTGAGCGGGCGGAGGCGGACAAAAAAGGATCCGCCAGGAGAAGCGAGGATCGCCTCGTAATTGCGTGGCGCGAGGGAAGTCAAAGCCCCCACTCAAGCAAAGGAAGCTTGAGTTGATTGGATAAGGTCGAAGGCTCGATCGAACCCGAGTAGTCTTTTGTGATTGAGGACAAAAAGCCGCTGGGGAAGGAAGGAGCCTTCGATGAGGATTATAGGATGTGATTTTCATCCCAGTTGGCAGCAAGTGGCGTGGGTGGATGCTGCGACAGGAGAAACAGGCGAAGAGAAGCTGGTGAGCGGCGATGGAGAAGCGGAGCGGTTCTATCGCAGCTTGGAGGAGCCGGCGCTGGTGGGAGTAGAAGCCTGCGGCAACAGTCAGTGGTTGATCGAGTTGTTGCAGCAGCTGGGACACGAGGGGTGGGTAGGGGATGCGGCGCAGATCCGAGCCAGCTATGTACGGAAGCAGAAGACGGACAAGCGGGACGCGGCGCACATTCTGAAGCTGCTGGTGGAAGGACGGTTTCCGCGGTGGTGGACACCGAGTGCCGAGCAGCGGGATGCGCGGCAGCTGCTGATGCATCGCCACCAGCTGGTGGAGATCCGGACGCGGGTGAAGAACGGGCTGCAGCACTTGGCGATGAATCGCGGGATGCAGAAGAAGGGCAAGCTGTGGAGTGCGGCGGGACAGAAAGCGCTGCGCGAGCTACCACTGCAAAGCTGGGCCGCACGGCGACGTCAGGACTTGCTGGGGTTGCTGAAGAGTCTGGATACAGATTGGCCAACTGGACCAGGCGGCGGAAGAAGAATCTCAAAGAGACAAAATGGCGCAGCTGTTGAGGACGCAGCCGGGAGTGGGTCCGATCACGGCCCTGGGGTTCGTAGTGACCATCGGAGATGTGACACGGTTTCGACGGGGCAAGCAGGTGGCCAGCTATCTGGGGCTGATTCCGCGCGAGCGCAGTTCGGGCGGACGACAGCGGCTGGGTGCGATCAGCAAGCAGGGCAACGGGGACGGCGCACAGTGCCAACCAGCGGGACGAGGGATTTCGCAAGACCTATCAACAGCGCTGCCATCGCATGGCCAAAGGCGTGGCCCAGGTGGCGGCAGCGCGCAAATTGGCGGTACGACTCTACTGGATGCTGCGCACCAACACCGCGTATCCGGAGATCGTTCGCATCGAGAGCAGCCCGCGGGTGCCCCTGGTCGGTCGCCGTGGCGACTAGACCGATGAACTGATTGGGCGCTCTCGCCTCCTGTGGAGACGGGAGGTTCGCATAGAAGAATCATGGTCGCAGTTGTGGGCCGTATCGATGGTTGGTGAAACGAGGTTGTTTCACCGCAAAGTGATTAACGCGAGTTCTCCAGTGGCTTTCGTCCTCAATCGCGCTGGCGAGCAAGCGGTGCTCACGCACCGCCACAGGAGAACTCTCGCTTGACAATGCCTTCGACCTTATCGAGGGGCACCCGATGAAGCCTACTCGTGATGACCAGACTATGGCTGGCCGGGGCCTTGCTGTTGCATCTGCTCCATCAGTTCCTTAGGCGGCGGCGGGATGGTGATGTCCACCTTCGTCACCGGCCCGAGGCTACTGAGCGGCTTGTCGAATTCGGAGCTGTTGCCGACGACCAGTACGGCGAGTTTGTCCTTCTGGAGATATTTGCGTGCGACGGTGGTGACCTGGTCGGCGGTGATTTTTTCGATCTCGGCGCGGTAGCGTTCGAGGAAGTCGAGCGGGTAGTGATAGAACTCGTAGGCCATTTTTTCGCGCAAGACTTTTTCAGGCGTGTCGAAGCGGAAGATGAACGAGTTGAGGATTTGGTCCTTGGCTCGCTTTAGCTCGGCGGCATCGGGCGCCTGCGCGTGCATCTTGTCGATCTCTTCGTACAGCGCGTCGATGCTCGCTACGGTGGTGCCGCTCTTGGTCTGCATGGCGACGTTGGTCATGCCAGGGTGGCTGAAGCTGGTGCCAACTCCTCCGCCGACGCTATAGGCGAGGCCCTTGGCGGCGCGCACGTTGTTAAACAGGCGCGAGGAGAAGCCTCCGCCGAAGATTTCATTCATCACCGAGACAGCGAAATAGTCGGGGTTGTTGCGGAGAATGCCGAGATCGACCATGGCGATAGAGCTCTGGTTGATGTCGGTCTTCTCCACGAAGTAATAGCCTGGCTTGGGCGGATTGAACTTCACGTCGGGCTCTTTGGCTTGCGGGCCTTTAGGCCAAGACTCGAAGCTCTGGCGCAGGCGGGCCTCCATGACCTTGGGATCGAAGTCGCCGGTGATTCCGAAAATAATGTTGTTGGGATAAACGTACTGCTGGTGCCAGCTCACCAGGTCTGCGCGCTTGACGGCAGCGACGGTGGAGTATTCTTCCTCGCGCGCGTAAGGGTTGTCTTTGCCGAAAGCGAGGATGGCACTCTCGCGTCCAACGATGGAGCTGACGTTGTCATTACGGCGGGCGATGCCGGTGTATATCTGCTCCTTGGCGAGTTCGAGCTTGTCGTCGCGGAACTCGGGATTGTGCAGCAGGTCGAGATACATGTCGAAGACGGCGTCAAAGTCGCCTTTGAGACAGTCGAGCGAGATGGTGGTGGAGTCGGAGCCGTCGCCGGTTTCGATTTTGGCGGCGCGGGCTTCGAGGAAGTCGTCCATCTGGTCGCCGGTTTTCGTCTTGGTGCCGCCGGTGCGCCATACGTCGCCGTAGAGCGAGACGAGGCCAGTCTTCGCCGCCGGTTCCGAGATGGAACCCCCACGGATGCGCGCGGTAGCGGAGATCAGCGGAAGCTCGTGGTCAGGCTGGAGGAAGATCACCATTCCGTTCGCGAGTTGAATGCGCTCGGGCTGCTGCGGCTGGAACGCGGGCAGCGGAGGATACTTGAGCTGGTTCCAGGGAACGGGTTG
This sequence comes from uncultured Acidobacteriaceae bacterium, assembly GCA_963718395.1. GTDB lineage: Bacteria > Acidobacteriota > Terriglobia > Terriglobales > Acidobacteriaceae > DASRAA01. The sequence continues at coordinate 850,214 of CAVQYW010000001.1, forward strand.
GGTTTGAGCGAAGGCGCTGGCCAGAGAAACAAGAATAATGAATGCTTGCAGGAAACGAAGTGTCAGAGCGCGCATTAGTGGGCTCCTTTGGCAGCCGCTGCGGGCTCGCTCACGGTATCGATGATGCCGATAGTGCGGTTGTTGTCCTGGAAAACCTGGTTGGCGACGCGCCGGATGTCGGCCTTGCTGACCTTGTCAACCTTGTCGAGATAGCGGAAAAGTTCGCGCCAGTCGCCGTAACGTGTCTGGTAAATGGCGAGCTGCTGCGCCAGGCCTTCGTTCGAGGCCAGTCCGCGGATGAGGTCGGCCTTGGTGCGCGTCTTAAACATTTGCAGTTCGTCGTCAGTCACGTCCTGGGTCTTGAGTTTTACGATCTGTTCCTGAATGGCTTTCTGGATTTCCGTGTTGGTATGTCCGGGCAGAGGCACACCATAGAAGGCGAACAGATGGGCGTACTTGGTGCCGGGAAAGCCGGAAAATCCGGCGCCTACGGCAGCAATCTTCTGGTCACGAACGAGAGCGCGGTACATGCGCGAGGTGCGGCCGTTGGAAAGGATGTCGGTGATGGCATCGTACACGGCGTCGTCGGGATCGAGATAGCTGGGACGGTGGTAGCCCTCGACATAAAACGGCTGTGACTGGTCGTGCAGCGTGACCTCGCGAACCGAGTTTTGCGGCGGCTCGACGGTCGTGAGCTCGGTCGGCTTGGGCTTGGCCGGCAGTTGGTCGAAATAGCGCTCGACGGTGGGCATGACCTGGTTGGGATCGAGATCGCCTACGAGCGCGATGACCATGTTGCTGGGAAGATAGTGCGAATGGAAGAAATTCTCAGCATCTGTGGCTGAGAACGACAGCAGGTCAGACTGGTATCCAATCGTCGGCCGGTGGTAGGGATTGGCGTCGAAGGCGGTGCCGAGGAACTGCTCGACCAGGCGTCCGGTGGGACTGCTGTCAGTGCGCATGCGGCGCTCTTCCATGACGACGTTGCGCTCTTTGTAGAAGTCGCGCATGACGGGGTTGGCGAAGCGGTCGGACTCGATGGCCGCCCAGAGCTCGATCATGTTCGACGGCATGGAGTACATGTAGCCGGTTTCGTCGTAGGTGGTGAAGGCGTTCATGCCGACTCCGCCGTGGCTTTCGACGATTTCACCGAACTGGTTCTTGATGACGAACTTGTCGGCAGCGGCGATGGCGTCTTGCCACTCTTTTTGCAACTGGGCCAGCTTCTGCGGGTCTCGACCGACGCGCTTGATGCGCTCGGCTTCATAAGCTGCGTAAGCCTGCTCGACCTTGGCGAGGGCGACCTTCTCTTCGGTGTAGTTGGTGGTGCCGATGTCGGGCGTGCCCTTGAAGGCCATGTGCTCCATCATGTGAGCGAGGCCGGTTTTGGAGAGCGGGTCTTGGGCGGAGCCGGTGTCAACCATGGTGAAGAAGGAGAAGACCGGGGCTTCGGGGCGTTGCAGGATCAACACGGTTAGTCCGTTGGGCAGGGTCTTTACCGTGACTCGCTTTTCGAACGATGCTAGGTCTTGCGCTGCCAGGGGCAGGGCCAGGGCGAGCAGCAGAAAGGCTGCAAGCTTGGCAAGAGTGCGCTTCATCGTGCCTCCACAAAGCAATCTGATAGAAACCAGAACGTACAGTGTACGACGAGGAAGTGGAAAGTTGGGAAGCAGGTGACGGCAGTCGAAGTATCATAGGTCGACGTAATCGCGATCGAAAGGTGGTAAGGAGCGGATGAGCGAACCGGAACATTCCAGCCTGCCGCTGTACGTCGGTACTTCGGGGTGGGCCTACTCCATCTGGAAGCCGGTGTTCTATCCAAAGAATGTGGCGACGAAGAATTTTCTCAAGCACTACGCGACAAAGCTCAACACCGTGGAAGTAAATTACACGTTTCGGCGCTCGCTGTCGGAGAAGGCCGCGACTTCGTGGGTGAACGACGTTGGGCCTGAGTTTCGCTTCTCTCCCAAGGCCAACCAGTTCATTACTCATATACGGCAGTTGAAGGATCCGGGGAGCCGCTGGAGCGATTTCTGCCGACGCTGGAGCCGCTGAGCAAACAGCTGGGGCCGATACTGTTCCAGCTGCCGCCGAATCTCAAGGCCGATGTTCCGCTGTTGAGCGAATTCCTGGCGCAATTGCCTCGCAATGTGAAAAGCGCGTTCGAATTCCGGCACGAGTCGTGGTTCAGCGATGAAACCTACCGGGCGCTGAAGGAGCGCAATGCTGCGCTGTGCATCGCGGAGATCGGAGTCGATGACGACTCCGGAGGAGTGGACTGCCAAGTACGTCTATTTTCGCTTTCGCAAGCCGAGCTATGGTCCCGCAGACCTACACGAGTTAGAGGCTAGAGTAGAGAAGTGCCTGGCCGCCGGGTTGGAGACATACGCGTTCTTCAAGCACGAGGAAGATCCGCGGAGTCCGCTGAACGCAGTGGAACTTCTGGAGACGGTGCGACGGAACCATTCGGCCTGAATCTGGCTGGCTATTCCCGCACGTGGCGCGCAGCGGCATACTCAATGGGTGCAGAGTGCTGATCCCAATCTGCGTCTGGTGAGTTCGTTTCTCGATTATCTGAAAGTTGAGAAGGGACTGGCGGCGCTCAGCGTATCGGCTTACCAATCGGACCTGGAGCAATATTCGGAATTTCTGCTGAAGCGGAAGCGCGCGTTGCGCGATGCGCGAAGGCAGGACGTGCGCGACTTTCTGAATGCGCTGCTTTCGAACGGTGTCGATGGACGCAGCGTAGCACGCAAGCTCTCGGCGCTGCGGCACTTCTACAAGTATCTTCTGCTCGACCGATACATTGCGGCCGATCCTACACTGAATATCGACACGCCGCGGCAGTGGAAGGTGTTGCCGAAGTCGCTGGCGACTGATGAAGTGGAGCGATTGTTGCAAGGTCCCCCGCGCTCGAAGGACGATCGATTGTCGCAGGCGTTGGCGATACGGAATAGAGCCATCCTGGAAGTTTTCTACGCCGGTGCACTTCGCGTATCCGAAATGATTAACGTCAAGTTGGAAGACCTGAAGCTCGAAATGGGATATGTGCTGGTACGAGGCAAAGGAGACAAGGAGCGGATTGTGCCTCTGGGTGGCGCAGCGCAGGAAATTGTGCAGACCTACATCCGCGATGCGCGGCCTGTGCTGGCGGCAGGGAAGTCGTCGCCCACGCTGTTCATCGCGCGGGGTGAGAAGCCAATCACGCGGCAGCGCGTGTGGCAGTTGGTGAACGCCACCTCAGCGCAGACGGGACGCCACGCGAGTCCGCATATGCTTCGGCACAGTTGCGCGACTCACATGGTGGAGAATGGGGCGGATCTTGCGTACGGTGCAGACCATATTGGGGCACGCCGATATTTCGACGACGCAGGTTTACACGCATCTGGCGCTCGACCGGTTGAATCGCGTGTATAAGCAGCACCATCCGCGCAGCAAGAGCAGGGCGGCGAGCAAAGGCACGGGCGAATGACGAAGGCCGGCACAACTGTTGTCCAGAAGGCGGTGGCGAAGTTTGTGCGATCGTTGCAGGAGCGCAACGCATCGCCGCATACCATCAAGGCCTACACGACCGACCTGGCGCAATTTGGGGAATATGTTGGACCGCAGCATTGGCGCGACATCGATCACGTGTTGATTCGCGGCTATCTGTCGAACCTATACGAGCGCGGGCTGAGCAAGACGTCAGTCGCACGTGCGCTGGCGGCGTTGCGCTCGCTTTACCGATGGCTGGCTCAGGAAGGCGTGGTCGAGCAGAATCCGGCCAAGCTGGTGGCGACGCCGAAGCTGCCCAAGAAGCTGCCGCGCGTGCCGACCATCGAAGAAGTGAACACCGTGTTGGATTCGCAAATGCCGGAGTCATCGGCGTTTCCACAGCGCGACCTCGCCATTCTGGAACTGTTGTACGGATGCGGCATTCGCAACTCGGAACTGATCGGCATCAACGTTGACGACATTCGCTGGTCGAACGAAGTGGTGCTGGTGCGAGGCAAGGGTCGCAAGGAGCGATACGTCCCGTTTGGCGATTCTGCGGCAGAGGCGGTCAGGGTTTATCTTCCTTTGCGCCAGAAGACATTGGCGGAAACGAAGCACACCGGCGAAAAGGCGCTGCTGGTTAATTTTCGTGGGACGCGGTTAACGACGCGGAGCGTGGGACGTATCGTGAAGCAGATCGCAGTGGCGAATGGTTTGTCGCCCGACGTGCATCCCCACACGTTGCGACATGCGTTCGGCACGCACATGCTGGAGGAGGGCGCCGATCTGCGCGCTATCCAGGAGATGCTCGGCCACGAGCGGTTGTCGACCACGCAGCGTTACACGCAGTTGACGGTCAAACATGTGATGGAGGTGTACGATCGTACGCATCCGCACGCCAACAAAAGCTAAAAGGCAGTAGCGAGTTCATCTGCTTGATGTCAGAGATGCGGGCTCTTCGGCGCCGCGCAGCTGCTCATACGCTTCGACGACACGGCTGCGGATTTCTGTGGTCATCTCCGCGTACTGACTTTCTGGATTCGGCCCGAGGGGCGGCGGATAGACGGGATCGAGAAAGCGCACCTTCAAGTTAGACAGGCCCCTGAATTTCTGCCCGCGCGGCCATGCTTCATAGAAGCCCTCCAGCGCAACCGGCACTACGGGACACTGGGTGTGAATCGCAAGAATGGCGGCGCCTTTCTTGAAGGTCTTGGGCGGCCTGTCGATGCTGCGTTCACCTTCGGGGAAGAGAACCAGCACGCCATGCTTGCGAAGACCGTAGGCGCCGGCGCGCATGGCGGGCACGAGATTGGCGTCGGGATCGATGACGATGAGGCGAAACGATTCGGCGATGCGGCGCATGAGGCGGCTGCCGAAGATTTCGCTGGTACCGACGTAGAAGGCGTCGCGCATGATATGCCAAGGGAGACAGGCGACGACTACCGGGCCGTCGAGGAAACTTTGGTGATTCGGCGAGAGGATGAACGGGCCTGATGACGGCAGTTTGTCGATGCCTTCGACGTGAAGGTGAAACAGATCGCGGAGCATGATTTGCGACAGGCGCAGCACCATGTATGCGAACGGCGCGAGGATGGGATGGGCCTTGTCGATGGTGCGGCGCTCGACCTCGCCGGGGTCTTCGCGGATGACTTCGTCCCAACCTGCGGTGCTGCGCTGGTTCTCGGCGCCGGCGTGGGCAAGGATGGCGTCGACAAGATCGCGCACGGTATAAATCTCGGCGGAGACGGAATCGGGCACATTGGAGCCCATTTGTTGATCGAGAGATACGAGGAGTTCAACGCGCTCCATGGAATCCAGGCCGAGATCGAGCTCGAGGTTGTCGCTGGGATAGGGAGTTTCTTTCTTCAGTTTGGAGGCGGCCTGGACGATGCCCAGCGCCTTGGCGACGTCGGTGCGCTCCATCCAGTCGGTTTCCTCAGGAGTGAGTTCGCGTGGAGCTGCAGCCGCTGCCTGAGTGCCTTCGCCACGCTTCACGCGCTGCTCGACTTCAAATCGTTTGATCTTGCGTGTGCTGGTACGGGGCAGTTCGTTCTGCCAGATTTCGTAGCTCAGCACGCGCTTGGTGGAAGGCAGTTTCGCCGACAGACCCTCGATTTCGAAGCGCAGCATGTCGCCGATGTTGACAATCTTGGCTTGGCGGAGCGCATCGAAGTCGGGAACAATCACCGCGTGCAAGCGTTCGGAGAAGGGCTCGCCAGGAGCGCTTTGCAGGCCCAGTACGCAGACTTCCTTGATGTTGGGCGATTGGAGGTAGTGGGCTTCGATCTCCTCGGGGTAGATGTTTTTGCCGTTACTGAGGACGATGACGTCTTTCTTGCGGCCGGTGATAAAGAAGTTGCCGTTGGGATCGCTGTAGCCGAGGTCGCCGCTGAGGAGCCATCCGTCGCGATACATGGCGGCGGTGGCGTCGGGGCGCTTGTAATAGCCGGCCATGACGATGCCTCCGCGGAAAGCGACTTCGCCGACGCTGGCTCCGCCGTGCTCGGGCGAGGGCTGGCCGTCGAAGATTTTCATTTCGTTGCCGGGCAGCGGCTTGCCGACGGAGCCCATGACGGCCGCATGGGGCGGTGTAACGCTGGCGCAGCCGCAGGTTTCGGTCATGCCGTAACCCTGGAGCATGGTGAAGCCCATGGCTTCGAACTTACGTCCGACGGCGGGATCGAAGCGGGAGCCGCCGGTGACAAGATAGCGCATGCGACTGCCCAGCATGTGATGCACGCGTCCGAAGAAGACCTTGCCAAGATTGACGCCGAATCGGCGACCAAACCTGGAGACGGCGAGCATGGCGCGAAATAGCGCGCGGACGACCGCGCCTTTCTGCTTCACTTCTTTCTGAATGCGCTCGAGGATGAGATAGAAGAACTGGGGCACACAGGCGAAGACGGTGATGCCACGCTCTTGCAGCGCGCGCAGCAGTTCGCTGGTGTTCATCGACTCGAGGTAGACGACACGCATGCCGACCGATAGGGGCAACATGATATTGGCCATCTGGGCGAGCGAGTGGAAGAGCGGAAGAATACCCAGGATGGCGTCTTTAGGGCCGACGTCGATCACCTCGAACACACCTTCGGCTTCGGCCTCGAGGTTGCCATGCGAGAGCATCACACCCTTGGGATCACTGGTGGTGCCCGAGGTGTAGAGGATCATCGCGATGTCGCCGGCGGTGACGGAAACCGGACGGAAGTCAGCGGGTCCGGCGGCGAAGATGTCTTGAAGAAGAAGAGTGCCGTCTTCTGGCTCGCGGGCGTCGATGAGGATGAGCTTGACGGGGAGATCTTTGGCGGCTTCGCGGGCGACGACAAGACGCTGGCGGTCGCAGAACAATAGGACCGAATCGGAGTCCAGCAGCAACTTGTGAACCTGATCGGCGTGGAACGCGGTATCGAGAGGAACGGCGGTGTTTCCCGAGGCTAGAACTCCGAGATAGCTGGCCATCCACAAGGGATGATTGGCGGCGAGAAAAGCGCACTTGGAGCCGCGTTCGATGCCCGACTGCAAGAGCCATCGGCCGACCGACTCGGCCATGGTGCGGAGCTGGGAAAACGTATAGCTTTCGACAGGCGGTGCTCCGGCGGAAACCGCCGCCGACTCATGCTGGAGCTCGACGGCGTTCAGGTCAGGGAAGCGGCGGACCGTTTCCGTGAAGCGGTCATAAAACATGGGCGTATCTTACGCGGTGCGGGCGGAATGGAGAAAGAGCTTCACCACGGAGGCACGGAAAAGAGTTGGTTCTGCTCATTCCAAATGAAGGGAAAGGATGCCCCCAAGGATTAGTTTCGAGTTTCCAGTTTCGTGAAAAAACTGGCGCGCCCCAAAGTGCGACCCCCGCGGGTGACCGGCATCCAATGTGTTAGCCTTGATAATGAGGTGGAGTGTGCCCTTCGTGTGCATTTCCTCGTGTTTCAGGCGGGCCCAAACATAGGTTTCGCAAGGAAAAACTGCATTGATTAACAAGTTGATGGCCAAGGTTTTTGGCACCAGCAACGAGCGCGAAATCAAGCGCCTGATGCCGCAGGTGGAGCGCATGAATGCGCTCGAGCCCGAGATGAAACAACTCTCGGATGCGCAGCTTCAGGCCAAGACCGACGAGTTCCGCAAGCGCATTCACGAGCGCGTGGACGCGATTGAAGATACTGACGAAAAAGCAGCCGCGCTGAAGGAAGTCCTCGACGAAATCCTGCCGGAAGCCTTCGCGGTGGCGCGTGAAGGCGGTTGGCGCGTACTCAAGATGCGCCACTTTGATGTGCAACTCATTGGCGGAATCGTGCTGCACCAGGGCAAAATCGCCGAGATGAAGACCGGCGAAGGCAAAACGCTGGTTGCGACGCTTCCGGTGTATCTGAATGCGCTCGCGGGGACCGGCGTTCACGTGGTTACGGTCAACGACTACCTGGCCAAGCGCGACTCCGAGTGGATGGGCAAGCTGTACACGTTTCTTGGGCTCACGGTCGGCGTGATTGTGCACGATCTGGACGACCGCGAGCGCAAAGAAGCCTACAGCGCCGATGTTACCTACGGAACCAACAACGAATTCGGCTTCGACTATCTGCGCGACAACATGAAGTTCGATCTGAACGATTGCGTGCAGCGTGGCCACAACTACGGCATCGTCGACGAAGTCGATTCCATCCTGATTGACGAGGCACGAACCCCGCTCATCATCAGCGGCGCCAGCGAGGAGTCGACCGACAAGTACTACAAGGTCAATCGCATCATCCCGCAGCTAGAGCTTGGCGAGGAGATCGACCGCGGCGCCGGCGAGGACAAAGTGCTGACCGGCGACTACGTGGTCGATGAAAAGCACCGCACCATCACCGTCACCGACACGGGATGGGAGAAAGTCGAGCGGCTGCTGGGCATTGGCAACATCGCCGATCCGGAAAACTGGGACCTGAAGCATCACGTGGATACCGCGATCAAGGCGCATGCGCTCTATCGTCGCGATGTCGAGTACGTGGTGAAGGATGGCGAAGTGCTCATCGTCGATGAGTTCACTGGCCGCCTGATGCCGGGCCGGCGCTGGTCTGACGGTCTGCACCAGGCGGTAGAAGCCAAAGAAGGCGTGAAGATCGAGCGCGAGAACCAGACGCTCGCCACCGTTACTTTCCAGAACTACTTCCGCATGTACAAAAAGCTGGCCGGCATGACCGGTACGGCGGAGACGGAAGCCGCCGAGTTCGACAAGATTTACAAGCTGGAAGTCGTGGTCATTCCGACCAACCGCGACCTGCTGCGTATCGAAAATTCTGACGTCGTGTATCGCACCGAGAAGGAAAAGTACTTCGCCGCAGCCGACGAGATCATGGTGCTGGCGAAGACGGGACAGCCAGTGCTGGTGGGTACTACGTCGGTAGAGAAGTCGGAACGGCTTTCCGACATTCTGAAGAAGAAGGGCGTGAAGCACGTAGTGCTCAACGCCAAGTATCACGAGAAGGAAGCCGAGATCGTCGCTCAGGCCGGACGCAAGAATGCAATCACCATCGCGACCAATATGGCGGGCCGCGGTACCGACATTCTGCTGGGCGGCAATCCTGAATTCATGGCCAAGCAGGAGTGCCTGAAGAAGGGAATTGCGCAGCAACTAAAAGCAGCTGCGGGCGAGGTCACGGCCAAGCCTGACGATCCGAACCTTTCCTACTTCTATTACGGTGGCAATGAATATCAGGTGCCCACTGCGCAGTGGCAGGAGCTGAACGCCAAGTACAAGGCCGAGACCGATGTCGAGCATGAAGACGTAGTTGGCTTGGGCGGGTTGTTCATTCTCGGTACAGAGCGGCACGAGGCGCGGCGCATTGACAACCAGTTGCGTGGACGCGCGGGACGACAGGGCGATCCGGGTGCGTCGCGGTTTTATCTGTCGCTGGAAGACGACCTGATGCGCATCTTCGCCAAAGAGTGGGTGTCGAATCTCCTTCAGCGGCTTGGTATGGAAGAGGGCGTACCCATCGAGTCAGGGCTGATTACGCGACGCATCGAGGCTGCGCAAAAGGCAGTTGAAGGGCAGAACTTTGAGGCCCGCAAACACGTGCTCGAGTACGACGATGTGATGAATAAGCAGCGCCAGGCGGTGTATGGACTGCGGCGGCAACTGCTGGAAGGCCTCGACCAGAAGGAACTCATCCTCGAAGATTACGTGCGCGACATTCTTGGCGGGCTGCTCGACAAGTACTGTGGCAAAGAAGTCCATCCGGAAGATTGGGACATCAAGAATTTGAAGGCCCAGGTGTTCACGCGATTTGGCGTGGATCTGGACAGCGAGGGCATCGACGCGGAAAAGCTCAATCGCCAGGAGTTGGGCGATGCGATCTTCGACAAGCTGAAACAACGTTATGAGGCCAAGGAACAGCTGATTGGCCTGGATGCCATGCGGCACCACGAGCGCATCATCATGTTGAGCGTACTCGACCAGCAGTGGAAGGATCACCTGCTGAGCATGGACCACCTGCGCGAGGGCATCGGGCTGCGCGGCTACGGGCAGCACGATCCGCTGGTGGAGTACAAGCGCGAGTCGTTCGACATGTTCGAGGCCATGATGGAGCGCTTCGAAGAGGAAACTGTTCGCTACCTGTACCTGATGCAGGTGATCGAAGCGCCGGCGCGGACTGCTCCGCAACCGGTTCTGGAAAGCGGCGGAAACGGCGGCGCGATGACTGCCGTCAGCGCGGCCCGGCAGCAACGGATGGCGACTACCATCGACGACATGGAAGCCGAGTTCCAACGGCGTAAGCGCCGTGAGTTGGACCAGGCACGGATGGCAGGGAGTGGTGACCAGGGGCCGGTGCAGCAGGTGGTGCGCGGCGACAAGGTGGGACGCAACGATCCGTGTCCGTGTGGTAGCGGCAAGAAATATAAGAAGTGCTGCGGAGCGTAAGCAGGGGCCCGCGGTGATTTGTATCCCGTCGCATGTGCGGCGGGATATTCTTTTGAGCGAAGTTCGCGGCTTTGAGGCGCGGGAGAGCTGAATGGCACGATGTCCGCAATGCGATTGGCCGTTACCAGAACAGGCGCAATACTGCTCCAGTTGCGGAGTTGCGATTGCACCTGACGTGTCGAACGAAACGAAGGCGGCGGCCGAGGCTGCGGGGGCGACAGCGGCCGAGGGAGCAAGATCCGCCAGAGCCGAGGTCCCCGGCGAGCCATTGCCGATCGCGGAAAATATTGCTGGGGTGATTGCGTATATGACGATCTTTCCAGCCATTGTGTTTCTGGTTCTGGAACCGTTCAAGCGCAATCTTTTCGTTCGCTTCCACTCGTTTCAACACCTGCTGCTTTGGGCTGCGGGCGTCGTCTTCGGCATTGCGTCGGGAATCGTAGGGGCCATTTTGCAGCTGATGCCATTCATGCGGGTACTGGTGTTCCCGTTCACCGGCCTGGTGGGTTTGGCATTCTTCTTCCTGTGGGTCTTGCTGGTCGTGAAAGCTTACAACCACGAGATGTTCAAGCTGCCGATTCTGGGCGATTTGGCGGAGCGATGGGCGAATCAGTGACCCGATCCACTGGTGCGGCGCTAGGTTGGGTCGCGGCTTGGGTCTGGACCATTGTCGCGGGCGGCGGCGGCTTATGGCTTCTCTTGACGAAAGGGCCTTGGCCCCTGACCAACGGTTGGTTTGCGATGATGTCCGGCATCGCGGCCTGTCCGGCAATTCCATGGCTCCTCAAGAAGTACGCGGGGGTCACTGTCTCGGCCTACGTTCGGCTGGGCGCCGCTGTTTTCTTCTTTGTCGCGGGGAGAATTGCGTTGGCCGTCGGAATTTAATTTGTGCGTGTTTCTTGCAGAAATTCACACTGACACACCAGCCGCCTGTTCCGCTGCTTGACACACAGTAGATTGAAATATCATTTCTATCTGTTTTTCAGACTGCAAAAGCGTATCCTTATCAATTCTGTTTCAAGATAAAGCGTCCGGCATTTCACAGGTCGGCGGCAATGGAAAGGGTCAGTGAAGGTCAGGGTCTTTTACCACGACAAATGTTTTGATGGCGCCTGTTCGGCGGCACTTTTTTCGCGTTTCTACCGCGAGCGCATCCGTGAGCACGCCGAGTTTGAATACGTCGGACTGGTGCATCGCGCCGGCGCGTTGTTCAACGAAGAGGATTTTACCGGCGATGAGAACGCCATCGTCGATTTCAAATACTCGGCGTCACCGCGCATTAACTGGTGGTTCGATCATCATCAAAGCGCATTTCTGACGCCTGAAGACGCGTCGCACTTCGAGCAGGACACCAGCAATACCAAGTTCTACGACCCGGATTACCGGTCGTGCACCAAGTTCATCGCCAAGGTCGCCGAGGAGCGGTTTGGTTTCAATCCCGAGCCCGTGGCCGAGATGGTGGAGTGGGCCGACATCATCGATGGCGCGCTGTACTCCGATCCCGGGACGGCCGTAGAAATGCGCGAGCCCGCGATGAAGCTGACCATGGTGATTGAATCGAACCAGCAGCCCGGGTTTATCCCGCGCCTGATCGAGATGCTCGCCTACCAGCCGTTGGCGGATATCATCGCGTTACCGGAAATTGCCGAGCGTATTCCGGTCTTGATGGAACGCCATCGCCGCTCAATTGAGTTGCTGCGCGAGCGCACCGAGTGCAAAGACGGCACGGTATTCTTCGATGTCACCGACCACGAACTTGAGGGATACAACAAGTTCATCCCGTACTACCTGCATCCTGACTGCGTCTATAGCGTGGGCCTGAGCAAGAGCAGTTTTCGGACCAAAGTCTCAGTCGGCTCGAACCCGTGGGCTCCGGTCGAGCCGGAAGAAAATCTAGCCAAGATCTGCGAGCGATATGGTGGAGGCGGGCACGCACGGGTGGGCGCGATTTCCTTCCCGCCGGGGCAGATCGAAACGGCACGTCAAGCGGCGAGAGATATTGTGGCGGAGCTGCGTGCCAGCTATGTGGCGCAGGTGGATAAGTAACGCGCTCGGCCTTTCAGGGCGAAGGGCATGCGCGTCAGGCCGCTTATTGCCTTTTCATTGAGCCTCCATTTTCGGCCGACACACCATCACATGGTGACGTGTCTCACTTCCTTGCTAAGCCACCCACGTCCCATTAGAAAGTCATTGTGAGGGCAGGGAGATGTGTCCCTCACCGGGCCGCGCCTAGGTTGCAGCCCATTTCGGCTCCTTGAAAACTCGATCCGGATGGCAATTGCCGGAATGAACTCTCAACGACGCCTCAGCGATTTCGTCTGCTCTGCGATGTATGAAATTGTCGGGGCAGCGAACAATCGACGAAAATCGCCGCTGTAACTACCTTTTAAATGAAATGGATAGGTATAACATAATTAAGTTTCAATGAGTTGCGAACAATTTCCGGCTAACCCGCTGATTCCAAAGGAGGCATGAAACGCAATTACAGTGATGTTGTGTGTTATCTCACTACCACACGTCTCCGTTATTCTGCGCCTTTCAACACCAGTTGCTCTGCCGGTGAAAACGCCCGCGCCTGGATCAGCGTCGTGCTCAGCAGGGAAGTCAGCCCTGAGGAAGCCAGAATCATCGCAATGACAACGAATTGGTAGATCGCCGCATAGAGCGGTCGTGCTCCAGAGAGCAACATTCCAGTCATCAGTCCGGGGATCCACACAATCCCCAGCGACCGAAGGTTATCGATGGCCGGGATGAGCGATGAGTGGATGCTGGTTTCAGCGTAGCGCTCGATCGTCGCTCGCGGAGCGGCTCCGAGCGCAAGGGCTGTCTCAATCTCTCCGGTGTGCGCCAGTACCTCGGAGCGGAAGCGGTTCAGCGCCAGCCCGTTGGTGTTCATAGCGTTGGCGATAATCATGCTTCCCACGGGAATCAGCGATGTAATCGCGGTATCGATTACACCCGCCCACGTCATGATCGCGGTCACCAGTCCCGCTCCAGCGGCAATCGAGTAGGTCGAAACCTTGACTGCTCCCGGAATGTTCTTCGCGCGCTTGGCCGAGATTGACCCGGCCGCAATGACCATGCCTGCCAGCAGAAAGACGCTCGTCCAGCGCGGCGCTTTCAGCAACAGAGCAAGAATCGAGCCGACTGCGACAATCTGCACGATACCTCGCAACAGCGCAATCGCCGCGTCGCTTTCCAGATGGATGTTGCGCCTTCGTGCCAGCCACACAACCGCCAGCGCCATGACCGACGCAATAGCAGCCTGTGCCAATCCCAACGTAATTTCTGAGCCGAACAGCGACTTAAGCACCTAACACCTCCACGGCGGTTCCACTTTGTACCAGTCGTCCTGCCTCGAGCACAATCACCCGCGGACAAATGCGCCGGGCTTGATCACGGGCATGCGTCACCAGAACGCAGGTAAGGCCGTGATCGCGGACCAGCGACTCAATCAGATCTTCAATTCCTCGTTTCGATTGTTCGTCCAGCGCGGAGGTTGGCTCGTCGAGCAGGAGCACCTCGGGGTGGTTGGCCAGCGTTCGCGCCAGCGAAACTCGTTGCTGTTCGCCCCCGGAAAGTACCGACACATCCTGCGCGGCGAACCCGGGTAGTCCGACTTGTTCGAGCAGCCGTTGAATCTCCTCGTTAGAGACCGTCTCTCCGCGCTGCGCCGGACCAAAACGCAGATTCGATGCCACGTCGCCGGGAAAGAGATAAGGACGTTGCGTGACCATCCCCACTCTTCGCCGTACTTCTTGCGGAGGCAGTTGCCGGTAGTCTTGCGCATCGAGATAGACTGTTCCGCCAGTCGGCTCATCCAGGCGATTGAGGAGCCGGAGCAGCGAGCTCTTGCCCGAGCCGCTGGCTCCTACGATGCCGAGCAAATCGCCACTTCTCAAATCGAAGGAAACGTCTTTAACTATGCTTTTGTCCACCACCTCACGGCTGAGGTTTTCTGCACGCAGAATGACCTGCGCTTCGGACTGCCGGTCGGGTCCGTTCATGCGGTCAGGCGCCCGTAATAGATCCTGGTGTAGTACTTGAACGTGACTTGACCGTTCTCGGCATGTTTTTCGAAGAGCTGAGAAAGCTCTTGCAACATAGCCTCGGCACGCGGGCCCTGGCGCGGAGCATACGACGAAGACAGCAGGCGGCCCCGCAGTCCCTCGAAATCGAAGTGTTGCTGCGTCGACTGGGTAAGGACCCGCATTTGATCCGGTGAATAGAACTGCTCTAGCGCCCCGTAGTTGGCTACCTTGTTATGCGCCACCATTGCGTAATCGGTCGCGTGGCGTTGCAGAAAGTCCTCATACGCGCGCAGAAACGGGGTCGATTCCAAGTCGCGGTCGTGCCAGATGAGTACAACCCAGCCGTTGGGCTCTACAATTCGAGCGAACTCGGCGCGCGTTGGTTCGGGTCGGAACCAATGAAACGCCTGACCAGCGACGACAAAGTCAGCGCTGTGATCAGCCAGAGTTGTTGCTTCGGCGGTGCCGGCGACCATGGAGAACTTTGCAAATCCCAACATGTATTCTTCGCCCGCGAGGCGCATGTTGGCGTTGGGCTCTACTCCGATCACGCGATTGCCGTTTTCGAGGAAGATTTTTGCCAGCAGGCCAGTGCCGCAGCCAACGTCTGCGATTACGTGTTCGGGACTCAGGCCGCACGCCTTGCGCAGCGCGTGCACAACCTCCGTTGAATAGTGGGGACGATACTTGATGTAGTCATCGACGCGGTCGGAGAAGCGTTCAGTTGGGTCGGATTTCGTCACGGACATGGGTGTATCTTATCGTGAGCCATGCCAGCCAAATCCAGCAAGCCCCTGCCTCTGTCGATTGCCATCGCCGCAGTGATTCGCCGGATCCCGCGTGGGAAGGTCAGCACGTATGGCGCGGTGGCCGAAGCCGCTGGATATCCGCGCTGTGCGCGCCACGTTTCGAAGGTGTTGAATCAGGTCCCCGGGTTGCCGTGGCAACGGATTTTAGGCTCGGGCGGACGGATCTCGCTTACGGGTGAATATGCCATGGAACAGCGGTTCCTCCTGCAGGCCGAAGGCGTGCGTTTTAGGGGCAAACGCGTCGATTTGGCGGCATTTGAGTACGGCTTTTCTCGCTTGCGACGGCCCGTCCGGGTCGGCAAGCGATAACGGTCGGATTCCCCCGAAAGTGGCAGGGTGCGAGTCCGCAAATCTACTTCCCAAATTGGTCGACACTGGCCTAAAATTAAGTGGGGTTGTATATCAGTAACAAGTCTATGGTTCCGTTCGTGGCAAGAATTACTCGAATCGTGCTGTCAATGCTTCTGTTGACCGCTGGCCTGTCGGCTCAGCGATACACCGGGCATGATCACGCTGTGTTTCATCGTTCACCTGCGCCGCCACCCGCTGCTGCGAAGCATCAGTCGCTGTCCGCTCCGAGTGGCAGCAAGGCTCCACAGAAGGCCGCGCCGGCCAATACAGCCTCGCAGCCGGTGCCACGGGCATCGTTGCAGAGTCATCCCGACGCCGAATTGGACCAGGCGTTCGCTCCGTCGAAGAGTGTCGCGGCCTCCGAAAGCGCTCCTCGTTTCTAGGTTTCTGTTTTAGCGTCGCGGACCTTCGCCGCGTAATCAAAAATTCACACTTCTGTCGCAAGGCGTGCTTGTAAGATATAACCCTATGCAAGAAAAGCCTTTGGAGATTGAACGCATCGACGACGCGAACGGGGTCGGCGTGATATTTCGCCTGCACGGTCCCCTGCTTTTGGGTAACTTTTTTAGCTTTCAGTCCATGGTGCGCAACGATCAGTCTGACTTGCTGATCGTCGATGTAGCTGATGTACCGTACATTGATTCTGCCGGCATAGGTTGCCTTGTTGGGGCACACGTATCGCGTGAGAACTCGGGACGCAAGCTCGTTGTCGCGGGAGCTTCCGAGCGTTTGCTCAACATGCTGAAGGCCACCAAGGTGGACCAACTGTTCAACCTCGCTCCCACGGTGGAAGACGCTCGCACCAAGGCGTAACTGGTGGCAACCCGGTTTCAGGTTCCGGGTTTCTGGGGTCGTAACGGATTGCCAGCGGCCACAATTGACTGGGCCGCGTTGCACGCCAGGATATCGATCACACTCCTCACCTCCTTGATTTCAGCGGCCAGGATCTGCGCGATTTCTTCGGTCTTAAACGGCGGGTAGAGAATCGCCCGTCCTTCCAGTGACGCTGCCAGATCGAGTCCATCAATCGTGATGTCGTGGAGAAATGAGGGCTCGCTTGCCAGTCGCTGCGCGATGAACCATGCGGTGTCCCGTGCCAGCCCGATGTTGAAATTGATCATCGTGGTCTCGGTGCTGAGACCGAAGGTGGACAGGTTCTTGATGAGCGGCGACAAAGTCGCCATCTCGGCTTCGACTGCTCCTACCTGGACCGCGAGCAAGTCGTTAATTTGATCGAAGTCGGTCTTGAGCTGGGGCAATTGCTCCCCCGGGCTGACTTGTGCGCTGGCAATTCCCAGATCAAGGTTGATGTGCGCGTTCATTCCCGCCAGCAGATGTTGCAGGATCAGCCGGCTATCCTCGTTGCAGGCGTCGAAGGCTACTTTCCAACTGCGACTTAGTTTCGTGCCTGCCCGATACGCCGCCAGGGCATCGAGATACCGCGAGGCAAATACCACATCCAGCCGTTCCATCAGGGGGCCGTTCTGAAAGCTCCCGTTGCTCACTCCGTCGCGGACCGCGCGTGTGACCCGGCGGTAGAGCGCGGCAAAGTACCCCATGCGAGAGTTTTCATCCCACGCCTGCTGGATGATCCCATCCATGGCGGACAGAACGTCGTCGATGGTATTGATTAGCATTTTGTGGATAGTACCAGACGACAAAAATCTGCCGGTGTTTATGGTTTGACGGTGAGGGTCTGGCCCGCGTAGCTCACTGACTTGTCAGCCTGCGCTGTGACGTCTATGCCGATACCGTGGTTCTCCCTCACGAACACAACGCGGAACGTCCTGCTTTCCAACATTCCGGAAAATTTGCCCTTGCGCTCGCCTATAGTGAGCGTCTGGGAAGCATCGTCCCAGCGAATAGGGATGGTTGCGTATGCGCCCTTCTCGTAGTTATAGCCGTCGTTCTCATCTTCGTAGAGCGAGAACGCCCCGTTTGCGCCGCGATAAATGCGCAACTCAATCGGATCAGCGGGCTTCTCCGCAGCATATTGTACGTCGGGACCCATCGGAACGATCGAGCCTGCCCGTACAAACAGCGGAATGCGATCCAGCGGAGAAGAGGCGTCAATCATTTTCGCGCCGTCCTGTTTGTCACCCGTCCAGAAGTCGTACCAGCTTGCCTTAGGAAGATACATGCGCCGGGTGTCCGTCCCGGGCTCGGTCACCGGACTCACCAAGAGCGCCGGGCCGAACATGAACTGATCACCTACATTGAGGGCCCGCGGATCGGAGCGGAAATCCATGGCCAGCGCGCGCATTGGCGTGTAGCTAGAATTTGTGACCAACCACGCCATCGAGTATAGGTAGGGCATCAGGCGATAGCGCAACCGGTCATAGCTGACGAGGATTTTCTGTGCGTTCGCGCCGTAGGACCACAACTCATTCTGGTCATTGCTGCGAGTGCCATGCACGCGAAAGATCGGGCTGAACGTACCGAACTCGAACCAGCGAATGAACAGCTCGCGATAGGCAGGGTCGTCAGGATTCCCGCTGACAAAGCCGCCGATGTCGGTCGTCCAATAGGGAAGTCCCGAGAGCTCGAAATTCAGCCCGGCGGGAATTTGTCGCTGGAAGGTGATCCAGTCGGAGTTGATATCACCCGACCACGCCGTGACCGCATTGCGCTGGCTTCCGGCGAAGGCCGAACGCGACAAGATGAAAACGCGCTTCTGGTCTGAGGCTGCGCGCTGTCCTTCATAGACTGCAGTCGTCGTCATCAGTGGAAAGAGATTGAGATAGCGATTGCCGCTGCCGATGGCCAGCTTATGATTGAGCTGGATATTCTCTTCGCGACCTTCGGTTTCGGGCTCCGTCGTGTCGAGCCACCACGCATCGACCCCAATCTTGAACAGCGCCTCGTCCATAAGTTGCCAGTAATACTTGCGCGCGTCGGGGTTGCTCGGGTCATACACGGCCATCTCGGCCTTGTGATACGGCGGCTTCGCGATCACGGTTTTGTCGATGAACCAGCCGTTCTTGTCCATCGTGGCGTAGGCGGTCGAGCCCGGCTCGAAGAATGGCCACACCGAAATCATCAGGTGAAAGTTCTCGCGATGCAGTTTGTCGATCATTCCCTTAGGATCGGGATAGTTCTGGTTGAAGACGTGTTCACCCTTACGGTTCCACCAGAACCAATCCTGCACAATGTTGTCGATCGGGATTTGCAACTCGCGGTATTTCGCTGCCACACCCAGCAACTCAGCCTGTGATTTGTAGCGGTTCTTGCATTGCCAGAATCCGTAGGCCCACTTACCGAACATGGGCGCAGCGCCAGTTAGCTCGCGGTACCCGGCAACGACTTGGTCGAGTTCTGGGCCGTACAGGAAGTAGTAATCAATCGTGTCGGCGACATCGGAACTCATGTAAAGCGCGTGTACGAAGCGGTTGTTAAAACGGCTCCGCGACGCGTTGTTCCAGAACAGCCCGTAGCCCGCACTCGACACCATAAGCGGAACCGCTATGCTGGTGTTGTCCTGCGACAGATCGACCGACTCGCCACGGTAGTTCCATACTCCGGCCTGGTGCTGCCCGAGGCCGTAGATCGCCTCGGTAGAGCCGTATCCCTGGAGCGTCATGTAGTCTTCCGCACGATAGGTCTGCTCGCCATTGACGGTCTCGGGCGTCATGGTCTTCGAATCATCGTGCAGCAACGTGTGCCCAGCTGCGTCGGTATAGGTGATTGCCCCGGTTTTTCGATCGACGGCAACCTTCAGCGACGATGTTGTCAGCGAGATGGTGTCGGCATCCTCTTGCACGGTCCACGCGGTCTGCGGCCAGCTCGTCTTGATCACCACAGGATTGGGCTGGCTGGGAAACGACGCAGTCGGCGAATACTGAAGATGAATGATAGTCGGCGAACACACCTCAAGGCGCAACGTACCAACCTTCAAATGCGCCAGCAGTCCATCGGGCTGCTTTTGAAAATCGCTGACCGGATTGGGTGCGGTCCACTGCGCCTGTGCGTATGCAGTGAGAAATGCGGCGACAACAAAGCAAAGAGCGATTCGAGCGATGAATCGATTGGGCATGTGGGAATGTCTCGCAGTGATCATAGACGATGCGCAAAACTTGCAAGAGCAGAACGGAGCGTGCGTCCGATTCATCACGAGCTAAGCGCTAAAAGCTAATGTCTGATCGCTGACGGCTGACAGCTACTTCAGCGTAACCGCTTGCTCACCCAGTTGCTCATTGATGAGGCGATTGACCAGCTTTTTGAGGCCTTCGCCCGTCTTGGTCAAGACGAAGTCTTTTGTCGAGGGCGACCAGTCGAGCTTGAAGCTGGTGGAGAGCGCGGAAATCCAGATCTGACGGACCGGCGAATTGGGCGAGATGACGAACTTGCCCGGAGGATCGTCGAAACTGATATGCAAAGCTCCGGAGTTGTCTTCAACTTCGAAGTCAGCCTCACCTTCAGCCTCATACAGGCTGCGCTTCAGCGCTTCAAGCGCTGCATCTGACAGGGGGCGAAATTCCTGATCATCCATTGCAGGATTATAAGCCGTGAAGACCGCTGCCGACGCGGTTAGCCCAGATAGCGCAGAAACGCTCGCGGAGAGTTGTCGAAGCCTGGGAACACCGTGTTGAGGTTGTGGTTGCCAATGTGGCGTGCCACGCTCTCGCCCACCACCGTGCGGAAGTCAGTCGTCAAAGCCAGGTCGCGGCCTTCATGCAATTGCGACGGGTTGAGTCCCGGCCAGCGTCCGTAAACCCTGCCGCCTTTAACCGGGCCTCCCAGAACGAACATCACGTTGGCGTGCCCGTGGTCGGTGCCGCGATTGCCGTTCTCGCGCGCGGTGCGTCCGAACTCCGACATGCTGATCAGTACCGTGTCTTCGGCGAGGTCGCCAAGGTCAATCCAGAACGCTGCAATCGATTGACCGAAGTCGCGCAGCACATTTCCCAGTTGTCCGTCGACCGCGCCTTCGTTAACGTGGTGGTCCCATCCGCCAATGTCGGTGAAGGCGATCTGCACGCCGACGTTCGACTTGATGAGCTGTGCCGTCTGTCGCATGGCGTCGCCGAAGCGGCCTTTGGGGTAGTTGGCCCCTGTTGCAGGTACATATTGCTGAGGATCCGCAGACTTCAGCATCTTCACCGCTTCAAATGTTTCGCGTCCCGTACCATGCAGAACCGAATCCACCGATTGCGCATACATTGCTTCGAACGTGTTCCCGATGGGCGCGGCCGCAGGATTACCGCCCGCAATGCTGAATCCGTTTACGTTACTTACGGCGACGGCAGGCGCTTTACCCGCCAGAATGCGTGGGAGGGAAGTCCCCAGCGCTACTGCTCGAAACGGGCTTTCCTGGCTAACGGATTCCGTCTGTACAGTCCGGTTGAGCCAACCGTCTTGTGTGTTCTTCACGCCGGGCGTGCCGGACTCCATGTAGTCCTGCGCGTCGAAGTGCGAGCGCGTCTCGTCGGGCGAGCCTGCCGCATGAACAATCGCGAGATGCTTCTGGTCCCACAGGGGCTTTAGCGGCGCTAGCGAAGGATGCAGCCCGAAGAATCCATTCAGATCGATCACCTGCTGCCGTGGAATGTTGATGCTTGGACGCAACGAGTAATACGCCTGTTCGCCGTGCGGTACGACGATGTTGAGGCCATCGGCCGCCCCGCGCTGGAAGACCACCACCAAACGTTTGTTATTGCTGCCCGCTGGCACCGCTCCAAACGCTGCGCGCGTCAAGAACGACGGAATGGCCGTAGTACCGACCACCGCCATCGCTCCGCCTTGTAGAAATGCACGTCTGGTAATGCTCATTGCTATCTCGCGTCTTCTAGACCAAGTGGGTTGCCCTCAGCGTCGCTGAAAGTCCGGCGATCCCAAAAGAAGCGCCACGGTTGTATTGGTGCCGATTGGTCGATTCGCATTAGCCAGAAGACCATGCACAGTGTCGATCTCGCGCTCGATCGTCTGGTGGGTCTGCGGCGAGACGTCCCCCGAGAGCAGCAATTGTTCCAATCGTGCCTGGTTCGCATATAGATCGACGAATTCATTTCCCGCTGACGAGTCTGGCAGCAGCCTCGCCTCGTCGAAATGCGTTCCGCCCACCCGGTTGTTTACCAGAGCCAGCGCAAAATTCATGCGGTCAAGCAACGCCGCTGAGTTGACCCACGTGTCGGCGCTAGTGGAATAGCCGGTCGGAGGCTGCATGCCATAAATCTGCATGCCCATCTTATTGAGTTGGCCCAAAAGTGGCTGAGTTTCGGTGATGTCTGTGTCAGTCGCTCGAAGCGCTGAGACAACGTACTCAAACGGCGTCTTGACCTTCGCGCGATAAGCCTCGGGCGCCCAGAATTGCTTCGATATCAGCATGGTTCGCATGACCTCTCGCAGGTCGCCATCCGACTTCAGAAACGTCTTCGCCATCTGGTCCACCAGGGCAGGCGGCGGATCGTCGGCCACAAATCGCTGCGCTAGTTTCAGGGAGATGAAGTGTGCGGTCGAAGGATGGCGTGCCAGCATGTCGAGCACCTGCAGGCCTTCTTTTTCGCCATTTTCCTTGATCTTACGCCCGAGAACGGTCTTCGTGCCCGGTTCGTGGAGCCTTTCCTTGAACACGAATCCGCCACCCTCCCGCGGCTCCTGTAGTGTCCAACCGGTAAAGACGCGCGCTACTTCCGTCACGTCCTGTTGCGTGTAGCCGCCGTTCACGCCGAGCGTGTGCAACTCCATCAGTTCGCGGGCATAGTTCTCGTTCAAGCCGTTGCGTCGTTTTTGCTGGCCCTGCTTGGGCTGTCCAGAAGACTGCCGCGGAGGATGCGGGCTCAGCACCATGGGCCGTGGCCCAAACGGCCCGTTCACCCATCCGCGATGAGCAGCAGATTGCGTCTTGGGTTGCCCGGTGGCCGCCTGCGAGTCAGGACCTTCGCTCTGCCAATTGTCGAGATAGAACAGCATCGCCGGACTTTGCGCTGTTGCCACCAGTAGATCTTTGAACTTGCCCAATACGTGCGGGCGAATGACGTCGCGCTCATACGACGTGACGAGGTAGCGGTCCGCGCCCTTGCCGATGTACACATTGAAATGGTTGAACCAAAAGTCGGTCAGCACTTCTTCCAGTTGACGATCGCTGTACACCGCGCGCAGCAGCTTGCCCGACTGAACCTCGTAATTCACCAGTCCCTGCGGGTTGTCGAGCGCAATCACCGTCTCGCGTTGCTGGGGCGAGAGCCCTTCCAGTAGCGCCTGTTTCTTGGGCCCCGGCAAACCTTTGAGCAGCACCGACTGCTCGCCTGGAGGCAGGCTCAAAATGCGCTGCATCCTGGCATCCGGTGGAAGCAAGATAAGCAAATCTACCTGACTGTGCACGTCGCGCTTTTCAGCCTGACGTTGCGCTTCGGCAGGACTCATGCCTCCAATCTCGCTCTCACTCGCCGACTTCAGCATTGCGCCATTGTTGGTCGCTGCAACAGATGTCCCTGTCGCGCTCTGCTTCTGCTCCTGTTGTGCTTGCAGCCGCGCGATGCCAGCCATGTAGATGGCATGACGCTCCGGATCGTTGGGAATAACAACCTTTCCTTCCATCGCCGCCTTCAACAGCGGATTAGGAGGAAAGTCGATCACCATCTCGCGCGTCGTCATTTGCAGCGTACGATATTGCGCCAGCCGCGCCTGCACCGCGCCGTTATCGATTCTCTCCGGATGCAGTTGCAGGTCGATCCACTTCTCGACGCCCATGGCCGCGACGTTATCGACATCGCCCGGACGTGGCCCGAACGTCAAGCGGTCGAGCGCGTGCACCGCCCGCCGATGCGCATCGGCAGCGCTGGATTCCTCGGGCTTGTTCTTGGCTGCGACCACCGCCGCGACACACAGCGCCGCCAATACTGCAGCTACCCAGGGCCGGAAGCGCTCCAAAACCGCTTTTGTCTCCAACCGCATGACTGGATTCTTTAAACCGCAGCGGGAATGAAAGTTGCTGGCGCTCGTGGGGACACTGCGAATTGATCAGAAAATTTCACGCAGGGCCGCGAAACTTTTCACTTGCACCAGGCGTCCGTCGGATTCATGTCGTCTTAGTTCATCGCGCTCTAACATCCAGGTGTTGTTGTGCGGGACAAATACGGCGTGCAGACCAGCCTCCAGCGCGGGATTGATGTCAGACTTCGGACTATTTCCAATCATCCAAGTGATATCTGGCACCAGACCGAATTTCTCCACGACTCTGCGGTAGGTGGCCTCGTCTTTCTCGGCCACGACTTCAATTGCCGTGAAGTATTCGCTGAGGCCGGAACGCTCCACCTTTCCCAATTGCTCCGTGATGTGGCCTTTCGTCACCATGAAGAGTCGGTGACGCTGCGACAGGTCGGCCAGCGTCTCCGGCACTTCCGGAAGAAATTCCATCGGATGGTCGGCAATCTTGAAAGCGATGTTCTTGATCCTATCGTGCAACTCGGGTGTGACTGGCTCCGCCGAGAGCTTTTCGAAACAGATCACTAGCGCATTGGCAAAGCTGTGCATGCCATAACCGTGCTGGCGTATGTTTTCGCGCTCCACGTCGTACAGTACGTGCCGAACCTCGTCAGGTGTGTACTGGTGGTGATTGAGGAACGAAATGAAATCGGCAATGGCCCGCTCGAAATAGATGTTGTTTTCCCAGAGCGTGTCGTCGGCGTCGATGAGCAGGTTCTGGCCAGGAGAAAACTTTTCAGGGAGTGCTGCAGGCATGTAAGTATATCTTATCGAACGCGGCATCCACGAGCAGTGAGGTGTCTCAGGAGAGGCTAAAGAAAGTGACTTCTCTGCGTTCTCCGTGCCTCTGGGATGAAAAAACTTTGTTACGCAGGCACTGCGGCGTCTCCGACAAAATCAACGTTCGGCTTGTGCGGAATGATCCCCCGCTCGTAACCCATATCGAGCAGCTTCGTGATCGCTTCGCGACCGTCTTTACCATAGTCGAGCGTGCGCTCGTTCACATACATGCCGACAAATTTGTCCGCCTGCTGCACGTCGAGATCGCGGGCAAACTGCATGGCGTACTGCAAGGCCTCTTCGCGGTGGTCCAAGGCGTACTGGATGCTGTCACGAAGTGCGTTACAACAAGACGTCGTCAGCGCCGGGCCGAGATCGCGCTTGATCGCATTGCCACCGAGCGGCAGTGGCATCCCAGTCAGATCGCGCCACCATTTACCCATGTCCACGATGCGCTGCAGACCGACCTTGTTGAAGGTAAGTTGTCCCTCGTGGATGATCAGTCCGGCCTCGTATTTGCCTTCGAGTACTCTGGGGATGATTTCGTCGAACGGAACCACCTCAGTCACGGCATCAGGCGCAAACAATTTGAGCGCCAGGTAGGCAGTCGTCATCGTGCCCGGCACTGCAATCTTGATCTTGCTGATTTCCTCGACCGGAATGTTGCGTGTGGCGACGATCATCGGACCGTAGCCCTCACCCACGCTGCCACCGCTGGGCATCACAGCATACTTGTCCTGAATATAAGGGTACGCGTGAAACGAGATCGCGGTAATGTCGTAATACCCTTCGAGCGCCTTGCGGTTCAACGTTTCTATATCACAAAGCGTATGCGCGAATTTCACTCCGGGAACACGTATCTTGTTCGTGGCCATGCCATAGAACATGAATGCGTCGTCCGAGTCCGGGCTGTGCGCTACCTTAATCTCGCGGGTTTTGCTCGTCGAACTACTCATAGGCCCCTTGCCAATTAAACAGTGAAAGCGCGGCCGAAGTTGGATGCAATGCTACGTCGGCTAATTTACAGCGCCCGCTGCAGTCGTCGCGACAAAGCCGCGGCGGCCATCACTTTCATGACCTCAGCGAAAAAGAATGGGGCGAGTCCAAAGGCCACGGCCCGCTGCCAACTCCCTGTCACGACGGCCAGCCATGTGATTCCGGAAGCGAAGAGCACAAATTCCGCTGTCACACCGGCGATCAAGTTTCGGCCAAACGATGCTGTCCCGCGTTCCGAGATCCATCCCGCAACAAATGCCACCAGCGGGTATGCCAGCAGGTAGCCACCGGTCGGTCCAAACAACTGCGCAACACCGCCGATTCCGGCCGGACTGAATACTGGCAGGCCCATCGCGCCCCATCCCAGGTAAAGTGCCGCGGCGGCTGTCCCGCGCTTGCTGCCCAGGGCCAAACCAACCAGCAACACGCCGAAATTGGCCAAAGTCAATGGGACGGGGGTAAACGGCAACGGCAGAACAAGACGCGCGCAAACCGCGATAACGGCGCTTGCGCCGATCACGATTCCGGCTTGTTTGACTAGACCCAGCGACTGTTCGCTGATCGTTTCATGAGTGCGAATCTCGACTTGCGCCATCGAAGCACCTCCAACCAAGATGACAGGCCCATGAACCCATCACGGACCTTCGTCATCTTCTTTCTTTTCATCGACGGGAGGTGTTTCGTCCGGCGGACGCGCCACCTGCCCATCTGCATGCCCCTCACCTAAGTGCCGCCGCACTCGCAGCAGGATTCCGATTCCCACCGCAATAAGCGCTGCAGTGCACAGGATCAGGAGCACAAACAGAATCTTGATCACCACAGATAGTCAGGATATCAGATGGGTTGCCAGAGTTGCATTGTGCTAAGTAGCGCACGTTGCGGGAAGGCGCATCAGTCCCGAATTGGAACTAAATCCCGAGAGTTACTGCTTCAGCGTGAATTTTCCTGCCATGGCCGCTTCGATTTCCTCTGCGGTGTGCGGCAGTGCTTCGGTCAAATTCACGAGAGTGCCTTCAGGCGAAATCCACACAATGTCTTCAATCCTGATGCCTATTTTTTCTTCTGGAATGTAAATTCCGGGCTCAACCGTAAATACCGCACCGCGAGGAACGGGCACCGAAAGGTCTCCGACATCATGAACCTCAAGTCCTACATAATGGCTTACCCCATGAATGAAATACTGCCCCAAGGGTTGTCCGTGCAGGTCCTTGCCGTGCGAATTGATGTAGTCGTAGGCAACCTGCATTAGCACATCCGACCCACGTCCAACCAATTTGCTCCTGCCCGGTCTGAACGCCTCGATCACCGCACGCTGAGCGCCCAGCACGATGTTGTAAATCTCACGCTGGCGATCGGTGAACTTGCCATTTGCCGGTGCGGTACGGGTAATGTCAGACGCGTACATCGCATACTCGCCCGCCACGTCCATGACCACCACGTCGCCCGCGTTGACCGGGCCGTCGTCGGCCGAGTAGTGCAGGACGGTCGAGTTGGCTCCCGCCCCTACGATTGGCGCATAGGCAGGGCGCTCACATCCGTCCTTCATAAATTCGTACGTCATGCGCGCATCAATGTCATGCTCATTGATTCCCGGCTTGATCATGCGCAGCGCCGCCATGTGTGCCGCCATCGATGCATTCGTGGCATGTCGAATGCGTTCCACCTCACCCGGATCTTTCACCACGCGCAATTGAGCCATCAGCGGCTTCACATCGTGCATGGAAGTGCGCAGAGGAAACGAGTTAGTGCGTTTCAGCCACTCGATGGAACTGGCCGCGGCCGATACTTCGTTGTCAGCGGCGAGAACCGCATAGACCGTTGCAGACACATTCCCCAAAATCCTCGCTAATTCAGCAGGCATCTGGTCGAGGTTTGCCACCCGGTCGAAGCCGGTAACCGCCGCAGCTTTCGGACTGTCCGCCCCCAGCTTTGGGCCGGTCCATTTTTCCTGGGCCACGTTGTGCACGGGAAGAAACAAAATTTCGCTGTACGGACGTCCGGGAGTGAGGTCGTGACCGGTCACTTGCGACGCGATGATTAACGCTGCGCCGGGCTCGGTCCAGCCGGTGAGATAAAAGAAGTTGTTGTCCTGGCGAAATCCATACACCGCATTCGGGCCATCCGCCTCGGTTCCTGCGAACAGAATCGCCACTCCGTCTTTCATCTTCTGTGCCAGCGCCAGGCGCCGGGAGCGATAATCGGCATTCGGCTGGCGGTCGAGAGCAAAGCAGTTGCAGACCGTCAGCAAAGCGAGGTAAGACGCAATTAGATACTTGAGCAATCGACTGTTAATAGCTGATTTCATTGGGGTTGATAAACTCTATACTCCCACCGGAAATGGCTTGGTACTGTGCTCCTCGCCTCGTGCGGCGACTAGGCTGTCGAATCGTCCCTGCAACAACGACATCAGCCCGGTGTACCAGTAGCCGAACACGAACAGAAACAGGAACGGTACGGTGAAGTAGTTTTCATTAGCGATGGCATACCAGACGGTCAGGGCAAAATAGGTTCCCACCAGTAACTCGATGTACGGAATCCAGCCCAGCCGTTTGCGGTATTTCTTCGCCGCGGCTGTCTTGTCCTGCTTGGTGAGCACGCGATATTTGGGCGTGCGCGCAAACGCTGTCTGCTTTCCGATCAGCGCCTCGATTACGGCCTTGGAATTCGTAATGGTGAGCCCTATGCCCAGCGCCATGAGCGGCGGCAAATACAGAAACGTCCTCAGCCACGACCTGGGAAATAGTTCCTTCTGAGACATGAGATAAAAACTGGAAATCGAGAACGTGGACGCCAGAAACAAGGGCAGGTCGATATACAACATCTGGAACCAACCCTGGTAAAACCGGATTACCATCGCCGGTAGCAGCAACGTGCTCAAGACAATCATGAGCGGATAGCTGAGGTTCGCCGTCAGGTGATACCACGCTTCCATCTTCTCGCGCCGCGAGACGTCAGCACCTAACACCTTGGGCAAGTCTTTTTTGGAGCACTGAATCAGCCCCTTGGCCCAGCGCGCCTGCTGGGTTTTGAAGGCCGTCATCTCAATCGGCAACTCCGCCGGGCACTCGACGTCCTGCAGATATTTGAATTTCCATCCCTTGAGCTGCGACCGGTAACTTAGATCGGTGTCTTCGGTCAGGGTGTCGTGTTCCCAGCCGCCGGCGTCGTCAATCGCTTTGCGCCGCCACATTCCTGCCGTGCCATTGAAGTTGAAGAACACGCCCGCTCGCGAACGTCCGCCATGTTCCAACACGAAGTGGCCGTCGAGCAGGATCGCTTCCACTTCCGTCAGAAACGAGTAATTGCGGTTCAAATGCGTCCACCGCGTCTGCACCATGCCGATCGGCGAGTCGGCGAAATGATGAATCACTCGCATCAGCCAGTCCGAGTAAGGAGTGAAATCCGCGTCAAAGATGGCGACGAATTCGCCGCTCGAGACTTTCAATCCTGCGTCCAGCGCCCCCGCTTTGTAGCCCTCGCGATTCGTGCGGTGGTGATACGTGATGTTGTGTCCCTTGGCCGCATACCGCTCCACTACCGCCCGCGCCACCTCGACGGTCTCATCGGTAGAGTCGTCGAGCACCTGGATTTCGAGCTTGTCTGCCGGGTATTCCATTTTGCAGACGCACTCCACCAGTCGGTCGATGACGAACTGCTCATTGAAAATCGGAAGCTGAATCGTGATCTTGGGCAACTCCGCAAATCGCGACGGAGGGTCCGTCGTCTTGTTCTTGCGGTACTTGAAGTACATGTACACCAGTTGATAGCGGTGCATCCCGTAAAACGCCAGCAGTATCAGTACGATGAAGTAGGGAATCAGCAGCGCCATGTCGAATGCATTGGCGTGGTAAAGCCCCTTGAAAGTGGTGTCGAGAAAATGCGTGCGCATGTAGTGCCGGAGCCCGTGGGGCTCTGCGAAAAATGTGCACAGCAGCATCGGGACGGCGTTCAGTGGCTTCTCCCCGTAGGCCGCGCTTCCTCGTGGAAAACAGGCGCGACTGTCTTCGACAACGCGATGATTGTACCTGACGCTCTCGCCGGAATTACCCGAAAGCCCTCGACAAATCGCACATTAGTGTCCCGACAGCGTTGACTCTTGCGCCACACAGGCGAACAATAGTCTCCAGGGTTACGGGATGGGTTTGCGAAGAGCATTGTGGGTGGCAGTGCTGATTTGCCTGGTAGTGCAGGCACGGGCTTTTGCTCAATCGCAGAGCCAGCAACCCTCGTCTCTCCCCGCCGGCCCAGTCACTGGACAAAATCCGGAAGACGCTTATCTCTCGCCGACCGCTTACGCCAACGCCTATTTCGGCTTCGAGTTTGATTTTCCCCAGGACGCAAACCTGAAGCCCGTGGCCATGCCAACATCCGTAGATCGACGCATCCAACTGCTCGACATGGTAGGCCCGGCTCCGCAGCACGCCGTCGTCTCCATCAGCGCTTACGAGTACAAGAATAAGAACTACACCGACGCCAAGGGAATTCTGCGCCATGAGTTGGACCAGGACTTGTTCGTGGGTGTCGAAGAAGTTCACGGACTCTCCAAGACCACGATTGCCGGCCATCAGTTCTATTACTTTGAGGTTCGCCGCGGAGTCGAGCAGCTCACCGAACTGGCCGGAGAAATGAACGGCTACATTTTGGTAGTGGCTGTGAAAGCAAACGACGCGAACATGGTCAAGGAGTTTGTTGCCGCCTTCAACCATGCGAATTTCTTTCCTCCTCAGGAAGCCTCGAAGCATTGTGGTGTCGGCGCAATTGCCTACGAGGGGCCTGCGATTTCGTCACAGCGCTTGCAGGAAATCAAAGCTGCTGCGCCCGCCGAACACATGGACCCGGGAAAGATCGATGGCAACGTTTACCACAACGCGCAAATCGGTTTGGAGTACGAGTTTCCCAAAGGTTGGAGCATCGAGCCGCAAGGCGCCATCGCTCCGGCGGTAGAGCGTTATCGCGAAAAAATGAGCGGCGAGCCCAGTCTTGGCCCGCGCGAGCGCGCCGCGGTGAAGGCATGTCGTCGCACCTTGCTGTCAGCCTGGCGCACCAAGCCGGCCGCAAACGGCGAGGTCCCTTATGACGAGTTTGGCGAGGTCACGCTCTCGGCCATGCCACTTGCTTGTTTCCCCAATATCGGGTTTCCCGATGACGCGAAGGATTCCAGCGCGATTCGCCGCTTCATCGTCGGTCTCAGCCTCACCGAGCCGCTGGAGCGTGACATGACTGATGTGCGCTCCTACGAGGCGGGTGGCAAACCTTTCGTGTTGAGCCATGGGACAATCGCCTACCGAGAAGAGGGCGACGAGCTCTCGCGACGGATTTCCGTGGCGATGGCCTTAACTGCGCAGCGCGGTTATCTGCTCATCTGGGTTCTCGCCGCGCCTCACGATGCGGAACTCCGGCAGTTGTTGACTGCCAAGGTCGGTTTCGACGGCGACACCGCGAATGGCGAAGCCTCGAATCGCAACCAGGGCGCAGGCGGCGCAGCGCCGGAGGCTAAAGCCCAGACGACGAATCCTTCCACTCCAGCCCCTGGCCAATCTGCAAGTGGAACTGGAGCGATGAGCTCACCCCCCGCCACGAATCCTCCGGCGACTTCGCAGACCTATGCGCCTCCCTCGCTTTTGCGCGATGGCGAGTCCATGCAGAGCCAGCAGATGCAAGGCCAGCCTCTACCTGAGAAAAAGCCAAATTGATGTTGAAATAGCCCTCCGGCTACGGATTCAGGATTTTCCGGATCTGCGCCACGTGATTGATATCGTGGCCGGCGATCTGCACCGCCAGGTCTCTGACCGTCATCTCACCACGCTCTGTGTGGACGCCGTGGCGCTGCCATTCCTCCGGAGTCAGCTTGTCGAACATCTGGAGATTCTCTTCGCGGAGCAAACGGAACAGATGCAGTGAGGTTTCCGGCTTGCGAGTAGCGTAGCCGCCCAGCCTCGCCCATAGCTCCTGGTCATAGCCGGGAAGGGAACAGCCGTCATGCTCCAGCATCTGGCGGTAGCGCCAGGAACTGGTGATCTCCGCTTCCGACAGGTGCGCTAGAACTTCAGATACAGACCACTTGTCCGGTGCCGGCCGTGCACGGAGTTTTTCCGTAGGAACTCCCTCGATCAACTGAGCCAGGTGTAAGGCTGTTTCGCGCTGAACCGCGATTGGGTCTTTGCCTTCCATCAACCCAATGATGCGCGCCTTGTACTGCATCTGTGTTTCCACGGCATTCACCCTCGCCCTAATTCAGGAAAAACTTCGTATACAGCGTGTCGCGTTGTGCCGGACGGAATCCCGCATCGCGAATGATCCGACGCAGCTCTTCTTCGGTCGTGCAATTGCGCACTCCGGCCGCGCGCACCACGTTTTCCTCGATCATCACCGAGCCCACATCGTTGCCGCCAAAGCGCAGGCCCATCTGGCAGACCTTCAGGCCTTGCGTCACCCAACTCGATTGCACGTTCTCGAAGTTCGAGAGATATAACCGCGCGATGGCCAGCGTTTTCAGATACTCGACGGCGGTCGCTTCCTCCCAACCACGCCCGCCCAGCGCTGTGTTCTGCGGCTGGAACGACCACGGAATAAACGCTGTGAAGCCGCCGGTTTCTTCCTGCAAGTCGTAGAGCACCTGGAAGTGGTTGACGCGGTTCTCATAGCTCTCGCCTACGCCGAACATCATTGTGGCCGTAGTGCGCATGCCCAGCTTGTGGGCCGTGCGATGCACATTGAGCCAGTCGTCAGTCAGGCACTTCAGGCGCGCAATCTTGTAACGCACTTCGTCATCGAGGATCTCGGCCCCGCCCCCGGGAATCGAGTCAAGCCCCGCATCGCGCAGCCGCTTGATGGTGTCTTCAATGCTCAGGCCACTGACTTCGGCGATGCAGATGACCTCCGACGCCGAGAAGCAATGCAGGTGTATGCGCGGAAAACGCTGTTTAAGACCGCTGAGCATGGCCTCGTACCATTCGATCTTGAGATCGGGATGCAGGCCGCCTTGCAGCAGCACGCCTGTGCCGCCCAACTCGACCATCTCCTGCACCTTGTCGTAGATGGTGTCAAAGTCGAGGATGTAGCCCTCTGCCGCGAGCTTGCCCTTCAGCGGACGGTAGAACGCGCAGAAGGTGCAATATTCCGTGCAGAAGTTGGTGTAGTTGATGTTCCGGTCAATGATGTAGGTGACCACTCCATCGGGATGAAGGCGTCGGCGCAACGCGTCCGCTTCCATGCCCATGCCCACCAGATCGTCGGAACGAAACAACTCGAGTGCTTCAGCTTTGCTCAATGACATACCAAACCATTCTAACCTGAAGCAACCGTGCGTCTCGCCGATTTGAGCAGTCCCAGCTTCAAGCGCGGCCGATCAGGTAGAGCTCTCGTCGGTTCTGTGCCAGCCTTCGGCCCGGCTTGCATTTGATGCCCAGACTACGTTATTCTGTATATACAAAAGTGTCGTGACATAGGCCGCCAATTGCGATTGACATGGGACGAGCGAAAGAACCGTGCGAACCAGAGAAAGCACAGGCTCAGCTTTGAAACAGCGATGCTGGTTTTCGATGATCCCGGTCACGTCTCAGTTCAGGACCGCGAAGTCGAAGGCGAGATGCGCTGGCAGACCATCGGAATGGTGAGGGGCTTGCAAGTT
Organism: uncultured Acidobacteriaceae bacterium; assembly: GCA_963718395.1. Lineage (GTDB taxonomy): Bacteria > Acidobacteriota > Terriglobia > Terriglobales > Acidobacteriaceae > DASRAA01. The sequence continues at coordinate 883,100 of CAVQYW010000001.1, forward strand.
CTACTGGTGGCACATACCGTCTCAGAATTTGGAAGCGAAGAAGTCGTCCACATCATCTCAGCGCGTAAGGCGACACCACTAGAACGGAGTATCTATGCGCAAGCCAACTAATACCGCTCGCCCGCAGACCCTCGCTGCCAAACACAATCGCGAATTGGCGGCCCTGGCCGCTTTGCCGGATGACGAGGTTGACACTTCGGATGCACCGGAGCTTCCGCCCGGTGCATGGAAAGACGCCGTACGCGGCCGCTTCTATCGTCCCGTGAAACAATCTGTTTCGCTCCGCCTGGATGCGGATATCGTTGCTTGGCTGAAGAAGGCTGGCAAGGGGTATCAGACACGGGCTAACCGTATCCTTCGAGAGCGGATGCTGGCCGATTTGCGAAAAATGCGTGCGTGATTAAAGCGAGACGCTGGAGCGTGTCTTGGAGGTGTCGCCTCGCCCGCAGCGGAATACAAAATCCAAACAGAAGGCGGCGAATGCCATTCGCTGCGCAATGCTGTCGCCTTTCCGACAACTGATAACTGACAACCGACGACTGACAACTGCTCTCGCCGTTTACGAAACAAATCCCGGCCGTTTGCGTTTATACCAGCGCTGCTCGCCACGGCAAGCCTTGTAGAATGATAGGGTATTGAACGGTACCAGGTTTCATGAACTGCCCCGGCTCGCGCGGCCTATGCGACAATTCGAGGGCAAAGGCTGTCAAAGGACAATAGAATGAATCGAACTACTCCCTTTGGATTCCCCAATGGTAGGACCTTGCGGCTGCTTATCCCCAGCGTATTGCTGGCGCTGGCGTTTCCGGCGTGGGCCTCGTTAGGCGACAACGTTACATCAGTACAGACCGACAGCGCTCACATGAAGGGCACGCTGCGCAGCGTCGCCAGCCAGCGCTACGTCACCCACGAAATTCAGGTCTCCACCGGCCAGGTGGTGCGAGAGTACGTGTCACCCGAAGGGAACGTCTTCGGTGTGGCTTGGCAAGGACCATTTCAGCCCGACCTGCAGCAAGTGCTGGGCTCGTACTTCGACACTATCAAGCAGGCAGTATCCGCCCAGGTTCGCCACGGACACGGTCCGGTTTCGATCGAAAACTCAGGTTTTGTATTTCAGCAAAGTGGACACGCACGCGATTTCCATGGCCGCGCCTATGTGCCTGCCATGATTCCACAGGGCGTGGATGTCACCGAGATCCAGTAAAGGAGCAAGCGTGCGACTCATAGGAATTCTTGCAGCAGTTTGCTGCCTTGTAGGCTTGGTAGCGTGCGGAGGTAGCAGCAGTACCACCTCGACCATCACCCTGGTCGGTGCCAGCTGCAACCCGACCTCGATCACCTCCGGACAAACCAGTCAATGTACGGCCTCGGTTTCCGGCACCGGCAACTTCAGCTCGACAGTCACCTGGACCGCCAGCGGCAACGGAACCATCACTCCTGCAGGCGGCGTATTTACCGCCGAAACCGTTCCCTTCACCACCCAGGTAACGATCACTGCCACCTCGACCCAGGACAGCACCAAGACCGGTTCTACCGTGATTACCGTCCAAACCTCTGGCACAGTGACTTCGGTGAATGCAACCTGCACTCCGACGACAGTTCAGAGTGGCCAACTGTCAGCCTGTAGCGCTGTCGTCAACGGAACTGGCAATTTCAGTCCCAACGTCACCTGGACCGCCAGCGCTGGCACCATCAATCCGATTACTGGTGTGTATAGCAACACCACAGCGGGCACATACACCATCACCGCCAGTTCGCAGCAGAATACGGCTGTGACGGGAACCGCTACCGTGACCGTCGTCAACGGCGTCAGCAACACGTTGCCGATCACCGTCGATGGTGGCCCCACGGGCGGCTACGCTAATGGTGGATTCGTCACTGTTATCGTTTGCACCCCAGGCACTTCGACCTGCCAGACCATCGACCATGTTCTCGTCGATACTGGTTCGGTCGGCTTGCGACTTCTTGCCTCAGGAACGCCGGGCGGAGAACTGAATCCAACGCCATTCCCGCTACAAACCGACTCCAGCGGTAATCCCATCGGCGAGTGCAACGCGTTCGTCGATGGCGTCACTTGGGGTTCAGTGGCGCGGGCGACCATTCAAATGGGAGGCGAGACCGCATCCACAGTCCCGAACACGATGGTGATCGGAGTACCGGTCCAGATTATTGGTGATCCTCGCGTCCCTTCGATTCCTTCCAGTTGCAGTTCTCAAAACGCTATCGACGAGAGCAATCTGGCCAATCTCCTGGCGAATGGCGTGTTAGGCCTGGGTAACTTCGAACAGGACTGCGGTGGGGGATGTGTCTCCAACAGCCCTGCTCCGGATGTTTACTACTCCTGTCCCAGCAGTGGCTGCAACCCAATTGTCGTAGGCCTCGCGCAACAAGTCACCAATCCCGATTGGGCACTCCCGTCCGACAACAACGGTGTGCTCATCCAGTTGCCTTCCGTTCCATCCGGTGGTACCACGACGGTGAACGGCACTCTGATCTTCGGGATTGGAACTCAGACTAACAATAGTCTCGGGTCGGCAACCGTCTTCGACACGAACTCGTCTGCCAACTTTACGACTGTCTTTAACGGTCAGACGAACTCCTGTAGTTACATCGACAGCGGATCGAACGCTTACTTCTTTCCCTCTACCGGGTATCCCGGATTAGTGACGTGCGGCGGTAACTCGCAGTTCTATTGTCCGGCCAATTTGTTGACCCTCAGTGCCACCAATCAGAGTGCGGCTAATACAAACGGCGCAACGGGAACGGTGTCGTTTAACGTAGGCAATGCGAACACCTTGTTTACCAACAACGGTGGCGCAAATAATGCCTTCAGCGAGCTCGGCGGGCCAAATGCTCCGGTCGCCAACTGCGGGTCGTCATTCGATTGGGGACTCTCCTTCTTCTACGGGAAGCCGAACGGTGTGTTCACTGGCATCGAACAGCAGCCTGTTACCGGCACGACCGTTGTGGGGCCCTTCTGGGCTTACTAGCCAAAAAATGGCGAGTTAAGTCCTTATGGCTGAAATGGATAGCTATAAGTACATGTAGAAACAATGGGGTGGGAACAATTTTCTCCCAACCCATTGAAAACAAACAACCGTGATTTCGCGAATTTGCGCTAACTTGCTGATTTTGGCAGCTTGATGAAACCAACGACGAACAAGGCGCCAAAGGCCAGTCGTCCGGTTCTCCCTAAAGTCTACGGAGTTCCCAAGGCCCTTAAGGGAAGTGTCTCCTGGGACTGGGCCCAAGAGCGCTTGACCTCCTCTCACAACTACCTCATCACGACGGTTCGCCCTGACGGGCGTCCGCACACCATGGTGATCTGGGGGATCTGGCTGGAGAACGCGTATTACTTCAGCACCGGCGCAGACACCCTCAAGGCGAAGAACCTCGCCGGCAATCCGCATTGCGTGATCTGCAACGAGAACATCGAAGAAGCCGTAATCGTAGAGGGTGAGGCGAGCCCGACCGAGGTCGCAGACGTTCCCGAGGCCGCATTCGAGCGCTACTTCAAGAAGTACGGCTGGAAGCTCGATCCGAAAATGGGCCCGATCTTCAAGGTCACTCCCCGAAAAGTAATCGCGATGCCCGAGAAGCTATTCCCCAAGGGCGCGACCCGCTGGCTGTTTAAGTAAGACCTTACTTCCGCGCGCTCCCAAATGCGACCGGCCCCAGGAAGCGAAGTTCCGGAACTGACGGTATCAGCCCTACTTCGTGGGCATAATTCAGGAAGAGATCCAATCCAGCATGATTTTCGCGGTCGAGATAATAGTGGATGTTCTCGGTGAGATAGGTCGTTACCTCGGTCTCGGTGAGGCCGAGCTTGAGCGACCATTCCCCTGCGAGAGTTGCGACATTCTCCGCCAGTAACCCGTGGTCGCGGGATTCCTGAAAGGTACGAATGAGATTCATCCCTTTCGGCTGCTGATTCAGGGAATCAAGCCGCACCGCCCAGAACGCGAATACAAATGGCTTTCCGGTTAGCCTCTTCCAGTCATGTCCCAAGTCGTAAACGTGATAAGGCGAGTCATGCAGCGAGATCTGTAGGGCGGAGTCACCAATCAGCAGGGCCGCATCGTTCCGCTTGAGCATCTCCTTCAGGTTGGGAGGCTGAGGAGTAAATTTCCGGTGACCGCCAAGGAACTTCGCAAACAGAATTTGCGTCAACGCGACCGACGTTCGCGACGACGTATCGGTTGCTACCGTCTTTACGTCCTCGATGGGCTTCTTGCTGATTAGCAGGATGGAGCGAACACTATCTCTCGCTGCGATCGCAATGTTGGGCAGGATCACCAGACCGGGAATCTGGGCGTAAGTCACCGCCGGAATGATGCCGATGTCCGCCCGTCCTTCCGCTAACGCCGCGGCGCACTCCGAGGGGATCGTGTAGGAGATGTCGAAGTCCTTCGCGGCATTAGCGTGCTCGAAATCCCACATCAGGGGGGCCGTGTTGAGAAACGATATGGCCGAGACTCGCAGGCGGGACATGAACATCCGAGTCTAACAAACGAGCGCGAGTAGCGCGGTTCCGCGTTCATCAATCCCTCTACGACTACTGCCGCACGAAACTCTGTGATGAGTGTCATTGACGGTAACTCAGCCAATGATTACTCTGAGCGTCGCAGAATCTCGCTTCAGGAGCCGCCATGCCCAAATCCGAGTTGACGTTTGCGAAGTGTCCACCGGAGGCCACGAGCACTCTGCAATGGCTCGCGCTGTCGCTCACTCCCGGCATAGGAGCCGGCCGAGGCCGCAAGCTGGTCGAGCTGTTCGACGGCATCGATCGCCTGTCGCACGCCTCGTTGACGGAACTGGAGGCGGCAGGTTTGGCAGCCGCCTCGGCCCAGAGCTTGGCATTAGGCAAGTCGCTCGAACTGGCGGCGGACGAGATGGATCGAGTCAAGGCGCTCGGGGCCAAGGTCATCGCGCTTGACGATCCCTCCTATCCCAAGCGACTTTACGAAATCTACGACCCGCCGCTCGTACTCTATCTGAGAGGAAGTTCGGAAATCATTAACCAGCAAGGGGTTGCAGTCATTGGGACAAGGCATCCTACGCCCTATGGCACTGGAATGGCCGAGCGGCTGGCATGCGACCTTGCCGCTCGCGGGCTCATCATTATCAGTGGGATGGCGCGAGGAATCGATAGTGCCGCCCACCGTGGAGCGTTGAATGCCCACTGTCCGACCGTAGCGGTATGGGGAACGGGTGTCGATGTCACCTATCCCAAGGAGAATCAGAAGCTTGCGGATCAGATTCTGGCTTCCGGCGGCACCATTGTCAGCGAATTCCAATTAGGCACGTTTCCCGCCCCGCAGAATTTCCCCATCCGTAACCGCATTATCAGCGGAATGTCGGTCGGCGTATTAGTGATTGAGGCTGGAGAATACAGCGGAACCCGAGTAACGGCTCGGTGCGCCTTAGAACAAGGCAGGGATGTTTACGCCGTGCCAGGCAACGTGACCAATAAGCTCTCATGGGGTCCTAACACATTGATAAAACAGGGTGCTGCGCTAGTTGCAACGTGGGAAGACGTCTGGGAAGCGCTGCCCGCGGACACCCGGTTGGCACTCACCCCTCCGGAACGCCCTGCATCCGAGGGGCCTCAGACAGCATCTTTGTTTGGCGGCCCGGATTTGGGTCCCGACGAAAATAAGATCTTCGCTGTGTTGCGGGCAGATGAGCCCACGCACATCGACCAACTGATCGAGCGCCTGGTTGCGGACCTGTCGTCCTCCCAGATTTTCGCCGCACTGTTTGAGTTGGAAATGAGCGGCCGAATCCGCACGATGCCGGGGAAGTATTACGTACGGGTGATCTAGAAGCCGATTGGCGTGATTTCGGTTTTGCTCGCCAGTCGTGCTAGTGTCGTATTCGTATCCCTGAAATCATATTTAGTGTTGAGCAGACATAAGAGGTTCCATTGGCAAAGGGTCTAGTTATCGTCGAATCGCCTACCAAGGCGAAGACGATCCAGAAATATCTTGGCGCCGGATACGAGGTTGAAGCCTCGTTCGGCCACATCAAAGATCTGCCCAAGAAGTCCCTGGGGGTGGATCTGGAGAACGATTTCGCCACCGATTACGAGGTGATTCCCGGTAAAGAAAAGGTCATTGCGAAGCTGAAAAAGATGGCCAAGTCAGCCGACACCATCTACCTGGCGCCTGACCCGGATCGCGAAGGCGAAGCCATCGCCGCGCACCTCGCCGAAGAACTAGGCGGAGAGCGGGTGGACGGCAAGAAGTCGAAGAAAACCGCCACGCCTATCTGGCGCGTCACCTTCAACGAGATCACCAAGAAGGCGGTACAAGACGCCTTTCAGCACGCTCGCGATATCGATCGCAACTTGGTAGACGCGCAGCAGACTCGCCGTGTCCTGGATCGCCTGGTTGGTTATCAGGTGTCGCCGCTGCTTTGGGACAAGGTGCGTCGCGGTCTGTCAGCCGGACGCGTACAGACGGTTGCCCTTCGCCTCATCGTAGAGCGCGAGCGCGACGTTAAGGCATTCGTTCCGACCGAATATTGGACCTTGGACGCCCACCTTGCCGGGACCAAGCCTCCTGCATTTGACGCGCGGCTAGTTGGAACCAACCCCAAACAGAACGTTCTCCCTAACGAGGAGACCGCCAAGAAGCTGGAAGAGGAGCTCAAGAGCGCAACCTGGACCGTCCGCTCGGTAGAGAAGAAAGAGCGCCGCCAGAACACGGCCGCTCCCTTTACGACGAGCAAGTTCCAGCAAGACGCCTCGCGCAAGCTTCGCTTTAGCGTAAAGCGCGCCATGATGATAGCCCAGCGCCTCTACGAAGGCGTCGACCTGGGTGAAGAAGGTACGGTGGGTCTGATCACCTACATGCGTACCGACTCGACGCGTGTATCGAACGATGCGATCGCCGAGGTGCGTGAGCTGATTGGCAAAGAGTACGGTCCGCAATTTCTGCCGGAATCGCCAAACACCTTCAAGTCGAAGAAAGATACGCAGGACGCGCACGAAGCCATTCGTCCGTCGTCGGCTGCCCGGCATCCCGACACTATCAAGCAGTATCTGCAGGAAGACGAATTCAAGGTATACAAACTCATCTGGCAACGTTTCGTGGCCTCGCAGATGAACCCGGCGGTTTTCGACCAGACGACGGTTGATATCGACGCCAACAGCAAGGGAGAAGACCATCGCTTCCGTGTGAGTGGTTCAGTGATGAAGTTCGAGGGCTTCCTGAAGGTTTACGAGGAGTCCAAGGACAACAAGGACGAAGAAGATGAGAACTTGAAGCACAAGCTGCCCGAGCTGACGGAAGGGCAGAAACTTACTCTCAAGTCGCTCAGTTCTGAGCAGCACTTCACCGAACCGCCGCCGAGGTTTAACGAGGCATCGCTGGTCAAGGAACTGGAAGAGCGCGGAATTGGCCGCCCTTCCACCTACTCCGCCATCATCAGCACCATCCAGGAGCGGCAATACGTCCAGAAGGTGGGCGGCAAGTTTATCCCTACGGAAATCGGTTTCGTAGTCACCGACCTGTTGGTGGTCAACTTCAAGGATATTTTTGACTTCCAGTACACCGCTCGTCTGGAAGAAGAGCTCGACGAAATTGAAGACGGCAAGGAATCCTGGACCAACGCCCTGGCCGATTTCTACAAGAAGTTCGAGAAGGACCTCCATTACGCCGAAAAGCACATGGAAAATGTGAAGCGGATGGAGAAACCCACCGACCAGATTTGCGAGCGCTGTGGCTCGCCGCTGGTCATCAAGTGGGGCAAGCATGGCTCGTTCTTCGCCTGCAGCTCCTACGACAAGACCGATCCTAACAGTTGCACATTTACCAAAGAAAACCCCATTGACCTGCCCGATCTCGACTCCGCGGACCTTCAGGAGACAACCCAGGAAGAGTATTGCGAAAACTGTGGCCGTCCCATGGTGCTCAAGCGTGGACGGTTCGGTCAGTTCATGGCGTGCACGGGTTATCCGGACTGCAAGACCACCCGTCGCCTCGACCAGGCTAAGAAAGTGCCTGACATTCCGCTCGACGAGAAGTGTCCCCAATGCGGACGGAACCTGCTGATTCGTCACGGGCGGTTCGGCGAATTCGTTTCGTGCAGCGGCTACCCGGACTGCAAGTACGTCAAGCAAAACCTGATCGGCGTGAAGTGTCCGGATTGCAAAGACGGCGACATCGCTGAGAAGAAGGCCCGTCGCGGGAACTACTTCTACGGGTGCACCAATTATCCCAAGTGTGAGTTCACCGCGGCATTCAAGCCTGTGGCGGAAGAATGCCCAGTCTGCAAGAGCCCGTACCTGCTGGAAAAGACGCTGAAAGACGGCGTCTATCTGGTGTGTCCGAATAACAAACGCACGACCGCGGAAGAACCCAAGCGCCGCGGCAAGAAAAAGACAGTAGCGGTGGAGAGTACCATGAAGTGCGATTACTCTCGGCAAATTGCTACGCCAGAGGCAGTAGCTTAGGAGATGACCATGAGCGAATCACAGCCAACGCACCACGATGCTGATCTCATTCTCAAGCTTTACGACCTTCGTCGTGAGCCGGTAATGCGCGAGGCGCGGACGTTTTTCGGGCAGTTTTCACCCAAGTCGCTCGATGATTTGATGAAGCTCGCGGGCGCATTCGGCACCAAGGAGCAGGCTTATCTGCGCCAGGTGGCTGGATATTGGGAGATGGCAGCATCGCTGGTAAACCGCGGGGCGCTCAATCGTGAACTTGCGCTCGATAACTTCCAGGAATTGTTTTTTGTGTACGCCAAAATACAGCCATACCTCGAAGAGTATCGCCAGAAAATGGGGACGCCGCAATTCATGCGCCAGGTGCAGCGGCTCGCCGAGAGTTCGGCGGAAACGCGGGAGCGCACGGTGGCCATGCAAAAGATGCAGGCCGAAATGGCTCGTCGGAGGGAAGAAGCGGCGGTTGCAGTTCGTTAGCTCAGATATTCCCGGATATACGGATCGCGGCAGCGCAGCAGGTCGGGTGCCGTGCCCTCAAAGATGATCTTGTGGTCGCGCAAGATCAAAAACGTTGTGTGGACGTTGCGGATCGAACCGTCCTCCAGAGGCACCATTTTATTGAGCTTGCGATCGAAATAATGGCTCGCCATCGTGAAGGCGTCCTGCAGGCGATGAGTGACCAGCAGGGAACTGGTCTGATACACGTCTCGCTGCTTTACGACCAGCTCGATGATGGTGTTGGAGGTAACGGGATCGAGTCCGCCAGTAGGTGAGTCGTAGAGCAGCACTTCCGGCTGCGTAATGATCGCGCGCGCGATCGCCACACGACGGCGCATACCGCCGGAAAGCTCCGAGGGAAACATGTTGTATGTCTGCGCCAATTCCACGAACTCAAGTACTTCGATTACGCGCGCGTGGATTTCGTCAGTGATCCTGCCGGTCTCCTCGATCAAGCGATAGGCGACATTCTCCTCGACCGTAAGCGAGTCGAACAAAGCGCTCTCCTGAAACACCATGCCGATCTTCCGGCGGAAGGAATACATGTCCTGCTCCCGCATGGACGATATTTCCTCTCCCAGCACGGTGATGCGCCCGCTGTCGGGCTTTAGCAGACCTAGGGCCAGCTTAAGGATCAGCGTCTTGCCCGTTCCTGCTTCGCCCAGCAGCACCTTGGTTTCGCCGTGCTTGAGTTCAAACGAAATGCCATCGAGAACGGGATTTTCGAAGCTGATGGAAACGTCCTCAAAGCGCAGTAGGGTCCCCGAAGTCTCGGTACGTCTGGGCTCTGGCTGTGAGACTGGGGCGGTAGGGGTTGCCATGGCTAGTAGTGGAAAAATGCCAGCAGAAACTTGGTGATAAAGAAATCGCTAACCACGATCAGCACTGAGGCCGCGACTACGGCCTGCGTTGTGGCCCGACCTACGCCTTCGGTGCCGCCCTTGGCCGTCATTCCGTAGTAGCACCCGATTGAAGCGATGATGAAGCCGAAGAACACGGGCTTTGCCAGGCCCATAAACACGTCCCCGAAACGGAGCGCCTGGTAGGCAGTTGTCCAGTATTGCTTGCCATCGAGCCCCAGCAGCAAGTACGAAACTACGAATCCGCCGGTCAGACCCATCATGTCAGAGATGATGCTAAGGAAGAACTGCATGATTACCGTGGCCATCACGCGAGGAGTCACGAGTTTCTTGGTCGGGTCGACTCCCATCGCGCGCATGGCATCGATTTGCTCGGTCACCTTCATCGACCCAAGTTCGCTGGCCATGCCGCTGGCATTGCGGCCAGCCACCAGGATACCGGTCAGCACCGGCCCTAACTCGCGAACCATGGAAAGGGCAACCAGTTGTCCAGTCAGTGAGAGCGAACCGAACTGCTGCAACGTCGTAGCGGTCTGCAAGGCCAGCACCGCGCCGGTAAAAAACCCGATGAGCACGACGATTGGCAGTGACCCCACCCCGATCGAATCGGCCTGCATCAAGGTGTCCGAGATATATCTCGGATGGGCAAAGATGTTGGAGAGAGACCGGCCAGCGAGCAGCGAATACTCCTGCACGGCTTCGACCTTGTCTTTGGCGATGTCGTTCAGCGAGAGAATAGGCATGCTCGAATCCGCGTGTGCTCCAGAACGAAAATATAACAGAGCAAGACAGTTATGGCCGGGAATGTGGCGGCCGCTCCCGTCACTGAGCCTGGCGGTTCCCAAAATAACAATATTAACGAGCTTGATTCGTCGGATACAGTGTTTATCAATTGCACACCTCCGCCGCGTGATTTAGTATCAAAAGCCTGATGTGGTTAGCAGTAAACACAGGAGGCCAGAGCATGGCGTTCCAGGTGGATCGGAGTGCATTCGACCCCGATTCTGGTTTTGAGTACTACATCTGTTTCAAGCCGCCCAGCCAGGTGGATGGCGACGAAGTCACTGCGCGCATCTCGATCGAGGTCGCTGTCTCGGTCTCTGAAACGGGCGACATCGCTGACCTGAGCTTCGTGCTTCCCAAGGCCTGCCGCTCCGATTACGCCCTGACCTACATCAAGAAAGATCCCACGGCAATCTGCGTGGAAAACCGGGTGTTTGTCTCGCTTCCCGGCCTCAGCGGAGACGCTGTTCTTAACGCACCCGGAACTGTCGAGCTCGACAACGCCGGACGCATCGTCGCCATCGAAATCAACGGCTGCATTCCGCATACCACAACTTTTCGCCCCGCGCGGGCGTAACGACTGAGAACTCGAAATTCTCGTACGCCCTCCGTCGGTTATCATGACGACGTGGAAGACGTATCTGTATTCATACTGGCAGGCGGCCGCAGCTCACGCATGGGACACGACAAGGCCCTGCTGGTGCTCGGTCAACAAAACCTGTTGCAACTCACGCTTGAGAAGGCTAGTGCTTTCGTGACGCGGCCGGTTATTGTCGGCGACCGGAACAGGTATGCGCAATACGGTGAAGTCATCGAGGATGTCATTCCAGGGTGTGGCCCGCTCAGCGGCATTCACGCCGCGCTTTGCAGCAGCCGGTCCGAACTGAATCTCATAGTCTCAGTGGACATGCCGCTCATGACGACAGAGTTCCTGCGTTGGCTGTTGCAACTCGCATCGATGAGCGACGCAACCGCGACAGTGCCACAGGCAGAAGGACGCAACCAGCCGCTCTGTGCAGTGTACCCGCGCTCAGCACGAGGCGCTGTTGAGCACGCCCTCCGAGCCGGCGAGTACAAGGTTAACCGCCTCTTCACACTGCTTCCCACCCGGTTTGTGCCGGAGAGCGAATGGGCGTCGGCTGGATTCTCGTCCAGCATTTTTCGCAATATCAACACGCCTGAAGATTATGAAGCAGTAGCCGGTCTCGTTGCCGACATTCCTCAGACATCAACTGCGGGTACAAACTCATGAACGGCCAGAAGCCATACATCGAATTCGAGCACGTCTATAAGGCCTTCGGCAGCAAGGTCGTCATTCACGACGTCAGCTTCGATGTTATGCCGGGAGAAACGGTCTGCATTCTCGGTCGCAGCGGCGTCGGCAAGTCGGTATCGCTGCAGATGATTATGGGCTTTCTCAAGGCCGACAGCGGAAAGGTTTGGGTGGCGCATGAGAACGTGACCGAGTACGGCGAAGGACAGATGGAGGAGATTCGCAAGAAAGTCACCATGGTCTTCCAGAACGGCGCGCTCTTCGATTCTCTTACTGTTGGCGAGAATGTCGCGTTTCCGCTGCGCGAGCGGGGCGGACTCGAAGAAGAGCAGATCTACCAGATCATCGACGGCCTCCTCGACATGGTCGGGGTGCGCGAATTCCGCGATCTGTTGCCGTCCGACCTGTCCACGGGCATGAAGCGATCGGTAGCCATCGCGCGTGCTCTGGCCGCGCAACCCGATGCTGTGCTGTACGACGAGCCCACCACCATGGTCGATCCGCTGATGGCGCACTTGCTGGGCGACCTGATCAAGAAGCTCAAGCGACAACTCAAGCTGACCAGCATCGTCGTGACTCACGACATGGCGCTGGCGAAGAAATTGGCCGATCGCCTGCTCTTTCTGCACGAAGCGCGGGCCATTTTCTTCGGCACATTCGACGAGATGCAGAAGTGCAACGAACCCATCGTGCAGGAGTTTCTGGAACTCGACTCGCTGGACTTCGAGCGATATTTCGGTGCGCAGCGCCCGCCGCACTCCGCGCAAATATGAGCGAAGCTGCAGTCCCGACGAACTAGAACCCTTGCGCTACCAATCGTTCGATGGTAAGTCTGCCCGACTGTTCGTCCCGGTGGGTCCACTTTTCGAGGTACTTGGCGACGATGTCGGTCTCGATATTCACCGGATCGCCGGGCTTCAGCGATTTCAGGTTGGTCATCTTGACCGTGTGGGGAATGATGGCAATTGTCAGCCTCAGGCCTTCCAGTTTGGCAACGGTCAGACTGATTCCCTCAATAGCAATCGATCCCTTGAAGACCACGTACCTTTCCAGGTCCTCCGGGATATCGATGTGCAGCCAGAAATCGTCAGCATTGGCGATGGGCTCGAGGCCGGTCAGACGGCCCGTGCCGTCCACATGGCCCTGAACGATGTGACCGCCCATGCGCGCATCAGCTTTGAGGGGTAGTTCGAGGTTTACCTCCGCACCCTCAGAGATTCGCGAAAAGGACGTTCGCGTCCACGTTTCCTTGGCCAAGTCAGCGCAAAACGTGTTTGGCTTGATGTCGAGTGCGGTCAGGCAAACACCGCTGACCGCGATGCTGTTGCCCTCCCGCAGTTCCTTTGCTGACAAGGCAGCTTGAACCGTAATTCGGTGATTGGCGCCTTTTTCAACGATGCTGAGGACAGTTCCAACTTCTTCCACCAGACCAGTAAACATGAAAGTGACCTCGAGAAATTGCCTGTAAACGCAGGCCGATTATGAAGGATCAGGCACAACATGAATTACGTCCGCGTAGGGATCACGTAGATACCCTTCGACGGCAAAATCTTCGCCGAAGCGGTGCAACGTAAGGGAGCGTACGTACGCAGCCTCGCTAAAGCGTCGGTAGCCCGTGCCCAGTGCCAGAGGAATCGAACCCGTGCCGGCCAATATTTTGGGCGCGTAATAAAAGAAAATCTTGTCCACGATTCCAGCCGACAGGGCCGCCCAATTCACCATTGCGCCGCCTTCGATGATCACGCTGGTGATCTCGCGCTCTCCGAGTCTGGCCGTGACCCGCTCCAGGTCAGGCCGTCCGTCGGACGTTTGCGAACCGCTCGGGAAGGGAATTGTTCCATCTTCCAGGGGCTGGCGCATAGGAACCTGCTCCACCATGACTCCGCGTTCTTCCAATTCCTGCCGTTTCCGCTCCTCAGCAAAGCAACAGAAAACGACAACATCGTAGTCCGCTGTTCTCACCACGCGAGAATCTAACGGCAGGCGCAAGCGCGAATCGAGAATCACCCGCAAAAGCGGCCGTCGCCTCGACAGGCCAGTACGGTCGGTCAGTAGCGGATCGTCCGCAATGATGGTTCCCACGCCGACCATGATGGCGTCATTGGCGTGGCGCATCTCATGCACATGTGCGCGGGCTACCTCGCTGGTGATCCAGCCTCCTGTAGCTGCCATCGAGCTCATGGTGCTTGGGCTGATGGTGTCGCCCGGCGGGGGCGCGATCTTGCCGTCCAGGGTCATCGCAGTTTTGAGCGTGATGAACGGAATCTTATAGCGGATGTACCTGGCAAATGCCTCGTTAAGTTTGCGTGCTTCTGGCTCGTAAAGTCCTTCCTGGACTTCAATTCCCGCAGCGATCAGCCTCTCGAACCCGCGCCCTGCAACAAGCGGGTTCGGATCGCGCATCGCAGCCACAACGCGTTTAACTCCGCCGGCGATAATGGCCTCTACGCATGGCCCGGTCCGGCCGACGTGCGAGCAGGGCTCCAGATTCAGGTATAGCGTGCTCCCGTTGGCCCGCTCGCCGGCGGCTTCGACCGCGAGAACCTCGGCGTGCTTTACGCCGTCGTAGGTGTGGGTGCCGCGTCCCACGACCTTGCCTTCAGCCGAAACCAGTACTGCTCCCACCCGGGGGTTAGGAGAAGCCAGCGCGATCCCCCGGCGAGCCAACTCCAGGACCTGCTGCATATAGCGCGCGTCATTGGGCTTGGGTGCCATGCTCAGTTGAACAGCGAGTCCACAAAGTCCTTCGAGTTGAAGGGCAACAGATCGCCCGCCTTTTCTCCGACTCCAACGTAGCGAACCGGCAGGCCGAGTTCCTTCGAGATCGCGACGACCACTCCGCCCTTGGCTGTCCCGTCGAGCTTGCTTAGCACGATGCCCGTAACTCCCGCCGACTGCGTGAACAGCCGAGCCTGCTGCAAACCGTTCTGTCCGGTTGTCGCGTCCATCACCAGCAGCGTTTCGTGCGGGGCTGTAGGGATAAATCGCTGCGCTGTTCGCCGCATCTTTTCGAGTTCGGTCATCAGGTTGCTCTTGGTGTGCAGTCGGCCCGCGGTGTCTACGATTACGTAATCAATGTTGCGCGCCTTGGCAGCCTGCAACGCATCGAAGAGCACGGCCGAAGGGTCACCGCCGGGTTTGTTCTTGATAACTTCCACCCCGGAACGGTCGCCCCAGATTTCCAACTGTTCAATCGCCGCCGCGCGGAACGTGTCAGCCGCCGCCAGCAGCACAGTTTTGCCCTGCGCGCGCAGAGCGTAAGCCAGCTTCCCAGTCGATGTGGTCTTGCCAGTCCCGTTCACGCCTACCACGAGAATCACTTCCGGCTCGCCGTCTACCTTTTGAACCGGACGCTTTTCAGCGTCATCCAAAATCTTCAACAACTCTTCTTTCAGCACGCGCTTAAGCTCTTCGACGTCTCCGATCTGCTTGCGATCGACTTTCGCGCGCAAAGATTCCAGCACGGCTGCGGTCGTAGCCGTTCCGAGATCGGCGCTGATGAGGGTGGCTTCCAGATCGTCAAGCGTGTTACGGTCGATCTCCTTGCCGATTGATGCCAGGTCTTCAATGCGCTCACTAAGGCTCTCACGCGTGCGCGTGACCGCCTCTTTCATGCGTTCCAGAAAACTCGGTTTTTCCTCGGTGCTGCCGAACAGAGTCTGAATCATTGATGGGATCCGTCGCGTGCTGTCAGAATTGCGCAGGGCGGATAGGTAGCCGCACGCGAAAGCTCAGGGAGCCGCGAATCTTACATTATAGTCAACATATCGAATGCTCATAACGCATTGTCACAGTAGTTCTTAGAGAGTCCTACTCGGTGCGTCGTTCATCCAATGCGTGTTCGACAGGAGTGATGATGGCGAAATGCGACCACCTTGCCGATGCCAATCACAAGGCAAAACCTAGTAGCAGAACTTGCGAGGCGTGTAAGGCTGCCGGTCAGAAGCCGGTTGAGCTACGCGTCTGTCTGATCTGCGGCAACGTCGCCTGCTGCGATTCCTCGCCCGGACGCCATGCAACCAAGCATTTTCGGGAGACCGGACACGCCATCATGAAGCCTTTCAAGTCGGGTGATTGGGTTTGGTGCTACGTCCACCAGTCATACATGTGATGGCCGTCAATCGACCGGTTCTTTTCAGTCGCTCCCGGCACACAATTAGCCGAATTGTGTACTCTGTACAACAGCGCCGGGTATCCTTTGCCGGCTGTCTTGACTATTGATGGCGATTTCCCAGGAATTTAAAGCTCGGTCTTGCGTGCGGCGCTTATTGGCGCTGCTATCAGTTTTGTCGCTCTGCGCCGGCGTCAGCGCCCAGGTTCCGTCTCCATGGGTCGACACCAAACCTCTTGCGATTGACACCGGCGTGACGGGGCTCAAGCTGACGCTTCGCCGCTTGCACACCACCGCCCGGTTGATGCACACCACCGCCCACCCAGACGACGAGGATGGCGGCATGCTGACGCTGGAATCCCGTGGACATGGAGACACTGCCCTGCAGTTGACCCTCAACCGCGGCGAGGGCGGACAAAACAAAGTCGGCAGCAATCTACTGGACGAGCTTGGTATTCTTCGCACCCTCGAGTTGCTCGGCGCAGACCGCTACTACGGCGTAGAGCAGCGCTTCACTCGGGTGGCAGACTTCGGCTTCTCCAAGACGGCGGAGGAGACCTTTGCCAAGTGGGGAGGCCACGATATCGCACTGGCTGACATCGTGCGCATCATCCGAACTTTTCGGCCGGATGTAATCTGCACGCGTTTTCAGGGAGCGTCGCGCGACGGCCACGGAAACCACCAGGCCTCCGGGATTCTAACGCGCGAAGCTTTTCGCGCGGCAGCTGATCCAACGAAGTTCCCCGAGCAGATTCGTGAAGGACTCCAACCGTGGCAGGCGAAAAAGCTCTACATGGACAATGTCCGCGCCAACGAGGACTGGAACGTCGAATTAGACACCTCGCAGGACGACCCACTTCTGGGCGAATCATACGTGAAGTTTGCCTGGAAGGGACTGCAACACCAGCTCTCTCAGGGCGCTGGCGGCTGGACGCTGTCCGAGGGCCGCCGCACCAGCTATTACAAGCTCATCGATTCGGTCTTGCCCGCCAACCCCGTCAGTACCACCCACGAAAAGGACTTCTTCGACGGCATCGATACATTATTGCCGTCGTTAGCCTCCCGGCTGAGTTCGGACGCTAACAAAGTCCCGTGGCTACGCCCTTCGCTCGAAGAGCTAGCCAAATTGGTGGACGAAGCTGCGGCCGCTGCCGACAAGAACCCCCAATCCGCAGGCAAGCCGCTGCTACGCGGACTGAACCTCACACAGTCGCTGATTACGAAAATCGAGGCATCGAGCCTTAGCCCGATTGAAAAATCAGACCTGCTCAGCGAACTTCACACCAAGCAACAGCAGTTCGAGCAGGCCGCAAACCTCGCTTACTCGCTCGATATAGGCATCGGGCCCGGTACGCCCGACGGCCGTCCCATGGCCGAGGAGTTCGACACCGGAAACGGCAAAGTTTTGGCCGCGGTCATAACAGCAGGGAAGTCGTTTCTGCTGCTGGCGAAGTTCCAAAATGGAAGTTCGGTTCCCATCGACATTAAGCAGTTCGTTCTAGATGTTCCGCGCGGCTGGCACTACGAACTTTTCATGGACAAAGTGCCGACTCGCATTGGACCGGGCGATGGCTGTGCTCTGACCTTCCGTGTCTCGCCGCCGATCGACGCGCAAATTAGCAAGGCCTACTTCCATCGCAACGATCCGGAAACCGATTCGGTATACACGATCGACGAGCCTCGATACGAAACGCTGGCCCTACCTGCTCCGCCCGTCACGGCTCGTGTGGTGTACTCCATCGAAGGACAAGAGGGCGAGCTTAGCAGCGTGGCGCGAACCCCCATCCACGACACGACGGGCGAGGCATGGTCGATGCCGCTTGCCGTGGTGCCGCCCTTTTCTGTCATGACGTCGCCGACAACACAAATCATTCCAAGCGGTCCCGACCCTTCCGCCGAATTGAGCGTCGTAGTCCGTGCGAACGAGGAACACCTCTCGGCGACAGTGCATCCTCAAGGCCCTGCGGCCTGGAAGATTCAACCGCAGTCCG
This sequence comes from uncultured Acidobacteriaceae bacterium, assembly GCA_963718395.1. GTDB lineage: Bacteria > Acidobacteriota > Terriglobia > Terriglobales > Acidobacteriaceae > DASRAA01. The sequence continues at coordinate 901,068 of CAVQYW010000001.1, forward strand.
CCGTGGTTGAGTTTGCCCACAGCGGTGAACATGCCTCCGAGTTCAAGGTGCTACCCGACGGCGCAAGCGAAGGCCGATATCTCCTGCGCGCTTCGGCTACCTCGGGCGGTCGCGAATATCGTGATGGCTACAGCTTGGTAACACGCCCCGATATAGGAGGATTCTTTTACTTTCAACCTGCTATCCAGCGAGCCGCCGTCGTGGATGTGAAGGTTCCGGCGGGACTCAAGATCGGCTACATCATGGGCGCGGGCGATGACATCCCCACTGTCTTGCGACAACTCGGTCTCGACGTCACCCTGCTCACTCCCGACGATGTGGAACACAGCAACCTGCAGCGCTTCGGCACCATCGTTCTGGGCATCCGCGCCTACGATACGCGCGAAGATGTGAAGAAAAACAACCAACGCTTGCTGGATTACGCTCGTGACGGCGGAACGCTGATGGTGCAGTACAACACCGATCCGGCCAGCTTCAACGCCGGCAAGTACATGCCGTATCCCGCGGACCTGAGCCGCGCGCGCGTCTCCGTCGAAGAGGCGCCCATTACGGTCCTCGATCCAAAGAGCGCGGTTTTTCACACGCCCAATCCAATCTCGGAGAAAGATTTCTCAGGTTGGGTACAGGAGCGCGGCCTCTACTTCATGGACAAATGGGACGACCATTATCAGCCGTTATTGGCGTGCAACGATCCCGGCGAAGCTCCGCAAAAGGGCGGATTGCTAGTTGCGGCTTATGGCAAAGGGTTTTACATCTACAATGCCTACGCATTCTTTCGGCAGCTACCCTTCGGAGTCCCTGGCGCGATCCGGCTCTACGTCAACCTGCTAAGCGTGGGACATGAGCCGAAGTGAGGTACCCGACCAACCTGAACTGATTCGGGGAGTAGGCCTCGGCGGCGCCACCGCGCTGAACATGATTGACATGATCGGCGTCGGGCCGTTCATTACCATCCCTCTCATCGTAGTCGCAGCCGGAGGCCCGCAGGCCATGCTGGGTTGGATCGCTGGGGCAATCTTCGCCCTCTGCGACGGACTAGTGTGGGCCGAACTCGGGGCGGCCATGCCCAAGGCAGGCGGCTCGTATCAGTACCTCAAACAGATTTACGGTCCCAACTCTCTGGGACGGCTGCTCTCGTTTTTGTTTATCTGGCAGCTGTCCTTCAGCGCACCGCTCTCCATCGCGTCGGGGTGCATCGGCCTCGCGCACTACGCTGGATACATCTGGCCGGGTTTGGAACATACTTGGTTCGCGCATACGTTTCGGGTCGGAATACCACTGCTCGGCATGCTCGAAGTCAGCACTGTGCTGATGTCGGGAACGCTAGTCGCCATGGCGAGCTGTGCGTTCGTCGTGTTTCTGCTCTTCCGGCGTATCACCGCCATTGCAAAACTCGCCGAACTGCTCTGGGTGGGCGTTGCAATCGCGATCGTGTGGATCATCTTTGCCGGTCTCACCCACTTCAGCGCGGCTCGGGCGTTCGATTTCCCGGCGGGGGCGTTCACGCTTTCGCGGGGATTCTTCACCGGAATGGGTGCCGCGATGCTCATCGCCACCTACGATTATTGGGGCTATTACAACGTGTGTTTTCTCGGCGGAGAAGTGAAGGACCCCGGTCGCAACATCCCGCGCGCGCTCATCCTTTCGATCATTGCCGTTGCCGCCATCTACATCGTGATGAACATCAGTGTGCTCGGCGTCATTCCCTGGCGCGAGATGGCCGCCCACAACGGCGAGCAGAACAACTACATTGTCTCCGTCTTCATGGAGCGCATCTACGGCAGTTGGGCAGGGCGCGCCATCGCTGTCTTGATTATTTGGGCGGCATTCGCTTCGGTGTTCTCTCTGTTGCTGGGATACTCCCGCGTTCCGTTACGCGGCCGCGCTCGACGGCAACTACTTTCAAGGCGTTCGCCCGCGTGCATCCTGAGAAGCGCTTTCCAACCGTGTCGCTACTTGCGCTAGGTGCAGTCGCGATTCTCTTCTGCCTTCTACGCCTGGCGGACGTGATTGCCGCACTGGTGGTCATTCGTATCCTGCTGCAGTTCATCGTGCAGGCCGTTGGAGTGATGGTCTTGCGGCATCGCCAGCCCGATATGCCGCGGCCCTTTCGAATGTGGCTCTATCCCCTGCCCGCGCTGCTGGCCATCGCCGGCTTCGCTTACATTTTGTTTTCGCGCAAAAACTTCCAGCGCGAAATCAAGTACGCATTGGTGATACTGATCGTAGGGTTGTTGATTTATTTCGTACGCTCGTGGAAGCGAAAAGAGTGGCCATTTTAGTCCAGCGCCCGTCCAGTCCGTAGACCGCCGGATAGCTGCTCTCCCAACTGCATCTGGTCACCGATTGTCGGCGTTTGGAACCACTGCGGTTTACCACCTTGCCCGCTCGAGCTTACCTTTTCTATGCGACCCAGTCTGATTCCCGATGGCCTCGACCGGCACATGGCGCAGCGTGCTTACCAACGTTGTTGCCGCTGCCGACTCGGACGCAACTGAGCCCGCAAATGTCTGAGCTTGGCGCGAATATCTCCGTTACCTCATCCTCGCCCCGCGCCGTCGCACCTTTTTGGGCCATTACACGAACCGCTATTCCGCAGTCTCTGGATCGCTGCTGTCGTCAGCTACACCGGTACCTGGATGCAGAACGTCGGCGCCGGCTGGTTGATGACCTCGCTCACCATGTCGCCCTTGATGGTGGGGCTGGTGCAGGCCGCCAACAGCATTGCGGTATTTCTCGTCGTTCTTCCCGCCGGAGCCATCGCCGATGTCGTCGACCGCCGCAAGCTCCTCCTGCTGACCCAACTCTGGATGGTGCTCGCTGCCGCAGCATTGGGCGTGCTTACCATTGCGGGTCTGGTCACCCCGTGCTGCCTGCTGTTGTTCACCTTCCTGATGGGTTTTGGCGCGGTGTTGAACGATCCCGCATGGCAGGCCATCACGCCCGAGGTCGTCTCTCGCGAGAACTTCGCCGCGGGCATCGCTCTCAATTCTGCCGGCTTTAACGTTGCCCGCGCCATCGGCCCGGCGCTCGGAGGATGGTGATCTACGCCGCTGGCTCTGGTATCGCGTTCCTGCTGAACGCCGCTTCGTTCTTCGGCGTTATCTATTTTCTCTATCGCTGGAAGTGCGCACCCGGGACGCACCTCCGTGTCGTTGAAGTCACATGTTCGAAACCATGTTCGACGGCCTTCGCCACTGTCGCGGCTCCCACAGCATGCATTGCCGTGATCGTGCGCAGTGCCGTATTCAGCATCTCGCTGGAGCGCGCTTCTGGCATTGTTGCCGCTTGATGTCGCACCCTTTCGGTTCGCAGGGTTACGGCCTGTTGCTGGGATCTTCGGTGTCGGTGCATTGATCGGCGCGAGCCATCATGCCGTTCTTGCGCCGTATGGTGTCAGTGGACTCTCTGGTCGCAACTCGACAGCCTTTTCGCTGTGGCCACGTATGCCGGAGGCCGCTGGTGTGGCTTTCCCGCATTTGTCGATCACCTGCTGCTTGCAGGCGTCGCGTGGATCCAGATTCTCGCCAGCCTGAATGTCTCGCGCCCAGACGATGGCCCCCATTTCTTGCGCGCTCGTGCTATCTCCATGTACCTACTGGTCTTGCAGGGAGGCTTCGCGGTCGGCGCCGCTCTCTGGGGCGCCATCGCCGAGCAGGTTGGTATGCAACGTCGCTGCAATACGCGCCCTCGGATTGCTGCTCGGCCTCGCCGCCACGATTTGGTTCCGCCTGCACCCAGTCCCGGTCGAGCCAAATACCATCGGCATGGACTAGAATGCTTGGGCATGCCGGCCCGCGAGTTCTTCGCTATTCAAACCATTAAGGAGTTCTCCATGAAGTTGCGCATTGCAATCCGTTGTTTGTTTTTCAGTTTGATCGTTTCGGCAATGGCCCTCGCTGCCAACGCGCAAGCCAAGCCGACATTCGCTTCTGTGCTCGATCATCAGTTTACCGGCACGGAGAAGACCGTAGTTCCCGCTGCCGACGCCATGCCAGCCGACAAGTACGACTTCGCGCCGACGCAGGGCGACTTCAAGGGCGTCCGCACCTTCGGCGCTGAGATCAAGCACATGGCGGTGGCCAATTACTTCTACGCCTCTACGATTCTCGGCGAAAAGCCTCCCGTCGACTTGGGCAATGGTCCCGATGGGCCAGACAACATCAAGTCAAAAGCTGAGATCATGAAGTTCCTCAACGACTCGTTTGCCTACGCCCATAAAGCCATCAACAGCATCACTGAGGCCAATGTTCTCGAGCCGATCAAGGTCCCCGCGGCCCCAACACGACCACCCGTCTGGCCTTGGCGATCAGCCTGTGCAGCCATCCCTTGGACCACTACGGCCAGATGGTCGAATACCTCCGCATGAACAACATCATTCCTCCCGCCAGCCGGAAGTAGTTTCGTACGTACGGGTGCCCCAGGTTAGCGCCCATCTTTTGGGCGCTAACCTGGGAAGTCCGAATCTCAGCCGCTAATCCGCCGCACCGTTGATACCGGTGCGGCGCCCGCCTCCCAGTACCTCGTTTACAATCGCCTTCGGACCTCTCGATCATGCATATCCCCGACGGATACCTCAGCCCTTCAACCTGCGCCGTGCTCTACTCCGGCGCGGGCGTTGGATGGTACGGGGCCCTGCGACGCATCAAGCGCACCCTCACCACTCGCATGGTCCCCTGATTTCCGTGTTCGCCGCGTTTTCCTTCGTCCTGATGATGTTCAACCTTCCGCTTCCCGGAGGCACCACCGGGCATGCGCTCGGAGTGACCATCGCGGCCATCGTGCTCGGTCCTTCAGGAGCCATCCTCGCCATCTCCATCGCGCTCGCCATTCAGGCGCTGTTCTTCGGCGACGGCGGCATCACAACGCTGGGCGCGAACTGCTTCAACATGGCGATCGTTGGCTCATTGGTCGCTTATGCGACTTACCGCCTGATCGCGGCTGGCGCTGCCCTCACTTCGCGCCGCCGGGTGATTGCCGCTGCCGTCGCAGGTTACCTCGCGACCAATGCTGCGGCCTTCGTCGCCGCCGTCGAGTTCGGCATTCAGCCAATTTTCTTCCACGATGCCCGCGGCGTTCCGCTGTATGCGCCGTATTCGCTGCGAGTCGCCATTCCCGCCATGATGATTGGTCACCTCGCAGTCGCTGGAGTGGCGGAAGCTGTCATAGCCGCCGGGCTTGGTGGCCTATCTTCAGGCCGCAGATCCGGCGCTCTTCCGCAACACTTCCGGTCTCGCGCCGAAACCGCCCTCATCGCAGCCCTCAACGCCGCCGAAGTCCCTTCGCAAGTCTTTGGATCGCGGTCGCCCTGTTGATGCTGCTTACTCCGCTGGGCGTTCTCGCCGCAGGAAAAGCCTGGGGAGAATGGTCTGCATCCGACTTCGCTAACCCTTCAGGACAGGCCCGCATCGCGGCGGCCTCGCACAACGTCGCTGCCCCGACGAGCGCCCCGACGGGATTGCAGAAGCTCTCCTCGGCATGGACGGCGCCCATTCCCGCTTACGCTCCGCAATTTGTGAAGAGCCGTCCGTTTGGCTATCTGCTTTCTGCCATGTTTGGCGTGGGCATATTGATGGCGTCGTCGTTGGCAATTCAACGCTTTCTTGACGGCGGCGCTCCGCAGGGCAGCCAGGATGACTAACAGCGCGACTCCTTCCACACTTCTGGGCATCACCCGCGCGTTGGGGCATGCGCTAGTCTCTGAAACAGATGGCGCGCCAGCGCGGACTGTTGCAATCTCTCGATCCTCGCGTGCGTGTCGTGGGCTTGTTGTCGCTCGTGGCGGCAACGACGCTCGCACATCGCATCGACGTAGTCGTCGTTCTCTTCACTGCCGCTGTTCTTCTCGCGCTCTTGTCGAAGGTCAGCCTTGCGACTCTTGCCGTCCGCGTGTGGCTAGTGGTGCTCTTTTTTACCGGAGTCATTGCGGTCCCTGCGTTGTTCCTCACTCCGGGCGACGCGATCCTTTCTTCCCCGGACGGTGCTCTTCACATCACTGCTCAAGGCTTGTCCGCCGCGATGCTGCTGATTGCCCGCGTGGAGACGGCGGTGACGTTAACTACTGTCCTGGTTCTCACGACACCGTGGATGCAAGTCCTCAAAGCGCTTCGCGCCTTCCACGTTCCGCAGGAAGTCGTGATGATGCTCGCCATGACTCATCGCTATATCTTTCTGCTGGCCGAGACTGCGAGCCAGATGTTCGAATCGCGCCAGAGCCGCACCGTGGGCGTATTGGATCGCGCGTCGCACCGTCGCATGGCCGCGCGCACCGCCGGAGTCCTGCTTAGCAAAAGCGTCGACCTCAGCAGCGAAGTTTTTCTTGCGATGCAGTCGAGAGGCTTCGACGGGAACGTGAAGATCCTCTCGGAATTCCGCATGCGCGCATGGGACTACCTTGCTCTTGCCGCTTTTCTGCTGACCGCCATTGCCGTTGTCTGGATGGGAAGGTCATGAGCGGCAGTCCTGTCTTCGAAGTCAACGGTGTCAATTTCGAGTACGAGCAGATTCCCGCGCTTCGCGGGCTGTCTCTGACCATCGAGCGCGGACAGTCCGTCGCCCTCGTCGGCGCCAACGGCTCGGGGAAATCGACACTGCTTCGTTTGCTCAACGCGCTGTGTTTTCCGTCGTCCGGCTCCATCAGCTTTTGCGGCGAAGCTCTCACTTCCGAACGCTTGCGTAACAATGGCTTCGCTCTCTCGTTTCGCCGCCGCGTGGCCCTGGTCTTCCAGAACCCCGACGTTCAGCTCTTCAATCCGACCGTATTCGATGAAATTGCATTCGGGCCGCTGCAAATGGGATGGTCGAGCGCCGAGGTCATCAGTCGAGTCAATCAAACACTCGACACCATGGGCATTGCGAATTTGCGCGACCGTGCACCCTATCGCCTTTCCGGCGGCGAGAAAAAACGGGTCGCCTTGGCTTCGGTCATCGTTCTCGATCCCGAAGTTCTCTTGCTCGATGAGCCGACTGCGATGCTCGACCCACGCAGCCAGAGCCAGCTCATCGATCTCATTCAGAACTGGCGCGGTACTTCTAAAACGGTCATCGCAGCAACCCATCAGCTCGAAATCATCGAAGACATCGCTGATCGCGTATTCGTTCTCGAGCAGGGAAGCGTCACCGCCATGGGCACGCCCCAGGAGATTCTTTCCAACGGCGAACTGCTGCTGCGCGCCAACCTGGTCCACGCCCATCGCCACAAGCACGGCGATGTGATTCACTCGCATCCGCATGTGCACTCTCACGGCGAGCATAAGCACTGACGACGCTGGTGTACCCCCCGGGGTACCCCCAGGTACCCCCCATAAGCGCTAAGATAAGGATTGACGGGTTGTCCTCTTGAGGGGTAGTCTGGGGCATGGCTGAGATGGAAGACTGGCAGGTCTTGCTGGCCTTATTTCCCCCTGAGTGGCAGCAGTTGGGCAGGAGCAGCGGAGCGGTGAAGCGATTGCGCGGCTTCCCGTCGTTGGAAGCTTTGCTGCGCACGCTGCTGTTGCATGTGGGTTGCGGCTGGTCGCTGCGCGAAACGGCGGTACACGCTAAGTTAGCCGGCATTGCTGCAGTCTCGGATGTTACCTTGTTAAATCGTTTGCGGGACGCCGAGGACTGGCTGCGGCAGTTGTGCCAGCAATTGTGGAAAGACAACGGAGTGGATTTGCAGCCTAGTTTGTATGGGCGAAGCGTGCGACTGCTGGACGCCACGGTAGTCAAAGAACCGGGTAAGACAGGAAGCCAGTGGCGGATTCATTACAGCCTGCGCTTGCCCACGCTGGAGTGCGATTATTTCGATCTCACCGCTACCCGGGGGGTCGGCTCGGCGGAGCGATTTGGGCATTTTCGCTTTCAGGCCGGCGAGGTGGTGCTGGCCGATGCGGGCTATTGTCATCCAGTCGGAATCATCGGGGTGGTGCAGCAGCAGGCAGAGGTGTGCGTGCGCCTGAATCCTCACGCACTGCCGCTGTGGGATGAGCGGGGCAGGCCATTTTCATTACTGGAACCCTTGGCCGGATTGCGGCAGGCCGGGGAGTTAGCCGAGTGGCCGGTGTGGATTCATTCCGGCCAGGAAGAAGTGGCTGGACGGGTCTGTGCGATTCGCAAGAGCCAGGCGGCGATGGAGCGGGCGCAGCGCCGACTGAAGGAAAAGCAGCAACAGGGAAAGAGTGTGGGTCCCGAAACCCGGCAATACGCCCAGTATGTGCTGGTCTTCACCACTCTTCCGGCTTCGGCGGCCAGCACCGAACAAATCCTGGAGGCATATCGGCTGCGATGGCAAGTCGAGCTGACCTTCAAACGCATGAAGTCCATCGCACAGATTGGACATGTGCCAAAACACGATGACCAGAGTAGCCGCGCCTGGTTGTACGGGAAACTGTTCGTAGCCTTGCTGAGCCAGAAGCTGGCACGAGTGGGAAGCACGATTTCCCCCTGGGGCTACCTCCGAACGGAAGCCATGCCCTCCCAGCCAGTGGCGTGAATTTCAGTTCGCCTTCCATCAAGTCCTCGCCGCCATCACTCCGGCTTTGCCCTTGCAAGCGGTGATGCAACGTTGGAATCAGGTGGCTGCGGCCCTTAGCGAACCAAGTCGCAAACGGAGACCGCAGCTCGAATCCTTATCTTAGCGCTTATGCAGGTACCCCCCTCCCCTCGAATCTTTGTTTTGTTGAAGATAGGCACGATTTCTGTCGCACAATATGAGAAAGAAAGGGATTACGCGCAAAATATGGCGAAGTAAGGACTTAGGCGGAAATTCTTGGAGATAGACGGGAGCTCTGGCAGGGAGATGGGAAAAAAATCGAGAACGAACAGGACCCATCACAGGTCGAACCACCTTTGACGATGAGGTGAAGATCCGGCTGCGTCTCTTCTCTCGGAGGACACAGCTCTCCCTCATCGTTCCGGAGCAGAGTATAGGTTCAGGAGTGGGGATGCGCTAAGACGCAGGTCACGGTCCAGTGTGACAGTGGCAAAGCCCCACATTTGCCAACGGATGGCAAATATGGGCCACAGGGCGATCCCAGGTCAGTCCTTACGAACAATTACCCGGCGGCCGTTTAGCCGATACTGCGAATCCGTGCCGAGCAGTACAAACTGTCTGGCGCCCCTGTCGGTCGGGTTATCCACGGTGATCTCGATCCAACACGCAACATAATCTTCAACCTCGATGCCCATCCCTTCATCCCAATCAGTCGCCAAACGGCGGACGGTTGCGCGAATCGTCGCAGCAGGGGAGTCTTCATAGAACAGTTCAATTCGATCACCCAATTCGAGATTTGGCATTTGCACCTCCGCATCCACCCAGGTCATCCTGTTGCAAAAGGTTTACTATGCGCGGCTATCCCTGTCCAGGCGTCCGGTCTTAGTGGGCAGTTACCGGTTGTCAGTGAGAAGAGGGTCCGACAGGACGCGCTCGGGAACTCTCGTTCCCAGGTTAGCGTCCAAAAGAAGGACGCGAACTGATATCAAAACTCACTCGGTGTCCCAAGTTCGTCTGGACGAACCGTTCTCAGCCACCAAACAGCGTTTCTAGGTCCCGTCGCCCATGCACCACCCGAAGAATCCGCACTCGTTCATTCTCGACGCAGTACACAATCACGTATTCCCCAACGGCTAGGCTGCGATATCCGGGGCCGAAATCGCCTTCCCGCGAACGTCCGAGATAGGGAAAGCTCGCCAGCGCGAGAAACCGGTCAGTCATGGTATCAATCAGGCGGTCGGCCGTCTCCAGGCTGCTGGTCTCCGTCGCCACGTAATGCCAAATGTCATCGAGATCGGCTGCAGCGCGAGGGGCAAGTCGGTGCGCCATCAGCGGGATGCGTTGAGTTCCACCATCAGGCGGGCGCGTCCGCGTTGCTTCACTTCCGCGGCGAGTTGTTGGATGGTCTCAGGAGTAACGTCTCGGCCTTCGCCCCGTGCCACAGACGCCTTCGCCTCGCTCAGGGTCAGAAGGAACTCGGCACGCTGCCGCTCACGCTCTTCCCATAACGCAAGCGCTTGCTTAACGGCGTCATCTTCCGAGTTGAGTCGCCCGCTCTCAATGGCACGCTGCGCAAACGCCTTCTGCTCAGGAGTGAGCTCGACATTCATGGCGTCAGAATACGAAACTTCGGTCATCCACGCAACCGGGCAGGAACAGCCGCTCTCAGTAGTTAAACCGCCAGCGAAACGTTGCATAAATTTGCCGAGGCTCATTCCAGTGAAAACCACCGAAAGTCAGACTGTTGTCCAACTGCACGCGTAGATTTGCGACGTTGAGCGCAGTCACGGACACTGAATATTTCCCCTCGGAGAAGCTTTTTCCCACCGCAAGATCGAACGTGGTGTGGCTGGGCAGGTAGGGCCCGGGATATTGCGAGTCGGGCGTCCCGTACAAGCCATTCACGAATCCCGAGCCGTAGTAGACGTTGCCCGAAGCGTAGCTGTGCCACGGCAGGCTGGTATTGCCTCCGATGTTCAACGTGTTTCTTTGATCATGGTCGACCGGGGAGTATCCCGGCGGTATGTAGAGGGGACAATCCTCAGTAACGGGGGCGGGGCAGATCAAGCCTCCAGTAATCGGCGAGGTTGCCTGCGCGATTTGGTTGGCATAGACAAGGTGAAATTGGGCGCGATGCCAGAGAATGGGTGAGCGCAGGGTTAGGTCCCACCCTTGGATCAGGGCCCCATACCATGTAATGGGCCAGAAGAGATTGGATTCTCCAATGTTGTTATGGTCCAGCCAATTGCTGGCGTTGGTCTGATAATTATCGACCTCAAGATTCCAACCGCGATAGGGAATGATTACGCCCCACTCCCATTGTTTATCGCGCTCACCTTGCAAGGGAGCGAAGGTGATGTTTTGGCTGTTGGCAAAACCAATGAGCTCGCCGGTGGCTGTGACGAGTGGCGGCGGTTGATAGTAGTGGCCATAAAATCCGCGCACCACCCAATTGAGGTGCGGAATCCTGATTGCGACGCCGATGCGCGGATCGGTCGCGTTCTCGGCGATGGACGACCGGAACTCCGTTTGGCGAAGTCCGGCGATGATGGTCAACCACGGGGTTACGTTGAACCGGTCGTTGATGAATTCCTCGGCAACTCCTCCATTTACGCTGATGGAAGAAGGAGGATAGTTCGGGGTTCCATCGGTGTATTGGTTGTCGAAGTAGTTATGCTGGTGCTGCCAAAACCCGTAGACTCCGGCTTCGAGGTCGTTTCTCCAGAAGCTCTTGCTGACGATTGCCTGCCCACCGAGGTAATTGGCAGCCTGATCTACAGTCGTGCTGACAGGATAGTCGTTCGGGCCGCCCTGATAGTTCGCAGCGTTGTAATGATAGAAGGGAGAAATGGTAAGGAGCGTGGTTGCGTTAAAGGTGTGAATCCAGGAGAAGGTAACGTAGCCATCGGGTTCTCGTTCAGAATCGTTCAGACCGTAACTGGGGACCGCCCCCGACGATACCAGGATCTGATTTCCCGTTGAGTTGGGATCAGGGTCGATAGGGATTTGATAATAATCCTGCCGCAAGGAAGTAACCACCCGGAGCTGGTTCTTCGGATCTAGATTGTAGATAAACGAAGCGAATCCTCCGTACCCGTTCTCCGCGTCGTGAACCACTTGCGGAATCGGAGTCTGAAGTCCGTAATTGCTGCGATTTCCGTTCAAGCTGGCATAGTAGGCGAACTTCTGGGTGTGCCCTCCGCAACTGATTTGGTCGTCGGTCTGGTAGAAATTTCCCGCGGTAATCACCAGATCGCATTGCCGGTCGCGTTCAAAACCGGTTCGTGGCGCGATGTTGAACATTCCATAGGTGCGGTCGCCATAGGTGGCGTCGTAGCTGCCTTGCAAGACTTCCAGGTAGTCGATGTCCTTGGGATCGATCTGTGGTCCCAGGTTGCTGGCGATGTTGGTGTTGGGAATAGGGACACCGTCAATCATCCACTGCACCTGATGGCCCCCGTTCATGTGCAGCATGTCGTGCGTTACATAGGTACCCGGCACATAATCGGTGATCATCTCCAAACCGTTCGTGCGATCCGCTCCGGGTGTTTCCTGGATGTCGTGGCGATTCAGCAGTGTCGTTGGCGTGACACTGTCCATCGTCGCCGCAACCGGGGTTTCCGAGACGACTACGGTTTCGTTCGCGCCCGCGATTGCCAATTTGAAATGCAACACGGGGCTGGTGTCGGACTGAACAATCACGTCTTGCTGCGTTTGCAGGAAGCCCTTGGACGAGACTGTGACCGTGAATGTCCCGATGGGGACCGAAGTGAAGGCGAACTCTCCGTTATCGTTGGATTCTTGGGACTGTGTCCAGTCCGAGGTCTGAGCCTTCAAGGTGATGCGTGCACCCTGAATGGGGCGATGCTGCGGGTCGTGCACGATACCCCGTACGTTTCCAAATATAGTGGCGGCACAGGGTGTTCCCAGGGACAGAATCAGGGGAAAGAAAGCAAGTCGTAGCGCGCGACCAAGAAACTGGTGCATCGAAGTAATCTCCGAACATCCAAATCCGCGAAGGGCAAACGTGCGCCTAGCCGAGACCGGCTATCGCCGTTGCCGAATCGATGGAAGAACCAAACTGAATGGAGGCGGAAGGATTAAGCCGTCGGAGGTCCGCGCTTATGGGCGTCGTCGCCATGGCTTGCGCGGAGAGCTATCCTGGTGGGTTGAGCGGCTTCGCGCTGAACAACGAATGCGGCGGGAACATGACGGTTTGCCGTCAACGCCACCAATTGGGACGTCACGGCAGCGGGAATGCGATAAGGACAAGGCTGAATCGCAGACTTGAAGCCGGTGAGGCCGGAGTCGCCCATTGACATCTCGCAATGGTGCTTGCCGCCGACTCTGCAACAAGCCGGTACTGAGGCAGGACTGGCCAGTGCCACTGGCGCGAACAAGCCAGTCAACAAGACCATCAGCATCGCAAGGGAAATGCCGCGCCTCATAAGTAGGCGGATTCTAGCACATCGATTGCGGTTGTGATAAACACACAGGGTGGAGGGAATCGTTGCGCTACCTGCTTGCTATTCTCGCCGTCGCTGGAGTCATCGTCTCCGTTCTAGCCTTGCGCGTGCATTACAGCACGGAGACCGCGCCGTGCAGCATTAACGAGAAGTGGGATTGCGGCATCGTGAACCGCAGTCCGTACGCGGTGATTGGCGGCATACCGGTCGCCGCCATCGGCATTGCTGGATATTTAGTGATCGGGACCTTCGCGCTGCTTCGTCGCCGCAGCCTGGTGCTGACAGCAGCGCTGGTGGGAATGGCATTTGCGCTGTATCTCACGCAGATCGAAGCGCGGGTGCTGGGCGTGTGGTGCCTGTATTGCGTCATCTCGCAAGGAATCATCGCGCTAATAACGCTGCTCGCCATCGGGTGGGTGGTGTGGCATGCGACGCGTACCAAGGCGACCGCGTGAGGCGTCAGGCCTCCAACTCACCCGGCTCTAACTCGTCGATGTAACACCACATCCAACGCTCACCGGGTTCGATGGAGCGAATCAGCGGATGTTTGACGTGGTGAAAGTGTTTGGTGGCGTGCTTGTTCTTCGACGAATCGCAACACCCGACGTGCCCGCAGATGAGGCACAGGCGCAGGTGAACCCAAGTGTCGCCCATCTTTACGCACTCGGGGCAGACATGGGTGCTGGTCGTCGTGACTTTGATCTCGTTTAGATGAGTGCAACTGGTTGCCATCCAATCTCTCCTTTAAGCGATGGAACGTTCCAGGGCTTTGCGGTCCCACTTGCCGAGCGTTGCCGCCGCGTCATAAGTTGTCTGCAGAAATTCCATCAGGAAGTCCCGGGGCGAGTCTGCGCGACGTACGTCATCATACATAAGCAAGTACTCGCCCAACTGCGGATGATAGAACGCCGCCTCAGGTTTCACTTTGTATTCCGCGAAGCCGGGCGGCTGTGGTGCCGCGTAGGCATAGTACGCTGCGCCCTCGACGCCGCTCCCACCCGGCCAGAAACCGGCGCTGCTCACTTCGTGCGAATAGGCTTCAGCAGTAACCGGATCGGCACCCGGCCGCGGCGGTGCAGGTCGGCCGCTGAAGCGAGTAACTGCCAGGTCGAAGCTTCCCCAGAAAAAGTGAACCGGGCTTGCTTTGCCGATAAAGCCCGCACGAAACTCCTTGAACACGGCATCGCTCCATTGCAGGATTCGCCAAAATCGGCCCACCGCCTCTGCGTCGTAAGCAGCGTGGACCTCGTCCTTCTCGAAGGGAATGGGATTGGGGAATTCGACCGGCATGGTGTAGATGTGCACGTCGATTCCGAGGTCGTGCATCGCAGCCATGAACTTGCGATAGAACTCGGCCACGGACTGAGGTTCGAGCTTTAATTCTCGAATATCGCCTCCGCTGGTTTCGATGACTAACTTATGTTCGATGAAGTCGAAGCGCACTTCGAAGGAGCCCGTCGCATAGGGAATTGGCGAAGTTGTTAGGCCACTGGCAGTGACGTAGAAGGCAACGCCCCACCAATGATTGACGTCTGGACACTGCTCCAGACGCACCTTGCCGACAATCTGGGTCCACATGTGGAGGGTGTCGTAAGTGGCTTGCCAACCTTGGAAGGACAACTCGGGCAGACTGGGCGATGAAACTGGTTTTATGTCGGATGATGCCATGGGCGCTCCTCACAGGTTCAGATAGTAGATGAGGACGCGCCGATAAGGCTGCTAGATTTCTCGACCGTTATTACCGAGCCTCTCCGGTCGAAGTGAACTGCACGCCAGCGACTTGTTTCCCGGAGGCGAGTACGGCACGCAGTTTCGCCCGGTTCGGTCCCGACAGCCGCTCCGCCGCGGCCAGGGTCTGCAGCGCCTGCTGCAACGAAGTGACTTCCGGCAGTCGAAAGATCCAGGGGATGTTGGTCGAAGTCAGCGCGTGGTCCGATGACACAGCAATGACTGGAACAAATGCCTTTACTCCGATCTGTTCGGCCAAGTGGCTAGAGGCGCGATCGAGAGCAATCACCGCAATTATGTTCTGGTCGTAGACCGCCTGTACCAGCTCGTTCGATGCCTTCCCCCAGGGCGCGTCCGACGACACTGGCACCAACTCCCACCTCCTGCCATCCGGCCCGGCAATCGTTACCGACTGCACCAACTTGTCGGCGGCTGGACCAAACACAGCGACTTTCACGATGTCCCCCGGAGTGTCGGCGACCGGCGGTCCCGCGTACTGCACGCCGTCTTCGCCAACGCGCGCGTACTCCTTCTGCATGGAGAGCCTCCGGTACACGATGTGCCCGTTTTGCACCGTGCCCAAGTACATCTCGCGCATCTGCTTATCGTTCGGATCGAACTGCATCGGCCCAGTAACGCCGGTATAAGTTTGTGTGCCGTAGAGTGCATCGCGAATCATCGCGCGGTTGAGCCCGGCGGTGCAGATGGCACGTAACAGGATTTGCATTTGGTCGTAGGCCAGCGCCGCGAAATGGTCGGGCGCCTCGTGGTACTTTGCCTGGTATCGGGTAATGAAGTCGCGCCATGCGGGATTGCTGCTGGTTGGGTCGTACGGATACACAGCCTCGAATCCATCGGCCGCCGGGCCAGCCTGCGCAACCAGTTCATCGCCCAGCGTGCGGTGGCTGCCGAAGACGCGCTGCTTCATGCCTAGCGCCTGCATCTGTTTCAGGATCAGCGCGGCTTTTGGCTGGTCAGTCCACAGAACGATGCCATCGACACGCGAATCGCTGATTACTTTCAGCTGATGGGTGAAGTCCGTATCGGCAGGCATGAACTTCTGTTCAATCACCACGGGATGGCCAAGTCTGCGAGAGGCATCGCGAAACTTCCCCACTCCAAATCGTCCGTACCGGTCGTTCACGCGCAATATCGCAATGCGTTTCAAACCGAGGTCGGTGTAGATGCGCCGCGCCAGCGTGTACCCCTGGGTGCGGTCGTCCTGGATCACGGTGAAGTACCACGGGATCAGCGTCTCGGGAATGGTTGGATCGGTCGATGCACTATTCACAATGGGGATCTCTGCTCGCAGAGACGCCCGCAGCGCAATGTGTGTGGTATCACTGCTGATGGAGCCGAAGATGGCCCAGTCCTGGTCGTCGTACACCATCTTGACAACTTCGTTGCTGGACGCGCCCCATATGGCCGAGTCGTTGTGCAGCATCAGATTGAAGGGTTTGCCGCCATATCCGCCTGCGGCATTCGCCTCGTCGATGGCCATTTGCGCGCCGTTGAGCATGCGCTTACCCATGGCTGCGTCCGGATGGTTCTCCAGCGGCCCAATGAACCCGATACGCACCTCAGTGACGTTCTTCGCCAGAGGAATGTCGCGCGCCGCGCCGTTGTATTCCACCTGGTCGACGTAGTTCGCGAAGTACGGCCCCGTGAACTTGGAGAACGGCTGCATGTCCTCCGGTTCTTGCGCGTACGGCTTCACACTACGCGCAGCGGGGGCCGCAGGATGGTTCTTGCCGCATTCGCAGCCCTTAAACGTCTGCGTCCACGCAGAACATGCGAGCGCCATTAACAGCGGCAGCGCGAGATAGCGACCCATCGGTTACTCCTCGGTTTTCGGACACCGGAACATGGCAATGGCTTCCATTTCCACCAGCAATTCGGGGCGGCACAGCTTGGCTTCGATGCCAGTGGATGCCGGCAGCGGATCAAGGCCCTGCTGTTTGAAAAACGCCGTGCGCTCTTCGTTGAACTCAACGTAGTCGCGGTCGATGTCACGGAGGTAGCAAGTGGTCCGGACGATGTCTTTCCAGGTCGCGCCTTCCGCTGCCAGCAGGGCAGTGATGTTCTGATAGGTACGACGCATCTGGGCACGGAAGTTGCCAACGTGCACCGTCTCGCCCTTGTCATCGATGCTGGCGGTGCCGGAGATCAGCAGAATTACCAAACCGTTCAGGTCGATGCGCATACCGCGGGAAAACGAGCTTGGCTTGGCATAGTCGTACGCTTCGTTCAGAGCGCCGAGATTGGTGATCGCCCGTTTCCGAATCGGCGAGTTTCCTATGTTTGATAATTCTGCGATTACGTCTTGTATTGCCATGGTGCCTCCTGAAATCGCGAAGTGTTATTTCAACCGAATTCCGTGACTCAGACCTCTTGCCGTCGCCACCCAGATGTCGTCGCCCTGAAAATCAACCGCGAGGACGTAGTTGTGGGCCGGGGCCGTGTCCACGGAGATGTTGGTGATGTTTCCTTCGGCGTCGCGTACGTACATCTCCGGCGCGCCGGTCTTGAGGTTCGGACGATAGACCGCCCAGTCGGTGCCGTCGTAGTACGCCAGTCCCTTGTCGGTGCTGAACCACGCGCGGTTGGCGTCGATGGCCTTCACCTGGTTGGTGAAGTTGCTGGGAAGTCCGCTGTCTTTGGTCAGGAAGTTGTGCCAGTTGCGGCCGTCGTAGCGGCTGTCACCGAAATACGTCGCTACCCACAGAATGCTGTCCACGTAGCTCACCGAAGTGGTGATTTCGTGAATAAGCCCCTGGTCTTTGAACAGCACGATTTCATTCTCGCCGTCCGGATCGTTGTAGTCCTTCCAGCGCTCGGTCTTGATGTCGTACTCCAGTACGCCGCCGCCCCACACTGCGAGATACACTTTGTCGGGCCCGACCGATATGCCGTAGGTCCAGATCTCATACATGGGCGTGTTGCGCTCGTTGTACAGGCTCCATTGGCCGGTGCGCGTGTTGTAGCGGCTTGCGCCGGCAGCGGTTGCGGCCCAGATGTACTCGCCCTGCACAGCCACGCCATACACCACGTCGTTGCTCAAACCGGAATTAAGTTGATTGAAGGTATCGATCCGTCCAGCCGAGATGCGGTTCAATCCGCCCATCGTTCCGGCCCATACGTCGCCCGTTCGTTTGTCGAGCGCGAGTGACAACACCGCGCGATGCGCCAGTCCGTCGGCCGTCGTGAACACTTTCCACTTGCCGTCTTCGTACAATGCGAGTCCGTTCTCCGTGGCTGCCCAAATGCGGCTGCCGTCGACCAGCACGCTGAATACGTGATTGTCAGGCAGTCCGTTCGCTGTGGTGAAGTTCTCCCAGCGGAAGCGGGGCATGTCGGGAGTTGCTGCGAATAGTGGTGTCGCAACCAAAGCCACAAGCAACGCGATTGATAGGCGCGATTTCATAAGGTCCTGAGGTACTCGATGAGGTCGTTCAGCTCATCCTTCTGCAAGTCGTTGGTGACGCCGTGGGTATCGTGCGGATTGAAAATCGTCCAAATCTCTTCCATCGATTTGGCCGAGCCATCGTGCAGGTAAGGCGCGGAATAGGCCACGTTGGTCAGATGAGGCACATCGATCAACGGCGAACGGTCGGTCGGCTTGCCGCTGCCCACGTCGCTCAGCTTGGTGTTGGTGTATTTCGGTCCACTGTGGCAGTACGCGCACTGGTTGCTCTGCGGTATCGGCTGACCACTCTTGGTCTTGGTGCGCTCGAAAATCGCCTTACCGCGCTCCTGCGCGGGAGTCAGTTCGCCGCCCGGCAGTCGATAGCGGTTGGGACGCAAAGGCAGCGCCATCACGTATGTCACGAGGTCGGCGAGTTCTGCGCTGTTATAGCTCTGCGACCGATAGAAATACTTCTCCGTGCGCGGACCGCACTCGGTCGCCATGTTGGGGTTGCCACCATTCCACTTGAACGGCTCAGTGCCAGACAGGTCCTCAATGGAGCGGTTGTCCACAATGTCTTTGCCGAATCCGTCCGGTTCGAGGTCCCACTGCAAGCCGTCGAACGTCGAGTCAATATGGCAATTAGCGCAACTAAACTGGCCCTGGAAGGCGAAGCGAGCGGTATAGAAAACACGCTCGCCTCGCCGCAGGGACGTCATGTCCTTCTTCCCACCTAAATCAATCGAGGACACGACAACGTCGCTGCTGGTGTCGATGACGCTAATGTTGTCATCGAGCCGGTTGGCCACGAAGAGCCTGGTTCCGTCGCGGGAAAGTAACAGGCCCTTCGGATTACGGCCTACCGGAATTCGCGTAACCACGTAATTCGCTGATGCTGACAGATCGTTTGCAATGGGCGCGTTCGCCGAGCGCACATAGCTCAACATCTTCGGGATGTCGATGACCGTGATAACTTCCGATCCCGAGCTGGTCACATAGAGCTTTTTCTTGTCGGGGGTAATCGCCACTGCGTATGGCATGGCAAAGTAGCGCTCCAGTTCGTCGATAGGGACCTGCACTACGCCATTCACATCGTCGCCAAAGATGGCGAGCGAATCTCCGAATGCCCAGCCATGCTCGACGTGCGCCAACGGTACAAGATTCTTCGGTCGCAGTTGCGCCGCCACGGTCAGCTTCCCATCACTCGACGTCGCCAGGTGAAATACTCCTGCGACGTTATGCAGGGGCTTGCGATCAACCACGATCTGACGCTGGGTGTCGATGACCGTAATTTCCGATTCCGGCGGAGTACGATGGGCGCCAATCTTCGGATAGACGTGCGTGCAATACAGCCGCGTTCCATCGGACGACAGCAGCAGGTAACTCGCTCCGCGTCCCGCTGCCAGCCGCTTCGTTTCCTGCCCACTGTTTAAGTCGATTACCGAGACGTCATTGCTGAGACGGTTTGCGACATAGAGCGTCTTGTTTTCACGATCGATCACCACGCTGTTGGGCTCGAATCCCGTCGTGAGGGTTTGCGTCACCTTGAACGAACCGGCGTCAATGACTGACACTGTGTCGTCCCACGAATTGGCAACGTAGAGTCGCTTTCCATCGGGCGATAGCGCGATTCCTCGCGGCACATGGCCCACGGATACGGTCTTCACCACACTGCCATTCCGGATATCGACCACACGCACTTCGTCGCTGGCCTCGCACATCACGTAGAGCCAACGCCCATCGAGCGACAGCACCATCTCTCGCGGAGAGAGATAGCGAGCCTCGTCGGAATCGGGCTTCGCTCTGGCCGCTCCCGCGAAGATGAGAAAAGCCAGAACGACAGTGACCGCGCTTGTACACGCGAGCAGTGCCGATCGGCGAGTTCTCATCTGGAAGCGCTTCGTCACTTCGGCTCCTCCACAATGAGGATGCGATCAACTGTGAGGTTTTCCAGCACTTGCTCGCGTCCGCTAGGCCATTTCACAGTCAGTTTCTCGACCTTCGTTGCTGGCCCTAATCCGAAATGCATCCTTCCGTCGTCTTGTGACAGGTATCCCGAGCCCGCCGTGCGTTCGGCAATCTGTTTTTGTGCGCCTGCAGTCAATTCCAACCGAGCCCCAATGCCGTCATGATTGCTCTTCGTTCCCTTTAGCTGAATCGTGAGCCAGTGGCCAGTATTCGTCGATACGTTATGAAAGAGCGTGCCTTGCGCGCCGAGGTTGTTCAGGAACGCGTCGACCTTGCCGTCGTTGTCGTAATCTCCGAAGCACGCGCCCCGCGCGACCGTTTTAACGTCGAATACGGGCCCTGCCTGCTTCGACACGTCAGCAAACTTCGCATTCCCCAGACCGCGATAGACCGAGTGCTCTTCGGGAATCAGGTGAATCAGCCCGCCATGAAACGTCAGGATGTCGAGTGACCCGTCGTTGTCGAAGTCGTAGATCCCCGATCCCCAACTCACGTACTGAGCCGTGATGGGCGAAATGCCCGACGCAGCTCCGATGTCTTCAAAGGTCTTGTTGCCCATGTTCCGCATCAGACGGTTGTACTTTCCATCGGTCACCCACAGATCAAGCCGCCCGTCGCCGTCGATGTCGGCGAACACCGGACCCATCGCTGAAGTGGATTCGCCGTTCTGCCCATAGGCCACACCTGCGTCTACGGCGATCTCGTCGAACGTCCCATCCTTCTTGTTGTGGAACAGGAAGTTCTCCGTTCGATCGTTGGCCACGTAGATGTCGGGATATCCGTCGCCGTCGAAGTCGGCCGCGGTCACTCCCATGGTGCGCCCAATCACCGAACCAATCCCCGACTTTTCCGTCACGTCGGTGAATGTTCCGTTGCAGTTGTTGTGGTACAGGCGATTGGTCGTACCTTCGTAGTCGAGCGGCCCGGGATAGTTGTCAGCGGCGTAATACGCACGATATTTCGGATCGAACTTCACATACCGGCCGACGAACAGATCAACGCAACCGTCGCGGTCGTAATCCAGCCACACCGAACTGATGGACCATCCGTCCACCTTGATACCGGCTTTTTCCGTAACATCTTCGAACGTGCCGTCACCCTTGTTGTGGTAGAGGATT
Organism: uncultured Acidobacteriaceae bacterium; assembly: GCA_963718395.1. GTDB lineage: Bacteria > Acidobacteriota > Terriglobia > Terriglobales > Acidobacteriaceae > DASRAA01. The sequence continues at coordinate 922,227 of CAVQYW010000001.1, forward strand.
GCCTTCCCATAACCCGTAACGAACAGATCGACGTGCCCGTCGTTGTCGTAGTCCGCGGCAATGGCGGCCATTCCATAGATATTGGCTGCCACCCCGGCCTGGTCGGTCACGTCAGTAAACTTGCCGTTGCCATCGTTGCGATAGAGATGGTTGTGAGGGGGACTTGTGGGCTGCTGTTTCAGCGGATACGGATGCATTCCGTCTTCCAGCGGCTTTCCGCTAGTGACATAAAGGTCGGGACGTCCATCGTTGTTGTAGTCGAACCACACACATCCGCCGCCTGTGCCCTCCAACAGAGAACCCAGCTTCTGCGAACCGAAACTGTGGGTGAAGTTAATTCCAGACGCCGCTGTGGCGTCTTCAAACCGAATCGTCGAGCTCGACGGCACCTGTGCCAACAACGCCGACGACAGAAACATAATGCTGAGTGCACGGCCTAACACTAACGGCCCCCTTTGTGCGAAGTTGCAATCGTTCCCGTTAGATCTAACGGCGTCGTGGATTTCAGCAGCACCGCCGGTACGGCATTTTCGGGCGACCGCTCCGGTCCGGTGTGACATCCAACGCAGATGCGCTGTTCGCCCTTCCGTATCCACCACCATCCTTGTTCGCGCTTCAGTGTCTTTCCCTGGCGGTCGAGCAACTCGATCTGTAGCGGCCTATCTGCGGGAACCTCCACGAAAAACGAGCCATCCGGCTCGACACTCGAACTTCCCAGCAACTTCGGTTTGCCCGCATCGTTGGTTGTGTAAAGCTTCATCGCCGCAATCGTGCCGGGCGCGAACGGGTATTTCGATGTGTATGCGTTCAGACAGAGCAGGTTGGCGTAGCTCCATTCGTGCAAGCCCGAGGGATGCTGATTCGGGGCTCGCCGCGACGTAATGAGCGTGGGCTGTACCAGGTCGGCATCGCTCGCCGCAGCCACCGACTCGAACGCTCCTACCTTCGAATTCCACAACTGCAGCGAGTAATGAGCCTTCGCGTCGGAACGCCAGGAGATGACATAGTCACCACCGGACGTTGATAAAACGTCACCTGCGAATTCTCCCGCCGGTGCGTTCAGGTCCACCGCATGAGCAAGCGGGGAAGTGAACCGTCCCAACGCGTGCTCACTTGCAAAAATAATGTCACCTGATTCCGCCTGCTTGCCGGCTTGTCGCGGTGTGCCGTGATCGCAGCGGTAAGCTTCAACTCCGCTGCCATCTGAATACACCGTGTAAATCTCGGGCGATTGTCCTTTACCGAGGGGATATCCCGCCTCGAACAAAATTCGCCCATCGCGCAGGACATCAGTAGGCAGCGCGCTTCCTGGAGCATGCGTCAGTTGCAGCGCGGCCCCGCCGACCAACGGCGCCGTCTCCAGAACGAATTGGCCGTTCACCCTGCGCGCATACACCAGTTGGTTTCCGGGAAGATAAAAGGGTCGAATGCAGTCGCTGTCACATGTCGTGATGCGTTTGGCTTCTCCACCGCCGGTCGCAACTTCCCAGACCTGCCACGAATCTTTGGGTTCGCGTTTCCCTGCGAACAGAATCTTGGTGCCATCGAACGAGACGATTGGATCCGCGGATGCAGCAAAGCCCGTCACCAAGTGCCGCGCCGCTTTCCCGTCGTGAACCATGATCTGTGCACCGGCAGGGAAGCGCTCTCCGCCGCTAATCCATGCCCCACGCGCGTAAGTCGCCGCCGAGGTGTACACCAGCGGAGTGGTCAACTTGTTGGCAGAAGACTGGGCAGAAACTCGCACCCACACGGTGCCTGCGACCAGAACCAGACAACCGATGGCAATTGCTAATCGCCGCACTACGTGAGCCCTCCGGCTGCCGCGCAGGCGTGTGAAGCTTCCAGACGAAGGTGCAGAAGCGGAGAAAGGTCTGCCATCATGGCATCGAACTGTTCGAACGTCAGCGACTGCTCGCCGTCGCTGGCTGCCTCGTCGGGATGCGGATGCACTTCTACCAGCAAACCGTCGGCGCCGACGACTACCGCCGCGCGAGCCAGGATCGGCACTAACACCCTCACTCCCGCTGCATGACTGGGATCGACGATGACCGGAAGGTGGCTGACCGTCTTGAGTACCGGAACCGCAGCGACATCGAACGTGTTTCGTGTTGCTGTCTCAAAGGTCCGAATGCCGCGCTCGCACAGAATCACCTCCGGATTCCCGCAAGCGACAATAAACTGGGCCGACCGCAGCAGGTCTTCGAGAGTTGCTGTCATCCCGCGTTTCAGCAGCACCGGACGTCCACAAGTGCCGAGTCGCTCCAGCAGCGAGAAGTTCTCCATGCTGCGTGCGCCCACTTGCATAATGTCGGCATATTCGGCAACAACCTCGACGTCGGTTTCGGACACGACCTCGGTGATAATCGCTAGTCCTGTGTACTCTCGTGCCTTACTCAGAATCTTGAGCCCTTCGACGCCCATTCCTTGAAACGAATATGGAGATGAGCGCGGCTTGTAAGCGCCACCGCGCAGAATGCGTGCCCCGGCCTGCGCCACCGACATTGCAGTGTCGAGCACCTGGCGCTCCGATTCCACCGCACAGGGTCCGGCCATGACGACAAACTGGTCGCCGCCGATGGCAATATCGCTCACGCGCACGACAGTGCTCCGCCGCCCGTCAGTCCTGGCGACCAGGTCAAAACATGAGTATTGCCCGTTCCAGCGTTGATTCACGTTGACAGCAACCGTTTCAGTTCGTGCCTGTACCCTATCTGCCGGAGCGAACCTTAGTCGGTGACCCATGAACATTCTGACTGTGACATGCGGTCACAAGCAAGAACTAGTATGTTTGGATTATTGATTTGTGGGCGCGCAAGCCGTTGTCAGCAAAGGCCAACTTATCTGGTGTCGCGATGTCGAGGATCTTTGGTATCGTTGGGAGCGACCCATCAACTGCCAGCCTGCGTTAGAACAAGACAATGTGAAACGTTTGTTTCACAATCGTAGAGTTAGCTGACGAGTGTTCCACGTTGATCGACAAGAATCACGCCATCGGTTCCAGATGGGCGGTGAAGTGACGCAGGAACGGCGCCTCATAGGTTATCCGCATTCCCCTGATCTGCTGGCGCCGCTCCCACACCCGCAAAATGATCTCCACCACGTAGTCGATATGGCTCTGAGTGTACACGCGTCGCGGGATGGCCAAGCGCACCAGATCCATCTTGGCCGCATCGGCAAACATCAAAGTGCCGATTTCCACTGACCGTATCCCACCTTCCAGGTAGAGCTCCGCCGCCAGCGCGACCCCGGGGAATTGGTCTTGTGGAACATGCGACAGGAACGCCCTCGCATCGAGATAAATCGCATGTCCTCCTGGTGGCTGAACAATGGGGACTCCACATTCGGACAGGTGATTTCCGAGATAAGCCGTCGAGGCGATCCGATAGCGCAAATAGTCTTCTTCCAGAGACTCTTGCACACCTACGGCAATTGCTTCCAGATCGCGTCCCGCCAGGCCACCGTACGTCGGATAGCCTTCGGTGAGAATCAGCAGGTCTTTCTCCTGCCGCGCCAGCACCTCGTCGTTCGTGCAAAGGAAGCCGCCGATGTTGGCCATGCCGTCTTTCTTGGCTGACATGGTGCATCCATCCCCCAGCGCAAACATCTCCTGTGCGATTTGCTTTGGGGTCCTATGCTCGAAACCTTTTTCGCGAAGCTTGATGAAATATGCGTTCTCCGCGAACCGGCATGCATCGAAGTAGAGCGGAATCCTGTGTTTCTTGCACACCGCGCTCACGGCGCGTGCGTTTTCCATGGAAACCGGCTGTCCGCCGCCGGAGTTATTGGTCACCGTTAGCATTACCAACGGGACTCTCTGCTTGCCGACGCGCGCGATCAGGCCCTCCAGCGCATCGACGTCCATGTTGCCCTTGAACGGTAACTTGGTCGAGGGTTGTCGTGCTTCGGGAATCGGAATGTCGACGGCCTCTGCGCCCACGTACTCCACGTTGGCTCGCGTGGTGTCAAAGTGAGTATTGTTGGGCACTACGTCGCTCTTCTTGCACATCACATTGAAGAGGATTCGCTCGGCGGCGCGGCCCTGGTGTGTAGGAATGACATGTTTATAGCCGAAGATGTCCTGCACTGAGCGGCGAAAGCGTTCGAAACTCTTGCTGCCGGCATAACTCTCGTCACCTTCCATCAACGCGGCCCATTGGTGCGTTGACATCGCGCCTGTGCCAGAGTCGGTCAGCAAATCGATCAGCACATCGTCAGCCGGTAACAGGAAGAGGTTGTGGTGCGCGGCCCGCAGCAGTTCTTCGCGTTGCTCACGAGTGGTCCAGCGAATCGGCTCGACACTTTTAATGCGAAAGGGTTCAATGATGGTCTTGGTTGGCATGTCGGCTCCCGTGCGATTGTATCCACACCTGCAGGGAACTGCCATTGCTACCAGGAAGCTCTAGTTATCGCTAACGAGCACCGTCGGCGTGATGGGCCTTTGAAGATACGGTCGAAGCTTTTCCAGCGCGGCGGCCACACTGATGCCGTACTTCGCGCGCAAATCGTCTGGCTTGCCGTGCTCGATGAACTGATCGGGCCAACCAATCCTCACCACTGGAGTATCGATTCCCGCGCTACTGACTGTTTCGAGTACAGCGCTGCCGAATCCTCCGGCCAACACGTGGTCTTCCAGGGTCAGTACGACATCCACATGACGCGCGTAGAACGCAACCATTTCGGTGTCGATCGGCTTGGCAAAACGCGCGTTGATCACCGCAGCAGACACGCCCTCGCCTTCTAATTTGCCGGCAATTTCGCACGCCATCGAAACCATACAGCCCAGCGCGAAAATCGCTACGCGATCGTTCTCGCCATGTTGCAGCAACTCCGCCTTGCCGATTGGAATCGCCCGCGGCACGTCTTTCACTGCCTTGCCCGGGCCGACTCCCCTGGGATAGCGCACTGCGCTCGGGCCTTCATATTGCATCGCGGTGAACAGCATATCGGCCAACTCGTCTTCATCCTTAGGATCCATGTGCACGATGTTGGGGATGCCGCGCAAATACGAGATGTCGAACAGTCCATGATGCGTCGGCCCGTCGTCGCCCGACAGTCCGCCCCGGTCCAGGCAGAAAACCACCGGTAGTTTTTGCAGGCACACGTCGTGTACCACCTGATCGAAGGCCCGCTGCAGAAACGTGGAGTAGATGGCGCAGAATGGCTTCAATCCTCGAGCCGCGAGGCCGGCGCCGAACAGCACCGCGTGCTCCTCGGCGATGCCGACATCGAAATATTTGTCCGGATGATGGGCGCGAAAACGGTCGAGCGCCGTGCCGTTGGGCATGGCAGCAGTGATGGCAACCACCTTGTCGTTCATCGTGGCAAGCTTGACCAGCGTGTCGGCAAAAACCTCGGAGTACGTCCGCTGGCCGACCGCCTTGGTCTCGCCAGTCTCTGGATCGTAGGGACCAAGACCGTGAAACTTCTTCTGTTTCTGTACCGCCGGTTCGAAGCCCTTACCTTTTTGTGTCAGCACATGCAGCAGTACCGGACGGTCCTGTCGCTTCAGAAATTCGAATGTCTTGATCAGCGTGGCGACGTCATGACCGTCGATGGGTCCGTAATACTTCAGGCCCAACTCTTCGAAGATCACGCTCGGCCACAACATGCTCTTGGCGGCTTCTTCCGCCTTTCGGGCCATTTTCAAGGCGCGCTTTCCGCCGATTCTAGCGACAAATCGACCTGCCCGCTCGTGCAGATAATCGAACCGCGGGTTGGTGACAATCGTATTCAGGTAGCTGGCGATAGCTCCGACGTTCCGATCGATGGACCATTCATTGTCGTTGAGCACCACAATCATGCGTTTCGTCTGCTGCGTGATGTTGTTGAGTGCTTCATAGGTGATCCCGCACGTAAACGCGGCATCGCCTGCCAACGCCACCACATGCTCGGTGCCGCCCAACTTGTCGCGCGCTACGGCCATCCCCAGCGCCGCGGAGAGCGCTGTCCCCGCGTGTCCTGCGCCATAACAATCGTGAGGACTCTCGGTCCGCAGCATGAAGCCGTTCAGGCCGCCCGCCGTCCGAATGGTGTGGAAGTGCTTCCGCCTGCCGGTAAGCAGCTTGTGAACATAAGCCTGGTGGCTTACGTCGAATACGAAGTGATCTTCCGGTGTGTTGAAGACGTAGTGCATCGCGAGGGTGAGTTCCACGACGCCCAGGTTCGGTCCGAGGTGCCCGCCCGTACGTGCGAGCACGGTGATCAGCTCCTCTCGGATCTCCTCCGCCAGCTGTTCTAGCTGAGAAATGGACAGCCGTTTCACGTCTGCGGGAGAGTCGATTTGGTCGAGGATGCGCGACATTACACTATGGCTCGAAGGCACGACTCATTACCGTAGCTGAACCCGTAAGCGCCGTCCAGGTTGCGGATCACTTCATGCGCTTATTGTGATCCGTCACCCGGATGCTTGGGTAGTCCTACTGCGCAGCGCCAAACAGATGGTAGTTCATATTCAGTGTTGTCACCACGATCTGTTTCGCCGCCACGTTCAGCACAGTTTTTTCCGCGTAATTGGTTCCGTCGGGCAGGCTTGAGAAATCCACGATCAGCGTGACCGCGTCCTTGGCCTCTCCCATATAAGTATTGATATTGAGATTGGCAATCTTTTTCGCCGTGGGATCGAAGGCTACCACCATCTGGTCGCCAGGCTGTTCGTAGTTCTTGAACGTCAAGTTGACCAGCCCGGCCCCCGCATCACGGCTCAGCGAGACATTACCCGCCTGCTTGGCCTGCTGCATCTTCTGGGGATTCGGCGGGACGTACATAGCCAGCAGCGATTTCACCTGATCCATGTACTGCGCCATTTCATCTTTCTTCTTCTCAACCATGCGCTGTTTCAACTTGCCACCCGAGGGTTGCTGTTGCGGGCCCATGGGGAATTTCTGCACCTTTCCGTCGGGACCATACTGGCACATGAACTGCTGCTGAGGCTTGGTATCGCCCTTGTAGGTGACCTGCTGAACTTCGGTCCATTGATACTTATGCAGCTTTTGCTGGTTTGTTGCTGCCGATTGCTTCAGCGCCGCCAGCTTCTGCTGGAGTTCAGCGCCTCCGGCTTGGGCTAATACGTTGACGCTCAGGAAAAGTGCTACCAGACCCAGCGCCATCCAACGCGCGACAACGATGTTCGATCTCTCGTGTACTACTCTGGTTTCTGGGGTCATCATTTCTCCCTCTGTTAAATTCGCAATTAGGCCTCAGAGGTTAGCGGTCGACTAGCACCACTGCCACTGTCGTTTACCGCAACTTCCTCAGGTGATGCTTTATGTTTCTCATCCCACGTCAGCCACTTCAAATCGAGCACCATGATGGAATACAAAACCGGAACCATGAGCAGCGTAATGAACGTTGCCACGGTCAGCCCACCAATTTGCGCGTAACACAACGGTTGCCACAGCGGCCCGCCGTGCATCGCCAGCGGAAATAACGCCAGCACGGTCGCGCCAACCGTGATCAGCACCGGCCGTAGCCGGATGATGCCTGCATCGATCACCGCCTGCTCAAACGGCTCGCCCTTGGCGTGCATCTCCTCGATGAAGTCGAACAGCACAATGACGTGGCTGACAATGACTCCGATCAGGCTCGCGATCCCCAGAAACGCCATGAAGCCGAACGAAGTATTCATGATCCACAGCGCAATCAGCGCGCCGGCCACGCCGTAGGGTGCCGCCGCAAACACCAGGAACGGTTTGATCGCGTTGTTGAATTGGAACAGCAGTGCGAGATAGATCGCCGTTATCGACACCGCCAGTACGACACCCAGGTTTCGGAATCCCACTTTCTGCTTGTCGTACTCGCCGCCGATGCTCAACCCATAACCCGGCGGCAGCGTCTTTTCCAACTCGTTGAGCTTGGGTACCGCAATCGTCATGATCTCCGAAGCCAGGTGTCCCGGAGCAGGAAAGGCATACAACGACATCGTCCGGAAATGATCGAGCCGGATGATACGGTCGGTGGACATGCTGTTCTCAATGCTCGAGATCTGCACCAGCGGAATCTTGGTTGAGCTTTGGGAACCGAACACGTAGAGGTTCTGGATGTCCGAAAGATTGGCGCGCTCATCCATCTTCAGCCGCGCCACCACGGGAATGTTGCGATCGCCATCCTGCAGCGCGGTGACGGTCACCCCGCTCATCGCACTGGTTGCCGAGTTGGCGACATCCATATTCGTGATGCCGGCGAGGTTCGCGCGGTCAGGATCGACATTGAGGCTGACGTTCGCGCTTTCCGTGTCCCACTCGTTGCGCACGCGTGCGGCCATTGGCGCCGAGCGCAGAATATCAGCCACCTGTGACGCAATGTGCCGCATCATCTGGATGTCTTGTGCGCTGCCCGCCGTGCCCACGTCTGCGCGGCTAGTCACACGGATCTCTATTGGATAGTTCACCGGATTAGTTTGCAGTTGGCGAAGATCAATGCGCGCGCCGGGCACCGTGGCCGAAAGCACTGGCTGCACTTGATCGACAAATTCCGGAGTGGCTTCCTTCTCCGTCAGTTCAATCAGCACTTCCGCGTAATTCAGTTGCTGCGCCTGCGGCGACAGCGAGAACCAGAATCGCGGACTCCCTCCACCTACCCACGTCGTGACGTAGCGCAGAATGTCGGTTGGTTTATTGCCCTTGCCCGGGTGCTGCTTGTCCCACAGCTCGGCCTGCTGTCGAATGACCTGCTCTACCTGCTGCGATGCCTGGTTGGTAGCCTCGAAGTTCGCGTCATTCGGCAGCCACACATCGGCGTACGACCAGTACTGCACATCATCGGGGAAGAACGACGACTTCAGCTGCTTGAATAGCACTCCCGCCAGCAAGAGGAACGACAACGAGCCGATTGCGACTTTCCAGCGATGCTCGATGGCAAACTTCGCCACGCTTGCGTATCTTCCGGTAAATCCCTTCGTCCGCCGCTCCTCAATGGGAGCTTCCGGCTTCTCGTCGGGCCGCAATATGTAATAAGCCAGCAGCGGAATGAACGTCATTGACGCCAGCCGTGACGCGATCAGCGCACACGTCATCACAATCGGAAGGCTGAACAGAAATTCGCCCGTGTTTCCTGTCACCAGCATGAACGGCAAATACGCCACGATATTCGTAATCGTCGCGTAGAGTATCGCCGTCGCGATCTTGGTCGGTCCCAGCCACGGCGCCACGATGCGAGGCTGTCCCTCGGCCAGCATCCGCTTGATGGAATCGCCCGCCACTACTGGATCGTCCACCAGCAGTCCGAGCGCGATAATGAGCGACGCCACGGACACCTGCTGAATATCGATGCCCAGCAGGTAAATCATGCCGAACGTGAGCGACAGTGTGACGGGAATCGACAGCGCCATGAGCAGCGCCGAACGCCACTCCCAGAAGCCGATTAGCGAAACGATCACCACCAGCCCGATCGCCTCATATAGTGCGTCCATGAAGAGGTCGATCTGCTCCTTCACTTGCACTGGCTGATCAGACGTATGCACCATCACCAGATCGTCTGGCAGGTACGGTCGCACCGCATTCAGTTTCTCGGCGACGTGCTTGCCGAACTGATCGATCTGCTGGCCGTCGCGCATGTAAATGGCCAGCGTCACCGCGCGGCTTCGCGTCCATTTCCCCTGTGGGTCGCGCCACGTCAGGAAGTTCAGATACGTTGGCGGGCTCTGATATCCACGCGAGATGTCCACCAAGTCCCGCAGATACACCGGGCTGTTCGATGCTGAAACTCCGATCACCACGTTGCCGATTGCCTGCGCGTCAGGAAACAGTCCTGAGGGATTGATCATCAGGTCCTTCGGCCCGACTTCGAGCGATCCCGCCGGAAGTGTGATGTTCTGTGCCCCCAGCACGTCCTTCAGTTTCGACGGATCGTATCCGTACTGCGCCAGACGCTGTTGCGAGTAGTCCAAATAGATTTGTTCCTGCAGCACGCCCGAGCGCGACACCTTCGACGTCTCCGGTACACCTTGCAGCGTGCGCTGCAGCAGCTCGGTATAGTCGTCGAGATCGCGATACGAGTACTTTGCCCCTGCCACCTCCAGAAGCTTGGCTTCCGTTTCATTCGGATCGCGAATGATGGCCGGCTCCCACGCATCAGGATGGATCTCCGAGCGATGTAAGGTCGTGCGGATCAGTTGTTCTCCGCGCTGGCGAATCGTGACATCGTCAAACGTGGTGCTGGCGTCCAGACCGACGTATCCCGGCCCCTGAAAAAAATGCAGGTCGTTTAGCGTCTTATTACGGCTGGCAATGGCGGCAATATTCTCAAAATCCGTCCGCACCGGTCCCGGCGCGATCGACAGCGGGAACGCATAGATGACACTCACTCTGGGCTGCGGGGCGTTCTTGCCCAACTCGGCGCGCGTCTTCTCAATCGCCTTCCGGATCGCAATCCCCCGCAGCGCCACCTCCGTTGCGGTGACCTTTGGACTCGCCACGGTCAACATCAGCGCCGCAGTGTCACCGAAGCTGCTGTTGAACTGAATCGGTCCTGCTCCCCTCGGCAACTGGAGCTGGTTCAGCTTCAGGTTCATGTCAGAGAATTCTTTTTGCTTGTCCTTTACGCTGTCGTCGAGTTGGACATAAACCACCGACATTCCGGGAAAGCTGAGCGAACGGATTCCGAAGTCCGACGGGCTGTTCGGCTTCAGGTTTGAATTGAGCGCCACGACTTGCTCAATGGGACGTGTGATCAGCTGCTCGACTTGCTCGGCAGTTGCGCCCGGCCACGGACACTGAGCGGAAGCAACCCGTACAGGAATGTTCGGGTCTTTCCGCTTCGGCATGTTCTGGTAACCGAAAAACCCCCATACGAAGGCGGCCAACAACAACACAAGTCCCACCTGGCGATGCTCGGTGAAGAACCGCGCCATGTTGTGGGTGGTCGCGATGTATTCCGCGTCCGACTTGTGCATCGTCGTCATGTTTATCCACTAACCACTATCCGCTCGTTAAGGAATCACCCTCACCTGATCGCCGTTCCTGATCATGTTCGTTCCCGACGTGACGACTCGGTCCTTGTCGTTCAGCCCGCTCAATACCGCGATATTGTTCCCGTACGTGTCGCCCAACGTCACGTCCTGGGTGTGAACTTTCACCGTGTCTCCTGCTCCCTCCGTCACGAACACCGCAAAGCCATTCGGATTCCCTGGACTGCGCACGACTGCAGTCAGCGGCACAACGTCAACTCGAGTATTCACCTTTCCCCCGCCAATCGAGATCGAGGCAATCATTCCCGCCTTCAGGCGGTTGTCGCCGTTGGGAAGGGTCACCTCCACGGAATACACGCGGCTCTTCGGATCGGCCGATGGAGAGATCGACGTCACGTGGCCATTGAAATTTCCCGGCAGCGCGTCGGTCGTTATCGTCTCTGGACTGCCCAGCCGGATGTGCTCCATCGACGTGTCGGGCACGCCGAACACCGCCTTCACCGATCGCACGTCCGAGATAGTGAAGCCGTTGGTCGCCGGCCCTACTAGTTGTCCGACATCGACGTTCCGCTTCACCAGCCAGCCGTCGAACGGCGCGCGTAGCTCGCAATATGCCAATGCAATCTGCTGCTCCGCGATGCTGGCCTTGGCGCTCTGGATGGCAGCCAGTCCATCCAGCATCTGGGCATTCGCGTTGTCGTAATCGGGCTTGGTCGCTGCGCCATTTTGGTAGAGCACTGACATGCGATCAAACGACAGCTTCGCCCGATCGTAATTGGCCTGTGCCCGATCCAACTGGGCCTTTGCCTGTTGCAGCTTCTCTTTGTAATCGCCCTCATCCACGGTCGCCAGTACCGTGCCCTTGGCCACCCAATCACCCTGATCGATGTTGCGCGCGTGCCCAGTCGCGTCTTTCACCTGGCGAATACTGGTCAGGTATCCATTCGACTTGAACGCCAGGTCGACCTGCTGGTAGGGCTGGATGTTCGCGGAGTACGTGTTCGACGTCCCCGCTTCAATCGACTGCACCTCGGCGGTGCGCACGGGAGTCAATGGCTGTGGCGCGGTTGGATTGCTTCGGCAGCCGATTATCATCGCTACGCTCGCGAGTGAAACTGCCAGCAGAGAAGCCGCCCAGGAATTCCAGCTCTGCGTCTTGCGCTGACTCATTCCTCACCTATCGCTTTCTGGAAACTCGCCTTCGCACTCCAGAACTCATCCACGGCATTGTTGTAATCCGCATCCGCGCTCTCCATCGAAGCCTGCTGTTGCAACACATCACGCAGCAGCGCCGTCTTCTGTTCATACTGCAGTGTCACTTCACGCAATTTCTCGCGCGACGCCTCCTGCTTGGCTTGCGCCACCACCACTGCGGTCCGCGCCTCCTGTAGCGTGCGGAACTTGTTGCCCACATCAATCAGGATCTGCGACTTGGTGCTGGTGAGTTTCAGCTTGCTCTGCTCGATGTTGATGGTCTTCTCATCCACTTCGTGCTTGCGCCGCCCCCAATCGAAGGGCTCCCAGCGAAATTCGAATCCGGCATTGGCAACGTTCAGCGGAACAAATTCGTAGCCAAATGGCGACGAGTACTGGATGGAAAGATTCAGGTCGGGGAGGTACTGCGACTTTGCAAGTTGACGCGCGTTCGTCGCTTGCTTCACTTCGATAGACGCCTCCGCCACCTTCGGGTTCTGGTCCAGCGCCTTCGTCTCAGCCAACTCGAGGCTCTCTTCCGCTGGGGTCACCGGAGCCACCGCCGCGGTATGAAACTCCGTCTTGATATCGCGTCCCAGCAGGTCGTTCAGCGTTTCTCTTGCAGTTTCCAGCTTGTCTTCGGCTTTCAATAGGTTGAGTTCTTCGCGCGCCAGCTTGGCCTTCACATCCAGCGTTTCCGACTTCAGCGCCACCTGCTCGGTGAGGTATTGCTGGGAGATGCGGTCAAGCTCCTTGTATTGCTTGATGCTCGCCTGGATCGAGTCAATCTCATTCTCGATCTGCATCACCTTGTAATAGTTCTGCCGGACGTTATCGGCGACGGTTTGCCGTTCTTCTCGCAGTTGTTCTTTGGCCTGTTCGACTGAGAGTTCCTGACCGTGCACGAATAAGTTGATCCGGTACAGCGAAAGCAGTGGCTGCGACGCACTGGCCATCACCAGCGCTGTGGGATGCGCCGGAGTCGTGATGTTGGATGTGGTTGCCGGAATCGGACCGGTTGCGGGGTATGTGCCCCATTGCCCAGCCGGCACGCTATACGAAATTGGCGTAAGCAATTGCGAGCCGAACACGTAGGTGCTGAACGACGGTAGTCGCTTGGTTTTGTCGGCCGCCAGCTTCTGCAGGTGCACGTCGAGGTTCAGCGACACGATCTTCAGTGCCCGGTTGTTCGCCAGGGCGGTGCTGACCGCTTGATCGACCGTGAGTACGTCTGACGGCTCCTCGCCCGACAGCGCTGCGGCCAGCAGTCCGCACCACACGGCTGCGATCAGAAACCGTCTGTTCCCCAACCCCCGCATCATCGAGCGTCTCCGGCCTCTAAGGGCACACCCGCAGCAAAGCGTCCAAGGTTCCAGCATGCTCCGGAACGGCTGGCTTGCATTAACTGCCCGGCCGCTGCGCCTGTTTGTGTTTGCGCTGATTCGGCCGCTCTTACGGAGCAGAATGACGTGGTGTTATCGGGCCCCCGACAGGCTCGTCACTATGTTTCTTGGCACGCAGAGATTACCAGCGGATGCGGGTTTGAGCAACCCTCACGACTGCGGTGCAAGCGCGCGTAGCTCGTGGGGAGAAAAGAAGTGAAGACGCAATCTTCTGCCAGCTGACAGCTAATAGCTGGCCGCTAACAGCTAAAACGTAAACAAAGCCCCCAACTCGATCTTGCGCGGCGCCGACGATGACCCATATGGGCCGCCTGCGATGGCGTTCGGTTGTCCGAACAGCGGCGAACTTAGGTTGCCCACCAGAGGAGCGAAGTTTATGTTGTTGAACACGTTTCTTGCGTTGATGCTGAAGGTCAGGTTGTAGCGCCGATTTGTCGCGCTGCCCAGTCCCATAGGTCCGCTGCTTGCGCCGCCAAAGTGGCCGCGAGGACCACGTCCTCCGCCCGGTCCACCGTCCATCATTCCGGCGCCCTTGGTCTCCGGACCGAACCCAATCGTCTTGCTGAGGCGCAGATTCAACGAGAACCTTCCCGGTCCCAGTCCGTAATAAGGTGGTATCACGGTCTGTCCGGGCAATGGTGTCAAGTTAAACGTGCCCCACTTCGTTACCACGATGTCCTGTCCTGCCAGGTTGGGAGTGGCGAACGTGGGCCGATCATTGAAGATCGAATCGCCGTTGTAATCCTGCCCTAACGTGATATTGAACGGAATCCCTGAACTCACCACCAGGAATGGATTCAGCCGGAAGCCGCGCGGCAGCGCAACGGTTCCTCCGATGAACGCCCGATTGTGCACGTCATAGGCAGTCGGCCCGTAGTTTTCCGCGAGGTCGTATTGGTTGTTCGGAAAACTGTTGGCGCCATTCGTGTTCGCGTCCACTTTATTTAGCGTGTACCAGCCGAACAACGATACCTTCGACCCGACTCGCACGTTGGCGTTCACGATGAGCTGGTTCTGTTCAAACTCGCCGTCCGATTCATATTGGTAAATGTTCCCCGCCGCATTCCCCAATGGCCTGACACCGCTCGTCGGATCGTTCGGATCGTATGTCCCGGGGAGAGGAGCATTGATATTGCGCGTCAGGAACTCATGCACACCTTTCGAATTCAGATACGAAATCGCGATGTTCGCGTTCTTCGTGATCTGCCGCTCCACACTCACCGCAGTCTGCATGGTGTACGCCGCCCGTAGGTTGGGTGCGAGTTGATATGTCGTAGGAAACGACTTGCCTGTATTTAGCAGCGGGCTGCCTTCCGGCGGAACATACGGATAAAAATCCGGCTGGTTCACCACGAACTGCTGCTGGGTTGTCCCGTTTAGCCGGTCGGCTTGCAAAACATACTGCTCGTCGAAGCGGTCGTAGAACATGCCCCAGCCGCCACGCAACACCGTTTTGGGCGTAGTGCCTTTTCCCAGTCCCCAGGCGAACGACACGCGTGGCGCAACATCGCCATTGTCGTGGATGTCGTCTTGGGTCTCAAAGCGCAATCCGTAACTGATGGTGAAATTCGGTTTCCATCGCCAATCGTCGGAGACATACAGTCCCACGTCGTAATAGGTAACCACCGACAGCGGCATCCCGTAGGTTATGGAAAACTGTCCCGCGCCTCCGCCCGCCGCGCGAATCTGTGCCGGCGTCAACCCGTTGGCGATTCCTTGCTCTGTAATCTGGTACGCATCGAGCGAATCGAACGTAAACGTACCGTTGAAGTTCGAGTCTGCATAGCTGGAATCGTGCAACGCTCGCAATCTCCCGCCGAACTTCAACATATGTTTACCCAGCAGCCACGAGGTGTAATTTTGTACCTCGAAATAATTCTGGTCATCGTGGTTGTACTGGATGCTGTTTCCACCTCCCACGAAGGCGCCCTGCACATTGAGTGTGGCGTCGGTGGTATCCGGAGTCAGGTCGTTCGGTTCATTCAGATACTCAAACCGGGTCTCGTTCACCACCTTCGTTCCAAACAACTGGGTGTCGCTGATCTGCAACGTCTGTTCCCGGTGGGCAACGTTGTAGGCCTGCGAAGGCAGCGAGAACTGTCCAACACCCTGGGCGGTTTGAGTGTTGTCCCAATATTGATACCTCACGCTGAGCGTGTTGGTCGGCGTGAGTTGAAAGTCCACGCGCGGACTCACGACCGTGCGGGTCTGCGGAATCGGTACCGACGTGTTGTACGGTGTCGGCACGAACGTTGTCGGATCCAGCACAAAGGCATTTACGACCGCGTTGTCGCCTATATTGCGCCGCTCAAAGTTTATAAAGAACGACGTCTTCTTCCCAATCGGGCCGCCGAAGTTGGCCGAGTACTGCGTCGTGTCATACGCCGGATTTTCCGTAGCGAAGGGACTGGTTGAATTGAAGTACGACGAATTTCCCAGCACCGAAATCTGCCCGTGGTACTGGTCCGTCCCTGGCTTGGTGAAAATTTCGATTCGCCCGTAACCCAGCTTGTCGTATTCCGCCGAGAACGGGTTCTGATTGATGCGGATTTCGCGAATCGACGACTTCGGCGGAAGCTGTCCACCAGTGAATCCGTCGATGTAGATCTGTCCACCGTTTGGCCCCGCCGACGGCCCAGCCAACGCCTGTAAATCGTCCGCCAGTTCGTCCGGATCGTCCGACAGCGCATCCAGGTCCTTGCCGGTCAGCACCATCTGCGTGGCGTTGCTCTCTGCCGATGTGTCCAGCCCCACCGCGTTTTCCGAGACATTGACGTTCTGCTGCTGCACCTCGATCGACAGCGTGACGTCCATCTTTTGCGACTGGCCTGGAGCAACGTCGATCCCGTCCACTTCGTAGAGAGAGAATCCCTTCGCAGTTACCTTGATCCCATACTTGCCTGCGGCGAGTCCTTTGACGTCATAGGCGCCGGTTTGGCTGGTTGTGGTTGCGATCGTCTTTCCATCAGGACCCACGATCTGGACATCCGCTTTGGTGACCGCCGCACCGGACGGGTCCGTGACCGTTCCATGCACCGATCCCAAGGGCGCCTGGGCCCAAGCCAATGCGCTGCTTAGCCATAATCCGAGCGATAGCAAGAATGCCCGTTGGATAAATCTGTGACGCAACAATACCTTCATGAACCTTCCTGACGAATGCCTCAACTAACTACCAACCACTACTGTGCTGCCTCGCCTGGAGCTCCGCCCAAACTCCATGGTGAAAGCACCATCGCCTGACCGCCCTTCGGAGCGGCCGTGAGAATCGGCTCCACGCCTCCGACGAGCGTGATCGCTGTAACGGCTGAATCCGTGCCTTCCGTCGATACCAGAATTACGGCGTCGCCCTTCTGGAAATCATCGACTTTCATCGCCGGCAGTCGGCTCAACATCTGTTGCAGGTCGCCACCGCCGCCGCGCGCCGCACCACCATAGCCACCTGCTCCGCCGGGCGCTCCCTGAGGTGCGCCGCCCCCCGGATTGGCCGCCGCAGCATTCGCCGGTGCTCCGCCCGCAGCAGCATTAGCTGGTGCACCACCCGCAGCCTGCTGCCCTTCGGGCGTCTGTGCCTTCAGCCTCATCGCGATGCGCTGTGCCATCATCTGCGGCAGCTTGCGCAGTTGCGAATCCGCCGAGACTTGCACGACGACCGCCTTCTTGGTGAGCAGGTCCATCACCGTCAACGAATTGTCGGCCGTATTTACCGCCGTGATCGTGCCCGCGATGTTGCGGAAATTTCCGCTGACGATCTCTTCCGCGGCAAACTCCGTCCCATCGGCGTTCTTGTTGCCGCGTGCGCGTAACTGGTCACCTGCGTGAATGTCAGCCAGCTTGCTCGCCTTGGCGTCGTCGAACTTCACCGAGTTCGGCGCGTATCGCCGCACCACGGTCTTCTTGTTCGTTTGGATCAGAACTTTCTTTGAACCAGCAAGTGTAGTCACCGAAATCGTCACCGTTCCTGCTGCCGGATCGACCTCACTGACCAAACCGCCGATGCCGCGTTTCTGCCAATCGTCCTTTTCTTTTTGTTGCATCGCGGCGACGTCGGAGCCCTTCATCACGATCACTGCCGACGCCGTGAGCGATTTCCCATCGTACGAGGCCTTGCCGCGCACCAGGACGCGGTCGCCTACCTGCAAATCCTGCGGAGTGATCGGTGTGGCGTTCTTCAGGTCTGTCTGGCCCGGAGCAATCCGCACCACCCGAACTCCGTCAGCGAGGGCAACGCTCACATTCTTACCGTCGTCTGTAGTTAACGTTAGCGTGTTGCCGCTGATCGATTTGATCTGCCCCACTGCCTTCGCTTGGGGCGGCGGCGCCTGCGGCGCATTCTGCGCTACTGCCGCCAACGCCAACGCAACCGTCAATACCATTACCGCCGCTCGTCGCAAGCTCACTGTTGAATTCAGTCCGATCATCCCTTACGTTCCTCAAACCAACTTCTAACAATAATAGCGGTGTGACATCCTTCCCTTCGGAAAGCGTCGGAAGACGAATCCCAGGGATAGCCACGCGGTCCAATCCTCGCTGTTGAGAATCGCGAATTAACCCACGTATTCAATTCTCTTATTTGACGCGGATGGGTAATGTGTCGTTTTGTTACGAAGGGTAAACCAATGGCTACACAAGAATGTGATTGGGAAGCGGCTCGGTCTCTTTCTGACTGTCGCCCACTAACAACTGATCACCGACAACTGACAACTGGTTTCCGCCCTCAGCACTCAATCACGTTCAGCGCCAACCCCGCCAGCGACGTCTCCTTGTAACGTGACTGCATGTCCAGGCCGGTCTGATACATGGTTGCGATCACCTGGTCGAGCGACACCTTGTGCTCGCCCGTCTCCCGCATCGCGATACGGCTCGCATTAATCGCCTTCACCGATCCCATCGCATTGCGTTCGATGCACGGAATCTGCACCAGGCCGCCAATCGGATCGCATGTCATTCCCAGGTTGTGCTCCATTCCGATCTCGGCGGCGTATTCCACCTGCAAGTTCGAGCCTTCCTGCGCCGCAACCAGACCACCAGCCGCCATCGAGCAGGCGACGCCCACCTCACCCTGGCATCCTACCTCTGCGCCCGAGATCGAAGCGTTCTCCTTATAAAGGATGCCGATTGCGCCCGCGGTCAGGAAGTATCGAAATAGTCCTTCGTCCGACGCGCCATCGACAAATCGCATGTAGTAATGCGCTACTGCTGGAATAATGCCCGCCGCTCCGTTTGTGGGTGCCGTCACCACGCGTCCTCCGGCAGCGTTCTCTTCATTCACCGCCATCGCGTAAACGTTGACCCAATCCATCGGAGCCAATGGATCGGCCGACCCCTGCTCAGTCAACTTGTGCGCCAGCCGCGGGGCACGTCGTCGCACGTTCAATCCACCCGGCAAGATGCCCTCAGTTTCCAGTCCGCGATTCACGCACGCCTGCATCACTTCCCATATCCGAGTAATGCCGCTACGTATCTCGGCTTCAGTGCGCCACGTCTTCTCGTTCTCCAGCATGATTTGCCAGATGGGCAGCCTCTGCCGCTCGCCGATCTCGAGCAAGGCATCAGCACTTGCAAAAGGGAAGGGAGGTGCTTTCAGCTGCGACTTACCGGCATCTTCACCGTCTCGCACCACAAACCCGCCACCAACGGAATAAAAGATCGCCGAATAGAGCTCTCCACCAGCCTGGTCGAAAGCCGTGTAGCGCATGCCGTTGGAATGTCCCGGCAAGGTTTGCGTCTTCAGGAATAGCAAGTCCGTGTCTTCATGAAAGGGAATCGCAACCTTATCGAGCAGCTTGAGCGACCGCTTCTGCCGAATGTCGCCGACTTTTTCATAGATGGTCGCCGGATCAATCGTGTCCGGCGCCTCACCTGATAGCCCCAGCAGCACCGCCCGATCCGTTTGGTGGCCGTGTCCCGTGAGCGCCAGCGACCCAAACAACTCCACCTTTACCCGCGCCACTCGTTCGAGCAAGTCTTTTTCCTGCAGGTCGAGCGCGAACCGCCGCGCCGCCCGCATCGGCCCCACCGTATGCGAACTCGACGGCCCTACCCCGATCTTGAAAATCTCAAAGATGCTGGTTTTCAAACTGTTCCTCAGCTGCTGCTTGTTCTCCTAGAGCTCCTGCGTGATTCTAGTGCCTATCCGGTTCGTTTGCTGGGCGCCCGGTTCTGGCCTCTCGACGGGCTGCGTTCCCATTTTGGGATTTTCTGGTTACTAACGTAAATGTCGAGACCACTTTCCCTCTTACGAACGCTGGCCAACTCGTCCTATCCTGAGATCGTCGGAGTCGTATCCGTGCTTGCTTCGCTCCGCCCCGGTCCGTCGCCGTCCCTAGTTGGCTCTTTGACAATTCCCATTTTGGAACTTCGGGCAGCACAGGCTCCCGGCAGACTGACCGGTAAGTCCAACGGGAAGAATTGGATACGTGTAACCACCTTTTGTATCAATGGCTTGCGAACAATTTTCTTCCAAGTAACTGATTCTAAACGACAGCACACACGCAATTTTATAAGTTGTATGCCACTACAACACTAAAACACGGCCTCCCGGCTAGGAGGATCAAGGGCCACCAACTAATTCCTTAGTTACCTTTTTCCACCTTCTGCGTCCAAGAAAACGTGCCCCCGAAACGCTCAGCCACGCTTACCGAAGCCGAACTCAGGCTGATGGAAGTTTTCTGGCAGCGCGGTCCCTCGACCGTTCAACAGGTGCTCGACGACCTTCAAGGTGAGAAGCTGCTGGCCTACAACTCGGTGCTTACCACCATCCGCATTCTGGAGAAGAAGGGCTACGTCGTTCATGCCAAGTCCGTAGACGCCCGGGCCTACGTTTACGCGCCAATGGTTGAGCGCTCCGAGGCTACTCGCTCCGAAGTCCGCCATCTAGTGCAGCGGCTATTTAACAACTCGCACGAACTGCTGGTTCTCAACATTCTGGAAGACTCCGGTTTGGGCGAAGTCGAGCTGCAGCGCTTGAAGCAATATCTGAAGGAGCGGGAATGACGAACCTGCTCAATTTTCACGCTTTGGTTCGCATCGCGGCAGCTGGCGTTCTCAATAGTTTGTTCGCGGGAATCGCCATCGCCCTGCTTGCCTGGACGGTTACACGCTTATTCCGCCGCGAAGGGTCAGGCACGCGTTTCGCCGTGTGGCTGCTTGGGCTTGCAGCCATTGTCGTTCTACCGTGGGTCAACGCCGGTTTGGGACACACAACTTCCGCAGTCGCGGCTGGTGCGTTTACCTTGCCGGAATCGTTCGCGTTCTATGTATTCCTCGTATGGGCCATTGGCGCCGGACTCGGCTTAGCGCATGTCGCGCTCGGGCTTTACCGGCTCCAACGTCTTCGCAAAACCTGCGTGCCTGTCGATCTCGACCGTCTCGACGAAAGTCTGCGCGCGAGCCTTGTTGCAGCTCTGGCGAAGCGCCAAGTAACGCTCTGCGCGTCCGATGCGGTTCGTGTTCCCGCAGCAATCGGTTATTTCCGCCCCGTCGTGGTTTTCCCGTCGTGGGCGCTGGCGGAGATTCCACCCGCGGAGCTGAACGCTATCCTCTTGCACGAGCTGGCGCACTTGCGCCGCTACGACGACTGGACCAACCTCGCGCAGAAAATAGTGAAGGCGGTTTTCTTCTTTCATCCAGCGGTTTGGTTTATCGAATCGCGGCTCACTCTGGAACGCGAGATGGCTTGTGACGACGCCGTCTTGGCCGCCAATTTCAGCCCGCGCGCCTATGCGGAATCGCTGGTCGGACTGGCCGAGCGCAGCTTTCTCCGTCGTGGAGTTCAGTTGGCCCAAGCCGCTGTCGGTCACGTTCAGCAGTTGAAGACCCGGCTTATCGAAATCCTGCGCAAAGATAAAGACCGGCAGGGAAGTGGCCGTGTATGGAAGCCAGCGATTGCTCTGATGTCGCTAGTGGGCATGGCATCGATGTACGGCATCGCACGCGCTCCGCAAATGGTCGCCTTCGCTTCAAGCACGTCGCAGATTGCCTCGGCCACCCTAGACGGAAATACCGATTTCTTGCACGCGAGCCCGCGGCTTCAGCCGGTGAATCTTAGTTATTCCGGCCACGCTCTGGGACCAGCGACATCGACCCAGAAAAAGCTGCCGGTTGGCTTGAGCGTTAAACATCATTTCATTCCGAAGCCAGACAGATTGTTTGCGCGAAATGATGCGATGTTTACTGAGTTGAACGACGAGGTTCCACCACCGGTTTTGGCCTTATCCAGCTTTCCGAGCGATCGGAGTGCAGGGCCTGGGCCGATGCTGGTTGTTTTCCACAGCGAGCAGTTCGGCGTAAACGGTCCCGTGATATGGCAGGTGACCGTATTTCGCTTGACGCCTGCGCAGCAACGCACCCTCTCCGGAGGATCCCCGAAAAAGATTTAGCAGGAGCTATACAGCGCAGCCAGCGCTCTAATTTAACCAACTAATTCATTAGTTGCAGAGACACAAGTAACACGAGAGACCCAACAGGAGCAACAACCCATGATCAACACGCACATCCCCACCGCCAAGCGCCGCATCGGAGCGGTCGTCCTAGCGACCGCATTGGTCGCTGGCCTTGGCGCTTATCACTTCTTACAGCCTACGGGAGCGCGCGCTGCTCTCTCTTCCAGCACCGGCCCGATCGACGAGAGCAAAGTCTCAACCCTGCTCGCGCTTGACCAGGACATGGAGACCGTCGCCGCGCGCGTCACTCCGGCCATCGTCAACGTAGCGGTTACCGCGAAAGTGAACCAAAAGGCAATGATGCAGCAGCAGGGTATGCCCGAAGGCCTGCCTGATGACATGCAGCAGTTTTTCGAACGGCAGTTTGGCGGCCGCGGCCAGATGCAGCCGCAGCAGCCACAGTTCCAGCACGGCATCGGTAGCGGCGTAATCATCTCGCCCGATGGATACATCATCACCAACAATCACGTGGTTGACGGCGCCACCGACATCAAAGTCACTCTGAGCGACCGTCGCATTCTCACGGCGAAGCTTATCGGCACCGATCCGCTGACCGATCTCGCTGTCATCAAGATCGAGGGCAGCAATTTCCCCAATATTCCGCTGGGCGACTCCACCAAGCTTCGTCCCGGACAGACTGTGCTCGCTTTTGGCAATCCGTTCGGCTTCCGGTTCACCGTCACTCGCGGCATCGTGAGTGCCTTGAATCGGCCGAACCCTTATAACGACGACGCCCGCAAGCCGGGCCTCTTCATCCAGACGGACGCCGCGATTAATCAGGGAAATTCTGGTGGTCCGCTAGTTGACGCTCGCGGAGAAGTGGTCGGTATCAACACCTTCCTGATCTCGCCATCGGGCAGCTTCAGCGGTATGGGCTTCGCTATTCCAACCCAGATCGTACAACCCGCGGTTGATTCGCTGGTACGTTACGGCAAAGTCAGCCACTCCTACATCGGAGTCGGTATTACCGACGTCACGCCTGAAAACTCGAAGTTCTTCGATTTGAAGGACGCCAACGGAGCAGTCATCAGCGAAGTGCAGCCTGATTCGCCGGGCGGGCGCGCCGGCTTGAAAGTTGGTGACGTCATCGTTGGGCTCGACGGCAAGAAAGTCGCCGGTGCCGGAGAGCTTCAGGCGCAGGTCAGTGAGATGCGCCCTGGAACTAAGGTCACGCTCGACGTTTTGCGCGACGGTAAGAGCATGAATGTGCCAGTCACGCTGGAAGAGCTCGGCTCTAAGGACAAGGCAGAAGAACTCAATGCCAGTGCAGACAACGGCAAGCCGCGCTGGGGAGTCGGAATCGCCGATCTCACTTCTGACGTGCGCGAGCAGTTGCAGGCACCTTCGACCCTGAAGGGTGCGGTGGTTCAACGGGTTCAGCCCGGAAGTCCTGCTGAGGAAGCCGGACTCCAGCCGGGCGACGTCATACAGAGCGTAGATCGCAAGCCGACGCCAACTGCGGCCGACGTGCAGAAGGCGCTCTCCAGTGTTCCCAAAGGACAGGACGCAATGGTCCTGGTCTGGGGCAACGGCGGCAGCACGTTCCGCGTGCTACACGCCAATAGCGGCGCGTAAGCTTGTTCCTCCTGAAACAAACGGGCACGGATTTATTCCGTGCCCGCATTTTTGTCTCGTGGATTTCCCGTGGATCAGGCGTTATTGCGCGGCGGCCGTTGCAACATTATCAACATGAAGCGAGCCGCTGGCGGTCATGGTCCCTGTTAGTTTCACGTGCTGGCCTTCATGTCCCGCGACCGCAGCCGGGTTCTCGATCGCGACCACCTTCTGATCTTTATCGGTGACGAAGACCGGCTTCTCGCCACTCTCGATGCATTTCTGGGCGCACTGCGCATGTGCCGCGTTGGCGCCCTTGGCTCCGCACTTGGAGTCGCTGATCCATCCTTGCATGCTTTGATTTGGACTGGCCAGAGCCCACAAGCTGCACATCAACAGCCCGACTACCAACAATGCGCTCTTTTTCATCGCTCGTCTCCTGTCCGCATTTGGCTGCGGACCGCCAATAAGATTACCCAGTCCGTTTGGATATGTTCGCTCAGCCTGGCGATGCTTTTTCTGATCGCCCAGACTTGGAGAACTTGAGGATGCCAACTATAACGCAAATAGAGTCAGAACTGAATTTAGGAGGAGCCACACGGGACGGAGGCTACTTTCTATCGGAGCTTGGTACAGGGACGTTTTCGGCCACTGATGTGGTGCGCACGTCAGGCTTGGGTTGTGGCTGCACCAGTACTACTTCACCGGGCATGACGAATCCCAGCTTCTCACGAGCCTCTTTCACAATTGTGTCGGGATCGCTCTGCAATTTCTTGACGCGTTGTTCCAGTTCCTGGTGTTCCGTGAAGTCCTTTCCGATTTCCTGTTGCAGCCGCTGATATTCTGCGCGCTTGGCGCGCCACTCAACGGTACCGTTTGCTCCCAACACGACCTTGTAGCCAATGAGCACAGCGAGCATGGCGATGCACAGGGTCGCCAGAATGCGACGCATATGGAAAAACCATCGGCCGATTTTGCTCACATTTGCCATACTCTCGTCCGCCGTCTTGAAGACCCCTCGTAGACTGCTGCTTGCGGCCGAACCCTAAACCACTACTCGAAACATTGAGTCGAGCGTATTCAAGAGCAACATTGCTAGTGGACTTCGGATTCGTTTCTCTGTCTAGCGAAGGGCAGGCGAAAGTCCGCAGGGAACCAACTTTACCAACAGCATATGTTTGGTCGTTCGGCGGATGGTGCCCATCTGCAGTGGTTTTTTGCTGCGGTGCTAGATTCTGAGATGAAGTTAACTGGATAACGAGTCGCAGAGGTGCTGCAATGGCTAAGGCGAAAATCGTACTCACGACGGTCGGACTCATGGAAAAGGCAGAGGAGATAGCCGAGGCACTGGTGGAACGCCGCTTGGCCGCTTGCGTCAACATCATAGGGCCAATTCGTTCCATTTATCGATGGCAGGGCACTATCGAGCGCGAACAGGAATACCTGTTGCTGATCAAGACCACGGCCGAGCGTGCCACTGAGTTGGCGGCGGTATTTGCCGAGTTGCACGAATACGAAGTGCCGGAACAGGTTGAACTCTCCATCGACGGAGGAAGTGAAGGCTATCTTGAGTGGCTTACTGCACAGGTTGCGCGGGACGCGAATCAGTAGGCCAGCAAGATTCGCAGGTCGCGCACATTGTTTCCTGTCGGCCCAATGAGTACCGCGTCGCCGATGGCATCCAACAGCGGAAACGCATCAAAGCGCGACAATGCTGTTTCAGCGCTGAGACTTCGTTGCGCCGCTCGGGTTATGGTCGTTCCGTCAACCAATGCCCCTGCCGCCGGACTGTTTCCATCAATGCCGTCTGTCCCTGCACTCAGAACGGTGATAGCTTCGCCTGCGATCTTTGTGGCGCAATACAGCGCGAACTGCTGATTGCGCCCTCCCTTGCCGGACGAGTGGCCTACCGTGACTGTGACCTCGCCGCCGGAAATCAGACACGCAGGTGAAGATGTCTTCCGCAACGCGCGCAACCGGTCGAGCAAGTAGTCAGCGGCACGGGCGTAGTCCCAGTCGTCGCAGGAGTTGTCGACCTCGACGACAAACCCCATCGAAATGGCGCTCTGGACTGCCGCATCGATCGCAGTCTGGTTCGACAGCGCTGTCACATAATTGCTATTGGCGAACACCGCATCGCCGGCTTTGGGCGTCTCCAGCAATTGCCGACTCTCAAACAGCAAGCGTACTGGTTGGGTAAATCGAGGTAGCATTTCGTAGCGCGCGGCAAGCGCATAGCAATCGGCGACGGTGCTGCTGTCAGGCATGGTCGGACCGGAAGCCAGGGCGTCGAGGGAGTGTTCCGGCACGTCGGAAACCAGCAGCGACACTTGCGTAGCCGGCGCAGCCGCTTGCGCCATGCGTCCGCCTTTGATGGCGGAAAGGTGTTTGCGGATGGCGTTGATCTCTGCGATTGGAGCTCCCGAGTGCACGAGCACACGGTTGGTTTCAATGACGTCCGACAATGTCAGATCAGGCCACATCGGTTTCTCGGCGATGGCTGACGCTCCGCCACTGATGAGAAACACCACGATCGACCGCTC
Source organism: uncultured Acidobacteriaceae bacterium (assembly GCA_963718395.1). GTDB lineage: Bacteria > Acidobacteriota > Terriglobia > Terriglobales > Acidobacteriaceae > DASRAA01. Next base: position 948,268 of record CAVQYW010000001.1, read on the forward strand.
GGGAAGAGCGCGCAAGAGTTCCAGGATGGCGCTGCCGGCGCGAAGAGAGTCTTCATTGGGCAGAGGATGGCCGCCGTAGAAGTATCGGAATCCCGCCACCGGAGTTGACGGCTCGTCGGGACAGGCGACGATGCCTCGAATATCAGACGATATGATTCCCGAGAGCGCTTCGACCATGCTGTGGCCGGCTTTACCGATGGAGATAACTACGACACTGGAGAACGCCGCGAGATTGTATTGCTTTGCGCCCGCACAGAAGAGCCCGTCGTCGTACCGAGCAGTCTTCGCAAAGGCTCTGGGAATGCTGCATGCGGCCAACGCTTGCTCGAAGATATCGCGAGCGCGCCGGCGCATTGTCTGAACTAGAGCATTCTCGGGCGAAAGCGGTGGCTGCGTCGATGCGGGTGGCATGCGGCACGATTATATCCGTGCGGAACAACCTCAGAGTTTGACGCCGATGCCGATTTGTTCGTGCAGCCAACTTTCCACGGTCATGCGCATTTCGCTCAGGTGGCCTTCGAAGAAGTGATCGCCGGGAATGAACACGAGTTCCTTGGGTTCCGCGGCTTCGGCGACGACTGACTCCAGCGCCTCGTGGGGTCCGAACTGATCGTGATCGCCGCTGAGGAATAACTTCGGCTTGTGGCATTCGCGTAAAAACTTGTAGCTGTAGAGGCGGCCTTCCGCTTCGACCGGGGTTCCAAGCGAGATCAAAAGCCGAACGTCGGGGTCGGGACAGCATGCGCGAAGTCCTCGTGCGGCCCCGAACGAAAACCCCGCGAAAATGATGGGCAGGGCAAACTCGTGCTTCAGCCACTGCAAGGCAGCCTTAACGTCATCAACCTCCGCTCTTCCATCGTGAGTTCCGCCGCTTAGTCCAGTGCCGCGAAAGTTGAAGCGCAACACAGGAAACCCGAAGGAATGGAGCGCCTTCATGGCATGGAATACCACCTTGTTATGCATTGTTCCGCCAAACATCGGGTGTGGATGGCATACCAGTCCGGCATAAGTTGCGCCGCCCACGCCGACGTTGAGCAGCGCCTCAAGCCGTCCGGCTGGGCCGTCGAGAAACAGCGTGCGGATGGCAGTGTTTAGAGCCGGCAAATAAACAATCCCCGTGCAAGGATGCAGACGATCATCATATTCCACGCTATCTTGATAGCTGGCTGAGTTAGGAGCGGAGCACACATGATTCGATTTGGTATTGCGGGTTTCGGACTGCATGCGGTAAGGCGCTTGATGCCCGGATTTGCCAACGCGCCGAATTGCCGCGTAACAGCGTTGTCGCGTCGCGATCCGGAACGCGCTCGCGAATCAGCGCGAGAGTTCGGCGTTGAGCACGCATTTACTTCGACCGCAGATTTGTGCGCCTCCCCCGACGTTGATGCGGTGTTCATCGCAACGCCCGATGCGCTGCATCTGGCGGACGTTCTGGACTGTGTGCGTCATGAGAAGCCAGCTCTGGTGGAAAAACCGATGGCGATGAATTCTGCCGAAGCCCGGCAGATGGTCGAAGCAGCGCGCGCAGCCAATGTTTTGCTTGGGGTGGCGCACGTCATGCGCTTCGAAGACAGTGTGCGCTGGTTTCGCGAGCGCATTGCGTCGGGTGCCATCGGCAAGCCCGTATTGGCTCGCGCGGCATTTGTTGCGCCGTTGCTGAACAGCGCACGCACCTGGATCAACGATCCTCATCTAGCTACCGGAGGGCCACTTGCCGACATCGGCGTGCATTGCTTCGACACGCTGCGCTACGTGCTGGGTGACGAGATTCAGTCGGTTATGGCGCAGGCCCAGTACGATGCGCATTGGGTGGTGGAGGCGTCAGGCACGGCGCTGTTCCAGTTCGCGGGAGGCGCGCTGGCAACGATGTCAGTTTCGGCACGAGCGCCCTATCAGACGCTACTTGAGATTGTCGGGGAAGACGGCGTGCTTGCTGCCGTCAACGCGATGAATGTCGAACACCCAGTGACGCTCGAATTACGTCGCGGCTTCGATGTCATCGAGAGAAGGGAAGTTCTGAACGACCGTGCGTACACGACTCAGGTCGAAGCGTTCGCCGATGCCCTCGAGTCAGGTAAGCCGTTCGAGATCCCTGGGGAAGAAGGGCTTCAGAACCAGATAATCCTCGACGCCATCTTCCGCAGCGTGAAGAGTGGAAAATCGGAGTCTGTATAAACGGCGCTATTCCGATGGTTCCGTTGCCACCGCATGATGCGGCAGCGGTGGCGGCATCTCCGATACATTCCACGCCCATGCTGCCAGAAATGCCGCACCTTCGTTGATCTGATCAGGAATCACCTTATCGAAAGTGTCGGTCTGGCTGTGATGCGCCTCGCGATAATGGTCCGGAAGTTGAATGCAGAAATAAGCCGGCACGCCCTTGTCCAGGAACTCAACATGGTCCGATGCCCCGAAATACCGGGTGCTGAGCGACTGCAGGTCGAAGACCTCCTGTAACGGGCGATAAATCTCCGACATTAGCGGCGCTGTCTCCCATAGGTTTTCCAGCGCGATGCTGAACACCTTGCCTGTGCCGGTATCGTGAATCAGTACTGCATCGGTCTTTGCGAGTTCTGCCGAATGGTTCTTGACGTAGGTGTCGGCGCCCAATCCACCTTCTTCTTCACCCGTAAACAATACAAAGGTGATGGTGCGTTTTGGCTTCCATCCCAGTGCCTTGAGCGTGCGCGCGGCTTCCAGCACGGCCATCGCGCCGGTGCCGTTGTCGAGCGCGCCCTGCCCCAGGTCCCACGAATCGAGATGACCACCAACGATCACACGCTCGTCGGGCAGCTCCGTCCCCTTGATCTCCGCTACCGTTATCGACGCAGACGCTGATTTCTTGCTGAAGGTATCTTGCAGATCGGCCTTCAGCGTTACCGGACCAGACTGCAGCAGCCGCCAAATCAGGTCGTAGTCCTCATGCGGGACGAACGCGATCGGCGCTGCACTCGGCTCATACGCCGGGTGACTGCCCGTCATGTTGAACAGGTTGTCGGTCTTGCCGCTGTCCAGCAATATGAGCGCCGGCTCCTGCTCACTGATTTCGCGCATGAGTTGAGCCCGTTCCCGCCATGACATGCCGCCGGGTTTCACCCCATGACCTGGCGGAATGACCGCGTCGTAGGCGTTTTCGGGATTGGGCTCGGCCTTGGAGAGATCGGCTGATTTGTTCGGCAGTACTATGGCGCCTTTCAATTTGCCCTTGTACGCATCGAAATCGGAGGGCTGGTGCACTTCGATGGCAATGACTTTGCCGGACACCTCGCCGGCAGTGGCTTTACTCCAGCCCAGAGCGCGAATCCCAATGCGCCGCTGGATGGGGCTGGTAATCTCAGCGGTCTCGATACCGCGCGTCCAGGCGTGCGCTATGGTGGCTGTCTCGAGATGTGCCTCCATCCCGTAGTCATGGAAACGCTTCAGGGTCCAGTCGCTGGCCGCCTGCATTTGCGGCGAACCGGTCAGCCGCGGACCAATTTGGGTGGTCAGGTATTCCAGGTTCTTCATCAGCTCGGAATGCGCTTTCACTTCATCAGCGATGTTCTGGTCGGCAACTTCCATGGCTTGGCGGTAGGCGCGCTGCTCTTCAGTTGTGCGCTGTGGGGCTTGCGCCGTAATCAGTCCGCACAAAGCCATCGACAATGCGATGTGCTTCAGCGGACGGTGAAATTCAGTCATTGCACCATCCTTAACGAAATTGGCAAAGGTTCTCATGATAATTGTAGCCGCCCGCATTGTGCCACCTGAGCAGGGCAGACCGGCGCCACGCGATGCGTCGCGAACCCATGAGCACATTGAATCTACGAGGTTTTTATATAGGACATGGTTCAATGTCCTTGCAGCTTCACTGGCAGCGCGCTTTGCCAGAGAGGTGGGCGGGCGGTGGTAAACTCGTTGTACCGGCCAATGGAACTTTTGCTCAATCTGGTGTGGGTGGCCTTGGCGCTCGCTGCGTTCAGCGCGCTGCTACGGAACCGCCGGGCTGCGTCCCAACTTCCCCAGGGTCCGTATGGGAAGGCTTTATTAGCGCTGGCCTGTGTGATGGTGCTGCTGTTTCCTGTGGTTTCCGCCAGTGACGATCTGCATCCCGCCCAGGCGGTTCTGGAGGAAGCAACCAAGCGCATTCAGCAGTTTGCCGCTCCTGCTCATCACGTTCAAAGTGTCTCGGATGGCGGCATGATTCTGTATCTCCTCGCCACGTATCTCTTATTTGCTCTGGTAGCGTTGCAAGTCTCTGAACCGCTCGCACAGGAAGCCAGGGTGATCCGTCGCGAACGGCTTCCCCGCGCTGGTCGTTCTCCCCCATCGTTCTAGTCCGTTCTCGCAGTAGTGATCACAGAATCCACAGGTTTTGGGCTTGAATTTAGGAACCTCACGGGAGTTGCCCGCATGGAGGTCCGTCAAGCCGGTTATCGGATGAAAACAATGGTATGAACACGGACTTAGGTCGGCATTCCCGCGCACGCCTGCACCTTGGCACGCTTGCAATCGCTTTGGTGCTGGTATCGATCGCAGCGGGATGCTCACGATCGAAAAGCGACCCTGGCGAAACTGTAGTGGAGACCAACTCGGATCCGAACGTCTTTACCCTGCAGCACCCCGAACAGTTTCCCATGGTCGAAGTTCAGCTTCGCAAGGTCGCGGACGAGGTACACGTCAACGGCGTGATCGCTCCCGACATCAATCGGTCGATACCGGTTGTCTCGTTGGGCGGCGGCCGGGTAGTGGAAATCAAGGCCAAGCTTGGCGACAACGTCAGGAAGGGCGAGACGCTGCTGCTGATCAACAGCCCCGACTTGTCACAAGCCTTCTCGGACTACCAGAAGTTTAAGGCTGACGAGCAGCTGGCGGCCAAGCAAGTAGCGCGCGCCCAACTGCTCTACGACAAGGGTGCCATAGCGCTTGCCGACCTGGAGACAGCGCAGGATGCAGATGCAAAGGCCAAGGTTGATACTCAAGCTGCGGCCCAGCATGTCAAGGTACTCGGCGGGGACCTCAACAACCCGTCGCCGCTGTTGCCGGTAGTTGCACCCATCTCTGGAACCATTGTCGATCAGCAGATCACCGGGGGCACCGGCGTAAAGTCACTCGACAACTCACCGAACCTTTTCACCATCGCCGACCTCTCGACGGTTTGGGTTCTGTGCGACGTGTACGAAGACATGCTTTCTCGCGTGCAGGTGGGCGACACCGCGCAAATTACGTTGAACGCCTATCCCGACAAGACATACCCAGGAAAGGTGATCAACATCAGTGCAATTCTGGATCCGGCAACACGTACCGCGAAGGTCCGCATCGAGTTGCCGAATCCTCAGGGAATCATGCGTCCAGGAATGTTTGTGACGGCAACCTTCAAGGCGCGGCAGATGGTCGACCGAATCGTTATTCCTTCGACTGCGGTCGTCCATCTGCATGACAAAGACTGGGTCTTTGTCCCCGCTGGTGACAAGCGCTTCCGGCGTCTCGCGCTCCAACTTGGCCCGCAAGACAGCGACGGCTCCGTGCAGGTTCTGAGCGGCCTCAAGCCGCAAGACAAGGTAGTGACCAACGCGCTGCAGTTTTCAGCCGAGGCCGAGGAGTAGCGGCGCATGATCGGAGCTTTGGTCAATTTCGCTCTGCGCAATCGGATGCTTGTGCTCGCATTGGGCGTGTTGCTGCTGATTTGGGGCATGATCTCGTTTCACAACCTGCCGGTCGAAGCCTACCCCGATGTTGCTGACAAGTATGTCTGGGTCATTACCCAATGGCCAGGGCGCGCTGCTGAGGAAGTCGAGCAGCAGGTCACCATCCCCATTGAAACGCAGTTGAACGGGGTGGCCCACTTGACTCACCTCCGTTCGACTTCGATTTCCGGACTGTCTTTCATTACCGTGCTCTTCGACGACGAATCAGACAACCAGCAGAACCGTCAGCAGGTGCTGGAAAAATTGACCCTGGTTAGCCTTCCGCCCGGCTTGAATCCGCAAATCGGCCCTGACTTCAGTCCGGCGGGACAAATCTACTTCTACACGTTGCAGAGCACCGATCCGCGCTACGACATCATGGACCTCAAGGCGCTTCAGGACTGGGTCGTATACAAGCACCTGATGTCGGTTCCGAATGTCGCAGCGGTCTCGATCTTCGGCGGCCAGACGCGCGAGTACCAAGTACAGATCGATCCCGACAAGTTGGTCGCCTATGGCCTGACCATGGCGCAAGTGGAACAGGCACTCGCCAATAACAACGTCAATGGCGGAGGCAGTTTCATCGAGCAGGGACAGCAGGCCTATAACGTCCGTGCCGTCGGCCTGATGCAGAACACAGACGACATCGGCGCTACCGTGATTGCGGCCAAGAACGGTACTCCCGTGCGCATCCGCGATGTAGCGGTGGTGACCCAGGGGGCAAAAATCCGCCTGGGTCGATTGGGCAAGGCGATTCGTCACAATGACGGCCGCGTTACCGACAACACCGACGTGGTGGAAGGCATCGTTCAGATGCGCAAGGGAGCGGAAGCGGAGGCTGTGCTTCATGACATCGATGAAAAAGTGAAGCTTCTGAACGAGCACGTTCTCCCCAAGGGGGTGAAGGTCGTGCCGCACATCGATCGTGACGATCTCGTCCACCTGACGACACATACCGTTCTGCATAACCTTACTGAAGGCATACTGCTGGTCGTGTTGGTGTTGTTCTTCTTTCTCGGCAACCTTCGCTCGGCCCTCATCGTAGCGCTCACCATTCCGTTCTCGTTGTTCTTCGCCGCGATTTTGCTCGACCTGCGGCACATTCCCGCCAATTTGCTATCTCTGGGAGCACTCGATTTTGGCATGATCGTGGAAGGCGCCGCCGTGATGGTAGAGAACATTCAGCGCCGTCTGGAAGGTTCGAAAGACAGCCATGCCACGATGGACGAGACCATCCGTTCGGCGGCTCACGAGGTACAACGGCCCGTCTTTTACGCCATCGCCATCATCATCATTACCTATCTTCCGATCTTCACCTTGCAGCGGGTCGAAGGCCGTCTCTTCAAGCCGATGGCTTGGACGGTAACGTTCGCGCTCCTGGGAGCGCTGCTGTTTTCCATCATTATGGCCCCCGTCCTCTGTGCGTATGTCTTTCGCAAAGGCGTTCATGCGTGGGACAACCCCATCGTCAAGTGGATCACCGTAAATTACGAGAAGACGTTGAATTGGATCATCGTTCGCCGCCGCGTTGTGCTCATTTCGGCAACCGTGATCTTTGCCTTGACGGCATATCTTGCATTTGGCGGCTTGATCGGCTCCGAGTTCTTGCCTCATCTGGACGAGGGCTCGATCTGGGCCCGTGGAACCCTGGCGCCGAGCACTGGCCCTTCCACCGGCGGTCAAGTGATGGACAAGGCCCGCGTCATCTTCGCCAGTTTTCCGGAAGTGACGCAGGTCGTCTCGCAGGTGGGTCGCTCCGACGACGGCACCGACGCCACCGGGTTCTTCAATACCGAGTACTTCGTCGATCTAAAACCGCGCGACCAGTGGCGTCCGCAGTTCCGGGGACGTAAAGAATTGCTCATCGACGCCATGGACAAGGAAGTGGAGAAGATTCCCGGCGTGACTTGGGGATTCTCCCAGCCCATTGCAGACAATATGGAAGAAGCGGTCAGCGGAGTGAAAGGTGAACTCGCCGTAAAAATCTTCGGCTCCGACTTGAAAGACCTTGAGCAAAAGGGCGAGGAGATCATGGCGGTGATGCGGACCGTACCGGGCGTTGCCGATCTGGGTCTGTTTCGCGTGCTTGGCCAGCCCAACGTCAATATCACGGTCAATCGGCAGAAGGCCGACCGCTTCGGCATCAATGCCTCCGACATTCAGGACGCGATTCAGACGGCGGTCGGCGGCAACCCGGTCAGCCAAATTCTTATCGGCGAGCAGCGTTTCGACCTGGTTCCTCGCTACCAGGAGCAATTCCGCAGGTCAGTAGACGACATTCGCAATATCCGCATCGTGGCGCCAAGCGGAGAGCGAGTGTCGTTAGGTGAAGTTACCGACATCAAGATCGAAGACGGTGCGTCGATGATCAACCGGGAAGGGAACCAGCGCTACATCGCCATTAAATACAGCGTGCGCGGCAGCGACCTCGGCACCACGGTCGAACAGGCCATGATGAAGGTCAATCGTGAGGTGAAACTGCCACAAGGCTACACGCTCGAATGGGCGGGCGAGTACGAGAGCCAGAAACGCGCCAATCATCGGCTCGCGATCGTGATTCCTTTGACCATCCTGGTTATCATGCTGGTTCTGTATTCCATGTTCCGGTCGTTTAAGTGGGGCTTTCTGGTACTGCTCAATCTCGGGCTCGCGCCCATCGGAGGCCTGATCGCGCTGCTCATGACCGGCGAGCACTTCAGCGTCTCGACCGGAGTCGGCTTCCTGGCGTTGTTTGGCGTGTCTGTGCAGACGGGCGTGGTGCTGATTGAGTACATCAATCAGCTTCGTGCCCGTGGCCTGCCGGTGCATGAAGCGGTCGTTCTGGGATCGACCCGCCGCTTGCGACCCATCATGATGACGATGCTGGTTGCGAGTTTGGGGCTGTTGCCTGCCGCCACTTCGCACGGCATTGGCTCTGACTCGCAACGCCCCTTCGCCATCGTGATTGTCGGCGGCCTGCTGACTGAGCTGTTCTTGAGCCTCGTCCTACTGCCCGCTTTCTATAGCTGGATGGCTGGCCCCAACGATGTTCTGCCGGAAGAGGCTGAGGAGGTCACCGAATAATGTTTCGAATCAACTCAATCTTTGGCCTTCGCCGGGATGTCGTCTTTGCGGGACTGGTCGTACTTGCTCTTCCATTTGCCGCGCGTGCTCAGCAGCCTGCGCCGCTGCCGGATGCACCGCAACCGCATAGTGTTCTGACCGCACAGGTTCAGACTCCGCCCGCGCCGGGAACTCAACCGGTGCCGACGCCTGCGCCTAACCCCACCCGGCGAGCCATTACGCTCGAAGAGGCGCTCGATCTGGCGAAGCGCAACAATCCCACGCTGCAGGCGAACCAGACGCTAATTCTGCAGAACAAGGCACAGGAGATCACGGCAAACCTTCGGCCCAACCCTGTGCTTTCGTGGGACACGCAATATCTCCCCATCTTTTCGCCAAGCCTTTTCACCGACTCCAACTATTGGGAAACCCAGGCGCAATACGACGTTGGCATCGGCTATCTGTTCGAGCGCGGCAAGAAGCGCCAGCACCGTCTCGACGCCGCCAAGACAGCGACCGCCGTCACCGAAGCGCAAGTGACCGACGCGCAGCGCACAGTCCTGGCCAGCGCCGCACAACTATTTGTCAGCGCGTTGCTCGCAAAGTCGAATCTGGAATTTGCCGACGGTCTCCTCGATAGTTACAAGAAAACCGTCAAAATCAGCGAAGACCGCTTCAACGCTGGAGCGATGAGCCGCAACGACCTCCTGAAGATCCAGTTGCAGCAATTGCAATTCGAGACCGATGTCAACGATGCCCGCCTAGCCAAAACACAAGCGCTGGCCTCGCTGCGCCAGTTCCTCGGATTCGATTCCGTGCCTGCCGATTACGACGTGGCCGGAAATTTGGCCTACGAATCGGTTCCATTACGCCTGGAGGATGTGCAAGCTCGCGCCCTCGCCAATCGTCCCGACTTGCTAGCGGCGCAGCGCGGGGTAGTTGCGTCTGAGAGCCAGATAGGGCTGGCCAAGGCTAATGCAAAAGTCGACGTAAACGCGAGTTTCGATTACACGCGACTCAACCAAAGTAATTTGGGGGCCTTCTACTTCAGTGTGCCGTTGCCGGTATTCAACAAGAACCAGGGCGAGATTACTCGCACGCAATACGCTCTCACGCAGTCACAATTCCAGCAGAAAGCTGCCGAGCAACAGGTGCTCACCGACGTTAAGAACGCCTACGAAGGACTGCGCAGTAGCGAACGAGCGGTCCAGCTCTATGACAAAGGTTACTTAGGTCAGGCCACGCAGTCGCTCGACATAACGCGGTTTTCTTATGAGCACGGCGCGGCTTCGTTACTCGACTTTCTCGACGCCGAGCGTAGCTACCGTTCGACCGAACTGAGTTATCGCCAGGCACTGGCCACCTACGTGACCGCTTTGGAGCAACTGCGCCAGGCCGTGGGCAGCAGGGACCTGCAATAGCTGAGATGATCCGCGACCGAGCGGCAGCGGTAATCCCACCTCTCATGTATTCTGAAAACTCCTGCATGTTGACCAATCCTGCCCCTCGCATCTCTCGTCGCTCGCCACTGGCTTCACTGGTTCTCCTCTTGGCGCTGCTGCTGGCTTCCGCGGCCGCACAAACAGCTTCGCAACCCAACGAACCGCCCAAGCCCGTTCCCGGTATCGGCACGAGCGTACAGGAGCATCCTCCCCAACCGCAGGCCGACTCGGAGGAAGAATCCAAGCCGATCACCAAGGCGCAGGCCAAAGAGCTTTTTCGCTCGGTCGACAGTATTCTGCAATTCGTCAGTCAGGACACGGGCCTTCCCATCAAGCACAAGGTCAAGCGCAAGCTCATCACTCGTAGCCAGGTGGAGAAATACGTCGACAAACGGATGAAGGACGACAAAGACGCACAGCGGCTTGAGCGCTCGCAACTTGTCCTGAAGAAGTTTGGCCTGATTCCGGAGAATTACGACCTGCATGCAGAATTCCTCAAGTTGCTCAGCGAGCAGGTGGCTGCTTATTACGACTCCAAGACGAAGACCGTGAATCTGCTCGACTGGGTGCAGCCGGAATTGCAGCGGCCCGTCCTCGCGCACGAACTGACGCATGCACTGCAGGACCAGTCTTTCAATCTGCAAAAGTGGTCGCTCGCTGGCGCTCCCAACGACGATCCGCAGCCCGATCAGCAGGAGCAGGTCTTCGAAGAAGCCCAGGCCGCGCGGCAGAACGTCACCGAAGGCCAGGCCATGATGACCATGCTCGACTACACGCTTGCTCCGGCCGGCCTCAGCGTCCTCAAGGCGCCCGACATCGTGAATGCCATGCGTGCCGACATGACGGACCCCAAGGGTTCGCCCGTCCTGGAGGCAGCCCCGGTGTTTCTGCGCGAGTCGCTCATGATGCCCTATACATTCGGCCTCGACTTTGTACGCACAGTATTGACCAAGCAAGGGAAGGGCGCGGCTTATGTGGGCATGTTGGAGAAGCCTCCGGTTGACACCCTTCAGGTGATGCAACCCGAAGCTTACTTGCAGAGTAAGGTTGCGCCGCCGCCGACGATTCCCGATCTCGACAAGCTCATCGCTCCCGGCTACGAGCGTTACGATTTCGGAGGAATGGGTGCGTTCGATGTTTTTCTCCTCGCCCGTCAATATGCGCCGAAGAGCGATGCCAAGGATTACTACTCGCATTGGCGGGGTGGCTATTACTTGGCCGCTCGCGCCAAAACGGGTCCCAAGGATCAGATTGCACTGATCTATTTTTCGCGCTGGGACTCACCGGAGGCGGCGGAAGCATTTGCGAAGCTCTATAGCGGGTACGTCCCCACGCGCTATCACCTTGATCAGGCCGGAGTGGTTGGTAGTGTCGGATCAGGAAACCAAACGATGACTTGGGATGCCGGACAGCAGGGAAAGGTGATCATTCAAGTTCATGGAAACGACGTGCTGGTGCTCGAAGGCCTCGACGACGCGACCGGAAAACGTACGTCCGAAGCCCTTCTTCCGGGCTTGCAATCCGCCAGGTAGCCGCTGAATACACACGCGTCATCGTCGCTAAAAACGGTGCCCAAACGCACAAAGTTCGCTAAACATCCCCCTGTGTTCTACGTCACAAACTCCTGTGACATAAGTATTACAATGCGCTTCCTCCAGCCTTGGTAGTCTGACATTGGCCCTACGGTTCATCCCCGGCGCGCCAATCAACAAATCTCACGAGGTCCCATGGTCCGGCTAAACAAAAAGGTGAATTGGATCACCTCTTCTTTCATGATTGCGTTCCACATCGGCGCGGTCGCGGCATTATTCATGTTCACCTGGCCCGCTTTTTTTACGGCACTCTTCCTGTACTGGGTTGCCGGCAGTTTCGGCATCGGCCTGGGCTACCACCGGCTGCTGACTCACCGCGGATTCAAGTGCCCCAAGTGGTTTGAGTATTTCCTGACCGTCTGTGCAACTCTCGCGCTCGAAGGCGGGCCGATCTTCTGGGTGGCTACTCACCGTGTGCATCATCAGCTTACTGACAAACCCGGCGATCCCCACAGCCCGCGTGACGGCGGGTACTGGGCCCACATGGGATGGATCATGAGCGGCGAATCGCTCCACAACAAGCTGCAAGGCCTCTTGCCTTATGTCCCCGATCTCCGCAAAGACAAGTTCCACGCCTGGATCAGCGAGTGGCATTGGGTTCCAATGGTTGTGGTCGGCCTCTTGCTTCTTGCTATCGGCGGCTGGAAAGTCGTTTTCTGGGGCATCTTCCTGCGCACTGTATTCCTCCTGCACAGCACGTGGTTTGTGAACTCCGCCACCCACATGTGGGGCTCCAAGCGCTTCGCCACCGACGACGATTCGCGCAACCTTTGGTGGGTTGCACTGTTGAGCTTCGGCGAAGGCTGGCACAACAATCACCACGCACATCCGCAGTCGGCGCGGCACGGCCTCGCCTGGTACGAAGTGGACTTCAACTGGTACCTGATCAGCGCCCTGAAGTCGGTCGGACTGATATGGGACGTGAAGCTGCCCAAGTTGCGTGAAGCGCGCATCAAAGCGATCGAAGAGACGCCCGTCGCGGCCGAAGAGCAACTCGCGCCAGCCTACAGCGGCGATTAGTGATCTAGATAGCCTTGATTTGAAAGGACGGCGCATCTCGCCGTCCTTTTCTTTGCTCAGTGAAATTCTCGATCCGCACAGACGAGAAGCTACAATGACGACCGAGGCCTCGTCCCATGGTTCGCGTTCGTCACCTTGCCGTTTGCCTTCTTGCAGTCCCCTCTGTTCTCCTCCTGGCGTCGCCCATGCTTGCGCAGTCAAAAATTGTTTGGAGCGACCAGGAAAAACCGATCGTCGATCAACTGAAAAGCCTGCGTAAGCTTCCGGATGACACTCGAGCGACCGTCACAAAGGAGCTTGCGCTGCAAATTCGCCAACTCCCAGTCGTACCCAACAAGGTCGTGCTTGCCATCGGCCTGGCGAATCTCTCCACCGAAGGTGATTTCGGCCATCAGACCCTGCAAGAAGTTGCGACGACATTGGCTGATGCTCTTCGTGAACAGCCGCAGCCAGATGTGAAGGGACAGCCTGCCGCTCCGTACGCGGAGCTCGCACAGCTGGTGCGTTACGAGCACGTGGAAGCCACTTTGGACGCTCCGCAATTCAAGGCTGCTATGGCGAAGCTCGAGGCCGACGATGCGCTGCGGCAGAAGGCCAACTTCACGCTCCGTGATCTTGCGGGCAAGGAATGGTCGTTGAAAGACCTGCAAGGCAAAGTTGTGCTGGTCAATTTCTGGGCCACCTGGTGTCCGCCGTGTCGTAAGGAGATGCCCGACCTCGAAAGTCTTTACCAGCGCTTCGCGGCGCAAGGCTTCGTGGTCCTAGCGATCTCCGATGAAGACATCGGCAAGGTGAAGCCCTTTATCGAGGGACGCGGCGTCACCTATCCGGTTCTGCTGGATCCGGGGCGCAAAGTGACGGAGTCGTTCCAGGTCGACGGCATCCCCAAGAGCTTTGTTTACGATCGGCAAGGAAAGTTGGTCGCGCAATCCATCGACATGCGTACTCAGCAACAATTTCTTGAGATGCTGGCCCAGGCCGGATTATAGTGAATATCCGGCCACTGAACCCAGACAGTGCGCTATTAGCAGGTGCTATCCTTCTTCTTTGCAGCGTCATAGTTTCTTAACCGACAGCTAGCGGCCAGCCGCCAACAGCCGCTCCTCATGCGCATCACCAGCCGCAAAAAAACGATCGCGTTCGCCATCACGCTCGGCGTACTTGTCGCCGTTGTAGCGCTGGTGCTTAACGTCAGTTGGATTGTCCTCAACTGGCGCGAAGTCGTTCCTCTTATTCTGGGCGTTCTTTTCTTCGGGTTCATCATCGCCGGAGTCATACTGAATACCATCTTCCTGGTGCGTGAAGTTCGCCGTAACGAACAGCAGGACAGCTTTCTCAACGCCGTCACCCACGAACTGAAGACCCCCATTACTTCCATCCGCCTTTATCTCGAAACCCTGCAACAGCGCGACGTTCCCGAAGTCCAGCGCCGGGAATTTTATCAGGTCATGCTCGATGACACCCAGCGGCTTATGGGCACCGTGGAACAGGTTCTACGCGCGGCACGCGTTACCCAGAAAAACGCCGCGTTGAACAAGGCGCGAATCGAAGTGGGGCCGCTCGTTCAGGATGCCGTCGAACTGGCACGCGTGCGGCATCATCTTCCGTCTGAGTCTGTCGCGTGGGACCTCGATGGCCGTTCCGCCGAGCCGCTTAGTGTGGCCGGAGACCGCGAAGAACTTTCCGCGGTGTTGTCGAATGTTCTCGACAACGCGGTGAAATATTCTCCGCAGGAACCAAAGATTCGCGTCGAGGTCGTTACGCCCGACTTGGAACATGTACAAATCAAGGTTCAGGACAACGGTATTGGCATCCCCAACAGCGAACTAAAGCGTGTGTTCAAGCGTTTTTACCGCGTAGTGACACCCGGTTCGACGCAAGTGAAGGGAAGCGGGTTGGGGCTGTTCATCGTCCGCGCCATCGCCAAGCGGCATGGAGGCAAAGCTTGGGCCGAAAGCGAAGGCGCAGGGAAGGGAACCACTGTGACCATCGAGCTTCCCAGGTATCAACAATGACGGCTCAAATCCTGTTGGTGGAAGACGAAGAGCATCTGGCGAGGGGCCTCAAGTTTAACCTCGAAGCCGAAGGCTACTCCGCCCGCGTCGCGAGCGATGGCGAGACTGCGCTCGATCTCATGCTCAAGCAGCATGTCCCATTCGATTTGCTCGTCCTCGACGTGATGCTTCCTGGCAAGGATGGCTTCACTGTGGCCACCGAGTTGCGCAATGCCAATTACTTTATTCCGCTCCTTATGCTCACGGCGCGTGGGCGTCCCGAGGACGTCCTCAAGGGTTTCGCGGCTGGCGCGGATGACTATCTTCCTAAGCCGTTCGACCTGAACATTCTGCTGGCTCGTATCCAAAGCCTCTTGCGACGCAAGGAATGGAGCCGTGTGCTGGTCAACGACCCGCCCATTGAGGCGCGAGTGACCGAGACCAAGGGCTCCGATGGACTCCGCGAGTTCGATGTGTATGAGTTTGCGGGAAAGCAAGTCGATTTCGGCACCCTGGAGTTACGCGCCAACGGAAAGATCTTTCGCCTGACGCTGATGGAAGCCGAACTACTCCGTCATCTCATCCGCAACAGCGGCAAGATCGTTTCGCGCAAACAAATTCTTGAAGAGGTATGGGGCCTGCACGAAGACACTGACACTCGCGCCATCGATAACTTCATCGTCCGGTTGCGCAAGTACATTGAAAAGGATCCAGCAAAGCCGCGGCATTTAATCACCGTGCGGGGCGTTGGATACCGCTTTCTACCCGAGCCTGACCGTAGCCGTTGAAGCAGCTTTGTCTTTCCGCTCAGCGTGAAGCAGTGCAGTTCCGTACTATCGCGCCCGGGCTAGCACCAGCGTCACGTCGTCAGGCTGCTCGTTACCGCCGATCCAGTCGGCCACCGCGCCGGTCACCACGTCACTGATGCGCGACAAGTGGCTGGTCGCGATGCAGGCGGATCAATTCCACCAGCCGCTCTTCGCCAAATTCTCCGAACTCGTTCTCCGGCTCGGTCACGCCGTCACTGAAGGCGACAAAGATGTCTCCCGGATGCATGGGAATGCGCGACTCTTCATAGCTCATGGCGTCAAACAGGCCCACCACCGTTCCGGAGGTGTCCAGTTGGGTGACGCTGCCGTCGCCAGCAATCACATAGGGAGGCAAATGTCCCGGCATTCGAGTAGGTCAGCATCCGCGCCGCCCGCATCATAGCTCCCCAGGAACATAGTCGCGTACTTTTCCGGAGGCGTGCTGCGAAAGAGCTGATAATTCAGCGTGGCCATCAGCATTCCCGGAGAAATGTGGCTGTCGCGGTCGCCGTTCCCGCGATAATACATCTGCAGATCTCCCGTCGCTTCGCCGCCTGCCGTCGCGACCGCTGCCAGTGCCAGTTGGGGCTCCAGCGAATACGCGCGCACGAAAGCGTGCACCGTCGCCATCAACAGCGCTGCTGAGATTCCCTTGCCGCTGATATCGCCCACCGCCAGCACCATGCGTTCATCGTGCAGCGGAATGAAGTCGTAGTAATCGCCACTCACGGTGCGCGCGGGCGGCACACGCCATGCACTTCCAGCGCGCGTAGTTCCGAAATCTGCCGCGGGAACAGCAGCGCCTGCACCTCATGCGCGATGGCCAGTTCGCCCTCCAGCCGCTGCTTCTCTTTTTGTTCCGCGATCAACTTCGACAGCGACGCCGACATGGAGTTGAACGACGCCTCCAGCGCCGCCATCTGGTCGCGAGTTCGTATCTGAATGCGATGAGAAAGGTCGCCGCGATTGACATGCTTGGTCGCGGCGTAAAGTTCCGCTACCGACTTCGTCATGCTGCGGGTGAGCCGCACGCCGATGTACAGCGCGATCAGCTCGATCATCCCAAAAAAGATTGCGATAGCCAGCAGCACCTGGATGAAGATAGCGGCCTTGGTGCCCAGCGTGCTGAACAACACGTTGTACAGCATCGACGGCCGCGGCCGACCACGATGGCTCCGGTCAGGTCTTTGCCGGTCTCCCAATCACCGCATTAAAGGGCGTACCACCAGCGGAACTCTGGATCGAAGCGGGTCGCTGCGGGCAGCACCCGGCCGGCTTCGACATTTTGCGGCGCGCTGGTAACGTCGTTGCCCGAGATCGTGACCTTTGACTTCGCACCGCCCAAGGTCGATCGTGACGGAGTCCGGCGAGTTCTTCGCCGGTGCCGTCTTTTTCCGAGGCAGCGCGCCGGCTGCGCTCGATCGGTCATTGACCTCCTGGTCCGGGCGGGTAAAGCTCGACCGAACCCACCCGCGCCGCGCGCTGTAGCAATTCCGGAGTCATCGGAACGTTCGAGATGACGGTTAGCCGACGGGGCCCGGCCTCGATGTGTTTGACCGCCCGCAGATGCAGCCGTCCGCCATCCATGACAAAGCTGCGTCAGATCGTTCTTTACCATCTCGGGGAGCATGCCGTGGACCTCGGCAATCTTTCCGCCCGGCTCGATCGACGAATCCTTTGTCGCCCTCCAGCACTGTCACCGTTCGTTTGCTGAAACTCTCGTCGGAGGCGCTGGCGATTTCCGCCGCCAAGTTGCGGAGTCAAGCTTGCCCGACTGGGTCAAACGTGCGGAACTGTGCCGCGAGCGCGTCGTTGGCAGCGGTCAAATGCTGCAGTTCGGTGTCGAGGTCGGCCAGTGCGACATAAGTGGCAAATTGTCCGGCAAAAAGATACGCCGCCAGCAGCACCATCGCCACCAGCAGCACGATGGGGATAACGCCGATAAATACGTAAGTGACGATCAGCCGGTTACGCAGCCGCCACATCAGGTGCTGGCGCGCCCAGCGCATACCTCGCAACAGCAGGCAGACGACGAAAATGTACGTGATGATCGCGGCCCACACACTCAGCATGCGTGCCGCTGGCTGACCGCGCCATCCACGCCCACAGTTGCAGCACCAGCGCCAGCCCGCCGAACCACAACGTGGTCTTTCCCAACTCGGCTGGTGGGACGCAGCATGCGCCGCAGTGCAAGTCGTACTTCGGTCAGATTGGGAAGCTCGA
Organism: uncultured Acidobacteriaceae bacterium; assembly: GCA_963718395.1. Taxonomy (GTDB): domain Bacteria; phylum Acidobacteriota; class Terriglobia; order Terriglobales; family Acidobacteriaceae; genus DASRAA01. The sequence goes on from CAVQYW010000001.1 coordinate 966,053, forward strand.
TGAAGGCCATCAACGCATCCTTATCAGTCGTTAGCGGATTATAGCGATGACGCGGCGGCGCAACGAACTCATGTTGTTTACGGTTCCGGCGAGTGCAACGTTCCCACAGGCAGACTTCGCGCGAAACCACCGGCCCTCCCCGGCGGACGCAAAGCCCTCTGGCTTAAATTTCCGGATACAGATCGAAAAAAGCGTCGATGCTCGTGCGCAGTTGCTTTTCAATGTCTTCCTTGATCCTTCCACGATATGAAGCGTGACGTTCGCGGTGCGGCCATTCTTCAGCTTTACCGGGGCCTCGCCCACCTCTTCGATATCGTCGGAAGGCAGCAGACGCATTCCATAGACCAACGTGAGCTTTGCCATACGGTCGATTTTACCGCTCATGCCGCCGTCGCGCGGAGCTAGCCCATCGGGCCTGCAACGCACGACGGCCCCTAAAACCCCGTAAGATTTCCCAAACTCGCTCACTTGTTAGAATCCGGAAGGTGGCGTTTCGATTCGCCGCCTGTCAAACCAGTAATTTACCGATGTGGCACATGCCGTTTTGACCGTGTCGCATCTTTCACGCCGTTTCGAGAATCTATTCCTAATCTCTATGACAGAAAACGTTCGTAACGTAATCATCATCGGCTCAGGCTGCTCCGGACTCACCGCCGCGATCTATGCCGCCCGCGCCAATCTCAAGCCTCTGGTCATCGAGGGGCATGAGCCGGAGGCCAGTTGGCCATCACCACCCTCGTTGAAAATTTTCCCGGGTTTCCCGATGGCATCCAGGGTCCCGAACTCATCGACAACATGCGCAAGCAGGCGAGCCCGCTTCGGTGCGGAGTTCAAGACCGGCCATGTGGTCAGTGTCGATCTCAGCCAGAAGACAGACGGCCTAGGAGCCAAGCCCATCGAAGTGAATCTGGGCCGCGAAACGCTGCTGACCCGCGCCTTGATCATCGCCAGCGGCGCTTCAGCACGATGGCTCGGTCTGCCCAATGAGAAGGCCCTGATTGGTCATGGCGTCTCGTCTTGCGCCACTTGCGACGGCTTTTTCTTTTCCGGTAAGGAAATTGCCGTCATCGGCGGCGGCGACTCCGCGATGGAAGAGGCGATCTTCCTGACCCGGTTTGCGTCCAAGGTCACTCTCATTCATCGCCGCAGCGAATTCCGCGCCTCGAAGATCATGCTCGACCGCGCCCGCGCCAACGAGAAGATCGAGTTCCTGACCGACACCGTGGTTGACGATGTCTACGACGTCAACAAGAAGGAAGTCACCGGTCTTCGGTTGCGCAACACTAAAGACTGGCGAGCAGTGGGATTTCCCCACCAGCGCCATGTTCCTCGGCATCGGCCACACTCCGAACGCAGATTTCGTCGGCGATCAGCTCCCGCGCGATGGCGAAGGCTACATTGCTTCCTACCGATGGACACGTCTGCACCAAGTGCCCGGCGTTTTCATCTCAGGCGACGTGGCTGACCGCCATTATCGTCAGGCCGTCACCGCTGCGGGAACCGGCTGCATGGCTGCCCTCGAAGTTGAGAAGTACCTGGAAGAGATCGGGAAAGTAGCAACCGATGCACCAGCCTCCAGCTCACACCGGACGGCTGATTACGATGTCTAGTCTGGCTTTACCCGATCCGATTCTGGGAATTCGCGCACGCGCAAGAAGCCGCGGAACTCATTCTCTCGCGCACCTCGCTCCGCCCGCGCATCGCTCTGGTGCTCGGCTCCGGCCTCGGCGGCTTCGCCGACGAACTCGAGAACCCTGTCCGCATTCCCTACGCGGACATTCCGTCCTTTCCCCAAAGCACCGCCGTCGGCCACGCCGGCAACCTTGTCATCGGCACCGTCGACGGGCGTCGCGGTCGCTGCCATGCAGGGCCGCGTGCATCTCTACGAAGGCTACTCCGCGCAGCAAGTCGCATTTCCGATGCGCGTTTTCGCCCGTATGGGGATGAAAGCCGTCGTTCTTACCAATGCCGCCGGTGGCATCAATCCCAGCTTCGGGCGGGGCGCGCTGGTCGTCATTCGCGACCACATCAATCTTCAGGGACAGAACCCGCTAGTCGGTCCGAACGATGAGCGCTTCGGTCCTCGTTTTCCCGACATGACCGACGCCTACAATCCGCAGTTTCGCGAGTTCGCGCTCGACGAGGCCGCGAGCCTTCGGCGGCGGCATCTACGAAGGCGTTTATGCAGCGTTGCGGGGCCCGAGCTACGAGACTCCTGCCGAGATCCGCTATCTGCGCACCATCGGCGCTGATCTGGTCGGCATGTCCACCGTGCCCGAGGTCATCGCCGCGCGCCACATGGGACCTCGAGGTGCTGGCGATCTCTTGCGTCACCAACATGGCCGCCGGCATGAGCGGCGAGAAGATCAATCACGAAGAAGTGCTGGAGACAGGCGAGCGCGTGCGCGGCAAGTTTCTAGCGCTTGCTGCGCGCAGTCTTGCCCAATCATCGACCAGCTAATCTTGCCTGCGCAGTCGTCGCGTAGCAGGTTTTGCTGACCACTAGCCACCAGCCACTACCACTGGGTTTAAACTGGTGCCGCATGTCCGGGAAGTCCTATCTCATTGGCATCGCCGGGCCCTCGGGAGCGGGAAGAGCTATCTCGCCTGCCACTTGGCCGAACGCCTGCGTGCTCCGGTGCTCTCGCTCGACCACTACTACCGCGACCTGTCGCATCTTCCACTGGAAGCACGCGCCCGCTCCAATTTTGACGAACCGGCCGCCCTTGAACACGACTTGCTCATCGCGCACGCAGCCGCACCTGACCCAGGGACGAGTCCATCGAAGTTCCGACTTACGATTTTTCCGTCCACACTCGCACAGCTGCGACCCAGACGTATTCGAGCCCGCGCCGAATTCGTCATCGTCGAAGGGCTATTCACCTTGCATTGGCCCGAGCTGCGCGACTGCTGGGTACTCGCGTGTACGTCAAGATGACCGATGACATCTGCCTCCAGCGCCGCCAGGAGCGCGACGTGCGCGAGCGCGGCCGCACGCCTCGAGTCGGTAGTCGAGCAATTTCGCACGACAGTTGCTCCCATGGCCGAGCGCTACGTACGGCCCACGCGCGATCACGCCCACGTCGTGGTATCCGGCGCCGCGCCGATCGCCGAGGCAGTCGCGCGCGTGCTCGAGCACGTAAAGCGCCGACCGCCACAAATCCGGAATTCTCAACCGCAGCGACCACTCCGCAATCGCCGTCACCACCTTACCATCCCGATGAGGAGCGTCATGAAACCCAGCCGCTATTGCCTCCTGCTCGTCCTCAGCCTCTGTGATTTCTTCGGCAACTGCGCAAACCGGCCCGGCCAAACAACGCAGAAGAAAAGAAATCTCCCTGTCCACCAGCAAGACGTCTTCGCGAGCCGGTGCTGGGCAGCCCGCAGCGCACCAACAGCCTGCCCGTGACCGCCGCGCTGAGCCCTGACGGAAAATATCTGGCCCTGCTGAACAATGGCTTCGGTTCTGCCGAGTCGAACTATCAGCAGTCGATCGCCATGCTGGATCTGGCGACCAACCAACTGCGCGATTTTCCCGATGCGCGTCTTGGCCCCCATGCCCGCCAGACCTATTTCCTCGGGCTTGGCCTGGAGCGCCGATGGCAGCCGAACTCTATGCCTCGATGGCGTCGCTCACCGATCCCGAGGGCAAGAAAGCCCAAGAGCACCGGCAACGGAATCGCGGTCTACCGCTTCGCCGACGGGAGCATCTGACGCCCGACACGCTTCCTCAAACTGCCGCTGGTTCCGATTGGCAAGGCCAGCAAGAACACCTACGGCGCGAAGTGCGTTCCAGCTGGGCAAAGTGTCTCCTATCCTGCCGGCATGGCACTGGTGAAGCGCGACGGTGGCGACGCGCTGCTAGTTGCCGAGAACCTGGCGGACGACGCGGTGCTGATCGATGCGCGCGACGGCAAGGTGCTGCAACGTTTCGACCTGGGACGCGGCAAGTCTGTGCCCAACACCTTCCCTTACACCGTCGTTGTAAACCGCGACGGCACTCGCGCCTGGTGCTCGTTGTGGAACGGTTCGTCCGTGGCCGAACTCGATTTGCGGTCCGGAAAAGTGGTGCGAGAGATTGCGCTGCTGCCGCCCAAAGAAGAGACCGACGCCTCGTCGCATCCCACCGCGCTGTTGCTCAGTCCCGACGAGGGCAAGCTCTACGTCGCGCTGGCCAATCGCGATCGCGTCGCCATGATCGCCACCGCTGACGGACAAAGTCGAACGCTATCTCGACACTCGCCTGCCCGGCCAGACCTACGGCGGAAATTACCCATCGCGCTGGCGCAGTCGACCGATGGCAAGACGCTGTATGTCGCCGACTCGACTTCTGACGCTGTCGCCGTTTTCGATCTGCGCGAATCCCGTGGCACACATTCCCAGGCCAACGCCGGACCGCGCTTATTACTTCATTCCCACCGAGTGGTATCCGACCGCGCTGGCCGTCCATGGCGACGAGTTGTTCGTCGCGACCGGCAAGGGAACGGCACAGGCCCGAACTCCGGCCCCGAGACCGTTGCGCTCCGCGGCAACAAGCAACAGCATCCCTATATTGCGTCCCTGATTCGCGGCTCCAGTCGCGCGCGTCAACCTGCAACAGGCGGAGCGCGACCACGAGACGCTGACCGCGGAAGTCGTGCAGCAGCAATCGCATGGAAGGCCGCACCGATGAGATCACCTTTCCAGCTCGGCGGCAATCCCATTCGCCACGTGATTTACATCATCAAGGAAAACCGCACCTACGATCAGATCTTCGGCGACATCAAGGAGGCCAACGGCGACCCTTCGCTGGTGATGTACGGCGAAGACATCACCCCCAACCAGCACAAGCTGGCCCGCCAATTCGGCGTGCTCGACAACTTCTACGACAGCGGCGAAGTTTCCGGCGACGGACATCCCTGGTCCATGGCGGCCATCACCACCGATTACAACGAGAAGGCGTGGCCCATCGCCTATCGCGGCGACGAGCGTGAGTACGACTCCGAGGGAACCGTCGGCGACATTGTTCCCTTCGACGAAGGCATTCCCGACGTCAACGAGCCGGCCACCGGCTACTCTTCGACAATCTGGCCCGGCACAACATGACCTATCGCCACTATGGCGAGTACATCGAAACCTCGTGGTGCGAGGAACTCGAGCAGAATACACTCCCGCCACCACCGGCGCGCCGACAGGGACTCCGCCCAAGTGCGCGCGCAACGACATCAAGCCCGGAGAAGACCTGCCGCCGCAGCTGGGCGGCGGCAAGAGTCCCTATCAGTACGTCATTCCGCTGATGGCGTACAACATGCCCACCAAAGCCGATCTGCGCGGACACTTCGATCCCCACTATCCCGACTTCAAAGTCGAGTTTCCCGATCAGTTCCGCGTCGACGAATTTCTGCGCGAGTTCGCCGGATTTGTCGACGCGCGCAAGAGCGGCAAGGGCGAACAGTTGCCCAGTTCGCGCTGGTGCGTTTGCCCAACGACCACACCGCGGGAACCAAGGTGGGCTCGCCAACTCCGAATGCCGCCGTCGCCGACAACGATCTGGCTGTCGGCCGCGTGGTTGAAGCCATCTCCAACAGCCCGTACTGGGACGACACGGCGATCTTCGTGCTCGAAGACGACGCGCAGAACGGCGCCGACCACGTGGACGCTCATCGCAGCATCGCGCTGGTGATCAGCAAGTATTCGCCGCGCGCGCCGCAGCCCTTCGTGGACCACAACTTCTACACCACGGTGAACATGATTCACACCATGGAGACGCTGCTCGGCCTGCCTCCGATGAACAACAATGACGCGCACGCCGCCGTCATGGCTCCATTGTTCACCGGCCCGGGCGACCAACCCGCGTTCAAGGCGGACTATCGCAATCGCGACAACGGAATGATCTACCAGGCCAACACCAAGGCTGCGCCCGGCGCGAAGGAGTCGGCCGCTCTCGATTTCTCCGTCGCCGATGCCGCCGACACTGAAACGCTGAACGCAATTCTGTGGCGTGCCGCCAAGGGTGACGTTCCCATGCCTGAGCCGCGCCACACCGTGATTCCCGCCGCCGGATCAGACAAATAGCTCGTCGATCACTTTGGGTCACCGATTATCTCTCCCCATCTTCGCTTTCGATCTCATTGATTCGGCGCAGTTAATCGCCGGATGCAGCGACGCAGTACTCCTCTGCCTGACCCTCTTGGGTGATGCCGCCACTTTCATTCTGCATTAGAATAGTGACATTGACGACGCTCGGGGTATCGCGCCATCAGCAACGACCATCAAACGGAAGGTTCTGACACGGCCAGCGCACCGTTCCCATCGATGACGTAACCTCCGAACCTTCGCAGGCGGATCAGTCTAGCGGTACTCGCCGCGAAAGACCAACGCCTCGCAACGGCGCCCACCTTTCCGACCGAGACTCCGGCATTCCTTGCCCAGGTTCGCACCGCCGAAATGCTGCGCGAAGCCATCCTGCGCCATGTCCGCTACACCCTCGTCCGCCCGACTTCCGAACTCAAGCCGGTTGATTATCTGAAGCCCGTTTCGCTGGCCATTCGCGACCGCATCGTCGATCGCATGCTCGAGACCGAGTCCCGCTTTCGCCACAAAGACGCCAAGCGCCTCTACTACCTCTCCATGGAATTCCTCATGGGCCGGTCGCTGGGCGACAACCTGTCCAACCTGCGCATCGAGGAGCTCTGCGCGAGGTGCTGGCCGGATTCGGCGTCAGCCTCGACGAAGTGCTCGAGAGCGAGTCCGACGCTGGTCTGGGCAACGGCGGCCTCGGACGTCTGGCCGCCTGTTTCCTTGAGTCCTCGGCGACGCTCGGAATGCCCGGCTTCGGCTACGGCATCGATTACGAATACGGCCTGTTCAAGCAGGAGATCGTCAACGGCTTTCAGCGCGAGAAACCCGACCGCTGGAAGGCCAACGGCACGCCATTCCAGATCGAGCATCCGGAAGAAGCCGTCAGCATTCCCATGTACGGCCGCCTCGATTCGCAGCGCGACGCCGACGGCAAACTGAAGCAGACCTGGATCAACTACAAGATCGTGCTCGGTATTCCCACCGACATGCCCATCGTCGGCTATCTCGGGCAGACGGTGAACTGGCTGCGCCTGTTCACCGCCCGCGCCTCCGAAGAGTTCGACATCGACATCTTCAACCGCGGCGATTACATCCATGCCGTCGAGCAGAAGATCGCCAGCGAGAACATTTCCCGCGTGCTCTACCCCTCCGACTCGGCCATGGCCGGCAAAGAACTCCGCCTGGTGCAGGAGTACTTCCTGGTCGCCTGCGCCATCGGCGACATCATGCGCCGCTTCCGCCAGCAGCACGACAATATCGAGCTGCTGCCCGCTAAGGCCGCCATCCAGATGAACGACACCCATCCCAGCCTGGCGGTGGCCGAGTTGATGCGGGTGCTGCATCGACCAGTATGGCTTGCCTTTCGAGAAGGCCTGGGACATCACCGGCAAGACCCTGGCCTACACCAACCACACCCTGCTGCCCGAAGCGCTGGAGAAGTGGTCGGTGCCGCTGATGGAAAAAGTTCTGCCGCGCCACATGCAGATCATCTTCAGCATCAATGACCGTTTCCTGCACCAGATCACCGACCTTCCCTTCATGGACGACGAGAAGCTGCGCAAGATGTCGATCATCGAGGAAGGCTACGAAAAGCACGTGCGCATGGCGCATCTGTGCATCGTCGGCAGCCACTCGGTCAACGGCGTCTCCGCACTGCACAGCGACCTGCTGGTGAAGCGCTGGTCCCCGAGTTTGCCGAAATGTGGCCGGAGAAATTCAACAACAAGACCAATGGTGTCGCCCCCCGTCGCTGGCTGATGAAGGCCAATCCCGGGCTCACTGACCTGATCAGCCAGGCCCTCGACGAGCAGAAGTGGATCACCGACCTCAGCCGCCTGCGCGATCTCGAACCGTTTGCTGAAAGCCAGGAATTCCGCGCTGCCTTCAAGGAAGTTAAGCGGCAGAACAAGCTGCAGCTGGCCGAAGCCATTCAAAGAGCAACTCGATGTGATGGTCGATCCCGATTCGATCTTCGACGTCCAGATCAAGCGCATCCACGAGTACAAGCGCCAACTGCTGGCCGTGATGCACGTCATCCACGATTATCTGCGCATCGTCGACCACGGCGAGATGCCGGTCGTCGGTCGGACTTACGTCTTCGCCGGCAAGGCTGCGCCCGGATACTGGGCCGCCAAGCAGATCATCAAGCTGATCCACAACGTGGCCGACGTCGTGAACAACGACGAGCGCGTCAAAGACGCCATCAAAGTCACGTTCCTGCCCGACTACCGCGTCTCGCTGGCGACACTCATCATCCCCGGCGCCGACCTCAGCGAGCAGATCTCCACTGCCGGCATGGAAGCTTCCGGCACCGGCAACATGAAGTTGTCGATGAACGGCGCGCTAACCATCGGCACCTGGGACGGCGCCAACATCGAGATCGCCGAAGAAGTCGGCCTCGACAACATCTTCATCTTCGGCCTGCGCGCGGAAGAAATCCTCGAGATGCAGCAGAAGGGCAGCTACAATCCCCGCGAGCGTTACGACAACGATCCCGTGGTCAAGGAAGTCTTGGATGCCCTGGCGTCGGACCGTTTCTGCCCCAACGAGCACGGCCTTTTCCGCTGGATCTTCGACGAACTTGTGCATCGCGGCGACCAGTACTACCACATCGCCGATTTTCCCAGCTATGTGGAGATTCAGAAGCGGATGGCCGCCGAGTACCAGAACGACGAAGTCTGGTGTCGCAAGTCCATCCTCAACGTCGCGCGCATCGGCAAGTTCTCCAGCGATCGCACGGTAATGGAGTACGCTCGCGACATCTGGCACAGTCGGTCCTTACGAGAAATCGACCGCCGGCAGCAAAAGGCCGACAAGAATCACGTCGCCCCGCCGGCCCAGCCGGTTCTGAACGGCGAAGCAATCCCCGATCGCCGAGCTCAAGCCCGAACCCGAACCCAAACCTGTTCCCGAATAACCGCTCAGGGGATTAAAGAATCGGAGTGCCCGATTCAAGGCCTTCTTTTGGCCTTGAGTCGGCGGATTTTCGTTCGTACAATCGGACAGGCGCTTTATGCTACGCCACGCCCCCCGCGAGAGATCCTCTTTCGGGCCCCGCAGCTTCTGACCGGAGGTGGCACTTCTTCCAGTGGATATCCCAGGTCCTTCCACGCGTGATATCCGCCCAGCAGCGGACGCACATTGCGGATCCCTAACCTTCGCAGCTGCAGCGCCGCACGGGCGCTGGTGGCTTCATTGGGTCAAGTACAGAACAGCACGATTTCGCCGTCGCGCGTAATTTCGTTGTGCCGCTGCTGCAATTCTTCCGGAGAAATTCGCAACGCGCCGGGCAAGGTGCGTGGATCAGGCAGCAGATCGAGCGGATGGCGTAAATCAATGATGGTCAGCGGTTCTCCCGCTTCCATCTTTTCCTTGTAGTTCCTCCGGAGCGATGCGCACCCCCGCAACCTGTTTCAGAAAACGATGGCGCTGATAAAGCTTGTAGGCGATGTATCCTGCAATCGACGCCACGATCAGCAGCAGCGTCCACGAACCGAACCGCGCAACATCATCCGCGACCCGGTCCAGTTGCTTGCTGAACACCAGCGCCGAGTCCCGCAAACGCGCTCGCCCACAGCAGCGCTCCCAGCCAGTCGAACAATATAAACTGCGGCAGACCAATCCCCGCCGTGGCTGCCAACGCCGGTGCGGCCGTATTCAGGCCGGGAATAAACTTGCAAATCAGCAGGGTCCGGTAGCCCAGCCGCGTAAATGTCGACTCCGTGCGCCGCACGCACGAATCCGGCTCCAGTGCGATCTTGCAGAGCCAGCTCAGCACCACCGTGCCTTTGCGCTTGCCGAAGTGGTACCAGAACAGGTCACTGACCAGCGACCCCGTCGCCGCTACCAGTAGGACCAGTGCGAACTTCAGTTGGTGTTGTCCCGCCAACGCTCCTGCGGCCAGTAGCAATGGTGCCGCAGGAATTGGCAATCCCGCCTGCTCCGCCATCACCCAGAAAAACAGCAGCACATATCCGTGCCGCACTACGAATTGAAGGGTCTCAGTCATGCGGATGGAAACAACAATCTACGCTACTAAGATGCGCTACTCCGGTGAAAGGTTCCTCAATGCGGTGGAAGCACCACACGGGTGCCCCATTCAAGTTGAGGCGCTTTGCGGGCGTCCGAGCCCGCAGCCGAAATGCTGAGCGAGTCGAAGGAGCCTGCCTCCTTTTGGCCTTGAGTGGGGATTTTCGTTCGTACAACCGAATCCTCTCTACTCGCCGGCGGCGGCGACGTAATCCCTTACCACCTCACTCGGCTTCCACTGGTTCCCGGAATATACCTTCACGATCTTTCCGTCGGCACCAATCATTACCGTGCGAAGCGTGTGCACAATCTGCCCTTGGTTCTGGTTATACGAAAGCCCAAAGAAGTCCGCAGCACTGCGAATCTCCTGCGGCGTGCCGGTCACAAACTGCCAATGTTGAAAGTTCGGATCGACATTGCCCACATACCGCTTCCCGTACTCGCGCAAGACTGGCGGCCGGTCATATTCCGGATCGATGCTGATACTCAGCAACTGCGCCTTGTCGAACGCCGACGGCGTCGCCTTCAGTTCTTTCAGCACTTCACTGAAGTTGTTGCTCATCAGCAGGCAAAAATCCGGCACTGGACATCGCGTGTAGATAAACGTCACCAGCAGCGGCCTACCGTGAAATTGGTTGAGGTGCACCGTCTTGCCCGACTGGTTCACAAACGTGAAATCTGGGACTGAATCGCCCGGCTGCGGAATCCGCACCTTCGATATGCCATCGCTTTCCGTGTCGCTGGTTTTGGTGAACGAGATATCTTGCAGTTCGGCATGGTCGCTGATCACCAACGTGGCAAGAATATGATCGCCGGGCGCGATTTTCCCGAAAATCCAGTCCTCGTCATGTGCCACTTGGAATGGCATCGTCATTCCCGGCATCAGCCCGGGAATATCCTCATGCGCAACGGTGATCTCGCGGCTGCCGGAATCCACCGCCACCACTCGCCCTTGCAACTCATAGCGTTTCCCCACCGGCTTCTTCGCACACCCCAGCGAAGCCAGCGCGAGCGCAAAACAGAGAGATGTCATCGTCACTACAGTCGCGCCGGAAACGTTTTTTATGTTTGTCATCACGAACGCAGCCCCGGAGGGGCGAAATATCAAAGCCCAGCGCCTTCAGAGGCCGTTACAAAACTTTCGATTTGCTGCTCGTGCAAGCGATGGGTTTTCCGTACTTCGTTGCTAGCGACGATCGACGTTGCGCAGTGGGTGGGGGACCCGGTTTTAGCTAACCAGGGCCGCTCGCAAGCTTGCGCCTCCCAGCACCGTCATCATTCGTTTCAGGTTGTAGGCCAGCGTGGCCAGGCTGATTTCCGTTTGCGCTCCGCCGCGACCGCGCAGCAGAAACCGCGGATGCCCGAAGCTGCGGTACTTCAGCTCCGCAAACACCCGCTCCACCACACACCGTCGCAGTCGCATCGCCTCCGCCGTGGCGCGCTGTTGCCTGCGTTGCAGCGCGTCTTCGTAGAGGTGCCGCTTCACCACCCGGCGCGCCGCCGTCGTGCAGCCAGCCCGCAACGGACAAGCCCCACACACCGCCACCTCGCCAACGTACACCACTTGCCTCCGCGCCGACTGCACCTGCTGCCGTCGCAACCTCTCGCCCGCCGGACACCTCATGGTGGCGCTCCTCTCATCGTAGGAAAACTCGCTGCGGTCAAACAGCGTACCCTCGCCCCCATGGTTCACCCCGCGATTGGCCGGCACGTGCGGCTGGATCCCCTGCGCCTCGCACCCCGCCGCCTGCTCTCCGTTCGAATAGCCCGCCTCGGCCACCACGTGCAGCACTTCCGGATCGCCCACCGCCTGCTGGGCTGCTTCCGCCATGGGCAGCAGACTGCGCCTGTCGTTGCTTTCTATCGTCACTTCCTGCGCTATGATGATGCCGCACTCCGCATCCACCGCCGTCTGCACGTTGTACGCCGGACGCTTGCCCTCCGTCCTACGCATAAACCGTGCTTCCGGCTCGGGATCGTTCTTCAGCTTCTCCAGCGCTGCCGGCACCGCGCTGGGATCGATCACCACGTCCTCTTGCGCGTCGGCCGCCTCCATCTCATCCAGATAGCGCTCGACCGCCTCCCGCTCCTTCACTCGCGCTGCGCTGCTCACCGCGCGAAACTTCGAGCCGTCAATCGCCACCCACTCTCCCCGCACCAGCCCCACTTCACCCGCCAGCCGCACCCACTCCGCCCCCGCCTCCTTCACCGCCTCGCGATGCATCCCCCGGAACTCGGCAATCGACTTGTAGTCCGGCCGCAGCCGCCCCAGCAGCCACATCACCTCCACGTTGCGCTGGCACTCCGCCTCCAACCGCCGCGACGAGCGCAGCTGGTTCATGTAGCCATACAGGTACAGCTTCAGCAGGTCCCGCGGATCGTACCCCGGTCGCCCCGTTTCCGCCGGATCGGAGCGCACAAACCCCAGCTGCCCCATCGCCAGCCGATTCACGAATGCCTCGATCACCCGGCACACATGCTCGACCGGGATGAACTCGTCCAACGTCAGCGGAAACATCGTCACCTGCTCCCGCGCTTCTCCTGTGATGTAGGCCAGGTCTGCTAACTTACTCTCCACGCCCCATGCCTTCCCATCTCGTTCTTTCCCCGGTTACCGAGTTTCGTAACAGACTCCTTCAGCGCTGGGTTGCATCACAAAAAATCCTCGAGTCCCGGCAGGGACGACATATGTCTTTCGCCCCGACCCTCACAATCTGCTGAAAAACGCGTCATCCATTTTGAATCAGTGCACGGCTGAACAGGTTGCTGAAAAACAATCGATTTCTCATTACTTTCGATCTCTGACGTGATGTTCAGCGACCTTACGTGCCCGATTTGTCTGCCTGCGACGGCACTGTGTTGCCGCGGCAGGGCCGGTTCCCCGACTTACGCCGGTGTCGCCAGCAACCTTCGCATACGAACCAGGTTGTAGGCGGTAGCTGCCAGGCGGAACATCCAATCCACCCGGCGCTTGCCTCTTAGCTTGGTTCGTTTCATGCCCGCCGACTGTTTGATCCAGCCAAACACCTGCTCCACCAGTTTGCGTTTCTGCCGACTGCGCGCAAAACCTGCTTGTTCGCGTTCTTCCTGCCTCAACCAGTTCGGCCAGTGCTTCGAGGGCGCATACTCGGCCACATGCGGGGTGATGTTCTGTTCCCCCAGGGCTGCCACAAAGTGCTCTTCCTGATAAGCCTTATCCGCCCCCAGCGTCGCCGGTCCGCGTCGTCGCAGCTTGCCCAACATGCTCAGGGCGGCTTCGCGTTCCGCCCGCTGCCCCGACTCGCTCACCATCGCTTCCCCCACCAGCCCATGGCGGTTCTCCGTGAGCACGTGCCCCAGATAACTGGGCTTGGCCTCGGCCGCGCCGCTGCGCTTGAATAGTCGCGCCTCCGGGTCGGTCTTCGACTCGTGCGTGTCGCGCAGCAACTTGCGGCCCCGCGCTCCCGTGCCTCGCTGCGGCGGATCCGGCTTCGGCTCATAACTCCGCCGCGAGGCCCAGGCTTCAATCAGCCTGCCGTCGACCGTGAAGTGCTCGTCCGACAGCAGCCCCGCTTGCTCCGCCTGCTGGCGCACCGCCGCGAAGAACTTCTGCGCTACTTCCCCCGCGATCAGCCGCTCCCGGTTCTTGCTGAACACCGTTGCGTTCCACACCTCGGCATCCATCCCCAGCCCAACGAACCAGCGGAACAGCAAGTTGTAATCCAACTGCTCCATCAGCAACCGCTCGCTGGCTATCGCGTACAGCGGCTGTAGCAGCAGCGCCCGCAACAGCATCTCCGGCGCAATTGACGGCCGCCCCGTGGTCGCATACAGCTCGTCAAAGGTCGGCGAGAGCTGGCGCAAGGCTTCGTCGCACATCTGCCGCAACGCTCGCAAGGGATGATCGGCCGGTACCCGCATCTCGCTTGTTCGGTAGCTGTACATCTCGTTCTGCTGCTCTTCGTCTCCGCGCATGCTTCTTCTTACCGCATTTCCCCTGTGCAACTCATCCACTTTCTGAGGCAGGTATCGAGTTTTTCAGCAACCTGTTTAGCCATGCGGTATGACTCCTCCATCTTTGTCATCCCGTCTATAACAACGACGGGGTTGTCAAGGGCATAGTTCAGCGCCGGCGTCTTGGTTTTTGTCCCAGCGCCATTTCGCTCTATTGGAAATCGTCTTCTTGCACTTTGCATAAAGACCAAGACTCGCGCTGTCTCTGAATCACCGATGGCAGCCTTTCGACTCCACCAACCATCTATTCGATCCCGCTCGGGCGGAACCATGATTCTTGTCTTCGATCTCCCAGACTTTTCCGGGAGGCAGGGTGCCCACTCAAGGGGACGGTCTCAGACCGCGACCACGTGATGACTCGGGCTGCCCTGCGTGCGAGCGGCGGCATACGGCTGCTGCGTCTTCCACATCCAAAACAGCCGCACCGCCAGTTTGCGCGCCACCATCACCTTGCCGACGCCAGAATGTTTCCTGTGCTTCAGCCTTTGGTAAGCGCGCTTCAACTCTGGGACCGAGCGCGCCGCGCTCTGTCCCGCTTCCACCAACAAACTGCGCAGCATGGGATTACCTTGCTTGCTGATCGCCCCCAGGTGCTGCCGCCCTCCGCTGGAATGCTCCGCCGGATTCAGTCCCAGATAGCTGACCACCTGGCGGCTGCGCGCAAAGCGTTCGATCTCGCCCAGCGTCAGCGAAAACGCCAGCGCCGTGATCGGGCCGACTCCCGGATGCGTCTGCAACAATCGCGCCACCGCATCGCGATCCGCCTCCTGCTGCGCCGCCACATCCAGCTTCGCAATGCGGCCGCTCAGCTCGTCCAGCAGTTGCAGCGAATCCTCGCGCCGCTGTTTCGTCCAACCCGTCAGCGGCAACTCTTCCAGCCGCTGCCGTCCGGCCACACTCCACAGCTTGCGCTTCTGCTGCACTCCCTGATTCAGCGCCAGATGCTGCAACTCGTTCTTCACCTGCCGCCGCATACAGACCAGCTTGTGACGATGCAACAGCAACTGACGCGTGTCGCGCTGCTCGACGCTCGGCACCCATACCTTGGGAAAGCGTTTCTCCAACAACAACTGCAGCAACAACTGCGCATCGCGACGGTCCGTCTTCTGCTTGCGCACTTCCATCGCCCGGATCTTGCCGGCATCGCCCAGCCATAGCTCAATGCCCAGCGCAGCCAGCAGCCGCTCGAACCACAGCGTGTTGCCGCAGGCCTCCATGCCTACCAGCACCGGCCCCTTCAGCTCGGCATAAAACTGCCGCGCCTCCTCCGGCGTCAGCCTGCGCTCCGTGTATTCGCCCGTATCCGTATCGACCATGGCAATTTGTTGGAAACTCGGATGGAAATCACAGCCTATAATCTTCATGGCGGCTCCTTTCGTCCGAGTCTTGGTCTTTTGCAAAATCAAGCTTACTCGGACTCCGCGAGGAGCCGTCGTTGTTATGAAATCAAGGCGACGTTATCCGCGAGGGAGCTGCTTTCCCCATCACAGCAACTCGCTCGACCTGCCCAACTCACCGCACACCGCTTCCGCAGCCCGCCGTCCTGCCAGCATCGCGCTATTGAGCGAAGCCGTCCCACAGTGATCTCCGCAGTAGTAGAGTCCTGACTTTGCCGTCACGCCCGACATCTTCACTCCACCCTGCGCCAAGGACTGGTCCAGAACCGCCCGTTCGATGTGGTACGAACGCAAATACTCCCACCCATTGGTCTGTTCCCCAAACCAGTCCAGCAATTGCTCGCGCACATCACGAATCAAATGGTCCTCGCTCAATGGAGCATGCAGCACCGTCACCGACACCAGGTGACATCCCCGCGGCGCGTAGCCGGGCGCAACCACACTGGGCACGCACAAATTATTGATCGGGCCTTCGCCATCCCCGTTCAACACCAGGTAGTGGCCGCCGACCGGCGGATCAGCAGCCGCGAAATACAAACAGCGCACGCCGCGCATCGCCGTGCGGATTCCCACCTCCGGCAGCAGTCGCGCCGCCCTCTGCGGATCGCACGCCACCACCACCGCTCCCGCAATCAGCTCTTCGCCGCTCTCCAGTCGTACGCCGCTTTCCCAAACATGCTGTACGGGCGCGTTAAACCGGATGCTGCCTTCATTCAAGTGCGAAGCCAATTGCTTCGGAATCGCTTGCATGCCGCCGTTCGGAATAGCCGCCGTCCCCTGCGCGAACATGCGGTAGACGAATCGGAACATCCGGCTCGACGTTGCTAACTCAGGATCGAGAAATATCCCGCCCAGAAACGGCCGATAGAAGCGCTCGATGATCTTCTCGGAGAATCCGTACTCCCGCAGCGCCGTCAGCGTCGAAACTTCGGACGCGCTGAGCACTTGATCGATTTCTTGCTCCAACAACTCGCCGCGCAACTTGGCAATCAGCAGTTTGTCATGCAGCGTCCCAATCGGAGCCACTGCCGACGGCACTGCTTTGCCCAGCCGCCGCATCGGATCGGAAATGGTGTGGAATTTCCCCCGGCAGTAAACAATGGCCCCTGGCTCAAATTCCCGCAGGTCAAGCGCCTTGAAGTCCAGGCACCGTCGCGCCTCGGGATACGCCGTCAGCAGAACCTGGAACCCGCGGTCCAGCAGGAAACCCTCAAACTCATCGGTGCGTACCCGGCCTCCCACATTGTCAGAGGCCTCCAGCACCTGCACCGAAAATCCGCGCCGCTTGAGCTCAACCGCCGCCACCAGCCCGGATACACCCGCGCCCACCACCAGAACATCAGGATTCATACCCATCAAGTTTACGCGACGATTGAGTCCGCCAGCATCGAAGGTCCGTCACCGCGAATCACCGAGCGAGATCAAAGAAGACAAAAATACGCGGTGGCTGTCTCCCCCAAGCCAGCCACCGCAATCAGACCGCGTTAACTCGATGCGCCACACTGCGGTCTCTGCAATCGCGACTTGCAAATCGCGATTACCCTATTGACTATAGCTAAAATATATTTGACTATGTGGAGAAATCGCCGCCGCGCATACTGGCTTTGCACGGCGCGCAAATTTAGAGGTCCTTATTTGCATGGCCTGAAAAATCGAGGTCCATATGGTCAACAAAACGATCGACGACAATCTTCGCCCCTATCAGATTGGCCCCAAACTCCGCGCCCTTCGCCTGAAAAAAAGCATGGGCCTGGTCGAACTCGGCAAGCACACCGGACTCTCCCCCGCGCTGCTCTCCAAGCTCGAGCGCGACAAGCTTTATCCCACGCTGCCAACGCTTTTGCGCATCGCGCTGGTCTTCAGCGTCGGTCTCGACTACTTCTTCACCGACGAGCGCAAGCGCCATGTTGTCTCCGTCGTGCGCAAAGCCGAGCGCATTAAGTTGCCCGAGCGTCCCGGCAGTCCCGAAGTCGCTTACCATTTCGAGAGCCTCGACTACAAATGCAACGAGCGCCAGACCAATTCCTATCTCGCCGAATTTGAGCCCGTCGATCTCGAGAGACTGAAGCCGCACCAGCATCCCGGCTCCGAGTTTCTTCACGTCACCAAGGGCAAGCTCGGCCTCCGCATCGGTCTCGACGACTACGAACTCGACGCCGGCGACTCCATCTACTTCGATCCCACCGTGCCGCACACCTATCGCCGCCTCGGCAAGCCGCCCTGCCAGGCGATGATCGTCACCGCCGGATAGCGCCGCAGAGTTGCTACACTGCTCTCGCACCCGCTTGATGGATCGCGAAGGACGCACGCAGCTCACGGAATTGATTTTCCAATTTCGCATTCTCTGTGTTCTCTGTGTCCTCCGCGGTGATATCCCAGCTTGCGCAGGAGAGATAGCATGCACCACGCTGCCGCTCTACTATCTTTAGTCATGTTCGCCTCGGTTTCTCTCACCGCGCAGACCGCCCCACGCGCCCGCGATCTCGGCATCCCCTTCGACGGCACTCCCGGTCCGCTCAACGCCATTACCGACGTCGCCGGAGTCGAAGTCGGATTCACCACGCTCATCTCCGGCTCCGGCAAACTCGTCGTCGGCCAGGGCCCGGTGCGCACCGGAGTCACCGCCGTCCTGCCGCGCGGGAAGGGAAGCGTAAACGATCCCGTCTTCGCCGGCTGGTACTCGCTCAACGGCAATGGCGAGATGACCGGAACCACCTGGGTCGAAGAGTCCGGCTTTCTCGAAGGCCCGGTCATGATCACCAACACCCACAGTGTGGGAGTCGTGCGCGACGCCGTCATCCACTGGCGCATCGAGCACGGCGCAGCCGACGCCAGCGGCTACTGGTGGTCGCTGCCCGTTGTCGCCGAAACCTGGGACGGCCGCCTCAACGACATCAACGGCTTTCACGTCACGCCCGACGACACCTTCCACGCGCTCAACACCGCCGCGGCAGGACCGGTCGCCGAAGGCAACGTCGGGGGCGGCACCGGAATGGTCTGCCACGGCTTCAAAGGCGGCACCGGAACCGCTTCGCGCAGGCTCGACGCCAAACAAGGCGGCTACACCGTCGGTGTGCTGGTGCAATGCAACTACGGAGTGCAATCCGAGTTGCGCATCGCCGGCATTCCCGTCGGACGCGAACTTCCTCCGGGCATTCCGCACAAAGACGACACAGGCTCGATCATCGTGGTCGTCGCCACCGACGCTCCTCTTCTTCCGAGCCAACTCAAGCGCCTGGCGCGCCGCGTTCCTCTCGGCCTCGGACGCCTGGGCAGCTACTCCGGCGACGGCTCCGGCGACATCTTCATCGCCTTCTCCACCGCGAATCCCGGCGCGTGGGGCAGCGACGGAGGCACCAAGCGCGTCGCCATGCTTCCCAATGAGGAGATGAACCCGCTGTTTCTCGCCACCGTGCAGAGCGTCGAGGAAGCGGTAGTCAACGCCCTCATCGCCGCCAAGACCATGAAAGGCATCAACGACTTCGAGGTTGACGCGATTCCGCATGCGGAGCTGCAGCAGGTGCTGAAGAAGTACAACCGTCTGGTTCAGCCGCCGAAATAGCAATTTGTAATTAGGGTTCTCGCGCTACTGGGCAGACTCGGAAGGAGCATTACGCGCGTCGTTGCTCGCGACTAACTGTTTTGCAGTAAGAAAAAAAGTAGCGCCTCCACAAACTTCTCACAAAGTAGTTGCGTAAACCTGCAACGTTTCCGCGGGTTTCGAAGTCTTTCAAGGTGGCGTGCCGAGCGGCCCATCGGACGGCGCAGTCTTCGCTCGGCCAACAAAATTTGTTTACCGAAGGAGATTACACATGAAACGAGCTTTGTTCCTTTCAACTGCAGTGTTGCTGTTCTTTGCAACCGCTGCTCTGACTGACGCAGCAGCTTCTACCAATTCCAGCACTTCAAGTTCCCGGGCGATCGAAGTTACTGGCTGTCTGCAGCCGGGCCCAGCCGCTCAGGAATACATCGTTCAAACCAGCGACGGTACCACGTGGGGCGTCAACGAGAAGGACCTCATGTTGAACGACTACATCGGAAAGACCGTCACAGTCGCCGGCGATCCCAGCCGGGCGTCCGTGGAGGAGCGGAAGTCGGGTGACGCAAGTCACTACCTGCTCGCCCGCGACGTCGTGGTCGAACACCGCTCCTGCCAGCAATAACCCGAGGCACCCGTTCTACCGCCCCTCGATGGCGGTAGGGCGGGTTGGTTGGATGGCTCGTTCTCCGCGTGACAAAGTACCCCCTCCCCCTATGTAAAGTCGCCAGATTCAATGGTTTAGGCGGAATTCCTCCCAAAGTAGGATAAACAAATGAGTTATCGCTAAAGTCCTCATCCGTAGGGGGTTGCATGGCTATTCCGGTGACTTATTAGCTTGGCTGAGAGCCACGGTGACCTGCTGAATGTCGAACAAAACTCGACCTGCGCGCTGCTCGGAGACGGTACCGGCAGCGAGGGCCTGGACGACCTCATTGAGAGCCGCTCGGATGTCGTACAGGGATCTCATGGGTGGCAGCTTGGGGCCGAGGACGTCGGCACGGCGGACGGCGCTGCCGATGTTTTGTAGGCGTATGCGATCGCGATGGTGGTAGAAACAGAGCTTCTTGCCGGTGAGAGCGGGGGAACTGCAGGGGGAACCGTCAGCTTTGGGGAAGTTGCAGATCCGGTAGGGCAAGGGTGCCTCCTAAAAGCGGGCCGTTAGCCGCTGGCCGTCAGCTTTCAGCTGTCAGCCATCAGTAAGTTCGTACACGCTGCCGGGGTATGCCGTCAGCAAGATCGCGCAAGTTTCAGTTGAGGGTAACCTCCACATGGTTACCGTGACACGGACCGGAAAGGAATGCAAGAAATTTCTTGGGGAATTGTGGGGGTGTTCCCGATTTGGGAAATTGCTTTTGTGCGCTGCGGCCTTCGGCCGCAGCGCAAGCCTTCGGCAGAGTGGAATGAAATCTATAGCTCAGATTCCGCTCTTTTGCAGGGCTGGAATTCCGGAGCCCTCGCGTAATGGTTGGCAATTGTGCTGCGGAGCCGACTACTTCGACAGGCGGCGGCGCAGGCCGTAACCCGCAACCAGCAAGCCCGGAATCAGCAACTGCAAGGTGGACGGCTCCGGCGTCGTGCCATTGTTCGCTCCTACGAGCAGCTCCACATAGCCGTTGGCGTTGTCGTAGTTAACCAACCACATCTCAGTTCCACCATTGAAGGTCTGGTTAAGGATGGTGTCGAAGGTGCCACTGAGTAATCCGGGGGTGAAGACCAGGAGATTCATAGGACGAACCCACCTGTGGATTAAAGCCAGCTTGCAGCATGATATTGAGCGTACCGGCCAGAATGGCAGACCCGTCGACGGTGATCACCCCGGAGCCACCCGGGGTGATGATCTCGTACAAGGTGCCATTGGCCAGTTGTACGTAACCGGTGCCCGGAGCTGTGCCCGTCCCCACCAGGAAACGTCGAGGTTTTGTCGACGGTAATTGTTCCACCATTGCTCACAGAGGGCGAGCCGATGGATGACGCGTTGTTGACGCTAATCGCGCCGTTATTTGTAATTCCGCCTGGGGCCTGAAGGACGTCGCCGGGAGGGCCACCGTTCAGAGTGATCTGCCCCGTCGCTTCGTTGGTCAGCATGCCAGTGATTGTGATCGTGTTTCCTCCCGCGACCAGGTCGGCGTTGGTGAAAAGGAAGCCGGAGTTGTCTACCGCCCCATTGACGATCAGCGTGCTTGCGCCCTCGACGTTAACGTATCCGGAATTACTTAGGTTGCCGGCCGATGGTTGCCGTGTCACCGGGGCCCGTGCCACTGGATCCCAAGAGTACAAAGGTCGCGCTCGCCTGGTTGGTGAGCATGCCATTGATTTTTATTGTGTTGCCTGCTAAGAGACCTAAACCGGTGGTAGAGATGCCTCCTGAGTTCATGGCGTCGCCCATGACCGTCAGTGTGCCGCCACCATCCACATCCACAAATCCAGAGTTGGTCAAACCGGTACCCACGCCGTTGCCCACGGTCGCCATATCGCCGGCACCGAAGAGAACGACGCTCCCTGCCACTTCGTTGGTCAGCATGCCGGTGCTGGTCAGCGTATTGCCGCCGCCTAAGCTGTTAAGGTCCGTGTACAGGAATCCGGAGTTGTCGACAGCGCCGTTAATCGCCAGTGTGCTCCCGTTCTCCAGATCGACCGTTCCCCCGTTTGTCACCATGCCGCCCACGTTGAGCGCCATACCGGGATTGAAGCTGAGGGTGTTCCCGCCGGCAAGCTGCAGATCGGCGGTCGAGCCGCTAACGTCCAAGGTGACCGTGCTGGTGCCATCGGTAATGCAGGTTTCTGTGGATGAGGTCGGGACACCAGCACTCCAGTTCCCCGAATTGCTCCAGTTACCATTGCCGTCCGTCCAGGTTGTGGGCGCGCTGAGCGTGCACTGGCCAAAAGCCATGGCGGAGCAAAGGCACAATATCATCAGGACGGCGAGGCTGGCAGGCAACATCCGGACGACCACGGTTACGCTTGACTTCCCGGTGGCAGCCACGCAAGGGTTTTGCATTTGAGGACACTCCTTAATTCACTCGGCTGGAACTTTGCTGTTGATGCTGAGACGAAAACGATCCGATGTAGGGGTGAGTTGGGGTTTCTGTTCCCCATTACCGTGGCCCAAACCACCTTCTAATCGCGATCAAATGCAGCAACGATATAAATCAGTTGGATGACTAAGGCCCGATGTAAGCGGAAGACCAGACATAAGGAGTTGGGCTGCATGATTTAGGCGCGGAGTCGTTGATTTGGGGATTTCCTACCTGATTGGGACCATTGAACGTCGGACAGGTGCACTGTGCGAGGGGTAGTTTGGTGAGCGGGTCTATCTTATTAGTGTTCTTACAGGGGGACGTCATGCACGCAGCGTAGACATTTCCGGAGCCCGATATCGGACACGCATACCCGGGCTGAAGTGGAGGGGGAATCCCGAGATTGTTCTTTTGGCCAATTAGACTGAAGTCGGAGATCACATCCGCTCCAGGGAACATTAAATTCGTTCCGTTCGTTTTGTTCAACGAAGCGCAAATCGACGCCTCGGCCTTGCCTAAGTTGCCGTTCTGAACATCCAAAGCATTCAGGCACCCACTGCCGTCAGTGCCGCATTGAGCGACAGCTTGAGCGTAGATAGCCTGGTTCAGAATTCCAGTTATCTCTACGTAAGAGTATTTCCCCGCGCCGTTCGTGCTCGAAGTAATTTCGTAACAGTAGCATTGAGCGGCATTTCCGCCCTGCGAAAGAGTGCAACTCGGAGTGGAGAGCGGGGCCCCCGGAACTCCGGCATAGTAGCAAAGCGCAATAGGACCTGTAGTGGTCAGGCTGCAGGCAAGGAAAGACGTTTGCGAATCGGACTGAGTAACGGCGTCAGCCCACGCACAGGGATGCGCGGTGGTGCCATTCGTCGTCAAAGTATTGATGGTTACCGGTTGCCCCCCGTAATAGAGGCTAAGGTTGAACTTGGGGGCACATTGAGCTACTGCCGGTGCCGCCAGCACGCACAGAACGGCAAGTGCGAGGCCATAATAGCGCCAGTCTCTTCCGTTCGTGAAATTTGCTTTGGTGGCGGGGCGAATTGGGTCAGCACGCACGGAGCACTCCTTCAACCAGCTTTTCTGTCTTGGTTGTTTGGTGGCCTGCGAGTATATCCCGATTGCTAAGCCACCGCGCATCAATGTGTTGTATTTCTTTTCGGGGCCAGAACGGCGGGTACCTGTCGCCCACTCCTTCCGCGTCAAGAAGAACCTCTGAGGAAGGGTGGTGGGTTCTATAAAAGCATTCGATCGTGCCTTCGGAACGATCACTGGTACCAGAAACTTGTATGGAGCTACCGGGAGTGGCAGCCTATCACAAGGATCACGTTCGGCAAGCTAAGGCCGACTTCCCACTGGTGCTTCTTGTGCCCGGATAAAAGCATGGCTCCGGTACTGGCGATCACTGACATGGTGGCAAGAGTCCGTCGAGACGACGGCCTCTTATGACCCCGATGGAGAGATTCCTCAACCTTATCGTCACCGGGCCGAACCGGATCCCATTTTCCTACAGGGAGGAGCCGGAATGAGAGCAGACAGGCGGTGGCGTACTCGCAAAGAGAGGAAGGAATGGGCGCGAAGGTTACAGTCCAACGACCCGGGGCTAGACGTGATTCACCCCCAGGCCGCGGGGATTGACGTAGGCAACGCTGCCCACTATGTGGCGGTGCGTCCGGATCGAGATCCGGAACCAGTACGCCGGTTCGAGTGTTTCACGGCCGATCTGTATCGGCTGGCGGACTGGCTGAACAGTTGTGGCGTAACCACGGTGGCGATGCAGTCGACCGGAGTCTACTGGATTCCCTTGTACGACATCCTGGAAGAACGTGGTATTGAGGTCTATTTGGTCAACGCGCGCCACACCAAAAATCTGCCTGGGCGCAAAAGCGATGTGCAGGAGTGCCAATGGTTGTTGAAGTTGCACACCTACGGATTGTTAAACAACTCTTTTCAGCCAACCAGCCAGATCCGGGCGCTACGGACGTATTGGCGGCAACGAGCCGAACACGTGCAAGCGGCGGCGAGCTGCATCCAGCGGATGCAGAAAGCCCTGACGCAGATGAATGTGCAGCTGGCCAATGTGATCAGCGACCTGAGCGGGTTGACCGGGCAGTTGATTGTGCGCGCCATCGTGGGCGGGGAACGCGATCCCCAGAAATTAGCTGAACTCAGAGACCCGCGCATACAAGCCAGCCCGGAGGAGGTTGCTAAGAGCCTGGAGGGCAACTGGCGACCGGAGTTGCTGTTCTTGGTGAAACAAGAAGTGGACACCTACGACACCTACCAGAAACGCATTGCCGAGTGTGATGAGCAACTGCAACAGCAGCTTGCCAGTTTTGCCAGCGTGGCGCCAGAAGTAGCGGCTGCACCGGTGACACAAGTGCAAGGGGACGACCAACCGAAACCAGCGAAGGCCAAGCGCAAGAAGCCGGCCAAGAATGCGCCACGCTTCAACCTGGAGCAAGAGCTGCAACGGGTTGCCGGAGTAGATCTAACACGGATCGATGGGATCGACGTCATGGTCGCACAAACGATCTTGGCTGAAATCGGCCTTGATATGGGTCGCTGGAAAACAGAAGGGAACTTCGTCTCCTGGTTGGGATTGTGTCCAGATAATCGAATCACCGGCGACAAGGTAGTCGGCCGAGGCACACGCCATGTGGTAAACCGTGCAGCCACGGCCCTACGCATGGCCGCCAACGCTCTGCTGCGTAGCCATACCTACCTTGGCGCCCAATATCGTCGTTTGCGCACGAAACTCGGAGCCCCCAAGGCCATCACCGCAATGGCCCATCGACTCGCCCGACTCGTCTATCGGATGTTGAAGTACGGTCAAGAATATGTCGACAAAGGAGCAGAGTTCTACGAACAGAGGTATCGCAACCAACAGCTCCAGTTCTTACGCAAGAAAGCGGCCCAACTCGGTTTCCACTTAACCGAGGCCGAAGCCAAGACTGCTTGATCCAGAGTTCTGCGGGGTAAGTTTCTGGAGAGGGATGTCAAGAGAAAACACTCTTCCCTCCGCTGAAGGCGTGCCCTTTCAAAACGAAGGGCGCGTTGACGCCGCGCTCAAGCGCGGCACTACCTTACAGCAAAATTGAAAACTGCTCAGCGGCCGATGACTTTGCCGGTTGGGGAGACCGGAACCTGTTCGACGATCTCGATGCCGAAGCCTTCGATGCCGGCGACTTTGCGGGGATGATTGGTTAACAGGCCTAATCAGCCACCCCTCGGTCTTCGCTTGCAGAAGGCAGGATCTGGCCATCGTTGACTTCCGCCGGGAAAATCGTGGTTGCGGAAGCCTCGGTCTGGTATCCTCAGGGACACTCCGAAGTGAATAGGCGGCGGCCAAGTCCCTCTTGGGACTGCACGTAGCCGCGGAAGGCAAGACATGAAGCGCCTGCTTCGCGACCTTCGCCATGGATTGCGCCTGGCGATCAGGATCGTCGGGATTCAGGGTGGTTGCGGTGCTCACGTTGTGGGCTCGGCATCTGGGCGATCAGTTCGACCGAATTCTTTCCGGCGATCGTTGCCGCATCTCCGCAAGACAAGAGCGACACAACGCAGCAAAGACTTCCGCCCTGGGAGCGACGGCCGAGGGACCTTCGAGCTGCTGCCGAACAGAACAAGCTGGCGTTGCAATTGATCAATCGCTGTCTTTGAGGCACGGTTACGGCGAGGGGAAGCAGAAGCAAAGTTCCAGCCAACGATTGCACCAGCGGATAAGAAGCGATCCACTCAGCGGACCGAATGACCTGGCTGTATCACCGCTTTTAGAAGACTTTGGCCAGGGAGCGGTTTGGCTAAGCGTCATTCTGACCGCGAAAGAATCCGAACTGAGTCCGCGCCTGCAACAGATGCAGCGTGAACTCCTGGAAGGTCTGCGACAGGAGCAAGCGGGGAACCCAAAAGCCGTCAAGAAAGAGATCAAGAAACCGATTCGCAGCAAAGAGGTAGAAGACAGCGATAGCACACAGGATATCCAGCGCGTACTCCGGACCGAAAGGAACTACCAGGAGGTGGTTGCGCAATTGCGGTCCGCATTCCCGCAATATGCGGAGCTCTATCTACACCAGTCTCCCCGCGTGTTGAATCGGCCGGGAGAGCCGACGGTGTTCGAGTTGTGCGACCCGACCATTAACGCCGACCCGTTAGTGAAGGACGAGCGGATGCAGGCCAGCATTATCGTCAAGGTCTACCGGTATGACGAGCACAGCTACAAAATCGTGGCCTTCTGGCTTTACCGCAACATCGAGGATCCGGAGATCTTCGTGCCCCGGCAACTGTATTCCGCTAAAGGTAGGGATTTGACGCGCAATGGCGAAGGTAAGTGGGACGGAACGCATATGCCGCCAAGGTCGTTCTCGGCGGTCGGATATGTCTCGCAACCGGTGACGGTGCTAACGCTGAGGTTCATCAATGGTGAGCCGGTTATTGCCGGACGAAGTACGCCGGCGGGGCGCCGACATGTGCAGCCGTGAACCTGACGGAGGTGGAGCTCAGTCAACTGGAACCGTCGAGTGAAGGAGTGCTGGACGCTTCGGCGCCCAGCTTTCCGGTCAGCGTGCCAGACATCCCAACGCTGCCGCCGCCGCTGATGGGAACACCACGGGCGGGCAGAGACTATATGCCGCGAATCCGAGAACCCTACGAATTTGCGAGCCATGCAGAATACGAAGCCTATTTAGCCGGGATGCGAGAAGCTTTGGACACAATGCAAGTGCAGCCGGAAGAGACTGCGACTGCGCAGCCGGAAGCCAGAACACAGTCTTCGACCGTGGCTGGGGTTCCGGCAAGGGAAGAGCAGCCGGTGGCGCGGCCGGCAGTACCGGCGAACATCGCTGTGCCTGCAGCCAACCTCGAACGATTGAATCCTATCTTTCCGAACCGCAACGGCCAGACGGGCTCAGCAGAATTGAGTGTGTTCGCAAGAGAATCTCTGAGCCAGTACTCAGACCTGCAACCGGTCATCTACCCACAACCTGGTGAACCTGTTGTTTGAAAAATCGAATGCGGGACTTCGCACTCACGAGCAGGCGGTCGACCGTTGCAGCAAAAACTACCCAGAGTCCAACAATTGAATGTCTATTTCCTTGCCAGCGAAAACACTAATGCATCGTGGCGGGGACCGGATGACAGCTCGGGCAAGGGCGGCATCGTAGTGATCTTGCCGACCCGGTATTACTACGATCCGCAGCAGTTTTACAAATACGTGATCGAGCGCATTGATCAACCAGTCCGTGACCTCGGCGGAAGTTGCTTCGCTTGCGAGCTATCTCGGTGGCGCGGCGGCGCAGCCAGCGGCAAGCGTTAAGCAGTTCGCGATCGAGACGGACTACGTGGACCACGGGTGGGACGAAGACGGCGTCATGCGCAAGTGGCCGGACGAGGCGGTGGACTTTTTCAAGCACCTGCCGGAAGCCATCCATTATCTGAAACCGAGGCTGGAGACGATGGCTCCGGAGAAGAGAGCGTGCTTTCGCAGGAAGTGGCTGTGGTGGAGGGCTGGTTCACTTCGCTCGGCGAGGGCAGCGTGACCGTCAATTTTGGTTTGTACAAGGGCAAGAATGACGCTCCGGCGCCCAAGGCGGATATTGCGACACGGACGATCTGGATCAGCTGCAAAGCGGAGGAGTACCTGCAGTCAGAGCAGCGAGACGGGCGCTGGCCACTGTTTGCGAAGGTAATGGAGGGCTTCAATGGCTTGCGGGGCGGCAGCTTCGATCCGGGAATGACGGGCGCGGTGTACGACATCCTGGAGAATTTCGCGCGGGACAAAGACAACAAGCTGATGATTGGCTTTCGGCTCAAGACGGACCTGCCGGACAAACCTGCGGACGCGCCGCGGCTAGCCAGCGTTGCGTACGGAGGCATAACCACCTCGGCATCCGCAATCCCGGCACATCCGACACAGCGGGGGGAATCACAAGCCGTGCCGGCAACCGGCGAGGCTTCGGTGCCGACGGGAGGTGATACCCGTGCGAAGGAGCCGGCTCCCGCGGCTGTCGCGGAGCAAGGAAAGGCAATTGAAGTAGCGCAGGCAGGCTGAGCGCCGAGCCGCGCCGCCTGCGCTGCAGTTACGGGGCGTCCAGCGAAAGCGGCGCAGCCTGCAAAGCTCCCGGAAAAGAACTGGGCCGACCCAGAGTTCGGGAAGAAAGTGACGGACCTCATAACTACTCACATGAAGGGAGTGGACGACTCGAGCGTGAAGGGCATCGTGCTGCAGACGATGGTGGACCGGCTCATCGTTGTGCGGGACCCGAACCCGAACTTCCATACGAAAGTGTCAGGGATCAACCTGAGGGAGCCGAGTCCGGACCAGTTTGATTTCACGGCGAACAAGACTGCTTATTTCGACGCGCTGTTTGCACTGGGTGAGCGAGACAAGGTGGCGTACGACGTGATCTGGAGCACGTTCGAGGAGAATGCGACGACGGTGGAATATGCCGCGGGGAATCATGATTTTGGTCCGTTCTACAAGACACTGCAAGGTAACTTAGGGGCCGTCGAGAAGCGTCATACTAATGGGGCGGTGGTTTCGGCGGACATCTTCGATGATCCGCAGTTCAAGGCGTTAGTGCCGTACTACACAACGTTCTGGAGCAACTGGCAGTTTGCGGGCGAGATGGCCCGCTTCCAGTACCTGCATGATCAGGTGACTTCGAAACGGCTGCGGCAGCTCGCCGACGAAGCGGGGAAAAGTCCGCAGACGAAGACGGTGCAGGGAGATCTGCTTGGGTTGGCGGGCCAGGTGGATCTGTTTTATGGGGACATTGTGCAGGCGGCCGATCCATTGCGAGCAGAGGATTCTAATGCGCCACAATCGCCAACGTCGCTGAATACCGCAAGGCTAGCGCAACTGAGTTCAGGGAACTTTGCTCATGTTTACGCCCCTCCGACCCAGCCTTGGGACATGAAGGACTACAACATGAACCAGGTGATCGCGGTGGTGCAAAAATTGAGGAACCGGCGGGAAAACATAGCGATTACCGGGACATATATCGCCGGGCGTACTCGATTCGGCTGCTGCTGGATGCATGGGGCCGCACAGGGCCGGAGCAGCAAAAGAAACTGCTGGCGGGAGAATGGCCTGGAGCGGACCTTCGCTTCGTGCTTGCGATCCTGTCCGAGATTCAGGCGAAGAGAATGGGCAAGGAAGTGGACGGCAATACCATAGTCAGGCTCAGCAAGGACATGCCGTGGATCGGAGACCCCAAGTTCGACGTGACCAAAGGCGCTCTTGGCAAGCTTCCTGAAACGCTCAAGCAAGCGCCCTAACTTGTGAACTAATGGGTGGCAGCGGTGCAGGGAATTACTGCGAAATGACCTTGCGGTCGGCGGAGACAGGGACCTGTTCGACGATCTCGATGCCGAAGCCTTCGAGGCCGGCGACTTTGCGCGGATGGTTGGTCAGCAGGCGGATGCGCTTGAGGTTCAGGTCCGACAGAATTTGCGCGCCGATGCCGATTTCGCGCTGGGTGCGGCGCTGGCTCTCGGGAAGCGTAGGCAGGCGCTGTTCGTGATGGAACTGCAGCGTTAGTTTTTCGCCCAGCTTCTCGACTGAGTAGCCCTTCGAAGTCTGATGCAGATAGATGAGCGCTCCGCGTCCCGCGTCAGCTATGCGCCGCATCGAGCCTTCGATGGCGTCGTGGCAGCCGCACCAGCTGGCTCCGAAGACGTCGCCAACCAAACAATGCGCGTGCATGCGCACCAGCACCGGTTCGTCGCCGGCGTTTTCGACATCGCCTTTCACCATCGCAATGTGCGAGTCGCCGTTGATCTCGGACTCGTAGACGATCATGCGGAAATCGCCATAGGCGGTAGGTACTGTCGTTTCCGCCAGCCGCCGCACGTAGCGCTCGTGCGCCATGCGGTAGCGGATGAGTTCCGCAACGGTGAGCATCTTCAGGTCGTGCTCCCGGCAGAAATCGGCGAGCTGCGGCACGCGCGCCATGGTGCCGTCGTCATTCATGATCTCGCAGATGACGCCTGCGGGAACCAGTCCGGCGAGACGGGCGAGATCGACGGAGGCTTCGGTTTGTCCGGCGCGGACGAGGACTCCACCTTTGCGGGCGCGCAGGGGAAAAGTGTGGCCGGGACGCGCGAGATCGTTGGGACGGGTCGCGGGATCGATGGCGACCTTGATGGTGTGAGCGCGATCGTAGGCGGAGATTCCAGTGGTTACGCCGTCACGCGCGTCGATGGACTCGGTGAAGGCGGTGCCGAAATTCGAGGTGTTCTCGGCTGACATGGGGAGCAGACGAAGGTAGTCGAGGCGCTCCTCGGTCATGGCGAGACAGACCAGGCCGCGTCCGTACTTGGCCATGAAGTTGATGGCTTCGGGGGTGATCTTTTCGGCGGCCATGGTAAGGTCGCCTTCATTTTCGCGGTCTTCATCGTCGATGACCACGATCATGCGGCCGGCGCGGATCTCGGTGAGGGCGGTCTCGACGTCGCAGAATAGGGAAGGATTCGGCATAGCTGACAGTTGCGATTCTAGCAGGGGCGTGGAGTACTTCACCACAGAGGCACAGAGACACAGAGAAGCAATAAGCAATAAGCACTGGATATTCCCTGTGGGCACGGAAGGAAAGTGGCGGATTCGCCTTCGCGATCAGGCGGAGTGGTTGAAGTAGCGGATGAGCCAGAAGGTTGCCATGGCGACGACGGCGGACGCGGGGATGGTGAACACCCAGGCCCAGACGATGCGAGTGGCGACTCCCCAGCGCACGGCGGACAGGCGATGCGTGGTGCCGACACCTACGATGGCGCCGGTGATGGTGTGAGTCGTGCTGACGGGGATTCCAGCGAGGGCAGTGCCGAAGAGCGTGATTGCGCCGGCCGTCTCGGCACAGAATCCGCCGACGGGTTTCAGCTTGGTGATCTTGGAGCCCATAGTATGCACGATGCGCCAGCCACCGAGATAAGTTCCCAGGGCGATAGCGGCGTTGGCGGCGAGAATGATGGGCCAATGCCATTTTCCCCAGTTGGCCGCGAAGTCGGCTTTGTTCATCACGCCCGCGGTATAGAGCGCTCCGGCGACGATGCCCATGGTCTTTTGCGCGTCGTTGCCGCCGTGTCCGAGGCTGTAGGCTGCGGCCGAGACCAGTTGCAGCTTGCGAAATAGCTTGTCCACATGGAGGGGGGAGTCTTTTTGGAAGATCCAGGAGACGGCGACCATCATGCCAAAGCCGAGGACGAACCCCATCAAGGGAGCGATCACGATGAAGATGAGGGTCTTAGTCCAGCCGCCTGGAATGATGACTGAGGGGGCGGTTCTCCAGCCATGAAGGATGGCGGCGCGCGCGAGGCCGGCCCCGGCATAGCCACCGATGAGAGCGTGTGAAGAGGATGTAGGGAGGCCCCACCACCAGGTGAGGACATCCCATATGATGGCGCCGACGAGGCCAGCGAGCACGACATACTGGGTGACGATGTCGAGGCGAATCATGCCCTGGCCGATGGTTTTGGCGACGGCCGTACCCAGCAGGAATGCCGCGAGAAAATTGAATGCCGCGGCCCAGATCACAGCCAGCCGCGGGGATAGCACGCGCGTCGAGACGACGGTGGCAATGCTGTTGGCGGCATCGTGAAAGCCGTTCAGAAAATCAAAGATGAGCGCGGTAAGAACAGTGATGATCAGAAGGACCATGGCGCTGTTCACGGTTATTCGCTCCTTGCGGGCACTTGGAGTGAAGGCATTGGCAAGGTCCTATGAGCCTTTGAGAACGACGGTCTCAAGCACGTCGGCCACGTCTTCGGCCTTGTCGCTGGCTTCCTCGAGGACTTCCAGGAGTTCTTTCAGCTTGATCAGTGTAATGGGATCGTAATCACCGTCGAACAGACGACCAATGGCTTCGCGGCTGACTTTGTCCGCCTCATTCTCCAGACGGTTGACTTCGACGCAGTGAGGCAGCAGGCGTGAGTCTTTATCGAGCAATACCACAGCTTTCGCCAGTTCTTCCGTCTGTTTCAGGATGATTCCGGCCAAAACCCTGGCGGACGGAGAAGGCTGGCTGATCTTGTAGGTTTGCAACCGGTCGGCGGCGGCGAAGATGAAGTCGAGGACGTCGTCCAAAGACGAAACGAGGAGATGGATGTCTTCGCGGTCGAACGGGGTGATAAAGGTCTGATTGAGCTTGATCAGGATGCGGTGCGTCATCTCGTCGCCGCGGTGCTCAATTTCGGCGATGCGGGCCACCGCGGCGGGCATCTCGGCGTAATCGTAGTGATGCAGAAGGTCCGACAATGCCTTGGCACCTTCGGTTACATTGTTAGCGATTTCAGCGAACATCACCAGGAACTTGGGATCGCGCGGTATCAGGCGGGCCATGAAAGAGTGCTCTTATGTTGCACAGAGATTGGGCATCAACCATTACGGGTTGAGCCGGATAAAAGAATGTTACAAATTGAAGAACAAACAACTATGGCACGCAGGCTGTGGCGAGGTCAATCGAGGTTCGCGGCGAGAGTCGACTGCATGGCTGGCATTACAGCATGTTATTGAAAATAAGCTTAGTTTTGGTTGTCTACAGGATATCGGGGTCGAGATGGATGCGGTCGCGACGGGTGCCGAAACGGAAGCTCTTCTTCTGCTGTAAAGAGTCAGCGACAACTGCCAGGAAGGCGTCTGGCGTGTCGAGCTGGGCGCCCAGGAGGAGGACACGGAGGTTGGGTCGGGCCTGCTTCAGCCGGCCGCGGATGGCGATCTGCTCGTCGTAGGGAAACGTCGCGCTGATGATGGCGAGGTGATAGCGACCGGTGGAAGCGCGTCGAACCGCCTGGTCAAGTTTGATCACCACATCAGCCGAGTATCCGGCTTGAGTCAGGAGGTTCGCTCCAGAGCTTAATTGCGAGACGTCACAGCCAATGGCGAGGATGCGGTAGGAGCGCGAAATAGGGGAGGGGCTAGTCATCCAGCAAAACTTTTCCAGCATATCGGGCTTGCACTGCATCCATCCACAGGGATGCAGCAAGCAACGCGTAAAATTGGGATGTGCGCCAGTGTATATCGGCGAACATATTTTTACGCAATAAATAATCGGTTTTGTTCAACAGCTTTTTCACAAGCCGTCTTTGTACAACTTATTCCTTGCGACGCGGACGGTGCTCGCAGTCTGCTGTATTGACGCAAGCTTCGGCCAAGCGTAAGCGGTCCACCGGCCGATCGCCTAGAATGTGCGATTCGACAATCTCTGGCACGTCGGCGAGGGTTACTTTCCCGTACCAAACAGCTTCGGGATACACCACGACCGTGGGACCGTGCTCACACTGATCCAGACAGCCGGATTTGTTCGCGCGGACGGTGGCCTGGATACCGGCCGTCGCCAATTGGGTCTTAAATGCCCGTTGCAATTCCGCGGTGGCCGCCGGGTCGCAGCATCCGCGAGGATGCCCCGCAGGGCGTTGATTGGTGCAAACAAAGATATGTTTTTCAAAAAAGGCCATAAACCGTAATTCCGTTTCCTGGTGCTCAATAAGAACTGAATTTTCTGGCACAAAAAAACGGGCCGCGCACAGCGGCCCGCTGACCACCGTATCAGGCTCAGAGCGTTGACTCGATCTCGAAGCCCCAGGCTTCCAGAAGCGGTTCGGGGATGTACTTCGAGTTCTTGTTCTTACGCGCCCACTCGCGGAGGCGAGTCGAACGAATGTATTGATCAGGGGCCAGCTTGAATTCCTTAACCACCTGCTCGAATTCGGTAATTGTGGGGACTACTGGTCCGATCGGCTCGGGCTTTCCCCAATTTGGATTGCCACGTCGCTTTGCCATATTTAGTTCACTTCCTGCCTGTCGAGATGATCACTTCTCAGCCACACTCGACCGAGAGGTTACAACCGGACAAAAATCTACCTAACTCATTGGATTCAATAGCGCCCGAAGTGTTTCAAGGACGAATCAGGCGCATGTCTTTCTGGGTGCGGGGACCTAGTGAAACCAAGGCCTTAAGACGCCTATTAGTTTACCCCGGTTTGGCCAGCGAACTCAAGGAAAAATGAATGTCCGCTACCTGCCAGTCAGACCCGCCATTGATCCGCATTAAATCGGCTTTATCTGCCTTACTTTGAGACGCTTGAGAGGGAACTTGGTTAGCATCAGAAGTGGGTCGTGTTCACGAAAATGCAACGAAAGTTGCAGGGATAGAGACACCTGCCGCCCCAAGAGCGTAGCCTCGGTAGTGACTTAAGGTCAATTATTTCTGGAATGAGCGGTAAGATTCAGATCGATCACGGGGCTGATTTGGGGCTACTGAGTGACCGTGACGGTTGCGGTGTTGGAGGTGATTCCCCCGGAGGTGGCGGTGATATTGGCGTTGCCGACTGCCACGGCGGTGACCAAGCCGGTCGACGAAATGGTGGCTGTCGAGCTCGGAACCGATGTCCAAGTAGCAATGGTAGTGACATTAGCGGTCGTGCCGTCGCTGTAAGTTGCGGTGGCGGTGAACTGGAGGGTGGTGGGCCCGAGAGACAAGCTCAGGGGGGTCGGATTCGGAGGGGCGATGGTGATGCTGGAGACGGTCTTCTGTGTCACCGTCACAGGAGTATTGGCGATCACGCCGCCGCTTTGTGCCTGCACGGTCGCTACGCCCAATGACACCGCAGTCAGTAAGCCTCCGCTGGTAATCGTAGCGACGTTGGTGGGAGTCGTACTCCAGGTGACCGAGGACGTCACATCACCCGTGGTGTTGTTGCCGTAGGTCGCGGTGGCGGTGTACTGCTGGGTGACGCCCGGTTGAACGGTTGTACTGGCGGGAGCAACGGTTAGCGCGGTGATCGAGTTTGCACCGGGAAAGAACTGTCCGCAGCCAACTGCTGTCGCCAGCAGCGCTAGTACAAAGGAGATCCGGGTGATCGGCCGAAGGTTCTGCACGCTCTCTATCGTACCATTCGGAAATCGGCGGGCGGAGATTCCAAAATTGCCTCGCAGTCGGAGCACCGGCGTCCGCCGACTTTGCACAGGAAAGCGCGACCAATCCGAGCTGAGAATAGGATTCGTGGAAATCTGCTACGCAGTCAGGAGAAACAAGAATGAAAACTCGTTCGTCCTACCTCGCTGCTTTATCGATTTGCTTAATTCTGACGTTTGCCGGTTGCACGAACAACCCCGCACCTGCTGCTCCAACCACGAGCCATCCAGCCGCGACCGCCGCTGCTGATCCTTTGCCTTCGTGGAACGATGGCCCGGCGAAGCAGGCGATTCTCGACTTCGTGAAGACTACGACAGACAAGAGCAGCCCGAAGTTTGTTGCGCCGGAGGACCGCATCGCGACGTTCGATCAGGACGGTACCACGTGGGTGGAGCAGCCCATGTACTCGCAGGTGTTGTTTGCTTTCGACCGTGTAGCTGAGATGGCTCCGCAGCATCCGGAGTGGAAGACCAAGATGCCGTTCAAGGCGATCGTCATCGGCGATCGCGAAGCTATGTCAAAGTTCACAATGAAGGACATTGAAGTCGTCTTCGCGGTGACCTCCACCGGCATGACGGCAGAAGCATTCCCGCCGATCGTGAAGGAGTGGATGGCGACGGCGAAGCATCCTAAGTTCGACAAACCATATCCGGAGATGGTGTATCAGCCGATGCTGGAGGTGATGAAGTATCTGCGGGACAACGGCTACAAGACTTACATCGTGACCGGCGGAGGACAGGACTTCGTCCGCGCGTATGCGCAGCAGGTGTATGGCATTCCTCCGGAGCAGATCATCGGCTCGGCGCTCGATACCCAGTATCAATACAACAAAGAAGGAGAGGGCGTCCTGATGCGCGACCCGAAGCTCTTGCTGAACAACAATGATGCGGGCAAGGCGGAAGACATCTACCTGTTCATCGGGAAGCATCCCAAGGCAGCGTTTGGCAACTCCACGGGCGACCAGCAGATGCTGGAATACACTCAGGCGAATGGCGGAGCTTCTCTGGAGATGCTGGTGCTGCACGACGATGCTACGCGCGAATTTGCCTACGGTCCCGCGCAGGGACTGCCCGATACGAAGGTCGGTACTTTCAGCCAAGCGCTGTACGACGAGGCCAAGGCTAAAGGCTGGACCGTCATCAGCATGAAGAACGACTGGAAGCAGATTTTTAACTGGGAAAAGTGAGACGCGAAGAAGGCAGAATGCCCTTCGTTGCGTTCTTGTACCATCATCGGAGACGGGGGAAATCATCCATGAGAAACGCCATTAGACTTTGCTCTATTTGGTTGGCATTCGTTGCCGTACTGGTTCTTCAACCGTTCACTGCCATGGCTCAGGAGCCGTCACACCCCGCCGACAAGGGGTTTTCATTTGCTGTGTACGGCGATTCGCGGTCCATGATGTACCTCCCGTACAAAGAGAGTGAAGAAGCGGAAGCCCGCAAGCTCATGGTTGATATGTTCGAGCTGGTGCTGCCCGCAAAAGTGGCTCCAGACGTGGTCGCGAAGGACGTCAAGCTGATCTATGACCCGACGACCAAGGAACTGGTGGAGATGGTCATGCCGTTTATGACTGCCAGCGAAGTGACCACGCTCAAATTCGACAAAGGCTGGGTCACGGAGGCCTCGGTCGAGGACGTGAAACTACTTCCGGGGGTGAGCCGCCAGATGTTTCGGCTGGAAGGTGGCGACTGGGTTACTCGCGAGATGGTGAGAGATGTCCAGCAGGGACGGGCCAAATTCATTCTCAGCACCGGAGACCTGGTCTGGTGGGGAAACCAAGGCAAACAACCATCGGACAGCCCGTACTGGAAACTGGTGAACACTGAAGTGTTGAGCCAACTGCCTCCGCCGGACAAGGAAATGAAGGCGGCGGGACTGGACGGGCGTGTTTTCCCCGCTGTGGGAAACCACGAAGTGTGGGGCGACACCGACGTGGAAGGCTTGCTGACATTCTTTCCTTATCTCAAGAAGTTTGGAGTCACCGACAAGGACCTCATCTACAAGTTTGATTACCAGGACGCTCGCTTCATCTTCCTGTGGACCGGCGCCTACGACTATCGGGCACCAACCTCGTGGCTCGCTACCCGTCCCACGTACGAAGCGCAGATGAAACAATTGCAGCAGTGGCTGGATGAAGCGAAATCGAAAGGCACCAAAAAGATCTTCATTGCGTTTCACAACCCGGTTTTCTGCCGCTCTGGCATGGGAGCGATCCCCGAGGCACAGAATCCCCACAAGACGATTGCCGCATACGCCAAGGACCTCGACATCGTCGTCTTCAACGGACACGTGCATACCACTGAGCTTTATCAAGTGGACGGCGTGAAGTACCTGCTGCTGGGCGGCGGCGGCGCGGAACAGGACCCGATCCTTCCCGGCAGAACGCACATTAAGGTTCCGGAGGGCTACCCGCCCGATTTGTATTGGAAAGGTGCGAGCCCGATCGAGGAATACAACTACGACCTCGTAGACGTGCAGCCCGGGAAACCGACAAACTTCACCCTCAACCGCTTCCGGCCGGGATCGGCGGAGCCGTTCGCGACGGTGGAGCTATTCAAATGACGTTGCTAGAGGCTGGCCGCTGACCCGGAGTTTTCGCTAGCTCAAGTCCGGGTCAGGGACTAGACTTCCGGTACCGAAAAAATCAGGTTTAGCGGCATTGCTACATTTCTGCCTCGACAGTCGCAACCTCTGATGGGTCGATCTTTGCCCGTCGCAATCCTCCCGCGCGGAGGCCAACCAATGACGAGTCACACAATCGGAGATACACAATGGATTTTGGTGCAGGAGTTCGAAAAGTTGCACTGGGCGCGCTCGCTGTCTCCAGCTTTTTGCTGGCTGGTGGAGCAGCCCCTGCGGCAGCGCAAAACGAGAAACCCAACATCGTTATGCTCATGACCGACGACACCGGATGGAACGATTTCGGTGCTTACTCCGGGGGAGGCATGACGCTCGGCCATCCGACACCCAATATCGACAAGATGGCCAAGGAAGGCGCGGTCTTTACCAGCTGGTACGGACAGGCGAGCTGCACAGCCGGCCGCGCCTCATTTATGACGGGACGTATTCCGATCCGCTCGGCGCTGTCGATCGTGGTGGCTCCGGGCGACGAGAACTACCTCCGTCCAGAGACGCCGACCATCGCTGAGTTTTTTAAGAAGAACGGCTACACGACGTACTTCTCGGGGAAGTGGCACCTCGGGGACAAGCCGGTGGCGTACCCGATCAATCATGGCTTTGACGAGATGAAAGAATTCGCCGCCTATTACGCGGGCGTCTATTCCTATCCCGATACCGACAAGTGGTTCCATCCGTGGTTCCCGTCATATAACCCGGACTTCGAGAAGATGTTTGACTCGGTGGTGAACCTGTACGAGTGGGAAGGCGTGGCCGGTCAGCCCGCCAAACAGGTTGCCAAGATCACCTACGACTACATGGCGACCATGGATGAACGGCAGGCAGACTATGCGGTGGACTACATCAAGGAGCACGCCAAGAGCGGCAAGCCGTTCTTCATGGATGTGAACTGGATCAAGATGCACAACCCGACCAATGCGGCGCCGGATTTCCGCGGCAAGTCGCATCTGGGCGACTATTCCGATTCGCTGATGGAAATGGATGCCGATATTGGCAGAGTGCTGGATGCCATTCATCAGTATGCGCCCAACACTATCGTCATCCTGACCGCCGACAACGGCGCGTGGCTCGACGCCTATCCTGATGCGGGCACCACTCCGTTTCGCGGTGAGAAGGGGTCGGCGTTTGAAGGCGGTTGGCGCGTGCCGGCCATCATGACGTGGCCGGGACATATTCCGGCGGGCGTGCAATATGGAGAAATGATGTCGCATATCGATTGCTGGTCAACCCTGGCGGCGATGGCCGGTATCACTCCTCCGCCTACCGGCGAGATGAAGGACAACAACGGCAAGCCCATCTACTTCGACAGCATCGACAACAGCGCCTACATTCTGGGCAAGGCGCAGCACTCGGCGCGCCGGTCGTGGATTTACGTCAATGGCGAATATCTCAATGCCATCCGCACGGATATTGCCGGCGATCCGAATGAGCCCTGGGTGAACATCGCCTGGAAGTTCGTCTGGACTGCCAAGGACTCATGGCTGGGACCGAGTCAAGCACTGGGTTCGATTCCAGCGGTGTACAACCTCACCATGGATCCGTTTGAGAGATACGACATGATCTTCAACGGAGCCGAAGGTGAAATGAATGGATTGCGGACCTCACCGGGACGGTACGCCGGTGAAGATAACGGCTGGTCGGCTGCGCTGTTTTCCCAGGCGCTTTTCGATTTCGACAAGTCGATCATGAAGTATCCGAGCATCCAGCGCTTCCCGGGCGGTGCGTCAAACGACTTGATTCCGGACCTGCAGCATCCTAAGAACCCGCTGCCGCTGCTGGATCCCAACAATATGCCGAAAGCCGTTCCGTCGAGCGACTAACTCGCGGCTAACGGCATAACGCCGATGGGGGTATGCGACAATTGCATACCCCCTAAAGTTTGTCTACATAGCGGAGAAGGTCATGTTCACACGCTCGGCTTTGTCTCGCCAAGCTCTGGCATTGGCGATGGGCTTGCTTGGGCTGCTCTTGATGGGTGGCTGCGGCAAGAAGGAAACGGCTGCCCCGGCCGCTACCCGGAGGCAGGAGTTCTCCGTTAGAGCCGCGGTCCCCGGGGGCAGATACACCGCGGGAGAGAACACGACGGTAATGCATTAACCCCGAAAGGTGTCACGCATCGAAACAGATAATCAACGCATCACTTGGATAGTTGTTGATCGTCGGAATTATTGCAACTTCGCGAATTCGGCCTTGGCTTGTTTGTAGATGGGGATCTCCGGGTCAGCATCTTTCCACAACGTGAGGAAGTCCTTGTACGCCGCCAGCGCCCGGGTTCGAGCGAGATCCGCGTCCGCGCCGGTCAGGGTCTTGGCTTGCAGC
This sequence comes from uncultured Acidobacteriaceae bacterium, assembly GCA_963718395.1. GTDB lineage: Bacteria > Acidobacteriota > Terriglobia > Terriglobales > Acidobacteriaceae > DASRAA01. Next base: position 1,005,954 of record CAVQYW010000001.1, read on the forward strand.
GCATTCGCCCGCGCCACTCCCAGCCGCGCCAGAGCTCCGGTCCAGCAGTTCCACACGGTGCCGCTGTGGTCGAGGATCTTCTGAAACTCCGCCGCTGCTTCCTTGCCCTGTCCGGAGGCGAGGTAGGCTTGTCCACGAATGTAGGTTGGATAGAGGCACGATATCTGCGTGATGAACTCGATCTGCCCGTACTCGATAGGTGGCAACGCGCGCTGGAGATGGTCTATGGCCTCCGCGGGCTTTTTCTCGTTGAGCGCCAGCTGAGCACGGATGGCGGGCAGCCACAGCGACTGCGTTTGCGTGTCCAGCGGGTACGTCTTGTTCAACTCGTCCGCCATCGTTCGCGCCCGCTGCACATCGCCAATCATGGCGTAAGCGAGCGCGGCTTCCACCTGCACCGCCTGGCTATTGGGGTACAGCTTCAGCCCGGCCTCTGCTGCGTGTCTTGCCTCATTGAAGTTGCCGAAAGCCGCTTCGCCTAGGGCAGCATTCTCCCAGTAGATCGCACCATTTTCCTTGCTGTCGGCTCGAATCGCGGAATCCACCGCGCGCCGGGTAAGTTCGCGGGCTTTACCTATCCGTCCGGCATAGGCTTCGGTATCGGAATCCAAAGAAAAGCCAGAATTCTCAGCGTCGCCATGTCCGGCAAACCATCGCCGCTCCACGTCCATAGCGCTCGCATCCGCGTTGAGAAAAGCCACCGCGTAAAGTGCGTTGTGAAAGCTGACCTCGTCCAGATTTCGCGCCAGGGCCTCCTGTACCGTTTTGCGCGCCTCCTCCGGTCTCTGCAAAGCTAGCAGCAAATTCGCCATAGTTCCATAAGGGGCAAAGTTGTCTGGCGTAATTTGAATACCTTGGCGCACCGCCTCTACCGCAGCCTGATACTCACCCAAGTTGCCATAGGCAAGGGACAGCTGGGGGTAGGCGACTGGGTCACGATGGTAGGCGGCGAGCAACGCCCGATAGTTCTGTACGGCTTTCTCTCGCTCTCCGGTCACATTCTCGTAGTAGTCTCCCGCTATCAGTAACTTCTCCCGCTCGCTGGCATGCTCGCGCAGCTCGAATGACTTCGTGAAATACGCGCTGGCGCGCCCCACCTGCCCCAACGTCCAGTAGCCGTAGCCCAGCGCACGATACGCCATGGCGAAGTTGGGGTCGAGCTGCACCGCGCGCTGCACATGTGGCAATGCAATGACGCCACCTTTCTCGAAGAGAGCTTTCAGGCCCAAGGTGTAGGCCTGCAATGCCTCCAGCGACGACGTGGTCGCCTGCTCCAGCGGCACATCAAACTTCTGCACCGAGGCCAGCGACTCGCCCAACTGCCCGCGCAGCTTGGCCGCGGCATCTCCTACGGCGTTCAGCACTTTCTCTTTGCCGTTGGCAGTCACCTGCTCCTGCGCCAGCAGGTCATCCGTCCGGCAGTTTACCGCCTTCAACCCGATCACGTACTCGCTGCCCAGGCTGGCAATGGAGCCTGCGATGTACGCTTTGCCATCGGCCCGCTGGCAGACTTCCCGCGCCACCTCGGGGGTGAGCCGGGTGTTCACCGGTTTGGTCATCAGCTTCAGCGTAGCGACAATTTTATTTTCTGGAAGCACGTTCAGGAACGGCGACTGGTTCAGCGCTACCGTGAGCGCCGTCTTCAGCGTGTCGTCAAACACTGCATCGCCGGTCTTGTTGTCGAAATCGGCGATGACGACGGTGTCCTTGTCGGTTAGCGGCTTGCTTTGATGGGAGCGGTAGTACAGCCCTCCGGTGACCAATACTGCAACAAGCGCAACCGCCGCTGCGATGAGGGGCCATCGTTTCTTTTGCGGAACAGGTGCTCCGGTCTGGCTCGATGGCATGTCCTCCGCTTTGATCGCTGGCGTGCCGGCCGCTGCGCCCGGCTTGGCTGTCGGATGCCGCCCGCTCTCGCTGTCCCGCTTGAGTCGCTGTAAGTCCGCGTGCATCTCCGCCGCGCTCTGATAGCGCAGATTGCGGTCCTTCTCCAGTGCCTTTCCGATGACGGCTTCCAGCCCCGACAAGAACTTGGAATTCAACTGTGATGGTGGTTGCGGTTCATCCCGCAGAATGGCGCCGCAAATCTCTCCGGAGCTTTCGCCTTCGAATGGCATCTTGCCGGTGGCCATCTCATACAACACCGCGCCGAACGAAAACAGGTCGGTGCGCGCGTCCAAGTCCTTCGCTTTCACCTGCTCTGGCGACATATACGCTACGGTGCCCAGCATCGCTCCCGGACTCGTGAGGTGCTGAGCATCAGAGTGCGCCGTCAACGTGTCGGCGTTGGCGGCGGCCTTACCCACCACCTTCGCCAACCCAAAATCCAGAATCTTCGCGTGCCCGCGCTTGGTGACGAAAATGTTCGCCGGCTTGATATCGCGATGGACGATGCCTTCGCCATGGGCGGCGTCGAGCGCGTCGGCGATTTCGATGGCCAGCGGAAGCAGACGGTCCGACTGCAGCGGTCTGCCGCCGATGAGGTGCTTCAGGGTCAGGCCGTCGAGGAACTCCATGACCATGAAGGCTCGGCCATCTTCCTCGCCGATGTCATGGATGGTGCAGATATTGGGATGATTGAGCGCCGACGACGCGTGGGCCTCGCGGCGGAAGCGCTCCAGCGCTGCCGGGTCGTGAGCCAGGCGATCCGGGAGAAATTTAAGCGCTACAAACCGGCCCAAGCGGGAATCCTCGGCCTTAAAGACCACACCCATCCCGCCACCGCCAATCTTTTCAATAATGCGGTAGTGAGAGATCGTCTTGTCCATCATGGGCGAAGGGAGCAGGGGCGATGTTCGATAATAGGGCGCACTAAACCGGCAGTCAATTGCACGTCTCGAAATAGAGTTCGTGAAATCGCCATGTAGAAGGTGATCCGGCTGGGTGGCTCGGTTCGCGCAAGGATACGAGTCTCTGCAACCATCCGGGCTATCGCGGAATCGAATCGCGCATTTGATATAGCTTCGCCATCTTCTCCACAACACTTTTGAGCGATCCACTGCTCAAGTACGTGTGCATCGCCGTGGGTCCGGCCGGATAACCTGTGTAGCGCACGGAATCGACGATCATGGTGGTAGCTTTTGTCACCGGCTCCCCGCGTGGGTGCTGTGGTTCGTCCCCGCGCCAAGTGACGTTAGACGCGAATCCGCGGCCTTGCTGCTATCGGAAGGGTCACGGGAAGAAGGTTGCTGGCCAATCATTGTGTCGGTACCAACCAGGGCCATCAGCGCGAAACCACTTGCAATTGTGAACACCAAAGCCGGAATGCGTGAGCTTCTCTTGAATTTAGCCGTCATAGCACCTCCGCTAACACGTGTCGCTCCAAGAAGTTGTCACAGAGATTCGGTCGCTGTCCTTGATTGCTGTCGAGAACTCGCCATTGCGTACCCTATCCGGCCGAGCGGGGCAGTTCGCGTTAGGGTACAAGTTGCCTGTTTTCGCCAGTAATCTTTACGTGAAGCCGATGGACACTAGAAGGTTGAAATGGCCTAACGTTGCGACGCAAAGATGAAGAGCAGCCCTGCTCATCCTCAATGCCGTCGGAGCGGTTAGCTATGTGGTCTTGGCTTCGCGTGGTTGGGCGACACCAGGGATAGCGGTGGCAGGAGAGCCGTTCGTCCGGGCACTCTCCGTTATGCCTGTCTGTGCTGTCTTCCTTGTATTGAAACGATGTGGGCAGTGTCCATCCTTAGCCGAAAACGTTAGCAAGCTGCCGTCGGCTGCTTATGGGTGATTCCTAGCTGGCTTGTTGCATTGGTGATCGACTTCTGGCACCACTGACAATGATTGACGTAACATCGCCATTACACTCATTGGCCCCCCGACCAGCTTCGGGGATAATGAGCGCCCGCGGACGGTGCTTTGATCGTTACTGTGGCTGTACGGCTCTATTTGAACGCAACAGTCCCATCGGACCAATACGGCACAGCGATTGGGACGGTCCGCAGCGGCGGCAGCTCTTTGTTCAGTGGACTATCCGGTTTGTCAGGGTCCGGGAACCACATAGACGTGGACGAAATGGGCGAGTTCGGATCATTGTCGCCCAATTCACCAGAAGCTTTCATCGGCAAGAAAAACATCACGTGGCATAAATTGTGTGAATGGCCCAAATGGGTAAGGTATGCATCCTTGGACATCATATAGCTCATTGCCCCCGGCTCCAGCGGCGGAATCTCCTTCTTCGCATACGCTTCTCGAATGCCCGCGATGCGCTCTTTAACAGAGACCACTCCAGCCAGCGTCATTTCCGTCATCTTGTAATAAATCGGCAGGATCGACCGCACAGCCGCTGGATTGAGGCAAATCGCCCCTCTCTGCTTCGGACTCCAAACGTCATAAAAATCGATGCTGGCCGTCCATGACGGCCCCGCCATGCACACAAAACCGTTGGTACCTTTGACCGCAGTTTCCCACCCTTTGGGCGTGAGCACCAAAACAGATGCATCCTTTGAAATGCTCTCCGGAGCGGCGCTTCGTGCCAGCGCGATTGCCGCATTTCGGTCCATTAAATACTCCGAGAGCGGCAGCATCTTCGGATAGGGCCTCTCTTCTTCCTGTGCCCACGTGTTCACAGTCATACTCAACAAACTCACCAGCGCAAGCGCCACCGCTACGATTGTCCCTATGGCTTCTGTTCTAATTGTTCTAAGCATCTCAAAGAGCTCCATGGTTCTCAATAAATCGGCACGTCCACATGGTCTGAAGCATGGGACACTCCGCGGAGTCTACTGCCCATGAGACGCATTGCAACTGAAGGTCCAAACTCAAACTCAGCATTTGCAGTGGCTTAGGCGGCGTTGATCTGCCTGAACTATGAGTTTTCGGATCGGGAGAATTCGTGCGGTACACCAATCAGTTCTTGCATCTCTGGTGAGTTCCCACGCGCCAACCGGACCACTCCCATAGGTCGCTGATAGTGGTCCAGTTGGCGCGGGTGGGGGGAAACAAAGACAAGGCTGATTCTGGAAGGTAGACAGGGAGGAGGAGGTAGACAAGGCTGAGGGAGAGCAAGAGGCAGACGGTGAAGTTGCCACATCGGGGGGCGGCGGTTTTCCCCTACCGGATGGGTCTTGAGCGATAGGGAGAAGGGCGCGTGGTCAGCGGAATGGAGAGGATAGAGCCGCGAGTGGCAGGAATCGAATCGCCCCCGGCGCTTTTTAGCCGATACCACAAAGAACCAGCTTCTACCTCCAGGCCGCCGCTCTTCTCGGTAGCTCACCCGGACAAAAGCTATGGTGCGAAACCTCACACCCCAGCGAGAACGTGAGGTCTGAATCCACCACTGACCCGGCAAAGTGTGATGCGGTGCACCTAAGCACTTTCCAGACGTTTGTATGCTCTAAGCAGCCGAATATCGCTACCCTGTAACACTAGCGGTGAGAATGCACGCAGATCGAAGCTTCCCAGAACCAGACTTCGGGAGCTCAGGGGTGCACTTCTACGAGATGGGCGTTCATCGTCCAAGTGAAGCGAGGACGTTCGTAAACACTTGTCGGGGGTAATCTCCCCCAAGCCGGCTTCTGGCCAACATCAGCTCGAATAAATGAGATAATCGCCTGCCATGGCGCTCGCTGCGGGCACGAAACTGGGACCATACGAGATACTAGGCCCGCTGGGCGCTGGCGGCATGGGCGAGGTTTACCGCGCGCATGACCCTCGGCTCGGCCGCGAAGTTGCTATCAAAGTCTTGCCTGCGGGTTACTCCACCGATTCTGAGCGTCTTCGGCGTTTTGAACAAGAAGCACGCGCGACCGCGGCGTTGAACCATCCCAATATCCTGACCGTGTTTGATATTGCCCGGCAAGACGAATCTCCTTACATCGTCTCGGAACTGCTGGAGGGCGAGACGCTGCGGGACAAGTTGCAGGGCGGCGAGTTGCCGGCGAAGAAATCCACCGACTACGGCCTGCAGATTATTCGCGGGTTGGCTGCGGCCCACGAGCGCGGTATATTCCATCGTGATCTCAAGCCCGAAAATATTTTCGTCACTCGCAGCGGCCAGATCAAAATCCTGGATTTCGGCCTGGCGAAACTTGCGATGCCTGTATCAGAAGGCGGAGTTTTCACCAACCCCACGATCGAGACTAAGACTGCCGACGGCGTACTACTGGGAACCATGGGCTACATGTCGCCCGAGCAGTTGCGGGGACAACCCGGCGACGCCCGCAGCGACGTATTCAGTTTTGGCGTGGTGTTCTACGAGATGCTGAGCGGAAAGAGGGCCTTTCATGGCAAAACCAGTGCGGACACAATCAGCGCCACCCTGAAAGACGATCCTCCGGACCTTATGACGATGGGCCGTGATGTGCCACCGATGTTGGAGCGCATCGTTCGGCACTGTCTGGAGAAGGATCCGCCAGCGCGCTTCCAATCCGCTCGCGATGTGGGGTTCGCGCTGGAGTCGTCGTCGACCATATCTTCCTCGTCAGCACCGGTGGTCTCCGCTACAGGACGTCGTAAAACCTGGATGGTTGTTGGGCTGATGGCGGTCCTTGTACTGCTGATGGCGGGCTTCGCTACCTGGATGGTCTTGGACCGCTCCCGGCGGGCGGTCCGGAATCCGCTTTCCGATGCGCAGTTCACTCCCCTGACCAATCTCCAGGGAGCCGGCTCGGACCCCGCGATCTCACCGGACGGGAAATTCGTTGCATTCATCTCCGACAGGGGCGGGAGCTTCGATATCTGGGTGATTGAAGCCAATGGTGGCAGCCTGGCGAACCTTACTCAAGGTCGTCTCGGAGACGCGCGCGCTCCGCTGCGTGCCTTAGGATTCTCGGGAGACGGCTCGGAGGTGTGGAGCGCGGGAACACCGGAGCGGAGGCTGATGTTGTGGCCTCTAATGGGTGGCGGGCCGCATAATTTCCTGGATGAACGCGCGGCCGAGGTGGCTTGGTCGCCCGACGGTACCCGGTTGGTCTATCACACGTGGCCACCGGGCGATGCCACATTTGTGGCTGATCACAACGGCGCCAATCCACTCCAGATTGTGCAGAATGAGCCTGGCTTGCACAATCACTATCCCGTGTGGTCGAAGGATGGACGCTGGATCTACTTGGTGCGCGGCAGGCCGGCCACACGTGAAATGGACCTGTGGCGCATTTCGCCCGAAGGGGGAGAGCCGCAACAACTCACACATCTCAACACGGATATCGCCTATCCCACCCCGCTCAATGAGCGAACAGTTCTGTTCGTTGCCCACAACGAAGACGGGGCCGGACCATGGCTTTGGGCGTTCGATGCAGAGACCCGAACATCACGCCGTGTCAGCTCAGGTCTCGAACAATACGCGGCTCTGGCAGCCACGGCAGATGGACAGCGCCTTGCTGCGACTGTTGTGAACCCTACGGTCAATTTGTGGAGCGTTCCCATTACCGACGCCGTCGCCGAAGAGGGACAGGTCGAGGCCTTCCCATTGCCCACCGTGCGCGCCCAAGCGCCGCGATTTGGAGGTGGCTTGCTGTTCTATTTGTCTTCGCGGGATGGGGCCGATGGACTCTGGGCCTTTCGCGACGGTCAAGCGCTGGAAATCTGGAAAGGTGCGGAAGGGGCGTTTCACTCGCCTCCGGCCGTTTCGGCAGATGGGAAGCGAATTGCATTTGCACTGCGACGCAATGGCAAGCAACAGATGCACGTAATGGGAGCGGACGGAACCCAACTCTATGCTCTGTCGCAAGATGTCGATATCCGGGGCACAGCGTCCTGGTCTCCCGACGGCCAATGGATTGTCACGGCTGGGAGCGATCATCAGGGAGCGGGTCTGTTCAAGCTGCCTGTCAATGGCGGCCCGGCGGTTCGGATCGCGACCGGACCGTTCCTGAATCCCGTGTGGTCTCCCCGCGGGGACCTTATCGTGTACTGCGGCACTCAAGTGTTCACGGTCACACCGCTGCTCGCGGTGCACCCGGATGGTACGACCGCGAAGCTTCCGGAAATCAAGGTGCAGCGCGAAGGTGACCGTGCTCGCTTCATGCCCGATGGCTCAGGCCTGATTTACATGCAAGGCAGTACGTTGGCGGGGCAGGATTTCTGGCTGCTTGACATTAGTACTATGCAGTCGCGACGCTTGACTCGGTTGAACAATCGCGCCGTAATGCGGGCCTTTGACATCACTCCGGATGGCAGCAGGATTGTATTCGAGCGACTGCAGGAAAATTCAGAGATCCTGCTCATTGATCTCGGGACAAAGCAAGCTCGACCCTAGCGAGGGTAGAGAGAATCCTGATGGTTCGCTCTGCCAGACAAACGTCAAGAGGCTGACAGTCAAAAGCATTGTCTCCGAGAGACCGGCGACTCTGAATGTGTGGGCCAGAATAGACTCCCGTCGACGAGCGCCAGAAGTCCTATAAAGGGGGATGTCAAGTGAAAAACACTTCTCCCTGCCGGAGCGCCAGAAATATTTTCCGGCATCCAGCCCCCGCCACATTGCTGACACCTTGTCTTTAGCTGCTTGACCGTTTAGCCCTGTCGCGGAGCGGCCTTCTAAGGCGCGGAGCGACGGGGCTCCCGCGTTTCTTCCTTCCTCTGGGGGTTTCATGTTCGTTATGACGGCGCCGTTCGGCTCTTCTGAAACTCACAAGCTAACCGGGTTGCAGAGTTGCCAACCCATGGTCCTATCGGAGACTCGTGGCCTACGGCTTTGTTGGGTCATGCGAGGGGGCATAGGGTCTCATTGGAGACTGGGTGCCGAAGCACACAAATCGCCTAACTTCTGGCTAGATACTCACCCTCGACCCGAGCGTCTCAAGAAGAAACCCGACTGCCACCGCCAAGGGATGATCCCCAAGAGATGGAACGGACTCTCGCTCCGAGACGCTCAAGCTGCTTGCGGTTTCAATTGTTTGGCGTCGAAATGTGCTCCTTTCTTCCACAGGGTTAGAGTGATCGCCGCAATCTTTCGCGCCAAGGTGAGACGAGCCATCTCTGGCTTCATGCCTTTGCTGAGCAAGCCTTGGTAGAAATCGTGGAACGCTCCCTCTTGGCTGCTGGCCATACTCGCCGCACTCTTGAAGATGGTTTTCATATCATGGTTATGATTTTGATTGAGCCCACGCAGTTGCTGTGGTTTCTTGCAACGCTGCACTTGCCCGCCCACGTAACGGTATTGGGCACTGTCGCGCGTCTCGATCGCCAGACCGCTGTAGGTCCACAGTTGCCGCTTGGTGCGGAAACGATGAGGGGTTTGGATCAGCGCGATGAGCAGCGCGGCTCGGATCGGGCCGATCGAAGGAACCTGACGCAGTAATTTGGCCGCGCTCTGTTTCCGGCTTTCCGTCAACAGATCCTTCCGCACCGCTTGGCGCAACCCTCGCAGAGCATCGAGCTGTTGGTAGGAGAACTCAGCCCGCCGGCGGACGCCGGCTTCTCCAATCTTGTTCAACCACTCTGTGCGATGACGCGGGGCGTAGACTTGCTGACCCTCACAGCCAATGCCCCAGCTGCGATACAGAGCCTTGACCCGATTCATCACCCGGGTAAGATCTTTGCTGATCGTCAGATAACTGCGGGCCAGCTCCTTCAAAGTTCGTAGGCCGTTCTCGCCATGGTAGACCGAGCGCAGATATCCCCCGCGCAGCAGATCGGCGAGCTTGCGCGCGTCAATCTTGTCGCTCTTGTTGCCTTGCTTCAGCAGCGCGTTTTTCCGCGGATCGCACACCACTAGCTCCGTGACGTGTGGCTTCAGTAGGTCATACAGCCAAGCCGACCAGGCCCCTTCTTCGAAGGTCACATGCAAGTCACCGCGCAGTCCCTGGATAAACTGCAAGATGGTGCTCGCCTTCGTTTCGATGATCGATTCCATTACCAGCTTTCCCTCGCGGTTCATCACTGCGATGGCAATCGCTTCTTTGTGCACGTCCATGCCGATATACTTAACGTCCATACGGGTGCTCCTTTCGGTAGAGTTTTGCGTCGCACTCAAAACCTACCTCAAAGGGGCGCCCTTTTATAATGCGTCTCATTGTAGGAAGTTTCACCAGATCTGTACTGGGAAACGCCCCAAGGTCTACGAATGCTATTGGGCGTATTTCGCGGCGGAGGACAATCCAACAATGCCCGCCGCAACGTATTTCGATCAATCGTGTGTGGACGTTTGAGGTATGCCACGTCAGCGAGAAAACAAGCAGTCTCTTGGAAATCTCGACGCGCCAACACCTCGGGTGCGGAAGTTCCAAGCGACTGATCAGCTCCCAATGGCCGAGCGCAAACGATTTCACAGAACAAGGAGCGCCGCGCAGTAGCGCTTGTATATCACCACAAAGTTGGTGCGGCATTGTTCGGCCATTAGTTTAGCGCAGGCCAAACGCTGCCTGATCGTCTTGTGCCAGAACGAGGGGCACGTGCGACGGCATTCAGTGGGTGTAACCGCCCCCATTCTCCATCGTGTCGGGCATAGATCGATATGCCCTCGTCGTCGTCGAGATACAGAGATTACGATCTCTGTCGGAACGCTCAAAATCTTGGCGTACTTGTTCCTGCGCCATGCCATCAAATTCGCACATAGTAAGCTTGGAGACGAGGACCCTTTGCCTGAGAGAGCAGGTGCCCTGCAAGAGATCCTCAATCCTTTCTCCAGCGCAAAATCCTCAGTAAAATAATGACTGAATAACACACAACGCTCTTCGACTGACTGGCGCTCAGGTTTTCTGCGCTCATGAGTCATTTGGGGATGCCAATTGGGCCGAGAATCCTATGCCGTTGCGCAGATTGCGCTGAGAATGCTCCGCTTAACCCCGGCTTGGATCGAGGCTAGCTTAGAGCGCATGGTATTGCCGAGCAAGTCACTGCGCGAGGAAAACGTGGTGCGGGCGGAGGGACTTGAACCCTCACGGGCCGTTTAAGCCCTGCGGATTTTCATGCCAGCTACGGCTTTCGCCGCCCGAACGTTGCGCCCTTGGCGGGCTCACGCCAGGTTTGCGGTCTGGACTATCCCTTCACCCTCCCCCGGAAGATCCGGAGCTTAGGTGCTGCCCGTCTAGTCTCTACACCTTCCCGGCTGGAGCGTCTCTCCGGGCTTGGCTCGGGATTGCCATTTGAGGTTTCCCCGAATTTGAGCAGTTCTGCATCGCCGGTTTCCCGGGCGAGCACTCAAGTTTTCCTTAAGTCCGCTGCGTATGCCATTCCGCCACGCCCGCGCGCGGCTGTCCTACTTATGATAGGGCACGTTGCCCGATTTTACACATTCGTTTCGTTATCTGTAGGTTGCGGTGAAGCCTGCGTGTTCTGGATGGCTTTCTTGCGTCTCTTGTTCTTCTTGGGCCGCATGACGTTGATAGCAGCGGCGTCGAGCGAGGTCTTGATGTGCGCCGCGTAGTACTTCTCAATCATCTCGACACTCTTGCGGCAGTTCTTAGCGATTTGGTAGATGTCGGCGCCCTCCATCAGCACAAGCAGATGTATGTATGCCGCAGACTGTAGGCCGTACGGGGTCGTCCTTCGCGGTCAAAGCGAAGATCTTGTTCGTCGAGGATGGTTTTGAAGAGCTCGCGCTGCCACTTTGGAAAAATAAGGTCTGTCGGTCTGGGCGTGCGCCATTGTTCGGTAAGGACAGCAGAGGTCATGGATGTTTCGTGGGCGTGTTCACGCCACAAACGCCGGGCGGAGCCGGCTTCGAAGTCGCTCAAAGGGCCTCACTGCACCGGGCATACTTTTGCAATATCCGACGCTGCGCTTTCCGCGTACTTCTCAAGGATCGTCTTGCCCAAATCCTCGTCATCAACGACCGTAACATCCCGGAACTCAAGGCGAATTGCTTCATCGGGCCGCAGTCCGGTATTGACTGCTAAGAGCATAGTCATGAAGTTGTTCCGACTCCCATTGGAAGCCTTTTTTCATTGGCTCTTGCGCGCGCTTTCGCGTCGCTTCGCCGAGTCTCTTATATTCCTCTGGTGCGTCTGCCAGTTTCGCCATCCCCGCAAGTTGAGTGGGCGATTCCAGTATCGTATCGTTCGAAGGGCGATAAAAGACTCACACAACCAAAACCAGCTTGTATGGGTACTCGAATTAGTGCGCGCCGGCTTCGGGGGCTTCGCCCGGACGGGGCTTCTTGAGTAGGAAGGGCAGTGGAATCAGGCACGCCACAATCACCGAGGCCACCCAGAAGGCATTGACGTAGGACAGCAGGGAGGCTTGCTGTTCAATCAGTCCCATGACCTGGTTGTAGGCCTGTTGCATCGCGAGCACCGGGCCCGAACCCGACTTCGCCATGCTGGCGGCCGTGCCATTCAACATGCTGTTGAATTGTGGATTGGCCGCGGTAGCGTGGGCGACCAGGTCGGTCTGGTGTACCTGGCTCTGGCGGGCAAGGAAGGTGGTGAGCATCGAAATTCCCACGCTTCCGCCGAGGTTGCGGATGAAGTTGCTGATTCCCGACACCTGATTGCTCTTGTCGCGCGGGACTCCGACGTAGCTGAGAATGCTGATAGGGATGAAGATGAAGGCGAGTCCGGCCATCTGGTACATGCGCCAGAAAATCAGCGTGCGGAAATCAACACTCAAGTTGAGATTGGTGATGTGATACAGACCGGCGGCAGTGATCGCGAAACCGCAGGCGATCATATAGCGCGGGTCGACCTTGGTGGAGAGTAGGCCCGCGATAGGGAAAAGCATCATCAGCATGAATCCTGCCGGCGATAACACTTCTCCCGCCTTTTCCGCCGTGTATCCCATCATGAGCTGCAGGAACTGCGGAATCAAAACGGTGCTGCCAAACAGCACGGCGCCGAGGACAAAATTGAAGAGCACGGTTGCCGCAAAATTGCGGTTCTTGAGCAGCTTTAGCTCCAGGATGGGGTGCGGATGTCGCCACTCGTAGAAAACAAGCGTAACCAGCGCGATGACCGCCAGGACGAAGAACACCGCTATATAAGTCGAGCCAAACCAGTCGTCCTGCTGTCCCTTGTCGAGGACGACTTGGAGCAAGCCGAGTCCGACAACAATCAGCGACAGTCCGATGTAATCGATCTTGATGCCCTTACCGCCGTGTCCGCGGAGCCATGGGGGATCTTCGACGACCTGCGAGGTAAGGAACAGCGATAGCAAGCCGACGGGCACGTTGATGAAGAAGATCCAGCGCCAGTCGTAGTTGTCGGTGATCCAGCCGCCGAGTGTCGGGCCAATGGCGGGCGCGACGACGACGGCCATCCCGTAAACGGAGAAGGCGAGCCCGCGTTTCTCGGGAGGGAAGGTATCAGCGAGAATCGCCTGCTCGCTGGGGCCCATGCCTCCACCTCCTGCGCCTTGCAGGATGCGGAAGAAAATCAGTAACGGCAACGATGGCGCGAAGCCACACAAGATCGACGAAACCGTGAACAGCGCGACGCACGTCATGTAAAAGCGCTTGCGACCGATGACCGTGGTGAGCCAGCCTGACATGGGCAGGACGATGGCGTTCGAGACCAGGTAGCTGGTGAGCACCCAAGTGGATTCGTCCTGGCCGGCACTGAGACCGCCGGCAATGTGCGGCAGGGCAACGTTAGCGATGGAGGAATCGAGCACCTCCATAAAAGTCGCCAGGGTTACCGTGAGCGCGATGATCCACGGGTTGTAGCGGGGCTTCCAGGTGGAAGCGCTGTGGGTTGAAGTTTCGGCCATGATGGTCCCAGACTCGTCGGGCGCTGATTACTTCTGGTTGCCCTCCGGCTGGACCGAGACCTTGACATCCGGTTCGACGGACATGCCTGGACGCAAGAGACCGTCCTTGTTGAAATCGGGCTTGTCGTTGTTGTCGAAATCGAGACGCACGGGAATGCGCTGTACGACCTTCACGTAGTTGCCGGTGGCGTTCTCCGGAGGCAGGAGACTGTACTTTGCTCCAGTGGCTCCGCCAATGCTGCTGACATGGGCATCCCACTTGCGACCGCCGTAGGTATCGACTTTGACCTTTACGGGCTGGCCGGGTTGCATGTGAGCGAGTTGCGTTTCTTTGAAGTTGGCGGTGACCCAGATGTCGCGCAGGGGCACAATCGCCATCATGTCTTGTCCGGGCGAGACATTCTCACCGACCTGTACTGAGCGCTTGCCCACGATTCCGTCTACAGGCGCGACGATGGTGGTGTATCCCAAGTTGAGCTGGGCCTGATCGAGTGCAGCTTTGTAGCGGAGCACCTGTGCATCAGCAGACTGGGCCCGGGCTTCGGTGGCTTGCACTTGTTTGGGAGTGACTTTGGCGTTCTGGACTTCAGCGTTTGCCTGCTCGACACGCGACTCCGCTTGCTGCACTTGGGCGCGGGCGGCGAGGAGTGACGCTTCTCGCGCAGTCACTGTAGCGTTGGCCGCGATCGCGGAAGAAGTGGCCTGATCGAACTGCTGCTGCGAGATTTCACGTTTGCCGAGCAGCATGCGATAGCGCTCGACGTCGTCATTGAGTTTCTTCGCCGTAGCCTGCGCTTCGGCAACCTGTGCCTGCGCCGCTTCTACCTGCTTCTTCGCTGCTAAGACTCCGGCGTTCGCGTTGGCCATGTCGGCAGAAGCGGAACGAATCTGCGAGAACGACCCTACGCTGGAAATTGGGACGCCATACTTCGCGGCTTCAGAGGCAGCCTGCGAGTCGCGGTAATCGGCCTGAGCGCGCTCGACCGCGACCTTGTAATCGGTTGGATCAATCTGCACCAGCACGTCGCCCTGGTGAACAAATTGGCCGTCGTCGAAGTTGACCTTGGTCACCTGGCCGCCGACACGCGCACTGATGGGATAAATGTGGCCGTCGATTTCTGCGTCGTCGGTGCTTTCCCAGCGACGGCTGTCCCACCAGTACCAGCCGACGAGCAGGAGCACCAGAATGATGCCGACGATCGCTGCTGCCCGTGCCTTGGGATTCCGTTGAAACAGGCTGCGTCGCGATACGGTCTCACCATTGTCGTGGTTTCCCTCATGATTCAGTTCATGAACTTCGGGCGACTGCTTTTCGTTTTGCTCGGTGCTCGCAGGACTCATCTTCGGTTCACCTATCGGTTAGGTTGATTTGGGTTGGGGGTGGGCGGCGGTGTACTGCCGGGCGCGGGCGTCGGCGCGGTAGGCTGCGCAGCTCCAGGGGGTGTAACAACGGCGGGAGGCAGCGCGGGATTTCCCGCGAGATACTGCTTTACCATCTGCTCGGCATTGCCGATCGAACGCGCCAGCAAGACCTTGGCGATGTTATGTGCAAAGAGGCTGGCGATGTACTGGTCATTGGCCGAAGCCAGTTGCTGCTGCGCCTGTACCACCTCAACGTTGTTGGTGACACCGGCGGCAAAACGGTCTTGCGACTGGGCCAGCGCTTGCTGGGCGAAGTCGAGGCCGATCTTCGCGACGTCAACCTGTTGCGCCGCGGCCTTGAGATCGAGGATGGAGTCTTCGACCTCCTGCTCAATGCGGCCCTTCATGTTGTCGGTCTGTGCCTGCCGTTCCTTGAGCACGGCGTCGGCTTCCTTGATGTCGGCTTCAACGCGTCCGCCCTGAAATACCGGAATGTTGAGAGTAGCCGCAGCGGAATAGTTCGGTGCCATCGCGTCGGGGTGGTAGCCGAGAACTCCGTAGGTTCCCGAGAGCCCAACGGAGGGAACCCGTTCCTTCCATGCCGCCGACTTGCGCAGTTCGGCCGCGCGCAGTTGTGCCTGCACCGCTTTGAAGTCGGGCCGCGTGGCCAGCGCCAGATCATAAGCGCCGGTTAGCGCGATATCGGGTACCGGAGCGTAAGGCACGCGATTCACCAGGTGGAACTTTTGACGAACCGGCAAGCCGATCACGCGCGCCAGCGAGATGCGCTGCTTCTCCAGATCGTTCTGCACCTGAATCAGAGTTTCCTGCTGCGCCTGTAATTGGACCTTAGCGCGCAGCGTGTCGATGTTGGGGGCCAGCCCTGCATCCTCCTGGTCTTTCGCCAAGTTGTAAAGAGCTTGTGCCGTATTCACTTCTGCTTGCGCGGCTTCCAGTCGCGATTCCTGAGCGATGACCAAGAGATAGTTCGCGCCAACGGCGAGCACCACCGTGTCGCGGGCGTCCTGATAACTGAACTGCGCAGCTCTCACGGTCTGGCCGCTCGCGCGGTACTTGTCGATCGACGAAAAGTCGAGGGCATCCCAGGATCCGGTCGCCTGGGTCGCAGTCAGGCCGAAGGGACCGACCGAACTAGGAAAGCCTGGAAACGTGAGACCGAACGACTTGAGATTGAGACGCTGCACTTCCTCGGCAAAGGCTCCGTTTATGTTGGGCAGCATCTGGCTCAGGGATTGAAGGCGCGCGGCACGGGCCTCGGCCGTGGTCTGGTTGCTGAGAAAAAGGCCGAGGTTGTACTTCAGGCCGCGGTCCAACGCGTCTTCGAGCGTCAGTTCGATGGGTTCGGCGGTCGGCTGGCCCTGAGGAATCGAGCCGGCGTAGTTGTCGGTGTTGCGATTGATCACCGACTCCGGCGTGGGCAAGGGCGCCAACCCGGAGGGCGCCGTGACCTGGGCCATGCCAGCGCTGCTCAACAACAGGAGGGCCGTGGCGGCTAAGAGTCCGTCGCGCCGTATCGGCCAAGCAGGAGAGGAAATCTTGAGTCGCATGCGTTCCATGTTATATCTAATACATACATGCATGTATTCGATGTTACACGTGCGTTAGATGTGCTGGCCAGTAAATCGGTTGCAAAATCGCGGCCAATTCTTTGGCTACGCAGGCGTGGCATCAAGAGATGGAGATGAACAAGACAGCCACAGTGTCGCGACGCCAGGAGCGCACCGAAATGACCCGTGCTCGCCTGATCCAGTCGGCGGAAAAAGTGTTTGCGCGCGACGGATTCGAGGCCGCGAAACTGGAGGAGATCGCTGCCGACGCCGGTTACACGCGAGGCGCGGTCTATGCCAACTTCGACAGTAAGGAAGACCTGTTTTTTGCGTTGCTGGAGAGGGAAATTTCGACGCGCATAGCCTCACTGGAAAAAGAGATGGACAAGGTGCGCGAGCCCGAGGCGAAGCTGAAAGCGATGCGCGATTTCTTTCTCAACAAGACGCTCGATCGACGCTGGAGCCTGCTGTCGCTAGAGTTCAAGTTGTTTGCCGTCCGCCATCCGGAGGTCAAGCGGCGCCTGGCGGCCATGCATCGCAGATTCGTCGAACCGCGTGTGGGATTTCTGGAAGAAGTAATGAGCAAGCTGGGAAGGGAACTTCCGGCTTCGGCTTATGCGATGGGCGTGTCATTAGCGGCGCTGGGCAACTCGCTCACCTTGGAACACATGCTCGATCCGTCGCTGATGGATGAAAAAGATGTTCGTCCGATCATGTCGAATTTCTTCGACAGCCTGACTTCGACGCCACGCAAAAAAGGAACAAAATAATCGCAGGAGCCGCCTAGCGGTTGCGCGTGAAGCCCAGCTCGCTCGTCGAGGGCCGCCCCATCAGATCGCGGATGGCTTCCTGTGGCGATTTGCCCTGCTGCAGGATGGCGTGCATCTGCTCGGTGATGGGCATCTCCACTCCCATTTTGCGTGCCAGTCCGACGGCGGCATTCGTGGTCAGCACTCCTTCGGCAACCATGCCGTGCATGCCGGCGATGATGTCGTTGAGGTTGCGGCCCTGTCCGAGCTCAACACCGACGGTGCGGTTGCGCGATAGGCCGCCGGTGCAGGTGAGCACGAGGTCGCCGAGGCCGGCGAGCCCCGCCATGGTTTCAGGACGGCCGCCACACGCCACGACCAGCCGAGTAATCTCTGCCAGTCCACGAGTGATGAGCGCGGCCACGCTGTTGTGGCCAAGTCCGAGCCCATCGCAGACGCCAGCGGCGATGGCGACAATATTCTTCAGCGAGCCGCCGAGTTCGACTCCGACAACGTCGTCGTTGGTGTAAACGCGGAAGCGGGGATCGCTGAATTCTTTTTGAATGACTGAGCCCAGTTCTTTGTCGGTCGAAGCCACGGTTAGCGCAGTGGGCTGGCTCAGTGCAACTTCCTTTGCAAAAGTTGGCCCGCTGATCGCTCCGATGCGAGCGGCGAATGGCTGCCGCGATTGACGAAGGACGTCAGTGATGACCTCGGTCATCCGCAGATAGGTGTCATTCTCGATGCCCTTGGTGGCGCTGACGAACAACATGTGCGCCTGCAGGTGCGGCAGCATCGCCAGAAAAACGCGGCGAGTATGGTGCGACGGCATCACGCTGACGACGATCTCGGCATCGTGCAGCGCCTGCTCGAGATTGTTCGACGCGACGACGGCGTCAGGGATTGTGCATCCGGCGAGGAACAGCTCGTTCACGTGGCGCGAATTGATGCTGTCGCAGACTTCCATTTCGTGCGCCCACAGGCGAACCTCATGCCCGCCGCGGCGCCCGAGGACGATGGCGATGGCAGTGCCCCACGCGCCTGCTCCGATGACAGCGATCTTGCTCAATCGGTACCTGACTTTCTTCCGGCGAAGCGGTTTTCCGTGCCCGCCAGCAGGCGGCGAATGTTGTCCTTGTGACGAACGATGATAAGCAGGGAAGAAGCGGCCATCAGCAGCATGACTGACAGCGAGCGAGTCGGGGGGCTCAGCCACCAAGCGGCGAAAGGAAAGACAACTGCGGCCAGGATGCTGCCCAAAGAAACGTAGCGCGTGATGGCAACGATCGCGAGAAACACAGCCAGTGACACTGCGACTGCTGCTGGAACCAACGCGAGAAAAGCTCCGAGCGCCGTTGCGACTCCCTTACCGCCTTTGAAGCGCAGCCATACGGGAAACATGTGACCGAGGAGAGCAAAGAGTCCAGCCAGAGCGGCCAAAGTACAAACGGTGTAAGGGCCCCACGGCGGCAAATGCCCGGGGTGATGCCGCGCCAGAAAGAACACATGCGCCACGGCCACGTATCCCTTGAGCGCGTCGAGCAGCAGGGTGGCGACGGCCAATACCTTCGATCCGGTGCGCGCTACGTTGGTGGCGCCGATATTGCCGCTACCGGTCTCCCGAATATCCTGGCCGCGAAAAATCCGCACCAGCAAGTAGCCGAACGGTATCGAGCCGAGCAGATACGACACAACGACGATGGCTACGACGGTATGGTTCAAGGCTTCTCTTCGGAGACGGCAAGATCACCGAGCAACTGGCGCAGCGGAAACGTTGCGTGCTTCTCGTAACGCGCTACCGCGGGCGACAAGTGGCTTTCGTACAGAAAGAATTGCTGCGCGGTCATTGTACCGAAGTCAGGTGAAGGCATCTTCTCGATCGCGTCGCGAACACGTTGTAAACCGGGTGCAGCGCGCTCGCCTGGAACTGGACGCGGCCGTCCACTTCCAGACCTCGCCAGCGTGAGGTGCGGCATGAAGGAACTTGCGTCGCTCTCGAATCCCAACGGCTGCATCTCCATCGCCACTTTGGTCGTGAGCGTTTGAAGGTTGTCGTCGCCATCGATGCCGACCCAGAACACGCGTGGCGCTATGGAGTTGGGGAAGAATCCAGAGCCACGAAACGCGAGCTGCGTTGGCGCGCAGTTTACCCGCTGCAGCGCGTGACGGATTTCGTCGAGCTTCTTCGTTTCGCCGAGAAATTGCAGGGTGACATGAAATGTTTCCAGGCCGACCCAGCGGACATCGGGAGCGAGCACGCGCATCTGCTCGCGGAACGTCGCGATTCGTTCCCGAATGTCAGGGTCGATATCGAGTGCGATGAACAGGCGCATAAGTCACATCAAGATGCGACGCACCAGGTCAAGGGCCTGTTGGCTGGCCCAGCGCCGGATGCGTTCGCGGTCCCCGGGAAAGCGGTGCTGTATGGCTTCGTGCTTGGTTCCGTCGGTGACGGCGACCCAGACTAAGCCGACGGGTTTTTCTTCAGTGCCGCCGGTCGGGCCGGCGATGCCGGTGATTCCGACGCCGATATCAGCATTGCAAATTTCGCGAATATTCTCAGCAAGGGCGACCGCGACTTCTTTGCTGACCGCCCCATGCGCCTCGATCAACAGTGGAGGAACATCGGCAAAGAGCGTCTTCATTTCGTTGGAATACACCACGGCTCCGCCAAGAAAGAAACGCGAGCTTCCCGCGACCGATGTGATGCGCTCGGAAACCATGCCTCCAGTGCACGACTCGGCCACCGCCAACTTGAGATTACGCATCTGCAGGAAGTAGCCGACGATCTCCTCCAGCGACTCGCCGCAGGTGGAGAAGACGGCATCTTCGAGTTCGTCTTCGAGTTCGCCGGCCAGCTTGTCGACCTCGGCCTGGGCCTCGGCGATGGTGTGAGCCGTGGCACGCAGATGGAATTCGACTTGGCCCTGTCCGGCCAACACTGTCGTTTCGATGTTGGGATACTTCTTGTAGATCGGCGCAGTGCGCATGTCTGCCGCTGACTCAGGCAGCATAGCAGTCTTCAACACCTTAGTCGCGATGGCCGCGGGCGGCAACTTTTCCTGCAAGTGAGGCGCACATTCTCTTTTCCACAAGGCTTCGAGTTCGTGTGGAGGCCCGGGAAGCAGAATGACAATGCGTGATGCACCGTTGACTGAGGTCTCGAGATACTGTCCAGGAGCTGTGCCGCGCGAATTGGGTATGACAGTCGCTCCCTCGATGACATCGGCCTGTTTGGCGTTGTTTGGGGGCATAGGAATACGCCGCTCAGCGAATCGCTTGTACATGGCGGCGACCATGTCGTGATCGCGTTTAAGGTCGACGCCGAGCGCGGCTGCAACACACTCACGGGTCAGGTCGTCCTCGGTGGGCCCCAGGCCCCCGGTGAAGATGATGAGGTCAGAACGCTGGAGTGCATGGCGCGCGACGCTGACGAGATGGTCGAAGTTGTCGCCGACGATTGTCTTGAAGGCGACGGCGACGCCCATTTCGTTGAGCTTCTGGGTAAGGAAAAGGGAATTGGTGTCTTGACGGAACGGAGTAAGCATCTCCGAGCCGACCGCAATGATTTCAGCGATCACGAATTCAGTCTAGCATCCGTAAAAACCGCGCTGGGACGCACTAGTGAGTGGGAATGATGTTGCGGCCTGCGATGTCCCATGCCAGGTGATGGAGGCCGCTGTTGGTGGCGAGGACGACCGATTTGGACGGGGCGAACGCCAGACCGACCAGGTTCTGTCCTGAAACCGCCAGCGATGCTTTGGCATCGGGAGTGATCTTAACGATGCCCCGCCGGCCGTGCAGCGAGGCCGCGACGTAGAGATTTCCTTTTGCGTCGAAAGCCAGGCCCTGCGGGCGTCCCAATCCGCGATAGAACACTTCCACATGCCCGTGCGGATCAACCTTATAGACAGCGTCAAAACTCGAAGTTGTTGGCCCCGACGCGTAAAGATTTCCATCATCACCGAAGGCGAGGTGATAGGCTGCGACGCTGGGCTCCATCGTGGCGAAGACGAAGATCTGTCGGTCGGGGCCGATCTTGAAAATGGTCCCACTGCGGTCACCCACGTAGAGATTGCCATCCTTGTCGAAGGCGATTCCGGTAGCGACGCCCATGCCTTCGGCGTACGGGCTAACCGCGCCATCGCGTGACACGCGGTACACTGCGCCGTCATAACGCGAAGACACGTATAGATTCCCGTCGTGTCCAAAGGCCATGCCTGTCGGGTTCATCATGTCGGTGACGAATGGTATTGCGGTAAAGGTGTCGTCGATGCGGTAAATCGCAACCGGGACCTTCTGCCCGCGGGATCCGGAAAACGTGGCGTAGACGTAGCCCTCGGCATCAATCGCAGGGTTCGCGACGGGATGAAGATTGTCGGCCATGGGAGCCGCTACTCGCACTTCGCGCGGGTTGCTGCGATGCCCATTGGTGGCCACCACCACGCTACTCGTAGCCGCCCCTTCGGGTACACGCGCCACGATGAACTGGTTGGAGCTGATTACGATGGAGCCGTCTACGTCTCCGAAATGTACTTCAGGACGACGCAATTCACGTGGGCCCAGGCCACGGCCCGTAATGCGCACTTCGCCTCCCGGCATGGCACATGCGGGCTCTATCGCGTCGATATGGGGATTGCCGTTTACGTTGATTACAGCCATTTCAGGGTCCCGTGACTTTCTTCAACCAATCCAGCTGAAGTGCAACAGCACCTGCAGCACGATCAAACCATAGATGCCAGCCCCCAAGTCGTCCACCACGATGCCCGTGCCTTCCGGCAGTTTCTCGAGGTTGCGAATGGGCGGCGGCTTGACGATGTCGAACGCACGAAAAAGTATAAAGCCCGCAAGCATGGGTTTCCAATGAAGAGGACAGGCGATGAGTGTGACAAGTTGTCCGGCGACTTCGTCGATAACCACATGCGATGGGTCTTTCTTGCCGCAGCCGCGGGCTTCGAGGGTGGCGGCCGGAATACCAACCGCCGTAGCTACAACAATCAGCAGCAGAATTACCGGGATTTGCGCCGCCGCAGAAAGTCGAACCGCGAGCGCCCACCACAACAGCGCGGCAGCTAGCGATCCCCACGTTCCGGGACCGGGGCGAAGACGGCCTGCGCCAAAGAACGTCGCCACCAGCGTTGCCCACCGCGGCGCGGACGATGCCGTCGCGACAATCTCAGTCGGGCTTTTCACCATGCTCATTCGGATAGCTGGAGTCGTCAGTCTCGGGATCGTTCAACGGCGCGGAAATGACATAAGCGCCGCTTGCCCATTTACCGAGATCGATCAGGCGGCAGCGCTCGCTGCAAAAAGGGAAGTCGGGATCTTTGGCCAGAACAATCTTCCGGCAGGTCGGACATCGCAAACTGACAACAAGCTTCTTTGGCATCGCAGCACTTAGAGAATACGCGCCACGAGGTCGTAGTCGTGGGCTTCGGTGATCTCGCAGCGGATGAACTGCCCTTCGCGGAGATCCTGGTGATCGCCGAAATCGTTGACGTACACAGTGCCGTCAATCTCTGGCGCGTGCATGCTGGTGCGTCCCTGCCAAAGTAAATCGGTTTCTTCCGACGGGCCTTCGAGCACTAAGTCGAACTGCCGCCCGATCAGCGCGCGCTTCTTTTTACGGCTGATCTGCTTCTGCATCGACATCAGCTTTTTCCGCCGCCGCTCGATTTCTCTAGGAGCTACCTTTTTTCCCAATTCGTGCGAGCGGGCGCCGTCTTCGTCAGAGTACCCAAACACCCCCAGCCAATCGAACTGGGCTTCATTTACAAAACTGCAGAGGATCTCAAAATCTTCCAGGGTTTCCCCGGGGAAGCCGACGATGAATGATGTGCGCAACGTGAGCCCCGGAATCTCGCGCCGCATCTTCTCGATCGACTTCAGGAAAATATCCGCGCCGGCGCCGCGCTTCATGGACTTCAACACACTCGGAGACGCGTGTTGCAAAGGGACGTCAATGTAAGAACAGATCTTGTCGTTAACGGCGATAGTCTCCAGCAGTTTGCCGGTGATTTTGTTGGGATACGCATAGAGAAAGCGTATCCAGTGCAGCTCTTCGATTTGTGCCAACCGCTCCAGCAGCAGTGCCAGGCCGTCTTTCAGGCCGAAATCCTCGCCGTAGCAAGTGGTGTCCTGGCCGATAAGGGTGATCTCACGGACACCTTGTTTTGCCAGGTGCTGCGCTTCGGCGACGACCGACTCGAATCGGCGTGAGCGGAACTTGCCGCGCAACTGCGGAATGATGCAAAACGAGCAGGGATGATCGCATCCCTCGGCGATCTTGATATAGGCCGAATACTTCGGAGTCGCCAACAGCCGCGGAGTGTTTTCGTCGTACAGATAATTCGGGAGGTCGGCGATGGCGCCGTCCCAGCCGTCTTTCGAAAAGCGTCCGGTGGCTTCGCGGGCATCGCCCTCCGCGCGCGAATTCAGGATAATGAACGGCCCGGCATCACTTGGCGCAGGCGCGATTCCAGCGGCCGCGAGAATGTGTTGTAATTCCCCGGTGCCGACCACAGCGTCAACTTCTGGAATATTCTTCTGGATCTCGTTGCGATAGCGCTCAACCAGGCATCCGGCGACAATCAACTTCTGCGCCCGTCCGGCGAACTTGTGCTGCGCCATCTCCAGGATGGCGTCCACCGATTCCTGCTGAGCCTTGTCGATAAACGAGCAGGTGTTGACCACGATGATGTCGGCGTCTTCAGCCCGTGGCGTGATTTCGGCGCCGCCGTGCACGAGTAGGCCCATCATGACCTCGCTGTCCACCAGGTTCTTGGGACAGCCCAGGCTCACGAAGCCAACTTTCTTCGGAACAACGGGCTTGGGAACGGCGGCCGAATCAGCCTCTTCGGGCGGGTTCAGCGCGGCTACAGACTCGTCTCTTAGAGGCATGGAATCCCTTGATTTTAGCATCTTTCGACGCACTGCCGCGCCGGCGCTGGCACGCGTCGCGAAGATTCGAGATGGTATGATGCAGTAGGTCGGGCGCTGGTCCCGCGCAACGTAGCCCTGTGAACCCCGCCAGGTCCGGAAGGAAGCAACGGTAACAGGTATCTTCGTGTGCAGCGGTCAACTGGCGCCTGACTTTTTGCTCGTTGGCGGCCGAATACGTAGATCGAACGGAATTCGCGCCGTTCAAAGCCCAGCTTACCCGTTTGGACCGAACCGCTTACCATTCCGTTACTCTGCATGGACATTCTGAAACGCATCGTTGAGAATGAACCGTTATTCATCCTGCAGTCCTAATTGAGGAGAGTTCGTTGCCGACCTGTTGTCGCGCCAAGATCACCGCATTGGGAACGTACGTTCCGCCTCGCATTCTGAGCAATAAAGATCTCGAAACCATGGTCGAGACCACCGACCAATGGATCCTGGAGCGCACCGGCATTCGCGAGCGCCATATTGCCGATAAAGGTGTGGCCGCCAGCGACCTCGCAGTCGAGGCGGTGAAGAACCTGGTCAAGAGCCACCCTTTCGACCTGCAGACGGTGGACCTCATCGTAGTGGGTACCGTGACGCCTGACATGATGTATCCCTCGACGGCGTGTCTGGTGCAGCACAAGCTAGGCATCGCCAATACCTGGGGCTTTGACGTCTCGGCGGGGTGCTCAGGTTTTCTGTTCTCGCTGAACACGGGAGTGAAGTTCATCGAGTCGGGCCAGTACAAGAAAGTGCTGGTGATCGGCAGCGACGTGAATTCGGCCATGGTGAACTACCAGGACCGCGCGGTGTGCATCATTTTTGGAGACGGAGCGGGAGCGGTTTTGCTGGAACCTGCCGAAGAGGGCGAGCCGGGAATTATCGACCATGTTGCCCAAGTTGAGGGCGCAGGCGGTCAGTACTTATATATGCCAGCCGGAGGCAGTCTGAATCCGGCATCGCATGAAACTGTGGATAAGAAGATGCATTATATTCATCAGGATGGGCAGCAAGTCTTCAAGTATGCCGTGAAGAAAATGGCTGAGATGACGCAGCGCATTTTGGAGCGCAACAAACTGACCGGCTCCGACATCGATTGCTTCATCGCGCACCAGGCCAACCGCCGCATCATCATGGCCACCGCCGACCGGCTCAAAATGCCCGAGGACAAAGTCATCGTTAACATCGACCGCTTTGGCAACACCACGGCGGGTACGATTCCTCTGGCAATGCAGACGGCGCTGGAGAACGGCAAGCTGAAGAAGGGAAACACAGTACTGCTGGCAGCGGTAGGCGCCGGCTTCACTTCGGGAGCGACACTACTGAAGTGGGAATACTGAGTCCCTCGAACGCTAAACGCTTCCTTTAATTTTCTCGCGGTCTTTGGCGGCATCTAGCGGTCGCTGCGGCTCCGTCATGCGCGCCGGATCGAGGATTTCCTCGATTTGCTCCTCACTCAAATAGCCTTTCGCGCGCGCGACCTCGATGATCGTTTTCCCAGTCGCGATCGATTCCTTCACAATCTCCGCCGCCTTGGTGTACCCGACATAAGGATTGAGCGCGGTAGCCAGCGATACCGTACTCTGAGCGTAAAACTCGCAGCGCTGCTGGTTGGCGGTAATTCCCTTGACGCAGAAGTCGGTCAACTGGTGCAGCATGTTGGTCATGATTGTGATCGACGTGAGGACGCTGTGGGCGATAGTGGGCATCATGACGTTCAGCTCGAGCTGTCCGGCCTGCACTGCGAGCGCGACGGCTGTGTCATAACCGACGACTTGGAACGAAACCATCGCAGCGAGTTCGGCCATCACCGGGTTGATCTTGCCCGGCATGATCGAGGAGCCCGGCTGTAGCGCCGGCAAGGTAATTTCGGCGAGCCCGGTGTTGGGTCCTGACGAGAGCAGCCGCAGATCGTTGGATATGCGAATGATTTCCAGCGCGAGGTTGCGAAGACCCGAACTGACTGACGACATCGCCAAGTTCGACTGCATCGCATAGCGCATGTCGTCGGCAGGGATGAGCTTCTCGCCGGAAATGCGGGCGAGGTTGGCGACGGCTTTCTCACGATAATCCGGATGAGTATTGATACCGGTGCCAACGGCCGAACCTCCCAGCCCGACTTCGCGCAGGAGTTCGCCCTGCTCTTGTATGGAGTGTTGCGCTCGACGGATAGCTCCGGCATACGCTGTAAACTCCTGCCCGAGGCGGATCGGAACCGCATCCATCAGGTGGGTGCGGCCTGATTTCAGGATGGCGTGGAACTCTTCGCCTTTGTTGTTAAGCTCGACGGTCAGCGCGTCGAGCGCGGCATAAAGACGCTCCAGTTCGAGCAGCGTGGCCAGCCGCATGGCGGTCGGGAAGACATCGTTGGTTGATTGGCCGTAGTTAACGTGATCATTGGGATGAGCGTGTTTGTACTCGCCGAGGGTGCCACCGAGGATTTCCGAAGCGCGATTGGCGATCACCTCGTTGGTGTTCATGTGAAAACTGACACCCGCGCCTGCCTGGAACACGTCCACCACAAACGCATGGTCCCACTTGCCGTTCTGGACTTCCTGGGCCGCCTGAATGATGGCGTCGGCAGTCTTCGGGTCAACCAGGCCGAGTTCGCGATTGGCCTCGGCAGCGGCTTCCTTCACCATGGCAATAGCGCGGATCAACGCGGCATGCGCGCGCAAGCCGCTGATGGGATAGTTCTCCACCGCGCGCGCGGTTTGGATGCCGTAGTACACATCGGCGGGGATTTCTTTTAGGCCGAGAGAATCTTTTTCGATGCGGGTGGATGGCTTGGACATGGGCGCTGCCTCCAGCACAGAGATGATAGCGGAGGCAGGAAGGGTTCTTCGTCGGTTCATCCCAGCTGATTGCCGGTAGGGGACGATAGGAAGGGGCGCCCAGCTACAGGCAGCCGAGGTATCTTACGCGGTGATCTCCACCAACTCCGCGATCTTCGCCTGCCACTCTTTTGGTCCGGACTGGTGCACCGCGTTGCCGTTCGCATCGACGGCGACGGTGACGGGCATGTCCTCGACTTCGAATTCGTAGATGGCCTCCATGCCGAGGTCGTCGAATCCCAGTACGCGCGATTTCTTGATAGCCTTGGAGACGAGATACGCCGCCCCACCTACAGCCATCAGATAGACGGCTTTGTGGTCGCGGATGGCTTCAATGGCCGTTGGTCCGCGCTCGGCCTTGCCCACCATGCCAAGCAGTCCGGTTTGTTCGAGCATCTGGCGGGTGAACTTGTCCATGCGCGTTGCGGTTGTCGGACCAGCGGGACCCATGACTTCATTGCGCACCGGATCGACTGGCCCGACGTAATAAATGAAGCGATTGGTGAAGTCGACGGGTAGAGTCTCGCCGCGGTTGAGCATGTCAGTCATGCGCTTATGCGCGGCGTCGCGACCGGTGAGCAACTTGCCGTTGAGTAGCAAAACCTCGCCTGGCTTCCATGTCGCAACTTCTTCGCGGGTGACCGTGTCGAGGTTGACGCGCCGTGCACCGCTGCCTATCGGGTCGTAGGTAAGCTTCGGCCACTCGTCGAGCGAGGGCGGTTCGAGTGCCACAGGGCCGGAACCGTCGAGTACGAAGTGCGCATGGCGCGTGGCGGCACAATTCGGAATCAGTGCGACCGGCAAATTTGCAGCGTGAGTGGGATACTCCGCCACCTTTACGTCGAGCACGGTCGTGAGGCCGCCCAGGCCCTGTGCACCGATGCCCAGCGCATTCACCTTCTTGTAGAGCTCAAGCCGCAACTCTTCGGCGCGGGTCGACGGTCCGCGCTCCATCAGATCTTGAATATCGATCGGTTCCATCAGGGACTCTTTGGCAAGCAACATGGCCTTTTCGGCGGTACCGCCGATGCCGATACCGAGAATCCCTGGAGGACACCAGCCCGCCCCCATCGTCGGCACGGTTTTCAGCACCCACTCCACGATTGAGTCGGACGGGTTCAGCATGACGAACTTCGACTTCGCCTCTGAGCCTCCGCCCTTCGCGGCGACGATAACCTCGAGCTTGTCGCCGGGCACGATCGTCATGTTGATGACGGCGGGCGTGTTGTCTTTGGTGTTCTTCCGTGCGCCAGCTGGATCCCCCAGCACGCTCGCTCGAAGCTTGTTGTCGGGATGCAGATAAGCGCGGCGCACACCTTCATTGACCATGTCTTCGACGCTCATGGTCGCGTCCCACTGCACGTTCATGCCAACCTTGAGAAAGACGGTCACAATGCCGGTGTCCTGGCAGATGGGGCGATGCCCCTCGGCACACATGCGCGAGTTGATGAGCAACTGCGCGATGGCATCGCGCGCGGCGGGAGATTGCTCTTTCTCGTAGGCGTGAGTCAGCGCGCGAATGAAGTCAACCGGGTGATAGTAGGAAATGAATTGCAGCGCGTCGGCGACGCTCTGGATGAGATCGTCTTGCTTGATCACTGACATATCGGCCTGCCATCTGGAGATTAGTCCGCACGTCTCGACTTGCTGAATAGGGTCATAGAAGTTGCGCCCGGGCGAACCTGAAAGTATAACCCTCGAGCTACCATTGGATTTGTGACGAATGCACATTGCGAACCTTTGCCCAGCCGTTGGGGTTGGTTATAATACCGCACCTGCACAACGATAAAAGTGCGACGCTTGCAGGTACGATGTGCCGAGCAAAAGGAGGACTTCCATGCCGAAATCGAGAGCGCAAAATACATCCCGGCGTCCTGAAGCGGGCCGCAAAGGTAAAAGTGCGGCCACTGGGCGCTTCGAGGCAGTCAGCAAAAGCACGGCGCAAATCGTGAAGGATGCAGCGGCGTTATTGGATGAAGAGTTGGCAGCGGGCATCGTGGCTGCTAACCAGGTGCAGCAACGCTTCCGTAAGGAAGGCCGGGTCGATCCCCGGGATTTCAGCGACGCGTTGCAGCGGTTTCAGGCCGATGCCCATGAAGTGATCACGCTCCTCAACGGGCGCCTCAATGAAATGCGCTCGCAGGAGAACTTTGACGTGGCGAAGAAGCTGGTGAACCGCAGCCATGACATGGTCGACGTCGCGGTCGAACTGGTGAATAGCAGCGCCGAGATAGCGAACCAACTGGCGAACTCGCCTGTCGTGAAGCAGACTGCAGGACGCCGTGCCAGCCGGAAACGCTAAACAGGCGCGCCACCATACAAGGCAGGGATCAAGTCCGCATTTCGCGCAGATGTTGGCCGAATATCGCGAAGCTGCCACCCGCGACCTGCTAGATTCCATCCCCGAGAAGGGCCCGCCCTATCTTTACGACTTGGCGGCGGCTTATCCGCGCCGGCAGGGAAAGGGCCTGCGCGCTGCACTATGTTTTGCGACGTGCGCGGCCCTTGGGGGCAGCCGTCGTCAGGCCCTGAACTCGGCAGTCGCCATTGAGTTGCTGCACAATGCGTTCCTGATTCACGACGACGTGCAGGATGGGAGCGAGTTTCGCCGCGGGCGTCCGACGCTCTACAAACAACACGGCGTTCCGATCGCCGTGAACGTTGGCAACGCCACCAATCTGCTCGCGCTGCGCCGGCTAATGGAGAATCGCCGTATCCTCGGTCCCCTGGTGAGTTGGCAAGTCATGGAAGAGACCGAGCGGATGATGACCCATTCGCTCGAAGGGCAGGCCATTGAGCTCGCCTGGATTCGTGACAATCGCTGCGATCTCGAAGTGCGCGATTACATGCAGATGTGCCTGAAGAAGACCTCGTGGTACTCATTCATCTATCCGATGCGCGTGGGAGCACTGGTCGCGCGGCCCGGTCAACTCGGGGCGGACCAGTTTTGCCGTTTGGGCTGGTACTTCGGCGCAGCGTTCCAAATCCAGGACGACATTCTCAACCTTACCGCCGACTATCAGAAGTACGGCAAGGAAATCGCGGGCGATCTGTGGGAAGGCAAGCGGACGCTGATGCTGATCCACTCGCTGCGGCACAGCAGCGCCCGCGAGAAATCCCGGTTACAGCGGTTTCTTGCACGCCGGCGTCCGGATAGAACTGCTGCGGAAGTCGAATGGGTGTACCGCTTAATCCTGCGCAACAAGAGCGTTGAGTACGCCCGCCGCGCCGCCCGTCAACTGGCTGGTGCGGCGCTGCTGGAAGGCCTGGCCACATTTCGCAGGCTCTCTGATTCGGAGGAGAAGCAATTTATCCTCGAGATGATCCTCTACGTCGTCAACCGTGACCGCTGAATGAAGTGGGTTCCATCGCGACGGCAACGCCCGAGCCAATTGCAAAAACAGGTTATTCTTTCTGCATGGGACAAGATGGTGATCGCAGGGACGGGGGTCTTGAACACTTCGATGTGATCGTGATCGGCGCGGGGCCGACTGGACTGGCGTGTGGCATCGACGCCAAGCGCGCCGGTTTCACCGTGACTAACGTCGACAAGGGCTGCCTGGTTAACTCGCTGTACAACTACCCCAGTAACATGACGTTCTTCACGACGCCCGAGCTGCTGGAGATCGGCGATATCCCATTTTCGAGTCCCAACCAAAAGCCGACCCGTGGGGAAGCGTTGGAGTACTACCGCAAGGTGGCCGAGCACTACCAGCTCGACGTCCGCCAATACGAGCCGGTAGAGGCAATCGAAGGAAGCGACGGGGACTTCGTTGTGCGTACAATTAATCGCCATGGCCAGCCCCGTTGCTACCATGCACGCAAATTGATTCTGGCAACTGGCTATTACGATCGTCCGAACCCGCTGAATGTTTCCGGCGAAGATCTTCCCAAGGTCCTGCACTACTATCGGGAGCCCCATCCGTTCTTCAATCTGGATGTGATGGTGGTTGGCGGCAAGAACTCGGCGGCGATTGCAGCATTGGAGCTATGGCGCCATGGTGCTCGCGTCACGCTCGTGCATCGAGGGGAGGGAATGAGGCCCTCGGTGAAGTACTGGATCAAGCCCGACATAGAAAACCGCATTAAGGCCGGCCAAGTGAAGGCCTACTTCAACAGCACAGTGAAGGAGATCGCGCCCGACCACGTGGTGCTCAACACCCCCGAGGGCGAAGTCACGCTGGCGAACGATTGGGTATTCGCATTGACCGGCTATCATCCGGATTTTGAGTTCATATGCAGCCTGGGATGCAGACTTCGCGGCGATGACGACAAGAAGCCCGTGGTTAATCCGAAGACGCTGGAAAGCAGCGTGCCGGGCATTTACCTCGCAGGCGTCATCGTGGCCGGCATGCGCACCAGCGAAATCTTTATTGAGAACGGCCGCTTTCACGGGCAGGCGATTGCGGCGGATTTGCGCGAGAAACTGACTACGAACGCGGCCAGCACCGAGCACTAAGGTACTAAGAAACTCCCGCTAAACGCGTGCGGTACCTAGCCCTTGTATGGTAAGCTCCGTCGAAATCTATCGGGAGAAACTTCGTCGTCGAGCCTGGATAGGTTGGGAGGAACGCTATGTCGCGTGTTTGCGGTTGCTGGACCTTATTGTTGCTACTAGTTGCGTCGCTTGGATTCTTGGGAACCAGCGTAGCCTCTGATAGTTCGACGGGATCCTGCTCGTGGTCTTATTACGGCGATACGGGCCCATCCCACTGGTCCACAATGAAAGGGGGAAATCCCGCTGAACCTTGCTATGCGGAGTGCGGTGGGACAGAGCAATCGCCGATCAACCTAGAAGGCGCTACCACGGTCAGCAGTTTGACGGCCATCAGCTTTAACTACCCGAGCACCTCGGTTTCGGTGGCGAATAACGGCCACACCATTCAGGCCAGTTACGCATCGGGTTCCGGCAACAGCATTACTTACAACGGCACCACGTATAAGCTGCTCCAGTTTCACTTTCATCAGCCCAGCGAGCATGAAGTTGTGGGCGAGAACGCCCGAATGGAAGTGCACCTGGTTCACCAGGCCGCGAATGGCAATTACTTAGTCATCGGCGTCCTGGTCAGGGTAACCAGCGGTGCGACAGCGAACCCGGTTATTAGCACCGTATTGAGTTCAGTGCCGTCGTCCGGGGTTGAAGTCAGCGCGGCAGGACTACTGCCACCGAATTCAACCGCTCTCCAGTACTACACATATCCGGGGTCGCTGACGACACCCCCTTGCACCCAGGGAATCACCTGGGTCGTACTTGTGGATCCGATAACGACGACGCAGGCACAGATCGACACATTCATGAAGGAATATAACGAGCAGCATCCTGACAACAACCGTCCCTTGCAGCCTCTCAACGACCGGACGATTGAAAAGAGTCCAGTCTTTGCAACCCCAAAATAAGGCGCGACCAATTGGATAGAGTGCACAAGAACGGGCCATCGCGCCTCGTTTTTGCTGCGGCACAGGCAACGGTTGAGCATCTGGCAGGTCGGCCAGCACACCCCCCACGACTCCCATGTCTCTGATAAACTCATGCGCGGGGTGAGGCCCGGCCGGGATTTGCCAGACCTCTCATACTTCTGACTCGACTGTCTGCCTCTGAGCACCTCTTTTCAGATGGGAGACGCCACGCGGCTCGTTCGCGATACGCAGAAATTTATCTCATTACCGGCAAGGCGCTCCACGTTTGCGCGCTTTGCCACGGAGGATCACGATGTCCACAGCAGTAAGCGCAGCACCGATGCACAGCCGTGTCGAAGAGTTCATCCGCAAGCCGCGGCCCATGTTTATCAACAATCAGTTCGTGCCCGCCGCGTCGGGCAAGACCTTCCCAACCTACAATCCGGCGACCGGCGAAGTGCTGGCGCAGGTGGCGGAAGGCGACCGCGAAGATATCGATCGCGCAGTGAAAGCGGCACGCAAGGCCTTCGAGGGCTCCGCGTGGGCTGATATGCCGGCCTCGCAGCGTGGGCGTCTTATCTGGAAGCTGGGCGACCTGATTGAAGCCCGTACCGAAGAGTTCGCGCAGATCGAGAGCCTCGATAACGGTAAGCCGCTGGCCGTTGCTCGCGTTGCCGACGTGCCGCTCGCCGTCGATCTGTTCCGCTACATGGCGGGCTGGGCGACGAAGATTGAAGGCAACACCATTCCGATTTCGGCGGGCAACAAGCGCACGCAGTTCCTGGCGTACACCCGCCGTGAGCCCGTCGGTGTGGTGGGACAGATCATTCCGTGGAACTTCCCGCTGCTGATGGCTGCGTGGAAGCTCGGTCCCGCGCTTGCGACCGGGTGCACCGTGGTGCTGAAACCGGCGGAGCAGACGCCTCTATCGGCACTGCTGTTGGCCGAACTGGTGGCGGAAGCCGGATTCCCCGAAGGTGTGGTCAACGTGGTAACCGGCTACGGGGAGACCGCGGGAGCAGCGTTGGCGGCCCACCCTGATGTCGATAAAGTTGCCTTTACCGGCTCGACCGAAGTGGGCAAGTTGATCCTTCAGGCTGCTGCCGGAAACCTGAAGAAAGTCTCGCTGGAATTGGGTGGCAAGTCGCCGAACATCGTCTTCGAGGATGCCGATCCGCGCACGACAATCTCCGGTGCGGCGAGCGCCATCTTCTTTAACCACGGGCAGTGCTGCTGCGCCGGCTCGCGCCTCTATGTCGAGAAAGACATGTTCGATGAGGTGGTCGAAGGCGTTGCGAACCAGGCCAAGAAGATCAAGGTCGGTCCGGGGTTCGAGCCTGACACCAACATGGGGCCGCTGGTTTCGAGCGAGCAACTGAACCGTGTTTGCAGCTATCTCGAATCGGGACTGAGCGAAGGCGCCGAGGCTGTAGTCGGCGGCAAGAAGAAAGAAGGTCCCGGGTACTTCGTTGAGCCAACCGTCATGGTCAAGACCAATCCGAACATGAAGGTGGTTCGCGAAGAGATCTTTGGGCCTGTGGTGGTTGCCTCGCCGTTCAGCGACATCGACCAGATCGTTGCCGAAGCCAACAATAGCGAGTACGGGCTGGCCGCGGGCGTCTGGACCAAAGACATCAGCAAAGCCCACCGGGTGGCCCACAAGCTGCGCGCCGGAACGGTCTGGATCAACTGCTACAACGTGTTCGACGCGGCACTGCCGTTTGGCGGATATAAGCAGTCCGGCTGGGGTCGCGAGATGGGCCACGAAGCGTTGGAGATGTACACCGAAGTGAAAGCCATCTGCGCAGCGATCTAAGACATTTCGCGGTACTGGCGGCAATGCTTCACTGCTGACGGTATCGCGATTTTTCTGTCCACGCTACCGCCGCTGCAGTGGTGGTGTAGTGCGCTATCACACTTAAAATTGCTGATACGCGGTTATTTAGAATCAATGGTTTGGGAGAAAATTGTTCGCAAGTCATTGATAAATAATATAGTTATACGTATCCAATTCTGCCCGTTGGACTTAGCGGGCAAAATGTGGCTGTTTCTTCGCTATCTTTGACCGTGTGACTGTCCAGTGGTTGTGAGAGATGCTGTCTCTCCAGATTGTCAAAGAGCCCATTCCGGCCGCGGTTTTGACGCGGCGAAGGCGGGAGACAACTCTCCCTCGCCTCACAGCACTGTTTGTAGGACGGGAGACGAGGGCGCGAAAGGACGTAAGTCACGTTGCCTTGTGATAGGAACCTATGTGCCAGCTAGGGCTAAAGCTCGAGTTAAGTGCGGACGTTATTCGCCAGGCTAGAGCCTTGCGCTCCCACCTAGTCGCTGATAACCGTTAGCGTGGCCTCTTCGGGAATGCGAACACGGGCGGCGATGTTTTCCAGTGACGGCTTGAAGCCACGCTGGGCGATGACGGCAAGGTTCGACTTCTCGCCTGCGCGCGATTCTTCCACCCAATTGTGGCGCTCGACGAAGGTCTGCGGCTCGTAGGTGACGCCGTTCGCCAGTCGCCGGTCTTCGCGCTTCGAGGTCCACAGTAAAACCGGTCCGAGTATCTGCGCAGCGATCGGGTCGGCAGGCCAAAGGCCGCTTCGATCTCCTGACGTAGCTCCCGGATTCGCGCCGACACTCCAGGATTGCTGTGCCTTCAGCCGCTTCTCCATCGCCCACAGGGATGCGTTGTAAGTGGTGCGGAGTTTGCCGGCCTCGTGCGCGAAGCGCGCGCGAATGCGCGGCTCGGGATGGTCTTTGATAGCGCTTCCAGCCGTTGAACAGAGTCTGGCAGATGCGGAACAGACTCGGGCCGTTTTGCTCGAAGTCGTGGCGAAACGCGCCGTCCAGAAATTTTTGCGAATGGTCGCGCGAGATGGCGGCGTGCTGGAAGTTGAACTTGAATTGCCCGTGGATGTCGGCGAGTTCGACGTCTTCGAGCATGCGGCCTTCCGCTTTCATCTGGTGATACAGCGGCGTCCCCGGTACGGGCGTGTACAGCATGAACTGATGAAAGTCGGTGCCGTGCGATACCGCGTAGTCGATGTCTTCGTGGATGTTCTCCGGCGTGTGGTGCTCCAGGCCAACGATGGTCGAGCCCAGCAGCTTGATGCCGTGGCTGCGCAGGTCGGCAACGATGGCGCGCGTGTCGGAGTCCTTCAGCTTGGCGTAGCTCGACTTGGGCGACTCCAGTCCAACCCAGATCCACGAAATGCCGAGCTGCACCAGTTCTTCCATCGAGTATTTGCGGATCGCATTGATCGACGAAAAGACGTAGAGCGCCCAGCTCTTGTTGTGTTCCTGCATGAGCTTCAGCAGTTGCAGCGCGCGCGGGCGGTTGAGCAGGAAGTTTTCGTCCATCACGAAGAACGACTGCACTCCCATGCTCTGTTCCATGTGCTGCATGACTTCGAACAGCTGGTCGCCCGGACTCGTAAAAGTGGTGGGTCTTGCCTTTTCCGCCGAAGAACGCCGAGGTGGTGCAGAAGTTGCACCCCATCGGACAGCCGACTGACGGAATGATGGTGGCTGCCGTGTCGCGCGTGTTGTCGGGGACTTTCATGCCGAGGATGCGAAAGCCAAAGCCGGACAGGATCTCGGGATGCACCACCGGCGCGCTGGAATCTTCACCGAGAAAGCGACGCATCCACGCGATGCCTTCGCCGCGTACGATGTGGTCGGCGTCGATCATGTTTTCGACGCCGGGAATGCCAGCCACGTGTCCGCCGACCACGATGGTCGATTGGGGCGAGAGCCTGCGCACGCGGCGGCACATTTCGCGCACCTTGCCGAAATTCGGAATGATTCCCGAAATGCCGACGATGTCGTAGCGGTGCGCAGTCAGCTCGCGCTCAAACGCTTCCAGGGTAGGGAAGTCGAGCAGCGTGCTGGGCGCGGAGATGTTCTGCTGGATCATCATCAGCCCCCACGAGCGGTGGAACATGCGCAGCGAGAAGCTGCCCTGCTCGCGGGTGACCTGGTTGTGATAAAGCTCCATCGGATTGATGGCGCGGCTGCCGAACTCGTCGTCTTGCGCGTAAGGTCCGAAAACGGAGGTCAGAAGAACTCGGGCTTGATTTCCTTTGGGATGTATCGGGGTGCACATCAGGGCCGTTTAAATCCATGACCTCATCGTAGGAATTGCGGCACAGCTAAGTATGTGATATGGCGCATTCCGCGGCGGAAATGACAGAAGTATTACAAAGGCGCGGAAAGAGCGTGGGTGAGAACTCTGCCGTCCTTAGCGGGACTCGGGTCAACTTCCTAATTTACCCACCACTCCGCCTTCGGCTGCGTGGTGGGCTAGATTATTTCGCCCCTCTGGGGCTGTGAGCTTGGAGGTCGGTGAGGCCGTGCCCATTCAAGGCTGAGTGTCGCACGCAAAAAAGCAGGGCCGAAGCCCTGCTGGTTCGAACCTGCTGCGAAACTGTTAGTTTTCGGGCGGAGCAGGCGGAGTGTCGTTCCCGTCGCCATATTCTGCAGGTGCTCGTTAATGCGCGAGATCGCCTGCGTGCGCAACTGCTCGGCCTTGGCCTGCTGGTCGCTAGTCAACACCTGGGTGTAAATCTGGTGCTGCACCGCCTCGCGATTCACGGTCATCACGGCCTGCAACTGGGCCTGCTGATTGGCCAGGGTCTGGATCTTCGCCGCATCGTAAGCGCCGTTGGCGGTCGCCGCCAACATGGCCGCGCGGTTTTGCTCCATCTGCTGCATGACCGTCTTCATGGTGGCGTGGTTCGCCTGCATAATGGTCTTCACTTGCGCCTTCTGCGCGTCGGTCAGGTTCAGCTCATGCAGCGCCATTCCCATGCCAGGTCCATCCCAGCCATGCCCTCTGCCGCCGGGACCTCCCGGCCCTTGTGCGTAGGCGATCATCGAAGCGCCACACAGAAGCAGCGCCATCACACTCACAACTACCATCAACTTCGTCTTCATGCTCTCAACTCCTCGTGGTCTTGACAGTCGGTCTGTCAATCGTGTGAACACCGGTCCCGTGCTACTTGACGGTAAAGTCTGGTAACACGGGGTAAAGATTTGTGGCAGTCTACGAAACCTCAAACTTATTCAGAGGCTCCAAGCAAGCGCATCGAGCGACGCATGGCTTGTTGTTCTCTGCCGGGATTTCCACGTCCTAGACGAAAAGAGTTCCGAAAAGTTCGCTGGCCGAACCGCCGGCCGCCCAACAGAAGAGCTGGCACATAGGTGGCAGACGGCCATCCCTGGGAAGCAAAGGGCCTAAGGACTCGACAAATTTCGATTTCAGTTTCACAGCGCCGGTAGACGTCTGCCGCGGGTCGACATACACCGTGCATTAGAATGGGCTGCGGCAGTGGCTCCAAGGGGGTATCTCATGCGCAAGGCACTGACGTTAACTCTCCTGCTATTCGTTTGTTTCGTCTGGTTGCAGGCGGAACCAGCGGCGCCCCTGTCAGACAAAAACCACCAGTCTGCCGACCTCGATACGATGCAGGGTTGCCTTCATATGGAGCAGAGTCAATACATCCTTACAGAGCCTAAGGGGACAGAGCCACTTGCTCACCGGGCAGCCAAGCAACTGGGTCGCGTGGTGCATCACGAAGTCGAACTCGGGGGCAAGCCCGGGGTGAGAACGTCCGACTCAACCAGTGTCGGTGGCGCATCGAGCGTAACCGAATACGTGGTGTTTGAGGTGAAGACGGTGAAGGACCTGGGGGACGAGTGCAAATCGCCGAGCTAAGTAACTCGCTCAGATCGGCGAGCTTCAAGCTACAAAAGAATGGGGCAGGTGCTTGCGCAACTGCCCCTTGTGTTAGACAGCTTTCTGGTGGTTAGAAGGTGAAGATCGGGCCAAACTCCGAACGCCAATCAGTTGATGTGCAACTTGGCACGCCGGCGACCTTGGTAGTGCAGACGCCCTTGGTATCCGGAAGAGCGAAGCCTTGGTACTTGCCTTCTTCAAAGCCGAACTGGACCCAGGGATTCATCTTATAGAAAATTGTTACTCCCTTTAAGGTGTCCTTGATGGGTCCTGCGCCGGTGGTTGCGCTAATGCCCTTGGCCAATCTGAAGTCATTGGCATTAGCCGCATCGATACCGTATTCAAAGTACGCCTGCCAGCCGGCATTTCTGCCTTTAGGATCGGCGTTGAACCAGCGCGAGAGCGGCAGTCCGACCTGGACGAATCCACCGTAACCGCGAACCGGAAGCTGCGGGGCCGCTACTGCCGCACCGGCAGCGTTGGTTCCAAACAGCACGGTCGAGGCGCGATCCACGGAGAAGCCGTCTGCAATAGCGGTGAGACCACCCGCCTGGTTGTAGTTGGAGAGCGTCTCGCCACCGAAGAAGAAGCGGAGGTCGGCTCCCTGGTATCCGCTGGCCACGACTGTAAACCAGCGAGTTGGAAGCGAGATCGCCAACTGATTGCCGTACCCGTTACTAACGGCGTCATACCCTTTCGGGAAGGCGGCCTTGTAGAAGTCGGGATTGGCCGTGTTGGCTGTATCCAATGGAATGGCCGAAGCCAGTACAGTTGCCTGACGACCACTGTAGAAGCCGCTCCACAGAAGCTGTGCGGGAACGACGCCGGGAGCCTTGTCGAGTTGGAATTGCAGGACTACACGGGACTCGACTTCAGGTTTGGCATAGTCGGCACCCTGACGCTCGCCGTATCCGAGTTGGCTGGCCAACCCATTAACGACAGTGCAGGAGCTGCCGGCGGTAATGTTGGTTGCGGAACAGGTGACTGCGTTCGCAGGGAGGTCACCTTCCGACGGCATCATGATCGCAAACTCGGGAGACAGCCTCCAGTTACGCGAGCCGCCCAGTTTCT
The DNA here is from genome assembly GCA_963718395.1 of uncultured Acidobacteriaceae bacterium. GTDB lineage: Bacteria > Acidobacteriota > Terriglobia > Terriglobales > Acidobacteriaceae > DASRAA01. Next base: position 1,045,180 of record CAVQYW010000001.1, read on the forward strand.
GGACCAAGCCCACGCGCATCTGTGGCGAACGTTCGTACAAGTTGCCCCAGTATGCGCCGTAGAACGTGGTCTCGAACAGGTTCATCATCGCGCTCGAGCCGAAGATGGTCCAGTCTTGTCCGGCTTCGAAGAAGATGTCGGTGTTCGGTTTTACGTTCCAGTCGATTCGTCCGTAGGCCAATCGCAACTGCACGGCGTTGCTGCGAATGGACGATACGTTGCGGTTGTCAACGGCGCTGAAGTTACCTTCGAAATCGGCTTCGATTTGTCCGGTGACGACGATGTTTTTAGAAGCGTCAGGCCACTCGAACTTCGATCCGAAGCGAGTGGAACGCGCCTTGAGGTGGAATTCAGGATTGTTGTTCGGGCCGGTATCGGCGGCCGAGAAGGCCGGTCTGGGGAAGTCATCGCCCGTTGGATCGAGTGAGTCGTAGGCTGCAGTGGCCTTGATGAAGCCGTACGGCGTCACGGTTACTCCACCGAGCATGATCCCGGGTGTCAGCCCTTCCTTTTTCGCGGGGTCGAGCGAGAGGACGCGAACCGGAGCGATAGCGGGAACGACTGTCGGTGCAGCGGGAATCTGGTAGGGCTTTTCCAGCTTCACCAGTGACTTCTTGGCCTGGTCGAGCGCTTCGGTATTGGCTTTGGTTGCGCTCTCCAGGTCGACGACCGAGGTATGCAGAGAGCCCATCGCACTCGCATCCTGAGTGTCGTATGCGTTGGCCTTGTTGGCTTGGTCGGCCGCCTGCTGTGCACTCGCCGCTGCTTCTTTTGCCGCGGCAGCATTCTGGTCGGTCTCTTGCTTGACCTGTCGCAACGCGGCGTCGCGACTGTCAATTTCCTTCTGCATTTGCTCGATCTGCTGTTGTTGGGCAGCGATCGCATCCTTCAATTGTTGCAGCTCACTTGAGCCCGATGACTTTGACGAATGGGTTGATTTTGACGTGGTGGTTTTGTTTGGGGTTTGATCATCGGCCTGCGGCGGTGTAGCGGCTCTTGAACTTGGCATGAACACAAATGCCAAAATCAAGATGATCGAAGCGGCTGCCACAGATCGTACCCTTGATTGGAAAGAGTGATGCATCGTTGCCTCCAAAGATGGGGCATTTGCTGTCGGACAGGAATGCCCTAAGTATCACCGGACATCGAGTCGCTCCGTTCCCATCCGCAAAATTGCCTTGGAAGTCGAACGTATGTGAACGGATAGTTGCTGGCTGTGGCATCGGTCACCGTTTCTTGTGACTATGCTCACAACACACTTGCGCCAGGTCGTCCGGTGAAGCGGTGAAAGCTTAACAAGCTTTTAACAATCTAGTGAACGATATTTTGTAAAGCGGGTCTACTTTGGGGTGGAAGAGGTAGATGGACTTGAAGCTATGACAGGTAGTCGTCACGGCGTGGGAAGACTTACAGCCCGGCCAGTTTGACCGCAGGTTTCCGGACATAAAATACGGCCATTCTAGTAAGCAACAGAGACAAAAAAGCCCCGCCCGCGTATCACTACGCGTGCTCTCTACCGCTGCGGAGATGGTCGTAGTCGCTAGTCTGCTCGCCAGGTACGAGGTCGCCAGCCCATCAACAGGTTACGTTCAGCTCTTCGGCCTCGGCCACCGCTCCGAACGCTTCCTCGGGAACTCTTTCGCCGTGCATGGTCTTCCAGCAACGCCTGGCGGCTTCAATCAAAACCAGCACCACGCCGAGGACGAAGATGACCATCAGCGTAGAGTCGAGATAACCCTGGAACATCTTGCCGGGCTTTTGCGCCAAGGGCAGGAAGATGTTCTTGATCGAGAGCACTCCAGCGGTCAGTGTCGTTATGCCGACAAAGCACATGGGAATCGCCGTGAGCAAAGCATATTTCGCCTTGCCCATATTCACCAGGAACGTTGTCACCACTGCCAGAGCGATGGTGGCCAGCAACTGATTGCCGGTACCAAACAGCGGCCATATCGTCGAGATGGAGCCGGTGTAGATCATGTACCCCCAAGCCATCACTACGATCGCACTAACGAGGAGGTTGCCGGGAAGCCATGCGGTATTCGCGAACGGCTTGTGGATCCGTCCCAACAATTCCTGCATGACGTAACGCGCGACGCGCGTGCCGGTATCCACCGTGGTCAGGATAAACAACGCCTCAAACATGATCGCGTAGTGGTACCAGTAACCCACCAGCGTGGACATGCCGGGCAGGCCGCGGAAAATCTGTGCCATGCCGATGGCCAGGGAAACGGCTCCGCCGGTGCGACCCGCAAGTTTTTCGCCCACTTGTTGCGACATGACGTCGAGATTGACGGTCGCCATCCCCAGCTTGTGGAAGACCTCAGGCGTGGTGTTGATAGCGAAGTAGTCCCCCGGATACATGGAGCATGCCGCGATCAGCGCCAGCACCGCGACCATGCCTTCACACAGCATGGCTCCGTAGCCGATCATGCGCGCGTCCGTCTCTTTGTCTAGCATCTTCGGTGTCGTGCCTGAAGAAATCAGCGAATGGAAGCCGGAGATCGCTCCGCACGCAATGGTCACGAAAAGGAAGGGGAAGAGCTTGCCAGGAATAATCGGCCCGCCGCCGTGAATGAACTGGGTTACGGCAGGGAACTGAATGTCGGGGTGAACGACGAGCACTCCGATGATGAGGAGTGCAATGGTCCCGAGCTTCATGTAGGTGGAAAGATAATCGCGCGGTTCCAGCAGGAACCATACCGGCAGCACCGACGCCACGAATCCGTAGAAACACATCAGGTACGTGATCTGGTGGGGAGTGAAAGTGAGAGCACTGGCCCATGGCTGCATTGCAGCCCAGCGGCCACCGACAACGCTAGCCAGCAGCAGAACAACTCCCAGCACGCTCGGCCCTGCGATCTTAATTTGCCCCGGCGTGCTCTTGAACATCAGCAGGCCCATTACGATCGCGATGGGAATCGTCATGGCGATAGTGAACACGCCCCACGGACTGTTGGCCAGCGCGTTAACCACCACGATGCCGAGTCCGGCGAGGGTGACCAGCAGAATAAACAGCAACGCGATCATGGTGACCAGACCAGCCCAAGGACTGACCTCGGTGCGCGCAATTTCAGCGAGCGAGCGTCCTTTGTGACGGATGGACGCGCCCAGTACCGTGAAGTCGTGAACACAACCGGCCAGCACCGCGCCGACCAGGATCCAGAGAAAACCAGGTGCGAAGCCGAACTGCGCCGCCAGCGTGGGACCCACCAGCGGACCGGCTCCGGCAATGGCTGCAAAGTGATGGCCGAACAGCACCCACTTCGGCGACGGCACATAGTTATGGCCGTCTTCATATTTATGCGCGGGTGTTATTCGCCGGTCGTCGAGCACCAATACCTTGGCTGCGATAAAAGCGCTGTAATAGCGATACGCCAGCGCAAAAACGCATAACGTACCCAACATGATCGGAAAAGTATTCATTGGCTGCCTCCTCGATGCGGGAGAGAACGCAAGCGGTCAAAGGGTCGAGCGTTCGCCCAAAACTCACAAACGATTGCACCAATTCTGTATGGGACTCGCATACTGACTCGTTGCGACGCGCCGGCAAGACTGACAGTCCGATGTGATGAGCCGGCTCTTGCTGATTTCACAGCACTCATGACGGATAGACGTCCCGTCGATTGCAAGGCGAGCTAGCGATGGAGCCGCTTTCGCACAGACGCGGAGCACTGCAAGCCTCGCCAATTCTCGACACGAATATATACTCCCGACGCCGATGAGCGCACGATTTTTTGCAGGGTTTGGGAGTCGTTCCGGTACTATCCGCGATTTGCCGCTGCGTGCGTCATCGTAAGTAGCCAGTCGACGGCTACCGTCCAACCACCCGCGCCGGGGTGGCTGACCCGCGGTTGTGTCCCGCATCACAGCGAAGAGTGAGCCAAGTCCGTCACCACAAATGTATGGCTAACTTAGAGTTTGACGCGTAAGATTCTGGCGGTATTTCGGCAACACTACTTCTTTCACTCCGTTTCTTCATCTAGGAGACGCACGCATGGCAGGCACTTCCGCATCCGCAAAGCCGTCTCACACTGCGCCCCCACCGGCCTCGATAGGTTGGACGGGCCTGATTGCCACGTTGTTGGCGGTCATCGCCGCCATTGTCATCCTGCGGCTTCCTGAGCTCAGCAGCGGTTGGCAACAGGGGTACGACCCGACTGGACACTGGTGGCTGTCGACCATAATTGCTTCGCTGCCGGTCATCGTTCTGCTGGGTGCACTCGCGTTCGGACACGCTAAGGCCCATTACGCTGCGCTAGCTGGACTTGTCACCGCGCTACTGACCGCCATTCTGGGATTCCAAATGCCAGCGCGCATGGCAGCGGCGACGACAGTTTATGGATTGTTGTACGGCCTGTTCCCCATCGGCTGGATCGTTCTGAACGTAATCTTTCTCTACCAGTTGACCGTCGAAGCCGGACGGTTTGAAGTGCTGAAGCATAGCCTCACGGGCATTACACAAGACCGACGCCTGCAGCTTCTTCTGATTGCTTTTTGCTTCGGGGCATTCTTTGAAGGCGCTGCGGGATTCGGCACACCGGTCGCCGTCACCGCTGCGTTGCTCATCGGCCTGGGTTTCCGTCCTCTACAGGCTTCCGGACTGTCGCTTATCGCCAACACTGCACCGGTTGCCTACGGTGCATTGGGGACACCAATCGTTGCTCTTGCCGGGGTCACTGGGTTCACCGAGTTCACCCTGGGCGCAATGGTGGGCCGCATCCTGGCCGTATTTGCCTTGCTGGTTCCATTCTGGCTGATCTGGGCCTTTGCGGGGTTCTCGGAGATGGTCGAAATTTGGCCCGCCGTGCTCGTGGCGGGAGTCTCCTTTGCGACCACTGAGTTCCTGGTTTCCAACTTCCACGGCCCGTGGCTGGCTGGCGTGATTTCCGCCATCGTCTCAATGATCTGCCTGATTGGTTTTCTCCAGGTCTGGCACCCCAAGCGAGTTTGGACTTTCGAAGGCGAAGCGGCGAAAACCGACCACCGTGCCGCGCACGGCTACAGCCGCGCCGAAGTTACTCGCGCATGGCTGCCCTGGCTGATTCTCAGCGTCATCGTCTTCTGCTGGGGTACGGTTACCTTCAAGAAGATAGTGAACACGCCGGAAAAGGTCTTCACCTCGATGGCCACCTGGAGCACGCCGCCGAGCAAGATCACCAGTCCGGGGTTCCCGATCCACGGGTTGAACAAACTGGTGGAGCGCGTTCCTCCTGTGGTCGCCAAGAACACCAAGGAGCCTGCAGTTTTCACCCTCAACTGGGTCAGTGCCACGGGGACGGGAATCTTTGTGGCCTCGATCATTTCCGGACTCATCATGGGTTTCAACCTCGCACAGATCTTCAAGATCTATCTGAAGACCATCGTGCGCGTGCGATTCTCGTTGCTGACGATTTCCGCCATGATGGCGGTCGGCTTCCTTACGCGCTATGCGGGGCTGGATGCGACCATGGGACTCGCGTTCGCACGCACCGGCCACCTGTATCCCTTCTTTGGAACGTTGCTGGGATGGATGGGCGTCGCACTCACCGGCTCAGACACTTCGTCCAATGTGCTGTTCGGCAGCCTGCAAAAGATTTCGGCCCAGCAGGTCGGTGTTTCGCCGGTGCTGATGTCGGCGGCCAACAGTTCCGGCGGCGTGATGGGCAAGATGATCGACGCCCAGAGCATCGTCGTCGCCAGTACCGCGACCGAATGGTACGGGCATGAGGGCGACATCCTGCGCTACGTCTTCTTTCACAGTATTGCGTTGGCGTGTCTGGTGGGAATTGTGGTGTTTCTCATGGCGTACGTTGCTCCGTTCACGCAGCTCGTCCTTAAGTAGAATGGCGAACGTATGTATGGGTGTGAGTTGTACCTTCGTCTAGTTCTCCCGGTGGAGCAAGTCACCGTGACCGCCGGGAGATTTTAGAAGTTCGTTGGTTCGATTAGTTTTGTCATCCCGAGCCCGCCGAGGCGGGCTGCGACGACCGCGTCGAGAGATCTGTGGTTCGTTCGTCCGTCCGATCTGAGGCATGCCCTGATACTTCGTGCGGAAACCCTGCTCCCTCGCACGTCCGGGTAGGGAATCGATCATGGCTGCAACTGTCTTAACTTCGGCGCCGGCCTCATCCTCTGACATCAAGGCTTCGCTGGCCGCGCAAATCGACGCCGACCGAATCCTCATCCGTCCCATCGACCTCATCGCTTTTGCTTCCGATGCCAGTTTCTATCGGTTGATTCCCAAGGCCGTCGTATTAGCGAAGAACGAAGATGAAATAGCAAAGCTGTTCGCATTCAGCCAGCGCGAAGGTATCCCCATGACCTTTCGCGCTGCTGGTTCCAGCCTGTCTGGCCAATCGATTTCCGACGGCTTACTGGTGGAGGTTGCCCGCCACTGGCGCGACCTGAAAGTCGAAGATGGAGGCAAGAAGATTCGCCTACAGCCAGGTGTGATCGGCGCGCGTGCTAATCAGTTTCTGGCACCGTTTGGCGCCAAGATCGGCCCTGATCCCGCGTCGATTGCGACCTGCACCATCGGGGGAATTCTCTCCAACAACTCCAGTGGTATGTGCTGTGGCGTACAGCAGAACGCGTATCACACGCTAGCTACCCTGAAGTTCATGCTGCCATCGGGTACGGTCATCGACACCTCTCAGCCTGATGCCGATGAGCAATTTCATTTCCAAGAACCCGTACTGGCGCGTGGCATTCTTGACTTGAAGGCGCGGCTCGAAAGCGATTCTGGCTTGCGCGAGCGCGTGCGCAGCAAGTACCGCATGAAGAACACCACTGGGTACTCGCTCAACGCGTTCCTCGACTTCGACACCGCGGTGGACATCTTCCAGCACGTGCTCATCGGCGCCGAAGGCACGCTCGCATTCATCGCCGAAGCGGTACTGAACACAGTGCCGGATCTGCCGGTGAAGTACACAGGCCTGCTGTTGTTTCCAGATCTCTACGCCGCCGCGGATTCGATCGTGCCCTTGCGTCAAGCCGGAGCCAAAGCTCTCGAAGTGATGGACCGCGCCTCGCTGCGCTCAGTCGAAACGCAAGCGGGTATTCCTGCTTCGATCCGCACACTGCCCGAAGGCGCGGCTGGCCTGCTGGCGGAATTTCAATCAGCGCAAGAAGCAGAGCGGCAGCAACTTGAAGAACTCGCGGCCGATGCGGTCGGCGGCCTCAAGCTTGTCGAACCTGCAATGTTCACCCACGTGTCCGCCGAGCAAGCATTGCTCTGGAAGATTCGCGCGGGCATGTTCCCATCGGTTGGTTCCGTGCGTAAGACGGGCACGACGGTCATCATCGAAGACGTGGCTTTTCCCATCGAGCGTCTCGCCGACGGCGCGCTCGACCTCAACAAGCTCTTTCGCAAGCACGAATACGACAACGCCATCATCTTCGGCCATGCCAAGGATGGCAACCTCCACTTCGTCATCACCCAGGGCTTCAACGACCGGGCCGCAATTGACCAGTACGCGCGCTTCATCGACGACGTAGTCGATGTGGTCGTCAATCGTTACGATGGCGCGCTCAAGGCCGAGCACGGCACCGGACGAAACATGGCGCCCTTCGTCGAGACTGAGTGGGGTGGCGAAGGCTATTCCATCATGCGTCGGCTGAAAGAACTCGCCGATCCGCATAACCTGCTCAATCCAGGCGTCATCATCAACTCTGACCGGCTCGCACATCTGGAAAACCTCAAGCGCATTCCCACCATCGAGCCCGAAGTCGACAAGTGCATCGAGTGCGGCTATTGCGAGTCGAAGTGTCCGAGTCGCGAGTTGACGCTCACACCGCGGCAGCGCATCGTCGTCCGCCGCGAGATGGCGCGAGAGCAAAACGGCAAAGAGACCTCGGAGCTATTCTCCGCACTCGACCGTGAATTCCCCTATTCGGCACTCGACACGTGCGCGACCGACGGACTCTGCGCTACTGCTTGTCCCGTCAGCATCGACACCGGACAACTGGTAAAGCGCTTCCGTCGCATTCGCCAGACTTCTTCGGCGCAGGAATGGGCGGTGCGTATTGCGAATCACTTTGCCGCCACGGAATCCGCCGTGCGCTGGGCGCTGCGTCTCGCGCATGGCACGCAATCCGTAATTGGTGAGTCGGGCGTGCGTGCGATCTCGCGCCTGATGAAACGGTTCACCGGCAACAGCCTTCCGGAGTGGATGCCCGACACGCCTCATGCTGCTGGTGCAATTCCCTCGACCTCGCGCGCCGGCGCACAGGCGGTTTATTTTCCCGCGTGCATTTCGCGGACGATGGGACGACTTCCGGGTGAGCCGCATGACCGCTCGCTCATGGAAGTCACGGTGGAAGTGGCCCGCCGCGCCGGTACGCCTGTGTACATTCCCAACGATGTCGCCGGAACCTGTTGCGGCACGCCATTTTCTTCCAAGGGCCTTAGCGATGCGCACAAGGTATCCATCAACGAGGCCATCGAACGCTGCTGGAAGTGGTCGGAGCAGGGAAGTCTGCCCATCGTCATCGACACCAGTCCATGTACTTACGGATTTCGTACTGCGCGCGGATATCTTACAGAAGAGAATCAGCAGCACTTCGACAAGATGGTGTTTCTCGACTCCATCGAGTTTGTGCATGACACGCTGCTGCCCAAACTGCGCGTGAATTCCAAAGCGAGCTCGGTCGCGCTACATCCTGTATGTTCCGTGACAAAACTCGGCATCGCTCCCAAACTCGAGGCCATTGCCAAAGCCTGCAGCGACAGTGTGCTGGTTCCGCTCGACGCGGGATGCTGCGCCTTCGCTGGGGATCGCGGATTTTTGGTGCCGGAACTTACCGCCTGCGCTACGCGACTTGAAGCGGCTGAAGTGAAGAAGAAGCGGCCCGAGGCTTGCTACTCCAGCAGCCGCACCTGTGAGGTGGGCATGACTCGCGCGACGGGCCAGATATATCGCTCGTATCTTTATCTGTTGGAGAGAGCTACTCGCTGAGTTTTTACAGCGCCGTCACTCGCGACCGCGTCACGATGAAATAGGCGGCCAAGAGCACCAGAACCACGCCGTTCACTCCGAGCACCACCGGCGCCGTGAACACTGGCACGAGCCATCCCGATACAAGATTTCCCATTGGCATGCCGCCGCGGAAGGCGCAGTTGTAGACGCTCATCACGCGACCACGCATTTCTTCGGTAGTGATGAGCTGAACCAGCGAGGTCACGGTAGCGAAGACGGTCATCATGGCGAATCCTGCCAGAACCACCACGGCGTAGCTGACAGGCAATGACTTCGACAGCGCAAAACCAGTTATAGCGGCGCCAAGAACCATCAGCATGGTGAGTGCTATGCGGCCCTTATGTTTGAAGTTCCCCAGGCTGGCAATGAACAGCGAGCCGCAGATCGATCCGATTCCCATCATCGACATTAACTGGCCGTAGGTTTCAGGGCCGCGGCGGAATATATCTTTCACGAACACAGGGAAATACGTACGGAGCGGCATGCTCAGCGCGGTCATGCAGAATGCCAGTACGATAAGCGCTTCCATTGAGCCTTGCTTGCGCACGAACTGAATACCTTGCTTGAGGCTGCTGAGCATGGAGTCGGTGGTCTTTTGTGGCAAAAATCGCGTGGTAATCAGGGAGAGCGTAATGATTGGGGCGACAAACGAAAGTGCATTGAGTCCGAAGCACCATTTCTCGCCTAGTCGCGCTAGTGTTATGCCGCCGAGCGCCGGGCCGACGGTCACCGCCAGGTTGAACTGGATGGAATTCAGCGCGATGGCATTCGGCATGTCGTCGCGATCGACCAGCGTGGGAATGAGTGCCGAGTAAGCAGGTCCGCCGAACGCCTGTGCAAAACCTGAGACCAGGGAGAGGCAAAGAATCTGCCAAACATGCACCATGTTGGTCGCGACCAGCACGGTGAGAGTCGCAGCGCTGGCCAACTGGAGGTACTGGGAACCAAGCAGTATCTTTCGGCGCTCCACGCGATCGGCAATGACTCCGCCGATTAAGGACAATAAGAAGATAGGAATGCCGCCGAGAAACTGGTCGAGCGCCAACAGGAAGGCGGAGTGGCTAAGTCGATAAATCAGCCAGCCTTGCGCGACGATCTGCATCCAAGTACCGATGCTGGAGGTGCAAGCGCCGACCCACATGAGGCGGAAATCACGGTACTGAAAAGCCTTAAATATCCTGCGAAGGGTCGTCAGCATCCGTTCGGTGTCCGCCTTGAGTGCAATGCTCTCGGTACACTAACAGACTCGGCGTTCGCGTGTTTAGTGATGTGGAATGCAGGGCTGACAATCTACTAGTGGATAACCCAGGTTGGCCCCGTAATCGCACGGCGCCAACCTGCGGCAGGCATTTTTATATTTATAGTTCAGTGTCCGGCCGGCGCGTCTGGTTCGGAGGCTGAGGCAGACGTCGGCGCGGGTCGGGTCAGCTTGAAAGTCAGGTCGATGGTCGCTACACTGCCGTTCGCAGTCGCGCCGGGAGTTCCAGTGCAGACCAGGCCGGAATAGTCTTCGCTAACGGTTGATGGAACAGTGCAGTTCTGCGCCATCGTGTTGCCCTCGTTGAACGATTCGAGTCCAGACAACAACTGGGGGAAGTCCTCACGGCCAATCGTGGTCGATGCCGCAAGCCGAATTTCTCCGTTCCGGGGTGCGGGGAGGCTCGTGTTGGGGAACACGAAGGTAACTTCGCGAGATTCAGTGCGCAACACCGGCTCGCCGTACTCCGGCCCGCTGTAGGCTTCGCCGGGGTTCCAGGTTGCGGTGGGCTGCACTCGGGTCACGGACAAGTCGCCAACGACTGCCAGTTTACCGTCGCGAGTGATTTCGGTCCGCTTCGACTTGAAGCTAATCTCCGAGTACTGCTGGGCAAGGCCGAGTCCCGGCTTAAAGGTGATATCCACCGCCGGATCAGAAGGATCGTTCGCGTCGAAAACTACTGTGCCGCTGACAGGAGAGATATCGATCTGGTGGGATTGCTCTCCCGACCCGAATGACACACGGGCGAAAGAATATTGCGGGTCAATCTGGCAGGTGTGGCTTTGAGCAACTGCCGGAAGGGATACAAAGCAGAACGTGAAGGCCAGCAACAAGGCGAGCGTGACGGCGGCGCCACCGGTTACAAAGTTAACGATTCGTGATGTGTGCGAGAAGAGTTTGTTCTGAGCCTTGAGCATATCGAAACTCCTTGTAAATCAATGTGGATTATGTATATAATCCAGCTATACAGGATTAGATGCGCAATCCTGATTTGGTCGCAAGATTTTTAGGAGGGCCAATGGGACATTCCAAGGCCGAAAAAACAGAGACCCACAAGCGCATCGTGAGGATTGCCTCCAAGCGGATGCGGGAACAGGGGCTTAAGGGCGTCGGTATCGCGGAGGTGATGAAGGAAGCCGGCCTCACGGTCGGTGGCTTCTACAAGCACTTCCGTTCGCGTGACGAACTGGTGGGCGAGGCCGTCCAGTCGGCATTCGGTGGCATCAAGCGAAGACTGGACGATGACGTAAAGGCCGGGCGGTCGCCTTCGTACGGAAAGATGGTCGACGACTATCTGACGGAGGAGCACAGGGACAATCCTGGCACGGGCTGTGCGTTCAGCGCGCTGACAGCGGAGATTGCGCGCGGCGACGAGCGAACGCGCGAGATTGCCTCGGAGCAGATTCGGAAAACTTTTGAGGTAATCGGCGGCTTGCTGCCGGGCAAAGACAATCGTGCGGCGAGATCAAAGGCCATCTTAACGTTCAGTGCGATGGTCGGGGCAATGTCGCTTGCGCGCGCCGTGCCGGATGAGACGCTGTCGCGAGAGATCCTTAAGAGCGTGGCGGAGGAGCTGAAGAGTTCGGCGCCTGCGTAGGCTGGATGGATTGGTGCTCACCGCGGAAGACCAAGGTTAAAGTGAACTCAGAGTTGCCAGCGAATCCCTCAGCGGCTGAAGCCCGGTTTCAATTAGCCCGTTACGGCACAGCTGAAGCTGTGCCCCTTCAAAACTGACTGTTGGGACCATGGGTTTCCAGTCATCCATGCCGATCGACGCCGACGTTCAGTCAGCCTGCTAGAGCGTCTTCAGATATTCGATGATGGCCCAGCGTTCGTGGTCGGTGAGTTCGGGGCCGATGACTCCGTTGCCGGGCGGTGCGTTGCGGAATTCGTGTCCTGCGTTGGAGTTCCCGACGTCGGTGGTGCGGAACTCGAATCCACCTTCGAAGGGTGCGGTTGAATAGCCAACGTATTTCGGATCGAACTCGCGACTGCCGGTATAGAACGTCTTGTCGCGCTGGGCGGCGGGCAGCAGGAGTTGGTAAAGGTTGGGGACGGAACCGTTGTGCAGGAATGGAGGCGTCGCCCATATTCCAGCCAGAGGGCGGGCCTTGTAAGCCAGCGGAGCCTGCACACCAGAGTTGCGATAGCCGTTCCATTCCGTTTGCTGCTCAGGAGAGAGTCCGAGCTGGGAATACTGGAGGGCGGCAATCCTGTCGGTCACAGTCTGAAGTCCGAGGGTCGCTGAGACAGTGCCGAGACCGAGGTCGCCGGTGACAGCCGTTCGCTGCTGCCAGTTCACGGCGGCTTTGGGGTCGGTGCCAATCTCGGTGATAGGGATCAGCGTCATCTTCAGGAAGCGTTTGTCTCCCAGGCCGGGCGTCCAGTATTTCGATTGCTGGTCCTGGATGTCGGCAGAATTGACTGGCGGCAAGTGACAGCCCTGGCAACGCTGTTGATAAAGCTGCTTTCCGATTTCTGCCTTCGCTTGGTCAATGGCGCCGAAGAGCGACTCGGGCCACGTTGGCGCATGCAGGCCGGAAAAGGGTTCGGGGCCGGCGAGCTGTGCCTCCATGTCGCGAAGGTTCTTCACGTTTACTGTGGAGGAATAAAGTCCGGCCTGAGGATTGCTAAGGTTGACGGCAGCGCGAACTCCCAGGGCTTCGCCGATGTTACGCACCATGGGTTGCTGAATGGACCCGTTGTACTGCACCCAATCGAACCAACTGGTGTACCAGACCGGCGGGAAGTTTACCGGAGCATCAGCGACGCGGAGATTGTCGTTGTTGAGTTCGGTGCCGAAGACGAGATTACCGATACGACCGAGGGCGTCGGTACGGCCGAATCCTCCTTCGGCGGCGTAGAGCTTCTTTTCGTCGGCGATGTTCTGCTCGGCGACGCCCTTAGCTAGGACCGCCTCAAGCTGAGATCGTAACTGCTGCTTGGCCTCTTCGGAAGCGTTGTCGCCTAAAACGCGTTTGGCGAAGCGGTCAAAGCGGAACGGCACGTTTTTGGCATAGCCAACGGCGTATCCGAGTTCAGCCTGGAAAGCTGCGAGTTGTACGGTCGCCGAGCCGCCGTCGATGCGGAGGCCCTTGCCCTTGTACTCTAACTGGCCGGTATGGCAGGCGGCGCAGGTCAGCCCGACGACTTCCATAGTTTGATTCGTTTGTGGATCAGTGACCGTCCCTTTGGCGAGACCGACCGGCAGGCCGTCGGGGTTCTGCTCGCTAACGTCGTCGGGCAGGAATCCGAAGCGCGCGAGGTATTGGGAATCACGAAAGAGCGGGACCTCTCCGATGACCTTGATGTGGGGCTGTTCGAGTGCCAGAAACCACTTGTAGGGAAGCAACACGGTCCCCTGTGAGGTGTGGTAGAACCACTGGCGCTGATAGGGGGTCCAGTTCTGGCTGGCGACCTGGAGCTGCTCGACGGGCTTGTATTCAGGCATCTTTTCGGTAGGCCGGGTGACGAACAGCGTCTGCACCTCTTCCAGCTTCTGGCAGGCAGTGAGGGGCAACAGCAGAGACATGAGAATGAGTAACGGGATCCATCTCGTGGGAGTACTCATAGTCGTGCGCGAAGACCCTCGTGCGGCAGGTTGCCGCAAATCCCAGCTCAGTAAGTGGTGAGAGAGTATCGCTGGACTGGGCTTGGAATGCAACTAATTTGTAGAGGATTGGCGATCGATCGAGGGATCGGTTGGCGTTTGACGAATTCCCTCCGAAAAGCAAAACCTCCACTCTCGCCAGTGGAACTTGAGCTGAGCATCCGACGCCGGTTTGGCGGTTGGCCGGAAGCATGTTATTCTTTATGGCGTAACAACATACGACAAAAACAGAGTAGGAGTGCACCCGAAGCAGTGTTAGCCCGAGAGAAAAAAACCGCCCTGATTGACCAGTACCGTACTCACGACACGGATACCGGTTCGCCGGAAGTCCAGATTGCGATTCTGAGCACGCGCATTGGTGAACTGACGGAGCATTTCAAAACGCATAAGAAGGACCATGCCTCCCGGCGCGGTCTTCTCATGATGGTCAGCAGGCGTCGCAGCTTGCTCGACTACCTCAGGAAGTCCGATCCCGAGCGCTACAAAGAGGTCATTCAGAAACTTGGCATCCGCAAGTAAGCTGGCCAGCCACTGAAAAACCAGTCTTTGCGCAGATTGTGCGTCAACTTTCCCCTGCCATCGCCCATGGTGCCGTGGCCGGGGGCCCCGAATTTGCCATTGGCGTTCGGGAAGGTCTCAACGATTCGAGATGGTTCGGACGCAGGGGCGCCCGCACGCTCGCTTCAGCCACTCTCGGCTGACATGATTTCAACCTCAAATTCGAATTTCGAGCGTCGAAACCCCCACTCAAGCAAAACCGGCTTGAATCGGGTACCCGCTCTTCTGGTGCGTTCTCCACGGAAGGAAGATCAATGAAACACGAAGTAACAGTTCAGCTCCACGGCGGCAAATCCATTCATTTCGAAACAGGGAAACTGGCCAAGCAGGCCCACGGCTCCTGCATTGTCCGCATTGGCGATAACGTGGTTCTCGCCACCGCCTGCGCTAACGCCGACCCACGCGAGGGCATCGACTTTTTCCCGCTCACGGTGGATTACCGCGAGTACACCTATGCCGCCGGACGCATTCCGGGCGGATTCATCAAGCGCGAAGGGCGTCCCAGCGAGCGCGAGATTCTTACCAGCCGGCAGATCGATCGTCCCATTCGGCCTCTGTTCCCCGAAGGCTTTCGCTGCGAGACCCAGGTCATCGCGATGGTTCTGTCGGCGGATACGACCAATGACCCGGACGTCGCCGGCATCAACGGCGCATCGGTAGCGCTGAGCGTGTCGGACATTCCGTTCCACGGGCCCATCGGAGCGGTGCGTGTCGGCCAAGCGAACGGCGAGTTCGTCATCAATCCGACTTACGACGAACAGCGCGCAGGCAAGCTCAACCTGATGGTCGTTGGCACGATGGACGGCATCGTGATGATCGAGTCGGGCGCGAAGGAAGTTTCGGAAGAGACGGTTGTTGACGCCATCGAGTTCGGCCACCAGGAAATCAAGAAGATTTGCGCCGCCATCAACGAGCTGACCCAGAAGGTTGGCAAGGCGAAGCGCAAGGTCGAGCCGGTGGTGGTTGACGAAGCGTACCTCAGCGAATTGCGCTCTAAGTTCGGCGCGAAGTTGACCGATGCGGTCAACACCGAGAAGTATGGCAAGAACGAAAGCTATGGTCTGATCAAGGCCCTCAAGACCGAAGTCAAAGAAACGATTCCGGAAGAAGACGAAGACGGCCGCAAGAAGGCCGGCAAGTACTTCGACATGCTGCGCGAGGAGATCTTCCGTGAGCAGGTGATCAAGGAAAAACGGCGTCCGGATGGCCGCAAGTTCGACCAGATTCGCGATATCTGGATTGAAGTCGGAGTGCTGCCGCGCACGCACGGATCGTCGATCTTCACGCGTGGCGAAACCCAAGCGCTGGTTACCACTACCCTGGGCACTGGCGAAGACATGCAGCGGCTGGAAGCGTTCGAAGGCGAAGCCAAGAAGCGCTTCATGCTGCACTACAACTTCCCGCCGTTCTCGGTGGGCGAAGTGGCGTTTTTGCGTGGCGCGGGACGGCGCGAAATCGGTCACGGCGCGTTGGCCGAGCGTGCGTTGTCGGCAGTGCTGCCGGACGAGACGGATTGGCCGTACGCGATGCGCGTAGTGTCCGACATTCTCGAGTCGAACGGTTCGTCGTCGATGGCCACGGTTTGCGGCGGTTCGCTGAGCATGATGGATGCGGGTGTTCCGCTAAAGGCTTCGGTTGCCGGAGTCGCGATGGGCTTGGTGAAGGAAGGCGAGGCATATGCCATCCTGACCGACATCGCGGGCGCGGAAGATCACTACGGCGACATGGACTTCAAGGTCGCTGGTACGCGTGCGGGCATCACGGCGCTGCAGATGGACATCAAGGTGATGGGCATCACGGCGCAGATCATGCGCGAAGCGCTGGAGCAGGCACGGCACGGCCGGTTGTACATCCTCGACAAGATGAACGAGGTGATTGGCGAACCGCGTACCACGATCAGCGAATTTGCGCCGCGCTTCTATACCGTGCAGATTCCGACGGACAAGATTCGCGACCTCATCGGGCCGGGCGGCAAAGTGATTCGCGGCATCATCGAGCAGACTGGCGTGAAGATCGATGTGGACGACAGCGGCAAGGTCAACGTTTCCTCGAGCGATCAGGAAGCGGCGGCCAAGGCGCTGCAGATGATTTCCGACATCACCGCGACTGCCGAAGTGGGCAAGACCTACCTCGGCAAGGTGACGCGTCTGGCGGATTTCGGAGCGTTTGTCGAGATCATTCCCGGTACCGATGGACTGTTGCACATAAGCGAAGTTGCGGAACATCGCATCAACGATGTTCGCGACGAGCTGAAGGAGGGCGACCAGATCCTGGTGAAGGTACTGGCTGTCGAAGGCAATCGCATCAAGCTGTCGCGCAAAGCCATTCTGAAAGAGCAGCGCGCCAAGATGGGCGGCGGAGAGTTGCCGGAGGGAGCCGAGGCTCCCGAGGGCGCCGCGGTTCCGGTGGCGTTCGAAGGCGGACACGAAGCAGCCGACGAGCCCAACTTCAACCGCGAAGGAAGCCGTCCTCCGCGCCGTGATGGCGGAGGCGATCGCGGCCCGCGCCGGGGTGGTCCTGGTGGTGGTGGACGCGGTGGCGACCGTGGCGGAAGGGGACGTGGTCCGCGGCGGTAACAAGTCAGTGGCTAATGATTAGTGGATAGTAAGAGGACGGAGTGCTCCGGTGCTCCGTCCTCTCCGTGTTAGGCTGAATTTTGCCCTGTCTTCTCTATTGCGTCACGCTGAGCAACCCAGAAACCATCTCCGGTATCACTGGCGTTTCCGACCAAGTCGTATTTGTGCATGATTCTGGCAGCCTTCGCGTTTATTGGAGCGAGATTGCCAACCCAGAAACTCTGGATGAGCCCAAGGTCCGCAGACCTTCCGAACAGAGATACCAGCAGGTACTGCGCGAAGTGGTCGCGCGCACTACGGCCATTGCGCTTCCATTTCCTGCAGTCGTCCCGGACCTCGAATCAATCGACAAGGTTATGGCGGACGAACGTGGTGTGTACGAGGAAGCACTAGTTCGCCTTGCGGACACCGTGCAGTACGAACTTACCGCGACGTGGGCTGCTGAGGAACAAACAGACCTCGCGACTCCGGTAAGTGGCCGCGAGTATCTCAAGCGACGGCAGGAAGCCGAAGCTCGCGTGGCGGCGATCGATGCAAAATTGAAGTCTGTTACCAATAACATCGTTCACGAATGGCGGTCGCGTCAGGACCGCCGCCGGCATTTGTGGTTTGCGCTGATAGCCAAAGACGATCGCGAGCGACTCATCGCGGCGTTGCGCAGTGCCGGGCCGTCGGAAGGAGTCCGGTTGCGGCTGAGCGGACCGTGGGCCCCGAACGAGTTCGTGAAAGCGTAGAGTGAACCGAGACCCGCTCTATTCGCGTCGACCGTACGACTCATTCCTATACTTCTTCATCTCGCGTACCATAGGTTTTAGTACCCTTATGCGCACAATTCGGCTGTTTTCCCTCGCCCTGTTCGTCATGGCTTCGCTCGGTTGGGCGCAGACCCCCACGCCAACTCTTCCCCAACCGTTCGACTATTCCCAGGAAGCCTTCGTCACCGAGCGCTATATCGAGTCATTTCGTTTTGAGAACGACGGCACTGGGCGCGAGCAGATCGATGCGCGCATCAAGATCAACAGCGACAGCGGCGTGCAGGCGCTGGGGCAACTCAAGGTCGGCTACAGCGCGCTGAGCGACAAACTGGACATTGCTTATGTGCGCGTCATCAAGCCAGACGGCACGACCATTACTGCGCAGGAATCGGCGATCCAGGACGTTACCTATCCGAACGCGCTGATGTACAGCGACTATCACGAGAAGCACATCAGCGTTCCATCGCTGCGTCCCGGCGATGTGCTCGAGTACCAGTTCGTGCGCACCATCGTTAATCCGCTCACGCCTGGGCAATTCTGGACCAGCTACGACTTCCACGACCGCGGCATAGTGCTCGATGAGCAGCTCGAAATCAACGTGCCGAAGGCGCGCCAGATCAAGCTGAAGAATGAACCCGGAGCGGACCCCAAGGTCACCGAAGAGGGCGACCGTCGCATTTATCGCTGGAAACATTCCAACCTGGAAGATGACGACGACGCCACCAAGAACAAGAAGCATCCTCGGAGGTGGCGCGACGAAGACACGCCACCCTCGGTGCAACTGACCACCTACGAAAGCTGGCAGCAGGTAGGAGATTGGTATGAGGGCCTGGAGAAGGATCGGCGTCAGCCCACCGACGCCATCAAGGCCAAGGCAGCCGAACTGGTGCAAGGCAAGACCACCGACATGGACAAGGTGAAGGCGCTCTACGATTACGTTTCGCGCGACTTTCGCTACGTCAGCTTGTCGTTCGGACTGGGGCGCTACCAGCCGCATGCCGCTTCAGAAGTTCTGGTCAACGGGTACGGCGACTGCAAAGACAAGAACACATTGCTCGCGGCTTTGCTGGCGGCGCAGGGCTTCGAATCAACTTCGGTGCTGATCGGATCGCAACACAAGCTCGATCCCGACATTCCTTCTCCGCAGCAGTTTGACCACGTCATCACCCGCGTTCCGGTTGACGGCCAGGAGATCTGGCTCGACAGCACCAATGGTGTCGCTCCGTTCCGCATGCTGTCGTTTCCCGATTCGCGACAAAGAAGCCCTGGCCATGCCTCCGGGAGGAACACCCAGCCTGGTGCGCACACCGGCAGATCTTCCGTTTGCCAGCTTCGATCGCAGCCGCATGGAAGGGTCGCTGAGCGATACCGGTAAACTGACCGCTCACTTCACGGCTTCGGCGCGCGGCGATGCCGAACTGGGCCTGCGTTTCGGGCTGCGAGAGATTCCGAACAACAAGTGGAAGAACGCCTTCCAGATGATGATGAATGGCTCCCCCATGAAGGGAGGCGAGATCACTAACCTGAAGGTGGGCGATCCGGCGGCGACCGAAAATCCGCTCGAGGTCGATTTCGATATTGTGGTCAGCAATTACTTCGACTGGTCGGCGGCTGATCCAAAGCTTGCGTTGCCGGTGATCGGTATACAAGTGCCTCCTCCGCCGGAGGACGACAGCAAGAACCCGAAGTCCATCAAACTAGGTCCGACCACGGAAGCTTCAGGCGAAGTGAAGCTGGGCATCCCCGTGAAGTACGGCGTCCACCTGCCCATTGGGGTGGACTTGAAACGCGACTATGCGGAGTACCACTCCAGCTACAAATTCGATGCGGGCCAACTGGTGGCCAGCCGCAAGCTGCAGACCCTGATGACGGAAATTCCTTATGACCGGCGCGACGACTACGCCGCATTTAAACGCACGGTCGATGCGGACCAGGCGCAGGTGATCTCGCTCGATAATAAGGCGCCGGGCACGGCTGGCCTGGGTACCAACCAATCGCCTGACGACCTGTACGACTCCGCAATGCAAGCGGGAGCCACCAACAACTTTGAGCTGGCCATCGATCTCTTCCAGAGCCTGGCGAAAGTTGATCCCAAGCACAAAGGCCTATGGAACGGACTGGGTACGGCCTACCTCTCCGTCAACCAGAACCAGCAGGCGGTTGACGCGTTCAAGAAGCAGATCGAGATCAATCCCTACGACGACTTTTCTTATCGCGGCCTGGGCATGGCCCATGAGGCGATGCAACAGTACGATCAAGCCATCGCGGATTATCAGAAGCAGATCGAAGTGAATCCCCTCGATCCGTATGCTCACGGCAATCTCGGGTTGCTGTACAGCAAGCTGAAGCGCTGGAACGAGGCCGTTCCCGAACTCGAGAAAGCTACCTCTCTTCAAGACAAGAACCCGCTGATGCAGATTTCGCTCGGCCAGGCCTACATTGCTTCAGGACAGACCGACAAGGGCATGGCTGCCTTCGATCGCGCCATCGCCGAGGCTCCCAATGCCGTGGTGTGGAACAACATCGCGTATTCGCTGGCCGAGGAGAATATCCAACTTGAACGCGCCAGCCAGTACGCCGACGCCGCCATCAATGCCATCGAGACGCAGCTTCGCGACCTCAACCTCGATAGCCTTCGCCTGCAAGATATCGCCACGGCCAAATTGCTGTACGACGTGTGGGACACCAAGGGCTGGGTCGAATTCAAGCGCGGCAACCTCGATGTCGCCGAGCACTATATCAGCGCAGCATGGGAGGCCATCGGCAACGGTGAAACCGGCCTGCACCTGGGCGAAATTGCCGAGAAACGCGGCAACAAGGACGAGGCGATCCGCTACTACGTGCTGGCCCTGACCGGATCGTCGCCCAGCCCCGATGCCTCCGCGAAACTGGCTGCGCTTGGCGTAACTGGCGATCTCGATGCCCGTACGAAGAAAGCGGCCGCGGAGATGGAGTCGCAGCGGACACACAAGCTCAATGCGTCGGGCAAGGGAACTGGCGACTTTTTCGTGCTGGCTTCTCCGGCAAAGAACGAGCAGGTGAAGTTCGTGAGCGGAGACGCCGATGTCAAGGCCCTTGGCGATGTGGTCAAGTCGAGCGACCTCGGGATAAAGTTTCCTGATCCGGCTTCGGTGCGGGCGCTGCGTCGCGGTACCGTGACCTGTGGTACGTTCCGCCGCCTCCGGCATCGAAAGCGAAGGCCGCGGCAAAAAGGGCAGCGAAGAGCCAGCCAGCCCGTCGGATGCGGCGGCGACAGCCGAGCCGCCCGCGAAACCCGAACTGCTTCCGGGTCCGTGCTCGGTCGTGCTGCTGTACTCCGACGCGGTACGCTCCATCGATTAAACTGTTGCGGACACTCATCTGGGCGTAGAAGGGGAGGAGCGATGGAAGACCTGCGCTATCCAATCGGTAAGTTTGAGTGGGTTCCACCCGAGAACGAGCCGCAAATGGCCAAGCGTCGCGCGCATTACATCGACGTCCTCGCGCAATTGCCGACGACCTTCGGAAATGCAATTGCCGGACTCTCGCCCGCACAGCTCGACACTCCGTATCGCCCCGAAGGATGGACCGTGCGCCAGCTCGCGCACCACGTCCCGATAGCCACGCCAACGCCTACATTCGCTTTAAGCTCGCGCTGACCGAATACGAGCCGGCAATCAAGACCTATAAGGAAGACATGTGGGCCAAGCTGGCCGACACGGCGAACACTCCAGTCGAGGTCTCACTGCAAATGCTCAGTGCCATCCATACGCGATGGGTGAACATCCTTCGTTCGATGGATTCATCGGATTTCGCGCGTCCGCTGCGGCACCCGGAGATCGGCGTCATCGACCTTAACCGCATGCTCGCGCTTTATGCCTGGCACTCCGCTCATCACACGGCGCATGTGACGTCGTTGCGTAAACGCATGGGATGGAGCTGACGGTTCCAGTTCTTGGTCCAGCTAGAACGTGGTAAGCGAACCCGGCGCCAACTTGCTTGCATCCAAATATCAATTTCTCGGAGGCTCCCTGATGATTCAGTTCAAACTCAACGGGAAGCAGCAATCGTTCGATGGCGATCCAACCATGCCGCTGTTGTGGTACGTGCGCGACATCGCCGGACTGAGTGGTACGAAATTTGGATGCGGTATGGGCTTCTGTGGTGCCTGCACGGTACACCGTAACGGTAAAGCGGTGCGCTCATGCTCGGTGCCCATGAGCGCAGTCGCAGGTCAGGAGATTGTCACCATAGAAGCTATCGCCGGACCCAAGGGACTGCACCCGGTCCAGGTCGCGTGGATTGAGAACGCTGTCCCGCAATGCGGCTACTGCCAGTCAGGACAGATCATGCAGGCAGTCGCGTTGCTGGCGGCGACGCCGAAGCCGAACGATGCGGAAATCGAAAACGCCATGGCGGGAAACATCTGCCGCTGCGGAACCTATCAGCGTATTCGTGCCGCCATCAAGCAAGCTGCGGGGGTGAAGGCATGAGCGCCACTATTCAAAACGTCAGCCGCCGCCAGATGCTCAAGGGAATGTTCTCGGCTAGCGCGTTTGTGCTCGCCGTTCGCTATTTGCCCGATGTCGTTTGGGCCGAGCAGGAGATCGCCCGCGAGGTTGTCGACCACGCGCCGCTGCACCCCAGCGTGTACGTTGGCCTCGAAACCGACGGCACGGTTTACATCGTCGCTCATCGTTCTGAGATGGGCACCAGCAGCCGCACCTCGGTGCCGCTGATTCTAGCCGACGAGCTCGACGCCGATTGGGCGCGCGTGAAAATCGTGCAAGCCATCGGCGACCCCCGTTATGGCTCGCAAGATACCGACGGCTCCAAGTCGGTGCGCGAATTCTTCAACCCGATGCGTGAAGGCGGAGCGACTGCCCGCCTGATGCTCATTCGCGCCGCTGCACAACAATGGGGCGTCTCGCCCGACGAATGCAGTACAGGGTTGCATCAGGTCATTCATGGTCCAAGCGGACGCAAAGCGGACTACGGCCAGTTCGTCGCGGCCGCAGCCAAGCTCCCAGTTCCAGCGAAGAGCGAAGTGAAGTTCAAGCCGCGCGACCAGTGGCGCTACATCGGCAAAGGCGAAAATCCATACGATCTACGTGACTACTGCACGGGCAAAGCCGGCTTCGGCATTGACGCCAAACAAGACGGGATGCTGTACGCGGCGATCGCGCACCCGCCCGTGCTCGGCGGAACGGTAAAGTCACTCGACGACAAGCCCGCGCTCGCCGTAAAAGGCGTACATCAGACCATCACCATCGATACATTTAAGCCGCCTTGTCATTTCCAGCCGCTGGGTGGAGTCGCCGTCCTCGCTGACAACACCTGGGCCGCGTTCCAGGGCCGCAAGCAACTTAAGATTGAATGGGACAATGGCGCTAACGCCAGTTACAACTCCGACGAGTTCAAGCGCCAGCTGCAGGAAACGGCGCGCAAGCCGGGCAAGGTCTGGCGCAACCAGGGCGACGTGGACAAAGAGTTCGCCTCCGCCAACAAGGTTCTGGAAGCGGACTATTACATTCCACACCTCGCCCATGCTTCCATGGAGCCTCCCATGGCGCTGGCCGACGTGCGCGGCGATCGCGTCGAGGTCTGGACCTGCACGCAGAATCCCCAAGCGGTGCAAGAGTCCATCGCCTCGGAATTGAATATTCCAAAGGAAAACATCATCTGCCATGTCACGCTGCTGGGCGGCGGGTTTGGTCGTAAGTCGAAGCCGGATAATGCTGTCGAGGCGGCCGTGCTGTCGCGCAAGGCCGGCAAGCCGGTGAAGGTCATCTGGAGCCGCGAAGACGACATCAAGTTCGACTATTACCACACAGTGTCAGCCACCCATATGAAGGCCGCAGTCGACGCGCAGGGCAAGCCAACCGCGTGGCTGCAACGGTCCGTATTTCCGTCTATCGGATCGACGTTTCAAACCGGCGTGGAACTCGCAAGTGCCGGTGAAATGCAGCAGGGCTGGACCGACATTCCTTACGACATCCCAAATTTGCGCGCTGAAAATGGTCCTGCGGCCGCTCATGTCCGCATTGGATGGTTGCGGTCCGTCGCCAACATTTACCAGGCGTTCGCGGTGCAGACCTTCACCGACGAACTTGCTGCGCATGCAAATGCCGACCGCATCCAGTACGAACTCGAACTCATTGGACCGCCGCGCAAGATCGACCTGAAGGCGATGGGTGTGGACTATCCCAACTACGGCGCTTCGATTGCCGAGTATCCAGTTGATACCGCACGGCTGCGCCACGTCATCGAGCAGGTCGCCAAGAATGCCGGCTGGGGCAAAGGGAAGTCAGGCAATGGAGTGGGTTACGGTTTCGCCGCTCACCGCAGCTTCCTGACTTACGTCGCATGCGTCGTCAAGGTTGAAGTGAATGCCGACGGCGACATCAGCATTCCGCGGGTGGACTACGTCATCGACGCGGGAACCGTGGTGAATCCTGATCGTGCTAAGTCGCAGTTTGAAGGCGCGGCGGTGTTCGGAACCAGCGTTGCGCGTTACGGAGAAATCACCGCCAAGAACGGTGCTATCAAGCAGTCGAACTTTAACGACTACCAGGTGGCTCGTCTTCCTGAGGCGCCGCGGCAGACCAATGTCACGATTGTAGAGAACGACGCTCCGCCGGCTGGTATCGGCGAACCCGGCGTGCCGCCGTTTGTTCCCGCGTTCTGCAATGCAATCTTTGCGGCCACTGGCAAACGCGTTCGCGAATTGCCGCTTTCGAGGATGGACTTCAGCAAAACCGCAAAGAGCTGACAAGTTCGACGCCGTCAGGATGCGTCAGCACCCGGCCGAACTCAATCGAAGGATTCGTATCGACCGTGGTATTCCGCGCATAAAGTTGTACCACGATGACGCGCAAACCCGTGGCGTCCCACTCGCGCATTTAGCGTCTTATCTCTTCTTTCTGTAAGTTCGTCCCACCAACATCGGATGCAGAATGCACTCATGCGTGACGAGTGCACAAATCCGCACGGCCAACCGCAACAACCGAGGCTCCAAACGCATCTTTATGGATTGGAAGTGCGCTGCTTCTGTTCGTGAACTGCCGTCGTCCATTTACGTATCGGACTAGGGCAAGGACTGACAAGCAAGCTCGTTGTCCGACGAAATGAAGCAGCGCGTTTCGCTCGTGAAGTGGTGGCTCCGGCGAAACCTGAATCGGAAAGTCTGGTTCCTGTAGCATTTCGGCGATGTCGCGCGTCGCGCAACCAGGTGGGGGCCGCCGGAACCGACTTTAACCAGGAGAATTCTCGATGACAAAAGTCCCAGTACGTTTCGCTCTGCTTGCTCTCGCCCTGACCCTCACGGTCAGCGCCTTCGCCAAGCCCAAGAGCGAAAGCATCACTCTCTATCAAGACGCCTCCATCAACGGCACTACTCTTCCCGCCGGCGACTACGTGGTGAAGTATGACGTGGAAGGCAACAATGCGCAGGTCAAATTCATGAAGGGCAGCAAGGAAGTGGCCAGCGCGAACGGCCAGCTAAAGACCCTGACCAAGAAGCCCGATGCCAGCCAGGTGGTGGTCGATAGCACCGGCAATTTGCGCTCTATCAGCGAGCTTGATTTCGGCGGCAAAGACACCGCCATCAGCTTCGCATCCGGCGGCTCATCAGCAGGGAAGTGACCGCTCGAATGTGACGTGAGTGTCCCAGGTTCGCGACGGCTAAACAGCGTGAACCTGGGCGACTCGCTTAGGTTTCCACAAATAACGTTAACCTCGCTAACGCGTCGTCCCACTGCGCCGAGACTCCCTCGAGATATTCCCTTATTTCCATCAGTGGCTGTGGATCGAATGCGTACCGGCTCTCGCGTCCTCGTCGCGCGTGTCGCACCACTCCCGCATTTTCCAGGACCTGTAGATGTTTGGTGATTGCCTGACGCGTTAACCTGGATCCAGACGTGAGCTCGGAAATCGACCGCGGGTTCCGTCCGCGAGCCGGGTCAGCAATGCAAGACGGGTTTCATCACCCAGGGCGGCAAACACGGGCGCATGAGCGCGCAACCTCACGGAACTTCGCCTACGGCTTTGGCGCGACATAGTTCTCGACGTTCTTCATCTGCTCGGCCCAGCCGCCGTCGTTTCTGCGGAACGATTCGTCGCGGATAGTGGCCGGCAGATTGTCAAAGCCTGATTCGGTCAGAGTCAGCAGTGTACCTGTTGCGGTTTTCTCCAGCCTGAATTTAACCAGGGTCGTCGGTTCTTTAAAGATGTCGGCATCGGGCTCGAATGAGTGGGGCCAAGTGAAAGAAAATAGCCGTTCCGGTTCCATCTTCTGCACAATGGCCTGCCACTTGATGTGCTCATAGCCCGGGTAGGTGATCTGCCCTCGTGAGACTTGGCCGGGCACAAACGGCCCTTCCAGATTCACGCGAAACCACTCGCCAAACTCGCGATAATCGGTGAGCGCGCGCCACACCCGGGAAACCGGGGCCTTCAATTCAATGCGTTTCTCGATACGGTCGGCCATAAGAAATGCAACCTCCTGGTTGCATAATAAGGCGATGTGAGAACACATGCACCTGGTTGGTTGCGTGTCGTATTTGTTGTTGTCTTACTGATGGACCGAAGTCTTCGGCCCCGTCTTTGGCTTCTGAAACAGCTCGATGCTGTTGAGGATAATATCCACTGCCGCTTCTTCGCCGATCGTCGAGTTGATCATCAGGTCGAAGCGTTGCCGGTCCGGCCACTCGACGCCGAAGTATTGCTTGATGAAGGCCGCGCGGTCGCGGTCCACGGTTTCGGCAAGCTGAATGGCTTCGCTCTCGCTCTTTCCGGCCGCCTGCAGCCGCCGGATCTTCTCGTTTTGCGGGGCAAACACAAATACATGAAACGCGTCCTTCCGGCTCTGGAGATAGTAGGCCGAGCCGCGCCCTACGATCACACATTCGCCAGCCTCGGCGGCGCGTTTCACCACCCGCTCGGCAACCTCCCTGACGCAATCGGTATCCGCCATCTTCAGCCGCGGAGCGTTGAGACTGCCCTCAAAGCTGCCGCGCATGAAGGCCATGACAAGCCGGTGGTACAGGGGGTCACGCTTTTCTTCATGTTCCTCGACCACCCGGCAATCGCACTCCATGTGGCGGGCAATTTCGTTGGTCAGTCGCTGGTCCCATAGCGTCCAGCCCAGGCGATTGGCAATTCGCTTGGCGATGTCGGCGCCACCACTTCCATACTCGCGTTCAACTGTAATCACTCGTATCACGGCTAGTTCTCACGGAATCCGCATTTCTATTACATCAACCCGGGCGATCGTTGTGTGTTTCGATTCGCACGCAACGCCGCTACTCCATCACCACGCGGCCACCGCCTGGATCATTCTTCCTCAACGCGAACGAAAGCACAAACATGATTGCCGCCATGACCGCCAGGACCAGGAAAGTGTCGACATACGCCAGGGTCGTCGCCTGAAGGATGACCGTCCGATAAATGATGGCATAGGCGACCTTGCTTGCTCCAACCGCGTCAACACCCGATGCGTACAAGCGCGATGTCAAGGCCGCAGTCGCGTCGGCGAACGTACGTTGTCCCGGAGCGACATTCGCTACCAGGAACACTTGGTGAACCTGCGCCCGCCGCGCCAGGAGCGTGGTGACCATCGACGTTCCCACGCTGCTGCCGATGTTGCGCATGAAGTTGACCAGGCCCGCGACACTGCCGCTCTTCTCAGCCGGCATCCCGATGTATGACGCCAGATTGATGGGGACGAACAGGAAGCCCAGGCCAAACACCTGCACCATCCGCAGTATGGCAGCGCTGCGGAAGCTAATGTCGAGGTCAAGTTGCCGGCTGGAATAGTACATCCCGATCGACAGCGTGAGCCAGCCAAACGCAATGAGGTAGCGCGCTTGCACTTTCGACGAGAGCACGCCGACCACGGGCATCATGAACAGCAGCAGAAGGCCGCCTCCCGAAAGCACCAGCCCCGCCGACTCCGCTGTGTAACCCAGCAGCGATTGCAGAAACAGCGGCATCATCACCAGGCTGGCGAATAGCATCAACCCCAAAATAAACATCATTCCGTTAGCCGCCAGGAAGTTCAGGTTCCGGAACAGGCGCACCTCAATGATGGGATGCTTGTTGAACCACTCCCAAAAGACGAGTGAAACCAGTCCCACCACCGCAAGCACAGCGAGTGTGGCAGATGAAATGCGACCCGAACCAATCGTCCTCCTGCCCTTTGTCGAGCATGATCTGTAGCGCGCCAACTCCGAGCACGAGCAGCGACATGCCAACATAGTCGATGCGTGACGCTATGCCCGCTTTGCGCTTCGCCCACGGCGGGTCTTCGATCAGGCGATAAACCAGGAAGAGCGCCAGGATCCCAATCGGCAGATTGATGAAGAAGATCCAGCGCCAGGTGTAGTTGTCGGTGATCCAGCCGCCGAGCGTCGGCCCGATGGTCGGCGCCACGATGACCGTGACACCGTAAAGCGCGAATGCCAAACCGCGTTTCTCGGGGGGGAAAGTGTCGGCCAGGATCGCCTGCGCCATGGGTTGCAAGCCGCCTCCGCCCGCGCCTTGCAGAATGCGAAACACGATGATGGCTCCCAGGCTCGGCGCAAATCCGCACAGCAGGGAACTGACGGTGAAAATCGCCAGGCACATCATGAAGAAACGTTTGCGGCCGACCAGGTTGGCCAGCCATCCGCTGATAGGCAGCACGACGGCGTTCGACACCAGATAAGAAGTGAGCACCCAGGTGCTCTGGTCGGTGCTCGCGCCCAGATTGCCGCCGATGTAGGGAAGAGCGACGTTGGCGATGCTGGTGTCGAGCACCTCCATAAACGCCGCGACGGCCACTACAACGCCAATCAGCCAGGGATTGAACTTGGGCCGCCACGGGGCCTGGACCGCGGGTGGTGGAGCTTCCGCCACTGCTGTACCGCCGGCTGGCCCGTTCCCAGGTGCAGCTGTGCTTTCAGCCATGGAGTACAGATGCTGATCAGGTGCGGGTGGTCGCGAGTCGGCCTACGATCCGTCAAAAAATGCGCCGCCCTGGGTTCGGCCAAGGCGGCTAATTGCTAGTCCTAGCAGCTAATTGTTGCGATCTTACGCCGTCATCCTCGCCGGCTCTTCGTGGAAGCGCACCGACACCAGCTTTGAGACGCCCGGTTCCTGCATGGTGACGCCGTACATCACAGGCGCGATGCCCATGGTCTTTTTACTGTGCGTGATGATGATGAACTGCGTCTGCCCGCTCATCTCCTGCACCAGCGTCGTGAACCGGCCGATGTTCGCTTCGTCGAGTGGAGCGTCCACCTCGTCGAGAATGCAGAATGGACTCGGCTGATACTGGAAGATGCCCATCAGCAGCGACAGCGCCGTGAGTGCCTTTTCGCCGCCGGAAAGCAGCAGCACATTCTGCAGCTTCTTGCCCGGAGGCGACGCGACTACGTCAATGCCACTCTCTACCGTGTTCTCCAAGTCGGTGAGGCGCATGAATGCCTGCCCGCCGCCAAACAGCTTGCTGAAGGTCTGCGCGAAGTTTTCATTGATGCGGTTGAACGCCTCTTCGAACTTCTGCCGCGAGATAGTATCGATTTCCCTGATTGTGCTCAGTGTGTTCTCGATCGCTTGCAGCAGATCCTGCCGCTGCGTCTCCAGGAACTCGTGGCGTTGCGCGGTTTCCTGGTACTCCTCCAGCGCCATCATGTTCACCGGACCCATGTTTTCCAGCCGCGTGCGCATCTCTTTGTAGAGCGCGTCTTCGTTGCCCAACTCTTCGCCTTGCAACCGCAGCAGCGACTCGTCAGCCAGCAGCTCTTCGCGCGGCTGGCTCAACTCCTGGATGCACGTCTCCGCCATGTGCTGCGCATCGGACTGCAAACGCGCCTGTTCGGCCGCAAGTTCGCCGCGACGGTCGCGTGCCGCATCGAGCTCGTGACGCGCCGTTTTCAGCGTCTCTTCCAGCTCGCCGAGGCGAACGCGCACTGCCTGCAACTCGTTTTGCAGTTCGCGGTCGCGCTGCTGTGCCGTCTCGCGTTCCGCTGTCCACTCGATCTCCTGCTCGGCAAGCCGCGTGTTTTCCTGTTCGCGCTGTTCTTTCTCCGCCGCCGCCGCCTCGATTTGCGCCCTTCAGCTTGTCGAGACGCGAACCGACCTCCGTCACCATCGCGTCCAGGCGATCAACGGTTGCTGCCGCGCCGCGCCGCCGCTCTTCGAGGGTGGCCAGCCGCGCGCGCGCATCACTGGACTGCTGCGCCGCTTCATCGCGACGCTGGCGCAATTCGTCCAGGCTGCTCTGCGCCGCCTGCATTTCGCCTTCGAGAGTCAACTTCTGCGTCTCGTGGGTAGCCAACTCGGTGCGCTGCGCTGCGATAGTGACCTCACTTTCGCCGCACTCGATTACCAGACGCTGCATTTCGCGCTCGTACGTCGAGAGCCGCTCGCGCACCCGCACCATTTCGCTGTCGAGCTGCTGCAGCGTGTGGCCTGACGTCATCGCCTGCCGCTCGGCTTCGCGCTTCTCGTCTTCCAACTTCTGCAACAAGCCAGTAAGTTCGCCAATCTCGCGCGTCAGTCCAGCCACGCGGGTCTGTTCCTCGGCAATCGTCCGTTCCACGTCCGCTCCCAGCCGCAACACTTCGCGCAACTCGCGCTTCATCGCCAGCGGACCTTCGCTGCGCTGCTTGCCGCCCGTCACCGTGACGTTGTGGAAGCATTCGCCCGACCGCGATAGGAAGAACGCATCGGGATTTTGCAACGCCAGGTCGCGGCCCACTTCTGGGTCAGGCACGATGTAGCCATTGCCCAGCTTGGGCAGAATCACTTCCAGCGACTTGCCGAATCCGTCGAGAACACGAATGCAATGCTTCAGCGGAACCACGGTATCGCGTTGAACGCCGTGATAGCTGGCCTCCTCGGCCGCAAACGAAAACTTCGCCTGCGAATCTTCCGGATGCACCAGGAAGGTCGCACGCCCATCTACATCGCTGCGCAGGAGGCGCAAGCCCTCATCTGCCGCGTCCCACGACTTCACTACGATGAAGTTCAACTCGTCCCGCAGGAAATCATCCACCACGTTCTCGTAGCGGTCTTCGACTTCAAGAAAATCCGCCAACACGCCCACCGGAGCCATCCCGCCGTTCATCGCGCCCGACTTGAACAGCCGGCGCACCGAGTCAGTCGAATATCCATGCTCGGTGATGACCGCTTCCAACGAACCTTTCTTGCCGATCAGCCCGGCATACTCCGCGCGCAGGGAATCGAGATGCTGCTTACCATGCGCCTCGGCCGAGCGCTTCTGTTCCAACAGCAGGCGGTTGTGGTCGATCTGCGTTGCCAGGGCTTCCACACGCTGCGACGCCGACTCGAACTCCAACCCCAACTGTCCGCGCTGCCCGCCAAACGACTCGATTTGCTGATGCGCGGTCGCTGTCTCGCCTTCCAGACGACGCGCCTCGCGATCGAGCGCGGCAATGCGTTCCTCGGCCTGCGTGATGCGGTTGCGCACCGAAGAAACTGCCGAGACGGCCTGCAGAATCGCGCTTCGCCGCAGCTCCTGCTGCCGCTCCACGTCCATCAACGTCGCGGACGCGAGCGACGCTTCATGTTGCCGCTGCTGCAATTGGTCCTGTGCTTGCGCGACATCGGCATTGGCCGACTCCAGGATGCCGCGGTTCTCTTCCAACTCCTGTTGCAGCCGGGCAAGCTGCGCTTCCGCGTTGCCCAACTCGGCCTGCGCTCCCGCGGAACGCGCATCTAGTTCCGCGCAACGCTCTTCGTTGGTGCGCCGCCGCGCAATGGCGCGGTCGATCTCCATTACCACTGCGTTCAGCCGATCCCGGTTCTCGTTGCCTTCGCGCTCGATGGCGTAGCCACGCTGCGTGCGCTCGCCGTGCTCGCCTTCCATCGTCTGCACGGCATCGCCTTTCACTCGCATCTCTTCGCCGATTTCCGTCAGCGACTGCTCCAGCGCTTCGGCTTCGGCATCGAGTTGCGCAAACTTGCTGGCCAGCACCACGCGCAATTTCGCACGCATTTCGTCACGCAGTTTCGCGTAGCGCTCGGCCTTGCTGGCCTGGCGTTTCAGCGAGTTCATCTGCCGCGTCACTTCATCAAAAATGTCGTTGATGCGCGCCAGGTTCAGCTTGGCGTCTTCCAGTCGCGCTTCCGCCAGCCGCTTGCGTGTTTTGAACTTGGTGATGCCCGCCGCCTCTTCGATGATCGCGCGCCGGTCCGTCGGCTTGCTGCTCAGAATCTGCCCGATGCGTCCCTGCTCGATAATCGCGTATGACTCGGGCCCCAGTCCGGTGCCCATAAAGATGTCTTGAATGTCACGCAACCGGCACAGCTTGCCGTTCAGCAGATACTCACTCTCGCCCGAGCGGAACAGCCGCCTCGTCACGGCAATCTCTCCCGCCTTGAATGTCCGCTTGAATTTCCGTCGGCGGATCTTCAGCACGACATGCTGTGAAGCAGTCTCCGTCGCCGTGGCTTCCAGAGCTTCGGCCTGCGCTGCAGGTTGCCCGTCCACAGGTTCGACCGCCTCATCATCGCCTTGTCCCGGACGTACCTCTTCCATGTACCGCTCAGCGTCTTCCGACTTGGCCGTCCGTACCGCCGACTCGTCCCAGTCTTCTTCCGGGACCTCATCTTGAATTTCGATTTCAGGTTCGCCCGGTTCGCCGTACACCGCTGGATCGATCAGGGTCAGCGTCACTTCGGCCATGCCGGTGGGCTTGCGTTCGCGCGTGCCTGCAAAAATAACGTCCTGCATGTTCACGCCGCGCAGCGACCGCGCCGACTGCTCGCCCAGCACCCACGAAATGGCGTCGGAGATGTTCGACTTGCCGCAACCGTTCGGCCCCACGATTGCGGCGATGCCGTCTCCCTGGAATTTCAGCTCCGTGCGATCACAGAACGATTTGAACCCCAGGATCTGTAACTTTTTTAGTTTGAGCAACTTGTACTCCTTCTTGCGTGTGACGCTTCAGCCTGATAGGCGCTTCGCCCTCGTCCAATCAAACACCCGGGCCCGGATCGAGTGGCTGCACCTGTGCAACTTTATCGACGTATGGGGCAGGCGTCAACTTAGAAAACCCAATATTTTGTGTCTATCTGGCAAAAACCACACCATATTGCACCGCCATTGCAGCAATCGGGCGAAATGACGGCGAACTAGAGGGAAAGCAGGTCGCGGAACTGCGGGCGGAACATACTGACGCCCAGAAGGGAAAGAACCACTAGAGCCCCTTCAGTCTAGGAGCCTCAACTGCTAGATTCAAGCCCAATCGGTGGGGGTTACTTAACTGATAAATGGGGCAAAAGCACAGGAAGTGCCTGCGGAACGGTGCGTACCAAGGCAGCATTGATCAGAATCGACAAAAGCGAGGCAGCCAATGTCGCGTAATAGAACGGGTCGCCGACCAACCGGTTAGCATGGGCAACTTGGATGAGAACGAACGAGAATTCGCCGATCTGGGTCAGTCCGGTGCCCACCAGTAGGGCAGTCGTCCAAGGGTATCGAAACAGTTTCACAACTGACGTCCACACCACGAACTTTGCCAGCACCACGAGCAGAAGTATAGCCAGCAACAGTCCCGGGTATCCGACCACGGCTCGCGGATTGATCAGCACGCCCACCGTGACAAAAAAGACTGCCACGAAGGCACTGCACAATTCTTCCCAGCGCCAATCGGTGCTGATGTTCGCCAACACGCAGGAAGTGGTGGACCAGGTAATTCCTCATCCGCTAGTGATGATTGCCAGCGACGGCGCGCCCGGCCACCCACGCAACGCCGGAACCTTTTCGCGCGTGCTCGCACAATACGTACGCGAGAAGGGCACCGTCACGTTGATGGACGCCATCCGCAAGATGAGCCTGATGCCCGCGCAGCGACTGGAGAAATCCACTCCCGCCGCCCGCTCCAAGGGACGTCTGCAGGAAGGCGCCGATGCCGACATCATCGTGTTCGACGCCCAGACCGTCACTGATCGCGCGACCTATAAATCACCCATGGAGCCGAGTTCTGGAATGCAGTACGTGATTGTCGGCGGGACCGTCCTGATTGACCAGGGCAAGTTGGTTCCCGACACGTTCCCCGGAAAGGCGCTGCTCGGGCCGGGAAAGCGCTAGCTCGATTCCGCAGTTAGTTTGCGGCTCTCAGCTGGAAGAGCTGCACCCGTCCATTTCCCGAGTCCGCGACATACAGCCGATCAGACGCATCGATCCATAGTCCGCCAGGATATGCGAATTCACCCGCACCCCGTCCGGGTTGGCCGAAGCACGATAGGAATCGGCCGTCGTCGGCATACACCCGAATCAGCGAGCCTCCGAACGAACTCACGTAGACGTTGCCCTCTTGATCGGTCCCTAGACCATCGTACTGGTTCACCAGCGGATCGAGCCCGTGCGGCAAGTCGAAGCTTCCCGCGGGATTGCACTTTGCATCCAGCACCTGCACGCGCGTTCCTCGGCGATCGAGCACGAACACGTGCTTATGATTCACAGCAATTTCTGTGGGACCGTCGAATTCGCCAATCCCGGTCCCGTCGTGTCGTCTGCCAATGGTCTTTAGCATTCTTCCATTCAGGTCGAGGACGAAGACCAGGTTCCGCGGAGTGTCGATCAGGTACAGTCGTCTGGCCTCGCGGTCGATAGCGATGCCGGTTGGGCGCGCATATTCGGGTTCGCCTTGATAACTTCCCACATAGCGCATGAAGTTTCCGTTGCGATCGAACACCAGCACCATGCCGCGAACCGAATCGGCCACATAGAGGTTGTCGTCAGCATCGACGGCAACGCCCTCGGGTCGCCGCAACCGGCGGTCTGTCCCACTCACAATCCGGAACGACGTTCTTCCCTTGGGATCGAGCACATGAATGCCGCCCCCGTCAGGGTCGCTGAGGATGACGCGCTGCCGCGAATCGGTAGTAACGTGGCGTGGCGCATGCAGCACGCTCACAGGTCCAAACGCGTAAGTCAAAAAGCGACTGCGCCACACCCCTGCTGGTGAGTGCATCTGCGCGATTGCCTCAGCGTGGGCCGGTGGCTCGAAGTCGTCCACCACGCGTTCGTTCGAAACCAGCATCGATTGCGGCACGTCTATGTGACGCTCAAGTTGCGTCTTCGATGCCGCGGGCGGAATCGCCGTCTCGCCCAAGAATCCTGTCGCACCGGCCATCTTGGATGGCGTGTGAAACAGGGCGTCCGGGCTGAACATTCCCACATAGCTCAGCTCGAAGCCTCGCCACAGGCTGAGCTGCGGAAACGCTCGTACCGGTTTATTCAGAGCAGGACGTTCGGGAACGACTGCGGCCGACGCCGCGGCAAACGGCGTCGCTGGAATCGACTGGGCGCTTCCAGAGCCGGGCCAGATAGATAAACCCGATAACCCTAAGAAAAGTGCAAACTGCGTGGCGCGCAGGAGCTTCATCAGAGGCCTCAATCTTTCTTGCTAGGGGGAGGCTCTGTTGCATCATAGGCAGATTGGCACGGGATCAGTTACATGCAAATTGCAAAGTTTGCGAATTCTTCCCGTATCGGGACGATTAATGCGGCTTTGGATGTCAGAAACCGGCGCGCAAGGTTAGAAGGTAGATCAGGCCAAAGAAATGTACGATTGCGCGTAGTTGATTTCTTGCGCGGAGGGTGGCGACAGGGCTACCATGCTTCGCAAGGTTCGACTCAACCGGCTACTGCGTGGTCGACTTGGCCTTACATTTGTCTTGGCACTTGCCGCTCCAGGCGACGCCCAAGCCGTGCAGGATGAGCTGATCGTGGAGGCTCAGCCTGGCGGGATCGCTCACCGCCTCCCATGCGTTGAGCACTTCCGGATTGCGGGTGATGCACCACGCTTCGTGGCGGACCAGGCCGTCGCAGAAATCGCATACGGCATCGGCGGCGTAACGGTTGCTATGAAACCAGGGATTCGGATAGGTGGTTGCCATGACCATTTTCTCCTTGATGAGATAAGGGTGGACGCTACCATCTCGAAATCCCGGTGAGTGCAATCACAACCGACTGTGATGCTCCGCACTTTTGGGAACAGTCGATAACCGGGCCTCGCAGCCGGCAACTCGGAGCCAGACATCCGGCACTTGCATTCGTCTCGTACACACACCAGAATAGACACACCATCGTGGGGATGTTCCAACCCAATTAATCTGTCGCGATACAGGGAGGGCTTTGCTTGTCGCTGAAGGCTGGAGAAAGGCTGGGCGATTACGAAGTTCTGAGCGCGCTGGGTTCGGGCGGCATCGGCGAGGTGTACAAGGTCCGCCATGTGATCTCGCAGCGCGTCGAGGCGCTCAAGCTGTTGCGTTCCGACCGCAGCGGCAGTGAGCTCTCCGAGCGTTTCCTGCGCGAAATTCGCGTGCTCGCCAGCTTATCGCACCCGCACATCGCGCAGCTGCATACGGCCTTCCAGGTGAACGACCAGGTCGCTATGGTCATGGAGTTCGTCGAGGGTGAAGACCTGCAGTGGAAGATGCGCTCTCCCTGGCCGCGCCGTCCACTGGAAGGCATCGACTACGTACGCCAAACTCTCTCGGCGCAGGAGTACGCCCACGCTCGCGGCGTGATCCACCGCGACATCAAGCCGTCGAACATCGTAATCACTCCGAACGGCGAAGCCAAGCTGCTCGATTTCGGCCTTGCGATGCGTACCGCTGATGCCACGTCTACGCGCCCGGGCCACGTGCTGGGAACGCTGCATTACATGTCGCCAGAGCAGGTGCGCGGCGAGCGCGTCGATGCGCGCTCAGATATCTACTCTACCGGCGCAATGTTGTACGAGATCCTAACCGGCCGCACGCCCTTCAAAGGAACCGACTACGAAATCATGCGCTGCCACGTCAGCACCGAGCCGCGCTATCCGGCCGAGTTGAATCCCGCGCTCACCACCGGAATCTGCAGCACCATTCTCAAGGCGATGGCAAAGGATCCGGCCGCGCGCTATCAGACCGCCACCGAATTCCTTGGGGGGCTGAGCGCAATGTCGTTCGAAGAAGCGCAGACCATCGAGCGGCTCTCCATCATTCCGCCCGCTGCGCCGACGGTGACACCGAGTGGCAAGCCACTGACGAACACTCCGACGCCGAGACCTGGCAGCGACCCGTCCCGTCCTTCAAAGTTTCAACCGTCGGAACTCGACTCGGTGAGCAGGGAACTGGCTGCCTTCATCGGCCCCATCGCCAAAGTCGTGGTGAAGCGCGCCGCCGATCGCTGTTCGTCCGTTGATGAACTTTACGCTGCCGTTGTGGGCGAGATCGGCACCGAGAAAGACCGTTCGAAATTCCTGGCCACCAAGAAGCGCTAACACCTATACGGCGGGTGGCCCATCGTTCTGGCTTTCCCTTGGCCACAGGGTGGGACATCGACTTACTGTTCGAGCATCTTCAATGCCTTCGCCAGGCTCACATGCATGCGGTTGAACGAACTCGTCACGTTGGCAATTTCGTCTCGGCCCTTGACCTCTAGCTCCGGCAGTTCAGTCTCACCTTTGCTAATACGGTCGGCAGCCTGCGAAACCCGATGCAACGGCTGTATCACGATCAAGTACAGTGCCGTATCCAGCGCGGCAATCGTAACCAGGAACGTCACAATCAGGAACATGATCAGCCGCTTATACGCGCTGTCCGCTACTTGGATGGGCAGCGACATCGGCACCGACACGACCTGTGCGGCGATGATCTGGTTCAGCTTCCAGCCGAATCCGTTCTGGTTGCCGTAAGTCTTAATCATCGCTGCCGGCGCGACATCCGGGGTGCTGTGACACTCCAAACAACTGGCTTGCACGGCCAGCGGTCTGGCGAGGTAGAGCTGACGGCCGGTCGGCGTCTCGCGTTCGCCCACCAGCTTCTTGTCGTTCGGATGGTCCGCGAAATAACGGATGATGTCCGTCTCCCAGTCGTCCGCGCGATCGATCAGGTTGGTGGGATTGAGTGTCGCCTCGCGATACGAATAGTCTGGATATGACTTGCGCATCGAGTTGAAAATCGTAGTCGCCGCGAACGCTGGCACCGTTTGCGGCAGAAAAGTAATTTCGTGCTCCGGGTTCTTCAGCAACAGAGGTTTGATTTGCTCCGAAGTATAGGTGCGAGTCGAACTGGCGCTGGCCATCATCAGCTCTGCCTGTTGCAACACCTGGGCGCGGGCGTTCCCCATCAGGAACTGGTAGGCCAGGTGCGCGATGATGATCCCGCTCGCGCCGAAAAACACCAGCAGCACTAGATTAAACTTGGTCAGCAGTTTCATTCGAACTCACCCCGTCAGTGATTATACGGAGGGGTGCAGAAGTTGCCGTTGGCGGACGGTTGCGCTTGGAAAGACATGCACAAATCCACGTTATGGACGATGCAACTAGAGCTAGCCCCGCCGAAAGCAAAGAGAAGTTTGCGACCGCAGTGGTGCAACTGCTAAGAACAATTACGAAGCGGTCCTCGCATTTACTAATCTTTACCAAATTCCTGAAGGGGCGACCGGCAAACCAAGCCATAATGTGGCGCATTAGTTCTTGTTTATCCCGCCATGGATGACTGGCGAAGGGTTGGTCTACCCGTCATCGGTTTTCTATTTCCTTTCCGGCAAGGGGCCGAATTTCGCGGAGGACAAATCAAGTGCAAAAACAGCGGATGTATTTTGTCGCGATCGCGGTGTTGTTGTTGGCCACCGGCGCTAGCGCCACTGTTGTATCTACAATTGTGGGATTCACTTCAACCGATCCCGTTCAGTATTCTCCCAGTGGAGCCTATATCGAGGGAATCGGCACAGGAAGTTTAACAACCACGGCGGGAATCCTGCCCATCGGCACGGCCGTGAACTGGGACATATCAACCATCATCTATCCCCAGAACGCCACCGTAAACGGTCAGATAGTCACCCAGGATTTCTTGACGGAAGCCGACGTCAGCATCACGCTCGCCAGCGACGGCAGCAACATTCTCTTTGCCACCTCGCCTCTTGCGACTGGTTATGCAACTGGAACGTTGGGAACCTCGTCGGCGACAATCGTGTTCCCCGTCTCTGGGTAGACATCCAGCTACATAACTTCGCTTCCCAATAACGCATACGTTACGTTGGCGGGTACAACCAGTGTTCCGCTGAGCCTTGACTACAGCATGTGCCCTAACGGCCCTTGCCCATCGATCACTAGCTTCGACTTGGACTGGAGTTTTTCGCTGTCCCCCCCGACCAGCTCAACGACGGAACCTTCCTCGCTGTTCCTTCTTGGCGGAGGGTTGTTCGGCGCCGGATTCCGACGCTGGCGTCTGGCACGTAGTCGCTGACGGCTACAATAAGCGATCACCACGTTCCGATGCGCAGCACCGCTTCCGTGGTAATCCGAATTCCATTCTCGGGGTGGATCGTATCCACCCCACCCATCCACGAGTGGGTGTACTGCACGTTCACCAGCCGCCACGTGAACGGCCGTTTGACTACTACATCGACCCCGCCGCCGGCAGCAATGCTGGGGCCGTTGCTTGACACTTCCGTGGACCAATCGCTGCGCTTGGGATAATGCGCCAGGGTACCGCTCCCATCGTTCCACGCGTCGAGCAGCGTCTTCTCCAACTGTGGGTTGTCCACTTCGTAGGTAACTTTTCGTCCGCCGAACAATACCTCGGCAAACGGTGACACCCGCCGCGTAGCCAGCGGAGTCCAGCGCGGTCCGGCACCGTAGAACAGCGAATCCCCACTCTGGGTGTAGTGGGAAAAGCCCATGATGAGGCAACCGTTGATTTCGCCCACGATCTGCAACGT
The DNA here is from genome assembly GCA_963718395.1 of uncultured Acidobacteriaceae bacterium. Taxonomy (GTDB): domain Bacteria; phylum Acidobacteriota; class Terriglobia; order Terriglobales; family Acidobacteriaceae; genus DASRAA01. Next base: position 1,084,600 of record CAVQYW010000001.1, read on the forward strand.
CGGACTGAACCGCGCGGCGCCAGAGCCTCCTCCGCCAATGCAATTCCGCCCAGAGAAACGCTCGTAGTTCGGATACGCGGCCAACTCGATCGGCGCTGCTTTCGGATACACGTGGTTGGGGTCGGTGTCACCCGAGTCATTCGGGCGCCTCACAAACTCGAACGGCTTCGGTCCTCCGGCTCGATAGTCCGCCAACAGTTCCTTGCGAACGATAAAGTTTTGCCCCACGATCCCCATTCGCGTGTCGCGATGCCACGGCACCCGGAACGCCATCAGGTTGGCGAACGACCGCCCGGGATTCAGAAAGCACCGCGTCAGAGCAATCAGCGGACGGTTAGCGGTGCGGTTCTCCAGCCCCATGATGAGGTATCGGTCCAAGGCGTCCTCGCCGATCATCGTGAGTGCGCCCAGCGTCGGCGTATCCACCAGGGTGATAAATCCCGGCGAGGCGTGCAGCATCACGTTACCAATCGAGGCCTCGCTCGCTATGCCAATCTTCCACTGTGTGTGCCACACCGCCGAGAAAGCCATCGAGCGCAGCAAGCTCATGAAGTAATCGCGGCCATCTCCCCACTGCACATCGCGATACAGCGGATCGTTCTGGCGCAGGATAAAGCCGAAAATCGACCCTTGAATCGGATGCCCCACATACGGAGCCATGAACTGATCGCTGTCGCTCCAGCCACGCAGTTCGCCTACCGAACGCAGCCAGTCTTTCGCCCACGGTCCGTAAAGTGCGTCGCGCGTCCCTGCTTCCGTCCACAGGTTGAACGTGTGCATGATGCCGGTTGATAGCAGGGCCTCCCCATTGGCCTTTGCCCAGTGAACTTTCGTGTCCTGACGCGGCGGTTCCACCGGTTTCAGGGCTAGCGTGCTGTTGTTCGCTGTCCCGTCTTCCGCGTGCGACTGATCAGTCGCGTCATCAGACTGACCGGTGTCGACCAAAAAATCGTAAAGCGCTTTCTGCGATGTGCTGAAAGGCTGGTAGGGATTGTCCGCAAAGGCGAGATTAACGGCGAATTGCGGCAGCGAAGCGCTGGGTGCGTCGGGAAACCCGATGGGATTCTGCACTAACCCGCCAATCCTGACGCGGTCTTCGAGGCTGCCTGTTCCGTTCCCCAGCGGAGAGATGCTCGGGGTATTAGGCAGCGATGCCGATGCCGGACCGGTCTGCGCGACGGAAGTTATGGTAGAGATGCCAAGAATAAAAAAGAAAAAAACAGCCTTCATGGCGATCAGTCCCCACAGCCAATCTTTTGGACGTAGTAACGAAAGCGCTTGGTCGCCGAGACCAGCCTGAACCAGGGCTTCTACTTGTCTGAATCCCTTTGGAATTTTGACCCAGACGGCTGTGAAAACGCAATAGGGTCTTTGGTACTAACCCATTTGTAAAGTGGCGGATTTCGCGGTATCAAGGTGCTACTTCGAAGTACGACCGTGCTAGTTTTCACGAGTGCGTTTACGAGCCGCCCAGCACGGCATCCAGTCCGCAGGCCGTGCCTCCGTCGCGCATGCGGGGCGTAAACTTCGTCTGCTGCGCCGTCACGCTGAACGTCCCATCGCAACTGCTCTTGGCCGCCGCATCGGAGAACTTGAAGTGATGTTCGCCCGCCGTAACATGAAATTGCAGAGGATTGGTGCCGTTGGCGCTCGCCCGTATCTGGCCCACCGACTGGTCGTCGATCATGACGTCAATCGGTCCCGCGAGGCTGGTTAGCCGAGGATTGCGCACCAGCGTCACCGTCAACGTGTTACCCGACGGACGCGCGAACAGGAAATATCCAATCACCCCTGCGACAATCACTGCGGCAACGACGCCGAGAATCAGCCCTTTGCTGACTCCCGACGATGCGGTTCTACTCGCCGCAGCTGCCTCCGAAGCTCCGCGCTGAATCGCGGCGCGGGCCGACGGCGGAATTCCAGCCGACTGCTGTGCATCCGCAGGCTCCCCCACGTGCGGACGAATGGTATCGATTAGCTTCGATACGTTGGCGTCCCAGTTGAGATTGTTGAACGCGATCGCGTTCCGATACGCCAACTCGCGCAGCTCGTCCGGAAGCTGCTCCGCCGCCGGCATCGACGCTCCGCGAACCAGCACGGGAATTACAGGCAGGTTGCTGCCCTTCTTCAGCGCCGTCGCCACTTCCTGGCGCACGAAATCGCTGGGGCTATCCAGCCGCCGCGGCCCGGAAGGATCATTGTCTGGCCTGATGTTGGCCCAGTTCGGTCCTATGACAACCAGGAAAACTCCGCAGTCGGCTAGCGACTCTTCGATCGAATTGCGAAAGTCCGATCCCGGCGTGATCGCTTCGACATCAAGGAACAGCCGCTCTCTGCCGAACCGGGGAACCAGGCTCTCATAAATAGCGCGGGTCGAGTCTTCCGAATCTTCACGCCGATAGCTGATAAAAATGCCAGGCAAAGTTGGCCTCTCTTGCGATCCAGGATCGCTCTCGCGAGTTAGCCGAACGTACAACGCTTCCCAGGGCAGGTCAAGTCCCGCTAGGTGCGCACCCAAAAGCACCACAAAATCTGAGTGCCTCGTTCTAGACCGGTTTTGGTTGGGGCGGAGCTTTTCTTTTAGGCACCACCCGACTGGTTACTAATGAGCTATTGGCGGGCGGCAGACCCACCTTTAAACTACTTACATTCTGGAAGATCAGGTTAGCTGGCGTGCCTGTGCGATACCCGTCGACGGTTTTGAGCCACAGCACGAGTTCGTAGCAGATCGCGGTCTTGGTTACGCTTTTTATAGCGCCACTTGAATCGGTGGGAACGCCGATAGTTCGAATTGAATTGCGTCCAGTGACGTGCGACAAGTGAGTTCGCACATCGCGCGTGAAGCCTCGTCGCAACCTTCGATTCAACAGGTCTTCCGGAGAATTCTGGCCTTGTAGCACGAACATTTTTGCCGATTGGGGCGATGTACAAGGTTGGGAGTGAACCCGGACCGTTGATCGATTTATCTGTCATCATTGCCAGCTACAACACCCGTGAGCTGCTGCGGAGCTGCCTCGATTCCGTGTATCAGTACACCGAAGGCATCAGGTACGAGGTGATCTGCGTCGATGACGCCTCGCCCGATGGCAGCGCAGACATGGTCGCGACGCTATTTCCCCAAGTCAATCTGGTGTGCAATCCTGAGCGGCGGCTCTACGCTCGCAACCACAACGCGGGAATGCGTGTCGCGCGCGGCCGCTATGCCTGCCATCTCGACAGCGACACTTTGCTGACCGGCAACGCATTAGCGGCGATAGTTCAATTCATGGACGAACATCCCGAGGTCGCTGCCTGCGGGCCCAAGCTGCTGAACGGCGACGGCTCGGTGCAGCACTGCATCCGCGGGTTTGCCGGCGCGGGAACGTTTCTGCTGCAAGCCTTGAACTGGCACAAGCTATTCCCTGACAGCCATGTGATGAACCAGTACTACAATGCTGACTTCGACTACTCGCGCCCGCAGCAGGTGCAAAGCATCGGGACCTCGGCTTACATGGTGCGGCGCTCAACCTGGGAAAGCGCTGGAATGTTCGACGAGCGCTTCGGGCAGTTCATGGTGGATCTGGCCTATAACTTCACCCTGAACCGTCACGGCTACTGCGTCTGGTACACGCCCTGCGCGGAAGTGATCCATTACGGTAGCCGCAGCATCGGACAAAATCCTGAAGCCGCCTTGCGCCTGGAGACCGAGGCGTTCGTTCTGTTCAATGAAGCATATGGATATTTCCGCCAGAACTGGCTGTTCAAATGGCTGGTGCGAGGCGCGCTGCACGCCCGACTGTGTATGCGACTGCTCGAACTCCGCCTGCGCGAAGATAGGACACTCGTAAAAGGGCCAGTCACGGCCTATCGACGGCGCGAGCCTGAGATGCCTTCATACACTCGTGGATCGACGAAAACGATCTCCATCCAATCAGGCGAAGAGTACTAACCGACGTTTGGTCGCGCTCTATTTGGACGTCAGCCAGTAGGGCGTCCGCACTCTTCTCCTGACCGCTCTCCACCCATGAACGAAAGGCCGTCCCGCAAGCCAGGTTAGGGATCCTTCTTTCATCAGCCGCTGCATGCCCTGGAAAAACGAGTTGCCATGACGCAATTCTTCCAGCGCCAGCGCAGTGGAGATGCGTGCCCGCCGGCGCGCGAACGCCTCGGGCGAAAGATGATCGTGCCAGTCGTCCACCAGTTGCAGCGTTTCTTCCAGCGATTCGCGACGATAGACGCTGGTCATGCTGCCCGCGTGCAGACGATAGCGAGTCACAACGTCTTGTACGGCGCGTGCTGAGTACTTGCTGCACACCGCAAGATACAAGAAGTAGTCCGGTGTGATGCGAATTTGCGCAGGTATTCCGCCGGTTTCATCGACCGCCGTGCGCCGAAGCAGCGCCGAACTCATGGCGACGAAACATCCTTTGCTGAGCAACTCGGCGGTGATGTTGCCTTGGGGAAGCGGGCTGAACTCATGAAACGGATCGTAATCGCGCTGCTTGCCGCTAGGCGAGAAGCATAAGGTCCGGCCGTAAATCAATCCGACATCGCGCGAATCGGTGAGCGCGAGTTGCAGTTCGAGTTTGCGCGGCAACCAAACATCATCCTGATCGAGAAACGCCAGCCATTCTCCCTGCGCGCGGCGAATAGCGGCGTCGCGCGCCTCCCCCAGTGAAGTCTGCTGCGGCGCGAGGAAGTAGTGAATGCGCGTGTCCTTGAACTCGGCGACGATTGCCGCGCTGTCGTCAGTCGAGCAGTCGTCCCACACCATCAGCTCCCAGTCAGAGAACGTTTGGATGAGCGCGCTGTCGAGCGCCGCCCGCAGCGTGGCCGCCCCGTTGCGAACGTTCATGATGATGCTGACTGCCGGCATGATTACGGAGAGAGCAGAGACGATCAGACAGTATAGCCGGACGATTGCCGGCGAACTCTTTTCCAGTAGGGAGCAACCATGTTCCGCCGCCCGACATGAAAGAAGTAATAGAGAGGGCGCGCCAGCTGCGAGCCTACGGATCCCTCTGTCACCAGCCGCGCAAGTCCACGAAGGAATGTTCCAGGCGTTCGCATCTCAGTGAGAGCGATCTGGGTGGAATGATGACGCTTACATTTCGCAAGAATCTTAGGATCCACGTCATCCCGCCACCTGTTCATAAGCCGAAGCGCTTCTTCGTGCACGGAAATCGCCGTGGTCTGCGAGGTGCTCGCGTCATGCATGCGGTAACGGCAGACAACTTCCTGCACAGCCGCGGCAGGGAATCCGCGCGTAATCGCGGTGTAGAGATAGTAGTCCGGGATAATCGTGATGCTGTCTGGAATACCGCCGATGGCTTCGATGGCCGAACGTCGAAACATGGCCGAGCTCATGGCGATGAAGCATGAATGCGCGAACAGCTCCGCGAAGATGTCGCCCTCCGGAAGATCGCTGTATTCGTGGGCCTGGTCGTAGTCGCGCTCGGCCTCATTGGAGTAGAAGCGCAGGGTGCGGCCATAGATGAGCGCGACATTGCGTTTTTTGCGGGCGAGTGCGATCTGAAGCTCGAGCTTCTCGGCAAGCCATACGTCGTCTTGGTCAAGGAATGCAATCCATTCGCCTTGCGCCAAGTTGATGGCGCGTTGGCGTGCCTGTCCGAGAGAAACCTGCGTCTCGGAGCGAAAGTAGCGGATGCGCTTATCGTCGTGGCGTCGAAGTATTTCCACGCCGCCGTCGGCGGAGCAATCGTCCCAGACAATGAGTTCCCAGTCTGCAAAAGTCTGCCCAAGAATAGAGCTGATCGCCTCAGCCAAGGTGCTCCTGCCGTTAAACAGATTGACGATGACGGAAACCGTGGGCATTTTCTGCAGGAAGTATAGATGAGGACGTGGCTCCACAAGTGCCACCACTCGACACCCGCAAAAGTGCAGAGTCTTGTAGAATTCGGTTAGTCGAGAACGCTTCATGGATTCCAAGCCGCCTGAGAGCGGAATTTCCCACAACGAACACGAGAAAAATGATTTGCCGGCGACAGCAGGCGGAGTGCCCGTGCGCGCGCGAGAGAAGCGGATCGTCTTTGGCGAGCCCCTGCTGGGTGAGGCAGAAGTAGTATCCGTATCCGAGTGCATTCGTAGCCGCTGGATCGGACTCGGCCAGCACGTGGCCCGCTTCGAGCAGGAATTTGCAGCCTACAAGGATGCGCCTTACGCGGCTGCAGTAAGCAGTTGCAGCGCCGGTCTGCACCTCGTTCTCGACGCGCTGGGTATCGGCCCCGGCGACGAAGTAATCGCCCCAACTCTCACTTTCTGTTCGACAATCCATGCAATTCTCCACACCGGCGCGACGCCAGTGCTGGTCGACTGCGATGGAGAGTCGATGAATATCGATGCGGCAGCGATCGAGCGCGCGATCATGCCGCGGACCAAGGCAGTGATGGTGGTGCACATGTACGGCCGTAGCTGCGAGATGGATGCCATCCTTGCGATTGCCCAAAGGCACAATCTCAAGGTAGTCGAGGACTGCGCACACGCCATCGAGACGACCTACCACAATGTGGGGGCCGGCCTGGTCGGCGATGCGGGTTGTTTCAGCTTCTACCCGACCAAGAGCATCACGACCGGCGACGGCGGCATGGTCATCAGCCGAGACAGGGAACTGATCGAGCGAATAAAACTGTTTTCGTACAACGGTGTGGCGACCAGCGCGTGGACGCGCTTCGCGGGAGAGGTCGCAGGCTACGAAGTTCTCGCAGCCGGTTACAAGTACAACATGACCGACATGGAGGCTGCGCTAGGGCTTCCACAGTTGCCGCTGCTGGAGAACCGACGCACGATACGAGAAAAGTTGTGGCGAGGGTACGACGAAGGGCTCAAGCGACTGCCCGTGATTCTACCTTCGCTCGGAGATAGCGCGAATCGGCACGCTTATCATCTGTACACTCCGCTTTTGCAGCTCGAGCGGCTGTCCGTGGGACGGCAACAGATCGTCGCGGCGATGGAGGCCGAGAACATCGGTGTTGGCATCCACTATGAGCCGGTGCATATGCAGCCATTCTGGACCGTGCGATTTGGCAAGCGTGACGGCGATTTTCCCAACGCGATGTACATCGGCGAGCGGACGATCTCGTTACCGCTGAGCGCGGGTATGAGCGAGGACGATGTCGCAGATGTCTGCCAGGCGTTGGGCAGGATTTTGCGCTACATCGCGGTCTAACGCGGCGTCCAGCCGTAGGGGCGTTTGGCGACGAGTCCCGGCCACCACGTGAACTGTATTGAAGCCGTCACGTCGCGTTGGCGCGTCGGGGCGAGCACTGGTTCCAACCAACTTTCATACTGCAACAGTCCACGAAATTCGACTTGCGCTCGCGGCCGCAGAATCGCCGAGAAGCTGGCAATCTGCTGCGTGCTGCCCTGCGGAATGTATTCCTTGGCGATCTTCACGTTTCGATAGGCCGCCTGCAGGCTGGTCTTCGCCCCGAGGTGATAGGTGCTCCACGCTTGGTAGCCGTTGGCGTCGCGCCCAATCCAACTGCCGAACAGATTGCCGTTGTTCACATACACGTTGCCATACACGGCTTCGTAGTAAAAGAAAAAACCGCCGGTTGCGGGCGACACGAAGCGGTCGGTGGTGACTCCTTCGAGCCGCAGGTCGAGCTTTGGAATTCCGGGCAGGCGCGCGAGATACAGACCGGGGTTGAAGCCGGCGCGGCGCGGCGCGGCCAGCGGCGTGATCTCGTCGTGGGTAATCATGTCGATGTAAATATTGACCCACGGCGTGAACTGCCACGAGAAATCGAAGCTGGCGAAGCGCGCGCCGGGATCGTTGCGCGAAAACTTAACGTCGGCAGGCGCCGCCCCGAAGCTGGTGAAACTGTTCCAGAACGAGCCGAAAGTGAGCGGCACATGGTTCTCGCCGGCGAAAACGTTGGTGCGCGCGAACGAAATCTCAATGCCTTGAAACGGGTGGTGACCGCCCATCCCGTACGAGTACCGCGCGAACGGCTTGAAGCTGAGCTTGTTGCCGTAGATGTACGGCCCCACTGGATACTGGTCGTGGCCACCCAGCTTGCCGAAAAAGTTGTCCCAGCGAAACGCACCAAAGACCTTGGACACGCCCGGAATGTAGAGCGGCTCGGTCTGGTTGATCCGCAGCATCCAGAAGGTTCGGCGTTGTCGCTAAAAACCATCGAACCGCTCTCACTCGGACCCCAGTCGAGACTCTGCTTGCCCACCGAGATGTCCTGGCCGACCATTTGGTCGACACGTAGGTATCGAGCAAGCGGAACTGGTTGATCTCCGGAAACGGCGCAGCCGGCTGCACCGGATTAACATTCACCGCGGCGATGGCAAGCCGCGCCGACAGCGGATACGGCACCGCCGACGGCGAATGTTGATATTCGCCGCTGACGTAGTACGAGAAGCGTCCGTCATCAGCCCGGGCGCTGAATCCTGTCGTAGTTGTTGAACCCTTCCTGGTACGGACGTCCGTAATTGTTGATGAGCGTCTGGCCGAGATTGTTGTCGTTTAACGGCTGGCCGGCGATTCCCGTGAGGGCCGTGTATATCGTATCGAGAGTGATTAATTCGTACGGCTTGCCGTCGAGCGCGCTCAACTCGTCGGCGAACTCCTGATTCAGCGCGACGCGGATGGCATTCAATTCGGCAGGAAGCTCTGCGCTGAACTGTAGGCGCTCGTTGAGCCCCTCCAGCATCCGGGCGCAATTCATTCGCGTCCAGGGACGCAATCCCATGAACGGCATGGGAATAATGCGCGCAATCGCAAGACGCTCAATCGCAGGATAGATCCAGCTATCCAGCGAAACGTAGGTGCTGGCGAGCCGTCCGGGCAACGGCGCCGATGTCTGTTTAGCAACGATAGCGAGGTCGTCGTCAATCCGCGTATCATGCCGCGTCTTGTAAATCTGGCGGCCCGTCTGGTATCCGATCAGCGCGCCAATGAATGCATCGGACAGAAAGTGTTGGCTGGCGGCGACGCGCGCGAGACTGATACCGGTGGCGAGTCCGTAAGCTCCTAACTGGGCATAAATATTGGGGTATTCGCGAGCGACCACTGACGCAAACGCGAACGCGACGGCGGCGTGGTTCGACGGAAACGAATTGCCGCCGTCAAAGAAATCGTTCTGGTAATTCGATTGATACGGCCGCAGTCGGCCCATAGCGCCACGCAAGGCATACTGCACCGGCAGCACGTCGAGCATGGCTTCGGTCGCCAGAACTCCCGTCTCGCGGGCGCGATCGTTGTTGGTGAGGTGTCCCCAGGCGTACATCGCGGCAGTCGTGCCCAGCGCCGCGCCCAGTCCGTAATCCGAAACTTCCCTCCACGTGTTGGGGGAATAGCTAGCCATGCCGAACGAGCTGGCCGGATCGGTGACGAACAACCCGGCGGCGATCCCTGAGGAGGGCAGCAGCCATTCCAGATCGTCGGGCTTCACGTGCGCGGGGCTAGTCCAAATGGCGAGTTGGTCCTTCGCAAGGTGTTTGACGAAATTCCGTTCGTTGGGATGGGAAAGCTTGTCGCTCGGGGCCGCGGCCGCGACCGGTGCAGCAGGCGGATTGGAATCAGGACTGTCGATTGCCTGTTGGGCCTGCAGACCCACAGCAACGCTCACCAGACTGAGAGCAAGAGAGAGGACAGCCTTCAATGACGACCCCGTGCGTGAATGGACAATTCTACTGAATTAACGGGGGGGAGGGGCGACACATTGGTCGCCCCTCCGAGGCTCATTTCTGGGACGGACTGCTAAGCGACCAACTCTACTTCACCACCCGCAGGTCATTAGTCACTTGGAATACCCCCGGCACGGTATTGGCGGCGATAGTCGCCATGTTCTTGTCGCCTTCGCTGTTCACCAGGCCGACGAGCGTCACGCGTTGGTTGTCCACGATGATGCGCATGTCGGGCGCTGTCGGCCAGAAGTAACGTGAAAGCCCTCCGGTCTCGGCAATCGCATGGTAGGTTTCGCCGCGCACCTGATCATCGAGCGAAGAAGGCGGTAAAACCTTAATGTTGTTGACGACCTTGTCGACGCCCTCGATGCGCTTGACCACCCCTTCCGCGTCAGGCTTCGTGACTGCATGGAGACTGGTTACGTAGCCGTTCAGGGTGACAGTATGGCCGTCCACCGTGAATTCCAGATCGTCAAACATGGAATACCACGGCAGCAAGAGCAGTTGGTGGCGTACGTCCTTCGCGATCCTGGCTTCCACCGGGTCAGCGGCAGTGATCTTCTTGCCATAGTCGGCATTGACGGGCCCGTTGCTGGAAACCTGGCCGAACGCGCCAGCGCTCAAGGCCACAAACAATCCAGCTATCAATAGTTTTCGCATAATACTCACTCCTTACCTATCTATTAGACGCACCAAACGGTACTCTGGTCACGGCGGAATGCGCGTCGTAGCCACTCTATTTATCGTCAGAAACACAGCGAGATTGGCTTGAAAACCAGAACTTTTGGGCAGAGCACGGGTTGCAAAACCGCTTGCCAGAAAAGCCAAATTCGCGGTACAACACCCTAGCGCGGCGATACGATATAGGTAGCGGGGGTACGAACGAAGATGTTCCGGATCATTACCGTCGAGCGCGAATACGGTGCAGGAGGCAGCCTGGTAGCGGCCGACCTAGCTCGCCGCAAGGGCTGGGAACTGCTCGACCAGCAACTCACCGCCGAGATTGCCAAGCTTGCTTCGGTCTCGCCGCGCGTGGTCGCGCGCTGCGAGGAAAAGGTTGATCCGCTACTGCATCGGCTGGCAAAAGTTTTCTGGCGCGGCAGCTACGAGCGCTCTTTGCCCGTGGCCGACGACAAAATTTTCGACGCCGACAATATGGTTGAGTTAGCCCACCGCGTGATTGAAGAGAAGGCCAAGCACGGCCACTGCGTGATCGTCGGGCGCGGCGGTCCGTATATCTTGCGCAATCGGCATGACGCATTCCGGGTATTTGTTTTCGCCTCGCGCGACGAGAAGCTTCGCCGCCTGGTCGGCTTAAAAATGCCTCAGCACGAAGCCGAGGAAATGATCGACACCATCGACCGCGAGCGCGCGCTGTTCGTACGTAAGTACTACAACGCCGAGTGGCCCTGTCGAAAGCTCTATCACCTCATGCTGAACTCCGACACGGGCATAGATTTTGTGACCGAGACAATCCTGCAGGCCATGGATAGGATTGAGGCCGCAGCAAGCGTGGTCACAAACCACGCTGCATCCGACTCAACTTCACATTCCAAACCAGTTTGAACAGCTTCGGGAGATGTTTTAAGGGGCACGGCTTTAGCCGTGCCGTACACATCCTATTGTTGTTTCCGCCGAGCGGACTTTAGTCCGCGAGGGACCCGCTTTACGACTTTCCCCCGCCTGCGACACGACCCGTTATCACATCCGCATTGTGACGCACGGATTTGCGCTCCAAAATGTCAGGACTAGACACTTTCCGGTGCAAAATGACGCTTCCAGAGAAGCGACTTTATGTGCCGATGGTGATTCCTTGAGGTTGGGGAGCGAGTTTCGGGTTGCTCGTACGAGAGGAGCGCCTCCGACTTCTTATGCTGGCTGTGATACCAGCCAACGTCCCACATTGATGAGGTTGTCGGCGATGATCCCGAACCCTACCCATCTCTTCATTCCATCGGTTCCGTGATAGCGACAACGTGCTAACCCGTGCCGCCGCTTGACCACGCTGATCCGGCCTTCGCATCCCGTCCGCCACTTCTGGCCCCGCTTGAACCAGCGCTGCTTCTCCAGTTTGCGTCGTTCTTCGCTGCGCGTACTTCGGTTGGGGACCGACACGTACTTTACGCCCAGAGCGTGTGCCCCTTCCTCGTTGGCGTGCGAGTAATAACCAGCATCTGCCGCTACCCATCGCGGCGTCCGCCCCAACTTGCGCCGATGCGCTTCCACCGCCGGAAGCAGCAAGTGCCGGTCACTGGGCCGCTCGTCGTATACCTCGTAGTGCGTGATGATCTGGTTCTCCGCTTCCTGCAACTGCACCAGCTTGCCGAACTCGTTGGGCTTGCCTGCCTTTCCTTTGCGGATGATCTCCGTATGCGGTTCAAACAGGCTGACCAGCTTGCCCGGAAGTTGGGTCAAGCCGTCGAAGACGCGCGCCTTGGTTTGCCGCACCACCCGGCGCACTTGATCGGCCATGGTTTCCAGCCGTTCGCCCAGTTGGCGCACACCTCTGCGGCGGCGGGGCGGCAGAGCCTCGATCTCCTGTAACACTCTGCGCGAATCGTTGAGAATTTGCCGCGTCACCCGCAGCAGTTGCCGATATTCTTTCTTGCGCTTCAGCTCTCCTTCCGGCCCTTTGTGGCGCAAGGCTTGTCCAATGGCGATCACCCGTTTGGTCACAGTGCGCATCCGGTCGCGCACTTTCTGCTTCAGATTGCCTGCTTTCCCTTCGATCTGTTTCATCGTCCGCGTCAGCACCCGTGCGCCGTCGTTCAGCAGGCCGCTGTCGGTGGGATAGTGAATGTTGCTCTCTACTACCGTCGTGTCCACCCGCAGCTTGCGTCCCTGAATCACACGGCGCTCTTGCGCCAAACCCACGATTCGATCATGTAATTCGCGAATCGTCTCTGGCCCAATGGCTTGCCCCAGACGCAACAGCGTCTTTTCATCCGGCACTTTCGCCATGCCAATCCGGCAGAAATTTCGGTACACCACGTTGGCACGTACTTCCCGTTCCACAATCTCGTAACTCCAATTGCGCACGTGCTTCAAAATCAACATGCGTAGCACTACTTCCGCTGGCGTCTGCCGCCGCCCGCGCGTGCGACTCCGCCGATGCCGTTTCCCTTGCGCCTGGTAGACCGCATCCAGCAGCTCGTCATCTTCCAACAACTCATCCACCACCCGCATCCACGGTTCCCACAACTCGGCCACTTCCTCGGCAAACAATCCTTCCCACAAACTGGGCTGCTGGTGCCGCAATTGGATCACTCGCTTTTCCTCCTGCGCTCGTGAAGTCAACCGCTAAAGCACTCTTGTAGCACGCTCTGCCAAGCCCGCAGCCGCAAATTTACTGCCTAATAGTGACTACTTTTGCACCGAGAAGTAGCTAGGGCCAACGACGGGTCATACTCGTCAGCTTGTGACCCGCCGCACGGATTACAGGGGGTCGCCATGCCACTCAGCAAAGTCAGGGCCTTCCTCGACGAACATCACATTCAGTACGTGGTCATTTCTCACTCGAAGGCATTCACCGCACAGGGAATTGCTGCTATCGCGCACATTCCGGGACAAGAGCTCGCCAAGACGGTGATCGTCAAGCTCGACGGCGCTCTGGCGATTGCGGTACTTCCGGCGTCTTATCAGGTTGATCTCCTGGCGTTGAAGAAGGTCGTCGGCCTGAAAGACGCAGCGCTGGCCACCGAAAGGGAATTCAAGCAGGCGTTTCCCGACTGTGAAACCGGAGCCATGCCGCCCTTTGGCATGCTTTACAGCGTTCCGGTCTATGTGGACGAAACGCTGACCCGCGACACCACCATCGCTTTCAACGCCGGTACTCACCTGGAGTTGATACGCATGGCGTTCGCGGACTTCGAGAGGTTGGTGCAGCCCGAGGTGCTGAAGTTTTCCACGCGGCATAGCGGTGCGTTCGATCGAGAGCCCGCGTTGGTGCTTTAGGCCGCGAGAGGGCAATTTAAGCTTGGTCTCGCAGGGACGCTGCCAATCCAACCATCGGCCGAAGCCCATCCGATGGAGCCACGTCCCGGCGGGACCATTTTCGGTTTGCTTCCTAAAAAACTGGCATTCAACAGAATATTTAAAAAGCACGGCTTCACAGCTTGCTGAAAAACTCGCTCCCGCAACAGTTTCGTATCCGGGCATGACTTCACAGGTTGCTGAAAAAAGCGATTTTGGGTAGAGCTGGCCTTTAGGCCAGCGTCGAAGTCGTTCATTCTTGCATTCCTCGCGGACTTCAGTCCGAGGGGAACCTGCTTTTGTTTTTTTCGCACCCTATCGCGCAAAAGAAAAAGCCCGCACGCGGCGGGCTTCGAAAGAGACCTAAGACGTTCGTTTACTGTTGCGCTGCATTGGCCGGCGTCGGGTCCTGCTGCGCGGTCATGCGGGCATTGCTGCGTTGGGCGATGGTCTTCTTGGCGTTGTCGGCCAGTTCCTTCGCCTTGGGCAGAAGCTCTAGCGCCTGCTTGACGGCGGGATCGTCCTCAGTGTGGACGATCAGCCCTTCCTGCTGCCCGAACTCGTTCACGAACAATTCCGCCTTAATGTTCGAGCGCACCCAGTCATTGTTTTCCACCAACTCGGCCTCGGTGTAAGGAATCTGCTGCGACTCGAGGAACTTGCGGAACTCCTGCATCACCGCATCGTCCACCTGGAAGCTCTCCGTGACCTTGTGATTGATCACGTAGTGCTTCGCAAAGTTGAAGAACGCATACTTCTGCAGCAGCTCGTCCTGGAACTTGGTGCTCTTGATGGGCGGTATCACAACGTCGGGATTGATGCCGCCGCCGCCATACACTGTGCGGCCGCTGTCGGTCATCTTCACTTCGCGGCTCGGCGCCGGAGGCGTGCCGTCGCCGCTGTCGCGGCTGTTGTAGTAGTAGTCGTAGAGCGAAACGCCGTTGTAGTCCCGCTGAATCAGGCGTCCGCTCGGCGTGTAGTACTTGGCCGTGGTCAGAGCCAGGCCAGTGTTCTCCGACAGCGGATACACGGTCTGGACCAATCCTTTACCGAACGTTGTTTCGCCGACGATCAGCCCGCGATCATGGTCCTGAATGGCTCCCGCAACAATCTCAGCTGCCGACGCAGTTCCGCGATTCACCAGCACCACCAGCGGATAATCTTTCCCGCCATTACCGTGCGCCGCGCGATAGACCTTTTCTGGTGACGACCGACCATGGTGCGAAACGATGACCTGTCCCTTCTTGAGGAACTTGTCTGCCACACCAACGCCTTCGCTCAACAATCCGCCGGGGTTCTGCCGCAGATCGAGTATTAATCCCTTCAACTCACCTTGCTGCTGCAACTGATCGAGTGCCTGGGCAACTTCGTGTTCGGTCGTTTCCTGGAAACCAGAGACGTGAATGTAGCCAATGCCCGGCCGGATCATGAAGTGCACATCAACGCTGTAGCGCGGAATCTCGTCACGCACCACATTAAAGTCGATCGGCTTGTCGGTGCCTTCGCGCAGCACGGTGATCTTGACCGTCGTGCCCTTAGGGCCCTTGAGCAGATCCGCAACGTCGCTCGTGCTCATGTTGTCGGTCGGCTTGCCGTCAACCGCGATGATGATGTCGCCCGGCCGGATGCCGGCGCGGTACGCGGGCGCTCCCGTAAACGGAGCGATCACGATGACCTTGTTATTGCGTGGTCCAACTTGCATGCCGACGCCGTAGTACTTGCCGCGCTGCTCTTCGCGGAGCGCCGCGTACGACTTCGGATCAAAGAAATTGGAGTGCGGATCGAGCACCCGCAGCATGCCGGGAATCGCGCCGTTATAAATCGCCTTGTCCGGATTGACCGGCTCGGCATAGTTCTGCTGCACCACTTCATAAACCTCGGTGAAGCTTTTAACACTGTCGCGAATGTCGGTGTCATTCGACGACGGCGCGGTGGTCATGCGCTGGCCAAAAACCATGCCGACACAGCCACAGGCCAGGATGACGCAAACTATCAGTACGGCGGTGCGACGGGGACTGCTGGACATTATCTGTTCCTTCGAGAGGGGAGAAAACTCAACTTCATGGTGTGAGCCGACGAGACCCGTTGTGTTCGTAAGTATAACATTTTGCGAGGAGAGCCAGTCCCGCAACGTACTGTCTAGTTAGGTGCATCGAAGCGCGAAAAGGTTCACCAAATCCTCACTACCACCGATAACAGACGGACAAACAGGCACTTGGTGAGCGGGTGCCCCATCCTTTCCCCTCTTTTGGGAAAGGGTGGGAATCAGAGTTGGCGGGCTTCGTGTGACTTACCTCTCTTCTGATCCGCGTCCTCCACGAAATCCGCGGTTGCCTTTGTGTCTTTTCCTGGGAAGCAAGGGTGGAAGCACCACGCTTTAGCGTGGTGATACAGGGTCGCCCATTCTAGCGGGCTTCAGCCCGAGGCTTATCCGTGCAAATCCGTGCCTGCTGTTGCTTTTGCCTAGTTCTTCTCCGTGATCTCCGTGTTCTCTGTGGTGAAACAGTACCTCGGTCCTCTGCGTAATCCGCGGTTGCGGTTCTTGCCCAATTCCGATCCGTGTTGATCCGTGTAAATCCGTGGCTGCCGTTGCTTTTGCCTTTTACTGACAACTGACAACTGACCACTGGCAACTGCCCTCCGTTTGCCGCCAACCCATCGGCGCATTATGATGAACCCTATGAATCTCGGCATGCCCGAAATGATTTTCATCGTCTTGATGGCCCTCGTCATCTTTGGGCCCAAGAAGCTTCCCGAATTGGGACGGCAATTGGGAAAGGCGATGGCCGAGTTCAAGAAGGCGAGCAACGAGTTCAAGAACCAGCTCGAGACGGAGATGATGAACATCGAGCTGGAGGACCGCGCCAAGAACAGCCGCCGGCCCCCAGCCCGCACGATTTTGCCCGCGGAGAAGCTTTTCGACACCGTCAGCGTTCCGCCCATGGAGTCCATTCCGCGCGCCCCGTTCCCGCTGGCCGCCGAGGCCGAAACTCCTGAACTGCCTTCGTCTTCCGATTCCCATTCCGAAGCCAGCACGGAACCCGTCGCCGCTCTCGCCTCTGACCACCGACGCCCACGGCCAAAATGCCTAGCCCGTTCTCGAGAAAGCCGCACAGCGCGGCTCAGAAGAAATGACCGGCATGAGTTTCCTCGAGCACCTCGAGGAACTCCGCCGCCGCATCATCTACAGCTTCCTCTACATCGTCGGCGGATTCTGCGTCTGCTGGTGGTTTCACGAGCAGATTTTCGCGCTCATGCAGAAGCCCATCATGACCGCCCTGGCGGCCCACAACATGGAGCAGAAGCTCGTCTACCTGAACCCGACCGACCCCTTCAACATGTATTTGAAGATCGCGTTCATCGCCGGGGTCTTCGTGGCGTCGCCGTTCGTGCTCTACCAGATTTGGCTGTTCATCTCGCCCGGCCTGTACCGCAATGAGCGGCGCTATGTCATGCCGTTCATGTTCAGCACCGTCGGCCTGTTTCTGGCGGGCGGGCTGTTCGCCTACAAGATGGTCTATCCCGCGGCGCTCGATTTCCTGATCGGCTGGAGCGGCCAGTTCAAGCCGATGATCACCATCGGCGAATATACCGACCTGTTTCTGACCATCATCCTCGGCCTCGGCATCGTCTTCGAGATGCCGATCCTGGTCTTCTTCCTGTCACTGATGGGAATCCTGACTGCCGGCTGGATGTGGCGCAACCTGCGCTATTCCATCCTCATCATCTTCATCATTGCCGCGGTCATCACGCCCACCACCGACATCATGAACATGTGCATCTTCGCCGCGCCCATGATCGTGCTGTACCTGGCGAGCATCGGGATCGCATGGTTCGTGCATCCCGCCCAGCGCCGCAAGCGCGCCGAGAAGTCCGGGAACACAGAAGGCTAACCGCCGCTCAGGGTCGCCGTTTCCTTTCGGGATTGGTTGCCGGGTGGCCTGTTCAAGTCAGTTACCTATCTTGGTGCGTCCCCTTACCCAGCCTGTGCTAGCATCGCGTTCCATGAAGCGATGTGTCGTTTTCATCGGTCTACTTCTCGTGATGATAGTCGCCGAGGCGCAGGAGAGCAGTACGCGTCCGAACGGAACCATTTATGGCACTGCTTATGATTCAGATGGTCATCCAGCCAGTCAGATAAAACTGACGGCTCTGCCCGTAGGAGTTGCACTTGGGACACCGCTTCCGGCAACCAGAACAAACGAAAAAGGCGAATACCGATTCGCCGGTCTGCCTTGGTGGGGACGATACACGGTCTATGCCGAAGACGAAGATGCAGGATACTCGGGATTTAGTACTGGCGAATCGGGTCAGACTCAGCCCGAAGAGGTGGACATAGCGCCAGCTCATCCCGAGGGGGCGCTCACCATCCATCTGCCACCCAAGGCAGGTTTCCTGCGGATAAACCTGACCAACCGCAGAACCGACGTGGCCGTACCCTCGATGAGAATTGTCGTAATGCGGCCCACCAATCCTCCGGCGTTGTTCTTTTCAATCAGTTGCTATTCCACGCAGCCGATACTGCTTCCTCCCGACAAAGAACTCCTGATGCACGTTGTCGCGGATGGGTTTCAGGAGTGGCATGAGAGTGTCGGGGGCGGTAAGGCAGTTCGGCTCGCGTCGGGAGAAAAACTTACGCTCGATGTCCAACTGGAGCCGTCGAATTAGCAGGTGGGGTCCACGGTACGGTCAATGCATTATTGTCGCGAAAACGCCAGATTGGAGACCAGAATGAAGATCGAGATCGTTCACTGCCCGACGTGACAGAACAACAAAGCCAAGGTCACGAGTCTCGTGGCCCTAATCAAGAATCGACTCGGCATTGAATCCGTCCTTACGCCTGGTAAGCATGGTCAGTTCGACATCATCGCTGACGGCAAGACGATAGCCGAGCGTGGTGGAAGCTGGCTCACACGGAGCTTTGGCGCTGGCTATCCCGATCTCGATAGCGTGGTCGAGCAGCTCGAAAAGCAACGTACGATAGACGCAGCGCGGTAGGCAGCAGGTCCCGACTGAGCGCACGATTTATCACATACCCTTGTGTTCCACGCCCTTTTTCTCACGGCCTGGAGTATGTAAATTTCCACGCGTGAGGCGAGGGATTGGTGTCTCTCACGACCCCCAAACCGGCGGCGGGTTGCGACAGTCGATCTTTGATAACTTAATAAGGAAACGAAGTCGCTCGGACTTCTGCAATAAACTCGGCATGCTAAGCCCTTTGTTCCTACTACTTTAGCTATAACTACCTTTGTTTGTCCTAACTTGCGCAGACTCGTGCTGTAAACCCTTTGTTTTCACGATGGACGGAGAGGGCGTCCCCGCTTCTAAAGCTGTCGAGGAGCCACCCCAATTCTTGCTTCCGCGCGACCTCTAGGTGCCGAAATTTTGTCGTCCTGAACGGAGGCGGCATTCGCCGCCGGTTGAAGCTGCCTGGCCGCCTACTATAATCACGCCGATGGCCAGCGACCCCACTCTCGCATGGACGAACCGAAGCGTACTTCGCACGGGCCGCGAGGACCCGTACCTCTGCATCCAGGACATCGTCGTATTCGTTCGCGATCTGGACCGCAGCCTGCACTTCTACGTGGACGTGTTGGGCTTCGAACTGATCGCCGATAAGCGGGTTACCTCTGACGGCGTGGGATGGCTCGAGGTTGCGCCTCCCGACGGCAGCGCTAATCTCGCGCTGGTTCGCCCCAAGTCCGACTCCCCCGAATATCAGCTGATTGGCGGCTACCGCTGGCTGCTTTTCATGACGGAAGATGTCGAGGCCAAGTACAAAGAGTGGAGCGAACGTGGGGTCCACTTTTTAACGCCTCCCGAAGACGCGACCTGGGGCGGAACCTATACACGGTTCGAAGATCCGGACGGAAATGCGTTTGGACTGGAAGGATTCGACGAGGTGAGGCGCAGCCTTGAGTTGCGACGGCAGGAGCATGCCCAGAAACTCGAGACCGAACGCCGTGCTGCCCATGAATTGGAAATCGCCAAGCAAGTGCAGGCGCGGTTATTTCCTCAATTTCACCCCCCGTTGAAGACGCTGGAATACGCGGGCATCTGCCTGCAGGCGCGGCAAGTAGGCGGAGATTACTTCGACTTCCTGAGCCTCGGGCCGCAACGGCTCGGCATGATCATCGGCGATGTTTCGGGCAAGGGAATCGCCGCCGCCTTGCTGATGGCGAATTTGCAGGCCAGCCTGCGCAGCCAGTCAGCCTTGGCCTTCGATCAGCCTGAGGCATTGCTTCGATCGGTGAACCGCCTGTTCTATGAAAACACTGGCGACAACGCCTACGCTTCGCTTTTTTTCGCCGACTACGACGACGCGACGGGGCGCCTGCGCTACGCCAATTGCGGACATCTGTCCGGCCTTTTATTGCGGGCCGACGGTAAGGTCGAACAACTCGATTCCACCAGCATGCTGCTGGGGCTATTCGAAGAGTGGGACTGCACCATGCGCGACCAGGAACTTTTTCCCGGCGATGTGTTTGCTCTTTACACGGATGGCATCACCGAAGCCAGCAACGAGCGTGGAGAAGAATTTGGCGAGCGGTCCCTGGTTGATGCCCTGCGACGGCATCGGGAACTTCCTTGCCAGGCTTTGTTGACCGCAATCGTCGACGACGTTCGGCGCTTTGGCTGTCAGGAACAGGAACAGCACGATGACATCACGGCGATCATCGCGAAGTTCGGAGCCACTGTGTGAGACCTTGCCGTATCGCCCGAAGGAGAATTCCATGCAGCCGAAGACCATGCAGCTAATCGCCTTAGCCTTTGTTGTGCAGGTTGTCTTACTCGCCGCAACCTGTCACGTACAAGCGCAAGCCAAGGCTTCCTATCCTGCTATGGCTCCGCTCGAGCAGTACTTAATACCGGACGCGAACTCCGAAATCGCGCTGGCTCGCAGTGCCGCCCCAGCCTCCATCTCGGACGCAGCCGAAGTGATGGTGTTGGGACCGACGGGCTACACCACCGCGGTGCAGGGCACGAATGGCTTTCTGTGCATAGTCGAGCGAGGTTGGGGCGCCTCGACCGATAGTCCCGAGTTCTGGAATCCCAAAGTACGCGCCCCCCATTGTTTCAATCAAGCGGCCGCAAAAACGTTTCTGCCTATTTTCCTGATGAAAACCAAACTGGTGTTGGCCGGAAAATCCAAGACAGAGATCGCCGCGGCGACCGCATCCGCATTCGATACGAAGGAACTGCCTGCATTGCAGCCGGGAGCGATGGTCTACATGATGTCGAAGCAGCAGTATTTGAACGACGACGGCAAGAGCTGGCATCCCCACCTGATGTTCTTTGTTTCGGGCGACGCAGCCAAAAGCTGGGGAGCCGACCTGCCGGGCTCTCCGATTATCGCGGCGAATGATCCTGAAGAACGGGCCACCATTATGATGGTCGTGGTGGCCAAATGGTCCGATGGGACGCCGTTTTCCCAGGCGACGCACTGAGGCCGCGAGCGCTACTGCTTCTTCGGATTCAGGCACGTCTCCCCGAAGTGCCCCATCAAACACAGTTGCTGGCCTTCCGCCTCCGGGTTCGGTCGAATCGAAAACTGATACACGTCGTTGATTAGCTCTTTCGCCGTTTCCGACTTGGTCCCGTTGCAGTTATTGTCCGTGGTTTCGGTGTGCTTCTGGACATGCAACGTTAACGCCGAACCCACGACAGTAGCGTGTCCATAGCTGCCATTGTTGACCATCGTGTAACAGTGGCCATTGGTCGTGCCCAGCGTGTCAAGCGTCATGTAATAGCCGTTCGGATCGAACTTGAACGACACCGCATGGTGAGTGGCAATCTCGCCAGTGCGGTTTTCCTTCGTCAGCTCCCATTGACCCACGAGCTCGGCAGGGAACGGCGTCGGTGCAGCCGTGTACATGCTCGACCCCATCAAGACCTGTAACCCAAGAATCAGGGGACTGAGCAGCATGTAGATTGTGAAGGCCACAGCGGAACGGGCTTTCGAAGTCTGGTTGAGATCGCGATACGCACCCCAGATTCGAAAGATCCAGATGAAGGTCGCCACCAGGCCCAGCGCGAGAAGAATCCAAAACGCATGGAAGCCCGCGCTCCGCATCAGGTCTACCGGATCGGGCTGCGTGCCGTTTCGCATCAGCGCCGCGTTCAGCGGATCCAAGCTGTTGAAAACCCCCCACGCGACCAGTGCCAGCATCAGGAACAAGAGCGTCGAGACCCCGGTAAAGTAGCAGGTGACGATGACGAATTTTTTGAACGAAAGTTTTCCCCTAACGATTCTCCACGACAGATCCAGCAGCACCACCGACACAACGAATCCCAGGGCCGCCTGCACTGCCGCTATGCCGAACATGATTTCTTTGTTTTGCTTGTCAGGCAGCAGCGGGATTTCCGCAATAAAGGTCAATCCGAACGAAATGGCGAGAAAGGTCAGCGCATCCTGCAGCACCGAATCCGAGTCCAGGTCGAGCTTCTCCACGAATGCTCGCGGATCGCGCAGCAGGTCGATCATCTGCCGGACGTAGGCGGGAATTGCCGCCAGCAGCTTGGCGATCAAATCTTTCATAATCCTGTTTAGCAGACGAAGATAACATCTCCTGAGAGCGGCGCCCGATTTGCCGAGACTTGTCGAACCTGATAGCTTCAGCTTCTTGCCAAAACCCTATGAGAGACTTTGCCAAGATCCTTGCGGTTTGCCTGATCCTGAGTGCATGTTCCGTTGCCCAAGCCCCGAGCGGCGATAACGTCCAGGCCCTGCGCACGCCGGGATGGAATAAAGGCTTTTACGTCGGCGGCAGCGAGTCCTTCGCCAACACTCCCAGCGCGCAGACCTTTCTCATCGCCGGACGCTTGGGTCGCGTCCTGACCCACCAGCTTGGCAGCAACGCCTTGCGCGGCAGCTTCGAGATGGACCTCGACCTTATTCCCATCAACGAATTCTGGGTTGGCGGGCATGCGCAGTACGCAGGCGCGATCAATCCATTCATTGCCAAGTGGAATTTCACCGGCGGCAAGACTGTTTCGCCATATTTAGCCGCTGTCGGCGGCATCGTCTTTAGTTCCCACCAACTCCCCGCGCCCGATACCTCGCAAGTGAACTTCACCAGCGGAGCCGAGTTAGGATTGCAGTGGTTTCACCGCCCCAAGCGCTCATGGGATTTCGCCGTAAAGATCTACCACTTGTCGAACGCCTCGTTGGGACGCTACAACCCCGGCATCAACGGCGCGGTGCAATTCACAGCCGGTTACACCTGGTTCTAAGACTGGTAGTGCGGTGCTTCACCTCTCGCGGAAAGACTCACTTGTGAAGGGCCTTGTATCAGGGCGCGACTTCAGTCGTGCCGCACATGCTTCTTATTTTTGTCATTCCCCGCGGACTTTAGTCCGCGGGGAATCTGCTGGGTGCTCCACTCAAACGTCTTTTTCTTGAGTGGGTCTTTCGATCCAGAGTTCAACTACTCCGCTCGCAGCGCTTCGACCGGATCGATAGCAGCTGTGCGCCGTGCTGGAAGATAGCTTGCCAGTGCCGCTGCAGCAATCAGGGCAACCGGCACGGCTGTGAACGTTACTGGGTCCAGCGGGCTGATGCCAAACAACAGCGTTCGCATCAGGCGCATGAGTGCCGCCGCCGCGCCCAGGCCAACAGCCGTGCCAATGCCGGTAAGCACCAGTGCCGAGCGAACGAACATCCACACCAGTTCGCTCTTCTTTGCGCCCAGCGCCACGCGTATGCCGATCTCACGTGTGCGCTGCGACACCGCATACGAGATCACGCCGTAGATACCCAGAATGCCGAGAGCCAGCGCCATCGTTCCCGCAATGGCCAGCATCACCAGCGTGAACGAAGTGCGCGCCATGGATTGGCTGTAGATGTCCTGCATGGTACTGATTGCCGCAACCGGCAGGTTCGAATTCACTGACCACACCGCACGCTGCATTTCGTTGATGAAGGCTGCGCTCCCCGCGCGATTGCTGCGCATCGCGAAGTAGACGGTACGCCTTGTGTCGAAGCTACCCGGACCGTAGAGATCGGGCATCATCGAAGGCCAGTACACGGTTGCAGGCGAGTTCTGATCGACACCATTCTCGCGCACATCCTGCACCACTCCGACCACTTCATGCCACGGCATGCTGGGATATTCGCGGAACCGCTTGCCGATGGCTGCTTCAGGCGATCCCCATAGCTCGCGGGCCAGGCCCTCCGACACGATGCCCACCGGTCTCACACCGTATATCTCTGTCCACGCAAAATCATGCCCCGCAACGAATCTGGTCCCCGCGGTATGGAAATATCCGGGTGAAACGAAGTTGTACAGGCGCAAGGGCGGTTCGGCGCCTTCATAGCTCTTTCCTTCGACCATGATTTCATCCCACGCCGGTTCGCCTCCACTCATGGGAACGGAAGCGGCAAAGCCTGCAGAGGAGACGCCAGGAATCGCGGCGAGCTTGTCCAGGATGTTGTTCTGAATCCGCAGGACTGCCTGCGGATCGCGCACCAGCGTCTCCGGAATCGAAATTTGCGTTACCTGCAGCGACGCTGGGTCAGAGAAGCCCGGGTCGACGTGGTGCATCGCGTTGAAGGTACGGATCATCAGCACGGCGCTGATTAGCAGCACCAGCGCCATGGCCACCTGCGCCACCACCAGAAGGTTGCGGCCGCGCTGCCGCTCGCGGCTGACGCTTGCCGTTCGCACGGTACCCAGCAGCGGCGCGGCTTGCCGCGAAGGACCGTAACGCAGCACCGCAATCGAGCCGAACAGCAGGCCGGACAACACCGACAGTATCAGGGTGAAGGCCAGCGATCGGCCGTCGAGCGAGATCTCGCTCAGGCGCGGCAGATTTTCCGGCCCTATAGCCGTCAACAGCCTCAGTCCTGCATACGCAACTCCCACGCCGGCCGCGCCGCCTAGCAGACCAAGCGTTACGCTCTCCAGCAGCAGCTCGCGCGCAATCCGCCATCGGCCCGCGCCCAGCGCCGAGCGCACCGCGAGCTCGTGCTGGCGCGAATCGGCGCGTACCAGCAGCAGATTGGCCACGTTGGTGCACACGATCAGCATCACCACGCCGATCGTCGCCATCACCACCCACAGCACGTTGCTTACACTGCCGACCACCTGCTCCTTCAAAGGCTGAAACGCTGGCGTGATTTTCCAGGTCAGGTAAAAGTGCGGATCGTTGCCCGGACCGTTCGTCCACGAGTCCATCCACACGTTAAGCAGGCGCGCCACATCGGCGTCAGCCTGCGAAATCGTAACGTCCGGCCGGAGCCGCGCGATGCCGCTGTACGCAAAGCCGGCCAACGGCTGCTTCACCGGATCGAAGGCCAGCGGCACCAGCAGATCGAAGTCATAACTGAGTACTTTGAATCCCCGCGGCATGACACCGGCGATCTCACGCGCCTGCGAGTCGACATGAATGGTGCGGCCCACCACGCTGGGATCGCCGCCGAAACGCCGCTGCCAGTATCCATAGCTGAGCATCACCCGCTGCGCTCCGCGTGGGTCCTGATCGCGAGCCGTGAGCCACTGCCCGGCGGCGGCAGGCACATCGAACGTCTGCAGAACACCGTCCGTAATCATCGCCGTGTTGACCTGCTCCGGCTGTGCGATCCCCGTGATGCTCGCCGTCCCAGGCATCCACACGCCCAGCGATTGGAAGCTCTTGTTATGCGCGGCGAAGGTGAGATACATCGAGGCCGAGAGGCGCAGTTCATTTCGGAAGTCGGCCAGCCCCGGCGCGCCGGGGGCGTTCAGATGCAGCGCAACCAGTTGTTGCGGCTCAGGGTAGGGAAGCGGCCGGATCAGCACGCTGTTGAGCACACTGAACACTGCCGTATTCGCGCCGATGCCAATGGCCAGCGTCAGCACTACGGCAATCGCGAACCCCGGCGATCGCCCTAGCCGGCGGAATACATGCTTCAGGTCCGTGAGCAGCGACTCGAGTCTCTGCCACTGCCACACTTCACGGCTCCGCTCCCGCACGAATGTCACATTGCCGAAATCGCGACGCGCTTTTTGTTCGGCCTCATCGCGCGACATGCCCTCTTCCATCAGTTCATCGACCCGCTCGTCGATGTGCTCCTGGATGGACACAGAGATGTCGTCATACCGGCGTTCTCTAGAAAACGAAAAGAAGCGACTAAACAAAGACAAGCAGCACCTCCTACGCTTTGGCCGCGGCCAGCACCCGCGTGAAACCGGCGAACATCTTCTCGAAACTGCCGACCTCTTGTTCGAGGTGCTCGATACCCGCGTCCGTCAGCCGGTAAATCCGCGTCGGCCGGCCCTTCGCCGAAACTCCAGCTTCGACTGCGAGCCAGCCCTCCTTCAGCATTCGCTGCAGCGCCGGATAGAGCGAGCCTTCTTCCACCTGCAACAGGTCGTCGGAAACCTGCTTGATGTGCTTCACCAGCGCATATCCATGCATTGGCTTTAGTCGCAGCGATTGGAGAATCATGATCTCCAGTGCGCCGGGGAATAGATCGCGATGTTCGGGGTTCTTGGCCATTCGTGTATTATATAATAAGAATACCTATTCTTAAAATAGGTATCTTAACGCGGGGGGCTGCCTGCTTCAAAGTGAGCACTCTAACTCTAATAACTTATGCCATGCGTACGCCCAATACCTAACACGAGACATTAACTAGTAACTGCAAATGTTTGATTCCACATGCGCCAGCTTCTGCGTATTTGACTCCACCGTCGACCTGTACCATTGAAAGCTCGTTATAACGTATGTTATAACGAGCCTTTTTGGGAGGCGATTTTGGGGATTTCGGTTATCCTCAGAACTTATGCCAGCACTCGTCGAATGTGTTCCCAACTTCTCTGAAGGTCGCGACAAGGCCAAAGTTGACGCCATTCTCGAAGCCATGAAAATGGACGGGGTCTACCTCCTGGATCGCGAGATGGACGCCGACCATAACCGCTGTGTTATCACGCTGGTAGGCGATCCGGTCAATATCGCCGAAGCGGCCATTCGCGGCGTCGGCAAGGCCGCCGAACTGATTGATCTGACGAAACATACTGGCGCCCACCCCCGCCTCGGCGCGGCCGACGTGATACCTTTCATTCCGATCGAAGGCGTAACCCTGGAGGATTGTGTAGCCATCGCTCGTCGCGTAGGCGAAGAAATCTGGAAACGTTATAAAATCCCCGTCTATCTCTATGAATCTGCAGCACAAAGACCCGAGCGCCAGAACCTGGAAAATATCCGCCGCGGACAGTTCGAGAGTATTCGCGAGGAAGTAAAAACCAACCCGGACCGCAAGCCCGATTTTGGCGAGGCAGCACTGCATCCTACTGCAGGCGCTACAGTTGTAGGCGCGCGCAAGTTCTTGGTGGCCTATAACGTCTATCTAAATACTCCGGACGTCGAAATCGCCAAGAAAATCGGCAAGGCAGTGCGCTTCTCAAACGGCGGATTGCGTTACGTAAAAGGCATGGGTGTGAGCGTCCACGGCTTGGCACAAGTCTCGATGAATCTTACAGATACCGATCAGACTCCAATTGCCCGCGTATTTGAATATGTGAAACGCGAGGCAGCCCGCTATGGCGTTTTGCCGCTGTCGAGCGAGATCGTCGGCCTGATTCCCAAAAAGGCACTCGAGGACGCAGCCGAATGGTTTCTTCAAGTTGAGAACTTCGACTCGTCCCTAATCCTCGAAAATCGCCTCGCCGAAGTGATGAGCGGCAAAATGTCCGTCGGAGGTCTTCGCGCTGGCGTAGAGCCGTTTATTGAACAACTTGCAGCGCCCACCGCGGCCCCAGGCGGCGGCAGTGCATCAGCTGCCGCAGGAGCGATGGCGGCAGCCTTGGGAAGCATGGTTGCTGGCATGTCACGCGGAAAGAAAGCCTTTGTTAAGTATGAGTTACAGCTGAGCGACGCGATCGCCAGGCTCGCCGAAATCCGTGAAGAACTGAAAGCCGCAATTGACGCAGACGCCGCATCGTTCACCAAAGTGATGGCTGCATTCAAGAAACTCAAGGACAATCCTGACGCGCAGCAAGAAGTCGATGTGGCGATGAAAAACGCCACAACCATTCCTCTTACGGTCGCGGAGCGGGCAAGGGAAGTAGGGACGATCCTGGAGTCTCTGCGGCCCATTACCAATCCCAAGATGGCTTCGGATCTTACTGTGGGCGTGGCACTTGCAGGCGCGGCCACGCAAGGCGCACTAGCCAACGTAGAGATCAATCTCGGCGGTCTGACGGACGCAGCTTTCGTAGCGGACGTCCGCAAGCGTCTAATCGCGATAAAAACATAACTTCAGAGAACCGCATCACCATCACAGGTATCGGCAGTCACTGCGCGCAGCAGAAATCTGGCCTATCAATAAGCCGGAGGGTAGGCCATGCTACATACGCTAAGCGCAATACTGTCCCTGATCGTGCCCGGAGTCATCGCTGCCGCCAGCACTGCGGTAAGCGAGTCCACCAGTACCCTTGATAATCTGCAGACTGCCTACAACGGCGAGAGCAATGCCCACGCACGCTATTTGGCTTTCGCCCGAAAAGCTGACGAGGAGGGATATGGCGAGGTGGCTAGCCTTTTCCGTGCGGCCGCCGAAGCCGAGGAAATTCACGCCCACAACCACGCAGCCGTGATTGAAGAGATGGGTGGAGTCGCAGTCTTCAAGATTCAGCCTACCGCTGTTCAATCGACACGAGAAAATCTGCAAGTCGCGGTCGACGGCGAGAAGTATGAGCGGGATGTTATGTATCCCGAGTTCATCGATGCGGCCAGGCGGCACAATGCGACTGCGGCCGTGCGAACCTTTACGTTTGCCTTGAAGGTTGAGGCGGTGCACGCGTTTCTCTATCAGGATGCGCTGGACAATCTGGAGAGCCGCAAGGGTGAAAGCCACACCTATTACGTGTGTCCGGACTGCGGCAATACGCTGGAGGAACTGACGATCGTCAAGTGCTTGATTTGCGGGCATCTGAAGAGCGGGTTCATCGCAGTCAACTAAAGAAGGACGGACGAGAAAATCAACTCGACGAGGGCAACTGTATAACCCTCGGCGGGTTTGTGCGTCTAAGTCTCAGGTAGAATAGTCCTAATGAAGAAGTTATTTCCTCGACTCCTCCTTACATTCTTGCTATGTGCACCCGCGTTTGCGGCGCCGCTGAGCAGCAACGCGCGGACGGTAATTCCGTCGGCCATCCAACAGGTCATCTCAGTGGATTACCGCGCGTTGCGTGGCTCGGATACGGCGATGGCGCTGAAGAACCGCGTACTGCCAAGCAACCTGAAGCAGTTCGAGACCGCGCTGCGTGGTTTTGGCATCGACCCCGCCAAAGATGTCGAGCAGATTACGTTTGTCACGTATCGCAGTTCGGCTAACACATTGAATGCAATCGGCATCGCCCAGGGCCCGTTCAAGCAGAAGGAATTCCTGCAAAAGGCGAAAGTTAAGGGAGTCAAGCCGGAGAAATACCTGCTGTCCTACCTGTACCCCATGGGTTCGGGTATGCAAGTAGTGTTTCTCGACCCTTCGACGATTGTGTTTGGTGAGAGCGCAGCGCTGAAGGGCGCGATCGATGTGCGCGACAAGAACGCCGATTCGCTGGCATCGAACAGTTCGATGAACGACTTGATTACCGACAGCGACAGCGCACCGATCTGGAGCGTTCTGGACCAACTCGGAACGCAGAATATGATGAAGTCGGCGCTAGGGCAGGCCTCATCGCTGGCAGACTATGACGTGGTCAAAAAGCGGCTTCTGGCGTCCGACTACACCATGGGTTTCGACAACGGCGTTACATTTAACCTGAATGTGAAAACGTCTGACAACATGACGGCTGCTAGCCTGGCATCGCTGCTGAAAGCGGGAGTTCTCTATCGCAAGATCAATGCCACTCCCACCGAGAAGACGGCGTTGGAGAGCATGACGGTCGACAATGAGCATGATCTGCTGAAGATGAATTTCAAGACCGACGACCAGCGCTTTCAGGCCTTGCTGAAGTCGGACCTGTTCGCTTCCGTTTCGCATTAAGCGTCGCCCATTCTCGCGCAACCCGCCCTAAGGGGCGGGTTTGCACTGTGAGTAGAATCAGCACATCTTGCTAAGAACCCGGGCTCATTTTCCTCTACAAATCGCTTGTCTGTTGTCGTTGACGATTTTGGCGGCGACATTTGCTGCGGCGCAAACTGCTCCGGCCATGGAGACGGTGTTGATCATGCCTTTCGAGAACCATTCGAAGGTGGCCGGGGCGGACTGGATCAGCGAGGCTTGTGCGGAAGTGCTTTCGCAGCGCATATCGTCGGCCCATGTTTACATAGTGAGCCGCGACGACCGTCTTTTCGCTTTTGACCATGCGGGAGTCCCGGCTGGCGCACGTCCTTCACGAGCCACGATCTTCCGGGTGGCCGAACAAATGGGTGCCGATTTTGTGGTGCTGGGTAGCTATGAAGTCACCGACAGCAGCTTTCAGGCGACCGCGCAGCTGCTGGACGTCAAGGGGCTTCGGCTGGATCCCGTGATTCAAACGAAGGGGCCGCTCAGTGGGTTTGTCGATCTGCAAACGTCACTAGCCTGGCAATTGCTACACGAGATGCCGAACGCGCCTCAGGTGACGCAGCAAGAATTCGTCAAAGCGTCATCGCCGATTCGGCTTGACGCGTTTGAGAATTATGTGCGCGGAGTCGTCGCTACAGGGCGGCAACAAAAGATCCACTACTTTAAGGAAGCAGTGCGGCTAAATCCAGGATATACGGCGGCTGCACTGCAACTGGGCAAGACGTACTACGACGGCCACGACTATGAGCAGGCGGCCCTGTGGTTCAGCAAGATACCGAAAGAGGACCCGTCGGCAGGAGAAGCCACGTTTCTGCTGGGCATGACTGAGTATTACCGGGGAAGCCTCGAGCGCGCCTCCGTCGCGTTCAATTCTTTGCTGACGCGGCTGCCGCTGACCGAGGTGTACAACAATCTCGGCGTGGTGGATGCTCGGCTCGGGCGTCACGCAGCGGCCGTCGATTACCTTTTGAAGGCCGTAAATGCCGATCCCAATGATGCGGACTATCGGTTTAACTATGCCTTAGCGCTGTTCAAGAACGGAGATTCGGCCGGCGCGGAACGGCAACTGAAGGAGGAGTTGCAGCGCCGTCCAACGGATGCGGAGGCCAAGTCGCTGCTGGAAATGATTAATCGCGGGGTTACGGCGCCGACTGGCGGGAGTGCCGTGGGCAGCATCGGATCGTCCAGCCAGCCGAACCAGCCGAGAATTCCCATCGAGCGCATCAAGCGCAACTACGACGAAACTTCGTACCGGCAATTGCAAATGGAGATCAATAATCTCAACCAGCAGCGGTCTCCCAAGTAAAATAGACACAGCACTCCGGAAGGAGGCCGTATGTCGAGACTTCGCGTTTTTCTCGCCGTATCCACTCTCGTATTTCTCACCACAGGAATAGCGTCTGCCAGCAGCGTCATCAAGATCCGCTTGGATGACACCATCCAGCCAATCAGTGACGAATACATCGGGCGGGCAATTGAGCAGGCACGGCAAACCAATGCCGACGCTGTGCTGATCGAGCTGAGCACGCCCGGCGGGCTGGTGGATTCGACACGTTCTATTGTGGAAAAGATGCTCGCATCTCCGGTGCCGGTGATCGTGTACGTGGCTCCAGCGGGAGCACGGGCGGCATCGGCGGGATTCTTCATCTTGGAAGCTGCAGATGTCGCTGCGATGGCTCCGGGGACGAACACGGGAGCCGCGCATCCAGTCAATCTGGGCGGCGAGAAGATGGACGACGTCATGAAACAGAAGGTCGAGAACGACGCGGCTGCGTTTATGCGTTCGTTCGTCGGGCCGCGAGGCAGAAACGTGGCGTTGGCCGAGTCCGCGGTGCGCGAGTCGAAGTCGTGGACCGATAAGGAAGCGCTCGACAACCACCTGATCGATTACATCGCCAGCGACCAGAACGATCTGTTCAAGCAAATGGATGGCAAGCCCATCAAGCGCTTCGACGGCAAGACGGTCACGTTACACCTGATAGGTGCGCAGGTTGTTGACTTGCAGATGACGGTCAAACAGCGCATCCTCGATTTCCTGCTTGACCCAAATATTGCATTTATCGTACTGGCCATCGGAGCACTGGCACTGTACGCCGAGTTCAACCATCCTGGGGCAATCGTGCCCGGCGTGGTGGGAATTGTCTTCATCCTGCTGGCGCTGTTCGCGCTGAACCTGCTGCCCACGCGGTATGCGGCGTTCACGCTCATCATGGCGGCGTTCGTAATGTTTGCGCTGGAGGCGAAGTTCGCCACGCATGGAATTCTGGGCATCGCGGGCATTGCGCTGATGACCATTGGCGGATTGCTGCTTGTCGACGGCCCAATTCCCGAGATGCGCGTGAAGCTATGGACAGCTCTTTCGGTCAGCGTGCCTCTCGGAGTGATCACCGTATTCCTGATGAGCATTGCCCTCAAGGCGCGCCGAAACAAAGTCGTCACCGGCCAGCAGGGAATGATCGGCACCGTGGGCGAAGCACGCACCGACATCGATCCGGAAGGAAAAGTGTTTGTGCTGGGCGAATTGTGGAACGCACATGCTCCGGCGCGGGTGCAGATGGGTGAACAAGTAGTGGTGCGCAAGGTGGACGGGTTGGAGCTGGAAGTGGAGAAAGTAACGTAGCTCGCTCTTTGCTGTCATTCCTCTCAGCCCCGGCATTTCTGCTGGGGCTTCTTGCTGTTGCCGAATTGGGTTACGCCCCGAGATAAGCCTACAATCGTCTGGGCTGCAGGTTCTAAACTTAACGGTGGCCCGCGGAGGCTTCGGATGAATCTGTTTGTCATCATTCCCGTTGTCATCGTCGTGCTGTACATCTTGAACTCCATCAAAATTTTGGCGGAGTACGAGCGGGGCGTCATTTTCCGGTTGGGCCGGCTGTTGGGGAGCGCGAAAGGGCCGGGCATTATCCTGGTCTTCGCTCCCATTGACCGGATCGTACGGGTTTCGTTGCGGCAGGTTGTGCTGGAGGTTCCTCCGCAGGACATCATTACGCGTGACAACGTCACCCTGAAGGTGAACGCGGTAATTTTTCTGCGCGTGATCGACCCCAACCAGGCAGTTGTTGCAGTCGAGAATTATCTCTACCAGACGTCGCAGTTCGCGCAGACGACCCTGCGCTCGGTGCTGGGCGAGGTTGACCTGGACGAATTGCTGGCGCATCGCGACAAAATTAACACGCGACTGCAATCCATTCTGGACCAACACACTGGCCCGTGGGGCGTTAAGGTGACGAGCGTCGAGGTCAAGCAGGTTGATTTGCCTGAGACCATGATGCGCGCCATGGCCAAGCAGGCAGAGGCGGAACGCGAGAAGCGGTCAAAGATCATCCATGCCGAAGGCGAATTCGCGGCGGCGCAGCGCTTGACCGATGCCGCTCACCTGCTGGCTACCGAACCGACAAGTATTCAGCTGCGCTACTTGCAAACACTTACCGAAATTGGCGTGGAAAAGAACACCACCATCATTTTCCCGGTTCCGGTTGATCTGTTGACCGGTTTGCAGCAGCTGGTGAAAGTGGACGCAGCGAAGCCGGCGGCGCCACCGAAGCTGCCAGAACAATAAACTCGGAGAAACAAGAACATGTCGACAGAAGATGGCGATGTCACAATAGGGCCGGGTAAGTTACTTGGCCTGTTTTTCATGTTGGTAGTCATTTGCGGTGTGTTTTTTGCGATTGGGTACTCATTGGGCAAGACGTCGGCGCACGAGCAGGCGATGAATGACAAGTCTCCGCTGAGTGCGTCGTTGTCTGCGCCGGTGATTGGTGATTCGAGCGCTGCGAAGCCCTCGGCAGCCGTGGCTGCG
Source organism: uncultured Acidobacteriaceae bacterium (assembly GCA_963718395.1). Lineage (GTDB taxonomy): Bacteria > Acidobacteriota > Terriglobia > Terriglobales > Acidobacteriaceae > DASRAA01. The sequence continues at coordinate 1,118,007 of CAVQYW010000001.1, forward strand.
AAGAGCGAGCCCGAGTCGAGCGCCACCGACGAGCCGACGCAGAGCAAGACGGAGCCGGACCTCACGTTCTTTAATGCAGTAAAGGCCGATAAGAAGGCTACAGGATCTGATCCCACCGCACCCTCTAAAACACCGCAAGAGAAGCCAGCCGAGCAGAAGACCGTGGCGTCCAACGCTCCGGTTGCTTCGGCACCTGAAGTGACTCCGGCTGCGCAACCGAACACCAAGGCAAGCGCGCCGCAGAGTCCGGAGGTAAAGGCGTCAGCAAGCGGTTCGTTTGTAGTCCAGATCGCCGCAGTCACACGCGAGGAAGACGCTGCTGCGCTGGCGGGCGCGTTACGTAAGAAAAACTACAGTGTCTTCGTGGTGAACAATCCGGCCGTACACGACAAGTTTTATCACGTGCAAGTTGGACCATTCGCAACATTGCAGGATGCCGACGCGATGAAGGCCAAGTTGATGGGAGAGGGCTACAACCCGATCGTCAAGAGGACCTGAGCCTTTGCCGTTGAGACCGGTTGCGAAGGCCATCCCCAGGAGGATGGCCTTTTCATTCTGTCGGCGCCGCGGAGTCAGACCTGCGCTGGCGGAACTGGCTGGGCGCTTGATTGTGCCTGCGGTGAAGAATTGCTTGTCTCCGCGCCTCGCGAACTAGGCTGAGTCCGCATTGCCTCCAACTCTTCAGCCAGCTCAACCGCAGGGACCGCGACCGTCCGGGATTCTCCCGTGATAAGACGAGCGGAACGGTCATATGTGAAGTAGCTCCACGCCCACTGGATCATAACGATGATGCGATTGCGGAAGCCGATCAGGAAAAAGATGTGGATGAACAGCCATGACAGCCACGCCAGGAAGCCGGAAATATGTACCTTGCCGAACTGCGCCACGGCGGCAGCACGGCCAATGGTGGCTAGGCTTCCTTTGTCGTCGTAATGAAAAGGAGCGCGAGGATTGCCTGCGAGGTCGGCGGCGATCTGGCGCGCTACCCATTTGCCCTCCTGCATGGCGACGGGAGCCACCCCCGGCAATTGAGTGCCTTCCGCCCGCTTCAGCGATGCGAGATCGCCGATGACAAAGACCTCTGGATGTCCGGGCAGGCTGAGGTCGGCTTCGACCATCACGCGACCTGCTCTGTCTGTAGGAGCGCCTAATGCGCGTCCCAGAGGAGACGCAGATACGCCGGCTGCCCAGAGCACGAGCGTGGCTTGAACAATGTCGCTGCCGACGTGAATTTCGCCCAGCCGAACGTCGGTCACGGCCGAGTTAAGGCGTACGTCCACTCCAAGTCGTTCCAGTTGACGCTTCGCGCTTTCGCGCAGGTCTTCAGGATATGAGGCGAGTACCGACGATCCCGCTTCGAGCAGAATGATCCGCGTTTTCTTGGGGTCAATATTGCGAAAGTCGTCTGATAATGACCGGCGCGTGATCTCGGCCAAAGTGCCCGCCAACTCAACGCCGGTCGGGCCGCCTCCAACCACAACGAAGGTCAAAGGTAGGTGCTGGCCGGTAGTGGCAGCATGACGTTCCGCCATTTCAAAAGCGAGCAAGACGCGTCGGCGGATCTCCAGTGCGTCTTCGACGGTCTTGAGGCCAGGGGCCAGAGCTTCCCATTCGTCGTGTCCAAAGTAAGCGTGGCTGGCTCCGGCGGCGACGACCAAGTAGTCATAAGGGAGCTCAAAGCCATGCAGCTTGACGATGCGCTGTTCCAGGTCGAAATTCACAACCTCGCCGAGCAGGACCTCAACGTTTTCGTGGCGGGCGAGGATTTCGCGAATTGGCGCAGCTATCTCAGCAGGCGACAGGCCGGCGGTCGCGACCTGGTAAAGAAGAGGCTGAAAGGTGTGGTGGTTCTTGCGATCGACGAGCGTGATTGTTACAGGCAACCGAGACAGCGATTCAGCCGCTTTGAGTCCGCCGAAACCTCCGCCGACGATCACAACGCGTTTGCGATTGATGTTCATGAAAGACCCTTGTCACCACGAACGCACTTTAAAGTTTGCTTGGTCTCAGGATTCGGGAACAGCACTGGGCTGGTGCCAATCCCAGTGCTGTGGAAATCCGTACACACTTCCTTTGATGCCGGTGACCGTGCGCAGGAACGAAGCACAAATTGTCGTGCACGGGTAAAAAGTGCTCAGCAAGTAAATGTTTGCAACTGGCAGGCAACGACAAGTTACTGCTGGACATCACCTTAACTGAGCTGTATTGAGTGACGACAGCGGCCAGCAAATTGCAGCAGGTTCTGCATGATAAAAGTCATATTAGCTGACCACCAGATCGTGTTTCGGGTTGGAATGGCGAGTGCACTGGCGTCGGAAGATGACATCCGCATTGTTGGACAACCTCGCTCGATTGAGCAGCTTATGCACGGACTGGAAAGCTTTCGGCCTCACGTATTAGTTTTGTCGTCAGCATTCCTGGTTCGGATCGATGACATCAGGAAAATATGTGGCCGACAGCTGACGTCAATAATTCTGCTGGAGGACCCAGGCGACGCCATTGTCCAGCAGTTCTCGGCGGACGTGCATGGCGTAATCCGACGCTCAGCCGACCCGGGAACGGTAGTCCGGTGCATTCGTCATGTCGTGCGCGGGGGTACAGTTCTGCGAATGAGCCATGGCTACGCAGGGGATGCCTGGGAGGATCCGGTCGGCCTTCGCGTACAGCAACGCTTGACGCCCCAAGAGCTCAAAGTGATTGCATTGGTTGTTCAGGGCTACCGGAATCGAGAAATCGCCATGCGCATGAATTCGACCGAGCCGGGCGTGAAGAATTCGCTACGCAGGATTTTTGATAAGACCGGCGTCTGCGATCGCCTGGAGCTGGCGTTGTATGTGATGCATCATCAAGTGTTGAAGTTCGCTGTGAGTGATGTGCCGATGCCCGGCCTGGGGTCGATCGGGACATCTCATTCGGAATGGCGCCGTACTTCGGGCTCAGCGGCGGTCAACTGAGAGCCAAGCGACCTACACGTTTGAGCGAGACTGTGAGCGTATTTCGCCCTACTGCGACCCATCGGGACACCAGTATTTCCTGTGTTAGATTAGGAGTGTGGGCCCGTAGCTCAGTTGGTAGAGCAACGCACTTTTAATGCGTGGGTCGCAGGTTCGATTCCTGCCGGGCTCACCATGTCACAAGTGCTCGTTGCGCTGGGAAATTCTCTACCGTTTTTTCTCCACGCAAACCGCAGTTCCGTAGGCCAGCACCTCGGTCACTCCCTGCATAATTTCTGTGGCGTCATAACGCATGCCGATGACCGCGTTGGCGCCAAGTTGAGCGGCATGTTCCAACATCAGATCGAAGGCATGCTCACGAGTTTGCTCACAGAGATTTGTAAGCAACGTGATATTTCCGCCGACGATGGTTTGTAGTGTGGCGCCGATAGTGCCTACGATCGAGCGCGAACGGACGATAATACCGCGCACCAGTCCTAGGTTTCTCGTAATGTCATAGCCGTCGAGCGTAAAAGCGGTGGTAACCATGTGGTGCGGAATGCCGGGAACCGCGCCCGAAGCAGGGGCTGTATAAGGGCTGCTCATAAGGCCTCCAATGCTACTTTCCCCGAAGGATAGCACGGACTAGCGCGGTAACATGGTGGCATGTGGCGCGGGTCTTGCGGGATGCGGGCGAGCCAGATTCGCGTCACCCGTCGGAGAAATTGGCGCAGCAAAAGACCGTGCGCGCTTCATTTGTAGTTCACCAAGCCGCACTTCCTCGACGGCGCGACTAACCTGCTCGGCTGAGAGCAGGCCATCCAGCGAATTCATATACGGAGAAATGGCGGTAGGTGAACGCCGGGCGGGGCGCAGCAGAAACTCACGAAAGAAAACGATTGCAGAGATCAACATCAGCACTCGCAACATCAAGACCCCTTTTCCAGACGCGGACAATGAATTGCGATGTGGCGGGCAGATGTTGGCGTCGCTCGCCATCATCAGACCTATCGGAAACTGTGGTTGGGAGTTTAGTAAGCTGGTAGGTGACTCAGCGAAAGGGAAGACTTGCCATACAAGGCGAAGACCCGCAATGACACGTTGGTGATTGTCTTATCGGTGATGTTTGTTGCTGGGATGGCAGTTGCTATGGTGCTGTTTCTCCTCTGGCGTAATCATGCCGCGGCCATGTCCCAGGGAGTTGCCTATCACGCGGCGGTGATGCTGTGCCCGCCTTTCATTTTGGTCGGCGCAATCGGCAGCGCGAGCGACAGCATGCTGGCACTGGTGCTCACCGGAGGCACAATCGTCTTCGCCAATGGTGCGCTCTATGCAGGGTTGGCTGCCTTCGTCTATTGGGCAGTAGTGACTTTCCTGCCACGAACCGGTCTATAGGCGGACTACCGTTTAACCCGCTGGCTGTTGCTGTGTCATGCAGTGCAGCGTGCCAAGACCCAGAACAAAATCCCCACAGTAGATGCCGACAACCGTACGCCCGGGCAAAGCGTCCGCCAGATATCGAGTGCAACGCGATCGTTAGGGTCGTTGAACACCGGGACCAGCACCAGGCGGTTTGCGATATAGAAATTCGCATAACTCGCGGGAAGCCGCTGCCCATCAAAGTAGATTGGCGTCGGCATGGGAAGTTTGATCACGCGCAGCCGCTTTCCCGACTGGTCGGTGGCCTTCTTCAGCTGGCGATAATTCTCCCGAAGTGGTTCGTGGTTCGCTTCGCTGGTGTCGGGTTCGTACGCGTTATGACCACATTCGGCGCGACGAAGCGGGAGATATCGTCGACATGTCCATGAGTGTCGTCACCGGCGATGCCGCGACCCAGCCAGATCACCTTCTTGATGCCAAGATAGTCGGCGAAGAGCTGCTCCAAGTTGCTCGCGGCTGACGCCCGGATTGCGCTGCTGCACGTCGCTCAGCAGACATTCTTCCGTAGTGAGCAGGGTTCCGCGCCCGTTGACGTCAATGCTGCCGCCTTCGAGCACCACTCGCCGCGAACTTGCCATTTACTTCAACTTCCGGCTGCCAGGTTGGGAACTCAAACGACGTCCTAGTTCAGCGGAGACCGGCGCGTCCCGCTTCCAGTCGTTATACTTCGCCCACGCATTGAAACGCCACGCCACTGCGGCCACAGGCGACAGGCGTCTTGATTGAGCAGCGCGGCGCAAGAAAATCGGTCCTGTGTCGCGTAGCCATCCGCGATTGGTCGGGATGTGCCAGAACTTGATGTTTCCGCTGCGTGCGCCTGGCTCCAACGCAATTTTCGGTAACACTTCGGCTGTCACCAATACCTCGCGGGCGACTGCTTCGGCCATCTCATGGTTGACTAGGATGTTGACATCTTCCACGCGCGCAAGATTGCGAATGATTTCGGCATAGACCCAAGGAATGGCATGCGAACTTTCCCGGCCAGTCGGAGCGATTGTGGGGCCACGCGATCCAAGTCGCCGCGTGCGGTTCCCATTCGCCGGGCATGCGATAGCCGAGCGAGGCGGGCGTCTCGAGAGAATGCGTTGGTGTCTTTGCCAAGTCTTACACCAGGAACCGTTGGGTGATGGGAGCGTAAGCGTCGACGCGGCGATCGCGCCAGAACGGCCAGTTGCGGCGGACATCCTCGATGAGATGCATATCGACTTCGGCAAGCAGGATCGCCTCTTTGTCGTGCGGAGCTTCGGCGACAACATGGCCGAAAGGATCGGAGATAAACGAGCCGCCCCAGAATTCCAGTCCTTTTCCGGGGGCTTCGTTGCCGCGAATGTTGCCGGTTTCAAAACCTACGCGATTCACTGCCGCGACGTACACCCCATTGGCGATAGCGTGCGAGCGCTGAATGGTGCGCCACGCGTCATACTGTGCGTCGCCGTACAGTGCCTTCTCATCCGGATGCCAGCCAATGGCCGTCGGATAGAACGAGAACGTTAGCGCCTTGCGCCGCGGTCAGTCGTGCGCCCTCGGGATACCATTGGTCCCAGCAAACCAAGGTGCCGAACTTGCCGAAGTCGCCCTCAAACGTCTTGAAGCCCAGATCGCCCGGAGTGAAATAGAACTTTTCGTAGTAGAGCGGATCGTCGGGAATGTGCATCTTTCGATAGATGCCCGCGAGTTCGCCATTGGGCTCAAGGATGGCTGCCGTGTTGTGATACACGCCCGGTGCGCGCCGCTCGAACAGGGAAGCGATGAGCGTGATCTTTAGCTCGCGGGTCACTTCTCCCAGGCGTTTCGTGGCCGGTCCGGGGATCGGCTCCGCGAGTTCGAATAACGCAACGTCTTCCCGCTGGCAAAAATACTGGGTCTGAAACAGTTCAGGGAGGCAAATCAGCTCCGCGCCCTGCTTCGCGGCCTCACGAACGTGGGCAATTGCGCGATCCAGGTTCTGTTCTGGATCGGCTGTGCACGACATCTGTACGATTCCGATGGTGAAATTGCGTTCTGCCAACGCGCGACTCCCTAAGTAGAGGACGAAGAGAAAGCATAGCATTTCATCTCAGCGGCGATAGATTGCAGGCCGACGAATGTTAGTCGTCGATGAAATGAGACAGCAACGAAGCCCACCTGAGCCACTGGCGATTGACTCCAGATGCGGCAAGCCTGTAGCTTCGAGAGTTCGGCGTCAGCTTCCGTTTATTCATTCCGGCGCCGGCGAATCCACTGCGGCTATCGCTCTCTTGAGGTGAACTGTGACCGATCATTCCGCGCAACACGAAGACGGCAAGGAACGTAACCTGCACGACCCAATCAGCGACAAGCTGGTGCCACTTGCTCCGCTGGATCTGTCCAAGATCAAAAGTGTTGACGACTTGGTTCGGGCAATGGGGAACACCGCCTTCACCGGCCGGCAAGTGGGCGAAGGCGCTGACGTGCTCGAAGCGATGGCGCGCGACAAAGACTGCTTCGTGGTAATGACGCTTGCCGGCGCGATGACCGTGGCCAAGCAGGGATTGATCGTCACCGACCTGATCGACGCAGGCATCGTGAAGGCCGTGATTTCCACGGGCGCGCTGATGGCACATGGATTGGTGGAGGCGGCCGGCCGCTCTCACTTCCGTTACGACCCGCGCATGGACGACACCGAGTTGTACGACGCTGGCTATAACCGCGTGTACGACACGCTGGAGCCGGAAACCAATCTCGATTTCGTTGAGACCATTGTGGCGCGCATTCTCAAAGGATGGGATCACAGCGAACCGCTATGCTCCTACAAGCTGAATCGCGATATAGGCAAGTACCTCAGCGAGAATGTGAAGGAGCGTGGCATTCTCAAGTCAGCGTACGAGAAGGGTGTGCCGGTCTTCGTCCCGGCCTTCAGTGATTCGGAGATCGGTCTCGATTTCGCCGTGCACAATCGCGTCCGCCGCAGAAACAATATTCCTCCGCTGCGCTACGATCCCTTCGAGGACCTCGAGCACTATGCTGAGACTCTCCTGCAGCAAACCAGACTGGGGATCTTCACCATTGGCGGCGGAGTTCCACGCAACTGGGCGCAGCAGTTCGGCCCGTACATCGATTTACGGCACCGGCGCGGTGGCGAAGATCTGATCCTGAAGCGCTTCCATTACGGCGTCCGAATTTGCCCCGAGCCGGTCAACTGGGGCGGCCTGTCAGGCTGCACTTACAGCGAGGCTGTCTCGTGGGGTAAGTTCGTTCCAAACGAGGAAGGCGGGAAGTTCGCTGAGGTACTGCTCGACGCAACGGTTGGACTGCCCCTGATTGCCGGTGCGGTTCTGGAGCGGATTAAGAAGTAGTTCCGATTCGGGAAGCACCCACCGAATCTTTGAATCGATGGTGGCGAGAGTCCCTTAGGCTTTCGCACAATGGTCATGGAGGTGAGCGTATGAGTTCCATGGCCACTATTCAGGACTTCCTCGCGCAAAAGCGCATCGCCGTAGTCGGCGTTTCGCACGATCCGAAAGACTTTTCCCGCAGACTTCTGCGAACACTTCGCGAGCGGGGCTACGATGCGATCGCCGTGAATCCGGGGTTGAAGTCGGTGGACGACGCTCCTTGCTATGCGAGCTTGAAAGACGTCGCCTCGCCTATCGATGGCGTATTGGTCATGACTTCTCCTGCGGTGACTGATCAAGTGGTGCAGGAGTGCGCGCAACTGCGCATTCCGCGGGTGTGGATGTATCGAGCAGGTGGCCAGGGTGCAGTGAGTCCGCAGGCGGTGGAGTTCTGCGAAGACCACGGCATCGCAGTGGTTCCCGGCGAGTGCCCGTACATGTTCTTTCGGGAGAGCGATGGTTCCACCGGCTACATGGGTTCATCAAGAAGATTTCAGGCGCATACCCAGCGTGATCCAGATGCGCATCAAGTAATGAGAAGTTTGTACAGCCACCGGCTCCGGTTCAGGCCCGGCGAGGTCTAAACTCCGGAGCCGGCTTCGGCTTCCGCGGAACTCTGGCGCGATCGGACGGAGTCGAGCGCTGTGGATTCGACTGCTCGAATCGCGGCTCTTTGCGCGGCCGCCAATCTCGCGGAAGGTCATGTTCATCGCCTTCCGTTTATATTTACGTTTCCAGTCGAAGAAAAGTTCAGCGTACGATTTCGTGATGTAGTTGCCGGCGCAACGCCGAGGGCTCTCGCGGTCTGATCGATCCAACGCGCTTGGCCTTCGATCTCGGCGATGTCTCCGATCGGGGTGTGGTCCAGCACAACGTGGCCTTTGCCGTCGCTCCATTCGGAGCGAAATTTCTCGTAAGCGAAAACCGGACGATAACCCGAGCGCGCAGAATCTGCATCCATCTGCGTGCCGTCTGAGACTCCCGTCTCCAGTTCCGTCCGCGACTTGTATTTGCTGCTTGGCGCGGGCCTTGTGGGTCAGCCGCCAAGTATCGCCATACCGTCGCAGCCGAAGCAATTCACCTTTGCGACGCAGCTTCTGTCCCGGAAGGTCGTACAAGTATTGATCTCGTGTGTGGATAGCGTGACGCAAGCGAAAGCCAATGTGCAGCGAGCTGTCGTTCTAGAGCCTTCAGGTCTGGTACCAGGAACTTGATCTCAATTTCTTGCGGGGTCAGCCATGAGAGGCGAGTGTATCAATCAGCAGGAAGTCCACGGAGGACGATGCGAAGGGAGCTTAGCTCTGCCGCTCCACCACAAACTCCGGAACCCAGAGCAGTACTCGCTTGATCTCGGAGTCAGGAAACGTGCAGATCGCGTCTCGCGCGGCGGTGGAGAATTCTACCGCACGCGCATAAGCAGCATCGATGGAGCCGTGACGATTCAGGATGGCAACGATGTCGGCGGGGGTGATGCCGTTGAATCCGCCATTGCCCAAAACCGACTCAATGGTCGTCGCGTTCTGCCGGCGTGCAATGTTCCAGCGCATGCAGCACAGCCCGGGTAGCCTTACCTTCGCGCAGATCGCTGGCCACCGGCTTGCCCAAAACTTCCTCGGACGCAGTAAGGTCGAGCACATCGTCGACGATCTGAAACGCCATGCCTAGGTTGCGCCCATAGTCGGCCAGACGCTGCTGATCGGCATCGCTGGCATTGGCCAGGATTCCGCCCAGCTTCATGCACACCGAGAACAGGCAGGCCGTCTTGCGAGAAGATCAGCTCGAAATGCTCGTCAATGGTGATGACCTTGCCGAGCCGCTCGATCTGCAGCAACTCGCCCTCGACCATGGCCTGCGTGAGATCGATCAGCGTGTCGAGGACGTGGAAGTTGCGTTCCTGGATAGCGATCTTGAAAGCCTGCATGTAGAGCCAGTCGCCAGCCAGCACACACTTAGAGTTGCCCCATTGCGTGTTGGCCGCCGGGCGTCCGCGGCGGGTCTTGGCTTCGTCGATGATGTCATCGTGAACCAACGTGGCAGTATGAATGATCTCGACCACCGCGCCCAGCCTGATGGCGCCCTGGCCGGTGTAGTTCATCAGCTTGCAGGACAGCAGCAGCAGAGCAGGACGCAGTCGCTTGCCGCCGCCAGCGCGAAGGTATTCGCCGATTTCCGTGATGGCCCGAACGCCCGAGACCGTGTCGCGGCCGAACTCGCGCTCGATGGCAGCAAGGTCGTCGTGCAGCAGGTCGAAAACTTCTTTGGCGTTGCGGGTTACGGTCGTATTCAAGTCGGTCAGCCCCATCAGTTGGATCGGTAATTCGTAAACTGCATGTCGATGCCGAAATCAGATTGCTTGATCAGCGCGATGATTTGCTGCAGCGTGTCGCGGTCTTTGCCGCTCACCCGCACAAAATCTCCCTGGATGGATGCTTGCACCTTGAGTTTCGAGTTCTTGACGAGCTTCACAATCTCGCGTGCCTTTTCGATCGCGATGCCTTGCTGCAATGGTCGACTTTCTGCCGGACGGATGAGCCCGCCGCGGGTTCGAACGCTCCGTAGGTCAGGGATTTCAGCGAGACTCCGCGCTTGAACAGCTTGCCCTGCAAAACATCGTTGACGGCTTTCAACTTGTACTCATCGGCAGACGTGAGAACCAGCGCTTCCTTGTCGTCCATATGAATGTCGGACTTCGAGTCCTTCAGGTCGTAGCGGGTATGGATCTCCTTCAGCGCCTGCTGCATGGCGTTGGAGACCTCCTGCATGATCCACCTTGCTGACGATGTCAAACGAGTTCTCAGCCATGAACAGTTAAGTGTAACAAGGCGCATGGAATTGCTGAAATATGCAGGCGGCGGGCCTGAATCCGGTTAAGGACGCTTGATGTGAAAGAAACGGTAAAAGTTCTCGGTGGTGTGGCGTCCAGTCTCTTCGGGAGAAGTTCCGCGCAACTGGCTTATCTGTCGTGCAACCTCTGTAACAAATGCCGGTTCATTTCGCTTGCTGCGGTGCGGAACGGGCGCCAGGTACGGGGAATCGGTCTCGATGAACATCGAATCTAGCGGCACGATGCTGGCTACATCACGAATGTTCTGCGCTTTGGGGTATGTAATGTTACCGGCAAACGAGATGAGAAAGCCCAGATCGAGCGAGGCACGTGCATTCTCCATGGTACCGGTGAAGCAGTGCATAACGCCGCCTAGGCCCGTAGCCGCCCAGTGCTCGCGAACCAGGCGCAGTAAGTCATCCCACGCGTTCTCGCTGTTATCCGACGGGCGGCAGTGGATGACGATAGGAAGTTTCGCTGCCTTTGACAGTTCCAACTGCTGTATGAACACTCGCTGCTGCACGTCACGTGGCGAGTGATCGTAGAAGTAATCGAGTCCGATCTCTCCCCATGCGACGACCTTGTGATGCTGCGACAGAGTGACCAACTCGTCGAAGTCTTCTTGCTTGGCGAGTGCCGCTTCGTGCGGATGAATTCCAACCGTGGCGTAAACCCAGTCGTACTGTTCGGCAAGCTTGATCGCGCAATCGAACGTCCCAGTCCCCGGGCCATCGCCATTCCCAATGGCCAGCATCGTGGTGACACCGGACGCCTGAGCACGGGCAAAAACGTCCGGCCGATCGGCGTCGAAGCGTTTGTTCTCCGGATGGCAGTGGGAGTCGGTGTACATGAGGGGTAGAAAAGGCTACTTCAGCCTTGCGCCTACAGGAACATCTTCCAGAAATCCCGCGAGTACCGGTACGCCCTCATCGCCCAATGATGCCGCGACGACCATGCCTTGCGACTCCAGACCACGCAGTTTGCGCGGAGCAAGATTGGCAACGATGACAACTTTGCGTCCCACCAGCTTTTCGGGATCGTAGGCTTTGGCAATTCCGGCAACAATCTGCCGCTTCTCGGTGCCGAGATCGACCTCTAGACGTAGCAACTTGTCAGCGCCCTTGATCTTTTCCGCAACCAGCACCTGGGCGACCCGCAATTCCACCTTGGCGAAATCATCGATGGTGATGGTGTTGTTCGCAGGCGCTGTCGCGGGCGCCGCGGCGACTGCAAGCGTTGGAAGCGGCGTGCTTTCGACCGGTTTGCCCTCCACATTCGATTCGAGTACCGCGGCTGTGCAGCCTGCGCAGACCGTTCCTGTTCCATTTGCTGCATCCTTTCGATGGTGCTTTTGTCGGCGCGCGGAAACACCGCCTCAACCTTGCCGAGTTTGGTGTGTAACGGTAACTGTCCCCATGCCAGATTGCGCAGGTCGAGCTTGGTGATATCACCCAGCCCAAGCTGCTCCCATATCCGCCCGGTGGATTCGGGAATGACCGGATGCACCAGCGCCGTCACAATACGCAACGCCTCGGCCGAAGTGTGCAAAATGGTCGCCAACCGCGCGCGCGAGTCCTGATCTCCTTCTCCGCGACCGCCCATGGCTCGTTTTCGACGATATATTTGTTGACGGCACCCACCAGTCCCCAAGCCGTTTCCAGCGCACGCGAAAACTGGAATTGCTCAAACTGCACGTGATAGTCGGCAATGGTTTGCTGCGCTAGTTCTGCAATAGCGTCATCGGCTTCGGTTCGCGCCCCGGGGAAGGGTAGGGAATTTCCCCCTCGAAATAGCGCGCGATCATGCTCAGCGTTCGGCTGGATAGGTTTCCCAGGCCGTTCGCCAGGTCGGCATTGAACCGTTGCACCAGCGCATCGAAGCTGAACGAGCCGTCGCTGCCAAACACGATTTCCCGCAACAAAAAATAACGCAGCGTGTCGGCGCCCAGCGTGTCGAGAATTGTTTCCGTGCGCACAATGTTGCCGCGCGACTTCGACATCTTGCTCTCTTCGAACAGCAGCCAGCCGTGAGCAATGATTGACTTCGGCAGCGGCAATCCCGCGGCCAGCAGAAACGCCGGCCAATACACACAATGGAAGCGAACAATTTCTTTGCCGATCATGTGAACGTCGGCAGGCCAATAGCGCTTTAGCTTCTCTTGGTCCTTCGGGTCATCTGAACCGAACCCAATCGCAGTGATGTAATTCGCTAGGGCATCGAGCCAGACATAGATGACGTGCTTCTCGTCGCCCGGCACTGGGATTCCCCATGTGAAAGTCGTCCGGCTGACCGAAAGATCGCGCAGCCCGCCCCGCACAAACGAAATCACTTCGTTCCGTCGGGTTTCCGGCCGAATGAAGTCTGGATGCTCAGCATAGAGCTTCAGCAGCGGCTCTTCCATCGCCGAGAGCTTGAAGAAGTAATTTTCTTCCTGCACAGTCTCCGTCGGACGTCCGCACTCAGGGCATGGAGCACCCGGCTCGGTCACGTCCACATAGAGCTCGTCGAACACGCAATACTGCCCGCTGTATGAGCCTTTGTAGATGTACCCGCGCTCCTGCAGTCGCTTGAACAACGCTTGCACACCGCGAACGTGGCGCGGTTCCGTAGTGCGGATGAAGTCGTCATAGGTCAGGTTCATCCGGTCCCAAAGCTGGCGAAATTCGTCCGAGACGCGATCCGCAAATTCCTTAGGCGAGCAACCGGCAGCAATCGCGGACCGCTCGATCTTCTGTCCGTGCTCATCGGTCCCGGTAAGAAACCGGGTATCGAAGCCCATCATGCGCTGGCGCCGCGCCACCGTGTCGCATACCACTGTGGTATAGGCATGGCCGATATGCGGCCGCGCGTTTACGTAGTAGATCGGCGTCGTGATGTAGAACTTTCCAGGGTTATCCATTCTTCTTGTCCAGATACTGGCGGAGCGCCTCTTGCATAACCTGCTTCAGCGGTACTCGCTGCTCCGCGGCGATGCGACGGCAGTCTTCGTATTCTGGCGCAAACTGCGAGTCAGTGTCGCCTATACTTCCGATCTTAATGCGTACCGCTCCCCATTGGGTCTCCACGCTCTCATGGCGCCGCGCGAGAATGTGACGTTGCTCACGACGGCTCCGGATGCCCAGCGTGCTGCTCTCGCGGAACAACAAGCCCCGTAGCTTCGGTCCGTCCTGTGGCTTGCCGAGCATCGTTAGCAGCGTGCCCGGCCGTCCCTTTTTCATCTGAACAGGAGTCGTGAACACGTCCAGCGCACCCTCCGCCAGAACCTGGTCCGCGATGTAGCCAATAATCTGGGGACTCAGGTCGTCCAGGTTTGCCTCCAGCACGACAATTTCCTCTTCCGTCCCGTTCACAATGATCAACGGTCTCTCCTACCGTGATCCTCAGGATGTTGGAGTGCCGAGGAAAATCGCGTGATCCGGCGCCGTAGCCAATTTGGTCGGTCGTCATCGTGGGCCGTGGCCCGAACTGAGCACCCAGCACTTTTACGATTGCCGCTCCAGTCGGCGTCACTAGTTCTTTTTGCACTTCACCTGAATAAATCGGGATTCCTTTCAGCAACTCCAACGTAGCCGGAGCCGGTACTGGCATCACGCCGTGGGCGCACTTAACCGTTCCACTACCGACATTGAGCGGCGACGCCAGTATCCGCTCGACCGTCAGCGCCTCCGCGCCTACAGCCGCGCATATGATGTCAACGATTGCATCCGCCGCTCCGACTTCGTGGAAATGCACGGTCTCCAGCGGAATGTTGTGAACCTTCGCTTCCGCTGCTCCAAGAGCTGAGAAGATGGCGCTAGCCGTCTGCCGGGCGCGTCCGCTGATAGGAGCATCGGCGATAATCGTCAGAATCTCCGCCAGGTGCCGGCTATGCGAATGGCTGTGCTGTTCGCCATGATCATGGCTATGCTGTTCTTTTTCCGCGGTCCAGAATTCTTCGCGGGGCAGGTCCTTCTGGCCATTCACTACCACATCGATCTTGGTGGCCGAAATCCCATTCCGATCCACGCGCGACTGCTCCAGTGTCGGCACCCACGTGCAGCCCCGCGACCGTTTGCTGCAGTAACTCAAACGGAACTCCGGCATCCACCAGCGCGCCGAGAAACATGTCACCGCTGATGCCGGAAAAGCAGTCGAGGTAAGCAATGCGCATGGAAGTCGTCCGCTGGCACCGCACCAGCCCTTCGCCGGATGCGTGGCGGGAACTTTCATCATAGGTAACGCTGCGAGTAGCGTCAAACCTGGCGCCGCATCACAGTTTGCTATAATCGCCTTTTTCCTCAGCCATTTGCGAGTCAACGTCCCGTCACGACATTGCCCGCGACGAACAGCCTCAGAGCTACAGGAAAGACCGAGAGCCATCGTGTACCTGAACAGACAGAAGCAACTGGCGAGCCACGTCCGCGAATTCCTCCGCCACAAGTACCAGATCGACCTGCCGAAGATCGTCATCGACCAGCCGCCCAAAGTCGAAATGGGCGAGTTCGCCATGCCGTTCCCGTTCGAACTGGCAAAGCAGCTTCGCAAAGCCCCGCGCAAGATTGCCGAAGAAATCGTCGCCGAGATGCCCGTGCCCGAGGGCTTCGAGAAGTTCGAAGTCGCCGGAGGCGGCTACATCAATGCGCGGCTGCAACGCGGTGAGGCCGCGCGGGAGCTTGCCCAGCGAACCCGCTGTCGAAATTGCCGACCACGCCGGCGAGGGCGCGGCAGATGTCAGCGGCAAGATCCTGGTCGAGCACACCAGCATCAATCCCAACAAGGCGGCGCACATCGGCCATCTGCGCAACGCGATACTGGGCGACACGTTCGTCCGCCTGCTGCGCGCGGCCGGACACAGCGTCGACATCCAGAACTACATCGACAACACTGGCGTCCAAGTCGCCGACGTGGTTGTCGGCTTCACGCATCTGGAGAAGACTGTCGCAAACAGGAGGTTGCAGCGCTCATCGCCTCGACGCCGCGCTTCGATTACTACTGCTGGGACCTCTACGCCCGCGTCTCCCAGTGGTACGAGCAGGATAAGAACAATCTTAAAGTACGACTTGAAGCACTCCATGCTATCGAGCAGGGAAACAATGAGATGGCCGAGATCGCCGACA
This sequence comes from uncultured Acidobacteriaceae bacterium, assembly GCA_963718395.1. Lineage (GTDB taxonomy): Bacteria > Acidobacteriota > Terriglobia > Terriglobales > Acidobacteriaceae > DASRAA01. The sequence continues at coordinate 1,133,653 of CAVQYW010000001.1, forward strand.
TCGTCTCGACCGCCGTCCTGCGGCGGCATCTCGAGACCATGGACCGCCTCGACATCGAGTACGACTTCCTGCCACGCGAAAGCGAGATTCTCCGCCTCCACTTCTGGGACCTCGCCTTCCAGCAGTTAAAAGAAAAGGGCGTCTTGTACTTCGAGACCGAGGGCAAGAACAAGGGATGCTGGGTGATGACGCGTCCGGCGGGATCGACGAAGGCCAATTCCGCCAAGACTGCCGACCAGCTATCCGAGTCAGAAGAAAGTACCGGCCCTGACGAAGACGCCAAGGTCATCGTCCGCTCCAACGGAACCGTCGGCTACGTCGGCAAAGACATCGCGTATCACCTGTGGAAGTTCGGCCTGCTGGGCCGCGACTTCGGATACCAGAAATTCTTTCACTATCCCGACGTCACGAATGTTGGATCTCGGCCGAGCACGGCGAGGCCGATCATCCCCACTTCGGCAACGTCGAGGCTATCTACAACGTCATCGACTCCCGCCAGAGCGACCCGCAAAACACCGTCATCGAAGCAATCCGGCTGCTCGGCTATCCCGAAAAGGCCGCACACTACACGCACTTTTCCTACGAGATGGTGGCGCTCACACCGCGTTGTGCAATGGAACTGGGCTACGAAGTGACGCGCCGAAGACCAGGCCAAGTCCTACATCGAGGTGTCCGGCCGCAAGGGATTCGGAGTCAAGGCCGACGACCTGCTTGACGCACTCATTGCAGCCGCCAAGAAAGAAGTGGACAGCCGTCACGCCGAACTCCACGAAGTAGAGCGCCGCGCCATCAGCAAGCAAATCGCCATCGGTGCCCTGCGCTATTTCATGCTCAAGTTCACCAAGCAGTCGGTGATTGCCTTCGATTTCAACGAGGCGCTGGCCTTCGAAGGCGAAACCGGTCCCTACGCGCAATACGCCGTGGTGCGCGCCAGCAACATCCTGCGCAAGGCAGGCATCGAACCCGACCAAGCCCTAGCCGCCGAGGTTGACTACGCCCGCTTCTTCGCAGCCGACAGCGGCACGGAAATCTGGGAACTGTGGCTGCTGGCAGGGAAGACCTCCGCCGTGATCGAGCAGTGTATTGGGACCACCGAACCGGCTTACGCCGCCAAGCACGCCTTCCAGTTGGCTCAGCAGTTCAACAACTTCTACCACCGCCATCACGTCCTGACCGAAGCCGACGAGGCCCGAAAGAAGTTTCTTCTGGCAACGGCCGCCGTGGTCCGTCGCGAACTGATCGCGGTGTTGGCCACGATGGGCATCACTGTTCCGCCAGTGATGTAGGGTAGTGGAATATGTTTACTCCACATCCAATCGGATACGTACATAGCCCCTACTCGGCGACCAGCGAGATCCCCAAGGGCCTCGGCGCCAAGCACGATGCTGAAGGTGAGCTCGAGATCCTGTCTGAGTTCGAGGCCGGGCTACTCGACGTTGAGGGGTTTTCGCACCTCTATGTTATTTGGGCCTTTGACCGTTCCGAAGGATTTGACCTCACCGGCAAGCCTCCTACCGACGACCGCCCCCACGGCGTGTTTGCCACACGTTCGCCACGGCGTCCCAACCCCATCGCGCTCAGTGTCGTGGAACTGCTCGGCCGCGAAGGCCGTCGGTTGCGCGTGCGAGGTGTCGATATGCTCGACGGCACACCCATCCTCGACATCAAGCCCTACCTGTCGAGTATTCCTGAAGAGAAGTTGCGCCGAGGCTGGCTTGCAGACGCCGAAGCGCGAAGAGCCAAGTGACATTCGACGGCTACACTACTTCGGAAAATATCGTGCCGTGCAGCATCAGAGGTAGGAAAACTCCATACTTTCATGAATACGTGCAAATGTAGCGATATTGCACAAACTCGTGCAAGTCACTTTTTCCCGAGTGGACACGTAAGTCCTACCACGTGCTATACGCCGTGCCCTCACTCGACGTCTGGTCACTACCGCTATGCACATCAATGATGCCGGCCTGTGACTGGTCGGGCGACATGATGCTATCGTCGGTCACAGGCACCCAACTGTCGCGCGTGTTTGTGAAGGGATCCCTGGGAAGCTGCTTGATGTATCCCGCATCGACCAATTCCTGTAACGATTGAGGCGCCTTCTGCTTATCGAGCGTGTATTGGTCAATCACCGAGCGAAGAGTATACAGATCGTCCCGCAACACAGTTTCGCGTGCCCGTAGGATCGACGACTGGTATCGCGGAATCGCCACCGACATCAAAATGACGATGATGCTGATCACCACCATCAATTCGATCAGGGTAAATCCGCGTTGTCGCAAGCGCCGGTTCATAGTCTAAGTCTGAGATTCAAAGCTCAAAACTACCACGTCTTATATTTCGAGCCGTCGAGCGCGGTACCATCCGACTTGGTATAGACATCAAAGACGCTCTGTCCACCCCACGAGTCAGAATCGATATCATCCTGCATCGAGCGCAAACCCCACTCGGTTTTGCCGGTCATCGGATCGACCGGAATCCTCCGCAGGAAGCGCATTTTCTTGCCGTTGGTGTCCACGCCTTTGACCAGCGTCTCCAAGTCTGGCGGATATCCCTGGCTATCGACCTTGACTTGAAAGGCGCCGCGATCGGCAGCGTCTTTGTAACGATCGATGGCGTCACGCATTTCCCACAAGTCGCGCCGCAGTTCCCGCTCCTTGTTGCGTTGGATCGTGACCCTCACGATGGGCACCGCGACCGTCGTCAGAATCATGAGGATCGTCATGGCGACGATCAACTCAACAACGGTGAATCCTCTACGGTGTGAACTGCGCTCGGCACGAAGGTTCATTCTGGGCTGGGGAAACTTCACTGCTCCAAGTTTATTCCTCTGCTCAGGATTCGCAGACGTGATCGCCGTCTGCCTTGCCGAACACAAATTGAAACGCAGGGACATAATTCCAGAGTATGAACCACTCGAATCAGTGGACCGTAATGATGGCCTGCGAGCCGCTCGCCGGGATGTTCTGCATGCTGGCGTTCTTCAGCATGGCACGATTGATGCTCAGTGTGGCCTGGCCAGGGGCCTTGGCCTGGAACGTCAAGGTGAAGACCTGCCCGTCACCGCTGATTCCGTTGCTTCCCGGCGGTCGCGATGCCGTGACCTGCAGGATTCCCATCATGGCGTCATCTCGGTTCACCAGCGCCACTGCCTGTCCGTCCTGCGAAAGCATCGGCCCGTTGGAAACATTCACGAGCTGCAACACGTTTGGGTTGTAAATAATCTGTAGAGGCACCGAATAGACATTTTGCCCGCCAGCCAAATTCACGTTCACGGTGAACGTTGTCCCGACGGCCTGGCTCAGTGCCGGCGGATCGAAGCTGATAATCGCGCTTCCAGCGGGTGCAGTTGCCGCCGACTGATCGGGGGAAGCCCCGCCCGGTTGGGCCGCCGTGGGTGGGTTGGCTGGCGCAGTTGGTTGTTCCGGCGCGGGAGCATTCGAGCGGTGCAGCGAGATTGCGTTCGCCGTACCCACATCGATGGCGCGAGTGTTGGAGTCGAACACATCCTGCGCGCGAACGATGTGCGGAATCAGCATGAACACCAGTTCGTTGTCCTGGCGCTGCTTGTTCTCGGTGGAGAAGAAGTATCGAAAGAATGGGATCGAGGCAAGCCCGGGAATACCGTTGATCGACTTGCTTTCCGTTTCTTCCAGGATTCCGCCCATGATGTTGGCTTCGCCCTCGCGCATGCGGATCTCGTGCTCGATTTTGCGTTGTCCTATCACCGGCTGCTGAATTCCGCCGATGTTCTGATAGGAATCGACTGCCGAGATATCCATGGCGAGCTTCAGGGTTACTTCGTCGGTGCCGTGGACCCGCGGCGTTACATCAATGTTCACGCCCACGTCGATGTAGTTGAACTGGGTATTGACCAACGGGTTGATGCCGACGCCGCCGATCCCTGGCTGGAACGAACCTGTGGCCACTGGAACGCGTTGCCCGATCTTCAGCGATGCCTTTTGTCCATCCAACGCACGAATCTGCGGCTGCTGCAAAATCTTTGTAGTGCTGTCGTTGTACAGGAACGACGCCGTCGCCGGAGGAATCGTCACTTGAAAATTGGTGGCATTGATGTGGGCGAGGCTATTAAGGTTGATCGTGCCCGCCGTACTGCCGGTCGTCGTGGTAGCCGAGCCGTTGCCGGTGCCAATATTGGTTCCCGAGGTCGTCGTCGACGTAACGGTGTTGTCAATCAGGGCCACCGACACGTTCGTTGGCGGCGTAATGCCCAAGTCGCGCAGTTTGTTCCGCTGCACCTGCATAATCACCACGTCCACCACAACTTCCGGACGCGACTTATCGAGGTCATCGATGAGTTTCTCGGCTAGCGCAATCTGGTCAGGCGTGCCGCGCACCACGATGGCTTGCTGGGAAGGGAACTGCTGCAGCCGCTGCGTATCGAGCAGGGTGCGAAGGATATTGACCAGGTCCTGCAACTCATTCGGCTGTGACAAGTTGGTCAGGTAAAACGTGCGGATGACGCTCTGCTCCAACTCCTTGCGCTTTGCCGGTGTGTCCGCCGCGATAAAGATCGTGTTGGGCGTTACCGGACGCCAAAATGTTTTCGACTCCAGGGCCGCGATTTCCAGCGCCTCCTGCAGCGTCACGCCATTTAATTCCACTCGAATCACACGCGACGTGTAATCGGGATCGAACAGAACGTTGATTCCCGCCAGTTTTCCAATCGTCTCGTAAATGGTCTTGGAATCGGCGCTCATCTTCAGCGTGATGGGAGTGTTGGCGATCGTCGCCAGTTCGACCGGACCACCCGCCTCTTCCATTCGCTTGTGCAGGGCAGTTTGCGCCGTCGAGCTTGCTGAGGGTGGCGTGGGTTCCGTTGCTTGCTTCAGCTCTCGCGCGATCTTGTTGACTTCCTGCTGCGCAATAAAACTCGAGGGGTCGATGGCCATCGCCTGCTCGAACTCGGTCAAGGCCTCCTGCAACTTACCGGCCTTTTCCAGCAGTTGCCCTTTGTGAACATGTGCCGCGGACGCCAGGAATCGAACGCGTTCAAACGACGCGCGATATTGAATGTCGTCGGGCTTAATTTGATAAGCCTGATGATAGTCGTTGTACGCTGTTTCGTAGTCTCCGCGCACTTCAGCGTCGAGACCCTGTTTGTAAAACGCCTTGGCTTTGTCGGCGGCTACTGCGGGCAATGAGGCGAATATCAGGAGCAGCGCCAGGAGACGGGGAAGCCGTTTCATCAGTTTCCTTCAGACCGGTTTTGTCGGAGCACCCTGCAACAGGCCAGAAACGGGCTCCGGTACGCAGTTCTGACTTCCGCGGGAAGAAAACGTAAGCACCCGACGTTCGCCTGAATCGGGCATCTTCACATCCACCGCAGCAAGCCAGGATTGGCGCGATTATAGCATCCCGCTCGCCTCGCATCTGTGATGTAACCGTGTGTTAGCATACGAGTTTCGTACCTCGCGTGAGTTCCTCGCCATGTCCCGTCCGCCGCAGTCCACAGCCCGTCCAGAAAAGGAAAACAAGCCGAGCCGGCGCGATCCCACAGCCAGCGGTTTGCGCGACGCAGCGGTCAATCGCTCTGCTTCACATAATTACTTCCTGCTCGAGAAATTCGAGGCCGGAATCGCTCTGCGCGGCACCGAAGTTAAGTCCATCCGCAACGGGCGCGCCAACCTCAAAGACGCCTACGGTCTGGTAAAGGACGGCGAACTGTGGCTCATCAACGCGCACATCGGCGAATATGACCACGGCAACATCTTCAATCACGAACCGTTGCGTACGCGAAAGTTGCTGGTCCATCGCAGCGAACTGAACAAGCTGATTGGCAAAACCCAGCAAAAGGGACTGACCCTCATTCCCACCCGTCTGTATTTCCGCAACGGCAGAGTAAAGGTGGAGATCGCATTGGCCAAGGGCAAGCAAATGTGGGACAAGCGCGAGACCGAACGCCGCAAAACCGCTGACAAAGAAGCGCGCGAAGCGATCGCGAGAAGCAGAAAATCCTGAGGGACGTACGGGACGACATCATGAAAATCAAACTTACTACCGCTGTTCCTTCGCAAATCGAAACCGAGTGCCTTGTGGTCGCCGTCGTCGACGCTTCTGAAAAGAATGGCAATGGCGCCAACGACAAACCCAAACCCCAAATCCTGACCGACGATGTGGCAGTTCAAGCGGCGGCCGCCGACCTGATCGCATCGGGCGAAGTCACCGGCAAGGCTCTGGAAACTACGCTACTGCACAAGCCCGCTGGTCTCAAAGCCAAGCGCCTGCTGCTGATTGGCGGCGGAAAAGCTAGGAAGTTTTCTACCTCCGAACTGCGTAAAATTGCGGGCGCTGCCGTTCGCTCCGTCAAAGGAAAGGACTTGAAGAGCTTCGCCATCGTGCCTCCGACCGCAGACGGCCTGACTGCATCCGACGCTGCGAAAGCCATCGTCGAGGGCGCTTACGTGGGCAACTTCGATGCCGACTACTACAAGAGCGACCGCAAAGAGCAAAAGCTCGACGAACTCACGATCGTCGCTCCTGCGAAGTCAGACGCCAAGGCGTTGCAGGCGGCCATCGACCAGGGAACCATCATCGGCGAGGCCCAGAACTTCACTCGCGACCTGGTGAATGAGCCCGGCAATCGCATGACCCCGACCATCCTCGCCGACCGCGCCAAAAAGATGTCCGACGAAGTAGGACTACAGTGTGAGATCTACGGCCCCGACAAAATCAAAGAGCTGAAGATGGGCGCATTCTGGAGCGTCGCCCAAGGTTCACAAGAGGAGCCGGCCCGTCTAATCGTGATGCGCTATGAGCCGAAAGGCGCACCTGAGAAGCCCGTCCTCGGCCTGGTCGGGAAGGGGATCACCTTCGACAGCGGCGGCATCTCCATCAAGCCCTCCGACGGGATGGAGAAGATGAAATATGACATGGCCGGGGGCGCAGCCATGATCGGCGCCATGCGCGCCATCGCCCAACTCAAGCCCAACGTCCGGGTCATCGGAATCGTCTGTGCCACCGAGAACATGCCCTCCGGCACCGCCCAAAAGCCCGGGGACGTGCAGATTGCCATGTCGGGCAAGTCTATTGAAATTATCAACACCGATGCCGAAGGCCGCCTTGTACTGGCCGACGGCTTGCACTACGCGAAGCAGTTAGGCGCGACCCATCTTATCGACGCCGCCACTCTCACCGGTGCCGTCGTCGTTGCCCTCGGCATGATCAACGTCGGTGTCTTCTCCAACGACGACGAGTTTTACGAGAAGTTCGATGCCTCGCTGAAAGCCTCGGGCGAGAAGATGTGGCGGCTTCCGGTGGACGACGAGTACCGCGACATGATCAAGTCCAACATCGCCGACATCGTCAACAGCGGCGGACGCTGGGGCGGAGCGGTGACGGCCGCGATGTTCCTGAAGGAGTTCGTCGGCGACACGCCGTGGATCCATCTCGATATCGCCGGTGTCGCCTGGACAGAAGACGCCAAGCCTTGGATCGCCAAAGGCCCATCCGGAATTCCCGTGCGCTCACTGGTCGAATTCGTGCGGAGCCTGGGCACTTAATCGCCCTGTCACATATTCTTCATGCACAATTCATTGTGCTTTGATGCAGGGATTGCAGCCGCCGAATAAAGTAGCGTCAATAGCAAACCTGATCGGAGAGAGTGGGGAGACGGTCAAACAGCCGCTCCCCGATTTTTCTGCCCGCAAGACTGGAAATCGTGTCGGGGATTGAGTTCAACGAAAACAGATAGGCCGCAATATCGCGCGCGTCTTTTTCATTCAGGTTCATCAACTTCATGGCCGTCCCGGGATGCAACTCTTCGGAGTAGCGAAGCCATTTCTCCAGGTTGGCGGGTGAGTTCGGCCACTCATTGACGATTGAACTTCGGGTTGACCAGCGGCTGAGCGAAGGCCCCTGTACATCAACATCGCCTTCGATTCCTGGAATCACGTGGCACGAACTGCAATCGTGCATGACGATGGCCTGCTTACCGGCTTCGGGATCGCCGCCCGTCATCCGCTTCCCTTGGGCATAGTCCACACCGCCGCGAGTACAGCCGCTCAGAACAGCGGCAACCAGAACCACCGGCGTCATCCAGCCAAGTAGCGCGAACCGCATTCATCCCCAATGAATCTTTGGTTGGTTTGTAAAGTATAAGTTTGATCATCCGGCCCCGCGCGGGCAAGTTCCCACGTCACAGTGCGCTGTGCTGTGTACCGCCGTTTGCACTCCCTCGTCTCGCCTACTAACATTCATGAGTTATGCCAGTTGCAACGGACTCATCTACAACCTACGTCCCAATTAAAGCGCCGCGCGGCAATCAGCTCTCCTGCAAGGGCTGGGCGCAGGAAGCCGCCATGCGCATGCTGATGAACAACCTCGACGAAGAGGTCGCCGAGCGCCCCCAGGATCTCGTTGTTTACGGTGGAACCGGCCGCGCCGCCCGCAATTGGGACTGCTACCACGCCATCGTCCGCTCGTTGCAAGCGCTCGAGAACGACGAAACCCTCCTTGTCCAGTCGGGCAAGCCGGTCGCGGTCTTTCGCACCCACGAATACGCGCCACGGGTGCTCATCTGCAATTCCAACCTCGTTGGCCACTGGTCCAACTGGGAGAAATTCAACGAGCTCGAGAAAGCCGGACTCATGATGTACGGCCAGATGACCGCTGGCTCGTGGATTTATATCGGCTCGCAGGGCATCATTCAAGGAACCTACGAAACCTTTTCCGCTGCCGCCGACAAACACCTCGGCGGAGACCTCGCCGGCAAGCTCATCGTCTCCGGCGGCATGGGCGGGATGAGTGGAGCTCAGCCGCTTGCGGCCACCATGACCGGCGCCTGCTATCTCGGCATCGAAGTCGATCCGGAACGAATCAAGAAGCGCCTCCGGACAGGCTACTGCGACTTCATGGTCAACTCGCTTGACGAAGCGTTGCGCATCCTCAAGAACGCAGTCCGCAAGAAAGAAAACATCTCTGTCGGACTGGTTGGCAATTGCGGCGACGTCATTCCCGAGCTCGCCGACCGCGGTGTTGTGCCTGACATCCTGACGGACCAGACTTCTGCTCACGATCCCCTTTACGGCTACGTGCCCAGTGGTATGACGCTCGACGCTGCGAACGAACTCCGTAAAAACGACCCCAAGGCCTACCTCGAGAAGTCTCTCGACACCATGGCCCGCCACGTCGAAGGCATGCTCAAGCTGCAGAAGATGGGCTCCGTCACCTTCGACTACGGCAACAACATCCGCAAGTTCGCCTTCGATCACGGCGTGAAAGACGCGTTCGATTTCCCCGGCTTCGTGCCCGCCTACATTCGCCCGCTCTTCTGCGAAGGACGCGGTCCGTTCCGTTGGGCGGCGTTGTCGGGCGATCCTGCCGATATCCACGCCACTGACGATCTTGTGCTCCAGATGTTCCCCAGGACCGCGTCCTCAGCCGCTGGATTGACCTCGCCCGCAAGCGCATCAAGTTCCAGGGATTCCCCTCGCGCATCTGCTGGCTCGGCTATGGCGAGCGCGCCGAATTTGGGCTGGCCCTGAATGACATGGTGAAGAGCGGCAAGCTCAAGGCCCCGATCGTCATGGGCCGCGACCATCTCGACACCGGCTCCGTTGCCTCGCCCTACCGCGAAACCGAGTCGATGAAGGACGGCAGCGACGCCATCGCCGATTGGCCGTTACTCAATGCGTTGCTAAACACCGCGAGCGGCGCGTCGTGGGTTTCCATCCACAACGGCGGAGGCGTCGGCATCGGCTACTCGCAACACGCGGGACAAGTCACCGTCGCCGACGGAACCGACGACATGGCCAAACGCATCGAGCGCGTCCTGACCAACGACCCCGGCATAGGCGTCGCCCGCCACGTGGACGCGGGCTACGACGAGGCGAAAGAGTTCGCGCAAGAGAAGGGCATTAAGATCCCAATGGCGACCGAATAGGCACACAAGGGAGGCGGCTCGCGGCATCCTTGCTCACGAACAACCATGCAACGCTAGCTCAACCGGAGGAGATAGGTGTCTTTCGTCGCCGCTGCGGCATAGGCCAGCCAGATAAGTACGCAGATCAGGTAGGCTGCGCCGCTCGCTCCGCTCAATGTCGTTCTACTCAGAAACGTTCTATTCAAAGGTAGGACCATCACACACAAATTGACGATGGCAGCAAATCCAAATCCAACCGCTATGCTAAAAACGAGGCTACGTTTCGAAATGAGCACGGAGCTCCCGAATATCACCATGAAGAACGCCAGCGCAAATTGCGTCACCCAGACGGTTCTATTCAGTACAAAGATTTCGTTTGTGACATTGTTGATGACGGAGGAGGTGGGCGGCCACATCGCGGCCACCGCCACGACCGCTAGCGCGCACCAGCAGAGCAGAGGGATATTCCAATGCTCCAGGGTCTCGATTCCGTCAACGACTTTCTGCACGAGTTCCACCAGAACAGCGAAACTGAAAAGAACGCTCAGACCGGTGATGACCCAATAGACGTAGAAATAGTTGTTCCAATTGCGAAGCGGAAGTTCCACAGCGAAAGCGGCGACCTGAAAGACAAGGAAGTTAAAGAAAGCGGGGAACTCGTGGTGAAGTTTGCCGCGCAGCATGTATGCTGTGACCACGATCATCACCACCGGGGGGAAACACCATAAAAAGTAACTGATCGGGTGCGCGCGCATAGGGTTGATAGATCGTACTGCTCAACTTCCGAGGCAACAAGCACTAATCTCGCGACTGATTCCCGCCGGTGGCGCACTTATCCCTCCGTTTGGGACATGTGGAGTTGTCTCGAGAGCCCGCGGACCGATTAGGCCTTGCTTCTTCCGTCCTCCCATTTCGGGAAAAAATCAGGTTACCTTCGTAACGTCGCGGACAACTTTTTTTCTCCAACCACTCCACCGCCGGGCCTACTCTAATGGAATGACCTTGATTATCCGCACCTGCCGTCACATTCTGCCCGACGGCCGCCATTGCCGCGGCGCAGCGGTTAGAGGACGCGCCTGCTGTCGCCACCACCTCGACGCGCGCACTCGCCTGCACAATATGGCCCGCGCCCGCCGCCTCGCCTGCATCCCTCGGCTTCGCGTGCCCATGAACCCGCGCGACCTCGCCTTGAACCGTGCTGAGATCCTCCGCGTCGTGGGCACTGGCGGTATCGACTTCGCCTCTGCGCGATTGATGCTCTGGGCGATGGATCTCACCGCCGCCCTCCCCGCCGAGCGGGCCTCCAGTCCGCGCCGCTCGAATAAATCCAATGTTTTCTATCATGTACCTGTAAACCCGTTGTTTACGCGAAGCTGTACCGAAAATCACTCACAAGTGCCTGAAAACACAGCGTGGCGAGGGGAGGGGGTAAGCATCACTCTCGACTTGGAAGCCGCAGGGAGGAAAGTGTATCCAAGCCCACAGTGCGAAAGATGTGTTAGCCGTGGGCGTAAGCCCGCAGACAGCGCCCGTATAAGATGATCGAGCCGCGTAGCGGCAGCACAACACAAAATGAGCGTCACGCCAAAGCCCATTCTCCTGACCCATGCATCGCAGCTTTTGACTCTGCGCGGCGACGGCGCCCCGCGCCGCGGTGCCGAGATGCGTGATCTCGGCATCATTGAGGATGGTGCGGTCCTCATCGCAGACGGCAAAATCGTCGCCGTGGGCACCACTGACGAGCTCCGCGAACAGTTTAGGAACTGGGTGCCCCAGGTTCGCGCCCAGCATTTGGGCGCTAACCTGGGCGATACGGAGCCTGTGGACGAAATCGACTGCCGCGGCAAACTCGTTCTTCCTGGCTTCGTCGATTCGCATACCCACCCGGTCTTCGCCGCACCGCGCCTCACGGACTTCGAAAAACGCATCGCCGGAGACAACTACGAAGAAATCGCCGAAGCTGGAGGTGGGATTGGCTCCAGCATTCGCGGTGTGCGCGAATCGTCGGCGGAGGAACTTGCCCAGCATGTCCTGCTTGCTCTCCGCGAAATGCAATCCTCGGGTACGACAACGGTCGAAGCCAAGTCTGGCTATGGCCTCGATCTCGCCAGCGAACTGAAATCCCTCGAGGCCATCCAACAGGCCGGAAAGAATTGGCGCGGCACGCTAGTTCCCACTCTGCTCGGTGCCCACGTCGTCCCGCCCGAGTTTCGCGAAAATCCCGACGAATACGTCCGCATCGTCTGCGAGGAAATGATCCCAGCAACCGCGCAGCGCAATCTCGCCGAATATGTCGACGTCTTCTGCGAGCGTGGAGCCTTCACCGCCGACCAATCCGTCCGCATCTTGCGTGCGGCGGTCGCCAACGGCCTCAAAACCCGCACCCACGTCGGGCAACTGACGCATACCGAACTCGCCCTTTTCGGCGAATTCAATCCCGCTAGCGATGACCACCTCGACCACCTCACCGACGCCGACATGGCCTGGCTCGCGAAAACCGGCACCCTCGCAACACTTCTTCCGGCCGCGAACTACTTCCTTGGCCTTAGTACTTTTCCGCCGGCCCGCAAACTCATCGACTCTGGCGTCGCGGTTGCGCTCGCGACCGATTACAATCCCGGCACTTCGCCGACAACCTCAATGCCTTTTGTGCTGTCAGTTGCATGCACGCACCTGAAGATGTCGCCAGCCGAGGCGATCACGGCAGCGACGATCAACGGTGCATGTGCGTTAAATTTGCAAAATCACACGGGCAGTCTCGAAGTCGGCAAGGACGCTGACATTGCGATCTTCAAGGCCGAAGACTACCGCGAGCTTCCGTACTGGTTTGGAGTGAATCGCTGTTGGACGACATTCCTGCGAGGCGCAGTCGACCGTCCTCAAGGATCGTAACTTCGAGAATGCAAATGTTATTGTTGTAACGGAATATCCTGGTTTGCGGGACACTGCTTGTCGGTCTCCGGCGAATGGTTCACCCCGAAGACTCCAAACGGATATTTTGAAAGGTCGGAAGGCTGCACGTTAGCCGCGGAATTGGGAATAATCCTGTCCCACCAGATTGCCCCCGCGCTGATGGTAAAGCCGCGCCAATTGCCCCACACGTCGTCCAGAGTTGCGGTCTTGATGGCACAGCGAACGCCAGCGGTAAACACCGTGTCATAGCTAGCCAGCAACTGAGTTTTAGTTTTGAATAGCGTCGCTTTGCCGTTGCGATAAGAGTGCAGCGGATAGCGAATCATGCCGACGACGTCCTGCTTTTTGTCGGCATCGACAGCCTGCTGGAACTTCTGGAAGAACGTCTTGGCTTGGTCACAGTCAGGAAGAGTGCATTGCAGCTTTTCCTGCGCAAGCGCGGCGGCGGATGACATCGCCAATAAGACTGAAACACAGAGAAGTCCGAAATACTGTCGGGAGCAGGAACCATAATTCCCAGCAGGAGCCATGCGCAGCAGTTTAGCGCGGTAGGCATGCCTTGTCATAGCCGAGACGCGACGCCGCCATGGCTGTTTCGGTCAGCAGCCCCACTCGGCCTGGCCGGGACGCGCATACCAGCGGCGCGAGTCGTTGCGCTGGTTGGACTCCAGTTCGAGCAGTGCCAATCGCGCGGCGGCGACCATGCGCTCACGCTCGATCTCAGGCATGTCTTGCCAGGATGCTGGATTCAGATCGGCTGGTTCGTTTGGGTTCAAAGTCAACGCTTCCTGGTAATGGACGAATAGTTTGGCAAACTGCTGAACGAATACTTCCTGGGTCGACATCCTTTTCATCACCTCGTGCGTCTCTTGCGCACACGTTCATTGGACGCTGGGCGCGATAAGCCACGAATAAGTGGAACGTAAACAATTTGTAAGGGCTAGTAACCGATGCAGAGGCGTGCGCTTAGCGATCGGCGGCAGCAGGGAAGAGGTAGCCCGACAACATGCGCTTCATTTGGGCAATGATACGGTCGCGCTCTTGGCGCGTCGGCTGCTCGTAGGCAAAGGCAATCAGACGTTCACCGGCTTCGCTGACCACGCGCAGCATCAAGTCCAGTTCAGGCGCGTTGGGAATCCCGAGGCGCTCGAGCATAAAGTTCTTTAGTAGCGCCGGCAGGCCAACATTGGGCGACGCTTCACGTTCTTTGGTGGCGGCGCTGATGTGGCGTCCGAACGAAATGGCACGGAAGTCAGGATGCGCGTCGAGGTAAAGAATGTAGGCATCGACAACGCTGTCGAGTAGCGCCGCAGGGTTGAAGGATGCCAGGTCCGACAGTTGCTGCTCGAGAGATTTCAACACGATCGACTCTAACTCGACCTTGAACTGCTCAACATGCCGAACGGCGATGGCGTCGACGACGGTCTGCTTGTCGGGGAAGAAACGGTATAAGGCGCCGATCGACAGTCCGGCTTCGGTAGCGATGCGCGTGGTGGTAAGTTCCTCAAGCGGAATCTGCCCGAGCAGCGAACTGGCGGCGTCGAGTACGCGCTGGACGGTCTGCTGGCTGCGAAGTTGCAGAGGCGCTCTGCGCGGCGAGGTGAATGATTCCGTCATTGGGGCTCGATTCCCGCGATTTTGCTTCGTCGTTCCATCAGCACGATGTCACGCCAGGAACCGTTCAGGCACCCTATGCGCTCTCGTACTCCAACGCTCCGAAAGCCGTGGGCTCGGTGGAGAGCCAGACTGACAACGTTCTCTTGAAAGATACCCGCTTGCAGCGTCCAAATCCCGGCAAGCTCGGACGACCGAACCAATTCGGCCAGGAGTGCGGAGCCAACCTTCTGGCCGCGGGCCGAAGCTTTTACATAAACGCTGACCTCGGCGACGCCGCGGTAAACCTCTCTGGCGGAGACCGGGCTCAAGGCGGCCCATCCCAGCACTTTGGCGTCGCGACAGGCCACCATTCGACCTACTTTGAGGTGATGTGCGTCCCATTCCTGCCAAGCGGGCACAGCGGTCTCGAAGGTAGCATTCGATGTCGCCATTCCTTCCTCGTAAATCGCGCGAACGCTCGGCCAATGCGCTTCCGCCATTGGTTCGATGGAAACGAGGGCTGCCTCCGGTTGTGTGACGGGCTGATTGGGCACTGTTGCGGTTCCCGAAAGCATTTTCGACGGTAGGACAACAAACATTGTATAATGCGAAAGAGAGTTCGCGTTCGTATTCTTTCATTCGAGGAATCTGCCGCATGGGTGTTCCAATTTCGCAGATGTGGACGGTGGCCAGCTACGTCCTGAAACAGAAGATCAAGGGACGGAGGCGATATCCGCTGGTGCTAATGCTGGAGCCGCTCTTCCGCTGCAACCTGGCGTGCGCCGGTTGCGGGAAGATTCAGTACCCAGCTCACGTGTTGAAGCAGAACCTTACGCCCGAGGGGTGTTTCCGCGCGGTGGAAGAGTGCGGGGCGCCGATGGTTTCGATCCCTGGCGGCGAGCCGCTCATGCATCCTCAGATTGCCGAGATTGTCGAGGGGCTGGTCGCGCGGAAAAAGTACATCTACCTCTGTACGAATGCGCTGCTGCTCAAGGAAAAGATTGACCTTTTCAAGCCGAGCAAGTACCTGACATTCTCGGTTCATGTCGATGGGCAGCGCGAGCATCATGACTTTTCGGTGTGCCGCGAAGGTGGTTATGACATCGCGCTCGACGGCATGAGAGAGGCAGTGCGGCGCGGCTTCAGGGTGACGACCAACACGACATTATTCGACGGCGCAGATCCGAACAGCGTGCGCGCGTTCTTCGACGAAATGATGGACCTGGGTGTGGAAGGCATGATGCTTTCGCCGGGGTATTCGTATGACAAGGCGCCGGACCAGAGCCACTTTCTTGGGCGGGCACGCACGCGCCGGTTGTTTCGGGCGATGTTGTCGAACCGGAGTAAGCGGTGGGTGTTCAATCAGTCGCCGCTGTTTCTTGAGTTCCTGATGGGAAAGCGCGATTATCCATGCACGCCGTGGGGCATGCCGACGTACAACCTGTTCGGCTGGCAGAAACCGTGTTATCTGCTGCAGGACGGATACGCTGACACTTTTGAAGAACTGATGCAGGCCACGGAATGGGAGCAATACGGGACGGAGTCGGGGAATCCCAAGTGCGCGAACTGCATGGTACACAGCGGTTATGAGGCTTCGGCAGTGCACGACACGTTTGGATCGTTGAACGGCTTCTGGGCCACCGTCCGGGCGACGTTCTCGACGTCGTACAAGGACGACGAGGCCGCAGCCATGTTGAAGGAAGAGGTTCGGCCGGTGCACTCGTATAACCCGCTGGTGCAGATTGGAGACGATTCGAACCGCATGGAGGAGACGCACGCATGAGCGAGCCCCAACGCAACTTGACCGTGGATGAGTTGGAAATCGTCGAAGGACAGGAACACCACAACGTCGAAGGACTGGGTACCCGAACTTGCTACAGAAAACGACCTCCGAGCCGCGCTGGAAGAAGCTTTTGATTACCGCGGCGATGTGACCATTACAACGAAGACTGGGACGCGGGTCGAAGGCTACATTTTTGATCGGCGCAGCGGCGTGTCTTTGGAGGAATCTTTGGTTCGGGTGATTCCGCAGAATTCGCGGGAGAAGGTTGTGATCCGATATTCCGATATTGCGGGCCTCGAATTTAGCGGCCGCGACACCGCCGCAGGTAAGAGTTGGGAAGCCTGGGTACGAAAATACTGGGACAAGAAAGCCGCCGGCGAAAAGGGAATTGCGATCGAGCCGGAAGCGCTGGAGTAACCTGAACACCCGGCCGTCCTGGGCAGGACCTCGACGGGTTTTTGTAACGATGCGCGGTGCGACGACGAACTGCGTCAGTTAATAACACCATCCTTGCAAGCTGACTACACACACCGTACTATCGAGAAAATAACAGCACGGTATTCTCTGGTCTACCGCATTTATGGACGACGACGGTACTCTCGGGCGCGTCTCTGAGCCAGGCACGTTTTCCGGCGCTGCGGTCGGCGACATCGTAGCCAAGAACTACGAAATTCTTGGCCGCGTAGGCGCTGGCGGCATGGGAGTGGTGTATCGCGCGAGGGACCGGCGGCTCGAGCGCATTGTCGCCCTTAAGTTTCTGCCGCTCGAAATCGCGGCCAGCGAACGCGACAAGCGACATTTCCTGAACGAGGCCCGCACGGCTTCGGCCCTTGATCATCCCAACATCGGCGTCATCCACGGAGTGGAAGAGACGGCCGACGGCCGCTCTTTCATCGTGATGGCATTTTACGAGGGAGAGTCGCTGGCGCAGCGGATTCATCGGACCGGTGCTTTGCCACCGGCCGAGGCCATTGATATTGCCACACAGATGGCATGCGGCTTGGACGAAGCGCATGCTCACCACATCATTCATCGCGACATAAAACCTTCCAACGTGATGATTACTCCACAAGGAATCGTCAAGATTGTGGACTTCGGTCTGGCCAGGGTCACTGAACAGACGGTGACCGGTACGCATGGCATCGCCGGCACGGTGGACTATATGTCACCGGAGCAGGCGACGGGCGAACCGGTGGATCATCGAACTGATTTGTGGTCGTTGGGCGTAGTGCTGGCTCAGATGGTAACGGGGCACAATCCGTTTCATCGTGACAAGGCATCGGCCACGATTTTCGCCATCATGAACGCGCCGCCGAAACGCATGAGCGACGTTCCTTTGGACCTGCAACAGGTCATTTATCGGGCACTGGCCAAGGAAGCTGAGGGACGCTATCAATCGGCGGCAGAATTTCGCGCGGACTTGGACGCTCTCACGGCGCAAACTCGAGATGCAGACGCGGCCGGCATCCAGCGGGGCAGCAGCAGGCCGTCCTCAGGGTTGCGACGGTCGATCGAGCGGGCGTCGGTATCGGTGTGGCAGCCGACCGTTGCGGTCACGCCGTGGTGGAGAACCTGGTGGGCAGTAACCGGCGTGATTTTGCTGGCATTGGCGGGCTTGCTAGCAATACCAGCAGTCAGGGAACGGCTGAGGTCTCCGTTCGCCGGTCCGCCGGCGATGCATGTTGCGGTTTTGCCCTTCACCAACTTGGGCAACGATCCCGCCAATGATGCGCTGACCGAAGGCCTCATGGACTCGTTGGCCGGGGAACTTTCGAACCTGAAAGTGGGCGACAAATCGCTGTGGGTGGTTCCGGCGAGCGAAGTACGCAGGTTGAAGATAAGCGATCCCGGCGCGGCGCTTAAGGAATTGGGCGCAACACTGGTGGTGAAGGGCAGCATTGCTCGCGACGGACAGGATGTTCGTTTGAACGTCAGCTTGATCGACACCAAGGACTTGCGGCAGTTGGGATCGGCCGATTTTGAAGACCGCGCGGGCGACTTTGCCACGTTGCAAAATGAGGCAGTGTCACGATTGGCCCGCCTGATGAATATCAATGTCACTGCGGACATGCTGCGCAACACCGGCGGATCGGTGATGCCCGCCGCTTACGAACAGTACCTGAGCGCCAATGGTTACATGCTGCGCTACGACAAACCAGGGAACCTCGATTTGGCGATCGCGGCGCTACAGAAGTCGGTGGCGGCGGACCCGCGATTCGCCTTGGGGTATGCACAATTGGGAGAAGCTTATCGGCTGAAGTACACGCGCGATCAAAATCCGGCGCTACTCGACGAAGCACTGGCCAACTGCCAGAAAGCGGTCGAACTCGACGATCGGATCCCGGCGGCCTATGTCACGCTGGGAAACATCCATTACAAGACAGGGAAGTACGATTTGGCGCTCCAGGAGTTCCAGCGCGCCCTGCAGGCTGATCCGCGTGATGCGAGGGCGCTCATGGGCATGGCGCACTCTTATGAGACGGCAGGACGGGTGGCAGATGCAGAGGCCGCCTTCCAGAAAGCGGCGGACGCCAGACCGGATGACTGGGATGGCTACGAAGAACTGGCACTGTTTTACAACCGGCAGGGTAAATACCCACAGGCGATTGCGGCATACAAGCGGGCGCTGGAGATTACACCGGACAATGCGCAGGTTTATCTGAACCTGGGTGGCGCGTACCTGGAATCGGGCGATCCAAAGTTGCTTCCCGACGCGGAAAAAGCTCTGACGAAGTCTCTGGCGATGAATCCTAGCTATCCGGCGTATGCGAACCTGGGCGCCTTGTATGGACAAGAGAAACGTTATGCCGAGGCTGCAGCGATGACCGAGAAGGCGCTGGCTCTCGATGACAATGACTACCTTGTATGGGACAACCTGGCTGGATATTACAAGTGGCTTAACCGCAACGATAAGGTGCAACAGGTGCGCGCGAAGATGCTTCCATTAGTCGAAGCTAAGGTGGTGCAGCAGCCCAGGGATGCGACGGCGCAAGCTGTATTGGCTAACCTATTCGCCGAGGAGGGTTTAAAAGACAAAGCCCTGACACGCATCAAAACCGCATACCAACTGGCTCCGGACGACGCCGAGGTGTTACAAATCATTGCGGATGCCGCTGAGAAAATCGGTGACCGTAAGGCAGCTTTGGAGTATAGTAACCGCGCCTTACAAAAGGGCGCCACTAGGGATAGCTTGATTGGCGACGCGGATTTGCAGGAACTCGTAAAGGATCCTGGTTTGCACGCGCCCATCAACTAATTTATAGGGCATCGTAGGGCGAGATCGAGAAGTTGCACTCAGGAGGAAGACTGTGCCTAGTACGAATGTCACGATCACGATTACGGGTTCAAGTGGAAACTACACGCCAACGAACAATCCGACTGAACCAGCCGGCGGTTATAGCTCGCCGATTTCGGTTACTTTCACCAACAGCACCGCCGGCAGCATCACTGTGTACTACCAAATGACTGCGAGCTTCACACCAAGCGTGACCATTCCCGCAGGACAGTCGAGTGCGGCCATCCCCAGCACAGTAGCCATGGAATTTAACGTGGTACCAGCAACTCCAAATCCCAGTACCTGGTCGCACATAATTCACGTCGGCAGCTCGGTACCCTAGACAAACCCGGAGGCTGCGTCGCCAACGCGGCGTAGCCTTCCTCAAAATCTGGAACTGAAGCGCAGGGCCGAAAAGGGCTGGAGGTCAAAGTCGGGGCTGTGTCCTGTGACCAGTGTCGTCATGATGTGTGCGGTGATGGGCGCGAGCATGATGCCATCGCGATAGTGTCCGGTTGCCGCGTAATAGCCAGGCAACGAAGTCTCTCCGAGTATTGGCAGGTTGTCGGGAGTTCCGGGACGCAAACCCGCCCACGCGTCGTGGATCTTCATCGATGCCAATACGGGCGCGGCATCGATACCAGCGTGGAGGAGCCGCTGAATGGTGTCAGGATCAACGGTCTTGTCGAATCCCGCTTCTTCGACTGTAGCGCCCAGCAGGATGCGGCCATCGGAACGCGGAATGATGTAAACCTCCGGAGTGCGCACTACGTGCTGGATCAGGGGAGCGGTGTGCTTCGCGCCATCTTCGGGCACCAGGCAAACCATCTGGCCCTTCACCGGGCGAGTCGGAATAGGAAACGGTAACAATTGTGCTGCCCAGGCGCCGGCGCAGTTGACGACAATTCCAGCCGGATAGGTGGAGTTGGAAGTCTTCACGCCGGCTGCGCGTTGGTCAGCGATCAGCACCTCGGTGACTTGTGACCCGGTGACAAAATCAACGCCTCGGCGCTTGGCGGCCTTGAGCAAGGCGCGACCCAAGCCGCGAGGATCGACGGACGGTTCCGGCAGAAACCACGCAGGAGCCCCGACTCGCAAGCAGGGCTCGAGTTGAGAGACTTCGTCGGGAGTGATTTGCCGAGCGCTGGCGCAGGGTGGCCAAGCGCTGTTATCGAAGTGCGCAATGGTTCCCACATCGCGGAAATCGGCGGATTCGCCGGATTCGGCCTCGATTTCGCGCACGAAATCGGGATACATCTCCGCACTAGCGCAGGCCAGGGGTAGTAAGACATCCGGAGTGTGCGGGTCGCAGTAGGCAATCATGCCTCCAGCAGCGGCGGAGGCTTCGGACGCTGGCTCCCGTTTTTCGACGACCAGGACGGAAATTCCGGCGGACTTTAACCGCCATGCCAGCGACAAGCCAATTGCGCCTCCGCCGACGATGACGATGTCCCAACTCTTCACCCTTGCGATTGTAGAGCAGAGTGGCCGCACGCATAGGCCGATCAGAAGAGGTAAATGCAACTCAAGACGCCATTTCGGGTTTGTAACAATTTATAATGGGTGCATTGGTAACCTGTTCATTTCCCGCCGTATTGTGGAAGATTTAGCGTGCGAAGGTGGCGAATGTTTGGACCTTGGGGCCCTGCACGCAGCGCCGCTCAACAGTTTTGAGACCTCTGCTCGAAGCGAATATCAGTTTCTACGAATTTTCGATCAGGAACACGAAAGGGACAACGGATGTACGAAGAAGATGTGACGAACCAAGTGGAAACGCATCCGCAGGCAAGCGGGGCGGACCACGGCGCAATTGTGCGATACGTACTGCTGGGAGTGGCACTGATCTACATAGTGGCCTCGCTGTACTTCATGTACACGCTGAAAGGCCGCCTGGACATGCTGGACCAGAAGCAGCAGACCATGGAAGCAGCACAGAGCGAATTGACAGCCCGGATCCACAGCACGCGGTCAGAATTGAAAGAAGCGCTGACTACCGAAGTGGGTTCGACCAAGCAGGAAATCGCCAAGCGCGCTGCCGAACTGGAACAGGAACAGAAGAGCGCCTCCGCCCAGCTGAAAGCTGCGCAGAACCAGCAGGGACAGCAGATCGCCGCCGTCAGCGGCGAGGTCAGCGGGGTGAAAACGGAAGTCGGTGCGACTAAGACCGACATCGCCAAAACCCAGGCGGACCTACAGGCGACAAACACGAAGCTGGAGCACACGATTGGCGATTTGGGCGTGCAGAGCGGATTGATCGCCCACACCTCGTCAGAACTGGACGTCCTGAAACACAAAGGTGACCGCAACTACTACGAGTTCACGCTGAAGAAGAACGCGAAGACACCGATCTCGACTGTCAGCCTGCAACTCAAGAAAGTCGATGCGAAGAAGAGCCGGTTTACGCTGAATGTAATTGCGGACGATAAGACGATCGAGAAGAAGGACCGCAACGTGGGCGAGCCGCTGCAGTTCTACACCGGGCGCGACCACCTGTTGTATGAGATTGTGGCCTTCTCGGCTGGCAAAGACAGCATCACGGGTTACTTGAGCACGCCGAAGAACGCTCCCAAGCCGGTGACTCCGTAACGCGACGTTGTACGATTTCCGAACGAAAGCCAGAGCGCGTGCTCTGGCTTTTATTGTATGCACATTTATTCAGGACCAATTTCAGAGTTGATGTAATTTTGCAGGGCAGATCGAGGCGCCGCCGGGTTGAAACCAGGCTCAAACCCTGAAGAGCGGCACGATAACGCGGCGCTGAAGCGCCGCTCTACCCCTGTGCGGTCGGTCCAGCGTGCGCCGCTATTTCGCGGGCGCGTTGATCTTTTCGTGCAGCACGATCGACTTCTGATCGTAAGGATATATGGTCACGCTCAGGTCTTTGCGGGCATAGAACTGATCTTTGGTGATGGGGAAAGCCACCATAACGCTGCCTTTGACTTCTCCGCCGGGCAACACTTTGGTCTCGACTTTCAGTGGATCCGTTGCATACATCTTCAAGTCGGGGAACGCCTCTAGATAGCGCCCGTAGTCTACGGCCGAGGCTGCGTCGTCGTTGGACTCGCCTTGATCGGTCACGATCGTAGCCTTGATTTCCTTGATGAAGAGCGGTTTCTCGCCGATGTTATGCAGCGTCACCTGCATCAGAACCATGGAGTAGGAATTGCCTTCCTGCTGCATCGCGAAAGCGCGATCGATCTGTCCCTGCGCTACCGGCTTGGAGCGAAAGATGTACGCGACTCCAATGATGAACACCACGACCACGACAAGTGCTGCGACGAGAGGAGCGACAGGAGGAAGGGTCCGCTTCGCGCTGTCGAATTCCTCGGTAATGGGAACGTGCCCGGCGTCAAAACCGGCGCCAGGTTTAGGGAAGTTTGTGTCGGGCATAAGGCGCCTCCTGGTTAAAGCTGCAATTCCAGCTTACGCTCCAGAGCCATGGCTTTCACCTAATTTGAGGGCCAGTGATGTTTGATGGCGTGACGAAATTCTTTTTCGGGAAGCGTGTTGAGGACGTCTTTCGGCGTCAGCCACGCGCGGCGTGCTTGCAGAATTCCGTACTTAATCTTCTCGAAGTGCGAGGTGTGATGGGCGTCGGTATTGATCACGATCTTGACGCCACGGTCGCGCGCCAGGCGAAGGTGCACATCATTTAAATCGAGCCGATCAGGGTAGGCGTTCAATTCCATGGCGACCTGGTTCTCGCGGGCCGTCTTCAACACAGCCTCGAAGTCAAACGGATAGGCTTCGCGGCGTAACTGCAGGCGTCCTGTGGGATGGCCGAGAATGGCTACATTCTTGTTGCCGATCGCACGGAGGAGGCGATCGGTCATTTGGTCTTTTTCCTGATTAAACGCGGAATGAACACTGGCAACCACCACATCCATCTGTTCGAGGACGGAGTCGGACAGGTCGAGCGAGCCGTCAGCCAGGATGTCGACCTCGATGCCGGACATGACGGTGATGCCTTCGATCTGCTCGTTGGCGGCGTTGATTCGCGCAATGTGCTGCAGCGCACGTTTGTCGTCGAGCCCGTTCGCCATGGCAAGGTTCTTGGAGTGGTCCGTGATGGCGATGTATTTGTAGCCGCGCTGCGTGGCCGCTTCGGCCATCTCTTCGATGGTGCAGCGGCCGTCGGTCTCTACGGTGTGCATGTGCACTTCGCCCTGGATGTCCTTTAGTGTGATGAGGTGGGGAAGTTCGTGTTTTTCGGCAGCCTCGATTTCGCCGGTATTTTCGCGGAGTTCAGGGGGTATCCAGTCAAGTTTGAGCGCGTGGTAAATGTCTTCTTCGGTCTTACTGGCCACACACTTGTTGTCGCTCACTTGGCACAAGCCGTACTCGTTAAGGGTGAGTCCCATTTTGAGCGCGCGCTGACGGAGCGCCACGGAGTGACTCTTCGACCCGGTGAAGTACTGAAGGCCGGCGCCGTAGGAGTCAGGGGACAAGGTCCGAACATCGACCTGCAATCCGTTACGAAGTTTGAAGCTGACCTTGTTGTCTCCCTTGGCGAGGAGTTGGTCGATACCGGGGAAGCGAACGATCTCTTCAATCAACCCCAGGCGGGTGGTGTCGGCTGTGCAACAGGGACCGGTAATGAGGACGTCGAGATCGCCGACGGTCTCGCGGCCGCGCCGCAAAGAGCCGGCGGGAGTAATCGCGTCAATGCCCTTTATGTGCTTCAGGTGTTCGCTGAGGCGTTCGGCAGTGCGGTCGGCTTCGTCGATGAGAAAGCGGCCTGAGATGCGGCGATAATCCTCGATGGCTTTGAGGATCTTCAGTTCGCTCTTTTCGCTCATGCGAGGAAGCGTTTGCAGCTTTCCTTCCTTGGCCAGCTTCTCAACTCCGCTCAGGTCGCTGACCTGAAATGCGCTCCAAATCAGGGCAATCGTTTTTGGTCCGAGGCCCTGAATCTTCATCAGCTCGAGCATGGACGGCCGGTATTTCTGCAGAAGCTCCTGGTTGAGCTGGAGCTTGCCAGTTTGAGTCAGTTGCTGGATATTGGCGGCCATGCCTTTGCCGATGCCGGGAATTTCGAGGAGCTTTTTTGCGTCGTCGGCAAGGGAAGCGATCTGTCCCGGGAAGCTTTCGATAGCCTCGGCGGCGCGCCGGTAGGAGCGAATGCGGAAGGGATCGTCGCCGTTGACCTCCATGAGGTCGGCGGTCTCATAAAAAACATTCGCAATCGTCTTGTTGTCCACTAGGTGCGTCCGGGAAGAATTGTATCGCGAGATAACGAAGCGATCAGGGTTGCAAGCGTGTTGCTATTTGAAGGCGGGACGATCGAAAAAGAGAACCCAGCCTTTCGGGCTGGGCATTTTTTAAAACGGAGTGGCTACTGAACTTTCGTAACGTTTGCGGCCTGGGGACCTTTCTGTCCGTCAACAATCTCGAACTCGACTGCATCGCCCTCTTGCAAGCTTTTGTAGCCGTCCGCAATCAGAGCACTGTAGTGGACGAAGACATCAGGTCCGTCATCGCGCCCGATAAATCCAAAGCCTTTGGCGTTATTGAACCACTTTACGGTTCCTTTCAATTTCACGTTCCAATCCTCCCGAGGGGCGGCCCAACCCACAGGCACATGTGCGGGCGCAGTCGCTGATTAGCGTCAAGCAGGTTGGAACGAGTCAGCCAGTTTCCAGTTGGAAATCTCTTCGGCGCTGGCGAATCGAGGCCTCGCCTGTTCAACGGCGTGAAACGATTGTTTAGGAATTTCGTGGTGTTGTCAATAGAGTATACAAGGGCCGTTTGGGCGTGAGAAAGGCTGATAGTAGTGTCACTTAATGCGGAATTAATGGTTTTGCGTAGTGCGGTATGCAGCCGAAGAGACAATCTTGCAAAAGCGAGGACTGGAGATTGTCATGATCTTCGTGACTGAACAAACCAGAGAACGCTGGCGATGGTCTTTCCGTCGCGAATTCGGCCGGACATAATCTGCCGTACGACCTCAGATAGCGGTACCAAACGGTGCGCGATGCGTTCGTCGGATTCCGGTTGGGCGATTCCCGGTTCGAGGCCCCGCGCGAGAAAAACGGTCATCGTTTCTTCTAGAAATCCTGGGCTCGGGTAAAAAAAGAGAGCTCGCTTCCAGCGGCGAGCGGTATATCCGGTTTCCTCCAGCAGTTCGCGTTTGCCGGCGGACAGCGCATTCTCGCCAGGATCGATTCGGCCGGCGGGAAGTTCGAACATATCAGCCTGCGCGGCATAGCGATATTGCGTCTCCATCAGAACTAGGGGTCCTTCGGAGGAATCGTTCACCGCGAGAAC
The DNA here is from genome assembly GCA_963718395.1 of uncultured Acidobacteriaceae bacterium. GTDB lineage: Bacteria > Acidobacteriota > Terriglobia > Terriglobales > Acidobacteriaceae > DASRAA01. The sequence goes on from CAVQYW010000001.1 coordinate 1,159,366, forward strand.
CACAACCGAGCCCGAGTGGCGGATTACTTCGCGGACTGCGGTGACGCCATTGGGTTCACGTACCCGGTCGCGAGTGACTTCGAAAACGCGTCCGCGAAATACGGTTTTGGACGACAGCCTTTTGAGTGGAAGCGATTTGGGCTTCTTGTCGCGTGCGGTTTTGAGCCCTGTACTGCGCGTCACTTGATTTGGAGTTGGCATAGTCCTTCAATATAGAACAGCTCAGCGAGGGGCCGTCGAGTGAGCACGGCCGCTCTGCTATGCTGCCGCCATGGCCCTTGCGAGAGCGGATCAGTTGAGCGTGTCAATCGTCGGTCCGGGTCGTCTGGGCACCGCGCTCGCTCTCAATCTTCGACGGGCAGGGTGGAGCGTCGAGTGCTTCGTGGTGCGGCCGAGAGGGCGCGTGCGGCAGGCCACGACGAAGCTGGCTCGGATAGTGAACGCCCAAGTGATTCGACTGGGAGAGGGGATACTTCCAGCCGACCTCGTGTGGATTACGGTTCCCGATGATGCGATTGCTGCTGTCGCTTCGCAGTTGGCAGAAGGCCAGAGTTGGAGGAATATAGCGGTTTTTCATTCCAGCGGGGCGTTAACCAGTGACGTGCTGTTGCCCTTGCGCGAGAAAGGAGCGCACGCAGCATCCGTGCATCCGGGAATGACGTTTGTTCACAAGGTGGTGCCGAGCTTTGCAGGTGTACCGTTCGGAGTGGAGGGAGATGCTGCGGCACTCCGCGTGGCAAAAAAGACTGTGGCTGATCTTGGCGGTACGGCGTACACGATCAGCAAAAAGAACAAAGTTCTCTATCACGCCTTCGACACCTTTGCGTCGCCGCTGTTGATTGGGCTCATGACTGCCTTGGAACGGGTGGGCAAGGAAGCGGGCATTGCAAAGCCGCAGGTCAGAAAGATGGCGGGTCCGCTGCTTCGCCAGACACTCAATAACTACCTGGAGCATGGAGCTGAGGCGGCGTTCAGCGGTGCGTTGATTCGGGGTGACGTAGCGACAGTGCGCAGACATCTGGATGCACTACAGAAGATTCCGACGGCGCGCGAAGCGTACCGGGCGGTCGCCATGGTTGCGATCGAGCAGTTGCCAGTGAAAAATCGGGAAGCTTTAAGGAAGGCGCTGCGCTAGTGAACGCTTGGCGGGGAAGCGAAGCGTCTACAAGCTGCTGAACAGATGGCCCATGCGGTCCTTCTTGGTCTGCAAATACTTTTCTGCGTGCTCGTAGGGCTCGACCTCAGCGGATACGCGCTCGACGACCTCGATGCCGGCGTTTTCCAGGGCGGCGACCTTCTCGGGATTGTTCGAGATGAGGCGCACCGCACGAACTCCCAATTGCTTGAGCATCTCGGCAGGAAGTGTGTATTGCCGATAATCGGCGTCGAACCCAAGTTTTTCGTTGGCCTCGATGGTGTCGAGTCCCCTGTCCTGTAACTCGTAGGCTTGGATTTTTGCCATCAAGCCGATTCCTCGGCCTTCCTGCTGCTCGTAGATCAGCACTCCAGCACCGGCATCGGCAATCATAGAAAGAGCCAGTTCGAGCTGTTGGCGGCAATCGCAACGCATAGAGGCAAACACGTCGCCGGTCAGGCACTGCGAGTGGATGCGGACCAACGCGGGAGAGGATTGTATGTCGCCCATAACTAGAGCGACCGCTTCTTCCTTCCTGCGGTCGACTTTGCCTTCTCGCGCCAGTTGGTCAGCTTGAGCCGCGCTCAGGCCGTCGGGTAGGGAGTCGAATTCGCCCTCGAAGCCGTAGATGCGGAACTGACCCCAGCGGGTGGGGAAGTTGGCTTCGGCGACCTTTCTGACAACGGGGTTGGACACTCTTCGATTATAAGCTGATGAGTTCGATTCTGTGGCTCGACAAGTCCTGGCGCTCTCGGGCCGCTGCAATAAAGCGGGCGGCCCAGAAGGCCGCCCATTGCACTCAATCAGTGTGAAATCCGTTACCGCGAATGCCCTCCCGAAGAGGAAGATCTTCCGCTGCCGCCGCTGCTCGAAGAATGTCCGCCACCGCTTCCTGTCGAATAGTGCGAGGCGGAGGGTGCAGAGTAGTGCTGAGCGGCGGGCGCATTAGCACGTGCAGTGTACGTGGGAGCTGCGCTGTAGCTGCCGGGTGCACGGTAAGCCGGTGTCGCGTACGAGCCGCGGTTTGACGCATAAGGCGAAGACGAGGCGCCGTAACTGCTGGTGCTCCCGCCGTAAGAGCCGTTATGTCCAGCGTAGGTCGAAGCGCTATAGGCCGGTGATGCATGGTAGCTATAACCGGAGGGCGGCCGTGGGACGTTGGCCGATGCCATTCCCGAACCAGTTTTGGGCGCATCCTTCTGCTTGTTGTCCTTGTTCTCCTTTGTGTTGCCCGACGGCGTGCTGTGGTTGGACGACGCAGGCGGCTGCGAGGTGTGCGAAGGCTGTTGCTGGACTGGAGCGCTGTGTTGTCCCGAGGGAACGGCAGCGGTATTGTGCTGTTCCGCAGCGGTGTTAGTTCTGGGGGCCGGGCTGCCTGCGTAGGGTGGCTTCGGAACCGCGTGCGAGCCGGTCTGCGAGTTGTACGTGGAAGCCGACGGAGTCGCAACCGAACTGTTGCGCTCCGGTGGACGCGGGACATTGTGTGAAGCAGTTGCGCTATCGCCGGCGGGATTGTGGACTCCTAACGAAGCAGGCGATTGCGGAACATTGTGTGCTTGTATGTTTTGTGACGCTGTCCGCGACGGAGGAGTGGCCTGGGTTACGACCTGGCGATCAATCGCTGACCGCGGGGGTACAGCCGACCCGGTCGCCGTGTGTCCGCCCAACATTGCTGCTTTCGTGGGGGTGACGTCGATACTGCGCATTACTTGTCCCTTGGCCAGATCAGACTGGGGAACGGCCATGCCGACCTTGGCGATGTTCTGACCGTTTGCCAGAGCGGACTTGGGAGCTGCCGTCACTGCACCCGCAACCGATCGGTTGGCATAGTGCGCATTGTTGACTGAGTTGTTGTAGTAGTTGTTAGTGACGTTTGTAATGTTCGTGATGTGCGTGTTGGTGATGTTAACGTTGCGGATGTACGCCTGACTGACGTAGCCTCCGCGATAGCCGTGGTACCAGGGGTAATATGCTTCACCCCATCCCAAGGGGAACCAGCCGCAGCCTCCGCCAACACCGAATCCGACTCCGAATGAAATGCCGAAGCCCCATCCGGCGCCGCCAACCCAGCCGACCAAGGCAGGAGCATAGTAAGGACGCCAGCCTACGTAAGCCGGTCCGGGGGCCCAGCCCCAGTATCCGCCGAAAGATACCCAGCGGCCATAGTGGAACGGGGCGAAGCCCCAAGGCGCGTTGTCGACCCAAGTCCAGCCCCACGGGGCGACCCATACCCAGTGGCCGTAGCGATAAGGAGCCCATCCGGCGGGCACGCTGGTGGGAACCCAAACAGCGCCGTAGGTCGGAACCACTTGCCAGCGGCCGTAATAATCGAGGTCCTGATAGCCGATGGTTCCCGGAGCAACGTAGCGCGCCGATTCGGCGCCATCGAGCCGCTTGTCGCGGACCTGGGCCCAATCTTCGAAGCCATCGGGTGCCGGAGCGGCGTATGCCTCGTGCTGCAGAGAATTCTGCGCGGTGAAACGTACCTGGTCGCCGCTGCTCACTTTCACCGCAGGGCCGTTTCCAGTGGCTTGACCGTTGCCCTTGCGGACCGTGACCCAAGTCTGGTCGTCGTTGGGACGCACATCGATGCGATACACACCGGCCTTCATGACAGTGAACGCAAGGTTGGGAGTATCGACTTCGAAGATTTCGCCGGGCTCAAGGTGGAGAACAGTGAGTTCGACAACGCCTTGATCCAATTCTGCCTGGATAGTGTTGTCGCCGACATTGGTGAACGTCAGACTGCTCTCGGAATCCATACGGAGGAAGGCATTGCCGACGTTCAGCTCGACTTTCGAGTTTTTGTCGGTCCAGACGCGGTCGGAAGTCGTCAGCGGACGATTCAGGTCCGCTGCCACCCAGTCATTTACGCCACCGGGTTGAAGTGAAACTTCGCCCGAGATGTACTGAATGCGCGCCACCCGGGCTGGAGGATCATAGGTCGGACTGCCGGCGTTAGGCGGGGCGCCCGGATTATTCGGACCCGGGGGATTGCTTGGATAGCCGATATTGGTCGGAATGCCGGAGTTCTCCCCGGACTGAGCGAGCAGATTCCCCGTGCCAAGCGCCATCAACATCAGCACCACCAGGGCCCATCCCAACTGCCGCTTTGATTTCATCATCTTGCTTCCTCGATTCCCAGCCTGCCCGACCACTGTCGGGAATGGGCGCCGCCGTGCAGATCACTCAGCAGCGCCACTACTTTAAACCCTGTGTCGCTATAGGTGTTTCGTTTCATAAGATGTTCCAGCCCTGCCGGGGGCAGTTAAGAATTGTGAAGTAGAACTGACCGTCAAAAGGCTGCAAACACACGCAAAAACCGCCTTCGTCACATTGCGGATGCGTCGCTCGAAACGGCTCTGCTATTCTCATCGGTTCTCCCGGAGGCTCTTCGATGCCATCAATCCGAATCTTTCTTGTGCTGGCACTCCTGGGTGCCGCGTGTGTGGCACAAACACCCAATTCGACTCGCACCACGCTCGACACTCAAGCGGCGTCGACAAGCTCAGCCGCAGGTCCGGAACTGCCTTACACACCGAGCCTGGACGTCACGGCCATGGATCGATCAGTTGATCCTTGCGTAGATTTTTATAGTTATTCGTGTGGCGGCTGGGAGAAGAAGAACCCGATTCCACCGGACCAGACGTCTTGGAGCGTGTATGGGAAGCTCTATCAGGACAATTTGTTGTACCTGCGAGGGATCCTGGAGCAGGCGACCACTGCCAAGGACCGCGATGCGGTAACGCAGAAGATCGGCGATTTCTATGCGTCTTGCATGAACGAAAACCTGGTCGAAAAGCTGGGAGCGAAGCCCATGCAGCCCGATCTCGCAGCCATTCAGGAATTAAGGAATGTGAAGCAGGTCGCGCCGCTGATCGCAAAGTTACAGATGCAGGGTGTCGGTGTGCTTTTCGATTTTGGTCCGACGCAAGACCCTGACGATTCCGACAAAATGATCGTCGGGATCGAGCAAGGCGGATTGGGGCTTCCTGATCGCGACTATTACCTCAAAGACGATGCCAAGTCGAAGGAAACGCGCGAACGATACCTGCAACATGTACAGAAGATGTTTGAGTTGATGGGCGACTCACCCGACGTAGCCAAGAAGAACGCCGCCACTGTCATGCGGATGGAAACCAGCCTGGCGAAAGCGTCGCTGACGCGGGTGGAGCGGCGCGATCCCTACAAGCAAAAGCACAAGATGACGGTTCCCGACCTGTATAAGGTGGCTCCGGATTTCGACTGGAATACGTTCTTCAGCGCTTCCGGGGTGCCGAAGTTCGAGATTTTGAACGTCTCGTGGCCGGATTTCTTCCGAGACGTCAGCTCGCAGATGAAGTCAGCGTCGCTCGAAGACTGGCAGACCTACATACGCTGGCATGTGGCACATTCGCGGGCGCCGTTCTTGTCCTCTGCCTTCGTCAATGCGAATTTTGATTTCTACCGGAAGTATTTGCGGGGAGCGACAGAGCTCCAGCCGCGCTGGAAGCGGTGCGTGCAATATACGGATAACGACCTGGGTGAGGCGCTGGGACAAGCCTACGTGCGCAAGACCTTTGGACCGGATTTGAAAGCTTCCACCGTTGAGATGACGCAGCAGATTGAAGACGCGATGGCAGTACGTATCCAGCAGCTGGATTGGATGAGTCCGACGACCAAACAGCAGGCATTGGTGAAGCTGAAGGCAGTGCGCAACAAGGTGGGATATCCCGATAAGTGGCGCGATTACAGCTCGGTGAATATTGTTGCAGACGACTTCTATGGAAATGACGTTCGCGCCACCCAGTTCGAAGAGAAACGGCAGCTGGCGAAAGTTGGCCAGCCGGTGGACCGGACCGAATGGGACATGACTCCGCCCACGGTGAACGCTTACTACAATCCGCAGATGAACGATATCAATTTCCCGGCTGGAGTTCTGCAGCCGCCGCTGTATGACGCAAAAATGGATGCGGCCCCCAATTATGGCAACACCGGTTCGACCATTGGACACGAACTGACGCACGCCTTCGACGACGAAGGCAGGCAGTTCGACGCCAAGGGCAATCTGAAAGACTGGTGGACCCAGCAGGATGCCGACCAGTTCGTAAAACATGCTAACTGCGTGGTCGACCAGTACTCGCAGTACATCGTGGTCGACGACATACACATCAATTCGAAACTGACCGAAGGCGAGGACGTGGCTGATTTAGGCGGCACGATCCTGGCGTATGTAGCGTGGAAAGATGCCACCAAAGGCCAGACCCTGGAGAACCGTGACGGCCTGACACCCGATCAACGATATTTCGTTGGGTTCGCCCAGTGGGCTTGTGAGAATCAAAGGCCGGAAAATCTGCGCGTGAGCGCTTTGACCAATCCACATTCGCCGGGAAAATACCGGATTAACGGCGTGGTTGTAAATATGCCGGAATTTGGTACAGCGTTTGGCTGCAAAGCGGGACAGCCCATGGTTAAGCCCGCCGACAAAGTGTGTAGAGTCTGGTAGGGAACTGACGCGTCACCAGCGCGGGGGATTGGAAGGGAAGTCCTACGGTCCTTCTGCGCGCCTTGTTACGACGTCTCGATCCAGGCGAAGCGGAATATGGCCAAAGGATCTTCCGCGTACGAGACGTCGACGTCAACATAAGAGTCAGACACGATCCAGTAATACCGCTTGACGCAATCGATCAGGAAATCGGTCGCTCGGTCCAATTCGCGGATCGTGGTCGCCACCGCTGCCGGCGTGCGTTCGTGGTTGGAAAAATGCGGGTCAATGCGCTCTTTGAGATTGGTCCCGATTTGATCGAATTCGGCGATGTCGGACGAGAGTTCCTTCGCGGTGAGCTTGTCGTGGAGCAGTGCTGGATATTCGGAGATCTGCGTCAGCAAGCGCCGCGTTGAAAGGTTGGCATCGGGAGCGAAAAGGCGCCGCAAACGCATGGTTGTCGCGTCGGTGTAGGCGCCCCGAAGCATGGTGAGGAACACGGCGCCGTTACTCGATAAGCGTGCATTGGAGGGCAGCACCTCAATCTCGAGTTTGCGGTACAAGTCACGGTCGATCGCGAGGCTCTGGACCTGCTTGCCGATCTCACGGAGTTCGCGGACCGCACGGTCACGAAATTGTTTTTCGCTCAGCATAGGTCTGTAGTGTATCGAAGAGTCGGTTGGCGCATCTGTGAGTCGCGTCACCGACTAAGGCGAAATTTGAAAAGGCGACGGAGTCCCGTCGCCCTTACGTCGAATCCGGTTCCATACGGCTATCTGCGATCGTGTACAAGTCGTTCCGCGAAGCGTCGCTCCGACCCGTCAAACTGGATTGCAGCGCGGTTCGGGCCGCAAAACCACTCGGATGAGTTCTCTATCTCTTTTTCTTCTTGGCGGCTTTCTTAGCCTTCGGTTTCGCCGCCTGTTCCCCAGACCCCTTCTTCACTTTGGCAAACGGGTTGCCCGACTGTTCCCCAGTACCTCTCTGTTCTCCGATCCCCATATCTTTCTCCTCGTAGTGTTAGTTAGCTCCGGAACGTGCGGAGTTTTGTCACATTGGGCACAATATCACGAATTCGAATATGGGGAATGGGTGCAACTGATGAAAGCCTCGGCGTTCAAGGGCTTCAAAGGGGGCCAAACTGCGTGATCGTCACCGATGAGGTTGGTTCGACCAAGTGCTGCGACTACTGTTCGCGGAGTTGCTCCCTAAATAAAAGAATTAGAAAAGCACCTTGAGCGAGAACTGGATCTGGCGTGATGTT
>CAVQYW010000002.1:0-341613 GCA_963718395.1 uncultured Acidobacteriaceae bacterium
TTCGCAGGAGCTCTGGTTTTGAGCTATCCACCCGGAGACGCACCCTCTATTCAAGGTATCCAAGGCTACAATGCAACCCTTGTCAATAATCAGTACTACAAGGTTGCGATTCGCGCATACAACCCGACTCCTGGACCTACGATGACTCCGGACTCGCACGCGCACATGTCGTGGGCCGGACTTCGACTCATTTCAAGGGGATGAACTCAGAGCTAGTGGTTTCAGGGTATTCGCAGTTGAAAGCACCCAACTTTCCGAACCAAATTTCTGACGACGACATAGAGAAAGACACAGTCGCGACTGAAATACGAAGACATAATATTCCTGAACCACTCGAGTGGGTGTTTTATACTGCTGCGAACTGCAAATCGCCCGGATTCGTGGCGAATGGCTGAGGCATTCAAACAGTGGTGCCGTTTGCAGTGATGTCTTCGGAAGCAACTTCTCTTTTGGGCAGGCGGTGAGGCTTCCCGCCTACGCCAATTACGTGACTTGTTGTTCCAAATAGGGTAGTGGAAAGCCCCGAGATCACATCGACGTGACGATCGAAAGCCCTCGCACCATTTAAAGCGTCCACTTACCCGTCCGAAATTCGCGAACAACCGGACCGTATCGACTGATTGACTCCTACCCTACCGAAGGGAAACCCAACCAGGCTGCGTTCTTTCCAGTAAGCCCCGCTGCCACACCCCTGGCCACCGGGCTAATGCGAGGGTCGCGAGGTAGCGATGAACCGGTCGGGCGGAGGTGCACTCGCGTTGGCGTTACTCGTGGCCGTGTGGGCCGGCAGCGGCGGAATGCATTCCAGCGAATCTGTACCGCCTCCCGCCGCGAAGGCCGCCCCGCAGCAGACACTAGCGGCGCCGGCACAACCAAAAGGCAAGAAACCAATTTTGAGTTCGCATAGCGAAGTGGCCCATACCTACGAGGGTGGGTTTGATGATCAGGGCGAATTACTCACCGCCACAATCACCGAGGCTACGTCTACCACTTTGCCACCAGATGACCAGGTGGACTGAATGACCTGGTCAACGCGCTTCCCAAGCCACAGGGCAAGGTCGGCTTCATGATCGCCCTGGCGCCAAACCCGGTACGCACGCATATGTCGCTGACGTTCGACCGCAGCGTCGATGCGCTGGAGCAAGCGCTGCAAGACAACGACTTCGATTTTGACCGTGCGCTCCTGCCCTGGGACAACCACGAACACCCCGAGTCCGACAACTATCTTCTGCGGGCTGGCGAAGAAGAGTACCGCCGTCATGCCGAGATGATCCCCGGTGTACTGATCTTTCGCCGACACCAGAAGGCCGAATCCATCCATGGCCAGTCACGTTGAGATCAACGCGGGAACCCCGGAAGTCTCCATTCCTACACCGGTTCAGGTATTGGTGGTCTTCGTCGTTGGACGACATGCCAACTTCGGGCGTCGATCGCGCCCAGTTCAAGGTGGCGCTCGCACTTTGCGAAAAACTCAGCGGAGCTGACCATTCCCAGAATCTCCTCATCATGGGCCCCAGTTTTTCCGGCTCCCTGGCGTCGCTCAAGGACTTACTGATCGCCAGAGCCGAAAATTTCAGACAGATCACCATTGCCAGCGGCCAAGTGGAGGGAAAGGGTCGATCGAGGCGATCGAGAACGAGCTGGCGCAGAATATGCCTGGCCGCGTAAACTTTGCGAGTTTTGAGGAAAACGATCAATCCCTACTCAACCACCTCTACGAGTACGCGTGCTCGCAATGGAAACTCAAACCTGAAGAAATCGCCCTCGTGAGCGAGACCGAAACAGCGTTCGGACGACAACCCAGCCGACCGGTGGATGTACGCCTGAGTCCCGACTGTGGGCGACCTAACCCGGCGGAGATGATTCCACTCACACTGCACTTTCCTCGCGGCATTTACCACATCCGTACCGCCTACGAGCAGCAGTTTGGCCGCAGTACGACGAGCGACGACGTCAGGCAGGCTCGCGCCAACCTACGCCCGAACCTGGAAGAATCACGAGCCACCGCCGATACCATTCCCGATTATTCTTTGCAGTCACCGGTTTCGCAGGACGCAGTTTTAATGGGCGTCGTCGACGAATTACATCAACGGCAGAGCCAACTCGTTGTGCTGATGGCGAGCGACTCGCTCGACATCCTTTTTCTAGTGCGGTACTTGCGCAAGAACTATGCGTATGGGCGACTGGTGATTCTGTCACCAGACATGCTATTACGACACGAGTCCGAGGAGCCAGACATGCGGGGGATCCTTACGATCAATCCTTATTCGATGCGCACGGGCGAAGATGAGGACGTATTCACGGTCTCTGAGCCCGAGTCAGCAAGGGCAAGACGAAGCAATCACATTTGCTGATGACGGTGAGAAGGCAACTTACAACGCAACGATGGCCCTCACGGCCTGCCTGGAAAATCCAAAGGACCCATGGTGCGCCCGACGGATACTCGATCCGCCAGAAAAGGCTAAGTTGCCCGCCACACTCCATCTTGAAGACTATGGACGATCAGTGTTGGAGGGAGACAGGCAGATCGCTGAGGGCACGAAATGCTGCCGGCCGGACCTTCACATCGACACGCTGGGCCGCGACGGATACTGGCCAGTGGCGGAACTGGAGCCGGGCGACCAGAGCCGGTTGCCGTTGCAGGACGGGACAGTTGCGCAGCGGCAACCGTTCGAATTCGCGGCGCCCGTTGCCTGGAAAGCATTGGTGGCGGCGGCACTCGTGTGTTTCGCCCTGATTCTGTCGTGCTTGGAGCGAGCATCCCTGCTGGGCTCGATTGAGCCCGAGCTGTTGCTGGCGCCTGCAGGCCTGAACGCCGCAGGTTCTCATGGCGTTCGGCGAACCTATCTGATCACGTTCCTGTGTGCTTGCTGGACTGGAATCGTGGCGCTCGCATTGTGGCCGGTAGGAGCCAAGGAATTTCGGGTCAGCCCACTCATACTTGTGATCGGAGCGGCGGGTGTAATGGCATACGCGTGGTTCGTCTGCATCCTAGTTCGACGCTACCGGCGGCCAATGTGGCCAGCTCACATCGTGTTCTTGGGCACTTTGCTCGCAGCATGCTGGATTAGCCAGTTTGAAGGGTTTCGGGTCTTTTTCATCAAGTACGTCAACATAGGGTCAGGCATCAGCCCGTTGCTGCCGCTGGTTCTGGTAGTACTGTCTCTGGCGTGGTGGGCCTGGTACAACATAGCGGGCAGCGTTCTCACCGATTTGCGACGGCCGCTGTTGCCGCGAAGCGAGACTGTCGGCCCGCAAGAGAAGCCGATCTTGCCGCCGATGCTGGCGCCCATCGGCGCAGAAGAACAAGAGCGGCTGGAGTATGTCATGGGGCCGGCATCTGTCGATCGCCGTATCTGGATTCCCATCGGCGGAGTGATGTTCGTTGCCCTGCTGCTAATTTTTCCCTCCCGGCCACTGCGCGGTATCGAGCACTACGGTTACGACTATCTAATGATCAGCTTGCTGGTGATCTCGTTTGTCCTGCTGCTGGAATCGATCACGCGGGGCATGATCGTATGGACCGATGCCAAACGCCTGCTGCACAGCATCGAAAGTCAGCCGTTCAGCATGATGATCTCCCGGAAAGACGGCTTTACCTGGACCTCGATCTGGAAGATCGGCACCGGACTGATCGACTCCGCCCATCGCCTCATCTTGCCGGAGATGGAAGCGCTCAAGGTAGTACAGGAAAAGGCGCCGGCGTGCCTGCGCGCGCATCCCTTGTTCCCCGCCAAGGAGATCGAGCAAGTCTGGGACCTCTATCTTGACCTGTTGGCCGAACGCCGGAAGAAACGGAAGAGTGCACCGACGTCGACCGCAAAGACAGAAGACGACTTGCTAGACGGTTTCCAGAAAATGCAGGCGCAACTGGCTGACGCTGCCGCATTGCTGCTGGGCTACCTGTTCAACCGGTACCAGGAACGTCCGAACCATAAGTGCGAGCTTGACGCCGAGGAAATAAAGAAACTGCGTGCCAAGCCTCTGGAATCGTTGGAAGAGTGGTCCGAGTACTACGTGAGCCTGGTATACATCAACTACATCATCACGATTCTGTTGCGTATCCGTACACTTGCCATGGCGGCCGTCGGCATCTTCGTGCTCGACGTCCTTGCCATCAGCTCCTATCCGTTCGAGCCGCGTGCGATCCTTCGGACCTTTATGTTCACGATATTCGTAGGCCTGACGATTTGCTTCGGCTATGTGTACGCGCAGATGCACCGCGATCGCACTTTGAGCCGAATAACGGATACTCCGCCGGAGGAGTTGGGCGCAGACTTCTGGTTCCGCATGCTCGGGGTCACGGGGCTTCCGTTGCTTAGCCTAGTCGCAACGGAATTCCCTTCGATCGGAAACTTCTTGTTCTCATGGATCGAGCCCGCGATGAAGGCTCTTCGGTAAGACCGTGCTGTCGACTAAAATCGGTCAACACAGGAAGCGTGGATCTCGCGTTTTAGAGCAGAGTTCCATTGATGAGTCGTTCTGATTCCTTGGGTGATTTCTGTCATCTCGTGACGAAATTCAGCGGCCGTTCAAATGCATTTTGACGCAGTGTGAAGATCGGCGTGGACTGACCCCCTAAATTGAGACACGCCGGCTTTCGACACTCCGCAGAGGAGGCAACTATGGGTTTAGCAACGGCAGATTATTCAATGCTATTTACCGATGAGTCAACGCGCTGTAGGCAATTTTGTAACTGTCAGAGCCTCAAAGAACCGCAAGATTCAATCGCTTTCAACCAGCGCCCTGCTACGACTTCAATGTCAATCACTTACATTCACCAAATTTCAACAGGTTTCAGCAAGCATTGGCATCTGGTTCGGGATTATGTGCGTTATCTTTTTAGTATACAGATTAAGCTCCTTTGAATCAGCTAGTTGCAATTCATCGGTTGTTGAGCGCCGTTGATCCTTGTGGAAGTTCCAGTTACAAATTTGACTACAGTCTCGGTCGCTCCCCTCGCGGTTGAAACCCGAACGAATTGAAAATAGAGCCGTTGCTCTATCCACCGAAAGAACCAGCCACCTAATCCTAGACCAGGTTCTCGACTTCGCAGACCACAGAGCCAGCAGCTGTTGCCGAAAGGCGAGGTTGGCCAGGAGGAGTTCTTCTCGGGAGCGAAAGACTGAGAGAACCCATCCGAGTAGATGTCGAAGGCATACGAATATCAGGCAATCATAGCGAAAAGCGCGCCGGGCGGACCGCCTCCAAGTCATTGATTCTGCGAATGCGCAGACTTTTGGCGAAGCACAACCTCTACACGCAAGGCGATGGGGATGAAACACGGGCTGCGCAAGGCGCATTCCTTCGGGAAATGGGCCTCGCTTCGGGGCTAGTCCAATGAAATTGTTGGTTGAATTGTTGGTTGGCCGGTTTGCCGGATTCTCTCTAAACCCCAGAAAACATTGGTGGGCGCTACAGGATTCGAACCTGTGACTTCCACCGTGTGAAGATGGCACTCTACCGCTGAGTTAAGCGCCCACAAAATGCGGTAGTTACGATTGTAACAAACTTTTCGGCGGCGTCATTCCGCGACCGAAGCGTCTTCACTTCACATCTTTCATCTGAGTCAGCGTTCCGTATTCGTGGCCCGAGCTGTCGCTCGCCCGCGCAATCAAGGTGGTGAATGCATCGCGCAGCTCCGGATATTTGGTCAGTAGCGCGTTCATCATGGCCAAGTTATCTTGCGACGCCAGCGTGGGATTGCTCGCATCGGGAGTTTCGTATTGTACTCGCAGATCGAAGTCCGGGCCCACTGCGACTGCGGCCAGTTCCGCCACTTTGAATGACTTTCCCCCAGCCGACAACTCCAGCGGTGCACTTGAGTTCGGCACATTGGCGGGGCGCGAGGCTTGAATTTCATCGGTGAGCTTGTCCAGTTGCGGAGTACTCATGAAATCCACCGGCGCGGTCAAGTCCCACGCTGTCAGATAGTAGAGCCACGCATTTAGCGACTGACCCTTTTCCTTGTACTCGCGGGCCTTGGTCAGGAACCATTCCCCGTCGTGGCCGCCAATTGAATTGAGCCGCGCATAATAGCCCGCAAGCTTCCACGCTTGCCCGATTTCCTCCAGGATCATGGTCAGCGTGATTGGTTGCTTGCCTGTAACCTTCGCAATGGTCACTGCGTATCGTCCCGGCGGCAGGTTGGGAATCGCAAATCCTACCCGATCCGGCGAGTTGTAAATACCACAATAAAATTCGGCCCGCTGCCAGGTCGTCTTGGAGTTCCTCGCGTCCAGCACGAAGGTCCGTGTTTCCGCAGGCTTCCCTTCAGCAAAAAACTGTTTGTCTGCCACTACGGCCCGCTCGATGCCGCCAAAGTTCGCAGCCACATCCGGTACGGCGTTGGCCTTCAGCCCGGCGACGTCGCCCTGGACGGACATATTGAAGTATTGCTGGGCGGCGCTCTCGACCGCCTTGGCCTTCGCGGCGTCAATCTCCGAGCCGCTGAAACACTCCTGTGCCACGCTCGCGCACGTCGCGGCCACAAGAAATAACAGGATTAGCGCGATAAATTTAGGTGGAGTATTCCGATTAAGAACCATTACGCGCACGTTCATGCTTGGGATGAATTTCTACCTCGCAGCCCCTTGCCAGAAACACAAGCCTGCGCCGGGGGTTAGAATAGGCAAGTCGGAAGACGCGGGTCGTCCACCTTCGTTATGTTACGCCACGGCGGCACTCTCGGATTCGCATTGTTGCTAGCAACCGGCATCACGGTGTCGATCCGTGACGCCTGTGCCCAGACCCCGCAACCCGCGCTGGTGAAGCCTGCTGCCACTACGTCGACTCCAGCGCGAGCCTCAAAGGCCCACTCGCGCAAACCGGCCCCCGTAGTCGAGGTCCCGCAGGCGCCCGCTCCTTCACCGACGCTGGAACAGCAGCCTCCGGTTCCGCCGCAGGTCACCTATCAGAACGGACAGCTCACCATCGACGCGCAAAATGCCACGCTATCGCAGGTTCTTCACTCGGTTCAGACGCAGACTGGAGCTTCCGTGGACATTCCTTCGGGAGCGGGCGGCGAGCGCGTCGTAGCTACGCTCGGGCCGGGCAAGCCGAAAGATGTGCTGTCCAGTCTGCTGAACGGTTCGAAGTTCGATTATGTGTTACTGGGGGTGGCGAATAATCCCGGTGCGGTTCAGAAAGTTATCCTTCTAGCGCGGACCAGCTCCGCCAATCCGAACGCTGCGCAGCTCAATATGCGTCCGCCCCAACAGCAGGCTATCGAGCCACCTGAGGAAGACCCGCAGAATGAGCCGGAAGTGGAAAACCAGCCGCCTCTCACGCCGGGTCAACCGGGTTTCCCCGGGGGCGAACAATTGACGCCTGACACCAACAATGCTCAGCCTACTGCCGGCCGCACGCCTGAGCAGATGTTGCAGGAACTCCAGCGCATTCAGCAGCAACAGCAGAACATGCAGCAGCAACTCAATCCAGCGAACCAGCAGCAACCACCGGTGCCTGGTCAACCATTGGTCATACGGCCACAGTGATTCGGTCAAATCCGGTCCGGGCGGAACTCATTTTTTCTTGGCGCTCGCGACCAATTCCGCCAGCGCCGCCTGATACGGAGCGCGCGCTACTCCCTGCTCGGTGATGATCGCGGTCACATACTTGTTCGGTGTGACGTCGAACGCCGGGTTCTCTACCTTTACCGCGTCAGGCGCGATCTGCCTGCCTGCCAGGTGCGTGACCTCGCTCGCAGCGCGCTGCTCGATGGGAATCCCGTTGCCATCGGCCGTGTTCAGGTCCACCGTCGAAGTTGGGGCAGCCACATAGAAGGGGATTCCGTGCTCCTTGGCAAGCACGGCCACCGTGTAGGTGCCGATTTTGTTGGCCACATCGCCGTTGGCAGCAATACGGTCTGCGCCCACAATGACCGCGTCGATCTTGCCTTGGCGCATCATTGCACCAGCCATGTTGTCGGCAATCAACGTCGTGGGAATCCCGTCTTTCATCAACTCCCACGCTGTCAGACGTGACCCCTGCAGAAACGGCCGCGTTTCGTCGGCATACACGCTCAGCTTCTTGCCTGACGCTACCGCCGCCCGGATCACACCGAGAGCGGTCCCGTATCCCGCGGTCGCCAGTGCGCCTGCGTTGCAATGCGTCAAAACGGCGCCGGCACTCGGCAGCAGCACCGCGCCGTGCTGTCCCATGGCTTCGTTGGCGGCGATATCTTCCACATGCATCCGTTGCGCCTCGGCCACTATTTCGGCTTTGATCATCTCTACCGGCAATGCCCGTAGACCCTCGAATTTGTCACGCATTCGGCGAATCGCCCAGAACAGGTTCACCGCCGTGGGACGCGTGCCCGCCAGCACGTTGCAGATGGTGTCGAAGTCGCGTTCGAGTTCCGGCAGCGTCTGCGCCCGCGACTGCAGCGTGCCCAGCGCCACACCCATCCCAGCAGCGACTCCAATCGCGGGAGCTCCGCGCACAATCATGGTGCGGATTGCATCCGCTACTTCTTCGTAATTCTTGCAGGTGACGTAAGTTTCTTCCGTCGGCAGCTTCGTCTGGTCGATGAAGCGCACTCCTGCATCCGTCCATTCCAGTGTTTTGATCATTGGTTATTTCGTTTCGAGGGTCTTCACATGTTCCGTGCGCACATCATTGGCCGTGAACAACGCGATAAAGGTAGCTGGAGCGGCTGCTTTCTCTACATTCACCCGTCCGCCGGCTTCCTGACGTTCCACCAGGCACAAGACGCCGGCAACTTCAAACCCAAACTCGCGTGCCGCCTCAATCGCTTGAATGGTCGACGCTCCAGTGGTGCATACATCATCCACAATTACTACTCGTTCGCCCTTCCCGCGGAAGCCCTCGATGCGCTGTCCGGTCCCGTGTGTCTTTTCCGCCTTCCGCACCAGGAAGCCGTTGATGGGCGAGCCTTGCTGCGCGCTGATCACCGAGGTCGCTACGACAATTGGATCGGCACCCATGGTCAGTCCGCCGATCGCGCCGACGCTCCATGCACGCTCGCGAATCTCTTCCAGCACTGCCTCGCCCGTAGCCACAGCCCCGGCTGCATCCAGCGTGGTCAGGCGGCAGTCGATGTAATAGTCGCTCGTGCCGCCGCTGGAGAGCTTGAAATTACCCAGACGAAACGACTTTTCCGCCAGCATTTGCAGCAGCTTTGTGCGCGCGTTGTTCATATTTCTCCACGATACCATTTTCAGCTCAGCGCTTTTTCCAGGTGGCGGAAATGGTCGGTGCCGATCCACAGCATCGAAAACAGGGTGAAGTTGTAACCGCAGTGCGTCAGAAAGGAGGCAGCCACCGAGTCGGTGCGTTCACGCACCAGCGTGAACACAATTCCCACTACGAAAATACTAAGCAGCGGGGCCCACGCATTGCCCAACTGCGCGCCGTGAATGGCTGCGAACGCAACTGCTGTGAGTAACACCGCCGCAAGTATTCCGTACGCCCGTCGCAGTACCGGGTACAACATGCCGCGAAAGAACAATTCCTCCAGCAGCGGAGCCAGCGTCACGCCGAAGACCGCCATCAGGTATGCGCCGGCAGTGTCGCTAAAGTACTTGTCCACCGGTAGTGACTTGGGTATCGGCAGCCAGCGCGAAGCGAACTCCACGGCGAACGCAAAACCGATGCCTCCCAGCAGGAAGCCCATCGCCGCCGCTCCCGGCCAGTTCCAGCGTATTGCGCGCCGAAACGGCTCGCGCGATTTATTTCCCACCATAACTATCATGAATACGACCACCACCGGATACGCCGCTACCTGCGATCCGATGATGACAACCGGGTTCGAAGCCAGATCGTTCCACGACAAATGCTGTTGGCTGGTGAGAACGTGCGCGACGCCCAGCGCAACCGTGCTGAACAGGAAAACCGCCGCCAGTGTGAACCCCAACACCGCTGCTACGTCCCAACCCGACCACGGCGGAAACACTTCGCGCCTCGGCGGAGGGGGCAGCATATCGGGCTCGCTTAGCGGTGGCGTAAATGCCGACCCGTTCTCCGCCGGAGTCAAATCTGCGGGGCGCGGCAATGGGGGCGGCTGCTGTTCGGGATCAGTCATTCCGTTTCTGATTTGTCGTCCTGAGCGGCGTCGAAGGATCAGCGGTTGGATGCCTACCGAGAATCCTCACGCGCTCTTCCCATTCAATCTGTCAGCCATCAACTTGGCGAGCGCCTGCCCGGTATACGATTTCTTGGTTCGCGCCACCTGTTCCGGCGTGCCCTGCGCCACGATGCGCCCGCCGTCTTCACCACCCTCAGGCCCCAGGTCGATGATCCAGTCTGCATTCCGGATCACATCCATATTGTGCTCAATAATAATGATGCTGTTCCCTAGGTCCGTCAGCCGGTGCAGCACTTCCAGCAACTTGCTCACATCATCGAAGTGCAACCCGGTGGTCGGCTCGTCCAGCAGATAAAGGGTCTTGCCCGTCTGCCGCTTGCTCAACTCGCGCGCCAGTTTGATGCGCTGTGCCTCGCCGCCTGACAGCGTCACCGCCGACTGCCCCAGGTGTATGTATCCCAGCCCCACATCCACCAGGGTCTGCAGCTTCTGCTTGATCTGCGGAATGTTCTCCAACACCGGCAGCGCATCGGCCACAGGAGTCTCCAGCAAATCGGCGATCGAATAGCCTTTGTACTTCACCGCCAGCGTCTCGTGGTTGTAGCGTTTACCGCCGCACACCTCGCACTGGACGTACACATCCGGCAGAAAGTTCATCTCGATACGCCGCTGCCCATCGCCCTGGCACGCCTCGCAGCGTCCACCCGCCACGTTGAACGAGAAGCGTCCTGCCTTGTAACCCCGCTCTCGCGACTCGGGAAGCATCGCATACAGGTCGCGAATCTGCGTAAACACGCCGGTATAGGTCGCCGGGTTCGACCGCGGCGTGCGCCCAATCGGCGACTGGTCGATGCGAATGACCTTGTCGATGAACTCGGTGCCCGCGATGCTCTTATGTGCGCCCGCTTCCTCACGCGAACCATACAGCGCCTTCGCCAGAGCGCGATACAGGATGTCATTGACCAGCGTCGATTTACCTGAGCCCGAAACGCCCGTCACTACCGTCATCACGCCCAGCGGAAAGCTCACGTCAATCTGCTTCAGATTGTTCTCATGTGCGCCCAGGATGGCGATCGCTTTGCCGTTCGCCTGCCGCCGCGCGAAGCGGTACATCACCTGCTTTTTTCCGGCAATGTACTGTCCGGTCAGTGAGCGCGGGAATCCTTCGATCTGCTGCGGCGTTCCGCTGGCCACTACCTCGCCGCCATGCCGTCCGGCACCCGGCCCGAGATCGATCACGTAGTCCGACCGCCGGATTGTGTCCTCGTCGTGCTCGACCACCAGCACCGTGTTGCCCAGGTCGCGCAACGACTCCAGCGCGCTCAGCAACCGGTCGTTGTCGCGGTGATGCAGACCGATCGACGGCTCATCCAGCACATACAGCACGCCTCGCAGCTTCGATCCAATCTGCGTCGCCAGCCGGATGCGTTGTCCTTCGCCTCCGCTGAGTGTCATGGCCGAGCGGTCCAGCGAAATGTATCCGAGTCCGACGGCATTCAGAAACCCCAGCCGCTCCGTGACCTCGCGCAGAATTCGTCCCGCAATCTTTTCTTCCCTCTCGTTCAGCTTGATCTTGGCCGCCGCCTCCACTGCCCGCGACACGGGCAGCGAAGTGAAATCGGCAATCGACATGCCATTCACCTTCACGCCCAGGCTCTCTCGCCGCAGTCTCTTGCCCTCGCATGCCGGGCAGCGCGTGGCCGACATGTGATCGAGCAACCAGTCGCGATAGCCCTGCGACGCGCTGTCTTCCATGTTCTGCCGTAAATAGGCAAACACGCCCAGGAAGCCGCCGCGCTTCTTTTCCCCCTGTTCCGGCCCATACAGAAGGAGGTTCTGCGTCTTGCGCGGAAGTTGTTCGAACGGCTTCGCCAGGTCAAATCCGTACGCGGCTGCCGCCAGTTGCAGCGAATGGATCAAGTTCTGCGATGCCGATCCCGGCCCCAACCCACCTTCCAGCAATGGCTTCGACCAATCAGTGACCACCTTTGCCGGATCGAAGTCGTACTTGCTGCCCAGCCCGTTGCATTCCGGGCACGCGCCATACATGCTGTTGAACGAAAATGACCGCGGCTCCAACATCGCCACGTTAATGCCGCACTCCGGACACGCCAGCTTCGACGAGTACAGCTTCTCTTCGCCATCCACTACGGCAACCAATACCAGGCCGTCGGCCATCTTCATCGCCAACTCAACATCGTTGGCGAGTTGACGCTCAATCCCAGGTTTCACAAGAAGACGGTGAATCACCACTTCGATGGTGTGGTTCTTACGCTTGTCGAGCTTTGTGTCTTCATCCGCAATGTTGCGCAACTCGCCGTCAATACGCGCGCGGCTGAATCCCTGCTGCACTAGCTTGTCGAGCTCTTTCTTGAATTCGCCTTTACGTCCGCGCACGATTGGAGCCAGGATCATCACCCGGTCATCGGCCTTCAGTTCCATTACTCGCTGAACAATCTGCTCCGCCGACTGCCGCGAGATCTCGCGTCCACAGTTTGGACAATGTGGCACGCCGATCGAGCTGTAGAGCAGGCGCAGGTAATCGTAGATTTCCGTAATCGTTCCAACGGTCGACCGCGGACTGCGGCTGGTGGTCTTCTGTTCGATTGCAATCGAAGGACTTAGGCCGTCGATACTGTCCACATCGGGCCGCTCCATCTGATCGAGGAACTGCCGCGCATACGCCGATAACGTCTCCACGTATCGTCGTTGCCCCTCGGCATAAATCGTGTCGAAGGCGAGCGACGACTTGCCGGATCCGCTCAGCCCGGTGATGACCGTCAGGGTGTTGCGCGGGATTTCGACGCTGATGTTTTTCAGGTTATGCTGCCGCGCGCCCCTGACCGTGATGTTATTGATTCCCATGGCCTTAGCTTCTGCCGGCTCGAAACTGCGGGTACCTTTTGGGGGTAGCCGAACCCCCCCTAACCAATGCCTGATTGCGCTAGTGAGTCCAAATGAGGGTAGGCACAGCTGTACCCATGTATCTTATTTGCCAACAATGCACACCGTCAACGCGACTACTGTGAGGGCGCTCAAGCACTGTAGAATGAGAGGAGTATGACGCCCTTCCTGCTGTCGTTTCTTTTGCTTTTCACTATTATCGTCTCCTTTGTTTTTGGAATAGCCCTCGGCTATTGGGTGGTTTGCGGCATTTTGCACTTTTTCAATCCCGCCCGGACACAAAACAAGCCGTCACGGCCCCGCAGTTTCGCCCCATTCCCGAGCGGCGACTAAGGCCGACACCTCAGCTTCGATAAAATTCTCATCTCTCAGTCGTTTTTGTAGATGCGATTGCGACTTTTTGCCTCACCTCCCGTCCCAACCCTTCCGCCTGACCGATGCAAACTTCCACACTTTTTACCCGCCAGTTGCGAAATGCATCACGTTCTGGGGTGACGCTCGTCACAGATACTCTTGGCCTCCCTGTAACAAACTGATGCTGCACTCGGAGAAATCCGGGTGTGCGGGTCGGCTCATGAGCATTATTATAATAATTGTTATAACGCCTGATTCGCTTCCTGATTCCGTGGGTTTTGAAGGATAGGCAATGAAGAAAATCATCTTAGCGGTAATGCTTACGGCTCTGGCGCTGTTTCTCATTTTGCCGAATTTGTCCTGGGGCTTCTAGCGCTCGGGAAGTTTTGGGCATCCGTCAGGCCATTGCAAGCGCTTGGCTACGTCAAGTTCTTGGTTACGAAGTAGTTTCCACTGGCGCCATCACCCGAGGCTCCTCCTCGTGGGCAGCTGCCTCTTGATGGCAGGGTCGGCCGTGTACTACGGCAGTAAGTTCCGGGTCCCGCAGAATTCGGCGCACACGCGGTTTGCGCCACGCACTAGGAAGTACCGTACTTTTTCCCTTTTATCCTTTTTATTCTTAATTCATCCTCTGGCCTCGGATACCCTTCCGGACATTTCTTTTTTCTCATCGTCCGTCACGGGTTTCCACCGCCCTCATCCTTGCCGCCTGTCATCGCCGCATCCACTGAAATCTCTGGTGGGTCAGCGACTGGGTGTGCCCGGAGTCAACCATGAGCATGGGAATTCTCTACGATGCCACTTTATGCATCGGCTGCAAGCAGTGCGAACAGGCCTGCGCTACTGAGAACGGGCTGGCGTACGACGACAAAATTGCAGAACAAAATGTAACGTCGGCTTATAAACTCACTACCGTCCTCACCAAGGACGACAAGTTCATGCGCAAGCTGTGCATGAACTGCGACGATCCGGCTTGCGCTTCAGTCTGTCCGGTCGGCGCCCTGAAAAAGACCGCACTTGGTCCCGTCACCTACGACAAGCACAAATGCATGGGATGCCGTTACTGCATGGCCGCCTGCCCCTTTGGCGTTCCCAAGTACGAGTGGGACAAGGCCGTCCCCGGCGTCCGCAAGTGCATCATGTGCGCCCCGCGTCTGGCTGCCGGCAAACCGACCGCTTGCGCCGAAATTTGTCCGACGGGCGCGACCAAGTTCGGAGATCGTGACGAGTTGCTGAAAGAGGCCCGCAAGCGCCTCCAGGAAAATCCCGACAAGTACCTGCCCCACATCTACGGAGAAACCGAAGTCGGCGGAACCTCGGTCATGCTGCTCTCCTCCATCGATTTTCAGAAATTCGGCTACCGCGACGATCTCACCCAGCGCGCACTGCCGATGTACACCTACCAGGTGCTTTCCCGCATTCCCGACTTTGTTCCCATCTTCGGAGTTCTGCTCGGCGGCGTTTACTGGATCACCCATCGCCGCGAAGAGGTCGCAGAAGCTGAAGGCCATGGCAGCGAAAAACACGATGACAACGGGGGTGCACAGTGACCGTTCCCAAGTTTCGTTTCACCTTCTGGAAAGCCGTCTTCCTCGTCATCATGGTGGCCGGAGTCTATGCGACCTATGTCCGCTTTGCGAAGGGGCTGGGTGCCTCCACCAACCTTTCCGACCAATTTCCCTGGGGCCTGTGGATCGGCTTCGACGTGATGTGCGGCGTCATGCTGGCGGCCGGCGGATTCACCCTGACCGCAGCGGTCGAAATCTTCAACATTAAGCGCTGGCACGCGATCCTGCGGCCCACCATCCTTACTGCCTTCATGGGATATCTGCTGGTGTGTGCCGCGCTCATGTACGACCTCGGCCTGCCCTGGAACATCTGGCACCCGCTGATCATGCGCAATCCGCACTCGGTGATGTTTGAGGTCGCCTACTGCGTGATGCTCTACACCACCGTGCTGGCGCTCGAGTTCTCGCCCATCGTGTTCGAGCGGCTAGGCTGGAAGCGCGCGCTGAGAGCGGTTCGCAGCGTGATGATCGTGCTGGTGATCCTTGGCGTGCTGCTCTCTACGTTGCATCAGTCGTCGCTGGGCACGCTGTATCTCATCATGCCCAACAAACTGCATGCCTTCTGGTACAGCCCGCTGCTTCCGGTGTTCTTTTACCTTTCCGCCATCGCCGTTGGTTTAGCGATGATCATTTTCGAGTCGTCGATGAGCTCGAAGTACTTCGGCCGCGAGATTGAACTTCCCATCCTGCGCGACATCGGACGCGTGCTGGTAGTGGTGCTGGCCATCTACGGCATCCTGCGCTTTGAGGACCTGTACCACCGCGGCGTTTTGCACCTTGTCTTTGTTCCGGGATACGAGCAGGGCTTCTTCCTCCTGGAGATATTTTTGTCCGTCCTGATCCCGCTGGCGCTTCTCATGGTTCCAAAGATCCGCGAGAGCGCCCAGGGGCTGTACCTCGTCGCCGTGCTCACTTTGCTGGGATTCGTCACCAACCGTCTGAACGTAGCCATCACCGGCGTCGAGAATGCCGTGGGTGCGCGTTACACACCCAAGTGGACCGAGGTCGTGATCACGGCGATGTTTGTCGCCCTCGGTTTTGCCATCTTCGGGTTGGCGGCGCGTTTCTTGCCAATCTTCCCGGAGGAAAAGGCCCACATGCCCGCGCTCCCGAAATTAGAGGGTGTGCGCGCGGAGATAGCAGTGCCGGCCCATGCTGGAGACTGACCAACCCGATAGCGCCCGTCCCGGGTCTGCATGGATGGGCTCGCTAAGCCGAAGTATCAGCGCGAAGCTGATGGTGTCGATCTTTATCGCGATGCTCTACATCTTCGCGCTGCTGGGCTACTTCAGTATCCGGCTGCACCGCAAGCACCTCGAAGCGGCCGCACTCGTCAGTGCCGAGCAACAGAGCGAGGTACTGCGTCGCAGCGCCTCGCACTACATGCTCAACAACGACCGCAATGGCCTCTACGAAATGATGGCCAACATGGCCGACCAGCCCGGTATCGTACGCGTTCGCATCATGAACTCCGAGGGCGTCATCAGCTACTCGACGCTGCCCTCCGAGGTCGGAGGAGCGGTCAACAAAGATGCGGAAGCATGCTATGGATGCCACGAACAGTCGAAGCCGCTCGCGCTCCTCAAGCGCTCCGACCGCTTCCGCGTGTATCACAACGACAAATCGCGCGTGCTGGGCGTCATTACGCCCATCGTGAACCAGTCGGCGTGCTCCAACGCCGCGTGTCACGCCCATCCGGCGAGCGTGCAGATACTCGGCGTGCTCGACACCAACCTCTCGCTGGAAAAAGTTGATCTCAGCCTCGCGCAGGAACGCCGCGCTATGCTGACCTACACAGGCGTGGCCCTGCTCCTCGTGGTCATCCTCAGCGGAGTTTTCATCTGGTTCGTTGTCCGCAACCCACTGCGTGCGCTCAAGGCCGGAACCGAGCGCGTCGCCAAGGGCGAACTCGGCTTCCAGATTCCCGTGAAGTCAAACGACGAGATCGGCGACCTCGCCACTTCGTTCAACGAGATGAGCAGCCGCCTGCAACTGGCACAGGCCGAAATTACTGCCTGGGCGCACACCCTCGAAGACCGTGTTGACGAGAAGACCCGCGAGCTGACGCAGGCCCACCAGCACATGCTGCAAGTAGAAAAGATGGCGACCATCGGCAAGATGGCCGCCGTAGTCGCGCACGAAATCAACAATCCGCTCTCCGGCATCCTCACCTACTCGCGCGTGGTCAAGCGCTGGATCCAGAACAACTTCGCCTCCGCTCCGCGCACCGAAGAGATGAGTGGCTCGTTAGATCTCATCGCCAGCGAGAGCAAGCGCTGCGGCGAGCTGGTGAAGAATCTGCTGTCGTTTTCGCGCGTCACTCCCATGAACCTTGAGTGGTGCGAACTCAACCAGGTCATCGACCGTTGCATTCGCCTGGTGCAACACAAAATGGACATGGCCACCATCCAGCTCAATCTCAAGCTGGGCGACGAACTCCCGCACGTGCGCTGCGATCCCAACCAGATCGAGCAGGTTGTGCTGGCCATGGTCATCAACGCCATCGACGCCATGCCGCAAGGCGGCAATCTCTGGATCACTACGCGTCAGGTATCCGCTTCCGCCATCGAACTCACCATTTGCGATGACGGCATGGGCATACCAGACGAACATCTGGCCCACATTTTCGAACCCTTCTACACCACGAAAGAGTCCGGCGGTTCCGGCCTCGGTCTGGCGATAAGCCAGAACATTGTCGAACGGCACGGCGGCAGTATCGCCGTTCATTCGCTCGTGGGGCAGGGAACCACTTTCACGATTTTGCTGCCGGTTGACAGCCAGAGAGCGCGAGGGAGTGACGAGGCTGGGAGAGTCGCGAGGGAGAAGGCTGCGACCTAAACGCGGTGGAAGCGCCGGGCTTTAGCCCGGCGAATGTGGCGGAAGCGATGGGGCTTTAGCCCTGGGGAGGACATCGATGCGACTGGCACCGCAAGAAATCCGCACGTTTTTCGTGACCGGCGTAACGTGGCAGAGACGGCCGCTCTTCCTGGCGGAGCCGATGGCGCACCTATTTTTAGATACGCTCGCACGATATCGCGGTCAGGGACGGTTTCTCATCCATGAATTTGTCTTGATGCCGGACCACTTTCACCTTCTGCTTACGCCGGCACGCGACGTGTCCTTGGAGAAGGCCTTGCAGCTGCTCAAGGGCGGATTTTCTTTTCGAGTCAAACGCGAACTGGGATCCAGCGCGGAGATTTGGCAGGAAGGATTTACCGAGCACAGGGTGAAGAACGCCGAGGATTTCGAGCGCCATGCGGCTTACATCCGCGACAATCCGGTCCAGGCAGGTCTGGTGGAAAACGTAGTTGGGTATCCATATGGGTCGGCAGCGAGACGTGTTGAGGTTGATCCAGCGCCACCGGGGCTGAAGCCCAAGATCAATTATGGGGCAGAATCCGCCGGACTAAAGTCCGGCGCTTCCACCGAGGTAAAGCTATGACCAAAGGTAAATTACTGATTGTTGACGATGAACTGAGCGTTCGCGATTCACTGGCCAAATGGTTTGCCGAGGAGGGCTATGACGTCGCGACTGCTGAAAACGCCAATGATGCTCTCACTCGCGTCGCCGAACAGACCTTCGATGTTGCCCTCGTGGACATCAAGATGCGCGGCACCGACGGCATCGAACTGCAGCGCCGCCTGCACGAAATCTATCCCGACATGCTGGTTATCATCATGACTGGGTACGCCTCGGTCGAGACCGCGATTGCTGCGCTCAAGAACGGTGCGTACGACTACGTCAACAAGCCGCTCGATCCCGACGAGATCGCGCATCTAGTCGCCAAGGCTATGTCGCACCATCAGACGGTGCAAGAGAACACGCGGCTGAAAGAAACCGTCGCTGACCTCACGCATCCCACTGACATCATCGGCCAAAGCGGCGCCATGAAGCGCATCTTTGAGGCCATCGACACCGTCGGCCCCACCGATGCCACGGTGCTCATCACTGGCGAGAGCGGCACCGGCAAAGAACTTGTTGCGCGCGCCGTCCACGCCGCCAGCAATCGTCGCTACCATCCCATGGTGGTGATTCACTGCGGAGCGCTCACTGAAACACTGCTGGAAAGCGAACTCTTCGGCCACGAAAAAGGCGCATTCACTGGCGCGCAATATCGCAAGAAAGGCAAGTTTGAAATCGCCGAAGGCGGAACGGTGTTTCTCGACGAAATTGGCGACATCAGCCTGAAGACGCAGACTGACTTGCTGCGTGTGCTTGCAGGAGCGCGAGATCGTGCGCGTCGGCGGCAATCAGACCATCAAAGTCGATTTCCGCATCGTCGCCGCCACCAACAAAGACCTCGAGCTGTTGATCGAGGAAGGGAAGTTCCGTCCCGATCTCTTCTACCGTCTCAACGTCTTTCACATCGAGTTGCCGCCGCTGCGCGAGCGCCGCGAAGACATCCCCCCGCTGGTCGATCACTTCGTGCGCAAGTTCTCGCCGCGAGATGAACAAGAAGATCACACGCATCTCGGCAGGAGCCATGAACGTGCTGCAGCAATATGCGTGGCCGGGCAACGTGCGCGAGCTGGAGAATGCCGTCGAGCGCGCTATGGTCGTTGCCCAGGAGCCCGATCTGAAAGAACAGGACTTCACGCTGAAGTCGCGCAACGGTGCAAGTGTCGGAGGAGCCCGCAGCCTCGACGATGTCGAGAAAGATCACATTCTCCACGTGCTGGAAGATTGCGGCGGTAATCAGACACGCACCGCCGAGGTGCTGGGCATCGACCGTGTTACCCTGCACCACAAGTTGAAAAAGTACGGCTGGAACCGCAAGGAAAAAGAGAAAGAGCTCGCCGGTATCGAGAGCCAATGAAGAAGCTGCAACTGCTGCCGGTGGGAAACGTCGACCCCCGCCTGCTCGAATGGTTGCGGCAGGCGCTCTATGAGAAGTTCCGCGTGCCCACGGAGGTCCTCGCACCCGCGCTCGATCCGGCGTTCGCGTTACACGCCGAGCGCCAGCAGTTCCATTCTTCCGAAATCCTGAACGCCATGCAGCGCTGTATCAATGGCGATACCTGGCGGCTACTGGGCGTCACCGAACGCGACCTTTACATCCCGATTCTCACGTTTGTTTTCGGTGAAGCCCAGATGGGAGGCTCCAGTGCTATCGTCTCCTACCATCGACTGACGCAGGAGTTCTACGGTCTGCCGCACGACCTCGACCTACTCGCCAACCGGCTGTTGATCGAGTCGGTACATGAGCTCGGTCACACTCTGCATCTCACTCACTGCCAGGAATATCGCTGCGCCATGGCGCCTTCGCACGCCGTTGAATGGATCGACATCAAGGACAGCGGGTTTTGCGAAGAGTGTCTGGCGAAAGCGACGCAGGCTGTCTGACATTGTCAGATAGCGCGTTGATGTTGTTCTGAGCGAAGTGGCGCGTTCGATTCGCGCCTCGGCGAGATTTGGAAATGCCCTACTTGACCTTGGCCGGCTTCGGCCGGTCGGCCCACGTCCAACTGAACAAGTGTCCTTTATGCTCTTTGGCCATGGCGGTAAAGCCGAGGACGCCCATGGCGAGAAAGATCAGCAAGAATACGACGGCAATGATGAGAACTGGCATACCTCACCTCTGCGCCCATTCTGGAACGCCGGTGCCCGCCATGCTGTGACCGCAATCACCGGTGGATGTGAGGCACTAACGGCTTGCCCGGGCGAGTTGCCTCAGTTTCCGCCCACCGCGGTTTTACCGGCGAGTTGTGCTTTCGCCCGCGCTAGTTCCGGACGATCCGACCTCGCGCCGGCACAGTTCTTCACCAACTGGGCATAGTACTTGTCAGCTTTGGCCGATTGGTTCGTCATCTCAGCAGCGCGCGCCGCGCCATAGAGACCGTTGAAGCGATTGGGATCGATCGTCATCGACTTCTCATACTCGGCGAGCGCCTGCTGTGGGTGGTTCGATTCCAGCAAGATGTCGGCCAGCATCTCGCGTGCAGGAATTTCCACCTCTCCTTTGCCTAGAGAGTCCTGCTTGTCGGCAACGCCGCCTATCATTTTGGCCGCCTCGTCATTCTTGCCCTCAGCGAACGCAATCCACGCGCGAATCTCATCGCGATCGGTGTCCATGTATTGTGCGAGATAAGCATCGGGAGACTTCTTCACGGCTTCCACCATGGCATCGTATTTCGCCAGGTCCTGCTTCGCGGCCGTCGCGTCTTTCAGATGTCCGCTGCCCACCGCCCGCGCCCAGTAAGTCATGGCGGCGTTCTGCGGCATCGCATCCTTGGTGGGCTCAAGCGCGGCTGCGTGCTTCCAATGCCGCATTTCGATGTCATACGTGGCCGGGAAACCTGCGCGCGCCATGTCGAGATAATCGTGCATATCATGGCCAGCCATCGTGTCCATGGTCGTGACTTTCTCTACCAGCTCATGCGCTTTCTCGTCCTCGCCCACTTGCAGATAGGCATAGTTCAGGAAGTCCATGGCATGCAGCTCATGGCCGGTCGAGCCTGACTGCTCGGCCGCTGCAACCGATGCGAGGTTTGCGTCGATGTCTTCCTGCCACAGTCCGAGCCGCGCAAAAATATGCGCCGGCATGTGGGCTGCGTGTGGAGAGGACGGCGCGATCTGCCCGTAACGCCGCGCCGCCGCCAGTCCGTCAGGCGCCATTTGCGGACTGTCGCAGGCATGAATGATGTAATGCGAAATCCCAGGATTGTCCGGCGCCAGCGGGAATTCTGCATTCAACAGGGCCAGCGCCTTCTTCTGATTGGCGAACGTAGTATCGCGCGGAGGCGCAGCCGCCAGCAGTGACAGTCCGTAGAAAGCCGTCGCCTCGTGGTCCTGCGGATACTTTTGGTGCAGCTTCTCCATCGCCTGCGAATAGGCGGCGGCCCTCACTTCGAAACTCGATTTATCGGAGTTCTGATAGAAGACCGCCAGCGCGTCCATGTAATCGCGCTCACGCTGCGTCTTCGCGCCTAGCTTCTGGCCCTTTTGCACCAGCGCCAGCCCGCGTTGCAGGGTCGCAGCATTGGGACGGTCCCAGATCTGGTGCCATTGGCTCATCGCCTCACCCCAATATGCGATTGCACACGTGGGATCGGCGGCAATGATGTCCTTGAACTGCTGCTCCGCCTTGTCATACCAGAAGTCGTGCAGCAGCGCGACGCCGCGGTTGAACGCAGCTTGTTCCGAGGCGGCACACGAGACAGGGAAGTCCACGGTCCCCAGCTTTTCGTTAGCCGCAGGTTGTGGCTTTTGCCCGTCCGCGGCGAGCAGCGAAATGCTGAACAACAACAGAGATAAGAGCGCGAACAATCGTAACTTCATGCGTCCCCCACATTGGCGCGAAGTATGAAACCCAAATGTCCTGGTTCACCCCAGAAGCGTCCATCAGTCTAACCCATCGCGCTGGCGCGCTCTATAGTCGGCCGATTTGCTGGTCTAGTTCTGCCAGCGTCCGCCGCAGCAACTCGGAATATCGCTCGTTGGTGTTCTGCTCCAGCTGCTGTAGCACGCGGCTGCGCGAGAGTTCCAGGTCCATCTTCCTTCGCTGCTTCTGCAACTCTTCCGGAGTCAGTACCGTCCTCTTCTTCGTCGGCTCCGCCACCGACTCTTCCATCTGGGCTTCAACCGACTTGCTCTCCCACCCTCGCGCCATGCCGCGATTATAGGCCGGCGTTACGTTAGCCGCGAAGGCGCCCACTCGCAACATGCTCGCACCCAGCACAGCTTACATAGTCGATCAGAAACAGGAGCCTTCCCGTGGCCTTTACGACTAGCCACTATCGACTATCTAGGCTGACTCAGGAGGGCGGCCCCGGCTTCCAACCAACCTTGTAGCTGGCCGGCTTCCGGGGCCTCGCAGAGGAGACACTAGGGGGAGGGGTGTTGCGGACCTTGAATATCTTGATTGTCATTGCCGCCGTTCCAGCGCGCCGCCAGCGCTTCGGCCACACCTGCCAGCAGACTGTGCACGGTGAATGGTTTCTTGATGTGCTTGTGCAAAGCGCCTCCTGTCGCCAGACGCAGAAGCTCGCTCTCGGCATACCCGGTCATGAACAGCGTAGTTAGTTCCGGCCGTATCGCTTTCACCTGCCGCGCCAACTCCGGGCCATTCATCCCCGGCATGATCACATCCGTCAGCATTAAATCGATCGTCGTCGACTCGTCGCCCACAATGTGCGTGGCGGCCACTGCGCCGTCGGCCGTCAGCACGTGATAGCCGCCCATCTCCAGCGCTTCACGTGTCACATCGCGCACTGTTGCCTCGTCTTCCACCAACAGGATCGTCGCCGGCATGATTTGCATCCTTGCATACGACTGATTTTCCTTTTGCGTTGTCACGTTCATTCCGCACCGTCGCCGCGTTTTCGATTTGCAACTTCGCCGTTACTCAATGCAAGCGCGTCACCACTCGCCCAACGTCACAGCCCGTTCCTGCAAACGTCAGCGCTTCAACACTCTACGAATAAAAAGCGAAACCTCACGCGAACGCCGCATTTCCCGTCACGGAACTCCATCCTCTTTTGGTCCGTCCGTTTTAGGAATCCCAGCAGCCGCGCCCGAGCGACGACTCTCTCTGAACTCGAGATTTGAAACTGCCTACTGGCAACTTCACCTCTGTTATCCTCTTCCATTAACTCCCGGCCGCAGCACATCGCGCCTAATAAGGACCCACACCGACCATGACTCTCCGTCTCCGCAGCCGTTTTGCCGCTGCTTTGCTGACCCTTGCCATTGCGATTCCCGGCGACCTGCTAGCCGCCAACGCCGTTCTTCCCAACACCGAAACCGTCAACTGGGAAGTCATGTCGCAGATCCGCAACGAAGGCTTTCACAACTCCAAGGTCATGGAGATCGAAGGCCAGCTAACCGACGTCATCGGCCCGCGCCTGACCGGTTCGCCCAACATGAAGCGCGCCAACGAATGGACGCGCGACCAGTTCGCCGAGTGGGGCCTGGTCAACTCGCACCTCGAGAGCTTTCCTTTCGGACGCGGCTGGTCCAACGAGTACACCGAAGTTCGCATGGTCGCGCCACAAGCTTCGTCGATACTCGCCTATCCAAAAGCCTGGACGATCAGCACCAACGGTGTCGTGCGCGCTCCCGTGATAAAAGCGAAGCTCGCCACCCAGGCCGACCTCGACAAATACAAGGGACAGCTTGCTGGCAAGATCGTCCTCAACGGCGAAATGCGGGAAATCAAGCCCGGCGAGAAGCCTGCCCTGAAGCGCTACGACGATAAAGACCTCGCCGACCTCGCCGAGTACCAGATCCCGAGCCAGAAGCCGCGCTACACTCGCGAAGAAATCGCCCAGCGCGTTGCCTTCCAGAAGACTCTCAACCAGTTCCTCATGGACGAGCACGTCGCCGCTATCATCGATCCGAGCCGCGCCGGTGAAGCCGGTCTGGTCTTCGTGCAGGGCGGAGCCAGCTACGAGCCCAACACTCCCGCCGGCGTTCCTTCGCTCGTCATGGCCATCGAAAACTACGGACGCATCACGCGCCTGCTCGACCGCAACATTCGCGTCGAGCTTGAGCTAGACGTTCGCAACACTTTCTACGATTCCGATCCCAACGCCTACAACACCGTTGCTGAAATTCCCGGCACCGACAAGAAAGACGAACTGGTCATGCTGGGCGCGCACCTCGACTCCTGGCACGCCGGCACCGGAGCCACCGACAACGCCGCTGGCAGCGCCATCACCATGGAAGCCATTCGCATTCTGAAAGCCATCGGCGTGAAGCCGCGCCGCACTATTCGCATCGCCCTCTGGAGCGGCGAAGAAGAAGGCCTGCTCGGCTCAGCCGCGTATGTGAAAGACCACTTCGGCTCGCACGCCGCGCCCACCGATCCCAAGGAACTCGCCATGCCCAAGTGGCTGCGCTCGAACAACACACCGCTCGACCTCAAGCCCGAGCAGGCCAAGATTTCTGCCTACTTCAACATCGACGACGGCACTGGCAAGATTCGTGGTGTTTACCTGCAGGAGAACGAGGGCGTTGCCCCCATTTTCAGCGCCTGGATGCAGCCCTTCACCGACCTCGGCATGACCACGATCACCATGAATAACAACTGGTCGACCGATCATATTTCGTTCGACGCCGTTGGTATTCCCGGCTTTGGGTTTATTCAGGACCCGATCGAGTACGAGACGCGCACACACCACTCGAATGAAGATGTGTACGAACGCATCCAGCGCGACGACATGATGCAGGCCGCCGTCATCCTCGCCGCATATGTGTACGACGCCGCCATGCGCGATAACATGCTCCCGCGCAAACCAGTGCCCAAACCGGCGGCGGCTGCTTCACCAGCACCCGCGGCGGCGACGGCCTCAACAAAGCCATAGGGTGTTTTGATTTGTCATCCCTCGGTTTTCCGCCGCTGTGACTACCGGGGGATCCGCGTTAGTTCGGCTTGTCACTCTGATCTGGCGCCCGGTCCTTTCTCATCCCTCGGGGAAAAGTGTAGGCAGAAGTCTAGAGTCCCTAATATTTTTCAATTAGTTTCCCAGCTAATGTGGATGCGATGGCTCGAGGTCCGTGACCAAACACGATGGTCTGCATCTAATCATATGTAAGGGAATTGAGGCTCAGTATGAGACTGCCATGGTTGAAAGCACTCAGTGGTTTCTTCCTGGCAACGGTTCTGACCGCGCCCGCGTGGGGCGCGAACACAGCGCTTCCAGGAACTCTCAACTACATCGAAGGACAAGCCAGCGTCGGCGATCAGACGCTGAATTCCAAATCCATTGGCTCAGTCGAGCTGCAACCCGGCCAATCTCTATCCGTAGGCAATGGGAAAGCGGAAATCCTGCTGACACCTGGCGTGTTTCTGCGTGTCGGCGACAACAGCACGGTGAAGATGGTTTCGTCGAACCTGACCAACACCGAGGCCGACCTGGTTAAGGGACAAGCGACCGTCGAGGTCGCCGAGATTCACCAGTACAACCAGATCAGTATCGGCGAGGACGGCACAACTACCCAATTGGCAAAGGATGGTTTTTACGCGTTCGACGCCGATCATGACCAGGTGCGCGTGCTGAAAGGTGAAGCTTACGTTCAGGACAATGACCAGAACGTGAAGGTCAAGGGCGGCCACGAACTCGATCTGAACGGCAACGGCCGGTTGAAGACGGCCAAATTCGATAAGAAGGCCTACCAGGCCAGCAACCTTTATCAGTTCAGCTACTTGCGATCGCAGTATCTGGCTGAAGCAAACGTTGACATGGCTCGCCAATACTATGCGGGCGGTAATGGCTGGTATGGTCCAGGCTGGTACTGGGACCCGGGGTTCTGGTCCTATACCTGGCTCCCGGGCGACGGCATCTTCTATAGTCCGTTCGGTTGGGGATTCTACTCGCCGTGGATGGTGGGCTATGCGCCCTACTACGGCTTCGGCTATGGTGGCTTTGGTTACGGTGGCTATGGATATTGGAGCCGCTATGCTCACTATGGACGTTACGGACGTGCATACGCCGGACGGGGAGCAATCGCTGGCGTGAACCGTGCCCCGAACTTCGCGGAGATGCGCGCAGCGCATCCGAACTTTGGTGTGTCCGGACCGGCGTTCCATGGTGGCGGTGTCCGTAGCGGTGGCTTCAGCGGAGGAGGCTTCCGCGCGGGCGGCGGATTTCACGGTGGCGGAGGCCACGGTGGTGGCGGACCCCGCTAACCGCCGGTCCGCGAACTCAGGGATTCCCACCCAGGATTGATCTCTTGGGTGGGATTTTTTGTGCCTGATCGAGATTCCATCTAACTTTGCATCTGCGTACTTAATTTTCTTAATAACTTACTTGACATTTGTAATTTTAATGATTTATATATTGATTTAATCAATATAGTGCCCCATGGAAAATCAAGAATCCAAATCGACCTCGGAGTGGCAGGAGTTGACGCGGCTCACCCAGGGGCAGGAAATCGTTGTCGAGCGCGTTCGGCTGGCGGGAAAAGAGATCGCTGTCGAAGGCCGTTTCGAGTTGCCACAACTGGCGCGGCTCAGTTCGGAAGACCAGGTATTTGTGGTCGCGTTTGTGCGCTCGCACGGCTCCATAAAAGACATGGAACAGGTCTTCGGGGTGAGCTACCCCACGATCAAGGCCCGGCTGACCCGCATCGCGCAGAGCCTGGATTTTGTTGACACCAACCCGTCGCCCTCGCGCACGGAAATTTTTGACCGGCTCCGCCACGGTGAGATCACCGCGCAGGATGCCATTCGCGAACTGGAGTCGTTACCATGATTCCCCTCGTAGGTGTTGTCAGTTGGAGGCGCTGGCCGCGCAGCCGGAGTTTCCGACTGTGGGTGCCGTTGTTCCTGTTGTGGTTGCTGCTGCTGCCGTTTGCTTTGCTGGGGTTGCCGGTGCTGTTCATTGTTTGCCTGGTGAGCCGGGTAAATCCGTTCGAGGCCATCGCAACTTTCTGGGGCATCTGTGCAGGCTTTCGCGACACGCATATCGAGATCGACAACGGTGAGGCGCTGGTGCTGATCCGCATTCTGTAGGAGAAGTTATGAACGAACATAGGCGTCAGATTCTGGAGATGCTGTCGCAAGGCAAGATCACGGCTGATGAAGCTGAACGCCTGATTACCGCGCTGGACAAAAGCGCCAGCTCGGATGCGCGGGGAAACGGCGCGTCGACGTCTGCTTCCAGATACAAGTATTTGCGCGTGCTGGTCGATTCCGACAACGCGGGCGACCCACATCAGGGCCCGGTGAGGGTGAACATCCGTGTGCCGATGCAATTGCTGCGGGCCGGTGTGCGATTGACAGGACTGATTCCGCCGCAGGCGCGCGAACACGTGAATCAGGCGTTGCACGAGCGTGGTATCCCGTTTGATCTGAGCCAGATCAAGCCAGACAACCTGGAAGAGCTGGTGGAGCAGTTGAATGACGTCACCATCGACGTGGATGTTAACGGTCGGGGGCGCGGCGACGAAAAGGTCAAAGTGAAGATTTTCTGCGAGTGAGAAGGGTTATTTTTACCACGGAGGCGCGGAGGACACGGAGAAGAAAGAGCTGGGAAGAAAGGATCCCCGTAGTCCGGAGCGAAACGCAGGTCCCTCGAGTCGCTCCGCTCGCTCGAGAGGACAAATGGAGAATCAGCGCCGTGCCCATGGTGCCTTGGGCGAGTTCGTCGCGGTTGTGCCGTAGTCGTCAGTACCCGAACACTGTTTGAAACCCTATAATGTAGGCCATCCAGCCGCGGCTTCCTTCGGGGTATTCAGTGCGCCCTTCGAGGCCCGAGCTTTCGGTGTCGGTCAGGAGGCCGTATGTCGCCCAGTTCCGATCTGGTTGCAGTGCGTCTGCCGCGGAATTATGACGTCGAGCTGCTGCAGCGCGACTTGCGCACGCTGCAGGAAGTGCAGCGCGCCCCCCAGCCTGGGCCGTATCACAAGGGCGAGTGGACGGGCATCGCGTTATATTCGATGGGCGGGAAGCAATCGACATTTCCCAGCGCGGCGGGCACCGACCATTACCAGGAAACCGAAGAGCTGCAACGAGCGCCATACTTCAAGCAGGTGCTGGATGATTTGAAGTGCCCGAAGGAAGTGGTGCGCATCCTCTTTCTACCGCCGGAAGGACATATCAAAGACCACTTCGATTTTCATACCAGCTTTCAATTCGGATTGCTCCGGCTGCATATTCCGATCGTGACGCATCCCGACGTGGTGTTCTTCATCGACGGGCAACGAATGACCTGGAAGGCCGGCGAGTTGTGGTACGGCGATTTCTCCAAAGTACATTCCGTCAAGAACAACAGCTCGGTGGTGCGCGTGCACATGGTGATTGATGTGCAGATCAACGATTTCGTGCTCAGCCTGTTTCCCGAAGATTTCATCGCGCGGCGGCGCGCGGAGGGCATCTCGATTACGACCGATCCGATTCCTGCGTCGGAGGCCGAGTTGCGCAGGTTCGCGTGCGACTTCAAGATTCCCGGCGAATTCATGCCGATGTTCGTCATCGGCAAGCCGCTGAGTGCGCTGGCCAAGGGCGCCAACGCTGCGGTACGCCTCATCGACGGGAAGCTGAACGTGCTGATCGACAACGAGCCGGCCTTCCGGCTGGAACGCCTCTCGGACGACGTCTTCGGGATCTCGGGGTTGCCTCCGGGCATGACGCTGCAGTTGAAGCGCGATAACCAGGTGGTGCGTGACGTGGTGCTGCACATGAAAGGGCTGCCCAAAGACCTTTACTCGGCGCGGCTGGGAATCATGCGCGGGCCGTCGATCAGCGAACAGAGCGTTTCGCTGCCGGTGGTACAACAACCCACGCCAAACGTCGCCGGAACGCTGGGCTAGGCTGACTCATGCCCACCAGCGACAACACGAATACGAACATCGCGGTTGCGCCCAACGTCACAGATGCCGGTGGGATTTTGGGATTTTTCTCGCGCCCGTTGGGATGGACACTGTGTCTTACACTGCTGCTCGGCATCGGCATTGTCCGCATCGTGTCGACCTATCACGTCTTCAATCACACCATCGATGAACCGTCACACCTTGCGTGCGGCATCGAGTGGTGGGAAAAAGGCACCTACACGATCGAGACCAAGCACACTCCCTTGGCACGAATCACCATAGCGTTTCTCCCTTATCTCGCGGGCGTTCGCGAAGTGGGCAATCCAAAGGACTGGACCGAAACTTATCCTATTTTGTCGGCCGGGGGGCACTACTGGCGCAACCTGACGCTGGCGCGCATCGGGGTGCTGCCCTATTTTGTCATCGCAACCTTGGTCGTCTTCTTCTGGACGAAACGCATCTACGGCACACCTGCAGCGCTGTTGTCGGCCGCCATCTTAAGCTTCCTTCCGACGATGCTGGCGCACTCGTCGGTCGCGACGACGGACGTTCCGTTCACCGCCATGTTTGGCTGGGCTATGTATGCGTTCACACTTTGGCTGAAAAAGCCGGACGTGCGGACGGCCGCGGTCTTCGGTGTCACCGCGGGACTGGCGTTGTGCGCGAAATTCTCGGCGGTCGCGTTCGTTCCGGTTTGCGCCGCGGCGATCCTGGTCCTGTACGCGCTGGCCGGCAATAGAAATTGGCGTGGTCTCTTTCGCACCGCGGCGATCAGTGCGCTTTGTGCGTTCCTGGTCACGTGGGCGATCTATCGTTTTTCCTACGCTCCCTTGAATCAGTTCACGATGGTTCCCGACAGAGTTGCGGCGAAGGTATTCGGTCCGTCATCGGGTTTGACCAGCGCGGTTCACCACATTACGTCGAGGGTGCCTGCGCCCATGCCCGAAATCCCGGACGGCATCCGATACCTGCGCGAGCAGAACCGCCAGGGAATCCCAGCCTACCTGTTCGGCCGGGTCAAGGATGGAGGCTTCTGGTACTTCTTCGTGGCTGCGCTGATGGTGAAGACCCCGCTGGCGGTGCTCCTGCTGGCGGCTTTGGGCACAGGTGTCGTAGTAGCCCGGTATCTGCATGACCGACGTGATTGGGAGAGCGCTGCGCCGCTCGCCTGCGCAGTCGTGATCATGGTCGTGACCATGCCCACCCGCATCGACACGGGTCTTCGCTACGTGTTGCCGGTCTATCTGTTCATGAGCATGCTCGCGGCATTAGGCATTACGACCCTTTGGAACCGGCGCGGCCACAGGCTAATTTGGCGCGTCGTCGCGGTCGTCCTGGTGGGCTGGATGGCCGTCTCTTCGCTGCGATCGCATCCTGACTATCTCGCGTACTTCAATGAATTCGGGGGCAGCGATCCATCGCGGCTTTTGGTTGTCGGCGATCTGGACTGGGGACAGGACTTGACGAGACTGGCGGCTTACTTGCGCGAGAACCATATCGACCACATCAGCATTGCCTATGAAGGCTTCTACGATCCGCAATCGCTGGGACTACCTGATACCGTGAAGATGAAGTGTGGCGATGTTCCGTCAGGATGGGTCGCAATGGCGGTCCGTCGTGTGCGTCGCTCTCCCCAGTGTTGGCCGTGGCTGCCGCAACAGCAGCGGGTCACGATTGTAGGCAAGACAATGTGGATTTATCACATGCCCGAGCAATAGTTGCTGCCGGATCAGGGGCATCGGCGTATGCAGTCCTCCATCCTCAGAGCATGGAAAGTACCGTT
Organism: uncultured Acidobacteriaceae bacterium; assembly: GCA_963718395.1. Classification (GTDB taxonomy): domain Bacteria; phylum Acidobacteriota; class Terriglobia; order Terriglobales; family Acidobacteriaceae; genus DASRAA01. The sequence goes on from CAVQYW010000002.1 coordinate 30,912, forward strand.
GGCAACACTCCGCCGCGGGTCGAAAGCGATGCTAAACTAGCTGGATTACGCGGCTTTCCCTTGGGGTCCGACCATGCCGAGCCAGAGCAAGACCTTCCATATCCTGCAACCGCGCCCGTATCCGGGACTGCTCTCGCTGGTAATTCCAATGTACAACGAGGAATCTGTAGTGCCGCATCTACGCGGCGCGGTGGAACAGTTCATGGCAGAAGTCTCCGGCGATACCGAGATCATTCTGGTGAACGACGGCAGCACCGACGAAACCCTGGCGCGAATCGCGGCATGGGCCAGGGAAGACCAGCGGGTGAAGGTGATTCACCTGTCGCGCAACTTCGGCCACCAGATCGCCTGCACCGCCGGTTTGGACTTCGCCTGCGGCGATGCGGTGGTTGTGCTGGACGCCGACCTGCAGCATCCGTTGCATGTAGTTCATCAGATGATCCGCCGCTACTGCGAAGGGTATGACGTGGCCTATGCCGCGGGACTGGTGCGCAAGGGCGAGAGTTGGTTCAAGAGGTTTACTGCGTGGTTCTTTTACCGGCTGATGCGGAGCCTGGTGTACAAGCGACTGCCAGTCGATGCCGGGGATTTTCGGCTGATCTCGCGTGGTTGCCTCGACGGCCTGCGCCAGATGCGCGAAACCCATCGTTTCTTGCGCGGCATGGTTGCATGGGTCGGTTATGCCCAGATCGCAATTCCTTATGAGCGTGGCGCCAGGGTTGCGGGCCGATCGAAATATCCGTTGCACAAGATGCTGGCTTTCGCATGGACCGCTGCGACCTCGTTCTCCATCTTGCCGCTGCGCGCCATTATGACGTTCGGCCTGATCGTGACGCTGTTCGGAGCGGAAGAAGCTGTGCGGGCGATATTGGCCCATTTCTTTCACTGGTACACCGTGCGCGGCTGGACGGAGCTGATCGTGGTCGTGTCGGTGATCGGCGGAACCATGCTTATCAGCATCGGAATTCTTGGTGAATATGTCGGCAAAATCTACGAGCAGTCCAAGGAACGTCCTCTGTATCTGGTGGCTCGCACTGTCAACGTCGAATTGGCAAAGCAAGATCCTGCCAACGAGCCGCTCAGCCGAAGTGAATATCGATGAGCGATTCCCCGATCGGAGCGCCCGCCGCGCACTGACTCGATGACAAACATCGTGCAAAATCCTTCTGGCCGGGCGGCCGGACGCTTCCTGATCGTGAACGCTGACGATTTCGGGCGCAGTGAGGCGGTGAATCTCGGTGTGTCGGAAGGTTTTCGCAACGGAATTGTCACCAGTGCGTCGCTCGTTGCAGCTGGGCCTGCCTTTGACCAAGCGGTTGCGCTGGCGAAAGAGCTGCCGGGGCTGGGAGTTGGTATTCACCTGATCGCGAACGAATACAAGCCGGTTCTTGCGCCGGCTCAAATACCCAGACTCGTCAACTCAGAGGGCCGTTTCTATTCGCGCCCGCGGCAGTTTCAAAGAATGGCTGTGGACCCGCGGATTCGCGGGGACCTATTACTGGAGTGGGACGCGCAGATTGCCAAGATCCTGCGGGCTGGAATCGCGTTGACGCATATTGACGGCCACGGGCATTGTCACGCGCATCCCACCGCTGCCGGTGTCGTGCTGAAACTGGCACAGCGATACGGGATCAAGCACGTCCGCCTGCCCGCCGAACCCATTTGGTGGAAGCCGGGACTGAATTTCTCTCCTCGCTTCGTCGAAAAGACCGTTCTGAACTTCGCAACTCAGGTACCGCGCCGGGTGTGGAAGGGGAAGCTGACCTTTCCCACGTCCTTCTACGGCTTCTCGCAGGGCGGGCGCATGAGTGCGGGAGTGGTTCGCGAGGTTGCGAAGTCTGCTCTCTCGGGGGTCTCCGAACTGATGGTGCATGTCGCCGTGTCGAACGACGAAGCGCCAGGATTTTGGACAGGGTATGATTACGCAGGCGATCTTCAGGCGGTAACCACCCACACCAAGGAACAGTTTGAGAAGGAATTTGGCGTCTCATTGGTGACGCACATCCAGGGAGGGCTTGATGGACTCAGGTGAGCAGCGCAAGTTTTGGGACGAGCACATTACGGAATGGGCCACGAGCGCCTACGAAAAAGACAAGAAGCTCCCTTTCATCGAAGAGATCGCCAAGCCGTGGCGCAAGCACCTGAAACTGCGCGAAGACATGGCCGTTGAAATTGTCAACGAGTGGGCCCCCACGTCCGTCGTGGAATTGGGATGCGGTATGGGAGAGTTTGCTGCTGCCTTTCTGAAAGTCTCCCCGAATATCCAGCGCTACTCCGCGTTCGACATCGCGGAGCCGGCCGTCGCTAAGGCGCGGGAACGAGTTCGCAACGTGGTTGGCTCGAACGTGGACGCGAAGGTCGAGGTGAGCTCTGTCGAAGATCTGGATCCGACCGCGTTCCGCGATTACGACGTACTGGTCGGATTGGGAATCCTACCTTACCTTACGGACCAGGGTTTCGAGAAGCTGGCAGCCATCGGTCGGGGCAAGAAGTATCTGCTGGACTATCATCCCAAGGAAGCCACGGTCTTCAACGGCATTCACTTCGTCTATCGTAAAGTGAAACGCTATCCGTTCTATCGCATGTTCACGGAGCCTGAACTGGTGGACATCATGGAGCGATCTGGATTCGCAAAGTTTGAGTTCATACGGCGTGGACCGCTTCGTTTTATGAAGTGCGTGTAGGCGGCGGCCCAGCAGAGACGGCGTCTGTAACGTTCCGCTCGACAGCTGCGTTAGCCGGTCGGCTCCGACCTCTTAGCGCGCTGGAGCGATAGAAATGCTGAGTCGGCGGCGCATACTCTCTCATCGGAACTAGCAGATCGCCGGGGAAAGGACTCCTGGCCGACCGCCGTATACGAAGCACCTTCTCCAGGCGGGCTATTACGCGCCACTTTTGGGCCGCAGGGCTCAACATGACCGCGGGATGTTCACATATCACACGCGAGAGTGAGCGATGCCGCACGATTCTTGCCCACCAGGTGCTAAACCTGCTGTTATCGCGATTTTTCAGCAAGGATCAGGAGTATCTATGACTGACCAGCAATCTCTCTCCAAAGACACCAAGATGGCCATGGCCTCACAGTTCCTGGGGTTCATGCTGGACGCTTATGACATGGCATTGGTCCTTGTCATGGCCCCCATCCTGGTCAAGGTTTTCGTCTCCCCCAAAGGCAGCGCAGCCTGGCAGTACATCGTGATCGTGTTTACGTATTCGATCACGATGGCCGCCAGGCCCATCGGTTCGGCGATCTTTGGACGATACGCCGACAAAATCGGCAGGCGCTTTCTGCTGGTACTCACCATCGGCGGCGTGGGTGTGATGTCGCTGCTGGGAGGCTTTCTGCCAACTTATGCGCAGATTGGCGTCTGGGCCTATGTCATCTTCTGCGTGCTTCGGCTGTTCATGGGAATCTTCTTCGGTGGCGAATATGCGGTCGGACATACCTTCGCTATTGAATATGCTCCCCAGAAGCGGCGCGGAGCGATAGGCGGGTTCATCCAGTCGGGCTTCCCGCTGGGCTATGTGTTCGCTTCGCTCGTGTTCGCAGCGATTTCGTACTTCACCACCAAAGAAGCCATGGCTTCCTATGGCTGGCGCATTGCGTTCATGACTGGCGTCGTCCCGGTTTTCCTGGCGCTTTATATCCGGAAGAACCTGCACGAATCGCCTGAGTTTGAGAAAGCTAAGGCGGAGGGAAACATCGAAAAATCTCCGTTCCTGAGCCTGTTCAAGCCTCCGCAACTGTGGGACTTTCTGCAGGTCTTCTTCTTCATGACGGGATTGTTCCTCACCGATTATTCCGTGTACGGGTTCCTGCCGAACATCCTGACGCTGAAGGGGCGCGGCTTCGACACAACTACGTATAGCCTGATCTACGGCTTCGCGCTGTTTATGGCGTTTCTGGGATACAACTTCTATGGCTGGCTATCGGACCGGACAGGGAGGAAGATTCTCACGCAGTGGTATTGCCTATTCCTGATCGTGTTCGGCGTCCCGGTTTTCTACGTGCTGTACCACGCCGCCATCGAGCGCAATTTGTGGATGGCGGTGCTGGGCACGGTGATGGCGGCGATGCTCAAGCTGGCGTGGGGAGTGGTTCCGGCTTATCTATGCGAGCGGTTCCCCACGAAGCGGCGCGCGGCAGGCGTGGGATTTGGGTACTCATCGGGCGCTCTGCTGGGAGCGTGGTTCAGCGCTTATGTGTGGTGGGCGCACAAGATCCCGTTCATCGCCAACATTGAAAAAGGAGACCTGTGGCTGTCGCCAGCGGTCGTGCTGACAGTGGGCGCGATTATGACCTTCGTCAGCCTGTGGTATTCGCCGGAGACCCGACACCTGCATCTTGACGAGGTGGGAGTCGATAAAGAACCCAGCCGCCGTCCGGTGCGAGTGGAAGCCCAGCCGGCACACGCGGTGGCCCGCCATTGATGCGGAAGGCCGGTTGATCCCCCCGGAACCATTCGCGCGACGTGACCAAGATATACGGGTCCGTCGCGCGAATCTCTTTGTGGTGCGGCTATTTTATATCCCCGATCCGGCTGCTGCCATCTTCGACATCTCTTCGTCGAGGCGCGCCAGCATCTGATGTAACCCTTCCACTGCGCCATGGGCCTTGGCGACTGCCTCGCGCAACTCGGCAGACTCGAACAACATGCGCGCTGTTACGGACGTGCCTCCCTCCCGCTCGATAAAAGTAACGGTCGTGTCAAAAGCTGGCGGCGACTCGTGAAAGTAAGAGATGCGCTCGGGTGAGACGATCTCTCGGTAAATGATTATGTTCTCGTAGTTGCGACCGTCGGGATCGTGCATGGTGAAGCGCCATACGCCCCCCGGCCGCACATCCATCTCGTAGGTTGTGGTGGTGAAGCCGCGCGGTCCCCACCAGTTCGAAATGTGCTCGCGATTGGTCCACATCTTGAACACCAGCTCCCGCGGTGCTTGAAAGAGCCGCGTCGCTACGATTTCGCGATCGGCCGTGCTTGTCGTCGTTCTTGCGTCTTCCAGCTTGGGCATTGCATGTCTCCTGCTTCGTAGGGTTATCGATCGCGACCGAGTGCGGCGAACTTCACATCCTCGCCAACAGTTCGGCGAGGCGGTCGAAGCTCTGTCTCCAACCTGCTTCCATTCCAGCCAGGGGCTGCGCCGTTGCAGCGGTAGTCTTGACCACGCGCGATTGCAGTGTGAGCTTGGTCTTGCCGTCTTGCTCTTCGAAGGTCACGTTGTGTCGTACTTCGAGCTGGTCGCTGCCTTCTGTATCGGCATAGGCGGTGGTGGTGAAATCCAGAAATTCCGGCTCACGCACCTCATGAAAGACGCCATGCATCGGGACCACTGTTCCGTCTGGTGCGCGCATGTCGATGCGAATCAGACCACCGGGTCGCGCATCCCATTGGCAGACCGGATTGGTGAACTCGCGGGGCCCCCACCACTGGGCAACGTGGTGCGCGTCGGTCCAGGTGCGCCAGGTCAGGCCGCGCGGGGCGCTCAAGATTTCAGTGATTGCCAGCTCCTTGAGCCCGGCGGTGGGATCAGTGCTTCTTGCGTTCGTTGCGGGCATGGTACTTCTCCTTCTTGTCTTTTTCTTGAAGCGTGCGCAGGTATTCGTCGAGCCGATCGAAACTCTGCTCCCAGAAACGGCGGTAGTGATCGACCCAGTCGGCGACGTTCTTGAGTGGCTCGGGCTCGAGCCGGCAAGGACGCCACTGCGCCTCGCGTCCGCGAGCGATCAGGCCGGCACGTTCCAAGACCTTTAGATGTTTGGAAACTGCGGGCATGCTCATATCGAAAGGCTCCGCCAGCTCCGTCACCGAGGCTTCGCCCGAAGCCAGGCGGGCGAGAATCGCACGCCGGGTGGGGTCGGCGAGGGCGGCAAACGCGGTACTGAGGCGGTCGGTCACTCGTGTTAAACCTAATAGTTAAATAACCTAGTAGTTAAATACAACAGATGCGGAATGCATGTCAAGAGGGTTGGAAAAGAATTTCGTTCCCGGTGGAAGGATTATCGGCTGCGCCGGAGATCCAGGGGTGGGCCTCCGGAGCTGCGCAGCAGAGCTACATCGCCTCAGTTTTGGCGCCCCGCACGGTAAGCACCGGGCAGCGTGCGCGCCGTGCCACCGAGTGCAAGACGGTCCACGGAAGATGACTGGCCATCGTGCCGGCTGGATGGACGCCCATGACGATCAGGTCCACATGTCCTTCATTCGCCTTGCGCACGATCGAATCGGCTGCCAGGCCGGACTCCACCGCCACGTGCGGCTTACACCATAGGCTGGCTTCCTCGGGAATTAAGTTCCACAGCCTTGCGCGGTAGTCGGAGAGCAGCTCTTTGGAGTATTCCAAGGGCATCGGTTCCAGTTGCTCCAGGACATGCAACAGGGTGATTTCTGCATTGCTCTCCTCGGCCAGCGACAACGCATAGGGTAGGGCATGGAGCGAGCCTTCGGAGAAGTCAGTGGCAAACAAGACATGCGACAACTGCTCATGGTCGAGCAGGCTGGTGCGCACGTCGGGTCCTATGGTCAGCACCGGGCAGGGCGCGTGGCGCAGTACCTGCTCGGCGACTGAGCCGAGAAACAGGGTTCCGAGAATGCCGCGGCCGTGGGTGCCCAAGACGATCAGATCAAAGTTGCGTTCCTCGATGAGGGCGGAGATCTCGGGCCACGGATTCCCCTGCTTCAGCAGCATCTCATGCGGGTACATGTGCAGCGCCTCGAAGCCTTCCAGGTGCGCCAAGCCCTCGGCGCCCCGCTGCTTGTGCCAGTCCAATTCCACCGGAACCGGCTCCATGGGAATCGGGGTCTGGGATTCAGGCGGCGCGACGTGCACCACAGTGAGTCGGGCGTCGAAGCGCTTGGCCGTGGCGAGGGCGTGCAACAGGGCGTGTTGCGACGCCTGGGAAAAATCGGTTGCCAACAGGATGTTTTTGAAGGCCACACGCGTGGCGACATTGGGTGCCATGGGACACCTCCACCAGCGAGCTCTGGGAAGAACCTACTTTTGTGATACTCCCACGCAAGCGGTTTCGCAGTGATAGCAGTCACGGGAGGCTGTGAGTGACTATCCGCCGGTTTGCGGTCGCATGCCGCAGTCACAGAATGGCAGGCACTTGTCGCTCAGCGTTGGTTTGCGGCAGTCACGGCCCACACATAGTTGACGGGGGTATGGTCGGCCAGGTCCCGGACTCCGACGTTCCCAATTTTCCATGCATAGCGCAACAGGTAGTCGGTTTCGGCAGCAGCTCGATCGGACGCGGTAAAAGAGTCGGATGGATCGACGGTGATCAGACCATTGCGGTCGATGTAATGCGGAGCCGAGACGTGGGTGTAGCCCATCTCAGGCAACGGGACACGGGTGACCACATCGCAGCAGTCGACATAACGCTGAACTGTCAGGTCGTCGAGTGTAGCCGCGAATTCAAGGTTGCCTACACGGGGCGAGCCAATCGTGTACAGGGCCGAGCCAGCAGTAGCCGGACCGAACAAACTCGCTGCCAGAGTCGCGAGCGCCGCGCCCAGACTATGGCCAGTGAACAGAATCGGCAGGCGTATGGAGTTGACGGCATCGTCAAGGGCCGGTCGAATCTGGGCCAGGGCATTGGCAAAGCCAGTATGAACGGCACCGCCGGCTTCCCACGGCTTCAGTACGAAGTCGGCGTCATCGCCGATGTCTGTGGGATCATCCGCATCCGTTCCGCGAAACGATACCACTCCAATTTGCTTACCTGATTGCTGGTCGGTGCCGACGGCGGAGAAACAGTGCGTGCCGCCCTTCGAGGTTACGCCCGGACTCTCAAAGAACTTGCAATCTGCAAACCCAATTTTGGCCAGCACGGCATGAATCACGTCGGTGTCGAAGGAGAGCGAAGGCTGTTTCCGGCAATAGGCCAGGCGGGATAACTCTGCCGCGAAGGATGCTGTTCCTGCAGCTTCACCGTGGCTGAAGTAATCGGCTCGCTCCCACGGAGTGAAAAGATCACTTTTCGTAGCGCTATACGGAATGGTTCGCATCTCGCCTCCCAGGCCCGACCGGGATGGCCAGACCAGATAAGAGATCACGTCAAGTGCGGTGAGGTTGGCGTGTCGAACAGTACACCTATGACTCAGGTTTCGGCAATGAGAATTCTGCGATGCGGGTCCGCCGTCTTGGGCCGCGCCAACTCCGGAGCTGTGGTTGCTTGTGTGGCTCGTTTTGCTTGTGGGTAACCGAAACATGAACCTTGAAACTGCCCTCGTGTGTTCTACTGTCTCGAAACCACTGTGCTCCTTTGACTGCCCGACCGCCATTGCCAACGCTCTGGACCAGCCGCCGCTGGCGCATTGCCGTGCTGCTGGGTGTGGGCGTGATCGTCAATTTCTTCGATCGCGTTAATCTGTCGGTCGCAATCACGCCGCTCAAGAGCGAGTTTGGTCTCAGTACAGTCGCGCTCGGATACCTGCTCAGCACCTACAGTTGGACGTATGTGATGTTGCAATTGCCTTCCGGGCCGGTGCTCGATCGGTTTGGGGTGAAGCCGGTGATCCGCATCAGCGCATTGCTGTGGAGCGTGGCTTCGTTCGCCACGGGACTGGCGCGTGGATTCGCCGCTATCGTTTCCGCACGGTTATTGCTCGGCGTCGCGGAGGCGCCGACATTTCCCGGCAACGCCAAGGCTATTGGCGTGTGGTTCCCACGGAGCGAGCGCGGACTGGCGACGGCCATATTCGACTCCAGCGCCAAGTTCGCCTCGGCAATTGGCATTCCGCTCGTCGCGGTCATCGTGCACTACTGGGGATGGCGCGCGAGTTTTCTGGCGACGGGCGTGCTCAGCGTCGGATACTTCGCGCTGTTCTGGCGTGTGTACCGCGATCCCACCGATGATCCGCTGCTGTCGCGGGCGGAGAGCGAATACATCGCCGCTGGTGGTGGCGAAGAGGAAGCGGCTGTCGATCCACGTAATGCTGCGTCGTTGTGGTTCTTGCTGCGTCGGAAGAAAGTGTGGGGCTTGGCCTTGGGCATGGCTGCGTATAACTACAACTTCTATCTTTTTCTCACATGGCTGCCGGGATACCTCAGTACTGCGCTGCATCTCGACATTTTGCGGTCAGGCTTCTACACCGCGGTTCCGTGGCTGGCCGCAACGGTCAGCGACCTTGTCGTCGGCGGATGGCTGGTGGATCACCTGATTCGCAAAGGCCGTGACGCAACGCGGGTGCGTCAGACAATCCTGATCGCGGGATTGGTGTTGGCGCTGGCCGTGGCGGGCGCTACGCGAACGACAAATCCTCGGGTCGCGATTTTCTGGATCTCGATTGCGCTGTGCGGCTTGGCTGCGTCGGCGCCGGTGGGGTGGTCGATCCCCAGTCTCATCGCGCCGGCGGGCAGCACGGCGCGGGTGGCCGGCATCATGAATTTTGTCGCAAACTTGCCGGCGATTCTGGCGCCGGTTATCACCGGATACCTGGTCGGCAACTCGCAGTCGTTTCGCCGGCCGTTCCTGGTTGCCGCAGCGGTGTTGGTCGCGGGGATTTTTTCTTACATATTTCTGTTGGGCAAAATTGAAACCATTCCGGGACCAGCGGCAACTTCGAGGTTCTGATGTGTGCGGCGCACCATGCGCTCTGCGACAATAGCTGAGGACACTCCTTTTCCATGCACGCCGAAAACGATCAGCAAAACAACGAACCGCTGAGCGAACCTGCCGCGCCGGTCGCCGACAAAAAGTCGGGGCTGGCGTTTTGGGCTGCGCGCGTGCTGGAAGAGGCCAATAAAGCGAGCCAGGATTTCGCTGCCGATCCGGTACACGATCTGCGCGTCGCGATTCGCCGCTGCCGTTCGATGGCCGACGGATTTCTCTCAGTCGATCCTGACCCAGCGTGGCGGCAGATGAAGAAGCTGGGCAAGGGGTTGTTCGCCAGCCTCGGTGAACTGCGCGATACGCAGGTCATGATGGAGTGGATCGAGAGGCTTTCCAGCGAAGACGATCCGCTGCGCCATGTGCTGCTGTCGTCGCTGAAGCAGAAGGAAGAGGATCTCAAACTGGTCGCGAAAGAAGCGGTCGATAATTTCGATCGCAAACGCTGGATCGCGCTCAACGACAAACTCGCCGAGCGCGCTACTCGAGTGCCGCTGGAAGGGCCGGTCTTCCAGTATCTCGCGCTGGAGCGCTGGCACGAAGCGTACGAACTGCACCGCACAGCGCTGCGGAATCGCAGTGCTGTCGCGTATCACCAGTTGCGGATCGGCATCAAACGGTTTCGCTATACCGTCGAGAACTTCCTGCCCGAGCGGCATCAGCGCTGGTCGCGCGATCTGCGCGACTTACAGGACGCCCTGGGCGAGGTCCACGACTTCGACGTGCTGTGGGGGCTGGTGAAGTCGCATCCGGAGGTCGGGCCCGAGGAGCGCGCGCTCTGGCAACAAACGATTTCGACTCAGCGGCAAAAACGCATCGCATTCTATCGCAAGAAAATGTTGGGCAGGGAATCGCTGTGGCAGAAGTGGCGCGCCGAATTACCCTCGGGTGAAGGATTGGCGGAAGCTGCGCTGGAAAAAATGCGGACGTGGGCAGCCTTCCTCGATCCCGACAACAAGCACGCAGAACTGGTCACCACGCTCGCGCTGGAGATTTTTGACGGACTGGCGCGCGAAGGCATTCTTCCCGAGTCAGAACCCGCCCGGCGAATTCTGCAAGCTGCGGCAGTGATGCACGATGTAGGGCGCGCGAAGAACAGCGGTCATCGCAAGCGCGGATACCGCATGATTCGCGAGCTGAAGCCGCCCGTGGGATGGAGCGACGAATATCTCCAGTGTATGGCCATTGTGGCGCACTACCATCGCGGAGGCCTTCCGCCGTCAAACCACCCGATCTTCGCAGGGCTGCCGGCGCAGAGGAGGAGTGAGTTGATGCCGCTGGCGGGCGTACTGCGGCTGGCGAATGCGCTCGATGATGCGCACGATCAGCGGATTTCGAACGTGATGGTCGAGCGGCACGACAGCGTGCTGAGGATTTATGCGCAAGGACTCACTTCGGCGGTCAATCCGTTTGGAGAGCAGTTGGCGCGAGCACGTTATCTGCTGGAGGCGTGCATCAAGATGCCGATTTTGCTTCGGCCTCTTCCTCCGCGGCGCAGGCCGCAGCTACCGGTCACAACCTAGCTTACTGGGTAGCTCCTGGCGGTGTTGCCGGCTTTTGTGAGGCGTCTGCCGGCTGAGCCGGTGCTTCGCGTTGCGGCGGCAGCGGATAGTATCCGTGGCGCGCGCTCACCAGCAATCCCGGACGCTTCACTCGGACTTCGATGTCGCGATACGCGCTGGAAGCTTTCTGCGTAGTGTCGTAGCCGAGCGTGTACTGATTGCGCGCCTGCGATGTGATGGTCTGGTACGCGCTTTCGATAGTCTCGCGCGAGAACGAGTCGATTACCTCGCCGCCGGTGGCGTTGGCGTACTTGGGAAGAATGTCGGTGTATCCCTGTAAGGGAATGTGCAACTTGTCGATCTTGTTCATGCCGGGAATGGCGGAGGCCTCGACGCCCACGGCGTAAATCCCGATGCCGTTGGTGAGCAGCACCTTCAGCACCTGTGAGTAGCTGGCGCGGCTGCCGTACTCGTAGCCGTTGCTGATGACGAAAATGATTTTGCGGTTCTCGCGCGGCAAGTGCGCCAGTTCAGTGGCCGCCATCAGGATGGCGTCATTCAAGACGTGCGACTCGCGCGCCGGGGTTTGGGAGGGCAGCGGTAGAACTCCCGGATCGACCGGCTTGCCGTTGACGTTCGGAGGCGAGCCGAGCGGGCCGCCGACCACCGGAGCGCCCGGATTCAAGCCTTGCAAGTCGCGGATGCGCTGCAGCGCGAGTTGCAGCCGTTGCGGGTTTCCAAAGTCAGATTGCTTTTTCACCGAGTTGCCGTAAGTGAAGACGGCCACCTTATCGAAGGGGCCGAAGGAGCCATCGAGCGCGGAGTAGGTCTGGGCTACTTTCCTGACGGTGTTTTCGGAGATTCCCAGGTCGATGACAATCGCTGCCGACAGCGGAAACGGATCGCTGGTGAAGAATGTGATGGTCTGTTTGACGTTGTCTTCGTAGACGCTGAAGTCTTGCGCTAACAACCCGTCGACCAGCTTGCCCTCGGGGTCTTTCACGGTCACCGGCACGCTGATGAAGTTAACGTTCACGTTGAGCTTGTACAGCTCATCGAAATCGTTGCCCGGTGCGCCGCTGCCCTTGGTGGACGGGACAGTCTTGATGCCCTGCGATCCCGGAGGAGGCGCAGTGGGATTTGTAGAAGAATCCGACGGCGTTCGAGTATTTTCCGCGTCCTGCGGGTTAGTTTTCGAGGGAGCGGCACCGCTATCGTCACTCATCCCGGGAACCGGAGCAGTTACATCGGGTGCTGACGGAGGCGGGGGCGCAGGTGCATTGTTCTGCGGCTTCGGGGCATCCGGCAGTGGTTGCTGTGCCGCTGCGATGCCAACAGTCATAGTAACCACCGCCAGCAAAAGGGCGGATGTAACCCAGAAACTTGGTTGACGCTTCAACATGTTAAGTGGCTGGTCTCCAACGTAGCCGGAACTTAGCCTCAGTATACCCGCAACCCCCGGCAGGCGGCACGCCGGTTGGTGCTACGGGTTAGACGTTTGCAATACAATAGATGTACCCGGAAGAAAGAGGTATGCGGTTGATTCGAGTTCGTACCCTCGCCCTGATTGCGTCGCTTTTGCTGTCGTCCTGCTTGTGGATGGCGGCCCAGTCCACCGTGCATGACCAGGAACCACCCCGCTCGTCAGTGCCGCCGTCGTCCCCGACGGTCGACCAGCAGGGGCAGGAGCCGGAAGACCAGTCGGTCGAGACCTTCAAGGCCCAGGTCAATGTGGTCAATATCTTCTTCAACGTGAAGGACAAGCACGGTCTGTTGATTCCGGGCCTCACCAAGTCTGACTTCGAAGTGATTGAAGATGGCAAACCGCAGACCGTAAAGTACTTTGCCGCCGATGCCGACCAGCCGCTGACGCTCGGCCTGCTGATTGACACCAGTCCGAGCCAGACGCGCGTTCTTACAATCGAGCAGGAGTCTTGTGTCGAGTTCCTGCAAAGCGTACTGCGTCCCAAGGACCTCGCTTTCCTTATCAACTTCGATTCCGACATTGACCTCGACCAGGACTACACAAACAATGTGTCGTCGATCAAGCGCGCGCTGAACAAGCTGCAAATCGGTGGTGGCGCGGTTGGCGGTGGGCCGGTGGGTATGGGAGGTGGTCCGGTACCCAACGCGCATCCCCGTAGCACGGCGCTCTATGACGCGGTCTACGTCGCCGCTGACGAGAAGCTCAAGACCGAAGTCGGCCGCAAGGCCATGATTGTTTTCACCGACGGCGAGGATGAGGGCAGTCACCTAAGAATCCGTGACGCCATCGAGGCCGCACAGAAAGCCGATGCCATGGCTTACGTCATTCTCATCGCCGATCGCGGCGGATGGTATCAGGGTTTTGGCGAGGGCGACATGAGAAAGCTGGCCGAGGAAACCGGCGCGCGCGTCATCGAAGTCGGCAACAACCAGCAGAAACTGCGCCAGGCCTTCGAACAGATCCAGATGGAGTTGCGGAGCCAGTACAACATCGGCTATTCGCCGACCAACAATAAGCTGGACGGCTCGTATCGCAAGATCCAGATTCATACAAAAACTGGCGACTACAAAGTGCAAGCCCGACAAGGCTACTACGCGCTGGCAAGAGAGTAGCTGCCTGTCGCTAGTTCGCTGTGGATTTCCGCTGCTGGCAAAGCCGATCTGGTAGCGGTGCTTCTACGATTCTTTCCCGAATATATCCACTCGGCGAGCCGCACTATCCTTTCGGATAGTCCTTTGTCGTGCCTGACCTCTCACCGGTTGTATTGCCGCAAGATTACAAGATCGCCAACACTCGTGAAGTTATTCCTTAACAAGTAGTTATTGCTTTGTCATAAATAAGACTGCCCACGCGCGGAGGTCCCAGCCTGTGGCACCTCACGTGCTTTTGTTACGAGCGTTCGATTCTTTTTGGAGGTGAGGTATGAAAACCCTGAGAATGACGGTCTTAATGTTGGCGGTTGCTGCCGTTTCCTTTAGCAGCACGCAGGCTTTCTCACAACAGGAAGTCGATCCCGACCACTACGACCAACCGGTCGCGGCGAAACCGGCCGTAAAGGCGCCTGTTCACAAGGTCGCAGCCAGCAACACACAGGGCCACACGCACTTAGCCAGCAAGCGTACGAAGCAGCGCCACGCGCGCGCCACGGCGTAATCAAATACGGCGTGGGTCAGCCAGGCAGGTTCAATTGATGGAGCGTTCGCGGCAGTTCAAGCCCAGTTCCGGGTGCGCTCCTGGAACTCGGTGTTCCAGGCGTCGCGGATGGCTTCCAAGGTCGGTTCGTCGAAGTGCTGGGGATCGCCCTTGAACTCGTCGAGCGCGGTCACATAGCCGTGTAGGTCCTTGAGCGCCACGGTGTGCGGCTCGATCTGGGGATGGGTGTTGGACAGCAGGACACCGATCTTGTTGGTATGTTCCCACGTCAATTCGTTCGGCATGCGGTACCCTCGGAAACTAGCGGAGGATTATAACCCAAAGCTTCTCCAGTCGTGCTCCTGCCAGGTGCTTCTCCACCAGCCACTAGTCACTGACTGGCGAATCCCGGTGTACAACTTTCACGTTGTAACCCGCTTTCGCCAGCCGCTTCTTCACCTCTTCGGCAATCAGCACTGAGCGGTGCTTGCCTCCGGTGCAGCCGAAAGCAATCGTCAGGTAGCTCTTGCCCTCGCGGATGTAGTGCGGAATCAGGTATGCCAGCAGTTCCGAGATGCGCTGGATAAACTCCTTCGTTTGCGGGAATGACAAGATATAGCGCGCCACCTGCGGGTTGCGTCCGGTGTATGGCCGGAATTTGGGAATGAAGTGCGGATTGGGCAGGAAGCGCACGTCGAACATAAGGTCAGCATCTTCCGGGACGCCCTGGCGGAAGCCGAAACTCACGCACGAGATAAGAGCGTTCTGCTTACGCTCGGCACTCTGGAAGCGTTCGGTCAATAGCGACCGCAACTCGTGGACATTGAACCGGGTCGTGTCGACCACGAGGTCGGCCACCTCGCGAACCGGTTGCAACCGCCGCCGCTCTGAGCGCAGTGACGCCTTTACTGAGGTTTTGCGGCCAAGGGGATGAGGGCGCCGCGTCTCGCTGTAGCGTCGCAGCAGAGCGTCGTCGCTGGCTTCGAGAAATAGCACCGTGGTCTTGAGCGAACTGCGAAGGGATTCCAGCAATTGTGGAAGCTTATCGAGGCGGGCACCTTCGCGGATATCGACCACCAGCGCCGCGCGCTCGATTTCGGCCGAGTCGCGCACCAAATCGGCGAAGTTCAGCAGGAGGCCCACTGGCAGGTTGTCGACGGCGTAGTAGCCAAGATCTTCGAAGGTCTTGAGGGCCGAGAGTTTTCCTGCGCCGCTCATGCCGGTGATGATTACCAGCTCATGCAGGCTGTGAGGCGCGGTTGGTTTCGCAGCCCCGCTCCTGGAGGCGGTTTTTTTGCTCGCGGCTCGCGAAGTGGCGCGTTTCTTCGTGGGCATAACTCGGCGAAGTTCCTGTGGGCAGAGACTATCAGAGTTCGCACGTCGGCGTCAGCCAGCACTGTTGGGTTATGCCGCGGGCAGCAAGTGGTGGTTCAATGCAAACAGCGCCAGCTCCAGGCGATTTCCCACGCCGAGCTTGTTGAAAATGTTGGTGAGGTGCCGCTTAACGGTTTCTTCGCTGATGCCGAACTGCTTGGCGATGTCTTTGTTAGTACAGCCCTCGGTGATTAGAGTCACCACTTCGAGTTCACGTGCAGTGAGGCCGAAAGTCTTGCGCGGCATAGGTGCGGTTTGCACGGTCAGGTCACGCAACACCTGCACCAGATTCTGGACCGGGCGCCCCTCGAGCCAGTATTGCCCTTGCATCACTGCACGAATGCACGCGGACAGGTGTTCCGCGACTGCGTCCTTCAGAAGTACGCCGCGCGCGCCCAATTGCAACGCTTCGAGCACCTGACGCTTTTCGATCAGGCCAGTCAGCACAATGGTGCGCGTGTCCAGGTTGCCGGCCGTCATTTCGCGGAGGGCTTCCATGCCGGCGACGTTGGGCATGGCCAAATCGAGGAGCATGACGTCGGGACGCAGGGTGTGCGCCATCTCCAGCGCTTCGAGGCCGTCGCGCGCTTCGCCCACGACCTTGACCGATGCGTCTGCCTGCAGCATGTTTCTCAGGCCTACCCGCACGACCGGGTGGTCATCGGCAATCAGAACTCGGATGGACGTCTCTGCCACTCTACTTGCTCAGAAGGTTCGATGGTCCTGCTATGCCGCCGTCCTGCCAGCGGGAATCACTTCGCCGCCCAGTCGCGCCGCCAGTTCCGCCTGAACTGCACGAATCGCGTCAATTATGTTGTCCAGTGTGCCTTGCTCGTCGGCCCCGGATCCGCGCGTAGATTCCTCGAGGATCGATGCATGGCGCGCGACTACTGACGCACCTAGAACCAAGCTGCTGCCCTTGAGACAATGCGCTTTTTGCCGGATCTCCTCTGGTTGGTGCGGTCGCTGTATCGCCTCGCGCATGACGCCGACAGTATCCCAAGCGTCGGCCAGATAATCGCGATAGAGATCGGTTAGGCCAGTGCGATCCGCAGCCATGGCTCGCTGCAGTTGGTCGAAGACTTCGGAAGTGAGTGGTGTCTCTGATCCAGGCATTGGGCTGTGCCTTACGTGAGACTCAAACCTACATAGGAAACCACTATCGGCCCCGTACGTCAAGCGGGGATAATCGGTTTTGCTAATACGTTACCACCCTAAAAGTGCCACTCCTACTTATCTGGAAAGTCAATCGTTATTGAAACTGTTTAAAATTTGGCTTGCGTTTTTGCAAGAAGGCCGCGAGCGCTTCCCGGGTCTCCGGCGAATCGAGTCGCTCGGCGATGACCTGCACTTCTTCACGTATGGCCCGTTCCAAATCTGTCGCGCCAGCTTTCTTGAGCAGTGCTTTGGTTGCACGTACGGCTGCGGCCGGCTTCTCCGCCAGCGTTTGCGCGGCATTCAGCGCGGACGCCAACAGAGTGTCTGGGGCGAGTACGGCATTCACAAGTCCCAACTCAAAGGCACGCTGAGCGGTCATTGGCACGCCCAGCAACAGAAGCTCTGAAGCGCGCTGGTGACCCATGAGCGCGGGCAGCAGCACCGTCGAGCCTGCTTCTGGCACAATTCCGAGATTCACGAATGGCATTATCAGCTTCGCGTTGTCGGCGGCGTACACCAGGTCGCAATGCAACAGGATTGTGACGCCGATGCCGACTGCCGAACCGTGGATCGCCGCCACCAGAGGTTTCTTCGCACCCGCCATGGCTGCAATGAATCGCAGTGCCGGTGGAACCGCGTGCCCCTTCCATGGGTTGGCGACGAAATCCTCCAGGTCATTGCCGGCGGTGAACGAATCGCCGTTGCCATGCAGCAGCATTACCCGCGCTTCTGGGTCGGCTTCACCCTGCTCCACAGCGTCGGCCAGGGCGTCGTACA
Organism: uncultured Acidobacteriaceae bacterium; assembly: GCA_963718395.1. Lineage (GTDB taxonomy): Bacteria > Acidobacteriota > Terriglobia > Terriglobales > Acidobacteriaceae > DASRAA01. Next base: position 48,454 of record CAVQYW010000002.1, read on the forward strand.
TCGCGGAGGTGAGCGCGTTCTTCTTTTCCGGACGGTCGATCGTAATGCGCAGTACGTTGTCTTTTAATTCGGTCTGAATGTGGCCCATGATTGTTCTGCTCCGCGGCAACCGCCAAGTTTACCGGAAGCCGTGTGGTTCGAGAGGGATATCGGAATTTCCTGCCCGTCCGCTTTCCCGATTTGACGCGGTTGATGCGTGACTCAAATTTGCGACTTCTAACCCATTTGCGAGGTTTATTGGTTCGATAATCACGGTGGCTATACTGACACGGTTCGCCGTTTCTCACTTCGATGGCGCGAGAATCTGTTAGTCCGGAAGCAGGTACAGGGTTGAGGCAGCGGCCGACGGGCCGTCCGCCCCGGCTGCAGCTTCTGCTGGCGTTCTTTGCCACTTACGTCGTCTGGGGATCCACCTATCTGGCAATACGTTACGCGGTGGAAACGATTCCGCCACTCATTGTGGCAGGGGTGCGTCATAGCGTCGCGGGCCTGACCCTGCTGGCTTGGGCGTGGGCGCGAGGCTATCGTCCCAGCGGCGGGAGTGGCAGGCCAGCCTGGTGCTGGGCATCTTTTACTTCGTGATCGGACATGGCAGTCTGCATTGGGCGGAAACGGTTGTGCCGTCTGGGCTCGCGGCGCTGCTGATTGCCAGCGAACCCATCTGGATCGCGGTAATGGCAGCAGTGGTTTCGCATGGCGAGCGACTGACTGGCAAAACGGTAATTGGGCTGCTGCTCGGCATCGGTGGAGTGGGGCTGCTCATGGGGGATGAGGCTGCCTCGGGAAACCATGCTGTGCTGATCGGATCGATTGCCATCCTGATAGGAACATTGTCGTGGTCGGTCGGCGTGATGTACTCGCGCACATCGTCGCTGCCGCGCAATGCGTTGGCTCGAGCGGGCATGCCGGAAATCGTGGGAGCTGGAATCTTACTGCTTATCGCCGGGCTGACGGGCGAGTTCTCCGGATTTCACGTAGCAGTGATCTCGACCCGCTCGGCACTGTCGCTGCTGTACCTCATCACCTTTGGATCGATCATCACGTTCACGGCTTACACATGGTTGCTCGACCATGTTTCACCGACGCTGGTTTCCACGCATACCTACGCGAATCCGGTCATTGCCGTGTTGCTGGGATGGCTGTGGGCTGGAGAAGTAATTAACCTGCGCGTGCTGGGGGCGGGACTGCTGACACTATTTGCGGTCTTCCTGATTAGTCGCGGCACCCGAAAGTCCTCGCCATTGCGGGCGCTGGCCGAAGAGGCTGAAGTCCCCTAAGGCATGGGGTTCAACAGCAAAGGAATGGCGAAAGGCCCCTGCTCCCCTCAACCGCAGAATCAATCAGTTGCGTAGGACTTGGAGCGTAAGCTATTGTCCCCGGGGCATTTATAAGTAAGTCATAGATTTCAAATAACTTAGCGGATTACTCGTTGTAACACCTACCCGCCCTGTCTGAAACGGGAAACTTCCTAGCATCGTGATAGATCGGTTGGGGCAGCGAGTCACGAAAAAAATGAAAGGCAGAAAACTTTGGTAACCATTCGTTCCCGCAACGGGGAAGGAATGTCTACGCCTGTCAGCGTGACGCTAGTTGCTCTGGGGCTGGGGAATGATCGACAGCTTGCGCAACTCGGTACCGCGTACTACCTCAACCTCGGCGGAGATACCGCTGCGACCTGCGGTGAGCAGGCGGTGCAGGTCGTCCACGCCAGAGACAGGCTGTCCGGCGAAGCGCACAACGACATCGCGCTCGCGCAGGCCGGAGCGTTCGGCGGGCGAGCCCGGCACGACACTCTCGACCAGCAGTCCACTCTCGATGGGCAGATCGTAATAGCGGACGATGCGGCGGTGCAGAGGGACGCCCTGTCCCATGAGGCCGACGTAGCTGCGTCGAATGCGGCCATCGCGAATGAGATGCGATGCGACGAATTCGGCGGTGTCGGCACCGATGGCGAAGCAGATGCCTTGCGCGCCCATAATGGTCGCGGTGTTGACGCCAACCACGCGGCCTTGCGAATCGACCAGCGGACCGCCGGAGTTGCCGGGATTCAGCGCGGCGTCGGTCTGCACTACACCATCGATGAGGCGTCCGGAGCGCGAACGCATGGTGCGGCCTAGGGCGCTGACTACGCCCGCAGTGACGGAGTGCTGAAAGCCCAACGGATTTCCGACGGCGATGACTAACTGGCCGACGGCGAGCGAGCGTGAACTGCCCAGTGGGATCGACGGTGCGGACGTGCGTCCGCGAATGACGGCGAGATCGGTATCGGGATCATCACCCACGAGCTCGGCGGGGAAGCGGTCGCCTTCGACAGTAGTCACAGCGATTTCGGCCGCCCCATGTACGACGTGACTGTTGGTAAGCATGAAGCCGTCTGGCGTGAAGACGAAACCCGAGCCGGAACCACCCTGGCGGTGGTTCTGCTGCTTCACTTGGATGTGTACGACGGCGGGACTAACCCGCTGCACAGCGGTAACAACAGCGCGGGAGTAGGCGTCGAGCAGTTCGGTGTCGGGATGAGCGTCGGTTACGGCGGAATGGAAAGTTCGCGCTTCTTCGGCGAGAGGGAGAAAGGTAGCCATACTTGATGAGATGTGGATGCGGATGAGGCGCGAGAAGATTCGTGCGGCGATGCGTACTTCGGAAAACAAAACCAACCACGGATTATCACGGATCGGAATCAAATCAAAAGGCAACTGCGGATTGCGCGGACAACGCGGATCGGATTCGGGTGAGCTGTTCACACCCTTTCCCAAAAAATGGAAAGGATGCGGCATGCAGCGGAAACCCCGGCGGAAGAGTGTCGTCGGCTGAAGCCGACTCGTGGCGTTGTATGTTACCTGTCCGCGGGCTTACGCCCACGGCTAACACAAATGGCGCCCTGCGGGCGCATGTCGAAGCCAAAGATTTGGGAGTTCGTAGGGCATCTATCGTCCCTGATGGATCCGGAGAGAATGCCCGCGCTACAGCACTGCCGTTTCGCGGAGCAGTTCGCCTTTGGCAAAGCGCGCGGGGCCGAGGGCGGCAATGTTGTTCACGATATCGGTCTTGCCGTGGAGAATCAGGTCAGTCAGGATCGACCCGTGGCGGGCGAGTGCATGACGCCGTGCCCGCTGAATCCGTTGGCGCAGAAGAAGCCGGAGACTTCTTCGACACGGGCCAAGGATGCAGTGGTGATCGGGCGACATCTCGTATAACCCTGCCCACGCGCGCTTGGGATTGACCGCGAGATTCTCGAAGCAGGGAACGCGGTCGGCGGCGCGGACCAGGACCTTCTCGATGAACGAAGGCTCGAAGTCGGTCTTGTAGCCGATGGTTTCCTCGGGATCGTTCCACGCCAGCAGAAAGCCGAGGCTCTCGGGCCGGAAGTGAAAGCCGTTAGTCATGTCGATGACCATCGGAATCTCGTGCGAGACGCCGTCGAAAGGCTCGGTGGGAACCAGCATGCGGCGCAGCGGTTCGACTGGCAGATCGACTCCTGCAAGCGCCGCGACTTGTGCCGCCCAGGCTCCAGCGGCATTCACGACGACGCGCGTGCTGACCGGGCCGCGAGAAGTTTCGACTCCGGTGATGCCTGGTCCGTTTCGCTGAATGCGCGGTGACCTCGGTCGACCGCCACAGTGTCGCGCCACGTTCGCACGCGCAAGTCGTGAAGCCGACCATGACACTGTAGGGATCGACGAAGCCGTCGGTGGGACAGAAGCTGCCGCCTAGAACATCGTCGGAGCGCAGCTGCGGCACGCGTGGCGACAATGTCGTCGCGCGTGACCATGTGCGCTTGCTTCAGGCCCGAGTGAATTCTGCAACGCCTGATTGGTGCGCAGATAGTCGAGATGCGACTGGCGGTGGCGACGAACAGATAGCCCTGCGGCGGTAGCCGCCGGGCTGTCCGAGCCGCTCGTCGAACGCGGCGTAAAACGGAATAGAGTACAGCGACATCTGGATGTTGGGCGCGGTGGCGAATTGTGCCCGCACGCCGCCCATGCTCTTGCCGGTTGAGCCTTTGCCCTGGTGCGTTTCGCGCTCGACGATAAGCACGTTGCGGCAACCTGCTTCCGTCAGGTGCCACGCGATGCTGGAGCCGACGATGCCTCCGCCAATGATGACGACATCCGCTGTTTCCATGATGCGAACAGTGTAGTACGTGGGTCGGGAGACAGGGCCGGTCATGGGCAATCAGTACCACAGTTGAGTTTGTGGCATACGTCACAACCGGAAGTGATTACCCGCACTGCGGCAGCGAGCCGGCGGTCCTAGCCTTGTGTATCGGGTCCCAAGAGTAGCGGGTGAATTCCATGCCATGTGCTGAACCCCGACGGACGGCGCCATTTGGTGCGCGCCGAAGTCCGCTTCGGGGAAATTGCCCTGCCCGCCAAAAGGAAACAATATGCCGATCTGATCGAATGCGTTCCTCCAAAGCCGTGGTTCGCGAGTTTTCGATCGCAGAACTCGAGCAGGCCGCCCGCTTAATGCGCGGCTACGACCTGGTAGCGCTGTGCGCAGCCGGTTCGGGACACTGCCGGAGGGACGCTCTCCATGATGGAGATCGTCGCCGCGCTGTACCTGAAAGTCGCCAACCACGATCCCAACATGCCCGACTGGGAAGACCGCGACCGCATCGTGTGGTCAGGCGGACACAAGGCGCCCGCGCTTTACCTCGGGCCTGGGCTTCGCCGGCTATTTCCCGATCGAAGACATCGTGACCCTGCGCAAGCTGTACTCGCCGTTCCAGGGACATCCGCACCGTTTGAAGCTGCCTGGCGTGGAGGTATCGAGCGGATCGCTGGGACAGGGGCTGAGCATCGCCGTCGGCATGGCGCTGGCCGGCAAGATGAATGGCAAGAAGCACACGCGTGTTCTGCATCATGGGCGACGGCGAACAACAGGAAGGCAGCATCTGGGAAGCGGTGATGGAGGCTTCGCATTACAAGCTCGACAACCTCGTCGGCATCATTGACCGCAACCGGCTGCAGATTGACGGCTGGGTAAAGGACGTGATGAACGTCGAGCCGCTGGCCGAGCGCTATCGCAGTTTTGGCTGGGAAGTCATCGAGGTCGACGGTCACGACATCAAGCAGGTCGTCGAGGGTTTGCAGAAGGCGAAAGACGTGCCGGTCGCGGGCAAGCCCACGTCTGTGATTGGCCAACACGGTGAAGGGCAAGGGCGTCAGCTTCATGGAAAACATTGCCGGATGGCATGGCCGTGCTCCGACTTACGACGAGATGGTAAAAGCGCTCGACGAACTGGGATTGAAGCAGACCATCGCCTACGACGCGCTGCTGAAAAAGGCGGCTGAGTATCAGAAAGAAGTGGAAGCCAAGCTCGACGCGAAGATGCCGCACTTCTCGCGCGACTACTGGTGGAACGCCTCCGACACGCTGCAGGTGCAAGATGGAGCCGACGCGCAAGGGTTTCGGCAAGTCGCTGGCCAACAATGGCGACGACGAGCGCATTGTGTGTCTCGGGCTCGACATCTCCGGCTCGATCACCATCAGCGATTTTTATAGCGGTAAGCCTGAGCGCAAGAACCGCTGGCTGAGCATGGGTATCGCCGAGCAGTCGGCGACGGCGGCGGCCGTGGGACTGGCACGCGAAGGCAAGCTTCCGGTCTTCGGCACATATGGGACGTTTGCAGCGGCGCGCAATCTCGATCAGATTCGGGTGTCAGTTTGCTACGGCAATTTCAATGTGCTAATTGCGGGCGCGCACGGAGGCGTCTCTGTCGGCCCGGACGGCGCGACCCACCAAGCGCTGGAAGACCTGTTCGCCATGTGCGGCTTGCCGAATATGGTCGGTGTCCGTTCCGTGCGATGCGATCGAAACGCGCAAAGCCACTGATTACCTGCTGCTCGAACATGTCGGGCCGAAGTACATTCGCTTCGCGCGCGAAGCTACGCCGATCGTGACCACAGAAGAAACACCGTTTGTGTTCGGCAAGGCGAATGTCTCGCGTCTGCGCAGGAAAGCAGAAAAGATGATCGATGCCTTCGAGACGGTGCTCGCCTCCGAGTACAGAAACGAGCACGAAGACCTGAGCATCATCGCCTGCGGACCGATGGTTCCCGAAGCGATGCGCGCGGCCTACATCCTTAAGCAGGAGTTTGGCTACGAGACGCGCGTGCTCAACATCCACACCATGAAGCCGATTGACGCGGCGGCCATCCTTCGCGCTGCGAAAGAAACCGGCGTGGTCGTGACGGCGGAGGAGCACCAGATTGGCGCACTGGCCTGGCGTGTGAGCGGCATCATCACTGAGAGCTCCGAGTTGTTCGGGACGCCAATCATTACCGGCGCAATCGGCGTGAAGGACCGCTTCGGCGATTCGGGCGCGCCGTGGGAGCTGATCAAGGAGTTCGAGGTCAGCGCCGAGCACATTGCGCAGAAGGCGGCCGAGTTGATCGCCATCGCCAAGGTGAAGAAGGAAGAAGAGAAGTTGGTGATGGCGCGCTAAGAAGCTGCTAGCGACTGGCAATTAGCTAGACGGTGATGCACCACCGGTAAGCTGCCGTTACTCCGACGGCGAAAATGCACTGGGGCCTGCCTCCCACTCGACCAAAGGAAGGTGGAGCGGGGCACCCGAATCCGGCTCAGGTGTTGGTTCTGGCTCTGGTATCGGCTGCGCATCAATCTCTGCCAATGCAGCGTAAGCGCCGAGGCGGGCCAGGTGCAACGCGTCCGCTCCCGCGAAATAGATCAGGGAAAACATCAACATCAGCAGGATTATCCACCCGACGGCCAAATGTTTGCCGAGGCTCGTCGGCGCGAGCACAAGGAAGAACATCGAGGCCACCCACACCAGCCGCAACGCCAGAAATCCAAGCGACAGGCCAAACAGCCGCCGAGCTTGACGCTCGCAGAAGCCGACTGTCAGCCAAATGGCATCACTGGCGCTTGCCTGGTTGCGAATGCAGAACAGCGGCGCGAGTCCGAAGAACCAGTTCAGCATCACTCCGAAGAGCAGTGACAGCGCAATGCCGAAGACGTAGAAGAATGCAGCTCGCGCTGCGCGCTGGGGTTGCATCACCGTCCCCAGCAGGATCGACCCGACCAAGCAGCCGATCGCGGTCCACGTCCACATCACGCGCGCCAGATGGAGTTGAAGCATCGGCCAGAACTGCCAGCCAGCGCGTTCGTCGCGGTCTTCGCCGCCCATCAGCGCAACCAGGTTGCGCAGCGAGGCTGCTCGTCCTACTGCCGCCGCGAACGCCCACAGCAGCGTCAGCCCTGTAAGCACGATGAACTTGATCCAGACCGCGCGCAGCAGTGCGCCATGCAAGATGTGGTTCAAGGCCGACCACTCCAGCGCCGGCTGCAGGGTGCTCAGCAGGAACTGGTCGAGTTCCGAGACCCTTAGGCTATCGAGAAACAGCGCGGCCGCAACCAACATCAGCAACCATGCGGCAAGAGCGAAGCACCATCGCCACGCCAACTCGGCCACCCACAGCAACGGCTCTTCGCGTAGGGCGGCAAAGCCCTCCTGGAACGGCGACCGCAGGTTGCCCGGCTCCGGCATGGCATCAGGATAGCAGCGAAGGGGCATGTGCCTCCTGACGAAAAACATAGAGCAACCACGGATTTACACGGATGACACGGATCAGAACCTTCGATGTGGGTAGGGTTGGTCCCACCCTTTTCCAAGTGAAGGAAAAGGATGGGGCACCCGACAAGTCGTCTTAATCAACAATATCTGCTGCCGGACGCTTGCTCGAAAAAGCAGCGGGAGTGCCGATGGTCAGCGCCTGCGCTAGCTCTTCCGGCGTGTCCACCAGGACGTCAGGGTGCGTTCGCTCCAGCGTATGCGGCGCGAAGCCGTAGGTCACGCCGATGCTCCACAGGTTGGCATTGCGCGCGGTGAGGACGTCGACCTCGGAATCGCCCACCATGATGGTTTCCTCCGGTTCGGCATCGGCTTCGCGCATCAGGGTCTGCGCTCCCAGCGGATCGGGCTTCTTGGTCTCGAAGCTGTTGCCGCCATAAGTCTGGAAGAAGAACTGTGACAGTCCCAGTCCGGCGAGGATGTCGTGCGACGCGCGCACCGGCTTATTGGTCAGCACCGCCATCTGGCGCGCAGTCCCGTCAAATGTTGCCGTCTGCTGCAAAGCCTCGGCAATTCCTGCATAGGGACGCGTCGTGTCGAGCTTGTGCTCGCGGTAATAGAGCAGGAAGTAGTTCAGCGCCTCCTGCACGAAAGCCGCGTGGGCGGGATCGCCCAGGGCGCGGCGAATGAGCATGGGCGCGCCGTCGCCGATGTAGGTGCCGATCACTTCCAGCGGCAGCTCCTTGCGCCCAAAGTGGCGCAACATGGCGTTCACTGAGTTGGCCAGGTCCTGTTCTGAATCGATCAGCGTGCCATCGAGATCAAAAAGTATCAGCTTAATTTTGTTGAGCGGAATCGGCCGAAACGTGCGTATCATTTCCCGTCCAGTATAGTCAGTCGGGCGAAGTTTGCGCCCGCACCCGAGCGACAACGGCAGGCGATAAGGGTGTGGCACCGAGGTTTCGGGATTTACAATAGATAAGTTTGCGCCACTAGTGGGGTACCGGAATTTAAGCTCGAGGTCATGGATGGCAACCACCAAGGTAGAGCCAAAGATTACCGCTGCACCTGTCGCGCCTCTGAGCGGAAAAATACGCCGGGCTGACGCCCCAGCACCTCATCGAGATCTACCGGCTGATGTATCAGTCGCGCCGGATCGACGATCGCGAGATCATGCTCAAGCGCCAGCAGAAGATTTTCTTCCAGATCTCTGGCGCCGGCCACGAAGCCCTGCTGGTGGCAGCAGGCATTCTGCTGCGCCCCGGCTACGACTGGTTCTATCCCTATTACCGCGACCGCGCGTTTGTGCCTCGCGCTCGGCAGACACCGCTTATGAAATGCTGCTGCAGGCCGTGGGCGCGGCCGACGATCCCGCGTCCGGCGGCCGCCAGATGCCCTCGCACTGGGGCAACCCCAAGCTGAATATCGTCACCGGTTCGTCTCCCACCGGGACCCAGTTTCTACAGGCGGTAGGCTGCGCCGAAGCGGGACGCTATTTCAACCGCCATCCCGGGGCCGCCGAAAAGGTCGCTGGCGACTATCGCGAGTTCAAAGATGTCAGCTTCCACGGCGACGAAGTGGTGTACGTTTCCTCGCGGCGACGGCACCACCAGCCAGGGCGAGTTCTGGGAGTCGCTGAACTCGGCATCGAACCTCAAGCTGCCGATGCTGTTCATGATCGAAGACAACGAGTACGCGATCTCGGTGCCGGTCGAAGTGAACACGCCGGGGGGCAACATCAGCAAGCTGGTGCAGGGCTTCCCCAACTTCCATTTTGCGGAAGTCGACGGCACCGATGTTCTCGCCAGCTATGCCGCGCTGAAGACGGCCATCGAATACATCCGCGCCGGCAATGGCCCGGCATTTGTCCACGGACACGTCATTCGTCCGTACTCACATTCGCTGTCCGACGATGAAAAGCTCTATCGTCCCGAGGCCGAGCGCAAGGTGGAAATTGCTCGCGATCCCATCACCCGTTTCCGCGCCTTTCTGCTGAGCGAAGGCATCGTCGACGAGAAGCCAAGCTGCACGAAATGGAACTCGATGTCACCGACGAGGTGCAGGACGCGGCCGACAAAGCCGTTGCCGCGGCGTTCCCCAATCCCGGCACCTACATGCAGTATTTGTATTCGCCCAATCTCGATCCCACGTCGGCGGCATTTGAAACCGAACCGATTCGGCCACCGCTGCCGGCCAAACCGGCCGGCGGCGAAAAGACCATGGCCGACCTCATCAACGCCTGCCTTAAAGACGAGATGAAGCGCGACCAGCGCATCGTTGTCTTCGGCGAAGACGTCGCCGACTGCAGCCGCGACGAATACCTGAAAGACAAGCAGGTCAAAGGCAAGGGCGGCGTCTTCAAGCTGACCGGCGGATTGCAGACTGCGTTCGGTTCCGATCGCGTGTTCAACTCACCGCTGGCCGAGGCCAACATCGTCGGCCGCGCCACGGGGATGGCCACCCGCGGACTGAAGCCGGTGGTCGAAATCCAGTTCTTCGATTACATCTGGCCTGCGATGCACCAGCTACGCAACGAGTTGCCGACCATCCGCTGGCGCTCGAATAACGGCATTCTCTGCGCCCGCAGTGATTCGCGTCGCCATCGGCGGATACCTCACCGGCGGCGCCATCTATCATTCGCAGTGCGGTGAGAGCATCTTCACCCACACGCCCGGCATGCGCGTGGTGTTTCCCTCCAACGCGCTCGACGCCAACGGACTGCTGCGCACCGCCATCCGCTGCGACGATCCGGTGATGTTCCTCGAACATAAGCGGCTTTACCGCGAGACTTACGGACGCGCGCCGTATCCCGGGCCGGATTACATGGTTCCGTTCGGCAAGGCGAAAGTCGTGCGCCTCGGCCACGACCTCACCGTCATCACCTACGGTGCGTTGGTTCCTCGCGCGCTACAGGCGGCGCAGCGCATGGAGCGCGAGCACGAACGTCAGCGTTGAACTGATCGACTTGCGAACGCTCAGCCCCTACGACTGGGAGGCGATCGCCAACTCGGTCTCCAAGACGCAGCGCGTGCTGGTCGCGCATGAAGACACGCTGAGTTGGGGCTACGGAGCGGAGATTGCCGCGCGCATTGCCGACGAACTGTTCGACAGCCTCGACGCTCCGGTAAAGCGCGTCGCAGCCAAAGACACTTTCGTCGCCTATCAGCCGCAGGTGGAGGACGAAATTCTGCCGCAAGCGAATGATGTGTTCAAGGCGATGGTGGAGTTGGCGGAGTACTAGAGCTGAGGATCAGCGTTCCGCCACAGCCTGGGCGCTGTTTACTGGAGTAGCCGCCTTAAGCTGCTTCAGCCATGCGGTTACGTCGGCCGACGAAATCTTCCCATCGTTCGGCTGCGATGTTGCTGACGCGTCGGCATAGAACTGCAGGATGTTGTCACGCAGCTGCGGACTGGTGCGGTCAAACTTGTTCTTCGCCAGCTGACCTAGCAGTTTGGCGTAAGTCTGGTCCGTCAGCGAATACTCACCTGGCTTGGTCGGGTTTCCGGTGTCAAGATCGGAGTTGCCCAGCATCGGCTTGCCGCTGCGAACTTCCTCGAGCAGCTTTCGGTAGTCATCGACTGTGATGTTGATGCTCTTGATGTACAGGTCTTCGGTCTGCGGCGTCGGCGCTTTATAACCCAGCCCTTTGAACGGGCCGACTTTGGGAATCCAGCCCAGCAAGATTGCCAGAATTCGCGTACCCAGTCCCGGTCTCTCATATTCCTTGCCCCATTCTCTCTCATAATCCGAACGTGATAGCCGGTAAAGAAACTTACGCTTGTCGAAGTTGGGCGTCTCCTGGACCAGCTCTTTCTTATGGGTTTCCAGCGCCACTTGCGTCATCTTCGGGATCAGCGTGCTGACGGAATACCGGTACGTTCCAATCGCCAGGTCTTCGCGAGGTAATACATCTTTCAGTTCCAGTCCGTAGACGACAGGGAAGACGCGCTCCAGTAGCGGCTTCGACACTTTGAACCCGATGAAATCATGAAACTGCTCAGGCGCATAGCGCTGCTTGGCAACCTGGGCGGCGTCGAACCCGAACTCGGTTTTCAGGTGGGCCGACTTGTCTTGTGCATAACGCACTGAATTGCCGTACTTCTCACGCAACTTCGGATACTCGATGGGCACCGACTTATTCACCGCGAGAGGATGGCCACAGATGTCGGACGCATAATGCGACAGGGCACCGAGCGCAAACGCGTACTCGTTGGCGTCGTTGCTTTCTGCTATCAGTTCGCGGACGAAATCCCCCGTGCGGACGTAATGCACCAGGTCACTGAACTCATGGCTGCCGAACGGATAATAGCCGAGGTCCTGAATCACCGACCCGCCGTACGCATAGGCATGGGCTTCTTTGATCTGGTCGTCCGAAAGCCCGGGATAACGTTGGAGGATGAGCGGCTTGATCTGGTCGAGCCACAACAGGTCGACGATTTCCTCGTGCGTCAGTACGGAATACGCGGCGCCGTTGCTGCTCAGAGTCAGCAACGTCAGCAGCATGGCGACGGCGCGGGTCCAGAGCCTTGGGTGCCGATCCACTCTTACTCGATTGACGCTGTACATTTCCATCGCAGGGTTCGATGCCTCTGCAATCGAACGGGTGGCTTGAGCTAGCGAATTTCTCGGGAATTTCCAGCGAGATGCGAATTACGCTCGCGTGTGGTTCGAGTGCTCCGGCGGCAGAATCACCGGTTCGCCGGAATGATGTGCCTGGCGGGTCACAAAGAATACGGCCGCGGTCCACGTTGGAAACAGGTCAGCGCCGGGGAGAGCTTCGACCATCAGCGTCGGCAGGAACGCCCAATGCCATCCCAGCAGGCGCACAAGAACGACGGCAACGATCGCGTCGAGCACGGCGTCGGCAGGTGAGAGCGCTCCTTCGACGAACAGCGGCGTCACGGCTAATTGCAAAGCATCAGCGCCGATGGCCACGAGCCACGCCAGTCGCTCTTCGCGGGTCTTCATCGAGCGGAAAAAATCACGCCACATGCTCACTATTTTAGAGCGAATCGAAAGCCGGTGCGAGGGCGGTCAGGCGAGCCTGGACTGCGAAGGCCAAGATGACTTAGCCGTCTACCGAAAGCTAGCTGGGCTCTCCGGCACCGGCCCCATGGACGCCAGCTTTTGCAGGCTGCTGGATCGATGCCCACTTGGAATTTTCCTGGGAGCCGATGGTTTCGATGCGCTCCGCCAGCAACGCAAGCGGGTCCGGCGCAGTAGCATACGCTCCGGCCTTGGCCAGGTACATAAACTTCTCATGGGTCATGCTCTCGCAGGTAGCGCGCGACGTGATCCAGATCTGCTGGAATTGGTACAACTGGAGGATGCCTTCCAGGATGGTGATCATCACGCCGAGCGCCGCGGTGACGATGCCGATGCCGAAATGCACGATAGGAATCGTGTCGGAAACGTGCAGCGCCGCCAGAAACGGAATCAGTGCGGCCGCGATGATCTCAGCTACCTTGATTCGCTTGTAATACTTCTGGTACCTGGAACTCTTCTTGCTGTGATAGGCGATTTGGTCTTCCAGCCGGGCGCCAACGGGGCCGGGAATGTCAGGAATTGAGACGGGAGCGACGGGCGCAGTGCTCATGGCTGCTCATTGTAAGGGTTCTGGCCGGAGAGACAAGTGAAATCCGCCGGCGCTAGGGAGCAGACGACGATGTTAGTAAACTCAGTGCGTCACGATTTCGTAAGGACAAAACCCGATTGACGGCACTGCCGCTGAGTGATATTTTCTCCTCACACTGGAAAGGAGGGTGATCCAAAATATATGAAATCTGATTGTCACAGTTGTATCCCAAGTGAGGTGGCTGAGGCTTAGGGCTTCCGCTCTAATTCTCGCATCGCTCGAAATGCTGTCGAGTTGATTCGCTGAGGCCACGAGAGTGGACAGCCTCAAGCCAATCCCAAACAGCTAACCGGAAGGACCCGCCAAGCGCGCAAGCGCGGCGGGTCTTTTCTATTGCGGTTTACTGCTTGGTAGTTTGAGCGTCGAGCGCAAGGTTCAATTCCAGCACGTTGACGCGCGGCTCTCCCAGGAATCCGAACTGGCGATATTCGGTGTGAGCGGCGACGAGCTGTTGCAGTTGCGCCTCGGAGATTCCGCGCGCCTTAGCGACACGTGGTAGCTGAAATTCTGCGGCTGCGATGGAGATATGCGGATCAAGCCCCGAAGCCGACGTGGTGACCAGGTCAACAGGAACGGGAACACCAGGATTTTCGGCTTGCAATGCTTTTGCGTCCTGATCGACCCGCGAGATAAGCGCCTTGTTGGTCGGACCCAGGTTTGTGCCGCCGGAATTGGCGGCGTCGTATCCCGTGCCAGCAGCCGACGGACGAGAGTGAAAGTAGGTCGGCCCGACGAATGGCTGGCCAATCACGCTTGAGCCAATCAGCTTTCCGTTCTGGCTGATCAATTGCCCGTTCGCCTTACGCGGGAAGACCACTTGCGCGATGCCGGTGACCACCAGCGGATAAATGATTCCCAACAGAATCGTAGTAACGATTGTCATCAAAACAGAGATGATCAAGTTCCTTTTCATTTGGATCTCCTACGCCAGTCCTACGTTGGTAATCAGCATGTCGATGAGCTTGATTCCGATAAATGGGATGACAATGCCGCCGAAACCGTAAATCCACAGGTTGCGGCGCAACAGCGGGGCCGCTCCCATGGGACGGTACTTCACGCCGCGCAGCGCCAGCGGAATCAGGGCGATGATGATCACCGCGTTGAAGATGACGGCCGACAACACTGCCGACTCGGGCGTCTTCAGGTGCATGATGTTCAGCGCGTTGAGCACGGGGAAGGTTCCCGCGAACATGGCCGGGATGATAGCGAAATATTTCGCCACGTCATTGGCGATGGAAAATGTCGTCAGCGAGCCGCGCGTCATGAGCAACTGCTTGCCGATCTCCACGACTTCAATCAGCTTGGTGGGATTGGAGTCGAGGTCGACCATGTTGCCGGCTTCCTTAGCAGCTTGCGTGCCGGTATTCATGGCGACGCCCACATCCGCCTGGGCAAGCGCGGGAGCGTCGTTCGTGCCGTCGCCCGTCATCGCTACCAGCTTGCCTTCAGCTTGCTCGCGCTTGATGAGGTCCATCTTCTCGCGCGGGGTAGCCTGAGCGAGAAAATCGTCCACGCCTGCTTCGCGCGCAATCGCAGCGGCGGTGAGCGGATTGTCACCGGTGATCATCACGGTGCGAATGCCCATGGCGCGCAGTTGATCGAAGCGCTCGCGCATGCCGCCCTTCACGACATCTTTCAGCTCGATCACGCCCAGTGCGCCGCGGGTTTTCTCGGCGACTACCAGCGGCGTGCCGCCCGAGCGGGCAATCTCATCGACAGTTGCCTGCACCTCGGCGGGAAACTTGATGCTCTGCTTCGCGAGATACGCCTCGATCGCGTCGGACGAACCTTTGCGAATCTCATATCCATTCATGTTCACGCCCGACATGCGCGTCTGGGCGGTGAAGGGAACAAACTGCGCCTCGTGCGAAGCCAGCTCGCGGCCACGCAGTCCGTACTTCTCTTTCGCGAGCACGACGATCGAACGGCCTTCAGGCGTTTCATCTGCCAGCGACGATAGCTGCGCCGCATCGGCCAATTCCGCCTCGCCAACGCCGGGAGCGGGGACAAACCGCGACGCCTGCCGGTTGCCGAAAGTGATGGTGCCAGTCTTGTCGAGCAGCAGCGTGTTCACGTCACCCGCGGCTTCGACGGCACGGCCCGACATGGCCAGCACGTTGTGCTGGATCAGCCGGTCCATGCCGGCGATGCCAATTGCCGACAGTAGCCCGCCGATGGTGGTGGGGATCAGGCAGACCAGCAGCGACACCAGTACGAAAACCGTCTGCGGCGAACCCGAGTACATGGCGAAGGGCTGTAGCGTCACCACCGCCAGCAAGAAGATGATGGTGAGTCCGGCTAGCAGAATGTTCAGTGCGATCTCATTCGGTGTCTTCTGCCGCTCAGCGCCTTCGACTAGAGCAATCATGCGATCGAGAAACGTTTCGCCAGGGTTCGACGTGATCTCGACCTTGATCTGGTCAGACAGCACGCGCGTGCCGCCGGTTACGGCCGAGCGGTCGCCTCCGGCTTCGCGAATGACAGGGGCCGATTCGCCGGTGATGGCCGACTCGTCCACCGAAGCAACACCTTCGATGATGGTTCCGTCGGACGGGATAAACTCACCCGCCGCGACCATCACTGTGTCGCCCGAGCGCAGCTTCGAGCTGCTGCACTGCTCGATGGTGCCGTCTTTGAGCAGGCGGTTGGCCATGGTCTCGGAGCGCGCTTTGCGCAGCGTGTCGGCCTGCGCTTTGCCACGTCCTTCTGCCATGGCTTCGGCAAAGTTGGCGAACAGCACGGTGAACCACAGCCACAGCGTGATCTGCAGGTTGAACTTGAAGTGCGGCTCGCCGAGGAACAGCATTACCGAGGTGATCACGCTGCCGATCTCGACTACGAACATGACGGGATTGCCCATCATCTTGCGGGGATTCAGCTTGAGCAGCGCATCGACCACCGCGCGCCGTACGATCTTCCATTCCCAGATAGCTTTTTTGCTCGCGGCCATGCCTGAACCTCAGAAGGTCTTTCCAGCACCCATCAGCAGGTGCTCAAGAATCGGTCCCAGGCTCAAGGCCGGGAAAAACGTAAGTGCGCCAACGATGATGATCACGCCCATCAGCAGCACGGTGAACAGCGGCGTAGTCACCGGAAACGTTCCCAGCGACGGCGGAACATATTTCTTCTGTGCCAGGTTTCCGGCAATCGCCAGCATAGGAATAATCATCAGGAACCGTCCCACCAGCATGGTGATGCCGCCGGTGATGTTGTACCAGGGCGTGTTGCCGTTGAGCCCGCCGAACGCCGAGCCGTTGTTGGCGGCTTGCGACGTGTATGCGTAGATGATTTGCGTCAGCCCGTGCGGGCCAGGATTGGAAATACTCGACGTGCCAAAGCCGGCGATGGAAGAAATTCCCGCGAAGGTAAGGATGATCAGCGGAAACACCAGCGCCACCAGCATCGCCATCTTCACGTCGTAAGCTTCGATCTTCTTGCCCAGATATTCCGGCGTGCGTCCGACCATCAGTCCGGCGATGAACACCGTCAGCACGATGTAGATCAACATGCCGTACATGCCGGCGCCAACTCCGCCGAAGATGACTTCGCTCAGCATCATGTTCACCAGCGGAACCATGCCTCCCAGCGGAGTGAATGAATCGTGCCAGCCGATGATGGCGCCACAGCTTGCGTCGGTGGTGGCCGTTTCAAAAATAGCCGTGGTAGCAATGCCGAAGCGGGCTTCCTTGCCTTCCATGTTGCCGCCCGGCTGCATGGCAGACACGTGCTGATCGACGCCGGTTAGCAGCGGATTGCCACGCGCCTCAGCCCAATACGCGACCGTGACGCCGCACAGGAAAAGAACCGCCATGGCAGACCACACCGCCCAGCCATGGCGCTGCGATCCCGTCATGCGGCCAAGGGTGTAAGTCAGTCCGGCGGAGATCGCGAAGATTCCGAACATCTCAATGAAGTTGGAGAACGGTGTGGGGTTCTCGAACGGGTGGGCGCTGTTGGCGTTGAAGAATCCGCCACCGTTCGTGCCGAACTGCTTGATGACTTCCTGCGACGCGACCGGGCCTTGCGCGATGGTCTGCTCGGTGACCGTGTCCATCACCGGCTTGCCGTTGGCGTCGACGGCAGGTTTGCCGTCGGCGCCCATATGCGGCACCTGTTGGGACTCAACCAGTGTCGCCTTGTCGTAAGGACGCAGGTTTTGTACTACGCCTTGCGAAACCAGTAAAAGCGCGCCCACGATGCAGATGGGCAGCAGCACCCACAGCGTGGCGCGGGTCATATCGACCCAGAAGTTGCCGATGGTCTCTTTCTGCCGCCGCGCAACGCCGCGAATGAACGCAATCGCCAGCGCGATTCCCACGGCCGCCGAAGTAAAGTTGTGATAGGCGAGTCCGGCCATCTGCGTCAGATAGCTCATGGTGGTTTCGCCGCCGTAATTCTGCCAGTTGGTGTTCGTCGTAAACGAAGCGGCGGTGTTGAAGGCGAGATCGGGCGGACCGCCGCGAACTTTTGCGGATTGAACGGCAAGAATCCCTGCACTCGCTGAATCAGGTACAGCAGCAGCATCGGCACAACGCTGAACAGCAGCATCGCGACGGCATACTCGGTCCAGCGCATTTCGTGGTTTTCGTCCACCCAGGTGCAGCGGTAGAGCAGGCGCTCGATGGGCCGCAACACCGGATCGAGGAACGTGCGTTCGCGATTGAACACCCGCGCCATGTACACGCCGAGCGGCTTCGTTACCAGCAGGATCGCGAACAGGTACAAAGCAATTTGCAGCCAGCCATTGAGGGTCATATCAGAATTTTTCCGGACGCAGCAGGGCGTAGAACAGATACCCCATGGTGAGAATGGTGATGGTAAGCATGATGATGGATTGCGTAGTCATCTGGATTGCCTCACTTGACCCGATCGCAGAACTTCACGTATCCGATCGAAAGCAGAAAGAATGCTACTGAGATTGCGACCAGCACGATATCGCGCATAACGTTGTCCTTCCCTGTTTCCTCAACCGAACTGCCGGTGATCGCCGCTGTCAGCCGGTCCCGAGTCATGCAGACCGAGACGCGCCCGCTACTTTGCACCGCTCCCGATTTAGGTTTCCAGTGGTGCTTGGCTACCGGAATCCAGAGCACATCGTCGGACGAGTTGCGCTGGCGCGTGGCGAGCGTGCCGCCGGCCTGCGACGTCTCCATCGCGAATTCGCTCTCGCTTCCGGCCAATAGCTTCCGCACTGGTGGAACGCTCATCACCCGACGCTTCTGGCCGTCACGATAAAGCGCGACCAGCAGACCGACATAGAAAATCAAACTCAGGCTGCTGAGAATCAGGAACACACTCATAACCACTCCTACAGAGGTGCACTACTGTCATTCGACTCTGGAGGAGCTAATGTCTGGCTAAGAGCAAGATAAAGAGTTCGTAAAGATCAGGCGCCAGGTTCAAAACGGTACCCAACCCAGCGTTCGGTCAGCAGGTAGCGGGGCTCAGCGGGATCGGACTCGACCTTCTTGCGCAACTGTCCGATGAAAACGCGTAGATACTCAGGCTGTTCCGTGCTGTTTGCGCCCCAAACCGCGGCCAGCAGGGTGCGATGGGGAATGACCCGATTGGGATGCTGCGACAAGTACAGCAGACAAATCAAACTCCTTGGGAGTGAGCTTGAGTTCGCGGCCCGCAACCAGCACCGAGCGGGTGGCAAGATCGATGCGGAAGTCGCCCACCTCGACCAATCCGGCAGGTTCCTGCTCTTGCGGCGTCCGGCGCAGGTTGGCGCGCACCCGCGCCAGCAGTTCGTTCATGCTGAAAGGCTTGGTGACGTAGTCATCGGCCCCGGCATCGAGCGCTTCGATCTTCTGCCGCTCCTGATCGCGCACCGACAAAACCAGGATGGGGACTTGTGAAACCGCCCGCACCCGCCGGCACAACTGCACGCCATCCAGTTGCGGCATGCTCAAGTCGGTGATGATCAGGTTGGGCGACCAGTCTTTCATGATCTCCAGCGCCATCTCGCCGTCATTGGCGACGCGAATGTCGTAACCTTGCGCCGTCAGCGCAGTGCGCAGTACGCGTGTGATCTGCGGCTCGTCGTCCACTACCAGGATGTGGGCGTGCTCGTTCATCAGCGGTCTTCCTGGGTCACGATGTGAACATCGACCGATGGCGCGCTGTGCAGAAAATGCTGGATGGCGCGCAGGTACAGAAAGCGCTGCCAGCCGCTGCGCGCCGAGCGTCCGAAGATGACTTGTGTGATGTGGTTTTCGCGAACGAACTCCGCAGCGGCTTCGGCCACGGTCTTGCCTTTGATTTTCGCAACCTTCGCGCCGAGATTCTCCGCGAAGCGAATATTCTCCGTCAGCGACTTCTGGTCTTCCGGCCCGAACTGTCGACCGGTGTCGATGTAGCACACGTAAAGCTCGCCCTTCATGCCTTGTGCCATACGCGAACCACGGGCAATCAAATACTGTGCCGCGGGATTGGAACTGATACACACCAGAATACGCTCGCGCACCGACGATGGCTCGGGAATGTCTTCTTTCTCCAGGAACGCGTCGAGACTGCGATCGACCACCTGCGTCACTTGCCGCAGCGCCAGTTCACGCAACGCGATCAGGTTGCCGGGACGAAAGAAATGCGCCAACGCGCGTCCTGCACGCTCCACGGGATAAATATCCCCGCGCTGCATTCGCTTCTGCAATGCCTGCGGGGTCACGTCGGCCAGCACGATTTCGTCCACGCGCTGCATTACCCAGTCGGGAACGGTCTCGCGCACCTGCACTCCGGTAATTTGCAGAATTGTCGGCCCCAGGCTTTCAACGTGCTGCACGTTCATCGTCGACAACACATCGATGTTGTGGTCGAGCAGTTCCATCACGTCTTCATAGCGCTTGAGATGTTTGCTGCCTTCAATGTTGGTGTGGGCGAGTTCGTCCACCACGACGACGGATGGCTTGCGCGCCAAGATGGCGTCCACATCCATCTCTTCAAAGATGGTGCCTTTGTATTCGAGCTTGCGCCGCGGCACGGCTTCCAATTTGGCAGCGAGTTCGGCGGTGAGCTTTGCGGCCGTGCGTTTCCACCACGCCGACCAGGACTTCTTCGCCGCGGCTGGCGCGGCGGATGGCCTCGCTCAACATCGAGTAGGTCTTGCCGACTCCGGGCGCATAGCCGAGAAACAGCTTCAGGATTCCCTGGGACTTCGCCGGCGCCACTTCCTCCAGCCATTGCTCAGGTGACTTCTGCATTGCCAGTATTCTCAGTGCAACCTCGAGAAATTGTCACGCGCAGCGTAAAATGTCGGCGTGCCCACGGTCAGCCGCACCGCTGTCATCCGTTACGTTGAGATGTTCGCCGGTCTGGCGGCCATCATTGCCGCGGGACGCTCCCTGAGCGTCAATCCCACCGCAATTGCGCTGCTGTTTCTCATCGCCGTCTTGCTTGCCTCAGCCTATTGGGGACTGCGCTACGCCGTGGTCTTGTCGATCGTCGCGACTGCCGCATTCAATTTTTTCTTCCTGCCGCCGCTCTACACCTTCACCATCGCTGATCCGCAAAACTGGGTTGCATTGCTGGCCTTCCTGGTTACTGCGCTGGTCGCTGGCAATCTCTCGGAGCGCGCGCGCCGCGAAGCCGAAGACGCCAAGCGGCGACGGCGCGAAGTGGAGCGGCTTTACGCCTTGAGCCAGCGATTGCTCACTACCGAGAACCTGGTTTCCCTTCTGAACCTGCTGCCCAAGATCATCACCGACACGTTTACCGCATCGGGCGCTGCGCTGTTCGTCACCGATCACGCAGCGGTCTACCGCTCCGGTCCTGACGTGGCCTTCGACGAAGAGAAGCTCCGTTCGGTGGCGGCGCGCGGTGAATTGGTGATCGAGGACGACGGGCCCAGCTACGCCTCGTTGCGCGTCGGCGTGAAGACTGTTGGCGCACTCGCTGTCGTCGGAGGCCACGTTTCGCGCGAATCGCTGGAGGCCATCGGCAGCCTCGCCGGACTGGCGATCGAACGGGCGCGCGCCGTGGACCAGGTGACCATCCATCGTGCCGCGCAGGAAAGTGAGCGGCTGCGCACCGCGCTGCTTGATTCCGTAACCCACGAATTCCGCACGCCACTAACCGGCATCAAGGCCAGTGTTTCTAGCCTGCTCACTTCGTCCAATCTCAACGAAGAGCAGCGCAAAGAGTTTCTGACCATCATCGATGAAGAGACCGACCGCTTAAATCGCCTGGTCGGTGAAGCGTCAGAGATGGCGCAACTCGACTCCGGACTGGTGAAGCTGAATCTCCAGCCCCACGACGTTCGGGAAGCCATCGATTCCGCGCTCGACGCGGCACACAACCTGCTCCAGAAACACACTGTCGAAGTCCGCATTGCCGACGGGCTCCCGCCGGTCATGATGGACGTGGACCGCATCCGCGAGGTCATCACCCACCTGCTGGAAAACGCCGCCAAATACTCGGCCGCCGGCACCCTGATCACCGTAACGGCCGAACGGCAGGGCCGCTTCGATGTCATCAGCGTCGCCGACCAGGGGCCGGGAATCGACGGTTTCGAGCAGTCGCTTATCTTCGAGAAGTTCTATCGCGGCCGGGCCCAGCAATACGCCGCACACGGCACCGGCATGGGACTGGCCATCGCAAAGGTCATCGTCGAAGCTCACGGCGGAACCATTAGCGTAGTCAGTCAGGTCGGTCACGGTTCGGTGTTCTCCTTCAAGCTGCCGACGCGAGCTTCCGCGCGATAAGACGGCATCGCCACGGACAACAGCACTCAAGTGCCGCTACTAGAATTGCGATATTCGCCTGCCCCCAGTCCGTGTTAATCTTCGCTGACACTTCAGTCCGACTACCGGAATCGCGGAAAGGATCTATCATGCGCCGCTTGTCTGCGTTGGTGTTGTCACTCCTCATGCTGGCCCCAAGTTC
Organism: uncultured Acidobacteriaceae bacterium; assembly: GCA_963718395.1. Classification (GTDB taxonomy): domain Bacteria; phylum Acidobacteriota; class Terriglobia; order Terriglobales; family Acidobacteriaceae; genus DASRAA01. The sequence goes on from CAVQYW010000002.1 coordinate 70,511, forward strand.
TTATGGATGGAACGGCTTCGGTCACATGGCGGTGGCCTACGTTGCCTATCAACATCTCGATCCCAGCGTGAAGGCCCACGCCGACAAGCTTCTGCGCCTCAATCCGCTCTACGCGACATGGAAGAAGCAGTTGCCTGCCGGCCTTACCGTCGAGCAACAGAACACCATGCTGTTCATGATTGCGGCCACCTGGCCCGACCAGATTCGCGGCGATAAGAGCTATCAGTCGGACGGCACCGAAGGCGGCAATCGTCCGCCCTTGAACGGTGGCGATGAAAACATCGGCTACAGCGACAAGGCGCTGCATAAATACTGGCATTTTGTTGACACGCCCATCAGTCAGGATGGCTCCATCGTGCAACCGACTCCGTCGCCCAATGCCGAGACCCAGATCAAAGCCTTCACTCGCGCTATCGCAACCCACGAATCCAACAACCGCAAATCGTATGACATGGTTTGGCTGATGCACATGGTCGGCGACGTCCACCAGCCGCTGCACACCACCGGCCGCTTCAGCAAGGACCTGCCCAACGGCGACTCAGGCGGAAACTTTGTGGTCATCGACGCCGCGGCGTGCACGGGCAATCCGGCCACCGAACTCCACGCCTTGTGGGACAACGCCATCGGAACTTCCTCCGATCCGGCGGCGGTCATTACGGTTGCTTCTGCGCTGCCTCCGCAAACCGTCGCCGCAACCGACCTCGACGTCGACGTGTGGCTGAGCGAGAGCGTGCGACTCGCTCAGACCAAGGCCTACGTCGCTCCCATCGGCGACGGCAAAGGCCCTTTCACCATCGACCAGCCCTACTGCGAGCAATTGCGTGCCGTGGCCGGTCAACGAGTCGTCCAGGCGGGCATGCGGCTGGCAAACGTGCTGAATACCAACCTGAAGTAGACCGGCGGTTTCGCAACCGAGTGCTACAATCTTGCTGCTTCGAACGATCACGACAATTTGAGTGTAAACAATGCCGTACGTGGCAACGCGAAGTTGAGCGCTCAGCGCGGCGGTGGAGGAACTCGATGCGCGGAACCAAGTCCTGTCTGCTCTTCTTGCTACAACTATCCTGATTCTTTCGCTTTCGGCCTGTTCGAAGAAGCCCGAGGCCCCGGCCGCCACGCAACAGACGGCTCAGACGCAGTCTGCAGACGCCCGTCCCCCGCGCAATCCGCTCAAGAATGCTTACTTCGGCGACCTGCATCTTCACACCGGCTATTCCATGGATGCCTTTGCCTTCGGCACCCGCACCACGCCTGAAGATTCTTACAAGTACGCCCAGGGCGAGACCGTCGAATACATGGGGAAGCCGCAGAAGCGCATCGCGCCGCTCGATTTTCTTGCCGTCACCGATCACGCCGAGTATCTGGGTGTAGTGCGCGAGACTATCAACCCCAACGGCCCGTTCGCCGGCACGAAGTGGTACACGATGATGACCAGCAACGATCCCGAAGGTTTCGGGCGAGGCCTTCCATCAGATGATCGGTTCGCTGGTCGTCAACAAGCCGATGCCGGAATTCAACGATCCAACTCTGCTGCGCTCGTCATGGGAGAAGTACTCGGCCATCTCTGATAAGTACTACAAGCCCGGCAAGTTCACCACCTTCATCGGATTCGAGTGGACCTCGGCGCCGCAGTTTCAGAACCTTCATCGCTGCGTGATCTTCGCCGATAAAGGGCCTGCGGTTCCCTACACGGCCTTCGAGTCAGTCGATCCGGAAGATCTCTGGCGCTATCTCGAAGCCCAGCGCAAACTTGGACTCGACGTCATCGCCGTTCCCCACAACGGCAACGCCAGCAACGGCCTGATGTTCAGCACGCGCGACATGTCGGGCAAGCCCATCACGCGCGATTACGCTGAGCGCCGCATGGCCAACGAACCTCTGGCCGAAATCATTCAAGCCAAGGGTCAGACCGACACCAGCCCCGCGCTGTCGCCCACCGACGAGTTTGCCAATTTCGAGATGTGGTATTACCTGATTGGTTCCGACAAGAAAGCCAATTCCGCAACCGGAAGCTATCTCCGTCAGGCCTACGGTGTTGGGCAGGAACAGCAACAGAAGCTCGGCGTCAATCCCTTCAAGTACGGCATCGAGGCCGGCACCGACTTCCACTCGGGCATTACATCAACGGAAGCCAGCAACTACCCAGGCTCGCACGGCAACCAGGACAACGATCCCAAGACCGTAATCACCGCGACCACGTCGGTCGGCGGTGAGCCCCCAACCGCACTCAGTTCCGGCGGACTCACCGGCGTCTGGGCCGAGGAGAACACTCGCGAATCCATCTTCGCCGCGTTCAAACGGAAAGAGACCTTCGGCACCTCAGGCGTGCGCATCAAGGTCCGCATGTTTGCCGGCTGGAATATCCCCAAGGACATGACCAAACAGCCCGACTGGGTGAAGGCCGCTTACGATGGCGGCGTGCCCCAAGGCGGAGATCTGACCCCACCGGCTGGAGCAACCGCTCCAACGTTTGTCGTTCACGCCATCAAAGATCCTGACAGCGGCAATCTCGATCGCATCCAGATCATCAAGATCTCGACCAAGAACGGCAAGAGCCAGGAAAAGATTTACGACGTGGTGTGGAGTGGCGACCGCAAGCCCGATCCGAAAACCGGCAAAGTCCCAGCCGTCGGCAACACAGTTGACATCAAGACCGCCACTTACCAGAACACGATCGGCTCAACCGAACTGATCGGCGAGTGGACCGATCCGTCCTTCGATCCCAAGGCGCACGCGACCTACTATGCCCGTGTGCTCGAGATTCCCACGCCGCGCTGGTCCACCTATTGGGCCGCCAAGCTGAACCTGCCGCCGAATCCGAACGTCGCGGCCACTGTCCAGCAGCGCGCCTGGACATCGCCGGTGTGGTACACCCCGCCCGAGGCGACTAAGTAGAAGGAAACAAGATTCGCTTTCTGCGACCTCAATGGGCGGGAATCGTCAGTACCGGCTGGTTCGCTTGTGGTCCCGTGTCGACCATGGTAAAGAGCATCATGATTAGGGAAAACATCTGCTTGGATTCGAGGTCGCCCTTGTCGATCCAGAACCAGTTGTTCTCGTACTTGACCGATACGAATGCATCAGTCGGCACAGACTTCCCACTGTGGATATGAATCAGGCGAACCAAGCCGGGAACAGCCTCGCCATGTTCAAACCCGGGAAACGCCCAGCCTCGCGCCAGGTCTTCGTTGGGCACCCCTACTTCCGCCGCCATGGTTTGCATCAAGCCGAGGATGGAGCGGGTAATCACCGCAATTTCCTTATCGTTTTCGGGTACGGCGCCAAAGCGAACTTGGTACTCAGAAGCGCTGGGATCGAGCTTCAACAGTTGCCGCAGTTCCGCGATGTCCGACTGGACTTCTGGCGGAACCTTTTCGGTGCGGAAGGTCATGAAGCTCACCATCTCCTCGCCGGCTTGCTTCTTGACCTCGATCCTCACCGCACCGGAAAGCTGGATCTTGCGTGCCAACACTCGCACGCGATGAAAGTCGGGATCGGCAGGCGTAATTCCCTGCAATGTTGCCTCTTGATTTCGCAAGCCATTGATTGACGCCACCGAGGCAAACAGGATGACGTCGGCCGGCATTCCGGCCTCAATGCTGGAGAACATCGCCTCGGGCGGAAATGGAGTCGCGAGGCCTCTAATGAACTTGCTGCCGGTCAGCGGGGTGTAGGTGATGGTGGGGGTGTTGCTATACGTCCCGAAACCACCCACATTCTGTTGGTCAGGGTGTTTGGTTGTTCGGAACGATGTTTCCGCCCGCTGAAACTCCCTGCACCAGCGAATAGCTGGCCACGATGTTTCCCACATCCACAAAAACAGGTGGATCGAGATAGCGCATCTTGACGATGTTCAGAAGCGTCTGCTCTTTCCAGGAATCCGAGAGAGAGGCAGCGTACAGATGCCGATCGCGCGCCACCGATTGCGGACCGATAGGGCGATAACATCCCGTGACGCTCAGAGTGAGCGCACAGATAGCGCACACGAGACTCCTCTTGGATGTAGGCATGTCGGGGTGTTCAGCGACTACCTTAAAGACTACGGTATTCCCCGTCCAGAGAATTCTGCCGTGACGTCAGTCACATTTCCGCTCTCCACATCGATGCTGACGTGGCCGCCCTAAATTCGTGGAAGGTTAACGATATGGTAGATCGACAGGGACAGCAGCAGGCCGGCCACCACAATCAGCCCAATCCGTACACCGCGGATTTTGAACCGCTGGCTGATGGCCGTGAGCAGCAGCACCGTTGCCAGCATCACGGTTTCTCGCACGTAGTCGTCGGCATGGTGTCGCGCCTCGTCCCCCTGCTCAAAGGTATCTGAGGCCTGCCCGTCAGCCGGTCTGCCTCTTCCGTCTTGGAGTTGCGATATTCAGGCATGTAGAACGGTCCCGGAGGAGCATTGGCGTTGTTGAGTGGATCGGTCTTCTTCCAGGCCTCAAACGCGGGGCGAAACTCCGGGAGGAAGCGACGCTCATACAGGTCAGCGAGCTTGTTCTTTCCCTCGGTTTCAGCTTGCAACCACTGTGCGACCGTGGTGGCGTTGTACAGACGCTCGTAGTTGGCGGATGCCGCCGCCCGCGCGGCTTGCACTCGCTGCTTACTGGCCAAGCCGTATAACTTCGACTGATGCCCGGTCCACAGCGCCGCCTGGTATCCGCTCCAGGCGGTAGTAATGGCGACGATGGCGAGCACAATGGCCTCGGCGATCTCCACTGCCTGGGGAATCCGGTATTCGGACTGTTCCTTGGGCTCGCTGAGGTGATGGGCCACCTCGATGTTGGAATCTCCACCTTCCGGCATTCTGATATCTCCTGGGAGCTTCTTTGAGGCTTGGCAGAGGACAACCTTCACCACACCTAATATATCTATCTTCACATTTTTCCCGGTTGCGCAGCTTCCACGGCACGGCTAAACTGTTTCGTTCCAGCAAAGAGAATGCCGCAGGTTCGCCATGCGGCTATGACTGAACATCTGCGCAGAGCAATACCCTGGCATGCGCTTACCTGTGCGAGTGCGCTGTCATGCCGTTCAGAACGACGGAGGCATTTATGAAGTCGAGAGTTGCGGTGGTAGTAGCTTTGGCATTGGCCCTCATCGGCATCCTTGCTTTGGTTTCCTGCGAAAAACCCAAAGCTCCCGAACAGGCTCAGCAAGCTGGGCAGGCTGCTCCGACCGAGGAGCGCGTCGAGAAGAATCCCGACCGCAACGCCTATTTCGGCGAGGAGCACATCCACACCAGTTGGTCGGTGGATGCCTGGCTCATGGGCAACCGCATCACCGGCCCGGACGACGCTCTCAAGTACGCTCAGGGCCAGACCATCAAGCACCCGCTGGGCTACGACATCAAAATCGACACGCCGATGGACTTCATGGGCGTGACCGACCACTCGGAATATGTCGGCGTCACCAAGGAAGCCAACACTCCGGGATCGGCCGTCAGCAAGATGCCCGAGGCACAGCCTCTGATTCTGAAGGACCCGAACAACCCGGCCGAGACAACAGGGTCTTCACGTACCTGCGTAAGCCTGAACAGCGGGCCTCCGTGAAAGCGTTTATGAGCCCGAAGTGGCGGGCTCCATCTGGAAGGAGAACGTCAAGATCGCCGACGAGAACAACCATCCCGGCAAGTTCACGGCGTTCTGCTCGTACGAGTGGACCTCCATGCCGAACATCGCAACCTGCACCGCAACATCTTCTTCCGGGACTGCGCACAAGGTGCCGGACGATGCCGTTCAGCGCGCTGGACTCCGAGCATCCCGAGGACCTCTGGAAGTGGATGGACGCGCAGCGCAAGGCAGGCAACGAGTTGCTGGCCATCTCGCACAACGCCAACTTGAGCGACGGCTGGATGTATCCGGTCGACATCGACAACACTATCGGACGGCCGATCGACGCCGCCTGGGCGGCCGCGCGCGACCGCAACGAGCGGCTGGTCGAGATCAAGCAGATCAAGGGACAGTCGGAGACGCATCCCTTGCTCTCGCCCAACGACGAGTTCGCCAGCTACGAGCTTTTCCAGCGATCTGCTGGGTCTGCCGGCCGACGTCGGCCGCATCGACCACATTCAGGGCAGCTTCGCCCGCCAGGCGCTGAAAGACGGCATCACCATGCAGGACGTGCGCGGCTACAACCCGTACAAGTTCGGCATGGCCGGCGGCTCCGACTCGCACAACACCGGCAGCCCCTACCGCCAGGACAATTTCTACGGCCTTCACGCCGATGCGACGGTACGGTCGACCGGCGCTTTGCCGGCGTGCTCGCGTTTGGCACCATGGACGTGCGCTGGAAAATCCCGGCGGGCTGACCGGCGTGTGGGCGGAGGAGAACACCCGCGCCTCGCTCTGGGACGCGATGTACCGCAAGGAAACCTTCGGCGTCAGCGGCCCGCACATCAAGGTGCGCTTCTTCGGCGGGTGGGGCTTCAACAAGGACATCCTGAACGCCAGCGACTGGGTGCATCAGTCCTACGCGGGCGGCGTGCCGATGGGCGCCGACCTGCCGCCCATGCCCGGCGGAAAGGGCGCGGCCCCGACGTTCGTCGTTTGGGCGGTGAAGGACCCGACCTCGGCCAATCTCGACCGCATCCAGATCATCAAGGGCTGGACCAAGAACGGCCAGAGCTTCGAGAAGATTTATCGACGTGGCCTGGTCCGGCGACCGCAAGCCCGACAAGTGGACGGGCCGGGTTCCGGCGATCCAGAGCACCGTGGACATGGAGAAGGCCACCTACACCAACATCGTCGGCTCGACCGAGCTGAAGACCGTCTGGACCGATCCGGAATTCGATGCGAGCCTGCACGCGTTCTACTACGCTCGCGTGCTGGAGATTCCCACGCCGCGCTGGACGCTCATCCAGGCGGTCAAGGCCGGGCTGCCCCCGCCCGACGTGGTGCCGCTCACCGGACAGGAACGCGCCTGGACCTCGCCGATCTGGTACACGCCCAGCGCCGAGGCGCGCAAGAATGCGCCCGCCGGCATGACCGTCGCCGACCTCAAGGCAAAGGGTGCCACCGCCCTGGGTGACGCGCAACTGAAGGCGCTCGATCGTCGGCAAGGCCTACTGGGTGCGCAACAACGTGACCGGCGAGCAGTTCAGCAGCGCTTCACGGCCGAAGGTCAGACACATCGTCTGGCAATCGGCATGGACGCTCCGATGCCGAGCACTACGGCAACCCCGAGCGCGACGGCTACCAGGGGACGACCAGCCCTACAAGATCGAAGGCGGCAAGGTGATCACCTTCAGTCTCGCAGGACCCGTATGCGGTCACGTTCTACAAGCTCGGCGACACCTACTACGCCGCGCGCAGCAACGAGTTCGGCTACGCCAACTACGAGATGATTCCCAGCCCGCAGTTCGCGGTCAATCCCGCTGACCGAGATGCTCAACCAATTCTCGATCAAGCTGGGGCTCACCGAACAGCAGAGACAGCAGATCCTCCCCATCCTGAAGGACGAGATCAAGCAACTGGGGGCCTTGAAGAAGAACACCTCGCTCAAGCCCATGGAGAAGATCGAGCAGTTGAGGAAAATCGGCAGACGCCATCGATGCCAAGATCACGCCGCTCCTCGATCCGCAGCAACAGCAGAAATTCCAGGCAATGCGCGAGGAGACAGCGGCGCGAAATGCTAGAGAAGATGGGCAGCCAGGTGCATGGAGAAAACAGAAGCCAAGGTCAAGCAGGAGATGTAGAGGCAAAAGCCCCGTAGGGACGATATATCATAGCCCAGCGCTTCAGAGTCTGTTACGAAACTCGGTAACCGGGGAAAGAACGAGATGGGAAGGCATGGGGCGTGGAGAGTAAGTTAGCAGACCTGGCCTACATCACAGGAGAAGCGCGGGAGCAGGTGACGATGTTTCCGCTGACGTTGGACGAGTTCATCCCGGTCGAGCATGTGTGCCGGGTGATCGAGGCATTCGTGAATCGGCTGGCGATGGGGCAGCTGGGGTTTGTGCGCTCCGATCCGGCGGAAACGGGGCGACCGGGGTACGATCCGCGGGACCTGCTGAAGCTGTACCTGTATGGCTACATGAACCAGCTGCGCTCGTCGCGGCGGTTGGAGGCGGAGTGCCAGCGCAACGTGGAGGTGATGTGGCTGCTGGGGCGGCTGCGGCCGGACTACAAGTCGATTGCCGAGTTCCGGGGGATGCATCGCGAGGCGGTGAAGGAGGCGGGGGCGGAGTGGGTGCGGCTGGCGGGTGAAGTGGGGCTGGTGCGGGGCGAGTGGGTGGCGATTGACGGCTCGAAGTTTCGCGCGGTGAGCAGCGCAGCGCGAGTGAAGGAGCGGGAGGCGGTCGAGCGCTATCTGGATGAGATGGAGGCGGCCGACGCGCAAGAGGACGTGGTGATCGATCCCAGCGCGGTGCCGGCAGCGCTGGAGAAGCTGAAGAACGATCCCGAGCCGGAAGCACGGTTTATGCGTAGGACGGAGGGCAAGCGTCCGGCGTACAACGTGCAGACGGCGGTGGATGCGGAGTGGGGCATCATCATAGCGCAGGAAGTGACGATAGAAAGCAACGACAGGCGCAGTCTGCTGCCCATGGCGGAAGCAGCCCAGCAGGCGGTGGGCGATCCGGAAGTGCTGCACGTGGTGGCCGAGGCGGGCTATTCGAACGGAGAGCAGGCGGCGGGGTGCGAGGCGCAGGGGATCCAGCCGCACGTGCCGGCCAATCGCGGGGTGAACCATGGGGGCGAGGGTACGCTGTTTGACCGCAGCGAGTTTTCCTACGATGAGAGGAGCGCCACCATGAGGCGTCCGGCGGGCGAGAGGTTGCGACGGCAGCAGGTGCAGTCGGCGCGGAGGCAAGTGGTGTACGTTGGCGAGGTGGCGGTGTGTGGGGCTTGTCCGTTGCGGGCTGGCTGCACGACGGCGGCGCGCCGGGTGGTGAAGCGGCACCTCTACGAAGACGCGCTGCAACGCAGGCAACAGCGCGCCACGGCGGAGGCGATGCGACTGCGACGGTGTGTGGTGGAGCGGGTGTTTGCGGAGCTGAAGTACCGCAGCTTCGGGCATCCGCGGTTTCTGCTGCGCGGTCGCGGCGGAGCGCAAACGGAAATCAGCCTGGCCACGCTGGCCTACAACCTGAAACGAATGATGACGGTGCTGGGAGGCGCAAGCTTGCGAGCGGCCCTGGTTAGCTAAAACCGGGTCCCCCACCCACTGCGCAACGTCGATCGTCGCTAGCAACGAAGTACGGAAAACCCATCGCTTGCACGAGCAGCAAATCGAAAGTTTTGTAACGGCCTCTTCAGCGCTGGGTGACGCCATCAGAACCGTCAGAGTCCCGGCAGGGACGGCATATGATTGATGCTGGAGTTATCCGTTTCTCATGAGTCTTCCTGATGTCGTCGAGGCGCCGTCCGCCACCGAGCGGCCGCGACTCGGCGTTATCCCTTACGCTCAAACATTGGCTGCGCGAGCCCCTGTTGCAATTCCTGCTGCTGGGCCTCCTGCTCTTCGCGGCCTATGCCTACATGCAGCGCGGCCGCGGCGGGGTCGAGTCTTCCAAGCAGATCGCCGTCAGCCTCGACGATCTTCGCACCATGGATGTCTACTTCGAGTCGCAATGGCACCGCCAGCCCACTCCCGCTGAGTTTCAGGCCATGGTGGAAGACAAAGTTCGCGAAGAGGTCCTCTATCGCGAAGGTCTGGCGATGGGCTTGGACAAGGACGACGAAATCGTAAAGCGCCGCATGGCGCAGAAGATGCAGTTCCTCGCCGAGGACGTCGCCACCGCTCACGAGCCTTCCACCGGGGAGCTCAAGGCCTGGTTCGAGAAGAACAGCAGCAAGTTCGCCCTGCCTGGCCGCTACAGCTTCCGCCATCTTTACTTTTCTCCCGACAAGCGCGGCAAGAATGCGCAGGCCGACGCAGCAGCGGCCCTGACCAAAATCGCCGGCCAGCCCGAAGATTCCAAGCTCGCCGCTGCCTCCGGCGATTCGTTCATGTTCCAGGACTACTACGGCGATCGCACGCCTGAAGCCATAGCCAAGGAGTTCGGCCCCCAGTTTGCCGTCGCTCTGGAGAAGCTCAAGCCAGGTTCCTGGCAGGGCCCTGTCGAGTCCGGCTATGGCTGGCACCTGGTCTACGTCGACACCGTCATCCCCGGTCGCGTCCCGGCCTTCGAGGAGATGGAACCGGACGTGAAAACCGCATGGCTCGGCGAGCAAAAGCAACAAGCTTGGGCCAAGGCGTACAAAGCGATGCGTGCCAAGTACACCGTGCTGCTGCCGAATCCGGGGGATCAGCCGACCGGGAATCCGCCACCAAAGCCGAAGCAGGTCCCGGCTCCGTCAGGCGAGGGACCGCTCTAACGATGGCCAAAAGTAACCGTAAGTCCTTACGGCTGAAATGGATAGATATAAATTATTTAGAATGAATTGCTTGCGAAAAATTTACGGCCAAGCCATTGAAAACAAAGAGTCGTGAATCACGTGTTTTTGACTAAAATCCCATTTCGGCTAGCTACTTGGGCGCTTCTTGTGGCTCTTGTCCCGTCACTTTGGGCCCATGAATCCCGCCCCGCCTACCTCGAAGTCAAAGAGACCGCTCCGGGCCAGTTCAGCCTCCTCTGGCGGACTCCGATGCTCTCCGGCATGCGTCTTCCGGTAGGGCTCCAGCTCCCCGATGACGTCAAGAACCTCAAGGAGCCAACCACCGAGGAACTAGCCGACTCGGTCCTCACGCGCTATTCGATTGAGGCCGGCCCCAACGGTCTCTCGGGTGAGCGAATCGAGTTTCCCGGTCTGCAGGGAACCATCACCGACGTGCTGGTTCGCGTCCAAATGCTGGACGGTCGAAGCTGGACCACCATCGTTCACCCCTCGCAGCCTTGGGTGGAGATCACCGCAGCCCAGACCCGCCTGCAAGTGATGGGTAGTTTCATCATTCAGGGCATTCGGCACATCTTGTTCGGAGCCGACCACATGCTTTTCGTTCTCGGCCTGCTGCTCATCGTCAAAGACCGCTGGATGCTGTTGAAGACCATCACAGCCTTCACCGTCGCCCACAGCATCACGCTTGCAATTGCCACTCTGGGATACGCCGAAGCGCCCGTACTCCCGCTCAATGCGGCCATCGCGCTCAGCATCCTCTTTCTCGGCCCCGAAATCGTACGCTCCTGGCGAGGTGAAACCAGCTTCACTATTCGTCATCCTTGGGTTGTGGCTTTCGCTTTCGGCCTGCTGCACGGCTTCGGATTCGCCAGCGCCCTCACTAGCGCAGGACTTCCCAAGGCCGAGTTGCCGGTCGCGCTCCTGTCCTTCAACGTGGGAGTCGAGATTGGCCAGCTTTCGTTCGTTGCCCTCATCCTCCTCCTGGAGCGGGCCTTCCGGATCCTCGAAGTGAAATGGCCCCGTTGGGCCGAAGCACTGCCGGGCTACACAGTCGGCTCACTCGGAGCTTTCTGGACGATCCAACGCCTCGCGATCATGTTCGGAGCTTCCCGATGACTTCCACCCCACGTCACCTATTTACCCGTTGGGGTGGAGTGATTGCCGTCGTCCTCTTTTGGACCGGAACGGCCTTCGCTCACCCGCAGGCGGGTGAAGCCAAGGGGTTTCTCACCGGCTTTAAGCATCCCATGTCCGGACTCGATCATGTCCTCGCGATGGTTGCCGTGGGGTTATGGGGCGCACAACTCGGCAGCCCTGCCATCTGGCTTCTGCCGGTCGCGTTCCCGATGGTGATGGCATTCGGGGGAATGCTCGGCCTGATGGGCGTGCCGCTTCCCGGAGTGGAATATGGCATCGCCGCCTCTGCCATTCTGCTGGGAACGGCAGTGTTGTTCGAAGTGCGCCCGCCGCTCGCCATGGCCGCAATTCTCGTCAGCGTCTTCGCCATCTTCCATGGCCATGCTCACGGCACCGAGCTGCCTCCCGGGCAAAGCGGCCTGCTGTACAGCATGGGATTCGTGATCGCCACCGGATGCCTGCATGCCATCGGAATCGGAATTGGCGCGGTTCATCGCTGGGCGTGGGGCCAGTGGTTCCTGCGTTTCGCGGGAGCCATCGTCGCCTGCGGTGGAATGTTCTTCTTGTGGAAGGCGGTCGCATGAAAAAGCTTCCACTAAATTCGCGATTACCGCTCTACAGCTTCGTGGCGTTTGTTGCGATGTTTGCTGCGCTCCCGGCGGAGGCGCATCTCAACTCGACTGGTATGGGCCCGATTTACGACGGCCTGATGCATTTTCTCCTCAGCCCGGAGGACTTGGCCCCGGTTCTTGCCCTGGCCTTGCTGGCGGGATTGCGGGGGGCGAGCTACGGCCGCCGTGCTCTGTTCGTCCTTCCGGCTGCGTGGCTGCTGGGCGGTTTCATTGGGTTGGCCATTACTCCCGCTAATCCTCATCCCGTGATTTCGGCATTTTGGTTTCTCCTGCTCGGAGGATTGCTCGCCGCCGACGCGAAGCTATCTTTGCAGTTAACTACTGTCTTGGCAGCCTTGGTGGGCTTGTATCACGGTTATCTGAACGGGACCGGATTGGGCCTCTCGTTTACCTCGGCGGCTGTTCTACTGGGCCTCATCTTTGCAGTGTTCGTGCTGGTCGCATTGGCAGCGGCCCTAGTCGTGCAGTTGCGGGCTTCGTGGACCCGCATTGCAGTGCGCGTGGCGGGCAGTTGGATCGCGGCCAGTGGCTTGCTGATGCTGGGTTGGGCGATGCGGAAAGGGTGAGTCAGCCCGAAACCCTGAGGCCTTGGGTGGGCTCAACCTCGGCAGACGAGTTGGTCAGCACTTGCCGGTGAAGTTGGATCAGATCCTCTTCGAGCAGCGTCTCGAGCAAACATTCAGCCGCAAGTCTGCGTGACGACTCGGGCCCATCAAAGACTTCTGAAAGCTCATCCACAAAGTCGGCCACAGTGTTTGTGCCGTTGCACGCGAGCAGCGCGGCAGCGAGAAGTGGAGTAGTTTCGACAACCCGGGCATCGTCCTCTGCGGCCTGGGTGCGGAAGTAGCGCGGACTTCGGTCTACCGAATTGACCGGGTCGCCTCGCTTCAGGCTTTCAATCACTCTCTGAATATCCCAGTCGAGCTGCACAACGTAGATGTTGGCGTCCAGTACAGGTATGTTCGTGTCTGTCCACTGCGCCGTCAAATCCCCCTCGGGAGCACGGGTATCTACAGCTTTTACCTCCGCAAGCGCCTCATAAAGTCGCGCCAGGCACTCTACCGGGGAAGAGAGTGGCTCTCGAAACTCGCGCAGAACAAAGCGCACAAACTCGGCGGTTGTCTCGGCCAGCATGTAATAGGTTCTAAGCTCCCATCCGTGCAAACCTGGATGCAACCGCATGCGATGCTGGCGCCACCCCGAGAAAACATCGAACATGCCGGAGGTCGTCTGGTGCAGTGCGACCATGAGCCACCGCAACCTCACCGGCCCCATCAACAGAAATTCCCGCAGCTCCTGAAGATGTTCGCGATCAAGGTTGGGGACCGGCAGCAAATAGAAATTGGGGAAGATGTCCGAGTGCTTGCGAATCAACTCACGGTCTAGCGGGTTCTGAGTTCGGCCCTGATGGCCTACGTCCGAGCACAGTTCTTCAAGCGTAAGCCGATCGCGGTATTTCGCGTGAATCGGAGTCTCCGCCAAGGCCGCCAGAAGGTTGAGTTGCGGAGAGGAGTGTGTATGACGAAGCGAGTGCATGTACATATTCACGCTCTCGCGAACGTCGTCCCAAGTCTCTTCCGGAAAGCCGGTGATGAGGGAGACTGTGGTTTCGATCCCACACTCTTCGGCAATCGAAATCATTTCCCGCGCGCGTTGCACATCGAGATCCTTGTCGATGATTCTCTGCATGCGCTGCGAGCCCGCCTCCACGCCAAAGAACATCCCGCGGCAACCCGCGCGGGCCATTAACTCCAGGAGTTCTTCGTCAACACAGTCGGTTCGCGCGCTGCAAGACCAGGTGAAGTCCTCTCCTGACGCGAGCATACATTCGCAGAACTCGACCACCTTGTGCCGATCAACCGTGAACATGTCATGCGTGAGTTCGAATGCGCGTATGCCCCAGGTGGAGGCCACCGTTCGCATGTCCAAGAGCATTCGCTGGGGTGACTTAAGGCGGAATTTGCGGCGGAAAAAGTCATTCGTCGAGCAGAACGTGCAAGCGAAAGGACATCCGCGACCGATTTCGAGATGGGCGGAAGTCGCATCCGCCAATTCACCTGTCAGATGGAAGGCCGGTAGCGGGAGGGCGTCGAGGTCATGGATAGGTGCAGCATTCACATTTCTGACCGGCCCGAAGGGCGAGCGCCATGTTAACCCCGGAACGGACGAGAAATCGCGAGCGCCTGATAGTTCACTGAGAAACAAAGGCAGAGTCTCGTCGGCTTCACCCCGAAGTACATAATCGACGAACGGGAAGGTCGCGAGCGTCCGCACATCCACCACGGATGCTTGTGGCCCACCGAAAACAATCACACACTCTGGCTGCAGTCGCTTAACACATTCCGCTATGCGTAGGCTGGTGGGGTAGCTGCTGGAAATGGAACTGAAGCCGTAAACGTCAGCCTTGGTCGACAGAATGACATTTGCCGCCCATGGAGCGAACGAATCCACACCCGTTCGCCCGGTGGCGAGGTAATCGTAGTAGCAGGAGTTAAGGTTTACGATCGCCGGGCTACATCCGTTGGCCTCCAGGACGGCCGCCAAAGCGAGTAGCCCGAGCGGAGTTGCACCCGCTGGCTGCCGGACTGCACTACTCTGGGCGTCGGCGGGGTCCTCAAAGTCCGTCGCCGTGGGGGCGGAGACGAGGCGAAACTTCATTTCTTCGATTTCTTAGGAGGCTTCGGAGGGGTATGTCCTCCACTCTTATCGTCACAAGTAACTGTGACCCTGTGGTGTTGGGTAATTACGTCCGTCGTAAACTCTTTGTCCAGTTCTTCCTTGATACGCTTGAGAATGTCGGCTTTCTTGACCGCGCCGGTCAAGGTAATGTCAATACAAGTCAGCTTAGGGTTAGCCATAATAATTCCTCGGTTGTGGATAGTACTGCGGAAGCTAGTTCGATGCAAAGAAATTCGTAATTATTAATGGCTGAATGTCTTGCGGATAAAATCGCCAATCGGATTGTGCTGTAGGTGACCTTCCCAGACGGTTGAGCTCGCCTCCCCGATATTGGTGTAGATCCAATCACCCGCAACAGACAACCCCAGCACGTAATGGGCAGTGCGGCTGGCACCCTTGCCCCAATCATGGAAGTGCACCACTGTAGAGGCAGTTGCGATACTCGCATGCTGGGGATCAAATGAGTTCTCCCAAAGGCAGTAAAAACCATCCTTGTGAGAGAAATAAAAGAACTTATTCCCGTCGGATGACCAGCGAGCCAAGTCGGCGGATTCCTCCTTGGAAGTTAAAGGTACCCAGCCATCTTCTGCCACTGGATTTTTCGCCTGCAGTTTAGCCGCTAATATCTGCTTTACCCCTCCTTTGGTTGCTGTGAATAGCAGATATTGACTCTGCGGATTCCAGTCGCCATAGCTAACCACATAGTCTCGGTCAGCGGTTACTGCAGTCCGAGACTGTCCCGATACAATATCAAGTATGGCGATATCACCAGCCGCGGTGGTATAGAGTAGCTCTCTTCCGTCAATAACCCATGCGCCGGGATGAAAGCACGCATTGCACAATGCGCGGACGGCACCCTGTTTCCACAGAACAATCGATGATTGGTTGCCAGACCTCGACTCGAACACGACTAGATCGCCGGTGGAGTTTGGTAATGGCCATAGTTTGTCTTCGTTGGAGGAATAAATCGTGGATTGCTGACCGGACGACACATCCAGCTTCATCACCTGCCGGACGTCGCCGATCCTGCGCGTGAAGAAGAGCCAACGACCGTCCGGGGAGGCCGCCGGACAACAGTCGGGCTCGAGGTTATCGGTAAATTTCTGCGGTGCCAAATCACCGTTCCTCGCGCCTGCGGCGTCGATGCGCCACAGATGGAGCGCGCCGCTAACATGCTCCATAGCGAGCGTCCCGTTTTCAGCAACTGCCACCGCTCTCTCATCCTGGTCGCCGAAAGTAACCTGCTGCGGCCGTCCTATGACCTGCGGATCGGTTCCACTGAGCAGAACGTCCCACACGTGGTACAGGCGCCCGTTCCGTCCTGCGATGAGCAGATGGTCTCCGCGCCATGCGACAGGCGGAATGGTGTCGGGCTCGATGTGCTGGCTACGAAGCAGGGCCAGCAGTCCCGTGTTAGTTGGTTCACCTCCGCGGGCATCGACGACCCACCAGTCGGGACAATTGCGT
The DNA here is from genome assembly GCA_963718395.1 of uncultured Acidobacteriaceae bacterium. Classification (GTDB taxonomy): domain Bacteria; phylum Acidobacteriota; class Terriglobia; order Terriglobales; family Acidobacteriaceae; genus DASRAA01. Next base: position 86,763 of record CAVQYW010000002.1, read on the forward strand.
GCCTCCGCGGTGGCGTCGCGGCAGCCTAAGAAAAGCAGTTGTCCGTTTTCGTTCCAGGTTGGGTGCCGGGCATCGTCGAAGTTGGATACCAACCTTCGCGGTGGCCCGTGGTCGAGCGGATAGAGATATAGTTCTCCCGAACGCGGCGTGTCTTCGGAGCCCTGCCAATAGGCAACCGCTTTGCCATCGCGGGAAAAGGCGGGATTTCTTCCGCCCGGAACCAGCAGCCGTTCGCCGTTCCCATCGATACCGACAAGATAAATGCCTCCACCGTCGCGTTCCGACCGAAAAGCCACCAGCTTGCCGTCCGGCGAAATACTTGGACTTGTATCCTCAGCCGGATTCTTGGTCAGCCGACGTGGGTCTCCCGTTACAGCCGATTGATACCAAATGTCCAGGTTCGACGCATCAGCCCGGTTCGACATGTAAGCGAGATGTTTCCCGTCGGCCGAAATACTCGGCAATGCAGACACAGCATTGTCGGGCGTGACTTGATACAGGTTTACGACCCGACCCGCCAACGGGGGTAGAAGAATTGCAATCACTGCGATCGAGGCTGCGGTCAAGATGCCGCCCACCGCCAGCCGCTCCGCCGTAACCCGACGCTTGGTCTCGAGGAGTGGAACAATTTCGCGAGCATCCAGGAATCTGTCCTCTGGCCGAAACCGCACACATCGTTTAATGATCGGAACTAGCATCGCGGGAATCTTAGGATTCGCCGACAGCCACACTTTGAGTTGTCGAGTGCAATTCTCTTCCGACGTTAGGTCGAGTTCCGGCAGGTTGCCCGTCAGCATCTCGCAGATGATCAGGCCAAGGGAGAATAAGTCAGCCTGAGGGCCCACTGACTCGCCCGACGCTTGTTCCGGCGCCATGTAAGCAGGAGTGCCGAAAATGCCGCCGGCCTCTCGGGTCGACACCGAAACCGCTAGCCCGAAATCCGTAATCACGAGCCGCTCGTTGATGCCGGAGCCCACCAGCATAAGGTTGCTAGGCTTAAGGTCGCGATGAATGATTTCGGCCTGGTGGGCACAGGCCAGCCCAGATACCATCTGCCGAATCAGCACCAGCCCCCGATCGAACGGCATGGGCCCATGGTCCGCGAGGTAGCGTGCCAGGGTTGGTCCCGGGAGCAGTTCCATAGTGAGGAACCAGACTTGGCTGCCGTCGCGCCCCGCTCCGGAAGCCAGTTGATACACCCGGCAGACGTTTGGGTGAGTGATGCGGAGGCTCTGCTTGACCTCGGCCTTGAAACGCTCGATGATGCCCGCGAGCGCTGCGATGTTCGAGCGAATCGCTTTTAGCGCCACTTTCTCGCGCAGGTTTAGCTCGAGGGCAGAGTAAACTTCGCCCATTCCGCCTTCACTGATGAAATCGATAATCTGAAATCGCTTGTCGATGACCTGGCCGGTAGCGAAACAATGGTCCCCTGGTTCGCCGCCGTTGACGCCGTCCGATGTGAGCGCTCTTGCGGGATCGGCCACCGTCGCGGTTTGGGCCAGTCGGATTTCCTCTGCAACCTTACGGATCGCCTCAGGATTTTGGTCGCAGGCAGATGCGATAAAGGCTTCCCGCTGTGCTGGATCGATATCCAAGGCTCGAACCGCAATGGACCGGATCCGCTCGCTTGAGTGCTTATCCATGTATCACCACGCGACACCATGAAGCACAAAGACCCGTTTCGTTATAGACGGGACAGCCTCTTTTCGGACATCAGCCGATGCTGACGAGCATAGCGATTGGGCGCTGGAACCGCAATGACCAGAGCGACACTAACGAGTAGTTATTTCCTAACTGGGAACAGGATTAACTTGAGGAGGGCTGAGTATTTTCGCTTGCGATCTTGGTGCCGGGAGGGGGGGTCGAACCCCCACGAGGGGTAAACCTCGGCGGATTTTGAGTCCGCTGCGTCTGCCAGTTCCGCCATCCCGGCGCATGCGTGAAAGTACCGTAAAAACTGGGGTTACGGCACCTGGTGCAACCTGAAGCGGCAGTCGTGTCGCATTGGCCGCCTTTATTCGCTTCGCAGTTCAGTATCGCATAGGCAAACGGGGCTGCCAACACGCGGTCGAGGGCATCCGCCTAGTCGCGGCGTGCGTTATCAACTTTTCTCCACGATCGGTCGCGACGTCACAAGACTTACCGAACTTGAAACCCATTCACTTTTCCCGCATCCTGTTCGTGTGACTTTGCGCTCCAGAGGGCCGACGCTTCTCCTGGGACTCCTGTTGAGCGCTCTCGCCGTCCCCGGATTCGCGCAGGACAACTACGAGATCCAGGTTTACCCGTCCGAAACCGTTGCGCCCAAGACCACCATGCTCGAGTTGCACTCCAACTTCACCTTCCAGGGCAGCAAGGAAACGATCGATGGAGTATTTCCCAGCGAGCATGCGCTCCACGAAACCATCGAAATTACCCAGGGCCTGACCTCGTGGTCCGAAATCGGCTTCTACATCTTCACCTGTGCGCGCAACGGACAGGGCTGGGACTGGGTAGGCGATCACATCCGTCCCCGGGTTCGCGCGCCCGAAAGCTGGCACTGGCCCGTGGGCGCGAGTCTCTCGATCGAGTTCGGCTACCAGCGGGCCCAATATTCCACCTCAACTTGGAATATCGAAATCCGTCCTATCGTCGACAAACAAAAAGGCCGGCTGTATTGGTCGGTGAACCCAGCCTTCGACCGCGGAATCGTAGGCTTACCCAGCGATCAGCAGTGGAACTTCGAGCCCGACGCGAAGATTTCCTGGGACTTCACGCCAAAAGTTGCATTCGGATTGGAGTACTACGGGGGCTGGGGCCCGGTCAGCAACCTGTACCCCGTCACCTTGCAATCGCAACAGTTTGTACCGGCGTTCGACTTGAATGTGTCGCCCAAATGGGAGATTAATTTTGGGCTAGGGGTTGGAGTGACCGCGGGCACCGATCACATGTTATTCAAGGTCATCCTCGGACGGCGTTTCGACTGGGGTAAGCGCCACGCCGACAGCGACCCATCGCTAAGGCCACCGCCATAGCTCTCAGGACAGGTGTCACCATTACGTTTTCTTCTTAGGTTTCTTTTTGTCCTTCTTCTTCGGCGTCGCTTTCTTCTTCTTCGCCTTACCCGGCGATTTCTTCGCTTTCGTCTTCTTCTTTTCCACCTTCTTAGCTACCGCTTTCAAAGTCTTCACGCTGCCTTCTCGAATCGCTTTTAGCCAAGCGTCGAAATCGCGGGTGTCCTGATCGGCGTAGTCGACGGCGAAATTCACCAGGGCCTTGTCGAACCGGTCGGCCGTGCCTAGATATCCCGACAGCATGCAAGGATCGCCCGATCGTGCGTGGCCCTTGGCCAGTATTTCGCCACACACCTCCGCATATTGCAGCAACCCATTTCCTTCGAGATCTGAATCCTCAATGCCCGCCTTGTGGTCGCGAAGTTGACGCACCAGGTAGGGCAAACCGTTGATCGTCGCCCATCCCAGGAAGATGTCGAACTGCACCAGCATCCGTCGCACACCTTCCACCACGCGCTCGCCGTGGTGTTTCGGAGGGTGGCTGGCTGGCAGATAGGGCGCATACGCCGAAGGCAATTCCTGCTTCAGTTGCAGGAACATCGGATCTTCTACCGCGCCACCGAACATCAGCACAACATAGTCGCGGGTTCCCACGCTGCCCGTGCCGACAATGCGAAACGCCACGTCCACTGGACTGTATTGCTTAAAGAAGTGCCGTCGCTCCGGTTGGAGTGTACCGATGTAATCCGGCAACGCCGCCAGCGCCTGCTTGGCTGTCGACTCAGCCACTCGGTACTGCGTCTTCTCTCCAAACGTTGGGTCCGTCGCCTCGCGAAAAACGTACTGGCCGTCCTTCCGCTCGGTAAGTTTCTCCAGGCTGTTTAGCGGAGTCGCCCGCTCGGCCTTTCGCAGCACCGAACGCACTGGCGCCACCTTCAAGTCACGCGTCACCAAGTAGCGAGCCAGCTCGAGCACCGGTAGTTCTGCGAACGTACTCATCGATTCGCGATACCGGCACGCGAATTTCAGCACCGCGTCTTTACACTGCCGCTCGGAGTTCCGTGCCTCGCGGCCGGCCAGGATCAGGCTGGTCACCATGCGCTTGACGTCCCACTCCCACGGCCCTCGGATGGTCTCGTCGAAATCGTTAATGTCGAAAATCATTCTCCCATCTTGGCCGCCGCCGAATGCGCCCAGGTTCTGCACGTGCGCGTCGCCGCAGATCTGCACTTCCAAGCCGGTGCGCGGCAGAGTGGCAAGATCCGCCGCCATCAGCGGAGCAGCACCCCTATAGAAGGTGAACGGCGAAATCGCCATGCGCGCATTCTTCAGTGGCAGCAGTTCTGGATCGCGGTCCTTGTGCGCCGCATTCATCAGCGCAACTGGATCGAACTTGCGCTGGGTCGGGTCGAATTGTCCCTGGCTGACCCGGCTGACTTTATCGCGACATCGTCGTCCGGCTTCGCGACGCTCTTCGCGGGTGGAGTACTTCTTGGAGTGGGCTGTCATGTCAATGAAACAGAATCATACTCCGCTTATTACGCGCTGCAATCCGACATCTGTGCTACCACAAAAGTCTTGCTGTGCCCGTCCTCGGAAGTGCTCTCATGTACCATTCTTTCCGAGGAGCTTCAATGTCCCGACGCGCTTCGGCTGTACGCGGAAGTATTCTCCTTTTCGCTTGTGTTGCAATTGTGTTTACGTCTGGCGGGCTTTCCGCCGCGACTGCGCCCGCGCCCCTTACGCGTCTCGATCTTCACACGGGCTGGCAATTGCAATCGGCCTGTGTATTGCAGGGTTCGTCCGCCGGTCCCTCCGGCCTGAAAAACACTAGTAGTCCCGGCCTCGACGGCGAAATTCTCTCGTCGCAGCTCTACCGCCCCATCGGTTGGATTTCCACCACTGTGCCCAACACCGTCGTTGCGGCTCAGGTCGCCGCCGGAGTCATCAAAGATCCCTTCTATGGCATGAATCTCCGCAAGCTGCCCGGCATGGATTACCCAATCGGCAGCATGTTCTCCAATCTCGCCATGCTCGATACCAGCCCTTACAAATGCGGCTGGTGGTATCGCACCCGGTTCCGCCTGCCGGCCGCTTTCGCCGGACATTCCGTCGCGCTGCATCTCGATGGCGTGAATTATCGCGCCGACGTGTGGCTTAACGGCAAGCAACTCGCCTCCAAGACCGACATCGCAGGGACCTGGCGTGTCTTCGAGCTCAATCTCTCCAGCGGATTGCTCTACTTCGGCGAAAACGTTCTCGCCATCGAAGTCTTTCCGCCGACACCCGACGATCTCGCTCTCACCTTCGTCGACTGGAACCCCTCGCCGCCCGACAAAGACACTGGGCTGTTTCGCGACGTCTATCTCACCGCCAGCGGTCCCTTGCAGCTACGCTTTCCGTTTGTCGCCACCAAGCTCGACGCGAACTTCACCAGCGCGCAACTCACTCCTGTCGTCGAGGTCTGGAACGCCACCGGACACGACATAAAAGCCGACGTCACCTGGGAAATCGAAGGCAAGAAAGTCCATCAGGAAGTCGCGCTTGAGGGCCAACAGAAGAAAACGGTCAGTTTCGCACCCGAGCAATTTCACGACCTGACCATCAAGGACCCCAAGCTCTGGTGGCCCGCGGAAATGGGAACGCCCGCGCTCTATCACGCCCAGGTCAGCGTCACCGCTGACGGCAAGCCCTCCGATTCGCGCGACGTGACGTTTGGCATCCGGCGAGTCACCTCAGAGATAAACAACGGGCACGCGCTATTCAAGATCAATGGCAAGCCCATTCTCGTCCGCGGCGGCGGTTGGACGCCCGACATGCTGCTCCGCTCTTCGCCCCAGCGCAGGGAAACCGAATTCCGCTACGTGCGCGATCTCGGCCTCAACACCATCCGTCTCGAGGGCAAGCTCGAAAGCCAGGCCTTCTACGACCTCGCCGACACGTACGGCATTCTCGTTATGGCTGGCTGGTGCTGCTGCGATATGTGGGAGCGCTGGAACGAGTGGGGCCCCGACCAGTATCGCGTCGCTCAGTCGTCGATGCGCGACCAGATGCGCCTATTGCGCAATCATCCCAGCATGCTGGTGTGGCTCAACGGCAGCGACAATCCAGCCATTCCTTCCGTGGAAGACATGTACCTCCACATCGGCAAGGAACAGCTTTGGCCCAACCCGTACCTTTCATCAGCCTCGGCCACGCCCACCAAGGTCACCGGGCCATCCGGCGTGAAAATGACCGGCCCTTACGACTACGTTCCGCCGAATTACTGGCTTACCGACACTAAGCTCGGCGGCGCCTGGGGATTCAACACCGAAACCAGTCCCGGCCCGGCCATTCCTACGCCAGCGAGCCTGCGCAAGTTTCTGCCTGCCGATGCGCTCTGGCCACAGAATGAAACCTGGGGATTCCACGAAGGCGGCGAGCGCTTCCAAAGGCTCACCTTCTACAACATTTCCATGGAGCACCGTTACGGCGCGCCGAAGGACATTAACGATTTCGTGCGCAAAGCGTACGCCATGGATTACGAAGGCGAGCGCGCCATGTTCGAGGCCTATGCCCGCAATAAGTTCAACTCCACCGGAGTCATTCAGTGGATGCTCAACAATGGCTGGCCCTCGCTCATCTGGCATCTGTACGACTACTATCTCGTCCCCGCCGGGGGCTACTACGGCACCAAGAAAGCCAACGAGCCGCTGCACGTTCTTTACTCCTACAACGATCGCACGATCGCCGTGGTTAGCGACGCCGTAACTGTCAACGCGGTCCGAGTCACCGCTCATCTCTACAACTTCGACGGCACTCAGAAGTGGACCCAGGACGCTCTGGTTGACGTTGCACCCGACAAAGCAACCGTGGCGTTCAGCGTTCCGCAGCTGTCCGATCTCTCGACCACTTATTTCCTCAAGCTCACCGCCGCTGACCGCAGCGACAAAATCCTGAGCGACAATTTCTATTGGCTCTCTACCAAATCCGACGAGATGGACTGGCAATCGACCCGCGGCACGGCCACTACTCCGCAGCTTACCTACGCTGACATGTCCGCACTGCAACATCTCGCACCGGTTTCGCTGCGCCTGCAAACCAAGCCAGCCGCATCGCCCTGCCCTACGCCGTTCGCGGTACACCCGCAGGGCGCGCCCACAACGCCTCCCGTTATCTTGCCGGGATGCGAAGACGGAACACAATACGAGCAGTTAACGGTCACCAATCCGACGAAGACCCTGGCCTTCATGGTCCACTTGCGACTGGTAAAGAGTGATGGTGAAGATATAGTGCCAGCATTCTTTGACGACAACTTTGTTTCGTTGCTTCCCGGCGAGTCGCGCACCATCGGCGCCCGCTATCGCGGTGACGATGCGGGCAAGCTTCCCGCCCATTTCGAAGTCAGCGGCTGGAACGTGCCAGCAGAGAACGTCCCGCTGAAGCCTTAATCTGATCCGTGTCATCCGTGTTAATCCGTGGTTATTTTCGCTTTTCCGAAACTCGAAACACGAATCCTACATCTGAGGCACTTATGAACATCGCATTTCTCGGACTCGGCAACATGGGTTCACACATGGCCCGCAACCTCCTTCGCGCTGGAAACAGCGTTACCGTCTGGAACCGCACTCTTTCCAAAGCTGACGAGCTGCGCCCCGACGGCGCGAAAGTCGCTTCTTCCGTCGCCGAAGCCACGCGCGGCGCTGACATCGTCATCACCATGATGGCCGACGATCACGCTGTCTCCTCCGCTGCGCTCGGCACCGAAGGCATTGTCGAAAACCTAGCGTCCGGCGCTATCCATGTCTCCATGAGCACTATCAGCGTCGCGCTCTCCCAGCAACTTGCCGCCGAGCATGCGAAGCACGGTCAGCACTACGTCGCCGCACCTGTCTTTGGACGCCCCGAGGCCGCTTCAGCCGCCAAGCTCGTAATCGCTGTCGCCGGCGACGCCGCTGATATTGCCCGCTGCCAACCCGCGTTCGACGCCATCGGACAGCGCACCTTCGTCATCGGCCCCAAGCCCGAGATGGCCAATGTGGTCAAACTCAGCGGCAATTTCCTCATCTCGTCCGTCATTGAATCATTGGGCGAAGCCGTCGCGCTCACCCGTAAATACGGCATCGATCCGCACGAATACATCGACTTCCTCACCAGCACACTCTTCGCCGCGCCGGTCTATAAAACCTACGGTGGCATCATCGCCGACGAGCGCTACCAGCCCGCAGGATTCAAGATGCGGCTCGGTCTCAAGGATGTACGTCTCGTGCTCGCCGCCGGTGAGTCTGTCGACGCTCCCATGCCTGTCGCCAGCTTGGTGCGTGACAAGATGCTTACCGCCATCGGACGCGGCATGGAAGACCTCGATTGGAGCTCCATCGCCCGACTCGCCGCCGAGAACGCGGGCCTACCTGAGAAGTGAGAGCGCGGAGCTGACCAAAGTCCGGTTTCGCCCGCAACTTTTCGCGGCATGTTCCATTTACATAGAATCTGACGAAAGTGCGCAGTTTCTTCTATCCTGAAGATTCACCAACGGGTCTACATGCGATCAAAACATATCTCTGTTACCGCCTTCGTACTCTTGTGGCTTCTCACTTCCCTCGCTTCGGCTCAGCAACAACGCCGAATCGTGCGCCCCATCGACAACTCCAGCACCGTTCGTCTGACCGGAACGATACAGCCACGTATTCGCAATGCCACTGATCGCGGTCCGGTTTCGCCCGCCTTGCCGTTGCAACGCATGACGATGGTCTTTTCGCCCAGCCAGCAGCAGCAGTCCGCGCTCGATCAGCTTCTCGCCGCTCAGCAGGATCCCAACTCGGCCAACTACCACAAGTGGCTCACGCCCGAGGAGTTTGCCGATCGCTTTGGACTCGCCCAATCCGATGTAGATGTTGTCTCCGCGTGGCTCACTTCGCAGGGGTTCACGGTTGACGAGGTCGCGCGCGGCCGCAACTGGATCGCCTTCAGCGGCATCGCCGCTCAGGTGGAGGCTGCGTTCCATGCGCCCATTCACATCTACGCTGTGGGCGGCAAGACGCATTTCGCCGCCTCGACCGATATCTCGGTTCCCGATGCCTTTGCCGGGATCGTCTCTGGCGTCACGGGGCTGCACGACTTTGCGCCGAGCCCACGTATTGTCAAGGCCAACCCCCACGTCACTTCATCCATCACCGGCAATCACTTCATTGTTCCTGGCGATTTTGCCACTCTTTACAACTTGCCGTCGTACACCAATGGCGTGCCCTGCACTAGCCCTTGTCTCGACGGCACCGGGCAATCCATCGCCATAGTCGGACAAACCGACCTCTCTACCGATACCAATCCCGGACGCAACGGTACTCCCGGCGCCAACGGTCAGCAATATGACCTCGTCACCTTTCGCAATCTCGCCGGACTTCCGCCTGTCAACTTGCAGATCGTGGTGAATGGCTCCGACCCTGGCCTGCAAACCAGCGATGCGGACGAGGCCAACCTTGATGTCGAATGGTCTGGGGGCGCCGCACCTAATGCGAAACTGATTTACGTGATCACCAGCGCCTTGCAGAATGGCCAGGGCGCGTTTGGCTCGCTCGTCTATGCCGTCAACAACAATCTGGCCCCGATCATCACCGTCAGCTACGGCTTGTGCGAAAATCCGCAGTTCCTCGACACCAATACCTACAATCAACTGACTCAGGCCGGGATACAGGCCAACGCCCAAGGCCAGGCTATCGTCGCCGCCTCCGGAGACAGCGGTGCGGCCGACTGCGACAGTAACCTTCCCGCAACCAACGGCATTTCCGTTGATTTTCCCGGCAGCATGCCTTACTCCACTTCGATCGGTGGCACGACTTTCACCGGCGACACGACCAACCCCACCGCTCCCACCCAGTCCACCCAGTATTGGGCCGGCTCCACCAACGACGTCGCGCCATCTGCCTTCTCCTACATCCCCGAAACCGCCTGGAACGATTCCAGCGGCCTGAGCACGGGCACCATTTCCGCCACCGGCGGCGGTGCCAGTATTAAGTACTCCAAGCCCACATGGCAAACCGGCCCCGGCGTTCCCGCCGACGGAGCAAGAGACGTACCCGATGTCTCGTTTAACGCCTCGCCCTCGCATGACGAAACCGTCATTTGCTCGCAGTCCAGTTGCGTTAACAACTATCGCAACACCGATACCACTTACGATGTGATCGGGGGCACCTCCCTCGGCGCTCCCACGTTCGCCGGGATCCTGGCGTTAATCAACCAGGCCAAGGGCGGTCCACAGGGAAACATCAACCCGCAGCTCTACTCTCTCGTGCAGTCGTATCCTTTGCCTGGCGACTCGAATACCTCTTGGGCCTATAACGACATCACTACTGGCAATAACATTGTCGTCTGCGCAATCACTCAGGCCAACGGAAACTGCCCCAATGGCCAAATCGGCTACTCTGCCGGCCCTGGCTACGACCAGGTCACCGGACTCGGCTCGGTCGATGCCACGGCCCTTATCGACGCTTTGACCAATAGTCCGAATCCCCATTTCCTGGTCCTTCCCGCTTCTCGCAGCGTTTCGCTTTCCCCGAGCAGCAGCAGTGCCGTAGCCGTGAGCGTAACTCCTAAAGAAGGCTTCACCGGCACGATCGCCCTCACCTGCACGGTTTCTTCCTCGCTTGTGGGCGCCACTTGTAGCTATGACAACTCGAGCGTGAGCACACCCGGATCGGCGAATCTCACGATTCAGACTGCGTCGGGTCAGAGCCTGCAAAGCGGCACCGTTACCGTTACGGGCACCAGCGGTAGCACCACCGACTCTGTGGTCATCGGTGTCAACCCGCCGGACTTCACCATCGCGGCCACCGGCACCACCGAGACCGTGAGCCCGGGTGGCAGCACCACCGACACTATTACCATCACTCCTCTGCAAGGGATGACTGGCCAGGTGAGCTTCATTTGCACCGGAACTACTGGGATCACTTGTTCTCTGGGCACTAATCCGGTCACGATTACTTCTACCTCGGCAGTCACTAGTACGCTCACGGTGAACGCCTCGTCTGGCGCGGCCACCGGCTCACTGAATATCGTGGCGACCAGCGGCACTCTCATTCACTCGTTGCCGATTCCCGTGACAGTCAACACCACAGCTCCCGACTTCACCCTCACTGTCGCCAGCCCGGTTGTCTCCATTACCAGTGGGGGCGTCATTACCGACAACCTCACCATCGCTTCGGTGGGTGGATTTAGCTCCGACGTCGCCTTCACGTGCAGCGTGCCGTCATCTCTCGGAACCACCACCTGCGCCATCAACCCCTCCACAGTCGCCGGAGGCAGCGGCACAGCTGTGGTCACCATCACCGGCGCAGTCCTTACCAAAGACCGCGGCGCGCCACTGCCGTTCCAGCATCGCGGTCTTGGCGCCTATGCGACGTTCGTCTTCGCCCTTGGCATGGTCTTCACCGCGAAACCGAAACGCGGGTGCCCCACCCAAGCTTCTTTTGCTTGGGTGCGTCTTGTACGTAAAGGACTGCTCGCACTCCTGCTGCTCTCCATCATGTTCGGCGCACTCTCCTGTGGCGGAGGCGGCAGCGGAGGTTCCAATGGCAGCGGACCGACTCCCCTCAATGGAAACGTGACCATAACCGGCGTCGGCGGAGGCATCACCCAGACCATTACCATCAACGTGACCGTGACCTAGCTGAGAAGTCGAGCAGGGTGCCCCATCCTTTCTCTTCTGTTAAGAAAGGGTGGGACGCGTTTTGCTTTACATGCGTCGTTCCGATCCGTGTCATCCGTGTAAATCCGTGGTTGCCATGGTTTTTCCTCTGTCCTTTGCAACCTGCCCCACTTGCCCCCACCCCGCGATTCCTCTACCATCGCAAGCCGATGAGCTTCCGTACGCTTTTCATGGACGTCGCCGGGTGCACCCAAGCCGGGTGCCCCACCCAAGCTTCTTTTGCTTGGGTGGGTCTTTCGATGCACATCAAGCTCGCGCTCTTCGGTTTCGTCCTGAGCGCAGCTCCGATACTCGCCCAGTCCCCATGCGACACTTCCGGACCGCTGACCCTCACCCGCGCCGCACGCGACTGGCAATTTCTCGACGCCGTCGGCCCCCACGCCGGACTCCTCGGCCGCGAAGACGGCTCTTTCGAGGCCTGGATTTATCCCCTCAAACTCTTTCGCGATTTCCAACTCCGATTTCGCATTGGCGACATTGTGCTCAACGGCGACGCCATCCCGCGCACCATCACCGTCCGCCCCGAGTCCGTGTCGGTGAAATACATCTACGATTCCTTCACCGCCTGCGCCACCTGGTTCGTACCCATCAACGAGCAGGCAGCCATTGTCCAAGTCGATGTCGACAGTTTTGAGCCGGTCAACGTGCGCGCAACCTTCACGCCCGACGTCGCCTGGATGTGGCCTGCCGCCATCGGCGACGCCTACAGTCAATGGGATGCGCAACTGAAAGCCTTTCGCTTCAGCAACGACCATCACGTCTTCTGGGCCGTCGCCGGTACCGCCGATGCAAGCCCGTTCATCACGACCTACTCCGCCAACTACTCCGCCGGACACACCGACTCGTTCTCGCTCGGTCCCGCTGCCAAGGGCCACGCATCGTATCGCTTGGTGATGGCGGCCTCGTTCGAGAACCAGAAGGCCGCCGACGATCTCTACCGCAAGCTGCTGGCTTCGGACGATTCAATCGTTCAGCAAGCTCGCGACTATTACTCGCACTACCTCGACAACACCGTGCAGCTCTCGCTGCCCGACCACGATCTGCAACTCGCCTACGATTGGGCGCGCATCAGCACCATCCAGGGAGTGGTTGACGAGCCCTTCGCCGGCAAGGGCTTGGTCGCCGGATACAACATCTCCAGCGGCTCCCATCGCCCCGGCTTCAGCTGGTACTTCGGCCGCGACTCCATGTGGACCGCACTCGCCCTCAACTCCATCGGCGACTTCGCCACCACACGCACCGCGCTCGAGTTCCTGCAGCAATATCAGCGTCCCGACGGTAAGATTCCCCACGAAATCGCCCAGACGGTGAAGCTCATCGACTGGTGGAAGGACTACCCGTACGGCATCGCTTCCGCCGATGGCACACCGCTCTACCTCGTCGGCTTCGCCGACTACGTTCGCGCCTCGGGTGACGTCGCCTTCGCCCGCGATCACTGGGACAGCCTCTGGCACGCCTATCAGTTCTTGAAGTCGACATATTCACCTAGCGGCCTGGCCGAAAATATCCACTCCGGCCACGGCTGGATCGAAGGTGGCCCCCTGCGTCCGCAGCCCGGCGATCAAGCGCCTGCCGGCGCTCCACCGCTCGTGCCTTTCTCCGGCGAGTTCTACCAGGCCGGCGTCGGCATCGCGGGAGTCGAAGCCCTTGCCTCGCTCGCCCACGCCATCAGCAAAAACGATATCGCCCAGCAACTCGATCACGAAGCCACCGCCCAGCGCGCGACCCTCGAAAAACTCTTCTGGTCGCCCGACAAGAACTTCTACGCTTTCGCCCTCGACACCAGCGGCAATCGCATCGACAAACCCAGCGTGCTCGGCACCGTGCCCATGTGGTTCGGCCTTACCGACCAGCGCACGAGTGACCTCTTCCTCGACGTCATCGCCGCGCCCGACCACCAGGCCGACTGGGGCATGCGCATCATTTCGAATAAAGACCCGCTCTACTCGCCCACTGGCTATCACTTCGGTAGCGTCTGGCCGCTCTTCACCGGGTGGGCCTCTGTCGCCGGATACCGCTACCATCGCCCGCTCTACGGCTACGCGAACCTCATGGCCAACGCACAACTCGCTCACGACGGCTCTTCCGGCCGCACCACCGAGGTCCTTTCCGGCGATTTTTACACCCAGCTCTCCACCAGCACGCCGCACCAGATCTGGTCGTCCGCCATGGTCATCAGCCCGATCCTGCGCGGCATGATGGGACTCGAAGTGAATGCGCTGAACCACAGCGTGACCTTTGCTCCGCATGTCCCCGCCGGCTGGACCGACTTTGCCATTCGCAACGCAAAGGTCGGAAACACCCAGCTCGACTTCGTGTACCACAGTGTGGGAGGAGACATTACCCTGGATGTGCAACGCCACGGCAGCGGCAATGTGCAATTGGACTTCTCGCCCGCCCTCAGCCTCCGCGCCAAGGTCCTCGACGCCGACGTGAACGGCCGCAAAATCGCGCCAAAAATTGACGCCAACGAAAACGATCAGCACGCGACGGTGTCCGTGCCCATCTCCACCGACAAGACCACCATCCACCTGCGCGTAACCGGCAACTTCGGTATCGCCTATCCCTTCGCCGCTCCCGCCGACGGCGCTCCCAGCTCCGGCCTGAAGGTAGTCTCGGAACACTGGAATGCTGCCCACGACGTGCTGCAAATTCATCTGGAGGGAATCAGCGGAACTAATTACGAGATGCCCATCTTCAATATGCCCGTGCCCTTCGAGATGGATGGGGCCCTCGGGAAGGACCGGCCTTCAGGGCATGTCATGCTTATCCAGTTCCGCAAGGGTCCCCCGGGCGCCTATATCCCGCTGACCCTCACCCTGAGATTTCCCGCGCAATGAGTGAACCGCAATCCACGCCTTACGGTAGTCCGCGTTTTGCCTTCTGTTTCTTGCCTAATTCTGATCCGTGTTGATCCGTGTAAATCCGCGGCGGATGTCGCCGTTCGCCCGAACCGTTATACTCGTCTTACGCGCTCATGAGTTCCTTCCGCTCATTCCTCACCCGTTCGTTGATCGCCACTGCCTTATTTGCTGTATCGATCTCTAATTTGTCGCTCGCCCAATCACAGAACGACCAGCAATTACCGTCGAATCCTCAGCCTCAGGTGCCGGCCATTCCGCCCGCAACGCCACAGATTCCGCGCACCGCGCCTTCCACTTCGACAACCACGCCACCGCCTGCCGCCGCCAAGCAGCCGCCCACATCCGGTGAAACGCCGGCCGCTCCGATCATTCCGGCGGCCGCCGAGCGTCACTATCACGCGGGCCGCATGGCCGAAAAGGAAAAGGACTTTCCTAACGCCATTTCCGAATACCGCTCCGCCATCAAGGAGTATTCCGATTACGTTGACGCCCGCTATCGCCTCGCCAATCTGCTAATGAACAAGGACGACTACACCGGCGCCATTGCCGAGTTGCAAGACGTCGTCATGTTGAAGCCCAACGACGCCAACGCCCACAACGACCTCGGTTACGCCTACAAGAAGAATGGTGACGGCAAAGCGGCAGCGGCCGAATACATGCAGGCCATCCGATTGAATCCGCGGTTGGCCATCGCTCACAACAACCTGGCCAACTTGCTCTATACCAACCACCAGTACACGGCAGCCATCGAGCACTACCAGGCCGCCTTGCAAATTCAGCCCAGCAACCCCGACGCGCGCATGAACCTGGCCACCTGCCTCGACGTCATCGGCAAGACCGACGATGCAATTACCGAATACAAGGAGGCCGTCCGCCTGCGTCCCGGCGATGCCAACATTCACTTCAACCTGGCCATCGCCTACCAGAACAAGAAAGACCTCACCAACGCCATCACCGAGTTAAAAACCGCCAGCAAACTCGCTCCTGACTGGCTTCCGCCTCACATGATGCTCTACAAGTTGTTGAAGGACTCCGACCCGAAGACCGCTCTCGACGAGTGCATGATCCTCGACGGCCTTTCCCACGACGCCAAACTCCACGATCAGTGCCTCGACCTGCAAAAGAAAACTCAATAAGCAATCAGGTATTTGAGCCCGCGGGGCGTCATTTGTTGTGGGCCGTGGGCCTCCGCCCGCGAACTCGGGGCCGTCTTCAGAGGAGAGCCGGGCTTTAGCCTGGCGGCACAAGCCGCGAGTCTACATGCCACAATGAACCATGGCCTCTTCGCCCAATTTCACTTTGCGTCAAGCGACGGATTCCGACGTCGACGCCATCGTCGCCCTCGTCAATCGCGCCTTCGCCATTGAGAGTTTCTTCAAGACTGGCGGCCGCACCGACGAAGGCCAAATTCGCGAAATGATGCAGCACGGTCTATTTCTTCTGCTAACGGAAAACGACACCCTCATCGCCTGCGTCTACGTAAAGCTAAACGCCGAACGCGTCTACATCGGTATGTTGTCGGTTGACCCCGCACGGCAGAAGTCGGGCATCGGCGCACGTATGATGCGTGAGGCCGAAGACTTCGGCCGCCGCGCGGGATGCAAGTTCGCCGATATCCGCGTAGTGAACGTACGGCCCGAATTGCCGCTGATTTACCACAAGCTGGGCTACCTGGAGAGCGGTGTCGAATCAGCTGCGGTCATCAAAACCGCAACCGTGCCCGTGCACTTCGTCACCATGTCTAAGCCGCTATAGTCGCATGGCGTAAGCCCGCAGGAACGGCACCTCTCGCCACACCCATCCTGCACCCTGGGCTTATCATCACCATATGGACCGCCGCACTCTCTCTCACACCTCGCTCGAAGTCTCCCGCTTTTGTTTCGGTACCATGACGCTTGGCAAGCCTCTCGACCAGGCCGGCACGAACCAGGTCATCGACCGCTGCATCGATGCAGGTATCAACTTCATCGACACCGCCAACATGTACAACGCGGGAGTCGCCGAAACCCTGCTCGGCGCCGCTCTCAAGGGACGCCGTGACAAAATCGTGCTGGCCAGCAAGGTTTTCTTCAAGATGGGCGAGGAGCCCGACCAGCGCGGGCTGTCTCGCAACGCCATCCTGCGCGCCATCGATGAGAGCCTGACACGTCTCCAGACGGATTACCTAGACCTCTACTACCTGCACGCCCCCGATCACACCGTGCCGGTCGAAGAATCGCTCGAGGCCATGGAGTCGCTGGTCAAGCAGGGCAAGGTTCGCTATCCCGCATCATCGAATTACGCTGGATGGGAAGTGGTGCAGATGCTCTGGATCTGCAAAGATCGCGGCTGGCCTGCGCCCTACGTTTCGCAGCCCATGTATAACCTTCTCTCACGCGGCATCGAGCAGGAATACCTCCCCATGTGCAAGGAGTTCGGCGTCTCGACCGTGGTGTATAACCCGCTGGCCGGGGGACTGCTCACCGGCAAGCACCGTCAGGAGGTCTTCATTCCCGGTACGCGCTTCGACAATAACAAGCTCTATCAGGACCGCTACTGGCACGAGCAGCAATTCCACGCCGTCGAACGCTTAAGGCAGATCGCGCAATCCGCGGGGCGTTCGCTCATCAGCCTGTCGCTAAACTGGCTACTGCATCACACCGTGTCAGACGTGGTGATCTTGGGAGCGTCGAGCCTGGCGCAGTTGAATGAGAACCTCGCGGCTGGCGCAGAAGGCCCGCTGCCGGAAGACGTCGTGAAAGCCTGCGATCAGGTCTGGCACGATCTCCGCGGACCGTTGCCCATATATAACCGGTGATTAGGTCAGCACCCGCTTGATGAAACCCTTAACGCCGACCGTTCCCAGCACCCCCAAGCCGATCAGCAGGGCCACAAATGCCACCCATGCCGGCATGTGGGGCACGTCGGGAGTGAGTGCCGTGCGCAGCCCTTCGCTCATGTACACCAGCGGGTTGACAAGCACCAGAATCTGCAGCCAGCGAACGTTGTGCATCGCGGCCCAGGGGTAGTACACGCAACCGAAGAACGTTACCGGCACCACGATGATGCCGAACATGAGCGCGATCTGCTCGGGCTTCACGATCGTTCCGATGGCCAACCCGACGGTACCAGCCACGAGCGATGCCAGCACCAGGATCCCGATCAGTGTTGCCCAGTTCGACACGTGAACCTGTACCGGCGTTGCTGGAATGAAGTACACCAGCGGGAAGATCACCAGCGCGGCCAAGATGCTCTGTACTGCACTGAAGACGATTTTTTCGATCGCCACCCAGGTCACCGGCAACGGTGACATAACGCGATCGTGGATTTCGCGGGTCGCGCCGATCTCCATCGAGAGGGGCAGCGCGGTCGCCATGATGCCCTGAATAAAGATGCCCACCGCCAGCAGTCCGGGCAGGATCAGCGTGCCGAAGCCTCCCGCGGTCGCGCTGCTCTGGAAGCCTTGTCCTATCTTGGGGAACAAGTAAGTGAACACGAACACAAACATCAGAGGGTTCATCACTGTACGAATGAGGAAGGGAATGACTTCGCGGCGCAGCACGCTGATGTCGCGCAGCAGCAGTCCGCGAAACGAGCGCCAATAGAGCGTGTAGTTAGTCACGCAGGTCCCTCCCCGTGAGCTTGATGAAGACGGATTCCAGCGTGGTTTCGCTGACCGAAATGTCGCGCAGGTTATCGCCGGTGATACCCACAATCTCTGGTAGCAGCCCGCCGCGGCCATCGGTAAACACGATGAGGCCCGCAGCCGAACCTTCCACCGATGTGACACCGGGAAGCGTTCCGAGGCGTCCACGCAGGCCATCGGCACTCGAGTCCTGCAGTTGCAACTGGAACACCCGCTGCGCGCCGACACTGTTCTTCAGTTCTTCCGGTGTGCCGCTTACAAGGATTTTTCCGTGGTCAATGATGGCGACCCGACCGCACAACTGGTCGGCCTCTTCCATGTAGTGTGTGGTCAGCACGATGGTTGTCCCACGTTGTCGGAGTTCGCGAATGATGTCCCACAGTGCTAGCCGTGTCTGCGGATCGAGTCCGGCGCTGGGCTCATCGAGAAACAGCACTTCGGGATTATGCGCAACCGCCCGCGCAATCTGCACCCGCTGCGCGAGTCCGCCGGATAGGGCCCGCACCGAGGCCTTGGACTTTTCAGTGAGCTTGAACAGGTCGATGAGTTCGCCAGCTCGCTTTGCCGATTCCGCATGCGGAATTCCGAAATAGCGGCAATGGAAATACAGGTTCTCAAACACCGTGCACTGGCGGTCGAGCGTGTTGAACTGGGTCACGACGCCCATGTAGCGGCGGGCTTCGGAAGGATGCTCGACCACATCGATGCCGGCGATGGTGACCCGGCCCGCGGTAGGCAATGAGCGCGTGGTGCAAACGCTGATGGTGGTGCTTTTGCCGGCTCCATTCGGGCCGAGCAGGCCGAACAGTTCTCCGCGCTCGACCGCGAGATCGATGCCTTTGACGGCCTCGACCGGCGTTTTGCCGGGATAGGTCTTTACCAGCTTTTGTATGTTGACAATTGCGTCGGTTGAACTGGTCACGGCGCTCCGCTTAGGTTGTTTCGATTACCCCAAAAGGCTGTAGAAGAAGTTTATCAATGAAATGGGCAGCGATGCGGTCATGCGGATTGTTAGAATGAACATTCGTCAGATCGCCTGCCCTGCGGAAAATCCCGAGGCCCAGGCCCATTGAAAGTTGAATCCGCCGAGATGCCCGGTTACGTCCACCACTTCGCCAATGAAGTACAGCCCCGGCACTTTCTTGCTCTCCATGGTTTTCGCCGAGAGTTCGTCGGTATCCACGCCGCCGGCGGTGACTTCCGCCTTGTCGTAGCCCTCGGTGCCCGAAGGCGTGACCTGCCAGTGATGCGCGGCTCCGCTCCAGTTCCTCCAGCGCAGGATTCGTCCAGCGATCCGGAGCATGCAGTTCGAGCCAGCGGTCGGCAAAGCGATCGGGCAGCACCGCGCGGAACGGCGGACTTCGCTGCGCTGAGGTCGCGCCCGCCCGGCTCGTCACGCAATCGCTGGCGTGATGTCTTTCTCGGGAGCGAGGTCGAGCGTCAAGCGGCGTCGCCCGGCTTCCAGTACGACGAGATTTGCAGAATCGCAGGGCCGCTGAGCCCGCGATGGGTGATGAGCATCTTCTCGCGGAAATGTTGCGCGTCCGAACGACGCGACCACTTCGGCGGAAACGCCCGCGAGGTCGCAGTAATGTTTGCGGTCATCGGCATCGAAGGTCAGCGGAACCAGCGCGGGCCGGCACTCGCGAATCTTGATGCCAAACTGACGCGCCAGTTCATAGCCAAATGCTGTCGCGCCCATCTTCGGAATCGACAGGCCGCCGGTTGCGACCACCAGCACGGGTGCGTGAAACTCGTCGTTCGCCGCGCCGCACCACGAATTTGTCGCTTCGCCGTACTTCCTGCACGCGCGGTCGCGGCGAAGATCTCGACGCCAGCCGCGCGGCATTCCTCTTCCAACATCCCGACGATGTCTTGCGCCGAGCGGTCGCAGAACAATTGTCCCAGCGTTTTTTCGTGATACGGGATGCGATGCTTTTCGACGAGCGCGATGAAGTCCTGCGGCGTGTAGCGCGCCAGCGCCGACTTGCAGAAATGCGGGTTCGACGAAAGGAAATTTTCCGGCCGGCAATGCAGGTTGGTGAAGTTGCAGCGGCCGCCGCCGGAGATCAGGATTTTCTTGCCGATGCGATCGGCGTGTTCGAGCACGGCGACGCGGCGTCCGCGTTTGCCGGCGGTAATGGCGCACATCAGGCCGGCCGCGCCTCCGCCCAGCACTATCGCGTCATAGGAATGGATCACAAACCAGTTTCAAGTTTCGCGGTGCGAGTTTCAAGTACCGAGTACGGGGCGTTGCGAGCTGCGAAGTTCGCCGTCAGCTCTGCGGTCTGCGACCACGCCCGATCGTCAGTCGACGCTGCATGGGTCGGTAGTAGTTCCGTGTACTGAGAGCAGCACCAGGGTTGCATCATCGGCCAGCTTGCCACTGGCGTAATTGCGTACTGCCGCTCAGGATGCGAGCGTGCAAGTCCTGCAATGTTCGAAGCTCCGTGCCGTCAGCATTTTCATCAGACGCTCGGGGCCGAACTCGACGCCGTCGCATCGGCTGCTTCGGTGATGCCGTCGGTATACAGCGCGAGGCTGTCGCCGGGCCGAAGGACGATGCGCTCAGCGGCCGCGGCCTGATGCTTGACCAGTCCCAGCACGGGACGCGTGGGATCCAGGAATCCCATCGTGCCGTCGCCGCGCAGCACAATTGGAGGACAATGGCCGGCGTTTACATATTCCAGGGTGCGGCTGGCCACATCGAGCACTCCGTAGAACAGGGTGACGTAATGTTCCTCGCCCAATTGGTCGCGAAGGATGGACTCGACTTCGTTGACAATTTTTTCCGCGCCGCCATCGGAAGCGGCCAGCGAGCTTACCGAAGCGTGCAGCATGGCGGCGATGAGCGCTCCCGGCGTGCCTTTGCCGGAGACGTCGGCGACACAGAAGTGCAACGACTGCGGGACTGGGTTGCCAGGCGCCGAAGTAGTCGCCACCGACATCGCCTTGCGGGAACGCTTTCGCCGAACAGCTCGATATCTCCGGCGACGATGTGGCGGCTGAGGCACGATGCGCATTTGGACCTGTTGCGCATCCTGCTTTTCGTAGTCGGCGACACGCTGCATCGAACGTACTTCGCGGCCTCGACGGGTGAGCGACTCGACCTTCTCCAACAGCGAGTCATTGCGCCACGGCTTCTCGATGAAATCGGCAGCACCCGACTTCATGGCGCTCACCGCCAAATCGACATTGCCCCACGCGGTGAGAGCGACAACCGGTAGCGTGTTGTCCAGTTGCCGCAGGGACTCGATCAAGTCCAATCCTTCGACACCCGAGGTGCTGTCGCGACAATAGTTCATGTCGACCAGCGCGAGATCGACCGGCTGCTGGCCGGCAGATTGCAGAGCTTCCTGGGGTGAGGAACTCATCAGTACGGCGTAACCGCGCGAGCGCAGAAGCATCGCCAGCGCTTCGCGCACGTGCTCCTGGTCTTCGGCAATCAGTATCCGGGAATGCTCGTTGGAGTCCGTCATAATTGGCCTACAAGGTGAAGTGCAGTCCGATTGCCATTCTTGGGGTCGGCCAAGTGCAACGAAATCAGGAGGTGAGGTCGGCTAAGTGGCGTGTTTGCCCACGAATGCGATAGTCGTGTCCGACAATGGACACTAGGTGACCCGGCCAGAAGTGAGCCGTCTCGGATAGAAGCGCAGGTCGACCGATCGAACTTCAGTCTGCAAAGATAGGAACTTCTTCCTTCTTCTGTAGCTGCTTAGCGCGCCATGGCAGGATCGACAGGAACCAGGCCTGGAAGCGGTCCATATAGAGGTAGACGACCGGGGTGGTGTAAATGGTCAGAACCTGGCTGACCATCAAGCCACCGACGATGGCGATTCCCAGCGGACGCCGCAACTCAGAGCCAGTGCCTCGGCCGAACGCCAAGGGAACTGCGCCAAGAAGTGCGGCCGCAGTCGTCATCATGATAGGACGGAAGCGCAAAAGCGCCGCTTCGTGAATGGCCTCGAGTGGGCTTTTGCCATGGCGCTCTCGCTCGAGTGCGAAGTCGATCATCATGATAGCGTTCTTCTTCACGATTCCGATCAGAAGCAAGATGCCGACGAGTCCGATCACATTTAGTTCCATGTGAAACAGCATCAGCCCCAAAAGCGCGCCAGTTCCGGCCGAAGGAATCGTGGAAAGAATGGTGATGGGATGGATGTAGCTCTCGTACAGCATGCCCAGAACAATGTATACCGCAACGAGCGCAGCCAGAATCAGAAGCGGCTGCGAAGACAAGGAATCCTGGAAGGCCGCTGCCGCGCCTTGGAAGGTTCCGTGAATCGACCCCGGGAAGCGCATCTGTAACTGCGCCTGCTCGATGACTCGCGTCGCCTCGCCCAGCGATTCGCCGGGATTCAGGTTGAATGAAATGGTCACCGCAGGGAATTGCCCCTGGTGAGCAACAGAGAGCGAAGTGGTCGATGGCCCGAAGTGGGCAAATGACGACAAGGGCACCTGTGCTCCCGCACTGGTTATGACGTACACGCTATTCAGCGCGTCTGGCGTTTGTTGATACTTGGGGTCGACTTCCAGAACCACCCAGTACTGGTTGAGCGTGCGATAGATGGGCGAAATCTCGCGCTGGCCAAAGGCGTCATACAGCACTTCGTCGATCTGTTGAGCGGTGATGCCCAGGCGCGACGCGGTGTCGCGATCAATGACGATGTTCTGCGACAGCCCGTGCACCTGTTGATCGCTGCTGACATCCTTCAGTTGCGGTAAGGTCCGCAGTTTGTCCACGAGTTTAGGGGCCCACTCGTAGAGTTCGTCGAGATCCTCGCCCGACAAGGTGTACTGATATTGCGCATTCGACAGGCGTCCGCCGATCTGCAAGTCCTGAACGGCCTGGAAATAGAGGGTCGCGCCCGGGACGCGAGAAAGTTTCGGACGGAGACGCCCGATGACCTCGTCGGCGCTGACCTTGCGCTGGCTCAGCGGCTTAAGCGTGGCAAAGATGCGGGCCTGGTTCTGCGGCGAACCGCCGCCTACCGAAGCGATCACATTCTGTATCCCAGGGTCCTGCCTGACGATCGAGACGAACTCGTTCACCTTCTTGTTCATGGCCTCGAATGAGACGTCCTGATCACCCATCACCGTGCCGAAGATGCGGCCAGTGTCCTGCTGCGGGAAAAACCCCTTGGGCACGATGATGTACAGGTAAACGTTCACGCACACCGTGATGATTACTAGGGCCAGGATCAGCCGCTGGTGGCGCAACACCCAGGCCAGCGACCGCTTGTATCCACGGTTCAGGTGCACGAAGCCGCTCTCGCTCAAACGGTAAGCCGCGCCATGTTTTACCCCGTGCGGCTTGAGAAAGTGGGCGCACAGCATGGGCGTCGTTGTCAGCGACACCACCATCGAAATCGCAATGGCGCAACTGATGGTCATGGCGAACTCGTGGAACAGCCGTCCAATGAGTCCACCCATCAGCAGGATGGGAATGAAGACCGCGACCAGCGAGATGCTCATCGACATCACGGTGAAACCGATCTCCCGCGAACCCAGCAGCGCCGCCTCGAACGGCTTCATGCCGGATTCGATGTGGCGCATCACGTTTTCCAGCACCACGATGGCATCATCTACAACGAATCCGGTCGAGACGGTGAGTGCCATCAGCGAAAGGTTGTCGAGCGAATAGCCCATCAGGTACATGCCGGCAAACGTGCCCACGATGGCCAATGGCACTGCTACGCTCGGAATCACGGTGGCACGCACTTCGCGCAGAAACACGAACACCACCATCACCACCAACAGCACGGAAATGATGAGCGTGCGCTCCACATCGGCCACCGAAGCTCGGACTGTGATAGTGCGATCCAGTCCGATGTCGAGGTCAATGCTCTGCGGGATGGAGGCCTTCAAGAACGGCAGGGAATCCAAAACGCGGTCCACGGTGGCGATGATGTTGGCGCCAGGCTGGCGGAAGATTACCGCCAACACGCTAGGTTTACCGTTGAAGCTGCCTGCGTTATAGATGTTGGAATACGAGTCTTCCACCCTCGCCACGTCGCTCAGCCGCACCGGCGCGCCATTGCGGTACGCCACCACCAGCGGACGATACTGCGCGGCCTTCATGAGCTGATCATTGGAGTGGATGGTGAGGCTCTTGTCTCCGCTCTGCAGCGAGCCCTTGGCTATGGTGATGTTCTGACTGACCACGGCCTGACGCACTGCTTCCAGCCCCAAATTCATTTGGTTCAGGACGAGCGGGTTGGCCTCGATGCGCACCGCCGGCTGCGATGATCCCCAGATAAATACCTGGCCAACG
Organism: uncultured Acidobacteriaceae bacterium; assembly: GCA_963718395.1. Taxonomy (GTDB): domain Bacteria; phylum Acidobacteriota; class Terriglobia; order Terriglobales; family Acidobacteriaceae; genus DASRAA01. Next base: position 111,199 of record CAVQYW010000002.1, read on the forward strand.
CCTTCGATCTGCGACAGTTTTTGTCCGAGGATCGAATCGGCCGCGTCATACATCTGGTCCTTGGTCATCGCTTCCGAGGTCATGGCCAGGATCAGAATGGGCGCATCCGCGGGATTGACTTTGCGATAGCTGGGATTGCTCGGCAGGTCCGCCGGCAAATATCCGCGCGCCGCGTTGATGGCCGCCTGCACATCGCGCGCCGCGGCGTCGATGTTGCGGTTCAGGTCGAACTGCATAGTGATGGCCGTCGAACCTAACTGGCTCGACGACGTCATCTGGTTAATGGCGGAGATGCGTCCGAACTGGCGTTCCAGTGGCGTGGCCACTGCCGACGCCATAGTCTCAGGGCTAGCGCCGTTCAAAGATGCGCCCACCGAGATCACGGGGAAGTCGACCTGTGGCAGCGGCGATACCGGCAGCTGCATGTAGGCCAAGCCGCCTGCCAACAGCAGGGCGATGGTCAGCAGCGTAGTCGCGATGGGCCGATGGATCGCCGGACCGGAGACGTTCATGCTAGTCTCCCGTCGCCTCAGCCGGTTTCGGCGCGCGCAGGCGGCTCAGAGCCACACCCAGCCGGTCGAACCAGAGGTAGACGACCGGGGTGGTATACAGCGTGAGCAACTGGCTGAACAGCAGGCCGCCGACAATTGTGACGCCCAGCGGACGCCGCAACTCCGAGCCGGTGCCAGAGCCGACGGCCAGCGGAATGGCGCCAAACAAAGCCGCAAATGTCGTCATCATGATCGGCCGGAAGCGTAGCAGGCAAGCTTCATAGATTGCTTCTTGTGGCGGCTTGCCCTCCTTGCGCTCCGCTTCCAGCGCAAAGTCGATCATCATGATGGCGTTCTTCTTCACAATACCGATGAGCAGGATGATGCCGATCAGCGCCATCACGCCCAAGTCCATGCCAAAGATGTTCAGAGCGAGAATGGCCCCGACACCAGCCGATGGCAGCGTGGAGAGAATCGTAACCGGATGAATGTAGCTCTCGTACAAAACTCCCAGCACGATGTAAACCGTGACGATCGCTGCCAGGATCAGCCATCCTTCATTGGCTTGTGAGGCTTCGAACGCACGCGCCGTGCCCTGGAACCTCACCTGAATACTCGGGGGAATTCCGACCTCAGTCACAGCAGCGTTGATCGCCTTCACGGCTTCGCCAAGCGAATATCGCCCGCCCAGGTTGAAGGAGAAGGTCACCGCCGGAAACTGTCCCTGGTGATTGAGTGCCAATGGACCGGAAGCGCTTTCGAAGTGCGCGATGGCGCTAAGAGGGACCTGCCCGGTGGTTCCGGGAACAAAGATGTTCTTCAGTGAATCCGGGTCAACCCGGAATGTGGGGCCGACCTCCAGCACGACGTGATACTGGTTTAACTGGGTGAACATGATCGATACCAGCCGCTGCCCGAACGCGTCGTAGAGCGTGTTGTCAATGGTGGAGGCGTTTACCCCCAGACGCGAGGCAGTGTCGCGGTCGATCACCACGTTGACTACCGCTGCCTGATTCTGCTGGTCGGTTGCAACATCGCGCAACTCTGGAATCGTCTTCAGCTTGGCCATCAGCCGGCCAGTCCACAGCTGCAATTCGTTAGGATCGGCGTCTTCCAGACTGAACTGGTACTGGGTGCGGCTGATGCGGTCTTCCACCGTCAGGTCCTGCACCGGCTGCATATAAAGCGTAATGCCCTCGACCCCGGCGGTTTCCTGCTGCAGTCGTTTGATAATGGTGGAAACGTCGTCGCTGCGGTGATCTTTCGGTTTCAGGTTGATCTGAACGCGTCCGCTATTCGGCGTGGTATTGGTGCCATCGACGCCGATGAATGACGACAAACTGGCGACGTCAGGGTCTTTCAGCACAGCAGCCGCGAGCTGTTGCTGCCGGGCGGCCATCGAAGCGAAGGACACGCTCTCCGGCGCATCTGAGATGCCCATGATGACACCCGTGTCCTGAACCGGGAAGAAGCCCTTGGGCACAATGTCGTACATCCAGATGGTTGCGACGAGCGTGCCAATGGTGACCAGCAGGGTCGCGGTCTGATGGCGCAGCACGAACTGCAGCGTGCGGCCGTAAAACGCAATCGTGCTATTGAACATCCGCTCCGACGCCTCGTACAAGCGTCCGTGCTGTCCTTCCTCTCGATGCCGCAACAGCAGCGAGCACATCATCGGCGTCAACGTTAATGAGATTGCCGCCGAGAGCAGGATGGTCACGCTAAGGGTCACCGCGAACTCGCGAAACAGCCGCCCTACGATGTCGCCCATGAACAGCAGCGGAATCAGCACGGCGATCAGCGACACCGTCAGCGAAACGATCGTGAATCCTATCTGGCCCGAACCCTGCAATGCCGCCTCCAGCGGCGAGTGGCCCTCCTCGATGTAGCGGGAGATGTTCTCGATCATCACGATCGCGTCATCCACCACGAAGCCGGTCGAGATGGTGAGCGCCATCAGCGAAAGGTTGTCGAGCGAGTAGCCCAGCATGTACATCACACCGAACGTGCCCACCAGCGACAGGGGCACCGCAATGCTGGGGATGATGGTCGCCGCGAGGGTACGCAGGAACAGGAAGATCACCATCACGACCAGCGCGATGGTCAGCATTAGTTCAAACTGCACATCGGCGACGCTGGCGCGGATAGTGTTGGTGCGGTCGGTCAGCACCGTTACGTGTACTGAGGCCGGCAGGTTCGCTTGCAACTGCTTCAGGCGGAGCTTGATGCTGTCGGCAACCTTAATAATGTTCGCGCCTGGTTGCCGCTGGATGTTGAGAATCACCGCCGGCGTGGTGTTCATCCACGCTGCCTGGTAAGCGTTCTCCGGTCCCTCGATCGTCGTCGCTACGTCAGAGAGCCGCACCGGATTGCCGTTCTTGTAGGCAATGATGGTCTGGGCGTACTCCTCAGGTTTGAACAACTGATCGTTGGCGTTGATGGTGTAAGCCTGCCGCCGGTCCTGCAGTTGTCCCTTGGCCTGGTCAACGTTGACCTGTCCGATCACGGTGCGTAATTGCTCAAGGCTGATGCCGTACGACGCCAGCGTCGTGGGATTCGCCTCGATGCGCACTGCCGGTTTCTGCCCGCCGCTGATGGTTACCAGTCCTACGCCGGGCAGCTGCGAAATCTTCTGCGCGAACGTGGTGTCGGCCAAGTCCTCAACCTGGGTCAGCGGCATGCTGTCGGAGGTCATAGCCAGGGTGAGAATGGGAGCGTCGGCCGGGTTCACCTTGCTGTAGATCGGAGGCGTCGGCAAGTCTAACGGCAGGAACGTCTGCGCGCTGTTGATGGCCGCCTGAACTTCCTGCTCGGCGACATCGATGTTCTCTTCCAGATCAAACTGCAGCGTGATGACTGACGCCCCAAACGAACTGCTTGAGGTCATCTGGTTCAGTCCAGGCAATTGCCCGAACTGCCGCTCCAACGGCGAAGTGATAGACGACGCGGTTACGTCCGGACTCGCACCCGGATAAAACGTCACGACCTGGATTGTGGGGTAGTCAACCTGTGGCAACGCCGAGATCGGAAGCTGGGTGTACGCAACCAGGCCTACCAGCAGTAACGCCACCATCAAAAGCGACGTAGCGATGGGCCGGAGAATGAATGGCCGCGAAATACTCATGACTGCGAACCGTTGCCTTCAGTGTTCTTTGAAGATTGTGTTCCTTGACCGGCCGGCGCCTGGGGAGTAACCCGGCTGCCAGCCTGCAATTTCTCTTGCCCGTCGGTCACGACCCGTTCGCCGGGCTGCAGTCCTGATGCGATCACCGCCGTATTGCCCTGCGTCATCGCCAACTGGATCGGCCTCAACTGCACCGTATTGTTGGAGTCAACCACATACGTATAGGTGCCCTGCGGGCCACGCTGCACCGCGGCCACCGGCATGGTGATTGCACCTTTCTTTGTTTCGAGTAGCAGGTGTACGTTGACGAACTGATTCGGCCACAGATTATTGTCGGGATTCTCAAATACAGCCTTCAACTTCGCTGTACCCGTCGTCTGGTCAATCTGATTGTCGATGGTCAACAGCTTGCCAGTCGAGAGCTTGGTCTGGTCATCGCGGCTGTACACGTCAACTTCCAGCGTGCCATCTTTCATCCGTTGCCGCACTGCCTGAAGCTGGTCTTCCGGCAGGGTGAAGTCGATGGCGATGGGATGCAGCTGCGTGATGATCACCATGGGCGTGGTGGACGCGGCCTGAACATAGTTACCGATATCAACCATGCGCAATCCGATTCGGCCGTTGATAGGCGATGTAATGCGGGTATAAAACAGGTTCAGTTTCGCGCTATCGATGGCCGCTTTATCGGCGGCAATGGTCCCCTGATACTGCCCGAGTGACGCCTCTTGCGTATCCAAGTCCTGCTTGGCGATGACGCCAGAGTTATAGAGCGCCTTCTGGCGTTCGAACTGTACTTGGGCGTAATTCAGTTGGGCCTCGTCACGCTGCAAATTGGCCTGCGCCGTGGCCAAAGCTACATCGTACGGTTTCGGGTCGATCTGAATCAGCAGTTGCCCGATCTTGACGTCCTGACCTTCCTGGAAGTTGACCTCTGTGATCTGGCCATCGATGCGGGTCTTGAGGGAAACTGTATTAAAGGCCAGCACCGAACCCAGGCCGGTGAGATAAACGGGGAAATCGCGCTGTTTAACCGTCGCCACTCCCACGGGCACCGCGGGAGGTGGCGTGTTTGCCTTGGCGCTCTTCTGTCCGCGGCTGCAGCCGGCCAGCGCGACGCAGGCGAGCACGGCAACACCAGCTGCGATACCCAATTTATGTATTGCAGATACTTTCAAATTTCCTCCTCACTGGCGGACGGCAGGACGGGGAAAAACGCGTCCTGTCACCAGTGGCAAAACTCCCTTACACCTGAGTGCCAGTTACAATATTACGAACCCTACCCTATTAGAGCCAATGGACGTTTTGAGTGCCGTTAAGAGAGGGTGAAGGAAGGTTAAGTTTTGTGAAGGGTCCCAGCACATCCCGAAACAATTCTTCACCGCAGCCGGCTTCAGGAACAGGCAAAATGAATCCGGTGAACCAACTGCTCATCATCGACGACGATCGCGCGCTCGTCAATCTCCTCAAACGGTTTCTGGAAGCCGAGAACTATCACGTCGATGCCGCTTATGACCATGACACGGGCCTGGCCGCGGCGCTCACGAATACTCACGAACTCGTTATTCTGGATGTGATGCTTCCGGGCGGCTCGGGATTCGAATTGCTCAAGGCATTGCGTCATCAATCGACTGTACCCGTGCTTTTGTTGACCGCGCGCGGTGAAGCGGTGGATCGCATCCTCGGTCTTGAAATTGGCGCTGACGATTACCTCGCCAAACCGTTCGATCCGCGCGAGCTGGTAGCGCGCATACGCGCCGTTCTGCGGAGGACGCGTGAAGCCGCCGCCGGCGCGGCGCGGAGTGATCACGACGAAGTGTTGAAGGTCGGCGAGATTGAGCTTTCGCTGGGCAGTCGCAACGTCAGTTGCGGCAGCAAACCAGTCGAACTTACGTCTGTGGAGTTCAACGTTCTGGAATTGCTGCTGCGCAACGCGGGCAGTGTGGTCACACGCGAGCAGATCGCCGAAGTCGCGCTGGGCCGTCCGCTCAATGCGTTCGATCGTAGCGTCGATGTCCACGTCAGTCGGCTACGCAAAAAACTGGGAGGTTTTCCCGGAACAGAAGACTTAATCCGCCCCATCCGTGGTATCGGGTACTTCCTTTCCGCCGGCACTCCGGAAAAGAGCCGGGCATGAATCGGCGGCTGTTCTGGAAAATCTTCCTCCCGTTCTGGGTCGCACAGGCCCTGCTGCTGGGCGTGTTGTATTTGCGCCTGCAACACCGGTTGCACGTCGAAAATCCCTGGTGGGTGCAGCCGGAGCGTCGCCTGGTCCCCACGTTGGCTGATCTTGCCGTCCGGCGCTATGAAGAGGATGGTGAGCCGGCTCTGCGCGCACTGCTGGATCAGTCGTCGTTGCCCCACCGCGTCAACTACTGGCTGCTCGACGCGAATGGCCGTGAATTAAGCGGGCGCCCGTTACCGCCTGAGATTCCGGAATACGCCCAACGCGCCTTGCGCCGCGAAGGCATAGTCCGGCCCGATGAGGCGGTATTCGTCGTTGCGCCTGTGTCCACCGCACGCAGCAACTACTTGCTGATTGGTGAGTTCATTCCACCGCCACTCACCGAACGCGTTCCCGGAGACATGATCTGGGTGCTGAAGCTCGGCACAATCATTTCCGCGCTGATGTGCCTGGTCATTGCGCACTATCTCAGCAAACCCATTGAGCGTCTGCGAAAGGCCACCAACGAGATGGCGCGCGGCAACCTTGATATTCGTGTCGGCGCCACCATCGGCAATCGCCGCGACGAGATTGCCGACCTGGTGCGTGACTTTGATTCGATGGCCGGAGAATTGCGCAACCAGATCATTAGCGAACGTAATTTGCTCAGTGGCGTTTCTCACGAACTGCGCTCGCCTATTGCCCGTATGCGCCTTGCGCTCGCCCTGGCGCGCGGTCCAAATTCGCGCGAGCGCGAGGAGATGCTCGACCGCATCGAGCAAGACACCATCCAGCTCGATTCCATGTTAGAGCGCATCCTCACCGTGGCGCGTTTGGAAAGTGGCCAATACAAGCCGAAGTTTGAGAGCCTCTCGCTGAACGACTTGATCGACGAGGTACTCGACGACGCGCGCTTCGAGGCCGCCGCCACCGATGTCACCCTCAACTATGCCGACGATGCCATCGTCACCGTCAGCGGTGATCCCGGACTGCTGCGCAGTGCGATTGAAAACGTCGTGCGCAACGCCATTTTCTATTCAGGACAGGGTGGCAAAATCGACCTTCGGCTGCGGGTCGACGATGGACAAGCTGTGCTCACCGTCCGAGACGACGGCAAAGGTGTACCTGAAGAGACTCTGCCATTGCTGTTCAAGGCTTTTTATCGCGCCGACGATTCGCGCGTCACCTCGACCGGAGGTATGGGTCTCGGTTTGGCCATCGTGCGCAACGCTGTTGCCGTTCATGGAGGCACCGTGTTGGCGCGCAACGTTACTCCGCACGGATTGGAAGTAGAACTCCGCGTGCCTGTTTCGGGCTCCGCGGCGTCCACCCGCACTTCAGCCGCGCAATTTGCCACGCCGTTGCAAGGCAACCGCTAATCCCACACTGTCAGACTGTCAGTATTCCAGAATAAATCGCCATCCCCACGACTGCATCGACGCCCATCGCGTCCAGCTCGTCGATCTCCTGCTGGCTGCGTATGCCGCCCGCCGCGATCAACCGCCGCGACGTGAGGCTCCTTAGCTCTCGAATGACATCCACAGGGATACCTTGCAACAATCCCTCAGTATCGATATGCGTGTAGAGGAACGCCGAGCAGTACGGTTCAAGGACGTGCATCATCTCAACCGGTGTGATGTTGGTGATGGTCTTCCATCCGTGAATCGCCACCTTTCCGCCACGCGAATCGATGGCCATCACCAGACGCTCCGCGCCAAACTGGTCGCAGAACGCACTCGCAAAGTGCGCATCGACAACGCCATCTTTGATCAACGAAGACCCAAGGATCACCCGCTTTGCGCCCGCGTTCAGCAGGTACCGCGCGTTTTCGGCAGAACGAATGCCGCCGCCCACCTGGCACGGCAGCTTTCCGCAGAACTCTGCAATCAACGCCCGGTTGTCACCTTTTCCCATGGCCGCGTCGAGGTCGATCAGTTGTACCAGCGGATAACGCGCGAACCGCTCCACCCACTCTGCGAAATTCTCAAACTCCAGCGCCTTCTTTTCGCCCTGTACCAGTTGGACAATCTTTCCGCCCATCAGATCGATCGACGGGATCAACATGCCAGCCTCACCGGAATGCCGGCGGCCTGCAACTCGCGCTTGATCGTCTCGACCGACTTCAACCCGAAGTGAAACACCGATGCCGCCAGTGCCGCATCCGCTGCGCCTTCTTGAAATACTTCGACGAAGTGATGGGGCTCGCCCGCACCCCCCGAGGCGATCACGGGAATTCGTACGCTGGTCGCAATCGTTCGCGTCAGTGGGCAGTCAAAGCCAGACTTGGTGCCGTCGCGGTCCATCGAGGTCAGCATGATTTCGCCGGCGCCCAGGCTTTCCGCCTTGATTGCCCATTCCCGCGCGTCAATTCCAGTCGGCTTCCTCCCGCCCCAGACATAAACCTCCCACATTGTGGGAGTTCGCTGCCGGGCGTCGATTGCAACAATTACCGCCTGCGATCCATAACGCTCCGCTACACGGGTAATCAACGAGGGATCGGCAATCGCCGCGGAATTCATCGCTACTTTGTCAGCACCGCAATCCAACACAGCCGCCACGTCGTCCAGTGACCGGATACCGCCACCCACCGTAAACGGGATGAACAATTGCTTTGCCGTGCGACGGACCGTGTCGAGCAAAGTGTTGCGCGAGTCCGATGTCGCCGTTATGTCGAGCAGCACGATCTCATCTGCGCCCGCTTGGCCGTGAGCGACGGCCAGCTCTGCAGGATCGCCCGCATCGCGCAGTTGTTCAAACTGAACGCCTTTCACAACCCGCCCTCCGGTAACGTCAAGACAAGCGATGATGCGTTTGGCCAGCGTTTCACAAGGCACAGAAGGTCTCCAGCATGTGCATTCCCACATCACCCGACTTCTCGGGATGAAACTGAACGCCGAACAGGTTCCCCCGTTCTGCAACGGCGGTAAATGGTTCATCGTAAATGCATGTTGCCACCGTTTCGCTGCACGCCGGGGCGCGATACGAATGAGTGAAATACACGTACACACCGGATGAAACACCAGTCAACAGTCGCGACCGAGGGTCGATGGCGATGCTATCCCAGCCGACGTGAGGCGACTTCACACGCTCGGAGAATCGCGTGCATTGGCCGCGAAAAGCTCCCAATCCACGTAACTCAGGAGCCTCGCTGCTGCCTTCGAACATCCACTGCAGTCCGAGGCAGATGCCGAGCAGCGGCCTGTCGCCAAGGCCGTCGCGCAAGACCGCTCCCAACTTTCCGTTGCCCAAGGGAGCGGTTGCCTTGAAATTGCCGACCCCGGGGATGATCCACTTGCTCGCACGTCCCACAATGTCGGGGTCATTGGTGACGGTGCACTCACGACCGAGATGCCGGACGGCCTTTACCACCGACGTCAGGTTGCCCGCCCCGTAATCGACGATGGCAATCACAGCAACCCCTTTGTGCTGGGCAACATCCGGCCCAGTTGCTTGTCTTTCGAGCAGGCCACTCGCAATGCCCGCGCGAACGCCTTAAACAACGCCTCAATCTTGTGGTGATTCGAGCGGCCGTAGATGGTTTTAACGTGAACGTTGGCCTTTGCTCCACGCGAAAAGCCGTCGAAGAAGTCTGCCACCAGCTCGGTCTGCAAGTCGCCGACAAGTCGAGTGCGCACTTTAGTATCGACGACGGCCGCGCTTCGCCCGCCAAAATCGACAGCTACCACGCCCAGAGTATCGTCCATTGGCATCACGAAATATCCCGCGCGCCAGATGCCGCGCTTCGAGCCCAGCGCCGCAGTGAATGCCTCGCCTAGTGCGATGCCCACATCTTCGACCGTATGGTGTTGGTCAACGTCGAGATCACCGCAGGCCTGCAAATCCAGCTCGAATGCGCCGTGTCTCGCCACCAACTCCATCATGTGGTCGAGAAAACGAATGCCCGTGCTGACCTTCGCCCGGCCCCGTCCTTCGATGGTGAGCGCTACGCGAATATCGGTCTCGTTGGTCTTGCGATGGATCTTTGCCCGCCTCACGCTTTCACCTCCGCGCCCAGCTTCAACTCAGCCACTACTTCGCGCAATGTCGTCAGCAACTGCTCGGTGTGGGCGGTCGTACCCAGAGTGATGCGTACACATCCGTCGCATCCCGGATCAGCCGACCGGTCGCGCACCAATATCCCACGTTGTCGCATAGCCGCTACGAAGTCGCGGTGCCGTTCGCCGATCCTCATCAGCACGAAGTTCGCGTCGCTGGGCCACCACATGATGCCGAGGTTGGTCAGTGCCTCTTCCAATCTCGCCCGACCTGCTTTTACTTGCACCACATAGTTCGCGACGAAGCCGTCGTCCGCGAGCGCCTCCGGCAGAGCCAGCAGCGCCACCGCATTCACGCTGTAGGGCGACGACACGCGCCGCACCATAGGCATTTGTTCCCGGGGTCCGGCGAGAACGCCGATGCGCAATCCCGCCAATCCATATGCCTTGGAAAACGTACGAGCGACAAATAGATTAGGCAGCGCGCCAACATCGGGCATCACCGTCTGCCCGTGGAAATCGAAATATGCTTCGTCCACCAGCAGTGCTGCGTTGGGAGCGGCGTTCGCAATCGCCAGCAACTCTTCACGTGCGGCGACCCCTCCAGTCGGATTGTTCGGACTCGCCACCGCGATCAACTTCGTCTTCACCGTGATATTTGCTAGGACGTTCTTCACCGGAAACTGCAACTCCTTGCCGCATTGCACGCGAGTAACCTTCGCCCCGGTCATCTCCGCAAAAATCTCGTACATGCTAAATGTAGGCGTTACCACAATCACTTCATCCGCAGCATCGAGATACGCCTCGCACAGCAAGTGAATGGCTTCGTCCACACCGTTCGTAAGCATCACCTGGTCGGCAGATAAATCGAGATAGTCCGCGACCATCGCCTCCACCGGCTCGCGCTCCGGATAGCGCGCAAAGTCTTCTGCCGTGATTTGCTGAATGCGCGCCAGCACGCGCGGTGAACATCCTTCGGTATTCTCGTTGAAGTCCAGACGCAGTCCTTTGCGGCCCGCCAGTGGCGGGTGATACTCGTGCATTTGCTGAACGGCTTTGCGCGCGCTAAGCATTGCCGCACCTCACTCGCACCGATTGCGCATGGGCGCGCAGGCCCTCCGTCTCGGCCAGCGTGGTCACGACAGGAGCGATCTCTCGCAATCCTTCGCGGAGGAACTTTTGCACTGTGACGACCTTCACGAAATCGGCAGCGCTCAAACCACCGCGAAAGCGGGCAGTTCCCGCTGTGGGTAGCACGTGGTTCGGCCCCGCTGCGTAATCGCCCGCGGATTGGGGCGAGTACGAGCCCACAAAAATCGATCCCGCGTTGAGCACCTCCGGGACGGTCGCATCATCATCGACGGTCAGGTGCTCCGGCGCGATGCGGTTTACCCACTCCATCGCCTGTTCGCGCGATTTTGCCGCCAACGCATAGGCATTGCGCTTAATCGCCTTCGTGGCAATGATGTTCGCTTTCGCCGCGCTCCGTACGCTGGCCGCAACCGCTTTTGCCAGCGCCGACGAAGTCGAGATAAACACCACCACCGCATCCGGATCATGTTCCGCCTGCGCCACCAGGTCCGAAGCTAGGAACTCCGCATTTCCGGTTTCACTGTAAATCACCGCTTCGGTCGGGCCTGCCAGCATATCGATGGCGCAATCGAAGCTCACCAGTTTCTTCGCCGCGGTGACGTAGGCGTTGCCTGGGCCGACAATCTTGTCCACCCGCGCGATGCTCTCGGTGCCAAACGCCAACGCGGCAATCGCCTGCGCTCCACCGCAACGGTAGACCTCGTCGATCCCCAGCAAATATGCGGCTGCCAGTGTAACCGGTTGCGGGTTCGGCGTGACCACGACAATTCGCTCTACGCCCGCTACCTGCGCCGGAATCGCGGTCATCAGCAGCGTTGAGGGCAGCGGATAACGTCCGCCCGGCACATAACATCCCACCGACCCCAGCGGACGAACTACCTGCCCCAATTCGCCGCCATTGATTTTCCTGCGCCACGAGCGCGGTACCTGCCAGTTGGCGAATCGCCGAATATTGGCGGCCGCGTGCTTAAGCGCCTCGCGGGTTTCCTGCGGAGTCGCTTTCCACGCCTGCTCAATTTCCCGTTCCGCGACGCGCAAAGGCCGGCCTTTCCCAAGGCTGTCCCACAATGTGGCATAGCGCGTTAGTGTTTTATCGCCGCCCTTCCGCACCCCGCGAATGATCCGCTTCACCGCAGGCTCAACTTCTCCCAGGCGCGATGCTCGCACTTCCAGCTTGGCCACCGCACGCTCCGCCGCGCGTCCGTTGAGGATCCTCATCACACCACCACCTTGTTCAGCGGATACTCGACGATGCCAGTTGCGTTCGCCGCCTTCAGCCGCGGGATCACCTCCCAGCACAAGCTTTCTTCGAGGATCGTATTCACCGCTACCCAGGCCTTATCACTCAACGTTGAAATCGTCGGACTATTCAGCGCGGGCAGCACGGCCAGCACGGATTGCAGGTCTTCAACTCGTACATTGAGCATCAAGCCAACCCGCCCCTGCGCTTCCATGGCGCCGCGCAGCATCAGCGCGAGGTTTTCGATCTTTTGCCGGCGGCGGGCGTCGGCCCATGCGGTCTTATTGGCGATAATTTGTGTGTTGGACTCTAAAACGGTTTCGATGATTCGCAACCGGTTGGCCTTGAGCGAGCTGCCGGTTTCGGTGACCTCGACGATGGCGTCCGCCAATGTGGGAGGCTTGATTTCCGTTGCACCCCAGGAAAATTCCACCTTCACATCGATGCCACGCTCGGCAAAGTACCTGCTGGTGACGTTTACCAACTCGGTGGCGATAGTCGCCCCCCGTAAATCCTCAGGTCGCTTCACCGGCGAATCTTCCGGCACCGCCAGCACCCATCGCACTTTACCGCGGCTTTGCTTGGCATAAATGAGGTCGGTCACGGTAACGACTTCGAGCCCGCTCTCCCTGACCCAATCGAAGCCGGTCATACCGGCATCGAGCGCGTCGTGCTCGACGTAGCGCGCCATCTCCTGCGCCCGGATCAGCATGCACTCAATTTCCGGATCATTGGTGCCGGCGAAGTACGACCGCGGACTCACATAAACCTGCAGCCCCGCCCGCGCCAGAAGCGCCAGCGTCGCCTCTTGCAGACTACCTTTGGGGAGTCCCAATCGCAGCTTCATCGCGCACCTGCCGTCACAGCAAGTTCGGTATTGAAGCAGGTTCGCTTGCCTGTATGACACACAACTCCCTGACCTTCGACTTCTACGCGGCACAAGATGGTGTCGAGGTCGCAGTCGGCTTGTGCGGTTACCACCTTCAGCCGATTGCCCGACGTCTCGCCCTTCGTCCACAGTTCGTTGCGGGTGCGGCTGTAGAAGGTCACGTAGCCCGTCGCCAGCGTCTTGTCGAAGGCGGCGCGATTCATGAAGCCCAGCATCAGCACCTCGCCGGTGGAGGCGTCCTGCACAATCGCGGGCGCCAGCCCCTGCATCTTTTCGAAGTCAATCTCAATCGCCATGCCCGATCCTTTCGCAAAAACAAAAAACCCGCTGAACTTGCGTCAGCGGGTCGGAGGTAAAAGTGCGAATAATCTATGAAATGATCGCCGCCGACACGCTCGCCACGTGAGAATGGTGATGATGGCGATGGATCAGCGAAGTCATCTTGTCTTCAACATTAACGGGAACTCCTCGCCGGTGTCAATGCAACTTTACGGGGTGGGCCCCATTCGTTCGCTTCTATCGCTGCGCTACCCACGCCAGCCCGTCAGGATTTTGACCGGGCGTAATCTTTCCCACTACTTCGAGCGAATGGATGTCGATTACGACGACATAGCCATCCGGAGAACAAGCCGCGAAGGCGCGGGCTCCGTCGGGTTGCATCTGGATGCCCGCCGCGCCGTGTCCGACCGGAATCCGCTTCACGGTCTTGCGGGTCGCGCCGTCGATGACGGTCACGTCTGCACCGCCCAGGCTGGAGATGAACACCAGCTTTCCATCCGGAGTGAACTTCAGCCGGTTCGCGCCCTTTACGTCGGCAGCCAACGTGTCGGTCACTCTCTTGCTCGCGACATCAATAATTGAGACGGTCCCGTCGTGCGCGTTCGCCACCCAGATTTCCTTGCCGTCGGGCGAAACGTCAAATCCCTCGTCTCCACTACCGACGCGGACCACCGTCTCCTCCCAATTCCCACCAGGTGCGCCCATGGGGAAGTGGGGCGGAGGCGCCATATTTCCTCCAGGCGGCGGACCGGGTGGAGGCCCGGGTTGCGTAGCCGCAGTTTTCTCGATGATGCTCACCGTGCCGGCATTCACATTGGTCGTTGCGATGCGCTTCAGGTCCGGCCAGACGTAAATCATGTGCGTACGGTCCTGACCGGTACCGAGGATCCAGTCAATCTTTTGCGTCGCCGGATCGTAGCTGCCAATCGCCTTCGCGGCTTCTGCCGTGAACCACACTTTTCCGCCGGCAAACATCAGGCCATGCGGACCGCGCAAGGCCCCAAGATCGATGGTCGACAATGGCTTTCGCGCGACCAGGTCCACCACCGTCAGCGTGTTGTAGGCTCCGAATCCGTAATTCGAGATGTAAGCCGTCTTGCCGTCAGCGGACGCGACCACTTCGTGGGGATCAGGTCCTGCCGGAATGCGCGCCAGCACCTTCAGGCTGATCGGATCGACGATCGCCAGCATGCTGTCGCTCTTGGCGAGCACCAGCAAAGTTGCTGCCGGGGCGTCCTGTCCGAACGCAACGTTCGAACCAAATATGCCGACCAGCAAAGCGAACAAAGTCACGACGTTTTTCATAGCTCAAAACAATACCGCAGATTCACTTCTTTTTGGGCTTCAACATCCCCCACGCGGCATCCGGGACCTTGCGGCCGAGCAGACTGAAGGCACTGGCGCCGGCCAGCATTTCGCCGCCGTCCATGTAGACCATGTCGCCGTTGATGTAACCCGCTTGATCGCTTACCAGAAATGCGGCCAGGTTGGAAATTTCTTCCAGTGTTCCGAGGCGATGCAGTGGGTTGTGGTCGAGCAGAGCTTTCTCCATCGCGGGCACGGGCAGCAGGCGCGAAAACGCACCCTCGGTGCGAATCGCTCCAGGCGCGATGGCAGCGAAGCGGATGCCACGATCTCCCCACTCGACCGCAAGACTGCGAGTGAGAGCCACGACTCCGGCTTTGGCAACCGCGCTGGGGACGACATACGCCGAGCCGGTGTCGGCGTAGGTAGTCGCGATGCTAAGCACCATGCCCGAATGCTTTTCCCCAAGCCACCGCTTCCCGCAAGCCATCGTCATGTTGATGGTGCCCTTGAGCACGATGCCGATCACAGCGTCAAAGGCGTGAGAAGAAAGCGTCTCGGTCTTGGCAAGAAAGTTGCCGGCGGCGTTATTCACGAGGATGTCGAGCGCCCCTGCACTCCAGATTTGCTCGATCAGTTTCTCAACGTCTTCGTCGTAACGCACATCGCAGGCAAAGCCTTCGATCACTCCGCCGGTAGAATCTGCCAGTTCCGCCGCAGTTTTTTGGACGACTTCGGCGCGGCGTCCGCAGATATATCCGCTGGCGCCCAGTTGGAGAAACCGCTCGGCGAGCGCCCGGCCTATGCCGGTTCCACCACCAGTAATAAGAAAGCGTTTGCCCTTCAGGAGATTGTCGGTAAACATGAGGCCTCTTTGAAAATGTATACGAAAACAGCCGGGCGGCCTTTCGACCGCCCGATCTAGCCACCAGCCACTAGTTCAGCACGTGAATATTCTTCTTCTCGCACATCTCCTTCAGCACTTTCGGCCACACCGTGACGCTCACTTCGCCGAGGTGAGCCTTGCGCAGGATCTGCATCATGGTTCGTGACTGCCCGATTCCTCCGCCGATGCTCAGCGGAATCTCGTGCTTCACAATCGCCTGGTGATACGGATATTTGAGGAAGTCCATCTGGTGGGTCAGTTCCAACTGTTTTTTGAGCGACTCGCCGTTCACCCGGATGCCCATTGACGACAGCTCATGCCGCCTGTGCGTCACCGGATTCCACACTACGATGTCGCCATTCAGCCCGTGCAGCAAGTGACCATTCTTGCTGATGGTCGGCGTCACCCAGTCATCGTAATCGGCCGCGCGCAGTTCGTGCGGATAGCCGTCCTTCAGCATCCAGCCAATCCCGATAATGAAGATCGCCGGATAGCGCTGCAGGATCGCCGTCTCCCGCTGCTTGCGCGGCAGGTCGGGATACATATCGAGAATCTCCTCGGCATGCAGGAACGTGATCTGCTCCGGCAGGCTGGGGTACTTCGGATCGCGCAGCGCCGGGAACATCTCCTGCGCATGCCGCTCCGCCCCAACGATCACCTTCCAGATCTTGCTGACGATAGCTTTCAGGAAGTCGAGGTTGCGCTGTTCGGGCGTCATCACCCGTTCCCAGTCCCACTGATCGACATACGCGCTGTGATCGTGGTCGAGGAAGTAGTCTTTGCGCACGGCCCGCATGTCGGTGCAAATTCCTTCGCCGGGCTGACAGCCGAACTGTTTCAGCGCCATCCTCTTCCACTTGGTGGCGGCCTGCACTACCTGCGCATTGATGGGATGCTTCTCGCGATCGTTGGAGATGTGGAACTGGATCGGCGTACGCGAGCCGTCGCGGTCCAGCAGGTCGTTGACGCCGCTCTCTTCGTCCACAATGAGCGGCACTTCCACCATCATCAGGTTGAGTTCTTTGCAGAGGTTGTCTTCGATATAGCGCTTCACCTCGAAGAGCGCCTGCTGCGTCTCTTTCGGTGACAGCAGCGAGCTGTAGTTGTCCGGCAGGACTTTCTCAAGTTCCTGATAGTCACCAATGCCGGGTCCAGCGAGGTCCGCTTTCTTGTCAGCCATGCTGTGCTCCTTATAATTGCGGTCGGCATGCGGCTCAAAGTGCTCAGGCCGGATACCGCCAAGCTAATAAAAGCACCACCCCAAAGACGCTTGCAGTAACGGGGGTCACCTTGGTGTGTGCGGTGTTGGCGCGACGAAAATTCACGCAGAAGCGGCTTGCTTTCTGCAGGCCATGGCGGCAGAATGTCGGGCGACTTTTGGGGCCCCAGTAATTCCAGTTCAACATGGAGGAAGTCCCCGTGAAAGCGCCGACGTTTCTTGTGCTAGTTATGGACGAACTAAAGGTGAAACAACTTGATTTACGCAGACAGTAGTAGAACAATGCACTGTCTGCAGTCGCCTAAGTCTAGTTGCAGTTCGTGAGGGAGAAAATTCACATGGGAATCAAGATTAGCTTACTCGCCGCCCTCGTTGCCGTGTCCCTCACCGCAACAGCTCAGACCGGTCCTACGAGCACCTTGTACCTGACGATTGACCAGGCAGCCTTCTCCTATTTTCAAGTCGTCCAGGGCAATAGTGTAAGCGCGCCGGTCCTGACTTCGTATGGCACCTCTGAGTTCCCCATCGCCGTGTGGGGCGATGTGCGGACCGCCGGGACGGATCAATCGACACTCGGTGGCCAATACACAT
The DNA here is from genome assembly GCA_963718395.1 of uncultured Acidobacteriaceae bacterium. Classification (GTDB taxonomy): domain Bacteria; phylum Acidobacteriota; class Terriglobia; order Terriglobales; family Acidobacteriaceae; genus DASRAA01. The sequence goes on from CAVQYW010000002.1 coordinate 128,471, forward strand.
TGGGACTTACCCCCACGGGAACGTCCTATGTGCTGCCCGGGTTCATTCATGAGGTCATTGATTCCACTTCAGACGGCTCCCATAACTACCTGGTAGACACTCAGGGTGGAATTGTCTACCAGACCGCCCGCGATTTCACCAATGTCGTACCGCTCTTTAACTCGGGCCTTCCGTTTGCCGACGGAATCACCTACGATCCAGTGAACAAATCGCTGTGGATCTGCAGTTACTTTCAGAGCACGTTTATTGACGATTATTCGCTCAGCGGGACTTTGCTGAGCTCGTTCGATGTGGGACATAGCAATAACTTCGGATTGGCGATGGATCCGGCGGATCACACTCTCTGGCTGACAAATGACAGCACCCTCGAATTGGAACAGTATTCGACGACGGGCACGCTGCTGAGCCTGGGACCTTTCGTTTCCGGTGACGGTGGCGCTGAGTTCAACCTTGCGCCCACCACCACTCCCGAGCCAGGGACCTTGATCCTGTTCGGCTCCGGCATCCTCGGTCTCGCCGGCCTCCTTCGCCGCAAGATCAACCTTTAACCGAATCAAGTTTCCGATTCGATAAGCCGGGGGCGATTGTCCCCAGCTTTTCTCTGCCCGCACTGGGCCATTTCCCAGCCAGAAGGCCGTTATTTGTTTGAGTCTTGGGCGTCAGCCCGCAGAGCCGCGAAGCGGCGACACACCCTGTTGCGTGCGATGCCACATGAAATTACAGACGAAACGGGCGAATTAGCTTGTCTTCCGTTTGATAGTTGTGCAACGATGACGAACCCTTTGCATCCTAACTTCTCGGGCGAAGGGTAGGAGAGCTCGCATGAAAGCGCCGTTCGTCTGGTTAGTGTGCCTCGTAGCACTTTCGTTCACCGGAGTTGCCGTGGCCGGTGCCGGCCCCAGCAGTTCCCTATACCTGACGTACACGGCCGACCTTAACGGCGGTCACAGCATCGTCGTCGTTCACGGCAATAGCATGACCTCCTTCGCCGAAGCCTATGATTTCCCTGACGAAGTGCCCATCGCGGTGGCGGGCGACGTTCGAACCAGCGGGAACTCCTCGACTACGATTGGTGGCCAGTACTCGCTGTCTGGAACCCCGACTGGCACAACTTATGTTCTGCCTTCGGTCTTCAGCAGCGCCTACGATTCCACGACTGACGGCGCGCACAACTTCCTGGTGGACTATACCTTCGGAGGCGTTTACCAGACGGCCCGCGACTTCACCAATCCCGTGGCTCTGTTTACTTCTGGCGGCTTGTACAACCTGGGAATCACCTACGATCGAGCCAACAACTCGCTGTGGATCTCCGAGTGGGGCGGCACGACAGTGACCGACTATTCGCTCAGCGGGACGGTCATCAGTTCGTTCGATACCGGGCACTACTTTAACGGAGCCCTGGCGATGGATCCGGCAACCCATACTCTCTGGCTAGTGGATGACGAGAACACCTTCAACTTAGAGCAGTATTCGACGGCGGGCGTACTGCTGAGCACGGGGCCTTACGTCGGCTACACGCTGGGCGGTGAGTTCGATTTGGGTGCTACACCTACTCCTGAGCCGGGAACCCTCATCATGTTCGGTTCCGGCGTTGTCGGCCTGGCTGGCATACTTCGCCGGAAGGTTAGCCTGTAGCAGAGTTGTAAGTTTTCGAATTGACAAGCCGGGGCAGTCGTCCCCGGCTTTTTCGTGTCTCTTTGATCGCTCGGTCGCCGACTTTGTTTTCCGGCCCTGGTATTCCCCGTGGGTGGCCCACATTTACCTGCCGTTGGCAAATGTGGGGACGTTATTTGCTCTACTCTTTTTGCTCTACTCTGATCCGCGTTCATCTGTGTAAATCCGCGGCTGCTTTTCGCCTTTTCCTCCGTGCCCTCCGTGCCTACGCGGTGAATTCTCTTCGTCCCAAATCGGGAAAAATCTGGTTACCTTCGTAACATCGCGGTACCGAATTTCCTCGACTTCCTCTTTCCGCTCTCCCTACTTTCGAAGCTGGAGAACTACGTCCAGACAATTGCCAGTTTGTCGGATTCATTCACCCGAAACTGGAAACTTGAAACTCGAAACTGTTTTTCTGGCTACTGGCAACTTTTTTTCAAGGAGCACACATGTCACTTCGCACCTGCAAACACATCTACGACACCGGAGGCACTTGCAACTCCGCCGCCGCGGTCGACCGCGACTACTGCATCTATCACCTCGGCTATCGCGTCCGCCAACTCCGCATGGCCCAGCGACGCGCCCGCAATGAGCGCTTCGACTTCAAGCTTCCACCGCTGGAAAATATGTTCGCCGTGCACTCGGCGCTCAACCAGATCGCCGAGGCCGTTGCCGCCGACATGCTTGACCTAAAGCGAGCGCGCCTCCTGCTCTCGGTTGTGCGCGCCGCCGGACAGTTCCTCATGCATCCCGAGAAGTGGCAAGCCAATCCCTATCACACCGACGTCGCCGCTCCCGCCATCGACCTCGCCGCCGAATACGGCCTCCCCGCCGACCTCGATGTCGACACTCCTCCCGAAGTGGCTTTCCCGTCTTCCGAGGAACCTGCTGTTGCAGATACTAACAACTGGCCACTGACAACCGACAACTCTAACCTCTCCCCCATACCCACCGTCGACTACTGCGAACACGGCCCCGGCTGCCCAGAGCACACTATCCGTGCCGACTACCCTGAAACTGCCGAACTCGCCGAACTGCGCGAGGTGTATGAGCACCAAGGCGCCGACGCGGCCGGTGCTTGCCATAAGCGGCAACAGCAAAACCGTCAACGGCGCTATTTCAACACGGAGCGCAAGCGCTACGCGGCGATCGCGCTGGAGAAAAACCTGCGCCTCGCCGCCGAGCGCCTCGCCGAGCGCAAACTAGCCGAGCGCACCACCGAAGCGAAGACCGAAACTTCCGGCTCGGACACCTCGCCGAAGAAGCCAGCATCGTTCGCCGACGAGTGGGCTGCGCTCGCCGCCAAGGAGGCCGAGTCCATCGCCTAACTGATTTGTCGAAGCGGCCGGATAAGCCGGATTGTCCGTTCCGCTGAGTGGAGTGAGCCGCCCCAAGGGTCGAACATGTCCCGCGAAGGTGGAGTGCGGAGTCGGGAGGGTGGAGTGTGCCCTGCGATGGGTGGAGTACGCCTTCAGGCGTACATTTCTCCGCCTCGATTTGAATTTGCGCTTTAGCGCCTGAGGTAATTCTTGCTTTGCCTGCGCACTTGAAGATGATGGCGGCATTCCGGCTTCAACTCCATCCCGGGAGCGGCGTGCAAGAGGGGCACGCGGTCGCTGCTAACTCCAACGCCCACAATTGGATACGTATAACTACTAATGATTTCACGATGATACCAACAATTTTCGCCCAAGTCATTGAAAACAAAGGAGGGCAGATTCGGGTTCATCACGCAAAATCACCAAGGTTCCGCTTCGAGTTGTTCCTCGCGCACAGGATGTTAATCTTATTAGGTTTCTCTGCCGCCAGGAGTTCGCGACCATGGCACCATCGGCTCCCGAAGCCACCGGTTCCACCTTGCTCACCAGCATGGACCTTCACCTCTTTAACGAGGGAAGCCACAACCGTCTTTACGAGAAGCTGGGTGCGCACATCCTTACCATGGACGGCAAGCCCGGCACCTACTTCGCGGTTTGGGCGCCCGATGCCGAGCGCATCTCTGTGGTCGGCGATTTCAATGGCTGGAACCCCGATTCGCACCCTATGACTCCGCGGGAGCATTCTGGCATCTGGGAGTGCTTCGTTCCCGGCCTGGGGAAGGGTTCGATCTACAAGTACCACCTGCGTTCGCGGTTCCACATGTACCGCGTCAACAAGGCCGACCCGTACGGCTTTCATCATGAAACGCCGCCGCGCACCGGCTCCATTATCTGGGACCTCGATTATCAGTGGGCCGATGAAGAATGGATGCGGCTGCGGCACAAGCGGAATTCCTGGGATGCGCCCATCTCGGTGTACGAAGTGCATATAGGCTCGTGGATGCGCAACGAGGCTGAGGGCAACCGCTGGTTCAGCTATCGCGAACTGGCGCCGAAGCTGGCCGCGTATGTGAACGACCTGGGCTTCACGCACGTCGAGTTCATGCCGGTGATGGAGCACCCGTACTACGCTTCGTGGGGCTACCAGGTCACCGGATACTATGCTCCTTCGAGCCGGTTCGGCACCCCGCAGGATTTCATGTACCTGGTGGACTATCTGCACCAGCGCGGCATTGGGGTAATTCTCGATTGGGTGCCCTCGCACTTTCCCAACGATCAGCACGGACTGGCTTACTTCGACGGCACGCATCTTTATGAGCATGCCGATCCGCGCAAGGGATTTCATCCCGATTGGAAGTCGGCCATCTTTAATTATGGCCGCAATGAGGTGCGCGCGTTCCTCATCAGCAACGCGATTTTCTGGCTCGACGTGTACCACATTGACGGACTGCGCATGGACGCCATCGCCTCCATGCTCTACCTCGATTACTCGCGCAAGCAGGGTGAATGGATCCCCAATATGTACGGTGGCCGCGAGAACCTGGAAGCCGTGTCGCTGTTGCAGCGCGTGAACCATGATGCCTACCAGGACTTTCCGGACATCCAGACCATCGCCGAGGAATCGACTGCCTGGCCGATGGTGTCGCGCCCGACGTACATCGGCGGCCTGGGATTCGGCATGAAGTGGGACATGGGCTGGATGCACGACACGCTCAAGTATTTCCAGCAGGACCCGATTCACCGGAAGTATCACCACAACAAGCTGACGTTCCGTGGACTGTATGCTTTCACCGAAAATTTCACGCTGCCGCTTTCGCATGACGAAGTGGTACACGGTAAGGGGTCGCTGATCGGCAAGATGTCAGGCGACTATTGGCAGAAGTTTGCCAACCTGCGGCTACTGTTCGGCTACATGTTTACCCAGCCGGGCAAGAAGCTACTGTTCATGGGCTGCGAGATCGGCCAGTGGTCGGAGTGGAACCATGACAGCACGGTCGATTGGCTGCTGCTGAATTTTCCTTCGCACCAGGGAATCAAGCGCTGGGTCAGCGACCTGAACGCTTTCTATCGCGGCGAGCCGGCGATGTATGAGTACGATTTCAATCCGCTGGGATGGCGCTGGATCGACGCCAACGACAACGACAACAGCGTGCTTACCTACCTTCGCTATGGCAAGGATGAGAAGGCGCCGCTGGTCGTGGCGTGCAATTTCACGCCTGTGCCGCGCCGTGGCTATGGAGTTGGAGTGCCATTCCCCGGGCACTGGCGGGAGGTTCTCAATAGCAACGCGGCCATCTACGGCGGAACCGACGAAGGTAATTTTGGCGGAGCCGATAGCTCGCCGGTAGCGACGCACGGCTTCGATCAGTCATTGCTGCTGAACCTGCCGCCGCTGGGTATGGTGGTGTTCAAGCAGTAGTGCAGGCTATTTTTTCGGCGGCTGCGGATTCACGACCAGCATGTCGTAAACCGGCATCTTGTCCTGCTTCTGGAGGAAGTCGGTGATGGTATCCAGATCGACGACCGTTGCCGACGAAATGATCCCGTTGTCGCATTGCGACGGGTTGCCGGGGCTGTCGGGCTCGACGAGGTAGTCGCCGACGTCGCGCTTTACCGAACAGTTGCAAGCTGCCTTAGTTTTGTCGTTCTTATCGACGGTGCAATCGGAATCGAGGCACATCGCCCAGGGGCGCTTGTTGGTGCATCGGGCGTAGGTTCGGATGGGAAAGTAGCGCGATTTGATCTGGGTCCCGTCCGGCTTGTCGGCTTTGCAATCCTTCGCTCCCACCGACCAGCCGTCGGTGATGACCCGGCAATTACAGGTACTGGTGGCTTTGTCTCCCATGATCACCACCGCTTCGCAGGCCGAGAAGGTGCATAAGGCATAGGTCATGCGACACGCATAGAACGTATTCGCCGGTGTCAGCGGCGCGGGAGGAGTGGTTGAAGGGGCTTGTGCGGTGGCCGACAGGCTGAAGCTCGCCAGCATGAGGCAAGCGGTCGCGAGCACCTTGGCTACATTTCTAGGCAGGAAATTCAGCGGCGTCAGGTTCACGGTGTCGTCTCTTCTTGCAGCCGGGATGGAAACGGTAGCCCGAACTATACACCCGTTCCTGTTACCCTAGTCTTTTCTCATGGCCATCAAGTTTACCCATAGACCCGGGCTGGTTGTTTACCTTACGTGCGGTGATCCGACGCTGGAGATCTCGCGCGATGTGGCGCTGGCCGCGATTGGTGCGGGCGCAGACGTCATCGAGTTAGGCGTGCCGTTCAGCGATCCCGTTGCCGACGGGCCAGTCATTCAGCGGGCCAGCGAACGTGCGCTCAAGCACGGCACCGATCTCGCGGGAGTGCTCGATATCGCGCGCCAGATTCGCCAGCAGTCGAAAGCCGGGCTCATCATCTTTTCGTATCTCAATCCCATCTTGCAGTTCGGATTGGAGAAGTTCTGCGCTGCCGCGAAAGGTGCGGGAGTTGATGGCGCGCTGGTAACCGATCTTCCCGTTGAGGAAGCGCACGACTATTTGCGCGCGATGAAGGCGCACAAGCTGGCGCCTGTTTTTCTAGCCGCGCCGACCAGCACTGACGAACGGTTGCGCGCCGTGGCGAAAGAATTCGCGGGGATTCGTGTACGCCATCTCGCGCACCGGCATCACCGGAACACGACAGGAAGTTGCCGGCGATGCGCAATCGCTGGTGCAACGGCTGCGAGCCTTCACGAAATTGCCGATTGCGGTAGGCTTTGGAGTTTCGACGCCAGAACAGTTTGCCGAGGTCGGGGAGTTCGCCGACGCGGCGGTCATCGGGAGCGCCATCGTGCAGCGCATTGAACAAAACGCGGGACGCGAAGCGGCGGCTGTGTCAGAATTTTTGCAGTCGCTGCGAGTGAATGGGTTGCAAGCGTAAGGTGGCGGATTGGCCTTTGGCCATTAGCTTTTAGCCGTTAGCTAGATTGGCTGTTCTTTCAAGGCGTCGAAGATTATGGACATTGCGGAGTGGCGGCGCAAAATCGACGAACTCGACCGGCAACTGGTGGCGCTGATCAACCAGCGCGCCCGCTGCGCCGAAGAAATCGGCAAGCTCAAGCGCAATTCGAGCCTTCCGATTTACGAGCCTGACCGCGAACGCATCATTTTCGACAACATCGCGAGCATGAACCAGGGGCCGCTCACCCAGGTGCAGTTGCGACAGATCTATGAGCGGCTGGTGGATGTGATGCGCCAGATTCAGCGCGACGAAATTGCTCCCGAGCCGGTGGCGGAACGCGGCGGCGAGCCGACCGAGCTGGAGCCGCAGGATTGAAAAGAGGATTGAAAAGAAGCTATTAGCTCTCAGCTCTTAGCCGTTAGCCAAAAGCTAAGAGCTAAAGGCTAAAAGCTAAGAGCTAGTTTTCCTAGGAGACCGTTCACGAATGATTGTTGCGATGCTAGAGACTGCCACCGAAGACCAGATCCAGGACGTCACCGATCACTTGATACGGATGGGCTTCGCTGTGCATCGCACCACCGGCGCGCGGCAATCGGTATTGGCCGCCGTCGGCCGCCGCATTGATTTCGATACGCGCGACCTCGAGGTGCTTTCCGGCGTCGAAAAAGTTCACCGCATCAGCGCGCCGTACAAGCTGGTCGGACGCCAGTTTCGTCCGCACGATACCGTCATCAAGTTTCCCAATGGCGTTGAAATCGGCGGCAGGGAAGTGGTGGTGATGGCGGGGCCGTGCTCCGTCGAATCGCACGAACAGCTTTTCAAAGCGGCGGAACAGGTCGCGAAGGCCGGAGCAAAGGTTCTGCGCGGCGGTGCATTTAAACCTCGCAGCTCGCCTTACACGTTTCAGGGACTGGGACTTGAAGGCCTGAAACTTCTACGCGAGGCTGCCGACGCGCACGGCTGTTGGCCATCAGCGAGGTCATGGAGATCTCGCAGATCGACGTGATGATGCCGTACATGGACATCTTCCAGGTGGGCGCGCGCAACATGCAGAACTTCAATCTGCTGCGCGAACTGGGCAAAGTGCGCAAGCCGGTGCTGATGAAGCGCGGCATTGCTGCCACCATCGAAGAGATGCTGCTGTCGGCGGAATACATTATGTCGGGCGGCAATTACGACGTTATTCTGTGCGAGCGCGGGATTCGCACGTTCGAGACTTACACGCGCAACACGCTCGATATTTCAGCCATACCAATCGTGCACAAACTGTCGCACCTGCCGATTACGTCTGATCCTTCGCACGGCACGGGGTTGCGCGATAAGGTCGCGCCCATGGCGTGCGCGTCGCTCGCGGCGGGGGCGGACGCGCTGTTGATTGAGGTGCATCCCGATCCCGATCATGCGCTGTCGGATGGCGCGCAGTCGCTGTTTCCCGAGCAGTTTGCCGAGCTGATGAACCGGCTGAGGATGATCGCACCGGCGGTGGAGCGAACGATTGGGTACGTCGCCACGGTTTCGTATGCCGATTCAGCAAATCACGATCGTTGGGACTGGGCTTGATCGGCGGCTCACTCGGGCTTGCATTGCGCCAGCATGGTTTCGCCGGGACAATCGTGGGTTGCGACAAGCGTGCGGTGCTCGATACGGCACTCGAACGCAAAGTCATCGACCGGGCTGAAGCTGACCTTGAACGCGCTGTCGTCGGCAGCGACGTGATAGTCTTCGCCACTCCGGTTGGAACCATCCTCTCGCAATTCGAAGCCATTGCGCCGACGCTCCCCTCCACAACGCTCGTCACCGATACGGGTAGCACGAAACAGAAGCTGGTCGAACGCACGCGCATGATCTTCGGCGCCGAGGCAGGGAAGCGCGTGCTCCCTGGGCATCCGATGGCTGGCAAGGAATTTGCCGGAGTCGAGCACGCCGACGCGAACTTATTTCAGGGCGCGGTGTGGCTTATCACGCCAATTGTTGCCGACCAGCAATACACGGCGTTGCAGGAAGAGTTCACCGGGCTACTGACCTTAATCGGAGCGCGCATCATCGTGCTCGATCCCGAACGGCATGACATTGTGTGCGCGTGGATCAGCCACCTGCCGCAGATGATCTCCACCGCGCTGACGTCGGTGTTGCACGAAGAACTGGGCGACGATGAAACGGTCGCTGAGATCGGCGGCCGTGCTTTGCGCGAGATGACGCGCATTGCGCATAGTCCATATTCCATGTGGCGCGACATCGCGCTCACCAACAGCGAGAACATTGCAGATGTCATGTTGCGATTCGAACAACAGATGACCCACCTGCGCGAGAACCTGCGCGGGCCGGGATTACGCGAGATGTTTGAGCGGGCGAATCAGTTTGGGCGGAAAGAGTGATTGATGAGTTGTTGGCGGACCCACATTTGCCAGAGGCAGGCAAATACGGGCCACCCATCGATTGATTTTTTGCCGTACTGCCCGGCAGCTAATTACAATCGCCGGTTCGGAAAAATATCATGGCCTTGAACAAAGTCTTCGCGAGTGCGGACGAAGCGGTTGCCGATATCAACGACGGCGCGACCATCATGGTCGGAGGCTTCGGACTGTGCGGCATCCCCGAGAATCTGATTCGCGCGCTGGTGAAAAAAGGCGTCAAGAACCTTAACACCATCAGCAACAACGTTGGGGTCGATGAGTTCGGTCTCGGGCTGATGCTCTACGCCGGGACAGATTCGCTCGCACAAGGGCAGCTACGTCGGCGAGAACAAGCTGCTGGAAGAGATGGTGATTACCGGCAAGATCGATCTGGAACTGATTCCGCAAGGCACGCTGGCGGAACGCATTCGCGCCGGTGGAGCGGGGATTCCTGCGTTCTTCACGCCCGCCGGAGACGGCACCATGGTGGCCGAGGGTAAGGAGACCCGCGAGTTTGATGGGCGTCCGTATGTGCTCGAACATGCGCTGAAGGCCGACTTTGCGCTCATCAAGGCATGGAAGGGCGATCGCTGGGGCAATCTGGTTTACCGCAAGACGGCGCGGAACTTCAATCCCATGATGGCGACGGCCGCGAAGGATCACGATCGCCGAAGTCGAACATTTGGTTGAGCCGGGGGAGATTGAGCCTGACCATGTGCACACTCCGAGCGTGTATGTGAAGCGGATCATTCAGGGTGTGGGCTACGAGAAGAGGATTGAGCGCCGCACACTGAGGAAGGCGTAGCCATGGCCGAGGTGAGACCCGACAAGCAGAAAGACACCGAAAAGCGCGATCGCATTGTGCGCCGTGTGGCGCAGGAGCTCCGCGACGGCTTCTACGTGAACCTCGGCATCGGCATGCCGACGCTGGTGGCTAACTGCGTCCCCGCCGGCATGGACGTCATTCTCCAAAGCGAGAACGGCATGCTGGGCGTCGGCCCGTATCCGCTGGCAGGCGAGGAAGACCCCGACCTCATCAATGCGGGCAAGGAAACGGTGAGTGAGTTGCCGGGCACCGCGTTTTTCTCTAGCGCCGAGTCGTTTGCCATGATTCGCGGCGGTCACATCGATCTCAGCGTGCTCGGTGCGATGGAAGTGGACGAGGAAGGCAACCTCGCCAACTGGATGATCCCGGGCAAAATGGTCAAAGGTATGGGCGGCGCGATGGACCTGGTTGCCAGCGCACGCCGCGTGATTGTTGCAATGGAACATACGACGCGCGACGGAGCGCCGAAGATCCTGAAGCGCTGCACTCTGCCGATTACCGGCTTGCGTGTGGTGCACAACATTGCAACCGAGATGGCGTATATTCGCGTGACGCAATCGGGGCTCGTGTTAGACGAAATTGCCCCGGGCTTGAGCATTGCAGAGGTGCAGGCCGCGACGGATGCTCCGCTGCTGATCAGCCCTGCGTTGAAGACAATGACTCTCTAAGGGGTTTGTCGGAATCTGCTCGGATAGCCTTCGTAGGGCCTCGCCCAAAGTACTGCTGCTGATTACAAATCAATTCTAATAAGGGGAGCGGCCTGAGTACAGTGACCGCTAGATGTTGTGGTTTCGTGCCTGGCAATTGGAGCGCGAAGGTCTGTACCGGGTCGGCGCGGTGACCACGGCATTTTCCATGAGCCGCAAAAAGAGCAGACCTCGGCGTCGGGAGTGGCGGCGATTGAAGCGGAAGGCGAATTCGTTGAGATAGGCATCCAGATACTCTGCGGTGACCGAGCCCTGATGGGTGCCGAGCAGCCAGCGTTTGAGCAGGGAGGCCACGCGATGTACCGCAGGCATGGAAACGTGGGCCGGATCCCCGCTGGCAGAGACGTTGATGGCGTGGTGCCTGTACCCTTGTCCGGACAGACCGTTGTAGCCCTTCCAGCCGTCCGTGCGCACCTCCGTGCCGGGTTCGACTGCGGCCGAGACAAAGGGAACCAAGCTGGCGCCGGAGACATCGTCGACCCGCCCCATGCGTATACGGCCGAAGCCCTTGGGCGACAATACCTCGACGGCAATAGCGACGATGAACTTGTCCTTTGTGCCGCGTCCACGCACGCCCTGTTCGATGCCGCCCACAGAGGCCTCATCGACTTCGACCGGGCCATGAAGACGATCCCGCCCCGGCCGCACCATGGCGGTGCGCAACTTCTGCAACATGGTCCATGCGGTCTGATAGCTTCCCAGTCCCAGCAGCCGCTGCAACCCCAGCGCGCTTACCCCATGCTTCTGATTGGTCATGTGCCACGCTGCGGCAAACCATTCCGTGAGAGGAATGCGGCTGCGATCAAACACGGTGCCCGCGGTCACCGATACTTTCCGAGCACATCCCGAGCAGGACCAACGCCCGTCGGCCGTGCGCCATCCCTTTGCGTGTGCGCATTTCGGACAGCGGAAGCCCGTTGCCCACCGCAACCGTTCCAGATACGCGACGCAAGCCGCCTCGTCGGCAAACCAAACGCGAAACTCCGGCCACGTCCCCGGATAGGGCGGATAGACCGGCGTAGACGGAGGATCAGTTGCCACTACCTGTAGTGGTGTACTGTACTCAGGATTCCTAATTTGGGAAATTCAAGGACTTCGTCACTCACGGGCTGTGATGCCCGTCGTTGACCCGCTTTGCGCAGCGGCCGATATTGAAGGGTATTGACGACAAACCAACTCGAAAGAAGGCAAGTATGTCCTACCGGTTCATCTTCCTGGCGGCGCTCTGTGTGGTTTGCTGCATTGGCGTGGACGCACAGACATGCGCCCGCTGCTACTCCGCAAGCCTCGACGCCGGAAATCAAGCACGTGCCTGCGACCTATACCAGTCCGTCTTCGGGCAAGGAAATGTACAACGCGTATTGCGCTTCGTGTCACGGAGTTGACGGCAAGGGCGATGGCCCTGCGGCTCCGGCCTTGAAGACGGCACCGACGAACCTGACCACGCTGAACGCGAAGAACGGCGGAACGTTTCCGGGCGAGCACGTTGCAACGGTGATCCAGGGCGGGGCCATGACGCCCGCACATGGCAGCAAGGAAATGCCGGTGTGGGGTCCGATCTTTATGACGTTTGCCGGCCACAGTGCTGCAGGTGCAGCTTCGCATGCGCAATCTGACTAACTACCTGGAGTCGATGCAGGCGAAGTAGAGGCGGCGGACCGCGCCGCGGTTCTCGCATGATTATGCCGCGCGTACTGAAGTCCGCGCGGCGAATCGATGTTAGGGGCGCACTTACTGCGCGGCTCAAGCCGCGTCCCGACTTCCTAAACCGCGACCGGCTGCTTCACCGGCACCGGCGTCAGCCAGCCGTGCCGGTCTTCTATTTTGCCGTTCACGATGGAGTAGAACTCCGAGCGAATCGCCCGCGTAATCGGACCTACGCCGCCCTTGCCCACTTTGATCTTGTCCACCGAGCGGATGGGCGTGATCTCCGCCGCCGTTCCGCTGAAGAAGACTTCGTCGCCGAGATACAGCATTTCGCGCGGTATGACCTGCTCGACGGTCGGAATGCCCAGGTCCTGCGCGATGTGCAGCACCGAGTTGCGGGTGATGCCCGGCAGTACGCTATTGCCCAGCGGCGGAGTGTAGATGCGGTCCTTGTGCACCACGAAAACGTTTTCGCCCGAGCCCTCGCTCACGTAGCCATTTACATCCAGCGCAATGCCCTCGGCGTAGCCGTTGGCCATGGCTTCCATCTTGATGAGCTGCGAGTTCATGTAGTTGGCGCCGGCCTTGGCCATCGTCGGCATGGTGTTGGGGGCCAGCCGGCTCCACGACGACACGCACACATCCACGCCTTCGTCGCCCTCACCGCCCAGGTACTTGCCCCACTCGTAATTGACGATGTACACATCGGTGGGCGAGCCTGTCGGATCGACGCCCACGGTGCCGTATCCGCGCAAGATAATCGGGCGGATGTAGCAGGGCGAGACCTTGTTCTTGGCGACCACATCGACCGTCGCCTGCGCCAGCTCTTCGACGGTATAGTCCACTTCGATGCGGTAAACCTTGGCCGAATCGAGCAAGCGCTGGGTGTGGTCGTGCAGGCGGAAAATCGCCGGTCCCTTCGGCGTCTGGTAGCAGCGTACCCCTTCAAACACCGACGAGCCGTAGTTGATGACGTGCGCCATCACATGCAGCTTTGCGTCATCCCACGGAATCAGGGTGCCGTTGCACCAGATGTATTCACTTGCTTTGATGGCCATTGCGGAGCTCCTTGCCTTGGTATCGGATTGTCTCGTCCGTCAGAGCCTGCCCGGCCACTTGCGCGATCGTGCGGCCATCCATGGTCGTCGACGCAATACGGGTGTCGAAACCGCGATGCATCGTGGACTCAGCTTGACTGGGCATTATAACCGACCTGACGCCGCTAACGCGGGACCGGTTTTCCATCTGGTTGTGATAGGGTGGAGACGAAAAAAGTTGCTCGCAGTTGACCGCGGGTATCTGCAGTTCACACCCAAAGTAGTAGCAGCTTGGGTGCATGTTAACCCCATTCCTGCAAAAGTTGCGGAGAACCTTTCGATTTTTTCCGCGTCTAAGTATGTAGGTTGCCAGATCGGTCGAGTATGGCCGGCCGCAAACCGCCTCCGAACACTGTAACTCCCGCCTGCGCTACTGCAATTCGTCGAAGGGAATGACAGGGCGGGAACGGCGAGGTCTGGTGCGGAGACAACTTCAAGCTTCAGGAGACTAACAAGCAATGAAGAAGTCGATCGTTCTTATCGCAGTTTCGCTCTTGTTTACGGTGGCTGCGTTTGCCCAGGATTACCCGAAGTTCGAAGTTCCCATCGGCTTCTCGTTCGTCAACGTTCACCCCGACATCACCCACCTCACCAGCTTCAACATCTTCGGTGGCGGCGGCGGATTCGTCTACAACGTGACCCCGTGGATCGGCATCAAGGCCGATTTTGATGGCTACACCCAGGGCAGCGGCCTTAAAAACCAGCTGACCAGCCTCGGTTATGCCGGCCAGGCGAATGGCAACGTCTTCACCTACATGTTCGGCCCCCAGATCAAGAAGCACTCGGGCAAATTCCAGCCCTTCGGAGAGGCCCTGTTTGGCGCGGCACACAGCAACCTGTACGCCCAGATCTACAATGCCCAGACCGGATTGACCTCGGGAAGCAGCAACAACAATGCCTTTGCCATGGAGTTCGGCGGCGGCCTTGATTATGCCCTGACCCCGCACATTCAGCTCCGGCCCGTCGAAGTGGACTACCTCTACACCCGCTTCGGCGTCAATGGCACCAGCTACACCGGCAACCAGAACAACTTCAAGTACTTTGCCGGCGTGAACTTCACCTTCGGCGGAAAGTAAGCAGTAGCCGTAAAGAATGGCGTCACCTTCGGGTGACGCCATTTTTGTTGCTCGTCCGAACAGTAAAGAAGGGCCGCAGTGCGGCCCAGTCATGCGCGTCAGAGTCGATCAATCTCCGAACTGGGCATTCATATCGCGCCAGGCATTCACGCCGCGCTGCTCGGCGTCGTTGACGAAGCCCGCGCCGACCTTCTGCATGGTGGAGAATATCTCCATGCCCTTGTGCAGGTAGTCAGGAGCATTCTCCAGCAGGCCCTCGAACTTTTCCGGATACTCGCTGGCCAGCACCGCCAGGCCGCCCGCTGCCAGCGCCATTCCCATCGGACGCCGACCGGCCAGAATCAGCAGCGCTCCTGCGCCGATCGATCCGAAAACCACCGCTTTCTTCCAGTTCTGCATGTTCACCTCAACGTACTCGCCAAAACGACATTCATTGTAGCCGACGAGAGCTCACCACGACAGGAGGAAGCCCGAGCAGGATCAGTTATAGGGAATGGAAGGGCGGACGGGCGGTTTTCGGCGACCGAGGCTCGCTCGCAGGTGTCGCGCTATGCGTAGTCGATCGGATTCGACTCAAGCCAGTGCTCATCGCGAGCTTTGCGCAGTTCGCGGGCGGCGGAATGGGCGACGCTGGAGGTGACATTGCGAGTCTTCCAGCCGAACCCCACGCAAAATCCGAGAGCGCTTCCCAGTGTTCCTAATGCCACGGCACTCGCAACACGATTGCGCCGGTGCCCCACGTAAAAACGCAACAATCCAACGCAGGCGCCGACGGCAGCCAAGGCCAGGGAATTTCGTGCGGCCTCGACCGCGAGCGCGGACAACGGTCGTTCACCACGCACAGAGTCCTGGCCGGTGCGAATTCCGGTGATGCCCGCATTGACTAATTTCCGCCCGTAACGGACGGTGCTGGTCACTGACTGGGGATGAGTCATGGTTCTAGTCCTTAGAAGTGCCTACCAGTTTACATCGGCCGTCCTGCGCTGACGGCCAGTGGGCTATCCGTGCGCGTGCTATCAAATTCAGGTTCCCACGTTATGAACATGATGTCTGTGATTCGGGGCACCGCCGGAGGTGAGCCCGCGGCCCCACGAAGGTGACTCGGCTCACAGACTCTGCCGAAATGGGAACGCATAATCACACATTAAGGGCCGGAATGATTCCTGCCGGCCGTCCCGGGTCGCCACTTCTAACTGGAATCGACTTGCCCAGACAGGCGAGATACGTGATTCAGGCAGCGCAGCTCGTTCGAGCTGACCTTGTGAGCTGTGCGCCAAACATAACAGGCCAGCAAGCCGGAGATGCAACGCACCATGTTCGAAGGCATGCAAAATCCCGGGCACGCAATCTTGCTAGGGATTTCCATATCCCTTCTGAGCGGACTCATACAAGTTCTCGGACTCGCCTGTTTCGCATACATCGTGATCAAACGCCTGGTGCCGCTGGCTCGGGGCGAGCGCGATTTCCGGATGGACCGACCATGGCTGCGTCTCGAACGCGTGCTGAAATTCTGGTTCGGACAGTGGAAGCATCCGCGTTACCGAGTGGCGGGCACCCTGCATCTTTTTATTTTCGCGGGTTTCCTCATCCTGGCCACGCGCGCTTTCTATCTTCTTCTCTTCGGGCTGTCGGGAGATTTTGTTGCGCCGGGGGCTGTTGGCCGAACGTATGACATCGTCGCGGATTATGCAGCAACGATCGTTTTCCTCGCAGTAGCTGCGGCGGCGGTCCGCCGGGTGGTATTTAAGCCCGTGCGGTATGTCGTTCCGGAGAAGTACGGTAAAGGGCATCCGGTCGATGCCATCTTTTTATTGGCCCTCATCGCACTGTTGATGTTCTCGGAGAGCTTGTTCGAGGCGAGTCGGGCGGCGATCCAGGCGCAGCAAGGACTGACGACCGAGTTTCTGCCGGTCCTGTCGCTCGGGTGGTTGTTGAAAGACACGGTCGGTTCGGCATCGGCGGCGACACTTTGGCGGCTGCACCTTGGCGCTTACCTCGTGGACGTTCTGACCTTTTATTTCCTGCTGTGTTACCGGCCGTTCGGGATCCAGTTCCACGTCGAGACTTCGCTGTTCAACGTTTTCTTCGCAAAGCTGGACCGCGGAACGGTGAAGCCGGTGCGCTGGGGCGTGAGCGACGAGCAGCTCGACCAGGTGAAATCTTTCGGCGTCAAGAAGTTCGAGGACTTCACCTGGAAGCACATGCTCGACTTCTATTCGTGCGCGGATTGCGGGCGGTGTTCGGACAATTGCCCGGCGAACGCAGTGGGAAGGCCGCTGTCGCCGCGGTTCCTCAGCATTAAAGCGCGGGACTATGCGTTCCAGCATTTTCCTGTATTTGGCAAGACCAATAATAGCCACCCTCTGATTGGCGGTATTTACTCCGAGGACGAAATCTGGTCGTGCACGACTTGCGGCGCGTGTGAAGAAGAATGTCCGTTGTTGGTTGAGTACATCGACAAGATCGTCGATTTGCGGCGCGGCATGGTCGATGACGGCAACGTGCCCAAGTCTGTTCAGAAGGCGCTCAAGGCGCTGGAGAGCCGCGGCAATCCTTACGGCAAGATGGAAAAGAAGCGCGGCGATTGGACGAAGGACAAAGAGTTTCAACAAACCTGCAAGGTCAGCGTGCTGGATGGCGACGGTACCGCCGAGATCTTGTATTTTGCCGACAGCATTACGTCCTATGACGATCGCATTCAGGCGATTGGGCGAGCGACGGCGAGGATTCTCCAGAATACGGGCGACGACTTCGCGATCCTCGGCGCAGCGGAGAAAGACAGCGGCCACGAAGTTCGGCGCTTTGGCGAAGAGATGCTCTTCCAGGCGCTGCGCGACCACAACACGGAAGCGATCAAAGCTTCAGGCGTCAAGCGAATCGTTACTTCGGATCCACATGCTTACAACGCGCTGAAGCACGACTACAAAGATCTGCCTCCGGTGGAGCACATCAGCCAAGTGATTGCGCGCGAGGTGAAGTCAGGGAAGCTCAAGTTCAACCACGTCGAGAACGGAATCAACGTCTACGCCTATCACGATCCCTGCTATCTGGGGCGGCACAACCAGGTATATGAGGATCCGCGCGAGGTGCTGGATGCGATTCCCGGCTTGAAGCGAGTGGAGATGAGCCGGTGCCGCGACCGTTCGTTCTGCTGCGGAGGCGGCGGACTGATGCTGTTCTACGAGCCACAAGAGAACGAGCGGATGGGTGTAAAGCGGGTGCAGATGGCGGCTGAGGCCGGAGCAAACGTCATCGTGACCGCTTGCCCGTTCTGCATGGTGAACATCGAAGACGCAATCAAAGTTTCGGGAATGGAAGGCAAGATGACCGCCATCGACCTGGCAGAGTTGGTCGATCAGCACATTGTAAGGACGAGTCCGCAAGTTACGAGAGACGAGAGCAAGGTGCTGGCTCAGGCGAATGCGTGACGCCAGGACAACTGCAAATTCGGGAGAGTCAACGTGGAAATTCTAGTTTGCGCAAGACGAGTACCCGACACCTCAGAGAACGAGATCGAACTCAACGGTGCGGGGAATGATATTGAACGCGACGACCTGGTCTATTCAATCAACGAGGCGGACAACTACGCGGTCGAAGAGGCGCTGCAGATCGTTGCCAAAGCCGGCGGCACCGTGACAGTCGCCACAGTGGGCACGGACGAGGACGAGGAAATTCTTCGTCGCGAACTGGCCATGGGCGCGAATCACGGCGTGCTGCTCTCGGACGATGCGTTCGTCGGATCAGACGGCAAAGGTATCGCGACCGTCTTGAAGGGCTTCGTGCAGAAGGGGAAGTACGACCTCATTTTGACCGGCGTTCAAGCCGAAGACGGCGGCGCGCAAGTGGGCGGAATGCTGGCCGCGCTGCTCGACTATCCCTTCGCGTCCCTGGTGAATTCCATCGAGGTAACTGGCGATAAGAAGTTGAAGGTGGGTCGCGAAATCGAAGGCGGAAACAAAGAGATGAACGAGATCGACCTGCCGTGTGTGCTGTCGATCCAGACCGGCATCAACGAGCCTCGTTATGTCGGGATGCGAGGGATTCGGCAAGCTGCATCGCTGGAAGTTCCGACTTACGGCGCAGCCGATCTGGGAGTTGAGAAAGCTTCCGTGGGAGAAGCGGCCGCGAAGGTGAAACGCGACGATTATTTCGTGCCGGTTGCTGGCAAGGGCGCAGAAATCCTGCAGGGCAGCAACGAAGAGATCGCCGACAAGCTCATTGAGCTGATGAAGGCCAAAGGAGGTTTGCAATGACGGCCCGGATATTTGCTTACATCGCGCACAAGAATGGCGTCGCCGATGATTCGGCTGCCGAACTGTTGGCCGCTGCAAAGAAGATCGACCCGGCAGCGTCTCCGACGGCGATTGTCACGGGCGCTGGTCAGGAACTCGACGCCGTCTGCGAAAGCCTGCGGGCTACTTACGGCGAGGTGTGGAAGATTGAGAACGCAAACCTTGCTTATCCCAATGCAGAACTGGTGCGTAAAGCGTTGGTTAAGGTCGTTCCGGCAGGCAGCGTGGTGCTGGTTGCCCATAACCACTTTGGGATCGACTTGTCGGCTGGACTGTCCATCAAGCTGAATGCAGCTTATGTCTCGGACGTCGTGGGAGTCGATGGGATCGACGGCACCAGTCTTAGAGTCGTTCGCCAGGAGTTCGGGGGACAGGTGAGCACGCATGTTCGTTGCGACATTTCTTCGGGCGCAGTGATTAATGTGCGGCCGGGAGCGTTCAAACCGGCAGAGAGTCTCCCTGCGGCGGGGGCTGTTGTCGACAAGAGTGCGGATGTCGGCGCCCTCACCGCTGGACGCCGGTATGTGGAAACCGTGGTTGCCGAAATCGGTGACGTGGACATCACCAAAGAAGCGGTATTGGTGTCGGTTGGCCGTGGCATCCAGGAGCAGGACAATCTGCCGATCGCGCAGGAACTGGCAGACGCGCTTGGCGCGGCGGTGAGTTGCTCGCGTCCGGTCGTTGATGCCAAGTGGTTGCCGAAGTCGAGGCAGGTCGGCTCGTCAGGCCAAACGGTGAAGCCGAAGATTTATCTGGCATGCGGCATCAGCGGGTCCTTCCAGCATCTGGCAGGACTCAAAGGTAGCCCGTTCATCGTCGCCATCAACAAGAACCCGAAAGCGCCGATCTTTCAGGTAGCCGACGTCGGGATCGTTGCCGATATTCTGGAATTTATGCCCGAGTTGACCAACAAAGTTCGCGAAGCCAAGGGCGCGCACGCGTCCCGGTAGGAGTGAGGCACAGCCAATGATCACTAAGAAGACTCTGAAACTGAGTTTGAAGTCGCTGCGGGACTTCGGCAAGAAACGCCTGCCGGACGAGGTGTTGATCGAACTCGACGAGCGCGATGAGTGCCCGGAAGACATTGTCCATACCATGTGCGACCCCGACCAGCTAGGCATTCAGCTGCTGTTTATTCCTGAGGAGTACGGCGGCCTCGGCGGCAGCACCTTCGATGTTTACCTCATCTGCGAGGAGATGGCGCGGATTGACCTCGGTCTGGCCACGTCGTTGTTTGCCACGTTCCTGGGGAGCGATCCGATTACCGTTGGTGCGACGCCGGAGCAGAAGAAGCTGTGGCTGAGCCGCATCGCCAATGAAGGCGTGCTGTTTGCTTATGGCGCGACGGAACCGGAGGCGGGAAGTGATTTGGGCTCGCTGAAGACGACCGCAGACCGCGTCATGCAGGACGGCAAGGTGGTCGGCTACAAGATCAACGGCAGCAAGCAGTGGATCAGCAACGGTGGAATCGCCGATTTGTATACGGTGCTGGCGAATACGCCAAGCGGGCCGAGCTGGTTCGTCCTCGAGAAAGGCGCCAAGGGCTTCACACACGATAAGCCGGAGAACAAGCACGGCATCCGTCTGAGCAATACTGCCGCGCTGTCGCTGGTCGATACCTACGTCGATGCTGACAGGCTGATCGGTGGGGTGGAAGGACAAGGGCTGCTGCAAGCGCAGGCGGTGTTCGGCTACACGCGCCTGATGGTTGCCGCGTTCGGACTTGGCGCAGGATGGTCGGCACTGGATCGCGCGATCCCGTACTCGACCAAGCGCATTCAAGGCGGGGCGCCGCTGTCAGAGAAACAGGGTTACACCCACAAGTTGATCGTGCCGAATGTTGTGCGTCTGGAAGCGGGACGCGCGTTCATCGAGGAAACCGCCGAGCGCATCGACAAGGGCGAAGGGAGCCTGAATACCGAGGGTGCAATCGCGAAGTACCTGTCGACCGAGGCCGGGAACACCGCAGCTGAGGCCAGCATCCAAGCGCTGGGCGGCTACGGCTACACCCACGAGTACATGGTGGAGAAGATCAAGCGCGACGTGCGCATCACGACGATCTATGAGGGCACGTCCGAGATCATGGAGATGACCATCAGCCGCGATCGCTGGCAACTTCACCTCAAGACTCGCGGGCAGCATTATCACGAGCGCGCGCGACAGGTTGAGGCGCTGCACGCGGCGCACCCCAACGTTGGAGCCGACGTTGCAGCCCTGGCGCTGCACGCTCTCGCTGAAGTCATGGAGAAAGCCCGCGCGGCACGGTTGACGCGCTACCAGCACATTCTGTTGCGCATTGGGGAGTTGATCGCTTACGCAGAAGCGGCGGCGACACTGGCACGCCGCGCTGCACTGATGGCCGAAGGCCGAATGAATGAGAAGGCCAACGATCGATTTGATGCAGCCGCGTTAGCAGCCATCAGCCGGATATTTGCGCGCGAGGCCGCGATGAAGGTGGCGAACGACGGGTTGCGTTGCATTGCCGGCGCCGCCGGCGTGACCGACGCGGAGATTCCGGCGTTTGAGACATCTCTGGGACAGACGGCGATCCACCGCGCGCAGTCGGGTCTCATCGGTGACATGGATTACGTCGCTGACGTTTTGTACGGCCGAGTCCAAAAGCGTCAAGCAGAACAGCTCACGGAAGTAGCCCTTCATAGCTAGACCCGCGGGGCGTGCGTCTGCCTCTCCTCCACTTCACAGACGCACGGCCTGGGTGACGAGGAATGACATCATGGAAAACACCGCACATCGAGCCATCGCCATTGTGGGGGTAGGAGCCATCCTGCCCGACGCCCCGAACGCACCTGCTTTTTGGAACAACGTAAAGACCGGACGCTACAGCATCAACGAAGTTCCGGCCGATCGCTGGGATCCCGAGCGGTACTATGACGCCGATCCCAACGCACCCGATAAAACCTACTCGAAGATCGGCGGCTGGGTTCGCGAATACGCGTGGGACCCGATGAAGTGGAAGCTGCCGATTCCGCCACGTGTGGCCGCCGGGATGGACCTTGCCCAGCAATGGGCCATTGCCTGCACGCGAGAAGCGCTGGAGGACTACGGCTATCCTAATCGACCGCTGGAACTCGATCGCACCGCGGTGATTCTCGGCAACGCCATGGCTGGGGAGAAACATTATCTTTCGTCGGTGCGCATTTTCTTTCCTGAGTATGCGCACGAACTGGAGGAATCGGCCAGCTTCGCGGCGTTACCGCCGGAAGTGCAGCGTGACATCACTCGTGAGTTCCACGACCGCGTCGGGGAACATTTCGCCGCCATCACGGAAGACACGATGCCGGGCGAACTGGCCAACTGCATGGCCGGGCGCATCGCCAATCTTTATAACTTTCACGGCCCCAACTACGTTTGCGATGCCGCGTGTGCGTCGGCCATGGCGGCGATCAAGTCGGCGGTGGAAGGCCTGGTCCAAAATGATTTCGACGTGGTCGTTACCGGCGGGATCGACCGCAACATGGGCGCACCCACGTTCGTGAAGTTCTGCAAGATCGGGGCACTGTCCGCCACGGGCACACGTCCCTACGCCGAAGGCGCTGACGGATTCGTCATGGGCGAAGGTGCTGCCATTTTCCTGATGAAACGTCTAGCCGATGCGGAGCGCGACCAGGACAAGATTTACGCGGTGCTGCGCGGCATCGGCGGATCGAGTGACGGCAAGGGCAAGGGCATCACCGCACCCAATCCGATTGGACAGAAGTTCTGCGTCGAGCGCGCCTGGAACAATGCCGGTCTGTCGCCGGAACCCGGAACGCTCATCGAAGGGCATGGCACTTCGACGCGCGTGGGTGATGTCGTAGAAGCGCAGAGCATGGCCGACATCCTAGGCAGCGCAAATCTGCCCGCACATTCGGTGGCACTTGGCTCGGTCAAGTCAAACATCGGACACCTGAAAGGAGCCGCGGGAGCCGCGGGAATCCTGAAGGCTACGATGGCGCTGCGCGACAAGGTGCTGCCACCTAGTTTGCATTGCGAGCATCCCAGTCCGGAGATCGACTTCTCCCACTCTCCGCTCTACGTCAACACCGCACTGAAACCTTGGGACGTTCCTGCGGGCGGCGTGCGCCGTGCAGGTGTCAGTGCATTTGGTTTTGGCGGCACCAACTTCCACGTGGTGCTGGAAGAACACATTCCCGGAAGACTCAACGGTAACGGCAAGCGGTCGATCGCTGTGCCGGCGACAATGCCCAGTGTGGCGAAGGATGTCACGATGCATGCGAGCAGCATTTCTCCTGCGATTCCGGCTCCAACTACTTTCAAGGCGCCCTTGCGTGGTGCGCTGGTCATTGGCGCAGAGTCGGTAGCTGATTTGGTCACGCGTCTGCGCGCGGCACAGAAGTTGGCAGCGGACGGGAGCGCGCCGGTTGCGGCTGCTCCCGCTGAATCGGATTTACGCGCGGCCGAGCGTGTGGTGATCGACTATACCGACGCTGCTGACCTCGCAACCAAGTCGGGTGTTGCCCTGAAGGCGTTTGAAGCGGACCAGGCGGCGTTCTGGAAAGCCATTCGCGCACAAGGCATCTTCCGCGGACACGGTCCTGCTCCCAAAGTTGCATTTCTGTACACCGGCCAGGGCTCACAGTACGCCAATATGCTCCAAGTACTTAGCGCCGCCGAGCCGATCGTGCGCGAGACGTTTGCCGAAGCGGACAGAGTGATGACTCCGCTGCTGGGCAAGCCGCTCACTGAGTTCATCTTTGTGGATCCCAATGACGCGAAGGCCGTAGCGAAGGCGGAAGAAGACCTGCGCCAAACTGAGATCACACAGCCAACCGTGCTGGCCATCGACATTGGAATCACTCGGCTGCTGGCCGCGTACGGCATACAACCAGACATGACGATGGGACACAGCCTGGGTGAGTATGGAGCACTGGTGGCGTCTGGTTCCATCACCTTCAAAGAAGCACTCGAGGCAGTCAGCGCCCGTGGTCGCGGCATGACCCAGGTAGCGGTAGAAGACAAAGGCAGAATGGCAGCCGTGTTCGCGCCGCTCCCGGAAGTCGAACGCATTCTGAAGTCGGTGAAAGGCTACGTGGTTATCGCCAACGTGAATAGTACTGGCCAATCGGTGATTGGCGGAGCCAGCAAAGCTGTCGAGGAGGTCACACAGATCTTCCTGCAGTCGGGTTATAACGTCGTGGAGTTGCCGGTCAGTCACGCCTTCCACACGTCGATTGTGGCTCCGGCCAGCGCGCCATTGCGTCAGATGTTGCAGCGGCTGCATCTGCAATCGCCGAAGATTCCGATTGTCGCTAATGTGAATGGCGAGTTCTATCCGACGGGTCCCGATGTTGTGCCGCAGATGCTGGACCTGCTTTCGCAGCAAGTCGCGTCGCCGGTGCAGTTCGTGAAGGGCTTGACCACGCTTTACGATGCGGGCGCCCGCGTGTTCGTCGAGGTTGGGCCGAAGAAAGCCTTGCAGGGATTTGCCGAAGATGTTCTTGGCAACCGCGGCGACGTGGTTTCGCTGTTCACTAATCATCCCAAGCTCGGCGATATTGCGGCCTTCAACCAGGCGTTATGTGGAATGTATGCCGCAGGATTGGGACGCGGAGTGGCTGCGATCGCACCCGAGGTGATGACGGGGCCAGTAGCGACAGTGTCCACGCCACCCTCGCTCGCAGTAATGGCGGCGCCAGTCGCAAACGAGAAGCCTTTCGTCGCGCCTACGAGTACTGCGGCTCCGTCGAATGGAAATCGCTATACCGAGCTGGGGCATCTGTTCGCCGACGTTCTGGAACGCGGCTGGGAAATCTATCGCGGTGAGAAACCTTCGCCGGTCGAGCCCGTGGTCATCACCGGAGCAGCATTGGGACTTCCCGGCACCGAGCGCGTCTTCGATGACGGCAATGTTGCTCGTATTCTGCACGGCGATCAATTCATCAAGCCGATCCCACCCGAGCTGCGTCACGACATGCTCGACAGACGCATCACCCGACTGGTGAAGAGTGACAGCGGCGAAGCGCGATTCGACACCATTGAAGACGTCGCGGACGTTATCAAGCTTGCTGGTCGAGGCGGCGCATTCGATCTGGAGAAGGAATTCGGAGTCTCAGCCGATCGCCTGGCTGCGCTGGATCAGGTGACTCGCCTGGCCATCGGCGTGGGCATCGATGCGATGCGGGATGCCGGAATTCCGCTGGTCATGCGCTACAAGACCACCAGCAAGGGCACCCTGTTGCCCGACCGTTGGGGATTGCCCGATGCTCTGCGCGACGACACCGGCGTAATTATGGGGTCAGCTTTCCCGGGTTATGACGCTTACGCGGACGAGATGGCGCGTTATTACGCAGACCACGCGCGCCGCGAGCAGCTAGCTTCGCTGGAAAATATGGTCGCCTCAGTGGCGGGAACGAACGGACATTCGCCGCTCGCCCAGGAACTTGTCCGAAAGATCGAAGAACTGCGTGCTGAGATTGACAAGAACCCATACGTCTTCGACAGACGGTTCCTGCTGAAGACGTTGTCGATGGGACATTCGCAGTTCGCTGAGTTCATCGGAGCGCGCGGTCCTAATACGCAGATCAACTCCGCATGTGCAACCACCAGTCATGCCATCAGTCTGGCCGAAGACTGGATTCGCGCCGGACGATGCAGCCGGGTGATCATCATTACGGCAGACGATGTTACGTCCGATCACCTGATCGGCTGGTTTGGCGCTGGCTTTCTAGCCAGCGGAGCAGCCGCCACGGATGAAGCGGTAGAGGAGGCCGCGACTCCGTTTGACCGCCGACGGCACGGCCTGATCATGGGCATGGGCGCAGCGGCGCTGGTGATTGAGAGCACGGACGCTGCGCGCGAGCGCGGCATTCAGCCCATCTGTGAAGTACTCAGCGCGGTGACGGCCAACAGCGCATTCCATGGCACTCGGCTCGATGTCCAACACATGGGCCAGATCATGGAGGGGCTGATCTCGCAAGCCGAAGCGCGCAGTGGCATCGACCGTCGGCAGATAGCGCCGCACACCGTTTTCGTTTCCCACGAAACGTACACCCCGGCGCGTGGCGGAAGTGCCTCGGCTGAGATCTTCGCTCTGCGCAAGGTCTTTGGCGACGCAGCAGACCAGATCGTCATCGCCAACACCAAAGGTCTAACCGGACACGCCATGGCTACTGGCATCGAGGAAGTGCTAGCGGTAAAGGCAATGGAAACGGGAGTCGTTCCGCCCGTCGCCAACTTCAAGGAAATCGATCCGGAACTGGGAGCGCTGAATTTATCGAAGGGCGGGGCCTATCCGATCGAGTATGCATTGCGCCTCGGTGCCGGCTTCGGCTCACAGATCAGCATGTCGCTGTTGCGTTGGGTCCCGACTCAGGACGGTGTCCGTCGCAGTCCGGACGCATTGGGCTATGCCTATCGCATCGCGGACAAGCCGGCGTGGGATGCCTGGCTGACCAGGATCGTCGGACGCCCAGCGGCGGACTTGGAAGTTGTGAACCGCACGCTGCGCGTGAAGGATCAAGGGCTGAGTGCGCGGGTCGCTGAGGTCGTGAAGGAAGTCAAAGCAGTAGCGATAGCGGTTCCAGCATCCATGATCCAAGCACCAACTCCCGCGCCGAGTTCGCCGGTTGTTGCGGCGAAGCTAGCACCAATCACACAAGTCGTTGCCGCAAGTCCGCAGCCGATAGCGGCGAAACCGGAACCGGTTGAAGTGAAGCCGCAAGTCGTCCAGGCCCCGTCAGCGGCAGAGCTTCAGCCTGCGAGTGGCGGCTCGGTGAAAGACTGCGTGCTCGCTCTGGTGGCGGAGAAAACCGGATACCCGGTCGACATGCTTGATCTGGATCTCGACCTCGAGGCCGATTTAGGCGTGGATACTGTCAAACAAGCTGAGGTATTTGCGAGCATTCGTGAAGCCTACGGTATAGCTCGCGATGATCAGATCAAACTGCGCAACTATCCGACGCTGGCCCACGTGATCCGCTTCGTGAACGAGCGGCGACCGGATACCGCTTTCGCAACTCCGACTGTCGAGACTGCGACGGCGCAACAGGAAACAAGTAAGTCCGCCGTTGTGGTCCCCGAGGTGCCTCCTGTGCACCGAGGCGATGCGGTGAAAGATCGCATTTTGCAACTGGCAGTCGAGAAGACCGGCTATCCCATTGACATGCTCGACCTGGATCTCGACCTCGAGGCCGACCTCGGCGTCGACACCGTGAAGCAGGCGGAGATGTTTGCCGCCATCCGCGAGATCTACAACATCCCGCGCGATGAAACCCGTAAGCTGCGCGACTACCCGACGCTCGCGCACGTAATTCGGTTCGTGTATGAGAAGCGGCCGGACCTGGCTCCAGGCGCTTCGCCAGCACTCACAACGCTCGAAGTGGCTGCTGTCGTCGAGCCTGCCGTGGTCGTGCCCGCAGTTTCGCAAACGTCGGCGCCCGACGGCGTTGCCGTGCGGGAACGCATCCTCGACCTGATGGTGGAGAAGACGGGCTATCCCAAAGACATGCTCGACCTGGACCTCGACCTCGAAGCTGATCTCGGGGTTGACACCGTCAAGCAGGCCGAAATGTTCGCCGCCATTCGCGAGATCTACAACGTTCCGCGCGACGAAAACCGCAAGCTGCGTGACTACCCAACGCTCGCGCACGTAATTCGGTTCGTGTACGAAAAACGCCCCGACCTGGCCCCGGGCGCTTCGTCGGTGCCGGCGATCAGCCAGCCCTCCCCTGTGGCCGAAACGGTCGCCGCGCCGACGCTAACGAGCGTCGTCACGCCAAGTGCGACGGATGTCTCCTACGACTCAATTAAGGAAAAGATTCTGCAGATCGTTGCCGAGAAGACTGGTTATCCGACCGACATGCTCGATCTGGATCTCGATCTCGAAGCTGATCTCGGCGTGGACACGGTCAAGCAGGCAGAGATGTTTGCCGCGGTGCGCGCCGCGTACAACATTCCGCGCGACGAAGGTCTCAAACTGCGCGACTTCCCGACGTTAGCGCACGTCATTCAGTTCGCGCAAACGAGGCGGCCGAACGCGGATATTCCACACGCGGAGGAGAAGAGCACTGCGGTTACCGTCACAACTCCGCGGCCAATCGCCGCAAGCTTTGATGCGACCAATAAGATTCCGCGAAGAGTGCCGGTACCGATTCTTCGGCCGCCGCTCGCCATGTGCAAGACCACCGGTGTGACACTGGGACCCGCGAGTCGAGTTGTCATCATGCCCGACATAGGCGGAGTCGCCGAGGTGTTGACGCAACGACTGAAGGCGCTCGGAGTCGAAGTGCTCTGCATCGACCGCACGCAGGATTCGGACACTCTGAATACGATCATCAAGAACTGGCTAGCGACGGGTCCGGTGCAAGGTGTGTATTGGCTCTCCGCCCTCGACGACGAGGGCCCGCTGAACGGCATGAATGAGAACGCGTGGCATGCATCGTTGCGGGTGCGAGTCAAGTCGCTGTACACCACAATGCGCGCTCTCTACACGCAGATCGCTGCGCCGGAAACGTTCCTGGTTTCGGCCACGCGGCTGGGAGGGCAGCATGGATACGACGCAGCCGGAGCGGTCGCACCGATGGGAGGCGCGGTCGTCGGCTTCACGAAAGCGTATAAGCGTGAACGTCCAGAAGGCCTGGTGAAGGCCGTTGATTTCGAGGCTGGCCGCGATTCGACAGAGATCGCCGAACTGCTTGTCGACGAGACGAAAAACGATCTGGGTGCGGTTGAGATCGGTTACAAGAACGGACTGCGGTGGAGTGTTGGTCTGCAAGAACAGTCCGCCGAAGATGGTCAAGCCGGTCTTGCGCTCAACAAAGACAGCGTATTTGTCGTCACTGGCGCTGCCGGCAGCATCGTCTCTGCGATCACAGCAGATTTAGCTACTGCCTCCGGCGGCACATTCTACCTGCTCGATCTGGTTCCGGAACCAGATGCGAGCGATCCCGATCTCACACGTCTTGCTACTGACAAGGACGGCCTCAAGCGTGACTTGTTTGTCCGCATTCAGGCGCGCGGCGAGCGAGCCACTCCAGCGCTGGTTGAAAAGGAACTCGCCGCACTCGAACGCGCGCAGGCAGCGCTGAGCGCAATCAACGCGGTTCGAGCCGCCGGCGGGACTGCACACTATTTCAGCGTCAACCTCGCAGATGCGGAGGGTGTCGCTAAGGTAATCGGCGACGTTCGCAAACAGCACGGCCACATCGACGTGTTGCTGCATGCCGCTGGTCTCGAGCGCAGCCATTTCCTGCCCGACAAAGAACAGCACGAGTTCGATTTGGTGTTCGACGTGAAGGCCGATGGCTGGTTCAACCTGCTGCACGCGATTGGCGACACGCCTCTTGGGGCAACCGTGGCATTCAGCTCGATTGCCGGGCGCTTCGGCAACGGTGGACAAACGGACTACAGTGCCGCTAACGATCTGCTTTGCAAGTACACCTCAAGCTTCCGAACGACCCGTCCGCAAACGCGCGGCATCGTCATCGACTGGACGGCGTGGGGTGGCATCGGTATGGCCACCCGCGGCTCGATCCCCAAGATGATGGAGCTAGCGGGCATCGACATGTTGCCGCCCGAGGCCGGCGTCCCCCTGATTCGCCGCGAGCTGACAACTGGAGGCACGCGTGGCGAAGTCGTCATTGCCGAGCGTCTCGGCGCAATGCTCGACGAATGGGACCCTTCGGGCGGTCTAGATACCGCGGCGTTGAGCGCCGCGAATGAGAAGTTGGCTATGCCGGGTCCAATGGTCGGCAAGATAACCGGAATGGGCCTCTACAGCGGCTTGACGATGGAGACGACGCTCGATCCGGTGGCCCAGCCGTTCTTGTACGACCACCGCATCGACGGCACTCCAGTGTTACCTGGTGTGATGGGTATCGAGGCTTTCGCTGAAGCCGCTTTGTGCGTGCATCCCGGCTGGCACATTGAGGCGATCGAGGAAGTGAACTTCCTCGCTCCGTTCAAGTTCTACAAAGACGACCCGCGGACGGTGACGATCCAGGCGGTGTTCTATCCACAAGGCGAGAAACTTGTTGCGGATTGCCGGTTGATCGGCAAGCGCGTTCTGCCGAACCAGCCCCAGCCACAGGAAACCACGCACTTCACGGCACGAGTGCGAGTCAGCAAGCAGACAGCTCAGGCGGTGACAGGCGCAATTCCTCGATTGTCAGCACAGGGGATCGTCGAAGCCGCGCAGATTTATCGCATTTATTTCCACGGCCCCGCGTACCAGGTTCTGGAGCGTGCGTGGTGGGATGGAAAACGAATGATCGGCGAACTCGCGGCCGGCTTGCCCGGCAATCATGAACCGTCGAGTCTGCCGACGCTCATGGCTCCTCGGCTGATCGAGTTGTGTTTCCAGACCGCCGGAATTTGGGAGATGGGTACGAGCAGCCGAATGGGCCTGCCACAACATCTTCAGCAGGTGAGCTGGATGCGCGCTCCGCAATCGGCGGAG
Source organism: uncultured Acidobacteriaceae bacterium (assembly GCA_963718395.1). Classification (GTDB taxonomy): domain Bacteria; phylum Acidobacteriota; class Terriglobia; order Terriglobales; family Acidobacteriaceae; genus DASRAA01. The sequence continues at coordinate 158,827 of CAVQYW010000002.1, forward strand.
GGCCGCCTGTATGCAGTGGTAACGCCGCATCCCGAGCAGGGAACCTTCGACGCTGAAGTCGTGGACACGACGGGCAACTGCTACGTCCGCCTCGGTGGTTACAGCACGGTGGCTCTCCCGAACGGGCCCGACGCCGAGTCGTTAGAAGCGCTTCGGTTGGTCGTGTCACCCGAAGAAGTCGCGGTCCATTGAGTCGTTGAGGGGTCAGAAGCAGGAGACTTATGAAGCACGAATTTCAGAGAATCGCGATCGTGAATCGCGGCGAAGCCGCCATGCGTTTCATCCATGCGGCCCGTGAATTTAACCAGGAAAATAACGCATCCCTACGAACGATCGCACTCTACACAGATCCCGACCGCCGTGCCATGTTTGTCCGCGAGGCCGATGAAGCGCTATCACTGGGCGCTGCGCAAATCGTCGATCCCAACACTCGTTGCCTGAAGAGCTGTTACCTCGATTATGACCGCCTGGCGCGCGCGTTGACGGCAGCGCGTGCCGAAGCGGTCTGGGTAGGTTGGGGCTTCGTGGCCGAGCACGCCCAGTTTGCCGATCTCTGCCGCGATATGGGTATCGTGTTCATTGGTCCCGAAGGCGACGTGATGCGGCGACTGGGAGACAAAATCTCCTCGAAGCTGCTCGCCGAGCAAGCGCAAGTTCCAGTAGCCGAATGGAGCAGAGGTCCGGTTAAGAGCGTTGTGGATGCCGTACATCACGGCGCGCGCCGCGTCGAAGTTCAGATCATTGCCGACTACCACGGCACGACCTGGGCCGTCGGCGTTCGTGACTGCACGATTCAGCGCCTCCACCGAAAGGTACTCGCGGAAGCACCTTCACCCGCCCTCTCGCTGGAACAGGAGCAGGCGTTGCGCGAAGCCTCAGTGCGGCTGAGCCAGGTAGTCGGATATCACAACGCGGGCACAGTTGAATTCCTGTACGAGCCGGAGAGCCAACGATTCTTGTTTACGGGGATGAACGCTTGGTTGGACGCAGAGCATCCTCTCACCGAATGCACCACCGGCATAGATCTGGTGAAGCTGCAGATCCATGTCGCTCGCGGCGGGCGACTGGAAGGCAAGCCACCACGGACGACCGGTCATGCCATCGAGGTGCAACTGAACGCCGAAGATGCAGACAACGAATTTATGTCCTCTTCCGGTGCAATCGAGCGTCTTCGTATTCCGACAGGACCGGGAGTACGTATCGATACGGGGGTCGAGGAAGGCGATTCTGTGCCCGCAGAGTTCGACCCCACGATCGCCAGGATCACGACCTACGGACAGAGCCGCAGGGAAGCGCTGGCACGGCTTCAGCGGGTACTGCACGAGAGCGTGGTCGTCATCAAGGGCGGAGCCAGCAATCGCACATTTCTCCTGGAACTGCTGAACCGTCCAGAGGTGCAAGACCGAACCGCCGACATCGGCTGGCTGGATCGTCTCGCGGCCAAGGGACAGCACCTGTCACGACAGTTCGTCGAAGTGGCGTTGGTGCAGGCCGCGATCGAGGCGTATGAAAGCGAGCTTAAGGTCGAGCAGGCGCAGTTTTACGCTTCGGCTCTGCGCGGGCGCCCACAAGTCCGCAATGAGGTGGGCCATACAATCGCGCTGCGCTATGGCGATCAATCGTATTCCATCAACGTTTATCGTCTGGGCCTGCAGCAGTACCGCGTCGAGGTGGATGGGTCGCGCATTGATGCGCGCCTCGAATGCCTGGGACCGTTCGAGTACTGGCTGACAGCTTTCGGACGCCGTTTCCATATCATCTCCGTTGAGCAAGGCCAGGGTTACAGGATCGAGTTGGATGGCGTCTCACACCGCATCGATCGCGATGATGGCGGCGTGGTTCGCGCGCCCTCACCTGCGGTCGTGGCTTCCGTCTTAGTCAAGCCGGGCGAGATGGTTTCGACGGGGGATCGCCTCGCCGTCCTCGAAGCCATGAAGATGGAAATGCAGGTGGTGGCGACGTTTCCCGGTAGAGTCAAGCAAGTACTGGCCATTCCTCACGTGCAGGTCGGTCCCGGAGATCCCCTGCTTCAGATCGAGCCAGCGACCGATCGGCAATCCTCCACGTCGACCGAGCGGGCCTCGTTCGGAATATCGTTCGGCTCCGGTGATGAGGCTGAACACGATCACTCCCGCTGGCTTCGCAATCTCGAAGAACTTCGCCAGCTCATGTTGGGCTTTGACGTTGATCGCGCGCACTCTACGCGGCTGCTGGCAGAATGGAACCAATTCCCTGAAACGGTTTCGGATGGCGCCGAGATGCGGGACCGGGAAGATGAGATCCTCAACATCTTTGTCGATCTGTGTTCTCTGTTTCGCAGGAATCCCAAGTTCAACGGTCAAACCGGTGCGGAATCGCCCAGTACCGAAGCGTATCTGTTCTCCTATCTCCGCATGCTCGACACCCGCGGAGATGGGGCTCCGCCGGAGTTTATCGCCGCGGTGCGCCGTGCGGTTGCGCACTATGGCGTGACCACCCTGGATCGTTCCCCAGAGTTAGAAGAGAGCCTGCTCTGGATCTACAAGTCGCACCAACGGTTGGAGCAACAGGCAGCGCCAATTATGGGGGTGCTGCAACGACGGTTAGCGCGGATCGTTGTCCGCCCACTGCCCGCTGACGAATCCTTCGGCACGCTGCTCGACCGCATGGTTTCGATTACTCGGGGGCTATTCCCCGCCATCAGCGATCTGGCCCGTGAATTGCGCTATCGGAGTTTCGAGCAGCCGTTATTCGAGAAGGCGCGCAAAGAAATCTACGCCGAGGCGCAAAGCCACCTGGATTATCTCGCTGCCAATCCCGGCGCTGCCGACCGAAGCCAACGGCTGCGTGCGCTGATTGATTGTCCGCAACCGCTTCTTAGCCTGTTGTCGGGCAGGTTTGCTGGTTCTCCACGCTTCCTGCAGGAGTTGATGCTGGAGGCCATGATCTCCCGCTACTATTGCGTGCGGACCCTCACCAACCTCCGCACGGCATCCAGCAACGGCTTCAGCTATGGGTCGGCCCAGTATGTCGAGAACGGCACACGTTTCCATATCTTCGCCACGCACGTTGCGTATCAGCAGCTCTCGAGCGCTGTGCAGGCGCTGTTCCCCTTGATCGCGGAAGTCCCCGCCGACGACGGAGTTGTGCTTGATTTCTACACTTGGCAGGAAGGTCCATTGGCCGCCCCTCAAGATGCTCAACAGAAAATTCGTTCCATCCTCAATGCTGCGAGATTTCCGCGGCCGATCCGGCACATTGTCGTGGTGGCGTCCGGCGCTGCGAGCGATCTCGGCATGGCAGGTATGCAGCACTTTACCTATGAGCCCTCCGGCGAGGGATACCAGGAGGTGGAACTCTTCCGCGGCGTTCATCCGATGATGGCGGAACGCTTGCATTTCTGGCGTCTGAAGAATTTCAAGATGGAACGGCAGCCGTCAGTGGAAGACGTTTATCTCTTGCACGCTGTTGCCCTCGAAAATCCGAAGGACGAGCGTCTGTTTGCCGTGGCCGAGGTGCGCGACCTGACGCCCGTACGCGACAAGGCTGGCCGTATCATTCAACTGCCTCACCTCGAACGGATGTTTGCCGAGACGACGGCTGCCATCCGGTCATTTCAGGCCAAGCGCACCCCGCGCACACGGCTGCATTGGAACCGGATCTTTCTTTACGTGTGGCCAACGCTCAACCTCAACTCGGACGAAGTGAGCGACATCGTTCACAAGCTGGCGCCACTGGCAGACGGTCTCGGGTTGGAGCAGGTCGTCGTACGGGCGCGGATTCCCGATTCGAAGAACGGGGAGTTGCGAGATACCGTCATGCGTATTTCCGCCCCAGGCGATGCCGGACTGCTGATGACGTTTCGGCCCGCCGCCAGGCTGCAACCTATGAAGCCCTTGACAGCGTACGACCAGAAGGTCGTCAAGATGCGGCAACGCGGACTGCTCTATCCCTACGAGATCGTTAAAATGCTCACCCCGAAACCCGACGATACGCGCGCGGATTTCGCTCCCGGTGAGTTTGTCGAATACGATCTCGACGACGCCGCGCGGCTGCAACCGGTTGATCGTCCCTACGGCCAGAACAAGGCAAACATTATCGTTGGCATCATTCGCAACTTTACCGACCGCTATCCCGAAGGAATGACCCGTGTCGTGTTGCTTGGGGATCCAAGCAAGGACCTCGGAGCCATCGCTGAACCGGAATGCCGCCGCGTGCTCGCCGCCCTGGATCTAGCCGAAGAGAAACACATTCCTGTCGAGTGGTTCACCCTCTCAGCCGGAGCGAAGATCTCCATGGACAGCGGCGTCGAAAACATGGACTGGATCGCCCAGGTTCTCCGACGGCTGATCACTTTCACCCAGGCCGGTGGCGAAATAAACCTGGTGGTGAACGGAATCAACGTCGGTGCGCAGCCTTACTGGAATGCCGAAGCGACCATGCTGATGCACACCCGAGGCGTGCTCATCATGACTCCAACCGGCGCGATGGTGCTTACCGGTAAGCGCGCGCTTGATTACTCCGGGAGCGTTTCGGCCGAAGACAATTTTGGCATCGGTGGATATGACCGCATCATGGGGTTGAACGGCCAAGCACAGTACTTCGCACGCGACATCAACGACGCTTGCCAAATCTTGATGCGTCACTACGAACACACCTACATCGCTCCCGGCGAGCGATTCCCGCGACGCGCCGTCTCGACAGACCCCATTGAGCGTGACGTTCGACTTCACCCGCACGCGAACGGAGATAGCAGCTTTAAGCTGATCGGCGAAATCTTCTCGGATGAAACCAACCCTGGACGCAAGAAGTCATTCGACATCCGGCAAGTCATGAACGCGGTTGTCGATCAGGACCACGCCCATCTCGAGCGTTGGTCGGGTATGCGGTCTGCGCACACCACCGTCGTGTGGGACGCCCATCTCGGCGGCTATCCGGTCTGTCTCATCGGCATCGAATCGAAGCCAGTTCCGCGGATCGGCTTCGTCCCTGCCGACGGACCCGACCAGTGGACCGCCGGCACGCTCTTTCCTCTTTCCTCGAAAAAGGTGGCGCGCGCCATCAATGCGGCCAGCAACAATCGGCCGGTCGTCGTCCTCGCGAATCTGTCCGGTTTTGACGGCTCGCCGGAGTCGATGCGGCGGCTGCAACTGGAATATGGTGCAGAGATCGGAAGGTCGGTTGTCAATTTCAAGGGCCCGATGGTCTTCTGTGTCATCTCGCGCTATCACGGCGGCGCGTACGTGGTCTTTTCACGCGCGCTCAACGAGCAACTCGAGGTCATCGCGCTGGAAGGCTCGTACGCATCCGTGATCGGAGGCGCACCAGCGGCAGCCGTCGTCTTCACCTCCGAGGTGGAAGCCAGGACCCATAAAGATCCTCGCGTCGTGTCGATGAATGAGGCGATGGCCCAAGCCGACGGCGTCACCAAAAGCCGGCTGCGCGCTGAATCCGACGAACTCTTCAAGGTCGTTTATTCCGAAAAGCTCGGTGAAGTCGCTGCCGAGTTCGATGGAATTCACAGCGTTCATCGCGCGCTCGAAAAAGGCGCGTTGAACAACATCATTTTGCCGAAGAATTTGCGGCCATATCTAATTCAGTCGGTAGAAAACGGAATCGTTCGGGAAGAGGGGCGACGGTCCGCCACGATGGAGAGCGAGAAGGCCGACACAGCCGACAAGCACCCGGTCTTGCAAGAGCTGTGATGGAAGTCTGGTGGCTGGAACAGTCCGAAGCCGAGATGCCGGTAGCCGATGACTGGCTGCATCCCGGAGAAAAACTTCGCCTCGCTAACTTGCGTTTCCCGAAACGCCGAACTGACTGGCGGCTGGGTCGATGGACGGCGAAGCGGGCCGTTGCGGCGTACTTGAAAGCGCCCTCCGATCCAGAGACGTTGGCCCGAATCGAAATACGCTCCGCCGAGTCCGGTGCGCCGGAGGTATTTCTCGATAACGGTCCTTCTGAGGTCTCCATTTCAATCACGCACAGCAACAGCGTTGCCGCATGTGCCGTCGGACCGTCGCAAATCTCGATCGGATGTGACCTCGAATTGATCGAGCCGCGGAGTGACGCCTTCCTGACCGACTACCTAACCGAAGCTGAGCAAGCTCTAGTGAAGCGCGTGCCTGCCGACGAGCGCGCCGTCTTCTCGAATCTGCTCTGGAGTGCAAAGGAAAGCGCCCTCAAACTGCTAAAGGCTGGCCTGCGACTCGACACCCGTTGCGTCGAAGTCACGCTCAGTGAGAATTCACTCGCCGCGGCAAATAATTCTTCTGATCATGCTAGAGATTGGCGCCCGTTGACCGTCAATCACGCGAACAATCATGATCTTCAAGGCTGGTGGATGTCTGCCGGCGAGTTTGTGCGAACCATCGTCACCGTTCCATCCTCGACGGCGCCGAGGATTCTGTCGCTTTCTCGCGCAGAATGCGGCACTCAGCGGCGCACAGTCATTGGAAAGCAGTAAGCAACGGGGAAGGGGACTCTGGCGCGCCCGGAGAGATTCGAACTCCCGACCTATTGCTCCGGAGGCAATCGCTCTATCCAGCTGAGCTACGGGCGCATCCTTCCAAAGTATACATCCATCAGCGCCCCCGCATGTCCGCCCAACCCGCTCATCGCCGCCATGGCGCGGGCTCGTCCCCGCCCGAAGCAATACTATTTTTGCGCCTCCTCTGTTCTAATACTCGCTACACGCTGAAGTCGTAGCTCCGTTGACTCGCGAAAGGACTCGCCCTGTGCACTGGCTTGGTCGCATCATTTTGGCGCTCATGTTTCTCGTCGCGCTGCTGTTGACGATATGGTCCTCCGCGGCGCTTTACTTCGATTCGCCGATCGCGTGGTTGCGTATGCCTGCCGCCATCTTGTACCTCATTGTAGTACTGGCGGCTTTGTTCATTCTGCGACGCCATCATCTGGGTCTGGTAGTTGCCTACGCCGGATTCGCCCTGGTTATTCTGTGGTGGTTCTCGATCAAGCCGTCCGGCAACCGTGACTGGCAGCCTGACAATGCCCAAACCGCCTCGGCCGACATCGACGGCGATCACATCACCATTCACAACGTTCGCAACTGTAGCTACGTTACCGAAAAGGACTACACCTGTCAGTGGGAGACCCGCTCCTACGACCTCGCCAACCTGAGCGGCGCCGATCTCTTCATTACGTGGTGGGGGCCGACCCTGATCGCCCATCCCATCGTCAGCTTCGACTTCGGCCCTCAGGGCCACGTGCCCATCTCCATCGAAACGCGCGATGTCGTGGGTCAAAGCTATTCCGCTATCCGTGGTTTCTTTCGCCAGTATGAACTCGCCTACATTGTCAGCGATGAGCGCGATGTCGTCCGCCTGCGCACCAATTTTCGCAAGGACGAAGAGGTATACCTCTTTCGCACCACCGTTCCGCCGCCGCTGACTCGGAAGATCTTTCTCGACTATCTTGAGCGCGTTAACGAACTCCATCGCCAGCCCGAGTGGTACAACGCCGTCAGCAACAACTGCACTACCAACATCGACGTATCCGCTTCGCAGGCCCAGGACATGGGAACTGTGTGGAATTGGCGGGTTCTCTTGAACGGCAAGATGGACGAGATGCTGTACGAGCACCATCGCTTTGTCACCGGCGGCCTATCGCTCCCCGCCCTCAAAGCGCAGGCCCACATCAACGCCGCGGCGATTGCTGCTGACGATAACCCGCAGTGGTCGGAACTCATTCGCGTTGGCCGCGTCGGCTTCACCCCGCAAACCGGCGGTACGCCAACCGCGCCATAGACGTCTATCCGCTGACCACTCGGTCGCCGTGGCTCGGCGGCTGGCTGATCACCATCATCCGCACGTCGGATGCGCTGCGGTTAATAGCCTGATGCTTTTGTCCCGGTTGGATCTCCAACCCGTCGCCCGGCCCGAGCACATATTCGCGGCCTTCGACTTCGAGTGTGAGTTCTCCGTGAAGCGTGTAGAAAAACTGCCGGGCATGCACGTGATGATGCCTGACTTCGCTGGACCCAGGAGTCATCCGCTCTTCGATTACGCTGACCTCTGGCTGTTTCACTAAGTGCCAGCCGTCGGAGTCGCCTCCCCACACATAATGCTCTGCTGTCTGCCTGTTAACTGGCCGTTGAAAACCGTCAGTCACGTCCATCGCACATCCTTGTCGGCACGGCGTCGAGCGGGAAGATTGTTTTCCGATTCCGACCCGAAATCCGCAATGCCTTGGTCTTTATGATTTGAGTCTTATCCGTGTGATCCGTGTTAATCCGTGGTTGCTTTTGATTTTGCTTTTCGCAGCCGGCTACTTAGTTACAAAAATCAGAAAATAATCCATGCGGTCGTCCTTCACCAGCTCGTCATGCTCGCCGAGCAAACGATAGCCGGCCGATTCGACTTCCTGGACCACGACATTCTTTTGCACTCCGTGGTTCTCGCCGTTACCATTGCGGTCAATGATGCCGACTCGCGCACCCGTTTTTAATTCGCCCCGCAGATTCCGCATCAGCTCCGCCGGTTCCGCCACTTCGTGGTATGTCTTCAGCAGAAGCACGGCATCCACACTGTCTGGTGGGAGCCGCGGATTGTCCCCGGTCCCCAACACGGTCGTGATGTTGGTCAGCTTCTCTTTCTGCGCTCTCTCCTGCACGTATCGAATGGCCTCGGGATTGACGTCCACCGCGTATACCTTACCGGTCGGCGTCACGCGCTGCGCCGCCCGCACTGTGAACCATCCCGATCCCGCTCCGATGTCCGCTACGCTCTTGCCGGGAGCAATCCCCAGCAAGTCCATCACTTGGCTGATATGCAGCTTCTTGTCCCGGTCAGGGTAATCGAAAATCGACAGATCGCCGGTATAGGGAGCACTTGTCTTGCGCTGCTGCTCCTGCGTCGTCGACGCCGTCTGTGCCCGCGCCTGCGGTGTCGCGCCCGCCACCAGCGATGCCACACACAGCACGCCTGCCGCGACCGAATGCCAAGGTATCGCGAATCTCTTCATGCTCTGATTCTAGTCACTAGCCACCGACCACTAGCCACTGTTATCGTTCTTGCCCACCCACAGCGCATGCGATACCTTAGCTTTCTCGTTGGACTCGAACCTATGCCTCTCGTCAACCGTCGGAGCTTTCTTTCCACTACCGCGCGTGCCGCGGTCGCCCTTACCGCCGGATCATTCACGATCGTCGAATCAGCCAAGTCGCAAACGGCCAATCCCGCTGCCAGCCGAACGCCGTCCGATCAGGCCCTCGATCAGTTCATCGAGTCCTACACGAAGGCGATGAACTCTCCCGGACTTACCCTCGGCACCGCCAACCGCGCGGGCGCCGTTCGTGTTGCCAGCTACGGGTTCAGTAACGCTGGCCTCGAGCAGCCGGCTTCGCCCGAGATGTTGTTTCACATCGGCTCCATCACTAAGTCGTTTGTGGCGCTGGTGTGCCTGCAGCTGCACGAAGAAGGCAAACTCGATCTCCATAAGCCAGTGCTCGACTATCTGCCCTGGCTGCCGATTGTCACGACTTACGGTCCGGTTTCCGCGCACGACCTGCTGACTCACTCCTCCGGACTCCCCGATGCGCTTTCGCTCATTCCCTCTGATCGCGCCACCCGTTACGCCCAGGCGTGGAAGCCCGGCGAACGCTTTTACTATTGCAACCTGGGCTTCGACATTTTGGGAAATCTCATCCAAGCGCTTGACGGACGCACCTGGCCCTCCGCCGTTAAGGCGCGCGTGCTCGACCCTGTAGGCATGCGTGCCACCGCGCCCGTCATCACCAACGACATTCGTCCGCGCACCGCGCAGAGTTGGGTGCCGTACTTCGAAGACCGTCCCTACCCGCGCTATGGACGCCTTGCCCCGGCTGCCAACCTCCAGTTCGATGACGCAGCCGGTAGCATCGCCTCTACTCCCGGCGATATGGCGCTCTACATGCAAATGCTGCTCAACCGCGGACAGGCACCGAACGCACGCATTATTTCGCCCGACAGCTTCGCGCTCATGTCGAAGCTTTGGATCAAGGCGCCCGACTTCGGTCCCACCGCCAGCTACGGCTACGGCATCGCTGTCGACACTCTCGACGGGCACACGATTCTGCGGCACACCGGCGGCATGGCGTCGTTTATGTCAGGCATCAACGTCGATCTTGATGCGGGCGTGGGTGCGTTCGCTTCCATCAACGCGCAGCAGGGCTATCGCCCCGTCCCCGTTGCGAAATATGCCGTGCAGTTGATGTCGGCATCCACCGCCGGTAAGCCTGCCCCCGCGGCTCCCGAGATCGAAGACCCATCCCAGGTGAAGAACGCTGCCGATTACGTCGGCATCTACACCTCGCCTTCCGGCAAATCGATCGAGATTAGCGGCGACGGCACGTTGTTCGCGACGGTGGATGGCAAGCGCATTCCGCTGCAGCATGGCAGTGGCGACTACTTCATGTCCGCCGATCCCACGCTGACTGACGCCTCGTTCCTGTTCAGTCGCGCCAAGAACGAGAAACCGAAAGACGAAAAAGACCAACAACAAGATAAAGAGAGGCCCGGCCCGGTCGTCGAGCTCATGCATGGCAGCGACTGGTATCCCAATTCCAAGTATTCCGGCCCGCGCACCTTCACCGTGCCTCCTGAATACTCCGCGCTTGCCGGAATCTATCTTGGCGCAGGCGCGTTCGAGGGTTCGTCCGCCAGCATCGTGATTCTGAAGGGCGAGCTCTGGGCCGAAGGGCAATTTCCCCTGGAGCGCATCGGCGAGTACGAGTTTCGTCCCACCGAAGATGCGCCCAATCCGGAGCGGATCGAGTTCCTCTTCATCGCCAACGGCAAGGCCCGCCTACTGAAATTCACTGGCGCTGACTTCTTCCGTTTCGAGAGTAAATGAACCTGGAAGTGGTTGATCCACGCCCCGACCTATCGAAACTTGAAACTCGAAACGCAAAACTGCTTTACCATAGTGCTGCGACGACGAAATCGCTTGCCTGCTCCGTCGCCACAGAATACCGTTGATTTCCTTGCCGTGACCTCGCGGTTGCGGTGGCGCGACCCGTACTACACGCTTCAAGTGCTTTGGGCCATGAGGACATAATGACCGCGTCGAAGAACGCTCTTCTTCTCCTGACATGTTTGTTTCTCAGCGGATTCGCACTCTCCTGCGCCACTGGTCATCCGCCCACGCCGGTCGGCCCGCTGGTTATCAGTCCCGCCGCGCTTCCCGCCGCTGTTATCAACGTCCCTTACTCCGCTACCTTGACGGCCGTCGGAGGCAAACAACCCTTCGTTTGGGCGCTTGCCTCCGGCACGTTACCGCCGGGCCTGACCATCAGCACCAGCGGCGCCAACGGCGTCATCAGCGGAACCCCAACCACGCTGGGCAAGACTTCATTCAAAGTTCAGGTCACCGATTCGCAGACTCCGACCGCTGCCGTCGATACCGCCGCCAAGTCCATTACGGTGAATCCAACGCTGTCCATCAGCACCACCTCGCTCACCGCTGGCTCAGTCGGCGTCCCCTATACCGGCACGCTGACCGCCATCGGCGGTGTGTCTCCCTATACCTGGACGCTCACCTCCGGCAGCCTGCCCGCAGGTTTGACCCTCAGCACATCAGGCTTTATCACCGGCACTCCTACCGCTCAGGGGACGCAGACCTTCACGGTGCAGGTCAGCGACTCGGCAACGCCTGCATCCACTGCGACCGCCTCGCTCAGCCTCACCATTAACGGTCCAACCTCGCGTCTGAGCGGCAACTACGTCTTCTCTTTTTCCGGATTCCAGAATGGCAGCCGGGTGGTCCAAGCCGGCAGCTTCACCTCCGACGGGCAGGGCGACATCACCGCTGGACTGATGGACTCCAACAGCGCGGCCGGCGTGCAAACCAAGCTGTCTTTTACCGGCACGTATTCGCTTGACACCACCAACACCGGCCCCATGACGCTGGTCATTCCAGTTCTCGGCACCTTTACTTATCAGCTCGCCGTGCCTGCTACCGGAACCATACGTTTCATCCAGAACGGCAATGCTGGAAACCAAGGCACCGGAGTCATCGACAAGGTCACATCCACTACCAGGGTCACCGTAGCCCAACTCGTTGGATTCTGGGCCTTCGGTGCGAATGGGGAGGACGTTTCGTCCCAGCGTTATGCGGCCGCAGGAACCTTCCAGTCCTCCAACACGGGTGCCTGGACCAATGGGCTGCAAGATACCAATGACAACGGCGTCGTTGCCGCCAGCCAGGCCTTCACCGGCGCGTTTGTCGCCATTGATCCCATCACCGGACGTGGCATCGCGACCTTGACGGCAAACTCCGTCACCACTAATTACAGCTTTTATGCTGCGTCTGCCGGGCAGCTCGTCATGGTGGGTATTGACCCACTCTCGTCCACTGCGCCCCTCGCGCTGTTTGACCTCGACACGACGACGAACACCTGGTCCAACAGCATGCTCAGTACCACCACTGTCCTCCAGTTGCAAGGCGTGGGAACATCGAACAGTAATACGGTGCCTTCCGGATTGCTCGCCTTCGTCACCTTCGACGGCAACGGCAACATCAAGGTGACTACCGACCAGAACCTCGGTGGGACGCTCAGCACCAACACCTACACCGGCACCTACAGTGTTGCCAGCAATGGACGCACCACGCTCACAGGGTTTGGCACCAACTCGGTTGTCTTCTATCTTTCCAACTCCATCGGATTCACTCTCGAAGGCGACCTCGGCGTCTCGACCGGAACCCTCGTTCCCCAATTCGCCACGACGCCCACCAACGCAGCCTTCAGCGGCTCTTATGTGGGTGGAACCCTCCAGACTGTTCTCCCCAGCGTCACCGTCGAAGCCGATTCCGCCACCGCCGACGGCAACGGCAACCTCTCGCTCTTCTACGACATCAGTGGCCCCGGAGGCCCGCAGCAAGGCCTGATACAGGCGCTGACCTATAGCGTCGATGTCACCGGGCGCGCGCCGCTTGTTCTGAACGGAACCACTGTCGGAATTGCTTATATCGTGGACGCTGCCGGCAATAGCGCAGGAGCGAATCCAAGAGTCTATGTACTCTCCGCTGACTCCAACGCCAAGATCAACGCGCTGGAGCAGTAGCGGAAGCGCCATCAAAATGCGGTGGGTGCCCCATCCTTTTGCGCAGCAAAAGGGTGGGACCTAAGCGGCCGCAATCCGTATTGACTGACAATCGGCTATCAACTCCACCGGGATGCCAATCCCCGCCGCGTATGTCATAATCTGCCGCGCTATGAAAATCCGTTTGTGCGCGTTTCTGCTCCTGATCTCCCCGCTCCTTCTCTCGCAGGTAACTATTCAAGGGACCGTCAATCCTCAAATCAAGCAAGCGCAGCAACTCAACAGCGAAGGCAAGCAAGACGAGGCTCTCGCCATCCTCAGCCCGTTGCTGGCCGGCGATCCGAAAAACTACGAAGCCAACCTGACCGCTGGCATCGTCCTCGACCTGAAGGGTGACTACGATAAGGCCCACGCCTCCCTGCTAACCGCGATTGAGTTTGCGCCTGCTGACCGGCGCATTCAGGCCTGGCGCGCCATGGCTGTGTCTTACGCATTTCAATGCAACTTGCTGCAGGTCGCGAAGTATGAACAGCTCGCGTTCGACGCGCAAATGAAAGACCAGAAGTTTGCCGACGCCGCGGGAGTGGCCAATGAACTCGCGCGCATCTATTTGGAATGCGGCGACACCGCCAACGCTACGAAGTGGTACCAGACCGGCTACGATACGGCGCTACGCACGCCTAACCTGTCGCAGGCCGACCGTGATCTGTGGACCTTCCGTCTCGATAACGCCAAGGCCCGCATCGCCGCACGCCAAGGCAAGCCTAAGCAAGCCGATGCCGATGTCGCCGCTGCCAAGACCGCTCTCGACCAAAGCAAGAACGCCGACCAGCAGCGCTTCTACCCCTATCTCACCGGATACGTAGCTTTTTACCAGGGCAACTACAAGTCTGCCATCGAAGAACTACAGAAGGCCGACCAGAAGGATCCCTTCATTCTCGTATTGCTCGCCCAGGCCTATGAGAAGTCGGGCGACAAGTCTGAAGCCATGAAGTACTACCGCCAGGTCTTGACCATCAACTCGCACAACCCCACCAACGCCTTCGCCCGGCCGCTGGCGAAGAAGAAGCTGGGGATGGCTTAATGTGCTTCGCTTCCGTGTGTGACTAAGCTCCCAGCAAAATTAGAAAGAGGCACAGCTCTCGCCGTGCCCCTCCGACATCCGCGATCAGTGTTGTTACGCGGCGGCCTTGTCCCTACCGCAGCAAGGCATCGCTCCGCCCTTCCAGCAAGCCGCGCCATTGGCGCAGCATGACGTCCCGGCGGTCTTCTTTCCTTTCTTCATCATCGGGCATTTGTCGCCAGCGCAGCACGACGAACTGCCGCAGCACATCTTCCCGTCCGCCATCTTGCCATCTTTCGTGGCGCACTTACCGTCTTTGCAGCAGTCGCTGTCTTTACCGCAGCACGACTTTCCATCCGCCATCTTTCCATTTTTCATCATGGGACACTTGTCGCCCGCCTTCATGTTGGCCATGTCGTGGCTGCAACACGCACAGCCGTTCGCCGCATCACCCGTCGCCGGAGCGGCCGGGGCCGCTTGTGTCGCTGTCTGCGCCATCATCGCCAGCGCAAACAACATCGTTACTACAACCAACATCACTTTCGATTTCATAATTTCCTCATCTTGTTGGAGCCGCTCAGTGTTGGCTAATCTATCTGCCAGAGCACCTCAGAACTTGGGTGGAGCGCCGCTTTAGCGGTGCAATCACAAATGCCCAAATCACCTCGGCTTTAGCCGCTGAGGTAATCCAACACCAACTTTGTACGGCTTCTGGTCGCGCGGACGAATGCTCGCCCACTGTTCAATCCCGTGCGACGGCACACTTCTCCGTCGCGCAGACACAGCGATGCGCGCTCTAAACTCTGAGGTCGGTTTTCAGTTCGAGGATGGGTTTTACGAAACGGGGCGCGTCTGCGCTCCGCCAGATTCCAAACTCTTGCCCCGTCTGCGCTAAGGAACCGCCAACCGTGGTCACCACATCCAACGGCTGCGCCATCATTCGCTGCGAGCTGACCACAAATCCCAGTGGACGCTCCGGCGCGTTACTCATCGAGCAGCAAGGTGGCCGCTCTGCAGACAACCCAGGCGCCTGCATTTCGTCGCCAGGACAGCAAGGCATGCCGCTCATCGACTGCATTTGGTGCGCGCGCATCGAGCACTGTATGACCTGGTCGCCTTCGACCAGCGCCAGTCCGGCTTCCGCCCACAGTGCGATCGACAGCACCAGCACTGCAGTTAGCAGCTTTCGGAATGTGCTCATGGCCTGCATTGTTCTTATGGGTATTCTCGGCTGACTCTCGAATCGCAGTCTGTGATGTGTGTCACCGCCGCCCGAGTTTTCGACGGAGAGCATAGGCAAACGTAATCCATGCAACCCGATTGCCTCGCGTTTTATCACTGCGAAGTGTGATTGCCATCACTCGCGAGTGGGCGTCATTTTCATATTATCTTTCGAATCAAGCGGCGAAATCCGCGGGTTTGCGGGTCGCTCAAACTGAACCTCTAAACGACGGATGACTGGAAGTGTCCCATGAGTACTCTGAATCTAGATCCACAGCCTTCTACGTTCGCTCGCCGGTCCGAAAAAGAGAGCATCTGCCAGTCCTGCTTCCGGACGGTGCAAGCTGATCGATATCTTCCTCTCGCGGATGCTGAAGATATCCATGCCGACGTTTGCCTCGTGAAGCCCCTCCCGGACCGCGACTCGTTCTGATGAACTGGGTGCGCCAGCCTTTCACCTGTTTTGGGAGGGAGACTGCCCTGTGCGGAACTAAGGGGGTTGATCGGGAATGTCCGGGTTCACTACAGTCGCCTATACGCCAACTAGCAACTGACTACCGGCTACTGGCAACTGCCTGACTGCATTACACTGTTACCGAACAGGAACCCCGAAAAATGAAACCAGTGTTGTTGGCCGTCGCCCTTCTTGTCACCACGTTTTCCTTCGCCCAGAATCCCAGCGCCACCATGCCTCCCGGACCCGGCGCCGGGCGCATCACGGCCGCCTCGGTCTGGCAGATGCCGGCGAACTTTCTCGCCGCCGCCCACAAGGCTTGCGACAATGCGACCCAGCCTCCCAGCTTCGCCGACTGCTTCGTCAATCAGATGTCGAAGGCTGGTGCGTCCCCGGCAGCGGTCGCGTTTACCCGCATGCTGCAACGCCAGAGCGGCGGAGACGTTGGCATCATGAGCGGCTTTGACGCGGTTGGTCCAGTGGTCGACGTCGCCTTCATCACCTATCCGTTGCGCGCCAATACCAATAACGGACTGCTCTTCGTTAACGGCATGCCCAAGATCATCAATGCCGAAGACCTCAAGTTGCTCGATCAGGCCGGCATGCAACAAAGTCCTCAGTTCCAGAACACCAAGAACCAGTTTCCCAACGTCGCCGTCTGGCCCGGCGATCGCGACGGCACCACCTGGCCGAATTCCAATTCCAACTCCGAGGGCGGCATGTCGTTCACCCTCGGCTACCCGCTCATCAACGGATGCCATGCCTGCGCCCGCGCCGGCTCCGCCTTATTCAACTGGAAGTTCGGCCCCCAGGGCAAATTCCTCGGCACCGTCTTCATGGGCATGACCCCGCCGCCCGTGCAATAGGATCTGGGCCATATCTCTTCGGTGGAAGCGCCAGGCTTTAGCCTGGCGAAATAGCGCAGCCAAACAAAAGGCTTTAGCCTGGGCTCTCGATTTCCTCCCCTTTTTCCTCCCAATCCACACAAATCCACAGCCTTGCACCAACATCGGGCGTTGTTTCCTGCCTCTAACCGGGCTAAATTTCAGATTGTCGGGCAGCCGAAGTCGAATCAGGTTTCGCCCCTCCGCGAAGCCCTTTAGGGTCTTCGACTTGGCCGCCATCAACAGGTGGTGTTTACTCTGCAGGTTCCGCTTTTCGGGAGTAAAATACAAGATGTAGCGTTAGTTACTTGACATCCACAACATGCTGGGCGTACTGTCGCAATCCACGCACTTCCTAATCGAAGCGGGCGTTACAGTTCCAGATCCTTTTCAAGTTCAGGTCAGGCTTTCAGCGCGCCGTTCACGCAGCGCGCCTTAAGCTTTGGTTCCGTTCGGACGCCAGCAGCCGCTTTCCAACCAGATTGCGCACCCTGCGACGCGTGCTCACGCATTTTGTGCGCATGCGCCAAGTGATATTGCGGTGACGTCGAACGCACCAGCGAGCCCAGGGGCATCAGATTTAGCAGACGGGGTCAGACCCCGCAACGAATTCCGTCAGGAGAAGGCAGAATGGCCGAAATTAGCGACAAGACCACAGCCGCGGCAGCGACATCCAGCGCCGCGCCGACCACCACCAAGAAGAGACCCGCCCCCGGCCTCACCTTCAAACGCTATTTCACAAAGGCCGGCGTCTCGCCTTACGACGAGATCGAGTGGGAGCTTCGCCTCGCCCAGATCACCGACGCCCAGGGCGGCGTGATCTTCGAGCAGAAGGATGTCGAGACCCCCAAAGACTGGTCGATGACCGCCACAAACATCGTGGCCAGCAAGTATCTTCACGGCACGCTTGAGACTCCCGAGCGCGAGACCGGTGTCCGCCAGCTCGTCTCTCGCGTGGCCGAGACCATTCGCGACTGGGGCATCAAGGGCGGATATTTCCGCTCGGCCGATGACGCCGCCATCTTCCATGACGAGCTTGCGCATCTGCTCCTGCAGCAGAAGGCTGCCTTCAACTCGCCGGTATGGTTCAACGTCGGCTGTGACCGCATCGAGCCCAACTCCGACGCCCAGAACTGGCACTGGAACGCAGCCGAGCAGAAGGTTGAGTTCGGGCCCGTCGGCTACACCAAGCCGCAGTGCTCCGCCTGCTTCATCAACTCGGTGCACGATTCGCTCGACAGCATCCTGACGCTGGCCAAGACCGAAGGCATGCTCTTCAAGTGGGGCTCCGGAACCGGCAGCAACCTGTCACCGTTGCGCTCGTCCACCGAATCGCTCTCCGGCGGAGGAACCGCTTCCGGCCCACTCAGCTTTATGAAGGGCTTCGACGCCTTTGCCGGCGTCATCAAGTCCGGAGGCAAGACTCGTCGCGCCGCCAAGATGGTCATCCTCAACATCGACCATCCTGATATTGTCGACTTCATCGAGTGCAAGCAGAAAGAAGAAGCCAAGGCGTGGGCGCTGGTCGAGCATGGCTACGACGGCTCCGGCCCCGACTCCGAAGCCTATGCGTCGGTGTTCTTCCAGAACGCCAACAACTCCGTGCGCGTGACCGACGACTTCATGTACGCCGTCGTCCGCGACAGCGAATTCAGCACGCACGCCGTGAAAGACGGCCGTCCGGTGCAGACTTTCAAGGCGCGCGACCTGCTGCGCAAGATTTCCGACGCCACCTGGCATTGCGGCGATCCCGGCATGCAGTACGACACCACCACCAACCGCTGGCACACCTCGAAGAACACCGGGCGCATCAACGCCAGCAATCCGTGCAGCGAGTACATGTTTCTCGACGACTCAGCCTGCAACCTGGCGTCGCTCAACCTGCTGAAGTTCGCGCCCAACGGCACCTTCGACGTCGAAGCCTATCGCCATGCCTGCGCCGTCGTCATCACCGCGCAGGAAATCCTGGTGGACAACTCCGGCTATCCAACGGAAGCCATCTCGCGCAACTCGCACGACTACCGTCCGCTCGGCCTCGGCTACGCCAACCTGGGAGCGCTGCTCATGGCCTCGGGCCTGCCCTACGACTCCGACGCCGGACGCGACTACGCCGCCTGCGTTACCGCCATCATGTGCGGCGAAGCGTATCTGCAGTCTTCGAAGATCGCCGAGCTCTGCCCTTCGCTCGAGCCCGCCACGCCGCTCACGCACACCGTCGAGATCACCGGCGGAGCTTGTCCCGGCTGGTACGTCAACCGCGAGCCGTTCCTTGACGTCATCCGCATGCATCGCGCCTCGGTGAACAACATCAACAAGAAGAACGTGCCCACGGCGCTCTACGAAGCCAGCGCGGCCACCTGGGACGAAGCTCTCCAGCACGGCGAGAAGTTCGGCTACCGCAACTCGCAGGTCACGGTGCTCGCGCCCACCGGCACCATCGGCTTCATGATGGACTGCGACACCACCGGCATCGAGCCCGACCTCGCTCTCGTGAAGTACAAGAAGCTGGTCGGCGGCGGCATGATCAAGATCGTGAACAACACCGTGCCCGCCGCGCTGTTCAAGCTCGGCTACTCAAGCGACCAGACCAATGCCATCGTCAGCTACATCGACGCCACCGGCACCATCGAAGGCGCGCCCGCCGTCAAAGACGAGCACCTGGCGGTGTTCGACTGCTCCTTCAAGCCGACCAAGGGCACGCGCACCATTCATTACACCGGACACCTGCGCATGATGGCGGCCACGCAGCCGTTCATCTCGGGCGCCATCTCCAAGACCATCAACATGCCCGAGGACGCGGCCGTTGACGACATCATGGAAGCCTACATCTCGGCCTGGAAGCTGGGCCTGAAGGCAGTCGCGATTTACCGCGACGGCTCCAAGAAAGCGCAGCCGCTCAGCTCGATGGGCTCAGCCACCCACAAGTCGACCGCTCAGTCCTCAGGAGTCCCACAGAGTGGGACTAACGAAGCCGAGCCGGTTGACGAGTCCTCCGAGCCGCCGAAGGCCGTCCGTCATCGTCTGCCCGACGAGCGCCTCTCCATCACCCACAAGTTCAAGGTCGGAGGCCACGAGGGCTACCTCACTGTGGGACTCTACAAAAACGGCATGCCGGGCGAGTTGTTCATCACCATGGCCAAGGAAGGCTCGACCGTCAGCGGCCTGATGGACAGCTTTGCCTGCGCCACCTCGATCGCCTTGCAGCACGGCGTTCCGCTCAAGCTGCTGTGCGAGAAGTTCGCGCACACCCGCTTCGAGCCCAGCGGCTGGAGCAACAATCCCGACATCGGCTATGCCAAGTCGATCATGGACTACATCTTCCGCTGGCTCCAGTTGCGCTTCCTCACCGGACAGCAGCAGGCGCTGTTCGACGGCCTGCGTCCCAAGTACGTGGGAGGCATCGCCCCGGTCGGCGCGCCGGATGAGCCGCTGTATGGCGGTCCGGAGCAGCAGCCCCTCGAAGGATTTGGCGACTCCCACAATGTGGGACATCCGGCGCAGGGCATTCCCGGTGGAACGGTCACCGGCCACCACCACGCAGCCGACGCGCTGAAAGAGCTGATCGACATGGGCGACGCCCCCAGTTGCTCGGTCTGCGGCGCCATCATGACCCGGAACGGAAGCTGCTACCGCTGCATGAGCTGCGGAAGCACTAGCGGGTGCTCGTAAGAGGTATTCACCACGGAGGCACCGAGAACACCACGGAGAAAAGTCTAGTCTGAACTGCCTGGCAACTCTAACGATCGATTCCCGAATTGGGAGCAATGGGTGTGGGTACCCCCAGTGGCCCCCCCCCCATAAGCGCTAAGATAAGTATTCAATCTGCGGTTTACGTTTACGGTTAGGTTCGCTGAGCGCTGCGGCGATCTGATTCCAGTGTTGCATGACCATCTGCAAGAGACAAGTTGGAGGGATGGCGGCGAGAACCTGATGGAAGCAGAACTGAAATTCACGCCAGCGGCTGCGGGTGCGTGGCTTCCGCAAGGAGGTAGCCCCAGGGGGAAATCGTGCTTCCCACCCGCGCCAGTTTCTGGCTCAGCAAGGCGACGAACAGCTTGCCGTACAGCCAGGCGCGGCTGCTTTGGTCATCGTGTTTGGGCACATGGCCAAGTTGGGCGATGGATTTGAGACGCTTGAAGGTCAACTCGACTTGCCAGCGAAGCCGATAGCATTCCAGCACCTGCTGGGTGGTGGCCACCGCGCCGGCAGAGTGGTGAATACCAGCACGTAATAGGCGAATTGCCGGGTTTTGGGTCCTTCACTGTTTCTCTGTTGCTGCTTTTAATTCAGCCGGCGCTGCGCCCGCTCGATCGCTTCCTGGCTCTTGCGAATCGCAAAGACCCGACCGGCAACTTCTTGCTGTCCGGACCGGATCCACACCGGCCACTCGGCCACTTCCCCGGCCTGCCGCAGTCCGGCCAAGGGATCTAGCAATGGAAACGGCCTTCCCTGCTCGTCCAACAAAGGCAACGCATGGGGATTCAAGCGGACGCATACATCCGCCTGCTGCTGGACCACGCCGACGATCCCGGCCGGATGACAGTAGCCGGCGTCAGCCAGCACCAGTTCGCCGGGCTGAAAGCGAAATTGCCCGAATCTTTCCGCCGTGTCCTCCCCTCGGGTCAGCGGTGAGATCGAAATAATCGCACTCCAGCGTGGGGAAGCGAAGGCTGTAATGAATCCGCCACTGGCCCCCGGTCTTACCCGGCTCGCGCACTACGGTCGCGTCCAGCAGTCGCACCGCTTCGGCCCTGCAACGCGGGCTGCAAATCCACTCCGTTGTCCTTCCACAACTGCTGGCACAACTGCCGCAGCCAGTCTTCCGAATCCCGCAGCCGATTGAGCAAGGTAACATCGGAAACATCGGCAATCCCGGCCAACTTAGCGTGGACCGCAGTCTCGCGCAGCGACCACCCGCAGCCTACATGCAACAGCAGCGTGCGAAACAAAGCTTCCAAGGATGGAAAGCCACGCAATCGCGTGACCGCACCCGTACTCCGGCCCAACTGCTCCCACTCAGGGGGAAATAAGTCCAGCAAGAACTGCCAGTCTTCCATCGCCGACATGCCCGAGATTAAACCCTCAACTGGAAAACGCGTCAATCCTTATCTTAGCGCTTATGGGGTACCCCCCTCCCCCATGCCGCAAAATCCGTGTTTTGATGAAGATAGGCGGAAACGCGCGCAAAAGCGTGAGCCCACAGGACTTAGAGGCAAAGTCCTCTTGAATAAGAACTTAGATCGGATTTTTCGGGAGCGGATGGGGGTGTTGGCGGGGAGACGGGCAGAAAACCGAGAACGAGCGTGACCCATCACAGGTCGAACCACCTAATGTCCCGTCTCATATAATAGTTGACAATATCGCGGGATCGTGCTTCAATCGGGCATGTTCGATACAGCTGCTGCCTTGGCCCTGAACGAAGCTCAGAAACAGCAATTAGAGGCGTTGGCGCGCGCCGGTTCTACCCCGCAAAAGATCGCTCGCAAGTGTCGGGTGATCCTGCTGGCCAGCCAAGGCGTCTCGAACTACTCCATTGCCCGGCAAACCGAGCTCTCGCGGCCCACCGTCCTGGCCACACGGGCCGCCTTTGCCCAACACGGAGTTGAGTCGATCTGCCGGCCGGCGAAGCGTAAGCGGTCGCGGCCCACCCTGACCCCGGAGTTGGAACAGAAGATTCTGGACACCACGCTGAAAACTCGACCGCCGGATGGCACCCACTGGAGCGTGCGTCTGTTGGCCCGCCAATTGGGAGTCTCGCGCGCCATGGTGCATCGCGTATGGCAACGGCATGATGTGCAACCCCACCGGGTGGAGAAGTTTAAGCTATCCAACGATCCCCACTTCGAGGAGAAGGTGCGCGACGTGGTCGGACTCTATCTGAATCCGCCCGATCGAGCCTTGGTCTTGTGTGTCGATGAGAAGAGTCAAATTCAAGCCTTGGATCGAACCGCTCCCATCCTGCCCTTACGCCCAGGCTTGCCAGAACGGCAAACTCACGACTACAAGCGATACGGCACTACCACACTATTTGCCGCCTTCAACATCCTGAATGGAAAAGTCATGGGCAACTGCCTGCCGCGCCATCGCGGCAAGGAGTTTCTCCGCTTCCTCCGGCAACTGGAAAAGGAAGTTCCTGCGGATGTCGAGGTTCACCTCATTTTGGACAACTACAGCACCCACAAGAGCGCCGAGGTGCAGGCCTGGCTGAAGCCCAAGAAGCGCCAGCGCTTCCACTTTCACTTCACTCCCACCAGCAGTTCCTGGCTCAATCAGGTGGAGCGCTGGTTTGGACTCATCACCGAGCGCATGATCCGCCGTGGCACCTTCCGCAGTGTCCAAGAATTAGAGGCGGCCATCTATCAATGGCTCGCCCAGTGGAACGAGAATCCCCACGCATTCACCTGGCGAGCCTCTGCTGACGTCATTCTCGACAAAGTACGACGTTGTAAAGAATTAGTAGGGACATCACACTAGCTGGCGATGGGGGGTTAGTCTCCGGCTGCGCCGCTGAGGACGCAGCTCTCCCTCATCGTTCCAGAAGAGAGCCTAGGCTCATAGGCTTGAACTGGCTAGGACGCAGGTCACGGTCGAGTGTGATAAGTGGCTGTCGATTTTGAGCTCAAAAAAGGGCCACAATTGCCGGTGGTTGGCCACCCGCGGGAAGATGTCGGCACAGCCGAATGGACGTGCTAAATGCAACGATTAATTACTGTTCTCACGCTTGCATTGTTATCGCTTGCAACGTTTGCAGAAACTATCCCGGACGACGTCAAGAAGACGGTGGTCTTCGTGTACAGGGAGACCGCCGCTTCCACTCCAAGTCAAATCGATCTTGAGCCACACGGAACCGGTTTCTTGGTCGAAATACCGAGCACCGCCGACCACAAGAGCATTTTTGTGTATTTGGTCACGGCCAAACACATGCTTCACGTTGACCGAAATGACTTCCATAGTCCGGTTTACCCTCGCCTCTACGTAAGACTAAATAAGAAGACTGGGGACTCCGAGATTGCAAAATTGGACATCATAACCTCCGGTCCAGGACAAACTGTTTTCGTCCACGCGGACGAAAGTGTGGACGCCGTTGTGATTCCTATCAAGCTCACAGACGTTGACCAATATGACATCCGACTGCTACCCGAAGAACTTCTGGCAACTCAGGACGACATAAAGAAGGAGAACATCGGAATTGGAACGGACGTGTTCTTTGCGGGTATGTTCACTCCGTATCTAGGGAACAAGAAGAGTTATCCAATTGTGCGATTTGGGAAAGTTGCTATGCTCCCCGAAGAGAAGGTCAGTTTCGGCGGCGCGGCCATCGAGGCGTACTTGGTTGAGACATTCGCATTTGGAGGTAATAGTGGTTCGCCGGTGTTCTTCTACCTGGGAATGAACCGTAACGCAGGCTCGATAATGCTCGGGCCCCCGACCCTTAAAATTGCTGGAGTGATGAAAGGCTTTTTTGGCGACATAGAGCCAGTACAACTGGCTGAAGTTGCCGCCACCCCGACCCACCTGGTCCCGGTATCAACCGGGAATTCCGGGATTTCAGCCGTGGTGCCCGCGCAAAAAGTGAGAGACATCTTGCATTCAGCAGAATTGGAAAGTAAACGACACTGATCCGCAGATGGCCCGGTCAACGACCCGTCCCAAACCGAGAAATCCTAGTCGGGTGCCCGTTCAAGCGAAGCTTGAGTGGGGGTTTTCGGTTATAGCAGCGAGAGTCTCGGTGTATGAACGAAAATCCTCACGCAAGGCCAGAAGAAGGCCTTGAATGGAGCGCCCCCGCCCTATCAAAACGGCGGGTTACCAGATCAGTCTCCGGCGCAGTACTCCAGCCAATCCTAATACACCTGATCCCAGGAACACGAGGCTGGAGGGCTCAGGCGTCGCGCTAACTACGCTGACGTCATCGATGACCGCACCAACGCCTCCGCCGTTAAACAGGTACTGCGAAGTGAACGACAAATCCGTCGTTGGACCTGTGGCAATCGCGGTATAAGTCAGCAACTCATAGTTTCCTGATCCAAGAGCCGTCGTGGTGCCGCTGAATAGAGTGGTCGAACCAAAATTCACAGTCAGCGCATTCCCCCCAACGTCGTCGGAAAACCAGAAGGAAATCGTGTAGGTGCCTCCGGGCGTCGTTGTGAGGCTCTGATACAGATTATTGACGGCGAAGCCGGCATCTAAATCGCCAAACTGGTTCCCCGTATGGGCAGTTCCGTATCCTTCGCCGTTGTACAAGATGCCGATTAGACCCGAGCCTACGAACCATCCATCTCCGATCGCGCCGGGGGCGGAGATGTCGGAAAGGTTCTCCAAGTCTTGAAACAACGAGTGTCTCATCAGGCCCGAAGGATTTTAGACCCCACCCTTTTCCAAAGGAGGGAAAAGGATGGGGCACCCACTGATTTTGAAGACCATGACTTTCACGGGAACCTGGCAGTTCTGGCAACGACGCTTCTACGACTTCAACGTGCGCACCCGGCGCAAGCATACCGAGAAACTGAAATACATCCACCGCAATCCGGTCGCTCGTGGACTTGTGTTGAGGCCGGAAGATTGGCCATGGAGCAGCTTCCGCCATTATGCGATGGGTGAAATCGGTCGGGTCGAAATCGAGTCCGAGTGGACGGCGCTAAGGCGAGAACGAGAAGTCCACGTGATGGACATGCCATCATGGTGAACCTTGTCGGTGCGTTGACCGTTTCTTCGCGAGAGGATCGGCCGAGAAACCATCCCTCCCTATCACACAGCTCTGTGTCCCAAGTCCTTTTCCATCCCCCTCTCGGCTCTGTAAACCATATACGTGAGGCAAGGGGATTGGTGTCCCTGCTACCTTGCCGCACCCAACGTGCGGCAGAATCTGCTCGTTGACAAGTCCCAGAGCGAGAATGGCGGCCGCAGCCGGCGCCAACTCCAGCCCTCCACAAGTCCAATTTGTCAGTATGGCTTCTATGACAAGTATGACAAGAAAACCCCGCCAAAACGCCGGATTTATGCATCTAAGTCCCACGGCCACTAATGGATACGTATAACTGTCATATTATCAATGTGTTGCGCACGATTTTCCACTAACCCATTGAAAACACAAGAGCGCATGATTCGTTTTTTAGAAATTGGCTGGGGGGTGGGCCGGCCCGCACTCAAATCTCAACAAAAGCTGGAAGCGGCATCCGCATCCGTCCATCCCGCACCGACACGATAACCATGGCGTCGTCCTTTAACTGGAACACCAGGATGTACGGAGTGCCCGCCAACACAAACTCGCGTGTGCCCTTCACCAGGCCCGCCTTGCCCATCAGGGGAAAATCCAGCAGCGCGTCGGTGAGCCGTTCCAGACGTCCCAGCAGGTGATCCCACGCCTGTGGTGCGGCCACCATCAGGTAGTCGCTGATTTCTTCCAGGTCGGCGACCGCCCGCGGCGTCCAGCGAAGTTTCATCGCGCAGCGTGCCGCTTGCGCAGCCGGCCAATTACCTCGGAGTGCTCGATGAGTTCACCCGCGCCCGCCTGCCGCATCCCTTCCTGGATACGCGCAACTTGAAGCTGGCGTACTTCCAGATAGCGGTCCACTGCCTCGTTCAGCAGGTAGCTACGGTCGCGATCATCCTGCTTGGCGTAGGCGTCCAGTTGATTCACCTTGCGGGCATCCATGCGGAATGTAATGGTCTTCGGATCTGCCATAATACAACATATTCTATCATATTCTCTCGGCTGTAGCCCGCATATCCCGTGGCCGGAAGGCGCCCTATTCCGGAAGAATCACTGCTTTGCTTCGCGGAATGGCGTCATAGGCGGCGCGATCAATTTTCAAGTGCGCCATCACCAGGTCGGGCGGGGTATGCGTGAGCCATTCAGTGAAAGACAGATCCTGGTACACGGGACTCTTGAACATTTCCAGGAAGACCATATCCGAATCGCCGGTATTCTCGATGTAGTGCAGCAGGGTCTTTTCCACGTAGCCGACGTCGCCCGCTTGAAAGTCCATGGTGCGGGCTTTATTGCCGGTGGAGATGACGGTCATCCTTCCTTTGCCGGAAATGAAGTACTGCCACTCATCGGCATTCTGGTGCCAGTGCAGTTCGCGCAGGCCGCCGGGATGGAGAGTGACCAACGCCATCGAGGTTGTGGTGATTTTGAAACTGCTCGAATCGACGATGCGCACATTTCCGCCTTTGGTGCTCTTGGTCGCAGGCATTTCCATCGTGCGGAAGGCAAAATTGATCGGCGATTGCGGGAGCGAGCCCGCGGCAGCGTGCTGGTCATTCGCCAGCGGTCCTGGGACGGCCACCGGGAAGATGAAGAGTTCTGTACGGGGAACAGCCTGGAAGGCCTGCTCGGGAAGGCCGAAGTTCTTGGTCAGGACTTCACGCGGGATGTGTGCCATGGCGTCACTAAGCAGGACAGTTTCGGACTCCGAGAAATTTCCATCGTCGAAAACCAGCATGAATTCGCAGCCGTCGGGCCCGAGGCCCTGGATCGAGTGGGGAATGCCGCTGGGGAAAAACCACAGATCGTATTTGTTGGTGTCGGCGACGAAGCTGCGGCCGTCGTTGTCAAGCGCCGTGATGCGCGCTGAACCGGTTAGCATAATGGCCCATTCGGCGGCGGTGTGCCAGTGGAGTTCGCGAACCCCACCCGCGTTAAGGCGCATATTGACGCCGGCCAAAGTTGTCGAGACCGGCAACTCGCGAACCGTGACTTCGCGGGACCATCCGCCTTCGTAGACGCGCTTGTTGGCGAAAGAAAAGGGGTATTTGAAATTTGCGACGAGACTCTTGGAATCGGTCGAAGGTGGCCAGATGGAATCCGGATTTTCGCTATCGAGAGGAGGATTGGCAGGCCCGGGGTCGCTCCTGCCTGGAGTGTTTTGGTAACTCTTCTGGTCTTGTGCGACCGCGCTGGAGGCAGAGAAAGTGGTGACGGCTGCAGCCAGGGCCGCCGAGCTAACTCCCAGGAATCCGCGACGCGAGAATTGATTGTTCGAGTTGTCGGTATCCATTTTCATCTCCTTCAAACCGGCATTAGAGTTTCGCCCCCCTGAATGGTCAACCTTTATACACCCGAGCTTCCCAAGTTGACCAATATCGTTCTTCGAGGGTGGCGATGGGACGAACAACCATCGCTTCCTATCACACAGTGCATCGTCGATCCTTGATTAGCGAGAAAGTAAAATCACGAGGTCGGTGCCCTGCAACAACTTCGGCGACATAAGTCATTTCCAATCAGCACCTTAGGTATAAGTACCTCTGTTTGCGGTAACTTGAATGCGAATCGCTCTGTGAAGCCCTTGGTTTCAGGATGAGGGTGGGGAGGGGGTACCTAGAACGCGGCCTTTTGCGACTGGCGCGCGGTTTGACTAACCGCTCACATTGGACGATTCATTGAGGGTCGCGTGGACTATGAAACGCCTCGACTTGAATGGGGCGTCGGGCTCGGCGGGTTTCAGCCAGCTCTTTCGAAACGCCTACGGAGGCTCGGACGGAGTAACAACTGGTTGGCCAAGCGGGTGCGTTCGCCCCGCAGGAAGCCGATCCGGCGCCGGTTCTCGACGTCTAGCTCTCTGTTAATTTCGGACAGGACAAACAGTTCCTCTTCAATGGCTCGCATCTGTTCACAAATCTCGTTGGGTCGAATGAACAACTTAACCGATCTCGCACGTCGGGAGGGGCAAGCACGATTCCGCGAGAACGCGGGCAACGATTTCTTCCGCGCGGTCGTGATACTCAGTATGTAAAGTACTGCGCCAGCCTGAGAATTCGCCGCGCAGGAATTGCGCCTCGGGTCCTGTCGGATTTTTCTCGTATTCGGTATGAAAAGCTTTCACGAAGTCGATGCCCTGCTCGACCAAACGATCGATAGTTTCTGTATTAGCTATGAGATGCATGGTTATTGTCCTCTGCGCAATCGATTGCTTTACAGAGATCGGTCACGCTACTCCTAGTGTGGTCGGATGAGCTAGTGAGCTTCCAACTGGAGGTTGAATCTAAGACACGCCTGTAACCCGGGAAGGCAGCATAGGCTGCCTTCCCGTTCGGCATGATGGCCGAAACTACACGGTTACCGCGACATTATGAAAGGTCGAGACGACCGTCTCATAGTTATGAACCCGCGGCGTTCCATCGATTACCTTCGCCAGGGTCTTCAACACTTCGGGGTACGTGTTGGTGTTGTAATCATCTGCGTTGTTCTTGTTCTCCCACAGACTGATTGAAACCGCATCCTGCGTGCCCATGGTGCATAGACTGATTTCTTCCTTGAAGCCCTTCTGCTTGCGCAGCAAAGGAAGGATCTGGTTCTCGAATGTGCGGGTGTAATCAGACAGCATGTTAGATTTCAGGCGAAAAGAGACATTGCGTGCGTACATATTCAACCTCCTAAAGGTTGTTTCGCGTCGCATATAAGCTGGAGAAAGCTTCAGATGGGCTGACTTATATTCAGGGAACCTGAATGAGGGGAAGGTCTACACTACCTCACTTACAACCCTAGCGGATAGTTTGAGGATTGTCAAATCGAGCAAGAACCATAGCGCGGTCATAGTTTGGGACGTTTCAAGATATGTTTCGACTGGCGCGTGGCCGACATGCGTCTCTACTCCGGTAAATATCGGAAAACAACCTGACTTCCTGCTCACTCGAGAGCACTTGCTACGCCAAAACGACCCTGTGACTCTCTCCACGCAGCGAGCTATAGTGCTCAGACACAGCGGCAGGCGGAGGCCTACCCTTGAGCCTGGCCAAAGAACTTTAAGGAGAAACGAATGAAATCTAAGAACCTACTTGCTGTCATTTTGGGGTCGCTCGTTGTGTTTGCCCTGTCATTGCCGATGATGGCACAGAGCACCACGGAATCTACGACCTCGACGACGACCCAAGCTCCGCCCGCGACCCAGAGCACCACCACCACGACTTCACAGGACGCGGCACCCATGCCCGCCGAGACCACGAAGACGACTAGCACCAATACGAAGTACAAACACAACAAGGTGAAGCAGACCGACTCGACCACCACCACAACCACTCCGGCGGCCGAACCGATGAAGCAGACTGACACCACGACCACGACTAGCACGCCGGCGCCGGAAGTGAAGAAAGAAACTACGACTACGACGACCACCACCCCGCCCCCGCAAAACTAATCGCGGAGAATTGGTCTTATTTGTTCCTCGGAGAGTAGTGCAATTTCGCTCCCAGGCGCACCACTCAAGCTCAATGCTTGAGTGGCATTTTTTCGTTGTGGCTGACAGTTCGGACGGTGGCCCCCGATTGGCGTATGATTGAAGTTGAGAGAGTTTCCCGACTCCTCATTCAGACCCCTGAACTAGGTCAGCTGTTCTGGAGTTCCTCCCTCTTAGTTGTGCAACGCAGGAGTTGAAGTGTCCAATCCCAAAGTCCAAGTTAGTCCGAAAGCTGCCACTCCCAAACGGGCAGAGCCTTCGAAGCAAGCCCCATCGGGCACGTTCTCGGATGAAGAGATCAGAGTCCGCGCTTACCAGATCTATGAGTCCAGCGACAGAACTACCAAACACGCTGACGCGGACTGGTTCCAGGCTCAGACAGAATTGATGGACATGGTGGGCGGAAAATAACCTGGTTCCAGGTTCGCGCCGTTATTCTTGGCGCTAACCTGGGCCGCTAGCCCACATATCCTGTGGCCTACATGTGCCTGCCTTTGGCAAATGTGAGGCTGATGCCAACTCTTCCACGAGCAGACCGTTGTTCTTAGTAAAACAGTCCCGCTTTCGCGAGAGGATCGGCCGAGAAACCATCCCTCCCTATCACACAGCTCTGTGTCCCAAGTCCTTTTCCATCCTGCTCCCGCACTGTAAACCATCTACGTGAGGCAGAGGGATTGGTGTCCCTTTTCGCTGCTCCGGCGCGGAATGCATTGCTCTTTGACAACTGGACCTTTGGGAACGAGCAACTGTCCCCGCTATATTCCCAAACTACAAATGCGGTAGTGATATAGCAACGTACACATGTATAACAAGTTTAAGAGTTACATGGTCGGTCATAACTAACTGATTATAAAAAACATAGAGTAGCTAATTAGTGTTATAGTCACGTATAACGTAATTTAAACGAGCGAATACGGCGGCGAACGTAGGGTTCCTGAGCACTTCAACGGTCAGCTATACTTCCCAATCGTCGGTGCTGGCTGTTTGGCCGACGTTGTTGGCGATCTCGATCTTCTGAAAAGTGAAGGCAACTTTTTCCAGTTCGTAGGAGTCGGACTCGGTCTGCGGACTCGACCGGCACTCGCAAATCGGGGTATAGAGCTCATCCTCAGCAACCGTCGCGTTGGTCAACTTGATGGTCTGATACACGTATTCCTTGCCGTCCGGACCAACCTTTTCGAACTCGAAGGACACCGACTCCAGAACTTCGTTGGTCACCAACGCCTGGAATATCTGCGGAGTCGCAGCACCCCACTCTTTGCGGATGACAACCGGATTGTGCTGGCGCTTGCCGGATGCTTGACCGCTTTGCGGATCATAGGGAGATTTGACGTCATAAGAGAAGGCGAGAATCTCGATCCAGCCTTTCCTTCTGGCGTTCGTGCTGTCGCCCTTGAATTGTCCCTGTTTTTTGCCTGTGATGGTCATGTATCCCTGAAAAGCCATCTCACCCTCCTTGCGCAAGGTTGCTGCTTGAGCTGAGCTTCCTGACAACGGCCAAGCGGATGCATCATACACCGGCTCCGTCGCGAAACTCCCGCGTGCTGACTTGAGATCGATTTGGGTGTGAGCGGAAGAAGTTACTCACTGACAAACATCAGCAATCTTCTTCACATCAGATACCCGGAATTCGCCGGGCTTGGGCGCGTTCGAGCCACTCTTCGTAGATCTGGGCATTCCGGTTACCTTCACCTGCTTCCCGTTGTAGCGGAACAGCGCATCGTGATCGCCCTTGAGGATGAATCGCTCGCCCCTGGGCGTGAGCAGCGTGAACGAACCGTTCACGCTCATTAGGCAGCCGGAAATTGTGGTCTGGCTGCCGCTTGTCTGCTGGCCAAAACTGACGGCGGAAATGGAGAGCAGCAAGAGAGCGATCACTACAGCGCGCATGACCTGGTCCTTACGAATGGAGATATGGGTGCGCCGAAATTGTACACAGGGCGAGTGCAGCCACGAAACCAAATCGGAAGCGACCACGGATTTTGGCAGTGCGGTAGGATGGAGCACTGAACACGGAGGTGAACCTTGGCCCTCAGCTTTGCGAAAGACATCCGGCCGCTGTTTCGGGACGATCCAGATGTCGAGGCGATGAAGCCGTTCGGCATGGATCTGTCGCTGTATGACGATGTGAAGGCGCAGGCGGACAACATTCTGGCGCGGCTGGAAGACGGATCGATGCCGTGCGACGATCCGTGGCCGCCAGCGCAGATCGACCGCTTCCGGCAGTGGATGACAGAAGGCATGGCGCCGTAGGAGTGGTCAGTGGTTGGTGGCTAGTGGCTAGAAAGGCAGCGCAAGGAGAGGAAAGAAATGTATTGCAACAACTGCGGTAAGGCGAATCCGGATGACGCACGGCTGTGCGCTTATTGTGGCACGTCGCTGGCGGGTGGCGTGATGGTGGAGCGGAGGCTGGTGCGTCCTCGGGCGGGGCGTCGCATAGCAGGCGTGTGTGCGGGTCTGGCGCAATACTACGGATGGAACGTGACGGCCCTGCGCGTCGTATGGCTGCTGCTGCTCCTGTTTGGTGGAACCGGCGGATTGCTGTACCTGATTCTGTGGATCGTTATGCCGAATGAAGGCTAGTTAGCAGAAGCGCAACGGTTGTTAGCGACGGCCAAGCAGCGTTTCCAGCTTCTCGACATCGCGGTGGGCGAGATCGAGGTAATGGCGGGCCCGTTCCGTGTCGGCGGAGTTCAGCGCCTGCTTGGCCTTGGCAATATCAGTCCGCATATTGCTGCGGGCCGCGACCATGTCTCCCCGAAGGCCGAGCCCGCTCTGGTGCATTTGCTGCTCCAGTGCGTCGAGGCTGCTCTCCACCGATGCTGCGCGGCCGTCGAGTTGGTCAACTTCCGTTTCCATGGCATCGAGCAGCTTCTTCTGTTCGAGAGCGGCCTGCTGAGCCTGCGAGCCGTCGGTCGAAGAACTGTTTCCGTAGTCTGGAGCCACCGGCTGGGTTCGAGGCTTTCGTGCCATGACGGCGGGCTGCTGGGATGCGGCTGGCGCGGCTTCCGCGAGTTGTGCGGCAGGAGTCGGTGGCGGCGTCTGGCTTTGAGTGGTCGTATTGTCGGCCGAAGTAGTTGCGATCGCTTGCGAGGTTGACGGTGGGGCAGGCGGGGCGACAGATTCGGCGGATTGGCGCTGCAGGTGAGACTTGTAAACTGCATCCCCAGCCAACAGTGCTGCCACGAGGACGATTCCGACGATCAACAAGAGGCTACGATTAACCCGCGATGCTGGCTGGGTGGAATGAGAAACGGTGAAGCCTGGGTCGAAAACGGGTTGAACTGGCAGTGCAACCGAGGTGTCTGCAGGGCGCAGAGGCGAGGGGGAGACGCCGGTCGCAACCTGTGACAACGCGTTCCGAAAGGCGTCGGCAGACTGAAAGCGCTGGGCCGGATCTTTCGCGACGGCCATCATAATCGCGTCGTTGAGGGCCTTAGGCACCGTGGGTACAACCTCGATCGGCTGACGCGGAATTTCCTTGACCTGCGCCTGCATGATCTCGAAGTTGCTGGTCACGCTGAACATTCGCTTACCGGTGACCATCTGATACAGCGACACGCCGACGGAGTAGAGGTCGGAGCGTTCGTCAGTCGGTTGTGACTGAATCTGTTCAGGGGAGGCGTAGTCGAGGGAGCCGAGCGTCATGCCAGTCATGGTGAGACCGATCTCATCGGCGGAGCGCGCCAGACCGAAGTCCATGAGCTTTACGACGCCCTTGGGCGTGAGCATCATGTTTCCGGGTTTGATGTCGCGATGGATGACATGTTTGCTGTGCGCATAGCTGAGGGCCGACAGTACTTGGCTGGTGTAGTTTAGAGCTTCGGAAGTCTGGAATGGTCCGAGTTGCAGGCGATCGGCGAGAGTTGTGCCCTCGACGTATTCCATGATCATGACGAATTGGTCACCCGCGGTGAACGCGGTGCGCAGGACGGCGATGTTAGGGTGGTCGAGGCTGGCGAGAGTTTTGATCTCGCGCATGAATCGCGCGACAAATTCGTTGCGGGCCGCCAAGTCGGGAAGCAGGACTTTCATGGCTTCGGTGCGGTCGGAGAGCACGTTGCGAACCAGGTAAACCCTGCCCATGCCTCCGTGTCCGAGTTCACGGATGATTTCGTAGTCGCCGATGCGCTGGGGCGTGTTGTCGCTCATGACAAGATGTCCTCCAGACGGAAGGTGCGCAGCTACTCGAGACGGAATAATTGCAGGGGGAGCATACACCCAAATTGCCGGATTCCCGCCGAGAAAGACAAAGGCTGCCGCAGAATCGCGGATCAGCACATCGATCTCGGCAGATCACGCGATTAGGAAATCAGCGTGGAAGCTACGATTTCGGAACCTTCTGCACGTTTGATTCGTACTAAGACACGTGTATAACAGGGCGCTGTAACCGGGCAATCGTACTTCCTAACACAAACGAATCAATTTTGAGGTGAAGCAATGAGTTTGCGCGCACGCGCGATGGTGGGCACCGTACTACTCGCAGTTGTGTTTTTGGCTGCAGCCGCGGTGGCGCAAGCCCCACCCGAGGCACAGCCGGATATAACCAAGGTCCCGGCAGCGGCACAGCCCTCGGACCACTTTGATGTGGACGCGGCAACGGATGCTTACATGGACCTAATGCCGGCTAGCGCCAAGGCGCACTCGGATGCCTATTTCGAGGGCGGATATTGGCTGATCCTGTGGGATTTCCTAGTGGGCGCTATCATCTCGCTGATCCTGCTGAACTCGGGATGGTCGGCATGGATGCGCAACGTTGCGGAACGTATTACGCGTTGGAAGTGGCTGCAGACATTTATTTACTGGGTGGAGTACCTGGTGCTGACCACAGTGCTGGGGTTCCCCATGGCGGTGTATGAAGGTTACTTCCGCGAATGGAAATACGGGCTGGCGACGCAGACGTTTGGGCCGTGGATGTGGGACCAAGTGAAGGGACTTGGGCTCGGAGTGCTATTGGGCGGCTTGGCAATGGTGGCGCTGTTTGGGGTGGTACGGAGACTGCCGCGTACGTGGTGGATCTGGGGCGCGGTGGTTAGCATCATCCTCGTGGTGTTCGCGATCATGATCGTGCCGGTGTTCATCGTGCCTACGTTTAATAAGGTCACACGATTGGACGATCCCAGAGTGACGACGCCGATCCTGGCGATGGCACGGGCCAATGGGATTCCGGCGCACGATGTGTGGACGATGGACGCTTCCAAGCAGACCACGCGCATGAGCGCGAATGTCAGCGGGTTTGGCTCGACCATGCGCATTACGCTCAATGACAACCTGCTGCGCCGCGGTTCACTGGAAGAGATTGAGTCGGTGATGGGGCACGAGATGGGCCACTATGTGCTCCATCACATTTACAAGGACATCGTGTTCCTGACGATCATTGCAGTGCTCGCGTTTGCTTATCTGCGTTGGTCGCTGGACTGGTGCCTGAAGCGCTGGGGGACGAAGTGGGGGATCCGCGGGGTCAGCGATCCGGCTGTGCTGCCGCTGGTGGTGTTGCTGGCGTCGATCTTCTTTTTTGTACTGACGCCGGTGATGAACACCCAAACCCGCACCGAGGAAGCCGAGGCCGACATGTTTGGACTCAACGCCAGCCGCCAGCCGGATGGATTCGCGCAGGCTGCGATTCACTTGGGCGAATATCGCAAGATGAAGCCGGGACCGGTGGAAGAATGGATATTCTTCGATCATCCGAGCGGGTATCACCGGATTCATGCAGCGATGCAGTGGAAGGCGGAGAACTTGCAGCTGTTCAAGGCCGAGTGACGAAGGGCAAAGGCAACCACGGATTCACACGGATGACACGGATAAGAATTGAGTCATAAAGACAAGTAGGCACGGAGAGTTTGATGCAATCCGTGCCCTCCGTCGGATATGTCGCAGGCATAGAGATCCTTCGACTCCGGCACTGCAGACGCTTCGCTCAGGATTCGGAAAGTCTGACTGATGCAGCCCGGGGTTTACGCTTCGGGCTGCTTCAGTTTGAGGCTGGGTTTGTTTTCTTCCAGGAATTCGCGCAACTGCGTGGCCTGATCCAGCAGGCGAATCCACTGCTCGTAGTAAAGAGTCACGGGAAAACGGCCGAGTCCGTAAACGCTGACGCCGCCCTTTTCGCTGACCTTGAAATCGATGGCGCGAGGGCCGCGCGCCTTGGTCTTTTCCTGTAGTGCTGCCAGTTGTGCTTTAAGCTCTTCGTAGCTTGGTTCTGCCATGAGTGACCTCTGATCGACAAATGTTGGGAAATTGAGTTGCGGGTAAGCAGAGATCTGTTCGCCCCGGGGTTGCAATTCACACTAGTATCGTTTCGATTCCAGCTTTCTTCAAGGCCCGCAGGTGCTGGCGGGGAATTTGTTTATCAGTGATGACGCCGTGGATGTTGGCCAGCGGCACGATGGACGAAAGACTCGAGCGTCCGAATTTGCTGGAGTCGCAAACCGCGATAACGCGGGCCGAGATTTGTGCCATCAGTCGGTTGAGCTGCGCTTCGAGCAGGTTGGGCGTGGAGACGCCGGTCTGGGTGTCGAAGCCGTCAACGCCGAGGAAGAGTATGTCAGCCTTGAGGCGGTGCAGGCTTTCTTCGGCAATAGGACCGACGAGCGAGTAGGAATTGGCACGCAACATTCCTCCCGTGAGGATCACATCCAGGGTGGTGCCCGAGAGTTCGCTGGCAATGTTGATGGCGTTGGTGATGATGGTGAGGTGCTGAAATTCGCGCAAGGCACGGGCGACCGCGGTGGTCGTGCTGCCGGAGTCGAGAACGACGGCCTGGCCTTCTTTCACCATTTTGGCGGCGGCCGCAGCGATGCGCTGCTTCTCGCGCGGGTGCTGCATTTCGCGCTCGGTAAGGTTGCGGTCAGACTCAGAGCCGGCACGGATGGGAAGCGCGCCTCCGTGGGTGCGATAGATCAGCCCGCGGTTGTGCAGCATCTCCAGATCGCGGCGGATGGTGATCTCGGAACTGGAATACTTGCGCGCCAGGTCGCGCACTAAGGCGCGCCCGTTTTGATTGACAAAATCGACGATGGAACGGCGACGTTCTTCGTTGAGGACCGACGTGCGTTTGTTCGCCATGGTCGCATACGAGCATATTCGAACAAAAAAGCAAGAGCAACCACGAAATTAGTTTAGGATTGGCCGCGGATCGCGCCGACGACACCCGCCATCCATCAAATCGTTTCAGTCCGCCGTCACGGATTTGACGAGATTGCGGGGACGGTCGACGTCGAGGCCATTGCGTACCGCGATGTGGTAGGCCAGAAACTGTAGCGGCACGACTTCCATGATAGGCAGGAGCAGTTCTTCAAGGTGCGGCAGCGAAAACGTTGCGACGCCCATGGCGCGTACTGTTTCATCGCCTTCAGAGGCGAGCAGGATCTGACGTGTGGAGATGTGGCGGATTTCTTCGATCAACGAGATGGACTTCTCATAGCGCACGACGGACTCAGGATCGCGACGATCGTAGGTAACGATGGCGACGACCGGCAACGTCTCCGTAATGAGCGCGGTGGGACCATGGCGGAACTCGCCGGTGGGATAGCCTTCAGCGTGAACGTACGAAATTTCCTTGAGCTTCAGCGCGCCTTCGAGGGCGATAGGGTAGTGGACGCCGCGTCCCAGGAAGACGAAGATTTGGTCCTCATAATAATCGGCGGAGATGACCTCGGCCTCTACGTTGAAGCGGTCGAGCGAAGCCTCAATGAGGTCCGGCAAGGTGGATAGCGCCTGCACACGAGCGCTCACTTGGGCGGCGGTAAGAGTTTCTTTTTGAGCGGCCAGGAAGAGCGCCAGCATGTAGAGGGCGGTGAGTTGCGTGGTAAAGCTCTTGGTCGCGGGAATGGCAATCTCGCGGCCAGCGCGAGTAAAGAAATTGGCGTCGGCTTCACGAGAGATAGTGGAGTCAACGACGTTAGAAATCGAGAGCGTCTTCATGCCATTTTCTTTGGCGATGCGCTGCGCGGCGGTCGTGTCGGCAGTTTCTCCGGATTGGGTGATGGCGATGACCAGCGAGCCCTTGCCGTTGGTGGGAGTGCGATAGCCGTATTCGCTGGCGTGCTCGACCTCGACGGGAATGCCAGCGAGTTCCTCGATCATGAGCTTGCCGCAAAGGCCGGCGTGACGGCTGGCGCCGCTGGCGATGATGGTGACACGGCGAAGGGCGGCAACTTCGGCGGCCGTCCAGGGAAAGCGGTCGGGACGGATCCGCCGAGTGACCGGGTCAATGTGCTGCACAATGGTGTCGCGGATGGCTTCGGGCTGCTCGTAGATCTCCTTGAGCATCTGGAAGGGGAAATTGCGAGTGTCACCCGGCTGGGACATGGATTCACTCCTGACGACAGTATATCATAATCGAACAACAACAATCTACAATACGAACATAAACGAACATGGTGATCGTGATGCGGCTTATTTACGCCTGGGACGCAAAGGGTAATCGGAGTGTGGGGAGGGGGTAGAACCTGGGGTAGAACCAGGAATGTTGGGTGGGGGTCCGTCGCCGGAAGGAATCGGAATCGAATGGCGGATGGTAAGAGTGTCAAAGCCAACCAGGATTTCTTTCACCAGCAAGCGCAAGATCTGCTGGCGCTCTTTTACATCCAGCGTTTGCGCACATGCGCGCAGTTTGTTGCGAAATCCACCCAGGCTTTCGGCTAGCTTCAGATACTTGGCTTGGTCCAGCTTCTCCATCTCCAACGATTGTAATTCTGAGTTCACCGCTTGCGATTGCTGCTTGAGGTTGGGCATTCTCTCGCGCAGTTGTTCCAGGCTGAGCAGCTCGTCTTGATAGGCAGTGATTAAGCGTTCCATCTTGTTGCGCAAACGTGCCTGCTCACTACGGAGAATCTCTTTACGTCGCTCGCAGGGATCCGTTTTGCCGGCCGTTTCTCTGCGGCGATCAATCTCGGACTGAATCAGCTTCTCGTTTTCCAGCAAGGCGATGATCTGCGCCCAGATGATCTGGTCCAGATGATCTTGCCGCACCGGACGGTTCTCGCGCCGTGTACCCTGTGGCCAGCGATATCCATCCGCACCCTGGCATCGGTAGTAATACAAGCGGTGCTGGGGTTTTCCCCCAGAAGTCCCGTACATCGCATAGCCACACTGCTCGCACACCAAAAGTCCCTGCAGTAAGCAAGGCCTTTTGGTTCGTCGAGGAGAAAAGTGTTGGTTCTTTTGCAGCTGTTCTTGCGCCAAGGCAAACACCGATTCATCGACCAGGGCAGGAACGCTCACCTCGATCCACTCATTCCGTGGACGCTCACGGTTCACCGTGTCGGGATGCGGCGAACGCTTTCGCTGCCGCAGAAACCGAGTGCTCTGCGGTCGCGGTTGTAGGCCCGTTTTGCCATAACACGCCGTTCCTCGGTAAGCCGGATTGCGCAGCATATGCCATATCGTTTGGCGCCGCCAGCCCACCTTCCCGCTGCGGGTGAGAATCTGTCGTTGATTCAGTTGTCGAGCCATGGCATTCAGGCTGAGCTGTTGTTGGGTGTACATCTCAAACACCCAGCGCACCACCTGCGCTTCCGCTTCCACCACTTGGTAATAACCCGCCGAGGCGTCGCTCTTCTTGACGTAGTGGTAGCCGTAAGGGGCCCCGGAAAGCACGTTCACCACTCCTTGCTGCGCCTTGTGCCGTTTTCCGCGCCGACTCCGTTCGGCGATTTGGGCACGCTCATATTCCGCTATCATCCCTTGAAACTGCACCACCAGTTGATCCTCGGCTGTGGTCCCGGCTGGGGCTTGGCGAAAAACTAATTTCACACCGCAACGGGCGAACTCTTCTGCCAGCAAAACCTGATAGGCATATTTACGGCTTAGCCGGTCCGGCGAATACACCAGAACCGCCACCATCTGGCCTTGCGCTGCCAAGTCACGCAACGCCTCTAATGCGGGCCGTATCAACGTGGCGCCGCTATAGCCTTCGTCTTGAAATACCCATTCCGGCGGTACGACGTAGTTGTGCTTCTGAGCGTACTCCAGGAGGGCTGCTGTCTGGCTGGCAATCGTGTGTTCCTCCTTCTGGCGATCGGAAGACACCCGGGTGTAGATGGCCGCGGCTTGCGTCATGCAAATTCTCCTGAGGCAAAGTAGTGACCGGACAACCAATTGGGCGGGCATGGTCGGGGACCAACAACTGATAAACCAGTTCCAGCTTATCCGGCAACAAACGATCAAATAGATATTCGAACTGAAGCTTGCAGCGAAGGGGACGCCGCTCAGCCACGCCCTCGTCTCCGCGTTAGCAGCGCCACTAA
Organism: uncultured Acidobacteriaceae bacterium; assembly: GCA_963718395.1. Taxonomy (GTDB): domain Bacteria; phylum Acidobacteriota; class Terriglobia; order Terriglobales; family Acidobacteriaceae; genus DASRAA01. The sequence continues at coordinate 198,899 of CAVQYW010000002.1, forward strand.
CGCCCGGCTCACGAACTCGCTCAAGGACAAGCCGGCGTCTTGGGCACCAGTCCGGATTTGCTTTACCAATTTGCGAGAAAGCTTCACGGTGAAAGCGACTTTGGTATCGCTGACCGGAAGCGGCTGCTTCAGATGCCGAGCTTGTTGCAGAACGACGGAGACGCGAAGAGGCCCGATCCTCCGGGCATCCAGATTTCAACCTCGACAGTGTAAATTCCTAATGATGATTATTCGAGCTATTGCTGTGATGTTGATGCTGCCGAGTTTCGTTTTTGCCGCGGCCCAGTCGGGTGGTAGTGGATCTTCGTCGATCAACGTTATGCCACTGCCGTCTTCAGTAAAAATAACATCCGGAAAATTGAAGCTGTACGTCTCGTTCACGGTTGGAACGACCGGGTACACCGACGCGCGACTGCAAGGCGCAATTCTGCGGATGCAGCATCGGCTAAGACGACGTACGGCAATGGTGTTGCCGTTAGGGGTTGCTCCGGTTGGAACTCCGCTGACGCTGACGGTTGCAGTCAAAGAGGCGGGCGCGACGTATCCGAAGTTCGGCGAGGACGAGTCGTATTCGATCGAGATCAATAGCGAACACGCCACGCTCACCGCCGAAACAGTCGTGGGCGCAATGCGAGGCATGGAGACGTTTTCGCAACTCGTCGCCGGCGATGCGGATGGGTATTACCTTCCGCTGGCGAGCATTCAGGACAAGCCGCGCTTTCCGTGGCGCGGGCTGATGATCGACGTAGGCCGTCACTTCGAACCGGTCGATGTCATCCTCCGCAATATCGACGGCATGGCGGCAGTAAAAATGAACGTCTTTCACTGGCACCTGAGCGAAGACCAGGGATTCCGTATCGAGAGCAAGAAGTATCCGAAGCTGCAGGGCATGGGGTCGGGCGGTCTGTATTACACGCAGGAGCAGGTCCACGAAGTAGTAGAGTACGCGGCCGACCGCGGCGTGCGCGTGGTCCCAGAGTTCGACATGCCAGGGCACACGAGTTCTTGGATGGTGGGGTATCCGGAGTTGGCGAGCGCTCCCGGGCCGTATGACCTGGAGATGCGGTGGGGCGTGTTCGATCCGACGATGGACCCGACGCGCGAGGAGACTTATGAGTTCCTCGACGGTTTCATCGGAGAGATGGCGGCGTTGTTTCCCGATGAGTACTTCCACATTGGCGGCGACGAGAACAACGGCAAGCAGTGGAAAGAGAACCCACAGATCCAGGCGTTCATGAAGGAGCATGGCCACCGCACGACGGCGGAGCTGCAGACCTACTTCAATCAGCGCGTCCTGAAAATCGTACAGAAGTACGGCAAGAAGATGGTGGGCTGGGACGAGATCCTGACGCCGGATTTGCCGAAGGATGCGATCGTTCAATCGTGGCGGGGATACAAGTCGCTCGACCAGGCTGCGCGCGAAGGGTATGGAGCAATCTGGTCAACCACGTACTACCTCGACCATATGGGCCCGGCGGAATATCACTATCTATCAGACCCGTTGCCGGCAGACAGCAAACTGACCAAGGAGCAGGCTTCCCACATTGTGGGAGGCGAGGTATGCGCGTGGAGCGAGTTCCTGTCACCGGAGAACATCGACAGCCGCATCTGGCCGCGAACGGCAGCAGTGGCAGAGCGGTTCTGGTCGCCGCGCGACGTCAATAACGTGGCAGACATGTATCGGCGGCTGGACGTGGTGAGCGTGTGGCTGGAGCAGGACGGGTTGCAACATTTGTCGAGCACTAACAAAATGCTGCGTCAGATTTCGGGCACCGAGGAGCTGGGGCCGGTGGGCGTGCTGGGCAAGATTTCGTCACCGGAAGGCGTGGGTACTCGAGAACAGATGAACCATCATGGTACGCCGAGCACGCAGCTCATTCCGCTGGTGAAGTTGACGGATGCGGTGGTGCCCGATCCTCCGTACCGGCGGCAGTTTGCGGCCTTGGTGGACGAGTTGCTAAGCGATGCTCCGAAGTTTGGCGTGGGGTCGGAGCAGTTGGCGAGTACATTTCAACAATGGCGCGACATGGGGCCAGGTTTCGGCGCGATTTCGGCGAAGGCGCCGGTGCTGCTGAATGCCAGCGGCCGGGTGCTGGAGTTGGAGAAGTTGGGAAGCGGAGGGCTGGAGGCGTTGAATTATCTACGTTCGGGCACCGTACCTTCGTCCCAGTGGAAGGAGACACAGATGGCGCTAATCAAGGAGGCGGAGGCTCCGGACGAGTCGCTGGTGAAGCTGCCGTGGCTAGGCTCGTATCGGGCGCTGATTTTGGCAGCTGCGGACGTGGGTAGTCTGCACAAGACGGAACGAAAAGAGTGGAAACAGAAGGTCATGAGCGAGGCTGCGAAACAGGAGCCGAAACAGAAATACACGTGGTGAGAAGAGCGATTAACCAGTAACCAGTTTCCCTTCACCTCTAGTCGATGCCGAGTTGCTTGCGGGCGTCGGGAGTGAGGCGCTCCGGGGTCCATTGCGGATACCAGACGATTTCAACCTTGGCCTCGGTCACTCCCGGAATGCGCAGCAGGCGTTGTTTCACCTGGTCGGTGATGTAACCCGACGAGGGGCAGCCCGGCGCGGTGAGGGTCATCTCAACTTCGATATCGTCGCCTTCGATGTTGGCGCTGGTAGTGGGTTTTACACGAACTTCATAAATGAGTCCGAGATCGACGATGTTGACGGGGATCTCGGGGTCATAGCACTCTTTGAGCGCGCTAAAAACATCTTCCTGGGTTATGGACATTCCATCCTCGCTATGAAAGATTGTAGCGGGTTCGAAGATTGCGCGTGAATCGAGCAGAATACGAAGCAACGGCAGATTTGGAAGGACAACGTCAAGACCCGAGACCAAGCCAAGCGCAGACATCTTTGATTTAAGCAGAATTGGATTAAAGGTTTCGATAGAAGGCAATTTCACATCGAACGACCCGGGTGCGACCCGGCCAAAGGAGAGGTTCATGTCCAAAGAGTTGGAAACATTTCTCAACACGTGGGAAGAAGAAACCAAGAAGACGGTCGCGATGTTGCAGTCGCTGCCGGTCGACAAGTACGACTTTCGTCCCGACGCGGGCGGACGGTCGCTGGGCGAGTTAGCGTGGCACCTCCCAGAAGCCGAGGCCTACATGACGTACGGCATCGAGCAAGGTGCTTTTGGGATGGGCATGAAGCCACCCGGCATCGAGCGTCCGAAAACAATCGCGGAACTGGCGCCGGGTTTTGAACGTGTCCATGCGGAAGCGGTGCAACGGGTGCGGAAACTGACTCCGGCCGATCTCGACCGGGAGATCATGTTCTTCACGGGCACACCGGTGACCATCCGGCAGGTTCTATGGACGATGCTGCTGCATCACGAGATCCATCATCGCGGACAGCTTTCACTGATGTGCCGGCTGGCTGGAGGCTGTGCTCCAGCGCCTTACGGGCCAAATCGCGAGGAGATGGCAAAGATGCGTGAGAAGATGGCCGCAGCAGCGAAATAAAGCTACCTCATGGTCCCACCCTGTCGCCAACGACGGCGACAAGGTGGGCCACCTCACCTCGCACGATTTCTACACGAACACCACCGTTTTGTTTTGATAAACCAGCACGCGGTTTTCCAGGTGCCAGCGCACCGCGCGCGAGAGCACGACCTTCTCCAGGTCGCGGCCCTTGCGCATCATGTCCTCCACGCTGTCGCGATGGGAAACACGCACGATGTCCTGCTCAATGATTGGCCCCTCATCCAGACCGGCAGTGACGTAATGACTGGTGGCGCCGATTAGTTTGACTCCTCGATCAAAGGCCCGGTGATACGGCTTCGCGCCCACGAAGGCTGGCAAGAACGAATGATGAATGTTGACCAATCGCAGCAAGTAATGTCCAACGAATTCAGGGCTGAGAATCTGCATGTAGCGGGCGAGGATGATGAGGTCGAGATCGAGCCCGAGGAGGTCGAACATTTCCTGCTCGGACGCGGTTTTGTTCTGCGGATCCGCGAGCAGATGAAACGGGATGCTATGAAACTCGGCGAGGCGCTGTGCCGCGGGATGGCTGCTGATGATGGTCACGATATCGCAAGCCAACTCTCCGGTGCTATGACGGTAGAGCAGGTCAGCCAGGCAATGATCGTAGGCTGAAACGAGAATGGCGACCTTCGGACGGTAGTCGGTGAGCGCGAGGTGGTACTTGATCTGGAACGCGTCGGCCACGGGCCTAAAATGCTGGTCGAAGGCCGAGACTGGAATATCGAATCCCTCTAAGTCCCATTCCAGACGCGAGAGGAAAAGCTCACGGCCGCCGTCTATGTGATCGTCGGCGTGGAGCACGCTTCCATTGTGGGCAACCAGAAATTGCGCGATGGCAGCCAGTGCGCCTTTGCGCGCCAGGGCGATGGGACTACTCAATAGCAATACGGCTGTATTCTTCATGGACAGCGATCCTGAGCTTTGGCGGCACGAGCGCGGTGGCCGGCCAGAGAGGGAACTGCTTCCACGGCAAAACGCGCAGCTACAAGATAAATGCGAAAAGTATTTTAGTATGGAGCGTTATACCAGTGCTTGGTGAGAGGTGGAGGCGACGATGAAAGCGATTCGAGTGCACGAATTTGGCGGACCGGAAGTGCTGAAGCTGGAAGACGTGGCCGACCTGAAACCCGGCCCGGGGCAGGTGGTGGTGCGAGTGCATGCGGTTGGTGTCAACCCGGTAGAGGCCTACATACGCACTGGTACTTACGCGATCAGGCCCAACCTGCCTTACACGCCCGGAGCTGACGCCGCTGGAGTGGTGGCGGCAGTGGGCGAAGGCGTGACCAGCGTGAAAGTCGGTGACCGCGTGTATACATCGGGTTCGCTAAGCGGGACGTACGCGGAGCAGACGCTGTGCACGGAGGTACAGGTGCATCCGCTGCCGGCGAACGTGAGCTTCGACCAGGGGGCGGCGATGGGCGTAGCGTATGGCACGGCGTATCGAGGAGCGTTTCAGCGTGGCGGATTAAAGCCCAGTGAGACGGTGTTGATCCACGGTGCGAGCGGAGGCGTAGGCACAGCGGCGGTGCAATTGGCTCGAGCTGCTGGAGCGGTCGTCATCGGTACGGCAGGGACTGACGCCGGACTGAAGCTGGTGAAGGAGCAAGGCGCACACCAAGCAGTGAACCACGCGGCAGCCGGTTATCTCGATGAACTGATGAAGCTGACCGGTGGGCGCGGGTACGACCTGATTCTGGAGATGGTAGCCAACAAAAACCTGGCGAACGACCTTAGTCTGCTGGCGAAAAAGGGACGAGTGGTTGTGATCGGCAACCGCGGCACGATCGAGATTAACCCGCGCGATGCGATGTCACGCGAGGCCGACATTCGGGGGATGACGCTGTTCGCGACCAGCGAGCAGGAGGCGCGCGAGATGCGAGCGGCTCTGGGAGCGGGGATGGAGAACGGGACGCTGCATCCCCTAGTTGGACAGAAGATTCCGCTAGCGGAGGCGGCGCGGGCGCAGGAGGAAATCATGAAACACTCGGGCGCGCTGGGGAAGATGGTGCTGGTAGTCGGATAAAAGCCGGAACCAAGTGCGGCCATGGATAACCGGAGTTGTTAATAGGCGGGTTCGGGACGAGAAGTCGCGTCGCGGCCGACAGGTTCCAAACATACAATCGAGAGATGAGGCGGGTTGTTCTTTTCCGGCCGTGGACCGTGGTGTCCGTGATATGCCTGTCTGCTAGTCTGACAATGTGGGACTCAGCACAGACTCAGACAGGTGGGCACTCCACCGCCGGCTCTGCGCTTCAGCACGCTGTCACGCGCTCGATGGCCGGCAAGCGCGGCGCGGCGGTGGTGATCGATGTGGCAACCGGCAAGGTCTTAGCCGCCTATCACCTGGATGTGGCTGCGCGACGGTTGGCGCTGCCGGGGTCGAGCATCAAGACGTTCACACTGCTGACATTGCTCGAAGCCGGCAAGGTTAACGAGCAAACCACCCTGATGTGCAAACGCACGCTGAAAGTCGGCGCGCACAACCTGGACTGCACCCACCCGGAGATGAAGCAACCCTTCGATCCGGTGACGGCGCTGGCGTACTCCTGCAACACATACTTCGCAACTATGGCGACGCGGCTGACTCCCGCAGAGTTGCGCGACGGCCTTCTTGCATATGGATTCGGTTCGCCCAGTGGACTGGCAACGAACGAGGCGTCGGGCAGTGTGACGTTGGCAGCTACCCAGGCGGAGTTGCAAATGCAAGCGATTGGAGAGGGGAGCTTGCAGGTCACTCCGTTGGAACTGCTGCTTGCCTATCAGAAGGTGGCACAGCTTTCTTTGAAGCACGATACGAAGTTGGATCCGGTGTTTGCCGGTCTTGAGGGTTCGACGGCCTACGGGATGGCTCGGCAGGCACAGCCGGATGGCGTGATGAAGGTCGCGGGCAAGACCGGCACGTCGCTGGTGGAGGAAGGTTCGTGGCGACATGGCTGGTTTGCCGGCTACGCGCCCACGAGCAATCCGGAGATTGTGCTGGTGGTGTTCCTGGAGAAGGGGAATGGGCCGGTCGACGCTTCTGGAGTAGCAAGGGAAATCTTCGCGGCATACGCGGCGGAACGTGAACGGGGCATTTCTCATGGAGCGAATCGTTGAAGCGGTTCGCGGTCGCGCTGGTGGCGTTGCTGCTGATGTGGATTGGTGGCGGCGCCCAAGCGCAGGCGAGTGCGAAGGCGAGCGGATTTCCCCAGATTGTGCGGGTGCGGCTGTGGTACCTGCATGCGCCTAAAGAACTGAAGCTGCAGGCCGATTCAGGGCAAGCGAAGCTTCGTAAGTGTGCAAATTGCGCCGAGAGCGCATTCGCCACGCTGACGCTACGAGCGATAGGCGCACGGATCCAGACTGGCGGAGACAAAGATCTCGCGCCGGAAGTGCTCGTCAGCGGTTCATATCAAATCATGGCGGGCGGGCCGCCGCTGAAGGCAGACTTTCCTGTCGATATACGCGCCAGCGAAGGCCAGCTACTGGTAACGGCGTCCATGCCGATGGACGAGTACATCGCGGGCGTGCTGGCCGGCGAGACAGGCAACTTCAAGTCCGACGAGACGCTGAAGGCCATGGCGGTAACGGCCCGCACTTATGCGATGCACTTCGGCAGCCGACACGCGGTGGATGGCTTCGACTTCTGCGATTCCACGCATTGCCAGAACCTGCGGCTGGCAGACGTGACACCTCGGCTGAGAAAGATCGTCGAATCGACCGCGGATGAAGTGTTGTGGTACGACGGCGAGCCGGCTGCGACCTATTACCACGCCAGTTGCGGCGGCATGACCGAAGACGGGCGCTACATCCTGGGCAATAACGAGCAACGCGCTCCGTACTTGAAGCAACACTCCGATACTTACTGCTTACGCAGCGGCAGCAATCAGTGGCGTAGTGAAGTGAGCAAGCAAGAATTGCAACGTGCGCTGGCGGCGGAAGGTGTGAACGTACCGGGGCATTTGCGGGCAGTGACGGTGCTGCAACGCACCGCGAGTGGACGGGTGGAGTTCCTGACGGTGACCGGCAGCCAAAGTGTCATGGTTCCGGGCCTGACGTTTCGCACCGCAGTTGGACGCAACATTGGATGGGACCGGCTGAAGAGTAATTGGTACGACGTGCGCGTCGAGGGAGACAAAATCGTGTTTCATGGGCGCGGCTCGGGACACGGTGTAGGTCTGTGCCAAGTAGGCGCTGAAGTGATGGGCGAAGAGGGCCACTCGTACCGCGAGATCCTCAGCTTTTATTATCCCGGCACAAAACTGGGCGTGAGTGCGCAGGGAACCCAGTGGCAACAATTAACGAGTGAAGACGTCGTGCTGATGACCACTCGTCCAGAACGTGATCGCGCGCTGCTGCCCATGGCGACGCGAATGATGCATGACGCAGAGGAGTCCACCGCATTGGTATACAACGGCGCGGCCAAGCTGAAGGTGTACGCGACCGTGGCGGCATTTCGCGATGCAACCGGCGAGCCGGGCTGGGTAGCGGCATCAACCCGTGGACAGACGATCCGGATGCAGCCCACTGGTGTGCTCACAGACGCGGGGACTTTGGAGACTACGCTGCGGCATGAGTTGTTGCACATGTTGGTGGAAGAACATGCCAAGCCCGGGACTCCGCTCTGGTTTCGCGAGGGATTGGTCTTGTACCTGGCGAATTCACATTCGGGAATGACGACGAGTGGAGCGTTCGACAGCGTAGCGGCATTGGAAAAAGCATTGCGCAGCCCAGCGAGCGAGCAGGAGATGAGACAGGCATACGCTGAGGCACAGGCGAGGGTGGCGCATCTGGCTCGCCAGAATGGAAACGAGACGCTGGTTAATTGGCTGCAGAACGGGCTGCCGCCAAACCAGTAAGAGCAGTTCGATAGCTAGAGCGGATACGAATATTCCCAGACTTCAGGGCGACGCCCTTATCACAACGCGACGTGTCCTTCGTCCTTTCGCACGTCGCGCGCGCCATGTATTTGAGACGTGCGAGGGAAAGGGAGAACTGTCTCTTCCCGATCCCGCCTAATGGCGCTGGCTCATAGGGGCTTTTTGAAGACTCAGGATGGGAGGCTCGGTGTCCGCGAATCGACAGGCAAGTTATAGTTATATAAAACTACTTGACTATACCACTACAACGAAAAGCAGCCGGAAAGCGATCGGGTTATGTTCCGTAACTATATGTAAAACTAATACGATAGGTTATCGTTGATGTAATGGTGACATACACAGGTATAACGCAATTACACGATATGATTTGTGAAGTGGAGTCGGTTCTTACTTGGGGTTCGTGGAGTCGGGCGAGGCGGGCGGTTTCTTGTCCTTGTCGGCATCCTTCGGTGGGGGCTTAAGGCCGCGGGTGGACATGCGCTCGTCGGTCTTGATCTTGTCAGGCTCGGAGGCGCTTTTGGCTGCTGGTTTCTTTGGATTGGTGGCAGGCTTCTTGGTCGCTGTGCTGGTGTTCTGGTCGTCGGAAGACAGGCTCGGTCCAGGCGATGCGGCAACGGATGCAGCAAGGCATGCGGACACGGTCATGAGCGCGAGGGCGCGAGCAAGTGGCCTAATTATGAGCGACCTCCGGCGAATGAGACCCGTGTACCAGATGAATATAGCTCTCAATGGCCGGATGCAGAAGCAGTAAAACCAGCGGGAACAGGAAATCGAGACAGCGGTGGCATTCCACGGCCGCAAACCATGCGACTCCTGCGGGCACGAGCAAGAGTACAACTATCACGCCGGTGCGCATCCAGCGACCAGTGCGCGTCCAGTCGTCAGCGGGAGTCACAAAGCCATGTCGCTTCCAGAAGCCGTTGTGCCGGCTGACTATCCACAGCATGAGCGCGGCCAGGACCATATCAAAGAGGGCTGCTGCCCAGCGATTGACCTTGAAGAGCACACGGTTGTCGAGCAGTCCCTCAATGTAATTGGCCTGAAAGTACATGCCACGAAGCAGCCCGACAGGGCTCGGGTGATTGTCGAGGTAGTCCTGGTCACCTTGTTCACCTTTGTAGCCGTGGCGGTCGCCGCCGATGAGGACGATCCGGCCGCGCAACAAGCCGAGTATCTTTGCCATGCGTTCGGGAATGAGATCGGTGGGGCATGGCCTCTTTTCATTCCCTTTTTCCCATGCCTGCCCGCGCGAGTAAGCGCAGAAAACCTCCATTCCGGAGATAGACCCGTCGCGTTCAGGGCCCAGCGCCCGCAATTCGGGGCTTATGAATTCCTCGGCCGGCATGAAGGTTGTGTACACAAACTCGTGCTTGGTGAGTTTGTCGGCCAGAACTTTGGTCTCGGGTACAGGAGCGTGTTCGGCGAGATTGAGACCGCCGAAGAGCGATTGCGTGTAAGCGTCGGTGATCTGAAGCGCGAAGGAATAGAAGTCGAATTCTTTGCCTGAGCTGTCAACACCAATCGTAACCAGAGGGACTTTGCGAAGATCGTCGGCGGGATGATCGAAGCCGTAACGCGCGACCCACGCGGGCCGTGGCGTAGGAACTTCGTCTTCGGGGAAGCGATAGGAAATACCGCGTCCATCGAACACTTCCTGATGGTCGAAAATCTGGGGAACCGGAACCATCTCTTGGCGAAAGCCGAAGGTGAGAACCACCGGGATGTGGGCTTCCTGCGCTTTTCGGATTGCATCGAGAAGCGCTTGATCGTCGGCGTTGAGCGTATCGGAAGGCCCATTAGATTTATCGGACGCAGTCTGGTCGAGATTGATGTCAAGCGCAATGACAGCGGCGCCGGCCTGGGTGGCGGCTTCCACCAGCTTGGCAAGGAAGGCGCGGTCGGTAACGTCGTCGCGGGTCTCATTGCCGAGGAAATCGTAGAAGGTTGCATCGTCGATTTCGATGGGTGTTACCCAGTGAACTTGCGGCTGGCGTGAGCCGTGACCGGTGATCCACTGATAGGCGCGAAGTTGCCAGGTGATGAGGCGGGGCAAATCGTTCTTAAAGTCTTCGTACTTGAAGCTGAGAAAGCCGATGATAAGGACCAGCACGATCCCGGCGGGATCGAGCCAGGGGAAGCGTTTGTGGATGGCGCGCCACGATAGCATTCGAGCAATCTCAAATCAGGCTGGTCGAAGAAGAATACCGCAGAATGGCGGCGGAAGCGCCGCGTAATTATCGCGGAGATCAGGGGCTGCCATGGGAGCCGGGCGCCGTTCCGATAGGGATGCCGAGTACGATTTCGTCGCCCTGGTCACTCTGGGCCATGACGGGAACTTGCTGCTGCTTGGCGCGCCCGGCAACCTGGTCGCGGACGTAGAGGTAGAGCTTGCCCATGGTATCCATGCCTTTGCTTTGCTGGAGACCCTGCAACAGGTAATAGGTGAAGTAGCCGTGGCCGAGTGAGGCGCTTTCGAGCGACTCCTGATTTTCCTGGCTGGCGGCAAGAATGACGCGTCCAGCGCCCGCACTCATGCGATCGAGGGTCGCGGGTGAGATGGCCTTGAAATTTAGTGCGGCGGAGACGGTTTTAGTCCCCCCGGAACCGGCTGCGGCCCCGCTGAAACAGGTGTCGAGAAACACGGCGACACGCTGGGCGTGAACGCGGCTGGCGACGGTGTTCGCGACATCGACCATGGGCAGCGCGGTGGCGAAGAGCGCGTCGTGGTCGATGTCCTTGTCTGTGTCGGAAGTGTTATCGCGGGCAGCGCCGCTCTTGGGCGTGATTTCGGTGTCGGCGGTAATGATGTAGTTGACTCCGGCGGTGTCGAAGTCGCGCGAGGAACCGTGGGTGGCGATGTAGATGACGACCAGGTCGTCAGGCTGCGCGTTGCGGGCGAGCCAGTTGAGCTTCTCGCGAATGTTGCGCGTGGTGGCTTGCAGGTCGGTGAGCACGGCGACATTCGACGGCTTGAAGCGTCCGACGTTGGCGCTGAGCAGCGATTGCGCGAAGCCGTTGGCATCGGCGGTAGTGTAGTGCAGCGTGGGAATGCTGGGGTCGCGGAACTTACCGATGCCTACAACAAGCGCCCACTTTTCGCGCACCTGGGCCGTGGGTTTGGCTTCAGGGCTGGTGGAGAGGACGAAGGGATTGAGCTGTTGTTGCAGGGCCTCAGAGTTGTTCTGGCGCGCCTTCTCCAGAGAATAATCGGCGAGGCGGGTATTGCCCAGCTTGCGCTCGAGCAGCGAGCGGTAGTACCAGGCGTCGCCGAGACTGATGCATTCGGCAGTAGCGGTCTTGAGCAGCTCTACGGCGTCGCGGATTTGCGAAGGCGAGCTGTTGGGCTGGACGCGCTCCAGGGCTTGCACCATCAGATCGGTGCCTGCACCGCAGCGTTCCTGGGCTGCGGCGCACGCGCAGAAAAGGAGAGCGGTGAGAGCAATTCGCGAGATGTAGCGAAGGGGCATGGTCAGTGCGAGGGCGACTGACGCGCCTTGGTCTTCATGGCGGTGAGGATTTTTCCCTTGACGCCGTTTTGCGCGAGTTTCACCTGGCCATCCACGCTGAGATCGAAGTTCACAGAGCCGGCGGAGTGAATGGTGTCAATAATGTTGTCCTCATCCACGCCTGCCTTCACCATCTGGATAACCTGATCGTTGGTAAGGGGAGGGCCGGATGGTTTCTTGGGCGGCGGCGCCACCATCGATTTGGCCACAGTGGTCGTGCCGGTTCCGGATGAGGTTGACTTGCTCGAAGTGCTCTTCGTTTTAGCTGCCGCGGAAGATTTGGTGTTGCTGGCTGACTTCGTCGTCGTGTCGTCGTTTGCTGAAGACTTGGTACCGGTGTCCGCTGCAGCCACGGTCTTCGGCTGACTGCTCAACGTCTTATAGTGGGCTATTGCGGTATCGATGCGGTTTTGCGGCTGCATGAAATACTTTTCGGCCGGCTTGTCGTCGATGGCCTTGCCGTAATTGATGGCGGCTTCATCCAAGTATTTCCGCGCGGCCTTTGGATCCTCGGAGGCGTAGGCCAGGGCTTCGTAAGCGACACCGATGTTGTAGAGGCGGTAGGCATCGTCTTCTTTACTGGGGAACGGTTCCATGGTCTCGAGGGTTTCAAGATTGCGCGTCCAGAGGTCGGACTCGGCGAGCTTGTTGGCGTCGTCGAGCTTGCCGCGCGCAAGCAGCACTTCGACTGGCTCCTCGGTATTGACGAGTCGCGAGGCGATCTGCGAGACGACGTCGCTCATGAGCACGTCGCGCAACTCGGCCGTCGTGGGCGGCTTGTCGGGCTCAAGCTTGCCGTGTTTGAGTTTGTCCCAAGTGTGCGACAGGGTTCCGGTGACGCCGCCCGAGGTCGAGCCGTACTGGTTGAACTCGTCGTCGTACTTGGCAGTCACGTTGTCGGAGTCAAGGGTGCGTCCGCTGTGGGCATCTTTTGCCTGATAGGCGACTTTCAGGATTCCGCTGTAGCGGGTGACGGACTGTTGCTGAGGTTTTTTCGAGCCGGGGACGTAAGTAGATTGCGTCGATGTCTGAGCCTGCGGCGGGGAGTACTCGGTAATGTTGCAGACAATGACGGAGTCAGGATGCTTGTCGTCGGAGCGCAGGCGGAGATCGTCTTTCAGGAGCTCGGCTTCGAGCATGTCGCGCAGTGCGCCAACAACATCGGGCTGGACGCTGTGCCCGGTGACCTGGACGTTGATGGCGGTGCCGTCCAGATGCGCGATAGGCGGAAGCTTGCGATGCAGAGTGATCTTTTTCTTGGTGGAGCCGAAGCCCTGGGCCAGGGTTGTCGACGACAGACCGATCGCGAGGAGCAAACAGGATGCCGCCAGGCGTATGGCTGGCCGGCGAACGAAATATAGGAAGCGCGGCATGGGCCTCCGAACGAAATGGACGTGTCGCCACATCGGGCTTGGCTGGCGGACAAAAAGTACCAGCACTATAGCAAGATTTGGGGTGGGAAGTCATGGGGAACCGGTCAGCGTAAATCGGTAACCCGGCGTTAGTGCCAGAAGTTCCGCACCCAGCGGTGCGGGCGGAGTTTCGCGAGCATCTTCGGAGGAAGGGGACCGGCGTCGGACGCTGCGACATTGGCTGCCACGTGACGAACGTTGCGCATGCCGGGAATTACGGTGGAGACAGCCGCCGGCGTGAGGCAGAAGCGCAGGGCGAGCGTTGGGAGTTCGTCCAGCGTGATACCTGTGTCGCGCACGATGGACTGGACCGCGTCCCAAACTTCTTGTTTGCGATTGCCGCTGAAATAGTTTTGGCGGAAGTCGCCGTCGGGGAAGTTGGTGTCGGGAGTGAGCTTGCCGGTCAGTGCGCCTTCGTCGAAGGGCACACGCACGATGACACCGATGCCGTGTTTTTCGCAATAGGGGAAGAGTTCGTCTTCCGGCGATTGGTCGAAGATGTTGTAGATGACCTGCACGCTGTCAATGAGGCCCGTGTCGAGCGCTTTGAGGACGTTGGCGGGCTGGTGGTTCTGGACGGAGATGCCGATCAGGCGGACCTTGCCTGAGTCCTTGAGCTCGCGGACGGTCTCCTGCCATTCGGCTTCGCTCGCCCAGTCATCGTGCCAGGTGTGGAACTGGTAGATGTCGATTTGCTCGCGGCCGAGACTGCGCAGCGTTTTTTCAAGAGAGGCGAAGACATGTTCGCGGGGGAAGGTGCGGCGGAGTGGCGAGCCGGATTGTACATCCCACATGTAGTCTTGTGGCGGGACTTTGCTAGCGATGATGATGTCGGCAGATTTGCCGAAAGCGCGTGCGATGAGTTGTTCGCTGTGGCCGTCACCGTAAACTAGAGCGGTGTCGAAGAAGTTGACGCCGGCATCGCGGGCTGCGTGCAAGGAACGCAGGGATTCCTCATCGTCGGCGCCGACCCACATGGCTTTGCCAATGCCCCACGCGCCGTAACCGATGTCGCTGACCTTGAGTCCTGACTTGCCAAAGTTGCGGTATTGCATGATATGAGTGCTCGATTCTGCCGAGATGGCGAATGAGCAATTTTAACCGCAGATCTGCACGGATGATATGGAGTTCTGCAGACCCAACTTCTGTAGTGCAATCCGTTGTGCTCACCGTTTGCAAGGAGGCATAGGACCCATTTACCAGTACTGACGCCACTCTTTGGGGGATAGTTTGCACCAAGGTAGGAAGTAGTTAACGGAACTTATGGGATGGCTGGGTCTAGTTAAATAAAACTATTGAAAAGTGCCGGTTTTCCACTTGCAAATTCGCGAAACTTTGGGCAAGATAGCATCTGCGTGGGAGAACGCCCCAATGTCCCAAAGAGCTCACATCTCGATGCGCAGGACGCCGCGACTGAACATAGTCTGCGACGACCTCCGGGCGTTATCTGCAAGTTATCGCTAACTCCTGGCGATGATCCTACGCAACCTCGAATAGTTTGAAACGCGTTGGAGTTTGACGGTCTATCCGTTTATCGGCGGCATGTCGATGGATATGGATAGCTTCTGATTCTCCAGTTACCTGAGTTTGGCCAGTGCGAAGTATACGGATACTTCGCTGAAGCTCCATTTGGGCGGAGCTAGGGGTTTGCACCCCGTAAGTGCGAATCCGCTGGCCAAGCGTTCCCGCGGGTTCAGTCCACCACGGGAACGAGTTGTTCCGTAGGCGAACCAATGCTCTCGCCCAGAAGAGCGCAGGGGCCGAAATCCCTGCCGGTTCCGCGAATTGCGGTGTAGGACAAGACATCAGTAGCAGCGGACCGATCATAGCGTTCGTCGACGGACCTGACTCAAAGCCGGGGTCATGTGGACGAGCAGACAGAGAGGAGGTGAGACATGGAGTTTGCTCTAGTTGTTCTTATTTATGGGATCGTCGCTGCGATCGGGTTTGCGCGGCGTGATAGGACTGTCGATGGTGTTGAGGTTTCTCTATGTCTCACCTGTGCGAACGCGATTGTGACTCGTGGAACCCGTTGTGAAGAGTGGGTGGCGTGTAACTACGGTGGCGCGATGCGTCCCGTGAAGATTACGGTCTGCTCGTGTACCGGGTTTCACGCGGCTTCAGGCACCGACAAGATCGTGACCGTTGAAGGATTCACTCCCGGAGAGCGCGAGGTGTATGTGGAGGTTGCAATCTCGTAGTTCTCGGCGCTTTGACCGGAATGCCGGTGAGGGAGCCACAGCTCCGTCACTGGCGCATCTGACAGGGTAAGAGGTACCCGATTTGATGCCAGGCGAGGGATTCACCGATAATTCACCTGCGTGACCTTCCAATTTCCATTGCGACTCCCGCTTCCTGAAAAACATCGCCCGACGAAGTTCCAGCGGAGAAGCTCCTCGCAGCACCTATCCGGAACTGCAAGAATTTCTGAACGACCGATGCGCCGCCGAGGGAGATCAACGTCTTGAGCTTGGGATTCAGTTGCTTCAGCTTGAGGATTTCGGCGAAATTACCGTAAAGCGGCCACTGGCTGGGAATGCCACCGGTGGGCCGAAGAGAATTGTCTTCAAAGTCGGCCCACGCGTTGGCGATGGCGCAACTTGGAGTGGGGCCACGACTAGTGAGGGTGCTGGAGAAGACGGGCTAACTGCTTCAGAGTGTCTGGGTTGACGTCGCTGACTAGCACGTAGCGCAGGCCGTCCTGCGTCCAGGTTTGCAGATTGAATGAAGTGCTGTGGTCAGCGAAAGACGTGCCCGAAATGCTGAGTTGAGGCGTGTCGCGGAAGATGAAGGCAGAAATAAAGTGCCGCTGGTACGTGAAGAGGAGTTGCGCACCGGGCTCCTGATGGAAGTAGGCGACTCGACCTCCGGTCAGCGTAAAGGGTGAACCTTGCAGATCGGGAACATCGAAAGTGAACGGGATTCGTCCCTGAAACCAGGGCTTCACGGTGTGGCGGTCGGTGGAAACCACTTCCACGGGATTGGCGCTGGCGAGGTCGGCGACGTGGAGGTCGGCAAACTCGGCAAGCGAACTGGGTTGCCGGTAACGACTGGCAAAGAAGAACAGGCCCGCAGCCAAAACGAGCAGAGCAGCGACGGCCAGTGCCCAGCGCGGCCATGCGAGTACCCGCGATTGGGGCGTCGGGATTTTGGTAACCGCGGGTGTACGGTTCTCGGCGATTGCCGATGCGATGATCCGAGCGCGAACTGCTGGCGAAGCCACATAGCGCTGACCGGCGCGCCGCGTCGCGTTCTTGGCTTCCAGTAAGGCAAGCGCTGCGGAGGCGCATCCGGTGCAGTCGGCAGCGTGCGCGCGGAAAGCCTCCATCTCGTGCGGAGGAAGTTCCTCGTCAGCGTAGGCATCCAGCCGATTTTGCCACTCCTGGCAGGTCATCTTTCTTGCTCCGACTTTCCGCGGCCGCCTGAGACCACGCGCTCGCTTACCAGTGCCCGGCGCAGCAATCGGCGCCCCCGTGCGACACGCGACATGACGGTCCCAATGGGCACTGACAAGACCTCCGCAATTTCGTTGTACTTCATCTCCTCTACATCACAGAGCAGGATGACTTCGCGGTACGCAATCGGCAACTCCTCGAGCGCAGCTTGTAAGGCCTCTCGAGTCGCCGAGGCGAGCGCGAAGGACTCGGGTGTTTCCCGCGTTACGCTAATCGACTCCGCATCCTCGGGTTCGAGAGGGACCGTCAACTTGGCCTGCAGTCCGGTGCGCGACGTTAGAAACGTGTTTCGCAAAATGCGGAACATCCACGCACGAAAGTCGGTGCCGGGCGTGAACGAGCTGAAGCCGCGCAGGGCTTTAGCGAACGTCTCCTGCACCAGGTCTTCAGCCTCGCTCTCATCGCGTGCCAGCCAGCGGGCGAAATTGTAGAGCGCATCGAACAGCGGCATGGCCAACTGCTCGAATTGCTCGTGACTGGCGCTCGCTCGGTTCACTCCTCTACCTATTCAACTGCATGCTGTGCCATTTATTCCCGCGGGCGCTCATTATCTCAATTTGCGCTGATTGCGGCGGATTCCCGGGAATAAAAGTCCGGCTTGCCAGTTAGACACATTGCAAGCACAGGAGGTGAGCGATGAGCGAGTCGAATATAGGCAGGCGATCCCTGGTGGGCACGAAAGAAGAGATCATCCATGATCACAATTATGATGGTATCGATCGGCGGGGGTTTCTGAAATGCATGGCGTGGGCGGGTGCCGGTGCGTATTGCGTGATGCAGGGTGGAGTCTTGCACTCTTACGCATTGGGCGGACTCGGCGGCTTTGGCGGACATAAGCCGAAAGGCGATCTGAGCTTTGTGCAGATCAGCGACAGCCACATGGGTTTCAACAAGGCAGCCAATCCTGATGTGGCGGCCACGCTGCAGGCAGCGATCGACAAGATCAACAGTCTGCCCGAGACGCCGGCGTTTCTGCTGCACACCGGCGACATAAGCCACCTGTCGAAACCTTCGGAGTTCGATACCGTGGACCAGATGCTGAAGGGCGCCAAAGCAAAAGAGGTGTTCTTCGTGCCGGGCGAACACGACGTGCTGAACGACGAGGGCAAGCAGTACCGCGAACGATACGCGAAAGACACGCAGGGTGCCGGATGGTACAGCTTCGACAAGAACGGCGCGCACTTTGTCGGGCTGGTGAACGTGATGAACCTGAAGGCTGGCGGATTGGGCAGCTTGGGCGGCGAGCAACTGGAGTGGCTGGAGAAGGACGTCAAGCACCTGTCGAAAAGCACGCCTGTCGTCGTGTTCGCTCACATTCCGTTATGGAGCGTCTATCCGGAGTGGGGATGGGGCACGGAAGATAGTGCCCAGGCACTGGGATACCTCAAGAAGTTTGGCTCAGTATCAGTGCTGAATGGACACATCCATCAGACGATGCAGAAGGTGGAAGGCAACGTGACGTTTCACACCGCGATGTCCACGGCATTCCCGCAGCCCAAGCCGGGAACAGCACCATCACCCGGTCCGATGAAGGTCCCGTCTGAACAACTGCGAGCGGTATTGGGCATCACCGACGTGAATTATGTCCAGGGAAAACATGCGCTGGCGGTGACGGATGAGACGTTAGGGTGAGAAGTATTCAGTGAGCAGTCAGACAACGCTTTTGAAAGTGAGAAGAGGAATGAAACGTAACTCATACATCGTGATAGCAATTCTGTTGATCTTGCAGGTTGCAGCACAGGCGCAGAACAAAGCGGCCGCGCAGGAGGCAAAGACCGCTCCGGTGGAAGTCAAGATCGACAACTTCAGCTTTACGCCGGCAACGATCACCGTCGCTGCCGGAACGACGGTGCGGTGGACGAACCGTGACGACATCCCCCACACCGTGGTGAGCGACGACCAGAAGTTTGAATCGAAGGCGCTCGATACGGACGATCAATACTCCTACACCTTCACCAAGCCGGGAACGTTTGGATACTTCTGTTCGATTCATCCCAAGATGACGGGCAAAGTCGTAGTGCAGTGAGGTCGGACAATGATCAATCCGTTCGATCCAAAGACGGTTTTGCTCGCCAAGCACGCGCAGCACGTGGTGCTGGTGCACTTCCCCATAGGTCTGTTCCTGGCGGCGGTGGGCTTCGACTTCGTGGGCCAATGGATGAAAAAGCCAATGCTGGCAGTTGTTGCTCGCTATGACCTGCTCATTGCGGCCGTCGCTACGCTGCCGGTCGTGGCCACGGGGCTGATCGCATGGCAGTGGCAGTTGAACGGTCATAAGCTCAAAGGGATTCTGCTACAACACTTGGTTCTGGGAGGGGTCTCGAGCTGCCTGATCTGGCTGGTGTGGTGGATTCATTATCGGGCGAGCCGAAAGCCGGGAGGAAGCCTACCGAGATACCGCCTGCCGATCGAACTGGTCGTGGTGGTGGTAGTGGCCGCGACCGCCCATCTAGGTGGGTTCCTGAGTGGAGTCAATGCCCCGGGCTAGAAACGGCGATTCATGCGTTTGAATTCGTCCTATTGAAACGCGGGTGTGGGAAAATGGGGCGCTATGTCCATCGATCCTCGCGCTGGAAAACTTGCTACACCCGACATGTTGGTCAACATTCCCCGGCTGATTACCGCGTATTACGCGGAGAAACCAGACGTCTCGCAGCCCACGCAAAGAGTCGCGTTTGGCACCTCGGGACATCGCGGATCTTCATTCGATGTTTCTTTCAATGAGAACCACATTCTCGCTATCTCACAGGCGATTTGCGAATACCGCAAAGGGGAAGGCACGAGTGGCCCGCTATTTCTCGCCAAGGACACGCACGGCCTGAGCGAGCCGGCGTTTGCAAGTGCCCTGGAAGTATTGTTGGCGAACGGCATCGAGGTCATGGTGGACACGGAGCTGGCCTATACTCCGACTCCAGCGCTCTCGCATGCAATACTTACCTACAACCGGGGCCGCAAAAGCGGGCTGTCGGATGGCATTGTAATCACGCCCTCGCATAATCCTCCTGACGATGGCGGGTTCAAATACAACCCGACCAATGGCGGTCCGGCCGATACTACAGCGACCAAGTGGATCGAGGACCGCGCCAACGGCATCCTCGCCGACGGCCTGAAGGAAGTGAGGCGGGTCAACTACCGCGCAGCGCTGGGCTCGCCAAACACCCATCGCTACGACTTTCTTGCGGAGTACGTGAACGATCTGGGCGCGATCATCGATTTCGAGCCGATTCGCGCCGCGCGTCCGAAACTGGGAGCCGATCCACTGGGTGGCGCGTCGGTGGCTTACTGGCCGCGCATCGCCGAAAAGTATGGTCTCAACATGGAGGTGAGTGACACCGACGTTGATCCGACGTTTCGCTTCATGCACGTGGATTGGGATGGAAAGATCCGCATGGATTGCTCGTCGCCGTATGCCATGGCGGGACTGATCGCGCTGCGCGACAAATTCAAGGTGGCGTTCGCGTGCGACACCGATGCCGATCGTCACGGTGTTGTCGCAAGTGTTGGCCTGCTGAATCCGAACCACTACCTCGCCGTCGCGATCAATTATCTGTTTCGCAATCGGTCTGGGTGGAGCGCCAATGCTGGAGTGGGCAAGACATTAGTGAGCAGCAGCATGATCGACTTTGTCGCCAAGAGCCTAGGACGCAAGCTGGTGGAAGTGCCGGTGGGCTTCAAGTGGTTTGTTGACGGGTTGCTCGACGGCTCGCTCGGGTTTGGTGGCGAAGAAAGCGCGGGTGCATCGTTCCTTCGACTTGACGGCACGGTGTGGACCACCGACAAGGACGGCCTGATCATGGGCCTGCTGGCGGCGGAGATGCTGTCGCGTACCGGAAAGGACCCAGGGCAGCTTTATGCCGAGCTGACGACGCAGTTTGGCGATCCGGTGTACGAACGCATCGATGCGCCGGCGAATCCCGCGCAGAAGGCGATACTGGCCAGGCTGTCACCGAGCGATGTCAACGAAACCGAACTCGCTGGCGACAAAATCGAGGCCATGTTAACCAAGGCTCCGGGCAATGGGGCGCCGATTGGCGGGCTGAAGGTGGTGACGGCACGTGGCTGGTTCGCGGCCCGACCGTCGGGCACGGAAGATGTTTACAAGATTTACGCTGAGAGCTTCGCGGGCGAGGAACACCTGCGGCGTTTGCAGACCGAGGCGCAGGAGCTCATTTCACGGACGTTTAAAGCAGCGGGGGCGTGAAGACAGTGGATGGTGGATAGTGGTTAGTGGTTAGCGAAAAACCAAAGCAACCGCGGAGAACGCGGATCGGACTCGGGCAAAAGACAAAAGCAAGAAAAATCCAAAGCGGCCAGGAATTACGCGGGGGATACGGATGAGAATCTGAGTCTCATACGGAAGCTTCCCATTTTGGGAAGGCAGAAAGAATTTTTCTTTAACAGACGCAATTCGTTCGCCAGTTCGGTCGCCGCGCCTCATATAATCACCTGCAGTCAGTACCTCCCTTTGTGGCAGCAATCCCTCGCAATCTTTGTGTCTCGAGGGCTGCATGCTGTCTTCCTTGAATCTTGAAAGCGTATTTTCCGAGGCCGTTTCCAGCCATCTGGCGGTTGTAGAGCAAATGTGTGCTCAGCGGTCACGGCTGGAAGAAGTCGCCGGCCGCATGACCCGGGCTGTGCTTGCAGGTAACAAGATTGTGTGGTGCGGCAACGGCGGCAGCGCCTGCGACGCACAACATCTCGCCGCTGAACTGGTGGGCCGCTACCGCCGCGACCGTCCCGCACTGGCGTCGATGTCTCTAACCGAGAATGCCGCGGCGATGATCGGCATCGCCAACGACTACGGGTTTCACGAAATTTTCGCGCGCCAGGTGGAGGCGCTGTGCCTGCCGGGCGATGTGTTCGTCGGCATCTCCACATCGGGAAATAGTCGCAATGTCGCGGTTGCACTCCATCGGGCGCGCCAGATCGGGGCATACACCGTCGCTTTCACAGGCGACCACGGGGGGCGGTTGGGCAGTTCGGCCGACCTTTGGGTGCGCATTCCATCCAACGACACGGCCCGCATTCAGGAGGCCTACATGCTGTGCGGTCACATGTTGTGTGATTGGATCGAATTGGCCACCTGCATTTCCAACGCGGTGGAAGCCCGGAGGAACGCGGGATGAGAGGACTCGGAGCGCAACTTGTGGAAGTAGTGGAGAACAGCTTTGGCCAGCCAAACGTGCTCGTG
This sequence comes from uncultured Acidobacteriaceae bacterium, assembly GCA_963718395.1. Classification (GTDB taxonomy): domain Bacteria; phylum Acidobacteriota; class Terriglobia; order Terriglobales; family Acidobacteriaceae; genus DASRAA01. The sequence goes on from CAVQYW010000002.1 coordinate 220,823, forward strand.
GTGGGCGACTTGATGCTGGACAAGTACGTTTGGGGCGAGGTCGAACGCATTTCGCCTGAAGCTCCGGTGCCCGTGCTGCGTACCGGCCGGCACAGCGAACAACCCGGCGGAGCAGCGAATGTCGCCATGAACTTAGCGGGACTCGGAGCAAGGGTCACGGTGATAGGTTTCGCTGGTGGCGATGACGATCAGGAAAGGTTGGAGACGCTGCTGCGTGAAGCGGGCGTGAACTCTTTCGTTGTTGCCTGTCCTGATGTGCCGACCACGTCGAAATTGCGCGTGCTGGCTGGCCACCAGCAATTGCTGCGGATGGATCGCGATTCCAAACCGGGAGACTTCAACAGTGCAGCAGACGCCCTACTTGCGACGGTCTTGGATCGGCTGTCCGGCTCATCAGTGGTGGTGCTGTCCGACTATGGCAAAGGCGTACTCAGCGAGCGCGTGTGCAGGACCATAATCGAAGAAGCGCGGCGGCGGCACGTGCCCGTGTTGGTCGATCCCAAGGGGCGCGACTTTACCCGCTATCGTGGCGCGACGACTATCTGCCCTAATGCGACGGAATTAGCTGCCGTCACCGGAGAATCGGCGAGCGACTTGAAGTGGCTGCTTCCGGCTGGCCAGGCCATGGTCGCCTCGCTCAACCTGCAATACATGCTGGTGACGCTGAGCGAGAAGGGAATCGCGATATTGCGGCAGGACTCGCGCACACACGTTTCGGCGGCTGCGCGGCAAGTGTATGACGTTTCCGGAGCGGGCGACACAGTCGTGGCTGTGGTAGCGGCGGCGATTGCTGCAGGAGTGCCAATCGAGGAAGCAGTCGGCCTGGCGAACGTCGCGGCGGGAATCGTGATCGGCAGGGTGGGCACTGTGCCCATCCAGCGCGAGGAACTACTGGGGGCGCTTGTGGGGGAGTTGCAATTCGGTTCGGAAGAAAAGGTCCTGCGGCTCGAAGGATTGCTAGCAAGGACGGCCGCCTGGCGCTCCTGTGGCTGGCGGATCGTGTTTACCAATGGCTGCTTCGACGTGTTGCACCTCGGCCACGTCACGCTGCTGGAGCAAGCCCGGCGTATGGGTGACCGCCTGATTGTCGCCGTGAACAGCGACCGCTCGGTGCGCGCTTTGAAAGGGATGAAGCGCCCGCTGGTGAGCGAGCAGGATCGGGCCCAAATTCTGGCTGCGCTAGCGGCGGTGGATGCAGTAGTGATCTTTGACGAAGAAACGCCGCTGCGGCTGATTGAGGCGCTGCGCCCCGACGTGATGGTGAAAGGGGGAGACTACACATCTGATGAAGTGGCGGGGGCGGATGAGGTAACTGGATGGGGAGGACGGCTGGAACTCGTTCCGTTGTTGGCGGACCGCAGCACCAGCCGGCTAATCGAACAGTCGCGCGAGCCAGTAAGGGTAGAGGTGTAACGATGCCAGGTTTCCTGTTTTCGGTGGCGGTCCCGACATGGTTGGCCATCGCGTGGCGTAGGGTCCACAGGAGCCGGGGAGGGAAAGGCGGTTCGTCGGCGGTGCGCAGCATCATTGTTTTTCGCCTCGATCAGCTTGGCGACCTGGTGCTGACCACCCCTCTGTTTCGCGAACTCAAGCGACTTTATCCCGAAGCTCGCGTTACGGCAGTGGTGCCGCGCGCCTATAAGGCGATTCTGACCACCAACCGAAATATCCTGGAAATCCTCCCTTTGCAAGAGCTGAAGACAAAGTGGCTTCCCGGGAGCGCGCGATGGCTGGCATCGGTGCTCTGGTTTTACTGGACCAATCTGCGACAACGGCGCTTTGACCTGGCCATCTCGCCCCGCTGGGACGTGGATGAGAGCCTTGCGACCTTGCTCTGTGTGCTGACAAACGCGAGCAAGACGGTCGGCTTCAGCACGCAGGCGTCTGCGGCCAAGCGCAAGCTCAATCGCGGATTTGATGCCGCGTTTGACGTGGTTGTGCTTCCGGGGCCAGTGCAGCACGAAGTGGACCGCAATCTGGCTATTGTCACGGCGTTGGGTGGGAAGGTCGAAAACCGGCGGGTGGAAATGCGGCTGACGGACAATGATCGCAAATTCGCCAGTGAACTGCTTACCCACCACGACCCGCGCAGGCTCCTGGTCGCCATCGGAATCGGCGGACGCGCAGCCAGCCGCAAGTGGCCTCTACAGCGTTACGCGGAATGCATCGCGCGCTTGAATCAGTGGCACGACGTGCAGCCGGTGATCGTCTGTTCTCATGACGAAGACGCGGAGGCATCGGAGTTATCAGTGATGCTGCCGGCACCGCCGTACATTCTCAGTGGTGTTCCACTTCGAGCAGTCTGCGCAGCACTGGAGCGCTGCGACCTCTTCCTAGGCAATGACACCGGAACAGCACATCTGGCGGCGGCCATGGACTGTCCGACGCTCGTCGTATCAAAGCATCCAGTGGGCGGAGATCCGAATCACGCCAATAGTCCGGAGCGGTTTGCGCCCCGTTGTGCGCGCCACCGGGTGGTGCGGCCGGTCGCGGGGCAACGTGAATGTGTGGCGTCATGCGGTTCGCCTCAAGCGCACTGCATCCTGCGTGTAACCGTGGATCGAGTCGTAGCCGCTGCGGCGGAATTGCTGCCCCAATTCGAGCGGGCGCCACGGCCCAGGGTGACTGCAAATGGAACCAGTAATCTCGCATCAGCGGCGCCGCCCAAGCAAGCACACACATCCGGGTTAGTGGCGGTCTCCTAATGCTCGTCTCGGCGGTCTGGAAGCGGATACGCGAGAGAAGAATCGTCGCAGCGGTGTCGTCGGGAGCGGCGTCACGCGCACTGTCAGCGCTGTTGACGCTGGTTTCGCTGCCCCTGGCGGTGCGATACCTCGGTCCAGAACGCTTTGGCGTATGGTCGACAATTGCCAGCACCGTCGTCTTTCTCAACCTGCTCGACCTGGGTATTGCCAGCACACTAACCAACCACATTGCACGCGCCTCTGCAGTGAGAGATCGCGAGTGTGCCGCGCGCTACACAGCGAGTGCTTTGGCAGTGACCGTCTTGGTGGCGTGTGCTGCTGGGCTATTGCTGACAACAGCGTGGCCGCATATCGACTGGATGGCGTTATTTAACGTCTCCTCCAGCGTGCCGCGCCGCGAAGTGAGCGAAACCGTAGCGGTGGCTGCCACATTGATGCTGCTTGGATTACCAGCTTCGCTGGGAAGCAAGATCCTTGCTGGCTACCAACAAGTTCACCTCGGCAATGCGGTCGTTGCCGTAGGCACAGTCGCGAACCTTGCCGGGCTTGTGTCGGGCATCGCACTGCGGGTGTCGATGCCGGTGCTTTTCGTGATGTCGGTGGGAAGCGTTACTCTCTGTAACCTCGCCGCGCTTGTCGCTATTTTATTTTGGTTCAAGCCGTGGCTGCGGCCCCAGTTTTCGCGGTTGCAATGGCCGCAGGCGCGGGAATTGCTTGGTTCAGGTTCGGGCTTCCTGCTGATTCAGATTGCAGGAGCGGTGGTCTTCAGCTCCGACAATGTGGTAGTGAGCCATTATCTGGGAGCGGCCCAGGTAACTCCCTACAACATCACCTGGAGATTTGTCGGGCTTGCGGGGGTGTTGCAGTCGCTGATTTTCCCCGCGTTGTGGCCGGCATACGCCGAGGCGAATGCGCGTGGCGACTACGATTGGATGCGGCGGGCGTTTCGTTTCACCATGCAAGCTACGTTGGCGCTCAACCTGGCTGCGGGGGTGATTTTCGTCGCGGCAGGCAGACCCTTGATTCGCTGGTTTGCGGGCGAGGCTGCGACGCCTTCCACGGCCCTTTTGGCTGCGATGGCCTTGTGGGCGATTATCAGCGCTTGCATGACTGTGGAGTCCTGCCTGCTGGCCGCCGTAAATCGCACTCGCGAACAAGGCTTGCTGTCGATTCTTGCCGCCTTTGTGAACCTGGTGCTGTCGATCGCGCTGGTGCAGCGTATTGGAGCGGTGGGTGTGATAGGCGGCACCATCCTGTCGTACTTGCTGGTGCTGGTGCTTCCGCAGAGCTTGATCGTGCGCGGCGTGTTGCGCTCATCACCAAGATCCGGCACACGTGATAGTGCGGCGCTTCAGGTTGCGACTGACCATGGGCACGCTTAACACGAAAGACGAAGCGACCATGGCGGAACGAACGGCGTAAATCCTGAAAATGCTAAGATGTTTTCCTTTTCAGGAGAGGTCCGTCCATGACTCCAACTCGTCGGCGATTTCTGCAGTCTGCGGCCGGAGCGGCCGCCCTCACTATCACCACTTCTGCCAGTTCCTTCGGCAACACACACGTGCTGGAAATTGCGGCGAACTATCCCGCGCCTCCCGGCCCTGACCGTCTGCCGCCGGCCTGGTACCAGCGCAAGATCAAGCAGGTGCAGGCCAAGATGGCCGAGCGCAACCTGAACGCCATGCTGCTGCTCAATGCGCACAACGTGGTATACACCACCGGCTACTTTCACCTGCCGACGGAACGCCCGCTCGCCGTGCTCATTCCAGCCTCGGGCGATCCAACTCTGTTTGTCCCCGGACTCGAGTCGGACCAAGTGAGGCTGTGGTGGGTGAAGGACGTAGACGTGTACTTCGACTACCCCGGCCCGGTGAACCGGGTACGTTGGATCTTCGAGCGCGTTGACGCGCGCGGGTATGGCGGCGGCAGCATCGGCGTCGAGGAATCTACGCCATCGCGTCGCGTGCAAATGCAGCTAGGTGCTCCCAAGGCCAAATTGGTCGATGCCGGAGACATTGTCGAAGAAATGCGCTGGGTCAAGGACGCCGACGAGATCGGTGTGATGCGCCGCGCCACTTACTTCGCCGATTACACAGTGCAGTCGGGGCGGACGTTCATCGAGGCGAACGGCGGCGTTACCGAAAACCAGATTCTGAAAGCGACCGCCGACGCAGTGGCCACCAAAATGTCGAAGGAACTGACCTCCGTGGTCGGAATCGGTATAGACCCTCCCTACGGCGGACTTGTGCCTTTCGGCACGCGCTCGGCATTCCCTCACGCGATCCCCAGTAGCGACGTTCTGAAGAAAGGCGACGCGCTTATCCTGAGTTACGGAGCGATGGTGGGTGGCTATAACGTGGAGTGTGAGCGCTCTTTCTGTGTGGGACCGCCGAGCGACCATGCAAAGCGCATGTATGACGCCATGCTCGCGGCTCACGATACTGGAGCGGCCAACATGAAGGAAGGCATGGTCGCGGAAGACGTAGACAAGATGAGTCTGGATCAGATTCGCCAGGCGGGGTTCGCGCAGTTCCTCAAACATCGCACTGGCCATGGCATCGGGCTGGAAGGCCACGAGGCGCCATGGATCGCCGAAGGCGACAAGACCGTACTCAAGGTCGGCATGACGTTCAGTTGCGAACCCGGTGTGTACGATCCCGGATGGGGAGGCTTCCGTCACTCCGATACTGTGATCGTAGGCAAGACGCAGGGCGAGATCATCAACAAGTACCCGACTCGCTTGAACGACATGATTATCCAGATTTAACGGTGGGTTCGTCGACTTGCCGGGCCGCGACAGGGTGCTGCCGTTTCCACAGCGTCATGGCCGTCGCGTAGATCAGCATCTCCAGGCAAAATATCTGCGTCATGGCGAGGAAGGTGATCGCGACCCGGACTTGTCGGCTGACCGGCCCGAGGCGGCTGGCGAGCAGGAACCAGGCCAAGGTGTAGCCGGCGCCGGTCGCGATGAGCACCATGGCCGCGACCACGGAGATCTTCGTCAGCGGCGACAACTCGCTTGCGCGCGCCGCGGGCGAAGGAGACGTTCGGCGATACCATGCCATGCACCAGATGCACAAAGCCAAGAAGCCAAGAATGGTGCTGGCGTCTTGCATGAGCCCGGCTACGGTGGTGTGCCTCCAGTAAGGGAATGTGATGTGGGTTTTGAGCAGTGGTAAAAACTCAGCCGTGCGCGTATACGAATGCGTGAACTGGTCCCAGACGAGATGAGTGAGTGTGCCAACCGCGATCCAGAAGACGATCCTGCCGAATTGCTTCCAACCCCAGAACGATAATGGCGCCGTCTTATCGTGGAGTCTCCGCTGGATTGCGCCGGGCAAGAGTTCGACGGTCGGGCCCTTCACCACCCACTCGAACAGCCACAGCACCAGCAGCGCCACCGGCACAGTGAACAGCAGCACGTCGGGATAATGATGACCGCTGCGGTCTTCATCGGTGAGCTGGATGAAATATTGCAGGTCGGGAGCAAACGTCCCAATCACCAGCGCAGGCCACACGGGCTTGAGCTTGCGAAAGGGCAGGGCAGCGGCGGCATGCGACAGAGTGAAGGGCACGAGTTATGGCTACTAAGAGTGTCGGGGAGTCTCCTCTATTCTAAGCTAGGGTCGCATTCAGTGTTTAGCGTACAAGGAATGGATTGTTTTCACGTTCTTCACCAATGGTGGTCAGAGGACCGTGCCCTGGTACCACAATGGTTTCATCTGGCAATGCCAGTACCGGTCCGTATAGTGACTCCAGGATTTTTTTAAACGAGCCTCCGGGCAGATCGGTGCGGCCAATGGAGCCGGCAAAGAGTGTGTCCCCCGCAATGAGTTTCTTCTCTGTCGCAAAGTAGAGGCAAACGCTACCCTCGGTGTGTCCGGGCGTGTGCAGGACATCGGCTACGAGGTCGCCAGTTCGAAGTTTGTCGCCGGTGTTGAGCCCGGCATCGATTGTGGTGTTCTCGGGCGGACGCATACCGATCCAGCTCGCCTGTACGTCCAGCATCTTCAGCAAGGCCTGATCGTTGGCATTGAGCAGCACGGGAGCGCCGGTGGCGCGCTTCAGTTTGGCGGCGCCGCCGATGTGATCGATGTGAGCGTGGGTGATGACGATCTGCTTCACCGTAAGGCCGTGCCGCTGCACGATGGCGAGCACTTGCTTGATGTCGTCTCCGGGGTCGATGACCATGGCCTCGCGCGTCTTTTCATCGCCCACGATGGAGCAATTGCACTGCAACGGGCCAACTGGGATGATCTCGTGGATCATGCCCTCAAGCTACCATGAACACGATGTTTTCGGCTCGGGCAAGAGGTATCTTGTGCCGCAGGTAGCTCTGCGATACACTTCGCATCTCGCCGTAGAGTTGGGCTTAGTTCTGGTGACGATAGACAGGAGCGGCCCTTGGAACGCATTTTATTTCTAACGTTTCGCAACCGCCGGATACTTCTGGCTGATTGCAGTGACTGCTCGCCGGAAGAATTGGCGGCCGTGATCGACGAGGTTCCGAAGCACGTCACCCGCGAACCGCTGGGATCGCTTTTGGTGCTGGCCGACTTCAGTCGATCTACTTTCACCAAGGAAACGGTGGAGCATCTCAAACTCGCCGCCGTGTTCGACCGCCCTCACATCAAGAAGTCGGCATGGGTGCTGACGCAGAACCTTCCCAAAGCTCTGTATGAATCGGTGCTTACGTTTTCCGGGCGCGAGATTCCTACCTTTGAAACCCGCGAAGAGGCGTTGGAATATCTGGTCGAGGATTCAACCCCAGGGTAAATTGTTCCCCAAAAAGATTGAGGCCTGCGCGCAAGACGCAGGCCGAAGAAATCTGTGACGCTGAGTGGTGCTAGCGCTGCGGGGTAGCAGGCGCTGGTGCGGGGGCCTTTTGCGCCGGAGCCGACTTGGTGTTGCCCAGCACCGATCCACTGCTGACGCCACGCCGGGTTGCCATCACCGAAAGCGTAATAGAAGTCAGCATGAAGGCGATTGCCGCGTAGGTCGTGGCGCGGCTCAGCACGGTGCCGGCGGTTCGGGTGCCGAATGCGGTCTGGCTGCCGGCTCCGCCGAAGGCGGCGGCGATGTCGGCGCTTTGGCCGTGCTGCAACAGCACGACGATAATCAGAAAGGCACAAACTAGCACATGAATAATGGTGATAAATACAATCATCGATGTCTCAACTCTCGCTGCGGGCGGCGATCACAGACCGTCCAGAACTTCGCCCGCTGTCAAAATTTATACTCTCGCTACGCTTGCAATTCGTAGGTGAACGATGGTGCGGAAGGGGGGACTTGAACCCCCATGCCTTTTGGGCGCCACCCCCTCAAGATGGTGTGTCTGCCAATTTCACCACTTCCGCACGAGTAACCGCAGGGACACACTACTGCTCGGCAAGCAGAGCGCAGAGGCATTCTCAGTATAACAAAGCCGGGGATGACCCAAAGTCGAACCTGAGCGAATTGTCTGGCAGGCGGTGTATCGTAGTTCAATAAGAGTTGGCCGCCACACGAGCGGCCGGGCGTTGGCTTTTCTCCCCAAACAAACGACCACCCAACCTGAGCCTACTCCGGTAGGAATCGACTGGCGCAAGGAGCAACGCAATGCAATCTGGAGATCAAGGGTCCTCGCCGCTCAACTATATCCAAGTCACCGAACAAAAGCGCCTGAACGAGGCTCGTGAGCAAGGTATCCCCTGGAAGAAATGGGGGCCGTATCTCAGTGAGCGGCAGTGGGGTACGGTCCGCGAGGACTACAGCCGGGACGGCAATGCGTGGGACTACTTTACCCACGACCAGGCCCGTTCTCGCGCCTACCACTGGGGTGAAGATGGGCTGGCGGGAATCTCAGACGACAAGCAGCAGCTCTGCTTCGCGCTGGCGTTGTGGAACGGGCGTGATCCGATCCTGAAAGAGCGACTGTTTGGATTGACGAACAGCGAGGGCAATCATGGGGAAGACGTCAAGGAATACTACTTTTATATCGACAGCACCCCAACCCATTCGTACATGAAGTACCTCTACAAGTATCCGCAGCGGGAGTATCCCTACCGTGACCTCATCGAAACCAATAAGCGGCGATCGCGCGAAGAGATGGAATACGAACTCCTCGATACCGGCATCTTTGACGATGACCGGTACTTTGACGTCTTCGTGGAATATGCCAAGGCCGACCCGGAAGACTTGCTGATCAAGATCTCGGTACATAACCGCGGCCCCGAAGCCGCGCAGATTCATGTGCTCCCCACGCTATGGTTCCGCAACGTGTGGTCATGGGGAGACGAGGAACCGAAAGGGACGCTGCGGCAGTCTAGCGATCAATGGATTGGGGCCAACCATCCGAATGTCGGCGAGTTCACGCTGCAATGTGAAGGAGCGGCGGAGCTGTTGTTCACCGAGAACGAATCGAATGCTAGCCGTCTATGGGGCCAGCCCAATCCCTCGCCTTACGTAAAGGACGCGTTTCACGACTACGTAGTTGGAGGAAAGAAAGGCGCCGTCAATCCCGCGAAGACGGGGTCGAAGGCAGCAGCGCATTACGTGCTTGACGTTCCGGCGGGAGGAAGTAAAACCTTACGTCTTCGCCTGAGTTCTAAGCCTGCGGCCGACGTATTTGCAAAGTTCGATGAAGTCTTTGCGCAACGTCTCGCCGATGCAGACGAGTTTTACACCCGCGTCACTCCGCACAACTTGAGTGAAGACGAGCGACGAGTGCACCGTCAGGCTCTGGCCGGCATGTTGTGGTCCAAGCAGTTTTACTATTTTGACCTCGACCGCTGGCTCAGCGAGCACGATTCACATCCGCTCATGAGTTCCGGCAAGGGCACGGGGCGCAATCCCGAGTGGTTCCACATGCTCAACCGCGACATCATCTCCATGCCCGACAAGTGGGAGTATCCCTGGTATGCGGCATGGGACCTGGCGTTTCATACCATTGCGCTTTCGCTGGTGGACTTCGACTTCGCTAAAGAGCAACTGCTGCTCATGCTGCGGAGCCTATATGCCCATCCCAATGGACAGATCCCGGCGTATGAGTGGAACTTCAGCGACGTGAATCCGCCCGTACATGCGTGGGCGACCTTGTTCCTATACCGAATCGAAACGCAGTTGGGTCGTGCCGACCTGCGTTTCCTGGAACGCTCATTCCAGGGCCTGATGCTGAATTTCAACTGGTGGGTGAACCGAAAGGACCCCGAAGGCCGCAACGTTTTCGCCGGCGGATTCCTTGGCCTCGACAACATCGGCGTCTTCGACCGCAGCGCGCCTTTGCCGACCGGCGGCCACCTAGATCAGGCCGACGGCACCGCGTGGATGGGGTTTTACTGCCTCTGCATGTTGGAGATCGCTCTCGTCCTGACCGAGTACGATGCGATGTACGAAGATATTGCCTTCCGATTTCTCGAGCATTTCTTCTGGATCACTTACGCCATGGATCGAATTGGCGAGAACCACGACGAAATGTGGGACTCGGCGGATGGATTCTTCTATGATCTACTGCATTTTCCCAATGGCGATGCCGCGCGTTTGAAGATCCGCTCTATGGTGGGGCTGCTGCCGGTATGTGCTGCGAACGTATTCGAACCAGGCACGCTCGCGCGCCATCCCCGCATGAAGGAACTGGCCTTGTTGTTCCTCAAGCGTCATCCGGAGGTCGTGAAAAAGGTCGCTGCAGCCGATGACCTGTCCCAGGGGGGATACGGGGGCCGCAGGCTGGCCACCATATGCAACAAGGAAAAACTGCAACGTATTTTGAAATACATGCTCGACGAGAACGAGTTCCTCAGCCCCTACGGAATACGCTCGCTTTCGAAATATCACCTCGAGCATCCTTTCGTGTTTTACCTCAGTGGACGGGAGTACAAGGTGCAATACCTGCCCGCCGAGTCGAACACCGGCATGTTTGGCGGCAACTCCAACTGGCGCGGACCGATTTGGATGCCGGTCAATGCGCTGATCATTCGCGGGTTGCTGCAGATGTATCCGTTTTATGGCCCGGACTTCAAAGTGGAGTGCCCGACCGGTTCGGGAAATTTCATGACCTTGTTTGAAGTGGCGAAAGAAATCAGCAGCCGACTGTCGAAGATTTTTGTGCGGGATGAGAACGGCAGGCGGCCCGTTTATGGGGGAACCAAGAAATTCCAGGAAGATCCCTACTGGAAAGACTACATCCTGTTCTACGAGTACTTCCACGGCGACAACGGTGCCGGGTTGGGCGCCAGTCATCAAACCGGCTGGACGGGGCTGATTGCCCGCATGCTGGATATTTTCGCGCGCATCGGCCCGGAAGAACTCCTACAGGGGCCACAAAAAGCCGTTGGTGACATGACGCGAAAGCAAGTGACAGGCCAGTGATGATAGGCGGCGCGCAGCGGTGGATTCCGCGACGAGGCGGGTCGGCGCAGTTCTCGAAACGAGCTGTCCGTTTGAAACGAGCTTAGTACTTCACGATCTTGACGAAGTTCTTGGGATCGAGACTGGCGCCGCCGACCAACGCTCCATCGATCTCTTCTTCCGACATCAGCGCCGTGGCATTGTCGGGCTTCACGCTGCCGCCGTAGAGAATGCGCAGCCCCGCGGCGAATTCGTCACCAAAGGCCTTGGCCGCCTCGTGACGAATCACAGAATGCGCATCGGCTGCCGTTTCAGGAGTCGCTGTCAATCCGGTGCCGATGGCCCAGACTGGTTCGTAGGCGATGGTCAGCTTCGATGCCTTTTTCGCCGAGATGCCGTTGAACGCCCGCATGCACTGCCGCCGCAGCACGTCTTCCGTAAGTCCGGCCTCACGCTCTTCCAGTACCTCGCCGACGCACACGATAGGTGTGAAGTGGCTCTCCAGCGCATATTCCAGCTTACGGTTGACCGTGTCGTCTGTCTCGTTGAAATACTGGCGCCGTTCGGAGTGCCCAAGGATCACGTGCGTCACGCCGATCGCTTGCAACATTGGCGCGGAAATCTCCCCGGTAAACGCGCCTTCTTTCTCCCAGTGCATGTTCTGCGCGCCCACAAAAACGTTGGAGCCCTTCGCGACTGCGACGGCCGTGTGCAGGTCGATGTAAGGCGGGCACACGACAATTTCGTCGCGGCTGTGATCGGCGACCAGCGGCAGGAATTCCTGGAAAAATGCCGAGGTCTGTTCGGGCGTCTTGTACATCTTCCAATTGGCGGCGATGAGTTTCTTACGAGGCATGGTAGGAGTCCATTCTTAGGGATTTACTTTGAGCATATGACGTGGCGGCATTGCAAAAATGCTGCAGAGCACTAGCATCAAACAAAACAAACTTTACTTCGCGGACGTGCACCGCGTGCTCCAGAGCGTCGGCCGCACTCTCGATGGCGACTTGCGCGGCCAACTCTACAGGATAACCGTAAATGCCGGTGGAGATGGCGGGAAACGCGATGCTTTGAATTTGCAGTCTATCGGCCACGGCGATCGCTTCGCGATGACAACTGGCCAATGTTTCCGGCTCGTTACGATTTCCACCGCTCCACACGGGACCAACCGTGTGAATGACATATTTCGCGGGCAGGCGGCCTCCAGGAGTAGCTACAGCTTTTCCCGCCTGCAACCGGCCCTGCCGCTCGACAATGACCTTGCAGGCTTCCAGAATGGCGGGCCCTCCCATGCGATGAATAGCGCCGTCCACGCCGCCTCCGCCCATCAGCGAGGAATTCGCTGCATTCACGATTGCGTCACAGGATTCACGCGTAATGTCGCCGGGTCCCTTTACGACCAGCAAACGGTCGGCTGAAATGTAGAGTCGGACGGAATCGGGAACGCTCGACACAGGAATGGGTAATCCCGAAGTGGGTTTCTAATGCGACGAGGCGATTCGGCGAGGCCGATAGTCCGGTCTCGCCGTGCTTCCTCTTTAGCCCAAAAAAGCAAGGGCCGTTTCTGCAGTTGTCACAAAGACCGAAATAACCATTTTGTCTTTGTTGCTGACGCCCTGTGCAGCATCAACAACCCCAACAGCGGTGTTTAGCGACTGGGTTATCTCGACTGTCGAATCCCCTTTTGCCAGGTATTCAGTGATGTGATCGCTGAACCTGCGGCTTGATCGAACTGGGAGATCCAACCCCACTTTTCTACGACGGCAAGCTGATCGATGGAAGTCTTGGCTGCGCCTAGAGCACCGGCCAGATTGTGCGTGTTAATGCCGTGAAAAAGTTTCTTGAACCAAGTCATAATACCCCTTTACATGACGCAGAAAGGGCATTGAGACGAAGTGCCGCTTCTGCTGTCTGTTAGTGCGCGCAATGATACTACTTGTTCGTCAGAGCTTCCACACCCGGCAGTTTTTTCCCCTCTAAGAACTCTAGTGACGCGCCTCCGCCCGTGGAAATGTGTGAGATTTTGTCTGCGACGCCCGCGGCCTTGATTGCCGCTACGCTGTCGCCTCCGCCAACGATGGACACGGCGGCACCATTCTCCGACACAGCGTTGGCGATCTTCTTCGTGCCCTTCGCGAAGTCGTCGATTTCGAAAACGCCCATAGGGCCGTTCCACACAATCGTGCGCGCAGAGCCGATTTCTGCTGCAAACAACTCCACCGATTTCGGACCAATATCGAGCGCCATCATGTCCGCCGGTATCGCCTGTCCCTCGCCGATCTGCAGGATGCGCGCGTCGGCTGCGACTTTGTCGGCCCCCACGTGATCGACGGGCAGCAGGACCGTCACATGCTTCGCCTTGGCATCGGCGAGAATCTGTTTGGCGAGGTCGAGTTTGTCGGCTTCTAGCAACGATTTGCCGATCTCTTGGCCCTGCGCCTTGAGAAACGTATAGGCCATGCCGCCGCCGATGATCAACACATCCACCTTGGTCATCAGGTGCTGGATGACGCCGATCTTGTCGCTCACCTTGGCTCCGCCGAGAATCGCCACGAACGGTTTCTGCGGATGGCTCAGCGCCTTGCCGAGATACTCCAGTTCTTTCTCCATCAGCAGGCCAGCAGCGTTTTTCTCAACGAAGTGGGTGATTCCTTCAGTGGAAGCATGTGCGCGATGGGCCGATCCGAAAGCATCGTTGACGTAGTAATCGCAAAGCTTGGCGAGGTGCCTCGCAAATTCGGGGTCGTTGGCCTCTTCTTCCGCATGGAAGCGCAGATTCTCCAGGAGCAGCGTCTGCCCCTGCTCCAGCTTGGTCGACATCTCTTCCGCTTGCGGACCGATGCAGTCCGGCGAAAATCCCACATTTTCGCCGCGGCGCAGCACTTCGTCGAGTAGAATCCGCAGCCGCTCGGCCACCGGCTTCAAGCTCATCTTCGGATTGGGCTTTCCCTTAGGACGGCCGAGGTGCGACGCCAGGATGAGACGCGCGCCATGTCGCAGGGCGTACTCGATTGTCGGCAGAGTTTCGCGAATACGGGTATCGTCCATCACCCGCCCGTCGTCGAGTGGAACGTTGAAGTCGACGCGCATAAAAACGCGCTTGCCGCTCAAAGGAAGATCACGAATGGATAACTTCGACATAAGACCCCCGCACGCCCAGGCGTGCCAAGCTAAACCGCTTAGCCGAGAGCTGAGGTCGGGGTAAGAGCGCCCCACTCAAGCTGGTTTCGCTTGAGTGGGTTTTTCCCCCGCCGATTGCAAGCAATATCAGGCAACAGCCCTACAGGCCCTTGCCGGCAATGTAGTGAATCAGGTCGCGTACACGGCACGAGTATCCCCACTCGTTGTCGTACCACGCGATGACTTTCACGCAATTGCCCGCCACCACACGCGTCATCGGCGCGTCCACGATCGAAGACCGCGAGTCGCCTTTGTAATCCGATGAGACGAGCTCGGCGGTCTCGTATCCCAGGTATCCCTTCAGCGGACCAGTATCGGCCGCTGCTTTCAGGGCTGCGTTCACTTCCTCTACCGTGGTGGCTTTTTCGACGAATACAACCAGGTCAACCACCGACACGTTCGGTGTGGGTACGCGCATCGAGAATCCGTCCAGCTTGCCCTTGAGGCTGGGAATCACCAGCGACAGCGCCTTGGCCGCGCCGGTAGAGGTCGGAATCATCGAGAGAGCCGCCGCGCGCGCCCGCCGGAGGTCCTTGTGCGGAAAGTCCAGGATGACCTGGTCGTTGGTGTAAGAGTGGATGGTGGTCATCGTGCCGCTGACGATCTTGAACTTGTCATTGAGGACCAACGCCACAGGCGCAAGGCAATTCGTGGTGCACGATGCGTTCGAGATGATGTTGTCTTTCTTCGCGTCGTACTTGTCCTCATTCACGCCCATCACGATGGTGATGTCTTCGCCGGTCGCGGGAGCCGAAATGATGACCTTTTTGACCGTGCCTTTGAGGTGTTCTTTGGCCTGTTCCGCCTTGGTGAACTTTCCGGTCGACTCGATCACCACTTGCACGCCCAACGAACTCCAGTCCAACTTGCCCGGCTCGCGCTCCGAGAACACGCGGACCTTCTTGCCATCAACGCTGATGGAGTCTTCCGTCGACTGGATGTCGTTCGACAGGTTGCCCAGCACGGAGTCGTACTTCAGCAGGTGGGCTAGGGTTTTGGGGCTGGTCAGATCGTTTACAGCTACGATATCCAACTCTTTATCATTGAGTGCGCTACGAAGCACATTGCGGCCAATGCGGCCAAATCCGTTGATACCTACTTTAATCGCCATGTCACCTCTCTGAATCGTGGTTCTCTAGTAACGATGAATCCGTAACTACCGGAGTATGATCGCGGGCCGGATGAGTTGCCGGAACTAAAAAGGGTAGCATCCGCTAATCGGTGCGGCAAATGCGGCACGTCACAGGTCGGGTATGTCGCCAGTCACATAAGTGTGGTTTATCTCCACCGGCAGGTGCTGCGCCCGGCATTGCCGCCACACGCCGAAGCGTGTTACAAGTGCAATATGCGCAGATGGATGCGCGACCGTTCGAAGCGGCGCAAACAACCTACCGAAAAACAGGGGCAGGAGCAACCGGCGCCTCTGCAACCCAGGTTTCCTGAACCAATTCCTGACGATATCGGCAATCGAATCGAAGAGCCCGAGTATTCGTCTCCCGCCGCCGCGGCCGAGCCGGGACCCGAGGAACGTCAACCCACTGCCCAGACCGGCGGTGGAGAAGAGCCTCCGCAGGGACCTCGCCGTGATCGCGATCGCAACCGCCGCCGCGGGCGCCGTGGCCGCGGAGGCAGACCACAGCCGCCCACTCAGGCACCAGCGATGCCGACTCCCGGCGGACCGACCGGCGAAGCTGCCGAAGCCGATTCAGCTCCCGAAGTTGCCGAGCCGATCGCCGCTGGCAAACGTCCACCGGCTCCGCACGAGGCCCAGAAGTCGAAGGGCGCTGTGGTGCTATCAATCGGACTTCCCGGATCCGGCAAGAGTACCTGGTTCAAGCGCCATAACATTCTTCCGCTCTCCAGCGACATGGTTCGCATTCTGCTGTTCGACGACGTCACAGAGCAGCGCTACCAGGACCTCGTGTTTTCAACGCTGCGCTCGATGTTACGCGCGCGTCTGCTGGCCAAGCGTCCCTGGAATTACGTCGATGCGACCAACCTCTCGCCCCACGAGCGCCGCAGTTGGATCAAGCTGGCGAATGACTTCGGTTACGAAGCGCATGCTGTGTTCTTCGACGTGCCGCCCGAGGTCTGTATCGAGCGCAATCAGCGCCGCGAGCGCAACGTGCCCGAAGACGTTATGCTTCGCATGGCCGGCAAGCTGCGTCCGCCAAAGTTCGAGGAAGGCTTCGCCAAGATTACCGTGGTGCGCCTGAAGAAGAAGGATGGCGAGGCCGACGCGGTAGTTTCACGCGTGGAGCTTCCAGTCGAGCCTGACGACGGCGAAGCCCCCGAGCCAGTCGACTCCGAATATTAAAACTTCTATAAATTAAGTTGGGCGAATGGAGCGGCAATCCTGCCGCTCCGTTTTTCTTTGTCGTCGGATGAACTTCTACCGCTCCAACAACCCTTCCAAATCTCCAAAAAACCCAGGATAGGAAATGGCCACGCACTCCGAATTTCGGATGGCTGTCTCTCCTTCGGCCCGCAATGCCGCGATGGCAAACGCCATCGCGATGCGATGATCGCCGAAGCTCTCGATCTCGGCGCCGTGCAGTTGTTGACCTCCTGGAATGCGCCAGCCATCGGCGGTCTGCTCCACCTCGACGCCCATCGCCTGCAAGTTGCGCGTCACCGCCGACAGCCGGTCCGATTCTTTCACCTGCAACTCGCCGGCATCGCGCACCATCATTCCTGCGGTATAAGGGGCGATTGCAGCCAGCACCGGCAACTCATCGATCAACAGCGCGGTCTGCGCCCCGGAGATTTCGACCGGCTTCATCGCGCCGGGCACGAGCGAAATCGTCCCGACCAATTCGCCGAACTGTTCTTCCACCCTCATCATGTTGATGCGGCATCCCATGGCCGCCAGCACGTCAAGCAGCGCTGAACGGGTCGGATTCAATAGCACTCCGTCGATCACCACGTTCGATTCGGGAAAGATTGCCGCCGCACACAGAAAGAATGCTGCCGACGAGCTGTCGCCCGGAATGAAGGCATCCAGCGGATGCAGCGTCTGGCCGCCAACAATCGTTACCGCATTGCGCGAGCGGGATATTTCCGCACCAAACGCGCGCAGTGCCAACTCGCCGTGATCGCGCGTGCGTGTTGGTTCTTCGACTGTGGTTTGCCCATCGGCCAGCAGTCCTGCAAACAGCAGGCAAGTCTTCACTTGTGCACTGGCCACGGGCACGACATAGTCGATACCCTTCAACCGTGTCCCGGTGATTCTCAGGGGTGCATGATCGTTCGTCGCGGTGATCTCAGCGCCCATCTTGCGCAGCGGCTCCATCACTCGCTTCATGGGACGACGCGAGAGCGATTCGTCGCCGATCATCTCGCAGGTGAACGGCTGCGCCGCCACGATGCCCGACAGCATCCGCATGGTTGAGCCTGAATTGCCGCAGTCGAGAGCGGCCACTGGCGCGCGCAATTCCGGACCGAGCCCGTCGATAATCACAGCGCCCTTTTGGTCGCGCTCGACCGTGCAGCCCAGCGACCGCACGCATCCGAGCGTGCTATTGCAGTCTGCACCGGGCGAATAATTCTCAAAGCGCGACCGACCAGGCGCGAGCGCCGCCAGCATGGCGTAGCGATGTGAAATCGATTTGTCGCCGGGCACGCGCAGGCTTCCCAGAATATTGCGGGCGGGACGAATGATGACAGAGTCAATTGGCGGCATCAATCTACATTACCGCAAGGCGAAGCGTCAGCGGCGCAAAGCGGCTTCGGCCCGCGCTTCTTGCAACAATTCGACCGGAATCTCGCGCACGCGCAGGCTGATCTCAAACGTTGGAGCGACTGGACCGCGTCCCCAGCGGCCGACTTCCCAGTGGGCTCGCAAAAATTTCGCGTCACTTACCTGCGAAAGATCGATCAGCAGCGGATACTCGCCGATATAAAACTGCTGCGGCAACGAGGCGACCGGCTTCGCTTCCCAGGTTGTTCCGTCGGCGGAGGTAAAAAACGAAACCTCGATCGACTCCTGCTCGACGATCTTGGTGACCACGAGCGTGGCCAGGAAAAACGGGTGCGCGGCGGTGCTTACGTCGAGAGCTTCGCTGTCGCCTTTGGCGGTGACAACGGTGTGTTCCAGAACCAGAAATGCATCGATCATGACAAATTCATTGTACCCAAGGCCAATTGCTGCGGCCCGTGACAACGGTCACAAACAGGAATGTCGTTATCCCGACGGTCGCAATCGATCGATTGACAACCACGCTGTGGCGACTTAGTATTTCTGGCACTCAGGGTCCCACCGCGAAAGTTGAATTCGAAAATCCAAGGAGCGATTGAACTATGCCACGGATGCACTTTGCCCTCGCGTGCGTAATATTTTTATCTATTTTTGCTCCGTCCGCTCCGGCGCAAATGCCCAAGCCTGCGCCGGAACTTAGCAAACTCGACTTTCTCGCCGGCAATTGGGCCTCGAATAGTGATCTGAAGCCCGGGCCGATGGGCCCCGGCGGAAAAATAACCGCGACCGACAACGTGCAATGGATGGACGGCAAGTTTTTCCTGGTCATGCACTCCAAGTTCGGCGGCGCGATGGGTGACGGCGTGGAGCTGTCGATTTTTGGCTACGATTCTGAACACAAGGTCTATACCTACAATTCGTTCAACAGCTGGGGAGAAGTGGGCCGCTCAACCGGCACGGTGGACGGCGACACCTGGACCTGGATCTCCGACGACAGCGTGGGCAGCCAACCCTTTAAGGGCCGATACACCATGAAGGTGCTTTCGCCGACTTCGTACGCGTTCAAGTACGAGATGTCGAAGGACGGTGCCAGTTGGACGACCGTGATGGAGGGCAAAGCGACGAAACAATAATCGAATTCGTTACATGCGCGTCACGCCATCGAAAAACGTCCGCAGCAATCGCCCAAACTCCGCAGGCTGCTCCATCGCCGCATAATGTCCGGCCTTGTCGATCACACGGAACTGGCTTCCGGAAATTTTCAGATGGATCAACTCCATCTCACTCACTGGCACGCCGTCGTCGGCGGCTGCGATGACCAGTGTCGGCACATTGATTGTCGCCAGGGTCGGAATTGAGTCGGCGCGGTCGGCCATGCCGCGCTGCACCGCCGCGACGTCTGCCGGCGACATCTTTTTCGCCATGGCGCGTGCGGCGTCAACAATGTCAGGACGGTTGGCGATCGTCGTCGGCGAGAACAGTTTCTGAAAGAGTTCTTCGACAAATTGCGCGGTGCCTTCGCGCAAAACTCTCTCTGCTGTTTGCAATCGTCCAGCACGGCCTTCTGCTGTCTCTGCTCCCACTCGGGTGTTTGCAAAAACCAGCGCCCCTACCCGTTCGCGATAGCGCCGCCAGAACTCGAACAGCGCGTAGCCCCCAATCGAGACACCGACGAAAATCGCGCGCTTGATCTCGAGTTCCCGGCAGAGACGCTCCAGGTCGTCGGCGAGCTTCTGCATCGTGACCGAGCCATCCCCGGCCTCTGAGTCGCCGTGTGCTCGCAAATCCGGCAGGAAGACACGATAGCGCGTGGCGATCTGCTCTCGCACGCCGTCCCAGAATCGATGATCAAGCGGAAACGGATGCAGGAGTATCACATCAGGGCCGGTGCCCGTGACCTCATAAACGAGTTGCGCGTCGCCGCTATGAAAAGATTCCATTTTGGAAATTGTCGCAGACCGGGACGACTATTTGCGTTCCAAAGGAGGATATACCCCCTGATATACCCCCTCCCCCACCGATCCGCAGAATCAATGGCTTACGCAAGAAATCCGCGCAAGATTGCGCAAACATTGGACTTATAGGTAAAGTAGCAGAAACAAAAGAGTTAGTGATGATTCTCTATCGCCCACCCCTTTAGAATCAAGTGATTGCCGACACAAATAACCCAAAGTCGCACAAACATTACAGTTAGTTGTCATTTGTCAAAGAACGTACCGTTCGATTCAAGTTCGTGGCCTGAGCCCGAGTGGGAGAGAGACACAAATCCTCTTCCCTCACGCGGAGTTGTTATACGAGTTTGGCGAGCAGGCACGACAGGACAGCGGTCACGTGGCAGTGTGATTAGAGCAACTTCGCTCGGTTCATCTGGGCACGGGGTTAGCTAGGACGGCTAGGCAGGGGTAGGTCTTTTGGGATCCGAGAGGGCCATCTGTGCAACTCCATTGGCAGATCACCGAGGCTGCGAATTTGACGGACATTCCCGGTCAATTCGGTAACCGCCAACCACACTAGAGAGTCGTTGGAGAAATGTTCTTTCTCCGATTCGTCGCTGCGGATGAGAATAGTGAGTGCTCCTCCGCTGTTCAGGTCAAAATCTGCCTGTACGCAGATGGGGAAATTGCGTCTTTGGGTGGCGACATTCCCATTGGTGGACTGCCTTTCGCATTCGGTGAGAACCCACTTCGCAGGTGCGCCGTTGGTCTCATACGCGAGGAAGTAATCCAGAGACACCTGCGGCAATCTACCGTCGAACGAAGACGCCAGGAGGTTCTTTACATGCTGAATTGCAGCACTTTCAGTGTTCGCGGATGTATCCGTCTGCGCCGAAGCGCAAAACGAAAGACCCGCCAGTGCGACACTGAGAATCCGTCGCCTCATACTTACATTAGACGCCAGTCCAAACCGAGTAGGCTGGCAATAACTGCTTGGTTGTGATGACTCCAAGCGGGGCTGCGGGCCGGTCTAGCGAGGAGTCGAGATTACTGGGCCCACCCTTTCGCCGAAAGCGGGCGAAAGGATGGGGCACCCACCAACTGGTTTGGCGCGACAGAAAAACTTTACCCGGTAATCTTCTTCGCTGTCGCATCCCACATTGCGGGATGCTTGTTGAAGTACGAATAGTTCGCCAGGTGACATCCGATCGCTGCGTTGTTGCCGAACACTTCGTTTTCCACGCATGGCTTGCGGGTACGAACGGCGTTAAAGAAGTTAGCCTCGTGATCGGCGGTGTCGTTGTATCCCGGCGGCGGAACGTAGCTTTCCACCTGGTCAATCAGCTTCGACGAGAACGGTGCGGGAACCGGATGGTCGTTCTTCCAGTCCGCCTCATACTGCTTGCGCAAATCCTCAGGCCAGCCTTGGGTGGAGTAGCCTTCCATTTCCGGCAGCGTGTTCTGCGGCGAAAATGTCAGCGTCGAGTCTTTGATGATCATCGTGCCCTTGTCGCCATAGAAGCCGATGAACTCTCCACCGTCGTTGTTCAAATTGCACCGCACGTCCACCCGGAAGTTGGGATAGTCATAGTAGGTCTCGATGAAGTCAGGGAACTGACGGCCATCCTTCCAACGGAACAACCCACCGGTTGACTGTGCGCGTGTCGGCGCGGTGTTGGTTCCGGTGATGAACATGATCCCCGAGATCAGGTGGACGAACAGATCGCCGCCCAGCCCTTCGCCGTAGTCGGTAAAGCAGCGCCAGCGGAAGAAGCGCACCGGATCGAACGGAATGCTAGGCGCGCCGGTGAGCCAGTCGGTCCAAGCGAGGTTCTGCTCGTTCACTCCCGGAGGAATGGGATACACCCACGCGCCACTGGCCGAGTTGCGGTCCCAGTACGCCTGGATGCAACACACCTCGCCCAATTTGCCCGACGCGTAAATCTCGCGCGCCTTCTCGTACAGGATGGAACTCACGCGCTGGCTGCCCACCTGCATGATGCGATTGTTCTTCTGCGCCGCGGCAATCATGGCGAAGCCGTCGTCAACGGTGTGAGAAAGCGGCTTCTCGCAATAGACATCCTTGCCGGCGTTGCATGCATCCACCACCACGCGCCGGTGCTGGTGATCGGTGCACGCCACGATGACCGCGTCGACGTCCTTGCGCTCGAGGATCTCTTTATAGTTGCGAGTTGTCGCAACTTGCTTGTTCAGGGCTTGCTGGGCAGCCGTCAGGCGTCCTTCCCACAGATCGCTGACCGCAACACATTCCACTCCCGGTACGCGTAGCGAGGCCTTCAGCAACTCGCAGCCGCGCACTCCTGTGCCGATGGAGGCGAAGCGCACGGTATTGCCGGTTGCTGCCTGGGTGGTCGCAGCGAAAAGGTTGATGGGTTCGAGCAATGTAGCTTTCGCGGCCGCGCCGGCGGCAATAACGCTCGCTCCGATTTGCATGAATCGACGTCGTGTCCAGGGATTATCGGTCAAAATTCCACCTCGCAAGAATTCGGCAACACAGAAGTTAACTGGCAGAGAAAAAGCCGCGGCAGGTCCGCGGCTTCCTCAACGATGGAGCGAGGTCAGCGGCGGCCCTTCTTCGCAGCTTTCTTCGCTGGTTTCTTGGCCGCCTTTTTCGCGGCTTTCTTGGCTGGCTTCTTGGGCGCAACCTTCTTCGCGACTTTCTTCTTTGCCGGCGCAGCCTTCTTCTTGGCAGGAGCCGCCTTTTTCTTCGCCGGAGCCGCTTTCTTGGCCGGCGGTTTCGGAGCCGCTTTCTTGGCCGCTGGCTTCGGTGCAGCCTTCTTCGCCGCAGGTCTCGCTGGAGCAGGCGCAGCCGTTTTCTTGGCTGCCGGCTTCGGCGCAGCCTTCTTCGCCGCAGGCGGCGCGGTGGTCACCGTGGTCTCTTCCGGCTCGGTGTCTTCCACTTCGACCACTTCTTCGATCACCGAGATCGACTCGGGTTCTTCTTCTTCCTCTTCTTCCTCTTCGTATTCCTCATCGTCGAGCGAATCGCCGTAGGAACCGTCTCCGTAGTCATCCATCTCGTCATCACGACCGTACAAAGTGTTATCAAAAGCCGTCATGTGTCCTCCTGAGGTTGCCGGCCTCCGCTTACTAACGGAGACAGCTCGCAAGGCTGAATCAATGTTGGACCGCTAAACATGCCGCGCCAACAGGCGCGCGATTATAGCACGGCAAATATTGCGCCGTTGGTGATGCCGCGGCACGACAATACTGCGACGCGCCCTGTTGTATCAGAACATCCGCCACAAGGGAAGAGTGCAATCACCTTACGGTGATGAACGTCATAGGCTGGCTGTCAAATTGTTATTTGCGGATCAGGAGAACTTCGCCCGCACGCAGATTGGCAGAGAGGTTGGCATTGTTCTTTTTCAGGTCTGCCACGGTGGTGTTGTACGACTGCGCGATACCGCTTAGGGTCTCACCCTTCTTCACCTTGTGGTAGGTGGCGGCTTGAGCGCTGGTTGTCGATTTAGACCCGGACTTTGCCGAAGAGGTGGTCTTGGCGGACTTTCCCGATTTGGGCGCGGGCGGATCGTCACCCTCAGACGCCACCTCCGCGTTGCCGGTCTCGCCCAAAGGCTTGTAAATCAGCAAGGTGCGGCCGACCGCGACGGTGTTGCCGCGCAAGTGATTCCATTTCTCTATCTTAGCGACTGGCACCGAGAAATCGTCCGCAATCGAGCCTAACGTGTCGCCCTTCCGCACCTTATAGCGCGTCGGCTTTTTCGCATAGGCGACCGAATCCACACTCTGTCCCGGGGAGATCGGAATAATGAGCTTCGATCCCACTACCACTTCATCGCTCGACAGGCTATTGGCCTCTTCGATCACGCTGGCCGAGGTGTGATACTTGTGGGCAATCGAGCCCAGCGACTCGCCGAATTCCACTCTGTGGTATCGCCAGAACGTCCGCATGTCCGGCGGAATCAGAGCGATAGCTTCCTCGTACTTGTTCTTGCTGCCGGCTGGCAGGTTCAGGACGAAAGTCTGGTCCTTAGGGGTGGTCATCCGGAGCAGGCTGGGATTGAGCTGCTGCAAGGTCTCGGTCGGAGTGTCCAGGCACTCCGCCACCAATCGCAGGTCCACGGGATAGCTGATCGACACCTGGTCGGATGCCACCGGCTTCTCCGGAACCACGTTTTCCAGCCCATACTGCGCCGGATTCTTGGCCATGATGGTGACGGCCACGATGATCGGGACGTAATTTCTCGTCTCCTGCGGCAGCACTCCGCGCTTGTACAACTCCCAGAAGTCGGCGTAACCGGTGCGTTCGACGGCGTGCTGCACATTCCCGGGTCCGGTATTGTAGGCAGCCATGGCCAAATACCAGTCGCCAAACTCCGCATAGAGGTCCTTTAGGTGCTTTGCGGCGGCCTGCGTGGACTTCACCGGATCCTGCCGGTCATCGACCCACCAGTTGCGTTCCAGTCCGTACTCCGAGCCGCGTCCTGCCATGAACTGCCACATCCCGCGCGCTCCGGCCCGCGAAACCGCCAGCGGCTGGAAGCCCGACTCCGCCATTGCCAAGTAGATCAAGTCCTGTGGAACGCCGGCCTGCTTAAAGGTCTCCGATACCAACTCGCGATACCGCCCCGCGCGCGACAACCCGTGCTCCAGCGTCGGACGCCCCTTGGGGCTCGAGAAGTAATTGATAAACATCGCGACCTGGTCGTTCAACATCAGCGGTAAGTCAGACTTCGTAGTCTTGATCTCGGCTTCAGCCTGCGCTCGCAGTTTCGGATCCACCGGAAACGTAATGTCGTTGGTCTCGTCGATGGGCGCGGGTTCGTATTTCTGCTCGGTGAAGCCGTCGCCCTCGCGCAAAGCGATTTGCTCCAGGTCGCGAATGCCGTCGACGATTTTATCGAACTCTTTTTCCAGCCGCGGATTGTCGCGAACTACAACACTGCTGGAAAGCATTACATTGAACGCCTGGTCGAAGCTCTGGCGGGCGGCGTCCAGGTGGCCGTCGCGATACTCGGCCTGCCCTTGGGTGTAGAGATTTTCGGTGCGGGCAATCAATGCATCGACTGGATCCGATGGATTTAGCGGAGCCGTGGCATTTGCAGTGGCTGCCGGCTGGGTGTCAGTCGGTTTCGGGCTCGCCTGCGTGACCGTGGGAGCAGTCGCCTGCGCTGGCACCTTGGCGGCGGTGTTTTTGGGTTGGGAGGTCTCGCATCCCGTGCTGAGCAGCACGGCACAAAAAAGCGACGGGGCAACCAGGCACCGAAAAACCCTCATTCGCGCGAAAAAAACTCCCAACCAAGAGATTGCGTCCCGTGGCCGATGGTACTACGCCGCTGTGAAATGAATCAACGAAACGGGACGAGCCGCACGCGCATGCTTCTCACCCAACGCGCAACCAGACCCTCCTAGAGGTCTCGCACTCCCGCTAAAATCGGCACCTTCGTGCATAGTTGTCCCACTGAAGAGGTATATAGCATGCGACTATGGCGCACTAGAATGCACCAACGGAGCCGGCACTCCGTGTGCTCCGACTATCCGCGGCTATTGGCCGATAGCTGCGATTCAACGCCCAACGTTGTAGAAGCTCAGGAAATTTAAGAGGACGAACAACTATGAGCCGAACAAAACATTTTGGGGAAATCGTGACTCGGAGATTGTGTGTATTGCTAGTCTCGATCGTCGCATTGGTCTCGGCCGGTTTCACGCAAAGCCGTCCGCTCTCACTGATGACGCGCCAAGTGCGCGACGTCACGCTCAACGGACAAGCTGCGCTGCTTGGGCGTCTTTCCTCGACCCTTACCATGCAGTTGGATGTCGTTCTGCCACTGCGCGATCAGGCTGGCCTCGACGCCTTCCTGGACATCTTGCAGAACCCGAACAATCCCGGCTATCGCCAATTCCTGACACCCGCCGAGTTCACCGCTCGCTTCGGCCCCACTCAGCAGGACTATGACGCAGTCGTGCAGTACGTGCAGAGTCACGGTCTCACCGTAGTTGGCGGTTCACGAGATGGCATGGACGTTCAGGTCAAAGGACCTGTCTCGGCCATTGAGTCGGCCTTCCACATCAACTTGTTGGTCTACCAGCATCCCAGCGAGAATCGCACCTTCTACGGTCCCGATCGCGAGCCCACCGTGGATCTGCCATTCCAGCTCTGGCACATCTCGGGACTCGACAACTATTCGATCCCGCATCCGTTGTACGTCTCGAAAACCGCCTACGCCGCGGCGCATGGCATCGATCCGAAGGACGTTGTCAGCCACGCTACCACCGGCTCTGGCCCTTCGGCTTCGTTTCTGGGCAGCGACATGCGTGCAGCCTACTATGGCGGCACCGCCCTCACCGGCGCAGGCCAGAATCTTGGCTTGTTCGAGTATCTCGGCACGGACCTCGCCGATCTCACCACCTACTTCACGAACGCGCACCAGACCAACAGCGTGCCGATCACCCTGTTGTCCACTGACGGCACCAGCACCAGCTGCGTCTACCGAAGCGGCTGTGACGACACCGAGCAAACTCTCGATATGACCCAGGCCATCGGCATGGCTCCTGGTCTCGCCAGCCTGGTCATGTATGTCGGTTCCACCGACACGGCCATCATCAGCGCCATGACCACCCACAACCCACTGCCGACTACCATTGGCTGCTCGTGGGGATGGACGCCCGCCGATCCCACCACCCTCGATCCTTACTTCCAGAAGATGGCTGCGCAGGGACAGAACTTCTTCGCCGCTTCGGGAGACAGTTCGACCTGGTCGCGTCGGAACGAAGCTTGGCCCGCGGACGACGCCAATGTCATTTCCGTTGGCGGCACTGACCTGACGACCGCCAGCGCCGGTGGCGCCTGGAAGTCGGAAACCGCATGGGTCGATAGCGGCGGTGGCATCTCGCCCTCACCGGAACACGTCGCGATTCCCGCGTGGCAGAAGCTCGCGGGCGTGATCAACTCCAGCAACAAGGGTTCGACGACCTATCGTAACGGCCCCGATGTCTCGGCCAATGCGAACTTCACCTTCTACGTTTGTGCCGATCAGACCACCTGCACGGCCAACGAGTACGGTGGAACCAGTTTTGCCGCTCCGATGTGGGCCGGTTACGTCGCCCTGGTCAACCAGCAACTGAAGACCAATGGCTACTCCACTATTGGCTACATCAACCCCTATCTCTACGCATTCGGCACGAGTTCGAGTTACGGCACCGACTTCCACGACATCACCAGTGGCAAGTCCGGCAGCTACTCGGCCGTGACCGGCTACGACCTGGTTACGGGATGGGGTAGCCCCAAGGGTACCGGGCTGCTGAACGCCCTGGTCAGCGAGAAGTAGCCTTCGAACCTAAGTGCATTTTGCGTGCCCCGTTCTAGCGAAGCTAGGCGGGGCATTTTTTGCGAAAGGGTAGGAATACGCACGGGGTATGCGTTACGCGCGGGCGAGAGCGGCTTCGAGATCGGCGATCAGGTCGGCGGGATCCTCGATTCCCACCGAGAGGCGGACCGTCGAGGGTGTGACTCCAAGCAGCTTCAGCCGCTTTGCGCTCAGGCCGATGTGCGAGGAGAGCAGCGGATACGAGAGGATGGACTCGACTCCGCCCAGACTGGTCGCGAGGTACCAGAGCTTGAGGCTCTTGATGAAGCGATCGACCGCAGCCTCTCCGCCACGCAACTCGAAGGAAACCATCATGCCGAAGTCTTTCATCTGGCGTTCGGCGAGTGCGTAGTCGGCATGACCGGGAAGCCCGGGGAAGTAAACGTGCGAGACTTTGGGATGCTTCTCGAGTGCGTTGGCGATAGCAGAAGCGTTGGAGCAGGCGCGCTCTACGCGGAGTTGTAAAGTCTTCAGCCCGCGCAAGAGAAGATAGGCGCAGCCAGGATCGAGACAGCCTCCGGTGAGAATCATTAGCTCGCGCGAGGGGTCCATCCATTTTTTTGGTCCAGCGAGAACGCCGGCGGTGAGATCGCTGTGTCCGCCAAGATACTTGGTCGCCGAGTGCATCACGATATCCGCGCCGAGTTCGAGAGGCTTCTGCAAGACAGGTGTCGCGAAGGTGTTATCGACTACGACGCACGCCTTATGTCGATGAGCGACGGCGGAGAGTGCGGCGATATCTGCGCAACGCAATGTAGGGTTGGTTGGCGTCTCAAGGAACAACATGCGCGTCTTGCGGGTGAAGTATCGCGCGGCCTTACCGAGATCGTGGTAGGGAATGAAGGTCGTTGTGATGCCGCAACGGGAGAGCACGTTCTCGAAGAGCTTGAGCGTTCCGCCATAGATGTCAAGCATGGAGACGATCTGGTCGCCCGCCTTGCAACTAGCGAGTGCCGCAACCAGTATCGCCGACATTCCGCTGGAGGTGATCACCGCAGCTTCTGCGCCTTCGAGAGCGGCGATCTTGTCTTCGGCCGCTTTGACCGTCGGAGTGCTATAACGCGCATACAGATAGAGGTCGCGGTCGCCTGCGGCATAGCGCCGCAATTCCGCGAGCCCCGGAACGACGAAGACCGACGTCTGCGTAATCGGAGTAGTCAGCGGAGCCGATTCGCCATGGCGATCTTCTCCTGCATGTACACACTTCGTGGCGTCAGCCGAGCGGCGTTTCATGAGAAGTCGATTGTAAAGGAGTGGCTAGTGGTCAGTGGCTAGTAGATAGCAAAGACAGTTTCAAGTTTCGAGCAAGAGTCCCTTCGACTTCGCTCAGGATGACAAACAAATAAGAACGGCGCCCCGCGAGGAGCGCGGTGTAGACGAAGTTTCAACTGTGCTTTACCACGACAAGCGCAACGCAAACTGGAACTGGCGCGGATCGTAGGCCGCGGTGGGTTGTCCCGCGTCGTTCCAGATCGGATTCACGGCCGCCACGTTGAACTTGTTGATGATGTTGAACAAGTCCATGATCCCCTGCAACTGCATCCGCTCGCCGAGTTTGAAAGTGCGGGCAATGCGGAGGTCGTTGAAGAAGACGTACGGCGACGTGCCGGCATTGCGCGACAGGTTGCCGATCAGGGTTGGCACCTGGCCGGTGATTAGTGCGTTGGCGAAGCAGGTCGGAATCAGGTAGCCGCTTGGGGAGTATTTGGAGGCGACGGCGGTGTCGCCGCACGCGTCGGTCTGGCCGGCTTGGGCGGTCATCGGGCGATCGGTGCTGGAGGAGAAGTCGAAGTTCTGATCGAAACCGGTGACGATGTTGAATGGGCGTCCGCTGCCCAGCTCAAGAATGAGAGAGGTGGTCCAGTTGCTGAGCAGTTTGCCCTTGGCGTCGCTTCCCTGGTTGCCGCTTTGGTAGACGCCGCTGATCACAAAGCGATGGCGCTGATCGAAGAGCGAATTGGAGCGGTCGAGGTTGGGGTTGAAGTTGTCTTGCGGCTCGAGCGTGGCCTCAAGATCGGTGGAGTCGTCGATGGAGTGTGACCAGGTGTAGGAAGCCAGAAACTCGTAATGCCGCGAGAAGCGCTTCTTGACGTTCACCGTCAGACCGCTGTAGTCGGAAGTGCCGTTGGAGTAGTTGGCCACCAGGTCACTGAACGGGATTTGCTGATTGGCATAGCCCAGGCCGTAGTACGACATGACCTGCTGCGCGAGGGCATTGACGGCAGGCGGCGCATAGTACTGGAGCGTCGGGTTGAATCCGCTCTGGCGGAAGAAACTTACCAGTGCTGCGGGGATGTAAGCGCCACATGCCGGATTTCCGCATTTGGCCGCGACCCCTAGGTTTACGCCCGCGGTATCCACTGCCAACGGATTGTTCGCGAAGTCGGCTTTGGCCGCTTGCGATAGGTTCGGGTCGGTCATGGCGTTGTACCAGTTCTGGACGATCAGCGTGCCATTCGCGGTATTGGCATTGATAGGACGGTTCAGGCGGCGTCCGCCATTGAAGTTGTAGGACATGTCGAAGGTCCAGCTCTCTCCGAACTGGTGCTCGATGCCGACGTTGACCTGGTTGGAGTAGCCGTACTTGAAGTTCGCCGCGGTGGGATAGCCGAAGGGCAACACCGAGAGCGGAACGGGCGGCTGTCCAGGCTGCAGGAAGTTCTGGTTGACCCACACGGATGGAGTGTTGGGCGTGGGATTGAAGCGCTGCTGGTTGGGGAGGTAGGTGAACGAGGGCGGCAGACAGCCGAGTGTTCCGGTGAATGCGTTGGCGGCGTTCAAGGTCGCCACCGGATTTGCGACGTTGCAGTTGACCGGCGATCCGCCGAACAAAAGGAGCTGCGGGGCCTGGGTTCCGTCGGCAACGACCGAGTCGAAGACCAACGCCATCAGAGGATGGTCGAAGAAGATACCGTAGGAGGCGCGGGCGACGGTTTTGCCATCGCCGAAGACGTCATAGGCCAATCCGATGCGAGGCTGAAAGTTCAGGTTCGAATTCGGCACACCTTTGGTGAGACCGAAGGTCTTGTAGGCTGCCGCAGCTAGCACGGTGGAGGGTGCAAAGTTGGGCAAGAACTCGACGTCATAGCGCAGGCCATAGTTGACTGTGAGCCGTGGCTTCATGCGCCAGGAATCCTGGGCGAAGGCGCCGAAGGTGTTGTTGTGGAACGCGAGGTGCGGATTGCCGACGCCCTGCACGAGGTATTGCGGAATGCCCGCGCCATAGGCCTGCACCGGGCTCAGACCAGGAGTGCCGCTGATGGAGATGGCGCCGAAGTCGTAGATGCCGCCAAAGTTCACAGTGAAGTTAGCGGTGAGCGGGATCAGGTTGTAGTCGACGCCGAACTTGATGTTGTGCGTGCCCTTGGTGATGGAGAAGTTGTCGAGCAACTCCCAGCGCTGCTCGACGCGCTGAACGTAGGAGAAAGGTTCGCGACCGAAGAAGGCGACGCCCGGCATGTTGACGGCGACATCGCTTCCGCCGGGAGCGTTGGAATACGAATAATTGACGCTGCGACGCGCGTACTGGAAGCGGAATTCGTTGACCTTGTTGCTGCCGATGGTCCAGGTGTGTTCGGCGATGATGCTCCAGTCATGGAAGTTGTTCATCGAGGTGCGTGACTGCGCATTCTGGCCGAAGACCTGGGGCCCCTGCGCATTGACCTCAATGCCGTCCTGAATATCGGGGCTAACGCTGCCACGCAGCATCAGTTGCTGATTGTTGTTGATCTTGTGATCGAGGCGGAGCGAATAAATGTCGCCGAGTTCGTGCACCGGGAAATTGCCGACCAGGGACTGCATCGGAACGAACGACTGAGGTAGAGGAATGAACTGGGCGCTGGTATTGGGCGCGAAAAAGTAACCGGGCCCCAGTCCCAGTGCCTGGGTGATTGGGTTTCTTCCGGTTATCGCTACTGGTCCTGAACTGCCGACCAGGAAGGCATATCCGATGGTATTGGCATTGAATTGGTTGTTGGCCGCAAGGTAGGCGAGCGCTTGTGACTGCGACGCGGTTGCAGGAACGGCCAGCGTGTTGGCCGGCAACTGAGTGCCAAATTGTGCGTTGAAGAACGGCGTGATGTCGGCCGTGGAGTTGAATCCAAAGTTGCCGGTGCCGATGGTGGAGAAGCCGGTCTCATGACGGTCGGTGCCTTCATAAGAGAAGAACCAATAAGTCTTGTCCTTCTTGATGGGGCCGCCCATGGCGATGCCATATTGGGCGCGAGTGTAGTCCGGTTGTTCGACGTTGCTGAAGGGATTGGTCGCCTGGATGTAGCGGTTGCGCAAATAACCGAAGGCGACGCCGTGGAACTCGTTGGTGCCGGATTTGGTGATGATGTTGATCACCCCGCCGGAGGCCTGGCCGTATTCCGCCGCGTAGCCGTTGGTGAGGATCTGAAACTCCTGCACGGCGTCTTGCGATACGGTCGAGCGAATGCCGTTAACGGAATTGTCGACGGCATTGGTGCCGTCGATGTTGATGAGGTTGCTGCGACCGCGCTGGCCGCCGATGTTGAGGCCGGACGTGGGAGCGGCACCGATACTGGGCGTGGTATCGCGGGAGAGTTGTGAATTCGTCAGCGCGAAGTTGACATAGTCGCGCCCGTTGATCGGCAGGTTGTCGATGCGCGTCTGGTCGATGGTGGTTCCGGAGGCCGTCTGTTGGGTCTCAACCAGTGCGGCTTCGGAGGAGACGGTGACCGTCTCAGTTGCCGCGGCTACCGACAGCTGAACTGGCAGTTCGGCGACTTCGCCGATGGTGAGACGCACCGATTGGTTGACCATCTTGGCGAAGCCGGGAGCCTCGACGGTCACGGAATACACGCCAGGAGGGAGTGATAACAGAATCGCAAGACCTTCGGCGTTGGTGGTGGCAGGTCGCGAAATGCCCTTGCTGGGCTCGGCCGCGGTGACCGTAGCTCCGCTTACGACCGCGCCCTTGGCGTCTTTCACAAGCACGTGCAATTCGGAGGTCTGCACTTGTGCGAAGGCTCCGGCCAGCAGGCAAACAGTAGCAATCAGCAAGCAGGAGAATCTGCGCGCGATGTTCATAGGGTCCCTTCTCATGCACAAGAATTGCGGAATTTTGGGATTATGGCGGATGCAGAATGCAGGCATACGGAACGGCCGTCACCCGCCCGAGGATAGGGATAGGAATTCATGGGCCCTAAAATTGTTCAAACTGCCGAAACGAAACACACCCCGAACAAACGTTGGGGTTTTATAACAAAGCATGCTAGTAGTGCAAGCACGAAATGTGGGAGGAATCCGTGGCAGCTATAGGGCGAACTTGATTCCCGAGGAACTGGAGGCCGCGGACGTCAATGCCCAGGCCATGCGCGGGGTGTTGTGGGCGATGCCGACACGGCCTCGCGAGTCGAGCAGGATGACGCCGCCATGTCCGTTGAGACGCGACTTGAGGTAGAAAAGAGCGCGCTGTGCCGCTTCTTGAGGAACGAGTCCCTGCTCCACGCGGTCGGCGGTCCACTTGCTGAGCACGAGCTTCATCATCGGCTCTCCCCATCCGGTCGTGGAGACAGCGGCACTGAGGTTGTCGGCATAGCAGCCGCAGCCGATGAGGGAAGAGTCGCCTACGCGGCCGGGAGCTTTATTGAGCGTGCCGCCGGTAGAAGTGGCGGCGGCGATGTTGCCATCGCGATCGAGTGCGACTGCGCCCACGGTGTCGTGCGAGCGCATGGGACCGAACTCGTCGGGCATCTGGAGATAGCCTTGCTGTTTGGCCTCGCGCAGGCGCTCGACTTCGCGGGGAATGATGAGTTCGTCGTTGGAGCAGAGTTCGATGCCGTGTTCCTGGGCGAAGCGCTCTGCACCGTTACCGACGAAATAGACGTGCGGACTATCAGCGAGGATCTTCTTGGCGGCGCGAATGGGATTGCGAATGTGTTCGACGCAGCCCACGCCTCCGGCGCGCAGGGTGGCTCCGTCCATCATGCAGGCGTCGAGTTGCACGCGGCCGTCCATGTTGAGGAAGGAGCCGCGTCCGGCATCGAAGGTCTCGTCGTCTTCCATAGTGACGACAGTGGCTTCGACGGCATCAAGGCAGCTTCCGCCTTTGTGGAGAATGTCGAATCCGGCGGCCGCTGCCGCTTTCACGCCTTGCAGGTGGGCGTCCACCGCGTCATCGGGGATGGCCCAAGCGCCGCCGTGGACCAGAATTATGGGATTCGCAGACACTGCAGACCTTTCAGAAGGGAATCGCCGTCACGAAAAGCAAACTCGACAGCATATCAGAAGAAGCAATCAGCAATTAGCGACTAGCAATTAGCTCTGCTATCGCGGGTCGAGACAACCTGGCTTATGGGTTGGGGGAACGCCGCGAGCGGGAATAAACTTTCCAGATATGGGCGACATAGGCCGCATGCTGGTCGTGCTCGGCGCATTGATCCTCGTGATAGGTGTTGTGTTGATTCTCGCCGGGAAGGTCAATCTACCCATCGGACGGATGCCAGGCGACATCGTGATTCGGGGCAAGAACTCGACGTTCTATTTCCCGCTGATGACGTCAATTGTGCTGAGCGTGATTTTGTCGCTGGTGCTGTGGGTGGTGGGGAGGATGAGGAGATAGCAACTAGCAATTAGCGACTAGCAGCTAGCGAAAAGCCAAGAAAAACTTCGCTACTTCCTGGCCAAGTCCTTCGCTTTCGCTTCCGCTGGGGCAATCACTGTTGCACCGAGGTGGGCGATCAGCAGTTCCTGAGACTTGTACTGGTGGGGCTCCAGGACCCAGTGGTAGTCGGCCTTTAGATCAACGAACATTGCGAACTCTCGTTGTCCCTCCAGGATGATCGTCTGCACAGGGACTTTCGTGCCCGGAACAATCCGCCCCAACTCATATGGCACGCTGCTCGGATCGGTCAGATCGGCGATAATGAACCGGGCCATATTCGCCAGCGTCAAGATCGTTCCGGTGAGATTCTTGCTGACAGGCTTCTCGAAATCGAACAAGACCGGCAGATAGTCGCGTTTGCGGAGCTCGTCTCGAATCGCGTCGAGAACAACCTTCCGTTCCGGCGTGAAGCGGCCCAGAATTAACACCACTTTGGAAGTGATGGTGTCGATGACGTCACGGATCTTCTTGTTATTCAGAAGCAGGTAGATGAATTGTGCCACTTCGAGATTGTCCACCTGGATCGGGAATTCATCATCGGGCGTGATTAGCAGGTTTGCTTGGATGGCTCCCTCGAGGTTTACATCCCAGGCCGAGATCCCATACACGCGACAATCCGTCAGATTTGCGCCTTCGAAGTTAGCGCCGACCAATATCGCCGAACCTAGGTCTGCCCCGCTGAGCTCCGCCCGCGAGAGGTTTGCTTCTTCGAGGTTCGCCCAGGTGAGGTCCGCCTTGCTCAGTCTCGCTTCGCGCAGGATCGCTTCGCTTAGGTCCGCCCGCCGAAGGAATGCTCCAGAGAGATTCGCCCCGCTGAGGTCCGCCCCGGCCAGTTGACCCAGGAGAAGGCTTGCCTGCCTGAGGTCAGCGCCACGGAGGTCCGCCAGGAGGAGGTTTGTTCGATCGAGATCGGCCCCGCGGAGGTTTGCCCCGCTGAAGTTCGCTTCGTAGAGATCCGGCCGAACGCCACGGTTTTGTTTCCTCCACTGATTCCACGCCTCGACTCCTTCCTTCAGCTTCGCGAGATGTTCGGGATTCGCCAAGAGGCCCGCCTGAGTGTGGAGGTTGGGTTCGGGACAATACTATATGTGCACCAGACAATTGAACTCTTAAAGAATTGTCATCCCGTCTATAACAACGACGGGGTTGTCAAGGGCATAGTTCAGCGCCGGCGTCTTGGTTTTTGTCCCAGCGCCATTTCGCTCTATTGGAAATCGTCTTCTTGCACTTTGCATAAAGACCAAGACTCGCGCTCTCTCTGAATCAGCGATGGCAGCCTTTCGACTCCACCAACCATCTATTCGATCCCGCTCGGGCGGAACCATGATTCTTGTCTTCGATCTCCCAGACTTTTCCGGGAGGCAGGGTGCCCACTCAAGGGGACGGTCTCAGACCGCGACCACGTGATGACTCGGGCTGCCCTGCGTGCGAGCGGCGGCATACGGCTGCTGCGTCTTCCACATCCAAAACAGCCGCACCGCCAGTTTGCGCGCCACCATCACCTTGCCGACGCCAGAATGTTTCCTGTGCTTCAGCCTTTGGTAAGCGCGCTTCAACTCTGGGACCGAGCGCGCCGCGCTCTGTCCCGCTTCCACCAACAAACTGCGCAGCATGGGATTACCTTGCTTGCTGATCGCCCCCAGGTGCTGCCGCCCTCCGCTGGAATGCTCCGCCGGATTCAGTCCCAGATAGCTGACCACCTGGCGGCTGCGCGCAAAGCGTTCGATCTCGCCCAGCGTCAGCGAAAACGCCAGCGCCGTGATCGGGCCGACTCCCGGATGCGTCTGCAACAATCGCGCCACCGCATCGCGATCCGCCTCCTGCCGCGCCGCCACATCCAGCTTCGCAATGCGGCCGCTCAGCTCGTCCAGCAGTTGCAGCGAATCCTCGCGCCGCTGTTTCGTCCAACCCGTCAGCGGCAACTCTTCCAGCCGCTGCCGTCCGGCCACACTCCACAGCTTGCGCTTCTGCTGCACTCCCTGATTCAGCGCCAGATGCTGCAACTCGTTCTTCACCTGCCGCCGCATACAGACCAGCTTGTGACGATGCAACAGCAACTGACGCGTGTCGCGCTGCTCGACGCTCGGCACCCATACCTTGGGAAAGCGTTTCTCCAACAACAACTGCAGCAACAACTGCGCATCGCGACGGTCCGTCTTCTGCTTGCGCACTTCCATCGCCCGGATCTTGCCGGCATCGCCCAGCCATAGCTCAATGCCCAGCGCAGCCAGCAGCCGCTCGAACCACAGCGTGTTGCCGCAGGCCTCCATGCCTACCAGCACCGGCCCCTTCAGCTCGGCATAAAACTGCCGCGCCTCCTCCGGCGTCAGCCTGCGCTCCGTGTATTCGCCCGTATCCGTATCGACCATGGCAATTTGTTGGAAACTCGGATGGAAATCACAGCCTATAATCTTCATGGCGGCTCCTTTCGTCCGAGTCTTGGTCTTTTGCAAAATCAAGCTTACTCGGACTCCGCGAGGAGCCGTCGTTGTTATGAAATCAAGCGGAGCGAGGGATCTGCTTTCCGCTGGGACCCCAAAAAAAGCAGATTCCTCGCGCCAAAAAAGCGGCGCTCGTAATGACAACCAAATGGTGTTCACACCTTTAGGTTTTGCATGTACTCCGCATCAACCTTGATAGCTTCCAGCGGCGGCATGTCGAAATCCTCCTGTTCCACGAAGTAGTGCGTGATGTGTCCGGCTTTCTTCGCGGCCTCGAAGATGGGACGGTAGTCGATGGTGCCGCGACCGAGTTCGGTGGATTGCAGGTGTTCGGTGCCCTTCTTGAGATCGAAGTCCTTTACGTGCAGCATGGAGATGCGCGTTGGGTATTTGGTCAGGAATTCAACGGGGTTGTAGCCGGCGACGGACACCCATCCGCAATCCATTTCGAAGGTGACCAGATCGGGATCGGTGAGCTTCATGAGTTCGTCGTAGGGAACGACCTTGCCCAGCCTGCGGAACGCGGTGGTGTGATTGTGGTAGCCAAACTTCATGTCGTAGCCCTTAACCCGCTGGCCGATCTGATTGAACTGTTCGGCGTTCCACTTCCAATCGTCGAGGGTGAATGCGTTGACCCAGGCCTCGTGATAGCCCGGGTCCTTGGGCGAAAGCTTCACCTTCGAGGGATCTTTCAGCGACGGAGACGCGCAAACGATGTACTGCAGCCCCAACTCGTTTGCGTATTTGATTACGTTCTCCAGGTTCGGTGCCAGCATGTCCAACGGATAATGTGCGCTGACGCATTTCAGGCCGGCCGTAGTCATTGATTGTTTGAACTCCGGCGCGGTCATGGCGTAGAAACCGGCGGCTTCGACTTCTGTATATCCCGCGGCGGCGATGGCCTTCAAGGTTCCGTCGAAATCTTTGGGCAACAGCTCGCGCAACGAATAAAGCTGCAGACCGAGCGGCAATCCTAGAGGATAGGCGTCGAGCGGAAGCGCATTGCGGAATGCCAAGGCAGCAACGGAGGCTGCACCAGCTAGCTTAAGGAAGTCGCGGCGTGAAGTTGAGTTCATAGGCGAATGCCTTTCGAAACTATCGAAGTGCCGAGCGATAGTTCCATCCACCATACCTTACGCCGAAGCTGATCACCCCGGCAGCCGCCAACACGCAGATTTCGGGTATCGCGGGCACGCGAAATCGCGACTGCGCCAGCGGCGAGGCGGCGGGCAGCAAGATGCATAGGACAGTAGCCACCAGGAGGACTCGAGTTTCCCAGGGCAACGCTTGTCGGGCAAAGCAGCCATAGATCGCGAGTGCCCACAGCAAGCTGATTTGTGCCAAAGGCAAAACGTTCAGAAGAATTCGCAAAAGGCGGCTGGGCGGGGTGTTCATGGCGTCGGCGGCCGTAACCGATGCGGTGCCCAGCGAAGTGCGGGCGAGTCCAACCATCGATTGCCAAAGGACAGCAGGCCAGTGGCTAATGATCAGGGCGACCGCTTGACGCTTCATCTGGCGGCTGCGTTCTTGCGGCGTGAGCGACTGCGATTCCCAAGTGCGATCGAGTGCAGTGACGTCGCCGTTGATCTGGTCTCCTTTGAGATCGCTGACCGAATACGAATGCAGGCTTCCCTGTGCGTTGTAGAAATAGAGGTCAACAGTACCAATTTCAGACAAGGAGAAAACGCCGTACTTGGTTTGGTTGCGAGTCATCCACGGCAGGACGCAAGCCATATAGCTCAAGAGAACCAGAAGACCAGGCCAGCGTCGTGGCTGGTGGCACCGCCATCCAATCAGAAACGCTAGGAGGACAACCTGAGCTGCGGGCTTCACGAGCGCGGCGACACCCAGGAGGAAGCCGGCGAGGAGGAAGAGAGGGACACGATTCCGAAGGAGCGCCGCCGCAAACACCAAAACGGACGCCCCGAGCAAGACTGTATAGACCGTTTCCGAGACCACCATGGGAGTGTGCACAATGGTCACCCAATCGACAGCATAGAAACAGCCCGCTAACAGTCCTATCCCCGGGCTCGTCATCGCCGCAACGAACCATGCCAAGGATGCTGCAAAGGCTGCTCCCACGATGCCCTGGACAATCGAAGTGCGAAGCCGGCTGATTGAGTTGGCGTCCGAAGCGTTGAAGTTTATTGCTGCGAGAAATGCCGGATAACCGGGCGGGCGCTGTAAGTCCGCGGGGAAGCCACCCGGCCCGGCGCGCTGGTTGGTGTAATAGGGCTCTCCGAGGACGATTTTGGCGGCAAGATCCTGATACGTCGGTGTATCGGCATTGCCGAGCGTCCCATTCCAGACAAATGCCTCGTAACCCAAGCGCAGGCCCAATGCTAGTGTGAAGATGGCGGCATACGCAACCCAATTGCGATCGGAGTTTCGGATCATCCGCTGTAGCACTGCGACTCCTTCGAGAAATTTGAGGTGCCAGCCGAGACACGTTGCTTCGCCGGATGGAAACCCCTCGGCGGGAGAGAGTCTCGCAAAGAAACTTAGATTGTATCGAACGCGATGTGCGACGCAGACATGATGTTGCTGGCCAGGGCTCGGCAGGCCCCGTCGGACAAACAGAGTTGATGTCGGGTTACACTGCTCGATAGGTGGCTGACAGCGAGCAACTCGGGCTGATCTTCGCCGCGCCGCAGCGCAAGGTGTATGCGGTGCGCGAACTGGTGGCGGCGCTGCGCACGCAGGTGGAACGGGCATTCACCGACATCTACGTGGAAGGTGAGATTTCGAACTACCGTCCGGCGGAGTCAGGCCATGTGTACTTCACGCTGAAAGACGGCTCGGCACAATTACGCGTGGTGATGTGGCGAACCCAGGCGCGGCTGTTGCGCTTTCGTCCGGAGAACGGACTGGCGGTGATTGCGCGGGGGCGGGTGACCATCTACGACGAACGCGGCGACCTGCAACTACAGGCCGAGATGTTGGAGCCGAAGGGCGCGGGTGCGCTGCAGTTGGCATTCGAGCAGCTCAAGGCGAAGCTTGCCGCCGAAGGCCTGTTCGATTCGAGCCGGAAGAAGCCGATTCCCGCGCTCCCGCGCTGCATTGGGGTGGTAACGTCGGCGCGCGGCGCCGCGCTGCAGGACATCTTGAACATTTTGCGGCGGCGGCACGAGTCAGTGTCAGTATTGATTTACGACGCACGAGTGCAGGGCGAGAGCGCGGCCAGCGAAGTGAGCGATGGAGTAAAGCACTTCAATCGCGCGCATAACGTGGATGTGATCGTGGTGGCGCGCGGTGGTGGCTCGTTCGAGGACCTGTTTGCGTTCAACGACGAAGGGCTGGCGCGCACGGTGGCCGCGTCGAAGATTCCCGTGATCTCCGCAGTTGGCCACGAGACCGATT
This sequence comes from uncultured Acidobacteriaceae bacterium, assembly GCA_963718395.1. GTDB lineage: Bacteria > Acidobacteriota > Terriglobia > Terriglobales > Acidobacteriaceae > DASRAA01. The sequence goes on from CAVQYW010000002.1 coordinate 260,445, forward strand.
TCACGATCTGCGACTTCGTGGCCGATCTGCGTGCACCGACGCCGTCGGCGGCGGCGGAGCTGGTGATCCAATCGAAAGAAGAACTGGCTGGCCGGCTGTGATGCTGCGCGACCGATTACGGCAGGCGATGAACTACAAGCTGCTGCGGGCGCAAACAGGTTGTCGAGGCTGACCCAGAACGCGGCGTTCGTACGAATGGCTGACACGTTGGCGCGACGGCAGCAGCGCCTGGATGACTTGCTGCATCGCCTGGAGCAGGCACAGAGGCGGAGCCTGAGCGGGCATGCGGCGGCGGCACGAGGCAGCTGGACGTCCGTCTGCGTCACCAGGACATGCGAGTGCGCCTGAGCATGATGCGCCGTCAACTGGAGGCGCGTACGAGCGAGTTAGGCACGCAATGGGGACGTCTTTTGTCGGAGCGAAAAAGTCACGTCGAGGAGCTGCCGCGTCGCTGGGACGCGCTGCGGAAACGGTTGTGTTGAGGGACGGTCGCGATGGGAGCGGCTGGACAGCAGCCTGATTGGGTTATCGCCCAAGGCGATCCTGGCACGCGGCTATGCACTGGTATTCGATGGCGCAGGCAACCTGGTGAAGGAAGCATCGCAACTCAAGCGCGGGCGACACTGTCCGCGCGCAACTCGCGCGGAGAATTCACCGCCAAGGTGAGACAGTCAAGCCGCGAACTGACACAGAGTAGGACATCGGCAATTATGCGTCTGGCCGACCGGCCGCCATCGCGCTGCATTAGAATGAAAGAGACGCAAGCTCGCGCGAAAGGACCGCCGATGTTGCAGAGCCTGGGCCGCATGCCGGAGATATCGGTGACATTCGTCATCGATATCCTGTTTGTGGCGCTGGTCATTTACGGGTTTCTGAAGCTCTTGAAGTGGACACACGCCATGCCCGCGCTGCTGGGCGTGGCCGCGGTCGCGTTGGCGGTGTATGCGGCGCATATCGAGGGTCTGAAGACCATCGACTGGCTGGTGGCGGCGGTCGCTGCCGCTGGCGATTTTTGCGCTGATCGTGGTGTTTGCAGCGGAAATTCGGCATGCGCTCGGGCGGCTGGGACGGAGTTTTTCCATGTCGCGCCTGGGCGGGCGAGGGGTCGAAACCTATGACGACATCGTGCTGGCCGCCAACTTGTTCGCCAAACACAAGACCGGTGCGTTGATCGTCATCGAGCGCCAGGACGACTTGGGCAATTACATCGACAGCGGCGTCGCGCTGGACGCGAACCTTTCGTATGACCTGCTGGCGACGATTTTCCTGAAAGATGCTCCACTGCATGACGGCGCGGTGATCGTGCAAAAGGACCGCATCGCCGCGGCCGCGTGTTTTCTGCCGCTGGCGACGGACCCGCAATTGTCAACGCAACTGGGAACCCGGCATCGCGCCGGCATCGGGATAACCCAGGAGACGGACGCGATTGCGGTGATCGTTTCGGAGGAGACCGGTAAAATCAGCATCGCTTCCGGCGGCGAGATTGAGCGCGACATCACGGTGGAGCACCTGCGGGAGCGAATCAGCGAATTGCTTGCGGCGCTATATTCCGCGCACCACGTTGCCGACCTCGGCAACCGACCGCGATCTGGAGCAACTCGGATCCGGCCGCGACAGGAGATCACAAAAGCGTAGCTACAACGCGGAGCGGAGCTCTGAGGATGCGCGAATTCTTCCGCAGATACATGCTCAACAATCTGGGGCTGAAGGTCCTGGCGTTGGCGATCTCGGTGGGCTTGTGGTGGATGTGGTGTCGCGCGATCCGCATGGTGGAGTCGGTCGTGACGGCGCCAATCGAGTTTCTTCATGCGCCTGAGAAGCTGTTGATGACTGCCGATAGTCCTTTCGAGGTCGAGGTGGCGGTGAGCGGGCCGGAGCGCATTATCCGCGAAATGGACCAGTCGGAGATCAACGCCATCATCGACTTGGCTGGAGTGAAACCGGGCGAGCGGACATTCGACCTCGGTCCGCGGCAAATCCGCGTGCCGCGCGGAGTGAAAGTGGAGCGAGTGGTGCCGTCGCAGATCCACATCGACTTCAATCCCAGCGCCACGCGCACGGTTGAGGTGCGTCCGCGGGTGATCGGCACGTTTCGTCAGCGGATACGGCATAACCGACGTAACGGCGGAACCGGCGACCATCATGATCGAGGGGCCGGCAAAACCGGGTGAACGCGATTGACACGGCGATCACCGATCCGGTGGACGCGACCGGCGTGATCGGCAGGGCGACCTTCACCACGCATGCTTACGTGCCCGATCCACTGGTGCGGATCCAGCATCCCGCGCCGATACACGTCACGGTGACGACAGGCAAATCTTCCAAGGGAGCAGGCCAGCATTGAGCGCTACGCCGCAGAAAAACTTCAAGCGAGAACTGTTTGGGACGGACGGAATTCGCGGAGTGGCGGGCGAGTATCCGCTGGACCGTGCGACTGTGTATGCCATTGGCCGCGCGCTGGGCCAGCGACTGGCGGAGCGCGACACAGAATGCGCGAGTGGTAATTGGGCAGGACACGCGCGAGTCGAGCGCGTGGATCAGCGAAGCGCTGGCGGCGGGACTGGAGGCGTCGCGGACGTAAGGCCGTCAGCGCGGGCGTGATCACCACTCCGGGCGTCGCTTACCTGACGCGCGAGAACGGGTTTTCCGCGGGCATCGTGATCTCGGCGTCGCACAATCCGTGGCAAGACAACGGCATCAAGGTTTTCGGCGCCGATGGCTACAAGCTCTCGGATGAGTTGGAGCATGCCATCGAGGCCGACATCTTTGCCCACATCGAGCAGTTGGCGGCGGGCGCCTCCAAGGCCGACGCCGCCGGTTACAGCATGTTGCCGGGCGACGCGAAGCTGCGCGCAGCAATACGCGGAATGGCTGGCATCGCTGGTCGGGCCGGGCAGTTTCGGCAAGCTGCGCGTGCTGGTCGATTGCGCCAATGGCGCGGCCAGCAGCATCGCTCCGCTGGTCTTCAAGGACTGCGACATCGAAGCCGACTTTCTGCACATCGATCCCAACGGCCGCAATATCAATGCCGGTTGCGGGGCGCTGCATCCCGAGCATGTCGCGGCGGAAGTGCGAAGTCGAACGGAAAGTACGATCTGGGCATCACATTCGACGGCGACGCGGACCGCGCGATGTTCTCCGATGCGGCGGGCAACGTGGTGAACGGCGATGGCGTGCTGCTGCTGGCGGCCCGCGACATGAAGGCGCATGTGCTGCTGCACAACGACACGGTGGTGGCGACCACGATGTCGAACATGGGACTGGAGGCGGCGCTGAAACGCAGCGGCATCCGCATGCTGCGCGCGGCGGTGGGCGACAAGTACGTGCTGGAGGAGATGATCAAGACCGGCGCAACGCTGGGCGGCGAGCAGTCGGGACACATCCTGTTTCGCGACATGGACACCACCACGGGAGACGGCATCCTGACGGCGCTGCGCGTGATGGAAGTGGTGGCGCGCGCCGGCAAGCCACTGGCCGAACTGGTCGGCCGACATGAAGGTGTTTCCCCAGCGCATCGAAAACGTCAATGTGCGCGAGAAGCTGCCGATGGAGCAGTTGCCGCCGGTGATGGAGACCATCCGCGCGGCGGAACGCGAACTCGATGGCAACGGCCGCGTGGTCGTGCGTTACTCAGGCACCGAGAAACTGGCGCGCGTGATGGTCGAGGCCGAGTCGGAAGAAGCCATGGAGCGGCACGTGAAGACGATCGCGAGCGCGCTGCAAAAGGCGATTGGGGCGTAAGGCGACCATCGAGCGCTTCTTCTAGGGCAGTCCTGCGTGCGGTACTTCGACCCTCGTCATCCAGATCGCGGCCTGATGGTTCGCCTTTGCCTCGGCCTCGTGAAACGTAGGCGCGACACAGGCGAACAGCGTGCGTCCTTCGTCGCCACCAAGCATGCAGGCGAATACACCCATACCATCGGTCTTAATTTCATCCAGAATACGTCCGCCCTCGGCAACACGAACCAGACGGCCGTGCGTTGCGTCGGCGATCCACACCGCGCCCTCGGCATCGAGACAAATTCCGTCGGACGCCACGGTAAGTTGCGCGAGTGCTTCACTGACGTTCGTCGAAGTAGGAGGGGCGCCGAAGGCGGCCCAAGTCCGGCGGTTGCTTAACTTGCCCGCATTAACTTCAAAGGCAGTGAGCCGGTCCATCATGGACTCGGCCACGATCAGAGTGCAGCCGTCAGGCGTGAGCACCATTCCGTTGGGGAAGCCAAGGTCGTCGGCTGCTATGCTCGCCGTGCCGTCAGACGAAATGCCGATGAGAACCGTGCTGCGCGGCGGCGCACCACTCATGAGGTCGAAGCCGAAATTACCTACCCAGGCTCGGCCATCGCGATCGACCAGCATGTCATTACAGTGCCACGGAGCCAAGGCAGACAGATCGGCGTGCTCGACGAGCGAGCCGTCGAATTCACGCCGCAGGACCTTGCGGTCGCGCATGGACACGATCAGCATGCGTCCGTCGGGCAGGAAGCCGAGACCCGAAGGTTGCTGGGGCACACGCGCGACGGTTTCGGCTGTGCCGTCCATCGCGATGGCGAGAACGCGCTGGGTATAGAAGTCGGAAACGTAGAGGCGTCCGTCGCGCCAGCGCGGGGATTCGGTGAACGACAAACCGCTGATCAGGGTAGTGAACGCAGGCATCTTACGACTCCTAATGCGCGGCGGTTGTCGCCTTCTGGTCGGCAATCCACTTGGTGACACGCGTATGCAGGACGTCGAGTGGCAGCGGGCCGGCATCGAGCACTTCATCATGGAACGAGCGGATGTCGTACTTGGCGCCGAGAGTCTGCTTGGCCTGATCGCGCAGCGCGAGGATTTCCATCTGGCCCAGCTTGTAGGCGAGCGCCTGGCCTGGCCACGCGATGTAGCGATCGACTTCGGTCTGGATGTTGGGTTCGTCCATGGCGGTGTGCTCGCGGAAGAAGTCCACCATCTGCTCGCGCGTCCAGTGTTTGTAATGCACGCCGGTATCGACGACGAGGCGAATGGAGCGCCACATCTCATTCTCCAGCCGGCCGTATTCGCTGTAGGGGTCCTGGTAGAAACCGACGTCTTTACCTAAACGCTCGGAGTAGAATGCCCAGCCTTCAGAGTAGGCGTTATAGCCTCCGAACTTGCGGAAGGGCGGAATGTCGGTCAGCTCCTGCGCGATGGAGAACTGAAGATGATGTCCGGGGACGCCTTCGTGATAGGCGATGGCCTCGGCATTGAGCAGGAGGCGGTGCTCGGGATCGTACTCGTTGACGTTGATACGACCGGGACGCGAGCCGTTGCCCGAGCCGGGCGAGTAGTCGGCGGGAACCGAACTGGGCGCGCGGTACGACTCCATGGGAACTACGTTGCAGTTTGGCCTTCGGGAGCCGACCGAACAGTTGCGGCAGCTTGGTGTACATCTGATCGGTGTAGTGCTGGTAGAGGTCGAGGATTTGCTGGCCCGAAGTGCCGTGCAACTTGGGGTCCTGGCGAATGTGCTCGTTGAAACTCTTCAAGTCGGAGAAGCCCTGCTGCTTGGCGATGAGCAACATTTGTGCGTCGATGTCGGCCACCTGCTTGAGTCCCATCTGGTGAATCTGCTCAGGCGTCAGACTGGTTGTGGTCATTTGCTTGATGGCGAATTGGTAGCGAGCATCGCCGTTGGGCAATGACCAGACGCCCATCTCGGTGCGGCCGTAGGGAGCGTAGTCGGTCTTCACGAAGGCTGCGAACTTCGCATACGCGGGATTGACTTCGGTCTGAACGGCTTTCATCACCGCGTCGCGCAAGCGCTGTTGATCGGCGGCCGAAATCTCCGCAGGAAATTTCAGCACAGGTTGCGCGAAAGGGCTCTTGTCGCCGCCGGCGTCGGCAATTTCCTGCGCCTGTACCGTGACTTTCTCGAGAAGAAATTTAGGTGGCATCAGATGATCGTGCAAGCCAAGCTTCATGTTGGCCGTCACCTGGTCGAGCACGCGCGGAATCTGGTGCAAGCGGGCGATGTAGTTCTCGTAGTCCTTGGCGTTGGTGAAGGGCATCTGCGTGGGTATGGAGGCAAGGCCGAGGTGGATGCCACCAAACTGCTCAACCGGCATCTCCCAGTCATGGAACTTGGCGCCATCAATGGACTGTTTGAGGTCGCGCACCATGAGTTGCTGGTTAAGCGCCTCGTTGTCAGGGAATCCCGTGGTGTCGATGGCCTCGAAGATTTTGAGTTGCTGCTTCGAGTGCTCGACCTGTTTGGCAACTGCGTCCGGCGAGTAATCGCCGAGGCGGTCGTTGTAGCGAGTATCACCGACGTAGGTCGCGAATTCCGGATAGGTACGGAGCGTGTATTCCCACTCGGCCTGAAGGGCGTCACGCAACTGGGCGCGGCGGGCGTCGAGGCGCGTACTGTTTTGCGCGGAGAGAGTGAGTGCGAAGGCGCACACGATGGATGCAACAACGAACAGTCTCATTTTGAGGACCTCGAGGTGAAACGAAGAGAATATCGGAGAAGAGAACAAACGTAAAAAGCAACCGCTGGGTTCGGCTGGGTTGGTTTCCAACAGAAGGACGCGAACCCCCGCCGCGGCGGGCTCAGGGCAGGTCTTGGGGCACCTGGTTGACTATTTGTCCCCGAACTCGCGAAGTTTCTTGGCTTCCTCAGCCGCTCTGTCTTCGCGAAGCTCGCGATCATCCCGGTTTGCTGCGGCCGTGCGTTCCTTGAAAGCCTTGATTTTGTTGTGAACGTCTGTAAATACGTTTGTGTACGGCTGATCTGCCAAGATGTGTCACCCCAGAGTTGATACTACGCTTTGTTGGGCACGTGTACTTCTCAGGAACCCACCGCTGGTTGAAGCGCCGCACTACCTGATCAATATCTACTCCAAATCCCGCCAGTTGGGGCCGGTGCCGAGTTCCACCTTTAGCGGCACCTTTAATTCGTAAACATCTTCCATTTGCTGGGTGACGAGTTGTTTCACGGCCTCGAGTTCGGCTTCGGGGACTTCGAAGACTAACTCGTCGTGGACCTGGAGCAGCATGCGCGATTGCAGGTTGCGCCGGCGGATTTCGGCGTCGATACGGATCATGGCCAGCTTGATGAGGTCGGCGGCGGTGCCTTGCAGCGGCGTGTTGACAGCAGTGCGCTCGGCGAAGCCGCGCAGGTTCCAGTTCTTGCTGAGCATGTCGGGCAACGGACGGATGCGTCCGAAGAGCGTCGCAACTTTCATTTCGGTGCGCGCCTGCTCGAGGGTGCGGTCGATGAACGCGCGCACGCCCGCGTACTTTTCGAAGTAGGCATCGATGAAGCGCTTGGCCTCTTTCTGGTCGATGCCGATTTGCTGCGACAGCCCGAAGGCCGAGAGTCCGTAGACGATGCCGAAGTTGACGGCCTTGGCGCGTCGGCGGTGTTCGGCGTCAACTTCGCCGGCGGGTACTCCGAAGACCTGCGAGGCGGTGAGGGTATGGATGTCGTCGCCGCGGCGATAGGCTTCGACGAGCAGCGGGTCGGCGGAGAAGTGGGCGAGCAGGCGCAGCTCGATTTGCGAGTAGTCGGCGGCGAGCAGAAGGTTGCCGGGCTCGGCGACAAAGGCGGCACGAATCTCGCGGCCCAACTCGGTGCGGATGGGAATATTCTGCAGGTTGGGATTGATGGACGACAGGCGTCCGGTGGCTGAGCCGGCCATGTTGAACGTGGTGTGCAGGCGGCGAGTGCGCGGATTCAGCAGCGCGGGCAGGGCGTCAACGTAAGTCGATTTCAGCTTGGAGAGCTGGCGGTATTCCAGGACGAGCTTGGGGACTTCGTGCTCAGCGGCGAGTCCTTCGAGCACATCGACCGCGGTGGAGATGGTCTTGCCCTTGCCGTACTTCATCGGCTTGGGCAGGTTGAGCTTGTTAAACAAAACGTCGCCGAGCTGCTTGGGTGAGTTGATGTTGAACTCAGTGCCGCATTTCTCCCAGATGTCGCGGGCCTTCTGATTGCCGTCGCGCTCAAGGCGCTGCGACATTTCGGCGAGGACTTCGGTGTCGATCTTGATGCCGGCGTGTTCCATGCGCGCCAGCACGGGCGACATGGGGAGATCGATGTCGTCGTAGACGTTCTTCAGTTTGGCGGACGCGACGTCTTGGCTGAGTTTCGCGGCGAGACGCATGGTGAGGTCGGCGGCCTCGCCTACGGCTGAACTCGTCTTCAGATTGAAGAAGCGGAAGGCAAGGTCGTCGAGCGAGTATCGGGTGTAAGTCGGATCGAGCAGGTAGGCGTAGAGCAGGGGATCGTGCGCTACGCCCGCGAGCGCGATGCCGCGGTCGGCGAGGGCGTGGGTCGCCGCCTTGGAGTCGTGAATGGCCTTGGGGAGGGTCGGATCTTCCAAATCGGACTTTAGCGCGCGTCCCGAGGTGTCGTCGAGTGTGAGCGAAAGTGCCGAGCCTTGCTTGGCGGAGATGGCGACACGAAGCTGCTGCGGAGTCGCGATGGTTTCGGCGGCTGCGGTAAGCGACATTTGCTTGTCCGCTTCTTCTTCGGCTTCTTCGGCAACGACTTCGGTGACCAACTCGCCCCCGCTTTCCAGCGCGATGGCAAGAAAGGCTTCGGGGCTCTTGCCGACTTCCTCAATTAGCGCTTCAACATCGGCGGCGGAAGTGGCTTCGCGATAGTCAGTGTCGCCGAGCTCGACGCTTTCGGTGAGGAAATCCTGCACCAGCGTGTTGAACTCCAACTCGGTGAAGAGGGCGCGCGCGGCTTCAGGATCAGGCGACTGCGCTTCCATCTTCGAAGGATCGAACTCGACGTCCACGTCGGTCTTGATGGTGACGAGTTCCTTGCTAAGCAGCACCATGTCGCGGTTGTTCTGCAGCGACTCGCGATAGGTCTTGCGCTCGATTTCAGCGGCGCGATCGAGCGCGGCTTCGACGCTGCCGAAACGCTGGATCAACTCGACCGATCCTTTGTCGCCGATGCCGGGAGCGCCGGGAATGTTGTCGATGGAGTCGCCGCGCAGGGCCATCACGTCGATGACGCGCTCGGGCGGCACGCCGAGAATCTCCTGCACCTTGGCGGGATCGGAAATGAGGTTTTCTTTCAACGGGTTCAGGATCCAGATGCGATCGTTGACCAACTGCATCATGTCCTTATCGCTGGAGACGATGAAGACGGAGTAGCCCTGATCGGCAGCCTTGCGGGCGAGCGTGCCGATGACGTCGTCGGCTTCAAAACCGGGGGCTTCGAGGATGGGAATGCGATAGGCCTCAAGGGCGCGGCGAATGTAAGGGATCTGCTGCGCCAGGTCAGCCTCCATCGCCGGACGATCAGCCTTGTAGCCCTTGTACTCAACATCGACGTAGGTTTGGGTCTTGGCGTCGAACTTGCGATGGCTGGGCATGGCCGCGGCTTGCTCGTCGCGGAGGGTGGGCGCGGCCACGTCGAAGACCGCACCCAAGTAGCGTGGGTCGAAGTCGGCGCGTAACTTGCGCAGCATGTTGACGAAGATGAATGTCGCGCTGGTCGGGATGCCGGTCTTGGTCGACATGGGCCGAGCCATGGCGTGATAGGCGCGGAAGATGAACCACATCGAGTCGATGAGGAAGATGCGGCCCTTAGAATCTTTAGGTTCGGCGGGTAGAGCAGCGGGCTTAGGAGCAGCGGCGGAGGGAGCGGATTTTTTCTTAGGAGGCAAGGTGCGATTTTAACAAGGTGTGGGCTCAGAAAAACAAAACCGACCACGGATTAACACGGATGCCACGGATAATTCTTAGGCATAAGACTAAAGGCGACCGCGGATTATGCGGAAAGAGCGGATCGGAACTCATTCTATGAACATGCAATCCCCATACGAATAGAACCGGTAGCGCTCGTGCACGGCGTGGGCGTAGGCGGCGAACGTGCGCTCGCGGCCGGCGAAGGCGGATACCAGCATGATGAGCGTGGATTTGGGCAGGTGGAAGTTGGTTAGCAGGGCGCCGTTGACGCGAAAGTCGAATCCGGGATAAATAAAAATGTCGGCCTCGCCGGATTGGGCGGTGATGCGGCCATCGGGAGATTGGCGGGCGGCGAATTCGAGAGTGCGAACGGTAGTGGTGCCGACGGCGACGATGCGGCGGTTGGCGTCGCGCGCACTTTGGATCTTTTCGGCGTCCTCGGGGGAGATGGAATACCGCTCGCGATGGATCTTGTGTTCCTCGACCACTTCGACGCGAACGGGCTGGAAAGTGCCCAGTCCGACGTGAAGCGTAATCTCGGCAGTATCGATGCCACGGGCGCGAATGCGGTCGAGAACCTCGGGGGTGAAGTGAAGTCCGGCGGTCGGAGCGGCGACCGAGCCTAATAGTTGGGCGTAAACGGTCTGATACTGCTCGCGGTCGAGCGGCGTATCGGGGCGATCGATGTACGGCGGCAGCGGGACGTGGCCGATCCGCTCGACCACCGCGAAGAAATCGGATACGGGATCGAAGCGCAGATGGCGCTCGCCAAATTCGCCGCGGGCGATGATTTCGGCAGCGAGGTCGTGAGACCTTTCGCTGGCTTCGGCGCCAAAGAAAACTCGCTCGCCGATGCCGAGCTTGCGTCCGGGATGGACGAGCGCTTCCCAGACGTTCGGATCGGCGGAAACCTGCTTGGTGAGTAGCACTGCGACTTTGCCGTGCAGAAATTGCGCCGCGGTGGGATTCAATGGCGAAACTTGTTGAGCGCGCGAACCGCTGCGGTGTCCGAAGAGCCGGGCGGGCAGCACGCGCGTGTTGTTAACGACAAGTAAATCGTCGGGGCGGAGCAGGTCGGGGAATTCGCGAAAAATGGCATCGCGCAGGTGGCCGCTGGTGCGATCCAGGTGCAGCATGCGGGCTGCGGCGCGGTCAGCCAGTGGCAGACTGGCAATCAGTTCCTGCGGCAGGTGGTAGTCGAAGTCGGAAACCAGCACAGAGCGATTATGCCCTAGTGAAAATCAGGAAAAGAGGGCGAGCCATCTTCGCGGAATTCCAAAACTGGGTTACGATAGAAACACTGGGGTTTCGGCCCCAGGATCCAGGCGTATGAAGACCATTCAAGAACACAGGGACGAAGTCGTCCAATACGGGAAGCTGTTGCACCAGACCGGCTTGGTGGCCGCGACGGATGGCAACCTTTCGGTGCGCCTGAACGACGGCACGGTCCTGTGCACGCCGACCCTGATGAGCAAGGGAATGATGACCGTGGACGACCTGGTCATCGTAGATCCGCTGGGGCAGAAGGTCAGCGGACGACGTGGGGTTTCCAGCGAAATTGCCATGCACCTGTTCATCTACCGCAACCGGCCTGATGTGAACGCGGTGGTGCATGCGCATCCGCCGACAGCGACAGGTTTTGCGGCAGCTGGCATGCCGCTGGACAGTGCGCTGTGCTCGGAGATCGTGATAACGCTGGGTACGGTACCGCTGGCGAACTACGAGACGCCTGGCACTCCGGAACTGGCGGAGGGATTGGCCCCGCTGGTCGGTGGTCATGACGCCATTCTGATGGCCAACCACGGCGTCGTGACTTACGGCGAGGACCTGCTGACCGCTTACATGAACATGGAAACAGTGGAGCATTACGCCAAGATTGCGCTGGTAACACATATGCTCGGCAAGCAGAAACCGCTGAGCGACACCCACGTCAGCAAGCTGCGCGAGATCCGGCAAAAATATCTTTCGCAGAACCACGTTGGCGCGGCACGCAGCGACGACTAAAAGCAGTGACTAGTGGCTAGTGGTCAGTAACCAGCAGCTCGGCACTACGACCCATTGCTCCCACCCAATACCCGAAAAGTGAAAGCGCCCAAGCTTGGGGCCGCGGAGGCGGCACTTCGGCTTGAGCGCATCGGGGCCTAAGACTACTGTTTCGGCTTAGGCTCGTTGGCGTGCGGCTGCTGGTGCGCCTGCATCTGCTGTTGCTGCTGATGGGCCAACTGCTGCTGCTGCTGCTGGTGCTGCTGGTACATCCTCTGCGTCTGTTGCGCGTGCTGCTGCTCCATCTGTTGCTGCTTTTCCTGGTTTGCCTTCTGCTGGGCCGCTTGCTGATGTTCCTGCTCCTGCTGCTGTTGCAGCTTCTGCCGTTCCTGGGTCTGCTGGGCGCGGAGCCGGTCCTGCTGTTGCTGGTATTTCTGGTTTAATTCCGCATTCCCCGTATCGGGGACAGGAGTTTTCTTCATCGCTGGCAGATCATTGGGATGAACGGCCGTTGGGGGGCGAGGAACGTTGTTCTGTGCGTGCGTCGTCTGCGCGTTGTTTTCCGGAGGACGCGGAACATTGTTCTGTTGATGAGCGGTTTGGGCATTATTCTCCGGCCGCGCCGCTGCATTGTTGTTGGGCTTAGCTTCGTTGTTAGGCTTGGCTTCAGCGGCAGCGCGGTTGGGCGGAGGAGTGTACTTGCCTCCAGCCTGTTTGGCTGCCACGACGCCGCTGCCGTGGAATTCCGCCGGCTTGGGCGTGGCTGCGATCGGGGGCTTGCCGTGATTAACCGAAGCACGTAATTCTTGGTTTGACCGGGCGGCGTCCACATGTTGCGTCTGAGCTGCCACCGGCGGCACATGCCTTTCGCGCTCGGCAGCCTGTTCCTGGGCCGTCGGACGAGCGCTGACTCCGCCGTTACCGCCGTTGTAGCTGACGTGATTCGAGTTGTTGACCACCACCCTGGTGTTGTAGACGTTGTGAATGTTGGTGACGTTTACGTTATTGACAGCACGGTTGTAGTAGAACTGGCCGTGGTCCCAACGTCCTCCCTCGTAGCCGTGACCGAAGTATCCATAGCCGTAGTTAACACCGCCATAGAACCCTACGACCGGGCCCCAGTAGCCTGCGTGGAAGAAAAATCCGCTTCCTCCCCAGCCCCACCAACCCGGGGTCCAGAGGAAACCGGGTTGCGGCGCCATCACCCACGTTCCCGGCACCCAGTAGTAGTCGCCGAAGTCGGGATCCCAGGCCCAGTAACCCGGGGTCCAGATGTAACCGGGTGCTGGACAAATCGGCTGTGCATATACCGGCAAGGGCGGCGGTCCAAATGAAACCGAGATGCCGACGCCAACCTGCGCGAAGGATACGGCGCTGAGCGCTAGTATCACCAGCGCGATCCAAAAAAATCGAGGAGTGTTATTCGTCATGGTTTTCCTTTCGCCTCCATCATCGTTGGGTACCATCGTTAGATTGACGCAAAAGTGAGGCATGACCCTTAGGTCCACGACGGGGGCGTTCTTAGGGCCGTCGGCCTTGCGGCCGAGCATCAGCCGAACACTCAATCGCCCGTGCCGGTTGGCCGCAGGTCGGACGTGGCAAAACGCTGCCGTACATTGTCCCCAAATTCTTGTGCCTTCTCCGCCAGCATGGTGCGAGTCTGGTCCCCGTTCGCCGGCGCTATCAGAAGTCCGACGCCGATTCCGATACCGATCCCGGCCATGAGGCGTACCGCATTCCAAAGGGACCTGTGATCGTCTTCTCCGCGGAGGACGTCAGCGGCTCGCCCCACACGATCGGCGGCAACCTGATAGGTGTCTTGCGCGCGTTCGCGAAGATCGTCAACCTGGTCGCTGATTTTGTTGCGTACGTTCTTCTTGGCTTCGTCAGGTTGGTCAAGCAGGAAAAGACCAGTCCCCAGTGCGACTTTCAAGACCTTTTTAATATTCACAATTTGCCTCCCGTTTGCGGGGCCCGTGAGCACCGCGAAAAAATTCGTGGATCGCGCTTACACGACAGTCCGTCGTCCACTGATCAGGTTGAAGATAAGTACGACGACAGCCAATACCAGCAGAATGTGGATGAACCCTCCCAGGGTGTACGAGGTGACAACCCCCAGCAGCCAAAGCACCAGAAGGATCACAAAAATTGTCCAAAGCATGGCAGTCTCCTTTTCGATTCGCATGCGAGAGCACGCGAATGATTGCAGGCTCTCCGTCCTCTGAAACGGTAGCAATTTTGGCGGTACTCACAACATCGGGTTAGAACTGTAGGCGGGGACGATAGTTCACCTACGCTGATTTCAGCCGTTCCGCCATGTTTGCAACAAAAGAGGCTATTCGCCGCCCAAGCGGAAGCGTAGGCCGGCGCGGAAGTTGGCCTTCAGCGCCGGGTACCCGAGCACTTCGTTGTAATGATCGTTGAGCGCATTGCCGACATTCGCGTACCCGGTGATGTGAGGCGTGATGTTGTACCAGCCACCGAGATCAACGCGCGCGTAGCCGTCGGCGTGGTAGATGGGCGGGATATATCCAAAGAGGAAATCGGAGTCGGGGCGGCGGCCGACCGCTACTACACCGACGGTCGCACCGAAACGCGAGCGAGCGTAGGTGAGCAACAGAGTTCCAGCCTGCTTGGGGCGGCGGAGCAACGGCGCGCCGACTCCATAGATCAGAGGATCACAGTAGGGCTGCTCGCAGGGTGGCGCTTCCTGGATACGCGTCGACGTGTAGGTGTAGGCGCCCGTGAAGGAGAAGTGGCTGCTGATCTGACCGCGCAGCTCGACTTCGGCCCCGTGCGACATCGACTTGTTCAGGTTGACGTATTGGGCGGTGAAATCGACTGGGTTGGTGTAGTACTCGATTTGGTCGTGGAATTGATTGCTGTAGTACAGCGCGCTGAAATTGAGTTTATTGCCCCAGAATCCCTGCTCGAATCCAGCTTCCCACGAGCGATTCTGCTCTGGTTGCAGGTCGGGATTCGGGAGAGTGGGATAGGTGCCCGAGATCCCGAAAGTCTGCAGGAAGCTCGGCTCCTTGATGCCCTCGGAATAGCCCGCGCGTAGTCGGGTTCCGCTGAATGCTTCGTTGCCGCGAAACAAGAGGAACGACGCCGAGGCGCGAGGCACGACTTTGTTGCCGAAGCTCGAGTTGTTGACGTAGCCAACTCCGGCCAGCACGGCGAGGCGCTTCCATGTCAGAAGTTCCTGGGCGAAAAGATAATTGTTGAAGCGCACGCCGCTGGTGTTGCTGTAGGAGGCAAATTCTGTGTCCGGTGCATAACTCGAAGTGACGTGTCCAGTCTCGTCTTCGAAGGTATAGCCGACGCTGGTTTGCGCCCACGGACGGGGAGTCCATTGACCGAGGTACTCGAAGCCGGCGCGGTTGTACTTGCTCAGGTTGGAGAACGGGCTGTCGAGGAATTCGCGGCCGGGATCGACGTACTGCTGCGAATTCGCCTGCAGGTGGTTGTACTCGTAACCGCTGAAGGTGTGCTGCCAGGCTCCGGGGCCGCTGACGGAGAGCGACGCGCTAGCCAGAAAATTATTCTGGTGCGCGACCTGGTTGGAGTTGGGCGGCAGCACCGGATTGCCGTTGAACCACCAGTTGGATTGAATTCCCGTCCAGTTGTTGGAGTGGCGGAGGCGAAAGCGAAACGCGACGCGCGGCGAAAAACGGATGCCGGTGTTTCCGCCTTGCAAGGAGTTCGAATAGGCGTCGTTAATGCCTTGTCCCTGGGTGTCGAACTGGTTGACGAAGAAGTTGTAGTCGTAAATCTTGGCCGAGCCTGCGACCGAAAAGTAGCCGTTAGCGGTAGAGAACGTGCCTCCATCGGCGCCGAACTCGAACTCCGGTTTCAAAGTTGTGCCGGTCGTGGTCCACATCTGCACCACGCTGGTCATGGCGTCAGTGCCGTAGATGGTGCTCTCAGGGCCGCGCACGACTTCCATGCGCTCGATGCTATTCATCGGCGTCACGCCGAAATCGAAAAAGCCGCCGGGATCGTTGACCGGGACTCCGTCGATGATGACCTTGTTGTAATCCGATTCGCCGCCACGGATGAAAAGGCTGGCCTGTCCGCCAATGCGACCGGCCGTGTTGACGATGGCTCCTGGAATGTAGCTCAGCGCCTGAGCGGCAGCCGGCGGATTCAGCAGTGTGAGTTGGTCACTGGTAAGCACGTCGAGCGAAACCGCAGTCTGGTTCACGATGCTGGGTGTCGCAGTGGCTGAGACGACGACAGTTTGCGGCAGTGTCGCCAGCTTTAATTCCACAGCGAACGGTGCGGTCTGCGGAACCGTGACTGGCAGCGTTTGCGCTGCAAATCCGGGCGCTAGGACTTCGGCCTTGTAGTCGCCGTCCGCGATATTCGAGAAGGTGACGGTTCCATCGCCGATGGTGGTGAGAATGCCGACGCCGCCGTTGTCAGCGGCGCGGAAAAGAGTAACTTGCACACCGGAGACGCGGTCGCCGGACGGGCTTTGTACGATGAGTTTCAGGTCGGCGGCGAACAGCGTGCCGCAGGTCAGGAGACAAAAAAGAAAGGTGCGAAAACGGTTCAACTCTCCTCCTCACGCGAAAGGGGTTGGAAAGAAGTTCGCGCCGGTCTCCTGACTTGCGAGTTGCGATGCGTCGATCGCGGACAACGGCGGGAGGCCTTCCCGTTTGCACAGTGGCCTCGAGCCAAACAGCTCGCTTACAGTTGCGCGGCAGCGCGGGATTCACACCCGCTTCCCAGTTCCGCTCCAGTAGCGGAACGCGCGAACTAATCGTGGATGATCTGGAAAGAACAACCGAGAGCGGAATCTGCTCTTGGGCAAACTTTGACTCTATCGGCGGGGAGAGAGCGGTGTCAATTGCGGGCTGAAGAAAACTGCGAGTCAGCGTAGGCGGTCACGCGTTCGAGTGCGGCCTGCATCTCGGCATGTGCGGCGTCGAGTCGCGCATCGTCAGCGTCGGACGGAACGAAGATCTTGCGCGCCACACGAATATAGGCGCGGGAAAACGGCTTGGGAATCATCATTGCGTCCCAAGAATTGAGCACCCAGGGGTTTTCCATCGCGACATAAAACGCGGTGATGGGAACGCCGGTCGTGCGCGCCAGCAGCACCGGACCTTTTTTCGCGACGAAGCGAGGACCGCGAGGGCCGTCGATGGTAAACGCCGCGCCGCCGCCGTCTTTCACGAATGAATCTAACTCCAGCAGGCCGCGCTGGCCTCCGCGCGAACTGGAGCCACGTACCGGAACATAGCCGAAGCGTCGAATCACACGGGCGATGAATTCGCCGTCGCGGCTTCTGCTGGTTAAGACAGCGAAATTCCTGTCGCGGAAAATCCATGTCGCTCCCAGAACGCATCGGTGCCAGAACGGATAAATCCCCGGGTAAACGTTGTCCATGCTGCCGATGGAGCCCTCTTCCCAGGAGAACTCAATGCGCAGCGTTCGGCCGACTAATGCAATGAATGTGGATGCAGCCCAGGCGACGAGCGCGAATTGCGCACGCTGCCACAGCGTGAATGGGCGTTCGCCGGAGTGGGACTCGTCCGCGCCAGCGGTGGATTCGAGGGGCACGGAACGAGTCTAAATCACGGCTATCAACCAGTGACCCGTGGTTAGAAGCCAAAGTCTCGGCCTCAAGTCACACTTCCGCACACGGTTTGACGCCGACTGCTAAATGATTCGGCCACAAGGCCCGGTCGGCAGACGCGGGCGTAGAAAATAATTCTGCCCACGAATCCGTTGGTGGGTATACAGTGTGGGCCTCATTGGGAGCTAAAGCGAAGGCTCCAAGAATTTTCCAGTCGGTCGGGATTTCCAGCATAGGAGTTGCCCGGCAACACCTCGCGGTAAGTATAGAGAGGACGACACAATGAAAATGAGCGAGCGCCAAGCTGCTAGCCTGGCAGGCGGATCTTAAAGCCTTACAAAGAAGATGGATTGCGATTGCAAAGTCTTCCGAGAAGGCAGAGAAGGATAGGTTGAAAAAGCGGGCGGCAGAACTCCGCGCGTTGGCCAAGAAACACGGTGTGAAGACGACGAGCCACAGTCAGAAAGCGATACCAATCGGAATTGGAATTGGCGCCGGTTTTCACCCTTGCCCGGATCCTGATATCGATAGCGTTCCGGGTTATTTTTGCTACTACGTTCCAACCAAAACCGGCGAGTGCAAGTACGTCTGCGTAAAAATCTAGGACGGGCGCTGGACGTAGTCTCTCCGTTCACGGGCATAGCTGTGTTCACGACACGTAGCCTGGTTAGCCGATCCCCTTGCCTGCAGCCCCAAGAGTCATTCTGCTATCCCGCGTAGCGCAGCCACTTCCGCAGCTCCGGCAATGTCGGTCGCTTGCCGTACATCAAAATGCCGACGCGATAGATACGCGACGACAGCCCCAGCAGTCCCCACGTCGTGACTAGCATAATCGCGATGCTCAGAACGATCTGCCATATGGGCGGCGTCTCGGCCATGATGCGCACGAACATGAGGATCGGAGCAAAGAAGGGAACCATCGAGGTCCAGAAGGCAAGTTGCGAGTTGGGATGCTGCAGCACCGGTGTGCTCATTACGATGGCAAAGATGATGGGCAGCATCGCCGGCCATTGCACCTGCTGCGCTTCCGCGTCGGAATTGACCATGGAGCCCAAAGCCGCGTACATCGTTGAATAGAGAAAATAGCCGAGGATGAAGAACACCCCGAACGCGACTATGCCGATCATGGGTATGTGAACGTTGGCCAGCATCGAGCGCGATCCGGCGATCCCGGGCAAGGAAAAAGCCAAAGCAACCACCAGCCAGATGAGGGTCTGTGTCAGGCCCACCGCGCCCACGCCGATGATTTTTCCCGCGAGCAGTTGCTTCGCCGTCACCGATGACAACAGCACCTCGAGAATGCGCGAACTCTTTTCTTCGACGATGGAACGCATAACGGCGAAGCCGTACATCAGTACGTTCACGTAAAGCAGCATCACCATGATGAATGACACGACGAACACCGAGATACCTCTGGCGCCTTCCTTGCCCTTCTCGATGCGCACGGAATCGAAGTCGATGGGCTTGAGCACGGTCTCGACTTCCGCGTCGCTCATGCCTTTTTGTGCCAGTTGGCGTTTTACCAGTGCAGAGTGAACCGCGTTGCGTAATTCGATGCTTTCGCCGAAGTCGGTGACATCCTTGGCGCTGTACATGACCTTACGATTGGCCAGATCGCTATCCGACAGCCAGACGAAGCCGTCGATCTTGCCATCGGAAACTTCGTTGCGGAGCTTGTCGCGCTCTGCGTCAGTGACATTGGTGTCGATGGTTATGGCGTAGCTTGGGGCCCTGATCCCGGAAGCGCCTGGCTCCGACTTGGATTGAGGAGTCAGGTCGCTCTTCGTAAGCGGCTCGTCCAGTTCCTGCTTAACTGCTTGTGCGATCTCCGCATTGTTGGCGACCAGGACGATCTGGCGAGTGCCGCCCGACTTCATGTTCCCAAGAAACGCGGGTATCAGGATGGTCGAGGCCATGAACACCGGCATGAGCAGCGTCATTATGATGAACGCTTTGGAGCGGATGCGCTCGAGGTATTCGCGCTGAATGATTAGCCACGCGTTATGCATTTTTCGCCACCACGTCAATGAAGATTTCTTCCAGCGAAGGCTCCATCAGCTCGAAACGGCTGATGCGAGCGCGCTCACAGGCCATGCGCAACAGCTGTTGCGCGTCGGCGCCGGGTTTCAGGCGCAGTTCCACATAGTTGCCGTAGTCGTTGACTGACTGAATCATCTCATTGTGATCAAAGGGCGCTTCGCCTTCGTATTGCATCTGCACCGTGTTCTTGCCGTAACTGGCCTTGATCTTCTTGAGATCACCTTCGAGCACACTGCGGCCGTGGTCGATGAGGCAGATCGAATCACACAGGCGCTCCACCTGGTCCATGCGGTGAGTGGAGAAGAGGATCGTCTTGCCGGACTTCTTCAACTCGATCATCACGTCCTTCAGCATGACGGCATTGGACGGATCGAGTCCGGCGAATGGCTCGTCGAGGATCAGCAGGTCGGGATCGTGCAGGAGTGCGGCGACGAATTGAATCTTCTGCTGCATACCCTTGGACAGTTCCTCGACCTTCTTCTGTACCCAATCGGAAATCTGCAGCCGCTCACACCAATCGAACGCCCGTTTGCGGGCTTCGGCCGGCGATAGGCCGTGCAAACGGCCGAGAAAAACGAGGTGATCGAGCACCTTCATGCGCTTGTAGAGACCTCGCTCTTCGGGCAGGTAACCAATGCGCTGCAAAAGCTGACGATGAAACTTTTCTCCGAATAGCCAGACCTCGCCTTCGTCAGGAATCGTGATGCCAATCATCATGCGGATGGTGGACGTCTTGCCCGCGCCGTTGGGCCCGAGCAGGCCATAGACGCCGCCTTGACGAATAGTGAGCGAGAGGTGATCGACAGCAACGAACCGATCGTAAGTTTTATGGATTCCGCGAAGCTCTACCGTGTCAGGCATGCTCATAGACTCTCGCAGTGACCCAGGAGTCACGCGGTACGAACTGTTCCTGGCGGGGCGTTCGTCATGATTGTACCGATTGACGCGCGGTCAACAATTTCTAGCCGACAGGCTGGAATTCATCGGAGAAATATTAGCCCGTACGCAGGCGGGTTTCCCCCTGATGGGACGTGTCCTCGCCGAGGTGCCGGGAAGTGATGTCGAGGTTGAAGCCGACCATTCGCTTAGGCTTGCCAGAAGGGTCGTAGAACACCTGGCCACGGCTGGCGACCCAGCGCGTACGGCCCGCGGCGGTGCAGATGCGGTACTCCATCGACCAGTTATGCAGCTTCTGTTGAAACAGTTCATCGAGGTGCGCGACGGTATGCTCGCGATCCTCGGGATGCAGGCTCTCGACCCAGAGTTCGTACGACGGCTTTTGGTTGAGCGGAAAGTCATAGAGACGTTGAAAGCCGTCGGACCAGTAAACCTCGCCATGGGCCACATTCCAATCCCAGACGCCGCCAGAAACAACCTGTTCGGTAATGCGCAACCGCTCCTCGTTGGCGAGTAACTCTTGCTGCGCGACCCTGCGGATTTCCGCTTCAGTCGAGGCTTGCAGCACCGCGTTGCGCCCAACCTCGCCCAACGCCGATACGATAAGGCCTGAAATCGAGAACAGCAAGGTGTAGACGACCGCCTTGGTATCCGGCAGACCCACGGTATAAAGCGGCGGTATCAGGAAGTAGTCGGCGAAGGAAATCGTGGTCAGAACCGAGACGAGACCTGGTCCGAGCCCTCCATAGAATGCGGAGAGTGCGATGGGAATGAAAAGGACGGCAAACGGAACGCCATCATCGATGACACGACCCATCAACCAGCGCAGCGCGATGAAGCCAAGCGAGAGCAGAACCGCTCCGCCATAACGCCACGCGACGCTCTGCCGCGCGCTGACCTGCGGCACAAAACGCGAAAACGAGAATGAATCTCCCATTCGTTGTTGACCGGCATCGGACGGTTCCTGACGCCGCATTTCTCATTACAGTTGACGCTTACAGGCGGGTTTTCGCTATAGCCATAAAGTGGATTATTGGCTGCACATTTGTAGGAAGTTGCTCACCATTTGTTTGCCGTGTCCGGTGAGCACACTTTCGGGGTGGAACTGCACGCCCTCGACGGCGAACCTGCGGTGGCGCAGTCCCATGATGACGCGACTACCGTCACGATCGTGACAAGTCGCGGAGATTTCGAGTTCCGCGGGAAGACTCTTTTCTTCGACGATTAACGAGTGGTAGCGAGTGGCAATCACGGGCGATGGGATTCCCCGAAAAATGGACTTGCCGTCGTGCTCGACCGAACTGGTCTTTCCGTGCATTAGATTGGCGGCGCGAATGACATTGCCGCCGAACGCTTCCCCGATGGCCTGGTGGCCGAGGCAGACGCCGAGAATCGGAATACGTCCGGCAAAGTGTTTGATCACATCGATGCTGATGCCTGCTTCGCGCGGCGTGCAAGGGCCAGGAGAAATGACGATGCGTTCGGGCGCGAGCCGTTCGATCTCAGACACTGTGATTTTGTCGTTACGATGCACGCAAACGTCAAAGCCAAGCTCGCCGATATATTGAACAAGGTTGTAAGTAAACGAATCGTAGTTGTCTAAGACAAAGATCATGTTTCGCCTACCCCGCTCTCTCCGCCGCTCGCAGCAGCGCGCTAGCCTTGTTCATGCACTCGTCGTACTCACTTGCCGGATCGGAATCGGCCACGATGCCGGCACCCGCTTGTACGTAGGCGCGTCCGTTGCGCATGACCATGGTGCGAATGGCAATGCATGAGTCGAGGTTGCCGGCGTAGTCGGCGTAGAGAATCGCGCCGCCGTACACGCCGCGGCGAACCGGCTCCAGTTCTTCGATGATCTCCATGGCGCGGACTTTGGGCGCGCCACTCAATGTGCCGGCAGGGAAGCAGGCAGCCACGGCGTCGAGACCATCGAGTTCCGGACGGAGCTGGCCTTCGAGCGCCGATACCAGGTGCATCACGTGCGAGTAGCGCTCCACGTACATCAAGTCGCGGACTTTGACGGTACCGTAATCGCTGACGCGTCCCAGATCGTTGCGGCCAAGATCGACCAGCATGACGTGCTCGGCGCGTTCCTTTTCGTCGGTCCGCAACTCTTCGATCAAGCGCTCATCGTCGGTAGCGTCATCGCCTCGCCGCCGCGTTCCTGCTATTGGACGATATTCCAGATTGCGCCCGGTGATACGTACCAGCATTTCCGGCGATGCTCCAATCACGTGCATGTCATCGAGTTGGAGGAAGAACATATACGGCGACGGATTCACGGTGCGCAGTGCGCGATAAATCTGAAACGGCTCCGCTGGCGGCTTGAAGTCGAGGCGCAATGACAGCACAACTTGGAAAATGTCGCCAGCGGCGATGTATTCTTTCGCTCGCCGGACGCAGGCGAGGAACTCATCGCGCGACATCGTCGAGCGCACTTTAATGGGCTTCTTCTTCGCCGGCGCAGACCAGCCCAATTGCTGCTTGTGAATACCGCGGACTAACTTGCCCTCCAGCGCATCGATGTCGGCAAGGGCGCGGTCATAAGCCTTGCGCGGCGATTCGGCACGCACATCCGCGGCGGCGATGATGTGCAGCTGATGCTTCAGGTGGTCGAACGCCAAGAGGCGGTCATAGAAGGTGAAGACACAGTCGGGCAAATCGACGTCGGCCTTGGCGGTTTCGGGCAGCCGCTCGAACTGGCGCACCATGTCGTAGGCGAAATATCCCACTCCGCCGGAAGTGAACGGTGGCAGTCCAGGAACGTTTGCCGGGCGGTATTGCCGCAGGTGCTCGCGCAGTACGTCGTTGACGTTGCCCGTACGGTGTTCTTCAGCTGTTCCGCGCCGAATCGTCAGGTCGCGTCCACGGGCCGTGAGCACCGTGCGAGGCTGCGCGCCAACGAACGTGTAGCGTCCGATCTTTTCGCCGCCCTCGACCGACTCCAGCAGGAACGAATATTTCTGCTTGGCGGCGACACGCAAGAACGCGCCCACCGGCGTCAGCAGGTCGGCACTCAACGTCTTAGCCACGGGAATCAATGTGGCGTCACGGCTAAGCTGTAGAAAAGTCTTGTAGTCGGGCGTAACCATCGGGTCCCGGGCGCAAGTTGCGGGGATGATTGGGATTATACGAGAGGCCGGAGGGTTGCCCGTCTTTCTCCTTGACAGCTTAGGAGAGATTGAGCTACTCTCCTGACCATCTTAGGAGGGATAGTGACCGACCAGGCTCAGATTCTCCCTGGGACTCTCGATCTTCTGATTCTCAGGGCGGTCTCCCTCGGCCCATTACACGGTTATGGCGTGCTTTTGCGCATCGGCCAGATCTCAGGCAATGCCCTCTTGATCGAACAGGGCGCACTCTATCCCGGACTGTTTCGCCTCGTCCGCCAGGGACTGCTGAAAGCGAGTTGGGGCATCTCGGACAACAATCGCCGCGCCAAGTTTTACGAACTCACCGCTGCCGGCCGCAAGCGTCTGCACGAAGAGACCGCCAACTGGAACCGGCTGGTGGCTGCCATCGGTTCTGCCCTGGGCGCGCAGCCGGAGGAAGTATGAAACTCCTCGATTCGCTTCGTTTTCGCATCACCAATCTTTTTCAGCGTTCCCAGATGAACGCCGAGATGGACGAGGAGCTTCGTTCCCATCTCCAGCATCGGGCTGACGATCTCGAACGCTCGGGTCTTTCTCGCGCCGAAGCCGAACGTCGTGCCCGCATCGAGTTTGGCGGATATCAACGCTTCAAAGAGGAGTGCCACAAAGCGGCGGGCGGCAATTTTGTCGAGACTCTCATAGGAGATGTCCGCTACAGCCTTCGCGTCTTGCGCAAGTCTCCGGGATTCACCGTCGTCGCCGTTGCGACGCTGGCCTTGGCCATCGGCGCAAACGCGGTGGTGTTTGGCGTGTTGAACGCGCTGATCCTGCGTCCGGTGAATGTGCCTCAGGCGCAGAGCCTCTACGCAATAGAGCGTGGTGAACACCAGGCGATCAATCACTCGTATCTCGACTATCTCGATCTGCGCGATCGCAACCGCAGCTTCGAGGGCCTGGCGGCCTACAACCTCGCTGATGCGGGGCTGGACACAGGCAAAGAGGTCACCGACGCCTGGGTGCAAGAGGTGACGGGGAATTACTTCGACGTGCTCAAGATTCAGCCGTATCTTGGCCGATTCGTTCACGCCACCGATGAGCATGGCCCCAACAGCGCCCCCTATATTGTGCTGACGCACGCGTACTGGCACAGCCATTTTCAGGACGACCGCGGGGTAGTCGGACGGGTGGTTCAGTTGAACAAGCATCCGTTCACCATCCTTGGTGTCGCGCCGCCGGAGTTCCGCGGAACGTTGTTGTTTGTGTTCCCCGATTTCTGGGTGCCTCTGGTCAACCAGGAGCAAGTGGAAGGCTTGAATGTCCTCAACGAGCGCGGGAACCGCGACCTGCTGATGGTGCTGGGGCATCTGAAGCCGGGAGTCACCCCGGCTCAAGCAGTCGCCGACCTAAACTCAATTGGCGCTTATCTGGAAAAGACCTATCCCAAGGACGATGGCCATATGACGTTTGCCTTGGCGCGCCCGGGCTTGGCCGGTGACTGGCTCGGCAGTCCGCTAAAGGCATTTCTTGGTGCATTGATGCTGCTGGCGGGATTAATTCTGCTGGCCGCGTGTGCCAACCTGGGTAGCCTGTTCGCCGCGCGTGCCGCTGACCGCTCGCGTGAGGTGGCGCTCCGACTCGCGCTTGGGGCAACCCGCGCCCGCGTTCTGCGGCAACTTTTTACCGAAGCCGTGCTGATCTCATTGGCCGGAGGGGGAATCGGTCTTTGGGTTAGCGTAGCGCTGCTGCATGGACTAAGTATGTGGCAGCCGCTGCCGACAGCTCCTCTTCAAGTGCCTGTCAATCCCGACGCAAACGTCTATGCAGTCGCCGTTCTGCTGAGTTTGGCGAGCGGATTCCTGTTCGGCGCGGTCCCGGTAAGGCAGGTACTGCGCACGGATCCGTACCAGGTCGTGAAGTCCGGATCGGCGAGCGTGATAGGGCGCCGGATCTCGGTGCGAGACATTCTGCTCGTCGTGCAGATCGCGATCTGCGCGGTGCTGGTGACTTCTTCGCTGGTCGCGGTGCGTGGACTGCTGCACTCCATGCACAGCAACTTCGGCTTTGAGCCGAAGAACGCGATGCTGGTCGAGACGTCTCTGAACATGGGAGGCTACTCCGGCGATCAGGTTCCTGCCATGCAAAAGCGCATGATCGATGCGTTGGAAAACATTCCGGGTGTGCAGTCGGTGGGTTTGGTCGATCGGCTGCCGCTCTATTACGGCAACAATGGCGCGAATGTTTTTACCGACCAGACGACCGATTTGCGCCCGGCGAACGCCACTGCGTGGGCTGCGACATACAACATTTCGCCGGAATACTTTGATGCAGCTGGGACAAGCTTTTTGGCGGGCAGAAAACTGTCATGGCATGACGACAAGAACTCGCCGCGCGTTGCCGTGGTCAATCGGGAATTTGCCAACCGAATCCTCGGCTCCGCAACCAACGGGGTGGGCCGTTATTACAAGATGAAAGATGGCTCGCGGGTCCAGGTGGTGGGGATTGTCGAAGACGGGAAATACGGGACCCTGGCAGAAGAACCGCAGCCAGCCATGTTCTTGCCCACCTTGCAACAGAAGCCGTCGAGCGAATTCGCGTTGGTGGTGCGGTCGAATCGCGATCCGCAACAATTGTCAGACGCCATAACCAGCACAATCCGGGGCCTGGATTCAGGGCTGCCCTTTACGCTGCGCACTTGGAACCAGGAGCTAGAGAGCGCTCTGTTTCCTTCGCGCATAGCGACGATGGCATTGGGTGTGCTGGGCCTGATGGGTGCGGTGCTGTCGATCACCGGCATCTTTGGAATGGCGGCGTACTCAGTCAGCAAGCGGCTTAAGGAACTGGGAATTCGTATCGCGCTCGGCGCGCAGCGCAACGAACTGTTGCAGGCAGCGCTGGGCCGGGCCTTCAGGCTTCTGGCGATTGGGTCCGTGGCCGGACTGTTCCTGGGAATTCTGGCAAGCCGGGTACTGGCCTCCATCGTTTATCAGGCGACCCCTCGCGACCCGCTAGTGCTGTTCGGCGCGGTTCTAGCCATGGCATTGCTGGGGCTGCTGGCAACATGGATTCCAGCAAGGCGCGCACTGTCGGTGAATCCGTTGGTTCTGTTGCACGAGGACTGAGTTTGGCTTTGAGTGAACCACTACTTGCAGCAATCCTCGCGTACCTCATTGTGTAACTTGAATTCCCACTCGACATCCGCTTGTTTCGCTTGCGCACGTTCTGCCATCTGCTTATACTCGTAAGGTTTGCCCGCCTGACGAGTGTAGTGCGAGTCTCGCGAGCGCACACAATCGCCTGGGCCGCGCGCCCCCGCCATTTTGGAGAGTCTTTATGGGAACCTCGATGGAAACCTCACTTACGCTCGAGCAAGAAAAAAATCCCTGGGAATCGCAAGCAGCGCGATTCAACATTGCCGCCGAAAAACTAAAACTGGATCCCGGCTTGTGGCGGGTGCTGCAGCAGCCCAATCGCGAAATTATCGTCCACATTCCGGTGATGATGGACAACCAGCAACTCGAGGTGTTCACCGGCTACCGAGTGCAGCATTCCATCGCCCGCGGTCCGGCCAAGGGCGGCGTGCGTTACGCGCCCGACGTCACGCTCGATGAAGTGCGCGCCCTGGCCAGTTGGATGACCTGGAAGTGCGCCGTCGTGAACATTCCCTTTGGCGGAGCCAAGGGCGGCATCATTTGCGATCCCAAGAGCATGTCACGCGGCGAGCTGGAGCGCATGACGCGCCGTTACACGTCGGAGCTGATTGAGTTCATCGGTCCGGAGAAGGACGTTCCCGCTCCTGACGTAAATACCAACGAACAAACCATGGCGTGGATGATGGACACCTATTCCATGCACATGCGCCAGACCGTCACAGCCGTGGTCACCGGCAAGCCGCTGAACATGGGCGGATCGCGCGGACGCCGCGAGGCCACTGGCCGCGGCGTGATGATCATCGCCGACGAGTCGATCAAACACCTCGGAATGAGCAAGGAAGCCACCCGCGTCATTATCCAGGGATTTGGCAACGTCGGCTCCAACGCCGCGCTGCTGATGTACCAGGCAGGCTACAAAGTTGTCGGTATCGGTGAGTGGGACGGTGGACTGTACAACAGCAAGGGCATCGACATCGCCGCCCTTACCGAATATCGCCAGAAGGAAGGCACGATCCACGGCTTCAAGGGCGCGGAGCGCGCGATTACCGAGGAGCTGCTCATCACCGACTGCGATGTGCTGGTGCCGGCCGCGACGGAAAACGTCATTACTTCGCTCAACGCCGACAAGGTGAAAGCAAGGATCCTGGTTGAAGGCGCGAATGGGCCGACCAGTGCTGCGGCCGACGATATACTCGCCGACAAGCATGTGTTCGTGATGCCCGACATCCTGGCCAACGCTGGCGGCGTGACTGCTTCATACTTCGAGTGGGTGCAGGACCGCCAGGGCTACTTCTGGAAGGAGTCGGTGGTCAACGAGCAACTCAAGGACATCATGGTCGAGTCGTTCGAAAGCGTGGTGAGTTATGCGCAAAAGCATCGCGTGAACAACCGCATCGCCGCCTACATGCTGGCCATCGACCGCGTGGCGTTCACCATCCGGCAGCGCGGGATTTACGCGTAAGCCTTGTCGCTAGCTTTGACCAACGACTCTCTGCGTGAGAGCCGCGTGTTTTTTGAACTGAACGCTGTTCTCCACCCTGTTGTCAGCGCATGACACTCACTTTTTCCAGTTTTCGGGCCTCTGTAGGTTCTCGGGTAGCCTTGTGTAGCTGTCTCCTATAGCTGTGCTGACTTGCTCTTGAGTGAGACCTTTCGTCTGTCGGAGGTCCGTCCCGTAGAGTTCCGCCCCGCCGAGGTACGCCCCGCTGAGGTACGCCCCGCTGAGGTTTGCCCCGCTGAGGCTCGCCCCCGCCAGGATTGCTTCCGCCAAGTAGGCCCCGCTCAGGTTTGCGTCGAACACCATCGCACCGCTCAAATTCGCGGCGTAGAGCTTCGCCCCGCCGAGGTCTGCGCCATTCAACGATGCTCCCCGGAGGTCTGCATTCAGGAGCCAAGCGCCGCGAAAATCTAAGTGTTGCATGTCTGCACGAGAAAGATTTACTTGGTCCAGAATAAGCTGTTGGTCGCCCCTCTCGGATTCGCGTTTGCGCCTTCCAAGTACCGTTATTATTGCCTGAATGTCGGCGGGTGCACGCAGGCCGCTTTGGAAAACCTGTCGGTAATCTGACCTTCTCGCGAGACTTCCAGCGCTCTTTGGGAAGTCGATGCAGCATCTTGCGCTAACTTGATGTTCTGCCAAGTGAAGAAGCCGCCTACCAGGAACGCGGCCCCGCCGAGTATCGTCGCCAATGTTTTGCGCGCCTCGTTGACGCGATCAAATCGCTCTTTCGCATCAAGACGCCTCACACGTTCCACTTGCCACTGCGGGACTTTCCACAGAATGACCAGCGCGATAAGCGCGACCCCCGCGAAAGCCAAAGGCATGAACCATCCGGGGTGGTGAGAGATCCAATCACGCAGCACGGCGAAACTGATTCCTCTCCGTCTCAGCCACGCCACTGCGCCCAAAGCCACCAGAACAGCCAATCCTCCAGTCCACCAGAGGGCACGGTTCTTGCGGAAGCTCTCCCGCAGACGAGACGACAACGTTGCGGCGTTATGGCTGTCAGGCACGGATGCAGTAGTGTATCGAAGAATTTCCTCAAACCCAATCACGAAGGCGAAACTTCAATTCGATGCGGCTCCTCGCCAGGAGCCGCTTTTCTTTGCGAAAATTCGTCGGCTGAAAAAATTACAAAAATTTACCGAACCTCGGCTCCCATTGCCCCGATTTCGGGGGCATAATACATGGCAAGGAAGTGGCCGTGGGGACAGCCCAAACCCAAGCCAGCATGCAACGCCTACGCATATCCCTCCGTATGCTTGCAGTAGCGGTGTGTTTTCCAGTGATCGTACTGGTCATCGCCTGCACTACCCTGCTACATCCCATTACCTCCTTCAAAACGAAGTTTCACTCCGCTGTACGCCTCTGGATGAGCGTGATGGATTGGGTAAAGGGCATCCCCATCGGCTACACCTACTGGGTGCAATACAACGCACCCAGTATGTTGGACGAGATCGCGGTACACCACGACGACTGACTTCCTAAGCGCTGTATTTGTGCGGTTGCTTTCATAGCAAGCGGTGAACGATAATCAGGTTGGCAGTGGCGACACGGCGGCGCCGCATTCGTCCGCTCATGTGAACCTTCCCACGTACATAACGCTGACCCGCATCCTCAGCATCCCTGTGCTGATCTGGATCCTGTCGAGCAATCATTTCAGTTCGGCCAACGGCGAGCGCGAGCTGCTCGCCTCAGCAGTCTTTATCGCGGCTTCGTTGACCGACGCCATTGACGGCTACCTGGCGCGCCGCCGGGCGCAGGTCACCACCATGGGCATGCTGCTCGATCCGGTGGCCGACAAACTGCTGATCGCTGCCGCGTTCATCACTCTGGTACAGTTCAATCCTCGTACCGTGCCGGCCTGGATGGCAGTCATTATCATCGGCCGCGAGTTCCTGGTGAGCGGGCTGCGCTCCATCGCGGCATCCGAAGGCTTCACCATCGAGGCCAGCGATCTAGGCAAAATGAAGATGGTGGTGCAGATTGTGTCAGTGGTGGCGGCCATCATCGATCACCATTGGGCGTACCTTCCCTGGTATTTTCTCGGACTGCCGGTGCACCCCATCGCACTGGCGTCGATCTGGATCATGGTGTGCCTGTCGCTGGTTTCGGCCGTCGATTACTTTGTCGCCTTCTGGAACAAGATTGACCGACGCTCGGAGAAGCGTCGCCGTCGGCGCTCGTTTGTTTTGAGCCGGCGCAGGAAGCGCAACGATGTCCCCGCAATCTGACACAAAACCCATTATAACTTCTGTTATAACATCGGAATATTCCCAGGAAGAACGTCGGGTTCTGCTGCACCTGGCTCACCGTTCGATCACCGCCGCACTGGCTGTCCAAAAGTTGGATCTGACTCCTCCAACTCCTCACTTGGCACAGCCGCGTGGCGCCTTTACGACGCTTCATTTGCACGGAAAACTTCGTGGTTGTATCGGCTACGTCTTTCCTAAGCACTCGCTTTTTCAAACAGTTGCGGAGACCGCGCAGGCCGCCGCCTTCGACGATCCGCGATTTTTGCCAGCCACAGCCGACGAGGCGCCTTTTCTCGCTGTCGAGATCAGCGTTTTGTCGCCTTTACAGCCAATTCGACCAGAAGAGGTCGTTGTCGGAGTCCACGGGCTGGTCGTGAACCAGTTCGGCCGTCGCGGATTGTTGCTCCCACAGGTTCCCGTCGAGTGGGGCTGGGATCGTGAGACCTTCCTCGCCCAGACCTGTCTGAAAGCCGGGCTGCCGCCCGACTGTTGGATCGAAGGCGCTGATTTAAAAGCCTTTACTGCGGAAGTATTCGGCGAGGATGATTTTGCCGGATCCGGTGCCGAGATGCCCTCGAACAGGACTTAGACGTCGTTTTTTTCCCTAATTCGGCATCAACTTTACAATTCCTATAACAAGACGGTTGCAACAAACTCTGTGCATCTGTACTATCGGGACGCCCTATGCACGCAGTTTCAACCGTTTACGCCTCTCGCATTCAACGCTTTCGGCTCCCCCGGGTCTGTGTCGCCGTGGTGGGGGAAGACGCCGCCAATATTCTCGATCGCGCTGAGTCCCTGGTTCGCGATAACCCATTTATGGAGTTCAGGTTAGACTACCTGTCGAACCCTGCGGCCGGACTCCCGAAACTCAAGCATTTTCTGGACATGCACCCCGAAGCGACGGTAATTGCCACCTGTCGGCGGGCGGTAAATGGCGGAAAATTCAAAGGAAGTGCAGCAGCGCAACTGGATATGCTGACCAAGGCGGCCGCCACCGGCTTCCAGTTGGTGGACATCGAACTGCAAAGCGCACAGATCCTCAAACCTGCTGAGCTGGCAGGACTTAAGGACAGGGTCGGGGTCATTCTCTCGTTTCACGATTTCAAAGCCACCAAGAAACTGGAAGACACTTTCGCCGACATGAAGCAATATCCGGCGGATTTCTACAAAGTGGTGTCCACGGCAACCAGCTTGTATGACAACGTGCAGATGATGAAATTCCTGCAGGCGCATTCGGCCCAATACGAGATGGTAGGTCTGTCAATGGGCGAGCAGGGAATCATCAGCCGAGTATTGGGTGTGCGCGCGGGCAGCGTGTTCACGTTCGGCTCGGCGACGCGCGGGGAAGAGACCGCTCCCGGGCAGGCGACTGCCGGCGAGTTACGCGACACCTATCGCATCGATATGGTGGATGCGGCCACGCAGGTATATGGCGTGGCGGGCGATCCGGTTTCGCACTCGATGTCGCCCATCATGATGAATACCGCCTTTCGGCGCGAGACGGTCAACGCGGTGTATCTGGCACTTCATGCCAAGACGCTGAAAGACCTGATGGCATGCGTGAACGACATTCCATTGCGCGGCCTGAGCATCACCATGCCATATAAGCAGGACATCGTTCCGCTTTTGTCGAATTCCGACGCGCTGACGCGGCAAATTGGGGCCTGCAACACGGTAGTGCGCGCACAGGATGGCAAGCTCTACGGCTTCAATACCGATGTGGCTGGAATCGTCACTCCCTTGGAACAGCGCCTGACGCTGCATGGCGCAAAAATACTGGTGCTGGGCGCCGGAGGAGTCGCACGAGCTGCAGTCTTTGGGTTAAAGAATAAAGGTGCGGAGGTGTTCATCACCAACCGCACTGCGGAAAAAGGGCAGGCGCTGGCGCGGCAGGCGAAAGCCAAATACATGAAGCGCGCCGACGTGGCCAAAGCGAGCTTCGACGTCATTATTAATGCCACACCGGTGGGCATGGGGACCAACCGGCAGTCTCCGCTGGAAGACAAGGAACTGAACACGAAATACCTGTTCGACCTGGTCTACGTGCCAGCCGAGACCAAGCTCACCCGCATGGCGAGGGCGAAAAATATTGAGGTCATCCCGGGACTGGAAATGTTCGTTCAGCAAGGGGCCCGGCAATTCGAAATCTGGACGGGCAAGCCATCACCCATTGCCGAAATGAGCTTCGTGGTGAGCAAGGCCCTGGAGAGAATGGCTCCTCCGGAAGAAGAGCAGGCGGCTCCCAGTGCTCCCAGTGGCAACGGCGCGAAGCCCGTGGCCAAGCCTGCTGCTTCGAAAGCGACGGCCAAGCCCGCCGCCAAGCCGGTTGGCGCCAAGAAAGCGCCGCCCGCACAGGGCAAAGCGAAAGCGAAAGCCGAGAAGCCGAAACCCGCGAAAAAAGCGGCCAAAAAACCAGTCAAGCGTTAGTTCACGGCCCCTCGAGATCCTACTCGGGAAGCAATTCTCGTGCCGTTTCGCGTGCCCCCACAATGTAAGTCCTGAAACGGCAATGGCTGGAAAATGCCGTCCAGTGCGGGTTTTGGCGCAGTGCTATCCTGCCGACCGCGAAAAAAAAGGGGAGGCAGGCGGTTCTTTGTTGCAGTTTCAATACAGATAGGCTTAGGATGAAAACGGAGGCGGCACTCTCTCGCCTTCGCCAAAAATATCAGAACTAGCCCCACGTTCGAAGTCGAAAAGCCCTCACGCACGGATGGTAGAGCTGTGTGCGAGCATCCCAGGAGAAGACGGAGATGGCGTGGTACGCATACTGTATTACTGAACAAGCGAGCCTCCAAAATGGCAGCCGCGCAAGGCGTCCATTTGCACTGGAGAACCTCAAGGGAGTCAACGGGGCCCCAATTTTTGCTTACCCCAGCGGAGAGTTCGCGGTAATTGTCAGCGATCATTCCTCCGCAAAACCTCTCACCCAGCAATCCATCGTCGAGCACGCACGGGTCATCAGTGAGTGCTTCCGCACCGTCACCGTATTGCCATTCCGCTTTGGCACCATCTTTGAATCGGACGATGCCCTGCGCCGCGCCGTACGGGCCAACCGCAAAGCCTTTATGGAAAGTGTCTCGCGGTTGCGCGGGAAGTCGGAAATGCACGTTAAAATTGTGGTCAAGGACGGGACCATCGAAGAAGCGATCAGCGATATTCCGGCGGGAGTTGGCGGCGAATACCTGCGCAAACTGCGTGATCAGGCGAGCCGCGAACGGGAGCGCCAGACCAAAGCCCGGGCGCTCTCGATGCAAGTGCACAAACTCTTCTGTCCTCTCGAAGAGGACGTTGTTTGCAAACGCACTGACGGTGGCAACATGGCCATCGATTTCGCCCACCTGATCGACAACAATACCGTGGCCAAATATCAAAACCGTTATTCAGCCGCTACCCGTCATTTTAAGGACTGCCAAGTGACGATTAGCGGACCGTGGCCTCCGTATCACTTTATGCCCGGCAAACTAAGGACCGTTTCCGGCGGAAACTAACGTCGCACAGCTACGACCCACTGCAAGCATTCCGGCGGCCGAGAGGCCGCCTTACTTTTTGGGTGTCTGACCCCGCGAGCGCCTGATTCCTGACGAACCTTCGCTTCCGGGAACCAGTTCCATCCAGGGAAGGAATTCCATGCAGAACGAAAAAGCCTGGGCGCAATGTTGACGCGTTCTGGTGGCGGGCATATTATCTGTGATTCGCCATGCTGAAATTTTAGCTCAGGGCGAGTTCCGGGCAGGTTGGCGTGGAGTACGTACTTATGGACAAAAAGAAGTTGGATGCTTTTAAGAAGCGGCTGGAAGAACGGCAGCGCGAGCTGCGGCAAAACGTCAGCCGCACGGCGCAGGACGGCCGCGAGGCTGATCTTGAGTCGGCGCAGGACGTAGCCGACCGTGCAGCGAACTCCTACACCAAGGAATTTCTGTTCAGCCAGAGCAGCAGCGAACGCCAGATCCTGCAAATGGTGGAAGGCGCTCTGAACCGCATTCGTGAAGGCTCGTTCGGCGAGTGTATTTCATGCGGTGACGAGATCAACCCCAAGCGCTTAGAAGCTGTTCCGTGGACGCGCCACTGCATTGCGTGCCAGGAGAAAGTGGAACAAGGTCTGCTAGAGGCAACCGGAACGTAAGGCCGCCGTTGCTTCGATACAAAAAGCCGCCCCCCAGGGCGGCTTTGATTTTGCAGCGACATCGAACGAGCGCTACTGCGGCGGCTTTTTCTTGCTGCCGCCGAAGAGTCCACCCAATGCGTTCTGCAATTGCTGCTGTTGTGTTGGCTGCGCCGTTTTGCCGGGCTGCTGACCCTGTTTCGCCTGGCTTCCGCCGAGAAGTGAGCCGACCAGGCCTCCGGCATTCGGAACAATATTATTCAGCTTCATCTGCGCGATCTTCTGCATGTCCGGAGTGACGGATGGATGGCTCATGGTTCCCCCGATGATTACCGGCAACACCAGTTCACCGTTTTTATTGCCGAGCGCAGTGTTGAGGTAGCCGCCAACGCCAGTTCCACCGACCGATTGGCTGAACGCCTTGTCCAGGATGGCAGTCATATGCAGCGCTAGCGCTTCGTTCACGAGGTTGATCGTGCCCGCCGCGGCCATGCTGCCAACATCGAGCGCGGCCTTCAAATCATTGGTGTTGGCGACGCCGTTGTGCACGTCGAACGTGCCGCTCATGCTGGAGATCGCGGTATAACCTTTCGACCCGCCGCCGAACTTGGCGATCTTACCGAGCTCGTTCAGCAAGTCGATCTTCATGAGCTTGCCGTTGGTGAGCGTGAACGAGAAAGGACCGTTGAGCGTCTGCGTAACGTCGCCTGAAGCAGGAGTCGCGAACGTTTGGTTGACATTGGCGTTCAGCGTCCCGGTGAGCGTGTCTTTCATATTGCCAACGGCGGTCAGCAATTGATTTGCGTCAGCGCCATTGAGTTTTGCATTAACGGCAAAGCTAGAGGTCGCCTGTCGCAGATCAGCCGTGATGCTGCCGCTAATCTGTCCGCCGTAAACCTGGCCGGTCAGCGGATTCAATTGCACAACTCCGTGATTCAGGTTTACCCCGGAGTGCACGTTGCTCAGCGTCGTCCGGTCGTAAATCAGAGAACCGACACTGACGGTGCCAGTGCCGGTTGCGGTGTCTAGGAAGCTCGGTTGCGGCGCTGGTGCGGCATCGGCTGTGGGAACGAGGCTCCAGGAAGACGACGATGCTTTCTTGGCAGGCGCGGGCTTGCTCGGTGGCATCAGCTTCTGCAACTCAAGGACATTTATCTTGTCGGCAGCCAGCGCAAACGTAAGTCGGGGCGCCTGGAAATTCGCCACGCTGAGGTTGCCGGTTGCATTGGTGGAACCGACCAAAGCGTTGATGTTGGTCAAGTTGACGGTGTTCTGGGTGAATTGGAGGTTTACGTTGCGAACGTTGACCGGCTGGGTGAGCGACGGGGTTTTCAGCGTCGCATTCTGGATGGCCCCGGTGCCGCTGAAGTTTATGGCGTCGGTGTTCTTAATCGGCCCAGTGGCGTGCAGATCGAGCGTAATCGCGCCGCTGCCGCTCATGCCTTCGACCGCACTTACGCCGTAGGCTTTGGCGATACTCAGCAACTCATCGACCTTGGCGTTCACCGTCTTGATAGTTGCATCCACCGTGGGAGACGGGCTCGTGTATTGCGCGATAGCCATCTGCCCATTCAGTGTGGTCGCACCCGACGTTGCGGTGAAGGGGTTGGAACGAATGTCTTGCGGAGTCATCGTCAAATCGAGCGCCGGCACCTTCACGGCTTGCGGGATGTCCTTGCCGGTGACTTCAAGGTTGCGGCCATTGACGGTCCCGTTCAGCGCCAGGTTGTTCATCGCTCCCTGCGCGTGAACGTTGGCACTCAGCTGTCCAGTGATCTTTGCGTTTGGACTGAAGGCCACACCAAATGCAGCGGCGAGACGGGCCGCATCTTCAATGGACGCGTCTTTCGCCGTCACATTTACATCAGCCGTGCCGGGAGTGGTGTGCGTGTTCAGCGTTCCGCTTACCGACAGCGGCGTCGAGCCCAGCTTCACGTCGCCCTTCTTGATTTGAATGACGTCAGTGTTGAGATTGTCAGCGACGTCGAAGTCTGCCGTTATCGGATAGCCAACCTGAACGTTGTGGACGACGGCATCGTTGATCTTCAGGGAGCCCTTGGCTGCCATATTTCCGCCGGAATTCACCAGGTCGGTCGAGCCGGAGATCATCGCGTCACTGCCTTCCAGAGCGGAGCTGTTGAGAAATTTCTGCGCGCCGGCGAGGGAAACCTCGTTGAGCTTGAGCTTGCCGTCGAAGGGTGTGGTCAACATCTGCGCCTGATTGATAGGGCCGACTTTTCCTTCGAGTGAGAGTGTCTCGGCACCCTTCCCTGGAACGTGCGCTGTCAGATCCATGGAGAACTGCTTGTCGGGCGCGAAGTCATCGAGCTTAAGATCGATGTGGTCATATACCTCGCGCGGCTGGTGCTTCTGCAAGTCAGTAATGGCCACCTGCCCGTCGGTGATTTTGAGCTCGTCCAGTGAGAAACTGCCGCTGGAACTCGAAGGTGCTGCGGGAGCTTGCGCCGGGGCCGACTGTGCCGGTGCGGGTGCAGTTGAGATGGGACCCGCCGGCGCCTCGCCGAGGCTGGCGAAATTCCACACGCCCGCTGCGTCCTTGATCAGCTCAATCTTGGGCTGTTTCAACGTCAGGCTACTGATCGCAATCGTCTTGCTGAGCAGGGGCAGCAGCTTGACGCTGATGTCCATCTCACCGACCTGCGCGAAGGGCAGAGCGGTATGAAAGCGCGGGTCCTCGCCAATGTTCACGTCGTGCGCTTCCACGCGAAGCGGAAAAACCGCGAGCGACAAAGCTCCAAATTGCACCGGGCGATGCAGCCGGTTCTGCAACTGAGACTGGATTTCCCCGCGGTACTGGTTGATGTCAATGATGTGGGGCAACAGCAGCATCACCAGCAAGAAAAGGACCACGACCGCGACAACGGCGATTACCAGCTTTCGCATAACGGCTCCTGTACCGGAATGACTGGTCCGGGCAGCCCGGGGTTACGAGTGGTCGCTTACAGCAATTAGAAACCCGATCCAAGATCGCAGATGCATCGTTTCAGACGTTGCGGCGCAGGCTATGAACTTTCGGCGGGCGAAGTTACCTGGCCACTTTTTGGGTCTCTGTGAGCGAAACGCTGCTGACAAACAGCACCGCCGGACATAGTGACACGCTCGGAGCGCTTTGGGAAGAGGCGCAGGTTTTTACGACGGCGCGTTCGATGGCTCGTCTTCTTCGGCGTGCATCAAACCGAATTTTTTCAGTTTGTAGCGCAGCGCATCGCGGCTGATATCAAGCAGGCGAGCGGCGTGCGTTTGATTGTTGTTTGCCTGCGACATGGCCAGTTCGACGAGGGCGCGCTCGACTTCTTCCAGAGACGTGCCGCCCTCGGGAATGAAAAGTTTCGGCAGACTGCGGCCATCCGGCAGCGTCTCGGCGCCGCCGCCGTTGCTCCCACCTGAAGACATTTCGAAGGCAGTGTACGCAGCTTGTTGCTGGGCGACGGCGAAGGGAAGATAATCCGGCCGCAGCACATCGCTATCTTCCAGGATCATCGCGCGCTCAACCGCATTCTTCAGCTCGCGGACATTACCCGGCCAGTCGTACTTGAGCAGCAGCTTGCGCGTGTCGTCCGTAATGCCCTGCACTGACTTGCGGAATTTGCGGTTGTAACGGTCGATGAAGTATTCCACCAGGGGCAGGACGTCTTCTTTGCGATCACGCAGTGGAGGAAGAAAAATGGAGATAATGGCAAGACGATAGTAGAGGTCCTGGCGAAAGCTGTTTTCGCGAACACCGCGTTCCAGGTCGCGATTCGAAGCCGCGATCACGCGAACGTCGACCTGCATATCGCGCACGCCACCCACGCGGCGGATGATCTGGTCCTCGAGCACACGCAACAGCTTGGCCTGCAAGAGCGGCGACAGCTCGCCGATCTCATCGAGGAAGAGCGTGCCTCCGTCGGCGACTTCAAACAGGCCCTTCTTCATCGTCTTCGCGTCGGTGAAAGCGCCGCGCTCGTGACCGAAGAGTTCGGCTTCCATGAGCGTTTCGGGAATAGCGGAACAGTTGATGGCGACGAACGGCTTGTCTTGGCGGCGGCTCTGGTAATGAATGGTCTTGGCGATCAGGTCCTTGCCGGTGCCGCTCTCGCCCTGGATAAGAATCGTTGTGGCTTCGCTGACCGCAACCTTGTTGACGAAGCCCAGCAGTTCCGACATCTTTGCCGAAACCCCGACAACGTTGTGGTAGCCGGCGCGACGGCGTACTTCGCCCCGCAGCGATTCGACCTCGGTGCGCAGTCGGGTGGTTTCCAACGCATTTTTAACTGCTACTGCGAGCTCGTCGAAGTCAAGCGGCTTACCGACGAAGTCGTAAGCTCCGAGCTTGAGGGCGGTCTTTACGTCGTCTAACTGCGGGTCAGCGGTAATCATGATGACCGCGCGGGCGTCGTTGTTTTTCTTGATCTGTTCAAGGATGTCGATACCGCTGGCGTCAGGCAGGCGCACGTCGAGCAGCACGAGGTCAGGGCACTCGTTATGCGCTACGCGAAGCGCAGCCGAGCCGTTGTCAGCCTCCAGAACGCGATATCCCCACTCTTCGCACTTTTGCCGGAGTGACCAACGAACCAGCTTCTCGTCGTCAACGATGAGAACCTTTTCCGAAGGCATTACGTACCACTAGCTTACTACGCTGCGCGGAAAGAGGCATGTCCGTGTACGCAGGCTTCCGCGTGGCTCGGCCACTGCAGGTATGGGTCGGCTTAGAAGGGCTGTCCGGCCACGAACACTCATATTGGGTTTCGGACAAGTGGCTGGCCACGGACGACCGCAGCGGTGTCTATATTCAGTGACTTCCGTCGGCGGCTGAATTGCTGGAATTGATATGGGACTCGGCCCGCAGGAGTAGCTTCTATGGAATCTTTGCTTCAGGACCTACGCTTCACGACCCGCCAATTACTGAAGAACAAAAGCTTCACCCTGACGGCAATCCTGTCGCTGGCGCTGGGGATCGGTGCCGCCACGGCAGTGTTCAGCGTCGTGTACGGCGTGCTGATCGACCCCTATCCCTACAAAGACGCCAAACGCATGGTGCACGTTGAATTGTTCGATAAAGACGGACGCCAGATGGGATTGGTGTTCAACACCGGCGCAGAATTAAACGACCTGAAGCAAGCCAAGTGCGTGGACGAAATCTTCATGCAGGGCGGAAACACCGTGACCATGACGGGTAGTGGCCAGATTCCCGTCTCGGTGCAGTTGGGCGAATACACGCTCAATGTCTTTGAGTACATGGGAGTGCCACCACTGCTAGGACGGCAGTTCAACTCCGCCGACATTACCGACGGCAAAGCTTCCCCGGTTGCAGTTTTAAGTTATCTGTTCTGGAAGAAACAGTTCAATGCGAGTCGGGACGTTCTGGGCAAAACCATCGAGCTCGACCACAAGCTCTACACCATCATTGGAGTGGCCGCTCCGCGCTTCACCTGGGGTGACTCGGATGTGTACGTCCCTTACACTCCTACGGGCGACCCGCACGATTACCGCAACAGTTTCATCAAGCTCAAGCCAGGCGTTACTTTGGAAGCCGCCAACGCCGAACTGCAGCCGATTGTTCTCAGCTTCAAAGACCGGGACCCCAAGAATTATGCTCCGGTTGTCCGCACCAAGACCGTGACGCTGAACGAGCAGGTGTTAGGGCAGTTTTCCGGAACGCTGATGCTGCTATTCGGCGCGGTGGTACTGCTTCTGGTCATCGGATGCGCCAACGTTTCTATCCTGATGCTTGCCCGCGGCGCGGCGCGCATGCACGAACTCGCCTTGCGCTCTTCCGTAGGCGCATCACGCTGGCGCATCATGCGACAACTACTGACAGAGTCGGTGTTGCTATCGTTAACTGGCGCTGTGATTGGAGTGCTTCTGGCGTTCGGCGCGGTGAAGTGGATCGCGGCCGCCATGCCTTACTACTCGTTCCCGCACGAAGCGGCGATTCATGTCAGCATTCCAGTCTTGGCTTTTTCTGTCGTGATCGCGGTGATTACCGGCATTCTGTTCGGGATGTCTCCAGCACTGCAACTGTCGCGCCCGAATTTGAGTGAACTGATTCAGTCCGGCTCTACTCGGCATTCCGGAGGAGGCAGCGATCGCAAGACGCATCGCATGCTGATCGGTGGACAGGTGGCCTTGACCCTGGTGTTGTTGACCATCGCCGGAGCAGCCACGCGAGCATTCCTTACAGCATTTCGAGTGCCCTTGGGATTCGATGTTGACAAAGTCACCAGTCTGAATCTCGCGTTGCCCCGCAAGTCGTACCCAGGCTGGACGGAGCGCGCCAACAAATACGAATCAGTCCGACAGGCGATTGCCTCGGCTCCAGGCGTGGAGGAGGCAACGGTATCGACGAGTTGGTTGCCTCCTATGAGGGGATATAACGTCAAAACTGAAATCGAAGGCAAGCAGGAACTGACTGGAATTCAGTCGCAAGTAGTTTTGACGACTCCGGAGATGTTCGCGACGCTGGGTATCCCTCTGGTGCAAGGTCGGAACTTCACCGAATCGGAGATGATGCGGGGCGCGCACGTCGCGCTGGTAAACCAGGCGTTTGTGCACAAGTTTCTGGGTAACGGCGATCCCCTTGGCAATCATGTGAAAAGCCCCATGCTGAAGTTCGATCAGCAGGATTTCGTCTTCGGAGACGATAACGAAGGCTGGTTCGAAGTCATCGGGGTTGTGGCTGATGCGCGCAACAACGCCGGGTTCCGCGATGGTGGAGAAGATGCGGCGGCCGTCAGCTCTCGAAACGGAAAGGGACTGCCTATAGAGCCGGCCTTCTACATACCGCATACGGTAGTGATGAGTCCCTATATGAACTTCCTCGTACGGACCAAAGGGGACTCCGAGACCGCCATCCACGCGGCCGAACAGAAAGTTCAGGCCCTGGATCCCGAGATTGCCGTCATCGATGAGCATCCTCTGACCTGGTACATGGAAACCATGGTCTGGGGCCAGCAGCGCTTCATCGCCGCGCTTTTTGCGGTCTTCTCGTTGCTCGGCCTGGTGCTCGCGGCTACTGGTTTGTATAGCGTGGTGTCGTATTCCGTCAGCCAGCGAAACCAGGAGATGGGCATTCGCATGGCGCTGGGCGCACAGCGCCTCGATATCATCGGGCTGGTCTTGCGCTCGGTGGCTGCCACCGTTGGCGTCGGTATCTTGATTGGATTGGTCGCCAGCATCGCACTGAACAAGGTGGTGGCGCACTGGGTGCTAAGCAGTTCGCGCGATCCGCTGACGCTGTTAGCCGTGGCCCTTATTCTGGCGGCGATTGCGCTCTTGGCGTGCCTCTTTCCGGCCCGCCGCGCTGCGTCGCTTGATCCCATGAAGGCGTTGCGCACGGAATAGTGCGAACGGCATCGACTGCATTCGAGAGGGCTGCCGACGGCTGTCGCCAGCTTTTAATGCGACTCATCACAACCGGCAGCGGCGGCCTGCGTTCGCTAGATAAAAATGCGATAGAATCGGCGACCGTACTGTTGTTTTGTTTCAGCCGAACGGGCCTCGCAGTCTGCTTCCTCGTCGCAATTTCAAAACCTAAAAGGAGACACCATGAGCGCAAACGTTTCGCCCATTCCTCCGGGCTACCACACCATTACCCCACACATTTTCGTGAAGGACTCGAAGAAGGCAGCCGAGTTCTATCAGAAGGCTTTTGGAGCCGAAGTCCGTGGCATGGCCGAGGCGCCGGACGGAAACATCATTCACGCCGAAGTCAAGATCGGCGACTCTATCCTGATGTTCAACGACGAAGTTCCCCAAATGGGAGTTCTGTCACCGACATCCACCAAGGCCAGCACTTGCGTGACGCTTCATATGTACGTGGAAGATGCGGACAAGGTATTCGCATCCGCCGTGGCTGCCGGGGCAAAGGTAATCATGCCGTTGGAAGACCAGTTCTGGGGTGATCGCTACGGCACAGTCGAGGACCCGTTCGGCCATCGGTGGTCGATCGCGACGCACATCAAGGACCAGACTCCTGAACAGATGAAGGCCGCGATGGACGAGGCCATGGCCAAGATGCCGACGCACGCCTAGCTTTCGCTGTCGCGGGCCGCTGAACTTAAAGCCCCGGGACGCGCTCTGCGCGGGCATCGTCCCGGGGTGAGCAAGTGCGAAAGCAGGAGCCTACGCTCCATACCTCACGAAGTTAGCCTTTAGTTGCGCCGGCTCCGTGCATTTTCGCGCGCTCAATCAGCATCTGTACCTGATCCTTCTGGGCATAGTCGGGATTGGTTTTCAGCAACTGCTCCCATGCCACCACTGCGCCTTTCGGGTCTTTCTTTCCCTGCCATTTCACGATCCCCACGTTGAACAACGTGCCCGGATGATTGGGGCGAATGGCGAGCGATTTATCGAACTCAGCCAGTGCCTTGTCAGCATCACCGGTGTACCAATACGCCGTTCCCAAGTCAGTGAGGACGTCGGGGTTCTTCGGATCAAGCGCCAGCGCCTGGTTGTAGTAATCGATCGCCTGGGGAAAGACCTGACCGTCGTAGTACAGATTTCCTAGTTGCCGCAGGGTCTCGAAGTCCTTGGGATTGGCCTGCAGCTTGGCCAGCAGAGGCTGTGCAGCCTGCGCCAGCATTTCCGGGGTCGCTCCGCCCTGCTGCTGTGAGCCGATGCCCGGCAGTTTAGCGGAACCAAGCGGTGCTTCTCCGCCCATTTGTGCCGGAGCGGCGCCAGTGGGGGTCTGGGCCGCTTCCGGCGTAGGGGCTGTCGGGGCCGAGCCGCGAGCAAAGTACCCGACAGCAATTCCGATAATCAATGTGATCACAGCCAGCGTGTACGCTTGCACGCTGGTAAATCCAAGGTTTGTGTTGGTTTTATTTTCTTGCGCAGATACAGGCATTTCGTACTCCTTCTCATTGTTTTACAGTCAATTTTCCTGCCCGGTTTCAACCAGGTTGGATTTGTCTAACTGAAACAAGCGCTGCACAGCGACGGTCATCATGTCCTGGCTGGTGCGATCGGGTATTTCCCGCATTTCCCTCGCCAGTGAACTGGCGATCCGCTGCGAAATATGCGCCGCCAGCATGGTCAACACGTTGTCCTGGTCCTCGGTAAAGGGACCGAACTCTTTGCGAAGAAATTCCACTTCCTGCTGGCAGAGCTCTTCCAGCCTCTGGCGAACCGCAACGATTGTCGGAACCGCGCGCTCGGCCAAAAGACGTCGGCGGAAACCTAGTACCTCAGCAGTCACAATCTTGTTGGCAGCCTGAGTAGCCGCTTGGCGCTCGCTGGTGTCGCGGCTGACGATTTCCTCTAATCCATCCATATCGAACAGATAGACGCCGTCGATTTCTCCTGCGCTGGGGGCTA
This sequence comes from uncultured Acidobacteriaceae bacterium, assembly GCA_963718395.1. Taxonomy (GTDB): domain Bacteria; phylum Acidobacteriota; class Terriglobia; order Terriglobales; family Acidobacteriaceae; genus DASRAA01. Next base: position 304,038 of record CAVQYW010000002.1, read on the forward strand.
CGTTCCGAGGCACGGCAAGGTCAATAATCACCACGGGCTTGTGCTGCCGCGCACGAGCGACGGCCCGCGCCTCTTCCAGGCTGATGATGTTCTGCGGAGAAGACGTTGTGCAGACCACAATGTCGGCGGCCTTCAGATGTTCGATGCGATCGTCCCACGCAACCGCTTTGGCGCCGAGTTTATAAGCCAGCTCGTCCGCCTTGGACTGGGTGCGATTCATCACGTTCAGGCGGGTGGCTCCGGCGCTGCGCAAGCACTTTGCAGCCATCTCTCCCATGTGTCCGGCCCCGAGCAGTAGTACCTGGCGTCCAGACAGGTCACCCAGGACGCCCATGGCGAGCTCGACGGCTGCATAGGGAAATGTCAGCGTCGAGTCTCCGAGAGATGTTTCCTTCCGAATCTTGGCCGAAACAGCCAGGGCTTTCTGCACGACGGCATCGAGAAAGCGCCCGGTAGCCCCGGCAGTGCGGGCCTGGAGCCATGCCTCGCGCAGCTGGCTCGAAACTTCCGGCTCTCCCAGCACAATTGAATCCAACCCGGCAGCCACCTGGAATAGATGAGTGAACGCGACATCGTCCATCAGGCGATAGAAATGGGACCAGTCGCACAGCTTCAGCCGATACTCATGTGTAAGGAAACGCAACACAGAGTTGGCAGCGGCGGGAACGTCGTTCGCCCACACGATGAACTCGGTGCGATTGCAGGTGGCCAGCACGATGGCCTCCTCGACGCCCTCCGACCGGAGTAATTGGTGCAGTGCCTCGTAGCGGGCAGGCTCGCCAATCCAGAACCGCTCGCGCACGGCTACGGGCGAGGTTCGATGGTTCAGGCCAATTACTGCTAGAGTCGGGTCCACGGCACTCCCTTGCAGCTAATAGGAAATACTAGAAGAAGTGCAATGCGAGTGCCAAAGTTGAAGGATTCATCGTGCGGGACCTAAGTATAGAGAAAACAGGCACTTAAAGCTTGGACAATGGACAATCGGCAAGATCGGCAGCGCTTCGTTTGCGGCATATCACGCGGCAATCGCGTTTTTTTTCACGTGCCGGGCAGTTACGGAAGTGCTATTTGAGAAGTTAGTAGCCAAGTGCACACTGTGGGAGTTACAGTGTTTGCGCCGTCCCGGGCGGCGTTTTTTCCCTCATTAACATCCGGCAAAGTAATTGAGGCAGAGGAGATTGCGATGACACTGTGCAAGCGGATAGCACTCGTAGGTCTGGCCTTGGCTCTGGCGATCCCCACGATCGCCGTCGCGCAGGGATCAGGCGCGGACACGTTCAAGTCGAAATGCGCCATGTGCCATGGCGCTGACGGCAGCGCGAGTACCGGCATGGGCAAGAGCATGGGATTGAAGCCGCTGAGCGGCCCAGAGGTCCAGAAGATGTCGGAAGCCGACTTGATTACGCTGATTACCAACGGTAGGGGCAAGATGCCGGCTTACAAGGGCAAACTGACGGACGACCAGATCAAAGCCGTGGCAGAGTACGTTAAGACTTTGAAGTAACAAGCCAGACAATTCGGTGAAACGAAACGGGCGACGACAGGTGGGTGCCGTCGCCTTTTCGTATCTGCGAGTGCATTTAGCTGTTGCGGCTGCGATATTTTCTCCAGACGAACCGCGCTGGGAAAAACAGAATTGCGGCCCACAAGAGCAATAACGGACCTTCCGAGACCAGGAACAACGCCACTCCCGTCACGAAGTTCACCACACTCTGGTAGCCGTCGACGCCCGCATTCCTGAAACGCGTGCCGAACGAATCGGGCAGCGCACGTGCAGGCACTCTGTACTCTTCGCTTACCGTTGCGTTGAGGGTAGCGAACGCGACTTGCTTCGACAGCAAGCGGCGTTCCCCCTCCATGCGTTCGATTTCCTCGCGGACCCGGCTCAGCTCCGTTTCCACCTCGAGCACGTCCGACAGCTTGCCGGTACGCTGGCGCAGCAAGTCGAGCAGGCGCTGCTCGGTGTTGCGTGAGTTGCTCAAGCGCGCTTCGAGATCGACATACTGCGCGGTCACGTCCTGGCCATTTTGCGATTCCGATTCCACCCGGCCTAGCGTTTTCAGTTCCGCCAGCGCGGCGTCTAGTTGAGCCGCCGGCACTCGCAGCGTCGCAGTCAGTTTGCGCGGGCCATCGGACGGCGCCGAGAACGTAAGGTCACCGACATAGCCACTGTATTGCTTCACGATTCTTTCAAGCCCGGTCCGCGCCTTGTCGAGGTCCGGCGTGACCACCGTGAGCTGCGCAGTACGCAGGATCATCGGAGCACTGGGCGGCTCGGTGTTGTGATTTACCTCCAGGTTGGACGAGATCTGCGCCTGCTGCGCGCGTTGCGAAAGTTGAACAGCAGAGTTTTCTGATTGCTTCGTGGCCGCAAATTGCATCAGGCGTTCCGGGGTAGCAACAGGAGGTGCGGGAGAGGGTCCGGTCGAACCGGAAGTTGGCGCACTGGGTTCCGCACGCTCGGCAATCGTATCGGCGGCGCGCATTGCCAACGGCGCGGCTTCGTGTTCGCCCCGGCTGAAGCTACTGATCATCGTGAACGTCAGTAGCAGAACAATCACGCCTCCCGCCAAGGCCCCGGCGATCCACGGCGCAAACCACGGCAAACGTCCGCCTTCGAGCCAATTCCAGCGCCCGCCGGTCGTCTTCTGCCGGTTTTGCTCGCGTTCTTCCAGCGCTTCTGCCAGCGCGTCGCTGAGCGGAAACTCCTTCGCCTCAACATCCCACGTGGTCAGACCTTCCGAGATACTCTTCAGTTCAGCGGCCTGGATCTGGCACTCGCGGCACTCCTCAAGATGAGCAGCGGTTTCCGCCGCCCGATCAAGCGGCAATTCGCCATCGAGGTACGCCATCAACTCTTCGGGTTCTACGGGATGAAGATTGCTTTGCATGTCAGGCCTCGCTTTCCGCCGGTGCAGTAGACGTGCCACTTCCACCACCGCTCGCTTGCGCCCAGGTCGGACGATTGGGGTTGAGGTGGTTCTTCAGCGCCATCCGCGCCCGGAAGAGCCGCGAGCGCACGGTATTCACTGGCAGCCGTAGCAGGTCGGCAATCTCTGCATAGCTCAGTTGCTCGTATTCCCGTAGCATCAAAATTTCGCGTTCTGACGGATCCAGCTTCGCCATCGCCTCACGCACCCACAGCCCGGACTCCTGTGTCCCAGAGGTTGTTGGTTCGGCAGCGGCTTCAAGACCCGGGGAGTCATTCCGTTGTTTTCGCCGCTCGGCAGCCAACAATTTCAGCGCGATTCCATACAGGTACGTCCGCACCAGGGCACGCGGCTCGTAGCGCGACACCCCGCGAATTACGCCGAGAAACGTCTCCTGCGTCAGGTCTTCGGCACGTTGCGGACTGCCTAGCCGGCGCCGGAAAAAGCCATAGAGTGGGCCACTGTAGCGGGAATACAGATCTTCGAACGCCTCCTGCGAGCCTCGCTGAAAATCGAGCATCAACGCTTCGTCGTTGTTCATACCGTCCGGTGCCTCTCCTTCGTCCGCCCCGGTGCTGCTGTTCAATACCTGTAATGTCGCCAACCGCGAAAAAGTTCCCGTTGCCCCCGAAATGCCTCCAAACCTAAGTGAGGTGCCTAACCGGCCTACGTTTGGGATAAGACGCGCAACTCAGCCAGTGGAAAGCGGAAGGCCGTCATTCGGACCGGAACGCCGCCTTTGCCCTCAGGCGGCTGCCTTTTGTCGTTCGCCCCGCGCCGGAGTTATACTCGCGCTCATCGCCGCCTGTGGCGAATAAAAAATGTTCGTCGAACGACACTCCGACTTTCTCTAACCAATATCTCCGGCTGACGAATCATGCCGGACCCTTCGGTTGTTCTCCGTGGAGGCATGATGAAAGACGACGACGCGCGCAAGCCCGAAACTGCTTCGGGTGTCTCGCGGCGCGACTTCATGAAAATTTCCGCAGTCACCGCCGCAGTCCCCTTGGTTCTCGGACCCAAGGTGGTGCAAGCGGCCGGGGAAGACGTTCCCGTGCATGGGCCCGGCAAGGTCTCGGTCACGCTCAACGTCAATGGCAAGAAGCTGAGTGCCGAACTCGAACCGCGCGTGACGCTGCTCGACGCGCTCCGCGAGCAATTCGACCTGACGGGCGCTAAACGCGTCTGCGACCGCGGCGCCTGTGGTGCCTGTACCGTGCTGCTCAACGGCAATCCTGTCTATGCCTGCTCAGTGCTGGCGATCGACGCCCAGGGCGCGAAGATCACCACCATCGAGTCGTTGGCTGAAGCCGGGAAGCTCAGTCCCGTGATGCAGGCCTTCGTCGAGCACGACGCGCAGCAATGCGGATTCTGCACCCCTGGCTTCGTCGTGGCGACCACGCACTTCCTGCAACAGAATCCCAAGCCCACGGCGGACGACATTCGTCACGGCCTGAACGGCAATTACTGTCGCTGCGGTACCTACGATGGCATTCGCGCTGTTGCGCTCGCGCAGTCGGGAGGGAAGAACGCATGAGCCAATACAGTTGGCCTGATCCGGCAACCCGTCCGCTGCTCGGCAAGAAGATCGATCGCGTCGATGGCCCATCGAAATCTTCGGGCCGCGCGAAATACACCTACGACTACAACCCGCAAGGACTGCTGGCCGGCAAGATCCTGCGCTGTCCTTACGCCCACGCCAAGATCGTCAGCATCGACACCAGCGCCGCGGAGAAAATGCCGGGCGTGAAAGCGGTCGAGGTCATTCAAGGCCCCGGCATGGAGATCTTCTGGGCGGGCGATGAAGTCGTCGGCGTCGCCGCTGTCGATGAAGGCACGGCCGAAGACGCAGTCCGCGCCATCAAGGTGGAGTACGAGGTGCTGCCCCACTTCGTCTCCGACGCCGAACCGCCCAAAACCGTCGCCGCCGACAACGGTCCGATCAGCGCCGACGACTTCCAGGACATGGAAGAAAATCAGGTGCCCGACGAAGAAGTGGTCGCCTCGATTCAGAAACGCGGCATCAGCTTCAAGCCCACCGACAAGGATTACGCCTCGTACAAAGGGATGGGTGTCGATTCCAGCATCATCGCTGCCCTGCAAAAGGCGAAGTTCGTTCAGGCGGAGAACAAGCCGAAATCCCCTTATAAGAAAACTGCGGTTCAGACTCAAGGTTCACCCGACAAGGCGTTCGCCACCGCGGCGGCAACCTCGGAAGGCGTCTACGGCGTTCCTTGCATCGTGCACGCTTGTCTTGAAACTCACGGCTCCGCCATCGAATGGCCAGCCGAAAAAGAAGTCGTGGTTCACGTCTCCACGCAAAACGTCTCCGGAATCGCGGCGCAGTTGGCTGAGCCGCTCAGCGTTCCTGCCGGCAACATCAACGTCTTGCAGCAAAACGTAGGCGGCGGCTTCGGCAGCAAGTTTTCCGTAGATCGTTGGGACGTCAACACCGGCAACCTGTCGAAAAAAGCGGGTGGCAAGCCGGTAAAGAACATGCTCGACCGCAAGGCCGAGTTCGAAGTCGCGGGCATGCGTCCGTCGGCTTACGCGCGCGTGAAAATCGCCGCCGACAAAGACGGCAAGCTGGTCGCCTGGGAATCGCGCTCCTGGGGAACCGGCGGAGTCGGCGGAGGCGGAACGCCTCCGCTGCCGTACATCTTCGAAATTCCCAACCAGCGCAAGCAGAACACTGCCATCTCCACCAATCAGGGCAGCGCTCGCGCCTGGCGTGCGCCCAACCATCCGCAGGCCGCGGTCATCACCATGGGAGCCATCGATGACCTCGCGGCCAAGATGAAGATGGACCCGCTGGACTTCATCTTGAAGAACATGGATATCGCCGGTCCGCGCGCCCAGACCTACAAAGAAGAGTTCGCCATCGCGGAACAGATGATGGACTGGAAGAAGAACTGGCACCAGCGCGGCGACAAGACTCCCGGCAACATCAAGCGCGGACTCGGCCTCTCGATGCACACCTGGGGAGGCCGCGGCCACGCCAGCAATCAGGACTTCAGCATCAACCCCGACGGCTCGGTCGTGATCAAGCTGGGCACGCAGGACCTCGGTACCGGCTGCCTCACCATCATTACCATCGTGGCCGCCGACACGCTCGGCATCCCGATGGAGGACGTGAAGGTGCTGTACGGCAACAACCACTATCCGGCGTCCGGCGGCAGTGGAGGCAGCACGACATCCGGCGGCGTGACCAGCTCGACGCGGCGCGGCGCGGTGAACGCACGCGATGCGCTGTTCGCGAAAGTCGCTCCGGCGCTGAAAGCGCAGCCCGCAGAGTTGGAAGCCGTCGACGGCCGCGTGCAAGTGAAGAGCTGACAAGAGCCGCAGCCTGTCATGGAAAGAGGCCTGCGCCAAGATCGGCGCGGTGCCGATTGACCGTGCATGGCAAGAATCCCGACAAAGACGAGCCGCCCGACCTGACCAACAGCGGCGTCGGCGGCGTGCAGATGGCTGACGTCTCCGTCGATGTAGAGACCGGCATCGTTCGCGTCAACAAGATGGTTGCGGTGCAGGACTGCGGACTCGTCGTGGACATGAAGACGGCGATGAGCCAGGTCTATGGCGGCCTCATCATGGGCATCAGTTACGCGCTGTATGAGGAGAAGATTCTCGATCCCGTTACCGGCCGCGTGCTGAACCCCAACCTTGAGTTCTACCGGCTTGCCGGCCTCAACGACATCGGCGAACTCAAGGTTCACATGATGACCGGCAAGGGCTACGACGAGCGCGGCGTGATCGGCCTCGCGGAGCCGGCGGTGGTTTCGCCGGGCGCATCGATCTCCAACGCCGTGGCGAATGCTATCGGTGTCCGCGTGCCCTTCCTGCCGCTCACTCCCGACCGCGTCCTCGCGGCACTCGAGAAGGAGGCGTAAATGCAGGCATTTGAATACGCCAGCGCCAACAAAAAAGAGCAGGTCGCGACCTTGCTCGGCGATCAGGGTGCAATCCTCGCCGGCGGCACCGACCTGCTGGCGCTGATGAAAGACGACGTCGTCACTCCCAAGCGCCTGGTCAACATCAAGCAGATCGAAGGCCTGCGCGGCATCAGCTACCAGTCCGGCAACGGGCTGCGCATCGGCGCGCTCACCACTCTGGCCGAGCTTGCCGAGACCGAAGGATGGCTCTGTCGAACTATCCCATGCTGACCGAAGCGGCGCGCGAGGCGGCGAGCGTACAGATTCGCAACCTTGCCACCATCGGCGGCAACATGTGCCAGCGGCCGCGTTGCTGGTACTTCCGCAACGGCATGGGACTGCTCGCCACAACCAAAGACGGCAAGTCGATGATGGTCGAAGGCGACAACCGCTACGGCGCGATCTTCGGCAACGACGGGCCTGCTTACTTCGTCAGCCCGTCGACCATCGCTCCTGTGCTGATCGCCTATGGTGCAAAGATTCGTATCTACTCGGCGAAAGCTTCAGGCAGCGGCGTGCGCGAGTTGCCGCTGGAAAAATTCTTCGTCATTCCCACCTCGGAAGGCCAGCGCGAGCACGACTTGAAGCCGGACGAAATGGTGATCGAATTGATCGTGCCTCCGCCGTCGAAGAACTTGAAAGCGTCGAGCTACGAAGTGCGGCAGCGCGCTGCTTTCGACTGGCCGCTTTCCATGGCCAGCGTTGCGCTGGAGATGGACGGCAACACCGTGAAAAGCGCGCGCGTAGTGTCTGGGCCACGTCGCGCCCATTCCGTGGATTTCGCTCGAAGCCGCAGATGCACTGGTGGGCAAGTCCATCACGCCCGACACAGCAATGGCTGCCGCCAATGCTGCAGTTGGCAATGCCAAGCCGCTAAGCCGCAACAAATACAAGATCACGTTGACCAAAGCGGCGGTGAAGCGTGCGGTCTGGAACGCAGCCGCCGGCCGCGCAGGAGGTGTCGCATGACAATGTGGCTCGATCAGGAACGCTTCGACACCACGAGCGAGGCGCTCTGTACTTCGCTCCGCTGGAAGCAGCAGTTCATCAGCGCCGAGCACGATCCCACCGTGCCTCCATCGAACGACGGCCTGTTCTGGTGCATGCACACCCAGACCTGTATCGGCCCCGACGGCGAGTTGGCCGAACCCGGCAATTGCTCGTCACCAGAACAGGAAGTGCCACGGGACGGGGAAGTGTGGGTGAAGGGTTCCCTGTAAGGAGATCGTCGAATGGGCGGGACGGCCATTCCCAAACACAAGTTCAAAGTCAAACTCTTCGGTCAGGAAGGCTCTTCCGTCGCGGCACTCAAGCCGCCCTTCAATGTCGTCGAGATCTTCCGGCGCAAAGGGCGCGTGCCCGTGAAGGGAACCGTCAACGGCTTCCCGTTTCGCAGTTCGCTGATGAACATGGGCGATGGCCACATGATGGTGGTGAATGCGGATCTGCGCGCAGGAGCCAAGTGCAAGGCGGGCGACACAGTCAGCGTCGTTATGGAGCTCGACGAAGATGTTAGGAAGGTCGAACTACCGGCGTACCTGAAGAAGATCATCACCGCCGACCCCAAGAACAAGCAAGCTTGGGACAAGCTAGCTTTCACTCACCAGAAAGAGCATGTCTGCGCCATCGAAGACGCCAAACGTGATGAGACCCGTCAGAAGCGCATTGCCGCCATGATGGATATGCTGCGGCAGAAGAAAAGTTAAGCAATAGTTCGAGCGGTGGCTGCTGACCTCACCGCGTGTACCGCCGTATCGCCTCCGCCATGTCGGGATACTGCCCGATGAGCTCGTTCTGATTGCCGGTTTCGTAATCGTCATAGTCGAATCCCGGAGACATGGTCGTTCCCATCAGCGCCCACTTGCCTTTACCAGCCAGTCTGCATCCCTGCCACACTCCGCCGCGAACCACGACTTGAGGCTGATGACCTTTTGCGATGTCCTGTCCCAGAGTCACGATCTCCGTTTCGCCGTTGGCATGCAGTTGTAGCATCTCCACCGGATCTCCCAGATAAAAATGAAACACTTCTGTGCCAGGTAGCCGGTGCAGTGTCGAAAATGTCTCCGCCGTAATCATGTAGTAAATTGCGGTGCCGATGGAACGCGGGCCTTGTACGCCCCCCGGCAGGCACTCAATGGGAGCTATCCAGCGCGAGCGATACGTTTCACGAAAGAAGCCGCCTTCTGGTTCCAGCGGTGTCAGTTGCAGGAATTGCTTCACTCCGTCAGCGGTCATAGCCAGCCAACAATAACACCAACTGTTTCTGCACTGCTGGTGTCCGCTGGCGGACAGAAATCTCTGCGATTGGACGCCAATTTATCCATCTTGTATTCACGGAGCCGAATATGTACCACACCGTCAGACACTTGCAGACAGCAACACTTTGGCAACCGAAGTGTAGATAGCCTTTATGAAGGTTTACAGCCCGCGCAGCTTGTTGAAAAAAATCAACTAACCATCGAGCGGCTGTAACGTCTTATGAACAGCGAGGAGGCAGTATGGAGCGTAGATACCTGGTAGCGACCTTGGCCCTGGTGGCGACCTTTTCAATCTTCTCCCGGGAATTGAATGCGGGGTACCTCGCTAAGCTCCCCACTACGCGCGCCGAGCTGGTTGCCGACCTGCACTGCGCCAGGCAGTACGTCGCCGAAAAGGTGATGGCCCAACTGCAGCCCTTGGTCGGTCCGACCGCACCGGAAGAGGCGCAGATGGTGGCCGAACTCAATCTGCCGGAAGTGGTGCGGACTGCGCTGACGAACGCGGAGGAGCAGGCACAAGCTCACGTCGCGCAGCAGACAGCCCAGCAAAAATGCGACCTCGCCCTGCGGGCACAGCGTGACGCATTGCGTGCTCAGCAGGATATTCAGCGAGCAGTTGAGATTCGCATCCGCGCGGCCGAGCAGGGCCAGAGAATTAACGACCTCGCCGTCATACGCGCCCAGGAATTGAGCGAGCGAGCAGTCGAACGGGCGCAGCAGATCAACCTAAGGGCTACCCTTCGGGCGCAGGAACTTGCCGAACGTTCGGTCGAGCGGACGCAGTGCGCGCTGGAAAGATCGCGCTCAAAGATGGCGAGTACTCAAGTGCAGGGCCTGCCGATTCACATCAGCTTTCAAGTGCCCGCAACTCCGCAAATCCATATCGTTGTGCCGGCAATTCCGCAACCGCCTACTCCTGCCAGCTTCTAGACGCCCGGCGAGGCGACTCTCAAACGCCGTCAGTTCTGTCGCGAGCTTTTTCGACAGGACTGGCGGCGATTTCATTGGCGGCCTGCCCAATTTCGTACAGTTGATCGCAGCGGCGGACAGCACCCGACTTCTTCAGTTCTCCATAGTCGCCTAACCCTTTGCTCGTCATTCTTTTAGGAATCGACGGAATTGGTGCGGCACTTGCTTAACACTAGTAGCAGCTTCTGACGAACGGGGGTGCACCATGGCCAACACGGAACGTATGCGGCAGGTGATTTCGGGGCAGTTTGGGGCCGAAGAGTTGCAAAGCAAGGTGGCCGAAGGCTGGAAGCCAGTCGCCATCGAGTGGGAGCGGCAGCTCGCGCAGGCCGCGCCCGGTACTACGGCAGCGCCCGAAGTGCCCTTTGGACTGCGCGTCTCGGGCGACTGTGCCCACCTGGAAGAGAACCCAAAGGAACGCGAAATCCTCTTCCAGATTATGGAGCTCACCATTCAAGACGGTCCTTACTCCGGGATCGCCGAGGAACTCAATCGCCGCGGCTTCCGCACCCGCGACGGCAGTCGCTGGACGCCGGTATCCGTCTTTCAGATGCTGCCCCGGCTCATTGAGGCTGGCCCGGGCATCCTCGGCAGTGAAGAGTGGCGGCAGCGCCGCCGGAACCTGAGGACGAGCGCGCCGTAAGGAAGTTCGCTCTTGATCAGGCACGAGAGGGATGACTGCCTGAAGTGGCGATTGTAAAATTGTAGGCGCCATGGCATTTCCCATTCGAATCTGCGCTGCCTGTGGAGAAGAGTTCGAGCTGAAACCCGATAAGCCTGGCTTCGCCAATCGCTGTCCCGAGTGCAGCGAAGAGTCCGAAGTCGCTCCCTCTACCGGCAAGCCCCGCATGGACGCCGACGAACGAAAAATGGCTGCGGAAGCAAACGCCGAGCGCCGCAAAGCGATGCGCGATCTCCTTTATCGAAAAGACAGCTGAAGTGGGCGATTAGCTCTTAGCTGTTAACCATTCGCTGTTGGCCCTGACGCCCCGTGCCAATAGTGCAATTGCTTGCAGTTTTGCTGCATTTCCGTCGGAGTTTTGAAGAAAATATTAAGCGATCGTTTAAAATCAATGGGTTGGACGGAAATTGTCTCCAAGCGATTGATTCCACGTAAGTTATACGTATCCAATTACTAGCATTGGACTTAGTTAGCGGCGTCGCCTTTGCCGAGTTCGGGGGCAATACTGTCCTGATTTGGGAACGGAAGTCGGCGGATTCGATTGTCAAAGAGCGATACATTCGCGCGGCGCAACGCGTGGTGAAGGCAAGAGACGCCAATCCCTCTGCCTCACGCAGGATGTTTTAGCGGATTGGAGCGCGGACGAATAGGACGTTGGACACAGCAGTGCGTGATAAGGCGGGAAACGCAAAGGCAAGGGCCGATTCGTGCGGATTTCGCGGATAAGACCTTCAACCAGGGGGATTCGGCAGCCTGTTCGTCGTTGACTGTCAGTAGGGATCGACCTATCATCAGCCATCCATCTGGCACCACTTCGGCCAATGATCGACACCACGGTCTCGCACTACCGCATCATCGAGAAACTCGGTGGAGGCGGCATGGGCATCGTCTATAAGGCCGAAGACACCGAACTGGGCCGCTTTGTCGCCCTGAAGTTCCTGCCCGACAAGTTTACCGACGACCCGCAGGCGCTGGAACGCTTCCGGCGCGAAGCGCGGGCGGCGTCTGCGCTCAACCACCCCAACATCTGCACCATTTATGAGGTTGGGCGGCATGAGGGGCATCCCTTCATCGCCATGGAGTTTCTCGATGGCATGACGCTGAAACACCGCATTGCCGGGGTTCCGCTGCCGCTGGAGATCCTGCTCCCACTGGCCATCGAAGTGGCCGACGCGCTCGACGCGGCCCATGCCGGGGGAATCATCCATCGCGACATCAAGCCGGCAAACATCTTCGTTACCCGTCGCGGTCACGCCAAAATTCTTGACTTCGGTTTGGCGAAAGTCACGCGGCCCAGCCCCGCTTCGGCGTCGGCGGATACCGTCACCGTCGTATCCGCAGAGGAACCCCTCACCGACCATGGTTCGCCCATGGGCACTGTCGGCTACATGTCGCCCGAGCAGGTAAGGGCGAAAGAGCTCGACGCGCGCACCGACCTGTTCTCGTTCGGCGTGGTGTTGTACGAGATGGCGACCGGCGCGACCCCGTTCCACGGCGAGAGCAACGCCGACATCATCGACGCGATCTTGAACCGTGAGCCGGTTCCGGCGATGCGTGTGAACCCGGAATTGCCGGCCGGGCTGGAGGACGTGATCATCAAAGCTCTGGAGAAAGACCGCAACCTGCGTTACCAGAGCGCGGCCGAGTTGCGTACCGACCTGCAACGGCTGAAGCGCGACACGGACAGCGGTCGCGTGTCGTCGAGCTCGGGCGCAGTGACGGTCGCAAGAACAGACACACGCGCTTCCAGCAAGCTTGACTGGAAGATTGCGGTTCCGGTAGTGCTGCTCATCGCGGCCCTGCTGGCGGGTGGACTTTATTACCGCTCGCGCCAGCCGAAGCAACTGACGGACAAAGACACTGTGGTGCTGGCTGATTTCGCCAACAGCACCGGCGATGCGGTGTTCGATGACACGCTGAAGACCGCGCTCAACGTATCGCTGCGGCAGTCACCCTTCCTGAACGTGCTCTCCGGCGACAAAGTGACAAAGACGCTACAGGAAATGACCCGGCCAGCCGATACGAGGCTCACTTCTGAGATCGCCCAGGAAGTGTGCCTGCGCGGCAACAGCAAGGCCTACATCGCAGGATCGATTGGCAACCTAGGCAGCGAGTATGTCGTGGGATTAAAAGCGGTGAATTGTCACAACGGAGAGACGCTTGCCGAGGAACAGGTGACCGCCCCGACCAAGGAGAAAGTTCTGGACGCGCTGGGAAGCGAAGCGTCGAAGCTACGCAGCGAGCTGGGCGAGTCGCTCGCGTCCGTGCAGAAGTTTGACGCATCGCTACAGGAGGCCACAACCTCTTCACTCGACGCGCTGAAAGCTTATAGCCTGGGAACCATTACAGAAAAAGCCAAGGGACCTAACGACGCCCTGGCTTTCTATCAGCGTGCCGCCGAGATCGATCCGAACTTTGCCATGGCCTATCGGGCAATCGGGTTGGTCCACCAGGGGCGCGGCGAAATGGAGCGCGCCCGTGAGTATCACACCAAGGCATTCCAGTTACGTGAGCATGCCAGTGAGAGAGAACGGCTTAACATCGAAGGTTCGTACTACCAGATTGTGACCGGCGAACTGGAGAAGGCGGCCCAGACCTACCAGGAACTAATCGCAAGCTACCCCCGTGACTTCGACGCTTATGGGGAATTGGGCACTGTGTACAGCCAGTTGGGAGACTGGGGCCAGGGATTGGACTGGGTGCGAAAGTCAAAGACGGAGGATCCCGACCGGGGTCTGGGTGCGAACTACCTGCTTGCATTGAACCGATTCGACGAGTTCCGCAATGCCGCTCGCTCGCTTTCGCCATTTGCACGCTATGAAGACCTGGAGGCTTTGTATGGCGCGGCGTTTCTGCAGGGCGACCAAGCCGGCATGAGTGAGTATGAACAAAAGTTTGGCGATCGATACGAAGGATACTCCCTGGCTTCGGCAACCGAGGCATATGGCGGACGCGTTGCGAAGGCGCGTGAACTGGATAGCAAAGCCGTGCAAGCCGCAATACGGGTTGACAGCAAAGAGAACGCGGGTATTGACCATGCAACTTCGGCGCAATGGGAAGCAGTGTTTGGCAACCTCAAGAATGGGAAGCAGATGGCAGAGGAGTCGTTGCGGTTTGCTCCCGATAGTTCCGGCACTCGATTGGAAGTTGCCATGGCGTTCGCTCTGGCTGGCGATTCGAAGCGCGCTGAATCGATGGCGAACGACATCGACCAGCGCTTTCCCCTCGACACTCAGGTTCAGGAAGTATGGCTGCCGGCAATTCGCGCGCAGATAGCCCTGAACGGGCACAATCTCGAACTGGCTTTGAGGACGCTGGGAGCGCCAGCGAAGATCGACATGGGAAACACTCTTTTCGTCAGCAATGGGTCTTGTATGTATGGAGCTTACGTTCGCGGACAAGCGTACCTCGCGGCTGGACAAGGCAACGAGGCTGCGACCGAGTTTCAGAGGATCATCGACCACAACGGCGTCATCTGGAATTGCTGGACTGGAGCGTTGGCGCATCTGGGAGTGGCTCGCGCCAATGCCTTACAGGCGAAGAACTCGGCCGGCGCCGACGCCGATCTTGCTCGTACACGCGCGCTCGCTGCATACAAAGACTTCCTCACTTTGTGGAAAGACGCGGACCCTGACGTGCCCATCCTGAAGGAAGCCAAAGCGGAATACGCGAAGCTGCAATAGCGCAGAGCCAAACGCGCTCGCTGTGCAGGTAGCGTTGTCGGGTTTTCCATCGGCAGTTTGCCGCTCACTAGGCGCGCTGGTAGACTTGTCCGTTTGCTCAGACAGTCTTCATGGCATCTAATCCTTGTATGTCGAATACCTTTCCAGAAATCGCTATCGTCAACGGCGCGCGCACGCCCATGGGACGCTACTGCGGGAAGTTGCGCGACTTCTCCGCCCAGGAACTCGCCGCTGTTGCCTCGATTGAGGCCATGAAGCGCTCGGGAGTCGAGCCGGCCGAAATCGATCACTGCGTGATGGGCAATGCGCAGCAAACGTCGTCCGACGCCATCTATGGTGCGCGGCACGTAGCGCTGAAGGCGGGCGTGCCGATTGAAGTGCCGGCCGTGACCGTGAATCGCCTGTGCGGGTCGGGGATGCAGTCGGTGGTGACCGCGGCGCAGATGATCCAACTTGGCGAATCGAAGTGTGTGCTGGCCGGCGGCATGGAGTCGATGTCGCAGGCGCCGCACGTGATTCGCGGCATGCGCTGGGGCGTAGGCTTCGGCGAAGGGAAGCTGGAAGACTCGCTGTTTGTGGCCCTCACCGACAGTTACTGCAACCTGCCCATGGCGGTGACGGCCGAGACGTACGCCAGACAGCAGGGCGTCACGCGCGAGATGCAGGATGAGTTCGCGCTTTGCTCACAGAAGCGTGCCGACGCGGCCTACAAGGCGGGACGCATCCAAGAAGAGCTGACGCCGGTGGCGTTACGCAACAAACGCGGCGAGGCAACGGGAGAGCTGTTTACGGAGGACGACCATCGGCGGCCGGAGACCACGCTGGAGAGCCTGGCCAAGTTGAAGCCATCGTTCGGCAAGAACGGCTCGGTGACCGCGGGCAATGCCAGCGGAATCGTGGATGGAGGCGCGGCGGTGGTGGTGATGCCGCTCGACGATGCGCAGAAGCGAGGGCTGAATCCGCTAGCGAGAATCGTGAGTTGGGGGATTGCCGGTGTTGAGCCATCGCTCATGGGCTCGGGTCCGGTTCCGGCGACGCGCATCGCGCTGAAGAAGGCTGGTCTGACGTTGTCAGATATCGACCTGATCGAGTTGAACGAAGCATTTGCGGCACAGTGCCTGTCGGTAATGAAGGAACTCGACCTCGATCCAGCCAAAACCAACGTCAACGGGGGAGCAATTGCGTTGGGGCATCCGCTGGGCGCAAGTGGTACGCGCCTGCTCATCACGCTCGCCAACGAACTTCGTCGGCGCAAAGCGCGCTACGGGCTATCGACGGCCTGCATCGGCGGCGGGCAGGGGATTGCGATGATTATCGAAAATCTGCAGCGATAGACCAACAACCAAACCGCAAAGGAGTCTGAATATGAGCCCGGAAGAACGGCCACTGTACGAGATTGTTGAGAAGTTGGAGAACGCATGGAACACCGCCGACAGCGTTGCATGGACGGCGCAGTTTGCTGAAGATGCCGACTTTATACACATCCTGGGCGGACACTTTAACGGACACACTGCCATCGAGCGCGGACATCGTGCCATCTTCGACACTATCTACAAGGGCAGCCGAAGCAAGTTTACGGTGCAGAAAGTACGCTTCGTGCTTCCGGATGTGGCGGTCGTATTTGTATTCGCCGAACTCATGTTTTACATGGATGGGCAGGAGAAGCACATCCAGGCTCGGCCGACGTTGATAGCAGCGAAGAACCACGATGGATCCTGGAAGATCGTGGCTTTTCAGAACACGCTGGTAACGCCGGAGGGCGGACCTGCTCGTGACAACCGACAGGCCGAAGGAGTCCACGCGGCACTGGCAGATCTTCATCCGATCAAGGGAACGCCGAAGGCGTAGGGACCAATAGCAAAACAAGGGACAATCATGGATATCAAGAAAGTTGGTGTTTTAGGTTGTGGTTTGATGGGCTCCGGCATCGCGCAGGTCGCGGCCACCGCGGGATTCGACGTCGTGGTGCTCGAGCAGGAGCAGAAATTCCTCGACAAAGGCTTTGCCGGCATCGAGAAATCCCTCTCGCGACTGGTGGACCGTGGAGTGGAGAAGGGCGGCATCACCGCGGACCAAAAGAAAGAAGCGCAGTCCCGCCTCAAAGGCACCACCAGCATCGCCGATCTCACCGACTGCGACATCATCGTCGAGGCCATCATTGAGAACGTGCCTGAGAAACGCCACATCTACACGCTTCTCGACTCGCGCGTTAAAGCCGACTGCATCTTTGCCACCAACACGTCTTCCATTTGCGTGGCCGAGCTGATGACCGCGACCAAACGCCCCGAGCGCTTCGTTGGCCTGCACTTTTTCAATCCTGTGCCGATGATGAAACTGGTCGAAGTAGCGAAGACCATCGCAACCGCACCTGAGGTCTTCGAGACCGCAGTCGAATTCGGCAAGAAACTGGGCAAGGTCCCGGTGCGTACGGTCGATAAGCCGGGATTCATCGTCAACCGCCTGCTGGTGCCCTACCTGCTCGACGCTATCCGCGCCTATGAAGAGGGCGTGGGCTCCATCGCCGACATCGACGAGTCGATGAAGCTGGGTTGCGGCTACCCCATGGGGCCGTTCACGCTGCTCGACTTCGTCGGCCTCGACACCACCTACTACATCACGCACGTCATGTACGACGAGTTCAAGGAGCGCCGTTTCGCCGCGCCTCCGCTGCTGAAGCGCCTGGTGCTGGCCGGCTGGTACGGCCGCAAGACGGGCAAGGGATTTTACGATTACACCGACCCGAACAATCCGGTGCCGGGAAAGTTTGTGTAGGGGCATGCTCTGGTTCCACCACAGTTGCGCGGCCATCAGCCTGACACTGTTCACTTGTTGCCTCAGCACCTCAGCCCCGTCGCAACAGGTTTCCTGCCAGCCACAACAGCTCCTGCGAAAGGACTACCAACATCAGGTTTCTGTCTGGTCTCCCGACCAAAGCAGGCGCGTTCAGTTGCGCAAGAATTTCAAGCTGCAGGTTGAATCCGGGGGCATCACCATTGGGGAATTCGGGCTTGTGGATGACCCGGTCAATACCTCGATCAAGTGGTCGTCGGATTCGCGGTCCTTTTATGTCGAGATGAGCGCCGACACCATCGGCGTACAACTCGTCGCCTACACGGTAATCGGTCACACTCTGCTGAAGCTCAAGGGACCTGAAATCGTGGCTAGAGAGTTTGAGGAAAAACATTCCTGCAAGTCGCACGAAAACAACCTCCATGTCGTGCGTTGGGAGGACAGCTCCCAGCGCTTGCTTCTGATGCCTGAGGTCTACGATTCGCCTGATTGCGGCGATGAAAGGGGTTACCGCGAGGGCTTCCTGGTAGATGCCGAGAGCGGCAAGATAGTGAAACAGTATCCGCAAGCGGTGATCGAAGCGGAGTGGAAGAAGTGCTGGCCCGATGTGCCCAGCCGATAATTGTCGGAACAGGACTTCGCGCTTTCAGGCGATTTCCAACTCGTATCATCGGCTCGCTTTGAAATTGCTAATCACGAATTACTAATTACCCGAGGACATTATGACCGACTTCCAAAACCTCCATCTCGAAACCAAAAACCACATCGCCTACATCACCATCGACCGGCCCAAGGTGCTCAATGCCCTCAGCATGGCCACCATGGACGAGCTGCGCCAGGCCTTCGCCGCCGCCAAAGACGACGCCGAAGTGCGCGTGGTCATCCTCACCGGAGCGGGCGAGAAAGCCTTCGTCGCCGGCGCCGACATCAGCGAACTGGCGCAGCAGTCGCCCATCTCGGCCAAGGAGTACACCCACCGCGGCCAGGCCATCATCGATTCCATCGAGAACCTGGGCAAGCCGGTCATCGCCTGCATCAACGGCTTCGCGCTCGGCGGAGGCTGCGAGCTCGCGCTGGCCTGCACGATGCGCCTGGCCAGCGAAAACGCCAAGCTCGGACAGCCCGAGGTCAAGCTTGGCCTGATTCCCGGCTACGGCGGCACGCAACGGCTGTCGCGACTGGTGGGCAAGGGCATCGCGCAGCAGCTCGTGCTAACCGGCGAGATGATCACCGCCGCCGAAGCCTTGCGCATCGGACTGGTCAACGAAGTCGTCCCCGCCGCCGAACTCATCCCGCGCGCCGAAGCCATCGCCGCCAAGATCATCGCCAACGCTCCGCTGGCCGTCCAGTACGCCATGGAAGCGGTCAACCACGGCCTCGACATGACCCTCGCCGAAGGTCTCTACCTCGAGGCAACACTCTTTGCTGTCTGCTGCTCCACCGAAGACAAGAACGAAGGCACGAAGGCGTTTCTAGAGAAGCGAGCGGCGCAGTTCAAGGGGAAGTAGTTTCGATCTTTTGTGATAATTGCGCGTTTTTCACCGTCATGAAAACGCGACAGGAATTCAGCGCTGGGTTGTTTGGGGAGGGGAAATGCCACACCACACGATGAGCAAAACCCTGGCAATTCTGCTCGTGATAGCTGGGTGTCCTTCAATGGGGAATTGTCGGCCGCAGGAGGTGATTCGTCCGCAACGGTTTGAGTTTAAGACGGACAAGCTCGGAAACTCGTTGCCCAATTTCAAGTCAAAGCATGAACTCGACCATCCCGATTGTACTGACAATGTTGTGCTTGGTGTTTCCGTACCAGACACCGACAACAAAGTTGGCCATGGGATAGTCGAGTGTTCGTTGTCAGTCTATATTGTTGACCGTCCCGCTATGGCGCACTACACGTTCTTGGACGGCTCACTATATGAAATTCTGGTCGATTTTCCGCACGAAGGATTTGAGGACACGGTTAGAGGTGTGTCGAAGAAATACGGCCCCGAGGCGGCTATGGCATCGAAGACGGTCGAGAATATGTTTGGGGCACGTTTTTCAGGGAAGACCTATATTTGGCATGATTCAGACGACATCCTGCTAATCGCTGAGTACGTAACCAGCCTTAAAAGGTCAGCGCTGATGATTGAAGATACAAAACGGGAAGCAACTGCTAAGTCTCGTATGCCTAAGAAGAAGGGTGATTTATAGCTGGCTTCTCTAAGTGCGTCCCCTGGTGTGGGCCATACCGAAGCTTTGCTCGGGGGGCAATCCAGTCCGATCCGTTTTGCCAGCACAGCATTCCTTTCCACTGAAGCATCCCACGCGGATTGAATCGTCATGTTTCATGCCAAGTCAAAAATGTGAGTCGCGGGTCCGAGGTTATACTCAAGCTCGTGGCATCACAAACAGTCACGCTGGTAGCCTCAATCCTTGCGCTCGTCGGTTCGCTTCTGACGATTGTGATCGGTACACGGCTGACTCTGCTCAAGGAACGCAGACAGCTTTTGTGGTCCCGAGAGCTTGAGCGGTTTCTTGCACTGGAGGAACTTGCCGGTCAGCTTACAGAGGAGCTAGCCAGTTATCGTGCCCTTGATTCCTGCGACATCGGACCGAAACTAGAGGAATGCCGGCAGGCTGCGGGCCGCTTCGCACGCTATGGGGACGTGCGCGTGGCCATCCTCAGGCTCCAGAACACTCTGGAGCGGATGTTCGTGGCAAAGAGAGACCGCAGAGATGATCAACAGGAGCTCCGAGCCGAACTCGACCACGATCTCAAACATCTACTCGACGCATGCGACCAGGTCACAGAGAGAGAAAAGTTACGCCGAGGTCGAATATGGTGAGGGTCGGCGGGTGGCCGACATTTGCCTGTGGTTGGCAAATGTGGAAACGGCCCCTCACACCACTTGCAACACCGACGGCTCGTTTCTCCTCCGATGTGGCTTCACCACGATCGACACGTCCTGATCCAGCGCCACCAGAAACCGCAGCAGCCGCTCGACGGAAAATTGCCGGAACTCGCCACGCAACATCTTAGACACATCGGGCTGGCGGACGCCGAACAACTCGGCGGCCTTCGCCTGTTTCAGGCCCCGCTCCTTCAGCAGAGCGTCGATCTTATACACCAGTTGCGCCTTAATCAGGTGCTCCTCGGCATTTGGGAGCCCGAGGTCACGGAACACGTTGCGGCTTCCCGTTTCATATTTCGGTTTGGTCATGGCTCAATCTCCCTGGCGATCTCTTCCGCTTCGCGTAACCGTTGCCGAATTAAGTCCATGTCGCGCTGTGGTGTCGCATGTCCGGTCTTCGATTTCTTCTGAAAAGCGTGCAGCACGAACAACCGTCTTGCGAATCGCACGGTGTATACCGCGCGGAACGCGTCGCCGCGGTAATCGCTGACGACTTCCACAACGCCTGCGCCGCCAAAACCACTGAGCGTTTTCGCATCGCTGTGCGTGCCGCCACTCTGCGCCACATAGAGTGCATAACCGATATGGTCCTGAATCGGCTCCGGAAACGAGCGTAGGTCCCTGCGGTTGGACCCGACCCAAATCACGTTCTTCAGCGACTCGTCTGCCACCATCCACCGCCCTTATTATGTTGATATCACTATATCACGGCCGGCCGCCGACCTCGCTACCGTCCAAACCTTCCCCAGTCTGGCCTTGTCACACGCCGCTGTGTCCTGCGTCCTATCCCATCGATTTCCAGTTCGATAAAACATCTTCGTGAGGCGAAGGGATTGGTGTCTCTCGCCCTCCGCGCCCGCCATGGAGGGCGAGTCTGAGCGCTTTTGACAACATCCGCTCGGTGATACCAGGTCGACAATATGCGCTATCCAAAGCTAGTGTAGTAGAGGTGTAAATCACGATTGGCATTCGGCGGGTATTTTCTAGGTCGCTGTTTATAATAGCCTTGCGTGCGTGATGCCGTGTTATAGTTACGTATAGCTCAAAATTTTAAGGAGTTCTGCACCGATGACCAGCCGCGCTGATTGGGACGACGGAACGCCGATTTACCGGCAACTCCGCGACATCGTGGTCACGATGATCTTGGACAAGAACTTGTTGGAAGGCAACGCTCTGCCGTCCGTCCGCCATATAGCGGGACAGTTCCAGGTGAATCCCCTTACCGTCCTGAAGAGCTATCAGCAGCTGGTGGCGGAAGGACTCATCGAGTCCCGGCGTGGGCGCGGGATGTTTGTCCTCCCAGGCGCGCGCCAGCAGTTGCTAGAGTCGGAACGGGAAAGATTTATGCAGGAGGAATGGCCCAGGGTGGTCGACACCCTCCATCGTCTGGGCCTGAGCTCGAAAGAACTACTAGCCAAAACCGGGAGATGAAAAGCGGAAATCGACGGGCGGTCCACGGAGCCTCATGAAACTTCGGGCCCTCACGCTCTTGAGTGTTGCCCTTGTGCTCATCGCCGCTGCGGTCGGCAGCACCTTTGCACAGACCACTGCTGCTGCGCCTCCGTCGAAGACTGAGCGGCCTGCACCGCCAACTCGCGACCCCCACACTGTGGGATACGTCGCTGCCAAAGAGTTGCCCGACGGTGAAGTTCCTCCCGCGAACGCGGACGGCAATTTCATCATTGGGCCGACGCATCCTGCCGCTGTCGAACTGTCGGCACCGGACAGCGCACTTCAGGGACGCGTCATCGAGTTCACCATGAACTCCTCCGACGGCAAGATCTTCCCGGGCATTGCGCGTGAGCCTGGCACCTTCGGAACTCCCGATCCCACCGATCCTGCGAAGCTGGTCGTAACCACCAGCCATCCTGCACCGTACGCGCGCCATGTATTTGTCTATGTCCCCAAGCAGTACGTGGCAGGCAGTGTTGCACCTTTCATGGTCGGGAGCGGACGGACCCGACCGCTTGCTGTTTTCGGCGCTCGACAAACTCATTGCCGAGCAAAAGGTGCCTGTGATGATTGCCATCTCCATCGGCAACGGCGGCGGCGATGCACAGGGAAGTGAGCGCGGCCTTGAGTACGACACTATGTCCGGCGCGTATGCCGAGTTCGTCGAAAAGGAAGTGTTGCCGCTGGTCGAAGCCAAGGCCACGTCAAACTCACCAAAGACCCCGACGGCCGAGCGACCATCGGCTGCAGCTCAGGAGGCTCCTGCGCGTTGATCATGGCGTGGTATCACCCGGAGCGATATCACCGTGTGCTCACGTATTCGGGAACCTATCATCAACCAGCAGTGGCCATACAATCCGAAGACTCCGCACGGTGCGTGGGAGTTTCACGAGCATCTGATTCCGGAGAGCCCCGGCCAAGCCGATACGAATCTGGATGGAAGTTGGCGACCGCGACCTCTACAATCCCAACGTGATGCGCGACAACATGCACGATTGGGTTCTGGCCAACGAGCACATGGCGAAGCGTGCTGGCCGCCAAGGGCTATCACTACCAGTTCGTCTTCGCCCGCAATGCCGGGCACGTGGACCGCGCGGTCAAAGCAACAGACCTTCCCGAAGCGCTCGAGTACCTCTGGCAGGGTTACCGGCCTGCGGATACCAGTCTTCCGTCGGACCATGGGCGATCCCAACATCGGTCCACACATGTTTGATCACCAGCAACGTGAAACGACTGGTGGATTTCTACGAGCCGATCCTGGGCCTGACGGCAAAGTGGTCCGGTAAAGCCTATGCCGAGTTTCTGACGGGCGGAGGAGTGCTCGCGATTTTCTCGCAGGAGGCTCAAGAAGAGTACATTCCTGGTTCGACTGATCCGGCAAAGAACAAAAGCGTGGTGCTGGAATTCAGGGTCGGCGACGTCGATCAAGAATACCGAAGACTGCAGAGGCTTAGTGAAAACCTGGGTCAAGCCGCCTGGCACACAGCCCTGGGGAACGCGTTCCATTTACTTCCGCGACCCGGACGGAAATCTTGTCGATTTCTATACGTCACCCAATGGTCAATAACGAACGTCTCAGTCACGTCCTCCGTCTACAATGGACTCCTATGATTCGCAATCTTATTGTTCCTCGCGTGCTGGGAAAGACGCGGGAGGACTTGCAGCCCGCGATTGAGTTGTTTCGCGCGCTGGGGGCCGTTCCGGTCCACGAGTGCGATGACGGAAGCGCGCATGGGTACCAATTGGAAGCGCCACGCGGAACGATCGAGTTCATCGCGGCAGCGAGCGCTCCGCTTTCGGACTTGGCTGTTGAGGTCTCCGACGCCGATGCGGCGTGGGAAATCGTACGGAAGCGTGAGCTGAAAGTTCTGCGCGAGATCGCAGATGCCCCCGATAGTTCACGGTTTTTCGCAGTGGAAGTCAGCGGATTGAAAGTTACGTTTCTTACAATACGCGAAGCAGAGCAGATCACGAGGCGTCGAAGGCTCGCTGAAGGCGGAGGGCAAGCGTTTCGCCATAGTGGTGGCCGGTTCAATTCGTTCATCACCGAGCGACTGCTCGATGGCGCGTTGCTGGCGCTGCGGCAGGCGGGCGCATCTAAAGACGACATTACTATCGTGCGTGTGCCGGGATCGTTCGAGATTCCTTCGGCATCGCGGCAGTTGGCCGAGAGCCGCAAGTACGACGCGATCGTTTGCATCGGATGTCTGTTGCGCGGCGAGACGCTGCACTACGAAGTCATCGCCAACGAGGTCACGCGTGGCGTGGGGCAGTCGGCGCAAGAGACAGGCGTGCCGCACGCGTTTGGTGTGCTGACCTGCGACACGCTGGAGCAGGCCATCGATCGCGCGGGGCTGAAGGCCGGCAACAAAGGATACGAGGCGGACTGGCGGCGGTGGAGATGGCATCGCTGCGTGAGAAGATTGCAGCAAGGCGAACACGCGGGGAAGCGATGAGCAAATCGGGCACACGCAGGAAGTCCCGCGAACTCGCACTGCAGATGCTGTTTCAGCTCGACATGGGTAAGCAGACTACCGACGACGTGCGCAAGACGTTCTGGGGCGAGCGCGCGCGACCTGGACGAAAAAGTCCGCGGACTTTGCCGACGATTTGTTTCGTGTTGCCGCAGAGCGCACCGGAGATCGATCGAACTCATCGAGAAGAACGCGGAGCACTGGCGCATGGACCGCATGGCAGCCGTCGATCGCAATGTGCTGCGTACCGGAGTCGCGGAATTTCTGGGATTTCCCGAGACGCCGAAGCCGGTGGTCATCAACGAGGCGCTGGAGATCGCGCGGCGGTTTTCGACGCCCGAGTCGGTGCAGTTCATCAATGGCGTGCTCGACAGCGTGGCGAAAGAGTTAGACGCAGCGAAGCAGGGGTAGACTCTCCGCCAGAATTCTTCACCAGAGAGGCACGGAGACACTGAGGACGGAAATCCGAAGGGCAAAAGCAACCGCGGATTTCGAGGAGGAACCTTAGATCACTTCTCTCTCTGCCTCAGTGTCTCTGTGATGAATCGTACAGTTCACGACCGCCATTTTATTCGGCAGGACCAGCACGAGATTGGGAGCGACTGTGTTTCCACTGCCATCCTGCAAGCCGACGGCGATCTGCGCCGAGTCAGTGTGAGAAGCGACGTCGAGGGCATGCACGTTCTTATCGGTGGCTCCGACATAGACCTTGGTTCCGTCAAAGTTGTCCCGCCGCTCAAGGGCTGGGCTGAGTTGGCAAGAGGAACGGAGAACGGTGTTAGCGCAGCTAGGTCAAACCCGAGCACGGCGGGCAGATTAGAAATAATCCACGCGGCGGAGCTGTTCGTCGAGACGAATATCTGTGACGCGGTGAAAGACCCGAAGCCCAGGTTGTAGGTATTCAACGTGTTCTGCGGATTCGGTGGGCATCCCTGGGGATGGCGGCGGTGGTGATAACATCGATGTTCGGCGAATCCGCCACCACGGCTCCGGTGCCGTTGGGAACGTGCGCCACTACCGTCGGGTGAGTACCTGTGAGGGTTTGCCATTCCGCTTGATTGCAAGTCGTCCGCACATCGATGGCGCCTAGCCCCGAACCGGTGACGTAGGTCACTCCGCCCTGCGCACTGATGTCCACGCCAGTCGGTGTGAACGACAGGTTATAGAAGCTGGCCAAGGGCGTGGTCGTGTCGTAATAGATTTGGTTCCCAGAGAGAAAAGTGACTGAACTGTTGTCGGAAGTGAAGGCAGCCGCCGTCGCGGTCAGCTGATGGGTCAGCTCAACCGTCGAACTGGAGGGATCGAAGAGATAGACAAACCCGCTGGCGTTATTGGAAATCAGAAGGTAGTTTCCATCCGGCGACGCCGCCAGGATGGTGCCGGGGGACCCGCAGCAACCGACACAGCACCGCTGACGACATTGATCATCATGATGCCCGAACCCGATCCCAGATAGACGTTGTCCCCCGCCGAATCGGAGGCAATAGAGTTGGGCAGGTAGGGCAGGGTGATGGCGGTTTGCGTAGTGTTGTTCGAGGTCTGGATTGGTACGAGTGTTAGCGAATTGGTGCTCGCCGCGTAAACCGTGGTCGAGGTCCCACCCGTAACGTTCACGGTGACGAGGTTCTGGCCGTATTGCGGACCAAGGTTGCGATTGCAATTAGGCGTGCTGCAGGTGGCGGTACCGGAACTCGGCTATGTGAGCCTGCACGAGCTCGCCGCTGTCCGTGGCCACTTGGGCTTCCCCTCGAGCGTGATATCTACTTCGCGCCGATGCGGACGATTGCTGCCTACGCCGAGCTCGCTCGCGAGAATCGGCGCATCGTTATATATGTGCTGATCTTCAGCCGCCGGCCTTCGGGTCGGCGGCCTTCTACGCAGAGCTCACTTTACGAGGTTCGGGGCACAGTCAATAAGAAGCGATAAAATGCTGGCCGCTTAAGCTGTTCCATTGCTGTGGGATTCACATGGAAGACCGAAGCAGAATTCAGCGACTGCTGAAACGTCTCAATCGCCAACCGCGCGTTCGCTTTCCGGCGCCTGGAAAAAGGCTTGTGGCTCCCAACACGCACGGTGTGTACGTCATTCGCAACGCAGCGCGCCGGGTTCTCCATGTTGGGCGTACGACACGAGGCAAGAATGGCCTGCGTCAGAGGCTTGGGAACCATCTCCAAGCGCAGTCGTCGTTCACGAAAGTTTTTCTTAGAGGTCACGGCGCGCGACTTCGAATCGGATGTACGTTTCAGTTCTTGGAAGTGTCTGACAATCGGCGACGTGTCCTCCTCGAATATGCCGCCACGGTGTGGCACTGCCCAGCGCATCTGGGAGACGGGTCTACGCAGCGGCGTTGAGAAAATCGACCGCGTAGGAAGCCATTAGAGCGGCGCAGGGAGTCTACCCCTGGCTCTGCTATCCCCCCAAATCGCTCCGAAATCCTCATCGAGAGACAAATCATCCGTCCGGAGTCGGCTCCGCCGCCGTGCCGCTCCGCGTGTCTGACCTCATCCGCGCGCGTGCCGCGACTGAGACGGGGAGGGGAGAGCATGCTTGCCCTGTTCCTGCTGACCGTACCACAGCGCGCTCGCCGTCAAGGCGCTCCGTTGCTCACGCGCTTCGCGCGTTCCTCTACTCGCCGGGTGGCCTACGGCCAGCCTGTGACGGCTGCGCTGCGATGGGACCCCTCCGGTCTCGGGCAATCCCGCCCGAAAGACCGGAGAACGACATGTCGAATCACAATCTCTTCATCCATGGCGCCGACGGCGCCGCCCAACCCGCCACGACCGAACAAATCCTGGCGGCGGCCCGTGCAGCGCTCGCGCACCGGGTGCGCCGTGGAGCGTCCCTCGAATCGCCGCAGAAGGTTCGCGAATACTTGACGGTGCGGCTCGGGCATCTCGATCATGAAATTTTCGGCGTCATCCTGGTCGATCAGCGCCACAGGGTCATCGAATACGTCGAATTATTTCGCGGCACCATCGACGGGGCGAGTGTCTACCCCCGTGAAATGGTGAAGCTGGCGCTGGAGAAGGGAGCCGCCGCGTGCTTGCTCCTTCATAATCATCCGAGCGGCGTAAAAGATCAGAGCCAGGCCGACGAGATCATCACCAAACGCGTCGTGGTTGCGCTGGCGTTGATTGATGTGCGTGTGCTTGATCACCTTATCGTCGCCGGCGACACCGTGCTGAGCTTCTCCGAGCAGGGGCTCCTGTGAGGCCCCGCTCGGCCGGAGCGCGATGGCCCACCTGCGCGCCAGGGGTATTGCCGTCGATGCGGGTGTTACTACGCAGATCACCATTGTCCTTTGCGGTCAGTCACGTAAGAGCGCCGAACCGAGCCATCGCCCGAATTCCTCCGGAAGAGCCGGGTCTCCTGTCGTGGAGTGAGCTCAAGCGCCGAACTGACGAGCGTATCCATCCATATAGGCGCGGAGTTCTGCGGCGGTCTCCTGGGAGTCGCACATCAAGATTGGGACGCGGCCATCGAGGTGTGCACAAGGCTGGTTGAGCCATTTGCGCGCCGCACCGGCACTCCCTCTAACTCGCTTCGCTTCTTCAAAGATGGGTGTAAGCAGGTCCGGGCGCGGATACCAGGATAGAGGCTTGTGCAAGGCTTTGTTCTCGGACCTCACCATACTCGGCAATTGACTCTGGACAACTCATCATCTGAGATGTGAGAGCGGGTCCAGTGGGCGTGTTTTTTGAGTTCCGTGTTCACGCGGGCACTGTTCTTCTTTGTTGGAGCAATCAGTCCGAGGGTGGCGCTTGTATGCTCTCGAATCATTTCCATGGGGGAGCAAGTCGGAATCGTTGGTAATCGCTATGATTTGGTCTACTTCGCCCCTCACTGCGTCGCTGAACGCATGTAATGCCAGCGCGACGTCAGACTGTTTTTCCTCGAGCTTCCAGATTTCACCGTCTCGCACTCCCGAGCGGAGCGGCCTTCAAGCCATTTATGTGCCCTTGCTGGCCGTGCGTCGTGATAACCACTGATGATCTTCACCTGATTACCGCAATCGGCTAGCAATGCCTTGTGGTAATTCACTTGGCAAGAAACAGAGTCGTCCGACCGGGCAAATGCACTTAGAATCGGGGCGGTAAAGAATTTGACTGCGGGACTTTGGAAAGCGTATCGAATAGGCGCGCCCGCGCGCTGATACATGATCGTCGGAAGAATCCGCTCGACGAGCGCGTGGACGTCCAGCCATTTGTAGGGAGTGTTCTTGAGACAACCGTAATAAAGGTTGTACCCGTCGATGTAGATCCGGGTGCGTATTGCGCCGTCGCTTTCGATCCCTGGCAGCATGTGATTGTTTTTGTTCTCCCAGACATGCAAAAACCGCCTTGCGGCGTTTTGCGCCCGGTCGCTAGCCCGTTCTTGTCGGGCCGGTCAGGCCGGGAGGTTGAGGTCATTCAACCATAGCAACGACACTCGGTCAAGGCTATTTACGCTTTAAAGATCAGATGTTTACGAGCCTCTTCATGGGATCGACTATTAGGGCGAAGGCATCCCACGTCAAGCCACTCCTAATCCCCCGGAGGCATAAATCAGGTCCCTTTTTATCTTTCTAATGGTCAGCTGCGTAGTAACTCCCGTCGATGCTTCAAGTAATCGGAAAGCGAATCTGCGCCCGTCCGATCGAGAAGCGTGTTCAAATGCATGTCACCGCGCGCGCCAGGCGCGAACTCTTCACCGTATGTTTGGCGCAAAGTGTCGATGCGCGTACTTCCGTTTTTGCGACGAATCTCGCCGTTTGCATCACGGCAGCGATCGTCTAGGCCATCTCCACACGACGGATGTTTCATGTCACTTTCCCAAGCTATACCTTTGGAAGGCCGTTCACCATGCTTGGCCAAAGTCGACGACCAATATTGCATGGTCAATCCCGTACAAGCCGCGGCGGCGCCTGCCTGCGCACGCACTGCTGCCCCATCTTGCGGGGTCGATGTCACGTACTCTGCGGTTGGAAGCGCATAGGTATAGCCGTCTCCTCCTAGGATCTTTCGCGCGAAACCCTGCGCCGCCATGGCCTTATGCAGGTGTTCGTAGCTCGCGTAGTTGGCTCCGTGGAGCTCGACTCTTATCAAATAATTGCTCATTCGATACCACCGCGAAACGCGGCCAAAGCCCTATAACTAGCGGTAGTATATCGACCGTTGCAATGTACAGCAAGTGGGGCAGAACATATAGCAGCGTTTGCTAGACAATACAAAACGATTGTGGTACTTGCACGTTGGAGAGGCAAGCAGTACTCTGCCGCCAATGCCTCCCGATGTAGATGCGATTTATAGCCGTCGGGAGTCGTGTGCGCGAGATCCGCCAAGCCACCCGCATTACTCAGGCCGCCATCGCTGCGGAAACTGGGTTGGCCGACAATCGGTAGCAAACATCGAGAAGGGACGCCAGCGCTTCATGGTGCATACGCTGCTCGATATGGCGCGCGCTTTGGGCGTAGAGCCGGTCAGCCTTTTGCCGGCAGCGGAGGGGTTGAAGGTTTCACTGGACGTTGATCAATTTGGGCTTAGCCCGAAAGCCAAGCGCTTTGTTTTGTCCGTACTTGAATCAAAAGGGCGACGCTAAACGATGTCCATGACTAAGCAGAAAATCCGCGAGCTCGTCGAAGGAATATTGAAAGAGGCTTCAATTAAGGCGCCGCCTGTCCCTGTCGATGTCCTTATCCGTCGTCAGGGCATCGAGATCGTCAGGAAGAATCTAGACGATGAAACCTCCGGGTTTGTGTACGTTGATCCGAAAACCAGCTCTACGGTGATTGGCTTAAACGTAAGCCACTCTAGGGCCCGGCAGCGATTCACGTTGGCGCATCGAGCTCGGACACTTCGTAATGCACAAATCAAGCGGCGGTCATTTGCACGTCGATGACAAGGATTTCTTTGTTCGATTTTCGGGACAAACATTCTAAGGACGGGTCGGATCAGCAAGAAAGGGAAGCAAACGCTTTTGCAGCCGAACTGCTGATGCCGACGCAGCTAATAGAGGCGACGTTAAGCAGCTCAAAGATGGGGTAAGTATGTCGGACGAAAAAGCAATCCGTACGATGGCCAATCGGTACGGCGTCAGTCTGCAGGCGCTTCTATTCCGGCTAGGCAATCAAGGCCTTCTTGAGGGGTCATTCTTGCAGTGACAAGGCAAGTTATTGAGTACTGATCTCCGCTGGGACCAGCCGCATGGCGTGTGTATATCTGCAAGGCACTGGGGAGCGTGAATGCCAACGCTGAAAGCGAATTTCGAGGCTGACTGGATCGCCCGCCTCAGACCCACCTGGTCAACGTGCAAGGATGGCCTGCGGCTGAAGTTGCAAACCTTGATGATCAGGATGTACGGCTTCGTTATTTCGACGCACGGCGCCGCCGAATTGCGCCCGTAGCTCGGACCATCAAGACCGCGACGATTTTGTCTGCCCGCCAGAGCATAAGACTGGCTGGAAGGCGCTTCAGGAGAAGGTACGAAAGGGAGAGGATATCAATCCTCACCTTAGCAAGCGCCACGCTTCACTGCTCAACCCTGATGGTCTCCTCGCCGAATGGGGTGTGCACCATTTTCACCTGGGCGTCGCGTCTGACCCAAAGCAGCCGGCCTATGCGGGTAGAACCGGGCCGCTTCTCTATGCGCTGGTGACCGACCAAGTCTTTTGCGCAATCAACATCTATTCGCATCAGAGCTTTGAAGAAGCGGCATACTGGAGATATTCATCGAAACTGGCCGGAGATGATTAGCCGGTATCGGGTGAAAGGCGTAACGGGAGGCGCTGGACTCAAGCGCAAAGACGGGCGTTTAGGAACAAGAACGCGAACGTACTTTGTCACAACCGCTGATGGGACAGTCTATCAGGCCGATCAGCGGCGGCGTAATGGCTTCCGGCGTAAATGCGGAGGCAGTGAGGCTTGCGGATTATTGGCAGATTAAAATCCGGGAGTTACAAGCTTACTTCGAGAGGCAGCTTGATAGCTTACTGCCCACCTTAAAGCAGCAGGGTTTCGGCGGCGAAGAGGAAGTCGAAGCCGAGCTCAAGCTATCCGAGACTGGCGTGAGGTTTTCTTCCCAAATACGGCGTCCTCGCGCAATGTGACGCTCCAATTTAACGCCGCTGATGCGAGGTAAATCGTAGCTGGGAACAGAATTGCTAATTCTGTTCAGGCGCTCTTGGCCAGGCGACTACATTCCCCGGTGTGCATCCACTGTTCGAACCACGCAGGGTGATCGCGGGAACATTTGCAGCTCCGGCCCATTCTCGCCTCTTGCGTCGAATGGCACCGCAAATGCTGTGAACGGTCGCCGATGAAACGCACAGAGCATTGCCGACCATTTCCTCTGCGTACCGGGAGGGTGCCGTGATGCCGTTGGCTTTGGCTATGGCGTGTTCGCCCCGGTATAGCGCTTCCACGTGGTGTGGCCACCACGGCCAAAGTCTAAGCGCCCGCTTCCGCTGCAATGGTGAACTGGCTGGATCAAAGAGGGGCTGAAGAGCGCTAACCCTGCGTGAAATGCCGAGCCAGAGCGGCCGGTATGCCCTCACTACAGGGCGTCCCCTTCCCTTGAGTCGCGAGATAGGCATTTCCGGGCCGCCAGGTTGACGCCCAGCGATTGCAGATGCGGCACGTCGCTTTTCTTCCAAAACGTACGGAGCCGATATGCAGCCAGCAGTTCAGCGCGGTGATGGTGGCGCTCATCGTCCTCTACAGTCGCCGACAACCATTGCTGCACCGCCAGCAAAGCTTGGGCCCACGGCCGCCATTTCGCGAAGCTCACTCAAAAGATCGCCCATATGTATCCCTCCTTCAAGAAAACCATAAGTAATCTTGCTCGCAGCTGTCGAGAGATTGGGATAAATAAAGTCGGCGTCTGGTCGGGCCGCTATCGGGCATCATCGACGTCAAACTCATCAGATTCTGGCAGGTCGGAATCTTCGTTGTCCGCGCTCACGGCGTCTGACACGAGCGGAGAATTCAACGTAATGTTTGGTACCGGAAGCGTATGGCGATAGAAGGTCGCGGAAGCGATCAAAACGGTGTCTCGCGCTAGGAAGAACGCCGAGGCAAATTACGTGCACGAATTTTAGTAGGCGGTTATCGGGGTCATTACCAAGGCGAATGTCGTGGTAGCCGAGCAACGTCTTGTCTCGAGCCTGTGCCGCGAGTGTCGCCTCGGATTGTGGGTAGCGCTGATTGTAGGTTTGGTGGATCACTAAGCCACAGGGTGACAGAACGCGGAAGGTGACGAAAGGAATACGGCGGCCGACGAGTACTGGTACCGCGTCCACGGCCAGTGCTTTGCCAAGAAGTTCGCGGACGTCCGAATCGCCTGGATACAGCCATTGACGCGTATTCTTCACCTCGACGACCGCCCAACGAGAGTGGTCATACGAGAGAACAAAATCCACACGCTTCTTACCGGGAAGACGCCGTCCGTTTATTAGAGATGGGTCCTCTTTGCTGTATAGTCGCGCGTCGTCGTGCTCATCAAGGTCGGTAAAGCCGCCGATATGATCTATGGTGGACTGCGAAACAAGTGAGCGATAAACGGCGATTTCCAAGGCTTGACCAATGCGCTTGGAGAGCTGCAGCTTCTGCAGTTCGTTCCAGATCTGTACTTGCTGTTCGAAACGCGAGGCGACGCGCGACGCTGGTGTACCAGCGCCAAGTACGAGCCAGGAACCGTTCTCATGCTGATGATCGAGGAGTTCGCCGGCGCGCCGCATTATCTCGAGCGAGGTGGCAAGCACGTGAGGATCGATACGTTGATTGAACGGGCCCGCATCCGAGATCTTCTGTTCCAGGGTTGGCTGATTCGCGATCACGTGTTTTGTCAGGACACTGCGCAACCGCTTCTGAGCTAAGGCGAAGCGTTGTAGCTGCGCCGGTGTGGCACGAGCCAGGCGTTTCTCGTGAGCGTCGGGCCGTCGCGCACTTACCATTTATATATATTTAGTAGTAGGGTTTGATGCTCAGGGGCAGGCTGGAGCTTAGCTCTCTCTTGGTGCTGACAGAAGTCTCGGCTGTGGAGCAAGTAAGCTACAAGGGCACGGGGAGACTTACTTTCCTTCCCGTTTGTGACCCCATTTGGGAATGGTTTGGTACTCAGCGTCGTGGCAATTCAGTCCTAGGAGTTGAAAGTGAGCGAAATTACCATCCCAGAGGCTCGGGGAGCCTTGCTGCGTTCTGGTTATTTGCTTGAAAGCCGCGTCGACTCAATGCTGCGGCGGCGTGGCTACTACGTCGAAGCTAACTCCGTTTTTCTTGACCGAACCACCGGCGCAAGCCGAGAACTAGACATCCACGCTATTCGCGCTCAGAGAGCAGGCCCTGGGAGGCGAGACTATCTCTGGACCGTCGCATTGATTGAATGTGTCAACAATCCGGAGCCCCTCGTACTTATCACGAAGCGTGCAGTAGTGCCTTCCCTTCACCACCACGAAATACAGGCGTCGGGGATACCGCTAGTCCTTCCGGCGGGCAAGTCTCGAGCTGACTGGGAGCGTTTCTCAAGCTTCCTTAAGGCCGAGAACTACCATCACTATTGCCGCGGTCGCATCGCTACGCAGTACTGCTCATTCCAAAAGAAGAAGCAAAAGCCATACAACTGGATGGCGTGGCACGATGAAACACATTTCGATGTTTTCAAGAAGCTATGCCACGCGTTGGAATACGAGATTGACTGGCATCACCAACGATGGAAGTTTGACGCCGCCGAATACGTAAACGTTATCCTCTACTATCCAATTCTGGTTGTTCAGGGTCAATTGATGGAGGCGCGTCCGAGCAGCCGGGAGCTCCGCCTTCTTGAGAAAGGACAGCTGATGCTACGTAGAAGCGAATTCTTTGGCACTAAGGAACGTTCCTTTCAGATCGATGTCGTGCAGGAAAGAAGACTGTCCAGCTTGATGCGGACAATCGAACAGGAAAGCGATAGGATTGCGTCGGCACTGCGCCGTAGGCATCGCCAGGTTGCGGCTGCGATCCATGAGATTGTTCGAGTTTCAAGACGTTAGAAGAGCCCGACCTGAGGGAAGCGATGACTTGGTACCGCCGCTAGGGGTCAGCGCAGCTTGACCTCGGCAAAATCAGTGGGCTCTGAAATCCAACTCTCGACCCAGCTACAAATTGAGAACGCGCCTGCGGGCGGCACCAGGATGGCAACGTGAGACGTACCGATCGGCCTCGCGATCCGAAGAACGTCCTGCTCGAAGCTGAGCTTTTGGCGAGCTCACCAGAGCGAGTACGAGCTTGGCTCGAGGAGAGCGCATCCAAGGCCGACGCGCTCTCATGGAACGAGGAACATATCGAGAAGGCGCTGCTTGCTCGAGGCGATCCGCTCATCAATCTCTCTCTGGCCAGGTTTTCAGGCAACTCCCACATTCTGCAAGCTCTGCTCTCCGGCCTCGGCAAGGAGACCAAAGCAATCCGCCTCGCCGCTTTGATTAATGAAGCGGCCGGACGGCACTCCCTTGGCGGCATACCCGGTGCTCTCATTGGGCATCAGGGACAGATGGCGGACCTGCTCCGCTCCCTCGATGAAGAGGAAATCACTGCTCTGTTTTCCAATCCCACTCTCGAGGACGATTTCCTCAGTGATTTTTTTGAAATGAAGGACCCCTGGAAGGCGCTCGATGAGGAGCGGCAGCTCGCCGCACTCCGTGCGCTGTACGAAAACTCCCGCGTTACAAGGGAGTACTCCGGCCCTATGGACAGCTATGCCGAATACCTGCACGACAAGGTGTTCGATGCGGCCTGGGCGCTCGCCGAGAAACTCCCCGTTAAAGGACGAGTGGGCAGGGCATCTTTGTTGGTTGTACGAGCGGGTCAAGCCCACAGCTCCCTCGGTGAAAAGCCCCCTGCAGTTGGCTGCGAGGTGGGTGCCAGACGCATCTGATACCAAGCGGATCGAACATGAGCGGGAGGAGCTCGAGCGCGGGACTCTTGGAGCCTACGCTCGTACTCGGCGCGGCATCGCACGTCTGGCTGTCGTGGCAGCCCACTCCAAGGAGGCGCGCCAGGCGCTGGCCGTGCACGAGGATCCAGCAGTCCGCGCGGCGCTCTACTTCGAGGGTGCGTTGTCGGTTGAGGAGATGAAGGCGGCGAACGAGCGCGACTTCCTTCTGTGTTTCGACCAGATGATATGGAACCCTCGGTTGTGGCGCTCCAAGGCTACGCGCGATGCGCTGCACGACATGGCCTGGCAGACTGAGCGCGATCCGCAGGCAAGACTCGACCCTCAGAACATGTATAACGCGTGCCGGGAACGCTGGGAGAAGAAGTGCCCGGATTGGTTCAAGGACGAAGACGAAGGGGAGCAACCAGATCCAGATGCGCAGCCCGTTACCAGCGGGGCGCTTAATAGCAGCCTCGAGGCAGTAAAAGGCGACTTGTTCACCAGCAACGATCTCGCCCGCGCCACGTACGAGGCGCAACTGAAGATCCTCCGGCGCACCGCATGGATCGGCTGGGGGCTCGTCGCCGTGCTAGCGGTCCTGTTAATCCGGAGCCTGTGAAATACGACCTTTCCCATAAATGACCTTAAATGGGGTGTTAAACTGCGCGCCATGGCGAAGGCCTCGGGAAAATCAGCCGCGGCGAATCCGCGCCAACACTCGTAAATGGGAAAGTCCGCTCCCGCGACGCAATAGGAAGCCCTCAGAGCGGCGATCTGCAGGGGCCCCTGGCTCTCCCCTCCCCCCTCGCTCGCCAAACCAATGCCTCGCGCCGCCGGCGCGAGTATCTGACCCCCGAGGAGATCGAGAAGCTCCTGAAGGCCTGCGGCAAGCTCGGCCGCCACGGTGCGCGCGATCGCACGCTGATGCTCATCGCGTACCGGCATGGGTTGCGCGTCTAGCGAGCTCGTGGCGCTGCGCTGGGACCAGGTGGATCTCAAGGCAGGCCTTCTGCACGTGGCGCGGCTGAAGAACGGCATCGCCTCGACGCATCCGATCCGCGGGCCCGAGCTGCGCGCGTTGCGCGAGCTGCGGCGGCAGTATCCGAGATTCGCCGTATGTGTTCGTCACCGAGCGCGGCGGACCGCTGACGCCGGCGACGTTCCGCAAGCTCCTGGCGCGCGCCGGCGAGCTCGCCAGACTCCCCTTCCCTATCCATCCGCACATGCTGCGGCACTCCACCGGCTACAAGCTCGCGAACGACGGCCAGGACACGCGGGCGATCCAGCAGTACCTCGGGCACCGCAACATCACGCACACGGTGCGCTACACCGAGCTCAGCCCGGAGCGGTTCAAGGGATTTTGGAAGGATTAGGCGCACAGGAAATCATGAATGCTTACTGAGACAAGGAGCTCGTGGCCCGGATCTATCGACCTCGGACCATTGCAGCGTAGAATCAAGTCGCATTCGCCGCTGACGGAGCGATCAAACGTGCTGGAAAATCTGCATACATTTGAGTCGACCAATTCTGAATACGTTGCGCTGCAGGGATATTGGAAGCGCATCACGGTCAACGTGCGTGTCCCTGCCACTGTGATTGATGACCTTGAGGAAATTCACGGAGCGCCCACGCCGGGGCAACGCAGGACCTTTTTGACCAGAACCCGGATGCAATGTGCGCGATGGTGGAGAACAAGCTCTCGCGCGGCCATGCGCAGCCGGAACATTGGTACGGTCGTGAAGCCCTTCTCGTGATCATCGGCGCCGCAGACTTCGAGGAGTATCTGAGTCACCCCGGCGGCCGCCTGAGCTATGCGGTGTTCAATCCACACGCACAATCGAAGTGGGTCGGCCGCGACGGTCGATTCTGAAGATACGCTGGCGCTGCGGCTCAAGCATTTGTCTATCGAGCGTTGAACAGCAGAGCGGCCGATACGAGAATCAGCGCTCCGATGACAACGAGAAAGGCAACTTGTCGAGCGTGAGCAAGGGGCCGATCCTTCACGCTCACCATGCACCGGAGTCCGTACAGAAAAAGTGCGAACACGGCGTAAAACGCGGGATGAGTCATCGTCGGCGCAACCAGCGCCACGATTGATGAGAACGACATAGCTAGCTCACCGCGTAGTCAGGCGGACAAGCCGCTTGCTTCGAGCCACGTGGGTCAAATCCCCCCTAGCACGTCGCTCTAGCTGACTAAGACGCCTTGTGAGCATCCGTTATGCCGCATACGAAACCCCAGGGGGGCGAGGTCTCGCCGCTCTAATTTCCCCGGCCTTTAACATGCCGTTGACAAGAATTTAGAGCTGAGACTCGCGGCTAGACATGAATGATGTTCGGTCCTGCCAGGCAAGTCTCATCGCCTAATTCACAGAGAATTCGGCGGGGGTTCAAGAATCCACGCGAGCGCCTGCGCCAGGGCCCTCGAATCCCGGTCTTGGCGACTTCTCGTGTTGTTGCGCCGTGGGTTCGGCGATCAATCACCCCTTGATCGACACGCCCGTGATGTTTTCGGCTGAGCCGTCGGGATGCCGCATGCGAATTGTCACGTTTGGCGGCCCAGCGATGTGGTAGGTCGTCTTCCTCCCTACTAACTTCTCTTTTCAGGGAAAGTAATGGATATCCGCAG
>CAVQYW010000003.1:0-69257 GCA_963718395.1 uncultured Acidobacteriaceae bacterium
CAGGCGAAGGTGAATCACGTATCAATTCAGCACAATTCGGGGCGCGCGGCAAGAATCATGCTGGATTTTGACAAGCGGCCATTTCGATTTGGGAATGTTTCGTGTATTGGGCTAGAGCGCAGGCTAAATGCTTCGCCTTATCCTGAGGCGCTTGCGGATACAATGGTCGCGCTTTGGAAATAGGGCCTACCTCCCCGCACTTTCACTCTGATCCCTGCCACGCGGGATACGACGCTAGCGAGTTTATCCTCAGCCGCGGGTCGAGCGTCCGCTACGGGATTACGACCACACGGCGACCCGATTGGTTCTGCTCCCATGCCGTTGCGATGTCTGCCAAGGGAACACTCACGGTATCGACTTGCAGCTCCCCACTGCCGGCGTAGCTCATTACTCGTTGCAAGGCATCGGTCAGCACATCGCGGCCCGGGATGCCGGCAGTACCGAGAATGGTCAAAGCGGTGCTGCGCAGTACGGCGGCGGGCAACGAAATAGTTGGCCCTGCGCTCTCTCCTACCTGAACCAGGCGCGTCTCGGTTCCGACGGCCGCAAAGGTCCGGCGGGTCATCGCCGAAAGTAATACTTCGGTTGGGTGGCCCCACAGGTAATCGATGACCACCTGGAAGCCGGACTCGTCGGCTTCCCGCACAAACGCTCCCTGAAGCTCCTGCTCAGGGAGGTCGAGGCGGATCGTAGCATCAGCTCCGAGTTGATCCAACGAGTGCAAGCTTTGCGGGTTGCGTCCAGCAGCAACCACGCGCCCTGCACCCAGAAGCTTGGCTATTTGTATCGCCAACCTGCCGGTGACTCCGGTCGCACCCAGGATGAGTACGTTTTCGCCGGCAGCCAATCGCGCGCGGAAGGTAAGAGCCAGCCAGGCCGACACCCCGGGATTGGGGATGGCGGCAGCAAGTTCGTCCGTAAGCGTGGCGGGTAGAGGAAAAGTGAAGGCTTTCGGCACCACCGTCCGTTGCGCCATCGCACCGTAAGGTGGCCGGCACCCACCGAAGAACACGCGTTGACCATCGCTAAGATGTCCAACTCCATCGATACCGCAAACAAACGGGAACTGGGCGGGAGTGGCATAGTGCGAGCCGCTGGCTATCTGCTTGTCAACCGGCTTGATGGAAGCCGCGTGCACCTGCACGATGACTTCATTCTCACCCGCGACCGGCTCGGGAAATTGCTCGCATCGAGGAGCCTCCCCGAGTTTGTGCAGAACTGCAGCATGCATAACTGGCTCTGAGCTGGCGAGATTATAAGACAGGGGGCGACGAAAGCAGGCAAATTTTCGCTCGAAAACACCCGTCCTGCGTCCATGGGTGCTACGAGGATTTCACAATCGAATCGACGCCGTTACGTAGACAGGGCGGTGGCTACGGGGTCGGTTCCTTCTCGTCTCTGATGGCTTCCTCCAGCTTTTCGGCTTTTTCGCGAAGCCCCGCTTCTTGCTCCCTGATCTTGCGAGTGCGATCTCTGACCGCGAGAGCCTTCTTGTGTACATCTTCGAACGGATTTACGTAGGGTTGGTCTGCCATGAAGAAATTCTACCTCTTCAACTGCGACCTCCGGGGGCATCCTGCGCTGGAGCATCGGTACAGTTCACTCCTGCCGCGACAAGCCGAGCAATCGTGTGCAGCAATAGCTCCGTCGGCTGACACTTAGACAAGAATCCATCCGTGAACTCAAGGCCCAGAGTTTCGTCAAGCTCAGCTGAGACGATGAGAATGCGGACTTCGGGTTTCAGACGCTTCATTTCCCTGCTGATTTCTGGTCCCAACTCGGCACTTAGAAAGTGATCCGCGATAACCAACGCGATGGGATTCTTCTTGAAAAGCTCGAGCCCCTCCTCAACGGTGGTAGCGGTTAGCACCTCGTAACCGACGCTGGCGAGTAGCAACTTCCGCACACGCAAACCGATCTCGGAGTCGTCGATACACAATATGAGGGGATGCGGTACAGGAAGAGATAAAACAGCCATGGGCACACCTTTGGGCCGGAACTCATAATTCCGGTGCTTTGTCGAGGAAAGAATCGGGACCGTGAAGACTTGTTATAAAACCTGGGGCAGCCTGCACGGACCCCCACACAATAATTGACAGCAAGCTTAGGCCTGGTGGCCTTTTGCTGTCTGTACAATATTGAACACTTTGGAAGACGGCGGTTAAGTTCAAGGCGGAAGGCGCGCCCATAGCGCAATCAATCGTAACCCTTGGAACGACCAAATACAGCAACACGGAATTAGCCCACTACCGCCGTCCGCGATCGCTTGATTGTGCCAGTCGTACCACTGTAGACTTGCAACGCCCCGCAGAAACCGAGCACAGTGCAAGATCCGCTATGCAGCAACGAAACGAGCTTCCAGACGCTGGTGCAATTCCATCCTGACGCGATCCTCGTTCACGCCGACAACCGAATTCTCTGGGTAAATCTAGCCTGTATCACTCTCTTGGGCGCCGCCGCCGCCGCCGAACTTCTGGGAAAAGATCTCTACGAGATCGCAGCGAAGGGCGAACGGGATCTTGTGCAACAGCGCAT
Organism: uncultured Acidobacteriaceae bacterium; assembly: GCA_963718395.1. Classification (GTDB taxonomy): domain Bacteria; phylum Acidobacteriota; class Terriglobia; order Terriglobales; family Acidobacteriaceae; genus DASRAA01. The sequence goes on from CAVQYW010000003.1 coordinate 2,536, forward strand.
CGAGGAGCACCGGCGAACGGGCCGAACCCTGCCTCCGATGGAACACGAACTGATCCGGGTCGACGGCTCAAGGGTGGAGGTAGAAGCGGTAGCGATACCTGTCGATTGGAATGGGGTGCCTGCTATTGAAGTCGTTTTCCGCGACATCACGAATCGCAAGCGCTCGCAGGCGATCGATGCCCAGTGGCAGAAACGTATGGAACTGGCGCGGCGAGCGGGGTTCCGCATCGGCTTGTGGGATTGGAATCTGAGCGACAACACGGTCGTCTGGTCCGCCGAATCGTATCGGCAATTCGGCTTCACGGAAGAGACATTCTCCGGGCGTGTGGAGGATGCGGTCCAAAGAATCCATCCGGAAGACGTAGAGAGGGTTAAGGAAGCGATCCAGAGAGTGATCGACGGAGGCGGGCAGTACGCTGCACAGTATCGTCTGATAAGGCCCGATAAATCTCAGTCCTGGATTGATGCGCACGGCATTCTTGTTCAGAACGGTTCCAAACACATGCTTGGTATCGGGGTGGACGTCACCGAACTAAAGTCCGCCGCGAAATCGCAACGTGAGACTGAGGAGAAATACGCGCTGCTGCTGAACTCTACCGCGGAGGCGATCTATGGCCTTGATCTTTCCGGCAATTGCACGTTCTGCAATCCAGCGTGCCTGAATCTATTGGGCTACCAATCCGCCGACCAACTGCTCGACAAGAATATGCACTGTCTCATACATCACCATCGGGCTGACGGTACCATCTATCCAGAAGAAGAATGCAGCATCTATGTCGCCGTCCGCGAAGGCCGTCCCAGTCACGTCACCACCGAACCCCTGTGGCGAGCTGACGGAAGCAGTTTTCCGGCTGAGTACTGGTCTTATCCCATTTATCGCCACGCTAAATTAACCGGCGCGGTGGTCACGTTTCTCGACATCTCAGAGCGTAAGCAGGCGGAACGGGCGCTCCGGGATTCAGAGGAGACATACCGCAGTATTTTTGAAAACGCGATCTTCGGGATCTTCCGTTCGACGCCTGACGGCACCTTGCTGGACGTGAACCCGGCCATGATGAAGATGCTGGGCTACGATTCGAAGGAGGAGCTCTTAAGCAAGAATCTGGGTCGGGACATTTATATCAACCCAGGCGCGCGCGAGAGAGTCATGCAGGGCTATGAAGTGGGGGGGCGTGTCGACGGAGTCGAGACAGCTTGGAAGCGCAAAGATGGGACCATCATCACGACTCGATTGTGCGGAGGTATGATTTCAGGCGAGAGCGGAGAGGGACGGCACTTCGAGGTGATCGTCGAAGATATCACCGAGCGCAAAGCCGCAGAGCAGCGTGTTCAATTTCTTGCCTATTACGACTCCCTTACAGAGTTACCGAACAGAGCCCTGGCGCGAGATCGCATCGCCGTGGCCGTGGCAAATGCGCGCAGACTCGACACCAAAGTCGCTGTCTTTCTGATTGATATCGATCATTTCAAGAGCATCAACGACTCTCTCGGACACACCACCGGTGACCTCGTCCTGCAAAGAATGGGAGAACGCCTGCGGGCAACTATACGCGAACAAGATACCGTAGCCCGGTTGGGTGGGGACGAATTCCTGGCAGTGCTGAATGTCGTCCGGGGAAGTGACGAGATCGTGGCGACGGCTGACCGTGTGCTGCGGACCATCGCGGGCGGCTTCGTGATCCACGACCAGCCGCAGGCTACGACATGCAGCATCGGTATAAGCGTCTTTCCGGATGATGGCGACGAAGCGGAGACCCTGATCAAGAACGCCGATACAGCTATGTATGTAGCGAAGGACAGTGGCCGCAATACCTGGCAAATTTTCAGCGGAGACATGCACACGACAGTGGTCGAACGCTGGCAACTTCAGAATAGCTTGCCACAGGCGCTCGAGAGCAACCAACTGTTCGTGGTTTATCAGCCGCAGGTTGATATTCGCACCGGAAGAATTTCGGGAGCCGAAGCCCTGGTTCGCTGGAATCATCCGGAAATGGGTCCAATTCCTCCAGAGAAACTCATTAGCCTCGCCGAGAACAGCGGATTGATCCTGCCTCTCGGAGAATGGGTGCTTCGGACTGCATGCTCGCAAGCTCTGAACTGGCAACAGGAAGGTCTTCCGGCGCTTCCGGTGGCCGTCAACGTTTCGGCAGTCCAGCTTCGCAAGCAAGGATTCGCTGAACTTGTCGAGCAGGTTCTCAAAGAAACCAGACTGCCTCCCGAATGTCTCGATCTGGAACTCACGGAGAGCCTCTTGATCTCGAATGCGGATAGGATGCTTTCGGTGATGAGGAGTTTGCGCAGGCTTGGCGTGAAGCTCACCATTGACGATTTTGGAACTGGTTATTCCAGTCTGAGCTACCTAAACAAGTTCCCCGTACACAAGTTAAAAATCGACCGCTCGTTTGTGCAAGATCTGGGGACGAATCGTGATTCATCGGCGATCACAACGACTATCATCAGCTTAGCCAAAGCGATAAATCTAACCGTACTTGCCGAAGGCGTGGAAACCGAATCGCAATTGGCATACCTGAGGGCAAACGGCTGCGACGAGGTTCAGGGATTTTACTTCGGTGTGCCTTTAGACGCGGACGTTTTCACAGAGACTCTTCGATGTCCTGCAGCAAGCCGCAGCGGAGACATGTGATCACACCAGGCGCTCGTCGGCCCTGTGCCTTCTTTAGAATTCTTGGCTGAAGTTCCATGCCACCGCACTCCGATCGCAGTTCCAGATCAGCAGGGGGGCGACAGGCGTCGGGCGTGCGATCTCGCTTGATACGGGGGCATGGCTTGGATTGCCTTGCCTCGGCCGGAACGGCGTTCATCGTGCTTCCGTAGCGATCGTCTGCAACGCGGTGAATTGCATTGCCGGCGAGCTTTTTTGCTTCACCGCGCCCGCGGTGGATCCGGTGATCTCGGAGCGAATACACAATTTTCCCACTTGCGCACTAGCCCCGATTCTCAAAGGTTAGAGCGTCCCTTTTGCCCCAGCGAGATAGGACCAAGAGCCTATAGCCAGGCAGCCTGTCCGTATGTAACCTGCCCTCGAAAGGGGCTTAGAAGGTGGCGCCTTTGATAGCCATTGTGGACGATGAAGCGTCGGTGCAACGCGCGATCGGACGATTAGTCAGATCGGCTGGACTGGAAGCGGAGTGCTTTTCTTCTGCGGAGGAGTTTCTGGAAGCGCACTCGGTGCGCACCCATGACTGCCTGATCCTGGATTTGCGTTTGCCCGGGATAAGCGGGCGTGAGCTTCAGAGCCGATTGGTTGACAGCGACACGAGCAGTAACACTCCTATCATTTTCGTCTCAGCACAGGACGATCCAGAGTCGCGGAGCGAGGCGTTGAGCGCCGGCGCTGCCGCATTCTTCGGTAAACCATTCGATCAGGAAATACTGCTTCAGGCGATTCAGGCGGTAGTACGCGATGATAAAGGGTAGACGCGCACCTGACTGTGTTCGAGTAATTTCCTGGTTGACACAGAATGACGCTTGCGCTCTACAGGAAAGTAGAATTAATTGACAACACTACCGGCTTTACGACGCTCCCGAGTTTTCCTTTCCGGGCCCATAGGAGGAGCGTAGTCATGGGCCGCTCTTTTCCGTTGGTCGCAGCGGCCTAGCGGGTATCACGAGAACAAAAGAGATATTTATTAGCTCACAAGAGTTCAGGAGCGCGGTATCGCCATCCCCCGGTTCGTCGTTCCTGCTCAGCGCGCGCGGAGTGCAAGTTTGCCTGAAACTAGCCCCCTGTTTTCGACATACCTGAACACCGTCGCCCTTCCATCATTCATCCCAACTCTCAGCGACAGTCTCCAGAGCAACCAGGCGAAACTGCTCCGCCGCTCGTCATCCCAGGCCCCCAGATGGAGGAGCAATGGGTGATCAAAAAAACCTCGTCACGGCGGAGCGCTCCTCCGACAAATCAGAGCAACCAGGCTATGCCGAGGACTGCCTGGTTGGTGGAGGACACATGGGCGCGCTTATGCGCTCCATAGACTGGTCCAAGACCCCAATCGGCCCGGTGCGATCATGGTCGCCGACATTGCGGATGATGGTGCGGCTGATGTTGTGGAACCGCCTGCAGATCTTCCTTTGGTGGGGTCCGCACTTTGTGCAGATGTACAACGATGCTGCCTGGCCGGCACTTGGAACCAAGCACCCTCGCTCCATGGGACAAGCTGCCAGCGAGTGTTGGTCCGAAATCTGGCACATCATTGGACCACTCATCGAAGCGCCGTTTCGCGGTGGCCAGGCGACCTGGATGGAGGACATCTTCCTGGAGATGAATCGCAAAGGATTCATGGAGGAGACGCACTGGACCATCGCATACAGCCCCGTCCTGGACGAAATGGCGCCGGGCGGAATTGGCGGGGTCATCGGCACGGTGAATGAGATCACCGAGAAAATTGTGGGTGAACGCCGGGTGCTATTGCTGCGTGACCTTGGTGCTCGCTCCTCTGAGGCCAAAACGGCTGAGGCCGCCTGCGTCATAGCAGCGGAAATTATGAATCAGCATTGCGAGGACGTGCCCTTCGCGCTGCTGTACCTGGTGAGTGAGGATCGAAAGACGGCCCACTTGGCAGGCGCTGCCGGGGTTGCGCTGGGTCAACCGGAAAGTCCGATGGAAGTTGATCTGCACAGGGAAGCTACAGATGAGCCGGTCTGGCCGCTCGCAGAGGCACTGTCGCAGGAGCAGGTGCAATTCGTCGAGGAGTTGGGAAGCAAGCTATCGCATGTTCCGCCAGGGCCATGGTCCGATCCGCCGCGCCCGGCGGTGGTCTGTCCAGTACGGTCGAACATCGCTCATCAACTTGCCGGACTACTCGTCCTTGGGGTTAGCTCACGGCTGACTTTCGATGATCGCTACCGCGGGTTCTGTGATCTGGTATCCGGACAGATTGCGACCGCCATTGCTAATGCCCGGGCTTACGAGGAAGAGCGCAAGCGTGCCGAAGCACTGGCCGAGATTGATCGTGCCAAGACCCAGTTCTTCAGCAACGTCAGCCATGAATTCCGCACCCCGCTCACGCTCATGCTGGGTCCCATCGAGGAGATGCTGTCCGGTGGCAACGGAACCGTGACCATTCCCAGGCATGAACTCGAGTTAGTTCATCGCAACTGCCTGCGTCTGTTGAAGCTGGTAAATGCGCTTTTGGATTTCTCCCGGATTGAAGCCGGCAGGGCGCAGGCTTCCTACGAACCGGTGGACCTGCCGGCATTCACAGCGGAGCTGGCAAGCGTGTTTCGCGCGGCCATCGAAAAAGCCGGTCTTCGGCTCGACATCGACTGCCCTCGGTTGGATGAGCCGGTGTACGTAGATAGCTGCATGTGGGAGAAGATCGTCCTGAATCTGCTTTCAAACGCCTTTAAATTCACATTCGAGGGCGAAATCACGGTTGCTCTTAAGCGGCGAAACGAGCACGTGGAACTTTCTATAGCCGACACGGGAACTGGAATTGCGGAGGACCAACTGCCGAGGCTCTTCGAGCGATTTCATCGGATTGAAGGGGCGCGCGGAAGAACGTTCGAAGGTTCCGGCATCGGCCTCGCGTTGGTGCAGGAATTGGCCAAGCTGCACGGAGGCGATGTGAAGGTTGCCAGCACCTATGGAAAAGGCACGCAGTTCACGGTGTCCATTCCCATGGAAAGGGCTCATCTTCCCACGAAGCGTACAGAACCAGCGCCCGTATCTCACACTGTCGGAGCGAACGCTTACGTGCAAGAGGCGCTTCGCTGGCTGCCCGACACCGATATTGCGGCTCCGTCCGGACCAGCCGCTGCTCAGGCTAACGAGATTGGTGAGCGCAGAAGGATCCTCTTCGCAGACGACAATGCCGATCTACGCCAATACGTGCAGCGGCTGTTATCGGCAGACTACGAAGTCAAGGTTGTGCCGGACGGCGAAGCCGCATTGGCGGCCGCACGACACACGGCGCCTGACCTCGTGTTGACCGACGTGATGATGCCTCGGCTGGACGGGTTCGGCCTGTTGAAGGCATTGCGCGATGATCCTGCAACTCGCAACGTCCCAGTGATTCTTCTCTCCGCAAGAGCAGGTGAGGAGTCACGCGTCGAAGGGCTTTCGGCGGGAGCAACGGACTACCTGATGAAGCCGTTCAGTGCGGTCGAACTGCTTGCCCGCATTCGCAACTGTCTGAATGTCGCGACGGAAAATCTAAAAGCACAACGAAGCCTCTACGCCCTAGTCGAGAATAGCCCCGATTTCATCGGCTTCGCAGCAATTGACGGTAAGGCGCTGTTCCTGAACCCGGCGGGAAGGCGACTGGTCGGACTCAACGAAGACGAGGTCAAAGAGACAGTTCCCCTTGACTATGTCTTTGAAGAAGACCGTGAGCTTGTGAAAGTGGGCCTCGCCACTGCCCTTCAAGCGAGCACATGGGAGGGAGAAGTACGTTTCCGGAACTTCAAAACAGGCGCAATTGTCCCGATGTTCCAACACATATTCCTGCTCAAAGAGAGCGACGGCCGGCATATTGGCTTGGGCACCATTAGCCGTGACTTAACTGAACGCAAGCGTTTCGAAGCCGGCTTGCGCGAGGCGCAGACGGAATTGGCTCGCTTCTCGCGCGTGGCCTCAATGGGGGAGCTGACGGCGTCCATTGCTCACGAGATCAACCAGCCCTTGACTGCCATTGTCGCGAATGCCAGCGCATGCACGCGGATGTTGGCCTCTCCCTCGCCAGACCTGGGAGAAGTTCGACTGGCGGTGGAAGACATTGCGGATTCCGGGCGGCGTGCGTCAGAAGTCGTTTCCCGCATTCGTGGGCTGCTAAACAAATCGCATTCTGAGAAATGCCGGCTTGCAATAAACGAAGTCATCGCCGAAGTGCTTCCCCTCGTGCGAGGAGAGTTGGACAAATATCAAACCAAGCTCTACACAGAGTTACAGGTTGATCTCCCGCCGGTCTTAGGCGATCGGATCGAACTGCAGCAGGTCCTGATCAATCTCCTGTTGAACGGCATGGAAGCGATGGCGTCGGTCTCGGACAGGCCTCGAACGTTAATAGTTTGTTCCAACTCCAATTCGGGTGAAGTTGTGGTAGCGGTACGCGACACTGGCGTGGGGTTGCCTCCGGATAAGTCGGGAGCAATTTTTAATGCGTTCTTCACCACCAAACAAGGCGGAATGGGAATGGGATTGGCCATCTCCCGAACCATAATCGAATCTCATGGTGGAAAGCTTTGGGCGGCGTCAAACCAAACTGGCGGTACAACATTTCAGTTCGCGCTCTGTGCAGCCGCGTAAGAGGCCAGCATGCCCGACCTTCGGCCGGTGGTATTCGTCGTGGATGACGACCCAGATGTGCGGGCCGCTCTCAGAAGATTGGTTCACTCTGTGGGCTTCGATGTGGAGACGTTTACCTCGGCGAGTGAATTTCTAAGCGCCAAGCGCACCCGGGTGCCGGGTTGCGTGATTCTCGATGTTCGTCTGCCGGACCTGAGCGGGCTTAACCTGCAAGAGAGGCTCACAGGTGCGGACGTTGACCTGCCTATTATCTTCATCACCGGGTATGGGGACATTCCAATGACAGTGCGCGCCATGAAAGCCGGCGCGTTGGATTTCTTGACGAAGCCGTTCCGAGACCAGGAACTGCTGGATGCCATTCAGCGTGGCATCGACAAGCACCGCGCGCGGTTGACGAAACGCGCAGAAATCTCCCAATTGCAGATGCGTTTGCAGTTGCTCACCCCTCGTGAGCGGCAAGTCTTCCCGCTCGTGGCCGGTGGCTGGCTCAACAAACAGATTGCAGCCGAGCTGGGAACGAGCGAGAAGACCATCAAGATTCATCGCGGCCAGGTGATGGCGAAGATGAAGGCTGATTCTGTAGCCGACTTGGTCCGAATGGCGGAAAAACTGGGTCTCGCAGCTTCCATCAATACAGCGACATAAAGGCCCACGCCGTCCCCCCCCAAAGCAGATGGGACTAAGACCAAGGGCCAATAGTAATTCCTTCATCCGCTCAATACTCTCATTCCCAATGGGTGGCACAGAGGCTTAGGCCAGAGCTCAGCATGGATTCTCCGGCGTGCGAACGTCAGCGTTGGTACCCTCGTTACGACAATTCAGAAGCCTGTTCACCGCACGCGAGCCGCCCGAACCTGCTCCCTGGAGTGATGACGTGCTCCGAAGCTGTCTCAGCCGGATTCAGATACAAGGAGACTTTGATGTCGAACAACTCTCGCAATACCACGGTCCGCACACAGCTTCCACAACTGCTGAAGGGCCGGGCCCAAAGAGGGATACTTGATGCCGTGCAGACGATTTCGAAGAATGGCAGCAATGGTTTCCCACGCCCGCGATCCGAACAGACTCGGACATCCGATAGTCAGTGCTTTCTCGAACCGCGTGAAAAGCTGACTCTCTTGGTGGCGGACAATCATCCCGTGGTATTGGCCGGGGTGGCGTCTATGCTGTCCGGCCGCAAAGACATGAACATTGTGGAGCAGGCGCGCAATGGACGAGAGGCGGTCGAGAAGTTTCTTAGGCTTCGTCCCGATGTCGGTGTCTTAGAAGTTAGGATGCCGGTAATGGACGGGATCGAGGCTGTCGACGCGATTCGCGCGAGACTTCCTGGTGCTCGCCTGCTCATGTTTACCGCCTGTCAAAGCGAGGAGGATGTGTACCGCGCTGTGCGCGCCGGCGCCCAGGGCTACGTATTCAAGAACGCACCGACGGAGGAACTCGTGCAGAGCATCCACGCCGTAGGCTCAGGACAACAGTGGATCCCGCTGATGGCAGCCTCTCAGCTGGCAAGGAGGATCGCCGACCGTGAGTTGACAGTGCGCGAGCAGGAAGTGCTGCTCGCAATCACCAGCGGAAAGAGCAATAAGGAAATCGGCGTGGCACTGAATATCAGTGAAGCTACCGTGAAGGTGCATGTCACTCACATTCTGGAGAAGCTCAAAGCCAGCGGGCGCACGGAGGCCATCCGGCTGGCGGTGCAACGCGGACTGGTTTACCTTGACGCCCCAGCTCTTGCCGCAGCCTGACTCCTACGGGGTTCTGGATGATTAATAGAGCAGCTAAGGGAGTGGGCATGACCGTCATCAAGGGGTATCTGGGGTATGAGCCAGCCCGCATCCTCGCGGTGGATGACTCGCCTGCGATCCGTGCCACGTGGCAGGCACTGTTGGCGGGCGAGAAGTATCAAACTGAACTGGCAAGCAATGGAATTGAGGCCCTAAAGAAAATGAGGAGCTTTCTGCCGGACCTCCTTCTGTCAGACCTCCGCATGCCGGAGATGTCGGGTTTCGAACTGCTTGCCGTGGTTCGCAAACGGTTCCCGCATATCACCACGGTTGCGGTGAGCGGCGAATTGAGTGCCCGCGAAATCAGCGCTGCGGTGGCGGACCTGTTCATCGAGAAGGGAAGCTACTCGTCCCCTCAGTTCCTGGGGTTCATCAAAGACTTGCTGGCGCGCTCGCCACTCCGATCTCGCCTGCCTCAGGCAGAGAAAATTCCTTTCTGCCTGCCCCAGACTTTCCTGGGAAAGTATGGACTGACATGCAGCGAATGCCTGCGGTACTTCGAATTCGCCCCAAACGACGCCCACCCTGGCCACGCACGCGTGACGTGTTGTCCTTATTGCAACGCGGAGCTGACTTATTTCGTGGATCCAATCGGCAACAGGGAACCGTTTCTGCCGCGTCCCGCAGCGTGACATCGAGACAACGCAAGACGGGCGATTCCGCAAACAAATCTTCACCGGCCTAGAGTCATGAAGCGGTGTTCTATTTCTGTCCCTTTCCGTTGTTCTGATTCACTACCTGCAGATTGTTGGTTACGCTAAACACTCCCGGCACCGAGTTCGCCCGAATCCCAGCAACATTTTTATCGCTCTCGTTATCCACTACGCCGTCCAGCATGACGTGGCCATTCTTCACAATGATATGAATCGAAGGAATTGTCATGTTGGCGTACTTGAACAGCGGGCCGTATCGATAGATTGCCCGGTAGGTCTCCATGCGAATACGGTCGTCCATGGAGCTGGGCGGAAGGACCTCGATATTGTTAACGACCTTCTCTACGCCTTCGATATGCTTGACGGAATTTTCGGCTTCGCTTTTCGTGATGGCGTCTTGGCTGGTCACGTATCCCGACAAGATTACGGTGCTTCCCTCAACCTGGAACTTCAGATCGTCGAATACGCCGTAGTAGGGTAACATCAGCAACTCGTGGCGAACTTCGCGAATCAGGCGGTTCTCATCTTGCGGAGAGAGCGCATTGTCGGCTTCCGTCGCCTGATCGCTGCCTTGTTGTGTGAAGTCCGCAGGCGTTGGTGGGTTTTTCTTCGCGACGACAAGGCCGCTAGAAGCAAGCAGAAACATCAGGCAAATCGGAACGGCAGTGTACCAGCGTAGTTTCATATCAATTCTCCTGTTTTCGGCGGGTCTCAACTCTGCGCTGTTTGCGATTGAGCTTGAGGAAGGCGCCGAGCTTTTCTTTCAGAGCTGCGAAACTCCGACCAGATTCTTCCTTGTTCTTTAGCTGCTTTTCGAGCTTGGAAATTTCTTCGTTCAGCGAGGCATATTCTGGTGCCCTGCTGGCGTAACCCAATAGCCTGGCACGCAGGAGTTCATTTCTTGCGGTTTCCAGGAGCCGCAGAGCCTCCGCCGGATTATCGAGTTGTGCTTGCGCATTGTTGATGGCGTCGCGGGCCACAATCAACGGAATTGGAGTGACCTCATCCAGAGCGGCAAGTGTATTCAGTGCCGCGCTCAAGAGAGAGGCTGCCTCGTCGCTCTTTCCCTGTTGGAGAAAACGGGAGGCGTCTTTCAGAGCTTTGGGACAGGTTGCCAACGGCAGGTTATAGATGCGTACGCGAACTTCGCTCATCAGGGCATGCAACAGAGTTCGAGCGTCAGGGAAGTTCTCTTCGTCAAAGGCCAGAGAAGCGTCCTTTGCGATCTCAAGTATTTGCTCGCTATCTCTCGGCGCAGTGTCGATGACCCTGGCTTGCAGATCGACCGGCAGGAGCGCCGACGCCGGATTGCGCGTTAGCAGGAGGTCGAGTTTACCCTGCGCCCGCTCGATTGCTTCCCTGGCTTCCCTGGTCTTGCCATCTGCAATATGCAGGAGAGCCTCCCTGGTTTCCTCGACCGCGACTACAGCCTCATCGTCCAGAATCTTTCTGGCTTGCCGCTCCGCCTCCTGGCGCTCGCTCTCGACCGTGGTCTGTGTGCGCCGGCTCTGCGGTTCAGGCGGACTCGGCTGAGCTGCGGGGGGACTCTCGCCTTCGGCTGAACTGACAGACGCGAGCCCCACGCAGCCGGACCAAGCCGACAGAATGAGCGCCAAGGTTTCACTGGGGTTGTTCAATAGCAAGATCCACTCCGGAAAATGCATTTCAGGCCGGCTACTGTGGCACTGCTTCAACCTGAATAATGTGGATGACGTTGTTGTCAGGATCCACGTGCACGATGAGGCCCACGGGCTGCCCCTCGTGTCCCGACAAAGCATCTGGATTACTCACGCCGTATGTCTTGTTGTCACTGTTATCGGTAAACGACTTTCCGTTCTTACTGACGGTGCCCGACATGTGCTGGTTTCCCGCCGAGGTTGTCTGAGCGTTTTGCTGAAACGCTCCCTGTTGCGGTTGACTGTTGCTCTGGCTGCCCTTGCTCTGGGCGCACGCGACCATCGCCAGCCCGAACAGCAGGACAACCATTGCGGACAATATCTTCTTCATCGAATGCTCCTTTCGTCACAGAAACGGTGACACCTTTCTAGATAGAGGCTAGTTGCCGCAATGTCGAAGAACAATTCGGCAGTAGGAGGAAATCTAGCTACGACTTCAGCTTTACGTAAGAATCGTCGGTATCTAATCCAAACGACGTATGGTTACCTCTGACGCACGACTAACCATCCGCTAAGAGCTTTCTCGGAAAAATTGTTCGTTCTCTTGATGAATTGCCCCGGCTTGCACCCACAGTTAGGCTGCATACGAGAACGCATCCTGGAGGATCGTAATGGCTGCAACTATGCTTCTGCTGGAATTTGAAACTATTCGTCATCGGTGGGGCTGGCTGCTGGCGCTTGGCATTCTGATGATCGTTCTGGGCACGATCGCTTTCTTCCTTGTACCGGCGGCGACCCTTGGTACCGTTCTTGTACTAGGCTGGCTGCTGTTGGTGAGCGGCATCATCGAATGCGTTCAGGCGATCCGCGAACGAAAGTCCGGCGGCTTGTTTATGCACCTGGTCGCGGGCATCATTGGACTATTCGTGGGTTTGCTCGTGGTTACTCATCCTGTCGCCGGGGCGCTCGCCTGGACCTTGTTATTTGCGTCGTTCTTCATCGTCATCGGCCTTTTCCGACTCATTAGCGCGATTCGCCTGAAATTCCCCAACTGGGGATGGGCCGCCTTCGATGGCGCGGTTACGTTCGTACTGGGAATTCTCCTCTGGGCGGAGTGGCCGTGGTCCGGAGTCTGGTTCATGGGGCTCGCGGTCGGAATATCGCTGGTATTCCGCGGATGGTCGTACGTCATGCTTGCTCTCGCGGTCCATAGCCTCCCGATACCTGTACAGGTTCCTCGCGCGGCATAAGCTCGCAGATGAGGAGACATCAAAATGGATACACCACAAGCGAATCCCGGAATAGAGCCTGAATATCTTCATCCTGAGCACGAGCTTCCACAGTCGCTGAATCAGCACCAGGCGCAATCTTCAAGCATTGAGGTTGTCGCCTCCCTTTATGGGGAGCCGTCAGAGATTGAGAAGCTAAAGGCGGAACGCGAGGCCCTGCTCGACCGTCTGGCTCGCGTCCAGGCTGAGTTTGAGAACGTGCGCAGGCGCATGGAGCGAGCGCAGCAGGAGGCCCGGGCGCTTGCGGTGGGCGAGACTTTGAAAACGCTGTTACCCACTTTCGACAGCCTTGAGCTGGCGTTGCGGACCCCAGCCCCGGATCCCAAGGAGTTTCGCCGAGGCGTTGATTTGATCCGGCAACAGATGGAACTCGCCATGCAGAGTCTGGGGCTGACACGCATTTCAGCCGAGGGCAAACTCTTCGATCCCAACCTGCATGAGGCGATCGAGGTGGTGGAGACCACCGATGCTCGGGACGGCGAAGTTGTGGAAGAGATACACGCCGGCTTCAAACTGGGAGATCGTCTGCTTCGCCCGGCAAAGGTGCTTGTGGCTCGCAACCGAGCAGCCTGAAAGCTATTCAGTGGGTAGTGGTGCAGTTTGGGTGTCATCCCGAGCAAGCCTCATTTGTGCAGCGAGGGATATCTAGGCGTGCCGATTCGCGCCGGCGCGCGAAAGGTACGCATCCCTAATCGAAACTGCACCACTACCATTCAGTCTCCGCTCCCATAGCTGAGTAGCTCTTCACCTAGAGCGAAGGTCGTAGGCTTTACCTGTACTTTGGGCCGACCCCCCGGTGCTCAAACTATCCCATTACTAATTCGTCCTCCTGAGGAATTGTTGGCTTTCCGTGGCCGACATAACATCTCAAGGTAGGCGCGAAAATTTCAGTGAATTCTTGAAACGCGAGCACAGGCGAGATCGCCGAGCGGAAGCTTTTCGGTTTAGCCAATCACAATCAGCAATCGGACCTACGGAGGAAAATGATGTCAGCACAGACAGCGACCCAAACCCCAGCCACCAGAAGTGCAGCGCAGACCGGCCAGAGAAACGAGCTGGCGAGGCGCAGCAGCGGGCTACCTCTTGTTCCATCTCTAATGCTGGATCCTTTTGGATTCTTCGATGACAACCCCTTCTCGCTGCTCAGACGGATGCAGAGAGAGATCAATCGCGCCGTTTCACAGTCGGGCGGCACTAGTGATACGGCCCTCTCTGCCTGGGCGCCGCCGGTGGAGGTTTCATATCACGATGGCAACCTTGTAGTCTCAGCCGAACTGCCCGGCCTCTCGGAAAACGATGTCAAAGTCGAAGTTAACAACGACGTTTTGACTATCGAAGGTGAGCGTAGGGTCGAGGAAGAGAAGACCGAAGGCGGAGTCCATCTTACGGAGCGGCGGTATGGCCGGTTCTATCGCGCCATCGCGCTGCCCGACGGAGCAGACGTACAGAAGGCAAAAGCCGATTTTCAGAACGGCGTGCTGCGAATCACCGTTCCGGTACAGCAGACGCAGCAAAATCAGCGTCAAATACCAATTCAGACCAGCGGCTCATCGCAGGGCCAGACCTCCGGCTCATCGCAGGGTGAGACAGCAGGTTCGTCAACGCAACCGGGTCCGCAAAGCACAACAACCAATTCGAGCTCTGGCAGCGAGAAAGCTGCGTAACCGGACCGATGACCGAGGAACGAGTGGCCTTGGGCGTTCGTGCGCTATAGTCGGATGACGCTTCAGGGCCGCACCGTTGTTGAGCAGCGTATGCGGTGGAACGGGGCGCAGCAGGAGGGGGCAGCATGGACGTTTCTTCGCATACGCCGGCCTTTCTTTTCGATCTGGATGGAACGCTGGTGGATAGCGTTTATCAGCACGTACTGGCCTGGCGTGAGGCGTTAGAATCCTGCGGCATTCAACTCGCCGTCTGGCGTATTCATCGCCGCATTGGAATGAGCGGAGGCTTACTTACGGCTGCGTTGCTGCGGGAAACAGGTCGTGCCGTAACACCGGAGCAAACTGAGGAGCTGCAGAGACTGCACGCGGAGGCGTATGCCCGGCAGATGTCGCAGGTGCGCCCCCTCCCTGGTGCGAAACAACTGCTGAATGCGTTGACCAAAGCCGGCGCGCGCTGGGCAATTGCGACGAGCGGACGGGGTGAGTTCGCCAGGAAGACGCTGCGCCTTCTTGACATCGGTCCGGATGACCCGGTCATCACCAGGGACGAGGTCGCGCACGCCAAGCCGGATCCGGACTTGTTTCTCGCCGCGGCGAAACGGTTGGGTGTGGACATTCATACGTCCGTCGTGGTTGGCGACAGTGTATGGGACCTTCTCGCAGCACAGCGCGCCAGAGCACTGGGAGTCGGCGTACTCTCCGGCGGGTATGGGCAGGATGAACTGGAACGTGCTGGAGCTTACCGGGTGTATCAGGATCCGCTCGATCTGATGGAGCATCTGGATGAACTCGGCGTCCGCATTGTCAACTAATGGAGGGCAGAATGGATGAAGCTGATTCGAAGGTTAAGATCTATGGAACGCGAGGCTCCTCGCAGGCGTTTTCCATACGTGACTTTCTATCGCGCAGCGATGTCCCCTTCGAATGGATTGAGCTGCACAGTGATGAACAGGCGCGGGGTTTGGCCAATGTCAGCAGCTTGAAAGACAGCAGACTGCCGGTTTGCGAGTTCCCCGACGGTACCAGGCTGGAATGTCCCACCCTCCGGCAGCTTACGGAAAAGCTCGGCTGGTTCAAGAATCCTTCCCGCTCGGAATACGACGTCAGTATTTACGGTGCCGGCCCGGCCGGACTCAGCGCCGCCGTTTACGCCGCTTCCGAAGGCCTCAGAACTGTTCTGGTTGAACGCTACGCAATGGGTGGGCAGGCAGGCACGAGTCCCAAGATCGAAAATTATCTTGGATTTCCCCAGGGCATCAGCGGCCGGGAATTGGCCGATCGCGCAAGGCAACAGGCTGCCCGATTCGGAGCTGAGATTCTGCTGCTTCGCGCCGGAGTACGAGGCGAATTTTTGCCGGGGAGAGGAATCGTTTACCTGGAGGATGGAACCAGGATCATATCGCGAGCATCGATTTGCGCCACCGGTGTGGAGTACCGGCGTTTGGGGCTGCCCAACGAAAAGCAATTCGAAGGCGCAGGCGTCTACTATGGCGCAGGATCGAGTGAAGCCTCGCTCTGTCGTAGCGAGCAGGTATTCATCGTAGGAGGCGGTAACTCGGCGGCGCAGGCTTCCGTTCAATTGGCGAATTACGCGTCCACGGTCACCATGGTGGTTCGGGATGACTCGCTGAAGCATACTGTCTCGCAGTACTTGATCGACCGTATCCGCGCAACTCCGGGGGTGAAGGTCCTGCTTTGCACCGAAGTAGTCGCCCTTCACGGGGACGCTATATTGCGCGCCATCACGCTACGCAACAAGGCCACCGGCGAGCAGTGGGATGCCCCCACAACATGGCTGTTTCTCTGTCTGGGCGGCGTGCCGCACACGGATTGGGCCGACGAAGTCGGTGTGGTTCGTGATGAGGCCGGATACCTGGTGACCGGACCCGATTTGCAGCGGAACGGCCATCGTCCCGAGAACTGGAAACTCGACCGCGATCCTTATTATCTGGAGACCAACATCCCGGGCGTCTTCGCCGCCGGCGATGTGCGCCACGGCTCGGTGAAGCGTTGCGCATCTGCCGTGGGAGAAGGCGCCATGGCTGTGACTTTCGTGCACCGCTATGTAACCAGCGGCTGACAGAGCAGAGCTACGCCGTCTTCTTAAACTGAGTTTCCGTCTGAGACTGCACAGTTGCCTGGTTGCCTTTCAACTGCCGCAACACTTCTGCGCGTACATTCTCAACAATCCGCGGTACTTGTTCCGGTGACACGTTGGCGATCCGGGCGACTTCGTCATCGGAGAACCCCTCGACTGCCGAAAGCTCAAAAACAGTTCGCTCCCGAACGGGAAGCTTCGCTAAGGGTCGAAACAGCTCCTCCAACTCCTCTTTTTCCTCCAGGATCTCTTCTGGGTTGGACGTATCTGCTGGTGCGTCGAAATCCCTGGGTGGTATTTCACTATCGTCGAGGTCTTCGGCAAAATAGATTTCACCCTCCACGTCAGCAGTAATATCGTCCAATCCTGCGAGGGTGCGAAGCTCTGCCGGTATCAGCCGCTCGAGACTCCTCCGTCGCCGCTCCGTGGCCTGCCGCCGGTGAATGTATCCGTCCAGGATGTCATTTGCGATTTGATACAGCCACTGCTCCAGCGTCAGTTCCTTCGGCTTGCGAGCGTATTCCTTGTACGCCCTGAGGATGGTTGTGTTCAGGATGTCGCCGCTGGTGTAAACCGGGGTTGTGATGTCCAGGCTCAGATACGCAACCTTCAGCCGTCGCTTGATGTACGACGTGAGCGAATCAAGCAGCGGGAGAATCTGGGCAAAGAATTCTTGTCTGTGTCCCGCCGACGCGAGTTCCCGCAGCGCGGCTTCTTTGTCGCGGAGGCCGGTGGTTTGTCGCGTTCTTCTAACCCAGAGCTCGTTGTTGGAATTTACCATCTGACATCCATGCCTTTTGATATCGCCTACGCTACCGCCTTTTGAAAATGCCGAGCGTCGCATCCCGCTTCTGCCAACAACGCGGCAATATCGGACTCGCTCAACCGCGACGCGTCATATTCAATCTCGATCAGGTGCGCTTCCTCGTGCACGGTGAGACTTCGAATCCCGTACACGCAGCGTATCTCACCCAGCGCTCTCGCTTGCGATTCACCGGGAGGCACGCCGTAGACGAATGTCACGTCCAAACTGGTCATAAGCGCACTCCTCCAAACGCAATCACGACCATGGTTTCGTCAGGCACTCTTGCGCTCATCGACGTCCACGTATTCGGCGTCCACGACGCCCTCATCCTTGCGCGCCTGTCCATTGCCAGAGGAAGGGCCGGTCCCGGCGCCCGATGCGCTCTGTGGACGCGCCCCCTGGTACATCTGTTCTGCGAGCTTATGAGAAGCCTGGGACAAGCGCTCCCGTGCCTGATCCATCTGCCCCTTGTCGCCGGAATTTAACGCCGCCTTGGCATCAGCAATGGCGTTCTCCACGTCACCGCGTTCTGAGGCCCCGATTTTGTCTCCATTCTCGCGCAGCATCTTCTCCATGCTGTAGACCAATCCGTCAAGTTGGTTGCGAGCTTCGATCTCCTCGCGTTTCGCCTTGTCCTCCGCCGAGTGGGACTCGGCTTCCCTGGCCATGCGATCGACATCGTCTTTGCTGAGACCGGAGGAGGATGTGATTTGGATTTTCTGGTCCTTGCCTGTTGCAACATCTTTGGCGGCTACGTTGAGAATGCCGTTGGCATCAATGTCGAAGGTCACCTCAATCTGCGGAACACCACGCGGCGCCGGCGGTATACCGTCGAGATGAAACTTGCCCAGCGTGCGATTGTCGCGGGCCAAGGGACGTTCGCCTTGCAACACGTGCACCTCGACCGAAGTCTGGTTGTCGGCGGCGGTTGAGAATGTCTCCGTCTTGCGAGTGGGAATCGTGGTGTTACGTGGAATCATCGGCGTCGCGACACCTCCCTGTGTCTCGATCGAGAGAGTCAGCGGCGTAACGTCGAGCAGGAGCATGTCCTTGACCTCGCCTTGCAGCACGCCTCCCTGGATCGCCGCACCTACAGCCACAACCTCGTCCGGGTTCACCCCCTTGTGTCCCTCTTTCCCGAACAGCTCCTTCACCAGTTGCTGAATGCGAGGCATGCGAGTCTGCCCACCGACGAGGACAACTTCGTCAATCTTGCTGGCGTCGAGACCGGCGTCTTTCATGCATTGCTGACACGGAGACACCGACCGCTGTATCAGGTCCTCAACCATAGACTCGAGCTTCGCCCGCGTCAGCTTCTTCACCAGATGCTTGGGACCGTTGGCGTCTGCCGTAATGAAGGGCAGATTGATTTCGGTCTCCATGGTGGTCGAGAGCTCGATCTTGGCGCGCTCGGCGGCGTCGCGCAGACGTTGCAGGGCCATCTCGTTTCCCTTAGCGCGCAGGTCCAGCCCCTCATCCTTGCGGAACTCATCAATCAGCCAATCCACAAGACGTTGATCGATGTTGTCGCCGCCGAGATGAGTGTCGCCGTTCGTGGCCTCTACTTCGATCAGGCCTTCACCGACGCGCAGGATGGAAATATCGAATGTTCCCCCTCCGAAGTCGTAGACCGCGATGGTCTCGTCTTTCTTTTTGTCCAGTCCGTAGGCAAGTGCTGCTGCGGTGGGCTCATTGATGATGCGCTTCACGTCAAGGCCGGCAATCTTTCCGGCATCTTTTGTCGCCTGCCGCTGCGCGTCGTTGAAATATGCAGGTACGGTGATGACTGCTTCGCTGACTTTCTCGCCCAGGTAGTCTTCAGCAGACTTCTTCAGCTTCTGCAGGATCATCGCGGATATTTCCGGCGGGGTGTACTTCTTGCCCTGCGCGACGATGACGACGTGATCGCCTTCCGCCTCCACTTTGTAGGGCACCATCTTCAACTCGTCACGCACCTCCTCGTAGCGGCGGCCCATGAATCGCTTGATGGAGAAGATGGTGTTCTCGGGGTTGGTAATCGCCTGGCGCTTCGCCACCTGGCCCACAAGCCGCTCTCCCGATTTCGTAAACGCCACCACCGATGGCGTGGTGCGGCCGCCTTCTTCATTGGGGATGACCTTCGGCTCCCCCGCTTCTATAACTGCAACCACCGAATTCGTAGTGCCAAGATCGATGCCAATGATTTTCGCCATCTGCATACCCTCAGAAGAGATTGAAATACCCGGATCATGTGCCGCAATCGCAGGTATATTCCTTTGCGATGCTAGCCGTCAAGACGGCTCGACTCAATTCGTCGTCATGACGACATTGCATTCCGAGAATGCGACTAATGGAGTTTCCGACCGACGCCTAAGTTGCGCCTAAGACTTTGGAGTTAGCGGATCAATCCGGAATGAGGAGAGCTGAAGGAACTATGCTGGGGCCGGCTCACGCATCCAGTAAACCTGCGAAGAATTTCTGTTCATCTATAGCATCTCGAGCGGAACCCGCTTCCTCGGCGCGGGGAATGCCTGGTCGAGCAGTTCGAAATCTTCGGCTGTCAGAGTAACTTCAAGGGCGGCACGGTTCTCCTGCACATGTGCGGCGCTGCCCGCTCGGGGAATTGCGATGACTCGATCCTGCCGCAGCACCCATGCCAAGCCCACCTGGGCAGGCGTAGCATCGTGCTTCGACGCAATTTGTTGAAGCACGGGATGACTCAACATCCTGCCCTGTTCGATCGGAGAATAGGCCATGATCGGGATCTCACGCTTGCGACACCACGGCAGCAGATCAAACTCGATGCCACGCCGCGTGAGGTTGTAAAGCACCTGGTTGGCGGAGACGCTGGCGCCGCCAACGACATTGTCCAGGTCCTGCATGTCAGACAGCCCGAAATTACTCACGCCCCAATAGCGAATCTTGTGCGCCTGCATGAGCTCTTCGAAGCCATCTATCGTGCTCTGCAGTGGTACGCTTCCGCGCCAGTGAAGCAGGTACAGATCGAGCCGATCCGTCCGCAATCGTTGCAGGCTCTTTTCACAGGCCGCGACCGTTCCCGCTCTGTCTGCGTGGTGGGGCAAAACCTTGGTGACAACGAACACTGAATCCCTGCGTCCTGTGATGGCTTCGCCAACAAGCCGCTCGGTCGCGCCCGAGCCGTACATCTCTGCGGTGTCAATCAAGGTCAGGCCAAGGTCAATGCCCAGTTGCAACGCCGCGACCTCTTGGTCGTGACGATGCAACCCCTCTCCAAGCCCCCAGGTGCCTTGTCCCAGCACCGGAACTGCTTCGCCCGACGGAAGGGCTGTATTGCGAACCGTAGAAGTTGACAACATGAAAAGGCCTCCGAGTTTCATGCGTGAGTGTGAAGCCTGCTCGTTCAATGCCTAGGCTGCGAGTTCGGCCACCTCAGCCTGGTCAATGTAGCACCAGACCCAAGCCTCACCTGGCTCGATCGACCGGATCAGCGGATGACGGACCTTTAGAAAATGCTCGGTTGCATGTTTGTTCTTGGATGAATCGCAGCAGCCTACGTGTCCGCAACTCAGGCACATACGTAGATGAACCCACGAATCCCCCATCGCCACGCATTCCAGACATACGTGCGTCGTCGGATCCGTGATTCGCACCTGGTCAAGGTGGAGACATTCTGATGGAAAGCTCTCAGGTATGACCAACTTAGGCTCCGCCGGGGCAGGCTGACACTGCGGCGTCGGCCGCAGGCGCCGGGTGATGATGAGCTCCCTTATTGCGCTCCTCAGATCTCCACTGTGATCTGATTGTCGACATCGGCAATACCCGGGGCAGACCATGCCGTGCGCCCTGCTTCTTCCTTTTCGGCCCATGACCGAACGGTACCCTTCAAAGTGGCCCTGCTGCCCTGGACTTCAACCGTGATTCTGCCGGCATCGAGCTGAGCGTCCCGCACCAGGGCGTCCTGGATCTTCTTCTTTAGATCCGAGGCGGTCACCTTGGGTTTTACAACTATCACGTTCGTGACTCCTCGGACCCCGGCCAAGCGACGCACAACCCGCTCGGCATCGCTCTTCTGGTATTGCCACTCGACCTCGCCTTTCAGCGTGACCCAACCTTTAGAAACGGTAACTTTGACCGCATCTGTCGGCACAAAAGCGTCCCATTCGAGCGCATGGACGGCCGCCTCTGCAATATCCGCGTCAGTGCGCTCGCTCGCCAATCGAACTTCGATGTCGTTCGCGACCGCCTTGACGCCAGGAGCGCGATGCGCAGCTTCCTCAGCGCTCCACTTCTTCAGGTACGAATCCACCCAGCCCGTTAGAGTGACTACGCCGTCTTTCACAGAAACGCCAATCTCGTTCGGTAGCACCTGCGCGTCCCATTTGAGCTCGGCCAATACGTCTTTCTGAATCTCCTCGTCAGTTCGAATCAGTGTTGCGACTGCCATATATCAATTCTCCTTCTTGTTGCATCTAGCGTAGGCGCAGGGCTGTTTTCGGGTTTGCATCGCCGAAATCAGACCCTTCGCTCCCAATCATTCACCTTTATGCTAGCGGGGGAGGAACGCGGCGGGAATTAGCGAGAGGTCGCGATTTCCGTGCGCAAATGAGCTTAGACGCGATTACTCAGAGCGCTTGAAGCACTGATAAGACTTTAGTTGGAACTGCCTAAGTAAAGCGAACTCTTACGCTTTCTGGTTCAGCCCTGCCTAGACTAATCTCCTAGTTCAGCCTACAACGTCGGATTCACTCCTATTCTCTCCGCATAGTCAATATCCTCACGCCTGATGAGTCGCTACGATTGGAGTTCAGATACCCGGTGCCAGGCTATCTGCGATGTCGCTGGCGGGGATTCATGGCAGGGAGCAGCTAACCGTGATTCGTGTTGTTGTACAAGGTGATTTCCATGCTCAATAAAAGAACCTCAATTTCGAAGCTGGCAATTCTCCTGTTTTTCGTCTCCTCGGCTTCGGGCCTTGATGCACAAGAAGCTTCTTCCGCTGAATCCGGCAAAACCACTGTCCAGAGTCATCCCACTGCGCCGCTTTTCAAGAACAAGCAAGGCAAGCAGAAGACCTCGGTCTACTACGACCCTGCAACCCAAACTGTGACCCTAAAGGTTATTGTTCAAACCTCCGCTGGCTACTTCATTCCCGACCTTCACCCCGATAACTTCGCGGTTTATGAAAATGGAGTTCGGCAGCAAGACGTGGAGGTGCATGTGGAGCATGCGCCGCTGAAGCTGGGGTTGCTGCTGGAGTATGGCAGCCGCTTTCCTTCCCTGAACGCGATGCTGGGAACTGATGTCAGGGGCGCCGCCCACCAACTGCTGTCGACGCTCACCCCCGCGGACAGGGTTCAGGCGTGGACGTACGGTGATACTGTGCACAACCTCAACGACAAGTTCGAGGATGCAACCACTGCGGATCAAAGAGTGCGCGGGATGGAAGATCCTTCCTTCTCGGAATCGAATCTGTATGACGCCCTCCTGGCCGTTGCAGGCAGGATGAAACTGGTTAAGGGAAATACGGCGATTGTCCTGCTGTCGTCCGGTATAAACACGTTCAGCAAAGCTACCTACCAGGATGTGGTTAGCAGCCTGAATAACATGGATGTTCCGGTTTACGTTGTGGGACTCACAACGATCCTGCGCGCTTATGCAACGACCAACGGTTCTCCAGCGGGCATCGCTTGGCAAAAAGCTGAGCATGACTTGGAAGGGATAGCCACC
This sequence comes from uncultured Acidobacteriaceae bacterium, assembly GCA_963718395.1. Classification (GTDB taxonomy): domain Bacteria; phylum Acidobacteriota; class Terriglobia; order Terriglobales; family Acidobacteriaceae; genus DASRAA01. The sequence goes on from CAVQYW010000003.1 coordinate 25,400, forward strand.
GCTTCTACAGGCCGCGCCTACTTCCCCGAGAACATGATTGATCTGGCACCAATCTTCGACGACCTCATAGAGAATCTAAAGGTGCGGTACGTGGTGACCTACAAGTCGCGAGTTGGTAGCGATCTAAATAGTTCGAGAACGGTGCGCGTCACTCTAGTTGACCCAAGTTCCGGCGCCCCACTGCGCATAGTAGATGAGAATGGCAAGCCAATTCAGGCAGTCGTCGTTGCTCCGGAAAGCTACATACCGGCACAAGCGTCGCGGCATTTGACGGACACGATGCTTCAGTTTCCGGCTATCAACAACCCCCTTGGCTATAAATAAATGCCTATCGTGCTCCCCTCTTTTGCATATCGTGCAGATGTAAGGATGATTGAGAGCGGAGGCGGCACGGCCTCCAATCCCGGAAACGCTCCAAGGTCTGGGGAGCTTGCGCAACGATTCGATAACTCGGGCGGTGTTTGGTGGTTAGTCGCCATCCCATTCCACTTCGTTGTATTGTCGCGGCCGGAAGGAACGGGTCTGTTTGTCGGCAAGACATAAGTTCAACGATCACTGACAATAACATTCAAGTCGCCCTTTGAGGAGGAGCAGTATGAAGTCGGCCCAGTATCGTGCGCCCGCAAATGACGCTGTCGAGAATCGCGCGCGCTTTATTACGCGTCCCCAATTTCACTGCAATTCGATTGCACAATTCCATTCGCCAAGCTCTTCCTCCTCCTCTCGCTCACGGCGCTTCTCGCATTTCGAGCGACGGCGCAGAACGCTCCGCCCCCGCCTCCTCCACCGGCGCCGGCCGCTCCCGAGCCTGCGCCGCCTGGCCGGCTCACCGAGAAACAATTGGAAAATCTGGTTAGCCGCATCGCGCTGTATCCCGATCCGCTGCTTGCACAAATCCTGACGGCATCCACCTATTGGAACGCAATCCCCGAGGCCGCCGCGTGGGCCGAGGAGCACAGCAACCTCAAAGGCGAAGCACTTGCCAACGCGATTCGTGAAGATAATTTGCAGTGGGACCCGAGCGTACTCGCGTTGATTCCGTTTCCGTCGGTGCTTGACATGATGGCGAAAGATCCGGCGTGGACCGAGCAGCTCGGCAACGCCGTGCTCGTGCAGCGCAGCGACGTCATGGACGCCGTGCAGCGTCTGCGCAGACAGGCGCGCAAGTATGGCTACTTGCAGACGAATCCGTACTGCAACGTCGTTGAAACCGACGGCTATGTGGAAATCTTGCCAGTCAATCCGGCGTACATCTATGTGCCCTATTACGACCCGTTCGTGGTGTTTGGCCCTCCCCGCCCGGAATTTTTCGTTGGCGGAGCGATCCGGTGGGGGCCGCCGGTGGTCATCACTGCGGGATTTTTCCCGTTTGGATGGGTGCATCCGTATTTTTTGTGGGGCGCGCACACCATCTATTTCGATCGCACCCCGTGGAGTCGCATTTGGGTGAATCGCGGCTACTACCGTCAACCGTACGCACATCCGTGGGTCCCACGGCCAGGGCCTCGCGTCGAAGTGCACCCTCCCGTCCACGTGAAGAAATAGATCGCCACCCTCCCGGCAGCAACAAGCGTCCGGAATGAGGCAGGCGACCACAAATCACAACTCGCAGTCGTTCGAACGCTTTACAGGATCCGATAGTCTCACTTCGCCCCGGAGCGGCGGACTGCGTATGACGGCGGCTGGATGAATGATTTCATAAAAGAGGCTGTTTCACTTTCACTCGTCGGCAAGTGCGTTGCGGCAGTTGTTGGAATCCTGTTCATCCACGCCACGTTTCGGGTGCTCGAACAAACGCTGCCCAGGCGCTTTGGCCGGGCCGACGCGCGTTACAGGGTCCGCAAGTTCGTGGTCTTTTGCGGATACCTTGCGATTCTACTTTTCCTCGCCATCCTATTTGAAGATCGCTTGGGTCGGCTCAGCTTTGCTTTGGGTGTCGCTGGCGCGGGTGTGGCAGTGGCCCTCCAGGACGTGCTGGCCAGCATCGCAGGTGCTTTCTCGATCGGTTTTTCAAAACTGTATACCGTGGGCGACAGAGTTCAGATCGGCGATATTCGCGGTGACGTGATCGACATCGGACTCCTGCGAACAACGTTGATGGAAACGGGGAACTGGGTCAGCAAGGACTTACACAACGGCCGGATCGCTCGCATCCCCAACAGCACTGTCTTGAAAGGGTCTGTCTTCAACTACTCGCAGGGATTCCGGTTTATCTGGGACGAGATTAAAGTTGTGCTTACAGGCACCAGCGACTCCCAATTTGCCAGGGCGATGCTTTTGAGGGTAGCCAAAGAAGCGATTGGTGAGTACCTGTTGGAGGCACAGTCCTCCTGGAAAACTATGAGCGAAAATTATCACAGCGAAAATCCTCCGTTAGAACCTACCGTCGCCCTAGCCGTAAAATCCGGGTCGCTCGAATTCACCGTCAGCTATGTTGTGGACTACACCAAGCGGACTGCCATGCAAGATCGGTTGTTCACGAAAATCGCAGAGGAAGTGACGGATAGCAACGGACGGTTCCAATGGGCATCATCGGCAATTACTGCCATAAGCCAGCCGGTGACTTCGGACCCGATCGAAGCCCGTCAGGCATCATCGAGCCGCAGCGCGGGCGAAGCGGCGGGTTCCGTAAATCGTGATCGATGAGAAAGTGCCTGTGGAATGTGACGAGAACAGGTGCCGCGACCACCGGTTGTCAGAATCAAAAGCTTGGGGACAAATCGGGAAGGAGCGACTATTTCGCCCGGCAATGGTATTGCAACTCCTTGACGGTAGCGCGAACGTGATGCAGCGCTGGACAATGCTGGAGCAGATCCCGGGCACAAAGCACGGAACCGCGGGAGGCGACAGGGTTACGTTGACGCTGCAGTGACGGCGCGTGACTTCCACCAAGCGCCAGAGTGCCGCGGCAAAGATGAGGTTCACAGCCAGCCCCAAGACACCCACGATTGGAGGAAGCCAGTGTCAAAGACGGACGAAAAGGACAAGAAAGGCCAAGGGCCCGGTAACGGCTCTGCTGCGGCCCTTGCCCCCTGCAGTGACGGCCATCCCCAGGATGTTGTCCAGTACCTTGAGGCCAAGCTCATCCTGAAGCCTGACCGCTTTGTTTCGGTGGAGAGCTTCCGCGACTTCGGGAAACTCGTGCAACGCACAGCGAAGAAGGTCGCGGTTGGGTTTGTCAGCGATCCCAAGGCTGGGCGAAGGCCGGAGATCAGGGAGATCACCTTCTTCGACACTCCAGACTTCCGCCTCTATAACAATGCCTTCATCCTGCGGCGACGCGTTTCGTACGTTGACGGCTTCCCGGTAGGCGATCCGGAAATGGTTTTCAAGTTCCGCCATCCAGACCAACAGCAGTCCGCGTGCATGGACGTGCGGCCCAACATCGCAGGAGCCTATCGCATTAAGTTCAAGGCTGAGTTCCTACCCCTGAAGGATGAAATCGGCGGATACCGTGTCCTGTACTCACACAACTGCGTCTTTGGTCTGAGCCAGATGCACGATGCGGACAAGAAGTCGATGGGGACCCTGGCCCGTGTGTTTCCGGTGCTCGCCAGTCTGAAGAAATCAGACGATGAGAAGGTCGGTCTGGTGAACGAGGGGATTGTTGAGGAAGTGCTGCTGGAACTCGGAGAGTTGGACTTCAGTAAAGGGATCGTGGCCCACTGCAATGTGGCGCTGTGGCGGACACGCGGCGAACACATGCCACTGGTGGGAGAGTTTGCCTACCAGGCCAAGTTCTCAAGGCAAGAGGACGTCGCTCAGAAACCGAAGAAGGTGTACGAGCAGTTTTTCATCTCGCTGCAGCAGGACGTGCAAGACTGGCTGATGCTGGGCGTGACCAAGACGGCGATGGTGTACCGCCTTAAAGGAAATGCACCCCAAAGCCATGAGTGAGAGGGCCACAACCCGCTCGTGTGATCGCCGCCCGCCTGTGCCTACCAATAACCCGCTTCTCCTATGAAATGTCGCCTGCCGACGAAATACTTAGCTCCACGGTTTGCTTAACTGGATCAAACTAGGTTAATCGTAGGACCAACAATATCGGGCGGAGTCGAGGGCCTCCGGCGCCGCGGCCTCTTCGACGAACTAACGGGAGCGGCTTACGGCCACTTTACCGCGAGCGCGCAGATCTCCTCTGTGCCGATGTCGCGGGTGAATACCGGCGAGCCGTCGGGAGCAACACTCACCTGTGTCTGGTCGCCCGCGGTCGTGGCACGAGGCAAGTCCTTCAAATTGCCTAGGGCTTCCACTTTAAGAAGCAGTCGGAGACTTTGGGGAGTGCACCCGTCCCAGAGCGACGCGGGAGGGGGACGAAATGATCCCAAACAGGCATAACTTCGTCTGGGGGTGAATGCGACCCTGGACTCGCCTTGAATGCGAGGGTCGGAGGTTTCGTGAAACGAAGAATAGCGGTAGCTATAGGAAAAAATTGGTCGGGACGGGCAGATTTGAACTGCCGACCCCTCGCACCCCAAGCGAGTGCTCTACCAGGCTGAGCCACGTCCCGATTCAAGGAGGTAACCGGCCGCTTCGCAACCGGGGGGTGTTGGGAACTTCAATAGTTTAACACTCCGCGGGCGCAGTCGCGATGGTCGCACTCATTTCCCCCAAACCCACCCATTCCATCCCAAGAACCAGTTAGGCACCTGCAGCTTCGGAACTCGCCTGCTCCGCAACAATTTGTAAATGTTGATATGCTTTCGGCATCGTTATCGGCGAAATTGCCTTCGAAGGAAGCATGACCTCAATCCAGCCGCACTCCTGTGAAAGCGTAATCTCCATCGCCGACGAGCCGCATCATCATCTGGAGATCGACAACGAGTGGGTACGGGCCTACGCGGTGCAGATTGAGCCCGGTCAATACACGCTGTGCCATTTGCACCCCTGGCCTTACCTGATGTACGTCGCGGGTGACGCCGACATCATCAGCACGCCGCGTGGTGGCCAGGCGGAGAAGCAACAATTCGCCCCTGACTATTGCGACCTGCATCCCGCCGGGCTGGAGCACGTGGTGGAGAACGTGAGCAGCACGCCGTTCCGGGCCATGATTTTCGAGCTGCTGCCCGCGGCTGGTAAGCTGCGCCGTCCCGGACCAGCCTCCGGCCATGTTGCCGGCGTACGTAGCACAACCCTCTACTCCGGCGACGTCATCTGCGCGCAGTTGATCGAGCTTAATTCCGGGTCACAGGCACAGATTACCGGCGCTGCCGTTCTGGCTACGCCCTACGAAGACACGGTGGAATTCATCAGCCCGGAGCATGGTACGCGCAAGCTGGAACGCCTTCGCCAACTGGAATATCTGCCCACCGGCTCAACCGGTTTGCTGCGCTGCGAGTCCGGAGGTCCGGCGCGGGTGCTGGTCGTCACCTTGGGATGCGACTGATCGCCCGCACCGGGACCAACCGCCTTTAAGCGCTTACTGCGACATTACCGGAGGTTGACGATGTGGTGGCATCGGTCTGCCCCAAGGTTTGCAGCTGCTGCTGCAAAGTGGTGTAGGCCTGCTGCGCTCCGCTGAGATTACCGGCTTGCAACTGCTGCCCCAACTGTTGCAGCATCTGGCTCAAGTCGTTGCCGCCACCGCCGCCGCCACCGTGATGATGATGGTGGTGCACCGACCCGGAAGCCGTGGCTGAAACCTGCTGCTGAATCTGCGTGTAATCCTGCTGTGCGGCGGTGGTGTTGCCTGATTGCAGGTCGGTACCCAGCTGGTTAAATTCCTGCGTCAGGGAGTTGTTGCTTTGGCTCGATGTGGTGGAACCAATCTGCGGGGCCATCTGTTGCAATGTGGCAAAGTCCGACTGCGCCGCCGACATGTTTCCTGACTGAAGATCCTGCCCGAGCTGTTCCATGCTCTGCTGAAACTTCTGGCGGTTGCTCTGCATGGTTTGCCCGCTGTAATGTAAAAGGGTGCTGCTTGCGATACTCGTGATCGACATAAATCACCTCCGGCGGCGCGCTCTGATCTCGCGAGTAAATCCGCAGATCGAGCTTTTTCCGCCATCACAGTGACTGGATGATTGCAAGTGGGTGGCCACGCCTTGCATGGGCAAAATCCGCAAGCTACTGAATCTTCGCTGCCGTGCGCCGGCGGCTTCTAAGACTTTTCTAACTCCTCATGAAAACCCGGTTACTGACGCTGTTATGCGACAATCAAGGCTATGCCAAAATTCCTGTCGATACGCTTCTTTCTGAGCCTCGCTCTGCTGTTTTCTGCGGCGGCGATGGCGCAGCAAACCTCTACCGCACCTGCCAAGTCCGCGAAGCCTGCCGCGCAAACCGGATCAGCCACTACCAGCGGCTCGGCGGCGGGATCTCCCTATACCACCGACAAACAGAAGGCCAGCTATGCCATTGGCCAAAATATCGGAAACTCTCTGAAACACGACCAGTTGGACGTTGACCCGAACATCGTGGCGCAGGGTCTGAAAGACTCCATGACCGGCGCCACCAGCAAGATCAGCGAAGCCGACATGCAGGCGGCAATGAACACGCTGCGCACCGAGGCCATCGCGCACCGGCAGGCGGAGCAGCAGCAGGCCGGCGAGGTCAACAAGAAGGCAGGCGATGCGTTTCTGGCAGCCAACAAAACCAAGGAAGGTGTGGTCACCTTGCCCGACGGTCTGCAATACAAGATTCTGAAAGAGGGTACCGGGCCCAAGCCCAAAGCCAGCGATACGGTAACCGTCAACTACCGTGGAACCCTCCTCGACGGCACTGAGTTCGACAGCTCTGCGAAGCACGGTGAAGCTGCGACGCTCGGCGTCGGGCAGGTCATCAAGGGATGGACGGAAGCCCTGCAGTTGATGCCGGTCGGCTCCAAGTGGCAGCTTTATATCCCTTCCAACCTGGCCTATGGGGCGCAGGGCGCCGGTGGCGTAATCGGCCCGGATTCGACGCTGATCTTCGACGTCGAACTGCTCTCCATCAAAGGACAGTAGTCGAGCCTCGATTTTGCGTCTGGCAGGAATTGCGAGCGCCCGGGCAGAGTCAGCCTTCAGGCCGGCGTTCGCTGGGCCGCTTTGGATACGGGTTGCGGCGGTCATTTGCAGAATGACCACCGCAGCCCGCATCGCGAAAATCGCCCTTGACGCGGGCCTCAAGGCACCGCACTACCGGACCTACCGCATCTGAAATTGGCTGCCCATAAAGAACCTTCATGATGCCCTCGTCTCCCTTCAACTGGCGCGCCTGCGACGCGTATCTGTTCGACATCGATGGAACGTTGCTCAACACGCATGATGGCGTGCACTACAACTCATTCCACACCGCGCTCCGCGAGGTCTATGGATGCGAGGGCCGCATCGACAATGTCCCCGTACACGGCAACACCGACATCGGCATCTTGCGGGCTGCGTTAAAGCATCACGGTTGGCTGCGTGACGACGAGTTCGAAGTCCGGCTGCCCCAAGCCTTGGAGATGATGCGCGCCGAGGTTGAGCGCAACGCCGATCGCATGCGCCCTGAGCTTTGCCCGTCAGTCGCCGAACTGCTGCGCGCACTCCATAACGACGGCAAGCTGCTGGGTATAGTTACGGGAAATCTGGAGCGGATTGGCTGGATTAAGCTGGAGCGGGCCGACATCCGCAAGTATTTCGACTTCGGCTCGTTCAGCGACGCGCGCGAGAAGCGTGAAGACATTTTTCGCTACGGCGTCGAGCAGGGCCGCAACCTTCGCGGGCCAGATACGACTGTTTGTTTCATCGGCGACACTCCGGCAGACATTCGTGCGGCTAACCTGCTTGGATTGCCGATCATCGCGGTGGCTACAGGCATATATTCCTACGCCGAGCTCGAGGCTAACGCTCCTCAAGTCTGTGTCGAAACCATGAGAGAGCTGCTGATCTCCTAAAGAGCACCGAAATCTCCAAAAGAATAAAGCGACGCAGGCAACCGGGTGCTATAGTGGCTGACCTCGGGACAGTCAGCTATAGAAATCCCAGCCAATGGGCGGGCCTGGCGAAGCCGTGTCGAGAACGACAAACGCCGAGTCAGGTTGGAGCTTTAGAAGGAGGACATAGCGATGCTGACGAAAGATAGGGCTCGGGTTCTCGCATCTCTGGGGTTCATCCTCGCTTTCCTGACCACAGCTGGGATGCTGGCGTACGCGCAAGTCGGCGTAGCGTTCGTGGTGATCGACAGCAAGGGCAAGATACTCGGGCCGGTGGTAGGTGTCTGGCCGGGCGGCGATCTGTATGGGCAAACCACCGTGGAATTACCTTACAAAGGAGGGAAGTGGCTTACCGTGACTGTGCAAAGGAATGGATTTACACCCGGCGATCTGTTGTCCTTCACTTCCTCCGATTGCACAGGGCAGGCTTACCTTTATCCGCCGGACACGAGCCCATTTCCCCTGACTGAGACTTCAGCAAAGGACAACTACGTCTACGTAGAGTCCGGGCCGCCGGAGCAGGTGACACTCAATTCAGGAATAGCGGACAATGGCCAGTGCTACCTCAGCGCGTATAGCGGAACTGCGGTTCCGATGAATGCAGCAATCAATCTGGGCATTTTTACGCCACCGTTTAGCGTCGTGCGCAAGAATTGGTGAGCCAGTTGCCCTGAGGGAGCGAGGGCAGACAGTCACTTGTAGGTGCAATTGCGTTCTTTGTGTCATCTGTAATTGAGTAGTGATACAGTCCGTTGCTTCCCTTACAATATTGTCTAGTGACGCGCATTTGCACCGGGCTTCTGATCTTCTGTTCCTTCGCGGCTTACCTGCCGGCGCAGCAGCCCGAAAGCACGCCTTCACAACCTTCGCCCGCGGCACAGGTGCAACCTGCCGCTACCCCGGCCCCGGAAGCCAAGGCCGCCGGCACCGTCGTTCTGAATCCTGAGTCGCCCAAAGAACTCGCCGACGCCAAGCGCGCCTTCGAGTCGGGCGTGAAGCTGAAAAAATCCGGCGAGTTGCAGCAGGCCTACGACAAGTTCGAAGAGGCCGCCAAGCTCGATCCGCACAGCGTAGACTACGTGACGGCGCGCGAGATCACCCGCGAAGATCTGGCCATGGACGCCATCAATCGCGGCAATAAGGCGCTCAGCGAACAAAAAGAAGTGGTCGCCATGGCCGAGTTTCGCCGGGCGCTCGAGTTCGATCCGCAGAATGAATTTGCCAAGCAGCGGCTGCAAGATTCGGTCTGGCGCAGTAAGCCGAGCAGCGCTGCCTTGCGGCTGACCGACAGCTCCGACGAAATCCTGTTACAACCGAATCCCTCGCATCACGACTTTCGTTTCCGCGGCGACGCCCACTCTTTGATGACTGAAGTTGGCAAGGCCTACGGCATAAGCGTGGAATTCGACGACTCGGTCAAAACCACGCGCACCCGCTTCGACATCGACGATGTGAACTTCGCCACCGCCATGGAGGCGGCCACCAGGGTTACCAAAACATTCTGGGTGGCGCTCGCGCCGCGGCAAATTCTGGTAATCGCGGATACTGCGGCCAACCGGACCACCTTCGAGCGGATGACGATCCGCACCTACTATCTGACCGATCTGACGACGCCGCAGGAGCTCGCGGACCTGGTAAACCTGCTGCGCGTGGTGCTCGAGCTGCGGTTCATTACGCAGGATCCCGCTGAAAACAGCATCGTGATTCGAGCCCCGCAGCCGTTGGTCGAAGCTGCCACGCAGTTGATAGAGAACATCGTGCAGGGCAGTCCCGAGGTATTGCTGGACGTCAGGGTCTACCAGATCAGCCAGAGCCTGCTGCGGCAACTCGGCACCAACCTGCCCACCCAGTTCACGATGTTCAACATCAGTCCGGCACTGATCGCCGGCCTGGGATTGGGCGCGCAGAACCTTATCAACCAGCTGATTGCTTCGGGTGGCATCAATCAGGCGAATTCCACCGCGATTCAGGCCCTGCTCGGGCAAGTGGCGCAGAACACGACCGCCAATTCTCTGCTGCAAATGCAGCCATTTGCCACCTTTGGCGGCGGCCAGACGCTGTTCGGCTTGAACGGTACTCCGCCGGTGGGGTTCACCTTCAACCTGAACCAATCGTCGGTGCAGAACCTGGAGAACGCGCAGGTCCGCGCGTCACAGAACAATGCGGCGACCCTGCTGCTGGGTGAGCGCTATCCCATCGTGAATGCGACTTTCGCTCCCATCTACAACACCTCGGCCATTGCCAGCGTCATTGGCAATGGCAGCTACATCGCGCCGGTGCCCTCGGTGAATTATGAAGATATTGGGCTGAAGCTGAAGGCCACTCCGACCATCCATCCTGACTTGTCAGTGACCCTAAAACTGGAGGTGCAACTCCGCTCGCTGGGTGCGAGCACCAATAACGGCATACCTATCATCAACAACCGCGAATACAACGGCACGATTACGGCAATGAGCGGCGAGTCGAGCGTGGTGGCGGGTATTATCGATGAAGAAGATTCGCGAAGCGTGAATGGCTGGCCCTTCCTCAGCCGCGTTCCCGGACTCACCTTCACCGCCTCAGAGCACGATAAAAACGTGAATAACGCCGACCTGCTGATCGTGATTACCCCGCATATCCTGCGGCTGCCAACGCACGAGTCGATAGCCATTGCGCTGCCCGTGGGGCATTGAAGAAGTGGTCGGTGGTCGCTTGTCAGTTGCCGGTTGTCAGGAAAAAGCTGAAAGGTCGGGGCACGCAAACCACTTTCGTCTCTCCATTAGATCCGACGATCCCATGGCTGACTGGTTATCTTCTCGCAGGCGCTTTCCCAACCTCTTTCTGACAACTGACAACTGACCACTGGCAACTACTTCAGGTCGTAATCCACCATTGCCTTCACCGTCTCATATGGCGTATTGACGAAGCCCGAGACCTTGCGTCCGTTGATGAAGAAGGTGGGCGTGCTGTTGACATTGAGCTTCTCTCCCAGGGCGATCGAGTCGCGCACGCGCTTTTCGGTTTCCGGCTTGGCCGCGCAGGCGCTCGCCGCCGCAGGATCGCCGCCTGCCTCCTTCACGAACTCCTTCAGCTTCTCGTCCGCATTCTGCTCGTTAACGTCGCTTTGGTGTTCGTAGGTGGTGGCTATGAACTTCCACACCACATCGTTGTTCTCCCGTCCCAGGCAATCAAGATACTTTGCGCCCCGCATCGCCCAGGGATGGATCTGCTCCAGCGGAAAATTCTGGAAGATGAGCTTGGCTTTGGGCTCTTCACTCATCAGCTTGTTCAGGTTCTCCTGCGCCTTCTTGCATGCCGGGCATTCCAGGTCGCCGAATTCGACAATGGTGACGACAGCATCTTTCGGCCCGTGCTCGGGGCCGTTGACGTTCTTCAACTCCGACCCGCGCCTGCGGCGAAAGGATCAGATCCGAACGGCACCAGGTCTCCCGAAAACGCGTAATGCTCATCGGGCGTGACATAAATTCGCTGTACCGCCTGCCCTTCCGGGGTGTTGAAGACCACCGTCACTTCCGCGATGGTCGGCGCCTCCGAGGGCTTGATGCTGACGACATGCCAGGCCAGGTTCTGGTTCCAGCCGAACATGTGCTTGAGAAACTCGTTCACCGTGTCTTCAGTGGGAAGCTTAGCGCTGGAGGACGCGGCTGGGGTAGCGGTGTGGGTCTGGGCAAGAAGGTGGAAGCTGCAGAACACCAGCCCAGCGATGAGGAACACGCGCGATAGAAATTTCATTGCTGCCTTTCCAACTTTGTGGTTGTAACTACAGATCGGTCTTCGCTGCGATAGGATAGCGCCGGCCAAAACCGAACGCTTTCTCCGAAATCTTCAATCCCGGCGCAGCCTGCTGACGTTTGTATTCGCTACGGTCGACCATGCGGGCGATGCCGCGCACCAGCTCGAGGTCGTAACCATGCTGGTCGGCAATCTGCTGCGGCGACTGGTTGTTCTCTACGTAATCGACCAGCACGGTATCCAGCATCTCGTATGGCGGAAGCGAGTCGCTATCTTTCTGGTCCGGCCGCAACTCCGCCGACGGCGGCTTCTCGATGGTCGATTTCGGGATGCGCTCGCCCTTGCGATTGACATAGTGCGATAGCCGGTAGACCAGCGTCTTGGGCACATCGGAGATTACCGCCAGACCTCCGCACATGTCACCGTAGAGCGTGCAGTAGCCGACCCCCAGCTCCGATTTGTTGCCGGTGGTAAGCACCATGGAACCCAGTTTGTTCGACAACGCCATTACCAGCGAGCCGCGAATGCGCGCCTGAATATTTTCTTCCGCAACGCCGGGCTTGCGGTTCCCAAATGCCGGCGCCAGTCCGGTAGTGTAAGAGCGAAAGATGTCGTCAATGCGGATGAGCTCGCACTGGATACCGAGATTTTTCGCCAGCGCCAGCGCATCATCAATGCTGCCCGGCGACGAGTATGGACCCGGCATGGCGACGCCCATGACGTTCTCTGCACCGAGGGCGTCCACGGCGATGCAGGCGGTGAGCGCCGAATCAATGCCGCCGCTGAGTCCGAGCACGACCTGCTTGAATCCACATTTGCGCACGTAATCGCGCGTGCCCAGCACCAGCGCTGCATAGGCGCTGCCTTCTTCACTGTCATCGCGCTCGTGCATGTCGCCTGCGAGCGTGTCGGAATCGAAGAAGATGAGATCCTCTTCGAACGATTTAGCTTGCGCAATCACGCTGCCGTCGGGCCCCAGCACCAGGCTGGAGCCATCAAACACCAGGCTGTCGTTGCCTCCGACCTGATTTACCAAGGCCACCGGTACGTTGTACTGGCGCGCAATGGCCGCCAGCATGTCGCGGCGCAGCTCCCGCTTGCATAGATAAAAAGGTGAAGCCGAGATGTTCAGCAGGACCTTGCCGCCGGCGCGCATCTGGTCTTCGACCGGATCGACGCCATAAAGACGACGGTCCCAGAAGTTCTTGTCGTTCCAGGCGTCTTCGCAGACGGTGAGTGCGACCTGCTCGCCGCCGAGTTGTAAGAGATGCTGCGAGTCAGCGGGCGCGAAGTTGCGCATCTCATCGAAGACGTCGTAGGTAGGCAGCAGGCGCTTCGACTGGATAAAAGCAATCTTGCCGTCGCGCAGCAGGGCCGCCGAGTTGTGGACGTGTTTGCCGGTGCCATTCCTGGTCGGCGTCACCAGCCCCACGATGACGGCGACCCCTTCGGTCTTGCGGGCGATCGCTTCGGCCGTCTGGCGATTGTGTTCGACAAACCAGGGACGCTCCACCAGGTCGCGCGGAGGGTAGCCGCAGATCGAGAGCTCAGGAAACATCACCAGCTCGGCACCGGCGCTGCGAGCGCGCTGCGCATAATCGATGATTTTTGCGGAGTTTCCGGCGAAATCTGCGATGGTGGTGTTGATCTGCCCGAGTGCAATCCTCACATATAGAAGTGTAATGGCCGAAGCGCAAGCGCGCCAAATGAGGCCGTCACCCGGGGCGTGAAAGGTAAATCCAGCTCTGACCAACGCTGCCGCCCGAAACGTCATCCAACCACGTTGGTTCACTTTTCACATATGCAAGGCTCTTTTGATCGCCATCGTAGGACGCGCGAACTGATCCTCGCGCTCGCCGCGCTCACGCTTATTGCAGCCGTCGGGTGCAGTCACCAACCCGTGCACCAACCGCTTGACATGAATCACTTTGTCGGCGGCAATCAGGATCCCATGCTGCTCGCCGACTATCAACCGTGGTTCGGCCAGCGTAGCCACATCGATGTCGGCTACTCATCGGTTGACCGGGTAAAGATCGAGCAGCAGATCGATCACGCCAAACAGCTCGGCATCGCCGCTTTTGTCGTGAACTGGTATGGCCAGCGCCATGACTTTGAAGACAAGGCGTACACCCTCATGCAGCAGGCAGCGGCCGACAAGGACTTCAAAGTCGCCTTGATGTATGACGAGGATGACAGCAATCCGGCGAGCAGCACCGACGCGGTGATCGCCGATTTGCAGTACGCGTACGATCGCTACATCGGCCCCCATGCCGTGATTAATCGCAGCGCCTACCTGACGTATAACGGCAAGCCGATGATCTTCATCTTCCCCAAAGACGGACACACCGACTGGGGCCGCGTGCGCCAGACCGTAAACTCATGGGAAGACCCGCCGCTGCTCATCTTTAAGGACGTCAACCCAAAATTCGCCAATGACTTCGACGGCTTTTACGCCTGGGTGAATCCGGGCAAAGCGGGCTGGAGCGCAAACGGCAGCAATTGGGGCGAGGATTATCTGGACAACTTCTACCAGACGATGATCGCGCAGTATCCCAACAAGATTGCTGTCGGCGCGGCGTGGCCGGGCTTCAACGATTCACGCGCCAGCTGGAGCCAGAATCGGCACATGAATCCGCGCTGCGGCAAGACCTTCGACGATACCCTGCGCTTGTTCCGCCGCTATTACAACGAGCAGCGGCCGCTTCCCTTCCTGATGATCGAGACCTGGAACGACTACGAAGAAGGCACCGCGATTGAAGGTGGTGTAGCGGCGTGTAAGTAGCAACGCTGCTCGCTCATCGCTCTTTGCGACTCGCCAGGGACCGACGCGCTAGATCGCTGCCACAACAACCTGCGAATATGCATCGAGCAAGCTGTCGGGATCGCTCATTGCACCTTCTTCTGCAACTCCAGACAGTCATCGTGCAACTTGGCGTCGTGCGTCATGCCATCGGCGATCATGCACTCATCCAGCGCCGACTTGGGATCGGAGGTCTTGAAGATCTGCAACAACACCAGGTGCGGGGTCGGCCAGGTCGGAGCCAGCCGCGCCGCCTCTTTCAACTGCGCTACGGCATTGGTGAGATCGTGCTTATTCTTGTAGGCGATGCCGAGGTTATAGTGGGCGTTGGCGTTGCCCGGCTGCAGCTTGATGGCTTGGGTGTAATTGGCGATCGCTTCGTCGGTTCGGCCGGTGACGTCCAGAACCGTCCCCAGATTCATCAGAATGTCAGCGTTGTTGGGCTGGAGTTTCAACGCTCCCTGATATTCCGTGATCGCACCGTTGTAGTCACGCCGGGCGTACAGCAGGTTTCCCAGATTGCTGTAGGCCGATGCCATCCTCGGATTCAGCCGAACCGCTTCCCGATACTCTGCCTCCGCGGCTTTGGTGTCTCCCATTTTCTTGTAGGCGTATCCCAGATTGTTGTGCAATTCGGCGTCGTTCGGCTTATAGCGCAGCGCTTCTTTGAATTGCGAGATGGCTTCGCCGTAGCCGCCTTTGTCGAGCAAAAGGTCGCCGAGACGATAATGGGCCGCAACGTACGCCGGATATTCCTTGATGGCGTCGCGATACTCCGCAATGGCTTCATCAGGCAGCTTGTCTTTTTCGTCGAGGATACCCTGATGGTAGTGTCGTTCGGCCGCTGCCGGAATAATCGTCGCCGCCGAGCTCATGGGCGTGTTCGCATCGCTTTTTGCCGCCTGGGACGACGACGCATTGGCTGCCGGTGAAGGCGTGGCCGCGGCACTCGGGGCAGTAGAACTGGAAGCCGGGGCCCCGCCTTTTGTGTCAAAAGGAGAGCTCGCCGTGCCCTTGCCATCGCCCTTAACCGAGCTGGGCGTGTCGGGAGTCGCCTGAGCAGCCGGTTGATTCTGCTGCGCCAGGCATGTGCCGGTGCTCAACACGAGCGCCAACAAACCGTATACGAATCGCGAAGACATGACTGCCACGAGTATAGCTTCCAAGCGCGACGAGGCGGTTAATGGGGAGCGAGCTACAGCCTCGCCTCTTCCGCCATCACGCGCAGATCGTGTCCGGTCATTTCCTTTGGCTGCGCGATGCCCAACATTCCCAACATGGTTGGAGCTATATCCTGCAAAGCTCCGTCGGGTTTCAGCGTGAACCGGCGCCCATCGCCTTTGAAACCGGCCGGAGGCACCGCATGCTCTGCCACGACGATGAACGGCACCGGATTGGTAGTGTGCGCTGTCTGCGGACCGCCGGTCGCGGGGTCGATCATCTGTTCGGCATTGCCGTGGTCGGCGGTAACGATCATCGCGCCGCCGCGCTCGCTTTAATGCCGCATTGATTTCTGCCCAGACAGGCATCGACGGTTTCGCACGGCTTCTATGGTCGGCGGGATCTTGCCCGAGTGTCCCACCATATCGGCGTTGGCGAAGTTCACCACCATCACGTCGAAGGTCTTCTCCTCAATCGCCTTGACCACCGCGTCGGCGATGCCCTGAGCTGACATCTCCGGCTTCAGATCGTAAGTCGCGACCTTCGGCGACGGCACCAGCACGCGGTCTTCGCCGGGAAATGGCTTCTCGACTCCGCCATTAAAGAAGTAAGTCACGTGCGCGTACTTCTCCGTCTCGGCCACGCGCAGGTTGCGCAGGTTGCGATCGGCCATCACGTTGGCCAGGATGTTGCCCAGCGACTCCGGAGGAGACACCACCGGCAAGGTGAAGTGCTTGTCGTACTGCGTCATGCAGACGTACGTCAGGTCTTTGGGCACGCGGTCCGCGGGATCTCCCGGTCCAGATCCTCTGCGCCTTCCAGTTCGCGGCCGTCCTGCGGAGTGAAGTGGCTGTTACGCGCCAGGCAGCGCGTGATCTGCCGAGCACGGTCGGCGCGGAAGTTGAAGTTGAGGCAAACATCGCCGTCGCGGATCGTGCCCAGCGGCTCGCCGCGCTCGTCGACCACAACAAACGGAATGATGAACTCGTCCGTCACGTCCTCGGTTGTACGACTCGCTTCACGCCCTGCGCCGCGTCGGTGAAATCGCCCACCCTCGGCGATGCCGTCGACCATCGCGTCGAAGGCCTTCTTCTCGCGTTCCCATCGCCGGTCGCGATCCATGGCATAGTAGCGCCCGCTCACGCTGGCAATCTTGCCGACGCCATACTCGCGCATCTTTTGCTGCAAGCTGCTCGATATAGCCCGCGCCGTTGGTCGGCAGCGTGTCGCGGCCATCCATGAAGCGTGGACAAAGACGCGCTCCACGCCGTTCTGCTTGGCCATGCGCAGCAACGCATAAAGATGATTCTGATGCGAATGCACACCGCCATCCGACAGCAGGCCGAACAGATGCAGTCGGCGCTCGCCAATGCGCGCCTTTCCATGGCCTCGAGCAGCACCGGGTTCGTCAAAGAACTCACCGTTCTCGATCAGTGAGATCGATCTTGGTGATGTCCATGTAAACGACGCGCCCGGCGCCGATGTTCAGGTGACCGACTTCGCTGTTGCCCATCTGCCCGGTCGGGCAGACCAACATAGCGTCCGCTGGTATGGATCAGCGTGTTGGGAAACTCGGCGAGCAGCTTGTCGTAGTTGGGCTTGCGCGCCAGCGAGATGGCATTGGCGGCCGCCGGCGGAGCATAACCCCAGCCATCGAGAATGATCAGAACGAGAGGTTTGGTGCTGAGCATTCACGATCCTTCGCCAGAAAATTGCGGTCAAACGGTGCAGCACACTGCTCGCGCCGCCATAGTCGTAAGCTGATCGCCGTAGTTCACGCCTTCAGTCCCAGAAACTCGTGCAGCGCTGGCCGAGCTCTTCTTCGATGCGCAGCAACTGGTTGTACTTGGCGATGCGATCGGTGCGCGAAGCCGAGCCGGTCTTGATCTGGCCCGCGCCGGTGGCCACCGCCAGGTCGGCGATGAAGGTGTCTTCCGTCTCGCCCGAGCGGTGCGAAATCACGGCGGTGTAGCCGTTCTCGGCGCGCCAGGTTGATGGCGTCGATGGTCTCGCTGACCGTGCCGATCTGGTTCAGCTTGATCAGAATCGAGTTCGCCACGCCGGCGTCGATGCCCTGCTGCAGCAGCTCGATGTTGGTCACGAAGAGGTCGTCGCCGACCAGCTGGATCTTGCTGCCCAGCTCGTCGGTCAGCATCTTCCAGCCGTCCCAGTCGTTCTCGGCCAGCCCGTCTTCCAGCGACACGATGGGATACTGCCGCACCCAGTCGGCCTAGAACTTCACCATCTCCTCGCTGTGTGCTCGCTCTTGTCGGACTTCTTGAAGACGTACTTTTTCTTGTCGCTGTCGTAGAACTCGCTGGCCGCAGGATCGAGCGCGATGGCGATCTGTTCGCCCGGCTTGTATCCGGCCTGCGTGATGGCTTCCAGAATCACCTCGATGGCTTCGGCGTTCGACTTCAGCGACGGCGCAAATCCGCCCTCATCGCCCACCGCGGTGTTGTAGCCCTTCTTCTTCAGCACGCCCTTCAGCGTGTGAAACGTCTCGACGCCCCAGCGCAGCGCCTCGCTGAACGACGTTGGCGCCCACCGGCATCACCATGAATTCCTGGAAGTCGACGTTGTTGTCGGCATGCGCGCCGCCGTTCAGGATGTTCATCATCGGCGTGGGCAGCAGGCTGGCGTTGAATCCGCCCAGATACTGATACAGCTCGATGCCCAGGTGGTCGGCCAAGGCGCGCGCCGCCGCCATCGAAACCGCCAGAATCGCGTTCGCGCCCAGCCTGCCTCTTGTTCGGCGTGCCGTCGAGCGCGATCATGTGGCGTCCAGCTCGCGCTGATCGCTGGCATCCATGCCCTCCAGCTCGGGAGCAATCACCTCTTCGATGTTCTCGACCGCCTTCAGCACGCCCTTGCCCAGGTAGCGGCTCTTGTCGCCGTCGCGCAGCTCCACCGCTTCGTGTTCGCCGGTCGAGGCGCCGCTGGGCACGGTCGCCCGCCCGCGCGCACCGCTTTCCAGAACGACATCGGCTTCCACAGTAGGATTTCCGCGCGAATCCAGAACTTCGCGGGCAAGAATCAGTTCAATTTCCGTCATGGTATAAGTCCGGACTTTCGCCGTTGGATTCGCTTGCGCGCTGGCGAAGTAGGTAGAACCCCCAATTATACGAGAGGCACTATTCACCACAGAGGCACGGCTGACGGAGCACGAGGGCAAGGAGGATCTGATTTCTCCGTGTTCTCCGTGCTCCGTGGTGAGCGTTCTGTTCGAGCTACGGCCGCGCTTCGTAGACGATGTTGAACGGCGTCTCGGTGGCGCGGCGGAAACGCGTGAACCCGGCCGCCGGTGACTACTTCGCGGATGCGCGTCTCGCCGGCCTGCGCTCCCAGGCACAGTCCCACTTCCTGCGATCGCGAGCAGGGCGTACACAGCAGCGTCGACAAGGAGTAGTAGACCCGTCCTACCGGATTCAGATTGTCTTTCAGTTCATCGTTGGCGAAGGGCTCAACAATCATCCAGGTTCCATCTTTGCCGAGCGATTGCAGAACGTGGTTCGCGGCGCCGACCGGGTCGCCCATGTCGTGCAGGCAGTCGAAGACGGCGACGAAATCGTAGTCTTTGCCCGGGAAATCCTTGGCTTTGGCGACCTCAAATTGCACGCGGTCGGCGACGCCTTCACGCTCGGCGCTTTCGCGGGCCGCCTCAATCGACTTATCGTGATAATCGAACCCGATGAAAGCGCGACTTGGGAAACGCCTTAGCCATGAGGATGGTTGAGGCGCCCTTGCCACAACCCACGTCGGCCACCTTCGCACCCCGCTCAAGTTTCGCTTGCACGCCTGCAATGCCGGAATCCACGAGGCCACCAGATTCGCCGCATATCCCGGACGAAAGAATTTCTCGCAACCGTGAAAAACGCCTTCCGCGTGCTCGTGCCATCCCATGCCAGCGCCGGTGCGAAATGACTCCGCAATGCGTGGCACGGCGTTCAGCGAGCCAAGCGCCAGCTCGAATGCTCCCGGCAAATACGCCGGACTGTCTTCCTGCGCGAGAGTGAACGCCTGTTCCGGCGGTGAGGCTGAACTTGTCGGTCTGGTCGTCGTAGGTGACGTAGCCTCCCGCAGCCTGCGAGGCCAGCCATTCGCGCAGGTAGCGTTCGTCGGTCTGGGTCTTGGCGGCGAGTTCCGCCGAGCTCATCGGGCCTTTGGCAAGCGCTTTATACAAACCTAGCTTCTCGCCGATGACGACCATGCCGGCGTGGACCGCGGCGCCAAGGTCGGTGACAAATTTCCCGACGAACTCATTGAGCTTGTTCATGTCGAGAGCAGGAGTTGAAGCGGTACTCATGTGGACCTCCAAAGATGAAACGCGACGTGTGCTGTCGCACCAGGATGAGGCCTGCGGGAGAAACCTGGGATTACCCCACTTGTTCGTGGGATTCTGCGCCCGAACCATAACGAAGTCAAGTGCGCCACGTCTGACAAAACAAAAGGAGAGAAGCTGGGTTAACTAGAAATCAAAGGCAATAAACTGTCTTCTAAGGTTGTTTCCTGGTTTGGAACTCGCGCCTCCAGGGCTTATTCTGTTCTGCGCTGATCGCGCCAAGCTTGCATTGCCAGTACCTGGGTCGGAGTGTGTATGAATCGCAACCGGTTGTTCTGCTGTGCTGCGGTAAGTCTGTTCCTGCTGCTTCTGATTTCGTCCTCGTTTGCGCAGTCGACCGTAGGCCCGCGCATCACTCGCGCGGTTAGCGACTCGGATGTCGCGCTGCTGCCGGGTGGCGTGCATCCCCATGTCGCACACGCCATCGATCAAGGCAGTGTTTCGCCCAACATGCCCATGCAGCCCATGGCTATCTTCTTTAAGCCGACGGCTGCTCAGCAGGCCGACCTCGACAAGCTTCTGGCCCAGCAGCAGGATCCCGGTTCCCCCAATTACCGCAAGTGGCTGACCCCGGAGCAGTACGGCAGCCGTTTCGGAATGAACGCGAGCGACCTGGCTAAGGTCACGGCATGGCTGCAATTGCACGGCTTCCGCAATGTGACCGTTTCGCGCAGCCGCAACTCGATTACGTTCGACGGCAACGCCGGACAAGCTTCTGCGGCCTTTCGCACGCCCATTCATCAGGTGGTATACAACGGTGAAACCCACTACGCCAATATCGCTTCCCCGCAATTACCCAGCGCCTTTGCCGGCGCGGTTGCCGGAATCACCTCGCTGAATAATTTCCGCCCGCGCCCCATGTTGATTGCACATTTCACCTCCAGTATCTCCGGCAACCACTTCCTGATTCCCGGCGACATCGGCACCATCTACAACATCAACAGCCTGTATAACTCGGCCATTAAGGGCGATGGCGAGTCCATCGCAGTCGTCGGGCAGACTCACGTTAACCCAGAATGACGACGGCACGCATGCCGACATTGACACCTTCCGTTCCCTCAATAGTCTTCCGGCGATTAATCTTCAGTTTGTCAAGACAGGCAGCCCGACCTACAGCAAGAGCGACGTTGACGAGGCCAATCTCGACCTGGAGTGGAGCGGAGGCATTGCACCGAATGCGGAGATATTCTTCGTCTACTCCGATAACGCGCTGTTCACCTCGTTGCCCTATATCGTCACCAACAACCTGGCGCCGGTCATCAGTATCAGCTACGGAGCTTGTGAGGCCAGCTTCGACTCCACCGACATTGTGACTCTGACGCAAATCCTCACCCAGGCCAACGCCCAAGGTCAGACCATCACCGCCGCCTCGGGCGACAACGGTGCCGCCGATTGTGATGGAAGCACGCCGCCGGCGACCATGGGCCTCGCCGTAGATGTCCCGGCGGCAACGCCTTATGTCACGGGCATGGGCGGAAGTGAATTTACCGGCGACAGTGCGGGAACCGTCACTTGTAATCCCTCCGGTCAAGACTGTGTCGCGGCTGCCGATCCCCCATACTGGAACGGTTCCAGCAGCCCGACCGACAATAGTCCCTCCGCCCTCGAATACATTCCTGAGACAACCTGGAACGACACCACCTCCACCACTATCGCCGCCGGCGGTGGCGGCGTCAGTACGCTTTTCACCAAGCCCACCTGGCAAACCGGTACCGGCGTGCCCGCGGATGGACAGCGCGATGTGCCCGACATTTCGCTCAGTTCGTCTCCCGACCACGACGGATATCTCATCTGCTCCCAGGGAAGCTGCGTCAACGGATTTCGCCAAGGCAGTTGCTCGTCAAGCTCCGACCCGGGCTGCGACCTGGACGTGATCGGTGGAACCTCCGTGGGCTCGCCGGTCTTCGCCGGCGTGGTGGCTCTGCTGAACCAGAAGCTCGGAGCACGCCTGGGCAACGTGAACTCCATGCTGTACTCGCTGGCCGCTAGCGCGCCCACCGTCTTCCACGACATCACGACCGGCAACAACATGGTGCCCTGCCAGTCAGGATCGAAGGACTGCGGCGCCAGCGGGATGCTCGGCTACAACGCCGGAACCGGCTACGATCTGGCTACCGGATTAGGCTCGATCGACGTGGGAGCTCTGACGTCTGCATGGAACGGCGCGACTACCGGCGACTTCTCGGTGGCCGCCAGTCCCAGCTCACTGACCATCACCCACGGCACCTCGGCGACCTCCAGCATTGCGATCACTGCCACAGGAGGATTCTCCGGCAGCGTCGCCCTCACCTGCACGGTATCTTCATCGCTGGGCGCGACCACCTGCTCGCTGAATCCCACCAGCGTTAGTCGCGGGAGCAGAATTCCACGCTGACCATCGTCGCCACCAGCAGCGCGGCCCTGCATGCGCCTCCGCCTGCCCGGCCACCTGGGAATCGAATTCAGCTTCGGACTGGCCGCCGTGTGCTTCATTCCCTGGAAAGGCAGCAGCCGGACAGCGACGTCGCTTGCTGCGCCAGATATCGCTCAGCTCTGCTGGGACTGGTATTGGTGGTAGGCCTGATCGCCTGCGGCGGGGCGGCTCGAACTCGAACAAAACAACAACAATAACTTCACGCCCATCAGTGGAACCGTCACCGTGCAAGGCGTCAGCGGCAGCCTGAGCCACAGCGTCAGCATTCCGGTGACGATTGACTAAGAGTGGTTAGTAATTAGCGGTTAGTAATTAGTCGTTAGTGGCTCTTGGCTGCAATTAGCAATTGCAATTAGCCAGGTAGTGCGGGCCTTCAGGCCCGCGTATCCGCATCTTTCTTGGTTGTCATCCCGAGCGGAGCGAGGGACCTGCAGTTTCTTTTCGCTCTGCGCTTTCTCTTTTTAGCCCCTCGTTTGCTTTCTGGCGAAGAGCGAATGGCGAACGGCAAGAGCATCTTCTGATCTGTGCATCCCGACCAGAGCTGAGGGCAACTTTATACCAGGGCACCGCTTTTACAGGCTGCAAAAAAGCTCCGATCGCGACTGTTTTGAAGCTTGCCCGAGCACCCGACAAGTCCGTTCACATCTTTATTCAGCAGCCTTGAGCGGAACATCCTTTGTCTGGTCGCTGGCGTTGGGGGTGAAGGAACTCAACTGGGACTTGCCGTACCAGCTCCAGATTTCGGCAAAGTAGTACTTTCCGTCGCGCAGCGCAAAGATGACCTTCAACGGAGGATTCTTGACCGACACAGCGGTCTGGATAAAGTACAAACTCTGTTGTACCTTGCCGTCTTTGCTGCGCAACGTCCCATAGGTAGGAGCGATTCGGTCTACTGTGTACTGGCCCGCCGGCAACTTCTCTCCCGAGATATAGAAGTCGAATGGGACATCAATCGTTCCCCGGGTCGGCTTACCCTGGGCAACCAGCAGGCTGGGTAGGACCATAGTTAAAATGACGGCGACGCATAGATATCTGAGGGATCGACTATGGTTCATCTGGCTCTCCTGAGCTCTGACCTTTGCGAGAGCAATCTTGCCGCGGATTTCCTTCTTGGCCTTGAGAACGGCACCATAGTAAACCGTCTCGCCGCTTCGCGACAGCTGTGAAACCGAGTTTTCATCGAGCGCGCTCCCGACACTCTGTCATTCGCACCGGCAGCGCCCGAGCAGAGCCGGCGAGCACCCGGACGCGAATCGTTGCCAACCCCAGGAAACAGTCCCTTCGACAAGCTCTGGGCAGGCTCTTCACTTGGTTCAGGATGACAAAGGTAAGGGGAGAATGTGCTGCTCCACCCAGGGCCCCACCCACTGCGCCGCCACCTCTTCCGGCAGGGTGCCGGAGCTGGCGTCGTGCATCAGGATGTCGCCCGCGCGTTTGGCGCCCAGCTGGGTGAGCAGCGCGTCGAAGCGCAGGCCGCCCTGGCAGTAGGTGTCTTTATAAGTGCGATCGCCGAGCGCAATCACCCCGTAAGTCACTCCCGACAAGTCGGGTCGCTGAGTTTCGAGACTGTTGAACAGTGCCTGCGCGTTGTCGGGAACGTCTCCCTGGCCGTAGGTGGAGGTGCAGAGCAGGTAGGGGCCGCTGCCGGAGAGCGCGCCGGCGTCGAGGCCGTCCATCATCTGGATGCCGGCCTGGTGGCCAGCCGCCTCCAACGCGGTCTGCACCTCTTGCGCCACCATCTCGGCAGTGCCGGTCATGGTGCCAACCAGGATTGTGATGTTCAGCGGCAAATTGTCAGGCCCTATCCCGTCAAGTATCCCAATTTGGGAATCACTAACTGCCAATCGGAAGTATAATGCATGTGCCGCTGCCATGCCGTCTCCGCGTGGAATGGCGGGTTGGAGTGGCTGAGTCCATGGCAGAATGCCGCACGAACTTGCCACGCCGATGATTCCGCAAACGACCGACGCTGGCTTCCTGAAGCTGCTGGGGGACCGTGTGCGCGAGGCTCGCGCCCGGCGCGGCATGACCCGCAAAATCCTCGCCCGCGACTCCGGAGTATCCGAGCGTTACCTTGCCCAGCTTGAAACCGGTCAGGGCAACGTCTCAATCCTGCTGCTGCGCGACATTGCGCGCGCGCTCGACATTCCCTTGGAGGCACTCATCTACGACGGGCCTGAGCCTCCGATTGATCTGGTCCATACTACCGAATTCCTGCGGCGCTTGGCACCGGACGACATGGCACAAGCCCGCAACCTGCTCGTCGAACATTTCGGCGGCATCGATCTTGCCGCGCGACGTGGCCGCATTGCTTTGATTGGACTGCGGGGAGCAGGAAAATCAACCCTCGGCGCCCTACTGGCGGAGCGCCTGGAAGTTCCCTTTCTCGAACTCGACCGATTGATCGAGCAGGAAAGCGGCGTCTCGCTCAGCGCCATCTTCGATTTATATGGACAGAGCGGCTTTCGGCGATTAGAGCGGCGCTGCCTCGACGACGTAATCGAACGCTTCCCGCGATTCGTGCTGGCGACTGGCGGCAGCCTGGTGTCGGAACCGGCGACCTTCGAGCGGCTGCTCACCATGTGCTACACCGTATGGCTGCGCGCGACGCCGGAAGATCACATGCAGCGCGTAATCGCCCAGGGGGACATGCGCCCTATGGCTGATAATCGCGAGTCGATGGCGGACTTGCAGCGCATTTTGGCGGTCCGTGAGCCGCTGTATAGCAAGGCCGACTTGTCGGTAGACACCAGCAGAGAAACGCTGGAAGCGGCGACGGCGATGATACTGCAGGCCGTCCTGAGCGCCGCCCAGCAGCCAGCTTTCCGGCACGAAAACGGCCATCAGAAATCCATTGAAAACCACCGGCGAGAGCGCATGGAAGAAGGGTCAGAATGGGGAGGGCGGCAAGCCGGGGCGCCAAAAGTCGGGGCGAAAGTGAGGGAAAATGAATGAAAACTGCCGGTTTTCGATCGAAAGCCAGTCCAAAATTCCATTTTTTCTGACCCCGCGAATTCCCGTAATGGGACTCGAAATGCACTATAATGCATCTCATAACTTTAGATATTTTTGGCCGCTTGGGGCGCCCGGGCTCGCTGCAACCCAGCGCCTGCCCTTTCCCAAGATTGAGGAGAGCTTATGCCTGAAGTGCTCGAAGCACAGCAGATGATTACTTTCGATGCTGCCTGGTGGCGAGTATCGCCATTGGCGGCTGTCGGTTGACGGCCGCATCGCCACCATCGCGATGGACGTAAACGAGGACTGCCCGTCTGAAGCCCGGCTACAAGCTGAAGCTGAACTCCTACGATCTGGGCGTCGACATCGAGCTGCACGATCTGCTGCAGCGCATTCGCTTCGAGCATCCTGAAGTCGCATGCGTGGTGCTGACCAGCGCCAAGGAGCGCATGTTTTGCGCCGGCGCAAATATCTACATGCTGGGCTACGTCGTCGCACGCCTGGAAGGTGAATTTCTGCAAGTTCACCAACGAGACGCGCAACGGCATGGAAGATTCCAGCCGGCACGATGGGCTGCGCTTCGTTGCGGCGTTGAACGGTACTACCGCCGGCGGTGGTTATGAGCTGGCGCTCGCCTGCGACGAAATCTTGCTGGTAGACGATCGCTCCAGCGCTGTGAGTTTGCCCGAGGTTCCGTTGCTCGGCGTATTGCCCGGAACCGGCGGCCTTACTCGCGTGGTCGATAAGCGCCACGTGCGCCGCGACCTGGCGGACGCGTTCTGCACCAATCCCGATGGCGTGAAAGGCGAACGCGCCAAGCAATGGGGATTGGTGGACGACATTGCTCCGCCGGCAAAATTTCAGGCCGCTGGTGCGCGCCAGCGCGCCGAAGCGCATGATCGCCGACTCGACGCGCGATGCTAAAAGCCAAGGGCATCAAGCTGACGGCGCTCGACCGTCGCATCGATCATCTTGGCTATCACTACAAATATGTTGACGTGGAGTTTGATCGCGCCGCGGTCGCACGGTGACGCTTACAGTGCGCGGTCCGGAAGGCTTGCAGCCGATGGAGGTCGGACGCTATCCACGCCGAGGGCGACCAGTGGTGGCCGCTGCTCATGGCGCGCGAACTGGATGACGCCATCCTGATGCTGCGGGTGAACGAGCCGGAGCTGGGACTTGCTTCTGCTGAAGACCGCCGGCAGCATCGATGCCGTGCTTGCTTCGCGATAAGGTGATGCTCGAGCAACCGCACCGATTGGCTGGTGCGCGAGACAATCGGAATGTTGCGCCGCACCTTCGCCCGCCTCGATGTCTCGTCGCGCAGCATGTATGCGCTGATCGAGCCCGGCTCATGCTTTGCCGGCATGTTGTTTGAGCTGGTGCTGGCGGCGGACCGCAGCTACATGCTGTCGATGGCGGAAGAGGACGGCGATGCGCCAAAGATTGCGCTCGATGAGTTCAACTTCGGGTTGCTTCCCGCCGTCAATCAGATTCATCGCCTCAAAATGCGCTGCACCGGCAAAGCGCAAATCCGCGCAGCCATTATGGAGAGCGTGGGCAATCCGCTGAACACCGAGCAAGCGCTGGAGCTCGGACTGGTTACGTTCGCGCCCGATGAGCTCGACTGGCAGGACGAAGTGCGCATTGCTATCGAAGAGCGGGTGAGCCTTTCACCCGATGCGCTGACCGGCATGGAGGCAAGCCTGCGCTTCCCCGGACCGGAGACCCTGGAGACGAAGGTTTTCGGCCGGCTTTCCGCGTGGCAGAACTGGGTATTTATCCGTCCCAATTCGACTGGCGAGCATGGCGCGCTGAAACTGTTCGGCTCGGGCTCGAAGGCGAAGTTCACGTGGGAAAGGGTTTAGGAGCGGCTCGTGGCATTTGGCATTTGGCTTTTGGCAAAACAGGGGTCTTGCAGAGTAGAGAGAAATTCGGGTTTGCGAGCCTTGTATCAGGGCACGGCTTTAGCCGTGCCGCGAGCCTCCATGATAGTGGCGGGCCTTTAGGCCCGCATGATTGTGGCAGGGGCTAAAGCCCGGTGGTTTCGATAGCCCTATCGGCCCGACTGAAGTCGGGCCCTGATACAAACCGCTAGCAGCTGAGTCGCGGAACAACTGAATTCGTGCCCTTTTAAAACCGTAGCTTCAGGGGCGACACAAAAGGAGGTCCTTCGGGGACTGAAGTCTCCTCAGGATGACAAATTAATTAGGGGCATCGACGCTGGCCTGAAGGCCAGCTCTACCCAACACAGCAGAGCTCGACCGGCTCTGGCCAATGGCCAAAAGCGAAAAGCCAAGAGCGCATAACGAAGGGCCAATAGGCCAACAGGACACACACAATGTCGATCAATTACAGCGAACGCATTCCTAATAACATTGACCTGGGTTCCAATCGCATTCTGCAACGCGCGCTGGAGCACTGGCAGCCCGAATTTCTGAACTGGTGGCAGGAGCTTGGGCCGCGCGATTTCCAGGTCGCCGATGTGTACCTGCGCACCGCGACTTCGGTCGATGCCAAAGGCTGGGCGACTTACGGCTTTGTACGCATGCCGGAGTATCGCTGGGGCATCTTTCTCGCCGAACGCGATCCCAATCGCAAGATTGGCTTCGGCGACAGCTTTGGGCAAGACGTGTGGCAGCAGATACCGGGCGAGTATCGCGCCACCTTGCGCCGGCTGATCGTCACCCAAGGCGATACCGAGCCTGCATCGGTTGAGCAGCAGCGCATGCTCGGCCACACCGCGCCTTCACTTTACGACTTGCGAAACCTTTTCCAAGTGAATGTCGAGGAAGGCCGACATTTGTGGGCAATGGTGTATTTGCTGCATGCCTACTTCGGACGCGATGGCCGCGAGGAGGCTGAGGAGTTGCTCGAGCGTCATTCCGGTGACGCCGACAAGCCACGCATCCTGGGTACGTTCAACGAGCCGATTCGCGACTGGCTGAGCTTTTTCATGTTTACCTACTTCACTGACCGTGACGGCAAGTTCCAGCTCAAGTCGCTGGCCGAGTCGAGCTTCGATCCGCTGGCGCGCACCTGCTCGTTCATGCTGACCGAAGAGGCACACCACATGTTCGTGGGCGACACCGGCATTAATCGCGTGATCAAGCGGACGCTGGAAGTGATGAAGGAGCTGAACACCGATGATCCAGTGGCCATTCGCCATGCCGGAGCCATCGACCTGCCGACCGTGCAGCGCTACTTGAATTTCTGGTTCTCCTCATCGCTCGATCTCTTCGGCTCCGAGCAGTCTTCCAACGCCGCTTCTTACTTTGCCAATGGACTCAAAGGCCGTCCCGACGAGGCGCAGTATGAAGATCATGTCGCGCGCGAAACCAACTTCGAACTCGGAGTTCCCGACGGTCAGGGCGGCATCAAGAATGAGCATATTGCCATGCGTAATGCCATGAATGAAGTCACACGCGGCTCGTACGTTCGCGATTGCGACCTGGGCGTGAAGCGCTGGAATCGGCTGATCGAGAAAGCAGGCCACGGCTTCCGGCTGTCGCTGCCTTCCACGCGCTTCCGTCGCAACATCGGCGCTTGGGCGGGCGTACCAACTGATCTCACAGGCATTCCGATTTCGCAGGAAGAGTTCGACACGCGCAAGCCGGGGTGGCTGCCCAGCGAGGCCGACCAGGCCTACATCCTCAGCCTGATGCACGGGGTGCACGAGCAGGGCAAGATGGCGTCGTGGATTGCGCCTCCCGATCGCGGGATCAATAACAATCCGGTGGATTATGAGTATGTGAGGATGGCGTAGGGTGCGAAGCGCGCTGCGCTGTCGCTATTGGCTATTGGCTTTTGGCCATTGGCCAGATTAAGACCTCATCGACCAGCATTGAAGTCTGAAAACCAACCAGATGCAAAGCGATAAGTCTGAAAAGCAACCAGGTTCGAACAGTTCTTGCCAAGAGCCAAGAGCGAACGGCGAAGAGCGGTTTTCTGGCCAAGAGCATGGCGAAAAGCGAACAGCGGCTTTGCATCATCGGCTCCGGGCCTGCCGGCTGCTATCTCGCTGAGCATCTGCTCAAGCTGCTGCCCGATGCCCGCATCGATGTGCTGGAGAAGCTGCCGGTACCGTTTGGCCTGATTCGCTATGGAGTGGCGCCCGATCATCAGGGCACCAAGGGAGTGGCTCGCGTTCTGGACCGCACGCTCGGGCGGGATCGCGTGCGGTTTTTCGGAAATGTCGAAGTGGGCCGCGACATCACGCTCAATGAACTTCGCGGGATGTACCACGTTGTGGTACTGGCCACCGGAGCACCGCGCGACCGCAAGCTTGGCATTCCCGGCGAAGAGCTTTCGAACGTGACCGGCTCCGGAGCCTTCGTCAGTTGGTACAACGGGCATCCCTCCCGGAGTATTCCCGAGCTGCATGAGGTGCGCTCGGCAGTGATCATCGGCAATGGCAATGTCGCGCTCGACGTCGCGCGCATTCTGGCCAAGCACGGCGACGAACTGAAGGGTTCAGATGTAACTCCGGACGTCCTCGCGGCTTTGCATTCGCAGCCCATCGAAGACATCCATATCGTTGGCCGTCGCGCCGCCGCCGAGGCGAAATTTAGTCGCCACTGAACTGGAAGGAAATAGGAACGCTGCAGCGGGCCAAGCCGGTAATCGACGAACTCGAAGAACTATCAGCGGTGAAACCCCGGTCGCAGAAAGTCTGCGGAAGTTTGCGGCCGACCATCGCACTGGCGATTCCGGTTAGCAATTCACTTCCATTTCGGTCTACACGACCTTCTGGCGTGCAGGAAAGGCGGCGAAAGATTCCTCACGGATTCAAGTCCGTGAAGGTAACGAGGAAACATCTGGGGCTAAAGCCCCCACCACGTTTCAGTGCGCTGGACGCTGGCCTGAAGGCCAGCTCTACCCTGAAGGACCGCTCCACGCCGAGACTCTACGACTGCGATCCGTTCTGCTTTCGCTCGAGCTCGGGCGAGGAATCGTGATTCCGGCGCAGCTCGCCGTCACCTGCATCGGATACGAAGCTATTCCCTGCTGCACGGCCTCGCCTGCGAATGGTGTGTTCGCAAATGATGGGGGCAGAATTGACGATGGACTTTACGTCGTCGGCTGGGCCAAGCGCGGCCCTTCGGGTACGATTCCCACCAATCGCGCTGAAGCGCTCGAGGTAGCGCAGAAGATCGCGGGCGAAATCGCTGGAGCGCCTAAGAAAGCAGCTCTCGATCTCGCCGAGGTGTTACGCTCCCGGGGCGTCGCGTGGATCGACTACTCCGGCTGGAAGCGAATCGAGGAAGCGGAGCGCGCTGGAGCCTGCGATGAGCGTTGCCGACTGAAGTTCTTGCAGGCTGAAGAAATGATGCAGGTTGGGCGGACGCCTGAGCTGCAACCGAAAGAGAATTGACTTACCGCTCCTCCTCACCAACAATTAAGTCAGGGTTGTCGAAAAACCTCGTTCACCGGGCGCGCTTCCAACGAACAAGAGACAATTTAGACCGAGGATGCTCGAGCGTTGGCATTGGCCCACAATAGCGACATAACCGCGTTGAAAGAGCTACCCCGAATCCGGTGCGAAGCTGTGGCCCACAGTTCAGGCCACAAGAAGGGACTGCGCACCGTCGCCGTGCTGGAAGCGGTGAAGGGACTGCTGGCCCTGGCCGCCAGTTTTGTCTTCCTCGAAATCGTGCACAAGAACGTCGATCTGGAAGATGCGGCGCAGAACCTCTTGTACTACCTGCACATCGACCCCGATCGCCGCTTATCGCAAGCTTTCGTCCATGCAGCCGGCAAGGTAATGGATGCCAACGTCACGCTGGTTTTGGTTATTGCGTTTATCTATGCCGCCGGTCGCTTCGTTGAGGGGTACGGTCTGTGGAGACAACGTGCGTGGGGAGAGTGGCTGGCCATCATCTCGGGCGCAGTGTACCTGCCCTTCGAGCTATACAAGCTCATCCGCCATCCCAACTGGATTCATTGGACAATTCTGCTGGTGAATATTGTGGTCGTGCTTTACATCGGCTGGGTACGGTGGGAAGAAATCAGCGCGCGCCGCACCGCTCGGATGCGATTGGCAGAAAACGCCGACTGAAAACCCGCTGATCGTGGTTGGTGGATAGTTGTCGAGTCTAAGCGATTTGGTGATGGCTGCCCGCGCCGCGCACTCCGTCAACACTGCTGTTCCATTGCTACAATCAAGCTGATGGCTGAAGGTACAGCAGTACGCCTAACGGAGATGGTCAAAGCTGCGGGTTGAGCCAGCAAGCTAAGTCCGGCGGTGCTGGACTCGGTGCTTGGGAAATTAGCCCGGCAACATGACCCTAACGTGCTCATCGGCTTCGAGACAGCCGACGACGCCGGAGTGTATCAACTCACTCCCGAGCTGGCGATCGTGCAGACTGCCGACTTCTTCACGCCCATCGTCGACGACCCTTACGTCTTCGGACAGATCGCCGCGACCAATGCCCTGAGCGATGTGTACGCCATGGGCGGCAAGCCAATCAGCGCGCTGGCGCTGGTCTGCTTCCCGGAAGACGGCGACCCAACGATTCTGGAGCAGATGCTGGCGGGCGGACTGTCGAAGATGGTTGAGGCTAATTGCACCGTCATCGGCGGACACAGCATTCGCGATCCCGAAATCAAGCTGGGCTATTCGGTGACGGGTACGGTCCATCCCAAGAAGATTCTGGCTAACAGCGGAGCCCGTGCCGGCGACCGTCTGATTCTCACCAAAGCTCTCGGAACGGGCGTGATTTCGACCGCCATCAAGCGCAACAAAGCCGACTTTGCCTGGATTCGTGGCGCGATCCGCTCCATGATCACGCTCAACAAGGCAGCGGCCGATGTCATCGCCGACGGATTCGAAGTGCATGGCATGACCGACGTCACCGGCTTCGGGTTGATCGGCCATGCACGCGAACTGGCGCGCGGATCGGGAGTGAGCCTGCGCATTTTCGCATCCAAGGTCCCCTTACTCGAAGGGGCGCTGGAATGCGTTCGCAAGGGCTACGCCCCCGGAGGACTGAAGTCGAACCGTAGCTTCGCTGAAAGCTGCGTCGAGTATGCCGCGGAAGTCCCCGAGGATTTGCGAACAATCCTTTACGATCCGCAGACGGCGGGAGGGTTGTTGATCTCTGTTGCCGCCGCCGATTGCGACCGCATGGTCGAGAAGCTATCGACAGCAGGCGTTTGCGCCAGTGAGATCGGCGAGGTGCTGGAGAAGCAGGCTGTGCTGATCACAATACAACAGTAAGCGGCAGGTGCTGAGCCGTGTATCGGGGCACGGCTGCCCGGGATAGGCGCCCTGCTTGCCCATTAACAGTTGCGCAATGGTGAGAATCTGGGACTATCCGATGATGCGTCCCGCAATGTGGTAGGCCGCGTAGGCAGCGACGTAGGCCACCAGCGTCATGTAGGCGAACTGGATGGCAGGCCACTTCCAGCCGTTGGTTTCACGGCGGACGACCGCGATGGTCGACATGCATTGCATAGCGAAGGCGAAGAAGACCAGCAACGCCACCGCTGCAGCGGGCGTGAGCTCCTGGCGCAGTGCGGCTTGCAGATCGGCGGAATGCGATTGCGGATCAACCCCGTGCAAAGTCCCCAGCGTCGAGATGATCACTTCGCGAGCAGCGATCGAGGTCAGCAGACCTACGCCGATCTTCCAGTCGAAGCCCAGCGGCCGAATGACCGGCTCGATGCTGTGACCAACGCTGGCGACCACACTGTCCTGCACCGCCGGAGGCTTTCCATGATGGATGGGGAGCATGGTCGCCGCCCACAGCAACAGCGAGACCAGCATGATCACGGTGCCGGCGCGATAGAGGAATGCCTTGCCGCGATCGACCAGCCGCAAGCCAAGCGAGATCGGACGCGGCCAACGATAAGGCGGCATCTCCAGCACGAACGGCGTGTCTTTGCTGCGCAACACGGTGGAGTTCAGCAGCTTCGCCGTCGCCACCGCCATCAGGAAACCGAGAACGTAAAGGCCTAGCATGGCGACGGCACGCGTGCCGAGGAACGGGCCCAGCAACGCCGGTTCGGCAGGAAGGCGGCGATAACCATGGTATACACCGGCAGTCGCGCCGAGCAGGTCATGAACGGCGCGATCAGGATGGTCGCGATACGGTCGCGCTTGCTCTCGATGGTGCGCGTCGCCATGATGGCGGGCACCGCGCAGGCATACGCCGAGAGCAGCGGGATGAAGCTCTTGCCATTCAGGCCTACGCGCGACATGGTCTTGTCGGCGATGATCGCCGCGCGCGCCAGATAGCCTGAGTCTTCCAGAATGCCGATCACCAGGAACAGCAACAGTATCTGCGGCAGGAAGACCAGCACTGAGCCGGTTCCCTTCCACACGCCATTGATGAGCAACGAACGCAGGTAGCCGTCGGGCAGCATAGTGCCCAGCCGAGCGCCCGTCGTGTCGAGCGCCTTCTGGAGAAGGTTCGAGAGTGGTTGCCCAACCGCGAAGATCGTCTGGAAGACCGCGATTACCACGACGGCAAAGATCACCGCTCCCCAGACGCGATGGAGAAAGATTCCGTCGAGGCGGCGCGTCCAGATCGGCGTTGCCGGACGGCGATAGTTCGCATTCTCGCCGACCCGCACTGCCCATTCGCGCGTACTGCGCGTGTTGCCGACTACCGGCAGTTCCAGCGGCTCAGGAACCGGCGCCGCAGACGAAAGAAAATTGCTGACCGCGAACAGTCCCTCACCGGTAACGGCGCTCACCAACGCAACCGGAGTTCCGAGCTGCCGCGCCAGCGATAACACATCGACATGGCCGCCCTGCTCGCGCAGCTCGTCCGCCATGTTGAGCAGCACCAGCGTAGGTAGGCCGAGAGCGATCACGCGCGCCGCCAGCACCAGGTGGCTGCTGAGATTGTTGGAATTCAGCACCAGGATGACGGCGTCAGGACGGGAGCGGCCGGGCATGTTGCCCATCAGCACATCGACCGCAACCTTTTCATCTTCCGACTTCGGATTGAGGCTATAGACGCCGGGCAGGTCGATGAGGGCGATCTCATTGCCCGACGCGTCGCGGATGTATCCCGTGTGGTGCTCGACGGTGACGCCGGGAAAGTTGCCGACCTTCTGGCGGAGTCCAGTGAGGCGATTGAAGAGGGTGGTCTTGCCGGAGTTGGGCGGCCCGACGACCGCAACCGTACGAACTGCAGTGAGAGTTTCTTCTTCGGGACGCGCCACGGGATGGCAAGTCATGCTTGCGACTCCGTAGCGCGCGACTCCGAGGGGTTAGTCACCGAAGGCAGGCGCACCGAGCAGTTGCACATGAATATGGCGCGACAGGTCACGGCGCATGGCAATCTCAGTTCCTTCAACGCGGTAAACACGGGGGTCGCCGCCGGGGCAGCTGCGCGTGACCTGAACTTCGAGGCCGGGTACCATCCCCAGGTTCATCAGGTGTTCGGCCAGCGAAGGCGCCAGCTCGATGTCGCTGACGATGGCGCGCTCGCCCACTTCCAGGTCGGCCAATGCATTGGCTTTCCGCGTGGGCTTCTGTTTCCGTCCGAACATGAAGTTGAAAATCATTTTCAATACCGATTTCTATTCTAACCCTTCGCCGGAAAGGAGCAACGACCAAAGTCACAGCTGTTTGTGACAAGTGAACATTCTGGGAAGCCGCGTCCCATTGCCGGAAACTCCTGGGCAGCAGTCAGTTCCAAGTCGCCACTCGACCATGGTGTGGCGCCGACTTCCACCTTAGGAGGCAATTTGCGGCGCGGCCAGCACAAAACACTCAACCGCAAAACTGCGCAGCGGAGCGTCTCACCAGGAAGTCGGAATAGCGTCGCTTTACCGCCCAGCCAGCTTGGATGCCGCAAACTAAGTTGATGTTGCTCAGGCACTTGCAATTTTCGATATTGGCGGATAACCGCGGCTAATCCCGGGCATAAGAAGTTTGAATTTCTCATTCGAGCCGAAGCCATTTATGACTGAAGGCAGGAGTCACGACCCACGCTACGCAGCCGGCGCGTAGGTTTCTACAACTTGAGTCGCAAACGGCACTCGACGCTGTTGCATTTCGAGTGCAACAAAATTTTTCTAACCTCGGAATTATGGGAGTCTCGATGCGGTTGGTTCGCAGATTTCTGCCCCTCATTGCCGTACTGCTCCTGGTCGCGCCGCTGGCCGCACAATCCCCCAACCTTGATGCTGCGAAAGTTGCGCAACTACAGCAGCAAATCGCGGATGCCAAGGGCTCGGCCGACAATGCGTGGATGCTGACCAGCTCCGCCCTGGTGCTGATGATGACCGGCCCCGGGCTGGCACTGTTCTACGGCGGCCTGGTGCGCAAGAAAAACGTGCTGGCCACCATGATGCAGAGCTTCGCGATGATGGCGGTGATCACCATCCTGTGGGCGCTGGTTCTCTACAGCCTGTGCTTTGCTTCGGGAACCAGCTTCATCGGCGGGCTGAGCAATGCGTTTTTGCACGGCGTCGGCGCGCAGCCCGATCCCGACTACGCGGCCACCATACCGTTGCAGACTTTCATGATTTATCAACTGATGTTTGCCATCATTACGCCGGCACTCATCAGCGGAGCCTTCGCCGAGCGCATGAAGTTCAGCGCCATGCTGCTGTTCATGGTGCTGTGGTCGATGCTGGTTTACGCCCCCATGGCGCACATGGTTTGGGGCAAAGGCGGACTGCTGAACGCCAGCCTGGGTGGGCGCTTTCCGACGCTTGATTTCGCCGGCGGCACGGTGGTGCACATCACCTCGGGAGTCTCGGCGCTGATGTGCGCGCTGATGTTGGGGAAGCGGCTGGGCTATCCCAAAGAGCTGATGCCTCCGCACAGCGTGGTGCTCAGCTTTATCGGAGCCTGCCTGCTGTGGGTAGGATGGTTCGGGTTCAACGCCGGCAGCGCTCTTAGCTCGGGCAGTCTGGCGACCAGCGCATTTGTGGCCACGCACTTCGGTGCCGCCGCGGCCGCCGTCGGATGGATGCTGGCCGAATGGTTTCGCAACGGCAAGCCGAGCGCGCTGGGTGCGATCTCCGGTTGCGTTGCAGGATTGGTGGCGATCACGCCTGCGGCGGGTTTTGTGGGACCGATGCCGGCCCTGGCGATTGGCTTGATCGCCGGGGTTGGGTGCTACTTCATGGTGGCGAAGGTGAAGGTCGCGCTGGGATACGACGATTCGCTCGATGCTTTCGGGGTTCACGGCGTCGGTGGGACGATCGGGGCGCTCCTGACCGGTGTCTTCGCCTCGCGCGCCATCAATCCCATCTTCAAAGATGCGCAGGGGAACGCTTTACCGGTGGGTATGCTCGACGGCAACTATCACCAGATGCTAAATCAACTGGTGGGTGTGGGAGTGGCCGTCGCGCTGGCGATTGTGGGGACCTTTCTCATTTTGAAGGTGGTCGACGCCGTGATTGGCTTGCGGGTATCGAGCGAGCAGGAAGTGGAAGGGCTCGACCTGACCCAGCATGGCGAAGAAGGATATTACTGGGAAGCGTCGGCGATGTGATGAGAAGCCGCTTGATCATTCTGTTTTGAAAGGGCACGCCTTCAGGCGTGCCGATAGTGCCGGCATTGGACGGCTTTAGCCGCTGAGGAAAAACCTTCATGCGTAAGGCGCGTTCCCTCAGAGGCTAAAGCCCAGGTTTCAAAACTGCCGCCATCGGCACGGCTGAAGCCGTGCCTCTTCAAAGCAGGTTAAAAGTGTTAAATAGCTTGGAGATTGCGCCGGGCCTGATAGCAAGAATCTAAGCCAAGAACCAATAGCGAATAGCGGAATTTAAATGACCAAGATTGAAGCGGTGATTCAACCTTCCAAGTTCGAAGTTGTGAAAGATGCCCTGTTGGAGATCGGGATCGAGGGCATGACGGTGACCGAGGTACGCGGCCACGGCCGGCAGAAGGGCCACACCGAGTTCTATCGCGGACGCGAATACACGGTCGATGTGCTGCCCAAGGTGAAGATCGAAACCGTCGTCGCCGATCACCAGGTCGAGGCGGCGATCAAAGCCATTACCGAGGCGGCGCGCACCGGAAAGATCGGCGATGGAAAGATCTTCCTGACCCGCATCGACGACGCTATCCGCATTCGCAACGAAGAGCGCGGCGAGAGCGCTCTCTAGGTCAGCGCCAAATCGCTTGATGGCATCGAACTCCAATCCGAGCGCGACGTTCGATCCGGCGTTACGTGCCTTCTATCGCGAAGAGAGCGCGCGTATTTTCGAGCAGTTCGGCGAAACCGTCCTGGGCCGCGCTATCACTGGCGGACGTTCCGATGCAGTAGAGAAGCTCCTGCTCGGCCTGTACGCTCAGCAGGAAGAGTTTCACGAACCGGGCTACGCGCTGGTAGCGCTTGGCGGATTTGGACGCTCGGCGCTGTTTCCTCACTCCGACATTGACCTTCTCTTTCTGTGCGAAAGCGAACGGCAGCGTGATCGCGCCAAAGATCCGGTGCGCCAAGTCTGCCAGGAGCTATGGGACAGCGGACTGCGGGTGAGTCCGACCACTCGCACGCTGGACGATTGCGCCCGCTTCGATCCCGACAACGTTGAGTTCACCATCTCACTGCTTGACTCGCGGCTGCTGGTGGGTGATGAAAAGCTGTTCGCCACGATGCATGACCGCAGTCTGCCGCAGCTGGTGGCCCGCGAGTCCGGCGCGCTCGTCGAGGGCTTGACCCAGGTAACGCGGGCACGGCACTCCCGCTTCGGCAACACGCTCTTTCATCTCGAACCTAACGTTAAGGACGGGCCTGGTGGACTGCGCGACTTCGACGTCACGCGCTGGCTGGTAATCGTCGCAGCGCTCGCGTCGCAGAAGAGATGGCCCGAGTCGGCGGGGCAGTACAGCTCTGAAGACCCAGAGGTGACAGAGGCGGTCGAATTTCTCTCCGCAACGCGCTGCTATCTGCACTATCGCAGCAAGCGTGACGACAACCTGCTCAACTGGGATGCCCAGGAGGAGCTCGCGTCCCGCGGCATTGGTACGCAGCGGGAAGAGCATTCCTCGGCGGAATGGATGCGCCTCTACTTCCGGCATGCCCGGGCGATCCACCGCGCCGCGCTTCAGGCCCTGGAGCATGCGCCGGGAGGCGGCTCATCTCTGTCTCGCAGCTGGCGGCGTTGGCGGTCGCGTAACTCGAACGAAGAGTTTCCGGTGGCGGAGGGACGGGTTTCCATGCAGCAGGCGGCAGCGGCGCGTGATCCGGAGGTTGTGTTGCGGCTGTTCACCTTCGTGGCGCGGCAGGGGGTAAAGCTAAGCCTGGAGACGGAAGGCCGCTTGAACAATTCACGCCGCTCCCTGACTGAAACCATGCCGCAGGACGCGCGTGCCTGGCGTCATCTGAGCGAGTTGCTGGTGCAGCCACACGCGGCCGATGCGTTGCGGTCGATGCACGCACTGAAGCTGCTTTCGCCAGTCCTGCCGGAGATCGACGCCATCGATTCGCTGGTGTTGCGCGACCTTTATCACCGCTACACCGTAGACGAACACACTTTCTTAACCATCGAATCATTGCACCAGTTGGCCGGCAGCAACGAAGCCTGGCTCAAGCCCTTCGCGGAATTGCACAGTGAGATTGAGCGTCCCGAGTTGCTGTACCTCGCGCTTTTATTGCATGACACCGGCAAGGCGCTCGACGGCACGGACCATGTTCGCAGCAGCCTTCAACTCACCGCTGTGGCGACGGAACGGCTCGGACTGAGCGCCGAAGACGCCGACACCGTCAGTTTTCTGGTCAGCAGCCATCTTGAATTGTCTTCTACGCTGCGAAAGCGCGACATCTACGATCCGCAAACGGTTCGCGAGCTGGCAACCAAGCTGGGCACCGCGGAGCGTCTGAAGCTGCTGACGCTGATGACCCTGGCTGACATCAAGGCGGTCAACCCGGAGGCGCTGACTCCATGGAAAGCTGAAAATCTGTGGCAGCTCTACATTGCGACGGCAAACTACTTCAGCCGCAGCGTCGATGAGGAGCGCTTTCACCGAGACATGATCAATGAGCAAGTGGAGCGCATCGCCAGACTGCTGCCCAATCAACGATTGCAGCTGCTGCAATTTCTGGATGGCCTGCCGCGCCGGTATCTGCTGTCCCACAGTCCTGAGCAAGTAATCACGCATCTCGCGATGGCGAATCGCCGCGGGGAAAATCCGGTCCAGCTCGAGCTGCGCCATCTGAATCAGCATTACGAACCAGTCAGCTGCAAACACGGTATCGGTGGCGCATCTTCAAGAGACGGCCACTTCAAAACGGGCAATCTCGCCTTCAAGTCTCTTGAGATTGCCGGCCACCCAATCAGATGTAAGCGGGCACGTATGGCCGAGATCAAGCTTTTCGATTCTCTCGACTGTTTCGTTCTCAGTCAAAAGCAAGAGTTGCTCCAGCTCACCCGCTGTCCGCAGGAGAGCTGAAGCTAGAGCAGCGCGCGCCCGCCGCCAATCCAAGGGTGATCCGACGTTGGAAGGCGCGGGGACCGGATGCGCTGCGGCAATGGTTGCATCCGGCATCAATCCGCGATCGACCATACCGAGGGGCACCGGCCGCTCTGTGCCATCGCCGAGATCCAGCTCTACGATCCGATACGGGTTCTCAAGGAGAGCCGCGTCAGTCACCTTGCTTCGCGTTGCCTTATTCCTCGCCGCCGGCACGAACCAGCGCGTTGCTTGAAGCGGGCTCTGAGCTCAAAACGGGACAGGAGCTTAAGAAGATTCCGGACGTTCGTCGGATAGGCCATTCCAAGTGCCGGCAACAGCTTCAACGTCCGCAACATAGGCCCTTTGTTGTGGTAGCCCTCGGCAGCTGACAAGATCGTCCTTCGTCAGGAGCCTCCACGGATCCTCGTTCGATTTTAGTGTGCCGGTCGAGACCAACTCCAACACCATGCTGGTGCCAAGCCGCATTCCTATCGCCTCGAGCGCGGCTCCGGCCCCAGGAAAGGCCCCCCGGTTCTGCCAAACCCTGTCGACTTGGGCATTAAGCCATTCTTCGCGGTCCTCCCAGGGGCCCGGGACGAGCCCGTGCGCGCGGATCACACGCACCGCCTCCAGACACTTCACGAGCGACGAAAGTGCAACATCGTGCGTTGCATGTTCGCCGACATGGGAGAATGAGCGGATGTGCCCCCGCTCGGGAGCCACCACGATCTCCTCGACAAGCAAACGGCGCTGGGGCGTCCTCGTCCGGGTCCCCCGTGGGTTCCAGAAAGTCGTGATACGGAAGGAGCATGCCATGAACGCCATCCGGCCGAATAGAATGGGTAAACAAGCGATCCCACAATGGATATCGCGGGCCGGCCGATGCATCATAGCGCTGTATATCGCTTATCCAATCAAGCGTGCCCACGCCAACTATTAGTCGATTTATGCTCTCGTCGAGCGGATGGCCACTTTTCGTGTAGAAAAACACCAGCGACTGCTTCGCTGCGACGCGGCTAAAGAAAAGCTCTGACAGGGCTTCCTGGCGCTCTCGCCCAAACACCCATGGCGTTGGGAACGGCGCGTCGTCATCTGGCGGGAGATGCGACGGGAGGCTAGCCTCAATCTCCTCCTGAAACTCGCGCAACATCCAACGGAACGGGATAGCGAAGGTCGAGTAGGCGGGCACCTTGACCGTAGTCTTCTTGAGCCGTCCGTGCGTTGACTTTGCCTTGTCGTTCTCCCTGTACGGGTGGTCGAACACGCGCTCACCAGGGTCGATCATTCATGAAGCTGCCGGACTCCGCTTGACATGGCGGGAACTGACCATCCTTCAGCTCGGAGAACTCCGTTTCGTGGAGGCTATCTTCCAAATCGTCGCTCCGAGTTGCGCGGATACGGTCGAGGTCGATGCAGAAGGCATTCTTTGACGGGGCGCGGCAAATCCGGCCCTTCCATCGGTCGTCATGCCAGGCCACCCGAATGTTTAGGTGGTGCGTCGCGGCTGATTGCAAAGAGGTGGCCCCCGATGGTCTATCGCATCCTTTCGGCATTTCACGTCTAGCAAGGTCGGCTCGCGCCAGCTAGCGCCGTTTCTCTGAGGATGTCTCGCCTCTTGCCGCGTTCCTCCGACGCCTCGAACGACCCACCGGGCGGACTTCTGACCGAACAAGGATCGCCGGCAAGGGTACGCTTTTCCCAATCAAACCGGCCAGGCTGTCTGTTGTCCTCATATTCCCGATCTGGCGACGCCGCGTCTTTCCTCATGTCCGGATTTGTGGCCCCTCCCTTATCTCGCTTCTTACTGATCGTCGGCAAGCCCGAGCCGGCGCCGGGCCGGAAGGCGAGGAGAAAGTCCGCCGGCCTTGGAGGCGGCGCTCGCGGCGCGAACGATGGCGCGATTGTCCTCGCGGAGCACCTCGAGCCAGGAAGCGATGTAGTCGGCATGCCGCACTGTCGGCGCGATGCCGAGCGAGGCGCAGCAGAAGGCGGCATTCATTTCGGCTCGTTATCCTGACAGTCCAGCCTTTTTTGAACTTTTGGAGATGGCGCTGGTCATGCCGCCATCTCCTCGGTCTGGGGCTGCTGGGCGTGCATCCAATCGGCCGCCTGCTGCGCCTTGCTCGCAGCGGTGAAGATGGCGCGAGGGTCGTCCTTCAGGACCTCGAGCCATGATGCGATGTAGGCTGCATGATCGGGGCGCGGATGGTGGGCTATGCCCAGGTCGGCGAGGATCAGCCCGCTGAGAATCTCTACGCAGCATTCTTCTGCGGCATATGCGGCGGATCCGAATCGCCCTGAAAGGTCGCGGTCAAGCCGATGCTTGGCGCCGCTGGCGTGACCGTTCTCATGCAGCCAGACGCCATAAAACGACGCAGGATCGCGGAACGAGGCGAAGGGCGGCATGAACACCGCGTCGGTCAATGGGCGATAGCAGGCTTCCAATCCTCCAAACACGGTCTTTATGCCGAGGTTGGAGATGAACGCTTCCGCATGCGCTAGGCGCTGGCTCTCCGAGAGGATGTCCGTCGCCGGCCGCTGATATCCGTCCACCTGCGCGACATTGAACACCGAGAACGCCCGGGCGAACATGCGCCGATGGCCGTCATCGTCATCGTCGTCGTCATTGGGCTGCCGGGAGGAAGGAATCTCCCTCCACAACACGACCGTGGTGGAGCGTTCCCCCTGGCGGACCTGCGCGCCGGCCTCCTGCCATTGTTTGTAGGTTCCCCAGAGACCGTCGCCATATTCAGCGGCTAGGCCAGCAGCCCAAAGCGCCAGCGTGTTGATGCCTCGATAGCGTTTGCCGGACGCGACATTGGTCGGGCGGGCGACACTTGCGCCGTTGTGGAACCATGGCGCACGCCATTCGCCTGCGCCGCGTTCAATTGCCGCGACGATCTCGGCAGTGATGCGCGAATAGACGTCGCCGCGCCTCGTCGAGGCGGAAGTGTGGGACATGAGGGAATCTCCGCGGCTGGCGGGGGGAGCCTCTCTCGCCGCCTGAACCAGCCGACCCATTCCGGCCTTCCTCTTCCTCTCCCGTCCCGAATGGCTGCTTCTGTTTGGTCCTTCCTGTCTCGTCATGGAGGTTGCTCCTGTTCGGCCGGGGTTCATCCCCGGCAGCGGAGCAGCCACCTGCGACGCCCGAAGGCGCGACCGCGCACTCGCAGAGCCGAAGCGGAGCGGAGGACGGCGATGAGCCGTTGCGCGGGCGAGCTGGGCGTCGCGCGCTTCGACGCTGTCGGGGTGGAGCCCGGCTCAACCCGCAACATCTGCTTTCATCTGCTTTCTGGGCTGGCGTCAGTCGCCGTGATCTATGTTGTCGAGGACGGTCTCGATCCGCTCGAGGTCCTTCTGCAGAGCGGCGCGCTGCAGCGAGGACAGACGCTTCTCTTTGAGTAAGGCTCTGCATTCATTCGCGGAGCGCGCCCACGCCGGTCGATGCCTGGCAGTGATGCAGGCATTTGGGCAACGGGTTGGTTGGCAAAGTGTCGGCAGCGGCATTTTGCTGTCGACGCCAGACATCTGCTTCAGGCACATCGCTGCGCCGGGATCGAAGAAGCAGTCGGCAAGCACACCGACATGCAATGTCCGCGCAAGGCTGGCGAGCATGGTTCGCAGCCGTGCGCGATCTGCAAACATGGCCGGAAGCGGGCCCAGCTCCGCCGCTGCAGCGTCCAGCGTCTTCGATATGCGCGGCGCGGCGGGACCTGAGAGTTTCGTTCCAGCATGGCGCTCATCGAAATAGGTCAGCAGATCGTCGAGCTGGCCGAGGCGGCGTTCGGCCTCGATCTCGGCTCGGAACCCTGAGCGGCTGGCGCCGGCATAGCCTTCGAAGGCGGCCACGGAGGCATGCTTGTACTGGATCATGCCGGCGATCGTTCCGAAGGGACGATTGGCGATATGCCAGGCGATGGTGCGGCGGAATTGTC
This sequence comes from uncultured Acidobacteriaceae bacterium, assembly GCA_963718395.1. Lineage (GTDB taxonomy): Bacteria > Acidobacteriota > Terriglobia > Terriglobales > Acidobacteriaceae > DASRAA01. The sequence continues at coordinate 68,997 of CAVQYW010000003.1, forward strand.
GGGTCGTGATGCGCCACGGCGCGCCAGTTGGATCTGGCGGAATGGCGGGATGGCCGTCGGCCCCGAACCGCGCGTCGAGATGGTCGCGATAGACATTGAGCTGACGGACGATCTCGGCAGAGAGATGCGCCTTCGTTCCCGTCTTGAGGACAAGCACCGGCCAGAGCGTGTCGGAACCGCGCGCGGCGGCAGCGCGCACCGAGAGCCGCTCCAACACTCGGATTGCCTCGGCGACGGGTTCGATCGTGACCCATTCCGCCG
>CAVQYW010000004.1:0-856616 GCA_963718395.1 uncultured Acidobacteriaceae bacterium
CGCGACCACTTCAATCCCCATCGACCGCGCCGTGCCCTTCACGCTCTGCACCGCAGCTTCCACCGAAGCCGCATTCAGGTCAGGCATCTTCTGCTTCGCGATCTCCAGAACCTGCTTCTCGGTGACCTTGCCGACCTTGTCCTTGTTCGGCGTACCCGAACCCTTAGCCACGCCCGCGGCGCGCTTCAGCAAAATCGATGCCGGCGGCGTCTTGGTAATGAACGTGAAGGTGCGGTCGGTATAAACGCTGACCACGACCGGGATAATCAGGCCATCCAGTTCCTTGGCGCCGTCCGCGCGTTGAACTGCTTGCAGAACTCCATGATGTTGATCTGCGCCTGGCCGAGGGCCGGACCCACCGGCGGCGCCGGAGTGGCCTTGCCCGCCGCAATCTGCAACTTCACCGTACCTGTGATCTTCTTTGCCATTTCGTAATCCTATGCACTCAATCTCCGCGCGGCGCACTAGGCAGCCGGCTGCAGCTTGTTTATGTAAGAACCTTCTCTACCTGCCCGAACTCCAGCTCCACCGGAGTCGAACGCCCGAAAATCGTGACCATCACCTTCAGCGTCTCGCGATCTTCGTTCACTTCGTCTACCATGCCGGTAAAGCTGGCGAACGGTCCTTCGGTGATGCGCACCGATTCGTTCTTTTCGAACTTGACCTTGAGCTTGGGCTTCTCGCGGCTGTCGGCCACGCGGTACACAATCTGCTGCACTTCTTCTTCCGACAGCGGCGTGGGCTGCTGGCCCGTACCCACGAAACCCGTCACGCGCGGCGTGGACTTCACCACGTGCCACACGTTGTCATCCATGTCCATTTCCACCAGGACATAGCCGGGATAAAACATGCGTTCGCTGGTGTACTTCTTGCCCCCGCGAACTTCGGTGACCGACTCCGTCGGGATCAGCACTTTGCCAATCTTGCCGCCCAGGCGGTCATCGGCGCGCAGGCGCGCTTCAATCGATTCCTTCACCTTGCGCTCAAAACCCGAATAGGTGTGGATGATGTACCACTTCATGTTCGGGTTGCTAACTACTGCTGATGCGTCCACTGTGGTTTCCGCAGGGGCATCCGCACCCACGGCTGTTGGCTCGCTGGCCGCCGGTTCGGCGGTCTGCTCGGCCGATTGGTCGGCGTTGTGTTCTTCAGTTTTGATTTGCTCTTCCGTCATTCGTTCCAGCTTTACCGCTTTGCTAAAAACTCCGTCTTCAAAAGCTCTTGCGTCCGGGCACGATTTGCGCCGTGTTTCGTGTCGGGGCACGACTCCCGCCGAGCGGACTTCAGCCCGCGAGGCGCTTTCTCCTTAATGGTGCGCCAGCCGTTTCAGCGCCTGGTCAAGGGTCTTTCCGATAATTGAGTCGATGACCCAGAAATAAAACCCAAACAGAAAGACCGTAATAATGACCACCGTCGTCGTGCCCTGCACTTCTTTGCGCGACGGGGTCGTCACTTTCTTCATTTCCGTGCGCACGTCGTTGTAAAAACTCTTCGCGCGCTGCGGCCACGCTTTGATTCCCGCCAGTCGGTCCTGATGTACGGGCTCGATCGCTGCTGACTTCGCCATCTGTTTCCTGTCTCCGGCGCCTACCGCGCCTCTTACTTCCGTTGTCCACTAACTAGTCACTGGCCACTAGCCACCGACCACTAATTCTGGCAGGGGCGGAGGGATTCGAACCCCCAAGTCCGGTTTTGGAGACCGGCAGTTTAGCCGTTGAGCTTACGCCCCTGTATCTGCTACTTCGCCTCTTTATGCGGAGTATGCTTCCGGCACTTCCGGCAGAACTTGTTAAACTCCAGCCGGCCTGTCGTGGTCTTCTTGTTCTTGGTGGTGGAGTAGTTGCGGTCTTTGCACTCTCCACACTGCATGGTCACAATTTCGCGGGGCATGGTTGCCTTCCCTTTCGTTAACTTCGCACGTTGACTGCGAAGCCTTGTCCGCGGCTTCCGCGGAAATCAGCAAACCTTCCGGCTCGCCGAGAAAAACCAAACTTATAGCTCGGGTGCCCCATCCTTTCCCGTCTTTTGGGAAAGGGTGGGATCAATCCCTACGCAATAATCTCGCTAATCGTCCCGGCGCCCACCGTGCGTCCGCCTTCGCGGATCGCAAACCGCAGGCCCTTTTCCATCGCCACCGGCGTAATCAGCTCAATCTCCAGTGCCACGTTGTCGCCCGGCATTACCATCTCCGTGCCCGCCGGCAGCGTCGCCACGCCCGTCACATCCGTGGTGCGGAAGTAGAACTGCGGCCGGTAGCCCTTGAAGAACGGAGTGTGCCGCCCGCCTTCTTCTTTCGACAGCACGTACACTTCGCCCTTGAACTTGGTGTGTGGTGTGATCGATCCCGGCTTGGCCAGCACCATGCCGCGCTCCACGTCTTCCTTGGCGATGCCGCGCAGTAGCAACCCAGCGTTGTCGCCCGCCAGACCTTCGTCCAGCTGCTTCTTGAACATTTCCACGCCCGTCACCACCGTCTTGCGCGTCTCGCGGAAGCCCACAATCTCCGACTCCTCGCCCACCTTCACCTTGCCACGCTCAATACGACCGGTCACCACAGTGCCGCGTCCTTGGATCGAGAAGATGTCTTCAATCGGCATCAGGAACGGCTTGTCGATGTCACGCGCCGGCAGCGGTATGTTCTTGTCCACCGCTTCCATCAGCTCATCGATCTTGGCCTCCCACTGCGCTTCGCCATTCAACGCGCCCAGCGCCGAGCCGCGAATCACCGGCACATCGTCGCCCGGGAACCCGTACTTGCTCAGCAACTCGCGCACTTCCATCTCCACCAGATCAATCAGCTCGGCATCTTCCACCGCATCGCACTTGTTCAAAAACACCAGCACGTAGGGCACGCCCACCTGGCGCGCCAGCAGCACGTGTTCTTTGGTCTGCGGCATCGGTCCATCAGTCGCTGCCACCACCAGAATCGCGCCGTCCATCTGCGCCGCGCCGGTAATCATGTTCTTGATGTAGTCGGCGTGGCCAGGACAATCCACGTGCGCGTAATGACGGTTCGCCGTCTCATACTCCACGTGCGCGGTCGCAATCGTGATGCCGCGCTCCCGCTCTTCCGGTGCGTTGTCGATCGAATCGAACGAGCGGAACTTGATGTTCGGATTGTGCTTCTGCAATACCTTCGTGATCGCCGCCGTCAACGTCGTCTTGCCGTGATCGATGTGCCCGATCGTCCCTACGTTTACGTGCGGCTTGCTGCGATCAAATTTTTCTTTCGCCATAACCTCGCCTAGTAGTACCGGTAAAGTTGTTTAAACTTCTCGCGCAGAGGCAAATCCACCGCCTCCAGTGCCGTCAAATAAAACTCTCGTACCTGCGCCTGGTCGCCCACTGAAAGCGCGTCATACCATTGCCGCGCGCTTCGGCCGCTCTTACCCAGTGCCTGGTCCACCTGTTCCAGCAACTTCTCGCGCAACACGCGATCGAAGTCGCGAATCGGAACGCTTTTGCTCCGCAGTAGCCGCAAAAACTTCTCGACTGTGGACGCGGCGAAAATCCGCTCCAGCGCCGAATGAAGCTGCTGAAACTCTTCCTGCTTCTCGACGCCAATTCCAGCCTGTTGAAACGGAACCCGCGCTCCAGGTTCTGTCATATGTGCGTTCACCAAACTGGCAATCTCCAACTGCAAATCTCTGGAGCTGATGATCGGGATTGAACCGATGACCTCTCCCTTACCAAGGGAGTGCTCTACCAACTGAGCTACATCAGCTTGCAATACTTCTCACCACTACAAAACTTCTGGAGCGGGAGACGGGAATCGAACCCGCGACCAACAGCTTGGAAGGCTGTGACTCTACCACTGAGTTACTCCCGCCCTGGGACGCCTGCCGTTTACTGCTCTTCCGCGTCGTCGCTCCGACCACGTTCCTGCTCGTTCTGCAGTTTCCGGTGATGGCTCCACGTCCGAACCGCCCACATTGCCAAAATCGCCAGCGCTCCGAATCGAAACCTATCATCCGGAAGAGTCGTCCACGCTAGCACCATCAGCACGGCGATCAAGCCCATCGCCACCGAAAACTTCTTCATTCCAAATCCTGGTGCACAGGGGAGGATTCGAACCTCCGTAGCCCGCTAGGAGCGGCAGATTTACAGTCTGCTGCCATTAACCACTCGGCCACCTGTGCACGTTTCATGGCAGCTGATGAACTCCCTTACGGGCCATCGTGTCAGGGCACGACTTTCAGTCGTGCCGTTGCGACATTTTTTTATTCGCCATGCGGACTTTAGTCCGCTCGGCCCGCAACGCTGGCACTTCGTTTCAGCCACCACGTCTTGCCGAGCAAATACTCCGGCCCGGTACCGCTCGTCCCGCTATCAAAGAACGTCTCGCCAATCGCCTCGCAGTCCCACCGGCAACACTCCGCATCAGCCGCGCGATACGGCCTCCGCGCAAAACCGGTTCTGGGAAGCTGCTGCTGGGTTTCAGTTCTCTCGGAGAGTTCTGCGACCTGCCTTGGCTTGCTTCTGCTGCGTCACGCAGCGTGCTCAAGATAATCTGGAGCTGGCGAAGGGATTTGAACCCCCGACCCTCTGATTACAAATCAGATGCTCTACCAGCTGAGCTACGCCAGCGCGTTGCCCGACCGAGGCCTCAGCCCCATCGCGCATAGTTCTCCCTGCTTACCGAGACAATTTATAAAGATAGCATACGGCCGATGCCCTTGCAAGCCGCGTTCCAATCGACGTAAAACACTCAATTCACTCAGTTTCGCAAGGTACGGCGACCTGCTACTCGCCACTCCCGCGGGCCTCGTGGCTGGGGATTCTGCAGAGCGCACCCGCCATAGGCGGGCACTGTGAAGCGGTCCTTCTCATTGTATCAGGTGTTCGATTTGCAATGCCGTATCACTGCAAAAACCGACTCGTGCTACATAATGTCCGGCCATCTCACCTTTGACTTTTGTCATCGCGGCGGCTCTTCTCATTGGGGGGGTTTTTCAAACCTGGCGCCCCGCGGCTACGAGAAGATGACTCAACCCAGCAACTTGTTGTGCGGTGGATAGGGATCGGTTGGATTCTCATGGCAATCGGGATGTCTATCAACGCCGTTATCCATGGTTTTTAGCCAATTGTTCATTGCTATTCCGGCTTGTCGTTTGCTTTGCCTTCACGGACAACCGACAACTGACCACTGACAACTGGTTTTGTTTTGCCGTATCATCGACTCTCATCCATGCGACATCGTCGCCGTAACCTCTGGATCGCGTTCGCCGTTCTTCTCGTCATCGGCGCAATTGTTCTCGCCGTGCTCCTCCGCAAACGCGCCGCGCCCGATGCCGTCCGCTTACTGCCCGACGCGGATGCCATCCTCTACGTCAACCTCGAACCGGTCCGGCTGCTTACCGATCTCGGCAAGAATCCGCCCAAAAATCGCGAGCCTGAGTACGAAGACTTCGTCCGCCAGACGGGATTCGAGTTCGAGCGCGATCTCAATCACGCCGCCTTGGCCATCCACTATGCGAACACGCCGGGCAATCCTGCGAACGAGACGCGCTACAGCGAAATCATGCAGGGCCAATTCGACAGCCAGAAGGTTAGCGACTACCTGCGCAAGCAGTCGAAGAGCATCGAACAGTACAACGGTTTCGAAATTTACGTCATTCCCCTCGAGGGCCGCACCGTGCGTGTCGTCCTCCTCGGCATAGGCATGGCCGCAGCCTCCAATACCGAAGGTACCGACGCCATCCACGGCATGGTCGACCGCTACAAGCAAGCCGCCTTGCCGTTTGGTGGCCCGGAACCCGTGCGCGAATACTACCCTCGCGTCCCCCTCGGCAGCTTGGTGTGGACCATCGCTCGCATTCCTTCCAACAGCCAACCGCAAGACCGCAACGAACTATTGCTTCCCGGCTCCTGGAGCAGTCTGCTTCCCCGCGGTAGCGTTGTCATCGCCTCCGCCCGTCCGCTCGGCGACTTGCATCTTCGCGCCCAGGTCATCACCCAAAGCGACAGTGAAGCCCGCGCCTTCACCGAGCGCGTTGGAACTTTTCTCACGCTCTTCAAGACCCTCGACATCTCGCTCGACGGCGGTGGCCCCGATCCCGACGTCAAGAAAGCCTTCGACAGCTTCACCGTTCAGCAGGACAAGAACGAAGCCCTGCTCACCGCCAGCGTTCCCTTCGCGTTTTTCAAGAAGATTGTCAGCGACACGCCAATCGACTTCGGCCCAGAAACAACCAAGCCGCCGGAAACGAGTGTCCCCGCGGGTCCAACAAATCCAAAAAAACCTTAGCTCGTTGGGTGCCCCATCCTTTCGCCCGTCGTTGGCGAAAGGGTGGGATCAAGAATGCATGGATCGCTCGGAGCCCGAGGGCGGCATTTGTTTGAGCCGTGGGCGTAAGCCCGCGGAATGCGCACCGTTGATTGAATTCCGAGCCGGCTTCAGCCGGCGACACTCGTGCGCGAAGATACCGTATCCGCGAAACCCGCGGTTGCTTTTTTCTTTCCTTCCTCCGTGTCGACCCCAAAAACAAAAACGCCGGACGGATATTTTTCCGCCCGGCGCCATCTTCAAATTGCCTTCGTTCTACCCGCCCGCTCCAAACGCCGAGTTCGGAACGTCGCGCAGATACTTATGTGGATTCACCGGCGTGTCGTGAATGCGCACTTCGTAATGCAGATGCGCTCCCGTGCTGCGGCCGCTCATGCCCACATAGCCGATGACCTGTCCCTTGCGTACCGACTGCCCATCCGTAATCGCGAAACCTGACAGGTGCCCGTAGCGGGTCCTGACTCCATTGCCATGATCGATTTCGATCAGCCGCCCGTAGCCGTTGTAAAAGTTCGCGAACGTTACCACGCCGTCTGCCGGCGCAATGATCGGCTGCCCATAGTGCGATGAAATATCCACGCCCGAGTGGAACGCACCTTCACCGTTAAACGGATCAATGCGTGCGCCAAACGGCCCGGTGATCGGTCCCATGACCGGCCACAGAGTCGGCGCAGTGGTCGCCGCCACCCAGTCGGAGAGTGATGCTTTCTGATTCATCCCCATGCCCAGCCCAGCGGCCGTCGCGCCGGTCAGCGCTGAATCGCGCAGCGCGTACAAACCGTTGATGGCGTCGGAAACTTCCTTTTGGTCCAGGGGCTTGTCGTTCTCGGTAAGGAATTTAGGATTGGGCTTAAGTCCGTAGATGACCGAAACTTCATTCGCAATCGAACCGAGCGATGCGACTTGAATGTCCTTCTCGTGGTTGACTTGTTCCAACTGCGAATACTTCGTCTGTAGCGCTGTTTTCTCGGTCCGCAACTGATTGAAACTTGCCACCTTGAATAGCATGCGCGCATACGAACCTGCCATGCCCGTAATGGTGCTCATACCGATCACAGCGCCGGCTAGAAAGACGTACAAGTAATGTAGGGGAATGGGGATCTTCCGTAGCTGCCCCTCGGCGTCACGAGCTACGAAAAGGATATAAAAACGTTTCCGCAATACAGTAGCCCTCAGTTCAAAGTCGTCCGGCAATGATTGTTGCCACGGCCTATGAAATACCGGAGCGTTTGTTCCAAGCTGGCCCAAATTCTACTTCTGGGACCGCGAAGAGCCACGAGGTATTGGACTCTTCTCCCGGGCATCGTGGAATCCTGCTTACCCGGGCGCTAGGTTCGACTAAAGTGAGACACCAAACCGTAACAGACCGCCAAACCCAAAGTCAACGAATTCCGTCACAATTCGTACCACTTACGTGGCGGTCTGCACGCCAAACCCAGCCCTTCAACCCGCAAGCAATTTGCAGGTTACTGAAAACTCCGGTTTGCCAAGGTCTTGAAGGGGCGCAGCTTTAGCTGCGCCGTAAAGCTCCTTTTTTCTTCCCGGGCGACTTTAGTCCGCGAGGGATCTGCTTTTCCGACTTTTTCCCAGCCTGTTTGCACGTGTCGACGCGGTACTCCGAAATCCGTCGCCACCCAAACGCGTATATATTGGCTGTCGACTCTGAAGCCCCACTACTTGTTCCAACAAACATGCCCGCGAAAGAACTCCAACTCATCCAGCGAATCCGTCGGGCAGCCACCCGCACCCGGCAGAAACCAGGCCAAGGCATCGGCGACGACTGCGCCATCCTCAACTTTCCCCGCGGCCACGAGATCCTCGTCACTACCGACTTCTCTCTGGAGAACATTCACTTCCGCCGCGAGTGGCATCCCGCCGACTCCATCGGACACCGCTGCCTCACTCGCGGCCTCAGCGACGTCGCCGCCATGGGCGGCACACCGCATTCCGCATTCTTGTCTCTCGCCCTTCCTGCCGATCTGCCGCAAAAATGGGTCGACGACTTCCTCCGTGGATTCCTCAAGCTTGCGAAGCGCTATTCCGTTCAACTCGCCGGAGGCGACACCGCGCAATCGCCCAATGGCGTACTCGCCGATATCATCGTCGTCGGCACCGTTCCCACCGGCAAAGCCGTGCTTCGCTCCGGCGCCCACGTGGGTGACATCCTTTATGTAAGCGGAACCCTCGGCGCCTCAGTCGCAACCTTACAGAAACTGCGCAACGGGAAGAAGCTGTGGACCGCCCAGCACAGCCGTCACTTCTATCCCGACCCGCGCATCGCCCTCGGCCGTTATCTCCGAGAGAAGAAACTCGCCTCCGCCATGATCGACACCAGCGACGGCCTCTCCACCGACCTCCGCCACATCTGCGACGAAGGCAAGGTCGGCGCAATCGTCGAAGCCTCCGCGCTCCCCGCCGTATCCGGCGACGACGGCCTTCAATTCGCTCTCCACGGCGGCGAAGACTACGAACTCCTCTTCACCGCTCCACCCAACCGACGTATCCCGCGCACCATCGCCGGCGTCCCCATCACCCGCATCGGCGAAATCACCCGCGGCCGCTCCGTCAAACTGCATACCCCCGACGGCAAATCCCAACCCTTGCTTCCCGGCGGCTGGCAACACTTCGCCTGACAGAAAGCAGTTGAATTTCTGCCCTTTTTTCTCCGTGTTCTCCGTGCCTCCGTCGTGAAAGCGCCGTCCCATGTTCACCCGTCACATTCCGCCCCGCTCCCGCTGTTTATAATTCCCGGCATGAACCTGGAGCAGAAACTGACCGAACTGAAGCGCCGCGACTCGCTCGCCGAGTCCGGCGGAGGCGAAGCCCGCCGCGCCGCGCAACACAAGCAAGGCAAGATGTCCGCCCGCGAGCGCATCGAGTTCCTCCTCGACGAAGGAACCTTCGAAGAGACCGACAAGCTCGTCACTCATCGCTGCAACGACTTCGGCATGGACGAGCACAAAATCTTCGGCGATGGCTTCATCACCGGCTACGGACGCATCGAAGGCCGCCTCGTCTTCGTCTTCGCTCAGGACTTCACCGTCTTCGGCGGTTCGCTCTCCGAAACCAACGCCGCCAAGATCGTCAAGATGATGGACATGGCCATGCGCGTCGGCGCTCCCGTCATCGGCCTCAACGACTCCGGAGGCGCGCGCATTCAAGAAGGCGTGATGTCGCTCGCAGGTTACGCCGACATCTTCCTGCGCAACGTTCTGTCCAGCGGCGTCGTCCCGCAAATCTCCGCCATCATGGGCCCCTGCGCCGGAGGCGCGGTCTACTCGCCTGCCATGACCGACTTCATCCTCATGGTCGAAAACACTTCGTACATGTTCATCACCGGCCCCGAAGTCATCAAGTCAGTCACTCACGAAGAGGTCACCAAAGACGAGCTCGGCGGAGCCATGACCCACAACGCCAAGTCCGGCGTCGCCCACTTCCTCGCCCACGACGACGCCGAATGTCTCAGCATGATCCGCGAGATGCTCAGCTTCATGCCCTCCAACAATCTCGAAGACCCGCCGCGCAAAGCCTGCACCGATCCCATCGACCGTGCCGACGAAGCCCTCGACACCCTCGTCCCCACCGAGTCGAACCTCCCCTACGACATCAAGGACGTCATCACCCACGTCGTCGACGACGGCTACTTCTTCGAAGTCCAGGAGCACTACGCCAGGAACATCGTCATCGGATTCGCGCGCCTCAACGGCAAACCCGTCGGCATCGTCGCCAACCAGCCCAACTTTCTCGCCGGAGTCCTCGACATCAGCGCCAGCATCAAGGGCGCGCGCTTCGTGCGCTTTTGCGACTGCTTCAACATCCCGCTCATTACGTTTGAGGACGTGCCCGGCTTCCTCCCCGGCACCCAGCAGGAGTACGGCGGCATCATCACTCACGGCGCTAAGCTGCTCTACGCCTTCTCCGAGGCCACCGTGCCCAAAATCACCGTCATCACCCGCAAGGCCTACGGCGGAGCCTATTGCGTCATGGCCTCCAAGCACATTCGCACCGACGTGAACTACGCCTGGCCCACCGCCGAAATCGCGGTCATGGGCCCCGAAGGCGCGGTCAACATCGTTTACAAGCGCGAGTTGGAGAAGTCAGACAATCCCGAAGCCGATCGCGCCGCCAAGATCGAAGAGTTCCGCGAGCGCTTCGCCAATCCTTACGTAGCAGCCGAGCGCGGATATTTGGACGCAGTAATCCGCCCAAGAGACACGCGCCGCAAACTGATTCAAGCCTTAGACATGCTGGAAAACAAGCGCGACAAAAACCCGCCCAAGAAGCACGGGAATATACCGCTGTAGGTTTTGATCGACAAAAATTAGGAAGTAGGTGCCCCATCCTTTCGCCTGCTTTTGGCGAAAGGGTGGGAACTAGTCTCGGCCAATCCCGTCTCGTCCTCGGCCAGAAGTTCGCCGCCGAGCAGCAGGCGCGCTTCGGCTTCTTCCTGGAAGCGCTGCAATACGGCGGGCAGCGCGTTGCTGAGATCTCATTTTGACGCCCTTCGCCGCGGCAGGAGCACCAATTCGGCAGCTTCCTCAGCTTCTTTGAGGAGCGTCTTGCGCGGCGTGCCTATCTGCGCACGCATGGTCAGCCCACGCGCTAAATCCGTGACCTGGGTTGCGCGCGCGGCTATGGGAAAGTCAGATGGGATTTCTCCCGCGCTTATCCCATCCCGGAAACGGCCCTCCAGCAGCGCCGCGCCGCCCTTGGCCGCGTTCTGCAGGAACCGCTGAACCTCAGCGTCGTTCACAAGCGGCGCGACGCACATCAGAAGGCAGCCCCGGGCGGACCCTTTCTCGGTCGCACTTTCGACGGCGTACCTCAGAAAGTCCGCGATCGAGTCGCGAAGACTCTGTGGCGAGAGGAGTGCCTTCGCGGCTGATGCGCCCTTCCGTTCTGCGTACGCCCTAAGGACGCGCAAGAATATCGCCCGCTTGTCCCCAAAGACGGCATACAGGCTCGGCCGTCCCACACCCATCCCGGCGACGAGATCGTCAATCGTCACTCCGTCGTAGCCTTTCGACCAGAACACCTGAGTCGCCTTTTCCAGCGCCCCCGTCTCGTCGAAGCTGCGCGGTCGACCCCGCGGCCTAGCGGTATTTTGAATCATTTAGTTCAAAACTCCTTGACAATCTTCATCCCCACCATTATATAACTGAATAGTTCTAAATTAACAAGCCGGCTCTGTGGCCTCGGGGCCTCGCGACTCGGCCTTCAGCCTTTACCACGGAGACGCAGAAAATATGAACGAAAGTGTTTTAATAACCGGAGCAAATATTGGGCTTGGGAAAGAGACTGCCCGACAGTTAGCATTGAAAAAAGAAACAAAAAAGGTAATGCTTTTTTGCAGAAATCAAGCGAAAGCAGAGGCAGCAAAAAAAGACCTTGAGGAGAAAACGGGGAAAAAGATTTTTGAAATTATTATTGGGGATGTTACGGATGCAAATTCTGTAAGAAAAGCAGTAGAAGGAATAAAGCATCCTATTGATGCAATAGTTTTAAATGCAGGTGGAGTAGTTGGGAAAACGGCTGCGAAATTTACGCCTTCCGGTATGAATGCATTAGCTGCTACGAATATTTTAGGTCATGTAATTCTAGTGGAGGAATTAATTAAACGGGACAAGTTAAGGAAAACAGTTCTATCAGTCAGTGCGGAAGCTGTTCCAGGAGTAAAGATGCTTGGAATAAAACCAGTTTCAATGAGGACTTCTTCTGTAGATGAGTTTGCTGCTGTTCTTGATGGATCATATTTTGGTAATAAGTTCGATGCATTGCAAGCATACGCATATGTCAAGTATGCAGAAACCATGTGGACGTTATCCATGGCAAGAAAATATCCTAAACTCAAGTTTATTGTTGTGAGCCCAGGGAATACAAAAGGAACTCAGGCGCCAAATAGCCTTCCCCCGGCAATGCAGTTTATGTTGAAGTATTTGATGATGCCTATTGTATTCCCATTGATGGGCGGAATGGTGCATACGCTGGAAGTAGGTGCAAAACGCTTTGTAGATGCCATTTCGGATGAGCGATATAAAAGCGGCGTTTTTTATGCCAGTAAAGAGGGTAAGTTATCAGGGGACATGGTGGACCAGAGCACTTTTTTTACTGATTTGAAAAATACTTCATTTCAAGATAACGCCAACGAGGCAATTCACCATTTCATAAATTAAGCCGGGTTCTATAAAAGGGGATGTCAAGAGAAAACACTTCTCCCTGCGCGGGAGCAGAGGTACTTCTCTGACATCCAGCCCCTTCTGGGGTCTTGCTTGCTGGCGGAGCTCCGCAGTTCTGTGGTCGGTTTCATCTTCGCCCTACGACATCCTTCCCTAGCTGGAGCTGCACAAGCCTGACGGTGGTCCCGCCAAACGGGCCAGTCGGGTCGGAGGAGGCGCGCTCGCGCGCTAGCCTCCGTCCGCCTCTCAAACTGTACGTGCCGATTTCCGGCATACAGCTTTCACGAAGACGCCCGCGGACGGGAGTGCGAATCAAGAGAAGGTATTAGCGAGATCAGGTTGACCAGGCCAAACTCTTCGTACAGCTTGACTGGGGGCAACTGCTTCCAGCCCCGAGTCCGCCACCGGCGGAAACGATGTGACCAGATGCGCCGCACGATCCAACCGTCGAGTTGGTGAAAGAGCCTTCGAATGTGGGCGCGTTTGTAGTACTCGCCCCATCCCCGCAAAGTTGGATTCAGTTCCTGTATCAGTTCCGCTGTCTTTCGCGGTGCACTGCGTCGCGTTAAGGTCCGCACCCGATCCCGGAAACGCCGAGTCGATTTCCTGGTGGGATACACGATCAACCCTGTCGGGCTCCATCGCCGAATCATGCTACTGGGAAGCTTGCGCTTTCCGCTGGCTCGCACAATCCGATATCCCAGAAAATCGAATCCTTGTTGAACATGTACGATCCGCGTTTTCTGCGGATTCAATTGCACGCCCAACTGCTCCAGTATCCGAGTCGCGGCCCCCAATGCCGCACGCGCCTTCGCCGCCGACTCGCAGGTGAGCACCCAGTCGTCGGCGTACCTCGTCAACTGATGCCCCTTGCGTCGCATCTCCTGATCAAACGGCGTCAGGAGAATGTTACTGAGCAAGGGTGAAATTACGCCCCTTACATAAAAGGTAATTTCCAGTTTGAACGAACAGTTACGGGATGGCGAACCAGGTACCCTTTGCTTGATCTCCGTCTTAAGAGGTAATACATTTATGGCAGATGACGCGTTCGACCAAAGTGGAAAAGGCTCAGCAGCTAAACGCCGCTCGTGGTCTGCTCCAGCGTCAAGTTGCGCTTCCCGAAGCAGTGCGGCGGTTGTCACGCGAGTTCGATTTGTCGGAACGTCAAGCATATCGCTACCTGGAGGAAGCCTCCCAGCTCGATCGACCCATCGAAGTTCCCGAGGCCACGGTGCCGATCACGCTGAAGCTTCCGCCGCGTACGGTGGAACGTCTCCGGAAGTGCGCGAGGAGCAGCGGACTGACCATTGGAGCAATCGTGACCGGCGCGTTGAGTGCGTTTCTACGCACTCTACAAAGGCATGGCTGAGCCGCGTCAAAAAGGCGGCCCATTTCAAATCCACGTTTCCTATTCGTTTGATCGCCTGCTCGAGCCGAAGCTGGTGCAGGCCTACGATATTTTGGTGCCCTGTCGCGAGCGCCCCGTCGGCGTGCGCGTAAAGGAGTTCGATGATGAAGATGGCGGCGATTTACGCAAGGGTCTCGTCCGAGCAGCAGCGCGAGGAGAACACGATTGCCAGCCAGACGGCATCGCTAATCGAATTCGCCAGAAGCCACGATCTGGAAGTACCAGCAGAGTGGGTCTTCGAAGATGAAGGCTATAGCGGGGCGACATTGGAGAGGCCGGGCTTGGAGCGCGTGCGCGACCTGGCCGCGGAAGGACAGATCCAGGTGGTGCTCGCCTACTCGCCGGACCGCTTGAGCCGGAAGTACGCGTACCAGATTTTACTGATCGAAGAGTTCGCCCGCCACGGAGTCGAAACGCTATTTGTGAAAGGACCGCAAGGCGACAGCGCGGAAGATCAACTCCTGGTGCAGTTCCAAGGCATGATCGCTGAATATGAGCGGGCGCAGATCCTGGAGCGCTCGCGCCGCGGCAAGCGACACCGCGCACACTCGGGCGAGATCAGCGTGATGAGCAACGCTCCGTATGGCTACCGTTATATCCGCAAGACTGACGAGGCACCCGCCGCTTACCTCGTCGAGGAAGCCGAGGCCCACGTAGTACGACGAGTGTATGAGATGTACACCGTGGACGGCCTCAGCATCGGCGAGATCACCCGCCGGCTCAACGCCCAAGGCATACCAACTCGCAAGCTGAGCGCTCGCTGGGAACGCTCGGTCGTCTGGGGAGTGTTGCGCAACCCCACTTATCGCGGTGTCGCCTGTTTCGGCAAGACACGCGCCTCTGCACGGACGCGGGTTATGCGCCCACAGCGCCGACGGGGTGTGACTACGCCCAGCACCACAGCAGGCCACGAACGCCCGCGCGAAGAGTGGATCGAGATCCCCGTGCCAGCTCTGGTAAGCGAAGAGAGCTTCGCTCGCGCCCAAGAGCTTCTTCGGGAGAACAAAGTACGCTCTCGCCGGCGCACCATCGCGCCCAGCGTTGTTCAGGGGCTGGTCAGTTGTGCGAAGTGTGGCTACGCGTTCTCGCGAACATCGACCCAAACGAGCGCACGCAAGATTCACTACTACAAATGCATTGGCTCCGATAGCTGGCGAAAATTGGGCGGTCCTGTTTGCAATAACCGCCGCTTCGTCCGCCAAGAGCTCCTGGATCAGATCGTCTGGGCCGAGGTGATCAGACTGCTGGAAGAGCCAGCTCTGATACAGCAGGAACTTGATCGTCGACTGGCGGCAGCGCGCTCTTCCGATCCAACCAGAAAACGTGAGCAGAGTCTGCAGAGGGAACTGACACATGTTGGCAAAGGTATCGAACGGCTTCTCAATGCCTATCAAGAAGGACTTTTGTCGATCGAGCAGTTGCGCGAGCGTGTGCCTGGGCTACGTCAGCGCCAACAGGCATTCCGTGCTGAGTTACAGGCGATCGCCGACCAGACCAACGATCGAGCTGCATTCCTGCGCCTGGCAGAGACCCTCACCGCATTCCTTGCCCGCTTGCGCAGCGCTGCTGAAACGCTTAGTGTCACTGAGCGCCAGCGAATCGTAAGGCTGCTGGTTAAAGACGTTCTGGTGGGGGAAGATACCATCACCATTCGGCACAGCATTCCCATCCCTTCCGGTCCCTCTCACGACGACGGCTCGCAGCCAGAAAGCCCAAATTACCTTTTATGTAAGGGGCGTGACCACTCCGCCTTGTGGAGTCCCACGCTCGCTGGGAAAGAGTTGCCCTTGACCGTAGCTTCCTGCCTTCAGCATCGCCTTGATCAGACGTAGCACCCGGCCATCTGCCACCTGGCGACCTACGAGCGTTAGAAGCTTCTCGTGGTCCACAGAGCCGAAAAAATCTTTCAAGTCTCCGTCCACAATCCACTCCCGTCCGCCATCAATCTCTTTCCACACTTTGCGCATGGCATCCTTGGTCGATCGCCCTCGCCGATATCCAAAGCTGGCATCATCGAACACCGGCTCGAAGATAGGCTCCAACCGATTGAGCAGCGCCTGCTGGCACACGCGATCATAGATCGTGGGTATGCCGAGCATGCGATACTCACCGGGTTTGTCCCTCTTCGGGATGCGATGTTGTCGTACCGGCAGAGGGTGATAGGTATCCTCCTTTAGCTCCTGCTGCAGCCGACCCAGGTGCTGACTCAGCTGCGCTTCAAAAGCCTCCAGATTCTGCCCATCCACACCTCCACTGCCCCGGTTCGCTTTCACCTTCTCCCAGGCCATCTCCAGGTTCTTCCGCTGGTACACCTTATCCACTAATGAGTGGACCTTCTTCGCACCTGTCGGGTTGATCCAGTCCGCCAGTCTCCTCGGACGTGAATGTACGGGTATTTCACTCAAGGAACTGATCCACCTTCCCGCCTTTACTCATCTGGCTTCCTCTTTCTTCTCGACCGTCTTCGCCGGCTGCCTTCCCCGACCCATTCCGTCGCCGATTGCTCGGTCACGCGGCTTTCACCGCGCTTCATAGGTACTATTCAGCCGGCCGACTACTGACAGAGCGTCGCTCGCCACTTCGCTTTCGCTTATAGGTCTGCTTACTCCGGTGCCACCCGCAGACTCTGCCAGTTCTCCTGAGGTCACGCGTTGTTCTTCCGTTCCGTGCCGTCCGCAATCACCTTGGTACGGTGGGTGAATGAGAATGCCTTCGCCTTCATGGTGCAGGCTCGACCTAACCCACCTTTGGCCGACCGGTTCATCACTGGGTGACCCCATTGATTACGGCCCGGAACTTCTCCTCATGCCCTTCGGATTCCATCTCGCGATGGACACCCTGCCCTCCGAAGTATTGCAAGCAGTGGCTTCAGCTCCGCCTTGGCTGTATCCGACTTTCGCCTTCGTGCCCGTTTAGACATCTGCATACCTTCTACTTCTCCGGCCAGCGAGGCTTTCAACCCCGCTTTTGGATATGACGCCCCTCATTTGAGCGCCAGAGGGACTTTAACCCTCCTGAACAACGTGCTGCTCAGCGCACACCACGGTTCTATCTGAGACTCGCGGCTCTAGTCCGCGGCGCTATGGCTTTCTTGGGTTATCCGAGCATACGGTGCCCCGTGAGACTTGGCGCCAGCGGCGCACTCAGCCTAACCCGGCCAGGATACTTACCCTCGAACCCGAGCTCGCAGCCCGACGGAAAATCGCGGAGTGAAACTCGGCCTTCTCCTGCGGAGCTGCGGCGCTCAAGCGGCTTGTGACTTCAGATACTCAGCGTCGAATGGCTCTCCTTTCTTCCATACATATAACGTGATGGCCGCGATCTTGCGCGCCAGGGTCAGTCGCGCCATCTCCGCTCTCATCCCTTTTTTCAGAAGGTTTTCGTAGAACGCGCCGAACACACCTTCACTGCCGCTGGCCGTGGTCGCCGCACTCTTAAACAGGTTTTTCAGATCATGGTTGTGGTTCAGGTTCAATCCGCGAATGAACACTGGCTTCTTCTTGCGCTCGATCGCGCCGTCGACCACACGATACTCGCCGCTGTCGCGCGTCTCCAGTCCCAGCCCGCAGTAGGTCCAGAACTGCCGCTTGGTGCGGAAGCGATGCGGCGTCTGCACCCGCCCGATCAGTAGCGCCACCCGTATCGGACCCAGCCACGGAACCGTGCGCAGCAACTTCGTCTCGCTGTGTTTACGGCACTCCAGGATCAGATCCTGACGAGCTTCCCGCCGCAACTGCTGCAGCAGGTCGAGTTCCTGATAGAGTCGTCGGGCGCGGCGCTGCAATCCGCTGTCGGCCAACTGCGCCAGCCACTGTTCGCGATGCCGCGCCCCGTAAGGCTTCTGGCCGGCACAGGCAATCTCCTGGCCGCGATACAGCGCTTTCAGCCGCCCCATGATGCGCGTGGTGTCTTCCGTCAGCGCGGCATAGCTGCGGCCTAAGTGCTTCACCGCCGCGGTGCTATTCTGCCCGTGGTAGACCGGCTTGAGATAACCCAGGCGCAGCAACTCCGCCAGCTTGCGCGCGTCGATCGCGTCGCTCTTGTTGCCCGCCTTCAACAGCGCATTCTTGCGTGGATTGCACACCACCAGATGCGCCACTCGTCTCACCAGCAAATCGTAGAGCCAGGCCGAGTGCGTGCCTTCTTCGAAGGTGACGTGCAACGTGCCACGCAGTCCATGGAGAAAATCCAGAATGGTGGAGGCGTGCGTGGCCAGCACCGACTGCTGTACCAGCTTGCCCTCAGCGTTCAGCACCGCCACCGAGATGGTGTCGCGGTGGACATCCAGACCGACATACTTGATGCTATTCATCGGGTGTTCCTTTCGTCAGGCTTGGCTTACTGCTTCACACAGCAGCCATAGCCTACTTCGAAAGGGGCGCCCTTTTATAATGCGTGCCCCAGGTTCGCGCCGCGCTTTTTGGCGCTAACCTGGGATTCAAAATTCTCTAAAACGCCTGCGGAGCTACCTCGTCACGACTAATTTGTCGGGGGTTTCCGGCGAACCGACCACTGGCATCTCGTCATAAGTCCGCCCGTCGAGCAGCCGACCTGCTTTCTTCTTTCGGACTCCGCCCCACTGCTTAAAGAAAAACGGAACGTTGTGCCGCCGGCACTGGCGGCGAATCGATACAACCCAATCCCGCAACATCGGCCTCGCGCCCGGTCCGCTTTCACCGCCGACGATCACCCAGTCAATGTCCGTCAGGTCGATATGCTCCACGCCCTTTCGCAATCCGAGGCCGTTCTGTAAACCATGAATCGTGGGCAAAGGAATAAGTGTCCCTTGCCCCGCCGTGATCATTTCGCGGGCTTCCGGCTCTTTGAAAAATTGCTCCGCCGGCACTTGGCGACAGAACAAAACAGGGTAGCGGTGCCAATACTTGTATTGATTGTATTGGCCATCTTATCAATACTTTCAATACAGCCTTCCAACCTGCTCTAAGCCTAGACTTCTCAGCTAGATAGACACGCGTCGGCAGCCCAAAAACCCCATATCGTTTGTGAACCGAGGGGAGGGGCTGGTGCCCACATATTCCGTGGCCCATATCTGCCTTCTTTTGGCAGATGTGGGTATTTCCTTTTGCTATCCCACTTCTTTTGGCCTAACGTGGGCCTCTTCGTTTCGAGCCCTTCAAAGTTCTTATTCCTCCATTCAAAAAGACCCACCCCGCCATCTTAGAGCCCAGCGCTCGCCTTGGCTGCGCGTGTCGCCTCCCACTTGCCGTCTCTTCCTTCAGTACGGAAAGTCCCCACCAGTTTTTCGCCCTGGAGTTCACCCATCAGCGCGATCGACTCGTGTGACGGTCGAAGACGCAGGTTGCGCTCCGCTTTGACGCCGCGAACTTGCCATTCTGAAGCTTTTCTGGGCCAGTGTGTTGCGTCTCGACCTGCCCAGTCAGCGTCTCGCCTTCGACACGGAGGCTGGTTGTAGGCCAGGACGCAACCACCGAGTTCATGCAAAAGGACCCCACTGAACTTTGGCGATTTCGAGTCTGTTAGCGCGTGCGTCTCTGGGCGGGGCGCGGGAACGGGTGTGTCCTTGCGGGCCTTGTCGCGGTTGTTGCAAGCCCATTTGGCAATAGCTAGCGGCCCGCGGATGGTTGGGTAGCGGGTTGCAGCTCGCCGACTGCGGTAATGCTGAGTTGCACTACTTTATCGACCTTTAGAAACATATTGCTGGGATTTTTCATGCCCCATTCTACGAAGGGAATCGAAAACTTGGTGTGGGCCTCGACGGACGTGTTGTTCGCGGTGAAGGGCACCGTAAGGGTGAGTTCGTGGGACGCGCCGTGGATCGTGAAGGTCCCGGCCAGTTGGACCGTTGACGATGCTTGACCAGGAATGAATCCGGCAATGTGCTTAGGAGAAAAAACGATCTCCGGATATTTCGCGCTCTCCAGAACGTCTCTGTTCATATCGGCGTCGCGCTTCTTGTTCCCGCTGTCACCACTCGTAGCATCAACGATCAGTTGTCCGCTGGCTTCTCCGGTCTTGGGGTTGAACACAATATCGCCCGACTTCAGCCGGAAAGTGCCTTCCACCTCATGCAGGGTCGCGCCGAGGATCCAGTCGATTCGCGTTTTCGCCGGGTCCAACTTCAGTTCGGTTTGCTGGGCCGCCAGAGGCGAAATCAAGACAAACAACGCAGATACGAGAACCGGCAGGCACGGTGCACGAAGACTTGGCTTTTTTCGATTCACTTTCTCACGTCGCATAAGAATAGACCCTTCTTAAATTGCGTTCAAAAATCTCATGCGGAAGTAGACTGGTCACGATCTGGCGTCCGCCAGCGACGAGCCGATTCTCCCATTGGCCGATTTGTCCCATCAGAAGCGAGCGTTGCTGCACATGGCGGGTTCGCCGGCGGCGCAGCGATTCGTAGCGGCGCAGAGCTGATTCGGGAGAAGCCTCTCTGCCAAACGATTTCGCCAGCACAAGCGCGTCTTCCAGCGCCATGCAACCTCCCAATCCGAGATTTGGCGTACACGGATGGGCGGCATCGCCGAGCAACATGATTCGTCCCTGTCCCCAGCGCTTCAGCGGTGCGAGATCGTAAGCGCCATTTTTCAGAATGTCGCCCTCGTCCGTTGCAGCGATCAAACGCTCTATCGGTTCGTGCCAGCCGGCGAACATTCGCAGGAGTTCACCCTGTCGTCCTTCGGGAGAATCGATGTGGCCCGCATCGGTGTTAGCGGTGGCGTACCAGGTGAACCGGTCGCCGCCGGTGTTGAGGATGCCGAAGCGTTTTCCTCGTCCCCAGGTTTCGCTGTTCGAGCCGGACGGAACAGCACCCCGAAGACGCGCCAGCCCGCGCCAGATGGTGTAGCCCCGATAGATGGGTTCGAGGACTCCCAATAGTTGAGAACGGACGCGCGAGCGGACACCATCGGCACCGATAACGAAGTCGTGTTCCGCGGAGACACTTCCTCCTGCCACACTCCCGGAGAAGTTGACTATGACGCCAGTTTTTCGCTGCTCGAAGGATTCGAAATCGTGGCCGAGGCGGATCTGTTCGGGCGGCAGTGCCGAGAGCAATGCATCCAGCAAGTCCGAGCGGCGTGTGCATAGCGCAGGCACCTCAAACCGGCCCAGCCCAATATCCATCAGGATCGTACCTGCGCTGGAGCGAACGAGAAAATGCTGGCTTGAACCGCTCGATGCCGCTACCCGTTCAAGCAGGCCGAATTCCTTTAGAACACGCGTGGCGTTGGGCCAGAGCATCATACCCGCACCGACTTCGCGGAACTCGGTAGCTCTCTCGTAGACTGTCGCTTTAATCCCCGCGCGGTGGAGCGCCACCGCCGTGGCAACGCCGCCAATTCCGCCGCCGATAATGCCAATATTAATTTTATGCAGGTTCATTCGATAGCTCTCATAGCCCGCGACCATGAGGCGCAAGACGAGTGGTGAGCTCGCGCCAGTTGAGGCCGAGGTCGACGGCAAGCAGCGAAACCAGCGTAAATGCGATGACGCCAACGGCGGAGAGGCTGTCGCCAAGATGGCTCCAGTAGCGGGGCCAGAGATTGAGCACGCGGCTGGAGACAAAGGTAAACGTGACTGCGTAGGAGCGCATCATCCATTGCCGATGCTGCACGAGTTGGCGGTTACGCGCGGTGATGACAGCGGCGGTGGTGCAGACGATCCAGGCGGCAGCCTGCATAAACGTTCCGGGCAGACCAGGGCGACCGGCGGCGAGGGCAATCCCGGTCAACGCGCCGATAAAGACGCAGACCACATAAATGCGGCCCAGGACCCGATGGAATTTCAAGTGACGCTGGCGAAGGCGCGACGAGAACTGTAGGGGACCCGCCAGGAGAGCGATGAGACCAGAGAGTGAATGGGGGATGAGGAGATGGCGGTCGGCTATAACCTGCAGCCGGTAGGCGTGGTACATCGAGTAATCGGTGACGAGAAGAGCTTCGGAAGTGATGAAGACAAAGAGCGCAGTTAGACCAAGGGAGATCCAGAGAACGGTTTTGAATCTGGAACGACCAGAACTGAGCGTGAGCAGGGTGGAAGACGCCATCATTCGCTGCTTAGGTGAATAGCTGAAATGAGGGTGCGAAGAGGGCGAGGAATGCGAGAAATTTCATAGGAGTATTGATAGTGTCTCATAGCCGCTGTCCATCAGGCATGACGGCTGCACCTTGTGGCTCTTTCTACGAGCACGTGTAGTAACCCGAAGGAGATGGTTTTGTCGCTCTCTGCTCGGCTGATTAGATAACCGTGTCCGCCCGTGGCCCAATATTTGTCTGCCTTTGGCAAATGTGGGGCTGTTGGTCGTCAAGGAACTGACCGCCATCAATGGCAAGAAGTTCGCCCTGATCCAGAATCGTTCCCGTTCCGCGTCGGCGGGTTCTATAAAAGCATTCGATCGTGCCTTCGGAACGATCACTGGTACCAGAAACTTGTATGGAGCTACCGGGAGTGGCAGCCTATCACAAGGATCACGTTCGGCAAGCTAAGGCCGACTTCCCACTGGTGCTTCTTGTGCCCGGATAAAAGCATGGCTCCGGTACTGGCGATCACTGACATGGTGGCAAGAGTCCGTCGAGACGACGGCCTCTTATGACCCCGATGGAGAGATTCCTCAACCTTATCGTCACCGGGCCGAACCGGATCCCATTTTCCTACAGGGAGGAGCCGGAATGAGAGCAGACAGGCGGTGGCGTACTCGCAAAGAGAGGAAGGAATGGGCGCGAAGGTTACAGTCCAACGACCCGGGGCTAGACGTGATTCACCCCCAGGCCGCGGGGATTGACGTAGGCAACGCTGCCCACTATGTGGCGGTGCGTCCGGATCGAGATCCGGAACCAGTACGCCGGTTCGAGTGTTTCACGGCCGATCTGTATCGGCTGGCGGACTGGCTGAACAGTTGTGGCGTAACCACGGTAGCGATGCAGTCGACCGGAGTCTACTGGATTCCCTTGTACGACATCCTGGAAGAACGTGGTATTGAGGTCTATTTGGTCAACGCGCGCCACACCAAAAATCTGCCTGGGCGCAAAAGCGATGTGCAGGAGTGCCAATGGTTGTTGAAGTTGCACACCTACGGATTGTTAAACAACTCTTTTCAGCCAACCAGCCAGATCCGGGCGCTACGGACGTATTGGCGGCAACGAGCCGAACACGTGCAAGCGGCGGCGAGCTGCATCCAGCGGATGCAGAAAGCCCTGACGCAGATGAATGTGCAGCTGGCCAATGTGATCAGCGACCTGAGCGGGTTGACCGGGCAGTTGATTGTGCGCGCCATCGTGGGCGGGGAACGCGATCCCCAGAAATTAGCTGAACTCAGAGACCCGCGCATACAAGCCAGCCCGGAGGAGGTTGCTAAGAGCCTGGAGGGCAACTGGCGACCGGAGTTGCTGTTCTTGGTGAAACAAGAAGTGGACACCTACGACACCTACCAGAAACGCATTGCCGAGTGTGATGAGCAACTGCAACAGCAGCTTGCCAGTTTTGCCAGCGTGGCGCCAGAAGTAGCGGCTGCACCGGTGACACAAGTGCAAGGGGACGACCAACCGAAACCAGCGAAGGCCAAGCGCAAGAAGCCGGCCAAGAATGCGCCACGCTTCAACCTGGAGCAAGAGCTGCAACGGGTTGCCGGAGTAGATCTAACACGGATCGATGGGATCGACGTCATGGTCGCACAAACGATCTTGGCTGAAATCGGCCTTGATATGGGTCGCTGGAAAACAGAAGGGAACTTCGTCTCCTGGTTGGGATTGTGTCCAGATAATCGAATCACCGGCGACAAGGTAGTCGGCCGAGGCACACGCCATGTGGTAAACCGTGCAGCCACGGCCCTACGCATGGCCGCCAACGCTCTGCTGCGTAGCCATACCTACCTTGGCGCCCAATATCGTCGTTTGCGCACGAAACTCGGAGCCCCCAAGGCCATCACCGCAATGGCCCATCGACTCGCCCGACTCGTCTATCGGATGTTGAAGTACGGTCAAGAATATGTCGACAAAGGAGCAGAGTTCTACGAACAGAGGTATCGCAACCAACAGCTCCAGTTCTTACGCAAGAAAGCGGCCCAACTCGGTTTCCACTTAACCGAGGCCGAAGCCAAGACTGCTTGATCCAGAGTTCTGCGGGGTAAGTTTCTGGAGAGGGGATGTCAAGAGAAAACACTCCTCCCAGCCCGCCGCTGCAACCCGCCCTCAGTTAACTGCGCCAGCCATTCTTCCCGATGCCGCGCTCCATACGGCTTCTTGCCGGCACAGGCAATGGCCTGGCTGCGATACAGCGCTTTCAGCCGTCCCATGATGCGCGTGGTGTCTTCGGTGAGCGCCGCATAGCTGCGGCCCGAAATGCTTCACTGCCGCCGTACTGTTCTGCCCGTGATAGACCGGCGACAACAGTCCGGCACGCAGCAACTCGGCCAGCTTGCGCGCGTCGATCGCGTCGCTCTTGCTACTCGCCTTCAACAGCGCATTCTTGCGCGGATTGCACACCATCAGATGCGCCACTCGTCTCACCAGCAAGTCGTACAGCCACCCCGAGTGCATGCCCTCTTCGAAGGTGACGTGCAACGTTCCCCGCAGACCTTGCAGAAAATACAGAATGGCGCTGGCCTGCGTGGCAATGACGGACTGAATTACCAACTTGCCGTCCCCGTTCAGCACCGCTACCGAAATGGTGTCGCGGTGGACATCGAGCCCAACATACTTGATGCTATTCATCGGGTGGTCCTTTCGTGAGGTTCGGTTACTGCTTCAGCACAGCAACCATAACCTCTTTCGAAAGGGCGCCCTTTTATAATGCGTGGCCCACATATCCCTGATTTTGGGATATGTGGCCTTTCGCCGAAACCTGAAATCGCGATTCAGCAACCCTCAGTCCCGCCCCGCGGAACATCATAAGAAAGCTCAGCATTTCAATGCTGGGAAAGCCCTGAAAGATTCCGTGAGGCCCCCCGGGGACGACATACTTCAGACTCTCCCACCAGCGAAAAATCTACTGTCGGGTGCTCCATCCGGCCTGATTTTGGCCGGGTGGGTATTTGGATTTCACCGGCCATTAACCACTGACGAGCGAACCTAGAGGCGCGACAGCGCCGACACGTTTTTAGCGTGGGCGTAAGCCCGCGCTAAACCGTCCCAATCCCCCAGCCGCGGAACGGCGTTTTTTGTTCGCCGGTGGCACACCCGTCGCCCTCATAGCTCCCCATCCGGCCTAATTTTACCCGGGTGAGTCTTTTGACTTTCACCTGACAACTGACTCCGCCTGACGCCGAAACACAGGAAGTTTTACATCCACGAAGCAGACCGCGACATCCGAATTACCCAAATACCTGTGAGGAACGATGACGAAAACCACGAGCTTTCAAATAGACATTCGCCCGCTCTTTACCGAACGAGACATTCAAGGCATGAGTCCGGCGTTCAACCTGGCAAGTTACGACGACGTCAAAAAGCACGCTGCCGCCATCTACGATCGCATTCGTGGAATCGGCGGCGCGGTAATGCCGCCCCCACCGCCAAGAGGAGAAGGTCCTTGGCCGCAATCTCGCATCGAACTATTCGCCCAGTGGATGGCGGACGGCTTCCTGCCTTAGTCGGCCACGTGCCCCACACAAGTCGGTTTTGCTTGTGTGGGTCTTTTGACCTTCACCGACAACTGACCACCGGCAACTGGCAACTGACTCCGGCAGATGGTCAGCTATCCAGGTCAACCCGAACCGTGAGCAGTTCAGTGCCGAAGAAGCGTACTGCGGCGGCATTGCTCGCGCTGGCCGGCACCAGGTTCGCAAGCCAGCGTTGGCGCTCTCGTGCATCATCGTCCGGAAGCACATGGGCCGTCCCGGTGTACCACCGCGCGCCCTAGCTAGCCCATCGCGCAGTTTCAAGCGCACCCGCGGATTGCCTGCAATATTGCGAACGTAGCCAGCTTTCTGGCCGTGCTCCGTCACGATCCAAAACTGCTTGCCCACCAGTCCGTCGCCTACCGGCGTGCGGCGCGGCTTTCCGGTCTTGCGGCCGGTCGTTTCCAGCAGCGCATATCCCGGCAGCACCACGCCCATCGCAAATAACAACTTGATCGGCGGGTTCAACAGGTATTTCTGAACAAAGTGGACAATGCGATGTTTCATTGTCTCGTGCTCATGCCCGGAGATTATCAGGAATTCCCCCAGCAACAGACGATCTCGACGCAGCCGCACCATCCTCTGCTTTTGGCCGGGTGAGAAAGTCGCACACATTCCCGAGTCCTCGGGGACGAGATACCCAGACGCTTCCAACCGAGAACAATCCCCCGCGGCAGCCACGTCTCACCCCGCCTCGATCCGTTCGCAGCGGAGCACCAGCTCTTCCAGGGCAACTTGCGTCTCTTGCGAATTGAGCAGGTCTCCGGTGCATTTGACGATGCGGGCGCCTGCGAGCGTCCACGTCCGCACCGTCTGAGTCCGGTCCTCGCTCCGCAGCACGAGAACCACCTCACGCTGCGCGTTGACCCCCGTCCGGCTTTCCTCCAGCCATGAGTTGAGACTGGCCACTCCTATCACGCCGCGCTTCAGGGTTACGTCCGGCACCTTATATGTGCCCGCGATCTTGCTCTCATGTTGCGGAGGCTCATTCCCATCTCGGTATTCGGCCAATCCCACCTCGAGGCCGAGCCCGCTGCACTCCTGGAATCCCGCTTGCGTGCCGGCTTCGCCGGCGAATTGCAGCAGGTAATTGAACTGACGGTACGGAATTTCTCTTGGCATGGCCGCTATTATCTTCCCGAAGCCTGCCGCGAGGGCACCGCCGCAGCGTGGGTCTCTTGACTTTCACTTACAACTGACCCCTGACAGCTATGTATGATTTGTATGACTGTCTGATACATACAAATATGACAAAAATATCCGGGGAAACCCTCGATTTTGGCCTCTAAGTCCTACTCGCTGAAATGGATACGTGTAACTCCCATATTTATCAATCATTTGCGAACAATTTCACACTAACCGATTGAAAATACAGGGGAGCGCTGAGCGATTCCAACCTTTATGAGATACTCTCCCCCATCTCCTCGGAGGATCCACCTATGCTAACCAGCCGCTCTGGTCTTCTGTTCATGCTGCTCGTCCTTTTGGGCCTCGTTAGGGTCCCCGCTCTTCCCGCCCAAACGGCCTCGGGAACCGCCCTGCTGAAGGAGTCCATCAGTCTCACCGGCCCGGTGATGTGGATCGATTCCGGCTCACCCGGCATGGTGTTAGTGGTCGTTCGCGGCAACGATGTCGTCATTGAGGGCTACGGTGAAACCGCCAAAGGCAACGGCAAAGAGCCCGATGGAAAGTCGCTCATCCGCCTGGGCTCGATCTCGAAGACCTTCACCGGTACTCTGCTGGCCAGCTTGTCGCTCGACGGCAAAGTGCACCTCACCGATCCGCTGAAGATGTATGCCGGAGGCGCCACGGTTCCCGCGTTCGGCCAGCGCGAGATCACCCTGCTCGATCTCGCGACCCACTCGGCCGGCCTCCCCCGCGAGATCGGCGATGTGCCGCCCAATGTGAAAGCCTTCACCTGGCCCACCAAGGAGCAGCGGTGGACTTGGCTGGCGAATTACAAGCTGGCATGGGAGCCGGGCAAGAACGCAGCTTATTCGAATGTCGGCTTCGATCTGCTGTCGGACGCGTTAGCCACCGCTGCCGGCAAACCCTACGCCGACCTGCTGCACGAGCGCATCACCGGCCCAATTGGAATGAACGACACCGGCATCAATCCGACCAAGGAGCAGTGCGACCGTCTGATGCTGGGCAG
The DNA here is from genome assembly GCA_963718395.1 of uncultured Acidobacteriaceae bacterium. Lineage (GTDB taxonomy): Bacteria > Acidobacteriota > Terriglobia > Terriglobales > Acidobacteriaceae > DASRAA01. The sequence goes on from CAVQYW010000004.1 coordinate 27,619, forward strand.
CGGCATTGGAGGCCCCGGCCCCTGCGTCGAAAGCACGGCGACCGAAGGAGCTGGCGGCGTGTACTCCACCGGCGCCGATATGGCGCTGTGGATCAAGTACAACCTGGAGCAAGATCCCACAATGTGGCAGGTGCCAACGGTCGCACACGCCGTTTATCGTCCGCGACAGGCTCTTTAGACCGCCATCGGCTTCGACGAAGCTGGGCCTATGTCCGGGATCGGGCTCGCCTGGGTAACGATGGCGGCTGATGGAATACGACCCATGATCGTCGCCAAGAGCGGCGGTGGCGGAGGCTTCATGACCTATATCGCCTTTGCGCCGGGGCGCAATGTCGGCGTGTTCGTGGCAGTCAATAAAGTCGGTTTTGAAATGTTCTACGGGATGACGCAGGCCGCCAACGACTTGATTGCCAACCTGGTGACGCGCTGAGGCGCGGTTGGCGATTCGATTCGCAGCCTACTACGCGAATAATGTTGAACCGGCCTGAATAGTTTGTTACTGTCCTCCTCACTTCCCAAGAGAGACTGGCCATGCCGATTACCCGGATCCTGCACCTCGAGTTGCTGGGCTTCCTGTATGGTCTGGCGGCCATTGTGGCCTTCCAGATGCTGACCGGCCGGATCAATCTCAAGGGGCTTTTCCAGCAAAAAGACGGATCGGCGCAAACCAGTCCGGAGAGGATTCAGCTGTTGCTGGCGACCATCGCCGCCGCCGCCAATTATTTGGGCGAAGTTGCCAAAAGCAGCACCGGGACGATGCCGGACGTGAGCAATAACTGGCTTTATCTGATGGGCGGCAGCAGCGGCATTTACGCCGTCGCGAAAAGCATGGAAAACATGGACCAGCAGGAACAATTAGGAGGGAAGTCATGAGTGTGATGGCACAGGTTTGTGGGTTTACACTTTGCGCCTTTCTGGGCGCGTTGTGCGCCACCATCATTGCCTGGATCTGGATGGGGAAGATCGATCTGTCACAGCTGATCAGTGAACCATCGGGAGATGCCAGCATGTCGCGCTTCCAGTTGCTGATCTTCACCTTCGTCATCGCCATCAGCCTTTTCGTGCTGGTGGAAGCCAACCACGGGGCCATCCCAGACATCCCGTCGGGCGTGCTGACGCTATTAGGCATTAGCGCGAGCACATATGCGGTCAGCAAAGGCATCTCTTATAGCCAACCTCAGCTACTGACACCGCAAGCCGGCAGCGCCGCCGACACGGGCGGAGTGGCGGCTGACGCCCAAGCTGCCGCCGATGAAGCAGGTGAGCACGCTGCGGCCGCTCAGCAGGCTGCGGCGGCCACACAAGCGGCCGTCAGTCAGATGGCGGTGCACGCGGCCGCTGCTCAACAGGCTGTCCAGCAGACAGCAGAGAATGCGGCGAAAGCCCAGCAGGCTGCGGATAAGGCGACTGGCAACCAGCCCTAGACGACAGAAGCAATGCCACGGGTCTGTTATCCAGACAACGATCCCGATTGCCTACTGGAGGTGAGGTGTAGCCATGCCGACAAGAAACACCCCAACAACGACCGCAGGCACCACGACGGCAACCAAGAAGACTGTAGGCGCCAAGACGACCAGGGTGGCAGCCGCGCCGGCGGCGACGACATCGACGACGAGTGCAGTAAGAACCGTCGCTCCGATGATTCCTCTGGCGATCGCGCTACTAAGCAGTGCCGTTTTGCCGGGCGGAAAGGCTACGACGACGGCCCCCGGCGCTCCCACCGGACCAATTACCAGCACGCAGCCCCAAAAGTGTGGCGGAGACATATCGGACTTCCGCGCCTGTCACGATACTTATCCTACTGGCTGCACCATCAGTGGCAGCTCGTACGATCCGTTCCTTAATGAACTGAAGAACCAGATTAAGTGGGGAACCTTGGCTCCGGCCGCTATGCAGCCGAAAGAAGTCATCAGCACCCTCGACCAGCTCAACCAACTGGAGTCACAGCTCAAGCCGATAGGACTCAATCAGAAAAACCATGGCGACCTGTCCAGTAAGTTGGCCGATATGGGCGAAGGCAGCATTTATGGCGTGGTCGGGTATCTCTATGCTGTGGAGCCTGAGGGTGCAGAAAGCAGCAACTGCCAGCTTGCCAAAGACCCTCCTGACTTCCAGGATGTGGACTACCACATTTTCGTCGGCTTCGACCCTGCGGTGGGGGAGAAGCTTCGCAGTGGCAAGGCCATTACTTCAGCCGAGAAACACCAGTCGATGGTAGTGGAGATGACACCCCACTATCGCGATGCCTTTCATCAGGAATGGACGGTAGATGCGGTAAAAGCTGTACTGGGGCAGCAAGTAAAGGTGCTCGGTCAACTGATGGTTGATAACGAACACTTCGTCGCAGGCCAGGACTGCGGCGTCGATCCGACCAACGCTCGCTGCTGGCGCGCCTCGGTGTGGGAACTGCATCCGGTCATCGACTTTACGGCATGCGCAGCGAACAACTGTAGCGCCACCTCGTCGGCGGGCTGGACACCCATCGGAGAAAACACTAAGACCGCTAGTACTTCCGAGGAAGCTCCCGCCAAGGGTGCTGCGAAAGGGGCGAAATAGAGACACTGGCGAAGGAAGCCGCTGCCTGGCAGCGGCGTTTCCGTTGGATGCTAATGACCTGTTGTGTGGAGGAGTGAGGAGACCGTAAACAAGAATCCCGAGGTTGTGTTGCTCCTTTTTCTCAACCGGCAGTTCGCTTTAGACCCTTGCCGACCTGTGGTCGCCGGATGCTCGCGCACGCAGCGTACGATCTTGACTTGGGCTCCGGGCTTACTGCCAACCAGAATCGGGCTCAACGCCTCGGGATCCTATCTCGCCTTTGACGGGTTTCTTGTTTTCTCAACCGGCGGTTCGCTATTGACCGTTGCCGTCCCTCCGTTTGCCTATGCGCTGCAGGCGCGGCTGCAGTGAACTTGCTTCAGCCCCGGACTCGCCACCAACCAGAAAACCTCGGAAACTGTCAAAGAACGAGTTTGTTTTACTCTTGGCGTTTTGGAAGTCAATAAAAATTAGACGACTTTATCGGCTTTGTTTTCAATCCAGTGCAGCCCATCCACAGGAGGGTGACCGGAAATGGTGCAGAGTCGCCAGATAGTTCGCTTAGGCTTCACGCAAAACCAGTATTTTCGCGGCGCTCGTGATTTCCGCCGAAGTTATTTCGATTGCGCAGAGCGATGAATTCCGTGTGACAATCTGGCGGCATCCTTGTTTTATGCGGCTTCGAACGCATCGCACAATTTGCATTTCCGGCATTTGTTACCATCGGCGGCATGCTGTTAGTGCAGGCCGAACATCTCGTGAAGTCGTTTTCGTCAGGTCAGAATGCCTTTGGTACCGGCTCGACAAGCCGGGTTCGGGCGGTCAACGACGTTTCGCTGACGATTGAGGCGGGAGAAACGCTGGGGCTGGTCGGCGAGTCGGGCTCGGGCAAGAGCACGTTGGGACGCCTGCTGCTGCGACTCATCGAGCCGGACTCGGGAACGGTGCGCTTTGACGGTCGTGATGTGCTGGCCGCGAGTGGTGGCGAATTGCGCCGGCTACGGCGCGACATGCAGATCATCTTTCAGGACCCTTACGGCTCGCTCGATCCGCGAATGACGGTGGAACAGACCGTATGCGAGCCGATCGTGATTCACGGCGGCGAGTCAGGACCAGCGCGGCGAACACGGGCTACCGAGATGCTGCGGGCGGTCGGGCTGGATGAGTCGGCCTTGCGCCGCTATGCCCACGAGTTCAGCGGGGGCCAGAGGCAGCGCATCGGGATCGCGCGCGCGCTGATGCTGCGGCCCCGTTTTATCGTGGCCGATGAGCCGGTGTCGGCGCTGGATGTCAGCGTGGGAGCGCAGATCGTCAACCTGCTGCGCGACTTGCAGAAGGAATTTCAGCTCACCTATTTGTTTATCTCGCATTCGCTGCCGGTGGTGCGGTACTTGGCAACGCGCATCGCGGTGATGAAGCAGGGTGAGATTGTGGAGTTGGGCACGACCGAACAAATCGTTACGGCTCCGAAGCATGAATACACGCGCACGTTGCTGGCGGCGACTCCGGAGCTGGAGACTGCGGCTACGTAAACGCCAGCGTCTCCTGGGTCTTGCGTGCAGCCAACTCGTCCCGAAAGGCTGCGCCTTCCAGGCGCAACAGAAATGCTTTGGTCGGCAGTCCGCCGCCGTAGCCACCCAGAGCTTTGCCTCCGGCTAGCACTCGATGGCACGGCACAATGATCGCGACCGGATTGTGATGGTTCGATTGTCCGACGGCTCGATAGGCGTTCGGGCGTTTCACGGCCCGTGCAATTTCGCCGTAACTGCGAGTCTCGCCGTAGGGAATACTGAGCAGCTGCTCCCAACACTCGCGCTGGAAGTCCGTGCCGCGCAGATCGAGCCGCATGGCAAATTCGCGGCGCCGGCCAGCGAAGTATTCGTCGAGTTGCTGCTTTACGTCCGCGCAAGCGGCGGATGATTCCTGCCAGTTGACCGGTCGGCCGGCCAGAGTGGCTGGAAGATCATGGCCAAAGGCGAGAACTGCCAAGCCTCGTTCCGACATGCCGAGGACCAGTGGTCCGACGGGAGAGTTGATACGCGAATAGTGAAGTATTTCCATGTGACTCCCAGCCTTGTTTTCGCTAGGGACGCTACACTTAAGCGGCCGACCGTTGAATCATAGCGAGAATTGGCCCGTTTGATGAACGTGAAAGCCGAACGAACAGTTTATTTGTAAAGCGATGTAAAGCGCTGCAAACAATTAAACGTTGTGGCCACCGCGACGTCCAATCAGTTACAGGGTTTACCTGTGAGTGGAAAAAAGCGGTGGCACGCGTATCTTCTTGGCTCACTTTCGCCATCCAAAGCCGCAAGGGGCTAAAATAAGGAAGACCCCCGCAGCGAAACGACATCCAATCGAACTAACGGCTGGTCCTAGAGAATGAATCGAACTCGCATTAGTGTCACCTTTTTGGCTGTTCTGCTGGCTTGCTCGGTTGGCAGCCTCGCGCAAGATCAAGACAAGGCATCAACCCGCGTCGCCCCGAGCCCTGAGGCTCCGGCTGCTACCGCAGCGACAACTCCGAGCGCCGAAAAGGGCCGGCCCGACAAGGCCGCGGCCTATTACCACTTCGCGATGGCGCACATCTACGAGGAAATGGTCTCGATGTATGGCCGAGCCGATTACGCCAACAAGGCGATCGACGAGTACCGGCTGGCCATCGAGAACGATCCAACCTCGGACTACCTGAACGCCGGACTCGCCGAGCTGTACGCCCGCACCGGCCGCATCAAGGACGCGATCCTGGAAGCGCAGGACATCCTCAAGCGCGACGGCAATAACCTTGAGGCGCACCGCCTGCTGGGCCGCATCTACCTGCGCTCGTTGGGCGACATGCAGTCGGGCACGCAGTCGCAGGAAGTCCTGAAGCTGGCGATCGACCAGTATGAACAGATCGTCAGACTCGACCCCAAGAGCGTGGAAGACCACCTGCTGCTGGGCCGGCTCTATCGCCTGAATAACGATCTGGTGAAGGCCGAAAGCGAATTCAAGACTGCGGTGCAGATCCAGCCCGACTCCGAAGAAGCAGTCACGGCGCTGTCGATTCTGTACAACGAAGAGGGCGACTCTTCGCGGGCGCTGGACGTTTTGAACGCATTTCCGGAGGCGGCGCGCACTTCGAAGGTTTACGCGGCTCTGGGCTACACCTACGAGCAGAACAAGGCCTATAAGAAGGCCATCGACGCTTACCAGAAGTCAGTCGATCTCGATCACGACAATCTCGATTCGGTCCGCGGATTGGCCCAGAACCTGTTGAACGATGGCCAGACCGATGCAGGCCTGGCGCAGTTCAAAGTCATTGTCGAGGCCGATCCATCGGACGCGCAGACCTACATGCGCATGGCCGAGATCTACCGGCGTAACGGCAAATATGACGAAGCGTCGGACGCGCTCAACAAGGCCAATGCCATCGTGCCTGAGTCGCTCGAGCTGAAATACAACATCGCGGTTATTGAAGAGGCACAGGGCAAGTACGACGACGCCATCGCGCTGCTGAACCAATTGTTGCAGAAGACCGATCACCCCAGCGGCGAATACGACGCCTCGGAAAAGAACAATCGTGCCATCTTCCTGGAGCGGTTGGGTACGGTCTATCGCGAGGCCAACAAGCCGCAACAGTCGATCGACACCTTCCGCCGCATGACCGAGCTGGGTGACGACAACGCGATTCGCGGCTACCAGCAGATGATCGAGACCTACCGCGATCAGAAACAGTGGCAGATGGCCACCAACGTCGCGGACGAGGCCGCAAAGAAATTCCCCAACGACCGCTCGTTGCAGATGGTGGCGGCCTCACAACGCGCCGACATGGGCGACTCCACCGCGGCCATCGAGCAGGTGAAGTTGATGCTTAAGGGCACGGCCGACGACCGCGACGTCTATATCGCGCTGGCCCAGATGTACAGCCGCGTGAAGGACTGGCCGCAGGCGGAAACCAGCATCAACAAGGCGTTGGCGCTTTCGACCAAGCAGGAAGACAAGGACTATGCCTTGTTTGTCGCCGGCTCCATCTACGAGCGTCAGAAGAAATATGAGCAGGCTGAAGAAGCGTTCCACAAGGTAATCGTCAGCGATCCCAAGAACGCGCAGGCCCTGAATTACCTGGGATACATGCTGGCTGATCGTGGCACCCGCCTTGACGAAGCGTTGGGCTACATTCGGCGCGCCGTCGCGCTCGATCCGCAGAATGGCGCGTATCTCGACTCGCTGGGCTGGGTCTATTACCGCCTGGGTAATTACGATTTGGCGGAAGAGAACCTGCGGCGGGCATCGGAAAAAATCGGCAGCGATCCGACTGTGCAGGCCCACTTGGGCGACCTCTATCAGAAGACCGGTCACCTGAAACTGGCCACTACCCACTGGCAACGCGCTTTAGACGAGTGGGGCAAGACCATTCCCGCTGAAGTCGATACCGAAGAAATGGCCAAGGTGCAGAAAGACCTTGAGTCGGCCAAGGTGCGGCTCGCAAAGCAGACTCCCGACAAGGACTAGAGCGCTTCCGAGCAAACAAGAATCTGGGTGGCCCATCCTTTCCCTGCACTTGGGAAAGGGTGGGAACCAGGCTGCTAAACTCGTACTATGCTTGCCAGCTATGCGGCTCGCGTGGAAGACTCTCGCGGGCGGCGCTATCCTGAGCCGCCGCATCCCTACCGCAACGCATTTCAGCGCGATCGCGACCGCGTCATTCATTCGCGCGCCTTTCGCAGGCTTGAGAACAAGACGCAAGTCTTCACCCGCCGCTACTCCGACCACTTTCGCACCCGCCTGACGCACACCATCGAGGTCGCGCAGATCTCACGCACCATCGCCGCGGCACTCAATCTGAATGTTGACCTGACCGAGACGCTGGCACTGGTGCATGACATCGGGCATCCTCCGTTCGGGCACGCCGGCGAACGCGCGCTTGATGCCCTGATGCAAGAGCATGGCGAGTTCTTCGACCACAACCTGCAGGCGCTGCGCATCGTGGAAGACTTCGAGCTGCGCTATGCCGCATTTCGCGGACTCAACCTGACATTCGAAGTGCGCGAGGGCATCATCAAGCACTCGCACGACTACACGGTAGCCGAGCATCCGGAATTGTCGGAGTATTTGCTCGAGCTTCGGCCGCCGCTGGAGGCACAGCTCATCGATCTGACCGACGAGATCGGCTACACCACGGCCGACCTCGACGACGGATTCGAGGCGAAGCTGCTCAAACTGGCGGACATTCGAAAGAATGTTCGAGCGTTCGAGCGCTTCTTCGTTGAGGCGGACGCGAAGTATCCCGACGCGCCCGACAAGCTGAAATTCAACGAAGCACTGAAGCGGATGCTCAATCGGTTTGTGTCCGACTTGATCGAGAACACGAAGTCGCGGGTCGCGCAATCGGGAGTTGCGAGCCTGGACGATGTGCGGCGCTATCCCGAACGGTTGGTAGCTTTCAGTCCCGAGGTCGAACAGGAACGCCGCGAGGCCAAGGCATTTCTTTACAAAACGCTATACGAGAGCAAACCGCTGCAACCGGAGAAGGTCAAAGCGGAGAAAGTCGTGACCGAGACATTCGACTTTCTGGTCGCGAATCCCGGCGCGCTGCCACCAAGCTATCAAGAAAAGATCGAGCACGAGAAGCTGGTGCGGGTGGTCTGCGATTACATCGCCGGCATGACCGACCATTACGTGCAAGACGTGTGGAAGAAGATTGGGGCAGCGCGATAGGACGACGCTGAGCTCCACAAGCTTGAAATCCATTGACATGTGCAGCACATGCAACTATGCTGACCACATGTCCAAGATGATCCAGATTCGCAACGTGCCCGATGCTCTGCACCGTCGCCTGAAGGCCCGTGCCGCAATGGCGGGCATGTCGTTGTCGGACTACCTCTTGTCCGAGATTCGGGAGATCGCCCAGCAGCCAACCTTAGCTGAGTTCCGTGAGATGTTAAGCCGTCGCGAGCCAGTGACCGCCGACATCGACACCGTCCGCATCCTTCGCGAGGAGCGAGACGCGCGTTGATCGTTCTCGACGCATCGGTTACGGTGGAATGGCTCCTCCGCACGCCTGCGGGACAGAGCATCGAAAGACGAATTTATTCTCGCGGCGAGCTCCTGCATGCTCCGCACCTTATTGACCTTGAAGTGACGCAGGTGCTGCGCCGCCAAGTGCGGGAAGGGCGCGTATCCTCTGGCCGGGCGGAGGAAGCCGTGCATGACCTCATACGGCTTCATTTGAGGCGGTATCCCCACACCACGCTTCTGCCCAGTGTCTGGCAATACCGTCACACGCTCTCGGCCTATGATGCCGCGTATGTTGTGCTGGCTGAAACACTCGGCGCGACTCTACTTACGCGCGATGCCCACCTCGCTTCCGCTCACGGGCACGCAGCGAAAATCGAGCTGTTTTAGAAATCGGTTACGGTTTGAGTGGATACAGCTTGATATCGCGGAAATAAATTTCTGCGCCTTCGGATTGGATGAGAATCTTTCCGCTGGCGGGATACGCTTTCGAGCCTTCATTGACCAGTTTGCCGTTCAGATATTGCTTCACATTATCGCCCTGCACCACGATCTCAACCACGTTCCATTCGCCGTGCGGCTTTTCGATTTCGCCGTTGGGGTCCCGGTAGCCGGTCACGTTCTGCCAGGGCCCTTCGCCAATGCGCTTGATGCGGGCTGCTGAGTTCGGAGGGCCGGTCTCTCGCTTTCCGTCGGTGCCCGTCAGCGCGGCGCCGTCAGTCATGTAGAAGTCGCCCGTCTGGCCCTCGCAAATCTGATATTCGATCGACGTCGGCCACACCTTGTTCGGTCCCTGAATGTGATAGAGAATTCCGCTGTCACGTGCCTGGCCTTCGCGCGGAGCGTGGGTGGCTTCGCCCCACTTGAACTCGGCGCGCAGGTAGTAGTTCGCGAAATCCTCTTTCGTAATCAGGTAGCCGAACTCCGCACCGGAGACATGAATCACGTCCTTCTCGAAGGTGAAGACATGGTCAGGATCGTTGTTCAGTCCGTTAGTCTTGAGGAAGCTATCGAACTGGTCGCGATGGCTGCCATCAAACAAGACGATCGCCTTGCCGTGAGCGGGAATGTACGAACCAGTTTCGCCCGCGATGGCAGGCAACAACGAGAATCCGGCCAGAACGGCACAGAGAAGAATCGCGAGCATCGTCGCCAGGCGAGAAAGGTTCATCATGTTCTCCTTGAGGGGATTCGTGCGATCAAAATGGAGACGGTCAATTGATCAATCGGCTTGTCGCCGCCCGAACACATTCAGAATGCGATACGGCTTGGGTTCGTCGAGAGCGACGGCGGCTGAACGGCCGCCCGGGCCGCGTTTAAGTCCAGCGGTAACGTAGGCATAAGGATCTTGCGGTTCGGGGCGGCGAAACCAGCTTCGCAATCGGCGGATAATTCTCTGCGCGAATGACATTCCAAAACCCCCGTGGCAGCTAGTCTCCCGCCACCATCTCCGGTGCCCGCCGGATCTCTCCCACGTCCACCAGGTTCGTCGGATACTTGCCGGTGTAACACGCGGTACAGTATTTGACCTTCTCGCTTTCACCCGCCGCCTTGCGCAGGCCATCCAGCGACAAGTACGCGAGGGAATTCGCGCCAATGTATTCGCGAATTTCGTCCACCGATTTGTTGGCGGCGATGAGCTGGTTCTTCGATGGTGTGTCCACGCCGTAATAGCACGGTGAAATCGTCGGCGGACACGAAATCCGCATGTGGACTTCCTTCGCGCCGGCGTCGCGCACCATGCGGACAATCTTGCGGCTGGTGGTCCCGCGCACGATGGAATCGTCGATCAGCACAACGCGCTTTCCTTCGATTACGTGGCGCACCGGGTTCAGCTTGAGGCGCACGCCAAAGTCGCGCACCCGCTGCTCCGGCTCGATGAAGGTGCGGCCAACGTAGTGATTGCGAATCAGGCCGAACTGAATCGGTATCCCGCTCTGCTGCGAGAATCCCATCGCCGCCGTGACGCCCGAGTCAGGAATCGGAATGACGATGTCGGCGTCCACCGGCGATTCGAGCGCAAGCTGGCGGCCCATGGCATCGCGCGACTGCTGCACCGAGCGGCCAAACACCATGCTGTCGGGACGCGAGAAATAGACATGCTCGAAAATGCAGCTGCTCATGGGCTGCTGCGTCGCGTAATAACGCGAGTGCACGCCCTCGGGGCCGACAATGACCAGTTCTCCCGGCTTTACTTCGCGCTCATAGACGGCGCCGATCAGGTCGAATGCGCAGGTCTCAGAGGCGAACACGATCGCGTCTTTGTGGTTTTCAGAGTGTCCCGGAATGCGGCCCATCACCAGCGGACGAAATCCGCGTGGATCGCGAGCCGCAAAAATATGGTTGGGCGTAAGCATGACCAGTGAAAATGCGCCTTCGATGCGCCGCAACGAATCGCTCATGGCGCTCTCCAGCGTCTCTTCCTTGGAGCGCGCGATCAGGTGCACGATGACTTCAGTGTCGCTGGTGGTCTGGAAGATCGACCCCTGGTGCTCGAGCTGCGAACGAATCTCGCGGGCGTTGACGATATTGCCGTTGTGCGCCAGCGCGATTTTTCCCTTGCTACATTCCACGCGAATGGGCTGTGCGTTAAGCAACGCCGAGTCTCCGGTGGTCGAGTAGCGAGTGTGGCCGATGGCCAGCCGAGCCGGGAATGCGCGCCAGGGCCTCAGCCGTAAAGATGTCAGACACCAGGCCCATCGCCTTGTGCAGCTCGATGTGATCGCCGTTGGCTGACGCGATGCCGGCCGACTCCTGCCCGCGGTGTTGCAGCGCGTACAGGCTGAGGTAAGCGAGCTTCGAAGCTTCGGGGTGGCCGTAGATGGCCGCCACGCCACACTCTTCGTGCAGTTTGTCAGATGTGATCAGCATCGCTCACCTGTTCCATCGGTCGGTTACGAACGTTTGAAACTCATGCCTCCGCTACGGCATGCTTCCCGTCACCAGTTGCTCTTCGGTCTCGGTATGCAGCGCTTTTTCCAGCGCCCTCGCCCATGCCTTTTTCAGTTCCGACACCGTGGCCGAGGCCGACACATTTGCCGTCCACCCGGATTTCCAGTTTGTCGGGAACCGTGCTTCCGATATTTTCTGCTGAGAGGGCGTATTTTACCGCTATTTGTTTGATTCTTTCGACATATTCCTGGTCGCAAGATATGAGAATCCGGCTGGCATCCTCGCCAAATAGCACAAACTCCGAAACCAGGCCGCCGGAAGGCACATCGACTTGCGCGCCGATTCCCCGGGCGAAGCCACATTCCGCCAAAGTGACCGCCAGTCCGCCTTCGGTGCAGTCTTTGGCCGACTCGACCAGGCCCTCGTCGATCATCTGGATGATGGCCTTTTGCAGCGCGGCTTCTTTTTCGAGTTCCAGTGCCGGCGGGAATCCCCAAATCTGGCCCAGGATTTCCTTCGCATACTCCGACGATCCAAATTCCGCCTCGACGTCGGCTGCGTCGCCCGGCTCGGAACCGCGCAGCAGTACCAGCGCCCGACCCAGCTCGCTTGAAGTCGGGCCCAACCGCCTTTTGCACGTCTTCGAGGATGCCGACGATCCCCATGACGGGCGTCGGATAGATGCCTTCGCCCAGCGTTTCGTTGTAGAAGCTGACGTTGCCGCCGGTAATGGGCGTCTCCAGCTCCTCGCAGGCTTTGGTGATGCCGTCGATGGTCTGGGCGAACTGCCACATGATGTGCGGCTTCTCGGGATTGCCGAAGTTCAGGCAGTTGGTTGCGGCGATAGGAGTCGCGCCCGAACACGCCACGTTGCGCGCCGACTCGGCCACCGCGTGCATCGCGCCTAGCTTGGGATCGAGGTAGCACCAGCGCCCGTTGCCGTCGAGCGCCATGGCCAGCGCGCGCTTGGTGCCCTTCACGCGGATCACGCCCGCTTCGCCGCCCGGGCCTTCGACGGTGTTGGTCTGCACCATCGAGTCGTATTGCTCGTAAGACCCAGCGCTTGGAGCAGATATTCGGACTCGCCAGCAGCTTCTTCAGGTCGCCGGTGAGGTCGGTACTTCGTCCCCAACTGAATGCTCTCCGGCATTTCGCGCGGAACCGGTGGCTCCCAGCGCTCCATGGGACGGTTGTACAGCGGAGCTTCGTCGGTCAGCGCCTGGTTGGGGATCTCCGCGACGACCTTGCCGTGCTCCAGCACCCGCATGGTCGATTCCGGAATAACTCGCCCGATGGTGACGGCGTCGAGTCCCCACTTCTCGAAGACACGGAAAACTTCGTTCTCGCGGCCCTTTTCAGCGACCAGCAGCATGCGCTCCTGCGACTCGCTCAGCATGATCTCGTACGGAGTCATACCGGTGTCGCGCTGCGGCACTAGGTCGAGCTCGATCTCCAGGCCCACGCCCCCGCGCCCGCCCATCTCGCAGGTCGAGCAGGTCAGGCCGGCGGCGCCCATGTCCTGAATGCCGATGATCGCGCCCGTCTGCATGGCTTCGAGGCAGGCTTCGAGCAGCAGTTTCTCCAGGAACGGGTCGCCCACTTGCACATTGGGGCGCTTGGCCTCGGAGTCCTCGCTGAACTCCTCGCTCGCCATGGTCGCGCCGTGGATGCCGTCGCGCCCTGTCTTAGAGCCGACGTAGATGACCGGGTTTCCTTCGCCCGAAGCCTTGGCATAAAAAATCTGGTCTCGCCGGACCAGACCGAGGGCGAACGCGTTCACCAGCGGATTGCCGTTATAACAGTTCTCGAACTTCACCTCGCCGCCTACGTTGGGCACGCCAAAACAGTTGCCATACGACGCGACTCCGCTGACCACACCTTCCATCACCGAGTGGTTCTTGTGCAGCGTCGCTTGATCGATCGTGGGTGCCCCATCCTTTCCCTTGTTTTGGGAAAGGGTGGGATCAGGAACCGTGATCGGTCCGAATCGCAGCGAATCCATGATCGCGACCGGACGCGCGCCCATGGTGAAGATGTCGCGCAGGATGCCGCCTACGCCAGTCGTCGCGCCTTGGAACGGCTCGATGAACGATGGATGATTGTGCGACTCAATCTTGAACGCGCAGGCCCAGCCGTCGCCAATGTCGATGATGCCCGCATTCTCTCCGGGACCTTGCACCACGCGACGGCTACGCGTCGGCAGGCGCTTCAAGTGCACACGCGACGATTTGTACGAGCAGTGTTCGCTCCACATCACGCTGAAAATGCCCAGCTCGGTGAGCGTCGGCGTGCGGCCCATCGATTTCAGGATGCGCTGGTATTCGTCCGGCGTAATGCCGTGGTCACGCAGCAATTCGCGAGTAATAGAGGGTTCCTGGGCGGCGGGCGTTGCGGATTCGACTGGGTTCATGGCGATTCGGAGTGGAGTCTTTATTCTCGCACGCCGAAGGGTGCGAGGAAAGACGCAAGAACAAGGCCGCCCATGAAATTCCGGCATGTCTGGGCGGCACGGTTTGGCTCCGGCAGGAGAGCTTATCGACGAGCTCGTCCGGATCGCCTCTTCGCTTTGGCGAGGTCGCGCTCGGCGTCGCTACCAGTTACCCCAAACCATCTGGCAGCCGCAACATCAGTTGATTCCTCTGCGCAGGTCGTCCGCTACGTAAGATTGGAGATGAATTTGATCGCAGTAATGCTTGGCAGAAAGCAGTAGGCTGCGGCTTTCGTGGTGACTAAAGTCGAGAACCCCGTGACTTCGATGGGTGGCGCGCCGTTGGGTTGCGGAATCACAAAGATGCTCTCTGCCGGATCTTGTGTACCAATCATCGGGTCTTTCGATTTTGGGTCCAGCCTCATCTGTCCGGCAAATGCAGCGCCGTTGACCCATTCCTTCAGCACGAACTCGTATTGATCGTCGATATCGGAGCTAATGAAATACCCCATCAGCCCGCGCTCGATACCGTCATAGGGCTGCTTGGGATCGTAGTTCGGCCCGTAGGGAAGGCCGCGACGAATCAGCCGGTGCGAATTGTTGCTGCCACCGGGATTTCCCTGGCCGATGACAGGCTGGCCTCGGGGATTGATGCGCCGCATGTGAGCGCCAACCGGGCATCGCAGTCCCTCGGGATCGCCTGAGCCATCAGCATTGACGTATTCGTAGTTGTTGAGCTGATCGAGCGGGATGCCGCCGGGAGGATTATCGGTGTCGGGCGACAAGGCCAGCGGAACTCCGTTGCGCCAGCGTCCGCAGATCTTGGCGGCCAGCAGTTCAGGATCGATCTTGTCTTTGTTCGATTGCAGGAAATTCTCGAAGCCGACCACGTCTGTCTTGATCATTTTGAAGATGGCGAAACTGCCGTTCAGCCCGAGTTCATGAGGCTCGGGCACAACGTAATTTTCCGCCTCGTCTAACAAAACGAAGAGCCAGGGCTCGCAGGGCTGCTGATGATCCGCGGGATATCGCTCAGGACCGCCGCGAATGGTGGTCATGCTGATGCCGTCGGTGTATCCAAAGGGAACCTTGGCCGTGGGGACAGGATTGCCGTCGACCATCTCCAGCCAGGCATTTCCGTCAACGCGGCAGATTTCGGTAAACGCGCCGCGTTCGGCAAACAGGGCCGTTAGACGGTCGCTATAGGTGGTCATGGCCTCTGGGCTGATGGCGTGCAGCGTCAGCAGTACGTGATCGCTCCCTTTGCCGAAACCGCCGATCCAGTTCTCGGGAGCGCTTGGCCCGGTATCACCCACGAAGTTTGCCCGCTCGGCGGCGCCGGCAATGAACGAGCCGAACGCCGCGAACGAAAGCTCGTCAACCTTATCTCTGATTTCCAGGGCGAGCATGCCCGGCCAGGTAATGCCCACATTGAGGCAGTAGTCGGGCTTATAGCGCGGCGCTTCCGCTTGATTGTCGAAAGGGCCGGGCTCGAAGCCGACGTGCCAGTCTTCGGCGGTAGTGATCTGTGGCGTATCGGATTCGTCGCCACTGGCTAGGCGTCCCAGCAACTTGCGCGCCTCGCCCGGAACCCCAACCGTCAGCAGGAAATGCCGCACCATCGGCATCCGGTAACCACGCAGGATGAATCCTTGAATATCCGCGAGGTCGAGGGCGCTCTTGCCGCCGGAATTCGCTTGCGTCCCGTCGTCTTGGGTCACTGCATTTCCCCCGTTTGGTGGTTGCTGCTGGTTCGGGCGTTATGCACCTTGCCGTCGGCGATCAGGGGCGACCATCTTGCACCGACATGCCAGGATATGCGTGGCCGCGAAATCAATGAACTCCTGAAGGTACATCCTGCATGGCAAAGGTGGCACGGCTGTAGTTGAACCGCGATCCTAGTCCGCGGCTGAAGCTCCTTGATAGGCAGGCCGCACCAGCAGAAGCGCGAGCAAGATGTGAACAATAGACGCCGGCAGCAACAGGACTCCTGCGAATTGTCCTCCGACCCGGAGAAAGCCAAGGTAAAGGCCGGCCAGCAGGTTATAGACGAAGAAAGCCCGCGTGGCCGGCGCGGACACGTCATTCCCAGATGGCCAGCACGCTATCGCCAGAGACAGAAGCGCGAATCCGGCCACGCGAGCAACGGCGATACCACTCGCGGATAGTTCGGTGCCCAGTAGCAGACGGGCGACGACATCTGGAACTGCAATCAACGCAACTCCGGTCAACGCCTCGATCGATGCCGACACCATCACCAGCACTCTTGTCGACATACCTTACTCCAGAAGTCCGCTTACTTCGGCCACTGCTTGAACATCTTGGTGACGGCCTTCTGCACCATCTCCTGGTTCTTGTTGCCGTTGTTGTTCAGCGTGTTCTGCGCAATACCGCGCCACACCAGCGATTTTGCCTTTACGTCGTAGAGGCTGACTACCAGCGTCGCTTCCACATTCTGCTGTGGACTGATTCCACCCATGCCGCCGCCGATTCCACGCATGCCCCACGCGTTATAAGAGGTTTGCTCGCGCTCGCCGCCGCTGGCCGCCAGGACCAAGTCAGGATTCTGGCTTTCCTCGACCTTTTGTAGGCCTTTCTGCCGCATGGCCGCCTCAATGTCCTGCTGCGCCACCTGCGCCAGAATCGAGTTCTGAATTTGGTTCTTGTTGTTGGAGCCCCAGGCATACGTGTGGTACTGCGAGAAACTCGCGTTATGGTCGTAGTTGACGGAAACCTGCTGACCAATCGCAATGGTCGACGCGAAGCACAACAGCAGTGCGCAAATTGCAATGTTCGTTTTCATGTTTGTGACCCTCGTTTGAATTGGAATAGTTTCGTCTGTCGTTTCTGGCCTTCACAAAATCCCGTGGCCCGTCTCGCGTTTCGCCTGGCGCTCGAAGAAGAACGCGATGCCTAACGCGAGAATCAAGGCTGCGATCCCGAACAAGGTCAAGCTCGGCACGTTGTTCGGCTCTTCGATAATCACCTTGCGCGCCATGGCGATGAGAGCTACTTCCAGCACAACCCGCACGTGGATTACGTCCCGTTTCACGTACGCCTTCAGCGTTTCCAGCAGCTCGACGCCGATGAGCACCAGCAGGAAGTAGCCAAAAATCTCCAACAGGCCCTGCACTGGGATCAGCCACTTAGGCGGCTTCAGGATTTCCTCGCCGATCATCCATCCCAGGTGCACCGTCGAAAGCAACATGACGACGATGAGCATGATCGACAGCGCCACCACGGTGAACTTCTGGACCTTCGAGATCAGTGTTTCCAACATCTGGTCCCACGCGCTCGGCTCAGTTCGCGACATTGGCCTCCGGCTGTGTGATGCGCTGCCAGCGGGGACTGGCAGCGTGCACGAATGTGTGTTGCGCTACCTAGTTGTTGACTCTGGCCATGGCGTCGTCCACCTTCTTCTGGTCTTCGGCCGTCAACTGCGACGGCCCGAGGTTGTAGGTCAGCTTATCGATCGTGCCGGTGAATCTGAACGGCATCTCATAGTTAAAGTCCACCGGTGTACGGGTGTCGAGCCCGACGTCGAAGCTCTCGTCAGCGGGCATGAGGAACGGGATGGTGTGCTCGATCGTCTTGCGGGCGACCTCCTTGCCATCCACGCTCAGCACTCCCGTGCCGCCCTTGGCGAGACCGGGGCCGTCGTACTTGAAGTCAAACACGATGGTGTGCTTGCCTTCACCCAACGAGGAAAGTCCTTCCCAGCGGAACCGCTCCAGGTCCAGGAAGTTGTACACGAACACTGGTCGGCCGCGGCCGATGGGGAACAGGTCGGTAGCGAAAGCGAGAACCAGCCCGAGTGCCGCGACCGCCAGCACAGCGTAGCCTAGCCGTTTTCTCCACCGACCGGCGGTGCCGATGAAGAGCAGCAGCAATCCGAAAATCAACAATCCCAGCCCGAAGTACTTGACGGGTTGGCTGCTGAAGAACCAGCTTGCGCCCGGACTCAGCATCAGCCCGTAGCCGCCAGACATGCCGCCCGCAGTGTTGATCATTCCCTCGGCCCCGCCACTGGGGATGGTTACCTCCGCGGTGATGGTGTAGTCCCTGCCCAGTATGTTGGGAGCATTGCCCATGGGGATGTTCGGATTCTCGCCAGTGTAGGTAAAGACCGTCTTCCCTGCCACCGCGCTCGGCCGCGCCGTAAGCGCGCGCGCGAAGCCCGTGTTATCCAGGGGGAAAACCTGGTATTTCCCGGCTTCTTTCAGGAACAGCGCCTGCATTTCCTTCAGCTTGTCAGGCATTTTCGTCGCCAGGTCGTTGAACTCCGAATAGTCCTCGGCGATGTGATAAAGCTCCCAGTGGTAATCGCTGAGGGCCGTCTGCTTGCCTGTCCCCATCTCCCAGGATGGGGAGGGAGGCGTGGTGGCGGCGACCCATCCGTCATGGTAGATGGCGCGGTTGCCGACCATTTCGAAGTACTGGGTATCGCGCTTCGAGGGTGCATTGGCGTTAGCTGAGTCAAAGGTGTAGAGCATGCTCACGCCTTCGATCGGCTTCTGCTTAATGCCGTTGACCTCGTCGGGCGCCTGAATGCCGGCGGCTTCGAGGATGGTCGGGACAATATCAATGACGTGGTGGAACTGAGTACGAATTCCGCCTTCGTCTTTGATATGCCCAGGCCAGGAGATAGCCAGCCCTTGCCGCGTCCCACCGAAATGCGACGCCACCTGCTTCGTCCACTTGAAGGGCGTATCAAATGCCCAGGCCCAGGCCACTGACATATGCGGGTAAGTCTTGGCCGAGCCCCAGTCGTTATAGTGCAAGGCATTCAACGCCAGGACGGGCTTGACCTCCGGCATATTGATGATGCCGTTGTACGCCGTGTACTGATTGAACGTGCCATACACTGTGCCTTCGGCGCTCGTGCCATTGTCGCCGTCGATGTAGATGATCAGCGTGTTGTCGAGCTTGCCCTGCTTCTGGACTTCGTCGATCACACGCCCAATCTCGTAGTCGGTGTAAGCGGTGTAGGCGGCAAAGACCTCCGCCTGGCGGGCGTACATCTTCTTTTCCGCCTCGTTGAGCGAGTCCCACTTGGGCAGCTTGGCTCCCCCGTATTCTTCCTGTCCGTCCGGCCACGGCGTCAGCATCGTGTTCGGCGGAATCACGCCCAGCTTCTTCTGGTTTTCGAAGATTTGGTCGCGCAGCTTCTCCCAGCCCATGTCGAACTTCCCGTGGAACTTGTCAATCCATTCCTGCGTCGGCTGGTGCGGCGAGTGCGAGCCGCCGGGCACGTAATAGAGGAAGAACGGCTTGTCGGGCGCAGCTGCGTTCAAGTCCCGCAGATACCTGATGGCATCGTCGGCCAGGTCCGTGGTGAGGTTGTAGCCTTTCTTGCCGACCCATGGATATACCGCCGTGGTGTTGCGGAAGAGGTAGGGCGTCCACTGGTCGGTTTCGCCGCCCAGGTAACCATAGAAATACTGAAAGCCCATGCCGATAGGCCATTGGTCAAACGGCCCCGCCGTGGTGCTGTAGGTAAATCCCGGTGTGTTGTGGTCTTTGCCGAACCACGACGTTGCGTAGCCGTTTTCCTTCAGGATCTCGCCGATGGTCGCGCTCTCCGGACCGATGACCGAGTCATAGCCGGGATACCCGGTGGACAACTCGCCGATGACGCCGAAGCCCACCGAATGGTGATTGCGGCCGGTGATCAAGGCCGCCCGCGTCGGCGAGCACAGTGCCGTCGAGTGAAATTGCGTGTAGCGCAGCCCGGCCTTGGCGATGCGGTCCAGGTTCGGCGTCGGAATGACACCGCCGAAGGTGCTCGGCACGCCATAGCCCTGGTCGTCCGTCATGATAAGCAGTACGTTGGGCGCGCCCTTGGGAGGCACCACGCGCGGCGGCCACCAAGGGGTGGAATCCTTGTAGCTCTCCTTGATCACGCCGCCGAACTTCGGCGGTGGAGGGGGAAGCTGCTTTCCGTTGAGGGTCGTGGTGGCGTCCGCCTGACCTAACGTGCCTGTGACGACTTGCGCGCTGGCACTCCCGCCACCGCTGACTAGACTCGCTACTGCAACCGCTCCCAGGGTTAGCTTTCGAAATCCCGCTCCAAAGTCCATCGTGATCTCCTCACAAGTACGCATTGGCCTCCGTCGGGGAGGGGTGCGATGGGTGGCCTTACCTTACCCATCAGTGATTTCGTCATTGGACGTCGATGATCTCGGGATGATTGGTATCGGCAGTGACACTGACAAAGCGAGCCGATAGCTCGGTCAACAGCATTTCGAAGCCCAGACGGTCGTCGAGTTCAGCGTCTCGATTGGGGAGCAGATGATGCATTCAGAAACTCACACAACCTTGCTAGCTCCCTGTCCAAGGCGAAGCCGGAAACTTGGGAGGCAGAACTACCCCACTGCGTTTTTTGAGATGACTGATGTTACCCGCTCTGGGCGGCTGCAACAAGTGAAAACTGGCGAGCAAAAAGCTGGACAATCCCAAGGCGGCTGTTACGCTTTATGCCGCCTTTTACAGCTTCCGTCGAGTTCATCAAACCGTGAAAGTCAATCCTGCAATGGCGTCGGGTTTGACTGATCACATTTGGACGATTGGAGAGCTTCTTGCAATGCGATGATCTCGTACAAACGTTGACTATCAACACTTACCGCCAAGGTACAGCCGATACACATCAGGCGATTACTGTCTGGATTAAATGCAGAAATTTAACTCCTCCCCGTTAATGAGCTTCACATGAGAATACTGTCTTGCATATTTCTCTTGGTCACAGCGTATGCGGCAAGCGCCCAAATCGGCATCGGAACGGTTGTTATCGTCAATTTCACGAAAGACAAATTGATAATGGCTGCTGACAGCAGAGCATCCTACCCTAATGGTGACCAGCCGCCAGACGACGGTCACTGTAAGATTTCCGCATTCGGCCACAAAGTCGTATTCGCCACCACTGGGGCGGCTTTCCGCTTCCCCAGTCATCCTACGGATCTGGCTTGGAGTAATTCGGAAATCGCTCTCGCCGCCTTCCGATCTACAAACCATGCCGGGAACTCTTTGTCGGAGATCGCCGATGAGTGGGGAAAGATAGTACGCGGAAATTGGGTCGAACTCTATCGACGAAACCCCTCCGCTGTCTCCCAAATAGCCGACCCGAACAACGGCATAATTACTGCGGGATTCTTTGCTGATGTCGAGCACGGTGAATTTGTTACTGCTGCGGTTGTGCTTACTTTTAGCAGCAGTAGATCCCCAGTGTTGCAGGCGCAGCGTGGAACGCTTAGTGATTGCACAATAATTTCTGCAACCCGTCTTTGTGCAATGGGAGCAACCGCAGTCTTTGATGGATTTGTGACTGGCGAAAGTCCGTGGAAAGGCGATGAAAATGTCACCACTTCCAAGGATTCCGCAATTGACTTGGAAACAATGCGCGCGATACGACTGGTTGACTTAACGGCTATCCACGAAAAGAAAAATACTGTCGGTGGACCGATTGATGCCTTGGAAATTTGGAAGGATGGAAGCATCCACTGGGTGGCACGAAAGAAGAATTGCCCAGAAAACCAAAACTAGTATCAACACCCCACTTTTAGGGCGCAACACGGTTTTGTCCCAGGACCAGACTTCCCCCCAAATACAAGCTGGGGGACAAGCCTTGGATGCGATGCGGGCAAGCTGTGCTGCCATCGCCAATGCGTCCTTATCACAAGGCGACGTGTCCTGCGTCCTTTCGCAACGCATTTGCCGTCCCGTATGAAAGGTGTCGTGAGGTCAGGGATTGGTGTCTCTGGCCGGTTTCGCGCCTCGGCGCGGCGGCAGCGGTTCTTTGACAATTCCTGAAATGCGGTACCCGATAGGGTGACCGTTTGGCTGTTTGCACCTTTTCGCCCGGCGAGGATTGCCGTCATACTTGTATGACCCGTATGACAAAGTGCCCCACCCAAACGTCAGACTTTACGATCTAAGTCCCACGCACACTAATGGATACGTATAACTATGTGAATTTTCAACGGCTTACGAACAAATTTCCCCCAACCCATTGATTCTAAACAAGCACGTAATAGATATTTTGGGGTGTTTCAGTCGACCACAACACAAGCCCCAGCGCGCCTAGTCGTCGACCTCTTCCCACTGATATCCGCAAGCCAGGCAGCGCCAGCGTTGCCCTTGGGCCGTCGGAGGCTCGGGGAACGGGATGGCCGCTGACCATAGCGAAATCTGCCCGGGATTGGCACCGGCTATGTGGCGTATTTCCAGCGACTCGCACTCCGGGCAGCAGTGCACCACCTCGCTGTCCGGCTCCTCTTCGGCCCCCGGTTCGGCGCGAAAGTCGTCGAGCACCTCAAGCGCGCGCACCACCTGGTTATCCGGCACCTGCAACTTGATGCCCCACATGGCCATGCCGATATGCAGGTTCATGGCATGCTCATCGCGCACCGAGGCTTCGATTCCCGCCGACGACAGCTTTCCCTGGGCGAGTTTGGCTTCCCCGATGTTCAGAAACGTTGCGATGGTGACCAGGTCTTCAGCCATGAGGACTGACGGCTAGCGTAGGACTAACTCACTCCACCCGTCAATTCATTTAGATGCGCGCGTTGACTGTGCCGCTCGATCGCCTCAACAATTTGCAATGCCACGGCCAGCGCATCGCGGCCTTGTTCCAGTGAGACTTCTGGCGTCGTCCGCCCGCGGACAGCGTTGAGAAAGCTGATCAGTTCTGCCCGCAGAGGCTCCTGCGCGTCTATCTTCGGCTTGAAGGGCGTGATGCCCGGCAACGCGCTGGTGACCATGCTGGCGGGATTGAACGGATCGTCGTCGGCAACTGCGTTTGCGTCTTCACCCACGGTCAGCACCAGCACGTCCTGGCGCGAGAAGTCGAGCGACACATACTGTCTCGGCTGGAAGAACCGCAATTTGCGTACTCGTTCGGTACTGACGCGGCTGGCAGTGAAGTTCGCTACGCAGCCAGACTCGAATTCGAGGCGGACGTTGGCGATGTCCACTTTCTTCGACAGGATCGGCAGCCCGACCGCGCGGATTTCCTTCACCGGCGACTTGGCCATGGTCAGCACAATATCGATGTCGTGAATCATCAGATCGAGAACCACATCCACGTCCAACGAGCGGGGCGTGAACACGCTGAGGCGGTGAACCTCGAAGAACATGGGCTTGGTTAGCAGCGGAAGCGTGGCCCTCACTGCGGGATTGAAGCGTTCGAGATGACCGACCTGAACAATGCGATTGTATCGGTTTGCGATTTCCCCAAGCTCGTTGGCCTCAGCCAGTGTGCTCGCCAGAGGCTTTTCGATGAGCACGTCCGCGCCCTTCTGCATCAGTTCGCGCGCGACGGCGAGGTGTGCGACGGTCGGGACTGCGACCGATACAGCATCGACTCCGCCCGCCAGCAGTTCGGCGACGGAGCCGAATGCCTTCGTGCCGAACTCCGATGCGACAGCATTCGCGCGAGCCTTGTCGGCATCGGCGACGCCCACAAATTGCACGTTGAGCTGCGGGTCGCTTTGCAAGTCGCGATAGACGCGCGCGTGATTGCGGCCGAACGCGCCGGTTCCGACGACTCCCACCCGCAAACGGCCGCTGCTGTCAGGCATGTTGCGATTGTCGCCGATTGGCTTGCTTGGAAGCAAAATGAGGTTAACTGTGATGGGGGATGTGGCTGACTTGCTTTTCGCCTACGATGCAGATTCCCGCGGCGTTGGCCGCTGCGATGACCGCA
Organism: uncultured Acidobacteriaceae bacterium; assembly: GCA_963718395.1. Taxonomy (GTDB): domain Bacteria; phylum Acidobacteriota; class Terriglobia; order Terriglobales; family Acidobacteriaceae; genus DASRAA01. The sequence goes on from CAVQYW010000004.1 coordinate 51,171, forward strand.
GGCTTATCGAAGATCAGGCATCGCCCGGCATCGAGCGCGAGACAGGTTGCGCCCGCCTGCTTCATGGTTTCGATGGTCGTCGGCCCGACAACCGGCACGTCGAAGCGCATGTCCTGGTTGGGCTTGGCGACCTTGATCACGGTGAGCGCCCGGCTGAGCGTCGAAGGCTCTTTGCCCAGCGAAGGCGACTTCATCAACTCCCCCGCGCGCAAGATAGTGGCGTCGGTGCCTTCCATCGCTTCCACCGCAATGCACGCGGCTTCGGCAATAACCACCGTCTGTCCGATATCGAACCGCGACAGGTGCTGCGCCACGCCGCGTCCGTAGGTGATGTTGGTCTGCTCGGCGTCAGAAGGAGCGCGGCCGGTCATGACCCCTTCGTTCGGCCAGCATCGGCTCCAGCAGTTCGGTAGAACTCATCAGCGTGATGCCCTCCGACTCCAGCACCTTGGCAATCGCGCCGATCAGCGAATCGGTGTTGCGCACCGCGAGGTTGAGCAACACTTTCGCCAGCCGCCAGTCGGGCTTGATGCTGCTGAAAATCTGCTTGTGCTTCACCTGTCCGGCCATGATGGCGCGGGTGACGCCTTCGCGCTGGAACGTCTCGATCAGCTTCGACAGCTCGCCCAGCGACAGCCAATGCACCGACACTGCGCCGTGCTGCTCGATCTCGGGCGAAGTCTCTTCTTTGATGGCCGCGACAACAACATCCATACCCTGCGACCGCGCCGCATCCAGCACCAGAAACGGGAAGCTGCCGTTTCCGGCTATCAGACCGATACGCTGTGGCGATGTGCTGTCCATAGTGCTAGATGTTGCCAGCAACCAGTTGCCAGTTACCAGCTACTTAATCACTCCTCGCTGTGACGTCTCGATAAACCGCACCAGCAACTCCACGTCCTCGCCCTGTTCGCGCTCAGCCTTCAGCTTCTCCAGCGCTTGCGACGTGTTCAGCTTCGACGCCAGCAGGATCTTGTATGCGTGATGCAATTTCGCAATGCGTTCACGCGAGAAGCCGCGGCGCTGTAGTCCAACTTTATTCAGCATGAAGGCGTGCGTGTCGCGCTCCGCGCTGGTCATCGAGTAAGGCAGCACGTCCTGCGTGATGGTCGTGCCTCCGCCGACGTACGAATGGGCGCCGATGCGCACGATACTGATGCACCGGACACAGTGCGCCCACCACCGCCCACTCCTCGACCGTGACGTGCCCGGCCAGCGTCGCGCCGTTAATCAGCATCGAATGATCGCCGATGACACTGTCGTGCCCGACGTGGGTGTACGCCATGATGAGCGTGTCGCTGCCTATGCGCGTGACGCCTGTGCCCTTGGCGGTGCCGCGGCTGATAGTGACGTATTCGCGAATGATGTTGCGGTCGCCAACTTCCAGCCGCGTGCGCTCGCCGTGATAGGTCACATCCTGCGGATCGGCGCCGACCACGGCGAACGGATAGATCTGGTTGTCTGCGCCCCATTTTGCTGGGCCGCCCAGCACTACATGCGAAACCAGTTGGCAATTTTCGCCCAGCTCGACGTCGGCACCGACCACGCAATACGGGCCGATGGTACACGACGCGGGGATTTTTGAGGACGGATCGACGATGGCCGTCGGATGGATGCTCATGGCAGGGTTATGCCTGTTCCGCTCCCGCTGGCGCAGTGGGCGCAGACTCAGCCTGCCGGCCGCGACGGTCCAGCAGGCGGCAGGTAATGACCGCTTCGCAAGCGACCTTGTCGCCAATGTACGCCTTGCCCTGCATGCGGCCGGCGTTGCCGCGCCACACCAGCACGTCTACCTCGATGCGAAGCTGGTCGCCGGGGATCACCGGCCGACGAAACTTGGCGCGCTCGATACCGGTGAACAGTAGCAGCTTGTTCTCGCGGTCCGGGAACTCGGTCAGCAGCAGGACCCCACCGGCCTGCGCCATGGCTTCCACCACCAGCACCCCGGGCATAATGGGACCGGCCGGAAAATGGCCCACAAAATATGGCTCATTGACGCTGACGTTCTTGATCGCCACAATACGCTTAGTGCGGATCAGTTCGGTTACCCGGTCAATCAGCAGAAACGGATAGCGATGGGGCAGAATCTTCAGGATTTCCTGGATATCGAACCCCGAAGATAATTCGCTTTCGGCAGGCGCGGTTTTCGCGGTGTCGCTCATAGCTTGTCTCGTGAAACTCCCGATTATACATTTCGTACGTGACCCAGATTGCACGCAGCGGTAATGGAGCGCGCAGAATTGAATCATCTATGACCAAGACCAAGTCGGTGCAGTCCGAGTCTGTATTGAACAAGAAAGTTCTGCGCTGGTTGACCGACCGGCAGCCTGAAATGATCGAGCAGGTTCGCGAGTTGGTAGTGCGCGAATCTCCCACCCACCATAAGCCAGCCTGCGATACGCTCTGTGCCTATCTCGCGGAGCAGTTCCGCTCAATTGGCGGCAAAGTAAAGATTCATCGCCAACCCAGGGCCGGGAATCACCTTCAAGTCGACTTCCCCGGCCCGCGCGGTCGCCAGCCGGTCCTGCTCCTCGGCCATTACGACACGGTGTATGACCTTGGCACGCTGAAGACGATGCCCTGGCGCGAAAAGAATGGGCATCTCTGCGGACCGGGAGTCTTCGACATGAAGGGTGGCATCGCGCAAATCATGTTTGGCCTGCGGGCTCTGCGGGAAGTGGATGGCGCGTTGCCGCGTCCCGTCACGGTCTGGCTGGTCTCGGACGAAGAAATCGGTAGCGACAGTTCGCGCGCCCTGACAGAGAAGTTGGCGGCGAAGTGCGCGGCTGCTCTGGTGTGCGAGCCCGCTGGTCCGGCCGGGGCTCTCAAGACCGCCCGCAAAGGTGTCGGCGATTTTCGCATCACGGTGACGGGCAAGGCTGCACACGCTGGCCTGGACTTCGACAAGGGCCACAGTGCCATTCTCGAGCTGGCCCACCAAATTCAGGCGGTATCGCGGCTTACCGACCGGAAGCGCGGCATCACCCTTAACCCCGGTGTCATTCGCGGAGGCACCCGCACCAACGTGATCGCCAGTGAAGCCGTCGTCGAGGTCGACTTGCGCATCGCCAGCAAATCCGACGGCCCGCGCATGGAGCGCCTGGTGAAGTCGTTGCGGCCGGTCAACCGGAACTGCCATTTGCGCATTGAGGGCGGCATCAACCGCCCACCGCTGGAGCGCACGAAGCAGGTGGCAGCCCTATTCCATCTCGCGCAGCAGATCGGAAAGGAACTCGGTTTCCCGCTCAAGGAAATCGCCGTAGGAGGAGGCTCGGACGGCAACTTCACCGCCGGCATCGGCGTGCCAACGCTTGACGGGCTCGGCGCGGTCGGCGACGGAGCTCACGCTTCGCACGAGTATGTGGTAGCGGCGGAATTGCCGCGTCGTGCGGCGCTGCTGGCCGGGCTGATCGCCGGCATCTAATTGCACGCTTCTACCACTTGAGTGGCATGCTGGCGCGGCAGGTCCGGTTCGGCGCTGTTCTTTGACGCAAGCCGACCGAAGAGCCTAGAATTTAACAGAGAAGCCCGCTAACCGATTGTGCCTAACCGCATATCAACCGGGCTGTTCGACCGGAGGATTTATGTTTGGTGGAAAAATCGGTCTTCCTGAGCTGGCGGTCATCGTGTTCATCGCCCTGCTCATTTTTGGGCCCAAGAAATTGGGCGAATTGGGTAAGGGACTGGGCGAAGGCATTCGCAACTTCAAGTCATCGATGAACGAAGGCGCATCCGGCACGACGAGTTCGACCTCAACAACCGAAGAGAAGAAGTAGCATCCGCAGATTGTGAGCGGAGTTGCCCGCCGTGGGGAACTCCGCGGCTCACCCTATTCCTGTTCGGCCTTCACAGAATTAGGATTCCCGTCGCCGCCTCCGCCGCGCGCATCATGCGGTACACCCGCGGCACCGGCAGCCCCACTACATTGAAGTAGCATCCGTCGATGCGCTCGACCCAGCGCGACGCAATCCCCTGGATGCCGTACGCCCCGGCTTTGTCCATGGGCTCACGAGTCGCAATGTAACTGGCGATCTCACTCTCGCTGAGCGAACTGAACCGTACTTCCGTAATCTCCGCTCCTGTCTGCTCGAACCCCTGAGCCACGAGACACACGCCTGTGATGACCTGGTGCGAGCGTCCCGACAACAGCCGCAACATGCGCGCTGCGTCTTCGCCGTCGTACGGCTTCTCCAGCAGGTGTTTCTCCACGACGACAATCGTGTCTGCACCAAGTACCACATTGTCAGAGTGCCCGGCAAAGATGGCGCGGGCTTTGTCATGAGCCAGACGCTTTGCATATTCCAGCGGAGGCTCGTTCGGGATCGGCTGCTCGGGGACATGCGCCGGCTCGACGATGAAAGAAATGCCGGCATTGCGCAGTAGTTCAGCGCGCCTTGGCGAAGCGGAAGCCAGAATAAGAGGCATGAAGCGTTAATTCTAGCAATCCATAACCGATACAACCCAAAACCAGGATTGTGCGGTGCATCCAGCCACCATCGCGCTCCGGCCCGCAATTGAAGCAGCGATAAGCTGCTAGAATTGAGCTGTCCCCCGGCACACCGATGAATCCTTCTCTCATCCGCAATTTCGCCATCATCGCTCATATTGACCATGGGAAAAGCACGCTCGCCGACCGCCTGCTCGAGCTGACTGGCTCGCTGACGGCGCGAGAGATGCAAGCCCAGGTGCTCGATGCGATGGACCTGGAGCGCGAACGCGGCATCACCATCAAGGCTCATTCGGTGCGCATGATGTATCCCGCCAAGGACGGCAAAACTTACCAGCTCAATCTCATCGACACCCCCGGCCATGTCGACTTCAGCTATGAAGTCTCGCGCTCGCTGGCCTCCTGCGAAGGAGCGCTGCTGGTGGTCGACGCTTCGCAGGGCGTGGAAGCGCAGACGCTGGCCAACTCTTACATCGCCATCAACAACGGCCTCGAGATTATTCCGGTCATCAACAAGATTGACCTGCCCAGCGCCGACATTGAACGCACGAAGGAAATGATCGAGGGCGCTGTCGGGCTCGACGCCTCGCACGCGCTCGCAATCAGCGCGAAGACCGGCGTCGGCGTGCCCGACATCCTTGAAGCGATCGTACAGAAGATTCCGCCTCCCAAGGGCAAAGCCAGTCATCGACTGCAGGCGCTGATGTTCGACTCCTGGTTCGATCCCTATCGCGGCGTCGTCGTCCTCGCCCGCATCGTCGAAGGAACGATCCGCAAGGGCCAGCGCATTCGCCTGATGGCCAATGGCCGCACTTTCGATGTCGAAACCCTGGGCGTACTCACCCCCAAGCCGGTTGAAGTCGACGAACTGAGCGCCGGCGAAGTCGGCTTCCTCGTCGCCAACATTAAGAACGTCGCCGACACCGGGATTGGCGACACCATCACCGATGACGTTCACCCTGCGCTGGAGCCGTTGCCCGGTTTCGAAGAGTTGAAACCAATGGTCTTCGCCGGGCTCTACACCGTCGATGCGCACGAGCACACCATGTTGCGCGAAGCGCTCGAAAAACTGCGACTCAACGACGCTTCGTTCTTCTTCGAGCCGGAAAGCTCTGCCGCGCTGGGCTTCGGCTTCCGTTGCGGATTCCTTGGCCTGCTGCACATGGAGATCATCCAGGAACGCCTGGAGCGCGAATACGATCTCAACCTCATCACCACTGCGCCGAGCGTGCGCTACAAGATCACGCTCACCGACGGCAGCGTCATCGAAGTCGACAACCCTTCGCGCTGGCCCGATCCCAGCGAGATTCAGAAGATCGAGGAGCCCATCATTACTGCCACCATCCTCACTAACGAAGAGTATGTGGGCGGCATCCTCAAGCTGGTCGAAGACAAGCGCGGCAAACAGAAGGCGTTCGAGTACGTCAGTTCCGCGCGCGTGATGCTGACCTACGAACTGCCGCTGAACGAAATCGTGATGGACTTCTACGACAAGCTGAAGTCCGTCTCCCGCGGTTACGCCTCGCTCGATTACCACCTCACCGGGCACGTGGGAATCTCCCATGCTCAAGCTCGACATCCTGGTCGGCGGCGAACCGGTGGACGCGCTTTCGATCATCGTGCACAAGGACTTCGCCTATGATCGCGGCCGCGCGCTGGTCTCCAAGATGCGCGAATTGATCCCGCGACAAATGTTTGAAGTTGCTATTCAGGCCGCTATCGGCGCCAAGGTGATCGCCCGCGAAACAGTTGCAGCCATGCGAAAGAATGTGATTGCCAAGTGCTACGGCGGAGACATCAGCCGCAAGCGCAAGCTGCTCGAGAAGCAGAAAGAAGGCAAGAAACGCATGAAACGTATCGGCCGAGTCGACATACCGCAAGAGGCTTTTCTGGCCGTATTACGAGTTGGCGAAGACTAGGTCGGCCCTCCACAGACACACAGGTTATTTATTGCGCAGTGAGATAGTCAACTACATTACTACAGCGCAATACTAGCTCTTTCTTCATTTAGATCAGTCTGTTACCCGATAAATTACTGACATGCGATCGTCGCCATGCGTTATAGTTAAATAGCCATCTGTATCACTATAAAGATAAACCTCGTTTACAACACTTCAGTTCTTCGAAGCTGAGCTTATCCGGAGTTTTTCAAAGAGCCAATGCCAACCGGCGCCCCAGGCGCGGTGTGAGAGAGACACGTCTCCCTCGGCCTCACGCTTTCTAATTACAGGACGGGTGCAAAGGTGCGAAAGGACGACGGACACATCGTCTTGTGATAAGAACAGAGACCTTTCTCAATGCTGCTGGATCAGTCCTCTTCATCCGGTAACCGGCCTAATTACGAAACGCCGCCGGGTCATAAATTGTGCAAAACGGCTTACGGTGTGTTTTAACCTGGAATTTGAGACACTGGCGCCAGCGCGACGGTTCAGGCGGGTAAGGCATTGATTTAGAATGTCCTTAACTGTTTCAAGCATTATGACAGACGGGTTAACTTGCTGAAACAGCGAGGACTAGTGGAATCGCCAGTCGCGCAATCCACAAGTTTTTCCACAAGCGTTTTCAGGTCCGCCTCGCGCTCGTCTTCTCGCTATCTGCGGCGCGCTTCGAGAAAAAAGGCCACCCGCATGGGTGGCCTTTGGCGTTCTTGAACTCGACAGCCTTACTGCGGCTTGGTCGGCGTGCTCGCAGGCTTAGGAGTCGTCGTGCTGGCTGCGGGCCTGGCCACTCCCGGCGTCGTTGACGCGGGACGCGGAGTCGTCGTGGCCCCGGTCTTCGGCGGAGCAGGTACGCCTGACTGCGCGTTGTAGGCGTCCACCACTGACTTGGTGATATCAACCGCCTGCGTCGCCACCACCACCGGTCCTTGCGGCCACGGTGACGATGCGTCGAGCAGCAAGCCATATCCGTTGTCGGAAACGTACTTGGTGATCACCGGCGCCATCTTCTGCAGGATGCGCTGGGCGATCTCATTCTGCTGCTGCTGGAATTCGTTCTGCGCGTCTTCCGCCTGACGCTGCAGGCTCTTGGTCTTGGTCTCGATCGACTTGACCAATGTTTCATGGGCCTCGGGACTCATCTTGTCGCCCGCATTGGTAAGCTGTTTCTTCTGGTCTTCGATGTCGGTATTGAGCTTCTGCAGTTCAAGCCGGCGCGGTTCAAACTTCTTGGCGAGGGCCTCGAAATCACGCTGGCCTTCATTGCTGCCGGCGATTGCGCCCTGCATGTCGATGACGCCCACCTTGACGTTGTTTTGGTTGATCGCGGGGGCAGGTGTAGAAGCCGCGGGGCTGGGGGTGGCCGAACCAGTCTGGGCCAGCGATGCCATCGAGACCAGAACGAGCAGGACGATGCTTGCAAACGTACGCTTCATGAGCTTTGCTGTAACTCCTTGGGGTGCTCCGGGAATTTCCTCAGGTGTTCCAGTTGCACTCGACGTCTTGATCGGTGCTGTTCCGGACGACCGGACATGCTCTCGCGCAAATGTCGCCTGCGTAAAAACCCCGGCCGGAAGATTCGGCGGTGCGGATACCCTCATTATAGGGAAGCCGCCTTCCCAGCGTCAAATTGTCCTCCAACCAACGCCCCAGCTTTTACTCTGCTTCGCAGCTCCACTCAAACCACACCGCCTTATTAGAACGTCGTCGCCACCGTGAAGCGGAACGTCTTGCGCGGCTCGCGAATCAGGTAGGCAGGGTTGTACAACGCATTGACATTGGCGAAGGTATAGTCGCCCGCAGAGCCCGCAGGGAACATCGAACGGGTGATTGGCGACGGAGGAGCCAAATACTCGTCCAGCCGCAGCGGATTGTACGCATAGTAAATGCGGAACGGCGCGTTGACGACCGGTAACACCACCTGCAATTCCAGTCCGGTGGACATGCGTGGTTGGTAGTTCGTTCCTGGCAACGGAGTCAGGTGACCCGAAACCGGGATCTGGACCACGCCCGCGCAACTGAAGTTGGGGTTCAGGTAAGGACAGCCATAACTCGTGCTGTTCAACGTCTGTACCTGCTCGCTGGCAATGGCAAGTTGCGAGGTGTTGGTGATGAAGTCCATACCGGTATCGACAAATGGCGCCAGTGTTACCGGACCAACGATTGGCACGCGGTACTCCAGGTTGGCCACCCAACTGGTGTCGCCACCCGGGAAGATGATCTGATTGACCGGAATGGTAACGTTCCACGTACCGCGCCGTGGATTCGTCGGGTCGAGCGGCACCGTGGTTCCATCCGGGTTCGTCAGCGGTATCGTAACCGCCGATGGGAACAGCACGACTGGAGAAACCGAGCGAATATCGAATCCGCGCAGGTCCTGGTCGCCGCCCATGTAGAAGCGGTCGAACGGCGGGGCCACATCTCCGGCGTAGCCGCTGATCCACGAACCTTGCACCCGGAAGCCCAGCGTGTTGCGGCCCTTCTGCATCGGCCGGAACTTCTTCCACTCGACTACCGGCCTGATGTAGTGCGTATTCCCGCCTATGCCGGCGATTTCCGTCGCCATGTAAAAACTCTGTCCGCTATGCGGATGCTGCGGATTATCGATCCGGTTGTAAGAGAAGTTCGGTACAACCTTGCTGGTTTGAATGCCGGTCAGCGCGCTCGGACCTGACAAGCCACGAAACGCCAGGCTCTGGAAATACAGCGTCGATGCGGCGCTGTACGTTTGCAGCGTCGTATCGTCGAAGGAGTAGGTAATGCCGACGCGCTTGAACGACCGTTTTATCGGGTAGCTGAGCGAGGTCGAGGCGCCGGTGCTGGTCTGCGTGTAGTTCTGCAGCAGCGCCTGGTAGCTGGCGGGCAGGTTGATCGACTGGCCCTGCTGGACTTCCAATTGCTGCTGCTGGTTGTAGTTGTAGCTGCTGTGGTAAATCGTCCAGCTCCATTGCAGCGGCCTGTCAAACAGGTACGGTTGAGTAAACGACAGCGTTTCGTTCGTCTGATACTGGCCCACCGATACCTGCACGGTAAGCGATTCGCCCTTTCCGAACAGGTTGTTGGTCGTATAGTTCACGCCAATGAACCCGCCGGAAAGTCCGCTGACGCCGCCCGTCAGTCCGATACTGTTCTTGCCCTTTTCCTTGACCTTCAACAGGATGTCGACCGTCGCATCTTGCGAGTTCTGCTGGATCGTCGAGTCCTGCTCGGGTTTCAGCGGTTCGAAATACTGCAGCTGATTCAACCGCAGAAGGCTGAGCTCCCACAGGTTGCCGTTGTAAACCTGGCCTTCTTCGATGGCCAGTTGGCGCCGGATGACTTTGTCGCGCGTCGTAGTGTTCCCTTGGAACTCGATACGGCGGACAAAGAACTGTTTGCCTTCATCGAGATCGATCTTCAACGAGATCTCGTGAGTTTCGTCGTTCGCATCGGTGTTGGGCACCGGAGCAAAGTTGATGTAGCCCAGCGCGGCATACGCCTTGCGGAGATTCTCCAGCCCCTTCCGGATCGCCTCAGTGTCGAAGATTTCGCCGTCTTTGATCTTGAACTGCGCTCGCAGGGCGCGGGTATCCGCAACGGCCTTGTTGCCGGTGAACGTAATCTCCTTCAGTTTGTAGCGGTCGCCTTCTTCCACTGGAAGAGTGATATCGACGGCCTTGCCCGGCTTCTTGGAGAACGGCCAGTACCACGGCGGCTTGGTGTCATGAATCTGCGTCTTCGGGTCCGCCACGAGCGCCTTGAAGTAGCCCTTGGTCTGGTAGAAGTAGCGCACGCGCTCGGCGTCTTCGTTCAGCTTGGTGGAGTCGTAGGTTCGTGCGAACAGGTCCTCCAGGAAGGCTGGAGTGAACACGGAGTGGGGCACGCCGATCGGCTTCAGATTTTTCATCGCGCTCTGCAACTCACGCGACTTGAGTGCCTTATTACCTTCGAAGGTGATCTTGCCGACTTTGACCTTGGGGCCTTCCTTAATCACGAACGTTAGCCCCACGGCTGCCGGTGGAATCGGTCGGACCTCCGACGTGACGGTCGCAAACTGGTGGCCGTGCGCCGCCAGCAGTTCCTTAATGACGACCTCCGCCCTCTTCACCTTGGTCGGATCATATTGACTTTCCTGCGACAACCCGACTTTTCGTTCCTTGAATTTATCCAATACGTCGCTCTGCGACACCGAACTGAGGCCAACATACTTGATTTCGCGGATGGTCGGCTTTTCTTTTACATAAACGTGAATCAGCCAGCCCTTGGGGGTCTGTTCGCGCTCGATGCGCACGTCGTCGAAGTAGCCTGTGTTCCACAGCGAGTTGAAATCCCGCTCCAGCGCCTGCTGGTCATAAACGTCACCCGCCCGGGTAAACATACGGGCGCGAATGGTGTCCGCCGGAATCCGGCGGTTGCCGTGGACGATGATGTCCACGATCACTTCTTGCTGGGCCCAGATGGAAGGGGCGGCAAGGCAGATGATTGCGAATAGGAAACTTAGCGCTATGGCACAGAAGCGCCGCCCGCGGTTAGAAATCTCCGCAGGGTTTACCTGGCTTTGGGAAGAAATAGGAACTACCTCAAACCGTGATTAGATGAAAGCGCAATTATACGGTACGGGCACCGCCCTCATAAAGCCAGCGGCGCTCGCAATTTCCAGGGTCACGAAGAACGTAACCCCTTCATGTGTTGGAAGTTTCGTGCATCGGCTCAACTTCAACCAGCGTCGCGTAGAAGGTCGCGCCGCCGCCCAAGTCGGCCAGTCGCGCCGAAGTGAGCACGTTGATGTTGACCCCACCCTCGGACAGCTTTGCCCAACCCAATTTTGCGCCGACGACTCCCGCCGCAACCGCGCCATCCACCCGCGCGGTTAGCGCAATCTCGCCCCGCTCGTTGAACACCCGCACCCGATCGCCGTCGCGGATGCCTCGACTCTCAGCGTCAGTCCGGCTCATCTCCAATTCGTTCTGCCGCTCCAGCTTCTGCATACCGGGCAAATTAACGAACGTCGAGTTCAGGAAGTTGTCGCCCTTGCGCGCCAGCAATTCCAGAGGATAACGCCTGGCTGTCGGCGTATGTCGTGACTCCCCAGGTGGAACGAAGTCGGCTACGGGATCCATCCCTTGTTCGATAAGGCTTCCGTCGTAAATTCGGGCCTTGCCATTCGCCGTCGGAAACCCTTCCGCGAACGGCAGCCAAGGTTTATCACTCTCATCGCCGTGCAAGTTCAAGCGGACCTGCGGCTCGCGCTCCAGCCGCTCTCGCGTAATCCTTGCCAGCTGCGGCGCACCCGACGCTAGGGCGCTGTCGATCATCTCGTCCACGGTCTCGCGGAAGCAGGCATCGTCGAATCCCATGCGCAGCGCCAGCTCGCGGAACAGCTCGACGTTCGGCCTGCACTCTCCCAGCGGCTCAATCGCCTGCTGCGACACCTGCAGGAAGAAGTGACCGTATGCCTTGACCAAATCTTTCTGTTCGAAGAATGTAGTCGCCGGCAACAGGATGTCCGCGTAATCCGTGGTGTCGGTAAAGAACTGCTCATGCACCACGGTGAACAAATCCGTGCGCTTCAATCCCCGCACCACCAGATTATGCTCAGGACACACCGCCGCGGGATTGCAGTTGTACACGAACAGCGATTTGACCGGAGGATCGTTGACCTCGGTGAGCGCCTTGCCCAACTCAACCATGTTGATGCTGCGCGCGTCGCGTCCCAGCGGACTCTTCTGCATTAAGTCGGTGCGTTCGAGCGCAGCGGTGTTGAGCCCGAAAGCTCCGCTGAGCGAGAGCTGCAATCCCCCGCCCACTTCTTTCCACGATCCGGTGATCACCGGCAGCATGCATACGGCGCGCACGGCAGCACCGCCGTTCGTGGTGCGCTGAATGCCGTAATTCAGGCGAATCGACGCCGGCCGCTCCGTCGCATACTCATGCGCCAGCCGCTCGATGTCTTTCGCCGGAATCCCTGTCCACTCCGACACCTGCTTCGGTGTGTACTTCGGCAGCCGTCGTTGCAACTCATCGAATCCGTCGGCATAGCGCGCAATGTAATCCTCGTCGTGCAGGCCATCCCGCAGGATGATGTGCATCATGCCCATCGCCAAGGCCACGTCCGTACTGGGATTGATGCGAATATGCCAATCCGCCACTCGCGCGGTCCGCGTGCGATAGGGATCGATCACCACCAGCTTCGCGCCGTTATGCCGCGCTTCCTCGACAAACGGCCACAGATGAACGCTGTTAGCGTGGATATTACTGGCCCATGCGACGATGTATTTCGAGTGGCGGAACTGCTCCGGCTCAGTGCCTACCTTTCGCCCGTAAATCGAGGCGATTGCTTCTTCCCCGGGAGTGGAGCAGATGGTCCTCAATAACTGCGACGCGCCCAGACGATAGAAGAAGCGCATGTCCATCGACCCGCTGTTCACCACTCCGAGATTGCCGCCGTAGGAGTAAGGCAGCACTGCCTCGGACCCGAACTCCGCGCTGATCTGTTTCAGTCGCGCAACAACTTCATCCAGCGCTTCGTCCCACGTGATGCGCTCAAACGCGTCCGCACCGCCCGTGCCCTTGGCGGCTATACGCCGCATGGGATAAAGTACCCGGTCTGGCGAATACACACGGTCAATATACTTCGCAACTTTGGCGCAGAGAAAACCCTGCGTGATGGGGTGCGCGGGGTCGCCCTGGATACGCGTCGCCCGTCCGTCTTCCACGGTGATCAGCGTCCCGCAGGCATCGGGACAATCGTGCGGACACGCGGCATGGACAACTTGTTTCATCGCTCAGAATCTTGCTTCATTATCCCACGCTACGTCGAAATGCCCCGTACGAACGGAGCTACGACGAGGCGCGAGGCTTCTTGGGACGAAGCCCCTGAAAACCGGGCTGAACCGCGGGAATTGTTGTTAACGTTTTGTGTCCACAGTTGCCCAACGCCCCTTGCCGCGGAGTATCATTCTTCAATCCGTCTGGCCCCTCACTCGCCGGGGAGAAAGCACCATGAGCCGAAAACTTTTCGTTCTGCTAGCCGTGACGATTCTGGCGGCATCTCTTCCCGCCGAATCGAAAATGCGCGGGCCGTCGACATCAGAAGAGCGGGCACGCGCGCTCAACTATGTGCAGAGCCTCGAACAGAATCCGCTCGGCAAAGACAGCCTCGACAAGCGCATGTGGCTGACTGAGTGGCTGGTGCAAGTTCCTGACTTCACGGTGAACACCTGCTGCAAGGAACTCGACTCGCTCGACAAGGTCAACGAGACCTACTCCAACCAGTTGCGCATGCAGGTGATCTACTCGCAGGCGGCGTTCATGCTGCAGCATCCCCGGGTGAAGAGCGACGCTGAAATTCAGGCGGCCGGGCTGGCGGGGGCGCTCCGCGCTTATCGCGCCATCCAGCGTTTCGACCCCACGGCGCAGTATCCGGTGCTCGACAACCTGCTCTCGCTGGAGAAGCAGGGCAAACTGGTGCAGTACGTGAAGCATCAGGCCGATTGCAAGCTCGACTGAGAGTATTTCCCAATGAAACCGAAAGGCGCGGCAAGTGCGCCCTCTCTTGTTATACTGTCACCGATTTGCTGGGTCAGGAGGCAACTGTGGCAAACCGATCATCGATTCCCTTCACGTGTGAGATGGAACTGTCCGGTGACACCACGCTTGTGAAGTGTCATGGCCCGGTGGTCAGCGAGACTGCGGGCGAGCTGAAGGAACTGGTCAGACCCCTGATCCCCAAACACCGCCGCATTGTGGTCGACCTCACCGATGTCAACTTTGTGGACAGCTCCGGTCTAGGTACGCTGGTCGGGCTGAAAGCGTCCGCGGCTTCGGCAGCTTATTGCAGCTTGGAGTTCATCAACTTCTCGCCCCTCGTCAAAGAGTTGCTTAACATTACCAAGTTGAACCAGTTGTTCGGATCCTAGTGGCTCCAGTTTGACTGGTTGACGAGTGGGCCGGGCATTTTCCAGCCATGCAATACCCTTTCACCGCCATCGCTGACGCCGAAATTCCACAAGCCGCCAACCCGATCTTCCAGCACCTGCTCGACACCTACGCGAGCGAGACCAACAAGGTGGTCGCCGTCTGGCGCTGTTTTGCTCCGGAAGACCTTAACTTCCGTCCTTATCCCAAGTCCTCGACAGTCGCCGACATCCTGAAACATCAACTGCTTTCCGAGCGCAGGTTCTTCGGCGAATTTGTGGGCACGCCCGAACCGCCCGCGAACGAAGTCCTTCCGTCCTCGATGGAACTGGGCGCGTGCATCACTCGCATGATTGAATTGGCGCACCCGCGGCTGCACTTCTTCGCCGGGCAAACCGCCAAGTGGTGGATGGAAGAAGTTCCGTTTTTCGGCGAGCAGCGCCAGCGCCTCTGGGTCTTCTGGCGGCGTGTGCTGCACACCTGCCACCACCGCACGCAGCTTACGGTGTATCTGCGGACGCTGGGCAAGCCGGTTCCATCGGTCTACGGCCCAACGTCGGATCAAACCTGGGATGACGCGGACCCGACAAATTCAGTCGCAGCCGCGGGAAGAAAGTGATCCGCAAAAGAAAATATCGCCACAGAAGCACAGAGATCACAGAGAAGTTCAATTCTAGAAAAACTCCGTGCCCTCGGTGCCTCTGTGGTGAAAGAAAACCTTCACCGAACTTTCGCAAACAAAATCTGGTCCACAATCGCGCCATTCTTGATAGCGCTTCGCCGCATCACACCCTCGCGCTCGAACCCCGACTTCTCCAGCACCCGTATTGACGCCGCGTTGTGCGCGAACGCCATGGCAAACACCCGGGTTAGTTTGTAGTTGTCGAAGGCCCACTCCGACATGGCGGTAACTGCGCGCGTCGCGATCCCGCGTCCCCAGAAATCTTCACTCAGCCAGTAGCCCATCTCCGCGCTCATGCGCGCGATATCGCGTCCCACCAGGAATCCCACTCCGCCCACCGCCTCCTCGCCGTGCTCGATGGCGAATGCGCACTCCGGCTCTTGTGAACGTGCGAAGTCGAGAAAGTCGATGCCGTCGCGCCGCCTATACGGGTGCGGAAATTGGTCGCGCAGGTTGGCGGCGATCTTCGCGTTGTTGGCGTGGTGCAAAAGCGCTTGCAGGTCATCCCTGCGCCAGGAGCGCACCTTCAGATCGCCCAGTTCGAGCAGCATGGGATTATGTTAGAGCGCTTTCATGGCAGCTGCATTGAAGGGTGGAGCACGCGTTCAGGCGTGCATTACAACCTGCCCCTTTGCCTTGCGCTTTAGCGCCTGAGGTAACTGCCTGTTTACGTCAGCGGCTAAAGCCGGGCTTGTAAGCGGCCCCCATCTGCACCGCTGAAGCGGTGCTCCACCCAGTCTTACGGGCTTGAAAATACTCGAATGCTGAAGCAAAACGGAGCAGCGGCAGCCGCTCCGTTTCATCAAAAACCAATTGCTAGGGCTACACCGACATCACTTCTTTCTCTTTCCCCTTGGCCATCTCTTCCATCTTTTTGATCTCGTCGTCGGTGAGCTTCTGCAGCTGCTCCATTGCGCCGCGCTCTTCGTCCTCGGTAATCTTCTTGTCCTTCATGGCCTTCTTGATCGCGTCATTGCCATCGCGCCGGATGTTGCGTACCGCCGTGCGATGCTCCTCCAGCACCTTGTGCAGGTGCTTCACCATCTCCTTGCGGCGGTCTTCCGTCAGCGCCGGCACCGGAACCCGCACCAGCTTGCCGTCGTTCATCGGGTTCAAGCCCAGGTCGCCGCTGCGGATGGCCTTCTCAATCGCACCAATCTGGCTCACGTCCCACGGCTGCACCGTGATCAACTGCGGCTCGGGAGCACTCACGTTGGCCAGCTGGTTCAGCGGCATCTGCGAACCGTAGGCTTCGACCAACACGCCATCCAGCATGTGTACCGACGCCCGGCCGGTGCGCGTCGCTGTCATTTCCTTGCGGAAATCTTCCACCGCTTTGTCCATGCGGGTCTTGAGCTGCGCAAATCCGTCTTTGAGTGCAGGAATCGACGCCATGGAAATCTGTGCCATGTCTATTCCCCCTTATGTATGTGAAAGTGCCGTCGCAAACGCTCGATTATAACCCCGCAGGTCGAGCGATCGACGGTTAGTCCCCGCCGTCGTACACCAGCGAGCCCACGTTTTCGCCCATCACCACGCGCAAAATATTGCCGTGCTTGTTGAGGTCAAACACCACGATGGGCAGCTTGTTTTCCTGGCACATCGCGATCGCGGTCGTGTCCATCACCTTCAACCCGCGCCGCAGGATGTCCATGTACGTAATCTTCTCGAACTTGGTCGCGTCCTTGTCCTTCATCGGATCGGCGGTGTAGATGCCGTCAACCTTGGTTGCCTTCAGAATCGCATCCGCGTGGATCTCCATCGCCCGCAGCGACGCCGCCGTGTCCGTCGAGAAATACGGATTACCCGTCCCCGCCGCAAACACCACTACGCGCCCTTTTTCCATGTGCCGGATCGCGCGCCGCCGAATGAACGGCTCAGCCACCTCGTGCATCTCGATGGCGCTCATCACGCGTGTCCAGACCTGCTGTTTCTCGAGCGCATCCTGCAGCGCCAGCGCGTTGATCACCGTGGCCAGCATGCCCATGTGATCGGCCGATACACGGTCCATCTCCTTTGCCTGCTCGGCTACACCGCGGAAGAAATTTCCGCCGCCCACCACAATCGCAATCTGTACGCCCAGCTTATACACGTCGGAAATTTCCGCCGCGATTTCGTGCACACGCGTGTTATCGACGCCAAACCCCTGGCCCGCCGCCAAGGCTTCGCCCGAAAGTTTGAGAAGTATGCGCTTGAATGCAGGTGTGCTCATGGCAAATAGGTAGTCAATAAGCTCAACTAATCAGTCTAGCAGGAAGACAGGTTACTAAAGTGCTGCCGCCACGGGGTTCAACTGACAATTCCGGACAAGAACCGTAGACTTGTTTCGTATGTCCAGCGATGTGGCTTGCGATTCGTCCGCAGTAAACTCAGTGGACGAGTTACTCACCGGCACATTCCGGCTCGCGCACTTTCGCCCCAGCCAACGCGAAGTAATTCGCGATCTGCTCGCCGGCCACGATGTGGTCTGCGTCATGCCTACCGGCGCCGGCAAGAGTCTCTGCTACCAGCTTCCCGCCGTCGCGCTCGGCGGCTTGACTATCGTCGTGTCACCGCTGATCGCGCTCATGGCTGACCAGACCCGGCAACTCGGCGAGCTGTCGATCTCCACAATGCTTTTAAACAGCTCGCAAAACGCCACCAAACAACGCGAGACCTTGCAGAGGGTACGAGCCGGCTTCGAAGGCATTCTCTATGTAGCCCCCGAGCGCTTCGCCGCGCCTTCCTTTCGTACCCTGCTTCCGCAACTTCGGCCGCGGCTGTTCGTGGTCGACGAAGCCCACTGCGTCAGTTTCTGGGGACACGATTTCCGCCCGGATTACATGCGGCTTGCGGAAATCCGCGAAGCCATGGGATCGCCCATCACCGTCGCGCTTACCGCCACCGCAACCCCGCAGGTGCGTTCCGACATCATCGAGCATTTGAAGCTCCGCTCGCCGAAAATGCACGTCACCGGGTTTGACCGGCCCAATCTCCGTTATGCCGCGCGCTTCTTCCGCAACGACGGCGAAAAGGAACCCGCTCTGCTCCGCGGATTGGCTGCTTCTCCTGGAACCGGAATCGTTTACTGCGCTACCCGGAGAACAGTCGAGGAACTCACCGCTTATGTCGAACAGGAACTTCCTGGCCGAACCGTGTGCGGCTACCACGCCGGCATGTCGCAATCCGATCGCAAGAACAGCCAAGAACGTTTCATGAACCACGCGGGCGCAATCATCGTGGCCACCAACGCCTTCGGCATGGGAATCAACAAGCCGGACATTCGCTTCGTGCTCCATTACAACTTGCCAGGCAGCGTGGAAGCGTACTACCAGGAAGCCGGCCGCGCCGGGCGCGATGGTGGCACCGCCGATTGCGTGCTCTATCACTCGCCCCGGGACTTCGGCATCCAGCAGTTCTTCATCCAAAAAATTGGCGACAACAACGAGCAACTCAGCGCAGCGGACATTGCACGACTGCAAGCCAGTTCGGAACGCAAGCTCGAGGCCATGATGCAGTATGCCTCTGCGCGCTGCTGCCGCCGCTGGAGCATCCTCAATTACTTCGGACAACCCTCCCGTATCGACGGCTGCAGTTGCGATGTCTGCCACGGACAGGTGAAGCCTCGCCCGAAGCCTGAACGAACCTTATTGAAGGATTCCCGCCGCAAGCCAAAGGCGCGGGCGCACGACGACGAACCCCTGACCACGACCGAAGAAATCCGCTTCGAGGCCCTGCGCAAAGTCAGGAGCCGTCTGGCCAACGAGGCTGGCCTGCCCGCGTTCTGCGTCCTGCACGACAAAACTCTTCGCGAACTCGCCCGCTCCGCTCCTTGTAACTCCGCGGCGCTACTCGAGGTCTCCGGCATCGGCCCGAACAAAGTAGCCAGGTTCGGCAAGGCATTCCTGTCTGCGATCAACAGCACCCTGCAGAAATAGAAAAAGGGCGAGAATCAATCCCGCCCTCGTTCACTACAAGCGTCTTGACCGATTACTCGCCGGTCGGATCGGCGGCCTTACTGACAGCGACCGTCTCGTTGACGTCGCCCACCTTGAACCGGGCAAACCGCTTAACCGAGATGTTCTCGCCCAGCTTGCCCACCACGGTGGCGATCAACTGATGCACCGTCATGGTCTGGTCCTTGATGAAAGGCTGCTCCAGCAGACAAACTTCCTCGTAGAACTTGCCCATCTTGCCTTCGACGATCTTCTCCACTACCGCCGGCGGCTTGCCGGTCGCCACCGCCTGCGCGCGATAGATGTCCTTCTCTTTCTCGAAGGCATCCGGAGTCACGTCTTCCTTGCGGATGTAGCGCGGATCGGTCGCGGCGACGTGCATCGCGATGTCGTGCACCAGCCCCTTGAAGTCGTCAGTGCGGGCCACAAAATCGCTCTCGCAGTTGACTTCCACCAGCACGCCGATCTTTCCGCCTGCATGGATGTAGCTCGCCACCGAGCCCTCGCTGGTCGCGCGGGTCGCCTTCTTCGCAGCTGTGGCTACGCCCTTCTTGCGCAGCACCACGATAGCGGCCTCGATGTCACCCTTCGCTTCGGTCAGGGCGTTCTTGCAGTCCATCATGGGAGCGTTGGTCTTGTCGCGAAGTTCTTTGACTTGAGCGGCAGTAATGTTCACAGTTGTAGTGCTCATTTCTTAGTTATTCCCTTCTGGCTGATCGTCGCCTATCGCTCTTGGCTTTTCGCTTTTCGCCAGAGCCACTCGGCTTGCTATAACAGCCATATAAAGATTTGATGATTCGAAGGCGTCAACGTCTCATCTGCCCGGCATCGCCGTCTCAGCGAAAAGCGAATGGCGAACAGCGTTCCTGACAAAACGACCCGCGCCAACGGTCAGCGCGGGTCTTGAAACCATTCCGTCAGCCTCTCGGCTGCGTTTACGCGCTTGGAGTCTCGACGGTTGCCTCGGCCGGTGCCGCACGCCGTGCGCCCTTGCCCAGGACCTCCTCCATGCTCACATCTTCCATTTCGCTGGCGTCGAGCCCCGGCGCATTCCCGGTCTCGCTCGCGCTGGCAGCCGCTGTTTCCGCGCCTTCGCTGTACTGCACGCCCGCCTGGATGTCGGCCAACTGCTTGTCGGTCACCGCCTGCGCTCCCTCGATCACCGAATCGGAGATCTTCGAAGCAAACAGCCGGATCGCCCGCAGCGCGTCATCGTTGCCCGGGATCACGTAATCCACTTCGCTCGGATCGCAATTCGTATCGACCACCGCGACTACCGGAATCCCCAGCTTGCGCGCTTCTTTCACCGCGATCTGCTCTTTGTTCGAGTCGATCACGAATAGCACATCCGGCAGCCGGTTCAGGTTCTTGATGCCCGCCAGGTTGGCCTGCAGGTGCTTGCGCTCGCGCTCCAGCTTGACCACTTCCTTCTTCGGCAGCAGCTCGTAGCGGCCATCGGTGGCCATCTCGTCGAGCTCTTTCAGCCGCTTCACCGACTTCTGCACTGTGATCCAGTTGGTGAGCAGTCCGCCCAGCCAGCGCTGGTTCACGTAGAACATGCCGCAGCGGTTCGCTTCTTCCGCGATGGCGTCCTGCGCCTGGCGCTTGGTGCCCACAAACAGCACCAGCTTGCCTTCCGCCGCCTGCTCCTGCACGAACTTCGACGCTTCCTTGAACATCTTCAGCGTCTTCTGCAGGTCGATGATGTAAATCCCATTGCGCTCGCCGAAGATGTATTCCTTCATCTTCGGGTTCCAACGTTTGGTCTGGTGCCCGAAGTGAACGCCGGCTTCGAGCAACTCCTTCATCGTGATATTTGCCAAGCTACCTCCTAGCTTGCATCCCTCGCGGCGGCCTTAGCCGGATCGTTTGGGATTACATTTCCGTGCCCCGCCCCGTTGAATCAGCGGGTGCGGAAAGATTCGTTCCGGTACTCACTTTTCTCTCCCGCCCCCGGAACCACAAGGCAGGAAGAAACCAGTTGTCTGTTGTCAGTGGCCAGTTGTCTGTCTTCGGAAGACCAGCACTTTTATCGAAATCGCTTCGGCTACTATCTGACCACCGACAACTGACAACTGATTACCGCTTCGAGAACTGGAAGCGCTTGCGTGCGCCCTTCTGGCCATACTTCTTGCGCTCTTTACCACGAGCATCGCGACGCAGGAAGCCTTCAGCCTTCAACTTGGCACGCAGTTCAGGATTGAACTCCTGCAGCGCGCGGGCCACGCCCATGCGGACCGCGCCCGCCTGGCCATTCACGCCGCCGCCGGCCAGGTGCAAACCACGTTGAAGCTGCCCGCCGTCTCGGTCAGCAGCAGCGAAGACTTCGCCATGATGCGCTGTGCTTCGGTCACGAAGTACACGTCAAACGGCTTGCCGTTGACCGTAAACTCGCCGCTGCCGGGCGAAGAAACACGCGGGCCACGCTCGATTTGCGCCGTCCCGTACCGTAATACTGAACCAGTTCTGCCATTTGTCTCTCGGGAGCCTTCGCTCCCTTAATCCTTCCCAAATTTGGTGGCCCATATTTCCCTTCTTTGGGAAATGTGGGAATCCAGAAATCTTACTTCGCGGCCGCTGCCAAATCCGCCGGCTTCTGCGCCACATGCGGATGCTTGTCGCCCTTATAAACCTTCAGCTTCGAGGCCATCTGCCGTCCCAGCTTGGTGTGGGGCAACATGCCTTTGATTGCTTCTTCCACGACCATTTCGGGTTTGCGCGCAAAGCGCTTCTTGTACTCCTCGGCCTTGATGCCGCCGGGGAAACCCGAATAGCTGTAGTAGGTCTTCTTGTCGGCCTTCAGGCCGGTAATCTTCACCTTCCCGGCATTGATCACGATCACGTGATCGCCGGTATCAAGAAACGGGGTGTATTGCGGACTGTCTTTACCCGCGAGGATGCGCGCCACACGCGACGCCAGCCGGCCCAGAGTCTGGCCCGACGCATCGACAACAAACCATTTACGCGCAATTTCCCCTTTGGGGAAATACGTTGACATCGTGAAATCTCCCAGAATTTAGAAAAGACCGCGAAAGAGCCGCTGAGTTCGTGGCGCTGAAACGCGCAGAAAACCCCTAGGCGGGCAAACGCAGGACTACCAAAGTCTTAAGAATAGACTAGAAACGCGGCCTCTGTCAATCAACTCGAGGCCTCCCGCGGGCGTTTCAGCCGCGAGAGCCCTCCTGTCTCTCACGCGCTACTTCCATCAGGAAATCCCGTACTCCGCCGCGATTTCTTGCGCCCGCGCGCGCGCCTGCTCCTCGGACGAGCGCATCTGCTGCAGCAGCCCCACGTAGTCTAGAGTTGCAGCGTGAAGGCGTGGGTGTTCCTCAAGAGTGACGAGGGTATATCGCAAGAAAATTTCCATTTGACGTCGCATCAACGGCTCCGCCTCCTCTGGCCGGTTCATCGCCAGTAGCAACTGAGCCAGGCTGTCTAAATCTGGGGCGACGGCCGGACTTTCGGGGCTGTAAACCTTCTCGTTAATCGCTAGCATGCGCGTCATCAGAGGCTCCGCTTCCTCCAGCCGGTTCGTGGCTTGCAGCAACTGGGCCAGGTTGTTGAGGTCGCGGGCAACATCAGGATGGTCGGGGCCGTAGGATTTCTCGTCAATCGCCAGCGCCCGCTGCATCAGCGGCTCCGCCTCCGCCACTCGGTTTGTTGCGTTCAGCAACACGGCTAGATTGTTGAGGGCGACCGCCGCGTCAGGATGCTCCGGCCCAGAGGCTTTCTCGAATATCCCTACCACCCGCCGCATCAGCGGCTCCGCCCCCCCAACCGGTTCGTCGCCTGCAGCAACTGGGCCAGGTTGTTGAGGTCGCGGGCAACATCAGGATGGTCGGGGCCGTAGGATTTCTCGTCAATCGCCAGCGCCCGCTTCATCAGCGGCTCCGCGTCTCCCGCCGGTTCGTGGCCCGCAGCAGCCGGGCCAAGTTGTTGAGAGCGGTCGCCACATTGGGATGCTCGGGGCCGTAGGATTTCTCGAATATCTCGACGACCCGCTTCATCGGCGGCTCCGCCTCCCCCAGACGGTTCGTGTCTTGCAGCAACTGGGCTAGGTTGTTTAGGCGGACGGCTACGTTGGGATGATCGGGGCCGTACGACTTCTCGTCAATCGCCAGCGCCCGCTTCATCAGCGGCTCCGCCTCCCCCAGCCGGTTCGTATCCTGCAGCAACTGGGCCAGGTTGTTGAGGCGGATCGCTACGTTGGGATGGTCGAGACCGTAGGATTTCTCGTCAATCGCCAGCGCCCGTTTCATCAGCGGCTCCGCCTCCCCCAGCCGGTTCGTGGCCTGCAGCAACTGGGCTAGGTTGTTGAGGCGGATCGCTACGTTGGGATGGTCGGGACCGTAGGATTTCTCGTCAATCGCCAGCGCCCGCTTCATCAGCGGCTCCGCCTCCCCCAGCCGGTTCGTGGTCTGCAGCAACGCGGCCAGGTTGTTGAGGTCTCTGGCGACGTTGGGATGGTCAGGACCGTAGGCTTTCTCGTCAATCGCCAGCGCCCGCCTCATCAGCGGCTCCGCCTCAACGTACTGTGCCCGGGATAGATATAAAATCCCTAATTGCGCAATGAGATGGGTGGTCGGCTCACTAATCTCAGCTGCATCCGCTTGCCGAGACAGGGCGAGAGCGTGCGCCGCCAGAGCGCCTGCGCCGGATCGTCATTTGTCATGCGCCGCCGGCCGGTTCGTTCCAGCAGGAATTCCGCGGCTGCCGTGTCTGACAGCTCGTCCAGCGAAAGCGCTTTCACCGCACCCGGCCAATTGCTCAGCCGCGAGGTCACCAGCACCTGCCCTGAATCGGTAAGCTTGCCGAGCAAGTCGATGACAGCTTGCGCCGCCTCCTCCGCATCGGCGCTGTCGAAGATGAGCAGCCAGCCCGCATGCTGCTGTAACCACTGCAAGACCGCTGCCACCTGCACATCAATCTCGCGGGCATCTTTTTCCGGCAGGTCCAACACCGCTTCACCACACAAGGCGGCCATGTTCTGCTGTAGGCCGCCGGGAGTATCCGCGCGCACAAACAGCAGCGCCGTGTGCTCGTCCCCGTAGCGGTGGGCATATTCGATGGCCACACGGGTCTTGCCGCTTCCTCCCAGGCCATGCACTGCCACCGCCGTCGCGGAAGCGGTGATCGTCGAAGTTCGCTCAAACCCGTGGTACTGAATGCTGCCCAACTGCTCGTGAATCTGTTTCAGGAAATCATCCCGCCCTTTGAACAATGAACCTAGGCTCTTGTACGGCAGGTTGTTGACCTTGCGGTCGGACTCGAGCCCGAGGTCGTGAAAGATTTCCCGCGAAAACGTGTTGTAGCTGCCGAATGAACTACGATGCTTGCCGCCTTCCTTGATCCCCGCGACGTGTTCCCGCTGTAAGTGGGTCGCGTCGTCGCTTTGTTGCACCGGCAGCGCGCAATCGCGCGGGGCTTCCGCCGCCGCGAGATAGACCAGCATTTCGCGGTTAAAGCGCAACGCCAGCTGGTACTCCCATTGCGTGTACGACCACTCGGGCAGCGGGTCGGGAGGCGCTTCCCGAGACTGCGGTAGAGCGTCTGCACATGCTCGGCTGTTGGTCGTGCCCCGCAGGCGTCGCCCGCAAAGTGAATTACCAGGTCGCACTCGCGGACGTAGTCGGTCAGCTTGTCAAGCAGGGTGTGGCCGCCCTGCTGGAAGTCTTCTTGCACCTTGACTTCGTAGGGATGGTCTTTGAGCGCGCCGAGCTGGTTGGCCAGCCTCAGGCGATACGATTTGAATTCAGTGCTGACACAGGATAGGAAGACGTTCATGGCGTATGTGGACGGATCCCGAATCCTACCGTGTTTCTAGAGAATGTCGAAGGCCTATTTCGATCCCCTCCGCCGGGCATCACCGCCGGGCGCCCCACTCAAGCCGCCTTTGCTTGAGTGGGTCTTTTGACTTAGCGCTCACCAAACGACGCTGCCTGGTGTATAGTGCCGAAACATCGAAAACGCTCCAACGGCCCTATGAAGACCAACGATTCGCGCTACACTCTCGTTCGAGACCGCCCCGATCCTGGCGATTATCTCTATCCCCCGAAATCGGAGCGCATTCACAAACATCTGCCGTCGCGCGTTGACTTGCGCCGCCTGTGTCCGCCGATCCAGGACCAGGGACGCCTGGGCACTTGCACCGCTCACGCCGTGGCCGCCGCGGTTCACTACGAACATCGCTTGCACAAGATGCGGGCCATCCATCCGTCGCGGCTTTTCATTTACTACAACGAGCGTCCCATCGCGCATGAGAAGCGTCTGAAGCCTTCGGTCAACCTGCGCGATGCCATGAAGGTCATGGCCAAGTACGGTGCTTGCCCGGAATACCTGCATCCGTACAACAAGCACCCTCATGCCGTCATCAGAAAACCCGTACCAAAGGCGTACGAAGTAGCCGCGAAACACAGAATTGCCGCGTACTATCGCATTTCACACCGGTCGCTCACGCCACAAACCTTCCTGCACCATCTCAAGAACTGCCTCGCCGACCGTCACCCGTTCGTCTTCGGCTTCTGGATGCATCCCAGCTTCGAACCCCCTATCACAAACAGATGGGAAGGCGGCATGATGCCCATTCCCCGCAAGCGGCACGACCCCGCCCACGGAG
Source organism: uncultured Acidobacteriaceae bacterium (assembly GCA_963718395.1). Taxonomy (GTDB): domain Bacteria; phylum Acidobacteriota; class Terriglobia; order Terriglobales; family Acidobacteriaceae; genus DASRAA01. Next base: position 76,684 of record CAVQYW010000004.1, read on the forward strand.
GTCACGCCGTCATGGCCGTCGGCTACGACGACCGCAAACAGGCGGTACTGGTGCGGAACTCGTGGGGAACCGACTTCGGCCTCAAGGGCTACTTCTGGATGCCCTATAGCCTCATCAGCGACTCCGGCTTCGCCCACGACTTCTGGACCATCCGCGGCATCGTCGGCGACCGGAAGAACTAACCGGATCGCGTATCACACGGCAGTTAGTCATAGTGCGAAGTACGTCTTCCGGTGTCCCGGGCTGGCCTCGTCCCCGATCAGCAGGTATGACGGAAAACCATCCCACCCGGCAAACATCCGGACCGATTCGGCCTCGGCAGGCACGTCGAACACCCAGGTCGTCTCGTACGACTCTCCAGGCCGCAATGGATCGCGAAGGGAATGTGGTTGGCTGTGAACTGCCTCCCAGCCCTTCTGCCCAGCGGCCGAAACCGGATACTCCCGCCCGCTTCCGTCGACCAGCACGAGTGTAGGCGGATCCGGCGTCAAAGCCCCATCGCCTCTCCAGGGCGCGATGGTGCGCTCGTCAAAGTGCGAGCGCAGGGTGATCACGTAGAACTCGCCAGGGGCCATGGCGTCGCCGATGGTCTTGAACCGCTCGACGTTCCGTACCGAGTAGGCGATGTGGCAGTCCATTCCGCAGTAGAACTTCTCGTCGCCGCGGGCCACGGTGCGGTCGTAACTTGCCCAGGAGAAGAACGCAAGCAGGGCGGCATACCCTCCTAGCAGTAAGGCGATTGCCAGCAGGGAATACCGGATCCACCTGCGGCGCGTAAACCAGAGCACGAGGCTGGCGATGGCTAGCAAAATGCTCAGCCCCAGGGTCCCCAGGAAGCACAAGGCCGCCAGGTGCGATTCGAAGTTGCCGTTGCTATACATCATTACCTCTTTAACAAGTACTTTGTGATGCAAAGTACTGGGACAAAACAAAAGGGGCCACATGGCCCCGAGTTAGCGCTAGCCCTTTCGGGCCGACTGGATCACCGACTCCATATGCTGCAGGTACGCTTCCAGCGCGCGCCGGCCCGCTGCCGTCAAGCGAAACTCCGTGCGCGGCTGGCGACCCACGAACGACTTCGAGCACTTCACGTAGCCTGCGACTTCCAGCTTGCGCGCGTGGACACTGAGGTTCCCATCGGTGATCTCCAGCAGCTTCTTCAGATCATTGAAGCTGAGCTCGTCATTCACCGCCAGTGCGCTGATGATCCCCAGCCGTACTCGTTCGTGAATCACCGCATCGAGTTCCAGCGCCGCTTCCACTCGCCCGGAGTCTTCTTCACGCGAACGGCTGCGTCGGACGCTCAAACTAGATGCATCGACTGCTTGCTTAGCCACCATGCCTCCTTGCGATATAGGCGCCAAACGCAATATGCACCAGCCCAAATCCGACGGCCAGCATCACGTTGGCCCACCACCACGGCAGAGGCAACGCAATCGCTCCAGCCAGCACGAACACGGCTCCCATGACCGGAATCGTCCGCACTGAGAACGCGCCCGCTTGCATCACGGCCACTCCGTACAACAGCAGCCAGACGCCGGGAATTTGTCGCGGATCGTCGGCCCGTATGAGCGCTACCGTCAAAATGCCGCCAGCAAAAAGTGCGGGCAGCAGTCCGACAAACAGCCTGCGGCCGGGAACCGACAGGATCGGCGTGCCCAATCGCGAGGCCTTCCAATGCATCGCGACCAGCGCGAGGGTGACCGCGACCAGCGCTTCCCCCAGCCACACCGCCAGCCAGCCTTGGGTCGTGGTCTGGCGCAGAGCGATAGGTGCCGCAGCCAATGCCGTTACGCCCATGGCGACAGTATCCCCAGCCCGACACCGCGGTGAACGCTGTGCTGCGCTCCATCGTTTGGCGGATCACCTCGAGGTGCTCGAGGCGCCGAGGACTCGGGAAGGTGCCAGGTGGGTTCGTGGAGTCTTTCGGCAAGGGCGTGGATCGGACATGAGCGGAGACTTTAGGTCTTGCGCACGATGCTTGTCAAGTACTTTGCCATGCAAAGTACAGGAGAAAAGAAAGGCGGCACAGCCTCTCGATTGTGCCGCCAAATTACAAATGGAGGTTACTTCGCCGCGACCGCGTTCGGGCGGCATCTCGATGTATCGCTTCGAACTTCAGCTTCTTGGTTTTCGCATCCGCATCGACCCGGACGCGTGTCTCCGTGCAAAACCTCGCCGTCGAGGATCTTCATGGCCAGCGGGTCCTGCACCAGCCGCTGAATCGCCCGCTTCAGCGGACGCGCACCATAGTTCGCGTCGTAGCCTTCGGTGAAGATCAGCTCCTTCGCCTTGGGCGTGAGTTCCAGCGTGATCTTGCGGTCGGCCAAGCAGCCGCTGCAAGTCCTGCAGCCGCAGATCGACGATCTTGACCAACTGCTCCTTGCCCAGCGGGTTGAAGAAGATGATGTCATCCACGCGATTCAGGAACTCCGGCTTGAAGTGCCCGCGCAGCGCTTCCATCACCTGCTCGTGCGCTTCTTCCTGCTTGTCGGGATCCGCGCCGGCCTGTTGCAAATAGCTCGAGCCGATGTTCGACGTCATGATGATGATGGTGTTCTTGAAATCGACATTGCGCCCCTTGCCGTCAGTGAGGCGGCCGTCATCCATGATCTGCAGGAAGACGTTGAACACATCAGGGTGCGCCTTCTCGATCTCGTCGAACAGCACCACCGCATAAGGACGCCGCCGAACTGCCTCGGTCAACTGCCCGCCCTCGTCGTAACCCACATAGCCCGGAGGCGCGCCAATCAGCCGCGATACCGAGTGCTTCTCCATGTACTCCGACATGTCGATGCGGATCATGGCGTGCTCGTCGTCGAACAGAAACTCCGCCAAGCGCCCGCGCCAGTTCCGTCTTTGCCCACGCCGGTCGGGCCCAGAAAGATGAACGAGCCGATCGGGCGCTTCGGATCGCTCAGCCCGGCTCGCGAACGCCGGATGGCATTCGCCACCCGCGCCAGCGCCTCATCCTGGCCAATCACGCGCTCGCGCAGGCGGTCTTCCATGGTCACCAGTTTGTTGCACTTCGCCTTCCAGCATCTTCGACACGGGAATGCCGGTCCACTTGCTCACGATCTTGGCGACGTCTTCCTCGTCCACCTCTTCCTTCAGCATGCGCGACTGCTTGGTGTCCATCTGCGCGCTGAGCTGCTTGATCTCGGCTTCGAGCTTCGGCAAGCTCGCCGTACTGCAACTTCGCCGCGCGCTCGAACTCGCCTTTACGCGTGGCTTCCTGGATGTCGAGCTTGAGCTTCTCGATCTGTTCCTTCTTGGCACGCACGTTGGCGATGATTTCCTTCTCCTGCTTCCAGCGCGCCTTCAGGGCATTCGACTGCTCCTTGATGTGCGCCAGTTCTTTCTCCACCGCCTCAAGCCGCTCGCGCGAATTGCGCGTCGTCTTCGCGCTTCAGCGCCTGCCGCTCGATTTCAAGCTGCGTCGCGCGGCGCTCAAGCTGGTCGATCTCGGTCGGCATCGAGTCAATCTGGATGCGCAACGAAGCTGCGGCTTCGTCGATCAGGTCAATGGCTTTATCGGGCAGGAAGCGGTCGGAGATGTAGCGATGCGAAAGCGTCGCCGCTGCCACAATGGCCGAGTCCTTGATGCGCACGCCGTGGTGCACTTCATACTTTTCGCGCAATCCGCGCAGGATAGCGATAGTGTCTTCGACATTGGGCTCGCCCACAAAGACAATCTGGAAGCGGCGCTCCAGCGCGGCATCTTTCTCGATGTACTTGCGGTATTCGTTCAGCGTGGTCGCGCCAATGGCCCGCAATTCACCGCGCGCCAAGCGCCGGCTTCAGCATGTTGGAGGCATCAATCGCGCCTTCGGCTGCGCCCGCGCCCACCAGCGTGTGCAGCTCGTCGATGAACAGGACGATCTGCCCCTGCGACTGCTCGATCTCTTTCAGCACAGCCTTCAGCCGGTCTTCAAACTCGCCGCGATATTTCGCGCCCGCGAGCATTGCGCCCAAGTCGAGCGAGACCACGCGCTTGTTCTTCAACTGTTCGGGTACGTCGCCGGAGATAATGCGCTGCGCGAGGCCTTCGACGATGGCGGTCTTGCCTACGCCGGGCTCGCCAATCAGCACTGGATTGTTCTTGGTGCGGCGCGAAAGCACCTGTACCACCCGGCGCACTTCTTCGTCGCGCCCAATCACCGGGTCGAGCTTGCCCTGGCGTGCGAGTTCCGTCAGATCGCGAGCATAGCGCTCCAGCGCCTGGTACTTGGCTTCGGGATTCTGGTCGGTCACTTTCTGATTTCCGCGAACGGCCGTCAGCGCGCGGAGGATATTGTCGTAGGTCGCGCCGGCCTTGCTGAGGATCTCCTGGGCTGCGTCGCTCTTCAGCTTGGTCATTGCCAGCAGCATGTGCTCGGTGGAGACGAACTCGTCCTTGAAGTTCGACGCCTCTTTGAAGGCGCCCTCCAGCAACTGATTCGCTGCGCTCGACAGCGACGCCTGGGCCGCGCCTCCTCCCGACACTTTGGGCAGGTGCTCGATCGCCGACATCGCTTGCGTCTGGACGGCCGGAACCTGCAGTCCGACGCGCTCCAAGCAGCGGCGCGACGATGCCCTCGTGGTCTTCCAGCAGCGCCGCGAGTATGTGGACCGGCTGCAGCTCAGGGTTGCCGTGCTCGCTGGCGATATCGTTCGCCCGCTGCACCGCCTCCTGCGCTTTCACGGTTAGTTTGTCCCATCGAATTGCCATAACTTACTCCTGAATATTGCCGGTGGCCGTCGCCACCATTATGAACTGTATGAATTTTATGAGGGCTGATTGGACGCAATAATTTCCATGCCACTGAGAGAACCGTGACTCATAATTAACAGTCATATTATTCAATCACTTGACAGATCACGCACTTCAGATATGCGGTCTCTGCAACTCCGGCAAGAACCGGATGGTCGATGGCTGCTCCCCGCTTCTCAAGGATTCGCACCCGGCGCCCGGCATCAGCTGCCGCGGCATCCAGCATCTCCAGGAACTGCGATTGTTCCACGTGGAACGAACACGAGCATGTGACGAGCAACCCGCCCGGCCGCAACATCCTGAGGGCACGGAGGTTGAGCTCTTTATAGCCACGGAGCGCGGTCTCCACCGTGCGCTTGGCTTTGGCGAAGGCGGGCGGGTCGAGAACGACGGTGTCGTATTGGCGTCCGGCTGTGGAGTAGTCCTTCAGCAGGTCGAAGGCGTTGGCCTCGATCCATTCAATCTCGCCACAAGTGTGCTTCTCGAGGTTCAGCTGCTCGTTCTGCTCGGCGACTTCCAAGGCTGGCCGGGATGAATCCACTGCCGTCACCTTGCTGCACACTCGCGCGAGATGTAGCGCGAAGCCGCCCTGGTAGGTAAAACAGTCGAGTGCTTCTCCGTGCGCGTAACGTGCAGCGGCTGCGTAGTTCTCGCGCTGATCCAGGAAGGCACCGGTCTTCTGGCCGCCAAGCGCGTCAAAGTGAAAGCGCACGCCGTTCAGCGTTAAGACCGTGGCTGACTTATCGCCGTGAAGCAACTGCGATTCGCGAGCGGGCAACTGCTCGAGCTCGCGTATGTGGGGATCGACGCGATCAAGCAAGCTGGCGCCGAGAAAGTGCTCGGTCAGCTCTTCGGTGATGACGCGACGGATATCCTCGCGATCGAGGGCTTGCGTCAGCACCTGCATGACGAGCACGTCGTTGTATTTGTCGACGATCAGGCCGGGCAGCAGGTCGGCTTCGCTGAAGACGACGCGGTACGAGTCACTGCCGCGTACGTTTTGCTGACGGAATCGCACGGCCTGGTCGATCCGGCCGCTTAGAAGCGGTAACATTTCGCTCTGGCCAATGATTTTCGACGTCAGCAGACGGATGGCGATCTGCGACGAGCTGCTGTATAGCGCTGTGCCAAGCTTCCGGCCGCGCTCATCCTGAACATGTACCAGCGCGCCGGCCGGTATGGCCTCAGCTTTGGAGATGTCGGAACGATAGACCCAGAGGTGGCCGCCCTTCAGCCGCAACGCGCCGCGGTTGCTGACTGTCACGACGGGAATGGATTCGTGAGCCGACACTCTCACCTCACAGTGGAACGAATGCACATCTTAAATGTTGGTGGAATCGAGACAGGGAATCTACTGTGGGACGGCTTCTTCTGAGGCACTTGCGGTGTCGTCGCCGGCGCTTGGTGCTTCCGGCGCTTTTGCTGCTTTCTCGTCTTCCGGCTTCGGTGGAGGCGGAACGTAGTAGAGAATCCGGCGGCAGTAATCGCAAGTCATGAACTGCTCGTTGGTCATGACCTCTTGAAACACCTGCGGACGCAGCATCACGCTGCACGCCCCACACTGCTCGTTGTCAGACACGGTCGCCAGGGCGGTCCCGCGCACCTTAAGTACGTGATCATAATGGCGCAGAACGTCTTCGCTGACGCCAGTTCGCAACGCGTTGCGCCGGGTGGTCAACTCGGCCAAGGCTGCTTCGTCGACTGCCGGTGCGCTGGCGCGCTTCTTCTTTCTCGCGCTCGTTCTCGGCGGTGTCAGCTTTCAGCTCAGCCTCCGCCTTCTTCAGCGATTCTTTGCGGAGTCGGCCGCGACCATGATTTCCAGGATCTTGTCTTCCGAGGCGGCAATCTTCTGCTCCGCAAACTTGATCTCTTCCATCAGGGCCTTGTATTCCTGATTGGTCTTTACGTTCAGCGACTGGTCGCGATATTTGCTGATTTTCTGCTGCTGGTCCTGAATGTCGGACTCGTGCTTGCGGCGGGCGGCTTCGTCGGCTTTGCCGGCGGCGATGGCCGCATCGACCTTGGCCTTGGAACCGGCGAGTTTGGCTTCGATTTCCGCCACGTGCTTGGGCAGGGCAGCGATTTCGGCCCGCAGCGCGGCGATTTGGGAATCAATCTGCTGGAGTTCGATGAGACTTTGAAGGTCGGAAGTCATTACACCTTTGCGGAACCTGACTGGATTCTAGCACGCAGAAAAGCGGCTTCCGAACGCATCGAGCAGCTGGGCACAGGTTGCGAACTTGCGGCTTGCGATAAACTGCTTCCCTACAGAAATCCAACCTCGGAGCAGCCGTGAAGACTTGTTTTGTTCTGACCTTGTCTGTGCGCACTCGTACTGACCTTCTCACTCCACGCTCAAGACCACCCATCGACCACCGGGCAGCAGTTGACCATTGAAGCCATCTTCGCCGAAGGCGGACTTCCCGGACGCGCCCCGGAGGCGGTGAAATGGAGTCCCGACGGTCCAAGGTTTCCTATGTACAGCGCGATGACAGCGGCGACCACGGTGCGCTGTAGTACATCGACCTGGCCACGGGCAAGCCGGCGGTGCTGGTGTCGAGCGAAAAGCTGTCCTCACTGGCTCCGCCCGCCAGCTCCATAAAAGACGAACGCCAGAAAGAAGCCATGCAGCGCTACTCGGTCGCGGCTTACCACTGGTCGCCGGATTCGAAGCACCTGCTGTTCGACTCGCTTGGACAGCTCTGGTATTACAGCCTGGACACCGGAACGGCCGTACAGATAACGTCGAGCTCCGATGCGGCATCCGATCCCAAGTTTTCGCCCGACGGCGATCGGCTCGCCTACCTGCGCAAGCACGACCTCTATGTTCGCGACATCAAGCGCGGCCAGGAGGAGGCTCTCACCCGCGATGGCAACGACAACCTGCTGAACGGCGAAGTCGACTGGGTCTACCGGGAAGAGCTTTACAGCCGCAGCAATTATTTCTGGTCGCCCGATGGCAAGGCCATCGCGTTCCTGGAGATGAACGAGAAGGAAGTGCCGACTTATCCCATCACCGACTGGATCCCCACGCATCCCACGGTTGACATGGAGAAGTATCCCAAGGCAGGCGACCCGAATCCGGTGGTGCGCATCGGCGTCGTGTCGTCGAACGGCGGCAAAGTGAAGTGGATCTCGGCGGGCGGAGCGAAAGATGGGACCTGCCGCTGGGGAACGATCCAAACGTCCTGATCCCGCGCTTCGGATGGGTGCGCGATGGCCTGCTGTGGGCGATGTCGCTGAACCGGGTGCAGGACCGGCTCGACATTTATTTCGTCGATGTGCAGAGCGGCAAGTCGAAACGCGTGCTCAGCGAGACCACTGATGCCTGGATCACATGCATCCCGAAGATTTTGAGTTGCTGTCGTCCGGCGACCGCTTTCTCTTGACCAGCTGGCGCGATGGCCACAGTCACATCTATCTCTACCAGTTCGACAAGCAGAATCCCGCTTGCAAACGATGCCAAACTGGTCGCGCAACTGACGAAGGGCGAGTGGGAAGTGGAGAGCATCGACGCGGTAGACGATGCGGCGGGCTCCGTATACTTCACCGCCAACGAAGGCGACTGGCGGCAGGCAAACGTGTTTGCCGTTGGCCTGGACGGTCAGAATTTTCACCGCGTGTCGAAGCAGAACGGAACTCACGGACCCAACTTCGGGCCGCTCAAAACGAAGTCCTACGTAGACACATACTCCGCGCTCACCACTCCTCCGAGTATGTCGCTGTGCACGACCGACGGAAACTGCACGCCCGTTCTGGCAATCGCGCAGCGTCGAAGCCTATAACCTCGTCGCACCCAAGGCGGTGGAATTCAAAGCGGCTGACGGCACGACAACGCTGCTCGGCACTCTACTGCTGCCTGAGGGCGGCCCGATGATGGCGAACGGCAAGGCACCACTCATTCTGAACCCCTATGGAGGCCCGGGCGCACAGTCAGTGCGCGATGCGTGGGGCAACACTTCCTATCTTTTCGATCAGATTCTTGTTCGCCAGGGATTTGCCATTCTGAAAGTCGATAACCGCGGCATGGCCAACCGCGGCAAAGCGTTCGCGCTGCCGATCAAGCATCACTTCGGTCCGACCGAATTCGACGACCAGATGGCGGCACTCAAGCAGGCGCTGCAGCAATACCCAGTACTCGACCCTTCGCGCTTGGGCTTCTGGGGATGGAGCTACGGAGGCTATTTCACGCTTTACACGCTGGAGAAGACCGACCAGTTCAAGGCCGGCATATCGGTCGCGCCGGTGACCGACTGGCGCAATTACGACTCCATCTATACCGAGCGCTATATGGGATTGCCGAGCGAAAACGAAAGCGGCTATCACGATAGCTCTCCGCTCAACTTCGCCGGCGATTTGCACGGCAAACTGCTGGAAGTTCACGGCACCAGCGACGACAACGTGCACTTGCAGAACACGATTCAGATGACGAACGCCTTCATCAATGCGGGCAAACAATTCCAATTGATGCTGTATCCGCGCAAGACTCACGGCATTGCCGGAAAAGTAACGCGCAGCGACTTGTTCCACCGCATCGAAGACCATTTCGAGCAAAATCTGGCGCCCGCAAAATAGCTGTCGCTACGAATTCAACCGACAGGGAGGCACTGAATCTTGAAACTCGCGAAGACTATTACATGCCTGCTAACGATCGTTGTTGGTACTGCGCTGGTTCGCCCAGCAGGCTACTCTTGCTCCCACTCGCACCATCGTTCGTGCCGGAAAACTGCTGGATGTCCGCACTGGCAAGACCCTAACCAATCAGGCCATCGTCGTCGAAGATGGCAAGATCGTGAGCGTAGGCCCAGACTCGGGAGCTGCTGACGCAGGCGCTAAGGTCGTCGACTTGTCCGGCAAGACCGTACTGCCCGGCCTGATCGATGCACACACGCACATCACTTTCGATCCCAAGTTCGGCTACGACCGGCTTGCGATTTCGCTTCCGCGCGAAGCGTTGATCGGAGCCAAGAACGCGCGCATCACTCTGCTGGCGGGCTTCACCACCATTCGCAACGTCGGGGCCGACGGGTTCACCGACATCGCACTGCGCGACGCCATCAATGCGGGCGACGTGCCGGGTCCTCGCATCGACGCCAGCGGACCGGCACTGAGCATCACCGGCGGACACTGCGACGACAACCTGCTGCCCTACGAATGGCACGCCACGGAGATCGGTGTTGCCGACGGTGTCGAGAACGTGCAGCACAAGGTGCGCGAGATCATTAAGTATGGCGCGGATGTCATCAAGATCTGCGCCACCGGCGGCGTACTGTCGCTGGGCGACAATCCGCAGGCTTCGCAATTTACGCAAGAAGAGTTGCGTGCGATTATTGCCGACGCCCATCGCCTCGGACGCAAGGTTGCAGCCCACGCTCACGGTGCACAGGGAATTCTATGGGCGACGGAAGCAGGAGTCGATTCCATCGAGCACGGTTCGTACATCGACGATGCCGGGATCGCGGCTATGAAGGCGCACGGCACATATCTCGTGCCAACGCTTTATCTCAGCGACTGGTTCCTGGAAAACGCCCCGAAAATGAACGTCCCACCGGCCATGCTCGCCAAAGGCAAGGAAGTCATGCCGGCGGCACGCAAGAACATTGCGCATGCCTTCGCCAGTGGCGTCAAGGTCGGCTTCGGAACCGATGCGGCGGTCTATCCGCACGGTCTGAACGCCCACGAGTTCGCCGTGATGGTGAAGCTGGGGCTGACGCCGCTGCAGTCGATCCAGGCGGCGACGGTCAATGACGCCGACCTGCTGGGCTGGTCCGATAAAGTCGGCGTGATCGAGCCCGGGCACTTCGCCGATATCATCGCGGTGGACGGCGACCCGCTGCAGGACGTAACCACGTTGGAGCACGTGAAGTTCGTGATGAAGGGCGGGGTGGTTTACAAGAGCGAGCAATAAAGAATCTGAGCGACTAACCCAAGCGTTTGGGTTATAATGCTGATGCCGACGATCCTTCGATTTGCCGGGCTGCGCGTAGTGATTTATACCAACGACCATCGTCCTGTGCATGTTCACGTCATCGGGGATGGTTGTGAAGCAGTGTTCGAAATGAATTGTGGAGGCGGACCCATTATCTTGCGCGAAAACTATGGATTCGCCCTGGTTCGTCTCCGTCGCATCAAGGCGACTTTACAGGAGCATCGAACTATGATCTGTTCGGCTTGGAAGAGGATTCATGGCGCTTACTGAAGAGTTTAAAGCAGCGAACCGGCGCGCCCGACGGCGGCTAAAGCAAACGCCACCGGCTACCGCAGCCCGCTACGACCGTAAGTCCGGGCGAGTCGTCATCAGCCTCGGTTCCGGACTTGATCTGATGGTTTCGCCCCAAAGCGTCGAAGGTCTCGAGAATGCGGCTCCCGCGCAGTTGAGCGTCATTGAGGTTAGCCCATCCGGATTCGGCCTTTACTTTCCAAAACTAGACGCCGACGTGTACCTTCCCGCGCTCCTGGAGGGCGTGCTGGGCTCAAAGAAATGGATGGCATCCAGACTGGGCTCACTGGGCGGTGGGAAAACGAGTCTCGCGAAGAAGCGCGCCGCACGTGCAAATGGGAAGCTAGGCGGCCGTCCCACGAAGAGTGCCGTCTGACCCTGACCTCTCTATCTCGCTTGCCCGGTGCCTCGGGTTTCTGTTTGAATCCTGAGGCATCGATTCTTTCATCCCCGGGAGCTTGATCTGGCGAAACAAATCTTCGCATGCAAGTCCATCGATAAGCTGATCTCCGAATCGGAGGAGCCGGAACACCGACTCAAGAAAACGCTCGGACCGTGGTCGCTGACCGCGCTGGGCATCGGCGCTGTTATCGGGTCGGGCATTTTCACGGTAATTGGCACGGCCATCGCCGGACAGAAGTTCGACACTTCCTCTATCCTGAACGCTCCTCTCCTCGACTATCTCGTGCATCATGTGGCCACGCTCGGACGACCCGGCGCCGGGCCTGCGCTCGCTCTCTCGCTGGTGCTGGTCGCGATCGTCTGCGGCTTCACCGCACTGTGCTATGCCGAGCTGGCGTCCATGATTCCGATCGCGGGCAGCGCCTACACCTACACCTACGCAACCATGGGCGAACTGATTGCGTGGATCATCGGCTGGGACCTCATTCTGGAATATGCCGTCAGTAACATGGCGGTGAGCGTAGGTTTCGCGGCGCACTTGGTCGATATGTTCGACTGGTTCGGATGGCATCCTGCGCTACGCTGGATCTCGCCGGCGTATCTGCCTTCGGGACTAACCGACTTGCAAGGCAACGTCCTCTATACGCCAGGATGGCACTTCGGATTCAATATTCCAGCGTTTGCGGTGGTCATGCTGTTGACGGTTGTACTGGTGCGCGGCATTCGCGAGTCGGCCGAGACTAACAACGTCATGGTCATCCTGAAGATCGCGGCCATACTGGCGTTCGTGTTTGCAGGAATGCACTACATTCATCCCTCGAATTACCATCCCTTCGCGCCGAATGGCTGGTCGGGCATCCTCACCGGTGGCTCGATCATTTTCTTCACCTACATCGGCTTCGATTCGGTCTCGACGGCGGCCGAGGAAGCGCAAGAATCCCGCAGCGCGATCTGCCCATCGGCATCATCGCGACGCTGATCGTTTGCACCGTGCTCTACATTTCTGTCGCCGTGGTGCTTACCGGAATCGTGCCATGGCAGAGCCTGCTTGACGATGCCGCCCCGGTAGTCAACAGCCTCAAGCGACTTGGCCTGACTACGCACTCCGTATCGCTGCACTGGATTCGCCTGGCGGTGCTGTTCGGCGCCATGATGGGCATGATCTCGTCGCTGCTGGTTTTCCAGTTAGGACAGGCGCGAGTGTGGTTTGCCATGTCGCGCGACGGACTTGCTGCCCAAGCTGTTCGGGCGCGTGCATCCGCGGTTCCGCACGCCTTCGACTGCGACGTGGATTGCCGGCTTCCTGGTGGGAGTTCCGGGCGGCATTCTCGACATCGGCACACTGGCCGACCTGTCAAACATCGGAACGCTGTTCGCCTTCGTGCTGGTTTCACTTGGCGTCATCATCCTGCGCTACAAGCAGCCGGAACGGCGGCGCGGCTTTCGCGCACCGGGAGGTCTGGCGGCGCCGGTGCTCAGCGTGCTGTTCTGCATTCTGCTGATGGCGGGCCTGCCGATTCTGACCTGGCTTCGTTTCTTCGTGTGGCTGCTGATCGGGCTGACGGTGTACATGCTGTACAGCCGCTATCGCAGCGAGTTCTGCCCCGAAGACCGGCGGCGCTAGAATCGTGAAGTCATGACGGATTCATCCCCGGGCGCTAGCGCTCCCAGCGCGTATATTCTCTCGCTGCCCAAGGCCGAGCTGCACCTGCACCTCGAGGGGACGGTCGATCCTGCGACGCTGGCCGAGCTAAGCCGCCGCCATCCGACCCCGCTCTCCACCACGAACAACCGCTACACCAACATCGCTGACAGCGGACGCGTGTTCACCGAAGAGGAAGCCTGCGAGCTCTACAAGTACAAGAACTTCACCGGATTCCTGCTGGCCTTTAAGGCAGTCACCGAGCGGCTGCGGACCGCCGAGGACTACGAACTCGTCACCTATCGCATGATGCAGAAACTGCGCGCGCAGAACGTGCTGCATGCCGAAGTGTATGTGTCGGTCGGAGTCATTCACTGGCGCGGCGGTGAATTCGCTCCGCTGTTCGAGGGCCTGGAGCGCGGACGCAAGCGCGGCGAGCGCGATTTCGGAATGTCGCTGTACTGGATCTTCGACGCCGTCCGCCACTTCGGAGCCGAAGCCGCCGAACGGGTGCTCGACGAGACTCTCGCACTGCGCAAAAACAGCGACAGCATCGTCGGCATCGGACTGGGCGGCGATGAGCGTCGCGCCGCGCCCGAGCTGTTTCGTGATGTCTACGCGCGCGCGGCAAGTGAAGGACTGCGGCGAACGGTCCATGCCGGCGAGACCATGGGACCGGAGTCGGTGTGGTCGGCGCGTGCGAGAATTGAAAGCCGACCGCATCGGGCATGGACTGCGTGCCGTTGAAGATCCGGCACTTGTCGCCTATCTTGCCGAAAAGCAAGTTCCTGTCGAAGTCTGTATCTCCAGCAACGTACTGACCGGATGCTGCCCGTCGGCTGAGCAGCATCCTCTACGCAAGCTCTACGATGCCGGAGTGCTGGTCACTCTCAATACCGACGATCCCGACATGTTTCGCACCAGCCTGGTGCGCGAGTATCAGATCGCGCAAGAGTGCTCGGCTTCGCGAGTCAGAGCTGCGCGAGTTGGCGAAGAATTCGTTCCGAGCGTCGTTCCTGCCAAGAGAAGAAGCGCGAGTTCCTGGCGAAATTCTAAAAGCAAATCAACGGATTCACACCGATCTCACGGATAGACAAGAATGCAATCTGCTCGACCTTATCCGCGTCATCCGTGCAAATCCGTGGTCAAATGTTTTTCGTTGCCACCGGGAGAGGCAACATGCCCAAGCACATCGGAATCGTGGCCTGCAGCGCCGAAGGTGCGGCGCTGTGCTATCGCACCATCTGCGACGAGGCGCCCGCGCTCATGGGCCGCCACATGCATCCTGAGATCACCATGCACACCCATTGTCTCGGCGAGTACATGGAGCACATCTACCGCTACGACTGGCAGGGCGTTGCCGACCTGATGCTGTCGTCGGCCAACAAGCTGGCGAAGGCGGGTGCGGATTTCCTCATCTCGCCCGACAACACCATCCATCATGCGTTCGACCTGGTCGCGCCACGCTCGCCGCTGCCCTGGCTGCACATCGTGGACGAGGTCGCCGCGGTGGCGAAGTCAGCGCGGCTTTCACAAGCTGGCGGTTACCGGAACGAAGTACACCATGGAGGCACGGTCTATCCAGACGAAGTTGCCGGCTGCGGGCTTCGAGTATCTCGTGCCCAATGCCGACGAGCGCGCCCGGATCGATCGCATCATCATGGACGAACTGGTAAACGGCATCTTCACCACCGAATCGCGCACGTATTTCCAGCAGGTGATCGGCAGGATGAGCCACGAGGGCTGCGACGCGGTGGTGCTGGGATGCACCGAGATTCCGCTGCTGATCGACGACGTCACGTCGCCCCTGCCGACGCTGGATTCGACGCGCATTCTCGCGCGGGCGGCACTGCGGCATGCGCTTTGGCGTAATCAGCGAGCTGCCCGCGCCGCCTTGAAACGCCGCCAGCCGCTCGTGCGTGTTCATCACGTGCACCGGCAAGGGCAGTTGCGAGCCTTCTTCGAGAATCGGGATCAGCTTGTCGAACTCCGGCCCCGAGTGCGAGCCGGTGAACACGATGCGCACCGGATGAAACAGGTCTTTGCCCTTCGTCTCCGTCTTCGCCTTCACCTCGTTCATGATGGCCTTGAAGCGCTCCGGAGTCATCGGCGACGGATCGCTCTCGACCTGTTCGGCAAACGCCGCGAGCACCTCGTTCGCCTTCGGGCCGCCCAGCACTTCGGCGTTGTCGGGCGAACTCAGCGCCGCCGCGGCATCCACCCGGAAGATCAAAGCCGGCGCGCTCGGGCAGTTCATCGAGCTTGTTCACCGACGGCGCCAGCAGCGCGACCACTTTGCCGAACCACGCCCGCGTCCGTTCGTCGGGATTCTCCGGCAAGCAGTCCGGCCTTGATGAAGTACGGCTCCGCCAGTTTCTCGATTCGCTCCGGCGGGCTCTTCTTGATGTAGTGCCGGTTGAGCCAGTACAGCTTTTCCATGTCGAACATGGCGGCCGATGGCGTGACTCGCTCCAGAGTGAACTCCTTCGTCAGCTCTTCGGGGGTGAACACCTCGCGGTTGCCGCCCGCCGGCGCCCAGCCCAGCAGCGCAAGGTAATTGACCAGCGCTTCCGGCAGCACTCCCATCTCGCGGAAGTTGGCGATCGACGTCGCGCCATGCCGCTTCGACAGCCGCGCGCCGTCCGCGCCCACGATCGTGGAAAGATGCGCAAATTCCGGCACCGGCCAGCCCAGCGCTTCGTACAGCGCCACCTGCTTCGGCGTGTTGGAGAGATGATCGTCGCCGCGAATGACGTGGGTGATCTCCATCAGCGCGTCGTCCACCACCACCACGTAGTTGTAAACCGGGATACCACTCGACCGCAGGATAATAGGATCGCTCACCGCTTCGTTCGAGAACTCAACCATGCCGCGCACAATGTCGTGAAAGCGAATGGGGTGCTCAGGGATTGCCAGCCGGATAGCTGCCGCGTTCGCCATTGGCGCGACGGCGTTCCGCCTCGGCCGGATCGAGCCCGCGACATTTCCCCGAATAAAGCGGTGACCGCTGCTCGGCCATCGCCGCCTCACGCTCACGCTCCAGTTCGTCTTGTGTGCAGAAACAGAGGTAGGCCTTGCCCTCTTTCACCAGCCGCTCGGCATGCTCTCGATAGATTGCGAGGCGGTCGCTCTGCCGATACGGAGCAAAAGGCCCGCCGACGTCGGGGCCCTCGTCCCAGTCGATGCCGAACCACTTCAGGTCTTCCAACAGCTGGTCTTCATAGCGGGCTTCGCTGCGCTCCAGGTCGGTGTCTTCGATGCGCAAGACCATCGTGCCCTTGCTTCTGCGAGCGAACAGCCAGTTATAGAGTGCGGTGCGGGCATTGCCGACGTGCAACTGCCCAGTAGGAGACGGCGCGAAACGAACACGTACTTTGGAGTCTTTGCTCACACTCTGATGTTAGCAAGACCGCCGTCAGTTGGAAGGCGTCGAGCCTTCGTCGGGCAGGGTAGGGCCGCACGGGCGGCACATTTCGTCTTCCAAGTCCTTCATCACCTCTTCGCGTTCCGCGCCATCGTGCATGCGCTTCTCCATTTCCTGCAGCGCGACGTTCAGAACGTGATAGTGGTGCAGTTCGCGGAATTTTGGATCGGCGGTCGCTTCTCGCCACAGGCTATGCAACAGGTCCACATCTTCTTTGCGGACGCGCGGCCGATGCGGCCCCAACTGGTATTCGTGCCTGGTGCCATTTGTCCCAACCACCACCAGCGTCAGTCGCGGACGCGGCTCCGGCAGTCGCTCCCAGGCATCTCCTGCGAGCTTTCCCTGCTCGTCGGCGGTCAGTTTGCGCGACTGGCCACACACAACAACTGTGGAGTTCAGGCGTTGCGCGGTCGCCACGATACCTTCAAACACATCGTTCGTTGGAACCACTACCAGCGAGACATGTTTGCCCTCTTTTTCAGCCACCGAAACTACGGCCGTCAAAAGCTCCTGCTCGTACTTGTCGAACACCTCAGCAGTTTCCATCTCCATAGTTCCGCTGAAGGTGTGCTCCCGCCGGAAAATCCGCGCCGTCATGACCACTACATCCGTTTTCGTGGTGTCTACTCGTGCCAGCAGGTCGCGCAAATAAGCCAGGTTCTGAGGATCACGAACGGCCACCAGAATGTTTCCGGGGCGGACTTCCACCGTTTGCGCATTCAGTTCGGTGTCGGCCGCAATGTTGAATTGCTCCAGGCCCGACTCACCCGACGCATGTTGTTTGGCGACCATGCGTTCCGAAACCGTAAGCACCACGAAGAACACGGCACTGAAACTCACGCCCGCGATCGTGGCCATTTCCTTGGTGAATAGATTCACCAGCGCGGTTGAGAACAGGACGACCAAGATAATGCCCAAACCAACCGGAATTTCCACTCCGCGAATGTGAAAGTTGCCGGGAACTTTCCATTCGCGCTTTTGCGGAAGCGTGTAGCGCAGCACCAGCACCGCCAGCGACATGAACGAGAAGCTCCAGATCACGCCGAAAGCGTAAAGCGACGCCAGCAGGTACACATTGCCACGGCTGGCAATGATGGTGAGCACCTGCAGCAGGGCGATCATATTGACCACCCGATGGCTGGTGCCATATTTCTTTTGCGGCTTCTTGAACCACGTCGTCAGGACGCCGTCTTCCACCATCCGGCTGAGCACGCCGTTTGCCCCGACGATCGCCGTATTCACGGCGCCCGACAGGATCAACGCGCCCACCAGCACCACGAAGCCCTGGAAGACCAGCTTCAGGCTGTAGGGACCGACCACGTTCATCGCCAGTCCACTTATGAGATTGGCGAAGTAGCCGGCACGTTCGCCGTCGGGAATGATCATTACCGCGAAAAACGACACCAGCGAAGTGAAGAACAGGCTGTAGATGAAAATCACCAGCCCGGTCTTTTCCAGGTTCTTCAGCTTGGGATGCTCAATTTCGCGGTTGACCTGGGCTAGGGACTCCTCGCCGCTCATCGCCAGCACGGAATGGCCGAAGCCCACCAGCAGCATGATGAGCGGAATCCTTTGCGCCCACGTGCCCAATAGCCAGCCCAGTGACTCGCGGTCGTGATGCATATCAGCCGGCGACGGCAGCGGCGGAAGCTGGGCGCCATGCTTGGCGATGGTAATGAGGCACCAGATGATAAGGACCACAACCATCACGGTCGTGATTTTCATGATCTGCAATGCCCGCTCGCTGGATTCGTGAATGCCCTGGACGTTCTTCCACCAAAAATAAGCAGTCACTATGACTGCGAACACGGCACTAAAGGCGTTCTCCGGGATGTGGACGTCGTGGCCGACATGGTGGAGTGTGTCGCTCAGGAAGCCTGCAAAATACTGTCCCGCAGCCACCGAGCTAATGGGGCCGGTCAGCACGTAATCGAATAGCAGGGCCGACACCGACAACTTGGCCAGTGTCCCTCCCAACGCCTGCTTTACCACGCGGTACACGCCGCCGCGCACGAACATGGCGCTCGACTCGATATACAGAGCGCGCACGGCGTAACTGAAGATCATCACCGCGAGCACGAACCACGGCGCGCTCTTACCGATGACCTTTTCGGCATCGCCGCCCACGTAATACGCCGACGATGCCAGGTCGGCCAGCACAATGGCTGCCGCGCGCCAGAAGGAAATGAAAGTCAACATCACCGTGGTGGCGACGAAGACCTTCACAACCGGCTTTTGCAAGTTTGTAGCCTGTGACGACATGGAATTGGTGCGAACGCAGGAGGCCGTCAGTTCGGCAGCTGCCTGTTGACCGCGAGCGAAGAGTCGCGGCGATCGCGTACAGGATTGAAATCTACACGCTTTGCCACTGCATTGTCAGCTACACAAAAGACGCAGGCCGAGACTATTCGCGGCCTGCCAGGTAGGTCTCGCTGAGCCTGTCGTGCCAGCACAGGCCGTCCACATCTACGAACGCCCACATCAGTCCCATGCCGAGCGAAAGCGCTGAGAGATAAAAGCCCAGCACGCGGCGGCGACGCTGCCGGAAGTTGGGGCTTCGGCCCTTGAACGTACGTAGCCGGACTTTAGCCGCAATCATTCCCACAGTCTTTCCTGCATAGACCACAAACAGGTACTGGTAGGTGCTCCACAGCACTACCGCAGCCGCCGCAATTCCGAGGAGCAGAGGCTTGATCAACGCTGGAGTACCGAGCATCTTGAAGGCGACTGCGGCAAATGCAGCGATGCCGATACCAGTGACCGCGAGGTCAAGGAAGCCGGCAAGTACACGCCGTGAGATCGTTACCGCGCGGAAGGGAAGCTCGATGTGCTCGCGATCAACGGCCGCAGCGCATGCGCTCGGCAATTCGAATTGCAGCCCGTCAAGAAACGGAGTGGTGGGTATCGCCTCCAGCTCTTCGGGCACATCCAGAATGCGCGGAACTTCTGAGGTCACCGGATCGGCCAGACGATAGTTCGTCTCCGGTGCCACCGACAGGTGCTTCGGGAACGCGATGACCTTGCGCTTGGGACGCGGCCGAACAATCGTGTCGACAAACGGTTCGGGATCGGGTTCCGGTGCGGACTCGAGCACAAGCTCGCTCGGTTCCGTTCCCTCTTGCTGCTGCGGGATGTCTGCGACGATCTCCGGCTCGACGACCGCGTCTGTGATTGAGATATCGAGGATACGCGAGTCGTCACCAGCTTCCGCGGGTACTATTTCCTCGAAATCAGTTACAGAAGTCGCATCGCCCACCGTATCGGGCTCCATCGGTGCGACAATTTCGGCGATGGCTTCGTCGGGAAAAGGAAAGCGCATGGTAAACGCGCCTTCGATGCGACGTCCGCGTCGCTTCTTGTAGCGCTCCAGGCGATCTTGCAGTTCATTGCGCCAAAGTTCCGCAGCCGATTCTGCCGCGCTTTCCTGACCGTCGTATTGTGAGAGTTGCTGTTCTGTCATGTCGTGGCGCGACTATTCCTTATCCAGCGGCGCTCGGCCGCACGGCTTGTAAAGTGGTTCACGGAGGCGAGGGAAGAGGTCGTCCGCTTGCGAGCACGGTGTTGGACACAAAAATGCGTCCGATCGTTCGCCATCATGGGCGCAACCAGTTACTGGCAAGCGGGTTTAGAAAAACACCAGAGCAGCGTGAAACAACCGTCAGCGCTTTGCGTTTTGCCTCTGTCCGGGCAACGTGCTAAGTTGCAAGGTTCAGCTGATTTCAATGACCCCGGCGAGGGAACGCGCGACCTTCGATGATCTCCCGCACTCGATTGATTATCACGGCCCTGTTGGGTTGTCATCTACTTCTCGCGCCCGCGCTGTTAACCAGCCAGTTGCACAGCAATTCTGGATGGCAGGAATCCCCGGCAATTACCCCGACTTCTGACGTTGCAACCGCGCAGGAATCCAACCCGAGTGGAGCGACGCAAGGCACCTCTTCAACTGCATCTCAAGCCGCCCAGCAACCTCCGCCGCCAAAAACCCCGACGCCTCCCCAAGAGGACGAGGGCATGAAAGTGATGGAAGAGGTTGTGCGGCAGCAGATGCAAAGCTCAGCCCAGGAGGATGCGGGCCCTCCCCGGCCTGCGGCCAATGTCGTGTTGAACCGCAACGAAGTGTTGATTCGGGCCGACGAGCAGGAAAAGAACCAGGACATTTACAAGGTACGCGGCAACGTCGAGATTCGTTTTCGCAACAACATCATCCACTGTGACCAGGCGACCTACGACTCCTCCACCGGAATCGTCGTCGCCACCGGACACGTCGTTTATGACGGCGGCACTCACAGCGAACATCTGGTCGGCACCCACGCCACCTACGACATCAGCCGCGATACGGGAACGTTTTATGACGTAACCGGCTCCACCGGTATTACGGTGAAGAATCCGCTCATGTATCTCCGGTCATCCACGCCATTCTTCTTCACCGGTAAGGTGGTGGACAAGCTGGGGCCTGACCTCTACCGCGTGCATAACGGCATCATCACTTCCTGCCGGCTTCCCAAACCGAAGTGGGAGTATCATCCCGCGACGGCGGTGGTCGAAGTCGGGGGCGAGGCCAAGATGTACCACACCACCATGCGCATCGCGGGCATCCCGGTGTTCTACTTTCCCTATGGCGAGCATCCGGCCGACAATCTCGGACGACAGAGCGGGTTCCTGATACCGGCTATCGGGCAGTCGAACACCAAGGGAACCATCATCGGCGACTCATATTACTGGGCGATCAACCGCAACTCTGACGCCGAAATCGGCGGATATTTCTTCTCGTCACGTGGTTACGCGCAGGTCGGCAACTATCGCAACATTGGCTGGCATTACCAGCTTCACGCGGAGTACTACGGAGTCATCGACGAAAAAGGCAACCCGACGACGGGACAGCGACAGGGCGGCGAAGAATTCAGGATAAATGGCTCCGCCGATTTGCCTGACGGATTTCGCGGCGTAATCTCGGTCGATTATCTCAGCTCGTACCTGTTCCGCCTCGCGTTTGCGCAGAGCTTTACCCAAGCCATCAACTCCGAGGTCCGCTCGGTCGGTTTCGTCAGCAAAAGTTGGTCCTCCAACTACCTCGGACTGATGGCATCGCGGTACCAGAATTACCAAAGCGAGGTGCAGGGCGATGTGATTGATATCGCGCACATCCCGAGCTTCCAGATGGCCGGGTTTGAGAGCCCTATCCTGGGCTCGAAGTTCATGTACACCTATGACTTCGCGACCGAAGGCCTCTCCCGTCATGAGCCCGGTTTCCAGACTCAAAACATCGTAGGACGCGTGGATGGTTCTCCTACAATCTCACTGCCGACATTTCTGAAGGGCTGGACCTTCCGCCCCGAGGCCGGATTTCGCGAAACCGTCTGGAGCGAACGGCTTGTCCCCACCGAGAACAACACCGGTGTAATCGGAGTCGCGCTGGCGCAAGCCATCAACCGCAACGTATTTCAAGGGTCGATGGAAGTTCGGCCACCGTCCATCGAACGAATTTTCGATCGAAAACTCTTCGGCTATGTGATGAAGCACGTGGCGGAGCCTTACGCCGTCTATCGCTACGAGACCGGCATCGACAACTTCGCCAACATCATTCGCTTTGACGAACGCGACATTCTGGCCGACTCTAGCGGCGTGGAGTACGGAGTCATCAACCGTCTCTATGCCAAAAAGTCCAAGTCGAGCGGTGAGTGCTACCAGCATCCCAAGTATTTGCCTTCGGATACCCCACCAGCCGAAGCGAAAAAGCTGATGGCAAAGGACCCGAACATTTGCGACGACCAGAGTGGACCGGCGCGAGAGATTATCACCTGGACCATTGCCCAGAAATACTTCTTCAACCCCACATTTGGCGGGGCGCTGGTACCGAATGAGCGCAACGTATTCGACAGCACTGTGGACTTCTCCGGCATTGCGTTTCTGACCGAGCCACGAAACGCTTCGCCCATCATTTCGCGCTTGCTGGTTAACGATAAATCCACCAGCTACGAATGGGCGCTGGATTACGATCCGGTGCTTCACCAGATCAACGCCAGTACGATTTTCGTCGGGCAGCGGGTTTCACCCAAGTGGTATCTACTTGGTGCAGAGATTTATCAGCATATCCCGGGCGAGGTCATCCCCTCCTCGAACGGCCAGGTCCTGGCTCCCGATATCTCCAACCAGGTTCGCGCCGAGGCGATTTATGGGAACTTGACCAACCTCGGCTTCAGTACCGCCGCTGCTATCGCTTACGATATCCGGAATGTCTATGTCCAGGGTGCGACGATCCAGAGCACTTACAACTGGGATTGTTGCGGCATCAGCTTCGAGTACGCGCGATGGGCATTGGGCACAGTGCGCAATGAAAATGCCTATCGCTTCGCCTTCAGCCTCACCAACGTCGGGACCTTCGGCAACTTAAAAAAGCTGCAGCGAATCTATTAGTTCGCATCTTTTCTGCCTGTCTGGCCGTCTAGAATAAACGTATGTCTGAATCCCAAAATGCGTCGCCCGAGCTGACGGGCAACCTGGACGCAAAGTCGCACAGTCTACAACAGCAACTGCGCGCGCTGGGACGCGTGCTGGTCGCCTATTCGGGCGGGGTGGATTCAGCATTCCTGGCCTGGGCCGCCCATCGTGAGCTGGGCGCGAACATGCTCGCCGTGCTTGCCGACTCTCCGAGCCTTGCGCGCTCACAGATGCACGACGCTGTGGCCTTTGCCCAAGAGCAGGAAATCCCGCTCACGATTCTTCAGACCGCCGAGATGGAACGCGCCGAATATCGCAAGAATGACGCGTCTCGCTGCTTTCACTGCAAGGACGAGCTGTTCACCGTAATGGAGGAATTCCGCTCGCAACATGGCTTTGACGCAGTCGCATACGGCGTCAACGCAGACGATCAGGGAGACTACCGTCCTGGCCAGCAGGCCGCGCGCCAGCATGGCGTCGCTGCGCCTCTACTCGATGCAGGACTCCGCAAGCAAGAGATTCGCGAGCTGGCGCGTATCGCCGGACTCCGCATCTGGGATAAGCCCGCGTCCGCCTGCCTCTCATCGCGAATCGAGTACGGCCGTCCTGTCACCGCGGAAGCATTGCTGGTGGTCGAACAGGGCGAGGAAGCATTGCGTCAGATGGGCTTTCGTCAATTCCGCGTCCGGCATCACGGGGACATCGTCCGCATCGAGATCGCGCGCGAGGAACTGCCTCGCGCTCTCAGCCCCGAAATGGCAGCGGAATTCACCCGAATTTTCAAAGCGTTGGGTTTTTCCTACATCACACTCGATCTCGAGGGTTTTCGTTCGGGCTCAATGAACGCCGTCCTGCCGGTCGAGATTCTCACCAAGTCGTAAGCCTCACTATCCCTCCGTCGCGGCATCTTCCGCGACCCGGCTGCATCCCTAATATTGGAAAGGGGTGAACTATGGCACGAGTCGAAGGCGTCGATCCTAAGAAAACTTCGTTTCCGATGCGGCTGGTCTTCAACAAAGTCCGCAAGATGTTGGGCCGCGATCTGACGCCACAGAAGATCTCGGCGCGGGTGCCGCGCGTATTCTGGGCGTTTACCCTCCCCGAGTGGCTGCTCGGCCAGAGGTCGAAAATCCCGCTACGGCAGCGGTCACTCATCATGCTGCGCACCGCAGCGCGCGTCGGATGTCCATTTTGAATTGACGCCAATTCTGCCGGCGGCAGAATGTTCGGATTGACCGACGACGAGATTGCGGCGATTCGCGAGGGCAGGACCGACGGCTTCGCCCCAGAAGAAGTTGCCTTACTCCGCATGGCGGACGCGCAAGCTGACACACCTTCGAATGTCAGCGGCGAACTATATGCCGAGTTACGCCGGTATTTTTCCGAAGAACAACTGATCGAGCTCGCGGCTGCCGCAGCGCAAGAGAACTTTCGTGCTCGCTTCAACCGTGTCTTCGACGTAGGCAGCGACGGCCTTTATCGAAAGGGTCTGCGCTTCAAGCAAAAGCAGGTCGCCTGACCAAATTTATTCGATCCGCAGCGCTTCCATCGGTTCGATGCTGGCCGCCCTTCGCGCGGGAATGAATCCCGCCAGCGCGG
Organism: uncultured Acidobacteriaceae bacterium; assembly: GCA_963718395.1. GTDB lineage: Bacteria > Acidobacteriota > Terriglobia > Terriglobales > Acidobacteriaceae > DASRAA01. Next base: position 101,162 of record CAVQYW010000004.1, read on the forward strand.
CCGCCACTGAGAGCACCACGATTGCAATCGCCATGCTCACCGGATCCCAGGGGCGCACTCCGAACAACTCGTCCGCCATGTAGTGTCCGCCGATGAGTGCGATCGGGATCCCGATGGCCAACCCAATCCCCACTTGCGTAAACGCACCGCGCAAGACCATACGTACCACGTTGCCCCGGTCCGCGCCCAAAGCCATGCGCAGCCCAATTTCGCTCGTACGCCGCGCGACCGCGTACGACGTGATGCCGTACAGACCAACCACTGCCAGCACCAGCGCCAGAATGCCGAATAGCACGGTCAGGCGGGCGATGAGACGCTCCTGGTTGAAGTTGTCGGCCACCTGGTAATCGAGCGAGTGCAGCTCCTCAATCGTGAGGTTCGGGTCAATGTCGGCGAGAGTGCGGCGCACCAGGTTGTCAACGTTCTGCGGCGGTGTGTTGAAGTGTAGCGTGATCGAGTTGATGTAGAGGGACCGGCCTTCTGCCATCAGCTCATTTGGCGTAGCAACTTTGAGTTGCTGCGTCAGCGGCCGAAAATACATCGGGCGCACTTCGCTTCGGGGGTTAGTGTATTTGGCGTCGGCCACGATTCCCACAATCTCAAGCGCCCCGGAATACTTCTGCTCGAAGATGCCGAAGTGCCGTCCGATTGGGTCTTCTTTGGGGAAAAACTTCTTGACGAACGCCTGGTTGACGACAGCAACGAACTGCGAAGTAGCGGTATCGCCATCGGTGAAGCCGCGTCCGCGAATCACCGGCTGCCCGACCGTCTCGAAGAATTTTGGACTAACCCGGTCCCACGACGAGCCATTGTGGGCGTTCGGTCCTGGGTCAGGCCGTCCTTCAACGAAAACTTCTTCACCCCAGTTGTTCCCCTCCAGTGTGCTATACAACGCTAATCCAACACTCTGAACTCCCGGCACCGCAGCGAATCGGTGCTCCAGCGCCTGGTACAACGCGGGCAACTTCTCCGGGGTATATCCCGCACCCGCCGGATCGAGGTGCACCACGTAGCGATTGGCCGTCTGGATGCCGAAGTCTTGGTGCTCGAGGTTGCGCAGGGTCTTGGTCAGCAGCCCGGCACTCACCAGCATCACCAGTGATAAAGCGGCCTGGAACACGATCAGCGATTTCTGCGGAAGCGCGCCGCGGTCACGCGTCGAACGGTTCACTCCGCGCAACGCTTCCGCCGGATCGGAATGCGACGTGATCCACGCCGGCACAATGCCGAACACAATTCCTGTTAGCAACGAAAGTAAAAAGGCAAAACCGAGGATCGGCAGCGATGGGCTGGCCTGAATCGGAATATGGGGAGAGTCCGGAAATGCCAGGGCCAGGATCGTCCGGGTGCCTGCGTAGGCGACAAACAGGCCGGCGAGCCCTCCCAGGCATGCCAGCAAAATGCTCTCCGTCAACATCTGCCGGATGAGCCGCCTTCGCGCTGCACCCAAAGCCATGCGAATGGACGTCTCCGCCTTGCGCGTCGTGCCCCGCGCCAGCAGCAGGTTGGCAATGTTGGCACAGGCCACGAGCAGTACCAGCGCCGAAATAATCATCAGCAGGTACAGTCCCTTGCCGGTTTCCTGTTGCAGGTTCTGGATGCCACCGCCGCCGGGCGTGATCACGACGTGCTGCTTGGGAATCTCAGTCGAACCGCCGTTGCGCGTGTATTCGTCGACCGTGCCCAGCCACACCCGAAGATTGGTCGAAATCTTTGCCTGTAACGGACCTATCTGCGTCCCCGGCTTCACTCGTCCGATGGCATAGAGCCAGTTACTTGGCTTTACGTGAAGCAGCCCGTTGTCACCATTGATCAGCGGCTCGATGGCCAACGGCATCCATATTGCCGGGGGACTGGGCCGCAGTCGGTCTCCAAAAAATCCGGGAGGGGCAATGCCCGCCACCGTGACTGGTTGTCCCTGAATGTAAATGCTCGAACCCACCAACGAGGGGTCGCCGCCATACTCCGACTGCCACGTCTGGTAGCTCATGACGACCGCCGGGGCTGCGCCTGCGGTGTCGTCGGCCATGGACAACACCCTGCCCGCAAATGGGCCAATACCAAACGTCGTGAAGAAATTGCCCGACACAAACTGGGCCCGCAGCGACTTGGCGGGCTCGGAACCTCGTCGCACATTCATGGTCTCGCTGCCGGATTGCATCGCGGCAAGTTGCTCGAACTCAGGCGTGGTATCGCGGAGATTGAGATACAAATCGTACGAGAAAAGATCGAAGTCGCCGTCGTCATTGATGAACCCGCCATTGACGCAGCAATCGTCCTTGTCGCCGAGTCGGTACAGCGACTTGGGGTCAACCACTGGCAGAGACTTCATCAGCACCGCGTGCACAAGCGTGAAGATGGCGGTGTTCGCACCGATGCCCAGCGCGATGGTCAAGATGACCGTTAACGCAAACCCCGGAGACTTGCGCAATTGGCGAAACGCGATACGGATGTCATTCATGGGCGGCTCTTCGTCTCAGGTACCTGAAAGCATTTACGCTTCCACGCGTTAAATGGTTCAATCGACTCAGTCTTAGACCCTCAGGTCAGTGCTTCTCGTGGCCGGACGTCCATCCCCGCCGTCGGTTGCCCAAATATGGACAGTCCCGTGTTAGCCTTCACTCATCTTTGACGAAGAAACGGCGCAGCCGTAATCGCGCAAGTCGCTTTACAGCTTCTTGACTGGCCCATACGGGTAGAAAAAACGTGGGCTCGTAGTGCTTTCGCAAGATGCCCGTCAGCACCCTCGCATGCGATAATTAACGGTTCAGGCTCTCATCCAAAGGCGGTTTGTATTTTGTTGACAAAACGATTGGCAGTCCTGCTGTTGCTGGCATGTGCCGGCTGCTCGGCGCAGAATCCGGCGCAAAATGTCTCGCCCGAGTTGAAAACCAAGATTCAGCGTCAGATCCAGGCGCAATATGACCTCCCACCGGAAGTCGTCGTGGAGGTCGGTCCGCGCCGTCCGAGCGATTTCCCTACTTACGACCTGGTGACCATCTCGCTCATCGGCAAGGGGCATGAACAGAAAGTAGATTTCCTTCTCTCCCAAGACGGCAAGACGCTCGCCAAGGTCACCAAAATTGACCTCACCAAGGACGTCTACGCCGAGCGGATGAAACAGATCGACACCGCCGGACGTCCAGTGCGTGGCAACCCGAACGCCAAGGTCACGATCGTCAACTATGACGATTTGCAGTGTCCGTTCTGCTCGCGCATGCACGCCACTCTGATGGAGGAAATTCTTCCCCAGTACGGCGACCGCATCAAGATCGTGTACAAGGATTTTCCGCTGTCCATGCATCCTTGGGCACAGCATTCCGCCAACGACGCCAATTGCCTGGCCACCGAGAACGGCACCGCATTTTGGCAGTTTGCCGATTACGTTCACGCCAACCAGAAGGCCATCAACGGCAGCCAGGACTTGCAGAAATCGAAGGCCGAGCTCGACCGCATCGCTCTCGACATGGGCAAGAAAAACGGCGCCGACATGACTCGTTTACAGGCGTGCATCAAAGACCAGCCTGACAAGACCCTGAAAGCCTCGATGGCCGAAGGCGATTCGTTGGGCCTGAATGCAACTCCCACCCTCTTCATTAACGGCGAGAAGCTCGAAGGCGCAGTCGACGTGGAAGAAGTGAAGGCAATTTTGAATCAGCAACTGCTTGCCGCAGGCGTCCAGCCTCCGGCCGAACCACCGGCTGCTGTTCAGCCCAAGGCCGCCAACTAGTGTGCTGGCTGGCGCAACGATGGAGCCAGAGCGGTTGTCCGGCGGTCTGCCAAGTTAGAAGGAGCACAGTTTGAATTCGACCACCCGGCGTGAAACCAGCATCGCGATTGTTTGCGTCCTCGCCATGACGCTTTTCCTGCTGTTCACACTGACCGGTTGTAACACCAGCAAGGAAACCGAAGGTGTCATGGCCACCGTCAACGGCCGCAAGATCCTCCGTACCGAAGTGGACAAGTACTACAACAACCAGACGGCCGACGCGCCCCAGAAGCCCGTCGATGAGCAGGCTGATACCTTGCGGCTGAACATCCTGAAACAGCTGGTGGACAACGAAATCCTGATGCAGCGCGCCGAGAAGCTGGGGCTGCTGGCCACCGACGACGAAGTCAACAGCAAGCTGGCCGAGATCAAGGCTCCCTTCAGCCAGCAGGATTTCGACAAGCGTATGTCTGACCGCGGCATCACACTCGCCGATTTCAAGGCTGATTTGCGCCGCTCCATCACCGTCGATAAGGTCCTCAACAAGGAAATCACGTCGAAGATCAACATTACCGACGACGACATTACCGCCTACTACAACCAGCACAAAGCCGAGTTCAACCTGATTGAGCCGCAATATCACCTGGCGCAAGTGCTGGTGACGACGCAGCCCAATCCGCAGGCGCGCAATGTCGCTAACAAAGCGCAGAATGACGCAGAAGCCAAGAAGAAAATCCAAGTCATCGAGAACCGCCTCGATAGCGGCGAAGACTTTGCCTCCGTCGCGATGAATTTTTCCGAGCAGCCGGAAACCGCGCAGAACGGCGGCGATCTCGGCTTCGTTCCTGAGTCATCCCTCAAGGGCGACAAGACAGCCTACGACGCCATTAACAAGCTCAAGCCCGGCCAGTACACGACTGTACTAGTGGTCGCCGATCCCAACAGCCATCAGGTCTTTGGCTATCGCGTGGTGAGGCTCATCAGCAAAGAAGCTGCGGGCCAGCGCGAATTGCAGGACCCGCGCGTGCAGCAGGCCATCCGTGAACAGTTGCGTGACCGCCGCGAGCAGTTGCTGAAAGCCGCATACTACGAAGTCATTCGCGACGAGGCCAAGGTCGAAAACTTCTTCGCCGAATCGATCCTGAAAAAAGCCGGCACGATGAAGTAGGAAATCATTTCATCTTCGTCAAACCCTGCTCCAAATCGGCAATCAAGTCGTCGCGATTTTCCAATCCAATGTGCAGCCGCACAATGCGATGGCCGTAATCCGGACGGCCTTTGAAGCCCGTGAAATCGTATGCGACCGCGAGGCTGGCGAATCCGCCCCAGCTGTAGCCGATCTCGAACAGCCCTAGGGCATTCACGAAGTCGAGCACTTGCTGCTTGGTCGGTCCGGACTTAAACACAATCGAGAACAATCCCGACGAGCCAAGAAAATCGCGCTTCCAGAATTCGTGGCCGGGGCATGACGGCAGAGCAGGATGAAGCACTCGCTCTACTTCTGGCCGCTGGCTGAGCCATTCCGCAATGTGCAGCGCCGAGCTTTCGATTGCCTTCAGGCGGACAGCCATGGTCTTCATGCCGCGCAACGCAAGGCTGCAATCGTCAGGCGACGCGGCCGCACCCAACACCTGCTGATGCGCTCCGAGAGTGTTCCATAAAGCTTCGTCTTTCACCGTGATTGCGCCGAGCAGCAGGTCACTGTGTCCGCCGATGTATTTCGTCACCGCCTGCATGGTGATGTCCGCGCCATGTGCCAGCGCGTCAAATAGCACGCCTGCCGCCCAGGTGTTGTCCGTCGCGACCAGCGCTCCGTGCTTGTGTGCGACCTCCGCAATCGCCGGAACGTCCTGCACTTCCATGGTGATCGACCCGGGACTCTCGCACCACACCAGGCGCGTGTTCGGCTGGAACAGCGCTTCGATCTCGTGGCCAATCGTGGGATGGTAGAACGTAGTTTCGACTCCGTAACGCTGCAGCACGAACCGCATTAGCTTGCGATTGGGGCCATACACGCTCTCTGTCACCAGAACGTGATCGCCCGCTTTCAGGAACGCGAGGTTGATGGTCGAAATGGCGCACTGGCCGCCGGGAGTGATGAGGGTGCGAAAGCCGCCTTCGAGCTCGCAAACCCGCGCCGCCAGCTCCAGAGTCGTGGGAGTGCCATACAGCCCATACGTGTAGCCAACGTCGTACTGGTTCCATTCGTCGGTGATGTCGCCGGCGTCGCTAAACACCACCGTCGAGCCGCGATATACCGGCGTGGCCAGTGAGCGGAACCCCTCGGGCACGCGCGCATCCGTATGGATGAGCTTGGTCGTCCAGTCTTTCTTCATTCGAGCATTATAGGGGGATGGTACCCCCATAAGCGCTAAGATAATGATTGACGGGTTGTCCTCTTGAGGGGTAGTCTGGGGCATGGCTGAGATGGAAGACTGGCAGGTCTTGCTGGCCTTATTTCCCCCTGAGTGGCAGCAGTTGGGCAGGAGCAGCGGAGCGGTGAAGCGATTGCGCGGCTTCCCGTCGTTGGAAGCTTTGCTGCGCACGCTGCTGTTGCATGTGGGTTGCGGCTGGTCGCTGCGCGAAACGGCGGTACACGCTAAGTTAGCCGGCATTGCTGCAGTCTCGGATGTTACCTTGTTAAATCGTTTGCGGGACGCCGAGGACTGGCTGCGGCAGTTGTGCCAGCAATTGTGGAAAGACAACGGAGTGGATTTGCAGCCTAGTTTGTATGGGCGAAGCGTGCGACTGCTGGACGCCACGGTAGTCAAAGAACCGGGTAAGACAGGAAGCCAGTGGCGGATTCATTACAGCCTGCGCTTGCCCACGCTGGAGTGCGATTATTTCGATCTCACCGCTACCCGGGGGGTCGGCTCGGCGGAGCGATTTGGGCATTTTCGCTTTCAGGCCGGCGAGGTGGTGCTGGCCGATGCGGGCTATTGTCATCCAGTCGGAATCATCGGGGTGGTGCAGCAGCAGGCAGAGGTGTGCGTGCGCCTGAATCCTCACGCACTGCCGCTGTGGGATGAGCGGGGCAGGCCATTTTCATTACTGGAACCCTTGGCCGGATTGCGGCAGGCCGGGGAGTTAGCCGAGTGGCCGGTGTGGATTCATTCCGGCCAGGAAGAAGTGGCTGGACGGGTCTGTGCGATTCGCAAGAGCCAGGCGGCGATGGAGCGGGCGCAGCGCCGACTGAAGGAAAAGCAGCAACAGGGAAAGAGTGTGGGTCCCGAAACCCGGCAATACGCCCAGTATGTGCTGGTCTTCACCACTCTTCCGGCTTCGGCGGCCAGCACCGAACAAATCCTGGAGGCATATCGGCTGCGATGGCAAGTCGAGCTGACCTTCAAACGCATGAAGTCCATCGCACAGATTGGACATGTGCCAAAACACGATGACCAGAGTAGCCGCGCCTGGTTGTACGGGAAACTGTTCGTAGCCTTGCTGAGCCAGAAGCTGGCACGAGTGGGAAGCACGATTTCCCCCTGGGGCTACCTCCGAACGGAAGCCATGCCCTCCCAGCCAGTGGCGTGAATTTCAGTTCGCCTTCCATCAAGTCCTCGCCGCCATCACTCCGGCTTTGCCCTTGCAAGCGGTGATGCAACGTTGGAATCAGGTGGCTGCGGCCCTTAGCGAACCAAGTCGCAAACGGAGACCGCAGCTCGAATCCTTATCTTAGCGCTTATGGGTGGTACCCCCTCCCCCCTCCCACGAATATTTGTTTTCATTAAGATACGTATGATTTCCGATGCAAAACATGGGGAACAAAGGAGTTATACGTAAATTATTCAAACATATGGAGTTACGAGCTATTTTGCAGGTGGGGAACCTTCTGGTGGACGATAAGAACGGGCTGGGGCAGCCATCGAGCCTCCTAAAATCGGCTAATTTTACAGGCCTCTGGTCTGCGACCAGAGGCGAAAAACAACAGTCTTCGCGCGGGCGAGAGTACGCCCTAGTGGCCAGAGTCGCAGCGTTGCGAAAAGCTGTCAAGTTACGAAAGTACATGTACCTCAGGAATTGGTCGACCGTTGTCAGTTACCGGAACCCGGTGTAACCGACTTCAAGGCGGCGTGCCGGACTTGGGGAGCTTCTCCCGTCAGAATCTCCGGCGAGCCAGCCAGTTGTCGTATCCGTGTCGTTCTTATCGGCCTTGTCTTTTCCCCAGGTCCAATACATGCCAACGTAGGCATAGTTTTCGGTTTGTCCCGCGACAGAGTGACCGTAGCAGAACAGGAACTGCTCGCCGGAATGGTTTTTGAAGTGGTAGTAGCCGCCGGCATCGAGCATGGTGGAAGCCTGGGTTTGCGGCGCTGAGGTCCCTTCCGCTCCGTGGGCAAAGATCTCGGCGCCCAGTTCAAGGCGCTCGTTGAGCTTCTTCTTGATCAGCCAGCCGGTGTAGGGATAGTTACGATAGCCGGTTTGGGGCACGACCGCGTAGCCGGCGCCGCCGTCGAAGGTCCAGGTTCCAACGTTTTTTTGCAGCCAAATTGGGAGTTTGTACCAGACTTTGCCCACGCCGAGTCCTTTGTTGTAGTTGCCGGTAGGTATTTCGAACATGGTGAAGCTGCCGATTTGCGGCATGTGCTTGCCCTCTTTGATGAACGCAATCTTGGCGCCCAACTCCATGTCGGTCAGCCCAAACTCGGTGGCCCCGCTGCCGCTGGGTAGATACACGGGATTATTGGAAGGAGCCACCACGCCGAAGGGCAGAATGGCGTGGAGTTGCAATCGTGGCAGGGCGCCCCAGTTGAATTCGAATGCGGGGCCCAGGGAGTCCATTTCCACCGGCGTTCCGTCGGCCGAGCCGAAAATATAGAACTCGTAATGATGCAGGTCCACGGGCACGGGGTCGTCGGTCTGGTAAGGCGGTCCCTGTGCCCATACCCTGGGCGCCGTCAAGATAATGAGTATGAGTATTGCGGCGCTGACGCAGGTAGAGCGAACCTTGATCAACATACAACGATGACGAAGAGGCTGTGACAATTGGTCGATCACGCAAACTAGAGATGCGGTAATCAGGGTATTGGGTTTCCGAACGGTTACATCGTACATGAGCCGCTCCAACCGGTTCGTTGCCGTTCGTAGGTTCGGTCGCGACCCGAGCTCGGCACGGCCCGGGGAGCGCCGCATGGAACCCATACCGGCCCGCGAACGTATCTCACCGCACGATCGCGGAGGATCTGATGAGAATGCATTCGTGTGTCGGGTTGGGCCTAGTGTTGTCGTTTGTTCTGGCGCTTCCACTGTTTGGACAAAACGAGACAGATGCCCTAACCGGAACGATCCTGCACGAGGACGGGCTGTTCTGGGACGCGTATAACCGCTGCGACGTCGACAAGATGTCCCAATTCTTCTGGCCCAATGTGGGGTTCTATCACGACAAAGGCGGCCCGACGATCGGATTGCCCGCCCTCGAAGAGACGCTTCGAAAGAACCTGTGCGGGAACCCAAACTTCCGCCTGCGCCGGCAAGCAATCGCTGAAACGGTGAAGGTCTATCCTCTGCAAAAGAACGGCGTGACGTATGGGGCTGTTCTCTCCGGTGAGCATTACTTTTACATCACCGACAGCGGCAAGCCGGAATACCGTGACGGCGTGGCGAAGTTCTTCCACGTGTGGCTGCTAAAAGATGGCACCTGGAAGATGGCGCGGATCGTGAGCTATGACCACCATGCGGCGCCTTACGAAAACGGGAGAAAGGAAATCTCGCTCTCGCCCCGAGAGCTGGAGCCATACGTCGGCAAGTATGTCGCTCCAAAGGCCGGCACCCTGGTCGTCACTCGAAACAACAACCTGTTGAACCTGACCATAGGGGACAAAACGTATGGCCTGCACCCGGAATCGGAAACCGTCTTCTTCACTACGGACCGCGACCTGACCTTTGAGTTCGTCAGAGAAGGAACAAAAGCCTCCAAGATCGTCGTACGGGAACATGGAGCGGTGGTGGAAGAAGCGAAGGCCGAGTGAATCACGGCAAGCAAGAGAGTTCGCCTCGGGGCATCATGTATCCCACCCTTTCTCCAGCGGCGAGCGAAAGGATGGGGCGAATAGCCTTTTCGCACAGGTAAGCAACATGGACTACAACGACCCAGGGGTCGCCGAGATATACGACATCGCCAACCCGCTTGCGGAAGATGGTTGCTTTTACTTCGCGCTCGCTGGGCAGCAGTCTTGTAGTGTCCTCGACCTGGGTTGCGGGACGGGCACACTCTGCTGCGCTCTGGCCGAATCTGGCCATCGGGTGACGGGAGTCGATCCCGCTGCGGCGATGTTGGCTATTGCCCGACACAAGCCTTACGCTGAACAGGTTGAATGGGTCGAGTCCACGGCGCAGAGCTATCGCTCTCATCGGCGTTTCGATCTGATCGTAATGACCGGGCACGCGTTCCAAACGCTGCTCACAGACGGCGACATTCTGGCGGCGTTGAAGACCATGCGCACCCATCTCAACGACGGTGGGAGGGTTGCGTTTGAGACCCGCAATTCGCATTTGGATTGGGCCGCCGAGTGGGCGGCCCGCCCCCCACGAGCCCTCACGGTTGGTGGCAAAGAAGTTGTCGAAACGTTGGAAGTCACGGGAATGGACGGCGAGTTCATATCGTTCCGAACCGTCTATTGCCTTCCTCACAGCAGGCTAAGCACGAGCAGCACGCTGCGGTTTCCCTCGCAAGAACGGGTGGATGCCTTGATGAAACCTGCGGGGCTGGCGGTCCAGGAGGTGTTCGGAGATTGGGATGGCGGTGCGTTTGACGCTAGGCGATCGCGGGAAATGATCTTTGTTGCGAAGAGAGCTGGATGAAAGACCGTTACTCAATCACCGCCAAGGTGTCTCCGGCGTTTACGGTCGATCCTTCGGACGTCGTGATCTTTTGCACCTTGCCGTCTTTGGGAGACTTCATCTCGTTCTGCATCTTCATGGCTTCCATGACGATGACGCCCTGCCCGGCCTTGACCTCGTCGCCGACGGCGACCATAACGCGCACGATTTTGCCCGGCATTGGCGCAGTGATTTTCTGCGGTCCGGCTTCGGCGCCTCCGGCGGCACGGCGGGTGCGCAGCGAGCGCGGGTCCTGGACATCGACGGCATAGCGTGCGCTGCCGATGATGAGGTGCAGTTCGCCCGACAGCGCGCGCTCGCGCTTGATCTCGAAGGCATCGCCGCCCAGCAGCAAAGACAGAATATCGCGCGCGGTCAATGCGGCATCGACTTCGATCATCTGGTCGTCGACCACGCACCGCCAGGTGTTCTCGCTGCGGGTCAGCTCAAGGCGGTGGGTCTTGCCGTCAACAACCACATCGTAGGTCATCGCGACCCGATCCCTTCTTCGCGCGCGGTCCGACGCCAGTTGCTGGGCTCTCCCGCACCCGCTCTTCCGTTCGCGGGAGCAGGCAATCCGTTGGATCCTGTGAAGGTTGCCTTGGGATCCATGGCCGCGAAAATTCCCGCCGCAACTGCTGCAATGAGGGGACGCCGAGGATCGGTTTCGACCGGGGGGCGCTTCAGCAGCCGCTCCAGAAAGCCAGTGTCAATGTTTCCCGCGCGAAAGTCGGGGTCTTTCAGGATGCGCCGGAACAGCGAAACGTTGGTCTTAATGCCGCCGACGAAATACTCGGACAGCGCGCGCAGCAGACGGTCGATGGCCTCGTCGCGCGTTTCAGCATAGCCGACGAGCTTGGCCAGCAGTGGGTCGTATTCGATGGGCACGGTCCAGCCCTCGTACATGCCGCTGTCGCGCCGGATGCCTGGGCCCGACGGGGAAATCAGCCGGGTAATCTGGCCGGGCGAGGGAAAGAAATTGTTGTCGGGATCCTCGGCATAGATGCGGCACTCGATGGCGTGTCCGCGCAGCTTGATGTCTTCCTGGCGGAATGGCAGCTTCTCGCCCGCGGCAACACGAAACTGCAAGTGCACCAGGTCGAGGCCGGTCACGAACTCGGTGACGGGATGCTCGACCTGCAAGCGCGTGTTCATCTCGAGGAAATAGAAATTGCGGTCCTGATCGACCAGGAACTCGACGGTGCCGGCGTTCTGATAATCCGCTGCTTTCGCCACGCGCACGGCGATTTCGCCCATACGGCGGCGCATGTCTTCATCGACGATGGGCGAGGGCGACTCTTCCAGGACTTTCTGATGGCGACGCTGCACCGAGCACTCGCGCTCGCCGAGATACACGACGTTGCCGTGCTCGTCGCCGAAGACCTGCATTTCGACGTGGCGCGGGTTGATGATGGCCTTCTCGATGTACACCTCGTTGTCACCAAAGGCGCGTTGCGACTCGCTGCGTGCGTTCTCGAAGGCCGAGCGCAGGTCTTCCGGCTTGTGTACCAGGCGCATGCCCTTGCCGCCGCCCCCGGCCGCGGCTTTGAGCATGATGGGATAGCCGACCTGCTCGGCCATCCGCTCGGTGGCTTCGTACTCCATGCCTTTTTCGGAGCCGGGAACGAAGGGCACGCCCGCCTTTTTCATGTGCTGGCGCGCGCTGGTCTTCGAGCCCATCATCTCCATCGACTCGGGCGTGGGCCCGATAAACTTAACGCCGGCATCGCGGCAGGCCCGGGCGAAACGGGCGTTCTCTGACAGGAATCCGTAGCCGGGATGAATGGCTTCTGCACCGCTGCGCCGCGCGACGTCGAGGATCTTGTCGAAATTGAGGTATGACTCGGCGGCTGTCGCCGGGCCGATGTGATAGGCGTGATCGGCCTTGCGAACGTGGAGCGCTTTGCGATCGACGTCGGAGAAAACGGCGATGGACTCGATCCCCATCTCGCGGCAGGCACGAATGATGCGGACGGCGATTTCGCCGCGATTGGCGATAAGGATTCGCTTGAACATGAATGCCCTTCAGCGCCAAACATCCCGCGGCAAAACAGGGACGTCCCTTGCCGCGCGAAATAGCTCGCGCCAAAGCAAGAATTGTACTGCAAGGTTACCCGCCCGCCAGTGACGTTGTCACAAGTGTGAGTGACGGAATGCACCACGGCAAACAAAACGCCCTTCCCGGAGGGGGAGGGCGTTCGGCACAAGTGTAGTAGCGGCTATTTCGTGGGCGTTTCCGTGGTCACGATTCCCGAAGGACCGGCCTTCTCGGCTTTCTCCTTCTTGGTGGCCATGGTTTTATCCACCCAGTCGTCCGCGGTCTTCAGATCCGCCTTGCGGGCGTCAGGATTGTCGCACTCGAGGTCGGCTCGCTCGCGATACATCAGGTTCAAATACGCCATAGCGTCGTCATAGTCAGGCCGCAGCTCGATGGATTTCTGCAGCTTGGCGATGCCGTCTTCGACGACAGCCTGGTTGGCACTGATGGCCTTCAACAGGTCGGCACAGGTCTTCTTGTCCTTAATGTCGTCGGTCGGCTTCAGGCCCAGCTTGGCGCGGGCCTCCAGACGAGGCTGGTAGGCCTGCGTCCAGTCAATCACAGCGATCGAGTAATAGACTTCAGGATCGTTGGGATCGAGCGCGGCGACCTTTTCGTACCATTCCTTCGCCTGGTCCATCTTCTTCATGTTGAAGTACAGCGAAGCAATGCCCTTCAAGCTGTGGATCTGCTGTTCCTTGGGCGGATTGTTGGCCAGCACGTTCTTGAACTCGTCGATGGCCTCCTCCGCATACTTGTTGTTATCGGGCGAGTCGGCCCCGGGAATATATTGCTGGGCATACGCGGTAGCCAGATAAAGACGCGCGTTGGTGAGGCTGGGATCGAGCTGCACCGCGTTCTTAAAATGTTCGATGGCTTCTTCGTAGCGTGCGTTCTTGTAGGACTGAACGCCCTTGTTGAGTTGGTCGCGTGCTCTCAGTTTTTCGCAACCTACCGCTGAGAGCAATGCGAGCAGTACCGCCAGAATCGTTAGTACCCGTCCGCTCTTATTCATGTGTGCTGTTACTCTCCCTTACGCGTTTTCGGGTCTCATGGCATAGCGGGACACCGCACAGTGCGATGTCCCGCCTTCCCAGAAGGAGGAGTGTTTCCCGATTCACGTTCCTAATGCACGACTGACTACTGGCCGGCTTCGATCTTGGCGGTGATCAGTCCGACCTTGTCGACACCCGCGGAATGCGCGATGTCGATTACCTGTGCCACTTCGTTGAACGTCAGGTCCGGATCAGCCTTGACGAACATTACTTTTTCGGCGCGGGTCTTGAAGATGTCATTGAGACGGCCTTCAAGATTTTCCCACGTCACATCGTCCTGGTTGATCTTCAGCGATGCCTTATCGCCTGCACCCTTTAGCAGCTGCACCACCACGGTGCGTTCGTCCGATTCCGGCTGCTTCTGCTTGTCCTTGGGCGGCTGGGGAACCAGCGCGTCCAGGCCTTTGGGCGTCAGCGGTGTGATCACCATAAAGATGATCAGCAGCACCAGCAGAATGTCAATCATCGGCGTTACGTTGATATCAGCCGCGGGGCCGCCTTTGCTGCCCCCCATTTGCATTCCCATAATTGACTCCCGTTACGGGGTGGGCGCTGCAGGTGGTGCCTGCGTCGCCGGACCCGTCTTCTTTTGTTCGGTCAGCAAACCCACATCGTCAACCCCCGCCGAGCGGACGTTGTCCACTACATCGACAACATTGCCATAGCGGGCGCGGGCATCTGACTTGATGAAGACCCGCTTGTCAACTTTGTTGGCCAGGCGGTCCTTCACCTTCTGCGTAAGCTGGTCAGCATCCACGCGGTCCGAGCCAAAGTAGATCTTGCCATCGCGCATGATCGAGATGAGCAGGGCATCTTCTTTGTCGGCGTCGGGCATGGGCACCGGGCTGTTGACCTTGGCCATGTCCACGCTGACGCCTTTTTGCAGCATGGGCGTGATGACCATGAAAATGATCAACAAGACCAGCATCACGTCCACCATGGGCGTGACGTTGATGTTGGAGTTTACTTTCGAGCCTTCGTCGCGTTTCACTAACGCCATTGTTCAACCTCCCCGTTGCATCGGAAATCGGTGGTGCACGGATGCACCGGACCGATTACCGGCGGACGGCTCCGCGACGCTTCAGGAAGTAGTCAATCAACTCGCTGGAGCTGTTGTCCATTTCCACGTCGAAGGCTTCCACCTTGCTGGAGAAATAGTTGAACATCATGACGGCCGGAATGGCGACGAACAGACCGATAGCGGTGGTCACCAGCGCTTCCGAAATACCGCCGGCGACGGCGCCCAGACCGGTTGCCTTCTGGGTCGAGATTTCCTTGAAGGCGTTCAGAATGCCGACCACCGTGCCCAGCAGCCCGATAAACGGCGCAGTCGAACCGATCGTTGCCAACCCGCTGAGTCCGCGCTTCAATTCTGCGTGGGTGATGGCCTCAGCACGCTCCAGGGCGCGCTTCGAAGCTTCGATCTGTTCGCCCGGAATGTCGGCCGATTCGCCGTGCGCGCGGAATTCCTGCAGTCCGGCGGTGACGACCTTGGCCAAGTGGCTCTTCTTGTTGCGCTCGGCAATCTTGATGGCTTCGTCGATCTTGCCTTCGCGCAGCGCGCCGGCAACGGCGGGAGCGAACGCACGCGACTGCTTGCGGGCGGCGCTGAACGCCATGGCGCGATCAATCATCACACCGATGGACCAGCCCGACATGATGAACAGGATGATTACCACGATTTTTGCCAGGACGCCCATCTGCTTCCATAGCGAGACGGGATCCCATCCCACCGCGCCTTCCTGGAACATCCAGACAGCGACATTGGGTACGTGGCTGAGAGCGTAAGTTGCAACGTTAGCTAAAAGCATGAGTCGAATTCTCCTCCTCGGGAACTTCGTTACTGCTGAACCCGTTCGCTACTGCGAGTGGTCCAGAACCTGTTTGCCCGGCTACGTGCCGCCGGGAACGCCTGTCTTCGTCTTGCACGTGCGAACCCGTTTCGGTCCGCCGTGTTGTGCTGCGATTACGACCGCATTATCGCTGGACGTAGTCGAGAGTCGAAGGGCAAGGCGCAATTGCGCAAATTTATTTCTATCCACCGGCCAGGGTGAAGTTCACATTGATCGTGGTTTCCACCTCGACGGGCTCGCCGTTCAGGAAGTACGGCTTGTACTTCCACTGCTTCACGGCATCAATCGCCGCGGGCGCCAGCATGGGGTGCCCGCTGACCAGGTGCAAACCCTCGATCGATCCGTCCTTGCTGATCACCGCCTGCAAAACTACCGTCCCCTGAATACGGGCTTGCCGCGCCAGCGCCGGGTACACCGGCCTTACCTGGTGCACAAGCAGGCCCTGCGATACGCCCTGGGACACGCGAATGCGCGTCGGCGTAGCAGCCTTCGGCACTACTGTTGGCGTATTACCGATGATCCCGCCCAGCACTCCTCCCATGGCACCGCCCGGAACCCCACCCGGTACGCCACCTACCACACCGGCAACGCCGGTGGATGGTGGCGGTTCGTCTTCCTTAATCATGGCGACTTTTTTCGGGATTTTTGTCGGGGTCCGCAGCTCGCCGTTGTCGAGGTCGGTCTGCCGGGGCTTTACGACCTTGATTTCGGGGGTTGCTGCAGGAGGCGGAGGAGGTGGAGGTGGTGGCGGCGGCGCCACCAGAAAAGTCATGAGCTGCTGTTTCGGTAACGCCTCGGTGAATACCAGCGGCAGCAATACCAAAACGCCAATGAGGAGGATCTGGAGGATAAATGATATGGCGGTGGTTGCGCCCTGCTTCGATTTTAGCTTGCCCCCAGATTCCATGAGGCTGTCTTCAAACATAGCCCTATCTCCGTAGAATGCTTTGACTACTTAGACACCGGCTTGCAATATTTTGCTCCCGGCTTCGCATTTCTGCATCCGGTCATCATCAGGCGACCCCTCGTCCCAAACACGTAAAACCCCATCGCCCGCCCGAAGGATTTGAATATACACCTCGAAAGGCCGTTTGTGTCGCCAAGAAAATCGGTTATGCCTTCGCCTTTATCTTTTCCCGGCTGGCCCTCACCGCGGGCAGCGTAGCCGTACCCGCCTTCTTGGACCGCCATTCCTGGTAGGCCACCAACATGGGAGCCGCCACCGCGATGGAAGAGTAGGTTCCGATCAGAATTCCGATGACCAAAGCCAGCGAAAAACCCCGCAGCACTTCTCCCCCGAACACATACAACGAGAGTACGGTAAGAAATGTCAAGCCCGAAGTGAGAATGGTCCGGCTCAAGGTCTGGTTGATGCTCTTGTTGACCACGTCGGCCAACTTCTCACGGCGCATCAACTTGATGTTTTCGCGGATGCGGTCGTAAACGACGATAGTGTCGTTCATCGAGTATCCGATCAGAGTCAGGATGGCCGCAATTACCGTCAACGTGATGTCTTTGTTCAGCAGCGAAAAGAACCCAATCGTGATGATGGTGTCGTGGAAGCACGCCACCACGGCGCCGATGCCGTAGATCAGCTCAAAGCGGAACCATAGATACACCAGCATTCCCGCCAGCGAATATAAGGTCGCCCACAGCGCTTGCTTGCGCAGTTGGCCGCCGACCTGCGGACCGACAATCTCTACGTTGCGCACCGCGAAGTTCGACGTATAAAAGTCCTGCTCCATCACCGAAACCACTTCCGGCGGGGCAACACTCTTTAACTGGTCCACCGAAGTCAGCACGCCACCGTGCTGCTTGTTGCGGAAGTCGTCGATCTGCTGCGCAATCGCCAGATATTTTTGCGCCGAATCGATGCCGCCCAAATGCAACGGGTCCTTCGACAGTAAGTACTGCTGAATGCTCGACGGACCAGTGTTGTTCAGGTCCTGCTTGCCGGCCTGGGCCTCGCTGCTGGACTCAAGCGCCTTGATGATGGTGTTCTTGCCCTGGTCGAGCGCGGCTTCGCTGGTCTCGCGCTGTTCGAGCGCAATCAGCACTTCGTTGTTGCCGGCTTCGCCATAGCTCTGGATCTTCGGGTCTTTCAGTCCAGCGCGATCCATGGCGGCGCGGATCTCGCTCAAGTTCGGCGTCTGCGCGAACTTCACATAGACCAGCGTGCCGCCCTTGAAATCGACACCGAAAGGAATGCCGTGCCAGAAGAAAATCGACAGCAATCCGGCGACGCTGAAGATCAGTGAGAAGGCAAGGAAGTACCACTTCTTGCCCAGGAAATCGATATTGGTATTACGAAATAACTCCACCGCTAGCCCCTTACGAAAAACTCAAGTTGCCTCTTTTCGCCACCGGAAGCAAGTATTCACCACGGAGGCACGGAGGACACGGAGTTCTATAAAATTCTTCTTACAATTCCTCGGCGCAATACTGGAACGTTGAAGTTAATCAACAGTCCAACGTGCACGCCGCTCAACCTCAGGTACGTGATCAATTGAGCTTCATGCACCGGCTGAACACGTTCTTGCACTAGATACTCAAAGCCTCGCCACTCTGGTGGCGATTCAGGATGGCGTCGAAAATCACGCGCGATACAAAAACTGATGTAAACAAGTTCGCTGCCAGACCGAAGCTCAGGGTCACGGCGAATCCGCGCACCGGGCCGGTTCCGAACAGGAACAGGATGATGGCCGACACGATCGTCGTTACGTGGGTGTCAACAATCGTGACCCACGCGTGCCTGAATCCCTGGTCCACCGCCTGCGAAGGCGTCTTGCCATGCCGCAGCTCTTCGCGAATGCGCTCGAAGATCAGCACGTTCGAATCAACGCCCATACCAATCGTAAGAATCACTCCGGCGATACCCGGCAGCGTGAGCGTCGCGCTGGTGAAGCCCAGGAAGCCCAGCAGGATGACCAAGTTCAAGAACAGTCCGAGGTCGGCATTGATGCCCGCGAACTTGTAATAGAAGAGCATGAACAACATTACGGCGATCATGCCGAACAGAGCTGCACGCACGCCCGCGCGAATCGAATCCGCACCCAGCGACGGTCCCACCGTCCGCTCTTCGAGGTACTTGATGCCCGCCGGCAATGCGCCAGAACGCAGTGTCAGCGACAGATCCTGCGTCGCCTGCTCGGTGAACGAGCCGGTGATGCGGCCTTCGTCGTGAATCTGTTCCTGGATGGTGGCGACTTCCATCACCTTGTTGTCGAGCACTACCGCCAGCCGCTCGCCCACGTGCGCGCCGGTAAACGCCGCAAAGCGCCGTCCACCTTCACCGGTCAACGTGAACTTCACATCCGGGCGCCCATTCTCATCGCGACCCGCGTCGGCCGTCCGCAGATCGCCGCCGCTTACCGCTGAGGCCCGGCTAATGAGCCAGTACTGGTCAGAATTTTCCTGCCCTTGCGCGCCGATGTTCTTGCCCTTCATCAGCACCGCGTTCGCCGGAAGCAGCCCGCCGTTGGCTTGCATGGCTTCCTGCTCGCTCGTGTAAGGACCGCCGATCGCCTGCCGGATTTCCAGCATGGCCGTCGACTGCATGATTTCTTTGACACGCGCCGGATCGTCTACTCCGGGCAGTTGCACCAGGATCTGGTAATCGCCCAGTCCGTGCTCCTGAATGACCGGCTCGCTGACACCCAACTGGTCAATTCGATTGCGAATTGTCTCGATTGCCTGTTGCTGCGCCTTCGCCTTCGTGTCTTTCACGATGCTCGGCTTCATGATCAGCGTGAAGGTATTGTCGGCGCCAGACGTCAGGTCGTAATCCGGTAGCCGGTCAGAGACCAGGCTGCGGAAGTCTGCGATCGACTCCGGCGGAACACCCTTCACTACAATCAGTTCCGGGTGCTGCTGCGGATCGGGCTTGACGATCTCGGCGTAGGTAATTTTCTTCGTCGCCAGGTCGTCCTTCAGCCGCTCGACAGCGCGATCGCTGTCGGCGTTGACCGCGTCATTCACCTGCACCTGCAGAATTAAGTGCGTGCCGCCCTTGAGGTCGAGCCCCAGGTGAATGCGGTCTTGCAACGCGGCCAGCAGGCCGGATGGGGTGAAGCTCTTGGGAATGCCGAAGATGCCGAATAGGAAGAAGATCAGCACCGCGATAATAATGAGGACTTTTGCTGTGAGCTTATTGTTCATGAGTAACTGCAACCCTGCTAAGACTTAAGTTGCTTATCCTCCGGGGTAGTCAGCGACACGACGGAGGAGCGCGCCACTTCGAGCTTGAGATTGTCAGGCGCGATCCGCAGGATCAGCGAATCGTCCTTGGCCGACATCACGATGCCCTTCAAACCGCCGCTGGTCACCACGGTGTCGCCTGGCTTGATCTGCGTCAGCATCTCAGCCCACTTCTTCTGCTTGCGCTGCTGCGGCATGATCAGCAAAAAATAGAAGATTGCGAAGATCGCAACCATCATCACGATCGGCCCGATGCCTCCCGCGCCGATCCCCTGTAGATAAGTCCCTGCCAATGTCAGCATGTGTCGTTAACTTTCACTCAATTCTTGTCATCCTGAGCGAGGACGCGCCAAATCATTGCGCGTCCGAGTCGAAGGACCTGCTTTTCTTTTCGGTGGAAGAGCCGGGCTTTAGCCCGGCGTCGCGCACACCGCAAAATTCATTGGGGCTTTAGCCCCGGAAAAAACTCCGCTTTCCACATTACGAGCGGACTCGAGTCCGCGAGGAATCTGCTTTTCCACAGAGACGCACTCCCACCGCGCTGCATCAAACCACCAAACTGGATTACGTCCGGGAATCTCAGGCTCTTTCAGCAGCGTACCGCCGGGTGTTGCTAGGGGACACTCAGATGCGGTGGTTTCACACCAGACAGAAAAGTCGCGAACTCCCCAAGTAGTATAGCTTGCCGGACGCGTCGCATGGTGTCAAGGTAATAGGCCAGATTGTGCACCGTGTTTAAAGTCTGTGCCAGCAACTCGTTAGACGCGTACAGGTGCCGCAGATAAGCGCGCGAATACCGCGCACACACTTTGCACCCGCACTTCGCATCAATCGGCCGCTCATCGCCAGCGTAGCGCGCGTTCTTGATGGTCAGCCTGCCCTCCGACGTGAACAGCAGCCCGTGACGCGCCGCCCGCGTCGGCAACACGCAGTCCATCATGTCCACGCCCTGCGCCACGTAGTGCACGATCTCCTCCGGAGTTCCCACCCCCATCAGGTAGCGCGGCTTGTTCTCCGGCAGGTACGGCATCGCCGCATCCACCATCTCGTACGTCATGGGACGCGGCTCGCCTACGCTCAGCCCGCCAATCGCGTACCCAGGCAGGTCGATCTCGACTGTCCGCTGCGCCGACTCGCGCCGCAAGTCGGGATACATCCCTCCCTGCACAATGCCAAACAGCGCCTGAGTCTGCCCGGGCTCGACACTTGCAATAAATGTGGGTGCCCCATCCTTTCCCTTCTTTTGGGAAAGGGTGGGATTCACTCCCCCAAACCACACCACCTCTTCCTTATGTGTATCGAAATAATCGCGACTCCGCTTCAGCCACCTGAGCGTCATCTCCATCGAGCCGCGCGCCCTCTCGCGACTGGCCGGATGCTCCGTACACTCGTCAAACGCCATAATGATGTCCGCGCCCAGCCCGATCTGCGCCGCAATCGAGCTCTCCGGCGTGAACATGTGCGACGACCCATCCAGGTGCGAGCGAAACGCCACGCCGTCTTCCGTCACCTTGCGCAGCTCACTCAGGCTGAACACCTGGAACCCGCCCGAGTCGGTCAGAATCGGCTTGTCCCACGCCATGAAGCGCTGCACTCCGCCCAGCGAGCGCACCATCTCCACCCCCGGACGCAGATACAGGTGATAGGTGTTGTTCAGCAGAATCTCGACGCCCAGCTCTTCCAGCACGTCTTGCGCGACGGCCTTCACCGTCGCCAGCGTACCGACCGGCATAAACACCGGGGTCTGCACCACGCCATGCGGCGTAAACATCCGCCCCGCCCGCGCCTTGCCGTCGGTAGCTTCAATCTCAAAGCGAAAAGACATGAATCACGATTGTAGCGGGAGCAGAACAGTTCACGCCGAGGCACTGCTGGGACCGTAAAGCCATCTCGCGTGGCGGTGTACTCATTTGCTCAGACCAGAAGCACCCCGCAGTGCGACTCTGATGGTGGAGTTGTCTTTTCGGCATCTCCGAGATAGAGGCGAATATGTCGCACAAGTTATCTTCTCGTATCGTTCTGACGGCAATATCCGTCGCCCTGATATTTGGAGTTGCAGCATGCAGTAAAACCTCGGCCCAGGACAATGGCGCCCAGGGTCAATCAGCGCAGACCGATCAGTCGCAGGATCCTGCTTCGACGGGCAACCTGGCTCCCACGGACGGGACTCAGGCGACCGATACCAGTTACCAGCAGCAGCCCGCGCCGGCCCAGCAGGCATCTCCAGCTCCCCCGGTGCAACAGAGCGCTCAAGACCAGAGCTACCCTAACGGCGAGTCCGATGCCGACTACCAGCAAGCGAATTACGGCCAGCCGGTGCTTCAGGCCCAACAGCCTCCACCGCCGTTACCGCAATATTCGCAGCCTCCAATCCCCGGCGATGGGTATATATGGACACCCGGATATTGGAGCTACGCTCCTCAGGCTACTTCTGGGTGCCGGGTGCCTGGGCGTGGCCACCTCAGGTCGGCTTCCTCTGGACGCCAGGATATTGGGGATTCGTTGGCGGGATGTATGGCTACAATTACGGGTTTTGGGGGCAGTATGTCGGCTACTACGGCGGCATTAACTATGGCTTCGGCTATGGCGGCATCGGCTATCTGGGTGGATACTGGGCCGGAAATCGTTTCAGCTATAACCGTTCGGTCAATAATATAAACATCAGGAACGTTAACGTTTATAACCGCTCCGTCACCAACGCTACGACCAACCGCGCTAGCTACAACGGGCCCGGAGGCATCACGCGCCGGCCAATCGCAGCCGAAAACGCTGCATTGCGGCAACAGCGCATTCCTCCGATGACTACGCAGTTGCAGAATCAGCGTGTGGCATCGCAGAACCACCAGCAGTTTGCCTCAGTCAACAACGGGCGTCCGGCCGTTCTCACGGCGACCAAACCCATCGCGGCAGGCAAACCGATCGCGCCGGTGATTCCCGCTCGCACCACTCCACAGCAGCAGCAACATGCTCAGGCGCAGCCTCAGCAACGGGCTCAGGCGCAGCCGCAACAGCATGTCCAGACACAACAGCAGCAACATGCTCAGGCTGAGCCGCAGCAGCACGCCCAAACACAGCAGCAACAGCATGCTCAGGCGCAGCCACAACAGCATGCTCAGGCCCAACCGCAGCAGCATGCCCAGGCTCAGCCACAACAGCACACCCAAGCGCAACCGCAGCAGCATGCTCAGGCTCAGCCCCAACAGCATGCCCAGGCGCAACCACAACAGCACGCCCAGGCGCAACCTCAGCAGCACGCCCAGGCGCAACCACAACAGCACGCTCAGGCGCAGCCACAACAGCATGCCCAGGCACGGCAACAGCAGCATGCTCAAGCGCAACCTCAACAGCACGCCCAGGCACAGCCTCAGCAGCGAGCTCAGGCGCAGCCGCAACAGCATCCGCCCGAGGAGAAGAAAAACTAGCGGCGATTCGCAAGGTTGGTCGCCTTATGCCCCACCCCATGTGTTTCCGGGGTGGGTTTTTTCGTCTCCCCGCGGTGTGACCATCCGCAACGCCCGCGCCTTGCCGTCGCGAGCCTCGATCTCAAAGCGAAAGACATCGGAATCGACCGCTCTACCTCGGCGCGAGCAACTCGTGATACTCTCCCTCTCCTATACTCAACTCCGCCAGACGTAAACTCGGAGTGACAGGAAAGTCCAATGGAAAGCTCTTTGCGCCTCTCCTCGCTACCTCGCTGTCTCACTGCCGCCATTGCACTGCTATCCGCGCTAACTTCGGTCCTGCCGGCACAAACCCATCCCACCACCACTCCGGCCATCACCCTTGCCGTAGACGCCTCCGAGGCTCCTCACCGGTTCTTCCACGCGAAAGAAGTCCTGCCCGTCCAGCCTGGCGAAAATATCTTCTATTATCCGAAGTGGATTCCCGGCGCACATGGTCCCGGCGGCCCCGTCTCCAATTTCACCGGTCTGAAATTCTTCGCCGCCGGCAAGGAGATTCCCTGGGTCCGCGATTCGCTGGATATGTTCACCTTCCACGTCAATGTGCCACCTGGCGTAAACTCCCTCGAAGTCCACATGGACTATGTCGCCCCGGCTGACTTATCCACCACCGACCAGTTGTGCGTGCTTGACTGGAACCAGCTGCTTCTCTATCCCAAGGGCTTCACTTCCGACCAGCTCACTTACCAGGCCAGCATCAAAATTCCCGCGGAGTGGAAGTTCGGCACTTCGCTGGCCATACAGAATCAGGCCGCTCAGGAAATCTCATTTGCTCCGACATCACTGACACTACTGGTGGATTCTCCTGTCATTACCGGCGCCCATTTCCGCGTCGTTCCCCTGGCTGCCGGCGTAAAGCCAGTGCACGAAATGGACATCGCCGCCGACAGCGAAGCTGCCTTGCAGATGCCGGATGACGAAAAGGCCCACTACGACAACCTTGTGAACGAGGCCTACGCGCTCTTCGGCTCGCGGCATTTTCGCGACTACCACTTCCTCCTCTCGGCCAGCGATCACGTCGCGCACTACGGGCTTGAGCATCACGAGTCGAACGATAGCCGCATCGTCGAACGCGGCCTGATCGACGAATCGCCCCGCGTAGCCTCTGCCTTCCTTCTGCCGCATGAATACGTGCATTCGTGGAACGGAAAGTATCGCCGACCCGACGGTCTCGCCACGCCCGATTACGAAGAGCCTATGAAGGGCAATCTACTATGGGTGTACGAGGGACTGACGGAGTATTACGGCCTGGTATTGACGGCGCGCAGCCAGCTCTGGACGCCCGAGCAATTCCGCGATTTCTACGCCTTGATAGGTGCCGAATATAGCCATCGTCCCGGCCGAACCTGGCGCGATCTGGAGGACACCGCCGTTGGCGTTCAGCTCGGAGGGTCGGCGGCATGGTCGTCGTGGAGGCGCGGCGGAGACTATTACGACGAGAGTGCGCTCATCTGGCTCGAAGCTGACACCATCATCCGCCAGAAGAGCGGCGGCCAGAAGTCCCTTGACGACTTCTGCAAGATTTTTTACGGCGGTGGCGACACCCCGCCCGAGGTGAAGACCTACACCATGGACGACATAGTGTCTACGCTCAACCAGGTCCAGGCTTACGATTGGCAGGAATTTCTCCACACCCGCATCTATCAAATCGCTCCCCAGGCGCCGCTCGGTGGCATATCCAATAGCGGCTGGCAACTCGTCTACACCGACAAGCAATCCGACATGCAGCGCATGAGGAACGAACATTACAAAGCACTGACTGCCCGGGATTCCATCGGACTCGTACTCGACGAAAACGCAACCGTCGTCGACTCCATCATCGGGATGCCTGCCTACAACGCGGGCATCGTTCCCGGCATGAAGATTATCGCTGTCAATTCACGCAAGTTTTCCGGCCAGCTCTTCCTCGAAGCGCTGAAGGCCACCAAGAACGGCGGCCCGCTGGAACTGTTGGTGGAGAATGTCGAGTTCTACAAGACTGTAAAAATCGACTACCACGACGGCGAGCGCTATCCCCATCTTGTGCGTGATTCCAGTAAGCCGGACATGCTGGCCGACATCATCAAGCCGCAAACGGCGCAGCCAGCAACCGTCAAGGCAGACGAGAAGGCGAAGCCGGTGAAGTAGCGCTGGCGAGTGCTTTCGGTTTGAATACTTCAGAGTCACGCCACCCGCTGCTTGGGCCTCCCGCCTTTCTTCCCATTTGCACGCGAAGCGGCGGCCTTTCTAACGCTCGTCGTTGAACCCCCCCGGCGACCCAACTCCGCCATCCAGCGGCTGGTCCCGAAAATGTAATTCAGCAGGCCCGGCACATAGTGATCCACGTCGAGCAACGGCCAGTGAATTCCGGTGCCACGACCGAGGATCTCGACTTTCGCGAGTTGCGCCTGGCTCGCATCCTGCAACCCTTCCAGCGATTTGCGTGGAATGGAGATCCGTATGCCATCGTCCAAGTGGAGCGTCACCAGATCGGGCTTCCTTTCGTACACCACTCTGACCGCGCGCCGGTCGTCTGACTGAAACTCACGCGCCCGCAACCGTGCTGCATCGATCTGTTCGTCGGTAACGGCAACTCTTGCTTTCGGCTTAATCATGCATCTTCTCCCACAGGGCGACCAGTTCGTCGAAGTGTTCGGCAGCCACGTTCAACATGCGGCGGACTGAACTGCGTTTCGCGTTCGGCGGGCGGACGGCGTCAGGCCGGGTCGCCAATCGGATGGTTCTATCGTCGCTCAAATCCAGAATCACTTCGGACTCCTCGAAAAACCCATGGACGTGGCGCGGTGTGTGGTCCTGCGGATATGCAACGTACAGCACGCTGCCGAATCGAAGCGACGCCACTGTATTAAGATTAACCTAAGCTGGTTGGGTTTGTATACATCAACTTTAAAGAAAAGGTGCTACCGCGCAAACCTCTCCGCCGCGCGGGCCTTGGCTCTGGCGGCTTCCTCCTCCCGGTTCTTCGGCGGAGCGGTGGTCTCCAACTCGCTCAAGAGCTTGATCGAGACTCGCGCCACTTCATCCACCGCTTTCAGGAAGATCGCTTCGTTCGCCTTCGAAGGCTTGTTGAACCCCGTGATCTTGCGCACATACTGCAGCGCCGCCGCCCGTGTCTCTTCCTCGGTCACTGGCGGATCGAAGTTGAAGAGTGTTTTGATATTCCTGCACATTCCGTTTCGCCTCGCCTACAGGATCTTTGACGCTCTACCGACTTACTTCGACTCCTCCAGCAACTGCTGCAAGTACTGCTGCCAGAAAACCGCCCAGGTGTGCGTGCCGTGCCCGTGAGTCTGGTCAGAAGCGGGAATGAGCACGAACTGGCCTTTCTTGACGTTTTTGATCTCGCGCTGCGCGATCCCCAACTCCGGCGGATTGATAAAGTCGTCCGCCGAGTTCACGAACATGACCGGCACAGTGATCATTTCCAGTTTTGACGACGGATCGTAATTCCGTGACGAACTCACCGCCTACAGCAGATCGTTCGCATCGAGCGTCAAAGTTCGTTTCATCATTTCGTCGAGATATCTGTCGGCCGCCTCACGGGTGGGAAGGTTTTTCTGCATCAACATCGGCGCGCTCCCGGCGATGATCAGAAAGTCCTCGGAGATCTGCAACGCCGCCCGCGGTTCCGTCGTGTACTCGCCGC
The DNA here is from genome assembly GCA_963718395.1 of uncultured Acidobacteriaceae bacterium. Classification (GTDB taxonomy): domain Bacteria; phylum Acidobacteriota; class Terriglobia; order Terriglobales; family Acidobacteriaceae; genus DASRAA01. The sequence goes on from CAVQYW010000004.1 coordinate 127,940, forward strand.
CCTTCCACTCCGGATCCTGCCGGATGCCGTCGATCACCATCTCGCGCCATACGCGATTGCGGCCGGCGAGCTCCACCGGCAGGCACGCCAGCGGCATCATCGCGTCCATGAAGTCTGGATAGGTCTCGCCCCAAATCCACGAGTGCATACATCCCATCGAAGTGCCCAGAATCAGCCGCAGATGATTGATGCCCAGTCCCTGTGTCAACAAGTCGTATTGCGCCAGCACCATGTCGTCATACTCGTATTGGGGAAAATGCGCGTGCAAGCCGTCGCTCGGCTTGCTCGATTTCCCGTGGCCGATGTTGTCGGGCAGGATGATGAAGTAACGATTGATATCCAGAAGCTGGCCGGGCGCATACAACACATCCGCGAATTGAGGAGCCAGGAACTGACGCCCCGAACCACCGGTCCCATGCAGGATGAGGACAGCATTCGTCACCCGCCCCTTCGCATCGCGGACTGGTTTGCCCAGCGTCATGTAATGCATGCGCAGCTCGGGCAACGTCTCACCCGACTTGAAATGGAAGTCGCGCAGAATGTAGTCACCTTCCGTTGGCGTGAACTTTGGCGCGGGCTGCTGGGTAGCCTGTGCCCAGCCCATCGTTGAACCGAGGAACAGCAGTGCGATCGAAAAAACAAAAAGCATGAATTGCACTCGGAGTTGGTTCATTGGTGTACCTCGTGACCCTACACTCGGATTACATCCCTGAATTTGCTTTTCTGTCGAGCTATCCGTCAAATTCGCGTCGGTCGGCGACCGATTCGCCTTTGACTTTGGCTGATTCTTCTCCGTGCTCTCCGTGTTCTCCGTGGTGAATTGGGCTTCCGATCTGCGTCAATCCGCGGCTAACGCCTTTTGCTTTTGCCGTTGCTTTTCTTCGAACTTCGCCTTGCTCACAATGGCGCGCGCTATCGTCCCGTGCCCAATGACCTCGATTCCATTGCTCGCGCTCACCTTGAAGGTATAGAACCGTCCGTCGAACGACTCCAGAACCGCTTCGGTCGTGATCTTCATCCCCACGGTCGCCGCGGCGCGGTGCACAATGTTGATCGCCGTTCCCACGCTGACTTCATCGCCGTCGCAGAAGGGCTCCAACGCGTTGTACCCGGCGGCTTCCATCATGCCGATCATGTTGGGCGTGGAATACACCGGGGGCAGATGCTCTTTCCATGCAGTAAGCGTGTTCTTGAGCTGGACGGTAGTCTCGGCTTCGCCGCGCGTGCCGATCGGAACTGGTTTGGCCATGCTGCGAGATTATCGTGATAGCAGCAATTCCAAAAGTCGGCGGAGGTGGCCAAGGTTCCGCACCAGTTCGCCGGGGACAGCCAAGCGCACGCCGCGACCTGCCTGGGAACCCAATCCGACCGAAATTCGTCGTTATAACAAAAGTTATAACTCGCCCGCAAAGAGTGGGGTCGGAGTGATTCCGAACTTCTCCGATTTCTCGGATTGCTGGCCGTTTTCCTCTTGACAAACCATACTGTGTGTCACATACTATGTATCAGCTACTATGTCGCACACGGTTACTAACCCGAACCCAGAAGTCCTCGAGAACCTCCGCTCCGAGCTTCGTCGTGGCTCCCTGATTGTCGCTGTACTGGCTGAGCTGCGCACCGAGCAGTATGGCTATACCCTGCGTAAGTCACTGGAAGAACATGGGATAGCCATTGACGAGGGCACTCTTTATCCCCTGCTTCGCCGCCTTGAGACCCAGGGTTTACTGGCCAGCGAATGGCGCGAGCAGGACAAGCGCAACAAACGCTTCTACCGCCTTTCACCCCAAGGAAACGTCGTGCTGACCGAGTTGATGTTGGACTGGGAAAGCCTGTCGGCGTCGCTCCGCGCGATCCTGCAACAGCCAAATCCCGGCGTCACCGGCGAATCGACCACGGCTTCGCCAATCGAAACCTCGCCAAAGGAATGAAAATATGGAACTTATAGACCGTTATCTGCAATCCGTAAAGCTAGCGTTGCCCAAGGCGCAGCAAAACGACGTCATCCGCGAGCTGACCGACGAAATCCTTTCCCAGGTCGAGGAGCGCGAATCAGCGTTCGGCCGCCAACTTACTGAAGATGAACAAGTTGCCATGCTGAAGCAACTCGGCCATCCCATGATGCTGGCCGCGCGCTACCGCAAGCAGCAGTACCTCATCGGCCCAGTGGTGTTCCCCATCTATTGGATCGTCTTGCGGTGGGTCATGGTGGTGGTGGTGGCCATGTCGATTGGCTCGGTGATGCTCTCAGTCACTGGGGCCGGACTGGCAGCGCGCTCGGATCTCTCGCCCGTCTGCCGCTGGCCATTATCACCACGTTTGCCGCCGTCACGTCTGCTTGCGCACTTCTGGATTGCTTTCAGGCGAAGGTCGACTTGTTCAGTAATTGGGATGCGCGCAAGCTGCCAAAGCTTTCCAAGACCCAGACGCAGCCATCGACCACGGAGACCATGGCGGCAGTCATTTTCACGGCGATCTTCGGCATCTGGTGGCTGGTGGGGCTGAAACACCAGTTTCTGATCTTCGGGCCCGGAATTGCCTATGTGCGCTTCGGCCCAGTGTGGCAATCACTTTATCCATTGTTCGCGGTGTCAATTGTGGCGGAGATGGTGCGCCAGACAATCGCTCTGCTTCGGCCCGGCTGGGAAAAGGGGCAGTTCGCCTTTCGCATGTTTGTCCGCGCCATCAACCTCGTCGTGCTGTACTTCCTGCTTAACGCGAACGACTTAATCATCCTGGGAGACGGCACCGATCCCAAGTTGCAGCCCGCCATGAGAAGCCTGAACCAGGCACTTCATCTCTGCATTGTGATCGCCGCGGTGATTACCATCGTGCAAACGACGTGGGAGCTGTATTCCTTTCTCTTCCGCCGCAATGGCAACGGTCAGGCTGCCACGGCCTGCCTGTAGCCAAGATATGTGCCTCGGTGGTGGGTTTGTGCTTTGTTCGAGGCCTAATTGTGATCCGGGTCGGCCCGTGGTTGCTTTTGGCCTTTGTCTTTCCCGCTAGAATAGAGATATTGGGCGCCCAGACTGCGCTCGTGGGGAAACACTCGCTTGTCGCAATTTACCGAGAACTACGACGTCGTCGTGGTCGGAGCCGGTCACGCCGGTTGCGAAGCCGCCATGGCCGCAGCTCGCATGGGGCTGAAGACCGCGCTCTTCACCCTCAACGTCGATCTCATCGCGCAAATGTCGTGCAATCCCGCCGTCGGCGGCATCGCCAAGGGACACCTCGTCCGCGAAGTCGATGCCCTCGGCGGCATCATGGGCGAAGTCACCGATGCGGTCGGCATTCAATTTCGCCTGCTGAACACTTCGCGTGGTCCGGCCGTCTGGTCGCCGCGGGCGCAGTGCGACAAGCAGCAATACCGCCTCAAGATGCGAGAGGTTCTGGAGTCCGAGCCCAACCTGCACATCAAGCAGGCGGAGGTCGTCGATATTGTTGTCGGTTGTCAGTTATCAGTTGCCAGTGAAAACGGCGACCAGAACAAACTGACAACCGACAACCGACAACTGGCAACTGGCGTGCAGCTCCGCGACGGCCGCACCGTCGGCGCGCAAGCGGTCATCATCACCACCGGAACCTTTCTCAACGGGCTGATTCATTGCGGCGAGCAGCAATATCCCGCCGGACGCAGCGGCGAACCCGCCGCCGTATTGCTCGGCGAATCGCTTAAGGCACTGGGACTTCGCGGCTGCCGCCTCAAGACCGGCACTCCGCCGCGGCTCGACGGACGCTCCATCGACTGGTCGAAGTTCGCGGTGCAGCCGGGCGACGAAGATCCCACGCCCTTCAGCTTCCGCACCAAGAAGGTCGCACATCACGACAAACAAGTGCCCTGCTACATCGCCTTCACAACCGCCGAAACGCACCGCATCTTGCGCGAGAACCTGATGCGCTCGCCCATGTATAGCGGACAAATCCAGTCCATCGGCCCGCGCTACTGCCCGTCGATCGAAGACAAGATTGCGAAGTTCCCCGATAAAGAAACTCACCAACTGTTTCTCGAGCCCGAGGGCCTGAACACGCACGAGATTTACGTCAACGGAATGTCCACCTCGATGCCGATCGATGTCCAGCTCGCGGTCATCAAGTCAATCCCCGGGCTCGAAACCGCCGAGATGCTGCGCCCCGGCTACGCCATTGAGTACGACTCCATCGACCCCACCGAACTGGAGCGCACGCTCGAGACCAAGAAGATCGCGCGCCTCTATCTGGCTGGACAGATCAACGGCACCAGCGGCTACGAAGAAGCTGCATGCCAGGGCATCATGGCCGGCATCAATGCAGCGCTCAAGGTGAAAGGCGAGCCACCGCTCATCCTCGATCGCACCGAGGCCTACACCGCCATTCTCATCGACGACCTCATCAGCAAAGGGACGAACGAACCGTACCGGATGTTCACCTCGCGCGCCGAATTTCGACTGCATCTCCGCATCGACAACGCCGACCGTCGCCTCACTCCCCACGGCCGTCGTGTCGGCTTGATCAACAACGCTGCCTGGGCCGACTATCTCGCCAAGCAGGAGCGCATGCAGCAGATGCGCGACCTCCTGGACCGCACGCGTGTCAACGCAGACTTAGCCGCTCGGGCCGCGGACGATCCCGCCGCCCTTGAGGTTCTCGAATCGCTGGGGAACACCGGAGTGGGTCTGACATTGTCGCAAGTCCTCAAACGCCCTGAAGTGCAGATCGAACACCTCGCGCCATTGCTGGCGAAGCTGATGCCGACGTTCTTCGCTAGAGAGGAAGTTTCGAATTTCAAGTTTCAAGTTTCAAGCAAAACCGGTGTCATCCTGAGCGGAGTGAGCGAAGCGAACGCAGCCGAAGGACCCCTATCCTCAGAAGACAGTGTCGGGCTCTCCAGTTCAGGACTCGAAACTCGAAACTTGAAACTTGAAACTCCGCGCCTCAGCGCGGCCGTCCGCAACGAACTCAAATCCGTCGAGACGGAAATCAAGTACGCCGGCTATCTCGACCAGCAGACGAAATCGATCGAGCGGCTAAAGAAGTCCGAACAGCGCGCCATCCCTGATTGGTTCGATTACGGCAAAGTCTCCGGCCTGTCGCGCGAGATGAACGAAAAGCTCACGCGCGTCCGCCCACGCACGCTTGGACAGGCCGGCCGCATTCCCGGCGTTACCCCGGCTGCAGTCTCGCTCATCAACGTGTACATCGAGATCCAGTCCCGCCAGCAGGCGCGAGCCACTTCGCCAGCCCAATAAAAAAGCGCAATAAAAAGCGCCCGAACCGAAGTCCGGACGCTCTGGAAATTACCGCATCTTACAAGCTATGCAGCGCCTTCTGCTGCTTGCTTGGCGTTGCTGGAGCCTTGTTGGAAGCTGGAGCCTTGCTGCTGCCAGCCGCCGGCACCGTAATGTTCTGCATTCCGTTCAACTTCGTGCCCTGAATGTGTAGTCCGGCACAGTCTGCGCGAACGTGGGCAGGTTGTTGGCCCGCGCTTGGGTAATGCCTCGAATCCCGAGGCCAGTTTGATCAGAGTGGGCTCGCTGAATGCGGTCCCAAAGAAGCTGATGCCCATGGGCGCGCCGAACACCTCGCCGGCCGGCACCTGGATGATCGGGTAACCTCCGGGGCCGCCAAGTCCTGACGTGCCATAAATGAAGTGATCGCCGAAGATCAAATCCGTGGCCCATGCCGGGTTGTCCGTAGCGCTGACCACCGCATCAAGACCGAACTGACTCAGCGCGGCGTCGATGCCGTTCACACCAGAAAGACTGGTCCGCGGCAAGCGCCTGGTTATAGGTCATGCCGCCGAAGACCGGTTGTGGGTCATCCGGTCCCGGGCAGCAGGCATTCGCATTGCAGCCAGAGGTCCTGATTAAAGTAAGGCATCTCCACGTCAGCGTGGGCGTTGTTGAAGTTGATGGCGGTCCTGCAAGCGTCCCGCCAGCCACCGGAACCCCCACCCGAGTTGCGAAATATGTCTGCACGTCATTTCTGAAGTCAAACTCTAACACCAGTGATTCCCCGGCCCCCCCACCGTTGCCAATTGGAAGCCTTCCGCATCGAGATCAATGACAGTTGCGCCTGCATCGGTGAGCGCCTTGAAGGCAGCCTCGAAACCGCGTCTACCACCGGCTGCGGCGTCGGGACGAACGGGTCAAAGCCGGCTAAGTCCGATCCGCGTTAACCCCAGCTTTGCACCCTGCAGGCCATTCGGGTTAAGGAATTGGGTGTAGTCGGCGGGAATGTTTGTCGGTCGAGGGAATCGACCCTGCCACCCCAGGGGAACGCCGCAAGTCGCCTGGTCGCGTGCCGATCACAGGTAAGGCTCTGCACCACGCCGAGCGCAACCGCTACATCAGCGACGTAACGGCCGTGCGGACCAAATGTGTCCTGCGACATGCGAGATCGGCACGATGCCGGCGCGACTGGTCAAGCCGACGGTCGGCTTGAGGGCGACGACACCATTCACATTCCCTGGACACACAATGCTGCCATCGGTTTCGGTGCCGAACGATACGGCTAGCGAAATTTGATGATGCCGCTGCGGCCGAGCCCGAACTGGATCCGCAGGGATTGCGCGCGATGCCATAAGGATTATTGGTCTGCCCGCCGCGACCCGACCATCCGCTGACGATTCAAAGGAACGGAAGTTCGCCCACTCAGAGAGGTTTGTCTTTCCCAGAATCACCGCGCCACCACCTCGCAGATTGGCTGCTACAGTCGAGTCCTGCAGGGCTGGAATACCTAGCAATGCGAACGAACCTGCAGTGGTTTGCATCTTGTCGCCCGTATCGACATTGTCTTTGACCAACACCGGAATACCCTGCATCGGACCGAGGATGATTCCGTGCTTGAAGAGTTGGTCATGCATGGCGAGCTATATTTAGCGCGTCGGGATTCAACTGGATCACAGATTCACTCGCAGGGCCATTCTGGTCGATCGCCAGAATGCGCGTGATGTAGTAATTGGTCAGTTGCTACCGAAGTAAGTCTTGCCCGAGGCCATCGCAGCTTCGAGTTGCGCAACCGTCCATTCGTTGTAGTTCTTTGGGCCGTTATCGTGTGAAACAGGTTGTGCGGCGTAGGCATTGACGGTCAACGCCAGCAGAGTTGTCATCAGAAACGCTTTAACGTTAGGCAGGCTCATCTCATTCCTCCTCGATGCAGGGTTGATGAATTGTCAAAAAGAAACATCAAGAAGGGGCGCGAACGGGGATGGGGTGGATAAGTTGGCGAGTTGCTCGGGGCGCTGCCGATCCTGCGCCAAGGCCGCTGAAATCGTGCTACGACGCAGGATAATCAGTCAATACCTTTGTGCAGAAAATTAGCACGGATAGGCCCACGAGGCTCGAAAGTGTTAGCGCTTTCGTGCCAAGCAGTCAGTCGGACGGGCGTTTTCTGCCTCGGTTTTGGCCGTGTCGTCCGTGTGAATCCGTGGATGATTTGCTGGTTGATCTGTCTTTTTCCCGAAATCTGATCCGCGTTCATCTGTGTAAATCCGCGGCTGCTTTTGCTCTTGTCTTTCGGCAAAAAGGGGATAGCTGCCTGAGTACAGTGACCGCTAGATGTTGTGGTTTCGTGCCTGGCAATTGGAGCGCGAAGGTCTGTACCGGGTCGGCGCGGTGACCACGGCATTTTCCATGAGCCGCAAAAAGAGCAGACCTCGGCGTCGGGAGTGGCGGCGATTGAAGCGGAAGGCGAATTCGTTGAGATAGGCATCCAGATACTCTGCGGTGACCGAGCCCTGATGGGTGCCGAGCAGCCAGCGTTTGAGCAGGGAGGCCACGCGATGTACCGCAGGCATGGAAACGTGGGCCGGATCCCCGCTGGCAGAGACGTTGATGGCGTGGTGCCTGTACCCTTGTCCGGACAGACCGTTGTAGCCCTTCCAGCCGTCCGTGCGCACCTCCGTGCCGGGTTCGACTGCGGCCGAGACAAAGGGAACCAAGCTGGCGCCGGAGACATCGTCGACCCGCCCCATGCGTATACGGCCGAAGCCCTTGGGCGACAATACCTCGACGGCAATAGCGACGATGAACTTGTCCTTTGTGCCGCGTCCACGCACGCCCTGTTCGATGCCGCCCACATAGGCCTCATCGACTTCGACCGGGCCATGAAGACGATCCCGCCCCGGCCGCACCATGGCGGTGCGCAACTTCTGCAACATGGTCCATGCGGTCTGATAGCTTCCCAGTCCCAGCAGCCGCTGCAACCCCAGCGCGCTTACCCCATGCTTCTGATTGGTCATGTGCCACGCTGCGGCAAACCATTCCGTGAGAGGAATGCGGCTGCGATCAAAGACGGTGCCGCGGTCACCGATACTTTCCGAGCACATCCCGAGCAGGACCAACGCCCGTCGGCCGTGCGCCATCCCTTTGCGTGTGCGCATTTCGGACAGCGGAAGCCCGTTGCCCACCGCAACCGTTCCAGATACGCGACGCAAGCCGCCTCGTCGGCAAACCAAACGCGAAACTCCGGCCACGTCCCCGGATAGGGCGGATAGACCGGCGTAGACGGAGGATCAGTTGCCACTACCTGTAGTAGTGTACTGTACTCAGGCAGCTACCCCCTTCGGCAAAAAAGAGGCTCCCCAGCATTTGAAGAGCCCTCATATTGTCAGACTTAGGGTTTGCGCAGCGTCTAGTTGTTCGACTTGGAGACGTGGTAACCGGCCTTCTGTGCATCGGCTTCGGACATATATTTGCCCTGTTTGGTGTTGCCGTAGTATTTGCTGCCTTCCTTGTGGTAAACGCCGCTGTCAGTGTTGACCCACACCATGCCCTTCTGTGGAGGCGGACCTGCCGATGCGGTCGTCGCCGCCTTGGCTGCTGCTGGCTTTGCCGCGGGAGCCGAAGCTGGCGCGGCTGCTGGAGCTGGCGTACTGGCCGCGGGCGCGACCGCCGACTTCGCTGTCGGTGCAGGCGCAGAAGCTGGCGCCGGAGTCGTCGCCGTGGTCGCAGCATCCTTCGCTTTCTTGCTGCTCTTCTTGGTCGCATCAGTTGTCGTGGTTGCTGTCGTATCAGCTGCCTTCGTTGTATCGGCTGCTGCCTTCTTCGAAGTCTTCTTCGTCGTGTCCGCAGTTGTAGCCGCCGTGGTGTCGGCTGCCTTGGTCGTGTCCGACGCCGCCTTCTTGCTCGTCTTCTTCGTGGTGTCAGCGGTGGTGTCGGTGGCCGCCGTCGTGTCCGACTTTGCCTTCTTCGCTTTCTTCGTGGTCGTAGCCGTCGTGTCAGTCGTCGTAGTCGAAGGCGTCGTCGCCTGTGCCATCACCTGGCCCACTCCTAGTGAAACCATCAATCCAACCATCGCGATAATTACCAACCATTTCCGGTTCATCTGAGTCTCTCCTTTGCCCTGAGTACTTCTCCCGGGCATTCTTCGCAATTCGAATTTGCCGCAGCCTACGCCCCAGGGGGCGCGCGGAACTGTCCGGGTGCGATTGAGCCGAATCTTACACGCCCGCGGACGAGGAACCAACCTGTTTTCGCGGTCGGCTCGCGGCCCGGCAGCGCCAAGCCTGCCGAAAAATTTGCTTTCTGTGACCGAAGTCATAGTTCAGCCGACGCCCCGCACTTAACTTTAAGAAGGGATGATCGCCACACCACAAAGCGCAGACAGTACCTCAACAGCGCGGATTGTCCCTTCCGGCTCGTCACTTCGCGTAAAACCCATCGCCGCGACACCCCGTAAAAAGCTGGTTCGCCACACCGTTCATGACTACTCGCAACACCTCCGTTTGAGCTTCCAACTCGCATTCCTTGGCCTCAACGCTTGGGTTGGCGTGCAGTTCTACCACTGGGTGCGCTGGGCCGAGACCTCTGGAGCCACCCGCGAAGTCGCCCGTCCTGCCGGCGTCGAAGGCTGGCTGCCCATCGCCGGCCTCATGCAGTTCAAATACGTCTTACTCACCCGCGAAATGCCGCGCATCCATCCCGCTGGGTTATTTCTATTCACCGCTTTTCTCTCTGATGTCGTTCCTTCTGCGCAAATCTTTCTGCTCGTGGCTTTGCCCCGTCGGAACCCTGTCGGAATATCTCTGGAAGCTCGGCCGCTCGCTTTTCCGCCGCAACTTCACCCTGCCGCGCTGGCTCGACATCCCGCTCCGCGGCCTGAAATATCTGCTGTTCGGCTTCTTCGCCTTCGCTGTGTTCAGCATGTCGGCCGCCGCCATCGCCGAATTTCTCGCGACCCCGTACGGCCTCATCGTTGACGTGCGTATGCTCAACTTCTTCCGTTACCTCGGAGGAGTCTCCGCATTCGTCGTCCTTGCTCTTGTCATCGCATCCATCTTTATTCAGAACTTCTGGTGCCGCTACCTCTGTCCCTATGGAGCGTTGCTCGGACTGGCGGCGCTAGCCAGTCCTTTGCGCATCACTCGCCGCGAGCCTGCTTGCATCGATTGCGCCAAATGCGCGAAGGCCTGCCCCTCCTCGCTGCCGGTCGACAAGCTCATCCAGATCCGCTCCGCCGAGTGCACCGGATGCTTGGAATGTGTCGCGATTTGTCCCGCGAAAGACGCACTCGTGATCTCCGCTCCCGGCCCCCGCGCCATCCCTGCGTGGTCCATGGCCGCCGCCATCGCCATCATCTTCTTCGGCCTTGTCGGCTACGCCAAGCTCAGTGGCCACTGGAGCACCCAGCTACCCCAGCAGGTCTACTTCGAGCTTGTGCCCCGGGCCGGCGAACTGCATCACCCATAGCGCGCTTTCCCTTTTCGGGATTCGCCACGACACAATTTTCCTTCGCCGTCGAATCGCTCGTTACTCCGATGTAAGCTGCTCTCGAAAAACGAAAATCGGTACTCGGCGTGAGCTGTCGTGACGCTCATCCGTTCCAGGGGGACTTGCCATGATGAAGAAAATCGGGTTGATTGCTTTGGTTTCGCTATTTCTCACTCTGCCCACTTACGCCATGACCTATAAGACCAGCTATGCCATTCCTTGCAGCCAGGTATGGGTCGCGGTCAAAGACACACTCAGTGTTCCGGACAATTACACCGTCGTTTCGACCGACGACACCCAAATGACGTCTTCCTACGACGTCAAGCACTCCGCTCACGTCAACATTTCAGGCACCGTCTTGCAGCGCACTAACAAGGTCACGTTGGTGACGAAGGGCTCCGGTTGCGAGATGCAGGTCGTGTCGAACTACAGCGGCTGGGAGCACAACGACAAGGGTGACTTCAAGAAACGCGTGGATGAATCGCTGGCCAAGTTGAACGCGTCGAAACCCGCCGAGGCCGTTAAGCCGTCCGACGCGAAATAGCACAGGACACGCAAAAACCGGAGCACCGTGCTCCGGTTGCAAAATAGATCAGCGAAGTTCGCCGCACCCTCACTGCCGGCGCGGCAATTTTTTCTAGCTCGACAAACGACGGCGCGCTGCGGCTCCCGCGGCCGCCAGTCCTCCGCCCAATAGGGCTAATGTGCCCGGCTCCGGTACTGCCGGACCAAAGTTCGACTGGCTGACTTGCGTGAATTGGTAGCCCCCGCCATCCCAAAGGATGGAAGCATAGCCACCATTACCGCAGCCGCCCGCTGTCGTGGTACTGCACAGATTGACATCGCCCAGCCCCGGCACATTAAACACAATGCCGTAATAGTCCACGGCATACGGCGCGTAGCTGGATTGGTAATACAGGTTGTTATAGTCGAAGTGCGGGTCGAGGCCCGTCGCCACGATGCCCGACACTTCGATCTGGTTGTAGGTTGCTGTGATACCGAAGATGCTCCACGAGCCGTCGGCGTTGCTGCTGCCGAAGAGAGTTCCCGCCACGGAAACTCCCGGCCCGCTGTACGAAAACGGTATCGCATCCGCGCAAGCCACGCCGCTCAACAACATAGCGCAGCCCAGCACGGCGATCACGAGCACGTGCGTCTTCATACCGGCTCCATCGGCAAAGCCCCGGAACCTTGAATGCGCCAAACGCAAAAAAAGCCAGAGCACGTCGCTCCGGCTTTCACTGAATCTGTAGCCTCCGCGAGTCAAAAACTCCCTCGCGTGTTTCGAACTGATCTCACTGCGCGGCGCGTTACCCGATCAATCTGCGGCGCACCGCTCCTGCTACCGCCAACAACCCGCTACCCAGCAACAGCATGCTCGAGGGCTCCGGCACCGGTGCTCCAAACGACGAGCTGGTCACGCTGGTGAACGTATAGGCGCTCCCGTCCCACACGATCGACGTGTATCCGCCGCTGCCGCAGGGGGCCGCACCCACATAACACAGGTTGACTTGGCCTACCGTCGGCACATTGAACAGCACGCCCGCATTGTCAAAATATGTCGGGCTCGGCGGATAGAAATACAGGTTGTCGTAAATGAAATTAGGATCGGTTCCGGTGGGAATGATCTGCGTTACGGTAATGCCGTTGTAGAGCGCATTAATCCCAGTAATCGACCAGCTTCCGTTGTTGTTGTCGGTCGCGAAAAATGTACCGGAAACCGAAACTCCAGAGCCGCTATACGAAAATGCAATAGTGTCCGCATTCGCCGCGGTCACCATCAAGACACAGCAACACACTAACCCAAGGGCCAGATTTCTCATGCTTTCTTTCTCCCTGCCACATAAACGCTAATTTTGGCGCAGTACTGCTACTTTCTTAATATGCAGGCCATTGCCCAAGCGATCTTGCTGTAACTGATTGAATTTATGGAAGAAGCTCTGAGTCAGCCAAGTCACAGATGCAATAATTTGGTTTGTGGACAGGAATTTCCGCTGTCACTTTGCGCAGCGGCACGTTGGTAGTGCGGGCTTAGCCTTGGGTGCTGCATATTTGTGCCACCTCCGTGGGATATGGAACGCTAGCCGGGCTGAGGCAGCACGGTCGATCCGTGAAAATCCGCGGCGCTTCTTTCTTACGCCCTCTCGAACGCATGCTTGGCGTGCAGCTCATCCAGCGCTTTCTCTTTCGCCGTGTGAAATTCTTCCGCCCTCGCGACCAGCGCATCGGTGGCGCGGGCCGAGTCGCCCCACACCTGCAGCAGACCTTGGTCCGCCAGCTTCCTCGCCGCAGCCAGTAGTTTTATCTTCATCTGCTCGTCAGCAGCATCAAGGTACAGCGCATCCACCGGATCGGCGATCAGCACCGGCTGGCGCTCCAGTCCTCCCGCCCAGAAGACCTTGCGCGCCACAAACTCTTCCAGCTCTTCCGGCTGCACATGCCAGAACGTGAACTGCTGCGTGCGCAAGCTGTAGCAGCGGCTCGACACTGGAACCGGCTGCCGCTTGCCCGACTTCAATAGTTGCAGTTGCTTGTCGTCGAGCGCCTTGCGCGCGGTATTGATCGCGACCCAGAACGCCAGATCGCCATCACGCGCGGGCAGCACTTCGTTGATGCTCTGTGACAGATTCAGCGCCACGTCGGCGTGCAACTCGCCACCATCGGCCAGCCACAGGCGACCGTGCAGCACATGCCAGTCGCTGCCTCCGTCGGAGCGGTGAAACGGCCACTGCAGTTCCAGCCGCACGGGCAGTCCATGTAGCGTCATTCCCTGATACGTCTTAGTAGTTTCCATGCGAATCCTGACCAGCGCCAGGCGTGGCGCGATTTGTATCCAAACTCTCTATTATTGATTAGCACAAATCCCGTCCGCGACCCAGCCGCCGCCTGCGGCATCATTACTCTTTACTCCGTTTCCCGAAAGGACTTCTCTTGCCCCACCTCTTCGAACCGCTCACTCTGCGCTCGCTCACTCTGCCCAACCGCATCGCCGTCTCGCCCATGTGTGAGTACTCTTCCGTCGATGGACTGGCCAATGACTGGCATCTTGTTCATCTCGGTAGCCGCGCCGTTGGCGGGGCAGGACTGGTGTTGACCGAGGCCGCCGCCGTTTCGCCCGAAGGCCGCATCAGTCCCGACGATCTCGGCATCTGGAGCGATGCCCACATTGAGCCGCTTGCCCGCATCGCCCGCTTCGTCCGTTCGCAAGGAGCGTTCGCCGGAATTCAGCTAGCCCATGCTGGACGCAAGGCCTCGACGCCCTCGCCGTTCAAAGGTCGCGGTCGCGTCGAACTGGTCGACGGCGGATGGGTGCCGCTTGCGCCTTCGGCCATCGCCTTCGCGCCCGATTACCACACGCCCCGTTCCGTGACTCAGGACGACATTCGCCAGGCCATCGCGGATTTTGCCGCTGCTGCGCAACGCGCCCTGCAAGCCGGCTTCGAAGTCGTCGAACTCCACGCCGCCCATGGATACCTCGCGCATCAATTCCTATCGCCGCTTAGCAATCGGCGCACTGACGAATACGGCGGCAGCCTCGCCAACCGTCTCCGCTTCACCTTGCAGATGGCAGCCGCAGTACGCGCCGTGTGGCCCGAGCAGTTGCCCTTGTTCGTTCGCATCTCGGCCACCGACTGGGCCGACGGCGGATGGACCCTCGACGAATCCGTCGAACTCACGCGCCTGCTAAAGAAGGAAGGCGTCGATCTGATCGATTGCTCTTCCGGCGGATTGGTTCCCTACGCGACCATTCCTGTCGGCCCCGGCTATCAAGTTCCTTTCGCCGATCGCATCCGTCGCGAGGCCGGCATTGCCACGGGTGCCGTCGGCATGATCGCTGCTCCTCAGCAGGCCGACCAGATCGTGCGCAACGGTCAGGCCGATATGGTGCTGCTAGCGCGCGAGATGCTCCGCGATCCTTACTGGCCTATTCACGCCGCGGCAGAGCTGGGACTTCCCGCCGAGTGGCCGCCGCAGTATCTGCGTGCTGCTCCCGCCGGGTCGAGGGCCCGCCAGCCGCGATAAAATCCTGACGCTGGCACTCGGACTGCATTCGCAGGAGAAGCTCCCATGTTGTCGCGTCAATGGCTCTTCAATTCACGCGCCCCGGCCGCAATCTTGCTGGTGCGCCTCATGATCGGCTGGGTCTTCCTCTCCGAAGGTATCCAGAAATTCCTCTTTCCAGCGGCTCTCGGCGTGGGACGCTTCGAAAAGATTGGCATCCCCGCTCCCGCCTTCTTCGCTCCGTTTGTCGGCGTGGTCGAGATCGTCTGCGGAACGCTCTTGATCGTCGGCCTGCTGACGCGCCTCGCCACAATTCCCCTCATCATCGACATCTCCGTCGCCATCCTGACCACGAAAATCCCTATGCTCGCCAAGTCTGGTTTCTGGGCCATGATGCACGAAGCCCGCACTGACTACTGCATGCTCCTTGGCCTGATTTTCCTGCTAATCACCGGAGCCGGCAGCCTCTCGCTCGACGCGCGCCTCGACGAGCCGGGTAAACCTCGTGCCTAAAGCCGCGCTCGTCACGGCCGAGCAAAGTACCACATTGTGGGATATCGCCCGGCTCTTCCTCAAGCTCGGCACCACTGCCTTCGGAGGCCCCGCCGCCCATATCGCCATGCTCCAGCAGGAAGTCGTCGAACGCCGCCACTGGATAAGCCAGGAAGAATTCCTCGATCACCTCGGCGCCAGCAACCTCATCCCCGGCCCCACCTCAACCGAACTCGTCATCCATATCGGTCGCAAGCGCGGAGGCTGGCCCGGGCTGCTAGTGGCTGGGACCTGCTTCATCCTTCCCGCCGCGCTCGTGGTGGGAACCCTCGCCTGGGCTTACGTCCGCTACGGCTCACTCCCTGCCGTCTCGGGTTTGCTCTACGGCGTCAAGCCAGTAGTAATCGCGATCATCCTGCAAGCCCTCTGGAAGCTTGGCCGCACCGCCATCAAAAGCATGTGGCTGGCCATCGTCGCACTGGTCACGCTCTTCCTTACCCTAGTCGGGGTTAGCCCGCTGGTGGTGCTGATCATTGGCGGATTCCTGGGCGTGGTCGTGTCATTCGACGCGTCCCGCCGCAAAGCCGCGTTCCTGGCGATGTTTCAGCCGCAGGCCGTCACAGCCACTGCCGCCGTCGCTTCCATCGGCCTATGGCCCATTTTTCTGAGCTTCGTCAAGATCGGCGCCATGGTCTTCGGCAGCGGATACGTCCTGCTCGTCTTTCTCCGCTCCGAGCTCATCGAGCGCCACGCCTGGATCACCCAGCAGCAACTACTCGATGCCGTGGCGGTCGGCCAGGTCACGCCCGGGCCGGTCTTCACCACCGCAACGTTTCTTGGCTACCTGTTGCACGGCACCACGGGAGCCATCGCCGCCACCATAGGTATCTTCCTTCCGGCGTTTGTGCTGGTCGCCATCAGCGCGCCGCTCATCCCCAAAATCCGCGCCTCCCGCATCGCTGGCGCCGCGCTCGACGGCGTCAACGTAGCTTCACTTGCGCTCATGGCCCTGGTGACCTGGCAGTTGGCTCGCTCTGCCTTGGTCGATTGGGTTACCGTCGCACTTGCCGTTTTCAGCGCTCTGCTGTTGTTTCGGTTTCCCAAGTTGAATTCCGCGTGGCTCATCGCTGGCGCCGGCGCGATTGGGGCGCTGCGTTACGCCGTCTCGTAGCGAGGGTTTGCCTTTTGCTCAAATCCGATCCGCGTCCTCCGCGCAATCCGCGGTTGCCTTTGCTCTTATGACCTGATTCTGCTCCGTGTCATCCGTGGTTGCTTTTGCCTTTTGCCTTTCACCCTCGCGTATAGTCTTCGCATGATTTCGCGACGCCTCTTACTCGTCCTCGCTGCGCTGGCATCCACACTCTTCGCGCAAACCCCCAAGCAAGCCGCCGACCAGTGGCGTGCCGCGCACGAGCAGCAAATCTTGCAGGAATTCACCGCGCTGCTCTCCATTCCCAACGTAGCGAGCGACACCACGAATATCCAGCGCAACGCCGAAGTGCTGGCCGCGTCCCTCGCTCGCCGCCACGTTGACGCCAAACTCCTCACCGCCCCTGGAGTCAATCCCGTCGTCTTCGGCGAAATCAAAACTCCCGGCGCTAAGCACACCATCGTCTTTTATGCCCACTACGACGGACAGCCCGTCACCCCCAGCGAATGGGAAAGCGGAAAACCCTTCACGCCGGAGACGAAAATGGTCAACGGCGAGCCGCGCATCTACGCGCGCTCCGCTTCCGACGACAAGGCCGCCATCCTCGCGCAACTCACCGCGCTCGACGCTCTGCAAGCCGCCAACATTCCTTTCAAAGCCAATCTGCGTTTCGTCTGGGAAGGCGAGGAAGAAGCTGGCTCAACGAATCTCGGCGCGGTGCTCGAGAAATATCGTGACCAGCTCGGCGGAGACGTCTGGCTTATCTGCGACGGCCCAACCGATCAGAGCGGCCGCCAAAGCGTGGTCTTCGGCGCGCGTGGCGTAACGCATCTCGCCGTCACGCTTTACGGCCCCAATCGTGAGCTGCATAGCGGACACTACGGCAACTGGGCGCCCAATCCGGCCATGATGCTCGCGCAACTGCTGGGCAGCATGGAAGATGCCACCGGGCACGTGCTCGTACCTCATTATTATGACGGCATCGTGCCGCTTGGCCCGCTTGAGAAACAGGCCATCGCCGAAGCCCCGCGCAACGAAGCCATGCTGATGCGAGAGTTCGGCCTGGGTCACGCCAACGGCGGCGGCAAGCCCCTGCTTGAGCTGCTCAACGAACCCACCCTCAACATCGATGGCTTCGCCTCCGCCCGCACCGGAGCCAGGGCCAACAACGTGGTTCCCTCCACCGCCAACGCCGATATCGACATGCGGCTGGTGAAAGGCCTCGACTGGAAAACGCAGCAACAGCGCGTCGTCGACTACATCGCCTCGCAGGGATACTTCATCACCAACGCGCCTCCGGACAAAAACACGCTGCTCGCGCATCCGAAGGTCGCTTTCGTCGTGCTTGACACCGTCGGCTATAACGCGGTGCGCACGCCCATGGACCTGCCCATCTCAAAAGACGTCATCGCGGCGGTCGAAAGTGCGCGCGGCCCGGTCGTCAAGCTTCCCACCATGGGAGGAAGCGTCCCGCTCGAAGTTATCGAGCACGCTCTCGGCACGCACACCATCACCGTTCCCATTGCTAACTATGACAACAATCAGCATTCGTTCAACGAGAACATTCGCCTGCAGAATCTCTGGGACGGCATCGAAACCATGTCCGCCCTCGAGGCCATGGAATAGACACACAGTGGCTTAGTGGCTAGTGCTAGAAAACCCTGAAGGGGTTGCCTTCGCCCAATTCTCATCCGTGTCATCCGTGTTGATCCGTGGTCGCTTTTGCCTTTGACTTTCGCGCCCCGATCCGCCGCTGCTTTGCCGTATGCTTACCTGCGATGCTCGACTCCGCCCGCATCTCCGCTCTTCTCGAACCGTTTGTCGCGCCTGTGCCTCCCGGACTCGCCGACCAGCTGCAGATTTATCTCGAACTGCTCTTGCGCTGGAACTCGCGTATTAACCTCACCGCCATCCGCGACCCGGAGCAAATCGTTACCCGCCACTTCGGAGAGTCGCTCTTCGCCGCTCGCGTACTTCGCGACGGCGGCGCATTCACGCCCTCGGGCAATACTCCAATCAGCCTGGCCGACGTCGGCTCGGGAGCCGGTTTTCCCGGCTTACCCATCAAGTTGCTGTTCCCCCAAATTCATCTCGCTCTGATCGAATCGCAAAACAAGAAAGCCACATTTTTGCGGGAGGCGGTTCGCTCCCTCGACCTCAAAAACGTCGAAGTGTTCTGCGGACGGGCCGAATCGTGGAATCGGACCGCCGATGTCGTGACCCTGCGCGCAGTCGAAAAATTCGAGAGCGCGTTGCAGGCTGCTGCGCATCTCGTGCGACCCGGCGGTGTCCTTTGCCTGTTGATCGGTACGAGTCAAATGGCAGTCGCTAAGCGGTCCCAAGATTCAACCTTCCATTTCAACGATCCGGTTCGGGTTCCCATAAGCAACGACAGGGTGGTAACAGTGGGAAGGAGTTATGGTTTGCAGCTGTAGGACTGGCTACCTGTGGGATCATGAGTTAATCGGATAGGAGCTGATTGCTCATAAGTGGGAAGTGTGTTCCGTTTAAGCCTAATGTATGACCGGCCGCCGCTATCTGACCTTTAGTCACTCGTGGCCGATATAGTATTTTAGTCAAGTGGGAACTATGCGCTATATGGTGGGGTGTTTATGGGACTCAAGTGGTAAATATAACCTCAAAATGCGTATAGTCTGGTAGTTGGCGGATTAGGAAACAGATTTTCGACGGCTCTTCTTGGTGAAAAGTTGACGTAGAAATTGTTCCACGTGGAACATTTCAATATCCCTGTTCTACACAAAGTCGTCTGACGGCCAATAGTTTTTCCCTCCCAAACTACGCTGCCCGCAAATTGTTCCACGTGGAACATTTTCGCCGGATACGCACAACTACGAGGTTGCCTTACCCTGCGCTAAATCAGCAGCTTCCGCAAGACCTTGCGAGTCTTGCACAGTTTTTCCTCCATAAAACTGAGTTTGCACCATCCCCGGCGTTGCCCATCCCGCGACAGCGGTCTAATCTTTCCCAGAGGCTTTCACTCCCATGGGCAGGGTCATCGCGGTTACCAATCAGAAGGGTGGCGTGGGTAAAACCACCACGGCCATCAACCTCGCCGCGTCCCTGGCCTCCAAGGGCGCGAAGACTTTATTGGTAGACTGCGACCCTCAATCCAACGCCTCGAGCGGAGTCGGTTTCAACCGCGATCCCCACCGGCATAAGCACTTATCAAGTGCTGATGTGCGAGGTGACGGCCCACGAAGCCGCCAGCCCGACCGAGGTGGAGAACTTACAGGCGATACCCGCCCACAAAAACCTGATCGGCGCCAATATCGAGCTGGTGCCGTTAGATCATCGCGAATATCGGCTGCGCTATGCGCTGGATCCGATCCGGCAGAACTATGAGTACATCATCCTTGACTGTCCGCCGGCGCTTGACCTGCTGACGCTGAATGCCTTGGTAGCTGCCGACGCTGTTCTGATCCCGATGCAGGCCGAGTATTTTGCCCTGGAGGGCGTGACGGAATTGCTGGATACCATCGAGCGCATCAAGCTGGAGCTGAATCCGGGATTGGTGGTGGAAGGCGTGGTTATCACGATGTTTGACGATCGAACCAACCTGGCGCAGTCGGTTGCCTCGGATTTACAGGGGTTTTTCGGCGAACTGATGTGCGAGACCACGATTCCGCGCAATATTCGCCTGGCAGAAGCGCCCAGCCATGGTAAACCGGCACTTCTATATGATCCGCGGTCGCGGGGGGCCGAAGCTTATTTGCAGTTGGCGGACGAAATCATGGCGCGGGCGAAGCGCCCAGCGGAGCAGTCTACGACGCAACCTGAGGTCGCAAGCTAAAGAAACAATGAGAGTTGAGATGAATTCATGACAGAGAAACGAAACGTGCTGGGACGGGGATTGGAGACGCTCTTGCCATCACGCCAGGGCTCCACGTCGACTCCGGCCGTACTACCAGGGCGAGGCTATCCACCAGTTGGCTTTGGAGTTGATCGACCGCAACCCGTACCAGACGCGTTCGCATGTGGACGAGGCAGCGCTGCAGGAGCTTGCCGACTCGATCAAAGCCACCGGAGTTCTGCAACCCGTTACGGTGCGGGCGGTTCCGGGTGGGAGGTACCAGTTGATTGCTGGTGAGCGGCGCTGGCTGGCCTCGCAGCGCGCAGGAAAACCAACGGTTCCGGCCATTGTGCGGCAGGTTTCAAACGAGCAGGCGATGGAGATGACCATCATCGAAAACCTGCAGCGCGAAGACCTGAACCCGATCGAGCAGGCGCGGGCGTTTGATCGGCTCGGGAGGGAATTTGGGCTAACCCAGGAGCAGATTTCGCTGCGCACTGGCAAAGAGCGGTCGTCGGTAGCTAACTTCTTGCGGCTGCTTGCGGTTGCCGGAAGCGGTACAGGCCTGGGTGGCCGGAGGGCATCTCAGTTTTGGTCACGCTAAGGCGCTGCTGGGCCTGGATTCGCCGGAATCCGTGATGACCATTGCCACTCGCGTGCTGGAAAAGGGATTGTCGGTTCGGGAGACAGAAGAGGCAGTGAGACGGATTCCTCCATCCCGCGCAGCGGGAAACTGGACAAGCAAATCAAGGAACTGGTGATGGATCCGAATGTCCGGGAGGCGCAACGAGAGTTGGAGCGGGCGCTGGGGGTGAGGGTAACAATCAAGGACCGCAAGGGGCGGGGAAAGATTCTGCTGGAGTATTCGTCGCTGGAAGATTTTGATCGGATCCTGACCTCTTTCACCGGCAAATAGGGGCTGTTATAACATTTGTTATAACGCGACATTATAGGCGCAACTACTGGTTGAATGACTATTGGTCATTATGGATTGGCTGGCGCTTTCTTGCCGGGGAGGGGAGCGACGAGTGCGACGCTGTTCTTCGTCGTTGAGTTGCATTCTCAGGTCGCGAATGAGGATGGTCCACATGCGGACGTTGGTGGTCAGTAGGATCTGAAGATTCTGGTCGCGCAGGAAATTGATCTCGCTCTGCATGTTGTTCATAAGGCTTTCCATCTGATTGAGGTCGGCACGCATTTGCTGAATGCGATCGGCGGAGGGCGGCAGGCGAAGCTGATGGCGGCGGGGCGGTGAAGAGTAAGCTGCTGAGCGGTGGCGTTGCCAAACGAGCACTAGCAACAAGCAGTGTGAGTCTGGAAAACATGAGCGGACCTCCCGTGGCGTTGGGTGAATTCTAAGCGAGATAAAGCAGATTTCACCACGGAGGCACAGAGGCCACGGAGAAGAATTAGGCAAAAGGCAACAACAAAGGCGACCACGGATTTACACGGACGACACGGATTAGCAATAAGCAACAAGCGATAAGCAATAAGCGATAAGCGATAAGCGGCGAACTCAAACCTGCGATGGAGTTGCAAGGAGCAGGAATTGCTTAGGACGACGGTAGGCGATTTCGAGGTGACGGTGCTCAGCGACGGGACCTACGAGCTCGACGGTGGGGCATTCTTTGGCGTGGTGCCGAAAGTGATGTGGGAGAAGCGCACGCAGCCCGATGCGCGCAACATGCTGAAGGTGGCTACCAACGCCCTGCTGGTGCGCGACGGAAAGCGAACCGTGCTGGTCGAGACCGGCATTGGACCTAAGCTCAGCGAGAAGAGCCAGGCGATCTACAAGAACCAGGCGCTGCTGATGAAGAGCTTTGAAGAAGCGGGCGTCGCTCCGGAAGAGATCGACATCGTCATCAACACGCACCTGCACTTCGATCACTGCGGCTGGAACACGTATTATCGCGATGGCAAGCCGGTGGCCACATTTCCGAGGGCGCAATATTACGTCCAGAAAGGCGAACTGGAGCATGCGCACGAGCAGCATGAGCGCGACCGGGTGAGCTACATGACCGACAATTACGATCCGCTGGTGGCCAGCGGACAGATGACGCTGCTGGAGGGCGACGCCGAGATCGCGCCGGGGATTTCCGTGCGGGTGTTTCCGGGACACACGCGCGACATGCAGGCGGTGGTGGTGCGGAGCGGGGGAGCGACGTTGTGCTATCCGAGCGACCTGATTCCGACGGCGAATCATCTCGACCCGACCTGGGTGTTGGGATACGATCTATACCCGCTGACCACCATCGAGAATCGACATAAGTTCTATGCCGAGGCGATCCCGGAGAAGTGGCTGGTGGCTTTTACACACGACCACCAGACGCCGCTGGCGTACGTGGAGATGGGGGACAAAGGGAGACCGGTGGCGCGAGCGTTTCAATCAGGTTAGCGCGAGAGAGACGTGTGAATCCGGGCATAAGCGTTCGGGCGGTAAGGCAAAACGTTCACCACAGAGGACACGGGGCGCACGGAGAAGGTTCAGTGCAAAAGACAACAAGCGGCCACGGATTTGCACGGATGACCAAGGATCGGAATTAGGCAAAAGCCAAAGGCTCGCGGGGGTTACGCACAAAGTGGGGGATGGATCCTAGCGCTTTCGGGCCATTTACGAACGGGAGTCGAAGTCCTACATTGTGGCACTACTACAATGTGGCATGGGGGAGGGGTGAGACATGGGGAAAAAGGACAAGAAGAAAGATAAGAAGAAACGCAGCCAGCAGCCAGCATCCAAGGCTGCGAAAAGTGGACTCGACCTGCGTACGGCAGAGTTGCCGGCGCGTCCCAAACCGTTGAAGCCCGCCGATATTCGCGCCCTACGCACCAGCCTGAATGCAAGCCAGGCACTACTGGCACGACTGCTCAACGTCAGCTCAAATGCGGTGGAAAGCTGGGAGCAGGGGATCCGCGAGCCTCGGCAGGCGACGCTGAAGTTGCTGCATATTGCGAAGAAGAACCCCAGCGTCCTGCTGGACTAGATTTTCGCGGCAAAGGCAAGATTCACCACAGAGGCACAGAGGACACGGATCAGAATTAAGCAAAAGAAAATGAAGGTCCCTTGGCCGCCCGCTCCTGTTGGGATGACAATCCTCGATATTGTCGCGATCAAAAGGGGTCCTTCGACTCCGGCGGCAAGGCCGCCTCCGCTCAGGATGACAGAATTAATCCTCCCTTCTAACTGGAACGCGCGTTGCAAGAGCGAGTCCCGATCCCCGCAACAATGCCCAAGGTCGCGACTGCGCTGAACATCTTGACGGCGGTGCGCCAGGAGAGGCTGCGGCCCACGATCAGCATGGGATAGATGCTGAACGCTCCCAGAGTGCAGAGCAGTGTCACCACGTAGGGCATCGGAACTCCGCGCGACATGAGAACAAACGCTGCGGCTACGTCGAAGGCCATTGGGACGGGCAGGAACGTTCCGATCAAGGCGACGATGATGATGCCAAGCAAACTGGCGGTGGCCGGGATGTCGTGCGCTGGAAGCACTTCGGCAACGACGGCGCCGAGGAGCGCAGCCAGAATCATCAACGGGACGGTGATGGCGGCTAGCCCGCATTTCTCAACAAAGGAATAGGAAAGGCTGTCATTTCGTGGCATAAGTGTTATTGCGAGTAGCAATTACGCCGACGAAAGGAGACAGCCTTATGGCTACAGAGTGTAACCAAGAACCGTTTCCATTTCATCCCCTAAATCAGCGAGAAGTACGCGGTCAGTTTGACGGCGGAGCCATTACCAGCGACGCTGGGGGTTTGCTATTGCGCGAAGTGGAGAAGCAGACAGGCATCATCCGGCAATTCGCCAGCTGCTTTACGGACTATCGGGATCCGGAACTGGTGGAACACGGGGTGGCGGAGTTGGTGGCGCAGCGGATTTACGGACTGGCTTTGGGCTACGAGGATTTGAACGATCATGAGGAGTTGCGGCGCGATCCGCTGTTGGCGGTGTTGGTGGAGAAGCAGGATCTGAGCGGGGAAAAGCGGCGGCGGGCCAGCGATCAGGGCACCGCCTTGGCGGGCAAGAGCACCCTCAACCGTATGGAACTGGGGGCGGCGAAGTTGGGGACAAAGGAGCGGTATAAGAAGATCATCCTGGACGAGGCCGCCGTCGACCGGATGCTGGTGGAGGTTTTTCTGCAAGCCCATCGCGACCCCCCGCAAGAGATGGTTTTGGATTTAGATAGCACCGACATTCCGCTGCACGGGGAGCACGAAGAGCGGTTCTTCCACGGCTACTACGGGCATTACTGCTACCTGCCGTTGTACATGGTCTGTGGCGAGTATGTGCTGTGCGCCCGCCTGCGGCCGTCGAATAGCGATGGAGCCAAAGGCAGCGTAGCGGAGGGGGAACGAATCGTGGCCCAGATCCGGCAAGCCTGGCCGCAGGTGCGGATCCTTTTGCGGGGTGATTCCGGCTTCTGTCGAGACGAGTTGCTGAGCTGGTGCGAAGGCCATGGGGTGGACTATGTCGTGGGCTTGGCGCAAAACCCGCGATTACTGCGAGAGATTGCGGCGGCGAGCGCACAAGCCGCGAGCCAGTATCAGCAAAGCGGGAAAGCGGCGCGGGTGTTCACGGAGTTTGTCTATCAAACCAAAGACAGTTGGTCACGAGCCCGGCGAGTGATTGCCAAGGCGGAACACTTGGAGAAAGGGGCGAATCCCCGCTTCGTGGTCACCTCGCTGAGCCCGCAAGAAACGATATTTCCCGCCCCCTCCCGCTGGGGGGCGCAGAGCTTGTATGAGGAGTTTTACTGCGCTCGCGGGGACATGGAAAACCGGATCAAGGAACAGATGATGTTGTTTGCCGATCGTACCAGCACGTCCTGGATGCGGAGCAATCAGATCCGGCTCTACTTTTCCACCGTGGCCTACCTGTTGATGCAGGGCCTGCGGCGGCTGGGGTTGGCGGGCACCGAACTGGCCAAGGCGCAGTGCAACACGGTGCGCTTAAAGTTGCTCAAGATCGGAGCCCAGATTCGCATCACCGTACGCAAGGTTTGGGTGTCGCTATCGACGGGCTATCCATATCTCGAGCTATTCCGCCGGGTGCATCGGCAGTTGCAGGTTGCAGCTCTGCGCTGCTGAAAGGGAGGCAGACGAATTTGGACGAAACGCTGAGTTGAAGGAGTAGTGTGTCTTGCCCAGACAAAAAATCGACAAACTACGGCCGAGGGCGCCAAGAAAGACCGCCAGAAAAGACCGGCACCATGATTTCCGGCAATTGAGCACGCTCCGCGTGCGGATCGAGCTGGTTTTTACTGCTCCCCTCCCTCTCTGTGAGACATTCGGGTTAATCGTACAGGAGCGAAGCGGAGGCGCGACACTTCCGCCCCGCGGCGGATTCACGGTTTGTTCAGGGGCAAGCTTGCGCGGTGCTACCCACTCGCGCTACGGTGCGATTACACTGTTGCATTAGCTGGCCATTCATCGAGATTAAGAGGGATTTATGCCATCCAATGTGTCTGACGCGTTTGTATTCTTTGGCGCCACCGGCGACCTGGCTCACAAGAAGATCTTCCCGGCGCTGCAAAGCATGATCAAGCACGGATTTCTCGAGGTGCCGATCATAGGCGTCGCCAAGTCGGGCTGGACGCTTGAACAACTGCAGGAGCGCGCCCGCGACGGCATCACCCAGTTCGGCGGAGGCGTCGACGAAGCTGCGTTCAAGCGCCTGTGCGAGCTCATGCAATACATCGACAGTGATTACAACGACGCCAACACCTACACGCAATTGCGCCAGAAGCTGGGCTCGGCGGAGTCGCCGACGCATTACCTGGCGATTCCTCCCACCATGTTTCCCGTGGTGGTGAAGGGCCTGGCCGCGGCGGAATGCACGAAGAACGCGCGCGTGGTCATCGAGAAGCCGTTTGGCCGCGACCTTGTCTCCGCACGCAAGCTCAACGACACGCTGCATCAGGCATTTCCCGAGGACCACATCTTCCGCATCGACCACTACCTGGGCAAAGAGGCGGTGGAGAACCTGTTGATTTTCCGCTTTGCCAACAGCTTTCTGGAGCCCATCTGGAACCGCAATTACATCCACAGCGTGCAGATCACCATGGCCGAGTCGTTTGGCGTGGAAGGCCGCGGAAAGTTTTACGAAGAGGCCGGCGCGATTCGCGACGTGGTGCAGAACCACATGCTCGAGGTGGTGTCGTACCTGGCGATGGAGCCGCCCACCACCATGTATCCCGAGTCGGTGCGTGACGAACAGGTGAAAGTGTTTCGCATGATTCCGCCCCTCAGCCCGGCCAACATCGTGCGCGGGCAGTTCAAGGGATATCGGGATGAGCCCGGCGTCAGCCCGCAATCGGACGTCGAGACCTTTGCGGCTGTGCGGCTAGAGGTTGATTCGTGGCGATGGTCGGGCGTGCCGTTCCTCATCCGCGCAGGCAAGGAACTGCCGATCACCGCGACCGAGGTGTTCGTGAAGCTGCGAAAGTCTCCGCTGGCCAAGACGGGCACGGACCGCAATTATTACCGCTTCCGCCTGGGCCCTGATTTCGAACTGAGTGTGGGTGCCCGGGTGAAGCGTCCTGGGCCGTCAATGGTTCCCATGCCCGTGGAACTCACCGCTGTGAAGTTCGCCGCTAGTGCCGAGATGGAAGCTTACGAACGGCTGCTGACCGACGCCATGAAGGGCGACCAGTTGCTGTTTGTTCGTCAGGACGCGGTGGAAGCGGCGTGGGCGATCGTCGAGCCTATCCTCGGCGATTGTTGCCCGGTGGAGAACTACGAGCCTGGTACGTGGGGGCCCCCCGACGCGCGCGAATTGGCGGCCGACATTGGCGGCTGGCACGACCCGGAGTAGCTTTTTATCGAACGCGCGGTCCTGAGACAAACGGATTGCCCGCGATCACGAATCGCAGGGGCTCGTCGATTGCCTTCTTGATGCCAATACGAGCCGTGACTGCGATCCGCTTGGGCCGATAGCCGTCATCGGCAAACCACAAATCCGAGCGGGGATCCGTGAAGTCTTTGCCGTTGTCGCGCGGGCGGATGATGTCCAGCGCTTCCGACATTCTTCCTGGCCCGCTGGAGATAAGCCGCAACTGCGCGACACCCGGCTCGGACGAAAGCTCAATTCCTCGGGCTTCCGCCATTTCCTGCAATCCAAACACGGGCTCGAGGGCGCGGAACAACACGCCCACCCCGTCGCCCTCAGCCTTGCACGAGACGTTGGTGCAGTAGTGATTGCCATAGATGAAGTACACATACGCATGGCCGGGCGGTCCGAACAGAACCGCGTTGCGCAGCGTGCGTCCCCGGAAGGCATGAGCGGCTGGGTCGGCGGCGCCGAGGTAGGCTTCGTCTTCGACCAGGCGGCCTGCCAACAGCTGTCGACCGTCGCGGCGGATGAGCAGCTTGCCGAGCAATTCGCGCGCGACGGTGATCGCGTCGCGCGCGAAGAAGGCGCGAGGCAGTCGGGAAGCGGCACGCAAAGACTTCGCAGTGTGCGTGGCTGAATGGGCTAGGCGCTGGGTAGGCATGCTAACGGGTTACGGTTGTTTCACCGCGATCATGCGTAGGCGCTTGTAATCGACAGTCCACACTCCATTGTGGAAGAGTGCAGGGCGCGCCAGGTCCTCGATGCGGCGCATGAGTTCGTCGCGCTGCTCCGGACGCAAGATGTTGCTGGCGAACATGCCGAACATCTCCAGCCATATGCGAAGGCCTCGCTCGCCGCCTTCCAGTGGCGTGGGACGATCGAATAACACAGCGAACGTCACCTGAAGTCCGTGCGATTCGAGCATGGGCGCATATTCGCCAATCGACGGGTAGAACCACGGCGAGAGCCTCTCGGGATTCGGCACGCCCATTGCAGTTAGGGTTTGTATCGCGGCGTTCCAGACTTGCTGGATATTGCCGCGTCCACCCATCTCGAACACCAGGCGGCCGCTGGGCTTCAGTGCGCGGGCCATGGCGGAAACAGCACCCTCCTGGTTGCGCACCCAATGCAGAGCGGCGTTAGAGAACACAGCGTCAAATTCGTTTTCGTAGGTGGCTGTTGCGACATCGGAAACTTCGAAGCGCAGCTCCGGAAAGTTCTTGCGGGCAGAAGCAATCATCTCGGCAGACTGGTCAAGCCCTACGACCTCTGCACCGGTCTTTGCGATCTCGGCGGTGAGCTGGCCCGTCCCGCAGCCCACATCGAGAATCCGTTCACCGGCCTGCGGCGCGAGCATGGTCAGCAGGTCCCGGCCAAATTGCCACACGAAGGCGTGGCTCGACTGATAGAGCTCCGTGTTCCAGGTAGAGGTCTGTTCCGCCATGATGTCCATTGTAGTGCCGCCGCGACTGGCGCGTGGTTCGCGCCTCCCCCGCTCACGAGTTCGCATCCGATACAATCAAAAGTGACTCATGAACAAGATGATCTTTGCCAACCTGGTGCATCGGCCGTTCCGCACCATCATCAGCGTGGTCGCGGTTGCGGTGGAAGTCACCCTGATTCTGCTCATCGTCGGCCTCTCTATCGGCATGCTCAATGACGCCAAGAACCGCCAGGTCGGCATTGGCGCCGACATCATGGTGCAACCCCCGGGTTCGTCGCTGTTGATGGGCGTTAGCGGCGCGCCGGTCTCCATCAAGGTAGCTGACGTCCTGCGTAAGCTGGACCACGTGGTCGCCGTGGCTCCTGTCGTCACCCAACTCTCTACCGCCGGCAACCTTGAGGTCATCGATGGGGTTGACCTGAAGTCGTTTGTGGAGGTCGGTGGCCCCATCCAGTACCTGTCGGGAGGACCGTTCCAAGGCCCGAACGACATGCTTATCGACGACTACGTGGCGGCGGCCAAGCACCTGAAAGTGGGCGACACCATTGAATGGCTGAACCACACGTTCCGCGTTGCGGGTGTGGTGGAGCATGGCCGTGGCGCGCGGAAATTCGTACCCATCACCACCCTGCAAGACCTCATCGGGGCCGACGGCAAGGCTTCGATCTTCTACGTCAAGCTCGACAGTCCCAACAGCGCCGACGCCGTGGTGCGCGAGATCAAGAGCATACCCGGCATGGAGCAGTACGGTGTCCACTCGCTCAAGGAATATCTCAGCCTGATGAGCTCCAGCAGCATTCCAGGGCTCTCGACGTTCATCGACGTGGTCATCGGGATCTCGATGGTCATCGGCTTCATCGTCATCTTCCAGGCGATGTACGCGGCGGTGATGGAGCGCACCCGCGAGATCGGCATCCTGAAGTCGCTGGGCGCAGGCAAGCTCTACATCGTGAACGTCATCCTGCGCGAGACCCTGCTGATTTCGATTGGCGGCATCATCCTGGGGATTGCGGTAAGCTACGCGGCACGCACGGCGCTGCACCAGAAGTTCCAGACTCTGCCCATCCTGATTACCTCAGAGTGGCTGGTGCGGGCGACCGTAATCGCCATCATCGGGTCGCTGCTGGGAGCGATCTATCCGGCGTTGAAGGCCGCGCAGAAGGACCCGATCGACGCGCTGGCATACGAGTAACCCATTCGCGATTTCTGAAGCTTCGACCAGGCTGGTTGTTGATTAATCACGTTCTATTAGAATCAAGGGTTTGGGGGAAAATTGCTCGCAAGCCGCTGAATTCAAAGCCAGTTATACGTATCCATTAAGTAGCTGCCTTTCTGAAACTCGAGACGAACCCTGCACATCGTTAATAGTCAAGGAGCAAAAATCATGAAGATTGCAGTTACCACCCCTACTGGCCACATCGGCAGCAAACTAGTGTCCCGTCTCATATAATAGTTGACAATATCGCGGGATCGTGCTTCAATCGGGCATGTTCGATACAGCTGCTGCCTTGGCCCTGAACGAAGCTCAGAAACAGCAATTAGAGGCGTTGGCGCGCGCCGGTTCTACCCCGCAAAAGATCGCTCGCAAGTGTCGGGTGATCCTGCTGGCCAGCCAAGGCGTCTCGAACTACTCCATTGCCCGGCAAACCGAGCTCTCGCGGCCCACCGTCCTGGCCACACGGGCCGCCTTTGCCCAACACGGAGTTGAGTCGATCTGCCGGCCGGCGAAGCGTAAGCGGTCGCGGCCCACCCTGACCCCGGAGTTGGAACAGAAGATTCTGGACACCACGCTGAAAACTCGACCGCCGGATGGCACCCACTGGAGCGTGCGTCTGTTGGCCCGCCAATTGGGAGTCTCGCGCGCCATGGTGCATCGCGTATGGCAACGGCATGATGTGCAACCCCACCGGGTGGAGAAGTTTAAGCTATCCAACGATCCCCACTTCGAGGAGAAGGTGCGCGACGTGGTCGGACTCTATCTGAATCCGCCCGATCGAGCCTTGGTCTTGTGTGTCGATGAGAAGAGTCAAATTCAAGCCTTGGATCGAACCGCTCCCATCCTGCCCTTACGCCCAGGCTTGCCAGAACGGCAAACTCACGACTACAAGCGATACGGCACTACCACACTATTTGCCGCCTTCAACATCCTGAATGGAAAAGTCATGGGCAACTGCCTGCCGCGCCATCGCGGCAAGGAGTTTCTCCGCTTCCTCCGGCAACTGGAAAAGGAAGTTCCTGCGGATGTCGAGGTTCACCTCATTTTGGACAACTACAGCACCCACAAGAGCGCCGAGGTGCAGGCCTGGCTGAAGCCCAAGAAGCGCCAGCGCTTCCACTTTCACTTCACTCCCACCAGCAGTTCCTGGCTCAATCAGGTGGAGCGCTGGTTTGGACTCATCACCGAGCGCATGATCCGCCGTGGCACCTTCCGCAGTGTCCAAGAATTAGAGGCGGCCATCTATCAATGGCTCGCCCAGTGGAACGAGAATCCCCACGCATTCACCTGGCGAGCCTCTGCTGACGTCATTCTCGACAAAGTACGACGTTGTAAAGAATTAGTAGGGACATCACACTAGCCAACATACTTCTTGACCGCAAGTCGGATGTCACGCTGATAGCCCGACATCCCGAAAAAGTGAAAGATCTAGCCAGCCGCGGTGCAAAGGTCATCGCCGGTGAGCACGGCGATCCCGCGGTTGTTGAGCAGGCGGTGCGTGGCGCCGACGCGCTGTTCTGGCTGACGCCTTCGGAGATGACCTCGCACGATCCGTTGGGTACGGCCCGCCGCATGGCCGAGGCGGGGGCCAGCGTTATCCGCAAGCATCCGGAACTGCATGTGGTTCATCTCTCGAGTGCAGGAGCATTCCTGCCGAGTGGCACGGGGCCGATTGTTGGACACTACGAGACGGAAGAGAAGTTCCGCGCTGCCGGGAAGAACATCGTCTCGCTGCGCCCAAACGAGTTCATGGAGAACGTGTTTTTCTCGCTGCCGACGATCATCGGACAAGACAGCATCTACACTTCGCTCCCGGGATCGGTGAAAGCGCCGATCATTGCCACGCAGGACATCGCTGAGGTTGCCGCTGAGTTTCTGCTCAAACCGATCGACGGCCATCACGTGGTCGATATCGTGGGCCCGCAGGAGATTTCGTTGGACGAGTGGGCTCGCATCGCCGGACAGGCCATTGGGAAACAAATCCGCGTGGTCACCGTCCCGGGCGACAAATTGAAGGCCGCAATGAGCCAGAGCGGAATGTCGCCGGAGATGGCAGCGCTGCTGGTTGAAATGGAAGAGGCAGTCCCGAAAATCCAGCAATTCAAGGGCGAACAAAAACGCACCGGCAAAGTTACATTTGCGCAATTTGCCCGCGAGGTGTTCGCGCCCGGATATAAGAGAGCCGTGCAATCGGCGGCGTAGTCAGTTCGCGGTCCCGCACTTCGGGGTCTCCGATTTGCGGGACTGCCGAGTAGTTTGGCGATTGCAAGGAAAGCAAAATCAAGGGGCAAGACAAGAGTGTCCGCCGTCCCACCGATTCCCCATGAATGCAAATCGGAAGTAATCCACCTGATTTCATAACACTGTCGGCTCCCTCGACTTGAGTAGACTTGATAGCTGCCAAAAGCAACCAAGGCTCGGGAGGAAGGAGCCGAACATGCTGATTATAGGTTGCGATTATCACCCGAGCGTTCAGCAAATCGCGTTTGTAAATGCAGAAACGGGTGAAAGCGGTGAACGACGACTGCTGCACAAGGACGGCGAAGCCGAAAGGTTTTACCGCGACTTAAAGCTACGAGGGGTAAGCGTGCGCGTGGGGATAGAAGCCACAGGGCACGCCCGCTGGTTCGAACGGTTACTGGCGGAGCTGGGTTTCGAGCTATGGATTGGTAATCCGTCCGAGATTAAGGCTGCGCGAGTGCGGAAGCAGAAGAATGACCGGTTGGATGCGCAGCTGCTGCTGAAGCTGCTGGTGGAAGACCGCTTTCCACGCATATGGGTGCCGAGCCCGGAAAATCGGGATCTGCGCCAACTGCTTTGGCATCGGCATCGGTTGGTGCAGATACGAACACGAGTCATGAATCAATTGCAGGCAGTGGCTATGAACGAAGGAGTGCGACGCAAGGGAGCGCTGTGGAGCAAGTCGGGTCGCGCCCAGTTGGAGTCCTTCGTGCTGTCGCCTTGGGCCAGCCGACGCCGGCAAGACTTGCTGGAGGTGCTGGACCGCTTGAACCCCACCATCGATGAGTTAAGCACGGCGGTTGAGGAGGAAGCCAAGAAACGACCCGAGGTGCTACGGCTGATGACGCATCCTGGGGTTGGTGCGCTGACTGGCCTTGCCTTTGTGCTGATCATCGGATCGGCGGAGCGTTTTGCTTGCGGCAAGCAAATTGGCAGTTACTTGGGGCTGATTCCCTGTGAAGACTCCAGTGCCAATCGTCAGCGGCTGGGACATATCAGCAAGCAAGGTAACACTCTGTTGCGTTTCTTGCTGGTGGAAGCAGCCCAGGCTGCTGTCCGTTGCGACAAGGAGTGGCGACGGAAGTATTTGCACCTGGCCATGCGGCGGGATCCCCGAATCGCCAAGGTAGCCATGGCACGTAAACTCGCCGTCAGTTTGTTCTGGATGATGCGCAAGGAATGGAATTACGAGCAATTGAAAAAGTTCGGTTCGTACGCGGGACAGTCCGACTACGTCCATGGTGTGCAGTAAATCACCGCCCACTTGTAGGGTCGAGGACTGGCGCCAGGCGCCGTAGACTCAGCCTATCTGTTGCTCCCCGTTTCCTCTGGGAGTGCCTCATTAGCCGAATCGTACGCTGGTTTCCAGCCCCCGCCTCCTCAAACCCAGCGTGCGGATTTCCCGCACTGGGCTTTCCTGTGTGTTTCACATCAAGGGTTATGTGGCCGATTCATGCTGATTGGCTTTCAGCTGCTGGCGCGAACGACTCGGTAATCGTTAAACAGTCCGAGTGCGTCGTACAGCCACGGCGTACTCCACCGCTTCCAGCCGAATCCTTTGCGCCCTCGAGCACGCATCAAATGCCGCCGAACCTTCTTTTCCACCCAGAGTTGAATGTGGGAAAAGCACCGGCTTGAGTCCCCTACCGCAAAGTAGTGTACCCAACCCCGCAGAATCGGATTGATGAGTTCGATCACCCGTCCTACGGGCTGGCTGACATATCGCCGGAAGATCTCCTTGAGCTTCCGCAGGAGTGCCGTCCGCTTCTTCAACTTAGGCACATAGTGAGCCCGCCACTTGCCCGTAAAGCTGCGCATGCGGCGATACTCAAACCCAAGGAAGCCAAAACTCCCTCCCTTTGATAGATCCACCTTCCGGCTCTTCTCCTCATTGATTTCAACTCTGAGTTTTGCTAATTCCTCTCGCAGCCGTTTCTCCACCGCCCCAATTAGCCACTCATGCCTCGGATGGGAGTCAATCAATACCACCACGTCATCCGCAAATCGCGCGTATTGAACATTGGCGTATTTTCCTCGTCGCGTGGTGGCAATCGCCTTTTCCAGCATGCGATCTACCTCCGTGAGATAGAGGTTGCTGAGCATCGGCGAAATCACGCCCCTTACATAAAAGGTAATTTGGGCTTTCTGGCTGCGAGCCGTCGTCGTGAGAGGGACCGGAAGGGATGGGAATGCTGTGCCGAATGGTGATGGTATCTTCCCCCACCAGAACGTCTTTAACCAGCAGCCTTACGATTCGCTGGCGCTCAGTGACACTAAGCGTTTCAGCAGCGCTGCGCAAGCGGGCAAGGAATGCGGTGAGGGTCTCTGCCAGGCGCAGGAATGCAGCTCGATCGTTGGTCTGGTCGGCGATCGCCTGTAACTCAGCACGGAATGCCTGTTGGCGCTGACGTAGCCCAGGCACACGCTCGCGCAACTGCTCGATCGACAAAAGTCCTTCTTGATAGGCATTGAGAAGCCGTTCGATACCTTTGCCAACATGTGTCAGTTCCCTCTGCAGACTCTGCTCACGTTTTCTGGTTGGATCGGAAGAGCGCGCTGCCGCCAGTCGACGATCAAGTTCCTGCTGTATCAGAGCTGGCTCTTCCAGCAGTCTGATCACCTCGGCCCAGACGATCTGATCCAGGAGCTCTTGGCGGACGAAGCGGCGGTTATTGCAAACAGGACCGCCCAATTTTCGCCAGCTATCGGAGCCAATGCATTTGTAGTAGTGAATCTTGCGTGCGCTCGTTTGGGTCGATGTTCGCGAGAACGCGTAGCCACACTTCGCACAACTGACCAGCCCCTGAACAACGCTGGGCGCGATGGTGCGCCGGCGAGAGCGTACTTTGTTCTCCCGAAGAAGCTCTTGGGCGCGAGCGAAGCTCTCTTCGCTTACCAGAGCTGGCACGGGGATCTCGATCCACTCTTCGCGCGGGCGTTCGTGGCCTGCTGTGGTGCTGGGCGTAGTCACACCCCGTCGGCGCTGTGGGCGCATAACCCGCGTCCGTGCAGAGGCGCGTGTCTTGCCGAAACAGGCGACACCGCGATAAGTGGGGTTGCGCAACACTCCCCAGACGACCGAGCGTTCCCAGCGAGCGCTCAGCTTGCGAGTTGGTATGCCTTGGGCGTTGAGCCGGCGGGTGATCTCGCCGATGCTGAGGCCGTCCACGGTGTACATCTCATACACTCGTCGTACTACGTGGGCCTCGGCTTCCTCGACGAGGTAAGCGGCGGGTGCCTCGTCAGTCTTGCGGATATAACGGTAGCCATACGGAGCGTTGCTCATCACGCTGATCTCGCCCGAGTGTGCGCGGTGTCGCTTGCCGCGGCGCGAGCGCTCCAGGATCTGCGCCCGCTCATATTCAGCGATCATGCCTTGGAACTGCACCAGGAGTTGATCTTCCGCGCTGTCGCCTTGCGGTCCTTTCACAAATAGCGTTTCGACTCCGTGGCGGGCGAACTCTTCGATCAGTAAAATCTGGTACGCGTACTTCCGGCTCAAGCGGTCCGGCGAGTAGGCGAGCACCACCTGGATCTGTCCTTCCGCGGCCAGGTCGCGCACGCGCTCCAAGCCCGGCCTCTCCAATGTCGCCCCGCTATAGCCTTCATCTTCGAAGACCCACTCTGCTGGTACTTCCAGATCGTGGCTTCTGGCGAATTCGATTAGCGATGCCGTCTGGCTGGCAATCGTGTTCTCCTCGCGCTGCTGCTCGGACGAGACCCTTGCGTAAATCGCCGCCATCTTCATCATCGAACTCCTTTACGCGCACGCCGACGGGGCGCTCGCGACAGGGCACCAAAATATCGTAGGCCTGCACCAGCTTCGGCTCGAGCAGGCGATCAAACGAATAGGAAACGTGGATTTGAAATGGGCCGCCTTTTTGACGCGGCTCAGCCATGCCTTTGTAGAGTGCGTAGAAACGCACTCAACGCGCCGGTCACGATTGCTCCAATGGTCAGTCCGCTGCTCCTCGCGCACTTCCGGAGACGTTCCACCGTACGCGGCGGAAGCTTCAGCGTGATCGGCACCGTGGCCTCGGGAACTTCGATGGGTCGATCGAGCTGGGAGGCTTCCTCCAGGTAGCGATATGCTTGACGTTCCGACAAATCGAACTCGCGTGACAACCGCCGCACTGCTTCGGGAAGCGCAACTTGACGCTGGAGCAGACCACGAGCGGCGTTTAGCTGCTGAGCCTTTTCCACTTTGGTCGAACGCGTCATCTGCCATAAATGTATTACCTCTTAAGACGGAGATCAAGCAAAGGGTACCTGGTTCGCCATCCCGTAACTGTTCGTTCAAACTGGAAATTACCTTTTATGTAAGGGGCGTGATTAGCCCGCCCTGAGGTACTCCCTTCGTCCCGCTTGACTTCAGGATCATCTTCAGGAGCCTAATCACCGATGGATCTTGGACCCGCCGTGCCACTTTCTCTAGCAGCAGCGAATGCTGCACACTGTCAAAATAAGCCCGGAGATCCAAATCGATGATTCGTGTTAGTCCTTGGACAATCGCCTGAGCCACGCGGTCTACCGCTTCATGAGCTGACCGCTTTGGTCGATAGCCATACGACCCCGATTGAAAATCAGCTTCGAATATCGGCTCCAGGATGAGCTTAAGCGCACCCTGAACCACGCGGTCACGGATCGCAGGGATCGAGAGAACGCGGACTTTGTTGCCCCCGTCCTTCGGGATCTCCTTCTTCCGCACCGGCATGGGCTGATACGTGTTGTCGACCAGTTCATCCTGAATCTGTTTCAGAAAACCCGCCACTCCGCTCTCTTCGATGGCATCGAATGTGATGCCATCGATCCCAGGTGCGCCATTGTTGCTCTTGGCCATCTGGTAGGCTTCGTGCAGTGTTTCCATCTTGCAGACGTGGACGTATAGTCCCCAAAAGCGCCAAGTTGGTTCTGCCTTCGCCTTGACGTATATCCTCCGCCTCAGGTCTTGCAAACTGATGGGTGCATTTTTCATCTCACCCTTGCCTCCCTTGTGGTTAGAGTTCTTACACAACAGCAGGGCCTCTTCGCTCTACGGGCATTACCCCGTTTCATCGCCGCAACCGCTGTTGCACCTCTCGTCGATGCTTGGACTAAATTGGCGAGCAGCCTCTTCTGTTCGGCCAAGGCGGACTGCAGCTCCCGAATTTCAGCCTGCTGTTGCTCCAAGGTTGTCTGTTGCTGCCCGGTCAGGGATTTAAGTTTTTCAATCTCCTCTGTACTGCTGGAAACCTGGGCCATCGCCGATATCCAACCGCCACAAGAAATCCCAAGCAGGATCGCAATGGGGGCCACACGTTTCGCGATGAGACATAGCTTTTGAGTTTTCATTGGGCTCTCCATATTGTTCCCTCGGCGACCTTGCGAAGCCTCGGGTGACAGAAGACTAGCTGCATAAATATAAAAAAACGCGACGAATCTTCCTAGCAGGGCACGAAATGTCCCATGGGCAGGACGGTCTTGACCACGATTTTGTTTGAGGCCGGCCAGGTGGAAAGGGATCGACGATAAGGCGCGGCACCAGTACGTCCAAGTTGTTCGTTCATCACATGCATCAGGGCTGTGCGATCGCGGCACTCACGATCGATTGAAATAGCGAATTCCGAGTCAAGTTGTCGCGGTAGGGACGATCATCGCTGATCGCCCCCCGCACAGATCCGTACGAGCGCGTTTACGCATACGGCTCTTCTGAAGGACAAATGGCGTGTGGGCAACCCACAGACAGCGGTTGGCTTCACGCACACCGTCCAAACGCTGGAACATGCATATCCCTGCTCAGAGTCAGGAGCATGTGCGCCTGAACGATGTTCGCCTCCAGCTGCACCCTTCCCTCCCCGGCCTCCGCAGGAAGTTGCCCTCCCTTGTTCGGTCGGTTCACAGGTACTACGGCGCAGTCCGACTTCTCCAGCGCGTGCGTGTCCGTCGTGCGGCTATGTGCCTTCACGGACCGGCCTTCGTCAATTACCGAAGGCGCGCTGGAGATCTCCCGGTTCTCGTGCATGTTGTTTCTCAGCGTGCGCGGGTTCTTAGACTACGCAGGACCGGACAGCCACTCGCGATAACGCAGCTGCCGTGTTGCCTTCCTCCTACTCGTCAGGGAGTCGGCATCCTGATCTGGCGTTTTTCGAAGCTCAATCACCCCGCCCACTGATGCCTCCGGCCTACGCTTCGAAACTCACCTCGCGATGGGTTCCGCAAGACTAGAGGTCAGGATGGAGTCGCTGTCTCCTTTCCTGCAGGGCTCTTTCATCCCCTACAACATGCCGGTTTATCCCGGCGCACGACGTGTAACGCCCAACCCGGAAGTTGCCCTGTTTGGCCGCAGAAGGCGAGGCTCGACTCTCATCAGGAGAAGTTGCGGCATTTCTC
Organism: uncultured Acidobacteriaceae bacterium; assembly: GCA_963718395.1. Taxonomy (GTDB): domain Bacteria; phylum Acidobacteriota; class Terriglobia; order Terriglobales; family Acidobacteriaceae; genus DASRAA01. The sequence continues at coordinate 166,181 of CAVQYW010000004.1, forward strand.
TTTGCTAAGAGGTGTCGGCCGTTCAGATCCGCATCGGCATCACAACATACCGGTACTTGAATCCGTCGTCGCTGCCGTCTTCGGGGCGCATCTGGCCGGCCGACTGGGCGTCTTTGAACTCCAACCGAACCTCCCCAGCGCTTTGCGCCTTCAGGAAGTCGATCAGGTACTCGGAATTGAAACCGATGGTCATGGGATCGGCGGTGTAGGCGGTCTCTATCGAGTCTTCCGACTCGCCGGCTTCGGTGGACGACGAGGAAATCTTCAACTCGTTCTTGTCGAGCTTCATGCGGATGGCCCGCGAGCGCTCGTCAGCAAACTGGGCCACGCGCTGGATCGCCGTGTTGAGATCGTTGCCTTGAACGACAACTGACTTGGTGGTCTCGCGTGGCAGCACGGCTTCGTAGTTGGGGAACTGGCCGGTCAACTGGCGCGAGGTCAGCAGGCGCTCGCCGATGCGGAAGAACAGCGTCGAATCGTCCTTGGCAAACTCGACCTGCTCGACGTCGCTGTTTTGCAGCAGCGAGTACAGCTCACTCATGGCTTTCTTTGGGACCAGTGTTTTGTTCTCGCCCGCTACGTCAAAATGTCTCGCCGGTTTTTTCGATGTGTGCCAGACGATGGCCGTCTGTTGCGACCATCGTGATGGACTCCGGCTTCAGCACCATGAGCCCGCCATTCAGCGTGTAGCGGGACTCTTCATTGGAAATCGCAAAGATCGTGCGGCCGATCATGCTGCGCAGGGTCTGTGCGGGAATCTTCACGCTTCCTGTCGCTGGGAAAACTGGCAGTCCAGGGAAATTCGCCCGTGCCATGCCGACCATCTTCGTATTCGAGCGCCCGGAGCGAATGTTGACCCAATGGTTTTCCAGCAACTTGATGGAGATATCGCCGTCGGGCAGTAGCTTCACGTAGTCATACAGTTTGCGGGCGGGAATCGTGCATGCGCCTTCGCGTTTCACCTTGGCTGCGCATGAGGTCCGCAGGCTCAGGTCGAGATCGGTGGCAGTAATGGTCAGCCGGTCGTTGGCGGCTTCAAATAAAAAATTGGACAGGATGGGAATCGTCGTCTTGCGTTCGACCACTCCCTGCGTGGCAGTCAGTTCCTTGAGCAATTCAAACTTGCTGACACTGATTTCCATCGCAGTTCCCTGAATTGCTCCGGTTGCTTCCGCAGCCATAAGTTCCACCTTGGAGTCGCGTCCTGGCGCCGTGACCTTCATGGTGGCGCATGACAGGATGGTGCGAGAACCCGCGACTTCTGCATTTCCTTATATCAAATAAGAATCTTATAAAACAGTAGTAACAGTAGACACACTGGAAAAGTGGAAAAGCGCGGCAAAACCGTCGCCTGAAAGCGCTTCAGACCAAACTCCTTGCCACTAAAACTGCCGGCCCGATTCTGCTGCTGCCTGTGCTGAACCGGGACCCCAAGAAAATTTGTTCCGCCTCTTGCACGCCATTCACAATCCATCCACAGCCTCGGTCAAGGAAAACGGCTTCCAAAAGTGAAAAACCGCGCCAAGGGCATGGTTTATCCACCCAAAATCTCGGTGAGTTTGTTCAGCAGTCTGTTTAAATCCTTGTCGGTTTTGCGTAACTCGGTGATCTTCTCCACCGAGTGCAGCACCGTGGTGTGGTGCTTACCGCCGAACTGGCGGCCGATTTCCGGCAGTGACGCTTCCGTCAATTGCTTCGCCAGGTACATCGCGATCTGGCGCGGATAGACGATGGAGTGCGAATTGTTCTTGGCCTTGATTTCCGCCGGACGCAGCCCGAACTGGTCAGACACCGCGCGCTGGATCGACTCTATGGTTACCTTCCGGATCTGCGAGTCGATGAGGTTCTTCAGCACCTCCTGCGCGGTGAGCAGGCTCAGGTCGCCGCCAGTGAGAGACACATAAGCCGCGAGCCGGATCAGCGCGCCTTCCAACTCGCGCACGTTGCTGCGGATGTTCGACGCCATGTAGAGTGCGACGTCGGTAGGGAGCATCACGGGTATGGACTCGGCCTTTTTCTGCAGGATGGCCACCTTGGTTTCAAGGTCGGGCGGCTGGATGTCGGCGATCAGTCCCCACTCGAAGCGGCTGCGCAGGCGGTCCTCGATCTCGGCCAGTTCTTTCGGCGGACGGTCGCTGGCGATGACGATCTGGCGCATCGACTCATGCAGCGCGTTGAAGGTGTGGAAGAACTCCTCCTGCGTCCGCTCTTTGCTTACCAGGAACTGAATGTCGTCCACCAGCAACACATCCATGTTGCGATACTTGTCGCGGAAGCTGGTCATCTTATTATTCCGCAACGCGTTGATCATTTCGTTGGTGAACTTCTCGCCCGACATGTAGCAGATGGCCATCTGCGGCTCGCGCTTCTTGATCTCGTGTCCGATGGCCTGCATCAGGTGGGTCTTGCCCATGCCAACGCCGCCGTACAGGAAGAGCGGGTTGTAGGCCTTGGAGGGTCGCTCTGCCACAGCGCGCGACGCTGCATGAGCGAACTGGTTTCCCGAGCCGATCACGAATCCGTCAAACGTGTACTTGGGATTCAACTGCGACGCGCCGTCCCAGTCGAAGCGCTGCTGCCGCCCCGCAGCAGCGGCGCTACTCTCATTCGATCCCGCCGGCTCGGCGAACGCCTCGCTATTTCGTGCCTCGCCACCGCGCTCGGGCTTGGCGGCGCGCTGCTCGACATCGGTAACAAACTCGACATCCTGATATTCAAGGCCGAGGTTCTCGATGGCCTCGCTAATCAGGTCGCCGTACTTCTCGCCGATGTGGCAGAAGTCAGGGTTCGGGACCTTCACAAACAATGTCGGTCCCGCCGAATGGCTGAAGCGTGTAGGTTTGAGCCAGGTTTCGTAGGAGTGCCGGTTGACTTTCTTTTCCAGCGCATCGAGTACGAGGACCCACGGATTGGGAGAGGTCGATCCAAAATAAGACATAGCAAAATAACCTGGAGGCAGTCGATGCCTCGAATCGGAACCACTAGTATTCAGGGGGGACAAGTGCCAGCAAAGCCACAATCCACCACACGATTCAGGAGATAGTTAAGATCCGTAACCGAAGAGGCCACGGCAAGAACCTGCATTTCATGAGAGAGTGCGTGAAATGTTTTCTCTGTGGCTGCATGGCATCCTAGCACGAAAAAACATATGCACAAGATGACGTTGCACCGTGCGCGGGCAGCAGTCTTCGCGAGTGATTGATTTCGTGAATGTTACTGGCGAAAAAATTATTTTGCTGCAACACTCGTGGTGCAAATCGACGCAGGCGCAAAATTTCTGCGTGACGGGCGAGATTGTAAGGTCGTTTGGCGGAGAAATGTTACGACGCAAATCGATGCAATCCGCGCTGCTTGCGGGTAAGGCAAGCCAGACGGTATACTTTGAGTTTGTCCCTGTTAACTTTTGACCAGTGAGGAGCAGTAGTTTCGCATGCCGAAGCGCACATTCCAACCCAACCGTCGTCGCCGCTCAAAGACGCACGGATTTCGTTCCCGTATGAAGACCAAGAGCGGACGTGCGGTGATTTCGCGCCGCCGCGCCAAAGGGCGCAAGCGCGTCGCCGTGAAGGCCGGTTTCCGCGAATAGCGGCGCCGTTCGTCCGTGTACGCACAGTCACCAGTTCAGCCAAAGCAGTCAGGCCAGCGAAAAGCCTCTTCCGGATTTCGATTTGAGGGTAATCAGCGGCTTGGTAACGCTTGACGGATGCCGGCCGTGACCAGTCCCAATCGGGTATTTGCGAAGTCGAAGCGCCTGTTGCGGCACGCAGACTTTCAGCGTGTGTACAAACTGGGTCGCCGCCAGTTTACCGGTAACATGACCGTGTTTTTCCTTCGGCGCGCGCAAGAACCAGCGACGGAAAGCAGTCCTTCGCTGCGTGTAGGATTCACCGTGGGAAAGGTCCTGGGCGGTAGCGTCGAGCGCAACCGCATTAAGCGCCGCATGCGGGAAGCCGTACGGACTTCGTGGCCGGAAGTGGATGCTCCGGTGGACGTGGTGTTTCACCCCCGCAAATCGGTGATGGATTTGCCGTTTGCCGAAGTAGCGAGAGAAGTGGCCCGCGGTTTACAGTTGGCCGTGCAACGCGCCCGCGAAGCGAAGCCGGCGAATCAGGTGCAGGTGGAAGAGAAATGAAAGCGGTAATGCAGGCTGGATTACGCGGCTACAAGCGGTGGATTTCGCCGATGCTGCCGCACGCCTGTCGCTTCGTGCCTACCTGTTCCGAATATGCGCTGGAAGCCGTCGAACTCCATGGAGCGTTACGCGGTTCGTGGCTTGCGCTGACGCGCCTGTTGCGCTGTCATCCGCTGGCGCGGTCCGGTTATGACCCCGTACCTTCGGCAAATAACCGTTCAAAGTCGTGTTGCGATAGTTTTGAGTCTGCCCCGATGGGCGCTGCCCCGGAATCCATAAGCCGCCTTTACTGAATGGAACGTTAATTTGCCCGAGTATAAGAATCCCCAACAAGAGCCCGGCGGCCAGAGCAATATGCTGCTCGTGATGATGGCAGCCTTCGCGCTGATCCTCATCGCGCAATTCGTCTTCTTCAAGAACAAGCCGAATACCCCGCCACCGACGCAGCCGGCAAAAACTGCCAAGGCTCCCGAGACACAAGCGCCTGCAATGGCCGCAGCAGATACCGCCAAGTCGTCGTCCGCTCCGGCGGTCCGGGCACAAGCGGCGAGTGAAGAAGCCGAGACGGTGGTCGAGAACGACCTCTACCGCATCGTCTTCACCAATCGCGGCGCGCAGGCGAAATCGTGGATCCTCAAGAAGTACAAGGACGAAAAAGGCCACCCGCTCGACCTGGTGAATCCGGCCTCCTCCAGCCTCGGACTTCCCCTGAGCCTGTACACCTACGACGAAGCGCTCCGCACCAGGATTAATTCGGCGTTGTACATCCCAACCGCTGGGAAAGCGGCCAATAGCCTCACCGTGCCGGGCGAGTTGGGCTTCGCGTACTCCGACGGCGCGGTCACGGTTCACAAGACCTTTCGCTTCGATCGCACCTACGTCATCTCGCTCGAAACCGTGGTGACACTGAATGGTCAGCCAGTTCGGGCATATCCGGCATGGCCCGCTGGATTCGGCGATCAAGGTACCGGGCCGTCATTCGCGTCCGCGCGCGTCGATTACTACGCTGGCGATAAAGTGGAACGTCTGGCTGCGAAAAAGATCAGCGGCGGTGCCACCTTAGCCGGCCCGTTGATGTGGGCCGGCGCGCAGGACCAATACTTCGCCGCCATCTTTTTGCCGGACACTCCCACTCAGGCCGGGATGGTCACGTTCCACGATCAGATTCAGGTCCCGAAGGATCCGGCCAAGCCCGATCCCAACAACCTCGTCAAAGTGGATGTGCTGGGTGCGGCAGTTGGCGACGTTGACGGCGCCACTCGCGAGCGCTTGTTCGTAGGCCCGAAGGCGCTGGATGTTCTGAACACCGTTCACAGCAACACGCTGAACGGCCAGCCCGACGGCCCGGATCTCACCCACGTCGTAGATTTCGGATTTTTCAGCCTCATCGCTCGTCCGCTGTTCCTCTGGCTGCTTTGGACGCACGACCACATCGCGTCCAACTGGGGCGTGTCGATCATCATCCTGACCGTCATCATCAACCTGGCGCTGCTGCCACTGCGCATCACCAGCATGAAATCGGCGCTGAAGATGCAGAAGCTCCAGCCGCAGATGAAGGCCATCCAAGAGAGGTACAAGAAGTACCCGCTGCGTGATCCGCGGCGAGCCGACATGAACGCCGAGATCTCCGGGTTGTACAAGGAACACGGCGCGAACCCCGCCGGCGGTTGCCTGCCGCTGGTCATCCAGATGCCGTTCCTGTTCGCCTTCTACTCCATGCTCGGCATTGCCATCGAACTGCGCCAGGCGCCGTTTCTATGGCTGCACGACCTGTCGTCGCCCGATAAACTTTTCATTCTGCCGGTGCTGATCGTACTCACCACCCTGGCGGTTCAGAAGATGACGCCCAGTGCCGGCATGGATCCGGCGCAGCAACGCATGATGACCATCATGATGCCGCTGATGCTGGGGTTTTTCAGCTGGTCGCTGGCCTCGGGACTTAGCCTGTACTGGGTGTTCGGCAACCTCATCGCCATCGTGCAGCAATACGTAATGAACCACACCGGTCTGGGCAAGGAAATGCGCGCCGAGGCCGAAAAACGCGCCCGCAAGGCCGCAAAGTAGGGGCACCGACACGTTTCCATGCCGATAACCGACAAGATTGCCGCCGCCAAGAAGATCAGCGAACTGCTCAACGGAATCATTGCCACCGGCGACTTCCGCCTGCGCTACAAGATCATGGTCGATCCGCCGTCGAGTGACCTCGATTTCGACAAGCCGGTCATCAAAGTGGACCTCTCGGGCGCCGATAGCCCGTTGGTGAAGGAACGCGGCGGCGAACTGTTGCGCGCCTTCGAGCACGTCTCGCTCGAAATGCTGCGGCTTGCTCCCGACGAGCACGACCAGGTGGTCTTCGATTGTGAGAACTTTCGCTCGGCCCGCCAGCAGGAGTTGCGGCTTTCGGCCAACGTTGCCGCCGACCGCGTCCGCACAAGCGGCATGCCCTACGCGTTCGCGCCGATGTCGTCGCGCGAACGTCGGTTGGTGCACCTCGCCCTGCGCGACTTCGAAGACCTGCGCACCGAAAGCGCCGGCGAATCGCTGCAACGCTACGTGGTCGTCTATCCCAAGGACTACCAGGGCAAAGCGCCCGCACCCTCGCCATCGCCGCGGCGGAGATAAGCCTTTTTCGTTGTCATCCTGAGCGCAGCGACCGTAGGGAGCGGAGTCGAAGGACCCCTATGATTGCGACGGTCTTCGGGCGAATCCTGAACAAGACGTTGTTCTTCTCCGTGACCTCCGCGCCTCCGTGGTGAATAATCATGCTTCATGCACCTCGATGACACCATCGTCGCCATCGCCACGCCTCCCGGTCGCGGCGGCATCGGCGTGGTGCGCCTTGCCGGTGCTGAAGCGACGACCATCGCGACTCCCATGTTGCGTTTGCCGCACGAACTGCGGGCAGGTCGCGTGCACTTCGCCGAACTAATCGATCCCGCCACAAGCGACCGCATCGACGAAGTTGTCGTTACGTATTTCGCCAAGCCACATTCCTACACAACCGACGACGTCGTCGAAATCTCCTGCCACGGCTCGCCGGTCGTGCTCCGCCACGTTGTCGAGATGGCTCTCGCTCGCGGCGCGCGCCTCGCCGAGCCCGGCGAGTTCACCATGCGTGCCTTCCTCAACGGACGCATCGACCTGACGCAGGCCGAAGCCGTTCGCGACCTCATCGATTCGCAAACCCTGTACCAGGCGCAGGTCGCGGCCCGGCAGCTCGAAGGCGCGTTGTCGAAACGGCTGCAACCCATCAAGCAGAAGCTGATCGATCTTATCGCCACCATGGAAGCCGGCATCGACTTCGCGGAAGACGATATCTCCGTTATTCCCGACGAGCAGATACTGGATCGCGTCGCCGAAGTTCACGCGCCGCTCGAGCAACTGCTCGCCAGTTTCACCTATGGAAAGGTCGTGCACCAAGGACTGACGCTTGCCATTGTCGGCCGCCCTAACGTGGGCAAGTCGAGCATCTTCAATCGTCTGGTCGAGCACGAGCGTGCCATCGTGACCGCGACTCCCGGCACCACCCGTGATCTTGTGAGCGAGACCGTTTCCATCGGTGGAATTCCTGTGCGTTTGGTGGATACCGCTGGCATTCGCGATTCCCTCGACGAAGCCGAAAGCATCGGCGTTCGCAAATCGCTCGAGGCTCTTGCCGACGCCGACATCGTTTTGGTCGTGCTGGATGCCTCGCATCCTGCCCACGATGAAGCCGCCCGTCGCCGCGACACCGAACTGATCTCGCTGGTCACGCGACGCTTGGCCGTCGTCGTGCAAAACAAGATCGACGCCATCGCCACCGCGCCGCTCATGCCCGACGGTGGTCTGTCCACGGTGATGACCTCGGCGCTGACCGGACAAGGCGTCGAACAATTGCGTGCGAAAATCCTGCGCCTCGCGGGAGGTGATGGTGTAGCGCAGCCGGAGAGCGGCTTCCTCACTAACGTCCGCCACCAGAAGCTGGTGCAAGACTCCATCGCGGCTCTGGACAAAGCAGCGGCAGCGGTGCCACTTAAGACTCCGCACGAAATGCTGCTACTGGACCTCTACAGCGCCCTGCGTCCGCTCGACGAAATAACTGGCGCCACCACCGCCGACGACATCCTCAACCTGATTTTCAGCTCATTCTGCATCGGAAAATAACATCACACCCAGTAGCGTCCCATGGAATGTAATAATCAATTTAACTCATATTGTAATCATACGATTATGATCCTATACTATCCCGTGGTGGACACACAAAGCCCGATGTATTATGTGTCCACCGGTGTGTCCACCTGAGCAATATAACCAAAATTTGGCGCCGGTGGACACAGTTTTGGGGGCAGTATGGCACTCACGGATATGAGAATCAAGGCCCTGAAGCCCAAGGCGAAGCGTTACCAGGTCACGGACGGACGCGGCCTAAGCGTGGAAGTCCTTCCCAGCGGAGCCGTGGCTTGGCGCTACCGCTACCGCCTCCACGGCAAGCTCGAGAAGGTAGCTCTGGGGCAATACCCAGACGTGAGTCTTAAGGATGCGAGGAAGAAGCGCGACGAGATGGCCGGGCAGGTGGCGCGAGGCCAATCCCCAGCGCGGGAGAAGCAGCTTGCAAAGCTGGCGCTTGGGACTAACAGCAGCGTGCGCGAGTTTGCGGAGCGCTATTACACAGACGTGGTAGTCAGGTCTTTGAAGGACCCACGTGGCGTCCGTCGCTACCTGGACAAAGAGATCTTCCCAGCGTTTGGCAACAAAGCACTCAAGGACGTGACTGCCGCAGATGTGCAAACACTGGTTTTCCGCAAGCGAGACAACGGGCGGGAAGCCGCGGCAGCCGCCATACGCAATCTCATCAAGAGGTTGTTCGATTACGCGATAGTGCGTGGAGCGGCACAAGTGAATCCCGCGCTGGCATTGCCGATGCGATTTATCACGAAAGCCAGGTCCAGAACCCGCACGTTGTCGCCCGATGAAATCCGGGTGTACTTGCGCTCCCTCTATCGGTCGAACATCAGGCGCCAATTCAAGCTGGCGCTGCACCTGATCCTGCTTACGCTGGTGCGCAAGTCCGAGCTGTTGTTTGCCAAGTGGGTTGATGTGGACCTGGAGAGCCGCGAATGGCAAGTTCCGGCGGAGAACTCGAAAACGGGCAAGCCGCACATTGTCTATCTCTCAACGCAGGCGGCTGATTTGTTTCGCGAACTGATGCCATTGGCGGGTGAGTCTGAGTGGGTATTGCCGGGCCGCATCAGCCCCGCAAAACCATTCGCGCGCAATGCGATGAACCAGGCGCTGGTCAGCATGGCATTCCCGATGGATCCGTTCACAATTCATGATTTGCGACGCACAGGCTCGACTCTGCTGCACGAGAAGGGTTTCTCCTCCGACGTCGTAGAGAAGTCGTTAAATCATACGATTGGCGGAGTGCGGGGTGTCTACAACAGGGCGGAATACTCTAACCAGCGCAGAGAGATGCTGCAGTTCTGGGCGGACTATGTAGAGAGTCTTGCGACCGAGGATAGGGCTCTGCCTGGGCTGCAATTCCAAGATGGGAAACACTTGAGGTTGTCAACGAAAGACGCGAGCGGACGAAGAAAACCGCACTAATGCCGGCGTGCAGGAGGATAAGCGGCTTGGCTGGTCTAGAAAATCAACGAGTGCACAGGGACAATCGATCGCGCGTGGCAGGCTCTCGCAGCACTCCGGACGCGAGTTGTGCCTTTTAGGCACCGACTGTGCCGGATTGTGGCCGGCGCGCAGGTGCCCTTGCTCGCATTGATAAACCTCGCAACGTCTGCAGTTGAATAAGTCCGCATGCGCGAGTACAGTGTGCGCACGTTTGCAACGAGTAAAGGCATCCCCGTAGCCATGTCAGCGAACCAGGGCAAATCTCGAACCTCCAGGAAAGAACTCTCAGACTTCGAGCTGAACGCGCGCTTGAGGGAAATGGGGTTGTGGGAGAAGAGGCTAAGTTGGCTCAAGTACGACCGCGATGCGGATCCCCCGCAGAAGGCTGTAGTCGAAGACCTTCAGGATTATTTCATAAAATTGGAGGCGGTTTTACACCACGAGCGGAGACGCAGGGAGTGCCTCACGAGCCTGAAGTCGACCCGGCACGAGCTCGCGGCCATCGAAGCGAAAATAGGTGGTACCGCGGGCGAAGAAAAGCTGGCCTTGGAGGAGAGGAGAACTCTTCGTCAGAACTTTGCGTCTTCTCTGCAAGAGAGGGCGGATCAGGCCGATCGAGACTCCTCGGAGCTGGCACAGGAAATCGGCGGCGACGGGGAGTACGTCGCATTTATCAATCAAGCCCTTGATCGCCTGGGAATGAAGCCGGACAGCGACCTCCGTCCAGAACTGCTTTCGGCTGAAGACTCTGCCCCGGTACCTGGCGAACCGCCAAACACGGACCGCTCCACCGACGCGGACACGCACACGCACACGGCGCGCAAGACCGTCGCAGACGCAGTGAAGAAAAAGCTCAACAATCCATCGGAGTATAGCGGCATGCTGATTGAGGAGGTTCAATACGCAATAAACCTGGGACGTTCCAGTGTGTATCGCCTTATCGAATGTGGGGTGCTGGAGAAACGGAAGAGGCGACCAGGCGCTGCCAAGAACTCGCGTACTCTTATCATGATTTCCAGTGTTCTCGCCTACATGGAACAGAACGACATTGACATAAACGCTCTCTGACCAGCAGCCTGATCGCTGCACTGTCTCATCAGCTTTCCGCCCGTTATCCCACGCCGTCCTACATACTGTCCCGTCAGTCCTAGACTCTTCGGCGGGCCTTCGTGCAGCATTGACGCCGGAGGTGCGGCAATGCACGACAAAATACTGCGACTGCCCCGTGTCAAAGATTGCACCGGGCTCTCACGAAGTGGAATTTACGATCGGATTTCGAAGGGAGAATTTCCCGCGCCGATCCCCATCGGTGCACGGGCGGTCGGCTGGCTTGAATCCGAGGTGGAGGCATGGATCGCGCAACGGGTGGCGATCAGTCGCGAACACAACAGTGCGCAAAAGGGAGCGTCATGGGACGAAACAACTCTGACTCGTACCGGAAAAGCTCGGTCGCGAGCCGAGAAGGTGGCTTAGGCAAGGTTACGGCTACCATCACGAAGGGCCGATGCTTCGAATTGGAAGACAGCGTGCGCTGCGAGAGAGCGCTTGAGATCCCATGGTCGCGCACTTTCGGCAGCAAAAGATGGAATCGGGGGCCGCGGGTGGCTGTGCTGCTCGTCGTCATGCTGGGGACGTGCAGCGCGTTGCCAGCCAAGCCGATCCGGAGAGCCATCAACAGGGAGCCAGCGACGACCGCGGCGGTGCAGCAGGGGCCCGACGCTGAATCCATGGAGAACATCTTCACGGTACGCGAACGACTAGCGATGGCGGCTGGGATGACGATAGCTGTAATGGCCATCGCATGGGCATTATGGCGGTACCGGCAAATCCGTAGAGAGCTGAAACAGGTTAGCGCAGAAGCCAACCTGTTGCAGAGGAGAGTCGCCAAACTGCGTAATGAACACGACGAGAAGGTGGGGCAACTCGCGAGTAAGAGCGGAGAGAATGCACGGCTGGGAACTGAGAACGCGCAGCTAAGAAGCGAACGAGACCATTGGCAGCGGGCAGCACAAGAGGCACAAGCTCTCGCTGCAGAGAAGCAGTATTCGGTGGACGAACTAAAAAAGGCTCTAGTGAGCGATGTCCCGAAAGATGCGTGATCCATTCCTCTGGTCGTGACAGGAACTCGAAAGGCTTGGAAATGAGGGCGCCCAACTTAACGACGAAACCAGTTGGAAGACAGCGCTGCCCTCACAAAGTCATCTTGGAGCCCACCAAAGATATTGCACTGCTTAAAAGGGTACGAGACTGCCGCTTCATTACCAGCAACCAATTGTTTGAGTTTGCAAAGGCATCCGACATTGCAAACAGTCTTGGATCGTTCTACTGGCGCATCGGTCGCCTAGTAGAGTGCGGCTTGGTACAGACGGTCACGCTGCAAATTGGGAAGTACCGGATCTACACGATAACGAGGCAAGGGCTGAGGGAATTAGAGAACAGGCAAGAATGTCTCTTAAGCCTCACGTCTAAAGCGAGGGTCCTCAGTAAACGAGACGAAATCCCGCACGCCCTGTTGCTGAACGACATCCGGCGAACATTCGAGCAGCAGTTCAGGGTCAATTGGTGGAGAACGGATCTCCAAGTCCGGGCCGTCAACCTGGCGGCCCAGAAATATGCAAAGGATTATGACGCGGTATTCTCGGTGGATCGTTCAGATACTGGCGATAATTCTCTGACGATAGCGGTGGAGTATGAGCGCACGCTCAAGGCCGAAGACAGGTACGCCGAAATTAGCAATGCCCTAAGCGGCGAGAGCTCCGTTAATATCCTTTTTTATCTTTGCGCTTCCGCCGATATGGTACCGCTACTCGCGCAGAGGATTCGCCTGAAAAACCTATTGCTCTGCTTCACGGTCGCAAGGAGTCTCGTACATCATGGTAAGGATTGCCCTGTATTCATCTGGACACAGCAGAACCTTCAGCCGATTCCCATGGTCGACATAATCAATCCCTCAAAGTGACAAGCGGCTTTTCCGATCAACGTTGTTCCTGGAATAAGCCCAGAATGCGCCCTGAAACGGCTAGAATCGGCTGCTCGTAAGATCCTGAGGGAAGACGTCTTAGCGGCTGACTTACCTCCGGATATCACTGCTTTGCGAGACCAAGCTATTGGAAGAAGCAGCCGTCTGTCCAGTTCTCCACCCTCCAGATTTTCCGAGCTCTCTGACGGTTGCACGGTTGGTCACTGATCGAGCAGTCCGAGTGCATTCACAAAGAACGAGATTCACGAAAAGAGGAGATCCTATGAAATGTGGTGTTTGACGCCAACGTGGCGATCACGGTCGGGTTAGCGTAAGCCGATGGAATCAAGGTTGAAGGACGCTTCGGTGATCAGGTGGAGTACGTGCCGCCGATTGTCCGGGACAAACTGGTTGAACTCGGCAGCCGTTAGTTAGAATGAACGATTCAACGCGAGTAATCGAAGCAAGGAAAGGGAAGCGCCGGAAATCCTCGTTCAGAGGTCCCCCGGCGCGAAAAGGGTTAAGTCGACAAGACTTTACTTTCTAAAGTGAGTGCGAAAATGACTTTGGTAAGTGCTGCAATAGTCGCTACGGCTCGTTTGGTGCGTGCGTCCGCTAAGAAGTTACGCATTGGTGAGCAGTTGTCTTTTCTGGGCTGTTCTCTGCTGTTTCCATAAGTTCCCCTCCCTTCTTTCGCATGATTGCTAACGGTGTAATACTGCCGAAAATTAGAAAATAGCTATTTTTCGGACTGCGGTGGTGAATCACGGAAACAGTGGTTTCGCCAGTCGTCGCGGGTCGCGAGCCGGGCATCAAGTGGGCTCGATAAGTGACTATTATGGCTAGTCGCTAGTATTTTGTACAAAAACTTTGTACAATACTTTCCATGAAGACCTACACCGTTTCCGAAGCTCGCGAGCATCTTGCGGACGTCCTCGACGCAGTCGAGCAGGGTGAAGAGGTCGAAATCACAAAGCACGGCGAGACGGTCGCGGTGGTGACGCCGCCGCACGTGAAAGCTGCCGCGCCGCCGCCCGGTTTTTTGCAAGCAGAAGGCTGGACGATGGAGATGGCTGACGATTTCGACGCTATTCCCGAAGGCTTCGAGGATTACGTCTGAGCATGCTCATCGATACTTGTGCCCTGCTGTGGTACGCCTTCGATAAGGCTCGGCTCAGCGAGCGAGCAGCGGGAGTGATACGCGAGCCGGGAAACTTCTACAGCTACGTCAGCGTTTGGGAGATGGCAATCAAGAGTGGTTCGGGAAAGCTGGTGCTCCGCTCCGCCGACGGACAACCCACGGACGCGAAACAATTCGTGCTCAGAATGATTCGCGAACTGGATTTACGGGCGCTGCCGCTCGAATTCAATGAATTGGCAGACGTCGAAGGGCTGCCGCCGCATCACAAAGACCCGTTCGACCGTCTGCTAGTCGTACAGGCGAAGCACCTCAATATCCCACTCGTTTCCGCTGACCCAATCTTCGAGCTTTATGGCGTCGAGCGTGTTTGGTAGTTTAGAGCGCCCGGAAATCGCGCGAGGATTCGCTAGGAGCGGCGTTTACGAAAAGTCCGATGGTTCCCCATCGTCCCCGCCCGCGATGGAGGTGTGCGATGACCGGAGTTGCCGTAACCGAGGCGCTGGGGGAGTCGCTCTTCCCCCAGCCAGGCGACCACCCATCTGACCTGACCTGCCAAGTGTTACTTCCGCATCGGTCCACGGAGCTCTTGTGCGCTTGGGACGTTGAATCCGTCCCCAAGGGCGAACTGGAATGCACGTTTTCATTTGCCGAACACGCCCTCCTCTTGGAGAGCCTTCCGCAATGCAATCAGTTCTGGATCATTGATCATCAGCACAGCAATCGTCACACGACCGATCTGTGTCGGCGCCTTGAGCTCAGGGCCGTCCCATACGAAATGTTCCGTCCAGTTATCTGTTCGCGGATGGAAGAGGCGAACAATCTCGCCGGTATCTGGATCGAGCCCCGCAATGTTGGGCCCTTTGGAGCGATTGCAGTGGATGCAAGCGAGGGCCACCATGTTGCCGAGCGATGACGTGATCGATTTGGATACATAGGTCGCTCTTCTGCTGCGGTCGCGAGCAGGCACGGAAAGAACGCAGATTTCGCCTTGGGGTTCAGCGCATCGAAGATCCGCATCACCCGAGGGGGGTATCCCGAACTCCGCTCGTCAGCAGAGATGCGAAAGCTGCTCAACCGAAAGATCGCAGAGCAGGAAGGGAAGTGTGCAATCTGCCGCGCGGCCTTCACCGATTACAACGAGATTGTGCCTTATGCCGATCTCGGCATTCAGTGCCCGACCATATTGTGGTTTAAAGCATAGCTTTGCCGGACCTAAACCATAACCTTGCCGCATGATCTCCTTCAAGTCGTTGATTTAGCGTGGAAGGCCGCCGTCGCCGGCGGGGGCTCTCAAACCATAACCTTGCCGGAATTGCAGTGCGGCCGTAGGCTTCCCAATCACCTGCGGTTGATTTAGCGTCAAGAAAGTTGTAGTATTGTGTTATGGCCCAGTCTCACCGTGAAGCCTCGCGGCAGCTCTTCGAGTTTGCTGAGCAGCAGCAAGGTTTCTTCACCACCAAGCAGGCTAAGGCGGCCGGATTCGCCGAAAACACGCACCCCTATCATGTGCAGGTCGGGAACTGGATCCGCGAGCACCGGGGTATCTACCGGCTCGCTCTGTTTCCGGCGGCTGATCGGCCCGACCTAGTCCTTTGGGCACTGTGGTCCCG
This sequence comes from uncultured Acidobacteriaceae bacterium, assembly GCA_963718395.1. Taxonomy (GTDB): domain Bacteria; phylum Acidobacteriota; class Terriglobia; order Terriglobales; family Acidobacteriaceae; genus DASRAA01. The sequence continues at coordinate 181,630 of CAVQYW010000004.1, forward strand.
GAACCGGAACGAGGAAGTCGAGGGTGCGTACAGCCACCACACGGCGCTCAGCCTCTACGATCTGTCAGACCTGAATCCGGCGAAGCTCCACATGACCGTTCCGACAGATTTCCGGCGCAACAGCGATATTCCCGGCATCCTCGTACTTCATTATGCCGACCTGTCCGAGAGCGACGTACAGACGGCGCAGGGCTTCAAGTTTACTCGCCCTCTGCGGACGATTCTTGACCTGATCGAGGCTGGCACGGTCGAGCGGAACTTCATCCGCCAGGCGCTAAGGCAGGCTGTCGACCGTGGTCTGATCACTCGCCAACAGATTCGGAACACGCAAATGAGCGGACCTGCGCGCAAAATCGTAGAGGAAGTGCTGCGGCGAGCTGCATGATGCCGTCACCCAGGACATATGCGACGGCGGGAGCATTCCGAAGGGCTCTTGAAGAACGCCTGAAGAGGGCCTCTCTTACTGATCAGATCGATCTCAACCGCCTCCGGCGACAGGTATCATTCGACCGTCTGCTGGCAAGGCTGTTCCGGGAAGAACCAGCGCCCTGGGTTTTGAAGGGTGGTTATGCGCTGGAGCTGCGCTTCAAGTCTGCTCGATCAACGGTGGACATCGACCTGGCATTGCAGCGAGTGGGGGGCAGCAACATCGGCGGGTGGTGACACGAACCAGGTTGTACGCGGGATGCTGCAGAGCGTGGCTGACATCCCTCTTGGTGACTGGTTCGAGTACGCGATCGGACCGCCTGTCATCGACTTGACCGCCGCGCCGAACGGCGGGGCTCGCTATCCTGTCGAAGCTCGAATGGACGAACGGATCTTTGCCCGATTCCACCTGGATGCTGGCATTGGTGACGTGGTTATGCAGCCGCTGGAAACAATCATCTGCCGGGACTGGCTGGGATTCGCTGGCATCGAATCGGCGCGCGTCCGGATGATCGCTCGCGAGCAGCAGTTCGCTGAAAAAATTCATGCCTACACGCTCCCGCGGAACGCTGCGAACAGCAGAGTGAAGGACTTGGTGGACCTGGCTCTCCTGATCAGATCAGGAGGCATGGATAAACAGAGAATCCTGGACGCCTTGCGTCTGACGTTTGAGAGAAGAGGAACACACGATTTGCCCGGGGGGTTTGGTTCCGCCGCCAGCGGATTGGCAGATCCCGTTTCAAGCCCTGGCGGAAGAATGCAGGCTCCCAACTGATATCGGCGCGGTGTTCGCGGGCGTACAGGAGTATCTCCAAGAAGTGCTGACACGTCGTACGGAGCGGTGAACGCGGTATGACCGAGAAGGGTTCGGCTCCTGGAATAAGCCCAGAATACGCCCTGAAACGGCTAGAATGGGCTGCTCATAAGGTCCTGAGGGAAGGTGACTTAGCGGCTGACTTACCTCCTTATAACGCTGCTTTGCGAGATCAAGCTTTGGACGGCGCCGTTCCGGGAGCAGCCGGGTATCGCAAACCGGCGGTTCAAAATGCCCGAGCTGCCGAAATGCCTGCCGACGTTCTTCCACCCGCGCGCCGTAATTGAAATTGCTGGGATTGGATTGCCTCGACAGGACCGAGACGGCTACGGTATGTTCTTCATCTGACCAAGGCAGAGCAGGCAGGTGGGAGGAGTTCCATGGCAAGCGTGATCGTGAAAAATCCCGCCGTGCTCAGCGGCGAGCCGGTGTTTCGTGGGACGCGGGTTCCGTTCAAAGCGTTGACGGATTATCTGGAAGGCGGCGAGAGTCTGGCCGAGTTTCTGGAGCAGTATCCGAGCGTGACGCGCGAGGCAGCGATTGCGGCGCTGGAAGAGGCGCGGGACAGCCTGATGGCGCATCTGGGATGAAAGTTCTGATCGACGAGTGCGCGCCCAAGGCGTTGAAAGTAGCGCTGGCGGCCAGCGGTTTCGCCATGGCAGTTGGTCCTTCGACTCGTTCAAATCTGTTGTGAGAGTCAACTAGCGCATGACGCTGTGTGGACACTAGTCTATTACGTTGTACCAGTATTAGTGTGTTGTGTAATGTCGATGGCGAACTAGTCCTTCCCGCAATTCCGCGCCATGTCAATTCGGAGAAAGGTCGGGTTGGAAGGGCCATCGCCAAAATTTTTTGACGTTCCCATGCCTATCCGTAGGCATTCGGATCCGTTTCGGGGCGGCTTCGAAGTCTCTGGGCGTGTTGAGCTTGGTTCGAGACTATATCCCCGCCTTCCTACCAGTTTTTCGACGTGGACTGGATCGACTTCGGCAAGCCCCTCGGGCCTCTGATCCGTTTCCCCAATCTCCAACCCTATATCGCCGCCGGTGACTGCCGATGGCACAGCCGGAGGTGTGTTCCCAACCAAACCGACAACTAACAAGCAAATGTTCAGGAGGTGAACTATGAAAGAACGAGTTGTGTTTGAAGCCAATGTGCCGGTGACGGCCACGTTGGCCTATGCGGATGGATTGAAAGTGCAAGGACGTTTCGGCGATCAGGTGATGTACTCACTGACAGACGGACGAGTCATGTACGTGCCGCCGGTTGTACGCGACAAGCTGGTAGAACTTGGCATCCGGCAGAACGAGTCGTTTGCGATCTGCCGGGCTGAACGTCGCGAAGGCAATCGGCGGTTTGTCGACTGGGATGTGCAGCCAGAAGGTTCGGCAGCGGCGACCCAGAGCGCGACTGCGAACAGTGATGCGCAGGGTTCGCCGGTGAACGGCGACAACGGTGCGCGCGTCAGACCCAATGGCAACGGTAACGGCAACGGAAATGGCAAGTCGGCCAGCATGCCCGCCAGTGCAGGGACTGCGGAAAGAGCATTGCGGGCCGCGCTGACGGCGAGCATTGACGCTGCGCTGGAAGCCGAGCAATATGCTTCGGCGCATGGTCTGTCGATTCGCTTTGGCAGCGAGGACCTGCGTGCCATGGCGCTCAGCCTGTTCATCCAGCATGCCCGTGACGGAGGTGTGCGATGACGGACGTTGCCGTAACCGAAGCGCTGGGGGAGTCGCTCTCCCCCAGCCAGGTGAGCACCTACATTACTGGTTCTGCCAAATGGTGCTTCCGTTATTTGATTGGTTTGATCTCCGTCTTCGCGACCGAGAAGAACTACTCCGGGAAAACATCGCCCCTTCGGCAACAACTGCTGACTCTGCACGCACAGCGACCTCGCCCTCGACTAAGTTCTCTCGACCGGCTGTTCTGGATCGTTCTCGGAAGAGTTTGGCCGGGCTGGAGGAGATCGCTGATCTTGGTCACACCTGAGAGCGTGGTGCGCTGGCATCGGGCCGGGGGAAACAGGCTGGATGAATCGCTAACTCAGCCCAAGCGCGGACCTTACGGGCGCTGGAGAATGCGGCACTTCACGTCGGGCCAGGGAGACGCCGTTTTCTTGTCTTCCTCGATGGTTTTCAGCCGCTCCCGAACGGTTTCCTCGACCCCTTCAGTCACCCAGGTATCGACCCTCTCTGTTTCAGTGGTTTTCATGGCTCACCCTATAGTCCAATTCTGACACGACCGTGCTCGCAACTCAATCGCATTTCCAGGGAAAGGGCGTCATACGGCCGAGTGGCTTTCGTATACGCCGTGATTCCGGCCTCTCGGTTTCGTGATCGGCTAGACTGAACTGAGTTCATTAATGCCCGTCTGTGCATGCCACAAACTCGTCTCTATGAAATACTTCAACCGGTGGAGTCCACCTCATTAGGCACCGAGGATGCCGTCTGACTCTCGGCAATCGAATCTTGAAAACATGAGGCATCTTTCTAAGAACCTATCCGCGGCGGTCGCAAGCTGGTCCCGCTTATGGCGGGTCCCTGGACTCCTGGCCCATGTTTCATTTAGTCGAAACCCCCGTCTCAAGACCACGATCGCCCGCTGGCTGGAAGACCTTCAATGTATTGAGTTGGGCCCACGATTCTTCGCACTCAGGAGTAGGCAGGAAGAAATTATGTGCCACGAAGTCGCGCATGCCGCTGCCTTGCTGTTACATGGCCAAGGGATTGCGCCTCACGGACCAGAATGGCGTGCCCTCGTCGAAGCAGCGGGATTTGCGCCCGGCTCGACGCTCACGACACGCCGGCGTGGGCCGCGACAGACACGGCACGTCCCAAAGCCGCTCTATGAACATCGTTGCCTTGTTTGTCATGCCGTTCGTTATGCAAAGCGCGCAATGGCGAACTGGCGCTGCGTCGAGTGCGTTGCACTCAACTTGCCTGGGCAGTTGCAAATCGTTCGTCGCTCAAGAGAGGGAGTGAGCCGTTGATCCCGGAGAACTGCCCTTTCTGCGTGCCTGAGCCTGACCGGGTGTTCTATCGAGATCCTCTTGTGATTGGGCTCTGGGATGGTTTCCCGGTGACCCCAGGACACGCCCTGCTTATCCCGACCCGACACGTTCGGAACTGGTTCGAGGCGACCATCGAGGAGCGGATCGCCTTGACTCGCGCCATCGACGTGGCACGCCACGCCATCGAGACCAATTTCGGAGCGGATGGTTACAACATCGGGATCAATAGCGGTGAGGCGGCTGGCCAGACCGTCTTCCACCTGCACATGCACGTGATTCCGCGAAGGCACGGCGACGTTGAAGATCCCCGAGGTGGTGTCCGGCACGTCATTCCCTCGAAAGCAAATTACCTCGTGGGTGGTGGCTCGCCAAGGCCCTCAGTACCACCGCTATCGGTTACGCGGTCGCTAGTGACAGGCGGAACCGACCACCCGCTATTACCGCACCTGAAAGACCATCTCGCCCTATCTGCCTCTGCCGATATCGCAGTTGCGTTTACGATGCGCAGCGGACTGAACCTGATCCAGCCCCATCTTCAGGACCTTCTGGATCGAAATGGGATGTTGAGGGTGCTTACCGGGGACTACCTTGGCGCCACCGATCCCGACGCCCTGCTATGTCTCCTCGACCTCAGCGGCCGCGTGGAATGCCGCGTGTATGAGACCGGCGGCAGTGAGCCCGAACTTGCTTTCTCGGGCTCGTTTCATCCGAAGGCTTATGTCTTCCATCATCGAGACGGGTCGGGAGCCGCGTTTATCGGCAGTTCCAATCTGAGCGAGACCGCCCTAACAAACGGGGTGGAGTGGAACTATCGCGTCGTCGATTCCAGGGACCGGGCTGGGCTTACAGAGATCCGCCAGGCTTTTGAAGCATTGTTCCGTGCCCCGAATTCGATTCCGCTCACACCCGACTGGATTGAGGCCTATCGGTCTCGTCGACCAACGCGACCCCTCTCCAGAACGAGGTCCCGGATGAGCCTCCGCTCGTGGTCCCGGTGCCCCATCGAATTCAGCAGGAAGCCCTCCGGCTGTTGGAGGAAACTCGTGTCCAGGGACGCCCCGCCGGCCTCGTCGTGCTCGCTACCGGCTTGGGCAAAACATGGCTCAGCGCCTTCGACTCAGTTTCCTTCAAGCGGATTCTATTCGTGGCCCACCGTGAAGAGATTCTCGGCCAAGCACTGAAAACCTACCGGGCAATTCGTCCCCATGACACCCTCGGCCGGTACACAGGGCAGGAGAAAGCGCCGGCCGCGACCGTTCTGTTTGCGTCCATACAGACGTTAAGCCGACAGGCGCACCTCGGCCGCTTCGCTCGCGACGAATTTGACTACATCGTAGTCGACGAATTCCACCATGCGGAGGCCAAGACGTACCGGCGCCTGATCGAGTACTTCAGGCCAAAGTTCCTGCTCGGGCTCACCGCAACGCCGGAGCGGACCGATGGGGCGGATTTACTTGCTCTCTGCGATAACAATCTCGTCTATCGATGTGACGTTGCTGATGGCATCCGTGCTGAACTCCTTTGCCCTTTCCGCTACTTCGGAGTGCCGGACACGGTGGACTACCGGAATATTCCCTGGAGAAACAAAAAATTTGACGAGAATGAGCTGACTAAGGCTGTCGCAACCCAGGCCCGTGCTCAGAACGCCCTCGAGCAATACCGGCAACGCGGCGGCAACCGCACGCTCGCCTTCTGTGTCTCGACTCGCCACGCGGACTTCATGGCGGAGTTCCTGCGGGATAACGGGGTAAATGCAGAGGCAGTACATTCGGAGCCCACGAGCGCGCCCCGGACCGAGTCGCTTGAGAAACTGAAAGACGGTACTCTCTCCGTTCTGTGTGTCGTGGACATGTTCAACGAAGGCGTCGACGTACCAGAGCTTGACACGGTGATGATGCTCAGACCAACCGAGTCACGGGTCGTTTGGTTGCAGCAGTTCGGCCGCGGGTTACGAAGAAGCAACGCCGAGAAAAGCCTGACCGTAATCGACTACATCGGGAACCACCGAGCTTTCCTATTGAAGCCGCAGGCGCTCTTTGGACTGTCGCCGGGTGATCGAGAGGTCTTGAACCTTCTGGAGCGCATCGAAGCGGGCACAGCCGAACTGCCACCAGGCTGTGAAGTGACCTACGATCTCGAGGTGAAAGACATCCTCCGGTCACTCTTGAGACCGATCGAATCCGCGGCTGACACGCTGAAACGGCGGTACGAAGACTTTCTGCTGACCCTGGGCGTTCGACCAACCGCAGTAGAACTTTTCCGGGAGGGGTATAACCCAAGAGCACTCAGGAGTGCGTTTGGCTCGTGGTTCGGGTTCGTCAGATCGCAATCCGGGCTGGCATCAGAGGAGCAGAGCGCCTACGATGCCATTCGTCCCTTCCTCGAGGTCCTCGAGACTACGGAGATGTCAAAGAGCTACAAGATGCTCGTGATGCTGGCCATATTGAACCGCGGCCAAATTCCGGGTGCGATCACGCTCGCAGATCTTGCTGATGAGGTCACGAGTCTTGGGCGCCGGGATCCCCCGAATCGCCGAGGATTTGGGCGTGGCGATCGACAATGATCACGATCTAATGAAGCTGTTACGGAACAACCCTATTGGAGCGTGGATCGGCGGAAAGGGAACGGGCGGAACCCGATTCTTTCGTACGAGAACGACGTCTTCCGCTCCGGGCTGACGATTGCTGGTCCATTGGTTGGATCAGCACAGGAACTCATCCGCGAGATCGTGGAATGGCGTCTAGCAGAGTACTTTTCGCGTCCGAGTCAGCAGAACGAGGCCCGGCAATACGTCCTCAAGGTAAGCCACGCCAACGGAACGCCGATTCTATTCCTGCCCGACCGCACCGCTACCCAGACTTGCCCGAAGGCTGGACTGATATTCGGGTCAATGATGAGACGCTGAACGCCAACTTCGTGAAGCTTGCGATCAATGTTGTCCGACAAGCGGGCAGCGACGAGAACGTTCTTCCAGATTTTGCAGCAATGGTTCGGCGGCGACGCCGGAAAGCCAGGAACGCGGCATCAGGTAACCCTGCAGCTTGAGCGTGACGGATGGTCGCTCCGACCTGTGGGAGCCAACGCGGTGGGAGCTGTTCCGTACCATCGGTATCGCCGTGCGGATATTGCACCCCTCTATGGATTGCCTTATTCCGAGCGCTTTTGGGGGCAGGGGTTTGTACGTCAAGGGCAGCATATCTTCTTGTTCGTAACGCTTGACAAGAAAGGCCACGTCGAAGCGTTCCAGTACAAAGACCACTTCCTGTCGCCTGCCGAGTTCGAGTGGCAGAGCCAGAACCGAACAACCCAAGAAGGCCGCGACGGACAGACTATCCGAAACCACAATGAGCAGGGCGTCACTATCCACCTATTCATACGAGCAAAAGCGAAGACCCCTGGCGGAAGAGGCGAGTCGTTCCTCTATTGTGGGCCAGTCAACTTTGTATCTTTAGGACCGGGGAGAAACCGATCACTGTGGTTTGGTCCTTAGCAACACCCTTGCCGGCGCCGCTTTGGGGGGAGTTTGATCTAGCCAGCAAAGTAGACAAATCGCAATAGTTACCAGGACCTAAATCCACTTGAAAGACAAGTCGCGGTTCCGTCCTTGTGGCCGCGACCTGGTGGAGTTCTTCAACAACACGGGTTGGGCGTTTCACGTCGTGCGCCGGGATAAACCGGCATGTTGTAGGGGATGAAAGAGCCCTGCAGGAAAGGAGACAGCGACTCCATCCTGACCTCTAGTCTTGCGGAACCCATCGCGAGGTGAGTTTCGAAGCGTAGGCCGGAGGCATCAGTGGGCGGGGTGATTGAGCTTCGAAAAACGCCAGATCAGGATGCCGACTCCCTGACGAGTAGGAGGAAGGCAACACGGCAGCTGCGTTATCGCGAGTGGCTGTCCGGTCCTGCGTAGTCTAAGAACCCGCGCACGCTGAGAAACAACATGCACGAGAACCGGGAGATCTCCAGCGCGCCTTCGGTAATGGACGAAGGCCGGTCCGTGAAGGCACATAGCCGCACGACGGACACGCACGCGCTGGAGAAGTCGGACTGCGCCGTAGTACCTGTGAACCGACCGAACAAGGGAGGGCAACTTCCTGCGGAGGCCGGGGAGGGAAGGGTGCAGCTGGAGGCGAACATCGTTCAGGCGCACATGCTCCTGACTCTGAGCAGGGATATGCATGTTCCAGCGTTTGGACGGTGTGCGTGAAGCCAACCGCTGTCTGTGGGTTGCCCACACGCCATTTGTCCTTCAGAAGAGCCGTATGCGTAAACGCGCTCGTACGGATCTGTGCGGGGGGCGATCAGCGATGATCGTCCCTACCGCGACAAGTTGACTGGATTGGACCCCCAGGAACAAGGCTCCCAGAACGCCGTTTTTCCGGACAGCGATCAAAAGCGTCTATGAGTTAGGAGAGGCTCCCACCCTGGACACGTTGCGAACTCTTTGCAGCCTGAGATCGCTCCCGCTCCCGGCCCCAGCTTCACCGCGGGTTCCAGGCGCTGCCGAGTCCGGGCGGCAACAGCTAAGCAATAGCTTGCGCCACGAGTTTGGTAACCGATGCAGCGACGGCACCGGGCTTTTGCCCTTGCATCTCATCTGCTGCCGCCGCCACGGGGACCGCAACCCTGTGAAGCACGGATTTAGGGGCGCCTTGCGTGCTGCGCACCTGTAATGGCCAATGCTCAACCAGACCAGAGGTCGACGGGACTATGAGCATGGCATGCGAGGGTTCCACCAACACGTTTCCGAAAGCTTGCGCGTACAGAAAACACTGGTAGATGTCGGACGGGTCCAGTTTGTCGCCCAGCTTGTACTTCGAATCTACAATGAGGCTGCCCTCCGGTCCGGTCAACTTGAAATCGGGGATCACCGTTCCATACGCTCTGTGGCGATTTACATCCCAGAGGATCGAACGAGACCTTTTTTGATATTCGACGCGGTAGGAACGTCCAAGGCTGAATTCGAGCAGCTTCTGCATGAAGCGCTCGAACAACGGTTCATATCCAACAGAAAAACATTGCTCCTGAGGGAGCCGCTCGCCAGGAGGTCCGTGATGCCCATCGACTCCAATATGAGCCAGCACAAGCGGTGAGCGTCTGCGTAATGCGCATTCAGGCGATGATAGACGAGGCGTCCTCGGACAATTTTGGGATCGATATACTCACATTCGCACACCGATGCGAACTGCTCATAGAGACTAAGGACCCTTCTATAGAGAAGCGGATTTCGGACGAGTGCTCTTGAAACCCCGAGCGTAAAGGCAAGCAATCGGTTCTCGTCAATGTCAGACTCATGCTCGTCGAACCGGCATTCCAGTACGTTGAACTGCCCAAATCGCTTGCGCCATTGGCGGTCAGCGAGAAAGCGCCCACGAACAACCGGCAGCGCTTCTTCGCACCCAATGTAGTCGTGAAGAACACCGCCAGCCAGAATACGTTCGCATTCGCGGACAAGGAGAAGCGAAAGCAGGTCGAGGAGGTCCTCCTGCCTTTCCGCACGCAATGTCCGGCTCGCCTGGCTGTGCCATGCCTCATCGAGCCCGCCTGTGAGAGCGAGCATCTGGACCAGTCGGGCGTTGCCGTCCGAGAGCTTGGGGATTATCCGGACATCAAACCCATCAAATCTTACGAGGCCAACCCAGGACCGGGAGCGAATACGAATGCCGCTCAGCATCTCGTCGACGATCAGACGCCGCGATGGCAGGAGCTGCTGGGCGAGCTGGCGATCGTTCGGCGAGAATGTCGCTCCGGGAACGAAGTGTTCGTCCCATTCGCTGATCTCTAGCACACCGCTCGTATACGCAGGAACGGTCTGAATCAAGTCTCTTTCTCCCCAGCGACCAGTTCCTCGAGAGCCGCAATCAGACCCGAAGGATCGTTGAGAATATCTTCGTTCAGTCTCTGCTCTTCGGCATTAACCAACTTCGATCCGAGGTACTGAGCAAGGGCGCCATAATCGTCGTAACAATATTCCTGCAGCACGGGCAATATCTCTTGCTGAAAGCGCTGCGCGAATTGATCAGGATCGGTGACCGGCTGGCCTGAATCGAGGAAATACGAATGGCCCAGCTGCTTCTCCCTGCCAACGCGTTTGGCGATGCTCGCGTTGGAGTGTCCATCAGATCGTCGAGAGCCAGCCCTCCGACTACGGCCCCCTGCAGCTTTTGGGAATCGGGCATCAGTTCAAGGAAAGCGAAGCGTCGCCTTAGCGCAGAATCGAGCAGCCTGATGCTTCATCGGCCGTGTTCATCGTGCCGAGTATGTAGAGGTTCGGGGGCACGACGAACGACTGTTTGCTCTGCGGGAGCACCACGGGCAGGCCGCGCTTATCCCGCTCCAGCAGCGTGATCAGTTCGCCGAATACCTTGGAAACATTTGCCCGGTTGATCTCGTCGATGATCAGGAGATACCTTTGTTCGGGCTTAGTCTGCGCCGCTCGGCAAACCCGCTTGAACAGCCCGTCTTCCAGCTTCAGGCCGACACGCCCATCGCCCGCGTCAAAGGGCCGCAGCCCTTCGACAAAGTCCTCGTACGCATAAGATGGGTGGAAAGTCGTCCAGGTCGCACACCCAAAGTCTCTTCTGTGGGAATCCGGGCGGATTCCGGATCGTTCTCGCCGATCATGTCGGCCAGCTCTTCTGTCTCTTCCGGCGTCAGGGAGAACAACGTCCCCTGATTGTTGAAGCGCAACGGCTCCGAATTCTTCAGCAGCGGCCGTCCCATAAGATCGCTATGGGATGGGCCATTGATAACTTTGCGAACCGGCACAACCTCGAATCCGGCGCCCTCCCCGGATAGTTGCGAGGCCGTCTTGCTCACGTTTGCGATCGCTACGACTCGTTTGTCCGGTGACGCCTGATAGCCTACGACCAGATCGCCCGGTCTCATCGCGGCGTAGTGCTTTTGCATCTTGCCGCGTCGCCAGACCTCACTGCCCTTGTTGAAGAGAACATCCCACTTCCAATCCTTCGGATTCGCGACGGCCCACCACACGCGCCGAGAGCTCACCGTCGTTGTAAGACGCCGCTCCGCGGCGCTGAACGCCTCCTGATTGGCAAGCGCAGCGTTCGCATCCTCGTTCGTGTCTTTCAGCATCCACCACACCGCGAAGCGGCGTGCTATGTAGGTTTTGCCGGTTCCCGGCGGGCCATAGAGAATCAACTGGCCTTTGCGTTCGAGTGCATCTGCGATGGCCGTGTACATCGGGTCCGCGCATGCTCGATGGCTTGACCGTCGCGCCACTCTCCTTCTTGCCGGATTTGGCGAGAATGCTCTCGTAGAGGTCCGAGGGGACGTTGGCTACGGTAACCAGAGCCCATCTCTTCTGAGGTTCGATCTCTGTGCGTACAAGTGTCCCATTTGATATGCACGGTATGGCGAAACTCGGGAAGATCAGCCTTCCATTCGTAGCCCGGACTGATGACCTCACCGACGGCCAGAATCTTCGATATGCCCTTGTTGGCGATAACAACATCGCCTTCTTCCAGTTCAGTCAGCTGCCAGACTTCATTACCTTTTTTCTTGATGGTCGGTGCGTGATCCTTGTAGAGGGAGCGGTACTGTTTCTGAAATTCGTTCTCGAACTCCTGTTTGTCCGCGAACTCACGGAGATCACCCACTGAGTCCCAACCCACCCGGATGTAACCATGTTCCAGACAATCATCCCAGTACATGGCGTCTTCGCCAGGCGCGATCTTTACCACTCGTCGGGTCTGCCTTGGATCACTCCACGAATACAGGAATCGCTCAATCTCGTTTGTAGTCCATTCCTTGAATTCGGGGCGCGACAAAACGGTCTTGGTAAGAGCCTGGTTCAGCGTAATGCGCTCAGCCGAGTCCATCTCCGGCGTATGTGCCCCAAAGTTGCTTCAGGAAATGCAGAAGGTGGGGCCGCGAAGCGACAGGGAGAACCTGATCCGGAAAATAGATGTGAAGTGTTTTGACGCGCAGTGCCGGACCCGCCAGGATCGGCTTCAACAGGTCGATGGTGGCCCATTCCCCCGCTTCCGCCAGCTCAAACGCCTTCACAAAAGCTCCTCGAACTTCCTGCCACGCCTGTTCGACCGACGTATAGGTAGGATCGAAAAACCACCCTTCCCCGGTCCTCTTTTTATAAATCAGCAACTTCTTTGCGCTGCCCCCGGAGATGCTCCCGAGATGGGTGACTTGTATTCCAGCCAGGCGCAGAACGTGTTCTCGCTCCCGCTTTGTCCCAAAGCGTATTTCTCTATGGGCATGTTCGCCCAATCGCCGCGCGGAAACAGCTCCGTTATCTGCTTGCGTTCCTTCTCGCCGAGCGCGATGTAATCACGGTCTTTCGACCGGTCGTAGGAAGATATCGCGTCGGAGAAATCGAGAGGTCTTTTCATTTCTATGTCCCCGCAATTGAAAACGCCTATTTTATAAGCTACCAACCACATCGCCGATAAAGCTTCCGCCTGCTGCGGGCCATCCTCGTCCAAATTAATTCCGCTGTGCTGAGCTCCTTCGGGAAGAAGAAGGCTGAGTCTCTGATAAGTTGAGTTTTCCAAGACTTAACGAATCAGAGGAGGACTCAGCCTTGAGCAGAGTATGCAGCATTTTCTCGCAGATTTTACAGCTGATTTCGCGCAGCGGCTTTGACGCGGCGGTCCGCAAGCATAAAGCCGAACGACATGCACGCGGCTTCAGCAGTTGGGGCCAGTTCGTTGCCATGCTGTTCTGCCAACTGGGTGGGGCCAAGTCCCTGCGCGAGATCTGCGGCGGACTGGCCGCCAGCGAGGGAAAGCTGCGCCATTTGCCAGCGTCGGCAGCCTCGTAGGCCAAGCCGCCGCACTGCAGCGAGTCGTCCATTGATCGTTCCTGCCGCGAGCTGGCGATTCTCGAGGAAAATGCGATAACGGGTAACCACAACCTTGTTGAACGACAAGCGCGGCTCGGAGCAGTACCACTGAATGAATTCATCGATCGCGTGTCGATATCCGCGCTTCGACTCGGGCGAGCGAAGGCTATCCAGGACCGCCGATTTGCTGTGGTCCAGATCAGGGAGGTCCCTCACGCGACAACCGCCGGCCCACCACCGCGAGGAATGAGGTTCACTATGCCAGCAACCCTCTATGGCTCTATGAGAGGACTCCCCGAACCCTCCCCTACTACTCCGCGACGACTCGGTTCGGCTGGGAAAGTTTGTTTTTACCAGCCGACTGCGGGCAGGCGAACCGCACGATCCAGCGGGCCATGTGTAATCTGAAGTTTACGACAATTCTCTTCTAAATTTTGTAATGGAGTTTGCCCCCGAAACGGTGCTTCTCGTTAGCTGTCTCAGTCAGTCGCGGGTTGCTTGAGCACCCTCCCCAACGTTTTGCCGGACTCAGCGCCACCAAATCGCGATTCAGCATTATGAAGGCGAGCCGCCTATAACCTTCCAGCGGATTCTTCAGATGGAAACTGATGGTCGCCTCTTTCTCCCACTGCAGAATGTGTGTTTTCGAGATTTAGAATGGAACATCGCCAAGAGTCTGGCGAAACGGATGAGAATTCTACAGGAAACGGTTTATGTATCCGCCACCGATCTGGCGAACCACTTGTCATGCCGTCATCTCACCACCCTGGATATTCGCCTCGCCAAAGGGGAAATCGCTGAGCCATCCTGGGACAATCCGCATCTGCGCGTACTCCAACAGCGGGGTTTGGAGCATGAACGGGCTTACATCGAACGGTCTCCGCGCAAAGGGGCTCTCGCTCGTCGATCTTTCGAATGAACCGAAGAGCACGGCGAGCGAGGCAACGCGGGCAGCCATGAAGAGCGGGGCGCAGGCCATCGTTCAGGCGAGCTTCGCGAGTGGCGATTGGAGAGGCCGGGCTGACGTGCTCCTTCGGGTGGAGCAGCCCGAAAAACCGAGCCGCTTTGGGCAATTGGTCGTACGAAGCCGTAGATTGCAAGCTGGCGCGGGAAACTAAAGCCGAGACCGATTCTCCAATTATGTCTCTATTCGGAACTTGTCGCGGAACTGCAAGGCATGGAGCCGGAATTCTTTCATGTCGTCCGTCCGAATGTCGGCTTGCAGCTGGAGTCTTACCGGCTGTCCGCCTTTGCGGCATATTACCGTGCTGGTCAAGATGAGTCTGCTGGAGGCGGTGAAAGCCGGCTCCGGCGGAAACATACCCTGAGCCGGTCAGCCACTGCGATATCTGCCGGTGGTGGAAAGAATGCGACGGACAGCGGCGCCGTGATGATCATTTGTCGTTTGTTGCCGGGGCTTCCAAACTGCAACGCAAGGAATTGACGCTCCAGGGTGTTCCCACTCTCGAATCTCTGGCAAAGCTTCCCTTGCCGATTCCTTTCAAACCGTCGCGTGGCGCGCGCGAAGGCTATACTCGGATTCGAGAGCAGGCGCGAATTCAGTTTGAGGCCCGCACCGAGGGGAAGTTAAAGTTTGAGTTGCTCCGTAGCGAGCCGGGAGAAGGGCTTTTCGCGCTCCCCTCCCCGTCAGACGGCGACATTTTCCTCGATCTCGAAGGCGATCCGTTCGTGGAAGATGGCGGACGTGAATATCTCTTCGGTGTGCTGACGGCAGACGACGACGGAGAGTCTCGTCTATCGAAGGCCGGTGGGCGCTTGACCGGGCGCAGGAACGGGCGGCGTTTGAAGGGTTCATCGATTCGGTATTCGACGGCATGAAGCGCTTCGCCGACCTTCACATTTATCACTTCGGCAGCTACGAACCTGGCGCAATCAAACGCTTGATGCTGCGCTACGCCACGCGGGAGGAAGAAGTGGACCGTCTTTTGCGCGGGGAAATGTTCATTGACCTCCACGTCATCACCAAGCAGAGTGTCCGGGCGAGCGTCGAGGAGTATTCGCTCAAAGAGATGGAGAAGTTTTGCGATTATCGCGCGCAAGGTGCCGCTGCCGGAGGCGAACCAGGCGCGGCATTTCATTGAGCACCAACTGGAGTTGAGCCCGTCGCCGACACTCACAGACGAAGTTGCGGGCGTGGTTGAGGGTTACAACGAAGATGATTGCCGGGCGACCGAACGCCTTCGGCACTGGCTGGAAGAGCCTGCGCGCCGGAATTAATAGCAGGCGGAACGGAAGTCCCTCGGCCCGGATAAAGAGATACGTCTCCGAGTGAGGAGGTCAACGCTCACCAACAGCGCGTGGCCGCGTTGTTTGACGCGCTGACTCAGGACCTGCCAGCAGAGCCAAAGGATCGCACCCCCGAACAGGCGGCGCGCTGGCTCCTCGCGCACGCTTTGGATTGGCATCGCCGCGAAGAGAAAGTCAAATGGTGGGAGTTCTTCAGAATGAAAGATCTCTCGGAAGAAGAGCTCTACGATGAGAAAACCGCAGTTGCCGGGTTATCTCGTTCCGGCAGCGGATGCCGAAGATGAGCCCCAGGGAAAGGGCTCCTATCGATCAGTACCACTATCCGCCGCAGGAGTGTTCGATCGGAGGGCGACACGCTTTACACGTTGGACGAGCAAAAGTTCGGTGAGGTGCGTGGCCGCAGATCCGCTAGCTCGTACATTCGACGTGAAGAAGCCAATCAAGCTTGACGGCTTCCATGCGACTTCCGTCTTTGCGCATTCGCGTTATCCGACCGACGAACAGTCGGAGTCGATTCTTCGGCTGGCGGACTGGATCGTCGCGAACGGAATCGAAGGCCCTGGTGCTTATCGGGCGGCGCGGGATCTCCTGCTTAGGAATCCACCGCGCCTAATCGCAGGGCAGTCGTTGAGCGCGGGACCTAACGAGACGGTGGTTGAGACGGCCTGCCGCGTGGGCTTGTCGCTGGATAATTCCATTCTTCCCATTCAGGGGCCGCCAGGCGCGGGTAAAACCTTTACCGGCGCGCGCATGATTTGCCAGCTGGTGAGCCAGGGAAAGAAAGTGGGAGTCACAGCGGTCGGTCACAAGGTCATTCGCAAACTGCTGGAGGATGTTGTACAGGCGGCCCGCGAAATGAAGGTTGACGGGGTGATTTGTGCACACCGGAAGGAGGATGCCGATCCGGACAATCGGCCGGTACGGGAGATAGGGACAATGACGAGGCCCTGCAAGACTTGCAAAGCGGCGCCGTAAATGTTCTCGGTGGGACTTCGTGGCTCTGGTGCAGAGAGGAATTCAGCGATTCCGTGGATGTTCTTTTTGTGGATGAGGCGGGCCAGATGTCACTGGCCAATGTTCTGGCGTGTGCGCCGGCTGGAAAGAAGCCTCGTTCTGCTGGGTGACCCGCAACAGTTAGAGCAACCGCAAAAGGGCAGCCATCCGGAGGGTTCGGACATTTCAGCCCTTGCTCATCTGCTTGATGGCGGCCGCACGATCAGTGAGACACAGGGCCTCTTTCTTGCCGAAACCTGGCGTCTTCATCCTGCAATATGCAGTTTCACATCGGAGCTGTTCTATGAAGGACGGCTTTTCTCGCATTCGATGGTCTTGAGCGACAGAATATCGAGGCGCCCGCGCCCTTCTCGCGCGCGGGTCTGTGGTTTGTGCCTGTCATCCATGATGGCAACCAGAGCTATTCGGCGGAAGAGGTCGAGCAGGTCGCCGCAATCGTTGAATTCCTGACGCAGCCCGGGATCTACATGGATAGACCGCCGCGGCGAGCGGAAGAAATTAACCGTTAAGGACATCCTGATCGTCGCTCCATACAATGACCAGGTAAACCGGCTCAGGGATCGCTTGCCTGACGCCCAGGTGGGAACGGTTGATAAGTTTCAGGGGCAGGAAGCGGCAGTCGTCATCTACTCCATGACGACTTCGTCGCCTGAGGATGCGCCAAGAGGCATGGAGTTCCTCTACAATCTCAATCGTTTCAACGTTGCGACTTCGCGCGCTCGTTGCGCTTGTATTGTTGTCGGCAGCCCCCGGCTATTCTCGCCGGAATGCCGTACGCCGCATCAGATGGAGCTTGCAAACGTTTTGTGCCGTTACGCTGAATTGAGCGAGACCGTTGGGTTCGGTTCCGAATCCGCAACGGTGTGAGCGCATCTTCCGGCCGCCGGGCAATGATTGCCCTGCAGAATCGGTATCTGCGGCAACTGCTTTGGCATCGGCCTCGGCTGGTGCAGATGCGGACACGAGTCATGAATCAGTTGCAGGCCGTGCTATGAATGAAGGAGTACGACGCAAAAAAGGGGCTGTGGAGCAAGAATGGTCGAGCCCAGTTGGAGTCGTTCTTGCTGTTGCCCTGGGCCGCCCGGCGCCGGTCCGGCGTTAGCTGGCGAATACCTGCTGAAGTCTGTCCGAGTGAACAAGGATGAACCTCGACATGAAGACCCAAAAAACTAAAGTGACTGTGATGTTTCCTGGTTCCATGGAACTGATGAGGCGGAAAAGCACCAACTCACTATCTATGGAAATCCGACGCGGAGATGAGCTTTTGGGCACGCTATTGATGGGGCGGGGAAGCGTTGAGTGGTGGCCAAAGGGGAACAAGGTCCATTCCGTGAGGAAGGGATGGCGCAGTTTTGTCAAGATTATCGAAGAGCAGATGAAGTAGAACTCGTTCCCAGTTTTGCGACGAGTCGCTGGCAGTGAAAGTGCTACTGCCGAACCTAGCAAGAGCGCTTTTTCGACACCCTCGGAACCACGAATTGCTCTTGCGATGTCCCCCACGGCTGGCAGACACGTTCCACGGTTTCGATCATGCGCTCCACCTCCTCGGATGTGACCGTTTGCGTGGGCGGGATCAGGGCGGACGTGGCGTAGAAGCGAAGACGGAGTGTTGACATGAACAATCCGACATTTGTGATTGTACTTGGTGTCATCGTGGTTCTGGTACTGTTCGGTTTCTTCTTACGACGTGTGAGCAAAGAACAAAGCTCGGTCGAGAATCTCTCCCGCGAATTTGACTCCATGGAGCGCGAACAACGCCTCAAGGAAACAGCAGCATTGAAGGAACTCAAGAAGAGCAGCGGCCAATGATGGGAGCACAGCGACTATTCGGGGTGCCCAGCACCATAGATCGTCACTTCGCCATCAGCCGCAAGCTCACTGACGGCGCGATCACTGCTCGCATCAGTTCCACGGTTGAACTGGAAGGCGCGGGTAAGATACTCGAACGGCTTCGCAGCGGCGGCCTCGCGGCAAAGCTGTCATCCGGCACTAGCCGCATGCGATGACGAAGTGGATCGGAGCGTTGGCGTCGGCGGCAACGTTTGGGGATTTCTAGCGGTCTCGCGTCCGGCATCCGTCCGAGGGCTGTTAGAAGCCGTTCAGCGGTAGCCTTCGCGGCGGCGATGGTGATCGTGTTCTCGTCTTTGAGATCGAAGAACACGCGGTAGTCGCCACAGCGGAGACAGAAGCCGGTGAGCGGAGGCTTGAGCTTCTTCACGTCGCCGGTGCGGTTGGCCAGGTAGCGATCCACACAGTAGAGAATCTGCAGGGCGGTTTCGCGGTCGATGGCGCGGAGATCGGCGCGGGCCTCCGGCGACCAAATCACTGCGATTCGTTCAGGCGTACGCGTTGCTCCATTTCACCCGAGTAGTCGTTGCCTATACAGCGGGAGCAACCGGCTACTAATCAGGCCCATGGCGAGCTGGTGATGATTCCTCACTACAGCGGCTTCACGTGCTCGCGAATCCACTCGCGGATACGCGTGAAACGAAACTCTTGCCGCTCCATCGAGCCATCGATGAACTCGTGCCCCTCCAGCGAATCGACATCAATGTACAAGCCGTTGAGTCGGAGGAAGACATCCGTAGCGGTGAACGCGGTCCGCTTATTGCCGTCGATAAAGCCGTTATTGTTGCCGAGTGATTCCATCAAAGCAGCAGCTTCCTCCTCGATGGACTCGTAGTAGCCTGTCCGGGGACGAAAAACAGCGGCCTCAATGGCATTCTTGTCCCGAATGCCGTGCAGGCCGCCAAACCGATTGATTAGGAGGTGTTGTATCCGGTGTACCTCGGCAACGGTTAGATAAACCTCTGCCATTTACCGCGCGAGGCGCTCCAACAATTCGCGGTTGCGGATCACCGACTCCTCAAAAACCTGCATCACCTCTGGCCGAACCAGATGCAGAGAGGGAACCACGTTATGGAGGTAATAGGCCAGCGCCTCTTCGAGCACATGCCGCTGCGACTGGCCGTTCTGCCTGGCCACAGCCGTAAGTTCGTCCCAAAGCTCGGCATTGACCTCGGGAGAAATCTTTTTTGTCATGATCGCTGGCATAAGTACCTTCTGTCTTCGACCTTATCTTGATCTTGCGCCGGTCCTCTAGAAAGATCAAGGGTTATCTAGATGCCCCCAGATCATAGAAAGTCTCAAGACCTAAGCTGTTGATATAAAGCACCTTACAATGATGGTCACCAACTGGGAGATCGGGCGAAGGATCGTGAGGTCCGCAGAGATTACTCGCCGCCTGAAATTGTGACTGGCCATGAATCCCCTTCACGGTCTAACTTGCGCCGGAGTCCGGGGGAAACCGCATCGCCAATCTGATTTCGACCAGCCCAATCGCTGGCTGAAACTTCCCGCGACTCCGCCCAGCTATGAATTGACAGAGCGCTCTGGTAATTACAGGGATCGCCAGTCGACAACGGAGGCGTTTTTGATTTTGGCGAACCACAGGTTTCGCGGTCGATGGCGCGGAGATCGGCGCGGGCCTCCGGCGACGGAAATTCGTCCAACGTCAGGCTGGCCTCTTTTTCGGGACTGATGCCAGTGCGGTCATGAAACACAAACCCGTCGCCGTTTGAAGAGAACACAAACGGGATGTTCAGCGTCGTGGCGTAGTCGAGAGCTTGTTGCATGCCGTCGCCGACGCTGTGGTTATTGTCCTTGGCCTCGATGATGGCAATCGGAATGTTGGGCTTGTAGTAGAGAATGTAATCGGCGCGCTTGGCCTTGCCCCGCGACACCAGTTTCCCCCGAACAATGATTCGTCCCTTGGTGAAAGCGACCTCTTCACGGATCTGCAGCATGCCATCCCAGCCAGCCCGCTTAATGGCCGGGCCGATGAACTTGCTGCAGATGTCGCGCTCGGTGAGGTCTTTCTTGTTCATGTGTTTTGCTTGTTTATCTCTTGTTCAAGCGCCGTCAGGGTTGCCATGATGCTATCGAAGGCCGGCGGCTCACCAAAGATCATCGTGGCCATACTCCGGTAGTCTCTCTGCAGCGCCGCCATGCGTGTCTCTGGCGGTACGAGGCGGAAGGTTCCGGGGCGCGCCAGGTCATAGCAAGCCCAGGCGGAAGGATAGAAGGTCTCTTTGTGCCTTACAACTGGGCCAGAAGCTCTTCGGTAGACATATATTGTTGAGATAGATGATTTGTTTTAGGGGTGGGAGCAGGAGAAATGGGAGACATGGACTTCTACTCGACAGGAGGCGATGGAGAGGGCGATGAAAGTACAGGAAGTAATCTTACGGGACATGACGAAGAAGATTACTGGTGGCAGGTTGATGAGATTATAGGTATTAGTGATTGGTAGATGTGTTGTTGGTATGATTGGTTGGTAGAGTTTGGTTATTATGGTTTGTTTGATTGGTGGTGAGGATTATTGTTTTTTTAGTGAGTTTTTTTGGATATGGTTGATTAGGTTTTGGGGTTGTATTGGTATTGTTATTTTGATTTGATTGTGTAGTATTTTTATGAGTAGTTGGGTGAGTAGCACGGGATTTAGTTGAGCTACATTTGGGTGAAGTTAGCTCTGCAAGGGGTGGGGCTGGTGGAGCGTGGGACGTATACGCGGAGTGCATCGCAAGCGGCGTGAGCGACGGTTGTTGCTTGGTATGCTGCTGCACATCGACGGCAGCCGTTATCGCTGGTTTCAGGACGAGCGTTGGTACGATTTGATTGTTATTCTGGATGACGTGAGCAGCGAGATCTACTATGTGCAACTGGTGGAGGAAGAGTTGATGTTGACGGTGATGGTTGTTTTGTGTGAAGTTATGGAGTGTAAGGGATTGTTTTGTGTTTTGTATATTGATTGGGGTATTTATTTTTGGTTGATGTTGTAGGTAGGAGGTAAAGTTGATTTTTATTGGTTGATGTAAGTGGGATGTGTTTTGTGTGAGTTGGGAGTGTATATGATTTTGGTTTTTTTGTTGTAGGTGTGGGGGTGTAGTGAGTGTAGTTTCGGAATGGTAGGGATGTCTACTTTTAGAGTTGTGTTTGTATGGGATTATTACGTTGGTAGTGTTTAATGGTTTTCTGTGTGTTTATTATATCGTTGAGTTTTATGGTTGTTTTTAGGTGGTGTTGTTGTAACGTGGTATTGTTTTTCTTTTTTGTTTTTGTTAGTATTTGGATTTGATTTTTTTTTTGCATTTTGAGTGGATGTTGAATTGTGATAACATTGTTAGTTTTCAGTACCTTATCTGTAGATTGAATGGGTGTAGTGGAGAGGTTACGTTGGTGTGTTGTAACGTCATGTTTCATCAGCATCTGGATGGGATGATCAGCCTCACCCACGGGCCGCACCGGCTGTGATGTTATACCGTCTAAGTTTTGTCTATCACGTCAGCCCAAAACGCGGCGTCTAACGCTGTGTAAAATACGCTCCGTGGAAAAGTCCCAAAACCGATTTTTCCACCGAGCTTGGAAATCCCGCCAAGAGCGAGGGATTCCCACTTTCCCACAGCGACGACGGTTACGAGTATATGAGTAACATAAAAATAAAAACCGGATATTTCAATAGCTACAAAAAGCGGAAATTATAAGCAAACCTGGGCCAGAAGCTCCATGTCAGCAAGGGCCTCCGCCCTGATCGGCCCTTGCGACAACATGGCAACGTCGTAAAAGTGGCGCGCGTATCGATCCGGGATCGACTTTTCGGGCGGGCGGTAGTATTCCGCATGGAGGATTGTCGCCTTCTCCCAGAAGGTCCGCTTCGCGAGGAGCGCGATGACTTCCACCTCGCCATCCGGAACCAGGTTCGGAAATTCCTCAGCGACGAACGAGCGGATCGTGAAGCGATCGTGGGGGACGAATTCCGCATGCGTACCTAGCTCAAGCACGACTTGAGGAGCAACGTAATCCAGGCGTTTGGTGCTGGCCGGCGGATAGCGAAATTCAATCGTGTTTGGGTCCTGCTCGCTCACACCGAGGCTCCATCCTTCAGCCGGTCCGAGAACCTCCTCGCAGCGTGCCCTCAGTGCGGCCAGGAATTCACCGCCGATATAGCGCCGACACTCGGCCATCATTTCGTCGAGGATGTTCGCCCGCCTCGTCTTTGAGACGTCCTCGCGCCGCGGGTCCCGCTCTCCCGTGAAACCCAGCGCCTCGTAATCCACAGCCAGATCGATGTCCTCGGAGAACCGATTTATCGCATGAAAGATTTTCGACAGAGAAGTGCCGCCTTTGAAAAGGAGCCGCCCGGAAAACGCCTCGGTCAAGAACAACTCCTTCAGTGTCCAGCAAACCCAAAAGTCTTTTTCGATGATGGCTTCGGCCAGGGCCTTGCGATCCGCCGTTTCCGTGAACACCTGCGCCCGTTCCTCGGCGGACATCTGGGCAATCCCGTTCAAGCTGCCTTCTCCGCGATCTTTTTCGCTGCCTCGTAGATCCAGTCCACGCCGAACCGCGTATCTCTCACCAGCTTGCGTTTCTCCGCGGGAGATAGCGTTGCACGTAATCTCTCGATCTCGCGTGGCCCGACACCCTCTTTTCCAAGATACCGCAGCGCCTGGACGACAAGCGCAAACTTGCCTTCAAGGCCCGCAAGCGCCCTGGGGCGTGCGTGTTTGAAGTGAATGGTGCGACGCCCAATCGGCACCGTATTATTTGGGCCATCCGTCAGGTAGATAATCTTAGAAGGCACTTGAGTTGACAGACCAAGCAGATTTGCAGCCCACGAACCTTCCGGCACAATTTTCCAACGCTGTCTTCGGGCCAGCGCGCGCGCAGCCTCATCTATGTCCGGGCTCAAATCGCCGCCGAGTGCCGGATTCACCTTCGGCAAGTCGTAGAGCCCGCGCCGGACACGCCGGATTTTTCCACTCTGCGCAAGGCTTGCGAGGGTGACGTCAATCATCGTCCGGCTGGCAATATCCAGAAAGTCCTTCGCCAAGAAGGCTTTTCCAGGACCAAACCGTTTAATCCTCGCAAGTATCTTATATTGCTTGGTTTGCATCGATAAACCTGTTCGTCGATTAAGAAAAACTGTACTACCTTTTCTTAATGCCCACAAGTCCTATTACACGGGGTCCATGCGATCTATCAGCCTGTCCCAACCCACAAATGCGGCCAGCCGCTGGCGCAGATTCACGTCTTCCGTGCGCTCGCGCTGCAAAGTTTCCGCCCGGTATGAAGAAACTCAGTCACGTTCAACTCGATCAAATGCAGCCCTGCTCTCGCAACATATCGCGGCGCAGCTGATCGTAACGGGTCCGCTGCTCGCCACGGGACATGCCGCTCACGGTCGGCCACGCAGGCAAAGCACACAGGCGACCGCAGACATCAATGCTGAACTGCACGCTATCCACGGAAGCAAGAAATGTGCCCACGCGCGTGTCCACGAATTGGCAGGCTAGGCGTCTGTGCCTATTAGAGGACGCGATCAGGAAGAAACGCGGAGGTGTCTGGCTGAAGCTCATCCATGGCCCGGAGTTCGTAGTATTGGTATTCGCTCACTCAGAACCCTCTGCTCCAGCGGTGATATGCTGCGATCCATTCCGCGCCGGCCGGCGTGGGCGTCGGTAGCGCCAGATCGAGGATTCCGATTCTCTGCCGGACGTTGTCTCGCCGGCAAATCGCCACAATTCGACCGTCGCGGGTCATGTCCACTTTCTCCACCACAGCCTCAACGCCGAGGATATTCACGGAGAAGGGCAGAACAAGTTGATCCTGAATCATCGTGAGGAAGCCGACGGCCTGCTCCTGCTCAGTGTAAGCATCCACCACCGCTTCCGCGATCAGCTTCTCCAATCGTGCTTTGCTGACGGACGGGAGATTGGTTTCAGGTCCTGGCTTCAGTTTCCGTACATCCATGTGGACTACCATCAAGGGTTCGCGCTTCTTTTGCGTCATATCGTCCTTCGATCCGAGAAGCCGTTCGCTGAATTTCTCCCGAAGAACGGCTTATTGTACTGGGCTGGATGCCATATCTTGCGCGCCGTCGCGAGTCCTGTAGCCGATGGCACTGTAACCTCTCAATCGGCGCGCGTACATTCTCGCTAACATCAGGACATGGCAATCTACATAGTCGTAGACCCTGACGACGCGCTTAGCGTCGTGCAGCCGATGAAGGCGCCCGACATACTGCTGCAACGTGCCTTTCCAGGAAATCGGCATTGCTAAGAACAGCGTGTCCAAGCGCGCATCGTCAAAACCCTCTCCTATGTAGCTGCCAGTTGCCAGGATGACTCGTGGCGCGTCCTCTGGAACAGCCGCGATGGCTTCCGCAACTGATCGCCGTTGTTTCTTCCCCATGCCGCCTCTCAGAACGAACACGTTGTCCACTTTGCCCGCAAGCGTCGTCTCGAAATACTTCAAGTGATCAGTCCTACCAGTAAGAAGCAACGGTGAGCGTTCATCCGCGACAGCACGTACGAGATCGACAACAATGAGTTCATTTCGAGCACGGTCGTTTGCAAGTGCGGCATACAGTTCCTGAATTGTGATGTCGATCTGCTCGGACGGCAGGCAAAACTGTGTCAACCGAGAAATTACTTCATGATCAAAAGGTGTAGCGGCAGTCATCGAGCGAGCGCTAAGCTTAAATCGACTCGGCCCACACTGCATGTAGATGATGGGATGATGTCCATCTTTACGCTCGGGAGTTGCCGTCAAACCGAGGATGTACTTCGCTTTCACCTGCTTCATCACCTGTTCGAACGTGAACGCCGACAAATGGTGGCACTCATCGACAATGACTTGTCCGTACTCGGCGACGAAATCCTTGACTCCGTCTTTGTCGTGGGTGCTTTGGATGATTGCAATGTCAACACAACCAGTGCGCTCGCTCTTTCCGCCTCCAATTTGGCCGATGGACTTGGCTGGAAGATTCAGGAACATCGCTAACCTGGCATGCCACTGGTCCAAGAGTTGTTGGCGGTGAACCAGGACGAGGGTATTCACTTTTCGTGCCGCGATTAGCCACGCGGCCACAGCAGTCTTGCCGAACGCAGTGGGTGCACAGAGAATTCCCTCATCGTGTTGGACAATCATGGAGACAGCATCTTTTTGCAGCGGGCGCAACTGGCCAGAGAACTCCACATCAATTGGAAGGGCGGCAACCCGCTCGTCACGAATGATCGTCTTGATGCCATGCCCTTCGAACAGTTCCACTACCTCCGAGAGGCAGCCCCGCGGCAACGCAATGTGATTGCCAAGATCTTCGCCGCACGCGATCACTCTCGGCTTATTGAATGTGGGAAGGCGCATTGCCTGAGCCCTATAGAATTCGGGATTCTGAAATGCTGCCAAGCGTAACAACCGGTTTAACATCGCCGACGACAGACCATTTTTCTCGATGTACACGAGATTGGCGCGAATGATTTGCACCTGCGTTGGGAAAGGTCCTGGTATTGGGCGCTCCACTCTCTTTTGTGACGGCAGCAACGTCCACGGATCTTGTCCCTCGTCTTCTGCAATGCTGATTCTGACTCCAATGAGGTCTCCACGTCGTTGCGCTTCAAGCACCACTGCCTCGACGGCATCTTTGGACATCTTTTCTAGGCTTGCCAGAAATCCCCACTGATCCGGATACGGATGAAATTCTGCATTAACAAAAACACTGTTTCCGTTTGCGCGCGGGACCTTTTGCAGAGGTAGGGCGATTAGGTTGCCAAGCCCTCCCTTGGGCATCGTGTCCTGGTTGGGAAAGAATCGATCATAGGAATCCAGTCCCATCTGATGGCGGGATTCCATGGTTCGGGTGAGGATGGCACAGCCCAGTTTTCGCGCGGTTGTGGCAGGGATCGCCCGCTCAAAGAAAATCCACACGTGTCCACCGTTTCCCGATCGGGAACGTTCCAATGCCGCAGGCACTTTCAGTTCGTGACAAACCGCGAGAAACCCAGTGGCGTCCTTCTGCCATGTCTTCTTGTCAAAATCTACCGCCAGCAGCCAGCAGGTCTCGTCCAGCAGGAGCGGGTAGATCGCGACGGTGTGTTCGCCGACAAGGTGCGCACGAACAACGTCATCGGTGAGCGGCCTGAATTTTCGCGTCAGGCGATCAACCCTCCTGCGCTCCTCGTCTTTGGCACGTAGATACGATTTCCAGTCACGATCTGCCTTGGGCATGTATCCGGATCGCCCGTCGGCGCTCTCCCAGCGAATGGCATAAACATCGTCACGTCCACGGAAGAGACTGCGGAACAAAGCGATTCGCTGTTCGGCATTGCCCACGCCAGGGTTGCGATTGTCCGGTGCGGCACTCGCTGTGCGAGGTGTCCTGCCGGTGGATATTGGGGTCTCCGGAATTCGTATACCATGCTCGATCAAGAGGCCCTGCAGACGAGCGTTCTCTTCCCGCAGTCGTCGCACTTCGGCGAGGGTCGCGTCAGAGATCGAAAGTTCACAATCGGTTTTGTTCAAGTTGGAGTTCCGTTCGCACGCCGCCAGTTTGCTTGACGCCAAAATAATTGCGCACAGCGGAATCTGGCCGGCGGTGGACGTTGGTCACGAGCGACTGGAGCGTGATCGCCGTCTCCGTCGATCAGAGCTGTTGCACTGCCGATAATGTTACCGCAGAGAAGAGTCCTACTTTGGCGAGCGGTTCGAGAGCCGTCGCATCTGCAGTGATGTTTTATCAATCAGCCCTTTTCGCCAATGGCTGCAATGTCGCGGGAGCATCGCCTGTCAAGCCATTGTCCCAATCCCGGAGCCCTGTTTGCTGCATCTGAACATCGGCGGCGCTAAACGCAGAATCGCAGTAACCGAGGACTTCGAGTTCATCTTCACCCCGATGTTCAGGCTCTAGCTCCTGTCCCGTTCTTGACGAATCCAGAGCGTGCCGACCGTCGGCTTAAACTTAAATGAGTAGACGTACTTGGGCATACCAAGAATCCTAGCTGTTCGAACAATCATCGAGCGGCCTCCTTTTGTGCCCAGGTGCGACGGGAGAGTCGCTGTTCGTGGGTCAGTTCGTCACCCGGCGCACGGACACTCGGGGCATGCAACGACGACGGCTTATTTCCGCAGCAACTTGCGGTAATAGCGCTGGCACCACTCATCGTCTGAATTGCGCCAATGACTGTAGTTGATCTGGCAGCCGTCGCGGCCCCAGGAATGCGTGTTGTTCCAGGCGCATTCAAAACGATGAGGAAGAAGTAGGTTCTCGTAATCGACGAAAGTCTTAAGTGCCAAGTTCTGCTTCCGGCGAACGCCGCGATGCGCCATGCGCTTGTCATCCTTGGCGCTGGCAAGTCCTGTGATCGCCGCATACGGGCGTCGGTAGGAACGGCTCATGACATATTCCAGGTCGCAGTTGCGTACCTAGGTCATGGCGTCCTCCTTTTCGTGGCGCAAAGCGCACCTTTTATTGCCCGGCCTCAACGGTAAGTTTCAAACCCATTGCCTTGGTAACGGCAACCAGCGTGGACAGGCGAGGATTGCCGTGCGCCGACAGTGCTCGGTACAGGCTCTCACGCTCGATACCAGCGGCCTTGGCCACCTTGGCAACACCACCCCGGGCTTCAGCTACCCGGCGCAAGGCTACAAGGAGCACCCGCGGCTCTTCCGTGTCCTCCAGCGCCGCCCTCAAGTATTCGGCGGCGAAGTCTGGGTTTTCGCGAAGCTCTCTAACCATCGCTTCGTCATGAGAGGTGCTGGCCTTGTGTTTCATGGCTTGCGCGTCCTTTCCTTGTAATCATGGAGGCATTCAATCGCCCGATTTATGTCAGACGCTTGTTTGCGTTTATCGCCGCCGCACAGGAGCAGGACGCGGGTTCTGCCCAACATCGCGTAGTAGATTCGATATCCCGGCCCCCGGTCGATCCGAAGTTCGGACACTCCCTGGCGCAGAGATTTGCAATCCGCCGAAGTTTCCAAGAGAAAGTCGGTCAATCCGCGTAGCAATTTTCGCTCGCAAACGGGCGTCCAAACCTGCCAACCAGTCGCCGATCAGGTCTTTTCCTGCGCGGGTGACATAGCGACGAATTTCAATCACGCCCTCAGTGTAGCTTATAAGTTACAATCGCGCAAGCACGCATCGGACTCCGAATCGCGCTACCTGCTGGTGGATTTTTCGGCATCTCCGGCTGGCTTCGCCCCTTCTCTCCACTGCCTCCGTTCAGTTTCTTTCACCGTTTCGTCTGTTTTTGTCCGCCGACGCTCAAGTGAAGGACAGAAACAGGCCGGCGACGGCAGAAAGGAAAGAACAAATGAAATTAGGTCAGAGTTCAGCGCGGCGATTTCTATTCATTGGTCTGTCGCGCCCGTTATAATTCGCCTTTCCCATGCCCATAACCCACGAGGACCGGGCCCGGCGGATTGGCGAGTGCAAATGTATTCACTGAACAAAGTACGTCAAGAACGGTGCGTGTCCCTTTTGCCACCACCCGCAGAAGGCTTGGCTCGAAACTAGCCCTTGAGCACAGGCGAAGAGCTGGGAAGGCCAGTTGTTTAGTGCCCCTTCGCGCTGCGCGACCAAGACTGCGGAGCGGTTTGCCAAAACGTGTCCACAGGCGTGTCCACCAATATCCATCCTTGACAGAAGATCCCACAAAATCAAGGGATTGGCTCGATTCGTTAGCTTCTGCATCGGAAAGGAACGATTTCCGGCGAGGCTTATACTCACCACACCACCGGAGAACTGCCATGGCGCACCTGAACGTCTACATCTTTCATTGCTCGCGTTGCGGCGAGCCCGCAGTATCGCTTTTCAAGGAAAGAACTCCCGGCGGCACTGAGTCGCAGGATATGATCTTTCCGGCCATCGATCTCAAGTCAATCCGCGCCCAATGTTCGGCCTGTAAACACACCCAATTCCGCGACGCGGCCGACGCCGCTCATCACGAGTTATTGGACTGGAATTGATCGCATTTCGCAACTGTGACCAGCAGCCGGAATTGACATTTGGTGCTTAGCTAAGTAAATTAGCTAACGTGAAAATCCACACCATTCACGAGGCCAAAACTAATCTCTCCAAGCTGATCCAGAAGGCCTGTGCCGGAGAAGAGGTCATCATCGCGAAGGGGGACAAGCCAATGGTCAAGCTGGTTCCCATTGCAGATGCCTGCAAGAAACGCGTCCCCGGCGGGTTTGAAGGAAAGATTTGGTGGACGGACGACGCATTCGACCCACTTACTGAGCAAGAGTTGCGCGACTGGGGCCTTGATTGAATGTGCTGCTCGACACGCATGTGCTGTTGTGGTGGTTCACCTCGGACGCCAAGGCTTTCTTCGGCAGCCCAGGATGCATTGGCCGAAACAGATAACATCGCGTATGTTTCAGCTGCGGTCTCATGGGAAATTGCAATTAAGACCACATCAGGCAAATTGGAAGCCCACGCTATACTCTCGGATTTTCATGGACTGCTGCTTCAAAAGGGGTTTCGGCGGCTGGCAATTTCGACGGCACATGCGCTCCGTGCGGGACAACTTCCTCTCCATCACCGAGACCCGTTCGACCGGATGCTCGTGGCCCAGGCACAAGCCTTGAACTTTTCCATCGTTAGCGCCGACACGGTATTTGATCGCTACGGTGTTCGACGAATCTGGTAGGTTGGCTCACTTCGTCATCGCCCCCAGCGCCGCCCTGAAGATTGCATCGAAGTTCTCGCGCCCGGCCGTCGCAGTCGCACGTTCGACCGCTTTTTCCGCCAGCGCCCGTTGGTAGCCGAGATTCGTAAGTGCTGAGATTACATCTTCCTCGATCGCCGACACCGTGACTGCCGCTTGTGGCGCGCCGAAGGCGTCCAGCTTGTCGCGCAACTCCACGCACATGCGCTCGGCGGTCTTCTTGCCGATGCCCGGAATCCGCGTCAACCGCGCGAAATCATTGCTGCGAATGGCGCCCACCATGTCAGCCGTCGCCATGCCGCTGAGAATCGTGATCGCCAGCTTCGGTCCGATGCCGCTCACAGTGATCAGCTTCTCGAAGAGTTGCTTTTCGTCGGCGCGCAGAAACCCGAACAGCGCAATCGCGTCCTCGCGCACATGGGTATGGATGTGCAGCGCCACTTCGCTCCCCAGAGCGGGCAAGTCGGAAAACGTAGGTACAGTAATAGTGACGTCGTAGCCGACGCCCGCCGCCTCAACAATGGCCTGGTTGGGATGCTTCGAGATCAACCGTCCGCGAAGGTGAGCAATCATGAGTCAGTTGTCGGTTGTCAGTCGTCGGTTGTCAGCGCATAGTCCACGACTTCAGAGAACTGACAACTGATCACTGACAACTGTTTTTTACTGCCTTCTCCGGTGGTACACCGCAAACTCATACCCCGGATTCGGCGGGAACAGTTCGTTGATCTTGCGCAGCCGCTCGGCCAGCGCTGCCGGAGCCAGCAGCGGATAGTCGCGTTCGCGCAATTCCTGGTAGTCCACATCGAGAAACAGCGACAGCGTGTACACCGCGATCGCATCGGCGAACGCCGCCATCAGGTATTCGTGCTTCGCCTTCTCCGCCTCCGGACCATTACTTGTCGCGATTTTGCGCAGCTCATAAGCATCCATGGAGGTCTCGCCGCGTGCCTTGTCTTCCACCTGTTTCCACACCAGGTCGCTGAACTCCTGCGCCACGCCGACCTTCTCCACGAAGTTGTGTCCGACGTTGATGAAAAACTCGAACGCGATGGCGAAGCTGTCTTCCATCAGCCGGGTCGAAATGAACACGCATTGCGAATCGCCGAGCGTGTGATTGCGATGGCAGATCGCGCTGTCGGCCAGCTGCACGTCGTAGCGGTCGGCAATCATCGTTTCTTCGTCGAGGTTGAGCGTCAGCGGCACGAAGTAGTACGCCTTGCGGCTCAGCGCTGCCGCCACGGTACGCGGCACGGCCGTAACCATGCGCTCCACGTCACGCGCGCCGTTAGTGACCTCGCCCATCACGGCGTAGCAGATGCCGTTGCTGGCCTGGGTAACCGGAGCCAGCCGCACCACTTCTGCGGGCGTGCGCGTAATCGCTTGTGATGCTTGCGACATGAATGGTGATTGTAACGCAATCACCGCAGCCGCCGTTATGCGGGTGCGCGCTGTTTCGTTATACCCTAGAGAGTGATGTCCTATGCCGCTCCAGCCGCTGCCCAACAGCGCAGCAAGCTCTCTATCTTCTTCACCTCGACGGTGCGCGTGCTCTTCACCACGCTCATCTTCACCGCCGGAGGCATGGGGCTCGGCCTGCTTCTCGGCATCATCGGAATGGTGACCTACGGCCTGGTCCGTGGCGTCCAGCCCGACATGCGCAATGCCTACCTGCACTTCGCGATACCGCTCGCCATCATCATCGGATGCATCGCCTTCATCGGCACCCTGATACTGGAAGTCCGGTCCCGCCGAACACGCCAGCCTTAATTGCTCCGCCTCTAACCGTCCGATAAACTGAAAGTTCAGCCATTGCAGCTTCATCGCTGTCTATAGGTCACACATATCATGTCCGAACTCATCCACGTAAAACTGCCTGACGGCAGCGTCAAAGACGTACCTAAAGGCACCACCTCCCTCGACATCGCGAGGGGAATCAGCCCGCGCCTAGCTGACGCCGCCCTCGCCGCGCAAATCAAGCCAAGCAACAACGGGGATAAGCCCAAGCTGGTCGATCTGACGAAGCCCCTCGAAGAAGACGTCGAACTCCGCCTGCTCACCGAGCGCGATCCCGAAGCCCTCGAAGTCTTCCGCCACTCGTCCGCTCACCTCATGGCCGCCGCCGTCCTCGAGCTCTTTCCCGAGACCAAGCTCGGACACGGCCCCGCCACCGAGAACGGATTCTTCTACGACTTCTATCGCGAGAAGCCCTTTACCCCCGACGACCTCGCCGCTATCGAGAAGAAGATGCAGGAGCTCGCCAAAGCCGACCTGCCTTACGCCCGCGAATTTCTGCCCCGCGCCGAGGGCCTCGACCGCTTCAAGTCCGAAGGTGACTTCATGAAGTGCCACTTCATCGAGCAGTTCACCCAGCCCGATGAAAAAATTTCGATCTACAAGACCGGCAAGTTCACCGACTTCTGCCGCGGTCCCCACATCCCGTCCACCGGACGCATCAAGGCCTTCAAACTCCTCAACATCGCCGGAGCCTACTGGCTGGGCGACGAAAAGAACCCGCAGCTCCAGCGCATCTACGGCACCTCGTTCTACTCCAAGAAAGAGCTCGACGACTACCTGAACAAGCTCGAAGAGGCCAAGAAGCGCGACCATCGCCTGCTCGGCAAGCAGCTCGACCTGTTCTCCATTCAGGAGCTCGCCGGCCCCGGCCTCATCTTCTGGCATCCCAAGGGAGGCCTCATCCGCAAAGAGATGGAAGACTGGATGCGCGACGAGTATCTCCGCCGCGGCTACGCGCTGGTCTTCACTCCGCACGTCGCCCGCACCGACCTCTGGAAGACCTCCGGCCACGCCGGCTACTACGCGCAGAACATGTTCACCCCCATGGAACTGGACGATGCGGAATACCGTATGAAGCCCATGAACTGTCCGTTCCACATCCTCATCTACCAGGACTCGCTCAAGTCCTACCGCGACCTGCCCGCGCGCTACGGCGAGCTCGGCACCGTCTATCGCTACGAACGCTCCGGCGTCATGCACGGACTGCTGCGCGTGCGCGGCTTCACCCAGGACGACGCCCACATCTTCTGCACGCCCGAACAGATCGAAGACGAAGTGGTCGGCTGCATCGACTTCGCACTCGAAGTCCTTCGCGTTTACGGATTCGACAAGTATCAGGTCGAGCTTTCCACCTGGGACCCGAACGACCAGAAGACCTACGCCGGACGCCCCGACCAATGGGAGCTCGCCGAGCATTCGCTCGAGCACGCGCTCAAGCGCCGCAACATCGAGTACAAGACCATCCCCGGCGAAGCCGCGTTTTACGGCCCAAAGATCGACGTCAAGCTGGTTGACGCCATCGGACGCCTCTGGCAGCTCTCCACCGTGCAGTTTGACTTCACCCTGCCCGAGCGCTTCCAGCTCGAGTACGTCGGCGAAGACGGCAAGCGCCACCAGCCGCTCATGGTGCACCGCGCGCTCTACGGCTCCATTGAGCGCTTCTTCGGTGTGCTCATCGAGCACTACGCCGGAGCCTTCCCCGTCTGGCTCTCACCCGTGCAGGTGGCCATCATCCCCATCGGCGAGAAGCACCAGGCCTATGCCTACGAAGTCGGCGAAAAGCTCAAGGCCGCCGGAGTGCGCGTCCACGTCGACGCCCGCAACGAGAAGATG
Source organism: uncultured Acidobacteriaceae bacterium (assembly GCA_963718395.1). GTDB lineage: Bacteria > Acidobacteriota > Terriglobia > Terriglobales > Acidobacteriaceae > DASRAA01. The sequence continues at coordinate 215,121 of CAVQYW010000004.1, forward strand.
AACGCCAAGATCCGCGAACACGCCATGCAGAAAGTGCCATTCCAGTTGGTACTAGGCGACCGCGAAATGGAATCCCACGAAGTCAACGTCCGCGTCCGCGGCCAGGAAAAGGCCGAAGGCTCGGTGCCGGTGGATGCGTTTGTCGAGAGGGTGAAGAAGCTGGTTGAGACGAAGGAGGCTGCGCTTTAGGCGGCCAAGAAAATCGCAGCCTCGATGCGGGCTAGCGGCGGGTTAAGGGAGGAGAGGCATGAAACCTTCGAAAGTCAATGCGACAGTTGGGGCTGTCGTAGCGGCGATTCTGGCGTGCTTGCAGCAATAGCCGCTTTTATCCATGTCACTGATGCAGCGGGGTCCCTTAAATTCATCGTCACTCTCCTCCAGGTGGGAACGATTGTAGTAACTGCGGTGGCAATCATCGCGCAGCTATTTGAAAGATTTCGTCGCGAGCAGCGGGTTGAGCAACAGGTTGAAGCTCTCCAAACCAAAGTGGAAGCAGAGCCGGAGCGGCTCAAGTTCGCGTGGGATCTTGCCCGAGTAAAGCTGGAGGCGTATTTCGACCGGAACCTCAGTCAGGTGAACGCAGTATTCGTGGTTGCCATTATAGTAATGGTCGCCGGCTTCGCGCTTATCAGCTATGCAGTTGTGATCTCAATCTCTCATCCGCAGAGCAGTGCTGCCTATGTCTCGGCGATATGTGGAATTGTTACCGAATTCATCGGAGCAACTTTCATGCTAATTTATCGGTCAACGATGGCTCAGGCTACATCCTTCATGAAAGTCGTTGAACGGATAAATGCGGTCGGCATGGCGGTGCAAATACTCGACTCGATACCTGAAGCTGAAGGCCAGCTAAAGAATCAGACACGATCTGAGATCGTAAAGCTACTTCTCTCGGGTGGGCCGCGTTAGGTCATTGGGCTTGATCAGTTAACCGGCGGGTGGCCCAGGTGCCAAAAACCAAAATCTGCGGGGTTCCCCATTCAAGCAGCCCGATTCCGGCCGGTTGAGCGGCCGTTTCTGCGCTTATCAAGCGAGAAGCTCAGGATGTTGTTAGTGAGTCTTATACTTCGTTTGACCATGTTCGGAGGCTCTGTGGATGAAGCTCCGCTGTCCGAGGTGTGGTTCTCAAAACGCTCACTTAGAGAAGCCGTGGGCACACCTCCATGAGCTTGCCCGCGCAAAACGTATCCCTTAGCTGAATGATAGAAAATCAACATAGGGAGACGAAGATGACTAAATCTACGCGGGCGCAGTACACGCTGGAGTTCAAGCAGGAGGCGGTGCGGCTAGTTGAGTCGGGCCAGAGCATAGCAGCAGTAGCACGCAGTCTGGGGGTGGTTGAGCAGACGCTGTTCAACTGGGTGAAGGCGAAGCGGGAAGGCCGGCTCAAGGGTGCCAGCAGCCGCCAGGCGGTAAACGCCGAGCAGATGGAGATCAGCCGATTGCGAGCCGAGTTGGCGCGGGTCAAGATGGAGCGCGACATCCTGGGAAAAGCGACGGCGTACTTCGCGAAGGGCCAGAAATGAAGTATGCCTTTATTCAGCGTAACCGGCGGGTGTGGCCAATCAGCGTGCAGTGCCGGGTACTGCGCGTGAGCGTATCTGGCTACCATGAACAGCTAGCGCGGCGTGTGGAGATTGCTCAGCGCCGGCACCTCAGCGACGAAGCATTGTTAGTTCACATCAGCGCCGTCTATGCGGAGAATCGCGGAGCCTATGGATGGCCGCGCATCTGGCGGCAACTGCGAGCGCAGGGCATTCGCGTTGGCAAGTTGCGGGTGCAACGGCTGATGCAGAAGCACGGCATTCGGGCTCGTGGCAAGCGGAGATTCCGGGTTGCCACCACCGACAGCCGGCACAACCTGCCGGTGGCGCCGAATGTGCTGGATCGCAAGTTCATCGTGGCCGCGCCCAACCAGGCGTGGGTGGGTGATGTGACGTATATCGCGAGCGAAGAAGGCTGGTTGTTTCTGGCGGTCGTGATCGACCTGTTCAGCCGTAAAGTGGTGGGCTGGTCGATGCGGCCAGATATGCAGCGCAACCTGGTGATCGATGCTCTGGAGATGGCTTGGTTCCAACGCAATCCAGGCAAGAAGACAGAGCTGATCTTTCATAGCGATCGCGGCAGCCAGTACGCCAGCGACGACTTCCGTGAGCTACTCCAAGAGCATGGCATGACGCCGTCGATGAGCCGCAAGGGCAACTGCTGGGATAACGCCTGCTCGGAGACGCTGTTTGGTTCGCTGAAGGTGGAACGGCTGCACGGCCAGCGTTTTGCAACCCTCCGCGAGGCCAAGGATGAAGTCATGGCATGGCTGCTCTGGTATAACCGAACCCGAATGCACTCGACGCTGAACTACGTCAGCCCGGTGCAGTTCGAGCACGACTGGATGGAGGCTAAGGTGAAGATCGCCGTCTGAGAGTTCGCGGTGATCGAAGCAGGCCGTGGAAATGACGGTTTGTGGAAAGCCCGGAAAACGATGGTGCTGTTTCCCGCCCTTCCCACAAACCTTGGAAATCGATGAAGCCGATTTCCACATTCCCACCGCCACGACGACGAGGATGAATTAAATCCTCAAAACCGGCCGGTTAAGAGATACGCATTCTAAGGGCAAGGTCACCATTGCCCTGATTGCGGACTTCGCAGGTTCGTCGACACATTTGAGACGTCTCAGTCGGCGCCACCAAGAAGGGCAGAACCCCAAGTCCATAACCCTGCACCACGACAATCCGGCCGCCCCAGACCGAACCCGGCTCCCAGGCCGCAACCCGTCCCGGTATCGACAAACTCCGTGAAGTCCAAGACTTGGCGAAAGGAGTTAGGCCCCCTTTCTCTTCTGACAGGGGCCTTTATTCTAGTGGGCTCCATTCTTGGGAGTCGTTTTGGTGTCGCAGTGTTGGTGTTAGCGCTTTTGCTCGACGCATATCTCATAGTTCGGAGGAGGTTCAAGAAGGAGTATCTGTTGCATCCCGTTCTCGCATGCGTCCTCTTAGCAGGGGGGATGCTGAGTGACGTTGTGTTTCCACCCACGGCACGCTGTGTCGATGGGACATACAGCTACTCGGCGCATCACCGGGGAACCTGTTCATGGCATGGCGGCGTCGCACAATGGAATCCCGGGCCCTGGTGGAAGAAATATGTTGGCGAGTAGGGCTGGCGGGTGGCCCACCCCGTCAAATCCTGCAATCAATAAACTTACAAATTGGGTGGCCCACTCCGCCATCTTTTTGGCGGGGTGGGGCTTTCTGCTTGGAGAGCAAATAATCCAGTGGTCCACGAGAACTAATTCGGGGTGGGGCTTTTCGTTTGTCGAACGACGAGGCCTGGAGAACCAAAAGACCCACCCGGGCAAAACCAGCCCGGATGGGCCACCCAGTTCACAAGATCACGTAACCGCCATCACAGACCTGCGTCCACACGCGGCGATAGTCTCTTCCCATGCCTTGGGGACTTGTCCGCTTTCAGCAATCTCACTGTCTCCACTTCATCACCTTCACTTGTTACCGGCGGCAACCCTTCCTCCACACACTCCACGCGAAGAATGTCTTCGAACGCTCTCTCGAACAAACCCGTCGTAGTTATCGGCTCTACGTGATCGGATACGTGGTCATGCCCGAGCACATCCACCTGCTTCTTAGCGAACCCGAGCGCGCAACTCTCTCTCGGGCCATCCAGGCACTGAAGCAGTCCGTCTCCCAAAAGCTCAAGGCCCCCGACGGACACTTCTGGCAAGCCCGTTATTACGACTTCAGTGTTTTCACTCCCGCCAAGCGTGTCGAGAAACTCAAATACATCCACCGCAACCCAGTCCATCGCGGCTTGGTCGAACGTCCCGAAGACTGGCCTTGGAGCAGCTACCGCCATTACGCGCTCGGCGAGCTCGGCACCGTCCAGATCGAATCCCCGTCGCGGCGTGGAAGCGGCGCCAAGTCGGGAACCAGAACGTTCTCTCACTCCCAAGCGATTGAAGTCGTCCCCGCCTCCGAATCACACCGCGACGTGACCCACGTCCTTTCCCACGAAGCGGTCAAGCGGTAAACCATTGAATGTGAGGCAAGGAATTCGTGTCCCCACCGGACCGGGCTCAGGCTCCGGTCGCTGCCAGGTTCTTTGAAAGTTCACAAGGAGACCAATGGATGGGCCGTCGTCGGCTTGCTAAAAGGAAGCGGGGGTTCATACGGCGTGTATTGATACAAATGCTCTAAATACAAGGAGCCACCCGCGAGAGCCGCAATTGGCCCGTTAAACCATGTGTTTCTGCGACTTTACCAGTAAGTAGTTGTGTTTCTGCGATTTTACAAGCAGTCGTGCGGTAAACCATTTGTTTTCAATATGGCGATGGGGGGGTACCAAACATATAGGGTGGTGGCCGGGCTACCCGGCCACCACCCTGCCGCCTGAAATCCCACCGCTCGCCTTGGCTGTGCGTGTCGCCTCCCACTTGCCCTCTTTTCCTTCAGTAAGGAAAGTCCCAACCAATTTTTCGCCCTGGAGTTCACCCATCAGCGCGATCGACTCGTGACTATCGAAGACGCAGGTCGCGCTCAGCTTTGAGGCCGCGAACTTGCCCTCCGTCAGTTTTCCCGGGCCAGTGTGTTGCGTCTCGACCGTCCCGGTCACTGTCTCGCCTGCGACGGCTAAAACCAGCGTTCCAGGTACGGTCTCCCCTCCACCATAAACGAGATGGTCCATTCCCCTGCGATTGACCCCGACGGTCGCGTGCCCTGCTGCGCTACAGCCGCGGAACTGGCGAGTATGAGCCCGAGCATTAGAACGGTCCAAATTGCACTTCGTTTCTTCATCTTGATCTCCTCACCCAAAGTGTGATGATGCTCAAGATTTCCTCGTTCCGCAGCGGCCGTCAATCGGAATGAGCTGAACAGCGAGGATCACGTACAAAACAGCAGAAAATGTCCGGAAACGAGGCATGCGACTGGCCTGTGGCCCACATATCCCGTGGCCGATGTTTGCCGGCCGTTGGCAAATGTGGGGCCTTTGCTCTGGAACATCACAGACCTATGAGCGGCGGGGCGCACTTTTCGTCTTCGACAAAAGCACATCTGAATTCTCAACCATAAATCTTACTTATGGTAAGATACATCTATGGATAAAGTTACCGTCTCCTCCAAAGGCCAAATCGCCATCCCCAAGCAGGTTCGCGATGCCCTGAATCTTGCTGAGGGGACCAAGTTGACCCTCGAAGTCCGCGGGCAGGAAATTGTCCTTTCCAAGGGATCTGACTGGAAGAGGCTTCAGGGTGCCGGGCGCGACATAAAGAAGGAGTTCGCCGACTTCAGAAAAGAGGAGCGCGAACTTGAAGACTCGCGTTCTTGACTCCTGGCCCATTGTGGAGTGGATCAAGGGCCGGCAGCCCGCGACTGAAGTGGTCACGGCCCTCCTCGCGGAGTCCGAGGCCGGCACTGCCCGGCTATTCATGAGCGCCATAAATGTCGGCGAGGTATATTACTACCTTCGCAAGCAGCACAGTGAGCAGCTCTCGAAATGGTGGCGAGAGTCGTCGCGAGCGCTACCTGTAACCATCGAAGTGCCAACAGCCGATGACATCTGGGATGCGGCCCTCCTGAAAGCGCGATATCCCATCGCGTATGCGGACGCATTCGCCGCGGCGCTGGCGCAAAAGCATCGCTGCCCTCTGGTCACGGGCGACCCCGAGCTTCGCTCGATTAACGACCTGGATCTGGACTGGATCGGCCGCGATAGAACCTAAGTCAATCGTGCCCGCGGCTTCAACGCATCTGGTACGGGGGGAAGATGTAGTCCTTCGCCTTCACTTTCACATGGCACACTTGTCCGCAGTCTGAGAGGCTTTTGGGATCGGCCGTGAATTTGTCGGCTGCGGCCTCGTAGTTGAACACCGCGTATCCCCATCCGCCGGTTTTCGGAAACCTCTTGCTGTCCTTCTCCATCACGAAAGCCTGGCTAAAGACGCTTGGCACGTCCACAGAGAAGGGGGCCTCGGTGCTCTTCTTAAACTTCCACTGGAGCTTCACGATCCTGGAGCCTTCCGGGAAAGTCTGGCCGTTGCCCGGAACGCCTGCCTTGTACGCCTGGATCATCTCCGGATTAGCGACGATCACTTTGAGCACTTCGTCGGTCCGGGCGGAAGAAACCACCGACCAGTCTTCGTATCCCCGGAAGTCGGCGAACGCGATTCCGCTCGGGGATCTCAGCGAGTACTTGTCCTGTTGTGGAATCGGCCCTCAAAACGAGGACGCCGAGGACGGCGAGTACCGTCATTGCTATCGCAATCGTGAGCTTGCTTTTACGCTGCATGGCTGATCCTTTCGTAACCAGGATTTCCACTTTGGGCCCAGGATTTGGCGCAGCATATCACACCCCTTATCACACCGAGACGTGACCGGCGTCCTATCTTCGCCCGCTGTCCTGTCCTACACTCCGTCCGAAAGATGAGGGAGAGCTGTCTTCAACGACAGAGGCAGCCGGACACTACCCGCATCCTCAACCGCACTGTGAGACTTGGCCATGTCTTGGCATGATTTTGGAAACGGTTCGACTTCCACCCGCCCAACGGTGCCCTTCCGATCCGTAAGAGTCCCCCCTAACTCTTTGTTGCACAACATTTTGCCCGTAAGTCTTTTGTTCTCGATATCTTGCGCACGAAATCATACCTATCTTCATGAAAACAAGGATTTATGGGGGAGGGGGTGGGCTCTGCCAAAGGTCAGGTCTACTGCTTCTCGAACACAAACACCACGTCTCCATCTTCGTATTTCCACACGTTGGTCAGGACTTTTCCGTCGGCCGACACGGTCGATGTCATTTCCACCACGACCTTGTCGTTTTCCTTCTCCACGATTTTCCGTGTCGAACCGGGCCCGACCTGGCACATCACAGTGGAGAATTTCGACGGGTCAACATGCGGTACTTTATGTTCTTTGCCGTCGCACACCCGAACACTTTCCTGGTGCCGCTTCGCACCGGCTTTGGTCACGAAATCGAGGGTGCTGGTGAAAGTGTCTGGGCCGGTTTGCTTGGTGGTTAGCGTTCCCTGCGCTATGTCGCGGTTGCCGAGAGTGGACTTTTCAGGATTGAGTTTCCACGTGCCGGTGAAATCAGCCGCCGCCATCGTTCCTGCGATCAACAAGACTGGCAGCACTGTCCTGACAAATGGCAGCATAAGGCGTCTCCTCACCCAGTTGAGGCCCAAGCCTGTGTTTCACTGCGCAGGCGGGCAACGTCCTTGGTGGGCGCGCTCCCGAAGAAGCGGCTATATTCCCGGCTGAACTGTGAGGCGCTGAGATACCCGACCTGCTGGCCCGCAGAACTGGCGTCCATTATCGTGGACAGCATCAGGCGCCTCGCCTCTTGCAGGCGCAGCACTTTTTGATAGTGCAGCGGGCTCATCGAAGTCACCGACTTGAAGTGCTCGTGGAACGACGACACACTCATGTGCACCAGTTCAGCCAACTCTTCGACTTTCATCGGCTGAGAGAAGTTGACGCGCAACCACGATATCGCCTTAGCAACCCGGTTGACGCTCGACTCGGCAAACCCCATCTGCGCCACGCGAACTCCTATCGGACTGCGCAGCAGCCGGATCAGGATCTCATCCACGACCAGTGGGGCGACCAGTTCAGCATCTCCAGGCTGCGCCAGGCACTCCATCAGGCGGGTCGACGCGTTCACGATGTTGGTGTCGACAGGAGTGATGTAAACTGCGCGCCTCTCTTGCACCGGAGGCAGACCATGCGGGAACACCTTCAAAACCAGTTCGGCGATCTTGCGTGGATCGATGTCCAGCCTAAGGGCCAGGTAAGGTTCGGAATAACTGGCTTGCGTGACCTGGGCAGCAACCGGCAGGGCGACCGAGTAAACCAGCATGCGTGACGCGTCGTACTCGAACACTTCCTGCCCAACGATAACGGTCTTCGCTCCTTGTGCGACGATCGACAAGCAAGGTAACAGGAGTCCGTGCACACACTGCTTGTTGATTCGTGAAAAGCGGCTGGCGTGCAATCCGGGGACGCCCAAGTCGAAACTGCCATCGTGCGGAGCGTAGGCGGCAAGCAAGCGCGCCAGCTTGGCAACATCTGGTTCGTTCGCGCTCTCTATGTTGCGCGGTTGCCGCAAAGGAACGACTTTGCCGTTGGTCTTCACCGGGTTCGAGAATACCTCTTTTGCAATCATTCTCTGAGTCATTGTTTCGGGCTGACGCCCGTTTTGTTCATCCACACCCGCCACGTGAGCGGTCCGGCTTCCTTATTCGTCAAGGGGCGGCCCGCCAGCTTCAGCGCCAGCTTGATCTGACCATGATGGTATCCCTCGTGCCAGATCATGTGCTGCAGCAGAAGGATCGGATGGTCATAGTGAAGGTCCATGTCCCCACCGGTTTCCACCTTGCTCTTCACCGCGTCCCGCACCATCTTGGCGCTGGCGTGCAGCATCTGCGCGATGCGGCCGGGGTCCCGCTCAGCCGCCCATTCTTTCTTGGGCACCTCTATGGCGAACTCGGGGGCGTCCTCCGACACAAACACAAGCCGCACATAGCAGATGTGTGTGAACATCTCGGCGACGGACGGGCTGCCTTCCATCGCCCTGGCCTCCAGTCCGCCTTCGGGGACGGCGCGAAGCAGGTTGACCAGTATGATGTTGTTCCGATCCCAGGAGTCCAGCAGAGCAGTGAGGAGAGTTTGGTCTGACATAGTCGGCTAGTGCACTTGAACGAGAACCGCAACGTCGAACTTCGAATAGTACTTCTTCACGTCGCCGGGCCCGTATTTCTCGCGGAATTTCTCCACAACCGACGCGACCTGTTTGGGATCAGTAATGGGAACAGCTTTGAGTTCAGCCTCCGCGTCGCGCGCATCGATTTTAATCTTCGGGTTCTTGAGCACGTTCTTGTACCACTGTGTATCCGACCCCTGCACCGGCAGCAAGTAAAGCTTGCCGTCCTCGAAAACAAACCAGACCGGGTTCGAAATGGCACGGCCTGATTTTCGGCCGGTCACTGTAATCTTAATCTCGCGATACCGCGAAAGGCGGTCGATTAGGGCGTCGCTCTTCGCTGGCATGTGCACCTCCCGCACCTACTCTTAAGGCTATAACTCTCACTCTCCTTTGAGGGATGCCATGTCAATCGAGAAGCGATACTTTACATCTGACTTAAGCAGCCTCTCGTAAGCTTCGTTGACCTTCTGCATGGGGATGACTTCCACATCAGAGGTGATGTTGTGCTGCCCGCAGAAGTCGAGCATCTCCTGAGTTTCGGGAATCCCGCCAATGGGCGAGCCGGAAAGGCTACGTCGTCCCATGATCAGGTTGAAGGCCGCCACCGCGAGAGGCTTTTGCGGAGCGCCGACGAGCGTAATGTTGCCGTCGCGGCGCAAGAGACCGATGTAGGCGTTGATATCGTGGTCGGCCGAGACCGCGTCGAGAATGAAGTCGAAGCTGCCGGTATGCTTCTCCATCTCGTTGGCGTTCTTCGAGATGACGACCTCGTCTGCTCCCAGCCGGAGGGCGTCGTCCTTTTTGTGCGATGAAGTCGTGAAGACGACAACGTGGGCTCCCAGCGCGTGGGCAAACTTTACGCCCATGTGGCCCAGTCCACCGAGCCCGATCACGCCAACTTTCTTGCCCTTGGTGACGCCCCAGTGGTGCATCGGCGAATACGTTGTGATACCCGCACAGAGCAAGGAAGCGGCGCCGGCGAGATCGAGGTTCGACGGCACGCGCAGAACGAACCTCTGGTCCACCACAATGCTGTCGGAGTAGCCGCCGTAGGTGACGCCTCCCAGATGTTTATCCGGGAAGTTGTAGGTAAAGGTCGGGTTCGGGCAGAACTGCTCGAGGCCGGCTTTGCACTCCGGGCAGGTTCCGTCCGAGTCCACCATGCAGCCGACCGCAGCCAGATCGCCCGGCTTGAACTTCGTGACTGCGGAGCCAACATTGGTTACGCGGCCAACGATTTCGTGGCCAGGCACGCAAGGATAGACCGTGGGCATGAATTCACCCCACTCATTGCGGACCTGGTGAAGATCGGAGTGGCAGATGCCGCAGAAGAGAATTTCGATCTGTACGTCCTGGTCGGTGGGATCACGCCGCGTGATCGAGGTGGAGGCCAGCGGCGATGTCGCACTGGCAGCAGAATAAGCTTTGGCTTTGAACATGAATATACCTTTCAGCGACCGACCATTTGCATCAGCTTTTCGGGATAGCGATCGCCTTGCACCGCAATCTTCGAGGCCGCGCTTTCGATTTCACGCAGATCCTCAGGCGTCAGTTGGACGGCGAGTGCTCCAATGTTCTCGTCCAACCGATGCAGCTTCGTGGTGCCTGGAATCGGAACGATCCATGGCTTCTGAGCCAGTACCCATGCGAGTGCGATCTGGGCCGGTGTCGCCTTCTTCCGTTCTGCGATGGCGCCGATCAAATCGACCAGGGCTTTATTCGCCTTCCGTGCCTCCGGCGTGAAGCGTGGCAACGTGCTGCGGAAGTCGGTACTGTCGAGCGTCGTGCTTTCGTCGATCTTGCCAGTCAGGAAGCCCTTGCCCAGAGGACTGTAGGCCACCAGGCCGATTCCGAGTTCCTCGATCGTCGGCAGAATTTCCTTTTCGTGGTCGCGGAACCACAACGAATATTCACTCTGTAGCGCCGTCACCGGTTGTACGGCGTGCGCGCGACGAATCGTCTGTGCTCCGGCCTCCGACAGTCCGAAATGCTTCACCTTGCCGGTCTGAATCAGGTCCTTCACCGCTCCTGCCACGTCTTCGATGGGCACGTTTGGATCAACGCGATGCTGGTAGTACAGGTCGATGACATCGGTCCTCAACCGCTTGAGCGAGCCTTCGACAGCCTGCTTGATGTGCTCCGGCCGGCTATTCAGGCCAGGTGCTCCCGGCCGATTATCGCTGCCACTTAGATCGAACCCGAACTTGGTGGCAATGACCGCCTTGTCGCGCATGGGCTGCAGCGCTTCACCGACCAGGCCTTCATTCGTGAACGGCCCGTACACCTCGGCGGTATCGAAGAACGTGATGCCGCGATCCACCGCCATGCGGATCAGCGTGATCATCTCCGTCTTGTCTTTGGGCGGACCGTAAGAAAAGCTCATTCCCATGCAGCCGAGCCCGATGGCCGATACTTCCAGATTGCTCTTTCCAAGTTTGCGCTTCTGCATCGTGTCTCCTTTGAAAGCGAATAACTCCAGCGGCCCGGGGGATGCTTACCATCGCCATCCCCTGGTTGCTTGCTTTCCAAGTATCATCCGCCGACGCCCGGTGTAGATGCCTATTTGGATGAACTTCTTGCCTAATCCTCCGAGGCTGGAAGTCGGATCAGGCTGCTTCGGAATAGCGCATGTGGTTGAGATCGGCGATCATCCCAGGCTGGTTCGTTAGGTGCCATCCCAACCGTTCCTGCGTGAGCGCGCTAGAGGCCGGAACGTCGGCGCCCACAAAGAACCCAAGGAATCCAAAATGCTGGGCCGCCTCTTCGGGGGACTTGGAGACGACCGGCACGTTCAGTCCCCGGCCGATTGCCTCAGCGATCTCGCGCAGCGGCACGCCCTCTTCGGCGATCGCGTGGTACCGGGCTCCTGCCGAGCCCTTCTCGAGCGCCAGCCGGTAGAGACGGGCAGCATCGAGCACGTGCACCGCGGGCCAACGATTGCGACCCTCGCCGACATACGCCGAGACACCTTTCTCGCGAGCCAGCGCGACCATGTAGGTGACCAGTCCCTGCTTGACTGTGTCGTGGACTTGCGGCAGGCGCACTACCGACGCACGAACGCCTTGCGCCGCCGCCGACACTGCTGTCTCTTCCGAAACTCGGGGAAACGCGGGGTTGGCAGGCGGCACGTCGTCTTCGGTCGCGATGCGTCCTGGCGCAATGAGCGCGGCCCCGGAGGTGACGACCAAGGGGCGGTCAGAGCCTGCGAGCACGGAGCCGAGAACCTCGATGGCTCGCCTGTCCATCTCACAGTTCGCCGCGAAGTTTGAGAAGTCGTGGTTAAACGCCGCGTGGATCACACCGTCCGACTTGGCTGCGCCACTGCGCAAGCTCTCCAGGTCGTCGAGATCTCCTCGATGCACCTGTGCTCCTGCATCGATGAGAGACTTGGCACCCGCATCACTGCGCGCCATTCCCAGCACCTGGTGTCCTGCCTGTGAGTAAGTCCTGCACGATTGCCGTACCTATGAAGCCCGTCGCTCCTGTTAAGAAAACACGCATTTCATTCTCCTCGTGTTGCTCAATTACTTTCTGTTAGTTGGCTGTAAGTTCCGCGTTGTTTTTCGATTTCGCGATGGCGTCAAGCTGCTCAACGATTGCATCCGGCAGCTTGAGTTCGGCGGCCGCCAGGTTCTCGCGCAGGTGCGCAACCGAAGATGTGCCCGGGATCAGCACGATATTCGGCGAACGTTGCAAGAGCCAGGCCAGCGCAACCTGCATCGGAGTAGCTTTCAGCGAGGCTGCCGCCGTGTCGAGCACCGACGACTGCAGCGGGGTGAATCCTCCCAACGGGAAGAACGGCACGTACGCAATGCCTTGCCCGGCGAGGTCGTCAAGGAAGTCGTCGTCGTTCCGGTTGGCTACGTTGTAGAAGTTCTGTATGCAGACGATCTCGGTGATCCCCTGAGCTTCCACCAACTGCTCGGGAGTGACATTACTCAGGCCGAGATGACGAATCAGCCCCTGACTCTTGAGTTCCGCTAGCACGGTCAACGGCTCCGCGATCGATCCCGCCGATGGCGCTGTGAATCCTCCCACCCGCAGGTTGACGACGTCGAGGCTCTCGAGATCGAGGTTGCGCAAATTGTCGTGAATGGCATCGATCAACTCCTGACGCGACAGGGCGGGTATCCACGACTTGTCTTCGCCGCGGCGCGCGCCCACTTTGGTCACGATCACCAGACCCTGCGGATACGGATGCAGCGCCCGCTTAATAATCTGGTTAGTCACGTACGGGCCGTAATAGTCACTGGTGTCGATATGGTTCACTCCCGAGGCGACTGCCTCTCGCAAGACTGCAATGGCAGCGTCCATATCACGCGGCGGTCCCCACACTTGCGGCCCGGCGAGTTGCATCGCGCCGTAACCCATACGCTTCATAGTCATAGACGTGCCCAGGAGTGTGAAGCTTCCACCAAGTTCCATCTGCTTCGTCATTCTCTTCTCCTCTGGTCAATCAGTTGCTACTTCTTGCAAGTTTTGCTTTACTTGGTGATTAGATGAAGAAACCTTCAGGTTAGGAGTTCGCATTTGCCCTATCCTTCGGCTGCTGTCTTAGAGCCGCGTAAATCGCCTGTGCAAGCCCGTTCCACAGCCAGTGTGGAAGCCATTCTGAAGGCCACCGTTCAGGTTTTGCTCCGGGTTGGAAAGGAGCGCCTAACTACGACGAAGGTGGCCGAGCGCGCCGGCGTTTCCGTCGGAACTCTCTATCAGTACTTTCCTAACAAAAGGTCACTTCTCCAGGCCGCCTTGAAACGGCACCTCGAAGAAGTGACGGAAGTTGTCGAACTCGCTTGCGCTCAGCAGGAAGGGAAGACACTCCGCGAGATGGCGACCGCTGTCGTCACCGCATTCCTTGACGCCAAGATGAGGGCTGTCAAGACAAGTGCCGCTCTCTACTCCGTGAGCTCCGACGTCGACGGAGCGAAGATTGTGCAGGAGATAGTGGTCCGACATAACAAGGCGCTCGTTCGAATGTTGGCGACCTCCTCCGAGCCGCTCGCGACCGATCCGCAACTGGTTGCTTCCATGCTCCAGGGGACAATGGCTGGTGTTATGCGGACGCTGTTGGAATCGAGCGCTCCGGAGAAGCAGTTCGAAGCCTTGCGTCAGGAACTGATCTTTGTGGCGTGCGCATACCTCGACGCTTGTTCTGCGCGCGCTTCGGTTCACTCCACCGTCGCCACGAAGTAGCAGAAGTTGCCGGCGAGTTGGCACGCTACGGGAGCAGCAGTATTTTGCCGGCGACGCCCTTCGCTAGCGCAGCATGCGCTTCGGCAGCATTCCGCAGCGGAACCCTGCTTGCGATAGGGATCGTCAGTTTCCCCGCCCTTACGCCCTCAACCGTGTACTCCAGGTTCTTCGTGTCCTGTTTGGAGACAAAAGCGACCGTGCGGACCTTAGGAAATTTGGCCGCGTTGGCTGGAGCGCCGGTCACAGACGCGAACGTTCCACCGTCCTTCACCTTTCCGAGAAGGTCTTCTGCAGTCTTTCCCCGAACGGTGTTGGCGACCACATCCACTGCCTGGAGATCCTCGAAGGCTGCTGGATCATCGAGTGCGAGCAATCGATCGGCACCGAGATTCTTCGCATCATCCAATTGCTTTTTGAGGACCCCCGCGATGACTATTGCGCCGCGGTCTTTGGCGGCAAAGACTGCCGAGCGGCCCACGCCTCCTGCCGCTCCAGAGACCAGCACAGTTTGGCCGGCTTTTACATCGGCCCCCACCAAAACGAGTTGGCTGCCGGTCATGGTGACGAGCGGCAGAGCTGCCGCGTCTACCAGGTCGACGCCCCTGGGGACCCTCGCGAGCAACTCGGCCTTCACGGCGCAGAGTTCGGCGTAGGTGTGGTCAGCCAAGGCTAGAACCTGGTCCCCTATGGAGAATTCGCTAACACCAGGTGCGAGCTTTTCCACCGTTCCCGACAAGTCGTAGCCGAGGATCGCTGGAAACTGTACCGGCCGCCAGTCCGTGGTTTGTCCCGCTCGCACATAGGTGTCTATCGGGTTGACGCCCGCCGCGGCCACGCGTACCAACACCTCGCCCTGCTGAAGAACTGGGTCGGGATAGTCCTCGTACTTCAAGACCTCCGGTCCGCCATATTCGTGAATGACAGCTGCTTTCATAGTCCTCCTGTGTTTTGTTGCTCATGCCGGAAAACGATGCAAAAGCTTGGCGTTTGGCGATTATTTTTTGCTTACTAAGAGCTTTGCCCCGTCGAGGTGCTATGACAATTCGTACAGACCTCGCAATGTCTTGCGGGTGAGCCCTCGGTTCTGCCCAAATCGGCGGCTTTTGCCTTCGGCTTATCTGAACTAGAATGCCTTCGCACGGAGAAAACCCATGGCAACTACCGCGACTGAAACCAAGCCCCAAATCAACCTCGACCAGATCAAGTTCGACATCTGCTGTGCGGCACGCATTCTTTACCGCCAGGGCATGAGTGCCGCTAACGCCGGACACATCAGCGTGGCCATCGCACCCGACCGCATGCTGATGAACCGCTTCGGGCCGTCGTTCGCCACGCTGCATCCGAGCGACATCCTGACGCTCGACTTTCGCGGCAACATCGTCGAAGACCACACCGCCCAAAAGAACGCTCGCGTCAACGAAACGGTCGAGCTGCACGGGGTGATTCATCGCTACAATCCGCACGTCGTTTGTGCGCTGCACACCCATCCTCCGGCAACCGTCACTTGGAGCACCTTCCGCAAGGTCCCCGAGATTTATGACCAGGAGAGCTGCATTCTCGCCGGAGACGTCGCCGTAGTCGAAGAGGACTACGAAGGCTTGGCTTCGAGCGAAGACCGCCTGCGCACCGCCGCGCAAGCGCTCGGGCAGAAGCGGGCGGTAATCCTGCCCAATCACGGAGCCATCACTACCGGACCGAACGTGCAGTACGCGCTATTTGCGATGATCCTGCTCGAGGGCATGGTTGCGCGCAATTTGTCGGTGCTGTCCACCGCGCGTGCGACCGGCCTGACGCCTCAGCCGATCAAGCTAGAAGTAGCGCAGCAGGTGCGCATGGGCATCGCTAAGATGAATGCCCTCGAGCCGCTGTGGGCCGATCTACTGCATCGGCTTGTGGCTACTGATCCAGAGCTCTTTGCGTAACGCAGCCGAAGACAATTTAGCCGCGGATTCGCACAGATTTACACGGATTTCTCTCTTGTCTTTGAATATCTAATCCGATCCGTGTTCATTCGTGAAAATCCGTGGCCAAAGTCTTTCCTGGAGCTATACCATCGTCCCGTGCGCGACCAAGTCCTGCATTACATCCGCGAGCGGAATCTGCTGCACGCCGGCGACCGTGTTGCTGTTGCCGTTTCTGGCGGAGCCGACTCAGTAGCGCTGCTACGTGTACTCTTGGACCTTCGCGCAGAACTGGGTATCGTCATCTCCGTAGCCCATTTCAATCACCAGCTTCGCGCCGCCGACTCGGACGGAGACGAGCAGTTCGTCTCCGACCTCGCCCGTAAGCTGGAGATCCCCTTTTTCGCCGGACGAGACGACGTCGGCGCGTTCGCCCGCATCCGCAAGCTTAGCCTTGAGCAGGCGGCCCGCGACCTGCGGTATCGCTGGTTGCACCAGTTAGCCATTCGGGAGAACCTCAACGCTATCGCCACCGGCCACACTCTCGACGACCAGGCCGAAACGGTGCTGATGAAGTTTCTCCGCGGCGCCGGCACTCGCGGGATGGGCAGCATTCGCCCCATCCTGATGCTGGAGCAGGTGCCGGTCGTGCGCCCGATGCTCGAGACCTCACGCGCCGACGTCGAGCTCCACCTTGTGTCCCACAACCAGCCGTGGCGCGAAGACCACACCAATAGCGACACGCGCATGACCCGCAATCGCGTCCGTCACCAACTCCTGCCGCTTCTGGAGCGCGACTTCAACCCCAACATCCGCCAATTGCTCAGCGAAGCGGCCGAAATTGCCCTGGCCGAGGAGGACTTTTGGCAACCTCACATTGCGGCCATGGTCTCCCGCTGGCACCAGAAGGTCCGCGGCATGCGATTGCAGGAATCCGCGGGCGCCAGTGCAGGCTTTCTGTCAGTTGGAGTCGCCGTCCAGCGGCGTGCCTTGATGCAATTCCTGGAATGGCACGGCATCAAGGCCGATTTCCACCATATAGAGGAGGTCCGCAGGTGCGCCCTCGGCGAGGTCCCGTCGGCGAACCTGCCTCGAGGATGGCGGTCTAACCGCGACGGCGATTGGCTGCAACTGGTCCCACCAGCCTCGGCTACTGTTGAACCCACGACCGATGGCGGATACGAGTGTCTCCTGCTAATTCCCGGGCGCACTATCATTTCTGAAGCTGGCATCACGGTACAGACCACCCTCATTCCGGCTGAGGCCGCCGCCCTCGAATCCCCCGGCACGCTCCTGCGCGCTGCCGTCGTCGGATCCGACCTCACCCTCCGCAACTGGCACGCCGGCGACCGCTTCCGCCCGGCCCATTCCGCCTCCGAGGAGAAGCTCAAGCGTCTCTTTTCCAAGAAACGGATTCCCGCCGAGCAGCGCCCCCTCTGGCCAGTCGCGCTCTCTGGCTCCCAGATCGTCTGGGTGCGCGAATTCCCGGTTGCCCACGACTTCGCCTGGGTCCCGGGCGACGGGGACGCGGTCAAAATCGACATATTGCCGGCCAAATAGAGACCGCTAGCTACCATTGCTCGCGAACGGGTGTCTAATGGATTGTGCATTCGGCGATCTTTCGGCCCCCAGCGCTCCAATTGAACCCCAGCTCGACCGCAGGGTTTTTCCTAAGTCTTTCCTCCCGTTCCGCTTACACCGGAGTTACAATCAAGGGACGAAGCGAAAACTACATCCAGCGCCTGCCGATGGCATCTAAAGAGTTTGGGCAAGGCTTTATGTCTGCCCGGTTACACAGGAGTCCTCAGTGAATTCGACGGTCAAGACAGTCGTGTTCTGGCTGGTAATTGTGCTTGCTGGCGTCCTGCTCTGGCAGGTCGTCAAGGGAGCCAATTCCGGCGCCAAGGAACGCGAGGTTAATTACTCGGAGTTTATGTCGCAGGTTGACCAGAACAACGTCAGCGAAGTGACGGTTGTCGGCAACGATGTCCGGGGCAAGTTCAAGAACGATAAGGCTGCGTTCCACGTAGTCGTTCCGCCAAACTACTCGGAAATGTACAAGCCGATGCGCGACCACGGCGTCAACATCACCGTGAAAGACGCGAACGGCGGGAGCTACACCTGGCTCATCAACCTGTTGCCCTTCGTGCTGCTCGGCGCTCTGTGGTTCATCATGATCCGCCAGATGCAGACCGGCGGCAACAAGGCGCTGTCGTTCGGCAAGAGTCGCGCCCGCCTGCTCTCTATGCAGCAGAAGAAGGTGACGTTTAAAGACGTCGCCGGCGTGGATGAAGCCAAGGAAGAGCTCAAGGAAATCATCGAGTTTCTGCGCGAGGCGCAGAAGTTCCAGAAGCTCGGCGGACGCATCCCTAAGGGCGTGTTGCTCGTCGGACCTCCGGGAACCGGCAAGACCCTGCTGGCTCGTGCGGTTGCCGGCGAAGCCAATGTTCCGTTCTTCAGCATCTCGGGTTCGGACTTTGTCGAGATGTTCGTCGGCGTGGGCGCGAGCCGCGTTCGCGACTTGTTCGAACAGGGCAAGAAGAACGCCCCTTGCATCATCTTTATCGACGAAATCGATGCGGTCGGCCGTCATCGTGGCGCGGGCCTCGGCGGCGGACACGACGAGCGCGAGCAGACCCTGAACCAGTTGCTGGTCGAAATGGACGGCTTCGAGTCGAACGACGGCGTGATCCTGATCGCCGCCACCAACCGTCCTGATGTGCTCGATCCAGCCTTGCTGCGTCCCGGACGTTTCGACCGCCGTGTGGTGGTCTCTCGTCCAGACGTTCGGGGTCGCGAAGAGATTCTCCGCGTTCACACTCGCAAGATTCCGCTCAGCGACGATGTCGATCTTCCCGTACTGGCCCGCGGTACACCGGGATTCTCCGGCGCCGACCTGGCCAACATGGTGAACGAAGCCGCGCTCTGCGCCGCACGTCAGAACCGCAAGGTGGTTCTGATGTACGACTTCGAGCAAGCCAAGGACAAAGTCCTGATGGGTGCCGAGCGCAAGTCGATGCTGCTCTCGGACGAGGAAAAGAAGGTCACTGCGTACCATGAAGGCGGCCACGCGCTGGTTGCTGCCATGCGCGCGCACTCTGACCCGCTGCACAAAGTCACGATCATCCCGCGCGGAATGGCGTTGGGCGTAACCATGCAGTTGCCCATCGATGACAAGCACACCTACACCCGCGACTACCTCGAGACGCGCCTCGCCATCATGATGGGCGGCCGCGTGGCTGAAGAGTTGTTCCTCAACACCATGACGACCGGTGCAGGCAACGACATCGAGCAGGCGTCTGACCTTGCCCGCAAGATGGTTTGCGAGTTCGGTATGTCGTCGCTCGGGCCGATTACCTTCGGCAAGAAGGAAGAGCAGATCTTCTTGGGCCGCGAGATCAGCCAGCACCGCGACTTCAGCGAAGACACGGCACTCAGGATCGACGGCGAAGTTCGCCGCTTTGTAGATGAAGGCTACAAGTCGGCGGTCGACATCCTGTCGTCGAACCGTCCTGCGTTGGAGAAGATCGCGATGGCTTTGCTGGAGCGCGAAGTGCTCGACGCCAACGAGATTCAACTGATCATCGAAGGCAAGGAGCTTCCGGTGAAGATCAATCCAAATGCTCCCGCCACCAAGGACGAAGTGCAGCAGGTGCTGAAGCCGGCTCCCGGCCAGCAGGGTGTAGCTCCGGAGCGGCCGGCACAGGCGTAAGTCAGTTGTCAGTGTTCAGTTGCTAGTTGTCAGCAAGTAAGTGGGCGGCCGTCATGGCCGCCCAAATTTTTTGAGTTGTCATCCTGAGCGAGGACGTGCCGAACAGCGCGCGTCAGAGTCGAATGACCTGCTGTTAGCGTGCCACCGCGATCAGCGGCTTCTGCTTTTCCACCACTTCGCCGATCTCCACCGCCGCTACTCCGGCGGTCTGCATTGCGTCCAGCAGGCGCGCGCCGTCCTCCTCCGCCACGGATATAAGCAATCCGCCTGCCGTCTGCGGGTCGTAGAGCAGCGTCCTGACGTCTTCCGGCACATCGTCGGCGTACTCGACACAGCCTTCGGCGAAGCCGCGGTTGGCCTTCAACCCACCCGGCACATCACCCGCGCGAACGCACTCCAAAGCACCTTCCAGCAGCGGAACCTTCGACGCGAACAGCCGCACGCTGACACCTGAGCCTCGCGCCACCTCGCGCACATGTCCGATCAGCCCAAAGCCGGTTACATCGGTCATGGCGTGCACGGTGAAGCCGCCCGTGGTCACTACTTCCGCCGCCGTCTTGTTTAGCGTAGTCATCGCATGCACCGCGCCGCGAATCCACGCTGCATCGGCGTGGCCGCGCTTGATGGCGGTGGAGACCACGCCCGTCCCGATGACCTTGGTGAAGATCAGCCGGTCGCCAGCTTTGGCGCTGCTGTTGGTCAGCACACGACCCGGATGCACCGTGCCCGTCACCGAGTAGCCCAGCTTGATCTCGTCATCGCGAATGCTGTGCCCGCCGATGATGGTGCAATTGGCTTCGATCATCTTCGACAGCCCGCCCGCCAGCATCTCTTCCAGCACCTTCACGTCGCCGCCGTCGGGAAAGCACACCAGCGTCATGGCGCTCAGCGGACGCCCGCCCATCGCATACACGTCACTGAGGGAGTTGGTTGCGGCAATCTGCCCGAAGACGTACGGGTCATCCACGATGGGCGTGAAGAAATCGACCGTCTGGACGAGCGCCAGCTCAGGCGTGAGTTGATACACGCCTGCGTCGTCGGCTGTATCAAAGCCGACCAGGACATTGGGATCGTGTTGCCGGGCTAATTTCCCAAGCACCGAGTCCAGCACCGCCGGACTTAGCTTGCTGGCTCAACCCGCGGCTTTCACCATCTCCGTTAAACGAGGCTTGGCATTGTCAGGCACGATTTCATTGTAGTAGCTGGGCGGACAAAATCCCTCGGCCGCGGATTTGCACGCATGAATACGGATAAGACTTAGGTAAGAAATCAACAGTAACCGCCCGTCGCGGCGGGTCCAGATACATCCGCAAATCCATGATTAGGTTTCTAAGCAGAACGCTCCGTTCCCGAAGTTAAGAAACAGAAATCTATGGTAAGATGCGTTCGATTTCATGGCCCTCAGAACCTGGGGCTGGAGAAAAACGAGTATGGCCGGACAAGAGTTCAGCGGCGACGCTTTAATGGAAGCATTGGAGAAAGGTAGCTTGACCCCACCGGTCGCGGCCGGGACTACGCTCGTCGGGATGGTCAAGCAGTCCGACAAGCCAGGCTGTGTGAGCTTTACGCCCGCCGGATGCGATGCGTGGGTAGACATGCCGACAGGCATGATCGAAAAGGCGGTCCACCTTGGGGAACGCGGCTGCGACGATCATAGCCACCCCCTGGTTCGAATCACGCTGAAGCAACCCGCGGATGCTGAAGGGCAATTCTTCGCCAAGTTGCTCATGGCGTCACAGAGCCGGTCTGCAGCAGAGCGACTGCTCCCGCCGCGTGGCCGCCCCCTGACGCCAGCGCGAATGGGGAGGGCGCGCGCAGCCGCCTCAATCGGGTCGCCGATACTCGACTGCGACGGAGGCTGCCGAGAGGTCTTGAGAGCCTGCATCGAGGACACACCGTTCAGCTCGGACCTTTGCGTGTTCCTGTACGGCAACTGCTATCACATCTGTACGCTTTTCGGGAGACTTCTCGAGCCAATCCTCGAATGACCTTACTTCGCCGGGATCAGGTGAATGTCACTTCCGTAGAGAAACAGCAGCGCACCCTGTAGGCGCTTCGACCACGCGAGCTCGTCATGATGCGCGCCCTCTTCGACTACGACTTTCAGTCGCGCTGGCCCCAGTCCCTTATCCCGCAGAGTCTTCTCCAGGTCGTTTACAGCGCCTACGTCCTTGGCAGCGGCCTTATCATCGGCCTCTTCCGCCGTGCCGATCGCAATATACATTCTCTGCGGAAACTGCGTCGCCTTCTCGGTATCTTTCAACAGTTGCCCATTTCCGATAAGTAGCGACGGGCTTTCGATCAGCGCCTTGCCGAATACGCCCGGATGAGCCAGTACCGTATAGAGCGTCACAGCGCCACCATACGACGATCCGCCTAGCCCAGTGTTCTGCGGCCCCAAGAGCACTCGATATTTTTTCTGGATCAGCGGCATCACTTCGCCGATGACGAAATCGCCATACTGCTTGCCGTGCACGTCCTGCGTCTCATACTTGCCCAGTTCTTTGTTGTCGGCATCTGGATAGGGCAGATATTCGTTGGCTCGGCGACTGCCGTCGTTGTCGATGCCCACCACGATCATCGGCCCGATGCGCATGCTGCCGGTGAGGAACTCCACCGTCTCATCGAACTTCCACTCGTGGTTCAGCGCGGTGGCCTCGTCGAACAGGTTCTGCCCGTCCTGCATGTAGAGCACCGGGTAATGCTTGTTGCGATTGACCGGCGCAAAGTAGTTGGCCGGCAGCCACACCCGCAGATTTCGGATGTTCTTAAACACTTTGCTGTTGATGGTGATGATTTCCAACTCGCCCAGTACGGTGTGCTCTTTGGGCGGGATCAGTTGGTCGATGGTAGAAGTCGCGCGTGCGTTCGGTGCGGAAGGTTCTGCGGATTGCGTAGGCGAAGTGGCTGCCGGGGCTGCCGGTTTTTCCTGGGCTGCAACATCAAGACTCAGGGCCTGAAAAAACAGGAGAACGAAGAGTGCGGCGCGGGGTGTCGGCATGCGAAAAGCTTAACAGGCGATTTCAAATTCTTCGTGAATTCAAGGTCGACCGGAAGCTTCCGCAAAATCTGCAGTGAGTCTTGTTATTTTTGCCTGAGATGTGCCCGCGTAGTTTCCCAAAATGGCAAAGCGGCAGCAATCTGGCATTGAAATTTCGCGACAACCTTAGAATGCGGGGTTATATTGTGCTCAAAGAAGAGCTTCCAAGGCGGACAGAGTGGAGGTTATTTCTTATGCGGCACTCCTGGCTATGATTGCTTCGTCACTTACATTCAATTCCGTCGCAAAGGACGCATGCCCCTACCCTGCTTATGTCCAATATAATTGTAACGATGGCAACACGTGTCATCGGCAAGGTGTCATCACGCAGTGTTCGGGTCCGACTTCTGATTCCAAGTGTCAAAATGGCCCGGTCAAAGTCGACTGCTGCGGCGTCGATATTTACTATGCATGGCAAACTGGACTTGCAGCGGTGATGGAGGGCCTAACCCAACAATTATTAATGAGCCTCTAAGTGTTCGTAGCAGAGTGTACGCACCCCGCTGCATTGGGGGCTTCGAGCCAGTCCTCACAAATGCAGGAGGAAATTGAATGGTGCGCTGGGCAATCTACACATGGACTCTGATCACGGCGCTGGCGTTAACAGTGTGGCCACAGGCGGTCAAACTCGTTCCCTCCGATACCACTGTATTGCAGACGCAGTGGCACCGGCCGATTCAACTGCCAGCTCGGTGTGATGCGAATGGAAACATTTACTTCCGAGGTCTGGAGCAAGGTAATCCGTCAAGTCCCGTATATAAGGCACAGCCTGGGTCCTACACTTGCATAACGTTCGCGCTGGACGGCAGCGACAACGACCTGCGCTTAGGTACGGTGCAGGATTTCGCGGTATCGGCAGCCGGTGTCCTTTTTGAATTGGTGCAATCAGGCGATACCGTTTATATCGCACGATTCGGCGACGACGGATCCTTCAAATCAAAAATAAAACTTGAGAGACCTTTTTGGGCGTCGCACCTGAGCGTGCTGGCAAACGGCGCTTGGTTCCTGGTGACGGGAACTGAATTGCAAACGAAGGGCGGTCCACCTCCGGCCCTCGTAAGTAAAATCGTGGACGAGAGCGGCAGGGATGTCAGCAATTTGACTTTCGAAAAAGACCCTGCGGCTTTGACGGAAGCCCCTAAAGGAAAACCGAAGATAGAGAACTATTGGGGCAACAAAAGCATACTTCCGCTTGTGCTTGGCGACACTCAAACCGGAATCGATGGCAGCCTGTATGTCATGCGGGCGTCCACTGCTCCGGTGATATTCGTGCTCGATTCAACCGGGCAACTGACACGCCGAATAACGGTCCAGCCACCCGAAGCGGGTATGACCATCGGCAATATGCAGGTGTCCGTCGGTCGTATTGCTTTGTTGTTTTATCGAGCCGATACAACCAACCAGGTTGAAAAAAGCACCATGGTGTTGGTTGACGCGCGAAGTGGCAAGGTAGAGCGCGCCTACGAAGTGGACGCTAGGCTCGGCAGTGCCTTTGCTTGTTACGACGGAAACAGCTTTGCTTTCTTGTCAACGCAAGAGGGCAAGTTCGCCATCGTCTCTGCAAAGCCACAGTGAGCGACAATAGCCGAGTGCCACGGGTAGTGCATGGCGGTTTGGTTTGGCGCGGGGCGGCTGGCCACCCGCCCCGCGCTCTCCGAGGTGAAGACTCTTCTCACTTCAGCTTCAAATCCACCAACTCCATCTGCGGATAGCTGCGGTCCCAATCATCGGAAATATGTTCCAGCGTGATGCGCACGGTTTTCGTCTGGCCGGGCCCGATGGGCGCTCGGCTCAGGTCGACGAGGTCCGGATACCCTGCCAGTTGATTTTCGACCAGTACGTGCAGCGGAATCGTTTCCTTCTGGACGATCTCACCCAGCGTGTTCTTGAACTCCGCATGCACGTCGGCGCCTACCAGCGCCCGGTCGCCGGTGTTGGTGATGTTGAAGTCGAGGTAGGTGACCGTGCCTCCCATGTAGTTCTCAGCCGCGCTGAGCTTAATGTCGGAGAGCTTCAACTGCTGGGCGTACGGGTCCAGTTCGGGGCCGGCTGGGGTTTTGTGCCGGCTGAACAGCAGAATCGCGCCTACCGCCACGACCACAGCCACGAGGCCAACGAGCAGCGGTATCCAATTCCGTTTCTGGTCCGCGGCGGGAGCGGGTTCAAAGGCCGGTTCCATGACGACCCGATTTTACTCCGCCCCACGCCAAATCAGACGTCGTGCTCTGTAACATCCCATTAACATGCTTAAAATCAATGGATTGCGCTAGTTGGCGGCTGGCTTTCCGCCTCACCTCCGGCTATACTGTTGTTGGAGGCTTCCATGAAGAGCGTCCAAAACACCTTTTGGCTGACCCCATCCAATAGTCCCTGCCAGTTCTCCCTGCCCGACCATTAGGGTTCCGTCGGCCCAAACCTTTTCTTATTGATTTCACCCTGCGCGCGGGCCGCTTCCGTGGGTACGACGAGGCTCCGCCACGGGTTGGTGAACTTGGGATTTTCCCCTCGTAGGTACCCGGAATTGATGTTTGTATGTGCTGGATTTGGTTGTTTTTAGCAATTTTCCTGGAAGTAGCGGCCACAGTTTTAATGAAACTATCCAACGGTTTGACTCGCACCGCGCCGACAGTGGGCATGTTTGTGCTCTACGGTCTGAGCTTCATACCTATGACTATCGCATTGAAACAGTTAGAGATAGGCACTGTTTATGCGATCTGGTCGGCGGTTGGAACAGCGCTGGTAGCGGTGCTGGGCGTCATGATGTTCCACGAGCAGGCCAATGGTCTCAAAGTCGTGGCCATTGTCCTGATCATCGCTGGCGTGGTCTGCCTCGATTTGTCGTCGCGCCAGTCGGTACGGACGGTAGCCGGGACGCAAACTGAGCTTCGTAGCGATGCCAGACTAGATGCAGCGCAGTTGGCAAGTACTTCGACAGGATCCCGCGCGGTTCGCCCTCCTACCGGGCCTTGATCTCGACAACGTTCAGTTCAGGGATTTCGTGGTTCCAGCCTGGCGGGACGTCTTCGACTGCTACGCGGAAGAAGCGCATTTCTTTCGGCTTGATCGGGTTACGCGCCAGCTCATTGCCGATCAGATCGGTGCCTCCGTGCGCCATGCCGACCATGGGCTTCTGGACGCTGGCAATCATGTTCCTTTGGGCATCGCGAAACTGCACTTCTGCGGTGGCACCAGTGATCCGGCCACTGCCCACGTTCGTTACCAGGCCATCGACGTACAATGCAGCCCCATCGGGAGGTCGGCTAATCTGAACTGCGCTCACCCGAAGGTCGGCAGGGGATGCGGCCGTCACGCCCGTGGCCCTTTGTGCCGATGCTTTGCTCGATCTCGCGGGGAGGTACCGCAGCACTACGCCTAACAGCACCAGCGTGACCAGCGTCCACAAAAGCCTTCGTCCGAGCGAGTTGGATCGCGGATGTTGTGGGCGCCGCCGGTTGCTAACTAGGGTGAGATCGGCCCGCTCGCTGACGGGCTCCCGCGAAGTGCTTGCCATGGCTATCCTCTCGACGCGAAGCCGAGCTTCTTTCATGGTGTTGGGCCAGAACTCAATGGATTTTCAGCGAGACGAATCAGGCAAACTCAGATTGGAATACAGGTGCAGGATTGGAAGCAGCGCAACACTCCTATCTTAACAAAAGGCGCGTTCCTACTGTTGAACATTTGCTAAAATTGCAGAGCATCCTCAGATTACTCGTCAGTAACATACCTATTCCGATTCTGTCACTTTTGGGTTCCTGATTCTGCCACCGTAATCTTGGTGTCAGTGCGGAATTTACGATAGTCCTTGTAAGTGAAGTGGACGTTTGCGTTCACGCCCTTCAGTAGCGCTACTCGCGCGTCCAGCTTCACGTCAACGCGCAGCGGCAACCAGACCTCGTTATTCACTCGCACTTGCTGCATCTCGAATTGCGTGCCTTTGTGAAGTCGCGCTATCACCCAGCCGACCGAAACTGTATCGGTGAATTCGGCCCGCAGCTTCGTCCAGCTATAGTCCTGCTCGTCGATCCAAAAGCGCGGCTTGAGCTTAGGCAGCATCTTCGCCTCTCGCCGTTTGCCTTCGAATCCCGGCCGCGGCGCGCCATCGATGACCCACGTCTTGCGGCCGTTCAGTACCTCGTTGCCCATCAGCGTGAAGTCGTATGCATCGAGAATCTCGCGCACAAAAGCCCGCTCGTCCTGCCGCTCTTTTTCATACTTCTCGATTCGTTTCTGTCTCTCTTCTATAGATTCGTTTTCGCGCTTGCGGGTTTCCTTCTCGAACTCTTCGTCCTGCTTTTTTTGTTCTTTTTCTGACAGCGGCTTGTCGTCCTTGGCGACCGTCCGCTGGAACGGCTCGCCGTAAAGCACCATGATCTCGTGCGTTTCCGATTTACTCGATTTCACCGCACCGTTGCCGTCGAGCGTGTCTTCCTGCATCCGTTCTAGGAAGGTGTAGTCCTTCGCCGCCTGCCAGTTGAAGATGTCTTTGTCCACCGCCTTCTGCATGATCGCGCGCGCGTCAGGCTGTGTCGTGTGGCGTTCATCTTTTGGATCCGGGGCGTTACTTGTCTCAGCTTGTGCGGGAGGGTTGGAGTTCGTGGCTGCGTCCTGCGCACGCGCCTGTGCTCCGGAGAAGAGCAGTAGCAGGGCGAGCGCTAGAACGTGCCGCGACATATTCATTCCAGACGCAGTGTGCGACAAAAAGTTCCGGCGCTGGAGCAAACTCTGCTGCCGGCGCCGTGAATTATCGGTGAATCGCTGGATTACTCTCCCGCCACGGTCATCCCGTCAATGCGCAGCGCTGGCGACGCGATTGCACCGCGAAACTCCAAGTCGTTGCCGATTTCGCTGACGTTCGCGAACATATCTTTTAGGTTACCTGCCACAGTTATTTCTTCCACCGGAAAGGTCAGCTCGCCGTTCTCAATCCAGATTCCGCTGGCTCCACGAGAATAATCGCCGGTGACCAGGTTCACACCCTGCCCAAGGAACTCGGTGACGAACAATCCTTCTTTGATGCCAGCGATGATCTCCTGCAAACTCTTCGCGCCCGGCTTCAGGAAGAAGTTGCCCGGTCCGATGCCTGGCGTTCCCGCCAGTCCACGAGACGCATTGCCCGTGGTCTGCATTCCCAGCTTTTTCGCCGTGTAGGTATTCAGCAGGTACGACTTCAGCACGCCGTTTTCGACGACGACCGTCTTGCGGCTGGCGACACCTTCCGAGTCGAACGGACTGGTGCCGAACAATCCTGGCAACGTGCCGTCGTCCACGATGTTGATGTTCTCGCCCGCAATCTTCTCGTTGAGCTTGCCCGCCAGGTACGATGCCCCGCGATACACCGAGTCGCCATTCACCGCTTCGAAGATGTGTCCAACGAGCGAGCCTGACACCGTGTTCTCGAACACGATGGGGACCTTCTGCGTCTTGACCTTGCGCGCTCCCAATCGGCGCAGCGTGCGCTTGGCGGCGACTTGCCCGACGTGTTCCGGCGACTCCAGCTTCTTCAGCGTCATCGCGACCGAGTACCAATAGTCACGCTGCATGGCCGAGCCCGCCATCTGTGCGATCGGCACTGCCGACATCGAACAGTACGAGCGTCGCGAGTCACCGACGAACCCGTTCGAGTTCGCGAGCACCTTGTAATAGATCGACGCATCGAAGCTGCCGCCGTCCGAGTTTGTGATTCGTGGGTCGGCTGACATGGCCGCTTTTTCCGCACGCCGCGCATAGTCGATGCGGTCGGCCGTAGACAGCGAATATACGTCGTCGTTGTACAGCTCGAGGTCGCCTTCGAGTTTGCCCTGCTGCTCAGGCGCCGGAATTCCGGAGAGCGGATCTTCGCTCGTCACCTTCGCCAGGTGCAGCGCTGCGTCCACCATGGTGCGCAGACCCTCCGGCGTAAGGTCGCTCGAGTACGTGCTGGCGGCGCGCTGTCCAAAGAACACCCGCACGCCAATCCCTTTCGAGCCCGACTCCTTCAGCGTCTCCACTTCGCCTAGCCGAACTGTCGTCGAAAACTCGCTCCCATCCACGGCTACTGCTTCCGCAGCCGTAGCGCCGCCCTGCACGGCGCGCCGCACCACGTCCACCGCGATTTCCTTCAGATCAGCCGATAACACCGGCACGCCGGCTGTACTCTCTTGCGTCGATACACTCATAAGGGCCCCTTACTAGAATACTCAATTACCAGGTACTTAATTTGTAATGTCATGCCGCGCAAAGGGACAGCCCACTAGCCACTAATCACTATCCACTACTTAATCCCGCTCCATCATCCCGCCGGCCTTCACCGGAGCTTCGCCGCTGTTGGAATGCTCCTTGATCCACTCCGCTTCGTTCGGAACGGTAATCGGCGTCAGCTTTGCTTTCTGCAAGCCGCTGTTGATGGCTGGCAGATCGGCGGTCAGCTTATTGAAGTCGGCGACCACGTCGGCCAGCTCATGGTCGAGCGAGTCCGCACGCGCCACCTGATAAGTCGTCGGGCGTCCTTCGTACTGAGTCACGTCGCCATACAACTCGCCCACATGTTCGCGGATGCGCTCTTCACCCGTGATCGCGCCACCTTCTTTCGTAGCCACGATCTTCGAGCGCAGTGCGTCCGTCTTGCTCGACAGCGTTTCCAGCTGCGCGTTCGTCGGATTGCTCTTAGGCAGCTTGCTCGCCCGGTCCGTCGCACCGTCGCGCACAGCCAGGATCGCCGCGACTTCATAGCTCATGTGTCCCAGCATCTTGTACAGCTTCAGCGAAAGGTCGTACTCCGCCTTGCGGTCGTCGAGGTTAAACTTCGCCCGCGGATCGAGCACCAGCGTCACCTGCCCGTTGTAAGTCTGGTCGCCCTTCACCAGCTTCACCGGATAAGTGCCAGGCAGCACGCGCGGTCCTTCCGAAGCTTGGAACAGCACTTGCGCGCCGGGAGGAATAATCGGCGGCGGCAACCGCATCGACCACGGAACCCGATTCAAGCCCTTGTGCTTGCTCTTAGGTGTGAACTCCGTCAGCTCGTTGCCGTTGGGATCAGAGATCTGGATCTTCAGGTCGCCGAACATGTGTCGCGCCTTCTGGTAGTAGGTGATCATGGCGTCGTTGGGACGGCTCGGCCCAACAAATGCCGCGTCGCCCTGCGCCCAACCGCCCTGCGCGTTGAAATACTGGATCGACGGCGGCCCTTCCAGCACCACTGCGTCCTTCGCCATCAGGTCTGGCGTGAGCTGCCGCAGCGGCGAGATGTTGTCGATGATCCAGATGCCGCGTCCATGCGTGGCCAGCACCAGGTCCGAAGTACGCGGCTGGACCACGATGTCGCGCACTGCTACTGCCGGAAAATCACTGCCCCGATACTGCGCCCAGTGCTGTCCACCGTCCACGGAAATCCACAGCCCGAACTCGGTGCCCACAAACAGAAGGTTGGCGTTCTTCGTATCCTCGGTGATCACGTGTGCGTAGCCGCGCACGCCGTTCTCCGCCAGGTTCAGCGAAGTCCATGTCTTGCCGTAGTCGCTCGTCTTATACGCATACGGAGTCATATCGCCATAGGTATGGCGATCGAACGTCGCATAAGCCACGCCATCGTCGAACCGTCCCGCTGCCACCGTCGATACCCACGAATTCGCAGCCAGTCCCTTTACGTTGCCAACGACGTTGGTCCACGTCTTAGCGCCATCGCGCGTGATCTGCAGGTTGCCGTCGTCGGTGCCCACCCAGATAATCTGGCCGTTGCGCGGCGACTCCGAGATCGAATAAATGGACGTGTGCATTTCCGCCGACGAGTTATCGACCGTTATGCCGCCTGACTCCTCCTGCTTCTGCTTCTCCGGATCATTGGTCGTCAAGTCCGGAGATATTTTGTCCCACGACTGCCCGTGATCGCGTGAGCGGAACAAGTACTGCGCGCCGATGTAAATCGTCCCCTTCTCATTGGGACTCATGTGGATCGGCGTGTTCCAGTTGAAGCGCAGCTTCGGTTGTCCGTAGTTCGGGAATGGCTTGATGGAGCGCATTTCCAGCGAATGCCGGTTCACCCGGCCGATCTCGCCGCCCTGCGCCTCGGCATAGATGTAGTCCGGGTCCGCCGGATCTTCGAACATCCAGAAGCCATCGCCGCCAAACATGTTCTCCCACTGCGCGTTGGCCACACCGCCCGGATACGACGAATCCCCCACCCAACTGCTGTTGTCTTGCAGTCCGCCGTACACGTGGTACGGATCGGAGTTGTCGATGCTGACGTGGTAGAACTGCGATACCGGAAGGTTCAACTGGTGCGCCCAGCGCGTGCCGCCATCCTGGCTGTTCCACAGACCGCCGTCATCGCCCGCATAGATCAGGTTGGGATTGGTGGGGTCGATCCAAACATCATGGAAGTCACCGTGCGCGTTGGCCACTGAGCTGAAACTCGTGCCGCCGTTCACGCTGAGCAGCAATTGCAAATCGGGCTTAAATAGCTTGTTCTCGTTCACCGGATCGACGATGAGGTTCGCAAAGTAAAACGGCCGCCAGATCATGTACTGGCTGGCGTCGAGCTTCTTCCATGTCTTTCCGCCATCATCTGAGCGAAACAGTGCGCTGTCTTTCGCTTCGACCATGGCAAACACCACCTGCGGCTTGCCCGGAGCCACCGCAATCGCGGTTCGTCCCCACGGCTTGGCGGGCAGGCCCTTGGTGTTAGCGTCGGTCAGCTCCGTCCAGTGCATGCCGCCATCGTCG
The DNA here is from genome assembly GCA_963718395.1 of uncultured Acidobacteriaceae bacterium. GTDB lineage: Bacteria > Acidobacteriota > Terriglobia > Terriglobales > Acidobacteriaceae > DASRAA01. The sequence continues at coordinate 246,373 of CAVQYW010000004.1, forward strand.
GAGCGGTAAATTCCGCTGCCCGGCCCGCCTGAGCGAAACGTCCAGCCTTGCCGCCGGAAGTCCCACATTGAGGCATAGATGGTGGAAGGGTCCTTGGCGCTGGCCGACAGCATGCCGCAACCGGTCGATCCGTTCGCTCCCGCCAGCAGGCGCGTCCATGTCTTGCCGCCGTCGGCGGTCCCATAGACTCCGCCCGTGTCGCTGTCATTGAAAGCGTGGCCGGTAGCGCATGCCAACACTCGGTTGCTGTTTTTAGGATCGATCAGGATTTTCGAGATGTGCTCGGAGCCCTTCAGTCCGACATTTTCCCAGTCTTCGCCGCCGTCGGTGGACTTGTAGATCCCGTCGCCAACCGAAACGCTGTTGCGCATCCACGACTCGCCCGTGCCCACCCACACGTTCTTCGGATTCGACGGATCAATCGCCACTGCGCCAATCGACTGCACGTCCTGCTGGTCAAACACGGGTTTGAACGTCGTGCCGCCGTTGATCGACTTCCACACCCCGCCGCTGGCCGAGCCGACGAACAGCGTGATGCGCCCGCTTTCATTCACCCCGGTCACCGCGGCGATACGGCCGCTCATGGTCGCCGAGCCAATATTTCGCGCCGGCAATCCTGACACCGTGGCGCTGCTGATCTGCGGCGCGGTCTGCGCGTTCAGCGTCAAGCCAATCAGTAACGCTGCGAATGCATTCCAGCGCAGAGTGGTCATCAGGGCCCGGCGGATCATGTGCGAGTCATTCATCGTTTCTTCCTCTTGTTGACCTGTAGCAGCCTCAAACATTTGTCGGTCCGAGCAGACTTGTCTTTATGACCTAATTCTTATCCGTGGTTGCTTTTGTTTTTTGCCTTAATCCAATGCGCGTCGTCCGCGAAAATCCGCGGATACCTTTGCCTTTTTGCTTAATTCTGATCTGTGTTCATCCGTGGAAATCCGCGGCCGATGTTGTTTTCCCGGGCCTAATGCTTCAAACTCGCCGGCACCGCAAACTGCGATTCCGCCAGCGGCACATTCACTTCGACCTTGTCGATGGTTACCGTCAGCGTTTGCGTGGGATCGTTCTTCGGCCAGATCGCCATCGAAAATGGATACATCACCCCGTCCACCGCTTTATACGAGCCGTATTCCATGACCGATTCCTTCACCGATCCGCGAATGAACTCCTGCGCCTCGCGCCGGATTTCCAGGTACGAATCGGGGTCAAGATCGTAATACAGCACGTCGCCATTCTTCAGCGTGACTTTCAGGCGCAGCGCGTCGTCGCCGTCCACCATGCTGTGGCCCAGGTACTCGACAGTGTTGCCCTTGGCCTTGTAATCCACCAGTGGACCATCAATGTCAGCGTCGATCGTCAAATCGCGCAGGTCGTCCTCGCCCATCAGTTGCGGGTCTTTTTTGCCGCCGAAGGGCTGGATCATCCAGCCTTCCTTGCCGTCGTAGGCCTGCACCATAGTCATCCCGGCAATGCTAATGTCCTGGCGTATCTCATCGGGACGCTCATGCTCAATCACCACTCCGAGCGGAGGGTTGTCCGACTGCTCCGCCCGCCCGGTGATGCGCAGCGTCTTCACCGCTTTGATCTTGTCCAGGCCGCCTTTGGCCTCGATGTTCTTGCTCACCAACTCGTCTGCCGTTTGCGAAAACGCGAATGCGCTCAGGCATAGAACGGCGACGGCTAGAAACAGCCAGCGCTTCATGCAACCACCTCGAACTTGAATTCAGGAACCCTGGTGTACGACAACCCCGAAACGCTTCGAATTCACCACGGAGGCACAGAGGACGCGGAGTTAACTCTTGTTCTTTCTCCGTGTTCTCTGTGCCTCAGTGGTGAATACGTTCTTTGACCTACTTTTGATCCGTGAAATCCGGTAGGTTTGTCTTTGACCTAAGTTTTCTCCGTGCGGTCCGTGGAAATCCGTGGTTGTTTTCGCCTTTGACTTTTCCTAACCACAAGCCACAAGCCACTATCCACTGACTTATCATCCGCCAGTTCCACCCACCGTCAGCCGGTCCACCTTCAGCGTCGGAATCCCCACCCCGACCGGCACCGACTGTCCGTCCTTGCCGCAGGTGCCTACGCCTTCGTCGAGCTTCAGGTCGTTGCCTACCATCGAAACTCTCGTCAACACATCCGGCCCGTTGCCGATCAGCGTCGCGTTCTTCAGCGGCGCCGTGATCTTGCCGTTCTCGATCATGTACGCTTCCGACGCCGAGAACACGAACTTGCCGTTGGTGATGTCCACCTGCCCGCCGCCGAAATTCACCGCGTACACGCCGCGCTGCACCGACTTGATGATGTCCTCGGGCGCATCTTCACCCGCCAGCATGTACGTATTCGTCATGCGTGGCATCGGGATGTGCTGGTAGCTCTCGCGCCGCCCGTTGCCGGTATTCGACATACCCATCAGACGCGCCGATAGCTTATCGGTTAGGTAGCCCTTCAGAATGCCTTTCTCGATGAGCACCGTATTAGCCGTCGGATTGCCCTCGTCATCCACATTGAGCGAGCCGCGCCGCCCCGGCATCGTGCCGTTATCGACGACCGTGCACTTGTCGCTGGCCACGCGCCGTCCCATCATCTCTGAGAACGCCGACGTCTTCTTGCGATTGAAGTCCGCTTCCAGCCCGTGCCCGATGGCCTCGTGGAGCAGCACACCCGGCCAACCCGGCCCAAGTACCACTTCCATCTCACCCGCCGGAGCGTCGATCGCGTCGAGCTGAATGATCGCCTGCCGTGCCGCTTCTTTCGCAAAGTGCTCTGGCGTCTTTTCGGTCTGGAAGAAGTCGATCGCCACGCGTCCACCGCCACCCGATGTCCCGCGCGACGACTCGCTACCCGATTTCGCCAGGCAGAATACGTTCAGCCGCGCCATTGGCTGCGAGTCCTCAGCAAAGCTGCCGTCCGAGCCGATGACCAGAATCTTGCGCAGCTCGTCGGCATAACCGACGCGAACTTCTTTGATCCGGGGATCATAGGCGCGCGCCGCTATATCGGCGCGGTTAACCAGGGCGACTTTGGCCATAACATCGGCTTCCACCGACGGCAGCGGCACCGGGTAGAGGTTGTGGGCCGGCTTGTCCGTCAGGCCTACCACGGGCTGCTTCGCCGGGCCATTGGCAATCATCGCCGCCGTCCGAGCCGCATGCAGAATGCGCTCTGGAGCCAGATCGTCGGTGTAGGCGTAACCTGTGCGCTCGCCCGAGAGCGCCCGCACTCCGCAGCCCACCGAGATGCCCTGCGACGCCGACTTCACCATGCTCTCGTCCAGCGAAACCGATGTCGAGGTCTGATATTCGAAGTAAAGGTCGGCGAAATCTCCGCCCGCGGAAAGCGCAGCAGCCAGGTATCGTTCTACGTCGGCCTGCGCCAGGCCATAGCGCTCAAAGAAGAACTTCTTGTCCATAGGTATTCACTTAGATGCCCGCGCGCCGCATTCGACGCGGCCTGCCGGGTGCCCCATCCTTATCCCTTCTTATGGGAAAGGGTGGGACTTCTCGAATCATTGATTATCACACACCCCTGTGCGCCCTGCTGCTGCCCTGCGCCCGGGCTTTCGCTACTCTTCCCATAAGGGGCAAGCGTGCAAAATTGCGCCATTTCCGCGGAAGTTCTAGGACAGTTGCTCGAGTCCTTCCTCGCCAATGCCCCTCACGCCGTCGCCCTCGAAAACGGCGAAGTCCTCTTCGACTTCTCCTCCGCGCGCTATTCCGTCTCGGGCGAAGGCAAATGCGTCCTCCACCTCTGGTCTGACGAGCGCAATGCCGTCCGCCGCGTGCTCGATGCCGAACTGAAACCGCGCCTTCTGCGACTGACTGTGCTGCGCTTCGGCCAGTCGCACCCTACCATCCTCGAAATAACCGCCGATCAGGATCGGCGCAGCGCCACAGCCTTACGAGCCGTCCGCGCCCGCTGCAAACAAATCTTTGAGCGCGTCCTGCTGCGCGAATTCCCCGGCTACAAGCTCGAGGCCCTCAGCAACCGCGCTGACCTCGAACATTCCTGTAGCCCGGTTTACACGCGTGCAGTTCTCCGCCAGGGCCAGTCAGCCTTCGCCGTCCTTGGAGTCAGCACCGAAGAGACTCAGCCCTCCATCGATGCCGCGCTCACCTTCGGCATCCTCTGGATGGATCGCCAGCGCGAGCAGCTTGCCGGCCGTTCCCATGTCGCAGGACTAAAGCTCTTTGCACCCGCCGGCCGCAGCGAGATGCTACGTCAGCGCATGGCCTATCTCGACCGCGACGCAGCCAAATGGCAACTCTACGAACTCGACGAGCGCGCCGAAACCTGCGCCTCGCTCGATTGCAATGACTCCGGAAACATCGTCACCCGGCTCGTTCGTGCCGTCGACGCGGACGCGGCTCGCGCTCGGTTCTCAGCGTCGATAGCGCGCATGCAAGCCGTCGCACCCGTCACCGAAAGTTATGTCGAGTCCGCCAGCGAAATCGTCTTCCGCCTCCACGGACTCGAATTCGCCCGCGCCAAGCTCGCTCCCGTCGCCGGCTCGTTCCGCAACAACGAAGTCATCACCTTCGGACTCTGGCCCGCCGAGTACACGCTCGACGACTCCAATGAAGCCGCCTTCTGCGACCTGGTCACGCGCCTAGCCGAGCGCCGCAACGCCCGCGGTGACCGCAGCGATCCGCTGTTCCGTCTCTGTCCCGAGCGCTGGCTCGAATCCTTCATCACCTGCGACGTCCGCGCCATCGACGAGCGGCTCGACCCACGCTTCGTTTACTCGCAAGTGCCCGCCTTCGCCTCCACCGATCGCGCCATGATCGACGTGCTCACCTGCACCCTCGACGGCCGCCTCGTCATCCTCGAACTCAAAGCTGACGAAGACATCCATCTGCCTCTACAGGGCCTCGACTACTGGGCGCGCGTGCGCTGGCATCAGCTCAACGGAGGCTTCTCGCGAAACGGCTACTTCGCGGGACGCGAACTCTCTGACGCACCGCCTCTTCTTTATCTGGTCGCTCCCGCCCTGCGCACCCATCCCGCAACCGACACGCTGCTGCGCTACCTCTCTCCGCAAATCCAGTGGACCGTGGCCCAAGTGGACGAACGCTGGCGCGACGCCGTCCGCGTCGTCAACCGCAAACACCCGCAAAACCCTTCAGCCGCAGATTTTCACGGATCTTCACGGATGGATGGTAATTAATGACGACTCAACAAAGTGAATTGAAGCATGGTGATGTCACCTTCACGATTGTTCGCGCCTTCTATGACGTGTACAACGAGCTTGGTTTCGGCTTCTTGGAATCCGTTTATCGTGAAGCCATGAGCCTGCAGTTGCGCGCGCAGGGCCACACCGTCGAGCAGGAGCGTCCGGTGGAGGTCAAGTTTCGGGGCACGATTGTCGGCTTGTACCGAACGGACTTAGTGGTTGACGACAAAGTAATTGTCGAATTGAAGTGTGCTCGGTCGCTGGAGAATGCCCACGAGGCTCAGTTACTGAATTACCTTAAGGCAACCGGATTCGAAGTGGGTCTGCTGCTCAACTTCGGGCACAGACCGCAGTTTAAGCGGATGATCTTTGATGTTCTGAAAAAAGAATCCGTGAAGATCCGTGAAAATCCGCGGCTGAATTAGCCTTTCCCAACCCTACCCTCCGCCGCCCGGAACCTCCAATACTCCCCCGCCGTCTCGCTCAAATCCCCCGCTGGTTTCTCCCCCTTGAACACCCTCGACACGCCGCGCACCACGCGCCGCATCGGCAACTCGCCGTTCGCGTCCGTTAGAAAGAACTCTCCAACTTTTACTGTGCGGTAGTACCACCGCTTCAGCAGCGCCAGATGCTCCATCCACTCCAGTGCGCTCGATAGCTTCGGCACCTCAACCCCCGCCAGCGCTTCATTGATTCGCGCCTCCATCGACTGCGGCTTGGCCTGCATGTGTGCCGCCTCCGACTTCGACGCCACATCCAACCGGACCGGATCGCAGATCCGTCCTTCGACAATCTTGAACAGCGCTACCGAATCCGCTTCCGCCGATGGCTGAATCAGCACGCCGTTCAACTCATCCAGCCGACGCACAATTTCCGGCAACTGCGCTTTCGCCGTCTTTACCTTTTCCAGCCGCGTGTGTAGCGCCGCCGCGCCCTCGAAGTCGAGACCTGCCGACGCCTCATCCCGTATCTTCTCGATCTCGCGTACCAGCGACTGCCCGCCGCTCACGAAGTACTCCCGCACCCGCCCTACCTCGGCCGCATATTCTTCGTCCGTACAGCCCTTAAAGCACGGCGCCAGGCACATCTTCATCTCCGAATAAATGCAGCCCGGAAACGCCGGATCGGGATTGAGGTCGTCGGTGCAGCGCCGCATCTTGAAGAAGTCGAGCGAGTCGTTGGCGAACTTCTCTGCCGCCACGCGCGTCGCAAACGGCCCGAAGTATTCTGCACCGCTCTTGCGTCCGCTGATGCGCGTGGTCACCGTCGCCCGCGGATACGGATTGTCCAGGATCAGCTTCACCAGCGGCGCAAAGCGAAATCGCATCCGATCGCCGTAGCTTGCAGGGAACTCCCGCCGCAACGTCTTGTACAGCAGCAGCGACGCCTCGAAGTCAGAACCAGTCGCTGTCCACTCGATCTCGTGCACGCGATCGCGCAGGCTGAGCTTGCGGCTCTGCCCTTCGACCGCACCCAGCAGCCGTTGCAGGCGCTTTCGCAAGTTCGACGACTTGCCGACGTAGGGCTCGCTGCCCGCCTCGCCGCGCAGCACGAACACCGCCGCACTCGTCGGAGCGGCGGCAAACAGCTCATTGTCATGTTCGGGCTGGAACTCGAACGGCACGGGAAGATTCTAGTGGAATGTCCAGGGAAGGTGACCGACAACTGGTAACTAGCTACTGGCCACTCTCTTTCTTTCCCCCCACATTAATCCGCGCTGGCCCCGCCTTCGGCTGCCATCCCGCCTTCTTTGAGTGAAGCCGATAATCGCGGCCGCCTTGCATGTCGACTATCTTGCACATCTCGTGGAGCCGCGAGCGCATGCGCTCCCCTATGCGGTCGCCTAGAGTCTCCTGTCTGTTCGCACGACGAGCAGCTGCGTCGCTCAAGGGGTCAAGTTCGCGACGATCGCGGACATGCTCTGCTTCGTCCGGGAAATTGGTTGTGATTATCGTGGTTCTGGCGTCGTTGTACCTAGTGTTAAGCAGATAATTCACGGTGTCTTCTACCCACTCCGTGCCGCGCGCTGCCCCCAGCTCGTCAAGCACCAGCACCTCCGCATCGAACACTGGACGCAGGATGCCCATCTCCGTAGCCTGCACCGAAGCGTTATACGAGTTCTGGATCGACTTCAGCAGCTCGCGATAATCGCAGAAGAGGCACGGCACGCCCTTGTCGCGGATCAGCGCTTTCAGAATCCCCACCGCCAGGTGCGTCTTGCCCACCCCCACCGTGCCCACAAACAGCAGGCCGGTCTTCTCCACCGGATACTCTTCCACGAACCGGTTCGCCCAATGCATCGCCTTGACCAACTTCGCGTCGTCCTCGTTTTCCGGGTCGTACCTGAATGTTCCCAGCTCGCAGTGCTCATAGCGCGCCGGAATCTTCGCCCCCGCCAGCAGCCTCTCGCCGCGTCCCGTCGTTCGACATTCGCAGCGCACCACCTCGCGCTCTTTGCTGCCCGCAACGTCGCGCCATCCCGTCCCGCCGCAAATCGAGCAAGTTGTTTCCGTTTGCGAACCCACTCCGCTCATCCCTAGTTGTCTCCGAAACTCGACTCTACTGCCCATCCCGTCCCCGCGCAACTTGAGCCGTTTTGCTGGCGTTTACTGCGCAACCGCGGTTTCATTTCTAACAAATCTTATCCGTGTCATCCGTGTAAATCCGTGGTCGCTTTTGTTCTTGTCTTTGCCCGAGAAGTATCCGCGTCCTCCGCCCAATCCGCGGCTACCTGTGCCTTTGTTTTCTTGCCCAATTCTTCTCCGTGTCCTCCGTGCCTCCGTGGTGAAATCGCCTTTCATCCGTGCCAGCCTGTGCCAATCTGCGACTCACTTTCCCCTAACTCCTTCCGCATCACTGCTCTCCCTATGCCCCCAAAGTTGCATACAAAATCGGTTTGCTTAGCCCCCATCCGCGCAGTAAACTACTCCCTCCGAATTCATACTCCCTTCATAATCCGCGCCAAAATCTTATGGACCGTTATCTTTGCATTCACTGCCATTTTTATCAGCCGCCGCGCGAGAATCCCTGGCTCGAAACCATCGAGCTGCAGGACTCCGCTTACCCCTATCACGACTGGAACGAGCGCATCACCGCCGAGTGTTACGCTCCCAACGCCACCTCCCGCATTCTGACTCCCGACAACCGCATCATCCGCATCGTCAACAACTACTCCCGGATCAGCTTCAACTTCGGGCCCACCCTGCTTTCCTGGATGGCCGACCGCGCGCCCGAGACCTACCAGGCGATCCTCGACGCCGACCGCGAAAGCCAGCAGCGCTTCTCCGGACACGGCTCCGCCATCGCGCAGGTCTACAACCACATGATCATGCCGCTGGCCAACCGCCGCGACAAGCAGACGCAGGTGGTCTGGGGCATTCGCGACTTCCAACACCGCTTCCATCGCGAGCCCGAAGGCATGTGGCTCGCCGAGACCGCCGTCGATATCGAGACCCTCGAAGTCCTCGCCGCCAACGGCATCAAGTTCACCGTGCTGGCGCCGTCGCAGGCGAAGGCCGAACGCCGCGAGACCACCTCGAAATTCAAAAGCGTCGAAGGCGGCCAAGATCGATCCCACGCGGCCGTATATCTGCAATCTGCCTTCAGGCCGCAGCATCAGCCTGTTCTTCTACGACGGCCCCATTTCCCGCGCGGTCGCCTTCGAAGGCCTGCTCTCCGACGGCGAACACTTCGCCAACCGCCTCATCAGCGGATTCACCGAAAATCGCCGCTGGCCGCAGCTCATGCACATCGCCACCGACGGCGAGACCTACGGCCATCATCATCACAAAGGCGAGATGGCGCTCTCCTACGCGCTGCACCACATCGAGACCAAAAAGCTCGCCCAGCTCACCAACTACGGCGAATATCTCACAATCAATCCGCCCACCCACGAGGTCGAGATCATCGAGAACACCGCCTGGAGCTGCTCCCACGGCGTCGGCCGCTGGAGCACCGATTGCGGCTGCAATTCCGGCAGCAAGCCGGCTGGAACCAGTCGTGGCGCGCTCCGTTGCGCAACGCGCTCGATTACCTGCGCGACAGCCTCGTCGAACCCTTTGAAACCGCTGCCGCCGAACTTCTGCTCGATCCCTGGCTGGCGCGCGACGAATACATCAACATCGTGCTCGACCGCGGCGACGACAGCCTCAACCGCTTTCTCGCCACTCACGCCCGTCGTGGCTTGTCCGAAGCTGAAATCGGCACCGTGCTGTCGCTCCTCGAAATGCAGCGCCACGCCATGCTCATGTACACCAGTTGTGGCTGGTTCTTCGACGAGTTATCCGGTCTCGAAACCGTGCAAGTCATCATGTACGCCGGCCGCACTCTCCAACTGGCCCAGCGGCTGTTTCCTGACCATCACGAGGAGACATTCCGCGAGCTGCTGCAATCAGCCAAGAGCAATCTCCCTGAATATGGTGATGGCGCGCAGATCTTCGATCGTTTCGTCAAACCCGCCCAGGTCGATCTGCTGGCCGTTGCCGCGCATTATGCCATCGCCTCCATGTTTCAGCTCGCTGCCACCGGAGACCTGGCCCGTGCCTACGAACTCCAGTCCATCGAGGATGTCCGCCTCGAGTCTGGTCGCGCACATCTTGCACTCGGCGCAACTCGCGTGCGCTCGCGCATCACCCGCCGCCATCGCGAGGTCGCTTTCGGAGTGCTCCATTTCGGCGATCACAATCTCATGGCCGGCGTCCGCGAGTATCCCGGCGAGACCGAGTTCAGCACCATCGTCAAAGAGGTGCGCGAGCCGTTTCAGTCCGCCGATCTCCCCGCCACCGTCCGTCTGCTCGATCGCCACTTTGAGGGAGCCACCTATTCGCTCAAGTCGCTCTTCCGCGACGAGCGCCAGAAAGTCGTCAGCAAGCTTCTGGCCTCCACCATGGCTGAAGCCGAAGCCGCTTACCGCCAGATCTACGAGCATCACGCGCCACTCATGGGCTTTCTCAGCGGCATGGGCGCGCCTCTGCCCAAAATGCTGCACCTTACTGCCGAGTTCGTCCTCAACACCTCACTGCGCCAGGAATTCATGGCCGACGAACTCGACCTCGAGCGCGTCCGCGGACTGCTCGAAACCGCTGCCCGCGAAAAAATACAGTGGGACTCTGCCTGGCTCGGCTATGCGCTCACCAAGCGCTTCGGACGCATGGCCGACGAACTCGCACTCAAGCCGCACGAAGACCTGCTGCACCGCTTCAACCTCGCTGTCGATCTGGTGCGCTCGCTGCCCTTCGAGGTCGATCTCGCGCGCGTGCAGAACGTGTACTATCAGCTACTTCAGAATGTCTATCCGGTCTACCTCCAGCAGAAAGACGCAGCCTCTCTCACCTGGATCGCCGAATTCACCGCCCTCGGCCAAAAGCTCGGCGTCTGCGTCGATCCGCCGCCCGCCGCCGCGGCACAGTAGGCGCTTGCTTTTGTTTCCGCCTCGGTTTTATCCGTGTCGTCCGTGTAATTCCGTGGTCGATTTTGCCCTTTGCTTTTTGCCTGATGCTATCCGTGTTGATCCGCGAAAATCCGCGGCTATCGTGCTTTTGACGTTTGCCCGACTCTTCTCAGTGTCCTCTGTGGTGAATCCTACCTTTTCCCGTCGCCGAGGAATTTCTACCCGCTTTCCGGTTTTTCTTGACACGCGCCTCATTTGGCAGGTAAATACTCCCGCCACAATTTGCCCCCCGCGAGGAGTCACCATGAACAAAGCGGACCTGATCGAGAAAATCGCGGCCTCCACCGGCATCAGCAAAACCGCCGCCGGCACCGCCATCGATACCTTCGTCGATGCCGTCACCAGTGCGCTCAAGAAAGGCGACCGCGTCACTCTCGTCGGCTTCGGAACTTTTTCCGTCTCCCACCGCAAGGCCCGCAGCGGACGCAACCCGCAGACTGGTGGTGTCCTCAAAATTGCCGCTCGCCGCGTCGCCAAGTTCACTCCCGGCGTCGAACTCAAGAAACACGTCAACAAAAGGTAATCTGTTCGTTTCGTTCTAACGATGTGATCCCGAGCGGAGCATTTCGTCTGCATCACCAACGCTTTGGGTGCCCCATCCTTTCCCCGTTGTTGGGAAAGGGTGGGACGAAAGCACTCTCGCGAACTAACCTAAATCCGATCCGTGGTTGCCTCCGCTTTTTGTCTTTTTGCCCAAATCGGATCCGTGTTCATCCGTGTAAATCCGTGGTCGCTTTTGCCTTTTGCCTAATTCTTCTCCGTGGTTTCCGTGTTCTCCGTGCCTCCGTGGTGAATCCTGCCTTTGCATCCAATTTCCCCGCCGCGAATCAAATCCCCGGTGACAGCGCTCCGCCGGTTGCCGCTATCGCCGCCGTTCCTGTAAAATAAAGGTTTGCAACCAGCGAGTTAGGGAGTCCCATGAAGGCAGCCATCCATCCGGCTTACAACGAAACCCGCGTGCACTGCGCCTGCGGCAACGCATTTATGACCCGTTCGACCCACAAGGGCGATATCAGCGTAGAAATCTGCTCCGCCTGCCACCCGTTCTTCACTGGCAAGCAGAAGTTGATGGACACCGCCGGCCGCGTCGAGCGCTTCCGCCGCAAGTACGCCAAGTCCGACGCCGGCAAAGCCGAAGCCGCCAAGGCAGCCGAAGCGGCCAAAACCGCCGCAAAGTAGTTTTGTTTCTTCCGGTTTACCCAAGCCTCTGCCTCGGCGGAGGCTTTTGTCATGCCAGATGAACTGAGAACCCTCTCGGGATTGAGGTTCGCTACAATTGGAACTGAGTTTGGACTCTTTCATTCCGAATGGATGAGATTAGAGTAAGTGTCTACCACGGTCGCGCGGCGCGACTAGCGAATGCAATGGAACTTTGCCATGAGGATATGGCTGCCTATGCATCGGCTGTTGGTCTTTTGGCGGTACACTGTGCCATCTCGTTCAGTGATGCAGTCTTGATAAGTTTGACTGGCAAGAGATCGCGCACCCAAGACCACGGGCAAGCTATCGCAGCGATCACGAGAGCGTGCAGGAAGGCTAAAGTCAGTACGGATGGCATTAAGCATCTTGCCAAGTTGGTTGGTGCAAAGACCGACGTCGCATATGGCGATAGGGCAGTCGAAGACGAGAGGGTCGAGGTTTTCTTCGAGTCCGCGCGACGATTTCAAGCGTGGGCGGAGCGTCTTCTGAAGAAGCAAGGGAGGGATGTATGGCAGTGACAGCTAAGGGAGAGGGTCGCAAGCTAACGGTTCGTCAACGTAAGGGACGTGCCGTCAATGCCGTTGCAGAGATGCTGCGAAAAAGGCTGTCTGTCCCGAATATCTATCTCGAGCCACGTTCAAGTTACATCGATGCCGATGTACTAGCAGTGGATCGGGCTGGCGCAGGAGATTTGCATGCGGTCGAGATCGAAGTAGATCAATTCCTTGGGAGGCCTGAAACTGATCCGAGACGCCGGTTACAGCAGTTGAAGGAGATAACGAAGGCCCTGAGTCAGCAGCTTTTCGCACTGCCTTCACACTACAAGTATCTGGCGGTGCCGCGCCTCACTTGGAGGTTTATAAGCGAGGTTCTAGAGCCGGTGTTGTATGCACCCGACGGCATCGGAAGGATCGGGGTTATCGAAATTGTAGAGATAGGGGACGACCCCCCGTTCGCCGAACTCTTGATTGCTCCCGAGCGTTTTCGTGTTGATGCAGCTAAGCTCAACAAGATCGAGAAGAACCTCATCAACAACAAGAAGGTCCGCCCTGACATAGAAGTGCGAATCTAGAATCTGCAGGTTTTTACGTGCCCAAGTTTTTCGACAACCCGGCTCAACGCACCGCTCCCGCAGGCGCCCGCGTCCCTGCGTCCGTAACTTTGGGTAATGTCGAAATCCGCCCCGCCACCGTCCTCGCGCCCATGGCCGGCATCACCGACACCGTCTTCCGCCGCTTCATCCGCAATCTTGGCGGATGCGGCCTCATGATGACCGAGTTCACCTCGGCCGACGGCATCATCCGCCACAAAGACAAAAAGGCCAAGCGCTACCTCACCTTCTACGGCGACGAACATCCGATCTCGGCCCAGCTCTTCGGCAGCGATCCCAAAACACTCTCCGAAGCCGCCCGCATCGTCCAAGACCTCGGTTTCGACCTCGTCGATCTCAACCTCGGCTGCCCCGCCCGCAAGGTCGTCACTTGCAACGGAGGCTCCGGCCTGCTGCGCAACCTGCCGCTCATTCAGAACATTTTCGAATCCGTCCGCGCTGCCGTGACCGTGCCGTTCACCGTGAAATTTCGCGCCGGATGGAACGACAAGGAAATCGTTCACGTCGAGCTGGCCAAGATGGCTCAGGAATGTGGACTCGCTGCCGTCGCCCTCCACGCCCGCACTCGCGAGCAGGGCTACTCAGGCCAGGCGCGTTGGGAGTGGATCGCCGCCGTGAAAGACGCGGTCAACATTCCCGTCATCGGCAACGGAGACATCCGCTCGCCCGAAGATGCCGCCGCCATGGTCGCCGAAACCAAGTGCGACGCCGTTATGATCGGCCGCTCTGCCGCTTCCAATCCGTGGATTTTCCGTCAGATCGAGCAGTACACACTCACCGGCGCGTACGACCTGCAAACCGAGGCCGAACGCTACCGCATGATCCGCACCTACTTCACCATGCTGCACGACGAGCAGGTGCCCGGCGCGCCCGGCAAGATGAAGCAGTTCGCCGCCTGGTTCACTCACGGCGTCGTCCACGGAGCCACGCTCCGCAAAGCGATCTATGAGTCCCACAATGAGGTAGACATCCTCGCCGCCGTCGACCGCTTCTTCGACGCTCTACTCTCGGGACGACTCATGCCGGCCACTCCTAAGGCGGAGCAGGAAGCCTCAGATCCTCTACTCGAACCTATGCCGTCTATTCGATAGATCTAGTCATGACAAGCGAAGCCATGTTGAAACGCACTACGACAGCCCCGGCAGAGACCATTCTCCACTTGTGAAGTTTTGCGTTTTCCGGATAAGTTGGTCTCGTCTGGCGCCACTTCAGTAGTATTGACTGTCCAGCGCTTTAACACCATATTCACGCGACGATAATAGTCAGACTACTCTGATTCTATCTTCGGGGTAGAGCGCGCTATATCGGCGGTAAGTGATCGACGAAGTTCGGTACCAGAACCGGACTCATCCCTCATAGGCCCATTCTCGGGGTAATTGATCGACTCCAACAGATCAATTGGCAACAAGCTTATAGCGGCCTCTTCTTCCGCCGCAGGCTTCAGCCCGTGCGCTATTCGTCTTCCCCGCACAGACTGAACGCAAATCGTTAAGGAGTTTTGTCCGTTTGGGGCCCGTTCCCGACGGCATAGGGACTTTCTGTCGTCATATCGGACTTCTTTCTTGACTCGCTCGCCGGAACTAACGCGAACTCCCCCGCGTACCACCCCGCAATAGAGGAGCCGATCATGCGTGCACGTTGGAAAGAAGTTGGCCTCGGGTCGTTGACCCTCCTCGCAGTGATCGTGGCGATCGCCGCCTGCCAGCCGATCTATCGCAAGTTCCTTCCCGCCGACATCGGTCCCGCTGCCATGGCCGTCACCGTACTCTTGGTCTACCTTGCCGGAGCCCGCTGGATCGAGCGCCGCTCCGTTACCGAACTCGCTTCCAACTACGCGCCGCCCGAGGTGGCCGCCAGGTTAGCCTTCGGTTTCGCCCTGTTCTCCGTCACCATGGCTGCTTTGTGGGCGATGGGCGTCTACGATCCCGCCGGGTGGGGCAGCACCGCCGGCATCGGGAAGGCATTAGCGCTAGCAGTCATGGCCGGCTTCATCGAGGAAATTCTCTTTCGCGGCATCCTGTTTCGCCTCAGCTCCCGTATCGTCGGAACTTGGGGAGCGTTACTCTTCACCTCGGCGCTCTTCGGCCTGGCTCATCTCGCCAATCACGGAGCCACTCTCAGCAGCGGCATCGCCATCATGCTCGAAGCTGGAATTCTCTTAGGCGCGGCTTACGCTCTGACCAGACGCCTCTGGCTGCCAATCGGCCTGCACATTGCCTGGAATTTCACCGAGAGTTCGGTCTACGGCATGTCCGTCTCGGGCAACTCCCCCAACGTAGGACTCGTCCGCGGCATCCTGACCGGCCCCCGCCTCCTGACCGGCGGAGCCTTCGGCCCCGAAGCGTCCGTCGTGGCCGTGATAATCTGCTTCGCCACGGCTCTGTGCTTGCTCTATCGCACCGTCGCTCTCGGCCGCATCGAGCCGCCTGCGTGGGTCCACCCGCTGTCTGCCCCTTCCGGTGCGGCATTTCTTGGGCACCCTGGTTCCCGCTGATTCCCTTCTGTCGTGATCTCAGCTTGTAATCCGCGTCTTCCGCGGAATCTGCGATGACTTTTCAATCGATGACTTGAACCAGTCCGTGTGATCCGTGTGCATCCGCGGTCGAATTTGCTTTTGACTTTCGCCCAATTCCGATCCGAGCTAGTCCGTGTAGATCCGCGGCCGCTTTCGCTTTCGCTCACGAGTTGTCACCCACCTGTTCCCCCTTGCCCACGTGCGTCTGCAGATACTGCCACTGCTGGGTGAACAGCTCCGCCGGATCTTGCGACTTCACGTAGTTCATAATCGCCTGTCCCGTGACCACGAAGATGTAGTACACACACGGCAGCAGAATCCACCAATGCCGCAGCACGGGCGTAAACGGAGCCGCCAGCACAACTAGAATGCTTGCGCCGCCATACGCACTCACCAGGATTAGCGCCATCTTCATCTGCGGATCGTTGGCCTTCCCCATCACGCCATTCAGGCGAAACCAGTACTCCCGCCACAAAGAGTCATTATTTTGCAGATGAAGCGGGTCGCTCCGCCGCGCGATCCGATTCAGTTCCTTGCTCTGCTCCGATGCCGGCAGGTGGTCCACCATTTCCAGCGCCCGCTCAAACTCCGCCGGGTCATGGAACTCCGTCAGGTTCTCTGGAGCTGCCTTCCCCAAATATGCCGTCACCAGGTTGCGCCAATTCGGGTCGCGCCAGTACGCCACTTCCGGCGGAGGAGCCTCCGGCACCTGTGGCAGCGCTTCACCCTCAGCCATCGGCATCGGCGGAGGCCCAGCCATCGGGCCCTCGTGCGGTTCCTTCATCCACGCTGGCTTGGCCGCCTCCCATGCCCTCATCGCCGCTTCGCGCTTTTCCGCCTCCGCCGCGCGCTTCTCCGCCTCGCGGCCCGCCACATAATTCGCGATGCCCCCGATGAGCGCTCCCAGCACGGAGTTCACCGTGCTCCCCGCCACAAACGCAGCCGCAAGCAGGATCGAAAGTCTGGTCTGGTCCCCCAGATGTTGAATATTCCAAAACGTCGTCCACAACTCCGGACGATGCAACGCCACGACCAGAAGCACCACCGATCCAGGTATCAGCGCACACAGAAAACCGAAAAACTTGTCGATGATCTTCATCCAGTCCATACGCGACACCTCGCCGCCGGGAGCTTATTCGCCGGACGCTCCGCTAGCACGCATTTTCGCAGACCAACGCCTCCCCCGAACCCTCAATTCGCTCGCCGGGAGTATCCACTCCGATGCGCACCCTCTAGGGACGCCCTTGCCTTTATGCCCGTTTCTTGTCCGTGTCGTCCGTGTAAATCCGTGGTCGATTTTGCTCTTGCCTGCCTCCGATCTGTGTAAATCTGCGGCTACTTTGTCTTTCCTCCCGCGCTAGTCTTTTTCGAGTATTGCCCCTCACCCTGGCCCCGCTTACGCTTCCTCAACGCATTTTTGGGGTGCTTCCTCATGAGTTCTACCTACGCGGGCATCTGTCCCGCTCCGTCAGCATCGCTGCGGAAACACAAGGCTGTGCAGTCACGGTTGCGGCCTTGGTGGCCCTATCGATGGCGCTCTATTTCTGGACCGACTCGCGCTATCCGGCCCTTCTCAAGAAACTCCATTCCGGCAGTTCGGTGAAGGTCGATGGCGCCCTGTCCTTCGACGCCAAACTGCCGGTCTCGCTGCTCAATGTCGTAGTTCTGGCTATGGCCTTCACGCTTTTCCCACTTCCGATCGCGCTCACCCGTCTGGCGGTTCCGTTCATTCTGTTGGCTCTGGTGCCGCTCATCGCCGGACGTCAAGCCACCGGCATCGAGCTGACCGTTCCATCTGCTGACGACGTGAGCTGGACTCACGACATCGCCGCGACGCTTTTACGATTCCTGAAAAATCTGGCCAGTCTAGCCCGAATGTCTCACAGAGAGGGAGGGGAGCAGTAAAAACCAGCTCGATCCGCACGCGGAGCGTGCTCAATTGCCGGAAATCATGGTGCCGGTCTTTGCTGGCGGTCTTTCTTGGCGCCCTCGGCCGTAGTTTGTCGATTTTTTGTCTGGGCAAGACACACTACTCCTTCAACTCAGCGTTTCGTCCAAATTCGTCTGCCTCCCTTTCAGCAGCGCAGAGCTGCAACCTGCAACTGCCGATGCACCCGGCGGAATAGCTCGAGATATGGATAGCCCGTCGATAGCGACACCCAAACCTTGCGTACGGTGATGCGAATCTGGGCTCCGATCTTGAGCAACTTTAAGCGCACCGTGTTGCACTGCGCCTTGGCCAGTTCGGTGCCCGCCAACCCCAGCCGCCGCAGGCCCTGCATCAACAGGTAGGCCACGGTGGAAAAGTAGAGCCGGATCTGATTGCTCCGCATCCAGGACGTGCTGGTGCGATCGGCAAACAACATCATCTGTTCCTTGATCCGGTTTTCCATGTCCCCGCGAGCGCAGTAAAACTCCTCATACAAGCTCTGCGCCCCCCAGCGGGAGGGGGCGGGAAATACCGTTTCTTGCGGGCTCAGCGAGGTGACCACGAAGCGGGGATTCGCCCCTTTCTCCAAGTGTTCCGCCTTGGCAATCACTCGCCGGGCTCGTGACCAACTGTCTTTGGTTTGATAGACAAACTCCGTGAACACCCGCGCCGCTTTCCCGCTTTGCTGATACTGGCTCGCGGCTTGTGCGCTCGCCGCCGCAATCTCTCGCAGTAATCGCGGGTTTTGCGCCAAGCCCACGACATAGTCCACCCCATGGCCTTCGCACCAGCTCAGCAACTCGTCTCGACAGAAGCCGGAATCACCCCGCAAAAGGATCCGCACCTGCGGCCAGGCTTGCCGGATCTGGGCCACGATTCGTTCCCCCTCCGCTACGCTGCCTTTGGCTCCATCGCTATTCGACGGCCGCAGGCGGGCGCACAGCACATACTCGCCACAGACCATGTACAACGGCAGGTAGCAGTAATGCCCGTAGTAGCCGTGGAAGAACCGCTCTTCGTGCTCCCCGTGCAGCGGAATGTCGGTGCTATCTAAATCCAAAACCATCTCTTGCGGGGGGTCGCGATGGGCTTGCAGAAAAACCTCCACCAGCATCCGGTCGACGGCGGCCTCGTCCAGGATGATCTTCTTATACCGCTCCTTTGTCCCCAACTTCGCCGCCCCCAGTTCCATACGGTTGAGGGTGCTCTTGCCCGCCAAGGCGGTGCCCTGATCGCTGGCCCGCCGCCGCTTTTCCCCGCTCAGATCCTGCTTCTCCACCAACACCGCCAACAGCGGATCGCGCCGCAACTCCTCATGATCGTTCAAATCCTCGTAGCCCAAAGCCAGTCCGTAAATCCGCTGCGCCACCAACTCCGCCACCCCGTGTTCCACCAGTTCCGGATCCCGATAGTCCGTAAAGCAGCTGGCGAATTGCCGGATGATGCCTGTCTGCTTCTCCACTTCGCGCAATAGCAAACCCCCAGCGTCGCTGGTAATGGCTCCGCCGTCAAACTGACCGCGTACTTCTCGCTGATTTAGGGGATGAAATGGAAACGGTTCTTGGTTACACTCTGTAGCCATAAGGCTGTCTCCTTTCGTCGGCGTAATTGCTACTCGCAATAACACTTATGCCACGAAATGACAGCCTTTCCTATTCCTTTGTTGAGAAATGCGGGTTAATTGATTTTCGATGACGGTTCCCGATGCCATCCCGCACACCAGCGAGCGCGTGCTCGAGTTCGATCACCTGCGCGAACTGCTCGCGGCGTACTCAGCTTCTCCGCTTGGCCAGGCGCGCATCGGCGCTCTTGTACCTTCTGGTGAGCGTGATTGGATCGAACGCCAGCAGCAACTGACTGAAGAGATACGCGGATACCTTCGCAACGGTGGCCGCTTCGATTTTCATGGGCTGCTCGACCCGACGCCCCTGCTGCACAAGTCGCGCATTCAGGGAGCGGCGCTGGAATTAACCGAAATCCGCGACGTGTTGCTGCTCGCCGATCGTGCGTCCGAGTGGCGGGAAATCGCCTTGCATCCGCCGGTGTCTATCGAAGCTAAGTGGCAGGCGGTCACTGAGCTGTCGCAGAACATCGCCGACTTCACGCCGCTGCTGCGCTATTTCCGCAACAAAATTCTCCCCGACGGCACGCTCGACGACCGCGCCTCGCCCGAGTTGGCTCGCATCCGCCGCGATATCGAGCGTCAGCGGCGCTCGATCCAGGAGTCGTTGCAATCGTATCTGCGGCGCCTGTCTGATGGTGGCGCCGTGCAGGACGAGCTGGTCACGATTCGCGGCGAGCGCTTCGTCATTCCCGTGAAGGTCGAACAGCGTCGCCGCGTACAGGGAGTGGCCCACGGAGCGTCTTCCAGCGGACAGACAGTCTTCATCGAGCCGCTCGAGACCATCGAGCTGAACAACGAACTGGTGCGGCTGCACGACGAAGAACAGGCCGAAATCCACCGCATTCTTCTGGAGATGACGTCGCGGATCGGTGAACAGGCGTCCGCGCTCGAAGCTGCAGTCACCGTGCTCGGCGAACTGGAACTGCAATTCGCCAAAGCGCGCTTCGCCCAGGACTACGACTGCGTGGCCGTGAAGTTCATTGCCGGCGATTCCCCTTCGGCGGACTCGCCATCCGAAGTGTTCGTCCTGCGCAACGCGCGTCATCCGCTGCTCGAACGCACACTCAAGCCCAAAGGCGTCGCGGTCGTGCCACTGACCGTTGAACTCGAGGACCAGCACCGCCAGCTCATCATCAGCGGCCCCAATACCGGCGGCAAAACTGTCGCTCTGAAGACCATTGGCCTGATGGCGCTGATGGCGCAGTCCGGCATTCCGCTGCCGGCCGAGCGCGCCGAGCTTCCGATCTTCGACGGCGTCTTCGCCGACATCGGCGACTACCAGTCCATCGAGCAGAACCTGTCTACGTTTTCCGCGCACGTCACCAACATCGATTTCATCTCGCACCATGCAACCCGTGACTCGCTGGTGATGCTCGACGAACTCGGCTCTGCGACTGATCCCGAAGAGGGTGCTGCGCTGGCCGTGTCCATCGCTGACTTCTTCCGCCGCGCGGAGTGCGTGAGCATCGTGTCCACGCACCACACTGCGCTCAAGGTCTACGCCGCGAACACGGCGGGAGTGCTCAACGCCGCGGTGGGATTCGACGAGCGCACCCTGGCTCCCACGTTCGAGCTGCGCATGGGAGTGCCGGGGGCGTCCGCCGGAATCAACATCGCCCAGCAGCTTGGGCTGAACCCGCAAATCGTCAGTGAAGCGCGAGACAAACTGTCCACGCAGACGCATGATGTCTCGCGGTTCCTCGATCGCCTGCATGAACAGCTTCGCGAGCTCGACGCTGAACGCCTGGCCATGCGCACGAAAGAACAGGAACTGGCACGCGAGCGCAACCATCTCGAGCTGCAGGGCAAGAAAGAGCAACGCGAAAAGCTCAATGAGCTGGAAAAGAAGGTGGATAGCTTGCTTCGCAGCTTCGAATACCAGGCGCGAGAAACCGTGAACGCCGTTCAGGACCGAGCGCAAGCGCTCAAGCTTTCCAAAGACGCCGAGCGCCGCATTGCGAAAATGCGCCGCGAATTCCGCGAGCAATTCGATTCCACAATCGTGGCGCACACCACCGGTTCTGACGCTGGCGATCAGCACGCGCAGCCTCACGTAGTGCAAAGCGTCTCGGTCGGCGACACCGTTCGCCTGCGCTCGCTCGGCAGCAATGCCAAGGTCCTGCGCCACCTCGACGACGATTCGTTCGAAGTGTCAGTGGGTGCCATGAAGATGAAGGTCCCGCGCGACGACGTGGCCAGCGTGGTCGTTAGTGCCGGAGCCAATCCCGTGGCGGCCGCACGTTCTCGCGGTATTGGTGTGTCGCTCAGCCGCGAAGATGACAGCGTTCCCAGCGAGATTAACGTTATCGGGCAGAACGTTGACGAAGCCACCAGCGCGGTGGAGAAGTTCATCGACCGCGCATTCCTTTCCGGCGCGGTCCGGGTGCGAATCGTGCACGGCAGCGGTATGGGCATCCTGCGGAAGGCGCTGCGGGAGTTCCTGAAGTCTCACCCGCACGTCGCCACGGTTGCCGAGCCTCCGCAGAACGAAGGCGGCGGAGGTGCCACCGTCGTCGAACTTCGCACCTAGCGACCCACGATTTCTGCCTAAGTTTTACCCGTGTGATCCGTGTAAATCCGTGGTTGCTTTTGCCTTTGCCCGGCCTTCTCTTTAAACTTGATTCAGCGATGGGCAAAATCTCTCAAACCATCAAGGGCTATATCTGGTGGATGTATCCGCGCGGCAGCGTCCACTACGACGTGATGGTGACGCTCATCCTCGCCTTTATTTTCCTGGCCCCCCTGTGGATCAACTTTCGCGATAAACCGGTCGAGCGTTCGCCGTATCAAACCGAAGTCGTCGTAAAGCCGGAAGGCAACGGCTTCCTCTACAAGGTCGATGCCGTAGCCATACAGCCCGGCAGCGATGACCGGGTCCGCGATCAGCTATTGCAGGTGATTGAACCCATCGCCGGCGAAATCCGTATTGATCGCTACGAAGCTGTCCGTGACAACAAGCACAACATCGTTGCCTACAACGTCTGGGGACACCGATAGACTGTTGCGGTGTTTAAGGAAATGAACCGTAATGAAGAAGATTCCTGCCGTTGCATTGCTTTTGCTCGTCGCTGCGATCGCGGCGCACGCCCAGAACCTGGAAGCTGTGCTCAACTCCATGGACAAGGCCGCAGCCGACTTCAAGACCGCCCAAACCGACTTTGTCTGGGACCAATATCAGAAAGTAGTGGACGAGCACGACATTCAGAAGGGCAGTATGTACTTCCGCCGCCAGGGCGGCGACGTGCAGATGGCCGCCGACATCACTTCACCAGACAAGAAGTACGTGCTGTTCACGAACGGTGTGGTGAGCGTTTATCTTCCCAAGGCCGCACAGGTCACCGAATACAATGCCGGCAAAAATAAAGCCGATTTCGAGTCGTTTCTCGTCCTGGGTTTCGGCGGCCGAGGCCACGACCTCACCAAGTCGTTCGATGTGAAGTACGACGGCATGGAACAGGTGCAGGGCATCAACGCCGCCAAGCTCGAGCTGACGCCCAAATCGCAGAAGGTTTCCAACATGTTCCAGACCATCACGCTCTGGATCGACATGGCGCGTGGGGTGAGCGTGCAGCAGTTGTTCAACGAGCGCTCAGGCGATTACCGGCTGGCGAAATACAACAACATCAAGCTCAATGAAAAGCTCTCGAACGACGTCTTCAAACTGAAGACCAGCGGCAAAGTCACCTATGTCAAGCCCAACGGCTAAAACTTCCCTACTGAGCTGTCGGCTGCGCCGGTGGAGCTGCGGGCGCTCCTTTCATTTGCGACGAATTCTTGATGAACAGCACGGCCTTCCAGATATCGTCGTCCGACAGCACGCCGTCCCAGCCCGGCATTCCCGTCAACTTGGCGCCGTACTTGGTGACATAGAAGAGATTGGCGTCGGGATCGTCGGGCGTGTGGTTCATGAGCTGCGGCACCGGCGGATAGAACTTGGTCTTCATGGGCGAGATCGGTTCCTTCAGCGTGCCATGGCAGAGGGCGCAATGCTTGTCGTAGACCATTGAGCCGTCCATAACGTTCTCCATGGTCGGCTTGAAGGGGTTCTCCTGCTTGGGAGCATGAGCGTCCACCCACTCATCCATGGAATGGTTGGCGGTCCGCCGCTCAAATTGACCGGGACCGTTAGGAACGGCACGGGTATCCATCTGTCCCGTGTACACGTACCAATAAGCGCCGCCGAGAACCACCAGCAGGGTGAGAATGACACCTAGAAGAAATCCGCGCATGTTTCTCCTTCAAACTTTCTTTTCTGAAAAGTAGGAAAACTCAAGGTCTACAGATTAAATCACGGCCAAATTGCCAACGTTAAGAAAAGTGACGTTTTGCGTACCAGTTTTGTCGCGCCAAAGTTCGCTAGTAGCTTCGCAGCCTCCGCGCTTCGCGCACCACGTCTTCGACCTTGGGTAGAAATGCCGCTTCCAACGGCGGCGAAAATGGTACGGGCGTATCGGCTGAGGCGATGCGGGCAATAGGAGCGTCGAGGGCATCAAAGCACTCCTCGTTGATGATGGCTGCGACCTCGCCGGCGATGCCGCCGGTCTTCGTGTCTTCGTGCAGCATGATCACGCGGCTGGTCTTCTCCACAGTTTGCCGAATGGCCTCTCGATCGAGCGGCAGCACCGTGCGCAGATCGACCACCTCCAGCTCGATGCCTTCTTTGGCCAGGATTTCCGCGGCTTCCAATGCGACATAGACCATCGCCGCATAGGTGATGACGCTCACGTCGCGGCCCTCGCGGGCAACCCGCGCTTTCCCGATGGGGACGGTGTAATCCTCGGCCGGAAGCTCTTCCTTGATGCGACGGTACAAAAACTTGTGCTCGAAAAAAAGTACGGGATTGTTATCGTGAATGGCGGACTTGATCAGGCCCTTGGCGTCATAAGCCGTGGCCGGACAAATGACCTTCAACCCGGGCGTGTGTGCGAAGTAAGTCTCGGGATTCTGCGAGTGAAACGGCCCGCCGTGAACCCCTCCGCCGGAAGGCCCACGCAAGACAACAGGAACGGGAGCGCCCCAGCGAAAATGCGCCTTGGCCAGCAAGTTGACGATCTGGTTGAAGGCGCAACTGATGAAGTCCATGAACTGAAACTCGGCGATAGGACGCATGCCGGTAAGCGCGGCGCCGAAGCTGGCATTGACGATGGCCATTTCAGAGATGGGAGTGTCGATCACGCGCTCCGGACCGAAGCGGTCGATGAATCCGTCGGTAACTTTGAAAGCGCCGCCATAGATGCCGATGTCTTCGCCAATGCAGAAGACGGAGGGATCGCGCTCCATCTCTTCCCAGATGCCCTGGCGGATCGCTTCGAGATAGGTGACAGGTGGCATGATTGTCTTATGCAACTGCGCTTGATTTTATCTGTAAAGGTCGCTACTTCGGCGTATTCGGCGGCGATTTAGCGCCCGGTTTCTGCGCCGGAGCCGCCGCCGGTTTCTTCGCGGGTGGTGGTGCCGGTCGCGCGTCTCCCCCGTCAAACGGAGCGGGACGGAAGCGCTCGAGGTCCGAGTCCCACGTCCAAACGATATAACGAGTGATCGTGGTCTTATTGTCGGTCACCACCTGCTTTTCCAGGATGCGGAATTGTGCCACTGAGTTGGGCGCGGACTTCAGCTCGGAAAACGTCGAGGTCTGCGTCTGCAGCAAGTTGTCGGTCTCAGACGGATTGCCGTTGGTAAGTGTGATCTCGCTCTTTTCCGGGGTGTCGAGAACGACGGCAACGTGGTCGTGCAGCATCTTGAGGACCACGAAGTTTTGCTGCTGCGCGGCGCCGCTGTCGCGCGTGGCCTCGTGGTGCACCAGGATTTCTGAGACCCCCGGCTGAATCAGCTGGGCGAAACTAATCTCCGGTTCCACGTCGCGCGAGGGCAGTCGAACCGTTTGCACGTGCCGCCATTCGGACTTTGGCGCCCTGTCGAATACCGCGACGTAGGTGGAATCGCACTCGGTGGAGTCGGCCAGCAGGACCACGTTTTCCGCTCCAGCACGAAGCTTCACCGGTCGCTGCTCGACCTTATGAAAGGTGACGCACGGCGAGTTCGAGTCAGTTCCCGGCTTGGATGGATTCGGCGCGAAAATGCCTAGCTCGAGAGCGAGATCATTGCGCTGCACCGGTGTCCCGTTGCGCAACGTGTTGGCCACGTCATCTGGTTTGTGGGTGGTGAATTCCTGCGGCTTCTTCTTGAAGGGAAGATCAGCGAACGCCGTTGCGCCCAAGCTCATAAGGACGATGGAGATGAAGAGAATCCTCATTACCACAGAAGGAACCCGTAAGAACGGCTAGCGACTCGGAAGCAGTGTGTGTCACGCTTAGGCGTCATTTCAGGTGCACCGCGGCTTCGCCCGATTTCGGACCGGACGGCGCAGACTTGCGGACCGCGACTTTCACCGGCGCATAGAGCGGCTTGATCGAGTGGCACGACGAATCGCAGTACACACCCTGATGTGTTTTGTCCGTTGCGGGATCCGGCATAGGCGACGCCACGGCCGCTTCGCGCTCGATCTCCAACTCGCGTTCGACATCGTCGACGAGTTTGCGGTTCTGGTCGGCGGTCAGCCAGTGCTTCACGTTGACTAGGTAGTTCTCAAAGCGCGCGATGGGGTCGCGGGCGCGCCAGTATTCGAACAACTCCGCCGGAACATAGTGCGCGGCGTCGTGAATGGCGTGACCTTTCATGCGCATCATCTTGGCTTCAATCAGCGTGGGGCCTTCGCCGCGACGAGCGCGCTCGCAGGCCTCGTGCGTCGCGTCATACACCTGGCACGGATCGGTGCCGTCAACGATGACGCCGGGAATACCATAAGCAATGGCACGCTCGGCCAGGTCTTTCACGCAGAACTGCATATCGCTGGGAGTCGAGTAACCCCAGAGATTATTTTCGACGATCAGCACCAGCCCGAGCTTCTGCACGGCGGCGAAGTTCAGGCTCTCGTACGTGACACCGGTAGATTGTCCACCGTCGCCAATGTAAGTCAGGCCGGCGATGTTGCGGCCTTGCAGGCGAGCGCCGAGACAAACGCCCGCCATGATGCCGATGAGCTCTCCCAGCATCGAGATGGGCGCGCAGACGTGGCGGCGCTCCCAGTCGCCGAAGTGCGAGGAAGCGTCGCGCCCGAAGGTGGGCGAGTCGGCCTTCGCCATGTACTGGCGCATGATATCGCGCGGGCTGAAGCCACGAACCAGCACAGAGCCCTGATTGCGAATCATCGGGCCGAGCCAGTCGTCGTCGCGCAGCGCGAATGCCGAGGCGCAGGAGCAACTTTCCTGGCCGAGTCCGAAGTACACTCCGCCGACGACCATACTCTGCTTGTAGAGGTTCTCCAGCACGGCTTCCATGCGGCGGTTGAGCAGCATCCAGCGATAGATCGCGATGCATTGCTCGCGCGTCAGGTACTTAGAATCGCGGATCGGCGGCGGAGCGGCGCTCAGATCGCCTTCGACTTTGTATTCAACGCTGGAGCCTTCACCCGATTGGTACACGCGAAAATCGGGGTGTTCGAGGCGGTAATCGGGAATGTTGTAGGTGCGAAGCGAAGAAGCGGCAGTTCCGGCCGGTCGCGAGTTTGACGAAGCAGACTTGGTTCCAGCAACTGTCGAGGTCTTGCGCTGGTTCCCTTTGGTTTGCGGCTTCTTCGTGTGCTTCTTCTTGACCATAGAGTGCACGGGTACGATAAACGGCTCACCGAACCACTTGCAAGCTGGGACGGCTTCCTAGGTTCTATCCACTACTGCTTCGTGTCCAGCGGATGTTGCGTTTTCTCATAGAACTCGTTTTGCAGCTTCAGGGCCTGCTGGTGGACCTTCACCCCTTTGATGGCCTCGGCGATCTGGCTTGAGCAGGTTTTCTGGTCAAACTCGCCGAGCTCCTTGGTGGCCGCCGATCCCACGCCGGAGTAGTGATCGGGAAATTTCGCTGGAACAGGTGATTCTATCGGAGAGCGAAGTCCGTTCAATTACGCTAATTCGCTGCCATCCCCGTGCAGCTCACGCAGCTCTTTCGGTGGACGCGCGGAAGTGTCTTGGTTAGTTTGGCTTTCAGGCGCCGACGCAACCGTGGCAGCCTGCGCCAGGAGATCGTCGAGCGACTCCAGCCAGAGCATTTGCGAATTGAAGACGCGGCCGAAATTGCGTGAAACCGACGTCGCGACCTCTTCCAGCGTCAGCGATTTCTGCAACTCGCGTTCCATCGAGGTGACCGGCTTACCCGTGATACCGCACGGCACAATCAGTGAAAAGAAATCGAGGTCGGTGGAGACGTTAAGGGCGAAGCCGTGTGTCGTCACACCACGCGAGATATGCACCCCGATGGCGGCGACCTTGGCTTCCGGCTTGTTGCGCAGGGCGTAAGTCCAAACTCCGGTGAGGCCCTTGATGCGCTGAGCGCCGATGCCGAAGTCGCTACAAGTGCGGATCAGCACTTCCTCCAGGCGGCGGACATACTCTACCGCACCGACCTTGGGATCGAAACTGCGCAAGTCAACGATGGGATAGGCAACCAGCTGACCGGGGCCATGAAAGGTTACGTCACCGCCACGGTCGATTTCGAACAGCTCAACCCCACGCTGCGCGAGAAACTCGGCAGGCGCCAAAACGTTGGACAGCCGGGCATTGCGGCCCAGCGTGATGACCGGCGGATGCTCCAACAGCAGCAGCGTGTTCTGGATGCGGTCGGACTTGCGCATGTCGAGCAGCGTGCGCTGCAGGTTTAGCGCTGTAGCGTAGGCGACGCGACCGAGATAGAGGACGTTGGTGATCATAACGGCCGATCTTGGACAGTATTACTAATATTCGATGACGGCGCACGTCGATTCGAAGCAGAGGCACCACGTCGGCAACGGGGTGGCCGCTTTTCCGGTGCTATCCTGAACTCGTATTTCCCCCATGAACCGAGACGTCCAAGAGCCTTCTGAGATAACCCATCCAGCGACTGACGCCGGAGGCGGCGCCAAGTATGTAAAAAGCTTCCTGTTTGGACTGCTGATGTTGCTCGCAGCCGCGGCTGGTGCCATCTCCGGCATGGTGCTGGTGTATTCCACCGACCTGCCGCAGGTCACCGAGCTGGAGCAGTATCGCCCAAGCACCATCACCGAGCTCTATGACGACCAGAATCGCGTGATCGGGCAGTTTGCGCTGCAACGGCGCGTGATCGACAAGTACGACGATTTTCCCAAGGTGCTGCGCGACGCCATCATCTCCACCGAAGACAAAGATTTCGAGAGTCACTGGGGCGTGAACGTGTGGCGCGTGTTAGGCGCGGCCTATCGCGACGTCACGGCTGGCAGCCGTGCCCAGGGCGCCTCGACGCTCACCATGCAGCTTTCGCGCAACCTGTTTCTGTCGCCCGACCGCAACTTCCGGCGCAAGATGCAGGAGGTGATGCTGGCCATCCAGATCGAGCGACGCTTCACCAAGCCGCAGATTTTCACGCTCTATGCCAACCAGATTTATCTTGGGCACGGTGTTTACGGATTCGAGGCGGGAGCAAACTATTACTTCGGCAAGAGGGCCAAGGACCTGACGCTGGAGGAAGCTGCGGTGCTGGCCGGGCTGCCCAAGGCCCCGAATGCGTACTCGCCGATCAACAATCCCGAGCGCGCGTTGCATCGCCGCAACCTCGTGATCAACAACATGCTGGAGGACGGCAAGATCACCGCCGAAGAGGCCGAGCGCGCCAAGAATTCGCCCATCCGGCTAAACGTGCAGGGCGAGCCCAACAGCGTGGCTCCGTATTTCGTCGAAGAGGTTCGTCAATACCTCGAAAAGAAATACGGCAGTGAAGAGGTCCACGAAAAGGGCCTGCGGGTGTATACCTCGCTGAATCTGGAGTTGCAGAAGACCGCGAACCAGGCAGTGCTCGACGGGTTGGCGGCCTATGAGCACCGTCATGGATGGAAAGGCAGCCTGCTGAATGTGGTGGCCAACGGCGAGTCGCTTACGGACTACCGGCACGTGGACTGGGATGGCGACATGGCGCCCGGCAGCTATGTACACGCGCTGGTGACCAGCGTGAGTCCGCAGTACGCGACGTTGAAGTTCGGCCCGTACGGCGCGGAGCTCGGCCCGGCAGAAATCAAGTGGACGCACTACACCTCGCCCCAACAGTTCCTCGCCCGCGGCGACCTCGTGTACGTGAAGATCGAGGAGCTGAACGGCACGCAGAGCCGGGTCACGCTGGAGCAGGAATCGGGCGTGCAGGGAGCGTTGCTGGCGCTGGACAACTCCACTGGCGATGTAAAAGCGATGGTGGGCGGGCGCAGCTTCGAAGAGTCGAAGTTCAACCGCGCGACCCAGGCGCTGCGCCAGGTGGGATCGTCGTTCAAACCTTACATCTACACGGCAGCCATCGATGAGGGCATGACGCCCGACGACACCGTGCTCGACGCACCGGTCAGTTTTCCCGGCGGACCCAGCGGCCCCTACACACCGCACAATTACGATGGCAAGTTCGAGGGGTTAATCACGTTTCGCCACGCGCTGGCCGAGTCGCGCAACATTCCCGCGCTAAAGGTTACCGAGCGCGTGGGCGGGATCAAGACGGTCATCGAGTATGCGCGCAAGTTTGGCATCACTTCGCCAATGCCGGCGTATCTACCGGTGGCACTGGGCGCGGCCGACATCACGCTGTGGGAACAGACCGCTGCCTTTGCGGTTTTCCCCAATGACGGAGTGCGGGTTGCACCGCGCATGATCCGCAAAGTCGAGGATTACGACGGCCGGGTGCTCGAGGAGAACTATCCCGAAGTGAAAGACGTGGTCAGCGCGCGCACTGCTCGCATCATGGTGGGCATGTTACGCGAAGTTGTGCTGCACGGAACCGGAGCGAAGGCGGCGCAACTGAATCATCCGTTGGGCGGCAAGACCGGAACCACCAACGACTTCACCGACGCCTGGTTCGTGGGCTTCTCGCCGTCGATTACCTGCGGTGTGTGGGTGGGCTTCGACGAAAAGAAGACGCTGGGCAACAAAGAAACCGGAGCGGTGGCCGCGCTCCCGATCTGGATGGACTTCATGCGCGTGGCGCTGCAAGGGCGCGAGTCGGAAGACTTCGCCGCTCCTCCGCCCGTCGCGCCGAACGCGGTCGCGCGCAAGCTGGACACGCCTGACCAATCTGGCGGCGACGGAGAGACGCACTGATGCGCGGCTTTTTTCGCTGGGTCGTGCGAGCACTGATACTTGCGGTGGTGTTTATGGCGTCGCTCTTGACGGCCATGCGCTTCGCCATTCACGGGCGTCAGACGGCAGTACCGAAGATTATTGGCATGACTCCGCACGACGCGGAAGTCGCATTGGAGGCCCACGGGCTGGTTCTCGATAGCACTGACCGGTTCTTTAGCGCGGAGATACCTGCGGGGCGAATCGTTTCGCAAGCGCCATCGCCGGGCGAGCAAGTGCGTCGCGGCTGGCGGGTGCGCGCAGCTGAGAGTATGGGCCCGCAGCGCGTGACGATTCCCGACCTAACCGGTGACAGTGAACGGTCGGCGGAGATCAACATCAAGCGACGAGGCCTTGAGATGGGGACGATGGCGGTAGCCGATATTCCCGACGCGACGCCCGACCAGATCGTGGCGCAAAGTCCGCCAGCGAATGCGACCAATGTGTCTGCGCCGAAAGTCAGCGTGCTGCTTGCTGCCGGCGAAGAGCGCAAATCGTACGTCATGCCCGACCTGCGAGGGAAGACGGAGGATGATGCGGTCAGTGCGATTGTAGGAGCGGGGCTGAAGGTAGGCAGCATCAGCAGCCAGCCCATGCTAGGCGCGGACGAAAATTCGCCAGAGACGTTACCCGCGGGAACGAGGATTGTCACCAAGACGGTGCCTGCTCCGGGACAGCGAGTGTGGGATGGACAGAGCATCGCGCTGGAAGTGACGCGATAGCGATTAGCTCTCAGCGTTCACGCTGGGTTTTTAAGGATCTGAGCCGGCTTTACAGGCCGCGGCGAAAAGCGGTTTTTTGGTAGAGCTGACCTTTAGGTCAGCGTCTAAGCCCTTTACATTTGACTCGCCGAGCGGACTTTAGTCCGCGAGGCGTGAGCACTTCGGACTCTTTCCGCAGCCGGCTTTCAGCCGACGACACAAAAACCGCACTGCGGCCATATCAAAAACTAATCTGCTCTAGCTTCGGCGTTCCATGACCGCCGCGAAGAATCCGTCGCACGGCTGCACGCCGGGGATGGTGCGCAAGTAGTTTCCTTCCAGCAACGAATCGAGATCACTCACAGCAAGTTCTCCTTCACTGCGCAGGCGTTCGAGTTCGGCGCGACAATCCAACAGCGTGAAATGCGAATCGCCTCGCAGCACTTCCTCCACCACAGCTTGGTTCTCTTCAGGTTCCAGCGAACAGGTCGAGTAGATTGCGCGGCCGCCGGGCGCGACATGCTTTAGGGCTGCGCTCAAGATTGCGTCCTGTTTGGTATGCAGATCGCTCAAGTCGTCCGGCTTGAGTCGCCACTTGATTTCCGGATTGCGCGCCAGTGTACCGGTGCCGGAACAGGGCACGTCGGCCAGCACGCGATCGAAGCCTTCCTCGACCGGCAGACTCAACGCGTCGGCGGTAACCACGTGTACATTCGTTGCCCGAACCCGCCGTCGCAGCAAGTCAGCACGATGGGAATGAAGCTCAACCGCGACAACTTCAGCAGAAGGGTTTCGCGAGGCGATGGCGCCAGTTTTGCTGCCCGGCGCTGCGCAGCAATCGAGCAGGCGTGAGCCGGTGCCGACTAATGCGGCGACGAGCTGCGAAGCTTCGTCTTGGATGACGACGCGGCCTTCGTGATAAGCGCTAGTCTGAGTGACATCGCCAGCCGTGACAGTTCGGGCCGAAGTCAGCAACGCGCCCGGTGCAAGTTCGATACCTTCTCCCAGCAGTTCGCTGGCAACTTGGTCGCTGTCGAGGCGAATCGACGTCGGCGGAACTTGCTGATCGTGGCGGCAGATCGCCTCGGTGTTCGCGATGCCATAGTGATTGACCCAGCGCTCAACCAGCCATTCAGGATGAGCGAATTCGGCGGCGAGCTCGGCGGCGGGCGTCGCGGTCGTTGTTTCACGTGGTAGTACAGGCGCGATATTCGCCAGCTTCCGCAACACCGCGTTCGCGAACGGCGCCGCCGAAGTCTTCCGCGCACGTTTGACCAGCTCGACGCTCTCGTTGATCGCAGCGCGCGCGGGAACACGCGTCAAAAACAAAAGCTGATAGGCAGCCATGCGCAGCGCGACAAGTACCTGCGGGTCAAGCTTGGCCAGTGCGCGCGACGAGTTCGCGGCGATAGCTTGGTCGAGACGCGACT
Source organism: uncultured Acidobacteriaceae bacterium (assembly GCA_963718395.1). Taxonomy (GTDB): domain Bacteria; phylum Acidobacteriota; class Terriglobia; order Terriglobales; family Acidobacteriaceae; genus DASRAA01. The sequence continues at coordinate 278,653 of CAVQYW010000004.1, forward strand.
GCCACCGCAACACACCCATCACAATTTCCGTAGTGAGCCCGCGATCGGGAGGGCTGAGTTGGTCGAGCCGGTCGGAATGTAGCAACTCGCTGGCGTAGGCATCCTGCTGCTCGACCCGAAGCAGGATATCGAACGCAGCGGCGCGAGCGGCAGAGACCGGCATCGGATTACGCCGTTGGCCCGACGGGTTCGTCGCTGCGCGGGCGATAGCCGTTGATGAAGTCGCTGGCACTCATACGCTTCTTGCCTTCGACTTGCAGCGCCGTGATCTCGAGCGCGGTGCCCTGGGCGAATCCCAAGAGAAGCCGACCATTCTCCACAGCGAAATATCCGGCTTTGACGAGCGCGACTTCGGGAGCTGGCACTGCCGCATGAATGTGCATCGTCTTGCCGCGAAAAGTTGTGAATGCGCCCGGCCACGGTTGAAATCCGCGCAGCCGGTTCCAGGTTTCGGCGGCGGTTCGCGAGAAATCGATCAGGCCATCTTCACGTTTGAGAATCGGCGCAAGAGTCGCCCGCGAGTTGTCCTGCGGCTGAGGTTGAAGCGTCCCCTCCGCCAGTCCAGCCAGCGAGCGCAGCATCAACTCCGCGCCGGTGTGCGCCAGCCGCGGACCCAGCGTGAGTGCCGTATCTTCCGGCCCGATCGGTTCTTCGGCCTGCAGCAGAATGTCCCCCGTGTCCAGTCCAGCGTCGATGCGCATCGTCGTCACGCCGGTCACGGTTTCGCCATTCGCAATCGCCCACTGAATAGGCGCGGCCCCGCGATATTTCGGCAGCAAGGATGCATGCAGATTGAGATTGCCTAACTTCGGCAAGTCGATCATCCATTGCGGAATGATGCGGCCATAGCCGACGACGATGATCGCTTCCGGCGCGATGCTTTCGAGCAACGCGCGAAATTCGTCGTTGTTCTTGATTTTGTCAGGTTGAACGATAGGGAGCCCAAGCTCCAGTGCCGCGTGTTTGACGGGAGAGGCCGCGAGTTCCATGTGGCGTCCGCTGGGACGATCGGGCTGGGTGACGACCTCTCGCACGCGGAAGCCGGCGGTCACAAGCCTTTCGAGCGTGGGGACCGCGAACAGCGGCGTGCCGCAAAACACCAGGTCCATCACGGCTTTATGTCCATTCGCCCGCTTTCATCAGCTTGCGGATTTTGCGCTTCATCAAATCACGCTTAAGCGCGCTGATGTGGCTGATGTAGAGCTTGCCGTTCAGGTGGTCGGTTTCGTGCAACAAGGCGCGCGCGAGCAAGTCTTCACCGGTGACTTCGAAGGTCTCCCCCTTCAGGTTCTGCGCGCGGGCGGTAACTTTGCGCGCGCGCGTCACCTTCTCGCGAAACTCCGGCAGGCTCAGGCAGCCCTCGTTCGAGGTAATGCGGCCTTCGACGTGAATGATCTCCGGATTTACCAACACGATCTTGGCTTCGGGATCTTCCTTGAAGGTGACGTCGATGACCGCGATGCGCTTGCTGATGCCGATCTGCGTCGCGGCCAGGCCGACACCGTGCGCGGCGTACATGCTCTCGAACATGTCGTCGACGAGCTTTCGCAGCTCGGCGTCGAACTTGGTAATGGTCGCCGCAGGCTTCTCCAGCACCGGGTCACCGAACTTGACGATCGGGTAGATCATTTAGAAATTTCGCAACTGTTGGCAGTAGCCTTCAAAATTACGACGCAGCTCGAGCAGCGAATCACCGCCGAACTTCTCCAACGCAAACCGGGCGAGGGTAAGCGCGACCATGGCTTCCGCCGCGACTCCCGCCGCCGGAACCACGCACACATCCGAGCGTTCGTAGGCGGCCTTCACCGGCTCGCGCGTGGCGAAGTCCACCGAACCCAGCGGCCGTCGCAAAGTCGAAATCGGTTTTAAATAACCGCGAACGCGGATGTCTTCGCCGTTCGATACCCCGCCTTCCAGTCCGCCCGCGTGATTGGAAGCGCGAGTGAATCCTGTAAACGAACTGCCCGAAGAGTAACCGATCTCGTCGTGCACGGCTGAGCCCATCGACGTGGACGCCGCGACGGCGTCACCAATCTCCACACCCTTCACCGCTTGCAGCGACATCACAGCGGCGGCGAGGTGCGTGTCGAGCCGCTCGTCCCAGTTGGCATAGGTGCCGAGTCCGGGCGGAACATTGTGTGCCACGACTTCGAAAATGCCGCCTACGGAATCGCCGGTGCGCAGCGCAATGTCCACTTGCTCTTTCATGCGTGCTTCGGAAGCGGCGTCGATGCAACTCAGCAGAATTTCTTCTTTTGCTGCGACCGCCTGTATGGCTTCCCAGGTCACGGCTACATCGAGACGTGCCGAGCCAACGGCAATCACGTGGCTCAGAACTTCAATCCCCAACTCGCGCAGCAGCAACTTCGCCAGCGCTCCGCCCGCGACGCGTGCAGCAGATTCGCGCGCCGAAGCCCGTTCCAGCACATAGCGCGCCTCGGTGAAGTTGTATTTCACGGCTCCGGCAAGGTCGGCGTGGCCGGGACGTGGCGAAGCCACCCGCTTGTGCTTCGCCGGATCGCCTTCCTCGACGGGCAGCGCCTCGGTCCAGTTCTGCCAGTCGTTGTTGGCCAGCAGCATGGCGATGGGCGAGCCGATCGTGTGCCCATGACGTACGCCGCTCAGGATGTGCGCGGTGTCTCGCTCAATGCGCATCCGTCCCCCGCGTCCGTAGCCTTGTTGCCGCCGCCACAGTTCGCGGTTTACGAACTCAATATCGACAGCGAGACCCGCAGGCATGCCGGAAAGCAGCGCCACCAGCGCTTCTCCGTGGGATTCACCGGCAGTGGAGAACCGTAGCATAGGGAATTTTCGATTGTAGCTGATGAGGGTGCAAACAAGGTCGTTCCAAGCCGCTATCAATGACTATTCGATCACGATCTCTTCGTCCACTAGCGCCTTGTCTTCTTCCGTCGTGCCCGTCAGCGCGAATGAATTAGTGACCGCGGCTTTGCCCTGTTCGACGCTGGTTATGACGTAGGAACAGCCGATCCAGTGGGCTTCTGCGAAGTCGGTAGGCGACCAGCGGGCGGGATGGTCGGGGTGCGAATGGTAGAAGCCGACGATGTCCAAATCCTGCTCTCGGGCCTCGCGCTGTACGCGCACCAACTCACGCGGGTCGATGTTGTAGCGGTTTTGCGGCGAGTCAACGCGGGTATTGCCGCAGCGAACGGTCGCTCGCACCTCGCGCGTGTCGTCGTCGATAGCTCCCAGCAATACTCCACAGCACTCGTGGGGATAGGTTTCCTCGCCGTGGCGGAGGATTTCGTCGAACTCGGCTTGGCGTAGCTTCAACATCGATTATGAGTTATCGAGCCCCGGATTATTTTTTTACCTTTGTGTGTGCTGGGTGGAGCACCGCTTCAGCGGTGCATTACTTGGTCGTTCAGGGAGGCCGGCTTTAGCCGCTGAGGTAAAAAGTCCTTACCTCGTGCGCTACAGCGCGCACCCGCCGCGACTGTCATGTGGACGCCTGAAGGCGTCCTCCACCCATTTTCTAAAGAGCACACCCCAACTGCGCTAAATCTCATACTCTGGCTTGGAGCCTTCGTCCCAGAAGCGCTCGCTCAGGTACTTGTCGGCACCGTCGCAGAAGATACATACCACAACCGAGTGTTCGAGTTCGCTCTCGCGGGCGCCGCGCAAGGCCCCGACCAGCGAGGCGGCGGACGACGTCCCGACGAGCAGACCTTCTTCGCGGGCCAGGCGCCGGGCCATGGCGTAACAAGCTTCGGTGCTGATTTCCAGGTTGCGGTCGGCCAGCGCCGGGTCATAGATCTTAGGCACGATCGACGTCGGCATATATTTCGCTCCCTCGATTCCATGGAACGGCGAATCGGGTTGGAGCGAAATGCACTGGATCGCCGGATTCAACTCTTTCAGGCGGCGGGTCGTTCCCATGAACGTTCCGGAGGTACCCAGCACAGTCACAAAATGGGTGACGCGGCCGTATGTCTGCTCCCAGATTTCGTTGGCAGTTCCGTGGTAATGCGCCAACCAGTTCGCGTCGTTGGAGTACTGGTCGGCGTAGAAGTAGCGGCTGGGATGCTGCGCGACCATCTCCTGCGCCTTGAGGATGGCCCCGTCGGAACCTTCGCCGGGATCGGTGTAAATGATTTCTGCGCCGTAGGCCTGGAGAATGCGTTTGCGCTCGACAGAGACATTGGCAGGTACGCAGAGGGTGACTCCGAAATTGCAAGCCGCGCCCAGCATGGCGTAAGCAATGCCGGTGTTGCCGCTGGTGGAATCGAGCAGCCGCTTGCCGCCCGACATTTTGCCGCTGCGGAATGCCTCCTGCACAATGCCGGACGCCGCGCGGTCTTTCACCGAGCCGCCGGGGTTGGTCCATTCGGCCTTACCGTAAACCTCAGCCCGCGGCAAATCGGCGGAAATTCTTTCCAGTCGCACAAGCGGCGTGTTGCCAATGCGATCCATGATGGAGAGGCCGATTTTTGTGAGTGCGCCGGCAGTGTTCATGATGAATTCAAAGTGGTTCGGTTTGCCCGTTACCTAGACAGTGTGCGACAGTTGTGCTTTCCAGACCCGATGGCGAGAGGCCTGCGATTTCCACGCAAATTATGGAAAACCGTCGACTCCCGCTAGAGGGCATGCAGTCATACTAAAGGCATTTCGATGCCAAGGTGGAACATTCGATTCCGCCAGGAGAGGCGGCCGCGAGCGGCCGAAAGCTGAGTCAATGGCGAAGAAAATTAAGTCCAAGAGCTTTGAAGATGCAGGTAGCTGGTTCCGCGACAATGGCTTCGACCTAACCGACGCCCCCGGCACCAGCGGCCGCGTTTTCCTGAAGAAATACAACGTCTCGGCGGCAATTGAGCGCGCGCCGGACGGTGGAGTGAAGATATTCGCGTATCCGGGATACCTCTTGGGTGGCGAGATCTCCAAGTTGGTCGATGAGGGATATCAGAAGAAGCTGAAAACGACCAAGACAGAAATTGCAGCCACTGCGGACCATCTGAAAGCGCTGCACCGGTTTGCCGAAGAGATGAAAGAGGGTACCGGCGGCATCAGCCTGTATAACGAGTCGCTGGGCACGGTGAGCTCCGAGTACAAGTACGATCGGGTGCGCAACCGAGATCTGCCGGAGGATGAGCGTCCCAAGCGTCCATGGCAAAAGCCGGCTGCGAAGCGCCCAGCCTAGCTCTCGCAAGGATTTCGGATTCACGGGCTGCTGAAAAGTACCTTTGGGTGGTTCCCGAGAGAGCCCCAGAGGGGCGAAATAGTCTAGCCCATCACGCAGCCGAAGGCGGAGTGGTGGGGAAAGTGGGAAGTTATCCAGAGTCCCGGACGGGGACGGCAGACGTAGATTTCCAGGAATTACGATCCACAGGCTGCTGAAAGGTCGCTCTGTGCCTCTAAGCCCTTTATTATCGGCATCTCTCGACCGCTTTTAGCGGCCGGGGATATGCCTTTCTACTCTTTCCACAACGCCCCGACGCGACTCGGTCTTATCACTGCCTGCTGTGTCCTGCGTCCTATCGCCGTGCTATCCTCTCGCGTATTCATCATTGGGTGAGGTTCGAGGGATACGTGTCCCCGTTCACACCGTGCCCAGTGCGCCGGAATATACGTTCTTTGACATCTTGCCCTTCACAGGCTGGCTGAAAAAATCGCTTCTGCGACTGTTTCGTGTCAGGGCACGACCTTGGTCGTGCCGGCAAGTCGATTCTTATCTAATACGCTGAGCGGACTTTAGTCCGCGAGGCTTGGGCTTTTCGACTTTTTCAGCAGCCTCAGTATGTAAAGTATGCCGGAAACGCCCCCATTTCCATGCCTAAGTCCTATGCGCACTGATGGATACGAATAACCATATTTATAATCAATGGCTTGCAAGCAATTTTCCACTAAACCATTGAATTTTAAAAGACCATGATATTTTGTTTTACATGTAGCAGCGTTATAGTCCACTACATCACAGAGGGGAGGGCGGGACGAAGATTTCACGAAACGTCGCGGTGCTGGTGATCCTGACGGCGGGCTTACCGCTACTGACCAAAGGCCAATCTTCGGGCACCCAGACCCAGGAAGCCGCGATTCGCGCGGTGCTGACGTCGCAGGTCAACGCCTGGAACCAGCACGACCTGGAAGGCTTCATGGCCGGCTACTGGAACTCACGCGACTTGACGTTTTTTTCCGGCGCAACCGAGACTCACGGCTGGCAGGCCACGCTGGAGCGCTACCGCAAAAAGTACCAGTCGGCGGACACCGAGATGGGCAAGTTGGAATTCAAGGACTTGCAGGTTGAGATGCTGGGCCCTGACGCTGCTTTCGTCCGGGGAAAGTTTGTGCTTACATTGTCCAACGGCAAGCAGCCACACGGGTTATTCACGCTCATTTTTCGCCAGTTCCCCGAGGGCTGGCGGATCGTCCATGACCACAGCAGCGGTGAGTGAGGTGGGTTCCCATTTTGGGAAAATCTCTGTCGCACACTCCCGAAGCCGGAAAATAGCTGGCGACCGACTGACCCGCGGGTGTAACATTTCAGTCGGCCCCAGCGGCTATCACAAGTCGCTGTGATAAGGCCAACAGGCGGTATCCGCGGATGCGGAACTGCACTGGAGGACATCGTGAGCATCACCAGCGGCGACTTCCGCTCTAAAGTCACATCTTCCACTCTCCTCGAGAAGAAGCAGAAACACGAACCCATCACCTGCCTGACAGCGTATGACTACGCCTCCGCGCGACTCGTCGACGAAGCCGGCATCGACATCGTCCTGGTGGGCGACTCGCTGGGCATGGTCATGCTGGGCTACGAGAACACCCTGCCGGTGACCATCGAAGAAATGCTGCACCACACCCGTGCTGTGAGGCGGGGAGTGAAGCGTGCATTCTTGATCGTGGATATGCCCTTTGCGTCCTATCACGTGAGTGGCAAAGAAAGCGTTCGCAATGCGGCGCGTTTCATCAAGGCGGGCGCCGAGGCGGTAAAGATCGAGGGCGGCGAGAAACGCTCGCGCCTGGTGGAGCGGCTTGTGGACGCCGAAATCCCGGTTGTCGGACACATCGGATTGACTCCCCAATCGCTGCACGCCATGGGCGGATACAAAGTGCAGGGAAAAACGCTGGCAGCGGTAGAACAACTGGTTCACGATGCGCTGGCACTGGAACGCTGCGGCGCGTGCTGCGTTGTGCTGGAAGGAATTCCGCGCGAAGTGGCGGCGCTCGTCAGCCAGGAGATCGAAATTCCTACCATCGGAATCGGCGCGGGACCGGATTGTGACGGCCAAGTGCTGGTCTATCACGACTTGCTGGGGCTCACATTCGCGCCTCCGGCCAAGTTCGTGCGGCGATATACCGACTTGGGAGCGGCGGTCACAAATGCGGTGCGGGCCTACAAGGATGACGTGAAGTCCGGCAGTTATCCGTCGGACGCTGAGTCGTATCACCTTCCGAAAGATACGCTCTTGGCGCTGCACGCCATTGCGGAACGCAAGCGCGCCATGACAGTCTAGGAGCATGCGGGTTTCCTGGCGGACTTGGTGGGTGGTTGGGTTGTGGGTGGCATTCGCCACAATTGCTATTGCGCAAACTGCTAACCGCCCGGTACCCAAACAGCTTCCCACGAAAAAATATTGCCAGGCCCAGGGCGGCTTTTGTTTCCGCTATCCGGCCGCGTGGGAGATGCTGGGTGAGATCCTCGGCGGCAACGGCATCGTGGTTGCTCCCTCGCAAAGCCAGGCACGCGAGGACTGGGATGAGGTGACGGTCGCGCTGGTGGTGCCGCCTCCACAAGGTGACGAGGCCCCGGTCAGCATCGATCAGGCCATTGCACGGGCGGTTTCGCGGGTGCGCGAGAGCGGACAGGACCTCGAGACGGTGCGGCGCCAGCAACGCCGCGTGGACGACAAGCCCGCCGAGTTGATGAAAGTTCGTTACACCGACAAGAACAGCGGGCAGCAGTGGGTCGAAGAGTTGGTGTTTATCGAAGGGCCGGACTCGGAAATTTATTCGGTCGGCCTGAAGTGCGCTCCGTCTTCGCTCGCCCGCATGGAGCCGCAGTTTTCCAAGATCGTCGAGAGCTGGACCTTGCCGGAGGCAAACCCGGTTCCGCCAGATGAGAAGTCGCAGAACCCAATCCCACCAAAATCCTAGTCGGAGAGAGACAAGCTTGCGACAAATCGAAACCATTGCGGAAATGAAAACCGCCTGCCGCAGCTTAACGCTCGAGAGTAAGACACTAGGGCTTGTGCCCACCATGGGCGCGCTGCACGAGGGGCACCTGTCGCTGGTGCGCGCGGCCGCAGCCGAGTGTGATGTGGTGGCGGCGTCGGTCTTCGTCAATCCCCTGCAATTTGGGCCGACCGAGGATTTCGAGAAATATCCCCGCAGTCTGCAGCAGGATGCGGAACTGCTGGGGAAGGCCGGGGTGACGCTGCTCTTCGTGCCGTCGGTTGCGGAGATGTATCCGCCCGGAGCTACGACCTACGTGGATGTCAGCGACCTGAGCACCAAGCTCGATGGCGGCTCGCGGCCAGGACATTTCCGCGGAGTCGCAACCGTAGTAAGCAAGCTGTTCGAGATCGTCCGCCCCGATCGGGCCTACTTCGGCCAGAAAGATGCGGCACAGGTCGCGCTGCTGCGCAAGATGGTGCGCGATCTCGATATGGACGTCGAGGTCGTTGTGTGCCCCATCGTGCGCGAGCCTGATGGGCTGGCGATGAGTTCCCGCAACGCATATCTCAATCCGGAACAGCGTCGGCAAGCGCTGGTGCTGAGCCGCTCATTGCGCGAAGTGAAGTTGGCAGCCGATGCGGGCGAGCGCGATGCACAGAAACTAGCGGACATCGGCACGCGAATCATTGCTTCCGAGCCGGCCGCCAAGCTTGACTATTTCTCCGTGGTCGACGGCGACACGCTGGAGCCGGCGAAGAACGTATCTCAAGGCACGCTGGTCGCAGTGGCGGCGTGGGTGGGGACGACGCGGCTGATCGACAATCTCGTACTGTAATTAAAGAAAGCTAGAGTTCCGTCCGGCGCCATCGTTTCCAGCCCGAAATCCAAGCACCGCCCAGCAACAAGACAATTGGGAAACACTCCAGGGTGTAGCGAGGCTCGGGGTTTTCCATGGTTCCCAGGAACGCGGAACGCAACAGCATGAACAACAGCATCATGCCGAGGTAAAGTGGCCTCGGACCGCGAATCACTGCCATCACCGCCGCCAGCAGGAATGCGAGGTTCAGCTCGCCCCAAAGGGTGGCCAGCACGCAGTCCTGGGTATCGTCGGCATATTCCCACCATCGGGAATCGAGTGGCAGCATTTCGGTGCGCGGTCGCAGCCACATGTCGGCACTGCGCAGAACAGGCAGCCAACCGTAATAGCGAAGCGGGCTCCGGTGAATGCGCGCCTCAGCCAACTGATCGAAGCGGTCGTTCAACTCAGGTCCCACAAAGTGGGATTTGGCATAATCGTCGAAGATCGCCCGCGTCTGCTGCCGCTCTTGTTCGCTGTCGAAGGCGCGCGGAGGCAGGAGGTCCAGGTCTACATCGCTGCCCGGAACCTGCCAGTAAACCTCCTCAGTCGAGACGTAGTCCACGACCCACGTGCGCATCCAGCGATCGAAGCCGGAAGGGACGAACTCATCGGGATCGCTAGCGTAACGGGGCGCGAGCGGCTCGAAACGATGGAAGTCGCGCCAGTTGCGAACCGTCCAGGGAACTAGCGGCGCCAGCGAAATCACGAGCACGAGTGCTCCCGCCCAGAAGAGCATGAGCCGCTCGTCAGATCGGCGGAACATGCGCCATAGAAGGTACAAACCGATAGTGGTGAGCAGAATGCCACCGTCTGGACGCAACAGAATCCCTGCCGCGAGTGCTAGGCCGCAGCCAATCCAGGCCTTCCACGACGGGGAGCCATCTTCCACGGCCATGAAACCGGCAACCGCGGCATCGAGCGCAACCGCCGTGAAGAAAATGCTCAGTGTCTCAGCCAGCGGCGCGACAGTGTAGTTCGCGGTGAAGGGGCAAAGCGCGGCGAGGGCGAATGCCCATTGCGCCGCTCGCGGCGAAACCGTTCGGCGTGCCAGGTCGGCAATGACAAAACAACCAGCAGTATCGATGGCGATTTGGAGCAGCAATACAGCGTTGTAGTGCTCCCGCCCGAAGAGTTTGAAACAGAGCACCAGAAACGCTGGGTATCCCGGGAGGCGAATCCAGGTGGGCCGAACGCCGTCGTCGTGGGTGAGCCCAAAGATGCCCTGGTCGAGCCAGTTTTTGGCGATGTCGCCATAGATGAGCGAATCGCCCGTGACATGCGGAAACTTGAAATAGAAGACCAATCTAAGTGCAAGTGCAGCCAGCGCGAACAGGAAGAACCACCGGCGATGCTCCAGCAGCAGCCGCCAGAAAGGCAGCGGTTCAAACGTAACTCCCGGATTTCGTTCAGGTTCGCGCACGACGCGACTATAGCATCCGCGAGAGTCGTTCCCGGTTATCCGGCAGCGAGTCTTTGTCGTCCAAAAGGGGTTAAAGTAGTCTAGAAATCAAGGTTTAGCCCCGCGCCATTCCCGCCCGGTTGCCCTGACCTCTACATACAGCTACGATAAGTTCACTCCCGCACCATGCTTAGCAATAAACCCATATTCTTCGACCCGGAAGGCAAGCGTTGGCGCCGCCTGCGATTGATACTCGACGTCAGTGTGATCTTGGCTACGTTGCTGGTGGCGTTCTTTATCATCACTGTGGTTCGCGGGTCGTCGGTGCCGGGGATGAATCTGCCCGACGTCAAGAAGCCCTATCACGCCCTGAAGGACAACCAAAAGCACAAGACAGTTCGCGGCACCAACCAGCACAAAGCGACGAAGCAACAGCCGCCCCAGGTCGTATTGAACTCGCTGGAAGGCATCCGTGGCGCGTTTTACGTGCAGTGGGACGCCGCCAGCTTCGCCTCGCTCAAGGAATATTTCCCGCAGATCGACCTGCTGTTTCCGGAGTGGCTGCACGTGCTGACGGCAGACGGCCGGCTTCAGTCGGTTACCGAAACTAACGTGCTGTTTGACGTGATGGATGACAAGGGCAAGCCGCGCCCGGTGGACGAAAAGGTAATGCCGTTCCTCAAGTCGGAAAAGGCGCAGATGGAAGTGTTGCCGCTGGTCAATAACTTCGACCCCATCACCAATCAATGGCGGCCCGACGTGACTGCCAAGTTCCTGGCCGATCCGGCGGCCCGGCAGCGTTTTCGCGATGAGCTAATGACCTTTCTCGATACCGATCAGTACCGAGGTATCACGCTCGACATCGAGGCTTTTCCCGACGACTCGCGCGGCGATTACAAGCAACTGGTAAAGGAGCTCTACGGAGACTTACAGTCGCGGGGACTCAAGCTTTACATCGCAGTCCCGGTAAACGACAAGCAATTCGATTACGCCGGCATCGCGCAATTCTCTGACGGCCTCATCCTGATGAACTACGACGAGCACTACCCCGGCGGAATGCCTGGAGCCGTGGCCAGCCAGGATTGGTTCGTCAAAAACTTGGAAGACGCGCTGGCTGTGATGCCGCGCGAGAAGATCATCGCCGCTATAGGAAATTACGGATACGACTGGGCGAAGAAGCCGGGCCAGAAGAAAGGCACGCCGCCCGAGGCGGTACATAACGTCTCGGTGCAGGATGCGTGGCTCGAGGCCGAAGAAGCCGAGACGGATGTCGACTTCGACGACGACGCGATGAACCCGCATATCGCCTATCTCGACGAGAAAAATATTCGCCACGATGTCTGGTTCCTCGATGGCGTAACCGCCTTGAACCAGATGCGCGCCGCGCAGTCGCTGGGCATCGACACCTTTGCGCTCTGGCGACTGGGATCGGAAGACCGCTCATTATGGGCGATTTGGGACAAGCCGGGCGAAGCCGGAGCGACCGCCAAACTCAACGTTGTGCCACCCGGCCAGGACGTCGACATCGAGGGCGAGGGAGAAATTCTGCACATTCAGGCGCGACCAGCGTCTGGGGAACGGCAGATCACCGTCGATCCCGATACCAAACTGGTCACCGATGAGATCTTCAAAACCATGCCGCAACCGTACACGGTGGACATGTATGGGAGTTCTCCCAAGAAGATTGCGATTACGTTCGACGACGGGCCCGATCCCGAATGGACGCCGAAGATACTCGACGTACTGAAGGAAAAAAACGCCAAGGCTACTTTTTTCCTGATCGGCGTGGAGGCAGAAAAGAATGCCAGCCTCACCAAGCGGATTTATAACGAGGGACACGAGATTGGCAACCACACCTTCACCCATCCTGATATCAGCAACATTTCCAAGCGTTATTTTGAAGTCGAGCTGAACCTGACCGAGCGGTTTTTCGAGGGCAAGCTGGGAGTAAAGCCCGTGCTGTTCCGGCCGCCGTATTCGATCGACCAGGAGCCTGACACGGCCGACGAAGTGCGTCCGCTGGAACTGGCCCAGCAATTGGGATACATCACCATCGGCGACAAGGTTGATCCCAACGACTGGCGCGACAATCCGCGGCGGCCGGCAAACGAGATTGTGGCCGACGTGATGAAAAACCTGCCGCCATGCGATCCGGGAAACCTGACATGCGGCAACATAATCTTGCTGCACGACGGAGGCGGCGACCGCAGCGAAACTCTGAAGGCATTGCCGCTGATTATTGACGGGCTCCGGCAGCGGGGTTACGACATCGTGCCAGTGTCAGAGCTGCTGGGCAAGACGCGGGCCGACGTGATGCCGTCCATCTCCGCCAACGAGCAGTGGGCATCGTGGATCGATGGCTTGAACTTTTCGCTCTTCGGACTTATCTCGTCGTTCATCATCTTCGTGTTTTTCGTGGGCGACGTGCTGATGAGCGCGCGCCTCATTTTGGTTGGCGCACTGGCCACATTCGATCGCTTCCGGCGACGCAATGACGTGGTCGATCCCAGCTACCGGCCCAGCGTCGCAGTATTGATTCCTGCCTACAACGAAGAAAAAGTGATCGAGCGCACGGTGCAGTCAGTACTCGAGTCCGACCATCCGAATCTGCGGGTGATCGTGATCGACGACGGTTCGAAAGACCAGACTGCCACAGTGACACGCAACGCGTTTCGAGAGGAAATTGCTGACGGCCGTGTGACGGTGCTGACCAAGCCCAATTCGGGCAAAGCGGCAGCGCTGAATTATGCGCTGGAACACGTGACGGAAGAGCTGTTCGTCGGTATCGATGCCGACACCATTATTGCGCCCGACGCAATTTCGAAGCTGGTGCCCCACTTCCGCGATTCGCGCGTGGCCGCGATGGCCGGTAACGCAAAAGTCGGAAATCGGGTGAACCTGTGGACGAGGTGGCAGGCGCTGGAGTACATCACTAGCCAGAACTTCGAACGCCGCGCACTGAACACGCTGAACGCGGTGAGTGTGGTTCCTGGCGCAATTGGCGCATGGCGTACAGCTGACGTGCGCGCAGCCGGTGGCTATCACCATGACACGGTGGCGGAAGATGCCGACCTAACCATGGCGCTGCTGCAGGCGGGATATCGCGTGAACTACGAAGACCGCGCGCTCGCCTACACCGAGGCCCCGACCACGCCGAGTGGCCTGATGCGCCAGCGCTTCCGCTGGTCGTTCGGCATCATGCAGGCGGTCTGGAAGCACAAGGCTGCGATCAAACAGAAGGGCGCATTGGGCTGGGTTGCGTTGCCCAATGTCATGATCTTTCAAATCCTCCTGCCGCTGGTGTCGCCGTTCATCGATATCATGTTCGTGGTGGGCGCAATCTCCTACTTCGTCAACAAGTACTTTCATCCCGAGTCCGCGAATCCCGCTGACTTCCGTCGCCTCGTGATTTACTTCGCTCTGTTCATGGTCATCGACTTCATCGCCTCGACGATTGCCTTCGCCCTGGAGCGCCAACAGCCCGGCCGCAAGCGCGACTTCCTGCTGTTGGGGCATGTGTGGTTGCAACGCTTCGCGTATCGCCAGCTGTTCTCGATTGTGCTGTTCAAGACCTTCAAGCGTGCGGTCGAGGGCGGCTCATTCGCCTGGGACAAACTGGAGCGAACTGCGACCGTCCGACAACCCGTCGCGGCAGGGCGCCAAGCCGACTAAGCTCGTTCGTCACCGAGTTCTCTCAACGCATGTTGGTAAACTGTTCCCGACATGCTCCGCTCTCATCTTGTCAGGCTTTTCGCCGTCCTCCTGATGGCGACGGCGGCTTTCGGTGCCGCTTACCAGGCTTCCCCCAAACTGGTCGTGATCCTGGTGATTGACCAGTTTCGCGGCGATTATCTGGAACGCTACCACGACGAGTTCGGCCCCAATGGATTTCGCACCTTCACCGATCGCGGCGCGTACTTTCCTGCCTGCTACTACGATTACGCCAACACTCGAACTGCTCCGGGACACGCCACGATAGGGACTGGCACATACACTTCCGGCCACGGCATCCTCGCCAACGAGTGGTACGTGGGCAAACGAGTTGTAAGCAGCGTCGACGATGAGTCAACCAAAATCATCGGCATTGAAAGCGCCGAGACAGGTGCTTCGCCCCATAACCTCCTCGCCGATACCCTCGGAGACGAATTACGGCTGGCAACGCAAGGCAATTCTCGTGCGTTCGGAATTGCACTGAAAGACCGCGCTGCCATTCTTCCCACCGGGTTCAGCGCCAACGGCGCCTACTGGATCGACCAGGCCAGCGGCGCCTGGGTGACTTCAACCTACTACGTCAGCGAGGCACCGCGCTGGTTGACGAACTTCAACAGCCAGAGTCACGCGCAGAAGTACCTCAACCTCGACTGGAAAGATGCCAATGGCGAAGTGCTCGGTTCGACTGCGCCACATGATGGCACTGACGGCAAGCCCATCAATTACTACGAGCTGATCGGCCGCACTCCCTACGGGAATGATTATGAGTTTGAGTTCACCCGCGAGCTGATCCAGCAGGAAAAGCTCGGCCAAGGCACGGTGACCGATCTGCTGGTGCTCAGTTTGTCGGCGAACGATCTTACCGGACACGCCTACGGGCCGGATTCTCCGCAGATGCATGCCATGGCGCTGGCGCTGGACCGCCAAATCGGCGAGTTCCTGACGTTTTTGCAGCAGCAATATGGCAACCGCTTCTGGATCGCGTTGACGGCGGATCACGGAGTCGCGCCCACCAATGCCACCAGCGTAAGCCTAAAGATTCCCGCCGCACTGTTCGCCAACAAGGACCTGAAAAGCGATCTGAACAAGGTACTGGGAGCCATGTTGCACAAGCCGGGCGAATACGTTCGTTCCGCTTCCTTCCCCATCGTCTTCGTCAACAGCGACGCCTTCGACGAAAAGGTCAGCGAGAGTGACGCCGAAGGTTTCGTGGCGGAAGCCATGCGCAGAGACGGATTTATTTCGGCTTATACCAAGGACCAAATGGCGTCCGGTGAAGTCCCGCCGACTGCCATCGGCCGCATGTACGCCAACAGCTACTCGCCTTACGGAGGCTGGTGGGTGATGGGTCTGCCGAAACCGTTCTCGCTCTCGACCAAGGACGTTGCCGACCACGGTCAGGCCTACAGCTACGATCAGCATGTGCCGCTGGCTTTCTACGGTCCGGCATTCAAGCCTGGCGTTTATCGCGACCAGGTCGAGCCTATCGACATTGCGCCCACACTGTCAGTTTTGCTGGGCATCAACAAACCGACCAATTCAACCGGCCGCGTGCTGACCGAAGCACTCAGTTCGCACGGCGAGCCGTCCAGTCCAGCGCCTGTCGTGGCAAAACCGCGTGGCATGATCGAGAAGCATCCGTGACGCCCTCCTCCAAGTCCGCACTTGACATGAGCGTGTCGGTGGCCGGCATTCGAGCTCAAGAATCCGATCATGGCAGCAAGCGGAACCTTCGCCTACGGCGTCGAGTTTGAAGATGTCGTGACGTTGGACCGGCTGGGCGGATTTGTGACGAAGGGTTTGTCGCGCGAACCGATGCCAGGCAATCCCCCTCCGCGGTTGTTTGAGACTTCGGCCGGCATGCTGAATGCGATTGGCCTGCAAAACATTGGGGCCGCAGCATTCCTGAGCGAAAAACTCCCGCTGCTGCGGAAAATCAGCAACATCGTTTTCTTATGCAATGTCTTTGGGCATTCGCAGGATGAGTACGAAGACGTGGTGCGCATGTTGAACGACGGCGAGGGCATCCACGGCTACGAATTGAATGTCTCGTGCCCGAACACAAAGTGCGGCGGCATCGCATTCGGCACCGATCCGAAGATGTTGTATGACGTGGTCAGCGCGGTGAAGAAGATCGCTGCGCGGCCGGTGATCGTGAAACTGTCGCCCAACGTGACCAGCATTCCTCAGATGGCGCGGGTCGCCGAAGAAGCCGGCGCGGACGCTATCTCGCTGGTGAACACCTTTGTCGGCATGGCCATTGACGCCGAAACGCGTCGGCCAAGGATTTCCAATATCACAGCCGGTCTCTCGGGCCCCGCGATCAAGCCGATTGCACTGCGTATGGTCTGGGAAGCGGCGAACAGCGTCAAAATTCCGGTCATCGGAATTGGCGGCATCAGCACCGCGGAAGACGTGATCGAGTTCATGCTGGCGGGCGCGAGCGCCATCGAAGTTGGCACGGTCAATTTCTGGGATCCCTGCGCTTGCGAGACCTTGGTGGACTCGCTCACCAAGTGGTGCCTGGAACATCGCATCGAAAAGCTGAGCGGATTGACCGGCGGGCTGCTACCGGAGCAAGCGACGGATGCGCCCTAGCCCTTGAGATTTTTTACGCTGGTCATCAGGTCGGGATCGAGAGCCAGGATCCCGTTGGTGTGGGTGACGTGAAACAGGTTGGCGACGCGCTCGTTGCGCTCCGGCCACCCGCATCGTTCCGCCCAGTTGCTCCATCTCGCCGAACACATGCATCAGAACTCCGAGTCCTGCGCTGTCGACGATTTCGGCGTGGGTAAGGTCGATCACTAGCTTGCGACGCCCTTCTGGATAAGGGTGTTGATCATCGACTCGGTGAGTCGAAGTTGCGTTCCCAGCGTGAATCGCCCAGCGCAGGAGACCACGGTAATGTCCGGATCGATTTCGAAGACTTCAGTTTCCAGCATCATGGCGAGCGTCCCCAGTTGAAAATGGAAGTGACCTAAGCTAGCACGAATTCGCCAGGATTTGTGCAAAGAATGTACCGAAATGCGCTTCTTGGTAGCATCGAAGTGTCTCGTTCTCTGGACGCATCCATGGATGAAGCAATCCTCCGTCCGCCTCCGGCCCGGAAGGGCGACACTTCGTGCGCTCGCCGCTGTTGGGCGGAGAAGGCGCCCTGGTCAACCTGCCGCGCATGGCCGCCGGTACGGAGACGTCTCGTTCTGGCAATTCCTCTACGTCTCCACCTATTTCTTCGCCCATCCCGACGAGATCGAGTCGGTACTGGTCACGCAACACCGCAGCTTCACCAAGGGCATCGGCACGCGCGCGAATCCCGAGCTGTTCGGCAACGGACTTCTGACCAGTGAGGGTGAATTCTGGCTGCGACAGCGGCGGCTAAGCCAGCCGGCATTTCATCGCACCCGCATCGCCGCATATGCGGACATCATGGTGCGTGAGGCCGAGCGGCGGCTCGACGGCTGGCGCGACGGCGAGGAACTCGACATCCATCGCGAGATGATGGAGACCACCCTGGCCATCGCGACGCGAACGTTGTTTGGAGTCGATCTTGGGCCGAAGATGCCGGTGGTCGCCGATGCGCTGACGCGTTCATCCGCCAGAATGCGGGGATCAGCGTGTGGCGGTTGCTTCTGAAGCTGCCCACGCCCAGCCGACGGCGATTTCTGCGAGGTGTCCGTGCGCTGGACGACATCGTTTACGGAATCATCCAGCGAGCGCCGCGCCAGCGGCATGGGTGATGACCTGCTCTCGGACATGCTGCGCGCGCAGGACGAGGATGGCAGCTTCATGACCGACCAGCAGCTTCGCGATGAAGTGATGACCATGCTGCTGGCCGGACATGAGACCACTGCGTTGGCGCTGTCGTGGGCATGGTACCTGCTCGCAACGCATCCCGAGGCGCAGTCAACATTGCACGATGAGGTGGATCGAGTGCTTGGCGGCCGCCTGCCGGCTGCCTCCGACGTGGGCCAACTCGCTTACACGAACAACGTCGTTCGCGAGACTATGCGGCTCTATCCGCCGGCCTGGGTGATGACGCGCCGGGCAGCCGAGACGGTCGAGATCGGCGGTTATGCTGTGCCGCCGGGTCGAACATGATCGTCAGTCCATGGGTGACGCACCGTGACGCACGCTTCTTCCCGAACCCCGAGGCATTCGATCCCGCAGCGATGGAACGACAGAGCGAGATGCAGGCCATTCCCAAGTTCGCCTATTTTCCGTTCGGCGGCGGTCCGCGTGCCTGCATCGGAAACAATTTCGCGCTGATGGAGGCGGCAGATCCTGCTGGCGGCGGTGGCGCAACGATTTCAGATCAGCCTGGTCGCAGGCGCGACAGTCGAGCCCATGCCCAGCATCACGCTGCGTCCCAGGAATGGCGTGCCGTGCGGCTGACGCGTGCGATCGCTCCGTGATCCCCACAATGTGGGACATGCTCTTTTCCTACGGTATCGAGAACAGCTTCCAGCCGCCCTTCTGATAGTTGAAGATGAAGTCGATCAGCACTGGCCCGGCGCACTTCTTATTGTGCACCTCAGCCACCAGGATGGCTTGCCGGACACCGTTGCGCGTGGTCTCGGTCGACGCAGTGCGAACCTTCTCCGACTGGGTGAGCAGCTCGCGGTCTGAACACTGCGGTGCGGGTACCGCTTGTTGCCGGACTGTGAGATACAAGACGAATCGAAGAGCCTGCAGTAGAGCCCCGTTCGATGAGTCAACTGCTCCGCGATTTCGTCGCGCGTACTGTGCTCGGCATCGCGGCCCAGGTTGACGCCGTCCTCAGGAACATAAGCCAGAAACTGCAGCGCGTCTCCGTTTCGGAGCGATAGCGAAGAACTCGCGTTCCAGGGTTTCTGCAGAAGGAGCAGCGTTCGTCGCCTTACCGGCTGGTTCGCGGAGTCGGGTTTTCCGAAGCTTTTCCGGCGTCACTCTGACCGCGCGATGAAACGGACATGCAAATCAGCGAGGCAGCCAAGGGCCGCGACGTGCAGTTTCATTTGCGGCGTCCGGGCGGAGATTTCTTGGCCTTCGCCGCGCTTTTCTTTCCGCGCGTGCTCGCGGATTTCTTCTTGGCTGCGACCGAGCCGGCGCCCGCAAGTTCTTCCCGCCGTTTTTTCGGCAGCCGCTCCCATACCAGGCGATACGATTCCGCGAGAAGTTCCCGCAACTCGTCGTCGGTGATGGCATTGAGCGATTGCAGCGCCACCCATTGCGCTCGCGCCATGTAAGGAGCAGGAATGACGTCGGGGCGTTCACACAACTCGGCGAAGTTCTCCGGCGTGCACTTGAACGACAGGCACACCGGCGCAACTTCGAGCGGAGCGACGGCAAACAACTTGCCATCCACTTTGAAACACAAATCGCAACCCCACTGTACATTTTCCGTGGCGTGGGGAAATCCGAGACAATGCTTGCGAATCGAATCAATGTCCATGTCAAACGTAGCCTTTGTCAGTATCGGCGAGCAGCCGTTAGCTCTTAGCTGGAAGGCGACACGGCCCCAAGGCTCGCTGCTAGAAGCTAATGGCTAAAAAGCTAATGCCTGAAAGCCGATGGCTGACAGCTCTTTCGAGTTCTTCGTGAGTTTAAACCAGTGCGCACAAGCCGCTAAATCCAAATGTGCTAAGTTGTGTTTTCGCCATGCCATCGGACATCACTCTATCGCTTGAAGGGAAAGTCGCCCTGGTCACAGGAGGGTCGCGCGGCATCGGGGCCGTGACCGTGCGCTTGTTCGTTCGCGCCGGGGCCAAGGTGGTCTTCAACTATCGGCAAGCAGCGGACGAAGCCGAAAAGCTCGTCGCCGAATGTGGACCGTCAGTCTGCCACGCCGTTCACGCCGATCTATCAGGGACCGCGACCGCCGAGTCGCTGGTGAAAGCGACGGTCGAGCGCTTCGGCGCACTCGACTGTGTTGGTCGGCAATCACGGCATCTGGCCCGCGACCGACGTCGCCATCGACGCAATGTCGGACGAGCAGTGGCGCAACACCGTTGCGGTGAATCTCGACAGTGTCTTCGCGCTGGTAAAGCACTCGGTAGCGCAGATGAAGCGGCAGCAGCGGGGCGGCCACATCGTCCTGGTCAGCTCTACCGCTGGTCAGCGCGGCGAGGCCGGACACGCGGACTACGCTGCCACCAAGGGCGCGCTGATCAGCATGGTCAAAGGACTCTCGACAGAGTTGGCTCCCTTCGCCATTCGCGTCAATTGCGTAGCGCCCGGATGGGTGGAAACTGACATGTCGGCCGATGCCCTGCAAGATCCCAGCGCAGCCAACGGATCTTCGCCACCATCCCACTCGGCCGCGTCGCCACGCCTGAAGAGATCGCCGGGCCGATCCTGTTCCTGTGCAGCAATTATGCGGGGTTCATTACCGGAGAGGTCTTCAACGTAAACGGTGGGGCGGTGCTCGTAGGCTAGTTGGCCGCCATGATTTCGCTGAAAGTAAGGGGTCTTTCCGACAACAGGCAACCGACCACTGACCACTGCTCAGACCGCGACAGCCGAAGCTTCCGGGAAGCGCAGCTTGCTTTTCGATAGCGCACGATCCAGCAGGTCTTCAATCACCGGCTCTTCGGTGTTTTTCGACATCGCCAACTCACTCACCAGCAGATAGCGTGAGCGTTCGAGCATTTTCTTTTCACGGAAGCTTAGCGGTTTGGCTTGCGCCAGAAGCAGGAGGCCTTTGAGAACGATGGCAACATCGAGGAGGGACCCGGTTCGCATCTTGTCGGAATTTTCCTTGAACCGGTCTTTCCAGTCGGCGGCATTTTCACACTTGCCGTCGCTCAGGAACTCGATGATCTTCACCACCTCGCCATTGCGCACCACGCGCCGCAGGCCGACGGTTTCCACGTTGTGGAAAGGCACCATCACCTTCAGGCTGCTGGCTTTGATTTTGAGGAGGTAGAACTTTTCGACTTGTGCGCCAATCGTCCGGCTGCTGATTTGCTCGATCACACCTACCCCATGGTTCGGGTAGACGACTTTGTCACCGATGCTAAAGCTTAGATTGTTCATGAGGGCCGTACCGCTTCCCCAGCGGCCAAGACGAAGCTGAAGCCTATGACAGGTCCCACACCAACTCTAACTGGAGTATACCCCTGTTGGCTGAAAACCGTCAATTGGCGCGGATTTCGGAGGAATGGACGATTGTGAACCTTGGCCATCGAAGTGGCTCCTGGCCGCTTTCGCGTATAATTACAGGATGCCTTCGGGGTGATGCGCAGCCCGCGAAGGCTGCATTGAAGTATGCCTGAACACATCAAAAGGAAGCTCGAACAGGAAATTCAAGTCCTCGAACACGAGCTTAACCACGAATTACCGAAAGAACTGAAGAAGGCCGTGGCCATGGGCGATCTCAGCGAGAACGCCGAATACCACATGGCCAAGCAGCGGCAGGAGTTTGTTCGCGCCCGCCTGGGCCAGCTCAAAAAACGCATGGCTGAGCTGTCGTTGGTCAATATGGCCAACATCCCCAAAGACAAGGCCGCCATCGGTTCCACCATCCTGGTATTCGACTCCTCCAAGGGCGAGGAGATCGAGTACAAGCTGGTGACCAGCGAAGAGTCCGACGTTACCCAGGGGCTTATCTCCACCACGTCGCCAATCGGCCGCGCGCTGCTGGGCAAGAAGGTGGGCGACACCAGTGAAGTGGTCACTCCCAACGGCAAGCGCGAACTCGAAGTGCTGAAGCTGGTCACCATCCACGACGAGGTGTAATGACCTGGACGAGTGCAGTCGGGCGTTCAAGTAAGTGGCTGTTGTACAAGATTGTGCACGGCCTCGCTCTGACCCGCATTTCGCCCAACGCCCTCACCTTCATCGGACTGCTGATTAATGTTGTGGCCGGGTTTTTGTTCGGCTACGCCAACGCCGAGAACCAGCGGCGCATGTTTGTTTATGCGGGGCTGGTCATCATCGGCGCGGGCATTTTCGACATGGTGGACGGCCGCGTAGCGCGCGCCACTAATCAAGTCACGCAATTCGGCGGCTTCTT
Organism: uncultured Acidobacteriaceae bacterium; assembly: GCA_963718395.1. Lineage (GTDB taxonomy): Bacteria > Acidobacteriota > Terriglobia > Terriglobales > Acidobacteriaceae > DASRAA01. The sequence continues at coordinate 300,745 of CAVQYW010000004.1, forward strand.
CGATTCGGTCATCGACCGCTACAGCGATGTCGCACTGTTCTTCGGACTACTGGTGTACTACGCCCGCGGCAATCGCTTCTTCTACGTGGTGATGGTCGCCTTCGTGATGGTCAGCTCGGTCATGGTCAGCTATACCCGAGCTCGCGCCGAGTCACTCATCCCCAGCTGCAAAGCCGGATTCATGGAACGCCCCGAGCGCATCGTGCTGGTGATTATCGGCGCGCTCTTCAACCGCATGGGGCCGGTGCTGTGGGTTATCGCCGTGCTCAGCACCATCACCGTCATTCACCGCATTCGCTATACCTACCAGCAGCTAAGCCTCATCGAACCCCGTCCTATTCCGGTCGCTCCCGATCCCCTGAAGTTCGAAGAAATCGTCGGCTAGCTCTGTTTACCAATTACTGTATCTGTTCGGGACTTGGGTAGAGCCGGGCTTTAGCTCGGCGTTATCGCCTTCTTTTTTAAAATCGAGCTGGGTTTTAACCCGGCGGCACCTCGGGCCTGTAATTAATACTGGAAGTCAGCTCGCACTCGGCGCTCCCAACGCCTTGCCGCAGTAAGGACAACACGCGAACTCTGCGCTAACCGGTTGTCCGCACTGGCCGCAAGTCGGAGTCAGCGTGCATCCGCACTTCGGGCAGTAATGGAAACCTTTTTCCACTCGCCCTCCACACTTGGGACATCCCTGTACCAGCGGCTTACGCAGCAGGAAGTACGCCAGAAAGCCAATGCCGTTGGGGATGAAGATGACCAGCAGTGTCCACAGCAGTTGGCCCATGTCGCGGCGCTTCGCGTCCTGGTTCACATAGGCGACCAACAGCAGGTACACCGCTACCAGCGAACCACACAGCATGCCGAGGAACACCCGTGCCGGGTACGGCGGCGCGTGCGGGTCATGATGGGGAATGACGTTAAGAAACAGGAACATCATGCAGGCAAAGCCGACCAGGGCCACCGGCACCATGAACTCTGGGATAATTCCGAACTCGTCCCGAAACTGCGTACGCTGTTGGGTCATTGCATTCCTCGTAAACGATCTATGATGTGACGCTGCATCAGGCTGCCTTCAAATGCCGCGGGCGAGACCGTGACCATCAAAACCGCAATCACAATGGCCGGCAGCAGCCAGAACAACAAGACTCCGGGCTCGACAATGCTCGACGGCAATCCGAGCCGTTCTGCCGCCCAGTAGCCAAATTTCCACCACACCCATGCGGTCAGGGTTGAGGTCACAACTCCAAGGCAGAACGAGATGGCGATCAACGTCATCCGCGACTGCTGCTCGCGCAACTGTTGCGCTCGGACGCGAACTCGCGCCTGGGTCGACTCAACCAGCGACGCCGAGGCCATCACCGTGACCGAGCGCAAGGCGTGTTCGGCACCGCTAAGCGCCCGATCGAAGCTCGCGCACTGCTCGCACTCCTGCAGATGAATCTCCAGCCAGCGGGAATCGTCGTCGCCGATACCCTCCACATCACGGCGGGTCAGCAGGTCAATCGCACGTTCGTGTTCGTGACCGTTCATTGAATGTCTCCCATGAACGCCGGCCGCAGCGCCATCACTCCCCTGTAGAGCCGGGTCTTCACCGTCGCCACCGGGATACCGATCAGCTTCGATATCTCTTCCAACTTCAACTGCTCCTGAAAGCGCAACACCAGCACCTCGCGAAAAATTGGCGGAAGCTGCTCCAGCGCCGCCTGAATGCGCGCTTTGTCTTCTCCCGCTGCGGCCTGTTCAAAGGGCGACGGACCCACCGCCACCGGCTCGAACGGCGCCGCATCTTCGACATCACGCATCTCGTCCAGGCTGGCCGGCGTTCTCTTGCGCAGATGGTCGATGGCGACGTTATGGGCAATCGTCATCAGCCAGGTCGCAAAGCGGCTCTTGCCGTCGTACTGATGGCCCTTCTCCAGCACCCGTATCCACGTCTCTTGAAACAGGTCTTCCGCCGTCGCCCGGTTGCCCGTCATGTGCGCCAGGTAGCGCAACAGCCGATGCTGATACTGCTCAATGAGCGCATCCAGCACCTCCGGATCGCGCCGGCGCAGGCCGCTGGCGATTTGGGCCTCTTCGGTTTGCATCGTTACTAACGCACTGAACGCGGAGACGACCATACTAACGGGATATACGGACCAGGGTGGCAAAAAGACTCAGGCGGCAGGTTCAGATTCCTGCGGGCGACGATTGTCGGAGGGCGAGGCGGCAGGGATATGCGAGTGCAACGGCGGTTTCCGAACACTATTCGTATTGCCACCTATGACGGCGGAGCGCCCGCACATGCGATCCGCCACCAGAAGCTGCAAGCTGGTCGAAACGTTATTGACTTCCCTTCGCTCGCTCCAATTTCCACGGCTTAGGGCCAGGGACGTCGGGCGGGACGAGTAAATGAAGCTCAGCTTGGTCGGTTCCGGTGAGTTTCATCTCACATTGAACAGTGTCCTCCGAGTCTTCTTCCTTTACAGTAATGAGCAGGACACCGCCCTTCAGCTTAGCTTCCACGATAGGGTCGCTACCCTCGTGTGCTTCCGCACTGGTAAGTTCTCCGTCTTTGCCCACTTGCATATCGGCGTGACTCATGGTCCCGGTCAGCTTGCCCTGCTGCTGCTGCAGCTTAATTGTCAGGAAGGTCTTGCCTTGGAAGTGTGCGTGCCAGGTGCCAGCATATTGCTGCAGATCGGCCGCTGTGCTGGTGGGCTGAGTGACTTGAATCGAAACCGCCGACACCCCGAGGCCCGTCACGGTAAGTAGAGTCAATGTGGCAAGAACCAACGCCTGTGCCCTCGTCTTACGCACTCGATTCGCTCGTTCGAGCAGGTTCACGATACGGTCCTCCAATGAGTTTGTGTCGAATAGTCCTAAAGCGTACCCAAGAACTGCCGGACGCTGGTTTGCCGTCATGGACTGGGCGATGCTCAAAAGGGAGCGGGCATATTGCGTACGTGTAGATAGGCATTCCGACGCGATCTCGTCGCAGGCCAGTTCCCGTGTTTGATCGATGCGCGCTTTGATCAGGGTCGCTACCGGGTGAAAGGAGATGGGCAAAATTAAGAGCTCGTAAACCAGGTTCCAAAGGAAATCGTGCCGCCGGATGTGCGCCAATTCATGACCCAGGACGGAAGAAAGTTCATCCTCCGAGGCCCGCGAAAAGAACCACTCCGGCAAAACCAGGACGGGATTGTGGATTCCCATCGTCGCCGGCCCCTTGCCCTCCAGCGACAGCAGCATGGGTACAGGCTTCATGCCCAGCCGCAAGTGGCACCGCTCGACCATCGCTCGCATGGCCGGGGGCATCTGCGGCTCGCTTGACCGATCTAACGTTGCCTTGATTGACCGCCAACCGTGATAAAGGCGCACTCCTCGATAGAAAACGAAGCCTAACCAGAGCAGCGCAACGAAGCTGACCCAGCGCGGGCCGAATTCCACCGACTGGACGCCATGCTGCATTCGCCTCCAGAGCGCCCAGGAGGAGGTGCGACTAACACCTGTTTCTGGCGCCTGAATTGTGCTCGCTGCTGTGACCGGCTCGGGGCTTGTCTTGTAGTGGTCTCGAGAACTGCGCAAGCTTGCAAAAGGAAGCGACACAGCAAGCAGCAAGGCCGTGACCCACAATGCATGCCGATAAGAAGCAGGACAACGACGCAGCCCCCGTGAGAGAAGAGATGTGGCTGCCGCGATGACGCATGTCATCCATAAGGCATTCGTCACATACGTGACAACGGCCTCATTAATCGGATTCATCTTTTCCCTCCTTGCCGCGCTCCTGATCCTCGATCAAGCCGCTTAACTCCTGAAGCTTTTTGGGATCGAGTTGCTGGCTTTTGACGAGGCTCATGAGGAGACCGTCTACCGAGCCGCCAAAGAGGCGATCGATCATGTCCCCGATGGCATTTCTGGCTGCCTTTTCTCTGGTCAACACGGGCAGGTACTCGTACGCCCTGCCGCGCAATCTCCGCCGTACCCTTCGTTTACGATGAAGAACATTAAGCATCGTCTGCACCGTGGTGTACGCCAGTTTCGGCGATGCGGTGAGTCTCTCCTGGACCGATTGGACGTTGGCAGGCCCGCAGTCCCACAGCACATTCATGATCTGCAACTCCAGGGGCGTGAGCTGCATTTGAGATTTCCCTTTACCACCCATTGCTATCTCCTAAGGTGTTAGGAGCATAACTGGATGAAGTGGGCTTGTCAACTAAAAGGTTAGGAGATACGCACGAGCGGGTGTCGTGGCGGCTTTCGACCTTCCTGTAATCCGCGGTTGCCTTTTCTAGCCCACTGGCCGCTAGCCACTGCCTCACCCCGCTCCTTTCCTGATTTACAATCATCTATTCGTCTTGAGCACTCATAACAACCTGTAGAACGGAGCACCAATCGTGGCTGACACAATCTACGATGTAGCCATCATCGGCAGCGGGCCGGCCGGATACACGGCCGCCATCCGCGCCGGACAGCTAAGGCTTTCCGCAGCCCTCATCGAAAAGGACCCCTATCTGGGCGGGACCTGCCTGCACGTGGGCTGCATACCCACTAAGTCGTTGCTGTTCAATGCCGAAGTCTTCGACCACGTGAAAGACGGCGATGCACTTGGCATCGAGAACATCACCGCTCCAAAGCTGAACTGGGGCACCATCCAGAAGCGTAAGCAAGGAATTGTCGACAAGCACGCCAAGGGTCTCCAATTCCTGATGAAGAAGAACAAGGTGACGGTGATCCAAGGCTGGGGCAAGCTCACCGGCCCGGCCAAGAACGGTGTCCTGACCGTCGAAGTCGAAGGCAAAGACGGAAAATCGACGATCAATGCTAAGAACGTGATTCTGTCGACCGGCTCCGTGGCCCGCGTTCTGCCCGGCCTCACGCCCGACGATCGCATCCTGACCAACATCGAAGTCCTCAGCCTCGACAACATTCCAAAATCACTGATCGTGATCGGCTCCGGCGCGGTAGGCGTCGAGTTTGCCAGCATCTACAAGTCGTTCGGGGCGGAGGTCACGATTCTCGAGATGCTCCCCCGCTATGTGCCTGTCGAAGACGAAGAAGTCTCCAAGGAACTGATGCGGGTTTATCGCAAGCGCGGCATCAACGGCTTCGTCAACGCCAAGGTAGAAAAGGTCGAGCGCACCAAGGACGGAGTCGCGGTGACCTTCACAGTCGACGGTAAGCAACAGAAGATCGAAGCTGACAAAGTTCTGATTGCCGTGGGCCGCGCGCCACGCACCGAGAATGTCGGCCTCGAGAAGACCATGGTCGAGGTCGAACGTGGCTTCGTGAAAACCGACGAATATATGCGCACTGCCGAGCCCGGCATCTACGCTATCGGCGACATCGCTATGGGTTATCCGCAACTGGCCCACGCCGGAGCCATGGAGGGCATCGTGGCCGTCACCCACATGTCCGGTAAACCGGCCAAGCCGATCAACAAATCGCGCATTCCTAATGCCACCTACTGCCATCCCGAGATCGGCAGCGTCGGCCTGACGGAAGCCAAGGCCAAAGAACTGGGCTATGACGTGAAGGTGGGCAAGTTTCCCTTCACTGCTAACTCGCGCGCCAGCATCGTCGGCCAGCACGAAGGCTTCGTGAAGATCGTCACCGACGCCAAGCACGGCGAAATCCTCGGGGTCCACATCATCGGCCCCACCGCGACCGAGCTGATTGCCGAATCGGTGGTGGCCTTGGAGATGGAATGCACGGCGGAAGACCTCGCCAACATCATCCACGCCCATCCCACATTGTCAGAGGCCATGCTTGACGCAGCCAATGCGGTCTTCGGTATGCCGATCAACACGTAGCCCGCGCAATGGACAAACATAGGTGACCCATGTCGACTTCGTCGGAACCTGCGAGGAGCACTGTACCGAAGTACCACGAACTAATGGTCCCAATGCTGAAAGTAGCTGGCGATGGGACGATACATCGAGTAACAGATGTTCTGGGCGAAGCAAGGAAAAGCTTTGGACTGTCGCAAGAGGCGATGGACGAGACTCTGCCGGATGGCCGCAACCGCCTGATTCATAGGTTGCAATGGGCAAGAACCTACCTAAAGCAGGCTGGACTGCTCGAATACCCTGAACGTAGGTGCTTTCAAAATAACTCAGCGCGGGAGACAGCTTCTTTCCACGCATCCAGAAAAGATCAACTCGGCACTACTCATGCAATTCCCCGAGTTCGTGGACTTCCGAAAACGTGGGAAGGAGGAACCTCCGACCCAGGAATCCGATCTTCCTCTTCGAGACGTCGACCCCGAAGAAGCGCTACAAAATAATTATGAGCTAATCCGCAAGAACGCAGAGGACGAGATTTTGGCGAAAGTGAAGGCTGCCTCGCCTGGGTTCTTCGAACATCTCGTTATCGATCTACTCTTGGGAATGGGCTACGGAGGCTCGCGCAAAGACGCGGGAAAGGCCATCGGGAAAACAGGCGATGAGGGAATCGACGGCATCATCAAGGAAGACGCGTTAGGCTTGGACGCTGTTTACGTGCAGGCGAAGCGGTGGAGCAATAAGGTAGTCGGCGCTCCCGATATTAGGGAATTTGTCGGTGCACTTCACGGGCATCGCGCGCGAAAAGGAGTATTCATTACTACTTCGACCTTTTCCCGAGAAGCATGGGAATACATTGAGAAAATCGAAAACAGGGTGGTGTTGGTCGACGGCAGCCGCCTCGCCTCACTGATGTTTGACTACGACATCGGAATTTCGGAGATGCGCTCCTATAAGCTGAAGCGAGTTGACCTCGATTACTTCGATGAAGAGGGCGGGGCATCCTAAGATACGACGCCACTCGTACGACAAAGTAACGCGTTTGAAAACGAACAACGAGAGGACGAGTGTCCCACCTATCCCTGATGTTGGGATATGTGGGTGCCACTGTCTAAGCTGCGGGTTTCACCCTCTGGACCCGTATCTTGTTCTCCAGCTTGCGGGTCCGCGCAATGTCGTAGGAAGCCTGCATGCGCATGAGGGTGTCCATCTTCACGCCGAACGCCTTCTCGATCCGCAGCGCCATTTCGCCCGAAAGATCGGCCTTGCCATTCAGCAGACTCGACAATGCGGGACGTGACACCCGTAATGCCCGCGCCGCTGCCGTCACCGTCAGGGCGGCCGGCTCGACAATTTCGCTCCGAATGAAATCTCCAGGATGAGGCGGGTTCTTCATGGGCATAACTTCGACTCCTAGTGATAGTCCTCAAGATCAACGTCGCAGATTTGCCACTCTTGCCGGTCGATCCAGAACGTTAGCCGCCGATTACGGGTAACCGACAGGCTCCACGTCCCCTCGCGGTCTCCCGAAAGGGTATGCGCTCGCCATGCGGGCAGGCTACGCAATTCATCAGGGCTCTCCATATCGTCGAGGAATGCCAGCATCTTTCTGAGCTTGTCTACCGAATCTGGCGGAACACCCTTCTTGTTGTCTTCCTCGTAGAGCCGTGTCAGGCCCTTGTGACTGAAGTTGCAGATCTTCACCTGTTCCCAACTGTAGCCTGTAACTTTACACTTGTCAATGTCCGACGGGATGTTCTGTATCGAGCTTCGGTTTCCCTTTATCTGAAAACCGACAACTGACCACTGACAACTGCTTATCACACTCCTCCGTGACCCACGTCCTATTCACCCCTGCTCGCTCCGTACTATTCTGCCCTCGGCAGGATGAGGGAGTGCTGTCGGCCCTGATCGACAGCGAGACATTTCCTCCATCCCCATGAGACTGTGAGTTTCGACCTGTGAAAGGACCTGATCATTCCCGGCTTGCCTGCCCTCGTCCCTCCACCTGTTGTCGCCCTCAAGAAATTGCTCCTAAGTCCTTATCTTTCGATATTTTGCCTACGACTCCTTTGTTTTTGATGTTTTGCACCGGAAATACATCGTATCCTCAACAAAACAAAGATTCGAGGGGGAGGGGGGAGGGGTACCAAAGGTTACACTCCTCCACTTGCAGGAGAATCTATGAAAAACCGCAGGTTCATCGCGCAGGTCACGTTCTTATGCTGCGTCTCGCTGTGTGGTTTCCCATCGTTCGTGGTCGCGCAGGACGCGGCCTGCAAGTGCTCCCCTCCGCAGTCCAATACCAGCTTCGTCGACGAACACGGCACGACCCACGTCGCCCGCGTGGTCCCGGTTCCCGACGACGTCAGCCCTGAGGCGCAGAAGTCGCTTTCGCAGCCCCGATCCGACACGCCGCAACCATACGATGTGGCCAAAGAGCGCGCCCAGGCCGACGGCTGGCAGAAGAATGGAGGCGAGCAGATGCGCAAGGTGTACCCGGTCAACATCGCGAAAGACACCATCGCGGGTGTTCCGGTGCGCATCGTTACCCCGCTGACCATTCCGGCCGGCAAGCAGAATCGCGTGCACATCAACATCCATGGCGGAGGCTTCAGCGCGGACTGGGGCTCGGAGATCGAAACCATCCCCATCGCCAACCTCACCCAGACTAAAGTCGTCGCGGTCCTGTATTCGCTGGCGCCCGAGCACCCGTTCCCAACGGCAGTCAACGAAACGGTCGCGGTGTACAAAGAGCTGCTGAAGACCCACAAGCCGCAGAACATCGGGATCTACGGCACCTCTGCCGGAGCCATCCTGACCGGCGAAGTCGCGGCGCGGATTCGCCAGCTTGGGCTGCCTATGCCAGCAGCGCTTGGCATCTTCTCCGGCGGTGGAGATTTCAGCAAGTTTGGGGACTCGATTTTCATCTTCGGATTGTGGGGGCTGTCGGGGCCGCTGTTTCACTGGACAGGCAAACACGACACGGAATACAGCGGCACCACCGACCTGAAGAATCCGATCCTTTCGCCGATCTATTCCGACCTGAAGGGCTTTCCCCCGACGTTGTTCCTTACCAGCGAGCGGGACATGTTGCTGAGCAACACCGTGAACCTTCAGCGGGCGTTCGTGCATGCGGGGGTCAACGCGCAGTTGATCGTTTTCGATGGACTTCCGCACGGCTTTTGGAACGAATGGGAGCTGCCCGAATCGCAGGAAACCTACAAATTCATCACCGACTTCTTCAATCAGCACCTTGGCAAATAACCCTTGACCCAAAATGAAACCGCGGACTCATCGTCCGCGGTTTCTGCAACTTCGCAAAATTGTTGGCGTTTTTATGCTGGCTTCTGTGCCGGGTTCTTCAATACGTCGATGGCCTTCTGCAGTTGGTTGTCAGGCGCAGCCTTCTTGTCCTTCTCAATCTGCTTCTCGTCCGGCTGAGCATTCTCATCCTCATCCGGAACCTGGAGGTCGTCGGTGCTATCGGCCACCAGGATGTTCGGCGTCACTGCCGTATCCTGCAAGGCTTTGCCTGAGGGCGAATAGTACTTCGCCACGGAGAGCATCAGCGCTGCGCCGTCAGGCAGGTCGATGACTTTCTGGATCGAGCCCGAGCCGAACGTCTTGTCGCCTACCCCGTCACCGCGAGCATTCTCCATGATCGCTGCCGCGACGATTTCCGCAGGTCCCGCGGTGCCGCGATTCACCAGCACCACCAGCGGCAGCGTGGGAGCAATCGCCTTCTGTGGATCGGCGTTGAAGGTCTGCTTGGGATATTTCTGGCCTTGCAGGGACGAAATCGTTCCGTGATTGAGGAACAGGTTCGCGGTCGCGATGCCTTCAGTCTCGTCACCATCGCCCGAGTTGCGCAGGTCGAGCACCAGCTTCTTGGCGCCGCCCTTCTCGAGCTCCTTAACTTTCACCGCGACTTCCTGCGAGCGTCCCTTGGGGAAATCGTCGATCTTGATGTACCCGATGCCGTCTTCCAGCATCTTGTCACTCACCGGAGGATCGGTCACGACCTCGCGAGTAATGGGCGTCTTGGTCGGTTCGGCTTTGCGCGGCCGCACCACGGAGATATTGACCACCGAACCGGGCTGTCCGGTCAGAATGCCATCAATCTCCGCCAGCGACATGTCGCGGGTGCTCTTGCCCTCGATCGCCTCGATGATGTCGCCGCTGTCGATACCGGCCTTGTCCGACGGGCCCCCAGGGATCACCGACACCACCGCCGCATAGCCGAAGCGCTTCGACAGCGTCGCGCCGATGGTCGCCTTGCCTTCGTTCTTGCGCTGCTTGTACTGCTTGTACTCGGTGGGATCGAGGTAGCTGGAATTGGCGTCCAGCGACTCCAGCAGTCCATGTAGGGCGCCGTTGGTGACGGCCTGAACGTTAGGCTCTTCGACGTACTCAGTGCGAATGCGCTGCAGTACTTCGCTGTACACGCCAATCTGGCGGTAGGAGTCGTCGTTGCTAGTGGCGGCCTTAACGCCTAATCCGCCAGCCACAACCAGCGTGGCTAACAGAAACGAAAGGCCGAGGACAATGAGCTTGGTAGATTTCGACATGGGTGAAACGCTGTGAATTCCCTTGAACATCAGGCGGTTGCGACCACCGCCCGGAGCTGAGTGCCTCAATTATACATCTGCTTCGATGCCAGTTCTTGTGGCGGGATGCGAGAACTTCGTGCTACTAAGGTGCACCCGTTTCCGGCTTCCTGTCAGTAACTTGGACGCTGCGAGATCGAGAAAGTCACCCATGGTGGAAACGCTTGTGATTCGTCTCACATTGGCAGCGTCACAGCGCCTGATATATTCCAATCTTTGCCACCCAGCGCCGGCGTAAGCTCGAAGTGCTTGCATAGAAGGAACTTGTCATCATGGCCCGTAACCTCGATCAGTCTCGCGCGCTGCAAAAGCGTGCCGAACAACTCATTCCCGGAGGGGTGAACTCTCCCGTCCGCGCCTTCCGTTCTGTCGGGGGCGACCCGCCATTTCTGGTGCGCGGCGAGGGCGCCTATGTTTGGGACGCCGATGGCAACCGGTACCTCGACTATGTCGGTTCGTGGGGACCGCTCATTCTCGGTCACTCCGTTCCTGACGTGATCGATGCCATCGTTCATGCCGCCCGAAGCGGTACGAGTTTCGGAGCCTCGACTCCGACCGAGGCCGACCTAGCGGAACTGGTAATAGAGGCATTTCCGGTCGTTGAGAAAGTCCGCTTCGTCAGCTCCGGGACGGAAGCAACTATGTCGGCGATTCGTCTCGCCCGTGCTTACACCAACCGCAAGTACATCGTGAAGTTCGAAGGCTGCTACCACGGACACAGTGACGCGCTACTGGTGAAGGCCGGCTCGGGCGTAGCGACTCTCGGAATTCCCGGCTCGGCCGGAGTGCCGGAAGAGTTCGTACAGTTCACCCTGGCGCTTCCCTATAACAATCTCAAAGCTGTAGAAGAGGCGTTCGCCAAGTACAAGAACCAGATCGCGTGCGTCATCGTGGAACCGGTGGTCGGCAATATGGGGTGCGTTCCGCCCAAACCTGGATACCTGCAAGCTCTGCGAGCCATTACTGAACGCGCAGGCACGGTGCTGATCCTCGATGAAGTGATGACCGGCTTTCGCTTGGCTTTCGGCGGGGCATCCGAACTCTACAACATCAAGGCCGACCTGGTGACCCTGGGCAAGATCATCGGCGGCGGCCTGCCCGTGGGGGCCTATGGCGGTCCGGCGAAGATCATGGACATGATCGCGCCGCTCGGCCCGGTCTATCAGGCAGGAACGCTAAGCGGAAATCCATTGGCGATGGCGGCCGGCATCACGATGCTGTCGCAGTTGAAGCAGAACCGCCGCCAGTATTACCGTCAACTCGACGAGTACACGCTGGAGCTGGTGGCCGGCGTTCTAGCTTCTGCGAAGTCGCTTGGCGTCGCGATGACGGCCAACCGTGTCGGCTCGATGTTCACGTTCTTCTTCACCGACACGGAAGTGGTCGACTGGGACAGTGCAGCCACATGCGACACTGCCAAGTTTGGACGCTTCCACAACGCGATCCTGAACGCGGGAATCTGGCTGCCTCCGTCGCAGTTCGAGGCGGCGTTCCTCAGCGTGGCCCACACGCCACAGGACATCGAACACACCATTGCTGCGGCGAAAGAAGCTCTCAAGCTGCTGTAGGGCGCTTCAGCGAGTTCGAGTGTTGTAATCATGTGTAACACAAAAACCACGCGTTACGCGGTTGTTTAGAATCAGTCGGTTAGCCGGAAATTGTTAGCAACTGATTGATAAATAAGCAAGTTATATCTATCCATGTCATAACAGGGTAGTTACGACCAACTATCTTCGCCATTTATTCGCTTGGCGGCGATTTTAGCGTGGGTCCTGGCACCGAGTAACCGACGATACCAATGATCCTCGCCAATAGTCGACATCGCGGTCGGGTGATGCTGCTCAAGGTTTTCAAAGAGCTAAAACAGCCGCGGGCTGGGCGCGGTCGTGGCAGGGACACATCTCCCTCTGCCTCACGATAGGTTTCTACAGGGAGGGGCAGGGTCGCGAAAGGACACAGGACACGTGGCGTTGTGATAAGCACGCCCCTTCCGTTGGATCTCCCGTGTTCACCACGACGATACGAGCGGCCAGTCATCTGTCGTCCCTGCCGGGATTTGAAATCCATCGATCGCCCCACCCAGCGCTGAAAAGAGACTGTTACGAAACTCTGCCGTCGCTCCGCGACTCGCATGAAATATACGACTTGACCCAGCGTTTCGCCTTCGGCTTCACGCTGGGCTAGATTATGGCGTGCCTCCGGCACTCGAATTTCGTTGTCTCGGTTCCACCGCATAGGTGTCGAGTTTCGTAACAGCCTCTGAAAGCGCTCGGCTAAGATCTGGCGTCCCTGCCGGGACTCGCGCAATCCCGCAATTGCCAACGGCGGGCAAGCGAGGAGTTGTTCGCACGTGATCGGGAGGTGCTGGTCAGTTCTTGGGCTGAAACAGGCCGCTGCGGATCAGAGCAGGAGCATCTTTCGCGTCGACCAGCTGAACCGGATCCGCTGACGAAAACTGGTATACCTCGCGCGAGTGCGAGCCGGACACCAGGTACATGCCCTTTCCTGTAAAGACGACCGCTGAGCGTGGGCCCGCAGGCGCCACCGGCGCAGGAGTCGGCGTGACGTACATCGCGCGCCGCTGCTGAAGTTCTTCACGCTTCTTGCCGCAACAGCTCATGTTATTTTTCTCCCAGTGGAACCATTTGAACTCGGGAATGGTCGCTCACCTGCTCCAACAAGCAGGCTGCTCCTGAAAGTCCGAGCCACAACAGCGGCCATTCGCGCCACCCACTCATCAGCAAGTACGCCACTGGAGCCGCGATCCACAAACTCAAACAGTAAAAGCAGTCCATCAGGCTGCCCAGGAAACCGTTACCGAGCCGCAACCGCAGCGCAACGATCGCATCCCATGGCCCGTCTTCTTTAGCGAGGAGATGGGTGACGCGCCAGATGGCGAACACCGCGAGCGTGAGGTGGTACCAGCTTTGCGAGGGCATCGAAAAGACTCCTCGAAGCAATGAAACAACGAAGTGGTCCACGGCCAGTGCCATGGACCACTTCGGGTAATAGGGGTTAGACGTTCACGACTGCAACGGAGAACTGCGGGTCGATCCAGTTGTAGACAGGGTTGTAGTTCCAATCTACCAACTGGCCGCTGTCGCCGCCGGATGGGTTGAAGGCACGGGTATCAGCATAGATTCCGAAGCTGTACACGCCGGCCGGATAGGCAGCCGGAATCTTGTACAGCGCCACGCCGTTGAACGAGTTGTCGCCCGCGCTCTCATACCAGTGCTGGGTTACGGAGGTCGGCGATTGCGGAACCGCGCCACCGCTGCAGCCACCTGAGCCAACTGACGTTTCGCGGAGGTGACTTGCGTTCACCGAGAACGTGACCTGGACGTAAACGTCCTGGGGCGTTGCTCCGCGGTCGATGACGACGCAATCTGTCGTCGGTAAAGGTTGTGCTCCGCTCATGTCGGAGGCGAAACTCCACTCCGCGCTATATACGGCGATCGGATATGAGTTGTCGACCATGAACCCGACCGGGGAGGACGTGGCCAGCGGGGCTTTGGTGGAATCGGCAACCTCAAGCTGTATCGTGTAGAGGCCGTCCGCCCACAATCCGTTTGCCGTGTTCCATTCCAAAACCATGGAGTTGGGGAACCAGCCGTCGGCAGTCGGGATGACCGGGTACCACCCCTGTAGGTCGGACGACGGCCACATAGACTGCAGAACGCCGCCAACCTCCCGATAGAGTGGCCACGTCAACCCGACGAAGGGGCCGAGCGCCGTGGGCGAACCACCGGGCGGGGTGTACTTGTACTCCAGGCGGTAGAAGGCCGCGTTGTCCACGTTGGTACACCCGTAGATTTGCAACGTGTCGGTGTACGGCGCCGTGGCTGGCGGCACACCGGCTTCGCCGATTGTTCCGCCCGGATGCGGAGGGTTCGGCCGTGTGGCAAATCCCGTAGTTGCGTCGATGTAAGGCGCAGCAGGGAGCGGCGGATTCACCAGCGGCATCAGGCCGACGTACTCGAGCGAGGGAACATTGCCGCACGGAACGTCCGGCGAGTTGCACACCGGGAGCCCAACCGCGATCGGAGAAGCGACCAGGGTGACGTTGGAATCGCCATTCGCATCCCACGAGACGTCGAACAGTCCGGTGCTGTATATGGTCTGCTGTACGCCGTTGATGTTTTGCGTTACGCGGAACGTGATGTCGGGAACTTCGAGAATCGGCACCCACTCGGGGACGATAATGTCGAAGCAACGGAGGAACGGTCCGTAGAAACGGGTGAGATCGAAATCCTTCAGCACACTTTCGTTCAGACCGAGTTTGTTCGCCAGCGTGCTTCGCACGGCAGTCTTGTGCTCGGATGCTTTGCCGTGGACGGGCGTCCGGAATTCCCGCGGCAGGGCCGGGGCCACAGACGCTGAAAACGCCTGGCGCGACAGCAGTGCCTGCTGCCCGGTAGTTTGCGCACCGAAGCTTCGAGTGTTTCCGGACTGGGAAAGCTGTTTGACAACCTCGGCACCCAGAACTGCCTTGGCCTTCTCATACAGGGCCGTACCAGCCGTCAAGTTAAGAGTGGCTTCCGGGCCGGGATCCGGACCGGGGCCGGGTCCTACGGGCTGGCCCTGCAAATACTGCAACACACTGCCAACCGTCGGCTTGCGGAAGCTTTCGAGGTAGCAGATGCGTTCGATGCGCCAACGCAAGATCCATTCGATTTCAAATCGCGGAACCCAAACGCAGAAGTTGCCGCATGCGTCGGTTGTGGTTTGGGCGATTACTTCGGTGTGGCAGAAAATCGGAAAGAACCACGACCAAGGCAGATCGATGGGGAAAAGCCCGAGAAGGTTGCAAATCGTGTCCTCGGCGTAGACTGTGGCGAAGGGAACACCGTACTCGTTGCCAGTGTTCGGATCTTTCTTCACTACCTTGCCGCAGATGCGGCGGAACAACAGCAGGTTGGGGTCGATTTGCCAGCGAAATTGCTGACTGATCTCGGATGCTGACAGCCCGTTGAGTTTCTTCGCCGCGACCCCGGTCAGGCTCGAGAGTCTTTCGACCTGCATCTTTGTAAGCGGCTTCTGATCGGGCGTTTTCTCGTTACTCGCACTCTGTGCACTCATATAGAGTTCTCCTCTTGGTTGGAATGCCGCGACTGCGAATGCCGTCCGACGTTGCCGTTCCCGTGATCGGTCGCTGACCCACATCCTGACGCGAGCAACTCTGTGAAGGCATGCAGCGCGCCAAAGGCTGTGCGACGCCCGGATCGCACAAAATCTTGCGTTTTCTTCGACAATTCCGCTACCCAGAGCAAGACTGCCTTGGGGGCACTATCCGCTCGTGACAGCCCTACAAAACTTTTCGGATAGGTTCGGCCCCTCATGCAAAGCAATTGCGGGCCGCCCCCGCCCTCAACGATCCTAGTTTGGGGTCAGAGAGAAGCGCCTGCGACTGGTTCCTCATTGGATCGCGGCGTGTCCACATGCGGACAATAACTTCAGTCGGCCGGACGAACGCTCGGGCCACGAACGCATAACTTGTTGAGCCCCAAGGCCGCACGCTGGCGGCCAACGTGCATGTAGATTGCCAGGCCGGTATCGCTCTACCGAACTGCGTCCACTGTCACCGGCGGGAGTCCGTCATGCTGCCAGACCTTCGCTACGCTTTGCGTCAACTGCGCAAGTCGCCGGCGTTCACCATCGTCGCGATCGTAACCCTGGCGCTGGGCATTGGGGCCAACACGGCCATCTTCACTTTGCTTGACCAGGCCCTGCTGCGCCAGCTTCCGGTGAGTCATCCCGAGCAATTGGTGCTCCTGCACTATGTCGGCTCCAATACCGGGCGAACGAGCTCGTATGGCGGAGACAGTCATAATTATTTTTCCTACCCGATGTATCGCAACCTGCGCGATAAGAACCAAGTCTTCGACGGCATGCTGGCCGATATCGAGATTGGTGTCGGTGTGCAGTGGAACAACCAGTCCGACCTGGCATCAGGCGAGCTGGTTTCCGGCAATTACTTCGACGTGCTGGGAGTGAAACCGGCGCTGGGGCGCTTGTTTGTTCCCGCCGACGATGCGGCACAGAACAGCAATCCTGTCGTTGTCTTGAGCTTCAATTACTGGAACTCTCATTTCGGCGCCGATCCTCGCGTCATCAATCAAGTGCTTTATATCAATGGGCATCCATTCACGATTGTCGGAGTCGCCGCGCCGAACTTTCACAGCGCGATCGCGGGCTACACGCCCAAAATCTTCGTTCCCATGATGACCAAGCCGCTGGTTACGCCCGGCTGGAACGACCTGGAGAACCGCCGCTCTTCATGGCTCACCTTGATCGCACGCCTCAAACCCGGGGTTAGCCGAGAACAAGCCGAAGCTGCGATGACGCCCCTTTGGCGCTCGATACGGGCCACTGAGTTGCCCGACATAAAGGACAAGACCGACCTCTTCGCCAAACACTTCGTCCAGGAATCGAGCCTGCAGTTGCTGGATGAAAGCCGAGGCTTCTCGCCCCTGCGCGAACAGATTCAGACGCCGCTTTTGATCGTCATGGCAATGGTTGGGTTGGTGGTGCTGATGGCGTGCGTGAACGTGTCGAGCCTGCTGCTGGTGCGGGCTGCGACCCGAGTCAAGGAAATGTCGTTGCGTTATGCCATGGGGGCCGGCCGTTGGCAGATCGCCCGGCAACTGCTGATAGAAGGTATATTGCTCGGACTTCTCGGGGGAGTGCTGGGATTGGTGATGGCACCCATGGTCTCGGCATTCCTCGCTCGCAGAATCGCGGGAGACGCAGCGACCGAGCTCCCGTTTTCTTCGCACCCTGACATGCGAATTCTGCTTTTCAACTTCGGCCTGGCGTTTTTCGTCAGCGTGCTCTTCAGCCTGGCGCCGGCGTTCCGCTTCCTGAATCCGGACATGGTCAGCTCGCTCAAGCAGCAGACCACTACAAGTTCGGGTACGCATCTGCGCTTCCGTCGCATTTCAGTCGGAGTGCAGATCGGGTTGAGCCTTCTGCTACTGATCGGTGCTGGACTGTTCGTGCAGACCTTGCACAACCTCAAGACGCTGAATGTCGGGTTCACCACCGATCATCTTGTGACCTTCGGCATCGACCCCACGCTCGCGGGCTACGAACCCAAACAGGCGGTTGAGGTACAGAAACATCTGCTTGACGTTCTAGCGGCGCAGCCCGGTGTACGCTCCGTCGCCGGCACCGACGATCCGATGTTGACCGGGGACAACTCGCAGAGCAACATCTCGTTTGCCAATCACAAATCCGACGACGACCTTCACGTCGAGTGGTCAGCGATCACGCCCAGTTATTTCACAACGATGAACATCCCGCTTGCGGCGGGCAGGTTGTTGACCGAACAGGACCAGGAAGTCAAAGCGAAAGTAGCGATTATCAGTGCGAACCTCGCACGCAAATATTTTGGCGAGCCTAAGAATGCCGTCGGCCAGTTGATGGCGAGGGGCGGCGGATCGGACGGAAAGTTCGACATCGAGATCATTGGCGTCGTGGGCGACACCAAGCACGCCCAGATGCGCACGGAAATTACCCCAACGGTCTATCGGCCCTTCTTTCAGGATGAAGATCGCCCGCAAACCGGCTTCATGCAGTATTACGTGCGCACGTGGCAGACACCGGACGCAGCCGAGCTGACCCTCCGCCGCGCCGTGCAGCAGGTTGACTCGAAGCTGGTCATCGATACCATGCGCACCATGGACGAACAGATCGCTGACAACATTTCCAACGACAGGCTGGTGGCGATGTTGGCGGTGAGTTTCGGAGTATTGGCGACGGTGCTGGCGGCGATTGGCCTCTACGGGGTGCTGGCCTACGTAACCGCACAGCGTACGCGCGAGATTGGGATCCGCATTGCGCTTGGCGCCCAACGGCTCGCGGTGGTGCGGCTGATCTTGACCGACGTGCTGTGGCTGGCTGGCATTGCGATTGTGGTCACGCTGCCTATCGCGGTTCTGCTAAGCCGTGCGGTCCGCAGCCAGCTCTATAACGTGAGTCCTGCCGACCCCGTGGTGCTGATCCTGGGAACCTTGGCGGTTGCGCTCGTGGCAATGTTGTCGGCGCTGCTACCTGCGCGGCGAGCGGCGACGATCGAACCCATGAAGGCGCTGCGGACTGAATAGGACTCAGACGCGCAGTGAACTGGCTGCACAGCGCCTGCTCGTATTTGAAGTTTCTGCGGTAATGTCCATCTACCACAATGTGGTATTCGCCAGAGGCTTTTACGAAACGCAGCTTCTCGATTGACTAAGAACGGCGTTCCGGTTTCGGGACGTCGTTTTCACGTACGGTCTTGCAGTCGTTAGCCGGGCCGTACGCCGATGGTTACTTCTGGGGCGCGCAGAAACAGAGGCTGTTGCCGTCTGGATCGGTCACTGCAAACTCGCGCAGTCCCCACGTCTGATCAACCGGGGCGGTGTGAATTGGAGACTCGGGACGCTGAGTTGTATCCAGGCCCCGCGAGCGAAAAGTCGCGTAGCGCTCATCAACATCGTCCACAAACACTCGGTTGACAGAGCCGAAGACACCGTCCCCTGAGTGGCGTGAAAGCTGAAGCTCAGCGCCATCGCGAACCAGGTCAATGACTCCGTTGGCCAACTCCTGCTCTTCGTATCCTGGCCATTTGCGTTCGAAGTCGAGAACTTCGCTGTAGAAGTGTAGGGATCGTTGCAAATCACGAGACTTGATTACCGGCACAATTTTCATGACACTCATCCGAACAGCAGGGCAACAGCATACTCTTCTACGAGAACCGGCGGGGAGGAGTGGGAAAGATGCGGTCCCACTCATTCGAAGACTGCTAATGAACGCGGCCCGCGCGTTTGTTTCGAAATGGGGAATGAGGTGTCCACACAGGCAAGCCATGATGTTACGCAGCTCACTGCCGTAGCGCCACAATTGCCGGTCGATGATCTTGACCGAGCAATTGCGTACTACCGCAACCAGCTTGGCTTTGAGCTCGATTTTCAGTACCAGTCGTTCTATGCGGCGGTCACGCGTGACGGGATTGCGATACATCTGAAGTGTGCGCCGAAATCGGCCGCGGACAGAGAGCACAGAAAACAGAACGAACACCTGGATGCGTACATTGCCATACGGGGCATCCGCGGCTTGTTCAGCGAGCTGAAAATGCGCGGGGCTCTGGTGATCAAGCCGCTAGAAGAAAGACCATGGGGATGCCTCGATTTTTATGTCGAAGACGCCGATGGCTACATTCTCTGCTTCAGTGAACAGAACGCAACTCTGAATGACACGTGATAGGTCGGCATCTCATACGTTTAGCAGTTAGTGTTGTGGGACGGCCGTGACTTCAAGCTCAAAGCGATGACGGCTGGCGGGGTCGTCCACCGTGAAGAGCATCGTTGGTTTGTTCAGCGGAACGATGGCCAGCGCATTGGTTCGCACCTGGCGAATCGACGGAGACACGCTGCTGGGCGACGGTTCCGTTGCAGGGGACGAAATGTCTGCAGTGACTTCTAAAGCCAGGCCATCAGGTTCATCTTCGAGGTGGCTGTCGAGGTTGATCCCAAGATCGACATAGCTAAATTTGTCGGGCATCCCGACCGGAATCCTCGAACCGGCGCGCATGCGTGACGTGTTGCGGTCGCCGGTGCTGCAGGCGAGCACGAAGTCGCGCTGGTTGACGATCTTGGCCTCGTCGAACTCCTTGAGCACGTACGTCAACTTGTAGAAGTGGCGCGGCGGGGTGGGAGGCTTCGGCGCCGCCTCCTGCGCCAATAGAGGAAGGGCAGCCAAGAGAAGAGTTGCGGACAGTAAAAGACGCTTCATTGCTTATCTCCTGAGGTTTCGCCACCGATCGAGAGCGGCTTGATTTCGATCTTAGCGATGGTGATGGGGGTGTCCGCGTCCGACGCAGCGGGCATGGCTAGCGGATCTCTCTGCAAGGCCGCCACGAAGGCTCGCTCTCCCGCCGTCAACGGAGTCGGCGACGGGAAGACCGCGGGCATGACGTGCGCTGACTGCGCTATCGCCGATGCGGTGTGCCTCGCCGACTTGGGCCGGTTGCTGGCATTCGCTCCGGTATCAGCAACGGCGGCGGATGGTGCCTGCACGAGAGCAGGGCGAACAGATTCAGCAGTAGCTATAGCAGACGGTGCGGTCGTTTGCGGAGCCCGCCGCTCGAGGCCAAGCCACATGGCGAATGCGAGTGCAGCAGCACAGCCAAGAGCAATTGCCCAGCGCAATCCTCTGGTCTGCCGAATAGCCTTTTGTACCTGAATGCGCTGCATCACCCGATCTTCGAGCCCCGACAATGGTTCGGCGTCGCGATACTCGCTGAGGGCCTCGTCGAGAATCGTGTCGAGGTGTTGGTTGTTATTCATCGCTTTGCTTCGGTTACGGCCAGCTTGTCTTTCAAGATTTGGCGGGCACGCAGGATGCGTCCTCGCACCGAGGATTCGGGAATGCCCAGCACCTCACCGATTTGTCGCGAGTTCAACTCTTCCATGGTGCTGAGCACCAGGGGAAAGCGCAGGTCCTGGGGAAGCGCGGCGATCAGGCGGTGCACGCGGTCGATCTGTTGTCGGTCGATGGCGACGTGTTCGGCATCGGGAGCAGAGGCCGCCAGCTCGAAATCTGCGATGTCGAGCGCTACCGGTTTACGTTGGCGATCGACTGCGAGGCGAAAGGCGATGGTTGCCAGCCAGGCCGGCACATCGCGTACGCTACTCGGGGCACTGCGGTGCACCCGCAGGAAAACTTCCTGCACCACGTCTTCGGCGTCGTGGGAGTTGCGTAGAACTCCGTAGGCTACCTTGAAGACGAAACGTGCGTGCTGGCGAATGGCGAGTTCGAGGCTTGCAAACTCGTGTGTGCCATCGAGCACCGTGCTGGTCTCCTGGGGGAGGATTGCGAAGCTGGTTGGATTCGCCGCCATTCTAGTTGGGAGCGGCCCGGTTCGCCGTTCTCATGAGCTAAGACGAGCGAGAGGGCGAAAGTGTTTGGATTTCTTTTTGGGTGGATGGCTTCTGCTTGCCAAGTCCGCTGCGACGCGGTAAAACGGAGGCTCGTAACTCGGACACCCTCGGCCCAGCGTTACCAGAGCAACCGGCAGCGGAGAAGACAACCGTGGGAACTCTCGTCCCGTTATCCGACGCATCGCGGCGTCCCCAGCATTTTCCCGCCATGACGGCATTGATCATTGTGGTCAATGTGGCCGTATTTGTCATGGAACTGATGCATGGTGATGCGTTTGTCCTGCAATGGTCGGTGGTCCCCGCGAACATCGTCGCCGGGCATGGCTGGATCACCATTCTGACCGCCATGTTTCTACACGGCAGTTGGTCACACATCATCGGCAACATGGTGTTCCTGTGGGCTTTCGCACCGGAAATCGAGGACGCCATGGGTCCGCTGCGCTTCCTGGCGTTCTATCTGGCCGGAGGAGTGGTAGCCATGCTGGCGCAGATTGCAGCCTCGCCCAGCTCTACTGTGCCAAACCTTGGTGCGAGCGGCGCGATTGCTGCGGTGATGGGCGCGTTTCTGGTGACCTACCCGCGCGATCGCATGCGTTCGCTGCTGGTCATCTTTATTTTCGTGCATATCACGTTCATTCCGGCCGCGCTGTTGGTCGTTGTGTGGTTTCTGCTGCAATTGATCAATGCCGGAGCTGTAGCCGCTACGCAGAATGGCGGCGTTGCCTATGTGGCGCACATTGCGGGATGCATTTTCGGCGCCCTGACGGCGCGGTTGTTCGAGGACCCGCAGCGCATCGCCCAGCGAGGCTGGAGCGGCTAAGCAATCGCCGCTTTGAGCTTCCCCATCATCTCGGGAATGGTGACGAAGTCGTAGCCCTCGGCTTTGTATTGAGCGATGAGGCGGTCGGTGGCTTCAACGGTATGCTTGCGGTCGGCCCCCATCGCCCGCTGATCGCCGTCGTGCATCAGGATGACATCGCCGCCGCGAATCTGGCGCTGGGCGTGCGCGACGACCTTTTCCGCAGACGTTGACTTCCAGTCGTAACAGGTTACGTTCCACATGACCGGCTCGAGGCCGAGCGCGCGGACGGCATCGAGTGTGCCGGGGCGGCGTCCTCCGTAGGGCGGACGGAAGACTGTCGGGGTCACTCCGCATGCGTCAAATATGGCTTTCTGCGTGCGCTCGATCTCGCTGCGCAGTTCTGCGTTTGAGGCGAAGATCAGCCGGGGATGGTCCCAACTGTGATTGCCGATGGTGTGTCCGGCGGAGGCGAGCGCGCGAACGATGTCCGGTTTCTGCTGCACGAACTTTCCCAGCATGAAGAACGTGGCCTTCACGTCGTGGCGGGCGAGGGCTTCCATCAATCGCAAGGTGTCGGGATCGTTGGGGCCGTCATCGTAGGTGAGCGCTAATGTGCGCGAACCGGGCTCCAGTCCGATGAACGAGCGACCGTAGGCGTGCAGCGTCGGCCACATGGACTCAAAGCCAAGCCAAGTGGCGAGGCCCGCGACTGCGACACCGCCGGCGAGTTCTGCAATCATTGGGATTCATTCTAGAAGTGGATAGTGGGCAGTGGATAGTGGATAGAAAGAATCGACATCCAACCGTGTCAGATGTCACAAATTGCGCCGCTCCGCGGCGGCATCTCATTGGGCGACCTTTGCGCAGGCTGACGCCCACGCCTAAAAGCGCATCGCGGCTCCGCCGCTCTATACGATTGTTTCGCAAGCCCGCCAATGGCTTCCGGAGGTTTCCACAAGCAGTCGCCGGAGAGTCATTGCCACGAGTGCAGGGGAGAGATATTCTGCGAAGCGTAACGTAACGTCTCATCATGGCAAACCTGTTCGAACCGCCCCGCTATATTGCCGTTGAAGGTCCCATACGAGTGGGCAAGAGCACCTTGAGCCGGGTGATCGCCGAGACGCTGCACGCGCAGCGCATCAGCGAGCCGGAGAGCAATCCGTTTCTCAAGGGGTTTTACAACGGAGAGCGGGGCGCAGCCTTTCAGGCGCAGTTCGCGTTCCTCATAGCGCGCTACGAACAGATTGCGGCGCTCGATGTGAAACGCAACCCGAACAAGACCGTGGTAGCCGACTACATCTTTGAGAAAGACAAGCTGTTTGCGTGCCTGAACCTCACCGATCAGGAGCTGGACGTTTACAACCGCTATTACGATCTGTTCCGGCAGAACGTCCCCGCGCCGGACCTGGTGATTTATCTGCAGGCGTCCCCCGAGGTGCTGAAGAAGCGACTGAGGAAGAAGAACGCTCCCGGCGAGAAGGCCATCAACGACGACTATCTGGAAGAAGTGGTGAAGGCGTATGAGCACTTCTTCTTTCACTACACTTCGTCGGACCTGCTGGTGGTGAACACCTCGGAGATCGACTTCGTGGAGCGCAGCGAAGACCTTCAGGCGCTGCTGCGACGGGTGAGCGAGCCGATTCGCGGGACGCAGTATTTCCTGCCGCTGGGTAGCGAGGACAGTAGCCAGTAGCCAGTCGTCAGTTGTCAGTTGTCAGAAAAGACAAAGGCCACACCAACCACGGATATACACGGATTACACGGATAGAGCACAGGTCTGAAAGCAACCACGGGCGGCGCGGATGCTTCCTGCTTCCATTGCAATGCAGGCCGTTGGGCTCATCCACGCGCGTCGGATGACAACTCAATCAGGAGTTGCCCGTTGTCTCAGTGGGACGGAGGGACGTAGTCTGCGGGCTTCTCGGCGCCCTCGCCGAAGAAGTAAGCTTCCATCTGCTGGACGATGAATTCCTGGTGTTCTTTCTTCCAGGGCTGGAGGCGGTACTCGTTGAGCAGCATCTTCATGTGCTCCTGCCACTGCTCCCAGGCGAGTTTGGAGACGTTGTCGTAGATGCGCTGTCCCAGGGGGCCGTCGAAGGGCGGCTCGTCGAGGCCTTCCATTTCGCGTCCCATCTTTACGCAATTCACCATCCGTGCCATAAGAACTCCTGTCACCGCATTACGCGGGATAAATGCCAACCGACGATTCTACGGGATATGGCGTGCGGACTAAAGTCCGCACGGAAAATCAAAAGAAAAGGAATCTTCGGCACGACTGAAGTGGCGCCCTGATACGAAACTGCCGGCACCCGCTCCGGCTCCCTGTGGTCAGTCGAGAAATCTGACGCGGCCGGAGGCGATCTCGTACACAGCGCCGACCAATTTTGCGCGGTCTTCTTCCATGGCGCGGCTTCCTTCAGGGGACTCCGCCAGTTGGCGCATCGACCAGCGCACATTGGCGTCTACGGCGCCGGCCAGTTGTTCTTCGCTAGCGGTGTCGGAAAGATCGCGCAACCCTGGCAGGATGTTGTCCACGAGCAACTGAATACGTGAGCGGTGTTGAACGTCGTAGAGCTTACTTTCGAGGGCGGCCTTCACGGCGCCGCAACCTTCGTGCCCGAGCACCAGAAACAACGGCGTGTGGAGGTGGGCTCCGGCGTACTGAAGGCTGCCCATGACCTCGGGCGAAACCACATTTCCGGCCACGCGTACGATGAAAAGCTCGCCGAAGTTGGCGTCGAAGATCAGCTCAGGCGGAACGCGCGAGTCGCTGCAACCCAGAATGGTGGCGTAGGGTCGCTGACCGCGGGCGAGATCGGCAAGGGTCTCCTTGCAGACGGTGGGGAAGTGCGCCTGTCCAGCGAGAAACCGCTGGTTGCCGGCAATGAGCCGGTGCAGCGCTTCGTCAGCGGAATAAACAGCGTTTTGCGAAGCGTCAGATGCCATAGGTTCGCTTGAGCGGGGTCCCTGACAATACGTAGGATCGATTACGCCAGCGCGTACAGATATTCGACAAACGATCCTACCGCTCCGTCCAGTCCCGACACCTTCGGATTGGTCGAGTCGATCAGGTAATACTCGTTGGGAGCGTGCGCGCCGGTGCCGTGGCCGAGTCCAAAGTGTCCCGCTGGGAGACTCAGCGGAGGGTTGGTGAAGATGTAGCCCGGCCACGAACCGGCGGAACGCGGCCACAACAAGGGATCCTGGCCCAGCTTCTTGTAGGTCGCCATCTGCGCCTGGATGAGTTTGGTATCGGGCGAGGTCTGGTTGGGGTCGTAGCCTCCCGACATGTTGACTTCGATGTCGCCGAAGCCTTTCTTCGCTAAATAGTCTTTCAGCAAAGCCAGAGTGCCGGAGGCGGTCATATCGGGTACGAGCCGCATGTCGATCTTGGCGACGGCGCGATGTCCCAGAACCGTCTTGCCGCCCGGCCCGGTGTAACCAGCGACCAGGCCTTCGATGTTGATGGTGGGCTGGGATTCGAGGGCGATCATGGCGTCGAGGTAGTTCTTGTCGCCGGCCCAGTGCTCCACGCCGAGCTGCTGCTTCATCATGGCCTCGCTGCGACGGGAGGCAACGGCTTTCACCATCTCGACCTGCGCGGGAGTCAGCGGCTTTGCTTTGTCGAAGAAGCCTGTCACCGCAGGGGTGTGGCCGTCGGGCTGGATGAGGGTGTTGAGGGCCTGCACCAAGTGCCAGGTAGGGCTGTCCACGGTCGCTTCGAGGCTGGAGTGAACGTCGTGCTTGGGACCGCGTCCCCATTTTTCCCCGGTGGAGACCAGCTCCAGTTCGACCACGCCTTTGGCGCCGAGGTCGATCTCGACGTTACCGTCGGCCTCCTGTCCGGCGGAAGGCATGAAGACACCCATGGATTTCTGGAGCGCAGCCATGACCTTGGGATTCTTCACGATCTCGGGGAAGTGCGGCGAACCAATCTCTTCTTCGCCTTCGCAGACCAGCACGAGGTTCACCGGCAACTTTACTTTCGCTTCTTTGAAGGCGCGCAATGCGCTGAGGAACGCTGTCTCAGGACCCTTCTGATTCACTGCGCCACGACCGACGCAGATCCGGCCAAGCCCCTGCTTGTCGACAATCTTGCCTTCGAGCGGAGGCGAGGACCACTCGGTCGGATCGAACTGCTTCACGTCGTACATGAAATAAATGCCGACCGTTGTGGCGGCGCCAGAATTGATGATTCCGAAGACGCCAGGTTTGCCGGAGGTCGGAATGATCTCGACATCGGTGAAGCCGGCTTCGCGTGCGAGCTTCGCCATGTACTCAGGGCCCTGCGGGTAGTTACGGTTCTCGGCTGCGATCGAGGGCAGCGCGATCCACTCCTGCAGGTGCTTCACGTTTTCGTCGTGCATCTTGGGGACCTGGCTTAGCACCGCTTGCATGTCGGCGTTGTTGGCGGCGAAGGATGGGATCGGTACGGCGGCGAGGGCGGCTCCAGCGAGTGCGCCCTGGATAAATTCACGACGATTGAAAGGGTTATTGCTCGATTTGGTCACGGCATCTCCTCGAATGTGTCTCAACTGCTTATAGATACCAACGATGACGCCTGATGACGCGCGTCCGCGGTTAGAGCCTGTGTGAGAACTGTGGCGTCCCCGAGGGGACTCGGGTTCTTTTTATCGCTCTTCCCAGCACTCCGCCTGCGGCTGGGTGCTGGGCTATCATGTACCCGCCCCTTCGGGGCTGGTTTTCTCGCCACTTTTACCACTGTCGCAACCCAAACCGCAGTTCTCGCAAACATTCTGCCAGGATCGGACTCTCTATTCGCCCATCCAGGCGCCGTAGGGCCGTAAGGGCGAGATGTTATCGCAGATGATCTTCAATGCGCCGGTCAGCGGTACGGCCAGCATCAGGCCCATGGCTCCCCACAGCCATCCCCAGAACAACACCGAAATGGTGACGGCCAGGGGGTTCAACTGGAGGCGCTTGCCCAACACCATGGGATAGAGCACGTTCATGGCGAACAGGTGCAGGCCCACCACTACGCAACAGGTGAGGATGAAGGTTGTCGTCGTCAGGTATCCGAGGCCCACAATGACGGGCGGCAGCAGGGCTAGCATCACTCCGAGATAGGGGATCAGGCTGAGAAAGCCACTCATAACGCCGAGGAAGTAGAAATACGGCAGCCCCATCAATCCGAATGCCGCCATGCTGGCGGCGCTGAGGAACACACCGATCATGAAATTCCCGACGATAAACGAGCGGATCATGGCAGCGATGAGGCCCAACGTCACGTATGCGGTATTGCGGTTCTCCATGCGGAAGAGCATGACCGACGACGCGCGAACGTGGTCCTGCCAACTCAACATGAAGTAGGTGAGGAACGGGATAAACGAGATCGCCAGCAAGATCTCAGAGAACGAGCTCATGTTGTCGCTGATGAACCTGCTCCAACCATTTCGTTCCCGAACGGTGACGGAGTTCTTCTCTTCCGGCTCGGGCGGGAGGACGTCTTCGGTGGTTTTTTCGAACTGTTCGGCCCGCTGCCGGAGGTCGTTGACGATGTGCTGGATCCGGGTGCGGTACTCGGGCATCTGCGACATGAAATCGACTGCGCGCGCGTAGGAAAGATATCCGACAGTTCCGACGACGGCCAGCAAGAGCGACACAGCAAGAAGTGACCCTAACTGTCGAGGGATGCGAAAGTTTGCCAGCCCGTCGACCACCGGAGCCAGTACGAACGCCATGAGGATCGCGGTGAGAATCACCACCAGGATCAGTTTGGCGACAAAGATCAGGCTCAAAACGGCCGCGGCGGCCAGGATGACGAGTGAAGCCGTCTGGATGTTCTGGATGCGGTTCGGCTCGCCGGCATTGCTGGAGGACGACTCGCCAGCCGATTGCGGAGATGGCTGCAACTCGGGGGCGGGGAACTCCTGAGGTTCTTCCGACATGCGGATATCGTCGATAAGTGGGTCCGCCATTGGGCCTATCCTACTCGCACATCACTAAAGTGGGAATTAGGATACCCTTGCGGGCATCAATATGGAACACGTTCCTTCAGCCTACCCCGAAAAGTCGCCGACCGTGCGCGTCATGGCCATTGACTATGGCTCGCGGCGCATCGGGCTGGCGGTGAGCGACGAGTTGGGCATCACTGCACAGGGTCTGCCGACTTTGCATCGGACCAACAAGCGGAACGACTTCGACTTGCTGCGACGAACCATCAAGCAGCACGCGATCGGAGAAATCGTGGTGGGATTGCCGCTGCGCATGAGCGGGGAAACCGGGATTCAGTCCGACAAAGTGGAAGAATTTGCAGAAGAGTTGCGCAAACGCTTCAAGCTGCCGGTGCATCTGTTCGACGAGCGCCTGACTTCGGTCGAGGCCAATCGTCTGCTGGATGAAACGTCGATCAGCGATAGAAAGCGGAAAGAGGTCGTCGACCAAATCGCCGCCGTACTGATCCTGGAAGCGTTTCTGGGATTCCGCTCAGCGCAGCAGAATTGAGCCGCCCCCACTTCGAGCATCGTCTAAACTGAAATAGATTGAAGGGCATGTAACCCAGCCGTGCGAACTTTCCTGATCCTCATCCTGCTAGTTGTCTTGGCGGCCGGCGGCTGGTTTACCTGGGCCGCACTGCTACCGGTGAATCCGGCGGGCACCAAATTTGTCCTGCTGCATCAAGGATGGGGAGCAAGGCACATTGCGCAGACGTTGCAGCACGAAGGCGTCATCCGCAGCGCTGATGCGTTTCTACTGCTGCATTATGCGATGGGAAAAGGGAGCCTGAAGGCCGGCGAGTACAAGTTTGACACTCCGGCAACCGCGCAGGAAGTGCGCGAGCGGCTGTTACGAGGCGACGTGTACGCGCGTTATGTGGTGGTTCCGGAAGGCTACAACCTCTACGACATCGCAGCGGTGGTGGAGCAGGCTGGCTTGGGCAACGCCGCTGATTTCATTGCCGAGGCGAACCATGAGGTGGCTCTCGTCCGCGACATCGATCCCACGGCGAAATCGCTGGAGGGTTACCTCTTTCCCGATACGTATCAGTTCACGCGCATCGACACGCCGCATGACATCGCGGCCGCTATGGTGCACCGCTTCCGGCAGACGGCGCAGAAGATCGGCCTGCTGGGAAGGCCGGACATCCATCGCATCGTGACGATGGCGTCGATCGTGGAGAAAGAAACGGCCGTTCCTGACGAGCGGCCCGTGGTGGCCAGCGTGTATTACAACCGCCTCGACCGGAACATGCTATTGGGGGCGGACCCGACGGTCATCTATGCCGCGTTAATCTCAGGGCGATACAGGGGCACGATTTACCAGTCTGACTTGCAGTTCGACTCTCCGTACAACACCTACAAGTTCCCTGGTCTGCCGCCGGGGCCAATCGCAAATCCTAGCGCGGGGTCGCTGGAAGCAGCCATGCATCCGGCGACGAGCGAGTTTCTGTATTTTGTGAGCGACAACAATGGACACCACCGTTTTTCGCGCACCGCAGCCGAGCACGACCGCAATGTGGCGGCGTATCGCAAGGCTGTGGCGGCCCAGCATTGAGGTTTTCTTTGCAAAACTTAACCTGAAAACCGCCCAAGTCACCGGACAAACCTTTGAACGGCGATATACTGTTAGGTTTAGTACGCAGTAATATCCCTTCCTTTATGAAGCCATCCCGCGCCGTCCTTGCGGCAGTCGTCGGTCTCTTGCTCAGCGCTACCGGGTGCCTCTTCCATACCCGCACGGTCGAGGTGCGCGTGAGCACCGCCAAGCTGGAGACGGCCACGCAGCAGGAGCTGATCGATCGCCTGGACCAGGATGCGACGCAGGTCAAGACGCTTAACGCGACGGTGGACATCGACACTTCCGTGGGGGGAGCTAAGCGTGGAAAGGTCACCGAGTTCAAGGAGATCCGCGGCTACATCCTCGTCCGTAAGCCCGAGATGTTGCGCATGATTGGGCTTTATCCGATCGTGCGTAACAAGGCCTTCGACATGGTGAGTGACGGGAAGGAATTCAAGCTGTCGGTTGCAGCGACGAACAAGTTCTACATCGGCCACAACCAGGTGATGATCACAGACTCTTCCAGTCCTCTTGACACGCTGCGTCCGGAGGCGATTTACGACGCATTGCTGTTGCACCAAGTCGATCCCGAGAATGAGATCGCCGTGATGGAGAGCAGCCACGAACTGCTGGTGGATGCGCAAACCCACAAACAGGTGCAGCAGCCGGACTACGTTCTGGACGTGATTCGAAAGACCGATAAGGGCTGGACGCTGGCACGAAAGGTGGTCTTCGACCGGACCAGCCTTGTCCCTCATCGGCAGATCATCTTCGACGAGCGCGGGAACGCCGTCACCGACGCCAGCTATCAGAAGTTTAAAGACTATAACGGGGTCCAGTTTCCCAGCTTCATCGACATCGTCCGGCCGCAAGAGGAGTACAACATCATCCTCAACATGGTGAAGCTCACGGTGAACCAGCCGATCAGCGATGATCAATTCAGTTTGCAGCCGCCGCCCGGCTCGATTCTGGTGAATCTCGACAATCGCGCACCCACCGCACCGGCCAAATAGCCTACTGGGTTGGCTTGCCGGTCGCACCGGCGTAGCAAGTTGGGAAATGTAAAGGCTCCAGCCCGGTGACGGACTGGAGCCCTTCGAGTTTGCGCGGCGTTGGTGTGAACTAACGCTTCGACTGGCCGCGTACCATCTTTTTGACTTTGCGCTTTGCCGACCCGCGGGCATGGGTCCGGGCGGCCTTGGGAGCGGCCTTCTTGCGTGCTGCCCGCTTTACTTTCTTGCGCTCTGTCTTGTCTTCAATGCTCTTGGTATTTGCCATGGATGCTACGTTCCTTTTGATCTTGGGGTGGCCCCGGAGGCTTATGCCTTCTCCAGTTGGGCGTACTTCTCGACCAGCTTTTTCAAGCCGAACTTAGGAAATTGTACCGTAAGCTTGGCATTTTCCCCGTCTCCCTCGCGCTGATACACCAATCCTTCCCCATACTTGGGATGGCGAACGCGCTGTCCGGGGCGGAATCCGGTACGTCCGCCGGCCTCGGCAGGCTCCTTCTTGGGCAGCGAGAACTTCTTGCCGCGCGAGGCGAAAAACTCCGCGATATTGTCGATGGAGTTGTACGACGTGCCGCCGTAGGAGCTGCGAGGCTTCGAAGGTGGCTTTGCGTACTGCGGGCGCTGGTCCTCGTCTTCGTACGAGTAATGCGACGGGCCGGTGTCTTCGCGGCTGGTTCTGGATGAGGCGCGGCGGGCGGTGCCTAGCTCCTGCAACAGCTCCTGCGGGACTTCCTCCAGAAAGCGCGACGGGATGCTGGCCTCGGGCATGTCGGTGCCGTAACGGCGGCGGTAGCGCGCATTGGTGAGGATGAGCGTGTCCATGGCGCGGGTCATGCCGACGTAGCACAAGCGGCGCTCTTCCTCGATGTCGTCGGGAGCCACCAGCGTGCGCGAGTGCGGAAACAGTCCCTCTTCGAGACCCGCCAGGATCACTAGCGGGAATTCCAGTCCCTTGGCGGCGTGCAGGGTCATCAATGTGATGCGCGAATTTTCGTCGTACTGGTCGGCGTCACTGACCAGCGCGGCGTGGTCGAGGAATTCGTTGAGCGTCTCACCGCGGTCGCGCGAGTCCATGGCGGCGTTCACCAGTTCGCGCAGGTTCTCGATGCGCGCCAGCGCGTCGGGAGTGTCTTCGGCCTCCAGTTGCTTGATGTATCCAGTTCGGTCGATCAGGAACTTCAGCAACTCGGCGGTGGAAGCAGCGTCGCCCGGGGCGCGGAAGCCTTCGACGGCTTGCTCCGCTGTGAAATCAGAAGGCATTGCGGCGTCGTTCGGCGACGACAAAGACGCCGGATCAAAGTCTGTCGCGTCGTCAGTCGCAAACGATTCCGGCGAGAACTCGATGGCGTGCTGGAAATCGGCTTCGTGCTCTTCCGAAGCAGGAACGGCAGTCTCCTCTAAACGTTCGACAAACGAGCCGAGGTACATTGCCCGAGCGTCGTCGATCAGTTGCCTGAAACTCTTCAGCGCTGCTAAAGCGCGCGGCGGAAGCAGTTCGCGGCTGATGGTTTGTTGGATCGCGCCCCACAGCGACAGGCCGGTCTCCAATGCGATTCGCTCTATCGTTTCCGTGGTGTTCTTGCCAATGCCACGGGTCGGGGTGTTGATGATGCGCTGCATGGCGATCGAGTCATCAGGGTTCTGGATGGCCTTGAGATACGAGATGAGGTCTTTGATCTCGGCGCGCTCGTAAAAGCTGAAGCCTCCCACAACGTGGTACTTGAGCTGGTAGCGTCGCATGGCCTCTTCCAGCAGGCGCGACTGTGAATTGGTGCGATACAACACCGCCGCTTTGGCAGCATGGCCGCCCTCGGCACCAGCTTGGGCAAGGTATTTAGCCACATAATCCGCGGCGAAGAGAGCTTCGTTCTCTCCATCGGGCGCCTCATAGTAGCCTATCTTCGGTCCACCGATTCGTTCGGTCCAGAGGTTCTTGCCCTTACGTCTGACATTGTGGGATACGACTGCCGATGCTGCCTGCAGAATGTTCTGCGTCGAGCGGTAATTCTGCTCCAGGCGGATGATGCGGGCATTGGGAAAGTCCTTCTCGAACTCGAGGATGTTGCGGATGTCGGCGCCGCGCCACGAGTAGATGCTCTGGTCTTCGTCACCCACGGCGCAGACATCGTGCTCAGTGCCGGCCAGCATGCGCATCAGCTCGTATTGTGGACGGTTGGTGTCCTGATATTCATCCACGAGGATGTGACGATAACGCTTGTTGTAGCGCTCGCGGGTCTCGCCCGAGGACTTCAGGACGCGCACGGCATAGAGCAGCAGATCGTCGAAGTCGAGGGCGTTGGACTTGGCCAGCTCCTGCTTGTACACCTCGTAAATTTGCGCGACGCGCTCGGTCTTGGGATCGGCGGACTCGAGATAGACCTCCTGCGGATCGAGCATGTGGTTCTTAGCCCAGGAGATTCGTGACAGCACGTTACGCGGCGTCAGTTGCTTGTCGTCGATGCCCAGCCGACGCATGGCTGCCTTGACCACACTCTGCTGATCGCTTTCGTCGTAGATGACGAAGTCTTTGCGATAACCTTTACCGCTGATTTGCAAAGTTTCGATGTCGCGACGCAGCAGACGCACGCAGAACGAGTGAAACGTCGCGAGTAGAGGCTTGGCTAGCGTGCGCGCGCCCACCAGAGATTCGACGCGGCTGGCCATCTCGCTCGCCGCTTTATTCGTGAAGGTAACCGCCAGGATGGAGTCCGGCGCAACGCCGACGCTGTCGATCATGTGGGCGATGCGATAGGTGATGACGCGCGTCTTACCGCTGCCGGCGCCGGCCAGGATGAGCACCGGTCCGCTCACGGCTTCCACGGCTTCACGCTGCTGGGGATTTAGTTTCGAAAGGTACGACAAATCTTGCTTCCTGAACGAACTGCGCTGCTGACCTTAATTCTTCGCGAGACAAGACAAATTCACCACGGAGGCACGGAGAACGCGGAGTTGTTTTTTCAATTCTTCATTCTCCGTGTACTCCGTGTCTCCGTCGTAGAGAACTTTTGTTGCGACGCGGCTGCTGCGTCCCATTAATTCGGCTTGCTGCTACTTCCGGCTTTTTCCATCAGCCGGTTGGCCTTGCAGTCCTGGCACGGGCAGTGCTCGCGCAGAAATTCCCACGAATAAATGCCGTGCTGGTGGCCGTCGTTCCAAGTGAAGCGGATGGCGTATTTTCCCACGGGTTCGACCTCGGTCGGACGCGCGAGCGCCTTGAACATCGGCAGCAAACCGGCCACCGGCTTCAACGGATCGCCCGGCTGGCGGCCGTCCTTATCGCGCTCTTCCTGGCACAGCGCGCACGGGCAGGCGTCGCGCAGAAAGACAAAGCTGTACGAACTGCGATGGCCATCTTTCCACTCGATGTCCATGCCACTGCCCGTGGTTTTGTTGACTTTGACCGATTTGGGGTCCGCTACCAAGTCCATGATTCCGCCGCTTTTCGCACTGCTCTGCATGTCTGCTGACACTCTAGTATCGCAGAAAACACACTACCCGGTCGCCGGCAGAATTGCCGCCGGAGACGCGCCAACTGCTAAGCTGGTAGCTTCGCGCCATCCGCAATTTGCAGGAGATGATTCGATGCCAGACGTGCGCCGAGGACTCATCATCGTGAACACTGGCCCGGGCAAGGGCAAGACTACTGCCGCCATGGGCACCGCCCTGCGAGCCGTCGGCAACGGCATGAAAGTCCTGATGCTGCAGTTTCTCAAAGGCTCATGGCACTACGGCGAACTCGACGCCGTCAAGGCGTTCGGCGACAACTTCGTCATGAAGCAGATGGGGCGCGGCTTCGTGAAAGTAGGTGGCGCGGAAACCGATCCCGAAGACGTTCGCATGGTGGAAGAAGCCTGGGCGGAAGCGGAGCAAGCCATCCTCTCGGGGGCGTGGGACCTGATCATCCTCGACGAAATTAATTACGCCATCAGCTACAAGATGCTCGATCCCGAAAAAGTCGCTGCGACACTGAAGAAAAAGCCCGAGATGGTGCACGTCATCCTCACCGGGCGCAATGCGCATCCCAGCATCGTCGAAGTGGCCGACACAGTCACGGAGATGAAGGAAGTCAAGCACGCCTATACCAAAGGCATTGAGGCGCAACGAGGCATCGAGTACTGAGCGGCGACAACCTACACACGTGTCAGCTACACTGAAGACCTACCTATGGCATGGTTTAAGCGCGAGCAGGCAGAACTCGACACGTCGGGAGAGAAGCGGGTCAAGACCGAAGGACTCTGGGTAAAGTGCGACCAGTGCCGCCAGATTATCTGGAAAAAAGACCTCGACCAAAATCTCAATGTCTGCCCTAAGTGCGACCGCCATTTCCGCATCGATGCTCGCACGCGGCTTGGCCTCCTGCTCGACGATGATAAGTACCAGACCGAAGACGGAAACTTGGTTTCGACCGATCCGCTGAAGTTTACGGACCTGAAGTCTTACGCTGATCGCCTCAAGCGCGCGAAGACCGAAACCGGCCTGAACGACGCTGTCATCAACGCTCGCGGCAAACTGAACGGGAAGCCTGTAATCATCAGCGCGATGGAGTATGCGTTTATTGGCGGCTCGATGGGAGCGGTTGTGGGAGAGGCCATTACTCGCGCGGTCGAGAAGGCTACGGACGAAAAGATTCCACTGATTATCGTTTCGGCATCGGGCGGCGCGCGCATGATGGAAGGCGTGGTCAGCCTGATGCAACTGGCGAAAATCTCTGCCGCGCTGGCACGCATGGACGCCGCCAAAGTTCCTTATATCTCCGTTCTCACCGACCCCACTACGGGCGGCACGACCGCCTCGTTCGCCATGCTGGGCGACCTGAACATCGCCGAGCCGGGCGCGCTGATCGGTTTCGCCGGGCCGCGCGTCATCGAGCAGACCATCCGTCAGAAATTGCCGGATGGTTTCCAGCGCAGCGAGTTTCTGCTGGAGCACGGAATGCTCGACGCCGTGGTACACCGCCGCGACATGAAGAACTACATCTCCCGCGCGCTGGAATTCATGCAGGTCCCCAAGTCCACGTAGGACTGTCTTTTCACCACTGAGAACACAGAGAGCACAGAGAGAAATAGGGACAGGAAAACTCTGTGTCTCGGTGATGAAAGTCGCCTCCTGTGCGCTAGGTCACCGAGCCATCAAGGGCGATGTTTTACACTCGCAGCGGGAGTAAGCCATGAAAGCAGTCGTTGTTGCACGAGCGGGCGGGCCGGAAGTTCTCGAAGTCCGCGATGTGCCGGAACCAGTTGCGCAGCCCGGCGAAGTGATCGTGCGGGTCGAAGCCGTGGGAGTGAACTTTGCCGACACCATGTCCACCCGCGGCACCTACAAGGGCACTCCGCCGCCTCCGTTCATCACGGGCCGTGAATTCGCCGGCGTTGTAGAAGGCACCCGAGCGCGCGTTATGGGATACATGCAGTACGGCGCGGCTGCGGAAAAAATCGCCGTGTCGAAGAAGATGATCTGGCCGCAGCCCAAGGGCTGGACGTCGGAGCAGTCGGCGGCCTTTCCGGTGAACTTCTTCACGGCCTACCTGGCGTATTGGAAGGCCGGTATTACCTCGGACGCGATCGAGCCGGTTTATGTCGAGGGCGACCGCCAGCGTCGCGTGCTGATTCACGCCGTTGGCGGGGGAGTCGGCACCGCCGCCGTGCAAATCGGCAAGCTGCTGCGCGTCGAAACCTACGGGACAGCTTCGTCCGACGAAAAGCTGGAACGCGTCAAGAAGTTGGGGCTCGACCACGGCATCAACTATCGCGAAGTCGACTACGAGCAGCGCATCAAGGAGCTCACCAACCGCGAAGGTGTGGACGCGGTTTTTGAAATGCTGGGCGGCGAGCACACCGCTAAGAGCTTGCGCTGCTGCCGCGAATTCGGGCGGGTCATCATTTACGGCACGGCCACGGGCGAGCGCCAGAAGTTCGACGTCGGCACCATGATGACGCGCAGCTTGAGCGCGCACGGCTTGTGGCTGAGTGTTCTGGCCAACGATCACCGGCTGATGGGTGATTGCTTGAAAGCGATGCAACCGTGGATTGAGCAGGGCAAGCTGCATCCCGAGATCGGACACACGCTGCCCATGGAGCAGGCGGGAGAAGCCCATCGCCTGCTGCTGGAACGGGCCAACTACGGAAAGATCGTGCTGACGATTGGCTAGAGGCGGCGGCGCGACTTCGCCCGCAACGACCGGATAGGATGTTGTTGTGGACGCCAAGCCGTGGTTGATGCTCATCCTATTCCTGTTTATCTGCCTCGGAGCGGGGAGTCTCGCGTCGTGGCTCACCATTCGCGGGGTCCGCGAGTGGTATCCACAGCTTCGAAAGCCACCGGGAACGCCGCCGAGTTGGGTTTTCGGGCCAGTGTGGACGACCCTCTACGTTTTGATGGCCGTCTCCGGATGGCTGGTGTGGCGCGAGTACGGCTGGCGCGGCGGAGGCTCGGCGCTGCTTCTGTTCTTTGCGCAACTCGGACTTAACATGGCGTGGTCAGGAATCTTTTTCGGCGCGCGCCTCCCGGGTGTTGCGTTTGCAGAAATCCTGATCCTCTGGCTCGCTATCCTTTTCAACGCCGTGGTGTTCCACTGGCTTACGCCGATCGCAGCCCTCCTGCTTATCCCGTACCTGTTGTGGGTGACCTACGCCAGTTACCTGAACTTCGGAATCTGGCGGCTGAATCGCCCGTCATTGTAACCGCGGGACAACCATTTGCAGGCCCGAAGAATGCTAAGCTGGCCTATGAGTTTCGTGTCCCTTGTAGGCTTCGGCGCGGGCACTCTGTGCACGCTGGCGTATCTGCCGCAAGCGCTGCACTCCTTCCGCACCAAGTCGGTCCGCGACATCTCGCTGGTCATGCTGCTCAGCCTGAACGTTGGGCTGTTACTGTGGGTGGCTTACGGCTTCCTGATTCACTCGTTGCCGCTCATCCTGCCGAACGCAGTCACGTTCTTCCTGGCGTTTCCGCTGCTGATTATGAAACTGCGGTATCACGGCGAAGCCGCCGCTGATGTAGTGAATGAAGACGGCGGAACTTCCAGCCCCGGCTATTAATGCCAGATCTGCCGTGCGAAGAAGTATGCGGACAGCGTGAAGCCAATCGCGATGACGATCATGCGAACGTGTTCCGGCTTGGTCTTCTGCGCGAAGTGAGCGCCGAAATACCCGCCCAGCATGGACGCCACCACCATCAGGATCGTCTCTGGCCAATACACCGCATGCGAGAAGATGAACAGCAGCATGGCCACGCCGTTCGACACGGTCGTGAGCAGCGCTTTCAGGGCGTTCATGGTGTGGATCTCGTCCATGCCCAACAGCGCCAGCATGGCCAGGATGAGGATGCCCGCCCCCGCGCCGAAGTATCCGATATAAAAGGCGATAAAAATCTGGATCGACACCGCGCGCCAGGTGGCAAATTCGTGATGCTCACCGCTGGCGGTTCGCCGGCGTACCCACTGCGTTACCCGTCCGCTCATCATGAAGATGAGGGTGGCGGCCAGCATGAGCCAGGGAACCAGCCGCATGAAGGTGGTTTGGGGCGTTCTCAGCAGCGTCCAGCCACCTACAATGCCGCCTAGAACGCCGGTCACGAGCAGCGGCATCATGGTTTTCAGCGACAGGTTACGGAGTTGTTTGCGATATGCGCCGATACTGGCAACCTGCCCCGGCCACAACGCCACCGTGTTGCTGGCGTTAGCGTTTACCGGCGGAATGCCAACAAACAGCATGGCGGGAAAGCTGACAAAGCTGCCGCCGCCGGCGACCGAGTTGATGGCGCCCCCGGCAAGCGCGGCGAAGAAGAGGATGGTGGCGTGGGAGAGGTTCATGCGGCCAAACAGCGATGGTAACAGGTGAAGAATCCCCGGTGCCCGGTCACAGGTCACATGGTCGAGTGCGGCGCTGAGACGGGAAGAGGCGTTGTTGCCTAACTAGGAACCCTCCCGAAGGTGCATGGATAGGGGCTATCCGAGGTGGGGGCTGTGGAAAACCCGCATAAAATATGGCGGAAACGCTTCCCTCAGCTCCGCCATTGTTATAAGATACGGTCGATTGAGCACTCTTACCGCTCAATGATTCAAGGAGGAATTAACCAATGGCAACAGGAATGACCAAGACACAGCTCGTCCGGCACGTAGCCGAGAAGCACTCACTCAGCAATAAGCAGGTAGCGGCGTTGATCGAGTATCTCGCCGAAGTTGCGATCCGCGAGACCAAGAAGAACGGCGTATTCGTTGTGCCCGGACTGGGCCGTCTGGTGAAGTCAAACCGCAAGGCGCGCATCGGTCGCAACCCACAGACCGGCGAAGCCATCAAGATTCCCGCCAAGACCGTCGTGAAGTTCCGCGTGGCCAAGGCCGTGAAAGACACCATCGCGCCCGCCAAGAAGTAACTGGGCATACTGGATGTTGGCAGAGGCCGGCTATCGCCGGCCTTTTGCTTTGTCCCGCGAATTATTTCTTCGTCGCCGCCGTATCACCCGAACCTCCGTCGCGAAACACCTGCCCGTTTTTCATCACGAAGGTCACACGTTCCAGCTCTGTGATGTCGGCTAACGGATTTCCGTGAACCGCGATGACATCGGCAAACGCACCTGGAGCGATCACGCCGATCTCTCCCTGCATGTCGAGCATCTGAGCTGGGCGAGTCGTCGCCGAACGAATCGCCTCCATTGGCGACATGCCGAACTTGGTCATGTAACTGAATTCCTGTGCGATCGGTTCCGTCCAAGGGAACCCTCCGACGTCGGTCCCGAAGACGATGGGCAATCTCGCCTGCATGGCCTTCTTGAACGACTGCTCGTGCACCGATGCGCGTACGCGATCGCGCTTGCCCTCCGGCGTGTTCTCCGGCCCCCAGTCGGTGTAATAAACCGTGAGCGTCGGACAGTACCATGTTCCCTGGCGTTTCATTTGCGCAATCGCAGCATCGTCGAGCAGCAAACCATGCTCGATCGAATCGCATCCGCCGTCGAGCGCGCGATGCAGACCTTCGCCGTTGTAGGCGTGGCACGCGACTTTACGCTTCCAACCGTGCGCCTCGTCCACAATTGCTTTGAGCTCCTCGACTGTCAATGTTGGCTGCGAGACGAGGTTCCCGTCCTTATCGACCCACGAGCGATGGGTCATGTACACCTTGATCCAGTCGGCTCCGTAGTTGAGCTGCTCGCGGGCGGCTTTCCGCGCTTCAACCGGACCATCAACGATCTGTACACCCTTGGGCACGTCAACGCCCGGAGCGTAACCTTCGAGCGCATAGCCACCGGTGGTGGAAATGCCGCGCGTCGTGGTGAAAATCCGCGGACCGGGAATGATGCCCTCGTTCACCGCCTGCTTGATGCCGACGTCGCCGTAGCCTGCGCCCTCGGTCTCCATGTCGCGAATCGTAGTGAAGCCTTGCTCCAGCGCCCGCCGTGCCGAGACGGTCGCCCGCGCCGCGCGGTAAGACGGATAGAACTTCAGCAACTGAATGTCGTAGCCGCCTTTGGCCGGGTCTTCCCCCTGCAGAAATATGTGGGTGTGCGATTCAATCATGCCCGGCAGCACGGTGGAGTTCGGCAAGTCGATCACGCTGGCGCCGGCAGGGACTCTTACCGTTGCCGCATCGCCGACAGCTTCGATGCGCTCGCCACGAATCACAATGACCTGGTTGTGCTTCGGCTCGTCGGTGCGGGGATCGATCAATGTGCCGGCACGGATGACGGTCATCTGCGGTCGCGGCGTCGAAGCAGTCTGAGCGACGACTCCGACCCTTGACGCGACCATGACAAACAGCCCCACTTTTACTGCGCGTGAGAATCCTACTCTTGGTTCGTAAGGCGAATTGCCGGAGATGTTCTGCCGTTGCATACTGTGCCTCCCGATGAATGCGAAGAATTGTCCCACAAGCGGAGAGTTTCAGCCGTGATTGCACCTCGCGCGAATTTTGGCAGCCGCCTAACGACGGTGCTAGCAGCGTCGACCTAAGCGCGCACACAATCCGAGGTTCACCCTATAAACCGAACTTCCTAACCTCAAAAGAAAAATCAATGAGACTCAAACCGCGTGACGTGCGACTATCTTCAGCACGTGAGGATGCACCAAAGGAGTTAAGAGCGACGCCGGAAAGGCTTGCTTTGGCGACCAAAACGCGTTATCACCCATCCAACGAGTGTGCGGGCAGACAGACGAAACCCGCTCAACTGTGGGGGACGAGCAGAAGACAATGATTCCTGAATCACATTCGTTGCACAGCCTTTTCGGTGAGCTGATTCAACATCACTTCGACCATGACAT
The DNA here is from genome assembly GCA_963718395.1 of uncultured Acidobacteriaceae bacterium. Taxonomy (GTDB): domain Bacteria; phylum Acidobacteriota; class Terriglobia; order Terriglobales; family Acidobacteriaceae; genus DASRAA01. The sequence continues at coordinate 341,615 of CAVQYW010000004.1, forward strand.
AGCCTTGCGCGACTCCGAGGTGCAGGACTACATCGTCAACATGCTCACCGAATTCTGCGAGGTCGAGCAGGTGTTCAAAATCCGCAATGCCAACGAGCGTCCGTTGGACGACGTGGGCGAAATGCTGCTCGAGACCGATCCCATCTACGGTCCTGCGCCGTCTTTCGACCGTGAGCGCCAGGTGCGCAAGCATATCGGAGACTACACGCTGTTCCTGGCGGGAATGTTCCCCGAAAGCATCAACCACTTCCGCTTGCGCCGGCAGCGGCTCGAGAATTTCGTCGATTTCATCAAGGCCGGCAAGGAGAGCTACTTTATCGTCTCCAAGTTCGATCAGTTCGAGTATGCGCGGCTGGCGCCGCTCTTCGGCAAGCTGTCGCACGAGTTCGAATCGTGCGTTTACGGATTCAATCTGGTAAAGGGCGACCTCGACGAGATGCAGCATCCCATCACTCGTCAGGCCCGGCAAATTGTGATGTAAGAAGTCGTCAGCGAGTTTGCTGCGTCGCGTCCGCGTTTACCGTTTGCACCACGGCGTTGGCCGCGTTCATGCCTTCGCGAATGCAGTCGGGCACGCCAATGCCGTGAAAGGCATTGCCTGCGAGCTCGAGCCCGGGAATCTCCTTGACCCGTTTCTCGATCCGCTCAATCCGCGCAATGTGTCCTGACTCGTACTGTGCCATCGCTCCCCGCCAGCGATACACGCGCTCAAACATCGGACGCGCTCCAGCTTGACGATCTCCTTCAGTTCGGCTCGCACCGTATCCACAATCTCTTCGTCCGTCAGATTGAGCACCGCTTCGTCGCGCGCACCACCCAGGAAACACCGCAGAATTCCTTTTTCTGGCGGAGCCCGGTGCGGAAACTTGTTGTGCACAAACGTGCAGGCCAGCATGCGACGTGCCTTCGCTGCGCGGTACCAGGAAACCGAACCCCGGCGGCAGATGCTTGAGTTGGTCCATGTGATAGCCGAGCGTCACGGTGACCGACGAGCTGTAGGTAATGCCGAGCAGATCGTCCGCGAGATCGCGGTCCACCGCCTCCAGCAGTGCGCCTGCAAATTGGCCGGTGTCGCGACGATCACGGCGTCGTAACATCTCGCTGCCGCCCATATCGATGGCGACACGCCAGCCGTCGTTCTCGCGGATAGATGCCGCGAACCCGGGTGCGTAGGCGAATCGACGCCGGATCGAGTCGCGCCACCATGGCATCCACCAACTGCTGCATGCCGTCTTTCAGCGAGCTGAACAGCGGCCGCGGCGGTGTCTTGCCTGCCATGGCTTTCATCTTGTTATGCGCCGCCAGCATGGCTCGGCTCAGGCTGCCGTATTTCTCTTCCATCTCCACGAAGCGTGGAAGCACCGCGCGCGCACTCAGCTTGTTGGCATCGCCGCCATACACCCCCGAAAGCAGGGGATCGGCCAGCCGATCGACAACCTCGGCACCAAAATGCCGCTCCACCAGCTCGCCCACCGTCTCGTCAGTCTCCCAGGGGCCGCGGCGGATGCAGCAGTTCTTTCGCCATGCGCAGCTTGGTTTCCCACGAAAATAGCGGCGATAGCGCCGTCGGGACCAGCTTGGTGGGCACCATAAACATCAGCCCGTCAGGCATCGCGATCAGCTGCCCTTCACGACAATGTAGGTCTTGCGCTGCGCATCGTTCGAGCCGATGAGTTGATCGTCGATGCCCAACTCTTTGCACAGCGTCAGCGCCCAGGGCTTTTCGGTGAGAAACGAATCAGGGCCAGCTTCGACCAGGCATCCGTCCACGCGGTCGGAGCTCATCGACCCGCCGAGGCGATTGCTGCTTTCGAAGAGCGTGTAAGAAAGTTGCGATCCGGCGGCGCGGGCTTTTTCCAGATGGAATGCGGCGCTGAGTCCCGAGATACCGCCACCAATAATCGCAATTCGCTTCATAAAAGACTAAGGCAACTTCTCTGCCGCGACTGCCTTTTCTCCGGTGGCAGCCAGTCGGCCGCGCACCAGGTCAGCTACGGCCTTGGCGAACGTCGGAGAGCCATTGAGCGACTCGGCACGATACAGCTTCATTCCCCGTTCGGCAGCAAAATCGCGAAACAGAATATCAATGTCAAACAGGATTTCGACATGATCGCATACAAATCCAATCGGCTGGACAAACACGCCCGTGTGACCCAGATCGCCCAGCTTCGTGATCGCATCCTCTACCGTCGGTCCGAGCCATTCACCGCCTGACATACCCTGGCTCTGGAAGGCGAAGCTCCATTCGCCGATATCCGGCACTGCGCTCGGCCACCAGTGCGGCCGTTTCGCGCGTCTGCGTTTCATAAGGATCGCCTTCCGCGATGGTACGCGAGGGCACGCTGTGAGCCGTAAACAAAACGGGCAGCTTCGACCCGTGTGCGGCGCAGCCTGAAGCCCACCCTGCACGCAGTTTTTCCGCGAACGCCTCAATCAGCAGCGGACTGATCATGCCACTCTTCCACGAAATCAATGGGAAACGGCGCGCCTTCGCCCAGCAGCGCCTGTTTGTACAGACCAACGCTGGTGCGCGAATTGTGCGGAGCCAGGCAGACCGCCACCGCTTGTCCCACATTGTCAGAGGCCATCTGCCTCACCGTGTCGGCGATGAACGGATGCCAGTTCCGCATGCCGACATACACGGGAATGCCCAATTCACGGGCCACTCCGTCTGCCTGCTCACGCGTGAGCTTTGTCAGCGGCGAGCTGCCGATCAGCGAGTAGCGATGCTGTACTTCGCGCACCACCGCCTCGGGCATCGGACGCCCGCGCGAAATGTTCTGCAGGAATTCGGGAATGTCCTCGACCCGCTCCGGGCTGCCATGCGCGATCAGCAGGACTGCGCTTCTGGCCATTACTTCCTCACTGCACTGGCCGACGTGCTGAACTCGTGCACGAAATCGGCGAGGTTCTTCACGTTGTCCACCGGGGTATGCGGCAGAATGCCGTGTCCAAGATTGAAAATGTGCCCGGGGCGTCCGTCAGCCAGCCGCAGAATGTTCTCGGCGCGCTGCTTCACTTCGTTCCATGAAGCAAACAGCGTCACAGGGTCAAGGTTTCCCTGAACGGCATGATTATGCCCTACCGTCTGCCAGCCTTCATCCAGCGGCACCCGCCAGTCGAGCCCGATCACCTCGGCGCCTGTCTCCGACATCGACGGCAATAGCGTGGTGCTGTCGGTGCCGAAATAGATGATCGGCACTCCGGTCTCTTTTTGCAGCCGGTTCACCAGTCGCTTGGTGGGTTCGAGCGCATAGCGGCGATAGTCCTCGACGCTCAGGCAGCCAACCCAGCTATCGAAAATCTGGATGACGTCCGCGCCATGGCGCACTTGCTCGGCGGTATACGGCACCAGTACGTCGACCAGCTTGTTGACCAACTCTTCCCAAACTTCGGGAGAGTTGTACATCAGCTTCTTCACTTCCACGTAATGGCGCGAACCGCCGCCCTCCACCATGTAACTGGCGAGCGTGAATGGCGCTCCGCAGAATCCGATGACCGGCAGCTTGGTGCCGAAATGCTTCACCACTTTGCCCACCGCTTCGGCGACATAGCCCAACTCGGCCGCGCGATCGGTGAGCAGCGCTTTCACGTCGTCGGCCGCGCGAATCGGCTTCTCGATCACTGGCCCCTCGCCGGGAGAGAAGTGAAACGGCATGCCCATCACTTCCAGCGGCAGCAGCAGGTCGGCAAAAATGATGGCGGCATCGACGCCCAGGTATTCAGCCGCGGTGATAGTCACTTCCGCGGCCACTTCAGGCTTCTTGCAGATTTCCACCAGTGAGTACTTCTTGCGGACGTCACGGTACTCTTGCATGTACCGGCCCGCCTGGCGCATGAACCAAGCCGGAGTGGTGGCAACAGGCAGGCCCTTGCAGGCCTTTACAAACAGCGAGTCAGGGGCGGACATAAAGATTTAATCTAACATTCCACCTCACTCTGCCTTGTGATTACAGTCACAACGTCCCTAATCGGTTGGCTTACACGGCAAATCTGACAGAGATTTTTCACCAATGAGACAAAGAGACAAAAAGGTTCTTGTTTCTTACCGTTCTATTTTGATTTTCTCTGTGCCTCTGTGGTGGAAGCTTTTCGCACTTGTCCTCCTCAGTGTTCTCAGTGGCCTCCGTGGTGAATTCTTCCCGTTGTGTCGCGCGTCACTTCCATCGTCCGCAAGGGTTTCTATAATCTCTGGTTGGGTCGCATCATGAACCCCGCCGAACCTCGGCCAGCCATTAATCCGTGGATCGTGACCGTCGCCGTCATGCTGGCGACGTTCATGGAAATCCTCGACACCACGGTGGTCAACGTCTCCGTTCCCGCACCTCGCCGGCAACATGGGCGCCACGGTCGAAGAGGGCACCTGGGTCGTGACCTCGTACCTGGTGTCGAACGCCATCATCTTGCCCATGTCCGGGTGGCTAGCCAACCGCTTCGGCCGCCGCAACATGCTGCTTGCGTGCGTGACTGGGTTCACCATCACCTCGGTGATGTGCGGCATGGCGACCAGCCTCGAGTCGCTCATCTTCTTCCGCGTGCTCCAAGGCCTCACCGGCGGAGGGTTGCAGCCTCTCGCGCAGGCCGTTCTGCTGGAGACCTTTCCTCCTAAACAACACGGTAGCGCCATGGCCGCATTCGGACTAGGCATCATCCTCGCGCCCATCCTCGGCCCCACGCTGGGCGGCTGGATCACCGACAACTATTCCTGGCGCTGGATTTTCTACCTCAACCTGCCGGTCGGCGTCATCTCCGTGCTGATGATCAGCGCCTTCGTGCGCGATCCGCATTACATCGGCAAGACACAAGACCGGTGGCATCGATCTCTGGGGCATCGGTTTTCTCGCCCTCGGCTTCGGCATGTTGCAGGTGGTGCTCGACACCGGCCAGCGCAAAGACTGGTTCGGCAGTCCGCAAATTCGCTTGTGGGCGGCGCTATGCGTCTTCGGCTTGGTCGCGCTGGTGGTACGTGAACTGACGGCCGCGCATCCTATCGTCGATCTGCGTGTACTCAAGGACCGCACGTTCAGCGCCGGCGTCATCCATCATGACGATGCTGGGCTTCGTGCTCTACGCCAGCCTGATGCTGCTGCCTATCTTCCTGCAGACCTTGCTGGGCTATCCCGCATTGCAGTCCGGACTGGCGCTCTCGCCGCGCGGCATCGGGTCGCTGTTCATGATGCCCATCGCCGGACAACTCACCAACCGCTACGATCCGCGCAAGCTCATCGTCTTCGGCGTGGTCATGGGCGGCTGGACGATGTTCAGCCTCTCGCATCTGAACCTCAACGCCGGGTACTGGGACATCTTCTGGCCGCAGGTAATCCAAGGCGGCGCGCTGGCGTTCCTCTTCATCCCCCTCATGGCGACCAGCATGTCGGGCATCGCCAGAGAGAAGATGGGCAACGCCACCAGCATCTACAACCTGATGCGCAACATCGGCGGCAGTTTCGGCATCGCGACCATGACAACGTTCCTCGCGCGCCGCGGCCAGGTGCATCAGAACCAGCTCATCGTCGCACATCACGCCCTATGATCACGGCACGCAGATGATGTTCCGCGGAATGCAGAGCCTGGTTCCAGATGCACGGCTCCAACTCCGTCGACGCGTCTCGCAAAGCGCTGGGTGCTATTTATGGGATGGTGCAGCAGCAGGCGGCGCTGCTGTCGTTCGTCGAAGCGTTCTGGATCATGGGCGTGATCTTCCTGTGCATGCTGCCGCTTCTCCTCTGCTGCGTAACGCTCGCGATCTGCATCCGCACGAGAACAAATCGAGCGGCGCAACGGTGAACGGCAAACAGCCAGAACCGGCGACGTCCGAAGCGGAGATGGCCGGCGCGTTTCACTGATGTGTGAAATTTGGCGCCGGAAGCTCGCACGCTTGTTTCACCAGGCCCGGTAGTATCCCTCGTGACGCTCGACCCTGACCTTCGCCCCAAATAACCAGCTCAGCGTCTTCTCTCGCAGCACTTCCTCCTTGCGTCCGTCGGCCACGATGCGGCCATTCGACATCAGCACGACCCGCTCGATTTCCGGCACGATATCCGCCAGTTCGTGCGTGACGAGGATGATCCCGATACCCGAATTCGCCAGCTCTCGCATGGTTTCGCGCAGGCCATGCTGCGCCGCAATGTCCAGCGAATTGCAGGGTTCGTCGAACAGCAGCGCTCGTGGCTTGTGCACCAGTGCGCGGGCGATCAACACCCGCTTGGCTTCCCCGGACGACATCTCCCGCACCGCCCGGTGCCCCAGATGCGCGATTCCCAGTCTCGCCATCGCCGACTCCGACAACTCCCGCTTCTCGTCATCGACTGCATGGTTCGGGAAGATGCGTGTGCTGCTGAAAAACCCCGACAGCACCACATCCAACCCGCTGGCATCGCTCGTGCACGAAGCCAGCAAGTCGTTGCTGACGATGCCCAGCAGCGAGCGCAGCTCAAACACGTTCCAGTTCGTGTGCCCGAGAATCGACATGCTCGAACCCTCGCGCACCAGCGAGTAGCACTCGCGTGTAATGGTCTTGATGAGCGTCGATTTCCCGCAGCCGTTCGGTCCCAGCAGCGCTATATGCTCGTTCAGTTGTACACGCAGGCAGACGCCATCGAGGACGACCTTCTGTCCCCGCATCACGCTCACGTTCTGCAACTCCAGTAGCGCAGCAGGATGTTCCACGTTGTCGATTCAACTTACACCATCGCCTCGCCCCCGGAGCCGGGTCCCTCTAAAATGGTCGCCGTGCCCTCCACCTACCGCGGCCGCATCGCACCTTCGCCCACCGGACTGCTCCATGTCGGCCACTCGTGCACCTTCTGGGCGGCCTACCAGCGCGTGCTCCAGCACAACGGCGTATTAGTTTTCCGCAACGAAGATCTCGATCCACAGCGCTCCAAGCCCGAATTTGCCACGGCGATGTTGGACGACCTCCGCTGGCTCGGCATTCGCTGGCAGGAAGGCCCGGATGTCGGCGGCCCATTCGCTCCCTATCGCCAAAGCCAGCGCCGCGAGTTCTATCTCGACGCCTGGCGCAAACTGCGCGACTCAGGCGCGATCTACCCATGCACCTGCTCGCGCAAAGACCTCGCCCTCGCTGCGTCTGCTCCCAACGACGCTGACGACGAGCCGCTCTACAAGGGCGACTGCCGAGAGAAGGTCGCCGAAGCTACGAACTACCCGGAGCCAAAAGGCGTGAACTGGCGTTTTTGCGTGCCCGACGGAGAGACCATCAGCTTCGGTGACCAGCATCACGGGTCGCAGTCTTACATTGTGGGACAGGATTTCAGCGACTTCGTCGTATGGCGTCGCGACGACGTTCCCGCCTACCAACTCGCCGTGGTGGTTGACGATGCCGCCATGCAAATCACTGAGGTGGTAAGAGGCGCGGACCTGCTGAAGTCCACGGCACGCCAATTGCTCCTGATCCGGGCTCTCGGTCTTCCGACGCCCAGCTACTTTCATTGCGATCTTATTCGCGATGAAGCGGGCACTCGCCTGGCTAAGCGCCACGACTCGCTCGGCCTGCGCACGCTGCGCGAATCGGGCAAGACGCCGGCTCAGGTACTGTCGATGTGCCCTAGTTACCAACCATGAAACACGTTGCGTTGCGCCCGCTGAACGGGTATCGTTTCGCCGACACCGGAGGACAGCCATGAAAGTGAACTGGGGCGCCATCGCGCTGGCCGCCGTCGTGCATTTTGGATTCGGAGCGGTCTGGTTTACCACGTTCTCCAAGCCCTGGCAGGCAAGCACTCGCCTGTCGCCGGAAGAGTTGCAGACGTACACGGCGCATCCCAACTTCTGGCCCTACGTCATTTCGTTTCTGTGTAGCTTGGGAATGGCGTTGGTCATTTCCTGGGTGATGGGCGGATTCCACAGGTACAACCTATTCCGCGGAATTGTGACTGGATTGATGGTAGGCATCGTCGCAGCACTCGCCATGCTCACCGAAATGGCCTTCGAGTACCGCTCTAGTACCTTCATGTTCATTTGCGCCGCCTATCCCTTAATCGGTTCCGTACTTATGGGTATGGTCATCGGCGTTTGGAAGCCCAAGCATCATACGGAAGCGCTTGTCGTCTGAACGCGGTTCCCTCCAACGTTCCGGCTGCGCCGCTATAATCGTGAGATATGGCGACCACGCCGGAAGCTCCTGTTGCGACGCAGATCCGCTACGAACCGGTCATCGGACTGGAAGTCCATGTCCAGCTTCTGACCGAGACCAAGATTTTCTGCGGCTGCTCGACGCAGTTTGGCAATCCTCCCAACACTAACGTCTGTCCAGTGTGTCTCGGCCTTCCCGGCGCGTTGCCTGTGCTCAACCGCCAGGCGGTCGAGTTTGCCGTCCTGGCTGGCATGGCATTGAACTGCGACATTCGCGAGAACTCTATCTTCGCGCGCAAAAACTACTTCTATCCTGACCTTCCTAAGGGCTACCAGATCTCGCAGTACGACAAGCCGCTGGCCGAAAACGGCTACATCGACATAGCAACTGCTGGCGGCCGCAAGCGTATCGGCATCACTCGCGTGCACATGGAAGAAGATGCCGGCAAGAGCCTGCACGACGGCCTGCCTGACAGCAGCGAATGGACCTCCATCGACCTCAATCGCTCGGGCGTGCCGCTGATCGAAATCGTTAGCGAACCTGACATCTCCTCGCCTGACGAAGCCTGGGAGTATCTGACGCGCCTGAAGGAGATCATCCTCTACACCGGCGTCAGCGACTGCAACATGGAAGAAGGCTCGCTGCGTTGCGACGCCAATGTCAGCGTACGCCCCGTCGGACGGCAGAAGTTCGGCACCAAGACCGAGATTAAGAACGTGAACTCCTTCCGCTTCATCCGCCAGGCGCTGGAATACGAAATTGCGCGCCATGAACAGGTACTGCGCTCCGGTGGAACCATCACCCAGGAGACGCGCCTCTATAACGCAGGTGAAGGCCGCACCTACAGCATGCGCTCCAAGGAGCAGGCGCACGATTACCGCTATTTCCCCGAGCCCGACTTGCTCCCACTCGTGGTCGATGAGGCATGGCGCACGCAAATCGCTTCGACGCTGCCCGAACTTCCCGAGGCCAAGCGCAAGCGCCTGATCGAGCATTACGGAATCACCGAAGCCGATGCCGCCACGCTTACCCGCACGCAGTCGATGGCTGACCAGTTTGAAGAAGCTGCTTCAGCCGCGAAAAATCCTAAGCGCGTCGCCAATCTGGTGCAGGCAGAATTGCTGGGCCGCCTCAAGGCAAAGAGCCTGGAGATCGAGCAGTCGCCTATCTCCATGAAAGGCGTTGCTCTGTCGGCCGATCTCGTCGAAACCGGCGCCATCAGCGGCAAGCAGCTTAAGGAACTCTACGACCTCGCCTTCGAGCGCGGTGAAGACTTCCCGGCAATCTACGAGAAGGAAAAGCCGCAGCAGATCACCGACACCTCCGCCATCGACAAGCTGATCGACGAGGCCATCTCCGCCAATCCCAAGCAGCTCGAGCAGTATCGCGCCGGCAAGAAGACTGTGGCCGGCTTCTTCGTCGGCCAGATCATGAAAGCCTCCAAGGGACAGGCCAACCCTGCGCTGGTCAACGAGCTGCTCACCAAAAAGCTCGACGGATAACCATTACGACAGCAGGCGGGCGCGATTGCCCAATGCCTGCAACACAGACACCGCCTTCGAGTCGAAGGAAACGAGCTCGTCCGCACCAAGCCAGTTGCCCTCATAAGCGATGACGCCGTCTGCAAAGTCTCCACCGGCTTCGAGGACGGACAATCCTATTTCCACCGCAGGTCGATTTGTCACCACATTAGCGCTGTCGATAAGACGATGAATCGCAATCGAGACATCGGCTGCAGATTTCTTATAACCTCGACGAAGAACCCAGACAAATTCGCAAAGGACTGCGATCGGCACTGCAACAAGATCGGCCTCCTGCAGAAATTTCGCGGCTCTCCTGGCTTGATGTGCGTCATCTTGGACAGCAGCTCTGACAAGCACGTTAGTGTCTGCGGTGATCTTCATCTCCTTTTCGCCCATCCCTCGGTCGCAATCTCATTCATTTCGTCGATGGTTAGCTTCGGTCCTGCTTTTCGCGACAAACAACCGATGAAATCGGTAATAGGGCCGCTGTGCGCAGCCGCTCTCACGACGATTTGGCCATCCGGCAACTTATCGACTTCAATTCTCTCCCCGGGGCCGACACCAAGATGTTTGAGTAGCTCCTGCTTTAGCGTTACTTGGCCTTTGGCAGTGATCGTAAGTGTGGTCATCGATCGCCTTTCATTGTTCGCCGTGGCATTGTAAGGCAAAGTTACCTTACCTTCCAATATTAGACCCACATGTGCCGGTGCTGCAAATCGCAATTTGTTACGCTGGTAGTTCCGCATGCGGCCACTTCTTTCATATCTGTTCGGGTGCATTCTGTTGGGAGTAACTCTAACCGGCTGCGGCACTCCCGGTGCGCCGCAGTTGCCCTCGCTGCAACTCGCCCGACCGGTCGACGACCTCACCGCCTCGCGCAAAGGCAACCAAGTCCAGCTTGACTGGACGCTCCCGCGCAAGAACACCGACCGCACGCTGGTGAAGAGCATTCCCCAGACGCGAATCTGCCGCCACGAGGGCACTGGTCTCATGGGCGGATGCACGGCAGTCGCTACGGTGCGGAACGCCAAGCCGCTGGAAACGCGCAAAGGCGAAGAGCCTCCCGCGGTTCACATGAAATACGTGGACGAACTTCCCACGCAATTGGGCGAGGAACATCCCGCCGGATTCGTCCGCTACGCCGTCGAGGTCCTCAACACGCGCGAACGCAGCGCCGGGCTCTCGAACCAGGTCCTCATTCCGGTAGCGCCCACCATCATCCCGCCGGAACAACTTACCGCGACGGTGGAAGCCGATGGCGTACTGATTTCCTGGACGGGGGCTGACGTCCCCACCGCACCGCAAGGCCTCACTTACCGCTACCGCATCGAGCGCGGTCCCGCGGGCGCCAATGCGTATATTGCGGTCGCCGACGTCGAGCCTGCATCCGAGGGTCTCTATCTCGACAAGACTTTCGCCTGGGAGACCAAGTACGATTACCGCATCACCTCGGTGACGCTGGTGCACTCAGAAGGCGTAAACATGGCGGTCGAAGGTGCCGACTCCAAGCCGGTCGTGACTTTCACTCGCGACATCTACCCGCCAGCCGAGCCGAGCGGGTTGCAAGCGGTATTCTCCAGCGTGGGACAGAAGCCGTTTGTCGATCTCAACTGGGCGCCCAACATGGAAACCGATCTCGCTGGCTACAACGTCTTTCGCAGTGTCGGGACCAGTGAGCCCGTGAAACTCAATCAGCAACTTGTGCGGGTGCCTTCGTACCGCGACGACACCGTACTACCAGGCAAGACCTATGTGTACTCCATCTCGGCGGTCGATTTACGGGGCAATGAAAGCCCGCGCTCTGCCGAGACCAGCGAAACCGCGCCTGACAAACAGTAACGGAGCTTCCAATGCGATTCTGCCGATTCAATTCTCCCGATGGTGCCCGCTACGGGCTCATCGAAACCGCTGCTGGACAAGATACTATCAGCCGCACACTCAGCGACCTTCCGAGCGGAGCCTCGGATTTCGATCGCAGCCAGCCAGTCGAAATTCCACTGGTATCTGTCCAATTGCTGGCGCCGGTCAGTCCCTCGAAGATCGTGTGTATCGGCCGCAACTATCGCGAGCACGCCAAAGAACTCAACCATCCCATTCCTACCGAGCCCCTAATCTTCCTGAAGCCACCGTCGGCTGTGCTCTCACCTGGCGGCACCATCCTTCGCCCGGTCTCGCTTTCGCAACGTGTCGATCATGAAGGCGAACTCGGAGTGGTCATCGGCAAACGTTGCCACAACCTCCGCGAAAGCGACGAAGTGCGCGACTACATCCTTGGCTATACCTGCGTTAACGACGTCACTGCCCGCGACTTGCAGAACAAAGACGGCCAGTGGTCGCGCGCTAAAGGTTTCGACACCTTTTGCCCGATCGGCCCGGTCGTAGTTTCGGGCCTTGACCCCTGGAAGGGCGTTCGCGTTCAAACTCGCGTCAACGGCCAGATCCGCCAGGATGGAACCACCTTGGACTTCCTTTTTCCGCTCGATGTCATCATGCGCTTCATCTCGCAGGTCATGACTCTCGAGCCCGGCGACGTGATCGCTACCGGAACGCCGGCCGGCGTCAGCCCACTACAGGCCGGAGACACGGTTGAAATAACGGTCGAAGGCGTCGGCGGTCTCTCGAACCCGGTCGCCGATGGCTCGTAGCGGCATCCGCAGCTTCGAATGCCCGTGCTTCTCTCGGATACTGCCGCGAACTGATTCGCGCTATGCTAGGCACTACCGGCCATGAGTTCTCTGGGCTACTACCCGATGCTCGCTCTCGGCACCGCAGCTGCCATCGTGGGCTACGCCCTGCTGTCGCGCAATCCCAAGCGCTCGGGAGAGAATTTGGAATACGAGCGCCGCACGCAGCTCACTCAGGGTGGTCGCATCATCGAAGGCACCGTCATCGATGTGCAGGAGATCGACGAGTCTCCTACCCAGCGCCAGATGATCCTTCTCATCTATACCTACGATGTAGCCGGCGTTTCCTACGAGGCTTCTCAGGACGTCACCCACCTGCGGCAATTTATTGATTTGTATTCCTGTCGGCTGGGTTTGCATGCCTCGATAAAGTACGACCCCCATAATCCGGGCGACTCCATTGTCATATCTGAAACCTGGTCTGGCCTTCGCAAATCTCCGATTCGGCCCCGAGTGCACCCTGTTGCCAGCTAGACTGTCACCTTTGTGCAGCTCGTACGTCTCAATTAGCGTCTAACTAAGGCGGCACTAAAACTCCCGGGAAGTGACGCTTTAGATAACTTAGAAGCGTTGCTACAATTAGCTTTTATGCATAGTCTTCCTCTTCCCCTTGCAGCATTCCTGGCTGGAATCCTTTCATTCCTGTCGCCGTGTGTGCTGCCCCTGGTTCCCGGCTACGTCTCGCTCATCTCCGGCGCGACTGTGGAAGACCTGCAATCCGACAATCGCCGTCTCCTGGGAACGGTGATGTTGCATTCCCTTACATTTATCCTCGGCTTCAGCGTAGTGTTTATCGCGCTCGGAGCGGTGGCCACCAGCATCGGCCAATTGGCTAATGAGTATCACCACATCCTGGCCAGGATCGCCGGCGTCATCGTCATTATCTTTGGACTGCACCTGACCGGCTTGCTGAAGATCAAGGCGCTTTATGCTGACAAGCGGCTGCACGACGTCAAAGGCAGCTCCAGCGCCTGGGGATCGTTCGCCGTCGGCTTCGCTTTCGCCTTCGGCTGGACTCCCTGCATCGGTCCCATTCTGGCGACCATCCTCGTCTTTGCCGGTGCCCAGGAAACCCTTTTCAAAGGGGTGTTCCTACTCGCGGTTTATTCCCTCGGTCTGGCCGTGCCGTTTCTGTTGACCTCGCTCGGCGTTGATCGCTTCCTGGGTTTTTACGGCAAGTTTCGTCGCCATCTTCATACCGTCGAAGTCGTCAGCGGAGTCCTGCTGATCGCGGTCGGTGTACTGATATTCATGAACAACCTGAAGCTGCTTTCAGGCTACCTGGCATTTCTTAACCGGTTTGCCCTTTAGAGAACGGATACCTGTGAAACGTAATGCTCTAGTCTTCGTGACCCTGCTCGTTGCCATCCTCGCGATGCTGGCAACTGGCAAATATTTGGTCCGGCCCCGTCAGCACGGCCCTGTCACCTTGGTGGGCGACGTTCGCGGAGTGGCTGCCCCCGACTTCGCACTCACTTCCCTGGATGGAAAGATCGTTAAGCTCTCCGACTATCGCGGCAAAGCCGTCCTGCTGAATTTCTGGGCGACCTGGTGTTCTCCCTGCAAGGTAGAAATGCCCTGGTTTGTAGATCTCCAGAAAAAATATGGCGGCGACGGACTCGTCGTCCTCGGTATTGCCATGGATGACACGGAAACCGACAAGATCGCCCAGTTCGCCAGTGAGATGGGCGTGAACTATCCCGTCCTGTTGGGCACTGACAAGGTTTCGGAACAGTACGGCAACGTCGAATACCTGCCCACCAGCTTCTATATCGATCGCGAAGGCAAGATCGTCGGCAAGGGTACCGGACTTCTCGGCCGCGCCGAAATCGAAGAGAACGTGCAGAAGGCGCTGGCTTCCCACGCAGTCGGTATCAATAAGGCCGACACCTCTACGCCTACGTCCGCCGAGGCGAAGACGGCTGCGCAATGAGACGAGTGTTACTGCCCCTCGTTGCGCTGCTCGCCGCGGTCGCGTTCGCACAGGAGCCGGGTACCCGAGTTCCGTCAGTCGAGTTGGCGCCGGTTGGCAAGGTGCAGGTCAAAGCCGGAGGCTCCGCGACCGTACAACTCGATTTTCGCGTGGGCAGCGAGTTCCACATCAACTCCAACAAGCCACACTCCGAGCTGCTGATTCCCACTGTTCTGAAACTCAGTCCGACGAATCCGGTTGGCGTCGCCGCCGTGAAGTACCCCGACGGTCAGGACATGTCGTTCCCCTTCGCGCCTGACGAGAAGCTAAGCGTCTATAGCGGCGACTTCGCCATTGCCGCGGTGATTAAGGCCCCGGCCAATGCGGCTAGCGGCGACTTCCCGGTCACTGGCACACTGCGCTTCCAGGCATGCGACCGCAGCGCGTGCTATCCTCCGCGCTCAATTCCCGTGAATTTTAGTGTGTCGGTTGTCGGCCGCTGATTTTTAGCGCTAAGGCCACATGATTTCGATCAACAGCACCACTACCTGCGCGATGGCCGCGTTGTCGGTGCCTGTGCCTTCCGGCGTCTTCGCCTTGATCCCGATCCGCTCGGCGTTCACGCCTAGCAGTTTCGCGACATTTTCCTGGATAGCCTTGGCATGCGGTCCAATCTTCGGAGCAGCCAGCACCAGCGTGCAATCGACGTTGCCCACCGTGTAACCCTTCGCGGCGATTTGCTGCAAGGCCTCGCGCACGAAGACCGCCGAGTCCGCGCCCTTCCACTTCGGATGGCTGGGAGGAAAATAGCTTCCGATATCACCTGCCGCGACCGCGCCGAGCAGCGCGTCAGTTAAGGCATGCAGCAGCACGTCGCCATCGGAGTGGCCCGCTAGTCCGCTGTCATGCGGCAGCAGAATGCCACCGATCCGCAACGGCATTCCGGGCTTAAACTCATGCGAGTCCCATCCGGTACCGATGCGCGGCACGCGTATATCTTGTCTGCTAAATGACACAGATTTTCTGTCCTGTCAGCCGGTCTTGCGGCGCGATTCCTGCGTCAAAATAAATTCCGCCAGCTCCAGGTCGCCGGGAGTGGTGATCTTCAGGTTGCGCGGTGATCCCATGACTACGTGTACGGTGCCGCCCGCCCGCTCGATCAGCGACGCTTCATCGGTTCCCAGGAACCCATCGGCGCCCGCTTCGTCAAATGCCTTCTTCAGCAGTCCGAAACGAAAGCCTTGCGGGGTCTGCGCCATCACCATGCGCTCGCGCGGAACCGTGGCCAGCACAACGGCGCCGTCGGCGGTGCGGTCCACCTGCTTCACCGTATCGACCGCCGGAATTCCGGCAATCGCAGCGCCATACTTCTTCACCGCCTCAATCACGCCTTCGATGGTTTCGTCGGTAACGAACGGGCGCACTGCATCGTGAACTAGCACGATGTCGTCATCTGCTGCGTTCAGCCCCCCCAGAGCATTGGCCACCGAGTCCTGCCGGTGCTCCCCGCCTTCGACCACCCGCAAAGGTTTCTTGATGCCGGCTGCGTCGGCCAGCTTCTGGAAGCCGGCCATTTCGTTCTTGCGCAAGGCAACCACGATCTCATCCACGCGGTGATTGCCCGCGAACTTGCGCAGCGTATGAATCAGGATTGGCGTTCCCTGCAGTTCCAGGAACTGTTTGGATTTGCTTCTGTCGCCGGCCGACACTGCAGACATGCGCGTGCCCAAACCGGCTGCGGGGATAATGACGATAACTTTCATATGTGGGCAGCGAAGTATAAACGCGCGGCGAGAGTGAATTCAAATCAGCCGGCGTGAACCGGGAGCCCTGCACTACTACGAGACTCCCTTTTAACCTCTACTCCTGTTTCGGAATTTCCGGAACGACGGCGGCGGCGGCAGCCGGCGGTGCGGGCTTGCGAAATTCCGGCCGCGGTTCCACCGGCCGGGGCGGCATGGTCGCCGAGCGCTCGTCAAACTTCCCAAATATCATCTTGCCCGCCGTGGTCTGCAGCACCGACGTCACCGAGATATCGATGTTCTTGCCGATCATCTTGCGGGCGTTGTCCACCACCACCATCGTCCCGTCGTCGAGATAGGCGACACCCTGGTTGTATTCCTTGCCTTCCTTCAGGATGAACACCTTCATCACCTCGCCCGGCAGCACAATCGGCTTCAGCGAGTTGGCCAGCTCATTGATATTCAGGACTTCAACCCCCTGTAGCTGTGCCACTTTGTTCAGGTTGAAGTCGTTGGTGACGATCTTGCCCTCATACACCTTAGCCAGTTCGATCAGTTTCAGGTCAACTTCCCGCACCGCGGGAAAATCGTCCTCCACGATCTGCACCGTCAGGGTCGCGATCTTCTGAATGCGCTGCAAGATATCGAGCCCACGCCGCCCGCGATTGCGCTTCATCGAGTCGGCCGAATCGGCCACTAGTTGCAGCTCACGAAGCACAAATTGTGGCAGCACTATGACGCCATCCAGGAATCCCGTCTCTGCGATGTCGGCGATCCGGCCATCGATAATGACGCTGGTATCCAGAATCTTGTAGCTCTTTTTGCCCTGCTTCTCGCCTCCGAAGATGCCACCCAGAGCCGCCAGGTTCAGCAGGTCGCCCTTACCCGCGCCCACCACCAGCCCCACATAAGCCATCAGCAACATGAGGAACAGTTGCAGAAAACTCTGGGTCGGCCCGGGTTGCAGGCTGTTACGGATGACCAGGCTGAAGAGGTATGCGCCAATAATGCCCAGGATGCTGCCGATGACGGCGCCGATCAGCCGCTTGAGGCTGACATTACGCAGGCGAATCTCGAACAGGACGACGGCAACGCCGACCAACACTCCAGCTCCTGCCGCCGGCCAGCGCTCCAGTCCCAGGGGTTTAAGTTCGTAACTCGAAAGTGCTGTGATGAATACGAATAAAATTCGTAGGATTACCAGGTCCAAGAGACACCTCCCGGGGCCGTCCTGGCATCTACAGGCGGGTTCGAGGCGCGCCTAAAAAGACAGATAAGAACGACTAGTTCGGCGCGTCACTCCCGTTCCACAGACGCAAATGGGCCTCGTCTAACCAACAATCGGGGCAGAATGATCGATGAATGTGCCCCGCATCCGCCTCCAATCGGCGAAGACTTGCGCGGTACTGAGCCGCAGCCGAAGTATAACTCAGTTTTGCGGAACGCCACGGAGGTCCGGGCGCATTTTTTGGACAGACCCGAGAAACGACGCCCGCCGGCGACCGTCTCGCCACGGCGTTGTAGTGCATCGTCGGAAGAGTGCCGCTAGGCGAACAGCGCTCCAACGCCCGCTCCGACTAGGGTTACTACCACCCACCAGCCAAAAACCACCCCCATGCAGGTCCCACGCTTGACGCGGGTCACGCACGAGTAACCGATGCCGGTCAGGATGAGCGTCCAGATCGTAAACGCATCCATCGCCGTCAGCACCGAGTAGAGAAAATGATTAGAGTTCGGGTTAACCAGGCCGCCCAGATTACTGGCCACCTGGTTCTGGAAGGTAAACCCTTCCGCTGCTCCCATGCCAACTACGCCGGTTGCAATCAGGGCCTTAATGATCGACGGCAGAAACGCATACATGCTGATCGCCATCGCCTGTTTGAACTTCACCTCGGCGCCGAATCCGAAGTTAAACGTTGCCATCAGCACGCCGCCGAAGATCGCCGCCGCGATGATCGTGATCACCGGCGACCCATAGGCAAAGTAACGGGTGATAGAAGCACCAACCTGTATCGCCTTGGCCTTCTGGTCCGCCGGCATCGAGTCGATCTTGTCCGCCTGCTTCGGACTGAGCTGCAGTTGGTTTTCGTACGCCGTATCCATTCCCAACTTCTTGTCCACCACGAACACGAGCATGAGGCCGAAGATCGAGATCAACACCCATGGCACCAGCCAGCCGGCGTTGCGGCGAATGTCGGTGAACGTCTTACTGGGGGCGATAAACGTATCGACGACTCGCTCGACTTCCGTGAGGGGCTTATCTTCCGCGGGGATCGCATCTGCTGTAGCGTTCATGAATCTCTCCGTGAAGGCGGCGGGTGCTCCCCGCGCCTTGCTCGAACACGAATTTTGAATACGGCTGGACGGGCAGGATTGTAGCATCACCAGCACGCCTTGCCATCCGTCTTCCTTACGCCTGCCAACCCCGCTGGTTGTACTGGTTGCCTTGCCCTTTTAGACTGAACACATGCACGTCCACGTTCACCCCGGCGGCGCCAATGGACAGACCTCTAAGGTCCTGCGGATTTCGCTGGTCGTGACACTGGTCTACATTGTCCTGCTGGTTTTTGCAGGAATCCGCGCCCACAGCTTGGCCTTGCTCTCCGAAGCTGGCCATAATCTGTCCGACTTCTTCGCGCTGCTTCTTTCTTGGGGAGCCGTCTATCTTCAAGGGCGCAGTCCCGACGCGCGTAAGACCTTTGGCTACAACCGCGCCGGAGTCCTCGCGGCCTTCGTCAACGGCATCACCCTCGTCCTGATTTCGTTCTACATCTGGTACGAAGCCTTCCATCGGCTCCTGAACCCCGTCGACGTGCAACCGCAACTGATGATCTGGGTCGCCGCCGCCGGAGTGCTTATGAACGGCGGCATTGCGCTGCTTCTTATGCGCGGACATCGCGACATCAACCTGCGCAGCGCCATCGTCCATGAAATCGGAGACACGCTCTCCACCGCGGCGGTCATCGCCGGCGGCGTGGCCATCGCTCTGACCGGTCAGCACTGGATCGATCCCGCGCTCTCCATCGGCATTGGCGTCATGATTCTCTGGTCGTCGATCGGGATCATTCGCGAGAGCCTCAACATCCTGCTCGAAGGCATCCCCAGCGGCATGGAACTCGAGCGCATCGAAGCCTGTCTATGCGACATTCCGGGCGTGAACAGCGTGCATGACTTGCACGTCTGGAGCATCGGCAGCGACACTCATTCGCTGTCATGCCATGTCAGCATCGCCGACATGCGCGCCTCCGAGAGCGAAAGCCTCCTTCGCGAGATTCGCGACACGCTGGCTTCGCGCTTTCATATTCACCACACGACCATCCAGTTCGAGTACGCCATCTGCGAAGTCGCCCACGGCTGCGTCATTCCTTCCAGCCCCGGCCATGAACATACGCATGAGCAATGATCCGGTTTTGAAGGGGCGCAGCTTTAGCTGCGCCGTACCAGTTTCTTATTTTGTTTCTGTCATCCCGTCTATAACAACGACGGGGTTGTCAAGGGCATAGTTCAGCGCCGGCGTCTTGGTTTTTGTCCCAGCGCCATTTCGCTCTATTGGAAATCGTCTTCTTGCACTTTGCATAAAGACCAAGACTCGCGCTCTCTCTGAATCACCGATGGCAGCCTTTCGACTCCACCAACCATCTATTCGATCCCGCTCGGGCGGAACCATGATTCTTGTCTTCGATCTCCCAGACTTTTCCGGGAGGCAGGGTGCCCACTCAAGGGGACGGTCTCAGACCGCGACCACGTGATGACTCGGGCTGCCCTGCGTGCGAGCGGCGGCATACGGCTGCTGCGTCTTCCACATCCAAAACAGCCGCACCGCCAGTTTGCGCGCCACCATCACCTTGCCGACGCCAGAATGTTTCCTGTGCTTCAGCCTTTGGTAAGCGCGCTTCAACTCTGGGACCGAGCGCGCCGCGCTCTGTCCCGCTTCCACCAACAAACTGCGCAGCATGGGATTACCTTGCTTGCTGATCGCCCCCAGGTGCTGCCGCCCTCCGCTGGAATGCTCCGCCGGATTCAGTCCCAGATAGCTGACCACCTGGCGGCTGCGCGCAAAGCGTTCGATCTCGCCCAGCGTCAGCGAAAACGCCAGCGCCGTGATCGGGCCGACTCCCGGATGCGTCTGCAACAATCGCGCCACCGCATCGCGATCCGCCTCCTGCCGCGCCGCCACATCCAGCTTCGCAATGCGGCCGCTCAGCTCGTCCAGCAGTTGCAGCGAATCCTCGCGCCGCTGTTTCGTCCAACCCGTCAGCGGCAACTCTTCCAGCCGCTGCCGTCCGGCCACACTCCACAGCTTGCGCTTCTGCTGCACTCCCTGATTCAGCGCCAGATGCTGCAACTCGTTCTTCACCTGCCGCCGCATACAGACCAGCTTGTGACGATGCAACAGCAACTGACGCGTGTCGCGCTGCTCGACGCTCGGCACCCATACCTTGGGAAAGCGTTTCTCCAACAACAACTGCAGCAACAACTGCGCATCGCGACGGTCCGTCTTCTGCTTGCGCACTTCCATCGCCCGGATCTTGCCGGCATCGCCCAGCCATAGCTCAATGCCCAGCGCAGCCAGCAGCCGCTCGAACCACAGCGTGTTGCCGCAGGCCTCCATGCCTACCAGCACCGGCCCCTTCAGCTCGGCATAAAACTGCCGCGCCTCCTCCGGCGTCAGCCTGCGCTCCGTGTATTCGCCCGTATCCGTATCGACCATGGCAATTTGTTGGAAACTCGGATGGAAATCACAGCCTATAATCTTCATGGCGGCTCCTTTCGTCCGAGTCTTGGTCTTTTGCAAAATCAAGCTTACTCGGACTCCGCGAGGAGCCGTCGTTGTTATGAAATCAAGCGGGCTTTGGCCCGCGAGGGATCTGCTTTCTGACTTCCCCATGAACCGACACTTTTTTCGCGCCCTTAATATCGTTACCATTCTGTTCCTTCTCGCCTTCGCCACGGACTGCAGCAAACCTGCACCGACCGCCGCTTGGGCACTCACTTTGAGGGTCGACCCCGACCACCCGCGCATGGTGCGTCCCGCGACCTTCACAGTTCACATCGCCGACAGCCAGGGATCTGCGGTCGACGGCGCGCACGTCACCGGCTCGCTCAACATGACGCTGATGAATATGGGAAAAACCGAAGTGACCTTCCAGCCCCAAGGCCACGGAGACTACGCAGCCACTCTCACAAGCTTCGACATGTCAGGCCCGTGGGAACTCACCGTTGACGCCTCGCAAGGCAGCATCGCCACGCACAAGGTTTTCCAAGTCACGATTTTCGATTAGCGGCGATCTCTGACCGCTTCGTCACTCATAGCGCAGCGCAACCAGCGGATCGACGTGTGCCGCCCTTCGTGCGGGTATGTAGCAAGCCAAAATAGCTGCCGTCGCCAAAATCAGTGTCACGCTCCCGAAGATGAGCGGATCGTGCGCGCTGACTCCAAACAGCAAGCTGGAAAGAACGCGCATGGCGGCGAACGCAATCGCCAGTCCCAACACGAGGCCCACAATGGCGAGTCGCATTCCCTGTCTCACCACCAGCTTCAACACGCTTCCCGTCTGCGCGCCCATGGCCATGCGGATGCCGATTTCCCGCGTTTGCTGATTTACCGAATACGAGAGCACGCCGTAGACACCCACGACCGCGAGCACTAGGGCGACTCCGCCGAACACAGTCAGCAGCGCAGCGCCCATGCGTGGTGCCCATAGTCCCTGATCGAGTAGTTCTCCGATAGTGTTCCAGTTGGTGAGCGCAAGATTCGTGTCGAGCGATTGAACATGGCTCCGCACTGTGGCAATGACCGGTTCCGGCTTGCCGGTGGTGCGCACCTGCATGGTCACCGCTGGAGAGAAGTCCTGCGTCAGCGGCAAATAGGCCAGCGGCTGAGGTTCCTCTCCAATCGTATTCACCACCGTATCGCGTGCGACACCAACCACCTCGCGCAGCTGCGTCTCTCCGAAGAAGTGGAAGCGCTTTCCCACGGCGTTCTCATTCGGCCAGAATTGTTTGGCCATGGCTTCGCTCACGATCACAACCAGGGTCGTATCCTTCCGATCGGTGTCGGTGAATTCGCGGCCGCTTACCAGCGGAATGCGCAGGGTCTTAAAGAAATTGGGTGTGATGTCGTCGAGTTGCGTCAGCGTCCCGCGATAACCCGACGATTCATCCTGCCCCTCGGGGAACACAGTCCGCGCGAACCCTCCACCGAGTGGAAAATTCGATGCTATCGTTGCCGACGCAACTCCTGGCGAGGCTTCAGCGCGTTCGATCGCATCGCGAAAATACTGCTGGGCGTGTGCTTCGTCGTAGTGCAAGGCTCCCAGGTCGAACGCGAACACAAACAGATTTCTCGATTCGAACCCCGGATCCACACTTTGTGCATTCTGCATGCTGCGAACGAACAGCCCCGCGCCCACCAGCGCGACCAGCGCCAGCGCAATCTCAGTCACCACCAGCAGACTGCGGAACCGGTTGCGCGCCCAACTCACGCTGCTGCCGCGTCCTCCGACTTTCAACACCTCGATCAGGTTCGGTCTCGCTACCTTCATCGCCGGAGCCAGCCCAGTCAGTACCGCAGTCAGCAGCGCGACGCCGAAGGTGAACAAGAGCACGTGTGAATCGAACGCGATGTCCAAGTCGCCATCCAGGATGAATGGCGGCCGGAACGACCACAGCACCGCGCGGCCAGCGTAGGCAATCGCAATGCCCACGACTCCAGCCAGTACCGCCAGCACCAGGCTCTCCGTAAGTAACTGTCGTATTACCCGCCGTCGGCCGGCGCCCAAGGCGGCCCGCAAGCTCATTTCCTTCTCCCGACGCGCAGCCTGGGCCAGCAGCAGGTTCGCGACGTTGACGCAGGCGATCAGCAGGACCAGGCCCACGATCCCCATCATCAATCCGCCGGCGAGCACGATTTGTCCGCGATTGTTGACCCCTACTGCTGCATCGGCGAGCGGCGTCAACGCTACGCTGCGGCTGGCATTGTCCTTCGGAAATGCTTTTTCCAATTGCGACGCAATAGTCTTCAACGAAGCTTCCGCCTCGCTCGGGCTCACTCCGTCTTTCAGCCGGCCAATCACGCCGATATCCAGGAATCTACGGTCTTTAAAGTTGTCTTTGAAGAACCCCGCGAGCACCTGTGGGTACATGCTGACCGGGACCCAGACTTCCTCCGCGTTGCCAAAAATAAACGTTCCCTTGAAGCCGCGCGGGCCCACACCAATCACGGTGTAAGGCGTAGCGTTCAGCGTGACAACCTTTCCGGCGATGTTGGGATCCGACCCGAACTTATTCACCCACATGCTGTAGCTCAGGACAACGACATTGTTGCCACCTGGCTTGGTGTCTTCGTCCGGCAAAAAGAAGCGTCCCAGGACAGGAGTCAGTCCGAGGACATCAAAGTAGTTCGCGTTGACCATTTGCCCAAGGACTTGTTTCGGCTCCGCACCATCGCTCCACGTCAACGGCAACGGGCCGACGGTACAGCTGAGCCCGGAGAAAACCTGGTTCTCTCTGGCGTAGTCCTGGAAATTCGGATACGACATACCAAGCTTCGTCACATTGGCTGCAGTGACTCGAGTCTTGGTGTCAACCGTATCCAGTTCCACCAGGCGCGAAATATCTTTGACCGGCAAAGGACGCAGGAGAATCGCGTTCACGACCGTGAAGATCGTCGTATTGGCTCCAATTCCTAGCGCCAGCGACAGGATTGCGATCGCGCTGAACCCGGGATTCTTGATCAGCATCCGTACTGCGTAGCGAATGTCCTGCCACAATGTTTCCATATGCTCCGCCAGTTCTTAAACCTCAGATATTGCGGGTGCCCCTCGATAAGGTCGAAGGCATTGTCAAGCGAGAGTTCTCCTGTGGCGGTGCGTGAGCACCGCTTGCTCGCCAGCGCGATTGAGGACGAAAGCCACTGGAGAACTCGCGTTAATCACTTTGCGGTGAAACAACCTCGTTTCACCAACCATCGATACGGCCCAGCACTGCGACCATGATTCTTCTATGCGAACCTCCCGTCTCCACAGGAGGCGAGAGCGCCCAATCAGTTCATCGGTCTAGTCGCCACGGCGACCGACCAGGGGCACCCGCGGGCTGCTCTCGATGCGAACGATCTCCGGATACGCGGTGTTGGTGCGCAGCATCCAGTAGAGTCGTACCGCCAATTTGCGCGCTGCCGCCACCTGGGCCACGCCTTTGGCCATGCGATGGCAGCGCTGTTGATAGGTCTTGCGAAATCCCTCGTCCCGCTGGTTGGCACTGTGCGCCGCTTCCACCAGCAGCATGCGCAGAAACCGGTTGCCCTGCTTGCTGATCGCACCCAGCCGCTGTCGTCCGCCCGAACTGCGCTCGCGCGGAATCAGCCCCAGATAGCTGGCCACCTGCTTGCCCCGTCGAAACCGTGTCACATCCCCGATGGTCACTACGAACCCCAGGGCCGTGATCGGACCCACTCCCGGCTGCGTCCTCAACAGCTGCGCCATTTTGTCTCTTTGAGATTCTTCTTCCGCCGCCTGGTCCAGTTGGCCAATCTGTTCATCCAGACTCTTCAGCAACCCCAGCAAGTCCTGACGTCGCCGTGCGGCCCAGCTTTGCAGTGGTAGCTCGCGCAGCGCTTTCTGTCCCGCCGCACTCCACAGCTTGCCCTTCTTCTGCATCCCGCGATTCATCGCCAAGTGCTGCAGCCCGTTCTTCACCCGCGTCCGGATCTCCACCAGCTGGTGGCGATGCATCAGCAGCTGCCGCACATCCCGCTGCTCGGCACTCGGTGTCCACCACCGCGGAAACCGTCCTTCCACCAGCAGCTTCAGAATGTGCGCCGCGTCCCGCTTGTCCGTCTTCTGCTTCCGTACATAGCTGGCTCGGATCTGCGCCGCATCCCCTACCCACCCCTCGTGTCCCAGCTGCTGCAACAACTCGATCAACCACTGACTGTTGCCGCAGGCTTCTACTCCCACCAGCGCCGGCTCCTCCAAGCTGCGATAGAACCGCTCCGCCTCCCCGTCGCCATTCACCAGCTTGCCTTCCCCGGTTTCTCCCGTCGCGGCGTCCAACCACGCCACCTGTTGCCAGCTGGGATGAAAATCACATCCTATAATCCTCATCGAGGGCTCCTTCCTTCCCCAGCGGCTTTTTGTCCTCAATCACAAAAGACTACTCGGGTTCGATCGAGCCTTCGACCTTATCCAATCAGTTCAAGCGGAGCTTGAGCGGGGTTGTCGTCGCGTACCCGTTGAACTCTACGCGAAATCGAGGACATGAACGCGGTTTCCCTACTCCGAGCGCAACGCTTCGGTGACGTCGACCCGTGCCGCGCGTTCCGCCGGGAAAACCGACGCGATGACCGCGGCAGCCAGCAACACAAACACAGACGCCACGATTGGCCACACGCTCGGCATTTGCAATGACGGGAAATAACGGCTCGCCAGCCTCGTTAATCCGTACCCAATCACTGCGCCCGCCAGTACGCCCGTTATCGCCATCAACGCGCCCTCAGCAATCACGCCCAGCAACAAGTTCCGGGGTTGTGCTCCCACCGCCAGCCGAATGCCGAACTCGCGCGTTCGCCCGCTGACCGAAAACGCCAGCACGCCCGCGACGCCCACCACCGCAATCGCCAGCGCGACTGCGGCAAATCCGCCGAAGACAAACGTATTCAGCCGCTCCGGGGTCAGCACTTCAGCGCGAATATCTTCGAGCGTGGCGGCCCGTTCGACCGGCTGGTCAACCGCCATCTTGCGAATGATCTGCGTGATCGGAATGATCAAACCATGCGGATTCATGCGCGTATGCACGAACAAGCGGCCGCCGAACAACGACACGTCCTTTTCGGCCGAGACATCCGGTATCTGCCCGAACGGATGATAGATGGTCTGCTCGGCTTCGGGCACAAGATGGTCATCGTCCATATCGGCTACGACACCCACAATCCGGCGTGGAGCCGTACTGATGTAAATAAACTTCATGATCGGATCGGTCCACATGATGTGCCGATTGATCGGGTCCTGTCCCGGGAACAGACGCTGTGCCGCGCTCTGGCTGATGATCACCACCGGCTCGCCGCCTCGCTTGTCTTCATCGTTGAAGTCACGTCCGGCAATCAGCGGAACCCCCAGTGCCGCAAAGTAGCTGGGAGAAACCACCCGGAAATTGACCCGCGGGTCCGCCTCGCGCGCACTCTTGATGTGCCCTTCGGCAGCGACCTGGAAACCCGGACCAAACACGTTGGCGTCACGCCAGGGTGCCTGCGTGCCCAGCGCAACGCGATCGACGCCCGGTAACTGCTCGATGCGGCGAATCGCTTCGCGATAGAAGTTGATGATGTCTTCCGGCGTTCTTCCGTAGGAGACCACCGGCACATTCAGCACCAGAACGCGGCGCATATCGAAGCCGGTCTGCTGATTCTGAAGCGTCAGCAACGTTTTGATGAGAATGCTGGATCCGGCCAGCAAAATGAACGAAGCCGCGATCTGGGTGACGGCGAACATGCGCAAGCGGCGGCTGGTACTGCCGGTGATTCGAACGGTGCTGCTGGAAAGGGTCATTCCGCTGGAAGATTCCGCCGAAGGTAGGCGCGGGACAAAGGCCAGCAGTACGGCAGCCACAATCGCCAAACCGGCTCCAACCCACAAGATGCTCAAGTCCACCTTTAAATCGAGAGCACGAACCGAAAACCTCGAGGCATAACCCGAGAGAATGGCCACCATCGGGCCGGCGCTCAGCACGCCAAGCACCGCGCCTGCTCCGCACAACAGCAAACTCTCCGCCAACAGGGTGCGGCGCAATGCTCCATGACTTGCTCCGAGCGCGGCGCGAATCGCCAGTTCACCTTCGCGTCGCACCGAACGCGACAGGATGAGGTTGGCAACGTTGGAGCACGCGATGATGAAAATCAGCAGCGACGCCGCGAGCAAAACCCATAGGACAGTCTTCGCACCAGAACTGATCTGGTCGCGAAGTAGCACCGCGTGAATTGTGCCTCTAGCCTCCGCCGCGTACGCCTCAGGGTGCGCCTTCACCATCGTGGCGTAAGCGGTTTGCAGTTCGGCATTCGCCTGCTCGAGCGTAGCGCCCGGCGCCAGACGGCCGAATAGCTCCGTCATCCGATGTACCCGCCCCTGTACCATCGTGGCCGACAGATGATGCGGGCTGGTGACTACGTTCGCGATGATCTCGGTTTCCGCCGGATACGGCACCGAAGGCTCCAGCACGCCAATGATCGTGGCGTTCCGGTCTCCCAGCCGCACAGTCTTGCCGATCACCGACGGATCGCTCTTGAGCGCGGTTGACCAGAAGCGATAGGTCAGCACGCAGGCGCCGGCGGCGTTCGGCCCGTCATCGTGCTCATCCAGCAGCCGCCCCAGCACCGGGCGCAGTCCCATCACTTCAAAATAGGAGCCGCCAACCACTCCCGCGCGGATCTCGCGTGGTTCACCCAGTCCCACCATGGTGAAGCCGATTTGAGAAAAGTCTCCGAAAGAACTGACGGTCTTCACGCTCTCTTTGAGGTCCCGAATCTCAGGCACGGAGAACTGAGCATTCTCCAGCTGCAGCCCCGGCGCGCTCTGCCGGATATAAATCAGCCGGTTCTCGTCGCGATTCACCAGCGGCCTCAGCAACACCCCGCGCACCAGGCTGAAAATCGCTGCGTTCGCGCCAATGCCCAACGCTAACGTCAGAATGACGGTGATCGCCAGCCCTTTGCTCCGCCACAGCGACCGAAACGCCACCCTCAGGTCCTGCACGATCAGATCGGGTTTCACGGTCATTGTTGTCCTCCCCACGCAGCGTTGGCGAAGCTATTTAACCTCAATGCTGCAATCCCTCGGCCACAGCCGATGCAGTCTATCTCATTGTCTCTCAGTCGGATGACCCGCCTGCCTCCCGCTTTTGCGAGAGGTCACCTGTTCGCCAGCCGCAACCACTGTCCGCATACGAACAGTCGAACCATGGTACTTCACTCGGGCGCACACATACGCGAGTCACCGGACGCTGGTCAGGATGGTATATAAGGCACCCGTGTCGGCAGCGCGTTATCGGGGTATGATGTTGCGAAATCACAACCATCCCAATGCCGACAGACCCTGCTACGCAGCCTGACCGCGTGTTTCGTTTCGGACCCTTCGAATTGTCCGAACGCGATGCGGAACTGCACAAGAACGGAGTGCGGGTCAAGCTGCAGGAGCAACCGTTTCGGGTGCTCTTCGAGTTGACATCAAACCCCGGGAGAATCGTGACGCGGGAAGAGCTACAGCAGAAACTGTGGCCCCGCCGATACCTTTGTTGACTTCGACGTCGGGCTGAACAGTGTTGTTCGCAAGTTACGGCAAGCGCTCGGCGACGACGCCGACAATCCACATTACATTGAGACGCTGGCGAAGCGAGGATATCGATTTGTGGCGCCGGTGGCGGTTACGAGTGTCGCTCCGCAAGCCAATGGCACAGGGCAAGAGTCGTTGGGCGCACCGGTGTCCGATAAGGATGTAAGTCGGGCGAGTGCCGCAGTGTCGAGTCCCCCGTTCAGTATGGCGAGCGCTGATGAATCGGTCGCGAAGTTCGCGGAGGTTTCGAACGGGCCAAGGGAAGAAGCGATAGGCGGGAAATGGAAATGGGTTGCGATGAGTCTAGTTGCTGCAGCCCTGATCGTAAGTGTTGCGTTCTGGTGGACAAGGCCGCCCGCGACCCCAGTGGTGGAAGCGATCAGCCAACTCACGGACGACCAAATGGCAAAGGCCTACGTGCAAACGGACGGGCGAGGGTGTACTTCAACGAAGACCGGCAGGGAAGCCTCGACATTGCACAGGTCTCGGTAAAGGGCGGGCCGGTCGCGACCATACCCACGGAAGTTCTTAGCCCTGCGATCGCAGGTATCTCGCCGGATGCTTTGTCGTTGCTGGTACTGCAGGGCGGTACTCCGGTGCCGAGGCCGGTGTGGGAGGTTCCGTTGCCCGCCGGACAGCCGCGTAGAGTCAGCAATCTCGAAGCGCATGAGGCCAGCGTCACGCCGGATGGCCGGCTTCTGCTGTGCAATGTGACCAATCTCGTGATTGCCGAGAAGGACGGCTCTAACCCGCGGATTGGTCCCTGTGGCGCAGCCGCGCTGATGGAAGTGATCGCTTACAACTCACCTTTCCCCCCGCGGTAGTTTGGGCACTCTCCATCTCTCCAGACGGCAAATGGGTTGCTTACCGCACGGGGGAAGGAGATTTCATCGTCAGCATAGACGGTGGCGCACCTCGAAAGGTGATCGAGCGCCCCACGGGAGCTGTTAGCTGGTCGCCAGATGGGAACTTCCTGGTCTTCAACGACAGCGACGTAAGCTGGCAAACCCCGGAGATCAAGTTACTGGATCTGAGGAACGGGCAGATCTCGGCAATTCCCGGAGGACAGCTCAATCCGCAGTGGGTGGCCGCGGGAAAGATCGTCGCAGCACGGCGCGACATGCTGGTCCTGCAAGTCTACGATGTGGCGACCGAGCGCTGGTCTGACCTGACCGAGCCGGAAGACGGACCCGTCGTGAACTGGGCACACTTCCCGGACTTCAGCTACTTCTACTACACAACCAGCGGTCAAAACGCCCGGCTCGTGCGGGTTCGCGCGTCCGACCTGCATTCGGAAGTCGTTGCCAGCAGGAAGGACATTCACCTGCCGGTCGGCAGCGGCACAACCGCCCAGATGAGTGTCGCTCCGGACGGGTCGCCTATCTTTACCTACGAGGTCGGAACGCAGGAGATCTATGCTCTCAGCGTGAAGTGGCCGTGAGTTTCCTGGAGCACCCAGAAAGAAAAATGGGGCGCGTATCTGGCGCGCCCCGATTGTTCTTGGTGGGTTTGGGGAGGAAGTTTACGGCCCGAACACGGAATCGTGGCGTCTACAGGCTGATCTTGCGGCGCACGAGGCCTGTCAGGCCGAGGATTCCAGAGCCGAACATGACGAACGTGCCCGGCTCCGGAGTGGCCGTCAAGCCGCTGCGTTGGTAATCCTGCGCACCCTGTGCGGTTGCGACGCCTGCCCCGTAGATCGGGCCAGCCCCGCTGCCGCTATGGGTGCCGATGCTCCACAGGCCGGCGACCTCGCCGTTGCCAATGTCGAACATCAGGCCGTAGATGTCGAAGAACCCTCCGGAGAATGGGTAGCCTGTGGCGGTAATCGGCGAGCCGCCGGGCCAGTAGAGGTTGTCATAGGCCAAAGACGGGGGGTGTCCCGCCGGCAACCCGACGGTGGAGGCCAAGTAGAACTTGCTGAAATCGGCAGGCGCCAGTAAGTTACCTGATGTAGGACTCGCGTAGTTGAGCGGCTCAAGGCCGAAAATCGGCGCGTTGACGATGTTGAGGCCATGGTTGGAGTCGGAAAACGTGCCGCTGATTCCGGTGATCTCATAGGCATTTGGATATTTGGCGTCCCTCGCCGTCCCGTACGTCAGCTGGATCGTGGCATTGACTCCGGAGCCGGTGACGCTGAAGTTGGACGTGCTGGCGTTTGCCACCACTGCCAGAAATACCATCAAGAGCAGCGTTGCCGTGACGGCATATTGTTTTCTCTTCTTGTTCAGGTTCATTTCATTTCCTCTCTTGGTTTGGTTGTGAAACGAGATTGAATTCAACTCAACTTTGTCCGGGGATTAGCGGCCGGCGAAGGCCGGGATGATCTGGTCCTCGGGGCGGTAGCCGGCCTGGGCCAACTCCAAGGCGCGTTTGCTGACGAACGGGTTGCGCGCTACCTTGTCGCCGGCGGTCCAAATCTGCACCAGGAAATACTCGTTGCCGTACTTGTGAAACACGAGGCGGCTGTCGGGCGAAGGCGAACTGGCGTAGTTCGGCAGATCCTTCACGATGAAGGTGTGCTTGCCATCGGCACTTATCAGGGCGATGGAATGCTCCGGGGTCACACTCTTGACGTCATAACGTCCGGCGGGGAGAGTTTGGTTGTCGACGGTGAAGGCGAACGGGACGTTGACCTTCATGAGGAGCTGGTTGCCGGCCGTCTGGGCAAAAAGGGTGACGGCGGTGAGCAGCAGGGGGAGGGTGATCAGGTTGCGTAGGTTCGTCATTTGAGTTTTCTCGAGTTGGTTGGACCGGCGACTCCGGCTGACACGTGGGACTTTGCCCGCATTCGCGTTCCCGGACAATGGTCTGGCTCTGACTTGGTTCTGATTCGGTTGTGACTTGCTAACCTACTGAAAGAAAAGAGCAACTAGGGTTCAAGCGCTGCTGCCGTCCGGCACTCCTCGTCCATGCTGCCCCACGCAGATCGCCTCCACGTCGTCAACCGTGTTGATCTCCGCCGGCGGCTTGTCGCCTCGTATTCGAACAATCCGCGGAAAACGCAGCGCGTACCCGCTGTCATGCCGGTCGGAGCGCATGATGGCATTGAACGCCACTTCCAGTACAATTTCCGGCTCAACTTCGCGCGTGAAGCCGTGGTCAGCCGTGGTGTGCGCCAGAAACCACTCCGTCATCGTCGCAATCTCAACGTCCGTCAGCCCCGAGTAGGCCTTCCCGATGTTCACCAGCTCCTCGCCCTTGCGCACCGCGAACGTGTAGTCGCTCAGCACGTGGACGCGTTTGCCGTGGCCATATTCCACCGCAGTGACCACAACATCGAGCGTCGCCAACTCGCGCTTGAGCTTCAGCCACCAGCGTCCGCGCCGTCCCGGCATGTAGGGCGATTGGAGGTCCTTAATCATCAGGCCTTCATTGCCGCGTGCCATGGCCTGCTCGAAGTATGCTTCGAGTTGTTCGGCGGAATCGGCGCGACGAACCGGAGCGCGCAGTACCCAACCCGAAGCCGGCCGCTCCTCCTCGAACAGCAGCTTGGCCTGTTGACGCCGCAGAAGCTCGGGCTCAATTCGACCGTCGGCCGGAAACTGTCGATTAACGATCTCATCGCGTTCCACCAAAGGACGATCGAGCGCAACTCCGTCCGCGGCGTAAATCACGTCGAACACCACGTAAGCCACAGGTACCGCAGCCAACAGCTCTTCGCCGACCCGTTTCCGCCCCAGCCGCTGCTGTAGCGACGAAAAGGGCATGGCGTGACCGCCGTCTTCGTCGTTCTTCCACGCGACGATCTCTCCGTCGAAAATCACCTCGCCCGGAACCTTGCCCAGTGTCGCAATCAGCTCGGGAAACGATTGCGACACGTCGTCGAGCGTCCGCGAGAACAATCGAACGTGACCATCGCCGACATGTGCCTGTGCACGGATGCCGTCGTACTTGTCCTCGACTTGCGCGTGCTCGAAGTATTCGAACGCCTCGTCCGCATTGGCCGCCGGACTGGCCAGCATGAACCCGATGGGATGAAACAGCCGCATCTGGGCATCATCGAGCCGATCCTCCGCCGCCAACTTCAGCGTTGCGCCGATATCACCCAGCAGCATATTGGCGCGTTGCACGTGCGCGAACGGCTCGTCGTAGGCCTTCGCGATGGCTTCTTCCACCAGGCTTTCCTTCAGCCCAATTCGCAAATCGCCGGTGATGATCTTCAGGATGTACTTGGCCTCCAGCGGCGTGGTGCCCCTGAGCAAGGCAGTCAGCAAGCTCGCTTTCGCGGCAGCGGTTCGAGTGGCCGCAATTTCATCGAACGCTCGCCGTACATCCTGGAGCGTGATGCGTCCCGGCGACGGACGGCCCGCCAACAGCTCGCCAGCAGCCGACCCCAAATCTCCGTGCCTACGGTATGCCCCTCGCAGCTCAACCTCGCTCGCGTCCGCCAGCTCCGACACGATCTTCCACAGCAGTGCCCCGCCGACTTGCAGCGTCCGTTCTTCAAACGCAGGAAACGCTCGGCCCGACAGGAACACAGCCGAAGTCCTCGCATCGGCCTGTTCTCGCGAGCGAAAATATTCCGCCAGGATGGCGACCTTTTCGCTCTTCTTGGTGGTCGCGGCGATCCGCTCGCAGGTTTCGGCAAGTCGCTCCATGGAGTCAGTGAAAGCTTTGGATGTGGATGCTTGTGGTCAAGCTCCAACCAAATCATCGCCGAGCTTTCCTCGGCAAATGGTTACTAAAGTACGTACCCCCTGTACTTTCGTAACTTGCGCCTCTCGCCGGCATTTGCCACCCTTCTAGCGTGGGGGCCCAGCCCCTATTGATTGTCAGCCGACACCTGATGGCTGGCAGCTTCTCGGAGGCCCTGTGTCCTGCCCTACCTGTCACCATCGCAAACCAGACGGTATTCTTTGCGGCTCGCCCGCCCTGCACGGCAACAAATTCTGTTACTTCCACTATCACCAGCGCCACGATGCTATGTATGGAGCCCGTGGCCGCCGTCGCCAGCGTACCCTCCGATTCGACCTGCCACCGCTCGACAATCCCCGATCGATCCACGAGGTGCTTTGTCAGGTGGTGGCCGCCTTGTCTGCCGACACCATTGATTACGACCGCGCCGGCGTCATGATTTCGGCCCCGAGACTGGCCTCCAGCGAACTCCGTAACCCGCATGGGTGGTGAAAAAACTGCCATGCAACCCCTTGCGAATGAATATTTTACGTGCAACTTATTGATAAGAGGGATTTTGCGCAAAAATTCTTCCTATCTCCTTGAATCGACGGATTTTGTGCAGTGAAAAAGCCCACTCAAGTTGGGCTTGAGTGGGCCGTCCGACGCCTTACGAACGCGCCTTACGGATTCTTGCTGAAGTCGAACAGGTCGAACAAATCCCCAATCGCCGGACTGTTCGTGGGCACATAGGGATTGCTAGGAGTTGAGGTCGGGTTGGGGAAGTTGTCCCGGCTGCGTCCCGAAATGGTCGGCAGCCCCCAGTTGCGTTCGATGAACTTGGTGATCGAAACGTGGTCGGTATAGGTATGGGAGACGTGGCCCGGGTCGTTGTACGCGGACACCACGATCAACGGGATGCGGGTGCCATCTCCGAAGAAGTCGAGCGGTTGCACATAGCCCGAGTCGTAGTAGCCGCCGCCTTCATCTGCGGTGATGATGATGGCGGTTTGCTTGTACTCCGCGGGGTTGGACTGCAGGTCCAGCACAATCCGCGTGACGAAGCCTTCGAAGAGGTCCCACTTCGACGAGGCTGGATGGCCATCGACCCATCCGCTGGGCTTCACGATCGACACTGCCGGCAGGTTATCGGCGTAGATGTCCTTGCGAAGCTGGTCGATGTCGTACATATGGGTGGTGCGGATAGAGGTGTTGGTCATGATCTGCTTCTGGTACTGAAACGGGTTGCAGATGTTGCAGTACTGGTCGCTCTTACTCCCTACTGTCCCGTAGTTGAGCTGGTACTTGTCTTTCAGATACGGGTTCCACTGGTCGAAGTAGGTCGCAAATGAGACGTTGTTGGCCAGCATTACGTCGGCGATGCTCGGCTGGGTCACACCGGGAATGGTGAACGGGGTATTGCTGGGGTTGGTGTCGAGGTAGGCGTCGCTTCCATCGCCGAAGTACCCCGGGTTGTAGTTGTTCACCAGGTAGTAGGCATTCGGGGCGCAGTCGGGATTGATGGGAGGGTTCAGCGAAGCCAGGTAGTTGCGGATCTGGCTGACGCCGGGCTGCGTCGGATCGGCGCAGTTGACGTAGCTTCCGCCGCCATAGACGCCGACAGATGTGCCGTTGTTGCCGAATCCGCCGTAGCCGTCCTGGATCCAGAAGTTGTTGGTTCCGGTCTGCGGGTCTGGGTCCTCAACTTCGTCAACCGGACCGCCGGCCCAAACCGTCTGGTTGTGCGGAGGAACGAGGGGATTACCGTTTTCGTCGCTGAAAAAGATAGCATCCCCAAATCCCAACATGATGTGGTTCGCGCCAGTTCCGCCCATAGCCGCTTGGTGATAGTTGTCGCTGATGGCGTAGTGGTCGGCGAGATACTTGGTGTACGGCGCATCACCGTTCTGCATGTTATAGAACGCCATGGACGTCGCGCCCTCGTTGGTGGTGACCAGGCCGGGTCCATAATTCGTGCTGAAATTCGAGGGCTGCGCCTTGCCGTTGTTGTTGGAGCCCACGGTCACCTCGGTCCAGGTGAAGTAATCGGCCAGGCAGCCGCTGGGATTCGATACGGTCGCATGACTGATATCGCAGTCTTCCTGTTGCCACATCTGAAAGAGACGGTGCACCGGGCTGTTGGCGTAGGAGTCGTAGGGAAGGGTCGTCGAGTTCGTGATCTGGAATGGTCCCGGCGGCAGCGTAGTGTAGGGAGCCGTTTGAGATACGCCGGTGATACGGCTGTCGGGAATGTGACCGGTCAATCCCGTACCGCCGGTCAACATGTATTGATAATAGTCGATCGGAAAACCGGACAATCCCTGTTCCGATTCCTTGGCCTGCATAAGGGTGCAAACGCCGTTGTTTATGCAGACGTTAGTCGGACCGCCGTTCAGCGGTGCGGGGAGCACTGGGTATGGGGCCTTGCCCGTGGTGGGAGCGAGCTGGAAGGTAGTGCTGCCACTGACGTCGGCGGAATACTGGACCGCCTTCGAGTAGTTCGGGCCGGGCGTGCCGTCGGCGTTCACAATTCCTTCCGACAGAAGGTTATTGACGGTGTTGCCGTTCTTCGGAACATAGGTGGCAAAGATGTGGTCGAAGGTGCGGTTTTCCCCAATGATCACGATGACGTGCTTGATTGGGGTCGCGGTGGGAAGGCTGGCAGCAGCGTTCTTTACGGTTTTGTCTTCGGCCCGAACATTTTGTACCAGGGGGCCAAACACCATCTGCGTCGTCGCGATCAAGGCTACGACCACGCGTGCGTTCTGCAGGAATGTCCCTGCCGATTGCTTCAAAGGTTTCATCGAGGTTCCTCGTCAGTTGAAGAATTACGACCCAATGGGTCTGGTCGAGTTGTTGGGTTGTGTCGTCTATCGATGAAGGAGCGGGGGCCTGGGCCAGACGTGCCGGGCGGCCACACTTATACCCGGGCTAGTAGCAAGAGATCGGAAGAGTAGTTCTCAATTCGAAGTGGAAAAAAATCGTGCGGTATATCAAGGCGCCGAAGAATCGTTCGATCGGATTCCGATTTTCCCCAGAGCCAAATTGGCATCAGATTAGGCGAATCCGGGTCATCTGCGGGTCAAAAATTCGTGAATATGTGAAGGGTATGCTGACAAGCAGTTATGGGCGAAGCTGGGGCGTTCTGAGGTGCGAACTCACGGGGTCGGTTTGCCACGGACCTCACCGGATTGACACTCCCTCCGAACCTGCTACCCTAGATACTGCCGTTGTCTGCGTCGTTAGCTCCCGGAGAACATCCAATCGCTATGCGAAAATTGCGCCAATATCTTCGTTTCATGACTGCTATCCAACTCCTGCCTGCGCTCGAAAGCGGCGAGGAAACCCTGGTCGGCGGCCAGGCCGTGCTGGAGGGCGTAATGATGCGCTCGCCGCACGCCTGGGGTATCTGCGGTGCGCAAGCCCGATGGCACGATTTCGACGCACTCGGAGCCGCTGGAACGCCTCTCGGAGAAGCACAAATGGATGGGCTGGCCGGTGATTCGCGGCGTCATGACGCTCGGCCACGCCATGGTGCTGGGCTTCCGCGCGCTGCGCTATTCGGCCGATGTGGCGCTGGACCAGGTTCCGCCGGACGAGAACGGCAAAAAGGTCGAGATCAGCGGTTGGGTCGCCGCGCTGAACATCATTCTTTCGGTCGGCTTTTTCATCTTCCTGTACAAGTTTGTTCCGCTGGTGGCGGCCACCAAGCTGAAGAACATCTATCCCGTGTTCGGCAGCCAGGTGCTGTTCAACGTGGTCGACGGCGTGATCCGCATCGCGCTTGTTCCTGCTGTTTATCTGGGGCGTGTCGCTGATGCCCGACATCCGGCGGGTGTACCAGTATCACGGCGCCGAGCACAAAACGGTGTTCGCGTTCGAGTCGCGCGATCCGCTGACCGTAAGAACGCGCAGGCATATTCGACCTTCCATCCGCGCTGCGGAACCAGCTTCCTGATGACCGTGATGCTGATTTCGATGGTGATTTACATGCTGTTCCCGGTGCACGGGTTCTGGGCGCGGTTTGCGTTGCGCATCGCGCTGCTGCCGGTGATCGCCGGCGTGTCGTACGAGATGATTCGCTTCGCCGCCAAACACGGCACGTCGCTGTTCGCGCTGCTGACCAAGCCGGGACTGTGGCTGCAGCGCATCACCACCAAGCCTCCGGCGACGACCAGGTGGAGAGCGCCATCTCCGCCCTGAACGAAGCCATGGAGCTGGAAAAAGCCCGCGGCGGCGAACTGGTGATTGCCTAGCGGCGCCCGCCGCTAACTACCGTGCTCCCATCCCGAATAGCTTGATTTTGCGGAGCCGATGGGGCACAGCCTCAGGTTCTCTGGTGCTTGAGTCTGTGTTCCCGTAGAATGAATTGTTTGGCTGGCGCGAAGTTTCCGTGCTAACTTGCCCAGTGAACGCCTAAAACTAGAGTTGATATCACATGTTTGAACGTCTGGAACAAATCGAAGCGAAGTACGAAGAGCTGAATCGGGCTCTGGCGTCGCCGGAGATCGTGTCCGACTCGCAGCGCTACCAGAAGACCGCCAAGGCGCACAGCGAAATCGCGCCCATCGTCGAGAAGTATCGCGAGTACAAGGACCTGACGCGCGGCATCGCCGAGAGCAAGGCGCTGGTCGAGGGCGAGACCGATCGCCGAGATGCTCGCCTATGCGCAGGAAGAATTGGCGCAGCTGGAGAAGCGCGTCGCACGAGGTCGAAGAAGAGCTGAAGGTCCTGCTGCTGCCCAAGGACCCCAACGACGAGAAGAACGTCATCCTGGAAATCCGCGCCGGAACTGGCGGAGACGAAGCGACGCTGTTCGCGGCGGAGATCTTCCGCATGTACACCCGCTACGCCGAAAGCAGCGCTGGAAGGTGGAAGTGCTCTCGACCTCGGAGTCGGGCGTCGGCGGCCTGAAGGAAGTCATCGCCATCATCGAAGGCCAAGGCGTGTATCTCGCGGCTGAAGTACGAAAGCGGCGTGCATCGCGTGCAGCGCGTGCCGCAGACCGAAACGCAGGGCCGCGTGCATACTTCGGCGGTGACGGTCGCGGTGCTGCCGGAAGCCGAAGACGTGGACATGAAGATCGAGGCCAAGGACATCCGCATCGACACCTTCTGCTCGTCGGGCCCCGGCGGGCAGTCGGTGAACACGACCTATTCCGCGGTGCGCATCACGCACCTGCCGACGAACACCGTGGTGAGCTGCCAGGACGAGAAGTCGCAGATCAAGAACCGCGAAAAAGGCATGCGCGTGCTGCGCGCCCGGCTCTACGAAATGGAGCAGCAGAAGCAGGCAGATGCGCTGGCCAAGGAGCGCAAGGCGATGGTGGGCTCGGGCGACCGCAGCGAGAAGATCCGCACCTACAACTTCCCGCAGAACCGCGTGACCGATCATCGCATCGGCTTCACCGCGCACCAGCTGCCCGAGTTCATGGACGGCAAGCTGCAGCCCATGATCGACGCGCTGATCACGCACTTCCAGTCGGAGAAACTGAAGGCGGAATCGTCGGTGTTGGCCTAGCCATTTCACGCAGGCAAGCAGTAGTCGCTAAAATCTCTCCGTGCAACTGAAGCAAGCGCTCGCGTCGGCGGTAGAACAGTTGGAAGCCTCTGACGTGGTTCGCCGCGCATGAACGCCGAGACGCTGCTGATGTTCGTTCTCGGCGTGGATCGCGCGTATCTCTACGCTCATCCCGAGCGCGAGCTGACCTCCGAAGAGCAGGCTCGTTACGACGAAGTGGTCAGCAGCGCGCGACGGGCGTGCCGTCGCAATACATCACCGGACATCAGGAATTCTGGGGACTGGATTTTGTGGTCTCGCCGGCAGTGCTGATTCCGCGGCCGGAAACCGAACACCTGGTCGAGACAGTGCTGGAGTTCGCGCGCGGAGTCGCGCGCCCGAAGATCGTCGATGTTGGAACTGGATCCGGATGTATCGCGTTGGCGCTGGCGCATGAGTTGAAGGGCGCTGAAGTTTATGCCGTCGATCTTTCGGCCGACGCGCTGGAGATTGCCCGCGCCAATGCTGCCCGTCTGCAGATGGAGGCCAGGTGAAATTCCTGCGGAGCAATGTACTGGAGGCCTTGGCCGAGTGTCCGCGACTTCGACTTCGTGGTCAGCAATCCACCTTACGTCGGCAACAACGAAGCCGACAAGGTGCAGCGGTCGGTCTTCGAGTTCGAGCCGCGGATGGCAGTGTTTTCCGGCGAGAGCGGCCTGGACGTTATTCGCCCGCTGATCAAGCAGGCGCACGAGGCGCTGAAG
This sequence comes from uncultured Acidobacteriaceae bacterium, assembly GCA_963718395.1. Taxonomy (GTDB): domain Bacteria; phylum Acidobacteriota; class Terriglobia; order Terriglobales; family Acidobacteriaceae; genus DASRAA01. The sequence goes on from CAVQYW010000004.1 coordinate 380,771, forward strand.
TCCGGCGGCTGGCTGGCGATGGAGATCGGCTACTCCATGCGCGACATGGTACTGGAATTGCTCGATCCCACAATGTGGGATGACATCCGCGTGGTGCCCGATCTGCAGGGGATTCCGCGCGTGATCGCTGCTCGAAACGTACTCTTAGTGCCGGAAGTGCCGCACTCCGGTCACCACCATCGCCAACCCCAGCTTGTTGGCGGTGTCGATGACTTCCTGATCGCGCACCGAGCCGCCGGGCTGAATGATGGCTGTCGCTCCGGCCTCCGCGATAACTTCCACGCCGTCGGGGAACGGGAAGAACGCATCCGATGCCGCAACGGAGCCTTTGATCCCCAGCACCGACTTCATCGCTCCAATGCGCGCCGAGTCCACGCGGCTCATCTGGCCGGCGCCGACGCCGGTGGTCTGACCATTGCGCGCGTAAAGGATGGCGTTGGACTTCACGTGCTTGCAGACCTTCCACGCGAACAGCAGGTCGCGCATCTCCTGCTCGGTCGGTTGCGTCTGCTGACCACTTTAAGGTCGGCTTCGGTCAGCGGACGCATATCGTTGTCCTGCAGCAGCACGCCGCCGGAGACGTTCTTCAGCACCCATTTCTGTTCCAAGGCGACGACTTCGACCAGGCGCAGGTTCTTCTTGGCGGCGAAAATCTCCCGCGCCGCGCCGTCAAACCTGGGAGCAGCGATGACTTCGAGAAACAACTTCGCCATTTCCGTTGCGGTCGCGCGGTCGATCGGCCGGTTCACGCCAATCACGCCACCGAAGGCCGAGACAGGATCGCACTCCAACGCGCGCTTATAGGCCTCTGACAATGTGTGAGCGACAGCTGTGCCGCAAGGATTGGTGTGCTTGATGATGGCGCAACACCGGCTCCTCGAACTCCTGTGCCAGGTCCCACGCTGCCTGCAGATCGACGATGTTGTTGTAGCTGAGTTCCTTGCCTTGAAGTTGCTTAGCCGTTGGCCACACCTTTGCCCGAGCCATCGCCGTAGAGTGCCGCCCTCTGGTGCGGGTTTTCGCCATAGCGCAGATCGAACGCCTTGCGGAACGACAGCCGCAGCGTTTCGGGAAAGCCTTCCTGAGCCCTGACGCTGAACTTGCCTATCTCTCGGGCGGCGCGATGCCCTCGAGGGTTGACGCAATCGCCGAATCGTAAGCGGCTGTGGTGGCAAACGCCTTCTGCGCCAGACGCCACTTGGTCTGCAAGCGACAGCGATCCGCCGCTGGCACTGCATCTCTTTGGCGATCGTCTTCATAGTCGGACGGCGAGGTCACGATGGCGACGTCCTGAAAATTCTTGGCCGCCGAGCGCACCATCGACGGGCCGCCGATATCGATGTTTTCGATGATGTCGTGAAACTCCACGCCCGGCTCGGGACGCGGTCTTCTCAAACGCGTAAAGATTCACCACAACCATGTCGATGGGCTGAATGCCGTGCTCGGTCACGGCAGCACGGTGTTGCGGGTTATCGCGGATGTGCAGAATTCCGCCATGCACCTTGGGATGCAGCGTCTTTACGCGGCCGTCGAGCATTTCGGGGAAGCCGGTGAGATCGGAGATGTCTTTCACCGCGATGCCGGACTCGCGCAGCAGCTTGGCGGTGCCTCCGGTGGAAATGAGCTCCACGCCCATGCCCGCCAAGTGACGCGCAAAATCGACCAGACCGGTCTTGTCGGTGACGCTGAGAAGTGCCCTTTGAATCTTCGTCATGAATGCCCCTCGTGAGAGTAGGAGTCTGCAGTCAGTAGGGCCGCGCTATGATGCATTGGTTCAAGAAAGTAAGAGGAGCGGCCTACCTATACAGAGTAACGGGTCGGTGTTTTTCAGGGAAGGCCGTACCCGGCGGATGTGCAAACCGGTACTGCGCCCAAGTGACGCACACTCAGGCGCGCAGATGCAAAAGTGCGGGAGGATACGCGCCGGCCGTGTCGGCTAGCGACTGATCGAGGTCGCCATCTTTTTCACCATGGCGATGACTAGTTTGCGGTCGCTGTCGTTGAGACCGGATGAGTAGCGACGGATCTGCGTCAGAAAGCGTACTTCTTCCTCTGCCAACTGGGGTATCGCTTTGCTGCCATTGTCACCGTTGCCTTGGTTAAAGAATTGCGCAAGTGGCACATCCATAGAGGTTGCGATTTTGGCCAGTGTATCGAGTGAGGGAATGGTATGTCCGTTCTCTACACGCGACAGGTAGCAGCGCAGCAGCCCTGTACGTTTTTCGATGTCACCCTGAGACATGCCTTTTTGCAGGCGGTAATTGCGGATCGTTTCGCCAATGTTCATGCCAGGTTGGTTTCCTTGAGTGAAGTTGGGCCTGAAGTTGACTGCATAGTAACCACTCATATCCGGAGTGGCAAGGAAAACTTGGATTTAAGAGCAATTTTTTGTGGATGTCCTCATGGAAATCGAAGAGTAACCAGTTACCTATTTTATACTAAAGTGACGGGTGCATATGGGACTCATGTGGCGGCACATCCACGCGAGCTTGCCGATCATAGTCGACAGTGGTGACTTTGTAACATTAGCCGGGAGGCTTGTGCCATGGCTCGCAAGACAATTGGCAGTCAACGCTGCGGGACGATTCACAGGCGGAGTTCCATGTACGACAAGCCTTCGAGCTGCGGCATCGGTTCAGCGGGAACCTCGACGAAGCCGAACAGACGGTACAACCTCACCGCGGCTCCCATCGTCGGAAGATGGGTATCGAGCCGCATGCGCGTGTACCCAAGCTCGCGGGCAGCCGCGACGATCCGCTCGATGAGAACACTGCCTAGATGATGACCACGAAACGACGGTGAGACGAAGAGTCGTTTCATCTCGCAGGCAGCGGGAAGCGGAAACGGACGGAGGCCGACGCAACCGACAGGCTGGCCGGCACCCGTGGCCAGCAAAAGTTCGCCAGCAGGTGGGCCATAGGCTCCCGGGAGAGTTTGCCATTCACTATCGGGAAAACGGAGATGTGACGGAAGCTGGGACTGATACGTCTGAAGCAGTGCTCGCACTTGGGCGAGATGGTCGGGGATTACCGCCGCAAGAATTTCAACCTCGGGCGTCACCATCGGACGGTCATCCCATCAGGATCCCGCCGTTGACCTTCAGTACTGCTCCAGTGATGTAGCCGGCTTCTTCCGAGGCAAGGAACTTTACCGCATTGGCGACGTCCAGGTCGGTACCTGTGCGGCCGAGCGGGACGGAGTTGCGCATCTTCTCTTTCAGTTCTTCCGGGAGCATGGTTGTCATGGCGGTCTCGATCCAGCCGGGAGCCACCGCATTGACGGTAATGTTGCGCGAAGACACCTCGCGAGCGACCGCCATCGTCAAGCCGATGAGTCCGGCCTTGGACGATGCATAGTTCGCCTGGCCAGCCTGCCCGATCTGCCCAAAGATGCTGGTGATGTTGATGATGCGTCCCCAGCGCTGCTTGAGCATGGATCCCATTACCGCCTGAGTAAGAAGGAACGGTCCGGTTAGATTGGTATTGATGACATCATCCCAGTCAGAGCGTTTCATTCGCAGCACGAGTTGGTCGCGGGTGACGCCTGCGTTGTTCACCAGAATGTCGATTTTTCCGAAGCGTGCGTGGATGGCCTTTACACCAGCCTTGATCTCTTCCTCCTTGGCGACGTCCATTTTGAACGCTTCCGCTTCGCCGCCCTTGGAGCCGATTTCGGCGGCCACCTCCTGCAGCTTCTCTTGATTGCGAGCGCAAAGCGCGACTTTGGCTCCCGCGCCGGCCAACACCAACGCGCAAGCGCGGCCAATTCCTTGTGAAGCTCCGGTAACCAGTGCTACCCGGCCTTCAACTCCTGGCATTATTGTCTCCTCAGTGATGCAAGCAGGATTATAACTATGGCGGCACAGCTTTCAGGGGTGCATCGCGTATGAGCAGTGAAGATGGGTGTCGTTTTGGGGGTTCTGCGGAGCCTATCGCAACCGCTCCGGCGCCCAAACCAATACCTTGATAGATCGCGAAAAGTACTGAAGATCGGGCTTGGCAGGCAGGTCGATTCCAACCGGAGCGGCCATGGTGTTCCGTTCCAGAGACGCATCCGCGGCCTGTATCGCCCAAGGCAGATGATGGATGTCAGCGCGATACAATCGCTTGCCGCTGACGGAATAGAGACAATACCGTTCTGTCAGGAAGTGCTCGATTGTACCCGGGTAAGCGTGGCCGACCTTGCCCACTGGGCGATACGAGCCACGCAACTCGGCCGGCCGGGGGCCGTGGGCACGTTTGCTGTGGTACTCGATCTCGGGACTTCCGCGTCCTTTGACCTTCATGTCGGCGTGCCAATAGGGCAAGCGATAGAAAACGCGGGCTCCCCAAACCGCCGAAAGGTGGCTGGCATCGAGGCTGAAGAAATAAACTCCCGGTTTGTCGCCGATGGTGACATACGTCCTGACATTCATCTCGGCAAATTGTGAAATCCACGGCAATGACGGGATTCCCGGCGGCCGTAGCTGGTTGATCCAGAATGGCGTAATCGAAACCCATGCCCGGTTTAGGAATGTGTCGAGAGAGAAAACATCAGGCACCAGAGGCCGAAGTTTTTCAGGAGCAACCTCATAGTGCAAGAACAACAAGTCGTTCCAGCGCTGGGTCATGACCCAGGGAGTCATGGGCGCGGGCCACGGCCGATGTTGTGTGGCGAACAGGATGGAGTCGGCACCAATCCACTTGGTTCGCCCTTCTTCGGGATCGGCTGGTGAGGCGTTGGGCAATTCGGGCACGGCGATCAAGCTGATTCTATCCCGATTTACAGGGCGCCACAGTGACTACTGCAGAACACCGGGGAAGATTTCCTCAACTCGGACCCTTTCCTGCATTGCCCAAAACTGCGGCTGTCCCTATGATTCAACAAAATGCCGAACGCTACCAAGCCAGCCACCGAGTCTAACAAAAATCACGCAGATTCAACCGTCGGGACCGATGTTTACGCGGTTCACGGAGCAGATCCCGAGGTTCTAGCGTACGGCATGGCCAAGTATTCGCGCTCGGCGTTGTCATTGCGCGAGTCGCTGGCCGAGCTGAATGAGCAGAAGGCTGAGAAGTTCCTCAACACGTTCTATTTTCAGTATGGCCATCGCAGCATCGCAGACCTCGCACACCTCGCGTTCGCCATCGAGAAGCTGTCGATCCTGGCGGCGACCATCGTCGTGGACGAGCCGCGCTGGGACGGGCAGGAGCGCTCCACCCGTTACCAGGATTTTCAGAAGAGCGGGTACTTTGTGCCCGACTTCGGCGGCGATGCCGCTTCGCGCGAACTCTATCGCCAAACCATCGATTTTCTGTTCGCCGAGTATCGTCATTTCTCCGACGAGATGTTCGGCTATCTAAAGGAGCGTACTCCCAAGCCCGAGGAGATGAAGCAGGAAGCCTACGAACGCACGCTGAAAGCGCGAGCATTCGATCTGTCGCGCTATTTGTTGCCGTTGGCGGCGAACACATCGTTGGGGCAGATCGTCAGTGCGCGCACGCTCGAGAACCAGGTTTCGCGGCTTCTGTCGGATACGCACGCTGAGGTTCGGCGGCTGGGCGACTTACTGAAGAAAGCGGCGCGCGAAACCGCATACAACGTGAACCAGGTGGGTGCCGAGCCCGTCGTGGAAGAGATTCAGCAGCGCTCGACCGAGCTCGCCGAACGGGTACAAAAGGTCCTTCTGCGGGAGGTCCACGTCGCTCCCACGCTCATGAAGTATGCCGAACCCAATGCCTACGAACAGCAGAGCCGGCGAGAGTTGAGCGCAGCAGCAGCCGACGTTCTGGGATCGCTGCCAATCGAGCCTGCTCCGCTGGTCGATCTATTGGAGGATGAGCCGCTCGAAGTGGAGCTGGCAACGACACTCCTGTACCAGTATTCGCATCATTCTTATCGGCAGATTCGCGGAGTTGTTGAGGGTATGACGGCGGCGCGCCGAGCGGAGATCATCGACTTGGGACTGCGGCATCGCGGCCGTCACGATGAAGTCGCGCGAACCTTCTGCAGTGGACAGAAATTCCGCTTCGACATCCTGATGGACATTGGCGGATTTCGCGACATGCACCGCCATCGCCGTTGCGTGCAGATCGTGCAGGACTACACCACGCGTCACGGCTTTGACCGGCCGGAAGATATTGACGGTGCGCATCTGTCTGCTCGATACGATGCCGCCATGACTCGGGCCCGCGATGCTGTCGCGCAACTCGCTGCTCGGCCTTCCGGCGACGCAGGGGAGCAATCGCAATACGTGATTCCGCTGGCCTATCGCAAGCGCGCGCTGTTCAAGATGGATTTCGCCGAAGCTTTGTACATCAGCGAGCTGCGCACCGGCGCGGCCGGACATTTCTCGTATCGCAACGTCGCGTATGCGATGTATGAGGCCGCGGCGAAGCGCTATCCCGACTTGGCGAAGTATTTTCGGGTGACGGACGTGCGCGAGCCTATCGATTTGCTGAAGCGGTGAGTCTACCCGTGGCTGCGAACGACCGATCTGGCCCAAAACGGGAAAAAGTGGTTACCTTCGTAACAAAGTCGACCTCTATTTCGCTATTTCTTCGCCCTGGGGTAACATGTATACTACGCCGTCGGTAAGTGCATGGCTGTCCCCCGCAGAGAGTCGCTATTTTAAAGGCGGAAGATATCCTTTTACCCGCGTAACCGACAGATAAAAAAGCTCTTCCGGCGGTATAACCAGGAAGAGCGCCAAGGAGCGGCAAAATTATGGCCGACGAAAGAACTGAAAAGAACCGTGCAGTCGACGTAGCCATTTCGCAAATTGAAAAGCAGTTCGGTAAGGGCTCGATTATGAAGCTGGGGAACAAAGAAGCTGTGGTTCCCATTTCCGTAATTTCGACGGGCTCTATTTCGTTCGACGCTGCCCTAGGCGTCGGCGGCGTTCCGCGCGGACGCGTAATTGAAATCTTCGGGCCGGAGTCGAGCGGCAAAACCACCATCGCATTGCAGGTCATTGCAGAGGCGCAGAAACAGGGGGGCATGGCGGCGTTTGTGGACGCCGAACACGCGCTCGATCCCATCTACGCCAAGAAGCTGGGAGTGGACGTAGACAATCTGTTGGTGTCGCAGCCCGACTACGGCGAGCAGGCGTTAGAAATTGCCGAAGCTCTGGTGCGTTCCGGAGCGATCGACGTGCTAGTCGTCGACTCCGTCGCAGCATTGGTGCCCAAAGCCGAACTCGACGGCGAGATGGGCGACAGCCACGTCGGCCTGCAGGCCCGGTTGATGTCGCAGGCGCTGCGCAAGCTGACCGGAATTGTCTCCAAGTCACGCACCAGCCTCATCTTCATCAACCAGATTCGCGAGAAAATTGGCGTCATGTTCGGCAATCCAGAGACCACCACGGGCGGACGAGCGCTGAAGTTCTACTCGTCGGTTCGTATCGATATTCGCCGCATCGGCGCCATCAAAGACGGCGACATCGTTGTCGGCAATCGCACCAAGGTCAAGATCGTCAAGAACAAGACAGCTGCCCCCTTCCGCGAAGCCGAGTTCGACATTGTTTACGGCGAGGGAATCTCGCGCGAAGGCGACCTGATCGACCTGGCAGTCAACATGAACTTAGTCGAGAAGTCGGGTTCGTGGTTCAGCTACAAGAGCGATCGCATCGGCCAGGGACGCGAAAATGCTAAGCAATTTCTGAAAACGAACCGCGACATTAGTGAGAAGCTCGAAAGCGAAGTTCGTAAGGCTCTCGGGCTGACTTCAATTGCCGAGAAGGCGGAAGCCGCAGTCGCCAATGCCGAGGCGGCGCCGACGCCCACGCCCAAAGGGCCTGCTGGACGCAAGTAATCCTTGCTGGCGAAATCGAGAAAATGGGGGCTGGCAGGCCGAAGCCCCCATATTTCTTGCACAGAACGATTGCCTCGCGAGTGTGGCGCAGAATAAAATCGAAGCTCCAACTTCCGCCGCCGAGGCCCATTGAAGCAGATTGTTGCCATCTATCCCGGATCGTTCGATCCCGTGACGAACGGACACCTCGACCTCATCAATCGCGGCTGCAAGCTCTTTGACCGCCTCATCGTGGCGATTGCGCGTAATCCCGAGAAAGACGATTCGCTGTTCAGCCTTGAGGAACGGATAGAAATGCTGAAGGCAATGACTGCCGACCTCGAGAACGTATCGGTCGATGCCTTCGACGGGCTGCTGATGACCTACTGCATCCGCAAGAATGCCAATGCAGTGCTGCGGGGCATCCGAGCCGTCAGCGACTACGAATTCGAACTGCAGATGGCGCTGATGAATCGCAAGATTGAGCCGCGAGTCGAGACCGTGTTCATGATGCCGGCGGAAAAATACTCGTATCTCAGCTCGCGCATCGTTCGCGAGATCGCTGCGTTCGGCGGGCCACTAGCCGGACTGGTACCGGAATTGGTGGAAGAGCATCTGCGCCGCAAAGTGGCCGGGAAGCGCTCCGCCACGATCGAAATCCCAACTAAGTAAGGGGCCGACGAATGTCAACTACTGGAACTCACCTTGCCTCGTTTCTCACCAACCGAATTCAGCGGATCGAAGTGTCTGCCACCATGGCCGTCGTCGCCGAAGCCGAGAAGCTTCGTGCGGCTGGCGCTGACCTTGTCGACTTTGGCGCCGGCGAGCCGCACTTCGCCACGCCCCAGCACATCAAGGATGCCGCCATCGCGGCCATCAACAACAATTTCACCAAGTACACCGCGGTGGGAGGCACGGCCGAGTTGCGCGACGCGATCATCAAGCGCCACGCGGCTGATTTCGGTTCCGACTACAAGCGCGAAGAGTGCATGGCGTCCGTTGGCGGCAAGCATGCGCTATTCAATGCGATCCAGGTGCTCGTTGACCACGGCGATGAAGTGATTCTGCCCGTGCCCTACTGGGTGTCGTTCAAAGACATCATTCGCTATGCGGGTGGCGAGCCAGTGTTCATCCCGACCGACGAGAAGCACGATTTCGCACTGACTGCCGAAATGGTCGAGCGCGCTATCACGCCGCGCACGAAGATGATCATCCTCAATTCGCCGAACAACCCTTCTGGTTCGGTGATGAAGCCCGAGGACATGATCTCGGTGCTGCACCTGGCGCACGAACAAGGTATCTACGTGGTTTCGGATGAGTGCTACGTGTATCTGAATTTCACGGGCCAGCTGTTTTCCGCCGGCGAGGTGCACGATGTGAAAGAGCGGCTGCTGATTCTCGGGTCTTTGTCGAAGACCTACGCCATGACAGGATGGCGCTTGGGATATGTGCTGGGGCCTACGCCCGTAGTCAACGCGATGAATAAGCTGCAAAGCCAGAGCACATCGAATCCGACATCGATTGTTCAAAAGGCGGGAGTAGTGGCGCTGACTGGTTCGCAAGATTGTGTGTCAGAGATGCGGGCCGAATACATTCGTTTGCGTGACAAAGTTGTCGCCGGGCTGCGCGCGATTCCTGGTCTGACTTGCGCCTCACCCAATGGTGCGTTTTACGCATATCCAAACGTGAGCAACTATTTCGGCAAGAGCGGCATGAACTCAGCTTCCGATGCGGCGCGCAAGCTGCTGCACGAAGCGCACGTGGTGGTGGTTCCAGGCGAAGCGTTCGGTACGCAGGACCACGTTCGCATGTCGTATGCGGTCTCGGACAAAGAACTGGATCGGGGTCTGGAGCGCATGCGGCAGTTCTTCGCCAGCCTATAGTTGGTATCCTGAGAAACATGGGTGCCCAGGGTTAGCGCTCCTGTTTTGAGCGCTAACTTGGGTTCGCACCGAATTCCATCCATGCCCGACCTCTATCCATTCCTGCTGATGCCGATTTTCGACGAGCGCCCTTGGGGCGTGCGCGATCTTCGCCCGGTTTACACCAAGATCGTGAAGGAGCCGATCGGCGAAAGCTGGCTGACATGGAGCGAGAACCGCATCGCGAATGGGCCGCTCGCGGGCCGCAAGTTGGGCGAAATCGCAAGCCAGTACAAGAGAGAGCTCGTCGGCAAGGCGGCGGTGTATGAAGACCGGTTTCCGCTGCTGGTGAAATTTCTTTTTCCCGCAGAGAAGTTGTCGGTGCAGGTGCATCCGGACGACGCAGCTGCGCAAAAAAGGGGCGAACCCTGCGGCAAGACTGAGTGCTGGTACGTGCTCGACGCCAAGCCCGGCGCGCAGGTGGCGCTCGGCCTGAAGCCGGGAACGACGCTGGACGAGTTTGCGGCGTCGATTCGCGAGAATCGCGCCGAAGAATTGCTGAACTGGATCGAAGTGCACAGCGGCGAGATGCTGTATGTAGCTGCGGGGACCGTTCACACCATTGGCGGCGGAATGGTTTTGGTGGAGACGCAGCAGACCTCGGACAAAACGTATCGCCTGTACGACTACGGCCGCCCGCGCGAGTTGCACATCAAGGAAGGAATGGCGGCGATCAAACTCAACGCACGCTCGGGCAAAGTGGTCCACGATGGCAACACCGACCCGAATATGCTGGTGCGGTCGCCGTTCTTCCAAGTGGAGAAGTTGAAACTGAGCGAACCACTGCAGGCTTCAGTTTCGCCGAACTCGCCGCATATCGTGGTTGCCATCGAAGGCGCGGCAATGCTGGAGTCTGCGGGGATGGCGCCGATCAGCTTTGCCAAAGGTGAAGCTGTGGTGGTGCCAGCGTGTGTACCGGAATACACGGTGCGGCCGCAGTGGGACCTGGAAATCATGCGCATGTCGCTACCTGCCGGCAACGTTGCGGAACCACAGACGATACCCGGATAATCGGTAAGACGATGTTTTGAAAGGGCACGGCTTCAGCCGTGTCGAAAGAAGCCTTTATATTTGGAGAGGCCGAGCAGACTTTAGTCCGCGAGGTCCGCGTGCGACCAGCCCGCTACCGCGGGCACAAGGAAGTCTCTTGAGCGAATCAGCAAACAGCAGTTTCTATCCTGTCATTCTCGCCGGAGGCCGCGGCACACGCTTCTGGCCGCTCAGCCGCAAGCGCCGCGCCAAGCAGTTACTGCCGCTCAACAGCGCGAAGAGCATGATCCAGGAGACGGTCGAGCGACTGCTGCCACTGGCTCCCACGCAGAACTTCTGGGTCATCACCAATGAAGATCTGCGCGAGCCGATTTTGCAGCAACTCCCCGCGCTGACGCCGAATCAGGTGTTGGCCGAACCGGTGGGACGCAACACGGCGCCCGCGATCGGGCTGGCAGCATTTCTGCTGGAGCGCATCGATCCCGGCGCGATCATCGGAATGTTCCCGTCGGACCACGTCATCTTCGAGGAAGAGCGCTTCCAAGAGAACATTCGCAAAGCTGCCGCGATCGCTGCTGCGGGCCCTAACATCGTCGTGATGGGGATTGCGCCCACGCGTCCCGAGACTGGTTACGGTTACATCGAAGCGGGCCAGCAATCAGAGGATGGCGTGTTGCAGGCCCTACGCTTTACCGAGAAACCTGACCTCGACCTCGCCCAGAAATTTGTAGTCGCGGGAAATTTCTACTGGAACAGCGGCATGTTTGTCTGGGGCGCGCGAACACTGGCCGACGCACTACGCGAGCACCTCCCGAACACCGCGCCCATACTCGAACAGATCGCCGCGAGCTACGGCAGCAGCGACTTCGAGGCGAAGTTCGCCGAGCTTTATCCCAAGTGCGAAAACATCAGCATTGATTACGCGCTGCTGGAGCCGCGTTCCAAGAAAGGCGAAGGCACGTCGGGGATCCTTTGCATTCCGGCAGACTTCGGTTGGAACGACCTCGGCTCGTGGACGGCGCTCTACGAGCATCGTGCTGCGAAAGACCCTACACTGGAGAACGTAATCTCGTCCCGACAGGGTTTCGCATTGCGAGCCTCCGGCAATTTCGTGCATTCGGGAAAATTCGTGGCACTCGTGGGAGTGAATGATCTGGTCGTCGTCGAGACCGACGACGCCCTCCTGATCACCACGCGCGAACAAGCGCAGGACGTCGGGAAAATCGTGGCGTATCTCGATCAGCAAAAGCTGACGAAGCTCGTCTAATCAGGCAGGCGATCTTAAGACATATCTATGACGGCCCAAATCAAGTTCGGTACCGACGGATGGCGCGGCGTGATCGCCGACGACTACACCTTCGAAAACGTGAGGCGCGTGGGCAATGCTATCGCTTACTACGTGCACGAGAACGAAGACGCAGCGAAGGGCCTGGTGGTTGGTTACGATACGCGTTTCAGCTCACGAGCTTTTGCCGAATCCATCTCCGAAGTGCTGGCAACCTCAGGCATCGCCGTGCACCTCTCGGACGACTACACGCCAACCCCGGCGCTCTCCTACGCGGTGGTGAATCTTGGCGCTGCCGGTGGAGTGATGATTACCTCCAGCCACAATCCGTTCAACTGGAACGGCGTGAAGTACAAGGCAGGTTACGGTGGTTCGGCGACGCCGGCGATCATCCAATCGATCGAGTCCGCGCTCGATGCTCCGCAAATCAAGCGTCCGGGCGGACGCATTACGAGTGCCGATTTCAAGACGCCGTATGTAGCTGCGGTGAAGAAGTTCGTCGACCTCGCCGCCATCAAAAAAGCCGGGTTCAAGTTCGCGGTCGACGCGATGTACGGCTCGGGCCGCGGAGTGTTGAAACAAATCTTCGCCGACAACGGTATCGAGCACATCGAAATTCGCGGAGAGATTAATCCATCCTTCCCGGGAATCAACCCCGAGCCGATACTTCCGCACATCGCGCTGTTGCAGGAAACCGTCGTCCGCGAGCGCTGTCAGGCAGGAATGGCGACAGATGGCGACGCCGACCGTTTGGGGGCGGTTGCAGAAGATGGCAGCTTCGTGGACTCGCACAAAATCTTCTCCGTGATCCTGGAGTGGCTGTTGAAGCGCAAGCAGTGGCCGGGTGACGTTGTGCGTGCCTTTAACACCACGCGCATGATCGATAGAATCTGTGCCAAGTACGGGCGCAAGATGTACGAATGCGGCATCGGCTTTAAGTACATCTGCGACCTCATGCTCGAGCGCGACATCCTTATCGGCGGAGAAGAGTCAGGCGGCATCGGTATTCGACGCCATCTGCCCGAACGAGACGGCATCTTGAATTCGCTGCTCCTGGCCAACATCATGGCCGATGAAGGCAAGCCGCTCGGACAATTGGTGCGCGATCTGCAAGAGGAGTACGGCCCGCACTATTACGCCCGGACCGACCTTCACCTGACTAATGAAGTGAAAGACGAAGCCATGCGCCGAGTGCAGGCAAAACCGACGAAGCTGGGTGGTTTCAAGGTGCTGCGAATCGAGACCCTCGACGGCGTGAAGTTCTTCCTCGACGCGCCCACCAACGGCAATGGCGCGGAGGCTTGGGTCTTGGTCCGGTCGTCAGGCACCGAGCCACTGCTGCGCATTTATTGCGAAGCAGCGACACCCGAGCTGGTCGCGCAGATCCTTGGAGAGACGGAAGCCTTCGTAAAATCAAGCGTCACAGTGGAGGCGCGCTAGTGGCATTGCCCGACACACCTGCGATGCCAACTCCGAGTGCGCCTAGTAGCGACACTCCTGAAGCGCGCCGCTACAACCGCATCCGCCGGTGGCTCGGAATCGCCGACGCCATCATCGGATTTCTGCTGCTAGTTTTCCTGCTGGTTACGGGATGGACGGGCACACTGCGCGACTGGTCGTATCGGCTGGGAGGACAACACTACTTCGTGGCGGTTTTCCTGTACGTGCTTATGTTCTCCGTCATCATGAAAGTGTTGAGCGCTCCGCTCGAGTACTTCGGCTTCCGGCTTGAGCGCATCTACAACTTATCGAATCAAAAGATGCGCTCGTGGCTGTGGGACGAGCTGAAAGGCTGGCTTGTTGGCCTAGTGTTCGGCACGGTCGTCGTCGAGCTGATTTACGCCATGATCCGCGTCGCGCCCCAGCGCTGGTGGATGATTGCGTGGGCGGTGTTCGTCGGCCTGTTTTTATTGATCGTCCAGCTAGCACCTGTGGTACTGTTCCCGATCTTTTACAAATTCGAGCCGCTGAACAACGACTCGCTCCGCGACCGCCTGACGCGCCTCGGCGAGCGCGCCGGTACTCGCGTGCGCGGCGTCTATGAATGGAAGCTCTCCGAGAAATCGAAGAAGGCGAACGCTGCGCTGATGGGAATGGGCCGGACGCGCCGCATCATACTGGCCGACACGCTGCTCGAAAACTACAGCGAAGATGAGATCGAAGCCGTGCTCGCCCACGAGCTGGGTCACCACGTTCGGCGCCACATCGTGCAGGGCATCCTCTTGCAGGTTGGCATTACGTTCTTTGGACTGTGGCTCACCAACCAGGTGCTTCGCTACGCACTGGCGCACGATTGGTTTCCCGTGCTCGACCCGCGCATGTACGACTTCGCCAACTTGCCCCTCATCATCCTCGTCGCGACCGTGCTGGGCTTCCTGCTGATGCCGGCCATGAACGCGCTCTCGCGAAGGCACGAGCGCGAAGCCGACCTTTATGCTTGGGAGAGCATTCCTGCGGTCGGGCCGTTCGTCACCGCAATGGAGAAACTGGCCGACCAGAACCTCGCCGAGCGCACACCGTCACGCTTCGTGGAGTGGTTCTTCGAGTCCCATCCGTCAATTCACAAACGCGTTGCCGCAGCGGAAGCGTGGGCGCAGACGAAGCACCAAGCCGTTTAGTTGGGACCACGGACCCTCCCCCTCCGTCCTCAAATAATCAAGCGATTCCGGCTTATGGATCGTGGCATCTTACTGTTAATAAGGTATTTAGCCTACCTTAAGAAACATATTGGAAGTATTGGAATCAATACAATTACTATCAATACAATCAATACTGCCAAGACAGTCAAACGCAGCTTTTGGTCGGGGCTGGCACCGACGGGGGAAATTACTTTATCAAAGAGCGACAGACCTGCAGCCTGAGCGCAGGAGTGGCCAGAGACACTAATCCCCCGGCCCACAACTTAGGGTTTACAGGGGAAGAGAGTAAGTGCGAAAGGACGTGAATCACGCTTCGTTGTGATAATGCGGAAGAAGGGAGGCGTGCGGCGCAAGACGCCGCTCCGCGGCTGGGGGTATTTTCGGTAGGAATCCCACAATCGCGAACTGAGGGCAATTGTGGGCCACCGCGGGATGGACGCACGACCCCACCCCTAACCCATTAGCAGAGCGCGTGGGTTAGCCAAGTCTATTTTTGCCTCAATTTGGGGTTTCCTTAGTACGTTGTGTGAGCAATCGCGCAACTCTCAGCAGGTCGTCTTCGGTGTCCACCCCAACGGTGTCGAACGGCGTTTCTGCCACATAAATCGGCACGCCGTTGTCGAGGAACCGCAGTTGCTCGAGGCGCTCGCTTCGTTCTAATTTCGATTCCGGCCACAAACAGAATGCATCCAGGGCAGCCTTGCGATAGGCGTAGAAGCCAAGGTGCTTAAAATAGCGGATTTCGCCGGTCTGATCGCGATCAAACGGAATCGTGGCACGAGAGAAGTACAGCGCGCGCCCGTCGAGCGCGGTCACAACTTTCACGGCGTTCGGATTGGCGATGTCGTCTACAGCACAAGGTGTCTTCAGGGTGCCTACCTGAACATCCTCACTCGCCATCAACTTGAGCAAAGCCTCGAGATGCTCCCGACGCGCGAGCGGCTCATCGCCCTGCACATTGACGTACACGTCAGCTGCCACCGACTGCGCCACTTCATGAACTCGGTCGGTCCCGCTGCGGTGCGCGGACGAGGTCATGCGCACGCTCCACCCATTCGCACGGCAGACCTCAGCTACTTCTTCCGAATCGGTAGCTACGATGACGTCATCGAGCGCAGAACAGGCGCGGGTGGCCAGGTAGACATGCGCCAACATAGGGCTGCCGTTGATATCACGCAGGATTTTGCGCGCCAAGCGAGTGGACTCCATCCGAGCGGGAATGATGGCGATGGTTTTCACTTTGCCTGTTTCCTCGCGAAAATCGGCGAAAAGCAAGCCCATTTTCCCGTTCTAACGATCGTTCGAATTCGCATTGACCGACCCCATTGCCGCCACATAGAATCAATAGGTTATACCTACCCGAGAAAATCGCTGTGCCTTTATACGAATACCAATGTAAAAGCTGCCATAGCCTCACGGAGCGCATACAAAAGTTCTCCGATCCGCCTCTCACAGTGTGCCCACATTGTGGAGGCGAGCTTGAGCAGCTAATCTCCGCTCCTGCCTTGCAATTTAAGGGCGCCGGCTGGTATGTGAACGACTACGCGAAAAAATCCAGCACGGGCCCGTCAAGTGGGAACGGCAGCAATCCTTCATCTGCGCATGCGTCCGAAACTAAGTCTTCAAGCGAGACTAAGCCGGCCGCTACCAAATCCGAAGCAGCTACTGGCAAGGATGCCAAGTAGGCCCTAGAAGGAGACACCGGTCATGCCCAAAGATGCATTGACTATTACTGATCATCGCACTGATAAGACCTACGAACTGCCCATCGAGCACGAAACCATTCGTGCCATGGACCTCCGCAAGATCAAAGTCAAACCCGACGATTTTGGTCTGATGACGTACGACCCCGCCTACATGAACACCGCTTGCTGCAAGAGCAACATCACGTTCATCGACGGCGACAAGGGCATACTGCGCTACCGCGGGTATGACATTGACGACCTGGCTGAGAACTGCACGTATCTCCAGGTTGCCTATCTGCTGTTAAACGGCGAGCTTCCCAATCCCGAGCGCGAGAAGGAGTGGGTGCACGACATAACCTTCCACACCATGCTGCATGAGACCACCAAACATTTCATCGATGGCTTCCGCTACGATGCCCATCCCATGGGAATGCTCATCAGCACGCTGGCTGGGCTCTCCACTGTTTATCCCGAGGCTCGGCAAGTGCGCGACCGCGAAGTCCGACAGCGTCAGATTGTCCGTCTGATCGCCAAAATGCCGACCTTGGCGGCGTACTCCTACCGCAAGCGCAAGGGCCATCCGTATATCTACCCTGACAATGATCTCAGCTATACGGAGAACTTCATGAACATGCTTTGGCGCATGACCGAGCCGAAGTATGTTGCCAGTCCGGTGATCGCGCGCGCGCTGGATATTCTTTTCATCCTGCACGCCGATCATGAACAGAATTGCAGTTCAACCACGATGCGCGTCATCGGAAGCGCCGAGGCAGATCCATATCTAGCCATGGCTGGAGCGGCAGCCGCGCTGGCTGGACCGCTGCACGGCGGCGCCAACGAAGAAGCCCTGCGCATGCTCGACGAAATCGGCTCAGTTGCCAACATTCCCAACTACATCAAGCGGGTGAAGGCCGGCGAGATCAAGCTGATGGGCTTCGGGCACCGCGTCTACAAGAACTACGATCCGCGGGCCCGCATCATCAAGGAAGTCGCCGACCAGGTGTTCGAAGTCACCGGACGCAATAACCGGATCGACATCGCGCTCGAACTCGAACGCATTGCCTTGAGCGACGACTACTTCGTCACCCGAAAGCTGTATCCCAATGTCGATTTCTATTCGGGGATCATTTACCAGGCAATGGGATTCCAGCCCGATATGTTCACTGTGCTGTTTGCCATTCCGCGCGCTGTGGGCTGGCTGGCGCAGTGGAATGAATTGATGATGGATGCCGACCAGAAGATCTCGCGTCCGCGCCAGATCTATCTCGGTGAGCAACATCGCAAGGTCACCACTCACAGCAAAGCGGCCGATCCGATCGCCGTTAAACAAAGGAAGCCAATGGTCGTTCGCTAGCTGTCGGCAACGATCGTTCTAAGACAAGCGGGTGCTTCGGAAGCGAAGCACCCTTTCTTTTGGGAAACGAAAAAATGGCGCAAGAGATGAACGACGATCGGCCCGCAGGAGTGACGGCAATTGTCGCGCTCTGTGTGATGGTTTCGATCACATCGCTCGCGTTCGCCGCTCTCATCGGTACGGACCGTGTGCCCCTCTCGGCCGGTGCGTTCCTTCTCGGCGGAGGCTTGGAGCAGCTCGGTCCTCTGGCCTTTGCGTTGTACGCATCGCTGCTGCTGGTGCTGGCCGTTGCGATGTGGAGGCGCTGGCGATGGGCGCGTCGCGCCGCGATCCTGATTGCAGTCGTTGGAGTGGCCATGGCAGTCCCTGCGATTTCAAGTGCAGTGATGGATTCGCGTCTTGTCGCGATTGCCCGCGAAGGCCTCCAGATCATCGTTCGGGTGATGGTGGTGTTCTATCTAAGCCAGGAGCCTGTGAAGGATTGGTTCGCCGTTTAATGGCTTGTATCTCTCGTCTTCGTCGCGCTTGTCTTTGCGACCTGCTCTCCGTATATTCGTTGCCATTGAGAATTAGCGAGCGTTCCAGTTTTTCCGATCTCGGGAGGCAATCATGTTGAAGGGATTTCGTGAATTCGTCCTGCGCGGCAATGTGGTCGATATGGCGGTTGGTGTGGTCATCGGCGCCGCATTCGGGTCTATCGTCACGGCGTTTGTGAAAGACCTGCTGACGCCGCTGATCGCCGCACTGGTCGGCAAACCGGACTTCTCGGCGTATTCGTTCGAAGTCAACGGTGCCAAGTTTCTCTACGGCGATTTCCTTAACGGAGTGGTCGCGTTCCTGCTGATCGCGGCGGCGGTGTATTACTTCGTTGTGCTGCCGGTGAATGCACTCATGGCTCGTTTTCACAAGGGACCAGCGGCGGTACCCGACAAGAAGCCGTGCCCGGAATGCCTGAGCGAGATTCCCATCGCTGCGCGCAAGTGTGCGTTCTGCACTTCGCCGGTTGCGTAACCGCGCAACTGTTGGCATGTGCAAGGTGCGATGGCGCCCGCTTGCTATCCTGGGAAGAATCGCGAAGCGCATCGGATTTTTTGCGAAAATGTTTATTAACAAGTAACTAAAAAGGCGTCCCGACGGGGCGCTCTTTCCGGTGCCGTGTTACTCCCCGAACACCCACTTCTAACTGATTCATTCTAAGTAGCTTAGGCCGACTGTTTGTCGCTCGGGCAAGCCTTCTTTCATGCTAAAATAACTAAGGATCGTCGGTCTCTCAAATCGTTGAAATTACTGGTAGTTGAGGCAGCTGAGCCTAGCTCACGGAGGCTCTCCCGCGATCCGCGCAGTGAAGCGGGAACCGCAGCCGGTGCGCGTTCCTGAAGGAATGGAGCAGGATGTCCCCGACTGATACGCAAGCTGGCGCCAAAGCTTCCAAGGAAAAAGACGGTATCGAAACTGAGAATGTGAAGCCGTCGCCCAACGGCAAGAACGGCAACGGCCAGTCCGATTCGGACTACACTGCAGATTCCATCAAAGTCCTGGGCGGAATGGAAGCCGTGCGTAAACGTCCCGCCATGTACATCGGTTCGACCGGCGACATGGGACTACATCATCTCGTCTACGAGGTAGTCGACAATTCGGTGGACGAAGCGCTGGCCGGCTTCGCCGATCGCATCGACGTTACCATTCATCTCGACAACTCCATCACTGTCATCGACAACGGGCGCGGCATTCCCACTGGCGATATGGACATGGATGGCGAGCAGATATCAGCCGCCCAGGTCGTGATGACCGTGCTGCATGCGGGTGGCAAATTTGACAGTTCGACCTACAAGGTTTCCGGCGGACTGCACGGTGTAGGCGTTTCCTGCGTCAACGCGCTCAGCAGCCTGCTCGAGCTCGAGATTTGGCGCGATGGCCTCGTGTGGGAGCAGAGCTACTCGGAAGGCGTACCGACTGGCAAGCTGAAGAAGACCGGCAACACCAAGAAGCGCGGAACCAAAATTCACTTCGTTCCCGACGCTTCAATCTTCACCGTCACCGAATACAACTACGACACACTTGCCCAGCGACTGCGCGAACTGGCCTTCCTGAACAAGGGTTTGCTCATCACGCTTTCCGATGAGCGCACCACCGATGCCAAGACCGGCGAAGCCAAGCACACCGAGTTTAAGTTCAATGGCGGGATCGCCGAGTTTATCAAGCACCTGAATCGCGGCAAGTCGGTGCTGCACGACAAACCAATCTACATGGAAGCCGAGCGTGACGGCGTAGCCATGGAAATCGCGCTGCAATACAACGATGCCTATTCCGAGACGGTGTTCAGCTTCGCCAACAACATCAACACCGTCGATGGCGGCACGCACCTGTCGGGCTTCCGCACCTCGCTGACCCGCACCATCAATTACGCCGGCCAGCAGCTCGGCTTGTTCAAAGATGTGAAGGAGAACCTAACTGGCGATGATGTTCGCGAGGGACTCGTGGCGGTCGTCAGCGTAAAGCTCTCCCAGCCGCAATTCGAAGGACAGACCAAGGGCAAGCTCAACTCCGACATTGCCGGTACGGTGCAGGCCTTCGTGAATGAGCGCCTCGGCGCATTCTTCGACCAGAATCCTCCGGTCGCAAAGAAGATCATCAACAAGGCCATCGATGCGGCACGCGCCCGTGAAGCCGCCCGCAAAGCCCGCGATCTGACTCGTCGCAAAGGTGCGCTCGACGGCGGCGGACTGCCGGGCAAACTGGCCGATTGTTCCGAGCGCCAGCCCGACCGCTGCGAAGTGTACCTGGTCGAGGGCGAAAGCGCCGGTGGAACTGCCAAGCAGGGCCGCGACCGTCGCTTCCAGGCGATCCTGCCGCTCAAGGGAAAAATCCTGAACGTCGAGAAGGCTCGTTACGACAAGATGCTCGGTCACGAAGAAATTCGCGCCATGATTACGGCACTCGGTACCGGCATCGGCAAAGACGATTTCGATGTTTCGAAGTTACGCTACGGCAAGATCATCCTAATGACCGACGCCGACGTCGACGGCTCGCACATCCGCACGTTGCTGCTGACGTTCTTCTTCCGCCACATGCAGGAGCTCATCAAGCGCGGCAACGTGTTCATCGCGCAGCCACCGCTTTACCGCATCAAGAAGGGGAAGTTCGAGCAGTACATCAAGAATGACGGCGAGTTCGTGAGGGTCATGGTGAAGCGCGCCGCCGATGGCATCATCGTGCGTTACGGCGAAGGTGCAGCCACGCTCGAAGGCGCGCCGCTCACCAAATTCATGACCACGCTGAACGACTACATCGGGTTCATCGACAAGGTTAACAAGCGCATGCGCGACGAAGTCGTGACTGAGCTGCTTCCCCGCTTCGACTTGGCCAAGCGTGCGGATTTCGAAGGCGACAAGAGCCATCCGCCCAAGAAGGTCCTCGACCTGGAAAAGGCGTTGAAGGCGATTGCCAAGGACCGGAGCATCAAGTCGGTCGACAAGCGCTTCGAGGAAGAGCACAGCCTGTGGGAGTGTTTGTTCGTGAACTCGCAGGGTGCGACCCACGTCATCAACTGGGAACTCGCTTCCTCGCCTGAATACCGGCAGCTGATGTCGAAGTACAAGCAGATCGAGCAGTACATGCAGCCCCCGTACTTCATCGAGAGCATCCGCAAGGAATCGACTAGCAGTGGCAAGGAAGAACTGAGCGATGCCGAGGGTGCCGAGCAGGATAAGGTGGAACTGAAGGCTCCGAAGACTTCCAAGCGCAAGGCAGAAGCTGAGACGGTGGAGAAGCAGACCGTCCGCGACCTGTTCGACTACGTGCTCAACGAAGGTCGCAAGGACTACACTGTGCAGCGTTACAAAGGCTTGGGTGAGATGAGTTCGCAGCAGCTTTGGGAAACGACCATGGATCCCGAACGCCGCACCTTGCTGGAAGTGAAACTGGAAGACCTGACCGAGACCGAGTCCATCTTTACCACGCTGATGGGTGAGGACGTCGAGGCACGCCGTAAGTTCATCGAAGATAATGCGCTCGACGTGAAGAACCTCGACATCTAGAAAACTTTGGGTGCCCATCTTTTCCCCTCTTTTGGGAAAGGGTGGAATCGACAATACCTCGCTTCCGGCGGACGCGGCGCTTTACCAAAACCACACATGCCTTCTTCGCGGATGTTTCCCAAACTCGCACTGCCCCAATACGCAGCCCTAACGCTTCTCCTCATCTTCGCGGCGCAATGCCTCTGGTTCATGGCCAACGTGCCCATCACCCAGATGGAGAGCAGCTACATCGAAGACGGGCTGCTGCACGTTGACCGACTGGTGAACGCCGGCACCGAATTCCGCTCGCCGTTGATCCCGCTCCTGGCTGGTGTGCCGGCGAACGCCATCGACGCAAAAGGCAACTTCGCGCACCTCAGTGAATACCGCTTCTTGATCCGTCTTCCATTTCTCTTAGCGGGACTGCTGCTCGGGGCGTCGCTCTGGTATGTTGCGCGGCGGCTCTACGGCAACCTTGGCGGCTACATCGCGCTCGGCCTGTATTGTTTCTCGCCGATGGTCGTCACCCGTTCCAGCCAGGTGCAGCCCGACATCATTGGCGCCTGGGGCGCATTCGGACTGGTCTTCACCGGCATTGCCGCCGCTCACACGCTTTACGCTCCGCGCGACGTCGTGTTCTGGAACTGGAAGCGCATCGCGCTGATGGGCATCGCCATCGCGCTCTGTGTCGGTTCGCAATGGTCGTTGTGGATTGTCCTGCTCCCGACCCTGGGTTTTATGTTGTGGGTTGGCCATGTGCGTCCCATGTCGGCGCTGTCCATTTTCGGTGCGGCCTGCGTCGTCGGACTCGCGCTTCTCTGGGCCCTCGCCAGTTTCCGCCCCGTGGTGTTCGCCGCGGTCCTGCGCGATGCCAACTGGATCGAGTTCTCCCCCGCCGACATTTCTGCCAAGTCGGTTTATTCACTGCTGGGTCTTTTCTTCCTGCAAAATGGCCTAGGGACGATCATCCTGTTGGTCTTGTCACTTGTAGTGTTCGCGGTCTGGCGCCGCCCGCGCTACTTTGGCAACACCGCGCCGCTCATTACCGCGATCCTGCTCGTCGTGGTGGGCCTTACCATGCAGCACTTTGTCGGCGAAGCGTTTCTGTTCATCGCCATGCCGTTCTTCATGCTCTTCATGGCCGGCATTTCCGCCGACCTGCTGGAAACCAAGTACGCGGTATTTGCCAATGCGATAATCGTCGGCGTATTAATTGCCAATGCAGTGTTGGATATCGGCGGCTTGTTGCAACTCTCGCACTCTGTGAGTCATTGACAACTTTGCCGCATCCTATGGGTTGACATTGGTAGGCGTCATGTCAGTCGCGGTGCAATCACGGCGCATTGTTGGCAGCAGAATTCCGCTGGCGATCCTCACTGCAGCACTGTTCGCTTGTTTGACCGCCTCCCCTGCGCTTGCGCAGGTGCATGGTGTACCGCCTTCCGTCACCTCCATCCAGTTTCACGTTCCACCGTTCCTGCCCAACATCATGCCCAGCGTGACCTCGCTCGGGCCGTACGGAATTGGCTATCGACCTGGACCAACGCCGCCGCCGTATGGGATTTACCCGAACCGTCCCGCCTATGGCCGCGGACGCAGGAACGGGTACGGATCCTACGGCTACGGCAGCGCGTATGTTGCCCCGTATTATTACCCGATCTTCGATGATTCATCCGGCTACGATTCGGGCGGCGGCCCGTACGTTTACTCCGGACCTCCGGCAGAGCAGACACTGCACGTCGTTGTCGATCTGCCGCCAACCCGGCGTAGCGATGGAGCGGCGAACGACGATGATTTCGCACGCGCCGCGCTGCCGCTGCCGGTTCCGGCCGATGCCGCCCCCGTCGAGCCAACCTTACTCGTGTTCCGCGATGGACATCAGCAGCAGGTGAACAACTACGCCATCATGGGGCAGACGGTGTACATCTTCGACAGCCGCACCCAGAAGATTGCGCTGAGTGATCTCGACGTCACCGCCACAATCAAGCTGAATGACGATCACGGCGTGGAATTTCAACTTCCCAAAGCAAACAAGGCTGAGCTCAACCCACAAAATCTCTGGCAGCCATCATCCTCCACTGGTGTAGTCCTGCAAACGAAAAACTAGCTTTTCACTACCTCGGTTTCGACCCCTTCTAGAACCATGCAAGATACTGACAGATAACCACTTACCTATCATCGACGGGTGCGAAACAATGCTATACTGAAGAGTGCTCTTCGACCGCATTTTTCCCCGATATTCAAGCGTTTAGCGTCGCTGGCGATTCGTTCCCGCGAAAGCACGGTCGACCGAGTTTCGAACCTCCGCCGCGTCACGAGCGCAGCAACAGGAAGGAAAGCTGAAAGCGAAAAGCTGACAGCTGATTGCTAATTCATGGCTGACGATCCCAACCAGCAGCTCCCTCTCGATCCCACCCGAGGCGGCGACATTCGGCCCATCAACATTGAAGAGGAGATGCGCCGTTCGTATCTCGACTATTCGATGTCGGTCATCATCGGCCGCGCTCTTCCCGATGTTCGCGACGGCTTGAAGCCCGTGCATCGCCGCATTCTCTACACCATGGACCAGATGGGACTGGCGCCTAACAAGGCTACTCGCAAGTGCGCCAGAATCGTCGGCGACGTGATGGGCAAGTACCATCCTCACGGCAACCTCGCCGTGTATGACGCTCTGGTGCGCCTGGCGCAGACCTGGAGCATGCGCTACCCGCTGATCTTCGGCCAGGGCAACTTCGGTTCCGTCGACGGCGACCCGCCCGCGGCCGACCGTTACACCGAAGCCAAGCTTGCCGAAGTGGCAACAGCGCTGCTCGACGAATTGGATCAGGACACCGTCGACTTCCATCCCAACTACGATGAAAGCGAGCGCGAGCCCGACGTCCTGCCGGCGCGCTTCCCCAACCTGCTGGTCAACGGATCCAACGGAATCGCGGTCGGCATGGCCACCAACATTCCTCCGCACAATCTTACTGAGATCGTCGATGCCTGCATCACGCTGGTGAACAAGCCCCAGTCCACGCTCGCTGACTTACTGCAGTTCGTACAAGGCCCCGACTTCCCGACCGGCGGATATATTTCCGGACGCGCCGGAATCGCCGAGGCTTATCGCACCGGCCGCGGTCGCTTCATCATGCGCGCCAAGGCCGCCATCGAGCACGTCACCAAAGACAAAGACGCGATCATCGTCACCGAGATCCCCTACCAGGTAAACAAGGCTCGCCTCATCGAACGCATCGCCGAACTGGTGAACAACAAGGTCATCGACGAGATCAGCGACATCCGCGACGAAAGCGACCGCGACGGCATGCGCATCGTCATCGAGCTCAAACGCGGATGCGAGCCGCAAATCGTGCTCAACCAGCTCTTCAAGCACACTTCGATGCAAGAGAGCTTCAGCATGATCTTCCTCGCGGTGGTCAACAACCAGCCCAAAGAGATGGGCCTGGTGCAGGCCATTCAGCACTTCATCGATCACCGCATCGACGTGGTGCGGCGCCGAACGGCATTCCTGCTGCAGAAGGCGCGCGACCGCGAGCACATCCTCGAGGGCTACCAGGCTGCGCTCGATCGCGTGGACGACGTCATCCGCATCATTCGTGGCAGCGAGAACCGTGCCGACGCCCGCACCAACCTGGTCGAGTACTTCTCCGGCAAGACAATCAGCGTCACCGAAGGAAAAGCCGGCGCAGGCAAGCCCGTCTCACTGAGAGGCGTTACGCCCGCGACGCTGACCCGCCCCTTCGACGCCACGCAGGCCGACGCGATCCTCGAACTGCAATTGCACCGCCTGACTCGACTCTCTATCGACGAAATCCTCAAGGAGTTGGGCGAAGTTCGCGAGCGCATAACCGACTACGAATCCATCCTCGGTTCTGAGAAGAAACTACGCAACGTCATTGTCAAAGAGCTCGAAGAAATCAAGAAGAACTACGGCGACGCTCGCCGCACCATCATTCAAGACGAGGCCGTCGAGCTTGGGCTCGAAGACCTGATCGCCGACGAACAGGTTGCGGTCACGGTCAGCCACTCCGGCTATTTGAAGCGCACTCCGATTTCGACCTATCGCCAACAACGTCGCGGAGGCACCGGCCGCAAGGGCATGAGCACTCGCGAAGAAGATTTTGTCGAGAAGATGTTCGTCGCCTCCACCCACGATTACATGCTGGTGTTCACCAATACCGGACGCGTGTACTGGCTCAAGGTGTACGAAATTCCCGAGATCAGCGCCGCCGGCAAAGGCAAAGCCATCGCCAGCCTAGTCGCGTTGCAGCCGGGCGAGAACGTCCGGGCGCTGCTGACCGTGCGCGATCTCGAGGAAGAAGGCAAGTTCGTCTTCTTCGCCACCCGCAGCGGCACGGTCAAGAAAACGCCGCTGAAAGACTTCAGCAACGTCATGTCGCGCGGCATCATCGCCATCGGCATCGACAAAGAAGACGAGCTGGTCGCGGCCAACTGCACCGACGGCAACCAGATTGTTTTCATCGCGAGCCACGAAGGTCAGGCCATTCGCTTCGACGAAGCCGATGTCCGCCCCATGGGACGCCCCGCCTACGGCGTCCGCGGTATGGACATGGCGCGCGGCGACTATGTGGTCGGCATGGCCATCACTCCCAAAGTCCGCAAGAAGGTGAAAGACGGCAAAGACGGCGAGGACGAGTCGAACCTCATCCTGTCGGTGACCGAACAGGGTTACGGCAAACGCACTGACGTGGACGAATATCGCCTGCAAACTCGCGGCGGCAAGGGCGTCATCAACGTCAAGACCACCTCCCGCAACGGCAAGGTGGTGTCGATCATGCTGGTGAACGAGAAGTCTGAGCTGATGGTCATCAGCCAGTTCGGCAAGATCATTCGCATCGACACCAAGAACATTCGCGAAGCCGGACGCTCCACCCAGGGCGTGCGCCTGTTGCATCTGGAAGAGGGCGACCGCGTGGCCGCTGCGTCCGTCATTCCGCCGGAAGAGACCAACGGAAATGGCAACGGCAACGGCGAGACGGGAATGCTGGTGCAGTAAGAAATTAGTCCCGGAGGGACGGCATATCTAAGCCCAGTGCTTCAGCACTGGGTAGGACCGTTAATATATTCCCGAGTCCCGCTTGCGGGACGGCACTCTTCCGCGAGGGCGTGAGACCGAGCGCCCTGCCCCGACGAAATCTGTTCTACGATATTTGCCGAGGCACAACCATGGACAAAATCAACCTCGCCCACAAATTCTCGCTCTTCACCGATCAATACAGCCCCAAGATCATCGGCGAGCTGAACGACTTCTACGTTAAGCTGGTCAAATTACAGGGCCCGTTCGTCTGGCACCATCACGATGTCGAAGACGAGCTTTTCTTTGTAGTCAAAGGCGCGCTGAAGATGACGGTCCGCGAGAACGGCGTCGAACACGAGATCATAATCAACCCCGGCGAATTCATCATCATGCCTCATGGCGTCGAGCACTGCCCCTCTGCGGAAGAAGAGACGCACATCATGCTGCTCGAGCCCAAGTCCACGCTCAACACCGGTAACGTCGAAGGCGAACGCACGGTGTGTGACCTGCAGCGCATCTAGGACGAATCGAAGCAAGAATTCCGTTTACGGGTTAGGCTGTCAACGGTGGTGACGATGGCAGCAAACGATAAGCCGTGGTGGCTGCGGCCCGTGGCTCCGCACGCTTACTTTCGATCGGTACCCATCGGGCGCTTGTCGGTACTGATAACCGCGGTTTTCTTCCTGTTTTCGGTGATCGGGTTCTATGTCGACCTGTTGTACAAGGGCGCGCTGCCGTTTGCGGCCGTGCTGGCGATAGCGATTTACTGTGGGCTGAATGCATCCCTGTGGGTCATCGTATTCTCGCGACTGTCGCGCCTTTACCTGCTCCTTCTCATCATTCTCCAGTTTCTTAGCGGACGTATCAACACTGCACTAGTCGACTTGATGGTGCACGCTTTCGACCTGCAGCCGGTGCCCTTGGAAGCGGGAATTCGCTTCGCCGGTACTGCCATCATGTCGGTCGTAGCCCTTTCTTACATCTTTTTCATTATGTTTATCCGCCGGGAGGGCAAAGAGTCGCTGCGCATTCGAACCGAATTGGAGCTCGCGCACAAGATTCAGGAAACCCTGGTTCCTCCAGTGGAAGCCCGAAACCCACGGTTTGAAATTTACGGAGCTTCGCAACCCAGCGACAAGGTGGGTGGCGATCTCGTCGATGTGGTTTCGTTGCCGAACGGTGATGCGATCGCCTACGTGGCAGACATCGCCGGACACGGGCTTCCCGCCGGTATCCTGATGGGAATGCTGAAGACCGCGACTCGCACCGCACTGGAAGACGATGCAGCGCATGAGCCGGGCCGCACCCTGCCGATATTGCTGGCCCGCCTCAACCGGGTGCTTCCCCAGGTGAAGGAGCCGCACATGTACGCGACCTTCACCGGCCTGCGACTGGGAGTTGACGGCTCGGTGTTTTACGCTTTGGCCGCGAGTCCGCCGCTGCTGCACTGGCAGGCTGACGGTCAGCCCGTTTCGCAGTATGAAGAACCGCAGTTTCCCCTCGGGCTGCTGCCGGTTTCAGAGTTTGAAGGACACAGCCTTGAGGTACGTCCCGGCGACTTGCTCGTGGTTGCGACCGACGGAATTCTTGAAGTGAGCGACAAGCTGAAAAATGAGTTCGGCACCGATCGGTTGAAAAACGTGATAGCGGCGAACGCCAACCATTCGCTGCCAAAGTTGGCCGCACGACTTCTGGAAGCTGTGCGCGCCTTCGGACCACAGTTGGACGATCAGACCATTCTCATCGTGCGCTGCCTTTGATCAGGTCCGAGGAATCTTCTTGACCTTCGGCCCGTTCTTGGGAAGGGAGTCCAGCAACTCGCGCACCGTCTTTTTGAGCAACGGCACTTTCACGTCGGGCGCGATCTCCGCCAGCGGCTCGAGCACGAACCTCCGCTCGGCCATCGCCGGATGCGGCACCGTCAGCGTTGGCGTCTTGATGTGGGCCGGCCCGAACAAGAGTATGTCGATGTCGATAATCCGCGGCCCCTTGGGTTGCGTTCTCTGTCGCCCCATCGAACGCTCAATCTCCAGGATCCCCACCAGGAACTCACGCGGAATCAGCTCGGTCCGCACCGCAACCGCGCAGTTCAAAAACCATGGCTGGTCGGTCACCTCGACCGGTTCAGTTTCGAAGAGAGACGAGACTTCCAGCACATCGCCCAACTCCAGGAGTCGGCCTGTCGCGTTGCGCAGGTTGGCTTGGCGGTCTCCCAGATTCGACCCCAGAGACAGATACACAATTTTCTTCACTGAGGTATGGTATCGCGGCGGCGATGGCCGCCTCGTGCCTAATGGTTATCCGCGCCAATCCGTGAAAATCCGCGGCTGACTTCCTAGTCCGCGATGGCGAGGTGTTCTTCGGGGTATTGGGCGGCGGTAGCTTCGTCGAGGGTTACTTCTTCCCAATAGGTCTGGTCGCGCAGGATGCGCGAGACGATCGCGGTATGCATCGCATGCCCGGCGCGGTCGGCTTTCACGTATCCCAGAATGCGTTTGCCGAACAGCGCCAAATCGCCGATGAGGTCGAGGATCTTGTGCCGCACAAATTCGTCTTCATAGCGCAGCGGAGGGTTATCGATTCCGTCGGTCGTCAGCACGATGCAACTATCGCGGGTGGCGCCGCGAATCAGTCCCATGTTCAACATCGCCCGTTGCTGCTCGAGGAATCCAAATGTCCGCGCCGACGCAAGCTCGTGCACGTAACTGCCATTGCTGAGCTCCACCTTCAGCACTTCGCTGCCAATCAGCGGATGCGGGAAATCGATGGCATAACTCACCGAGTAACGGTCCGCCGGATACACCGCGATAAACTTCTCGCCCTCGCGCATCTCGTAGGGCCGAAGAATTTTGAGGTAGGTGCGCTTGCGCCGCTGCTGCCGCAGTCCCGCACGTGTGATCATCTCAACAAACGGCAGAGCGCTGCCATCGAGGATAGGAAGCTCCAGGTTGTCGAGCTCGACCACAGCGTTGTCCACGCCCATGCCGATAAAGGCCGAAAGCAGATGTTCGGTGGTCGAAATCAGTACGCCCTGCTTCATCAAACTGGTCGCGTAGCTGACTTTCGCAACGTTTTTACAACTCGCTTCGACCTCGTAGCCATCAAGATCAACGCGGCGAAATACTATTCCCGATCCCGCTGGTGCGGGCAGGATGCGTAGCTTTACGGAAGCTCCACTGTGGAGTCCGACTCCACTACATTCGACAGGAGTTCGAATTGTGCGTTCAAATAGCAAGTCGGATGTTTAAAGGCGCGGTAAGTCAATAGCTTACAGGCCGAGCGCATTTTGCGACTGTTGTATTTCTGCAACAATGGGTGGCGAAGTATGCACTCGCTTGCGTACTCGGGAAGAAATTACGCTACTTCAACCTGCTGATTCTGCGAGCTTTATGGCGCGCTGACGATCGCCAAAACAGCCTACTGCGGCTTGGCCACCGTGGCTTTCGGCTGGCTGTACAGCAGGCCCTTGGGCTCGAACATCGACGCATCGAGCCCGTTGTTGTAACTCACGCTATTGATAAAGCGTTGGTTGCTCATGTCACCGTTGTCCATGCGCACCGTGCTGTAAGGAGTAGCAATCCCCTGCACTGTTTTGTAATTGCTGTAGATCTCCGCCTCTTCATCGAATTGCCGATCGATCGGATCGCGATACGAGTAAGTCTTCCGCACCGGCAAATGCGTTCGCGGATCGACGGCGATCGTCACGCTATCGTTCGACGAGGTCAGGATGGTGACCTTGTCGGCCAGGTCCTGCTCCACAATGGCGGTACCGTCGTACAGAATCATGGAACCGTTCGCGGGCAGCCAGTTGCGGATCACCCACTCCAGCGAGTGTTCGCGCCGCCGCAGGTAGTCGGTCAATTGTTTGGGATCGATCGTGACCGTGCCTTTGTACGTGGTTTCGTAACCCTTATCGCCGACATAGAGGTCGATAACGTCGCGCTGCTTGGTCAGTTCGTAGCGGTCTTTATCTGGGGCCTGCCAGAACCGCCAGAACACTACTCCCAAGCCGCTGGGCTTGCCGTGATAGAACGCATAACTGCGGCCTTCCATCGAGATTTCGCGCATGTTCAGATAGGCGTCGCCGCCCAGAGCGCGGATCATGCTGTCGAGAATCTGCTTGGCCTTCTGGACGCCAGGATCCTTGGCGGCGGTGCCAGCATATTGCGCGGTAGGCCAGTTGGAGGCCGACGCCGATGGGGCCGGAGCAGGGGGAGCGCCTGCCGTCGGATAATTCTGCGCGGCCAGACACGACGCGAGCATCAGGAACAGTGCAGCGATCGAAACAATTCGCATGACGCAATGAGATTGTAAATGGAAGCCGCTTTGCTCACGCTGAGACGACAGCGAAACTCCAGGAGGATGGGCGCTCAGAGTGATGATCCGCCCTCGAAAATCTTGTCGATCTGGTAGGGCGAAACCCGATAGAGCCCGTAGCTGATGCCCACGTCGGAATACTGCCGGAACAACAGGTCGCCGCGCCCATTGGCATCGGCGTCGATCGCGTCGATGAGTTCCATGCGGGGATAGGCATCCAGATGGTGGCTGTCGCTCACCATCGAAAAAATTTTCTTGGCCTGGTCGTTGATATCGACGCGTGCAACGATGGTCGCGAAGTAGGTGAAATTCGCGACCGGCTGTCCTTTCGCCGGAGCGATGGGAAGCTTCGCCGACAGCACCATGGTCGGCGAGCTGCTGTATTCGAGGTCGAAGGCCCGCACGTCATAATCAGTAATGGTTGCTGTCTTGGGAATCGCCGGGCCATTGTGTTTAGCAGCGAACGCGCGAATTTCATCCATCGCCAGCTTGAGCATCTGTTGCTCCTGCACTTGCCGTTCGCCCGACGACATGGAGTAGATTAGCGAGCGCGATTCATAGTCTCCGGCATCAGAGATCGCAGGATAGGCGTGCGCGCCTTTCGCTGAGGCGGCAAACGGCCCATCGCTCTTGGCGGAAGAAGAATCGCTGGTCGAAGTTGTAGCCGGCTTCGCGACTTTGGTTCGGCTTAACACTGGACGATTCGGATCACCGTCGTCCGAGGCTGCGGCGGAAGAGGCAACAGAAGCGGATCCGGTGTCACCACTTCCTCCCTGCGAAGGCTGTGCGGTGGCGGAGGCAGGCCGCTTCAAGGTCGGCCGGTCGGAATCCTGGTCCACCTGCGGCTGAGTTTGTGCGGTGGTTGTCGTCGTCCCGCCGCCCGACGAATCGTCCGTCGAGCCAAGTGTGGGCTTGGAACTCGAATCGCTCGCCGGCCGCTTCAGCGTCGGCCGGTCTGAATTGTTCGAAGTGCCAGAACTGCTACCCGAATTACCGGAAGTCGTGCTCGCCGGCGCGGCTTGACCGCTGCTCGGCGAGTCGCCCGACGAACCCGGCGCACGCTTCAGCACAGGCTTTCCACTGTCGGCGTCGCCTGTCATCACGACCGCACTCGGCGGATTGTTGGCCCGCGCTGCGGCGTCCTTAGCAGCTTTTTTCCTCAACTGAACATCCATCGGCAATTCCGGTTGCCAGTTTCCATCTGCCACCCAATTGCCGTTGACCTGCTCGGGTGACGTCACCGTAAAGGTTCCTGTTGCCTCGCCGAAACTCTGGGCCTCGTACACCGTCTCAGGCTCCAGCGCCATGGGCGCGGGATTCGCGCCATACTCGCTGGCATCGTAATACTTGCCCTCGACCCAGAGAGCGATGGGCACGAGTCGCGTCGACCCATTCGGCAGAAACTCGACGACGGCGATAGCGCGCGGGCCACGCTTAGTCTTCTTGGCTGCGACGGTCGGAACGGTGTCGGGCGTCTGCCGGTCGCGGGTGTGCATCTGCGCCGCCGCAAATGTGAGCGACAGGAGAATCGCCATCAACGTGGCGATAGCACCGCGCGCGAATTTGCGGTATAGATAGGACGGTATGGAAACTAACAAAAAAGCTCCCGAGTTTACTCTGCCTGACGAAAACGGAAACCCCATTTCCCTGCAACAGTTCCGAGGCAAGACCGTAGTACTTTTCTTCTATCCCAAAGCCGACACGCCCGGCTGAACCTTGGAGGCGTCCGAGTTTCGTGACGCATACAAGAAACTGCAGAAGGCCGGTCTGGTCATTCTGGGCATTTCGCCCGACACTCCCAAGGCCCAATTGAAGTTTAAAGAAAAATACAGCCTGCCGTACACCTTACTTGCCGATGACAAAAAAGAAGTCGCCAAGAAGTTCGACGTTCTGAAAGAAAAGAACATGTACGGCAAGAAGGTGATGGGCATCGTACGCAGCACGTTCCTCATTGGGCCCGACGGCAATATCGAGCATGTCTTCTCGCCGGTCACGCCAAAAGGCCATGCGGAAGAAGTGCTGGCGTACGTGAAGGAGGCGGCGAAGGAATAGGTCCCACGTGAGAAAGTTGGCTGCCCCATTCGTCGGGAAAGTGTGCCAGCAAGCCATCTTCTGGCCGACAGAGATCACGGCTCAGGAACTTCTAGCTGTCTGCAGATCGCGCGAACGGTACCTGTCTTGATTTCCCGATGACGGGGAACGCTGGCGATTTTTCGGGCTTTGGGATTGAGCCAGATCGCATAGAACCACCCTCTCGGTATAACAAGCAGCCTTGGTTTTTTAGGTGGCGCTCAAGATCGGTAAGCTTCACGCTTCAACAAGCTCAATGGGCTCGCGCAGCGCTCCCGGCGCAAGGTTCTCCTCGGCGAGACGTCGTTGGGCGTCCAAGACCAACTTCAGTGCGTCGAGCAGGTTCGCCTTTGCTTCCTCCAGAGTTTCGCCTTGGGAAATTGCACCTGGAATCTCCTCGACGAAGCAGGCGTATCCACCTTCACGGGCAGGCTCGAAAATTGCGGTAAGTTTCACGTATTTAGGTTATCAAGAGAATCCCTATATTGCTATCACCCAAGCCCACCTACGCCTTCTACGCACGGCTAGTCGCGCAGCGCTCTCACCGGATTGGTGCGCGTCGCGCGCCACGCGGGAACGAAGCAGGCGGCGAATGACGCTGAGGTCACTACCACCAAGGCCAGCCCGAACGCCAGAGGATCGCGTGGGCTCACTTTGTAGAGCAGCGTCGCGAATAGGCGGGTCAGGAGCAGCGCCGCGCCAGCCCCCACGATTACACCGATCGCCGTCAGCAAGAGTCCATGCGAGAGCACCAGCCGTATCAGGTGAGCGGGACGCGCGCCCAGTGCCATGCGTAATCCCAACTCGCGCGTGCTCTGCGAGACCGAATACGACATGACGCCGTAGAGACCGACGGCAGCCAACAGCAGCGCCAGTCCTCCGAAGATACTGAGCAACGCTACCGCGATTTGCTGCGACCGCAATGCACTACGGTCGATGTGCTGCCGCATGGTGATGACTTCTGATGGCGCGAGGTTGGCATCGAGTTCGTGAATGATGCGGGTAAGATCGGCCGCCATCGCTGCCGGGTCGTGCGATGTCCGGATATTCAGGTTGGCGCGACTGGAAAAATCCTGGCGCAGCGGAACGTAGAAAAAAGGCTTCGGAGCTTCGCCGAAGCTTCCGTACTTGGCCAGTTTGGCCACTCCAACCACGCGCAGCCATTTGTCTTTGACCTTGATCCGTTTGCCCACCGGATCTTCGCCGCGCCAGTACTGCGTGACCATCTTTTCGTTCACGATGGCCACGGGAGGAGCGGTCTCGTCATCTGTGTCGGTGAAGTCGCGTCCTGATAACAGCGGAATACCCATGGTGCGGAAATAGTCGGGGCTGACCTGGTTGTAGTCCGCCGAGGGTTGTTCGTCGGGCGCGGGCGTATAGCCGTCGATGCCGATCGGGTCCGACGAATACGAGGAATAGCTGAACGGCCTGACCCGCGCCAGAGAGGCCGAGTCGACGCCAGCGAGTCCGCGCACACGATCGAGCAGACGGGTCTGGAAGTCCCGCGCGCGCGGAGCGTCGTATCCCGCGGCGACCAGATCGACTCCCGTGGTCAGCAGCGATTCTGTCAGGAAACCCGGGTCGGAGGTCCGAATCCGCTGCATGCTTTGAATCAGTAGCACCGCTGAAACCACCAGCACGAAACACAGCGACACCTGAATCACGACCAGCATCGACCGGATGCGCGACTTTCCGCGCGCCCCAAACACCGAACCCGATTCCGACTTTAGGGATCCGGCGATATCGACCTTGCCGGCCTGGATGGCGGGAACGAGCGCGAACATCAGCGTGGAAGTCAGGCAGACGAACGCGCTGAACGCGAGCACGCGCCAATCAATTTCGCCCTTCAGGTTCGCCACCATGCCGGCCGGAGCGGGAAAGAAAACGACCAGCAAATTGCGGCACCAGTAGGTCACCGCCAGCCCGCCGATGACGGCGATGGACGACAAGATCAAGCCCTCGGTTAGGAGTTGCTGCAGCAAGCGTCCGTGGCGTGCCCCCACCGCGAGGCGGATGGTCATCTCGTGCTGCCGCGCGAACGCACGCACCATAAGCAGGTTGCTGACGTTCGAACAGGCAATGAGAAGCACAACGAACGCGACGGCAAGCGTGATTTCCAGAGTCGGCAGCATCGCTGCCGCCCCATTGAACGGGGCCTGCCACAGCGGCATCAGCTTGATGTCGTGGCCCCGATTAGTGTCGGGATACTGCGTCTCCAACCGTTTCGCAACGGTCGAAATTTCTTCCTGCGCTTGCTCGATGGTCACGCCGTCTTTGAGGCGCGCGAAGCCTTCGATCCAGCGCTCGCTGCGATCTTCGAGCTTATATCCACCCGGCTCGAAAACTTCCTGCATCGATACCGGCACCCAGAATTGAATTGGCCAGCCGACGAATGTTCCGTAAAAGCCCTCCGGCGCAACTCCGATGATGGTGTGTTGCACACCGTTGAGCATCTGCGTTTTGCCGACGATGTTCGGGTCGCCATGAAAGCGCTCTTTCCAAATCCAGTAGCTGATCACGGTTACGGGATGAGAGTTGCGTCCGGTTTCATCCTGCGGTTCGAATCCGCGTCCGAGAAGGGGATGGATTCCGAGGGCGTCAAAGTAGTTGGCCGAGACGATGCTGCCGACCACGCGCTCAGCGCGATCACCGATGCTGATGGTCGTCCCCATGATCTTGTCGGCGATAAAGGAATCGAACTGGGTGCAGTTCGCGCGAAAATCGAGAAAGTCAGGCCACGAGACGTCAGTCAGTTCAGAGCCACCCGATCCTTTGTCTCCCGCCGCGCGAGCGGTTCCGGCAACCACTACGAGCCTGTCCTGACGTGCTACTGCTGGAAAAGGACGCAACAGCAAGCCCTCGATCCAGCTGAACACCGCGGCGTTAGCGCCGATGCCGAGTGTGAGACAAAGAACTGCCATCGCTGAGAAGCCAGGATTGCGCCACAACATGCGGAGGCCGAATCGCAGGTCTTGGCCGACATTGTCGAAGAAATTCACCCTGCGCATCTCGCGACACTCCTCCTTGATCTGGGTCGCGCCACCCAAAGAACGCAGAGCGGCGTAGCGGGCTTCGTCCGGCGGCACACCGTTCGCGATGTTCTCGTCGATCTGATACTGCAGATGCGATTCGATCTCATCATCGAGTTCGCGCTCGGCGTCCTGCTTACGAAACAACGAACGCAATCGCAATCGGAGTTTGTCGTACCAACGCATGCGTCTTGTCCTGCTAGGCCGTTTCCAGCACCGAGGCGATGGCGACCGACAGACGGTTCCACTGGGCTTTCTGTTCTCGCAGATACTTGGCCCCGTCGCGGGTGAGCGAATAATACTTCGCGCGCCGATTGTTGTCAGAGTCGCCCCATTTGGCGCGAATCCAGCCTTGCTGCTCCAACCGGTGCAGCGCAGGATACAGCGCACCCTGATTCACCTGCAGCACTTCGTTGGAAATCTGCCGGATACGCTGTGCGATTCCCCAACCATGCATGGGCTGCAGGTCGAGCGTCTTCAGGATCAAGAGATCAAGCGTGCCCTGCACCAGGTCCGTCGGTTTCCCCATTTCATCTCCTGTCAACAGTTGACAAGACGATAGACCGGCTCTTGTCAACCGTCAAGGGGAACAGGACAAAATGCGATTTGAGCTGCCCTCAACAGCACGCAATGGGGTTTCAACCAGCGGAAGAGCTAGACCTTCTGGACGCGCTGCACATCGCGGACGCCGGGGATCTTGCGCACGCCGCTGATGATGCGCTCCAGGTGCTTGACGTCGGCAATGTCCACAATGATATCGACGGTGGCGTGAGTTTCGGCGGTCTTGGCTTCGATGTTGCGGATGTTGGTGTTGGCATCGCTGATCACGGCCGTAATCTGCTTCAGCATGCCGGGCCGGTTGTCGCAGAGCACAACCAGTTTGATAGGGAATCCGGTTTCCCACACCGGAGCAGTACCGATGCTGCCATCCTTGCCCCACTCCACCGCAATGCGGCGCTCCGGTTCGTACATCAGGTTCTCGACATTCGTGCAATTTTTTGAGTGGACCGCTACGCCCTTGCCGCGAGTTACATAGCCCACAATTTCCTCACCGCGAATCGGGTTACAACATCGCGCGCGATACACCAGCACGTCGTCGTTCCCTTTGACCTTGATCGCCGCGGTGTCGCCGCCGAAGACTCGCCGCACCACGCTGGTGAATCCGGTGGGCTGATCTTCCGTTTCAGGGGCGTGCACCGCACTGGCTCCGCTGGTGGGCGCCAGACGCGCCAATATTGAGCGCGCGGAAAACTTGCCATAACCGATGCCGGCTAACAGATCGTCAGGACGCCCGAGTCCGTTCTCGGTCGCGACCTTCGTCAGCTCCGCCTCGCTGATTTCCTTCAGCGAGATCCGATACTTGCGGGCTTCCTTCTCGATCAGCTTGCGGCCTATTTCAATGGCGCGCTCGCGCTGGTGGATCTTCAGCCAATGCTTGATCTTCTGGCGCGCTCGCGACGACTTCACAAAACCGAGCCAATCGCGACTCGGCTGATGCCCGGGCTGCGTCAGAATTTCAACGATGTCACCCGAGCGCAACTTGTACTTCAGTTGCACAATCCTTCCGTTCACCTTGGCGCCGATGCACGAATCGCCCACCTGCGAGTGAATCGTGTAGGCGAAATCAATCGGCGTGGCGTCGCGCGGAAGAATCACGATCTTGCCCTTCGGCGAGAACGTGTAAACCTCTTCTGGATACAGATCGATCTTGAGTGTAGAAAGGAACTCGTTCGGATCAGGAACTTCGCGCTGCCACTCCACCACTTGCCGTAGCCACGCCAGGCGTTTCTCATCGACTGCGGAAATCGGTCCGTCTTTATATTTCCAGTGCGCCGCGATGCCTTCCTCCGCCATCTTGTGCATCTCTTCCGTGCGGATCTGCACTTCGAAGGCGTGACCATTCTCCGCGATGACGGTGGTATGCAGCGATTGGTAGAGGTTGGGCCGCGGCATGGCGATCATGTCCTTGATGCGACCCGGCACCGGCCGCCACTGGTTATGAATCAGGCCCAGCACAGCGTAGCAATCATTCACCGACTGGGTGATGATGCGCAGCGCCATCATGTCGTAAATCTGCTCCACCGAAATGTGCTGGCGCTGCAGCTTCTGCCACATGCTGTAAATGCGCTTCATGCGCGCTTCGACCTTGGCCTCGATGTTGTTCTCGCGCAGCTTCTGCTCGATGACCGCCTGGATCTGCGCCAGGAATGCCTCGCCCTCTTTGCGGCGCGATTCGATAGCTTCCTTGACCTGGTTGTACGCGATGGGATCGACGTACTGGAACGCCAGATCTTCGAGTTCTCCGCGAATTTTCCCCATGCCCAGACGGTGCGCAATGGGGGCATAGATTTCCTGCGTCTCTCTCGCAATCTTCACTTGCCGTTCCGGCTTCAGGTGTTCCAGCGTGCGCATGTTGTGCAGGCGGTCGGCGAGCTTGATCATGACCACCCGGATATCGTCCACCATGGCCAGCACCATTTTGCGGACGCTTTCTGCTTGCGCTTCCTCGCGTGACGCGAACTCGATTTTGCTGATCTTGGTGACGCCCTCGACGATGTGCGCTACCTGTTCGCCAAATTCGGTGCGGATATCGTCTACCGTGACCGACGTGTCTTCCACCGCGTCGTGCAGCAGGCCGGCGGCGATGGCCGTGGTGTCGAGGCGCATGTCGGCCAGCACCGCCGCAACCTCGAGGGGGTGCACCAGATACGGTTCGCCCGAGGCGCGAGTCTGGCCCTGATGATGACGGAGCGAGTAATCGTAGGCTTTCTTGACCAGCGTAAGATCGTCGTTGGGGCGGTAACTGCGGATTTTGCGTAGCAAGTCGCGAAACTTGGTAACGGTGAGGACATTGGTCGCGATTTGCTGGCGGAAAGTCGCCATGACCGATTATACGAGAAAGTGACTGGACCGTTGGCGCGGGTCACCGGCAGTCACTTCGTTTCGAACCGCGCGTATGAGTACTTACTTCAAGTCTCGATTGTGGCATGGGTCGCTCAAGATAAGAGCCCCGGAGGCGCGAAATAGTCTAGCCCACCACGCAGCCGAAGGCGGAGTGGTGGGTGAAGTGGGAAGCTAGTCTGAGTCCCGGCAGGGACGCCAGATCTTAGCCCAGCGCTTTCAGCGCTGGGTAGGCTGCCTATTTAGCTCCAGAGCCGGTGTTAACCGGCGACACGATTCGCGAGGGCGTGAGCCCGAGCGCATCGAACTGCGAGGACCATCGCATGCGAATTCTCATCAGCGGCGCCTCAGGTCTGCTCGGAAGCGCAATCCGACCAGCGCTCGCGGGCGCCGGCCATCCGTCTTTCGCGCTGGTGCGCCGAAGCCCCGCAGAAAACG
The DNA here is from genome assembly GCA_963718395.1 of uncultured Acidobacteriaceae bacterium. Lineage (GTDB taxonomy): Bacteria > Acidobacteriota > Terriglobia > Terriglobales > Acidobacteriaceae > DASRAA01. Next base: position 420,225 of record CAVQYW010000004.1, read on the forward strand.
AAGTGCAATGGGACCCCGAGCGTCCACTCGATTCGCAAAAGCTGAACGGCTTTGATGTAATCATTCACCTTGCCGGCAAAAGCATCTCCGGCTTATGGACAGAGCGCTTCAAACGCGAGGTACGCGCCAGTCGCGTCGACGGCACGCGCTCGCTGGCCACCGCAGCGGCCGAATCATTTCGCTCGACCGGCAGGCCGCGAATTTTCATCGCTGCATCGGCGATCGGCTACTACGGAAATCGCGGCGATGAAGTGCTCACCGAGCAGAGCGCTCCCGGGTCTGGATTTCTGGCCGAAGTTTGTCAGGAATGGGAGAGCGCGGCCTATCCCGCCGTCGAGGCTGGCATTCGAGTCGTGAACCTTCGCATCGGTGTGGTGCTGACGAAGCATGGCGGAGCACTCCACGCGATGCTGCCTGCGTTCCGACTCGGTCTCGGTGGAAAGATTGGCGATGGCCTACAGTACATGAGCTGGGTCGCGCTCGATGATGTGGTTGGCGTATTTCTTTTTTCGCTGACGGCCCAAAGCCTGCACGGCCCGGTGAATGTCGTCGCACCACAGCCTGTCCGCAACTCGGAATTCGTGCAAGCCCTCGCCCACACTCTGCACCGCCCGGCAATTTTCCCGCTGCCCGCATTTGTCGTGCGCACTTTATTCGGCGAAATGGGAGAGTCGCTGCTGCTCGCTTCAACCCGCGTACAGCCAGCGAAGCTAACCGCGAACCGCTATGGTTTCCAACATCCTGAATTGGGGGAAGCACTGGACGCGGCGATAGCACGCTCGTAATCCCAGCCGGCTGCGTAGATTACAGTTTGGCCACGCGAATGGTGACCGGAGTACCTTCCGGAAGTCTTGGGCCGAGAAACTCGACGACTCCACTGCGCACGATTCCGCTCACTTCGTTCACAGTCGCCGCCGCAATGGGCGCGGGTTTCTGCGCGTCAGTTTCAGCCTGCGCCTTCGTGCCCAAGTCCATTGCGCGATTGGCCAGCCAGTCGGCTTCGCGGTTTTTCTCGCGCAGCACATGGTTGATCTCGAACGCTTCCAGGTCTTCAATCATCTTGATCGCGCGGCCGTGCAGTTCCTTCAGGCCAGGATTGTTGACCTTGTACTGGCCATTGATCTGCTTCACCATCAACTCGGAATCGCTGTATACCTTCAGCGCCTTAAAGCCATACCTCGTGGCGTAGGTGAGCGCCGCCAGAAGCCCCGAGTACTCCGCGTAGTTGTTGGTCTGTTTGCCCAGGAAGTTGCTTAGCTCGACGACCGGGCGCCCCATCTCATCTTCGATGACCACGCCATAACCCGCAGGCCCGGGGTTTCCCCGCGCCCCGCCATCGATGTGCGCCACCAAATATCCAAACGGTGTGCTCAGGTTCGGACCTCCGAAGAACTCTTTACTACGAAATTTACTTTTTTCGGGAAACGGACGGATAGGCATCGCACTCGTTAGATGAATCGAAATTCCCATCGACTCGCCTTTGTCGTCGTCATTTCGAAAGTATCACCACTAGCGTCCAAGCTGAAGCCGCGCCGCCAGCCGATCCGGCAATTGCGCCGACAGAATCCGCGCCTGCGTATTCTGGATGTCATACGGGACGCGGTAAAACGTCATGCTCGCCAGCGGTCCGCCGTTATGTTCGTAGAGCGCGAACGCTGCTCGCCAATCGCTGTCGCGCGGCTGTCCCACCGAGCCGGGATTGATGAGGTACCGCTCTCCGGGAGTCAGCCACATCGTGTACTGCACCGGTCCCGCCATGCTGTCATATTCCGGACGAAACGGCCGCGACTCTCCATCTTCGTCAATGAACCCGCCCTGAATGTGCGTGTGCCCGAAAAAAATCAGCGGCGCGTGTCCCGGCAATTCCAGATTGTCGTCCGCCGCCGCGGTATTCAGCAGGTATTCATCCTCGTCCAGCGGAGCTCCATGCACCAACTCGATGCCGGGCAAATCGTCGCGTCGCAGCGGCCCTTGCGGCAGCGCACGCAGCCACTCCAGATATTCCGGCTTCAACGTGCTCTTCGTCCAGTATGCCGAGATCGCCGCCACTGGGTTGAACTCTTTCAGGTCGCTCAGTCCGGCGCACGCGCGGTCGTGATTACCGCGCACGATCGGCGCATTCATGGCAATTACTCGCTTGCAAACTTCATTCGGACTGGCGTTGTAGCCCACCACATCGCCCAGGTTGACGACGCGGTCGTGCGCGGGCGCGGCGGCCAGACAAGCCTCCAGCGCTTCGAGATTGGCGTGAATATCGCTGAGCAATAGTAGGCGCATGTTTACCGTAGTTCGGCCGCTACCACTGGACACCGTGCCAGATGTCCCGGCGCAACCTCGACCAGCGATGGTAACGCTTGCGAGCAAGATGGTAAACGCCATTCGCATCGCGGTTCAAACGCGCAGCCCGGAGGCGGCGCGCCTACCGCCGGCACCGTCCCTTCGATGGTGCGCAACGGCTGGCTGCGATCGCTGCGCAGCGTCGGCACCGAGCGCAACAGCCCACGCGTATACGGATGCACCGCCTCGCCGAAGACCTGCGCCGCCGTCCCCACTTCTACCAGGCTTCCCGCATACATCACCGCGATGCGCCGCGAAACCTGCGACACCACCGCCAGGTCGTGCGACACAAACAACATCGCCAGCGAAAACTTCTGTCGCAGCTCGTTCAGCAAATCCAAAACTTGCGCCTGGATAGTGACATCCAGCGCAGTCGTCGGCTCGTCGGCGATGAGCAACTGCGGACGATTCACGATCGCCATCGCAATCATCACTCGCTGCCGCTGCCCGCCTGAAAGTTGGTGTGGATAATCGCGCGCCCGTCGGTCGGGATCCGGAATCGCCACTGTGCGCAGCGCATCAACCGCCAGTTCCCAAGCCTCTGCTTTGCTGACGCCCGACGCGCGCTGCGTGCCCCAGGTTCGCGCCCTAGTTTTGGGCGCTAACCTGGGATGCATCTCACGATGAGCCAACACTGCCTCGGCGACCTGATCGCCAACCCGCATCACCGGATTCAGCGCCGTCATCGGCTCCTGAAAGATCATGCTGATGCCCGCCCCGCGAATCTCACGCATGCGCTCTTCGGTCAGCAGCAGCAAATCTTCGCCGCAAAACGTGAGGCGCCCACTCACTCTCGCTTGCGGCGATAACAATCGCAAAATTGCCAGCGACGTCACCGACTTCCCCGATCCCGACTCGCCAACCAACCCCAGCACTTCGCCCGGCGCAATGTCGAAACTCACGTCTCTCACCGCGCGCACACTGCCTTGTGCGGTCGCAAAATCGACAGAGAGATTCTTAACCTTAAGCAGGGCTGACACGTTGCTATCGTAGCAGGCGGAACCGCAGTACAATGGCGGCGAACGCACGCTTGCCGCGGAGGTAAATTATGAGAAAAGCAATCGTCTCATGTGTTCTCCTCATCGCAGCTTTTTCGCCCGGCTTCGCCCAGACCCAGATTGACGCTGCTACCAAGCAAGACGTCGAAGACATGATGCAACTCACTGGAGTGCGCGACCGCATGCCGCTGATCTATTCTGCGATGACAAGCCAGTTAGCCTCGAACTTCGCGGACCTTTACCGGCAGCAGCATCCCAGCGCTAACCCGGCGGTGGTTCAAAAGGCAGCCACCGACGCGACCGAGCGAATGCAAGCGTTGCTGAAAACCATCTCCACCGACGAATTGCTCGACGCCATCGTCCCGATTTATCAGAAGTACTTCACCCACTCCGACATCAAGGCGATCAATGAGTTCTATGAGACGCCCACCGGCCAGAAGCTGCTAAGTAATACAACCGCCATGACGGTCGAGGTCATGCAGGCCGCCATGTCAGTCGTGAAGAAGCACACGGCTGAAATCCAGGCACAGATTGAGAAAGCTGCAGCCGATGAATCGTCGACGTCCGCCCAGCCCAAATAGCTTCTGATATGTCCGTCTCCACTTCAATTTCGCCACTCTCCCGCGAAGGTCGGTCTCCGTTTCTCAGCGATACCGCGCTCCTCATCTACATCGCTCTGGCGACCGTCATTCTTCACCTCATCATCGGCAACCGTTACGGCATTCATCGCGACGAACTCGCTACGCTCGAAGACTCGCGCCATCTTGCCTGGGGCTATCCCGCATATCCGCCGGTGACGCCATTTTTCGGCCGCCTTTCCCTCCTGCTCTTCGGGACCGCCGTCCGTGGCTTTCGCTTCTTCGCCAACATAGCGCAAGCCATTGCCGTTGTGCTCACGGGGTTGATGGCGCGCGACATGGGCGGACGCCGTGGTGCCCAACTTGTCGCCGCCGTCGCTGCGGTCCCCTTCTGTCTCGGCGGCGGATACGAAATGATGTACGTCGCCTTCGACTGCATCGCCTGGGTTCTGACCGCGTACTTCGTCGTTCGTCTGCTTCGTTCGCAAGACCCGCGCTGGTGGGTCGCCATCGGAGCCGGCATCGGCTTCGGCATGGAGGCGAAGTGGACGATCGGCTTCTTCGCTCTCGGCATCGTTGCGGGCGTTCTCTTCACCGACGCGCGCCGCTACCTCAAAAGCAAATGGCTGTGGATCGGTGTCGCGTTTTCCATCCTGATCTGGCTGCCTAACGTGCTTTGGCAGGCGCAACACAATTTCGTCTCGCTGGATTTTCTGAAGCACATTCACACCCGCGACATGGGCGAGGGCCGGACAACATACTTCCTGCCGCAACAGTTGGAACTGACGGGCGCGCGCTTTCCACTTGCAATGGCCGGCCTCTACTTCTGTTTTTCCCGCAACGGCAAACGTTTCCGCATGATCGGCATCATGTTCGTGGTCACCCTCCTGCTGTTCACCGTCGCGAAGGGCCGCTGGTACTATATGGGTCCTGCCTACGCCATGTTGTATGCCGCTGGAGCCGTTTGGGGAGAAGGTTGGTTAGCCACCCTGTCGCGCGCCAAGGCCATGAGGGTTCGCCGGGCTGTCTGGGTCACGCTGATAGTCGAACTCGTGATTACCACTGCCTTCTGGTTGCCCCTGGCGCCCGTAAACTCGCGCTGGTGGTCGATCGTGAACGATGTGCAGGGCGACTTCCGCGAACAGTTTGGCTGGCGTGAGCTGGTCCAGGAAGTAGCGAAAATCCGCGATTCGCTCACTCCCGAACAACGCGCCCATCTCGGCATCATTGGCGCCAACTACGGAGAAGCTGGCGCGCTCAACCTCTACGGTCCCGAATACGGGCTCCCGCGCGCCATCAGTGGCATCAACTCCTTCTGGTATCGCGGCTACGGAGATCCTCCGCCACAAACCGTCATCGTCGTCGGCCTCAGCCGCAAGTCGCTGGACAAGTACTTCGGCCCTTGCCGCCTCGCCGGGCATACCTGGAACCAGTACGGCATCATGAACGAAGAGACCGAAGACCACCCCGACATCTGGGTCTGCGGCGCTCCCAAAGAAGGTTGGCCGGCATTCTGGAAGGACTTCCAGTATTTCGGGTAAGTAAGACTTGTTGGTGTCGGTGGCTACTTGTGGCGTGTGCGGAGCCCTCACGTGACCAATAATTTGCTACCATGACCCCTCAGCGAGGTAGCGATGCCCCAATACGTAATCGAACGAGAAATACCCGGCGCGGGGAACTTAACCGACGAGCAACTGCAGGAAGTCTCCAGAAAATCCGTGGCCGTGCTGAAGGAAATGGGATCGGGAATCAAATGGCTTCATAGCTACGTTACTGGCGATAAAGTTTATTGCGTGTACCTGGCGCCCGACGAAGAAGCCATTCACGAGCACGCCCGGTGCGTTGGTCTGCCCGCCAATCGCGTGTCAGCGGTGCGCCGCTTGATCGATCCCAGCACCGCCGACTGACCTAAGCAGAATTTCGTGTCGGACCGCCGGAGTTGGCTTCAGAGCTAAGCGCCTCCTCGACAGCTTGCTCGACCGGCATCGCCCAGCCTTCCATCCATGCTGTCAGGCTTGCGGCGTCAGAGAGAGAATGGCGCGCGACCTCCAGGCTTTTTTCCAGCTTGGACTGTTGGGCAGGTGTGAGCGGCACTCCCAATTGCTGGCGAAGCGAGGCGGCCGCTCCTGCCAGGCGCAGCGCTTGCTCGGCCTTTGATTGTGCCGCGGCGCTTGCGGCCATACACTCCAGCACCCTCGCGATGCCGCGCTTGTGACCCAGGTCCTGGAACATCGTGATGCTTTCGCGGTAAAGGCTCCCCGCCTCGGAGTAGTCTCCCTGATCGCGGCTGAGGCTTGCCAGATCGGAGAGCGTGCTCGCGATACCCCATCCGTCCTGCAACTGGCGAAATGCCGCCAGGCTTTGCTGGTAAAACGAGCGCGCTGCCACAGAGTTTGATGTTCCCCTGGCCACGTCGCCTTGGTAATTCAGCATCCAGGCGACACCGGCGTCGTCCCCCGCCGCACGAAACATCGCCAGGCACTCTTCATTGAGCGAGGCCGCGCGCTCGAATTCCCCTTGCAACTTCAGCAGGTTCGCGAGGTTACTCAGCGCGCGTGCCAGATCAGCCGGGCCACCAAGGTCTCTCCATATCGCGACACACCGTTCAAACAGTACGGTAGCCAGGGGCAGATCGCCGCGGGTCCGGGCGTTGACGCCTAACGCGTTAAGCGCGACGGCAACGCCGCGAGTGTCCTTTAGTTCGAGACACCCTTCGAGACTCTCCTCGAACAGTGCCCGCGCGGAGTTGTAGTCGCCCTGCTCGCCTGCCAGGACGGCGGCGGCGAACAGTAGTCGCGCCCGCAGCTTCGGGTGGGCCGCAGCCCCCTCCAACTTCAGCAGCCGTCGAATGCTGTCGCGGCCCTCGTTCAGGTGCTCGCGCGTCTCCCAAAAGCGAAACAGGGCAGCACCCAGGCGAAGTCCCCAATCGGCGTCGCCACTTTCAATCAGGTAGTTGAGCGCCCTGCGGAAGTTGTCGTGTTCGACTTCGAAACGCTCCAGCCATTCGGGGTGGGCCGCCGACTCCTCTGAGCCTTCTTCAGAAAGCACTAGGTAATATGCGGCGTGGGCGCGTCGGGTGGCAGGTTCTTCGCCGCTTTCGGCCAGACGTTCCGCAGCGTACTCACGAATCGTGGAGAGCATAAAGAAGCGGGCCTCCGCATTGTCCTGCTCCACTTGCTGCGCCAAACTTTTGTCCACCATCGAAGCCATGCCGTCGAGCACATCGAGACCGAGGTCGCCTTTGGTGTCGCACACGGCTTCCACGGCCTCTAGTGTGCAACCGCCGGTAAACACCGATAGCCGGCGAAACAATGTTTGCTCAGCGGCGTTGAGCAGGCCATAACTCCAGTCCACCGTGCCGCGAAGGGTTTGCTGGCGTATCGGCAGATCGCGGGCGCCGCTGGTCAGCAGGTTCAGGCTGCTTTCCAGCCGCGTCAACATCGCCGACGGCGAAAGCATCTTAACGCGGGCCGCCGCAAGCTCGATGGCAAGAGGCAGGCCGTCGAGGCGAGAGCAAATCGCAGCCACCACCGATGCGTTTTCCTTTGTCAGCGTGAACTCATGCTTCACCGCCCGGGCGCGTTCCACAAAAAGCGCCACCGCGGGAGAACGTGCAAGCACCCCCAACGGCGGAATTGACTTCGTGTCAGGCAGCGCTAGCGGAGGCACTGGGAATTCATGTTCGCCGTAGACATGCAGCGGCGCTTGGCTCGTGACCACGACCTTGAGTTTCTGGCTGACGTTGAGCAACTGTGCAATTACCGGCGCGGACGAAACCAGGTGCTCAAAGTTGTCGAGCAGTAAGAGCATCGGCAGACTCAGCTTGCCCAGGTGCTCTTTCAGACTGTCCTGCGGTGATTGGTTTCCGGCTTCACGCAATCCCAGTGCCTGCGCAATCGTCACCGCGATCAAACTGCTCTCATTCACCGCCGAAAGCGCAACCGAGCAAATACCACCAGGAAACTGATCAGACATTTCACCGGCAACCTGCACCGCAAGTCGCGTCTTGCCGATCCCTCCTGGACCCGTGAGGGTCACCAGCCGTACATCCTCGCGGCCCAACAGATCGCGGAGGGCAGCCGACTCGCGCTCTCGCCCGATAAATGCCGTCCGCTGCACCGGCAAGTTGCTGGGACGAGGCTCCGAATAACCGGTACCTGCATCCGCGAGCCGGTCCCGTACCGTTGTCAGATCGCGGGCCAGATCGCGCGTCGATGCGTAGCGCTGCTTCGGGTCTTTGGCGAGGCACCGCTCGACGATCCAAAAGAAAGGCGCTGGCGCCTGGGGTAGCGCGGAACCCAGCCGCCCGGGTTCATCCCTGAGAATCGCGGCCATGATTTCAGCATGGCTTCTTCCTGGGAACGCGCGACGTCCGGTGACCATCTCATAGAGCACCGTGCCAAAGGAAAACTGGTCGGAACGAAAATCCAGGACACCACCGTTCGCCTGTTCCGGTGACATATAGCCCACCGTGCCCATCACGGTGCCGGCTTCAGTGACAGGTCCCACACCGGTCGTTTGTTCCCCGCTCCGGGATTCGGCGACGTCAAACAGCTTTGCCAGTCCGAAATCGAGTACCTTGGCCGTTCCGTCGCCGGAGACCATCAGGTTTTCGGGCTTCAGGTCGCGATGCACGATGCCGTTTTCGTGCGCCTTGGCGAGGGCATCCGCTATCTGTGCTGCAATCGCCACGGCCTTGCGGAATGGAATGGCCCCGGTCTGCAGCAGTTCACGCAACGTCTCACCCATTACGAGTTCCATGGCAATGTAGTGCGTGTCGTTCACCTGCCCGAGTTCGTAGATGGTAACGATGTTGGGGTGATTGAGCGCACACGCAGAACGGGCTTCCTGCTCAAAGCGCGACACGGCTTCCGCTTGGGAATGGCGGTCCAGCGAAATGGTCTTGATCGCGACCTCGCGACCCAGGCGAGTGTCCCTGGCGCGATAAACCTCTCCCATGCCGCCGGCTCCCAGTCGCTCGACAATCTCGTAGGTGCCGAAGCGGCTACCGGGCGATAGGTTGGATGGCTCTGAAGCTGGTGAGAGCGGCGGGCTCATGGACCTCATTGGATGCCGTCGGCCTGAAAGCTGTCACTCGTCGCTGCGCGATTACTCGGAATCGGCACTTGACTCGCTGCCACTACGGCTCTGAGGCAGCGTCCCCGAATTCGCCTATAATAGCGCAGATTCCGGAGACCTTCTTGGATATTCGATCATTGCAAAAGCCGCTCAAAGACCAGTACCGGCAAGACCCCGCGAGTTCCGTGATCACCCTGACTGCGCGTGGTACCCAGACCGATGCCCCGATCTCTTGCTCGATTGACTTGGGCCGGCAGATCTATCAGGCGCAGGCCCATAAAGGAGTCGGCGGCGCAGGCACAGGTGCCTGCAGTGGAGACTTGTTGTTGGGAGCACTCGCCGCCTGCGCACAGATCACCTGTCAGATGGTCGCCGCTGCCATGGGAATACCTACCGAGCGCATCGACGTCACGGTGGAGGGCGACCTTGACCTCAAAGGAACACTGGGAATTTCCAAAGAGGTCCCTGTTGGGTTTCAGAGCATCAGGGCCATTTTCGATGTTCGTGCCCCGCAGGCCACCCCGGAGCAGTTAAGCGCCTTGCGTGAAAAAACGGAGCAGTATTGCGTGGTAATGCAGACCTTGCTGCATCCCCCCAACATAGAGAACAAATGGGTGCCGCAGGGATGATTAGCTCGGCAGAACTTCGACCTCCCATTGGGTCGTAATAACCCATTATAACAAATGTTATAAGTCACCATTTTCTCGCGCCCCGTTGACCCGCTGAGTCAATTCCGATAGTATTGAATGGTTTGCCTGTACTACTCGTGTCCTTTCCGGACACCCCAGCAGCCCGGGGCACTTGGTCCCCGCGAAGGTTTCCTTCCGACTGCTGGGCAAGTGCAAGTGCATCAACCAGTTAGCGTCCCCAGCCCCGAAGGGGCGAAGTTGCGTTCTCGCAACAGAATGAAGTTCAGGAGATTGCCATGTACGCGGTGATCCGCGCCGGGGGAAAGCAGTATCGCGTCGCACCCGGAGACGTAATCGAGATTGAGAAGCTGCCGCAGACCAGCGGCGAAAACATTGAATTCACTGATGTTCTGGCCGTAAGCGCCACTGAGGGCGAGATCGCCAAGCCCGCGGCGGCCTCCGTGACCGGGCAGGTTGTGGAGCACGGGCGTGGCGATAAAGTCCTTGTTTTCCATCTGAAGCGCAAGAAACAGTATAAAAAGCTGCAGGGCCATCGTCAGTCATACACCGCGGTGAAGATTACCGGCATCAGCGTGGATGGACAGGCGCTCAAAGCCTAATGCTGCTCTGTCAATTCATGGTGTGGTTGCTGGCGGCGGTTAAGCGCTTTGATTCCCTGGTGTTACACGCGTGGTCGTCGGCACGGGAATTATCGCGGCGCGGGTTCGGCTCAGACGGCGAAGCGGACTTGGGATAACGATTTTGAAGGTTGGGGCACCTCCCCGGAGATTTCGATATGGCACATAAAAAAGGTTTAGGCAGTTCGAGAAACGGCCGCGATTCGAATGCGCAGCGGCTGGGTGTGAAGGCTTTCGGTGGCCAGTTGGTACCGGGCGGCACGATCATCGTCCGGCAGCGCGGCACGAAGGTGAAGCCTGGCGTCAACGTGGGACGCGGTAAGGACGACACGCTGTTCGCCAAGGTGACGGGCGTGATCGAGTTCAAAGACCGCGGTCAAATGGGCAAATTTGTATCGGTAGTGGCGAAAGAAGAAAGTAACTAGCTGTAAGCCATCAGCTATTAGCTCTTAGCTTCTCGCCGAAAGCGTTTGAGTATGCTATCGCAGGCCTCGCTGTGGCGAGGCCGTTTTGTTTTGCGAATATCTCCGGGGTCTTGCTCACTGCCCAAAGCTAAGAGCTAATGGCTGAGAGCTGACAGCTGAAAGCTGCCCACATGTTCGTTGATGAAGCCAAAATTCGGGTGAAGGCCGGCAACGGCGGGAACGGATGCGTGGCGTTCCGGCGGGAGAAGTTTGTTCCGCGTGGAGGCCCATCGGGCGGCGACGGCGGGCGCGGCGGCGACGTCATCATGGAATCGAGCGAGCGGCATAACACGCTGGTTCACTTTCGCTTCAATCCCGAGTACAAGGCGGAGCGCGGACGCCACGGCGAGGGCTCGAACTGCACCGGACGCGAGGGCGTCGACGTGGTGCTGAAGGTTCCAGTCGGAACGATCGTGTACGACGAAATGACAGGCGAGGTCGTGCACGACTTCGCGGGCCCGGACGAGCGCGTGGTGATCGCGCACGGCGGACGCGGCGGACGCGGCAACTCGCGCTATGCGACGTCGGTGCATCAGGCTCCGCGCGAGCATGAAGATGGGTTCCCGGGCGAAGAGCGCGCACTGCGGCTGGAGTTGAAGCTGCTGGCCGACGTGGGGCTGGTGGGATTTCCGAATGCCGGCAAGAGCACGCTGATTTCGCGGATTTCGGCAGCGCGGCCAAAGATTGCTGATTACCCGTTCACGACTTTGCAGCCGAACCTGGGCGTCGTGGTCGTAGGCGACGGCGCGGACGAGTTCAGCTATGTCGTGGCCGATATTCCGGGACTGATTGAGGGTGCGAGCGAAGGCGCGGGGCTCGGCACGCAGTTTCTGCGACACATCGAACGCACGCGGCTGCTGGTGCATCTGGTGGACGTGTCGGACGCGAGTGGGCGGCCGGATCCGGCTGAAGATTACGAGGTCATCACGAAAGAGCTGGCGAATTTCGGGAGCGGACTCGACGGCAAGCCGACCGTCGTCGTGGCGTCGAAGATCGACGCAGTGAATAAAGACAAACTGGCCAAACTGAAGCGTTACTGCAAGCGCAAGAAGCTGGATCTGTTTGCGATTTCCGCGGTGACAGGCGAAGGCGTGGAAGAGTTGAAGTGGGAGATGGCGCGGCGGGTGGAAGCGATACGGAATCAGCAACTAGCAACTAGCGACTAGCCTGTTTGCGACTCGTGCTCGAGTATTCAGCGAGGCGTCTTGAGTGGTATTCGCGGGATTTCTATAAGATGCTAGAAGTGGACGTCAAGCTAGTTGCTAGTCGCTAATTGCTAACGAATGAACATCGGACTGTTCGGCGGAACCTTCGATCCCATCCATCGCGGACACGTGAATGTGGCCCGGGCCGCCAGTGAGCGATTCAAGCTGAAAGAAGTCTGGTTCGTTCCGGCCGACATTCCTCCACACAAACAGAAGGCGCCGATCACCTCGTACTTTCACCGCTACTCGATGGTGGCCTTGGCGCTGACGGGAGAGCCTGGCTTTCTGCCGTCGCTGCTTGAAGCACCTGAGCCGGAAGCTCATATCCAGCGGCGCCCGAGCTACTCCATCGATACGGTGCGGCGAGTGAAGGCTGCGTTGCGCAAACGCGACCGGCTGTACTTCCTGATCGGGATCGATGCCTTTCGCGAAATCGCCACGTGGCACGAGGCTGAGGCGCTGCTACGCGAGTGCGAGTTCATTGTGGCGGCGCGGCCCGGCTATTCGCTCGATGATGTGGTGCGTTCGCTGCCGAAGGTGCTTCGTCCCAGTGCGGCGGAGATGCGCAAACAGAAAGTTGCCGGATTGTTAGAACTGCCCGGGGTCCGTTTGCATCTGTTGCCGGAGACTCATGAGGATGTTTCCGCAACGCAGATTCGCGCGGCCGTCGGACGGCGTTCAAGATTGAACAAGCTGGTACCGGATGCGGTGGCGGAGTACATCCGGAAAGAGGGATTGTACCGGAGAGTGGTTCGTGGCTAGCGGTCATTTGAATCAAGGAGAGATCGACCATATCGCATGAAAAAAGATGATGTAAGGACGCAAGTGGCCACGGCAGTACAGGCCTGCATGGAGAAGAAGGCCGAGGACATCAGCATTCTGCGGCTGGACGCTGCGGCCAGCGGGTTTACGGACTACTTCGTGATATGTTCGGGCGCGAATCCGCGGCAGGTAGACGCAATCGCCGACGAGGTCGATATGCGGCTCAGCAAGGATGGCCATGAGCCCGCGCACCGGGAAGGCCGCAACCAGGCGGAGTGGGTGCTACTCGACTACGTGGATTTTGTAGTGCACGTTTTCTCCGAGGCGGCACGCAAGTTCTACGACCTGGAGCGACTTTGGAAGACAGCAACCAAGCTCACGCTTGCCGACTTGGAGAAACCCGAGCCGAAAAAAGCGGCCGCTCCGGCGAAGCGCGGCAAGAAGACCCTGCCAAAATCTGCCGCGAAGCGGACGGCACGGAAGCCCACGTCGTCCAAGCGCACACGGAAGGGTTCGTAGCGCGGTGAAGCTTCGCATCGCGTGGATTGGCAAGACGCGCAGCCCAGCAATCCAGTCGCTTACGGCGGAATACCTGAAACGTCTATCGCGCTATGCGGCGTGCGATGCGCTCGAGTTGGCGTCGGAGGCGGCGCTGTTGAAGACGGTAGAAAAGAGCGGCGGACGAACGCAGCCCGTGCTGGTGCTGCTGGATTCGCGCGGAAAGCAACTGGCTTCGGAAGAGATTGCCAACTTTCTTGACTACCAGCTCTCGCACGACACACAGGACTTGCTCTTCGCTGTCGGTCCGGCGGATGGTTGGAGTAGCGCGACCCGTGCTCTGGCTCAGCATGTGGTGTCTTTCGGAAAGATCACCCTGCCGCATGAACTGGCGCGCGTGGTGCTGTTGGAACAGTTGTATCGCGGGTTCACGATCTTGAAGGGACATCCATACCACGGCGGGCACTGAACCGATGGTTCGTGGATAGTGGGTAGTGGATAGAAAAGAACTGAAAATGGTGCGGCGTGTTTTGCACATTGCGGTGACTGCCTGCGCACTCCTGGTGAGCGTTCACGCCCAGATGAGCGCCCAAACTAAGGGTGCAAACCCGTCCACAAGCTCAGGGCACACGATCGCTGCGGCGGCGTTTGCGCCGCTAGAGCAATGGAAAACGGCGGTGCTCTCCGGAGACGCAGCGAAGTTGCGCGCGATTTACAGCACCAACCCGGCGGCGCGGGTCGTCATGCAGACCGGCGAGGCGGGCGCGGAGACCGAGGTCGCGTTCTGGACCGCGCTAAAGGTGCGGCGGATGAAGATCGATCTGGTGAAGTCGGAGTCACAGCCGGCGGGGTTGCAGCAAGTCGCGTTCGAGGCGGAGGTCGTTTCCGGAGCGCAGGCCAAGCCGCAGACGGTGTATGTAATCGACGGGCAGCTATGGCAGAAGCAGGGCGAGCAGTGGCGGATTGTGGCGACGCAACGCAGCGCGCCCAGCCGGCTGCAGCAGCCGTTCGACACTAGCAAAAGCATTTATGTTCCGGGACTGAATGCGCATGCCGAGATTGCGCAGGCACTGAAGCTGGCAGCGCAGCAGCACAAGCGCGTGCTGGTGGTCTTTGGCGCGAACTGGTGTTACGACTGCCACGTGCTCGATCTGGCGTTTCATCGTCCCGACGTCGCGGCAGTGTTGGGTCCGAACTTCGAAGTGGTGCACGTGGACGTAGGCGAGTACGACAAGAACCTCGACATCATGCAGCAATTCCAGGTGCCCAAGGAGCGCGGGATTCCGGCGATTGCCGTGCTCGGCAGTGATGGTAAGTTGCTCTACAGCCAGAAGGGCGGCGAGTTCGAGAAGGCCAGGTCGCTGAGTCCCGAGGATGTGCTGGCGTTCTTGAATCAGTGGAAACCGTGAAGAAAGTGGTCAGTGGATAGTGGCTAGGAAAGGCGAAAACAACTGCGCTATAGAGCTCCAGCTCTCCTGTAACATGGCAATCACACCTTAAGAAGTGGGGAGCACACAATTGAAAATCAAGCTTGTAGTAGCGACCGTGATGGCCGCGGTGACGTTCTGCGCGGCGCAACAAAGTTCTGACGCGAACAAAGCTCCAGCAGCGAAGTCTGCGACGTCGGTGACCTACCTCAAAGCAGGCAAGCTGTTCGATTCCACCAGCGACAGCTATCGCGAAAATGTAGTGATCGTGGTCGAAGGCGAGCGCATCAAGGCGGTGGAAGCGGCCGGGCAGGCGCAGATTCCAGCGGGTGCGAAGGTCATCGATCTGTCAAAGGCTACGGTTTTGCCCGGGCTGATCGATTGCCACACGCACCTGGGTGCGCGGGCGGACCAATACAACCCGATTAACGCGTTTAAGAGCACACCGTACACGCAAGCTTTTGCGGCAGAGAAGAATGCCAAGACTACGCTGCTGGCGGGATTTACCTCGGTACGCGACGTGGGTTCGGGGCCGTTCATGGCGGTTGACCTGCGCAACTCGATCGACTCGGGATACATTCCGGGGCCGCGCGTAGTAGCGAGTGGGCCGGGGATTTCCATCACCGGCGGTCACGGTGACCTGAACAACTACTCGCCCGAGACAAGCGTGACGCTTTTCCCGGCGGAACGCAATTACCAGATTGCCGATGGGCCGGACCAGGTGCGCCACGTGGTGCGCGCGCAGGTGAAGTACGGCGTCGATGTCATCAAGATTCTGGCGACCGGTGGAGTGTTGTCGAAGGGCGACAGTCCGGGCGCGCCACAGTTCACTTACGAAGAGCTCAAGGTTGCGGCTGACGAGGCGCACATGGCGGGACGGAAGATTGCTGCGCACGCGCATGGCGCGGAGGGCATCAAGAACGCGATCCTGGCCGGCATCGATTCGATTGAGCATGCCAGCCTGGCCACCGACGAGGACATTCAACTCGCCAAGCAACATGGCACATACTTCGACATGGACATCTACAACGATGACTACTTGCTTGGGAAGGCCATCGAGTTTGGACTGCCACAAGAGAACATCGACAAAGAGAAGATGGTCGGCCGGATTCAGAGGGAAACGTTTCAGAAGGCGGTACGGGCGGGCGTGAAGATGGCGTTTGGAACCGACGCGGGAGTGTATCCGCACGGCGACAACGCAAAACAGTTCGCGACTATGGTGAAGTTTGGGATGACTCCGGCACAGGCGATCCGCACGGCCACGCAGAATTCGGCAGACTTGATCGGACGATCGAAGGATGTGGGCACGATTGAAGTCGGGAAATACGCGGACATCATCGCGGTATTAGGCGATCCGTTGCAGGATGTGACGGTGCTACAGAGTGTCGGTTTCGTGATGAAGGGCGGAACGGTCTACAAAGACAAGCTCGCGGGGACCGCGGTAGCGGAGTAGTGAGTAGTTGGAAAAGACCCACACAATCCTAACGGAGGATTGCGTGGGAAGAATCCTACGCGTTGGCTTCCCGGAATTCGGGAACGCGCGCGGTCGCAGATTTTGAAACTCTGGGTGCGCGCGGCGGCGGAGCTGTGAGGCTCAAGGCGTCATCGACGCGCTGCTTGGCCTGGGCCAATTGCTCTTCGCTGGGCGGCTTAACCTGGATGACGGTGTTGCTGTTGGCGCGGCACCCGTGCGAAAACAGGTTCTGGTTCATCATGATGGAATCGAGAACGCGACCCAGATCACGGGAGTGGAACCCATTGGCAAAACGCGCGCCGGCGCCGTTGGGGCGGTGTACCGCCACGACGTAGTCACACACCAAACTCAAATATCCACGCGACGTGGCTGACCAGATTTTCAGGTACTCAATCGAGAGCTCTGCCCCCACGTGATACTCAAGCTGAACCATGCCCCCCTCAGACGGCTGGCCAAAAGCGGACCAACTGAGGAAAACCGCGCTTTCAAGGATGGAGTTGAGCTCAAGTATTGCGCCGGAAGGCGTCTGTGGAGCGGTTGTCATAGTATCTCCCTGAGTAGGATGCCGGTGGCGTTGGGTGCGGGTGGAAAGCGACCTTCGCTGGCTAGGGGAAGGGGCAATGTTACCTATATTCACTATACCCCATTTCAGGATGGCCGGTACGCACGGGACGCCGCGGTAGCAAGACATTACGAAGTTCGCAGACTGCTCGAAACCATCTAGTGCTCGGCCGCGAACCCCTTGCGGCGTTGCTGGCTGTAGCGTGCCAGCGCGTCTTCGATGATGGGATACGAGCGCTCCGCAGGTTCGATGGCGTCGACCTCCACGGCCTTGCCTTCGAGCTGTTTATAGTCGAGAAAAAAACGCCTCAACATGCTTAGGCGGTGATCCGGCATTTCGTCGGCCTGGCGGTAAGAGTTGAACTCCGGGTCTTGGGTCGCGACGGCAATGATCTTATGATCTTTCTTGCCGCCGTCGATCATGGTCATCAGGCCGATCGCGCGCGAGTGGATGAGCGTAAGCGGCACCACGGCTTCCTGGCACAGTACCAGCACGTCGAGCGGGTCGTCGTCTTCTGCGAGGGTTTGCGGGATAAAACCGTAGTTGGCGGGATAGTACACCGCGGAGTAGAGCACACGGTCGAGCTTGATCAGGCCGCTCTTCTTGTCGAGCTCGTACTTCACGCTCGATCCGAAGGGGATCTCGATTACTACGGAGAACTCTTGCGGCAGACCGTCACCGGGAGAGATGTCGTGCCAGGCATGAACCATAATGAGAAGGCTCGTTGTCCATCGCAGTGTATAAGAGCTTGGGCGGGGGCCCGCGGGCCCGCTGCGAGGATTGCGTCTAGCGGTACAAGTGCGGCAACTCAGTCTCGGTTTCAATAGAGCTGGTCAACGAACCAACGATGTAAGCGACGACGATCAACCCCACAACAGTCAGTGTGACGACATCCATAGCGCACCTCACCCAGGTCGATATTCGAACTAGTGATTTGGTTGTAGCACAGATTTGGCTGCAAGGGTGTTATTTTGGTAACCGGTCTGACTAGGCGTGCACTTCTTCCAACACCCGAACCAGTGCCTGTGGACCGTCGGCGCCGACAATGTAGCGGTCGGCCTCCACTTCTGGCCATTCTCCGTAAACATGCACGATGTAAACGATGCGGGTATCGGGATGGTGCTGGCGAAACAGCCGGACGGTTTGCCGCGCTATGGCCGACGGGAACCAATGGCACAGCAGGACGACGTCAAAATCGTCAGGCGATTGAGCAGCGGCGAGAGCCTCTTTCTCAGTGAGAAGGCTGACGACTTCATGTCCGGCGGCTTCCAGAATGGTCTGGCGCAGTCGCGACAGTTCCTCATCGGTGCTGATGGAAAGGACCTTCACTAGCGAATCCTGCAGAGCTATTCGAGCGGCGTAGCTGCAGGATACCAGAGGCTACTGCGGGCGGGGATGAGGGAAAATGAAGAATGCGCGGAGAAGGTTTACGGCGCAGCCGAAGCCGAGTTGACAGCGCCACTTCTTCGCTTTATATTCGCTTTAACAATCTCGTCATAGCGACGTAATAGTATGAAAAATAGTCACTTAGACTATAAATCGAGTGCATGCCCAGTATCCAAATAATCTATCTGAATTCATCATCTTTCAACCCTGAAATTCATCCAATCAGTACATAATCGTTTCACATTTCTATGTCTACAACTCATAGGGAGGGCTGTTTATGCCTCATAACGAAAGATTGGAATTTGATATGGCCGAGAATCATTCACAGAAAAAGCGCTTTATTCTGGCCAGCGACTTCGACCAGACGCTGAGCTTCAATGACTCCGGATTCGTCCTGGCAGAAATTCTGGGCATTCCGTCCAGCGAGTTTGAGCGCAAGATCACCGGCATGGCGAAATTGAACCTGGTGCAACAGGGCGGCGAGTTGGCTTATCTGTTGCTGCACGATCCGGAGTTTCGCAAGGTGCGGCGCGAACACTTGTACGAAGCGGGCAAGCGAGTGCGGCTGAAACCGAATATCGCAGCCCTGTATGACTTCCTGTCGAACCAGGTGGAAGGTTTTCATTTCGACTTCTACGTGATTTCGGCGGGTCCCGTGGAAATCATTCGTTCGGCGCTGGAGGGAATCATTCCGCCCGACCACATTCAGGGTACCGAGTTTGAGTTCAATGACAAGGGAGAAATTGAGCGCATCTTGCACGTGACGGCAGGCTACGGAAAGGTTGCGGCCATCGACAATCTGCTGGAAGAACTCAAGGTTGGTCCGGACCGGATTGTGTATGTCGGCGACGGCAGCTCCGACATTCATGTCATGCTGCACATCAACCGCCGCGACGGATACACGATCGCCGTTTCTGAGAACAAGTACCTGGCGCCGATCGCGAAGCGCTCAATCATCAGCGATAACGCGCTGGCCATTCTGATCCCAATCCTCGAGGACGTGGCGGGCTGGAATTCAGCGGCGATTCGCGAAGTGTTCGAAGCCAAAGGCTTCTTGATTCAGCAGTGGGACAAGGTGCAGACCGACTTGCTGACTATCATTCCCAACAACCAGATTCCCGTGTATGCGACCGAAGGAGTGGTAGCAACGGAGTAACGGTGCGGCCTTCGGGTAGAGCGGCGCTTCAGCGCCGCGTCCGGCGTCGCCTTTTGAAAAGGAGCCGGGTTTCAACCCGGCGGCACCTCGATTTTCTTGAGCGGGCTCGACCCGCTGCCTGAACGGTGGCGGGCCTTTTCATTTCATGACGTCGAGGACGATTTCGTCGGTGTAAGCGAGGAATGGATCAGCGTAGGTTTGGCTGCTCCGAACAAAAAGCTGGCAATCGCGCTTCAGTTCGATAGCTGGCTGCTCCTTGCCATTCAGGCGGATGTGCACCGGACTCGCGTCAGGTAGGAGTTCCGGGCGCAGTAGCAGACGAAGCTTCTTAACGCTTCTCGCCTTGATGTCGATGATGTTGCCGGGCAGAATGCGCGCGTCCAGTTCGGGCACTCCATTACCGGCTTCGGTAACTTCCAGCCAGTATTGCCGCGGATAGCGCGGGTCGAAGATTTTCGCTGATACCGTCTTGGGAAACGGATCGCGAGTGAAGCGCTCGAAGAACGGCAACGTTAAGCCGTCGTCACTGGACAGAGTGATGTCGTGGGCGCGTCCCTTAAGGATGTGCAGCTCAGGCGAGACGCGCGGCTTGAGGCTGCGCAACTCGTCGTAGGTACGGACCGACGAGGGGGACGGAATGCGCGGGTCTCTGTCTCCGTGCAGGAACAACACTGGGACGTCGAACAGATTTTGCAGTGGAAGCTTGGTACCGCTGGGAGTGTCCAGTCCAGCGCCCATCAGTGACGCGATGGCGGCAAAGCGGTCAGGCCAGCGCGTGCCAAGTTCGATGGAACCGGTGCCGCCGTTGCTGAAACCGGCCAGGTACACGCGGTTGGCATCGACGTTGTAGGTGTGCAGCGCTTCGAGCAGCAGGGCGTGCACCATCTCGCTGGTCTTGGGTTCCCACCACATAGCGCCGCCGGCATTGGGATACGCGACCAGATATCCAGCGTGCCTGACTGCCTCGGCCGCCGATAGCGCGGCGTCGAAGGCAAGCCCACCGCCTCCGCTGAGATAGACGATGAGCGGGAAAGGCTGGTCGCCGCGGTAGTCGAGTGGAACGTGGATGACGTAGGGCGAGTTGCTAGAAGCGTGCAGTGTGGTTCCGGGTTTCTCGCGGCCATGGTGCACACTCGGCAGGTCGCATGGCTGTGTTGGCTGCTTTGCGGCCGATTGCTGAAAGCGGTTGGCGATGCGACGGACCTCGGCATCGTGACTCTGAAGAAGCGGTTGCAGCTCTTCTTGCGGCGGCGTGATTCCGCGCTGGTAATAAGCGGCAAGCGCGAGCGCCTGCGCTTCAGGTGTGCCGGTCTTCAGGACAGCGTTCATCACCGACGCTTCCGGTAGTGGCGAGTTACTGACTACCACCGCGCGCAAAGCGCCGAGTTGGGTCTGTGGCTCGGTGATCCAGGCAGACACGCTCTCTCCATGATGAGTCTCCGTCAGCTCGAAGGTGACCTTTTCGTGATCGGTTCCATCGAAATCTGGAAGTTGTCCTTCGAAAGCAAGCTTCGCGAGATGACCGGAGACAGAGCAGAAGGTGAACCGCAGATGGAAATCTTTGCGCGTGCCGGTATCGGCAAAGACGGCGCAGGATTCGTCGCCGACCGGCTCGAAACGTTCGAGTTTCATGCGGAGGCCGAACGCCCCGAGGTCCCACTCTGAGCCGACCTGCACCGGCGCGCCGGGCACAGGCATGATCTCGGCGAGAGCGTAGAGAAGTTTGCTATTGGCTTCGCGCACCGCCTGCAACGGCAACTCAGGCTGCCCGGTGCCGGAGAACAGATTGGTGTCAGAGAAGTGAGCGGGACGCTTGGACATAAGTTGCTCAAACGCCGGCCTCTGCTTCGCCAGGGTGTCAACGCCGTGCTCGTGGTAGTCGAGCATCTCCGCCGATTGCCGGTTGCGCTGCATTCCGACCAGCGAGCGTCCGGGGACTGCGTCGAGTACCACGACCTGATTGGAGAAGATCACCTGTAAGTGAAAGCTCGCGTCGGGCGATTGCTCCTCGCGGTCGAACGTTTCCCGATAGACCAAGCGGTCGCCGGGGTCTAGTTTGTAGCGCAGTTCGGCCGACGGCGACTGGGCGAGGGCGCACCCCTGCAGCAAGATCAGAAGGAAAAGCCGGGGCACGATTGCCGTCACTGGCATGGCGGTACTCAACCAACAGTGTAGCGGAGACAAGCAGCTCATTCGACTCCGCTTGCTGCGCTCCTGATGACGCGACGCAAGCCACCGCACTCGCGTGTAGAATCGCTTTTCATGCCATCATCTGCATCGAATCCCAGCGAGTCGGGCCCGGGGCTGGCGTCTAAGATCTTGCGTGCATTGCGGCCCTCGCACCAGCACAGCGCCTTCTCCGCCACTCTGCTGCTGATGGTGTCGGTGATGCTGGCTCGGGTGATTGGCTACCTGCGCGAAATGTACGTGGCATGGGCGTTTGGCGCGGGTCCCACGACCGACGCCTACATCGCAGCCTTCCAGATTCCCGACTACCTGTTTTATCTTCTCGCCGGTGGGACCACCTCGATCACCTTCATCTCGATTTATGCGCGGCACACCTCGCGAGGCGAAGAGAAGAAGGCGCAGGACGCGTTCGATACGACAGTCACCATCATGACGATGGTCGCGCTGGTCGGCACCATCCTGGTGGAGATTTTCACGCCGCAAATCGCCCGGCTGGTGTTTCCAAAATTTCAACCGGAACAGTTGGAACTTTGCGTCCATCTGACGCGAGTGCTTCTGCCGGGGCAAATCTTCTTCTACGCCGGCGGAATCATCTCTGCTGTGCTGCTGTCGCGCAGGATGTTCCTCTATCCGGCACTCAGCCCGGTGCTGTACGGTTCGTCGATCATCCTCGGCGGACTAATCGGCGCGCATCGATTCGGCATCGCGGCGCTGGCCTACGGAGCGCTGATCGGTTCATTCATCGGGCCGTTCCTGATTAACAGCATCGGCGCTTTCAAGGCTGGCCTGCGATACCAGTGGAGCCTCAACTTTCGCAATCCCGAATTTCGCGAGTGGGTGAAGCTATCGATTCCGCTGATGCTGGGCGTGTCGCTGGTTTCGGCGGATGATTGGATCCTGCGCTACTTCGCTTCGGGCGGAGCCGGAGAAATCAGCCGGTTGAATTACGCCAAGCGGCTCTTCGCTGTGCCGATTTCAATACTGGGACAAGCTGCGGGACAGGCCTCGATGCCGTTCTTCGCGCGCTTGTTCGGCGAGGGCAAGCGCCACGAGTTTGCCGATACGGTGAATCAGTCGGTTTACCGGGTAGGATCGGCATCGCTGCTGGCGACCGCATTGATGCTACCGGCCGCATTTCCGCTAGTGGACCTTGCGTTTCATCGCGGGCAGTTTCATTTGCAGGACTCGATCTCGACAGCAACGTACTTCGCGTGGTTCTCGCTGTCGTTGGCCCTGTGGTCGGCCCAAGCGCTGTATGCGCGCGCGTTCTATGCGTCAGGCAACACGCTGACTCCCATGGTCGCCAGCTCGGTGATTGTGGTCGCGTCGTTGCCGATGTACGCCGCAATGTTTCATCGCTTCGGCTACGTCGGTCTGGCCATGGCCTCCGATGTCGGCATCCTGATGCACACGGTGGTGATGGCATGGCTGCTGGACCGCCGTGGATTGGTGCCGCTGAAAGAACTTCCGTGGAGCGAGCTAACGAAGGCATTTGCGGCAGCGGTTTTAGCGGGTGCAGCGTGCTATGGCGTATCGCGCTACGTCATGGCTCCGGGGCAGTGGCGACGCGATGTGGTGTCGCTGGCCTTAATGGGCGCGGTGTGGGCCGCCGTGGTCGCAATTGGATTGTGGTTGATGCGGTCGCGCTTGTGGAAGGATTTACGGCGAACCAGGCGCGCAGAACCGATCGGCGAATCGCGTGCTGTGATCGAGAGGACCGAGGGCGGCGCGCAGCCATAGACCGGTCCCACCCTTTCTCAAACATATGAAAAAGGGTGGGGCACCTACAATCAGCCTGTTACGCGGACGGGAGTTGGCAGCACGGTCGCCGTTTCCACCTTCGGGACTTCGTCCTTGGTTTCGCCGTTGGCCTTCTGCCCCGGCTTGCGGATGTCGATTCCACCCTTGAAATATGCGCCTTCTTCAATGCTGACGCGCTGCGCCGTGATGTCGCCGGTGAGCGAGCCTTCGCTGCGAATATCGAATCGGTCGCTGGCGTTCATGTTGCCACGCACCTTGCCGAGGATCACGATCTCTCTCGCGGAAATGTTCGCCGAGACCACACCGTTGCGTCCCACGGTGACCCGATTACCCGGCAGGTTGATGGAGCCTTCAACCCGGCCATCGATGTAAAGCGATTCGGAGCCCGTGACCTCGCCTTTGATCACAAGCGACTTTCCCAGAGTTGCCTGCTCTTGTGGCGTCGCGGCGACGCTGGCAGCCGGACGCGGCGGAGCGGGCGGTTCCTGCACCGAGACCGATGGGAAGCTGCGTTGCGGTTCAGGGTTCTGGGTTGGCGAAGGAGTCGGCTGATTTGTAGGTTTCCACATGAGTAAGGGTCCTTTCTGGAGTGTGTCTGTGCCAGTTGCTCGCGTTGCTTCGAACCGCAACTCCAGAGTTCATCATCAGGAACTGCTGAATTACTGCGGTAGGGTTGTGATTTGCGCACACGGCGAAGAGGATTACGATCCCGCCCCGCCGAACATTATTGCTACCATACAGCGAGTTCTATGCGAAGGCAAAGCGGCCCTGTGGATTTTTGTGCGCTTTTAGTGCATCACGAGATACCGCCGCGAATTTTTACCTGCCGTGCCGCGGCGCAGGCCCCACGATAGAACGGAAGCCCATGCTGACTGACCAGGCCATCATCCACCACATCGAACGCCAACCGCATCGCTCCGCTGGTTTCAAGCAACTGGTACGCGAGATGAGTGTCCGCGGGAATGACCGCCGCGTGTTGGCAGAGCGGTTGGAGGCGATGGTGAAAAGTGGCCGCCTGATCGAGACAGGCCGCGAGCGCTTCACCCTGGCCGAACATGCGGCGTCGCAGCAGAACCTGATCGCCGGGCGACTCAACATGCATCGCGATGGGTACGGGTTTGTGATTCCGAACGCCGGGCAGCGCAGCACGATCGAGGGCGACATCTACATCAGTCCGCAGGCGATTGGCTCCGCCATGCACGGCGACCAGGTCCTGGTGGAGTTGGGCCGCCGCAAAGAAGATGGCCGCGCGGAAGGCAAGATTCTTCGGGTTCTGAGCCGCGCGAACCCCACGGTGGTGGGAACGTTTCATCACGGCTCGCGCCACAATTACGTGACGTCCCATCGATGAGAAGGTCACGAAGGAGATCATCATTCCGCGGGGAATGGAGCGGCCGCCCGCCGCGTCGCCGAAAACCCAAGCGACCCGAACTCAAGCAGCTCCGCTGACGGGCACGATCGTGACCGCGTCTACGGCAAAGAGGCCCATCGCCGCCAATGGGACGACCTCGAAGGGCTGGTGGTCGATGTCGAGATCACAAGCTGGCCGTCTCCGGCGGACAATCCCAAGGGGCGCGTGGTCGAGATACTCGGCTACGAAGACGACTTCGGTGTCGATGTCGAGATCATCATTCGTAAGCATCATCTGCCGCACCAGTTTCCAGTCGAAGTGCTGCAAGAGGCCGAGCACTTTGAGCGAACGATTCCCGCGAGCGAATTGGCCCAACGCCACGATTACCGCGTCGCTGCCCATCGTCACCATCGACGGCGAGACCGCGCGCGATTTCGATGACGCCGTAACTGTTCGGCGGCTGGCGAATGGCAACTTCGAGCTGCAGGTGCACATCGCCGACGTAGCGCATTACGTCACGCGAAGGTTCGTCAATCGACCTGGAGGCACGGCTGCGCGGGACGTCGGTGTATTTTCCCGACCGCGCGGTGCCGATGCTGCCGATGGAGCTTTCCACTGACTTATGCAGTCTGCGTCCGCAGGTCGAACGGCTGGTGCTGTCGTGCGTAATGGAGATCGATCATCAGGGCGAGATCGTCGGCTACACGCTAAACGAGGGAGTGATTCGTTCGGCCGAGCGCATGACCTACACCAACGTCAACCTGGTGCTCGAAGGCGACAAGGGACTGCGCCAGCACTATCACCAGTATGTAGACGTGTTCGAGCTGATGCGCGAGCTGGCGCTGATCTTGAACCGCAAGCGAGTGCGACGCGGTTCGATTGATTTCGATTTGCCCGAGCCGGTCATCGAGTTCGACGAAAACGGCCTGATGAAAGGGGTGACGCGCTCCGAGCGCAACATTGCGCATCGGCTGATCGAGGAGTTCATGCTTGCGGCCAACGAGTGCGTGGCCAGCTACCTCGAGAAGAAGCACGTCGCTTCGCTGTATCGCATCCATGAGAAGCCCGATCCCAAGCGGGTTTATGACTTCGAGACCATCGCAGCGACGTTCGGATATTCGCTTGGCGTGGGGGCGTTGCCGGTGAAGCGCGTGCAGTTCAAGTCGGACCGGCGCGAGCATCATCGCGGTGGCCGTCAGGCGAAGACGCTTGAGTTGCCGGAGGAAGTGCACATCACGCCGCGCATGTATCAGAAGCTGACGCAGAAGATTGCCGGCAAGCCCGAAGAGCGCATTCTGTCGTACTTGATGCTGCGTTCGCTGAAGCAGGCGCGCTACTCAGCGGAGAACGAAGGACACTTCGCACTGGCCGCTCCGGCATACACCCATTTCACCTCTCCTATCCGGCGGTATCCGGACTTGATTGTGCATCGGATTCTCAAAGACGTGCTGCGCGACTCTTCAGAGCGCAAGGACGGAACAGTTCCGGTGGGCGTGGCTCTGGGTGAGCACAGCGAGGCTCCATCGCCGTGGTCGAAACGCGAGCCTGCACATCCGCACGCCGGAGAAGAAATCGGCCGACGGGAGCAAGCCGCATCGAGCTCTGGGAGGGCCGATTCCCGAGCCCGTGTTGCAGGAGATTGCCGACGAATCGTCAGCCAGTCCGAGCGCCGCGCCGACGAGGCCGAGCGCGAGCTGATGGAGTGGAAGAAGACCAAGTTCATGGAGCAGCGCGTCGGGGAAGATTTCGACGGGCTGATCGTCAGCGTGACCAAGTTTGGAATGTTCGTGGAGTTGAACGATCTGTTCATTGAGGGCCTGGTGCCTCTGGCGTCACTCCACGACGACCACTACCTGTATCACGAAAACACGCGGCAGATTATCGGACAACGGACGCGCAAGACGTATTCGATGGGCGATCGGATTCGGGTGTTTGTGGACCGCATCGATCCCATGCAGAGGCGGATTCAGTTCGGCGTGGTAGAAGAAGTGCGACCGCCAAAGGTACGGAAGCGCAAACGGTCTTCCTAGAGACGACCTTAGGCACTGAACAGCCTGCCGAAAGACTCTTTCGGTGGAAGCGCCAGGCTTTAGCCTGGCGAATCAACATTGGCCACAACTGAGGCTTTAGCCCCGGTCTTCTTTAATCTCTTACCTTGGAGACACGGTTCTGCCTTATCACCAACCCTTGTGTCCTGCGTCCTATCGCCGTCCAATCCCCTCGCGTATTCATCGATGGTGAGGTCGAGGGGTTTGTGTCTCCGCTCATACCGCGCCCAGCGCGCGGGAGAATCTGCTCGTTGACAACTCACGAATCCACAACGCGATTATGGCTGTTTTCCACAGTCCTGGGCCAGCACAAATTGGTTTTTAAAGTATGTAAAGTATGTCGGACGCGAGACATACAAGGAGGTAAAGTATGTAAGAATTTGGGCGCAAAACAGCCAATTTTCCCATCTAAGTCGCACGCGCTCAAATGGATACGTATAACTCTATTTAGAATCAATTGCTTGCGAACAATTTTCTCCCAAATGATTGATTCTAAATGATCGTGAAAAAGATTTTGTTTCCGTGTCATACACCAGTAAAACACCCTTGGTTAGGATGGGGGCACTCAGACTCACGTTTCCGGTCATTTAGAATTGCCTTCCCCCCGCTGGAGGCCCTCTCATGCGTCGTTGGCTGTTATTACCCCTCATTCTGATTGCAGTTGTGCTGTTGATCTCAGCTCAAACCGCCGGCCCGGACGAATCCACCCAAGTCCTAAAGAGCGGGGAGAGCGTGAATACAGCGTTGGCCACGGTCACCAGTACCGCAATTTCGCCGCTGGTCGGGGTCAGCGTTATGGGCGCGTGGCAGTATTTCAAGACGCCCGGCCCGCAGCGCACGCAGCTCCCGTTTTTCGACCGTCCATATTTTTGGGCTCCAATCATGGCGCTGCTGGTGCTGATCTTCATCAAAGACACCTTCGGCGGTTTTGCTCCGCTCATCAAGAAACCGCTCGATGCCGTCGAGGTCTTGCTGGTCAATCACGCCTCGCTCATCCTTATCGTGTTTCCAGTCGTGATGAACCAGGTTGCCCGGGTGATGGGTTACACGTCGTTGAAGAACCTGTTCGCCCAAATGCTGAACGGGCCGGTTGTATATGCGGCGACATCGGCACAGGTGTCGGGCGCGCAGCACGCTTTCAGCGTGGCGACGGCAGTGCTGTACATGATTGTTGGATTTGCGATTACCGGAGTGGTATGGCTACTCGGACATTGTTTCGATGTGCTGGCGCTAATCAGCCCCTTCCCATTCGTGGATTTCGTACTGAAGGCTATCCGTAACGTGATCTTCGCCATTCTGCTGGGGACGTCAATCATCAGCCCGCACCTAGGACTGCTGCTTTCGCTGGCAGTGATCATCGTCAGCTTCCTACTGTTCGGATGGGCGCTCCGGTTGTCGGTTTTCGGTACGCTGTACGCCTTGAGTCTTCTGCAAATGCTGTTGTTCGAAGTGCAGGAGCGTCCGGGGCGCGATCAAGGGGTGAAGGCGTTCAGCGCGGGCTTGAAGAACGTGAAGCACAGGACCTACGGGACGCTAAAGCCCCGCCCAGACGGATCGCTGGTGTTCGCCTATCGACGGCTGCTGTTCGGTCCGGAGAAGCAGGTGGTGATCGGTCGTGCCAATAGCTTCTCGGTGGCCCGCGGCGTGTTTCATCCTACCGTGATTGAACCGATCGAGTCGGCTGACAAGAACCGCGTGGTGTTTCGACTGCTGCCCACTTACCGAGGAGTAGAAGAAGAAGTTCGCGAATGCCTGGACTTGCTGGCGGTGGAAGACCTGCGTTGGCGAAAAGGCCTAAAGTCCTTCTGGAAGTTCGTCACCGAAGGCGACGAGGCCGCGGAGAAGGCCTAGGGGCGCCTAGTCGTGATAGCGCTGCTGTCCCACAGGAATCGGGAGCGGCAAGCGGTTTTGCGGCGGTGGCAATGGGCACGTCGCATAGGGCGTGTAAGCACAAGGCGGATTCTGAGCGCGATTGAAGTCAAGTGTCACTTCACCCGGCTGGGTCAGTCCGTGATCAGGAAGTGGCGTGTACAGGAAACGCCCCGCACCGTATGTCTCGCTGGTGCTGGTGGTGTCGCGCATGATAAAGAACAGATCCTTGTCTTCGGGGCTTTCCATAATCGGCTCGAGGCGATAAGTCTTTCCATCGAGCGTGAATTCCGCGGCTCCGGGGACATCCGACATAACTTCCGTTCCCAGGATCGTCGGAATGGCAACTTTGCGCGGCGGGTTGTAGGGAATCCACTTGGCTTGCAGGCGGTATGCCTCGTTCGGCGCGTACCAGCGCAGGCCGTGAAACTTCACCAGCGTCGGCGCTTTTGAATCCTTGATGCGCAGGCCGTAACGGTCTCCGCGATGAATGATAGTGATGGTTACGGTTCCGTCGGTGATTTTGGAAGGATGCTGCGAGTCATCGGCCCACAACGCTTGCGGATTCGCAGGTGGGTTGCCGTCAACCAGCAATCCTTTGGAGTAACCCCCGTGCGGCGGCGACAGTTGCAGCTTCTTGTCGTCAAGTTGCACCACTCCGAGAAACGCTGCCGTGGGCCCCTGCACCACCAGCTTATTTCCCGCCGCCGACCCGAACGAGTTGTCGCCCGGCTTCAACCACTCAAGTCCAATCAGCGTGAGCCATCCGTTAGGAGCTTGCAGCTCCTTCGAAAGATCGGCGCGCCAGGTGAGGAGTTCGGATTTCCAGGCAGCGGCCGTTGGTGGATTGTCGGCGGCGTGGCCGGAGACGAGAACAGTCAGCGATAAGGCCAGCAGGCCGGTAATTCGGCCGGGGGAAATGCGTGCCATCAATTGCCATCCTCGGATAAAGGCTGGAGAGAGTTGTATCATCCGGCGGCGGAAATGTGAAACCGGAATGGAACAAATGGGACGGGATGCATCCCGCGTCCGAAAGAGCCGAGTTCCCACCCTTTCCCAAAAGTAGATGGGAACCCAGATTCAGATTTTGGCTACAGGATGTAGCGAGACAGGTCCTGGTCCTTCACGATATCGGTCAGGGCGTTGCGCACGTAGTCAGCGTCGACGGTGACGTCTTTCTCTTTCAGATCGGGGGCCTCGAAGCTGATTATGTCGAGGACCCTCTCCATGATGGTGTGCAGGCGGCGAGCGCCGATGTTCTCCGTACCTTCGTTGACCTTGAACGCGAAGTTGGCGATCTCCGCAAGCGCCTCGGTGGTGAACTCGAGCTTCACGCCTTCGGTGTCGAGCAGCGCGATGTACTGCTTGGTCAGTGACGACTTGGGCTCGGTGAGAATCTTGATGAAGTCCTCGACCGTCAGTGACTGCAACTCGACGCGAATGGGGAAACGCCCCTGCAGTTCGGGGATCAGGTCGCTGGGTTTCGAGACGTGGAACGCTCCGGCGGCGATAAACAGGATGTGGTCGGTGCGCACCATGCCGTAGCGGGTGTTGACCGTGGTGCCTTCCACGATGGGCAGGATATCGCGCTGTACTCCTTCGCGCGAAACGTCAGGGCCATGGCCACCTTCGCGGCCGGCGATTTTGTCGATCTCGTCGAGGAAGATGATGCCGGAGTTCTCCACGCGCTCGACGGCGATGCGCGTAACCTGGTCCATGTCAACTAGGCGCTGCTCTTCTTCCTGGATGAGGTACTCGAAGGCCTCGCTGACCTTCATCTTCCGCTTCTTGGTGCGCTGGCCAAAGATGTTGGGCAACATATCTTTCATGTTGACGTCCATCTCTTCGACACCCTGGTTGGTGATGATCTCGAAGGCGGGCATCGATTTTTCGCGCACGTCGAGCTCGACGACTCGCTCATCGAGCTTGCCTTCACGCAACTGCTGGCGCAACTTCTCGCGCGTGCGCGAACCGGGCTCGCCGGCCAACAATGGCTCTTTTTCGAGATTGAATCCAATGGTTGAATCGTGAGTCACGGTTTTGGGTGGAGTGACCTGCGTGGGCATCGAGGGCAGGAGCAAGTCGAGCAGGCGCTCTTCTGCATTCATCTCCGCCTTGTCGGCAACGTCTTCGAGCTTCTCCTCGCGCACCATGTCAATGGCGATTTCGACCAGGTCGCGGATCATCGACTCGACATCACGGCCGACATAGCCGACCTCAGTGAACTTGGACGCTTCGACTTTCATGAAGGGCGAGTTGGCCAGCTTGGCCAGACGGCGGGCAATTTCGGTCTTACCCACGCCGGTGGGACCCATCATGATGATGTTCTTGGGGATAATTTCTTCCGCCAGCTCGGGCGTCAGCTTCTGGCGGCGCATGCGGTTGCGCAGGGCGATGGCAACGGCGCGCTTGGCGTCATGTTGGCCGACCACGTACTTGTCGAGTTCGCGCACAATCTCGCGCGGAGTGAGTTCGTCGAGGGCTACGTGTTCGTCGTCAGTCGTTGCGGGGAGATAAATGGCCAATGCGTATTCCTTGTGGGTAAAAGCCCGTGACTACAGTTCTTCGATCGTAACCTTGTCGTTGGTATAGATGCAGATTTTGCCGGCGATCTTCATGGCTTCCTCAGCAATTTGACGTGCCGAGAGCTGCGTATGTTCCATCAGCGCGGTGGCGGCAGAGGTTGCAAACGAGCCGCCGCTGCCGATAGCAGCGATACCCGTATCGGGCTCGATCACGTCGCCCTGGCCGCTGATCAGGAAGGTCTGGGTCTGGTCGGCGACCAAGAGTAGCGCTTCGAGCTGGCGCAGCATCTTGTCGGTACGCCAGTCCTTCGCGAGCTCGACGGCCGCTCGGCCAAGGTTGCCGTGATACTGCTCCAGCTTCGACTCGAAGCGGGCGAAGAGCGAAAAGGCGTCAGCGGTCGAGCCGGCAAAGCCGGCCAGAATCTTGTCCTGATAGAGCCGCCGGATCTTGCGGGCGGAGTGCTTAATGACATTTTCGCCGAGGGTCACCTGGCCGTCTCCGGCCATGACCACCTTTCCATCGCGGCGAACACAAAGAACGGTAGTCGAACGAATCAGTCGCTTTTGCGTCATGGAAGGGTTAATTATACCGGAATGCGTGGCTTGTGCCGAAATGTGAGTGAAAGGCACTAAGATTCTTGCGCCCGACCATTCGCCGACTCATCAAAATTAGAACAAATGACTATATGTCAGTAGCTTACCAGCACGTTTAGTGGTTCCGACTGGCCAGCTCACCCAGCAGATCGTCAATCCTGGCTTCGAGAATGTTGCGAATTGAGAGAATTCCCAGCACCCGGCCCTGATCGTCGACCACCGGCAGATGGCGGTAGTGCCGCTCCAGCATGACTTGAAAGGCCTCGGCGGCAGTGGTCTCGTCGGTCGCCATTTCGACCATGGGACTCATCAGTTCGCGGACAGGCGTATCTTTCGCATCCCGGCCGCTAAGGGCAAACTTGGCGAGGACGTCGCGCTCGGTGAACATGCCAGCCACGATTCCCTTTTCGTCGATCACGGCACAAGCTCCAACGTCTTTGTCCAACATCGTGCCGATCGCGTCTTCCACGCTAGCTAGCACGGAGACAGTGGCCGGACCTTCGTCGCACCATTGCAGGAGGTTCATATATAAATCCTTTCGGTGAAAGGGAGAGGTTATGTTCGCGCGAGGATGGAGTCAAGGGCAATGGCGGCGACTAAAGGCGAGGGTCTGCGGATGGACCCGGTGATGGCGGCTACGGCCACCGGGCCGGCGGCTAGCGCTTCGCGGTTTTGCCGGACTTGCAGGCGCCCGGACAGGCATTGTCGACCCAGCGAACTCCCAGTGCGTGGAGACTGATCTGGTCTCCGACACTGAGCGAGCTGGCCTCGAGAACCGCCTGGTAGGCGTAACGGATGATCGGGCTGCGAGTGATGCACCACGATTCGTGACGAACGATGCCATCGCAGTGCTCGCAAGCCGTATCAGCGCTGTAACGATTGCTATGCATCCACGTGCTTGATTGCGTAGTGGGCATACAGGGTCCCCTTGAGCCTTGCCACTTTCCTTTGGGATGACTTTGATAGTCACGGTAACCCGGAACGAGCAAACGGAGAATCCCACGATTGAGTGAGGTGGGGTACGTCTTTCGGGGTGTATCGCCGGCCGAGTAGCTCCCGCCTGACCGACAACTTCGATTCCTCACATCGCTTTCGTCATCTAAGAAAACAATTGCCGCTCGTTGGAGTGACAGACGAATATGAAAGTATCGAATTTCGCAATGGGACTCGCGGCAGGGCTGCTGCTCATGGCCGCTGCCTGCGCCGCGCAATCTGCCCCGAATCCTGCCACCGCTCCGCCACCGACGCCCCCATTCACCGACTTCCGCTACGAAAAGCCCGGTGTCACGCACAAGATCTTGCCCAGTGATATGCCGAAGCCGATGGCAACCAAGTCGGCCACCAACGGGCCGAAGCTGATTGATCGCCCGAAGAACGCGTGGCCCGTGGCACCGCCCGGCTTCAAAGTTGAGTTGTTTGCCAGCGGATTCAACGAGCCGCGCAAAATTCTGACGGCTCCGAACGGCGACGTCTTCATGGCTGAAAGTGCCGGCGGCGACCTGAAGGTTTTTCGCGGCATCACCGCCGACGGAAAGCCCGTCACCACTGCGACGTTCGTCACGGGACTGAATCGGCCTTACGGGGTTGCGTTTTATCCACCCGGCCCCGACCCGAAGTATGTGTATGTGGGAAATACGGACGCCATCGTGCGCTTTCCTTATCACAATGGGGACCTGAAGGCCTCTGGCCCGGCGGAGAAGATCGCCGACGTGCCTGCGGGTGGAGGACACTGGACGCGCGACGTGGTGTTTTCCGCAGACGGCAAGCAGCTATTCGTCGCCATCGGCTCAGCCTCGAATGCGAACGATCCGGACACGAACCCCGAGGAGAAAGGCCGCGCCAACATTACGGTGATGAGTCCCGACGGCTCGAACCGGCGGACTTATGCGTCCGGCATCCGCAACGCAGGGGCGGGACTGGCGATCGATCCGAAGACAGGAGAGCTATGGGCATCGGTGAACGAGCGCGACCAGTTGGGCGATAACCTGGTGCCCGACTACATCACACACATTCAGGACGGCGCGTTTTACGGCTGGCCGTATTACTACATTGGCAGCAATCCTGATCCGCGTCTGCAGGGCAAGCACCCCGAGCTGAAGGACAAGGTGACGGTGCCGGATGTGTTGATCCAGCCGCACAATGCCACTTTGCAAGTGACCTTTTACGAGGGCAAGCAGTTTCCCGCGGAGTACCAGGGCGACATTTTTTCTTCGCAGCACGGCTCGTGGAACCGGTTTGTGCGCACAGGCTACGAAGTAATTCGCGTGCCGTTGCACCAGTCGGGCAAAGCCAGCGACGAGTATGAAGACTTTGTGACTGGATTTGTGCTGCCAAACGGCGATGTGTGGGGACGTCCCGTGGGCGTAACGGTGGCGCCTGACGGATCGTTGCTGTTCACCGACGACGGGTCGAACTCGGTGTGGAGGGTGAGCTATGTCGGCGGCGGAGCGAAGTAGATCGCTACTTTCCGCCTGGAGTAATCACTGGAATATCGAAGTACATCAACTCGGTACCGCTGGCATCCCGCACGCCAGTAAGGTAAATGTGGGCGTCCTGCACAGGATTGCGAACGTCCTCGATATCGAAGAACAGAAAACCGGATTGAGTCGAATGCGGCTCGACGGCAAAGGCGCTGAAGCGGGCGCGATTGACTTCCTCGAGTTGTTGCTGGGCTTTTTTGTTTTTGTTCCCGCCAGGGATAGGAAATGGGCTCGTGCGGCTCGGACCGGTACTGCTGGCGTTGACATGCCCAATGCGGCGCATCACGTCGTCGGCAGTGAGCGCGTCAAGCTTGGAGCGCGACGAGGTGACCAGTTGGGCTTGCATCTTGGTCATCGAGATTGGCTTGTCGCCATCGTTGGTGATGACGAGAAAGACCGGTAGAATCCCCTCTTGCAGGTAGTGCGTGTTAAAGATGTCGTCCTTTGGCGAAGTGTTGTAGACGTCGATGGCTGCAGTGATCTTTTCTTCTGGGTGCGAGTCCTTGCTGGGGTAGGTGCTGGCGTTTTCCGCCTTGGGCATTACGAAATCTTTGAAGGCCCAAAGTTGGGCGACGCAAACCAGAAGAGTAATAGCTGCGAGGGGGAGAATCCAACGCCTGCAAGAAACCATGCTGCGATTATCGCTTGCGCGGCCACGCGCGACAACTGAGCATTGGTTCCCCTGCTCCTCGCAAGTACAATCGCAGGGGTGTACTTCGCCTACAATGCGCTTTTCCTGCTGGCTCTGCTGCTGAGCAGTCCCTGGTGGCTGCTGCAGATGTTGCGCCACGGCAAGTATCGCGCGGGACTGGCTGAGCGGCTGGGTTCGGTACCGAAGCGACTTGGTGAGCGAGATGCGCGAGAGACGATCTGGATCCACGCCGTATCGGTCGGCGAGGTGTTGGCGGTTTCGCAGATGGTGGAAGAGCTAAAAGCGCGACTGCCAGAATGGCGCATTGTTGTGTCAACCACCACCGACACCGGCCAAAAGCTGGCCCGTGAGAGGTTCGGGGAAAACAACGTCTTTTATCTTCCGCTCGACTTGTGGTTCACCGTGGGGGCCTACTTGCATGCCCTGCGGCCGAAATTGCTGGTGTTGGCGGAGAGCGAGTTCTGGCCCAACCTGCTGCATCTGACGAGAGACTCAGGAGCAGGGGTTGCGGTAGTCAACGCGCGTGTGTCGGACCGGTCGCTGCCGCGCTACCTGCGGTTTCACAAACTGCTGCGCCGGGTAATGAGCAATATCGATATATTCCTGGCACAGAGCGAAGAAGACGCGCGGCGGTTGGTGCAGATGGGGGCGCCAAGCGAGCGGGTGCAGGTCGGCGGGAACCTGAAGTTCGAAGTGAACCCTCCGGCGGAGGCTGAGATTGTCGATGCATTCGAATCGGCCGTGCAGCGTGCCGACATCGGGCCGATCGTCGTGGCGGGCAGCACTCTCGCGGGCGAAGATGAGATGCTGCTGGACTGCTTTCACGCGGTCAAAAGCAGCTATCCCAAGGCGCTGATGGTGTT
Source organism: uncultured Acidobacteriaceae bacterium (assembly GCA_963718395.1). GTDB lineage: Bacteria > Acidobacteriota > Terriglobia > Terriglobales > Acidobacteriaceae > DASRAA01. Next base: position 455,748 of record CAVQYW010000004.1, read on the forward strand.
GGCGCCGCGACATCCGCAACGCTTCGATGCCGTCGCCGCTTTACTTGCCGAGTCAGGCCTGCGATGGCTGCGGCGCTCGCGATGGAATCGGATGCAACTGGTGGGCGAAGATGTCCTGTTGCTCGACACGATCGGCGAACTCGCCAGCCTGTACGATTTTGCTGACGTGGCATTCGTAGGTGGCAGTCTGGTTCCCACGGGCGGACATAATATTTTGGAGGCCGCGCAGTTCGGAGTGGCCATTCTGGTTGGTCCGTATACGGAGAATTTTCGCGACGTAATCGGCATCTTTCAGCGCGCGGATGCCTTGCGTGTGGTGACACCCGAGTCGCTGACGCCGACCGTCATGGCGCTTTTGCTGAACGACGCAGAGCGTGAACGTCTGGGCCAGCGAGCGCTCGAAGTGATGCAAACGCAAGCAGGTGCGACGCAACGAACAGTCGCCGCTCTGCTAACGCTGCTGCACACCGAACCAGTGCTGCGAGCGGGCGAGACCATCGCGGAGAGTCAAGTTTGAATCCGCTGAGTGCGTTGTTTGGCGTGGGAGTTGGCGTCCGCAACCGACTGTATGATCGCGGCACGCTGGCAGGGCACCGGCTGCAGGCGTCGGTGGTGAGCATCGGTAGCATCTCATCTGGTGGCGCGGGCAAAACGCCGTTCCTGATCATGCTGGGCGAGCTACTAAAGCAGCGCGGCATTGCGTTCAATGTTCTCTCGCGCGGCTACGGACGGCGAACCAGGGGAGTCGCGCTGGTCGATCCCGCGGGCTCGCCACAGGAGTTTGGCGATGAGCCGCAGCTCATCGCGCGCAAGCTGGGAGCGCCCGTCATCGTGGGCGAAGATCGTTATTCTGCCGGGCAATTCGCCGAAAAAAGGTTCGGACTGCAAGCGCACTTGCTCGATGACGGCTTTCAGCACCGTCGGCTGGCGCGGGATTTCGATATCGCGTTGATCACGCAGCGTGACTTGCACGACACGTTGCTGCCCTCAGGGCGATTGCGTGAACCCTTATCGTCGCTGGCTAGGGCATCGGCAATTGTGCTGATGGACGATGTCGCCGCCGAGCAAGTTCCCGCACACGAAGGTCAGCTAGTGTGGCGAGCCTCGCGCAGCATCGTTCCGCCGGAGACCAGCGAGCCTTGCTTCGCCTTCTGCGGCATCGCGCGGCCGGAAAACTTCTACACCGATCTGGGGAAAGCTGGCATTCGAGTGGTGGGCACGCGTTCGTTTCGCGACCACTACGCATATAACGCGAGCGACGTGCAGGCGCTGTTCAAGCTGGGCGAGGAAGCGGGAGCTACCGCGTTCATCACCACTGAGAAGGACGAAGTGAACCTCGGCGAACATGTTGATCGGCTGCGACCTCTGTTTGTGGCGCCGGTGTGCATGGAGTTTGAGACATTGAAGGGGTCCGGCGACGATTTTCCCGCCGAGCTTATCTCCGCTTTAGTCCGGCGACGCAGCGAATCGCCCGTGAGAGAATGAACAGTTTCACCACTACGACAGCGTAAGGCGGAAGCCGGGTTCCGAGAGCGATGGCCAAACATCAGCATGATGCCGAGAGGTTAAAGACGATTGTGCGCTCCTTTGCCAACGTCACGGTCACTGTGCTGGCCGACCTGGTGGCGGACGAGTTCGTCTTCGGCGAGATCGCCCGCGTCTCGCGCGAGGCGCCGGTGCTCATCCTGAAGCACCGCGAGCGCACGGTAGTGCCCGGAGGCGGCGGCAATGCCATCATGAACCTCGCTTCGCTGGGCGTGAAAGTTCTGCCGGTGGGAATTGTGGGCGACGACGAACCGGGCGAATTGCTGCTGGAGAGATTCCGCGACGCGAAGATACCGACGGATGGCATTTCACGCCTGAAGGGCCACGTGACCACGACGAAGACGCGCATCCTGGCCGGCATGTCGCACACCAGCCGTCAGCAGGTGGTTCGCGTGGACCGCGAGTCTGGGCCGATCGCCGACGGCAATTCCATAGTTACGAAAATAGTGAAACGTGCGCGGGAGTATGCGTCCCGCTCGAAGGCGCTGCTGGTTTCGGATTACGGATACGGGGCCGCAACACCTCAACTGCTGGCACAAATCAAAGCGAAGGGTTGGCCGAGCGACAAGCCCATCACGCTGGATTCGCGATACCGCCTGCTTGAATATGCGGGCGTGAGCGCCGCAACGCCAAATGAGCCCGAAGTGGAAGAAGCACTCAAGATCAAGATTGGTCATGACGATCGGCAACTAGTCTCCGCCGGCGAGCAACTGATGTCGCGCATGAGGCTGGAGTCGCTCGTGATCACCCGCGGACGTGACGGCATGGTCGCGTTTGAACGTGATAGAAAACCGTTGACGATCCCGATTTACGGCTCAGACCAGGTGGTCGATGTGACGGGCGCGGGCGACACCGTCATTGCGACCTTCACTGCCGCTCTGGCGACCGGCGCCGACACAGCTTCCGCTGCGTGGCTGGCAAACTTCGCGGGCGGAATTGTGGTCATGAAACGGGGGACCGCCACGGTCTCAAGCAGTGAATTGCTGGCAGCCATCGAGCAGTACGCATCCGCAAAGAACTCGTGAGCGAACCGTCATCCAAAATCGTGTCACGTCCAGTCCTGTTGGCGAAGGCGGCCGAATGGCGTCGCAACGGCGAACCGATTGTGCTTGCCAATGGTTGCTTCGACTTGCTGCACGTGGGGCACGTGCGCTATCTTCGCGGCGCGAAAGCGCTGGGCGGAAAGCTGGTTGTCGCGATGAATTCCGATGCGAGCGTTCATCAGCTCAAGGGTGAAGGGCGCCCGTTCATGCCAGTTGGCGAGCGCGCTGAGATCGTTGCTGCCCTCGAGGACGTCGATGCGGTCGTTATCTTCGACGAGCCGGATGTGCGTTCGCTAATTCGCGAACTTCGTCCCGACGTTCAAGCCAAGGGCACAGACTACACCCGAGACACGGTGCCAGAGCGCGAGGAGGTGCTGGCCTGCGGCGGCCGCGTGGAAATCGTTGGCGATCCGAAAGACCATTCCACTAGTAACTTTCTCGGCCAGATGCGAACTTCCGGCGGAGGTAAACGCGAACCGTGAGCCGCCCGCTTCCCAAACAGGAGCCGACGACCCTTGCAGTGGAAGAACTGGACGGTTCGGACGCCCAGCCGTTGCGAGTGCTCGTGGTGCGGCTCAGCGCGATGGGTGACGTAATTCACGGAATGCCCGCAATCGCGGCGTTGCGGCGCGAACGGCCGAATCTGCAAATCGGCTGGCTGGTGGAGCAGCGCTGGATGGAGTTACTGTGCGCGCATCCGCCGGAGCGCCTGCAGCCGCGTTCGGAACTGAAGCCGCTGGTGGACTGGGTACATGTCTCCGATTTCAAAGAGTGGCGCAAGGGCCTTTCCTCGGGCGCAACCTGGATGGAGATGCGGAGCTGTATGCGCGAAGTGCGAGCCATGGGGTACCACATCGCACTCGATTTGCAGGGAGCAATTCGTTCGGCGATGGCGGCGCGTCTGTCGGGTGCGAAATCGCGCGTGGGGTCCGCCGAGCCGCGAGAGGCCCCGGCGCGCAGGTTCTACACAACCATAGTTCCGACAAAAGGAGCGCACGTCGTCGACCAAGCCTTGTCGCTGGTCTCCGCAGTGGCCGGCGACGCACTAACCTACGAGCCACCTTTGTTTCCGCAAGACCCTGCCACGGAGGCGTGGGCCGATAGGTTCTGTGCGTCGAGTGGTTTCGCTCCGCTGGCAATCCTGAACCCCGGTGCGGGCTGGGGCGCGAAGTGCTGGCCGGCCGAGTCGTATGGAGCGGTGGCGAAAGCTCTGGCCGAACGCGGCATGGCCGTGGTAGTCAACCACGGCCCGCAAGAGGAAGACTTGGCTGAGTCGGTACGGGCAGCTAGCGAACAAGCGGCCCGTCCGGTGAAATGTTCGGTGAGCCAACTGATCGCGCTCACCCGCCGCTCCAGCCTGTTTGTCGGCGGCGACACTGGTCCCATGCATTTGGCGGCCGCTTTGGGTGTGCCAGTTGTGGCCTTGTTCGGTCCCACTCGCCCCGACCGCAATGGGCCTTTCGCCACCCGCTCAGTCGTTTTGCGTAGCCCAGACAGCGTGGACAACCGCTCGCACGTCGAGGATCCGGATACTGGATTGCAGTCGATCATGCCTGAACAAGCGATTGCCGCTGTCGACGAGCTATTGAAGGAGCCGAATGACTGAAGCCGGGTCCGTACGGACCTCGCAATCCTGGAGCCGGATCGCGCGCCGCATACGTGTACCCCTGGGATTCCTGTTTGCCGCGTTCTTTCTGTGGCGGGCGCGCCCCGACTGGCTCTCGTTAGGATTGGGCGGAGCGGTGGTCGTGCTAGGAGTATTTCTCAGGGCAATGGCCTCAGGCCACGTGGAGAAAAACCAGCAACTGGCGATGAGAGGGCCTTACGCCTACTCGCGGAATCCGCTTTACCTCGGTTCCATCATCATCGCCATTGGCTTTGCCATCGCGTCGCGGGATGTCTGGGTGGCGGCCGGCATCCTGCTATTTTTTGCCATCATTTACGTGCCTGTGATTCGCTCGGAAGAAGCGTTTCTGCGCCAACGCTTCTCGGAATATGACAGCTACGCCCAGCGGGTGCCGCGGTTCTTACCGCGGACGCTAGGGTTCTCAGGACTGACGGCAGACTTCTCCCGCGAGCTTTATCTACAACATCGCGAGTACAATGCTTTAATCGGGGCCGCCGCCATGTTGGCGGCCCTTGTTGTGAAGATGCATTGGTTTCCGCATTCATGGTGAATTCATTCGCTCGCTGGTTCGCAATCATCACAGTCATCACTTCCGTCCTGGTCCTGGGAACAGGCGGCCAGTCTACGGCGCAGATGCAACCTGCACACTCGGCGTCCGCGTCAACGGGAACGCAAGCCTCGATCACGGCTGGCGCCCATATTCAGCCCTTGCGGCCGGGCTACGATTTTCCCCGCCAGACCCTGCGCTACGAGGCGGAATACCGCTTCTGGACGGCGGGAGTGGCGACGCTGCATGTCGAGCGTAACGGCAACCAAGAGCACTTGACGGGCACGGCCGACTCAACCGGCGTAGTTGCAATGCTATTTCGCGTGCAAGATCGTTTCAATTCCTACTTCGACACGCAGAGTCTGTGCTCAAGCAAGCTGGTGAAGCATATCGAAGAAGGCTCGCACTGGCGCGACACGAACGTCACCTTCGATTATCAGCGTCATAAGTCGATCCTCGAAGAGAAGAACTTGAAGACGGGTCAGTCGAAACATACAGAGAACGATATTCCAGGATGTGTGACCGACGTTGTTTCGGGCGTTCTTTACGTCTCCAGCCTGCCGCTTCAGCCGGATGCCACCTACAGCTTCCCGCTCAACGATGGAGGCAAGACCGTCACCATCCAGGCGCATGTCGAAGGCAAAGAGCAGATTAAGACTCCAGCAGGGACGTTTCAGACGATTCGGGTTGGTCCCGAGGGCGACTACAGCGCGTTGAAGAACCGCGGAAGAGTTTTGATCTGGTACAGCGATGATGCGCGCCACCTGCCGGTGCAGATCCAGGCCCGACTGCTGTGGGGAACGCTGACGGTCTATCTCGCCTCGATCGACAAGTAACGCGCGACTATTGCAGGTGATAGCGCTCGGCCATCAGGCGCTGCAGGCGCGGCTTGTAAAGGATATCGTAGGCGAACTCCTTGTCGGGGAACATGGCGAGGGCCGCGCGCTTGGCGTTGGCGGCTAGCTCGGAAGCCTCCTCGACTGACAGGTCGGAGTCCTGGCTGATGACCGACATGACCATGCTCATCATGATTTGCAGGCGGCGCAACTTGCGACGCTCTTCTTCGAGTTCTTGCAGGTTGGTGGCGGGTTGTGGCCGGTCCAGTTCGTTCCGCTCGGGCTGATTCATTCCGCTCCTTGTCACCATAGAGGCTCAAAGGCAGGCCTGTTCGGCCGTGCCAGTCCGCAGAGTTTCGTTACAATTTGGATGTTGGCCGCCATCCTGCTGATGCACGGTAAACCGTGGCGGCATGATACAACGAAACAGGCGCGGTTCCAGAGCAAATTGCACTGCGACTACTCAAGGTGAGCATCCTAGCGAACGGAGGAAACATGGCGGAGAAACCGGAACCGAAAGAGGAACTGGTCAAAGTTTTTGATACCGAGCAGGAAACCGAGGCCATGGTCGTGCAAGGCCTGTTGCAATCGGCTGGGATTGACGCATATGTTCAGAGTCTCGACGCAACTCAAAACATATATCCCGGAGTAGGCGGCGTGATCGTCGTCGTGCGCGAGGACCAGGCCAAAGAGGCCGCCGCGATGATCGAGGAGTTCAGCAAGCATCCTACGACCGACGCGGATGAAGAGGTCAGCGAGGAACCGGCTGAGCCGAAACCGTAGTGCCGTCGAGATAAAACGACACGGCCCCCGCGAGATCGGTGCGGTACGTCGTAACATGCCGCTCAGCGAATCGCTGCATCACTTCCGGCCGCGGATGATGGAAGGAGTTGTAGTATCCCGCCGAAACCACCGCAAACTGCGGTGCGACCGCTTGCAGGAAATCCGGCGTGCTTGAAGTCAGACTGCCGTGGTGTCCAATCTTAAGGAAGTCCGCCTTCGGATTCTCGCCTTCCATGAGCTCTTCGATGCGTTTGTGCGAATCCCCGACCAGCAGCGCTGAGGTTTCGCGGTACTGAAGATGCAGCACCATCGACTCGTCGTCCTGCGTGCGATTCGTCGCCACCGTTCCCGGTTGCGGATTAAGCACGCGAAATTGAACGCCTCCAAATTCGAACGAGTCGCCCGCAGTGTGCGGCCGGAAAGCCAGCCCGAAAGATCGCGCTGCCTCTGCCACCTCAGCAAATTCTGGAGTCGGAGAATCCAATCCGTACCACAGTTCTTTAGGCCGGAAGTTGGCGATGATGCTGTGCATCCCGTCGATGTGATCGGAATGTGGATGCGAGATCGCCACCGCGTCCAGCCGGCTGATGCGGCGGCTCCACAGGTAAGGCGAGACGACTTCTTCGCCGACATCAAAATCGGAGTGGCTGCTGCCCCCGACGCCGCCGGAGTCCAGCAGCACAGTCTTGCCCTCCGGTGTAACAATCAGCAGCGAGTCGCCCTGACCCACATCGATAGCGGTAATTTCCAGCACGCCGGGATGCCACTGCATTCGCGGCGGCGCGGCAACAATTGTGATGGCGGCGATAAGCAATCCGGCAACTCCCACCCAAGCTAGCAGTAAACGCCGCCGCGCCAGAATCATGGCCAGTCCGAGCGCGGACGCCGCGGCAAAGCAGGTCGCCACCGATGGTGCGGGTAGCCGCACGTCCGAGATGCGCAAATGACCGATCAGGCGAATTGTCCCGGTCTGCAGCGCCAGCGAATAGCCTGCGACCAGCGCGGGTACGTGCGCCAGTACAAACCAGATGTAAGACAGCGCGACCGCTAACACGGCCGCCGGCAACAGAATGCTCGCCAGCGGAATCACCAGCACATTCGCCGCCAACGACATGGTAGTGCTGCGATGGAAATACCACGCCATCGGCAGGGCCAGCGATAGCTCGATAATGGCGGAAATAAAGATCAGTTCCGATGCGGCGAGAAGAACAGCTGCGCCACGTATCAGCACGAAATTCGCAAATCTCTGTCCAACAATTTGCGACAAGCTCTCGCGTACGAGTCGCAGGTCCGTACGGAATTGCGCCGCGCGCGTAGGCAAGCTGAAGTCATAAGCGGGAGAATCGATGTTGCGCAGCGCCCGTTGGAATGGATACAACGTCCGCTGAAGAATAGGCACCGCGATTCCTGCGACCGCGATCACCGAAAGAAACGTCAGCTGAAAACTCGCCTCGAAGAGCGTGCGCGGCGAGGCAATCAGGATGCCGAGCGCTGCAATGCCCAGCGCGTTGAGTCCCGCGCGATCGCGGAAGAGCAGTCGCGTCAGCAAATAAATACTGAGGGTGATAGTCGCACGCACAATGGGAGGCCCTAGGTCTGCAAGAAACGCATAACCCCACGAAAACAGGATCGTCAGCACAGTCGCGGCCGCTTCTCCCATGGGCAGTCGCCGCAGCACCCAGAAGAATGCGAATGCCAGAATGCCGACGTTGATTCCTGACACCACCAGGATGTGATAGGTCCCGGTGCGCTGGAAATTGGTTTTCAGCTCGCGCCCAAAGAACGCCCGTCCACCAATCAGCATGGCTTGCATCAGCGCACCGGGTTCGCCCGGCCAAAGCCGTTGAATGTGACTGAGCGCGCTGCGTCGCGCGTTGCTGCGCCACAATCCGATGCGACTGCCTGCGAACCCCGGCAGAATCTCGACATCAGCGGCGCGCGCCGATCCCGTCAATCGCACATCTTGCGACGCCAGATAGCTAACCAGATCCAGCGCGCCAGGATTCCCGTAGTTACGCGGTATACGTAGCTTCGCCGGGAACCGTAGCCGCTCACCATAGGTGTATACGTGCAGGGGCGAATCAACGCCGGATTCTCGCGCCTCCTCCTCGTCCGTGCGCTTGCTGAAGATCGTCAGCCGGATGCCGACCGGCGCGGACAAGTCGTGGTCCTCGGTCGTCAGCTCTTCGGTTTCGACATCGACCGACTCCTGCTTCCCTCCAAAGGGACTGTCGCGCACGATGCCCTCACGCATGACATGCGCAGTGACCTCGACCGTGCCCTCGCCGGTGGCTAACGCCTGCAAGTCCGCCGGCGTTATTTGGGCCGCGTCAGAAACCTGAAGATAGAAAGCGCCCAGAGGAACCAGCGCGAGAATCGCCAGCGGAAAAGCCAGCGACGGCGCTCTTCGGTAGAAGACGTAAACGCCAACGGCAGCAATGACAAACGCAATCAGCCACACGTGCGGCGCGCGCCATGCCAAATTGCCCGCGACAATCCCAACTGCGAAGGCGAGAGCGGCGAGGAACGCAGGTTGTCGTCCGCCGCAATAGACAGGCGTAGGCGCACGTGCGGACACATGCGCTCCATCCGGGGAGGGGGAGGATGATGACAAGTCCGCTTACAAGCGGTCCAGTTCCTCGGCGCCGATCGTCGGGGCCCAGGGCCACATTTCATATTGCGCGAGTCCGAACCGGGTAAACGGATCGTTGTCGCGGATACTGTCGAGTGTCGCCTGGGCTTCGTCGTCCGGCACTCGCAACAACAGCGCGCCGCCATGGCGTGGCACCACCGGTCCGGAGGCAATCAGCAAGCCCTCCTGCTTCAGGCCCGCGAGATAGGCGCGGTGCGAATCAATATGCTTGAGAACATCTTCCAGCGGTTTGCGATAACGAAGTATGGCGATTGCGTACATAACTCATCTCGAAGAGCCGATTAGCGCACCAGGTGAAGGACCGTTTCCATGTGTGCCGTCTGCGGAAACAGGTCGAACAGGTGCGCCTGCTCCACCGTAAAGCCCGATTCTAGCAGCAGCCGCAAGTCCCGCGAGAGCGTTGCCGGGTCACATGAGACGTAGGTCACACGCGCGGCGGACGTACGACACACGGCGGCGGTTGCCTTGTCGCCCAGCCCTGCGCGCGGCGGATCAACCAACACAAAATCCACCGCCAGCTTTTCGCCGCGTTTCTGCAGAAACTCCTCAGTAGTCGCGCGCGTTGGCTTCGAGTTGCGCGGCGCGTTGTGCTTCAGGTCTGCGAAGGCATGGGGCGAAGCCTCAACGGCAATTACCTCTTCGAAATGGCCAGCCAGTGACAGGGTGAACAGGCCCACCCCGGCGTAGAGATCCAGCGCAGTCTTGCCGGTGGCCCCGCCGGTCGCCGTCTTCACCAGCCCGTCCACTAGAAATCGGTTGGTCTGAAAGAATGAGCCTCCACTCACCCGGTAGTCATGTCCCACAGCGTGGTAGATGATGTGGTCTTCTCCGACCGCGACCGAGTCTTCACCGTGCTCGGAACTCAGCGGGGCGCGCTGCCGGGTTTCGTCCTCAACGGGCGAAGTGGCAAAAATCACCACCCCGACGACGGAATCCAACCGCGACATGAGCGCTGCGGAAAAGCCCTTGCAGGAATCTGCTCCGTCTTGATCGCGAACATAGGTTTCGATCATCAACCGAGTGTCGTCATGATTGGCGAAGAACTGCATGCCATGGACGACCGTCGGCACCTTGCCGGCGCGTCCCAGCGCCCAGACGGCAGCGATCGCCTGGTTGATGAGCGGTGAGCTGATCGGGCAGCTCTCGACCGGCAGCAGCTGATGCGAGCCCGTTTCGAAGTAGCCCATTGCGAATGCGGGATCATGCTGCACGCGGACGCGCGTTCGATTGCGGTACTGCCAGGGCTCCGATGGGTGGAGCTCGATTTCGTGCTCCAGTTCCAGCTTGGCCGTCCGGCGCAACGTCTCGCGCAGAATGTCGGCCTTGAATTTCAGCTGTGCGTTGTAGTCGATGTGCTGATACTGGCATCCGCCGCATTTTCCAAAGTACGGACACTGCGGCGAGACGCGGTCGGGCGATGCTGTCAAAACCCTGTCCAGGCGCGCTCGCACGAACCCGGAACGGCTTTCTGTTACCGTGACTTCGACCTGCTCGCCGGGAATCACGTACGGAAGAAACACCGCTTTGCCGCGGCCATGCTCGTCGGCCGGCAACCGCGCCAATCCGTCACCGCCGTACACCAGCTTTTCAATCTGCAATTCCACGTGATAATCCTTTATCCCACATTGTGGGAATTACGGCATATAGAACAGGCTCAACCGGGGCAGGTGGTGCTGCTCCAGCAAGCGCTTGTGTACGTACTGACGATGCAACTGCTCGATCTGCGGAGCCGTCATCCGGCCGCGATAGGGCGCGAGGTCGCGGTCGGCATCCGTGCGAATCGCCAATAGCTCGTCCTCGGAGCAGCCGGCCTGCAGCGCGGCGAACAGCTTCTCCTCCATTACGGTGAGCCTGCGCTCAATATCTTCCATGGGTGGTGGATTCCCACCCGCGAAAGCATCGGCCATCGAGCGCAGGCCGTCGGCAGTTTCGATAGCGACCTTTTGAGCAGCGTCAGGCAGAGACCCGCGTTCCAATCCATCGGCATTCTGCCGTAGAAACGCGCTTACCGCTTCGGTGTCCAATCCTGCGCGGCTCTTTTCAGGCGGATCGCTGCCCACTGCCGCTTCCTTCATCTCTTCCGCAGCGGCCAGCACTTCCTGCGCACAATACGCCAGGCTATTGACCTTACGAGTGTGCTTAGGACGCCGCTCCCACTTATCGAACGACGCATCCATGCCGCGGACCACAGCCTCCAGCGGAATCCCAGCGTCCTTCCATATTTCCATCAGCGCCCAGTCAAGAGGAGACAGCAACGATAGAGCCCCGCGCCGGCGCTGAAAGTGCTCTTCGATTTCAGTGAAATAGTTGAAGTAATTTTCCACGATGGCAATGCGACGAGCCCGGCCGCCACGCGAGCAGTTGCGGGCATACTACAGTGTAGGCTCAATTCTGCTTGGGAGTTTCCGTCGCAACCGAACCGGCGATCGCCGTTGACTGGCCATGCTCGTCCCGCTTGCGATGCGGAAGATTCCGCTCGTAAATAATGCGCAGGCCTTCCAGGGTCAGCCGGTTATCAACTTCTCGAATGTACTTCGAGCCCCCGCCCATCAGCGACGCCAGTCCGCCGGTCGCTACTACTTTCACATCGCTGCCCAGTTCAGCCATCAGCCGTTCGAGGATCCCATCGATCAATCCGATGTATCCGTAGTACAACCCCGATTGCAGGCTGTTCACGGTGTTGGTTGCCAGTACGCGTGGAGGTTTGCGAATGTCGACGCGCGGCAAACGCGCTGTGCGCTCAAACAGAGCGTCGGCCGAGATGCCGATACCCGGAGTGATGACCCCGCCAAGGTACTCACCCTTGGGCGAAACCGCATCGAAGGTTGTGGCCGTCCCGAAATCCACAACGATGCACGGGCCGCCGTACTTTTCATAAGCCGCCACGCTATTAACGATCCGGTCGGCTCCAACTTCGGCGGGATTGTCGTAATGCACCGGCATGCCGGTCTTGACCCCAGGCTCGATAAACAGTGGCTTGATTTGAAAATAGACCTCGCAGACGTCGCGTAGCGTGGAATCCAGCGGCGGAACCACCGAAGAAATTACGATGCCCTGGACCGCCGTGACTTCGATTCCATTCATCGCAAATAAATTGCGGAACAGTACGCCGTACTCGTCCACCGTCTGCGACTTGTTGGTCGTGACCCGCCAGTGGGCGATGAGCTGCCCATAGTGGCCCGCGCCATGTGGGTCCGGCTGCGCCGCGAAGACCCCAAGCACCGTATTGGTGTTCCCTACATCGAGTACCAGTAGCATGCGTTATGTCCCAGTTGTCGCGACGGCGCGCACTAGCCCGGAAAGTACAGTGCGGAGCCCAGCGTCGGTTCGCACCAAAAGGAAACCGCGGCTGTCCAGGCCCTCGGTCACTCCGTCGTAGCCCGTTCCTTCGTCAACATGAACCAGCCGCGACCGCGCGTAGGATGACCGGCCTTCGAAGGTCTGAAAAATGGCCGCCCGCGCATCTTCGGCGTTGTTTGACAGCTTGCGGTACCAAGCGTCGAGTGATTTTAGCAGAGCCGCTGCGACCTGAACGCGCGACCACTCGTGGCCCGCCGCGATACGGAGAGAAGTCGCGATCGGTTCCAGTTCGCCGGAGAATGACGGCTGGTTTACGTTGACCCCGATGCCCACCACCACATAGCGCACGCGCGTAGCTTCGGCATGCATCTCGGTGAGGATGCCGCAAAACTTGCGCTCCTCCAGCAACACGTCGTTGGGCCAGCGCAAGTCAGGATGCAAGCCGGTAGTTTGTTCGACTGCCTCGGATACTGCAATTCCGGCGATCAGTGACAACAGCAACGCATCCGACGGCGCCATTTGTGGGCGCAGGACTACCGAACAGTAGATGCCGTCCGACGGCGCAGATTCCCATGTATTGTTGCCACGGCCCCGACCGGCGGTCTGCTCTTCGGCAAAGAAAACGCTGCCTTCCGGCTCTCCAGCAGCAGCGGCTTCCATGGCGGAGGAGTTGGTCGAACCGATGCGAAAATAATGCCGGATGCGCGAAGCAAAAATCGTCCCACTCACCAACGGGCCAACAATGTCCGGCAACAGCAGATCGGCCACCGATTCCAGCTGATAGCCTTCCGCGGGATGTCCGGTGATGCGAACGCCCAGCTCCCGCAAGTGCTGGATCGCGCGCCACACCTCCGAGCGCGTCGTTCCCAACTCCTCAGCGATGCGCGTGCCGCTGATCACCATTGTGGCGTTGTCGCTCAGCAAGCGGACGATGTGGCCGAGACGGGCATCCGTCAGGCCCTCCGGCGCGGATGCGTCAGGTCGGATTGTGCTTGGGCGTGCGATAGGGAAATTATGCGCCGAACGAATTCGGGAAGCCAAGGGTTCCGCGCCTAAGCTGGCGCGAGCCGCATGCTGAGGTCAACGGCATGGACGGAGTGCGTCAGCGCACCTACCGAGATGAAGTTGACGCCGGCCTCCGCATAGTCGCGCACGTTCTCGAGCGTAATGCCGCCCGAGGCCTCCAGGGGTAGCGATCGGTCCAGCCCAGCGGCGAGTTCGACCGCCTGTCGTACCTCCGCGGGCGTCATGTTATCGAGCAGCACCGCTTCGGCACCGTGCTCCACGACCAGCTTGAATTCGTCGAGCGAGCGCACCTCGATTTCGATAGTCTGCGACCCCCGACGATTGCGCAGCGCGCGCTCTAGCGCAGGCACGGCGCCGCCGGCCAATGCGATGTGATTGTTCTTGATCAGCACGCCGTCGCTCAGGTCGAGCCGGTGATTTGTGCCGCCTCCACACCGTACTGCCCACTTGTCGAGCACCCGCAGTCCGGGCGCCGTCTTGCGAGTATCGAGGATGGTGACCTGGGTACCCGCGACCGCATCGACATAACGCCGGGTCAGGGTCGCAATGCCACTCATGCGCTGCATGATGTTCAAAATCACCCGCTCGCACGAGAGAATGACCCGCGCGTTGTGCACGATGACGGCAATCGACTGCCCACTGCGCAAGCGCACACCATCAAACACTTCCGAATTCTGCGTGACGTCGTAATTCGAGGCGACCGTGCCATCGAGCGTTGCGAACACGTCGAGCACTCGCGCGATGCAGCCGATTCCCGCCACTACGCAATCCTGTTTCGCCAGGATCGTCGCCGACGCCCGCTGGTTCACATCGATGCAGGCATAGGTCGTGGCATCGCTGGTGGCGCGGTCTTCCTGCAACGCGGCTTCCAAAATGGCAGTGACTCGGCGGCTCGTCCAATCCACGTGGGTCCCTCAATTCGGTGTTTTCGATAATTCGCCCAACTCATCCAGAGCCGACTTCGCCTTCGCGATCAGCACTTCCAACTCGGCCTTGCGTTGCCTGTAGCCTTCCACAACCTTTGCCGGAGCTTTAGCCATGAACTTTTCATTAGCAAGCTGGCGGGTGGTGTTGTCCATCTCGCCCGTCATCTTATCCAGCTCTTTGTTCAATCGCTCGCGCTCGGCGGCAACGTCGAGCTTGCGCTCGTAAATCACCCGCACGTCGAAACGCGTCGTGCTCCGCGCACCGGCCGCATTTGCCAGCGAAGCGTCGACAAACCTTACCGACTCCACATTAGCCATACGCTCCAGAGACGACCGATCGCGCTCAATCAGACTACGAATTTCGCCGTCGGCATGGATTTCTATGGCCAGCTTCTCCTTCGGCTCGATCTTCAGCTCGGCGCGAATATTGCGCACCGCGACAATCAGGTCCTGCAGAATGGCCATCTCGGTCTCGGCGTCCACGTCAACCTGGGCCGCGTCGGCCTGCGGATACGCGGCCAGTGCAATCGACTTCACCGGCGGATTGCCATCGTAAATCGCGTGCCAGATTTCTTCCGTGATGAACGGCATGAACGGCGACAACAATCGCACCGCCGCCTCGAAAATTCCGACCAGGTTGCCGTAGGCCGCGCGCGCCTGCTCGTGGTCGGCCGACGCGAGCCGCGACTTGATGAGTTCGAGGTACCAGTCGCAGTACTCGTCCCAGAAGAAGTGATAAACCACGTGCGCGGCTTCGTGGAAGCGATACGCCGTGAGGGCGTCATTTACTTGCGCCGTCACTCGGTTGAAGCGCGACAGAATCCAACGGTCCTCGAGCGTCGCGACTTTGAAGCCTGCGACTCCCTTCGCGTTAAAGTCGGTCGCTGGCGCTTTGAACTCGCCCAGCGACCACACGCCTTCTTCCTGAGCGCGATCGACGTTCATGAACAGCAGGCGCGACGCGTTCCAAATCTTATTGGCGAACTTGCGGTAGCCGTCGGTCTGGTCCTCGGAAAACGAGATGTCGCTACCCGGCGCGGCCATCGACGCCAGCGTGAACCGCACCGCGTCGGTTCCATATTGCTCGATGATCGAGATCGGATCGACCACGTTGCCCTTCGTCTTCGACATCTTCTGCCGATCGGCGTCGCGCACCAGCGCATGGATATACACCGTGTGGAACGGGACATCTCCGTTCTTGTGTCCGCGCATGAAGTGGCAGTTCAGCATGATCATGCGTGCCACCCAGAAAAACAGAATGTCGAATCCGGTAATCAGCAGCGACGTCGGATAGAAAGCATTCAGGTCAGGAGTGTGGTCCGGCCAGCCCAGTCCCGAGCACGGCAGCAACCCCGATGAGAACCACGTGTCTAGCACATCGGTGTCCTGCTCAAGGTGGCCGCCTCCGCACTTCGAGCACTTCGTCGGTGTCTCGCGCGCCACGATGACTTCGCCGCAATCCTTGCAGTACCACGCCGGGATGCGATGTCCCCACCACAACTGCCGCGAAATACACCAGTCATGAATGTTGCGCATCCACTCGAAATACGTTTTGGAGTTGTTCTCCGGGACGAACTTGATCTCACCGTTTTCAACCGCTTCAATCGCGCGGTCGGCGAGCGGCTGGATTTTCACAAACCACTGCGTCGACAATCGCGGCTCAACGATGGTTTTGCAGCGGTCGCACTTGCCCAGCGGAACCACGTAATCTTTCGCACCAACCAGGAAGCCGCCCTTTTCCAGGTCCTCGAGGACTTTTTGCCGCGCTTCGAATCGATCGAGCCCCGCGTAGGGGCCGGCATTCTCATTCATCTGCGCGACTTTGTTCAGCACGTCGATCTGCGGCAAAGCATTCCGCAGGCCGGCTTCGAAGTCGTTCGGATCGTGCGACGGCGTGACCTTCACTGCTCCCGTTCCGAATTCCGGATTGGCGAGAATGTCGTCGGTGATGATCGGAATCTCGCGATTCATCAGCGGCAGCAGCGCCTTCTTGCCGTGCAGATGCTTATAGCGCTCGTCGGTGGAGTTCACTGCGACAGCCGTATCACCGAGCATGGTCTCTGGCCGCGTGGTCGCGACCACGATAAATTCATTCGGGCTGCCCACCACCGGGTAGCGGATCTCGTAAATCTTTCCCGGAGTCTCCTCGTGCACCACCTCGAGGTCAGAGACGGCGGTAATGCACCGCGGACACCAGTTCACAATGTACTTTCCGCGATAAATCAGCCCTTCTTCGTACAGCCGGACAAACGCCTCGCGCACTGCACGCGACATGCGCTCGTCCATCGTGAAGTACTCGCGCGACCAGTCCACCGACGCGCCCAGCCGCTTCATCTGCTGCAGAATCACCCCGCCATAATGCTTCCTCCACTCCCACACTCGCTCAATGAACGCTTCGCGCGTCATGTCGCGGCGGCTCTTGCCCTCACTGGCCAACTGGCGCTCAACCATGAGCTGCGTGGCAATCCCGGCATGGTCGGTGCCTGGCAACCACAGTGTCGGAATGCCCTGCATCCGCTGCCATCGGATGATGATGTCGATTTCCGTGTGCTCCAGCATGTGGCCCATGTGGAGGTTGCCCGTCACGTTCGGTGGCGGCAGCGTGAGCGTGAAGGTCGGCGTAGAAGATCCGGGCGCCGGAGTCTCCACATGAAACAGTTTTTCGTGGATCCAGTAGTCGGCCCAGCGCGGTTCTATAGCGCCGGGATCATAGGCCTTGGGCAGGTCGTGGGGCATTCGCTTCCGTTCACCAAATGACGCGTTACTCCTTTGATATTACAGGATTGCGGGCGAACGAAAACGCGCGCGAAGGCCGCTCCCGCAGGGTTTTGCGTCAGGGCACCACTTCACAGGCTGCTGAAAAACTCGAAAAGCAAGAATTTCGAGTGACCCAAAATGCCTCGGAAATTGCAGCGAGAGCTCATATCGAATTTAAACGCGATGTTTTTTCGAGCACTTCGCAAGTTTCGAGTTTTTCAGCAACCTGTTCAGTCGTGCCGGCGAGGTCTTTATTTTTGATGCCCGGCGCGGACTTGTAGTCTGCGCCACCTTTGCATGTCAGAACACCAGCAGATGTTTCTTCTTCTTTTTCTTCGACGAGCTTTCTGTTGTCGGGTCCGCTGCCGTCGTCGCTGTGTCGCTGGCGCTGGCTGAGGCTGGCGTCGTGCCGTCAGCTGCCGGCTTCGGTGCGTCGTTCACCTGCGTTGGCGGCAACGGCGGCGCAGGATCGCTAGCCGCAGGGCTCGCCGGGGCAGCGGCCGGAGCCAGATCATTCCCCAACTCGGGAATAGCACTGTCGTTGTTCGCCGCGGGCGTAGCCGCCGCAATGCCGCGAGGCATAACCGCGGGAGTAGCCGCACCTGATGGGTTGACCACCTCGACGCCCGAATTCAGCGTTGTTCCGCCGCTGGTTCCGGCTCCAGCTGTCGCACCCGGTGTGGTCGGCGGCGCTGCCGCGTTCGCAGCCGGCGCTGCGCCCGTTCCAGGCTGCGCCACTCCCGTAGTGGCCGCCGTCAACGCCGTCATGATGCTGGCCGTCGCTCGCCCGGACGATGTCCGGCGCACTGGCTTGCTTGGGATCAACCAGCGTAGGATCGCCCACCGTCACAGCCTCGGAGACGTCAGGCCCCTTCTTGAAATTGAACATCAATTTTTCTTTCGTGGTCATCGAGCCACGGCTGTCCTGCTCTTTTTTGTTCTGAGCAATGGCTTCGGGCGTGGCCTTCGGGATCGGCTTGCCCATGGCCTGCAACGCCTTGCGGGCATCGACCGCGCGATCTTCCAGCGGATAATTCGTCAGGATCCGATCATAGGCGGCAGCTGCGTTTTCCGTGTATTGCTTGATCAACGGCGCCTTGGCCACTTCGGACAGCCTGGAACGGCGCACCAGGTCCGCTTCTTTTTCGTAAGCGCCGCCCATCTCGAACAGCGCCTCGTCGGCCCCGCTGTACAGCGGATAGGTGTCGGTCAGCGACTTGAAGCGGGCTATGGCAGCTGGCCACGACTCGCGGTCGTAGTAGAAATGCCCAATCTCGAATTCGCGGTCGGCCAGTACCTCTTGCACCTTGAGCAGACGCTTCTTCGCCTCCGGCACCATCGGGCTGTCGGGGAACTGCATGATCAACTGGCGATACTCTTCTTCGGCACGCCTCGCGTGCGTCGGATCGCGGTCCGCCTTCTCCATTTCGTTGTAATGGATGTTGGCGATCTTCATCTGCGCTTCACTCGCCTCCGTCATGTTGGGGAAGAAGGTGATGAAGTCCTTGTATTCGCTCTCGGCCTGCGCCATCGCGGCCGATCCGCCTTCCGCGTACCACGAGTCGCCGATGGCCAGCTTGGCGCGCGCCACGTATTCCGAATCAGGGTAGGTGTTGATCAGAGTCTGCAGGCTCAACCGCGCCACGTCGAACTTGTTGTGCTTCATGGCGTCCATCGCGCGGTCGTACAGCACTTTATCCGGCTGCTTGGAGTTGACGTCCGCGATCGGATTGTTGACCTTTTTGTTGGTCATGCAGCCCACAAACACGATGGTGCTGAGCATCAGAACGATCAGAAGATTGCGACGAAACATCCCTACCACCTTTTACAAACTCTCAGAGCTTAACGTGCTCGAGCAAATTCACCCCTTAACCGGGTGGAGCACCGCTTCAGCGGTGCATTTAGCGCTGTCCAACACCCACGGCTTTAGCCGCTGAGGTGATCCACTCTTTTACCGCAGGCGCTCATTGCCGCAAGATAATTCCAAAACGAACTAGACGCGTACCAGCGTCGCGTCATTCGCTGCTTTCAGCAGCTCTTCCACATTTTCCGTTGGATCGCCGTGGGCAAACACCGCGCTTCCCGCGACGAAAATCTCAGCCCCGGCCCTCACCCCCGCACCGATCGTTTCCAGGTCGATGCCGCCATCCATCTCGATACGGAAATTCAAACCCTTGGCGGTGCGCATAGTCGCCAGTTTGCGGACTTTTTCCAGCGTGCTGGGCAAAAACTTTTGTCCCCCAAAACCCGGGTTGACCGACATAATCAGCACGTAATCGACGATGTCGAGTACTTCTCCCAAGGTTTGTACCGGGGTCGCGGGGTTCAGCACCACCCCGACACGGCACCCATGGCTGCGAATCAGCTCCAGCGTACGGTTCAGGTGAACGCACGCCTCCTGGTGTACCGAAATCCAGTTGGCCCCGGCAGCCGCAAATGCGGGAATAAACTCGTCCGGGTTCTCAATCATCAGGTGGCAGTCGAGCGGCACATCCACCGCCTTGCGCAGCGATGCCACCACCGGCGGACCGATGGTCAGGTTGGGTACGAAATGCCCATCCATCACGTCGCAATGAATGACCGTCGCGCCACCGTCGATGGCGGCACGGGCGGCATCACCCAGATGGGCAAAATCCGCCGATAAGATGGACGGCGCTAGCTCAATCAAAACACACTACTCCCGCGCTTTCTCCGTCCGATTTTAGCATGGTGAGTATGCGCGACGCGGCCGCAACCTCAAGGGAATTCGGGCAATCTATCGCCTTAACGCTGCGACCGCTTCACCGCTGTCGCGCCCTTTTAAGCGTTCTCTACGGTAACTCAGAGGTATAATCCTGCCTACTTCTCATGCCTCTCGCTGCCGGAACGATCCTTGGGCAGTATGAAATTCGTTCGCCGCTCGGCGCGGGCGGTATGGGCGAAGTTTACCGCGCGCACGATACCCGGCTGGATCGTGAAGTTGCCATCAAGGTCCTGCCCGAGTCACTCACATCTGATCCCGATCGCTTGCATCGCTTCGAGCAGGAAGCCCGCGCCGCAGCAGCGCTGAATCATCCCAACATTCTGGCCGTGTACCAGATGGCGACGCACGATGGCGTCTCCTACATGGTGACGGAGTTGCTCGACGGCGAGACATTGCGCGAGCGCCTCCGTCGCGGGCCGGTTCCGCTGCGCAAGGCGATCGATTATGCCGTACACATCGCCCATGGATTAGCGGCTGCGCACGACAAGGGCATCACCCATCGCGACCTGAAACCAGAGAACCTGTTTGTCACCAAGGATGGGCGGGTCAAGATTCTGGACTTTGGCTTGGCCAAGCTAGGCCCCGCGAAAGATGCTTCAGGTGAGGAAGCCACGCTTACGCAGCAGACGGATCCCGGCACTGTCATGGGAACCGTAGGCTATATGTCGCCCGAACAGGTCCGCGGCAAGGCCGTTGATCACCGCACCGACATCTTCGCCTTCGGCACGATTCTCTACGAGATGGTGACAGGCAAGCAGACCTTCAGAAAACCAACGTCGGCGGACACCATGTCGGCAATCCTGAACGAGGATCCGCCCTCTATCTCGTCGATTCAACCAGCGACGCCCCCAGGTCTACAGCGCGTCGTGCACCGTTGCCTGGACAAGGATCCCGACCAGCGTTTTCACTCTGCGCACGATCTGGCATTCGCACTCGAGGCCCTGACGGATTCGGCGATTACCGCGCCCACCGGCAGTCATGCGCCAGTGGGAGCAGGCTGGAGTCGGCGCCAGAAGTTGGTCGCTGGAATAACTGCCGCTGTTGTGCTCGGAGCTGCGGGTCTCGTCTACATGTGGCTGCGGCCTCAACCGACACCCAAGGTTTCCAATTACGTCCAGCTCACCCACGACGGCAAGTACAAATTTCTGGTCGGGACGGAAGGTTCGCGGCTTTACTATGCCGTGGCGAGCCCGGAGTACCAGGGCATGGAAGAGATGTCCACCTCGGGCGGCGAACCGAAAAAGCTCCCGAATTTAGGTCCTACTGGCTTCTACCCGGCTCAGCCTCTCCCCGGATGGCTCGGCGCTTCTCGCCGTCGAGGAGCAGACTGGAGTTGGTAATGGACAGATCTGGAGTCTCCCGCTCTTCGGTGGTTCGCCCCGTAGGCTGGGCGACGCGATCGGACGAGGCGCGGCCTTGTCACCCGATGGCAAATGGCTGGCTTACTCCAACCGCAGCGAACTCTTCCTCGCAAAGGCCGACGGAACCGACATTCGCAAGTTGGTCACCATGGGAGATCCGGCAGTTATTTATGAGACAGGCTGGTCTCCCGACCAGCGCCATCTGGAATTCGACGTGGTTGATACTCTCGGGGGCCGCTCCTTAATTTGGGAAGTCTCGATCCGACGGTACTGGCCTGCACCAGTTAGTCCCGGGCTGGACCCATAAGCCAGACTCGGAGTGCTGCGGAAGGTGGACAGCCGATGGCAGGTACTTCGTTTTCCGGTCCCGCCGTCAGGTTTGGGCCCTGCCCCGAAAATCTGGCTTTCTTCCAACCCAACCGAAGCCTGTCCAGTTGACATTCAGTCCGTTGGCAATGAGGAGCCCAATGCCGAGTGCCGACGGCCGCAAGTTGTTTGTGGTGGGACGAACCTACAGCGGCGAGGCCATGCGTTACGACGCCAAGGCTGGGCAGTTCGCCCCGTTCCTGGGAGGTATATCGGCGGATGGTTTTTCCTTTTCAAAAGACGGCCAGTGGGTAGCCTATGTTACTTATCCGGACGGCGTTCTTTGGCGCAGCAAGGTGGATGGAAGCGAGCGCCTGCAACTGACCTATCCGCCCTCCGGCTTCTTCCCGCCGGGGTATGCTCTTATCCCTCAGTGGTCTCCCGATGGTAAGAGAATTATCTTCGTTGAAATTCAGGAAGATAGCAGCTCCAAGAGTTTTGAAATATCGGCTGACGGGACGTCCCTGCATGCGTTGCCGCTTGCAGACCAGGTTTCGCAACGTGTAGGGGCGTGGTCACCGGACGGGACCAAAATCGTTTTCAGCGGCGGAGCCAACGACCGTGAGGCGACCATTCGCATTTTGGACGTGGCGACCCACAAGATTGACGAGTTGCCCGCATCGAAAGCACTGTGGGGATCGCGTTGGTCCCCCGACGGTCGGCACATCGTCGCAGCCTCGGCCGATATATCACGATTGCTTCTGTTCGACTTCCATACCGGCAAATGGACCGAGCTGGTGAAAGCCCAGCCCGCAGGTGGCTGGGAGTTTTCGCCAGATGGACAGTATTTGCAGTATCTGGATACGACCGGGTCCGGTTGTGTGTGGAAAATTCGTCTCAGCGATGGAAACAAGGAAAAAGTGGTTGACCTGCAAAACTTCATCGGCACCGGGTACTACGGCTTTGGTCAACTTTCCGTCGCGCCCGACGGTTCCCCGCTGCTACTACGCGACACCGGCACCCAGGACATCTACTCCCTCGACTGGGAAGCGCCGTGAGCGGTTTACCTTTGCTGATCCGCTTCTTATCACAAGGCAACGTGTCCTGCGTCCTATCGCGACTCATCTCTCGCCCTGTAAAGAAGGCGGGTGGCGCACATTTGCCTGCCGTTGGCAAATGTGGGGTTCTGCCCAATCAACTTTCCCAAATCGGGAATTTCCCGCAAGACTTCTCACAAATCTCTTGCATTTCTCTTGCGCCCTCTGCCACGCTCATAGCGTGGGGGCATAGCTCCCTTAAGGACGCTGTACGACTTTGCTGCCCGTTGTCTTTAACTGGCAACTGACGACTGAACACTTGGAGGTTTTATGTCTTACCCTACTTGCAACCATCTCAAAGAAGATGGCGTTCTCTGCGGTTCCCCAGCTCTTCGCGGTAAAAAACTCTGCTTCTACCACCACCGCGATCACCAGCGCCTCAAATACGCCGAACGCATTCTTCGCGGCAACGATCCCCTGAGGCCCAGTGCTCCCCTCCCGAGAACCCTCCCCGACATGCAGATCACGCTTTCCGAGGTCTTCGCTGCCCTGGTCGATAACCGCATCCACACTAGGCGCGCCGGCAAGCTGCTCTACGCGCTGCAACAGAGATCGGCCGCTCTCCGCAGCCCAGTGAGCTAGCCATGCAACTCCTTGCGGCTGACGACTTTACATGTAACTCCCGCGCGCTCACGGATTTGCGTGGCGAAGTCGCTATCCTATTGAAAACAGATAATTTGCAGATAGGGGGAAGGGGTGTAGGTCTCTAAGACTTCAGTACTTCGGCACTTTGGGGTCGATCCGCTCCGCCCATGCATTAATCCCGCCCGCCAGGTTATGGACCTTGGTGAACCCCGACTGGCGAAGGAAATCGGCAGCCTTGGCGCTCCGTCCGCCCATCTTGCAATGGACGACGATTTCGCGGCTGGAATCGAGCTCGCTGACCCGCTTGGGCAGGTCATTCAACGGGATAAGGTGTCCGCCGAGGTTGCAGATCTGGTATTCGTGGGGCTCGCGCACATCGAGCACGAAAAGGTCGTCGCCCCGGTCGAGGCGCTGCTTGAGTTCTTCGACGGTCATGTCTGCCATGGTGGTTTGGGCGGGAGCTTCCTCACCCCGAATCCCGCAGAACTGATTGTAATCGATGAGTTCGGTGACAGTCGGATGCGTCCCGCACGCCGGACACTCAGGGTTCTTGCGCAGTTTCAACTCCCTGAAGCGCATGGCGAGCGCGTCCACCAGTAGCAGACGGCCGATGAGCGGCTCCCCGGAGCCAAGTATCAGCTTGATGGTTTCCGTGGCCTGGATGATCCCGACCAGTCCCGGCAAGATGCCCAGCACTCCACCCTCAGCGCACGACGGAACCAGTCCCGGCGGAGGAGGTTCGGGATACAGGCATCGGTAGCAGGGGCCTTCTTTCGTGGCGAAAACGCTGGCTTGCCCCTCAAATCGGAAGATCGAGCCGTAAACATTGGGCTTTCCGGTGAGGACGCACGCGTCGTTCACGAGGTAGCGCGTAGGGAAGTTATCGGTTCCATCGGCAATGATGTCGAACTCGCGAAACAGCTCCAGCGCATTAGCGCTGCTGAGGCGAGTATCGAATTTGCGGACCTCGATGTTGGGATTGATTTCGCTCAGAGTATCGGCTGCCGAGTCTAGCTTCTTGCGGCCAACGTCCTTCGTTCCGTGAATGATCTGCCGCTGCAGGTTGGTGAAATCGACGACATCGAAATCCACGATGCCGAGCGTACCGACACCGGCCGCCGCGAGATACATGGCGAGCGGCGAACCGAGGCCGCCCGCGCCGATGCAGAGCACGCGGGCCTGCTTGAGCTTGAGTTGGCCCTCCATGCCCACTTCGGGCATGATCAGGTGCCGCGAGTACCGGAGGATTTCGTCGTTGGAGAGGGCTGCGACTTTTTCTGCGATGCCGGCCATCGAACTCTTAGCCTCGCCCGCCGGCGATCGACGGAACGATCGACAGCGTGTCGCCGTTCTTCACAGCGGTCTGGTCTTTCTGGAGGTAGCGAATGTCTTCGTCGTTCAGATAAACATTCACAAAGGCGCGCAGTTTCCCATCGTCGCTGTACAGGTGCTTCCGCAGATCAGGGTAGGTGGAAGTCAGGGCGTTCAGGGCTTCGCCTACGGTGGTGGCCTCAACGTCAACGGCGGGCTGCTTCCCGGCATACTGGCGCAATGGAGTCGGAACGAGGATTTTCATTGTCGCATTAATGATGCCACATCGCGCGAAGTCGATTCACTGGAGTTGCATGACGGCCGCACAAAATGGTTAGTGCACCGAGACTAACGCAACGCCTGGTCAGCCAGTCCGGCAACGGTCGGAACCTCGATGTCCGCTTGGACCTCCACGAGTTTTGTGGCGGCCGCCAGTCTGCCCTGGCGGCGGTTCACCCAGACGCTCGCGATGCCAAGCGTGCGACACGGAGCAACGTCGTGATAGAGGCTCTCGGCAACATGCAGCAGTTTGCTCTTATCGATGGGCAACCGCTCCAGCAGCGTTTCGAAGTTTCGCAGCGAAGGTTTATAGCTCTCCACCTGCTGCGCGGTTACAACGCAATCAAGCTCGATGCCCAGTTTCGGAGCAGTAGTGGAGAACAGATCATCGTCGATGTTCGATAGCACCGCCAACTTGTAACGCGACTTCAGCCTCTTCAGCGCGGACACGGTATCGGGAAACGGCTCCCAGGTGCGAATCGAGTCAGCCAGTCCGGCAGCTTCCTCATCGCTGAACTCGACTCGGAATTCGCCAGCGAAATCATGCATGACCGAGGCCAGTACCTCGCGATAAAGGTGGTAGGGAGGCTGCTGTCGGCGTGGCTCCGACCCGGAATAGAAGTCCAGAATTTCGACATCGGAGACGTGGCGCCCCTTGCGCGTAAGCAGCGGACGCAGGTATCCAAGAATGCCGGACTCCCAATCGATGAGCGTCCCGTAGCAGTCGAAGGACAAGTATTCGAATTGCGAAAAATCGAGCATCGGGAGGAGAAACCCTATCCACTGCGAGAGAAGATTGCTACTCGTCCTTAGCGCCGACGGGCGTGACCTTGTGGGAGGCAAACTTACGTTGTAGCGCATCGATCGGCGTCAAGTTCGTGGCTTTTCCGCCGACTTCAGCATTGGTATCGGTGGTTGGTGCAGTTTCAGCCGCGAGCAGGTTCTCCGCTTCCGAGGGCGCGACTTCCGAAGCAGGCTGTTCTGCGGCGGATTGCGCTGGGCCGGCGCCGCGGTTCTCCAGGAACTTCTGCGAGTTGAGCAGCGGTCGCGCCAGCGAGGGGTTGTAACTTGTCCAGGCCGATTCCAACTCGCTTTCACGATCGAACTGTGCGCGCATACTCTCCATTTTGGAGTCGAGGTCGTCGAGATAGTGCAGCATGAGGGCCTCGGGAAACATGGGCAGCTTGGGCGATCCGAACTCGTAATGACCGTGATGGCTGATGATGAGGTGCTCAATCAGGATCTTCAACTCCTCGGGGAAGCCAGGGATCTGCGCGAGCTTGTCGTGCAGCATTTCCAGTTCAATGATCATGTGGCCGAGCAATTGGCCCTTAGTGGTGTAGGCGATAGACCGTTGATACGACAGCTCGTGGATCTTGCCGATGTCGTGGAAAAAAGCGCCGGTCAGAAGGAGGTCGCGATTTACCTGCGAATAGTTGCGAGATGCGAGATCGCAAACGGTAAACAACGAAACCACGTGATCGAGCAGTCCGCCAACGAAGGCGTGATGAAGTGTCTTAGCCGCCGGTGCGTTCTTGTACGGCGTAGCGATAGCTTCGTCGGCCATGAAGGCCTGTACCAGCTGTTTGAGCCAGGGGTTTTCAAACGATTCAACAAACTCGCCCAGCGTACGCCAGAGTTGTTCGATGTCTTTCGAAGTCTTGGGGAGGTAATCGGCGTGGTCGATTTCCGCGTCGCCCAGCTTGCGCACCTTGTGGATGGTGAGTTGCCAGCGTCCGTTGTACTTCTGCACCATGCCCTTGACTTTGACGAAGTCGTCCTGCTCGAAGGCATTCAGCGAGTCGCCAACGTTGTCCCACATATTGGCCTGCACCTGCCCGGAGCGGTCAGCCAGCGTGACGGCGAGGTAGAACTCGCCGTTCTTCTTGGTCTTGACCTGCTTGGAAGCCACCACGAAATTCGAGGTGATGGTCTGGTTTTCGTGCTGCTGGCAGTCGCGAATGTAGAAGTCTTTCATGGGGAACCCTCGGCGCGAGGTTGCGGAAGAGCGCAATTCGCTGAAGGCTTATCCTACCGTACCGCGCAGCAATGTGGTCCACAATTGACGTTATCCAGGGAGCAGGCGGTAGCCCAAAATAGCAAAAGGCGCATGCAAATGCGCCTCAGCCATCATGCCGCTAGCCGATTAGAAGAGGACGTACTTCTTTTTCTTCTTGGCCTTCTTGCCGTCATCGGCAGCCGAAGCCGTGGTAAAAACCGGCTTGGTTTCATTGGGGCTGGCGCCGGTGTCGATGTATCCCGGCTTGATGTCAATGTAGGCATCTTCGCGCAGCTTCGTGAGGTACTCGCGCAGCGCCGGTTGCATCTTCGACATATAGAGACGCTCCTGGATCTGCGGCTCAACTTCCTTCAAGGGAGGAATGCCCTCCGATTGGTGCTCCGAAACTTTGAGGATGACCCAGCCTTGGTTGGTGCGAATCGGCTCGGTAAATTGGCCCGGCTTGAGCGCAAATACCTGTTCTTCCAGTTGTTTCGACAGCGTGCCACGCTTGAAGTATTCCAGGTCGCCGCCGTTGGCCGCAGTCGGCCCATTGGATTCCATCTTTGCGAGGTCGTCGAAACTTGCGCCTTTCTGCAACTGAGCGTAAACCCCGTCGGCCTTCGTCTTGGCCTGGGCCGCCAACTCCTCATCGGACAGCGCTGGCGCAGGCTGTCCAGTGGCCGTCTTGGCAGGCGCGGCCTGTTGCGTCGAGATCAGGATTTCGCTCAAGCGCACCACTTCGGGACGCGCCATCTCGCTCTTGTGCAAGTTGTAGAAGTCCTGAATCTCCTGCTGCGAAACGGTGATGTGTCCGCCGACTTCCTGTTGGATGACCTTCTGGGTGAGGATGGTGTCTTTCAGGTTCTGCTTGAATTCCTCAAAGGAAACGCCCTGCGCCTGTGCCGCCTTCTCAAGGTCTTCCATCGATTCCGCATGCATCTGCTTGCGCAGCTCGTCGAGTCGCTTGATGACGTCGGTATCGGCGCTGATGCCCAACTCGTCCGCCTTTTGCGCGAGCAGCCGCGAGTCGATCAGGTCGCGCAGCAGGTCTTTTTGCTGAGGTGCGTTCTCGGGAGAGGCGTTGGGATCCTGTTTGGTCTGCTCCGCTGCCAGCTGATCTTCACTGCGTTTCAGGTCGGAGCGCGAAATGATGCTGCTATTGACGCGGACAATAATTTCTTCGACCACGGTCGCATCGCTCGTAGCGGTGGCTGGAGCAGGAGCGACAGCGGCGGGTGCAACAGTTCCCGGGGGCAGCGCCGATTGCGCCTGTTGCCCTGCCATGAACTGAGCACCTAGGAAAAGAGGCAAACAAAAAACTGCTGGTATCTTCATCAATATCAATTACCTGATTCGGGCTGGCCTTTGCTTGCGGGTGCGTACCTGAAACACAAAGAACGCTTATTGATATTGTAACCGCAACCGCCGTTGTCCGCCCCGTTAATACGACCGCTTAAGGCTCCAACACCGTTGGGCGACAGGAGTTGTTTAAAATTCCGCAGCTCGCACGCCTGCATTCTAGCTCTCACGGCTGTCGTCGGCCAGTCTCTTGTTTCAGAGCGTCCTACTACTTTCGTAACTTGCGAAGGTGACGACATCCTGCTCGATTGTGAAATGCCGGCAGAATTGGCTTAGACTACTCCCACCTTTACCAGCATGACCTCATTTTCCCCGATGGCTTCCCGGCGCATTTCGTCAATTCGATTCGCATTTGCCGCCGCTGTCTTGCTGTTTTGCTGCGGGCAGCTGGTATGGGCGCAACCTGCCCAGCCGACCTCCAGTCCCGTGTTGCCGCTGTATCGCGCGCTACGCAACAACGGCCTCGACCCGCAAAGCGTTTACAAGATACGCGAAGCAGACATTGATCGTGAGGACGTCCATCTTTACCTGAGTGACGGCGTTATCGGCTTTACACAGAGTGTCGAAGGCCGGATCACAGGCGCCTATTTCGAAGGAGAAGGGGAAGTGCTGGTTCGTCCGCCGGATCGGATGGAGCGAGCCTCGTTGGGATTGTTTATCGGTCAGGGTGTGCTCGAGGAACACTTTAGCTCCGCCTACTTACGGTTCAACGACGACACAGCGAAGGAGCTACAGCCCTACCTCCGTCCCAGTGATGAGGGATCGGCCTTTGTCTCTCGCAACGACGCGAGCGCTCGCCGATTGGCGGCGATGGACGCGATGCGGTTGGCGATCACTTTTACGAGCAGCCACGCCGCGAGTTTGCCGGGAGAGCCGTCGCTTCCGCCCGACCGCGTACTGCATGCGCGGGTGGCTACCGATCGATTGGGAAGCGTAGACATTTATTTCGATAGCCGGGCGCCCGAGCAAATCATTGTTGGTCAGACTTCTAGCGTACGCGGCGAAACTTACTATGACCTGTGGATGAGCTTCCCGATGCGCTCGGTCCGCAAGCAGACGCTCTCGTCTTCACGTTTTCACGGCCCCACGGGCCCGGCGTGGACGCGCGATATGTTCCGCGTCGCCGGTTACACCATTCACAGTGCCATTGATTCGACTCTGAACCTGTCCGCCGATGTCGAACTTGTGGGAACAGTCAGCTTGGGCGGGACCCGCATCCTGATGTTCGAACTGTCGCGGTACTTGCAGGTCAAGTCAGTGGAGATGGATGGCGCGCAGTTAGAGTTCATCCAGAATGAAGCCATCGAAGGTAGCGAACTATCGCGGCGTGGCAATGATCTGGTCGCGGTCGTATTTCCCCAGCCACTGACGCCGGGAACGCAACTACAGTTGAAGTTCGTCTATGCCGGTTCGGTGCTTACGGACGCAGGCGGCGGCTTGTTTTACGTCGGAGCGCGTGGCACTTGGTATCCGAATCGCGGCATCGCCATGGCGAACTATGACGTTACGTTCCGATTTCCGCATTCGTATACGTTGGTCGCAACCGGCAAACAGGTTTCGCTCGATCAAGTCGGCGAGCAGTCGATTGGTCACTGGGTCAGCGAAGGCCCGATACCGATTGCCGGATTCAACCTGGGTCGCTACGTTCGGAGTACGGCTAAAGCAGGTGACACCGAGATCGTTTCGTACGCGACGCGTGGCGTTGAGAAGCAGATGCCCAAGCCTGCGCCCATGCCCGCGGCTGCTACCACCCAATCGCCGGTGCCGCTGGACCTCGCTGGACCCCTGGCTACCAGCGAAGCCGCACTGGATCCCGCGGCGGGGAGCGCCGAATTGGCGGCGCACGCGGCGACCACCATCCTGGCGTTCGATAAGCTCTTTGGGCCGTATCCGTTTAGCTCGCTTGCACTCACCCAACGCCCGGGTACTGACAGTCAGGGTTGGCCGGGGATGATTTTCCTCTCGAGCTACGTGTACCTCACCCCGGCTCAACGAACCGCGCAGCATATCTCGCCAGCCGACAACATACTTTATGGCGAGGTGATGATGCCTCACGAAGTGGCGCACCAATGGTTTGGCGACCAGGTGTCGTGGGCCAGCTACCATGAGCAGTGGCTGCTGGAGGCCATCGCCAATTACTCGTCTCTCATGCTGCTGGAGCACGAGAATCCGACTGATGAAGAAGTCATGTTGCAGGCCTATCGGCAACTGCTCGCCACCAGGTCGAAAGAAGCACTGCCCAATGTAGAGGCAGGACCGGTGACGCTCGGCATAAGGTTGGCTTCGTCCAGGTTTCCGGCCGGCTACGAGATCATCACTTATGGTCGCGGTACATGGTTACTCCACATGCTGCGCGAAATGTTTCGCGACGCCTCGCGAACTGCTCAAGACCCCAATGGCAGCGACCAGGTGTTTCTTACGATGTTGCGAAACCTCTATGTTGATTACAAACAAAAGGAAATAACCAACCTCGACTTCGAGCGGGCGCTCGAGGCCGTGCTCCCCAAGTCCCTGTGGTTCGAAAATCGGCAGTCGCTCGATTGGTTTTTCGACGGGTGGGTCAATGGCACGGCGTTTCCGCGCTTCGACCTCAAGGACGCCCACTTTTCAAGCCGAACCGGGAAGCCCACGGTTTCAGCGACCCTTCGACAGCTTGATGCCCCTGATGATTTGGTGAGCAGTATCCCAGTCTACGGAGTCGTCGGCGAAAGCAAGATCTACCTGGGCCGCGTGTTTGCCGAAGGCCCGGAAACTCACTTTACTTTGCCTGCGCCCGTCGGCGTCAAGCGGTTGGCTTTGGACCCGTACCAGACGGTGCTAACAGCGCCGTGACGGCGCTATTCGGATGGCAGTCGCTTGTGCGTATACTTCCGACCATCCGGGCCTTGATAGTCGCGTGCCACCTGTCCCGAGCCTCGCAGAACATACTTATAGGTAGTCAGGCCTTCAACTCCAACTGGGCCGCGCGCGTGCAGCTTGCTTGTTGAAATACCGACCTCAGCCCCGAATCCATAGCGATACCCGTCGGCGAATCGGGTCGAGGCATTGTGAAACACTCCCGCTGAATCGACCTCAGTCAGGAACCGCTCAGCAGCCGGACCGTCTTCAGTCACGATCGCTTCGGTATGACTTGAACCAAAGCGATGAATGTGCTCGATTGCTTCGTCCATCGAGTAGACGACTCGAACAGCCAGAACCAGGTCCGAGTACTCGCGATGCCAATCATCATCGGCGACCTGTTCTACGTTCTCATTTCCTAGAATCGCGCGTGTTCGATCGCACCCGCGAAACCCCACCCGCTTCGAACGAAGCCGCTCAGCGAGTTGGGGAAGGAACGTTGACGCGATCGTCTCGTTTACCAATAACGTTTCGGCGGCATTGCAGGCAGCCGGATAATCTGTCTTGGCGTCTTCGACGATCGCGAGCGCCATTTCCAAGTTCGCGGCCGCGTCAACATAGACATGGCAAACGCCTTCCGCATGGCCCAGCACGGGGATTCGCGTATTCGCCTGCACGAAGTCGACTAGTTGCTTCGAGCCGCGCGGAATCACCATATCCACGAGGTCGGGCATGGCAAGCAACTCGTGCACTGCTTGTCGGCCAGTCACCAACGTAACTGCATCTTCAGGAAGCCCACTGCTTCCCAGCGCCTGGCGGATGATTGTCACCAGAGCCACAGCCGTCTGCTCGACTTCGCGGCCCGGCTTCAGAATGACTGCGTTAGCGGACTTCAGTCCCAGAGCGCTGATTTGCGTGACGGCGTCGGGCCGCGCCTCAAAGATGACCGCTAGCACGCCGAGTGGAGACGTTAGTTTTTCCAGCACCAGTCCCCGGTCGAGTTCGGTGCGCTGCATCACCCTTCCGACGGGGTCGGCGAGTTCTGCGACCGCGAGCATCGACAATGTCATCTCCCCGATTTTCTTGTCAGTGAGCCGCAGACGTTCCAGTGTCGCCGAACCCATCTCACCGCGAGCAAGCATTGCCTTTGCCGCGTCCAAGTCTTGAGCATTGGCTTCCAGGAGTGGCGTGCGGCTCTGCCCGATCAATTCGGCCGCGGCGAGAATCGCAGCGTTGCGCTGCTCTTCCGAGTGCGTCGCCAACGTACGCGATGCGCGCTTGGCCGCGTGGGCAATGGCGCGAACCGTCTGGCTCACTTGCTTCCTCGTGGCGCGAATAGTGTTCCCACGACCTCGCCGGCACATACACGTTCGATAACGTTAGGCTGGCGTCCGTTGGCGATAACAGCGAACCCGTCGGCCTCCGTGGCGATGCGCGCGGCTTCCAATTTACTCGACATTCCGCCGCGTCCGCGTCCGTTCTTGCCTTGGGCGCATTCGAATATCTCCGCGGTAATGTCTGCAACTTCCGGAATCAACTGGGCCTCATCGCCCCTCGGATCAGCCGTATAGAGTCCGTCCACATCTGAGAGCAACAAGAGAAGGTCAGCATCAATGTGGGTCATCACCAGCGCCGACAACTTGTCGTTGTCGCCGAACACGCGTCGCCGTTCGGGTGAGTCTGCGGGTTGATCTAGCTCAGCGGTGGACACAGTGTCGTTTTCGTTGATCACCGAAATCACACCCATCGCCAGCAATGACACGAGCGTCGACCGCAAGTTGCTATATCGCGCCGGATCGCGGAAGTCGTCTTCCGTCAACAGGACCTGGGCAGTGCGGCATCCTAACTTGTCAAAGGCATCGTCGTAGATCGCCATCAGGCGGCTTTGTCCTATGGCTGCGCAGGCCTGAATCTGCGCCAGCTCGGTAGGTCTCGCGGCTAGACCGATTCGTTCCATCCCCAGCCCAACTGCGCCGGATGAGACCATCAGCACATCACGCCCCTGTTGGCGCAGCCGCGCCACTGACTCGGCAATGCCATAGAGCCGACTCAAGGCCACGCGCCCGTCGTCGCGCATCACGACGTTCGTCCCCACCTTGATCACGACGCGGTGTGCTCGAGCGACCTGGCTGCGCATTGCGGCGCTCAAATCGGATTGCGGTAGAGGATTCATGTCGAACTCTCAGTCTAACAAGGCGGAAGTTATCCCAAGCGAAGGAACTGGGTCACACATCTACAGACACGAAGCCGTTATTCGCGCATATTGCTGTCGCGACGAATGCACGTCTCAAATATCTCGGGCCGATATAATCACTTTGCCCGTATTTCCGCGGGCATGTTCACCCGCCCAATCCGGAGAGGTGGCCGAGTGGCTGAAGGCGGCGGTTTGCTAAATCTAAAAGCCCTGTTCGTGCTCACCACTTTTTGTTTGTTTTGTTAGCGTTAGACAAATCTCATTTGCGCTCAAACACCCCATTTGCAAGCTAGTGTGATGTCCCTACTAATTCTTTACAACGTCGTACTTTGTCGAGAATGACGTCAGCAGAGGCTCGCCAGGTGAATGCGTGGGGATTCTCGTTCCACTGGGCGAGCCATTGATAGATGGCCGCCTCTAATTCTTGGACACTGCGGAAGGTGCCACGGCGGATCATGCGCTCGGTGATGAGTCCAAACCAGCGCTCCACCTGATTGAGCCAGGAACTGCTGGTGGGAGTGAAGTGAAAGTGGAAGCGCTGGCGCTTCTTGGGCTTCAGCCAGGCCTGCACCTCGGCGCTCTTGTGGGTGCTGTAGTTGTCCAAAATGAGGTGAACCTCGACATCCGCAGGAACTTCCTTTTCCAGTTGCCGGAGGAAGCGGAGAAACTCCTTGCCGCGATGGCGCGGCAGGCAGTTGCCCATGACTTTTCCATTCAGGATGTTGAAGGCGGCAAATAGTGTGGTAGTGCCGTATCGCTTGTAGTCGTGAGTTTGCCGTTCTGGCAAGCCTGGGCGTAAGGGCAGGATGGGAGCGGTTCGATCCAAGGCTTGAATTTGACTCTTCTCATCGACACACAAGACCAAGGCTCGATCGGGCGGATTCAGATAGAGTCCGACCACGTCGCGCACCTTCTCCTCGAAGTGGGGATCGTTGGATAGCTTAAACTTCTCCACCCGGTGGGGTTGCACATCATGCCGTTGCCATACGCGATGCACCATGGCGCGCGAGACTCCCAATTGGCGGGCCAACAGACGCACGCTCCAGTGGGTGCCATCCGGCGGTCGAGTTTTCAGCGTGGTGTCCAGAATCTTCTGTTCCAACTCCGGGGTCAGGGTGGGCCGCGACCGCTTACGCTTCGCCGGCCGGCAGATCGACTCAACTCCGTGTTGGGCAAAGGCGGCCCGTGTGGCCAGGACGGTGGGCCGCGAGAGCTCGGTTTGCCGGGCAATGGAGTAGTTCGAGACGCCTTGGCTGGCCAGCAGGATCACCCGACACTTGCGAGCGATCTTTTGCGGGGTAGAACCGGCGCGCGCCAACGCCTCTAATTGCTGTTTCTGAGCTTCGTTCAGGGCCAAGGCAGCAGCTGTATCGAACATGCCCGATTGAAGCACGATCCCGCGATATTGTCAACTATTATATGAGACGGGACACTAGAGTCCAGCAATAGTCCAGCAGTAACCAACACTCGCCAAATTACTTTGTGCATGCACTCCTGAACACGGAGCGGATCGCGGCCTGATGCTGGCAAGCTTACCCTTTCTCCGATGTACCCATCACCGGAGGGGAGAAAATGCGTGCACGCTACCAACGGGCATATCCGACGCCCGGCCGTCGTAAGACGGGACTCTTCTGCACCGACCTTAATTCCGAACGACTCGGCAGGTTCCGTCGATTTCTACGATCAGATCGTTCAAAGAGGAGATTGTGTTGCGCCGCAAAGACCAGCCGCGCGGCGAATGGCGTCAGCGACCGTGGTGGCAGTCTGCTCATCGGTGAATTGAATTTCTGCCCCATGATCGTTCGGCAAGTTCCCTTTGGACTTCAACTTACCTTTTTGGTACGACTGGCGTTGTCCGCTAATTGCTGTGGTCGTTTTTATCTGGATCAGGTAGGTGTCGGGCGAGAACTTTAATTTGTCACCATTTTGCGATGCGTTACTCCGCGAATGGGACTGAACAGTTACACCGGAAACAGCTCGGAGCTGCACTAAGTAGGTTTCCACCGTCTTGTCGGGAGATTGCACCTTGATATTTGTCCAACCGAGTGCACAGGTTGATGGATCAGCGTTTACCTGTGCCAGGCTAGTGGTGGTCGTCCATTTGGCGCCAGCCAGATCTTGATCAGCAGTCGTCCAAGAAACAATTCCACGGCTATTCAACGCATTTGTGATGAAAGTCATCGTGTCTTCGAGCGTCGGCTGAATCCTTTGTGCAGAGACATTCAATCCAAGAAACAGTGACAGCCACACGAGGATAGCGAATCTCTCAGTTGATCTCATTATCGTCGTTCCCTTCCTGGAGCGGGGCTGTCACCGTTACAGCACTACCTCCAGCCTTTTGCGCCGCTTTCTTAAGTCGGATCTGAATGCTCTGATGAAGCAGCGATGTTGAACGTCTGCCGGTACTGACTCACGACGTCCTCCAACCTGTCGTAGTGGGCATCCTCGCCAATCAACTCCCACATCTTGTAGCGTGCTCGGGTATTGAGGTCATCCATGATTTCGGTAACCACCAGCCGTATTCCTCTGGCGTACCGTGCAGGCTGGCAACACGATTACCAACCATAACCATCGTTGGAGCGCGGTTCTCATTGGTCAGTACGCTTCCTTCACAAACTTCCGGAACTCGATCGACTTCTGGTCATCGTAGGCATGTTTCATCGAGCGCTTCGGCATCTTTACCTTCTCGCGCTTCACTTTCTCATACGGAATCAGGCTAAGAATGTGGGCGAGAGCGTTCAACCGGGCGCGTTTCTTGTCGTCGGAACGCAGGATGTACCACGGCGCTTCCTCGGTATCCGAGGCTGCGAGCATCAAGTCGCGAGCGCGCGAGTAATCGAACCAGAGCTTACGCGAAAACAGGTCCACCGGGCTGAGCTTCCACTGGCGGAGCGGATCGTCGATGCGCGCTTCGAAGCGGCGCTTCTGCTCCTTGTCACTGGACTCAAGCCAGATTTTGATGAGTTGGACGCCGCCCGCCACGACGAACTTCTCGAACACGGAAACGTTTTCAAGGAAGACATCGTGTTGTTCTGGCGTACAGAAGCCCAGTACGTGCTCGACGCCGGCGCGGTTGTACCAACTGCGGTCGAATATTACTATCTCGCCCATCGTCGGAAAATGCTCGATGTACCGCTGCATGTACAACTGCCCCTTCTCGCGGTCAGACGGCGCAGGCAATGCCGCCACCCGGAACACGCGCGGACTGACCCGTTCGGTGAGCGCCTTGATCGTCCCGCCCTTGCCGGCCGCGTCTCGCCCTTCAAAGATGATGATGACGCGCAATCCCTCGGCCTTCACCCACTCCTGAAGGTGGCAAAGCTCCACTTGAAGCTTGCGCAATTCCTTCATGTAGACTTTGTTCTTCAGCTTCTGATTACCGTCGTTCTTCGAATCAGCCGTCGGTCTTGGCTCGGCGTCGGCTTTCAATTTGTTCTTCTTCTTACTCATAAATCACCCTCATGAATGCGTTTGCGTTGAATCCAACCAGGCGCGAGTCAGTGTCCGAAGCGATTTCTGCTTCGATGTGGCCACACGATTTCGAAAGGGAAATGATTTCCCAGAGCAGCCTCAGAATCTTCATGCTGCTACCTCCGCCGAACCGGTTTTACTTATATTCCAGCATGGATACTTTGTTTGTGATTTAAGTCACACATCCAGGTATTCCAACACCTAATGTTTTCTTTGGCTTGGCACAGAGTTCCATCTTCCCCAACGCAAGTCCCGCAACTGCTGCAGCCCTTGAGCACATTTCGCTGCGGCCTGATTGCCTGCCTACAGCGCCCGGCATTCTCACCTAAGGTTTCTTTCGACGTTCACGCGTGCTTTTTCCAGTACCACAAGCAATCGCTGATACGCCCTGGCGTCTTGAACGACCAATTCAGCCTTCCCGTTGACCGTCGGCAATTCGGGGCGACCACTCTACCTGAGTCGCTGCAAATGTGTCTTCGTATTTCGGGCAAATTCTGTGAGCGACCGAATGACATGGGCCTCTCGACGATGCGAAGAAAAGATTTCTGGTGCTCGAAACCGGATATCGCTACATTGGAGAGCCGGACACTCCAACCGAAAATCGCATGATCATGGCCGCGACCTTCAACTTTCCTCTCAAAGCCGGATTCAGCGCCTCAGACCGCAACCGCGCGGAACTAGACTGGCGAAACGGCGATTTCACTTGGCGCTATCGCAATAAACTGACCGTCGAGCGGACGGTCACCGTACGTTCCTTCCACCACATTCCCTACGTCGCCGTCGAGCCTTTCTACGAGAGCCAGTACAGCAAGTGGAGCACCACGGCCCTTTATGCCGGCAGCCTTTTCCCTATGGGCCGCCATGTAGAATTCAACCCGTACTACGAGCACGAAAACAACACGGGTGGGCACAAGAACCATCCTGAAAACGCGGTTGGGCTAGCTTTGTACTTGTTCTTCTCCGTGGTGGCAGATGATCTCGATATTCCTCAGCGCGGTGGTCTTGTCGTTCCTCACGGTCACCGTGCATGCTACGGGGATCGCTGTGCTCGTGCGGGGCCTGACCAAACATCATCCGCCGACGACGAGTACCTGGCTCATTCTCCGGATGCTGCTTCGCATGATCTGGTGGCTGGTCCTGCTCCATCTGGCGGAGATCGCGATCTGGGGCTTCTTCTATCTCTGGCGTGGATGCCTGCCCAATGCTGAAGCGGCGTTCTACTTTTCCGGGGTGACCTACACCACTCTCGGCTACGGCGACGTCGTGCTGGCGCAGCCGTGGCGGATGCTCGGACCGATCGAGGGCTTGATGGGCGTGCTTATGTGCGGCTTGTCCACGGGTTACTTCTTTGTCGTCGTAAGCCGGATCCATCAGTCGCGCCACGAGAAATCCACCGCTGTTTCCAGCACAGAATAGATGCGTGCATACGATCTCTACCGTGACAGGGTATCGGTATTAGGTCTTGCAACGACTTACAAATGCCCGGAGGTTGTCTTAGCATATGCAAGTCGTACAAGGGATCGCATATTGTGGATCGGATTGTGGATTGGAAAATTGTGGATTGGAAAAACGAGCAAGGCTGACTTGCAATCTACCCCTCCACCAGTTGCCCGTCTTGACTGATGGTTACGTGCGGCACCGGCTTCAACGGCACCGACAGCGTGTAGCGTGCATGCCTGAGCTCGCCGGTGCGCATCAGCGCACCCTTCTCCATCAGGTCAACCAGATCGCGGGTTGCGGTTGCCGCAGACGCTCCGGTGATAGTGCTGTACTTGCCGGCACTAAGTCCGCCCTTGAAACCTTCCGGACCTTCCCTGAACATGCGCAGCAGCGCTTTTTGCTGCCTCTCGTTGAGCCGGCCTTTCAGTCGGTCAAACAGCTTCGCCTTCTCAATCAGAAATTCGATCAGCGCAAGCGTGCGCCGCTGCGCTTCAATCGCGACTCCACCAAACCACGCAAGCCAGTTCGTGATCTCATTTTGTTTGCTGGCTGCCTCCAGCGCGTTGTAGTAACTCGCTCGGCGGGCAAGAATGGTCGCCGCAAGCACGATGAGTGTCGGCTGCCCGAGACTCTTGGCCAGCGATTTTTCGGCAATCGCTCGTCCGATGCGGCCGTTGCCATCCTCAAACGGATGGATTGACTCAAAATACAAATGTGCCGCCCCTGCCTTCGTGAGCGCTGGCAAAGGCTGCGTTCCTCCAGGAGCCGTGCGCTTAAACCAGTCGATGAATCGCGCCATCTCGCGCGGGACTTGTGCGGACGGCGGTGCCTCAAAATGTACCTTCGGTGCGCCGATTGCCCCGGAGACCACCTGCATGGGCTCAGGGTCGGTTCGGTAACATCCGACATCCTTAATGTCTCGCCTACCACTCATCAACATGCGGTGCCAGCCAAATAGCGTTTCCTCGGAAAGAGGAGCGGAGAACGTGCGGTAAAGGTCCACCATCATTTCTGCCGTCCCCTGCTCTTTTGGACCCACACGCCGATCATCTGCGGCAAGTCCAAGCTGCCTTTGGATGGAAGACTGCACGCTGGCGCGATCCAGAATCTCGCCCTCAATCTCGGACGTTGTGACGGCCTCAGTGCTCATCGCCTCCACGGTGAGCTGATTACGCTCCTCTTCGCCTAAGTGCTTGACGGTGCCCAGGAGCACACCGCCTCCCACCAAGAATTGCTGCTCCGCCAGGGCGAGCCGAGCCTTATCCCAAGTGAATTCCGGCCAGTCAGGCAGTTGCCAATTCCATGTCATGAGCGATAGACCTCTGTCCTATCGTTCACATTACTTGACATGATGAGCGATAGCAAGGCATTCTATCGCTCATTCTGGTGGAACTGCGCTCCTACCTCGGAGGCATATGACCAATATAATCGGCACAATGCTTGACTAATAAAGACATGACTAATATATTAGTCACAATCATGTTGACCCTACCCTCAATCGGCTTGCAGGTGGCTTCCAGGCGAAAGACGCTAAAGCTCAGCCAATCTGCACTGGCAAAGATGACTCATCTCAGCCGCGCGACGCTGGAGGCGCTGGAGAACGGCCGAACCGGTGAGCTTGGTTTTACCAAGGTGGTCAAGATTCTCTCGGCTCTTGGTTTAGACCTGAAACTCCAGGAAGCAGGTTCAAGAAGGCCAACCTTAGACGAACTCCTAGAAGAGGATCATGATGATCAAGGTCTGGACCGACGGCGCTGAAGCGGGCCTGCTCGATCGCCTCAAGGATCGCGGCAGCGCATTCGCGTATTTGCCAGAAACCGCTCCGCAGCGCGCCGCCTCTGTAACCATGCCGGTGCGTCTCCCCTCGTGGGACACGCCCTTCGGACTCGCTCCCATTTTCGAAATGAATCTCCCAGAAGGCGCGTTGCGCGAACGCTTGCGGCTTGCCTTTGCGAAAGCAACAGGGACATTCGACGATTTCGATCTACTTGCCATTGTTGGCCGCTCCCAAGTGGGCCGCGTCCGCTATACCGGCGATAAAGAGCAACTCGACGAGGCTGTCCCCTTTCAGGCAGTAGACGAGATTCTGGCTAGCCGACGCGACGGGGATCTGTTTCGTTATCTCATCGATAAATTCGCTGCATTTTCCGGCATCAGCGGCGTCCAGCCCAAATTCCTTGTGCGGGACGAGAGGGCTTTTGCGGCTATGGAGAGCACGCACCCCCGGCTTTCGGCCAGCTTCAAAGGTGCCACCCACATCGTGAAGTTTTGGGAGCCAAACGAGTTTCCCCAGCTTGCCGCGAACGAATACTTTTGTCTGAAGGCCGCCGAGCGATGCGGTTTGACCGTGCCGCCCCACCGGCTTGCAGAAGATGCAATGGCATTAGTCGTTGACCGCTTCGACCTCCGCCCGGATGGCACCTATCGCGGGTTTGAAGATTTTTGCGTCCTCAATGCGAGAAGAACCGATGAGAAGTATCGCGGCAGCTACGAAACATCAGTAATGAGGAGATTTCAGGATTTTGCTAATTCAACCGAGTTGCTTGCCGACTTGCAAAAGCTCTATACGCTCATCGTGCTGAATTGCGTGCTTCGCAACGGCGATGCTCACCTTAAAAATTTCGGCATCGTCTACGATGATGTTCTTGGTGAAGCCCGCCTCGCTCCTGTCTATGATCTGGTCACGACGGCCGTCTACCTGCCGAAAGACAGCATGGCTCTGACCCTGAACGGAAGCACCCGCTGGCCTGGGGCCAAGGAACTCCGCCGACTCGGAGAGACCCGGATGATGGGCACCCCTGCCGAAGTCCGGCACATTGCTGAAAGGATCTCAAACGCCATTTCCGAGACCGAAGTCGATGTCCGCTCCTACATAAAAGAGCATCCAGACTTCGCTGACATCGGAGAACGGATGCTTCAGGAATGGGATAAGGGGCGGACATTGTCACTACACGAATAGTAGCCCTGCCCTTCTTGGGCAATTATCGGACATCCGTTGGCTAACCGAAATCGGAGGGCTAACCGGTAGCCGTTGGATATCTGAAAGGAATCCGACATATAAGCGGACATTGAAAGGGTCTATCTCCGATTAAGGATTCGGGTTACGCAAGTATCGCTTCTTGCAGAAACCAACAAATGCTTTTCCCGGAAAGCCCAACTCCGGCATCCCGCTCTCCACCCACCAGTCCCGCCATTCCGCCTCCAGAAAATACACGTCGTAGCCGGGAGCAACGAGTTTTGCATCGTGGTAGGCTTCCGCGTCAAGCACCGGGTAACGCACGTCCGCTTTGGGCTTGTCGCCCATACGGTTGCGAAACACCACGTTTTCACCTTCAAGCGCCACCCGGTGGTCCGGCAGGTGGTCATGTTCGACCAACTCGCGCACCATCGACTTGAATTCCCGGTAATGACTGCTCGCTCCAGTTTTCTTGTGCAGAAGTTCGAGTGATATTTTCCACTCGTCCTGTTCTCCGCAGTGCTTGCGCGCCAGCTCGTAAATCCTGCGGTCTGTGGGCTTCCTCAACCTGAAATAATCCCGGCTCAGCGTTAGCACTTCCGAGCCCTGGATGATTTTGTACACCCAGTCGGAAAGCCTTACCCTGAGCTCGCTCATGCGCCCCGACTTAGTCTCCCGAATAACACGCCAACTCTCTATCAAGCCGAACCCTTCCGTAATTTGCTCTCCGTCGGCCTTGATATTGGTTGTGATTCGCGTGCCGCTTAGCCGCTCGAACGCATCCTTCAATCGCCGGTACGCGTCGCCGCTAGTTTCCGGGTTTGTCCATACGAGGAGATCGTGCGCGTTCAAATGCAGCGTCTGCGCGAGGGGCTCTCCTGCGTTCTTCTTCGCCATAAGCTGCGACACGCAGTAAATAAGGATGTCCTTGTCGTAAATTGTCGCGAGGCCCCGAACGCTGGGTGCAATCTCCACGACAACATTCTTGTGCTCGTACCGCAGTACACGCGTATCGGGTTTGGTTGCCAGCGAGAAAATCGGATGCTCCATGCTGGCCATGTCGTCTTTGGGAATCGCATCCAGGACATCGCAAATGAACAGGTCATGATTGGGGTGCCTCACCGGGAGCAATGCCAGTTTGCCCCCTGCCCTGTTTTTCTCTATCTCAACTTCTGTGGTGCCGTGCACGGAGATACTGCGAAGAATCGGTTCGTGGTTTCGTTGACGCACACCTTAGCTTCGTGGTTTCGTTGAAGCGGTATGTTCCACTCAAGACTTTGCTTGCTCAATGAAGGCACGGCCCCATGCGAACTTCTCCCAGTTTTGGTCCCAAACGACAATCGCGACGCGACGGAACCAACTCAACAGTCTCGTGGAACACAAGGGACTTGGCCCGACGCACCAGACGTTGGCTGAGCCGTCTTGCGGTTCTGGCACCGAGGTTTAAGCGGTATGCCTACCAATTTGAAACTCCGCCGGCCGGAGAGTTTGGCAACGCCATTCGCGGACCCTTGGGAATCCATCGGGGCGCTAATCGGCGCTTCTGGTTTTACGGCGCCGATTACGCGCTGGAGGACCAGATCGCATACCTCAAACGCCTGCGAAAGGTCTGCCGAAAACGGTCAGGGACAGAGGAATTGGCACGCCCACAGGTGGCTTTTGCTTGGAGCAGTGTCTTTGCTCGTACTTGTCGCCGCCACAGCGTACATCCTTGCTCGGAGCAGCTCGGCTCATGCGAAAGCTCCCAAAATCACTTCGCTCGCCGTACTGCCTCTGAAAAACCTTTCCGGTGATCCGGCACAGGAATATTTTGCCGACGGCATGACCGAGGAAGTGATCGGACGTCTATCGATGATCCGAGGCCTGCGTGTTATCTCCCGCACATCGGTGATGCAATTCAAAGACACCCGGCTCTCGGCGCCGGAGATTGCCAGGAAGCTCGGAGTGGATGCGCTCGTTGAGGGATCTGTGATGCGGGAAGGCAACCGCATTCGTGTTCACGCGCAGTTGATTCGTGCATCAACTGACGAGCACTTCTGGTCCGAGTCCTACGACCGCGAACTCGGCGAAGCCCTCACGCTGGAGAGCGAGGTCGCACAATCCATCGCACAAAGA
Source organism: uncultured Acidobacteriaceae bacterium (assembly GCA_963718395.1). GTDB lineage: Bacteria > Acidobacteriota > Terriglobia > Terriglobales > Acidobacteriaceae > DASRAA01. The sequence continues at coordinate 498,848 of CAVQYW010000004.1, forward strand.
GTGGAGGTTACGGTCTCAGGCGAAGAGCGCGCCAGACTTGTTGCCGCACGTCCGGTGTCGCCGGAAGCTTACGAGAGCTATCTCCAGGGTATGTTTGCCAAAGGCAACAGCAGAGGCTGAGGTCGAAAAGCGTATCGCATGGTTTGACGAGGCGATCAGGAAGGATCCGACATTTGCGCAAGCTTACGTCGGCCTGGCATCGGCATACGGGGCACTTGGCACAGTTTTTGTCGGCGCTCCCCCGAGTGAAACGCGTCCAAAGGTGATCAACGCGGCTCGAAAGGCGCTGGAGCTAGATCCTGATCTCGCCGACGCGCATGTCCTGCTGGCCGACATGTATATGAGACAGTGGAAGTGGGCCGACGCCGAGGCAGAATACAGGCGCGCCCTCGATTTGAATCCGAACGACGCTGCTGCGCACGACGGATTCTCTGACTGGCTGTTGTGCCATGGACGTATGGAGGAGGCGCTGGCGTGGGCCCGCCGCGCCCGCGATCTTGACCCTCTCGGACCTTCCGGCCATACCATCGGGTGGACTCTGTTCAACGCACATCGCTATGACGAGGCAATACGCGAGTTCCGAGATGTGCTGGCGGTAAGACCGGACGACAGCTTCCCCTCTGGCCTCTTGGGTGGGCGCTCATTTGCAACCATCAAGCCGAAGAGGCAATCCCTGAGTTGGAGAAGGCGGTTTCTGTTACGGACAGTAGCCCAGGGGTTATCAGTGCGCTGATCTGGGCGTATGCCCACGCCGGGCGACGAGCAGATGCACTTCGGCTCCTTGGAGAATTGAAAAAGCGCCAGCAGACTGGCTACGTTCCTGCCGGTGCCTTTGTGAATGCTTATTTGGGGCTCGGCGACAACGATGAGGCATTTGCGTGGTTTGAGCGGGCCTACGAGGAACAATCCAATATTTTGATATACATCAAGGTCTTCCCGTTGTTTGATCCTCTGCGCGGCGACCCGCGTTTTCAAGATTTGGTGCGCCGCGTCGGGCTGGACTGACCCTGGCGGCTGGTTGGAAGTTGGGGAGTCACTTTCCTTAGTCATTTGTTGGTAAATCGCCAAGTCACTCGTTGACGGCGCGCATTTCACATGGACGTGTAGTCGCCAAACCGTCGAAGTGGTTCGTGAAACTCCCGAGAAACCGGCTTCGGGGACATGTGCCGTAGCAGGTGTTCACGAATACCGTGATGGACCGGAAGAAGACTCTGGCCCGCATCGACGGGAGTCCGCCCTGGCCCATACATCAGCGGTTCAGCGGAGGTCTTCGTGCAGCAGGCGGTAGAGTGTCGTGCCGTACTTCTCCACTGTACTGATGCCGATGCCAGGAATCGCCAGCAATTCCGCCGCAGTTTGCGGGCGGCGCTCAACCATGGCCTTCAGCGCCTGATCGGTGAACACGCGGAAGGCCGGTACGCCGCGGCGTTTGGCTTCGGCCAGCCGCCACTTGCGCAACGCGTCCTCGAGCCTCGAATCTAGAGCTGCCAGTGGCGCGGCCGGGACCTGGGCTTTCGGTCCAGGTGCGCGCTGGGGCGGTGTCTTCTTCCTGGCTGCCTTCTTCTTGCCGCGCTTTGCCTTGCGCTTTGACGGCGTTCCTGATTCCACTTCCGCCTTCATTAGCAGCGCCATGGGAACGGTTTTATCCAACTCCCCGGCCGCATTCCCCAGATAAGCCTTGCGGTACGGGATGCTTCGGCCGTCCTTCTCGAACACTTCATCAGTCAAGCGCACCAGTCCTGAGCGTGCCATCGCGCCCAGCAGATCCTCGAACGAATTGCGCGAGAGGTGGCCCTCCGGAAACAGCTCGGCATGCAGCTTGCCGGTGGATTTGCCACCTCCGGCGCGCAGAGCCGCGATCAGGCGTAGCGCAGCCGCCCGTTCGAAGTCGGTGGCAGACCGGAACCGCTGTCCCAAGCAGGCCTCGGGCGCGCAGAAATCGCATATCCCGCACGGTTTCCGGCTGTCGGCGAAGTCGCCGAAATGTCTCACCAGGGCGCACATGCGGCACTGGTTGGAATCGGTGTAACGCAGCATCAGGTCCAATTGCTGCTGCTTCTGCCGGGATTGCGCCAGATAGGATTCGCGCCAATGGTCGTGGCCGCGGCTCACGTTTTCGGCATAGTCTACCGCCGCGCCGCCGTGAATCCAGAGCTTCTCCAGCGCTTTGTCGAACTCCTCCGAATCCAGGCGCACGGCGTGCGCCAGCGCTTCTTTCTCTCGCGGCTCCGCCCGCAGCTGGGCGAAAATGGACTCCAGCACAGAGATGTCCGGGTAGTCGCGCTGGAAGAAGAAGTCGTGCGTGCGCCGATCCGCATAGGAATGCATCAGAATGGTGCGGCTGGGGAGGCCATCGCGCCCGGCACGGCCGATCTCCTGGTAGTAGGCCTCAAGACTGCCCGGCAGTGCGGTATGAATAATCGTACGGACGTTCGGCTTTGTCGATGCCCATGCCGAACGCGATCGTGGCCACCATGACTTCCAAGCGGCCATCCTGGAACTCCTCCTGGACGCGTTTGCGGGTGACGGTATCCAGGCCGGCGTGGTAGGCGGCACAGGGAAATTTGGCCCCCAACTCGACGGCCAGGCCGGTGCTCTGCGCTCGGGTGGGCCGTACACGATGGCCGGGCGGCGCTCGTGATCCCGTAGCAATTCCGCCGTAAGTTCGGCCCGCTGCCAGGGCTCGACTTCCACCACTTCGATGGCGAGGTTGTCGCGACGGAACCCGTGGATGAAACGCTCCGCTTGCAAGAGGCCCAACTGCGCCGCAATATCGTCTTGCACCAGCGGCGTCGCGGTGGCCGTGAGCGCGATTACCGGCGCCGGCCGCAGCGTGGGCAGGTATTGGCCGAGCATGCGATAGTCCGGCCGGAAATCGTGGCCCCATTGCGAAATGCAGTGGGCTTCGTCGATGGCGATGAGGTTGGGCTTGCGCTTCGCCAGCATTTCGGGGAAGCCCGCCACCCGAAGCCGTTCCGGCGCGATGAACAGAAACTGCAGGTTGCCGTTGAGGTAGTCCGCGCAGGCCTGGCGCGATGCCGCGCGGTCGCGGCCGGAGTGGATCCGCTCCACGGCGAAGCCGCGATCTTTGAGTTGCGCGACCTGGTCTTCCATCAGCGCGATGAGGGGGCTGATGACGAGCGTGGTTCCCCCGCGCGCGATGCCCGGCAACTGGTAGCAGAGCGATTTCCCCGCCCCGGTGGGCATGACGAGCAGCACGTCACTGCCTTGGATCACGGCTTGGCAGACCGCCTCCTGATTCGCGCGGAAGGAGGAAAATCCGAACGCTTGATGGAGTAGTTCGGCGCGTGTTGCTCGGTGGCACGGGAAGTGGGTGGAGAGCTCGTTCGGTGGCAGACCACTGCACCGACGCTCGCGGCTCGGTGATGATGCCGCGAGCCTCGACGTGGCCAACCTTGCCTACCACTTCGCGCACGTAATCCTCGATGGCTTTGAGGAAGGGCCGCAATTGGGCGCTGCCGTTCTGGATGCGCGTGCAGATACGCCTCCCACTGCCCCGTCATAGCCGGACTCTTGACCTCGGGATGCACCATCTCGATCAGCCGGATGCCCTTGTCGGTGGCTTCCAGGCTCTTGCCACTGCGCACGATGTAGTCGCGCTTCAGCAACACCTCGATGATGGCCGCCCGGGTCGCCGGCGTTCCGAGCCCGGTCTCTTTCATGGCATCCGATAGTTCTTTTTCGTCCAGCGTCTTGCCCGCCGTCTCCATCGCCGTCAGCAGCGTAGCTTCCGTGAAGACGCTTCGGCGGCCGCGTCTTTTTCCTGAGTAGCCTCCGACGTCCACCACGTCTTGCGATTGGTCCTTCGCGAGACCGGGAGGGAGGACCTGCTGGTCGCGGTTCTCTTCTTCGTCCGGCCTTCGACTGCCGGCTTTTCCGGGCCAACGCGATATCCAGGACCTTCCAACCCACCTGCTGCACCGCGCTTCCCGACGTGTGATAGCGGTCCGCCACGTCGCCGATTGCGAATCGCCGTGATCACCGTCGTGACCGACCAGATGTGGTCGTCGTGCCAGGCGCTGAGCAGGCGGCGGCAGATCAGGTCGTAGATCTTGCTGCTCCTCGGCCGTCAGCCCGATGCCCGCTCGGGGCGACGTCGTGGTCGGGAATGATGGCGTGGTGATCGGTGACCTTGGAATCGTCGACGAACCGCCGTCCCAGCGGCCGCTCGCCGGTGCCGGGCGCCAAGGTGCGTCGCGATAGGGCTCCGCGATGGCCTGGACGACTCGCGGCAGCGTGGCCTGCCACATCCTGCGAAGGTGCCGGCTGTCCGTGCGCGGATAGCTGATCAGCTTGTGCCGCTCATAGAGCGCCTGCGCCAGGTCCAGCGTCTTCTGCGCGCTGAAGCCGAACAGCCGGTTGGCGTGCCGCTGCAGTTCCGTCAGATCGTAGAGCGGCGGCGGCGCCATCCGCTGCGTCTGCGATTCGATCGATTCGATTGCGGCCTGCGCCCGTGCGCGCCCGCTCCACAATGCGGCTGGCCTCTTCTGCCGTCCGGCGGCAGCCGCATGGCTTTCTGCAGCGATTCCTGATCGCCTTGCGCTCCGGCCGTTCGCGAAACCATGTGCCCTGGTAGCGTGCTCTCCTTCGGCGCGTCCTGCCGGGTGGAAGGTGGCCACCACTTCCAGGTAGTCTTCGGGCACGAAGCTCCGGATGGCGAGTTCGCGCTCCACCAGCATCGCCAGCGTCGGCGTCTGCACGCGCCCGACCGAAAGGTCCTTCTCGCCGTAGGCCAGCGAGTAGGCGCGGGACAGGTTCATGCCCACCAGCCAGTCCGCCCGGCTGCGGCCGCGCGCGGCGTCCGCCAGAGGATCGTAATCGCTGCCCGGGCCGCAGCGGTCGAAAGCCCTTGCGGATGGCCTCGCGGCGTGAGCGAAGAGATCCACAGCCGGCTGAACGGCTTCGCGCACTGCGCGGCTTCGTAGATGTAGCGGAAGATCAGCTCGCCCTCGCGGCCGGCGTCGGTGGCGCACACCACCTGCGAGACTGCGGGCGAATTGAGGATCTTCCGCACTACCTCGAACTGGTCCTTGGTCTTCTCGTAGATCACCAGCGGCCATTCCGCGCGGCAGCATGGGGAGCAGGTCGCGCCGCCAGTGGCGCCAGTCCGGATTGATCTCGTGCGGCTGGGCCAGCGCCGCCAGGTGCCCGATGGCCCAGGTGACCACGTAGCCGTTGCCGTGAAGATACCCTTCGCCCTGCTGCGTCGCGCCCAGCACGCGCGCGATATCGCGCGCCACCGAAGGCTTCTCGGCCAACACCGCAATGCTTCCCGATTCCGCCATCTGAAGTTATGGTATCGTCCGGAGATGTTTTTGCGGGGAAGGGTCTCGCCGCGCAGCCCCTGAGGAGAAAATGGCACCGACTCCACGCCCACAGACGCCTGGATTCTTCCCAACTTAGCTTTCTGTCGCCAGGAAAAGAAGACCTCCAGAGAGTCAACAAATGATTTTGGATCGGTGGTGTGCCAACTCGACGTTGTCCAGAAACCTTAGTGCTGTATCGGATGCGCCCCAAACACAGTGAGTGTGCAGGTAGGGTCGGTGCGAGGGCGCGTCCGATACAGCGGTTTGAAGGGAGCCGCCGCTGGGGAGGCGATTATGCCTATTCAATGGTGTTGGGGTTAGAAGAGAAGCTTGGGGAACAGCTACGGGAGCCGGCACGAGCGAGGGGAGGATTGGTTGGGTGAGAGTTTGCGTGTGGTGGGAACGGGATTTTGGGTCGAGATTGGGAACGGGTAGCTGGTTCGGTGGCGAGCAGGGCACACCACGCCTGCGGGCGGTGATGAGCACCGAGTTTGGGAGCTTGGACTTGTAGCTTCATGCGGCGGCACCGGCGAGAAAGGGTGGCGAGCGGAGTTGGAGTTGGGCGGCGGTAAGTCTCTCGATGACCACCATGGAGCAAAAAGGAAAGAATTACTGGCGTTGCTGCGGAAGGGACTGCGGAACCATCAGCTTACATTTCCGCCAGCGAACGGTGCGGTGGAATGGCCGGAGATCCGTCTCGTCAAGAAAGCAGCCTGACCAGGGATGATCAGGTCAGACGCTAGAGCCAACCCCAAGTTATCACAAATCTGTGATAATCTTGAAAGCGGCATGTGAGGACAGAGTCAATGGACGCGCGACAGTTCCGAAAAGCAAGAAACCAGGCCGGATTGAGCCAGCAAAAAGCTGCGGCCGAGCTCGGGGTCTCGCAAAGCTATCTCTCGATGCTGGAGAAAGGCCAACGGCCTCTGTCGCGGGAACTGGCGCGGAGGATGGTCCAGGTTTACAAGCTATCGCCGGCTACCTTGCCGCCGTCGCAAGTATCTTGGCAGCCAAAGATGGCCGATGTCGAGCAGCTTGCGACCGACCTGGCCGGGCTTGGATACCCAGGTTTCGCCTATCTGCGGACGCGACGAACCCCCAGAAACCCAAGCGAACTACTGCTGAGTGCTCTGGCACAGGATCAGTTGGAGGCGCGGCTATTCGAGGCGCTGCCGTGGCTCGTGCTGAAGTACTGGGAGACGGACCCTGAGTGGCTGGTACAGCAGGCCAAGCTCCACGACTTGCAGAATCGTCTGGGATTTGTTGTGGCGCTGGCGAGAAAGGCAGGTCAGCGATCAGCGTTGCCGGATTCAAGGCGCGATGCAGTGCTGGAGCAGTTGGAAGCCACGCTGAGGGGCAGCTTACTTGCTCGCGAGGAACTGTTGACCGGAGCGAGCGTGAGTGAGGGCGAACGCCGATGGCTGAAGAAGCATCGCTCGAAAGAGGCACGCGACTGGAATGTCCTAAGCAACTGGCGGCCCGAGGCGCTTCGATATGTCGCCTGACACCGCGAACGTCCTGCCGTCCAGGTGGAGAGACTTCTTGAGAGAGGTCGATCAGCATCTTGGTGTTGCTGTTGAAATGCACTGCCTTGGCGGTTTCGTGCTCTCCGCTCTCTACGATCTGCCTCGACCCACAGGGGATGTGGACGATATTGCCGCGATGCCATCCAGCAGTATCACCGAACTGGAGAGTATTGCCGGCCAAGGCTCCGCCCTCATCAGGAAGCACGGTCTGTATCTTCAATACGTTACGGTAGCTGACGTCCCAGAGAACTACGCAGAGCGGTTGCAGGAATTGTTCCCGGGCGAGTTCATCCGGCTTCACCTCTTTGCACTGGAAGTGAACGATCTCGTTCTCGCCAAGCTCGTCCGGAACAGCCCAGTTGACCTGGAAGATGCCAAGTTTCTCGCCAGGACAGGCCGGTTGAACGAAACCTTTCTCAAACAGCGATACGAGAAGGAACTACGACCGTACCTCGCCAATGAAAAGCGGCATGATCTAACGCTGAAGCTCTGGCTCGAGGCCTGTTTTCATTCCTGAGCGTTCCTGTTCAACAGATGGCAGGGTGAAGGGCGCGAGGGGACTATCGGCGTCCTTCAGCCACGGCAATCTCTATATCCTGCGCCGGGAGACATCCACGCCAGACGGTTGTATCGAAACCACGGTGCGTGGTTCGTACGCTATCGAGAGCGCTTCCGGTTGGTGGACGGCTCGATCAAACTGCAGCGGCAAACAAGACGCTTGGCTAGCGTGGAAGAATGTCCCACAAAGTCAGACGTTGAACCGCTGCGAACGGCGTTCACGCAAAAACTCAACGCGGGCAAGTCCAGCCCGGAGTCAAACATGACGCTGTGCGAATTCGTCGAGGCTGTCTACCTGCCATGGGTGAACTCGGAGCGCCGGGCCAGCACGTATAAGGGATACCGGGAAATCTGGGAGAATCACATCCTGAAACGAGTTGGAGATATTCGCCTGCGAGAATTCAGAACCGTGGACGCCAGCAGAATGCTTCGAGCAATTGCTGGTGAATGCGATCTGACGAAGACCACGCTGATGCACTTAAGTCCGTGCTCAGCGGAATCTTCACGTATGCGAAGAACGAAGGCGCGTTTGACGGAGCCAACCCGATTCAGGGCGCGATGATCCCCGGCAAGGCACGCGAGCCGGAGGAGACTTACGCTTACAACCTGGTGCAGATTCTCCGGATTTTGGACATCCTCCCATTGCTTCCCAAGGCTGTCGTCGCGACGGCGTCGTTTGCCGGGCTTCGCGAGGGCGAGCTGCGTGGGTTGGAATGGCCGGATTACAAAGGTGGAGATGCTTGCGGTGAATCGCTCGGTCTGGAAGGGAATCGTCAACCAGCCGAAGACTCGCGCGAGCCGCCAGCCGGTCCCTGTGATCCCGAAACTGGCGAGGATCCTGGACCAGTACCGCGCGTCCCTGCACAACCCCGCTACCGGAGTCATGTTCCACACCGGCAGCGGCAATCGCATGGACATGGACAAGTTGGCCCAGCGGGTGATTCGTCCGGCGATCGAAAGCGATCGGGCTGCCCTGGTATGGGTGGCACGGCTTCCGTCGAGGGATCGCATCGAACCTGTACGAGCTTGGAGCAAACGAAAAGATCGTGCAGCGGGTTCTCCGCCACGCCAATCCGCACGTCACCAAGGACCGCTATATCAAAGCATTTGATCCCGCGGTGCTGGAGGCGATGCAGCGGATGCAGGCGACGCTGGACGTGTTGGAGTCGAGTCCAGCAATAGTCCAGCAGGTGAACTGATGGTACGTGGTAAACTGTTGAAAACCCGCGCCGGAGAGGTGGCCGAGTGGCTGAAGGCGGCGGTTTGCTAAACCGTTGTACGGTCAAAAGCTGTACCGGGGGTTCGAATCCCCCCCTCTCCGCCAGCACCTTTGTTTTTAATAACTTGACAGACTGTGATACCTTCGGTGATACCGAAAATCGAAGGTTTCCGTCAAGTGAACAAAGAAGTCAATCTCACCAAGCGCGTTAAAACTCCCCAAGGTCTGCGATTCTGTCCCGTCGTCATATCGGCTAACGGCCGGGTTAAACCCGATTACGTCCTCATAGGCGGCAAAGAACAGCGCCACCCCGAGGGCGCCTATTACCTCGAATGGCGCGAGGGCGGCAAACGCGTTCGGCAGTCCGTCGGACGTGATGCGGCCGCCGCAGCAGCAAGACGCCATCGCCAGCAACAGATTCTGGGCAGCAAGGCCGCAGGCATTAAGCTGGTCGATGAGGACCAGGACGACGGTCTGTCGTTGGCCGAGGCCGTTGCCGGCTACCTGGAGGACGTCAGGATCAGCAAGAAGCCGAAGACGTATGCTGCCTACAAGAAGGCCCTTGAGTACTTTCTCGAATCCTGCAACAAAACTCGCGTCACGGGAATTGAGCGGCAAGATTTGCTCCGTTTTTCAGCTTTCCTGCGCGACGTGAAAAAACTTCAGCCGCGCACCGTCTACAACAAGTTCGAAAATGTGATGTCGTTTCTTAAGGCCAATCGCATTGGCGGTCTGGCCAGCAAGAACGACTGGCCCCGTTACGTTGAGGACGAACCTGAAATTTACGAGCGCGAAGACCTCGACAAATTCTTTGCTGCATGCGATGAGGACGAGCGCCTGTGGTTTGAGTTCTTTCTGATGACCGGCATGCGGGAGCAGGAAGTGATGCACACCACGTGGCCCGATCTTAACCTCAACCGTGGAGTCGTAACTGTCCGCTATAAACGGGAGTACGGCTTCTCGCCAAAAGCCTACAAAGGCCGCGAGATTCCCATCCCGAACAAGCTTGTAAAGGCATTGAAGAAATGGAAAACCAACAGCGACCCGGGCTGTTCTCTCTTGTTCTCGACAGCCGGCGGGAAACCAAAGCTGGACTTCCTTGATGCCTGCAAAATGGTCGCACAGCGCGCGAAGCTAAATCCCGACGACTTCTGGCTGCACAAGTTCCGCGCAACGTTTGCGACCTGGGCGCTGTGGGGCGGCGTAGATCTGCGAACGGTGCAGCTTTGGATGGGGCATTCCGACATGGAAAGCACCATGCGCTACCTGAAGCCAAACCGAAGCCAGGCCGTGCGAGAAAAGGTCAACGCGATGTTTGGTTAGGAGCAATCCGGATCAACTGTCGGAGTCTGTTTCGAGAATAGCGATGGGAATCGATGACCGGACATACCCTCGGTCGTTGCTTCAAAGTTGGTCAACAGCGATCACCTCAAAGCAGGCCAGCGGAATCGGTTGTTCTCTGTCCAGGCTCCCGAGCGATCACCGTCACTCCACCCAGTTCAATAAGCCGCTGCGAGTTCCGTGATCGTCGCTACTTGATCAGACCTTCGAAGACTCGACCCATGGTCCGAGTGACCATACGGGCTTCCTGATCGCGATCATCGAGTTCTACGATTTCCATATGATCGAGGATCATCTCGACCCATTTCGAGTCCTCGTGCGAAAACATCTTACGAAGCGAAGCGACTGTCTTCTGTATGGCGGGCTGATCCATGAACTGGGCAAGGGTTTGCCTGATCACAGTAGTGTCCTCTGAGTATCGGCAGTAGTAGTAGATGTCGTAGGGGTCTTTCGTTTTTTCGCGATATCTGCAGACTTCGGTTTTCAGCATGAGGAAACCGACGCAGTCGGGCACACTCACTTCGAACGTTTCAACCTTCTCAGCGTCCCGGTAGGAAATTTGGATTGTCTCGACATGATCATCCAGATTCTCTCCGCCGTCTACAAGGCACAAATCCAGTGAAGTCGTTGACCCGTAAACCCTGAGCACAGACTCGTCTTCTCTTGCACGAGGCAGGTCTGCAAGCAGATCGAGTTCCACCAGATTGCCATCGACGCTCTTTTCATAGCGGAACGAAGTGCTGCTACTTCGTTCGAACTTGAGTGGGTCGGAAAGCAGATACTTGAGCCGGTCAATCGAGTCGCGTTCTCGGGCCCTCGCTCTGAGCAATACGTCGATGTCCAAGCTCATCGTATGGTCGCTACGGCAGTTACGTGCAAGTTCTTTCAGAAACGGAACCCACCCGCCGCAAACGACAGCGTCGACTCCCTCGGCCTTGAGCAATGGCACGACTTTGAGCATCTCAAGCAGCACCGCACGCTCTCGGCTTTCGGGCAGATCCTTCGTTACATCGATCGAGTGAATTGTCATTCGGGAAATCCTAGGGAGTGTTCCAAGAGGAATTCGGCTTGTTCCTCTCCTCTGCCGCCTTGTATTGCGAAGTCAATGTAGAGTTGAACGGGATTTACGCCGACCAGCCCATTGGACAAGGTTCGCCGATCATAAAACACTCCACCTGAGGTTGTGTTGTCCGCTTCTGGCGGCGTCATGATGATCACGTTAGCGCCCCGCCCAACCATTTCGAGTCGAAGCTCAACTTGCAACTCTACCGCTGGAACATCAACGTATACAGCAGTTAGATCCTGCCGCACATTGCGTTCGTTCGGTTCGAGACCGCTGGCTAACGTGAACGCGAATTGAATGCCGCGTCGAACACACAGCTCGGTTACGGAATCAGTGACGTTCTTGGGCGGTAGCTCTGAGAATGCTTGCACGACTTTGCGGTTCGTGACGTAGTCGGACTTCAGTTGTTGTGCGAAATCTCTGAGCAGTTTACGAGGACGGGCAATGTGTCGTCCCTGAGGTGTGCGCTCCAGATAGCCCTGCTCCTGAAGACGATTTGTTACCTGATAAACCTGGCCCACGCTGACAGCGGCCTTCGATGCAAGATCGGAAAGCTTAAACGGAACGTACGGGTGGGCAAGCAAAACCCTGAGCACTCGCCGCGATCTCCCCGAGAAGATGTTCTTGATGCCTTGTGGGTTCTTGAACTCAGTCGCGGGTCGAACGACATCAACATATACGTCCTTGTGAATGATCGCGAACGTCCCGTTCAGGTCTATATAGCCCACCCCGACTTCCTTACATCTCTTTTGGACTGATTCGGACACGTAGGGAGCCGCCAACATCGGGTAAATGTCCTCGGACCGGTCCGTCTTTCGAAGCTCGTTGCGGTATCGGAGTATCTGATGAATCGCTCCTTCTAGCACCATGGGAGTCAGGCGCGTCTTGAATTCAATTACGGCTTTAACAACCCTGTTGGGGAGGTGATCAAACGAGAATTCCACAACTGCGTCCACTTCGGATCGCGAGTCCGGATTCTCGAACAGCGGATGCAAGGTGATGGTCCGAGCGCGGATTCCCGCAGGCGTCAGCTTGCCCGATTCCAAGCGGTCCTTGAATTGTCGTTCAAATACACTTTCGGTCATATAGTTAAGCCGTCTGAGCTTAAATTTCACTGCAACCAGCGATTGTAGTACTTCTATGCGCAATGTCGGCTAAGCAAGGCCCCGCTACTAAGGCATATTATAATGCTGCCATTTCTAGGTCATATACTATTGGAATTTAATATTATAATACATCATATATTTCTACAAACGTAGAAGTGTCAGTGCGTCTGTGGGGCGAATAAAAAACGAAGTCAAGCAGTCGCAAATTCGTGGTGTCTGGCTCGCCATGTTTGACCGAAATCAAGGAGCGCAAGCGCTTTTCCGACAATTTCGTCAATGAGATCCTCACGCGCACGCAGAAGTTCATCGAGCGTCACCAGTTCGTTGACCATTCCTCGAACCCCCGGGTTGTACTCGACTGAGATATCGAGCCGAGGCACCTGTCACCGATAGGCTTCATTCACCGCCATCGATGGACTCCGGAACAGTGATGTTGAAGGTCGGGTCCAGCTTGCCGCCTCGCACGAGCATTCGTTTTCCGCTCCCGAGGTCGATATCTTTCCGGTTCAACTTCTTCAGCCAGGCGTGCTGGTGCCGCTCGGCGAACCACAGGAACAGGCGCTTCACTTTTACGTTGCGGCAGGCGACAAGCAACGTTTGAAGTCGCCGCGGACTGAGATTGCGGAGCCCCTCCATCAGAACGTCCGCCTGATGAAAGGTCTCACGCTCCGGAACCTCGTCGAGCAGTTCGAGAATCGCTCGCTCCGGCGACGACGTGGTCAGCGGCCACTCCCATTGACCCCACGGTTGCCTGTAGATAGCTACTTTTCAAAAGATCGCTGCCGGGATCGCTCCCGGTTTTGTTCCTGCGCGGGCGCCCTGTTTCGGGTTTGAAGAGCTTTTCCGCGTTGTGAAAGACGAACGAGTTATCTAGCTCCAGTTTGAACACCCACCCCGGTGGTTTGCCGAGACCGTAGAGGTGGACTTCTCGGTGGTGGCCAGAGGACGCGAGATAATGCGCGAACCCCTGCAGTTCCAGCGCCGTCCGGCCGCCGACGGTGAACGGACAAACCAAGAGCGTCTGAAGGGAAATCACCACGGGCTGCCACCTTAAGGCTTCATGGCCAGCATTGGCTGGCGGCTTCGGGACAGGCCTGCGATAGACACCGCGTGCCATTTGGTCGAGCCAGCCGTGGGCGACATATTTCTGCCGCAAGCTTCTGGAATAGCCGTGCTTTTCGAGCCAGACTGAGTCGGCGACCAAACCTTCGGGCAGTGCCCGCTGCAGCCAGTTTAGCTTATCTTGATGTTGTACACCCACGGTTGACAAAATAGCACACATCTAAACTCCAGACCAGTTTATAAATCATCCTTTGTGCATACCCGAGGTGTTCAAAACGCTACGACCGTAAACCCTAATACGGTAATACAAATACAATTAAAGCGCACCGACGGTTGTGAGGCGATGGCGACGTGAACGTGTATTTTCTTCGATTCGGCGCTAAATATGTTCAGTTTAATGAACAATAGTCTTGTAAGTATATTATGTGTTCGGTAAACTGAACTGCATGTTGACCTTGAGTGTGATTGGGCCAAAGCTTGCCGAGCGACGCAAACAACTGGGAATGAGCCAAGAGTTGATCGCCCAGCGGTCTCTTATCGGCCGTACTACGCTGGCGACGTTGGAGACCGGGAATCTTGGTGAGATGGGCTTCTCCAAGCTCACCCGCGTACTTTCCGTCCTCAACATGGAGCTAAAGCTGCAGGACAAGCGTTCGGCCAGACCAACCCTCGAAGACCTGTTAGAGGACGAGGGCGATGATTAAAGCTTGGACGGACGGCGCTGAGGCTGGTCTGCTAGACCGCAGGGGTGAACATGGCAGCACTTTCGTTTACATGCCCGCCAGTGTTCCGGAGCGGGCTGTGTCGGTCACCATGTCAGTGCGGACTGCATCGTGGAATACCACGTACGGCCTGGCGCCGATCTTTGAGATGAACCTACCCGAAGGGGCCTTGCGTGAGCGCCTTAGGCTTCGCTTCGCTAAGCCTTCGGGGACTTTCGATGAACTGGACGTGCTGGCAGTTGTCGGTCGCTCCCAGGTGGGCTGGATCCGCTATACCGGACAGGCCGAGCAATTGCACGAGTCAGTTCCGTTTCAGTCGGTGGACGAGATCCTGGCGCAACGGCGTGGCGGGGAGTTGTACCGCTATCTTCTCGACGAGTTCGCTCAGCATTCGGGCATCAGCGGGGTGCAGCCGAAGGTGTTGATCCGCGATGCCGAGCATTCCAATGTTCTGAAAGCGGCAAAGGTCAGGCTGTCGCAGAGCTTCCAGGGCGCGACCCACATTGTGAAGTTCTGGGAGGCGGACGAGTTTCCCCAGCTCGCCGCCAATGAGTACTTCTGCCTGCAGGCCGCCGAGAACTGCGACCTGAACGTCCCCCGATACAGCCTCGCCGAAGATGGTATGGCCCTAGTGGTGGACCGCTTCGACCTCCGTCCCGACGGGACATACTGCGGCTTTGAAGACTTTTGCGTGCTTAAATGCTAAGAGGTCCGCCGACAAGTACGTGGGGAGCTATGAAACTGCCATCATCAGGCGGTTCGAGGAGTACGGGCGTTCGAGCCTGATTCATGAAGAGCAGGAACACCTGTTCATGCTTATCGCCCTGAACTGTGCGCTTCGTAACGGAGACGCCCACCTGAAGAACTTCGGAATTGTCTATGATGACGTTAATGGGGATGCCCATCTTGCTCCCGCATACGACCTGATCACGACAACTGTCTACCTAAAGCAAGACCAGATGGCCTTGACACTGAACGGAAGCAAGCGGTGGCCTTCTTCGCAGCAGCTCCGTGCCCTCGGTGAAACACGCATGCATCTTCCCCCATCCAGGGTGTTGCATCTGTTGCAGAGGATTGACGAGGCCGTGGATTTCACCCGGAAGCAGATGGGACGATACATTTCCGACCATGCTGAGTTCGCCGATATAGGCAACCTGATGCTGCGGCATTGGCAGAGGGTCGCCAGCTAACCTGTCTTTTGGTTCGAAAACAAAGCTGTCCACACCGTACGTTTAGCAGGTGGGTGCGGTTCGCATTTCTTGAGTTCCGAACAAGAGAAAGATGCCCAGTGGAATCTGACGGTGGGTACCCGTGGATTTTGCCAGAATAGTAAATGCTGGCCAAGTACTGGACTTTCTGGCTGGTACTGGACTTGCTGGTCGGTTAGGATTTCTCCATGGTCCGCCGAAGAATTGTACTTCGAAGCGGCTGGGCCAGGTTCACGATGTGTTTGTCAGTGAGGGCTTAGCAATGCGCCGGGACCCAATGGACCGCATGATCGAGAACGCCTTCCAGCCAGGCCGCTTCATCCCTTATCACGGTGGATTTTCTTTCGTCAGCGATCTTCGGTGCGCGGAGGCGGAGATTGCAGAACTGATGGCCACCGACCCCGCGCGGGCCGTCACGCTGTATGAGACCTTCCTCGCCGGCTGCCACGCGAAGGCAGAGGAGATCGACGACTCGGATGGCGACTTCGGGTTGTTCGCCGGCAGCGTTTTCTGCGGCTGGATCAGGGCGCGGCAAGCGGCCGGCGCGGACCGCGACGAAACAGCAAGGCTCCTGCTGCGATGGATGGACGACGACCCCTACGGTTTCTGCAACGATTTGGAGCTTGCGGCGGTAAAAGTCCTGGACCCGTCAGGACTAGCGGCTTTCGAGCGGGACGTGCGGGCCCACTTCGACGAGGAGTCCGCCGCGCTCAGCCAGCGGAAACGCCTGGCGGAACCGAATCCCAACTACGCCCGCGACCGCTGGGCTCGGATGCTGAAGGCCGTCTATTCGCAGCAACGCAATGTTCGGAAGTACATTGGTCTGACCGCGCAGACCGAACTCACGCAGGCCGATTGCGAGGCCATCGCCGCGATGTTCCAGGCCACGCGTAAACCGAACGATGCCCTTGCCTGGGTGGAACGCGGGCTCGCGATCGAAAAGCGGAACGCCTTCGGCGGCGGCGCCAGCTACAAGCTGGGTGCGATGAGGCGCGCTTTGCTGGTGAAGCTCGGCCGCGGGGGCGAGGCGCTTGACTCGGCCTGGGCCCAGTTCCAGGCGCACCCCAGCAAGATTACCTACGCGGAGCTCGTTCGCTATGTCCCGAAAGCGGAGCGGGCAGCGTGGCACGAAAAAGCGATGGCGGTTGCCGAGCAAGGAGATCTGGCTTCGCTCATGGAATTATGGCTCAGTGCAAAGGAGATCACGCGTCTGGCTGAGCGATTGGACCGCGCCAGCGATACACAACTTGAGAATCTAAGCCATTACGCCACCGAGCCCGCGGCTGAGCGCCTCTCCAGGACCCATCCCGGCGTCGCGGCGAGAGTCTTCCGCGCTTTGTGTATGCGCATCGTCGGTGCGGGCAAGAGTAAATACTACGATGCGGCTCTGTCGAACCTGGAGAAAGCACAGAAGTGTTACCACAGCGCCGGGCTGGATGCACAATGGCAGGCGCTGGTCGCCGAAATCCGTCGGGAACATCATCGCAAGTCTGGTTTCATGCCGGGCTTCGAGAGGATGGTTCGAGGCGAGAGACTGAGCAGTGAGCCGTCTTTTCTCGATCAGGCTCGCGAGCGCTGGGCGAGCCGGACAAAAGCGTGATGTGGCCCCGTGATTCACTTTATTCCCTCCAGGCCGCCAGAATCGCCTGCACCTGATCGGCGACCTGTTGTCGAGCGAGATCGCGCTCCACACCGGCCGCCAGAAGCGCATCGTACTCGGTATGTTCATGGCGCACTGCCGCCGTCACAGCAGCCGCGAGAGCCCGCTCTTCGAGGTTCCGGCCCGCCGCAGTCCGGCCGACCCGGCCGCTGCCTCGTGCGGCGGTGTGCGCGGCAATGGCCGCCGCCTCTTTGGGCGGACAGCGGGGAAACAGGATGCCTATCTGCTCGGTCATCCGGGCGATCAATGCGCAGTCTTGCTCTTTCCGCCGCACGGCGCCAATCGCCCTGGTTTTCGCCCTTTCATCGGCGTCCAGCGAGCACTCTTGTTCCGCGCTTTCTAATGCGGAGTTCTCCACCAGGATGCCCTGCCGCTCATAACGCCCACGCGACCGGCTGAAACGCACCACCACCGCGGTGCGTTCACTGTACTTGGCGGCACGCCGCGTCAAGGCGGCGTCGCCGGCCGGCAGGTACTCGAGGGCGTCCAGGTGCGCGCACGGCAGGCACAGTGGTTGCCCCGCCTCCATAAAAAGGAAGCAGCCCGGCGCGAGGTCGGTGCCGCATTCTGAGCACTCGGAGTCGCGCAGAATGTTGAATACCACGGGCTGGGAGGGGCGGCTCAGCTCTTCTGTGATCTTCTGCAGTTTGCGCTCGGACAGAGCGGGTGAAACATAGTGAGTGCGATAGCTCTTCTCGATGGCGGGATTTCCGCTCTTGCTGAATTGGAGGTCCAAAGTCCCCGTACGCCCGCGGCGCACGTAACGGGTTTCGCTGGGCTTGAGACCATTCGCCAGCGCCCACTGACGGAACATCGCCATCGATCGCGAGATCTTCTTGAGATTTGCCTGGATCACCCGCTCCAGGAAGTCAATGCGCCCTTTCCTCCAGGATTCGACATGCGTGGGTGTCAGGAGTCTGGCTCCAGTCAGGACGTCGATCGCGCTGACGTATTGATGGTGAGCCAGGGCAGCTTCCGCCGCGCGGACAACCCGCTCCCTCAACTCGTCCTGACGATCCTGACGCAGATCTTGTACCTCTCGAAAACCTCGAAATGCCTGAACGAACGGGAATTATACTTCTTTCGTAATTCTTTGCTCCGAGGTTCATTTCTCTGAAGACTGTCGCTCACGACGATTCGGTGCAGCCGATGGCGGATCTCATTTCCCCAGTCGAGCCTCGACGCTCAGGCAGTTCGCCGAGCGCCATACCAGGTGCCCGCCAGACCACAAAATATTGACCGCTACCGCAATCGCCAGTAGTGGAACGAAGGGCTTCCACCTGGTCAGCATCACCAGCCGCAGTCCGGCCACTACGCCGAAACTAGTCCAACTGTCGGTGAGTACGTGCTTGCCGTTCGCTTCCAGAATGAGCGAGTGGCCGCGTCGTCGGTGCGTATCAGGTACCATCCCAATCCGGCGTTAAGTACACCCGCCACCAGCACCAGGAGCGTGCCCACTCCCAGGTTCTCCAGTTGCAAGCCCCTCAGCCACTTCTCGATGGCGGCATACAGAATGAAGATGGCAGCCAGCACGATCATCGCGCCCTCAAATCCGGCAGAGAAGAAGATGATGCGTTCGTAGCCATACAGGAAACCCGGTTCGGCTGGCTTGGTGCTAAGCCGCAGGCTGAACGCCGCGAACCCAACCGCGACAACGTGAATCACAGACTCCGCCGCATCCGACAGGATGGCCGCCGAGCCCGTCATAAAATAGGCCGCCATCTTGCCCACCAGCATCAACACGCCGAAGGCCAGTGAGATCCGCATAGCAAAACGCATGGCCCGTACTTCGCCTTCGTCACGGCACGACGCGGTCTGTGACGACCGCATCGGCGCATGCTTCATCGAATTGGATTCCGGCGTTGTCAGTTCATCCAAGGCACACGTCCCCCAGAGTCGCGCTCTTACCTATAGTTCCATTTCGTACGGCGATGGCGATGTGACGGCACTCACAGACGAACATGAGGGAGTCCGAGATCTCCGTACCGAGCGTCCTACTCCATCATCGTCGGCACTGCCGGCCAGCTGATCCTCACGGCCAATTACGGTGGGAGCTTCGTAGAGCTCAGGGTAACGTACCGAATCTGGTGTTTCGGAATGGAAAACTCATCGTCACTTGTCGCACTCCCGCCCCTCCCAAGACCGAACCGATGCGTCAACTATCACAGATAGTAGTGACGGCCGTCACTGATGGGTCGTGACGGAAAAAGAAATACTCTCGTCCCAATTAGGCAACTTTAAATGTGGGCGACGGAGCTCTTCATCTGGCCAGGCTTGGGAGTCCACAAAAGGGGTCAACATGAGAGCTACGTCGTTCCCTCTGGGCAACTGTTTTCTGCAATCGATGTTGTTGATTCTAATTGTCATGGCGACGCGGCCTAGCTATGGTATTCCGGCCTTCTCCCGACAATATGGCACCAGTTGCAGTACGTGTCACATCGACTTTCCGAAGCTGAACGATTTCGGCAAGGCGTTCAAGGATGCAGGGTTCAAGTTTCCCAAAGACGACGAGTCGATGCTCAAGATTCCCCCGGTCATGCTGGGAGCGCCGGCGAACGCCGAATTATGGCCGAAAGCGATCTGGCCTGGCACCATACCGGGCATCCCCCCGATCGGACTGCGCTACAACAACTACCTGCAGTTCACGGGCGGCAGCCGCAACAATTTCAACACCCTGTTGTCGCCAGGGTCGGTTGGGCCCTATGTCCCGACCGCTGACTTTGAAACCGGCCTGTTCAGCATCTTCACTGCCGGCAATTTTGGCAGCGACATCGCTTTTTGGGTCGATGACGACATCAGCGTGAGCGGGGCGAACGCCAACGGCGGACTGGGTGAGGCATACTGAAGTTCGTCAATATCGGCCGGCTCCTGAAGATGCCGGACTATGCGCTGAATCTGCGCGTGGGCCAGGTCGAGTTGGACATACCGTTTACACAGTCGAAGTCAATCTGGGTCAGTCCCTATGACATCTACACGCAGGCCAACGTAGGCGTAGTCAACCCGGCGTTCAACGGGCAATTCGTCAACAATTCATTCACTTTCGCGGGATCGGGCCAAGGGATTGAGTTCAGCGGCGGACGCCACACGGGAGGGTACAACTACTCGATCGCGTTCATCGACCAGAACACCAGCGGTGTTGGACAGGACTCGAACACAGGAAGTCCCTACATTTCGCAGGCAACGGGAAGCAACAATGGCGGACTGGGAGTGGCTTCAGATGCGAACTTCAAGGACATCTATGCCAGCTTCAACTATCGCTTCAACCTGGAGAAAGACAAGGAAAGCCGCAACTCCATCCAGGCGGCCGGACCGAGCGGGCCGCGCGACCACACTTACCTGAACTTCGGCACTTATTATTTCTACGGACGCTCGGTGCAGCGCCTCAGCGGCACTACTCTCGCCGGAACATCAGTCGTGCTCACCGCCCGCGAACCGTTCTACCGCGTTGGCGGCAACTTCACGTTCAACTACCACAACGTGCAGATCAATGCCCTGTACATGTACGGCCACGATTACAACCTGTTGCCCGATTGACTGCGACCGGGGCGCTGATCCCGTTGCCGGTGAGCCAGCGCTACGCCAGTGGGATTTGTGCACGGCTCGCCGGCAACCTTCAGCGGCGGATTCGTGGATGCCGAATGGCTGGCATACCCGTGGATGTACGTCATGATCCGGTATGACGGGGTCAACTCCAACTCGGACTATCAAAACGCTCTGGTGCCGGGCGGATTCACGGGATCGCCCGTTCAACGGAGCAGCCAGCGTCACCCGCAATCGCATCACTCCGGCGGTGCAGTTCCTGATTCACGCCAACATCAAGGCAGTTGCCGAGTACCAATTCAGGCCGGGGCAATCGGTCATGTATGCCATGAATCCGATCACCGGGCTGCCGATGGCGGTTAATTCATTTCACACCAACACGCTGGTGTTGGGATTTGAGTTTGCCTACTAAAAGTGTTCGCCGAATTTAGACGTTACGAAAGGGACACACATGACACGTCGTTTTTCACTCTCGATCATTCTGGTTCTCACTCTCGCGACCGCTGCTCTCGCGGGAACAATCACAGGCACGGTATCTCCGGGGAAATCGTCCGTTGTCTACGTCGATGCTGTCGCAGGCAAGACTTTCCCGGCTCCAACCCAGAAACCGCTGATGGACCAGAAGGGACTGATGTTCAGTCCCCACGTGCTGGTCGTGCAGGTAGGGACGACGGTGGAATTCCAGAACAGCGACAGCGTCCAGCACAACGTGTTTTGGCCCTCGATCAGCGGCAACAAGAAGGATGGCCACAATCTGGGAACTTGGCCTAAGGGCGAAAAGCGGCCCTTCACGTTCAGTACACCAGGCGTGGTGCCGCTGCTCTGCAACGTTCACCCCGAAATGTCGGGCTACATCGTTGTCAGCCCTACTCCGTACTTCGCCGAGACCGACGCCAGCGGGAACTACAAGATCGAGAACGTTCCTGATGGCAAGTACAACGTCGTCGCCTGGCACGAAGGCATGAAGACCGCAGACCAAGTCGGTCGATGTGGCCGGCACCGGCAAAGCCGACTTCACCCTCTCGAAATAACGGTCGACAGAAGGCGTGCTCTGGCCGGCACGCCCGTCACTCTTGGTGTCAGAGCAACTGCTCAGCTAGTCGGAGAGAGGGCCGATGTTAAGCCGCTTCACCAGGAAGACGGTCGATCGGGAATGGCTGAATACCAACTTCCCCTGCATGATGGCGTGTCCGGCACACACCAACGCCGGGCCGCTACGTCACGCTGATCGGCGAAGGGCGGTTCGAAGAGGCATACAAATATGCGCGCGATCCGAATCCGATGGCCAGCATCTGCGGGCGTGTCTGTGCGCATCCCTGCGAGACGGCTTGCCGCCGCGGCGAAATCGATCGACCGATTTCGATTCGCGCCCTGAAGCGTTTCCTGACCGAGAACTATGGTCCGGAGTCGCGGCATCCCGTGGCTCCAACCACCAAGCCATCGGCAAAACTCCCCTACAAGAGTTGCGGTGGTTGGTGGAGGCCCGGTCGGGCTGTCGGCGGCGCACGATTTAGCGTTGATGGGTTATTCCGTCACCATTTTCGAAGCGTCGCCGGTCGCGGGCGGAATGTTGTATCTCGGGATCCCCGAGTATCGTCTGCCGCGCAGCGTAGTCGAGGCGCAGGTGCGCGAGATCCTTGAGACCGGCGACATCACGCTCCAGCTGAACTCGGCCGCCGGGCGCGATTTCACGGTCGGCGAGTTGCGGCATCAGGGCTTCGACGCCGTGCTTGATCGCGGTGGGCGCACACCGCAGCCGCGATTTGTCGATTCCGGGTGTCGATCTCGACGGCGTGCATCGCGGCATCGAATTTTCTGCTGAACGTAAACCTCGGCTACAAATTCACCATTGGCAAGAAGGTGCTGGTCATTGGCGGCGGCAACGTCGCCATGGACGTCGCCCGCTCCGCTGCGCGCGAAGTGCTGCGCCAGCACGATGCTCCGGGTGAGATCACTCCCTCGGAAGAAAATGTGCAGGCCGTCGCCGACCCACGAGATGGTGGACATTTCGCTGTCGGCCCTGCGCATGGGTGCGCGCGAGGTCGGCCTCGTCTGCCTCGAGAAACGCGATGAAATGCCGGCCGCATTGGAAGAAATCGAAGAGGCTGAGACGGAAGGCATCATCATGCATCCGGGCTTCGGACCCAAGCGCGTTCTTGGACGCGACGGCAAGGTCGTCGGCCTGGAGTGTCTGAAGACCAAGTACGTGTTCGATGAGAACCACCGCTTCAATCCCGCGTTCTATGAAAACAGCGATACCCAGTTTGAGTGCGACACCATCATTCTCTCGATCGGTCAGGCGCCTAACCTGGATTTCCTGCGGCCCGAAGACGGCGTGCAGATTTCTCCACGCGGACTGATCGGCGTGAATCGCGAAACCCTGATGACCTCGGCACCGGGGGTCTTTGCCGGCGGCGACTGCGCTTTTGGTCCGCGCCTCATCATCGACAGCGTTGGCGACGGCAAGCGCGCGGCAGTTGGCATCGATGAATACCTTCGCGGAGAGAAGCATCCTGAGCCGCAAATCGAAGTGCAGGTACTTGATCGCTGGCAGATGGCCGTGGACTACATGAACATCCAGCGCCAGGCCATCCCGATGCTTCCGCTTGAGCGCCGCACCGGCATGACTGAGGTGGAGCTCGTTTATAGCCGAGCGAGAAGCCATGGCGGAGGCGCAGCGCTGCCTGAAGTGCTACATCAACACCATTCTTGAGGGCAGCGAACAGGATGGAACTGACTGCGTGCTGTGCGGCGCCTGCGTCGATGTGTGTCCGGAGGATTGCCTGGAGCTGGTGCCGCTCGACCGTATCGAGTTTGAGCCGAACGCGATTGATGCACTTTCCAACCATCCTGAGTTATTCAGCTTCGAACTCGAAGGCATCCAACCTGCGGAGCTGGGCAGCATCACCGGAACCGCGATGATCAAGGACGAGACGCGCTGCATTCGTTGCGGGTTGTGCGCGCTGCGCTGTCCCGCAAACACCATCACCATGGAGGCGTATCACCTGGTCCCGTCTGAACCCACAGGACTCATCACCATTCAGAGCTTTGATGGGCCCAAACCGGTCGCTGCGGCAGCGGCCAAGTAGTCATTCAATGAGGATTTATGGCTGAGGATGCAAAACGATCGCCCGCTCCCGATAGTCCGGAGGAAATGAGCCGGCGGCAGTTCTTCGTCAAAGTCGGAGTCGGGTCCGCAGCGGTTGCGGCCCTCGGCACGGCCGGCTTCGCTTACCAGTATCTGTCGCCCAATGTTCTGTACGAGCCGTCGCCGATCGTCGATGCCGGGAAGCCTGACCGCTATCCTCCTGACTCGGTAACGATGGATCCGAGACGGCGATCTATGTAGTTCGAACCGGCGAGGGCTTCTTCGCGCTGTCGGCGATCTGCACTCATCTCGGATGTCTTACTGCTTACAAGCCGGACCTGGGCATCATTGCCTGTCCCTGCCACGGCAGCAAGTTCAACAAGGATGGAGTGAAGATCGAAGGACCAGCACCGAGGCCGCTGCCGTGGCTGCGCATGTGGCTGAGCGATGACGGCAACCTCATGGTGGATCGCTCCAATGCCATCGCGATTAAGCAACTGGTGAGGGTGTAGGCATGGCAAACGGCGTCGACAGTCTGGTGGACCAAGTGCGCGAGAACCGCATCTGGCGGTCCATCTTCCGCAGCGGAAGCGGCGAGAGCAATTTGCGTCGCGCGCTGTTTGTGCAGCAAAACGTGTTTCTGCACTTGTTCTCCATCAAGACGCGCAAGCGCGTGCTGGAGTTCAGCGCGACCTGGTACCTTG
This sequence comes from uncultured Acidobacteriaceae bacterium, assembly GCA_963718395.1. Classification (GTDB taxonomy): domain Bacteria; phylum Acidobacteriota; class Terriglobia; order Terriglobales; family Acidobacteriaceae; genus DASRAA01. Next base: position 522,972 of record CAVQYW010000004.1, read on the forward strand.
GCGCACTCACCTTCGGGACGTTTCTCATCCTGGTCATCACCGGCATTCTGCTGATGCTGTATTACCACCCCTCGGTTCCGCAGGCGTACGCCGACATGAAAGACCTGCAGTACGTGGTTTCGTCTGGCGTGTTTCTGCGCAACCTGCATCGCTGGTCGGCGCATGCCATGGTCTTCCTCGTGTTTGCGCACATGTTCAAGGTTTTCTATCGCGGAGCTTACCGCACCCCGCGCGAGTTCAACTGGGTTATCGGGGTGGTGCTTTTGCTGGTGACGCTGCTCCTGAGCTATACCGGCTATCTATTGCCGTGGGACCAGTTGGCTTACTGGGCGGTGACAGTGGGAAGCAATATTGCGTCGGCGGTCCCGGTGATGGGTGCGAAGATGCGCTTCCTGATGCTGGGTGGAACCGCTGTGAACGCCAATGCCTTGCTGCGGTTCTACGTTTTGCACTGTGTCATCTTGCCGGTGACCGCGGTCATCTTCATCGCCGTACACTTCTGGCGGATCCGCAAAGACGGCGGCATTTACCCGGGCGAATCAGCCTCGGAGGCGAGCAGCAAATGAGCGAATCCAAGGACTTCGTCGCTGTAGTTGACTCCGACGCGCGCAAGACGCCCCGCCGCATCGCGTTCATCACCAAGCGGACGTCGCCGCAGGTGCGGGTCAAGGATGAAGACCGGATCATGACCTATCCCGAAGTATTCTTCCGGGCGGTCGTCGCTATCGAGGTGATGACTGCGGCCCTGGTCATCGTCGCGCTGCTGTGGGACGCGCCCCTCGAAGGGCTGGCTGATCCCATGCACACTCCAAATCCCGCGAAGGCTCCCTGGTACTTTCTCGGTCTGCAGGAAATGTTGCACTATTTCCCGCCCGTGGTGGCGGGCGTCCTCGTACCGGGCTTAGTCGTGATGGCGCTGATCATCATTCCGTACTTCAAGATCAACGTGGAAGCCGAAGGGTTGTGGCTGCGCGACAAAGCCAAGCGACTGCGAATTTTCGGAACCGTGGTGGTGGTGTTCTGTATTTTCCTGGCTGTCTTCGATGTCTGGGTTGCGCTGGTACCGACGCTCATCGTCGCAGGATTCATGTTGCTGGCCGCGCAAACCAATCCTGATACCGCCCAGGGCTTTCGACGATGGCTGGTGCGCAAACCACTGTCTTTCTGGGTCATGACCTGGTTCCTGTTTGAGCTCGTGGTGCTGACCGCCATTGGAACATTCTTCCGCGGCCCGGGATGGTCCTGGGTCCTTCCCTGGAGGGCCTAAGTGACGATGATTGACAAACTCAAGTCACTCTGGCGGTTCTTCTTCGGAGATAGCGCCCGCGCCTTCGGCTCGATGAGCCTAATCCTGCTGGCGCTCCTCGCTATCTCTCCGGCCAAAGATCATTTCAGCCAGTGGCGCCATTATCAGAAGCAATACTTACATCTCATCCGCGGCCGAGCTGATGCTGTTACGTTGGAGCGCCATTACCAGGGCGGCATTCAGCAGATTTGGATTCCCGAGCAGCAAGTAACCGACCGCTGCACCACCTGCCATCTTGGCCTGAAAGAGAACAGCCTCGCCGATGTCAGCGCAGTAGCCTATCGCAAACACCCGGTCATTCCACACTCGCTGACCGAATTTGGCTGCACCACTTGTCATCGTGGACAGGGCGCCGCTACCACCGTAGCAAGAGGCGCACAACGCGACTGAGCAGTGGGAGCAGCCTCTGCTGCCGGCGAAGTACATCGAGGCCGGCTGCGGACAGTGCCATCTGGAGAAGCAGATTGCCACGCCGTTTCTCAACCACGGTCGGCAACTCATCTCCAGCTACGGTTGCACGCACTGCCACACCATCAAGCAGGGGATGGAACATTCATTCTCCCTGACGACGACCCGCCGTCGCTAAAGCATATCGCCGACAAGACGACCCGCGAATGGGTGTATGCGTGGATCAAAGACCCTCAGGCGTACGCCAGCACGGCCACCATGCCGAACTATCGCTTCAGCGATGACGATGCTCGCGACGTCTCGGCGTTCATCCTGTCGCAGAGCACACCGCTGGAGCCGCCGCTGCAACCGCTCACCGCCAAGGCGAATCCTGATCCCGCCGCAGGAACCTCGCTCTACGGCCAGTCCTTCTGCGCCTCATGCCACGCCATGCAAAACGCCGCCGGCATGATGGTCGGAGGCAACGTCGGTCCGGAATTGACCGGCATCGGAACGAAGGCGAAAGCCGAATGGATCGCCGACTGGGTCTCTAACCCGAATCATTACGATCCGGGAACCATGATGCCGCATTACCGCTTCGACCCAACTCAGGTCGCCACGCTCGCTGCCTTCCTGGAATCGAAGACCGAGCCTGATTTCGTCGCCAATGTGCATCTCGACCCAGCTACTCCGCAACAGGTCGAACATGGCAAACGGCTCGTGCTGGAGAACGGCTGCGCCAGTTGCCACGAGATCAACGGCATCAAGAAGCCGGAGAACTTCGCGCCGGAGTTAAGCCGCATCGGCAGCAAACCCATTTCGCAGCTGCTCTTTGTCGAGGGCCTCGAGCACAACCTGCACTCTTACATAGCCGCAAAAGTGCGCAATCCGCGGTCTTTCGGTCCAGCATTGAAAATGCCTCAGTTCCAATTGACGCCGCAGCAGGTGGACGCCGTCACCACCGCATTGTTGGCGCAGACGGACCGCGCGGCGACGCAACCTCTGGCGATGCGCATTGCGTCCGTTCAGCAGTCAAAGTACGAGCCTGCCGGACACGCCGGACAACTGATGCATGACCTGCGCTGCTTTAGTTGCCACATGATCAACGGACACGGCGGCGACATGGCTCCGAACCTCACCTGGGAGGGAACGGCGGTGACGCGCGAGTGGCTAACGCAGTTCCTCAAGAATCCCGAGACCTTGCGTCCTGCGCTGATCCGCCGTATGCCGAAGTTCAATCTCGGCGATGCCGACATCAATACTCTCACCGACTACATCATGACCGTGTATCAGACGCCGGACTTTGACCGCGATTCGCTACCGGTAGCCGAGCTCACGCCGGCCATGGTCGAACAGGGGCGAGAGCTCTTCTACTCGAAGTTTGCCTGCCAGTCGTGCCACATCGCCGACTATGCCAAGGATAAGGGCTACATTGGTCCGGCCCTCGCCGGAACCGGCAAGCGCTTCAACCCAGCGTGGGTCTATCACTGGCTGAAAGATCCACAATCGTTGCGACCGGGCACGATGGAACCCAACCAGCACATGACCGACGATGAGGCGCGCTCGTTGACTGCCTTCCTGATGTCGCTGAAGGCAACCGGAGCGAAGGAGGTGGCCAAGAAATGAAGCGTACTCTCGTTGCTCTCTGTGCCCTGACCCTGTTGACTAGCGGATGCTCACGTAAGAGCAAGCAGCCCGCTCCACTTCGAGCCACCGCCTCGGGAGCTGCAATCGTCGAGTCCAGCGGCGGCAAGCAGATTGGCTATATCGGAATGCCTTTGGACCAGCCGGTCGTCGTGCAAGTGAACGACGCCTCCGGGGCGGCCGTCGCCGGCGCGGCCGTCTATTTCCGCGGGCCATCCGGCGTGATCTTTACCCCAACCGCGGCGCTTACCGACTCGAGTGGGCAAGTTACAACCAACGTTTCGCTCGGACAGCAAGCCGGCCGATACCGACTCGTCGCCAGCACGCGGGATACATCCGGAAAGAACATCGAACTCCCAATTGAAGAGATCGCCCTGGGCTACCAGCAGACCGTTGGCGCGCAACTCAATGCGCAGTACTGCATCCGCTGTCACGATCCGGAATCTTCGTCGCTGCGCGTGTCGAACATGGACAACCTTTCGGTGAAACCACACGCCTTCACCGAAGGCGACACGCTCAATAAGATGAGTGACGCGGACCTGGTGGCCATCATCAGCCACGGCGGTCCAGCGTTGAACAAATCTGCAGAGATGCCCCCTTGGGGATACACCCTCTCCAAGAGCGACATAGCCGCATTGGTATCCTACATACGCGCGGTCGCGGATCCGCCTTATGAAGCCGGTGGGCTCGTGTACGCTCGGAAATAGTCCGGCGCAGAGATTGCCGGCAAGGCGGAGATGTTCGGAGAATGAAGTTTCGTGTGTCGGCTTTACTCGTGATGACCATTGGGCTGCTTGTTCCGGCAATTGCCCAGGTAGTGACTCCCATCGAATTAAATGATCCAAAGCTGCAACGGCTCCAGCAGCGTCACTTTCGTACCCTGGTTGACATTGGGGGTGAAATCCAGCGCTACAAGTTTCCCTATCCGTTCTATTTCAGCCGCGTGCTCGACGTCGATCTCGCCAAAATGAAGGAAGTGGATCAGCGCTCGATTCGTTTCGATTTCTACAAGAGCGAGACTGTGCTGGAAATCACCGGCAACTACTACGCCTCGTACAATGCCGACACCATGAGCGCGGAGTCGCGCCTGAAGACCACCTTCGAACAGGTGATTGTGCCAATCCTCAAGATCGAGGTGCCTCATTTTCCTGACGACTCTGAGTTCGCCGCGTTCGCTATAGAAGTTTCACACCATGTTCGCGAAAAAATAATGGGGGTGCACCAGGAGCATGCAGAGAACGTAACCGTCATCATTCCTGTCCCCTCAGCGCAGAAATTGGTGGATGCCAAGTCCGACGATCAGAAGCAAGCCGCCGTGCTGGAGGCTGGCGTGTACGTCAATGGCCAGCCCTACGCGTTGTGGATTCACGAAGGCGCGCCGCCCGAAGACTGGCAGGACCGTTACGCAGCACCGATCAAGAAGAAACAACCGGTCGAGGTCTCAGACCCGGGACCCAACCAGCCGGCGACACCGAGCAGCGGCGTCTCGCCAAACCTATTGAAGACGACGCCTACGTCGATGCGGATCCTCACGCCCGATGCCTTGGCTAAGCTGCAGTTCAATCACCAGGACACCATCGATCGCATGACCAGGAGTCTCGACAAAGAGGTGCATTTTGTCACTTACGCTCCGCCGACTTTTATCGGCTTTCGCCAAGGCGCTTACTTGCAGCTTTCCATGAACACACAGTTGGACACTCCCGCAGAAACCTCACGTTACAAACAGGCTGCACTGGCCTTCGATGAGCACATTTCCCGCCTGGTTCGGCCGCTGCTCGACTTCTTCCCGGGTGAAAACGATTTCGACGGCATCGATTTCAGCGCCGTCATCCATTTGAAGAGCGGCGACTCTAGGACCGAGTCGGTTGAGTTCTTCTTCCCCTTCCGCACTATGCGTTGCTTTGCCAGCTACGACTGTACCGGCCAACAATTGATTGACTCGGGAACGGTGGTGATCAACGGCGAGCGCTCCACCCTCGACCTACAGGTCGCTGAAGGCAAGAACTAAATATTCGCCGCCTGTTTCCAATAATGTCATAGCTGAATGGGATTGTGGTCTAACAAGGGACTATTGGGGCGTCGAGAACCAGTTGACGAAAACAGGTCTTCGTAGGAATTTCTTTTCTGCCATCAAGAAAGGAGGACCTCCGAAAAGCCGCTCAATGATTGTCGATTCGCACGCTGCCAACCGAAAGTTGGCCCGAAACCGGCTCCTGAGGAACTACTCGTCATTCTCCTTTTGCCGAGATGGGTAGGAGTTGGAAGCCGAGCTGAGCTGCCTGTTTGCGGAGGCGCATTTCGGCTCGCTGCTGTGCTTGTTCATCGCAACGATGGAAGACGGTTTCTGCGTACGGCTGCTTGGTCAACAGGACGTGATAGAGAATCCGTGCGATTTTATGGGCGGTGGCAGTGATGGCCTGGGCAGTGCCCAGCTTGGCTCGCATGCGTCGAAAGAACTCGCCGAAGTAACCCTTCGCGCGGCAGAGGGAGTTAGCGCCCATCCGGAGTGCGGTCGCGGCGCGATGCTTTACCTTGCGGGTTTTACAAGACAATACCTTGCCGCCGCTGACTCGTTTTTCCGGGCAGAGGCCAAGCCATGAGGCGAAGGCAGAGGCGTTGCGGAAGCGGCTGACATCGGTGCCGATCTCGGTAAGAATGACTTGCGCAGTAGCGGCGCTTAGTCCTGGGATGTCGGTTAGATCGACACCGGCAATGCGGTAAAGCTCACTGCGAAGGTCGAAGCAAGGATCGTTGCCTTGCCGGTGATAGGCCGTAGCCTTGGTGCGTGGTGGCATCGGATCCTCGGTCGCGCTGGGAAGAGCTTGCATCAGACGTGCCGTCTCCTGATCCAACTCCAGGATCAGCTTCTGGTAGTAGCGGTATCCATCCAGCGACTGCTTCAAAGTGAACAGATGCTCCCGCCGGTAGTCTCCAACCAGAGCCTGCGCCACCTTGTCTCGCGGGCTTTTCACCCGACTATGACAGAGTTGCGCCAGTTCGACGGGATCGCGCTGGCCCGAGAGGATGGCATCGAGAATGGCTTGGCCACTGATGCCGATGATGTCGCTGAGCACATGGTGGAGCTGCAGGTTCATCTGGCTGAGCGCCTTCTGCATGTGCAGAATGTGCTCGGCCGCCATCTCCAGCAGGCTGCCGCGGTGCCGCCACAGGGTACGAATAGCACAGATCGCCTCGGGTGGCCGGAAGCTCGCCCGCAGTAATCCGACCGAGTGCAGATACTGGATCCACTGGCAGTCGGAAACGTCACTCTTGCGTCCGGGCACGCTCTTCAGATAGTGCGCGTTAACCAAATAGACCTTGAGATGAGTTGATCCGGCAGGCAGCACAGGACGCGGTAATCCATAACGACGACACCAGTATGCGCGTGCTACGGCTGGAGCGCGATCCGTCAGACCAGCGCACGGGTGTGTTCACCAGTGGGATCGTGTCTGTCGGTGAGGGGCACAAGATCGCGCTCTACTTCACGGGCAGCCGGCATGCCGGCGAGAACATCGCCGAGGTGTTGAAGCAACGGAGCGCAAAACTGCCGAGTCCGATTCAAATGTGCGACGCGTTGTCGCGCAACGTTCCGCGCTTGCCTGCGGGCGTAGAAATCCTGCTGGCCAACTGCCTGGCGCATGGAAGGCGGCAGTTCGTGGATGTGTCGGAAAACTTCCCCAGCGAATGCCGTTACGTACTGGAAATGCTGGGCCAGGTGTATGGTCACGATGCGGAAGCGCGGGAGCGCGGCCTGACGCCGGAGGAGCGGCTGCAGCTTCATCAGGAACGCAGCCGGCCGGTGATGGACAGACTGCACGCCTGGCTGGAGGCGCAGCTTGACGAGCGGAAGACGGAGCCGAACTCCGGGCTGGGTCAGGCGATCACGTATCTGCTGCGGCACTGGCAGCCTTTGACGTTGTTCCTCCGCAAAGCCGGGGCCCCGTTGGACAATAATGTCGTCGAGAGAGCCTTGAAGCGGGCGGTTCTGCATAGAAAGAATGCGGTGTTCTATCGGACCCTGAACGGGGCACAGGTCGGTGATCTGTTCATGAGTCTGATCCACACCTGCCAGTTATGTGGCGTGAACTCCTTCGACTATCTTGTCGAGTTGCAGCGCCATGCCCTAGAACTGGCTGCCCGCCCCGCGGAATGGATGCCGTGGAACTATCGCGAGACTCTGGCGCGGACTGTGAATCTTCCCGATCCCGCATAGCATTATGATGAATCCCACATGGCCGGAAAGGATAGTCTGCGGCCATCGGCAGGGAGCTTCGTGAAGTGCCCATAAAACAGGGGCACGGGATCAGGAAATCCGGGAGTTTTTTTGGCCAGGGGCTAAAAACCGACCAAACAATCCGCGTTCGCCAGATGCTGGCGATGGGTAAGATGTGATCGTGACGAAAACTCGAGCGCTGTATCAGTTAAAGGTAACGTTGCGGGATGTTCACCCGCCCATCTGGCGACGAATCCAGGTGTGGGAGGCCACGACCCTAGCCCAACTGCACACAATCTTGCAGATCGTCATGGGATGGGAGGATTACCATCTCCACCAGTTCTTAATCGGCCGCCGTCTTTACAGCGTGCCCGACCCCGACGACACCATGTACGAGCGCAAGGTAGTGGATGAAAGCCGCATACTGCTCGCGGAGGTAGTGCCCCGTGTGGGGACCGAGTTCACATATTTATATGATTTCGGTGACAGCTGGGAGCATGACCTGATTCTGGAGGCCATCCTTCTGCCGGAGAAGAATGCGCAATATCCGACGTGCATCGACGGCAAACGCTGCACTCCCCCGGAAGATGTCGGGGGAGCGGCTGGGTATGAAGAATACCTGGCGGTCCTGGCCGATCCTGACAACGAAGAACATGGCAACATGCTGCAATGGCGAGGTCCGTTCGATCCAGAAGCGTTCGAGCCGGTCCAAGTAAACCAAGGTCTCGGGAAGAAGTTTCGCTCGCGCAAGATGGCGAAATCATCGTCCCTAGGCTAGAACTGCGAGGTAGCCCCCGGGCTGCCGGATCTTCTATCCTTGCGCATCCTTGCCGAAAGGACACCGAGCACGGAGAAGTATGGAAACGCTTCCTAGTTTTGATCTGAAAGGACAAGTTGCCCTCGTTACCGGAGCGGCCCGCGGCCTGGGTCACGCTATCTCGTTGGCGCTGGCTGCGGCGGGCGCAGACGTGGCGCTTGGTCTCCGCGACGTGAACGCCGACGGCGGTCTGTCCGCAGAGATTCGAGCGCTGGGTCGCCGCGCCCTGCCTCTTCAGATGGACGTAATATACCTCGACCAGATTACTCATGCCGTTGACGACACCGTCCGGCACTTCGGGCGACTCGATATCCTCGTCAACAACGCTGGCGTCGCTCCGGGCAATCCTGTCGAGAACGTGCGGGAAGAAGACTTCGACCTGACGCTGGCGGTCAACCTCAAGGGAACGTTCTTTGCCAGCCAGGCCGCGGGGCGAGTCATGATCCGCCAGCAGAGCGGTTGCATCATCAATATGAGCTCGCAGGCGGGCTTCGCCGCTCTGCCCAGCGAAGCCGTCTACTGCATGACCAAGGCAGGCATCGCGCACCTGACAAAGTGCCTCGCAGTGGAATGGGGCCCTCACAACATCAGAGCGAATGCTGTGGCGCCCACGTTCATTCACACGCCGGGAACCCAGGCAGCTCTTGCCGAGCCTGAATTCCGAGCCGACGTCATCGAGCGCATTGCCGCGCTTCATCGAATTGGCGAGCCTATAGAGGTAGCGGGAGCCGTCGTTTTCCTCGCCTCGCCCGCCGCATCGCTCATCACCGGACAAACCTTGCTCATCGACGGCGGCTGGACGGCAAGATGACTCAGCAATGAGAGAGCCCGTGCGAGAGCGCTGCTTGCTTCTTGCGAGTCTGGGCATTCGAATCACGTCCTTATTATCTCGGCCAGAGGGGATGCATGCGCTGTTCGCCTCCGGAGTCGCGAACCTCGACCAAGAACGGGCGCGGATTCGGTTCCGTCCTGATTGGAAGCTGCGATACAATGACCGCCCTTGGGCGCTTCATTCGCACAGCTTATTGACCCAGTGACCACACGTAAGGTATCTCCCGCGTTCTCTAAAACGCACGCAAGGACTCGCCGTATGACGACTGCTTTGTTCAACACTGTCGACGCCTTCCAAAGTGTCATCGGTGCCTGGACGCCCGACATCCTCACTGAGCGATTGCGTCCAACTGCATTTGTCCAGGTCGGCGACAACGGCAACGACAGCAACTACGAGCACGCCGAGACTCACCTCTCGGGCGTGAATGGCGCCGACCTGACTTTCGGTGCGACCGTCACTTTTGGAGCCGGCGCGGATGCACATCTTCAATTTCGAATCACCGGCGACGGTCGTTACGGCGTAAGAGTTCGCGAGGCCGGCTTCACGGTCTATCGCCAACTCCACGAATTGACCTGGATCTGGGAGCCGATCTCCCCGACCGGCGACGTTCCGATGCCGCTCGCCGCGGGCGCGGCTCATGTCGTCTCGGTCACGTGCACTGGCTCTGTCTTTGAAGTCACCGTCGATGGCGTCTCACTCCGGGTTGAGGACGACTTCATTCCTGCCGGGCGTCTCGGTTTGTATGCTTATCGCCCGATTGGCTCTCAGTCTGACATTGATTTCGACCGAGTCCATGCGACGACTGATTCGGCCGCCCTCAGCAACTTCTCGCTTCTGTACAGCACCTTGGGCTATGTAATGGGTGGTACCAAGCGCGCCCTCTTGCGGACGCTGGTGCCTCTTCCGGACGGCATCGATCTGGAGAACTCACATTTTGTTCTACGCATGACGAATGGAACGATCGTTGCAACGGGGCCGTTGACTTCCCTTCCCGATACGTATGGCATGCAGCTCTGGGAGGCGGACTTTTCCTCGTTCCTTACGCCCGGGCTCTATGTCCTTCGCGTCGAGGTAATTGCGGGCAGCGCTCTTCAGGTATTGGAAAGTTCACCTTTCACGATCGAAGAACGTGTGTTCACGAGAAGGCTGCTCAGGCCGCTGACTATCCTCAACGCGGCAGCGCGCAATGCCGCTGATATCGATCTGCGGTGTAACTGGTCGTGCGCTTCAGGAAGCTTCATCGTCGCAGAGGATGGTACCTTGCAGGCCTGGAATGCAGATGACCAGCAAGGTGCCGTTCTCGAGCGCCTCTCCAATGGATATGGTGCTTGTTTGCCCCTGCCGGAACAGGCAAACGGCTACACCATGACCGGCGAAGTCACGATCTTCGAAGGCTGCGATGCCCAATTGCAATTCGGAGTTACACCGACCCGGCGGCTCGCCGTCACTTTGCAGGCTGGCGCCGGAGGGCGTTGCGCGCACGGCGGCGGTCCAGGCGCGGTTCGCCTCCATGAAGAAGGCACAGCCGTACCTGGCGGGTTTCGAATCATTGAAGCACGCTACTTACCTGACCAGTGCCCGTTCCAGGCCGGGATGGCGTATTCCATTCGAATCGTGGTGACCGCAGACCTGGTGACCGTGTACCTGAATTCGATATTTCAATTTTCGGCCGGAACGCCCGTAGATCTGTCGGGGACTTTTGCCATTAAGGCCTGGGCTAGTTCTGTCTGTTTTGATCGCGTTGCGGTCTGGCGTCAAGGTGTCCAAGTGGAGTGGACGAAGGGTGCTGGCGACCATTTTTTTGACCGGCCATCCGTATCGGACCGCGGTCCCTGCGACGGCACCGTGGCTGGAAATCCAGCTACCGTGGAGCAGCCGCTCTGCACTCCAATCTTTGCCCAACGCCACGGTTTTCACGACTGCAACAACATTATTGGCGAATCAAACTCGCATGGCGCATTCGTCGCAGGCCTCGTCGAACTGTGGGCAATCCGCCGCGGTCAACTCAGCGATACCGATCAGCAGGCGCTGCGTCGTGCTCTACTGACCGGCGTCTGTTACCTGGGATATCTGTTCAATCTGGCCGGCGGAACGGGGCGATACAAGCATGAAGAGTTAGGTCGCGGCGGTGGTATTGACGTCGCTAACGGCAACTTTCTCACTTATCTCACGATTTCCGGTGTTTACGGCGACCTGAGCTTCGCCACCAAAGCGGCAGAGATCAGTCCGGCGATCGCTTCTGACGCAATGCGTCGCGGTTGGAAGGGATGTCAATGGCTCGCAAATCAAGGTTTGGATTCCGCGTACGCAGCGCTGTTCTACTACCAGGTCTCGGTATGCGCTGGCCGCGATCCATACTTTGCACAATTCGTTGCAACCGACCTCGCGGTATCCACCTCCGAGGTCGTCATCCGGCTTGATGCCATGGCCTTCCAAGCAGGGCAGGATTTCCTCTTCGGTGCCTCTGCCTTCTCTACCGTCGAGGGTTGGCGCACTGCTTCGCGCGACACCGGTCAAATGATTCCGTGGTTCGAAGGTATCTACGCGATCTGCCGGGCGAATCCGGAAAAGACGGCGTCCTGGGTTAGCGCGCTCGGTGCTCTGGCCAGTGCCATGGAATCCTATCTGGTCGCCAATAACGGTTTTCATGTTATTCCGCAATCCAGCGGTGGGGATCAGGCCCAGAACACCGCGAACTGGGATGCCATGAACCTGGTTCCGCGGGCAGGTCAGCCTGTCGCTGACGGTCGCTACTTCTACAATTCCACTTTCTTCTGCACCATGGCGCTCGACATGGTTTTTCTTGGGAAATTAGCCAACAACTCTCAGCTGGAAAAGCTGGCATCCGGCCATTTGGGATGGGTCCTTGGCCTCAATCCCGGCATCCCCGCCAGCAAGGCCCTCAACCCCTCCTCCTCTGGCACGGCGTGGAAGGCTGCTGCCTTCATCCAGAACCTCGACGCTCCACTTGCTCGCGGTTTTGAGAATTTCAGTAACGGGGCTTCAAACCAGAAATCTTGGCTTTGGAGCGGCGAGGACTGGGGAGTCCATCGCCAAGCCTGGTGGATGGACCCACAGCAGAACGGATTCATGACCATTGTGAATGGCCACGTTTTGTGGGAGGAAGGATGGGATTACTACAACACTGGCCTGAACGGTTGGGTCAGTGGTGAAACGTTCATGCTTAACGACGGTATCTATGCTCGTGCTTCGATAGTCTACGAAGATTGGGTGGCGGGTTATGCCGAGCCGTGGGCGAGCCTGGGAAACTCATTTCATAGTGCAGTGCTGACACCGAACCAGGATGGTCGTCTCGAGCTCGTCGCAGCACGTTCGGATGGCACTATGTCAGACACCTGGGAGATCAAACCTGGAGGCGCGCTGGCCGATTGGCATGCAATGGACGGCTATGTCCAGGTGCCCTTTGGGATTCTCAACTTCGACGGCCGAATGGAGTTGTTCGGCAGCGGTTTGGATGGCGCCCTATGGCACCGTTGGCAGGTCAGTCCTAATGGTCCGTTTGCGGGATGGAGTTCGCTGGGAGGCTCGGTTCGTAACGCCACGGCGGCCCGCAACGCAGATGGACGTATCGAAGTCTTCGCGGCCTTTACCGATGGTGCGATTCACCACTGTTGGCAAGTGGCGCCGAACAGTTACTTTGACGTCTGGCATTCTCTGGATGGAGCCGGTGACCAGCCGCAAACCGGAACCAACGCTGACGGCCGTCTTGAGCTCTTCATCGCAGGTACCGATGGCCAGGTGTATCACCGATGGCAGACAGCCCCGAACGCCAACTTTGATGCATGGTACTCGCTCGGCGGCGCCGTCAGCAAAGTGGCAGTCGCACAGAACCAGGACCGCCGTCTCGAGTTATTTGCTGTTTCACTCGATCAGGAGATTGTGCACTGCTGGCAAACTGCGCCAAACGCTTACTTCGACTCCTGGTATTCGCTTGGCGGAAGCTTCACCTTCGTCGAGAGTGTCGAGCTAGGTGACGGGCGGATTGAACTGTTGGCCATCGGAACCGATCATGCGGTGTGGCGAAACGTTCAAACGGTCCCAAACGGACCGTTTGTCGGATGGGAGTGCATCGGGTCCTGCACCCAGTTTCTGCGGGCTGCAGTAGAGCAGGATGGCAGGGCTGTTCTAGTGGCTCGACAAACGGATGGAGAGCTCTGGTTCCTTCGTCAGCCCAGTGTGGGCACCTGGCTGCACAAGGCTTGAGTGGGTAGGAGGCATGAAGTTTTTCCCACAGTCTAAGCGGCCATATCAGACTAACCAAAGGTGATCGGACTTCCCGGGCTGTGCGGCAGCAAGAGCGCGAGAGCCAGGGCCTTACAGCGCTATCTTGCACGATTCGCCGAGTCCGCTGTTAGAACAGGGACGGTCTTGCTGATCCGCCGAGTAGTGACGTGTCCACGCTGACAATGTTGTGCCCGCTGCCTCCGCCGCCCCAGGCGAACAGAAAATACACCATAGGCATGCCGCCAGCGCGGATGGTGAAGCCTCCGGCGAAACTATATGCCAGGTTGCTGAAGTTCACATCACTCCGCGTCATGGCAACTTTTCCCTGATCGGCCACGAAATTGAAGCCGAAGGGACCCCAGATGGAGTGCTCGATGCCCTCGCGGATGAGAAGCAGGTTGGGTGCGCGGAAGCGGTAGTCATTAAAACTAGGGAGGTAGCTGTTGCCGTTAATGTCTGAACCGCCAAGGGTCGGCTGGAAGTAGAAGGGCACCACGCTGCCGGCATCAGCGATAGATTCCGTCAGCAGCACGCGTATGCCAATGGCTCCCTGCCTATTGATGGAATAGGAGATCGGCGGGCACTTTTCGCCCGGTGCAGTAGCGCACTGATCGGGACCATTGAATGCCTTGGGGCCGGGAGGAGTCTTTCCGTACAAAGGAAAAATGTGCTCGAAGTCACCCGTCCACCGGCGGAAACTGTAGGTGGAGTTCGACGGGGCAACAAACTGTTGAAAAGTAAATTGATATTTCAGTTGCAAGTGGTCGTGAAAGAAATTCGGGTTCATGCGAATGCCTTCCCCGAATTGCGCAAACCCGGGTTGAGTGGCGAGGCCCGGAGCTGTCGCATTGTCATACAACGTTCCAATCGGCGGGGCGCCTTGATTTTGCGGGCTGCCGATGGTGACGAATCGTCCGTTGATTTCGCCAAACAGACTGAGAGCCAGTGGCTGGTATACCGGTACAATGCCGTTGCCGCCGACAATCGCCTGCTGCTCGGAAAAGACCGATTGGCCGGCTGGGAACGTATTCGGACCTTCGCCGAAATAGAAGAGCTTATTCAGGCCGATACCCTGGGCATAAACATTGAAGACAGTGTATGGGCGAACAGCGAGATTGGACTTTGGAGGCTTGCTATCGGGAGTCGTCGTTACCGCGATTGGCGTAATGACTCTTGGTGGCGTATGGATGATCTTCATGTATCCGCCAGCGCGCCAGGAAGCGTTCGAGGAGCCAATCGCGTCGAAGTCCCAGCTGAGCCGCCATTTCTCGTTGGGCGTGTAGTGGGTGACAAATGCCAGACCGGCACCGAATCCGTTTTGCGGAGCGATGCTGCCCACTGCAATGTGAAGCGGATGATCAGTGAATAGCGTCTGCGCGCAACCCAAAAAGCCCGAGGGGCCTTTGCCACAGCTGTCCGCCAGGTCCTGATGTTCGTGCCGGAAGTCGGCGGCGAGTTGGCTCTCCTGAGGGAAAGCGGTTACGCACGCCAGCAATAGCACGCCTAAGATGGTAAAGCGCATGGGGCCTCCTACTTTGGGGTTAACGATTAGGAGCCGGTTTTGCTTCTTGGCGTTGTCTTTCGCTTACGAGTCTTCTTTGGCTTGGTGTTTATTTCATGCAGCTTGGTTGTCATTTTCCGGATGTACGCGGCAGCCTGCCCTTCCGTCCATGACTGCAGATACTCATCTATTTCGTTCTGAGACATGGGTGTGAGGTCTTTGGTGTCGCCGGTGCGATCACGCGCGATCATCTGCTTATGCTCAATGTCCAGGAGATGACGGACCTGGGCTTGCAGCAGGGTATTAATCTTACGATCTTTGTTGACCTTGGTTTCCGGCTTAGGGACCGGAACAATCATGGGCTCGCTTTCACTCATGTAACCCTCCTCATGGAAGCTAGCGCTGGACCTGAAAGACGGGGCCGTCGGTTCGTGCCGCATCCAGAGTTAGCAGATCGAGGAATGTATCAGCCGCCTTCTCGCGTGGCGACCGGTTGTCGAAACTTCCCAGAAAGTAGTTGGTGATCGTGTTGGGAATCGAAGCATGCTCGAAGGTTCGGCCGTTGGGAACCGTGCCCGCGGGCCCGGGAACAACTGTGCCCTTTGGAACCCAGGGTGAAATCAGCACGGCAGGGACCCGAACTCCCAAGCGATCGAAGTTGAACGGCCTACCCGTTCCGGTAGCGTCGCCCGAGGCAGTAAATCCATCCGGCATGCAGGCGGGCGGTATTACATGATCGTAGATTCCGCCGTGCTCGTCATAGACCAACAGCAGCGCGGTACTTTTCCATAGCTCCTGGTTCTGCCGAATCGCATTGTAGATGGTGGCTATGAAGACTTCGCCTGCCTGCACGTCGTGGTCGGGATGCTGGTCGGATGCCGCTACTTCGCCGGTGTCGCTGTCATGATCCGTGTAGTTCGGTTCGATAAACGAGTACTCGGGCAGATTCCCGCTGTCGCAATCAGACAAAAACTGATCGTAGGTCCCAAACGCCTTAGGCTCATCTTTCACCAGGTTGACAACCTCCAGTGAGGAGCTGGCGATGTCGTAGTAGTAGATTTTCGCGGTGTGCTTGGCATCGATCATGCGCTGGTAAATGCTGGGGTACGGCTTTCCGAGATAGAACACATTCATGCTGACCTCTCCGAAAGAGGTACCGTAGTGAGCAAACGCACGATTACAGAGGGTGGGGCCGGGAATCGAAGCAAACCAGGCGTTGAAGAGGGCGAACTGGGTCGCTAGGGTCGAAAGCACCGGCAATTTTGCGGGCGGAAAGTAATTCATGATCAAGTGGGAATGGTTTATGTCTCTGCGCTGATCGAAATAACTGGAGACGAACCCCTGCATGTTCGCCACACGGTCGTCGGCCTGATTGCCGCCGAAAATCTGCTTATCCACGGCGGGAAAATGGTGATCGGGATCGGGGTCGAGCTGGCTCTGATACAACGCGTTCGGTTGCACCACCACCGGCGTCCCGTTTGTATCCGGATTAGACTCGGTTCCGGCAAGGCCATTGATGCGCGCATCCTGCGCCGTCAGTCCGCCCAGCATATGGTCGAACGAGCGGTTCTCCATCATCAACACGACAATATGTTTCAGTTGGTCGAGGCCTGGTGGCATACTTCACGCTTCCGAGTGGTTCACAGTGATTTGGACGCCGTTATGATTGGTATGAGAGCCGAGACGCTCGTTCTCCAGGGTTGATACCCAGTAGATACTTCGAGAGAGTTTGCCTTGAATCGGCAGACTTGTCTAGCGAGAAAGTGAGATTTTCCGGTCCACTTAGGTGTCATCTGCCGCCTATTCGGATGCTGATTGCGACCGAACGACAGTACGCCGCGGGAGCAGCAGTCACAGGGTTGTCTAACCGACTTCTTCTGAAACTATGACTGGGCGCAAGAAGAACCGCGCTGAAAACCGCCCAACTGACGCAATCAAATCAAGGGGCAGGCGTCTAGGTTCAAGGATCGTTTCAGCGCAGTACTGAGAGAGCCTTCCACGCCTAAATGCGGTTGCGCCGCAGCAAGATCACTCGGACGGAGCGGCTGACCCTTAATTTCCCCTACCAGGAGTGCACCTTAAGCGCATTAAGCCGCATTGGCCTGCAAACACAATAACTTAGCTATCGGGCGCAATGCACCAATGACGCAGCAAAGCGCACGGAATCCCAGAACGAACTGAGACCAGAATTAACACTCAGTTTTCAGCGTTGCACACTGCCCCGTTCGAAAAAGCTTCCGAGTAGCCGGTCTTAACCGGCCAATCTCGCGTGTTGAAGCCGCTCTCGAGCGGCGACGACGACATTATTTTTCCTTCAGCCGACGTTGTCATATTCTGCCGGTGATCACTGCTAGAGCCAATTGCAGCCGCCATTTCGAGTACGCCTTGTAATCGGATCTACGAAATGCGATAAGAGGGTATCGGCGGCCGCCGTACACCAGTTCCACCACCAGCGGGAATACCAGCAGAGATTGGCCGGTTATGCCTACCATCCAGACGTAATCTCAAATTCGACAATTCCGCAATGCAACGGGCTAAGCCTAGTTCAGATAGACGCGGAAGGAACTTGAGCTGAAATATGATAGATGGACTGGAGATTGTGACTAGTCCAATAAAGCCCTCTCAGGCATTGTGCAAGTCTGAATAGGGGCTGTTACGCCTACTTCGCCGTCACGGCCCGTTTCGAGCTGTACTGTTTCGCCAGTTCCACAAATCCCTGCATGGTGTTTTCTGCCGAATCCACAGGTTCCCCAAGAATCTTGTCGACCATCCACGATCCCAGATGGCGATAGCTTTCGAACTGCGCCTCGTTGAAGAACTGGTTTGCCGTACTCTCGTGCGGAAAAGTGGGATGGGTCAAGGCGTAAGCACGAACGTCTTCGGGTTCACTGCCGTTGAGCACCGGTTTGATGACGGTCAGGTCCCCATCCTCCGCCTCGCTGTCGATACAGCTGTACATAATCTTGCCGCTGAAGCAATACAGACTCGATGGGTCAAACCCGCCGTCTTTACCTCGTTTCATAGGTAGGCCGGCTGGAAAATCCGTGAACTGGATGGGAATGCCCAGATCGATGTAGATCTTACGCACGGCGTTCCCGATGCTGATTCAGGCCGGCGCCTCGATTGTGTACGTGAAGGAGCAGATGGGCCACAGCAGCATTCAAATCACGGTAGACACGTATGCTCATCTCATTCCCGGAGCAAACACGTCATTCGTCGATCGCCTAGACGTGCTTCGGGAAGAGAAGGTGTCATCGACCCCGCAACAATCCGCAACCCAGGCGCAACCTGCGCTGGATGACGGAACCGAGATTCCTCCGGAACTTATTGATTTGATTGGTGGCGGCGGTAGGACTCGAACCTACGACCTACGGATTATGAGACCGTCGCTCTAACCACCTGAGCTACACCGCCAACGGTCGGGAACGGCGCCTGTCGCGCCGTCAAGGCAGGAAACCTGCATACAAAAGGCCGGACGTGACTGCGTCCAGCCCACTTATCATATTAGATTCGCGGTTTCCGACTGTCAATTCGATGGCACCGACTCTCGCCCTTCGCAATCGCTACGCCGACTTCATCCCCATCTTCTTTAATATCGTCATCATCGGACACCAGTTCGTAAATGCCGACTGAAACAGGTTCAGTCCCACGAACGCCGTAAACAAATACCAATACGGCGAGACCCAATAGCCTAGAGCCAGCGAGAGCAGCACAAACACTCCCGCGATCATGCGTACTGCGCGTTCCACATTCATGGGTGCACCTCCGAAAATTCCGGCGCGTACTCGAGAGTGGCAGCCGGTGGTTGCTTGCGTTTTTCCACCATGTAATACAACACCGGCACGGTCATGCGCGACATCAGCGTTGAAGCCACCTCGCCTGCCATGAGCGACAAAGCCAGTCCCTGAAAAATTGGATCGAACAAGATTACGCTCGCGCCCACCACGACCGCGGCCGCCGTCAGCAGCATTGGCCTGAAGCGCACCGCGCCCGCATCGACCACGGCCTGCTCTAGCTGCATCCCCTGCGCCCGCCGCAACTCAATGAAGTCCACCAGGATGATCGAATTCCGCACGATGATGCCCGCTCCCGCAATAAACCCGATCATCGACGTCGCCGTGAAGAATGCTCCCATCAGCATGTGCGCGGGCAAGATGCCCACCAGCGTCAGCGGAATCGGTGCCATGATCACCAGCGGCGTGACGAACGATCGGAACCATCCAACCACCAGCACATAAATCAGCACCAGCACAGCCGCAAACGCCAAGCCCAGATCGCGGAACACCTCGATGGTGATGTGCCACTCGCCATCCCACTTCATCGTTAGCCGGTCGGTCTCGTCGGGCATCGACGCGTTGTAGCGCTTGATGCCGTAACCCTGCGGCGTCTTCAGCTTGTCGATGGCCTCATTCATCTTCATGATGGCATACACCGGGCTCTCGACTTCGCCCGCCACGTCGCCCATCACATACACCACCGGCCGCAGGTTCTTGCCGTAGCGGCTCACGTCGATAGTTTCGTTCTTGACGTCGGTCACCTCTGCGATCGACACCTGTCCACCATTCACTGTCGGCAGACGTATCGACGTCAGTGACTCAATTGCCGAGCGTCCCGGCCGGTCGAGTTGTACGCGAATCGGCACGTCCTCGCGAGACTTCGGATCGTGCAGCAGCCCTGCCGTCGCGCCTGTCAGCCCAATCTGTAGAGTCTGCGTCACCGCCGCATCCGACACGCCATTTATCGCGGCTTTATCCAGATCCACCACCACGTTGTACTTGGCCTGCGGATCTTCCACGTACCAGTCCACGTCCACGACACCGGGCGTCGTTTCAAATACTTTCTTGATCTGCTTCGCCAATTCCATCTGCTGCTGATAATCCGGCCCATACACTTCCGCCACCAGCGTCTCCAACACGGGAGGCCCGGGCGGTACCTCGGCCACTTTCAGCCGCGCTCCATACTTGTTGCCAATCGCCACCAGCCCCGGACGTAACCGTTTGGCAATTTCGTGGCTCTGCGTCTTACGCTCCTTCCGACCCAGCAGGTTCACCTGTATGTCAGCCTGGTTTGCGCCTCGCCGCAGAAAATAATGCCGCACCAGTCCGTTGAAGTTGTACGGCCCCGACGTACCCGAATAGATCTGATAGTTCACAACTTCCGGTTGCTTGCCCAGATATTCGCCCAACTCTTGCGCTACGCGCGTAGTCTGCTCCAGCGGCGTCCCGTCAGGCATATCGACAATCACTTGGAACTCGCTCTTGTTATCGAAGGGCAGCATCTTCACCTTGACCAGCTTGAACGCCACCAGCGAGCACGCGAGCAACAACAGAACGACAATTCCGCCAAGGAACATCCACCTGCGCGACGCGCTCTCCAGCAGCGGATTCATGATTCGCCGGTAGAGCCTCGTCGTCCATCCTTCCTTCTCATGTTCATCCGTCACGCGATCGGCGTAATGGTGCAGCAGTCGCAGCGCCGACCACGGCGACACCACGAACGCCACCACCAGCGAAAACAGCATCGCCGCCGAGGCTCCCACCGGAATCGGCCGCATGTAGGGCCCCATCAGCCCGCGCACAAATGCCATCGGCAGAATGGCCGCGATGACCGTGAATGTCGCCAGAATCGTGGGGTTGCCAACCTCATCCACCGCTTCAATCGCGATGGCGCTGAGGTCCCGTCCACAATTCGTCGGCATCCGAAAATGTCTGACAATGTTTTCGACGACGACAATCGCGTCGTCCACTAGGATGCCGATGGAAAAAATCAGCGCGAACAACGTCACCCGGTTCAGCGTGTAGCCGAATAGATAGAAGATAAAGAGAGTGAGTGCCAGGGTCACCGGAATCGCGATCAGCACTACGCCCGACTCACGCCACCCCAGCGCTAGAGCGATCAACAAAGTCACCGACAGAGTCGCAATCATCAGGTGCTTGAGTAGCTCGTCCGACTTGTCCTTCGCCGTCTCGCCATAGTTGCGTGTTATCGAAACATTCAAATCAGCGGGCAGCAGATACCCGCGCAGCGACTCGATCTTGGCTTCCGCCGCTCGCGTGATGTCAGTCGCATTTGTTCCCTTGCGCTTCGCCAGCGTCAACGTCACCGCCGGATAGTCGCCGCTTCCCCCGCCTTTTGCCGCCGCGCCATTCGCATAGAGAACGTAGTCCTCCGGCTCCGACGCCCCGTCCTCGATCGACGACGCCACATCGCGCAGGTACACTGGCTTTCCGCTCGAAACACCAACAACGATTTGTTGTAGATCTGCCGCAGTACCAAGGAACCGCCCTGCCTCTACTACAAATTCCTGGTTGCCGCTTGCGAAGCTTCCCGCATCGCCTCGCGCATTCGCCTGTTGCAACTGCGCCACTACGGCGCCCGGCGTCATGCCGTACGCCGCCAGCTTTGCGGTGTCGAGCGTGACCCGCACCTGTCGCGGCAACCCGCCGATGATCTTTGTCTCGGAAACGTCATCGATCTGTTTAAGCTGATTGTCCAGCTCACCCGCGATCTGTCGGAGCTGGTAGCTGTCGTAATTCTTGCCCCACAGCGTGACCGCGAATATCGGCACGTCGTCGATCGAGCGCACTTTAATAATCGGTTGCGAAACTCCCTGCGGAATGCGGTCGAAGTTCGAGTACAGCTTGTTGTATGCCTTGACGATCGCGTCTTCTTCTTTGGTGCCCACGTAGAAGCGCACCACCAGCATGCTCATGCCCGGGCGCGAAATCGAATACACGTACTCGACCCCCGGCACCTCGCGCAGCAGTCGCTCCATCGGAATGCTCGCGCGCTGCTCCACCTCCGCCGCCGATGCGCCGGGCATCTCGACAAATACGTCCAGCATCGGTACCACGATCTGCGGCTCTTCTTCGCGCGGTGTGCGCAAAATAGCGAAGCCGCCGAGTAGCAGCGAAAACAGGATGAAGAGAGGAGTCAGCTTGGAGTTGATAAACTGCCCGGCCAGCGCACCGGCGACCCGCATTGGCGATTTGATTTCGGCCATTACTGCGCCTCAACCTGTTTGCCGCTTAATTCGCGATCGCCTGGCTGCGCCACGATGTGGTCGCCATTCTGCAATCCGGAGAGGACCTCGATCTCGTCGCCCGACACCGAGCCCAGCGTAACAAAACGCAGGCTCGCCAGCTGGTCTGCGCCCACTACGTACACCGCCTGCAATTGCCCGCGATTTAACACTGCAGTCTTTGGGATCTCGATCGCCTCGCGCTGTCCACGAGGAAAATAGGCTCGCCCGAATAATCCAGACCGGATGGGTGGGGAACTGGGCGCCCCACTCAAAGCTGGTAAGTCAATCTTCACCGTGAACGTCCGGCTCGCGGGATCGGCCGCTGGAACGATCTGCGTCACCTTACCGGTGATTGGCTGATCGCCCAGCGCATCGATCACCACGGGCACGGCTTCCCCTAACTTCACCGCGCCCATCTTGCTTTCATCCACCTGTACTTCCAGCCGGAAATGGCTCGGGTCTTCTACCACTAGGAGCGGAACTCCCGGCGCCGCCATCGCACCCGGCTCAGCCAGTTTCGAAATTACGACACCGTCGAACGGGGCCCGCACCTTAGTGAAGCCCATCGCTGTCCCGGCCTGCGAAACTCCCGCCTCGGCTCGGGTCACACCGGCGTGCGCTCCATCACGCCGCGCCTGCGCCGCTGCCAGCCTGGTCTTCACCTCGTCGTACTCTTGCGGGCTCACCGATTTCTTGTCGTACAGCATCTGATAGCGCTTCATGGTCGCGTCGGCCAGCGCATAATCGGCGTCCGCCGCCACAATCGATTCCTGTGACTCCTGCAATCCCGCTTTGGCCCCTGCGTATGCCGCCTGCTGCTGCGCTTCATCGATCGATACCAGAACTTCGCCGCGCCGTACCCGGTCGCCCTCTTGAACGTTCACGCGGGTGATCGTTCCCATTACCTGGCTGGCCAGTTGCGCTGACAGCGTCGCCCGGACCGTACCCGTGGCTTCGAGAGCGTCTGGCACCGTAGCTTTTTGAACTTGCAGCAGAGCCACGCCGTGAACTTTGTCGAGCGGTGCTGGCTCGGCAGGCTTCGACTCGCTGCAACCCGCCAGTGTCATCAGCAGTAGTGCGGTTGTCGGAACGATCGACCTGCTCCAATTCGTCATTGCGTCACCGCCGGAGAATCCACGCTCAACGTCCCAGTCGCCAGCTCTATTCCGGCGTAGCTGGCATTCATGCGATACACTGCCTGCCAATAATCGGCCTTGGCGCGATGCGCCGCCTCTTCCACCCTCAAAATATCGGTCACCGTGCTCAGTCCGCCTTCGTATCGATTCTGGTTGATGCGCAGACTTTCGTCCGCCTGGGCGATCGAACCACGCGCCACCTTTACCTGCTGCTGGGCCGCGTCGAACTGGTAGTAGGCGCCGCGAACTTCGAGCCGCACCTCATCCTGAAATCCCGCATATCCAGCGGTCGCCCGTTCCTGCATAGCTTTTTCTCGCTGCAACGCGGCACGCTTGCTGCCGCCGGCGAACAGGTCGAACTGCACTTCGGCGCCGGCAACCCAATTGTTCGCTCCCGTCCATCCCACACTGTGGGAGTCCTCTTCCCACGACCCGAACGCATTCAGCCGCGGCCCAAAGGCGGCCTTGGCCATGGCCACACTCTTGTCCTGCGCGCTGCGCTCCCACTCCGAGCGCTTCAGGTCAGGACGTTTCTCCAACGCCGTTTTCTCCAACTGGTTGACATCGGCCGACGGTAGCGGCCGGTCTTCCAACGCCTCCTTCGGCTGATATTGGGAGTCGGCCGCCGCGCCCATCGCCAGCGCCAACCGAGTCTGCGCCAGCGCCAACTGATTGCGCCGCTCGATTAACTCCTGCTGCCGTGTTGAAGCCTGCACCTGCGCGCTCAACAGGTCCGAATCCACTGCCAGGCCGCTTTCCACGCGCGCGCGGCTGTCATGTTCGATGGCCTCCACGGTCTTCACCCCGCCTTCGGCAACCTGCACCTGTTTCTGCGCGAGGAGCACTCCGTAGTACGCCTCGACGGTCTGGAAGACCAGCTCCTGGTCAGTGCGGTTGAGTTGCTCATCGGCCGCGAAATTCAGGTACTTGGCGCGGTCCAGGGCCTTCCAGCTTTGCGTGCTGTCGAACAAATTCCATTGGCCAAAGAAGCGGCTCGCGTAGTTGCCGATCGGTGTCGGCCGGTTCAGCTCATTCAGCGCGAAGTCGCGGGCTGTGAACTCCTGCTGCCGCAACTTGGTGCCGAATACGAACACAGGGTCATTGCCGCCGGTGAAGTTTTCAGCGAAGGTGATGCGTGGCAGCAGTGGGGCTCGCGCTTCGCGCACCCCCGCGGAGGCGGCCTTCGTGTCCGCCAGCGCTGCTTTGTGCATGGGATTGTTGGCCAGCGTCATCCTTACCGCATCCGGCAGGCTCAGGGGAACAGGCTCTTCCCCAGCCGCTGCCGTTGTCAGCACTGCCGATGCGAGTGCGACCCAAAATGTAATTCGAAGTTGGCGCATGCCCAGTTGTTACGCTCCTACCGCAACTGCCCGTTCGGCAGGAACGATTTCATAGGTGGTTTCGATTTGCGCGCTCAACTGAATCATCGCGCTCACCGAGCAGTACTTCGATTCCGACAAGTGAATTGCGCCCTTCACCGCATCGTCCGAGACATCCACGCCGGTCACGATGTGGCGAATCCGGACTTTCGTAAATACGTTTGGCGGCTCAGTCCGCTGATCGGCCTCGACCTTTACTTCGTAGCCGGTGACTTCCTGGCGCTTCTTGCGCAGGATGCCGATCACGTCAAAGGCGGTACAGCCCGCCAGCCCGATGGCGATTAGCTCAATCGGTTTGGGTCCGGTGTTGCCCGCGGCATCGTCGAGCAGGAAGTGATGTCCGCGATTGTCGCTGGCGACGAATTGCTTATGAGTGCTTTCTGGTTGAGTCAAAGTAACGCTGCCCGAAATCATGTTCTTCTCCGTCTGTGGGCGAAGGAAATCGCTTCATCCTCGCCGCAGCCCTCTGCGGGACCACACGGATAAATGCAGGCAGTTGGTCAGGTGTTACAGGAAACTGGAGCTTAACGCCGAATTAATGCCCAATTTGGGAAATCGCTGCAACTCCCATCTTTTCGGCAGCTTCAGTGAGTGTCGTGCCGGGTCAGGCTTCGATGATGGCGGCGTAAAGCATCATATCGTCCCAAGGAGGACTGGTTGTCCAGGGGCTGGGGATGTCGCCAAAGCGGACGATACTGCGTCCTTGGAACTCGACGTAAAGGCCGCGATCGTTGGGATCGGTGTAGGGATCGAAAAATGCAGATTCGGGTCGTCCGGGAACGGCGATAGCGTCCCAGACGGTGAACCAACTGAAGCCGTCGATGGTGCCGAAGACTCCGGCGTCACCGAGAGCGAAGCGAGTGTAAGGCTCGCTACGGGTGAAGATCATGTCGTAAATCGCAGTGGACGAGGGGCTGATGATTTTGCCATTGGCGGACACGGCTGCGGCCAGATGGGGCTCGGGCTGCCAGGTGTTGCCGCCGTCGAGCGAGATGAGGATGCCGGACGAATCGACGAGATAGATCACCTGGGGCTGGTAAGGATCGACAAAGAACTTGATGCAACCGGTGGAAGCTTGTCCTGCCGGTCCGCCGGGAACGATTTGCGTCCAGGTGGCGGTGGCGTCCACCCACTTGTAGAGGTACCCGCGAAAATCGGCCACATAGTAAACCGGATTGTTATGGCCGCCGGAAACCTGTACAACCGGTTCTTTCCCCTTGTTAAGCGGGCTATCGGGCAGCGGCGTGCCGATGGGAAAAGCCTTGGTGGTGTCGTCCCAATCGCTGAGGCTCTGAATCGAACTGATGGAGAGGGTGCGCAACACCTGGCGCGTCATGCCGTCGCTGGAATGGATGAAGACGTAATCGCCGTCAGACTCGGGCGCTTCAGTCGGCAGTGTGCGAATGATAGGGCGGTATCCACGAAGCACGAGGTCGGAGGCGGGGTAGGGAGGAGTGCCGCCGCCACTCTGCATAATGCGTCGGGGAGAAACGATGAAGTTGTTTTGTCCCGTGTTGGATGGATCGGGATAGTTCGAACCGCTACCGCTCTCGACGATGTTGATTGCACCCCCAACGTTACCTACTTTGCCACGCGGCACGAACTCGAGCACGCGAGAGGCGTCGGCCTCATCGGCAAACCAGCCATCGCAATCGCCGCACTCGGTGATGGGGTTCAGCCATTGCTGGCCGCCATTTAAGCTGCAGAAATCGTCGTTATCGCCGCAGCCAAAATAAATTGCAGGCGCGCTTCCGATGCCATACAGTCCAGCAATGTTGACGGGGTCGAGCGTCTCGAGACCGTTGGGACGCTTCCACGTTTGTCCGCCATCGAGACTGAAGAAAATGCCGCCGTCGTTGGCCATCCAGATGGTGCCGCCGAGGTACTGATCGAGCTCGGAGTTCTGGTTGTAAGGCGAGCTGACTCCAGTGGCGGGCTGGAGGGTGATCTCGAAATCAGGACTGGTGATGAGACCATGCGGATCGCCGTGCACGAACACAAAGTTGTAATTCGTGTTGTCTTTGTGGGCTTGAGAGGCGTCTTTGCCGCCGAGGCGGTGCCAGGAGTTGAAAGTGTTGGGCATGCCCTGGGAGACGTGGACGTGACTCATGTCAGAGAAGAAGACCAGGAAGCCGGAGCTGGTGGGCTTGGTGATGACGTACATGTTGCCGCTGGGAGTATCGCTGCCACCGCTATAGATTGGCGGGCCGGGCAAGTCCATCCACACGGCGGACTGGGTATTGGCGAATTGGCTGAAGTCGCCGTACCAGAGGCTGCCTTCGCCGGCCAGCCGAGCACAAGAGATGTTGACCTGGTCGCCGTCGGGAATATTGCCGTCGTAGTAGCAGGGTCCGAAGGCGCCGCCTACGGCCGCCAGGTAAACCTTCGCAGGATTACCCGGTTCGACCGCGAGAATTTGTGGGTTGCTGGTGTTATTCGTCCCGGTCTGGTTGGCGAAGGTTCCCACGGGACTGTCGCTACCGCATGCTTTTTGGAAGACTGCCAGATTGGCGCGCGAGGCGTTGATGACGGCTGCGCCGTTGTCCATCGCCCAGGTGTTGCCGCCGTCGTTGGAGAAGAAAATGTTGACGTTGGGATCTTGAGGAGGAGATCGGATGTCGCCACAAGCGTAGACCTTGCGGACGCCGGGGCCTTCCGAAGGAGCGACGGCCAGGTGCCAAACATTGGCGTTGAGAAAGTGCGTGTTCCAGGTTTTGCCGGCGTCCTGGCTGATGGCAACTCCTTCCCAACCGAGCGCGACATAGATGAGCGTGGGGTCATCTGGAGAGAAGAGGACCTGGCTCACGCCATAGTAGGGTGCCAAGGTGAACATAGGCAGCACCAATTCCCACGAATGGCCGCCGTCAGCAGAGCGATAAATACCGTCGCGACTGTTATTGAACTGACCATCACGAGCGGCGGCGAGGACGAGGTCGGGATCGATGGGTGAGGCTGCGAGGTCGTAAACCAGGGGCGCGTAAATGCTGCCGAAGATGCCGGGGCCGGCGGTATCGGTGAGCGGTCCGACGAGCTGGTAGAACGATTGACCGGAATCGTCGGAGCGCCAGACGCCGCAGAAACTGCCGGCATAGATGCGCGTGGGATCGGCAGAGAGAGCCAGTGAAAGTATGCGACCGCTGGTGGAGTGTTGGACGTCGTTCTGCGGAAAGGTCGAGTTGGTTGGAGCAACGTGAGTAACCGTAGGCATATTGCGTCCATTCGTTGGTGCGGCTTAAGACCCGCGTCAGGGAATATCCACGGTGATCTCGAACACGGAGTCGGAATCAACGTCATGAAAAGCGTGAACCGTGAGTTTGCGAAACGCGGCCTCGCGGAGCAGAGCGATGCGTTGCGATTGAAGCACCCGGTCGATGGGCGGATCGGCGGCGTGGCTCACCCAAAGGTAAAAAAGCCAGTTGATGCTGGTCGCGGTTTCCAGCAACCAGAAGGCACCCACATCGATGGCGTTGGGGAAGCCGGGAGTGATAGTGGCGAGCTTGATGTTGGTGACGATTCCAATGGTTTCAGCCATAAAGTCAGGCCCCTCCTAGCAGGGCGGGATGTAGGACATTGCCGGATCGCTCAAATGTTTGGTGATGCTCTTTGCCAGGTCGAGATCGCCGCCGACCCGCAGTTTGCCGCCCAGCAGCGCGTCGTAAGGTGCGAGTTGTCCGGACGCAATCTGTGTCCAGGTTTCAGGCCGCATGACTATGTGAACGTCGGCGGTCTTGGGACGGCCGCGGCGGGCGGTGGCTTTCGGCGTGCCACCCTCGACCTCCCAGTGAGCAACCTTTTCGCCGTCGTCACCGCTGACCAGACGAATGTGAAGACGCACCTTCGATCCGAAGTCGCGAAGGGCGTGCGAAAGGCCTTTGAAGCTATCAGCGTGGTCACTCTTCAGAGCGCTGGCGACCGGACGCAGACGAGCAAACGTCGGTTGAGGAACAACGGGAGTTGCGGTGAGCTTGCCACCGTTCCATGTCATGAGTAATACCCCCAGACGAAGCGTGCGGATTTTGCTCGAAGGATTGCGCTTGCTTGTGCGACGACGAAACGGACGCGACGGAGACTTGCGTGGGCCGGCCTTGCAAGAAAAAGTGACGGGATTCTACAACAAGTGCCGAATCGCGAGCAATGGTTGTGAGTTTCTGAGCAGGACAAGCCGGCGATAAATTCGCTTGCCGATTCCGTTCCGTGGCAAACACTTCCTCAATAATGCCGAAGTGGCGATAGCGATAGTGCCAAGAATGACTGCGAACTCCGCGACTCCGTTGCCACCATCCAGGGAAATATGGAAGACCCGCTCGAAGAAATCCATAGGCCGCCCCTCAATTAATTCCGCAAACGCTAACACTTCGGACATCTGGGGTCAAATAGCAGGACGTGTGCAGGAGAATACTGTCGGTCACTTTTTCGAGATGCCGGAGACTGAGTTTCAGAGCCTAAACGCAGCATGACGGCATCCATGATTACCGCAGTTCTGTTTGGCCAGCGCAGGTAGATGGTTGTTTTGACCGCAATGGATTTCGCAGCAGTAACTTCCCTATTGACGACCCTGAAACCCGCGGCCGCGAACGGTCGCGGTATGAGTGATTCCTAAACGAAGGGAAAGACCATGGCAAAGATGAAAGCAGTGCAGGTGCCGAAAGCGGGAGCGGATTTCGAAGTCGTGGAACGGGATATTCCTCAGCCCGGCCCCGGACAGGTGAGAATTCGCGTGCTAGCCTGTGGCGTCTGTCACAGCGATGTGATCACCAAAGAAGGCATCATTCCGGGCATCGCGTATCCGCGTGTTCCGGGACACGAGGTTGCCGGCGTCATCGATGCAGTCGGAGCCGGCGTAACGAGCTGGAAAAAAGGCGCACGCGTCGGTGTGGGCTGGCATGGCGGCCACGACGGTACGTGTCTTGCGTGCCGCAGAGGCGACTTCGCGAACTGCGCAAGCAACATCATTTGTGGGATCAGCTACGACGGTGGCTACCAGGAATACATGGTTGCGCCTGTCGAGGCGTTGGCACACATGCCTGAATCGCTGGATGCCGCCGAAGCCGCGCCGCTGATGTGCGCTGGAATTACCACGTTCAACGCTCTCCGACACGCCGGTGCGCTGCCTAGCGATCTGGTCGCTGTTCAGGGTATCGGCGGGTTGGGTCACTTAGGAATTCAGTTTGCCAAGAAGTTCGGCTATCGCGTCGCGGCAATAGGGCGTGGGCCGGAGAATGCCACGCTCGCGAAAAAGCTGGGCGCCGATATTTATATCGACAGTGCAGCGACCGACGCTGCAGCCGAACTGACGAAACTAGGCGGCGCTCGGGTAATCCTTGCGACGGCGCCGAGCGGCAAAGCGATGTCGTCACTCATCGGGGGGCTGGGAGCTAACGGATCGCTGGTGGTTATCGGAGCGTCGGCGGATCCCATCGAAGTCGCACCTCTGCAATTGATCGGAGGCGCAAAGCGCATTCAGGGCTGGTATTCGGGGATCCCGACCGACTCGGAGGACACGCTCCGGTTCTCGGAAATGACCGGCGTGAAGGCCATGATCGAGAAGTATCCGCTGGCCAAAGTGGCGGAAGCCTACGCGCGGATGATGAGCGGGAAGGCGGAATTCCGCGTCGTCTTGACTATGTGAGGGAAGATGGCTTTCTCGGGAGACTACTTCAGGTCTTCCACGAGATACAGATCGGACAATGTCCGAATGTAGCCGTAGACGTAAGACTTCCCATCGGCTGCGAGTTCAAGGCCGCGGATGGTGTCGATGCCCGCGGAGTCGGCGGGAACGAGTTGCTTCCAAGGTTTGCGCTCTCCAGTGGCGATATTGACTTGCATGACCTTGGCTGGTATCTCGCCGAATTGGTAAACATACAGCAGCTTGCCGTCCGCCGACCAGCCGGTAGGTATTTCGCCTGCTTCGGTACCGTGGATCGCGACTGGATCGCCGCCCGCGACGGGATAGAGATAGATTCGGCCGTCGGGCCCGGTGCTCGCCACTGATTCGCCGTTCGGCGAAAGAATGACTAACGGGTTAACGCCCTCCGGACTGATTGGACGAGGCTTGTTTTCGTCGAGACCTTCGACGTAGAAACGGAAGCCGTGGCCGGGCTCATTGCCCGAGAACACGAGGCGCTTGCCATCGGGAAGCCAGCGGGTCGAGAGGTGATTGATGGAATCCTGGAAGAGCAGCTTGGATTCGCCGGCGCCGGTGGGCAGCAGCATCAACGGCGCGGGAGGGGTGTTCGGTCGCACGATGGCCCACTTTCCATCGGGAGACAACGCCGCGCCGGTGCCTTCGCTCAACCGGATAGCAGGCGAGCCATCGGTTTTGCGCATGAAGACGGCATACTTGGGGCCGCCTCCCTCGCCGCTTTCGGTAAACAGAATCGTGCTGCCATCCGCCGACAGATCGCCTGGAGTCGACCAGTCAAGCCATGACAGATCGCGTTCCTTCGCTGCGCCCGGCGGCAGGCCGATGAGTCCGGCGCGATCGTTGCCGCGCGTGAGAAGGACGTTTCCGTCGTGTCCCACATCGAGGATGGTCAATTCACCGGGAACCCGCGCCAGCAACCGCAGCTTGCCGGAGAGGTCAACCGCGTAGAGCGAGCGGTCGCCACCGGTACGCGTGGCGGTGAACCAAACTTCGTTACCTGTCGGCGACCAAGCCACTCCCTGAATACTGTCCCAGCCGGTGGAAAGGACCGTCTTTTTTCCGTTAAGGTCCACCAGCACGAGCGATCCGCCGTCGTCATTCAGCGTTGGGTGGTCGATCAACGCGATGGAGTCACCTTCGGGGGAAATGCGAATGTGGCCAATCCATCCGTCGGGTTGGTAAAGCACTTTGCCCGCGGGATATTCGAGGCGATGGCGGCCCTGCTCGTAACGCACGATGGCCAGCGAAGACGCATCGGGAGACCAGTCCGCCCACTCGACGTTCTCCATGACCTCGCGCGGAGCGCCGCCGACCAAAGGCACGCGCGCCAGCGTTCCGGAATACAGAAACGACCCGATAGGATGGCTGTTTAGCGACAGCGCCATCTCGCCCGCGGAGGAAACCGCGAGAACGTCGGCGCCTTCGGGTTCCAATTCGTGCGAATCCGGACTCTCAGGGCGCGTAGTGAACAGTTGCAGCGGTTTGCCTTCCCATGCGGCGCTGTAGACGATCATCTTGCCGTCAGGGGCAAACCGGGCCGAACGCACCATGCCGCGCCGGAAAGTCAGCGGGTGATACACCGGAAGGGAAGCCTGCTCCGGCTTACGAATGAGTAGCGCACCAATCGCGAGGCCGACCAGCAAGGCCAACAGCGCGGCGACGGAGGCCACACGCCAGACACTCGAACGTCCCTTGTCAGTTTCCTTCGCGGCTTGCGCGGCGAGTGGCGGCGCTGTGAAAGGCTGGCGCGAGGCGCTCACGGCGCTGGCAGCACGCACGCGCGAGCTATCAAGGTCGCGCTTGATGCGCTTGAGGTCACCGCGCAACTCGGCTGCCGTCTGATAGCGCAGGTCGCGGTCTTTCTCCAGCGACTTGCTGATGACCTCCTCCAGCTTAGCGGGTATCGAAGGATTCACGCTGGAGACCGGCGGCGGCGTGCGATTCAGAATGCCTTCGAAAGTTACCCCGCTGCTACTGCCTTGAAATGCCACTTCTCCCGTCGCCATCTCGTACAGAACTGCGCCGAAGGAGAACAGGTCGGTGCGGGCGTCCACTTCGTCGGCGCGTACCTGCTCAGGCGACATGTAGGCCACGGTGCCGACCGTCGATCCCGGACTGGTCATATGCGGCGTAGCGCTGGTGGCGGTGTTATCGCCGTGTTCAGCAACCACCTTTGCCAGGCCGAAATCGAGCAGCTTCGCCTGCCCGCGCTTGGTGACGAAGATGTTGGCGGGCTTGATGTCGCGATGAATAATCCGCTTGGCGTGAGCCGCGTCGAGAGCATCGGCAATTTCAATGCTCAAATTCAGGATGGTCTCGGTGTCCAGGGGCCGGCCCGCGATACGATGCTTCAGCGTAACGCCGTCGAGGAACTCCATGGCGATGAAGACCTGGCCGTCCTGTTCGCCGATGTCGTAAACGGTGCAGATGTTGGGATGGTTGAGCCCCGAAGCGGCCTCAGCCTCACGCTGGAATCGGGTGAGGGCCTCGGGATTGCGGGCCACGTCGTCGGGCAGGAACTTGAGCGCGACAAAACGCTTGAGGCGCATGTCTTCGGCCTTGTAAACCACGCCCATCCCGCCACCACCAAGTTTTTCGATTATGCGGTAATGCGAGATGGTCGTGTCGATCATAGACAAAGTGGGGCCGAACAGTTGCTTGATGATAGGGCTGACGTTACCGAGAGTCAATTCGGTTGTGCGGGCGGCTCGCGGGGTTGGTTACGCGCCGGCATTGGGCAGCGCCGCTACTGCTGCCTGATATTTCTCGACCAACTCCTTGCGCAACTCTTCGGCGCGGGCAGTGTCGCAGACAGGTTCGTAGGTGCGGCACTGTTCCACCGCTGACTTCAAGCTGTCGAGGAAGGCGACACACGGCTTGCAGTCGTTGAGATGTTTCTCCATCTCGCGGCTGCGGGAGTCGTTCACCAGGCCGTCCATGTAGTCCGAGAGCGAGGCAAACATCTCGCGGCAATGGCGCGGCCGCTTGGGCGGCTTATCTTCGGCCGCCGCGTAGATCAAATTGACAACGATGCCTTTGGCCTTCGCCATGCGCGCTAATTGTTGCCGCAACATCAGCCGTCCGCGATGCAGCCGCACGCGCACCGTTCCCTCGCTTAGGCCGGTGACGCGCGCAACGTCAGAGGTGCTGAGGCCTTCCATATCGTGCAGCACCAGCACCATGCGGTAGAGCGGAGCCACCTTCAGCACCGCCTCACGGACTCGCCGCGCGCTCTCGTCGCGCAACACGTTGGTCTCGGGATTGGGATCTTTGCTTTCGACCAGCTCGCGCAACTCGTACTGAGTAGGCATCAGTTCGTCGAGCGGCACGTGCTTGTTACTCGCGTTCTTCGCGCCGCGCCGGTTCATCAGGCAACGATTGCGCGCCACCTTGTAGAGCCACACCGACAAAGCTTGCGGGCTGTCAAACTTGGGGAGGTAGGGAAGTAGCTTGACTAGCACTTCCTGCATAGTGTCTTCGGCGTCCTGTGGATGGCCGCAGACTTTCATGCTGAAGGAGTAGACCGTGTTCTGCAGCAGCGCCAGCGCTCGCTCGACCGCCTCGGGACGGTCCTCACGGATCAGCTCCAGCGCCTGCTCCAGCTTCGGGGACATAGATATAGGGTAGCCGATGCTTAAGCGGACTCCAAACCCCTACCGCGGCTGCACTTCTACCGGCTCGGCCAAGCGAACCGGCTCCTGCGCGGTTGAGGGAACCACGATCTTGCGTCCCTGCGGCAAGTAGTGGGCGATCACACCGGGCTGTGACCAGTTCAGGTCCCAGCCATTTTCGATGGCGACGATAGTGTATTCGCCGGGGATGACGGTGTTGAGGCTGAAGCTACCGTCCGAATCGCTCTGGTCGCGGCGAAACAACTCGGCATTCGCTTCGGGATTCGTGGGAACCAGCACGACCATCGCGCCGGAGGCTCCTTTGCCGGCGCGTTTGGCGAAGCCCTGAACGATGGTCTGTCCGCCGATGAGCGTGACCGTGCCTTCAATCGTCGTGCCGGCGACGATGTCCAATCCGTGACCGCTGCTTGGGCTGCC
Organism: uncultured Acidobacteriaceae bacterium; assembly: GCA_963718395.1. Taxonomy (GTDB): domain Bacteria; phylum Acidobacteriota; class Terriglobia; order Terriglobales; family Acidobacteriaceae; genus DASRAA01. Next base: position 557,149 of record CAVQYW010000004.1, read on the forward strand.
ATTGATGGTGATGCGCGTCACCGCATAATCATTGACGGGAGTGGCGGCAAGCAGGGCATATTTGCCGGGCGGAATGTCGGCCAACTCTGCTTCGCCCTGCGGGTCCACCGGGGCGGTCCTAACAACTTTGTGCCCGGCGTCGCGCAGTGCCAGCAAGAGCTGCTGAGGAACCCGGGCCTGTCCCAGAACGCGCACGGAAAATTTCGCGTTGCTGACCGGCTCGCCGGAGGCGGGATTTACTTCCTGTCCATTCTGGCTGAGATCGACCTCGGTGATCGAGCCCGAGCCCTCTGATCCGGGGACGCCCGGTGTGTGCAACGTGTACTTGCCTGCGGGAATGCCCGATAGCTCCACCAGTCCTTGCGCGAACATCTGGAAATTTTCCGGGCCGCCGACCGACTGGGACGTGCGGCTCATGATTTGGGCGGTGACGTTTTCCGTGGTGTCGAACGATTTCCGTTCAATCTGGGGAAAGGCAAATCCCTGACCGGGTGCGCCAGTTCGCCTGATTAAGATGCTGAGCGCTGGAACCGGCGACAGGTGCATATCGACCGAGAGGCGCTCGCCGCCGCGCAAGGGAATTGGCGTGGCTTCGTCGGAGTCGGTCGCGTCAGCGTAGTAAGTCGTGGGATAAGCCACGTCGAAAGAGTGCTCCGCCGGCGTCACAGTGACCGTTCCGTCCGGGTTGGGCATAGAGCGCGGATGCAGTGCGTACCATGGCTTCGCATTGACGGAGAGGAAGAAGGTTCCCGCACGCAGGTCGGAGAATTCGTAGCTTCCCAGATCGTCGGTGCGTGCGCCTCCGACTCTGTGAACCAGGCTGACTCCGGTGCTCTGGTCCTGGCGATACAGAACGACGGTAGCCCTGCGGACCGGATCCCCCACTTCATCCAACACGTGGCCGGTGAGAACGGCCTGTGGCGTCAGTCGAAAGACAAGATGTTCGGAGTCGGCATCGCCGCCGGTGACGATGGCGGTGGAAAAGTTCTCGTGCTGATCAAACTGAGACTCGATGAACCCGCGGCGCGCTCCATCGAGCGAGTATTTTCCGGCGGCGATATTCGTAAATGCGAACGCTCCGTCATCACCGGTGATGAGCGATTTCGTTTCGTCGCGGTCTTGCACGCTGGCGATGGTCACACGCACCTGCGAAAGCGGCGCACCGGAAGTGGAGCTGACCACTTTGCCTGCGATACGATAGCCACCCGCTTGCGCTTGCGCCAGCGGAGTCGTCACGACGCACGCGCACAGAAGCAGCGTGACGAGCGCGAATCGAGCGGCTTCGGAGCGCGTAACTGGCATGTTCATTCGCTCTTGATCGGTTGCAGTTGCACCTGCAGTTTCTGTCCCGGCGTCAGATGGACCACTTGCCCCTTCGTCTCGTACGCGCGCATTGCCGCAGGGTTGCGGTACTCCAATTCTTGGGGAGTGTCGAAGGCGAGAATCCGATAATCGCCCGGAGCAAGTTGCTGCAGCGCAAAGCTGCCGTCAGGCAGTTTGAAGAATTCTCTCGCCGGACTGCCCTCATTCCCTGTCGGAATACAGTAGACCGAAGGCCCTTCCGCTGCTTCCAACGGACCGTGGCGTCCCACGGAACCGACGGTGCCACTTACTCCCACCGAGGTGTATTGGAATGGCTTGCCGTCGAGGGTCGCATCGATCTCGGCGCTGTCGTAGCGTACCGTGATCTCGATGGGAGGCACGCTTGCGCCAAACGGCACCACCAGCGGGGTGCGCAGCAAGTCTTTTGGACCTGAGGTCACGGACGCGAAATACATACCGGAGGAGGAGGGATTCAGTTGTACCCAGTAGCGTCCGGGAGCGACACCCGAAAGCGTCGGTGGGTTGCCCTGTGCCTGGTAATACCCCCCGGAACCACCTTCGACGGGGAACTCCTCCGCCGGCCCGAGCGTGACGTACACGTTCGGCGCCCCCGGCGGATTCTCTCCAGCCGCCAAATCCTGACGAACGTTGATTTCGATCGACACATTCGGCGCCATAGTGAGTGAAGGCGCATTCAGCGCTCCGTTGGCGACCGTGATACTCGCCATCCCGGTCGCCGAAGCTGGCTGAAAACTGGCGGCCTCGACCGTATAGGTTCCGTTGGGCAGCGAGCCGCGAATTGCACGCTGGTTCGGATCGTAACCGAGCGCGAATCCGGGGCCGTGATGGCTTTGGGCGTAGACGGAAACCTGTAAACCTTGCGGCGGATTTGGATCGGCACTGACTACAGGCACCCTGACGTCGAAATACCTCACCCGTTCGGGAGCGACTTCGGCCGGGATGGTTTCTCCGGCATGAACGTAAATGGTATCGGCGCTGGCGAAATCGCGCGCGGCCGCGAAATACCGGGGTGGAAATCCGAAGACTGGCCCGTTGGGAACCGCGGTCAGTGGATCGCGCTCCGTCGACTCAAGGGAGAACAGCTTGTAGTCGCCGGCGCGCAGGTCAGCGAATCGGAACTCGCCATCGGCGCGGGTGGTGGTTTGGGCCGATTGCTCCCAGCGGGCGAATCCGTCACGAATTTCGCGGCGATACAGTTGCACTTGGACGCGGTCAGCAGCTTCGGCGCTGGGAAATTTCACTCGCCCAACGATCAGACCCTCCGGAACGAGTTTCAGAATAAGGTCGCTTTGTCCGGGAACCGCCGAGGGGCCCGCCCGGGGTCCAGCGATCGCCAGAAAACCAGGCTTCTTCACCTGCAAAACAGTTTGGGCGGTGGACATTCCAGCCGCGCCGGGGGCTGGCGCTTGCTCAGCTACATTCAGTTCGAAGTGTCCGTGATCGTCGGTGAGTGCGGCATAGCGGTCGTCAGTGGTATATACCAGTGCGCGCCCAACAGGCTCGCGGGTAACACTGTTCACCACCGTGCCGCTGATGCTGTTGCCGGGATGAGTATCAGGAGTTTGGACTTGGCCCTCGGCGAGCAACGCCGTGAGCATGGCGATCATCAGGAGGATGAACGCGGATCGCCGAAACCAACCTACCTCGAATAAGTGTGAAAGTGCCACCACAGGACTCCGCTGTACCACGGAACACTAGACGGCATACCCATCATCGTGACCCACGGGGAAGAATGCAAGTCCCATTGCAGACCACCAACCTGGGAAGGTGTAGTACTGCTCTACGCTTTCGGCTTCCCTGACTCTGAAATTCTTGCTCGCCACGAGTCGAAATGACATAGCAGCGGCCCCGTCGAACCCTCTAACTGACTCACTTCGAACGCCGGCCGGATGGCACGGTTCGTGCTTCTTTCACAAGCGACCGTCTCTTCGCGTGGGTGGCGAGGTTTGTTTTTAGCCGCCCTTATCCCAATCGGCACAATGTGAAAGGAGTGTTTCGATGCATCTCGCACAGAGGAAGTTTCTGCTGCTGACGGCTTGCTTGTTCCTGATCAGCTCGCTAAGCGCGGCGGAGGTCATCACCTTCAACAGTCTTCCTGGCAACGGCACAGCCATTCCCAATGGTTTCGCAGGCATGGACTGGAACAATTTCTACGACGTGAGTATGGCTCAGATGCTCACCGGTAACAATGAGCCTGGCGGAGCTCTCAATACTTCGTTTGCTACCAACCCTGCTGGGGCACCGGCGTGGTTCACTTCCACGGGGACCTTCTCATTTGCCAGCGCGTTACTGGCTATGGATGGCACGAGCCCCTTGCGGCTTGAAGTCGTGGGTCTGCTGAACGGAAAGGTCGTCGATCAGGCAATGCTCACTTTATCCAGCGCAGTGCCTGCCCAGGAAACGTTCAATTGGTCTGGGATCGACGGCGTGCGCTTCGTGCCGCAACCCGGAATCAACGGAAAACTTCAGTTCGCGCTCAGCCAATTGGTCGTTAACGTTGCGTCAGTGCCAGAGCCGACGTCGCTGCTCCTGCTCGGTTCGGGCTTGGGGATGCTGTGCATCCAGGCGCGCAAGCTAGGAAGCCGGAAGTAGGGCCCTTCTCTCTTTATCTTCGATTTAGTGGCTGCAAGTGAAATTGCCGCCGCTATTTTCCAGCCCGGCATATGCGTAGATCGCGGCCTGCCGGGCATTCTATCGCCTCGAAACGCTGCCTTCGCCAGGGCCGTACCCACAGGTGAATATCCTCCGCAACGTCGTAACGCATAGTTACTTCAAGTAAGCGCGAACGATGGCCAGCAGGTCGTCGGTGACTTCTTCCGAAGCGCGGCCGCGGCCGATGTGATCGCGGATGTGGTCTTCCATAACTTCCGCCATCAGGCTGTTGATCGCGCCCCGCGTGGAGGCCAGCAGCTGGAGCGTGTCGGCGCATTCCTCTTTTTCGTTTAATAGCGCCCGCTCGACGGCCTCGATCTGGCCGCGGATTCTTCGCGTCCGGCTCACTAGTTTGCCACGGTCTCGGTCGGTCTCTTTTCTTGCCATAAATGCTTGCCTATACCCAACCCCAGTATGCTATAAAAAAGATATGCGATGCAACCGCAAAATGTCATGAGCGAAACACAAATGAAAGAACCCCCGAGTTGTAAAGCAGCCGCCGGCGGCCCCGGCTGGCACAGGATTCGAGAGGGCGCGCTCCGCCTATCATTGGCCGCGCGGACCTGAAGCCGAGTTGGCCTCAGTCTTCTCTCGGAAACGCTTGCCCGGCGCCGCGGCATCCGATGGGAGGAGACCATGTTCGATATCCGCGCATCCATGCTAGACCGCCGTGTCCTGCGCCGCACCTGGTATCTGACGGAAGGCGCCCGTCCTGAACTGCACTGCCGGTGGACGCTGGAAGAAGGTCGGGCTTCGACCGGAGACAAGGGCACCAATAGGGAACGTAATCAGTCTGTAACAAACGCATGTGACACTGACGTGATGGCCAGTTGCGCATGACTTTCGCCGGTCTGGGAAAGAGCACGAGAAGCGCCGCGTGATCCGTGCCTGCACAATCCGCTTTCACCGGCAGTTGGCGCGGGCCGGCCGTTGGCAGGTACGGCTGGTCTGTGCGACTGCCGTCGTGCTCTGCCTGATGGCGTTCGGCGCGTCCGTGTGCGCGCAGGACAACGTCGCCGCAGCCGGTCAGGCCCAGCCTGAGAACCCGGAAGTGCCCGCGCCACCCGACACTTTCTTTCCCCACTCCCAGACGGCGAAGTGGTGGATTTCCGGCCAGGCGAACTTTGTCTTCCAGGCGCACGGTACTTTTAATTCGCCCTACAGCGGGCCCAACAGCTTCACGGCCCCCACCGAACACGCGCTCTCGCGCGTAATGACGCTGTTCACCGGCTACGAGTTCACGCCCAACACGGCGTCTGTACTTCGACGAAGAGGAGGCTGGCGGCGGCGGAATCAGTCGGCGCACTCGGCATGGCCGGATTCGTCAACCTCGACGTCGTGCGTAATCCGTCAGCTGAGCCAGTTGCCTTACATCGCCCGGCTGATGTTCCAGCAGATCATTCCGTTTTCCAAGGACAGGATCGAGTCGGAGCGCACGCCGTTGTCGCTGCACACCGAGATGCCGGTGCGGCGGTCTGGAGATTCGTTTCGGCAAGTTCTCGATGGCCGATTTCTTCGACAACAACGTCGGCGGTACCGACAGTCACTACCAGTTCATGAACTGGACGGCCGACAACAACGGCGCCTGGGACTACGCCGCCGACACCCGCGGCTATACCGTCGGAGCTGATGTTCGATTACGAAGACCGCAACTGGGGCCTGCGCTTCGCCGAAGCGTTGATGCCGAAGGTCGCCAACGGTCCCAACCTCGATGCCGACGTGCCCGACGCGCGTGCTGAAAACATCGAGCTGGAATTGCGCTATCCAGCTGCTGCAGAACAGGCACACCACCGTGCGGCTGCTCAACTACGTGAACCACGGCAACATGGGCGATTACAGCGAGGCCGTGAAGCTCTACCTCGATCACGTGACGCCGACGCCTGACGTCGATCGCGACGCGGAGTCCAGGGACGGTGAAGTATGGCTTCGGCGTCAACTTGGAGCAGGAACTGTGGAACGACCTGTTGCGCCTTCGCCCGCTGGGGATGGGCCGATGGCAAGAAGGAATCGTTCTGCTATACCGAAGTGGAGAGCGTACTTCGAAGTCGGCGTCTACGCCAAGGGTCGCGCTGGAGCCGGTCGCTCGATCGCTTGGGTGCGTCCTTCATCTCCAACGGAATTTCCGCGCGCACACCAGTCCTATCTGGCCAACGGCGGCCTGGGTTTCTGCTGGGCGACGGCGGCCTGACCTACGGCCGCGAGACCATCGAAGAAGCGTTCTACACCGTGCACATCTGGCGTGGAGCTGTTCTATCGGCGTGGACTTCCAGCAGATAAACAATCCCGGCTACAACCAGGCGCGCGGCCCGGTTACGCGTGCCCGGGAATGCGGCTTGCACTCTGGAGTTCTGAGACGCACCAGTCTCTCGCCGACTGTCTAGAATAAAAAGGTGATCCTCCCGTTCGTCCGCGATATTTTTGCGGACGTGGAAAAGTCCCCTGCATTATCTGCGTGCCATAGCCCGGGTCAAGGGCGGCGCGGGGCGGACACGTGTCTCCGGGCTCACTCCCACCGGCAAGGCCCTCTTTTATTCATTGCTGCAGCGCGCGACCTCCCGCCCGCTGGTCATCGTGGTCAGCGACAATCGCGCCGTGGACGAATTGCTGCCCGTTGGTTCGCTCGCTCGCCGAATTGACCGGCGCGGTCCCGCCGGAGTCGGTCATCGGCCTGCCGGCCTACGACGTGCTGCCCTTCGAGAACCAATCGCCGCACCCCGAAATTCAGGAAGCACGCGCCACCGCGCTGTGGAAGATCGCGACCGGCGCGGCCAACATCGTCATCACGCCGTTCGCCGCGGCCAGCATGCGTCTGCGCGACGCCTCGTTTTATGCCGGATCTGGCGCAGGTCGTTCGTCGCGGCGAGATGATCGATCCCGAGCGCCTGGTCGAGCACCTTCGTCTCGCCGGATACAACCAGGTCGATGTGGTCGAGATGCCGGGCGAGTTCGCGCATCGCGGCGGACTGATCGACGTCTATCCGCCGGAGTCGGATCGGCCCGTGCGCATCGAGCTGTTCGGCGACGAGGTCGAGTCGATGCGCAAGTTCGATCCTGCGACCCAGCGCTCGGCGGCGGCGACCGAAGACGCGGTGCTGCTGCCGCTGACCGAAACGCCGGTGGACGAAGACACGCTCGCGGCCATCAACGCGCGGCTCAGCGGCCATCGTCTCGCGGGCGACGACGAAGCGGTCGAGGAAGCCGTGCGCTACTCGGGCGTGAGCGTCTTTCCCGGATGGGAGCTCTATGCCCCCGTCGCCGGCGCGCAGGCAAGCCTTCTTCGACCTGCTTCCCGGCGCGACCGTCGTGCTCGACGAGCCCGACACGCTCAACGAAGCGCACGATACTCTGGTGGACGAAGCTCACCGACGCGCACGAACGCAGCCTCGTCGGCAACCTGGTGCGGCCTGAAGATCTGTATCTCAGCCCCGAGCAGTGGGCGCACGCGTTGCAACAGTTGCCGACTCTCGCAATCGAGCAACTCGGCATCGAAGACTCGAGCGACGCCGAGCACATCGTCCTGCAGACCCAGCCCACCACGCGCTTCCACGGCTCGGTAGCGGCCATGACGGAAGAGGTCGGCAAGCTCACCCGCGAAGGCAAGCGCGTGATGTTTGCGGTCTCGAGCACCGGCGAGGTCGAGCGCCTGGCCGACGTCTTCAACGAGTACAACCTGTCGTTCCGCATCGGCAGCCGCACTCCCAAGCCCGGCATGGAAGTCTTCGTCGACGAGTCCACCTACTTCACCGATGACGTCGCCGCCACCACCATCGTGAAGGCGTACGTGCCCGAGGGCGTCGCGCTGCCCGAGGCGAACCTCATTCTCTTCGGTTCGCGCGATCTGTTCGACGAGCCCGAAGTCTCGCTGGGGCGTCCGCAGCGCCAGAAGTCGAAGGTGTCGGCGTTTCTCTCCGACTTCCGCGATCTCGCCGTCGGCGACTACGTGGTGCACGTCGAGCACGGCATCGGCCAGTACCAGGGACTGAAAGAAGTTCCGCAGGAAGACGGCGCCGCCGCCGAGTTCATGGTGCTGGAGTACGCCGAGGGCGCGCGGCTTTACGTGCCGCTCACGCGCCTCGACCTGGTGCAGAAGTATCGCTCGTCCGAAGGCGCGAAGCCGGTGCTGAACCGGCTCGGCACCGCGCAGTGGCAGAAGACCAAGGCGCGCGTAAAGAAGGCCATGAAAGACATGGCCGAGGAACTGCTCAAAGCTCTACGCCGTGCGCAAGACCGCCGAGGGCCACGCCTTCGCCGCCGACAGCGAATGGCAGCACGAGTTCGAAGACGCCTTCGAGTTCAGCGAGACCGAAGACCAGATGAACGCCATCATCGACGTCAAGCGCGACATGGAAGCCTCCACGCCGATGGACCGCCTGCTGTGCGGCGACGTGGGCTACGGCAAAACCGAGGTCGCGATGCGCGCCGACGTTCAAGGCGGTGCAGGATGGCCGCCAGGTCGCGGTGCTCGCGCCCACCACCGTGCTCGCCTTCCAGCACTACAACACCTTCCGGCAGCGCTTCGCGGCGTTCCCCCTCAAGATCGACATGCTCAGCCGCTTCCGCACGCCGAAGCAGATCAAGGAATCCCTGGCGAAACTCGAAGCCGGCGAGCTCGACATCGCCATCGGCACCCACCGCCTGCTGTCGAAGGACGTGAAGTTCCACAACCTCGGCCTGGTCGTCGTGGACGAGGAGCAGCGTTTCGGCGTGCGCCACAAGGAGCGCCTCAAGCAGCTTCGCAAAGAAGTCGACGTGCTCACCATGTCGGCGACGCCGATTCCGCGCACGCTGCACATGTCGCTGCTCGGCCTGCGCGACATGAGCGTCATCGAGACGCCGCCCAAAGACCGCATGGCGATCCAGACCGTCGTTGCCGCATGGGACGAGAAGCTCATCCGCTCGTCCATCGAGAAAGAGCTGGAGCGCGGCGGCCAGGTCTACTTCGTCCACAACCGCGTGGAGAGCATCTACGAGATCGCCGACAAGATTCGCGAGATGGTGCCCAAGGCGCGCATTCTCGTCGGCCACGGCCAGATGGGCGAGAGCGAGCTGGAGCGCGTGATGCTGGCCTTCATGCGGCACGAGGCCGACATCCTCATCGCCACCACCATCATCGAGAACGGGCTCGACATCCCGCTGTGCAACACCATCATCATCAATCGCGCCGACCGCCACGGCCTGTCGGAGCTCTACCAGTTGCGCGGACGCGTGGGCCGCTCCGACCGCCGCGCCTACGCCTACCTGCTGATTCCGCCCGACCGCGACCTCACTGACCTGGCGCGCCGACGTCTGGCTGCGTTGAAAGAATTCAGCGACCTGGGCGCGGGCTTCAAGATCGCCGCACTCGACCTCGAACTGCGTGGCGCGGGCAATCTTCTGGGCGGCGAGCAGAGCGGACACATCGAGGCCGTCGGCTTCGAACTCTACACCACCATGCTCGAGCGCACGGTGCGCGAGATCAAGGGCGAGCTCGAACCCGACACGCCCGAGACCCAACTCAACCTCGGGCTCAACATCCGCATTCCCGCCGACTACATCGCGGAAGAGAACCAGCGCCTGCGCATGTACAAGCGCGTCGCCGGAGTGGAGACCGAAGCGCAACTCAACGACGTGGCCGCCGAGTTGGGCGATCGCTACGGCGCGCCTCCGCCGCCGGTGCGCAACCTGCTCGACTACGCCGAACTGAAGCTGCTCTCGCAGCGCATCGGCGTGGCGCAAATCGAACGCCGCCGCGACGCGGTCAGCATCCGCTTCACCGAAAAGGCCACCGTCGATCCCGAGCGCCTGATGCGCTGGGTGCACGCCGAGCCGGGCAGCCAGTTCACTCCTGCCGGCGTGCTGAAGTTCACGCTGAAAGAAAAACAACCCGAGCAGGTGCTTACTCGCTTGAAGTCGCTGCTCGAGCAGTTGGCCGGGGAGCAGCAGCCGGTGGGTTAGGCGGGTGCACTCCGGCTATTTCGCCACCGTCCGCTCCGCGTGAAATTCCCCTTCCTTGCCCATGACGTGAAAGTTGCCGGTCATGGTGTCGCCTTGCACCTGCCCGCGAAACGTCAGCGGATGCTTCGTCTTGGTACGAAACACAATGTGGTGGCCGTTGATGCTGCCCTCCAGTCCGCCCGACTGATTTGGCCCCTTGAAGTGGCCCGTGATCGCGTTGCCTTTTTGTTCCAAGTCAACCGTCTTCGTATCAAAGTCGCCGTTCCAGTTCTTAGCCTCGATGACCCAATGCCCGGTAACATCGACAACCTCCTGTGAGTGCGGCAGGGGCTGTTGTGCGGCCGCGCACATCCAGGCCACAGTGAGAAACAGCGGCAGAATCAGCAGACGAACCATTCGCTTTGTCACACGGACTCCTCTCATTGGATTAGCTGCTCCATCCCGGTACTTTGACCATGTCCCACACCATCTGGTCGATGGCGGCGTCGATAGTGTTGTTTGGCTGGGTGCGTGTGTTAGTGAGCGCGCCCCAGCACATTCCGTTTGCCGTGCGAACCATCACGCTGGTCGTTCCCGGCAAGCTGCCACCGTGCCACCAATTGCCTTTGCCGTTGTCGTGCACCATCCAGCCGCGCGCGTACTTTCCCGCCGAGCCTGCCGGGTAAGCCGCCGCGGGCGTCGTCATCGTCTGGATCGTTTCCGGCTTCAGGATGCTCGGGATGCCCGACATTCCGCCGACATGAGCGCAGAAACGCGCCAGGTCCGAAGGATTGGCGATCCACCCTCCATGCGAATCCATACGCGTGACATTCATGGTGTACGGATTTTCGCCGAACTGACCCAGGTACATAGCCTCGTTCGGAGCCCGCTGCTTCAGCGTGTTTCCTGCAATCTGCATATCGGTGATGCCGCAAGGCCCAAGCACCGCCTGCTGTACGTAGTCTTTATAAGGTTGTCCGCTGACTTTCTCAATCACGCGCCCCAGCACGCAATAGCCAAAGTTCGAATACGCCCAGTGCTGTCCCGGTGGATACGTCAGCGGTAGGTTCTCCAGCGTCCACGTGATCAGCTTTGCCTGGTCCCACGACTTAAAGCGAAACATCGGATCGGTGGAGTCGTTGGGCCACCCTCCGCTCGTGTGTGTGAGCAGATCATCCACCGTGACGTCGGTGACGTACTGTTTGTAAGGCGGCTTGCCGTAAGTGTTGCCCAGCACGCCGCTGGGGCCGAACACTTTGTCCGAAAGATTGAGCTTGCCCTGCTCCACCAGCGTGAAAACCGCAACCGACGTAATTGGCTTGGTCGCGCTGGCGATGCGAAACAGCGTGGTTGGCGAAGTCTGTAACTGCACCTGCTTGTCGGCCATGCCAAACGGACGCTCGAAGACGAACTTCCCATTGCGCACGATGGCCACCGACAGCGCCGGCGCGAAAAACTGCTGCATGAATTGTTGCCCGAGCTGCGCCATTTCTCGGTGCTCGGGACCGGTGGGCAACTCGCGTTGCGGCGCAGGTGCAGCGAATGTCGGCAGGCTCGGCGCGATGGCCAGCGAAGCGGTGGTGCCCAGAATCTGCTTGAGCGCCGTGCGGCGGCTCATCAATGACATAGGCTCTCCTCGTCAAACGCGGTCCCGGCAGACGATCGCCACTCGCTGTCCTCCAGGATTTGAGTTTGCTGAATTCTACCGCGCTTCCCGCCGGCAACTGCAAGTGACGACCGTCTGCGACTTCGCGACCCAGATCACTCGTGCAACCGCTCGGCCCTGCGGTACGAAGCAACCAGGCGCGCCACCACCACCGCAATATAGAAGATGCCTGCAACGCCCTCGAAGGCAGCCACCATCCGCACGTAAGGATTGATGGGAACGATGCCTCCATAACCGACGCTGGTCAGCGTCACCAGGCTGAAGTACAAAAACGTACTGATCTCATAGCTGGGAATGAGCTGATTGAATGGCTTCTCCATCACCTGGTTCAGGATCCAATAGAGCTGAGCGAACGCCGTCCCCATGATCAGGTAGCCGATGAAAGCTTCGGCGATGGTAGCTCCGGTTGTTTCCTGCATCGAACGTACGCGCATGAAGATGGCCCACAGTATTGCGCACGACAGCGCCAACCCCGCTGCGGGAGCCAGCCGAGCATCAGCATGTTGTCGATTTCCGAACGCTTCGAGCAGTCGCGCAACCAGCCACACTGCTGCTATCGGAAGCACCACCCTCTTGACGATTCGCTGGTTCGCCATGTAGCTGACAGCTGCGAGGAGCGACAGTCCAATCAACACCGCCAGCAGCGCTCCCACGCGCGGATGGTAGTCCGCCGCCGGCGAGACAACCATCTCGACGACCAGCGCGCACATCAGCAGGGTCGAGCGGTACCTCTTCACGAAGCGGAGCAGATTGGAGTCGGCGCCCATGCGAGTCTTTGCCCTTCGGAGCGCAAGCTTTACCGGAAGGCTTAACTTCTATTGTAAGGATGCGTGTCTACCGTAGCATTCTCGCTCGGATTCTGAACCATCAGTCCGGCAGAACGTTTCCTTTCGTCTCCACGCCGAACGGAATTACCAGCAGCCCGATCCCAAACGCAATCGCGGTGATCGCGACCGGTTTCCCGAGAGTGCCCCATTGCGAGACCATCGCGCCAATTCCGAAGTTCGCGCCAGCAGCAATGAACCGCCCAAACGATGTGGTAAACGCGAACGCGGTTGCGCGGACGCTAGTGCCGTACTGCTCCGGCAGCCATAAACTGAACACTGCAAAGTTGCCGCCGAAGAAGCCGAGGAAGAACAACGCAGTGATGAATGGTTTCAATCCTTCAGTCAGATAGAACGCCCATCCGAAGCTGAGCAGAATGCACGCTGCCATCCCTACGAAATAGATAGCCAGGGTGCGCTTTCGGCCGATACGTTCCGCCATCAACGGCACGGCAAGACACCCGAGGATGGTCCCCAACGAAAGCAGTCCCATGCCGAGCGACGACGTGCGTACCGCCTGCGCTTGCGCCATGCCGGCTTTTTTCGCCAGCGAGATGATCGCAGTGGGCGCGTAAACTGCCCCCGCCCACAACCCGCAAATCGCCGCAGCCAGCAGCACGGTGTTGACCAGCGTGCGCCGCAGATACATGCCGCTAAGAATGGCTGCCAGCGGAGAACGCTTCGTGACCGGCTCAACTTTATGCTTTCTCTCCCAGCGCTCCGGTTCCTTCACCCTGCGCAAGACGATGAAGGCCACGACAACCGGTGTCAGTCCGCACCAGAACATCGCGCGCCAGCCGAAGTGCGCGCCTACCGTGTAGTTGAGCGCCGCGGCCAGGAAGAATCCGGCATAGTAACCAGTTTGCAGGTAGCCCGCGCCCATCTTGCGGCGGTCTTCGGGCCACGCCTCAGCGACGTAGGTGCCAGCCAGCGCCCACTCGCCGCCAATGCCGATTCCCGCCAGCAAGCGAAACAGCGCCAACTGCCACACGTTCTGCGACAGCGCAGCCAGGCCGGTGAATACCGCATAGACAAAGATGGTGGCAGCCAGTACGCGCGTGCGGCCAAAGCGGTCAGCGACCGGGCCCCAGATCAGCGACAATCCCCAGCCGATGAGGAACAACGCAAACAGCACCGATCCCGCATAGCCGACGTTGCCCGGCGTAGCTTTGATCCCCGACTTCGGCAACAACTCGGTGAGCGCGGGACTCAGCACCAGCGCATAGATGACCGAGTCCATACCATCGAGCGTCCAGCCGGACCACGCTGCCCAGAAGCCGGTGATTTGCGAGCGATTGAGTTTGGTTCGCGAGCCGGTCCTCGCGTACGACATCGCAAAGTTGGACATGGCGCTTCCTCCCCACAGGGCCGCACCCCAGGACGGAAACAATTCGTCGGGGAGCATACCACACCGGGTCCGATTGGCTCAGACAAAACCTGCGGGACACCTGGCGGAATGATCCCCCCAATCGTTGTTTTGAAAAGGCACGGCTTCACAGGCCGCGGGGAAAAAGCGGTTTTTGGTAGAGCTGACCTTCAGGTCAGCGTCTAAGCCGTTTATATTTGACCCGCCGGGTAGCTCGGCTGCCACGTTGTTTCGCCATCGACCTTCGCCGGGTTTCCGGCAGAATCGACCCACCGTACCGACGCCGTGGCGCGGGTTCCTGGTTGCAGGGTACTGCTCATGTTCTCTCCTATTACGGTTGAAGTTTCGCTTTGACGTTCTGCGATTGCCCGCCACTGTCGTGTTTGTACAACGTCGAGTTCGACGCGCAGCAGATTGAGAAATTTGACCGCAACCGGATGGCCCAAACGCCATAGATTCATTGTGTGATTTTGCACTAATCTAGTGTTATAATAGTGTTATGACAAAACAAACTACAGTCCGTCAGACCTATGTGCTGCCCACCGCTCTTGTTGAGAAAGTTGACGAGATTGCAGCCCAGTCGAAACGCTCTCGCAACGGCATGGTCGAGGTTCTTCTCGAACAAGCGTTGCGCGAACGCGAACGGCGATTCACCAAGCTCCATAGCGTGCTGAAAAAGATTGACGCTGCTCCGACCGATGAAGACGCCGCCCGATACGATGAGGAACTCACGGAGGCAATCTTTGGGCGGCAGGAGCGGAAGTCCAAGCGTGCCTAAAATCCAGTTCACCGACCTGCCGCTGGAAATTGCGCGGCACTTCCGGCGCAAACGCCGCCAGCGCAAGCTGACCGAGGTGCAATTGCAGCAACTCATCAAGTGGGCGCTGACCGAACCGGAAGCCTCTGCCGGCGACTGGTACAAGCGTTTCGATGGCTTTATTCTCTGCGGCACTGGCGTCTATCCCAAAACCGTACTGGATGCCGACATGACACCCTACGGGACTGAACTCGAATAATAGCTACTGCAGCGCACCTGACGTGCCGCCACCCGCCGAGCGGACTTCAGTCCGCGAGGGGACGCGCTACTCAGCCTCTTCAAACAGCGCGCGCACGGCTGGCTTGGTCACTTTGCCCATGGCATTGCGCGGCAGCGCATCCAGCACCAGCAGCCGCGAGGGAACTTTGTGCACGGCCATCCGCTCCTTCGCCCAAGCGCGAAGCTGCTCCAGATCAGGCGTATGCTCTGCTTTGCATACCAGCGCCACCGCTACTCGCTCGCCCCACTCGTCGTCGGGCACACCAACCACCGCGCATTCGACGACGGCCGGATGCTCCCGCAGCGTCTCTTCGATTTCCAGCGCCGACACTTTGTGTCCACCCGTCTTGAGGATGTCGACATTCGTGCGGCCCAGTATGCGATAGACGCCGTTCTCGACCACGGCAGTATCTCCGGTGCGAAACCAGCCATCGCGGGACGCTTCGCGCGTCGCCTCCGGCTTGCCCCAATATTCAACGAAGACGTTGGCCCCGCGAACTTCGATGCCGCCCGGAGCGCCGCTCGCCACCGCCTCGCCGTCATCGCTCACCAGTCGTACCTCGACTCCCGGCAGCGGCGTGCCCACTGATCCCGGCACGCGCTTGCCGCCGTAAGGATTCGACAGCGCCATGCCAATCTCTGTCATGCCGTAACGTTCCAGCAGCGTGTGGCTGGCGATTTCCCGCCACCGTTCCAGCGTGCTCACCGGCAACGCCGCCGAGCCCGACACCATCAGCCGCAATCGCGCAGCACCGCCACTCAGGATCGCTCGCTCTTCGGGAGAAGACGCCTCCCACGCCGCAATGAGCTTGACGTAAATCGTGGGAACCGCCATGAACAGGGTCAGGCTTCCACTCGCGATACGCTCCCAAACGATGACAGCGTCGAAGCGCGGCAGCATCTCGCACACTGCGCCCGACCACAGCGCGCACGACACGACATTAATGATCCCGTGCACGTGGTGCAGCGGCAGGCAGAGCACGATGCGGTCATCGCCCGACCACTCCCACGCCTCGATCAGGCTGCTGATCTGCGCCTCTATGTTTTCATGCGTGGTGACGACGCCCTTAGGACGGCTTGTAGTGCCGCTGGTGTACAAAATCATAGCCCGGCGATTGCTCGCGATGTCGGGCAACGTTACCGGCTGGGCCGCCAGTAGTTCGTTGTAGCCAAGCACGCGAATGTTGCACGCATCACCAACTCGCGCCAGAGCCTCTCGGTTAGCATCATCAGCGATCAACGCTGCGGCTTGTGTGTCGCCGGCAAAATACTCAAGTTCGGTTGATGCCGATCCAAGCGGCAGCGGAACGGCGATCCCCCCGGCGCGCCAGATGCCCCACAGCACCGCGACCCACGGAAATCCCGGCGCAATCAGGAAGGCAACTCGCTCCTCGCTAAGATCGGTCCGGCCGGCGAGCAATGCGGACGCGACGCGGCCCGAAGCCTCCAGCAATTCGCCGTACGAGTACGAGCCGGAGGAATCGATGATAGCGGTCTTTTCGATGTAGCCGTATGCCCGCACGATTGTCGGCGGCATGTTTGGGCCTGACATACCGCACACTTTATGCCGCGCGCTTCAATTTGTCACCCCGCGTTGTATGCCAGATGTTGCCGCCGAACGTCAGTGGGATTGCTTTTCCCACGCTACGCGCCTAAGATTCGCGCCGTGGGGTGATCGCGATGATTCCGCGCGGCCCGATTCAAAAAAATCTCTTGAAACTCGCGATGGCGCTGGTGGCTACGTCCGCCCTCGCCCAGGCTCCTCCCAAATACGATCCAGCCACGGAAACCAAGCTCAAGGGAACCGTCGAAGAGTTGAAGTTTGTTCCTCCCGCTGGGGCCAAGCAGGTTGGCTATCTCATGTTGAAGAGCGGCTCCGACACCATTCAAGTTTTTCTGGGTCCCAAGAAATTTCTTGACGACATGGGAGCGAACCTCAAAACGGGCGACGCGGTCGAAGTCAAGGGTTCAAAGGTGAAGGTGGATGGGACCGACCAGATTCTGGCACGCGAAGTGGTGAAAGGCGACGATGTCCTGACGCTCCGCTTCGCCGACGGGAAACCCGCCTGGTAAGCCTTGAAAGACATGCCCCGCCCAGGTTTCACTGGCACGGGGCATCATCCGTTAAGCAATTTTGAAACTTTGCAGATTACAGGCGGGCTACTGCTTGTCGTACACGTACTTGGCGTGGGCCTTCTTGCCGTCCGCAGTCATGCCGTCTGTGTCCAGCGTGCGGCTTTTGCCGTCCTTGGCCAGCTCGACCTTGGCGGTACTCACGGTCTTGCCGTCCTTCAAGTTGGCGATCTCGAGCGTACGATTGCCCTTCGCCATTACCGTGCGAGCATCGACGCTGGTGCTGCCGGTAACCGGATAGGACTTTCCGTCGAGCTTACCCGTCCATTCGGTGTGCGTCGGTTTGCCGGACCCGTCAACGCCGTCCGTGGTGACCTTGATGTCGTCGCCCGCGGGCGAATAGACCACGGTGGTGTTCTTTCCCACGCCGGCCGGGATCTTCGACTTCGCCTCGTTCAACTTCCAGGTACCCATGTTGGGATTTTCCGCCGCAAAAGCCGCAGATAGCCCCAGCAGGCACAGCATTAGCGTCAACGCAATCGTTCTTACTTTCATGGAATCTCCTATTGGTGGAGCAGGGAATGGTGTCACTTTGGTGTCGCGCAAGTCTATTGCAGGCTGGTCACAACGGCAAGGGACAAACGTCCCACTGCCCACCAGCGATTCGTGGTGGTCGGCATCCTACAATAGTTCCATGCCAACGTCCCGCCGCAAAAAGCCGCTCCCTGGGTTCGACGACCCTCTCCTCTCGATCAAGCCGCGCAAGGCTGTGCCGCACGAGTTCGTGCTCGACGCCCTCGCTGAGCTTTCGCCCCGCACCAATCCCATGTTTGGGTGTCTCGCTGTCTATGTGGAGGAAAAAATCGTTCTGATTCTCCGCGACAAGCGCCAACCTGACGCCGACAACGGAGTGTGGCTCGCAACGACTCCAGACCACCACGCATCCTTGCGCCGAGAATTCCCTAACATGCGCTCCATCGCAGTATTCGGGAAAGAGGTCACTGGCTGGCAAGTTCTTCCTGCCAATGCCCCTGATTTTGAAGAAGCTGCGCTTCACGCCTGCGATCTGGTCATCGCGCGCGACCCCCGCATCGGCAAGGTGCCGAAATCAAAGAAAAGCGCGAAACAGAACGCACGTCAACGGTGAATACCGCCTTTACCCCGCCGGCGTGTGCTGGAATGGCAGCTTGGTATACCGTGCCTTCTCGACCTCGATAATGAGCGCGATCCGTCCTGCTGGATCTCGCCACGGAAACTCTTTCCCGGTGTACTTCCGCGCGACCTCATCCACCATGGCGAATTTCGAATCGTCGCGAAACTCCGCCACGCGCCCGCGTATCTGCACTTCTTCATAAGGATTATGAAAATCGACCACCGACAGTGCCAGTCGCGGGTCGCGACGCAGGTTCTTGACCTTGAGGCTGCCTTCTCCGCTGGTAATCACGAGGTGGTCGCCGCTCACACCGATCCATATCGGTGTGACCATTGGCGAGCCATCCGGCATCAGCGTTGCTAGGTGAGCAAAGTTAGGACGTGACAGCAAATCGCGAACATTCTGCTCAAGAGTCATAAAACGCTCCTCGGCAAATTGTACCCGGGAGGTCGGAAGTTCCGCCGCGCGAAAAAGGATCTTTAATCCGCTACTTCGAATCCCGGCCGTAGCGGGTAATCCACCACGATGGCCCTCCCATCGGTGAGCGCCTTTACTGATTGGGATGTGTTCCTTGGGATGATTGCGACCATACCGGCATGCGCAACCAGCGTCTCGCCGTTCATCGTGACCTCCAGCTCACCTTCGATCACGTTCCAAATTTCTTCCTGGACGTGCGAGTGTTCGTGGATGGTCGACCCACGGTCGAATTCATAGTGTCCGAATGTCAGGCTTGGCGAGTTGAAATAGCGGCCGTGCCATCCGGGCAGGCGTTCGACCACATTGAGGGTGCGCGTATCAATCAATGGCATAAGTCCCCTCCCCCCACCCACATTCTAACGTCCAATGGCGGGCTCTTCTTCAATCCGCCGACAGTTGTGTAAGCATACATTCAATGCGGTAACATCATTACTTTGCGCCAGGAAGAGGACTCCCTCCCATGAAGCAAACCGCAGCTCTGCTGCTGTTGGTCCTGATGACGATGACAAAACTACCCGCACAAAATGCCGCTGGTGCTCCCACTCCTGCAGCAATCGCGACTGCCGAATACAACGGCATGGTCGACGAGTACTTTGACGCCTACTTTCACTTTCATCCCTCGGACGCCACTTACGCCGGCTTCCACCAGTACGACGACAAGCTCGAGGACTACTCGCAAAAAGCGCGCGACGCCGAGCTCTCATTCTTGCTCGAAGCCAAGCAGGCTGCCGGATACACCCACACCGACCAGTTGAACGAAGAGCAGCGACTCGACCTCAAGATTCTCGCCAGTGCCATTAATGCGCGCATTCTCGAGCTCCAGGAAATCCGCATGTGGCAGAAGAATCCCGACATTTATTCCAGCAGTGGCACCTCCAGCGTTTACCTACTGATGAGCCGCAACTTCGCGCCTCCGGCGGAGCGGCTGAAGTCGGTCATCGCCCGCGAGCAGCAAATCCCGGCGTGCCTCGCAGAAGGCAAAATGAATCTGAAGAACCCGCCGCGCGTTTACACCGAAGTCGCCATCGAGCAGTTGCCCGGTATCATCAGCTTCTTCCAGCACGACGTTCCCGAGGCCTTTAAAGACGTCACCGACACTCAATTGTTGACCCAATTCAAGGCGTCGAATGCCAACGTGATTTCTGCGTTGCAGCGTTACGAAACTTATCTCCAGACCGAGTTGCTGCCCGTTTCCAAAGGCGACTATCGCCTCGGCCCCGAGCTCTACCGCAAAAAGCTGCTCTATGACGACATGGTCGAAATCCCGCTCGACCGCCTGCTGCAGATCGGTTACGACGACTTGCACAAGAACCAGGCCGAGCTGAAACGCGTTGCCGCGCTGATCGATCCCTCCAAAACGCCTGAACAGGTGCTGGCCATGCTGGAGCAGGATCATCCCCAGCCCGATCAGCTACTGCAAAGCTTCCGCGATACCTTCAGCAGCCTGATCTCGTTCATCCAGCAAAAGAACATCATCACCATCCCGTCCGACGTTCGCCCCACCGTGCAGGAGACGCCGCCTTTCGCCCGCGCCCTCACCTCGGCCTCGATGGAGACGCCCGGCCCCTACGAAACGAAGGCCACGCAAGCCTTCTTCAACGTGACCCTGCCCGAGCCGTCTTGGACCGCCGAAAAAACCAAGTCCTGGATGGAGGGCTTCAATCGCGGCACCATCATCAGCACAGCGATTCATGAAGCCTATCCCGGCCACTACGAGCAATTTTTGTGGGACAAGCAGTTCCCCTCAAAGGTCCGCAAGCTCATTGGCTGCGGCACTAACATCGAAGGTTGGGCGCACTACACCGAGCAGATGATGCTCGACGAAGGTTATGGCAACGGCGATCCGAAATTGCGCATCGGACAACTGCAGGACGCACTGTTGCGCGACGCGCGCTATATCGCTGGAATCGAAATGCATACCGGCAAAATGACGCTGGCGCAAGCCACGCAATTCTTCGTCAAGGAGGGCCACCAGACCTCGACGGTCGCCGAGCGCGAAGCGCTGCGCGGCACCTCCGACCCGACGTATCTGGTGTACACCCTCGGCAAGCTGGAGATCATGAAGCTGCGCGCCGACTACAAACAAAAAGTTGGCGCGAGTTTCACGTTGCAACAGTTCCACGACGAATTCATCAAGCAAGGCATGCCGCCCATTCCGATCGTGCGGCGCGTCATGCTGGTAAATGACACACCGGCGCTTTAGGCAACAACGTACGAGGCACCCATGGTCATGAAAGTTCGCAAAGCAGTGTTTCCGGCGGCAGGACTAGGCACGCGCTTTCTCCCCGCCACCAAGGCCCAGCCCAAGGAAATGCTCCCTCTCATCGATAAGCCAATCATTCAATACGGCGTCGAAGAGGCAATGCAGTCGGGCTGCGACCAGATCATCATGGTCACCGGCCGCGGCAAGAGCGCCATTGAAGACCACTTCGATGTCAGCTACGAACTGGAAACGATGCTGAAGGAGCGAGGCAAGACTGAACTGCTGGAGATCGTGCAGAAAATCTCCGACATGATTCATATCGCGTACGTGCGCCAGAAAGAGGCGCTCGGCTTGGGCCACGCCGTGCTGATGGCCGCCGAGTTGGTCGGAGATGAACCGTTCGCCGTCATCCTTCCCGATGACGTCATCGACGCGCCTGTGCCCTGCCTCAAGCAGATGATCGAGATCTACAACGAAACCGGATGCTCGGTTCTGGCCACGCAGGTAGTTGAGGGCCGCGCGATATCGGCTTACGGCGTGCTCGACGCCAAGCCCGTTCCCGGCAAGCACGACGGCCGCCTGTTTGAGGTCCGCGACCTGATCGAGAAACCCAAGTTCGAAGAGGCTCCGTCGAACCTCGCCATCATCGGACGCTACGTTCTGACCCCCACGATCTTCGAGATGCTGAGCAGCATCGAGCCGGGCAGCGGCGGCGAACTGCAACTAACCGATGGCCTGCGCGCTCTGTTAAAGAAAGAGAAGATTTACGGCTACACCTTCGAGGGCAAGCGCCACGACGCCGGCGACAAACTCGGCTTCCTCAAAGCCACCGTCGAATTCGCCCTCAAGCGCGACGACCTGGGCAAAGACTTCCGCGAGTATCTGACGACGCTGAAGGTGTAGAGCTTGGATTCAGTTTTGGATTTAGTCCCGGAGGGACGGCATATTTAACGCCACACCTGCAAGTCCAGGGATGTAGCAGCCGGTCCCTACTCCATCACCGGGCTATACAGAAAATCCTTCCCCCAATTCGTCGGATACCCTGCTTCTCGCAGCGCCGTCGCCAACTGCGCCCAATGCCTCACTCCATGCAACATCGCGTGCGCGAACATCTTCCGCTTGCTCGACCGAATGACACCCGCGGTACGCGTCGGAAACTCCATCACCACCGCAAGGTCTTCATCCGTGGCCTTCGCCAGGTAATCCCTGTACATCGCGCGTGCACGCTCGCCGATGCCGAATAACTCCGCGACGCTCCCCGTCGGCAACGTTTCGTACTCCGTGATCGGCAACCCAGCCAACCGCTCGGCGTAACGCAACTCAACTCCAAAAATGTGCAGCAGAAACTCGCGCACGTTCTTCGCCAACGCAATGCTGAGTGACACATCGAGTACCACCGCCGGCTGCCCGTCGAACCACGTGCGCCATTTCTGCGTCTCCGCTTCGTTGGCCGCTAGCAGGTCGGCGAACGAAATCTCCGCCAGCGTCGCGCTCATGGCTTGTGGCTTTCCTTTAGCTTCTTCGACTTCGCTTCCACGCCTTTTGCCAGCTTTTCTTTGTGAGCTTCCAGCTTTTTCGCGACGTCCATATCGTGCAAGCCAATCATCTGTGCCGCAAGAATGCCTGCGTTGGTCGCGCCGGGCTTCCCGATCGCAACCGTCGCCACCGGAATCCCCGCCGGCATCTGTACCATCGCCAGCAACGAGTCGAGACCGAGCAACGCAGTCGAGGGTATCGGCACGGCGATGACCGGCAGCGTGGTTTCGGCCGCAATGACGCCTGCAAGATGCGCCGCACCACCCGCTCCGGCGATCACGACCTCGACGCCGCGCGCCTTTAGCCCGCGCGAATATTCGCTGGTGCGCGCCGGAGACCGGTGCGCCGACGTTATGTCGATTTCGTAAGGAATACCAAACTCAGACAGCGCCTTTGCGGCCTCGTTCATGATGTCGAGGTCCGAGTCGCTGCCCATCACAATAGAGACAAGAGGTTTTTCACTCATTCGCAATAACCTGTCCTAACTTATTTCGGAAGTCACTCTGGTGCCCAAATGCTGGATGCGGAATCATTTCCTTGTTGAGTATATTAAAGCCCGCTTCTCGAAGGTCGCGGAAGCATACATCGTAAACCGTTTTGCATATCAGGATGATCTGAGTGTCCGGCTTGACTAAATTGCTTAATCTGTTTTTGAGATCTTTGAGCGACTTCCTTATTTCGCTCTTCTTGGTTACGCCTTGAGGGATCGGTAAGCTACAGGCGTCAATCAGAAAGAATCCATCCTCTTTGAAGCGCTTTAAGAACTCTGCCTTGCGGTTCCGTTCCAATTCAGTAACGCTGTACAGCACCCTCATCGTCTCCCAAAACAGCGCATCGTGACTCGTAACGTTCTCAAAATAGAAGAATCGCTTTGAAACGACAGCCGGAGGAGCCTCAGCGATGAACAGAGTCTTGATTTCGGCGGGTTGGTAGCGCTCGCGTGCTGCGTCAAAGTCTGATTGAGTGCTGCCAGGCATGTCCGAGCGCTTTGGGCTACTTCTTCTCCCGCAAATGTTTCAACCCCCGCGCGGCAATATCTTTTCTATACTGCATGCCGTCGAAACGAATCTTCATCACCGCGTCGTACGCCCGCTCGACCGCCTCCGGCAGATCGCTCCCGCGCGCCGTCACGCCCAACACTCGTCCGCCTGACGTATAGTACTGACCGTCGCGTCGATTCGTCCCCGCATGAAATACCTTTACGCCATACATGCGATCAGCGTCCTCGACGCCGGTAATCAGTTTGCCTGCCTCGAACGCCCCAGGATATCCGCCCGATGCCATCACCACGCACACCGCGGGATCGGCCGACCAGCGAAAATCGCCCTCGCTGACGCGCCCTTCGATTGATGCCTCAATCGCTTCCAGTAGGTCGCTCTCCATCCGCATCATAATCGGCTGCGTCTCCGGATCGCCGAAGCGGCAATTGAATTCCAGCACCATCGGCCCGCGCGCCGTCATCATAATGCCGCAATACAGAATGCCCTTATACTCAGCATCCTCCGCTTTCATTCCCGCAATCACCGGACGCGCGATGTGCGCCACCAGCCAGTCGCGCATGCTCGCGTCGATGATCTGATCGGTCGAGTACGCGCCCATGCCGCCCGTGTTCGGCCCTTTGTCGTCATCAAATACGCGCTTGTGGTCCTGCGACGCCACCAGCGGAACCACCCTCTCACCGTCGCTCATCACCAGGAACGACAGCTCTTCGCCCTCGAGAAACTCTTCCAGCACCACGCGCGATCCGGCCTCGCCCAGCATCTTGCCACTGAGCATCTCCTCGGCGACCCGCTGCGCTTCGTCTTTTGTCTGCGCGATCACGACGCCTTTGCCCGCCGCCAGCCCATCGGCCTTCACCACGATCGGCGTATGAAAGTGCGCCAGCGCATCTTTCAATTCGCTCTTCTTCGTGCAGATCGCATAATGCGCCGTCGGAATCCGATGCCGTTGCATGAACTCCTTCGAGAAACTCTTGCTCGACTCCAGTTGCGCCGCCGCTTTGGTCGGCCCGAAAATCCGCCGTCCGCGCCGCTGGAACTCATCCACCACCCCCAACGTCAAGGGCAACTCCGGTCCCACGACAGTAACGTCCGGGTTCAACTTGTTGGCGACTTGCACCATCGAGTCCAGGCTCTTCAAGTCCACCGCAACGCATTCAGCGTCAGACGAGATTCCTCCGCTCCCCGGCGCGCAATACAGCTTCTTGATCCGCGGCGACTGCCGCAGCTTCCAAACCGTCGCGTGCTCGCGACCACCGCTACCGAGGACGAGGACTTTCATAGAGAACGATGCGAAATCAAAGAGTAGGGTTGCTACACACGGCCTGTCAAACCTTCGGTCAGCAGACTTAGAATAAGGTAGCTACAACGCCGAACCGCATCATGGCAGACTCAACCCCAAACCGGCCCGACACAGCACTCGATCCCGGAGCGCTTCGCACCGCCGCGGCCAGCCATCACCCGTCGCTCGAAGGTGTCCATCACACCATCGCCGTTCCCCACTCCGACGCCGGATTCTGGGCAAAAGTGGCGCGCCTTCGTCGGCCCCGCCATCCTGGTCAGCGTCGGCTACATGGACCCCGGCAACTGGGGCACCGACCTGCAAGCCGGAGCGCAATTCAAGTACAACCTGCTCTGGGTCGTCGGACTCGCCAGCCTCATGGCCATCTTCATGCAAGTCATCTCCGCGCGGCTCGGCGTCGTCACCGGCAAAGATCTCGCGCAGTGCTGCCGCGAATGGTATCCCTCCTGGACGCGCTGGCCCAACTGGCTGCTCAGCGAAATCGCCGTCGCCGCCTGCGACCTCGCCGAAGTGCTGGGCAGCGCGGTCGCGCTCAACCTGCTCTTCCACATCCCGCTGTTCTGGGCGGTCGTCATCACCGGACTCGACGTCCTCCTGCTGCTGGCGCTGCAAAGCTTCGGCATGCGCACCATTGAAGCCGTCGTCCTTCTGCTCATCGGCACCATCGCCGTCTGCTACTTCATCGAGATCTTCGTGCTGCCGGAAACCCAGCCCAGCTTTGCCGAAATGGCGCGCGCGCTGGTTTCGCCCCACTTCCGTGAAGCGGGAATGTTGTATCTCGCCATCGGCATCATCGGCGCCACCGTCATGCCGCATAATCTCTACCTGCATTCCGCGCTCGTACAAAGCCGGCAGCTCCAGCAGGACGAGCCTTCCATGCGCAGCGCCGTCCGCTTCAACACCATCGACTCAGTAGTCGCGCTGACCATTGCATTCTTCGTGAACTCTGCAATTCTGGTCCTCGCCGCCACGGTGTTCTTCGGCAAGGAAAGCGTCACCGTTCCAGGAGGCCTAGTCGTCCACTTCAGCCCGGACAGCGACTGGATCCGCGTCGCCTACCTCACCCTTGCCCCGCTGCTCGGCGCCACCGCTGCGAGCACGCTGTTCGCCGTCGCCTTGCTGGCCAGCGGACAAAGCAGCACCATCACCGGAACCCTGGCCGGCCAGGTCGTGATGGAAGGCTTCATGAACTGGCGCATTAAGCCCTGGGTGCGGCGCCTCATCACCCGCACGCTGGCCATTCTGCCCGCGGTCGTCATCATCGGCATGCGCGGCGACAGCAGCGTCACTGACCTGCTTACCCTCAGCCAGGTCGTGCTGGCCTTGCAGTTGCCCTTCGCCATGTTCCCGCTGCTCCACTTCACCAGTTCGGGCAAGCGCATGGGCAAATGGCGCAACGGCTGGTTTCTGCTGGCCACCGGATGGGCGAGTGCTATCCTGATCACCGCCATGGACATCTACGGCCTGCCCGACTCGCTGAAAACGGCCTGGCATGTGATCGCGGGTGGATAAGAATTCAGAAGTGAGAGCACTGGGTGGAGCACCAGTGGAGTATCGGGTGGAGCACTGGGTGGAGCACCGCTTTAGCGGTGCAAATGCGAGCTTACTGGACGACAGGCTTTAGCCGCTGAGGTAAAGACAAAACGAGCGCCTTATCGCCACGCTTAGGAAACTGAACCACAATGTACGACACCATTCTGGTCACGCTCGACGGCACCCCCACCGACCGGGCCATCATCGAGCACGTAAAGAAGCTGGCGCACCTGGCCGGCAGCCGCCTCGTCCTGCTGCACGTGGCCGACGGATGGGCCGCGCGCACCTACGGGCCCGACGCCGTCAGTCCCGAGATTTCCGCCGACCTCGCCTACCTGCAAAGCGTGCAAGCCGAGTTCCAGGCAGCCGGCATTCCCGCCGAGTCCGAGCTGGCTTACGGCGACGCTCCCACCGAGATCATCAAGTGGGTCGAGCAGAAGGGCTGCGACCTGGTCGCCATGAGCACCCACGGACACCGCTTCATCAAAGACATCTTCCTCGGCACCACCGCCACCCGCGTCCAGCACAACATCAGCGTTCCCGTGCTGCTCCTGCGCGCGAAGTAAGCGCGGCGTCTAACCGCTGTCGCGCGGAGCGAGATGAGAGTTCAGGTATTCATCGGCATGGACGAGAAGAACAAGAAATTCATGACGATGATGATCATGTTGTAGTAGTAGTTGTTATCCCGCTATCGCGCGAGATTAATGGGCGCCCCTCTTCATCATGAGCGCGAAAATTTGAGCAATGGCTGTATGTCGTCGTGGTCGGCTGCCCGCAAGGCTTTCAGATACTCATCTCGTGCATCACTCTGTTTGACGAGTTCTTTCGAACCCCACGAGAAAGCAGGACGGCCGAGCCTCATCACCAGAACATCCGCTATCAGGCGGCCGTGCCGACCATTGCCATTCGGGAACGGATGAATAAATACAAGGCGGTGATGGAACCGGATAGCGATCTCGTCTGGTGAGAATGTGGTGTTCTCAATCCAGAAACGGACATCGCCAAACAGTACGCCCAATCGCTCAGGTATCTCGTGGAAGGGCACTCCAATGTTCTTTTCGGTCTTTCGGTAGTGGCCCGCCCACTTCCAGGTTTCGTCAAACATCTTCTGATGCAGTTTTCGTACGTACTCATCTGAGACTATCTCGATGGCGCTTGTCCGGTTCTTAATGGCCCACTCCCTCGCCAACAAAATGTTTTCTCGCTCCCACTCGTTCAATTCCTCTTTCGTTGCCAAGCTAGGAATCAAGTCCGCAGTCTCTTCCGGAGAAAGAGGCGTATTTCCATCACTAGTTGTCAGAAGTGGCATGAGTGTCCGGTCTTCAATTAACTTCGTTTCAGAATTCGTTTCGTCTGTTCCTCGATTTTCTCGTCTACTCCTCCTACGGCCTGGTCTTCGAGTGCCATGGTGTGCTCAACGGCGCGAACATTCTCAGTGGCTTTGGCTTTCGCCTGCTGTTCCGCCAGTTCCTGAATGCTTCCGCTCTTTGGGACAAGGGCATACACAAGCTGACAGCCAAGCGCATCTGCCGCTTCGCGCAGGTTGCCCAATGTGATGCGGTACTCCGCTTCTGACTTCTCGAGTGCGCTGGTTCGAGAGGGTGCCTGTCCCATCCGCTGCGCCAACTCCCGCATCGTCACTCCAGTGACTTGGCGGATGGCACGAACCCATCCCTTCTGCGGGCGTGGCAAATCCTTTAGGTTGACGAAAGCCCCCAAGGATCGTTCAAGCTGGTTGACCCGTAAATCTCTGAATTCAGGCTTCATAAACCGCTTCCCCGATACTCATTCCATCAAATCTCATCGGTGAGACCATTTATAAGTGGTCAAAAACATCATATATGACTATTTATAAATGGTCAAAGCTTATATTAATGACCATTTATAAATGGCCCGGCGCCCCAAGGTTCGCGCCGTGCTTTTCGGCGCTAACCCGGAATCCTCAATCCCACACGCGAACCACATCCGCTGCTTGCTCCAACGCTCCAGCCAGCTGGCACGTTTACGCAGCGCGCCGGTTTTGCGCGCGGCGTGTGGCGAGGGCGACATATCATAGCCCAGCACGTAGCGCAGCGGAGTGCTGGGTAGGCTCGTTATAAGAGTCCCGAGCCGGTTTCAACCGGCGGCACTCTTCGCGAGGGCGTGAGCCCGAGTGCTAGCTACTTTCTCGGTGCAAAATGACGCTTCCAGAGAAGCGACTTTATGTGCCGATGGCGATTCCTTGAGGTTGGGGAGCGAGTTTCGGGTTGCTCGTACGAGAGGAGCGCCTCCGACTTCTTATGCTGGCTGTGATACCAGCCAACGTCCCACATTGATGAGGTTGTCGGCGATGATCCGGAACCCTACCCATCTCTTCATTCCATCGGTTCCGTGATAGCGACAACGTGCTAACCCGTGCCGCCGCTTGACCACGCTGATCCGGCCTTCGCATCCCGTCCGCCACTTCTGGCCCCGCTTGAACCAGCGCTGCTTCTCCAGTTTGCGTCGTTCTTCGCTGCGCGTACTTCGGTTGGGGACCGACACGTACTTTACGCCCAGAGCGTGTGCCCCTTCCTCGTTGGCGTGCGAGTAATAACCAGCATCTGCCGCTACCCATCGCGGCGTCCGCCCCAACTTGCGCCGATGCGCTTCCACCGCCGGAAGCAGCAAGTGCCGGTCACTGGGCCGCTCGTCGTATACCTCGTAGTGCGTGATGATCTGGTTCTCCGCTTCCTGCAACTGCACCAGCTTGCCGAACTCGTTGGGCTTGCCTGCCTTTCCTTTGCGGATGATCTCCGTATGCGGTTCAAACAGGCTGACCAGCTTGCCCGGAAGTTGGGTCAAGCCGTCGAAGACGCGCGCCTTGGTTTGCCGCACCACCCGGCGCACTTGATCGGCCATGGTTTCCAGCCGTTCGCCCAGTTGGCGCACACCTCTGCGGCGGCGGGGCGGCAGAGCCTCGATCTCCTGTAACACTCTGCGCGAATCGTTGAGAATTTGCCGCGTCACCCGCAGCAGTTGCCGATATTCTTTCTTGCGCTTCAGCTCTCCTTCCGGCCCTTTGTGGCGCAAGGCTTGTCCAATGGCGATCACCCGTTTGGTCACAGTGCGCATCCGGTCGCGCACTTTCTGCTTCAGATTGCCTGCTTTCCCTTCGATCTGTTTCATCGTCCGCGTCAGCACCCGTGCGCCGTCGTTCAGCAGGCCGCTGTCGGTGGGATAGTGAATGTTGCTCTCTACTACCGTCGTGTCCACCCGCAGCTTGCGTCCCTGAATCACACGGCGCTCTTGCGCCAAACCCACGATTCGATCATGTAATTCGCGAATCGTCTCTGGCCCAATGGCTTGCCCCAGACGCAACAGCGTCTTTTCATCCGGCACTTTCGCCATGCCAATCCGGCAGAAATTTCGGTACACCACGTTGGCACGTACTTCCCGTTCCACAATCTCGTAACTCCAATTGCGCACGTGCTTCAAAATCAACATGCGTAGCACTACTTCCGCTGGCGTCTGCCGCCGCCCGCGCGTGCGACTCCGCCGATGCCGTTTCCCTTGCGCCTGGTAGACCGCATCCAGCAGCTCGTCATCTTCCAACAACTCATCCACCACCCGCATCCACGGTTCCCACAACTCGGCCACTTCCTCGGCAAACAATCCTTCCCACAAACTGGGCTGCTGGTGCCGCAATTGGATCACTCGCTTTTCCTCCTGCGCTCGTGAAGTCAACCGCTAAAGCACTCTTGTAGCACGCTCTGCCAAGCCCGCAGCCGCAAATTTACTGCCTAATAGTGACTACTTTTGCACCGGGAAGTAGCTAAGCTCAGGCGGCGTGATGCTGCATCTGCATAGGCTGTCTGGTCAGGGCCTCCTGACGTACTCCAGTCGAGGCGCCGAACATAGCAGCCAACCAGCTAAGGCCCAAGGCGAGGAAGGTGGTCCATTCCTGTCCTACGCTGACCGCGCCGGAAGCGTGTGGAACGATGATGCGTACGCCATCAGCGGTCAGAACGGCTCCGCCGAGCACCACGAGGAGGATCGCACCGACAACGGTGAGACCGAACATCATCATGCCGTGCATAAGAGCGTCGTAGCGGGTGACCACGCCTGCCATGCGGCCGGTCTCGTGTCCGGCCACATACATGGCGATGACCGCCAGCACGATGGACCAAATGGCCATTCCGACTCCCACGCCCGAGGCGGCATTGATTTCGTTGCGGAAAATAACCAATGCCAGGGACTCAAAAACGGTCCAGATGGCGGCGGCTATGAACGCCCCGCCCCAGATCGCACTCCAATTGACGTGCGGGAACTCAGCATTCGCAGAGTAATTTGATTGTGTTTGTATCGATGGACTTGCCATAATTCACACTCCCTTCCAAACCTTATTCACCTACTAGGAACGATGCATTCGTTTCGAAATACGATGCAATTCCAAACTATCCAGCCGGACGAGCACCCGAACAACTGTGTGCGAGATACTCTTTGAATGCTGCTGTGAAGACACCGCAGCACTATGTCAAGGCTATGCTCCCATGCTGCCTTTATATCTCCGCGCCTGCTTTACTTCGCAGCGACAGTGGTGGCGCCCACGGTTCCGGCAACTTTCTTCGCCTCAGCCAAATGACTGTCGAGCACAGGCAATGTGTTTGTAACCCAGTTTTTCAACTGAGTATCTTTGATGTTGTTCTCGTCACGCCGGAACATTGCCACATCATGCTCATGATCGCGCACCATGTCGTGCATATAAGCCTTGTCGAAGGCCTCGCCGTGCAACTTCTCGAGGCGGTCGAGGGTAGCTTTGTCGTTCGCGCTCAAGGTGGTGGGTAAGGTCACATTCTGCTTTTCAGCGATCTGTTTCAGGTTGTTGTCGGCCGCGGTATGATCAGTGACCATGCGCGTGCCGAAGTCCTTGACTTCCTGATTCTGGCCATTTTTCTGGGCCAATTGTCCCATCTGGATTTCCGCCATATTAGCGCGGGCAGCGTTGTCCATGAAGGCACGGTCGGCCGTATCAGGCTTCATGGTATCGGTCTGGGCCCATACCATTGCCCCGAGCAGGCAGACCGAAGCGATGCCGGCAAGCACGCGGCTGTGTATGCTACACATTGCTTTCTCTCCTTATGTGCTAAGTTGCGGGCCCGGGGTGCTGTAGCTCGGCCGGCGCATTGGGGTCCAGAGCACTCTTCCGGCCGAGAGTAGTCATCCCAACCGGGCCCTGTTCACACTGATATGACGCAAAATGATTGCTGATGGTTAGCGAATATTTCACTGGTTCGCGTACATGATGAGCGATCGACCGCAAATATAGGTATTCTTTAGGTAGTGAGTGCACTTGTTGTCACAATCATGCCAGAAGTACACAACTAGACAAGCTATACTGCGAATACTAAGAAGCATGAGCCTATGTCGTCAGTGATGTTATAGCTGAAATGCATTAGGCATATTAGTTATAACCGTAGTCGTACTGTTGTCAGTAATGGTAAAAAAGTCCTCAAGTATCCACTCATGGCACCGCCGTCGTTATCGCTGTCGTTATTAAAGATATGATCAGAAGCGATGGCAGTGCTTTGGTTCGCTGCATTTCGGATCATAGCGGGTATAGGGGGCCATGGACTTCGTTCGCTGCACACACTTCGCCCAGAATGAGGGGAAGGAAGCATGTCCTTTGACTACAGCGGCACAGCCGCCTGGGCTCACGATAATGCTTTTGTTGCGCGGGCTGGCGGCTGAGAAGTCGCTTGTACTTCAGAGGCCGGAATCAAGAGAAGCTTCTCTCCCACCTTCGCTACAAAAGACAACGACTCGGCGACCGGCTTGCCTTGCTCCAGTCCGGGGATGTCGGTCATAAGCTCGGCGGCGGCAGCGACGAAGGGAAAGAGTGCCGCACCGACCTCGACCGTCTTCTTGGGGCCGGGCTTTACGAGTGCAGCCGCAGCGCGAGGGAAGTGGCGGACAACTCCGATGACATGAAAAACGATGCCGGCTCTGGGAGCGGTATCGGGGACAAACTGTCCCAGGAGGCCGTCCAGGTTGTCGGCCAGCTTAGTCACCTTCGCACCGGTTATCGTGGGTTCGGAAAAGACCTCTTTAATGGCGGAGACCTGCTCGACGGCGGAGCTGGGGTCGACGATGTTGATGCCGGCGAGAGGAAGAAACTCGGCGTAGGGGTCGATGGGAACAGGGTCTCCTACGGAAAGCCGGGAGTTTGCGCCGACTGCAGTGAGTGAGGAAATCTAGACGCCGTGCTGCTCGAGATATTTGTGTGCGAGGGCGGTGAGCTGGGGGCTGGCTTGCTCCACCTTCACGGTGTCTTTGAGCGCCTTGGCTGCGGGTGCGGAAGTGAGAACGATCGGATGGAAGTCAACTCTCATAACGGGCACTGGCCCTTCGTCAGCAGGGGAAGTGGGGATTGTACAACTGTTTTGGCTGCGAGGGCTGGGAGCGGCTGCGGCCTGTGACGGGAGGCGATCGGCGAGAAATCGGGTGAGAGACCCTATCCTCCACCCCTGCCCGCCATTTAAGATAGATAGTTTCGCGCTCCGCCCAGGCGCGCTCCATCATTCCGCCGTCCAAGAGCATCAATAAAGAAGGGAATCATTCATGAATAGCTTCGGAAGTCGCTCCACCCTCCGTGTCGGTTCCAAACAATATGAGATTTACCGGCTGAGTGCCGTTGAGGCGCATGGCTGCGTGATCAAGCATCTGCCGTACTCGCTGCGCATTCTGCTGGAGAACCTGTTGCGCCGTGAAGACGGCAAGGCCGTGAAGGCTGACGATGTGCGCGCGCTGACCGCGTGGAACAGCAAGAGCGTTCCGTCGCAGGAGATCGCGTTCATGCCGAGCCGCGTGCTGCTGCAGGACTTTACCGGCGTGCCCGCGGTGGTGGACCTGGCTGCGATGCGCGACGCGATGAAGGCGCTTGGAGGGGATCCGGGGCTGATCAATCCGCTGCAACCGGCCGAGTTGGTGATTGACCACTCAGTTCAGGTGGACGAGTTTGGGACGCCACAGGCGTTCCAGCTGAATGCCGAGCTGGAGTTCTCGCGCAACAAAGAACGCTACGCGTTTCTGCGATGGGGACAGGGCGCGTTCAAGAACTTCGCGATCGTGCCTCCGGACACAGGCATCGTGCACCAGATCAACCTGGAGTACCTGGCACGGGTAGTGTTTGTGGGAGCGAACGGGGAGAGCGGGAATCCGATGGCGTATCCCGACACGCTGGTGGGGACGGACTCGCACACCACGATGATTAACGGTGTGGGCGTGCTGGGCTGGGGCGTGGGCGGAATTGAGGCCGAGGCCGCCATGCTGGGACAGTCGGTGTCGATGCTGATCCCGCAGGTGGTGGGCGTGCGGCTGAAGAACCAGTTGAAGGAAGGCTCGACCGCGACCGACCTGGTGCTGACGGTGACCGAGATGCTGCGCAAGAAGGGCGTGGTGGGAAAGTTCGTCGAGTTCTTCGGGCCGGGGTTGCATGCTCTTCCGCTGGCCGATCGAGCGACCATCAGCAACATGGCGCCGGAGTACGGTGCGACGTGCGGGATCTTCCCAGTGGACGACGAGACGCTGCGGTACCTGCGGTTGAGCGGGCGGAGCGAAGAACTGGTCACGCTGGTCGAGGCGTATTACAAGGAGCAGGGTCTGTTCCACACGAAGGACACGCCGGAAGCTGAGTACACAGACGTGATGGATCTCGATCTGGCGACGGTTGAGCCGAGTATTGCAGGGCCGAAGCGTCCGCAGGATAGGGTGCCGCTTTCGCTTTCGGCTGCCTCGTTCGAGCAGGCGCTCCCGAGCTTGCTGAAGCCGGGACAACACGTGCCTCCCAAGCAGGAGGCGCGGTGGGAGGGTGAGGGCGGACATCCGGCGGGAATGGACTCGCAGCAGAATGGGCCGGAAGAACATGTGGTGTTGGACAAGGCACTGAACCACGGCAGCGTAGTCATCGCCGCGATCACGAGCTGCACGAATACGTCGAATCCGTCGGTGCTGGTGGCCGCGGGCTTGGTGGCGAAGAAGGCGGTGGAAAAGGGACTGAAGGTTCCGTCGTGGGTGAAGACGTCGCTGGCGCCGGGATCGATGGTGGTGACGGAATATCTGACGCGCTCGGGGCTGCTGCCTTATCTCGAGAAGTTAAAGTTCCACGTGGTCGGCTACGGCTGCACGACGTGCATTGGTAACTCGGGACCGCTGCCGCAGGAAGTGTCGAGCGTGATCGCCGATAAAGACCTGGTAGTCGCATCGGTGCTGAGCGGCAATCGCAACTTCGAAGGGCGAATTAATTCGGAAGTTCGCGCCAACTACCTGATGTCGCCTCCGCTGGTGGTGGCGTTCGCGCTGGCCGGGCGGGCGGACATCGACATGTACAACGAGCCGCTGGGCTATAGCGGGAACGGCAATCGCAAGCCGGTGTTCCTGAAAGATATCTGGCCGACGGCGAAGGAAGTGGACGACGTGCTGAAGCAGTACATCACAGGAGACCTGTTCCAGTCGGCATACAAAGACGTGTTCCGCGGCGACGAGCGCTGGCAGGGGCTGAAGGTTCCCGAGGGCGAGACGTTCACGTGGGATGACAAGTCGACGTACGTGAAGAACCCTCCGTACTTCGAGAACATGCCGAAGACACCAGCGGCCGGTGGGCGATATCTCGGGGGCGCGCGTGCTGTGCTTCCTGGGCAACAGCGTGACGACCGACCACATTTCGCCGGCGGGGTCGATCAAGCCGAACAGCCCTGCGGGACAGTACCTGATCGAGCATGGTGTGCAGGTGGGCGACTTTAACTCGTACGGCTCGCGGCGCGGCAATCATGAGGTGATGATGCGCGGGACGTTTGCCAACGTGCGGCTGCGCAACAAGCTCACGCCGGAGCGCGAAGGAGCATACACGCGGCATCTGCCCGACGGCGAAAGAGATGTTCATCTACGACGCGTCGGTGCAGTACCGCAAAGAGGGTACGCCGCTGATGGTGCTGGCGGGCAAGGAGTACGGTTCGGGTTCGTCGCGCGACTGGGCGGCGAAAGGACCTCGGCTGCTGGGCGTGCGGGTTGCGCTGGCAGAGAGTTTCGAGCGCATCCACCGCTCGAACCTGGTGGGCATGGGCATCCTGCCGCTGCAGTTCCTCGATGAAGAAAACGCCGAGACCAACGGCCTGACCGGCGAAGAGGTGTACGACATTGTGGGACTTACGGATGTGCTGGCGAACTTCGCACCGGGCAAGACGGTGAAGGTGCGGGCGAAGAAAGCAGACGGCACGGTTACAGAGTTCGATGCGACGGTGAGGATCGATACTCCGCAGGAAGTGCTGTATTACCAGCACGGCGGAATTTTGCAGTACGTGCTGCGGCAGTTGCTACAGAACAACTAATCGGTCGCGGAAAGCAATCGGGGGTTGGACGAAAAGTCCAACCCCTAATTTATTGGCGCGGAATTCGCCCGAGAGGGTTGCGACTAGTCCTTGTGCAGGACGGAGTGGCGGATATCTGGTCAGAATTCCTTGAGCACGTTGAAGGTGGCGTCGAGTATGAGTTGGTCACCCCAGCGCTGACCGACCTTCGTCCAAGTGCGATCTTCGGATGGGTAATAAAGGCTGGAAATGCCGGCAGCGGCCCCGTTGCCGATGATCTCCGAAAAGTTGAACTGCGAACCACCCTTATCCGTGCGTGTAACGATCAGGCGGGTGAGAGCGTACCCCGTCCTATTGACGAATCCGCCGTGCCCTTTGGTGAAGTAGCGTGGATCCTGTTTGAACGCGACTGGGAGCAGGTATTCGGTAAACGCATTACCTACAGCCTGGTCAACAAAAATGTGCCAATAGTATTGCGAGTAAGCGAGGGCCCCGTCGTCGAACTGGGGAACGCTGTTCTGCGCCTGGGCGATTCCCGCGAGAATGCCGACGGAAATGAAGGTGGAATAGTCGAAGCTGTCATCGATCATCAAGTCGAATTTTCCCCGGGCATCGAGAGGAGCGACGACGGCATCGGCACTCACGGCGCGATAGTTGGGAATGATGTAGAGGATTCGTTTCGGCTGCTCTTTCGCGACCGGCGTCTGCGCGGAATTCTGCTGGGGAGTCGAAGAGTCTGGGAGCTTGGCATCGGGTCCGGGCTGCTGCGACTTGGAACCGCCCTGACTCGAAGAAGACTGCTCCTGGGTATAGCTGGGCGCATTCGGGAGGGCTGCTGCGACGGTTTGCGTTTCCTGCGCCTCAAGACCCGACGATGCAAGCGGAATCAGGCCGGCCAGCACGATCACCCGACAGGAAATCGTCATCATGGCAGATACGAAAACCGAAAAAGGCTGCTGAGTTCCCACGGGCCCACCCCACTTCCACCTATATTAACCGCGAAATTACCAACAAAGACGGTCGACACAGGATTTTTATGTACGTTGGTTGGAAGCTCGATGAGTCCAGTTACGCTCCCCGAAAGTGGCGTTGTTATCGAAGCGCAGGAGACTCTGGCCAGAGAGCTAGCGGGTGCACTTTCGACCACTGCATGCTCGCCGCCAACAGCACAGCTACTCTTTGCCGGAGTAGTACCCATCGCGCGCCTGCACGGTCATATCTTTCTGGGTGGTCGTAACCGTGATTTTATGGAAGCCGGGCTCGGCGTCGGCCTTTTCGGGGGTAAATCCGAGGTTGTACTGATTGCGCAGTTCCTCGCCGATGGTCTTGTAGATATCGTCGATCGATTCCTTCTTCGAGACCTCGAAGAAACGGCCTCCAGTCTGTTGCGCGAGTTGCTGCATTACGACCTTGCCGTTGGCGTGGCCGCCTGGGGATCCGCGTCCACCACCGCCTCCGCCGCCGGGATAGCCTCCACCCCCTCGGCCGCCACCGGGGTAGCCGCCACCGGGATAACCGCCGCCGGGATAGCCTCCGCCCGGATATCCGCCACGCCCACCGGGATAGCCGCCGCCGGGGAAGCCTCCGCCATGGTGTCCGCCGGGATTTCCGTTGGCCATGTTGTTATAGGCGTCGGGATCGGCGAACAAGATGGTGTAGACCAGGGTGTCAGCGCGCTGAGCGGATTCGATGGCGCGGCTCAAGCTGACTTTGCTGCCCTGGTCAACGCCGTCGGAGAGAATGATCAGCGCCTTGCGGCCTTGCAGCTTGCTGGTGATTTCGTCGGAGGCTAGAAATACCGCATCGTAAAGCTTCGTGCCGCCACCATGCGACGACTGGCCTGGGTCGGAGCCGGTCTGCACCTGGTGGGGTTCGGGGACCTGCAGTTTCTGTAGTGCTGACTCGAGCTTAGGTCGCGAACTAGTCAAGTCCTGCAAGAGCTCAATGTCGAAATCAAAATGCACGACGAACGCTTTATCGCGGGTCTCGTTCAGCAAGTCATTCAGGAACGTATAGCTGGCGGTACGTTCCTTATCAAGCAGGCGCCGCTGGCTCAAGCTGGTGTCAACCAGAAGGCCGAGGGACAACGGCATATCGGTCACCCGCGAGAAGTAGCGGATAGTTTGCGGGCGGCCTTCGACGTCGAGCTTGAAATCATTTTGCGTGAGCGTGGTGACGATTTGTCCGTTCTTATTGCGCACCGTGGCCAGCACATTGACCACATTGACGTCTTTCTTGATGGTGGTGGTTTCCTGCTGCTCTGCTGCTTAAGGCGGGCGGAGCCTGTTGGGCGCGCAGCGTCAAGCCGATGAGAAGCAGGGACAGCGAGATCAACGAGCGGTCGAAGTATGGCGTAAGGGCCGGAACGGTGCGCGTGCTGGATCGTCGCGCGAGTGGCGAAATGCATTAGTCTTCCCTGGTTAGATTGAGCCCAGTCCTGAAATAACTGGAACCAGTCTAAACCCGCGAAGGAGGTGGAAGTTGCTGGGCGCGCATTGCCGAGGATGGGAGGCAAGCTCAAACGAGGCCCAAGGTAGTCGTTACGACTGTTTGCAGGAATGAGTACAATCGGAATCAGGTTACGTGCATGTGGGTTTGTGGCTTATCGACGATTTCTTCGTGGTCTGGATGCTGGCTGCATTGCGCATGAAGCGCTCTGTGGTGCGGACGGAGCCGGAGACGGCGACTCTACTACGGCGCGCCGATGTTACTCGGGTACTATTTGATGTTCTCGTCGGACCTCGACATTCTCTGGCTCAAGCGGCGGATCGTACCACGAACCCAGGAAGTGGCGATCGCCGCCATCGTCATCACGGTCGCGGGATTGGCCTTCGCCGTCTGGGCGCGAGTGTATCTGGGAAGCAATTGGAGCAGCGCTCCCACAATCAAGGAGCATCACGAACTGATCCGCAGCGGGCCTTATCGGTTTGTGCGGCACCCGATCTATACGGGAATCCTGCTGGCGATGGCAGGCACGTTCCTGGCGAACGGAAAAGTGCGTGGCGCCTTGGGGGTGGTCTTGATCTGGCTGGCGTGGACAATTAAAAGCCGGATGGAAGAAGAGTTTATGGTGCGCACCTTCGGCGCGGAGTATGAAGAATACCGCCGAACGACGGGAGCGCTGTTTCCGAAATTCCTGACGTAGCCTCCGCTCGAGGTAGCTACGGATTGACGCTGGCCACGGGGCAATTGGGGTTCGACGTGAGCTGCACGGCACCGTTACGCAGGGCCCACGACAAGAAGCCTTCGGGAGCGTTCTTCACACCTGCAAGGTTGGTCTTCTTGACGCTCTTGATTTGTTGCCACTTGATAGCGCCCAAGTCGGCATTGCCCAAGTCTGCCTCATCGAGCGTGGCGGCAGAAAGGTTGGCGCCATTTAAGCGTGCTCCGCAAAAATCGCCGCTAGAGAGGTCCGCGGAATCCAGCGAAACATGCTGCAGGTTGCTGAGCCGGAAATTCGCTCCACTCAGCGATGCGTAGGAAAGGTCAGCCGACTCGAGGTTGCTGTTGCGCACATCGGCATTGCTGAAGTTGGCGCGCAGCAATCGAGCCTTGTGTAGCTGTACACCTTGCAGAAAGGCCGTGGAAACGTCGACGCCAACCAGCGGTACGCCATCAGCATTGAGTTCGGCGAGGGCTTCGATACGGCCACCGCTGCCGCCCATGTGCTGCGCGGTGTTAATAACCTGCCACGCCTGATAGTGTTTCTGTTTGATCCGGTCGCCAGCTTCGCTGAAATAGAAAATTACCGCCACTAGCACAGAAAAGCTGCCGAGATATTGCAATACCTCCAGAAATGACCAGCGGCTGAGGGCGAAGGCGAGCCAGTCGAATGGCCACTCGAGGGCGAGAAAAGGGATTAGCCAAGCGGGCTTGCCGGCGACGTACGTTTTCCATGCACCTGGCACATCCCGCTTCTCTGGTGGAGTCATGGCCACTACAGTAGCATCGCAAACTTAAGACAAACGGAACGATCGCGCAGAACGCGACAATACTGTTTGGTAAGAGCCACGACGGCGCGGGAAGTTACAGCCTCGTGAAATCGGCGTGTGCGACTTGCGAGACCAGCACAGCCCCTCTAGAATCGCCTATTGCTATGGAGGAAAGAAATGGCGCCCTTGAATGTTGGTGATGTGGCCCCGGACTTCGATTTGCCCGCAGTGGTGGGCAACATCAAGCAACGGGTGAAGTTGAGCGACTATCGGGGCAAGAAGAACGTCGTCCTGGTGTTCTATCCGGCCGACTGGACCCCGGTGTGCTCGGCCGAACTACCGGCGTTCAATGCCGAGTTGGAGAAGTTCGAAGGATATGGCGCGGAAGTGGTAGGCATCAGCGTGGATTCCATCCCCAGCCATATTGCGTGGCAAAAAAAAGAAATTGGCATTCTGAGTCTGCCGCTCGCCAGCGACTTCTATCCCCACGGTGACACTGCTCGCAAGTATGGGATCTTGCGTGAGGGTGATCCGGTCCCGGGCATCAGCGAGCGGGCCGTGTTTGTGATCGACAAGAAGGGCAGAGTGGCCTACTCGAAGATCCACCCCATCGACCGGCAGCCGGAAACCGAAGAGGTGTTCGAGGTGTTGCGAAAGCTCTGACGCCGACGCGGCGACACACAGTCCAGCGCCTGAGCCCGGCCAGCGAAACCCCGCACAAATGGCGGGGTTTTTTGTCGCCGGGTCAAAACGGAGTTAACTTGCCCTAGCGTGCCGTAAAGGGTCCTGGAACGCCTGCACCATAATTTCGAGGACCTTCTGTACATCGTCAAAGTTGTACTCGGCACGCAGTTCAGAGCGTCCAGCGACGACCTGATCGCGCCACATGCCTTCGGACATGCCCACGATCGCTGAGCGCATGGCGTCGAGATTGACGTCGTGCCGGATCTGCCCTTCGGTGCGCATGTCGAGCAGAATGCGGTCGAGGAGATCGCGATATTGCCGCCATCCGCGGGTGAGTACGATTTCGTTGCTGTCTTTGCGTATGCGACGAGCTTCCAGTGCGGCCAAGACCTTGAATTCCGGATCGTTCTCGAACTCAGTGGTGAGGGCCTTCAAGACCGCCAGAAGGCGGTCAGAAGGAGACGGGGAATGGTTCAGGTTGGCGATCCGTTCGCCGATACTAATCCAACCGCGCTCCAGGATAGCGACTAACAGGCCCTGTTTGCTGCCGAAATGTTTCATCAACTGCGATTCGCTGGTGCCGGCATC
The DNA here is from genome assembly GCA_963718395.1 of uncultured Acidobacteriaceae bacterium. Taxonomy (GTDB): domain Bacteria; phylum Acidobacteriota; class Terriglobia; order Terriglobales; family Acidobacteriaceae; genus DASRAA01. Next base: position 597,753 of record CAVQYW010000004.1, read on the forward strand.
ACGCGCAATCGCGACCGTGCTGGTGTTTTCGTACCCATTCTGCGCAAAAAGGTGCTTGGCGGCGCGCAGAATTCGATCATGCGAAGAGAGTTCGCTGTTACTTTTCATCAACTCAACCTGCTTCCCGACGGCGTGGCGAGTTCAACCGATAGTAACACCCCTGTGCTATATGAGTTTCGGTCAGCCCCAACCGGTTCGACAAATTTGACTAGCTAGCGACCACGGGGTGGCCTTTGATAGTAGTTATTCTTTTGCGCTCACGATACAGTTCCACAAAAGTGTAAAGCCCGCCTGACCGTCGGGCATTTTTTGGACGTAACCCGGAGGGATTACTGGGCAGTGGCAGGTTTCTTAGCAGCCGAAGCGGTCTTCGGTGCGGGAGCGGCAGGGCCCGCTTCCTTGATGACCTGGTCGATCAACTGGTAGAGCTGGGTTCGATCGACAACTTCAACAAAGGGCTTGCCGCGTGTGGTATCGCTCACCACATAGATGGTTGGTGTGTGATCGATGCCAACCCGCTGGCCGATGGCGTAGTCCGCTTTGACCTTGGCGGCGAGCTCGCCGGACGGATCGACGACAAAGGGCAACGTGACGTGGTGGTCTGCGGCGAAGCGCTCCGTCATGCCCCGCAGGTTCTGCGGGGTGATCTGCGGCTGGTTGGCGAAGATGAACAGGCGATATTCGTCGCCAAGATTCTTGTCAACCGGCGCGGGTGCAGCCGTCTTGGCGGTGCCTGACTTTGCTTTCGATGTGGGTTGAGTGGCAGGGGCTGGCTTCGCAAGGGAATCGAAATAGCGCGCGTTCACTGCCGCCTCGAACGACCAGTTGTGCATCGGTAGCGGGAAGTCGTATTGCACCAGCGGGATGTTGTATTTCTTGGCTGCCTCGTGCAGGAGCGGTGCCGCGCGAGCGCAGTCAGGACACTGCAGGTCTTCAAATACCAGGAGGGCGACTTTCGAGCCTTTGGGTGGACGAAGCACCGAGGTGTCGCCGCCCCATGCCAGCGAGGCAATCATGCAAACCGCTATAGCGAGTACTGATAGTAGGTTTCGTTTCATTCCGAGTGGTCCTTTACGACGCCAAGAAGTTAGGGCGAACGGGCCTAATACAGAATTCATAGTAACGGAATTGGTGGGCGAGAGTCTCTTCAGGGCCGTCACCAACTCGTGCCGGACCGGATGCTGGACTAGTAAGGGCTGGCGAGAACAGGCCGTAATCCAAGTCGTTTAGGGCCCGGCAGCTTCGCTGGTGATGTGGGCGGCGTCCTGACATTCGCGCGCGGCTTCGAGCAGCTTGTCGAATCCGGGTGTCGTGCGCACCTTGCGCAGCATGGGATCGAGTTGCAGGTTCGAATAGGCGCAGTAGTTTCCCTCGATCGCAGCCTGCAACACGTGCAATGCGGCCTGTCGCTTGCCGCAGTCGGCTAACAGCGCGCCCTCGTAGTAAAGCAATTCGGAGTCGGGCGCGGCGGGAGGCGTGGTTTCCGCCTCGTGCGCGATCTGGTCGGCTTCTTCGGGGGGTCGCAGGCCGAGGCAGGCCTCGAGAAGGTCGCGATGGTAGCGCGGGGCGGTTGGCATCTTTGTCACAGCCTCGCGGGCTTTTTCGATTTCACCATCGCGCAACAGCAGCGAGGGTTTCACGTAAGCTGCCCATTCGGAGTTGGCGTCGAGCTTAATGAAATCGGCGGCGCGCTTGGTGTTTCCCATATCAAGGAAGGCCCACGCGCAGGAGCGGAACTTGTAGTTCCCGGGAGAGAGGGCCATCGCTTTGTCGCATTCCTGAGTAGCCTGCGGCAGCATGCCGGCATAGCGATAAACATAGCCCAGGACGAAATGCGCTTCGGCACTGTCGGGACGTCGCTTCAACAGGGCCTGCGCGGCCTCATACGCCTTGCCCAATTCGCCGCGCTCGACACGGTTGGTAATGAGCTGTCCGGCAGCCGAGATGCGATTGGGATCCAGGGTCAGAGCTCGTTGGTATGCGTTGGTGGCGTGTTGGAACGCGTCCTCGCCGCCGTCGGAGTAGCTGTAATCGAAGTAATACCGCCAACCCAGCTCCTCCCATGCGGGAGCGTAGTTCGGATCATTTTGCACAGCGCGCTCGAGCACAACGATTGCGTCCTTGTTGGGCCCGGGATCGCGGGAAAGTGCCAGGCTGTGAAGATAGAGATCGTAGGCTGCAGCGTCATGCGGATGAGTGCCGCCTGCGACTTGTGCGCTGGCCAAACCGATAGCCGGAAGCAGACCCTGTGCTACCTGCGATGACATTGTGGACTGCAGCTTGGTAAGGTCATCGGCCGGGGTGGTGAATGTGGTTTGCCACAAAACTTTGTCATTCACCCCGTCGATCGCTTCGAGCGTCACCATCAGATTGTCGCCCTGTTTCAGGAAGTGCCCTGTTACCACGGAAGCGACGCGTAGTTCGCTTGCGACCTTACGGGGATCGACGTCGGCAGCGGTGTATTTGCTCGTCATCGAGGAAGGGCGAACGTCGAGCGTCCGCGTACTGGCGAGCGCGTTGGAAATTTCGTCGGCCAGCGCGTAACGCAGGAAGTCGACGCTGACGTCGCCGTTCACGTTTTGCAGTGGCAGCACCGCGATGGTGTTCCTGGCTTGCACCGCCTGGCGCTGCTTGAAGAACCACGCTCCCATGGGGACGAGCAACGTGATGAGCAGGGCAATGACGCCCATCAGAATGTAGGTTTGGCGCTTGCTGTCTTTTTGAAACGTGGAGGTGGCGATGCGATAGGGTAAGGCGGGACGGAGCTTGCCCGAGGTCGTCATGCCGGGCTCGGTCTCGCGCTTTAGAGAGAGCAGGTCGCCCTTTAGTGCGAGCGCGTCGGGATAACGGTTGCCGCGCTCCTTCTCCATGGCACGGCCGATAATGCCTTCGAGTTCCGGTGGAAGGTGGGGGTTGAGTTTCAGCGGTGAGATCGGCTTGCGGTTCATCACCGCTTCGAGCGTGGTGACGGCGTTGGCGCCGGCGAAGGGCTTCTGGCCAGTCGCCATCTGATAGAGCACAACTCCGAAGGAGAAGAGATCAGTGCGGGCGTCGAGCTCTTCTCCGCGCGCCTGCTCGGGCGACATGTAGACGGCGGTGCCGAAGATGTCGCCGGCCAAGGTGAGCGGGTCGTCGAGCGACATGTCGCCGCGAACTCCGGGAGAGAGCTTGGCGACGCCGAAGTCGAGGATCTTCACTTGGCCGCTGTTGGTAATGAAGATGTTGGCGGGCTTGATGTCGCGATGAATGATGCCCTTTGCGTGGCAGGCTGCGAGCGCGTCGGAGACGGCGATACCGATGTCGAGGATGGCTTCCGGATCCATCGGTTTTCCCATCATGCGCTCTTTGAGGCTGACGCCTTCGAGCCGCTCCATGACGATGAAGGGGTGGCCGTCGGAGTCCTCGATGTCGTGGATGGTGCAGATGCCGGGATGGTTAAGCTGGGAGGCGGCACGCGCTTCCCAAAAGAAACGGTCGAGCACCTTACGATCGTGGACCATCTCTTCGGGAATGAACTTCAGGGCGACGTGGCGGCCCAGCCGCGTATCTTCCGCGTCGTAGACGGCCCCCATGCCTCCGCCACCAAGTTTCGAAACAATGCGGTAGTGGGAGATGGTCTGGCCGATCAAGCTGGCGGCCGCAGTTGCCATTGGCGGTTATGTTAGGCCGGGTGGGGGAGCGGGTCAACTGAATGTGGGGGATAGCTACATATGCCGGAAAAAGTGTCCCACCCCGTACCCGAGAGGGAATCGGCCGATGAACGGAACCGGTACAAGGCCAATCGTGATTACATGTGTTAACGCCTGTTCTCGCCAACTATCAACTACTGGTAGCCGTCGCTCGACCGATAATTGCACATCACCCTCCACCGGCCGACTTCTCGCCACAGGTCCGCATGTCGAAATTTCGATTGATTCCGGCTAGCCACGATCCACCTGGAAGGCAGGCGTAGAGCTCTCGTCCGGCGAGTGCTCTAGTCCTGCCGCAGCGCCTTCAGCGGGTCGATTGTAGCGGCCCTGCATGCCGGCACGTAGCAGGCGAACAGGGCCAGCGCTGCCAACAGCAGTGGTGCGCCGACAAGTAAGCGGGGATCGGTAGTGCCGATCTTGAATGCATCGGCAAACTGGCCAGTCAGCGCCGAAAGGGTCTCTGCCGTCAATTCACGGTGAACGTCAGTATGTTGCTGCTTCCGGCGCTCGTCACAACCCAGGTATTATGCGGTCCGGTCAGCGTGCTGGTGGAGATGTTATAGGTGGCCGTGATTTGCGTCGGACTCACGACAACGATGTTGGTCTGCGTGAGCCCGCCCCCTTGCAGCCTGACCTGCGACGCCGGAGTGAAATTCGTCCCCGTGAGCGTCACATTGACCGATGTGCCTCTGGCGCCGCTCGAAGGGGTCACCGAGGTCAGCGTAGGTAGACCGCTGGCGCTGTTCACCGTGAAGGCCACTGTGTTGCTGGTTCCTCCGGTAGTCGTGACGGAAATATTGTAAGCGCCGGGTGTGGCGGCGGCGGCAATATTCAGCGTCGCGGTGATCTGAGTGCCACTGACGACGGTTACATTGCTCACCGTAATCCCACTGCCGGTGACTCCCACAGTTGCTCCAGCGATAAAGCCTGAACCGGCCAGGGTCACGTTTACCGCCGTTCCTTGCGTGCCGCTATTCGGCGCAACCGAAGTCAAGGTAGGAACGGCCGCGTTGACGGTGAAGGGAACGGTATTGCTGGTTCCGGCGCTGGTGGTGACGGAAATACTGGACGGCCCCAAAGTTGCATTCGCCGCAAGAGTGAGAGTCGCGGTGATCTGCGTGCTGCTGGCCACCGTCACATTGCTGACGGTAATGCCGCTGCCGGTGGCTCCCACCGTCGCTCCGGCAATAAAGTTTGTGCCCGCCAGGGTAACGTTCACCGCATTGCCCCGCACGCCACTATTCGGCGTAACGGAGGTCAGAGTGGGGGCGCCTTGTGCGGCCGTGACCGTAAAGGTCAACATGTTGCTGCTGCCGGCGCTCGTTACGACCCAGGTATTGTGCGCTCCAATCGTCGCGCTCGAGGAAATGTTATAGGTAGCGGTGATTTGCGTAGGACTCACGACAACGATGTTGGTCTGCGTGAGCCCGCCCCCTTGCAGCCTGACTTGCGACCCGGTGGTGAAATTTGTCCCCGTGAGAGTTACGTTGACCGACGTTCCCTGCGCTCCACTCGAAGGGGCGATAGACGTCAGCGTAGGTAGACCACTGGCGCTGTTCACCGTGAAGGCCACTGTGTTGCTAGTTCCTCCGGTAGTCGTGATGGAAATATTGTGAGCGCCGGTTGTGGCGTTAGCAGCAATATTCAGCGTCGCGGTGATCTGAGTGCCACTGACGACGGTCACATTGCTCACCGTAATCCCACTGCCGGTGACTCCCACGGTTGCTCCAGCGATAAAGCCTGAACCGGCCAGGGTCACGTTTACCGCCGTTCCTTGCGTGCCGCTATTCGGCGTAACGGAGGTCAGGGTGGGGACGGGGGCGTTGACGGTAAAGGGAACGGTATTGCTGACTCCGGCGCTGGTGGTGACGGAAATACTGGAGGGGCCCAAAGTTGCATTCGCTGCAAGGGTGAGAGTCGCAGTGATCTGAGTGCTGCTGGCCACCGTCACATTGCTGACGGTAATGCCGCTGCCGGTGGCTCCCACGGTTGCTCCGGCGATGAAGTTCGTGCCCGTCAGGGTCACGTTCACTGCAGTACCCTGCACGCCGCTATTCGGCGTAACGGAGGTTAACGTGGGGGCGCTCACCGTCGCTGTGACATCGAAGGAAACAATGCCGCTTGTGCGCCCCGTCGTCGTTACCGAGATGTTCTGTGGTCCGACCGGGGCAGTTGTGGCAATGTTGAACGTCGCCGTGGCCTGCGTACTGCTGACAACGGAGACGTTCGACATCGTAATGCCAGATCCGCTGGCGTTGACGGTCAGGGGAACCGAGAAAGCAGTTCCCGTAAGAGTCACTGGGACGGAGGAACCCTGAGATCCAGTTGACGGGCTGATGGAGGTCAGAGTGGGGCCCGAGCCGATGGCTCCGGGCTGGAACAGATGCGCCAAATCGTATGCGCTGCACGCGGCTCTAATACACGGTCCGACACCGAAAATCTCCTCGGTTGTTACAAGGTCTGAAGAATGCGTATAGAGCAGGTTGTCGCTGTATGCGTTGCCTTGGGCGAGGGGCGAGATAATGATTTCCGGAAGGGTGTAGGCGGGCGTGTCGCCGCCTTCTGTTTCGTCGAACCAGATAATAATCACGCCATTGTTTTGGTAAGCCGCCGAGGCTTCGATCTGAGGGACAATAATCGACAGGAAGTTATCGCCCTGCGCGACCGCCGCCTGGTCGCCCGTGTAATGCGTTCCGTGATAAGTGAAACCGCTGGGAAGAGAGCTGTGAGCTGTGTTGTAGATATCTGGCGTGATCCAGTTGTACTGCGCCACGGTGCCGTTGGCCAGGTCCGTCTGGAGTTGCTGCAGGGGCGCGTAATTATGCGCGAGGGGGTTACTAGAAGTTGAGTTGTTGCCGCCGTCGGTGTCGGTGAAATAAACCATCGGATCGTGGTTCACGTCATAGTTGTACTGATTGCTTCCGTTGTAGGCGTTTGTCCCGCTGGCGAAGGTTCCCGACGTGCTTGTGAGAGGCACCGTCCACTGGTTACTCGGTAACACCGTGTTGTTGGTAACGTTGATATCAGTGTCCTCCTCATAGGCCTTCCACGTGATGCCTGCGGTCTGGAGGTAGTTGCTCAGGTTCTGAGAAGTGGACTGCACAGAGCCACCGGTACCGTACGGATCGTTATCGTTGAGAACCCCGAAGTTTGAGCCTCCTTGTGACCAGATGTAATTCGGCGCCGAAGGATGGATACCCGCCCCTACATTCTGGTAGTTTGTCGCGAAGGAAGTCTGCAAAGCGTTGGGGTTGCCCACGGTCATGAGGCTGTTGAGGAACGGCGCAGCCACGTTCCCCATAATTTGCTGTGGATTTGAAAGCGGGACGGGCTGGGTCAAATTGTGATTTTCCATCGAAATGACGAAAACTGTCTGGATCTGCTGAGCTTGGGCTGTTGTTGCAGTACTCCAGGCGACAAAACCGCCGAGCGCGACTATGACTGCGCGTTGAATCAGACTGAGATGCATGGGATTTTGCTCCTCCCGCACGGTGAAAACCCGCACGCGCTGGCCCACGCCGGACGATCTTGCGTGGAAGGCTCTTGTTGGCCGATTCCCGCACCTTGGCCAGCCAGTGCGCGCGGCGCTTAATTTTGCTGATTCTGCGGCGTCACAATTTCCCGCCTGCCGTCTACTATTTGGTATTAGTTGGGATTTCCGTTTTAACTCCCAACAGCCCGACACTATATACCCTTTCGGGGATTCCAGCGCATCATTAGGTTCTTTGGCGTGGCACAGGGCTCGGGACCAGAGCCCAGACAATGCCAATGCGAGCCCCGCTGCTGGCCACGAGGCGGCGAGATCGATTCGGGTCACGTGTGATGGCCTGATTGCTTCAGTTACGGATTCTCGCTGGAACCCGTCGCAGTACAGGTGTAAAAATCAACGAGTCCGATACGATTCAGCACCTGATTTCTGTGTGAACCTTATCGCTAAGGCATACGAAAAGGAGGAAGCGAACGTGGAAAACGAAATGTCCGACGCCGAGATTCTGAGCAACGTAATGACCTTTGAGCCGCCGCCTCCGGGCTTCAATCCGCTCACTGCAACTGACGATCTCTTAGAGAAATACGGATATCCGCATCGTCCCGATCCCGACAAAGAGCCGCAGCTGAGCAAGCTTTGGCATGAGACTCTCGCGCTTCCACATACGATGATCTAGTGTCCCGTCTCATATAATAGTTGACAATATCGCGGGATCGTGCTTCAATCGGGCATGTTCGATACAGCTGCTGGCTTGGCCCTGAACGAAGCTCAGAAACAGCAATTAGAGGCGTTGGCGCGCGCCGGTTCTACCCCGCAAAAGATCGCTCGCAAGTGTCGGGTGATCCTGCTGGCCAGCCAAGGCGTCTCGAACTACTCCATTGCCCGGCAAACCGAGCTCTCGCGGCCCACCGTCCTGGCCACACGGGCCGCCTTTGCCCAACACGGAGTTGAGTCGATCTGCCGGCCGGCGAAGCGTAAGCGGTCGCGGCCCACCCTGACCCCGGAGTTGGAACAGAAGATTCTGGACACCACGCTGAAAACTCGACCGCCGGATGGCACCCACTGGAGCGTGCGTCTGTTGGCCCGCCAATTGGGAGTCTCGCGCGCCATGGTGCATCGCGTATGGCAACGGCATGATGTGCAACCCCACCGGGTGGAGAAGTTTAAGCTATCCAACGATCCCCACTTCGAGGAGAAGGTGCGCGACGTGGTCGGACTCTATCTGAATCCGCCCGATCGAGCCTTGGTCTTGTGTGTCGATGAGAAGAGTCAAATTCAAGCCTTGGATCGAACCGCTCCCATCCTGCCCTTACGCCCAGGCTTGCCAGAACGGCAAACTCACGACTACAAGCGATACGGCACTACCACACTATTTGCCGCCTTCAACATCCTGAATGGAAAAGTCATGGGCAACTGCCTGCCGCGCCATCGCGGCAAGGAGTTTCTCCGCTTCCTCCGGCAACTGGAAAAGGAAGTTCCTGCGGATGTCGAGGTTCACCTCATTTTGGACAACTACAGCACCCACAAGAGCGCCGAGGTGCAGGCCTGGCTGAAGCCCAAGAAGCGCCAGCGCTTCCACTTTCACTTCACTCCCACCAGCAGTTCCTGGCTCAATCAGGTGGAGCGCTGGTTTGGACTCATCACCGAGCGCATGATCCGCCGTGGCACCTTCCGCAGTGTCCAAGAATTAGAGGCGGCCATCTATCAATGGCTCGCCCAGTGGAACGAGAATCCCCACGCATTCACCTGGCGAGCCTCTGCTGACGTCATTCTCGACAAAGTACGACGTTGTAAAGAATTAGTAGGGACATCACACTAGGCTGAACTTGAGGTCGATCGCTCATCGGTCCACCGGGAGCCGCTGGGCGGGTCGGAATCGACGTTCGGCGTAAAAGGCTGGGCAGGTGGCCAAGTGAACGTAAGCTCCTTGGGGTATGCTCCCACCGAGGTAGCCACGGCTGTCTTTGGCCAATGGATAACGCCGACGGTCACGCCTCCAAAGGTTGATCCGGGAGGGTTTGCGGTCGGTTTCTGGGTTGGCATGGGAGGTGACGGTTTTAACGGCAGCTCCCCGGTGGTACAGGCTGGCACGCAGGCGACGAATGATGGACACAAGTCAAATACAGCGCCTGGGAACAGTGGTTCCCATACTTTCCTCATGCCGTTCTGATCAATAACTTTCCCATATCCCAAGGCGATCGCGTATCGGTCTTGGTTATGACGCTAGTCGTTCCGCGTCATGCTTTTGTTTCATTCTTCAACTACAACACCAAACTCGCCACCAGTCTGAAGATGAAACACAAGCACGCTTCCAACGATGGGACGAGCGCCGAGTGGGTGATTGAGGGAAACGGAACGTACCTGGCCGACTTCCATTCCGTCAAGTTCGAAAAGTGCGTAGGCTCGACGAAAAACCACGAATTTGGCTTGCAATACGCCCAAGTGGACACAATCTATTCCAAGGCGGGCTTTCCTGCGTTGGCGACGGTCACCATCACCGGAGACACGGTTGACGTTAAGTGGGTATCTCAAGGCCCGTAGGTCGACGCCGTTCGACATGTGAAGAAGCTGCCTAAGGCGAGCGGGATGGCGATGGCATCATTCACGCGTGATGCTCCATCAGGGTTGACTAGGCGATGAGGACGGAAAGCGCCGTGATGCCAATCACAGACTTTGCTTCTACACGTCCGCTTCCCGATCAGTCTTCCTTCTAATCGATAGTTTCCGCCAGGTTCATACTCGTTAGGGGTGGGACACTTTTTCCGGGATATGTAGCTTACCCCGTCAACTGAATGTGTTGACAAGATAAGGATAGGTGGCGCTCTGCAATGGTTGCAAGCTAAGATGTCAGTCTTCAACTTTGATGCCGGGGTGAGAGCGACAATGCAGAGAACTGAGCTGCGGTTTTTGTCTTCGCTGGTTGCGATTGTGACTCTGGGATGCACGGTGCTATTGGCGCAAGTGCCGGCGAGTGAGAAGGTGGAGCGCGTTCCGCCGGCGAATTCGGACTTCCCGATCTCAGCGGCCGTGATTGTGCCCGCGGGGTACGACACTATCTACGTGAGTGGGCATATTCCGAAAGTTGCGAACGCCAACGCGCCCAAGGGCAGCACCGAAGCCTATGGCGATACCAAGACACAGACTGTCTCGGTGTTGAAGCAAATCGAAGACGAACTGGCCGCGCAGCAGCTCTCGATGGCGGACGTGGTAATGATGCATGTGTTCCTGGTGGGCGATCCCGCGACCGGGGGCAAGATGGATTTCGCCGGGATGATGGCGGCGTACAGGCAGTTCTTCGCAACCAAGCAGCAGCCCAACAAGCCGGCGCGCAGCGCGGTGCAGGTAGCTGCGCTGGCAGCTCCGGGAGCGCTGGTGGAAATTGAAGTGATCGCGGTGCGCAAGCACGAAGCGCACCTGATGCACTAGCGAACAGTAGATCCCTCGTGGAGTAAACTCCGCTCGGGATGACGAGGATAGGGACTGGGTGCGGCCCCGCTGAAGCCGTACCCCTTCACAACCGCCGCAAACACAGGCTCCTATAGCAGGCTGTGGAGCGGCGTCCAACCAAATAATACGAGGAGACAAGCATTGGACGAGACGCGCCGCACATTTCTGGCCCAGGCCGCGGCATCGCTGGGACTGTTGTATCTCACCGGGCTCACGCCCGAGGTGATCGCGCAGGCGCATCAGCACGCCAAGACCGCACCGCGCAACCTCGATGGTCAGCCGTTCCACTTCTTCACAGCACAGCAGGCGGAGGACTACGAAGCGTTTGCGTCGCAGATTTTCCCGACCGACGACACTCCAGGAGCGAAGGAAGCCAACGTGGTGCGCTTCGTGGATTTTGCGCTGAGCGAGATCGAGCCGCAGAACCAGCAGGATTTCGCCAACGCCTTAAAGGCGCTCAATGAGCAGGCAAAGAAGACCGCACCGCAAGCGGTGTCATTCGCGGCCCTGAGTTCCGCGCAGCAGGTTGAGGCAATGAAGGCAATCGAGAAGTCCAACGACTTCGGCACGCTGAAGTACTACACACTCGTGGGATTCTTGGGCGATCCTGCCGACGGAGGAAACAAAGACGAAATCGGCTGGAAGCTCATTGGGTTCAGCGACAATTTCTATTACGCTCCTCCCTTCGGCTACTACGACGCGCAGGCTGCGAAGGAGAAGTCGTGAGCGCCGCGCCCTCGCAATCAAAATACAAACTGACCGACCAGGTGGACTTTGTCATTGTGGGGTGCGGAGCGTCGGGCAGCGTGCTGGCGCGCGAACTCTCGCGCAACGGTTTCAGTGTGGTCGCACTGGAGCAAGGACCGTGGCTGGATCGCAGTCAGTTCACTCATGACGAATACCGCGTGCAGGCGCAGTCGCTTCTGACCAACAGTCCGCAGAAGCAACCGATGACGTTTCGCAAGACGCCGCAGGACAAAGCGGTGAAGCAGCCGGCGCTGATGTATGGCCGGCTGGTTGGCGGTGGTGCGGTGCATTTCACCGCGAACTACTGGCGCTTCCATGAGATTGATTTCATCGAGGCCAGCAAGAAAGGCACAATTGCCGGGACTGGCTTTACTGACTGGCCTATCACGTACGCCGACCTGGAGCCGTACTACACCAAGGCGGAGTGGGACCTGGGCGTATCGGGACAGGCGGGTGTGAGCCCGTTTGATCCGCCGCGCTCGAAGCCGTATCCGTTGCCGCCGATGCCAGTGAAGTCGAGCGGTGTGCTATTCGAGCAGGGCGCGCGCAAGCTCGGTTGCCATCCGTTTCCGGCTCCGGTCGCGGTAATCTCGCAGGCTTATCAGGGACGCCTGCCCTGCGCCCACTGCGGCTTCTGCATGGGCTTCGGCTGCGAGATGGGTGCCAAGTCGAGCCCGCTGCCCAGCATGATTCCACAGGCCGTGGCGACGGGGCGGTGTGAGATCAGGCCGCACAGTTACGTCCGCAAGATCGAGATCGATGCAAAGGGGCGTGCCGTTGGGGCGATCTATTTCGACCACAGCGGCAAGGAAAACCTGCAACAGGCGAAGGCGGTCATCGTCGCCGCCAATGGATCCGAGACTCCACGCCTGCTGTTGATGTCGAAATCGAACCGTTTCCCCGACGGCCTGGCGAACTCGAGCGGCATCGTGGGCAAATACCTGATGTTCAACACCGACACCATTGCCCAGGGAACGTTTGAGCACGAGCTGAACGAGTATAAGAGCATCGAGGTCACGCGCATCGTGCAGGACTTTTATGAGGTCGATCCCAAGCTGGGCTTTTACGGCGGCGGTGGTCTTAGCGCGCGTTTCCTGTGGGAACCGATTTCGTTTGCCCTGGCCGGGATTTCTCCCGACACACCACAGTGGGGCAGCGAATACAAAAAGGCGTTGCAGAAGAATTTCAATCGCACCATGATGGTGATGGGACACGGCACGTCGCTACCGCTCGCCGACAACAGCATCACGCTGGACGAAACCCTGAAAGATGCCTGGGGACTTCCGGCCATGCGGGTGACCTACAAAGACCATCCTGACGATCTCAAATTCGCTCAGTACCAACTGGATCGCGGAATGGAAATCCTCGAAGCTGCGGGCGCGCAGACCCATTGGGCCTTCCCGGTAACGGAGAACACGAACGCCGTCCACCTGCTTGGCACCTGCCGCATGGGCAACGATCCGAAGAGCTCGGTGATTAACTCTGACCATCGCACCCACGATGTAGAAAACCTGTTTCTGTGCGACGGATCGAGCTTCGTTACCAGCGGCCGCGGCCAGCCGACGGAGACCATCCAGGCGCTGGCGTTCCGCGCTTCCGACCGGATTACAGCGCTTGCGAAGAAGGGCGATATTTAAGCGGTGGACGTCCGCACAGATATTACGGGTCGCAGGCTGCTACCATCATCTTGATCGTCGTTCGCATAAGGAAGCCCGTGTTGCGCTGCACGCGCACGGCCGTTGCCGTCGCATTTCTGGTCATCTCGATCACCGCATGGGGACAGCAGTCCCACCGGCCACACACCACCAATCAGCCGGAAGCCGCGCCCGATGGCGCCGCCGATCCCGCGCTGACGACGCTGACGCGCGCGGTCGCCATCCAGGCCAGGCCCGACCAGTTGGATTATTTCCACTCCATCCTCGACAGCACCGACGAGGCGCTGGAACAGTCGCGCGAACTGCAAACGCTCGGTGCGACGGTGAACAGCATCCCCACGATGAACGCCAAATCGCTGCAGTTGCGTGACGCTCTCGACGATGTCGATCATTACAACCGGCGCTTCCTGGCGACGTTCAGCAAGTTGCAGATGAACGAGCTGAAACCGCTGACCAAACGCGTGCGGAAGTCCTATTCTTTTGTGGCGAAAGATTCAAACACGGTAGCGCAACTCATGGAGCCGGGCAAGATCGTGCCTAAACGGCTGACCAGCGCGGCCGCGAACCTGGAAAAAGCGCTTTCCGACTTTCGTACTGACCAGGTCCGCCTGGGCCGCGAGATGGGAATCCAGAGCAAATGATATGTTTTTTAGGTTAAGGATGGACGACTTGTGATGAATCGAACGCTTACTTTTTTTTCGCTGCTTCTCGGAATGCTGGCGTGCGCGGCTGCGGCGGCCGGCCAGGCCAGTGGCCCCGTCATCTTTCAGGTCAGTCCCGATGTGCAGAAGAGGTACCTGTCTGCGACGCCGGGACCGGGCGCGACCAAGCAATCCAAGCAGGCCGTCATTGGACACGGAAAAACGTCGATCGATACCGGCGATCCGAAGAATATGTTCTGGAGCGAGCCGGCCGATTTGAGCGGAGCGGGCTTGGTGGTGAATACCGACATGCTATGGGACGGGTCGTCGAAGATTTTCTATGTCTTCGCGCACACGAACCTGCGCTGCACTCATGGCAAGACAACGGATGCCGACATACTGGTTGGTATCTACGGAAAGAAGAACATCCTGAGCAAGACGCAGGGGTCGGGATGGTGGGTAGTCGACCTGGCGCAGAACCAGTGCCAGGCTCCGTTGCCCGGATTGTATGGCTGCAAGTTCGACGCGCAAGGAAATAATCTGGCGTGCGGACGGGCGGAACTCGATCCCCGTCTCAACGACATGTCCATCGTGGAATCCACACAGTTCTAGCGCGAAAATCCTTTCAGTCAAAAAACGCCCCTCTACTGCTCACGGCAGTGAAGGGGCAGCTTTCCTTTTCAACCGAGGCCAGATTCGGCTTAGAACACTGTTATGGCAGTGTCGTTGTTCATTTCGTTGGCTTCGCCCCCATGGCACTGACGGCAGAACTGCGCCGTCTGGTTGGATCCGGCGGTGGTACTGCCCGGGTTGTAGGGTCCGCGGATGAAGAACATGGTCTGGTAATACCCAGTCGGCAGACCGCTTTTCGCACCGGTGGTGACCTTTACCACGTTCATCAAGTGCTGATTGTGGCAAGTGGTGCACAGAACAATCGGGTTGCCGTTGTAGGCAGCCGGAGTGACGAAGAACCCGTAGTTCTGAACGAACTGGTACATCTTCGTGCCCGAGGGATAGGTAATCGCGCCGTTGACAACGACGCAATCCCAGTTGTAACTTCCGCCGCACTGAATTACGGCGTTCAATCCCACCGGGTGATCGTTGAGGTAGTCCCCCATGCCGTCGTTGTCGTTTCCGAGCAGGGTCGGAATGTTGTTCGAGGCATAGGTGCTGGGTACGGTCTCGTAGATCTTGTTCTGCATCATCGCACCCTTGGCCCAGTTGCCATCGTGGCAGCTGAGGCAGGTCAGGATGCCGCCCACATCGGGCGTGCCCGCGCTGAACGAAGCAGGCAGCACTTCCACGTATGTGCCACCGCGATCGTCCTCGCCGGTGATGATGGTTTTACCCTCCAGCTGAGCGATGTCCTGACCCCAGAGGGCGTAGTTGCCGGTGGTGGTGTCAGTGGTGGAGATGCCGTTGCCGCGAGCGCCGCTATGCGGAGCATGGCAGGCGGCGCAGCCACGATCATAGTTGAGGTGAGCTCCCAACACGTCAGTAGGGGGATGATAGCTCTGTCCGAAGGCGAAGGTGGCCAGAGTCAAGAGGATAACAATTAGTAGAAAATCGCGAGGTTTCACAGAGCCTCCTTGCAAAATGGCGACTTCCCGGCACAGCCATTATCGAAAACGGAAGCACTACTATGCTATGACACACGTCACCGATTAATGGTCGAGGATACCCCACATTAGCACTGTTTGCCAGGGAAACGTTGGGCAAAAAGGTGCCATAGGAAAGCATAGTCTCTATGGACTGAGGTCCGCGAGCAATGACAAAGAGAAAAGGTCCATTCGGCTAGGGCTGGGTGTACACCGGACTGTTGGGCGACGGCGGTTCGTAATCCTGGCCGTACTTGTTTTTGTGTTGCGCCTTGGCCGCGTCGGTCTCGCGCACGCGCAGCGTTCCCAACAATTTAGTAGTCCCACCGATCTCTACTTCACGGGTCATGGCGGCGAGCGTTTCGGGCAGGGAGTTTTCACTCCACACATGGAGCATGTAGCGGCCGGGCGGAACGTCGGCAATCGAGAACTCACCGGTCTTCGCGGCCACGGAGTAATACGAACTGGCGACGACGACCACGACCGCGCTCATTTCAGGATGAATGTTGCAGAAGATGTACGAGACTCCCTCGCGGTCGAAGTGGACGGTGCGTGTGGTGCCGGCTTCGTAGAGTCCGAGATCGAACTTCTTGCCATTGAACAACGAAAACACGTTGTGGAACCAGGGATCGAGGTTGGGAAAATCTACCGTCGAACCTTTAGTCACCACGAGCAGGTGCGGCTCGAAGGTCTTGTTCTTCTGGCGAAGCACACTGTGCAACGGCTTCACGTCAGAAGGATCTCCGGGCGGCAGGCCGACGGGCATGAGCCACACCACGGCGGAAACCCCAGTTGCAGGGTTGGCTGCGCCGTAGGCGACTAGACGTCCGGTAACCGTAACGCCTTGCGCTGCGGAGTGCGCGGTCAGCGCACACAGCGTGACGATGATCAGCGCAACGAATTTTGTGCGTGCAGCCACAGTGCTCCTTAGAACAGAATTCCCATGCTCAGGTTCACTTGCCCGGCTGATGCGTTGGTGTCGTAAATGTTGAACGTTTTCAGGCGGCGATACTCGAGAGAGAAGAGCACGTCAGAGCGCGGCCGGTAAATCACGTTGCCGAAGACGGCCTGGTTGCGGGTGAGCGTGGGATCGCCGTAACTCTGAGCGTCGTCGAATGCGCCTACGTCCGAGGCGAAAGGGTTGTCCTGTCCGAACGCCACGTTGAACTCAAGCTTGGCATTCGCGCGGTACTTCAATTGTGCCCAGCCGCCGACGGTGTTGAGCGGGATCACGCTGGTAGTGGGATCGTTCAGCGGGCCGTCGTATAACACGCTTCGTCCGATGCCGCCGCCCAATCCGCCAATGGCCTGGCCGCGGTAAAACGATCCGCTCAACAGGAACTTCTGGCTCAGCGGAAGGCTCCAATCGGCCAGCGCGGCGTAACCGTTTATGTCGCGGCCATAGCCCCAGTTTTCGCGGCTGTAGTAACCGGCGGCGCCGACGGTGAACGGGTGACCGAACAGCGGATGCGTATACGAAATGCGCGCCGCATAAGCTGGCTGCCGCGCGGCTTCACCCGCCTGAGGCGCCCGATACCAAGTGTACGAATAATACGGAGGCTCGCCGGTAAGCGAATCGAGAATGCCGCCCTGCAGGGTCAAGGTGGATTTCTCGCTCAATACGAACCGATGATCGACGTGGACTTGCGGAGTCCAGGCCCACAAATTCCCTGCGTACGACAGCGCAGGCACGATGAGAGAGGCAAACGAAGTTGGCGAGTTGGGCTGAAAAAAGAGCTGGTCCTGTCCGACCACGACGTCGGTGTCTTTCCAGTCGAGCCGCAGGGTTGCGGTGCGCAGGCGAACCAGGCTGGAGTTCACGCCGTTGGAAATGTCGGGGAAGCCTCCGCCGGCATCGAAGTTCAAGCTACCGCTGGTCTTTGCGCCCATGAGTTCGGGCCCAAACACCTCGAAGCCGAAAATCGATTGCCGCAGTGTGCCGCCAAACGATCCCGATGACGACCCATAGGTCTGCTTGTATGCCAGGGTGGGGACGTCAATGTTGTCGACCGTGCCCTGGTTGCTGAACAGATTAAAGAGCGCAATGCCGGAGAAGCGGATGCGATACTTCGATGCGCTCTCGAGTTTGGTTTGGTACTGCTCGTCCACTTTCCCGGTGAGGAGTTGCTGGTCTTCTTCGAGGTGGCCGATGCGCTCGTCGACCAGGGGCGAAAACTCTGTGGTGGAAGTGGACTGTGCCGCGCGCTCCGATTCCAACTCCTGCCGCAGGCGAGTGATTTCGGCGCGGCTGGCGCGAGTCTCCTGCGCCAGTTGCTGCACCAGGTCCTTCAAGTCGTGGACCTCAGACTGCAACTCGTTCATCGATGCATTCAAGTTTCCTGAGTTCGGCGCAGCATCGGGTTTGGCATCTTGCGCGACTGAGCTGGCTGCCAGTAACAGCGCGATCGCGCTGACTTGCGCCACCTGCGGAAATCGCGGTCCTCGACGAAATTTCATTTCGCACCTCTGGGCACGGAGTTTAGGGGCCTCGATCTGAATTTACGTGGGCGGCAGCCGCTGTGACTGCAGCTAGACTCGGCAGGGTCATGAGCATTACCGTGCAGCCTGGCGTTGACTGTTCTACCTGCAACTGGCCGGAGTGGTCCTGAACGATTTTCTGTGCGATGGTCAGCCCCAGCCCCGTGCCGTTTTCTTTCCCATGGCTGACGAAGGGATGAAAAACCTTGTCGCGGATGGAAGCGTCAAGGCCGGGACCATCGTCGATGACGCGGACGGCAAGCTGATTGCTGCTGTTCTGCACGGTAACCGAAACGTGACCGCCGCGAGCTTGCACCGACTGACACGAGTTGAGCAGCAGGTTGTAAAACACGCGTTCCATTTTTCTGGGATCGCACATCGCATAGTGCACACCGCTGGAAGCGATTCCAACGGTGACCTTCTGGAACTCGGGATGAGCGCGGATCAACTCGATGGCGCGGCTCGCCGAATGTTCGACTGCCGTCTCGGTCAAACTCAGCGCGGCCGCGGGGCGCGAAAGTTCGAGCAGGGAATCGATCAGGTCGGTCAGACGATGCACGGCGACGCGGATTTCCAGATACAACTCTTCGCGTTGCCG
This sequence comes from uncultured Acidobacteriaceae bacterium, assembly GCA_963718395.1. GTDB lineage: Bacteria > Acidobacteriota > Terriglobia > Terriglobales > Acidobacteriaceae > DASRAA01. The sequence continues at coordinate 616,093 of CAVQYW010000004.1, forward strand.
CGCCGGGAGGTCGGGCTCGGCCAGGAATTCCGCATTCGCCAGCACCGCGGTCAGCGGATGACGCAAGTCGTGAGAAATGGAGCTGGCCATGGTGCCGATGGTTGCCAACCGTTCGGAGTGCAGCAGCCGTTGCTGCGCCTGTTGCAGGCTCTCGCGCATGCCCGCGAAAGCCTTGGTCACTTCGCCCACTTCGCCGTCCTGCGCTGTCTCAAGCGGAAATGCGTAGTCTCCTTTTTCGAGGGCGCGCACGCCGTCCACCAAGCGCTCGAGCGGACGAGTGAACGTGCGAGCGAGAAGATAGACCAGCAGGCTGCCCAGCAGCACTGCACCCAATCCAACACCGAGTAGCAGTTGGCGCAGGTGGCTGAGGAACTGCGCGGCCTGGTCGTAGGACTTCATGACATAAATGGTGACGGGTGGATCGCCGCGGCTGAGTTCCAGCGAGGCGACCGTAAAACTCTCGCTGCCGAGCTTTACATCAGCCGGTTCGTTGTCTCCGCTGCCCGCAGTGAGGGTCTGCCTCAGCTTCTGCACTTCGGAGGAGCCAATAGTGCTGGCCACCTCCCGATCCGCACAGACGACTGCAACCCGTCCGGCCGCCACACGCGCGAGTTCCTGCGCGACGTTCTGGTTGATCTCGTAGCCGATAGCGACCGTGCCCAACACCGAGTTGGAGGACTGCGGACCGAAATAAATCGGAGCGAGAAACACTTCGTAGAGATGTCCGCCGCCAAACCACCACTGCTGCGAGGAATCTACTGCCGTCTTGCGATCGCGAAGTGATTGCGCTTGTTCCAGCGTGATGCCCGGCGTGCGGGTGTGAAACCCAACCACCTGGTTGCTCTGGTCCACCAGCGCCAACAGGTCACCGCCCGACAGCCGGAACAATTCGCCAGAAGCGTCCTGGATGGTGGGAGCGTGGCGCGACGTCATCAGAGCCTTGAGCACAGGCAGGTCGGCCATCAGTTCGGCCGAGCGAGCCAGCGACTCTTCCCGCTCTTTTTGAAAGTTGCGAAAGGTCTCAACCGAGTTGGCGAGATCGAGACGCAGGTTGCGGCGCACCTGGTTTTCGACGTTGCGTTGCACGATGAGCAGCGACGCAGCCGTCAGCCCCGCCGAGGTCAGCAGCATCGCAATCAGGAATTTGGTCCGTAGCCGTATGGCTGCTCTCCTCGCCGCTGTGAAAGTGGGCTAGCGCACGAACTTGTATCCCGTTCCGTGGACCGTGCGGAAATGCACCGGCTCGCCCGGATCGGTCTCCAGTTTTTGCCGCAGCCGCAGAATGTGGGTATCCACTGTACGGGTCGTGGGGTAGCTATTGTATCCCCACACTTCGTTCAATAGCTCGGCGCGCGACACCACACGCTCTTCGTTGTTGAGGAAGAAGCGCAGCATCTTGAACTCCTGCGGAGTCAGCGGCACCAGCCTTCCGGCCTTCGACAGTTCCATCTTCGAGAAATTCACTTCCACGTCGTCGAAACTGAACTGCTCGCGTTTGTCCGGGTTCTGGTTTAGTCGCCGGATGGCAGCGCGCACGCGGGCCAGCAATTCGCGCGGACTGAAAGGCTTGGTGACGTAGTCGTCAGCGCCTAGTTCGAGGAGCAGCACTTTGTCCACCACGTCGCTGGCCGCGCTCAACACCAGAATCGGGACAGTTGCCGCCTGACGCTTTATTTCGCGGCACAGGTCTTGCCCCGAGCGGCCGGGGAGGCGCAGGTCGAGTATTACCACCCGCGGCGTGGTTGCGCGGAACACGTCCATAGCCGAAGTGCCGTCGGAAGCAATCGTGATGTCGAATCCAGCAGTTTCGAACGTGCGCCGCAATGCGCGCTGCACAGCAGGATCGTCTTCGATTGCCAGCACCTTATCCATTGTTCCTCTTCATCGCCTGGAAATAGATCCGATGATTCAAGAGCTATATCAGTTGATGGTGGCGGTCAACGCGGCGTTAACAAATTTGTGACATCGCGCGTGCGCTGGATGACGTTGCATCTGCGCCGTCACATTCTCTTGACAACTCTTCTACACAGCCATGACAACCGCAGTTTGGCTCGGCAGCTACATTCGCGAGGACGATCAATCTAGGAGGTCGCTCCATGCGTATCAGGAAGTGGGCCCAAAGTCTGTGGATGCTGCCGCTGGCCGCGTCCATGGTAGTCGCAACTCCAGCAATGCTGTCGGCGGCACCGATGCCCGGCAACAGCTTCGACCAGCACAACCTCGTTTCTGATCTGCCCAATATTGCGTCCTATACTGACCCCGATCTGGTGAATCCTTGGGGGATCGCACTGTCGGCCAACAGCCCGTTCTGGGTCGCTGACAATGGCACCGGGCTGGCCACGCTTTACAACGGCTCTGGTGTGAAGCAGGGGCTGGTAGTGACGATTCCTCCGCCTGCGAGTCAGACGGGCCCGGCTGCACCAGACGGTCAGGTTTTCAACCCCAACAGCGCCAACTTCGGCGGCGCGCACTTTATTTTCTCCACCGAAGACGGCACCATCTCCGCCTGGAACGGAGGCACGAACGCAGCGCTCAAAGTCGACGACTCGACCCAGAGCGCCGTGTTCAAAGGGCTGGCACTCGCTGCCAATGGCTCCAATACTTATCTCTACGCAACCGATTTTCATAACAACGCGATTGATGTTTTCGACACCAACTTCAACAAGGTAACGCTGGGCGGATCGTTCACCGATCCAAACCTACCCGCTGGTTACGCGCCGTTCGGCATCCAGGCGTCGGGCGGGTTGCTGTATGTGACTTACGCCTTGCAAGATGCCCAGAAGCACGATGATGTCGCCGGACCGGGACACGGCTTTGTCGACGTCTACACCACCAACGGCACACTCGTTGAGCGCCTGATTTCCATGGGCGCACTGAATTCGCCATGGGGAATGGCCTGGGCTCCCACGGGCTTCGGAAAATTCGGCGGCGACTTGCTGGTAGGAAACTTCGGCGACGGAACGATCAATGTGTTTAACCCCACGACCGGAAGCTGGCTCGCCCAGTTGGATGACCCCAACGGTAATCCCATCGTCAATCAGGGCTTGTGGGGCATTACGTTCGGAAATGGCGGCAACGGGGGATTCACGAACACTCTGTATTTCGGCGCCGGCATCCCCGGTCCTGACATGGTGGAAGACCACGGTCTGTTTGGCGCCATCTCATCTGTTCCCGAGCCGGGCTCGTTCACCTTGCTGGGGACTGGATTGATGAGCCTGCTCGGCTATGGTTGGCGCAAGGCGAAGCGCACCGTTTGAGCCGCAACAAAAATCCCCGCTCAGTGTCGAGCGGGGAGTTCCGCACCATCAACCCTCTTGATTACTTCCACAAAGCCGGGGCCAAAATCCCGGCTTCTTTTCGTCTATTGTTGATTGCGAACTATCGCAACTATTTACCTGAAGGCTGCCCACTGGCGGGCAGGCCCTGAAACTCCTGGTTCATCCAACCCTTGAAGGCGTCGAGCGCCTGCGGACGTCCCAGGAAACTCTTCACCAGGTCGTTGGCCGGCATCGAGCCTGTTTTGTCCAGCACGGTCGAACGGTAGCGCAGTGCCACCTCAGGCGCCAGCAGGTCATTGCGATTGAATTGGCTGAAGAAATCCTCGGCAATCACCTTGTCCCACAGGTACGTGTAATACGCCGACGAGTAACCCGTCAGGTGAGTGAACGAAGCGATCTGGTTGTCGCCCTCGACAGGCTTGAAGGGCACGAAGCGCTTGATGTTCTGCGGGAACACTGTTTCGATGTTGGCCTGCTGCGGAGGCATGTTGTGCAGATCGAACGAGACGCTGGTGTACACCAGTTGAAAGCGCGCCCAGAGGCCGCGGCCGAAAGCGTCCGCGCGATTGGCGCGAGCCACCAGTTCGGCGGGAATCGGTTCGTTGGTCTGGTAGTTACGCGCGAACGTCGCCAGCACCTTGGGGTCGTGCATCCACTCTTCCAGCATTTGCGATGGAGCTTCAACGAAGTCGCTCTCCAGGTTGTTCCCGTAACCGGCCCACTGCTGTTGGCCCTGGAAGATCCAGTGCATCAGGTGGCCAAACTCGTGGAAGAAGGTGGTGACCTCGCTGTACTCCATCAGTCCCGGCTCACCTGGCTTGCCGCCGGAGAAATTACAGACCAGCGCTGCCTCGGGCAGCTGCTTGCCCTTTTTGCCATCGAGAAGCTGGTTCGAGCTGAACCACTGGTCCTTGCCCGGACGAGGATGCATGTCGAGATAAATGCGTCCCAGCTGCTTGTCGCCTTCAAAGACATCAAATGTGGCGACCGACGGGTCCCACACCGGCGCGTCCGGGACCGGTTTGAACGTAACGTGGAAGAGCTTAGACGCGACCTCGAGGATTCCAGCTTGCACGCGATCGTAGGGGAAATACGGTCGCGCGGCCTGTGAGTTGAAGTCGAACTCGCTGCGACGAAGTTGCTCGAAGTAATAGCTGCGGTCCTGCAGGCCAATCTGTTGCAACGAGGGGTCCTGCTTTTGCGCGCTGGCCAGCAACATCTTGTATTCGCGCTCGGCCGCAGTCTTTGAGGCGGCATCGATCTCGCCGATGAACTTGGCGATGTTTTGCGAGTTCTCGGCCATCTTGTCGGCCGCGTTCATGTCGGCCCAGTGCTTGTAGCCCAGCAGGTTCGCCAACTCCTCGCGCTTCTTGAGGAGATCGGCGAGTACCGCGATGTTCAGCGGATAGGCGCGGTTGTTGTAAGCGAGGAAAACGCGCTTGCGCAGGTCCGCGTTCTTGCAGAACTTCAGCACCGGCGTGACGTCGGGCGAATCGCTGGTCAGCGTGATGGTGCGGTCAGCTCCCGGCTTGTGCGCCTTAATAAAGTCCTCGGGAAGTCCCTCGAGTTCCTTGGGATCTTTGACCACGACTTTGATCTGAGACTCCGCTAGGTTGCGTTGGAACTGCGAGGCGTACTTGGTGATTTCATCGTTCAGGGTCTTGATGCGAGCGCGCGTGGCATCGTCTTTATCAACGCCCGCGAGGCGGAACTCCAGCAACGTGCGTTTCACGTAATACTGGGTGGCAGAGTCAGCCTTCGAGACGTCGAGCGCCGCCAGCGCATGATAGAGAGACTGGTTCAAGGCCAGCGTGGTCGCCGCTGCGCTCACTTTCTGCAGCATTGCCTGCGCGCGGTCGCGAATGGCAGCGTCGGGATTCACGATCTGCATGGCATAGGACTGGTAAGCGCCAGTATCCAGGGCTTCAACCGCTTGATCGTAGGGTTCCAGCGTGTTCTGGATGGTGCGCGCGCCCTTAACTGCCAGCAACTGGTCCACCGATCTCTGCGCCAATTCCAATTGCTCGTTGATGCGCTTTTCGAAAACCGCCGGGTCGACCGGCTTGTCCCACACGTGCGGACCGTAAGGAGTTGTCTGGGGCTGGGCATGTAACATGGCTGCCATCATTATCAGCAGGCACGCGATTGCGCGCCCTGCATGCGTGAAATATGTCATGAGTTGATGATCTCCGAAATCGTTTGCCCATCGGCTGGGCCCTTCGCGCGGGGGACAGCGCTTGGCGCAGTTGTAAGAATGGGCGCTACGGCAGCATAACTCCAACTCCGGACTTGCGAAAGTGCAGCAGGACGGAACGCGCGAACGTGGGATGAATCGCTGCGGCTACTCCGATTCGCGTTTCCCGAATCGAAGGGCGATCACGTAATTCAACTGCACTAGCACGATGAACCCGATGCTCCAATACGGATTGATCACGCACAGCAAAGCCCCAAACGCATAGAGCGACTGCGCGATCACAATGCGCCGCCGAATCGCGTCAGACACATGCGGCAGCATCTCGTTTCTGACCAGCCCGCTGCCGTCGGCGCACACCCAACTCCAATACAGCGTCGCGCCCAACAGAAATATGTTGAACCAGTAAAGGAGGAGGGCCGTGCGGTATTGAATGTGCTCGGCCAGCAGCGCCGTAGAAAAGGGCGTGACGGTGACCACAAACAAGAACGTCAGATGGATCCAGGTCAGGCTACGGCTGGAGCGCTGCAGGTGATTGAGTTGCGTCTGCTGGCCAACCCAGAAGATGCCCAGGGTCATGAAGCTCATCATGTACATGAGCAGTCTCGGCGCCAGCGGAAGCAGCGCGTGCCACAGGTCGCGCTCACTGTGGATGACCTCGGCAGCAGGAGCACGCAGATCGAGTACCAACAGCGTCATCGCTACGGCAAACACCCCGTCACTCAACGCCGCCAGTCGCCCCGCGCTCTGACCCGCGATCTGGTTGTAGCCCGTCGTCATGAACGAAATCTCCCGAGTGCTTTCACGTCGCTCGCCACCGCAAGAAATTCATGGGCAACGGTTGTACACGATACGGCTCGCGAGGTGCAAGCCAGCGTGCTCTTTCCCGCTGCTTGGAGTATGCTCGGTGAAGTCTCGGCTGGCTCTGCGAGCGGCTGCGAGTATGTGCCAGCCTTCACGCGGCGCAGGAAAGGTACCTCATGTCATTTCGCAATGGAGACCGGTCGCGCGAAAACCGCTTGCGCCGGGCCCGCATCCTTCGCCGGCTCAAGACACAGCAGTTGCGCGAGTCCTCGGCCAAGCCGGCCGCTCCTGCCAAGTCGGCCGCGCCAGCCAAGTAGCTCGCCCGGGCACCTCATCGCTTTGCCACCACCGCTGCTGGAGCCAGTTCAATCGGCGTCTCGTCCTCGAAGCGGACACTGGTTTTGGGCATAGTGCTCAATCCCGCAGTGTCGGGAGCGATCCACGTCCACACCAGCAGCAACTTGCGATGGCGAGTGACGTACATGGCCTCGTTACGCCGCTGTCCCAATTGCTCGCCCTCGCGATGTTCACCCACTACACCGCTGTATTCGGCGAATACATGTTCATCATGCAGGGACAAGTTGGTTGAACGTAACTCCCCAAACGCACCCAGCATCTGGAGATACGCGCCCAATTCTTCCGCTCCAAACTGGTCGGTCGCCGACATTGGCGCCGGTAGGTCCAGGCAAGTCTGGTCGATGGCACGCAGCGTGATCATCTTCCCGTTGGCCTCGGTCGGAGCCAGTCGCAGCAACACCAGCGAGCACGCGTCCAGCACGTCTCGCGTCCGCTGCTCAGTATCGTCCTTGGCAGGCGGATCCTGCTGGTCTTTGGTCGGCTCCCACGTTGTAGGATAGGTGTAGGTCAGGCCCAATTCGTCATTCCGGTAGGCGCCCGCAGCAACTTCTCCGCGCTCGATCTGCTCCAGTGCGGGTTTCTCGTCCAGCGCGGCGTTTACCACCGATGTCGGAACAGTCGGCCCCTGGTAGCCTTCGCCGGGTGTGGGAACGGTATTCCCCTGCTCGGTGATGAGTGTGCCGTCTTCCTGCGCACAGTAGAACTTCACGCTGTCGACCGACTCTTTCGCCTTGCGCAGGAAGCTCGCGTCGTTCGATTCGACTTTGACCCTGATTAGGTAGTTCTTGATGAACGTCCAATACTGTGCGGTGGTCACGTCGCCAGAGCGTTTGGTGATGTGATAGAAGCGGCCGGTGCGCGTCATCCAGTCCGGAGGCGTGATCTGGTGGCGCGGCTCGCCCTTCGCCCACGCCTGAAATTCCGCCTTGCGCTCCTCATCGGTCATTTCGTGAATGGGATTGTTGGGCTCCGATGCAGTTATTAGCAGTGTCCCCGAATGGTGGCCTTGCTGAAAGCCCATAGCCAGCAGTGCGTGCTGGCCGGGCGGCATGAGCGGCATCATGATGCGATGTCCCTCCAGCGGGATCGGAAGCGGCATCACGAAACCAAAGTAAGTGCTGGCATACGAAATGTTGGAAAGATAGCCCGACTCGGGAATGCGTGGCTCCCCGTGGCGCGTTGACGAAGTGACGGTCGGCAACTCCGGCGGCAAGTCGTCATCCAGATTGTTGACCGGGCACTGCGCCGCAGCAATAGCCGTCAGCAGCAGCACGCACAGCAGCGAACCCAGCGGCCAACCGTTCCATCGCAATGTGCCGTTTCTCCAAATTGCTGCCATGGCTACCTGAAACTTCCGTCGCGGCCCGGAGTTGCGCCATCATGGCACCTGTGGCCGAACGACTGCAAGCCCCACTTTTTTCTGATGCCACCCGTCCCGTCATGGCATCCTCATTGGCATGGCAAGAATTTTTCCCGGCCGTTTTACCGCCCGCATTGATGGGCCCTTTGTCGTATTCCTGATCGGGATGCGCATCAACCAACTCTGGGCCGTCCACAAATGGATACCGATTGCAGCCGCGATGCCGCGTATGCAGACAATGCTGAAGAAGAACCCGGCGAAGGGTTTGCTGGGTCCGGAGAACTGGGTGCGCTGGCGCGAAGTCATGAACGTGCAGTACTGGCGCAGCTTCGAAGACCTGGAGAGCTTCGCCCGCAATCCCTCCGATCCGCACTTGCAGGTCTGGAAAGACTTCAACCGGCGAGTCGGCGCCGACGGCAGCGTCGGCATCTGGCATGAAACATTCGTGGTCAATGCGGGCCAGTTCGAGTGCGTGTATGGCAACATGCCGCTCTACGGACTCGCCGCTGCTACGGAACACGTCGTTGCCATCGGCAATCGCGAAACCGCACGCCTTCGTCTCGGAGGCTTCAGCGAGCCCGCCGTCCCGTCGCCGCAACAACCTCCGCCAGGGTAGGACCTCGAAGTTCGCGCGTGGAGCGCCGCTGTTCACACCAGTCACACTGCGTTAATATTCATTGGCCCCGCATTTGCCGCCATACGCGCGGCACAATTTCCTTGTGGTCGTCCGAGAGAGACAGGTTAGTGTATGAGTCCACGCGCCAAAAAGGCTGCGCCAAAGTCGAAAGCAGAAAAAGCCAGCTCGTCCAAGAGCGTGCCCAAAACCTCGAAGACAGCTCATGCGAGTCCGCACTCCGTGATCGAGGGACTTCGCACGCCGGGCGACCGAGCGGGCAAATTCGACTTACGGAGCGCCAACGATCCCTGGCAGAAGCGGCGCGACATCGGTAAAGGACTGCGCGTGCGCACATCGCGCGAGAGCCATGCCGACACCAAACCGGTAGGCAACCGTCCTGACCCGCTCGACCTGCTTGCGGCCAGCAACGTCGGCCGCCAGGAGAACCTGGTTCCGCTGCGCATGGGACGCATGGCAGCTTCTCCATTCACGTTTCTGCGGGGGGCGGCTTGTGTCATCGCGTGGGACCTTTCCCGCACCCCGACCTCGGGTATCCATGTGGTCATGTGTGGCGACGCGCACATCAACAACTTCGGGATGTACGGTACCCCGCAGCGCGATGTCATCTTTGACCTCAACGATTTCGACGAGGTAACCATCGGTCCCTGGGAGTGGGACTTGAAACGCCTGGTGGCCAGCGTCAATGTGGCTGCGCGTGAGAACGGACTCAACAAGAAGGAACGCGCCGAAGCGGTGATGCGCGCGGTCGAAGGTTATCGCTTTAATATCGATCGCCTGAAGGATATGGGAGTCCTCGACATCTGGTATCTGCACGCCTATCCCGACCGCGAAAATCCGCTGATCAAGATGGACGCCAAGTCGAAAGCCGTCATCGGCAAGTGTGTCGCGAAGGCGAAGCAGACGACCAATGCCACCCTCCTGACCAAGATTTCGGAGCGCGGCGTGGCCGGTGGCTGGCGATTAATGGAGGATCCTCCGGTGTTGACGCACCTGGACCAGGCGACCACCGACAAGGTCATTGCGGGACTCAACGACTATGCTCAGTCGCTGCCTTTGGAACGCCGTTATATGCTCAGCCGCTACCATGTGGTGGATGTAGCCCATCGCGTCGTCGGAGTGGGCAGCGTGGGAACGCGGGCTTACCTGGCGTTGCTGTTTGGCAGCGACGACAACGACCCGCTGTTTTTGCAAATCAAGGAGTGCGTGTCGCCGGCGCACGCTCCCTACGTTCCGCCGCTCTCAAAAGAGTACCTCGAGCATGAGGGCAAGCGCGTGGTGGTTGGTCAACGGGCATTGCAGGCTTCCAGTGACATTATGCTGGGCATCACGAGAATCGATGGCCGGCCATATTTCGTGCGCCAGATGAAGAACATGAAGGCATCGATCCCGGTGGAATGGTTGACCGGCGACTCGTTCAACTTCTACGCCTTTGCCTGCGGGTCGCTACTCGCCCGTGCTCACGCCCGCGCCGGCGACGCGGCGGCCATTGCCGGTTATTGTGGAGGCGCCGCGGTGCTCGACCGGGCGCTGGCGACCTGGGCTGAGGCCTATGGCGACCAGACTGAGCGTGACCATGAACAGTTGGTCAAGGCCATCAAGTCGGGTAAGGTGAAGGCCGACGTGGAAGCGCAGTGAACCGACACATCTCTGGCGAAAGGAATCGCGATGACCTTCCCGCAACTAGGCCAGTTCACCGATTTCGGCTTACTGTTCCTTCGCCTGATGGTCGCGATCGTATATTTCGACAGTGGTCGACGGAGCTTTTTTCAGGCCGGGGAGCGCAGTAAGAGCGTCGGGATGAGCATAGGTTTTACTCGATTCCTCGGGCTGGCCGAGATGGCAGGGGCGTTGGGCGTTGCTTTCGGCGTGTTGGCACAGTTTGCCGCCATCGGTCTCATCCTCATTATGCTGGGCGCAATCGGCAAGAAGATCTTCGTGTGGCACTCCGGCTTTTGGGGAAAGGACGGCCTGGGCTGGAATTACGACCTGCTGTTTGTCGCGATGAACCTCGTCATCCTGTTCACCGCCGGAGGCCGTTACGTGCTATTGAGGTGAGCGATTCTTCCAGCAAATTTTCTTTAAGCCGGTCGAAAATACCCTGAATCGCCTACCACTTGGCGAGGTACAATCTCGTTTACCAAACTGCAATACAACCAGAGTCCAATCCCGCATCCCTGCGGCTGCACGACTCTTGGAGGACACTCGTGGCGAAAGACAAGAAGGACAAGAAAGACAAGAAGCACAAGAACAAAGAGAAAGACAAAAGTAAGAAAAACGGGAAGGCAACCCAGGTTGCTCCTGCTCCCGTAGCCGCAAGTGGATCCTATGCCGACGGAGCGCCTCTCGACCGGGTGACCTACCTCGAAGCCAAGCTGATCCTGAAGCCAGACCGTTTCACGTCGGTTCAAGCCTTCCGCGATTTCGGCAAACTGGTGCAGAAAACCGCGAAGGCGGCCGGCGTTGGTTTCATACCCGATGCTGAAGCCAGTCTGCGGCCGCAAATCAGGGAAATCACGTTTGGCGACACTTTCGATTTTCGACTCTACAACAACGCCTTCATCCTGCGCCGGCGCATCGCCTACGTCGATGGCTTTCCCGTTGGTGATCCCGAAATCGTGTTCAAGTTCCGGCACCCGGATGAGCAGGCTGCAACCGCGGTGGATGTCCGTCCGAAGATTGCCGGAGCCTATCGAATCAAGTTCAAAGCCGAAGTGCTGCCGCTGAAGAATGAAGTCGGGGGATACCGCATCCTGTACTCGCACAATTGCCAATTCGGAGCCAGCCAGATGCACGACTCAGAAAAGACGGCGGTGTCTACTCTGACGAGAGTCTTCCCGGCACTCGCCAAATTACAAAAGGAAGAAGGCGAGAAGGTCGGCCTGGTGAACGGAGGCATCGTGGAAGAGGTGCTGCTTCCGCTTGGTATGTTGGACTTCGGTAAAGGCCTGGTGGGTAAATGTGACATCGGCCTGTGGCGCACTCGCGGCGAGCACAAGTCGCTGGTCGGTGAGTTCGCCTTCCAGCTAAAATTCGCTCGCAAGGAAGACGTTGCCGAGAAGCAGAAGAAGCTGGTTGCGCAGTTCTACATCAACCTGCAGCACGAGGTTGAGGATTGGCTCGCTTTGGGCGTAACCAAGACGGCCATGGTCTACCGCCTGAACGGCAACGAACCACAAAGCCATGAGTGAAGTAGCCCTGAATTCCGCGAGCGAGAAGGAGTTGGTGGCTGCGGCCCGTAGTAAGGTCACGGTCTTCGACGTCTTCCTGCAGTTCCTCATCATCGGCGCCACCAGCTTCGGCGGGGTGGTGCCGTACCTGCGCGAAAACCTGATCACCAAGAACCACTGGGTCGATGACAAAGAGTTTGTCGAACTCCTGTCCATTAGCCAGAGCCTTCCCGGCTTGAATGCGACCAACATGGCTGTCTTGTTGGGGGACCGGTTGAAGGGCTGGATGGGCGCCGTCGCGGGGATCGTGGGTGTGTGTTTACCCGGCGGTGCGCTCATGCTGGCCATAGGCATCTTTTATCGCGCACACGGGGACCACAACTTCGTCACGTCAATTCTCAAAGGCGTCGCGGCAGCCGCGGCTGGATTGCTGTTGGCCACCGTCATCCAACTCGGCAAGAAATCCCTGTCCGGTCGGTTTGACCTGGTATTTGTGCTGATCACGGTTCTGGCGGTGAATCGACTGCACCAGTCGGTTCCGCGCACTCTGATTGTCGTCGGATTGCTGGCGATCTTCTGGCACTATCCGCGCAAAACGGAACAGGAGGGTGCAAACCAATGAACCAGGTCCCCGCACTGATTCGCGTTTTCGCCTATCTGTCTTTACTGACGGTCGGTGGAGGCATGGCTGCCTTCCCCGAGATGAAGATCCTCACCGTGGACGTCCACAAGTGGCTCGACTTTCACCAACTCATTCACCTGTATAGCGTCGGCCAGATGGCGCCCGGGCCCAACATGATGATGATCGTCTCCATCGGCGATTGGGCGGGCGGCATTCTCGGCGCGATCGTGGTGGTGATCGCCTTCTTCGGTCCCACTGGCCTCCTGGCACTCATCGTTGGCCGGGCCTGGACCAAGCTGGAGAAATGGCCGTGGCGTATGTCGATTCAACAGGGACTAGCGCCGGTGTCGATCGGCTTGCTTCTGGCTGGCACCCTCAGCATGGCCAAAGGGGCAGTGACAGGTTGGACCACGGGTGGCATCGCGCTCGGCGTCTTGCTGATCATGCTGTGGCGCAAGGTCAACCCTGCGCTGTTGGTGCTCGGCGGCGCCATCGTCGGCGGCATCGTTTTCCGATAATCCGCGTCCGCCATCAGCCTGGCCTCTCGAAAGAGTGATGGAAGATCGTCCCTGATATGGTGGCAGAAGCACCCGCGCAGCGGCGGAATTGTGTTAGCCGTGGACGAAGCCCGCGGTTAAAGTGGGAAAAACTGCCGAGCCGCGTAGCGACGGCACTGGAGACAGAAAACGAGTGCCGGAGGCACGGCATAATCTAGCCCAGCGTGAAGCCGAAGGCGAAACGCTGGGTTCAGTGGGATATCTCATGCGAGTCGCGGAGCGACGGCAGAGTTTCGACGTGTATGTAAAGTATGCCAAAGGTGCCATCGAAATAGCCGGATTTTAGTACCTAAGTCCTACTGCTACTAATGGATACGTATAAGTAGCTTAAGAATCAATTGCTTGCGAGCAATTTTCTCCTAACACGTTGATTCTAAAAGATCGTGCATATTTCTCTGCATTTAGCGTTGTAGTTGGCTATATCACACCAGGAACCTAAGCTCGAGCTATGCAGCTAAAGGAAAAAGGCTGCTGCTGGCTACTGTTAAGATACCTTTCACAGAGGCTGCCCATGTCAACCAGTACCAGTCTTTCGCCCTTCTCCCGCCGTTCATTTTTGCAGGCGTCATCCGCCCTTCTAGCCTGTCAGGTTCTGAGCGAGTCGATGCTCGCCCAGGTGGCCGTCGAACGGGGCGAATATCCCAAGGGTGCGGTTCGCATCAACTCCAACGAAAATCCGCTCGGACCGTGTACGGCGGCGCGCGAGGCCATCACCTCCGGCCTGCCCAACAGCGGCCGCTACGAGTTTCATCTGACCGACCAACTGGTCAAAACGTTCGCCGAGCAGCAAGGGCTTAAGACCGACTATCTGTTGCCGCTGGCCGGCTCGACGCCGGCACTGAACTATGTAGTCGCAGCCTTCACCTCGCCCAAGGCAAGTTATGTCGCCGCCGAACCCAGCTATGATGCCGTGGCCCATGTAGCGCAGGCGCTAGGTACGCGCGCGGTGGGAGTCCCGCTCACCAAGACGTGGTCCCATGATGTGCGCGGCATGCTGGTCGCCGGTCCCGATGCCGGCGTTTTTTACGTGTGCTCGCCCAACAATCCCACTGGAACGCTCACCAGTCACGATGACATCGAATACCTGGTGGACCACAAGCCGGCCGGTTCAGTCGTGGTGGTCGACGAAGCCTACATTCACTTCTGCGACGCGCCGTCGGCGATCGATCTCGTCAAAGCCGACAAAGACATCATTGTCCTGCGCACCTTCTCCAAGATTTACGGGATGGCCGGATTGCGCTGCGGCTTCGCTATCGCCCGCCCGGACCTCTTAAAGAAAATCTCGACCTACGGTGGATGGAACCCAATGCCAGTGACGGCCTGTGGCGCCGCCACCGCCAGCCTCGACCAGGCCAACCTCGTACAGGAACGCAAGGCGATCAATACTGGTATTCGGCAGTCCACCTTCGCCTGGCTCGACGCCAATGGCTACCAGTATTCTCCCTCGGTGTCGAACTGCTTCATGCTCAAAGCGGGGAAGCCGGCGAAAGAAGTCATTGGAGCGATGGCCAAGCAAAATGTCTTCATCGGACGACCCTGGCCCTCGATGCCCGACTGGGTTCGCATCACGGTTGGAACGCAGTCTGAGATGGAGCAATTCCAAGCAGCATTTCACAATGTCATGGCCGGCAAGACGGTAGGACAACTCCACGATCCCATGCTGGAACGCAACCTCGACGGATTCGTGCTGCCGGCGTAAATCCGAACCCAAGGAGCCTCTCATGTCGCGCCCTGACCCGTTTCTGAACCTGCTGCAAGGTATCGGCTACCTTCCTCTCAAGCTACCGCGCGCCGATGTTGCGCCGCTGCAACTGCTTAGCCTCGACGGCAAGAAGTTCAGCCTGCTGGGCGATCTCGATGACGCCATGACGGCAGGAACGGCCAAGCTGCCTGCCATCAAGGGCGACATAGCTACTGCCGGACAAATCCAGGGCACGCGTTCCTCAACTGTGAAACTGAGCCTCGGCCTCGACATTCTCGGCAACATCCTGGGCGCACTGGCCGGCACCAAGCTCGATGTCTCGGCTGGTTTTCACGACGCGTCCAGCCTGACCTTTGAGTTCGCTGACGTCACCGTCAGCACCGTGAGCATCATTCTTCTCGACAAATATCTGAACGTCGCTGCCATTGACGCCACGGCCAAGCAGATCAAGCAGCTCATGCAAACCGGCAAGGTCGCCGTCATCACTGCGGTCGCGCGCACCAAGAAGTACATTGTCTCGGCCCAGGATGACAAAGGAACCGATATCAAGGCCGATGTGCCAGTCATCAAAGGGATCGCCAGCGGCAACCTGAGCGTCAGCACGACCGGAAAAACCAGCCAGAAGGTGGTCTTTCAGGGGCCGAATGCCATTACGTTCGGTGTACAGGCGGCCCAGCTCCGCTATGACAAAGCAGGACAGATCTCCGCCCTGAATCAAATGGCTGTCGGATCAGGCGCAGTTCTTGGCATGAGTGCGAAGCCGAAAGCCGCCGGAGAAGCCAAGCCAAATCTGGTCAAAGTCCAGAGCCGGTTCATCGAGATCGAATAGTGGCGAAAATCCCCACCCCGTGGCGTTCGGGGCGGGGATGCCAGTGCGGGGAACAATTACATCTTCGGCTTAAACAACGCCAACGCAGCTCCGGTAGGATCGCTGAAGATGCTGAACCATCCGACGCCGGGAATTTCGGTGACGTCCTTCAATATGGTTGCGCCCAGCGATTTCGCTTTGGCCGTTTCCGCATTGACGTCGTCCACCATGACATACGCCAGCCACATCGACGGAGCGCCCGGTACCGGATGCTTCATCATGCCGCCGCCGGTGCCCTCGCCGACCTTGATCATGGTGTACTCCATGTTCGGAACGTCTTCCAGTGTCCAGTTGAACAGCTTGCCGTAAAACTCTTTCGCTTTGCCTAAGTCAGTGGTGTTCAATTCAACGTGTACAAAAGGATTTGCCATCGTCTTTTCCTCTCGACAAATTTAGAACCAATGTTGGCCCGCGGCAGTCTCCCGCCAGTCTGGCATTTGTATCATTTTGACGTTTAAACAAGACAAAAATCGAGCCGAAGAATGAAATATCTTTGTCCGTCGGTCGTCCCTGCTTGCGGTTCCTCAGTGTAAAATTGGCGTTTGGCGGCGAACTACGGCGTTGTGAGTCCTCGGCCGGCGCGACACATCTAAACGTATTACACGCTCGCCAGTATCAATCCTGATCTTCCGAAAGGACGCATTTATGGCAACCCTCACCCATCCTGCGCGCGAGGCCAATCGCGCCGACGCAAACCGCAACTACGTTGCAGCTCCCGACACGTTCGTCAATGAGCCCATGATCGACTGGGCGAATCCCGAAAACCTGCGCCGCATGCAGGCCGCCATCGAAAAAGTTCGCAGCGAGCTGGGTCGCGAGTACGACGTGGTCATCGGCGGACGCCGTATCAAGACCGGCGATACATCTCCTTCGCTCAATCCCGCAAAGCCGTCAGAAGTTGTCGGCGTGCATCATCAAGCCGGACCGGCCGAGGTCGAGCCCGCGATGCAGGCCGCGCTCAAGGCCTTCGAAACCTGGAGCCGCACTTCGATTGAGGAACGCACCCAACTGCTGTTCCGTGTGGAGCGACTCTTGCAGGAGCGCAAGTTCGAACTCGAAGCCTGGCTGGTATTCGAAGTTGGCAAGAATTATTTCGAGGCCGATGCCGACATCGCGGAGCTCATCGATTTCTGCCACTTGTATGCCATCGAAGCGCTGCGTCTCGACAAGGCAAAGACGGTCGTGCAGTTACCGGGCGAGCACGACCAGTTCCGTTACATTCCGCTGGGCGTCGGTGCTGTAATCTCGCCGTGGAATTTTCCCGCCGCCATCATGGGAGGCATGACGCTGGCTTCGGTTGTCAGCGGCAATACGGTAATCCTCAAGCCGTCGGGCGACTCACCAACGATCGCCGCGAAATTCATGGAGATTCTGGAAGAGGCCGGCCTGCCTGACGGCGTCGTGAACTACTGCCCCGGACACGGTGTGGACTTCGGCAGTGCCGTTGTCGCGCATCCCAAGACACGCTACATCGCCTTCACCGGTTCGAAGGAAGTTGGCCTGCACATCAACCTGACGGCGGCCACGCAGCAACCCGGCCAGGTCTGGATCAAGCGAACCGTTCTCGAGATGGGTGGCAAGGACTCCATGGTGGTCGACGCCGATGGCGATTTCGATTCGGCCGTGGAAGGCACTGCGCAGGCCGCGTTCGGTTTCAGCGGACAGAAGTGCTCGGCCTGCTCACGCGTCATTGTCGACGAGCGCATCTACGACCGTTTCTTGCAGGCGCTGAAAGCGCGCGTGGAAAGAATTACCGTCGGCGATCCCACGACGAACCCCGGTATGGGCCCGGTCATTAATCAGAAGTCGATGAAATCCATCCTCGGCTACATCGAGAAGGGAATCGCAGAAGGCGGACGGCTCATCACCGGCGGTGGTGCGGTGAAAGAGGCCGGCGATGGATATTTTGTGCAGCCGACCGTAATTGCCGACGTCGATCCCATGGCCACCATCTCGCAGGAAGAAATTTTTGGACCGGTGCTGGCGGTCATTAAGTCGCGAAACTTCGAAGAGGGCATCGCCATTGCCAACAATACTGAGTTCGGGCTCACGGGCGCTGCCTACACGTCGTCCCCTGACAAGATCGAATACGCCAAACGCGAGTTCCACGTGGGCAACCTGTACATCAATCGCAAGTGCACGGGCGCCATCGTCGGCGCCCACCCCTTTGGCGGGTTCAACATGTCGGGCACCGACTCCAAGGCCGGCGGCCAGGATTACCTGTTGCTCTTCACGCAGGGCAAGTCGATTGGCGAGAAGATCAACAAATAACATAAGTAAAATTGGCAACAATTCCCCTGTCCGGCACTCCGGGCGGGGGATTTTTTTCTCAAGTCTTATGGCGCGCGCACTTCTCGGCCGCCACGATTACAGGGGGCTGTTGCATCATGTTGCAATAACTTTGCGACTAAATCTGCTGACTACGATTGACGCAGTAGTCTATGCCCCCTAGACTCCGTTCCACTGCAGATGGTGCGACTCCAACTGCAAAACGAATCGGGGGAACACAAAATGAAACGGACTCTGGCCACTGCTGGACTGCTTCTTGCTGCGTCGTGTTTGTTCGTTGCGTTACCGTGCCTCGCGTCTGCGCCCAAGAGCGCTGCGGCTGCGACAGCCAATACCAGTCCGTGTCCTCGTTACAACCCGGGCAGCGTGGTACTGGAGCCTAAGAGCCTGTACAGCAGCAACGGCGTATTGCAAGTGACGTTCACCTATCAGACCTCCGTCGACGCCAACGGCAATACCCTCTACTGTTTCGTCAGCCAGGACGGCACCGAATCCCCTACCCTGCATCTGAAGCCGGGCGACACGCTTGTCCTGACTCTGAAAAATCTGCTTCCAGTGCCATCAAAGGCGTCGATGAGGATGGCCCTACCCAAGGGCTCTACGATCTGCGCCAATCCGGAAATGAATCCGTCGTCGGTGAACGTGCACTATCACGGCACGAACACGTCGCCCACGTGCGGCGCAGACGAGGTTATCCACACCATCATCAACTCCGGCGAAACATTCATCTATACGGTCGCATTTCCATCCGATGAATCGCCCGGACTCTACTGGTACCATCCCCACATTCACGGGATAGCCGAGGCCGCGGTGCAAGGCGGAGCTTCCGGGGCGATTATCGTCGATGGAATTGAGAACATTCAGCCTGCGGTAGTGGGATTGCCGGAGCGCACGCTGTTGGTTCGCGATAATCCGACCCCCGTCCAGGGCGACAACCCGCCGGCGTGGGACATTTCACTCAACTACATTCCGATTCCGTATCCCAACTATCCACCCGCTCTGATTCCCGTCAACACGCTGAAGAAACAGTTCTGGAGGGTGGGCAATCTGGCCGCCGACACCATTCTGGATGTGCAACTTCTCTACGACGGCGCTCCTCAGGTGTTACAGCTGGTAGCTCTCGACGGCGTGCCCACCGGATCGCAGGACGGAACCCAGCAGGGTCAACTTGTTCCAGTCACGCATATTTTGATTCCGCCGGCAGGACGCGCCGAATTCATCATGACTGCGCCTGCATCTTCGGTGAAGACCGCCAGGTTCGTGACGCAAAATATCGACACTGGCCCGGACGGCGACAACGACCCCGCGCGTCCCATTGCTGCTTTGCAGCCAGTAGCTGTCATTTTGCCGGCATTGCCGCAGTTGCCTTCGGTCGCAGGTCCAGCTTGGAAGCAGCGTTTTGAGGGACTCAAGACCGCGCCGGTGACCGGGTACCACCTTGTTTACTTCTCCGAAAATAATCCTCTATCGCAGTTCTTCATTACCGCTGACAACGAAACGCCCGCTCTCTTCGACCCCAATGCTCCGCCCGCAATCACTACCACGCAAGGCTCGGTCGAGGACTGGGTCGTCGAAAACCGCACGCTGGAAAACCATGAGTTCCATATCCACCAGATCCACTTCCTTCTGATGGAACGCGACGGCGTGCCGATTCCGGCCACCGAACAGCAGTTCCTCGACACCATCGATGTGCCATATTGGTCGGGCAGCGGGCCCTACCCGAGCGTCAAAGTGCGCATGGACTTCCGCGGCCCGGATATCGGTGACTTTGTGTTTCACTGCCATATTTTGGAACACGAAGATGGTGGCATGATGCAGATTATTCGCGTGTTGCCTGCCGGCGTATTCAACTCTGCCGATCCCGCCAAGGTCAGCTCCAAGCCGGGCGGTGGCCGTTAGCCACCGTTCGGATCATCCTCGAATCAGCCGGGGCTTCGTGCTCCGGTTTTTCTGTGTCCGGAAATGACTACCCCGTGGGAATCTTCCACTGTTCACAGCGCACCTTGGCAATGTTCACACCTCACAGATTCGTTCGCCAGCCGGGCATAGAATGAAGAGCTACTCGAGAGATCCACCAGAGTGGCAGGTCATCATTTTTGGAGGCCGCCATGCGTAAACTTTGTACGCTTGCAACTGTGTTCATCTTACTTTTCTCTGCTGCCGTGCTATTCGGTCAGGCTCCTTCCAACTCCTGTTCCAATCCGGCTGAAGTCGCGAAGATGGTCAACCCTGTAAAGCCCACCGGCGAGTCGCTGGCGCAAGGCAAGAAATATTACGGCTACGACTGCGCGATGTGCCACGGTGCAACCGGAAACGGCAAGGGCGAGGTCGACAACGGCGACAAGATGCCCGATTTTTCGGACACAGCAGCCATGAAAGACGTAACCGATGGACAGATGTTCTGCACGCTGAAAACAGGCCACGCCAAGATGCCGCAGGAGAACATTCGCCAGACCCCCAACGAACTGTGGAACCTGGTGAACTACGTTCGCTCGCTGGCGAAGTAGAGGCAACATTATCGGAGTACGGGACGGGCGCCACGCTCGTCCCGCATTGTCTGCGTTACGTACCGCACCCGGTGCCACTCGGGGCCAGCGAACCGAAACCTATTTGTGACGAAGGGTGCAGTATTTTACGACTGCCATTCCCTAATTGATTCCTATTACTCACCAACGTAGCGTTCGCGCTTTGACGCTGGTGCTACCACTCTTCAATAGGAATTCGTAATGTTCAAATTAGACTTCACGCCGCTTCCTGCAGCGCACGTCACAACTGCGCGCTCCACGCAATAACTTCACCGGCGAAAACACATCTATACATGCATACTCGTTGCTCGCAGAGCCACGACGCACGAAGCCGAGCCGGATGTTCGAGGCCGAAGTTGGCAACACCGAGGAGAGGAGACCATCATGAAACACATCAGCCGCAATCTCGTGGTGCTGGCCGTTTTCGCGACGGCGCTGACCGGTCTGGCGATGGCGCAGCAGTTCGCCTACCGTGTAGCAGCCAGCATGCCCTACGACTTCAATATCGGAGAGCAGCATTTTGCTGCTGGAAACTACTTGTTCATCGTGAACTATTGCGACCACGCGGTGACCATCCAAAACCAGGCGACGGGCCGAACTTCCGTGGCTCTCGCCGAGCCAGGGGTTTACGCTTCGCCGGGCTATGACATGAGGAATAGCGATGGACCCACGGTCCAACTCGATTCCGCGAGCGGGAAATATGTGCTTTCGGCGATCCAAACCCGCACCGAAGGCGTGACCTTCCCGGTAGCCAACTCGAACCGCGCATTGGCAAAGAACGAAGGGACCGTCACGATTGCTGCTGCGCTACGGTAATCCAGCGATTGTGCAATGATCGACGATGGATAAAGGCCGGGACTTCCCCCTCCCGGCCTTTTTGCTTTTCCGCCCAGTGTCGCCGCGCATCCGTTCGGTCAACCGGCAGGCTGGCATAACTTCTCGCGCCACAGTAGTCTGTTAGCTGTCTCCATGTGTCGCAATTTTGTCATACTTCTATTCGCATGCGCGTCAGCGATTAGCGCCGTCGCTACGGCCGAATCCGCAGCCTTATCCAACGTGGCTTGGCAGCCGCAAATTCTGGTAAATGGCGCTGTTTGCCTGTTCACGGTCGAAGTTGTAGGCTCACCGCAGAAGGTCACTGGCAAATGGCTAGGCCGCGAGCTGGCCTTCTCGCCCGCTGCCGGGAAGACGTGGTATTCCCTGGCAGGAGTCGCCTACGAAACGAAACCTGGAACCTATGACCTCACGCTCGAAGTCATGATGCCCGACGGACACGTGTTACGTGCAGTCAGGCCAGTCAGAGTTCAGGCAGCGAAGTACAAATCGTCTCGGCTCACCGTTCCGCAAAAATACGTCACGCCCGACCCCGAGACCCTTAAACGCATCGATGCAGAAAAGGAAATCAAGAACCAGGCCTTTGCCCATTTCATCCCTTCTCCGGAGTGGTCAGGGAATTTTGTAGCTCCCGTCTCAACCGAAATTTCGGAAGCATACGGCACCAGCCGGACCTTCAACGGAAAGCTGGCCAGCGTGCATCGCGGCCTCGACTTTCACGCGCCCTTGGGAACTCCGGTTCACGCCTCTAACGCCGGCGAAGTCGTGCTGGCTCGCGAACTGTTCTACGAGGGCAGCTGCATTGTCGTCGATCACGGCATGGGATTCATGACCATGTACATGCACTTGTCTGAGTTCAAAGTGAAAGAGGGTGACAAAGTGGACAAGAGCCAGGTCATCGCCCTCAGCGGGGGCAGTGGCCGGGCTACGGGCCCGCACCTGCACATGTCGGTGCGATGGAGCGGCGAGTATCTCGACCCGGCCAAGCTGCTCGCACTCAAACTTCCCCAGCAACCCTAACGCACGCAGTCGTTTCGCCCTCGCGCTCACCGGGGGTCTTCATGCCGGATGAAGGTCGTCTCCGTAGAATCGCCGCTGAAAGTAAAACGCCACGTTCACCAACGCAATCATCACCGGCACTTCTACCAGCGGACCTATCACAGCCGCAAACGCCGCGCCTGAGTTAATGCCGAATACTGACACCGCAACCGCAATGGCCAGCTCAAAATTATTCGAAGCCGCAGTGAATGCAAGCGTTGTGGTTTTCGAGTAGTCCGCCCCCAGTTTGCGCCCCATGTAGAACGACACCAGGAACATCACCACGAAGTAAATCAGCAGTGGGACGGCGATGCGTAGCACGTCGAGCGGCAGCCGAACGATATATTCGCCCTTGAGCGAAAACATCACCACGATGGTGAACAGCAGCGCGATGAGGGTTAGCGGGCTCACTCGTGGCACGAAGTGATGCTCGTACCATCCGCGGCCTTTTGCTCGCACTAACAACGTGCGTGTAAGAAATCCCGCGAGGAACGGCACTCCGAGATAGATGAATACGCTCTTCGCAATCTCGCCAATAGAGACGTGCACTACCGCGCCGTTCAGTCCAAACTTCGCCGGCAGCACGGTGATGAACACCCACGCATATAGCGAATAGAAGAACACCTGGAACAGGGAATTAAACGCTACCAATCCAGCAGCGTATTCAGTGTCGCCTTTGGCGAGTTCGTTCCACACGATCACCATCGCGATGCAGCGCGCCAGTCCAATCATGATCAATCCGGCCATGTACTCCGGATAGCCGCGCAGGAACACAATCGCCAGCACGAACATCAGGACCGGCCCCACCACCCAGTTCTGCACTAGCGACAACCCGAGCACGCGCTTGTTGCGAAACACTTGCGGCAATTCTTCGTAGCGCACCTTGGTGAATGGCGGATACATCATTACGATCAGCCCGACTGCAATTGGAATCGACGTCGTGCCCACGCTGAAACGGTTGAGGAATAGCACGATCCCAGGCACGAGCCATCCTGCAAGCACTCCCAGCGCCATCGCGGCAAAAATCCACGCGGTTAGGTAACGATCGAGAAAGCTGAGACGGCGTGTAGGCGTGACGGCAGACAGAATCGTGACTGTCCTTGCGCTACTGTTTGCCAATGCGGTCGATCTCCTTCTGGATCGCCAGGCGATCAAGCGATTGCAGCGGCAAACTGAGGAACAGCGCAATGCGCCGGTCGAGCGCCACGAAGGCTTCGCGGAACGCGCGCTGCACCTCGTCCGCGGTGCCCTGTACTGCCGCGGGATCGGCAATCCCCCAATGTGCCGTCATCGGTTGGCCCGGCCAGATCGGACACACTTCGTGCGCTGCGTTGTCGCAGACCGTAAATACGAAGTCCATTGCCGGCGCGCCCGGCTGTGCGAACTCGTCCCAGCTCTTGCTGCGCGCATCTGCTGTCGGTAGATGAGCCGCCTCCAGTTCCCGCAAGGCCTCAGGCCGCACTTTGCCTGACGGATGACTGCCGCCGCTATAAGCCTTGAATCGCGGCTTTCCTCGAAAGTTCAAAATGGCTTCCGCCATGATCGAGCGCGCCGAGTTTCCGGTGCATAGAAAGAGAACGTTGTAGGTGTCTTTCATATCAGCTCCGCTTTCCCCAACTATTTCCGTCCGTGCAGCTTGATCGATGCCACCGCCGCTGCCGCCTCGCGCACCAGGGCATCAGGGTTCTTCAGCGACGCCACCGACACTGTCGATCCGCAACATGAGCTGCCTTTCGCACTGGCGAGACCTTCCGGCGCCAGCATCGCCACCAGGTCGCAACCGTGCGCAATTCGCGGAATGCTAAGGTCGCGTAGCCCCGCCGCCAGCACAGCGCTGAGATACTCCGTCAGCAGGCTTGCGCCCGAGATGCAACCCACGTAGGCGCTGATGTCGCGCACCAGCGCTTCCGGCAGCGTCTTCAGCAGCACGATGTCGCTGACCGCAAAATGTCCGCCCGGTTTCAGTACTCGGGCGACTTCGCAAAAGACTGCCGGCTTGTCGGCTGACAAGTTGATCACGCAGTTACTGATCACATAATCCACCGTGCCACTCTCTACCGGCAGCTCTTCGATAAAGCCTTTGCGAAATTCGACATTCGTCGCGCTCCGCTTTGCTGCCTTCTCACGCGCCAGGGTGAGCATATCGTCAGTCATATCGACGCCGACGACATGTCCCGTCGGGCCAACGCGGTGCAATGCTAGGAACGCGTCAAAGCCCGCTCCCGAGCCCAGGTCCAGCACCGTCATGCCGGGCTGGATCTCCGTCAGCGCCAGCGGATTGCCACATCCCAGCCCCAGGTTCGCATCGCCCGCCAGTGCCAACTCCTCGTCGCTGTATCCAATCGAGCGGGCCACGTCCTCGACCGGCGCGCCACACGCCGAGGCTTCGCCGCGCGCCACGGCTGCATAATGTTCCTCTACCGCGCTGGTAATCGCTTCGTTTTTCATTTCTGCTCCTTGATTTGGGTCAGTCTTTCGACTGGCGCATTCAGCGCACAGCAACCCGCGCTTTCGATAGCGTTATTGAGAAGTTGCAGCGCGCGCAGCACTTCCGCGCGCTCCTTGAGCGGGATCGCCCCCATGATGGTTCGCGCGCGGTCGCGCATCAGTTCGTCCAGCAGCTTCCGCGTGCGCCGTCCGGCTGCCGTCACCCGCACCATGGCTGCTCGGCCGTCGTCGTGTCCGCCCCGAACGCGCTCGACCAACCCACGGACTTCCAGCTTTTCCAGCACGCGGGTCATGGCGCTGGGGGTAATTCCCGATAGCGCAGCAAGGTCCGTCAGCCTTGCGCCCTCGCTCGCTACCAGCACTCTGAGGATGGCAGTCTGCCGCTGGCTCAGCCCGTCGCAGCAAACTTCGTCTGGCCCGATCTGCCCCAGGATGCGTCCTAGCCTTTCCAGTTCATCCCACCATTTCTGGGTCACGCCGCTGTTGCTCCCCATCTTCATAGGACCACCCTATCGCAAACTACTTGCATGCGTCAAGCAAATAGTTTTGTTAGAACGGCATTCAGCCAGGCGGTACGACTCCAACCCCTTCCTGCGCTTCGTTCCGTCCATCGCTACATGTTTGACATCTGTCGCAGCGTGCTGAACAATGATCACTACCGCATCACGTTGGTCCGGAATCCTTTACCGCGCCACAATAGGCGATCGAGCAGCATTCCTGGAAGTTGGTATGGCAAGAATTCTCTGTGTGGACGACGAGCAGCACGCCGCCAAGCTCAAATGCATTATCCTGGAAACCGCTGGCCATCACGCCACCCCGGCCACGTCAGCGCGTGAGGCGGTCGCACTCCTGGAGGCAAATCCCTACGACGTAGTGGTCACCGATTGGCGTTTGGGCGACGCCGACGGACGCGACATCGTCGTTGCCGCGCGCAAGCTCACCGACACACCCGTGGTGGTCATCTCTGGCTACGTCAACGAGGCCTTTCAGGCCCCCGATCCCTTGGCGGATTTTTACCTGGAAAAGCCGGTCAACCCCGAAGAGTTGATTCGCGTGGTCAACGACCTCGTAAAGGCCGGCCACTAGTCGACGGTACTACTGCGGAGGATGTGGCCGCATCGCGACCCTGTCCGGAGTGAGACGCTTGGGGCGCGGCGAATCGCTCGTGATGTGTACCGAGGCAGTCGCGTGTGCCAGCATGCGATGATGCAATACAAAAAGCGCCAGTTCCAGGCGATCGGACACTCCGATTTTGTCGAAGATGGATCGTAGCGCATTCTTAACCACCTGCTCCGTGGTATAGAGTTGCTGGGCGATTTCCTTGTTCTTATAGCCTCTCACCACCGCCGCGATGATGCGCAATTCCTTTTCTGACAGCCGGTCGCGCACCCGCATTCCAACTAGGTCCTCGCTGATTTCGTCGACCGTGGAAGTTGGGGTATGAACGAATGTTTCGCCCCGTGCCAGGCGGCGGACCGCATCTACAATCGCCAACCCATTGATGGAGCGAAATACCACTCCCGGCACGCCCATAGCGATGAAGGCCGAAACCTCGTCGCTGTTTTCGGCCACTACCATGATGGCGGCCGAGTTGCGCTCCGACAATGCCTGGATCTCTGGGAATTGCGGCAGAAAGTGTGTCGAAACCATCAGCACATGCGCCCGCAGCCGCTCCAGTGCGTTCAGCATCTGCTGGGCGGTTTGGGGCTGCCCGACGATGCGCAAATCGTCTTCCACCGCCAATACTTTGGCCACGCCTGCGCGAAAGATCGCTTGGTGGTCCGCGATGATCACGTTGATCATGCCCGCGACCCTTTGTACTGAATGTTCAATTCATATCTCTTCGGATTTACTTGCAATCCGTTGCCCTCCCGTTGTGGTGATCGGCAAACTCCTCGACTGCCTTGATTCGGAGTAGCCTCGATAGCGCCACTACCAACGTTAGTGTTATTAATTGTTGAGCTTCGGTGTTGTTATAGCATGAGTTAATAATCTAGTTGGATTATTTTGCAGTTACCTGGCGAGTGTTGCAACTAAAGTTGCACCCACGTACGTGGCATTACACGGTACTTGGGGCCATCGTTGCTCGCCTGGTATCCAAGTCTGACAATGGTACGTCGCCTCGGACGCTCAGAAAAATTGTTATCATCATGCCTTGCCGTCCACCCTCACATCGGTGCGCGCCTCGACTCGTCCCAACTGGGCTGAAGTTTCGCTCTCGGCGCTGCGCGGCAATTTTCGTGCCTTACAACAGCACGTCGACGCCGGTGTAACCATCTGCGCGGTGGTCAAGTGCGATGCCTACGGGCACGGCGCCGAAGCGTGTGCGCGAGCGCTTGAACAGGTCGGCGCCTGCTGGTTTGGCGTGACTTCAACCGACGAAGGCGTTGCATTGCGCGATGCCGGTGTTCGCAGCCGCATCCTCGTTATGGTTGGAGTATTTCGCGGCGAAGAGGAAGACGCCCTTCGTTACGGACTTACTCCCACCGTTCACCGTATTGAAGATGTCCAGGCCGTTGCCCAGGCCGCCGCCCGCATCGGACGGCGCGACCCGGTTGCGGTGCACTTAAAGCTCGATACAGGTATGGCGCGTCTCGGTTTATCGCTTTCGGAGCTCGACCACTTTGTTGAGCGCCTGAAATCGTTGCCACAGGTCGCACTCGAAGGAGTCTTCAGCCATCTTGCTTCGTCCGAGGTGCTCGATGCTGACGACGCCCAGCGCCAGCAAATGCGCTTTTCCGAGGCCGTGCGCGCGCTGGAAGGACACGGTCTACGTCCGACGTTTCGACACCTTGCGAACAGTAGCGCTACGCTCGGGCGACCCGACACTTGGTACAACTTTGTGCGTCCGGGCATGGCTATCTACGGATACGAACTTCCTCTCGTACACCGTGACGGCACGACCGCTGAATACCATCCGCTGGGTCTTGCCCCGGCCATGTCGTGGAAGACCCGCGTACTTTCGTTGCGTGATGTACCAGCCGGACAAGCGCTCGGCTACAACGGAATTTATGTCACGCCGTCGGCGGCGCGCATTGCCGTCATTGCCGCCGGTTATGGTGACGGTCTTTATCGCCGGCTCTCGCCCGGAGGCTACGTGCTGCTGCGCGGTCAACGCGCTCCTATGCTCGGTCGCATCTCGATGGATCTCACCATCGTCGACGTTACCCAAATTCCCGGCGTCGAGATCGGCGACGAAGTAGTGCTCATTGGTGCCAGCGGCGACGAGCGCATTACGGCTGTCGATCATGCTCGCTGGTCCGGCACTATCCCCTACGAGATCCTGTGCAATCTGTCCGAGCGTGTTGTGCGCCACCACGTGGAGTAGTTCCGTTGCTTCGTGCTACGATGCAATTTCAAAAACAACCAAGCCCGACACGGATAAAAACCATGCCTCGCATCGCTATCATCGCTCTGTTTCTCTCAACCTTCGCCGTCGCCCAGGCTCCTCAACAGGCTTCGCCCACAGGCATCACGGCCGCGCACCAGCGCATGGGCTACTTTGTCGGCTACTGGACCGCCACCGGCACGTCAAGAATCAGCCCCAAGACGCCTTCCGCGCCATTCACAATGAAAGAGCACGGCGACTGGGTCACGGATGGCTACTTCCTCGAAACCAAGACTTCGATGAAAGGGGCGCTGGGCACGGTCAACAGCCAGCGTGTCATGGGCTACAACGTCGAGGACAAGGTTTACACCTACAACGTCTACAACAGCCTGGGCGAGCACCAGGTTGCGCTCGGACACCTTAACGGCAACACTTGGACGTGGAACTCCGAAGAGAAGCTCAACGGCATCGTCATTAAGGGGCGCTACACCATTGTCGAAACCGGCCCGAACACCTTCACTTTCAAGTCTGAAGTTGCCGACCCCAAGGGTGGTTGGGCGACGGTGATGGAAGGCACCGCCACGCGCGTGCCACCGCCCAACAACAACTAGGTTCCCTTTGCGGAATCGCCATCGCTGCCGGAACGGAAATCTTGCATGCCCTGAGGGCCGATTGCTAGATACCAATTACCCGATACAAGCTCAAACCCGCATCGCCCTGTGCAATCTTCCGATACCGCACCAGCGCCCCGAACTTCTCGCCCAACTCATATCGTTTCTCATGTTCAGCAATCACGATTGACTTCGGCCCCACCAGCCGTGACTCTCCCAGAAATTCCAGCGTGCGCTCATACGCCCCGCGCATTTGATACGGCGGATCGAGAAAGCAGAAGTCGCAGATTTCTCCCGAGGCACCGAGCGAGCGCAGTGCCGTCGAGGCTTCGCTCTCGTAGACGTCGAACCCCTCGCTGATCTTCAGCGAGTGCAGGTTCTCCCGCAGCAACCTTGCATGCTTGCGCTCTGACTCGACGAAGTACACCTGCCGAGCGCCGCGGCTCAGGGCTTCAATGCCCACCGCGCCTGTGCCGGCAAACAGGTCGAGCCACACACTGCCCTCCAGGTTGCCCGCTGCAGCCAGCACGTCGAACAGCGTTTCGCGCAGCCGGTCGCTCGTCGGACGAAGATCCAGTCCCGGCAGCGACTTCAGTGGGCGGCTGCGGTATTGTCCGGCGATGATGCGCATGGCTTCGAGTGTATAGAATGATAGATAGAATTAAAGATAGAGGCTTGCTGTCTTCATGCGTGGTTGGTCATTTCCAGCGGGACGCCTGTTCGGCGTCGACATTCGCATTCACGTCACTTTCCTGTTTCTGCTCGGCTTCGTCTGGTTCTCCGAGTCGCTGACCATGGGAGTCTCCGGCCCCGGCCGTGGGCTCGCGCTGGTCGCCATCATCTTCGGGTGCGTGGTGCTGCACGAACTGGCGCACGCAGTCGTGGCCAAGCGCAGCGGAATCACCGTGCGCTCGATCATTCTGCTGCCCATCGGCGGCGTTACTCTGATGGAAGATCCCGGCCTCAGCAAGCCCGATCCCGCGCGCGACATTCGCGTTGCCGTTGCCGGCCCGCTGCTCAACCTTGTGGTCGCTGCCATCGCAGGCGCGGTAATTCTCAGCTTCTTTCCCCAAGTGAAGCTTTGGTCGCAGCCTTACGTGCACGCCACCAACCTCCCCCGCAGCTTGTTCTGGGGCAACCTCTTTCTAGGCGCCTTCAACCTGCTGCCCGCGTATCCCATGGACGGCGGCCGCATTCTGCGCGCTCTTCTAGCCGAGCGCATGGATTACGTACGCGCCACCCGTCGCGCCGTCACCATCGGCCAAGTTTTCGCCATGTTACTCATGATGATCGGCCTGGTGTGGAATGTGTGGCTGGTGCTCATCGGCTTCTTCCTCTTTCTCGGCGCGCAGATGGAGGACCGCTCGGTCGTCTTCCAATCAGTCTTGGAATCGGTGCACATGGAAGACGTGATGCTTACTCACTTTTCTATCCTCTCGCCTGCCGACACGCTCGAAGACGCGCTCAGCAAAGCGGTGCACACCCTGCAGGACGATTTTCCCGTCGTCCGCGGTATGGAGATGGTCGGCGTCATCAACAAATCGCGCATCGTCGAAGCGCTGCGCCGCGACGGCAACGGCTATGTGCAACCGGCCATGGTGCGAGGTTTCGAAGTTGCGAGACGTACCGACTCCCTCGCCGAAGCTTTTCGCAAACTTCACGGTCGCGGATTGAGCATGATCCCGGTGGTCGATACCGGACGCCTGGTCGGCATCGTCACCCTCCAGAACCTCACCCACTCCATGGCCCTGCTGGCTGAGTCGCGCCGCCTCA
This sequence comes from uncultured Acidobacteriaceae bacterium, assembly GCA_963718395.1. Classification (GTDB taxonomy): domain Bacteria; phylum Acidobacteriota; class Terriglobia; order Terriglobales; family Acidobacteriaceae; genus DASRAA01. The sequence continues at coordinate 646,482 of CAVQYW010000004.1, forward strand.
AGCGGGCAGAAGAAAACGGCGAATAGAAACCCACGGTGTTTCTTGACTTACCGCCGACCTTTGCTGATAATCGCCCAATCCAAGCAAGACTCGTAGTGCTATTACTCACGAAGTAAGCTCAAGAGTGATAGGTCAGGAGACTCGCATGAGCCATCGTGCCGTCGTCTTCATTTTCTGCCTCTCTCTCCTGCCATCGGCTGGAGCCTTCGCCGAGTGCGAAGGCAAAGTCCTGATGCGTTCTAATTTTCAGTCCGGCGATGGTAAGTGGCCAATCGTCAGCACTACCTGGACCGACCAAGCCGTCACCGATGGTGCTCTGACCCTCAGGTATCGCAAAGACGTCGCCTCGCAGCTCCTGTACAGCGGCGACGTTTATGACGACGTGCAGATCTGCGTCAAGGTGAAGCTGGTCGAATCGGTTTCCGCCGAGAAGGAATACGCTTCGGTAGTCTTCTGGGCCAAAGACTATTCGTCCTACTACGTCTTGTGGTTCGATCCCTCGGGGGCGGTGGGAGTACTGCGCAAGGCCGGCGATCGCTGGTTCTATCCCTTGCCGCCGCAGAACCACGTCGCCATCAACAAAGGAGTTGGGCAGACCAACACCTTGCGCGTTGCCCTGCACGGCAACGCTGCTGACCTCTACGTGAACGAACGCCGCGTCGGCTCTATCACGGGGCAGCCTGTCGTCGGCGGAAGCCAGGTCGGCCTGCGCGCCGAGGGCGCCATTCCCAACCACACCAGCACCATCTGGGAATTCTCAGACTACATCGTCTCTAAGCCGTGAGATTGAGTCCCCGCCATGCGTGAGGCAAGTCCAACTCATCCCCCACCCAGTGTGAAGTTCACATTCACCTGCGTGTCTACCTCAACCGGTTCGTTGTTGAGCAGATAAGGCCGGTATCGCCACTGCTTCACCGCCTCAATCGCCGCCGGCGCCAGCAAGGGATGCCCACTAATGACATGCAGGTCGTGCACCTTGCCGTCTTTGCCGATCACCGCCTGCAACATCACTGTCCCTTGCACCCGCACCTGCATCGCGAGTCGCGGATACTGAGGCTTGATTTGCAGCACGAGCATGCCGGCCGCCACTCCTGATGAAATGCGCAGCTTCTGCGGCGGCGTAGGTTTCCCGATGGTCGGCGGCACCGTGCGTGCGACCTCCGTCAGCACTGCATCGGGTACGCCGTTAGGAATACCGCCCGGTACGAGTCCCTCCATGCTCGGCAGACCTTCGGCAGCAGGTTCGTCCTTCGCCATTGAGATTGTTCGCGGAATATATCCCGGCTCGTGTAACACTCTGTCATCGTGTTCGCGAACGCGAGGTTGCACGCGCGACCGGCTCTGCGCCTCCTGTACCGGTGCTCGTCCCGGCGGTGGCGCCGGAGCTTCCAGCAGGTTCAGCAGTTGTTGTTTGGGCAACGCTTGGGTGTAAATCAGCGGCAGCAACACGAGCACGCAAATCGCACACGCTTCTACGACAAACGAAATCACTTGGGGCCACGTCTTGCGCGTACGAGTTCTCGCGCCTGAGTCGAACAGGCTGTTTTCAAACATGATCGCCGCTCCCTTCCGGTGTAACTACAGACACCGACACGGCGACATTTGCTCCGCGAAAATGCTGCGACACCACGGGAGAAAATGTGGAGAGATAAACTGACGCCTGTGGGTTCCAACACTGACGGCTGAAAGCCAACGGCTAATAGACGCTTCCTACTTCACCCTTTGCAACTCGCGGTAGGCTTCGCTCTTCGATACGCCAAATTCTTTCGCCGCCTGTTTCAGCGCGGCTTTCTCGTCCAGCGAATCGCTACTCATGAGCTCGCGCACGCGCTTCCCAACGGTCTTCCCTCCCGGTTGCGGATGTTCGACGCCATCGTGCTTGCCGATCAGCAATGTGATCTCGCCTTTTACTTCGACGCGTCGGTTCAGGGTGGCGAGCACGTCTTCCGCGCTGCCGCGCAAAAACTCCTCGTGCATCTTGGTGACTTCTCGCGCTACCACTACATGGCGCTCCGGTCCCAGCAGCTCGACGATGTCCTGCAGCGCCTCCAGAATGCGGTGTGGCGCTTCGTAAAAAATCTGTGTGCGCGGCGAATTCCGAATCGCCTCCAGCGTTGTGCGGCGAGCCCCTTGTTTCGCCGGGAGAAAACCGCTGAACCGGAATGAGTCCGTCGGCAGACCGCTGGCCACCAGCGCCGATAAAAACGCCGACGCCCCCGGTACCGGCACGATCTTGATATGGTGGCGCACCGCCAGCGCAATCAAACGGTATCCCGGATCGCTCACTCCCGGCATGCCCGCGTCGCTCACCATGGCGACGTTTTCGCCCTTTTCCAAATGCATGATCAGCTCAGCCGCGCGCGTCAGCTCGTTGTGTTCGTGGTAGCTGACAGTCATTTTTTCGATGCCGTAATGATCGAGCAATTGCACCGTGTGGCGCGTGTCTTCGCACGCCACCAGGTCCACCTCCTTCAGGATGCGTAGCGCTCGTAGCGTAATGTCTTCCATGTTCCCGATGGGCGTGCCCACAAGGTACAAGGTCCCCGCTCCGGGAGCGCCGCCATCCTGCACTACGCGCGCCGCTATTTTCGCCTTCGCCATACGTGGCAAGTCTACACCTGTCGCTCGCCGCAGGCATCGCCGGCCGTCCCTCTGACTTTGGCTAAGTGAGACTTCTCATTCCTACTACGAAACGTTCTTTTTTGGCAGCCGCTGTACAATGCCGTGACGCCATGAATCGTTCTTTTTTTCACCACCGTGCATCGGTCTGTGCAACCTTCATGCTGCTGATTGCCTTGGTTGTTGCGTCTGCCGCTAAGAATCGCAGCGAGAAGGCCAGCGTTCCCCAGCAGCCTCTTTATTGGGCCTACTGTCCCAACCCTCCCGCCGATGCCCCCGCTCCGACCGATCCGCCAAACACGCTGCAACACGTGCCAAACAGCACGGCGGTCTTCACCCTTGCGCAAATTGACGACTTGTTCTCCGTGCCTGACTGGCATCCCGCGTCGCATCCGCCGATGCCTGACATTGTGGGACAGGGCAGCAAGCCCGACGTATACGCCTGCGGTTACTGCCACCTGCCCAACGGCTTGGGGCGCCCCGAAAACTCTGGCATCGCAGGACTCCCCGCCGACTACATCATTCAGCAGATGGCCGACTTCAAGAGCGGTGCGCGCAAGAGTGCAGAGCCATCGCACCTGCCGGTTACCGCGATGGTTGGCGTCGCCACTCACGCCACCGACCAGCAAACTCGCACTGCCGCAGCCTACTTCGCGGCGCTGAAACCAAAGCCGTGGATTCGTGTGGTCGAGGTTGCCAAGGTTCCCAAAACCCACGTTGCTGGTTGGATGCTGGTTGTCTCTCAGCCGCCTGCAGATGAGCCGATCGGTCATCGCATCATCGAGATTCCCGAGAACCTCGAGCGCACCGAGTTGCGCGACGATACCTCAGGATTTATCGCTTACGTGCCGCCCGGCAGCCTCAAGAAAGGGCAGTCACTGGTCGCGACCGGCGGTAAAGGCAAGACCGTGCCCTGCGCCTCATGCCACGGCCCCGATCTGAGAGGATTGAACAACGTTCCGTCAATTGCTGGCCGCTCGCCCAGCTACACCGTGCGGCAACTCTACGATTTGCAAAAAGGATTTCGCGCCGGCGCCGCCGCTCAACTTATGAAGGCGCCAGTTGAGAAGCTGACCCTAGACGACATTATTGCGATCGCTGCCTATACCTCGTCATTACAGCCCTAGATCGTCGCAACGCTGGCCGTCACTCCGCGCGCATCACTTCCGTCGGATCGACTCGCGTGGCGCGCAGCGCCGGAACCAGCGTACCCAGCATTGTGGTGGCAACGCACAGCACCGCAGCGACGGAGAAGGTCACTCCATCGGCCGGCTTTACTCCAGCCAACACGCTCTGCAGCAGCCGGGCTGCAAAATACGCGAGCACCAGCCCAGGTATTAGCCCGGCGACCGCCAATTTAGCCCCTTGCCGCAGCACCATCCTGAAGATGTCTCCATAGCTGGCGCCCAGCGCAATGCGGATGCCGAACTCCTGCTGTCGCAGTGAGACCGTGAATGACAGCAGCCCGTAGATTCCCAATCCCGCCAGCAGAATCGCAACTCCGGTGAAGATAATCAGCACGCGCATCTGGATGGTTCGCGACTCGGTCTCTCCAGCGACAATTTCCTCCATCGTCCTTACGTTCGAGATCGGCTGCGCCGGATCGGCGCCCGCAATGATTCGCCGCACCTCCGGGATCAGTGCCGTCGGCGACTCCGTGGAACGGATCGCCAGGTCCTTCGGCGTATAGCCGATGAGCCATCCATCGGGGACCTGCTGATACGACAGATACACCTGTGGCTCGCTGGTTCTCTCCAACCCGCGCACGTGTACGTCGCCGACCACGCCGATGATTTCGCGATCGTGGAACCCAAAGCTAAAATGTCGTCCGATCGGCTCTTGATCCGGCCAGTATCGCTTCACAAACGATTCGCTCACCACCGCCACAAACGGACGGTCGAACGTGTCGGATTCGCTCACATCACGGCCCGACAACATCGGAATACCCAACGTCGCGAAGAAGCCCGGCGTCACGTAACGCAAGCTCGCGGAATTTCCCGCCGTACGATTTTGCGACCGCCCATCCACCAGAACCGGCCAGATGCCCCCGCGCCATACCATCGGAAGCGCACTAATGTAGGCTGCGTCGGTCACGCCCGGTAGCCTTCGCACCTCCGTCAGCACCTTGTTATAGAACTCCTTCCGCACGCTGACTTTGTCATACTTGGGCAACGGCAACGCAGTTCTCAGCGTCAGTACACCCTCGGTTCTGAACCCCGGGTTAATGGCCTGTACTTTCCACAGCGCGCGAATCAGCAGGCCCGACAAAATCAGCAGCACTACCGACACCACCACTTCCGCAATCACCAACGCCGACCGCGACCTATGATGGCCTGTGCCTCCAGTGCGCACACCTTCGCGTAATCCGCTGAATCCCGCATTTCTGCACACTCGTATCGCGGGAGCAACACCGAACGCAAACACCGTAATAGCCGTCAGCCCCAGCGCGAGCAGCACCATTCGGACATCCAGCGGCGGGACCTCCTGAATGGGTAGTCCATGTGGTGTCAATCGCGAGAGCAACGGCAACGCGCCCGCCGCAAGTCCGATGGCTCCCGCGCCTCCCACTAGTCCGAGCAGTGCGTTCTCTGTCAGCAGTTGCCGAAGGAGCGTCCGCCGGTTCGCCCCCAAGGACACGCGGATGGAGAACTCTTTTTGTCGCGCCAGCGACCGCGCCAGCAAGAGGTTGGCCAAATTAGCACAAGTGATTACCAGCACGCACAGCGCCGCTCCACACAACGCCATCAAAAGTAATCGTGACTGCGTAGAGAGGTCGTCGCGCAAGCCAAGCATGGTCGCGCCCACGCCTTCATTCTCTTTTGGATACTGCTGCCGCACCCGATCGGCAACCAGTGTCAGTTCGGTCCGCGCTTGCGCCAGAGTGACGCCGCGTTTCAACCGGCCGATGCCTGAAAGATAGTTGTCATCGCGCTCTTTGTAACTGTCTTCCGTAAACTGATAAGCCTTCCAGAACTGCGTCTCACGCGAGGGAAACTGAAAATCCGGAGGCATGACCCCAATGATCGTGTAGGCTTTATCGTCGAGGATTACCGACTTTCCCAAGACACCGGCATCGCCCCCAAAGTTTGTCTGCCACAGCGCGTAGCTCAACACGATTGCGGCCGGAGCGCCTGCCTCGTCATCGTGCTCATTTAAGTAGCGTCCCAGCAGTGCCGGCCGTCCCAGTGTGGAGAAAAGGTTGCCAGTCACCCAGGTTCCCTGCAAACGCTGTGGCTCGCCTTCACCGACCAGGTTCATGGCGAAATCGGAGGACGCCGCCAGTGATTCGAACGACGTACTGGCTGCCTTGAAGTCCCGATAATTCGCCGGCGATAGCTCCATCTCGGGATATCCCGAATGTCTCTCATACACCTTCACCAGTCGCTCAGGTTGGGAGAAGGGAAGCGGCCGCACCAACACGAAGTCGGCAAGGGTAAAGATGGCTGCGTTCGCCCCGATTCCGATGGTCACCAGCAGTAGCGCGGTAATCGCGAATCCCGGCGATTTCACCAGCGATCGAACCCCACTGCGCAAGTCACGTCGCGCAATCTCCCAATGCACCGCAGCCGCGTTGGAGAACACTTCGACAAACGCCGCCAGCCACAACCCGCACCGCGCCACCCCGCCGCTGCTCTCGCGCAACACCTGTGCAAAGATGGCGCTCATCTCGTCGCCATATTCCGCCCGGTACGACGACGGATAAAGATGGAGCAACAGTCGATAGAACTTCATTACGTCGTCCTCGGCGCCACTCCGCATAAGCGCGCCATCTTCAACAGATCCCGCAGCCGTCCCGCCTCGGCCCGCGCTACCGCCGTCCCAAACGGCGTGATGCGGTAATACCGGCGTCGCTCGTCATCTAACTCAGGTGCGGGTCTGGTTTTGGTTTCGGTGATCAGTCCCGCTTCGAGCATGCGCTGAATCGACCGGTACAGCGTACCCGCGCTCAACTTGAGTTCGCCGCTCGTCCGCCGGGCCACGTCCAAAATGATGGCGTAGCCGTGCCGGTCTTCATCAGCAAGCGATAGCAGGATATGAAATGTCATTGGCTGAAGAGGTAGCAGGGACTCGGGAGTGTCGCTCATGAAGGACAACTATATGCGACATGGATATATGTGTCAAGCATGTACTTACAGCGCATAAGGTATTCCGCGGGCGCCCAGGTGCCCGACACAAGCCTCTTTTACTTGTGGGGGTTTCCCCGCTCTATGGCAGCTTTCATCTCACCCGGTGTATCGTCTTCAGGGAAAACCCATGTCCCTCCTTCGCCGTCTGATGAACCGCAACATGACGCTCTACGACCAGCTCGACGCGCTGGCCGAGTGCGGCATTGCGCCTCGCGCCGGCATCACTCCCGTTGAGTTGCTGGTGGTGCATCCAGAGCGCGAATACGAAACCTCACCGTTTAAGCTCCTGCTGGCGACGCTCGGAACTGAATTACCCGACCCCTCGCATCTGGCAATGTCAGACAACATCTGGCTCATGCGTGCCGAGTGTGCTGCACGCGGCGGGGACTACGCGAAAGTCGCACATCGCATGGCGACGCCTGCGGGTGACGCCCTGCCCATCGAGTCTGTCCGTGACGAGTTTGACTTCCGCCGTGGCGTCGCCTGGCTCTCCTTCACCCTGCGCGGAGAAGAATTTCGCTGGCCCGCCAAGATTGAAGAACGCTGGATCGATCCCATCATTCTCAGCCGCTTCGCCGCCCTGCTCGAAGCCCAGGACGCCGGCCTCCGCTACATTTGTCTCGACCTGGGCGGGCAGGATTGTCTTCTGGGTTGCGCGACCGACGAACAATTCGCCGCCCTCCGCAAGCGCACCGGTCTGGCCTTTGAGTGGCTGGGCTGACCAGCGGCCACTCGGCTCGCGGGTTCTGCCCGACGTCCGGAACTTGACAATCCATGCACCTCTTTTGTGGCAAAATATCTGCGCCGCGGAGGCCGCCTATGAAGCGCACCGTTCTTCCTCTCTCCTGGCAACGCTCGTTGTTGCATTCGTCCCCTGTATTCCGGCACCAGCTTGTCCAACTCCGCCGTGACGCTGGCGCTGGCCGGTGTCGTAACGGAGGACGCGGCTTTCTGCGGAGGAGCCTGCCCGCTGGCCAATGCGCGTGCGAATAAGACAACAGCCAAGACGGTGAAAATGACCAGACGAATACCACGAGCTCTGTGCTGCATAACTCAACCCCTTCTACACTCAGATACGACACCGCCGCCGACACGGTTCCCGCGTTTTGCTGCAAGCCGTTAACCCAAATGTTAGTTCATCCCCGCCGTGAATCGTGAGTCGTTGCTTCACGAAAGTTCATCCATCCCTCTCGTAGTTGCACAGACCCCGCGCGTTACCGCACAATCAATCGACTCAAACTTGTTCCTGAGAATGGGGAATGGACAGTCCACCAACCAGCCATAAAGCCGCTGTGGCCGACTATCTCGCCGCCGAGCGAACGCTCCTCGCTTGGGTCCGCACCGGCCTAGCCTTGATGGGCTTCGGCTTCGTGGTCGCGCGCTTCGGGCTATTCCTGCAGCAACTCGCCGCCATCCAGCACACGCCATCACAACAATCGTACGGACTATCGATATGGTTCGGCACGGCCCTCATTGCCGCCGGCGTCGTAGTCACTCTCGCGTCTGCCCTGCGCCATATTCGCATGGTGCATCAGCTCGACCGCGGCCGTGACACCGCTGTTCACTCCGTGGCGCAGGCCGTCGCCACCGCCGCATTTTTGGGTTTGGTGGGAATCGCGATGGCGATCTATCTTCTGTCCGTTCGCGGTTCAACCAGCTCACGTTCCGAGATCAATCAGGAGGTCACCATGGCAACCGCCGCCAACCCTATTGAAGTAAACAACGGCATTGTCACCCTGCCGAGCCATCATTCGGTCGACGAAACCGTGCAAAAGCTCACCGAAATTCTGCAATCCAAGGGAGTCACTCTCTTCGCGCTCGTCGATCACAGCGGAGAAGCCGAAAAAGTGGGATTCAAGATGCTTCCCACCAAGCTTTTGATTTTCGGCAGTCCTAAGGCCGGCACTCCCCTCATGCTGGCCGCGCCCAGCATCGCGATCGATTTGCCCTTGAAGATACTGGTGTCGGAAGACAGCCAGGGCATGGTCTGGATTTCCTATAACAGTCCCGACTACTTGCAGAACCGTCACGGGCTGCCCCCCAATCTGTTGTCGAACATCGCCGTCGTCGGCGCATTGGCCTCCGCGGCCGCACAATAGGAAGTAGTGGTAGCGGATCATAACGGCCACGGCCTACTCAGAACCCGGGCTGGCCCAAGAAAAAAGAAAACTGTTTTGCGGCGCGATCATCTGTCTGTTAATACGGCGTTAGCCAGTCGGGCTCACGGTAAAAGGGGTTGTCCCGCAAGGCCTGTCCCAACCAAAGGTCACGCCGTTGCCTGGCGGGCTCTCACTCCCATACAATCGCAAGCCGCAAGGAGGCTGATTATGCCCAAGACACTCATGCTGATTCGGGTGCTTCTGGTTTCTGCCCTGTGGATGCAGGCCCAGAATGCTGCTCAGACACCCAGTACCGCGTCCGGACTGTCCACCATCCAAGGTTGCCTGACCTACACCAACGGTCATTACCGGCTGACCGAAGACAATGGGACAGTCCATCAACTGCAGAGTCAGGCCAATAAGCTAACCAAGCATGTCGGCCACGAAGTCACCATCACTGGCAAGCCCGCAATCCGGACCGTTGACACGACCATCCAGGGACAAGGGTCAACCACAAAAGAACAACAGGTGTTTAAGGTCTCGGACGTGCAGCACGTCGCCGACACCTGCACATCGGCGGCTCACTGATCCACCGACTCTTCGCAGTTGCGTCGCTGGCACGAGGCGACACTTCAGCGTCGATTCCGGCCAATGAAAAATCCCCACTCGAGCGACCACTCGAGTGGGGAAGAACACGTCAGCAACTGAAAGCAGGCAGCGAGCTACCGCGATAGCTTGCGCCGCAGGAATCCCAGTCCCGCCAGCATTCCTGATCCAAGCAGCATCAGGCTTCCCGGCTCCGGAACGGGAGTGGCCACAAAGCCGATCACATTGTCGTTAGCGTCGGCATAGAAGCCCACTAGCTGTCCCAGGTCGTTTATCCCGTTAATCACCGTGGAACCCGGCACGGCGGCTGGGTCATCGACCGTGTAAAACACTCCGCCGATATAAACGAACCCATGCATCGTCCCCGATGCATCCGTGTAGTCGCCCACGATTTCTCCCGCACTGTTAATGCCGAACGCCTGGGTACCCATTCCACCTGCGTAGTCGAGCGTCGACGCTGATGTGCCGTTGAAGATATAGCCATGGAATTCGCCGCTCGCGTCCTGGTAGAACCCGACGACGATCCCCGCAGCGTTAATTCCCACCGCCTGGTTGTTCAGCGTCCCCGAGGGCAGGAAGCCGTCGAGATACGTGAAGGTTCCGCCCGATTCCATATACGACCTTTGCAACGTCATTCCGGTCGGATCGAGCGAGGAATATCCGACAGCCGTCAGGCCATTGTTGATTCCCAGCAGTTGGTTAAACGCCGTCGCTGGCGCATCCACCGTGGTGTAGGTACCTGCGTTGAACGTGAAGCCGTGCGTGGTGACTCCGGCAGCGTCAACGTAAAAGCCGTCAGTCCACCCAGTGTTGTTGATCCCGATGACCTGCGTCTGGCTCGCCGTAGGATAGTTCTCCGCAGTGTACGTGAGGCCGGGATAGTTCAGTGTGAACCCATTGTTGGGAATGGACGTGCCGTCGCCGTAGTAACCGGCGATTAAGCTGGAGTTGTTGATCCCCAGCAGTTGCGTGAACGCAGGGTCGCCTGGGCTGGCGACCGATACAAAGTTGTAACTGGCTGGGGCCGCTACCGCTGTAGAAGCCAGAGCCGCACACAGCATGGCTCCCAGCAGAAAGTGCGCAAACGTACGTACCATCGTCGGTGCTCCTTGAGTCGAATGCATCCGGATCTTTCGATCCATGTCGGTGTGTTGGTTGGTTTACCGGAGGCAGCGCAAACAGGGGCCGCGGCCAGACATTGAAACCGCCGGGGACAAACGCATCGTCCCCTTCTTATCGAGAAGTCCTAGTGGTCTTCTCAGTCACCAGACGAGGTGGCGTCCCACCGAGAGCTATGAGCCGAGCAGCTCATTGGGCGCATTACGTAACTTCCTCTACATCCAAAAACCCCAGCCATTTTATATCGGGCCTACTACTTTGGTCGTAAATTTCCGCAGAAAATAGTGGTTACCAGGAAGAATATTCATAATTAAGACAGTAGCGTTACGCCTTGGACAATCTGTCTAGGTCACCGCACGACCGAATTCTCTTCAGAAAAGCCTCGTGTCAGGACATTCAATCCGGGGCCCCCATGCTTTCCCCCGACAACCGACAACTGTTTCCCGTCACCTCCCGCAGTGACCGCCGTCCTTGTTCCTTCCGATCTCCTCGGCAATCCTCAAGGTGTGGATCCACCATCATCAGTGCAAAGTGCCGTGTCCCGCACACCGGTTAGCGGGCGTCCTCTTTTCGCGTTTGCCTCAATCCGTGCTCCCAGGTTTATCGGCCCAGGCCTTCGCCAACGGATGCGCGACCAGTTGGTATTTGTCTTCGTCGGTGTGCTCGTCTGCCTCGTGCTGTGGGCTCTGCAAATTCCGACGGCATACCTGCAAGTCATGATGATGTCGCTGATTATCGGCAACGTGATGAATCTTGTGATGGGAAACGCGGGACGATGGTACGAAGGCCGAACGCCCCCGTGGAATTGGGTCATATTCATTCCCTTACTGGCGGCAATCAGCTTCCTCGGGACCCTCCTCGCTGCCGGCTTTCTTTATGTCGTGAGAGGCAGCGGGATCACATACTTCGGCATACTTCACAACACAGCCCCCTTCGCCATGCTGGTAAGCATGACAGTGGGCACCGTCTGGTACGGCGTCGCACTCATCCAGGAACGTTTGCAGCAGAAGAACCGCCAGTTGGAGAACGCGCTCGAGGTTGGGTCTAACGCCCTGCGCGAACAAGAGCAGGAACTTGCGCGTGCACGTCACATTCAACAGGGCCTGCTGCCCAAGTCGATCCCGCAGCTGCGCGGCATGCAGGTCAGCGGTGCCTGGCAGCCCGCCAGTGCGGTCAGCGGAGATTACTACGATGTGATGGTCCTGGACGCCGACCGCCTCGCTATCTGCATCGGCGATGTAGTCGGCAAAGGCATCACCGCGGCGCTGCTCATGGCCAACCTCCAGGCAGCCTTTCGCGCCTTCGCTACCGCCGAAGCGAGTCCTGCCGCCGTTTGCAGCAAGCTGAACGCCTTCATTTGCGGCAACGTCGCCAGCGGGAAATTTATCTCCTTCTTCTATTGCATCGTTGACGCCCGCGATCGCTCGCTCGCTTACGAAAACGCCGGACACTGTCCGGCGCAACTCGTGCGCCGCTCCGGCGAGACCGTCACCCTCCGCGGAGACGGGGCCGTGCTCGGCGTCTTGCCCGACTGGACTTACACCAACAATCGCGTGCAGTTGCAGAGTGGCGACCGCCTCGTGCTCTTCACCGATGGTGTCACCGAGGCCGAAGACGCCCAAGGCGCCGAATTCGGCGACCAGCGCGTAGTTCACTCTTTGCTCGACTCCGGCGCCCGCAGTGCCGACGACGTCCAGCGCAGCCTGATGGAAGCCGTCACAGCCTACTGCGGCGGACAGTTTCGCGACGATGCAACCGTCGTCGTGCTGGTGGTGCAATGACTTCTCTGTACCCGTACTCACCGCCGGCATTGAGGTCCGAGGCTTCCCATGATTGGCGATAGCCACGCCCACGCCAAGTTTGTCGGCGAAGTGATTAAGCTCATCACCGGCACCAGTTTCATCGTCATCGGACTGGTGGTGCTAGTCGTGGCCGCCATCCGCCGCCGCGCCGGCGGAGTGCGGGCGGTCTTCTTGCTCGGTGTCTGGATCGCCATCTACGGCATTCAGCGGCTGAACGACTGCGACATTCCTGATCGATCTTCTGCCGCACTGGATGCAGCTCTGCATCCCCTACTCGCACGCTCTCATCACCTACCTGACACTGGTGGCCGCTGCGCTGACTTTCCGCGAACTCACGGTCGGCCGGCTGCGCCAGTTCGTTACTCTGCAGGCTCTCACCGCTCTGCTCATCGCCGTCTTCGGCATCGGTCGCTTCGTGTTGACCGGCGAGGAGTACTCTCTCCTTCGGCTGAACAATTTAGTCGCCGCTGTCGGTGCGGTCGTCTTATTGATCGTCTTTCTGGTGCCGAGCCTCAGCCGCCAATATCTCGTCATCAAGGATCGCAGCGTCATGCTGGCCGGCACCATCATTTTTGGCGCCGAGGCCCTCTCGACCAACATCCTTCACCCTCTCGGCTACCACCCCGACGCTATTTGGGATGATCTTGGTTTTTTCATCTTTATCGGTTCGCTCGGCTACGTCGCCTTGCAGCAGGTTTACACCAGCGAGCGCCGTCTCTCGTCTATCGAGAACGAACTCGCAGTCGCCCGTCAGTTGCAGTTCTCCATCTTGCCCACCACGACTCCCCAACTCCGCAACCTGCGCATCGCCGCCGTTTACGAACCCATGACCGAAGTGGCCGGCGACTTCTACGAATATCTTCCCGTTGGACGACTACCGCACCGGCTTCCTCGTCGCCGACGTCTCCGGCCACGGCGTGCCTGCCGCCCTCATCGCTTCCATGATCAAGGTCGCAGTCCAATCGGTCGTATCCTGTCGCCGACGATCCGTCCGAACTCCTGCGCCGCCTGCGCGACATCCTCTCCGCGCAGTTGCAAGGCCAGTTCGTCTCTGTCGCGTATCTCTGGATCGACGCTGAACGCCGCATCGCGAGCTACTCCGCCGCCGGACATCCACCGCTCCTCTGCTGGTGTGCTGCCTGTAGCAAGCTGGGCCGCGTCGAAAGCAACGGCCTCCTCTTCGGAGCTCCCTTCGACGGCGACTATCCCGTGCGCGACATCCCCTTCGCTCGCGGCGACCGCTTCCTGCTCTACACCGACGGCTTCAGCGAGCCCGAAAACTCGCAGGGCGAAGCCTTCGGCGATCGCAAGCTCGACCAGCTCCTCCGCGACAATCCCTCCCGCCCCGCTGCCGAGCTCTCGCTCCTTCTCCTTTCCGAAGTCCGCGCCTGGCAGCCCGCTTCCACTCCCCAGCAGGACGACATCACCTTCCTCGTCATCGACGTGCTGTAAATTAAGTCCGGCGACGCTCGGTTGCGGACTGGTAGAGCACTACTACCGATGGCCCATTTTTCCTTCGGCGTGCGCAGGCTTATCAGCATCTGGAAGGTGAGGAGGATTTGCTGAGAGCCCGTCCAGCAACTAACACTATGTCGACAAATCCGCGTTTCGAACCCGATTACCGCATTCCCCCGGATAAGGGCCCTATCCTAGCTTCGAAGACTAGCCGTCGGTCGAAAGCAACAGATGTCGCCGTGGCTCTTGCCGTCCTCATCGCCCTTGGCATCATCTTCATTGGAGTCCGCGAATATTTCTACCCTGCTCTTGGGGCCCGCGGATTTGGCGTGCCCTTGCAAGATCCACGCGACGGCGATCTGCTCGCCATTAAGGCCGGTCGTGACCTCGCCTCCGGAATTCTGGTGCTGACGATTATCGCCTTACGCGAATGGCGTTTTCTCGCCTACACCATGGCGGTGCTGGCCCTGATTCCAATCTTTGACGGATTGGTTGTCTTACAACACGCTGGTTGGACGTTTACACCCTTTATCTTCGTCCACTGGGGAACAGCGGCCGTAATGCTGCTGAGTGTTGGTTTGCTGAGAGCCAGACACGCTCACTGACCCATAGCGCGATGTCGAAATCGATTTCTTACCCCTGCCTCAGCGGCTGATTGGGTAACCGTGTCGGCTCCCAGCCGGGTGGCCCGGATAAGCAATGATCCCGTCCGGGGCGTATCGATTCCCGACACTGTGGGTGTCCCATCCTTTCCCTCTTTTGGAAAAGGGTGGAAATCACGCTCTTCTCGTTTCTTGATTTCCTCTTATCCGTGTTATCCGTGTTGATCCGTGGTTGCTTTTGCCTTTTCTCGAAACTCAAAACTCCAAACTTGAAACTCACTTTCCCTCTTTTGCGAAAGGGCGGGAATCATAACTTTTCTCGATTCCTTGCCCTCCTCTGATCCGTGTCATCCGTGTTAGTCCGTGGTTGCTTTTGCCTTTTCTTGAAACTTGAAACTCGAAACTCACTTTCCCTCTTTTGCGAAAGGGTGGGAATCATACTTTTCTCGATTCCTTGCTCTCCTCTGATCCGTGTCATCCGTGTTGATCCGTGGTTGCTTTTGCCTTTTCTCGAAACTCGAAACTCGAAACTCACTTTCCCTCTTTTGCGAAAGGGTGAGAATCATACTTTTCTCGATTCCTTGCCCTCCTCTGATCCGTGTCATCCGTGTTAATCCGTGGTTGCTTTTGCCTTTTCTTGAAACTTGAAACTCGAAACTTGAAACTGCCTCTTGCTATCATCCTCTCCGGACTCTCTCATGACCCACCGACGCGCATTCCCCATAGCTTTCGCTCTCCTTATACTGTTCACAGGCTGCACTCAAAAATCCGAACCCGCAGCCACTAAGCCCGATCCGTATCAGCCCATGCCTTACGTCAAGCTCAAACATCCCGACTGGAGCAAGAACGCCTCCATCTACCAGATCAACACTCGCCAGTTCACGCCTGAAGGGACATTCAAGGCGGCCGAGCAGCAACTCCCGCGCCTGAAAGAGCTCGGCGTCGAAATCCTCTGGCTCATGCCCATCAATCCCATCGGCGTAAAGAACCGCAAGGGCACTCTCGGGAGTCCCTACGCCGTGCAGGACTACCTCAAGGTCAATCCCGAGCTCGGCACGCTCGACGACCTCAAGCACTTTGTCGCCGCCGCCCACCAGCAGGGCATGTACGTCATCGTCGACTGGGTGGCCAATCACACCGCGTGGGACAACGTCCTCGTCACCCAGCATCCCGAGTGGTACGCGCGCAACTGGCGGGCGACTTCCGCCCACCGCCTGGACCGATTGGGCCGACATCATCGACCTCGACTACTCCCATCCTGAGTTGCGCAAGTACATGACCGACGCGCTCAAGTACTGGGTGCGCGAGGCCGACATCGACGGCTACCGCTGCGACGTCGCCGGCTTCGTGCCTCTCGACTTCTGGAACAACGCCCGCCGCGAGCTCGACGCCATCAAGCCCGTCTTCATGCTTGCCGAGTGGGAATCGCGCGACATGCATGCCGAAGCCTTCGACATGACCTACGCCTGGACCTGGTACGACGACGTGCGCGAAATCACCACCGGCCGCAAGAAGGACCTTGGAGGTCTGCGTAACTATTACTCATGGAACGAGGGCTATTATCCGCAAGACATCATGCGTATGACCTTCGTCAGCAACCACGACAAGAACGCCTGGGACGGCACCGAGTTCGAGCAGTTCGGCCCCGGCCTCAACGCCGCCATCGTGCTCTCCTGCGTGGGCGAAGGCATGCCGCTTATCTACAACGGCCAGGAAGCCGGCAACAGTAAGCGCCTGAAGTTCTTCGAGAAGGACCCGATCGTCTGGAAACGGATCCCGAAGGCGACCTCTATCAAAAGCTCATCGCCCTCAAGACGAAGAACACCGCGTTATGGAACGCGCATTGGGGCGCGCGCATGATCGACGTGACGAACTCAGCTCCCGACGCGGTCTTCAGCTTCGTCCGCCAGAACGATCAGGACAAGGTGTTCGCGGTCATCAACTTCTCCTCGAAGCCTCAGACCGTAACCTTTAAGGACAATCTCTACGACGGCCACTACACCGAATACCTCACCGGTCAATCGGCCGACCTCGATGCTTCGAGCAAGGTCACTCTGAAGCCGTGGGAGTCAAAGCTCTTCGTGAAGTGAAGCAGTCGCTTGTAGTTCGAGCAAAGCGCGAGCTTTCTGCTAATTGCCAGGATCGCACCGAGGAGCGCGAGCCGCAGCGGCTGGACCTCGATATCTCCGTCGTGAACGTACTTACCGGTGAACGTACTTACCGGTTGACATAGCACAAGAGTGGTGCCATCATTCCGCACACTTCGGGGCAGGGAAATTTCGCCGGCCCGCAATGCAACGTGGGGGAAGTCGTGGTGGAGATTTGGCCGGGTCCGCGAGCGCGAGAGTCGTGACGCCACGACATCACCGCGCAAGATGATATCTGAGGAGAACTCATGAAGATTCGTTCAGGAATTCTGGTGCTGGCGGCTTTGATGGTGGCGGCTCCGTTGCTGGTGGCTACGGAGAAGAAGGTGGGCGATACCAAGGATGGGTGCGACAAGAGCCACGCGGTGAAGTTCCAAACCAGTTCAGGGCAAGTTTCCGTGGGAGTAAATTCTCCGACGAAGGGGTTTGACCTGCCGGGGTTGACGAAAGAGATTACGTGGTACTGCGGAGGCAGCCGGGAGCGCAGCGCGAATGACACGGAATTCAACAAGATCGAGATTTCGCGGGCCAAGAACGGAGCTATTCAATGGACCTTTGTGCGGGTAACGGCGGACGCGGCGTCGAACCCGCAAACGCAACTCGGCAACAGCAAGGACGCATGCGATGGTTCGCAGGCCGTGACGTTCAAGGCGAAGGACGGGCCAGTGACGGTCAAAGCGGGGCAGTCGGTGGTGAAAGAGTTGCCGCAAATGACGCGGGAGCTGGCGTGGAAGTGCGGCCAGAGCGATGAGCGTGTGGCAAATCCCAATGAGTTTAATTTCGTGCAATTGGAGCGAGCGGGGAACGGGGCCCTGCAGTGGTATTTCTATCGCCAATTGACGGTGACTGACGACAGTACCGGCGACTATGTGGACATGGTGGACGGAGACTTCATCGTGCAGGCGCCGGCGCTGAAGAAGACGTTGCCGATGCCGGGATTCCTGAAGACGCAGCTGAACACCTTCTGGGACGGGAACATGAAGGACATCCAGGCGGAGATATTGAAGTCGCTCCAGGGAGACAAGCGGTACCAGATATCGAACCTGGCACTGGCGCCGTCGGCGAAGGCGGAGCTGCGGGTGGGCGAAAGCGCGGCCAACGTGCTGGTGAAGTACGTAGTGCATGAGAACACGGCGGCCGTGAGCAAGAGTGGTGTGAATTTCAATGCGGTGTTCGATATCGAGCTGGTGATGTTCCTGGCGAGACAGGAAACCTTTCCAGTGCAGGCGACAAAGGCGACCGCGTTTGTGCATCATTTCGAGTTGCATGGCTCAAGCCCAGGCGACGACTTGCTGGCGGCGTTTGCGAAGTCGAGAATTCATGCGGTGGAGACCAACACCAATAACTTCACCGAGGATGTGAAGAAGCGGGTGAACGACGCGTTGAAAGCCGTATCAGGACAGTTGCCAGTTCCGGCGGGAACGCCGCTGATACTGGATGCAGCGATGGGAACGATCCAGGCGTGCGTGAAACTTACGCCGAGCGACGTTTGCAGCTTCCCGCGGCCCAAGGTGCCGTTGGTGGTCTCGCGCAAGACGCTGGACACCTCGCACGACCAGTGCGGCGAAGCCAACATCTGGATCTGGGACTACCAGAAGGGGACGTTCGTTCCGGTGGCCAAGGGAGGCAGCGCGCTGATCGAGCTGGACAACCAGCGTTTCGAGTGGTTCTGCGGCGGCAACGGCCAGCCCAACGGGAGCAACGACGAGTGGGCGACTGGGCCGGAGGGGACGTACTTCGTGCAGGTAAAACGTGCTGCGTCCGGGAGCCAGATCGACTGGACGTTCCAGTCGTGGCACTAGGGGGAGTTGCCCGGTAAGCAATGAATCCGCATAAAAAACAAACGTCCTGGCGGATGGCCCATCCCGCCATCTTTTTTGGTCGGGCTGGGACTGACAACTGGCCGCTGACCGTTCTCTTACGCTATGCCTAACCATCTCCGCTGTCTTCACGCTCCAGTCCGCCTCTGGCGGACGAAAGAACAAAGCCCGCGGCTTCAGCCGTGGGTAAAGAGATTAACGGCCCCATTCCTCTCCGCCGAAGGCTTGCGCCCAGCCGGGGTCCCCATCACGCGCCGATTTTGCGCGTGATGGGGTGGAGGAGCCACAGGCGAAGTGCACAGAGAAACCGCATGCCATCACACCGCTCTGTGTCCGACGCCCTTTCGCGCCCGGCTCCAAACCATGTAAAACAACCAACGTGAGGCAAGGGTTTTGCTTACCAAGGCATACCAAGGCTATGGGTCTTTGATAACTGAACAGTAAACTTAGTTCGTCAGGGCTCTGCAACAGATTTTGCGATATAACCAGTTTGTTTGTAAGAGCTTAGCTATAAGTGCTAATGCTTGTAAGAACTTACGCACAGTCATGCTGTAAACCCTTTGTTTTCAGGATCGGTGGGGGGAGGGGGTACCTGAGGGGTAGGTACGGCACCCCGACAAACGTCAACAGCTAGTCGTCCGTAGCGCCTTCGCTTTCGCAACGCATGTCAATCAGCGTGGCCAGCGTGCGACGGGTCAGCCGGCGGATTTGCCATCGCCGGGTTCAAAGATGGTTTCAATGGGTTGCTCGAAGAGTCGCGCGATGGCAAAAGCCAGCGGCAGACTCGGGTCGTACTTCCCGGTTTCAATTGCATTCACCGTTTGCCGCGATACCTTGAGCCGGTCAGCCAGGTCGGCCTGGGACCACTCGCGCTCTGCCCGGAGAACTCGGAGACGATTCTTCATCGCACACCACCTCGTGGGCAATTCGTGACGCTCTGCGGGTTCATCGGTATCTCCAAGCCGAAACCGCGTAGGCGCCTGCCCACAGCAGCATCATGAAGCCGCCTACTTCTTCCCATGGCGGACGGCCGATTCCGGCTTGCTCGACGCCACCGAAAAAAACAGTGATGATGAGAGCCAACAGGAACGCGATCGATGCAGACTCAAGGCAGATACGTTTTTGCATCTCGTCCATCTTCAGGAAGCTGCGCACGTTCGCCGCGAAAAAGATCATGTAGGGCAGAAGCGGCAAGAGCGCCAGCCACCGCGGTACTTGCCGGTGAACCACAAGCCATGTCACCAGGATCTGGGTCAGAGCGGCAGCCACCGCCCACAGAAAGACGGGGCGGGTGAAGCGGGAAGGAAACGTCCGATTCGTAGTCATCACTTTTGGAACCTCATCCGCAGAGTAAAGCACGATTGACAATATGTCAAGTAGACTTTACATGCGAAAACCGGATTCTATACCGAGTCCCCGGCTTCGCCAGCCCCATAAGGCCGTACAGAGCGCATCCGAGTCAAAAGACCCGGGAAAAGTGTATTCTCCTCACATCCCCCTGATAGAACCCGCTGTTCCATTCCCTGGTGTTTACCGGGAAGCTGGGTGTGTAGATTCGTGGGCCACGTTCGTCACAATTTGAGGAGGAACTCTTGCTCGCACGCTTCGTCACAATGTTTGCCATCGCAGTCCTGCTGACTGGCTGCAACTCATCCAAGCCCGCCGGCGACGCCGGCACTTCAGGCGCCGATCTCATCATTCACGGCGGTCCTATCCTTACCATGGAGGGCGACAAGCCAACCTACGTCAAAGCGGTGGTAGTTAGCGGCGGCAAAATCGTGTTTGCCGGCTCCGATGCCGAGGCGATGAAGCAAAAGGGTGCCCACACGGTGGTCAAAGACCTGGCCGGCAAGACAATGCTGCCGGGCTTCGTGGATCCGCACAGCCACTTCATCAATGCGCCCACACTGTCGCAGCAGGTCAATGTTTCGCCCTCGCCGGTCGGTCCGGGCGACACGGTTGCCTCGATCATCGCCGCGCTCAAGGCCTACCAGGAGAAGGCGAAGATTCCTGACGGCGGCTGGATTCTCGCCTGGGGCTATGACGATTCAATGGTAAAGGGCGGAACGCTGACGAGGCACGATCTTGACGTCGCCTTCCCCAACCACAAGGTGATGGTCACCCACGTCTCGCTGCACGGGGGCGTGCTGAATAGCAAGGCGCTGGAATGGGCGGGCGTGGACCGCAACACCCCGACCCCTCCGGGAGGAGTGATCGCCCGAGGCCCCGACGGCAAGGAGCCGGCAGGACTGCTGATGGAAACGGCCTTCCTGCCCATCTTCGCCAAGCTGCCCAAGCCCAGCGAAGCCGAAATGCTCGACCTGCTGAAGCCCGGCCAGATGATGTATGCCTCGAACGGCTTCACCACGGCCAACGAAGGCTATACCCACACCAATGACATTCGCTTGCTGCAGAAAGCGGCAGCCGAAAACCGGTTGTTCATCGATATCATCGCGCTGCCGGGCTTTTCCGAGATGGACCAGTGGATGAACAAGCCGGAATTCCCGTTCGGTCAGTGGAACAACCGGCTGAAGTTGCAAGGCATCAAGATCACCCAGGACGGCTCGGTGCAGGGCAAGACCGCCTCCTACATTGAGCCTTTGCTCACCGGGGGACCGCAGGGCCAGAAGAACTGGCACGGCAACTCCACTTTGCCGTACGCGGATTTCGCCAAACTGGTCGATACGGCGCACAGGGCAGGACTGCAGATTTTCGTCCACGCCAATGGCGATGGAACGATACAGCAGGTCATCAAGGCGACCGAAGCCGCAGGCCTCAAAGCTGGGGATGACAGCCGAACCATCGTGATCCACTCGCAGATGCAACACCCCGAGGACCTGCCCAAATATGTCGCGCTCGGGCTCACACCGTCGTACTTCACTATGCACGTGTACTTCTGGGGCGATGTGCATCGCAAGAACCTCGGGGAGGAGCGGGCAGCCTTCATCAGCCCGATGGTGTCGGCCATGGACCTCGGACTGAAGGCCACCAACCACACCGACTTCAACGTGACTCCGCTGGACCCGTTCATGGTGCTGTGGACGGCCATGGCGCGCACCACGCGCTCCGGCTATGTCCTCGGGCCCGATCAGCGCATCGACCCCTATCGCGGGCTGCAGGCCATGACCATCAACGCGGCGTGGGAATATCGGGAGGAATCGCGGCGCGGTTCCATCGCACCCGGCAAGCTCGCCGACTTCGTCATCATCACCGCCGACCCGATGAAGACTCCGGTCGACAAGATCCGCGACATCAAGGTGGTGGAAACGATCAAAGAAGGGAAAACGATCTTTCCGGTTTCGTGACGAGGGTGGCCCACATTTGCCTTGGCTTGGCAAATGCGGGCCTTTTGTCACTTACTCCTCAAACGCCTCTTGCGCGCCGATGGCCGCCGCCATCGCCAGCTTATGATCCTGGTTCCATGGCGGTCCGATGGACCTCCGCACTTGGAGAAAGTGCGCGTCGAGGTTCTCAACCTGCAACGCCTGGCTCGCCGCACCCAACACCTTCTTCGCGTCGTACCAGTGAACTGGCCAACCACGTGCTTCGGCTGCCAAGGCCAGGGCCTTGCGGTACATTACCCAATCGGCATTGTTCTGCGCACGGTAATCCGTGATTCGTTCGGCTATCGTGGGTGGAAGCTCCGGACACTTGCGAAGAGCGACACCAAATATGCGCGGCACCGCCATCGCGACCTCGTACAGGGCAAGCACCGCGTGCCTCTCTGCTGACACCCGCACGCGTTCGACTAGCGCCACGGCCTCCGCGAGCGGGAGCCGTTGGCATTCACTATGGTGAGGAATCTTCGGCAGGCCTTCGTCCACGAGTTCCACCCGGCGGCGGTCGAGGAGCGTCCCATCACGCCCCACCGTCACCAGCACCGCCCAACCGCCGTGGTCCGATACCCCAATTACGCCGCCGTTTTTCGACATGATCTTTCTTCAGGGCTAGAGTTACTCGTCCTGAGCGCCTTCGCTTTCGCAACCCATATTAATCAGCGTGGCCAGAGTGCGCCGGGTGGCTTCGATGGCCTCTGGTCCGACTGCAGCCAGCAGATCGGCATCGACTTTCTCCCGCGCCGCTGCCTGGACAGCGGCTGCCTCGCGTCCGCGCTCGGTGAGAGTCACAGTCAGCTTGCGACGGTCCTCTTTGTCCATAGCGCGCTCCAGATAGCCGCGCGTGACTAGCGTGTCGACGAGCTGACCCGCCGCCTGCTTGGAAATACGAAGGTTTCGGATCAGTTGGCCGAGGGGAATGTCGTCGCGCTCGAGCGCCAGGCCACCAATCACATACAGCCCGTTGCCGGGAATGTCATCGTATCCCGCTTCGGCCAGCGCCCGCCGCATGGCCGCTCCGTAGGTGGTGCGAGCGTGCCGAAGGAGTGCCGGCATCACTAATTCATCGGGAACCGCTTTTGTGGTCGTCATGCACGGAACTGTACTATACAGTTAATTGACAGTCAACTATATGTACAGTAATCGGCGTCCTTAATTCGAATTTGGGACTATCTCCCCAGCGCCTCCAGCATCCCAATCAGGGCCCGCGCCGCGTGGCTGAGGTGGGCGTTCTCGCGCCAGACGTACAGGAACTCGATCTTGGCATCCATGGCCGCCAGCTTGATGTTGCGCAGCGAACCCGACGCGACCTCGCGCTTCACCACGCTTCTGGCCTGGATCGAAATCCCCAGTCCGGCTTCGACAGCATGCTTCACGCCCTCAAGGTTCCCGAATTCCAAAACGTTGGGCAGCACGATCCCAAGCGACCCCAGCCGCTCTTCCACCACGGTCCTGGTACCTGCGCCGCGCGCTGCCACAATGAATGTCTCGCTGGTCAACTCTTGCGGTCTGATTCGCGTCTTCGTCGCCCACCGATGCTTTCTCCCAACGATGACGACTAGTTCGTCGGTCATGAACGTTCGCGAAATCAGCCGCGCATCGCGCGGCTCGTATGTCACGAGGCCGAGATCAATTTCATTCGCGAGAAGCTTCGGCCCAATCGCGTCGCTCAGCGCGATGTCGAGCGTGACCTCTACCGCTGGATACCGTTTGCGAAACCGTGCCAGCACCGCCGGCAATAGATACACGCCGATAGGGAAGCTCGTTCCCAGGCGCAGTTTCCCGCCTCTCAACCCCTTGAGATCATCGATCCGCCGCTCGGCCGCTTCGATCGTCGCCATGATTTCCTGCGTTGCTTCGAAGAGAACCTGCCCCGGCTCGGTGAGTGCAACTTTCCTGCCCGTCCGGCTAAATAGTGGGACTCCGAAATACGCTTCCATCTGCTTGACGTGCTTGCTGATGCCGGGCTGGGTCAGGTGTACGAGATCCGCTGCACGAGTGAAGCTGCGGCTTTGTGCTACCGCCTGGAAGATGCGCAACTGGTCCAAATTAACCATAACTGCTAGTTATGTATTCTATCAACACAAGTCATTGGATTTATGGTAATTCGCGCCGTACTCTCAATACAGATCAGTAAGCAAAGGAGTACATCATGAGCCGTTCACAACATGCAGTTATCGAAACCAGCGATTTCGTTTTGGAAGCCCAGGTCGTCGAGGCGTTAGCGAAGCCCTATCTCGTGTCCACCGCCGCGCAGGGCAAAGACAATGTGATCACTCGCCGAGTGGAAGCCGTCCTCGACGCGCAGTTTGCTAACGGCGGCATGCCGGCGTAAGTCTTAGCGCGCTTTAGGCGCGTCTTTGGCTGCTTCTTTCGCCAAGATGGCCGCCTTCACCAATTTCTTGATGAGCCCAGCCGGAAGCGGCTTATCGATAGGGAAGCGGATGGTTCCTTTGGAGGTCGAGTATTTCTTTAGCTCGTCCTTCATCGGCCCGAGCAGCGTGGAACTCATGCCGAACAATGAGCAATGGTCGGCGAACGCCGCATAGCCGACCAGCATACCTTTGTAGTTCACCACCGGCATGCGATAGCTGATGACCTCCGTCGCGTCTTTCGGCAGCACCGACTGAATCACCGCACGAACTTTCTTCAGCGTGGTGCGCTGCGGCTCGGGAACGCGGGCAAGATATTCCTCCACGGTCTTCGGGACCGCTTCGCCTTTCTGTAGCTTCTTCATCATTTCGCATCTTCACTGAGTATTGGGTTGGCTTCCCATCCTAGTGTATTTCGAGTATTGTCCCGACTGCTTCGCCCACATACATTCCTTCCAACCGTGGTTGCTATTTGGGGTTGCCGCGTTCTGCGATAAGCTCATACGAAACTGGACTCAGGCGAACAGCGACCCTTCACGGAACTGACGAAACCGACCATGAGCGACGAAAGCAAAACTGCTGGCCGCGAGGAACCTGTGATTACTCAGTACGCCGAAGGCCAATCTTCGCCGCCCACTAAGATCCACATCATCGAAGACGCCGACGCCACGGGCGACACGCTCGCTGCTTACGACTATTGGCGCGCGGGCTCAGGACGCCAGCAGGTCCCGGGCATCATCAAGACGTTCGGAGCGCGTCCTGACTTTCTCCGCCAGGTCGTGGATTTCTCCAACACCGTGCACTTCTCCGAAGGCCATCTCCAACGCCGCCACAAGGAGATGATCGCCAGTTACGTTTCCTACTTGAATCGCTGTCCGTATTGACTCGACAGCCATGCTTACTTCCTGCGTGTTCAGGGAGCCAATGACCAATGCGTAGCAGCGATTCTCGAAGGCAAACTCGATGAAGCGGGTCTGACAGCGGCCGAGCGCGCGCTCATGGACTACACGAAGCTGATCACGGAAGCAGCGCCTCGATCGACTGCTGAGGATGTCCAGAAACTACGCGATCACGGCTGGAGCGAAGACCAGATCTCCGAGGCCGTCTATATCATCGCCATGTTCGCCTTCTTCAACCGCGTGGCCGACGCCTTCGGCGTGCCGCCACAACACTATCTGATGGAAGGCAAGACGACGCCTTAGCGACTGGGAGTCCGACTACCTCCGCCTTCACCCAAAAATCGGGGAGCCCGCAGGCTCCCCAAGTGAAACAGTTGCTAGAGAAAACTTCCCGTTAGAAGTTGAGCTTCAACCCGAACTGGATGTTACGGCGCTCGAACGGTAGCGTCAGCAGCGCGCCTCCTGGCTCGCCCTTGACCGCCTGAATGGCTGTGACGCCCGTCCCCTGTTCAACGTCCAGGTTTCCGGCGTTGATGTAGTAGTTGCTGTGGTTGAAGGCGTCATAGAACTCGGAACGGAACTGCAGGTTAAACCGCTCCGTGAGCTTGAACGTCTTGGCAATCACAAAGTTGAGGTTCCAGTAGCCCGGGCCGGTGTAGGCATTGCGATGACCCTGCGGCAATCCGCTGATGCTGTACTGGCAGCCTCCTCCGCCGTACAGATCTGCGCACACCGGAACCGACAGCGCATCTCCCGCGCCCACCGGAGTTCCGGTGGCGGGGTTGATAGGCAGCCCCAGCCAATTAAACAGATTCGGTCCAACTGCCGCTTGCGAGGAGTTACCGATTCCTCCCCGCTGGTTAATCGGCTCACTCGGAATATAGAACGGTTCACTATATCCCAGGTTGGTGTCGCTGATCTCGGTGCCGTCATAGATCGAGTACGGCAAGCCTGAGCGAATGTTGAGAATAGGCGAGAAGCTCCAGCCGCCGAAAGTCTGCCTCTCCCATCCCTGGCTCATGTTGCTGCCCCAAGGAATGTTCCAGGTTCCGCTGAGCACGAACCGGTTGCGGATGTCGTAGTCAGCGTTGCCTTTGTTAAGATTGGCGTCGTAGGGGTTCAGGTAGCCCAGTGAATAATCGCCAGCGGTGCCGTCAGAGAATGCCGACGACAGATTGTCAATCGCGTGCGACCAGGTGTAGTTCGCAGTCAGATACAACCCCTTGTTGAAGAGGTTGGTGCTCTGGAACTTCACGTTCAGCGCGTTGTAGTTGTTGAATCCGTCGCTGCCACGGTAATTGATGTTGCTGTATTGGTAGTTGATTCGGTTGCTCGTGAGCGCGTCACCCATGAACGCCGAGCCATAACCGGCAGCGTTCAGGTTAGCGATGTCGTACTCATGCGTGCCCTTGGAACCAGTGTACTCAAACGACAGAACCGAGTTACGCATGATCTGGTAGTCGATCGCACCCGACCAGAACTGCACATACGCAGTGGGAATGTTCTGCTGCACTGCCCGCAAGCTCGGATTGGGGAAGCAGGAAGTGCCAGGGGGTACCGCCGAAGGCTGGCCGCAGGTGCTGCCTGCGCCCGCCAGCGGGCCCAGGTTGCTGGTAAAGATCGGCAGCGTTCCTTGCGGAACATCCACGCCGTTCGTCACGCTGATAACAGCGTAATTCGGCGGGTTCTGGATGACGTTGAAAGTGACGTTGCCGAAATTCCGTTCGTAGCCGATGCCGTAGCCGCCACGGATGGCCATCGTGCCATTTCCGAAGACGTCCCAGGCAAAGCCGACGCGTGGGGCCCAGTTGTTCTTGTCCGGAGCCCACAGACCACCCACTGGGCTCTGGTCAGCGATCTGGACCGTACCGGTGCGTACCTGCTGGTACAAGTTCTGTCCCGATCCGAGGTAGAAGTTCGAGTCGAGTGACGGGTCAGAGTCGTGCTGCACGCCGTAATACTCCCAGCGTACGCCCAAGTTCAAGGTCAGGCGCTGGGTCGCCTTCCACGAATCCTGGAGGTAGAAGTTGCCGTCGTTGTAACGGTTGTTGCGGCCGAAATCCGGCGCTCCCACCGGAAGGTTGAGCAGGCACGACGAATTAACAATATAGTTGCCGGCTGCATTCCGTGAGCACGGATACTGGCCTTGCGGATACACCGCACCCTGAAACTGATACAACTGGCCAGTCGCCAGGGCAACCGCAGCGTCGGAAATGTTGGCGCTGCCGGTCAGCGATTCCACCGCGTTCTCGTAGGCGCCAAACACGCGGTTGTCGCGCGTCTGGATATAGCCGCCGCCGAACTTGAACTGGTGCCGTCCCTTGGTCCACGAAAGGTCATCGTAGATCTGGTAGACATTCTGCGGTCCGCCGAACGGAATGGCGCTGCCCGGGGTCGTTTCCGAATAACCTGGGAATACCAGCGAGCCATTCGTGCCCGGAAGAGGCGGCAGGGCGAAGCTCGACGTGTAAAGCGTTGGCGCCACCGGGTTCGTACCCAGCGGCTCGATGTTGGTCAGCCGGTTATACGTGAACTTCAGCGAGTTCACGATGTTCGGAGTGAACACGTGCGTCAGGTTGAGGGTCACGCTCTGGTTGAAGAACGTTTGTCCGGTGTCATAGCCCTGATACGGGCTGCTGTTAATGAACCCCGCAAAGTCATCCTCGCTGTAAAGCGCGTAACGGCCGTACAACGTGGTCTTGTCCGACAGGTTGTAGTCCATGCGAGCTACGGTCGAATACGTATTTTGCGGCGGACCGGCGCCGGAATCCGACGGAACCGAATACGCCACATACTGGCCAAACGGAGCACTGCACGGCAGCGGCGCGGGACAAGCCCCACCGTTGGCCGCTTGCCAGTTCACCGTGCTGAGCACGCGCAGTCCGGGAACTGTGTTGGCGCCGTACGCCGAGAAGAACGCCGTCGTTGCCGGTGACACACCAGGCTGCGTCAGGAAAGCCGGATCAAGGATGCTCTGCGTCATGGTCTGTTCGCTGCGTACTCGCGTCCATTCCGTGCTGCTGAAGAAGAACAGCTTGTTCTTCACCACAGGTCCGCCGATGGCATACCCGAACTGGTTGCGAGTAAAGCCGTCCTTGGGAAGGTCGTTAGCATCGTTGTTATACGTGTTGGCCGCTAGCGCCGACACGCGGTTGAATTCGTAAAGCGATCCGTGAAACTGGTTCGTGCCCGACTTGGTGGTCACGTTGACGACGCCACCGCCGGCGCGTCCGTATTCCGCGGTGAAGTTCGAGGTCGCCACGCGGAATTCCTGGACTGAATCGAGCGGAACGCTCTGGCCCACACTGGCCGTGAAGAGATCGACGTTTTCGCCGCCGTCAAGCAGGACGTCCGTGTCCGACGAGCGCTGTCCATTGATGGCATAACCAGCGCCGCGGCCGCTCTGCATGTCTTCGGTCACGTTGCCCGATGTTCCCACCAGGTCATACGGATCGCGGGTAAGAGTGGGCAGGTCGGTGATCTGCTGCGCAGTGACCACCTGCGATAACGTCTGGGTTTCGGTGTTGACCACGGCGGTTTCGTTGGACGCCGACACTTCGACGGTTGTCGAAGACCCGGTTACCGACAGTTGGGCCGAAACATCATTTCTTGAACCAACGGCCACGTCCACTTGCCGGCTGTATTTCTGGAAGCCGGACTTGTCGACCGTCAGCGTGTAGGTTGTCGGCGGCAGGTTGGTGATGGCATATTCGCCAGCAGACGCTGTCGTCGTGGTGCGCGTTAGGCCAGTGGTTGTTGCAACCACGGTTACCGTCGCACCCGGCACAACAGCGTTACTGGCATCAGTTACCGTGCCGGTGATGGTTCCCGATTCCGCCTGGCCAAATAGCCACACGGACGCGAGTAGCACAACACCGAGCAGGACAAGCGATTTCTGAGCGCTATGTTGCATCTTCCTTCTCCACATCCCCCGGGAAGGGGATGATTCACGGACGGGACCTGCCCCGTCCAGATTTCTGATGGAGAAGAAAGCACGCGATTAGCCACTTTGTGGTGTACGCAATTTCAACGGGATGCTGACAGTTGCGCAATATTGCATATATGTTTTTGTATCCGCCGGTCGGTTTCGGTATTGAAATTCATACGTCGTAGCAAAATTACTGCTACCACATTGTCAGACGTACAGCAAAGCGTAGTCGTACGACTGTGGTTCGTTGCGGCGGGGTGAGTGTTCGTGTAATGCAGGTGGTTCGTCGGTCGATATCTGACAATGTAAGACCTAATCTCAAGCACGTGGCCTTGAAGTAACCATCACCCCAAGCAGCAGTTGTGCCGGAAACGGCAGCGCATGACGATCATGCTGCGGCATGACGATGCGGAATAAGCAGGGCAACCTCAACCGTGCCAGACGCTTCTAACGTTTAGAATCACGAACCGCGCGCAGTCAAAGAAAGGAACTTAGTGACGCTTAAAGAGCCCGCATCGGCCACAATGGCGCACCGTACCTCTGTCGTGGTCACGGTCGTTGGGTTTCTGCGGGTTGCGTTGTGCGGCGCATTGTTTTGCAGTCTCGTCCAGGCCCAGGAATCGGGCAGCGCACACCAACTTCCCGACGCGCCCTCGACAACCGCGCAGGCCCAATCCGAAGACAAGCCCGACGTAATAGGGGCGGTTCCAGTGGTTAACCTGTTGGCCGGCAGGTCCCGGGTCTTTCCCAACCTGGCACTCAACACGACCCCGCTTTCGAAGAGAGAGAAATTTGAGCTGTTCGCCAACAATAGTGTGTCGGGATATGCCGTTTTCGGTTCTGCCATTTCAGCCGGAATTAGCCAGGCGCGCGACACTTATGCCGGATTCGGGCAGGGCGCCGAGGGCTACTTCAAGCGTTTCGGTGCGTCGATGGCGTTCGGCGCGTCGAACAATCTGTTCGGCACTTTTATGATCGCGTCGGCCCTTCACGAAGACCCACGCTACTTTGTCGAGAATTCCGGCAGGATTGGCGAGTCGATCAGGTACGCCACCAGTCGCGTGTTTATCTGTCGCATGGACGATGGCACTCAGGGTGTGAACTGGGCGGGGATTCTGGGGCCGCTGGGGGCGTCTGCATTGGCCAATGTTTATGTTCCTCAGGGTTCCCAGGGCGTCGGTCCTACCTTCACACGCTGGGGAACTTCGCTGGCCATCGCGGCAGGGAGCAACCTGCTGCGCGAGTACTGGCCTCACATCAACAAGAGGCTGCGCATGTCTGATTTTGGCCTCGAATCGTCGCAAGGCGCCGTCAAGTCCAACGCCCCGCCGCCAGCGCAACACTAGACAATTCCTTCATGGGAAGTCGTAAAAGAAAACGGCAGGGAGCGCCGTATAAGCGTCCCTGCCGTTGAGTGTTGAACAGGTGTTAAGTTGTGAGAACGTCGCCTAGTAAGCCATCACCAGGTTGTAAGCGTTCACGCTGCCGATGCCGGAACCGAAATCCCAACCGCGGCTGCTGGTCTGGAAGGGTGCGGCCGGCCCGGTCGGATACGCCGGCTGGTACGCACTATTGTGGTTGAAAGCACACCGGACGTGCCCGAAGGACGATAGCAGTTGTACAGGTTGCCATTGCGGTTCGCGATGCAATAGCTATCGATGTCGCCCATGGTGACGTCATAGAAGACGCAGGAGCTGGCTACACCATTGCCCTTGCTGGAGTCGCAGGCCGTGCTGCCCGTCGGCCCGTACTCGGTGTTGGCGAGTGCGTAGTAACAGGGATTCGGGTTGCCCTGCAGGCTTCCCTTGTGCTGAACCACCAGGGCCTGAATGGAGGCCATGATAGGTGCCGAGACGGAAGTTGCACCGTAGCCCGGCCAATTAACCGGCGCGGTCGCGGTGCAAGAAGGAATTCCGCCGTTGGTCAGGCCGGACCGGGTCGTGTCTGTGTAGCAAATCAGGTAATAGTGTCCCCATAGGCCATTCGCGGCCATCAGAGACACATCCGGCGTATCGCGAACGTGGTCGTTCACCAAACCGGCCATCGTTCCAAGGTAAGCGCTCTGGTAGGAAGGCTTCGAGTAGCCTGCGCAGGTGCCGCTGACCACGCCCGAGACGCTCGGCGTTCCGGTTGCACATCCGCTGGGTCCTCCGCTGCCACCCGTGCCGTTATGGTAGCTTGCACCCGCGGTCGTATTGCAGAAGCCGGTTGAGCCGTAGGTGATGTAGGAGCCAGTCTGATAATGCGCCAGCAACGTGCTCGCGCAAGAATCGTTCCACGGCTGCTCCATGATGTACGACTTGGCGGAGCCATAGAAGGCGTTGTTGGTGGCATTCCAGTAGCTGCTGGCCACGCCGAGATAGTTATCGGCAAAGTCCAGGCCGCCCACTGAAACATCGTACTGTGAAGACATTCAGCCGCTGATGCCGATGCCGTCTCTGGTGCCGGCGCTGGCCGCCAGCTCGTCACCGGAGGAAACGAAAATTCCGATCCCTGCTGCTACGGCTTGCTGGAAGGTGGTGTTGAAGGCGGCATTCAGCGTTGCACCGCTTTGTGCCTCTGACTCGCCGTAGCTCATGCTAATGACGTCCACGCCGTCAGCGTTGGGGTGTTGGAGAATGTTCTGGATAGCGGTCAGTCCGCCAAATCCTCCACTCGGGTTCGCGCAGGCAGCGTTGATGACAGAGGCGTTGGGTGCAGCTCCGGAAGCCCACTGCACATCGATGGATGCCTCGACGTCGTCACTGTTGATACCCGATCCCGAGGGATAGCCACTGCCAGTGCTCGGAGCATTGCAATGGTTGCTTACCGTCGTCCCCGGGTTTGACTGCGACAGATTGCCCGCCGTGTACTTGCCCAAGCCGAAGGTGTTGCGGAAGATGGCCCAGTCACTGGTGGTTGGGCTACAAGCGCCCAGGCTGTTAGTGGCGTTGCAGTTCCATTGATTGGTGTCTTCCACCACGACGATCTTCATGCCCTGTCCGGAAATCCCGGCAGTGTAAAGCGGGGCGATGTTGTAGATCTTCGCCAGATCGTAGGGCACGATGGTTTCGTAACCGCCGCCATTCGTGTAATTGGTTGAGACGGATTCAATCTTCTGGCCTGACTGCGTGGAGCCGGCATGCACATGCATGGCCTTCGGCTTGAAGTTGTTGAAATAGAGGGGACCGGCCACTACCTGTGCCAGCGCAGCCGGAACCTGCGGGTTCCTGTCATTGGCAATGTGCATCTCGCCGTTGACATCGTAGTTGTGGAGTTGCGTGTGGAAGGCGGTCTCGATCTGGGCGCTGGTGCCCGAGTAGTCGATGAACATGTTGTTGGAATAGACAAGGTTTACTTTGAAACCCTGCGATTCCAGCCAGGAAGTCACCGCGGCGATATCGCTCGACGACGGTCCGAACATCTGACCGTACTGCGCCGCGCTGATCCACTTGTGGAAGTTGGCTGACTTGGGATTGTGCAGGTCATCCACGTACTGCGCAGCCGCCGCCTCGAGCTCCGCGGGGCGTTTCAGCATCAGCAGCAGATGGTCCAATTGCAGATCGGCAGACACCGGTCCGCGATCGCTCAATGCGGTAACTTCGGGGCGGACGTTGTCCACCAGGGTTACACGGACGTTGTCATCAGTTTTCTGGGTGACGAGTTGACGTTTGTTTTGGGCTTGCGATGCGAGGCTAAAGGTGAAGACGAACGCAGCCACTGCAAAGACGAGGGCAGCAGAAGTAATTCTTCGATTCATAATCTCTCCTTGTGCAGAGAAAGGGTGATTGGCCAGATGGTACGAAGGCCCTTGCTCGCGATCAGGGTTAGGTTTAGCGGCCGAGTCTGCGGCGCAGAACAGCAGCCAATCCGAGCACTCCAGAGCCCAGCATTGCGAGCGAGCCCGGCTCAGGCGCGATGGTGTAGCTCACGTCGTCCACTGTTTCGCTATCCGCGCCATCGTTGGCACTAATGGTGATCCATGAGACATACCCCGGCATAACGATTTGCAGGTTCGAACCATCCACACCCGCCCCGTCAACCACAGCGCCGTTGCTTCCCGTGGCCACGATGCCATCAGGCGCCGCATACCAGAAACTGACCGCTTGCATAGGCGTGCTGAAGCTGATCGTGATGGGATCGTTGGGATCGTTTGTGATCACGCCGCTGCCAGAATGCGGCGGATAATCGAAGTAGTTATAGAAAGGAACCACCAATTGTAGAGCGTTGGTGAAAGTCGCATCCTGGGCGGCGTACTGGTTGGTGATCTGCGTATACGCGGGATATTGTTCGAAGTTGATCGTGTACGTCGCGTTGGCCAGAGCAAGCGACGACAGCGACAACAGACAGACGAGCAGCAAAAGTTTCTTCATGAAGGTTCTCCAGTGGTTGACACTATTCAATTGACAACTGTGTATGGGAAATCCCCAAATGGGATGGATCTTTTCATCTCAAGAAGTGCGGGGACTAAAACAGTACGTCTCGTTGTCAAGCAATATAATGGCATTTAGGTGGGGACTGGAAAAATAACTAGCAAGCTTTTCAGGGTCTGGTAGCGCGACTATCTACTACTAGCGCTATAGTTAAAAGCTACAAGCATAGTTTGATATTGAAGTGAGGGGCTCGAATCGGAGTATGACAACTACACGGTCCTTATCACTTGCTAGTGTGACTGTTGTCACAATTGCAGGTCGTCACTGAAGTTGGATGATGGCCTCTGACTTGCGAACTCTAAGCTCGGGCGATTGCGAACACCCTTCTCTAAAATCTTTCCGAGGGACTGGGGATGTTGTCTGATCCCGGTCCATTTCGTCGCAACAGCGAGCGACGGAAAAAGGTCAGGAGCGCCCAACTCCGTGCTGGATCGGGTCGATCACGTCGTTCTTGGCGGAGTTGCCCGAAGTGGCCTATCCCGGTATAATCAGAGTTTCGCCCCGCACATCGGGAATCTTCTGGAGTAAGTTATGGCACAAGTATGTGAAGTTTGCGGCAAAGGGCCGCTGTCCGGCAACAACATCAGTCACGCCCACAATGTCACCAAGCGGCGCTGGAACGTCAATCTGCGCCCGGTGCACGCCAAAACCGCCAAGGGCAACAAGCGCATGCGGGTGTGCACTTCCTGCCTCCGCAGCGGCAAGGTTGTCAAGGCGTAAGTACCTTAGATTCATCAGTTACAAGTAAAAACCCTCCCATCCAGGAGGGTTTGTTACGTCGGCGGTATCGGTCCCGAATGCTTACGGCAACCTCTTCGGCGAGGGGCGTTTCGGAATATCGCTGGGCCGCCCGAATTCGACCCAACGCTCGTTCAATAAGCATCCCGGCGTCTTCAGGCAATCGGTGGATTTGGTCGAATCGACCAGGTTAGTCTCATACGCCATAGTGCCGAACAGTCCGCTGTTGGTGCCGACTCGGCGCACCGAGAGGAAATCCCCCGAACGCGTGCAACGTCCTTTGACCTTGCCGCCCGACGCATCATCGCAAGCTGTCGCGCCGACCGGGTTCACGGTAAACGTAACGTTGCTGCCCGTCACGATGTACAGCAGGTAGTCAAGCGGGAAGCCAACCACGGTGTTCATGTAGTACTTGTCGTTGCCGCCATACAACATCGAGGCTGCCACTTCCGAGGTTGCGCTATTCACCGCCAGCGCAGGATAAGCAAACACATAGTCAGAGTTCCAAGTCTCAAATTCGCCGACATTGTTGAACTTCTGGTCGTCAACCCACAGCATGCGAACGTAGGGTTGCTTGAAGTTGCTATCGCGCGCAGCGGTCCAGGCAAACCAGATCTGATTTGTTGCCTGCTGCCGTCCTGTCGATGGTTTGAACGCTGCACCCAATACTGCATCGGGCTTGTTGCGTAGATCGAGCCAGTACTGCCCATCCGGCCCCTCTGAGGTGTAATCGGAGTTCGAATACGACGTGTTAGTCACATCGGTCCAACTGTAGGTGCCCGAGTTGTCGGGCCACCAATAGATGCGCGCCTGACTCGTGCTGTTATGTCCCGCCCAATACATGGTTCCGGCAGCGTTCTGCGTCAGGTGCCCGCCGACGGCCGCGGTTGACTTGGTGGGATCGGTGAATCCCCAACTTATGTTGCTGCCGCCCGGCAGTTGCAAATCAGCGTAGGTGATGCGCGCGACCACGAGCCCATTCTTGGTGACATCGTCGGTCGAGAGATACAAGTTACCGTTCGACGTGGACAAGTCGGGAAAGTCGACCCAGTCGTTGCCGAGCCCGAGAAATGTGGAGCTCACGTCAAACCAGGTCCATGCGGTATAAAAATTGGCAGCGATGTCAGCCGGCTTGGCCCAGGCCACCCGCTGGCTGTTGGGACCGGTGACATTGCCCTTCGAGTCTTTCTTCTGGTTGGTCTGGATCACCCACACGATGCGGTCGATGCTGGGTATGTAGTGCAGCACCTGGTCGCAACAGTAACCGCCGTCGGGCTGATCGCCGAACACGGTGGACAGATTGTTGATGGTGGTAAACGTGGTGCCGCCGTCCGTCGAATACTTGATGTAGAGGTTGCCGCTGCCCATGACCAGGTTGCTCGCTCCTGCGGGCGACACGGCGCTGGGATCAGGCGGAAAGTTCGTGGCTACTCCGTTGGTCTGAGCATTGATGACAAATCCCACCGCCGCCCCGCCGCCGCCCTTGGAATAGTCCATCACTTGGGCCTGGTTCGGCGTGGGCGGATGAACTGTCTGCGGAGTCCCTTGCGGCGTCGGCGGACGCTGCTCGTTGCTTTCACCCTGAGGCGGCTGAGGAAGTGCC
Organism: uncultured Acidobacteriaceae bacterium; assembly: GCA_963718395.1. GTDB lineage: Bacteria > Acidobacteriota > Terriglobia > Terriglobales > Acidobacteriaceae > DASRAA01. The sequence goes on from CAVQYW010000004.1 coordinate 682,165, forward strand.
GGGTATGGTCCCTTGGTCTGGTGTGTCGTGCCCTGTTTGGTTGTGGACGTGGCTGTGCCCGGACCAATCGGCGGTATCAGCAACTCGGCGCGATAGTGGAACTCACGCTCGCGGTCGCCATCCCGGTGCGAGCGGTAGTGGCCGTCAACTTCCAATTCGTATTTGTGCGAGGGGTCGAGTCCAGGCACATCGAAACGCAATTGCACCACGGCGCGGCCGTCAGGAGCGATGTTGCCCACCAACAATGGCAACGATGCCGGTAACTCGCGGGTTGCTCCGGGCACGCGCGCCTCGCGAATCGTGACCTCGCGTGCTTCGTCTTTGCCATTGTTGTCGAGCGGCAGCGCGATCAGCAGTTTGGTATTGCTCTCCACTGCGACGCCGGGCGTTCCGACTGCCACTTCTACCGGACCTTCTTCTCTGCGGCACGAGGTCATGAATACGGCAGAAAGCAACGCTGCCGCAAGCAGCATGTAGCTGAACTTTCCCGTACGGGAAAGCCCAAGGTTACTGGGTTTCATTCGGATTCCTCTGTTTTCGCGCCGGATACTTTCGGCAAAAGTGTTTGCTAAGTACTTCCTGGCACGTCGCCCCTGTATGCGGCTGGGGTACGCTGCATACTATCGGAAATAGTTGGCGAGATTATGCACTTGATTCGGGGGAAAGACAACGGAGATGTTTCGGCTGCGAGGCTTCGTTACTTGCAGTGAGTTATCGAACGCTGACAATTGATTCCTACGGCAATTTGCCTCCCTGTTTTCGCTCTTCTTCCTGCTCCACCTGCATCCATGCGGTGAGGGAAGTTAATTCTTCTTCGTTTTTTATGCTTCGGCCCAACGCACGTTTCATGCGGCGGCGCATCCTCACTCCAAGAATCCAGGTGGACACAATCGTCACCGCCATGGCCGCTAGACCGATGAGGGTTCTCACGGAGCTTATACAACCATGTATCCGTCACGGCACGTACTGACCCTTCTCGCCGTTCGCCCACGGATCATAGGTGGCGACGAAATGCACGCGTTCTGGACGCGTCGGGTGATCGTAGAACCAGATTTTCATCCACTCGCTGGGATTCGCCTCGTTGAGATTGATTTCACCGCTCTTTTCGAAATAATGCGCAGCCACCTGGTTGGCGTTGGGCACGATGCCGTGGATCACCTCGATCCCGTAGCGATCGGCTTCGTGTTCGTAATGGCGGCCGATGGCGTTAAACACCGGAGTGGCCAGGAACGCCAGCACTGACAGGAGAAGCATCAGCAGCGGCAGCGACGCCCAGTCGTCGATGCTGCGAATCTTCCACGCCGCTCCCCACTGCGCCAATATCCCCCCGACCAACTTGTAGCTGATAAAGAACAGCACCAGCAGGATCATCGAAATGATCGCGATCAACTGCGGCACGTGCAGCAGCACGTAGTGCCCCATCTCGTGGCCAAAGACGAACAGCGCCTCCTGCGGCGTGGCTTTCATCAGGAGGGTGTCCACAGGACCGCGCGCTTCGATGCTCCGAAGCCGGTGACGTAGGCGTTCAACTCCGTGGTTTTGGTGCTGGCATTCATTTCGAATATGCGGTCGGGCGGAATGTCCATGCCGCCGTGATGCACCACCTGCTCCACTTGCTCGACGAGTTGCGGATGGTCTTCCGCCAGCGGCTTGAACTTGAAGAAGAGTGGATCGACGATTAGCGGCTGAAGGAAGAACGTCAGCGCGATTAGCGGAACCGACGCCAGCCAGAAATAAAACCACCAGCGGCGCGGATTGCGGCGAATCACGGCGTAGAGGATCCACACCACCAGCGTTCCCACGATGAGCATGACGATCTGGCTGGTGAGCCAGTCGCTCCACCATGCTGCCCAGTGCTGCACCGAGCGGCCGAAGTTCAGCTCCAGCATCTGGTCCCAGATCGAAGTTGGCAAGCTGAGCACCGACACGGTCAGCAGCATCAACGGCGCGAAGATCAGTGCTTGCACGAATCGGCGCGACGAAGCGCGCTCGGCCCAATCACGGTACTTCGGTCCCAGCCGCCAGAACAAAACCAGAACCAGCACCAGCCAGCCGTACAGCGTTCCCGCGAAAAAATGAGTGTGTAACGCGCCGCGATAGGCTTCGGCCTTGGCAGCCGCGCGGGCGGTGGGGAGTACTCGGTAATGATGGTCTCGCTGGCAGCTTGGGCGCTTGCTGGGTTGGCCGACGTAGGCGTAGATTGTGCGCGTGCGGATATTCCAGTCAGCAACATCACGACGAAGATGCCCGTCGCGATCAAGATCAGGTTGTGTCGCGCCGAATTGCATCTCGCAGATATGGGGAGAAATGAAACCACGGCGTACCTCGTGTTCGAAGCGTTAAGCCCGCACACAAGGATGCCAGAGAGTCCGGTCTGTGGGAAGACGTTTGCGGTCAAGTGCTAGCTGCTAGTTACTAATTGCTTCCGTACTACGAACGCCAGTCCCACCACGACCCCCAACAGGCCGCCTGCGATCACGTCTATCGCGTAGTGATACCCGTCGTACACCGCACCTACGCACATGAGAACAACGCAGACGAGCAGCGCCACGGCAAGCCGAGGAAAATAACGAAACGCGAACACCAGTACCCCACAGGCCAGCATGATATGGCTACTGGGGAAGGCATTGCCATGGACTCCGGCGCGCGCCTGCACCAGGGTCACCAGGAAGTGAAACGGGCCGCCTGATTTCGTCGAAGCGCCAGCGTCGAGTCCGACATTGTGGGATGGGCTGCGTACAGGGAATAACAGGTAAGTCGCATAGCAGACGACATAGGCCACGCTCAGCGCATCCGTCATCCGGCGGAAGCCCCCGGCATACGGAGTATGGCGTCGCCACCTCCACAACATTCCCGCGACCACTGGATAGAACAGGTAGAAGCTCAAGTAGCCGAGTTGCAGCAGTTCGCTGCCCCACGCGGGCACATGGGTTCGGAGCCATTCGCCCGGAGGCACAGCAAATAGCGCCGACTCCCAGCCGATCACGACCGGGTTCTGCCACGCTCCTCGCAGGCTGAGCGAGAGGAACGACACTTCTTCAAACACGGTGATGAAAAACAACGCCGGCAGCCAGTCGTGCAGGAACTCCCACCACGAGCCGTCGTGCTGCTTTTGCGCTCCATAGAGGATCGTAGCCATGGCCACGAGGTTCCACACGGCGTACCTGGGCGAGTGTGCAACCTCCGTGAAGCGCGCGCACACCAGCAGCGTCAGCGCCAGATGCACCGCGAGGTAGACGCGATCGGTGAGGTTCGTAAAGATGGGGTTGAGTGTAGCAGCCGCAGGTCGCTTGCGGGACGACGGAAAAAAGCCGGAGCAGTTAGCTCCGGCCCTATGTCCCACGTTGTGGGAGAATGTGATTACAGGTTGAACTTGCGACGAGCGATGCCGGCCAGGCCAAGCAGACCAGAGCCAAACATCACCAGCGTACCCGGCTCAGGAACTGCGCTCTGGCCTCCAAAGGTGGTTACCAGCGCGCCTACCCCGCTGCTGCAGCCGATGTTGGTGATGCAGTACGCGCGGGTAGTGACAGCACCGGTGTAGTCGGCCCACATGTAGCCGTTGCCGGAGCCGTTGGGAACGTTGTCCTGCGTGTCGACAACGATTTCCAGGATCAGATCACCCAACCCCGGGTTGTAGGTGAAGTTGACTCCCGTCAGAGTCAGGGTGGTGCCAAAGTTCACTCCGCCCGCGGGAATGCTGGCGGTGCCGAGCGGGTTGGCCGCGCCGTTGTAGTTGCTGGCCAAGTTGCTGCTCAGGTTGAGGCCGACTGCCGAATATCCCCAGGAGAAGGTGTAGTTTCCGCCGAGGGCTACGGCCGGCCCTTGTGGGTAGTCCGACCAGGAGATCGAGGTGATATTAAACGGGCCGCTAAAGGCGCTGGAAATAAACGCCTGCTGATAGTCGATGGACACACCGGTGCTGGTGCCCGAGTCGTTACACATGAACGGATAGCAGTTGCCGCTATCCATGCTGCCGACAGTGACGCTGGCGGCATGCAGCATAAGCGTCATCGACAGCAGGGCGATGAGAGTGAGCAATTTCAAAGTGGCCTTCATTGATCCTCCGAAAAGTTAGGTAAAGCGAAACACTCGGTGGGTGCTCACTCGAAATTCTCGAGCTGACAGAGCGAATCAGAAAGACAGAACCGCTATCTTGACCCCACCCCAAACGTGGTAGAGCAGGTCGAGTTCCACCTTAATTGTTTGCGAATCCTCTATTTGTCTGTCACTTACGAGACGTGCTTTGTAGCCTGTGTGCAAGAAAGTGCAATGTAGTGGTACTAGTCTACCGTTTTAAGTAACCCAAAAACCAGATGGGGCATTACTTTGAAGCCAACGCCACCACGTCGATCTCGACCAATACGTCCTTAGGCAGGCGCGCGACCTCGACGGTGGAGCGGGCGGGCGGTTCGGCAGTGAAGTGCCGTCCATAGACTTCATTCATGGCAGCGAAATCGTTCATGCTTTTCAGGAAAACGGTAGTCTTGAGTACCTGTGCTATCGAGCTGCCGGCGGCGCGCAGGATGCCGGTGATGTTCTGAAGTACCCGCTCCGTCTGCACGCCAACGTCTCCGGCAACGAGCTGCTGGGTTGCCGGATCCAGCGGGATCTGGCCAGAAAGAAACACCAGTCCGTTGGCTTTGATGGCCTGTGAATAGGGTCCAATGGCCTTGGGGCCATCATCGGTGGAAATCGTCTGACGCATGAGTCCTCCTGAAATGTGGACAGAGGGATTGTCGCACACTGGCGGCGCAAGCTCTTTTTCTTCGCGGTGTCCCGGAACGAGAGCCCTGGAAACTCCCCGGCCAATCCGCTCGTGCTACCTCATTCTCGGGGTCGCGCCAGTTATTTTGTTGGCAGTCCCAAATAGGGCCGATTGACGAAGGGTTATTCTGCTATAGAACGCGAAGATGTACTTCTTACATGTCAACTAGGAGAAACACAGCAATTGAGTCAAAGTGATTGAGAGCAAGCGCGAAATAAATCCTAAAAGTGGTGTACTTAACTACCCGTAACGTGCTATATTTTGGACAGAGTTGAAAAACGGGAATGCAACGCTAGATGTGTTCCAGAAAATGGACCCAGCCCAAGCGCTGGGCTTTTGAATTTTTGGACAGATGTGCGGCGGCTGCCTCAATCGTAGAGCCATAACGGTGGCTCGTAGGCGTGCTGCACTGATGCTCGCCGGAATCCTGCCTGTAGAATGGCGGATGAGGCTCTAGACGCGGCTTCACGGGAGTGCAAGCGGGCATGGACCTGAGTTGGGTGACCGACCAGATCGCGGTCGGCGGGGGAATTTGGAACGAGAGCAACATGATCGCAGTGGTGGCCGCTGGGATCACCCATATCATTAATATGCAGATCGAGTTCGACGATACTAGGCTGGCAGAACCGTACGGGGTACGGGTGCTATGGAATCCGACCGAGGATGATTTTCGGCCAAAATCGCCTGAGTTGTTTCAACGCGGCGTGGACTTCGCTTTAGAAGCGCTGGAGGATCCGGAGTCGAAGTTATTCATTCATTGCGCGGCGGGAGTGCACCGTGCGCCGATGATGACGCTGGCGGTGCTGAGAGCGCAAGGTTGGTCGCTGCTCGAGGCGGTGAAGAAAATCGAAGAGAAGCGCGAGGTGGTGGATTTTGCCGATGTGTACTTGCAGAGCGTGCAGGATTTCATGCGAAGCTACGAAGAGGCGGACAAGTAGCAACACCGTTAAAGTGAGTTTACTTCGATTTCGCGGGAGAGTTCACTAGACTGCCTTTAATGTCTGGTACAGCGTGAAGAGAAACAAACGAAAGGCACAGGATATGCGTAACGCATGCCGCCCGATGGGGCGGCTTTTTTGTCTGTTGATGCTGGCAGCGGCGACGCTGTTGGCCTCGCTGGTTCAGGCACAGACGAGCGGTCCGGAAATGACGCAGGTAGTGGAAGGGCTTCTGGGCCACAAGACAGGCGCGGCCAAGAAAAACGCAGCCATGACACTGGTGCAGAGCACTATTTCTGCGACCGACGCCGTTGCCGGCAAGGACGTTGTGGATCCGGCCAAGTTTCAAGCCGGACTGGGGCAGGTCATTGACGGAGTCGTGGCGTGCCTGAATTCGTCAGCGTGGTCGAAGACGAAGTCGGCATGAAGGCGGTTCCCTGGGTTCGCGTTCCTCGGGGCGCGAACCCTTCGACTTCGTTCAGGGCCAGGCTCTGGGTCACCCTAAGCATCGAGTTGAGGGCGGCGGGAGCGATACCGTATCGTGGAGAAGAGGTCGCAAGAAGGATGAGAAGGATTTTGATTATCGCGCTGTGCGCGGTGGCGATGAGTTGGAATGTCGCTGGGCAAGAAACTGCGCCGCCTGCATCGGGCGCGAAAGGCACGACGCTGATTGGCTGCCTGGCGGGGCCGGATGCCGACGATCTTTATACGCTGACCAGCATGCAGCATCGGATGGGCGTGGAGGTGGTGGGTAGCGACGAGTTGAAGCAGGGCGCGGGGGCGAAGGTGAAACTGACAGGATCGTGGGAGCCGCTGCCCGCGCCCGCCGGCAAGAAGGGCGATTCGACTCGGCGCTTCAAGGCGACGGCGATCGCGGTGATGGAAGACAAATGCCAGCCGCCTGCTCCGGTGACGCCGGTGAGCAAGAAGAAGCAGGAGCAAGAGCAGCAGCAGAAAGAGCAGCAGCAGAAAGAGCAGGCGCAGCCGAAGTAGCGTGGCTTGTGGCTAGTGGCTAGAAAAAAGCAGGCTGTTCGATTGGGCTGCGCTCGCTCAGGATGACGATCGGGAGAAGTGGCGCACAGTGAGTGCGATGGGCAGGCCGACGCAGATCATGTGAGTGAGGATGGCGATGATGGTCGCGTTGAGGGAGTGGGGGCGCCGGTGAAGGCGAGAGAGCGGCACCACGATCCAATACATGACCACGTACACACAGACGCCGTACAACACGCCGGAAATAATGGGGTGGGTCGTCAGAAAGCTCAACTGCCGGCTGGCAAGATAGAAGACGGTCGCGGCGCAATAGGCGATGAAGAAGTGGCAGGCGAGGCCGAGGACGGCGACGGGCCATCCTGCAGTATAGGCTTGCGGGCCGAGCAGGCCACCGGCGATTCCCTTCAGAAGACGGGCGGGCGCGACTCCCTGCGGCCACCAGGTGATGAAGGCCGCGGTGATGTCCATGACACCGCAGATGAGACCAGCCCAGAAGATGGCGGGGAGTGCGTGGGATTCAAGGGCGGGTTCGAGAGGATTCATCGTGAAGATCGTCTCATACAGATGGGCGAAGGGAAGCCGATTTTCCTCAGGGGCTAAAGCCCAAGCCTATTTCCAATCGTTTGCGGCATGACTGAAGTCATGCCCTGATACGAAACAGTCACCAACGCGAGTTTTTCCGCAAGCTGTGAAGCCTTGCCCTTTCAAAAGGGGATTATTGGCTCCGATTGTGACCGTCTCGCGCCCCTACTTTTTGAGCGGAAGGGCGACGGTTTTGCCGGTGGCGGCGGAGGTGCGAGCGGCGTCGAGAATCTCCATCGCGACCAGGTTGGTTTCGAGCGAGGTGAGGCCGTCGGGTTTGGCTCCGTCGAGGACCACGGCGCGCAGTTCGGTGAGCGGATCGTCGTAGGGCGCGGCCACATCTTTCGCTTTCACATTCTGTTCCTGCTGGTCGGGCAGACGCACGCGCAGGTCGTCATGCAGGACGGTGATGACGTATCCCTTCTGACCGTACACTTCCATATCCTTGCGATCGAAAGGCCAGTTCCATGAGGCCTGAATGATGGCAACGGCCTTCGGATACTTGAGGACGATTACGGCCTCGTCGTCCACCTTCGGATAAATGTTGGGCTTGATGGTGTTGGTTACCGCGGTGACGGAGTGCGGGGGCTGGCCATTCATGAGCCAGGTGGAGAGATCGGCGCCGTAGCAGCCGAAATCAAAGAGCGCGCCCGCGCCGTTGAGTTTGGGATCGGTGAGCCAGGCGAGGAACTCGGGCTGTACGTTGATTTCTTTCGGGCCGCGATGGCCGTCGTGCACGACGATTTTGCGGACGTCGCCGAGCGAACCTTCGCGCACCAGATCGTAGGCGGCATGGTTGCTGCGATACCAAGTGGTCTCGTAATTCACCAGGACGTGGATCTTGCCGCGCTGGGCCGCTGCGGCGATGGCTTGCGCGTCTGCATAACTGACGGCGAGCGGCTTCTCCATCATGACGTGGATGCCACGGCGGGCGCAGGTTTCGACGACGGCGCGATGATCGTAAGTGGAGGTGTAGACGAGCACGGCCTGAGGGTGAGTCTTCTCGAGCATGTCGTCGAGGCTGGCGTAGTAGAGCTTGGGATCGAGATTGAACTGCTTGGCGTAGCGGGCGAAGAGCGGCTGGCTGGGATCGGAGACGCCGACGATTTCAATGTCGGTGCGGTGCAGGTTGTGCTGGAAAAATCCTTCGACATGGCCGTGGACGAGTCCGACGACGGCGACGCGGAGGGGTTGGGCGGTGGGCGGTGGAGCCTACGACGAACAGGAGCGCGGCTAACGACAGGAATGAGCGAGACAAGGCAGAACCTCCAGAATCGTCGTTCTACGATACGACAAGTTGCGGAGTGTGACTCGAAATGCAGATCCCTCGGGGGCTAAACATCACCCCACGAAGCGCAACAACGGCGCTTGGCGGGGACCCCGGTTCGCCTCCTCGGGATGACAATATTAATGGCTGGTATGGCACAGCTAAAGCTGTGCCCCTTCAAAATCGCCGCAAAGTAGCTCTTCGCATTTGTGAGACCGGCTCTCGCACTCCGCGGCAATAAAAAGGCCGGAGGGGTTAGCTCCGGCTCGCCAGAAATCAAAAAACGGAAATTTGGTTAGACGCTGAATTTGCGGCGCAGCAGGCCCGCGAGTCCGATGACGCCCGAACCGAACATCATTAGCGAACCCGGCTCTGGAACGGGCGAGCTAAACGAGCCGCTCACCAACGGGTCATCGTAATTGATGTTGTTGCCGCCCTCAGCGGAAAGGATTGGACCCGGGGTGACGACCAGCAGATTCGGCGCGGCGCTGTAATCCCAGGTGAGGGTGATGAAATAGCTGTAGCTGCCGCATTCGTTACCGCAGGTGGTCCCATCCATGAGGAAGTTGCCACCGAAGTTCGGAGTGTAGCCGCCGGAAGCGGCGTAGTTAATGGTTGGGTCCCAGATCCAGCTGATGGGGTCAGACCCGTAAGGGCCGCCCGACAACGTTCCTGTAACGGCGGTGAGGTTGCTGTAGTCGGACAAGAAGGTGAGCGTGCCGGTGAATGTGCCACCGGACGCGAAGGTCTCGTTTAAGGTTAGCGTGGGCAGAGGTGCGGCATAGCTAGCCAGAGCCATACTTAGAACGAGCACTACGAGCAGCGTAATTTTCTTCACTTTCAATTCCTCCGTCAAACATAGGTGACCGCGAGGCCAGCCAAGGGGAGCTTTTACGGTAACACAGTTCTTGATGACCGAGACTAGGAATATGCGATTCAGCCGATAGGTGTCGGTAATGGCAGGCACTAATAGGGTAAATAAATAAGGCCACCCAAGCCGAAGACCGAGCTATCGATTGGGTGGCTTGAGCACAGACAACTCCCTAGGACTTGGGTTGAGGCACGATACGCAGATATGGTCGCGGGGCCTTCCAGCCGTCCGGATACTTCGCCTTCGCCGCTTCGTCGGAGACGGAGGTCAAGATGATGACTTCGTCGCCCTGCTTCCAGTTCACGGGCGTGGCCACCTGATGCTTGGCTGTGAGTTGCAGCGAGTCGAGCACGCGAAGCACTTCGTCGAAGTTGCGGCCGGTCGACATGGGATAAACGAGGATAAGCTTGATCTTCTTGTCGGGGCCGATGACGAAGACATTGCGCACGGTCATGTTGTCAGCAGCGGTGCGTCCCTGTGAGGCGCCCGCGGTGCTGGCGGGCAGCATGTCGTAGAGCTTGGCGACGTTGAGGTCGGAGTCGCCGATCATTGGATAGTTGGGCGCGTGGCCTTGCGTTTCCTTGATGTCGGCGGCCCAGCGGGCGTGATCGTCAACGGGATCGACACTGAGACCGATGATCTTGGTATTGCGCTTATCGAATTCTGGCTTGAGTTTAGCCATGTAGCCGAGTTCGGTGGTGCAGACGGGCGTGAAATCTTTAGGGTGCGAGAAGAGCACAGCCCAGGAATCGCCGAGCCAGTCATGAAACTTGATGCGGCCTTCGGTAGTCTCGGCCATGAAGTCGGGGGCGGTATCACCAATCTTGAGTCCCATTCATCGTCTCCATTTTTCGGTTTTAGGTAGCGGCGTGAAATTGTATCCCGAGACGGCCCCGCTTCGACAGTCCTGCAATTGATTTTCTCCTCCCTTGCTGTATTCTTCTCCGCTGTCTATTTTTCGGGCTTATCACGGGCAAGTGTGGCAAGCTGTCGGGGCGAGGACTTCCATGCCAGAATTTACGGTTAATGCGCAGCGTTTTGATCCTTATAAGAATTTCAAGTTCCGTGTGAAGTGGGACGGCAAGTACGTGGCAGGTGTGTCGAAAGTCAGCCCGCTGAAACGGAGCACGGAAGTCATTGAGCACCGCGAAGGCGGAGATCCGAGCACGACGCGCAAGTCGCCGGGCCGCACGAAATACGACGCGATCACGCTGGAGCGCGGCATCACCTTCGACGTGGCGTTCGAGCAGTGGGCGAACAAAGTGTGGGACCTGGGAGCAGGGCTGGGCGCGGAAGTTTCGCTGAAGGATTTCCGCAAAGACATCATTCTCGATCTGTACAACGAGGCTGGCCAGCTGGTGATGTCGTACAAGATTTATCGCTGCTGGGTGTCAGAGTATCAGGCGATGCCGGAGCTGGACGCGAACGCGGCGGCCATCGCGATCGAACACATCAAGCTGGAGAACGAAGGCTGGGAGCGTGACCTGTCGGTGGTCGAACCGGCGGAGCCGTCGTTCACCATACCGCCGGGCTACGCGAGCACTTCGGCGGACTGAATCATGGTAATACCTGGATCGGAAAAACTCGTGAAGGCTGGGTTCGTCGTGCTGGATGCGACGACGGGCGTCATCCTGAAGGTCATCGTGTTTCAGTACAACCCGGAGACGCTGGTGCGACGGCTGGATGCGGCCGTGAGCGCGCCTCAACTGCCCGCGACCCATGTGCCGGGCGTGACGGCTGCTCTGGGAACGGCGGCGGCTGGGCCGATGCCGGAGCCGGCCGAGACGGTCAACTTCACCCTCGCACTCGATGCAGCTGATAAGTTGGAGACAGGTGACTCGGTCACGCAGCAAGACGGACTGCTGCCCGCCATCGCTGCCCTGGAACTTCTGCTTTACCCGCAGGCCAATACGTTCACGGTGTGGGTGTCGGGCAGCAAACGCATCTTGCCGGTACGCATTACCGAGATGCAGGTGGTGGAGCAAATGTTCGATCCGGCGCTGAACCCGATTCGCGCCGAGGTGTCGGTATCGCTGCAAGTGTTGAAGGACGCCGACCTCGCCGGCAATTCTCGCGGCCGTGCGATATGGGACGCGCATTACGCGGTGCTGCAACAGCTGTCGCAGGCGTTCGGCAGCGGTGCGCTGAGCGCGCTGGGGATCACGGGAGTCTAGAGTCCGAAATGCGGGTCAAATGTAAAAGGCTTAGACGCTGACCTAAAGGTCAGCTCTACCGAAACTGCTTTTTAAGCAGCCTGTGAAGTCGGGCCCCTTCAAATCGCATTCCAGATCCGACTACACTGGCATCGAAAGTGAGAGGCAATTTATGAAACACGCAATCTTGGGAGCGGGCGCGATTGGCGGGCTGATGGCGACCGCGCTGAGTTCGATTGGCGAAGACGTCATGCTGATCGTGCGCGCCGACAAGCTGGCCGAGCATCCGTCGACGTTGTCAGTGGAACATCCGGGGGGAAAGATTAGCGCTTCGGTGAAGATTGCGGCACGGCTGACCGAAGCGGTTGATGTGCTGTGGATCGCGACCAAGACCTATCAGTTGGAAGACGCGCTGACCTCGATCGAGGTGACTCCCGGCATCATCGTACCGCTGCTCAACGGAGTGGACCACGTCGCGGTATTGCGCGCGCGCTTTGGACACGATCGCGTCGTGCCTGGCACCATCGCGGTCGAGGCCGAGCGCAGCGCTCCCGGACAATACTTGCATCGCTCGCCGGTGCGACTGAACATCGCGGCCAGCGGAGAGCCGGTACTGAAAGACACGATCGAACGGCTGCGTGGTCTGGGGTGGGTGTGCCAGTTCATTACGAGTGAGCCAACGTTGCTGTGGAGCAAGCTGTGTTTCCTTGAGCCGTTCGCGCTGGTGACGTCGGCATCAGGAAAGAACAACGGCGAAATTATGGCCGACGCAGAATGGAAGGGCCGATTTGAATCGGCCATTCGCGAGGCCTGTGCGGTCGCAGCGAAAGAAGGAGCGCAAGTGGATGGCGCGAAGGGAGCAGCGGCCTTCGTGAATTTTCCGCCGACCATGCGTGCGTCGATGGCAAAAGATTTGGCCGCCGGACGAAAGCTGGAACTCGACGGCATCGCCGGGCCGGTGCTACGGGGCGGAGAACAGTTCGGCGTGCCAACTCCGATGACGAAGAGTCTGGTGGAGATGATTGAGGCGGCGGAAAAAGCGCGGGCTTGATGGCGTCGTTCCCACTCATTCGAAAAACCGCGAATGAGCGAGGCGTGGGGCCGGGATGTTTGATAGAATCTCGCCACTCTTAATGTCGGAGGCGCCAATGGGTCCTGGGCCACTCCTTCATCCGTCCGAGGTGCTGGTTCCGAAACCTCAGTTCCTCACGCATCGGATCGCGACGAGCACGGTGCTTGCCGCGGTCGTAATGATGTCGTGCGTTGCGCTCGCCCAGGCGAAGCCTGATTTCGCCGGGGAATACGCAGGAATGTTGGGTCCGCTGCACGTGAAACTCCATTTGATGGCAGCGAGCGGCGGAGCATTCACCTGCACCGTCGACAGTCCCGATCAAAACATGGTGGGACTGGCGTGCGCCGACGTGCATGTGAACGGGCAATCGCTGAGTTACACGGTGCCGACGGTGCAAGGGACGTATACGGGGCTGCTGAGCGGCGACGGTTTATCGCTCACCGGCGTTTGGAGCCAAGGCACGCCTACGCCACTAACGCTCAACCGCGTGACCGCTACGACTGCGGCGAGCGCCGCACCGATCGCCCCGACCGCACCGACTCCGAATGCCGTAGTGAAATGGGACGACTATACGTACAAGTTCGACCGGTCGGGGACGATGGCGCAGGTCTTCGAAGGTGGCAAGGTGGTGGGCACGATACTCAACCTCAATGGGCAACAGAGAATCCTCCCATTGCCCGGCACCGATGCAACAAAGATAACGAAGTCGTTCGAGGACTATCAGGCGTTCAGCGCACGTAGCCATGGAGGTGACACGACAGTTGCGGCTGCGCCCGCGCCTCCAGCACCGGCGACGACGCCGGCTGCGGCAACGTATATGCCACCTGCGTCAAGAGGCTCGTATCAGGTCACCGCGAGCCCAACCCCGGCGGCGAACATTCGGATTGACGAGGCAACGCACACCATCACGGTTCCACGGCCGGATGGAATCACCGTCACGTTTGTCGGCGAGGACGTGAAGATCGCCGGTTTTCGCAGACTCAATTACATCGTGCGTCATCAGAAGGGCAGCACCGGCAGGTTCCTGGAGCGCAACCTTGGGCATCCGGACTCGGCCGGAGGCAGCCTGTCTGGCGGAGGCGAGGAGTTCCTGCTGGACGGTGGCGGACTCATCTATGACTCGGGGATGGGCACGAACGCCGATATGCAGGTGAATAGCCCTGTGCTGACGGCGAAGCAGCTTTCCCAAATTGCGGTGGCCGCTGTGGCCGATGTACGCCAGGTGCCGGGCCATGAGAACTTCTCGCCGCCCGGCTATAACACCTTGAAGGAAATTTCGCAGTATCGACTAAGGTCCGACGGGTCCCGGTAGGAACCTAATTCACTGGTTTCGACGGATACAGCACGTCGATATTGTTGTCGAAATCCTGCAACTGAATCAGGTCGGTGTTGGAGTGGCTGTTGTCGAGGTCGGACCCGAAGCGAACTACTCGGCTGGAAAACCATGGTTGGTTGCTGTCCGCATTCGCACATGATTGACTGAGCAGCAGATGACTGCCCTGAAAAACGATTAGCCCCCCGCGGTGGGCGCAGTCGCCGCCGACGCACGAGGTGACGATGTACTTCTTGTCTTTCGACTCGAACCAGACCTGGCGCACCGACGCCTTCGGGCTGACCGGACTTACCGTGCCGAGAAACCGGTTGTGGTTCCCGGCGCTGGCGACGTAGGTTAGGTCCTTCTGGGTTTCGGTCCCGTAGCGATAGGTGATCGACGCGAACGGAGAAGTTTTCGGGGAAGAGCACAGCGCGACGGTTCGACCGTTGCCGCTGAGCCGGCAAGAGAACACGACGCCCTCGTCCGGCAGACAACCGGACGGCTTCGCCGTGGGCGCCGCTGTTTGCGCCGATGACCAGGCCGACAGAAATAGAACAGCGCTAAGAACCGGCAGCCTGGTCCACAGCTTGCTGAAAGACCTGGTACGCCTTCTGGAAGTTTTCACGACGCTCGCCATAGGAATTTGTGCCCTTGTTGATTACGGCGGTGATGGCATCGACGTTCAAGTCCGAACTGCCCAAGTCCGCGAGTGTGGGTAAGCCATGCTGGAGCCAGAAGCACACGGCCGAGCGAACGCTATCGGGGAAGCTCGCCACCAGATCGGGATTCTCGACAAAGTCTGCGCCGTCCGCGCCATAGACGTTTCCATATTGCGCATTGAGCGTCGCGTAATTCGCCCGGCCGGTAACCTGGATGAAGCCGCGGCCGCGAAACAGATAACCGTCGCCGCTGGCAACGTCTCCATTGCCGATGCGATTCGCATAAGCCTTGTTGCCGATGTTGGGCTGGTTGGCGGGACGAATGATCCTTCCGGTGGCGGGGTCTTTCGCGTAGCCGTCCTGCACGGCCTCACCCGCATGGATTACGTAGTAGCTGAAGAGGGTCAACGCCTTAGGGCTGTAGTTCAGGCTTTCGACCTGTGCTTGCAGCCCGGGTCCAGCCTCTTGCATGACCTGGGCGAAGAAGTGCGCTTGCCGAAGAGCGGTGTCGAGCCCGTAGGCGGACAGATTGGTATTCAGTTCGGTGGCTACTTGTTCAAGGTAGTCGTTGTCAGCATCGGGAAAGAGTTGGCTCAATTGTGCTGCGGTGATAGCGCCCATGGGGTCCCGTCCTGTGGCGGATCGTGATTTTGTAGTTTGGGGAAGTCGAGTAACAGTATGGCAGTGGTTGTCTCGGTGTCAACGGGGTTTCCAGCGTTGTGGCGCGCGGCGCGAACGAGAATTCTTGCTAACTGGTTGATTCTACCGATTTTTGGCAGTGAATAGCCGCTAGTGTTTGGGAGGCTTGGCGACGAAGGCGTCGAAGAAATTGCGCAGCGATTCGCGCCAGCCTTTCGTATCAACGGGCGTGACTTCGGCGACGAGATGCCCCGACTTGCGCATTTGCTGCACGATCTCAGAGACATCGTGGCCGCAGTTCGGACAACTTGTGTCGTAGACAGAGACATATCCCTGGTTGCACTGAGGACAGCGAATTTTCAGGTATTGCAGGTAGGCCCAGGCGGCTTTCCAGCGTTCTGCTTCGCCCGGCGTAAGGTCGGTCATGCCGATGACGCCTCCCCGATACAGGTCAAACAGGGACTTGAAAACCTCGCCGTTGTTGCGGTGAAAAGGCAGCGAGAGGCGATAAAAGAAATAGGCCACGACGAGCCAGCCGAGGACGGCGAGGTACGACATCCCGACGCTGTTGGTGATGGGCACATAGCGGGCAGTATGAAATCCCACCGCGTACGAAGTGGTTTCGACCGCCCATATCACACCGGCGAGCAGACTGACAGCCGAGAGGTTGAGCAGGCCATCCGCGACTGACCAAGACTTTGAGATTTCCTCGCGGTTGTCTTTACTGATGGTCAACCACAGACGCGGCCAGTAGAAGATCGAGTCCATGCCATAGCGGTCTTTGGGGTAGTCTTCGTAGCCGAACAGAATGTTGCCCATCAACGTGGGGTAGTTCGCGTATCGCCTGCCGTTGGTATTGATGGGATACACGCGCAACGTGTACCAGGTCTCGTTGTACGTCTGCTCTTTCTCTTTGACGCCTTTGGTTGCGTCGGCCTTGGCATAAAGACGTTCGACCCGCTTTTGCTGTTGAGCGATCGCCCACTTTTTCAGCCGCCCGGGCCAGAAGGTGCGGCCTTCGTAGATTTTGTAGAACTCGGAATTGAGCGAAGAGACCAAACCGCCGAGCGCGACGACCACCAAGGCGTAGAGCACGAGTTTCGGCCAGATTTTTTCGATCTCCTGCGAGAAGATGGCCGGGATGCTGATCGCGACACGAGGAAACAGTGCCACGGCGGCCATGGCGCCGGGCAGGATGGCGTTCAGAAGAATCGGGAAGTTGACTCCCGGCAGAAACTTCTCCACCATGCTTCCCGCGGCTTCAAATCCGAATTGCGGCATCAGTCGGTCTCCTCAATCAGAGTGGGTCACCACGGTTCTCCGCCGCCGCTGCCGTGCGTATCAGGCTCGGAGTCGTCCGCGTCTGATGGGCCGGAATCATCATCTTCATCTTCACCGTTATCCAATTCGGGCAGGTCTTCTTCGGTGTCTTTGTCGATGAAGATATCGACGGACTCGTCCTTTGCCGGAGTCTCTGGAGTGTCGCGGGGCTTGTTCATGTTTTCCTCGAGGAGCGTCGTGATCGCCGGGGGTTTCAAACTCGTGACTGCAGAGCTAAGTTCTTGTTTTTTTGGGGTAGCGCGTTTCTGGGCAGTCTTGGGCGCGGCTGGCCGCTTCTTGGCTGCGGCCGGTCGGCTGGTCTTCTTCCTCGCGGAAGGCGGTTTGCGGGCTTTCGCAGCGGCCTTGGCTGCCGGTCTACGCTTGGCCTTCACAGCAGTTTTCCTGCTCGAGGACTTTGCCTTTTTCTTTGCCATGTTCACTCCTTCGCCAAATCTTTGTGACGCGATGGCCCGGCCATTCTACGGTTCACCGTCGCCTGAACCGTGGGTGTCGGCGGCGAAAAATGCTCCCAGCGAATCGCGCACCTGCCCTAGATTCTGAAGCAAGTCTTGCGGGTTGCCCGAGATGTTCGCCGACCGACTGGCGGAACTGGAGCGATCCAGCAGGTCGATGACATTTTGCAGCCGCCCGAGGGCGGTACCGCTTAAGGTGTGCGTATCGACCGTAACCAATTTCACTTGAAAGACCTGGAGGTCGCGGAACATATTTTGCAGGAACTCACGCTGGTCGGGCGGCATTTCTATCTTTTCAACTACCCCGACGAGATGGTCTTGCGCATCCGATAAGGACTCCAGCGCTTTCGCTTTAAGATCGTCGCTCATAGTTTCGGGCTCCTTTCCAGACGGGTTGGCGCAGGCCGTCAGCCGAGGCGTGCCTGGTTATTTATGGCTCTCCATCGCCGCCGCCGTGGGTATCGGGTCCACGGAAGGAGGAGCGCTTACTGGCTGGCTTCTTGTCGTGAAGCGACGACACTTTTTTCTTAGCGGCCGATTTCCCACTGCTCTTGCGTGCACCGGAGTGCTTCTCGAATTTCTTTGCCGTGGCCAGGCTTCTCCATGATTTGCGATGCCGTGGGACGAACAGCAACGAATTTACACCCATTCCAGCCTTCGGCGAGAAAATCGCAGTGCTAGTTTCGCCGTATAATAATGAGATGCCTACTCGCCGAAATTGCAATCTGTGCGGCTCGCGAACAACTTCGTTCGCGAAACGGAGTGGGCCGAGCCATCCATGGATTTCAAGTTAGCCAGTCCCTATCAGCCGGCCGGAGACCAGGGCCGGGCGATCGAGTCGCTATCTCGTGGCCTGTATGACGGCGAGAAACACCAGGTGCTGCTGGGCGTCACCGGCTCGGGCAAGACGTACACGATGGCCAAGGTCATCGAGCAGATGAACCGGCCGGCGCTCATCCTGGCGCATAACAAGACGCTGGCGGCGCAGCTCTATCACGAGTTCAAACAATTCTTTCCGCACAATGCGGTCGAATATTTCGTCTCTTATTACGACTACTACCAGCCTGAGGCGTACATTCCCGCGGGTGATATTTACATCGAGAAAGAATCGACGGTCAACGATGAGCTCGACAAGCTGCGGCTGGCGGCGACGCGGTCGTTGTTTGAGCGGCGCGATTGCATCATCGTTGCGTCGGTGAGCTGCATTTACGGCCTGGGCTCGCCGGAAGCGTATTACGGCATGCTGCTGTTCCTGGAGAAGGGACAGAAGATCAAGCGCCAGGATATTGTGCGCAAGCTGGTGGAGATTCTGTACGAGCGCACCGAGGGCGACTTCCGGCGCGGCACGTTTCGCGTGCGCGGCGACGTGATCGAGTTGTTTCCCACCTATGACGACAACGCTTATCGCATTGAGATGTTCGGCGACGAGGTGGAATCGCTGGCGCAGATCGATCCGCTGTTCGGCACGGTGAAGCAGAAGTATGCGCGGCTGCCGATTTATCCCAAGTCGCACTATGTCATGCAGCCGGAGCGCAAGACGTCGGCGGTGGACAGCATCCTGGAAGAGTTGAAGTGGTGGGAGGCGGAACTCGAGAAGCAGGGCCGGATGATGGAGGCGGCGCGCATCCATCAGCGCACGCGCTTTGATCTGGAGATGATCAAGGAGATGGGCTACTGTCACGGCATCGAGAATTACTCGCGGCATTTCACGGGACGGCTGCCGGGCGAGCCTCCGCCGACGTTGCTGGATTATGTGCCGCGCGACTACCTGCTGTTTATCGATGAGGCGCACCAGACGGTTCCGCAGGTGCGCGGCATGTGGCACGGCGATCGCTCGCGCAAGCAGAACCTGATCGAGTATGGCTTCCGGCTGCCGAGTGCGCTGGACAATCGTCCATTGACGTTTGAGGAGTTCGAGCACCGGGTCAACCAGGCGATTTACGTTTCGGCGACGCCGGGGCCGTATGAGCTGACCAAGGCGGCGGGCGTGGTGGTTGAGCAGATTATTCGGCCGACGGGGCTGATCGATCCCGAGGTTGAAATCAGGCCGGTGAAAGGGCAGATCGACGATCTGCTGAAAGAAATCCGCGAGCGCTCGAAAAAGAACGAACGGGTGCTGGTGACGACGCTGACCAAGCGCATGGCCGAGGATCTGGCCGAGTACTACAGCGAAGTCGGCGTGCGGTGCCGCTACATGCACTCGGAGATCGAGACGCTGGAGCGCATCAAGATCCTGCGCGATTTGCGCAGAGGCGAGTTCGATGTACTGATCGGGATCAACCTGCTGCGCGAGGGGCTGGATTTGCCGGAAGTCTCGCTGGTGGCAATTCTCGACGCCGACAAGGAAGGGTTCTTGCGTTCGGCAGGTTCGCTGATCCAGACGATAGGCCGCTGCGCTCGGAATATTGAGGGGCGGGCGATTCTCTACGCCGACAACATGACGGACTCGATGCGGCAGGCCATCGATGAGACTTATCGGCGGCGAGCCATTCAGACTGCCTACAACGAGGAGCATGGGATTACGCCGGAATCGATTGTGCGTCCGCTGGACATGTCACTAGTGGCAGTAGCGGCGGCCGATTATGTGGACCTAACCAGTGAGGCGGAGGGACTGCCGGAGTTCACGTCGCAAGCCGAGCTCGATGCGTACATTACGAAGCTGGAGAGCGATATGCGCGAGGCGGCTAAGCGGTTTGAGTTCGAGCAGGCGGCGAAGTTGCGCGACCGGATTAAGGAACTGCGCAGTCGGGAGTTTCTGGTCACGTAGCGCGGGCTAGCTTACTCAGTGCGTTCGAAAGCATCGCAGGGGCTAAAGCCCAAGCCTATTTTCAATCGTTTGCGGCATGACTGAAGTCATGCCCTGATACGAAACAGTCGCATACCCGAGTTTTTCCGCAAGCTCGAATCCACTACTGCGTCATGATCATCATGGGCTGCTGCGGAGCGCAAGTGCTGACCTGCGGGTCGCAGTTGGGGTTCTGTTGCGGCGCGGGCATGGTGAGCGACACGGTGTTGTTCGAGGTCTGAATGATACTGACGGTGCCGCTACCGGAATTTGCGGTGTATACCTTGGTCGACGAGGGTTCGGTGGCGATAAAGACCGGGGTGTTTCCAACCGGCACGGTGCCGACAACACTGAAACTGCTGGAACTCACCACACTGACGTTATTGGATCCGGCATTGGCGACGTAAAAGCTCAGTCCGTTGGGCAATGCCGCGACCGATCGAGGCCGCGATCCGACGGTGACGGTCGCCAGGATCGGGATCGGCGGGTTCACGCCGAGGGCTACGTCGGCCGCGTTGAGCACGGTGACTGTGTTGTCGCCCGTGTTCGCCACATACAGGCGGTTGAGGAACGTATCGAGGTAGATGGCGGTAGGCCCAACGCCGACCTGCACGGAACCGCCGATGCTGTTGGTGGTTGTGTTGATGATGTCAAGCCACCCCGGAGTGCTGCCATTGCCCTGCGAAACCACGTAAACGTAAAGCCCGTCGGAGCTGGACACCATGGCAACCGGATTTTGGTGAAGGCCATTGGCCTGAGTAAGAGTAGTGGTGATGTTTATGCTGACAGGGTTGTACACCGAGATCGAGTTGTCTCCCAGGTTCGCCACGTACACATAACCACCACTGGGTAGCTGCACGATAGCGTCGGGATTAACGCCCACGCAGGTCGTGTTGGTCGCTACCAGAGACGATGTGCTGATGAGACTGATTGAGCCGGTAAAAGGGCAGAACGAGTTGGTGCCGGAGTTGGCAGTGTAAATCGAAGTGGAAGCGGTGCCGGCCATCGCCACCGGACGGGAGCCAGGAGCGAGCGCGATATTGGTGACCGTCGCAGTGCCGATCTGGCTGAACTCGCTGACCGAATCGCTGTCACGATTGGCCACGAAGATCGCTCCCGAAACGGCGCCCTGGAAGGCCTCGTACACTGAACCATAGCCCGTGGCCTGCACCTGAAGGTTGGTATCGCCCGACACGTCAATCAGGGTCGTCGAGCCAAAGCCCGTTGGGTTGTAATTCAGAACGTACGCGGAATGAGTATTTTGCGGTTGTCCGCCCGGAGAGACGATGGGGTTGGCAATGGGACGATACTGGTCACCACAACCAAGCTCGAACGCCAAAAATAAAAGACAGGGAATGATAACGATGAATCTTCGCAAAAACCTCATCCACACTTCCTAACGGGAATTCGCCCAACCATAAGGCTCAACAGGAATCTTCCATTGTATAGGCACGATGCGTTCGAGGTATAGCAGCCGACGCAACCCGAAAGCGTCTATGCAAACCCCGATTGTGGCGCTGCGTTGCGCGGTGGTTCTGGCCGGCATGACAAAGCCCTGTCCGGTCGGGACAGGGCTGGGAAAATCTGGCGAAAGCGGTCGCTTAAACGTTGAAAGACGAGCCGCAACCGCAAGTGCTCTTCACGTTCGGGTTCTCGAACTTGAAGCCCGCGCCTTCGAGGGTCTCGATGTAATCCACGGTAATGCCCTTGAGGTACATGAGCGAGGTGGCGTCCACGAACACTTTGAGGTCGCCGAAGCTGAAGGTTTTGTCCATCATACCGGCGCCGTTTTCAAACGACATCGAGTATTGGAAGCCGGAGCAGCCTCCACCGACCACGCCCACGCGTAGTCCGGCGGGAACGGGGTTCTGCTGTGCCATCACTTCCTTGACCTTGGTAATGGCCGTGTTGGTGAAGGTGATGGGCTGAAGGTCGACGGCTGGCGTCGTGGTCGTCGGGGTGGTTGTGGTAGTCGCCATTGTGGTTTATCTCCTGAAGGACTGGACAAGATTATAACAAACTGCCGAATTGAACATGCGCTCCCAATAACCCAATCGGAGAGTAAGCGAGGCACACATCCAAGCATATAGATGCCGGGGAGATGCCGGGAGGTGCAGCGCGTTGCGGCCCGGGTCATCAGATTGAGTACTCGCAGGTTGCTGAAAAACTTGCTATTTGACGTTCCGGTAAGGCATATAATGTTGGGCGTGTGAGGGCCCCCTTACTGGTGGGCGATGCCAAGAGCCTACTTGGACGCGAGGGCCGGTTCGCCGGAACCGAGGTGGCGTATGTCCCCGATCATGATGTTGAGTGTCGTCTGGGCCGTGATTACCGCGGCGCTGATTATCGTGTTGATCTACCGCAGCACTCTCAGCATGCACGAAGATGATCAGCTATTTCTGGATGAGTCCACAGCTAACCTGCGCGCCGAGCAGGAACAACTGCTTCGGAAGATGGGAAAGATCACGCCGATTGTGCGCATCCTGGGCGCGGCCTCGGGGGTGCTCATTCTGGTGATTGCCGGCATGGCGATCTGGGCCCAGATGAACCGGGTCTACTAGGAGCTTCGACCACAGGCTGGTAGACGAAGGCCGGGCTGCCGGTTGAGCCGCCGAACCGGAAGCGTTACAGGCCGTCGAGATCAGTCTTTGGGGCGTAGGCGCGGCTGCCGGTTCGGGCTTGCGGGCGCGGGACCTGCATAACGCGCGTCTCTAGTGGTTCTTTCCAGCACTTTTACGGGGAATTCGTTGGGCTGCGGCACCGGAATTCTGCTACTCTCAACCCCGCTTCGCTGAAGGCAGATAAACTGCCCATGAGCCGCAACCGCGGCACAAACTCACCCGGGAGAGAAATCTAAATGGCTAACGAAGAAACAAAACAATGTGCACATGAGCCCTGCCTGTGCATGGTGGCGGAAGGCGAAAAGTATTGCAGCGACTACTGTAAGACTGCTGGAAGCGAAGAAGTCGAGATCGCTTGCGACTGCGATCACCCGGAGTGCCAGTAGAAAAAGCGCCCGCTTGCCCCGAGGAGGAACAGCCGACGGCCAAGATCGGCCCTTCGCCTGCTGCCTAAGCCCGTAGTGTCTGCTAAACTTAGAGAATCCATTTGGTCGAAGCTGGTTTCGTGGGGAACCGGTCCTGAACGGCAATCGAAGCAGAGGCAGCGAAAAAGAAGCCGTAGCCTAGCGGTTGCATCAGTCTAAGTACGACGCAGTTATACAAAACCGATTCTGTAAAAGCGATATTCGCGAAGTCCGTCTTCCCGTTCGGGTAGGACGCGGCAGATTTTCGAGGTCACCATGGCGCTGCACAAGTCCCTGAATTCCGTTATTGAGTTTCCCGTGAAGCCGGAAGTCGACTCCGAGCAGGAAGTCGCGGAGTGGCTCGAGGCGTTCGACCAGGTCGTCGACGACGAAGGTCCAAACCGTGGGGCCGAGCTAATTGGCGCTCTGGTGAAACGCGCCCGCACGACCGGCGTCGATGTTCCGGTACAGCTCAACACGCCATACCTCAATACCATTCCCGCCGAAGAGGAAGTTCCGTACCCGGGCGACCGCAAGCTGGAGCGCCGCATCAAGAGCCTGATCCGCTGGAACGCGATGGCCATGGTGCATCGCCAGAACAAGAAAGACCCCGGCATCGGCGGACATATCTCGACGTACTCTTCGCTGGCGACGCTGCTGGAAGTCGGCTTCAACCATTTCTTTCACGCCACCTACGGCAACGAACCGGGCGACCTGATTTATTTCCAGGGACACGCTTCTCCCGGCGTTTATTCGCGCGCCTTTCTCGAAGGGCGCTTGAGCGAGGAGCAGGTCAAGAACTTCCGCCATGAATTACGCGACACTCCGGGACTGTCGTCGTATCCGCATCCCTGGCTGATGCCGGATTTCTGGCGCTTTCCCACCGTGTCAATGGGTCTGGGCCCGCTGAATGCGTTGTACCAGGCGCGATTCATGCGCTACCTGGAGAACCGCGGGCTGATTGCGAAAACCCCGCGCAAGGTTTGGGCGTTCGTAGGCGATGGCGAGACGGATGAGCCAGAAACTCTGGGCTCACTGAATTTGGGCTCACGCGAAAAGCTCGACAACCTCATCTTTGTGGTGAACTGCAATCTGCAGCGGTTGGACGGCCCGGTGCGCGGCAATGGCAAGATCGTGAACGAACTGGAAGCGGCTTTCCGCGGTGCTCGCTGGAACGTGATCAAGGTGATGTGGGGCACCGATTGGGACCCGCTGTTTGCCGCCGACAAGACCGGACTGCTGCTCAAGCGCATGGAAGAGGTGGTGGACGGCGAATTACAGAGCTTCAAAGCCAAGGGCGGAGCGTATATTCGCAAGGAATTCTTCGGCAAGTATCCTGAGCTGCTGCAACTGGTCGAGCACATGAGTGACGACGAATTGCATCGCCTGACGCGCGGCGGCCACGATCCGCAGAAAGTGTACAACGCGTACCTGCGGGCGATGGAGCACACTGGTTCGCCGACCGTGATATTGGCGCAGACGGTAAAGGGCTACGGCCTCGGCTCGGCGGAAGCGCGCAACGCGACACACTCCGAGAAGAAGCTGGCCGATCAGGCATTGTCGGCGTTTCGCACGCGGTTCGACATTCCGATACCCGAGTCGGCAGCGCGCGACGGATCGTTATACCGCCCCCCAGACGATAGCGACGAACTGAAGTACATGCGCGAGCGACGGCGCCTGCTGGGCGGATTCATGCCCTCACGCGAGATCAAGGCGATTCCGTTCGAAGGTCCGGCGATGGAGGAGTTCTCAGAGTCGCTGGCAGGATCTAAGGGGCGCGCTGTCTCGACCACTATGGGTTACGTCAGCATGTTGCGGCAGTTGCTGAAGGACCCGAAGATCGGCAAGGTCATCGTGCCGATCATTCCCGACGAGGGCCGCACGTTTGGCATGGAGTCGATCATCCGGCAGGTAGGTATTTATGCCAGCCAGGGCCAACTCTACAAGCCGCACGATCAGGACATGCTGCTGTACTACCGGGAAGAGAAGAGTGGCCAGATCCTCGAAGAGGGCATCACTGAAGCCGGTTCGATGGCTTCGTTCACGGCGGCGGGCACGTCCTATTCCAATTACGACGTCATTACGATTCCGTTTTTCACCTATTACTCGATGTTCGGCTTTCAGCGCATCGGCGACATGGTGTGGGCGTTCGCGGATGCTCGCGGCAAGGGCTTCCTGATGGGCGGCACCGCCGGGCGCACGACGCTCTCAGGCGAAGGCCTGCAGCACCAGGACGGACACAGCCTGGTGTTGGCCAGCACCGTGCCGACCTGCCACGCGTACGATCCAACCTACGTGTACGAGATTGCGGTGATCGTGAAAAATGGCATCCATCGCATGTATGAGTTGAATGAAAACCGCTTCTACTACATCACGTTGTACAACGAAGACTACCCGATGCCGGAGATGCCGGCGGGCTGCGAAGAAGGCATTCTGCGAGGCATCTACAAATTCCGGGCGGCTGCAAAGGGTAAGGCTGTGGTGCAGTTGTTCGGCAGCGGACCGATTTTGAACGAAGCGTTGCGCGCGCAGGAAATTCTCGCCCAGAAATATGACGTCGCCGCCGATGTGTGGAGCGTGACCAGCTACAACGAGTTGCGCCGCGATGCGCTATCGACGGAACGCTGGAATCGGCTGCATCCCGGTGAAGCCGAGAAGAAGCCGTATATCTTGACGGCGATTGAGGCCGCGGAAGGTCCGATCGTCGCCGCGACCGACTACATGAAGATTGTTCCCGATCAGCTTTCTCCGTGGCTGACCGACCGGATGGAGACGCTGGGTACAGACGGTTTTGGACGCAGCGATAACCGGCAGCATCTGCGGCGGCATTTTGAAGTGAACGCCGAGTCGATTGCGACGGCAGCACTGTCGCGCTTGGCGCGTGATGGCAAGTTCGACGCCAAGAAAGCGCAGCAGGCGTTCGAAGAGCTGGGAGTCGCGACGGAAAAGCAAGACCCGGCGACGGCTTAACTCAGATCACGATCACGGCGGCGCCGTCGATAGCGTCCTTCTTAACTGCCAATAACGCGTCGTTGGCCTGGTCGAGCGAGAACGACGTAACTCGGGGACGCATCCTGATCTCAGCCGCAATCTGCAGGAAGTCGCGCGCATCGGCGCGCGTCATGTTGGTCACGCTGCGTAGCTGGCGTTCTCCCCACAACAACCGGTCGTAATCGAACTCAGGGACGTGGTCAAGGTGGATGGCATTGATGGCCACGACGCCGCCCTTGCGCAAGCTGCTGAGTGCGGCCACTACCACGTCACCGCTGGGCGCGAAAGTGATTGCGCGGTCGAGTTCGCAAGGCGGCTTGTCGGTCTCGGCGCCCACCCAAGTGGCTCCCATCGAGCGTGCTAGTTGCTGGTGCGATTCGCCACGCGTTGACACATAGACCTCGCACTTCCACGCATGTAGGACGTCAATCGCGAGATGCGCTGACGCTCCAAAGCCGAAGAGCCCGACTCGCTCGCCGCCTTGCACTCCAGCCACCCGCAAACTGCGAAAACCGATGATGCCGGCGCACAACAGCGGCGCGGCGTGCAGGTCGTCGAGCGCGGACGGAAGCGGAAAGACGAAGTCGGCGCGGGCTGTGGCGAACTCGGCGTAACCACCGTCAACGGAATACCCGGTGAAGGTTGGCGAATCGCAGAGATTCTCTTTGTCGTTACGGCAATACCAGCACGTGCCGTCCGTGCCGCCGATCCAGGAGACGCCGACGCGCGTACCTAGCGGCAAGTCTTCTGTCGCACCAGCAACGATGTCGCCGACGATCTGATGTCCCGGAATGAGCGGCGTGCGCTTACGTGGCAATTCACCTTCGGTGATGTGCAGGTCGGTGCGGCAGACTCCGCAGGCACGAACTTTAAGTAGCACTTGTCCGGGCGTTGGCTGCGGTTGCGGCACGTCTTCGATGCGCAGGGGACGATCGACGATGGGAGCAGGCTTGATGAGAACTGCAGCCTTCATGACGTAGTGTCCTTCAGGACGATTGTAAGACCATGGACGGCGTTACTACAGCCAGCCTTTGGAGCGGGCGATGCGCGCGGCTTCGGTGCGGTTCGCTGCTCCCAGCTTGTTGATGGCTTCTGACAGGTAATTGCGCACGGTGCCCTCGGAGAGGTTCAGTTCGGTCGCAATGTCGGAACTGGCGACGCCTTCACCCGCGAGGCGCAGCACTTGTCGTTCGCGATCGGTAAGGGGGTCAGGTTCGTTCGTCCATGCTTCGGCGGCGAGTTGGGGATCGATGACGCGCAAGCCGGTGCGAACCCGGCGTACTGCGTCGGCCAACTGTTCAGCGGGCATGTCTTTCAGCAGGTAGCCTGACGCGCCTGCTTCGAGGGCGCGGCGCAGATACCCGGCGCGAGCGAAGGTCGTAAGAATGATCACGCGCACGAGTACTCCGCGGCGTTTGAGTTCGGCGGCAACTTCAAGGCCAGTCTTTCCGGGCATCTCGATGTCGGTGATGAAGACGTCGGGGCGATGTTGTTGTACGAGGCGCAGTGCTTCGTCGCCATTGCGGGCACGGGCGACGACCTCGATGTCGTCTTCCATTTCGAGCAGGGCAGCGAGCGCGCCGAGTACCATGGCCTGGTCTTCGGCGATGACCACACGGATCTTGTCGCGCCGGGCGCCTGTCATGCCCTCAGTTTCGCAGAGCAGGGGCGACCGAGGCGAGTGGCAAATCGATAATCAAGCGGGTTCCGTTGGAGGTGAGCAGGCGAAGCGAACCGCCAAGGGCCTCGAGGCGTTCGCGCATGCCGCGTAATCCGTTGCCTTCCGGACCGGCGACGCCGCGTCCGTCATCGGCGACTTCGAGCGTGCAGCGCGAGACTGTCGCGCTCGAGTCCACATTGCAACTGCGGGCGTCGGCGTGGCGGACGACGTTGGTCACAGCCTCACGCAGAGCGAGCGCCAGCACGGATTCCTGGGCTGGGCTGAGGAACTCGGATCGGTATTGCACTCCACGGCGACGCCGGCGGTTTCGAGCGCAGTCCGCGCGCGTGCCAGTTCGGCAAAGATGCCGTCGCTGCGATACCCGCGAATGGCCTCGCGCACGTCGGTCAACGCGGCTCGTGAAGCGTTCTCCACATCGTGCATCTCTTGCTTGGCGCGTCGGGATCGCGATCGACCAGTTTGCGAGCCAGTTCAGACTTCAGGGTGATGAGCGAAAGTGTATGGCCGAGGACGTCATGCAGGTCGCGAGCGATACGCTCGCGCTCAGCGACTTTGGCGAGGTGCTCGATCTCCTCATGGGCAAGGCGCATTTTCTCGTCGTGACAATGAGCGATTGCCCAATGGTGATTTCCCAAGCCAACCAGTACGATCAGCAGGAGCATGGAGCCCCAGAAACCGAGATCAAAATGCAACCGCACCGAATAGAAAAGCAGGATGGCGAGTTCAACGGCGAGCAAAGAGGCTATCCAGCGGAACTTAGGGCTGAAACCACCGGCTGCCGCGGTGTAGATCAGCAGGCCCACACCTCCTGAGTTGAAAGGAATGAAGACCGCCGCCATCAGCAACATCAGTACGATGGAAATTTTCTGATACGGCCGGGACGCGAGAAGGCCTGCAGATAGAGAAAAATGAAAAACAAGCCGGCAGCTGTGTTCCATGCCCAGTGGCAGAGAGCTGGCATGCTTCCAATAGGGATCAACGAAAAACCAGACCATGAAGGGCAGCCAGAGGAGCGGCATCCACTTATGCTAGTGGTCGGCCGGGTAAATTTTGTGCCAGATGGACTGAATTGTGTTCATGGCTTTCCTTATTATGGCCCGCCGTGCAGCTATTGTCTGTCTGGAACGGGGCTTCGGCACAATCCCATACCAGAACACAGCCGTGACAGTGATGGCCAGTGCCAGGTCGGTCCAATGTCCGGTCAACGTCAGGGCAGAGAAGACCGCCATCAGCATTGCCCAGATGATCCATTGTGTCGTTTTGCTGGTCATCGCTAACTCCATACACCCGCCCGCTGAAACGGTTGCTTCTTGTCTGGCTGCACGTCTGAAGCCTGGCGTCTCAAACGGGTGGGAAGTTGAAACGCGGGCTTCGGTTCGTGCCACCCCAAAGTGCGAACGAGCACGCGCTTTGGGAACCTTGGAGCTTGTCCGTCATCGGGGCGACAGGTGATGGCGGACTAGCGTCGCCGGGCAAACTCACTTCATCCGTACGATGCTCCCTCATCACGCCAATACCCATAGGCGGCGATGCCGAGGAACAGGAACGTCACTCCGATCAGCGCCTCGACGTGTCCCCACGCCGGTGACGGATGCGGATTGACGCCGATAGCGTTCAGCGCCAACTGGCTCATGTGATACGGCGGCAGTATCAGCGCCACCTTTTGCAAGCACATGTGGCAGCAGGAAGATCGGAATCCACAACCCGGAGCAGAACGACATCGGCAGGTACACCAGGTTCACCATCGCCGGAGCTGAATTCGGCTTGGCGAAGTACCCCAGGGCCAGCCCCATCGCGCTGAACGGGATCGAACCCGCGACCAGGATCGCGATCAGTTCAGCAGCCTTGACGAAGCCAGAGCGGACTCCACCGAACGCAGATCCCACGGCCAGCAGCACCAGCGAGATCACGGTCGCAAATACCAC
Organism: uncultured Acidobacteriaceae bacterium; assembly: GCA_963718395.1. GTDB lineage: Bacteria > Acidobacteriota > Terriglobia > Terriglobales > Acidobacteriaceae > DASRAA01. The sequence goes on from CAVQYW010000004.1 coordinate 711,619, forward strand.
TGCATTGGCGATCTTGGCGAGGAAATAGGCCGGCAGCGGCATGGGCGACGCGCGCTTCACTTGCAGCCAGCCTTGGCCGCGCTCCATAGCGATGCCGACCCCGAAGCTGAACATAGCCACGCCCATCACTCCGTAGCACGCCATGGTGGCCAGCAGGTAGGTCGCGGTCTCGGTGCGTCGCGCTCCGGCAGGAGCCATCACGATGCCGAACAGCACGTAAAACATAACCGGAAAGAGGATGGTCGAGAGGGTGAAGATCGGAATCCGTACGTACTTCAGGATTTCGTACTTCGCCTCTTTCGCATACAGAGTGATCATCTGGCCGAGCGTGCGCTGCGGCACGGCATAAGCGTTGCAGGAAACGTAGTCGTTGCCATTTCAATTGCTCCGTTCCGAATGCGGTGAATGGTTCTGGGTCAGCGCCAGGAAAGCTTCTTCCAGTCCGGCGGCGGTGACTTCGAGGTCTGAGAGCCAGGAGTCGCGTTGCAACAGTTCGCGGACCACGGGTTCGGCGACGCTCACTTGCAACTCGAACGCGTTGCGGTCCTCTTTCAGGCTGATGACCCCGGGGATCTGGCGAATCTCGTGCGCCGACAAGCGGCTGACGCAGCGCACCTGCTTTCCGATGGCGCGGGCCTTGATCTCCGCCGGAGTGCCTTCGGCGACGATCGAGCCCTGTTGAAGGACCAGGATGCGGTCGGCCAGTGCGTCGGCCTCGTTCAGGTAATGTGTGGTCAACAGGACGGTCTTGCCTCGTGCTACCAGCGAACGGATCTGCGACCACATCAGGCGGCGGGCTTCCACGTCGAGGCCCACGGTTGGCTCGTCGAGAAACAGCAGGTCGGGATCGCCGCAAATCGAGATGCCGAACAGAACACGCTGTTTCTGTCCGCCGGAAAGCTCGCCGAATGGACGATCTTTGAACTCCTCCAGTCCAGCGATCTTAAAGGTCTCCGCCAGCGGGAGCGGCCGCGGGTAATAAGAAGAGAACAGGTCGATGTGTTCGCGGACCTTCAAGGTCTCGGGAACGCGGCCGACCTGGAGCATGGCGCCGCAACGCGAGCCCACGTGCGATTCGACAGGGTTTTCGCCAAAAACCGATACGCCCCCGGCATCAGGACGGGCCAGCCCCAACAACATGCGGACCAGCGTGGTTTTCCCCGCGCCGTTAGGTCCCAGCAGCGCCAGCAACTCTCCCGCGCGCAGGTCCATGGTCACGTTGTGCAGGGCGGTGACGTCCCCGTATTCCTTGGTCACGCTTTTGGTTCTGGCCACAGGGAGGTTTCGGATCGGCACGGTGTTGGGTAGCTCGGCGACTGCGGTGGACATCGTTCACTCCTGTTTTGGCTTTCCCTGTCTTGAGAACGATGATCGGCGAAACCGCGAACGGCCGTTAGTGCCGATTGTCAGGCGGGACGAGTGACAAATGTCATGGGGCCGCGAAGCGGCCTGCTGTTAGCAGTTAGCTGTTAGCCCTTAGCTCTTAGTCTTTAGCCATCAGCCGCGCCGTGGAGTCGAAATTTTTCTTGGTTGAAAGCTGTTGGCCGAGAGCTGTTGGCTGGAACCTAGAAGCTAAGAGCTAATGGCTAACAGCCGCGTGAATCATTTGTTTCATTTTGCCAATTTCGTGACTTTTATCACTCGCCGGGGTGACTTGAATCACGGATGAAATCAGGGGGAAAGCCCACACTTAGCTGTAACAAAAAGTGAGGGTTCCGCTCGCGCCATGTCTTCTCCCCCTCGGCACGCGTGGTCAGAAAGAGGTCAGCCATGATGTTCGCGTATCGGCTGGTAAAGCTGATCGAGACCCATTCCGATGGATTGGCGCGCAGCCTGCACCATCGTTACCGCACCGACCCCAAATGTTCGGCATACGCCAACGTGCCTGATGCCGAACTGACGGCGAAGGTGTACGACGTGTACCGTCACCTTGGCGAATGGCTGATGGGCAAAACCGAAGCCGACGTGGAACGCCGCTACCTGGAAATTGGCGCGCAACGTTTTGCGCAAGGTGTCCCGGCCAGCCAGGTGGTGTGGATGATCTGCCTGGTGCGCGAGAACCTGTGGGACTACCTGCAGAAGTATGCCGAGTTGGAGAAGCCGGCAGAAATTTTCGGCGAAGTCGAGTTGCTGGAGATGCTCGACCAGTTCTTTAACCGCGCCATCTACTACGCCACGCTGGGACATGAGCGGGCACAAAATGGGGACGAAGTTTTTCAAGAGGCAGTGACGCACTGAACGAGGGCCACTTCATGTCGTGGATCGATCCTTATCGAAGCAAATTAATGACTCCGCACGAGGCTGTGCGCTGTGTCGAGTCGGGCATGCGGGTGTACATTCACCCCGGATGCGCCGAGCCCGAGGCCCTGGTGGAAGCACTGATGGAGCGCGCACCTTTCGTGAAGGGCGTCGAGGTGGTGCACCTGCTGACCTTGGGGACGTCGCCGTACTGCGCGCCTGAAATGTCGGAGAGCTTCCGCCACAATGCCTTGTTCGTCGGCGGCAATGTGCGCGAGGCCGTGCGCGCCGGGCGTGCCGACTACACACCCATCTTCTTGTCGGAAGTCGAGAGCCTTTTCGAAAGCGGCGAGATGCCAATCGACGTCGCCTTCATCCAGGTGTCGCCGCCTGACTCCCACGGGTATTGCAGCTTTGGAGTCGGAGTGGAAACCACGCTGACGGCGGCGAAGTTCGCGCGCCGCGTAGTGGCACAGGTGAATGCCCAGATGCCGCGCACCTATGGCGACAGCTTCATTCACGTCAACGAACTGGACGCAATTGTCGAGGTCTCGCGACCGCTTTGCGAAATAAGAGAAAACCTCATCACCGACCTTTATCGCTCGATCGGCGGGCACGTGTCGTCGCTGATCGAAGACGGCTCGGTGCTGCAATTGGGCATTGGCGGAATCCCCGATGCCGTTCTGCCCACCCTTATGGATCGCAAAGACCTGGGCGTTCACACAGAGCTGATATCCGACAATGCGATCCCGCTGATCGAGTCGGGCGTCATCAACGGCCAGCGCAAGAACTTCAAACCGCGGAAAATCATCCTCGGGTTCGTGCTGGGCACGAAACAATTGTTTGACTTTGTGGACGAGAACCCGATTTTCGAGTTCCACCCGTCGGCCTACACCAACGATCCCTTCCGCATAGCGCAGAACGATCGCATGGTGGCCATCAACTCGGCCATCGAAGTCGATCTCACCGGCCAGGTTTGCGCTGAGTCGATCGGCTCGTGGTTCTACAGTGGCTTTGGCGGACAACTCGACTTCATTCGTGGAGCGGCGCGCTCGAAAGGGGGCAAGCCGATTATCGCGCTTCCCTCTACGGCAAAAGACGGCGTAGTTTCGCGCATCGTGCCGCGTCTGGCGCATGGCGCGGGAGTGCTGACCGGCCGCGCCGACGTGCACTACGTGGTCACGGAATACGGCGTCGCCTATCTCCACGGAAAGACCATCCGACAACGCGCCGAAGCGCTCATCCAGATTGCCCATCCCAGCTTCCGGAACCATCTAGCAGAGTATTGCGAGAAGCAGCTCTGGTTCCAACGTAATGAGTTAGAGACTGTCGAAATGCGAGGAGAACATGGCATCACAACCGCGCGGTGACGTCACCATTGATGTCGAAGAATGTAAAGGATGCGGGCTGTGCGTGGAGTCGTGCCCGCCTAAGTGCCTGGAACTGGCACCGGAGCTGAGCAAGTATGGCGTGCATCCGGCAACCTACACGGGAGAAGGCTGTACCGGCTGCGGAGCCTGCTTCTATTGCTGTCCCGAGCCCGGAGCTATCACGGTCTACCGGCTGGTTGCTCCACCCAAAGTGGCGAGCATTGTGGTTGGCGGAAACAAGGAGGCGGCCCATGCGGCAACTCTGTAAAGGTAACGTCGCGGTCGTAAAGGCCGCGGTACTGGCGGGGTGCCGGGCCTACTACGGATACCCAATTACCCCGGCCAGCGAAATCGCAGAATATGCCGCCCTCCTCATTCCAGAAGTGGGCGGTACTTTTTTGCAGGCAGAAAGCGAAGTGGCGGCTATCAACATGGTGTACGGCGCGTCTTCGGCCGGCATGCGCGTCATGTCAGCGTCTTCGGGACCAGGCATGAGCCTGATGCAGGAAGGCATGTCATATATCGCTGGAGCCGAGTTGCCCTGCGTGATCATCGATGTGGTTCGCGGCGGTCCCGGGCTAGGCAATATCGCTCCCGAGCAGAGCGACTACTTCTGCGTGGTGAAGGGCGGCGGCCACGGCTGTTACCGCAACATCGTTCTGGCGCCCGCCTCGGTGCAGGAAATGTTTGACCTCACCGTGCTCGCGTTCGAGCTGGCTGATCGTTACCGCAATTCGGTAGTCATCATGACCGACGGCTACGTCGGCCAGATGCAGGAGCCGCTGGAAATCAAGCTGCGCCAGGTCGAATTGCCCGAGAAAGACTGGGCGGTGAAGGGAACCAGCGAAACGCGCAAAAACGTCATCAGCTCGATCTTCCTGGAGCCGGACGAACTCGAAGCCCACATCCGCAAGCTGGAAGCAAAATACGCGCTGGCGCAAGAGCTCGAGAGCCGCAGCGAAAATTACCTGACAGAAGACGCAGATGTTCTGCTGGTCGGTTTCGGCATCGTTTCGCGCATCTTGCGGTCGACTGTGGACCAATTGCGCGCGCAAGGCGTGAAAGCAGGGTTGTTCCGGCCCATCACGCTGTGGCCATTCCCGTCGCGCGAGCTGCGTGAGACCGCGAAGCACGTGAAGTCGGTGATGGCAGTCGAACTGAGCACCGGAATGATGGTGGAAGACGTGAAGCTGACGCTCAATGGCAGCGTGCCGATTGAGTTCTATGGACGCGCGGGTGGCAACGTGCCCACGCCCGAAGAGATCACCGCGCAGGTGACGTCACACATGGCGGCGGCGGTCTAGCCCGTGGGGAGGAATTTGTGACCGAATACGAAGTCGTACATGAGAAGTCGCCGGCGTTTTACGACAAGTACGAGCGCAAGGCGGAGCTGCAACAGCAGACCCACTACTGTCCCGGATGCGGGCACGGCACTGCACACAAGCTGATTGCCGAAGCGCTGACAGAACTCGGCGTCCAGGATCGAGCCATTCTGGTGAGCCCTGTGGGCTGTTCGGTATTCGCCTACTACTATTTCGACGTGGGCAACGTTCAGGCGGCGCATGGCCGCGCGTCGGCGGTGGCGACAGCCCTCAAGCGTGCTCATCCCGAGTCGATCGTGATGTCGTACCAGGGCGACGGCGACTTGGCCGCTATTGGCACGGCGGAGATCATCCATGCCGCCAACCGCGGCGAAAATATTTGCGTATTCTTCGTCAACAACTCGATCTACGGCATGACGGGCGGCCAGATGGCCCCCACGACGCTGGTTGGGCAAGTCAGCACCACATCGCCGTGGGGACGTCGGCCGAACAATGAAGGTCTGCCGCTGCACGTGGCCGAATTGCTGGCTTCCCTCGACACACCCACTTACATTGAGCGCGTCGCGCTCAATGACATGAAGAACATCATGAAGGCCAAGAAGGCCATCAAGAAGGCGTTGGAGATCCAGAAGAACGGCGGCGGCTTCTCGCTGGTCGAGATTCTTTCGCCCTGCCCGACCATCCTGAAGATGGATCCATTGGTGGCGCGCAAGTGGGTTGGCGAAATACTGATGAAGACCTTCCCGCTGGGCGTATTCCGCGACCACAAGCCGGACCTGCCCGAGTCCGCCAAAGTCCCGCATAAGACCGTGGGTGAGGCATTGGGAGTGGATGACAAGGAAGGTGATGCTACACCGTCACGCCGTCATCACACTCGTGAGATCACCGCAAACTTTGCCGGCTTTGGCGGCCAGGGCATCCTGCTGATGGGCCAGTTGCTCGCCGAGATGGGCCTGCGCGAGCAGATGGAAGTAAGCTGGTTGCCGTCATATGGGCCGGAGATGCGCTCGGGCAGCGCGCACTGTTACGTCACGTTGTCGCATGAACGCATCGGTTCGCCGCTCACCTCGCATCCAGAAGTGTTGGTGGCGATGAACGAAATCTCGCTGCGTAAGTTCGCCGCGAGCGTGGCTCCCGGTGGGCTGGTCCTCTATAACGCTGACAAGTTACCGTCCGATTTCAGCCTGACTCACGCGCGTGTGATCTGTATTCCGGTGTCGCAGATGGCGGACCAGATCGGCACCGCAAAGGTGGCGAACGTGGTGATGCTGGGCGCGCTGCTGGAAGAGACTGGCTGTCTGCCGACCGACACTGCCATCTCCGTGCTGGAGAGTTCGGTGAAGAACAAGAAGTTGCTCGAACTCGATAAGCAGGCGATTGTCGCCGGACGCGACTACGTGGACACGACCATCGAAGTTGGTGCTGTATCGCAGCCGGACGGATTCTCCGACTGAGTGTGACCCTTTGCCCGGCCCATCTCACTGCTTTCGCGCCAACCAGCGCCACAGCCGTGGGAAGCCGGGCTTCCTGTCTCTAAGCGGTAATCAAGTAGGGCGTCCCCTTGGTGATGACGACCGTGTGCTCATAGTGTGCCGCGAGGCTATGGTCAGAGGTATGCACCGTCCAGCCATCGCTGCCGACGAAACTGCGGCCAGTGCCGGTCGAGATGATCGGTTCGATGGCGAGCACTAGACCGGGATGCAAGCGTGCACGCTGCGTCAGGTCAGGATAGTTGGGCACGTGCGGCAGTTCGTGGATGGTGCGGCCGATACCGTGCCCGCCGTATTCGGGGAGAACATTGAATCCGTGGCGACGCACTTCCCGCTGCACCGCGCGGCCAATTTCGTACACGCGTGCGCCGGCCTTTGCCGCGCTCATCGCCTCGCGAAATGCGCTCTCTGCGCAGCGCACCAGCGCCGTCGCCGTGTCGCTCACCGCGCCGACACGAACCGTGACTGCCGCGTCAGCATAATAGCCGTCTTTTTCTGCCGTGACGTCCAGCTTTACCAGGTCGCCGTCTGCCAGCAGTCGGCTGCCCGGGACGCCATGGATCGCTTCGTCGTTCACGCTGATACAGCAGGCGCCAGGGAAGTTGTAGACCTTTCGCGGCGCCGACGACGCGCCGTTTTCATTGAGCACCCGCGCGCAGATTGCGTCGAGCTCCGCTGTCGTGATGCCGGGCTCGACCGCAGCGGTCATGGCGTTCAGCGCCTGCCGCACGATCATACCGGCGACGCGCAGTTGCCGAAGTTCTTCTTCCGTCTGGATCGACATCAGCTACCTCACACTACAAATTCCGTAGATGATGGCACAGCGCAACGTTTTTCCCCAAATGACGGAGTGGCGCAGGGAAGAACTGCTGGTAAGATGCGGACGGAGAGTGCTCAGGAGCTAATGCCCTCGAAACCTCGCAAACCGAAGCCGTTCAGCGCTGCGTCAGCAGTCAAGGCCGCCGCACGCGAGAAAATCGGTACGCCTCCGCCGACCCGCGCCGAGCCTTCGACCAAAAAGCCCAAGTCGAAATCGCCCAAGCACAAACCAACGCTCGGGAAGTTGCTGGGAGAAGAGAACTAGAGCCTCTCGGCCATTAACTACGCCGACAGCGGCCTTACCAGTACTCCCGCTTTCTTGAGCGTTTCATTCACCGCGCGCGCGATGAGCACGCTGCCCGGCGTGTCGGAATGAATACATATGGTTCCGGCGTCTATTTTCAGCTCCGTCCCATCCGTGGCGATTGCGACGTGACGGGTGGCGATGTCGAGCGCTTGCTTTGCCGCTTTGTCGGGATCGTCGAGCAGCGCGCCCGCCAGGGTGCGTTTGCGCAGAATGCCGTCGGGCTCGTAGGCGCGATCGGCGAAGGCTTCGGCGGCGCAGGTCAGTCCCATGGACTCCCACAATGTCAGAGTCGATGACCCAGCCTGGCCGACCATAATGAGTTGCTCGTCGCTCTCCAGCACCGCCCGCCCGATGGCTGCCGCAACTTCCGTGCTCTTGTTGGCCGCGTGATAGAGCGCCCCGTGCGGCTTGCAGTGCACCAGTTCGACGCCCAGGGAATCCGCAACCTCCGCCAGTGCTGCAATCTGGTCGCGCACGGTGGCTTCGATTTCCGCCGCAGACATCGGCGATTCGATGCGGCCAAAGTTGGCGCGGTCCGGATAACCCGGATGCGCGCCGACGGCCACACCCAGCTCCTTGGCAAAACGGACGGTCTCGCGCATGGTGCGCTCATCGCCCGCATGTCCGCCGCACGCGACGTTAGCGGACGTGATGTAGCGCATCAGTTCGGAGTCTGTGCCGTTGGCCAGCGACTCCTCCGACTCGCCCAGGTCAGAGTTAATGTCCATCGAAACCTGAGTCATGCTCGGTTCCTCTCAATCCTGCCAAATCGTCTTGAGCCACCGCTCCTGTGCGCGCAGTGCTTCCACAGCCTCGGCGATGGACACCTCGGCGAAGCGAACCTCGTCGCGCGGCCTTAATTGTCCGACACGATGCATGTCCGCGGCGATCACATTGGCAATTTTAGGATAGCCGCCGGTGGTCTGCTGATCGACGAACAGCAGGATCGGCTGGCCGTCTTGTGGTACCTGGATGGCGCCCAGCGGAATGCCGTCGGTCAACAATTGTCGTTGCTCCCGCGGCGTGATCGTTTCGCCCTTGAGTCGCAATCCGGCGCGGTCCGATTGTTCGCTGACCATGTACGGCGTTGCCAGAAACGTTGCGCAGGCTTCAGCGCCAAACCAATCATGCTGTGCGCCGCGAGTCACGCGAATCGGGCCTTCGCGACGGAATGCTTCCAGCGCCCCCGCGCGCAGCTGTCGTGGATGCCATCCGCTCGCTTGACCTGCCCGCAGCACATCCCCGGCCTGCAGCCTCCGACCCTCAACTCCGCCAAAGCGGCCGCGAATGTCGGTCGAGGTGCTCCCCATGACCATCGGAACGTCGAATCCTCCGCGCACCGCCAGGTAGCACCGTGGCCCATCCGTGGTAGTCCCACATTGTAAGACATGACCGGCCGCTACCTCGACTGCCGCGTTCGCTACGATGCGCTGCTGGCCCACTCTGCACTCGCAGCTTGCCCCACAGACTGCGATCACCGCAGTCTCGGCAAACTCCAGCGTCGCGCCTAGCAAGGTCATCTCGAGCGCTGGGGCGTTCTCCCCATTGCCAACCAGCAAGTTGGCAATCCGTAGCGACAGAGCATCGGCAGCTCCGGCAGGTGAGATTCCAAGATGCACGTAACCGTAGCGCCCGCGGTCCTGCACTGTGGTAAAGAGTCCCGGCTTGACGACGCGAATTGTCATGGGTGTTCCCACAGTCGCTCGAACTGCGTGCGGTCGACCGAGACAAACCGCACTCGATCGCCCGATTGCAACCGCGTTGGCTGCAAAGACCGCGGATCGAACATACGCAGCGGCGTCCGTCCAATCAATCGCCATCCGCCGGGAGTTTCAGCGGGATAAATGCCGGTCTGTGCGCCCGCGATGCCCACGCTGCCGGCTGCGACGGCGCGTCTAGGAGTGGCCAGGCGCGGCATTTGCAGTACTTCCGCCATGCCGCCGAGATAGGCGAAGCCCGCCGTGAATCCCAGAAAGCAGACGCGATATGTCGCTCCCGCATGCAGCCGAATCACTTCTTCGTCGGACAAGCCCGTATGGGTGGCGACGTCCGCGAGATCGGGTCCAAATTCTGTGTCATAGCAAACTGGAATCTCGACAACTTCGCTTGCGTTCTCCGGAGTAGACGGCCCTCCGCGCGCCAACGATCCGACCGTCACAGCGACCTCTTCATGGCTCACGGCCAGCGGATCGAAGTCCACCAGCAGCGACGTGTATCCGGGATGCAGGTTGCGGATCCGATTGTCCTTCCTCGCCTGCAATGCGTGAAACAGGCCCAGCACTCGCTCACTCGTCTCCGGAGAGATGGCGTCGCCAAACAACACCATCACCGACGAATCGCTTGCCGGAATGATCTTCATGCGTGGTTGTCCATTAACTCGCGTCAGCTCTTTTGCGGCATCGTTCGATGAATAGTGCAACCGAGCGGAGGTGTCAAACGAAAGCCGCATCGTATGCGAAACGCCCCCCGCGAAATACACCTGTCTTCACCGGCCACCCTTGCTATATGATGCGCAATCAGTCCGGCATTCAATCATGCACTCGACCTCACCCGCTCAAACCGTCAGCCGCCCCTGGATCCGCAATCTCACGCGCGACGAGCGTGCCACACTCGTCGCCACCTTTGGCGGATGGGCACTCGACGGCATGGACGTGATGATCTACAGCTTCGTGATTCCGACCCTGATCGCCGCCTGGCACATGAGTCGCGGACAGGCAGGAATGTTGAGCACGGTCGCCCTGCTGATTTCCGCAGTCGGCGGATGGCTTGCCGGGTTGCTGGCCGACCGCTTCGGTCGAACACGCATTCTGCGACTCACGATTTTATGGTTCGCTGTTTTCACTTTCCTCAGCGGTTTTACCAATTCCTTCTGGCAGCTTCTCATCGTTCGCGGAATGCAAGGCTTGGGCTTCGGCGGCGAATGGGCAGTAGGCTCAGTGCTGATGGGCGAAGCCATCCGCGCGCAGTACCGCGGCAAGGCTGTTGGCACGGTGCAAGGCGGATGGGCCGTCGGATGGGCCGTCACCGCGATCTCTTACACCGTGTTGTTCTCGCTGCTGCCGGCCGCGACCGCTTGGCGCGCCATGTTCTGGATCGGCATCCTGCCCGCTGTGCTGGTTTTCTATATACGGCGGTACGTTCCCGAGCCCGAAGTTTTTCAGCGGACGCGCGCCCGCGAAGCTAGCCTCGGAAAGGGTAGTAATTTTCTCGAGATCTTCGGCCCGGCGGTGCTGCGAACGACTTTGCTCACGGCTCTCCTCGCCGTTGGCGCGCAGGGCGGATACTACGCCATCACCACCTGGCTGCCGACCTACTTGAAAACCACGCGTGGACTCTCGGTACTCAACACCGGCGCTTACCTATTCGTAGTGATCGTGGGCTCGTTCATCGGCTACATGGTTAGCGCGTGGCTGGCCGACCAACTAGGGCGCAAACGCACCCTCGTGTTATTTGCTGCCTGTTCGTTTCTGACGATCATTGCGTACACGTTCCTGCCGATCAGCAATTCTGTGATGCTGGTTCTGGGCTTTCCTCTCGGGTCTTTTGCCTCCGGGGTGTTCAGTCCCATCGGTGCTTTCTTCACCGAGCTCTTTCCCAGTCGTGTTCGTGGCTCCGGCCAGGGCTTCTCCTACAATGTGGGACGTGGCATCGGGGCGCTGTTTCCTACGCTCGTCGGCTACCTGAGTGCCCGCATGGGACTGGGGCATGCCATCTCAGCTTTTGCCGTCGTCGCTTACTTGACTATGATTCTGGCCACGCTGCTGCTGCCGGAAACGCGAGGCCGCGAGCTGCAAGCCTACGAGTAATGTCATACATTGTGGGGGTGATGAGTCGCGGTAATATAAGCAGCGGCTCCGGCCACTCATGACACACGAAACTTGCCTCCGGACCCTCTGACGGCCGGGTAAATTGTGCGAAGCCGGCCACTGTTCCGAAGCACCATTGGGCAAGACGGCCTTCTACACACTACAATGGACAGCGGACGCTAACCCGCCCGATTTACGCCCCAAGAATTTATGGCAACTTCTGCAAAAGCAGCACCTGCCAAGACGCGCCGGTCTCCACGGCGTGGCGCAACATCTGCCAAGCAGGTAGCGCAGCACCAAGGTATCTCCCTCGACGACCCCAGCCTGTTTATCAATCGTGAGCTCAGCCTGCTTGACTTTCAGCGGCGCGTTCTCGAAGAAGCTCAGGACAGCACTAACCCACTGCTCGACCGTGTCATGTTCCTGTCGTTCGTAGGCTCGAACGTGGACGAGTTCTTCATGGTGCGGGTTGCCGGTCTAAAGCGGCAAATCGAAAAAGGTGTGATGGACAGCGGTCCCGACGCGATGACTCCCGCCGAGCAGTTGCGTGCCATTCGCGCATCGGTCATCCGCCTGAACCGCGCTTCGCACGAATGTTGGTCCAGAGAGCTCGTGCCCGCCCTGCGCAAGGCGGGATTGCGCATCGAAAACTTCGCCGACCTCAGCGAAGAGCATCAAGTGTTGGCCAATAATTATTTTCAGGAAACCATCTTTCCGACCCTTACGCCACTGGCGTTCGACCCGGGGCGGCCGTTCCCGCACATTTCAAACCTGAGCCTGAATTTGGCTGTCGTATTACGCGACGAAGCGGGGATCGAGCATTTCGCCCGAGTCAAGATCCCCGATTCGCTGCCCCAGTTAGTTCCTGTCACGGGAGCTTCCAAGGCCAAGAGCCGCACCAGGGTCGTCGTGAAGGAACAGGTCTTCGTGTGGATCGAACAACTGGTGACCGCGAATCTCGGAGCGCTGTTCCCCGGCATGGAGATTGTTGAGGCGCATCCTTTCCACGTTACCCGCGACGCCGATTCCGACATTCAGGACCTGGAAGCCGGCGATCTTATGGAGTCGGTGGAAGAGGGCGTGTTCCAGCGACGCTTTGCCGACGTGGTACGGGTAGAGATTAACGAGGCCATGTCGCCCTCGGTGCTTGAGATTCTGGTGACCAACCTCGAACTCGATCGTGACGACATCTACAAAATTTCGGGGCCACTTTCGCTCGTCCGCGTACGCGGTCTCGCCAAGTTTGACCGTCCCGACCTGAAGTACGCGCCGTTTGTTCCGGCTCTTCCAACGCCCCTGCTCAAAGAGGAAGAAGAAGACATCTTCGCTACCATTCGCCGTGGCGATATTTTGTTTCATCAGCCCTTCGACTCGTTCCAGCCTATCGTCGGCATGTTGCAGAAGGCTGCGAACGATCCCAACGTGCTGGCGATCAAGATCACGCTCTATCGCGTGGGACGAAACGCACCCGTGGTGGACGCTCTGCTGGAGGCGGCGGAAAACGGCAAGCAAGTCGCGGTGCTGCTGGAGTTAAAGGCGCGCTTCGATGAAGAGAGCAACATCGGCTGGGCGCGCAAGCTGGAGGAATACGGCGTTCACGTCGTCTACGGCTTGCTGGGTCTGAAGGTGCACTGTAAAGCGGCGCTCATTGTGCGCAAAGAAGGCGACGTCATTCGTCGCTACGCTCATCTTTCCACCGGCAATTACAACAGCGTGACCGCGCAGCTCTACACCGACATCGGCATGCTCACGTGCGATCCCGACATCGGCGCCGATTGTTCAGACCTGTTTAACTTCCTCACCGGATATTCCGCGAAGTCAAAATACCGTAAGCTGCTGGTCGCCCCTAACTCGCTGCGCAACCGCTTTGAGGAGCTTCTGCAGCGCGAGATCGACCATCAGAAAGCCGGCCGCCCAGCGCACCTCATTCTGAAGATGAATTCGCTGGTCGATCGCAAGATGATCCAGCTGCTCTACCAGGCCTCGCAGGCGGGAGTGAAAGTCGATCTGCTGGTGCGCGGCATCTGTTGCCTGCGCGCAGGTGTTCCCGGCGTCAGCGACAAGATCCAGGTCACCAGCATCGTAGGCCGCTTCCTCGAGCACAGCCGCATCTTCTACTTCCGCAACGGAGGCGACGAAGAGATTTATCTGGGCAGCGCCGACCTGATGCCACGCAACCTCAATCGCCGTGTCGAAGTGCTCTTTCCGGTCGAGAATAAGGGGCTGGTGCGGGTGATCAAAGACGACATCCTCGCCACCTACATGAAGGACCAAGCCAAGGCGCGTCACATGCTTCCTGACGGAAAATACGTGCGTGATCCCAACGCATTCAAGAAGAACGCCCTGAATAGTCAGGAGACTTTCATCGCGCGCGCTATGAAGCGTTCGGGGAAGTAGCACACGGTTTCGCAACTCCCGACACAATTACGGTGTCTATAGTGTCTAGTGGGGCAGTTGCCCTAGAAACTATCGATGCCTATCCGGCGTGCTATTGAACTTTGTGAATCCCTGCGGCTGATTCCCATTCAGCGCCATTCCCTCGCGCGTGCCATCGCAGTGTTTGTCTTGGTTGTTCTATCCTTTGCGAGTCCGTCTCGCGTCTTCTCGCAGGGCGTAGCCGTCGCAGCCTCGGGCGGGCCCGCCGCGGCCTCCAGCCAGAACCCCGCTCAGAAATTCACTCTCACCGGCACGGTGGTTGATGCTCTGACCGGCGAGCCCATTCGCAAAGCGCTGGTGAACCTGAACGGCATGCAGCGCCGTTCAGTATTCAGCGACGGCGGTGGCCGTTTCCAATTCGATGGCGTCCCCGGTGGCATGGTTTCGTTGTCCGCGCAAAAGCCCGGCTACTTCAACCAGCAAGATATGTTGCGCGGCGCAGTTCCGTCAGTAGAAGCAGGCCCCGACGCGACACCCGCCGTGGTCAAGCTCACGCCCGAGTCCGTCATCACCGGGAAAGTCATCGACGCCAACGGAGTTCCTCTGGAGCATGTCTCGCTGAGTCTGAATTACATCGACATTCACGATGGCCGCCGGCGCTGGGAGTCGAAGGGTTCAGCCAATACCGACGAAGATGGACTTTTCCGCTTTGCCGGATTGCATCCAGGAAGCTACTACGTCAGCGCAGCTCCGTTTACGCCGGTGGCCGACACGACACTCGACGCCGAGCAGCCTCCGAAGTCTGGCTATGCCGGCGTGTATTATCCCGGCGTGCCTGACCTCGCTTCCGCCTCGCCCATTCAGCTCGCCGCGGGTCAGCAGGTCGAGGCAAATCTTTCACTCAACCCGGTGCCGATGTACGCCGTTTCTGGCACCGTCAGCGGCTACGAGCCGAATCAAGGTGTCGGGTTGCAGGTGTTCGATCAGTCGGGAGTGCAGGTCCCCACCGGCGTCGACTTCAGCGCAGAGAATGGGCGCTTTGACGTGCACTCACTACCGCCGGGTTCCTACGTTCTCAAGGCGTATTCGTCCACCGGACCAAACCAGCCGGTTCGCGCCGAGCTAAGATTCAGTCTCGCGGCTGACTTACACAATTTGCGTCTCGTCTTGGCGCCCGCTCCCACGATTCAGGTTGTGGTGAATCAGGTAGCGAACGGCCAATCCAATCAGGCGAAACGAGCGCGCTTTGTTCCGAATTCGGCCGGCCCTCCGGTCACCGTTCGCCTCATCGGTAGCGCTCCGGGAACCGGCGAATCCTATGCCGAATTCGATCCGGCGTCAGGCAACCAGAACCTCATCTTGCGCAATGTCGAACCCGGCCGATACAGCGCCGTCATCGACGCCCGCGAGTCATGGTACGTCGCCTCCGCCGAATACGGACAGACTAACTTGGTCACCGACGATCTGGTTGTAAGCGCGAGCGCACCTGCGCAAACGCTGGCCATCGAGTTGCGCAACGACAGCGCCACGCTGACCGGAACCGTCACGGTTCCCGATGGCGTCACGACGCCGGTGACCGTCGTGGCCGTTCCCGATAAGTTCGCCAAGTCCACGCTGCGCGCTTATTACTATCCGCCGCGCGGCAAGAACGAGCCTAACGGAGGCTTCGTCCTCGACTCTATCGCGCCCGGCGATTACACCGTCTTCGCCTTCGATCAGGCCGACGGCATCGAGTACGCCAATCCCGATGTTCTACAGAAGTACGTTTCCCAATCCACTCACGTGACGCTCTCGCCAAATCAGCGCGCAAAGGTTACGTTGGACTTGATCCGCACCGCCGAGGGAACAAATTGATCGCGCGCCTCACTTGCGCGTTGCTGCTTGCCGTTGCAATGTCGGCCCAAACTGCGCAGCCTCCTACGACCGCCAAATCTGCGGCCAGCTTCAGCATCAACGGGATCGTCGTGAGTTCCGTCACCGGTCAGAAGCTCGCCGACGTGAAGGTGAACATCGCCACCGGCGATAACAATGAGTTCTCCCGGCAGGTTTTCACCGCTGCCGACGGACGCTTCACCTTCACCGCTATTCCCGCCGGCAAGTATTCTCTGATGGGCAGCGCGCGCGGTTACCACTCGCAGGGATTTCACCAGCATGGCGACTTCTTTATCGGGATCGCCGTGGGCCCCGGCCTCGACTCGCAGAACCTAGTCTTTCCTCTCGTCCCCGACGCCCGCATCGAGGGCACCGTCACCGACGACGACAGCGAGCCTGTGCGCAACTCCAGCGTCGCTCTCTATCGGCGCAAGAACGACGCCGGACGCCAGCAGACGCGAGAAGTCGGCAACGCCACCACCGACGACCGCGGGCATTATCAGTTCGGCCATCTCGAGCCCGGAACCTACTACGTGGCCGTGTCGGCCCGGCCGTGGTACGCGCAGTATTCAACTCACGGGCCGCCCCCATCCGATCCCGAGAACGCCGCCAGCGCAGCCGAAGAGAAAGCGCAACTCGATGTCGCCTACCCCATGACGTTCTATCCGGCTGCCGAGGACTCATCGGGAGCGACCGCCATCGTCTTGCATCCCGGCGATCGCGTGACTGCCGACATCAGCGTTCGAGCGCTGCCCGCTGTCCATCTGCGTGTGCGCTTCGCCGATACCGACGACAAGAACTCCGGCAACGCCGCGGCGCGCGGTTTTCCCCGCGTCTCCCAGCGCATCTTCGACGGAACCATCGTGCCAGTGATGTCCGCGCAAGCCCAGAACTGGCGTAACGGAGCGACCTTCGAATACACCGGCATCGCTCCCGGCCACTACATCATCGAGATGCCCGACCCCGGTCTGAAACGCAATGGTGGCGGCTGGTACAAAGAGATGGACCTATCGGGCACGGTCGAGCTCGATGCCCGCGAGAGTCCCGCACTAGCCTCGGTCACCGGCGCGCTCATGCTCGAAGGTGGCACACATCCGCCCGGCGAAATCTACGTCGTCCTTGTCAACCGCATCACCAGCGAAAACTTCGCCGCCGAGGTGAGCCCCAAAGGTACGTTTGATTTCAGCGACACCGAAGTCCGCCCCGGAACCTACGACGTGGTGCTGAACAACGCTCCGGGATTTCAGATCAAGAGCCTGCTGAGCAAGGGCGCGCGCGTCACCGGCCAGACCTTGGAGATCAATGGAGGCAGCGTGCAGCTCGTAGTTACGGCAACCCATGCCGTGGCCGACATCGATGGCAGCGTGCTGCGCGGCGACAAGCCCTCCGCGGGAGCGATGGTTGTGCTTGTTCCACACAATCCAGCCAATAACCTCACGCTCTTCCGCCGCGACCAGAGCGACAGTGACGGAACCTTTACCCTCCACGAAGTTTTGCCCGGCAGTTACAACGTGATCGCGTTGGACAACGCATGGGACATCGACTGGGTTACTCCCGCCGCGCTACAGCCCTATCTGAAAAATGGCACGCCCATCGAAGTAATCGGCGAAGGCAAGCTCAACGTGAAGGTGCAGTTGCAGTAGGCCGTCGCTTTGCTGGGTGCCCCGCCCGCTGCCCCGTCCATTTCGAGTTCCCCCGCCGTCCTCCGTATCTCTGGGCCGCTGTGGCGAATATGCTCTTTTCCCGGCCCGACGATCTTCAACCGATAGTCCAAATGCACCCATAGTTGCTCGGAATTGTCAGCGTCTGGGCCTCTCCCGCGACCACGCCCCCGAGGTTTTGTGCGCCCTCGATCTGCTCGACATAGTTCCCACTGATAGGGAACGCGAAGCTCGCCGTCTGCTGCTGGTCTGTAAAGTTGACGACGATCAGGCTGAACGTATTTCCCAGCTGCCGTGAAAACGCTAACAACCCCTTCGAGTTGAAATTGCCATCGTCGTTGTAAAAGTAATGCGTGCCATCGCTGAACTGCGCTCCGCCCCGGCGGATTTTCGTTAGCTTTCGGATCAGCCGGATGATCGGCTTCCCGTCGTTGTCATAGAAATAGTTCCAGCGCACCGGCCGATAGAGCATCACGCGCCCGTAGCCGCTGCTCGGGATCCAATAGTTTTCGCAGAATTCCTGTCCCTCCGACAGCAGCGGAGTGCCTTTGCATGTCAGCAGCGCAATCAAATACGGCTGCACCTTGGGCCAGTTGTTGTCCCGGTCACCTTGCTGCAGCAATACGTCATCCGGCGTATTGTCCATCGGGATCGTCCCAAAGTTGCAGATGAACCGCTGATGATCGTGGTTCTCAATGTATTGCAGCGCGGTCTTAAGAATGGTGTCGGCATTGCTTGTAACCGACGACGGATATCCGTTGAGTCCCAGTTGGAATCCGAATTGTTCGATAGCGCCCGCACTGCCTGCGGCGACGTTGGCGGCGGCACCCAACGTCCCGTCTTGCCACGTGCCCGTGCTGTAGCTTCCGGAAAGGATCGCCGGAGGGTCGGGAAGATATTCCGCGATCTGGATCAGGTTGATGTTCCCGGCCGCATCAAAAAATCGCTGGTAATGGTCCGTCGCTCCCGTCTTTGATTTGACGTACTGGTACGTCGAATACACGAGGTTCGCATAGCCCGACCCGGTCGGTCCGTCCCAATACTCGGGCACATCGTCGAAGCGAAATCCATCAATGTGAAACGTGTCCAGCCAATACTGGTTCACGGAATAGTAATAGTCTTGCGTGAGCCGCTTCGAGAAGTCGTTCAAGATGCCGTAGTCGCCGCTGGCGCCATTGAACGGATTCGGAAGATCGTTCTGCAGCGCGCTGTAAAGCTGCGTGTAGGCAAAATCTCCGCCGGTGTGGCCATAAACCGAGTCCACGATAACGGCAATTCCATTCTGATGGCACGAATCAACGAAACGCTGAAAATCCGCGGTCCTGCCAAAGCGCTCAGCCACGCAGAAATAGCCGATCGGGTCGTATCCCCAGTCGATCGTGCTCAGCACATTCGACACCGGCATGACTTCGATGCAGTTGATGCCCAGGTCCGCCAGGTAAGGCAGCTCGCGGATGGTGCGATCGAGGTCGTCGCGAAACTCGGTGATCATCAACTCGTAAATAATCGCATTCTTGAGGGGCGGCGTTTTCCATTTTGTTTCATTGGCTGAGAAGGTGTACGGCGCACCTCCAACCGTGATCGCCGACAGGCGGCCCACGCCGACTTCGCGCGAGAACGGATCGATGATGAAATCGATGTCACCGCGCGTCGGGCTGTGAATGAGGTAGCGATAAACGTAGCGTCCGGGTTGCCCGAACGCGGTGGCCCCCGGCGGCGGTGCGGCGGTGTTCAGGTCAATCTGGCCAGACCAATAGTCGCCGTAGGTCGGATCTACCGAGTGCGTCTGTGCCACTATAGCCGTCTGGGCGGCCTGTAGATATTGGTCCTTTTCGTGAATGATTTTGACGGAAACAGAGTAGCCGGTGCCCGAGTCGACGCCGGGCAGAAATATTCCGAAATGCACCACCTTGGGCGATGTTTCCACTGCGCCCAAGCTGTTCATCGAAAGGTAGTTCATAAATCCCCCGAGCCATGCGCCCGAAGAGTCGGGCCGTAATCCATCATCGAAGTTGAGTAAACCCATCCGGAATACTTCCGGCGGTCAATGGATGACTGGGATAGAAGTTGACGAAGCGAGCCGCTGGCTGCCACTATCCACTGGAACGGCCGATGAGGCAAGCAAAAACGAGCAACCACTGAAATCAATTGCCGGTGGCCCGAAGTTGGCACCCGCCAATGGCGCGATGCCCTGAGAGCCCAAAGCTCGCTGGTAGAATTAAGACTTCGCCATGTCTTCCAGCACCTCAGCCGCTCCGGTTACCACGGTTTCTTCCACCAAACCCGAACCGGTTCCCATGCTCGACCTGAAGCGGCAGTACGAGACCATTAAGGACGACGTAGCAGCAGCCGTCGAGCGGGTGCTGACCACCCAATACTTCATTGGCGGACCGGAACTGGACGCCTTCGAGCGCGAATCCGGCGCCTACCTCGGCGCGCAGGCCTGCGTGGGATGCGCCTCCGGTACCGACGCTCTATGGCTGGCTCTGGTGGCCGCGGGAGTGCAACCCGGCGATCGCGTTCTTACTTCACCCTTCACGTTCTTTGCCTCAGCGAGTTCCATCACGCGCTGCGGAGCTACCCCGGTCTTCGCCGATATCGATCCCGCGACCTTCAATCTCGATCCCGTCGCTGTCGAGAAATTTCTGCAAAGCAATCCCCCTCTGCGTGCGATCATGCCCGTCCACCTCTACGGACAATGTGCCGACATGTACACGTTCTCAGCCTTGGCGCAGCAATATGCCTTCGCCATTGTCGAGGACGCCGCTCAGGCCTTCGGCGCAACTTGGCAGGGCAAGAAAGCGGGCACGTTGGGCAACGCGGCCGCTTTCAGTTTCTATCCCACGAAAAACCTGAGCGCCTACGGCGATGGTGGCGCAGTTACGACCGATGACGAAGATCTCGCCGCTCACATTCGGCGCTTGCGCAATCACGGAAGCAGTCAGCGCTACTATCACGAAGAGATCGGCTGGAACAGCCGCCTCGACGCGTTACAGGCCGCCGTGCTGCGCATCAAGTTGAAGCACATTGACCTCTGGAACGCGCAGCGCCGAGCGATCGCCGCCCAATACGACGCGCTCTTCCGCGTCACAAGCCTGGTGAAGCTTGCCGCGACCACGGTGGATACGCAGGCGCCCATCGCGTTGTTGCAGACCCGCCCCGAAGCCTTCCACATCTACCACCAGTATGTAGTGCGTGCATTTCGACGGGATGAACTTCGCGCCTTCCTCAGCGAGCGCGGAATCGGCACCGAGATCTACTATCCTGTTCCGCTGCACTTGCAGCAGAGTTTCGCCTACCTCGGATACAAGCCAGGAGATTTCCCCGAGTCCGAGCGCGCCGCGAAAGAGTCACTGGCGCTGCCCATCTTCCCTGAGTTGCGCGATGACGAGCAGCAGCGTGTAGTAGCCGCGATCGCGGAGTTCTACACCCGCTAGACGACCCCAGTTATTGGTGCTTCTTCTTTTTCTTCGCAGGCTGTTTCTGGTGGGCAGCAGGATTTTGTGCCCTCGCCTTTTGCCGCGCAGCTAGCTCGGCTTCGTGCTTCGCTTTCTGCTCTGCCAATTGCTCAGGAGTTAGCACCCGTCGCACAATCGGGCCATTCATCTTGTAGGTAACGTCTACAATCTGCCCGCTGTCGTTCATCTTCCGGATGGTGAAAGTTGGCAGGTCGCCTTCCTTGTCGAATGTGGCGTGGCCGGTCTTCACAGGCAGATAGCCTTCCATTTCGCGCTCGCGGTAAGCGGTCTCGTAGCGATGCTTATTGCGATTGCGAGTGAAGACGCGGATCTGGTTGTAGTCGTATGGCAGGCCATCTTTCGGCTGATTTAGCAGCACGAGGTATTGAGGTTCCTCTTTCGGCTGATCGTCGATGGTCTCTTGCACCGTGTTCAGGATGAAGTAGCCAACAATGCGCTGCCCTTCGGCGTACTGTGCAACATCGAGCGGCACGTCGAGATCGATCATGCGCAGCAGTACCCATCCCACCTGGCCCGACGAATTGCGCACCAGGTACCAATCTTCCATGACCGGCTTGGGCGGCTCGGCCTCTTTCGTCTTGTCAGCTACGGCGTTTGGCTTGGGCTGAGAAGTTGCAGGTGTAGTTGACGGAGCCTTTGCAGGAGCGGCTGGCGTAGGGGCCCCGGCCGCAGGTGCTGGCGAACCCGTGGGCTGTGCCGGTTTCGCAGACGGCTTTGGTGGCGGAGGAGGCTTGGGCGCATTCTTATCGCTGGTCGCCCGCCTCAGGATCTCGACCTTCTCGCCCTCTTTAAGCTGGTAGAGATGTTCGCCATCGCGCGAGGGCGTGAGGTGCATATTCAGCTCAGCGCGAGTGGTTCCGTGCCCCTGTACATCCATCGCCTTTGCGTCCTGCGCCAGCTTCTGGAAGCCGTCGAACACCTCCTGCGTTATCAGGCTGCGCTGCTCGATCCAACCCTCAGCACCGCTGTCGGTGCGCACCCGGTAGAAGCGCTTCTGCCGCTCGAGCACGTCCACGCGTTCGCCGTTGTGCACCGTGCCGAGCTTGTTGTACATGGTGGCAACGCGGTCGCGCAGGCTGCTTTCCGGGGCGGAGACATACATATAGTCATGTTTGGCGATTGAGGCGCGCTTGCACGCCGGGGCCATCGCAAGCAGCAAGAGCGTCGCGAAAATCGCCAGTGTTCGCAAAAAATGAGGCCGGAAGGAGTGCACCGATAACACAGCCCACTATAACGCAGCCCGGCACGGTGCAGGGCTGCTTGCCCTAGTAGCAAGGCTGGTGCGAACCTCGTCCGAATATCGAATCAAGAAAAAAGGACGCCGGCAGAGGTATCCTCTCAGCGTCCGTGGTTACAACTCGACAGCTCTACCAAACGCGACATACCGGCTTGCGGATCATAGGCGAACCCTCCTTACAGCCGAACGCCTTGGCGAAATCTGGCGAGTTCGACACCACTCCATTCACCCTATACTGAGGCGCCGAGTGTTCATTCGTCAGGGCCTGCAGACGCATCGTCTCCGGAGTCTGATTGGCACACCAGATTTGCGCATAGCCGAGGAAGAAGCGCTGGTCCGGAGTGAAGCCTTCCACCGTGCCTTCCGGAGTCGCGGCTAAAACGTCCAGGAGCGCCATGTGAGAGATGCGCAAGCCGCCGTTGTCGGCGGTGTTCTCGCCCAAGGTCAGCTTGCCTTTGACATGAACGTCATCGACCACAACAAAGCCGTCATATTCGTTGACGAAGCACCCCTCCAGCTTGTCGAACTGTTCCTTGTCCTGAGGTGTCCACCAATTGCGCAAGTTGCCGTCAGCGTCGAATTGGCTGCCTTCGTCGTCGAAACCATGCGTGAGTTCATGCCCGATGACGACGCCGATGCTGCCGAAGTTGGTAGCGTCGTCCGCCTTGTAGTCATAGAACGGTGGCTGCAGGATTCCGGCCGGAAAATTGACATTGTTCTCTAAAGGGTTGTAATACGCGTTCACCGTCGGCGGGGTCATCTCCCACTCGCTGCGATCAACCGGCTTGCCGATTTTGTTGAGCTGGCGGTTAAACTCGAACTGGTTGGCCCGCGCCGAATTGCCCATTGCATCGCCGCGCACGATGTTGAGCGAGCTGTAATCACGCCATTTGTCGGGATAGCCGATCTTGTTGTCGATGCGCGACAACTTCTCCAGCGCCTGCTTCTTGGTCTCAGGACTCATCCACGAAAGCTCGCTGATGTCGGTCTTGAGAGCGGCCTCCAGCTCATGCACCATCTGCAAGGTGTGGGCCTTAGCCTCGGGAGGGAACGTCTCCGCCACATAGGCCTGTCCCAGAGCTTCGCCCAGGTCGTTGTCCGTGAATTGCACGCAACGCTTCCAGCGAGGACGCAACTCCTTGGCGCCGCGCATGGTCTTGCCGTAGAAATCGAAATCCTCTTCGACAAACGCTTTGGGTAACATTGGCGACGCGCCGCGCAAGGTTTGCCAGCGCAGATATGTCTTTACCGTGTCGAGATCATTGTCGGCAATGACCTGGTTCATGCCTTTCACAAAGTCCGGTTCGCTTACGTTCAGGCTGTCGAACTTTGGCGAATCGACGGTCGTGAAGTACTGGTTCCAGGAGAATGCCGGGCTGAGCTTCTGCAAATCGGCGACGCTCATCTTGTGGTAAATATTGGTTGGATCGCGCTGCTGGGTGCGATCGAGCGAGACTTTCGCCAAGTCAGTCTCCACTTTCATTACTATCTTGGCATCGGCCGCGGCTTTGGCCGGCGGCTCGCCATAGAGCTCGAAGGTCTTGGCGATGTGCTTCTCGAGCTTCTCGCGGGTTTCCACCGACTTCGCATCGGTCTTGAAGTAGTAGTCACGATCGGGCAGCGACAAACCGCCCTGGTCGGCACTAGCAATGTCAGTCTTCGAGTCCTTGAAGTCAGGCTCAGAGCTAAATCCGAAGAACGCATTCGCTCCTGCGCGATGAAGCCCGCCCAGCACCACCGGGATATCCGACTTGGCCTTCATAGCGTCGATTTTGTCGATGTAGGGCTTCACCGGAGCCGTGCCTTTACCTTCGATGGCGGCTTCGTCCATGCAGGAGTAGTAATAGTCGCCAATCCTTTGGTTGACCGGGCTGCGGCCGGGAGTGTCTGCCGACTGCTTGTCCAGGATTGCGCGCAGCACCGTCTGGTTGCGTTCGTGCAATTCGTTGAACCGTCCCCAACTCGACTGATCGGGCGGGATCGGGTTGTTTTTCAGCCAGGTCCCGCAGGCGTAATGGTAGAAGTCGTTGCACGGAGCAACCGACTTATCGATGGCAGTCAGGTCGAAACTGCGAATGTCAGCGGGTTTCGCAGAGCTATTTGAGGCATTCTGTGCCAGGGCAAAACTCGCGGCGAGCACGACAACGCTAGCCGTCAGAAGGGAACGTCGCATAATTTCCTCGCTTGGAATAAGACTGCACTTATCGAACAGCACCGAAGGTCGATACGCAGGCCGAGCCTCCGTGGTTCACGGCAGCTGCGCAACCCGCGATTGAAACTGCCTGAAACATCTCCAAATTCGCTACCAGACCCGGCAAGCATTCTCGCTCACCATAGGTTGGCCGGCCTTGCATCCCCAGGCCTCTTGAAACGCAGCCGAGTTCTGCACCGCGCCGTTTACCCGCCATTCTCCCGGCGAGTGCGGATCCGTGAGCGCGCGCTTACGCGCTTCCTGGTCGGTCACGTTCTGACACCAGATTTGTCCATAGGCCAGGAAAAAGCGTTGCTGCGGGGTGTAGCCGTCGATCGGCGCAACTTTCGTGTTGCCGATGATTTCGGTCAGCGCCATATACGCCAGCTTGAGGCCGCCATTGTCGGCGGTGTTCTCACCGAGCGTGAGCTTGCCATTGAGCTTCACCACGCCCTGGTTGTCCTTCACGGCAACGAAGCTGGAATACTCACTGGCCGTGCAATCGGCGCGCTGCTCGAACGCCTTAGCGTCTTCAGGCGTCCACCAATCTTTGAAATTGCCTTGCGCATCGTACTTGCGCCCCTGGTCGTCAAAGCCGTGCGTCAACTCATGCCCGATCACCACGCCGATGCCGCCGTAGTTCACTGCATCGTCCATCACCTTGCCGTAGAAGGGCGGTTGCAGAATTCCGGCAGGGAAGTTGATGTCGTTCATCGGTGGCCGATAATATGCATTCACAGTCGGAGGAGTCATGCTCCAATCCTTGCGATCGGTCGGCTTGTCGATCTTGTTGTACTGCCGCTTGACCTCGAAGGCGCCGGCGCGCGAGCTGTTACCGTAATAGTCGTCAGCGGTAATCGTCACGCTGCTGTAGTCGCGCCATTTATCGGGATACCCAATGTTATTTACGATCGCATTCAGCTTCACGTACGCCTGTTGTTTGGTCGTGTCCGACATCCAGGTGAGCTGGCCGATGTCCTGGTGCATCGCGCTCTCGATGGCCTGCACCATCTTCAGCGTGCGCGCCTTCCCCTCAGGGCCGAAAGTCTTGTCTACATAAAGCTGGCCGAGCGCCATGCCCAGGTTCCGGTCGGTGGCTTTTACACAGCGCTTCCAGCGCGGTTCCATTTCCTGCTGGCCCGACATGAACTTGCCGTTGAACTGGAAGTCTTCCTCCACGAACGCTTTGCTCAACAACTGCGCGTGGTCATTGATGGCCTTCCAGCGCAGATACGTCTTCCAGTCAGCAATGGAGACTCCATCAAGTTGACCGTTGACCTGCTTGAAGAAGTCGGGATTACCAACGTTCAGCGTGCTGAACTTCGGCGAACCGTTGCTGGCGAAATAAGCCGTGAGGTCGAAATTCGGGGCGCTGGCGGAGATCTCCTGCACCGTCATCTTGTGGTCGCGTGTCTTCGGATCGCGCCGTTGCGTGCGGTCCATGGAAGCCTGCGCCAGTCCGCTTTCGACCGAAAGCACCGTCTTGGCCTCGGCAGCGGCAACGTCGGGCTTATCGCCCGCCAATTCAAATACCTTCTGTACGTGCTCGACATACTTCTGCCGCGTCTCGACCGACCGGGGATCGTCTTTGATGTAGTAGTCGCGGTCGGGCAACGTTATCCCGCCCTGGTCGATGAAAGCGATGGTCGCGTTCGAGTCGTGCATGTCGGGCTGAGG
The DNA here is from genome assembly GCA_963718395.1 of uncultured Acidobacteriaceae bacterium. Lineage (GTDB taxonomy): Bacteria > Acidobacteriota > Terriglobia > Terriglobales > Acidobacteriaceae > DASRAA01. The sequence continues at coordinate 737,464 of CAVQYW010000004.1, forward strand.
ATAGAAAGCAAACAGAGCCGGCGTCGCGTTCGCGTGCATGTAGGCGACTACTTTGACTACGTCCGCCTTCGTCTTGATAGCGTTGATGCGCGCCAACATGGGGGCAAGGGGGACGGTGCCTTTCTTTTCGATGGTGGCCTCATCCATGCATGCCGCATAGAACTCGCCCACCATCTTTTGTGTGGCGCTGTGCTGGCCCGGGGCTTGCGCCTGCACCAGAATGTCGCGCAGGACATATAGGTTCTGCTCGGCCAACTCGTCAAAACGGCCCCAGCGCGATTTGTCGGCGGGTATGGGATTGTTCTTCATCCAGGTGCCGCAGGAGTACTGATAAAAGTCCACGCAGGGATCGATGGACTTGTCGATCGCGTTTACATCGAAGCTGGGGATTTGTTTGGGAGCTCCGGAATCGGTTGCAGGTGTTTGGGAGAAACAAAAGAGTGCTGAACACAACAGGAATACCGCCAGAAAACTACGCATTGGGCTGAATGCCTCGCATGATGAATTGTCGCCGCTCGCAAACGCCGGCGTCGACGCAGGAACTCGATAAAACTTGGGCTGGTTGCGCCCGAATGGAGAGGGTAGAGCTGCCAATCTCCAACCAGACACACTACTACAAACGTTGTGGACAGGGAAATTCGTGCCGTGCGAGGACTCCACCAAAGCGAACGAGAGTACGGGCGTCGACTGCACCAAACGCGCCCGCGACGACGAGGGTGAGAAATCGCCCCTGACTCTAGAACAGCTTCAGGTGGATGGTGAGGTACGTCTTGGGGTCTTTCTTGATCGCTTCGATCAGCTCATGGGTCGAGGCCAGGGTAGCGTCGGCGTTGTTGTAAAGCGAGGGGTCCTTGAGGAACTTGCCCGCACTCCCTTCACCTTTATCGAGCCGGTCAAGTATGGAATCCAGGTGCGCAATGGTGTCGTCAAGCTTCTTGGCCAGGGCTTCATCCTTGGCCAGTTTGCCGATTGTTCCCTTACCGGCGTTGATGTCGGTAATTAGTTGATTGGCTTTCGCCAGCGTCTGGTTGGCGTTGTCATAGAGGGCTGGATCTTTAATGAATTTACCTGCGGTGCCCTGACCGCTGTTGATCTGGTCAATGATCTTATTCAGGTTATCGACTGCCGCGTTTGCCTTGTTGTAAAGTTCGTCGCTGTTCAGCAGCTTGCCGATGCTGCCCTGGGTGGAGTTCGCCTGCGCCACGATGTGCTGCAACTGAGTGAGCATGTCATTGGCGCGATTGAAGAGCGACGGATCGTAAATCACTTTACCAATCGAACCCTGACCGCTCTGGATGTAGCTCAAGATGTTGTCCAGCCGCTTGACCAGCGTGTCCACGTTTTGCAGCGTGCCCTGGCTGGCGCGCACCACGTCCTGCAATTGCGCCACGTCGCGGGTGGGCAATTCGGTATTGTTCTGCAACCCGGCGCCCTTCGACAGGCGGCAATCGATATCGACGAACACCTCGCCCAGCACTCCTGCGGTGTTCAACGATGCTTCACAGTCTGGGCCCATGTTGTTCGAGTACTTGGTGGTGATCTTCATCAGGACCTCCACCGGTGCGACCTGGCGTTTTGGATCGCGCACCACTCGGATCCCGATAACGTTCCCGATGTCCACGCCCTCCAGCCTGACTGGCGCTCCCACCCGCAGGCCGCCGGCGTTATCCACGTAGGCGCGAACCTGGATTTTCCGTGTGAATAGACCGGTCGTACCGGTCATCAGGAAGATCAAGATCGCCAGTGCAACGCTGGCGATAATGACAGTCAGGCCAACCCGGAGTTGTGACCATCTCACCTGTTTTTCGCTCGGCACGGTCTGACGGTCGCCCCTTGTGACGCCGAGCGGCAGTTAGGCCGCTCCGCGGGTTATACCTGCGTGTCCCGAATCATAACATCGTAACCCGTGAACGATGGAAGCGCGACACCTTCCTTCGCGCCACCTTCGCTGTAAATCTTGGTTAGGTCTTACAAGTCCAGTTCTGCCCGGATCATGTTGTCTTCGAGGCTGGAGTGCATCTTAAACCCCAATTTGACGCACAATGCACGCATTTCGCGGTTTTCCGGCAGCATGTTCGAAATCAGCTTCTTGATACCGGCCTCTCTCGCGACGGCGATCAGCCGGTTATAGAGCTCAGTGCCCAGCCCCTTGTGTTGGGCTGCGTCGATGGCCACCGCCGCCAGTTCGGCCTCGTCCCGCCCATGGATCTTGCTCAGCCGCCCGATGGCCAGCAACTCCGGCTCGCCGGCTTCGTTCTTGCGCTCCGCCACCAGCGCCATCTCACGGTTGTAGTCGATAAAGCAAATGCGCGTCAGTCGCTCGTGCGCCGTGCGCTGCGTCAATTTCAGCGGCTGGAAGTATCGCAAATACACGCTGCGTTCCGAAAGTTTCTCGTGGAACGGAATCATCAACGGCTCGTCTTCCGGCCGAATAGGACGGATGACGACTTCATTGCCATCCTTCATCTTCCACGACGACACCATCTTCACCGGATACGGCCGAATTGCGGACTGAGGTAATTCCGCCGCAGTCATCTCCGGCCCATGCAACACCACCCGTGCATCCAGAGCCAGCAGCCGCTCCGGCGACGCCAGCAACGGATTGATGTCGATCTCCTTCACCCAGCGTTGTTCCACTACCAGTTGGCTGAAGCGCACCAGCAACTCTTCTAGCGCCCCGATATCTACCGGCCGACGCCCGCGCACGCCTTGCAGTGCCTTGAAAATCCGGGTTTGCTCCATCATTCGTCGCGCCAGCGTCGAATTCAGCGGCGGCAGCGCCAAGGCGCGATCGCGAAACACTTCCACGAGTTGGCCGCCGGTTCCAAATAGCATTACCGGGCCGAACTGCGAATCGATGCTGCTGCCAACGATCAGCTCATAGCCATCGAGCTTGATCATCGGCTGTACCGTCACGCCAAGGAAGTCCCCGTCACCGTGTTTTTGGGAAACGAGAAGTTGGATCAAGCGGAAGGCCCGCCCAACCGCCTCGGCGTCGTGCAGGTTGAGCTGCACCCCACCCACTTCGGTCTTGTGCGTAATTGTGTAGGAATGCAATTTGACGACGACGGGGTAGCCAATGTCCTTTGCAGCCTGAACGGCTTCTTCCTCCGTCACAGCTAGCCGGGTGTCCACCGTCGGAATGCCGTAAGCCTTCAGGAGCTGCTTCGAGTCGAGTTCCGTCAAAATAGTGCGGCCCTGTTCGCGCGCCTCTCGCAGAATTCTGGCCGCCTTGCCGCGTTGTACCTCCGCATCGGCGTGTTGCGGCAGGGTCGGCGTCTCGTACAGGCCCTTCAGGTTGTAGCTGTAGCGCCACATGTAGTTGAACGCTCGCACCGCGCTGTCGGGGAACTGAAAAGTTGGAATCCCCGCGTGATTCAGGATTTGCTCGCCGGCCGCGACCTCCGTTCCGCCCATCCAGCTTGCCAGCACCGGCTTGCCGAATCCCTTGGCATACGGCTTCAGCTTTTCCGCAATCTGCGTCGGGTTCGTCATGTCCTGCGGGGTAAGGATCACCAGCATCCCGTCGATGCCGGGATCCTTCGCCGCAATCTCCAGCGACTTCGCGTAGCGCTCGGGCTCGGCATCGCCCAGAATGTCCACCGGATTGTTGTGGCTCCACTGTGCTGGCAGAATTTCGTCAAACGCCTGCATGGTCAGCGGCGACAGGTCTGCGAGTTCTCCTCCACCTGCGACCAGCGCGTCGGTCGCCAATACCCCGGGTCCGCCCGCGTTGGTAAGGATGCACAGCCGGTTGCCCCGCGGGCGCGGCTGCTTGGCGAGCACATCTGACATGAAGAAGATGTCCGAGATGCTATTGACCCGCAGCACGCCGCTGCGGCGAAATGCCGCATCCAGCACTTCGTCGCTGCCGGTTAGCGAACCGGTGTGCGAAGCCGCCGCTTTGGCAGCTTGAGCCGTACGCCCCGCTTTGATCACGATGATGGGCTTCGCCAGCGAAACCTCGCGCGCCGCCGACAAAAAAGCGCTCGCATCGCCGATCGACTCCATGTAAATCACAATGCTGTTGGTGCGCGGATCGCTGCCGAAGTAATCGATTAGGTCGCCCCAGGTCACGTCGAGCATCGAACCCGTCGAGACAAACGAGCTGAAGCCAACATTTTCCCGCAAGCTCCAGTCCAGGATGGCGGTCAACAGCGCGCCGCTCTGGCTGATGAACGCGACATTGCCCGGCCGCGCGATCGAATGAGCGAACGTCGCATTCAAGCCGCGCACTGGATTCATCACGCCCAGGCAGTTGGGCCCGATCAGCCGCATCTTTCCGCGGATGATCTCGGAGATGCGTGCTTCCAATTCCTTGCCGTGCTCGCCCGACTCTTTGAAGCCCGCTGAAATTACGATGCCTGCCGGAATGCCAAACGCAACCGACTCCGCCAGTACGTCGGGAACCGTGTCGGCCGGCGTCGTCACCACCACCAGGTCCACCTTGTCAGGCAGCGCCGAAACACTCGGGTACGCCTTGATCCCCAGCACGCTCGGGCGCTTCGAATTGACTGGGAAAACCGTTCCGCCAAATGGGTTGCTCAGCAGGTTCCACAACACCGACCGGCCGACGCTTCCCATCCGCTCGGTCGCGCCAACCACCGCAACACTTCGCGGAGAGAATAGCGGGTCGAGCGGATGGCTTTCCGAACGATAAACGTCGGACGAAGGGTCGGCCTTCGCCCACGGCTTGCTGTTTTGCACTGCAGTCGTCATAGAAGGGCCTCGCAGTCTGCGATGAAACTCCAGTTTAGTCCCAGCGCAGCGTCCCACCCGGCGCTCCAGTCACTTTTTCCCGTGACCGCGCTCACATTTCGTCCCCCGCCCGTCCCTCGGTCTGCAACGGCAGAATGGTACAATCGTGACTTCCTACACCGAGACCTGCGGCAACGCGCCCTCTGGATGGATTTCCGACCCTTGGCACAAACGACCGAAGACCGCGCCATTACTTACGCCGACGCCGGTGTCGATATTGAGCGCTCCAATCGCACCAAGCAGCGCATCAAGTACCTTGCCCACAAGACCTTCAACCGCGGCGTCCTCAGCGAAATCGGTGGCTTCGGCGGTCTCTTTGCCATCGACAAGAAGCGTTACGTCGATCCCGTGCTCGTCTCCAGCGTTGACGGTGTCGGTACCAAGCTGAAAATCGCCTTCGAGATGAACCTGCACCATACCATCGGCGCCGACTTGGTTAACCACTGCGTCAACGACATCGCCGTGCAGGGCGCTGCTCCCATGTTTTTCATGGACTACTTCGCCACCGGCAAACTCAAGCCTGAGATCGCCGAAAAGGTCGTCAGCGGCATAGCCGATGCTTGCAAGCAGAACGGTTGCGCGCTCATTGGCGGCGAGACCGCCGAAATGCCTGGGTTCTATACTGACGGCGAATACGATCTCGCAGGATTCATCGTCGGCGTGGTCGACCGTCCCAAAATCATCACCGGCAAAGACGTGCAACCGGGCGATGTCCTGATCGGTTTGCCCTCCACCGGGCTTCACACCAACGGCTACTCTCTCGCCCGCAAGCTCTTCTTCGAAGTAGCGCGTTACACCCCCGATTCGTACGTCAACGAAATCAAGGGCAAGGTCGGCACCGAGCTGATGCGCACCCACAAAAGCTACTGGCCTATCGTGCGCCGCATGATCGACGCCGAAGCCGTCAGTGCCCTCGCCCACATCACCGGCGGAGGCATCACCGAAAACCTGCCGCGTGTGTTGCCCAAGGGCACCGCCGCGATTGTCGAAATTCACTCCTGGCCGGTGCTGCCCATCTTTCAGCACATGCAGGCCATCGGCAACGTTCCGCAAGACGACATGCTCCGCACCTTCAACATGGGCATCGGCATGATCCTGGTGGTTCCGTCCGCAAAGTTCAAAAAGGCGCAGACCATCCTCGAGCGCTGCGGCGAAAAGGGCTATACCATCGGCCGCATCGTCAAGGGCGACCGCCGCGTCACCTACCAGTAGCTCCCTCCGAACGGATAAGAATCTGGGAAACTGAATGACAGGCGCCCGGCCCTTATCGCCTGTTTTTGGCGATAGGGTGGGAAGCGTGAACCGACAACTGCCTACTGACAACTGCCTTTCATGCTGTATCTTTATCCGCATGAAACATCTGCTCCTCATACTTCTCTTCGCGCCTACACTCTTTGCCGCTGATTTTTCCGGCATCTGGTTGCACTCTGCCAGGCAGCCCGACGGTCACACCAGCCAAACGGTCCTGGCCCTGCAGCAGTCAGGAGATACGCTGACCGGCAAAATCGAACATTTCTGGGGCGCGCTCGTCATCAAGCAAGGTAAAGTCGACGGCCAACACTTTTCCGTCTCCGCCGTTACCAACGAGGGACGTCCCTACATCTGCGAAGGCACGCTCGAAGGCGACAAGCTTCACTTCACCGTGCATGACGCCGAAGGCGCGCCCTACGACGTGGTTGCCGCGCGCGTAAAATCCGATCCGTTTACCGTCACCAACGTCATTCCGCCGCCCGCACTCCACAATGTGCCCTACAACGGTCTCGCCAAAACTCCTCCCATGGGATGGAACAGTTGGAACCTATTCGCCGGACGCATTGACGACAAAACCGTTCGCGAAATGGCCGACGCTCTCGTCTCCAGCGGCATGCGCGACGCCGGATACATCTACCTCAACATCGACGACACCTGGGAAGGCGACCGTGACGCCAACGGCGTCATCCACTCCAACAACAAGTTTCCCGACATGAAGGCGCTCGCCGACTACGTCCACTCTAAAGGCCTGAAGTTCGGCATCTATTCGGGCCCAGGCCCTTACACTTGTGCGGGCTACGCGGGCAGCTATGGCCACGAAGCTCAGGACGCCAAGACTTATGCCGCATGGGGAGTTGATTACCTCAAGTACGACTGGTGCAGCGCCAGCAATCTTTATCCCGACTCCGCTATGCAAGCCGTTTATCAGAGGATGGGCGACGCCTTGCACGCCACCCATCGCCCCATCGTTTACAGCCTCTGCCAGTATGGCCGCGAGAACGTCTGGGAATGGGGGCCCAAGGTCGGTGGCAATCTCTGGCGCACGACCGGCGACATCAGACGACACCTATAAGCGCATGATGGCAATCGTCGACACGCAGTCCGCCATCGCGAAATACGCCGGTCCCGGCCACTGGAACGATCCCGACATGCTCGAGATCGGTAACGGCGGCATGACCACCGACGAGTACCGCACCCACATGAGCTTGTGGGCCATCTTCGCCGCGCCCCTGCTCGCGGGCAATGACGTTCGCGGCATGACCCCGGACATCCGCTCCATCCTGATGAACAAAGACGCAATCGCCATCGACCAGGACCCGCTCGGCCAGCAGGGCCAACTCGCATTCAAGCGTGATGACGTGGAGTACTGGAAGCGCACACTGAGTGGCAACGGCGTAGCCATTGCTGCAGTCAACCGCAGCAACGCGCCCGTGTCAGTAAAAATCCCCTGGAAGGACCTCGGTATCGGGAGTACGGCTGTGTTTAAGGATGTTTGGACCGGCCTTGATGTGCAAGCACCTTCGGACTCAGCCTTCACCATCCCGCCACACGGCTCGCTGATGTTCCGACTGAAGACGAAGATGGAGTAGACGATTGCTCAAGGACCATCTGCAGGCTCCGAAGCGGCGGAGCCGCGACGTGGTTTTAGGCGTGGGCGTCAGCCCGCGCATCGAATCGGAAACAAGGACCCTCGCCGCGGACGCGGCGTTCTTCATCCTCATCTCGCGTCACACGCGATGCCATGGCCCACATTTGGTCTTCATTTTGGTTCTTCATCTCTTATCACACCGCACTGTGTCCCGTGCACTTTCGCCTTCAGTCTTCAAACCGCTAAAACACGACATATGAGGCAAGGGAGTTGTGTCTCTTGTCGGCCCTGCGCCGAGGCGCAGGCTTTCTCGGTTCTTTGACACTTGGGTTCCGCTGCCATACTTGTATGATTTGTATGACACATTTGAGCGAACAGACAGCGAAACTCGCGCCCCTAACTCCTACGGGCAGAAACGGATACGTATAACTATATGTAGAATCAATCGTTTGCGAACAATTTTCTCCCAAACCATTGATTCTAAAAGATCGCGAAAATTGTTTTTTTAGGTGTTATATACGAGTACAACATCTGTCAAGGCACTCTACTTCTTCCACTCGGCAGGTGACGGCACCACCGGCAAGTCGGAGTTGAAAATGTCGGCCACTACCTTCCATTTACCGTCCGCCTGCTTCTTCCAGACTTCCACGAACTTGCCTCTGTCCACTGGGTTGTGTTGCGAGTCTTTCGACGTTAGCTGATAGGTACCCTGAATGTAGGCCAAGTCGCCAGAATGCGCGACCTCCACCTTGCTCGCCTGCCAAGAGACGGATGTCGAGCCGAGCAGCGAGGCCCAGGCACCACGGATCGACTGTTTATCAGAGGCTATCGGAGCGTTGGGTGCCAGCACCGATGCGTCGTCGGTGTAATAGGCGACAGTGCCGTCCAGATCTCCAGCCGCAGCCGTCTTCGACCACTGAGCATCCGCATCTCGAATCGCCGCTTCATCTGCCGCTCGCGTGTCAGGCGGAGCGGGTTGGCTGCATCCAACTGCAAAAAGAAGTGTTGCGAGACATCCGCAGAGTGCAAGTTTGAATTTCGGTTGCCTTCCTAGACAAGTGTCCATAGGTACATTCTCCTGGGCAAAGGCGATTAGGATACCATCCGCAATAAAAAAGCCCGGCACGCGCCGAGCTGGGCTTGAAGCGCGGACTATGTGACTAGTCGTTGCGGTAGTTAAGCAGCGGCTTCTGTTGGGCCGGAATCGCTGTGTAATAGCTCTTCCCGGCAAGCTGCTTCTTGAAATCGTCCTTCGCCGCCTGTACCAGCGTCGGATCGGTGAACAAATCGAGCGCCGTGAGAGCGATGGCCTTCGCCGCAACCACCATACCTTCCTGTCCGATGCTGGTGCCCGAGGTAGCAGCCGCCTGCCAGGTGTGGGCTGCGGTCCCCGCCGGCCAGGTTGCCGCCGAGAACCCGATCGTCGGCACATTCCAGCTAATGTCGCCTACGTCGGTCGACGCGGCCGGCTGGTTGGGATCGAACTTGCGCAGCGGTTCAATCTCCTTCGTCGCATCCAGGCTCGGCGGAGTTTCCATCCCAAAGGTCTTCTGTAATTCCAGCGCAAACTTCGTCTGTTCGGGGTTCAGCGTGTAGCCGCCGACTTCTTCCAGGTTCTTCTGTGCTACCGCGGCCAGCGCGTCATTGGGAATGATGTTGGCATCGCTTCCAATGTCTCTCATTTCCAGCGTCGTGCCCGTCATCAGCGCCGCGCCTTGCGCGATCTTTTCGATGCGGTCCCATATATCCTTCAGGGTCGTATTCGACGGGCTCCGCGCCATCAGGTCCATCTGCGCGAGGTCAGGAACGATGTTCGGTGCCACGCCGCCCTTCGAAATGATGTAGTGAATGCGCGTATTGCTGGGCACATGCTCCCGCATGAACTCGATTCCGTTGCCCATCAGCATCACGGCATCCAGCGCCGACCGCCCCCGGTCCGGAGCCATCGCCGCGTGCGCGGCAATTCCGTGAAACGTGAACTTGGCCGAAACCACCGCCAATTGTCCACCATTGGCCACCGAATTGCTCGCTGCCGGATGCCAGTGCAGCACCACGTCCACATCCTTAAAAGCGCCGTCGCGCACCAGGTACACCTTGCCCGATCCGCCCTCTTCGGCCGGAGTACCGTAATAACGCAGCGTTCCTGCTATGTGGTGGGCCTCCATGTACTGCTTCAGCGACACGGCCGCCAGCGCTGCCCCTGAGCCGAGCAGGTTGTGCCCACATCCGTGTCCCGGAGCACCCGCTTTCACTGGGTCCCTCTCCGGCACCGTCTGCTGCGACAGGCCGGGCAGTGCGTCGAACTCACCGAGAATCGCGACCACAGGTTTGCCCTCGCCGTAGCTCGCAATGAACGCCGTTGGTTCATCGGCCACGCCCGCCTGTACGCGGAACCCTGCCGCCTTCAACTGCTCCTGCAGCAGGTCCGAACTTTTCGTTTCGTGATATCCCAGCTCGGCGTAACCCCAGATCTGTTTCGAAACCTGTTGCCAGTGGGAGGCGTCTTGATCAACTAGCTTGAGCAATTGCGCATGGGCGTCTGAAGCCGCCTGTGCCGTTGCTCCGCCGGTCAATAGCGCTAGAACAGCGGTGGTCCACAGCAGCGTCCGGATTTTCGAAGAGAAAGACAGCGAAAGCGGGGGCGACTTCTTCATGGGCAGACTCCTCACCTGATCGACAAGGCTGTCGAATTGAACAGAGTGGAAATCATGCCACACAGGCGGCAATCAACGCGAACTGTCTTCGAGGCGGTTATTCCTCTTCTTCTACCACTTCACCGCGCTCGGCCTTAGCAGCTGCGATGATCTTCTCCTGTTGCAACGCGGGTACAAAGTCGTAGTGGTCCATTTCCATCGAGAAGCTGCCGCGGCCCTGCGTCATCGAAGTCAGGTCGGTGCCATAGGTCAGCATCTCGGCCATGGGAACTACGGCCTTCACCACCGTCTTGCCCGCCTTGTTGTCCATGCCCTGAATGCGTCCGCGCCGGCTGTTGAGGTCGCCCATGATCGATCCCGCAAACTCATCAGGGATAGTGATCTCTACGTTCATGATCGGCTCCAGCAACGTGGGCTTGGCCTGCTCCATGGCCTTGCGGAAGGCAATGCGCCCCGCCGTCTTGAACGACAACTCGTTCGAATCGACGTCGTGGTACGAGCCGTCGTAGAGCACGACCTTGAAGTCCACCACGGGAAAGCCCGCCAGATACCCGCGTGCTGCCGCTTCGACAATTCCCTTCTCGACGGCTGGAATGTAGTTCTTCGGAATCGAGCCACCGAAGATCTCGTTGACAAACTCAAAGTTCCCGCCGTGGGGCAACGGTTCCATCTTGATCTTGCAGTCGCCAAACTGCCCGTGTCCGCCTGACTGCTTCTTGTGGCGTCCCTGCACATCGGCGCGCCCGCGAATCGTCTCGCGGTAGGGCACCTTAGGCGCCTTCAAGATGACCTCGGTGTGGTAGCGGTTCTTCAGCTTCGACACCACGACTTCAATGTGTTGCTGGCCAGTTCCCGCAATCAGGAACTCCTTGGTCTGCGGATCGCGGAAGAAGCGCAGCATGGCATCTTCTTCCATCAGTTTGTGAATACCATTGCTGAGCTTATCTTCATCGGCGCGCGTCTTGGGCTCGATAGCAAACGTGATCGCCGGCTCGGCAAACGTCACCTGCGGATACTGAATCGCCGAACCCTTGTCGCCCAGCGTATCGCCGGTGAGTGTGTCCCTCAGCTTGGCGACTGCGCCGATGTCACCCGCGTGCAGTTCGTTCACCGGTATCGCCGTCTTGCCCTGCATGGTAGAAAGATGAGCAAATTTTTCGGAGCTGCTGCGGGTGAAGTTCTGCACCGTCGCGTCGTTCTTCAGCACTCCCGAGACGACCTTGAAGAACGAGATGCGGCCCGAGAACGGATCGCTGATCGACTTGAACACGTAGAGCGACAGCGGCTCCGTATCGCTTATCTTGCGGACCGCGGGCTCGCCATTGTTGGCCGTAGTCGCCGCCGTCACCGTGCCGCGCTCCACTGCTGTCGGCATGTAATCGACGAGGAAGTCCAGCACCTCATCGGTACCCATGTTGCCCAGCCCCGAGGCAAACAGCACCGGGAAAATCTTGTCTTCGCGGATCGCGTTATGCAGGCCGGCAATAATGTGTTCTTCGTCGATCGTGCCTTTCTCGAAAAACTCTTCCATCAGCGCGTCATCGCCTTCTGCCACCAATTCCACCAGTCGTTCGTGTGCGGCCTTGGCCTCAGCTTCCATGTTCTCAGGAATCGGCCCCACTTTCGCCTTGCCATTGCCGCCCATTTCGTAGGTGTAGGCATGCATCTTGACCAGGTCCACCACGCCCGTGAAGCTCTTTTCCGAGCCCACCGGCAATTGCACCGGAACCACCGTCCGTCCAAAGGCCGTGGTCAGCGACTCCATCACGCGCGTAAAGTCGGCCCGTTCGCGGTCCATGCGTGTGCAGACGATCGCGCGTGGCAGCAGGAACTTGTCGGCGTAGTGCCAGATGCGCTCGGTCACCACCTCCACCCCGCTCACCGCATCCACCACCACCAGCGCGCTATCCACCGCCGGCAGTACCATCTCGGCTTCATGGATGAACATGCTGAAGCCGGGCGTATCCACCAGGTTGATCTTGGTTTTGCCCCACTCGATGACCGCCGTAGCGGCCGCAATCGACATGCCTCGCGAAATCTCTTCTTCGTCGTAATCGGTGACGGTGTTGCCCTCGTCCACGCGCCCGAAGCGCTGCGTCGCCCCCGAAGTAAAGAGCATGGCCGATGCCAGTGAGGTCTTGCCTGAATGTGAATGCCCGACCAGGGCGACATTGCGGATGTTAGCGCCTTCGTACGTTTTCACGTAGCACTCCCCAAACAATAGATAGAAGCTAGATGAGAGCTTCCGGTATCGCCACACGACAGGTCGGGACTCCGCTGGTCTCAGAGGCGTTCTTCCCCGGTGGCACGAACATCGCTGTGCCCGAGTCCCCGAGGCTGCCCGGTGAGGCTGAAGGCGGGGCACCATGCCGGCCTGCGCATGGTGATGCTGTAACAAACCTGCAATGCTAGCACACGGGGATTTCTAGGCTCAATGAGGAAGGCCCCCAGGTTCGCCATGTCTCGCGCGTAAACCTGGGAGCCCGTTGTTCGACTCCCCCTACCGCCGCGTCTTCTTTGCGGCTTTCTTCACTGCCTTCTTTGGTGCGGCCTTCTTTTTGGCTGCGGCTTTCTTGGCGGCGGCTTTCTTCGGTGCAGCCTTCTTCTTCGCAGCTGTTTTCTTTGGCGTAGTCTTCTTCGCTGCTTTCTTGGGAGCGGCCTTCTTCTTTGCCGCCGTTTTCTTTGCCGCAACTTTCTTCTTGGGAGCAGCCTTTTTCTTTGCTGGGCTTGCTTTCGGCTTTGCTGCCGTCTTTGCGCCCTTCTTCGCCACCGATTTCGCAGGAGCTTTCTTCGCAGCTTTCGCCGGAGCGGTCGTTGCAGCCGGAGCCGTCGTCGCGGCAGTAGCTGGAGCTGTCGTTGTGGCTGCCGATGAAGCCTTCTTCTTGCCAGTGGACTTCGCCGCTTTCGCCGGAGCAGGAGTCCCACCCGACGAATCGGAAATGCCCGCCGGAATCGTCGTCACTGCCGATGGCCCATCAGCAAACAGCAAGCGCTGTACGTTCCGCATGTTCTGCGGATCGTAGTCGCGCTGCCACCAGCTCTGCGTGCCCGAACCGCACGCGCTCAGCACCAGCGGCGTCACAGACGTCGCCTTGCTCACCGCCGCACGGAAATAATAATGATCGACCAGTCGCACCGCTTCGGCAGCGAAGATGCGCGCAATCGCCGGATCGTAAATCGCCAGCAGGTTGTCGCCGTTCTGGTTCTCACCTCCTTCGGCCAGGTTCGACGATCCGGTAAACACCACTGGGTTGGCATCGTTGAAATCGATCACGATGAACTTGTCGTGGATCACCTGTCCCGCGCCGCCGGTGAACTCCTTGTCGAACGGCGGCGGCACCTGTTTCACCAGGGCGGAGAAGGGAACCAGTTGTCCTGGCTGCCCGGGCTTGTAAAGCGAGAATCCAGCATCGGTTTGCGTCATGCCGTAGGAGAAAACTTTGCCGCTGAGGTGCAAGTTCTGCAAAGTTTGCAGCGTCTCGCCGCTGCCGCCGAGTTCCATGATGGCGAACATCACCGAGGACTTGGCGCTCTTCAGAGCGTCGACGACGGTCTGCATCGACATGGGCGGCTTGGGATGCGGAGCGAAGCTGACCTGGAAATTCGGGACGCCGGCGCCTTCGTTCGGGAACTTGAACCACTGTGTGGCCAGCGGCGTCTTGATGTAGCCGCTCATGTTCGAGAAGACGGACTCAAAAATCTGCTCGTAGGTATCGGCGACCTTCGGATCGTCGAACAGCAAGACGTTATTGGCCTGCACGTACAATCCGCGCACCGAGAAGTTGGCCGAGCCGGTCAGAACTTTGGTCGCCTTACCGTCTTTCTTCTGGATGATGATCTTGTCGTGCGCGAAGCGCTGGAAGTGTCCCTGTTTCACGTTGTTCGCGCCTGCCGTCTTCAGCAGCCGTGTGTGAACTTGTACTTCCAACGCCGTTCCGGTGTGCAGTGGAGCGTTATCCAGGAAGATGCGCAGCCGCGATCCGAGCGACTCGCACATTTTCAGAATGTCGGGCTCGTCGAAGTCGTAGGCAAACATATCGACCGTGATCGACTTGTCGTTGACGCACTCGGTCAGCAGATCGAACACCAGCTTGCGCGCGTGCCATCCCAGCCATTCGTACGCCGGCTGGAAGGACTTGGTATCGTAGTCCAGGCTCTTGGGATCGGGACGGATAGGTGCATTCTTGAACTGCGTGGCGTATGCCTGCGAGCTGACGTAGCCGCGTGTAAGTCCGAGTTGGAAGTTGCCGGCTTGCGGCGGCATGAGTTGGATGCAAACTTCCGCCGAAGGTCCATCCACCAGCGTGGTTCCCTGGCAATATCGCGCCGTCACTTTGTACTTGTAGTCTCCCGGGACGACGTCCTGGGGAAAATGTACCCAATGAAATTTCTGGAATGGCGCGTCCTGCGACGTGGTCCACGCTTTTTGCTGTTGCTGCGGAGTGGTCCCTGCCGTGATTGGCGCCGTGAAGTTCAGCCGGTTTGAGAGAAACTGCGGCTGCCCGTTGGGAGGCGTAAGTTGAATTGCGAAGCCAGCCAGATTATTTTGCTTAAGCACGCTGTCGTCGAGGCTGAAGGCGAGCAGCACATCGCCATCGCCGGCGTAGGCAGCGACAGTCAATCCATTATTCGACACGCGATCGCTGAGAGCGGTGGGCATGACAACCTCCTGGGGATACCTGAATGCATAACTTCGTGGGCACAAAATTTTTGCCGGATCGATTGGCTGGAATGAGAGAGGACTTCAAGCTCTGGCTTCCGTGCGCAATGCGGCTCCGAACGACGCTGGAGTTGCAACCAGACTGAGTGCTCCAGTTTGCTTGGGAAAACGGCACGATTGTACACCCGTTTTGTTGTGGGCTGGGTGTGTGAAATCACCGGCCGTTCCACCTAAGGGGCTCGATTTCGGACAGACTTTTGTGTTTAGGTTCTGCCAGAACGTGGCGAAACGACATTATCCCCTTGACTCGACACTGAAGTGGTGAGAACATCCCCCAGTCTCGAACAAGTTATCTTCTTCATACCCCCGCCTCTCTGTCAGCTTCTTTGGCGATAAGGCATTTGCAATCATTGTATTGCAGGGATTGTGCGCACCAGACGTGAAACACGGCTGGCCACGGCCTCGTTCTGCGACAGTACCTTTTATTCAGGTTCGGCTTTTTAGCTAAATCACAGGAATGTCCCAGCTCAGGAGGCTAGGAAACTATGAAAAGAAATCTCGGATTTTGTCTGGTTCTCGCACTACTCACCGCTACTGCGGCAACCGTGGTTGCGCAAGACTACTCGATGGCGCCGCCGAAAGTGCTGGTCACCCAGCTCGAGATGCTCAAGCCAGGAATAAGCGGCGCCCCGCACATGAAGACCGAAAGTGCATTCGTGCAAGCCATGACGGCAGCCAAGTGGCCGACCCACTATCTGGGAATGGACTCTATGACGGGCACGTCGCGCGCCCTGTTCCTGGTGGGCTACGATTCCTTCGCGGCGTGGGAAAAGGACACTCTCGCCACGCAAAAGAACGCCACCCTCTCCTCGGCTTTGGATCGCGCGAGCATCGCGGATGGCCAACTGCTCAGCAGTTATATGTCGGGCGCATTTGTCTATCGTGAAGACCTCAGCTTGCGTCCTAACACCACCAACCCCGCCCAGTCGCGCTATTTCGAAATCATGCGCTTCAAGGTTCGCCAAGGACACGATCAGGAATGGGAAGAACTGGTCAAGATGTACATTGACGGCTATAACAAAGCGGTACCTACCGCGCACTGGGTGACGTATCAATCCATGTATGGCACCGACAACGGTGGCGTCTATATCGTCTTCAATTCCATGAAGTCATTGGCGGAAGTCGACAGCGGAATAGCCGATTCCAAAAAATTCGCGGACCAACTGGGTGCCGACGGCATGAAGAAGGTGAGCGAATTGACGGCAGCTTGCGTCCAGGATGTTCAGGTCAATCTGTTCGCCTTCAATCCCAAGATGAGCTACGTTGCCGACGCCTGGGTGAAGGCCGACCCGACGTTCTGGAAGCCCGCGGCGGTAGCGCCGAAGGCAGCACCCAAGCCGGAAGCCAAACCCGCTCAGTAGGCTCGTTCGTAAGAGACCAATCGGTGGCCCACGATTGCTGCTTCTGGCAGTTGTGGGCCAAACCGCCCGACTCTTTCATTCTTGCGGCGTATCGACGGTCTTCACTCCTGCGGCATCGCCGTCGAGGTCCGCGAACTCAGCGTCAGGGTCCCCCCAGGTTACCGAGACCGTATTTGCCATCTTTCCTTTGCTGAACGTTATCAGGCTGGCTTTCTGCATGGTAATTACGATCGAGTCTTGGGCCGATGCCACAGTCCTGCAAATAGAAGCGATAAGCAGCAGACTAACCACGGTCAAAAGGCGATGGAGACCGATAGTTGTTCGGAAGAATTCCGTTACTGGCTGAGTTTGATTTCGAATGCGCTCATATTGGCACCTCTTGTTACCAACGTTCATAGCTGTTTGCGGGGGCAGCTACACTGCCGGACTGCCCCCGGCTGAAGACGACTTCCCATCATCGGCCAGAGCGAGTCGCCTCTCAGTCCGGTTCACGAGGCACTGTGCATTCATCAGCGCACATGATCCCCATCGCGTTCGTCAGTGAGGCAGCGTGGCACACGTCTTCGGCCGCTGTTGATTTCTCGCGATTAACTTCTATTGATCCCATCGCGACCTCCCCTGTTATGGCTACGGCGGCGATTACGAGTGGTGCGCACGGGGCAGCTTCACCGCTGAGCTGCCCCTGACTGGAGACGACTCGGATATACCGGCCAGAGCAAGCCGTCTCCGGACTTCAGTTATGCAGCCGACGCCGCAGCACGGCGCCCAACGACAGAAGGCCGGAGCCAAGCAATAGAAGACTGCCGGGTTCAGGTGTTTCTGGCATGCCTCCGACTTGCATGGCGACGTAGCCTCCGATGTCGGAGTCATTGGTGAAAAACACGGCGCCGTCGTCGACCCCGCTCGTGCCCAACGGGTCTCCCGTCGACACACCGGGAACGACGATCTGTCCGGTGTACGGCGACAGAAAGGCGCTGGGGAAACCATCTGCCAGGAGCCCGTTCAATAGATCGTCCTTGATCGTCGCGATGTTCTTCGCTCCGGAAAAATCGAAAGTGGGCGTGGTTACCGTGAGTCCCTGAACGCCAATTGACATCACTCGGCACACTAGCCGGGCTGCGTGCTACGGCTCGAAATGTGTAAACAAATTATTCAGCGATTCCGCCAGCGTGGGGTGCGCGAATATACCCTCGCGCAGCGTCGCGAAGGGCAGCTTTCCCATCATCGCCAACTCCAGCATCGACATGATCTCTCCACCCTCGATGCCCAACACGGCTGCGCCGAGTATCTGACCCGTGTCGCCATCCACTACCGCCTTCATGAAGCCGCGGCTCTCGTCCACTTCCAGGGCGCGCGCCACACTCGTCATCGCCATCTTGGCGACTCGCACGTTCGTATTTTTCGCGCGAGCCTCGGTTTCCGTCATCCCGATTCGCCCGAGCTGCGGATCGATGAACACCGTGTACGGCACCAGCCGGCCCGCGATCGAGGCGTTGCCCTTCTCGATGACGTTCGTGCGAATGATGCGATAGTCGTCGTACGAAATATGTGTGAACGCCGGTCCGCCCTTGATGTCGCCCAGCGCATAGATGCCCGGAGCACTCGTCTCCAAGCGGTCGTTCACCTCGATGAACCCCCGCGCGTTCGTCTTTACTCCCGCGGTTGCCAGGTTCAATGTGTCGGAGTTAGGTACGCGTCCGGTCGCGACCAGCAAGTGCGAGCCGGTGACCGTGATCTTCCGTCCTTGTTGTCCAATCTCGACCGTGATGGCCGCTCCCGCCTTGCTCACGCCGGTTGCCTTCGCGTTCAACAGGACCGTTATTCCATCCTGCTCGAGGATGCGTGCGACTTCCTGCGCAACATCGGGATCTTCTCGCGTGAGTAGCTGTCCGCCGGACTGCACGATAGTTACTTGGCTGCCGAAGCGCCGGAACATCTGCCCAAACTCAAGCCCGACATAACCTCCACCCAGCACCAGAAGGTGCTCCGGCACATGGTCGAGTTCCATGATTGACGTGCTGTCGAGGAACGGCACGTCGTTCAGGCCGCTCAGCGGCGGAACCGACGGACGCGCACCGGCGTTGATAAAGAACTGGTCCGCCGTCAGTTCACGCTCGCTTCCATTCTTGAGTCGGACGGCAATGGACTTTGGCCCGGTAAAACAGGCCTCGCCGAATATCAGATCGAGGTTCGCCGTTAGCTCAATGCGTCCTTGGTTGCCATCGCGAAACTTCGCCACGATGTCGCGCTTGCGCTGGCGAACCCGCGCCATGTCGATGCTCAGCTCGCCGGTGTGGACGCCGTAGTCAGCGCCACGTCGCGCCAGGTAAGCGACCCGCGCACTGGCGACCATCGTCTTCGTTGGCGTACAACCTTCGTTGATGCATGTCCCGCCGACATGCTCTCGCTCCACCAGCGTCGTGCGCAAACCCGCGTTCGCCAGCGCCGCACATAGTGGAGTTCCTGCCTGTCCGGACCCAATTACAATCGCGTCATATTTCTGCGTTGCAGACATAAGTTTGCAGTGTCTCGTCTAAGCGCGCGACTTCACAGCTCGCTGATAAACCCACTTTGGGACAGCCTCGCGTCAGGTCACGACTCCACAGTTTGCTGAAAAACTCGCTTTGGCGACAGTTTCGTATCAGGGTATGACTTTAGTCATGCCGCAAAGCGTCCAAATTGGACACGGGCTTCAGCCCCTGTGTCTCTTTCCACCTTTAGAAACGACTTTACCCGCGGCCTGTTCAGCCCTGCCATATGAGGTTTTCACTCCGCCTCACACCCGACCCTCTGCTTCAAAGCCTCGACACAACGAACAACCCCAACGCGATGGCAAACAGATCTTCCGGGATGCCCACCGCAATGTCGGGCACCTTGAGCGAGCGCACCAGCCCCACTCGAGCGTTGTAGCCGCCATACGTTCCCACCAGTACCCCAACCACGGCGCAGATCGCTCCCAGCAGAAGCGATGCGCCCCCTGCGGCGGCCAATGATGCGCCAGCAAGAACTCCCAGCACCAGCCGCGCACCCAACTGCATGGGCGTAGTACGCGCGGGAGTGCTGGGCAATTGGTCTCCGACGTACTCCAGCAGCGCCAGAACGGTGAACAACACCAGCGCCCACGTCGAACCCATGAAGGCCAGCGGCGTACTCGAGAGATTGATCCAGCCCAGATGTGCGGCCCACACTACGGCGGCGACCCCGGTAAAGGTTCGCAGGCCAGAAACCACTCCGATGCCGAAGGTCAGTAACAGCACGAACCCTGTACTCATGCAGCGTCCTCCAACAAAATCGCGAATTGAATTTGGGACGAATTGAATTTGGGGACTCGACAGACGACGCAATGGATGACAGCATGATTCGGCCGATTCAATAAAATCGCCTCACGTACACGAGGCGTCGAATGACTCGGTGGAAACACACGAAGTCAGGCCCGGAGGGCCGACATATCAAACCCCAGTGCTTCTGAGGCTGTTACGAAACTCTATGCCCGTCCTATGCGGTGGAAAGAAGACAACGAATTTCGAGTGCCGGGGGCACGCCATAATCTAGCCCAGCGTGAAGCCGAAGGCGAAACGCTGGGTCAAGTGGGATATTTCGTGAGAGTCCCGGAGGGACGGCAGAGTTTCGCAACAGCCTCTTCAGCACTGGGTAGGCCGCCACATAATCCGCCAGGTCCCGGAGCCGGCTCGCCGGCGGAGGGACGCCATATCCTCGCGAAGGCTTCAGCCCGAGCAATTGTGGTTACCAAAGTTCATCCTCGTTGGGTACTTTCGTAAGTTGACGGCCCTCTCCTCTCGTGCCACCCTCCTATCGTGGGCGGACTTCGCCTGCTAGGACGCCGCTGTATTTCGCTGCCGATTCGTCGGCAGCTTGGCACGATTGATTGAGAGATTGACAGCGGACGGCTGATAGCCGAAAGCTCGATTGGAGACTTTGATGTCCTACCTATCCCCGTGTTACCTGCCCTTTTCCCCGTCTGCCCTCAAAAACGCCGCCTTAACTCTTTACGGCAGAGGACTTTACCTATAAGTCATTTGTATAGAAGCAATTGCATGGCGATCCGTCTATCTGCTTGAAAAGGAGTAATTTGCAGCATGGGGGGAGGGGGTGGGCTCTGCCATCACAGACCCGAAACGGGAATGGCCGTATGCTACTGAACTGATGAGCGACCTCGTCCAAACCGCCGACCTTACGCCCATGCCTCGTCTCCCGGGCGCGACGCGCGCCTATCACGCCATGGTTAAGCCGGTGGGGGCCATCTGCAACATCGACTGCACCTATTGTTATTACTTGCACAAAGAAAAGCTGCTCGGCAGTGAGAGCAAATTTCAGATCACCGACGAGATTCTCGAGACCCACATCCGCCAGTACATCGAAGGCCAGGACCGCGATGAAGTCGTCTTCTCCTGGCAGGGCGGCGAGCCGACACTACTGGGTCTGGAATTTTTCCAGAAGGTCGTGGAGCTTGAGCACAAATACAAGAAGCCCAACCAGCGGATCGAGAACGACCTCCAGACCAACGGCACGTTGCTCAATGAAGAATGGGGCGCGTTTCTCAAGCAACACAACTTCCTCGTCGGACTCAGCATCGACGGCCCGCGACGAACTGCACGACCATTTCCGCGTCACCAAAGAAGGGAAGCCCACTTTCGACAAAGTGTTCTCCGCGTCGCAGATGCTGCACCGTCACGGTGTGCCCTTCAATACCCTGAGCGTCATCAACCGTGTCAATGCGAAGAAGCCGCTCGACGTCTACCGCTTCCTGAAGAACGAAGTGCGGCCGCGCCAGATGCAGTTCATTCCCTGCGTCGAGCCCAAGGTCTTCCGCAACGTCGCACCGCAGATGTGGGATGCCGAGAGCTTGCCGCTGTTCGATTCTTCCGCCGCGCATCCCGGCAATCCCGACTCCGTCGTCACCGACTGGTCCATCGATCCCGACGACTGGGGCTACTTCCTCACCAAAATCTGGGACGACTGGTATCGCCGCGACATTGGCAAAGTGTTCGTCAATCTATTCGAGACCGCCGTCGCGCAGTGGATGGGCAAGGAATCGCAACTCTGCATCTATCACGAGTTCTGCGGCAAAGGCGTTGCCATGGAGCACGACGGCAGCCTGTATTCCTGCGATCACTACGTCTATCCCGAATACAAGCTGGGCAACATCATGCAGACTTCGAGCTCGCGCATGGTGTTTTCCGACCGCCAGAAAGAATTCGGCTACGCCAAGTTCAACACCCTGCCCAAGCGCTGCCGCGAATGCAAGTTCCTCTTCGCCTGCAACGGAGAGTGCCCGAAGAACCGCCTCATCCGCACGCCGGAAGGTGAAATTGGTTTGAATTATCTGTGCAGTGGACTGCAGAAATTCTGGCACCACATCGATCGCGATGTGCAGGACATTTGCCGCCGCATCGCGCGCGGTGAGCCGCTCAAGCCACAGTAATACAGTTAAGAGATTTCGAAACTATCGCATGTTGCCCGTGTGCCCCAGCGAGTATCGTCCCGGCTGCGGCCAAACGGTCAGTCCATGCGGTTCTTTCCCCACAGGAATTTGATTCACCGCTCCCGTCGTCGTGTCGAATGCGTAGACCACACCATCGAATCGCCCTGAAACCCAGAACCGTTTGCCGTCGGCGCTGACGTTGCCCATGTCAGGACTTCCGCCTCCTGGAATCGGCCAGGTCGCTACGATCTTGCGGGTCGCGAAATCCAGTACCGTGATGTTCCCAGGTCCATGAGGTGCGCCGTGAACCCTGTTCGATCCGCGATTGGTAATGTAGAGCTTCGTCGCATCTCTGCTCGGGATAGAGTCCGTGTGTTCCGACACCGGTGTGAATGAACCCGATCTCCTTGAAGCTGTCGCCGTCAATCAGAAACACGCCATCAGCCATCATGTCCGCGACGTAGAAGACTTTCCCGTCAGGCGCGATGCGAATGTCCTGTGGCATTCCACCTTTCGACAGCTTCAGGTAACCGACTACTTCGCGCTTGGTGAAGTCGACCTTCGCTAACGTGCCGTCGAACTCGCAGGTGAAGATCGCATAGCTGCCGTCGATGGAGAAGTCGGCGTGATTGATGCCCTCGGCAATCAGGCGTCTTGATGGTGTACTTGAACGCCATGGTGTGCGGATCGCGCAGATCAAGCCGCGCGATCTGCCTCAGCCACCACGATCGCTGACTTGCCATCGGGCGTGAAGTACATGTTGTAAGGATCAATCACCTTAACGTCTTTGCCGGGTTTGCCGGTCTTCGGATCGATGGGTGTCAAGCTCCCCTTGCCGCGCTTCTCTGAGTTGTTCGCAACCCACAATGTCTTCAGGTCGTATGCCGGGACAACATGCTGGGGGTTCTTGCCCACCTTGAAATGGTCAACCACTTTGTCAGTTGCAGGATCGATCACATACACGTCGTTCGACTTGACGTTGGGCACATAGACACGCGACAAGTCTCCTGAAACCGCTGGACTCAGCATGTTCGGCCCCGCTTCGCTATATAGATTCGCCGGGTTCACCACTGGAGGCATTCCGGGAACCGTTGCGACATGCTGTGGAGGAACGGCTGCCGCGATGGCGGCGGATTTCGAACCACAACCAGTTGCGAAAACAAGTAGACCTAGGCCGAGGCAAAGTGCGATGGCGAGCTGTCCGCGTGATTTCATGACCTTCCCATACGAATTCGGTTGAGGGTTATAGTCCGTGGGGGAAGTAATTAGCGTTGTCCTGTGTACTTCCGAATGGCCGCAACCGAGCTGTTGACGATCTCTGTCACAGCCAACTCTCCCAGCGCACTACTCGACTTGCGCGGATCACCCTCAATTCCATCGCTATTCGGGGCAATACTGCTGAGTCGATCTGTGCGAACTGTTGCGGGTGCGACCGCCATCTGCAGCGAAGTATCCATCAATCCGGCGTGTCGGCCGGTTTGGGTGAGCTTGTAACCGTGCGCGAGAAGGATCGCCTCGAACGTGTCCGTAGCGGCCTTGTAATACTCATCGAGCGCGATTACATGTACGCCGGAAACGCTCCACTCCCGAGCCAGCTTGGCGACAGCGTTCTTCTCCAGCGTCTGATAGCCACCATGGTCACCGAGGAACACGACGTTCTGAAAACCGGCTTGCTTCATGCTGCGTGCGGCGTACTCCAGGGTCTTCGAGAATGCGTCGTCGGGAACCGTAATCGTTCCCGGATAACGCATATGTTGTGTGGGGGGATTGATTGCACCTTCGGGTACATACGCGATCACAGGGGCCACAATCGCGTTGCCCAACGCCTCCGCGATCTTGCCGGCAAGCACCTTGACGCGGACATTATGCTTTCCGAGCGCAATAGCTGGGCCGCTCTGTTCGGTTCCGCCAATCGGGACAAGCACTGTGGTTTTCCCTGAGCGTATCGCATCCCGAAGTTCGGTCCAAGTGAGGTCCTCGAGGTAGACGCTGGGTTGCGGTGGCTGAGCCGCGGGATGAAGTTCACCTGTCGTTAACACAACTCCCAACAGCAGCACAGCCGACATCCAGCCTGTTTTCACGTCCTGCGCCCCCGCACTTCATTGCTCGACGGACCCACATATGAAGCGCACTAGTCGAAGAGTATCAAAGCAGCAGCGCGGATGCGGCGGTCGGAATCTCAAACGACACCCCGCGCGCGACGCCCGCTCATTGGCCAACACTCACATCTTATCGTGACGGCACTCACAGTCAGACAGGTCGCCAAGTCCCATACTGCAGGTAGTGTCCCAGGCGATCACTTGGCCTGTGGTTAGCGCCTCCACTCGCGGCCAACTCCGGGGAACTCACGCGAAGGACGGACGTATGAGCGATAACAACCCAACCCTCTCAGAAGAACGAATCGTCTATCTCGAAGGACTGGTGCGCCAGGCGCGCACCGCAGCCGCTGTCTTCAGCCAGTTCACTCAGGAAGACGTGGATCGCATCGTCAAGCCGATGGTGCTGGCCGGTTTGAAGCAGGCGCAGTACCTGGCCCGGCTAGCGGTGGAAGAGACCAAGATCGGTGTGATGGAAGACAAGGCCATTAAGAACATGGTGGCCACGGAGTTCGTGTACAACTACGTCCGGGACAAGCGCACCGTCGGTGTCATTCGGGAATATCTCGAACGCGGGCTCGTGGAGGTCGCGGAACCGATTGGCGTCATCTTTTCGCTGCTTCCAATTACCAACCCCACATCGACCGTACTGTTCAAGTGCATCATGGCGATCAAGACGCGCAATGCGGTCATCTTCAGCCCGCATCCTAGCGCATGGCGCTGCTGTTTCGAGGCGGTCCGGATCATGTACGAGACGGCCGTCAAATATGGCGCACCCGAGGGCGTGTTCACCTGCCTGGAATCGCACAATCTGGAAGACAACAAATACCTGATGCACCACAAAGACATCGGCCTGATCGACGCGACCGGCGGACCGGGCGCGGTGAAGGCAGCGTACAGCTCTGGCAAGCCAGCTCTGGGCGTTGGGCCGGGTAACACTCCGGTGTACATGGAGAAATCCGCCGACCTCGATATGGCGGTAGTGGACATTATCACCTCGAAGACCTTTGACAACGGCACCATCTGCGCGTCAGAACAGACGATCGTGATCGACGACGAGATCTATGATCGAGTGCTCGACAAATTTGCCGGGCTGGGTGCGCACATCTGCAACGAAAAAGAAACGGAGATACTCGCGCGCACGGTAATCGATCCCCAGACTGGCTACATGCAGCCGATGGCAGTAGGACAGAAAGCCACTACGATCGCAAAATTCGTGGGCATCCACGTCAAGCCGAAGACCAAGCTGCTGGTTACGCCGATAAAGGGCGTAGGCATCGAACATCCGTTGTCGATGGAGAAGCTGTTCCCGGTGCTGTCGGTCTACCGGGCGAAGTCGGTGGATGAGGCGCTGAAAGTCTGCTTGGACGTGAACCACAATGGCGGCCTGGGGCACACGGCCGTGGTGTTCAGCAACGATGAGGCGGTCATTCAGAAATTCGGCGATGTGATCAATGCTGGACGCATCATTGTGAATTCGCCAGGATCGATCGGCGCGCTAGGTGGCGTGTACAACGATATGGTGCCGACGTTCTCGTTTGGATGCGGCACGGGCGGTGGCAACAGCACGACCGATAACGTCAACGTCTATCACTACCTCAACATCAAGCGCGTAGCGCGAAGGACACAGGCGCATATGTGGTTCCGCGTTCCCAACCAGATTTACTTCAACATGAATGCGACGGAAAATCTGCGGAATTTCCAGTCGAAGTCGACCATCATCATCACCAACGCGGCGCTAGAGCAGATCGGCCACGTGGACGCCGTCAAGCGGTGCATTCCGCCGGAGACGCAGGTGCGGGTGACCATCATTCCGGATGCTGAGCCCGACATCAAGATCGTCAAGCAGGGTGTCGAAGCACTGAACTTCTACAAGGCCGACCAGATCATTGCGCTGGGTGGCGGCTCGGTGATCGACGCGGCGAAGATCATGAAGTTGCAGTATGAATTTCCAGAAGCTGACCTCGAGGAGTTGGCGGCGCCGTTCCTCGACATCCGTAAACGGGTGGTGCAATACCCGACGGTGAAGACGAACCAGGCGCGAATGATCGCGATCTCGACCACCAGCGGTACCGGCAGCGAAGTCACGCCGTTCGCGGTGCTCACCGACAAAGAGCGTGGCTTCAAGGTGACACTTGCCGACTACTCGCTGACGCCGGACGTGGCGATTGTCGATCCGCAGTTCGTGATGTCGATGCCGAGAGGGCTGACAGTCGATACCGGTGTGGATTGCCTGACGCATGCGCTGGAAGCGGGCGTTTCGATTTTTGCGTCACCGTATACCGACTCGAACGCCATGCAGGCGGTGCGAATGGTGTTCAAGTATCTGCCGATTGCGTTTGAAAACCCGCAGGACGAAGAAGCGCGCACCATGATGCACAACGCGGCGTGCATCGCGGCGATTGCATTCTCGAATGCTTCGGTCGGCGTGAACCACGCACTGGCGCACGCTTTTGGCGCACGGTTCCACGTACCGCACGGACGAGCCAACGCGGTGATGCTGCCGCACGTGATTGCCTACAACGCAGCAGTACCGACCAAGTTTATGCCTTCTCCTAACACGCGGGCCTATGTGGCGCATAAGAAATACGCGATGATGGCGGACCTGCTGGGTCTGGGCGGGCACACGGTTGAAGAAAAAGTGCAGAACCTGGTTACCGCGACGGAGCAACTGCTCGACCTGCTGGGTGTGCCTCGTTCGATCGCGGAGATGGGAATCTCGAAAGAAGAGTTCGAGGCGGCGATGCCCGACCTGGCAAAGATCGCGTTTGACGATCCCTCGTGGCGCTCGAATCCGCGTATGCCGCTGGTCAGTGAGCTCATCGAGCTTTTCTGGAGCGCGTACAACGGACGCGGAACGAAAGCGGCAGGGAAGATGACAACCAAGAAGTCCGCAGAAGAGATGGTGACGGTATGACGAGGATCGCGGATGTGTACAAGCTGGATGGCGAGCAGGTAACCCAAGCCCTGTCCGACGCGCGGGAGAACCTCAACACTGCTGAGAGCGAAGTGACGCTGGACTTTTCCGGTGTGCGGCGGATCGATCCCAAAGGCCTGGGAGCGATGGAGGACCTTGCAGCCGCAGCCGACGCGAAGTCAATCAAAATTGTGGTGCGCGGCGTAAACGTCGATGTTTACAAAGTGCTAAAGCTGGCGAGGCTGGCACCGCGCTTCACGATTCAGAACTAGCGCTGGGTCCTGAGCGGCCGCATTCGTTCTCCGGGTTGCGCACTGCGTGGAAACAACACGAGCCTGCGATTGATCGCGCAGGCTCGTTTCTTTTTTAGAGCTAACCTTTTGGCTTGCCACCGTGCGGAGGTGGCGCGGCATGCGGCGCCGGAGCTGCATGCGGCGGGAACTCCTGGTCGCGCATTGGTCCGGCGGGTTGACCCGTCCGTAGGTTCTGTTTCTGCTGCGGCTCGAGCGGCCGTCCCGGGTGCTCCTCCATCGCCGGCGCCTTCTCCGAATGCGGCATCTTCTCCTGTGGTGGAGGAGTGCGTGCGACCAACGGCGGCCGAGTTGTAGGCGGACCGGCGCGGCTGGCCTCGTTGTTGGCTGGCGGTTGGGGCACGGGCCGCTCAGTTGACGGCGGAGTTCGCGCTGCGCTTTCGTTTGCCGGGGCGCGTCCTGGCGCGACGGCTGCGTGCTGCACGATCGTTGGCCGGGCGGCTGACACGGGAGGATGGGTAGCCGCGGTTCCCGCGCTGATGGCGCGCGCAGTGGGGTTGATCTCGGGGTGAGGAATGACCTGCGCCCGCGCGAACTGCTGAGGATCAACCTTCACCATATTGCGTTCTACTGGTTCAGAGTTGCGAAACGCATTGCTAGAGACCGCGGTGGCAGCGACCGACTGGTAACGGTAGTGGATGTTATTAGCGTTCGTGACGTTGACGTTGGTGATGTTGATGTTGCGAACGTTGGTGACGTTTACCTGACGAAAATAGGCGTCGCTGTGGTGATACCAGGGATAGAAAGGTTCTCCGGGGCCAAGCGGAAACCACGCCGCTCCGACGCCGACGGAGAAGCCGGCCCCGCCCACGAACGCGACGAATGCGGGAGCGTAGACCGGCGCCACGACAATCGGGCCGGGCAGCCAGCCCCAGCGGGGTCCGATCTGTACCCAGCGTCCGTAGTGATACGGTGCGAAGCCCCAAGCCTCTTGTCCAAGCCAGGTCCATCCCCACGGTTCGACCCAGACCCAACGTCCATAGCGGTAAGGACACCAGCCACCCGGCAAACCTGCGGGATACCAGATGGGGCCATAATCGGCCGCTACCTCCCAGCTTCCGTAAGGATCAAGGTCGTAATATCCGGGGACGTAGGGACTCACGTACTGCCGCGACTTGGCGTTCTGGTATTTCTGGTCGCGGCTGGCACACCACTGATCGAAACTATCGGGGGCGGCGACGGCTACGGAATCAAGGGCGACCGGATCTGTGCCCGTCAGTTTGAATGATTGGCCGCTTGATACGGTCTGGTTCAATCCGTTTCCGGTGATCTGCAACTCGCCCTGGTTCACCGTCACCATGGTCACATTCTGGTCAGGGAAGGTGTCGATCCGATAGTCTCCCGGACGCACGATAGTGAGTGCGGCGTTGGGAGTATCGATCTCGATTTCGTGCCCGGCCTGCATGTCGAACGAGCGAACGCGCAGTGTTCCCTGGGCCAAGCCTAGCTGAATGAGTTGGTCGGCGAGACTCGTGGTGGTGAGGTCGGTTTGTGCTGCCATGCGAATGGCGACGTTGCCGGTTTCTAACTCGGCACGAGCGTCTTTGTCGGTCCACAAACGATCGCCCGAAGTGAGTGGGTAGTTCAGCGATGCCTGACTCCAGTCGTTTTCGCCGGCTGGTTCAAAAGACACCGCGCCCTCCATGTAGCTGAGGCGCGCGGTGCGATCGGGCGGGTCGCCGCTATCGGGCTGCGTTTGGGCGAACAGCGAAAGGCTAAGAAGCGGGCAAAGGATCGATGCGGCGATCAGAAGCCTTGCGGTCACGCGCATATCTTAAAGTCTTTCCGCGCTAAATTAAGCCGCTTTCTTGCGGCGACGGCCCGCATAGCGCTTGGCGGTCTTGGCAAGCACAGCCTCGCGTTTCAAACCCACATCGCTGGAGTGAGTTGCTTTGTCGAGTTTCGACTCAGGAATGGGCTCGCCCTCCGGTACGTGCAGCCGCTCGTGCAGCTTGCCGGGATGCTTGGCGAACGCTTTCGCCATCCACTTGCGCTTCGGGGTGGTTTTCGCGGCTTTCTTTTTCGTAGCCATGGTTCCTCCGGGTCGTACATGAAGCATGTGATGTCAGTGGGAGGCGAGGCGATGCCTGAAACGGGAAGCGTTTGTGGGATGTGCGCAGTGGGGCGCCGGCGTCACTGACAAAAGGTTGCTGGCGGGGTTCCAATTGACTCGTTGAGATTCCGAGTCACTTGCTCGAACGAAAGGAGCAGGCAATGCAACTCCACTTGGAAACAAACGAGCTCAATCTACTGGCGAACCTGTTGATGGAGCGGAGTGCAGCCCAGTCATCAGCCACCGTCGACGACCTAATCGAGATGGTGCTCGCGCGTAACCTGAGCTTTGATACTGACGAGTTTGAGCGGCTGGCCGACATTCTTGCGGCGGAAGAGCGAACACTGAAAGAACGAGTCTCGCGCCAGCCGGCCGGCCCGCAGAAGGTTGGGATGGAACAAACACTGGCGCTGCTGGAACGGCTCTTGGAGAAGGTCGACGAGGCTTGCGTGATGTTCTGACGCGTCGGGGCGGGACGCGCCGCTCTCGGACTATCCCGGATAGTTGCGTCCTTGCTGCATCCAAGCCTTAATTTGGTCGTCAGTGGCTCCTGCTTCGTGCAAATGGGCCCGCAGTTCGTCTTCCGTCATGGTTCTAGAAGTGCTCTTAATGATGTGTTCGCCGAAATCGACCCCTATTACGATGAACCCTTCCGGTTCCGAACCTTTCACCTTGATAACTCGGTATCTTGTCGACATTATTTCTCCTGAGAATGACCGCCGATGATGCGGTTTCAGATTACCAGATTCGGTTTTTCCAGCGTTCCGGGTGGCGTCGTTGCCCTCGAACTGAGTGGCTCTTAAACCGCAACCAGAGCCGGCACGCGCGACGGATCGGCCCAACAGATCAGGCCGGGGATGAACTCAGCAGGCATGTCGGGATGATAGGGGCGCACTCGGACGGTGAAGCCGTGCAGTCCGCTGCGCGAGGTAGAGGTGACGACCGTATAGTCGTAGGTTTCGTCATGGGGCTGTCCCTCTGGTTGCATAGCGATGGATTCGCCTTCGACTAGCTGTCCATCCATGTCGACGCGGCCGGAATAAAGTTCAACGACGACATCCTGCGAATCGAGGCGTCCCAGATGTACCTCTGCGCGCACCCGCATAGAAGAACCAACCGGAATGGACTCGCCCGGGCCCTCTTCGACTGCGCCCACCCACACGTCATCCCAGGAGCGGCGAATGCGTTCGAGAGAGTTGGTAAGCTCGCGCACGCGGCGCGAGTTGTCGCGCTCGAGGGCGCGGAACTGAGCGTGCGCCTTGACGTAATATCCTTCGACGTAATCACTCACCATGCGGTGGGTGTTGACGAAGTGGCAGAGCGAGTCGACGTCGGCTCTTCATGCGTTCGACCCACTTGCGGGGGATGCGATCGGCGCCGCGGTTGTCGTAATACGTCGGGATAACATCGCGCTCGATCAGGTCGTATAGCGCTTCTGCCTCGACCTGGTCCTGGTAGTTTGGGTCGGAATATTCCTCGCCGTGGCCGATGGCCCAGCCCATCAGTCGCGAGTTGTGCGGATCGTCCCACACTTCGTCCCACCAGCCGTCGGGCACGCTGAGGTTCAGCACGGCGTTGGCAGCGGCCTTCATGCCGCTGGTACCGGAAGCTTCATTGGGGCGGAGTGGCGTGTTGAGCCACACATCCACACCTTGCACCAGAGAGCGGGCGACCGCCATGTCGTAGTCTTCGAGGAAAACAACCTGGCGCCCGAGCTCAGGATCGCGGCTGACTTCGGTGATCTTGCGAATGAGTTCCTTGCCCGCTTCGTCGGCAGGATGGGCCTTGCCTGCAAAGATCAGCTGCACCGGGCGTACGGGATCGGTCAGGAGACGGCGCAACCGGTCCATGTCGTGCAAGATCAGCGTGGCGCGCTTGTAGGTCGCGAAGCGGCGGGCGAATCCGATGGTGAGCGCGTCAGGATCGAGCACCTCCGCGGCGGCATCGATCTCGGCTTGGGAAGCAGCGCGGCGAATGCGCTGGTCGCGCACACGACGGCGAGTCCAGGCAACCAGTCGCTCGCGGCGGCGTTCATGGGTGCGCCATAATTCCTCGGCCGGGATGGACTTGACGCGGCTCCAAACATCACTATTGGCGGGTTCTTCGCGCCAGTTGGGGCCGAGGTAACGGTCGTAGAGCTGATTTAACTCGGCCGAAATCCAGCTGCGGAAATGCACTCCGTTGGTGACGTGGCGAATCGGCACTTCGTCCACTGGTACACCTGGCCACAGCGACTGCCACATGTTTCGGCTGACTTCGCCGTGCAGCTTGCTGACGCCGTTGGCGCGTGCAGCGGTGCGGAGCGCGAGCACCGTCATGCAGAATTCCGGGCTCTTGTCGCTGCGTCCGAGGTCCATGAAATCCTGCAGCGAGAGACCGAAGTCATGGGCCATTTCGCCAAAGTAGCGGTTAACGAGATCGGCCGAGAAGTAGTCGTGGCCGGCTTCGACGGGAGTGTGCGTGGTAAAGACGAGGCTGGATGAAGCCAACTCACGGGCCTCGGCGAAATTAAGGCCACGCGTGTGCATGAGATGACGGATGTGCTCGAGCGCTAGAAACGCTGAATGGCCTTCGTTCATATGGAAGACCGTGGGTTGCAGACCGAGTCGCTGCAGCGCTCGGTAGCCGCCGATTCCCAGCAGGATTTCCTGGCGGATACGGGTCTCGCGATCGCCACCATACAACTGGTCAGTGAGATCGCGATTTTCGGGGCGCGAATTGGCATTGATGTTGGTGTCGAGCAGATAGAGCGATACGCGTCCGACTTGGACCTTCCACACCTGTGCGAACACTGGATGGCCAGCCAGTTCGATGTCGATAACGAGAGGTTGCCGTCTGGACGAATAGACGGTTTCGACGGGAAGGTTATGGAAGTCATTGCTTACATACGCTTCCTGCTGCCATCCCGACTGATTGAGATATTGGCGGAAGTAACCCTGCTGGTATAGCAGCCCCACTCCGATGAGCGGCACCCCCAGATCGCTCGCGGACTTGAGGTGATCGCCTGCCAGGATTCCCAGGCCACCAGCGAAAATTGATAGACATTCGGTCAGGCCGAATTCGGCGGAGAAGTATGCGATCTGTGGGACATCGCCCGTGTAGTTGCGGTGAAACCAGGTGCTATCGGCCCCAAGGTAGCTCGCCAGGTCGGTTTCAACCCGCTTGAGATGCGCGAGAAAGGCATCGTCCGTTGCCGCTTCTTCGAGCTTCGATTGTTCAATTGTGCCCAGCAGGAGTACCGGATTGTGCCCAACCGTTTCCCATAAATCACGGTCGAGGCGACGGAACAACTCTATGGACTCGTGGCTCCAGCACCAGCGCAAATTGAGGGCGATTTTGCGCAGGGCTTCAATGGGTTGCGGCAACGACGGAACAACATGGAACGTGCGGACGGGTTTCATGATAGCCAGACTCCTGACACTATGAGGACGTTCGGGTTCCGAACCGGACCTGCCCAATTAGACGGGCCGGGCGATTCTCCAGTTAAGGCTAATCGGCAATTTGGTCAAAAAGATTAATCGGAGAAAGATAATGATTTAATTTGTTCGCGGATACGATCCGGCTGGCCACTTCGGCTTGAGTCTGCTTTCTGTCGGACAGCGCTTGTATCCGACACATCCGATAAGCTTTTGTCTTAAACTCTCTCTTTACTCATAATGGAGGCCTATTTGGCTCGTGTCCCTACAGTCTTTCCCGCGCTCAAGAAGCGCGCGGCGCAAATCAAAGTGCTACTCATGGACGTCGACGGCACCATGACAGACGGCAGTGTCACCCTTCTGTCGCAACCCGATGGTACTGCTCTCGAAATCAAGACCTTCGACGCACACGACGGCCAGGGCTTACGCTGGCTCAAACTGCTGGCCTTCGCACCGGATGCATTACAGGCCGTGAAAGTGCTGCGCTCTTACGGCGCGCCCATGAAATGAAGATGGAATTCATCTACATGAAACAGCCGCTGAAAATGCCGGCGTATGAAGAAATCTTGCGGAAAGCCGGCGTCGTCCGATAGTGCTGTCGCCTATATCGGGGATGATCTTCCGGATATTCCATTAATGCGTCGTGTAGGTCTCGCTGTTGCCGTCGGCGATGCGGTCCCCGAGGTTAAGGACGCTGCACACTACACCACGAAAGCCCTGGCGGGCCACGGCGCAGTTCGCGAAACCGTTGAGCTCATTCTCAAATCCAAAGGTATCTGGACAGAAATGCTCGATAAAGCACGAGCCTGACGGGCACCGAGATTCTCTAGGCTGGAGTTCACTTATGTCGATTCGACCTGTTAAGCGGCTGATCCAATCGAAGCCGACTCTCGAAGGCGCGGGAGTGCATCTTCGCCGCGCGTTCGGTTTTGGAAACACAAAAGACTTCGATCCCTTTCTCCTACTGGATGATTTCCGCAACGATGTTCCTGAGGACTATCTGGCGGGATTTCCCTGGCATCCGCACCGCGGAATCGAGACCATCACTTACGTGCTCGCAGGAACCGTCGCGCATGGCGACAGCATGGGTAACAGCGGCGTCATCGTCGCCGGCGATGTGCAGTGGATGACCGCGGGCAGCGGCATCATTCACCAGGAGATGCCGAAGGGTGACCATGCAGGACGCATGCATGGATTTCAGTTATGGGGCAATCTTCCGTCGTCGCTAAAAATGACCGCGCCTCGTTATCAGGAAGTGAAGACCGGCGAGATACCGGAAATCACCGACGACGACGGTACTCACGTGCGCGTTGTCTGCGGAAGTTTCTGGGGAAAGACCGGTCCGGTGGAGGGCGTCGCTGCCGACCCCATTTACCTGGACGTGTCCGTCTCTCCGGGCAGAAGAAAGACGCTTCCCGTGGAGACCGTTCGACACGCTTTCGCCTACGTTTTTGCAGGCAGCGGAAAATTCTGCAATGCATCGGGCCCGCTTGCGGTCCCGACCGAAGCGATCAAGTGGCTTGACACTACTCCTCCCGTCGAAGCCGATAATCGTTCGCTGGTCCTCTTTGACCGCGGCGACGAAGTGACCGTGCAGGCCGGAGACGATGGAATTCGATTTCTTGTTGGTCTCCGGCAAGCCGCTCGAGGAGCCCGTCGCCTGGTATGGTCCGATCGTGATGAACACGCAGGAGCAGCTTCGAGCAGGCATTCACGGAACTGCAGGAAGGAACCTTCCTGAAGGGCGGTCAGCGCGAATAGAGAGTGGCGAAAAGCCGCCTCAAGAGGCGGCTCCTCGCCCGCGAGGTGATTCCGTTACGCCAACAACTTGCGACGGATGACGCCCAGCAAGCCGAGCGCTCCGCTACCCATCAGGAACAAGCTCGACGGTTCCGGTACGGGACTAGCATAGAACCCATGCGACAAACCATCTGAGCCGATGTAGAACCCGGTGATTTCGCCGGCGTTGTCAATACCCGTGATCTGGGTGATCATGACGCCATCGATGTCGGCTGCGTTCGGATCACTCAGAATCGTGTAGCTCTGAGTGAGCAGGTTGTAGATGAACCCGAACTGGCTGGTGCTGGTGTCTCCGTAATACCCAACCGCAATATCGTGATCGTTAATTCCAAGGATCTGCGAGAACACGAAGTTTGGAACATTAGGGTCGGGTGCGAAAGTAAAGGCCGTGGTCGACGTGTTGTAAAAAAATCCGTGCGACGTAGCGTCTCCGTCCGTGCTGTAGAAACCGGCCACCAGCCCGTGGTTGTTGATGCCTTGGGCAAACGTGTTAGTGGCATTCAGGACCGGATTGAGGGTCGTGTAGCTGCCGCCGCTGTACACAAAGCCGGGAGAGGTACCGGTATTGCTGTCGGTGTATTGTCCTACAATCCAGCCTGCGTCGTTGATTCCGAAGGCGACCTGCGAGGTAGTGGTGCCGTTCACACTCGGTAGGTTGGTAACGGTGCCGGTCGTGTAGCTGAATGCGGTTGAGCCGTTTTGGCCCACCACCGTGGGAGTCGTATTGATCCCGTTGGCGAAGGAGCCTGCCGGGGTATTCAGGATGTTGAACGTCCGGTTCGGGTTCCGCCACCAGTTGGTGACGTTGTCGGCGTTGTCGACGCTGAAGCCGACGATCTGGCCGTTGTTATTGATTCCGTTGGCGGTGGTGCCGGCGGAACTGTTGGGTCCGTCGAACGAGTGGAAGGTGTACTGCGCCCACACCGGCGATGCCGAGATGGCAAGTGCGACAGCCGCAACGGTGACAAAAATGGTTTTTCGTACCGACATTGAATTTTCCTCCTGAAACTCGGTCATCCCACATGGGATTGAGATGACTGTTGGTGAAGCCCTTGGCATGTGCCAGGAACCTTGGTGGTTAGGTGTTTTCTCGTTAGCAACCTGCAGCATCGTTGCCGGGCATTGGCTCGGCGGTTCGATTCCAATCCGGGTGAGCTACAATAACGTCACTTGTCGGTGCCCCTTATCTGGCTCTTGGCCCACTTCGACCTGCAGTGAGTGGACGGTAACCTCAATCCATGGTGCCTGTCCTTTGGAAGTTGTTAGAAAAATGTTGGGCTTTCGTTGGAGTGACCCAGGTTGATGTATGCCTCTGAACCGAAAGTGCTTGCGCTTTGGGAACTTCCGGTTATATCCAACCGAACACCTGCTGCTGCATGAAGAAACCGCCCTGTCTTTGGCTCCGAAAGCCTTCGAAATTCTGCTCTACTTGGTAAAAAACACCGGTCACCTGGTTAAGCGCGAAGAGTTGATGCAGGTCGTCTGGCCTGACAGCTTCGTCGAGGAAACCAATCTCACAGTCAATATCTCCTTACTGCGCAAGTTGTTGGGGGAAAGCGAGGACGGCCAGTCCTACATCGCAACAGTGCCACGAAAGGGCTACCGCTTCCAGGCGACGGTCGAGGAATGCGATGAGGCGGACGAGCTGGGGCCCAGCGACGACGCTACGCGCTCTATAAAGGATGAGGCGGAGGATGCTGCCGACCTGGCGACGGTTTCGGCCGACACCGGCATGTTGGTGGGGACG
This sequence comes from uncultured Acidobacteriaceae bacterium, assembly GCA_963718395.1. Lineage (GTDB taxonomy): Bacteria > Acidobacteriota > Terriglobia > Terriglobales > Acidobacteriaceae > DASRAA01. The sequence goes on from CAVQYW010000004.1 coordinate 773,579, forward strand.
ACGAGCGTAGCTGCCGTAGCGACTCCTGTCGTTCAGCCAGAGGTGGAAAAGTCCGTAGTAGCAGCGGAATCAGGAGGCTTCTGGCAATCTTGGGCCAGAATTGCGCTGACATCGGTAGCTGTCTTAGTTCTGCTTGGAGTAGGTATATTCTTCTGGGCACGCCTGAAGTCGAAGCCCACCGTGGTTAGCGCCTCCAATCGATCTATGGCTATTCTGCCGTTCAGGCCTCTCGGTGCCGCTCCGCAGGACGAATATCTTGGATTGGGCATGGCGGACGCTCTCATCACCCGCCTCGGCAGTGTTCAACGGATCGTGGTTCGCCCCGTAGGTGCAGTTCGAAAGTATGCGAATGCCGATGATCCGCTTGCTGCAGGCCGGCAACTCGCCGTCGATAATGTGCTGGAGGGAAGCATTCAACGTTCCGGAAATCGCACCCGCGTGACCGTAAGACTTCTGCGGGTAGCGGACGGCGAGCTATTGTGGGGTAGCGAATTCGACGAGAACATCACCGACATGTTTGCCGTGGAAGATTCGATTTCGCAAAAGGTCGCGAGCGCGCTCATCCCTAACCTGAGCGGCGACGAGCAGCGGAGGTTGTCGCGTCCTTTCACCGCCAACAGTGATGCTTACCAGCTCTACATGCGCGGCCGGTTCTTCTGGAACAAGCGTACTGCCGATGGTGTCAGGAAGAGTCTGGAATATTTTCAGCAGGCGATTCAAGCCGATCCCAACTATGCGCTGGCTTACGCTGGGTTGGCAGACTCCTACACCCTCGCAGGTTCTTATGGTTACAGCATTCTGCCGCCCAAAGAGGCGATGCCGAAGGCCGAGGCAGCGGCGCAGCAAGCGCTGGCTATCGACGACTCGCTGGCGGAAGCGCATACTTCGCTCGCCTATCTCAAGTTCACCTACGACTGGGACTGGAACGCCGCCCAGCATGAGTTTGAGCGCGCCATTGCTCTCAATCCGGGCTACGACAATGCCCACCACTGGTATTCGCACCTGCTTATGGCACGTGGTCGGCAGAATGAGTCGCTGGCGGAAGCCCGGCGTGCATTGGAACTTTCTCCTTCCGATACGGTGATGAACGAGCACATCGGCTGGACGTACCTGATGATGCGCGACTACGACAATGCCATCCAGAGTTGTCGAAAAGCGCTCGACATGGATCCCGACTTTCTTCTCGCGCATCGGGTGCTGGGAATGGCATACCTGTACAAAGGCCAGAATGACGACGCTGTTGCTGAGTTTCAGCGCGGCGTCCAGTTGTCCCACGACGACCCGGTGGCGGAGGCCTATCTGGCGCGAGCTTACGCGGCAGCGCGACAGAACGACAAGGCCATTACCATTGTCGATCGCCAGCAACAGCTCTCCGGGCAGCGATACATTCCTCCGGTGGAGGTCGCCGCAGTCTACAGTGCGCTGGGAGACTCGGATCACGCTTTCCAGTGGTTGAATCGAGCGGTCGAGGATCGCTCCTCCGCCCTGGTCTATCTCAACATCGACCGCGCCTACGACGCCATTCGGGGTGACCCGCGCTTTGCGCAATTGCTACGCAAAGTCCACCTCAATTGACCTTGACCCGATGTGTCGCGAGGAATTGCGCGACCGAATGGGATTTTCGCTATCTAACCAAGTCAACGAGAGAACGTAAGCATGCGCAATTATCTCTTCTTCCAAAACCGAGAGTTAGCATGGCCAAGCCAATATTACTAAGCGTGGATGACGATTCCGATGTCCTGCGCGCGATAGAACGCGATCTTCGTTCGCAATACGGCGCTGAGTATCGAGTGATTGGAAGCGATTCGCCCGAGGGCGCACTCAATCTTCTCAAACAGTTGAAAGTGCGGAATGACAGCGTAGCGTTACTGCTGGCGGACCAGCGGATGCCGCGCATGGACGGCGTGGAATTCTTGCAGCAGGCGATGGGGATCTTCCCCAGTGCGAAACGAGCGTTGCTCACAGCGTATGCTGATACGAATGCCGCGATCAGCGCCATCAATCAGGCCAGTATTAACTATTTCTTCTTGAAGCCGTGGGACCCTCCTGCGGAGCATTTGTATCCGCAATTGGACGACTTGCTTGATGACTGGCAGGCTTCCTTTCGTCCAACATTTGAAGGAATTCGTGTGCTGGGCACTCGCTGGTCGCCCCGCTCCTACGAGCTGCGGGACTTTCTCGCCCGCAACCACGTGCCGTATCAGTGGACGGACGTTGAGGTTTCTGCGAACGATCCAGAAACTAAGCGCCTCTTGGAGGCTTTGGGTCCGGAGGCAGCCGAACTGCCGGTGGTGCTGTTCCCTGACGGTACCAAGCTGCTTGAAGGTGTCCCCGCCGATGTCGCACAGAAGGTCGGGCTGCGCACCAGGGCCGAAACTAGCTTCTACGATTTGGCAATTGTAGGTGGCGGTCCGGCAGGTTTGGCCGCCGCCGTTTACGGAGCCTCCGAAGGCCTACACACAGTAATGATTGAGCGAGAAGCGCCGGGTGGTCAGGCGGGTATGAGCTCCCGCATCGAGAACTATCTTGGGTTTCCGACTGGGCTCAGTGGCGCCGATCTGGCCCGGCGGGCAGTCGTGCAGGCCCAACGTTTCGGTGTCGAAATTCTGTCGCAGGAAGCTGTTGGCGTCCGTGCGGAGGGACCATACCGAATCGTCAAGTTGGCGGATGGGAACGAGATTTCATGCCATGCGCTGATGATTGCGACCGGAGTACAGTGGCGACGCCTCGACGCTCCGGGCATCGATCGATTGCAGGGTGCCGGGATTTACTACGGCGGCGGAGCTACAGAGGCCTTGTCCTGCAAGGGTGAGATCGTTTATGTAGTCGGCGGCGCGAATTCAGCAGGTCAAGCGGCCATGAACTTCGCAAAATTCGCGGAGCGCGTGATTATTCTTGTGCGTGGGGAGTCCCTTTCCAGCACTATGTCGAAATACTTGATCGACCAAGTTCAAGAAACGCCCAACATACAACTGTGGACGCATGCCGGCGTGGTCGAGGCACATGGTGAAACCCATCTGGAAGAGATTTCGGTACTGTGTTCCGATACCGGCAAGACGGAACGCGTTCCGGCGAATGCGATGTTTATTTTCATTGGAGCGTTGCCGCGCACAGATTGGCTGGCTGGTCTGGTCGAGCGAGACGAACGCGGATTCCTATTGACGGGGCCTGACCTTGTTCGAGACGGACAACACCCGAAAGGCTGGACGCTCGATCGTGATCCGTTTCTGCTTGAAACCAACGTCCCCGGTATCTTTGCAGTGGGCGATGTGCGCCACGGTTCCATAAAACGAGTAGCTTCCGGAGTCGGCGAAGGGTCGGTGGCTGTGCAGTTCATCCATCAATATTTGAGCAAGGTGTAAATGGTAGACAAATCTGAACTACTGCGCCTCCCGGTGTTCGCTAATTTGCCGGGCGATCAGCTCGACTGGTTCATCAGTCAATCGCAAGAGATGACTCTCAAGGCGGGTGAGGTTTACTCACGCCAAGGCGCCCCCGCCGACGCGATGTTTGTGATTCTTGAAGGGCAGGTTCAATGGCGGGGCGAGCGTGGCGGGGAGACTTTTGTGTTTGATGTTGAGGCCGGCGACGTTACCGGAGTGCTTCCGTTTTCAAGGATGAAGCAATTTGGCGTGAACGGGCGGGCTGTGACCGACACCCGGGCCCTGCGGTTTCCCGCGTCGAAATTTCCTGACCTCGTGCAGAAAATGCCGGAACTCACCCAGCGTCTCGTAGGCCTGATGTCCGACCGGATCCGCGAAACCACCCGTCTCGAACAACAGCGCGATCGTTTGGCCTCTTTGGGAAAGCTTTCGGCAGGACTCGCGCACGAACTTAACAACCCGGCCTCCGCGGCGAAACGTGCTGCCAGCCAATTGCGCGACCTGCTGAAGAAAATCAAGAATGCGAGCCTCGAACTGGGAAGACGCGATCTGACGCCCGCGCAGAAGTCAGAGATCGAACGACTGGAAGCTCTGTTCACGCAGCAGGATGTCGTTCCGCCGGATGCGCTTACCATCAGCGACCTGGAAGACCAGATTGATTCTCTGTTGCGCAGTCATGGGCAGGCCGACTTGTGGCTTTTGGCAGCGGGCCTGGCGCGGCGAAACATCAAGCCTGAGGTAGTCGAATCCTTGTTCGCAACCCTTGACGGGGAGACCGCTCGAGCCGCTCTGGTCAGGATCGCTGTTTCGGAAGAGATCGCGAGTCTGGTACACGAAATTGAGAGCAGCACATCGCGAATATCGGATTTAGTCGGCGCCATCAAGGAATACACCCACATGGACCAGGCGCCGGTGCAGAACGTGGATGTCGTAAAGAGCCTGGAAACCACGCTTACCATCATGAATCACAAGTTGAAACAAGGAGTGGTGGTACGGCGCGATTACCAGCCCGATCCTCTACTGGTGAATTCGTTTGGCAGCGAACTCAATCAGGTTTGGACCAACCTCATCGACAACGCGATTGACGCCATGCACGGCAAAGGCGAGCTTCGCGTTCGGACCTACCGCGATGACGGTTGTGCCGTAGTAGTGATTGGCGACAACGGTCCTGGAATTTCCGATGAGGTGCAGCCCCACATCTTCGAGCCTTTCTTCACCACCAAAGGAGTGGGGGAAGGAACGGGTCTCGGCCTTGACACTGTCCAGCGAATTGTGAAGAAGCACCGTGGGAATATTGAGGTCAATTCCAGCCCCGGTGACACGCGCTTTCAGGTGTGGCTCCCGTTGGCCGGGACTCCAACCTAGGTGATGTTGCGCCTATGGCGAACCCCGCCCGCTCGTCTGTCGATCGACCTAGGAACTAGCGAGTTGTGGCAGGCCGAGCTGCGTGATCAGTTCGCGGTAAGACGGGTCATCGCGCAAACTCACGAACGGGGGATCGACGAGCAGCTCAGTAAGGGCCGACTCGCGCCGCTCATGCGAAACCTGTAAATAACTAAGCGCCTCCCGCCGGTTACCCATGAGCGAGCTGGTTTCAGCCAGACGAAATGCACTAATACGTCCGCCGGCGTACACCGCTTTTTCCGCAGCTAGCATCGCTTCCAGCATCCGTTGCGGTCCGCCAGTTTGCAGTCCTTTTCCGGCAGCATCCACGATCGCGAGTTCGGTATCGTTCTTAGACAGGACTGCCACCTTCCCGGCCTCCTGCGGAATCCGCAAAGTTTCCCGGCAATTGAGACTTGCTGGCGGAGGAGGCAGTCTGCTGCGAACCGCTCTCCGGTCTAATTCCCTGCTAACAGGGAAAAATACAGGGAATTTCTTGAGTTTTGGCGTGCTTATTCCAGGCGCTAGTGGCCCTAAGCGCCTCATTTTGCGAGGCTTCTGCTGTTACAGAGAAGTTTTTGCTTTGATCGAACAGGGAATTGCTAGGAGGGTATCAGGGAATCTAAAGCTGTTTATCAGCGAATTGCTCTTCTCTTACGACCGTTGCCCTATGCATCGACCCGAACAAGAAGCCTCAACAACTTTCACTAAGCAATATATGGCGGGTGGGATAACCCACATCCGAAGCACCTTCTTGCTGGGCGTGCACACACCGGAAATACAAATGGGTTACGAAAATCATCAGCAAGGATGAACATAGCGTACTCAACCCTCCGTGAGCAGGGTTGATTGCAGCCGTCTTGCCGTGTACGGCTTTTACCAAGGAGTTCTGCATGATCCTGGCATTATGGGTTGCCGGTTCTCCGCAGCATAGACCCTGCGGAGGCAATGGGACCCGAGTGCCAGCGGAGCATTGACCCGGTAAACGCGGCTCCGAATACGGGCCTCACAAAGCGGTAGAATGCGAAGTGCCTATGTCGGTTGAAGACAGAGTAACGCCGCGGGCCGCGGCAGCCAGCGCCGCCGTCGTCCCGGAGCTTCGCAACTTCGTGGGCGGAGAGTTTGTGCGCGGCGACGGTTTCTTCGACGATTTGAATCCCGCAGACGGAACGGTTATCGCGCGCGTGTCGGAAGCGGGCCCCGCCATTGTCGATGCCGCTGTCAACGCCGCCCGCCGAGCACTGCGCGGTGAGTGGGGAAGGTCCGGAATTCGGCAACGCGCAGCTCTCCTTTACAAGATCGCTGACGGCATCGAGGCACGTTTCGAAGAGTTTGTGCAGGCAGAATCGGCTGACACGGGAAAGCCCGTCGCGCTAGCGTCGCGCCTTGACGTACCGCGTGCCGCCGCAAACTTCAGGGTTTTTGCTGATCTAATAAAGACCGCCCCACTGGAAGCATTCGAGACCGAAACCCCGGATGGCAAACACGCGCTGAATTATGCCGTACGCAAGCCGGTTGGCGTCGTCGGTATCGTCACGCCGTGGAACCTTCCACTCTTGCTATTGACGTGGAAGGTCGCACCAGCGCTAGCCTGCGGCAACGCCGTTGTGGTGAAGCCGTCGGAGGAGACTCCCGCCAGCGCCACCTTGTTGGCTGAAGTGATGCGCGATGCCGGCGTGCCGAGCGGCGTCTTCAACCTCGTGCATGGATTTGGGGAGGGTTCGACTGGTGAATATCTGGTGAGCCATCCGGAAATCAACGCCGTCACGTTCACTGGCGAGTCGCGCACCGGTGTTGCCATCATGAAAGTGTGTGCTTCAGGCGTGAAACCTGTCTCGTTTGAACTTGGCGGCAAGAATGCGGCTATCATATTCGCCGACTGCGAGCGCGACGAAACTGTTCAGCAGATGAGCGACGCCGTGTTCCTGAACACGGGTCAGGTCTGCCTTTGCGCGGAAAGAGTTTATGTCGAGCGGCCAATTTTCGACTGGTTCGTTTCTGCCATGAAGCAGAAAGCCGAGAGTCTCTGCGTTGGCTGGCCCGCAGATGCCGCGACCAACCTCGGCCCGCTCATCTCCGCCGCTCACCGGGAAAAGGTGCTATCGTACTTCCGCAAGGCGCGAGAGTTGGGCGCCAACATTGTGACCGGCGGCGGAGTTCCGGTGTTTGGCGATGCCCGAGACAACGGCTTTTACGTGCAGCCAACCATCATGACAGGCCTGCCTGAGTCGTCCAGTTGTGTTAAGGAAGAGATTTTCGGGCCGGTGTGTCATGTCGCTCCGTTCGACTCGGAGGAAGAAGCCGTTGCCATGGTCAATGACACTGAGTACGGTCTGGCATCCTCGATCTGGACCAGCGACTTGAAGCGGGCGCATAGTGTGGCGCGCCAGATGAAAACTGGGATCACCTGGGTGAATTGCTGGTTCCTGCGTGACCTGCGCACGCCGTTCGGAGGAGCGGGGCTTTCCGGTATCGGCCGTGAAGGCGGCATGCATTCGCTGAATTTCTATTCCGAGCTGAACAACATTTGCATTCGACTCTGACATTGTGGGACATATGACGCAACCGGGCAGCGTAATGAAAGCGAGGGTGGTGGAGGGCAAAGCGACGCCCCGCGGCCGGTTTCCTCACATTAAGCGCGCCGGGGACTTCCTGTTCGTCTCGGGGACGAGTGCCCGCCGCCCTGACAATTCCATCGCTGGAGCCGACGTGGACGAGCTTGGCACTACTCACCTCGACATCCGCACGCAAACCCACGCGGTGATCGAGAATGTGCGCGACATTCTGGCCAGCGCCGGCGCGGATTTGAGCGATATCGCGGAGATATCAACGTTTCTCGTCAACATGAATGACTTCGCGGGATACAACGAAGTTTATGGCGAATACTTCGATCATCAGGGGCCGGCGCGAACCACGGTCGCTGTGCACCAGTTACCGCATCCGCACCTGTTGATTGAAATGAAAGCGGTCGCCTACAAGCCCACCGCGAAAGATACGGTCGAAAAAGAGGAGTAAGGATGGCGTCCATCACTTCCTTAAAGGCCTTCAACCTGCAAGGCTGGATCAACGACAACCGCGACAAGTTGAAGCCTCCGGTCGGCAACGCACAGGTCTGGGAAGACGGCGAGTTTATGGTCACGGTCGTCGGCGGCCCCAACCAGCGCCGCGACTATCATGACGATCCGACGGAAGAGTTTTTCTATCAGCTGAAGGGTGACATCGTTCTGCGTATCATTGAAGAGCCGGGCAAACCTCCAAAGGACATACCGATCAAAGAGGGCGAAGTTTTTCTTCTTCCCAAACACATGCGCCACTCGCCGCAGCGTCAGGCCGACACCATCGGACTTGTGATCGAGATGCCGAGACCGGAGGATTCGCTGGACGCCTTCGAGTGGTATTGTCCCAACTGCCACAACCTAGTGCATCGAGCGGAGGTGAAGCTCAAGAGCATTGTCCGCGATCTCCCTCCCATCTTCGAGAAGTTCTATGGTAGCGAGGAAGCGCGCCGTTGCAGGAATTGCGGCACCGTTCACCCCGGAAGAGCATAAGCATGCAGACCATCGACATCCACGCGCACTTCTTCCCGGAATCATGGCCCGACTTCGCGTCTCGGTTCGGCTCACCCGACTGGCCATGGATGAAGACGCTCGGCGCCGGCGAAGCGATGATCATGCTGGGGAACCGCGAGTTCCGTCGCATTACGCAAGTGTGCTGGGATCCGATACTCCGGCTCGAGGAGCTTGACCGGCAGGGAGTCGACTTGCAGGTGATCTCTGCAACGCCCGTGCTGTTTTCGTACAACCGGCCTGCGGAGCACGCGCTGGAAGTTGCGCGCATCTTCAACGATGCCGCGCTGGGAGTGTGCAGTCACGCAAATGGCCGCCTTAAGCCGCTTTGTCAGGTGCCTTTGCAAGACATCGATGCCTCATGCGCAGAAGTGAGCCGATGCATGAAGGCCGGTCACATCGGCGTCCAGATTGGGAACCACGTTGGCCCAAAGAACCTCGACGATCCCGGCATTATCACTTTCTTGCACCATTGTGCTGACGTCGGTGCTCCTGTGCTGGTACATCCCTGGGACATGATGGCGCAGGATCGCATGCCCAAGTACATGATGCCGTGGACCGTCGCCATGCCGGCGGAGACGCAGCTCGCAATGTCGGCACTCGTCCTTAGCGGCGCCTTCGATCGCCTGCCGAAGACACTACGGATATGTTTCGCTCACGGCGGTGGAAGCTTCGCCTATCTGCTCGGCCGAATGCAGAATGCCTGGGAACATCAGCCGCTGGCTCGCGGAGGCGCGGAGCTCCAGCCGGTGCAATATCTGGATCGCTTTTACGTCGATTCAGCCATCTTTGACCAGCGCTCGCTGAAGCTCCTGGTCGATGTCATGGGCGGAGACCACGTCATGCTTGGCTCTGACTATCCTTATCCTTTAGGTGAAGAACATATTGGTGCGCTAATCCGAGCCAGCCAATTCTCCTCAGAAGCGAAGCAGCGAATGCTTAGCGGCAACGCTGCTGCATTCTTTGGACTAGAGCTCATGGTCCAGACAAAAAATGAGTCTGCTCGACAAGAACCTGCGGTAACCGCGGGTTGTCTTTTCGGCACATCGGCCGACCGAGCTACCAGCAGCACGCAACGCTCTTCCGAGCCTCTACTGAATTACGATTCGTACTTGCGTGTTCCAGATTTGCTGAAGTTACAGAACCAGCTCTCGTCGCCACCGACCCATGACGAGTTGCTGTTCATCATCACTCACCAGACCTATGAATTGTGGTTTAAGGAGCTGCTGCACGATCTCGACGCGGTGGTCGAGAGCCTCGCGCAGGTGGCTTCGCGGCAATGGCGCGATCAGGTCTACGAGGCAGCACGCCTCCTGCGCCGCTGTACCGAGATCATGCGGGTCCTGGTGACACAGTTCACGATTCTCGAAACCATGTTGCCGACTCATTTCATGGCTTTCCGCGGAAAGCTGGAGCCAGCCAGCGGATTCCAGTCAGAGCAGTTCCGCGAAATCGAATTCCTCTGCGGCTTGAAGGACGAGAAGCTTCTCCGTCAGCATGCGGATGAACCCGAAGCCTACGCCCGCTTGGACCGAAGGCTACACTCGCCCTCACTGCATGATGTCTTTTTCGACGCGCTTGCCACCATCGGCAAGATGCTCGAAATACCGGGTAATCCCACGGACCAGGATCGCTTTCAGCAGCGTGCCGAGGCGGTGCGCAACGTCTACGAAGACGAGCATCACTTCCGGGACTGGATTGACCTCTGCGAGCGCCTTACCGAGTTTGACGAGCTGATGGTCGCGTGGCGACTGCGCCACATTCAGGTGGTCGAGCGCATCATCGGCGCACGGCGTGGCACTGGCGGCAGTGAGGGAACTTCCTACTTGCGCACGACGCTCGGCAAGCGCCTCTTCCCGGAACTCTGGGAAGCGCGCACCATGCTTCACCAGCCCGAGTCGAATCCCACCGTCGCATGAAATCTGACCGCGACAACATTACCCTGGTTGGCTCAGGACTGACCGGTCCCTTGCTTGCCATATCTCTCGCGCAGCGCCGATTCCCCGTTCAGCTTTATGAGCGTAGGCCCGACATGCGCCGGGTGCGAATCAGGGCCGGGCGCTCGATCAACCTGGCACTTTCCACGCGCGGCATCCACGCGTTGCGTGCGGCGGGTGTGTGGGACAAAATTGCGAACATCCTCATCCCTATGCGCGGACGCATGATGCACTCTATCGCTGGCGACTTGACGTTCATGCCCTATGGCAAGGACGAGACCGAGTTCATCAACTCGGTGTCGCGCGCCGAGCTGAACATCGCGCTAATGAATGCCGCTGAGGAAGCCGGCGTCACGATTCGCTTTCATGAACGCTGCACCGGCTTTGATCTCCGATGCGGCGCAGTTCAACTACGGAATGAGGACACCGGTGCCGAATCCGTGGTCGATTCCGGGATCGTGATCGGAACCGATGGCGCGGCCTCTGCGGTTCGTACCGAGATGTACAAGCTACCGCGCTTCAACTTCTCCCAGCAGTATCTCGACTATGGTTACAAAGAGCTGACCATTCCCGCGGGGACCGACGGCCGGCACGTTCTCGAAACGCATGCATTACATATCTGGCCCCGCGGTACGTTTATGCTGATAGCGCTGCCGAATATCGACGGTACCTTCGGATGCATTCTGTTCCTTCCGTTCGAAAGTGGAGACATCAGTTTCGAAGCGCTCGATACCGAAGCGAAAATACTGTCGTTCTTCGAAACCCAGTTTCCCGACGCACTTCGGTGCATGCCGAACCTGATCGAAAATTATTTCGGGAATCCAACCGGCGCGATGGTGACCATCAAATGCTCGCCCTGGTACGTGGATGGCAAAGCATTGTTGCTGGGCGACGCGGCCCACGCAATCGTTCCTTTCTTTGGTCAAGGCATGAACTGCGCCTTCGAGGACTGCACCTACTTCCTTGAGCTACTGGATCTCTACGGCCCAGATTGGTCTTGGCTCTTCTCCGCATTTGAGAAATCGCGGAAGGCCGATACCGATGCCATTGCCGACCTTGCTATTGAGAACTTCGTCGAGATGCGCGACCGCGTAGCCGACCCACGGTTCCTGTTCAGGAAGAAAGTGGAGCTTGAACTCGAGAAGAAATATCCCGACCGCTTTGTGCCTAAGTATGCGATGGTGACGTTTCATCGGACGCCCTACTCTATCGCGGCCCAGCGGGGAGCCGTTCAAGACCGCATGCTGGGTGAGCTTTGCGACGCGGTGCAGCGATTGGAAGACATCGACTGGGCGAAGGCCGATACGCTGGTGCAGCAGCGACTGACACCCCTACAAGGAATGTAGATGGGAACGACTATGTTCGACACTTCCGCCGGCTTTGCTGTCGAGATGGATGCGCGCGATCCATTGGCCGAGTTTAGGCAGCAGTTCCACATTCCGCCCGGACCTGACGGCAGGCCCTCGGTCTACTTCTGCGGACATTCGCTCGGACTTCAGCCGAAGAGTGCACGCGCATACATCGAGCAGGAACTTGAAGCTTGGGCAAAGCTCGGAGTGGAAGCCCATTTTCACGGTCCTGATCCCTGGATGCCTTACCATCGCCTGCTTACCCTGAACATGGCTGAAGTCGTCGGCGCGAAGCCAGTCGAAGTGGTGCTGATGAATTCACTCACGGTGAACCTCCACTTGATGATGGTGTCGTTCTACCTGCCCACGTCGCAGCGCCATAAGCTCGTGGTCGAGGCCGGGGCCTTTCCTTCCGATCAGTACGCCTTCGCATCGCAGCTTCGTTTTCATGGTCTCGATCCGGCAACCTCGCTGATCGAGCTCACACCTCGCCCGGGTGAGGCGATCATCCGTCCGAAAGACATCGACGCGCTGCTGGAACGCGAAGGTTCTGCAATTGCGCTGGTCCTACTGGGCGGAGTGAATTACGCCACGGGCCAGCTCTTTGATATGGAAGCAATCACACGAGCGGGACACGCGCAGGGCTGCGTTGTCGGATTCGACCTGGCTCATGCGGCAGGAAATGTGCCCCTTCGAATGCACGACTGGGACGTCGACTTCGCCGTCTGGTGCAACTACAAGTACCTCGACGGTGGTCCCGGATGCGTGGGAGGATGCTTCGTTCACGAACGTCACGCACAGGCCTTCGATCTGCCGCGCTTCGCCGGATGGTGGGGACACGACCAAGAGAGCCGGTTTCTCATGGGGCCAAACTTCCACCCCATGCCCGGAGCCGAGGGATGGCAGTTGAGCAACCCGTCGATTATGTCAATGGCGCCGTTGCGAGCTTCTCTGGAAATATTCGCCGCGGCGGGTATGCAACCGCTTCGTGAGAAAAGTGAGTCGTTGACCGGCTATCTCGAGTTTCTGCTCGATCAGCATACGAAGGGAGACTTTACTGTGCTCACCCCGCGCGAACCCGAGCGCCGCGGAGCGCAGCTTTCCATTCGAATACACCACGGCGGACGATCCATTTGTGACCGGTTGATTGGGCGCGGAGCCGTGTGTGACTGGCGCGAGCCCGACATACTCCGCGTAGCGCCCGTGCCGCTCTACAACACCTACCGCGACGTTCATCGCTTCGTCGAGCATTTCATCGCGGCCTTGCCGTAAATCACGCAGAGTGTCACTGTTCGGCAACGTGAGTTACAAGATCGATCACGATTTTGCCCGCAAGTGATTTGGGAGCGATCCGGATCGCGTTTTGCACATCGCCGACGTCCGCAGAGCGTGTGCAAGTCGCAGTTAAATCGCCCTCGGACCGCCGAATATGTCTCTTCGATCGGTTCAGGCATTTCCGCGCACTCCGGAGGTTCCTTGCCGCCTGATGCGCAGATACAAAAGCGAGATCAAAACCAGGAAAACAGAGAATGCCGGAACAGACCATTGCAATCCGCCGACGAAGAAGGTTGTAATGGCGATCGCGATGATGAATAGAATCCCTGCCAAAGTAAAGAGGGGATGGGCTCGCAAACGCATCGGTAAGAGCAGCAATCGCTCGCGCGTGAGGGCCCTACGAAATCGCAGATGCGTTCTGAGAATTAACAGCCAGACAAACAGCATCCCCGCGACAGCAGCTCCGTACAACATCAGGAAAGCGTTCTTCGAAAAGGGCCTTACTTCCGGCCAAGAGCGCTGGCGGGACACTTTCTCTGTGTCCGGTTTTCTGGCAAAACTCGTGGAATTGCGGGAGCTTTCGGCAATTTCCAGGGGAAAGCCGCAGAGTTTCTCTGCACTTGAGACTAGATGGCGGAGGGAGAGGGATTCGAACCCCCGGTACCCTTTCGAGTACAGCGGTTTTCAAGACCGCCTGTTTCAACCGCTCACACATCCCTCCGCGATTAGTAAGATGCTGCGCTTACAGCAGTTTACCGCACCTAGCGTTGTGGGCGGCAACCGGAGGGGTTGCATACTGGTTGCACACAGTCCATTCCAGGGCCTTGGTCCACATAGCGGGACTGCTCCTGGCGTGGCGGACGACTCTCCTGCGGAGTCGGAGGACTGGGTTGTTGCTAGTCTGACGACGGGAAAGCCGTACCCGGTGCGTCTGTGATGAACGCCTCTGGCAGAGCATCAGCTTCGCCGCGGCTACGGACAACTGCATGGTCTGCTACTCATCAACTTGCTGCTTCAGAAGCCCTAAATTCCTTCGCATGCGATCGACACCGATGCCCGGGCTGTCTTCGAGCGAAGAGTGTTTGGAATGGGTCGGAAAGCACGAATGGAGTCTACGGTGTTCGGGGCACTGATTAGAGGTCACGAGCACCGAGACTTTCCACAGTGTCTTTGGAGTCGAATTGGGGCAGCGTTTTGATCAAACCGGAGGAATAAGTCGGTGTTTGCGATGAAAGTGTTCCATAAGGCTCGGGCGGATTCCGCCCGGCCGTTGAAAACAAACAAGGTTTATTTTAGGGAGCCCAAAACGCTCGAAGACCTTAAGTTTGAGCACAAGCTGCGCGAACAACTTGAAAAGTTGGCTTCGCAACTCAATGCGACGGAGCGCGAGTTACGCCTTTCTCCGGCCAACATTCTGTGGAAACTGGGCTGGCTCCGGCAGGGCGAGCAGCTTTGCGACCGACAGCCCAACCTGGGGGGGTCTACTTGCCAGCACTGACCGGCAGTTGGGTTCATTGCGCAGAGGTCTCTCTCATCCTCCCAGTAGAAGGGCCCGTCCAATCGTATTTGACCATTCTCGCGCCCCGCGGGCGCGACTACGTCGTGCTCTGTCACTTGAGCCACGGCCTGGTTCAAATGTGTCTACGGCTTCTGCGAGCGGAAATCTGATTGCAGAGCACAAACAAGAAGCTGAACCGCTTCACACGAACGGTGCCCAATACTGTCTTGCGAAGCCCTGCGGCTATCATTCACGGAAGACTGCTCGTTCTAGGCGGTGATAATCACCTGGTACATGACGAAATCATCGTCGCGACGCTGCCACCTCTGTCGGAGCTCGCTGGCCAACGGCTTTTCCGCCGACTGGCTTCGTGGATGTCACTCTCTAACCATCCCAGCGGCTGCTGCAGCCTGCTGTACTCTGAGCGCTCAGGCTTTCTTAGGAATAATTGCAGGGCCACTGATAGGCCATATTAGTCGATATATCTACTACCGTTATGTCTGGCAACACTCTGCCACTATCTACCCACCTATAGCGGACTCCATTCCACTATATGTGGTAACCCTACGCCACTACCTATCTATTTACATTCACTTGCATTCCATCGTTAACTGGCGGTATGCGCGAGCGCATAAAACAACGGCGCGCCGATTTAGTCACTTCAGGCCGAAATCGTAAGCAGTCGATCAGATAAGGCTCGACTGGATTTTGAAGTAGTCCTCGTTGGAGGAGCTAAAATGCGCCGCTTCGTCTTTCTGCTGGCCGGTTCATTGCTATGTTCCAGCATTGTCCTCGCCCAAGTTCCGCCTGCTGCCGACACTTACGTTGCTAGCGGCGCGCCCACCACCAACTACGGCACAAACACCATACTGGCTTTGCAGCCGAACGTATATACGTTCATCAGCTTCAATCTCAGCGGCATTCCGAGCAACGCAACGGTGCAGAAGGCTGTGCTGCGCCTGTTTGTCAGTGCTCCGGCTGCGCCGGTGACGGGCACCTTCTCCGTGTATCAGATCAATACCGCGTGGGCGGAAAAGACCCTAACGTGGAACAACAAGCCGGCGCTCGGTAGCGTGGTGGGCAGCCCGGTGTCGCTGGGCAGTAGTAGCTATCTGAATTTCGTCGAGGTTGACATTACTCCGCTGGTCCAGCAGTGGGTAAACGGCACGGTCGCTAATAACGGCGTAGCGCTGGTGACGACAACCTCGGGCGCGTCGTATTCGTTTGACAGCAAAGAAGCCACCACATATAGCCATCAGCCAGAGTTGGACATTGCAATTCCGGGCGCGCAGGGGGCACAAGGGCCGCAAGGAGCGACTGGCGCAGCCGGAGCGAACGGGCAGGGTTTCAACTTCCGGAGCGCTTTCAGCAACAGCACCAACTACAACGCTTACGATGTGGTGACCTACAACGGTTCCACCTACGAAGCGACGGTCGTGATCGCGGCTGGCGGGGGCACGCCGGTTCAGAACTCGCACTGGGCGCTGATGGCGCAGCAGGGAGCGCAAGGACCAGCCGGCACAACTGGGCCACAAGGCGCAAGCGGTCCCCAGGGGCCGACTGGGGCTAACGGAGCACAAGGCCCGCAGGGTACGCAAGGCCCCATCGGTCTAACCGGTCCGCAAGGGCCGCAGGGCACAGCCGGCGCGGCCGGGGCGAACGGACAGGGATTCAACTTCCGGAACGCTTTCAGCAACAGCACCAACTACAACGCTTACGATGTGGTGACCTACAACGGTTCCACCTACGAAGCGACTGTAGCGATTGCGGCCGGCCAAGGTACGCCGATTCAGAACCCGAACTGGGCGCTGATGGCGCAGCAGGGAGCGCAAGGAACTGCCGGTGCAACCGGGCCACAAGGCGCAAGCGGTCCGCAAGGACCGACAGGAGCTGCCGGAGCTCAGGGAGCGCAGGGTACACAAGGTCCCATCGGTCTTACCGGCGCACAGGGACCGCAGGGTACAGCCGGCACAGCCGGGACGAACGGACAAGGCTTTGCCTTCCGGAATGCTTTCAGCAACAGCACCAACTACAACGCGTATGACGTGGTGACCTACAACGGTTCCACCTACGAAGCGACCGTAGCGATTGCGTCTGGCCAAGGTACGCCGGTTCAGAACTCGAACTGGGCGCTGATGGCGCAGCAGGGAGCGCAAGGAACTGCCGGTGCAACCGGGCCACAAGGCGCAAGCGGTCCGCAAGGACCGACAGGAGCTGCCGGAGCTCAGGGAGCGCAGGGAACGACTGGCGCTACAGGACCGCAAGGCCCTACCGGCCTAACCGGCCCGCAAGGTCCGCAGGGGCCGTCGGGCGGATCCACCAACTGGCGAGGAACGTGGAACAACACTGCCACATACAACGCGATCGACGCCGTCGCTTACAACGGATCGTCCTACGTTGCTCTATCCACCAACGTCAATGCGCAGCCGGACATTTCCCCAAGCTTCTGGCAATTGCTGGCTGCAGAGGGACAAGGCTTTAGCTTCAAGAGCGCCTTCAACAACAGCACCAACTACAACGCCTATGACGTCGTGACCTACGGTGGATCCACATATGAGGCCACCATGGCGATTGCGGCCGGCGGGGGCACGCCCGATCAGAATCCGAATTGGGCGCTGATGGCGCAACAGGGAGCGCAAGGACCAGCCGGTGCAACCGGACCGGCAGGCGCCAGCGGTCCGCAAGGACCAGCCGGAGCTACCGGGGCTCAGGGACCGCAGGGAACGACTGGCGCTACAGGACCGCAAGGCCCTATCGGCCTGACTGGCCCGCAAGGTCCGCAGGGGCCGTCGGGCGGATCCACCAACTGGCGAGGAACCTGGAACAACACTGCCACGTACAACGCGATCGACGCCGTCGCTTACAATGGATCGTCCTACGTTGCTCTATCCACCAACGTCAATGCGGAGCCGGACATTTCCCCGAGCTTCTGGCAATTACTGGCTGCAGAGGGACAAGGCTTCACCTTCCAGAATGCTTTCAACAACAGCACCAACTACAACGCCTATGACGTGGTGACCTACAACGGTTCCACCTACGAAGCGACGATAGCGATTGCGGCGGGCCAAGGCGCACCCGATCAGAACCCGAATTGGGCGCTGATGGCGCAGCAGGGAGCGCAAGGGCAAGCTGGTGCAACCGGGCCACAAGGCGCAAGCGGTCCGCAGGGACCAGCTGGTGCAACCGGGGCACAAGGCACAAGCGGTCCGCAAGGGCCGGCCGGCACCGCCGGGGCACAGGGCCCGCAAGGCCCGCAAGGTCCTATTGGCCTGACCGGTCCCCAAGGCCCGCAAGGTGTTCCGGGTAATCTGGTCCCCAACTCGCCCTACTACATCCAGAACGGAACTACCTTGCAAACTGGTGCCAGCTTCAACATTGATGGAACCGGAAGCGTAGGCGGTATGCTTCAGGGCAGCACGGTCAACGCAACGAATACAACAACGAATCAGGCCTTCTCGATCGCCGGAATCGCATTCCTGGGCATTGGGAGCCCATCCGACCAGAACGTGTTTATCGGGTCGGGTGCGGGTAACAATAATGTGGCAGGAAGTGGAATATCCAATCTCTTCAGCGGTTCCGGTGCCGGCCAATCCAACACAACCGGAAGCAACAACGTCTACACCGGCTTCAATACCGGGTACACGAACACGACCGGTGCGGGCAACGTCTTTACTGGTTACAGCGCCGGCTTGTACAACACCGGGAGTAGCAACGCATTCTTCGGCAATCTGGCTGGCGGTAACAACACGACGGGAAGCAGCAACATCTATCTCGCAAACCCAGGGTGCACTTACCCATGCACCGAAAGCAACACGATCCGTATAGGAACGCAGGGAACTGGTCAGGGACAACAGAACGCCACCTATATTGCTGGAATCAATGGAGCGACAACCAACGCCGGCGTGCCGGTGTTTATCGACTCCACCGGCTTGCTGGGCACCGGCGGCGGAACGATGAGTGGGGTGACATCGTTCAATGGGCGCACAGGCGCGATCCTTCCGCAAGCGGGCGACTACACGGCAGCCCAAATTACAGGAGTGCTGCAATCCGCCAATAATCTTTCCGATGTGGCCAACGCTGCCACGGCGCGAGCGAATCTGAGTGTCCCGAGAACTGGTGATGTTTCAAGCTCTGGTGTGGTTACTGCGGTGAACGGTACAACGCTGGCTGCTCTCCCGTCGGGCTTTCTCTACAACACGGCAGGGAGCGGCGTTCCGACCGCTGTACCCCCAACAGGCAATAAATGCTATGTCTACGGAGGAACTGGCGGTACGGGGTGCGACAACCAGGCAGGACCAATGACTCGTACCTGGCTCTTTTCTTACCAGGGCGTGTGCCAAGCCGGAGTCGCCAGCGCTCCAATAAATTTCCCGACCGTCAACGCGCCCTCTTATGTGCCTTGTACAGGCTCGAACATCACACCGGAATGGCAGATACCCGCTGGCAGCACGTCTGTTACTTTTTGGGTGAAGCTGCGCGTTCCCACCGGACATACAGGACCCTACACGCTGACTGCGACCTTCCGCAGTGCGACGGCCACCGGCTCAGCCATGTTGCAGCCCTCGGTAGCGTGCGTCGGAGCAGGACAAGTACCTGACAACCCTTCGTTCTCTCCATCGGGTATCAGTCCTATCGCACTTGCTCCGGCTGGAGTTCTGCAAAACGTTTCCACGGCTGGGACCTTCACTCCAACCTGTGCAGATGGAGCTGATTTGTACGTGATGTTCACCTTCCCGGCCAACAGCGTTACCAGTCCGATTAACTTTAGCTATATAGGTCTGGCAGTACAGGGGTCGCTATGAAATATCTATCCGCCGCGGTCCTGATATTCTTTGCTTCGGTCGCATGTGCGGCTACCTTTACCGCGGTTCAAAGCGGTGATTGGAATGCCCCATCTACTTGGGGCCTCAGCGGGTCCGCGACTTGCCATACGAATATCCCGTGCAAGACTGATGCCGGCAATAGTGGTGACACAATATTAATTCCCGATAAGTACACCATCACCTGCGGGGCGAATGGAGATGAAACGTGCTCCGTGGGAAATAGCCCGGCTTCAGCCACGACGAACGTGTTAGCGTTCACCTCGTCTACCGGAGGGGGTGGAATTCACGTTTGCGGCAAGACAAGTACGGCAGGGTGCGCCGGAGGTACCAACGGGTCTGTCCTTATCTATGCTGGAAGTATTGGATGGTCTGCCAGTGGTTCGTCGCAAGGTACCTTTATCTTCGATCCTGGTTCAACGCTTCAGTACGACTCCTCGTGGGCTAGCACACCTAGCAGCGTAGCCTACGTAGTTAGCACGAAAAGTACGGCGGGGGCTACGTCGAACGCAATGTGGGCGATCAATGGAATTTCCACCAGCCACATCACATTTCAGGGAGATAGTTTCTACTCGTCCCAGCGAAAGTCATCGGCCTGTACTTCCGCTGGCTCGTGCCTGGGTGGAACTGTAGGAAACAACGGTGGCAGTTACAACGAATCGGGATGCGGAACTGTTACCTATCTCGACATGAGTAATTTTCAAGGCGGGTGGAACAGCAACATCTACCAGCTTTGCTCGACGAGCATTTCTTATTCGACCTTTACGAATACCGGCGTAATGACCACAACGGCCGTCCCTTCGGGCAACAAAAATTGGTCGTTGGCGAATGTCAACTTCTCAAAGTGTCGCGCGGCCTGCTTGACCTTTACAGGTCAGAGCACCGCAACGGGCACGTTTAGCTTGACCAACGCGGCATTCGACAGCTCAGTTTCTTACGGGAGTATCACTTATCCTCGCTGGAATGTGCAGAATGTGTTTATCTCATCTGGCGCATTGAATGGGGCGGGTGGATTGAATCCGGGTTTCCAAAATGTAGGTGCCTGGATTGCTGACCAGATATTTATTTACCATAATGGTGTTACCACAAACCCCACGACTGACGCGGGCCAACTTTCTAATGTTCCTGTGGAGGCAACTAGCAACAGCGTGTTCTGGCGGGAGAATTTTTTGCAGGCAGCAGGTCTGCATAATCATTCGTGGCAGCACGTAATGACGGACGTTAGTTCCAGCACCGCGAAGTTTATTAACAATGTCTATGGCGCAATGGGTGGATCACTTTTCAACCCTAACAATGGCGGCGACACGTTTACATCGACCGCATGGCAACAGCTGCCAGCCAGCGCGACTACGTACCAATTCACCGGGAATGTTGCTCTGTGTGGAGCGAATGGCCTTGCTTCGCACTCGTTATTCCACATGACCAATATCGCAGCTACAGCCGGAACCATATCCGTCACGGCAGAAAACAATACGTCGTGTTCTTCGGCGTACAGCGTGGCGGGGAATCTCGATGAAAACGGTGCGATCACGGCCGAGGCAATGTCTGGTACTTATACCAACTATTTCAATTCGATCGACTCTAACTTGTTTTATCAGGTGACTGGTGGCCACCCTATCATCGAAATCTCCGGCCCTCAAAATCTGACTCACATCATTGGTACTCTGGCGAATAACGCCGTGGTGAATACGAATACGGGCGCCGCGGCCATCTGTTCAGGTTGTACGAATTGGGCGGCAAATGCAGGCCCGGTCAATGACATAACCATTCAGAGCCGGCCGCCTGTTCTGGTGGAAGCGAATCGTAGTGTTCCCTTATTTGACACCGAATATCTCATTCCCGCCGGAATACTTCCCGCAAACTACTACACAAGCGACCCGCAGTGGCAAGGAGCGTGGAGCGGCAGTCACGGAACCTACAACATCGGGGATGTTGTAAGTGATGCGCAGTCAACAGTATTTGGAGGAAAGGCAATTTACTGGCGGTGCATCCAATCTCACACGGCGAGTTCCACGCTGAATCGCCCTGTGACCGGGTTTAATAGTTCGCAGCCTTTCTACGGCTACCAAGCTTACTGGGAACTGGCCTATTTGAAGTATGCGCGTACTGCGGTTGTCGCGGGCACGACATATGTAGATGGTGCCCTACCCGCCCTGGTTGAAACAACTGGCGCTGCGGTTCCGATGTATTTCAACGGCCTTCTCAACGCTTGGTTGCGGCAGGGCATGACCTCGATGGAACCCACTCTCTGGAATGGTTGCCTGAATGGTAAGGAGTGCGGGGCGATCCAGTTTACAGCCATTCAGCACATTCCGCCTCCCTCGGCAGTGAATTGATTATACTTGCGGCGGGGTAGGTAGGAAGACGCGGGCAACGTGTGCCGCGCTATTCCTATCTCGGTCCGATGGCCGCTTTTCAGATCTGATGAGGCGGGGGTAAATATCCCCCTTGCTGGAGCAACGCCAAAAAATTGCTCCGGCTGGTCCTGGCTACCCGCGAAGCTTATCGCCTTGATGCGTAATCAAGGGTTGCCCTCAATTTGGTAGCCAAGATCAACAAGCGTCCACTCCGCTCGACATACGCCACCCCTGGCCACTCCTCGAAATCTCATTTTACTTTCATACAGTAACGCATTTAAGTTACTGGTAATCTCAATTCATTGTTACTAAAGTTAGGAACGAGGTGATTTGTCTTTCACCGATACAGCGACCGGCTGATAGTGTAGCCCCTACCATTTGCATAACTTGCGGTACTACAAACGGCTGGAACTGAGTTCTGAATTTGAGTGCTCGGTTTCATCAAGGTATTGAGTGAAAGAGACGGCTGCGGAACGGCCGTTGGACGGCAGTGCCGTAGTGAGGCGTAGGCCGGCGAATATCCATCGCACGCCATCACCACTAACGACTAACAACCTGACGACAAAGGGGTTACACGAATGCGGATTTTGGTACTCGGTTTTTTTTTGGCAATCTCGGTAATTTCGGCTGCGCAGGTATTGAACCTGAGTCAAAGCACAGCAATCATCGGACAGCAAAGTCCTCCACCTTGTTTAGGATTGGCTTCGGAGTGCTCCGCGCACGCCAATGCCTCAATCCACAACTCCACTCCCCCGGCGATCTGGAGCGAATCGGACATCAATTCCGGCATGGGAGTGCAATATCTCCGCGTGACCGATTGCAATACGATGGGCACGGGAACCTGTCATCAGTACGTAGCCACCCCTTCAGGCGGGAGCTACGACAATATGTTCAACAACCTCAACAATAGGTTCATGGTGGCCGACGCCTCAGAGGGTCAGTGCATTCCATACATCTTCGACACGGCCCACTTCACGACTACGCCGTTCACCAAGATGTACAACACCGGCTACTCGATAGGTTGCAACAACTCGTGGTTCTGGAGCTACACGCAGAGTTACATCGGCTACACGATGGTGCAGCCCGGGCACCCTCCGCAGATTCTTCAGTACGACTACACAAGCACCGTGACGCCGCCGACAAAACAAGTGCTTGTCGATTTCTCTACGCTTCCAAATTGTCTTCCGCCAGGGTTCACCATGCAGTCGTCTGGTGTCATCACAGTCTCGAAGGATGACCAGACGTTCTCTGTCGTGGTCGGTAACACGTCAAATCGGCGATACGAGGTTGTGTGGGATCGCACATCTGGCTGCCGGGTGTGGGACTTACAAGCGCAAACCATTAGCGGGAATTGGGGAGCCTCCGGCAATACAACCCAGAATGGCAATACGACCTTCTATGCGCACGAGAGTTATTTAATGCAGAATGGCGCCCCCAACACGACCTACGTATTAATCGGTGCGGAACCTGGAACCTGCTCAGGAACTTGCATCGCGGGAGGGAACGGTCGGTGGGTCTGGCAGGTCAATACCACGACTATTAGCCCAATGGTAAATCCAAACGATGGCGGGGGGCACGTCGTGATGGGCTACCAGAGCTGGGCAACTTCAAGTGCTACAGGAATCCAAACTGGCCTTGAATACTTTTTACGTGCTGGAAACGAACCAAACCCATCGCCCCACGCGGTTGAGTTGATTGCGCCGACAGCTGCATTCTCGTTGATGGACAGCCATCAATCCTGGCACAACGATAATGCCAGCGACAATGTGCCCTTCTGGAGCAGCACACTTGACGGCCAGGCAGGCGCAACTAACGTCGTCAGTCATCCATACCAGGCCGAGATCCTTGCAGTCCCAACGGCTTGCTACATCAAAGACAAGTTGACCAGTTGCGCCAGTAATCGTCCCTACCGCATCGGTCACACGTACGCGGACATCACCACGCAAACCACAAACTTTGAGGACGCTTACGGTATCGGCACCATATCATCGACGCCGTCTAATGGCTACTATTACTTCGCTCTTTCAACCAACTGGGTTAGTAGATTTGGATGTACAAACGGAACGTACGCGCCGTGCTCTGGTAGTGGTGTGTTTCCACGTCCCGACTTCGTAATTGTGAGGATTCCAACCACAGGCACTTCCGTAACGAAGAACTAGATCGCAAGAACGCCGAAGAATGAAGGAGTAATAAATCCAGGTAATGGAGGGTGGTCGTACTGCCGGAGTAGATGGGATGACGGCAGGAGTCTGCGGGGATGGGACAACCGCTCACCGCCCTCCGCGGCTATCTAAGTTTACCGCAGGCTTCGAGTTCCCGGCCTCGAGCTAGTGGTGATTGTGCAGGCCCCCCAGCGAGCGGAGTTTCTCAATCGTGCCAAAGAGAAAAGCGGTGGTGAGCCCGAACAGGAGCCATCCGTTCAGGGCTTCCAGCGCTCCCAAGAGCTGCCAGTGGTCCTTGAGCGCTAACTCAGCATGTCCGTAGCTGGTAATCGCATTTAGCGAATACAGCATGGCCGAGCGGTTGTCGGGAAGCGCATCGAGCAGCCGGTAAGCGCCGGCCCAGATGCCCGCCTCGAGCGCGTGCAGGCAGGTAGCCAGGAGGGTGGTGGCCCCGACGACGGTGACGAACACGACCGTGGGATGACGGCGTTCGGTCATGCGGTTAGAAAGGCCGACGGCCCTCACGCCGATTGTGCCGAGACCCAGGACGTGGATGATTACTGTCAATACGATCAAAGGCAGGCCCCAAGCCCAATCGGCGCGCCAATTCACGGGGTCTTCTATCACCGTACTGAGAACGGATTGGGCAAGGTGCATCGAAACCTCTTACGGTAGCTCGCTCGAACTGCACACGACAGCGCTTAGCGGCGAATTACCGCGTTCCTCTGATTGCATGCACAACAAATTGCTGGTTGGTCTCTGCAAGATAACACTCTTTGGCTTCCATACGGCAGAACGAAATGATGAAGACCGGGGGTACCCCCTCCATAAGCGCTAAGATAAGGATTCGAGCTGCGGTCTCCGTTTGCGACTTGGTTCGCTAAGGGCCGCAGCCACCTGATTCCAACGTTGCATCACCGCTTGCAAGGGCAAAGCCGGAGTGATGGCGGCGAGGACTTGATGGAAGGCGAACTGAAATTCACGCCACTGGCTGGGAGGGCATGGCTTCCGTTCGGAGGTAGCCCCAGGGGGAAATCGTGCTTCCCACTCGTGCCAGCTTCTGGCTCAGCAAGGCTACGAACAGTTTCCCGTACAACCAGGCGCGGCTACTCTGGTCATCGTGTTTTGGCACATGTCCAATCTGTGCGATGGACTTCATGCGTTTGAAGGTCAGCTCGACTTGCCATCGCAGCCGATATGCCTCCAGGATTTGTTCGGTGCTGGCCGCCGAAGCCGGAAGAGTGGTGAAGACCAGCACATACTGGGCGTATTGCCGGGTTTCGGGACCCACACTCTTTCCCTGTTGCTGCTTTTCCTTCAGTCGGCGCTGCGCCCGCTCCATCGCCGCCTGGCTCTTGCGAATCGCACAGACCCGTCCAGCCACTTCTTCCTGGCCGGAATGAATCCACACCGGCCACTCGGCTAACTCCCCGGCCTGCCGCAATCCGGCCAAGGGTTCCAGTAATGAAAATGGCCTGCCCCGCTCATCCCACAGCGGCAGTGCGTGAGGATTCAGGCGCACGCACACCTCTGCCTGCTGCTGCACCACCCCGATGATTCCGACTGGATGACAATAGCCCGCATCGGCCAGCACCACCTCGCCGGCCTGAAAGCGAAAATGCCCAAATCGCTCCGCCGAGCCGACCCCCCGGGTAGCGGTGAGATCGAAATAATCGCACTCCAGCGTGGGCAAGCGCAGGCTGTAATGAATCCGCCACTGGCTTCCTGTCTTACCCGGTTCTTTGACTACCGTGGCGTCCAGCAGTCGCACGCTTCGCCCATACAAACTAGGCTGCAAATCCACTCCGTTGTCTTTCCACAATTGCTGGCACAACTGCCGCAGCCAGTCCTCGGCGTCCCGCAAACGATTTAACAAGGTAACATCCGAGACTGCAGCAATGCCGGCTAACTTAGCGTGTACCGCCGTTTCGCGCAGCGACCAGCCGCAACCCACATGCAACAGCAGCGTGCGCAGCAAAGCTTCCAACGACGGGAAGCCGCGCAATCGCTTCACCGCTCCGCTGCTCCTGCCCAACTGCTGCCACTCAGGGGGAAATAAGGCCAGCAAGACCTGCCAGTCTTCCATCTCAGCCATGCCCCAGACTACCCCTCAAGAGGACAACCCGTCAATCCTTATCTTAGCGCTTATGGGTACCCCCTCCCCCCTCGAAGTCCGTGGAATCAGCGAGTTAGGCCATACATCGAGTGCAAAAGCTTCATAACAAAGACAGTTAAACGCAAATTCGTCATTCGATTGAAGTTGCACGGCCATTTTCCCGTCCTCAGGCGACATTCGCGGTTGTCTTGACGTCATCAGAGTCGTCCGCGGCCGCCGCCTCCATGTCGAACAACATGCGGGCGTTCTCGTAGTCCCACTCATCCCGGGTTCTCTCGCGGCCGAGCTTCTTAGGGATGTGGTAGTACTGGTCAAACTGATTTTCCTTGCGTTCGGGCATGCGGGCGAAGCGGACGTGCTCCTTCGGTTTCGCGGCCGGGTCGGCCGGCTGGTCGGCAGCGTCGAGCGCGGCTTCAGGGGGAAGATTGAGGTCGACACCCTTGGGTAAATCGAATTGCTGGGCGACGTCGGGAACTTCAAGGGCACGCATCGGCTGGGCGAGCCCAACTTCATGGCGCTCGCCTTTCCATTCCGGGGTGGTGTTCAAGGCGGTAGCGGTCTGTTGGAGCATGTAGAGCATGAGGCCGGCACGCTTGGGATCGATGCGGTCGTCGGCGAGGGCGTCGCCCACCTGTTGAAGGGCGGACAGCACGGCATGCATGTTATCGAGCACGGGAAGTTGGATGCGGCAGCTTTCGCCGCTCCTGCGGGCGCGGGCCATTTGCACGCGGCGAGCGCGAATGCCGAGGTGGAAGTAACAGAAGTTGTGGCCGTGAAGGGCGGGAGACTGACAGTAGACGCCATCTTCCTTGAGATGGTCACAAGTAGCGTAGGACATAAGGCCTCCGAAAAATCGGCTGTTAGCTCTTAGCCGTTAGCTGCTAGCTAAGAGGAGTTGGTGCACGCCGCGGGTATTCCCGAAGCAAGTGTCGTACAGAGCTCGACTGGGGATCTTCGCCCCCACGTTTAGAAGCGTGGCAAAAGGGGACAGGAAAAAGCAAGGATTATTTGAGAAATGTTGCGACGGATTCCCAATTTGGGAAAGTGGAGATTCAGCGCGAAGGGGTGGAGGACACAGGGAAAAGCAACCGCGGATCGCGCGGATGAACGCGGATCGAAGCAAACAACAATCCGAGTGCCGGTGGCACGCAATATCTAAGCCCAGTACGGAGCCGAAGGCGGAGTGCTGGGGTCAGGTGGAAAACTTGATTCGAGTCCCGGCAGGGACGGCAGAGCTTCCTACGCGGCTCGGGTCGAAACCCTCGCGGAAGAGTGTCGTCCCTGCCGGGACTCCCGATTCATAAAACGAGCCCACCCACCGTTGAAAACGGTGGGCTTTGATATGTCGGCCCTGCCGGGCCTGCGGAAGGAAAGACGCCTACCCAGCGTTGAAGAGTCTGTTACGAAACTCGGTAACCGGGGAAAGAACGAGATGGGAAGGCATGGGGCGTGGAGAGTAAGTTAGCAGACCTGGCCTACATCACAGGAGAAGCGCGGGAGCAGGTGACGATGTTTCCGCTGACGTTGGACGAGTTCATCCCGGTCGAGCATGTGTGCCGGGTGATCGAGGCATTCGTGAATCGGCTGGCGATGGGGCAGCTGGGGTTTGTGCGCTCCGATCCGGCGGAAACGGGGCGACCGGGGTACGATCCGCGGGACCTGCTGAAGCTGTACCTGTATGGCTACATGAACCAGCTGCGCTCGTCGCGGCGGTTGGAGGCGGAGTGCCAGCGCAACGTGGAGGTGATGTGGCTGCTGGGGCGGCTGCGGCCGGACTACAAGTCGATTGCCGAGTTCCGGGGGATGCATCGCGAGGCGGTGAAGGAGGCGGGGGCGGAGTGGGTGCGGCTGGCGGGTGAAGTGGGGCTGGTGCGGGGCGAGTGGGTGGCGATTGACGGCTCGAAGTTTCGCGCGGTGAGCAGCGCAGCGCGAGTGAAGGAGCGGGAGGCGGTCGAGCGCTATCTGGATGAGATGGAGGCGGCCGACGCGCAAGAGGACGTGGTGATCGATCCCAGCGCGGTGCCGGCAGCGCTGGAGAAGCTGAAGAACGATCCCGAGCCGGAAGCACGGTTTATGCGTAGGACGGAGGGCAAGCGTCCGGCGTACAACGTGCAGACGGCGGTGGATGCGGAGTGGGGCATCATCATAGCGCAGGAAGTGACGATAGAAAGCAACGACAGGCGCAGTCTGCTGCCCATGGCGGAAGCAGCCCAGCAGGCGGTGGGCGATCCGGAAGTGCTGCACGTGGTGGCCGAGGCGGGCTATTCGAACGGAGAGCAGGCGGCGGGGTGCGAGGCGCAGGGGATCCAGCCGCACGTGCCGGCCAATCGCGGGGTGAACCATGGGGGCGAGGGTACGCTGTTTGACCGCAGCGAGTTTTCCTACGATGAGAGGAGCGACACCATGAGGTGTCCGGCGGGCGAGAGGTTGCGACGGCAGCAGGTGCAGTCGGCGCGGAGGCAAGTGGTGTACGTTGGCGAGGTGGCGGTGTGTGGGGCTTGTCCGTTGCGGGCTGGCTGCACGACGGCGGCGCGCCGGGTGGTGAAGCGGCACCTCTACGAAGACGCGCTGCAACGCAGGCAACAGCGCGCCACGGCGGAGGCGATGCGACTGCGACGGTGTGTGGTGGAGCGGGTGTTTGCGGAGCTGAAGTACCGCAGCTTCGGGCATCCGCGGTTTCTGCTGCGCGGTCGCGGCGGAGCGCAAACGGAAATCAGCCTGGCCACGCTGGCCTACAACCTGAAACGAATGATGACGGTGCTGGGAGGCGCAAGCTTGCGAGCGGCCCTGGTTAGCTAAAACCGGGTCCCCCACCCACTGCGCAACGTCGATCGTCGCTAGCAACGAAGTACGGAAAACCCATCGCTTGCACGAGCAGCAAATCGAAAGTTTTGTAACGGCCTCTGAAGCACTGGGCTTTGATATGTCAGCCTTGCCAGGCCTGGGGAAGAAAAATCTCCACGTATCTTTGAAACGGTGGGCTATCTTCTGCTGTTCCGGCCGGCGAGACCGGATTGTCCCAGGGTGGCACCGAGAGCGCGGCGCGAACAAGTTGCGCCGCTCGTGCAGGATCGGTCTGTGAAGTCGGACGAAAATCCCCACCCAAGCAAAATCGGCTTGGGTGGGGCACCCGGCACTCTGATTTTGAGAGTTCGTTTCACCGCAATACAACTAACCGAGTTTCGTAACAGCCTCCGAAGCACTGGGCTTTGATATGTCGGCCCTCCGGGCCTGTGGCAACAGGCTCCGCCGTCGAAGAACAAAGCGAGGCACAGCGGCTGTCGTTTCTGGTTGTTACCGGTGGCTTGCTGGCGTTGGCAGCCGAGGGCGAGTCGTGAAAGACTTGATCAATGCGGCGAGTGCTTCTGCTATCCGTTTGCTTCTTAGCGTCGCTAGCGATGCCGGCGTTCACTCAGCCAAGCCAGTCGGCTCCGGACAAGTCTGCGGCGCAGCCGTCTGATGCCGGGTTGCCGCTGAACTTCGAGCGCCAGACCGGCGATCTGAATGCCATGGTCAAGCGGGGCAGCGTGCGAGCGCTGGTGCTTTATACCCGCTCGGGCTTCTTCTACGTGGACGGCAAGCCGGAAGGCATTTTCTACCAGGCGATGCAATACTTCGAGCAGTTCCTGAATGAGAAGCTGCACACCCGGCAGCACGTTCAGGTTACGTTCATTCCTGTCCGTCCCGACCAACTGGAAAAGGCCCTGAATGAGGGTGTCGGTGACCTGATCGCGTACGGACTGGTGGTCACGCCGGAACGCGAACAGCAGGTGGCGTTTTCGATCCCGATTCAAACCGATGTGAAGCAGATTATCGTTACGCGGAAGGACTTCGGCGCGCTTACTTCGCTGGACCAGTTGGGCGGGAAAAAGGTGTTTGTGAACCCGCTCACTACCTATTACGACAACCTGACGAAAGTCAACGAGTCGTTGCGGCAGGCGGGCAAGCCGGAAATCCTGATCGAGAAAGCCGACAAGAACCTGATCGATGAAGACCTGCTGGAGATGGTGAATGCGGGCATACTGCCTGCGACCGTTACCCTGAAGGAGCGCGCCGACTTGTGGGCCAGCGTGTTTCCGGGAATCACTCCGCAGCCGAAGCTGGTGGTTGGGACCGAAGGCGACCTGGCATTTGCGATGCGGAAGAACAATCCGCAACTCAAGCAACTGGTGGATGAGTTCGTGAAGACGCGTGCGGCGGGAACGTCGTTCGGTAATACGCTATGGCGGCGCTATCTGCAGAGCGACCAGTGGGTGAAGAATCCCACCAGCGCGGAGGAAATGAAGAAGTTTGAGCAGACAGTTGCCTTCTTCAAGGAGTACGCATCGCAATACGGCTTCGACTATTTGATGGTGGTGGCGCAGGGCTACCAGGAGTCGATGCTGAACCAGGCGGCGAGGAGTCCGGGCGGTGCGGTGGGAATCATGCAAGTCAAGCCGAGCACCGCAGCCGCGCCGCCCATCAGTATCCCCGACATAGGGACTGCGGAGAACAACATTCACGCCGGGGTGAAGCTGCTGAATTCGATCGCGAAGAATTACTTCAGCGACCCGAAGATCGATGCGAAGAACCGAATGCTGTTTACCTTTGCCGCGTATAACGCAGGCCCGAACCGCATCGCGGAACTGCGAAAGGAAGCGGCATCGCGGGGGCTGGATCCCAATAAGTGGTTCGGCAACGTCGAGCTGATGGTGGAACAGAATGTGGGGCCGGTGACGGTGCAGTACGTCAGCAACATTTATAAGTATTACGTTGCGTACAAGCTGGTAGTGGAGCAAGGGGAATCGCTGCAATAGTCCGTTGCAGCCAAATCATGGAGGAGCGAGTACGGCGGTCGGCTCGACGCGAGCGGCTGTCTCGCTATGATTAACTTATGAAAGCAATTCTCGAACGACTCATCGCGTGTCTGCTTGTTTTCACGATTGGAGTGGCGTCGCCTACGATGGCGGCCACACAAACTGCGGGCGCACCTGCGGCCCCGCCGACTGCCAATGCCGCACCGCCGCCGCCTTCGGCGAACGATCCGTGGCCACGAGTGGTCACCTCGCAGGGCGCGACCATCTCGGTGTATCAGCCGCAAGTGGAAAGCTGGACGGGCAACAAGCTCACCGCCCGCTCGGCCGTGAAGGTGAAGTTGCCGGGCAAGACGGCCACGGACTACGGGGTGGTGTGGTACTCGGCGCAGACGGAAGTGGACAAAGTGAACCGCGTGGTGACGCTGGAAAATGTGGCGGTCACCAAGCAGAGCTTCCCAACGATTGCACACAACGGACAGGCGTACAGCAGCGCCTTTCTGAGCGATACGCCGACGCTGAAGACGGTGCCGCTCGACCTGCTGGAAGCGGAATTGGCGGTGACGAATGCGGCGAGCGAGCAGAAGACGTATCCGCTACAGAACGATCCGCCGCAGATCATCTTCAGCATCACACCGGCGGTGCTGGCGCTGGTAGATGGAGCGCCGGTGTTGCGGCCGTCGGCGGATAAATTGCAGAAAGTGATTAACACGAGGGCGATGATTTTGTTCGATCCGTCGAAGAGCAAGTATTACGTTGCGCTGATGGATGGCTGGATGGAGGCGGACCGGATCGATGGAATGTATTCGCCGGCCAAGCGCGCGCCGACGAAGGACATGGACAAGATTCTGCAGGCGGCGCAGTCGAATGGGCAGAACCAGCCGCTGGGGAATCCGCAGGAGTCGCTGAAAGAAGCGGAAGAGGATGGCCAGGTACCGACGATCTTCATCATGACGAAGCCGGCGGAGCTGGTGGTGACGCAGGGGGTGGCGGTGTATGCGGCGATTCCGGGCACGAGCCTGCAGTATGTGAGCAACACAGGAAGCGACGTATTCCAAGACACCTCGAACCAAAACTATTACCTGCTGATCGCGGGGCGGTGGTTCCGGTCGAGCACACTGCAAACGGGAGGCAGTTGGAGCTACGTCGCGGGAAGCAGTTTGCCGCCGGATTTCGCCAAGATTCCGTCGTACAGTCCGAAGGCCAGCGTGCTGGTTTCGGTGCCGGGAACACCGCAAGCGAAAGAAGCGATCATCGCGAACTCGATTCCGCAGACCGCGACGATCACGCGGTCGGCGGCCAAGCTGAATGTGACGTATGACGGCGCGCCCGACTTTCAGACGGTGCAGGGCACTGATCTGACGTACGCGGTGAACAGTGCGACCCCGGTCGTCTATGTTCCGAACAACGCGTACTACGCGGTGGACAATGGCGTGTGGTTTACCGCTGGAGCGCCGACAGGACCGTGGGCAGTTGCGACGATTGTGCCGGCGGCGGTGTACACGATTCCGCCAAGCTCGCCGGTGCATTACGTGACCTATGTGCAGGTGTACGGTTACACACCGAGCGTGGTGTATGTGGGCTACACGCCGGGTTATTACGGTACGGTGGTCTCATCTGACAATGTGGTAGTTTACGGGACCGGCTATTACTACCCGCCGTACATTGGACCGTATGGATGGGTGCCGGCTCCCTATACCTACGGCGTGGGTGCGGGATTTGCGTGGAGCGCAACCGCGGGATGGGCGTTGGGCTTCGGCATGGGCATGGCATATGGCTCGTGGTGCAGTCCGTGGTGGGGCCCGGTTGGGTACTGGGGATGGGGATATGGAGCTCCCGCGTGGGGATGGGGCGGCTACGGCGGAGCGGCTGCGGCCAATGTTTACGGGCGCTGGGGCAACACGGCGTATGCGGGAACGCGAGCGGCGTGGGCGAATCCGTACACCGGCAATGTGGGCACGGGAGGCCGCGGGGCATACTACAATCCGGTGACCGGTAACAGTGGGACGGCGGCACACGCCGAGAATTACAACGCCTATACGGGAAACTACCGCACGGGAACGAATGTCAACGGGTATAACCCGTCGACGGGGAACCATTATTCGGCACAAGGCCGCACGGCGAGCAATGCCTACACCGGCAACTACGCGGCGGGTGCGCACGGCATGGACTACAACCAGAACACCGGCGTGGTGCATGGCGGCGCGGCCGGAACGTATGGCAACGCAAACACCGGACAGTCAGTGAGCGGAAGCCACGGATTTGCGTACAACACGAATACCGGGAACCTATATGCCGATCATGACGGCAACGTGTACAAGGCAACTCCGGGAGCCGGCAACGGCTGGCAGCAACACACCAACAGCGGGTGGTCGAGTCCGTCGTCGGGGTTTGATAAGTCGTCGGCAGACAGTTGGGCTTCGGCACGCAGCAGCGGATCGCAACGCTGGGGCAACTTCCACTCGGGTGGATGGGGTGGAGGATACGGCGGAGGTGGCTGGGCCGATCGCGGCGGCGGCGGATTTGGCGGCGGAGGCTTCCGCGGCGGCGGAGGATTCCGAAGATAAACCGGATAGTGGGTAGTGGATAGAAAATTCCACCGGCCAAGGTCGCTTCGCGTTCTTGAACATCTGACTCGCCAGAGCTTATCCCACCCTTTCCCAAAAGCGGGGAAAGGATGGGGCACCCACATCCTTTGCAAATTACTGGAAGCGGTAGCCGGGCTTCAATTCACAGCGGTACGACACGACTTGGTCGCTGCCGGTGGTTTCAGTACATTGCGCCCAAGTTACTCCCAAATTCGGCCCTAGCGGGAAGACGATGGCTTCGCCGTTTAATTCCGCTTCGATGGCCGGTCCTTCGGCCGACGGGGGCAAGCTGAAGCTCAGCGACGGGCCGAAGATCGCAGGGTAGGATTCGCGCACAATGTCGTTCTCGGAAGGATGGACCACTTCCGCCTCAACCAGATAGGTCACAGTGTCAGACCAGTTGAGGGCCGCGACGGTCAAGTGCCGTCCGTCGGACGACAGAGTTTTGTGCTCGACATGAGTGAATGGGCACGGTCCGGCAATGCAGGAAACGCGCACGTTGCGAAACTGATTGCCCTCGCCTGCATCAAGCGACAACGATCCGATGGCGGCCTTCCAGCGTTTGTCGGGCGAGCAGGGAGGCTGCTGGGTGCAGGGAACGTCTCCCTTGTTGATCACCTGGAAGGCCTTCACCGCAGTGCCTACCTCGGCTGCTTCGGTGGAACGCACCACGTAGCGCACCCGGACGTTGGAAATGACTTGTGCCGGCGAGCGCGCGGTCATGCTTTGCGATGGGGCGTTGAGCGGGACCATGTGGGCGACGTAGAGCTGGTCGCTGATGACCTGGTCGAGTTCCAAGGGATGGTAGTCAGGATGGTCGAAGCGCAACGTCACCAGTGGATGACTGCGGAATCCCTTGGGCAACGTAATGGCGAAGGAGCCGGTCTGATCGGACTTCGTCTGGCGCGTCTCTCCGCCGGTGATGGCGACGATGGTCACGTCGGCGATGGGCGCACGTTTGCTGGGATCGGTGTCGTCGCGAATGACGGCGCCGCGCAGCGTGATGTTGCGACGCTTCTGAATGTAAGACACAGTCGTGGTCGCGATAATCGCCAGCGCGCATAAGGTTACAATCCACACTGCAAGTTTTCGAGCTCTGGTCATTCTGAAACTCGGAGACTGTGACTCGAGTTGGGGCGATGCAGACACGACGCTGAGAATTGGATGCAGAATTCAGGCGTTGCGACTACCCGGCAAGGCAACCTTGCACAGTGAGAATCATCTAAGGCTGAAGAGTGAGGTCCACTCACCCACGATCGACGCTTCTCTCCCGCCGCCAACTCCTGCGACAACTTGCCGGTGCGAGCGCGTGTCTTCCCATCTTCGGACGTCTGACATTCGCGTTTCAGGATTCGCCGCAGACCGCCGCGGGAGCGTTGTCAGCCGACGATAACAATCTTCTGGAAGAGATCGAGAAAGCACACTTTCTTTATTTCTGGGAGACAGGCAATCCGCAGACTGGTCTGGTGAAAGACCGGTGCAACGTGCGAGGGGCCGACAGCAGCATTGTCGCCAGCATCGCAGCGACCGGCTTTGGCTTGACGGCGTTGTGCATTGCCGACAAGAACGGCTACGCCTCGCCCGGCGATGTGCGGAACCGGGTGCTGACGACTTTGCGTTTTATAGGCAAGAAGCTGCCGACGCACCGGGGATTCTTCTTTCATTTCGCCAACGCCAATACGGGCGAGAGAATCTGGGACTCGGAAGTTTCGTCGGTCGATACGGCGATCCTGCTGGCCGGCCTGCTCACTTGCCGCCAACACTTCGAGCCGCACTCGGAAATCACGAACCTAGCGTACGAAATCTTCAACCGTGTGGACTGGAGCTGGTTGTCGGAAGACACTTCGCTGTTGTCGCACGGGTGGACGCCGGAGAACGGCTTCTTGCCCTATCGATGGGACTATTACAGCGAGCTGATGATGATGTACCTGCTGGGTCTGGGTTCATTTGCGCATCCGCTGCAGGTGGAAGTGTGGAACGCGTGGAAGCGGGCGGTCTTCGAATATGACGGGCTGCGGTACATCGGGTCGTTTGCGCCGCTATTTGTACATCAATATTCGCAGGCCTGGTTTGATTTTCGGGGGAAGCGCGACAAATACGCCGATTATTTTGAAAATTCCGCCATTGCGACGGAAGCGCATCGGCGGTTTTGCATCGGGCTGGCGAAACAATTTCCCGACTACAGCGATGATTTGTGGGGGATCACGGCGTCGGACTCGCAGAATGGGTACGTGATCTGGGGCGGTCCGCCGGCACTGGGCCCGATCGATGGGACGGTGGTGCCGTGCGCCAGCGGCGGTTCGCTGCCGTTTTTGCCGGCGGAGACGATTCAAGTGTTGCGCAACATTCGCAGCAACTATCCGTCAACATGGAGCCGCTATGGGTTCGTGGATGCGTTCAATCCGCTGAAGAAATGGTACGACTCGTACGTGATTGGGATCGATGCGGGAATCACGATGTTGATGGCCGAGAATCTGCGAACTGGTTTCGTGTGGGAAACATTTATGAAGAACCCGGAGGCTACACGGGGCATGGAGCGAGCGGGATTTAAGGCCTATACAGGCGCGCCTCCGCAGGCGACGGTGCCGAGCAGCGATACAACGCAGCGATGACGGCGCAGGGGCTAAAGCCCAAGCCTATTTGCAATCGTTTGCGGCATGACTGAAGTCATGCCCTGATACGAAGCAATCGCAAACGCGAGTTTTTCCGCAAGCTGTGAAGTCGTGCCCCTTCAAAGCGACAACTTGTCTTCGGGGCTATTTCCGCCGGGCTAAACTTTGGCGCTTCCACCCAAGATCAGGCAGCGATGCGAGGGCGGCCGGCGCGTAAATTCGTGCGCGCGAGAGGACGTTCCTGCAACAGCAGTTCGGTCGATTGCACGGAGGGGTTGCTGTGGAACCAGCGACGAAAGACACCGTCGCGCAGGGAATTCGCGATGGCGAGCAGAGTCATGCCTTGATGGTGAGCCATCCAGATGCGAACCAGCTCAGGGCGTGAGCACCGCGTGCCGTCTGGCTTGGTGAAGTCGGCAGCTTCGTACATTCCGTAAGCGGCCAACCAGCCGGAGCGCTCCATGGCACGCAGGTTGGCCAGCGACTCGGCGGGGCTGACATGCAGCGCCAGCGCCGTTGAATAGGGCGAAATCACCAGCTCACTAGGATGGAGGTCGCGCAACGCCAAGTCGGGCAGACCGTAGGCGAAATACGCGTATCCGCCACCGTCAAGGCGCTGAGATGAAGCCGACTCGGAAATTCCCCAGGGAACTGCGCGGCGTCGGGCGTAGCTGCGCTGGGCACGAACAGCTTCGATGCCAGCGCGATCGAGAAGGGTGTCGGGGTAGGTGTGCGTCCACAGGCAGGGCATGAGGTACTCGAACATGGTGCCTGCCCAGGAAAGCATCGCGGGGTGGCCTTCGCAGATTCTGTGGCGGCGACCGAGGTTAAACCAGGTCTCCTGTGGGACATCGTTTTTCGCGATGGCCACGAACGTCGCGATTCGCGACTCCGAAGCGAGTTGGTCGTAACAAGCGGCGGTAAGGCGATCGGTCTCGGCATCGAGCGCGATCGTTAACAACCTGCGGTTGGGATTCAGAAGAACACTGAAGTCGGTCTCGTTAGCCAACTTGCCGGCCTTGTCTGCGAGAGCCTTCAGATCGCGAACCAGATCGACGGCGTTTTCGCGCGCCGCAGGCAGCATGGCGCGAAGCTGGTCACACAAACGGCGCTCCTCGGAGGAGAGAGCAGTGATGTCGTCGAGCGCCTGATGCGCGTCGAGTTCGAGTTGTAACGCATCAATGAAGCCAAGGATGCGCGTCAATTCGATTTCAGAGCGCGGTGCGAGACCCGCGTCATGCAAATATCGACGCAAGGGACGAAACTCTGGAAGCAGCCACGGTGTGTAGAGCTGCAACATCGACTGAAAGCTGTCGATCAGCGCCGATAGTTGCTGGGCGAACCATCGCGATTCGGCTGCGGACGAAGCACTCGAGTCGCCGGACGAGGGAACGAGCGGGAGGCGCGAGATAGCGTCGAGCCAGTCGGTGCGACTCTGGCGGAGAAAATTTTTCAGGACACGGCGATGAATCAGCCCAGAGTGAACTAATTCGCGCAGATAGTCGGCCATGCCATCGGCTATTCGAGCGTCGATGAGCGGGGCGCGAAGTTGCTCGAGACAGCCTTGTTCGAGTGTCCACAGCGAGGCCACAAGGTTGCCGCTGTCGGCGGTCGAGATAATGAAAGGCCGCAGGGGTTCAAGGGTCTCCTCGTCGTACCAGTTGAAAAAGTGCCCGCGATAGCGGCGCAGACCCGCGGCTGAAGCTAGTGTTCTGCCGGTGAGTTCGGCGAATTCCGGCACGGTCAAATAGCCAAGCTGGCACGCGGCCTGGCGCGCGTTCAGCAAAAAGCCGAGGTTGGTCGGAGAAAGCCGGCGATCGAGAAGCAGTTGGGCTTCCTGAACATTGTCGGGTATCAGCCAGTTGGTGTCGGCGCGGCTGAACTCGGCAAAGAACCTCCAAGTGCGGAGCGCGATCTGGCGGAGAAAAATCTGGTCTGATTCCGATGTTTGGTGGCGAGTGTGAGGAGAACGGTTCAGCCAAACCGAAAGAGGTTTACTGGCTGCCCAAAGAAGCAGAATAGGCAGAGCCGCAAATAAGGCGCGACCGCGCAGCCACCAGACGAGCACACCCAATGCGAGCGCCAACGCGGGAGTCCAATCGAGATAAACGTCGAGCGTTGTGCGGCGTTGTGAGTCGTGCTCTTCCTGAGCAGCGGTCACCCACTCCAACATGCGCTCACCGGTGACCGCGCGACGTACCAGAGCTCGAACCATGGCATCGAGCGATACCAGCATTTGATGAGCGAGGAATATGACACTTAGCAGGACGCCCACATTGGCGGCGAAAAGGCTGTCGGGCAGATTGCCGACCAGCGACGGGTCGCGGCCGACGGCAGCGCGCGCCAAGTGAAAAAGCAAGCGAACGAAGTTGGGAAGGAACAGAAGACCGAGGGTAGCCAGCGTCCAGTACCACGGTGAGCCGGGCAGCGCGAGCCAGCCCAATACGAAGAGAAGAAGCGTTGCGGGCTCGACGAGGCTACGGCGAAGGTTGTCGAGGATCTTCCATTTGGAAACCAGTGAAATGGGATTGGCTACGCGTTTGCCACCCGGAGCTGGAACATGCGGGAACAGCCACTCGACAATTTGCCAGTCGCCACGCAACCAGCGATGTCTGCGGCGATTGTAGGCGCTGTAGAGGGAAGGATAGTCTTCGATGATCTCAATGTCGCTGGCCAGGCCGGAGCGCGCATAGGCGCCTTCGATGAGGTCGTGGCTCAACAGCAGGTTCGAGGGGAAGCGACCATCCAAAATGCGATGCAGGACATCGACTTCGTAAATCCCTTTGCCGACGAACGTTCCTTCGCCGTACAAGTCCTGATACACGTCGGAAACGGCGCGAGCGTAGATATCGAGTCCGGGTTGTCCAGACCAGATTTTCGCCAGACGCGAGCGTGCCGCACTGCGGATGCTGACGCCGACGCGAGGTTGGAGAATTCCGTAACCCGCGACGACGATGTTGCGGTCGGGATCGATGATGGCCTGATTCAGCGGATGCGCGAGGGTTCCGACCATGCGGCTGGCCGTATCGCGGGGCAGTAGCGTGTCGGCGTCGAGGGCGATGACGAAGCGGACGGTCGGCATAATAGCGAGATTGCCGACGGCGATCGCATAGCCGTCTTTTCCTTCGCGGAGAAACCGGTTGAGCTCGATTAGTTTTCCGCGCTTTCGTTCCCAGCCCATCCAGGCCCGCTCGCGCGGGTTATAGCGGCGTTCGCGGTGAAACAGGAAAAATGACCCCGCTCCGTAATCTGCATACTTCTCATTCAGGCCTTCGATGAGATCGGCACAGAGGATAGCGAGAGGGTCAATTTCAGCCGGAGGAGTTGGCGAGTCGGGAAGATCAGTGAGCAGAGCAAAGTGCAAATTGGGGTCCTGATTTCCGAGGAAGCGGATCTCGAGGTCATCGACCAACTTGTGCACTTGCTGCTCGCTGAGCAGCAGTGTGGGTATGGTTACCAGCGTGACGCATGAATCGGGGATTCCGTCGCTGAAGTCAAGCTTGGGGAGGGGCTGCGGCGTGAGGAACGACAGCGCCAAATAGTTGACGATTTGAATAGCGGCCTCGGAACAAGGCAGCATCAGTATGAGAAGCAGGAAGACATAAGTTCCGAATGACCAGAAATCAAACTCCGAGAAATGAATGACCGTGCCGGCGATCAGCGCGGTGAGCAGCGCGATCGTGGGTAAATAGAATTCATCGGGATAGGCCTTTGCTAAACCTTGCAACGACTGCTTAAACGGCGGGCGAAAGCCCGCCTTGCGTTTGAGAGTGGCCGCTCCCTCAGCAACGAGATAGTTGCCGACGTGGGAAATGCGGGACGCAAGGCGAGCATCGTCACAGCGGGAGCGGCTGGCTTTCTGGGCCAACTCCAGCGCTGCGCGCGCAACTTCCTCCTCCGACAAATCGGAGTAGTCGGCAATGCTAGCGACCTGATTGCGATATTGGTCGCGAGTTTCGGGCTCCATGTGACCGTAGGTGCCCGCCGGGTCTTGCTGCAGAAAACGGTCGAAGAGAATGAGCGGCTCAATGACTCGCCGCCAGCCCATTTGGCTGAAAGTCCGCAGAGTTTGGAGGCAAGTTTCGATTTCGGGCTTATCTGATTCGGATTCGTGGGGCGCGCTCGCGATCGCCACGACCCGTTCGAGAATAACTAGCTTCAGCGCGGAGGTTATTACCCAGAGCTCCTGAAGATTGAGGACCGTGACTTCCTGGAAAGCAGCAAGATAATGCGAGAACACGATTTCA
Organism: uncultured Acidobacteriaceae bacterium; assembly: GCA_963718395.1. GTDB lineage: Bacteria > Acidobacteriota > Terriglobia > Terriglobales > Acidobacteriaceae > DASRAA01. The sequence goes on from CAVQYW010000004.1 coordinate 813,665, forward strand.
TCGCAACGATAGCCTGCAGACCGGGCACAACCTTCAGCGATGGCGAGCGCACGGGGAAGGATCGAGCCATCCAGCAGGCGTACATGGGGCAGCCGTCGCAACTTGTGAAGGGAGTCGTAGACGTCGGCGAATGAGTTCTCGAGCAGGGCGGTATTTTCTCGAAGAAGGTTGGGAGCGGACGGAGGCGAGTTTGTGCGGCGAGCGGCCCGGAGGGCGCGGCCCAGTTCCTTGGCCAACAGCCGGCAGCGGGTGGCGAAGACCCTCGAAGAACGCGTACTCGGTATCCACGCCAGATTCCGGGCAAGCTCACGAGCGTCCGCCTGCAGATCTTCTGCGTTCAGCGGGCGGACGCAGTCGGCCGGTGCATCATCGGCTTCCTTGCCGGGCGATCCAGTAAAGGTGGGATGCGACATCGTGCTCCGGTCCTCAGCGATAACTGGCTGCTTGCATGGCGAACATCTCGGCATAGAGTCCGCCCAGGTTGACGAGCTGTTGATGACTGCCTTGTTCGGCGACGGCGCCATTTTTCAACACCACAATGCGGTCGGCCATGCGCACGGTGGAAAACCGATGCGAGATGAAGAGCGCGGTTTTTCCTACAGTCAGCTCGGCAAAGCGGTGAAACACTTCGAACTCGCTGCGGGCATCCAGCGCGGCTGTAGGCTCGTCGAGGATGAGCAGTTGCGCGTCGCGCAGATAGGCGCGTGCCAGAGCGAGTTTCTGCCACTCACCGCCGGAGAGATCGACTCCGCCCTCGAAGCGGCGGCCCAGCATCTGCTCGTAGGCCATTGGCAACCTGGCGATGACCTCGTCGGCCTGGCTTTTTTGCGCAGCGTCCATTAGTAAGTCGGTATTGGCGAGTTCATCGATTCGACCCACGGCGAGATTTTCGCGGGCGGTCAATTCGTAACGCATGAAGTCCTGAAAGATGACACCAATCTCATGATGCAACTCGTCGAGGCGGTACTCGCGAAGGTCGATGCCATCGAGCAGGATTTGTCCTTCGGTGGGGTCATATAAGCGCGTGATCAGCTTCACCACCGTGGTCTTTCCTTCACCGTTTTCACCGATGAGCGCTAACCGCTCGCCCGCATCGAGGTCGAGATTCAGGTTGTTCAGCACGAGCCGGTCGGTGCCGGGGTAGCGAAACGACACGCGCCGAAACTCAATGCCCTGACGGATGGGACGGGGGATGGGACGGGCAAACTCCTTGGAGCGAATGCTTGGCTGCATGGCGAAAAACGCCAGCAGATCAGTAAGGAACAAAGCTTGATCGGCGATTCCTGCAAGCGTGGAGAAAACCTGCTGAATGTTCAGGCTCGCCTGCTGAATGGCTCCCGCGAGAAAGGTGAGCGAGCCAATGGTGATTGCACCGAGCAGCGTCTTCCAAATGACGAAAACGTAAGCCGAGTAGTAGCCGATGGTCCCCAGTACGGACAACCAGGAACCCAGTGCGAAACGACGCCGGGCGAGAGCGACGTCCTCGTCATAAACCTTGTTCGAAAGCCCGGTGAAGCGATCTGCAAGAAAGCCGCTCAGTCCGAAGAGTTTGAGCTCCTTGGCCGCTTCTTTGCTGCCGGCGAGCTGGCGCAGATAGTCGAGCTGGCGGCGGATCGGCGTCTGGCGGAAGTTCTTCTCGTAGCCGAGAAATGCGAAGTGGCTCTCGCCCAGGAATGCGGGCAACACACCAGCACAGAGCATCAGCATTAACCACGGCGAGAAGGCCATGATCGAAATCGACATCAGAACGGCGGTGATGACTTGCTGCACAAGGCGACCGATGGACTGGATCATTCCCAGGCGGTCGGTGGCCTGAACCCGCGCTCGCTCGAGACGGTCGTAAAATACCGGGTCTTCGTAGGCCTGCAGATCGAGTTCGGCAGCATGCTTCATCACCAGGATGCTGACGTGACGGGTGTAGTTTTCGGCGAGAAGGGAGTCGAGAAAGTCAATCAGCCGGGCAAGCACGGTGTTGCCAACTGCGAGAGCAAATTCAGTGGCGACCAGCCACCAGAATCGTGGAGCAACAGCGCCGTGCGAGCTGACTGCATGCACGATGTTGTCGATGATGAGCTTGGTGACCCACAGAAGCGCGAGCGGAAGGACCGAGGCCACCACACGGCAAGCCAGTCCGGATGCTACTACCAAGGGGCCGGACTGCCACACGATGCGCAGGGTTGGAGGCACGTTTTTCAGGGCCAGCAGTCGCTGGCGCCAGCCGCTGATGGAGTCCGGTTGTCGTTGTTCGGTCCTCACCGTTCCATTCACAAGAGCACCCCGGCTTCCAAACTGGTTCGGCTACTGCATCCGCCGAATTGCAGCCATTGCCGTCGTGCCGCGATCGTCGGAAAGGGAACAAAGTGCACGAACTGCGGCTTTTATTTCACAGGCAACCGGGGTGCGACCGGCGGTCATCGCCGATGAAGCGCTCAGGCCGCGACCGCGTCCGCTTGCCACACGCGGGAAGAAGACCCGCGGTTCCCTCCGACGTCGATGCGCGAGCGAAGTTTCAAGCGCGCCTTGTGGAGTTGCGACTTGGAGTTGCCGACTGAGCAGCGCATGAGTTTGGCGATTTCCTTGTGCTCATAGCCCTGCACGTCGTGGAGCAGGAAGACCGCCCGGTATCCCGCGGGCAAACGACCGACGGAACGTTCCAGCAGGATGCGGTCAACGGCAACGGCCAGGGTCTGATCGGTCACGCCAGTTTCTTTTTTGCACTGCCGTCGGGTTGCGACTCGAGCGGCTCGGGCGCCAGTGGAAGAGTTTTCTTGCGCAGGTGCATTAGCACTACATTCATGGCGACGCGATGCAGCCAGGTGGAAAACGCGGAATCGCCGCGAAAGGTCGCAACCTTACGAAACAACTGCAAGAAGACTTCCTGAGTAAGGTCTTCGGCATCCGCGGTGTTCCTGGTGATGCGCAAACAGAGCATATAAACGCGGCGCCGATGCAGGTGATACAGAGACTCGAAGCAGGCAGGATCGCCCAGCACGGCTCCAGAAATTGCTTCCTGCTCAGGAATACCACCGGTCAATACGTTCTTTTCGACTATCAAAGGACGCCTCCAAGTTGGTTAGTGTCAGTTCAAACTGCGCTCAAAACCGCGAGCAAGTAGAAGCGTGAAAGCGGCCTTGGCTAGTAGTTCTTCGCTGGCTGTCTGCCAGCGTGTCCGCCTGCGTTCTTAACGGTAGGACAGCGGGGAGGTTACGAATATCGGGTAGAAACCTTGCAGAGATTGTCGAAGTTCCGTAGGCAGGGGGACATTTTCCGGGGACTGACGGCCCGTGAGGGCCGCCGGTAGTCCTATGAGGCGGTATCTTTCTGCGGGACTTTCGCGCCTTTTTTGCGGGCCTCAGAGAGTCCAATGGCAATAGCCTGTTTTCGGCTGGTGACTTTTCCGCCTTTTCCGCCTGGTCCGGAACGCAACTTGCCTTTCTTGAAGCGGCGCATTTCGGTTTCGACGCTCTTACCGGTGGACTTACTGTACTTTCGGGAACTCGATTTTTTGGCTGGCATTTTTGACCTCACGAGGTTGGAGTGCGGTTTGGTGCAGTGAGTTGCCCTGCCGTGAAACAAGGGAGTGAGGTTCAGTCTTTTCCACCAACCACCTGAGCGTGGCCGAGGGCCGCTACGAGCGACAAGCCTCCGACGATGTTGCCCAACAAAGTGGGAATGAAGAACTGCGTGACGTAGGTACCGAAGGAGACGGCCCGGGTGACGACTAGAAACAGAGCGGTGGTAGAGCCGGCTACGATGTGGTTGAACCCGGCCAACCCTACGAGGTAGGTGATGATAATGATGATGCTCACCTTTGCAGACTCAGCTCCGGGAAGCAGCCAGACCATCAGCGCGATCAACCATCCGGCGAAGATGGCGCGGACCGCGACCGTCCAAAAGCCGGCCCCGAAGTCTGCGGCGCCGATTGTTGAGAGCCCGGCCTGCGTGTGGGCGTCGAAGACGACGATGCGCGCCAGACAAAGAGCGAAGAGAAACGTTCCCGCAAGGTTTGCAGTAAGCACGATGCCCCAGAGGCGCAGGACGCGCAAGAGCGTCGTCATGTCTTTGTGCAGCAGCAACGGCAGGATCACGGTGAGAGTGTTTTCGGTAAAGAGCTGCTGACGCCCAAGGATGACAATCAGAAAACCGATGCAATAGCCGGCCTTCGAAACCAGGGGCCGCCAGGGAGTGTCAGGCAAGTGGGATATCAGCAGGCCTTCTGCGATAAAGGAAAATCCCATGGACAATCCGGCCGCCAACCCCGACCAAGCCAATGCCGACGCCGGGCGACGAAGTTCCTCTTCGCCCTCGCGGCGGATGGTCTCGTAAACGACATTGGCGCCGATGGCCAGGCGTTCTTCTACCTGTTTTTGTTCGGCGCGGGTAGAAATCGGACCTTCGGACGAAATGGCCTCCGGCTTAGCTTTTGCGGTCCGGGCTCTCAACATGCGTCCTCCCAATTAGGCCATTGACGAATGATGCAGCGCACACCGACATCGTTCTTCCCTGTTGGATTTGGATGCCAACTCTGAGCCTGAGGTGGGTACGGGAGTGAGGATTTAGAGCAACTTCAAAGTCGGTGTATCCGCTAGAAAATCGAGATGCCGCCGGGTTGAAACCCGGCTCCTTTCAAAAGGCAGCCTGGGACGCGGCGCTGAAGCGCCGCACTACCCGAGCGTCGGGGCTACAGCAACTGTTGAATCGTTCTAGTTCACCGTGCGTACGGATTTTGGGATTTGCCGAGACAAGAAAAAAGGCCGGGAGAATGACTCCCGGCCTTGAAGCGAAGACAAGTAGAAGTTAGAAGCTTAACCGCAAGCCAAACTGAATCTGGCGCGGGCTGGTGTTGGTGACCTGTCCGGGGAGCGCTCCGAAACCAGTGGAGTTGCTGGTGTCGAGGTAATCGCCGGCAGGATCGCCGAACTGGTCATGGTTGAAGAAGTTGGTGAACACTGTCTGGAACTCGCAGCTGAAGCGCTCGGTGATCTTGAACATCTTCTTGATGCTCAAGTCAACGTTCCAGTACGGCATGCCGCGCAAAACGCCGAAGCCGCCGTCATGGGTGTCGTAACCGAGAATCGGCTGGCGGATTTCATTCCAAACCGCCGTCGGATTGGCAAACAAGTTGGCCCCGTTCAAGCCGGAGGTGCCGATCGAGCCAGTGGTACCGAAGTACCGCGAACCCTGGCCGTTCATCGGCACGAGGGGAATTGCGTTCTCCGAGTTTCCATAACCGAAGAAGTTCGAAGAGTCGCCTTCGCCGAATGCCTGGCCGCCACCGTTGATGGTGCCGAGAGTGATGGGCAGACCGCTACCAGCCGTGAAGACAGGAGCGATCGTCCAGCCACCCAGTACGTGTCCCAGGAAGCCCGACTGTCCCTTGTACCAGTGAGGCTGATACACGAAGAACAGGTTGTAGACATAGCGGCGGTCGAATGCCTGGTACCCGTAGCCGTTGCGAAGATCGAACGGATCGGGTGCCGTGGCTTCGCTGGTGGCCTGGACTTCAGCGCCTGTACCGAGTGCCTTGGACCAGGTGAAGTTCGACTGCGCGGTCACGTCGTGCCACGCCTGTGACTTCAAGGTGATGAACATACCGCTGTAGTTGCCGTAGCCGACGCTGGCGTTCATGCCCACGCCGGAGGTCAACTGGCCGCTGCAGCCGATCTCGGAGCCAGTGGGGCAATTCAATGGAGTGTTCATCATGCTGCGTGGGAAGTTGAAACCACCGTTGTCCAGGTCGGTGTACAGGCTCCAAACATTGGCGATACCGAGGTTGCCGGTACCATTTGAACTGACACCTTCTTTGGCGATGACGGCTTGGGTGCAGTTGGCGAAGCCGGTGCAATAGCCGGTGCCCGACAGCGCCGCTTCAAAGAACGGTTGCGGCGCAACTGCTGCGGCGTTGCCGATGCAGTTGCCACCACCCATATTCTTAACGTTTCCGCTACCGCAGTATCCGATCACGGTATTGGCATAAGCGCTGGCGAAGGTCTGGCCGCCCTTAGTCATCATGTACGGCACTGCATTGAGGTTGATCGGGAGGTACTCGTTGTGGATGAGCCGACCGATGTAGCCAATTTCAAGGCTCATGCGGTTGTTGAGTTGACGGGCGAAGGTGAGGGTAAAGGTGTCCACGTTGTTCGGCCGGAAGTTCGGATCCAGCGCTTCGCCTGCTCCGGCGGCGATTCCGTTTACGCCAGGATAGAACGGTTGGGGCAACGTCTGGGACGCTGCCGGTAGTGGGGCGGTCAGGCCATCAACGCCAACGCGGAACGCGGTGGCTGGGTTGGCGCCGCTGCTGCCGGCGCAAGTACCGTTACTCAGCGCGCCGATACACTGTACAGGCTGGATCAGGCCAGTTCCCAGCAGGGGAACGAGCACCAAGTCCACGCCGTTCAGACGTCCGTAGGTTCTGCCGTATCCACCGCGGATTACAGTGCGGCCGTCACCGAATACATCCCATGCAGCGGCCAGACGCGGGCTCCATTCACCATAGAACGGATTGTAAGGATACTTGGAGGGATGGGCAGTGTTGCCTAACAGGGTGAAGCCGACCTGCGGATTGTACACGTTGCCCGCCAAGGCAGCCGACTCGCGGGCGTTCAGGTATTGGTTTGTGCTGATGGGGTTGTTGTCCGGTCCGACAAAGATGACCTGCTTGCCATTAGCTTCTGTCGGAGGCATTTCCAGCGTCCAGCCCAGACCGAAGGTAAGGGTGAACTTTGGAGTCATGCGCCAGGTATCGCTGCCGTAGAAGTTGTAATAGGGGATAGTGACTTTGTCGAAAGCGGGCGTGAGCGGCGGGTTTAACGTCAGGCTGCTGCCGGCGCGGGTATAGGCAACCTGCGAAATTGAGTCGATGCCTAACAACGCGGCGTAGTCGCGACCCCAAGTCGAGTTAGAGGTGCCGCCTGCGGTGACGGCCGCGGGGATGTATCCGGTCATGTCAACACCGGATCCCGCGCCGCTGGTCGTGCCCAGCTGGTACGTGGGGGAGTAGTTGATGCCGCCGCCGTTGTCGGTACGGCTGTGCCAGTTAAAGTTGTGCTGGTACATGCCACCGAACTGGATCATGTGCTTGCCATGCAGCCAGGTCACGTCGTCGCGAATCATGTTGTCCTGGCCGTCCCAGAATCGGGTGCGGGCCTGTTGCGTATTCACGTTATAAGGAATCAGAGCCTGGGTCGCAGTTTCGCCGAACGGCTCGAGTGCTCCGCCCAGTCCGGGAATTTGCGGCGGTCCGCCAAGTCTGCCCCACTGCCACCAGTTGCGCAGGAAGCTGTAGTGAATATCGTTGGTGATGTTATTGGTAAGCTGACCAGTCAAGCCAGCCACCAGGAACCATGGCTGCTGCGGGTCGTTCGACAAGGACTTCGGAACACCGAGCGTGTCACCCGGCTCGATCCCACCGATGTCTACCTGGTCAGTGGTTGCCTTCTGGAGGTTGTAGTAGCGATAGCTGCTCATGAAGTGCCACTTGTCGCCAAAGTCGTGGTCGAGGCGGGCAACGGCAAAGTTAGACGTCTGGGGAGTCGACATGTTTGCGGTGAAGCCCAGCACGTTCAATCCGTCGCATCGTGCCAAGCCGCAGCCAGCTTCATTGGAAGCGGGCATGTACTTGTTCCAGAGCCCCTGGACGAGTGGGTTGATGCCGACGGCACGCGGATCGCAAGGTCCGGCTGGGCACTGCGCCGGATTGTAGGTGACGCCGTTGTAGGTAACGGGAATGGGGTTGAGGTTGTAAACCTGGGTTACGCCGTTCGCGTCGGGGAACTGTAGCAGGCCGAGGCGCATCGCAGCCGACGGCACTGCACGTTCAATAGTCGTTGCTTCCGGGAAGCGGAAGCCTTCGTAGTTGGCGAAGAAGTAGGTTTTGCCGCCCAGTATTTTCTTGGAAATGATTGGGCCACCGACGGCGCCGCCGAAGCGATTGTAGTGATAACTCGCGTTCGGAAGACCGTTGAAGTTGTTGTTCCAGGTGTTGGCATTCAGGTTGTTGTCGAGGTAATACTCGTATGCTGTGCCATGCCACTGGTCGGTGCCGCGCTTGGTGACAATCTGTACCTGAGCGCCTGCCGAGCTGTTGAAGTCTGCGCCCTGACCTGCGACGCTCACTTTGAATTCTTCCACGCTGTCGGCCGGGGTCGGCATGACGCCCGTCGCGCCTGCGGCCACGCCGTTACTTTGATTAGCGACGCCGCCAGTGGGATCGCCTGCGAAACTGGTTGTGTAGACGCTCATGCTGCCGTCCATATCGTTGGTGTTCTCGCCACCATCCAACTGGAACGAGCTTTGGTCCACTACTGCGCCGGCCACGCTGCCATCCGGGCTGATGCCCGACTGCAACGTCAGGAACGTGCTGGTGTCACGGGCAATCGTGGGGAGCGATTCGAGAGCCAGGCCTGAAACCTGATTACCGACGGTGGCGTTCAGGGTCTGCAACTCAACGCCGGAACTCTGCACCTCGACGGTCTGGCTTTCAGCACCGACCTTCAGGGTGATGTTGTTGGTGGAAACCATGCCCACCTGAACTACCTGCTTGGGGATCGATACCTTCGCGAACCCAGCTTTGGTGATGCTCACGTCGTACGTGCCGGGGGGAACATCCACCAGCACGTACCGTCCTGATGAGTTGGTGGTGGTAGAACGCGCCATGCTGGAGGCGACGTCTTTAATGCTAACCGTCGCGTCGGGCACCACCGCATTGCTCTGGTCTGTCACCAAGCCGGTGAGCGTGCCAGCCGTTGTTGTCTGCCCCCACGCGGGAAAAGCCGCGCAGCACAGGAGCAAAGCCATTAGTGTGGAAATTGAAACAAAGGACAACAGGAGTCGAGCACGTGTCATCACAAACCCCCTCATCAAGTTTTGCAGGCTCTAAATGTTGCGACTCGTCCACGTAAACGTAGGAGTCCAAATGAGACGCCACTACTATTTGTCGCAACTTAAAGAAATACGAGGAGCTGAAACGACTCTAAAGAAGGTAAGGTTGTACTGCCACACGTCCCCCGACTACAGCAACTTACCCCCGCAACCCAGCCCGTCGCCCTGCTATTGTCATGGGACACTATTCCAGGCAGAGAGACAACGCAAGACCACTAAAGTGCCACTTTTCGCTTTTTCTGAGCCCGGCGAGGTTCGCAGCCCGTCGTCTTGCGCCGCCCTGTACTTTGCCAGTAGGATAACGCGAACTCGCAATAAATCTGTCACATCCGAGGGAGCTTCCATGCGTCGTTGGTTCGCGCTGCTGCTGGTCTTTGCTGCCTGTACTCTGAATTTGGTCGCTCAAGTGGATACGATGCTGGTAGGAGGCATGAATTGGCGGCAGATTGGGCCGTTCCGCGGAGGGCGCGTGCTGGCCGTAGCGGGAGTGCCCGGCGATCCCAACACCTACTACTTTGGAGCGGTCGCGGGAGGCATTTTTAAGAGCACCAACGGCGGAATGACGTGGGTCCCGACCTTCGACCACCAAAGCATTTCGTCGATCGGCGCGATCGCGGTGGCCGACGCCGACCACAACGTCCTCTATGCGGGCAGCGGCGAGGCCTGTTTGCGCGGCAACATCTCTTACGGCGACGGAGTGTACAAGTCCACCGACGCCGGACGCACATGGACCAACGTCGGACTGAAAGACTCGCGGCACATTGGAGCGGTCGTCATCGATCCGCGCAATCCTGACATAGTTCTAGTGGCTGCGCTGGGACACGCCTGGGGCCCGAATGCTGAGCGTGGGGTTTTTCGTACCGCCGATGGCGGCAAGACCTGGCAGAAGGTCCTGTATAAGGACGAGAACACCGGCGCGATCGATGTCGTGTTTGATCCCAAGAATTCCAGCGTTGTTTACGCGGCGCTGTGGCAAGTGCGCCGACAGCCATGGACATTCAACAGCGGCGGTCCTGGCAGCGGGCTCTACAAGTCGGTTGACGGCGGCCTGACATGGAAGCAATTGCAAGGCAATGGGCTGCCCGCAGGTGAGCTAGGCCGCATTGGCATTGCGGTTTCGGGGGCCGATTCCAACCGCGTATACGCAATTATCGAAGCTAAAGAAGGCGGAATTTATCGCTCCAACGACGCCGGCAAGTCGTGGATGCGCGTTAACGACGACGAGCGCTACCGCCAGCGCGCCTGGTACTTCAGCCACATCTTCGCCGATCCCCAGAATGTGGACACGATGTACGTACTGAACACCGGAGCCTTCCGCAGCAACGACGGTGGCAAGACTTTTGACTTGTTGCCCGCGCCGCATGGCGACCATCACGGGCTGTGGATCGATCCGACGAACCCGCAACGCATCATGAACAGCAACGACGGCGGTGTGACCATTTCGGTCGACGGAGGCAAGACCTGGACCGAGCAGAACAACCAGCCGACCGCGCAGTTTTATCATGTGGTGACGGACAATCACTGGCCCTATCGCGTCTATGGCGCGCAACAGGACAACTCGACGGTTGCCATTGCCAGCCAGGACGATGATGGTGTGATTGCGCGCCAGGATTGGTACGAAGTCGGCGGCGGCGAGAGCGGATACATTTCGGTCGATCCTCGCGATGCGGAAATTGTGTATGCCGGTTCGGACGCGGCGATCATCACGCGTTACGATCACCGAACCAACCAGCTTACGGACGTGTCGCCGTATCCGCTGGATACTTCGGGCAACGGCGCGAATGCGCTGAAGTACCGTTTTCAGTGGACCGAGCCGGTGCTGGTGTCGGCCTACGATTCCAACGTGATTTACAGCGCGGCACAGTTTGTAATGAAGACTGCGGACCAGGGCCACAGCTGGAGCGCTATCAGCCCCGATCTCACGCGCAACGACAAGAGCAAGCAGAAGCCCTCAGGCGGCGACATCACGCTCGACATTACCAGCGTTGAGTATTACGACACGGTGTTCGCCTTGGCGGAATCGCCGCTGCAGAAAGGCATGTTGTGGGCGGGCACTGACGACGGCCTCATCCATCTCACCCGCGATGACGGCAAAAACTGGGAGAACGTCACGCCCAAGGACATGCCCGAGTGGAGCATGGTGAGCATCATCGATGCCGGGCACTTCGATGCCGGAACGGCCTACGCCGCAATCGATCGCCACAAGTTGGACGACTTCAATCCGGTGATCTACAAGACGCACGACTACGGCAAGACATGGACACGCATCAATGAAGGGATTCCTGTTGGCGCTTACGTGCGGTCGGTGCGCGAAGATCCGAAGGTAAAGGGGTTGCTCTATGCCGGCACGGAGACGGGAGTGTATTTCTCCATCGACGATGGCGCGCACTGGCAATCGCTGCAACTGAACCTGCCGAACACGCCGATTCACGACCTCGCCATAAAAGACGATGACTTGATCGCAGCCACGCATGGCCGCTCGTTCTGGATTCTCGACGATGTGAGCCCGTTGCGGCAGGCGAGCGCAAACATCGCCAGTGACGACTTTCATCTCTATCACCCCGCCACCGCGACGCGGTTACATTTCCCCGACCAGGTTGACCGCAAGCGACCTGTCGGCGACAACCCACCCAAGGGTGCGGTCCTCTACTACTACCTGAAGTCGAAGCCTGGCGAGAAGGAAGAAATCACCATCGACATTTTCGATGCACAGGGCAAGCGCGTGCGCCATTTGTCGAACCGAGAGGCGACCAAGAACGAGCAGCCACCCGAGTGGCCCGACCAGGAGAAGCCGGCGAACTTGCTTCCCGACAATGCCGGCATGAACCGTTTCGCGTGGGATTTTCGCTACGACGAGCCGGTGCAGATTCCTGGCGCGTTCTACGCGGGAGATCCGCCACGCGGACCGCTGGTGGTTCCCGGCACATACCAGGTCAAGTTGACGGTCAGGGGCAAGACGCAGAGCGCGCCGTTGAACATCGCTATCGATCCTCGCATTCAGAGCACGGTGACGGTTGCTGACCTCGAGAAGTTGAACGATCTGTCCTTCAAGACGCGGGAAGACATCGACGCGCTGCATCGCGCGGTCAACCAGATTCGCGGTTTGCGCGCGAACCTGGAAACGCTGGAGAAGTGGACGGCGGAGGGCACTCCCAATAACGAAGTTATTGCCGCAGCGAAGTCGCTCGACCAGAAGATGACGCCGGTCGAAGAAAAACTGATCGAAGTGAAAATGAAGAGCTCGGAAGACAACTTGCGCTATCCGAACATGCTCAACGAGCAGTATGCCAGCTTCAACGACATCATCACCAGTGTTGACCAGCCGCCCACGGCGCAGCAGCTTCAGGTCTTTGACGAACTGCATTCGCGGCTGACCGTAGAGTTGGCGCAGTGGCAGCAGATTCAAACCACAGACGTACCGGCGCTGAACACCCTGATGCACAAGAAGGGCGTGCCCGCGCTTACGGTTGGGAATGGGCTGGCAGAGTAGGCGGCACTATCCTACATTTGTGGATCTCGGTGCGTCCTTATTCAGACCGCAGCGCCTGCATCGGATCCAGCGACGCTGCGCGGCGCGCCGGGATATAGCATGCGAGCAAAGCAATTACGCACAATAAGGCCGCGACGCCGGCGAAGGTGAGCGGGTCCGTGGGCTCCACCTCAAACAGAATGCTCGACATCAGGCGCGTAAGAGCCAGGGCCGCGACACCCCCCGCTCCGATGCCAATCAGCGTGAGCCGCGCGCCGTCGCGCAGAAAAGCTCGCAAAACGTCGCCGCGCTGTGCGCCCAGGGCCATGCGGATGCCGATCTCCTGGGTGCGCTGTCCCACAACGTAAGACAATACGCCATAGATACCGACGCTGGCTAGCAGCAGAGCGACCACGGCGAAGGCGGTGAACAGAATCATGGTGAATCGTTGCCGCGCGATCGAATCCGCAACGATGGTCTCCATCGGCTCAGGCTCGAAGGCTACGGCCCCGCTATTGAACTGGCTGACTTTGTTGCGAATTGCCGGGAAAACGGAAGCAGGTGCGACCCCCTCCTTAGTGCGCAGATAAACATGGCTGTATTCCGCCATCAGGGTCATGAAACGGTCGGGCGTTTGCATTAACGATTCATATACCTGCGCGTGCATGGTTTCTGTGGAGTCATCCGCCAGCCCCCACTGCCGCACATGTCCCGCCAGTCCGACGATTTCTTCGGGACGGGCCTCGCCCGTGACCGAATCGACCGCATAAACGTGCTTGCCGATCGGATCCGTTCCGGGGAAGTAGTGCGATGCGAAGTCTTCATCGATTACTACAACCGGCGAAGAGTGCTCATTGTCAGCGTTGGTCAAGAATCGGCCGCGGAGCAGCGGAACCTGCATCACCCGTAGATAATCCGGCTCAACCACGTATTGAAGTGTGTGTGGCAAATCAGCGCGGTGCGCCGGCCGGGACAGTCCATCGACATAGAAGCCTTCTTCCGTATCGCCCTTCATCGGATGCGAGCCCCACTCGAATGACACGCTCTCGACTCCCGGAATGGAGCTTAGTTGGCGGTGCAGCTCGCGGTACGCGGCACGAACCGTGTCCGGACCTTCTCCGGCTAGCGACGGGGGCATCGAGACCACGAACGAAAGCACATTGCGGGCGTTAAAGCCGGGATCGAGATTCCACAAACGCATCAAAGTGCGGACCATCAGCCCGGCGCCGACCAGCAACACCAGGGCGAGCGCCATCTCAACCACAACGAACGCGGACTGCGCGCGACTTCTGGTTCCCGCGACCGAGCGCCTGAACTCATTGAGGGTCGTGCTCACCCGCGTACGTGATGTTCTCAGCGCCGGCACCAGACCGAACACGACTCCAGCAAGGCTGGAAGTTACCAGCGTGAACAGCAGCACGCGACCGTCGAGTCCAACGTTCTCGGCGCGGGGCAATGCCTGAGGCAGAAGGCTAAGCGCGACGCGTGTGCCCCAATCCGCCAGCAGCAGTCCCAGCGCTCCTCCGACCAGCGCCAATGCCAAACTTTCCGTAAGCAACTGCCGGACCAACCGTCCCTGTCCGGCGCCAAGCGCGATGCGCACCGCGAACTCGCGGCTGCGCGCCGTCGAGCGCGCCAGCATGAGGTTGGCAACATTCACGCATGCGATCAGCAACACACACAACACCGCTCCCAACAACACCAGGAGCGCAGGACGCACTTCGCCGACAATCACCTCCTTCAGCGGGATGATCGTGGTCTTGATGTTGCTGTCGACATCGGGATGGGCGGCGGCAAGGCCGCGATTCACGCGCGCCATGTCCTGCGCAGCATCGCTCAGGCTGACGCCAGGTTTGAGCCGTGCCACTGCATCCGTTCCCCACTCCGCACTACGATTGCGGAATTGCGGCTGGCTGTAGTCGCCGATTGGCGTGTAGACGTCAGACCGCGCAAAGTTCCACATCTTCAGCCGGAAGCTGGCGGGAATGATCCCGATTATGGTGCGCCCCTGACCGTCGAGGATGATGGTCTTGCCGAGCACGTGCGGGTCAGAAGCGAACTTGCGCTTCCACAACCCTTCCCCGATCATGACCGTCGGGTTCGCGCCCAGGCGATCTTCGTCCGAGGTGAACGTTCGTCCCTGCACCGGTTTCACGCCAAGAATTTCGAAGAACCCGGCGGAAACCATCTCGCCGATCACGACTTCCGGCTCGCCGCTGCCGCTCAGCGCGACGCCTCCCATTTCTCGATATGCGGCCATGCTGGAGAAGCTCTGGTTTTCGCGTCGCCAGTCGTCGAAGTCGGGGTAGGAAATCGAGCCGGTGCGGAAATTCGGCGTGTCACGGAACAGCACGACGATTCGGTCGGGCTGCGAGTAAGGCAGAGGATTCAGCAAGACCGCGTTCACAACCGAGAAAATTGCGGTGTTCGCCCCGATGCCCAACGCAAGCGTCAGGATCGCGACGATCGCAAAGCTAGGCGACTTCGCCATCTGACGCACGGTGTAACGAAGATCCTGCAACACAGTCCGCATCCCTCACCTCGGAAAGAGGTACAAGAAGTTGGATGCAATCGGTATGCCGGGGTGACTTCGGTCCTAAGTTCCGGTTTGTGTTCGAGTTGGCGCTGGCCGAAGGCGCAGATTGGTTTTCTGTCGTCCGGTGGCGGGCTTGGCTGTTCGCGGGTGGACACCCGTTTGGCTACTATCGCGTCGTCAGATTTCAGCGGAAAAGACGGTCCCCAACGTCTTTTCTGACGCTGGGGACTCTGCTTACGAAGTTCCGTTACGCCACTGGCTGGGGCTGGTCCTGTTTAGTGATCAGCCGCCTCAGCGCCTCACGGTCCGGGTTGAGCAAGTCCGCAATACGGTAGTTGTTCACGGTGGCTACGATAATCAGTTGTCCCTCCGTATCGACCTTGCTGAAGATGCCCAGCCGTCTCATCTTCTGTGCATAGTGCTGGTTGTCGTCCGTCGGACTTAGGTAGTGCACCAGTCCCGCCTTGTAGCTGTGCAGCAAGAAGAGATGCACGAGCGTCATCAGCCGCTTCTTTTGCAGCGACGGATCGTAGGTGTTCATGTCAATGATCGACAGCAACTTATGGCCATACCGGTCTTGCATATCTGCGAAGACGAGGTTGACCACTCGGTCCTTACCGTCGTTCAAGATACTCAGTTCTAGGTAGTCCGGCCCTGCCTTTTTCAGTGGAAGTAACCGCGCACGCAACTTCGGCGGCAAATGATTGTGTTCCGCCCAAATCCCCAACCACTCTTCCAATATGGGCGAGATCGGCTGAATAACAGCGAGAATTCGGTTAATTCCATCCGCCCAGTCCTTAAACAGTAAGACTTGCTGCAGATCTGCGAGAGTCTCGCCACCGCCTATAGCCCTGCGCGGAGGTTCGCAGTCGTCAAGCAGTACGGGGATGAACCATTCCAGACCACTGGAACGTTGGCGCAGCTCTTCGACCGCGAGTGTCAACTCCTCATTCATATATGTTTTGGAGCTTTCACAGTATGCCTGTGAGAAACAAGCCAGGAAGAAGGCTCCCTGGCTGATGCCGTCTCTGATGGCATCCTTCCATTTTTGCCCCGCTTTGATGTTGTCGCGGTCCAGCCATACTTTAATTCCAAAGCTTGAGAGCGCTTCCGCCAGTCGTGTCACCTTAGCAGAGTCCTCCCTAACGTAGGAGACGAACACATGAGCCATCGCATTACCCGTTTGAGAAGAATGACATTATAAAGTAACGACCGGACCTCGGATCCGCTTCCCGGCCCTAGCAGGCCGACCAATCCTATTGCGGGATTACAGCCGGGCGTTCGTCGTTCGGCCCACCCTTGTCGTCCTGCTTGACAGTGTGGGAGTGAGACTCGTAACGAAAATGATCCTCAGCGCCACTGCAACGACGCTGAGATCGCATCTTCCAATAACGCCTACGCCACCGGCTGTGATTGATCCTGCTTTGTGATCAACCGCCTCAGCGCCTCACGATCGGGCGTCAGGAGCTCCGCGATTCGAGCCGCGTTCACGCTGGCCACGATGATCATTTGTCCTTCAGTATCGACTTTGCTGAAGATGCCCAGCCGCTTCATCTTCTTCGCCTGGTGCTGATTGTCGTCTGTTGGGCTCAGATAGTGCACCAGTCCTGCCTTGTAGCGATGCAACAGAAAGAGGTGAGCCAACGTCATCAGCCGCTTTTTCTGAAGCGAAGGATCGTAAGTATTCATGTCGCGAATGGACAGCAGCTTGTGACCGTGCCGGTCTTGCACGTCGGCAAAGATAAGGTTGGCCACCCGCTCCTTCCCATTCAGGATGCTCAGCTCCAGGAAGTCCGACCCGGCTGCCAGCGGCCGCAATAGTGGACGGAATGTCGTTGGCAGATTATTGTGCTGCGCCCAGATCTGCAGCCACTCTTCCAGCACCTTCGGCGGAAACTCCGTTTGTATCAGGTGCTGATGCTGCGTCGATCCCTTGCCCATGGCCTTGGTTGTGGCCGTGCGTCCGGAAGCCGCCATCAACGCGGCGTCCAGTCGCGGACCACCGACCAGCGTCTGAGGCGTGCGATACGGAGATTCGATCAAGCGCAACTTACGCTGCAGCCGTGCCAGCGAAAGCATACCATCCTGTCGCAGCGCGGTGGCGAAGTCCTCCGCTGCGAGCCCGTCGATCTGGTGGCCGCCGTAGGTAATGAAGTTGAAGACGAAGCCCAGCTTGCCCAGTTCCTCGGGGAAGTACTTCATCTGTTCGTCGGTCATGCCGGTGGTGTCCCAGTTGAACGATGGCGACAGGTTGTACGCCAGCATCTTGTCGGGGAACTCCGCATGGATCGCCTCAGCAAACTCCTTCGCTTCGTCCAGGTTCGCGGTTGCCGTCTCCATCCACAGAATGTCGGCGAACTGGGCGGCGGCCAGCGATTTCGCGACGGCGTACTTCAGGCCGCCTTGCACCTGGTAGTAGCCCTCGGGAGTCTTGGCCAGTTCGGCGCTCCACGAAACTTTGATTTCCATGGCGTGGGCCCGCTCGCGCGCCGCATACCACGACGCATGCTCCGAGAACTCAAGCCACTGCTCGGCGTTGAGTTCGAAGCTCTCGCCCTGGCTGATCCGGAACACGATCTCCTCGGCCACGGCAAGACGATAGGTCTTGAGGTCGGCAGCTTCCTGCCAAGCATCGAGGCAACGCCCGACCACTTTATCGAGCACTGGCTCCACGTGGCCGTCTCCGTTCTTTCTGTAGGCCGCGGCGGCGTCGGTAATCACCGGCACCAGCGCTGCCTGTTCGAGCCACACGTTGGCGGCAGCGTATTCGGCTCCGGACATGTTAAACATCAGGTGTCCGCGCACTTCCTCCACGCCTGCTTCGTAAAACTTGCGATGGATCGCGAGGAACACCGACTTGTAGCTCGGCACCTCAAGGTTGGTCACACCCAGGATGAACGGCTGGTCGCGTTCGTCGGCACAACCATCCAGCAAGTTGGCAGCCTCAGCGTCGGTGCGCGCCACAATGATGCCCGGCACGCCCATCACGTCGAGTTGGAAGCGTGCCGCATTCAGTCGCTGAATCTGCTCATTCTCCGACACCAGAACCTTGCCGCCTTGGTGTCCGCACTTCTTCACGCCCGGCTTCTGGTCTTCAATGTGGTAGCCCGGCACGCCGACTTCCACGAACCGGCGAATCAGGTTGCGCACATGCGCGTCGCCACCATGTCCCGTGTCGGCGTCGGCAATGATGAAAGGCCGATAATCGTGTTCGGGTGAGGCTGCGCGCTGCTCCTCCGTCATGCGCGAGCGGAAGTAGTGCTGGTTGCGGTCGGCGGTCAACAAGGCGCGTACGATTGCCGCCGCCTCGTCGGGCACCTGGCTCAGTGGATAGCTGGCCAGATCGGCACCCGGATCTTCGTTGATGCTGCCCTTGGCCGACGTCGCCCATCCGCCAAGGTAGATGCCCTCGATGCCGTTCCGCTTGATGGTCACCGCCTGTCCTGGCGAGTACGGCCCGAAGGTTGTAATCGACTTGCCGACGGAGAATAGTTCACGCAGACGCGCATAAAAGCCTTCTGCCGCCTGGCGCGCGATGGGATAGTCAGTGCCGATGGTGCCCCGCTGCTCCGCCACCTGGCGTGCCGAATAAAGACGGATGATGCCCTTGAAGCGCGGGCTGGCAAGGTATTCCTCGACCTCGCGCACTCTTTCCTCCTGCTCACTCATCACGGTCAATGTGCTCATAACGGTCTCCTGCGATTATGACTTTGATGCGCGGCGCAAATCGCTGCGGCCGGTCCGCAATCTTCGCGATCAGACACTTGCCACTGATAAGGCTATGTTAGCGAAGGTTGACCGCAAGCTAACGTCGAATTGTCCTACCACTTTCGTTCGCCCTAATGGAAACGCAAATCGCCGCCTTATGCCGTGAGCAGGGTCACGCGAGGTTGTGACTGCCAAAACCGGAATAAATCGTGGCTACGCGTGACATGTTTCCGAAATGGAGGTACGGTATTTCACATCGGGTTTTATTGGGGTAATGGAATGAGACAGGCGGGGCTCCAGTTGGCGGTCGGGCGATGGGCGGCCTGCGTCCTGCTCGTCGTGTCGGTCTGCGTCCCGTCGGCATTCGGCCAGCGAACCGGCAACCCCCTGGCCACAACTACGCCGGGCGCCTTACCCCTGGTCAACGTCGGCGGCGGCCCGATGGAATCCCAATTCGAGAGCATGGACTTTGCCCAGAAGATCCTGGCGCAGCAGAACAAAAAGTCCGATCCCAAAACGCAGGCCCGCGAGAAAGAGCTGGTGGATTCAGGTACGGTTTCGCAACTCGACTTGGACGCACCTGCCAGGGCGGTCAACGAATTCAACGAGGCGAGCGCCCTGTTGCGCGGACAGCATTCGCAGGAAGCCATCGGCCACTTACAGAAAGCGATTTCCGCATATCCGAAATTTGTTTCCGCGCACAACTACCTCGGCATGGCCTACGTGGACATAGACGATGCTGCTCGCGCCCAAGCTGAATTCGAGACTGCCGCAAATCTGGATCCTAAGTTTGCAGCCTCATTCGTCAATCTTGGACGCCTTGAGCTGTCGCAAAACAACTACGCCCTCGCTGGTTCGCAACTGCAAAAAGCCGTTGCTATTCGCCCCGCCGATCCTGCTATTCTCACCGCCCTTGCCTACGCGCAACAGGGCAACCATCAATATCGTGATGCAATCGACACCGTCGGACGAGTACATGCTCTGCAACATCAGGGCATGGGAAACGCCCACTATGTCGCCGCAGCGGCGGCCGTAGCACTCAACGATCTGCCCGTCGCTCAGAGCGAGCTCACACTTTTCCTGCAGGAAGATCCTTCGAATCCGCTGGCTCCGACCGCGCGCAACAACCTCGACATTCTCAACCGCAGCCAGCAAAAAGCTGGTGCCACGTCGGCGCAGCAGACCATCGCGGCTGCGGCACCGCCGCCAAACTTGGCCAATTCTGATCGGCTGAAGACCGAGTTAGCTGGAGCCGGATATGAGCCAGGAGGTGCTGCTAGCTGCGACAATTGCGGCGGGCCATCCGCCGTCGCCGAGGCGAACAATGGCGCATTTGCAGCGCCGGATTTCGCCGATGCTCCACCTGACCAGTGGACCATACGTAAGGTGGTCGATGAGGTGGCTGTGTTCTTCGGCGTCAGCAGCGGTGGCCACTCTGTTACCGACCTTACGCTGAGCGAGATTAAAGTCCGCGACGATAACAAGCCTCCTGAAAAAGTGTTGCAATTCATTCCGCAGTCCAAACTTCCCTTACGACTCGGCGTCCTGATTGATACCAGCGGATCTGTACAGCAGAGGTTTTCTTTCGAAAAGCAGGCGGCTGCGAAGTTCATGCAACAGATGCTCAGCAACAGTTCCGACCTGGGATTTGTGGCCGGCTTTGCTGAGACGTCCACCGTGACCCAGGACTTCACCAGCGACCATGCTCAACTTGCCGCGGGTGTCGACAAGTTATCCAGTGGAGGCGGCACCGCCCTCTTCGATGCGGTCTCGAGGGCGTGCTGGAAGCTGGCGGCTTATCCCGAACACGAGCGAGTGGCGAAGGTCCTCGTCGTGCTCACCGACGGTGAAGACAACTCCAGCCACACCAGCCTACGCCAGACGATTCGCGATGAAGAGGCGACCGGAGTCACGGTCTACACCATCAGCACAAAAGAAGGTGGTGGCGACAAAACCGAAGCCGACAAAGTGCTGCAGACGCTGGCCGAACGGGGTGGTGGGGAAGCGATGTTTCCCGGCGACATCATGACGCTAGGGAAATCGTTCGATAAGCTACGTGACCAGATTCGCAGCCGCTACCTGATCGCCTACAAGCCCGCCGACTTCGAGCCCAATGGGAAATACCGCACCATCAGCATCGTCGCCGAAAAAGACGGAAAGCACCTGCAGGTACACGCCCGCAAGGGATACCACGCCCGCGTGGAAGCGGCGACTCCGTAAGCGCCAAACTGTACACCAAACCTAGTCGATAAGCGTCACCGCTCCGGTGCCGAGGTCGTAGTAGCCAGCGACCACCTTCACTTTACCGTCTTTCACCATACTGGAGATTACCGTCGATGCCTGGCTCAGCAGAGTTGCCTGGATCTTGGCGTTCGCCTTCGTCGCGGCTTCGAGGTTTGTCCCAGCCTGATCGATAGCGGGCTGGATGTGCGGAAACAGCGAGCTGATCTGGCCTGGAACATCTTTGCCCTTGATAGTTGCGTTGACTGCTCCGCAATTGGCATGACCCATAACGAGGATCACCTTCGTCCCTAAGACCGCCGCGCCGTATTCGAGGGTCCCGATAATCTCTGAGGTGATCATGTTGCCGGCGACGCGCGTGACAAAGACATGGCCAATGCTCTGATCGAAAATCAGTTCAACCGGTACGCGCGAATCGGCGCACGCCAGGACGGCTGCGAATGGTTCCTGCTTTTCGACGGTGTGTTCTTTCAAAATCGCGAGATCGTGTTCGTAAGCGGTCATGTGCCCCGCGACGAACCGCTTGTTGCCGGCCATCAGTTCGGCCAGTGCTTCGTCGGGCGTGAACTTGCTTTGTGCCTGCGCCGGAAGCGGCGCCGTCAATTCCAAGCCGGAGGCCAGCAATCCGGCGGCAGTGGCGGTAACACCCAATTGCAGGAATCGCCGCCGCGATGGCGTCGATTTCGAAACTGATGGATCCATGTTTCCTCCGTAGTGAAATACCGCGGATGGTACGAGTGGCGGTTTAGCGTTTGCGTCCCCTCTTCGAAGCCGATTTCTTACCACGAGTTGAAGCAGGTTTGTGTCTGGATTTCGGCGCAGCCTTCTTTGTCTTGACCGGCGCGGATTTCTGGGTCCTGCCGCGAACAGGCCGGTGACCATGCCTCGGCGGCTTGGTCGGCGGCGGAGTCGGAGGAGGAGTGGTCGGCGGTGGAACTGGCGTCGTTCCGGTGGACAGGGCCTGCAAGAGAGCCGAACCAATAGGGCTGCCCCAGCCACTGCATGCGTCCCACCCTGGGCCGGCGCTGAAGTCGCCGTTGTTCCCCGATGTGATGTCGCGAAACGTTCCTGGCTCAGGTGCGAACGTCTGATACAGATTAGGGTTCAGGTATCCTGCCGCTTGTCCCAGCGACTGGTTGAACAGGGCGACTAATCCGGCCCACAAGGGCGCCACCGCGCTGGTTCCACCGACCGCGAAGCTCGAGCCATCGACTTGGACCTGATAGCCAGTGTTGGGATCGGCGTCGCCTGCAACGTCAGGAAGTCCGCGCCCCGCGAAGCTGGTGGATGGGACGCTGATGTTGGCTTGCCAGGTTGGGACGGGGAACGTGGCGCTCACGCCGCCACCAGTCGCGCCTTCGCCGGTGGAGAGGTCATTCCACACGACCTCACTCGAAACCTTCCCACCGGAAATGGCGAGCGTGGTGCCACCGCAGGCCAGCGAATACGGACTCGAGGCCGGGAAGTCTACGTGATCGCTGCCATCGGTCACACCATCGGTTGAGCCACTGTCGCCGCAGGCAACGCACACCGTCACGCCTACGGCGGAAGCCGATTGCAGGGCGCTGTTGTACGACTGCAGCGACTGCGCGGTCCAAGTGGATTCCGGACCGCCCCAACTGATGGAGATCACGGAAGGCTTATTGACTGTGTCCATTACCGCCTGGTTGATGGCGTCGAGGAATCCTGCGTCGGTGTTGGGGGCGAAATAGACCACGATGTTCGCGCCCGGTGCGACCGCGCCTGATACCTCGATGTCGAGCATGACCTCGGTGTCGGGACCGCTGGTGTCGCCGGTGGGCGCATTCTGCGCGCCATCGACGGACACAGCGATCACGCTTGGCGCAGGCGAGATGTTGAGGCCGCTGAAATACGTAGCGAGGTCGGAAGTGGTGAAGCCGCCGCCAAGCTCGATGATGCCGATCGTCTCCCCTTTGCCGTTCACTGTCGTGGGGAAGCTGTAGGCTTGGGCAACTTGCAGGGCTGTATAAGAAACAGCGGCTGCCGACGGGTTCGCACTGCTGCTATTGGCGAGGCGGAAGTGCGTCGTCGCCTGCGGACGGTCGTCGAGGCCCATTACCGCAGTGACGACCTTACTTAGCTCGCTGGGAAGGCTGATCGAACCAGTGCGTCCGCGATACGAGCCGCCTGCGTGTTTGTATTGAGTCATCTCCACCTGAAAAGCGTTGGCGAAATCGCCGGCTTTGCCAGTCAGGATGACGGACCTGGCGGCGAGATTGACCTGGGCGATCGCTAGTCCGTTGGCGGCGGCGAATTGGCCGACCTTCTGAACATCTGCCGGATCGGCGCCGTAACGCGCGGCATATTCCTCGCGCGAGATGTGCTGGCCGCTGGCAATGAGCTGGTCGAGAGACGGATGCTTGCGGCGTGTGGAACGCGGCCGCAGCATCAGTGTGACTTGCATCAACTGATTGGGATCGACGGAGCCTGACTTGCTCGCTCCAGAAAGCGGTTCGCGCGCGCTTCCGGGCAGCTTGACGTACTTATTGAACGGCATGATGGATTCCTCAGCGTTGCCGCGACATATTTACCGCGGCCGATTGTCACTTCATGACGAAGCAGCGAGGACCAGTAAAACCTGCTGGCGGATTATCGTCGCTCAGAGGTTGAAAAGCAAGGCAGGTTGTCGCGGAAAATGGGCGGAAGCGGAGCGTTCCATTTTGGAAATGTGGGCGATTGTTTGGGGTGCCCCCTCCCCCTTCGTTTCGCATGGAATCAATGAGTTAGCGCATGTTTCATATGCAAGCGCATGATTCCGAAGGGGTTACTGGCAAAATCGTCATTCCAAAGAACTTAGTGGTCCGCTCGGAACTGGCTCGGAGGCCCAGAGTTTGGGGACAACAAATCCCTTTGTCCTCATTCGCGCGATTTTAAGGAACGGGCAGATGCGGGACAAGGACGCAGGTCACCTGGTGGTGTGATAAGAACGAGTGCACGATTGGGTAGTGTCTTCAAACCGAGACTCTACTCACGGTTCCCCACAATTGCCAACAGAAGGCAATTGTGGGCCACCCGGGGAAGGCGATTGCGGGCCACCCGCGTTTTGTTTTCTCCACGATCCGGTTTGAACTCCGCAGTCTTCACCGCTGCATTTCCAGTCCCCGGGCCCGCTCCAGCAGTAGTCCTCTGATGTTCGAGCATGCGGTTCGGTTCGGGGTACAACTCCGAGTCCCATCAACACATCAAAGCAGTGGTCTGACTCGCGGACAATCGTCCGCGCGACACTTGAAAGTAATGGAAATTCACCCGACAGCCCGATGGTTGCCAGAAGCAATAAAAAATCTGGAACTCAAATGAACATCCAAGGAAAAGACAATAAGGTGGGCTGCTAAAGGGAAAGGTGAGTTCTGGTCGCGCCTGAGTCCCGCCGCACACAATTTGCCCATGACAGCGCCTTCGCCATTGATGGGGTGAGCGATGCGAGGTTTTATTCGGACTGCTTGCATAGCCCATGCAGGCATACGAAATGCACGTATTCTGCTGCCGTTCTTGAGATCCGGCAGTAAGTTCCAACTTGCTGGATTCAAGCCGCTGGGGCTTTCCGTTCTTCTCTATTTGTTGGTGACAGTTGGCTGCGGTGGCGGAGCTGCCGATCCGAAAGCCGATCCTTCGCCCCAGCTCGCGACAGGCACGGTTGCGGCAACCGGCAATCCGCTGGTGGCTCAATACACAATTTCTCCGCCGGCAGCGGCGACGGTTAGCGTTCAGTTCGGTCCGGATTTGACCTACGCGTTTTTAACCTCACCGCAGGCAAGCGCTGGGGCCGGGGAACCGGTGACCGTGCTAGTCGCCGGCATGAAGCAAAACGCGACCTATCACATGCGTGCCATCGTCACCTATAGCGATGGATCGCAGCAATTCGACAGCGACCATACGTTCCAAACCGGGTCGATTCCGCCCCAGCGCATTCCTACCATGAAGTTAACAGCGGGGAGCGCGGCGAGCGCCGCGCCCGGGGTCGAATTGATGTGTCTGACCATAGGGGATGCGAACCAGGTGATGGCGCTGGCGACGGATCCTGCGGGCAACGTTATCTGGTATTACGACTATGATCCGGCGTTGGGAATCCCTCAGCCCATCAAACTGTTGCCCAATGGACACATGATGATGGTCCTGTATCTGCAGGGGAATCCTGGCGGCACGGTGCAGGAGATCGACCTGGCCGGAAATGTGATTCGCCAGTTCGACTACAACGCACTCAGCCAGAAGCTACACGCCGCGGGTTACAACATTCAGGTTTTCTCGATCGACCACGATTTTGTCTTGCTGCCCAATGGGCATCTGTTGTTGATTGTGAGCGACACGCGGGTGTTCACCGATTTGCCAGGTTATCCGGGCCAGACTACGGTTACGGGCGATGCCATCGTTGACCTTGACGCGAATAACAATCCGGTATGGGTCTGGGACGCATTCGATCATCTGGATGTGAACCGTCATCCCATGAGTTTCCCGGACTGGATCCATGCCAACGCGCTGGTTTACAGCCCGGATGACGGGAACCTGTTTTTGTCGTCGCGGCACCAATCCTGGATATTGAAGATCGACTATGCGAATGGAAATGGCGCGGGCGACATCATCTGGAAGTTGGGTTATCAGGGAGACTTCACGCTTTCTTCCGACTTGCTCTCCGATTGGTTCGCTGCGCAGCACGATGCCAATATCGCAAGTTCAAATTCGACGGGAAACTTCCAGATGGCGATGTTCGACAACGGTGACGATCGCATCTTCGATCCCAGCGGCACGACCTGCGTCGGATCGTCGTTACCGTATTGCTATAGTACGGCGACCATTTTCAACGTCAACGAGACCACGATGACGGCCAGCCGATCTTGGTCTTTGCAAACGCCGTACTCTTTCTGGGGTGGAGCGACACGAGTGCTTCCTAATGCGAACATTTATGTCGATGAGACCGCCCCGATCGACCTGAATCTAACGGGTTCAAGAGTGTCAGAGGTTACGCAGTCCCCGAACCCAGCCGTGGTCTGGCGGCTTGAGATTGACGGGCAGAACGCATATCGGACGATTCACTTGCCGAGCCTTTATCCGAACGTCCAGTGGTGACGTGGACTGATTTCGTGGGCTGGATGTTTGTTGAGGCGAAGGCTGGCATCCTACAATTACTCCGCCCGTAGCGCCTTCATGGGGTCGATGCTCGCGGCACGGCGCGCGGGAATCAAACTGGCTGCGAGAGCCACGAGGATAACCGCGACCAGCGCGCCAATGAACGCCAGAGGGTCATTCGGGCCCACTCCGAACAGCATGGAACGCAAGAGCCGCGAGGTCATGAGTGCCAGCGGCAACCCTACGGCGACGCCGATGGCCGCGATCCACAGGCTCTCTCGCAGCACCATCGACAGCACCTGTTCGCGTTGCGCACCCACAGCGAGGCGGACACCAATCTCGACCGTCCGATTGTTGACCCGGTAGGCGAGAGTGCCGTAGAGCCCGGTCGCGACCAGCAGACCGGCCAGCAGTCCGAAGAACACCGATAGTTTGGAGAGCAAGCGCTGCCTGGAGATGGATTCCTCAAACTGCGCCTGCTGTGCCATCGGTTTTTCCAAGGGCAGGTTGGGGTCAATGTCGCGCACCGCTTTGGCGACGGTGGGGAGCATCGCCATTGGGTCGCCCTCGACGTGCATCTCGACATTCATCTGTCCGACGCCGCCTCCGCCGACCTGGGTGTAGGGAGTCCAGATCATCGGTATGTCTTTTTCGGCAAGGCTGGTGTATTTGTTGTTGCCTACGACACCTACGATCGTTCTTTCGTGCAGCGCTTCTCCAACGTGATGTCCCAGCGGATTCTGGTTCGCCAGGTAGCGCTCGGCGAACGTCTGATTGATCACGACAACCCTTTGCGAGTCAGCGGTGTCGGACTCAGTGATGCCGCGGCCCTGGAGCACTGGAATTCCCATCACGTGGAAGAAGTCGGGTCCAACATCATTGCCGCGCAAAGGAGCAAACGTCCCGGTGGTGAAGTGAGGACTGGCGCCGTCCACGACAGCCGCATCGTTATTGCTCCATCCCGAGCCGGGACGATCATCGACTAGCGAAACCGATTCGATCCCGGGCAAAGGTCGCAGCCGTGCCATTAGGGTCTGGTAGAACTGGATAGTCTCCTTGCTGGAGTGCAGTCCTTGAGGATTGATACCGAAGACCAGCAGACCCTGAGTGCGCATGCCCACCGGCACATTTTCCAAATTGCGCAGAGTGCGCAGCAACAAGCCGGCGGCCACCAGCAACACAATGCACAGCGCCATCTGGGCGGCGACAACGATCTGACCGAAGCGAGCTTTGCGCTTGTCCTGCGATGCGGCGGCGCCCGAACTCTTCAGGGCCAGTCCGGCGGGAACCGACAACGCGCTGCGCAGAGGGGCCAGCCCAAAAACCAATGCGGCAAGCGCCAGAATGCCGAGGGCAAAGAACAGCACCGAACGATCGGGCTGCAGGCTGGTCTCCAGTTGCGACCAGGCCGCCAACGCCCGTGTAGCCGGAGTGGCAAAGGCCCATGCCAAAACTCCGCCGGCGACAACCAGCAAGAGGCTTTCGGTGAGCAGTTGGAGAAACAGATCCACGCGCCCTGCGCCGATGGCCAGGCGCAGACTGAACTCGCGTTGGCGTGCCTGGTTGCGTGCGATCAGCAATAGCGCGACGTTAGTGCAGGCGATCAGCAGCACTAGCCCTACCAGGCTCATCAACAGGCAAAGCGGTCGCTGATAGTCATCGGCATACTGGTCCAACCCCCTGGCCGGAGCCAGTGACAGCAACGGCTTTTGCTCGCCAGCCTTGGGATGTTTGACGCCGAGGTAGGCGGCGTTTTGAAACTGCGGTTGCACCCGCGAGACAGCCTGCTGCGGCGTCACACCGGGAGCGAGACGCGCGGTCAGCAACAAGCACCACCAGTCGGGGACGCCATAAAACGTCTTGCCATCGTCACCCGAGTCGCCCCACGCGTTCAGATCCACCCGATTTTGCAGAGGAACCCAAAAATCGGTGTCGCCTCTGCCCCGTTCCAGTCCGGTGAAGCCTGCGGCCGACACGCCGACGATGGTGAGCGGTGCTCCCTTGACATACAGCACCTGACCCAGGACTCCGGGATCGCGCGAGAAGCGGCGCGTCCAGAAGTCGTAACTCAGGACAACGACTTGCGCGTGGTTGGTCTCATCTTCCGGGGCGAAACCGCGACCGCGCGCCATTTGAACGCCCAATCCGGAAAAGAAATTGCCACTCACGATCTCTCCGGCTGCGACCTCCGGGTCCGTTCCATAACGAATGCTGACTTTACCAACCGCCAGTGGCGCGGCGGCGATGAGGTCGGAGAAAACGTCACGCCGCTGCCGCAGCTGCTCAAACGCCGGATACGAAAACGAGGTCTCATCGTCGCCGGTGTTGCTAGTACCGTCGGGGCGTCCGTCGACGCGAAGATTGAAAACCCGGTTCGGCTCGGGGACCGGCAACGAGCGCAGCAGAACCGCGTTCATCACGCTGAACACCGCAGTGTTCGCGCCGATGCCGATGGCCAGTGTCAGGATCGCCGTCAACGCAAATCCGGGTGACTTGCGTAACTGGCGTGCGGCGTAGCGGAGATTGTTGATCAGAGTGTGCATCGCAGGTCCTTCCGAGGAGCGGGCCGATGGAAAGAGGTGCACGTGGCGAACCACTGGCGACGTTGAGGATTCAATAACTTACGCACGAGGCGGTCAATTGGGGTGTTCGCGCAGCGAACTGAGTGTTCGGAATCAAACAGGGGTGGCTTCGAGATTTCGAACGCGAGTGGTGCCCTATTGTCCCGGGGCGATGTAGCCTTCCCTAAAGTGCACGTGCATCTGGCCGGGGTTTTCGGCGAGCTTAACGGAGATCTTGTGCCATTTGCCATCGTTGTTGGGATCGGTGGGGTGATATCCAAGGACGTACTGGGAGCGGATCTCGCGGCTGATAAGGGCAGCGATCGCGGGGATTTTGCGGCGATCGTCGGCGGGAATGTCGCGTCCGCCGCTGACGCGGGTGACGTCGTCGAGCCACTTGCGTCCCATGCGCTCTTCGATGGTCTTGAGAAGGGGAATCGGCATTTCGTCGAAGATGCCAATGGAGTAGGTCAGCACATCGGACTCGGCGAGGACTGACTTGATCTCTTTGAGGTTGTAGCGGCTGCGGTTGTCACCTCCATCGGAAATGATGACCATGGCGCGACGCTTGTATTTCGCGGTGCGCAGCTTATTCACGCCGAGATAGATGGAGTCATAGAGCGCGGTCATGCCGTGAGGCTCGACGGTAGCGAGGTGAGCCTGGATGGTGTTGAGCGATTCCGTGGAGTCGGCCACCAGCGTCGGGCGATCGGAGACGGCGATCACGTAGTAGTCGTCGGCGGGATTGGCGAACTGGAAAAACTGGTCGACGGCCTGGAGCAGATACTCGACCTTGTTTTCCATGCTGCCGCTGAAGTCGAGGACGAGCGCAACCGAGATGGGCGCGTCTTCATGAGAGAAATACTGAATGTTCTGCGGCACTCCACCTTCGAGGAGAGAAAAATTTTGGCGGGGAAGATCGACGACGGGACGGTTGGTGGAATCGACGACCGTGACCGGCACCAGCACGAGGTTGACGTCGACCCGCACTGGGCGGGCGGTCAAAGCCGGAAGGGTCACGCTCGCTGGGGCGAAGGACGAAACTTTGGCATTCGGTCGCGGGGCGATGTGGGGCGCGTCAACGGGCTGGTCCTGCGCCCATGCAGAAGGTGCCAGCAGAAAGGTTGCGGCAAGGAACAGGACTCGAAACGTTGCAGCGTACTTCGCGTTCTGCACGATCACGAACCACCCCCGGACTCGGCGCAACCGTGCCGGGATGGAAGCGAAAGTAGGCGGACATCGTATGACACATTCCGAAGAGTTTGTAAGCGACTCTGGGCGGAGCGTTGATAGAGCTTCGCCACAGGATTGCTACCGAACCTCGAAACGGGAGCGGCCAAATGCAGCGCGCCACGACGTTCCTCACCCCAGCAAAGTCTTGGGCGGGATTGTATGCCCAAAAGGAGAATTTGTGACGTGGAACGCTATAAATATTTTGTAAAGCGCAGGAGAGGAGCCGGGACAGCACTTTGCGAAGTGAAACTCCGATGCGGATTTGCCTTTGCGGCGTGGGGCACAGTGCGATAGCGTTCCGCTCGGAGGTGAACTGAATGCCAATTCAAAAGCAAGTGGAGTGTTGCCGCAGACAGACGGTAGGAGGGCACGAACAGCTGATCATTGAGACCACAGCCGGGCAGAGCATCACGCTCACGGACGGAGCGGCGTCCATTGTGGTTGCGGACACGAGTGGAAACACGATTCGGCTGGAGAACGGCAAGGTGACGGTCAGCACTCCGGGGACGGTGGTGCTACAGGCAGCGACGGTCGAGATCAACTCAGCGCAGGTAGTGTTAAATGCTCCGATGGTGCAATGCAGCGGAGTGCTGCAGGCTGATGCTTTGATTGCCAACACGGTCGCCGCTGCCAGCTATACGCCGGGAGCGGGGAACGTGTGGTGATCGAAACTCTAAAGCGACTCCTAAGCCGGAGGAAGATCGGCGGCGTAGCGCACGAACTGGATTTCCTGCGGCGTGAGGTTGCTATATCGTCCAGAGTCGAGCTGGCGCACGCGAGCATCGGGCGGCATGGCGCGAAGGGCTCGAATTACGTTTTGCACTTCGGGGCGCACCGCAGGGAGCTGGCGCGCGGTAGAGTTGGCGACGACGGTGTGACTCGTATATCTCGAGGTCGACGAAGTGTACGAGGCGTTGCGAAGGGTCACTGCGTTGGTAGCAGCAGAATCCGGCGGCATGGGAATGTTCGACTGCTCCGCGGGAGCGCTATATTGCTGCTGCGCAGGAGCGCTGTACTGTTGCGCTGAGGGAGGCCCGGGAACATAGTTGCTGCCTTGGGCGGGAGGAGCAGGAGCCTGGTTGCTCTGGGGATCGCCGGCCGGGGGATAATAGTAAGGGTAGGGATAGGGATAAGAGTAGCCGTACGGGTAGTAGGGATAGTAAGGAGCATAGTACCCGTAATAGGGATAACCGCCCCAGTATGATCCCCAGCCGAAGCCGATGCCAAATCCGATGCCGACTCCCCAACCGTAGCCGTATCCGTAACCGTAGTGTGGGTAGCCATAGTAGCCGCCGTGGCCGTAATAGCCACCGCCGTGATAGCCGCCACCGTGATAGCCGCCACCGTAATATGCGCCGCGAGAAGCGCCAGCATAGTGAGCACCGCCGCCGTAGCCTCCGCCACCGTGGTAGCCGCCTCCACCGCCTCCGCCATGGAAGCCACCGCCGCCGCCACCGGCGCGGGCAGACAGGGATTCAGGCGCCAATGCCAGCGTGACAATTACAACTGCCGCGCAGAGAATTTTGAAGACCATCGACTTATTCATATTCACCACTCCAACGAAGTGCGCGCCCGCTTTGCCAACTGTCCACAGTGGCCTCGGATGCCACCATTATATGCCGCCCGCTTTGAGGCGGCGTCCTACCTCTAATAAAACGGTTCCCAGCGATAAGTTTCTTTTGCCCGTCGTCGGACTCATTTTCCTCGCAGCCGGCATTCCGGAGGTTTCGATGCCGGCGGTTTGACCCCTGATTCTCAAGGCTGTAAACTTAACGTTTCCCGCCTAGTGGCAGATCAATTAAGGACCAACCGTGCGCAGTTATACAAGACATCAACTGAAAGAGAATGCGTTCGCCGAAACGACCGCCGACACTATTTCGTGGGCGGTAGACCACCGCTCGAAGCTGACAGCCGCTGTCATCGTCGTCGCCATCGTGGCGGCCGTGGTGCTGGGGGGCTGGGCGTTCGTGAATTATCGCAACCAGCAGGCCAGCCAGGCATTGGCTGATGCGCTGATGAAATATCAGGCGCCGATTCGTCCGGCGGGCGAGCCGGCGAGTCTCGAGGCACTGAGTTACGCGTCAGGCGTGGAGCGTGCCAAGGCGGCCAACGCCGGGTTCACGGCCGTCGCCGACAAGTATTCGTTCACGCGAAATGGACGCATGGCGCGCTACTTTGAGGGCATCACGCTGCATGACATGGGCGACAATGCGGGTGCGGAAAAGCAGCTGCAAGAAGTCGCGGGAAGCAGTTTCGACAAAGAAACCGGCAGTCTGGCCAAACTGGCGCTGGCATCGATCTACGAGGACACGGGTAAGACGCAGCAGGCCATGGACCTGTTCAAGGCATTGATGGAGAAGCCGACTACCGCGGTGGGCAAGACGACGGCGCAATTCGAGCTGGCGAACCTGTATGAGAACAATCATCAGCCGCTGGAAGCGCGCAAGCTCTATGAGCAGATGCAGAAGGACTATCCGACCAGTCCTATCGGGCAGTTGGCGGCGCAGAAGCTGCAGACGCTGCATCCGTAAAGTTAGTTCGTTTTGGGCAGAAGAGACCGGCCGTTGATGCGGCCGGTCTTGTTTTGGGGACGGGCGCGGTCGAAACTTGGACCCATTTCTTTTTGTGGGCAGTGGGGTTTCGTGTCGCCGGCTGAAGCCGGCTCACGATTCAAGTCAGAATGCGGTCCGCGGGCTCACGCCCACGGCTAACACAGATGTCGCCCTACTCGACGCGAGTCCAAGTCTTGTCGGGGTTGTATTCCGTCATGCTGCCCGCCAGCTTATCGGTGTCCTGACCGAGGTCTGTTTCGTAAATGGTGCCGTCCTGATTGACGATGAAGGTCATGACGCCGGAGTTGCGATACTCGGCGGGATAGGCCACGAAAGCGAAGCCACGAGTGAGTTCGCCATTTACGAGGTAGCTGTGCGCTCCTCCTTTTGCGGCCGCCCCTTGGGCGGTCAGCATGCGGTAATAGTAGCCGTGAAAAGGTGTCTGCTTGCCCTGCTGGATGTTGTAGCCCTGGCCGGCGGCGTCCACGAGTAGCGGACCGATCGGGCTTGGGGCCTCGTTGTCGGCGGTCTTCCAGTAGAGCCCGTTATGCTTGCCCTCATCGCTGACGAACTTGAGAGCATAATGCTTGGCCTTGTCCCCGTCCTGAACTACAGACCCGTACTCGAGTTGAGCGGCGGCTAGGGTATGCAGGACATCGATGGCGTCATTTTCGTTGGTGCCGATGCGGCGATAGAGGATTTCCTTCATTCCGGTTTCGGTATCGAAATACCACGCGCCGCTGCTGTTCTTGACGATGGGGATGGGCATCGGCCAATTCTCGGCGCCGACGTAGAGAGTGACGGTCTGGTCGGGCTCGACGACGACACGATGCATCTGGTCGTAGCGCCGAATGAAGTCGGTCGCCATCTTCTTGTCGGCAACGTCATCGCCGGTGTGGAGAACCTGACCGGCGTTGGAGCCGAGGATGGCGTTCAGGGCGGGCTGATCACCGGACTTCACAGCGTTGTAGATCGCGAGAACAGCATCGCCTGGCGAAGCGAAAGTCTTCTCGTTGCCTTGCTGGGCGAACGAGCGCGGCACGAATATCGCCAGCGCGACCAGGGCGATGAGCAGCGGGACGAAGCGACTCGGACGAGAACCAATCAGCCTGTAAGAATGCGACTTAGCTTTCATAGCTTGTGCTCCTGCCTTCGAGGATTCGACAGCAACGGGGATTGCGCTTAAGTGGATCACCGGCGTCGTCCTTCGCCGCCACCGCGAGCCTGACCGCCGCCGCCGCGATTCTGTGCGCCGCCCCCACCGCCACGGTTGCCTTCCAAACTTTGTTGTCCCCGGGCACTGTTGGTGCGGGCATTTCCGCCGGAGCTGTAGTTACTGAAGGCGCTCTTGCCGGAATTCGGGGCTGGCTGCTGCCCATAACCGCGCTCGGCCTGGCGCTGGTTCTGATTGAAATTGCCGCCTTTGGCCTGGGCCTGATTCGCTCCGGCACGGTTCTGTTGATTGAAATTGGGTTGGTTTGCGGCTGTGCGTTGTTGCCCAGGATTTCCCTGACCTGCACGCTGCTGTCCCACAGCTCCCTGTGCGGCTTGGTTTCGATACTGGGGCTGATCGAGATTTTGGTTGAAATGCGGCGTGGAGCCGTTGAAATTGTTGGCGCGGTTATTGGCGTTGACGTTGTTGCGATTGACGTTGTTCGCGTTCACGTTGTTGCGGTTGATGTTGTTGGTGTTGATGTTGTTTCGGTTGATGTTGTTGACGTTAACGTTGTTCACGTTGCGTCCGTAGTAATTGTTGCGATTCACGAACGTGTTCGAGGTGGAGATGTAGGTGTTGTGGTTGTAAACCACGGTGTTGTTGTGCCAGCCGCATCCCCATGAGTTGTAGCCCCATCCGCAGCATCCACCGCCTCCGCTAATGGCGGCACCGACCGCGATGCCGACTCCAAAGGAAAGCAAGCTGGTGGCCACCATGGCGCCGGTCGAGTATCCGGGATAAACGGCCACCGGAGCGCCGTAGACAACGGTCGGGTTGTAGGTTGGCACATAAACAATGTCAGGCTGCGCGGGCTGGATGATGATGGTCTGCGGCGGCGACTGCACAACCGTCGTCTGCGGTTCTTCCCCGGCGGCTTGCTCCGGAGGTGGTGCGGTTCCGGGGGCCTGGTTCTGCACGGTGACATTCTGCTGCTGGTTGGTCTTCAAATTCCCTGCCTGATAGGCGCGCTGACGCATCACCTGCACGGCGTTCATCACGCTCTGAGGAATGTTGTAGTAGGCATCGCCCAGAGCGGAGGTCCATGACAGGTTGGTCGCCATCTGACTCAAGACATCCGAAAATGCCGTGAGGCCTTTCACGCTGGCGTCCCAGGGCTGCTGATTGGCGGCCTCGGCTAGTTGCTGGCCTTTGAGACTCGCGTTCTGCTGCAGCCATTGATAGGCGGCACTGACTTGATCCGGATAGGTGGAGGCAGCCAGAACCATCGCAACCAGGTTGTCAGGGAAGAGAGCGATAGGCGCGACGAGCTGATAGAGCTGGTCGGGCGTAGGTGCCGCGTAGGTCGTGGCCGGCGCCTGTTCCTGGGAGGCTGGCTGGGTTGCGGCAGTCTGTGTGGATTCCGGCTTTTTGCTACAACTGTCGAGCCCCAGGACACTGATCATTACGCTGACGCTAAGAAGGACGGAGAGAGCTTGCTTGAAGATTGGCATAGCGATGCCTCATTCATCGGGTCATACAAATTGCGACGACAGCGAATACGGTACAGCATGGGGTACCAAGTTCTCAATACCCCGAAATTTGCGTCCAAAAATGCGAAAAGTTCTCACGCGCGGTTGTTTAGAACCAGTCACTTAGGCGTAAATTGTTCGCAAACGATTGAATCTAAAGTTAGTTATACGTATCCATCTCTGCCCGTAGGACTTAGCGTGATGGTTTTCGTGCGCCTCGTGCTGACGGGAAAGCCTCGGGGTTGTCAAAGAACGATCGAACGACCCGCCGGACTGGCGGAGAAGCAGGAGACACCAATCCTTTTGCCTCACGATATGTTGTTTACGCCTAGGGGTCCCGTGCGAAAGTACGCGGGACACGACGCCTTGTGATAAGGACCGATTATGGATTGCCGTTTGGAACGTTCAGAAGAATGGTCAAGGGTGCGACACGGTCGGGCTGTACGTAGCGATTTACCAAGAAACGTTTGCCATCTTTCGCGACGTCGTAGGTAAAAACATCGGTGGAGGAAATCGGGGCGCGCCCGTGAATCTGGAAGAGCGGGAGGGGTGTTCCGGTGGCGAAGATGTTTTCGCCGGAGACCGGTACCGCCATCAACACGCCATCGGGTGCGATGTAGAAGATTTCCTTGCCGTCTCCACGCCAGCGTGGTTCCGTACCACCGCCCCGCGACACCTGCCACTTCCCAGCGGCGCCGGGGAACGAGGTGACGTAAATTTCCCAGTTGCCGGACTCATTGGACGCGTAGGCCACCCATTTTCCATCGGCAGAAATCTGTCCGTTGGCTTCGCTGGCCTTGCCGGTCAGAAACCGGGTTGGCTCGCCGCCGGCAACGGGCAATAATTCCAGATGTTCGCCGGAGGCGCCCTGACGGGTGAAAAGGATTTCCCGGTCATCGAGGGACCAGGAATTGGGAATGAGGTCGTCCCTGGGTACAGTGAACCTCTTTGCCTCCCGCTCCAGACCGTTCGCCGCTTTCAGGTAGAGGCTCGAGCCGTCATTATCGGAGCGGTAGGCCACGATGCGTCCGTCGCGCGACCACACACCGACCACTTCTTCTGCCGGGTCGAAGGTGAAGCGCGAGTTGGCAGCGCCGGTAGTGCTCTCTATCCAAAGGTCCACGTTATTCGCCTTCTGATCGCTGATATCGATGGCGACGCGGGTGTCGTCGGGTGAGAGCGTGGGGTTAGCCATAATGGCGGGGTTGCCAATGCGGCCCAGCTCCTTGCCCGAGCGGTCCATCCAGGTAAGTGCGGAGAGCGCTGCTCCAACTCCGGTGTTGTAGATCACCGTCCCATTCTGCGCAACCGTCAGCGCCGTCCAAGCCGTGGAGGGTTGAAATCCAACCATATTCGCAACCACGGCAACACTCCCCGAAACTTTGCCGGAAGTTGGATCAAAGGCGATGCTCACCAACTGCCTTTGTTCGTCCGAATAGAAGAGGTTATGGGCATCGTAGCCGAAACTCGATCGGCAGACGGCAAGCAGCTTTCGCTCCTTGTTTGCGAGCGAACCGAGGTAGATGCCCATCGACGGGTCGTCTCCAAGGTTCCCGAAGTTCCCGCTCCAGAATAGAAAATGTTCGCCGTCGGGAAGGAAAATTGGCCAGCGGTGACTTTCCTCGTGCGCCCTGAGGTCGGTAATGGGCGTCATCCCCGTCCCGTCTGCATCGATCCGAACCAATGGATCCTGAACGCCGGGAGTGAAGATGATTACACCCTTACTTCCCCAACTGCCACCGCGTCCGGTTAAAGCAGTGGCGAGCGCCTGTGTCGTTCCGCCTGCGACCGCGATCTTCTGCAACTTGCCGTTGGCGAAAAAGCCGATATAGGCGTTGTCCGGTGACCAGAACGGAAAGCTCGCGCCCTGCGTGCCGGCCAACATCGTGACGGTGGGCGAGCCCACATGCTGCACATAAAGTATGGGCAATCCACTACTGGGTTGAGGCGAAACGAACACCAGTATCGACCCATCTTGCGACAGGGCCATTTGGCTGATGTTCATTTCATCGGGAACTGCCAAGGCGAACTGCATGCGTGTGGTTGGTAGAGGTCGGCGCGCGATCCACCATGCACCCCCGGCTAAACCCGCGAGCGCGAGTGCGCCTGCAAGCCACGCCAGCAGGGGAATGCGGCGACGGGCCCGCAGCGTTGCGGAGCGCCGCACTGGTCTCGCTTCCTGATAAGGCACTCCAGCGCAAACGAGAGATCTCGCGCCGACTGGAAACGCTGCTCCGGGCTTTTCTCCAGGCATCGCCGCACAATGCGTTCGAGCCCCGGAGAAACAAGATGCCCCGAACTGGAGAAACTCCGGCGGGTCATCTTTCAAAACCGCAGTCATGGTTTCGGCGGCAGTGTCGCGACCGAAAGCGCGCACCCCGGAGAGCATTTCGTAGAGCACGGCGCCAAAGGCAAAAATGTCGGTGCGGGGGTCGGCCGGTTCGCCACGCACCTGCTCCGGCGCCATGTAGCTCGCCGTGCCCATCACCATGCCCGTCGCTGTCTGCGAGCCTGTAACCGTGACTTCGTTCGGTTCGGCATCGGATTTCTGCGCCAGTTTCGCCAATCCGAAATCCAGGATCTTAATGCGCCCGTCGCTGGTCACGAAAATGTTTTCCGGCTTCAGGTCGCGGTGGACGATTCCTTTGTCGTGCGCCGCCGCCAAGCCGTGTGCAATCTGCACCCCGTACTCGGTCGCCTTACGTTGCGGCAGCGTTCGCTGATCGAGCAACGCCCGTAAGCTTTCTCCCTCCAGCAACTCGGAGACCAGGAACGGCGAGCCCTCGTGCTGACCGATGTCATGAATGGCAAGAATGTTGGCGTGGTTGAGGGCAGCCACTGCGCGCGCTTCTTGCTCAAAGCGACGCAGGCGGTCGGTTTCGCGGGCGAAGGATTCAGGTAGAATTTTCAGGGCTACATCGCGCCCGAGGCGGGTGTCTTTGGCGCGATAGACTTCCCCCATGCCACCCGCGCCAAGCGGAGACAGAATTTCATAAGGACCAAGCTTCGAGCCCGGGGTTAAGGTCATGGGTGCGCGTAATTATAGCGTGCGCCATTGTCCGAGAAGCTCCAGCCTGGGAGCCGGAGCGGGTTTGGGACGTAAGTAATCGATGCCGCGTGGCGCATCTTCGCGCCAGACCCTGGCGTAAAGTTGGGACTCGAGTGGGTGGGGACAGCACCACATTGCCATCGATAGAATGGTTCGAGCCGTCCTGCAAGTTGTTGTTTGCCGCTCGGCGGATTGGTCAGGAGACGTATTCATGCAAGTCGTAGAGAACTGGACGCCGCAGGGCATCACGGTATTCATGGACGGCAAGCGCTACCTGAATTGCGTGTTCACGGAGTGCAAGATTGTGTACGGCGGGGGCGACGTGATGTGGGAGAACACTCAGTTTGTGAACTGCCAACTGGTGTTCGACGCGGCGGCGCAGCGGACCGTGGCTTATCTGACGAACCTCGGGCTGCTCAAACCGCCTCCGGGTATGGTGATGCCCGCGGCTCCGGTGAGTTCGGGGCCGAACTGAAATAACAATTCTTCACCACAGAGGACACAGAGAACACGGAGAAGAAGAAGGAAGTAAAGTCCGAGCATTCGGTCTTCTGTGTAGTGAATAGATCTGTCGCGAAAACTCCGGCGGCTACTCCGCAGTGCTCTGGCCGAAAACCGTTTAGTTTTTGTCGCCGCCGCCGTGTCGTTGCTGGCACAGTTTGCAGGCGGTCGGCGGCTGAGTGTTATCCACCTTGTGCTTGACTGGCTTGAGCGTGTGCAGATAGGCGAACATGTACTTCAAGTCGCTGTCGTTGAGGTTCTTGTAAACCATGACCGGCATGATGGGGCTCAGTTGTTGTCCGTTCACCTGACCGGTGCGCAGCACGTTCACGAAGAAATTTTCGTCGTAGCCGATGATGCCGGTGGCGTCGGGCGTGAGGTTGGCGCTGGCGACATTTCCCCAGGGGCCGACGAGCGGCTGACCACCGGCGTAATCCATTCCCGCGACGTTCTTGCCATCGACTTGAGGCGTGTGACAGTCACCGCATCCGGCAAGACTAGCGAGATGCGCTCCATATTTGACGGGATCGGACGCGAGGTCGCCGTCACTCACCGGACCGGTGAGCGGCTCGGGCGCATTGCGGATGAGATATTTCACTGGGAAGATGATTTCCGTCGCGGGCAACTCGTGGCGCACCGGCGGGAGCGAACGCAAATAGACGATCACAGATGCCAGGTCTTCGTCTGACATTTCGCGGAAGTGGGTGTAGGGCATCATGGGGAAGAGTGCGCGTCCATCGTGGCCGACGCCTTCGCGAATAGCGCGCGCGAGTTCGTCATCGGTCCAGTTGCCAGCGCCGGTTTCGGGATCGGGCGTGAGGTTGGGGGCAACGATATGTCCGGGAAGGTCGGCGTAGGGCTGAACGTCGCCCGCACCTTCCATTCCAGCTACGAAGGGCGTTCCGGGAGCTTTCCAGTCATGCGGCGAATGGCAATAGATGCAGCCGGACAGAGCAGTGGCAATGTAACGACCGCGCTCTAACCGCTGCGGCGTTGCGTCAAATTTTCGGTCAGTGAGGGGGCGCGCTCGCGGTCCGATGAACGGACGCCAGCCGATGGTCAGTGTGATTCCGATTGCGATCAGGGCGAGCATCACAGTCCAGCCAATCAGGAAACCTTTTCCCAGTCGCGACATGGCGAGTCCTCCGAAGGGGTCAGCAAAAACCGGACAAATGGCGGCCGGTAGGTTGCGATATCAATGCGGTGAAAATTTCTACTGACGTTACGCCCCGGCACTGCCTGGCGCAACACTATATAACCCGATTAGCACGAGTGCGAATAGTTTGTTCTTCATCGCGATCAGGAGATACGGGATCTTCACAAGGTGCGAGCGATCGATTCTTGACACTGCGTTTCAACACTTTATCCTTGTATTTTGCCTTAGTGCGACTCCCGCCTGTCTGTACCTGCCAGAGTGATCCGTGAGGAGCTTGGCCTGCCAGACCCGGCTTCGGCCGGACAACGTGGGCTGTGTGGGAAGTATTTGTGCACTAAGGAGTTAGGCAGGTACCGCAATGCTGATTCGGGTCGCGGATTTGCATCTCCAAAAGCTGGAGTTCAAGCAGGACTTTCAGCCCGGAGCGATCGACTTTGGAGCCGACTTTCGCCAGGAGGGCCCACTGCATACCGAGGGCCGGGCCGAGGTGATCGTGGAACATCGCGGTCACAAGGAAAACATCGACGACATCCGCGTGGTCGGCAAGTTGGATGCGACGATGGAAGTCGGTTGTGCGCGCTGCCTCGAGCCGGTGAAACATACGGTAAACTGGGCATTCGATTTGCTGTACCGGCCGCTGGGGGTTGATCGCCGGGCGGAGGAAGTAGCGATTACGGAGGCGGACACCGAGATCGGCTATTATCAGGGCGAAGGTCTTCTGCTGGAAGACGTTTTGCGCGAGCAGGTGCTGCTGGCGACGCCCGTGAAGCTGGTTTGTCGCGAAGATTGCAAGGGTTTGTGCCCGCAATGCGGGAGCCAACCTGAATGTCGAGACATGCAATTGCCAGCAGCCCAGCGATCCGCGCTGGGCCGCGCTGAGCGAGTTAAAAAATAAGCTGCAAAGCTAGAGATGCGATCGCGGTTTGACGGGCGATTGCGATATGAGGTTTTTTCATGCCTAATCCAAAACGGCGGCATTCGCAGGCCAGAACGTCGAAGCGCCGCTCCCACGATCACCTGACGGCGCAGTCGCTGTCAGATTGCCCCAACTGCCACGAGCGCAAGTTGCCGCATCGCGCCTGCCCCAAGTGCGGGTACTATAAGGGCCGCGAAGTCATCGAGCAGAAGGAAGCCGCCAGCTAGCCCGCGGATCCGACGTAAGTCAGGACTAACAGGCAAGCATGTCAACCACAATTGCCATTGACGCGATGGGCTCCGACAAGGCGCCCAAACCCGAAGTCGATGGTGCGATACTCGCTGCCCGTCACTATGACGTGGAGGTGTTGCTGGTTGGGCAGGAACAGCTCATCCGCCAGGAACTTAAGCTCCATCCGCTGTGGCAGCGTCTGCCGATCGGGATTGTTCATGCCTGGGAAGTGATTGGCATGCACGAGAAGGCGGCGCAGGCGGTGCGCTCCAAGCGCGACTCCTCGATGCGCGTGGGACTGCGCCTGGTGCGCGAAGGCAAGGCCTCCGGGTTCGTCAGCGCCGGCAATACCGGCGCGTGCATGGCCACCGCCAAGATGGTGCTGGGCGCGTTGCCCGGAGTGGATCGTCCGGCGCTGGCGGCGGTTTTCCCGACCGCGCAAGGCACGGCGACCATCCTGATCGACGTGGGCGCCAACGTCGATTCCAAGCCGCAAAATCTGCAACAGTTCGCCATCATGGGCGACGTGTATTTCCGCACGATTTTTGCCGACCGCTTTCCGACCTCCGAGCATCCGCGCGTGGGCGTGCTCTCCATCGGCGAAGAAGAATCCAAGGGCAACGAGCTGACCAAGGAAGCCTTCAAGCTGATCAAGGAACTGCCGCTGAATTTCGTGGGCAACGTCGAAGGCCGCGACCTGTTCAACGGCGAGGCCGACGTGCTGGTATGCGATGGATTCGTGGGCAACGTCGCGCTGAAGATTTCCGAGGGCATGGCCGAGACGGTGCGATTCCTGCTGCAAGCAGTCGTTGCAGGCGACCATCACGCGCCAGGTGGGCTTCATGCTTTCGCGCCAGGCATTTGTCGATTTCAAGAAGCGGCTCGATTATTCCGAATACGGCGGCGCGCCGCTGCTGGGCGTCAAAGGCGTGTGCATCATCAGCCACGGCTCGTCGAACGCCAACGCCATCAAGAACGCCATCCGCGTGGCCAGCGAATTTGCCGCCAGCGAGATGAACGGGGTGATCGAAAAGGAGATCGCCGACGCCGGCAGCCAGCTAGAAAACCACAACGGCAAATCCACTCTTATTTCACATGCCGGCGCATCGGCCGAGGCATGGATTAGCCGGGTGCGCGACCGGGCGTCTCCGCTGTTTTCTGTTCAATCCACACTCCAGGTTGACTCGATGAGCCAGCACACATCTCCGATTGCATTCATGTTTCCCGGTCAAGGCTCGCAGGCGGTCGGCATGGGCCGCGAACTGGCTGCCATGTATCCGGTGGCGCATGAAACTTTCGACGAAGCCGACGCGGCGTTAGGTTACAAGCTGTCGCAGCTCTGCTTCGAAGGCCCGGAAGACCAGCTCAAGCTGACGGAGATCACACAGCCGGCCATCCTGACTGTCTCAGTCGCGGCTTGGCGGGTGCTGCAGTCGAAGGGAATGACGCCATCCTACGTTGTGGGACATAGCCTGGGCGAGTACTCCGCCAACGTCGCCGCTGGAACGCTGTCGTTTGCTGATGCGGTGCGAACCGTGCGCAATCGCGGCAAGTACATGCAGGAAGCGGTGCCGGTGGGGGTAGGCGCGATGGCTGCGATCCTCGCGCTGCCGCCGAGAAAGGTGGAGGAGATCTGCGCCGAAGTCGCGCAGGGAGAAGTCTGCCAGGCGGCGAACCTGAATTCTCCTGACCAGACGGTGATATCAGGCAACAAAGGCGCGGTGGAACGCGCGGCGGAACTGGCCAAGCAACGCGGCGCCAAGCGAGCCATGATGTTGCCGGTGAGCGCACCTTTCCATTGCGCACTCATGCAGCCCGCGCAAGACCGGCTGGCGGAAGATTTGCATGCACTCGACTTTCACAACCCCGAAGTCCCGGTGATCTGCAACGTCGATGCGGCGCTGGTAACCACCGGCGATCAAAGCCGCGACGCGCTAATCCGCCAGGTGACGGGAGCAGTGCAGTGGGTCAAGTCGATGCGGGCGCTAATTGAGTTGGGTGTGGAGAACTTCGTGGAAGTCGGCCCGGGCAAAGTGCTCTGCGGCCTGATGCGGCAGATCGACCGTTCACGCTCCTGCGTGAACGTGCAGGACGAAGAGTCGCTGCAAAAGACGGTCAACCACTTCAGCGTGGCGTCGGCGCATCCGGAATA
>CAVQYW010000005.1:0-209353 GCA_963718395.1 uncultured Acidobacteriaceae bacterium
CGTGTTGTCGGCATCGCGCTCCGGTCCGAAGCAGCCGCATTATGGTTCGATGCCGAGGTGATCATTCACGGCCCCTTGAACTCGCTGTTTGCAGCCGAGATACCTTTCGCGTATAATGCCCTACCCTTTCTTGTAACTTACGGCGTATCGTCCGCTCTCAGCCGGCGGTTTGCGACTATATACTCATGTGGATTTGCTTGCGGATTGCCGACGATCCGGGAGTTATCGCGGGCGGCTCACCGTCCGTCAGTTATCTCGCTTCTCCTCCTCGAATTCGGATAGTGTCGCGAGAAAGTCAGAGGCGGCGTTCAGGTTGTACCCTGCGAGCTCCTTCATGAGCCACGAATCTTCGGGGAGCGGTCCATACGGTCGCCGAATTTCTTCGACAGCCATATCGCCAGCGGGATGATGGCCAGTCCGAATAACAGATTGGCGAGCAGATAAGCGGCTCCGAGTGTTTTGTAAGCGTCTACCCGCAAAAATCCCTCTAGCGCGACAATCAGGAGTGGTGTCCAAAGAGAGAGGCGCTAGCAGAAGCGTCCACTGGAAGTGACGGATATGTAGCATCCGAAGAGATTCGAGCTGCTTCTGGATGGCGGCAACCGGCTTGCTATAGTCGATGTAAAGTGCGAGCCGAATCTGCTGGATCAGCACAATCAAGGTTGCAATCTCGAACAGGTCCAGGGCGGCAGCAGGTGCCACAAACCGCACCGTCGCAATGTGGTCGCCGATGAAGGATCCAAGTACGATGATGATGGCAAGCGCGACGGCTGACTCCAAGGCCAGGAAAACGGCTAGGCGCTGCAACGCGGACCGCGCGCGGTTCATTTTTGTCGCGCTTAGAAGCTGACGGGTCAGGTGGATGTTCACTTCGAGCTTACGATCGTGTTCCGCCCACTTCTGCTTGAGTTCATCCAGTTCCATCATGTCTCGCTCCTTGATTTAGCTTGGGATTCAGCCTGGCCAGTTCCCCGAAATTCCTGCTTCATCTTGCTTTTCAATCTGCTGATCTTCGTTGCCACGTTGGTTTCGCTGATGCCCAGCACTTCCGCGATCTCCTGGTAGTTGTTCCCGTCCAAATAGAGCAGGACGAGCGCCTTGTTCAGCGGGTCAAGTCCGTCAATGAATTCGTAAAGGAGCCGTATTTCTTCAGGCTGATTTTTCGCCTCATCGATCGCTTCCAGAAGATGCTCCTCGTCGGAAATGACATATCGTGTTCTCGTGTTCTCGCGGCGATAGAACGAAATCGCAACGTTGAGGGCGATGCGGTACATCCAGGTGGAAAACCGGTAGCGCTCGTCGAACTTGCCGAAAGATCGCCATAGCTGGATGATGATCTCTTGCGCCAGATCGTCCCGGTCGTCGCGGTTCCTGCAGTACGAGTTGCAGACCTTGTAGAGGATTTTCTTGTGCTGATCAACCACGGTCTGGAACCTTTCCTGGAGTTCTGGTGTGGTCATCCGCTCCCTTATGTTGCGTCCGCTGCTGTCGCAACGTGTGCTGTCACCCTGTTATTCGCGCCGGCACTGAAAAAATCACAGCCGCGTCCGCATTTTTCCGCGGAGGTGCTCAAAATGACCGCGGCGCTTCGAGTCTGCCCTCCGTGGCTGGGGTTGGGTCGGAAAACATCATAACCTTGGCACGGCGGGCGCTAGGTATCAGTTGATTGGACATCCCTTGCGGCATTCCCGAGAAGATTACGCTCAACAAGGGGGCAAGAAGCTCAAACAGGCCCGCCGACGGTAGGCATTGACACCACAGTTCCTCGGCTATGCCGGATTCGGGGCGAACTGAGCCTTTGGCTCACGCGACTGGTGCGCTGCCGCAAGCGCCCCACCTGATCGGGCGCAAGGGGACTTGGGATATGCCGGATCACGGGCGACTCTGAAGTTGGCCTGTTCGGAGTCAATCTGACGGGAAACGCCCGTTGCTCCCTTGTGCCGATGCCCAAGCGGTCTCGATCTCAGTCGGTGTGTTGGCGACTAAACGTCCAAGTGGCAGCGGACGAT
The DNA here is from genome assembly GCA_963718395.1 of uncultured Acidobacteriaceae bacterium. Lineage (GTDB taxonomy): Bacteria > Acidobacteriota > Terriglobia > Terriglobales > Acidobacteriaceae > DASRAA01. The sequence goes on from CAVQYW010000005.1 coordinate 2,010, forward strand.
CGTCTCCGGAAGCGCCTTCAAGATCAAACTAACCGCGATTGCCCTTATCCGAATTGCCAAGCGCGCAACCGATCCCACGAGCCACGTATTTCGCGTCGTGAAGCGCTTTGGCACAATCCACGTACTGGTGAACAACGCTGGGGGAGTCCAGGCCTTCGCCTCTTTCAATGATCTCACTGACGACGATTGGCTCGCCGTTCTGAACCTGAATCTAATGTCGGCGGTCCGTTCCACCCGTGCCGTCCTCCCCTACATGCAGCAGCAGAAGTGGGGCCGGATCATCAACATTTCCAGCGAGTCCGGAACGCAGCCCGATGCTTTCATGCCGCACTACAGTGCTTCCAAGGCGGCTGTGAATAATCTGACCAAGAGCCTCTCTGAACCTCATTGTCGGGTCTGAATCTCGTAATGGCGGGGCCCACCGCTTCAGCAACCCCTGCCATATGCTGCCCGAGCACTGCGTGAAGCAGCTGTTTAGCATGGGCGGCTTTGCCAGCTTTTGACCTCGGTCTCAAGTGGATTGACACCGCTTGCGGAAGTTCTGCCCAACACCTGATTCGACGAGGCGAAAGCTAGCTAGACGAAAGGGCGGCCGTTTCGCCGCCCTTCGAGCAGCCAATTCTTTTTCACGCAGAAGCTGCGCGAAATTCCAAGAGGCGCCTTCGCCGCCTGCTACCCTTAATCCGAACTGTCCGTACCTCCGTGCGGGAAGGAGTCAAACGTGAAAATACATCGGCGCATGGCTGTCGTTATAGGGCTGAGTCTGGGCCTAGTGACATCGGGGATCTCTGTCGCGCAGTCCTCCCCGGGGTCGGGAAAAGACGTAACTCATGCAGAACCTGCGGTGCCCGGACTCCATGATTTCGATTTTTTGGTGGGGCACTGGCAAGTTCATCATCGAAAGCTGAAGCAGCGGCTCGTCAACAGTCATGAGTGGGTTGAATTCGAGGGGACATTGTTCAACCAGCCACTGATGGGTGGCTACGCGAATGTCGATGACACCGTGTTCGAGGTTCCGGGCGGCACTTATCGCGGTGTGGCCCCGCGATCGTTCGACGCCAAGTCGGGGCAGTGGTCGATTTGGTGGATGGACAGCAGGAAGCCGCTGGCACCGATAGGTCCGCCCGTGATAGGCAGTTTCCACAATGGCGTGGGAATGTTCTATGCGAACGACGATACCGAAAACGGGAAACCTGTTCGCACAAGGTTCATATGGTCCGAGATCACACCCACATCATGTCACTGGGAGCAGGCAGAATCACCCGATGGTGGAAAAACGTGGGAAACCAATTGGATACAGGACCTCAAACGAGTGCAATAGTTGTCTTTCGGAACCTTGGGGGTGATCTCACCACTGCGCGGAAAGGAAAGGCCATAATGAAGCCCACGACTGGAGAAAATGCGGTCGAGCGCGACGCAGGAAGGAAAATGAAAACAGCGCCCCATGCGCTACGGAGCAGACGATGACAGACTTGATGAGAGATGAACTCGGATCGCCAAAGATCGTCGACCGGAGCACGTTTCAGGCGAAGTTGGACGCACTGAGGGTTCGAGAGAAAGCTCACACCAGAGAAGGCGACGCCATCGCGGCCGCCCGCCGACGGCTCCCGATGGTCGAGTTGGACGCTGCCACACCGCTCGTTGGAGAACTTGGCGCGGCGACACTATGGGACGCGTTTGAGGGGCGCCGGATGCTCATCGCCTACTACTTCATGTGGCACACCGGCCACCCCGCGCCGGAGCAGTGCGAGGGGTGTACCTGGGTTACATCGCAGGTTCGCGAGCTGTCCTATATTCATTCTCGCGACGTCACCTTCGCCGTGTTTTGCCAAGGTCCGTACGAAGAGAGTGCCCGGTACCGCGACTTCATGGGTTGGGACATGCCGTGGTACTCAGCACAAGCCTCGCTCGACGCGCTCCTCGTCGGGCGCCAAGTCGGCTTGTTCCACCTAGTGTGCTATCTACGAGTCGGCGATCGCGTCTTCGAGACCTACTGGACGAAACGCCGCGGCGCAGAGGCAATGGACTACAGCTACGCGCTTATGGACCTTACCGTGTACGGACGCCAGGAGCCGTGGGAGGACGCTCCTCCCGGCTGGCCGCAACAATGCTCCTACACGCGGACTGACGACGGCTCGCCCGCTTGGCCACCCGTGTCAGTGTGGCCCGGGGGACGCCCTATCGCCCAGTGGCCGCGTCTGAAGGCTGGGTATTCGGACGACCTGAGAACCGGCAGGCGCTGAACGCGCCGGTCCACAATAGCGACTGAACCAGCCGTTCACAAGGAATAGTCGCGTTGTGAGCCGTCACGCTTACGACTATCTCGACCTTGCCCAAAGGCCGCGACGGAGATGGGCTGGCCTTCACTATCGATGTTCGAGCGCACATCAATCCGGCCCATGACCTGGCATTTTACGAGACGACGGGGCCACAGCCGGCAAGAGGTGCCGGTTAATAATGAGAAGTCGGCCAGCGTAGATGTTTCTCGCTGTTCCTGCTACCAACGCCACTTGCCCGTGAACGCACCATGCGCGGATGTGATGTGGCGAACTCGCGACCACATTTCAATTGCGCGCCTAGCCGACCACACGTCCATGTGAAATGCGCGCCGTCAACGAGCGACTTGGCGATTTGGCGTAAAACGAGAACTCTCCCGGCGACGTGCGCATTTAGCGGGAAAATGCCGTGTTCCGCGCTGGGTTAGACCCGGCAAACTAGATATCGAGAAGCCTCGGGAGCGGTGACTTTTAGAGAGTGTTGGCCGAGGCAGCCCCGCCATGCGCCGCTGCGAAGACCGCCATCATCGTCTATGGCAAGCGCATAGGCACAACCCTGACGTATGCACCGATATGGGAAGCCAAGTTTGCGAACTTCTCGCAAAGAGCTGCAGTCATCATCACCGAGGGGATTTCCGGAGCGTATTTCTGTGACGCCGATACGCCGGAATCCACCGCGCAATTCCTTCAGTACCTGCAGAAATATGGAATTGGGCTTGAGGTGGTGTTTGGGACTGGACTTCAGGAGGCTTTCGATAGCGCCCGCCTTACATGTCTCTCGTGCCACAACGACTCCTAAGTAGACAGAAGCTGTTAGTGCTTTGAGGCACTGGATCGGCCGGATCGCTTAGTGATTGCGCTCTTCGGCAATCGCGGAACAGCCTGGACGCCCGCCCAAAGCGTTGCGATCGTTTGCTCGATCACGAGAGTCTGGTCAGGCAAGTCAGGCACAACCCCTTGGATAACAAAGAGTGTGGCGAGGCCAAAGATCGTAAACCACCAGGTGTGGGCTATCACTATGTCATCCCTATTTGGCAATCCTTCATCCTTGGCAACATCGAAAAAGAGCTGCACGAAACGTCCGAACAACGGCGCGCCAATGTCGTTGATGTATTGTCCAGCGCGGACGCCGTTTCGGTTCTCAGGCCCGAAGAAGACGTTGCGGAACTGCTGTGGATGGGCAATGCAGAATTGAATCAAGCCGCGTGAAGTCGCAAAAAGGCGCTCTTTCGGTGCAAGATGTTTAGCGGCAATCGCGTCGAAGTTCTGAATCATCAGCCCGATCGTCTCGCGGCTCAACTCGGCAAGAATGTGTGATTTGTCCGGAAAATGCTGGTAGATCACGGCGTGCGTATAACCGATCTCTTTAGCGATCGCACGAAGCGTCACGGCTTCGTAACCGCGATCGGCGAACATTTTACCTGCAGCCGCAAGGATTTCGCCCCGCAACCTCTCCTTGCGCTCTACCCGGCGACTTGGTGATGTGGATGACATTTTAATAGCTTAGTCCCTTTTGCCGATTTTTGCGACCGATTGTTAATTTATAACCATCGGTTAAAAACCATCGATTAATTTGCAACCAATGGTTAAATTGATCCTCTAATAGTCAGATCGCTCATTTGGATGGGCGGCCAAATACGAGGCAGGAGGAGGATCCGATGAAAGTTCTAGTGATTGGAGCAGCGGGCAAGAGCGGAGAAGCGCTGGTAAATGAGGCGCTGGCGGCCGGACATAAGGTGACGGCTTTCGTGCGCGGTGCCGCGCAGTACAAGAAGGCGAACGTCAGAGTTGTTGCGGGCGACGTGCTGGACGCGGCCGCGGTCGACGTTGCGGTCGCCGGACAGGATGCGGTGATCGACGCGCTGGGCGGCAAGACGCCGTGGAAAGTGACGACGATGGAAACGAGCGCGGCACACAATATTGTGGACGCGATGCGGCGCAATGGCGTGCGGCGGTTGCTGAAGATTTCGGTGGTGGGTGCGGGCGAGAGCGTCAAGAACGCCGGCTTTTTCAACGAGCACCTGCTCATGAGGACGTTTCTGCGGGGTCTGCTGGTAGACAAGGCGGGCATGGAGGCCGAGATCGAAGGCAGCAACCTGGACTGGACGCTCGTGCGGCCGCCGATGTTGACCGACGGCGAGAAGACCGGCGTTGCCAGGGTGCTGAGCACGGAGGGCGGCGAGAAGGCGCACAAGATTGCGCGCGCCGATCTTGCGGCATTCATGGTGCAGCAACTGGAAAGCAGCCGGTATGTGCGTCAGGCCGTGACAGTGACGACCACATAGCAAGGCCTCCGCGAGGATCAACCACCTCTCTCATCGAGGCGATTCGATCGGCTGTGGAAAGGCCTGTAACGATTCATGCGACAGATAACTGTGGAAACCCACGGGACTAGCGGAGTGCTAGCTGCGCAACTCACAAGCTCTGGCGTTCGCATCAGAGCATCACCTTCGTTCTAACAAGGAGAAAACGAGCATGTATTTAGTCATGGGCATTACTGGAAAAGTTGGGGGCGCCACCGCGCGGCATCTGCTGAAGCAAGGCAAACAGGTGCGAGCACTTGTGCGCAATCGCGAGAAAGCGGCGAAGTGGGCAGACCAAGGCGTGGAGTTGGTGGATGGAGACTGGAACGATGCGACAGCCATAGCGGCGGCGCTCAAAGGTGTTGAGGGCGCGTTTGTTATGTTGCCGGCTGTATGGGCACCCTCGCCTGATTACAGAGAAGCAAAGGGCGTGATTGCGAACTATGTCGAGGCGCTGACCAAGGTAGTGCCCTCGCGGGTGGTAGCGCTCTCGTCGATGGGCGCGAATAGAACAAGCGGGTTGGGGATGATCACGGCCTTATCACTCTTGGAGCAAGGTTTTCGCAGCCTGCCATCTCCGGTCGCATTTGTGCGCGCAGGCGGCTTTTTCGAAAACTTTCTTTTCGGCTTACAGGCCGCCCAGGGCGGAACACTACCGGTCTTCTACAATCCTACAAACCGGAAATCGACAATGGTCGCGTCAGACGACATCGGCGCAGAGGTGGCAACGCTTCTGACCGGGCCGGCGTGGTCAGGACATCGCGTCATCGAGCTGGGTTCGATGGTAAGCGCGGATGAAGTGGCCGGACAATTGGGTGAAGTCCTGAAACTCGACGTAAAAGCCTTTGCAGTCCCGCGTGCAGGGTGGGCGGAAGCGTTCGAGCAGTTCGGCATCCCGAAGGGCCACACTGGACCTGCCGAAGAAATGTTTGAGGGCGTTAACGCGGGATGGATGGACCTCGGAGTCACGGGTACGGAGCACGTAGCGGGTACGACGTCCGCACGCGATGTGTTTGCGGCTGCACAGAACGCCGTCAAGGCGTAAGTCCGGGGCAAGCTGAATCAGCACGGTTCCTTGGGAACTGCGGCGCTAACGTCAGGAAAGATCGAGGTCAAACATGAAAGTTCTTGTTTTGGCTGCAACGGGCCGGGCGGCTGATCGTCCGGTTCCGCCCTGGCGAAAGGCCATTCCGTCGTGGCCCTGGTTTGCTCGGAGGCGAGCGCCGTTGCACATCGCTTCAATTTCGTTGCAGTCCTGATCTTGCGAAGAACAGGATTAGTAAGCTCGCACCAATCAGTGTCAGCATGACGCGATGATAGGCATCGTTGCTGGCCGTGCGGGGCCCCCAGCCCGCTGCCAACGCGAGCATACCCAGCAATACTCCCCCAAGGGCAACCAGATTGCCGATCAGTCCGATACTCCACCCACTGGAGAAGTGGCTAAGAATTGCAATGCCGCCGCACGCGAGGAATAGCCCGCACGTTGTTTCCACGATTGCAGCCGGAATGATTGTCGGCTCATGAAACATGCCGAGACGGAAGCCGGCGTGTTGCACGGCACCAAACACGAAGAGTACTGCGTTTGAAATCATGAGAAGTCCGAGAATTGTCCGCATAAGGACCTCCAATCAGCATGCCAGCCTATGGCTTGCGCTTGATCCGGCTACCGTCCTTTACTGTCGGTGGCGCGTCGAGAATGAGGTCCTCTCCGCCGGTCAACCCGTCGACCACCGTGCCGTCGGAGCGCTGCGTTATGACTCTAATGTCGCGGGCGATGGCGCGGCCTTCATAAGCTACTAGCACATACTGTCGCCTTCCATCGCTGTGGATAGCTTTTGCCGGTATCAACACACCGCGCGTGGGTTCGGTGCTCGCAGGAGCATCGGATATGAATTGTACGGTTGCATTCATGTCAGGCCGCAGGTAGCCGTCAGCATTCTGAATCTGCACCTTTACCTGCACGGTCGCCTTCTGGCGATTTGCCTCGGGTGCGACCTCTGTGAGGACACCGTTGTACTTGCGGTCCGGATAGGCGTCAGTAGTCACGATACCGCGTTGATTCGAATGCAGCCTGGCGAACTCATCCTCTGCAATGTCGAGTTCCACCTGAAGATCCATGAGATCGGCCACCGACACTACCGAGCCTAGTGGGCCACCGGCGGCCGCGCTCGCAAATGTGGAAGTGACCAATTCGCCTTTTTCGGCTGTGCGTTCGAGAATCGTCCCGGTCACAGGTGCGCGTATTTTCGTCGCCGCAAGCTGCGACTCGGCGTACGCCAACTGTCCTTCGGCTTGGATCAAGTTCCCGCGCGCACGCTGGATTTCCTCCTGCCGCGGACCGATCTTCGTGAGCGTGTATGTCTGCGACAAGGAGGCAACCTTCTGCACGGCAGCTTCGTAGCGTGCTTGCGCGTCGTCGAGCTGCTGTCGAGCCAGCACACCGGCCTGAGTCAGCTGAAGAGTTCGATCAAAAGTGACTTTGTCATCGCGCATGGTGGCGCGCGCTTCCTCCAGGTTGTTGCCGGCCTGCTCGATCTCCTGGGGACGCGAACCGGCCTGCAACTCGTGAAGGTATGCCCGCGCCGACTCGACTTGTCCGCGCGCCTGTTCGACCTGGGCTTTGAACTCCTCGTCCTCCAGTTCGACCAGCACTTCGCCAGACTGGACGTGGTTGCCCTTCTCGACCCCGATCCACTTCACACGACCCGTGACCTTGGAGTTCACGTCGATCTTGTGATGCGCGATGATGTACCCCGTGGCAGAGAGGGCGCCTGCCGGTGCTGAGTCAACCGGTCTGGCTCGTGCGACCTGGACCTCAGGAACCGATCGAACGAGCGTACGTACCGCGACGGTCGCGATCCCAACCAGGACAACGACGGAGACACCAATTACGATCAGCCGCATCGTCCATCCCTTCTTGGGAGGCGCTGGCGTACGATCAATCCGCAGATTGCGCAACTCTGATGACTTACTGTTCATTTGAGTTGATGTTGTCACGGAACCTGCCTTGGAGTGCCTCTTAGCGCGCCGTCATCTCAGAGCCGCCGACGAACCTGGAGTGCACGGGCGCTGTCATTGCTGCGGCGACCCAATCCTGCGGGACCTGCCCTTGCGGCAGCAAAGCTCCTTTTTCTAAGTGACGAATTGTGCTTGCAAAGTGCGCCGCATGAAGATCGTGCGTCACCATGACGACGGTTTTCCCGTGCTCCTCACTCAGAGCGGCAAGTAGCGTTAGGACGTCGTTGGCTGATGCTGCATCGAGGTTGCCCGTTGGCTCGTCGGCAAGGATGAAGTCGGGGTCGGTGGCAATCGCCCTGGCGATCGCAACGCGCTGCTCCTGACCCCCTGATAACTGACGCGGGAAGTGATGCAATCGGTCTCCGAGCTCAACCAGTTGCAGCGCAGTCGTGGCGTGCTCACTCTGCTGCTTGACGCTGAGGGCGGTCAGCTTCAAGGGCAGCATCACATTCTCCAGTGCGGTCAATACCGGAATCAGGTTGAACGACTGGAAGATGAATCCGATATGGGCATTGCGCCATCGCGCCAATTCGCGACTGCGGAGCGAGCGCAGGTCTTGCCCAAGAACCAGCACCTCGCCGCTGCTAGGGCGGTCCATGGCTGCAATCAGGTGGAGCAGGGTAGACTTGCCAGAACCGGAAGGTCCCATTAAGGCAACAAAATCTCCTCCCAGGACTTGAAAGTCAACATTCTTTAGGGCTGTGACACGATTTTCATCGCGCGCGTACTCCTTCGACAGTTTCTTCGTTTCAATAACAATGTTCATAATGTGTCCCTTTGAATTACGCCTCACGTAATGCGCTCAGAATTTCCTTCCTGGCTGCCGATCTAGCAGGCAACACGCCTCCCAGTGCTCCTAGCACGATGGCGAACACAAATCCGCTGAGCAACGCCGCTACGCCGACACGAAATCGAAACGCAATTTCGCTGAATGACGTCATGCTTCCAATTCCGGTTGTGACCAAGTTCAAGGGCAGCGCCAACAAACATCCCAGAATTCCCGCCAATGCCGAAAGCAGTACCGATTCCGTAAGGAAGCTCAGCAGAATGCTCCCCTCAGAGAATCCGAGCGTGCGGAGGGTGCCGATCTCTTTTCCTCGCCGTGTTACCGCCGCATACATGGTGTTCGTTGTGGCAAAGCCGCTTCCGATAGCCATGACCACGGCCACGAAGATTCCCAGGAACTCCAGCGGCGCTCCCGACGAGGTCTGGCTTTCGTAGTAATCCTTCTCTGTAATCGCGGAAGCGTTCAGTCGCCGGTCATCCTCTATCGAGTGCTTGAGCGCGTCGAGCGCGACCGGGTCTGTTGCCCGCAGATGTACAGAGCTGGAGCTGTCTTGACGGTTGTAATCCGCACTGGTCTGATCGAAGTTTCCCCACATCTCACTGTTAAGCGCCGACGGTCCACCATCCATGACGCCCACAATTTCCCAGTCGCCTTTTCCGAAGCGGATGCGGTTCCCAATCCGCGCGGAGGGGTATCGCTTTGTGACCGCCTCGCCTACCACAACTTCTCGCTGGCCGTTCTGAAACCATCGCCCAGCAACCAGTCGCACATTCCGCATTTCGATTCCACCGGCGCTCAATCCCCGCACGGTGACATTCATTCCCTTGGGATTGTCCACACTGGGCAGATTAGCCACGTTTACCAGTTCTTGCGATGCCAAGGGCTCGCCGGCGCTGTCGCGTGCGACTCCTGACTTCGCGCGCAGAATCGCAAAGGCGTCAGTCGGGACGGTGCTCCCCAGTTCCGAGTTCGCGCCCTTACGCAGGACCAAGAGTTGGAGCGGATGCGCCGTTCCCGCGAAGACCGTCTTCAATCCGTTAACGAGCCCCAGCGAAGCGGCCAGGATCGCTACACTCAACGCAATCCCGAAGGCCGTCATCAACGTAGTGGTCTTCCGTACAGCCAGGTTTCGGAGGTTGTATGCAAGAGGAATTTTCATAACACTCACCCGTTGAATTGAAGGGCATCCACAATTGAAATCCGCGCCGCGTGTAGGGCTGGCACGACGGAACTTACCAACCCGACAAACAAGGCAATCGACAGAGTCAGCGCCGCCACCAGCGGTGAGAAGCCCAGGCCCCGCACCACTGAGACGAACCCCGGCGCACTCTGCATCGCAGCAGCAATTCCCGCGGATAGCCCCGTCGCCAGGACACAGCCCAACAAGCCTCCGGCGAACGCGATAAGAGTCGCTTCGCCGGCGACCATGCTCAGGATCTCTCCGGATGAAAAGCCGAGAGTCTTCAGTATTCCTACTTCCCGCGTTCGTTCGCGCACTGACATCGAGAGTGTGTTGGTCGAAATCAAAAGCATGGTGAACGTGACCGCGCCGCATATGGCAGCCAGGAATAGCTTCAAGTTGCCGAGGAACGAAACGAAGCTCAACATGAACGCCTGTTCGGGCTCGCTTTTCGTCGGGTAGGGAGAATCCGCGAACACATTATCAATCTGTTGGGCAATGCCTGCGACCGCTTCTTGATTCTCAGCCTCGACGTAGAACTGCTGAACCATGTCCCGGCTGGCATCCCCCGCCGGCAAGCTGTCGCGGAGATAGTCCCAGTTGAAATACAGAGCCGACGAGTTATCGGTCGGAGCGTCGAAGACGCCCACCAGTGTCAGTTCGAGAGTGGTTGGCGACATGCCACCAACCAGCGTGATCCTCTCACCCAGCTTCCAGCCAAGCTTTTCAGCCAGTGGACGAGATGCGACGCATGCCGTCTTCTGAGAGATGAATACCTGCTTTTCAGTTTCCGGAATCTGATACTCCGGATGGACCTCAAACAGTGTCTGCGGCTCGATGGCAAATTGTGCGAACCTGTTCTTAGGATCGCGGGCATCCCGGTACGTCCCTCCAAACCAGCGCAGCCTCGTTACAGCATGAACACCCGGAATCTTCTGGATGGTCTGCCCGTATGCAACCGGCAAGTCCTGGGTCAGCGCGATCTTGTGATGGACGATCAATCGCCTGGCCTGCCCCGGCGTCGTATCGCCGCCGTAGAACAGGGCACGGGAGAGTGCCAACAGAACGCCGATCAGGCAGATCGAGACGGCCATACTGAATATCGTCAACACGCTGCGGCGTCGGTTTCGTAGGTTGTTCTTCAGAACTAATTGTAGGTAGCGATTCATTGGCACTCGCAATTCTGCCGATGGGCAGATGTGGCTTCTTGTCGCGATTACTCGGTCGAATGCTCCATTCGATCGAGAAAGCCTTCCACTCGACCGTGCATCTGCTCGCGCAATTCATCAGCCTTGATGCGCTGCTCAGGCGTCAATACCTGGTTGTAGACTTTCGAGATCATCCTCTGTCTCTCAACCAGCAGCTGCTTCAGAGTTGCCACCTGCTGATCCGCGATTGCCTGGGCTTTGGCCTCATCAAAAGCGCCGTCCGTTGTCGCTGAGGACAAACTGCCGCACTGATTCACCAACTGGCGAAGCAGCGGAACCACAGTAGGCCGTTCTGCCGCCCAGATCGTCTTGACCTCTGCTCTCTGTGCGTCTGTAAGATCGAGCTTGCGCGCGAGTAACATCAGGGGAAAACCGCCCGAACCGCCACGCATGCAATATCCATATCGGCTGGGGAAATGATCGGCGCGGGCGATGCCAATGACGCCCGCCGTTATGAGCAGGACCGCTCCGGTGATGTACAGGTAGCGTTTCATTCGAAACTCCTTTTATCGTGCTTCACCTTCATTCGACCATCGCCGACGGAAGCGTGCGATAAAGATTGGTTCAGCGGGATAAAGTTTTGTAAAGGCGCGGAGCCGCCGCAGATTCCTGAGCTAGTATCGGCATGAGGACTTGTGAATTGTTGTGATGGAGCGACTTCTTATCGTCGATGATGACGTCGAACTGTGCGAATTGCTCACCGAGCGTTTGGAGCGCGACGGTTTCTCGCTCGAAGCCGTCCACGATGGTTTGCGCGGATTGGAACGCGCGCGGTCAGGAGAACACGCGCTCGTCATCCTTGACTTGATGTTGCCCGGGCTTGGCGGCCTCGACGTCCTACGAAAGTTGCGCGCGCAATCCAGCATCCCGGTGCTCATCCTCACTGCGCGTGGCGATGATGTGGAACGGATCCTGGGCTTGGAGATTGGCGCGGATGATTACCTGCCGAAACCGTTTAACCCGCGTGAACTGATTGCACGCGTTCGAGCCATCCTGCGTCGTACGTCAGCCGTTGCGGGCGACGGACCGCGGTTAATTGCCGGAGACATCACACTTGACGCAGCCGCCCGAGAAGTTTGGATCGACAGCCGTCAGCTTGACCTCACCACCGTGGAGTTTTCGTTGCTGGAGGTCTTAGTGCGCAACGCCGGTCGCGTGGTTACGCGCGACCACCTGACCGAAACCGTCCTGGGACACAAGCCGGGGCCGTTTGATCGCGTCATCGACGTGCATGTTAGCAACCTGCGCAAAAAGCTCGGTGAGGCGTCGGCCGGCGAGCGAGTCAAGGCGGTGCGCGGCGCCGGGTATCTGTTTGTTGTGCGTTCAGAGGCAAAAAGAACGTGAGCCATGCGTAGCCTCTTCCTCAAGATCTTTCTCTGGTTCTGGGCGACGGTGGTGCTCACCGGCATCGCGTTGATCATCACCTTCGGTTTGCAGCCGGGTGGAGTGCCAGCGCGGTGGCACGCAGCTCTAGGCGAGACCGCCCGTGTCTTTGGCAACGCGGTTGTAGCAGAAATGGAGCGTGGCGGACCTTCGGCCGCAGCCGCTTACCTGGACGACCTCGAGAGAAACGCTCACACCGCGGCGTGCCTGTTCGACCTGGACGGAACCGAGATCGCAGGCAATGGTTGTGCCTCGTTTTATGGATTAGTGAGGTCCGCAGCGACTGCAACGAAGCCCGAGTTTGGCATGCGTCATGGCATTGCGCGCGTCGGTTTGCGTGTGGAAGGCAAAAACGGGAAGCCGTACCTCTTCGCGACGGAACTTCCCGCTGGTCCGGCAGCGGCCTTCGGCACAAGTGTTCTTTGGCTCGTATTGCGCTGGGGCGTCGCATTTCTCGTTTCCGGCGGTATTTGTTTTCTCCTGACTCGGTACCTCACGACGCCGATCCTGAGATTACGCGAAGCTTCGCGGCAGTTGGCGGCCGGTAACCTGAGCACGCGGGCAGTCGCTGGAACACAGAACCGGCATGACGAATTAGGAGAACTGGTTCGCGACTTCAATTCCATGGGGGATCGCATTGAAGGGCTCATCACCAGCCAGCGGCAACTCATTTCTGATGTATCCCACGAATTGCGCTCGCCGCTGGCCCGTCTGACTGTCGCTCTCGACCTCGCACGCGAGCACAAAGGGAACGATCCCGTCTTCGATCAGATGGAAAAGGATTTCGAGCGCCTGAGCGACATGACGGCTCGTTTACTAACTGTTGCGCGGCTCGACGCCTCTCCTGCACCAGCCGAAATGAGACGAGTGAATTTCGGAGCGCTCGTCGCGGAAGTTGTGGCCGACGCGGAGTTCGAGTCGCGCGACCGCAACTGCGAGGTACATTTTTCGAACGATTACGAGATCCAGGTGCGAGGCAACGGCGACCTGCTGCGCAGCGCGATCGAAAATATCGTCCGCAACGCTATCCGCTACACCCCGCCGGGTACGGCAGTCGATGTACATCTGCAAGCCCGGAATTCTTCGAATCAGGCCTCTGCCGCGCTGATCGTGCGCGATCACGGTCCTGGAGTTCCTGAGTCTGAGTTGGCTAACATCTTCAAGCCGTTTTACCGGGTTGCGAATGCTCGCGATCGGCAGTCCGGCGGAGTAGGGCTAGGGTTGGCGATCGCGAGCCGCGTCGCGCACCTGCACGGCGGCCAAATCAGTGCATCGAATGCCGTGGGCGGCGGACTTCAGATTGAATTTGAAATCTCCTGTGGTGGAAGTCATTGCATAGCTTCCCCGGAGTGACCATCCGATGCGAAGTGCGTTGCTTATACAAATCACAATTCTGGAGATGGGGGTAGGCGGACGCAGCATGGGAGAACATGAAGCAGGGGCCGGTCCGCAGGCACGTAGAAGAGATGATCAACCGTTGTCTGTTCCAGATGGCTAACTCTGCCCCTGGCGCGTCGACAGAGATCCGCCACAACGACACCGGAAGAAACTGGGAGGAAATCGGATGACCACCGCCGCCAAGAGATTACCCAGAGAGTCCCGTCCAGCGGACGTGCGCGAGGGCAGCGCGGAGTTCGATGTGCAGAAGCTCCGCCGTGACTTTCCTATCCTCCAGCGGAGGGTTCACGGCAGGCCACTCGTTTACCTTGACAATGCAGCCACGTCCCAGAAGCCGCAGGTGGTGATTGATGCGATCTGTCGCTACTACGAGCGCGACAACGCCAACATTCATCGTGGCGTGCATTTCCTTTCCGAACATGCGACGGAAGAGTACGAGGGAGCGCGCAGGACGGTGCAATCGTTCCTCAACGCCGCCGATGCGAGTGAGATCATCTTCGTCCGCGGCGCCACGGAAGCCATTAACCTCGTGGCGCAGACCTACGGCCGTGCTAACGTTCACGCCGGCGACGAAGTGCTCATCACCGCCATGGAGCATCACTCCAACATCGTGCCCTGGCAGATCCTGTGCGAAGACATGGGCGCAACGCTGCGGGTTGCTCCGATAAGCGACAGCGGTGAGCTGATGCTCGAGGATTTTGAGAAGCTGGTGGGACCGCGGACGAAAATCGTCGCGTTAACGCACATCTCAAACGCACTCGGCACAATCAATCCTGTCGAGCGGATCATCAAAATGGCACGTCGCTGGAACATCCCGGTGCTGGTCGATGGAGCCCAGGCCGTACCGCAAGTCAGGGTGGACGTCCAGGCTCTGGACTGTGACTTCTACGTTTTCTCCGGTCACAAGGTGTACGGTCCGACCGGCATCGGCGTTCTGTATGGCAAGTCCGCTCTACTGGAGGCCATTCCTCCGTACCAGGGCGGCGGCGACATGATCAGTTCGGTGACCTTCGAGAAGACGATCTACAACAAGTTGCCCTACAAGTTTGAGGCCGGCACGCCCCATGTGGCGGGTGCCATCGGCCTGGGCGCAGCCATCGAGTACGTGAAGGGCCTCGGGATGGACACCATAGCTGCCTATGAGCACCAGTTGCTGGCCTATGCCACTGAAGCCGTTTCAGCAATTCCCGGAATTCGTCTGATCGGCACCGCAAAAGAAAAGGCTGGTGTGATTTCGTTCCTGCTGGACAATATCCACCCGCACGACCATCCTCGACCAGGAGGGAATTGCTATCCGAACGGGGCATCACTGCGCCCAGCCCGTAATGCAGCGCTTCGGCATCGCGGCCACGGCGCGCGCTTCGTTCGCCCTCTACAACACCAGAGAAGAAGTGGATGCTCTGGTCGAGGGCATCCAGAAGGTGCGGGAGGTATTCGCCTGATGCCCGATCTGCGCGAGCTCTACCAGGAAATCATCTTGGAGCACAACAAGGCGCCTCGCAACTATCGCAAGCTGGCGACGGCGAACCACAGGGCGGAAGGATATAACCCGCTCTGCGGTGACCACTTCACCGTTTACCTGGACTTGGAGGGCGACTCGATTCGCGACATCAGCTTCCAGGGCTCGGGATGCGCCATATCCAAGGCCTCTGCGTCCTTGATGACGCAAAGCGTAAAGGGTAAGACCACCGAGGAAGCGGGAAGAGTTTTCGACAGTTCCACAAGCTGGTGACGGGTCAGTCGCTGGCGAACGGGAACCGGGCTGAACTGGGCAAGCTGGCCGTTTTTTCCGGCGTCTCCGAGTTTCCTGTGCGGGTTAAGTGCGCAACCCTTGCCTGGCACACCTTACACGCTGCGATGCAAGGGAAACCAGAAACCGTGTCGACGGAGTAGCACGCGACGCGGAGAAGAAGAAAGAACAGCTACGAGGTGAGTTCTACATGGGTGCCAGTGAACCGATCACGCTGAGTCGGGCTTGTGAAGTCGTCGAGATCCCCAGTGGGATTCGCAGCACCCTCCCGGTCGGCGCCGTCGTCAGGATCATGCAGTCCTTGGGCAGCAGTTACACGGTGGCTACCGATCGCGGCTACATGTACCGTGTCGATGCCAAGGATACAGATGGCTTGGGACTCTCCAACGCGGCAACAGCACAAACACCGGCAGTGCGGGAGGCGACCTTCAGCGATCAGATGGTCTGGGATCAGTTGAAGACCGTGTACGATCCGGAGATTCCGGTCAATATCGTTGATCTAGGTCTGGTTTACTCATGTGTGATTACGCGGCTGGAGCAGTGTCGGAGCGGGATCGATATCAAGATGTCCATGACCGCTCCCGGTTGTGGTATGGCCGACGTGCTCAAGGCCGATGTGGAGAACAAGCTCTCGCGGTTGTCCGGTGTCAAGGAAGTTCATGTTGGGGTCGTGTTCGATCCGCCATGGCATCCCGGCCTCATGTCGGATGCGGCCAAGCTCCAGCTTGGCTTCGACCTGGATTACGGCACAACCCAAGCCTCGCTACGTCTCTATGGAGAAAGAAAGTGATGGCAAAAGATTTCAGGATGGTAAAGGCATGAAGGCTCAGCGGCAAGTATAGGCAAGGGACGACCGCGTTTCGATCCGGGTACCTGACCGGCCGCATCCTGATACTATGAGGACAATTTTCCGCCTGGAGGGAGTTCACATGGGCTGTAATACACCTCCAACGCTGCCCGAACCGGAGAGGCCAGGGCAGCGCAAGGTCTTCTGCGTAAAGTTCCAGAGGGAAATGCCGGGACTGGACGAGCCGCCGTTCGACACGGAACTGGGCCAGCGGATTTATGAAAACGTCTCTGAGGAAGCCTGGAAGATGTGGGGCGAGCATTGCAAGATGCTCTTGAACGAATACCGGCTGAATCCCGCCAACCGCCAGGACCAGGAGATCCTGGTCAAGCACCTGGAAGATTTCTTATTCGGCGAGGGCGCCGTGCTTCCACCGGGATACGTCCCCCCGCGCAGCAAGGACTAATTTCGGGTTTCTATATGCCCGATCTGAGGGTACTGCTGATCTCGACCTACGAACTGGGCCGGCAACCGTTTGGGCTGGCCTCGCCCGCGGCGTGGCTGCGCGCCGCCAACTTCCACACCACTTCGCTGGACCTCTCGCGACAGTCGCTGGACGAGGAGGCGGTACGAACCGCTGGCCTGATCGCCTTTTATCTGCCCATGCACACCGCCACGAGGATTGCAGTGCGCGCGCTCGAGAGAGTCCGGAAACTCAACCCTGCCGCCCACCTGTGCGGATTTGGACTGTACGCGCCGGTCAATGCCGGGCTGCTGCGTCGATTGGGAGTCGGCACGATCCTTGGCGGAGAATTTGAGCAGGGGTTGTTGAGCCTGGCCCGCCGCCTGGATGCCGCCGCGCCCCGCGCTGGGCTGCCGCAGATTGAGCCTGAGATCTCGCTCGCCCGTCAGAATTTCCTGGTACCCTATCGCGACGACCTGCCTCGGCTGGAGAAGTACGCGCATCTCACCCTGCCGGACGACAGCACCCGTGTCGTGGGGTACACCGAGGCCAGCCGGGGCTGCAAGCACCTGTGCCGTCACTGTCCCATCGTGCCCGTGTACAACGGCACGTTTCGCATCGTCCAGCGCGAGGTAGTGCTGGAAGATATCCGCCGCCAGGTCGCGGTCGGCGCGCAACACATCACCTTCGGCGACCCCGACTTCTTCAACGGGGTCGGTCACTCGATGGCCATCGTGGAAGCACTCCACCGCGAGCATCCCGAGCTGTCTTACGACGTCACCATCAAGGTGGAGCACCTGCTGAAGCACGCGGGGCGGCTCCCGGCACTACGTGAGACAGGATGCGCATTCGTGACCACGGCGGTGGAGGCGGTGGATGACCCCGTGCTGGGCATCCTGGACAAGGGCCACACGCGTGCCGACTTTATCCGTGTCGCCGGGCTGATGCACGGGCTCGGACTTTTTCTCGTGCCGACCTTCGTGCCTTTCACGCCCTGGACTACGCTGGAGGGCTACGAAGACCTGCTGGCCAACCTGATACGGCTGGGGCTGGTGGAGCACGTCCCGCCGGTACAGCTCACCATCCGCCTGCTGATTCCCGCCGGGTCGCGCCTGATGGAAGTGCTGCCACTGCACAACGCGGCCATCGGTCCCTTCCAGGAGGAGGCGCTGAGCTATCCGTGGGCAAACCCGGACCGCAGGGTTGACCGGCTCCAGCGCGACCTCGAAGCCATGGTGCAGCGCGAGGCCAAGGCCGGCGCGTCACGCACCGTGAGCTTCGGGGAAGCGTGGAAGTTGCTGCAATGCGCCATGCACGAAGACGGGGACGAAGCGCCGGCGCCCCTTCCGCTCGACCTACCCGGACCGCCGCGGGTCACCATCCCTTACCTGACTGAACCCTGGTACTGTTGATCCGAACCCACCAGCGGGCAGTTGGCCTGCTTCTAGTCCCCGGGGAGAACACGCCGGATCGCGCGCAAGTGGATCGCGTGTATCAAGCGCAACGAGGATCAGTACCGCCACATCGCACTGCGGAAATTTTCCGTCTCGATCCCGTCACCCGCCAGACCAATGGCAACAGGCAATAGAGTCGTGCTGGATGGTGCGCCGTAGTCAAATCACCGGCAGGGCGGGGGTCAGCACGAAGCGCAGTTTCTCGTGAGCGTGGCGCAGCGCATCTTCGACGAACTCGGGTGAGTGCCCGCGGCCGAAGATAAAACCCAGATAACTGGATCCTTCCGGCAGCGGAACCAGCTTCTGGCTGACTTTGGCTGTGATGTGGATCTCCTCGATGCCGGGCGTCGCCCGCGCCTCGTCCACGCCTTGCGTTTCCTGGTAAAACCCCGCCTGGGGGATAGGGATCATCATGACTCCCGCTGCCGCATTCTCGCGGTAAATCCGCGACACATCCAGCCCCAGCGCCAGCCGGATCAGCAGTTCTTCCAGAGAAACGTTGTCGTTCACTAGTGGGATGCGGAAGTGCAGGGCGCGAGAGCACAGGCCGCCGATGGGACGTGCCGCCACCTCCATCACCCAGACGCCTTCGCGGTTGATCCGCAGCTCGGCGTGCAAAGGGCCGTGATATAGGCCCAACGCCTGCACCGCCCGCCCCAGCGTCTGTATCACCGTCCGCTGGGTTTCAGCCGCCAGGCGCGAGGGCGTGACGTAGATGGTCTCCTCGAAGAAGGGGCCGACCAGCAGGTCGGGTTTGTCGAAGATGGCCAGAATGCGCAGCCGCCCGCGGTCCACGATGCCCTCCACCGCGATCTCCGCCCCCTCGACGTAGGATTCCACCTGTACGAAGTGGCTGGTCTCCTCCCGCAGCACGCCCACTTCGGGAGTGCGCAGCAGCGCCCGAATGCGCTCGAAGGCGCGGACAAATTCTTCCGTCGTGTCGGCGCGGATAACGCCGCGGCTGGCCGAGAGTGCCAGCGGTTTGAGCACCCAGGGTGACGGCAGTCCGACCGCGTCTGCAGCCAGCAGGCGCCGGGGGTCCGCATCCACAGGAAAGCGAGAGAAACCAGGCACGTTGAGCCCCGCTTGCCGCAGGCGCTCGCGGGAGCGGTACTTGTCGCGACAGGTGTCGGCGGCTTCCGGAGGATGGGACAACAGGCCCAGCGCACGGCAGGCTCGTGCTGCAGAGGGCGACGGCCGGTCGCCGATCCAGACCACCGCGGCTACGGGGTTGGTGCGCGCATATTCCGCGATCCTCTGCGCCCCGGCTTCGGGATCCTCAAAGCGCAGCGGGAGAGCGCCATCCTGCCACGGGTCCTCCAAAACATGGCAGCGGTCGGTGGCGAAAACCACCGCCAGCCCCAGCTTCTCAGCTGCCTCCACGAAAGCCTGCGTTTGGTACCCGGTCGTGGTGCATAAGAGCAGGAGGCGCTGCCTGGTTTTGGTGTCAGTCATGGTGGGCGAGATTTGCTCCCACGATAGCAAGCCCGACAACTGCCCGCAAATCTCGCGACCCACACCAGAGGCTGGCCCGGAAGTTGTCCCGAAGTCGGCTTGGGGGAGATCTGCCGCTGACTATCGCGCGCTTAATGGAGCCATTTGGAGCCTCGCGGAGCGAGGTCAGAGAAGTTAACTGATTGAAAGAAATGGTAGGCACGAGGAGACTCGAACTCTTGACCTCTACCGTGTCAAAAATCCGACGGCATTGACAGCCATCTTTGGCGTCGTAAGGAACCCTCAGGAAGCGTTATTGGACCCTAATTGGACCCAGATTCGGCAGAGAGATTGTGACCCTCGCGCGCGCCAAGGCAGGATCGACCCAGACCCGATCCCTCCTTGTTCCGCCCTATCATCTCGACGTTGTGCTCCGAAGCGCTCATTGCTCCGGACCAACGAACCTTCTTGACCTCCGGGGAGACATTCAGATCTGTAGGTTCCGCGGCGAGGACCTTTTGGCCACGATCACTTCGGTCTCGGCGTTGTTCCCGCGAGCGTAGTTTTGTTCCAGAGCGGGAGCGGATCACGTTCTGCGAGGCTCACCAAGAGCTGCCCGCCGGTACTCTCATCGAACAGCGTGTGTATGAAGCGGTAGGCCCTGTCGACGACATCGATCATTAAGTGTTTCATTTCCTCGTCGTTCAGAGGGGACACTTTTGGCCAGGGGATGACGCCGTAGGGACTGCTGACGGTGACATCCGAGTAGTCTCCAGATGCCGAGGACGGAGTTATACCGGCATGGAGATCCTCCAGCATCGAATTGCGAAAGCACTGCAGGATCATGTATTTTGCAAGGCGCTGCTAGGCGGCACCGGCAAGCCGTTCAGGAAATCCTGTGGCTTCTGGAAGCAGTGTCGACTGCTTTTCAGGGTCTCGATACGGGAGTCGCCACTGTACAGGGCAAGTATTTTAATAAAATCGCCGAGGACCTTCCCCCACAGGTGGCGGCATCCGACACGGAGCCAATCTGAAGGCGGGTATCGCGATCCAGCCGAACGAAGCCCGACTGTTCTGTAATCTCATCCGCAGTTATATCTCGTTCCTGATGGCTGAGCACGAACGTCTGAGCAAGAAGTAAAAGGTGGAAACACTCTGCCCGGGAGTATTCCTCAACTTCAAGCGCGCGCTTTCGCGGCGGCCTGCTTCATCGACCACCGTACCCGTTCCGCGATGAATTCCGCGAACGGCTCGATTTTCATGTCGATGCTGGCGCGATCCAGCGCCGCCAGATAGGCGTTACGATCCTCGACCCGGATGACTGTCCACGGATAGCCCCCCGAGGCCAGCATCGCATTCATCACAAACCGCGCCATCCGCCCGTTGCCGTCCGGATAGGGATGGATATAGCCGAACAGCCAATGTCCCAGTACGGCGCGGACGCCGGGCTCCGGTTCATGCTCCAGCAGATCGAAGAGCGCCGGCATCGCATCGCGCACCGCTTCCCAGCGCGGCGGTACATACCGTGACGTGCGCAGATACACCGCATCGTTGCGGTACCCCGCGAGAGCCCCGGCCTTGATCAGGCCAGCCTCCACGCAGGGCTGGAACAATTCCCGGCACCATTCCTTGTGAGCCGTGCGCACCAGGGCGCCGGCATTGCCGCCTGCAATGACTTCGCCTACCGTTTCCTTCACTTTCTGGAACGCCTGCCAGTAGCCCCGCGCCGCCAGCGCGTTGCGGTTCTGGCGGTCGTCGTCGTGATGACCAGGGTCCCAGTCTCCCCGCTGCACTCTTTCGATCAGCACAGGCGTGACGCTGTACCCCTCGATTGACAGCGAGTGGTAGGCGTCGCTCTTATATATATCGTCCACGAAGCGCAGGTACTCTTTCCTGTTTCGCGGTAGGCCCGGCGCTTTCGGGAACGTCGCGACAACCCCTCCCCTCATCGATTCCCACATCGCCTGCATGCGCCCGACAATGGGCGCCCTGGAGGCAGGTAAAACGCTGACTGATTGCTCAGGTGCGAAAGGATCGGTTTCGCGCACGTCGTATCCCGCGGATTTCATCGTTTTGACAATCTCGCCGGCGACCTGCGGCCGGCCGATGCGGCGGAACACTCCGGCGAGCTGCCCTGCTTTTGCCGAATGGCCGCCGTTCAGCAGCAACCGCAGCACATCCGATGCGTCACGAATACCCGCCAGCACGACCTGCGTCTCGATGGGATTGCGCGTGAAGAAAGCCTCCGGAACTTTTACCACTGCCGCCGCCGGAGAAAACAGCCTCAGCCCGTCCTTGACCGACACATCAGCTGCGGGCGGCATCTCCGCCTGTTTGAGGTCATAAACGGATGTACCGAAAAGCAGGTTCATCGTGTGGTTCGTGCCCTTCGGGCTGTACACGACTACCTGCGTCGGGATCACGGTATTCTGCGCGTGAAGAAGCAGCGACTGCTCGGGCGACAAGTGCCACGCATCGTCAAACCGGTCCTGGCAGTAGCTTGCGCAGAATTCCCAGAATGACGCATACCATGGCGTGCTGTCGCCCGTTCGCGCGCTTGGGCTGGAGGACATCAGCCAACCCTTCATCACTTCCCGCAGGAAGCCATTGCGGAGCAGCCGCTCCCGGTGCGTCCGGCTCAGCTCCCGCGACCGGAAAACGCGCCGCCCGCCCTTCTGGAGCTCCTGAAGGGCGGCGAGCGATTCCGCCAGTTTTTGGTTCGGTTTGGGCATTGTGAGATCTCGATAATCTGCGCTGGTACAAGCTTATTATGTCGTGCATATACAAGCATATCATGCCGTACTGTTGCAAGCAAATGATGCTGTGTGTATACAAGCTTATTGCGCCATGACCCGCTTCCACCGGCCATCGCAGCCCGTCACAGGCCCCCGCCGGTCGGAGGCGCAACCCCGCACACCGCGCAGATGGCACCCGACACCGTCCTTTATCATTCGTTACTTGGATCGGCAAGCGGGATCACCTGTTTCACGTCCTTCCCCAAAACCGTGCCGCTGGCGAGTCTTACTCTGCTGTGCCTTCTGCCTGTTTTCCGGACAGCTGTCCATAAAAGGTAAGTGCCCATCCGATAACGAAGAGAAAATAGCTCACGCGGACGCCAATTCGATAGCTTGATTCACGATCCTCTTTCAGCGTCTCGGCCTCTTTGATTACGGTCGTCATAAGGTCGTAAGCAGACGTGTTTGCCATGTTGCTTTGGTGGACGAGATTGCGTGTTTCGGAATCCACTTCGGCGGGGGTTCGTGATGTTTTCGAAGAGCCTTTTACATTCTCAAGGTCGACTTCCAGTTGAGCGATGCCTTCGAGGAATCGGTTTCCTTTCGTTTCAGCATCCTCGCGCTGGCTCTTATCGAGAAACTTGGCTAGGTCCAGCGTGATTCCGATGATGGCTTTGCTCTGCCGATCGTGGATCAGGAGGTAGCTCGTCAGCTCTTCCTGAGTTCCGGGGCTTGCCGAGGTCATTAGTCCTGGCGTGGTAATGTTGAGCGAAAGAGCCGTGTCCCGGCGCAGAACGAAAGTGTCGGTGGCTTTAGAAATCGTCGAAGCCAAGTCTTTCAGGTTTTCGTTGAGAACGTCTTTGGCGACGAACGTTGTTAAAATGAGGAAAGAGCCTAACAGCGTGAAGAAAAGATTGTGGCGGACATAAAAAGTTTTGGGCTTCTCGGCTCGATTGCTGTTCATTAGGGGCCACACCTAGCGTTTCGACTTATCGTGGCTCGTGCACTGCTTGAGACCTCGGTTTGAACGCATTTGGTCCACGCATTGACGGCCGCGGTTCACTATCCTGAGCCCAGCCTAGGAGCAAGGAAAATCGCCAACTGTCACACAGGCATTTTGAATCCGTGAGGAAGCTTGAAGAGGCCAGCTTCAACAGAATTGCGGTACAAACGAGCGTGACGCCTCACGCATTTGTTCCAGACACCAAGCGCGCGTAGTTGCCCAGCGAGATCCTGACTTGCTCCAGTCACTTCGTAACGCATTGACAGTGTATGACTAATCGCACGGTTTGCGGTTCGATAAGACGTGGACAAAACCTGTCGATCAGGGTCAAGCAAGCTAAAGTAGGCTGCCCTATAGCACATACCCTGAACCCCAAGAAAAACTCGGAAGCGCTCATTGATGTATTCGCACACGCGATATGCCGCGTCGAGACAAAGAATGACAGTTTTAGCTGGAACGCGGATCTGTTGCGATTCGAGAATGCTGGGAGCTGGGGGTGACTTTGCGTCTGCACGTCTCGGCCAGTTCCGTAGAACCTGAGCTAGCGCCGGCGAGCCTGCCAGAGCTGCAAGATGTGCGGATGCTCTGCCACTCGAATGCGCGATACAGTTCCGCATGACGCGGAACAGAGCAAGAAGAGGCCGCCACGCTACAATGCTTGCGCTCTCTAAGCCAAGATCTTGACATATTTCCCACATCGGCTCGTCCTCTGCATTTGGCGCTCTCGTTGCCAAACGAGGAAGCACTGTAATACCTGCCATGGCGCACCATCGTGAATGCTCTGCACGTAAGGCAGTAGAGAAATCGTCCAGCGCCGAATGAATCTGCACGATCGCTAGGCGGCAGGCATCATCGGCAGCACGGTCAAGAACTGCCGACACGCTCGACCAGTTGTGCCCGTCTTGCCACTTCTTCTCCATCCTTGAAAGGAACGCTGCTCGAACTGCTAATCCATCCGGACCAGCCGCTTCATTAGAAACATGGTGTATCGCCGTTACGCCAGCCTTGAACTGGTGATTAAAAGCGTGATGAAAATCTAGGAATTGGACGAATGGCTCCGATAAGCTCTGCGAAATGTCCATAGAACCACCGATGGCAGATGAAAGTATTCATTGCGAGCCCCAACAAGCGCTCAAGCAATCTCGTGACAACAATATCGATATCTCCGAGTCACCCTCACAACTCCTGCCGCGTTGCTCACTCTCGCTTAATCCAGTTTAGGCATAATGTCGCGCCAGTTCATTGTAAGTTTCTGTTTATCAAGGAAATCTCGACGCAAGACGCCTACACGGTCTTCGCGAAGAACTGGATTCTCCCGCGATGGGGGAAGCTGCTGCTGGAGGAAATCAAGACCGTCGCTGTGGAACGGTGGCTGCGCGAAGCGGATGTAGCGGATGGAACCAAGGCCAAAATCAAGTGTGTGATGTCGGCCATGTTTTCTCACGCGGTCCGCTGGGAATTCTGCGAGCACAATCCCATCTCCTCCGGAATCCCGGTTGGGAATGGGGGCAAGAGGGGCCCGAGTACCGGAGTGAGGGTCAGCGCAAAGCGCCAACGTTCACCACTGGTCCTGTCGCCGGAGCAGGTGAAGTTGGGCCTGGCAGAACTGGACTTCCGGGATCAATTGCTGGTGTTTCTTATTGGAGCGCTGGCGACGCGCCGGGGAGAGGTCGGAGCGCTGCGCTGGATGGACTGCGATTTCGAGGTCGAAGTCTTCCATGTTCGGCACTCCTACTACTGGCGGCGGGGAGGGCATCTGAAAGCGACGAAATCGGAAGCGTCGGCAAAACCCATGCCGATGCATCCGGCACTCAAGAATGCTCTGCTGGAATGGAAAGAACAAAGCGCCTATGCCGCACCGACGGACTTCGTTTTTCCCTCGGTGCGGAAGAAGGGGCAGAAACCGCTACAACTCGGGGTGGTGTTACAGCGCAAGATACAACCGGCGTTTGCCAAGATCGGGATCACCGGCGTAGGCTGGCACACCTTCCGTCACACCGTGGGATCGATACTGGCGGAGATGGGCGAGCATCAACTCACCATTCGGGATTACCTGCGGCACAGTCATCTGAATGTGACCAACCAGTATCTGCAAGCCACATCGAACACCAAGCGTCTGGCGCAGGACAAACTGGTACATGCGATCCTTCCAGCTGGGTCGTTATCGAAGAGCAAGTCCCCTCTGATCCAGTAGTCCTGCCAGGCATAGCGTTTTCACGAGCGCACAGCGCTCTTTGGTCGCCGCGATGCGTGGAGTTGGGATGCGTGGGGAGCTTATTGGACCCAAATGGACCCAGATTTTTTCGGGTGGGTCTTGTAAGTGATTGAAGAAATGGTAGGCACGAGGAGACTCGAACTCCTGACCTCTACCGTGTCAAGGTAGCGCTCTAACCAACTGAGCTACGCGCCTACTGCGGTTGGCCTCCTTATTCTAGCGATGCGAGTCTGCCGGGGCAAGTGCCGGCCATGCCATCGCTCTACTTCCGCCACCAGCGTTTTCGTTCGTATCGCGGGTTAGGCGCGCGCTCCGCCAATTGGCGCGACCTCCACGAGAACGCACCTTTGTACAACTTGATAACCGGTCCGCGCCGTTCGTCTCCCAGAATCACGCTAACGATATCGAAGCGGCACGCTGGAGGTCCATCGCAGCGCAAGTGTCGCACGTAGCGGCGCGCGACCGATCGGATGTGCGCCTTCTTCGCCGCATCCACCGCCGTCTCCGGCGGCACGACCCCAGCTTGCGAGTGTGTCTTCACTTCGACGAAGCACAGTACACCGTCGTCCCATCCGAGAATGTCGATTTCACCGTGGCTTTGCGGCGTCCGAAAATTTCTGGCGACGATTCTATAGCCCAGACTGCGCAGGTAAAAGTAGGCTTCCATTTCGCCCCATCGCGCGGTCTTCAGGTGTTCGGGCGCACTTTTCCCCAGGTAGCGAGAAGCTTTGCCGAGTGACTGGGCAACTATTCGGGTGAACCAGACCATGGGCTTTCGCAAGATAACAACTACGTGTCCGACAATTTACCCGTTTTCGGGTATCCGAAGCGGTGACGCCAATCACAGCCTGATGGACAGCTTCGGGCCGACCCCAATAACCTTCAGCATCCGCCATTTGCCAAGTAAGCATCATTAACGACACAATCTAGTGACAGGGTTGCCGCGGTCGTTTTGGCATTCGCGGGGAGAATGCGTGAGCACCGTCAATGAGTGACATTGCTTCGTTGTAAGACAGGCGAAATCAGGGATGCGGCCATTCGGAGGGGCGAGGTGAAAAATCAATTCTGGACTGCACCCAATCAGCTTACCTTGCTGCGCCTCATCTTTATCCCTTTTGTCATCACCAACGTTCTTGATGGCAACTGGCATTGGGCTCTCGGCCTCCTGGTACTCGCCGGGCTCAGCGATGCCCTCGATGGCTGGCTGGCGCGCGTGCTCAACCAACGCACCATGCTAGGTCAGTATCTTGACCCCATTGCCGACAAGTTACTGCTCAGTTCCTTGTTCCTCGTTCTATCCATCGCGCGAAAAATTCCCTGGAAATACACTGTGCTGGTGTTGAGCCGCGATGTTTGCATCCTGGCCACTGCGATGGCGCTCTACGCGACCGTCGGCTTTCGCGATTTCCGTCCCAGCGTATTTGGCAAGATCAACACCGTCTGCCAGATTGGCGCGGTCTTCTTTGTCGTGTTGGCCCAGGTCGTCGCCGCGCCGGCTGTGAACTACCTGAAGACGACATTTCTCTATGCGACATTTGCTTTCACCATGCTGTCCGGCGTCCACTACATTCTGCTGACAGGCAGTCGCCTGCGCAGTTCCAACCATAAGCTGCCGGCGACCTGATGCCCGGCTCTGCTCCATCTGCAATTCCCGCAGTCACTGATCATTCCGGCCAGCATCATCTAAAGGTCATCATCGCCTTCGCCCTGGTGTACATCTTCTGGGGATCGACCTATCTCGCCATCGGCGTGACTTCGGCCGAGGGGATTCCGCCATTCGTCATGTGCGCCATGCGATTTCTCATCGCCGGTCCGCTGATGCTGGCGGCCTGTGCGATCTTCGGTCGCCACATTCGAATAACGCCCCACGAAGCCTTTCGTCTCGCCACCATTGGTGGCTTGTTATTGGTCGGCGGGAACGGCGGTCTGGCCTGGGCGGAACAGTACGTACCTACGGGCTTCGCCGCTCTGATCGTCGCCGTCACGCCGATCTGGTTTCTGGTACTCGAGACCTTTATCTTTCGTGGCGACCGTATGTCGCGTCGCGGCCTCATTGGAACGGCCCTGGGCATCATCGGCATCGTGATTCTCGTGTCGCCTAAGATTACCCATCGTGACGCGCTCGGAATCATGCAGTTGATCGGCTCCATCAGCCTGCTGTTCTCGTCCTTCAGTTGGGCAGTCGGCTCGGTGCTTTCGCGCAAGTGGCAGATGAAGGTTGACCCATTCGTCGCCACCGGTTGGGAGATGCTCTTCGCCGGTCTCGGACACGCCGTACTGATGACACTGACCGGTCAACTCCATCGTGCGGTCTTCAACCGGCGCGGCGTTCTGGCCGTTTTGTACCTCGTGGTTTTCGGATCATGGGTCGGATACACCGCATACATCTGGCTGCTCAAGCACGTGCCAACACCAAAGGTGGCGACCTACGCATACGTGAATCCAATTGTCGCTGTATTCCTCGGATGGCTGGTGCTGCATGAACGCTTCGATCGCTTCATCCTCGCGGGAAGCATCGTCATCATCGCTGCCGTAGCACTGGTCACAACCGCGAAAGTCCACACAAGCGATGAACCAGCCTCCGCGGGCGAAGGCTTGCCCGAACTCGAGTCGGAAGTCTGATACAAGTGAAGAGTTCTCTCTATCCACTATTCACTAACCACTGATACTACTTCCGCTTCCACCGCACTCCGTCCTTCGTGTTCTCCAGCACGATTCCGTTCTCCGCCAGCTGGTTTCGAATCGCATCCGACCGCGCAAAATTTCGCGACTGGCGCGCCTGCGAATGCTCCGCCACCAGCTTCTCGACCTCGGCGTCCGACAGCGACGCAGCTTTCGCGATCTCCGCCGCCACAGGGCTTATCTTGTCGCCTTTGCCTTCGGCCTTGGTCCACTCGACCGTCGCCCGGACTTTTGCGGCGTCGTCATCTTGCAGCACGGCAAAAATCTCGTCGAACTGCTCCAGCGTTTTCAAAATCTTCGCAACGTCATCCTGCTTCACTTGGCCGCCATCGATTGCCGCATTGACATCGCGTACCATGTCGAACACTGCGCCCAGCGCACGGGCCGTGTTCAGGTCATCTTCCATGGCGGTCCGCATCTCGGCCGACGCGCGCTCCGACAGTTCTGCCACACTTGGATTCGATCCCGCTTCGAACTTCGATGTCTGCAACCGCAGCTTGAAGTTGCGCAACCGTTCCACTGAGTTCGCCGCCTGCGTCAATCCATCAAACGTGAAGTTCAACTGCTTGTGATGGGGAACTGACATCAGCAAGAAACGAATCGACGACGGCTTGTGTCCCATCAGCACAAGGTCGCGCACGGTATAGAAGTTGCCCGCGCTCTTGGCCATCTTCTCGCCTTCCACCAACAAAAACCGCGAATGCACCCAGTACTTTACGAACTGCTTTCCGGTCAGCGACTCCGACTGTGCAATCTCATTCTCGTGGTGCGGGAAGATCAGATCTTCGCCGCCCGCATGTATGTCGAAGCTCTCCCCCAGATACTTCATCGACATCTGCGAGCACTCGATGTGCCAGCCCGGACGCCCGGGGCCAATCTCCGTGTCCCATTGCGCTTCGCCGGGTTTGGGAGCCTTCCACAGCGCGAAGTCGCGTGCGTTATCTTTCTCATATTCGTCCACATCGACCCGCGCGCCGTCTGCCATGCCCGCAAAGTCCTTCTTCGACAGCTTGCCGTACTCAGGAAACTTGGCGATCCGAAAATAATAGGAACCGTCGTCGGCGGCGTAGGCGTAACCCTTGTCGCGCAGCTCGGCGATGAAATGCGCCATCTCTTGGATGTGGTCCGTCGCCTTTACCAGCAGCTCGGGATGCTCAATGTTCAGCGCGTCGGCGTCTTCCAGGAACGCCTGAGTGTACTTCCTCGTATATTCCTGCACGGTCACGCCGTCGCGCGCGGCGTTGCGGATGATCTTGTCCTCCACGTCGGTGATGTTCATGACGTGCTTGACCTTGTAGCCGCTCTGCTTGAGAAAGCGGCGCAGCACGTCCACCGCGACAAAGGTGCGGAAGTTGCCGATGTGTCCGTAGTCGTAAACCGTTGGCCCGCAAGCGTACATGCGGACCAGGTTGTCTTCGAGCGGATGAAACTCTTCGAGCTTGCCAGACAGAGTATTAAAAAGTTGTAGCGCCATGAACCTTCCCTGAAACAGTAAAGAATCCTTGATTGTAGGGAGCGCACTGGAAACAGGCAATGAGCCGGCGCGTCCCCCGCATTCCCAAACGAAGGCAGTTGCGGGTTACTGCCTGCCGGGCCGGTTCGCGGCGCGGTTACGCGTGACGACCGGTTTGCGATGACATAGGCCAGATTCCTTTTCCGGCGATGGTCCTGTGCGACGTGTCGGTTGCGGAGATGACACCCCCTCCCTTCGCCCCCATGTATTTTCAGGTACTTGTGAAGGATTTTCGATGCAGCATCGGGCAAATAAAGGGCTTACAGGTACATGATAGGAAACATTGGGGTTAGGGGCGCAGCGCCGTCGGGAATTGGACGCAGCGGGGAGGAAGGCCGCAGTGAGATCCATGGCCCAGAAAAGCATACGGGCTGTGTCAAAGTCCAGACGCCCGGTGGCGACGACGCGATTGACCTCGGCCCTGTTGAGGGCGAGATCGCGGGGAGACTTGGGGACGCGGCAGCGGAGGAGGAGGGTGCGGCGTTGCGCCCGAGCCATGTTGTGGAGGCGGGTACGGGAGTCGAGGTGATGGCGACAGCAGGCGCGTCCGCGGACGGCGGCGCCTTGGCAGTGGCGGCCGTCGGGCAGGATGTGGCGGCAGATGCTAATGATCAGAAGTTGCGAGCGCATAGAGACCTCCGCTGGGTCAATTAATCGGGGATACGGTCGAGGGCGAGGGAAATTCGAGAGAAAAAGTGCAGGGAGCCGTTACGAAGGTAACCAGATTGTCCCGAAACGGGAATACGGACCCACATATCCCAAAGGAAGGGATGGATGTGCACCGGCCAATCGCCAGCGTTGAAGGCCATCCGCTTCTGGACTTGACATCGATCGTTGGCGCAGATAGCGTTCCGAGGAAACTCAGGCTAACCGTATCCGCTCGTGGAGGATTCTATGGTTCCCCTTGCAGCGCTTTGGCTCCCCATTATTCTGGCGGCTGTGATTGTGTTCTTCGCCAGCTTCGTGATGCACATGCTGTTGAAGTACCACCAGGGCGACTACAAGCAGATGCCGGGCGAGGAAAAGGTCAGTGCTGCCATCCGCGAAGCTGGCGTGACGCCCGGCCTGTACATGTTCCCTCACACCACGCATGCGGAGATGAAGTCTCCCGAGACTGCCGAGAAATTCAAGCGTGGACCGGTAGGGACGCTGAACCTTCGCCCGAATGGTCAAGTTGTGATGGGCAAGTTTTTGGGCCAGTGGTTCGGGTACTGCCTGATCGTCGCGTTCTTCACCGCCTACGTCACCGGACACACCGTCGCGCCAGGAACGGATTATCTAGCCGTATTCCGCGTCGCAGGAACGGTAGCCTTCATGGCCTTCGGCTTGAGCCAACTCGCTAACGGCATCTGGAAGGGTGAGCCCTGGAGCATGGTCATCAAAGAGGTGATTGACGGACTCGTCTATGGCCTGCTGACGGCAGGCGTGTTTGGGTGGCTGTGGCCGCGGTGAAGTTAGTGGTCTTCGATGCTTTCGCCGAGACGAGCCAATGCGGCCTTCGCTTCCTGATTTCCGCGCACGTCGGCCTTGTCGTACCAGATGACTGCCTCTTGCACGTCTTCGCGCACGCCTGAGCCGGTTTCATAGGCTCGGCCCAGAGTGTACATCGCGTCGGCATTGCCAGCGGCAGCGGCTTTCTCGTACCACCGAGCGGCCTCGCGGTAGTCCTTCTGCGCGGCGTAGATGCGGCCAAGGCGGTACATCGCGTAGCTGTCTCCCGCGTCGGCAGCTTTGGTGAACCAGTTGATCGCCTGCTGGAAGTCTTGAGACACGCCTTCGCCGGTTTCGTAGGCATTCGCGAGTTTGGCCATAGCCCGAGGATTGCCGGATTGCGCCTCGCGGTAGGTATCCGCGACTTCAGGGCTAAGGCCAGCGGGGAATTGTGTCGTCTGCGATTGCGTTGGCCGCGTGTCGGACGTTGGCGATTGAACGCGCGGCGATTGCTGCCCAACGGAGGCTTGAGGTGCGCCAGCCGACGCAGTGGAGCGCGTACAGCCCCATGTCGCGAGTAACCCAATCAGAACGGCTGGTGCCAGGAGCCATTTGCGTTTTGTCTGGCGAAAACCGAGCTTGGCTGGGTCAAACATAGCGGGTCGTAACGGTATAGGGACGACGAGAATTTTGTCCTCGCCTAGTTCTATTTTATGGCGAGAGTGGGTACGTTTTCCAGCCGGGAACGGCGGAGTTCACTGCGGGTCGATGTCGGGCTTCCGAAACACGGAACTGTTGAGTACAATCGGACAACCCTCTCGACCGAAAGTCACTTTCACCAAAGAGCAACTGGAGACGTCAATGCCACTACCCTCGTTCCGTTACCGGCTTGAGCAGCAGGCACGGAAGGCGTTCAATGGCGGTATCACCCGCGGCGCATCCGTCAATGAGTTCCCAATCTCGACCGGAATCGCTGGCGTCTCGATGCGGCTCGGTCCGGGCACGATTCGAGAGCTGCACTGGCATGCTAATGCAGCGGAGTGGGCGTATGTCGTAAGCGGTTCGTGCCGCACGACCATTCTTCATCCAGACGGTTCGGCGTATATCGACACCTTCGATGCGGGCGATGTGTGGTATTTCCCGCGCGGGTATGGACATTCGATTCAGGGGCTCGGTCCGGGAGAGTGCCACTTCATCCTGATCTTCGATAACGGCGACTTCTCGGAAGATCACACCTTCAGCATTACGGACTTTCTGGCGCAGACGCCGCGTGAAATCGTGTCCCAAAGCCTGGGTCTGACGATCGCAGAACTGGCGCCGCTACCGACTCACGAAGCCTATTTCGTCAAGGGGCCTGTTCCTGACGACAGCTCGCTCATCGCGACAGCGCGCAGAAACCCGGAATTGACGACCATGCATCGCTATCCGCTGGACGCGCAGCAGCCGAGACGCGTTCCTGGAGGCGGAACGCAGCGAACGGTGACGGTCAACGAGTTTCCGATTTCGACGACAATGGCGGGCTCGCTGATTGAGTTGCAGCCCGGAGCCCTTCGCGAGTTGCACTGGCATCCGAACGCCGACGAATGGCAGTACTACATCAGCGGCACAGCGGAAATGGGCGTATTTCTGGCGCAGGGAAATGCAGTCATCGATCAGTTCGAGGCAGGCGACGTTGGCTATGCTCCGATGGGTGCGGGCCACTACATCAAGAACAAAGGCGACGACGTCTGCCGTATTCTTGTCGGCTTTAATAGCCCCCACTACCAGGCCATGGACCTGAGCGAGTGGTTGGCGGGGAATCCGTTAGACGTGCTTGAAACGAACCTCGGACTGAGTGCGGAGGTCACAGCCAAGCTGCCGCGCAAAACGGTGTTTGTGGCTCCTCCGGTGAGCGGGAAATAGCAGGATTGTCAGCGATTTAGGGGGTTACGGAGTGCGGGATAGCCAGCTATAATTTAAACAAGGATTGATCGCATGACCAGCCGTGTATCCAAGCCCCGGATTACCTACGCGGAGACCCATCCCGCATGTGATGCCGGTGTGCGTGCGGCGTGGTCACGGCCGATTTCGATGCGCGCAGACTCCAAATTCTCTCCTTGCATGGCGCGCCCCAATCTCTTCGCGGGTGACTAATTTCTCAGTCCAACATCCAAGGCTAAGCCCCGATCTGCGGTCTGACACTGTAAGACACGCAATTGCAGGCAAGCAAGAAATTCGGCACGTCCGCTGTGCCACAGCCATTTCGCAGGAGACGACCATGACCACCAATACTCTTACTCCAGTTGCCGGACCGAAGATCAAGACTGCTCTACCGGGGCCAAATGCCAAGCGCATTCTCGAAGCCGATGAGCGCTATATCTCTCCCTCATACACGCGGTCGTACCCGATGGTGGCCAAGCGCGGCCGTGGCGTGATCGTGGAAGACGTTGATGGCAACGAGTTCCTCGATTTCTCGGCCGGCATCGCCGTGACTTCGACGGGGCATTGCCATCCCGAGGTGGTCGCCGCCATTCAGAAGCAAGCGGGCGAGCTGATCCACATGTCCGGCACCGACTTTTACTACGAGAGCATGGTCACGCTGGCGGAACGGCTGTCGAAGATTGCTCCGATGAAGGGCCCGCACAAGTTCTATTACGGCAATTCGGGCGCCGAGGCGGTGGAATGCGCGCTGAAGGTGGCGCGGTATCACACTAAGCGGCAGAACGCGATTGCGTTCTTCGGAGCGTTCCATGGGCGCACGATGGGAGCACTGTCGCTGACAGCGTCGAAGCCGCAACAGAAGCGGCGGTTTGCGCCGATGGTTCCGGGCGTGACGCACGTACGTTATCCCGATGTGTATCGCGGATGCGTTGGCGGAGCGCAAGAAGGCGAAGCGTTTGCGCTAGGCTGTGCGCGCTATATCGAGGAGAAACTCTTCAAGACCATTCTGCCGCCGGAGGAAGTGGCCGCGATTTTCGTTGAGCCGATCCAGGGCGAAGGTGGATACGTTGTGGCTCCGACAGTGTTTATGCAGGAGTTGCGGCGGATTTGCGACCGGCACGGGATTCTGCTGGTGGCTGATGAAGTGCAGTCCGGCATGGGCCGCACCGGCAAGTGGTGGGCGATTGAGCACACCGGCGTGGAACCGGATATCGTCTGCATCGCGAAGGGGATCGCCAGTGGCATGCCGCTTGGTATCACTATGACGAAGGCCGATATCATGGACTGGGTTCCGGGGTCGCATGCTTCGACGTTCGGAGGCAATCCAGTGGCAATTGCAGCTGCGCTGGCGACGCTCGACGTGCTGGAGCGCGACGGCGTGAAGAATGCCGAGGTAGTGGGTAACTACATGATGGAACGACTCGCCGAATGGCCGCGCAGGCTCGACCTTGTCGGCGATGTGCGGGGACGTGGGCTAATGATCGGCGTGGAGATTGTGACTGACAAGAAGGCGAAGACGCCGGGCGGAGCCGAGCGCGACCTCATCGTCGAGAAGGCGTTTGAGCGCGGAGTTCTGCTGTTGGGTTGCGGGCCGAACACCGTACGCATCGCACCGCCGCTCATTGTCAGCAAAGAGCAGGCCGACATTGCGCTCGATGTGCTGGAAGAGTGCATCCAACTGGTTGCAGACAATCACCATAAACATTCGTCGACGGTCGGCAAACAAGTCGGCGCATGACCGACAGGTTGTGAGACGCAGAATTACAGCCTGGACTCTACGTTCAGTCTATTTTACTTGCAGATTGCTCAGGAAATCTACTCAGCACTCGATCAGGATTCTTCCCATCCCAATGATTATTCGCTGAAATTGTGATCTGCCTTCTTTTGGGGCGTGCAACGATAGCGTAATATATCGGAGGTTCCCCAGGAGACCTCCAACTGTGCCCGAGCTTCGCAAAGATCCCATCGTCGGACGATGGGTCATCATCTCTACTGATCGCTCAAAGCGCCCAACCGATTTTGTAAGAGAGTCCGTTAAGAACAAGGGCGGTTTTTGTCCGTTTTGTCCCGGCAATGAGAACAAGACACCGTCGGAAGTGCTGGCATACCGGCCGAACGGCACCGACCGCGATGCGCAAGGCTGGACGGTGCGCGTGGTGCCCAACAAGTTTCCTGCCCTGGGCATTGAGGGAAGTCTGAACCGTTCTGCCGAAGGCATGTTCGACAAGATGAATGGCGTCGGCGCGCATGAAGTGATCATCGAGACACCGGAGCACGATGCGACGCTGGCTACGCTGCCCGAGAAGCGCATCGAAGATGTATTGTGGGCGTACCGCGACCGTATCCTTGACCTGAAGAAGGACAAACGATTCAAGTACATCATGATCTTCAAGAACCACGGCCCGGCTGCCGGGGCGACGCTGGAGCATGCTCACGGGCAACTGATCGCGCTTCCCATCGTCCCCAAGCATGTGCTGGAAGAGATCGAGGGCGCCAAGCAGTATTACCAGTACAAAGAGCGGTGCGTGTTTTGCGACGTCATCAGGCAAGAGACCGACGCGGGCGTGCGGGTAGTGAGCGAGAACGAGGGATTCCTGACGGTCGCGCCTTATGCGCCGCGTTTTCCGTTCGAAACATGGGTGTTGCCGAAGAAGCACGAGTCGGCGTTCGAGAACGCGTCATCGCAGACGTACGAGGCGCTGGCGCGGGCGCTGAAGAACCTGCTGCAACGAGCAGACCTGGTGCTGGATAACCCAGCGTATAACATGGTGATCCATACCGCTCCCGTGCAAGAGGGGCCAATGGAGCACTATCACTGGCACGTCGAGTTCATTCCGCGGCTGACCAAGATCGCGGGCTTCGAGTGGGGAACGGGTTTCTATCAGAACCCGACTCCTCCGGAGGAAGCGGCGCAGTATTTGCGGGAAGCGAAGGTGCGGACGGCTCAGCCGGCGGTTGTGGCGGGATAGAGGGATTCAAGCCAGAAATGAAAAGCCTGACCGATGAGGTCAGGCTTTTTCAATGCACGATGGAGAGCTATTTACCTGAGCAACCGCTTTCGAAGTACGGTCACCCCAGCCAGCAACCCGCTGCCGAGCAGGATCAAACTGGACGGCTCAGGCACGGCGGCGTCAAACGATTGGAAGTTGAATTTGTAACTCGTGGGCGTGGTCCAACTGAGTTCGACTTCGTTGAACTTGAAGCCCGGTGCCTGCGGGTGCCACACGGGTCCGCCGATTTGGGTCGTCAAGCCGACCACGCTCCCATTGAGATAGTATGTCGCAGTCGTTGTGACTAGGTTCGGAGCATTCGTCAGGTACGTGGCATCCGCGAGAGTGGAGAATGTCTCCCATACATGGTTCGATGTGCCGGTACAGATTCCCGGATGGCAAGAACCGATGCCGTCTGCCATAAACGTAACTGTCTCGGGCGCGAGTTGCCAACCGGGTTTCATTACGTACGTCGAAAGTGTGTATGAAGCAGGCTGGGTAATGCTCTCCTGGCCGACCGTCCCGGCAAAGTATACAAACGGGTCCGCGAAGGAAAGACCGGTCAGAAATACAAGTACAGCGGTCGTCATCAACAATTTTTTCATTTGCATATCCTTTTCCGGATGCCTTTTCGGTCAGTTTAGGACAGGGGCATTAACAATAGCTTGCCGGCCGATGCCGGCACAACTACCAACGCCCAAACTCTTTGCCACGGAGTCTACTACTTTTGTTCATCAAACCGCCAGTTAATTGGCGATTAATTGTCGATTCTAGGCGGCTTATTCCTGGCGGTCCTGGAATTCCTCGTACCACGCCATCTGGATGGCTTCGAGTTTCGATTCGTTCGAAGCCTTGGGGTCGCCGTTGAAGTTGGCGAGTTCGGTCACATAACGATGCAGGTCGGTGAAGCGAACTTCGAGCGGATTCTGCTCGGGGAATTTATCGGCGAGTTCGATGCCGATGTCTTCGGCGTTGTCCCAAGTCAGGTCGACAGGCATATTAGTGTCCCGCTCCCTCGGAAACGTAGTTCCGGTTCCACGCAGGAATTTCGACCACGACTTCGCCGGGCTTCTCGATGATGGACTGGCATCCCAGGCGCGATTCGAGTTGCAGGTCGGCGGCCATGTCGAGCTTGTCGGCCTCATCATCTTCCATGGGGCTGAGCAGTTCTTTGCCTTTCTTCACCACAACGTGACAGGTGGTGCAGGCACAGTTGCCTCCACAGGCGTGCTCGAGATGAAGGCCGAAATTCAGCGCCACATCGAGCAGCGATTGCGGCTTGCCGTGGTCCTGATAGGGAAGCTTGCCGTGCTCGAACTCGAAGGTCTTGTTGTCGGGAAGAAACGTGACCTTCACCGTGTTTGTCCCGGGCGCGTCGATGGTGGCGGCTCCGGTGCCTTGGGATTTTTCGTCTGCCATAATTCCTCTGCTAGCTTTTAATTTCAGCTTTCGCGATGGGATGCGGAGATGCGGGACCGTCTCCGACATCGGCGGTTTCCATTGTCTTGCCCTTCAATGCCGTGCTAACGGCGGTGTCCATCATCAACTCCGCCAGATGCATGGTTGCCTGGTTGAGCGCGTCGATGGCGGAGCGGATCGCATGATAGTCGTCGTGCGGCATGACGGCTTTCAGCGCGGTTTCCAGCTTGTCGATGTCGCTGCGCTCGCGCGAAGTGAGCTGCTGCCACGCCGGGCCATTGCGCGCTTTGTCCAGCGCGGTCAGCATGGTGTCGGCTTCGTTGCGTGCCTCGATGACCTGGCGTTTCTGAAAATCCTCTTCGGCGTAGTCGAACGACTCAAGAATCATGCTCTCGACCTGCTCGTCGGTCAGGCCGTAACTTGGTTGCACTTCGATTTCGGCTTCTTTGCCGCTGCGGGCTTCGCGAGCGGAAACATGCAAGATGCCGTTGGCGTCGAGCAGGAACTTCACTTCGATGCGAGGAAGTCCGGCGGGCATCGGCGGAATGCCTTTCAGGTCGAATCGCGCCAGCGAGCGGCAGTCTTTTGCCAACTCGCGTTCACCCTGCACGACGTGTATCGCGACGTTGGTTTGTCCTTCGACGCCGGTGGTGAAGTGCTCGGTCGCCGACTCGGGAATCGTCGAGTTGCGATGAATGATTTTCACTACGCCGCCGCCGAGCGACTCGATGCCGAGCGAGAGCGGAGTGACATCGAGCAGCAACATTTCTTTGGTCGCTTCGGAGCCGCCACCGAGGATGTTGGCCTGCACGGCCGCGCCTAGAGCAACCACTTCATCGGGATTCAGATCAGCATGCGGTGTGCGCTCAAACTGTTTCTCGACCAGCATGCGAACCAGCGGAATGCGAGTCGAACCTCCAACGAGTACTGCCTCGTCAATCTGCTTCGCCGAGAGGCCAGCATCCTTCATCGCCTGACGAACCGGTCCGACGGTGCGGTCAACTACAGGGCGGATCAGCTCCTCGTATTGTTCGCGCGTGATCTTGCGCTGGTAGCGTTTGCCGCCCGGAAGATCGACATCGAGCATAGTCTCATCGTCCGACGAGAGTGCAATCTTAGCCTCGATGACAGCCTTGCGAATGGTCTGGACAGCCTCGCCGCTGCGGCGCACATTCATGCCAAGATCGCCCTGGATATCGTCGAGCGCAATGGCAATCAACAGGTTGTCGATGTCGTCGCCGCCGAGGTGGGTGTCGCCGTTGGTGGCGATGACCTCGAAGATGCCCTCGTGCAACTTGAGAAGCGAGATGTCGAAGGTGCCGCCGCCGAGGTCATACACTGCGACTGTCGCAGTATCTTTTTTGTCGAGGCCGTAGGCGAGAGAAGCCGCTGTCGGTTCGTTGACCAGCCGCAGGACTTCGAGCCCTGCGATGCGGCCGGCGTCTTTGGTGGCCTGACGCTGCGCGTCGTTGAAATACGCGGGCACGGTGATGACCGCCTTGGTAACCGGCGCTCCGAAATAGCGCTCAGCATTGCGCTTGAGCTGACGCAGGATGAAGGCCGAAATTTCGGGCGGCGTGTAGGTTTTGTTGCCCAGCTTGATGCGCAGAACTTCGCCGGCGGTGAGATCGTCGGCGAGACGGAACGGGAAGAGCTTGAGCTCGTCCTGAACGTCTTCGACGCCGCGGCCCATCAGTCGTTTCACGCTGTACACGGCGCGCTCGGGAGTCTCGATGAGATATTTGCGCGCAGCATTGCCGACGATGATCCGGTCATACTCATCAAGAGCGACGACCGACGGCACAAGGTTCAAGCCGTCCTCGCCTGGGATAACGACGGGAGGGTCGTCTTCCATGTAGGCAACCAGCGAGTTCGTGGTGCCAAGATCTATGCCGATGATGCGTTCGGTTGCCATCGTCAGTTGCTAGCTCTCCAGAACCTCATCGATTTCGCGCAGCAAGTTGCGCAAATACGAGCGGCGATTCAGGATCCCGACCATCTTGTCGCGAGCGGCCGCGCGATCGGTCTCGACGACAGTCTCGCCCGCGGCGCCACGCTCGACAAGCGCGTCCCACTCATTCCAAGCTGACTGCAATTCGCTCAGCATTTCGCCCTGCTTGGCGATAAGGTTGTCTTTGGCTTTGCGAATGTCTTGCGCAAGAGATGGATCGTCCTCGTCCATCTTCTTGTTCATGCGCAGCTCTTCGAGCTGCATGTTCAGCTCGAAGACTTCTTCGAGCAGGTCCGGCGGAACGACCTGCTTCTTGACTGCCCCGGTCTTGCGCGCTTCCTCGGTGGCGGCCTTGGATTGCTCTTCCAACTGCACGCCCTGCAAGCGGAGCAGATACTCAGTACGCGAAATCGGGTCTTTCAGCGTGCGATAGGCGTCATTGAGCTGCGAAGTCTTCTCTAAACTCCAGTCCTGTTCGCGACCATCGGCGCGTGCGTTGATGTCGGGATGCAGCTTGCGGCTGAGCGCGTAAAAATCGCGCTCGAGCTGTGCCGTGTCGACGTTGAGCTTGTACGGCAGTCCGAAGAAGCTAAAGTAGTCCACCGGCGCAGGAGGTTGGACCTTGCCGCACTCCTGGCAGTAATGAGCGGCACGCATGGCGCCACACGACCAGCACTCGGTCGTGATCGGTTTCGACGGGGTCGAAACCAGCACGCCAGTTCCTGCACCCGTTCTGCTGTCACTGATAGCCATGTTTTCCTTCAATCTCCGCGTGACAAACACTCAGCCGCGGACTTCCACAGCCGTGGAACTCCTGTCCTCAACCGCGCTGCGACTGGGTGGTTTGGGCTGCGCCGTTCTACGAGAAAGAGGTTCCGCAGCCGCAGGATTTCTTGGCATTCGGATTCTGAAAGACGAAGCCCTGATGCATCAAGGTCTCTTCGTAGTCGAGAATCATGCCGTGCAGATAGATGAACGACTTCGGATCGACGAACAGGCGCACGTCGTCGTACTGATAGACGCGATCGCGTTCGCGCGGCTGAGTGTCGAAGCGAATGTTGTAGCTCAGACCCGAGCAGCCCCCGCCCTGCACGCCCAGTCGCAGGCCGCCTTCAGCCGGAGAAATATTCTCCTTGGCCATGGCGGTGCGAATGCGCGCCAGCGCTTTGTCTGTCACCTGGATGCCCTTCGCCGGCGCCTGCACCGGATTCTCAATGTTGACCGTGCTCATGATTGTCGTATGTGCCGCGCCCGCGGGTGCGGCACACGGTTCTCCAGTTTCAGTTTACGCCTGCTGTGCAACCGCGGCCGGCTCAGCTTTCGTCTGTCCCTGCTTCTTTTTCCAGTCGCCGATGGCCGCGCGAATCGCGTCTTCCGCCAGCACCGAGCAGTGGATCTTCACCGGAGGAAGCGAGAGCTCTTTTACGATCTCAGTGTTCTTGATCTGCAGAGCCTCATCCACCGTTTTGCCCTTGACCCACTCGGTCGCGAGCGAAGACGAGGCGATGGCGGAGCCGCAGCCGAAGGTCTTGAACTTGGCGTCTTCGATGACGCTGGTTTCCGGATTGACCTTGATCTGCAGCTTCATCACGTCGCCGCACTCCGGCGCGCCGACTAGACCGGTGCCCACCTCGGCGCTGTTCTTGTCGAGCGAACCGACGTTGCGGGGATTCGTGTAATGATCGAGTACCTTGTCGCTGTATGCCATTGTGTCTCCTAAACTCTTTGTCGTCTTGGGGCCGAAGCCCCTCGTACTATCTGCAACTTAGTGGATCGGCTCTGCCGCCCACTGGACTTTCGTCAAATCAATGCCTTCTTTCGCCATCTCGTACAGTGGCGAAAGTTCGCGCAAGCGGTTTACCGTTTCGACCACGCGCTGCGCCACGTAATCGACTTCAGCCTCAGTGTTAAAACGTCCCAGGCCGAAACGGATGGAACTGTGCGCCAAGTCGTCGCCCGCGCCCAGGGCCTTCAATACATAAGATGGTTCAAGCGTTGCAGAGGTGCAGGCCGAACCACTGGAAACTGCGATGTCGTTGATGCCCATCAGTAGCGATTCGCCTTCGACGTACGCGAAGCTGATGTTCAGGTTGTTGGGCAAGCGGTACTCGACGGAACCGTTAATGTAGACCTCGTCGAGTTGGCCCATGATGGCGTCCTTCAGTCGATCGCGAAGCGCCGAGATTTTCTTGGCTTCTTCCGCCATTCCCTGATTCGCGA
The DNA here is from genome assembly GCA_963718395.1 of uncultured Acidobacteriaceae bacterium. Classification (GTDB taxonomy): domain Bacteria; phylum Acidobacteriota; class Terriglobia; order Terriglobales; family Acidobacteriaceae; genus DASRAA01. The sequence continues at coordinate 43,530 of CAVQYW010000005.1, forward strand.
TTTCGCACGCCTTGCCGAGTCCCACAATGCCGGGGACGTTGAGTGTTCCGGAGCGCATGCCGCGCTCGTGTCCGCCGCCATCGATCTGGGCGACAAGCTGCACACGCGGGTTCTTGCGGCGCACATACAGCGCGCCGACTCCCTTGGGACCGTAAAGCTTGTGAGCCGTAATCGAAGCCAGGTCTACGTTGTCCTGAATCACGTTGAACGGAACTTTGCCAATGGCCTGCACCGCGTCCGTATGAAACAGCACGCCGCGCTCGTGACAGATCGCTCCAATCTCGCGGATGGGCTGCAGCGAGCCGATCTCATTGTTCGCGGTCATGATGGTGACCAGGATCGTCTTGTCGTCCATGGCGCGCTTCAGGTCTTCGAGATCGATGCGGCCGTCTTTCTGCACCGGCAAATAAGTGACGCGGAACCCGTACTTCTCCAGGCGCTTGCAGGTGTCGAGCACCGCTTTGTGTTCGGTGGCCTGAGTGATGATGTGGTTGCCCTTCTCGCGATACATCTCGGCCACGCCCTTAATCGCGAGATTGTTGCTCTCGGTAGCGCCCGAGGTGAAGATGATTTCCTTCGTTGTCGCGCCAATGAGCTTCGCGATGCGCTCGCGTGCCTGCTCGACGGCCTGCTCCGCTACCCAGCCGAACTCGTGATTGCGGCTGGCGGCGTTGCCGAAATTCTCTGTAAAGTAGGGCAGCATCTCCTCCACTACGCGTGGGTCAACGCGCGTGGTGGCATGACTGTCCATGTAGATGGGCAGCTTCACATCCTTGTTGCCGTTGTTTCCTTCGATCACATTCGCGCTCATGATTGCCAATATCTCCTAGACTTTTTCTACTTTGCCGGACTGCCAGCCGAGCGTTACCAATTCAGGGGCAGGCTCGGGCTCGGCGTCGGTCATGTCCCAAATCGTCAACTTGTTGAGAACTTCTTCAATCGTGCGACTAACTTTCAGCAACGGCCCGCGCACGGTGCAGCGGTCGCTTTGCTCGCAGTCGGTGGTCGCAGCGCTGCAAGACGTCATAAACAGCGGACCTTCGATGGTGCGAATCACTTCGTATGCAGTGATAGTCCGCGGATCGCGCGACAAGACGTACCCGCCGTTGGTCCCGTACTGCGAAGTAAGCAAACCCGCCTTGGTCAGCCGCTGCAGAATCTTCGCCAGCGCTTCCTGCGGGATGCTGTACATCTCGGCCAGGTCTTTCGCACTGCAAGCGCCCAAGTCGGCGTGTTCGGCCAGATGGCGCATTGCGATCAGTCCGTAGTCCGCTTTTTTGGTCAACTTCAGCAAAGTAACCACTGCTCCAGTGCGTTAGACGAATTGCCGACTAATTCAGTCGCAATTTCATTCTAGGGCCTCAGCAGACTTAAACGCAAGCGATTGCAGGCAAGGTGGTGGATTCGCATTAAACGGTAACTAGCAGAGTCTAAATGGGTTGAGTATTGGCGATGAAAATTGTCGGATATTTTTGTCGGACGCTTTCAAAAGCCCGCTACTTGATCAGGATATTGGGCTCGAATTCCGTCAAGTCGCAGAATGGCTAGTCGGGGCCGCGCGCCTGACAAAGGAGTCGTACACAACACCATCCGCTGGGAGTTTCGCATCCTTACTCGCGGACGGATGACAGATAGCCTTCGCGCCGGAGACAGGCGGCGACATTGGGGACGTCAGAGTCACGCGACCGGCGACGAGATTTTAATATTGGTCTGCGGGAAATGCTTGACAACGTTTGCGCCCGGTCTAAAATACCGCTCAATTCACAACGTACCGAGTCGATCGAGCAACGTACATATGAATTTCATCCAGCCGGCGTTTCCGTCACCACCACCCAGCCACCCCCAAGGCGAGGCCATGGAGAAGAAGTGTCTTCATCCTCGTGTCCAGGTCGTCTCGCGCGACGAAGATGCGGAATTCGTGGAGTGCCTCGAATGCCGCGAGATCTTTGAGTCGAGCGAGTTCCGCGACATGGACATCGAAGCGAAGATTCCCACCGAAGAAGAATAGCTCCCGTCGAACGAACTAACCCTTGGACGAGTGGGCGGACGTGTGCTTACTGACGCCAGTCGCTCTTTGCAGACCTGCTTCTATATCCGTTCGCGCAGGGTAGAGCCGAGCTTTAGCTCGGCGTCCGTGTTTCTTTGATGAATGTCTGGAGCCGGCTTCAGCCGGCGACACAAAACCCGCTCTCCGGACAAATATAAAAGCTAATCCGTTCAGAACCTAGCCCAGCCTGAGCGCTGGATCGGACGACAAGTCGGCACTCGCGAACTCACCCGCCAGAAATCGCGGATACGCCGCCGCCGCGATCATCGCCGCGTTGTCGGTGGAGAGCTTGCGCGAAGGGAAGAGCACGGGAATGCCTTCTTCTGCGGCGCGCGCTTCGAAGGTAATACGCAGTTCGCTGTTGGCGGCTACGCCTCCGGTGACGAGCAACGTTGCCACGCCGTAGTCAACCGCGGCGGAGAACGTCTTACCGACGAGATCGTCAACCACCGCGCGCTGGAATGATGCGACAAGGTCGAGCGTCTGGTGATCGCAAGCAGCAACGAAGTCTTGCGGCGTGGGTCTGGCGATGGTCTTGATTGCTTCGCGGCGTCGCTGGATGCTCTCTGCCATCTCGTGGACTTCGACGTATCGCAGCACCGCGGTCTTAATGCCGCTATAAGAAAAATCCGTGCGCAACTCGTCAGCCGCATGCCGGTTCTGCGGATTTCGGTCCCGATGTTTGATCTGGGCGAAAGGGAACTTCACGGCACTGGGGTTTCCATGCTGCGCGAGGAAATCGATGACCGGGCCGCCGGGATAGCCAAGTTCCAGCAGTTTGGCGACTTTGTCGAACGCCTCTCCTGCCGCGTCATCGCGAGTGTGCCCGATGTTGCGGTAGGTCCAGCCTGTCTCTTTCTGTTCAGCCAAATATAGGTGGGTGTGTCCGCCGCTGACGACCAGGGCTAGCACGGGAAACTGCAAGTCGTGGTTTCCCTTCTGGCGTTCCTCGAGCAGTACAGCGTGTATATGGCCTTCGAGATGGTTCACGGCGATGAGTGGTTTGTCCAAAGCGAAGGCGAGGCTTTTGGCGAAGCTGAGCCCCACCAACAACGCTCCGGCCAGGCCGGGGCCCTGCGTCACAGCGATGGCGTCGATGGTTTCGTAGGACTTGCTGGCGTCTTTGAGTGCCTTGCGAACCACTGGCACGATAGCCCGTAAGTGTTCGCGGGAGGCGAGTTCGGGGACTACGCCTCCGAACGGCTGGTGCGTCGTAATCTGCGAATAAACCACATTGGAGATCAGTTCTTCCCCCGAGCGCACGACGGCAGCAGCCGTTTCGTCGCAAGAGCTCTCGATGCCGAGGATGAAGGCGGAAGGCACAGCTTTATTGTAAGGGGGAGCTGGTGACTGGTAACTGGTCATTCGTGCTGGGGGATGAAGTTCGGACGGATAGGCTCCAGCGAGTCGCCAGCTACCACCATTTACCAGGCCACTCGACCGAATACAATCACTTCACTGATGAAAGAGCATGCCATCCACGTGGTTCGCGAGCTTCGCAAGCGAGGGTTTCAGGCCTACCTGGCTGGAGGCTGCGTGCGCGACATGCTACTGGGCTTGGACCCGACCGACTACGACGTCACCACCGACGCGACTCCCAACGAGGTCATGCGCATCTTCCCTGAAACTTACGCGGTCGGAGCGCAGTTTGGAGTCGTGCTGGTTCCAGTTCCCAAGAGCGACGGACACGCGGCGGCCGAACACAAACATCCCATTGAAGTGGCGACTTTCCGCAGCGATGGCGTCTATTCCGACGGACGCCATCCCGATCAGGTGCAGTATTCCAAGTCGCCGCAAGAAGATGTTCAGCGGCGCGATTTCACCATTAATGGCTTACTGATGGATCCACTGGCCGGCGATCGAGTGCTGGATTTTGTGGGCGGTCGCGCGGACCTGGCGGCTGGAGTAGTGCGCGCGATCGGCGATCCGGAGCGGCGGTTCCTGGAAGACAAGCTTCGGATGCTGCGGGCGGTGCGCTTCGCCTCGCGCTTTGGCTACACCATCGATCCTCCTACGTTTGCCGCTGTCCAAAAGCTGGCGCCGATGATTGACCAGGTCAGCCGCGAGCGAGTGCGTGACGAGCTCACCAAGATGCTTACCGAAGGCCACGCGCGCCAAGCGTTTGAACTGCTTGACCGCACCGGATTACTGAACGAAGTGCTGCCTGAAATTGTCCGCATGCATGGGGTAGAGCAGCCACCGCAGTTCCATCCCGAGGGCGACGTCTGGATTCACACTATGATGTTGCTGGAGCAATTGCCGGCGCACTGTCCGCCGACACTGGCATGGGGAGCGCTGCTGCACGATGTAGGAAAGCCTCCGACGTTTCGTGTGGCGCCAGATCGCATTCGTTTTGACGGACATGTCGAGGTCGGTGTGCAGATGGCGCGCGAAATCTGCTCGCGGCTCCATTTCTCCAATGACGATACGGAACAGATTGAGGCGCTGGTGGCCAATCACATGCGCTTCAAAGATGTGGAACGTATGAAAGATTCGACGCTGAAGCGCTTCTTGCGCCTGCCGCAGTTTGATGAACATATGGAATTGCATCGCATGGACTGTCTCGCAAGTCACGGCGAGCTCGGGTTGTACGAATTCGTGGCGGAGAAATTGCGGGCGACGCCTCCGGAGGAAATCCGACCCCAGCCGTTGCTGACTGGGCGTGAACTGATTGAGTTGGGCTATGCGCCGGGGCCACGGTTCAAAGAGATTCTGTCGGCAGTGGAAGACGCGCAGCTCGAGGGAAAAGTTCGAAGCACCGAAGCCGCCATCGAGATGGTGCAGAGAGAATTTCCAGCTGTGCATGAATCGTCGTAAGGCCCTCAGGTCGGCGGCCGAGCAATGCTAGAATCGAGATTCACGTCATGCAGCACGCGCGCGCAACGCTAAAAAAAATATTTGCCGAAACCGTTTGCAGCGACGCGGGCGACCAGGCACCCGTGCTGGCCTGGCCTGTGGTCTGCGGAGCTACGGTGGCGGAGAAAACGCGCGCCCTCAGTTTTGTCGACGGAGTGCTGGTTGTGGCCGTTCCCGATGTTGCCTGGCGCAATCAATTGCAGCAGATGTATCAGCAATACCTCGCGGGGCTGAACCACATCGCGGGCAAGCGAGTGCGAAATATCTCGTTCGTGGTGGCGCCGCATGCTGCCCGCCCGACTTCATAATCACGAGGACAGCAAGTCATGGTTTCTGAACAGGACGTCTCCTACGTCGCCGACCTCGCGCATCTCGATCTGACTGCCGAGGAGCGTGCGCGCATGTTGAAGGACCTGAACTCAATCCTGGCGTACATCGAGCGGTTGAATCAGCTCGACACGACGAATGTTGAACCGATGGCGCAAGTAGCGAACCGCTACGGCACTGCTAAAGACGGCGACGCATTCGGCTACGCCATGCGGCCAGACGAGTTGCGTCCGTGCTTGCCGCACCAAGAAGCAATGAGTAATGCTCCGCAAACAGATGGCACGTTCTTCAAAGTACCGAAAGTGATTGAACGGTAGGAGCCAGACTCGATGAACGTTGCAATGCTCACGGTGGACGCGGCGCGAACGGCGGTGCTCGAGAAGCAGACGACGGCTACGGCGCTGGTGGATGCGTTCTATCAGAAGATTGAGGCCGAAGACCCGGCGATCGGCGCCTACCTGACGCTGAGCAAGGAGCGTGCGCATCGTCAGGCCGAGCGCGTGGACGCGCTGGCTGACAAGGGTGACGGGCTGCCTCCGCTGGCGGGCGTGCCGGTTGCGATCAAGGACGTGCTGACGACGAAGGGCGTTCGCACTACAGCGGGCTCGAAGATCCTGGACAACTTCGTCGCTCCTTACGACGCGACCGCGGTAGCGCGGCTGGAAGATGCAGGCGCGATTGTTCTGGGCAAGACGAATTGCGATGAGTTTGCCATGGGTTCGTCGAACGAGAACTCGGGATTCTATCCGGTGAAGAACCCCCGCGATCATTCACGAGTACCGGGTGGATCGTCGGGTGGGTCGGCGGCGGTGATAGCGGCCGGAACAGCGGTTGCGTCACTAGGTTCCGATACGGGCGGCTCGATTCGCCAGCCGGGAGCGTTCTGCGGAGTAGTGGGATTGAAGCCGACATACGGGCGCGTTTCGCGTTACGGACTGATTGCGTTCGCGTCGTCGCTCGATCACGTGGGGCCGTTCGGCAGAACGGTAAAAGATGTCGCGCTCATTCTTCAGCATATGGCCGGACGCGATCCGATGGATTCAACGTCGGCCGATTTGCCGGTGCCGGATTACACGGCCGAGATTGGCCAGCCGGTGAGGGGACTAAAGATTGGCGTCCCGAAGGAGTACTTCGGCGACGGTCTCGATCCGGAAGTGCTTTCCTCTGTGGAGAACGGCATCCAGGAACTGGCGAAAGCAGGGTGCGAAATCGTGCCGGTTTCGCTGCCGCACACGGAGTATGCGATTCCAACCTATTACCTGATTGCCACAGCCGAGGCTTCGTCCAATCTAGCGCGTTACGACGGAGTCCGTTACGGCGTGCGTGCGAAAGACGCGAGGACGCTCACAGAAATGTATCGCAAGACGCGCGATGCGGGATTCGGGACAGAAGTGAAGCGTCGTATCATGCTGGGAACCTATGCGCTGAGCGCAGGCTACTACGACGCCTACTACCTGAAGGCCCAGCGCGTGCGCAGCTTGCTGGCACGCGATTTCGACGAGGCATTCGCGAAGGTAGATGCGATCGTTACGCCGACGACTCCGACTCCGGCGTTCAAGCTCGGCGAAAAGGCGGACGATCCACTCGCGATGTACCTGGCCGACATTTATACAGTAACGGCGAACCTCGTCGGTATTCCTGGAATTACAGTGCCGTGCGGAAAGAGTAAAGAAGGATTGCCGATTGGGCTACAGGTTCTGGGCAAGCATTTCGATGAGGTCACAGTTCTGAAGACGGCGCATGTGGTGGAGCACGCTCTGGAGTGAACGGTTAACTAAAAGCTTTGGGATCGTGGCCGGAATGCGATCAGAGGCAACTCGTGGACTAATAGCCGACGATCGTCCTCGGAAGCTTGGTATCGCCAGCCAACCAGTCGGCTTAACACCCATCGGATGATCGGCGCCATAAACCGATTGCGCCGCTCGTAGCCCCCAAGCACCGTCATCGCTTCTTGCTCGTCAAGCTGGCGATAGCTCGCGACGAAATGTTTTGAGCCGATTACGACCAGTGGGTCCGGGTTCGCCTCGATATTACGGAGCCAGTCAGCGTTGGGACCGAAGCCACTCATCACCACCGCTTCTGGCCCTTGCTTTCGATATTCCATGACCTCCAATACAGTTTGGTGCTGGACACCGGTTCGCCGCCCTTTGTGAGTTAAAAGGAGGAACCGGTTTCCCAACACGGGGCCGCAGTTCCAGCGGTATAAGTTCACCGGCATCCGAAGTAGCCATCGCAATATGCCCTTGGGTTTTGTCGGAGCCATTGTTTCGCACGGTTCAGGCGGGGTCGTAGTAGCGTTCGCCGGCGCAGGCGCGGCAGCGGACAATGCCGTCGCGGCGCACCTCGCGCTGGAAGTTGATGCCTTCTCCACACTCGGCGCAGACAATGCGCTCGCCTTTGTAACCAGGCATTTCTTCCGGTGCCACAGCGACCTTTACCCACTGGATGGTAAAGAGATCATCGGTGGGCATTTCGCGGTAGGCCAGCATCTGCTGTTGATTCTTGCTCTCGATCTCAGGGTGCATCTGGCGCGCCAGCGTTTTGGAGCGTTCCGTTGCTGTGATGCGAACCGCTTTCCCTGCTTCGAGATCGACGAACGTAGCGGCGACCTTGCCCCAGTCGCGGAACTTGAGGGCGCGCTTGCCTAATCGGCATCCGGTGACGACCCCGATGGCGTCGGTCATGCATCGGTCGATTTCTATGTAGGTAACCAGGCGCTTGCGGTCTTTGCCGTAGGGATCATCCAGGCCGAGCAGTCCGAGACCGAGCATCGCCATGCGGACGCCGAGCACCTGCCCGGCACACAAATGCCCGTGAGCTATTTCGGCATCGTGTAGTAGTTCGTCGAAGGACTTCACGTCGCCGACAGTTTACGTCATTCTTCGGCGGGCGTGTCAGGGGTGACGTCGGCGAATCGGCCGTTAATGTCCACCGAAAGCCTCTCGCCACCCTGTGGTGTGAACGTCACGCGTGCCGGGTTTCGTTGCCACAGTGGCGGAGCGCAAACTGCGTCGGGAAATTCGCCACCCAGCTTTTCTAGCTGCTTCTTGTAGAGCGGCTTCTTGGTGGTGATCTGCGCGACGATGGCCGAGACACGTTCGCCGTCATCGGCCAGGCCGCAATAGGCGGCGTAGTCGCGGTACCAGCTCACGTCGGAATAATAGGGATCGAAATCGGGCAGCTTGATCTGGGTGATGCGGCCAGTGTTGCGATCGACAAGGAGCCAGCCTCCCCGCTGCCAGAGCCAGCGAGGTTGACTGGATGACTCGGTGGGCAGCGAATCATTGACCCGATACGCGCGGCGAATGACAAAGACGCGATCCGTGATGTCATGCGCGGAGCCGGTCGTGTACTCCTTAAGCTTGGTGTCGAGGAAGAGTGGTCGAACAGTAATGTTCACCGACTTTTCTTCCGATGGGCCAAGCAGGAGCTTTACCGGCGTGGGTTTACCCAGGCTCATGACATGGGGTTTGGAGGCGGCATGGGCAACGGCTGCGAAAAGAATGAGTGCGGGAACAAATCGTAAGCAGCGCATATTGCGCCAGCCTAGCTCCGGGAGGAGGGACGCGCAAGTTACTAAAGTACAGGGGTGGTCGTAGAAGGGGTCTCGGCTGTTGACTGCGTGGTAACTGTCATACAATGAGCCAGCGCCGAAACCACCGATGACCGAAATCAGCCACAGTTTTATTGTCCCCGCTTACAACGAGAGCCAGAGGCTCGCTGAATCCATTCCCAAGGTGGCCGACTACATTCGCTCGCGCAGTCTCAGTGCCGAAATCATCGTAGTCAATGACGGATCGACGGACAACACAGCGGACGTTGTGCGCAGATTTGCCGTGACTGATTCGACGATCAAGCTGCTGGCGAACCCAGGCAATCGCGGCAAGGGATACAGCGTCCGGAACGGAATGTTACATGCCAAGGGAACGGTGGCGTTGTTCACCGATGCCGACCTTTCGTCGCCCATTACCGAGGCCGACAAGCTGTTTGCGGCGCTGGCGGAGGGCGCGGACGTAGCGATTGGTTCACGCTGGCTGAAACGCGAGTTGCAGACCGAGCGGCAGTCGCTACTCCGACAGCTTTATGGTCGGCTGTTCAACCTGGGATTGAGGATAGTGCTAGGGTTGCGCTACCGCGATACGCAGTGCGGCTTTAAAGCGTTCAATCGCAGCGCGATCGAGACGATCTTTACGCGGCAGCGAATCGAGCGATGGGGGTTTGACCCGGAGTTGCTCTTCCTCGCGGACAGGTTCAAGCTGCGAACCGCGGAAGTCCCGGTGGAATGGGCCCACGACCACCGCTCGAAGATCCATCCCATCCGTGATGGCCTGCGGATGGGCACCGAGGTGTTGGAGGTTCGCTGGAATTACCTGATGGGACGCTACCAACTGCCCGCGATGCAACTTGCGGACGGCGCTGCCATGTCTCCCTCGACGCCGGTGAGGTCCACCCGATAACGATCTAGTCATCAAGGTGCGGTTAGGTACCGTCGAAAACTTTCGAGCGGCCACCCCACGCAGGCAACTCAAGTTCCAAATATTCAATCAAAATTTGCAGCTTTGCCAGTCAATAAGCATCTTGAGTGAGAGTATTTGGCACGGTTCGAGTGAGTGTCTATGGGTCTGGAACGCGGGACATCTTCGGGAGTTATTAGTCCGCTAATCGAGCGCTCCGGGCAGAGCCTGTTAGAGCGCTATGGCGACGTCCGCCGGACTTCGCTGCGATGTTGTGCGCCCTTGAGTGTGGAGGACCATAGTTTGCAGGCCATGCCGGATACCAGCCCGGCGAAGTGGCATCTGGCGCACACTACATGGTTCTTTGAGACATTTCTGCTGAGCAAGCACCTGCCTGGATATAAGCCGATCAACCCGGCCTTCCGCAATCTTTTTAATTCGTATTACAACGCAGTCGGCGATCGCCCGCTACGAGCGCTGCGACATATTCTTTCGCGTCCAACGCTCGACGAAGTACGAGAGTATCGAAAGCATGTCGATGCGGCGATGGAGCAGATGCTGAAGCGAGAATTGGCATCCGACCTGTTGGACCTGATTGAGCTCGGGATGAATCACGAGCAGCAGCATCAGGAGCTGATCCTGACGGACGTGAAATACGGGTTGGCAGAGAATCCATTGCGCCCTTCATATCGAAATTCCGAGCAGTCGGGCCAACAGCCACATAAGGCTGCTCCCGCGTTGCACTGGCAATCATTCCCTGAGGGCGTGCATTCGATTGGCTTCGAGGGCGACGGTTTCACCTTCGATAACGAAACGCCGGCGCACAATGTGTACCTGGCGCCTTTCCAGCTGGCATCGCGGCTGGTCACCAACGGCGAGTACATAGAATTCATGCGCGACAACGGCTACGGCACTGCGGCGTTGTGGCTCTCGGACGGATGGGACACAGTGCGGGCGAATGATTGGAGCGCTCCGCTGTATTGGGAGATGCGAGATGGCCAATGGTGGCACTACACGATGGACGGCATGCAGTTGGTGAATCCCGAGGATCCGGTCTGTCATGTGAGCTACTACGAAGCCGACGCGTTTGCACACTGGGCGGGCGCGCGGCTGGCGACCGAACCCGAATGGGAGGTCGCGTCGCAAAGCTGTTCGCTGACCGGCAACTTCATGGAGAGCGATTCGTTGCATCCGCAGGTCGCGGGCGACAGCGCTGGGTTGGCCCAGATGTTTGGCGATGTGTGGGAGTGGACAGGCAGCGCATATCTGCCCTATCCGGGATTTCAGCCCGCAGCCGGCGCGGTCGGCGAATACAACGGCAAATTCATGTGCAATCAGATGGTATTGCGCGGAGGTTCGTGCACGACTCCGCAGTCGCACATCCGCCGCACCTACCGAAATTTCTTTCCTCCCCATGCGCGCTGGCAGTTCATGGGAATTCGGCTGGCCAATGGCGACTAGCAAACCGTTCCAATATTTAGCCAACGACGCCACAGCACTAGCGGCGCGGGAGGGGTTGGGCGCCTCGCCGAAGTGGTTGCCTGCGAGACTGTTTTACGATGAGGCCGGATCGGCGCTGTTCGAGCAAATTACCGAGTTGCCGGAGTACTACCTGTCGCGGACCGAACGTTCGATCTTTGAGAGTTATACAAGTGAAATCCTGCAGGCTGCTGGACCGTCGCTGACGCTGGTCGAATTAGGGGCCGGGACGGCGAGCAAGACATGCGTTCTGATTGAAGAGCTGCTGCAACGGCAGTCGCGGGCGTTGTTCTATCCCATCGACGTCTCGCCCAGCGCTTTGCAGGAGGCTGTCACTCAACTGGGGCTGCAATTTCCGCAGCTTCGGGTAAACCCCATCGTCGCCGATTACACCGGAGGAGTGGAAGCGCTGAACCGCGTCACCGGCCGCAAGCTGGTGCTCTACATTGGCTCGAGCATCGGAAATTTCGAACTCGATGAATCGGTGGGAATTCTGCGACGCATCCGACGCTCCATGCGGTCAGGCGACGCACTTCTTCTGGGAGCGGATTTTGCCAAGAGTCCGAAGATCCTGCTACCTGCCTACGATGACGCGCAGGGAGTGACCGCAGCTTTCAACAAGAACATCCTGGCCCGCTTGAACCGCGAGCTGGATGCGGACTTCGATCTCGACGCCTTCACCCACATCGCGGAGTGGAACAAGCGCTGCTCGCGAATGGAAATCTACCTCGAAAGTTTGCGCGAGCAGCGGGTGTTCTTGCCGGCGATCAATTTGGACATCGGATTTTCGGCAGGCGAACGCATCCACACAGAAAATAGCTACAAGTACACGATGGGAATGATCGAGGACATCTTGCACAAGGCTGGATTCGCCTTGGAGCAAAGCTGGCATGACCGCCAGAATTGGTTTGGGGTGCATCTGGCGAGGATCTAGCAGAGTGTCCCGTTGAACGTCTCGCAACGCAGGCTACTCTACAATTGAAGCTTGCTCTCGACGACTGCGAATCTCGTTTCGACGACGATCATCATGTGTACTCTTCGCTCTCGAATCCTGCCGAGCCTGCTTTCTGTCTTGTTGTTGGCTAACTCAGCGCTCGGCTGCCGGAGAGCTTTCAACTGTACTTGCCGGCCACTTGCGTCCTTCAAATTCGCGGAATTGCTGCTCCAGCTTGAGTTGCAAGCGTGCCTTCTCGCTGGAATCTAATAATTTCTGACAAGCGGTGGAGGGCGATGCACCGGACAGTGTGGCCGCACAGTCCTTGACCGGTGTGAACGCCTTGCCGTCGCTCCATAAGCTGCCGCCGGAAATAAAAGCATGCACCAGGCTGGTCCGCGCCATGCGCTTTAGCTCGCTATACGACAGGCCCTGGTCTGCTACTCCGCGCAGATATTCATGCGTCATGTCGGAGCGCGAGACGCCTTCATCATCGGTGGCAAGGGCGACTGGAACTCCAGCGCGCATGAAATCGTGCAACGGATGATTGCGGCCATGAACACCCAAAATGACGTCGTTGCTGGTCAGGCAGATCTCCACCATCACGTTTCTCTTGGCCATCTCGTCGAGTAATTCGACAGCGTTAGTCTCGTTCAGCGCATCCACGCCGTGCCCGATGCGCTCGGCGCCGGCCATCTCAACGGAATCGCGAACATGGAAGCGCAAGCCTTCGGGTGGAACTGACCCCTCCACCAGTTCGCCGGCGTGCAGCGCGACATGAACGCTCGGATACTGACTGTGCAAGTACTGCATCATGCGCATGTGCAGCGGGAAATCGTGCATCGGGATGTAGTAATCCTCGGGCATGACCATGTTGAGTCCGACGAAACGTTTGTCGGTTTGGGCGAGTTCGAAACCCAACAGCATCTGCGCATAGACGATTTCTTTGGGCAGTCCACGAAGCACCTGGAAGAGATAGCGCTGCGTTATTTGGCATCCGGGACCCGCGCCAGAAGTACCGCACTTTAACACAGCGTCGCGAATCTTCTCCGCCTCGTTGGTCTGTTGGATGGCGTCCTGTATGGCGCTCGACAGTCCGTTTTCGGTCAGCGCCTTGCGCATCTGGGCGAGCGTCTCAGGTGTGGCGTCGTCGGTAAGCTTGATGGCCCTGACGGCGTCAGCGCTCAGCATGTCGCCGAACGGCTTGCCCGTCGGAGTAAACATTAGCTCCTGGTAAATCTCTCGCTGCGACGCCGCTCGCGCGCCAGTTTCGGCCAGCATCAAACCAGTATTTCCGTGCGTCGCGGCCCCGAACTTGTCAAACGCGTCGAAGAAGTGGTCGTGTCCTGACTGGCCAGACAGCTCCCAGTTGCGCATCGAGAAGGCGTCTATCATGCTTCGATAAAGGATTGGGTTCGCGAGCGCGGTTTCGGCCAATACCGTTGGTGCGGGGCAATAGGGATCGCCAGTCGAGAGCTTCAGCGAGGGCGTCAGATAAAACGTTTTAGGATCGACGCACTCCCGCTGGTCTTTCGCCCACTGAATTAGTGTCTCTCCGTAAATCGCGCCCGACAGATGGTTGTGCAGATCGCCGCCCTTCGGCATTTCAAGCAGAAACGCCACCAGAAGATTGGGATCTTTGTGGATGTTCTCGAAATAGCGTGCCGTCTGCGCCTCGGAGGAGACGGCTGAGCGCTCGGCGCCAAGAGCGGGAGCCGCCGCGGGGAGCAGCGCGAGGACGAGTAGAGACAAGAAAAGACCTGCCCGGCTAAGAGAAGGCGGATCTGGGTACCCACCCCCCTCCCCCCTCAAATCTTTGGAATCAATGAGATACGCACGAAATGTCACGCAAAATATAGAGCGCGTGGGACTTACACGGAAGATATTCCAGAATAAAGACTTAGTGGGTTTCATTGCAGGTTGAAGATATGTTGAAGGATGGCGGGTTGGCAAGAGCGGCCGTAGCTTTCGTGTCTGCATGCGGTCTCACAGGCGAGGAGAGACAAGATCTCCCCGTCCTCTACTCGCGGATCGTAAGGGGAATTTCAGTGGAGTGATAGGACGTAGGTCACGTGGCAGTGTGACAAGCGGAAGTGAATCGTGGCTAGTGGATAGAAGGAGGAACAGGACGCACAGTGTCGGATCCCATGAACAGTGGAATTATTTCATCAGCTTGCTTTTTCACTCTGAGCTGCAAGCCCATATCGTATTGCCGCCTCAAGCGTATCGATGTTTATTTCCTTTAGAGCTTTAAACCGAATGCAATATCCTGTCACGGTCGCCTTGCCTAGTTTTTTTCCATACGTTTTGGCTAAGTACTTCTTATCTTTGAGACCAAGAATATAGACAGAGATTCCGGTTTTGTTTCCGCTCACACCAATTTGAAAAGACTCTCTACTTTTTCCATTGGCATATTTGATTGTGTGAAATCCATATCCAATCGTAGGGTTGGAAACAGTACGATTTTTGCTGTCTTTACCATCGAAGAACGATAATTTGCATTCTGGTGACACTTGAAGTGTGATCCGATGCAACTCTCGCATGTCACTGCGTTTTGGCTCGGGTTGGCTGGTAATATACTTCTCGATTTGTTCTTGTACGTTCATAGGTTCTGCTCCCCGGTTGCGCGCACGAGATTATACGACGTTTAACCCTTTTGAACCGCTCCGATTCTCTGTCGCACTGCTTGGGTCACTCGACCCCGAGGGGTGCCCCGCAAGCCGTTGTTGCGTGGGGGCTCTTCAGAATTCCCAAAGGCTTGAAATGTGTGGAGCGCTTCAGCATGCTGTAAGGCCCATTGTCCGTTGGGGCGCTAGCGGCACGGCTGAAACCGTGACCTTTCCAAGCCGATTTTGTCGGAAAGCGTCCAGTTGAGTTTCCGGCCGCAATTCTCTACCATCCAAGATTCGCAACCATCGGAATTGGGGACACCTTTGGACCGGCTTAAAGTCCTGCTGACGCACGAGCAAATCGCAAAAAAGGTCGCGGAGCTCGGAGCCCAGATCACCCGCGACTTCGAAGGCCAGTCGGTGGTGCTCATCGGCGTGTTAAAGGGCGCGACGATTTTTCTTGCCGACTTGGCGCGCGAAATCAAGCTCGACGCAACCTTCGACTTCATCGCCGTGTCCAGCTACGGTAATTCGCGCGAACAAAGCGGGGAAGTGAAGCTGATGAAGGACGTTGACCACTCGATGGAGGGCAAAAACGTCATCCTGGTGGAAGACATTCTCGATACCGGCATCACCTTGACGTATCTCCAGCACGAACTGTGGGGGCGCAAGCCTAAGTCGCTGAAGATTGCCGCGTTGCTCGACAAAGTTTCGCGGCGCATCCAGCCGATTCATGCTGACTACGTGGGCTTCGAGATTCCTGACGAGTTTGTGGTCGGCTACGGTTTGGATTTCGCGGAGCGCTTTCGCAACCTGCCAGATATTTGCATTTTGGAATCGGACGAGGAGTCGGCGTAAAATCTCCGGTGCCTATGTCAGTTAACTCTTTAGTAATAGGTCGCGATGCGACGTCCCTTTTGCAGGATTGGCGTTCTGTAGCTAGTCTGATCGATCACACCCTTCTTGGTCCCGCTGCAACCAGCCGCGACATCATCGCCCTATGCGCCGAGGCCAAGCGTTACACGTTCTGTTCGGTCATGGTGAATCCCACATGGGTGACCCTCGCCGCTGCCCAGGTTCACGGATCGCCGGTCAAGGTCGGCACCGTAATCGGGTTTCCGTTGGGCGCAAGTCTCACGGTGACCAAGCTCGCCGAAGCCGAGGCCGCCGCCCAGAATGGCGCGCAGGAACTCGACATGGTAATCAACCTCGGCGCGCTCAAATCCGGCGACCGTGTGCTGGTGCAGACCGAGATTCGCAGTCTGGTGAAGCTGGCGCACGCGCATGGTGCGATCCTGAAAGTCATCATCGAGACGGCGCTCCTGAGCCAGGAAGAAAAAATCCTGGCATGCGCACTGGCGGCTGATGCCGGGGTCGACTTCGTGAAGACTTCTACGGGGTTTGCTGCTTCGGGTGCGACGGCGGCCGACGTTGCACTGATGCGCGGCGTGGTGGGGCACGACATTGGCGTGAAGGCGGCCGGAGGAATCCGCATAGCGGCGCAGCTCAGCGAGATGGTCGAAGCCGGTGCCAACCGCATTGGTACCAGCGCCAGCGTGGCGATCGTGCGCGAGTTCGGTGCTCCGGTGGACGACCTGTAATGGCGCGAAGCAGTTGGTGGCAGTCTCTACAGGAGAGTGCATGGGCCGGCTAACGGGCGTCCTGGGTATTCTGACTATTCTTCTTTTCGCTTACCTGTTTTCCACCAATCGCAAGGCCATTCGCCTCAAGACCGTAGTCATCGGCCTTGTGATGCAATTCGTCTTTGCCGTGCTGGTGTTGCGTGTCGGCTGGGGGGAACGGGTTATCGCCGTGGCCGGCGACGCGGTCACACGCCTGCTCAGTTATTCGTTCGTCGGTTCGGAATTTGTTTTTGGCCCGCTGGGCAGCAGAGTCTCGAAGTACGGCTTCTTCTTTGCGTTCCAGGTCCTGCCCATCATCATTTTCATCGCGGCATTCTTTGCCATTCTGTATCACTACGGCGTGATGCAGTTCATCATCCGCCAGCTGGCGAAAGTGATGATGCGCTTCATGGGAGCCAGTGGCGTAGAGTCGATGGACGTCGCGGCCAGCATCTTCATGGGGCAGACCGAGGCGCCCCTGACGATCCGTCCGTACCTGGCGACTGTGACTCAGTCGGAGCTGATGGTAATCATGACGGCAGGTATGGCGCACATTTCCGGCGCGGTGATGGGAGCGTATATCGCTTACGGCATCGAGGCGCGGCATCTGTTAGCGGCGGTGATCATGACCGCGCCGGGAACGATCTTGATCGCCAAGATGCTGGTACCGGAGACTGAACAGCCGATCACAGCCGGTACCACGAAGCTCGATGACATTCAGTTCGAGCCCAAAGAGAGTAACGTGCTCGACGCAGCCACGAAGGGGACGACGGACGGTTTGCGGCTGGCACTCAACGTAGCGGCGATGCTGATTTCGTTTCTGGCGCTCATCGCTCTACTCGATGGCATTCTCGGCGGCGTGCACAACTTCCTCGCGGCGCACGGCATGCCGTGGTTTCCCGGCAAGCTGGAGACGATTTTCGGAGTCATCTTCGCCCCTATCGCGTGGCTGATTGGCGTTCCGTGGCACGACTGCCTCTCCATCGGAAACTTGCTGGGCACGCGAATGGTGCTCAACGAACTGGTCGCATTCACCATGCTTGGTGCGGAGAAGACAGCCCTTGACCCGCGGTCCGTGACCATCGCGACGTTCGCGTTGTGCGGCTTTGCCAATTTCAGCTCAATCGGTATTCAGATCGGCGGACTAAGTGCGCTGGCGCCGAACAGGCGTCACGATCTGGCGAGGCTCGGATTTCGCGCCATGCTTGCCGGCACGATGGCGAACCTGATGTCAGCTAGCATCGTAGGAATCTTGCTGCGGGCTTAGACCGGCGTTTTTCCTATCCACTATCTTGTGACGAATGTTTCAATCGCGATGCGCTGGCTCACACCCGTTTGTGATATCTGCACTATTTCCCACCACCTAAGCAGCACATCATGAAAGCAGCAGGAACCTGTGCGGTTCCTGGAAGGCTTTTGTGCGCGCATCTCAAAACCGGTCTAACCCGACTCTGATCCGCATTTTCTGTGACCCAGTATCTTCTCGTCCCAATGTCATTTGCATGGAGCCAAGGACCGCAACGCGCGCCGCACAATTTCTAGTTACGAATTCATTTGGAGGACGTCATGTCCATTTCTAAGCAGGAAGCGCTCGACTACCATCAGGGGAATCGTCCGGGTAAGGTTGAGGTCATCTCCAGCAAGCCGTGCCGCACCCAGCGCGACCTCAGTCTGGCCTACACACCCGGCGTTGCCATACCCTGTCTCGAAATCGAAAAGAATCCCCTCGACGCGTACCGCTACACGGCGAAGGGCAACCTGGTCGCCGTGGTGACCAACGGTACAGCTGTGCTTGGCTTGGGCGACATCGGCGCGCTGGCCGGCAAGCCCGTGATGGAAGGCAAGGGTGTCCTGTTCAAAAGGTTTGCTGACATCGACGTTTTCGATATCGAGTTGAACACCAAGAACGCCGACGAAATCATCAAGACCTGCCAGTTGCTCGAGCCTACCTTTGGCGGGATCAACCTCGAAGACATCAAGGCCCCGGAATGCTTCTACATCGAAGAGACCCTGAAGAAGACGATGAAGATTCCGGTTTTTCACGACGATCAGCACGGCACCGCGATCATCTCCGGCGCGGCGCTGGTTAACGCGCTGGAACTGGTCGGAAAGAAATTCGAAGACGCAAAGATCGTAGTGAACGGTGCCGGAGCCTCGGGCGTGGCTTGCGCGGAACATTACATTTGCCTGGGTGCGAAGCGCGAAAACATCACCATGGTCGACACCAAGGGCGTGGTTTACAAAGGCCGCAAAGAGGGGATGAATCCCTACAAAGAGCGTTTCGCGCACGAGACGACCAACCGCACTCTGGCCGATGCAACCAAGGGCGCAGACGTCCTGTTAGGACTATCGGCCAAGGGAGCGTTCACGGCGGAGATCATCGGGTCGCTGGCACCGAACCCGGTGGTATTCGCCATGGCGAACCCTGACCCGGAGATCACCTATGACGAAGCCAGAGCCGTGCGTGACGACATCATCATGGCGACCGGCCGTTCTGATTTCCCCAACCAGGTGAACAACGTGCTCGGCTTCCCGTTCATCTTTCGTGGAGCGCTCGACGTTCATGCGACGACCATCAACGAGGAGATGAAACTGGCGGCCACCTATGCGCTGGCGGCGCTCGCCAAGGAAGACGTGCCTGACTCAGTCTGTCGCGCTTACAGCGTGGAGCGCCTGAAATACGGCCGCGACTACATCATTCCCAAGCCGTTCGATCCCCGCGTGTTGGTGTGGGAAGCGGTAGCGGTGGCGAAGGCGGCAATGGAAACCGGCGTAGCGCAGAACCCGGTCGACCTCGCAGAATACCGCGAGCAACTGGAGAAGCGCCTGGGCAAGGCGCACGAATTGATGCGCATCATGATCCACAAAGCGCAGGCCAACCCCAAGCGAGTTGTCTTCACCGAAGGCGAGCACGAGAAGGTTCTGCGCGCTTGCCATGTCCTGCTGGAAGAAAAGATCGCCGTCCCGGTACTGCTGGGCCACAGTGATGCAGTGCAGAAGGCAGCCGCCGAGCTTGGCATCTCGCTGGAGGGAGCGGTTGTCGTTCAACCCGAAAGTCATCCCCGGCTCCACGAGTACGTGAAAGAGTTCTACCAGTTGCGGCAGCGCAAAGGTGTCACCTTCGCTGCGGCCAACGAGGAAATGAACCATCGCAGCATCTTTGGCTCGATGATGGTGCGCATGGGCGATGCCGACGCCTTGGTTTCGGGTCTCACCAAGAACTATCCCGAGACGCTCCGGCCCGCTTTGCAAATCATTGGTGTGCGTGAAGGCATCCACAAAGTGTGTGGAATCTATCTGCTCATCACGCGCAAAGGGGACCTGTTCTTCCTGGCCGATGCGACCGTCAACATCGAACCGACAGCCGAGGATCTGGCGGAAATCGCCATCTGTACGGCACAGGAGGCGCGGCGGTTCGACATCGAACCTCGTGTCGCCATGCTGTCGTTCTCGAACTTCGGAAGCACCCGGCATCCGCTGTGCGAGAAGGTGCGGCGCGCGGTAGAACTCGTGCGCTATGCCGATCCCACGCTCGTCATCGACGGAGAAGTGCAGGGCGACTTCGCAGTCAACGGCAAGAAACTGGAAGAGTCCTTCCCGTTCTCCACGTTGAAAGGCGGAGCGAACGTGCTCATCTTCCCCGATCTCCAGTCCTGTAACATCGCTGCCCGTTTGTTGCCGCGGTTGGGCGGAGCAGATTCGTTGGGCCCAATCCTTTCCGGCATGGCGAAGCCTGTTCATCTGCTGCAGCGAGGGGTAGAGGTAGAAGATGTGGTCAATATCGCTACCATCGCTGTGGTTGACGCACAGGAGTCGTCGGCGCCGGCCAGGGTTCAGCCTGTACGCCAGGTGGTGGAGGTTCGCTGAGACGAGCGAATGGCCTGATCGAAATGAAGTTGCGAAACATCGCGATTGACCTACGACCTAAGTTGTAGGCCACTACGATGGAAGAGGGATATTCCTTATCTGCGTCCGGTGGCAGACTTTCAAGCAATGGGATGTTTGCTGCTACAGCAGCGGCAAGCAGTGTGTGCAGTAAGGTACGAGTAGTAGCTTCGTCGGTTGGCGGAATTCTTGAGTCTCGATAGCGCAACTGGGCGCTGTGCTATCGTTCAGGATTCCGCCTTTGCCGTTTAGGCCTTCTAGACCTTTCCTTCCTGAATTCATTCATCTAGCTCACCCTCCCGCCAGCCGTCACGTAGTCCCGTGAGTGGAGTCACATCATTTTTGGTTACCCTCTGGTAGGTAATTGGGGAAGGCATATTCCCCCAATGCTTTACAAGACAATCAGCGCCGCGGTTTATGGCATTGACGCCAACCTCATCGAGGTCGAGGTTGACGTGTCACCCGTCAAAGGGGATGACAACACCCACTTCCTGACTGTCGGACTGCCGGACGCGGCCGTGCGTGAGAGCCGTGAGTGGGTTCGCTCGGCGCTGAAAAACAGCGGCTACGACGTCCCACCTTCCGTGACCACCATCAACCTGGCTCCTGCCGACCTGCGTAAAGAAGGCTCTGGCTTCGACCTGCCGATGGCGCTTGGCATCTTGGGCGCTTACGGCGGGCTAAGAAACAAGCCCCCCGAGGACGCTCTGTTTGTAGGCGAGCTTTCGCTCGACGGCGGCCTGCGCGGAGTACGTGGCGCGCTGCCCATCGCCATCTCGGCGCGCGCCAACAAGATTCGCAAGCTCATACTTCCCGAGGTCAATGCCCGCGAAGCCGCAGTGGTCGAGGGCGTCGACGTCTTCCCGGTCCGCTCTTTGATGGATGTGGTCCAGTTTCTCAACACTGGCAACGGGATTCAGCCGCTCAAGGTAGACACCCACGCGTTGCTGGACGCATCGCAGCAATTCTTTGTCGATTTCCGCGACGTGCGTGGACAGCAGACGGCGAAGCGGGCCATCGAAGTCGCTGCTGCCGGTGGCCACAACCTGTTGATGATCGGGCCTCCAGGCTCGGGCAAGACCATGCTGGCCAAACGCATGCCGACGATTTTGCCTCCCCTCACGTTTGAAGAGGCCCTGGAGACCACGAAGATTCACAGCGTCGCCGGCGTGCTCGACTCGACCGGCGGCCTGGTTGGCACGCGGCCGTTCCGTTCGCCGCATCACACTATTTCTGATGCTGGGCTAATCGGCGGAGGGATGATTCCTCGCCCTGGAGAGGTTTCGCTGGCGCACAATGGCGTCCTCTTCCTCGATGAACTGCCGGAATTCCCCCGCAACGTTCTCGAGGTCATGCGCCAGCCTTTGGAAGATGGCAACGTGACCATCGCCCGCGCCGCTATGTCATTGAGTTTCCCCGCGCGATTCATGCTGGTGGCGGCCATGAATCCATGTCCTTGTGGCTATTTCAACGATCGCACCCGCGAGTGCCATTGCACGCCCATGATCATTCAGCGTTACATCTCCAAGATCTCCGGGCCGCTGCTGGATCGCATCGACATTCATATCGATGTCCCGGCGGTGAATTACCGCGAGTTACGTAGCACAGTCTCTCCGGAGAGTTCGGCAGACGTTCGCAAGCGGGTTCTTCGCGCGCGCGAGATCCAGTTGGACCGGTTCGCTAAAGGGGCGGAGCGCATCTACGCTAATGCGCAGATGGGCTCGCGCGCAATCCGGACGTATTGCGATCTCGGCACCGATGCCGAGCACCTGCTGGAGCGAGCTATAGCGAAGCAGGGTTTGAGCGCCCGGGCCCATGATCGCATCCTGAAGGTAGCCCCGGACGATTGCCGACCTGGGAGGCGCGGAATCGATCGGATCTGGCCATATCGCGGAAGCCATCCAATACCGCACCCTGGATCGTACTTTCTGGGCATGAGTCTTGACCAGGAGTCGACGCTTTTCCAGTAAGTGCCTTGTTTTCAATGGGCCTCTTTGGCTGGCGAGCGCGACTCCGAACGCAGGAATTCGTCGGTGTATTGTGGGAAACTCGGCCGGAACTTATTGAAAGCTGGAGGGTTAAAAATAATTGGGTACATTTCCTGAGGGTCGGCGTCTAAAGCGTGGCCTGTGATTTCTTGGGTTCGGCAACAGATTGGGGCAAGATTTTTCTTGACTACGGATGCTTACGCGGGTAACGTACTCTTTCTGAGTATCGCAATATCCTGTAGGTTCCAGTCTAGGCGTCCTGCCCCCAGTAGCGGCCACACACTGAACGCCACCATCAGGAAATCAGGAAATTAATGTCCCGCACTCAGCGTGCTGGGCTGCGTACTGAGTACAACTTAAGTGACTGTAGGGAAGCGCTTTGCAATCCTGTTAGGGGTTTGCGGCGCGGAAAGAAACGAACCGTAGACTCCGCGGGCAGCATCCACTAATTGGTCTCTTGCCGCCGGAAGCAGGTTGGTTCCCCCCGCCACGATTCA
Source organism: uncultured Acidobacteriaceae bacterium (assembly GCA_963718395.1). Taxonomy (GTDB): domain Bacteria; phylum Acidobacteriota; class Terriglobia; order Terriglobales; family Acidobacteriaceae; genus DASRAA01. The sequence goes on from CAVQYW010000005.1 coordinate 66,228, forward strand.
TCCGACAGGAGCATGGGCCCCGGAACGTAGTACCCGACAAGTCATTCATAAGACAAGAGGAGACATTCATGCGGTCTGAATTGGTTTTTGAAGCAGTTCATACGTTGCGTAACCGTTACACCCTTTGCCAGCTCGCCTCCAAGGCGACGCGCAAATTTCACCGTCCCAGCACGCGCATTCAAGACACGACTAACGAAGTCCTGAACCGCATTGCCGGGTCGGACCGCCAGGACTTGATTCTGGAACCGGAGACCGCTACCGAAGCGCAGCGGCGCGCAGCATAAGCGCGCCGCGCCTTTGGGCGCTTCCCGCAGTACCTCCATCCTGCCTTTCTGCTAAATCCCCGTAGGTGACAATGACAATCTCAGAGTTAAAAGAAAAAAACATAACCGAGTTGACCAAGATCGCGCGCCAGCTCGATCTGCCCGGTTCCAGCGGCCTGCGCAAGCAGGACCTCATCTTCAAAATCCTGCAAGCCCAGAGCGAAAAAGAAGGCCACATCTTCGCCGAAGGCGTGCTCGAAATCCTGCCCGACGGCTACGGCTTTCTTCGTTCGCCGGACTACAACTACCTGCCCGGTCCTGACGACATTTACGTTTCCCCGTCGCAGATTCGCAAATTCGATCTGAAGACCGGCGACACGATCAGCGGCCAGGTGCGTCCTCCGCATGAGGGCGAAAAGTATTTCGCGCTAGTCAAGATCGAAGCAGTGAACTTCGAGTCACCCGAAGAAGCGCGCAACAAGATTCTGTTCGATAACCTGACGCCGCTGTATCCGCAAATGCGGATCAAGCTGGAGACGGTGAAAGACAACATCAGCGCCCGGGTCATGGACCTGTTGACGCCGGTGGGTAAAGGCCAGCGCGGCTTGATCGTTGCGCCTCCGCGTACCGGTAAGACGATGCTGTTGCAGAACCTGGCCAACTCAATCACGACCAATCATCCTGAGGTCGTGCTCATCGTTCTGCTGATCGACGAGCGTCCGGAAGAAGTTACCGACATGCAGCGCTCCGTGAAGGGCGAAGTTATTTCGTCGACCTTCGACGAGCCGGCTGCGCGCCACGTTCAAGTCGCCGAGATGGTGATCGAGAAGGCAAAGCGCCTCGTGGAACATAAGCGTGATGTCGTCATTCTGCTCGACTCCATAACGCGTCTCGCTCGCGCTTACAACACCATCGTTCCGCCGTCAGGCAAGGTGCTTTCTGGTGGCGTCGATTCCAACGCGCTACAGCGTCCGAAGCGCTTCTTCGGCGCGGCCCGCAACATCGAGGAAGGCGGCTCGCTGACGATCATCGCCACTGCGCTGATCGAAACCGGTTCGCGCATGGACGACGTGATCTTCGAAGAATTCAAGGGCACGGGTAACATGGAAATCATTCTCGACCGCAAATTGGTCGATAAGCGAACCTTCCCAGCCATCGATATTCAGCGCTCGGGCACGCGAAAGGAAGAGCTGCTCATTCCCAAAGAAGACCTCGCACGCATCTGGGTGCTCCGCAAGGTGCTGAACCCGCTCTCACCGGTAGAAGCAATGGAATTGCTGATCGACAAGCTGGGCAAGACCCGCTCGAATGGCGAGTTCCTCTCGAACATGAGCGCGCTGTAGACAAACTTAGATCAGAGGTGATTGGGCGGAGGCCACGCGGCTTCCGCCTATTTTATTTTGGGGAAGAATCGGACGTTCGTTACGCGAACTTTATCGCCGCGAAGACCAGAAACGCGATCTGTGCCGCCACCAGCGAGATCCATATTTTCTGGCGCAACCGCGAGCGCGAGATGTCGCGCTTGAACTGACTCTGCGCCAGCAGAACTTCAGGACTGAAGACCGGTACGGCCGGAATCGCCGGCGGAAGCGGTTCCGCAACACTATACATCGTCATCGCAGGACGGGGCGTGTCAGGCAGGTAAACCTTGGGTGTGTCGATGAGCGACGACCAGTCGAGAATTTGCAGCCAGGTGTCGGCTTCGTAAGCTTTTACGGGCTCCGAAGTCAACTCAAGGGCAGGGAGCTTCTCTGGAGACAGGCGGTCACGCAAGCTGCCCAGCAACGACTGCCACCAGGGGTGGGCGATTTCATCGCCCAACAGCTCGCCAACATCAACCGGACGGGACTCCAATTCCAGCGCCGGCAAAATCTCCGGAGACACCACGTCTGCAATGTTTGTGAAAATCGTGCGATACCAGGGCCGTTGCAGCCGGTCGCCGAAGAGCATCCCAACGTCAATCGGTTTCGACGTCAGTTGCAGCGGAGGCAGGCGCTCCGGCGCGACCCGGTCGATGACGTTCAGGACCAGCGATCGCCACAATGAGACAGTTAGTGTTTCGGGTGGTGCGAAATCCAGATTATTCATTACTTGTATTCATTTTATCAGCCCGGAGCGGCGAGGAGGTGAGGATCGGATCTGCATTCTTCGCGTACGCCGTTGCTCTTGCCTTTATGCCTGATTCTTATCCGTACGGTCCGTGTAAGTACGTGGTTGCTTTTGTTCTCTTCTTCTCCGTATTCTCTGTGCCTCCGTGGTGAACATTTTTTGCGGCGCGCTAATTATTTCGCTTCAGATGCCGTACTCCATTTTCGCCCGCCACGATCAGGTCGCTGGTTATCCCAAGAAAGAGCCCGTGCTCGATGATGCCGGCACGAGCACCAAGCCTTTCCGCCAGTTCCGTTACGTCGGCGATCGGTCCAAACGCGCAATCGAAAATCATGTTGCCCGAGTCGGTGACAAACTGCGAGCCGTCCGGGTTCTTGCGGATCACGGCGCGAGCGCCCAGCGATTCCAGAAAACGCATTTGCGACTTCCAACCGAACGGGCTGACCTCCACAGGCAGAGCAAAATGAGTCCCCAGGCATGGCGACAGTTTGCTTTCATCCACCACGATGACCTCCCGAGCGCTGGCTTGGGCCACGATCTTTTCGCGAAACAGCGCGCCCCCTCCGCCCTTAATGAGATCCAGCTGCGGGTCAACCTCATCGGCGCCGTCGATAGTCACGTCGAGATTCATCGGCAGCGACAAGTCCATCATCGGAATTCCGAGGCGCTCGGCCTCCTCTTGCGTCGCCTTTGACGTCGCGAATCCGGTAATGCCCGTCAACGTACCATCGCGTAACAGTTCGCCGATGCGGCGAGTAGCGAAAATCGCCGTTGAGCCGGTTCCGAGCCCGACAACCATGCCCGACTGCACAAACTGCACCGCAAATTCGGCAGCTTCCTGTTTCAGCTTCGCGCGGGGATCGACGGGCGGATTCGGCAAGCATTTCCTCCTATACTGTTTCGCGACAGGAGAATCATCATGTCCCAGAGTCTGCAGGGTCAAGTGGCAATTGTGACCGGAGCGAGTGGCGCTCTCGGCTCGGAAGTTACGAAGAGCCTGCTCGCAGCCGGAGCAACGGTGGTTGCGGTCGATCGTGCGAACGTGGCGACCACGTCTCAGGAGGCTGGAGTTACCCGTTACTCGGCGAACCTCACCGATACACGGGAAGTCAAACAGCTCGTCGCCAGCGTGTTCGCCAAGTTCGGAAGGATCGATGTGGTGGTACACGTAATGGGCGGATTTGCCGGTGGCGCGAGCGTTGCCGAGACCGACGACGCGACCTGGCAGAAGATGATGGACATCAACCTGAACGCCGCCTTCTATATTCTTCGTGCCGTAGTCCCCGTGATGCGGCAAGCGGAGCACGGACGGATCATCGCGATTGGCAGCCGCCAGGCTGTCCAACCGGCCGCGGGCGTCGGAGCCTACTCGGCCTCGAAGGCAGCGCTGGTTTCGTTGGTGCAGACCGTAGCACTCGAGAACACCGACAAGAACATTCGCGCCAACGTGATCCTTCCGGGAACGATGGACACGCCCGCGAATCGAGCGGCAATGCCCAAAGCCGACTTTGCCAAGTGGGTTGCGACATCCCACGTGGCCGAGTTGGTAGTAATGCTCGCCGGAGGAGCCGGCGGAGAGATCAACGGTGCGGCGATCCCGGTTTACGGTGGCAGTTAACCGAAAGCCCAGAAGGAGATTGGTGGAGGCGGCGGGAGTTGAACCCGCGTCCGAAAATGCTGTCAGTCAAGAGACTACATACTTAGTCGCGTTCACCCACCGGTTACCCGGCAGTCTCGCCAGCCGCGCTGAGAACGGACAAGAAACGCGGCCAGCCAGCCTGAAAATTTCGCCTCGAACCCCAGACGTAGGTTTTGAGGCTAGCTCACTGTATGACGCCCTGGCTCCAGCCCATGAGCAAAGCCGAAGAGAGCGGCAACTTAATTAATTAAGCTGCGTATGCGAGGTTTTGGTTCGCAATTGTGTTTTTGCGCACGATTACGGATGCACGCACTCCGGTATGCCTCTTGACCGCAATCACTTCCGTCGAAGCCGTGACGCCCCCACGGTATTGGAACGGCTGACTCCAGACTAGCAGTCGTAGCCGGGAAGTCAACCGCCGGCCAATTCATTGGATGCTTGCAGCACGCTCGGGGAAGCTTGCTGCTCCACCCGCGACGTTGGAAGTGGTTTCCTAAATGTGATTTGAAAGCTCACGGCTTCGCAGCTTGCTGAAAAACTCGCGTTTGCGATGTTTCGTATCAGGGCATGAAAGAGCTTGCGCAAAAGCAGCAGAAAAAGCCGTAGCCCGGGTTCGCCATCTTTTGACTATCCTGGGCTCGCGGGCAACATCCAACGGAGGGACGCGAACTTGGCACCCGGCTGATTTCTCCAGTCATGTCGAAGGTCGCCATTCAGCTCACAAGGAGGACATCCACCCATGTCACTCGACGTGCTAGAGACTGACAGCCACGGAAATGCCGTGGAGAGACCGGTAGTCGGTTGGATGGTCACGACCGACCAGGGTGTCACTGTTTTGGCGGCATTCGAATACACAGAGTCTGCATCAGAACTGACCAGGGAGTGCGCGAAGCTTCAGCTCAGCTTCACACCTCAGCAAGCACTGCAACTTGCGAACGCGCTTACCGACCTCGCCGGCAGCATCTTTCGAACGCAGTCGGGCACCCACCCCGATATCTGAGGGCCCAACAGGCGGTGTTCCTGACCAAGGTGGGGGTGCCGTTAGCCAAGTTAATGGAGTACGTCTGCTCAACAAAAAAAGCCGGAGCGCTGTGCTCCGGCACTGGCAAAGCAAGCAAGTAAGTCGTTACGGCTTGAGTCTTCGGCGCAATAGGCCCGCCAGCGCCGGGTGCCCCATCCGGCCTTCTTTTGGCCGGGTGCGTCTTTTAGCCTTCTCCTCTCATCTTTCTACGTTTCCGCCGCTCTCTTCCGTGCACTGAACACTCCGATGGCGCCGTGCAAGCGAGGATGAAAGTCTTCAAATCCCGCCTCGGCCATGTAGCGTTCCAGATCAGCGAGTGCGAAGATGTGTCCGTCCTTGCTTTCCGCGCGATCATGCATGAACTTGTACTTCAAGAGTCCGTGGTTGCTGGTGACAAAGCACATCACCGCCAGGGGCGCACCGGCTTTCATGGTGCGGTTGATTTCACGCAGCGCCAAGAGGGTGTCGGGGAAATGATTCAGCGACCCGGCGCAGATCGCCGCGTCGAACAGGCCCGACGGGAACGGTAGCTTCTCGACCATGGCGCGGGCAAAGTGGACGTTGGGCAGACCATCGCGCTCGACGTAACGAACGCCCACGCGCAGCATACTCAGCGAGATATCAATGCCATAAATGGCCCTTGACGTGGAAGCCAGGCGGCGTCCGTAGGTGCCTGGACCGCATGCCACGTCGAGAATGGCACCGGTCGTCGGTCCCACAATGTCAGAGATGTTCCGCGCCAGCTCCGGTAACGAGGTGGTGTGCCAGCCGGCAAACAAATTACACACCGGAGGATAGATATAGGTCTCGTAGCTGGATGCCAGAAAGTCAAGCCAGCGAGAGCCGTCCTTCTTGGCGATGTAGCGCAGGTCATAGTCGGTGCTGTGTTCCAGGTCCTGCGCGATGAAGTCGGGAATCCCGTCGAGGATTGGGTAGTCCAGCGCGCAGGCATGGCAGCAGAGAATCCCGCAGCGTGGCTCCAGTGCCCGCTTGCATTTGGGGCACGCATAATTTTCGTATGGCTGTGAACCGATTGAATGTTCTTTTTCCGCAGCGGCGATTTCGCGATCGATTGTTGTAGTTGCCATGTTGCCCTCCTTAGACTCGGATCGTCTTTCGCCTCATGGCAGGGCTTGGACTTCAGGCGGGAAAGTGCTCGTCGAGAGGCGACAGCCAAGGTATAGCGCAAGCAAAACAGAAAGTCAGTGACCGCAATCACGCTGCAGGAAGCGCGACATTGGCGGCGCGACGCCGTGTCACTTCCCCTGCAACTGGGTAATCAAGGGGGCCAGGGAAGTTAACTGACGGGTAGGCCTATTTACGACAGTTATACGTGGCAGGCGATTCACGCTGCTATCCCATCCGACACGGGACCTTGTTTGAATCCCCGTGCTACCATGCCCCCGTGTTCAATTTTGGCAAACCGAAAACAGCTGGCGACTGGATCGTTCATGTCGCCGGAGCCATCGTCGCATTATTCCTCATATGGTGGATGCTACGAGCCTACGTGCTTTAGTACTCCTCTCCGTAGGCTGTTAAGCGGAAATAACCGTTCCTCTTCGGGTAGCGCATGTTTGCATGTCGTCGGCAAATGTGGGGCTGTCGCCCAATTCTGATCCGTGTTCATCCGAGTAAATCCGTGGTCGTCTTGTCTTCTTCGCTCCCGTTTCGGACAAGGCGACACTTGCTTCGCTTCAGCGGCTGGTCCCATAAGTTTGTGTTTCTGCATCCGTGTTGGGCTGGATACATCCAAACCTTTTGCCGGACTGATATTCTGATACGGAATGCGGGGTTTCCGCAGAGCTGTGGTTGAATCGACATTTCTATGCAGATGACGAACGCAGCCAACGGTTGTTGCCGGGAGATGACGGCTTGATTCCCGACTGCATTCCTTTTAGTTCGATTCCGCACACCACCAAACTATTTTCCGATTTTCTTTCCTACTCGCCGGAAGTTCGCAGTTTCTTTCCTCATCCACCGGATTCGACTCGAATCGCATCGCAGGCGGCGACTGTGCCGCATGGGACGAAGATTCATACCAAAGTGGCCGATGCGCTCGAAAAACAGAATCGCGGCTGGGGCGCGTCAGAACCGACGCTGCGGAACATCCAGCGACTACGCGAAGGCGCGCACGCGGTAGTCACAGGACAGCAGGTCGGATTGTTTGGCGGGCCGTTGCTGTCGCTATTCAAGGTGGCGTCGGTGCTGGCGCTGGCCAAGCAGGTCGAGGCGGCTGGAGTCGCGTGTGTGCCGGTGTTCTGGCTGGCGAGTGAAGACCACGATCTCGCCGAAGTGAACCAGGCGCTGCTGCTGACTCCTGATTTCCATCTTGCGCCGTTCTCGGCGACGGCTGAAGGCAAGGCTGATTCACCGGTGGCCAATGTCCGCTTCGCGCCAGGCACAAATGAGTTAGTGGAGCGCGTGGCGGCCTTGCTGGGCGAGTCGGCGACGGCCGACTATCTGCGCGAGAGCTATCGCGACGGCGAGACGTTCTCGGATGCGTACGCGCGGCTCTACACGCGGATGTTCGCCGAGCATGGGTTGGTGCTGCTCGATCCGGCCGATCCGGAACTGCATCGGATCGCGGCGCCGCTATTTGTCGAGGCGATTGATCGCGCGCCCGAGTTGGACGAAGCGTTACTGGCGCGCAATCGCGAAATCACTCGAGCGGGCTATCACGAGCAGGTCAAGGTGACGGAGGAATCGACTCCGCTTTTCGCATTGGTCGATGGTGCGCGAGTGCCGGTGCATCGCTCGAACGGGGGATTCTCGATTCGCAAGGAACGACTCTCGGCGGAGGACCTGAAGAAGCGAATCGCAGACCATCCAGAAAACTTCAATGCCAATGTTTTGCTGCGTCCGGTGCTGCAAGATTATTGGTTGCCGACTCTGGCCTACATCGGTGGGCCCGCTGAAATCGCCTACTTCGCGCAGGTCGGAGTGGTGTACGAGAAGCTGCTGAGGCGGGTCACGACAATCCTGCCGCGCATGAGCGCGACGCTGCTGGAGCCGAAGATCGAAAAGCTGCTCAACAAGTACGAGCTTAGCTTGCAAGACCTCTTTCACGGGGAGCGTCAGTTGCGCGATGAGCTGGCAGCGCGGTCATTGCCCGAGGAACTCAAGCTGGACTTCGAGCGCGGACGGCTGGCGGTGGAAGAGGCCATGCGGCGCGTCGGAGAATCGCTGCAACGGCTGGACCCGACTTTGGTCGAGGCAGCGCGGCGCGCGGCCAACAAGATGCGCTACCAGGTCGGTCGACTGGAAAAGCGAGCGGCCCAGGCAGAGTTACGGCGCGAAGAAATTCTGACCCGGCATGCGGAGCAGATTGAGAACGCCGTTTACCCGCATAAGACGCTGCAAGAACGTGAAATCTCGGGCGTTTATTTTCACGCCCGCTACGGCAAGGAATTGGTGGATAAACTTATCGAGACAGCGCAGAATCCCTGCCCCGAGCACAAAGTCGTACGGCTGGGCTGAGGGCCGACATCTTGCTTTGGGACATTCTCATGATCGCCGTGGGCGTTCTGGCGTCGCTGGCCTTTCTGCTTCTGGTGACGCGCACGTCGGCGGCGACATCGCGCAAGGAATCGAACGACTTCACCGGAGCTGTGGTCGCCGTCATCGGCACCACCTACGCTGTGATTCTCGCGTTTATGCTTTCCGGCGTGTGGAACATGTTTCAGCAGGCTGAAGCCAACGCCGAGCAGGAAGCCAACTCGCTGGTCAACATCTGGCGAATCAGTTCAAGTGTGGATGCAAATACTGGTCAGGCAGTGCAGGCGCTGTGCCAGAAGTATGGGCAGAACGTCCTCGATGTTGAGTGGCCAGCCATGCAGGCCCAAAAGCCGATGCCCCGCGAAGGCAGCGATATTATCAACCAGTTCTGGCGGCTGGCTGGACAGAGCCAGGATCGCTCAGGAGGCACGTCGATTGCGAGCTATCAAATGATGGAAGAGCTCCGCATGCTGACTGAATATCGGCGTATTCGCCTGATGCAGAGCCGGGAAGAGCTGCCGGGGATTTTGCGGGCCGTCCTGATTGCCGGCGGCATAATTACGGTCGCTGCGTCCTGTTTTTTTGGAGTGTCGAATTTCCGCTTTCACGTGCTGCAGGTCACGGTGCTGAGCTTCCTGATTGCCTTGGTGCTAGTCGCTATCTACGATATCGATCGGCCGTATCAAGGGAGCGTCGTGGTTCAACCTGACGGATTCAGGCTGGCGCTGCACACGTTTCAGGACCAGGGAGAATGAGAAAAGCCGGCCACTTGTGATGGCCGGCTTTCGCATTGCAGGTGCACTTACTGTTCGAGGGTTGTGACTTCGAGCGGCTGCTCCTCGGTGTGAACGTCTGCACTGAGGTGTTTGGTGCCGTATTCGAAGCCCTTGTCGAAGGCCTTCAAGTTCAGCTCGCGGAAGGCCGGAGGCACGGAATCGCCCACCGCATCGCGGATCGACTGCGGCTCCAGCACGTCGGTTACGGCGGCGAAGAATCCCACCATGACGATGTTGAGCACCATGCGCTTGCCGAGCTCTTCAGCAAGTCGTGTGGCGGGCACACCATAAACACGTACGCCGGCCGGCAGGTTGTCCACACGCACCATGTCCTGCTCAATGATGAGGATGCCGTCCTCCTTCAACTGCGGGCCGAAGAGCGAATAGGCTTCCTGCGACATGGTGACAAGAATGTCGGGACGAGTGACGTAGGGATAAAGAATTGGCTCGTTCGACAGGATGACCTGCGCACTGCAAGCGCCGCCGCGAGCTTCGGGGCCGAACGCCTGGGTCATAGTCGAGTAGCCTTTCTCAAAGATGCAGCCGGCTTTCCCAATTACGATGGCCGACAGGATGACGCCCTGTCCGCCGAAACCGGAGATGCGGATTTCGGTTAGATTTCGCATTCGCATGCCTCTCTTTCAACGTAGCGGTCACCCAGACTGTCCATCATCTTGTCGTGCATCAGGTCACGATAGTCGGGGCGTTCGCGGTCCACGAACTTGCCGACGATGATTTCGCCGCTCTTGCTCAGCCCAACTTCGCTGGTAGGAGCACCGTTGCGGACCTTGCTGTGTTCTTTGTAGAAGATCATGGTGTCGAGGCCGTCGCCCATCTTGTTGCGGCGCTGATAGAGCGTTGGGCAGGGCGAGAGGACCTCGAGGAAGCAGAAGCCCTTCTTGGAGAACATCTCTTCCATCGCCCGGGCCATCTGGCGAACGTGGAAGGTGGTCCAGCGGGCAACGTACACTGCGCCGGCGGCCTCCACCAGATACGGCAGATTGAACGAAGAGTCGTATGTTCCGTACGGATTCGTCGAGGTGATGACCTCGCCCGGAGTTGTCGGCGCGGTCTGGCCGCCTGTCATGGCGTAGATCAGGTTGTTGATGCAGACGACCTTCAAATCAACGTTGCGGCGAGCCGCGTGAATCAGATGGTTACCGCCGATGGCGAACAGGTCGCCGTCACCGGAGTAGACCACAACGTTGAGCTTCGGATTAGCCAGTTTCAAACCGGTTGCGAAGGGAAGCGCGCGGCCGTGAGTCGTGTGGAAGGAGTCGAGGTTAACGTAACCTGCCACGCGTCCCGTGCAACCGATGCCGGAGACGATGGACAGGTTCTTCACGTTGATGTTTGCATCCACAAGAGCGCGAGCAAAGGAGTTGACGCTGGTTCCGATGCCGCATCCCGGACACCAGATGTGGGGAATGCGGTCCATCCTGAGGATGTCGTCAACGGTGTTATGAACGGGAAGGGTCGTCAGGTCGCTCATTTCGCCACCTCCATGATGGCCTTCAGGATGTCTTCGGGCTTGTGAACGCTGCCGCCGGCGTGGCCGACGAAACGGACCGGCACCTCGCCGGCAACCGCGCGTTCGACTTCACGCACCATCTGGCCGAGATTGATTTCGGCGACGACGATAGAGTTGGTCCGGGCGGCGATTTCCTTCATCTTCTTCTCGGGGAACGGCCAGGCGGTGATCAGGCGAAACTTGCCGACCTTGATGCCCTTGGCGCGGGCCATCTCGATGGCACGCTGCGCGACCCGCGAGGTGATGCCGTAGGAGACGACGACGCAATCGGACCCTTCGACCGCTTCCTCTTCGAACAGACAGATCTTGTCGGCGTTCTTGATGATCTTGTCTTGCAGGCGGCGGACCAGAACGCCCTGCACGGCGGGCGTCATGTTGGGATAGCCGCGTTCGTCATGGGTCAGGCCGGTGACGTGGACGTTGTAGCCCTCGCCAACGCGAGGCATGTCGGGAACCAGGTCCTCGCGCGGCTCATATGCCTTGAATTCGCCGGGAGGAAGCGTGGTGTAGCGGCGAGGCGTGACTTCAATTTGTTCGGGGGGGGGAATGACGACCTTTTCGGTCATGTGTCCGACGACTTCGTCGAGCATGACGAAGACCGGGCAGCGATACTGCTCAGCCATGTTGAAGGCAGTGATGGTCAGGTCGAAGCACTCCTGAGGAGAATTCGGGCACAGGGCGATGATTTCGTAATCGCCGTGCGAGCCCCAGCGCACCTGCATCATGTCGGCCTGCGCGGGCAGCGTAGGCAAACCGGTGGAAGGCCCTCCGCGCTGTACGTCAATGAAAACGCATGGGGTCTCGGTCATGGCGGCGTACCCGATGTGTTCCATCATGAGCGAGAAGCCGGGGCCAGAGGTCACGGTGAAGGCTTTGGCTCCGCCCCAGACTGCGCCTTGCAGGGTAATCGATGCAGCCAACTCGTCTTCCATCTGGATAAAGGTTCCGCCAACTGTGGGAATGCGCGAAGCAAAGCGCTCGACCACTTCTGTGGACGGCGTAATGGGATAGCCCGAAGAGAAACGTGCGCCGGCGGCCAGTGCTCCTTCGCAGCAGGCGTGATCGCCGTCGAGGAAATGCGAACCGGTTAATACGCCAGCGGGATCAGCGTGCATCTTGTGCCTCCTTCTCGTTCGGGGCAGGTGCGGCAGCCGCGGCTTCCGCCTTTTTCTCGGCGGCATTTTTGAATCCGAAAATAGCGAAATCGGGGCAATACATACCGCAGAGATCGCAGCCGCTGCATTTTTCCGGGTTGACCATGTAGGGCGGGTGATAGCCCTTCGCGTTGAAGGCGGAAGAGAGCGCAAGGACGTGGGTAGGACAGAACTCCACGCAGAAGCCACAGGCCTTGCATCGCTCCACGACGATTTGAACCGAACCTTTTGCCATGCTCTTGTTCCTTAGCGCTGGCGCCGGAGGACTGTTTGCTCGAACTGCAATTTCCCCACTCAAATCGCCATCGCGGATGGAATTACGTTGCGGTTGGAACATCCACCAGGTACCGAACGATGGTTCGATTCTGGGCCAGTTAATGCCCAGACCGAAGTGACGGCGGTCACATGCCGACGTGACCCGTGATACGTTGCACCACTGGGCTAACCTCAGGGATTCGTTGTCTCAGACAGGTGTGATAGGCCTCACTGCGAGGCTTGTCCCCCAGGAGCACCATCGTGGCAGGAGGGAAGGGGTCCCCATATCATGGGTCTAATGACGCTTCTCTACAAATATGAAACGAGTCCTCATCCTGGGAGCTGCTGGACGAGATTTTCATAATTTCAACGTAGTTTTTCGTAACCAACCTGAATTTCACGTAGTCGCTTTCACCGCCACTCAAATCCCCGACATTGCCGGACGCCATTACCCGCCAGAGTTAGCGGGCGAGGGATATCCGCTCGGGATACCGATCCTGGAAGAAAACAAGATGGAGGAGATCATTCGCGACGAGCACGTCGATGTCGTGGTGTTCTCCTATAGCGACGTAAAGTACGAAACGTTAATGCACCTGGTCTCACGGGCGGTTGCCGCAGGCGCCGATTTCTGGCTGCTGGGTGCGTCGCGCACACAATTGGTGGCAAAGGTGCCGGTCATCTCGATTTGCGCCGTGCGCACCGGTTGTGGGAAGAGCCCGGTGTCGCGCAGGATTGCCTCCGAACTTCGAAACCTCGGCTGGAATCCCGTGGTGGTTCGGCATCCGATGCCCTACGGCGATTTGGTTGCGCAACGCGCCGAGCGGTTCGCGACCTTCGTTGACCTCGAGCGGTTCGAGTGCACCATCGAGGAACGCGAGGAGTACGAGCCGCACATCATGGAAGGGACCACGGTGTATGCCGGGGTCGATTACGAAGACATTCTTCGCCAAGCCGAGCAGGAAGGCGACATCATCTTGTGGGATGGCGGCAATAACGACACTTCGTTCTACAAGCCTGACCTCGACATTGTGGTGCTTGATCCGCACCGTCCGGGACATGAGCTTGCGTACTACCCGGGTGAAGTCAACTTCCGCTCTGCGCACGTGCTGATCATTAACAAAGTCGACACGGCTAATCCGGACAACGTCGAGTTAGTTCGGCGAAACATTGCAGAGCATAACCCCAACGCCCAGGTAATCGAGACCGCATGCACGGTTTCGGTCGAGGACCCGGCGCTGGTTTGGGGAAAACGCGTGCTGGTGGTGGAAGACGGCCCAACGCTTACCCACGGCGAGATGCCGTACGGGGCGGGCGTGGTTGCCGCCAACCGCTACGGAGCGGCGAAGCTGGTCGATCCGCGTCCGTTTGCGGTGGGGTCGATCCAGAGGACGTTCGAGAAGTTCCAACATCTGGGCAAGGTCTTGCCGGCGATGGGGTACAGCGAAATGCAACGGCATGAGTTGGAGGAGACGATCCGGCGCGTGCCCTGCGATGTGGTGCTGGTGGCGACGCCGATTGACTTGTCGCGAGCGATCAGGCTCGACAAGCCGTACGTGCGCGTGCGCTATGAGGTAGAAGAGATCGGTAGACCGGCGATTACGGAACTGCTGGAGCAATTCACTGACGCCCACAAGCCGGCGCTGGTTGCGGCTGGGAGGTAGGTCATGTACACAAAAGACTTCCTTTCGATTCGTGACTTTTCGCCGCAGCAGATACGGCACTACCTTCATGTCGCTTGCCAAGTGAAAGCGAAACCGGAGCTTTTCGTCGGAGCGTTGAAAGGCAACACGCTGGCAATGATCTTCGAGAAGCCTTCGCTGCGCACGCGCGTCACTTTCGACGTGGGCATGGAGCAACTCGGCGGGCACTCGATCTACCTGTCGCCTGCCGAGATCAACCTCGGCAAGCGAGAGTCGGTGTACGACGTCGCCAAGAACATGGAACGCATGGTGCACGGAATCATGATTCGCACCTTTGCCCACGAGATTGTGGTGGAGATGGCGAAACATGCGTGCATCCCCGTCATCAACGGACTAACTGATTACAGTCACCCCTGCCAGGCGATGGCCGACTATCTGACGATTCTGGAAGTCAAGGGTCGGATTCGCCGGGCTGAAGGTTGCCTATATCGGCGATGGCAATAATGTGGCGCGCTCGCTGTTGTTCGCGGGTGCGCAACTGGGGGCCAACGTCTGGGTCGCCACACCGCGCGGTTATGAACCCGATGCGGACTGCGTTTTGTGGTGCGAAGAACGCGGCTTGCAAACGCAAGGCACGTCCACGGTGACCAACGATCCAGAGGAGGCTTGCTCGGGCGCGGACGTGATGTACACCGACGTGTGGACGAGCATGGGACAGGAGACGGAAGCGGCGCAGCGGCAGGAAGTCTTCCGCCCATTCCAGGTCAATGCGAAGCTCTTCGGTCGTGCCAAGCCCGAGGCCATCTTTCTGCACTGCCTGCCGGCGCATCGCGGCGACGAAGTCACGGACGACGTGATCGACTCGCCACGGTCCTTTGTTTTTCAGCAGGCCGAAAATCGTCTGCACGCGCAGAAGGCCATCATGCTGGAGTTGATGGCTGGCGAACGTGCACAGGCGACACCTGATTTTGCGGTGCGCGACGCGATGTTGGAACTGGTGAGGTAGCCGGAACGGGGATGCGTCTATGGCAAGAACAGCTCTCGTTGCGGTTGGCGGCAACTCCCTGATTCGTGCAGGCGAGAAGGGCACGATTGCCGAACAACTGGCGAACACTCGCCGCACAGCCGTAGCCATTGTTGGGCTCATTCGGATGGGCTATCGCCTGGTGGTCACGCACGGAAACGGGCCCCAGGTCGGCGCACAGTTACTGCGCTCAGAGCGGGCGTCGGACGTGGCCTACAGTCAGACACTCGACGTGTGTGGCGCTGCCAGCCAAGGTGAAATCGGCTATTTGCTGGAGCAGTCTCTGCGTAATGAACTGACGACCGAGGGCATCGACATCCCGGTCGTCAGTTTGGTGACGCAGACGCTGGTTTCAGTGGACGATCCAGCGATGCAAAACCCGTCGAAGCCGATTGGACCGTTTTACTCTAAGGCAGACGCCGAAGAGAAGCGACGACAACTGGGTTGGCACATCGTGGAGGATGCGGCGCGCGGCTACCGCCGCATCGTGCCTTCTCCAGAGCCGATAGAAATCGTTGAGCTGGACGTGATCCGGTCGTTGATGCAACAGGGAGCGCTGGTGGTTTCGACCGGTGGCGGCGGAGTCCCAGTGGTCTCGATTAACGGGGAGCTGCGAGGCGTGGAAGCGGTGATCGATAAGGACCGCGCGTCCGCTCTGCTGGCCGCCGGGCTCGGCGTGAACTTGTTCGTGATTTCCACCGACACCGATTACGTGTATCTCAATTACAAGAGGCCCGACCAACAACCGCTGACGCTCGTTACGGCAGATGAACTGGAAAAGCACCATCAGGCGGGACATTTTCCACCCGGCAATATGGGGCCGAAGGTCGAGTCTGTCCTGCGGTTCCTGCGAGGCGGGGGGAAAGAAGCGGTCATTACGTCATTCGAACATCTTTGCGATGCGGTGCGCGGTTCGGCGGGAACGCACATCATTCCGGCGATGGAAGAAGACAGCGCCGTGTTACAGGAAGAGGTCGCATTAGCGGCGGCAAGGTGAAGAAATGCAAATCGTGGATCCAACCAGCAAATTGCACGCTGCCAGTCCAAACCGCAGCCACCCAAGTTTGCGGCACGTGGTCGAGTCGCAGCAGTTCACGGTTCCCCTGCTGATGGAGTTGTTCGACCGTTCGCGGCTGATGGAGCGCATTGTCGCGCGCGGCGGCACGCTCGACTACCAGCACAAGATACTTGCCAGCCTGTTCTATCAGCCGTCCACACGTACGCGTTTTTGTTTCGAAGCTGCCATGCTGCGTCTGGGCGGGAGCGTGCTTTCTACCGAGCACGCGAGGGCCTTCTCATCGGAGATCGAGGGCGAACAGGTGGAGGACTCGATCCGCATCATTGGGTCTTACTGTGACGCCATCGTCATCCGCCACCACGAGATTGGCGGAGCGATTCGCGCCGCAAAAGTGTCTCCTGTGCCCATCATCAATGCCGGTGATGGCGACGGCGGGCAGCATCCGACACAGGCTTTGCTCGACCTGTACACGATTTACCGCGAGCGGCCGATTGACGGATTGAGTGTCGCGTTCATCGGGGAACTGGATCGGGGACGGACAGCCCGGTCGCTCGCCTATCTGCTGGCCAAGTTCGATCGAGTGAAAATCTTTTTCGTCAGCCCGCCCGGCATGCAGATGAAGCCCGACATCCTGCATTACCTGGATCGCCATGGCGTTCGCTACGAACTGGAGTCAGACATCGACCGTGCGGTGAGCGAGGTGGACGTGGTGTACCAGACACGAATCCGGCCGGAGAGGGCGGCATCGATTGCGAAACCGCTGCGTTACGCGATCGACTCGACTGTGTTGCAGAGAATGAGGCCGGACGCGATGATCCTTCATCCCTTGCCGAGGACGGTCGAACTCGACAAGACGGTGGATGACGATCCACGCGCTTTGTATTTTCGCCAGGCGACGAATGGTTTGTACGTTCGCATGGCGTTGCTGAGTATGTTGCTGGACAACGAGTAATGAGAGTTTATCGGTTGCAAGACTAAGGAGATCCATGGCAACGATTGAAGAGAAAACTCGCACCGAGGAATTCATCGAACTGGAAGAAAAGTACGGAGCGCACAACTATTCTCCGCTCGACGTCGTAATCGAACGTGCTCAGGGTGTCTGGGTGTATGACGTGGACGGAAAGCGCTACTTGGATTGCCTGGCTTCGTACTCGGCGGTCAACCAGGGGCATTGCCATCCCAAGATTCTGAACGCGCTCATCGAACAGGCGCGCAAGGTGACGCTGACGTCGCGGGCGTTCCGCAATGATCAACTGCCGATGCTCTATAAGGAACTGCATGACTTGACCGGATATGAGACGGCTTTGCCCATGAACTCTGGGGCGGAGGCTGTGGAGACCGCCATCAAAGCCGCACGCAAATGGGGATATAAGGTCAAGGGCATTCCCGACGGGAAGGCGGAAATCATTGTATGCGCTGGTAACTTCCACGGCCGCACCACTACGGTCGTTGGATTTTCGAGCGACGAACAATATCGCGACGGCTTCGGGCCGTTTACGCCCGGATTCAAGATCATTCCCTTGGGCGACGCGCACGCGTTGGCGGAAGCCATTACGCCCAACACTTGCGCGTTCCTGGTCGAGCCCATTCAGGGCGAAGCAGGCATTCTGATTCCGCCGGCGGGGTTTCTCAAACTGGCGGCCGAGATTTGTCGCCAGAATCGAGTGCTGCTCATCGCCGATGAGATTCAGGCAGGTCTCGGGCGCACCGGCAAGCTGTTCGCCTTCGAGCACGAGGAAATTCGCCCCGACGTGGTGATTATCGGCAAGGCACTCGCCGGAGGCTTCTATCCTGTCTCGGCAGTGCTTGCTTCGAAAGAGATACTTGGAGTGTTCCAGCCTGGAGATCACGGAAGCACGTTTGGCGGAAATCCGCTCGGCTGCGCGGTAACGCGGGCCGCCTTGCGGGTACTGGTGGAAGAGAAGCTGGTGGAGCGGTCGGCCGAACTGGGCACGTACTTCCTGGAGAAACTGCGCGCCATTCGCAGCCTGCATATCAAAGAGGTTCGGGGCAAGGGACTGTGGATCGGGGTCGAACTGAACACGCTGGCGCGTCCATTCTGTGAAGCGCTCAAACAACTCGGTGTGCTGTGCAAAGAGACCCATGGCACGGTCATTCGAATTGCGCCACCGCTGGTCATCACCCGCGAGGAGGTCGATTGGGCGTTGCAGCAGATCAAAACGGTATTGTCGTAGCCTCCTGATCGTTCGGCATTTATCTGGCATTCGCCACCTTGAATACGGGCTGCTGATTGGGCGGCCCGTTTTTTCGTCGTGCGCAGAGACTGTGTCGGATTCTGCCGTTAGACGCGAAGACGGCGTTTGTGACGCGTTGCCTTGACGCGAATCGCGAGAATAGTACGATTAAGGGAAGCGTTTTTCGGCAGGCATGTCGTGCCGAACGCCGATGATAGCTCGTCTTTCTTAGCGTATTGAGTTAGAGGAAACGTGCCGGCGAAACGGGTCTTATACATGTTGTGTCTGGCTGCCGTGGTAGGCGGCCTGTTACTGCTGTACAGCCACGCCAATACCGATGCGGCGGCAATTCCAATCGGGAAAGTGGTAGAGATACCCGCGCCACTCGGCCTGCCTCCGGTTCCGGTACCAGCCGACAATCCGCCGACGGCGGAGACGATAGCGCTGGGCCGTCGGTTGTATTACGACACCGCGTTTTCGGTGGATAACACCGTCTCCTGCGCCAAGTGCCACATGCCCGGAATGGGCTTCAGCGACGGCCGACGCGTGTCCACGGGCGTCGGAGAGAAGACCGGAGTGCGTAATTCGCCCACCGTGTTGAACGCGGCCTATTGGTCGCTGCAATTCTGGGACGGGCGTGCGCCGAGCCTGGAGAAACAGTCCGAAGGCCCAGTCGCGAACCCGGTGGAGATGGCGCACTCGTTGCATGGCGTGGTACAGCGGCTTTCGCAAGAGCCGAGTTATGTGGCCGCTTTTGACGAGGCGTTCGGTCCCGGCCCCATTTCTTACGAAAAAATTGAGAAGTGTATCGCATCGTTTGAGCGGACCATGGTCAGCGGCGACTCGGCCTTTGATCGCTACTATTATGGCCACGACCAGGCGGCTATGACTCCGGTGCAGATTCACGGGCTAGAGGTTTTTCGCGATCCCAAGAAAGGGAACTGCGAGTCGTGCCACACCATCGGCGAGAACTACGCTTTGTTCACCGATGACAAGTTTCACAACATCGGCGTAGGTTTCGTGAACGGCGAAACCAACGACAAGGGCCGGTATGTTGTTACTAAGAACGCGCAAGACACCGGAGCGTTTCGTACGCCGACGCTGCGCAACGTGAACTTGACCGGGCCTTACATGCACGATGGCAGCCTGAATACCATGAAGCAGGTGATGGACTTCTACATCGGGGCGGGGAACTCGAATCCATACCTCGATAAAGAGATTCACTCGCTTGATTTCCTGAGCCGTGAGGAGCGCGACGATCTGCTGGAGTTCATGAAGGCCCTGACGGGTACGATGCCGCGCAATGTTGGGCCACCTGAGACTCCGACTACGCAGGCGGCAAATTAGCTTAGGCAACGTTCGAGCGGGTCTCAGTCGCGCCGTTCATCTAAAATTGAGTATTGGCTACTATCTCCACAACCAGTTCCGAGGTGCGCGTCCTGGAAAGCGCTCGCACCTCTACGGCGCGCTTTTATCATCCCGAGCTGGACGTTCTCCGTTTCTTCGCCTTCCTGATGGTCTTTCTGCACCACGCGTTCCCGCACGATCCTGCCTTTTGGACGAAGCTTGGCCTGCCCGATTTCCTGGCCCGCGTCGTGGCAGGTATTGGAGCGACGGGTGCGTTCGGCGTCAGCGTGTTCTTCGTGTTGAGTTCCTACTTGATCACCGAACTGCTGCTACGCGAGAAGGACCTGATGGGCACGCTGGATGTGCGCTCGTTTTATGTCCGGCGCATCCTTCGCATCTGGCCGTTGTACTTTGCGTTTCTCGCCTTGGCTGTGGCGCTGCAATGGATCGTGCCCGGACAGCGCGTGACGTGGCGTGCGGGTCTTTGGTTTTCGCTGCTGGCGGGGAACTGGTTCATCGTGTTTCACGGGTTTCCGTCATCGGTGATCTTTCCATTGTGGAGTGTCTCCATCGAGGAGCAGTTCTACATTACCTGGCCGGCCGTCGTGCGCCGCGTGAGCGAGAACGGAATGCTGCTTATTGCAGGAGTGCTGCTGACGGTAGCGACCGCGGCTCGCGTCTACCTCGGCGTGCGCCACGTCGGAGAGAGTGATATTTGGTGCAACACGTTCGTCCAACTCGATCCCATTGTGATTGGGATTTTGATGGCCGTCTTGCTGCGAGGAGAAGTACCGCGGCTATCGCGACTGGCGCGCGCGGCCGCGATGCTGGCGGGAATCACCGGACTGGTCCTCGGCGCGGTGTACTTCGGGATCAAGAACGACCCTCTGACAACGACGCGGATTGTGTTCGGTTATCCGTCGGTAGCCATCGGCGGCGGCCTGTTGCTTCTGTCCGTATTGCGGACACGAATGACGGGCCGTCATCAAGTTCTGGTTTATCTGGGGCGCATTTCCTACGGGCTATATGTGTTCCACATCCTGGGGTTGTTGATTTCGGACCATGTTGTCCATGACCAAACTGCCAGCCTGATGCGATATGCGCTGCGAGTCGGAATTGCGCTAACGGCGACGATTTTGATGGCCGCTATCTCCTATCGCTGGCTGGAAACGCCGTTCTTGAGCCTGAAGCAGCGGTTCACCCACGTGCTCTCGCGGCCCGGTGGGTAGCGGTAATCGTCAGCAATTAACTGGAAAAGCAGGAAGGCGTGCGCTAGTACTTGCGCATGTGGATTTCAGTACCGTTTCGCTCGAAACGGACTTCGTCCATCAACTGATTAATCAGGTAGATGCCGCGCCCATGATTGGAGTAGACGTTCTCGCCGTGCAGCGGATCGGGGACTTTGTTGGGTTCGAAGCCGGGGCCGGGATCCCGCACTACGATAAGCAGGCCGCGCTCTTCATCGCAGGACACGCAGCACTGTACTTTTTTCGTAGGGTCGTTGTTGCAGCCGTGGAGGATGGCGTTGGCCAGGGCCTCACGGAGCGCGGTTTCAATCTCAAATTCCTTACCAGCGGAACAGTCCATGCGTCGGGCCATTTCCATAATGCCCTCCACTACGGGACTGATGCCGGTCGGGTCGGCGTTGAGCGTAACCTCAATGCGTATCATCAAGTTCTGCGACCAACACTGCCGACAAAGGACGGCCGGCCAGCGCTCCCTCCCCACCAAGTATCGCCAGCGTTACTCTGACAGGAATGATTCTGGCGGTCAAGAAGTAATCCTGAAAATGGTGGATACATACCACTCTTGTGCTATGCGAAGTCAAAAAATTCAAGCTCAACTTGCTGCGACGCTTCGTTCCGGCAGATTAGATGCTTCGAACCATGTAGAGAATTCTCGATCTCTTTCGGGCCAGTTCTGTTGGCGTAAGCTGTTAGCGTCATTGCTGATGAAGGAACCAGCACGAACTATGTTTCCAATAATTGGCGGGAGGGTGTTGACGCGTGAGGTGGACGGGAAGAGTCGTACTGGTATTACTGATTGCGGTAATGATAGCCTGCACGGCGAGCGCGCAATCGATTACGGTTGCGGCGGCAGCCGACCTCAATTACGCCCTCACCGATCTTGCCGGGCAGTTCGAACGTAGTACGGAAAACAAGGTGATCACGACCGTTGGAGCCTCAGGAAACCTGTATTCCCAGATCATGAATGGCGCTCCCTTCGACCTGTTCTTTTCGGCCGACGAGGAGTATCCCAAGCGTCTGATTGAATCGGGCAAGGCCGACGCAACGTCTCTTCACATCTATGCGGTGGGACACCTGGTGCTCTGGGTGCCGAACAGTTCATCCCTCGATCCAGGAAAGTTGCAGATGGAATTGCTCACGGAGCCCAGCGTCAAGCGCATCGCGATCGCCAACCTGCTGCACGCACCGTACGGACGCGCGGCGATGGCGGCACTTGAGCACTATGGTTTGAAGTCGAAAGTCGCGGACAAGTTGGTCTTGGGAGAGAACATTAGCCAGGCGGCGCAGTTTGTCCAGTCGGGCAACGCTCAGGCCGGCTTAATTGCTCTTTCGCTGGCGAAGTCACCGGCAATGGAAGCCAAGGGCAAGTACTGGGAATTGCCCCTCGATGCTTATCCGGAACTGAGACAGGCGGTAGTGATTGTCACCGCGTCCCAGCAGAAGAAGGCCGCGCAAGCTTTCATCGACTTTGTTCTGTCTCCGGAAGGGCAGGCGGTGCTGACGAAGTACGGTCTTACCCCTCCAACACACCAATGATCCTGCAAGCGCTCACACTCACATTGCGGCTGGCATTGCTGGTGTCGCTGATCCTGCTGGCGATCGCGTTGCCCCTGGGCTATTGGCTGGCGTGGTCGCGCTGGCGATGGAAGTTTCTCGTGGAAGCAGTAGTTTCGCTGCCGATTGTGCTGCCGCCGACAGTGTTGGGATTCTACGTGCTGGTCGCGATTGGCCCGCTCAGTCCCGTGGGTCGGTGGTATCACTCGGTGACCGGCGGCAATCTCGCGTTCACCTTTCGGGGACTGGTGATCGGTTCGGTGCTTTACAGCTTGCCGTTCGCGGTTCAGCCGATCGCGGCAGGGTTCTCTTCGGTGGACGGCAAGCTGATGGACGCGTCAGCGACGCTAGGCGCATCGGAGTGGCGGACGTTCTGGCGAATCGTATTGCCGCTCGGAATCCCCGGAGTACTGACCGGTTTCGTGCTGAGCTTTGCGCACACCTTGGGTGAGTTCGGCGTGGTCCTGATGATCGGCGGCAACATCCCGGGAGCGACGCAGACGGTGTCGATCCTCATCTACGACCAGGTTCAGGCGCTGAACTACACCACTGCCAATCAAATCGCTTTGCTGTTGCTTGTCGTCTGCTTCCTGTTGCTGGCGGCGCTGTACGGATTGCGTCGCCATCGCAAGTGGGTGCTGTGGGGCTGGCAGTGAGCGGCGGCGCGGCACAGATGTTGAGCGTCCACGTGCGCAAGAAGTTGTCTGAGCCGGTAGGAACTGGTGCGGCTTTTACGCTCGACGTGGAGTTCACGGCTTCTCCGGGGTTCACCATCCTGTTCGGCGCGTCGGGCGCGGGCAAGACGACTATCCTCGACTGCATCGCTGGAGTACGCAAGCCTGACTTCGGTCGTGTCGTGGCGGGTGACGAAGTTCTGTTCGACTCGCAGAAGTCCATCGATGTTGCGACCCGCAAACGTCACGTCGGTTATTTCTTTCAGACGCTGGCGCTGTTTCCACACATGACGGCGCTACAGAATATTGAGTACGGCTTGGCACCGATTGAGCGCGCTGAGCGGGAAAAGCGCACTGAGGAAATCGCCAGCTCGTTCGACATCGCGAAACTCTTTGACAGGCGACCGGCGGAAATTTCAGGTGGAGAGCGCCAGCGAGTAGCTTTGGCGCGGGCCCTGGTGACGCGGCCCGTCGCGTTGCTGCTTGACGAACCGATGAGCGCCCTCGACGCAGTGACCAAGGCGAAAATTCTGGACGACCTGCGACGCTGGAACGAGCAGCAGGCGGTGCCCATCCTCTACGTCACGCATCAGCGCGAGGAAGCTTACTCGCTGGGGAATCGAGTCCTGGTGCTGGAAGCGGGGAAGATCGTGGCGGACGGAGCGCCGCAGGAGGCACTCGGCCGACCGCGACTGGAGTCCGTCGCGCAACTGGCGGGGTTCGAAAACATCTTTGAGTGCACCATAGCCGCCACCCACGAACACGAAGGGACCATGTCGTGTCGCATCGCCGGCACTCACGTAACACTCGAGACACCTCTATTTCGCGTGAACAACAATAAGGCTGTGAGCGTAGGAATTCGGGCTGGCGACATACTGTTGGCGACAGCACCGCCGCAAGGCTTGAGCGCCCGCAACGTAGTCGCAGGGACGATTGTCTCGCTGCGCCAACAGGACGTGACGGTGATCGCCGAAGTAGATTGCGGAGCAAAATTCGTAGTGCATCTGACGCCGGGTGCGTGCCAGTCCCTCGAACTCGAAGCGGGCAAGGCGATCTGGCTGGTCGTCAAGACATACTCCTGTCACGTCTTGCAGTAAATACTCGGGCTGCCGGTGCATTTTGCGAGGCTGGCAGACAAGGTTTATCCCTCACGCTGGCCTGTGACCACGCTCACTGCGGCGTTGTGCGTACGGTTCATACTGGAGATGTTCTTGGCTGCTCCGTGCCTGGAATGGGAAAGCCCATCCTGCAAGCGAAGCCGACTTGGCGAGTCAGCCTCTCGAGAGCTTCGATTTCAGCGGCCGGCAGCACGTCCCAAGCGGAGGTGTTTCGCAATGCCAACCGTCGTCGATCCGGAAATCAAAGACAACGCTAATCCTTCTTCAGCTTCTGGGTACCAGATGCCTGAAATGTTTTCTGCCGAAATCGAGATGGAGAAGAAATCTTCCAGTCTCGGCCCATTGGTCATGGTGCTGGCGCTCGTAGCGGTAGTGGGTGGAACAATTTTTTACTTTGTCAAAGGGGCCCGCGCAGTGCTGTCGGTGCCCGACGCCACCACTTCGGTGAACGAGATTCTGAAGGCGCAGGGCAATGGCCAGATCAACTTCAGCGTCGGCACCGTCGTCTCCAGCGTGAATGAAAAGCCGATGGACCCGCAGTACAAGTTGCTCGCCAAGGCTGGCATTTTAACCGTCACTCCCAAGAGCTGGAATTCCATCATCGCCACAGTGACACCGTCCGGCGAAAAGCTGTTGGCCGAAATTCCTGGAGTGGAGAAGGGCAAGAACTCCAGTGGAAACGTCACCTACTCTGTACCGCTGGCCGTTCGGACCCTGGTCCAGATCGACAACGTGACGATGATTAAGCCGCACCTGGCGCGTGTTGAGTACACCTGGAAGTGGGTCCCGAACCGTCTCGGCAAAGAGTTCGACGCATCCGGCGATTTGGTACACACATTCAACACCTGGGACCGTGCAACGCTGATCAAGAGCTACGGAGTAGATTTCTACGGCGCAGCGCCGACCAAAGCCAGCGTGGTTCTGGCGGAAACCAAAGACGGCGTCTGGAAGCCCTACGTCGACTAGGCGAGCGGCGAAAGCCGACGTTTCCCAAGCAACCTGAAAGGGAGGAGTTCCGGCTCCTCCCTATTGTTTTCTGCGCGGAGTTGCGAATCGTATCATCGATGTGTGACCAGGGCGCACCACTGTAACTTAGAATGGTAGCTACACTTTCTTAACCGGAATTGCTGAATGGAAATCGTGCAATCGGACCGTGTTCTTTCTGTCGCGAACCATCGCGTCCGCTGCATTTCGTGCGGCGAGGTGAGTGGTGCGCTCGCGGCCGACTTCCGTTGCGCGCATTGCGGCGATTTGCTGGAAGTGGAGTTTCCGTCCTGGTCGACTGCACTCGCGCCCGAACCGTCAGCGCTGCGAGTCCTGTGGCGCGAGCGTCGGACGTCGAACCAGACGCTCGATTCCAGCGGAGTGTGGCGTTTCCGTGAACTGCTGCCTTCCCTGGACGACTGCTCCTCTGCGATTACCTTGCGGGAGGGCAATACTCCGATTTACGAACTGCAACGATGTGCGCGGTCCGCCGGGGTTGACCGTTTGCTGGCAAAGCATCAGGGGATGAATCCGACTGGATCGTTCAAAGACACCGGCATGACCGTCGCGATTTCCTTCGCCCGCCAGAACAAGTTTCAATGGGTAGCTTGTGCATCCACGGGTAATACGTCGGCCTCGATGGCGGCTTATGCCGCGCGCGGAGGAATGCGCAGCCTGGTGGTGATTCCCGATGGCAAGATCGCCTGGGGCAAGCTGTCACAATCGCTCGACTACGGCGCACTCACCTGCCAGCTTCGCACCGACTTCGACGGCTGCGTCAGGGTGCTGAATGAAATCATCCAGCGCCATCCGATTTACCTGCTGAACTCGGTGAATCCATATCGCCTCGAAGGCCAAAAGACTGCTGCCATCGAGTTGCTCGAGCAACTGGATTGGCAAGTCCCCGACCACGTCATCGTTCCGGGCGGCAACCTGGGAAATAACTCCGCGCTGGGCAAGGCATTCCTCGAGATGAAGCGGCTCGGGTTGGTCGACGCAGTGCCGAAGATCTCGGTCATCCAGGCTGAGGGCGCAAATCCGCTCTATCGGACGATTCACGAAAAGCAGGGCAGAGAACTCGTGCCGGTGGAGGCCGATACTCTCGCAACCGCGATTCGCATTGGCAATCCGGCGTCGTGGAAGAAGTCGCTGCGCGTGCTGGAAGCAATGGGCGGATGCGTCGAGCAAGTGAGTGAAGCGGAAATCGCGGTAGCGAAAGCCGAGATTGGCGCTGACGGTGTGGGATGCGAGCCGGCCTCAGCGGTCACGCTGGCCGGGCTGAAGAAGCTGGTGAAGAGTGGCTTCGTGCGGCCGACAGAATCGGTGGTGCTCATCCTGACCGGCCACGTGCTCAAGGACCCGGAGTACACCATCAAGTTCCATCGCGGTGATTTGTCAGTGCCGCGGATGGCAGATGAGGAATTCCACGCGCTAACGACGAAGCAAAGAAAGGCGCCAATCGTATTGGATGCCAACGCGGACGCGGTCCTGCGCGCGCTCGAAGCCGAGGACAAGCCCAATGGCTGACTCCCGCGAACCGTCTGGGATGCCGTTCCGAATGTTTCTACCGGCGACGTCCGCGAACCTCGGGCCGGCCTTCGACGCGGCGGCACTCGCTTTCGATTTCGGTCTCAAGGTCGAAGCCGTCCCGTCTTCGGAGTTTTCGATCGATGTCTATGGCCGCAACGCCGAGCAGTGCGGCAAGATGCCGGGGAACCTCATCGTCGATACCTACAGCCGACTGCTGGAGCGCGAAGGCAGGCCGATCGTTCCGCTCAAGATTCGACTCGACAACGACATTCCGCTCGGCATGGGTTGTGGCTCATCGGCCGCGGCCGTACTGGCCAGCGTAGCCATGGCAGCTGTGTTTGGCGGCCTTGAATGGGATGGCGACCGAATCGTCTCCGAGGCTTCCGCATGCGAAGGTCATCCCGATAACGTCGCCGCCTGCTGGCATGGCGGAGTCGTCCTGGCACGCACGCCGCCGGGCACGCAAAAAGATGGTGTACCTGCGATAAGAGTACTTCCCATCCCCCTGGCAGTTGACTGGCCGCTGTTACTGGCGATTCCGGAGAACCCTCTAGCGACTTCCGAAGCACGCCGCGTGCTGCCGCGACTCTATAGCCGTGTCGATCTGATTCACAATGTGCAGAGCGCCATGTTGCTGGTGCTCGCTTTCAGCCAGGGCCGCGGAGAATGGCTGCACGAAGCGCTGAGTGACCGGGTACACCATCCATATCGCGCGCAACTCTGTCCGCTGCTTCCGGCTTTGTCGGCACTGTCGGGTGCGGAAGGTATTAATGGCGTGGCTCTCAGCGGCGCTGGACCTTCGGTGCTGATGTTCCTGCGGGAAGGTATCGGCCGCGACGAGATCGGCGCGCGCGTTGCCGCTCACTTGGCGATGAGTGAGCTTGACTGCGGAATTACGCTTCACCGCGATCAGCGCTGTCGGAGCGAAAGACATGTTCCCCGTTTCAACTGCTGCGGCGCGTTGAATTGCTACGAATGTTCAGACCTACTTAGTAGCGCACGAAATCCAGCCACAGCCAGTCCAACCGCGAGCGTCGCCAGAGTCACCGGCACGCCGGTCTTCATGTAATCCAGAAAGCTGATGTGGGTGACGGTGCGGGCTTTTTCCACCACGATGATATTGGCAACCGATCCGGTGATGGTGAGGTTGCCGGCGAGCGTGCTCGCCATCGCCAGCAGAAGCCACGTGGTATGCGGATCACGAAACTGCGGAACCAGGTTCTTTGAGCAGCATGACTGCCGGAACATTGCTTACCAGGTTCGACAGCAGTGCCACCGTCGACACAAATATGACGCTGTTGTTCAGGTTCAGCGCCTCGGCGTGATCGCAAGAGCGTGGTGGTGACTCCCGCCTGTTCGGCCCCGCCAAGAATCAGGAACAAGCCGAGAAACAAAACCAGCAGCGACCAGTCAACGTCACCGTAAATTTCTCGCGGGTCGCGGGTACGCCGCACCAGCAGCATCGCGCCACCGGCTGCCGCAACCAGCGGCGGTGGAATCCCCAACAGGAAGCCCGTCAGCACAGCCACGGTAATGAAGACAGGCCAGAGAAGAGGAAGCTGTGTTGGCTCGTGCGAAGTGTTCTGCTCCGGCGTCAAGGCTGTACGTTGACGACCAGCGTCGCGCCGCGAACGTGAATCCAGTGGATCACCGCCCAGTCGATGAACAATCCGATCAGCGAAACGGGAGCCAAGGTGCGCGAGAAAGTGTCGATATCCGATGCCCGAGACCGAGCCAATCAGCATGTTTTGCGGATTTCCGGTAATCGTGGCCACGCCGCCAATGTTCGACGCCGTGGCGAGCGCCAACAGGTAGGGCAGCGGGCGCACTCCCATCCGCTTGCAGACGTCGAGCACCAGCGGCGCCATGAACAAGCAAACCACGTCGTTCACCAGGAACGCCGCTAGAATTCCGCTGGTGAAGATGACTCCCGGAAGCAATTGGCGGGGCGTGAGGTGAAGAATCACCCGGTTTGCGACCCAATCGAAAAACCCCGCCAGATGCAGGCTGGCCACGATCAACATCATCGAAAAGAGCAGAACGAGCGTGCCGAAATCGATGCTCTGGATGGCGCTCTGCGGCGTCACGATGCGGCACACAAACATCAGCACCGCGCCGACCACCGCCATCGCCGGCCGATCGATCTTGGTTCCCGGCAATCGCCCGAACGGCGAAGACAAAATAACTGGTGAGGAAGATGGTCCATGCAGCAATCAACTGCCAGTCGGCGAAGGCATGGCGGATTCCGTCCATTAGTAGGCAGCCGCCCGCAGACACTTCGCGGCGCGAATCGTGGAAACAACTTGCCGGAAGTGGATGGCCGGGATTAGATTCCGACCGTGACCGCCGAGAGAGTGTCACGCTGCATGCATTTCAACACTCGACCGCGAATTTTTGCAAAACGGAGATCACGTGATTTGTGGGCACGGCTTCGCCGGCCGCTGCGGCATAACAGTGGGCTGTAGCCCTGAGGGAAATCGACTTCGCCTCCCCAGTCATTTATGAGACTGCTTCTTTGCCTACGCTCTACCAGCTTGACGGCAGCGATTCCGCCAGCTCCGTGGTCAGCGCCCACTCGACCGCTCGCTGCTGATCGCGCGCCAGCTTCACTCCGCCGGACGTCAGGTAGAAAACATCGTGTGCCATCGCGCCCTCGGTGTCGATCAGCGCTACTTCGATGCTGCAATTCTCGGCCGCCAGAGCGGAACTGATGTTGTGCAGCAGACCGGGACGGTCCTGTGTAATCACTTCCAGCAGAGTGCTGGTCGGCGAACAGTCATGATCGAACCGCAAACGGGTCTCGACTTTGAGTTTCGGCGGCTTGGTGTCGGCGCGCAGCCGAGGCTCGAGCAGCGGTCGAGCGAAGCATAGCCCACAGACGATGTCGAACACTGACTTCTTGAAGCGTTCGCGCTCCGACGGATTGAGTTCCAGCGTGCGAAAGCGGTCCTTGAAATAGAAGCTGTCGACAATCACGCCTGCCTGGTTGGAAAATGCGCTCGCCTTCGTGATATCCATTCCCCAGCCGTACAGGATTCCTGTCAGCGTGGCGAACAGGCCGGTTCGGTCTTCGGTCACCACCGCCAACTCGTGCTGGTCGCTGGCGCGCCTGAGGGCAAACCTGCACCGGTTCGCTACGCAGTTGACTTCGCCATTTCAAAGTGGGCTATCACCTGCTCCGGCGAATGCGACATCAGGTAGCGCTGCGGCAGCCCGTCGAGAAACTTCAGCAAGTCGCGACCGGCCTTTGGGCACGCAACGCCGCGATGCGCTCCACTTGCGCGGTGCACGTCTCGGCGCGAAACCGCTGTTCATCGACGCTGCGCGTGAAGTAATTGGCGGCGGCGATATACAGCTGCCAAAGATTCTCGGCCTTCCACGGCGTCAGCGCCTCGGGATTCACCGCCTTGATGTCCGCGAGCGTCATCAGCGTGAGCATCTTCAGCCGTTCCGGAGTTTCGATCTTGGCTGCCAGCTCGCGGACCGTCTCGGGATCGTAGATGTCGCGCCGCCGCAAGCGTCGATGACATCTCCAGGTGAGTCGCGATGAGAAAGCCGACCGTCTGCGCGTCGTCCTTGCCCAGTCCCAGTCGCTCGACCGCCGCCAAGCGCGAGTTGCAGGCTTCCATGAACGTGATCGCTACCCGCGAGGCCCTTGCCTGTGTCGTGGAAAAGCAGCGCTAGAAAGAGCAAGTCCGGCCGCTCCAACTCGGAGAACAGATCGGCGAAGGGCTGCAGCCATTCAGCATTGTTTTCGCGCAGACGGTGCAGCGTATCGATAGCGACGAAGGTGTGCTCATCGACGGTATAGCGATGATATAGATCGCGCAGCACCAGCGAGTCGATGGTCTCGAACTCCGGGACTACCAGTGACAGCAGGCGCAGGGAATGCATCGCACGCAACGCTTCCGCGGCATGAGGCTGCACCAGCAGCTCGCGAAGATGGTTCCACAGCCGAGCATCCTGCGGCATGGTGTCGCGCAGCGCGCGCCTTGCGTTGTTGAGACGGCGTTCGGTCTCCATGGCCAGCTTGTCGCCGTGCCGGGCCATGAAAACGAACAAGCGCAACACAACTTCTGGATCGCGCGCTCCCGCCGACTGCTGGATGTAAACCCGCCGGTCGACTACGGAAAATTCATCGTTAGAACTGCGCGAACGCCACCGCCGAAACGAGCTCACCAGGCTCGATCGACCGGTGAATGTCTGGTCCAGCAATTGCGATGCATTCCGAAAAATCGCCTTGGCATTGCGGAAATACAGGCGCATCCACTCCGCGGACGATACTGCGCCTTCCGGGCTGCCGATTCCGCGCAATGCCAGGTCGTCCTGCGCTTCCCACGACACGACGTTTTCGTCGCGGTTGCTGCGGTAATGCAAGTAGCAGCGCGCCGAAGACAAAAACTCCATCGCCTCGAGCACATCGTCATCGTCGGAGTTCTGCTGCAGGTGGAGCGACTCCGGCCAAGCGCGATTGTTGGCCAGCGCCGCGATCAA
The DNA here is from genome assembly GCA_963718395.1 of uncultured Acidobacteriaceae bacterium. GTDB lineage: Bacteria > Acidobacteriota > Terriglobia > Terriglobales > Acidobacteriaceae > DASRAA01. The sequence goes on from CAVQYW010000005.1 coordinate 97,296, forward strand.
GGTAATCCAGCGGGTCACCTGGAAGTCGCGCAGTCCTCCCGGGCCGTCTTTCAGGTTCGGCTCTAGATGGAAAATTGTGTTGCCGTAACGCAGGTGGCGGGTATGGGTGACTTCCGTGAGGCGCTGGACCAATACGCCCGACTCCCGCGCAACCAGCTGCGGAATGGTCTTCTCATGCAGGCGCGCAAAGAGCCCGTCGTCGCCGGCCAGAAAGCGGCAGTCCAGCAGCGAGATCGTGAACTCTACGTTTTCCTGATCAAACCGGCCGCAATCGTCCAGAGTGCGAGTGGTAGGGCTCACTCGCAGGCCCGAGTCCCACAATTCCTGGCATACCGCCCGCACCGCATCTTTCGCTCGTGCACGAAGCGACTCGTTTTCGCAAACGAACAGCAGATCAATGTCGGAATGAGGATAGAGGTTCCGCCGTCCGAATCCGCCGAGGGCGACCAGGGCGACGCCCGAATCGGCGCGAAGATCCCGCGACTGCTTCCACAAACTGAGAAGTAAGTTATCGACCAGTCGGGTCCGCTCTTGCGTGCAGGAACGGCCTGAGCCATTGCCTTCAAAGTCCCGCCGAATGCGCTCCGATTCTTCTTTATATACGTTGCGCAGAGTGGGATCGAAGGTCGGTTTGGGCATGACTCATTCAGGGATTTGACGGCGCACACATCCGCCGGAAACACTTCAGCATTGCCAGTACCTTAAGCAATCGCAGCAGTATTACGGTCAACCCAGAAATAATCTAATCCCGGTTGCGGGACTCGTGATCGATCGAGAGTGGTGAATCCTTTCAGCGCCACATCATCGGACTGAACCAGAAACCTAGAAGCCGAGAAACCAAAAAACCAACGCGCCGGCTGCGTTGGCGTAGTGTTTCTGGTGGTGAAATTAGAAATACAGGCTTTTCCGCGAGATGGGAAATTCAAACTATTTATGCCGGGTATTCGTTCCCGTTATTTGCGGCGACAAATCGTAACAATGCGGTATCTGGATTGCGAAACAGCAAGCTTACGGACGCACCGCTGCGGGACGCAAACGCATCAAGCGTTCGCACGCATTCGCCAGATCGGCATCAGTCTTCGCGAAACAGAAGCGCAGCAGATGATCCCCGCGCCCGCCTTGGAAAAACGCGTCGCCAGGAACGCTGGCCACGCCCGTGAGTCGAAGAAGATTGAGTGCCTTCTCGACGCTCTCAGCACCGGGCACGACCGATGCATCCGCCAGCACGTAGTACGCTCCCGCCGGAACGCTCGGTTCCATTCCCGCCGAGCGCAGCGCGTCGCAAATCATCTCGCGCTTGCGCTTGATACTCGGCAATCAGGTCCGCATAAAACGAATCAGGCAGCTGTTCCAGCCCAGCGGCGACTCCATGCTGAAACGCCGACGGCGCGCAAACATACGTCAGGTCATGAAAGTAATTGATGGCAGGCGATCCATCTCGCTGAAGCATGCAGGTATCCGACGCGCCAGCCCGTAATGCTGAAGACCTTCGAGAATCCTGAAATGGTGATCGCGCGGTCGGCAATCCCGGGCAGTGACGCCGGACTGACGTGTCGCTGTCCGTCATACACGAAGTGTTCGTAAATTTCGTCAGTGAACAGAAACAGGTCGTAGTGCCTTGCGACCGCCGAGATTTGTTCCAGTTCCGCAACGGTGAATACTTTGCCCGGAAGGATTGGCCGGCGTGTTCACCAAAATGCCGCGCGTCTTCGGCGTGATCGCCGCTGCCAGTCGATCCACCACTAACGGATAATCGGGCGGATCCAGCGACACCAGCACCGGTTTGCAGTACTGACCCACCAGCGTCGCGTAGTGGTAGCCGTAATACGGTTCGAAGAGAACAACTTCATCGCCGGGATTCAGCAGCGCGCGGCATGCTGAATCGAACCCACCCGTCACACCCGAGGTGACAAGCACTTCAGTTTCCGGATCGGCAACGATTCCGTTCTGCCGCAGCAGCTTCTCTGCGATCGCTTCGCGTAGGGAACTGATGCCGTCGGCGCGCGTGTATTGGTTGTATCCGGCCTCGATGGCGTCTTCGGCGGCCTGCCGCACCACTCGGGGAACTTCGGTGTCGCATACGCCTTGCGCAAGGTTTACCCCGCCCACTTTTTCGCACTCCACCGACATGGTGCGAATGGTGGACTGCACAATCCGGCTCGCGACTTCACTCAGTCCCAGCATTCAGGCTCCTCAGGGCAGGGTTCCAACAGTGTGCCACAGGCGGTGCGCCGGCACGCTGTTCGGTGCCCAGTTTCGGCCTTTGGATGCATGTGGGTCGGCAGGATCCCCATCGCGGAATAGGCTGAAAATAGGCGCAATTCCCCGAAAACGAGCCAGGGGCGCGGTCCCATTTAGGGAAGCCCGGCCTCGGGGAATCCCCGATTGTTCACTTGTCACAATCAGCTGTGACTTTCGTCGTTGTCAGTTGGTAAGAAGGGGTTAGAATAGAGGTGGAATTGAAAATGATTTTCAACTTCATATTCGGACGCAAGCAGCGCGGCACTCCTCATAGCAGCGCGCTGGCCGATCTGCAGGTAGGCGAGCGCGCCATCGTGCAAGACCTGGAACTCGATCATCCTATCGCCGAACACCTGATGAACCTGGGGTTTGTCCCCGGTCTGGAAGTCACCGTCGCACGCAGCGGCCCGGGGGGCGATCCCCGGGTCTATCGGGTCGAAGGGACTGAAGTGGCCATACGCCGCGAGCTCTCCCGGCACATCCACGTGTCCCTCGTCGGCGCACCGGCCTTCGGTGATTAACCGTACGGAGGCCCGGCCATGACGTGCCATACCGTGGCGCGCCCCGAAGACGAACCGGTCGTAACCTCCTATCGCACTGTTGCGGTAATCGGCCCACCCAATTCCGGCAAGACCACGCTCTACAACCGGCTCACGGGACTGCGCCAGAAAGTCGGCAATTTTCCCGGCGTCACCGTCGAGCACCACATTGGCTACGTCCGCGATGCCAACGGCGAAGAAGTCGCGCTCATCGACCTGCCCGGCATCTATAGCCTTGTTCCCAAGTCAGAAGACGAGCGGGTTGCGGTCGAGGTGTTGCACGGCACCATGCCCGGCATGCCGCGTCCGGACGCGGTCATCGTTGTTTTGAATTCCAACAATCTCAACACCCACCTGGTGCTGGCTGCGCGCGTGATTGCGCTGGGCCTGCCTACGCTGGTGCTACTGAACATGGCTGACGAGCTGCACAAGCAGAACGGCGCCGTCGATGTTCTTTCACTGGCGCGACAGATGGGCACTCCGGTTGCGCTGGTTAGCGCAGCTACCGGCGAAGGTCTGCAAGCGGTAACGAATTTCCTTTCCGCTGCCTCTCCCGTTCCCGAACCGCTGGAACTGCCCGTGGTGGGCAGCACCCGCAGCGTGCGCGAGTGGGCCGTCCGCGTCGGTGAAAACGCAAACTATCGCCGGCCGGTCGCGCCGGTCTGGACCAAGCGGCTGGACAACATATTTCTGCACCGATTCTGGGGGCCGCTGATTTTCGTCGGCGTGGTGATCGCTGTATTCCAGATGATCTTCGCCGCCGGCCAGCCTTTGCAGAACCTGTTGCAACATTACCTCGACGCTACGGGCGCGTGGGTCGGCCAAATGCTGCCCGACGGCATCTTCCGCTCGCTGGTCATCAACGGCGTGTGGAAAGGCACCGGCTCGGTACTCGTCTTTCTACCGCAGATTTTGTTGTTGTTCCTGGTGATCGGCATTCTCGAGGACTCCGGCTATCTGGCGCGAGCAGCAGTCATTGCCGATCGCACCATGTCGCGTGTTGGGCTGAACGGCAAGAGTTTCATCCCACTGCTTTCCGCATACGCGTGCGCGGTGCCGGCCATCATGGCGACCCGCACCATCGAGAGCAAGCGCGACCGCGTTGCGACCATCCTTATCGCGCCGTTCATGACCTGCTCGGCCCGTCTGCCGGTGTACACCATGGTCATCGCGGCATTCCTGCCGAGCCGCGCGTTGCTTGGGCCATTTCTCAATACCCGTGCGGCGGCGATGCTCGGGCTATACGTGCTCGGGTTCCTGATGGCGGTCATTACTGCGAGGCTGCTCAAGTCCACGGTGCTCAGGAGCAAGGATGCTCCGTTCATCATGGAGATGCCGCCCTACCGCTGGCCGAAGTTGTCGTCTCTGTTACTGCGGCTGGTCGATCGTGGCAAGGCGTTTCTCTATCGCGCCGGAACCGTCATCATGCTGGTTTCGTTGCTCCTGTGGGCGGCAACGAACTTCCCCATGCACAACGGCCAACCCCCAGCGATTCAAGACAGCGTGGTGGCTTCCGTCGGCCACGCTATCGAACCGGTTATCAAGCCGCTGGGTTTTGACTGGAAGATCGGTGTTGGCCTGGTGACTTCGCTGGCCGCGCGCGAGGTCATCATCGCCACCCTCGGCACGCTGAATGGCATCGACGCCGAATCGCACTCCTTCGATCTGCAAAACTCCCTGCGCCATGAATTGTCGTTGCCCGGAGCGGTCGCGCTGCTGGTGTTCTTCGCCTTCGCTATGCAGTGTATGTCCACTCTGGCGGTGGTGCGTCGCGAAACCAACGGGTGGAAGTGGCCCGCCATTCAGTTCGCCTACATGACCGTCGTGGCGTATGTGTGCGCGTTCGCCGCCTTTCGCATCACCGGATACTTCCTTCACTGAAGCCACGTCGCAGTTTCACATCTGCGCCATACGAATACGAATCACAAGAGAGTAAAATTCTGCTGAGAGGCAACAGAACGTGGCCACCCTCCAAACATCGCTGTCAGACTATCTGCGAATGAGCTTTCACCCAGACTGCGACTTTGTGGACGGAGAGGTCCAGGAGCGCAACTTAGGAGAGTTCGATCACGCGGCAGTGCAGGCATTTCTGACGAGCTGGTTTTTTCAGCATCGCCACGACTGGGCTTTGCAGGTGCTGCCCGAGATGCGGATTCGGGTGTCGGAACGGCGAGTGAGAATCGCGGATGTGTGCCTGGTCCTGCGTGGTCAACCGATCGAGCAGGTTCTCACCACTCCACCGTTGGCCGTGATCGAGATACTCTCTCCGGAAGACCGCATCTCGCGTTACAACGAGCGGCTGACCGATTACCGCAGGATGGGAATCCAAAACGTTTGGGTGATCGACCCCGCCACTCGGGTGGGTTACGACTGCAGCAAAATTGCGTCGTTGCCGGCTGAAGAATTCCACATATCCGGAACTTCAATATTTCTTCTGCTCAGCGATCTGTGGAGGGAATTGGACGCGAATCGCTAAACGCGACATTACCCCATCAGTTTCGTGGACCAATGACATCTTTCACTAGTTCCGGCAAAATCTCTCCCGCCTTACCCAACAGCACCTCATCGAAGAACCCGCCGTTCGACGGCTCTTCCGGCCCGACATAAATCGTTCGAGCGCCATTCCGCCGCGCCATCCTGACGAAACTTGCCGCCGGCTCGACGACTCCCGATGTACCAACGGTTAGCAGCACCGTCGCCCCTTCGAGCTGATGAAGGATGAGGTCCATCTGAAACGGCACCTCGCCAAACCAGCAGATGTGCGGACGTATCAGGCTGCCGCACTCATGGCACTTCGGAATTTCCTCCCGCGACTGGTACAAACTTCGGTCATCGAATGGTGCCGTACCGCAATGACCTCCCGAGCAGCGCGATTGCATGATCCGGCCATGCATGTGGACGACCCGCTGCGAACCTCCCAGCTCATGCAGCGAATCCACATTCTGCGTACACAGGAAGAACCGGTCCGACAAGCTGCGCTCGAGTTCCGCCAGCGCAAAATGAGCCGGGTTCGGCTTTACCGTTTCGTGTCGCTTTCGCCGCTCGGAATAGAACTGCCACACCAGCGCAGGGTCGGCGGCAAAAGCCTCGGGCGTCGCGACATCCTCGACGCGGTACCCTCTCCACAGACCATTCGCGCCGCGAAATGTAAGTAGTCCGCTCTCCGCGCTGATCCCCGCGCCGGTGAGAACGAACAAATGGTCATCTGACAACAATCTCTGCGGCATTACTTCGATGAACTGGCCGAAGCCGGGGTTCCCGCGCCCTTCAAGTACTTGTCGAACCAATCGACGGTTCGACGGATGGAGTCAATCTGGTTCTCGCGTTTGGCAAAACCGTGGCCCTCGGCCGGGTAGAAGTGCGCGTCCACCGTCCGGCCCTCCTTCTTGAGGATGTCGAATACCTGCTCGGCCTCTTCCTTGGGCACGCGGATATCATTGTCGCCCTGCAGAATCAGCAGCGGAGCCTTTTCGTTGCGGATGTACCTGATCGGCGAGGTGGCATCATACACGGCCTTGTCGGCCACTGGATCACCCAGTAACGACTTCTCGTACTCCTGTAGCGAGGGATCTTCGTGCTGCAACATGGTGTACCAGTCGATGATGCCGTACATCTCCACGGCCGCCGCCCAGACCTCGGGAGTTTTGCCGATCGCCATGAGCGTCATGAATCCGCCATACGAACCGCCCGTGATCCCGATTTTCTTCGCATCGACATAGCCGGTGTCGAGCAGAAACTTCGTGGCGTACACTTCATCCTGCAAATCCCCGCCGCCCAAATCTTTGTGATTGGCTTTCTGAAACTCCATGCCATAGCCGGTCGAGCCCCGCACATTAGGAGCGATGCAGATGTAGCCGCGCGAAGACAGGGCGGCGGCGAGCGAATTGAAGTAATCGACAGTTTGCCCAGTGGGACCGCCGTGCGGAATCACGACCGCTGAATTCGAACCATCACGCTTCAGATTGAACGGCATCCAGGCGAATGCGCTGATGATCTTCCCGTCGAAGCTCTTGTAATGCACCAGCTGCGCTGGCGGCAGGTCCTCCGGGCTGAGGCTGGCCACCGCCGAATAAGACAACTGACGTGGCTTGCTGGTGGCGATGTCGTAGACCCAGAAGTCCGAGGGGCGTTGTGAGCTCTGATAGCTCAGCAGCAAGGAAGTGCCCTTGGGCGAGAACGAATTCGAATTTCCCGTCGGCGAAGTGAGGCCCGGCGGCATCGGCACACTAGTAGCTTTTCCCGAGGCGAGATCGTAGAGGTAGGTCGTCTGTAATCCATCAGCATTGATCGCATAGCTGGCGAGTTTTCCGTCAGGCGAAAAGTCTCCCGCCTCGGCTTCCCATTGGACGTCAGTCAGCCATCTCAGCTTCTTGCTCGCGACATCGATGATGCCTACGTTTAAATATCCACCCTTCTCGTTGGAAGAAACCAGCACCGACCTTCCATCCGGCGAAATCGCCGAACCGAAGTACACCACGTCGCCCTTATGCGGCGTGAGTTCCTCGGCCTTGCCCGACGCCACGTCAATTAGAAAGACGCTGGCATCGGTGTCTCCCGAGTTGAGCCGGTTGGACAGGATCGAGCGGCCGTCCGGACTCCACGCCCTCAGCTGCCAAGTATGGTCCTTGGTCTTTTCGTTCGTCAGGTTCCTTACCGCTCGAGAACTCCAATCCAGCACCGCAACGTCGCTCGCGGGCGATGCCTTCAGCTTGTAGCTCAACGCCAGTGTCTTTCCGTCCGGCGAAAATTGCGGACTCGTCTCGGAAACGTCCGGCGTATTCGTCAGGTTCACGGGAGTCCCGCCGCCGCTTGGCACCGCGAACAGGTCGTAATATTCGCCTCCACCGAAGTCCTGGTGGTAGACGATCCACTTCCCATCCGGCGACCAGACGGCTCCGCTCTGCCGGTCGTCCGACACCGTCAGTTGCAGCGGCCACCCTCCCTCCGAATTCACCATCCACAGGTTGGCTCGGCCGGTCAGGTTCGTGGTGAAAACGATCCTCTTTCCGTCAGGAGACCACGCAGGCGAGCTGACCCGGCGACTGTAAAACAGGTCCTCGATCGGCACTGCTCGGGCTGAGGAACTCGGCGGCGAACTCAGCGACTTTGCATCAGTCGGTTGCCGGTCGTTGGGAGAGTCGGCCGCGCTTAAACCAGACGTCAGCCCGACAAGAACTGCCAGAACGGTGATGAGAATCCCTGATTGGGTGCGGCACCTGCAATGGGTCAACATGAGACCTCCAGAAACGCCGCAGCTAGGTTACCGGAACCGAAGGGGTTTTCGATATACTAAGTGTTTTGAGAGCCAACCGTATCCGGTTCCGGAGCGCCCACGCGAATCCGACCGTCCGGCGGGGAATCTATAACGAATAAGCATTTTTTGCGACGGCCGGGCCTTGCCGAGCAACGCCGCGGCCATGGAGTTTGTCATCCTTGTCCACCGTCTTGATGAATGTCGATAGCGAGAAGCTCGAGCGGGTCATGGATTCGTTCCGCCGCTGGGGCTACCTGCAAGCTGATCTCGATCCCATTGGGCATTTCACCCCAATGGCCCATCCCGAACTCGACTTGTCAGGCGAAGAAGCTGACGCCGCGCGTCGCATTTACTGCGGCAGCATTGGTGCGGAATTCATGCACATCGCCGATCCCGACCGCCGCCGCTGGATCCAGGAGCGCATGGAGTCGGAAGAGTCCATGCCGGTCAACCGCGAGCGCGTCCTCGACGAACTCGTCCGCGCCGACGTCTTCGAGCAGACCATCCACTCGCGCTACATCGGCACCAAGCGTTATTCGCTCGAAGGCAACACCGCGCTCATTCCGCTGCTCGACGAGATCCTGAACTCTGCCTCCGAGAACGGCGCAGAGCAAGCCGTACTGGCCATGAGCCATCGCGGACGCCTCAACGTCATCATCAACATCGTCAGCCGCCCGGCAGCAGAAGTCTTCGCCGGTTTCGAAGACGTCGATCCGCGCAGTGTTCTCGGCGGCGGAGACGTGAAGTATCACATCGGTGCCACCGGCATTTTCACCGGAGCCAGCGGCGGCAAGATGCGCATCCATCTCGTCTCGAATCCCAGCCACCTCGAAGCGGTCAACCCCGTGGCCGAGGGTCGCGCGCGCGCCAAGCAAACGCGCATCGGCCGCGACGGCAAGTTGAAAGTTCTCCCGCTCATCATGCATGGCGACGCGGCTTTCGCAGGGCAGGGAATCACCGCCGAAACGTTGAACCTTGCCACTCTTCGTGGCTACACCGTCGGCGGCACCGTGCACGTCATTGTCAACAACCTGATCGGCTTCACCGCCAACCCCAGCGAAGCCTATTCCGGCCGTTTTTCCTCCGATCTCGCCAAGCGCCTGCCGATTCCCATCTTCCATGTCAATGGCGAAGACCCTGACGCAGTCGTCCGCGTCGGACGCATGGCCCTCGAGTATCGCTACGAGTTTGGCAGCGACGTTGTCGTCGATCTCATCGGCTTCCGTCGTCACGGACACTCCGAAGTCGACGATCCGACGATTACCCAGCCGATCCTCTACCGCAAGATCAAAGACCGTCCGCTGCTGTATCTGTCTTATGCGCAGCGCACGGGAATCGATCCTCATCCTTTCGTCGAGAAGTTCCAGTCCGAGCTCGACACCGCGCAAAAGGCCGGCAAAAGCATGGCCAAGAAGCCGGTCATGCGCCAGCTGCCAAGTTATTGGGCGCCGTTTCATGGTGGCCCCTACAATCCCGCCGACGAAGTTGACACCGGCCTGCCCGCCGCTGAGTTGCAGCGCATCACCGAAGGTCTGACCACCTATCCCGCGGACTTCCATATCCATCCCAAGGTACAAAAGCTGCTTGAGCAGCGCCGCGAGATGGGCTCCGGCAAACGCCCGCTCGACTACGGCATGGCTGAGGCTCTGGCGTTCGGTTCGCTTGCGTTGCAAGGAACGCCTATCCGTCTCAGCGGACAGGACAGCCGTCGCGGCACCTTCAACCAGCGGCATTCGGTGCTCATCGACATCATCGACGAGAAGGAATATGTTCCGCTCTGCCACCTTGCTCCGGGACAGGCGCGCGTCGAAATTTACAACTCCGAACTGTCAGAAGCCGCCGTGATGGGGTTTGAGTACGGCTTCTCTCGCGACTTTCCCGAGGCGCTGGTGATGTGGGAAGCGCAGTTCGGCGACTTCGCCAACGGCGCACAAATCATCATCGACCAGTTCATCGTGGCCGGAGAAGACAAGTGGGACCTGCTGACCGGCCTCGTACTTTTGTTACCGCATGGCCACGAGGGCCAAGGCCCCGAGCATTCGTCCGCCCGCATCGAGCGTTACCTTCAGCTTTGCGCCCGCGACAACATGCAGGTCGCCCAGCCTTCCACTGCGGCGCAATATTTCCATCTCCTACGGCGTCAGGCGATGCGCAAGTGGCGCACGCCGCTCATCGTATTCACTCCAAAGAGCATGCTCCGCCATCCCGAGGCCTTGTCGCCGCTCACTGACCTCGAGCTCCCGCGTTTTCGCGCCGTACTTCCCGACGAGACCGCACTCGACGCCAGGCGCGTGTTGCTCTGCAGCGGCAAGATCGGTCACGAGCTTCGCATGGAGCGCCGCAATCTCAAGCGCTCAGGGCCAGCCATTGTCATGCTCGAGCAGATGTACCCCTTCCCCGAAGACGAACTCAAGCAAACCCTCGCCCGCTACACCAATGCGACCGAATTCATCTGGGTACAGGAAGAGCCGGCCAACATGGGAGCGCTGTCGTTCGTCGTTCCCCGCCTGAAGCGGATCGTGGGACCGAAACTGCGGACCATCAAGCGTGCGGCCAACGCCACCCCAGCGACCGGTTCGCACAAGGCCCACGAACTCGAGCAGAAGACCCTCATTACGCTCGCTTTGGGCAAGCCGCAGTAAACTTCTTTGATTGCGGCGGGCAGCCATAGTCCGCCGCGCCTTCCTTTCAATTCAATGTACTCATTGAATATCCTTGCCTGGCGATATATTTGTCCTTAGGAAACTGTCGAGGCGTCGGGTCGCCTGCGCTCTGGCGGCTTCGCCCTGCCGTCCGCCCTCGCCAACCTATGAAAAACAGAATAGCCGGGATATAACCACTACCAAATATAGAAAGTAATACTTCTACACCAGCTGTAAACCATTGAAAACAATTGTGAATATTTGTTAATTGAATGGCCACCTTCGTGCTCTTGCAGAGTGGGGCAAAGTCGATGTGTCGGCTTAGCCGGGTCATTTTCAATCAATCAGCGAAGCGGAGAGAGCAATGAAGAGAAGCACATTAGTTCGAATCTCCTTGATCGGTATCCTGCTGCTCTTATCGACTTGGGCTTTTGGCCAGGCGATCAGCGGCGACCTCATTGGGGTCATCAAAGATTCTACTGGCGCCTTGGTGCCGAACGCAGAAATCACTGCGACGAACACGGGTACCAATGCTAAGGCCACCCAACACTCGAACGGGCAGGGCGAGTATCACTTTGTCAACCTGCCCGCCGGCACGTACACCTTAGAGGCATCTTCGTCTGGCTTAACAGGAAAAGCGGAGGGCGTCAACGTCGAACTGAACAAGAAGGCGACGGTTGATGTCACGGTCTTCCCGGCCGGGACCGCCACTACGGTTGAGGTCAGCGAAGAGGGTGCAACCCTTGACGCCACGACGCCCACCATTTCTACGACCTTCACCGCCAAGGACGCTTCCGACGTTCCAATATCCGCTGGTGTCAGCGGCGTTCTGAACTTGTCGCTGTTGAATGCGGGCGTGGCCAGCTCCGGGGGTCTCGGTGCAGGTTCGGGCCCGGCAGTGGGCGGAAACCGGCCCCGCAATAACAACTTCACGATTGAAGGCGTCGACAACAACAGCCTTTCCGTGACTGGCCCGCTCATCCAGGTTCCTCAGGACGCGGTTGGCAGTTTCACCGTGATGCAGAACCAGTTCTCGGCTGAGTTCGGTCATTCTTCGGGCGGCCAGTTCAACCAGACCATCAAGAGCGGCACCAATCAGTTTCATGGCACGGCGTACGAGTACTTCCAGAACCGTGATCTGAACGCGGTTGACTCGCAATACGCTCAGTCGCAGGGTTATACGAATGTGTCGAACCCGCGCTACGATAACAACCGCTACGGCGGCAATTTCGGCGGCCCGATTATCAAGAATAAGTTGTTCTTCTTCACCGACTGGGAGTACAACACGATTGGCCAGGTCGGCAGCTCGTCAACCGCGTGCGCGCCGACGGCCGCTGGTTATGCGACGCTGGGCAGCATGTTCCCCAATGGCGTCAATCTCCAGCAATTGCAGAAATACCTTCCGGCCGCCACGGGTGCCGCAAACGTATGTGCACCATCGATCCAGGTTGCGGCGGGAACCCCGTCGTTTTTGCCCAACGGTAGCCCAAACCCCAACTTCGCCACGCAAGCGGTCAACATCCCGACCGGCGACATCGGCTTCAGCGGGCCGAGTTACCAGAACTACCTGAATACCGCAAACTCTTTCGATTGGGTCATCGGACAGAACGACTCGCTGCGCGGCCGTTTGGCTTACACCAAGAACACTGGATTCGATACCTCTGCCCAATTGCCGACGTTCTGGGATACGCTCCCAACAACCTACTGGCTGGCGACGCTGGCCGAGTATCACAACTTCGGTACCAGCGTAAACAACGAGTTCCGTTTCGGATTTAACCGCTTCGCCAACGTTACCCCGACCGGCTCGCAGACCTTCCCCGGTCTCGGCGGCGTATTTCCGCAACTGGTGTTTACTGACCTCAACTCAGTTCAGCTAGGGCCGGATCCCAACGCTCCCCAGGAGACCATTCAGAACACCTACTCCTTCGTGGACAACGTCAGCTGGGTGAAGGGGAAGCACAACTTCCGGTTTGGCGGTGAATTTCGCTGGTATATCAGCCCGCAGACGTTTACTCAGCGCGTGCGCGGCGACTATGAGTGGGCTTTCACCTCTGATTACCTGAACGACTACGCCCCCGGCTTAAACGCTTCCGATCCCCTCGGCGAGCGTTCCGCCGGCAACGTGGTGTACTACGGCAACAAGAAGGCGGTTTACTGGTATGCCAACGATTCGTGGCGCATCAGTCCCACCGTCACGTTGGATCTTGGCCTGCGATACGAGTACACAGGCGAGCCACAGGGCACTCAATTGCAAGCCCTGAACGCGATTTCGAGCGTGCCTGGGCTCATCAACTTTACCGCGCCCACGGCAGACAAGACGAATTTCCTGCCGCGCTTAGGTATTGCCTGGTCGCCCAATTCCGAGACGGTCGTGCGCGCGGGATACGCGATTTCCAGCGACGTCCTCTATGACAACCTGGGCATTCTCTCGCTGCCGCCGCAAGTGTCGCAGACTTGCGATACCAGCACCCTCTCCACGTACACCCCGACCCCAGGCTGTTATTGGTCACCTAACAAATTTTTGGCCAGTGGGGGTCTGCCGTCGGTTCTCGGGGCGATCACCGATCCGGCGGCAGCACGCGCTGCGACCGGCGCCTATATTCCCAACCAAACGCTGCCCTACTCCGAAAGCTGGACGGCAGGCATTCAGCGTCAGTTCGGCAGGGTATACACCTTGGAAGTCCGCTATGTGGGGAGCCACGGAATAGATCTGCCGGTCCAGACCCGTCTGAACCGCCAGGGAGAAGTACAGCCTTGGGCCTACCTGCCAACTTATTTGTCTGCACCGAGTCAGGCTACGTTAAACAGCCTCCCATACACGACCACCAGCCAGGCCGCTTGTAATCATCCTGGCTGTGCATATTCGCTGGCGAATTACGGTAGTTTCGTACCTGCCTACGCCAACGCTGGATTCAACAGTAACATCACTTCCTTCCAACCTTGGGGTCAGTCGAGGTACAACGGACTGAACGTGCAACTGCAACGCACCTTCACCAACGGCCTGCAGTTCCAGGTGGCTTATACCTGGAGCAAACTGCTCGACAACTCGACGGCTGATGTTTTCTCAACCGTGCTTACGCCCCGTCGTCCGCAGGACTTTCAGTGCTTTAACTGCGACATGAGCATTTCTGCTCTCAATCACAGCCAGCGTTTCACGGCGTTTGCGGTATGGGACATCCCGTACTTCAAGCATAGTGACAACTGGCTGATGAAAAACGTCGTCGGCAACTGGCAGTTCTCGCCGGTTTACACCCTGCAGGCCCCAGAGTTTGGGAGCTGCCAGAGTGCAGTTGACGCCAACCGGAACGGCGACTCGACTGGCGACCGTTGTATCTACAATCCCGCCGGTGTCTCGGGTGCCGCGTCGGGCGTGACCGGGTTGACGAACTCGTATGGGCAGACCGTCGCTTACGTGGCGAATGATCCGACGGCACAGTACATCACGGCTGGTTCCGGCGCGTTCACGACCGTGGGACGCAACACCATAGCTACACCGTGGGAAAACAACTGGGACCTCTCGGCCCTGAAGCGCATCAACATCACCGAACGCCAGTCCGTTTCGTTCTCCGTCACGGCGTTTAACCTGTTCAACCATGCGCAGTACGTGCCGGGTGTGATCAGCGATGTCGAGTCCTTCGGGCAAACCAACGGTGCGATTCGAAATACACTGATCCCTTCTGTGGACGGAACGAATCCTAGTCCAACGTTCCAGCAGTGGAATCAGGTCTTCTCGAACCACCCGCGCCAGTTGATCCTGGTTGTGAAGTACAACTTCTAATTCGCTGAAACAGCTTGTCGTACTCGGGGGGCCTTCGGGCTCCCCATTTTTTTTCGCTTCACAAATGAGGATGCCCAAATTGTTCTGCACCGCCGAACAGTGGAGCAAAGCGTTGGCCGCACACATCGGGCTGCTTCCATCGTCGGGCGCAAGCGCTTGGCCTTCACCGGCTGCTCAAAATTGGCCTTCGCGACAGTTTCGTATCAGGGCATGACTTCAGTCGTGCCGCACTGCGTTCAAAAATAGAAACGGCTTCAGCCGCCGTGTCCCTTTGCATTTTTTAAGAAGAGACTTTTTCAGCCCCCCTGTTCGGGCGCGTAATGAGCGAGTTGCTCCTTCTGCCAGCTCACGACGGGCAGGCAGGCTATTTTCGCTAAATTTTCGCCGAAGAAAACTCAGAAGTGAGGAGAAAGTAAGCCAAAAACAGGGTTATAACAAATGTTATAAGGAGGGAATTCTGGATGCCGCTCGTGAGGCTCGGACCCCATGAAGCAACCCCTTTTTCCGAGCCCCACGCAGGATGGTTGGAGTAACTCCTAACCTTCCGAGCAGGCATGCCGTCTTTGAAAAAGCGGCAATGTTACATGCGCCACAACCCGACTTGCAATGGATAATGCAATTGCAGTTCCATCGACCTCACTGCGCAAGTTATTGATATACCTGCCCCACGCCACGGCCTTCGGCCACCACTCTCTTGAAATCTGTAGCCCCGGCCAGTAGCGGATACAACTTCTTGGAGGTTGATTTAGTCATGGCGGATTGCGTATGTGATCTAAGCGACGGGAGTTCCTTGCTATCCTGCAGTTGCAGCGAAATCTCTTGGAAAGCCTTCGATGTCCATGTGTCGCCCCACGAGGTGCAAAGTGAAACGGGGAATAATACTGGGTGTGGCGTCGCTCGCGCTCGCCAGTCCTGGAATGTCACAACAGCAGCCGCGAGCTCATGAGTCGCCATCGGCCTCACGAAAGCACGTATTCGTGAACGGCAAACCATTGCCAGCAAACAAGATAATCGTCAAAGACGGCATTAGCTATGTGGACGCCTCAGCACTCTCTGAAGCGCTCGGCGCCACGGTGCATTCCGAAGAGGCCGGCTTGCTTATTCGGGCTGACCAGCCAACCTGCAACTGCGAGAAGGCCACCCCTTTGGTGGAAGGCGAACATTTCTCCGAACAGTTTCGCAGCGACGTAGCGCGCGTGCCTGACGAGATCGAGAGCCTGCGGGCGGTGGTACTGAAAAAGGAAAAGGTCCCGCTTGGTCCCAGGTTCGATGATATTGACCACCAACTGTCGCTGTCGACGGTCCACGTGCAAACCGACGCGGACATGGCCGTGTACTACGCGCTATCGTATGCCAACAACGCACTGGCGATCGCGTACTACAAGGAATCGCGTGGAGTTTCCTCCGACGAGGCGCAAAAAAACCTGCTCGATTCGATGATGTGCTCGATGGAGAGTAAGTTCGCCCTTATGAAAGGTACTCTGCTGCCCGGGGGGTCGTGCAGCGTGTTCAAGCGCATGGAGTCGCAAGGGAGTTCTAAACCGCCGTCGCCGGAGTGAACAATTAGCTTGACGGTGTTTTTGCGAAGCGCGCTCGGCGATGACTCCGCCATAATCGTTACTTCCCGCGACTGGCCCACTTTTGCAAAACTAAGCTTGGGGCTTTCGGTCTTCACCCAAGAGGTCTATATGTCCCAGACGCATTTACCGTTTTGAAAGAACGAGATCAGTCCGTCCTCACTGATCTTGAGGACGCTCCCAAATCGCGAGGTAGAGATAGCGGCAGTTGTACGTCTTCAATGGCCCAAGGAAACGAACTGATTGCTCTCGTCCAGCTTTATCAGGCTCTGGGCGGAGGTTGGCAATAACGCGGATGCTTTGGATCGGCCCAACTGGTGTGAACTTCGCGGGGCTGCTTTCAGTTGCATCAGAAGCGCGAGGCGAGCTCAATTCGCCGACTCGCCGTTTCCAGGAACGTGATAAATTGACTCTCGCCCCAAGAAATAATCCGAGTCCATTTCCGCCCATTGGAGAAACGCTCGATGAGCACCAATATCTTCCGGATCACCTGGCTGCAGCTCGCCTTTCTTGCTATCGCGATCTTCGTGCTTCCGTTCACCACGGTTCTCGCCCAGGAAAAGCAGGAAACGCCAAAAGCCAAGCCCGAGCCATCCAAGTCCGAGCCCGCGAAGCCCGAGGCCAAGCCCGAAGAATTTAAACCCGAGCAGCAGGCCAGCAAGGGAACGGTCACCGTTGGCGGCAATGTCATTAATTACGACGCCTTCGCCGGCACGCTCGTCGTGCATCCCAAAGGTTGGGACGACGTTCCGCAGAACGCCGACAAAGATGACAAGAGCAAGCCTGCCGAAGCCAGTATGTTCTACGTGGCCTACTTCAAGTCCGACAACAAAGGCGCGCCGCGTCCGGTCACTTTCCTTTACAACGGCGGACCGGGCTCCTCCACCGTATGGCTTCACATGGGAGCGTTCGGGCCGAGGCGTGTCGTCACCGCCGACGACACTCACACTCCCGCCGCGCCCTATTCCGTGGTCAACAACGAATACAGCCTGCTCGACGTGACCGATCTCGTTTTTGTGGACGCGCCCGGCACCGGCTTTAGCCGCATCGCCGGCAAGGACAAGGAGAAAGCGTTCTACGGTGTCGATCAGGATGCCTGGGCCTTTAGCGATTTCATCTCCCAATTTCTCGCCAAGTATGGACGCTGGAATTCGCCCAAGTATCTGTTCGGCGAAAGCTACGGCACCACGCGGTCCGCGGTCCTCAGTAATATTCTCGAAACCGAACGCGATGTCGACTTCAACGGCGTGATCCTTCTGTCGCAGATCTTGAACTTCTCGCTCGACTCAGATCTTCCTGATATCAATCCCGGCGTCGATGTGGCCTACCAACTCAACCTACCGACTTACGCCGCCACCGCTTGGTATCACCATAAACTTTCAGGCTCGTACCCCGACCTCGCGGCCCTCCTCACCGAAGTCGAGCATTTCGCCATGAACGATTACGCTGTGGCGCTTTTGGCCGGCTCGTCGCTTCCACCCGACCAACGCCAGGCCGTCGCCGCCAAGCTTCATGACTACACCGGCCTTCCGGTTGCATACATCTTGAAAGCCAACCTGCGCATCAACGGCGGAGAATTCTCCAAGAACCTGCAGGACGAAAGCGATCTCACCACCGGCCGCCTCGACACCCGCTTCTCCGGACCAACCTTCGATCCGCTCAGCAAAGAGGCGGAGTACGATCCGCAGTCAGCGGCAATTTCTTCCGCGTATGTTTCCGCCTTCAACGACTACGTGCGAAAAGATCTGAAGTACGGCGAGAACAAGGAATACAAGCCGGAAATTAACGTATTCAAGTGGTGGAGTTTTGCCCACCAGCTCCCGGGCGTGCCGTTCGCCTTTCCGGGCGCGACCAACGTGATGCCCGACCTCGCCATCGCCATGAAATACAACCCGCAACTCAAAGTCCTTCTGAACGCCGGGTATTTCGATCTCGCGACCCCGTTCTATGAAGGCGTCTATGAGATGCAGCACCTGCCGATTCCGCCGAGTCTGCAGAAAAATATCGAATTCAAGTTTTACGAATCCGGACACATGGTCTACGCCCACGAACCCTCGCTGAAAGAAATACACACCAACGTCGCGGCATTTATCCGTGGCAGCGATAATTTGGGAACCAAGTAGAACCTGCTGTTCGGGTTTCCACACTGTGGGGCACAAGTCGATTCGGGCGGCTTGTCGGTATGCGTATCGGCTCCTGGTTCCAGTCAGAAGCTGTCGGGAAAACGAGTGTTTCGTGGAGTAGCAAAGTGAAGGGGACAGTACCCAAGATCGCCGGAAGCGGTGGCTAAAGTACGGACGACTCGAATACACTGCAGAAGTTGGATCGCTCTATAGTCGATCCATCGGTTGCAGCAACTAGCACCAGAATTCGCACCGCTGGTGCGAGTCGTCTGTAAGTCACCGGCGGGCCTGTAGCTCAACGGTTAGAGCAGGGGACTCATAATCCCTTGGTTGGGGGTTCGAATCCCTCCGGGCCCACCAATTCCATCAACAGTATCCCTTTGACCTGCCGATCGCGACTTCTTCCTAGCCTCAACTGTATGGATAAAAGATAAAAAAGAGCAGCGAGAGCCCACTGAGAACCCAGAGGCCGGGCTTCAGTTGGTGGAATTGTCCCGCCACCACTTTGCAAATCGGGTATAGGACGAACCCCGCCGATATTCCAATTGCAATGTTGAAGGTGAAAGCCATAAGCACGACCACCACAAAGGCTGGTATTGATTCGGAGTAGTCGGTGACGTTGATGCGGGAAATAGCCGACAGCATGAATAGTCCGACGATGATTAGCGCTGGCCCGTAAGCCTGCGCGGGAATCGCGGCGACGAACGGCGCGAAGAATAGGGTCAGCAAGAAACAAGTCCCGGTAACGAATACCGTGAATCCGGTACGGCCTCCGGCTTCGATACCCGTGGCGGACTCGACGAACGCGCCAGCCGTCGTGGTTCCGAGAGCAGGCGATAAGCTGGTCGTAATGGCGTCAACGAGCATGGGCCGCTCGATCTGGGGCAATTGGCCGTTTTCGTCGAGAAATCCGGCTCGTGCCGACAGACCGATGAGAGTGCCCATGGTGTCAACAAAGGCCATGATGAAGATGGTCAACACCACCGGAAACGCCCGCCAGGTGAGCGCCCCACGAAAATCGAGCTGCCACAGGATCGGACTAACGCTCGGCGGGAGGCTGACCAGATGTTTTGGCGGAGAGGCAGTCCCTACGGCGAAAGCGACAAGCGCAGTGACGATGATGCCGATCAGAATCGCGCCGGGAACCTTTCGGATAGTGAGGATGGCCAGCAGTACGAATCCAAACATTGCGACAAGAGCAGGATGCGACGTCAGGTGCCCCGCCTGGACAGGAGCTCCCGGTACGCCCAGAGCCACCAACCCAGTTTCGTTCAGACCGATGAAGGTAAGGAATAAGCCGATCCCTACGGCAAAACTGTGGCGCAACGTAGTGGGAACACCGTCAACGATCCACTGACGCAAGCGAAACACGGTCATCAGAATGAAGAGGATCCCCGCGACAAAAATTGCCGCCAAAGCGGTCTGCCAGGCAAATCCCAGCATCTTGCAGACGGTAAATGCGATGAAGGCGTTTTCGCCCATATACGGTGCAATGGCGAACGGCCGATTGGCGTAAAACGCCATGAGATAACAGCCGGCGACTGCAACCAGAATAGTTGCGACGAAGGACGGGCCTTCAGGTATTCCTGCAGCCGAAAGGATGGCCGGATTTACCACCACAATGTAAGACATGGTGGTGAACGTCGTAACTCCGGCCAGCACCTCGCGCGCGGGCGTTGTGCCGTGTTGTTCAAAGCGGAAGAGCGCTTCCAGGAATTGCACCCAGCGAAACTAATTGGCGGCGTCTGCGAAGTCAACGAAAGAACATCTGCTGACAACAGGACGGGCGCACCGCGTGCTATGGTGGCAACAAGTCCACTGCATTATCTTCCTTAAGCCTATTCCGAAGTGGCGCAATTCGACATGGTTGAACCTCTACACAGAGTCGAGTTCCGGGAGCGCAACACGGGTGCGAGGCATCTGGCGCGGATTTGCGAACGCCTGACGCCGGAGACGTTTGCCGCAGTCTGTCGCTTGCTTGGCGAATCTCCTGATCCAGACTCTACGGTGGTGATGCTGGAACGCCTGCTTGAGTCGGGGCCGGAGAATTGGGCCAGTTCGATCGCCGGACAACCGAGTTTGCTGCGTTACGCGGTCGCTGTCTTCGGACACAGCGCATGGCTCGGCGAAACTCTCCTGCAGAACAATGACTTGCTTCGAAGACTTGGCAGCGAAGGCTTGGAGCGCTCTTATTCGAAGGAGGGTTTCAGCGAAGAATTCGCTCGGCTACATGCAAGTTCTCCGGGTAGTGATTTGGCGATATCGTTAGCTCGTTTCCGAAAGCGGGAATACGTGCGGATTCTGCTGCGCGATGTGCTGGGCATCGCCAAATTGGCGGAAACCACGGAAGAGATCTCGGCATTAGCCGATGCGCTCATCGAACAGGCTCTGTCAGCGGCCCACGCAAAGTTACGGAATGTCCATGGCATCCCGCGATGGGGAGATGATGAGGGGCGGGTGCGAGAGTCGAGGTTTTCTGTGTTGTCGCTCGGAAAACTTGGCGGCAACGAACTGAATTACAACTCGGACGTCGATCTGCTGTTTCTCTACGACGGCGGAGTTGAGACGACAGGGGCGTCCATATCAAACCGCGAATACCACATTCTTCTGGCACAGGACATTACAGAATTACTAAGCCGGCGGACCCGGGAAGGGCAGGTCATGCGCATCGACCTGCGCCTGCGTCCTGAGGGGCACGAAGGCGAACTGGCGGTAGCGCTCCCGCGGGCGATCCAGTACTACTCGGAAGTTGCTCAGGACTGGGAATTGCAAGCCATGATAAAGGCGCGTCACTCGGCAGGCGATGTGAACCTTGCTCGCGAGTTCATTCGTTCGGTAGCACCCTACGTCTATCGTCCGACCGTGAACTTCGCAGCGGTCAAAACCGCCCTCCAGGCAAGGGAACGAATTGACAGGCGAGGCACACGCCAGAGTTCTGGTCGTTCTGCAAGAAGGACGATCAACGTGAAACTCGACCGGGGTGGTATTCGTGATATTGAGTTTCTGGTGCAATGCCTCCAGAGAGTGTACGGAGGAGAGGAACGATGGTTGCGCTCCCGCGGAACACTGTCTGCGCTACAAAAGCTTCACGACAAGCAGCACATCAGCGGGAAAGACTTTCACAGCCTGAACAAGGCATATGAGTACCTCCGGCATCTCGAACACCGATTGCAGCTGCGACAAGGGCGGCAGAACCATCAACTTCCGACCGACCCGACGGAACTGTCAGTTTTAGCCAAGTGCATGAGCCGGGTTGAAGTGGGAGCCCAGTTGCCGGATGAATTTGAATCGCAACTCCAGGCGAAAATGGCGGCGGTCGCGGAAATCTACGGTCGCGTCGTTTATCAGGAACAGAGCCAGGAGTTTATCGACGCTCAGGGTAACCTGTGGTTGCAATCGCAAGTTCCGACGTCGGCAGATTATTCCCACAGCCAGATCATGCAGCGGCTGGCGATCGACTCGCCCCAGGTACTTACGGCTGTTGTTCGAGCCGATTTGTCGCTACATGCACGTAGAAATGTCGACCGTTTTTTGAGCTCGGCAACAACCAGTTCGGAACGCTACGGGGCTGTAATCCGCGCTCCCCGGGCAGTCGAAAGGGCGCTCGCGATTTTCGAGTGCAGCGATTATCTGACCAATATCCTGATGCGTCATCCAGCGGACGTCACGCTACTCGATGGGCTCAACGAACATCAGGCTTCGGAACAGGACAGATTGTTTCCGGCGGCCAACCGGCGAGACGCCGAAATAAATGATCCGGTCCTGTCGTACCTGGCGAAAAGCGAGATTAGTCGCACGGATACGGACTCGCTGTTCCGTCAGCAATTTCGCCATGCGCTCTTTTTGGCTAACGCGCGTGACTTTTATCAGCCGCGAGGCGTTTACGAAACGCTGTCCGAAAACAGCAGCGTCGCTGACCAGGCCATTCAATATGCGCTCGCGGTTGCCGATCCCCCGGCCGGATTCGCCGTGATGGCCTTGGGACGGTTGGGCAGCCGCGAGTTTGATGTGCTATCAGATGCCGACCTTTTATTTGTGACGGAAGATTCAACCGACAGAGAACAGGCCAGCAAGCCGGCGGAGCGCGTCATGGAAGCCCTTACCGCGTACACACGCGAAGGGACATTGTTTCTGGTCGATGCGCGACTGCGACCGGGAGGGCGTGAAGGCGATCTGGTGACGACGCCAGCGCAACTGGCGCGATACTTCGCGCGCGACGCTCGAGCTTGGGAGGCCATTACGTATTTGCGCTTGCGATACGTCGCAGGAGACACACGGGTGGCCGAAAGAGCATTGGAAGCTGCGCACGATGGCATCGCGGCCGTGGCGGGTCATGCGGGCTTCGAACGCGACCTGCACGAAATGCGGCGGCGACTGGAAGAGACCGACTCGCATCCGAACCTGAAAACTGGCGCCGGAGGGACGTACGACATCGACTACCTCACGGGAAGATTGCAGGCCAAACATGGGATATGGGGCTGCGGTAATTTGTCGGAGCGCGCCAATCTAGCTGGATCGCAAGGCTGGCTTGATGCGGGAGATGCGAAGGAATTGGCTGAAAATGCACGATTCCTGCGATTCTTGGAGCATAACGTCAGGTCAGTCACCGGACGCTCAGGGAAGTGGATACCGCGAGCGCCACACGCTAAGACTTGGATCGAAAAGCTTATGGCATCGTCTCTCCAAGACGGGGAGACGGTGGGTTTGGGCGACAAGGTGGCGCGGGTGGTACGCCGAACGCGGGAGATCTACCTCAAGTACCCTTTTTGATTGAATGGCTTCCATGGCGGGTGATAACTTAGAAGGTTCGGGAAAGCCCGGTCATCCCCTCTTGGCAGGCTGAGGCAGTGCGGAAGGTGAGCGCGCGCCGAGGCCATGATGTGAGGCTTGGGTGAGTAGTTCTGCATTCACCGCCGGGACTCTGCGACTGACCCGATACAGCGAAATCTTATACTCCGGGTCTTCATTCCCGACCCCTATTCCTGAGGTGTCTAGTGGCAACTTCGTACAATGGCATTCCTTTACCCACCAGTGGGTCCAAAATCACATTTGAAGATGGTAAGTTCGTCTTTCCTGACAACCCGATTATCCCCTTCATCGAAGGCGATGGGACGGGCCGCGACATCTGGAAGGCCTCCGTGCGGGTATTCGATGCCGCGGTCGAGAAGGCCTACGGCGGAAAGCGCCGGGTGGCGTGGTATGAAGTGTTCGCCGGCGAAAAAGCGATGAGCCGGTTTAAGACGTGGCTGCCGGATGATACCGTGGCGGCCTTTCGCGAACTGCGTGTAGGCATCAAGGGACCTCTCACGACCCCGGTGGGCGGCGGCATTCGTTCGCTGAACGTGGCGCTGCGGCAGATTCTCGACTTGTACGCCTGCGTCCGGCCGGTGAAGTATTACAAGGGCATTCCCTCGCCGGTGAAGAACCCTGAACGCATGAACATCGTGCTGTACCGCGAGAACACGGAAGACGTCTATGCCGGCATCGAGTGGAAAGAGGGAACACCTCAGACCAAGAAGCTGATCGACTTCTTGAATAATGAGATGCTGGCGGGAACGAACAAGCGCGTGCGAGAGGATTCGGGAGTCGGCATCAAACCCATCTCCATCACCGGAACCAAGCGACTGGTTCGCATGGCCATCAAATACGCCCTGGAGAACGGCAAGAAGTCAGTCACGATCGTTCACAAGGGCAACATCCAGAAGTTCACCGAGGGCGCATTCCGCGAGTGGGGATACGAAGTTGCTACCCAGGAATTTCGCAACGACGTAGTAACCGAGCGCGAAAGCTGGATCATCGACAATAAGGACAAGAACCCGAGTCTAACCATCGAAGAAAACGCCAAGATGGTCGAGCCCGGCCTCGAATTTGCTCCTCAGGACTTCCGCGACGCGCTTTCGGCGGAAGTGAAGGGTGTGATGGAAACCATTTACGCGACGCATGGGAAGGGCGCGTGGAAGAAGAAGCTGATGGTCAACGATCGCATCGCTGACAGCATTTTTCAGCAGATCGTGACCCGTCCGGACGAGTATGCGGTGCTGGCGACTCCGAACCTGAATGGCGACTACATTTCGGATGCCGCGGCAGCACAGGTTGGCGGACTGGGCATTGCGCCGGGTGCGAACATCGGCGACCAACACGCGATCTTCGAGGCGACGCACGGCACAGCTCCGAAGTACGCCGACAAAGATGTCATCAATCCTGGCTCGGTCATTCTGTCGGGCGTCATGATGTTCGACTTCATGGGTTGGCACGAAGCGGCGCGACTTATCGAGGGATCGATGGAGCACACGATCCTGCAGAAGAAGGTCACGTACGACTTCGAACGCATGCTGGAGGGCGCGACCAAGGTGAAAACCAGCGAATTTGCCATGCACATGATTCACAACATGGAGCCCATCGCTGAGTTGGCTGCCGAGTAACTATTATCTAATCGGTAGCTTTATATTGGTTCGGCAAGGTTAAGCAAATAAATAATTTACGAAGTGAGGAATTATGCGTAAAAAAGTTACGGTTGTGGGATCGGGAAACGTGGGCGCCACTGCGGCGCATTGGATGGCGGCCAAGGAACTCTGCGACGTCGTCCTGATTGACATCGTCGAGGGCGTGCCCCAGGGCAAAGGGTTGGATCTGCTGGAAGCCATGCCCATCGAGAAGCGCGATTCATTTGTGTTCGGTACAAATGATTATGCCGACACGGCAAACTCAGACATCGTCGTCATCACTGCCGGCATTCCCCGTAAGCCCGGCATGAGCCGGGATGACCTACTGAACACCAACTACAAGATCATGAGCGATGTTGTGGGCAAGGTGGTGCAATATTCGCCCAACTGCATCCTTATCATCGTGTCGAACCCCTTGGACGCGATGGCGCAAGCGGCGTACAAGCTCAGCGGATTTTCGCGCAACCGGGTAATCGGCATGGCTGGCGTACTGGATTCGGCACGCTTCCGTGCGTTCATCGCGCAAGAGTTGAAAGTCTCGGTGGAAAACGTGACGGCGTTCGTGCTGGGCGGACATGGAGACACCATGGTTCCGCTGAGCCGCTATTCTACCGTGGCTGGAATTCCGATTACAGAACTGATCGAGGCCGCGCGCTTGGAGCAACTGGTCCAGCGCACGCGCGACGGCGGAGCCGAGATCGTGAAATATCTGAAGACAGGCAGCGCCTACTATGCGCCGTCGGCGGCAGCGACGGAAATGGTCGAAGCCATTCTGAAGGACAAGAAGAAGATTCTGCCTTGCGCCGCGTACCTCGAAGGCGAGTATGGTATCAACGGACTCTATGTCGGCGTGCCCTGCAAGTTGGGTTCGGCGGGCATCGAAGAGATCATCCAGATCAAGCTTACTGCTGACGAACAGGCCGCGTTGCAGAAGAGCGCAGATTCGGTGAAGGAATTGGTCGGAGTCGTCGGCGTTTAGTTCAGGGTTGGTTGTTGCGAGTTGTTGAGAGAATCCCGCCTGCGAAGGCGGGATTCTCTCGTTTACGGCGAAAGCGAGCTATAGTACCGATTCCTTCTGCAGTTCCTTGACGAGCAGTTTAGATAGGCTATCGATCGCCTTGTCTGCGGAGGAGGGATTGAATGTGTCGCTCACTCCCGTCCAGACCAGGTCACTGTCGGGCGTGCTGGTAGCGTAAACATTGGTTTCAACGCGGACCGTCTTGTCCTGGCGAAGATAGTCAGGCGAATAAACTACGGGGTACACGGCACCGTAATATCCATAAAATGACCGGTAATAGGGGTAGGGAGCGACATACGCCTGACCGGGGATGTAGGTGGTAGTGGTCTCGACTTTTATCAGCCTCGATACGATGACCGCGTCGATTTTGAAATCCTTGATCTGAGTCTTGAGGTAGTTCAAATCGAGGTGGGTCCCTTCCGGACGCAGAAGAATCGTGTTGCCGGGGATGGCCTCGGGTCCGTCGCGCGTCACCAGTTTCGACAAAGCGTCTTCGAAGTCGGCGCGCACTCCGGGATTTGCGCTCATGCCGAGAACCAGAATTCGGTGAAAGTGCGGTCCCGAGTATTCCGGGTTTTTCCAGCTAGCCACTAACTTAGTCGATTTTCCCAGAACGAGGGTTGCGGCTCCAAGCACGATGCCGAACACAATAATCCACTTCTTCAATTCGATCCTCCGTTGTCGCTTTGCAGATGATTTGCGGTTGGTTCTCAGGATGCGCTAGTTGCCGTCGTACCCCAACGCGGCAGCTTTCTTAAATGCCTGTTCTGCTTCTACCTTCATTCCCTTGGCGAGATAGGCGGTACCGAGGCCTGCGGCGGCCTCACCATACTCGGGGTCCAGCCGCAGCGCTTCCTGGAAGGCGGAGATCGCGGGGTCAGCCTGCCGCTGCATCAGGTACGCCTCGCCTAGAAGATAGCGGGGTTCTGCCGCGTTCGGCTGCTCTTGGATGACCTGCTGTAATTGCGAAATAGCGTCGTCGGGTCGGCGCTGGCGCAACGCGAGCCGCGCGCTTTGGACTTGCTGAGTAGCGATGACTTGCGGGTCCGCCAACTGCATGAGTTGTGGATAATGGCGCCGAATGGCTCCATTGGCGGCGAACAGCACAACTGCCATCACGATCCAGGTCAGGCGCGTCCAGGTGCGTCGCTCTTCAGGCGCGACAAGAATGTGCTTGGAGAGCGCCGCCCCAATGGCGAGGCCAGCCACCAACCCGCCAATGTGCGCGGAGTTGTCGATACCCGGGGTCAGTCCGAAGAGCAGGTTATAGCCGACAAAGGTGAGCAGGCTGCGCATAGTGCCCTGAATGGCGGCCTTGGGTATGGGCAGATGGCCGAGATAAAAAACGGCCATGGAAGCGCCCGCCAAGCCGAAGATCGCGCCTGAGGCACCGGCTCCTACGCTCATAGGATGGAACCACAAACTTGCTAGGCTTCCTGCAAGGCCGCAGAAGGTGTACAGGACGACGTAATTCAAGCGCCCCAGCACACGTTCGGCTAACTGTCCCAGGTTCCACAAACACCACATATTGAAACCGATGTGAATGATGCCAATGTGGACATAATTCGAGGTCAGCATGCGCCATGGCTGCGAGCCCAGCGACAACGGGCCCCAGTTGGCTCCCCAGTGTAAAAGTTGCTCGCGGGTAGGACTCAACGGCGAGGCTCCCGACACCACCATGGCGACGAACACAATCACGTTGAGTCCGACAATGATGTGAGTCGCTGAGATTTGAGGACGTTCGGAGAGGCGTGTGATCAATTGCCCCGATGCCGTGATGGGTGGCATCGTCGTGCTCTGTGCGCCGCAGTAGGGACAGATCGGTCCGGCATCATATTCACGTCCGCAACTGTGACACAACGCCATTTGACACTCCGATTCTTAAGAATACACGCGCGGTGACGTGAAACCGCATAAGAGAAGGTGACCTTGGCGGGACTGCTTCGTCCATCTCAGTAACCAATAGGCATTGGAACCGATATACGACCGGATACGTATCATCGGCATACGACGCGAGGCTAGTAATTTTCGGGCCCGTAAGTCACAGACATCGACTGAAAGGCGGGACTAGCATGAGGACATCAATCGAGAGAACCGGAAAGGGGGCTTCCATGACGGAATTCTTTTGCAAGATATGCGGTAAGAGCGAAAATGAGCCCCGAGGGTGGCGGGTGATATTTGAGATGGAAAAGCCAGGCACCGATATCAGGAACACAATTTTCGTGCTCGACCGGTGGGATGAAAAGCGCGCCAGCGATCCCCACGCGGCTTGTTTTTGTTCCACGGACTGCGAGAGCAAGTATCTTGCCGCCCGGCATCAGCAACTGGTCGCCTAGCCACGCGAAAGTTATGCTCTCACCGGCTCCGCGTCTTCGCTTCGGAATCTCCTCCGAAGACTTCGTCTTGTGCATGCTGAAACAAGAGAAAAGGCCGCCAACGCGGCCTTTTTTGGGCTGAGTCTCTGGCGATTTAGACCCGTTCAATCAGTACCGAATTCAACACAACATCCTTGAGGGGACGGTCCTGCCGGTTGCGGGGCAGTGCGGTAATTTTGTTAGCGACGTCCTGGCCCTCGATAACCTCGCCGAAAATGGTGTGGTTCCCCGTAAGCCAAGGAGTCGGTGCGACAGTAATGAAGAATTGCGAGCCATTGGTATTTGGCCCGGCGTTCGCCATCGCCAACTTGCCGTGCTTATCGAATTTGTGGGGAGATCCCTTGGTTTCGTCCTGAAACTTGTATCCAGGTCCGCCCATGCCCGTGCCTTCGGGATCGCCGCCCTGGATCATGAAGTCGGGAATGACCCGATGAAAGACTGTGCCGTCGTACAGGCGCGAAGTGCTCTTCTGGCGGGTACGAGGGTCGGTCCACTCGCGAGTGCCTTCCGCCAGGTCAACGAAGTTCTTCACCGTGACGGGCGCCTCTTGCTCGAAGAGACGACAAACGATCGTGCCTTCTGAAGTATTAAAGGTGGCGTACAGACCGGGCTGTCGGGCCATGTGATTTCCTTTCCATGACAGACTCTAGAGATTTGCGCCGTCAAAGCGTGGCGCGCTAACGAGTATCGTCGCTCAGCTATTGTATGGCCAGCGCCCCGAATCGTGTTGTGTGCGACAGATTTGGCGGCGGGTGTCGCGCCAATGTGAACACTATGGGAGCGACAAGTAGAATGAAGGATTCAGACTCGAAACAATGCCGACCAACTGGATCTTCTGGATACTTTTCAACGTTTTTGTGCTGGCGATGCTGGCGCTCGACTTGGGCGTGTTTCATCGCCGTAAGCATGTCGTCGCCTTCCGCGAAGCCATCGGCTGGACAGTGTTATGGATATCGCTGGCCGGCGTGTTCGCTGTGTTGATCTATCACTTCGGACATGTGATGACAGGACGGTACACCCGGCCCAACTCCGAGTTGTCCTTGGAGTTCGTGACTGGATACCTGATTGAAGAATCACTCAGTGTCGACAATCTTTTCGTGTTCCTGGTGATCTTCCGGTATTTCGCGGTGCCCAGAAAATATCAGCACGAGGTGCTGTTCTGGGGAGTGGTAGGGGCGCTGGTGATGCGCGGGGTATTCATTCTGGCAGGCATCAAGCTGCTGAATGCGTTCTCGTGGCTGATCTACGTGTTTGGCGCAATCCTCATTTACAGCGGCATTAAGCTGTTTCGGCAACAGGACGCGAAAATCGATCCCGGCAGCAACATCGTGTTGCGCTGGTTTCGCAAGCTGTTCCGGGTGACCGATGGTTACGAAGGGCAGAAATTCTTCGTATTTCGTAACGGTATCCGGTACGCCACGCCTCTGGCGGTCGTGCTGGTGATGATCGAGACCACCGACCTGCTGTTCGCGACTGACTCAATTCCCGCGGTGCTTGCCATCACTCGCGAGCCGTTCATTGTTTTCACATCTAACGTGTTCGCGATCCTGGGACTACGGTCTCTTTATTTTGCCTTGGCCGGAATGATGGAGGTGTTCCACCTGCTTCATTATGGTTTGTCTGTCATCCTGATTTTCATCGGCGCCAAGATGATCGTTTCCCACTACATCCACATCCCGATCGGGATTGCGCTGGGGACAGTCGCAGGAGTGCTGATCGTTTCGGTGGCACTGTCGCTGATATTCCCGCAGAAGGTGGAAGCAAAGGCGTGAGTCAAACGACCTTGGCGGGATCACTCGAAGCTGATGGAGTCGGCCCGCACCACGGAGTGCTTACTGAATTTGCGGTCGTTCTTTAGCGGATAATCCAGACGATAGTGCGCGCCGCGGCTTTCCTCGCGTGCCAGTGCGGAGCGAGCGATAAGCATTGCGGTCTGGAGTATGTTGGCGGCTTCATGAGTGCGCCGGTCGGTGGCTTTCGGAGCGGTGACCTGTAGGGTCGTCAGTTCAGCCAATGCTTGACGTAGGATCTTGCCGTCTCGAACGACAGCCACGTTTTGCCACATGATGGACTGCACTCTTTGGATTAACTTCTCCGTGTCGCCCTTGCTCCCATTAGGTGGGGCTGGGGACTTCGAGAACACCTTCGTCGATGCCGGGGATGGTCGCATCCCGCTACGCATCGCGCGAGCTGCACGAGTTCCGTAAACCAGACCTTCCAGCAACGAATTGCTCGCAAGACGATTTGCTCCATGCACGCCTGTGCATGCAACTTCACCGGCGGCAAAGAGGCCAGGAATTGAGGTCCGGCCATCGAGATCAGTGCGGACCCCACCCATCGAGTAATGCGCCGCCGGCCGGATGGGAATTAGCTCTTCCGCAATGTCGATGTTGTATCGCATGCAGGTGGCATAGATCGTGGGGAAACGTTTGCGGACCTTGTCTGCATTCAGGTGGGTCAAATCCAGATAAACAGCGGCATCGGGCCGCTTGGTGACTTCCAACTCGTGGGCAATTGCCCGGGCCACGACATCACGTGGCGCTAACTCTGCCATCTCGTGATATTTGTGCATGAACCTCGACAATTCGAGATTGCGGAGATACGCACCTTCGCCTCGCAACGCTTCGGACAACAGGAAACGAGGTGCGCCTTTCACGTATAGCGCCGTAGGATGGAATTGCACGAACTCCATGTCGCTAATTTCGGCGCCCGCACGAGATGCCATGGCGACGCCGTCTCCGGTCGCGACAGCAGGATTGGTAGTCTCGCTGTAAACCTGTCCTAGGCCACCAGTCGCCAGCAAGACCGAACTGGCGTGGATTTCGTGCAGGTGCCCGTCATTGTCGAGTACCCGTGCGCCAACCACTTGCCCATCGTTCACCACTAGTTCAGTCGTGAACTCGAATTCGTGAAAGACGATTGGCTTCAGCGCCTGGGCCTTGAGGTAAAGTGCGCGCCCAATCTCTCGGCCAGTTGAATCGCCGTGTGCGTGGAGCACTCGACTGCGGCTGTGCGCGCCTTCGCGGGTGAAGGCTATCTTAGCCCCAGCGCGATCAAACTGCGTTCCCCACTCGATCAATTCCTCAATTCGCGCGGGGCCTTCCTCGACCAGAACGCGGGCGGCGTCTGGATTGCAAAGTCCATCGCCTGCTTTTAGGGTGTCGTCGAGATGCAGGCTGACTTCGTCATCGTCGCTCAGTGCGGCGGCGATGCCGCCCTGCGCATACTGGGTATTGGATTCGGTTACTTCGCGCTTGGCGAGACATAAGACCCGTCCGGCTGACGCGAGTTCCACCGCAGCCCGCAGGCCGGCGATGCCCGCACCCACGACGATAAAGTCGGTGTCAACCGGTAGTGCCTTCATGGACATGCGTTGACCAAACAAAACGCCCGAAATTCAGCGTTTCTTATGCTGATGGTAACACGCGCTGGAGGCACGCGATTCACCCGAGCAGCGCCAATTCCGGCATCGGAAATGCAATTCCGAGGAGCCTCGTGTGGGCTGAACACGCTTCCGTTACACTAGAAGTTTGACTCGCATACCGGTTCGTACCTCTTCGCGATCGTATGATGTGTTGGTCGAGCGTGGCCTGCTACGCACGGCAGCGGGTGTGTTGCAAGAAGTCATTCCCTCCCACAGCAAAGTGTTTCTTCTCTCGTCGGAGCCAATTCTGGCGCTATGGGGAGACGCGCTCAAAACAGGTCTGTCCGCGTCAGGTCGATCGTTCGAAGTATTGGTGATGCCGGATGGAGAGGTTGCGAAAAGACTCGGCACGGTCGAAAAATTCGGTGCGAAAATGATGGGGCTTGGTGCAGACCGACGCTCGGTTGTAATCGCCCTGGGAGGCGGAGTCGTGGGCGATGTCGGCGGATTCTTGGCCTCGATCTTCATGCGAGGCATTCCAGTTATTCAAATTCCGACGACACTGGTCGCACAGGTCGACTCTGCCGTCGGCGGTAAGACCGGCGTCAATCTGGTTGCAGGCAAGAACCTCATCGGGACGTTTCATCAGCCACTCGCAGTCCTGGCCGATCCAGAGGTGCTTACGACTCTTCCGGAGCGCGAGTACCGCTCTGGTCTTTTCGAAGCGATGAAGTACGGAGTGATCCGCAATCCAGAGATCTTTGAACTGATGGAATTCCAGCGAATCAGCCTGCTTCAACGCGACGGTGGGCTGCTGGAGCGCTTGATCATCGACTGCGCCAGAGTCAAAGCGGACGTGGTAAGCGCAGACGAGCGCGAGGGCGGCGAGCGAAGAATACTAAACTTCGGCCACACCGTCGGGCACGCTTTGGAATCGGCGACCCACTATAAGCACTTCCTGCACGGCGAGGCCGTCGGTTGGGGCATGGTTGCAGCCGCTATCATCGGCAGGGAAATGAGAATCACGGATCCGGTCACAGCAGACCGTATTGTTTCGCTTGTTCGCTCTTACGGATCGCTTCCGCCTGTAAGTGTGAACCCCAAACGTGTCGTTCGATTGCTTCAATCTGACAAGAAGACCATGGGCGGCGTGCCGCACTTTGTCCTGGCGAGCAAGATCGGAACCGTCGAAGTGGTAAATACGGTTCCGCCGAGTTTGGTCGCAGCCGCAGTCGAAGAAATCGCAACGTTGTCCAAACCGCAATGAGTACACCCGAACGAGACATCGCCCAGCAGCCGGAGAGCAAGGATTCCCAAGGCCGGGTCGTGGGCGCGGCGCCTACGGGCGCCAGCGACGAGGCGTCGGCAGCGACTGCCGTGCGCGATATGTTCAGCTCGATCGCGCCGAAGTACGACTTGCTGAACCACGTGCTGTCGATGAACGTCGATCGTCTGTGGTGGAATCAGACTGCGCGTCGATTCGACCAGGTTCTGTCGCGGCCCGGTGCGCGAGTGCTCGATCTCTGTTGCGGAACGGGCGACATGACGTTCGCGCTGCAACGACGAATGAAAGGCAAGTCCTCAACACTACTAGGCGCCGACTTTTCTCATGCAATGCTCGTGTTGGCGACGGAGAAGACGCGTGAAAGGCCCGTCCGTTGGGTAGAAGCCGATGCTCTGCAGCTTCCTTTTGGAGGTAGCCAATTCGACCTGGTGACAGCGGCCTTTGGCTTCCGCAACCTCGCGAATTACGATCACGGACTGGCCGAAATTTATCGCGTGCTTGCGAGCGACGGCGAGATCGGCATCCTCGACTTCGGCGAACCGAAAGGTATCGTCGGATCGGTGTACCGGTTGTACTTTCGGCGCGTGCTGCCCGCCATAGGAACCGCGATCTCAGGTGTGAGCGGCCCGTATGCCTATCTGCCGAGGTCCGTGCAGCGTTTTCCTGCCCCGGAGGAGATGCTGGAGCGGATGCGGGCAGCAGGTTTTAGAGACGTTTCTTGGAGCCCTTACACCTTCGGGATTGCGGGACTCTACCGGGGAAGAAAGTAGCGCCGGATTCGCGCTCGGTGTAAGACGGACCTAATGCGGGCGCACGAAACTGTCTCGCAACGCCTCCTCAATCGAATACCGCATCACATGTGCATAGTCAGCGCCGAGGAACTGTTGTAGTCGCGTCGTGTCCATGGTGTACGACCCGATCATGTAGGGCAGCGCTTCAGGCGGAATGGATGAAACCCCCCACTTCCAAAGCATTCGCAGGATCATCCGGCACGCCGCACGGCTGGGAACCCGCCGAATCGTGGCTTGCGCGATCTGGGCGCACGTCTCAATCGATAGCGGCTCGCCATGAGCTGCCACATTCAGAATGGTCACCGGTGGGTCATGGAAGGGCCGATTCAGCAGATAGACCAGCAGTCGCGCCATATCGTCAACATGGACGAACTGAAAATTCTGCTGTAGATATTTCTTGCCGACTGGCAGCATTAAGGGAAGGCGTTTGCCCTGTTCGCGCATGCGTGCCGCTCGCGGGCTCTTGCCTAAAGGCGTTCCACGCAGCGCACCAACCAAATAGTTTTGCATGCTCGCGCCGGTGAAGATGTGCGGACGCAGAATGTAGGTGCGGCAATCGCCCAGGCTCTCCGCACGATAGCGCACCACTTCGTCACTCTCGCGCTTGTGCACCGCATAGGGAAGCGTGTGTGCCCGTAGCGGAAAATCTTCCTTGACGGGCCCCGGCGTCTCTGGGCCATAGGCGGAGACGCTGCTGGGAAAGATGAACTGTCGCACCTGTCCGCCGGTCCGGTTGACTACGCTGATGGCCTCCATAACCCGTGCCGTCCCGGCTACGTTGATTTGCCACATTCGCTCGACGTCGGTAATCCCGGTACGCAGTGGATCGATAACGAAAGCCAGGTGTATTACCGAACGAGCCCCCGTTTGCCGCAACAACTGGGTGAGTTCGCGGCACGAAGCCTCATGCCCCAGATTCATGGCGTGGAATTCAATCGGGTGCGGAGAATCAGGTGGGCGCAGATCTACGCCCACCACACGGAAATCGGACAGTAAGGGAAGAAGCCTCGTTCCCAGGTTTCCTGAGATTCCCGTAACCAGCACTGTCGAGCTTGACCGGTTCATCGCACTACTTTGGTGGACCGCCCATCGGCGGTGGCACGCGCGGCGTTGGCCGCCCCCCGGGGGTCGGAACTGCATTAACCGGGGCGGGCCCAAAGTACCCTTCATTGATGACAGGCGTGGCGGACTTACCGATCTCTTCGAGTTTGTCCTGCAGCAGCTGCTGCTGGAGGGTCTTGACGATCGAGTCTTTGACCTCGCTGAGCGGAATCTCCCGAACCGCAACCGTCTTGTAGATGTATGACGCCGCGGCGTCGTTGTAAACCTGCGATACTTCACCGGCCTTCAGTTGAAACACCGAATCCTGATTGACCGGCAAACTGCCCGGGCTGCGGGCACCCATATTTACGTCGGGCGTGCCTGCTCCGGTCACGCCTGCTACCTGGTAAGCGTCCTGCTGCAACTTGACTGGGTCCCCGCCGACAATCCACTGTTGCCTTATCTTTTCGGCTGCCGCCTGTTCTTCCGTCTGTTCGGCAGAGGCCTTATCACCGGAGAAGGGGTGGTGAGGAACAATAATTCGCTGTAGCGTTGCCTCCGTGTACTTGGCCTTATTACGGTCATAGTAGTCCTGAATTTGCTGGTCAGTGGGATGCGCGTATTCTTCCGCGTAATGGCGTCTCAGTGCCTCTGCCAACACCTGGTTCGATACAAATTGCATGATCAGCTGGACATCAGTGCTGTTTTCCAGGTGCAGGGCCCGCGCAGCGTCGGCGTAGACCAGCAACTTGCTATAGTTATTGGCAAACGTCCGCTTTGTATCGGACGGCATGCCGGGCTGTAAAGCGTTCGTCAACTTTTCGAATTGGGCGCGAGTCACGCTGCTGATGCAGTCCTTGGCCGGCGCCAGGTTGCCGATGGGTTCACATCCACCTTTCAAAGTAATGACTGGTTGGTCCATTCCGACCGCGTCGGGGTTTGACGCGGCAGAGTTGCTGGTGGACGCAACGTTGGTTTGTTTTGCACCGTCTGGGCTTGAGGTTTGCGCAAATCCGGGAGCAGTGAGGACACACGAAATCAACAGAACGGCCATTCGCTGGTGCTGCATGAAGGGTATTTCCTCCGGGAATGTGACGCCAGGTGCGGCGCGGAAGTTTGACAGCATCGTATCATAGGATGCCCAACCACCTTGAGACAAGCGGACCGCCTACGGAGCCAGATACCCGCACTATGACCAACTCGCCGGACATCACCCAGCGTGAATCGGAAAAGAAGGCGGTGGCACTGAACTCCGTTTACGCTGCAGTGGCGATCACCTCGTTGAAGATTGCCGTGGGGATATCCACCGGGAGCCTGGGCATCTTGTCCGAGGCTGCCCATTCCGGACTGGATCTGGTTGCTGCTGCCGTCACCTATTTCTCGGTGCGGGTTTCCGACAGGCCGGCCGATGCTACCCATCAGTATGGCCACGGTAAGGTAGAGAACTTCTCGGCATTTCTGGAAACTGCGCTTCTTCTCGCGACCTGCGTATGGATTGTTTATGAAGCCACCAAGCGCCTTTTTTTCCATTCGGTCGAAATCGAGCCTAGCATTTGGGCATTCGTCGTGATGGGCATCTCCATCGCCGTTGACGTGTGGCGATCGCGCCGGCTGCAACGCGTTGCCACGAAATACAGCAGTCAGGCGTTGTTGGCCGATGCACTGCATTTCAGCACCGATGTTTGGTCCAGCAGTGTGGTCATTCTCGGTCTGCTCCTGGTGCTGGTGGGACGTGCCTACGCGCTCCCATGGCTGGCCAAGGCCGATCCCATTGCTGCGCTGGTGGTGGCCTGCATCGTTGTTTATGTGAGTTGGCGTCTAGCGCGGGAGACCATTGACGCGCTGCTGGACGGGGCCCCAGCTGGAATTCGCGCCAAGATCATGAGTGCGGTCTCCCGCGTAGACGGAGTTCTGGCTGTGGATCGTGTACGTATCCGCCGCGGAGGCAGTAAGTACTTCGCCGATATTTCTCTGGCTATGTCGCGTAACGTGACGTTTCAGAAGTCCGAGCAGGTGGCGAATGATGCGGCGTCAGCGGTGCGCCAATTGTTGCCGGAGTCCGATGTTGTGGTGAACGCGGTCGCGCGCGCCGGCCAAGGCGAGAGCCTGTTTGATCGAATTCGTGCGGTGGCTACGCGCAATAACCTGAATGTCCATGACATCAGCGTTCAAGACGTAAATGGAAAGTTACATGTCGAGCAGCATGTCGAACTGGACGAGCGTTTGCCGCTCAAGGTCGCGCACGACCAGGTCACTCGGCTGGAAAGCGAAATGCGCATGGAAATTCCCGAGCTTGCAAGCATTCTGACGCACATTGAAAGCGAACCGGCTACCATTGAAACCAGCGATGGTCCGGTGGAAGCGTCAAACTTCGAACGTCACATTCAGCGGATCAGCCGAAGCTTTCCCGAAGTGATCGACACTCACGATCTGACCTTCAAGCGTGTGGCCGGCCGTCTGTATCTGTCGCTGCATTGCACGCTGAGAGACGATCTTCCGCTGGCTCGGGTGCACGACATTCAGACCGCTCTCGAGAGCCGTTTCCGCCAGGAAGTTCCCGACCTATTTCGAGTACTCATTCATCCTGAACCGCAAACTGACAATCGCCGCTAAGCAGTTAGCATCAGAACAGTTTTCTCAAGTCGCGGCGCAGTATTTTGCCAGAGGCCGTGCGCGGAATACTCTGCACATAATGAATTTCGCGCGGCATCTTGTAGCTGCTGAGACGCTGCGCCACGAAGTCGCGCAGGCTAGCAGAGGTCTCCTCAGTTTCGAGGTATTCGTTTCGTAAAACGACAAAAGCGCAGGGAATCTCTTCACCCGCGTCATCCACCCGTGAGACAACGCCACAGTCGCGGACGGCAGGATGTTCCAGCAGAACGCCTTCGACCTCTGCCGGCGCAATCGAGAAGCCCTTATACTTCATCATCTCTTTACGTCGATCGACCACGTAGTACAGGCCCTGCTCGTCGACGCGTACCACGTCCCCCGACCAGTACCATCCGTCACGAAGCACAGCAGCGGTAGCATCCGGAGATTTCCAATAACCCAACATGATCTGCGGTCCCCGCATGACCAACTCGCCGATCTCTTCAGGTGGAACTTCATTATCTTTTTCGTCCAGTACGCGGCACTCAGTTTGCGCTACAGGTCCGCCGATCGAATCGCCGCGATAAAACGCCGGATCGAGATACCCCATGTGGGTGACAGGCGATGCCTCGGTCATGCCATAGCCCTGCCTAATCGGAATGCCCGTGGACTCTTTGAAACGCCGTGCGAGGTCGGGCGCAAGTGGAGCAGCACCGCATTTTGCCCAGCGCATGCGGTGCTCGCGGGGGAACTTACCCTGGTCGGCGGCGTTGCAATATGCCAGCAAGGCCGGTGGCACGCAAAGATTCACCGTCACATTTTCTTTGACCGCTATCCGCAACGAACCTTCGCAATCGAATCGCGGCATAAATACGATCGTGCATCCGCGCATCAGCGCGAGGTTCAGTCCGACGGTCAGTCCGTAGATGTGGTACATGGGAAGATAGCAAAGGATCACATCGTTTTCGCCGATGCATCCAGTCTCGCCCGATGTGAGCGTCTGGTAAACGTTGGCAACGATGTTGTGATGCGACAGCATCACTCCCTTGGGCAACCCCGTAGTTCCGCTGGAGAAGGGAAGCGTCGCGATCGTTAGTCGGGAATCGTGCTCCGGATTAGGCAGTGCAGGACTTCCGGGGTACGTATAGAGACTCGATAGCGGCTCCGATCCAGAGCCCGACGCATTGCGGATGGTATACACCTTTCGCAAAGCCGGTAGTCCAGACAGGTCGATGCCTTCCAGTAAGGGGCCATCGCTGATCAAGGCCACCGCCCCCGACGTCTCCATCTGGTAATGCACCTCGCGATCGCGATAGGTCGGATTCATCGTCGTCGGGGTCGCTCCCGCCAGGGTGATGGCGTGGAAGGCGACACCGAATTCCCAGCAATTAGGCAGAAAGATTCCAACCATCTCGCCGGGGCGGACGCCCGCACCCACAAGTCCCCTCGCCGTTCGTTCAACCATTTCTCCGTATTCCGCGTAAGTCACGCGGCGATACGGTGTGCACGAGGTATCAATGACGGCGACCTTCTCGCCGTGCTGTCGGCAAGCGTCGAGAACGACATTGTGAACGAACTTGCCTTCTGGGTCTGCGTACAAAGCAGTACGTTGTGGCGCTGTTGGTGGTTTCATAGGGACCGCGGGTGAGTGTAGCAGGTCGCATCAAGCCGCAACAGAGTGATTTAAGGCGATTACGACGTCGTTGGAAACCACAGCGGATAAACTGAACGTGCATGCACTTGCTTGAGCTCATTGCGGGAACGCTTAGTCTCGTAGTTTGGATCTACTTGCTGACCGCGCACGGCGCATTCTGGAAGGTCTGGCGTTTGGGAGCCCCGAAACGGCCACTGGATCCCGTTCGTGGCTCGGTCGCCGTAGTGATTCCCGCTCGCGATGAGGCGGAATTCATTGGCTCGACCGTCCGGTCGCTTCTGGAACAGAGATCTGTCGAGTCACTTCATATTTTCGTGGTCGACGACCATAGCTCGGATCGGACTGCCGAATCCGCGCTGAGGGCAGCCAATGACATCAATCATGTCGACTCGGTCAGTGTGATTTCTGGTCGCGAACTGCCTTCCGGATGGACCGGCAAGCTCTGGGCCATGCAGCAAGGCATAGACGCGGCGATGAAGCTGGATCCTATGTATTTGCTGCTGACCGACGCTGACATTCATCACTCGCCTGATAACGTCGCGATCCTCGCTGGTATTGCGGAAGCAGGGAACTACGACCTCGTCTCATTCATGGTGAAACTGCAGTGCAAGAGCGTCGCCGAGCGCCTTCTTATCCCACCCTTCGTCTTTTTCTTTTTCCTGCTTTATCCTCCGGCGTGGGTTCGCAATCCGAAGCGCAGCATGGCAGGCGCCGCCGGTGGCTGCATGCTGATTCGGCCAGCAGCTCTGCGCGCGGCTGGCGGCATTGCTGCCATTCGCAATCAGATCATCGACGACTGTGCACTGGCCAGGGCTGTCAAGCAATCTGGCGGACGAGTGTGGCTCGGACTGACTCCGGACACGTACAGTCAGCGCAATTACCGGACTTTTGCAGAAATCGAACGAATGATTGCCCGTACCGCCTTCAATCAATTGCAGCATTCAACTCTCTTGTTAGCTGGCGCAATCGTCGGATTAGTCATTACTTACATTCTTCCGTGCGCATTAATTCTGACTACCAACAGATGGTTGATCATTCTCGGTGCGCTTAGCTGGATGCTGATGTCAACAGCCTATGCGCCGATGGTGCGGTTTTATGGTCTGAACTTTCTTTGGTCGTTGGGCCTGCCATTCAGCGCATTCTTCTACATGCTGGCCACGCTTCATTCGGCAATTAAATTCTGGGCCGGTCGGGGCGGTGAATGGAAAGGCCGCGTCCAGGACTTGCCCGCTACCAATCACGCCAATTCCCCCGACCGCTGAACAGTGACGCTATGAACGACATGTCCACCCGACAGAACGCGCGGCGCACAGGACTCGCGCGGGCATTGTCCAAACTAGGTTTTTGCTCACGCTCTCAAGGATCTCTACTGATTCGTTCCGGGCGGGTAACCGTCAACGGCCGTCCCTGTAGGGATCCAGAACGTCCCACGTCGGATGGCGACCTGATCTCGGTAGACGGTAAGCCCGTTCAGCAGACCGGCAAGGTCTACTTCATGATGAACAAGCCACGAGGTTTAGTAACCACCGCTTCCGACGAGAAAGGACGCTCCACGGTATACACCTTGCTTGATCCGACCTTGCCCTGGGTGGCACCAGTCGGGCGACTCGACCAGGCTAGCGAGGGTTTGCTGCTGTTCACCAATGATTCGGAATGGGCGGCGCAGATCACGTCTCCCGCGTCCAGCATTCCGAAGACCTACCGGGTACAGATCTCGGTGATCGCCGACGCCGAACTAACGGGCAGAATAACGGCAGGCTTACGCGAAGGAAAGGAAGTGCTGCGCGTAGTGAATATATCCGTCTTGCAGGCGGGGACGAAGAACTCTTGGGTCGAGATAGTTCTGGATGAGGGCCGAAATCGACATATCCGCCGCATGTTCGCCGCTCTCGGAATCAATGTCCTGCGTTTGATTCGCGTCGCCATCGGACGCTTAGAGTTGGGTGATTTAGCGAAAGGACAGGTGCGACCACTGAAGCCCACAGAGAAATTCGCAATCGATCAAATGCTGACCATGGCACTCCATGATCGGACCTCGCGGCCACCGATCAAAAGACCTTCTTCAAATCGAGCTTGACCTGGGGCTGGCTGCGGTCCCCCGTGATGTTGACGGGCAGGTACGATCCTGCGCCGTGCCGGGCGAACAGAGGATCAATTGGCTTAAGTAACACGCGCTTCGAGCCCGACATTGTGTCGGATACATGCGCCTGCAACCGAACGTCTCCCGTAAAGTTGATCTTTTCGCTGCGCAACCCATACGAGCCTTTCACATTGGCGGCTACTCCAGGGACATCAAACTTCAACGAACTGAAAGTGAGTCTGGCGTCGTCAAGTGAAAACATTCCACTAAGCTGAGCAGCAACGTCCTGAATGGTCTGATCTTTCGGTTTTCCCTGGGCCCGCCGGCTCAGAGACGCCACTGAGTCTTTAACTTTTGCACTAGTGAAGCGAGTGTCCACGGCTTGAAAATTACCCGACAGCTTGATCTTATCGAGTACCTTTTGTTTGCCGGGCGGTACGAGTAGCTTGGCGCGCGCCTGCACTGGGCCGGTAACCA
The DNA here is from genome assembly GCA_963718395.1 of uncultured Acidobacteriaceae bacterium. Classification (GTDB taxonomy): domain Bacteria; phylum Acidobacteriota; class Terriglobia; order Terriglobales; family Acidobacteriaceae; genus DASRAA01. The sequence goes on from CAVQYW010000005.1 coordinate 138,567, forward strand.
TCGGTGGGTTTGATGCCACCGCCAAGTCCAGCAAATCCTGCAATCTCGAGTTGTGAATATCGACGTCCAAATAAACCGATTTGCCGTGTTGACCTGGCTTTCCGGCAACCTCACCTGTTGCTGACAGTTTTGAGTTCAGGAATTGCGCGTTGACCGGTTGCAGGTAGGTATTGCCGTTGGTGCCATCGACGATTGCGTGAAATTGTGTCGAGAGGTGCACCGTTCGCGCCCCGCTGTCGAGTTTGAAATCCGGCGTCTCAGTGGTGCCATCGACCACGATATTTCGCAGCACGCCAGTAAAATCGCCGATCGACGAAAGGATCCCCGATATCCCAGTGAAGATGGATAAATCGGCATTCTCGAATACGTAGCGTCCGGCGACTGGCGTTTCCGACGGTTCATCCAGGTTCCACGGCCCGAATTTACCTGTAGTCTGAATGGTCCCCGGGGGCTTAGGGTTCGTGAGTGCGGCGGTAAAGCGCATAGGCTGCCCGATTCCTGCCCGTCGCAACGTCAGAGATCGCAATTCCCATTCCATGGGTTCCCGGCCTTCTTGCTTAGGCAGCACGTACAGCTTCGTCCCGTCCGCGTCAACTCGGTCAATTTCAAAATCGGCGAATCGGGATCGCTTGCTCTGGGATTTCTCGCGGGCTTTCTTTTCGCCTTTGGGCGGAACGTTGATGACCAAGCCATCTAACTTTACAAAAGACAAGTGCACAGGCTTCCGCAGCAGTTGAAGCGGAAACGCTTCGGCGGTCACGTGTTTGATGGTAAAAAACGGAGGTAGCCCCGCGACTTCTCGGTCGGGAAGGACGAGGTTGTCAGCGGTTACCCGGAAAACCGGGACCAAGGTGACCCGCAAGTTCTCCAGTCGCACCTCACGCTGATAATGCTGCTGCAGCGCCTGCAGAACGCGGGCCTGCAACCAGTGCTCCAGCGGGGTAGGTACTGAGAAAAGTGCGATGGACGCAACTCCCAGCACTACCAGAACTACAGCCAGTGACCAAACAACGTATCGTACGCTTCGACGGAGGTGCATAAGCGAATTCGTTCAGCTTTTTCTAGATGCCGATCGCCGTTCGTATTCGTGCCACGATTGCGGGCACGCTTGCATCAACATCGACAACGATCGCCTTTTCGGGCTCCTCCAATGCAGCGAACTGGCTAGGCAGGAGATCGGGATCCATATAGTGGTCACGACGCTGTCTTAGACGCTTGGCAATCAGTTCGAGGTTGCCTCGTAGATACACCAATCTTGCATCAGCACTGAATATCAACTGCTCTCGATACTCCTGTTTCAGCGCGGAGCAGGCAAGCACCACGTCGGACTTGGAACTTAGCCAGTTACCAATTGCCGCGTGCAGCGCTGCCAGCCACGGCGCGCGGTCATCATCGTTCAACGGAATGCCGGCCCGCATCTTGGCCACGTTGGCTGGAGGATGAAAGTCGTCAGCGTCAACGAATCGCCAACCAAGTGCTTCGGCGAGGGCGACGCCGACTGTAGTCTTGCCGGATCCGGTGACACCCATTAAGAGGATGACCATCGCTTAGTTGGCGGCCGCTTGCTCTTCGACAAGCCCAAGCACGAAATGGTCCATGGCGTAGGCGAACCCGTCCTCTTCGTTGCTTTTTGTCGCGAACTTCGCCAATGCCTTAACGTCATCGGTGGCGTTTCCCATGGCAATGCTGACGCCGCTTTGGCGGAACATGAGGGTGTCAGTGGTCATATCGCCAATCGTAGCAATGTGGTCGGTGGGGACATTCAACATTCTGGAGAGTGTGAGGACCACCTCGCCTTTGTTGGCCCTGGCGTCCGTCACGTCGAGATAGTACGGGCTGGAGCGGGTCGCGGAAAATGACATGCCTTTCAGAGCGCCGAGTTCTTTTTCCGCCCGGGCGAGCGCATTATGGTCGTCACTGACTCCGACGAGTTTCAAGACGCGGAACGTTGACATCTCGTGCGTCGTCAGCGGGCTCGCCTTGCGTCCCATCTGCTCTTCGTGATGCGCGACGTGCGGACCTGTTGGGTTGCTCACGTACCAGTCCGTATCGGTCCAGACCCACAAATCAAAGCCGGACTGAACTATGCGGTCTGCCACCGTTTGTGCATCCGTCGTTGACATCACCAGTTCGTGCAACACAGTGTCGTCAGCACCGACGAACAAGGCACCGTTGAAGCATGCAAACGGCTCCCGAACTTGAAGCTCACGGACCAGTTCACGAACCATCTGCGGAGGACGGGCGCTCGCGATGGTGAAACGAATGCCCGCGGCGTAGAGTCGCTGTACCGCAGCGGGCGCTCCGGGAGTGAGCTGCTTGTTGTCGTCGAGCAGCGTCCCATCGACGTCCGACACCACCAGCGCCACTGCCTTCGACGGTTGCTGGCCGCTGCTCATAGGTTCGGGCCGTCCTCGCGCTTAAGAGAGCGCCAGCGGTTTCGGTCACGTTGAATCAGCGCGTCGGCGCCTGCTGGACCCTCGCTGCCCGCTGCATAATTGGGAAACCTTGGCGCCGGTAACTGCGTCCACGCCTCTTCAATCGGCGTAATGATCCGCCATTCAGCCTCAACCTCATCGCGCCGTGTGAACAGCGTCGCGTCACCGCGCATGGCATCGAGCAACAGCGTCTCGTAGGCAACCGGAGTCGCTGTTCCGAATGCATCTCGATAGGAAAAATCCATGTTGACGCGGCTGGCGCGCATGTGGGATCCAGGCGTCTTCGCCTCAAAATTGAGTGAAATGCCCTCGTTCGGTTGAATCCGCATCGAAATTACATTGTGATGCACATCCCCCGGATTCCGCGCAAAGAGTGCTTGCGGAGTCCGCTTGAAGTGGACAGCGACTTCTGTCAGCTGGTTCGCCAGCCGTTTGCCGGCGCGCACATAAAAGGGAACCCCCGCCCAGCGCCAGTTATCCACATGGAATTCGACTGCGACATAGGTTTCGGTGTTGGAGGTGGGGCTGACGCCAGGTTCCTGTCGATAGCCGGGAACATCCAGCCCATCGATCTTTCCCGGTCCGTACTGCCCTCGGACCGTCCGCTTCGCGACCTCGTCCACCGACATCGGCCGAATGGCGCGCAGCACCTGCACTTTCAACTCGCGCACTGAGTCAGCATCGAATGCCACCGGTGGTTCCATGGCCGTCAGGGTCAAGAGCTGCAGCATATGATTGGCGACCATGTCGCGGAGCGCACCGGTTTCCTCGTAAAACGCCGCGCGATTCTCCACCCCAAGCGTCTCCGCGGCCGTGATCTCGATATAGTCGATGTAATTGCGGTTCCAGATGGGCTCGAACATCGAGTTGCCGAAGCGGAAAACCATGATGTTCTGCACGGTTTCCTTGCCGAGGTAGTGGTCGATGCGATAAACCGCATCCTCGGGGAAGACATGCGAGACTTCGACATTTAGCGCCTGCGCGCTTTGCAGGTCATGACCAAACGGCTTTTCCAGCACGATTCGGGTCCAACCGCCGTCACGCTTGGCAAGCCCTGATTGACCCAACCCCGCGACAATTGGCGGAGCCAGGGACGCCGAAGTCGAAACGTAAAACAGCACGTTCTTACTGGCGCCATTTTTCTGCATTTCTTCGATCTTCGACTTCAATTTGGGATAGAAGTCCGGATGACTAGCGTCTCCCACAAAGTAATGCAGTCGTTTCGCGAAGTCTTGCCAGCCGTCCTCACTATAGTTACGCGCATCTTTCGAGTCTGCCGCGCCCTCGTGCATCCGTTCCCGGAACTCATCGTCGGTTAGTTCGGTGCGCCCGATTCCGAGAACGTCGAAGTTCGGATTGGTGCAACCAATGCACGCCAGGTCATAAAGTGCAGGGATCAGCTTGCGGCGAGTCAGGTCGCCCGTTCCGCCGAAAATGACGAGAAGGCATGAATCACCCTTCGGCAATCTTGGCTCAAGAATTTTCACTGGTGCGGTCTCTACTACGGTACTCACTTCTTTCCTCCAGCCGGCCGGACAGTTTTATCGGTCACCGCGGTCCAATCCGTATGAACGAAACCTGCGTTCGGACGGTCGGTCCGCTGGTAGGTGTGGGCCCCGAAGAAGTCGCGCTGAGCCTGAGTCAGATTTTGCGGAAGTTGCGCGCTGCGATACGCATCGAAATACGATAGCGACGCAGAGAGCGCGGGAACGGCTATTCCTGCCTGCACCGCCGTCGCGACGAGCCACCGCCAGGAGCGCTCAGCCTTCCGAATCCATGTCATGCAATCGTAGTCGAGCATCAGGTTGGGCAGGTCAGGTTGGCGATCGAAGGCGCGCATGATGGAATCAAGGAAACGCGCTCGAATGATGCATCCACCCTTCCAGATGCGGGTCAGTTCCCGTAGATTCACGTTCCACTGCCACTCTTGCGATCCCGCACGAATCAGGCTCATCCCCTGGGCATAGGAGCAAATCTTCGATGCATACAACGCATCGTGCACGGCCTGGATCAGCTTCCGTTTATCGCCATCGTAAGCTTCCGCCGCCGAGGAAAAGATCAACTGACTGGCGATCACGCGCTCGTCCTTCATACTGGAGAGCGAACGTGCGTCAATCGCTGCCGCGATAGTGGGAACAGGTACGCCCAGGTCAAGTGCAACTTGCGCCGTCCACTTGCCCGTACCTTTTTGGCCGGCCTTATCGAGAATCATGTCCACCAGCGGGTTTCCGGTTTCCGGATCGGTGGCACGAAAGATTTGCGCGGCAATTTCGATCAAGTACGACTCGAGCGGTCCGCGGTTCCACTCATCGAAGATGTCGGCCAGTTCCCGCGCCTCAAGACCCAGTACCTTATTCAGGATCTCGTACGCTTCGGCGATGAGTTGCATGTCGCCGTATTCGATGCCGTTGTGCACCATCTTCACGAAATGGCCAGCACCATCCGGGCCGACATACGTCACGCATGGGCCCGAATCGCTCTTCGCCGCGATTGCTTGCAGGATGGGTGCAACGTGGTTGTACGCATCTCGCGAGCCACCGGGCATCAACGAAGGACCGTGACGGGCTCCTTCCTCACCGCCCGAGACACCCATCCCAAAGAAGCTCACCATGGTTTGTCGCGAGTTCGACTCACGGCGCATGGTGTCTTTAAAGAACGAGTTGCCGCCGTCGATGATGATGTCGCCGGGAGACAGATACGGGCTGAGTTTTTGCAGGGTTTGATCGACCGGATCGCCTGCCTTGATCATCATTAGGATGCGGCGAGGGCGCTCCAGCGAACGGCAGAATTCCTGTAAAGAGCGGGTGCCAATCAACTGGCGGTTCGGTTGTTGGCTGACCAACCGGTCAACCCAGTCGGTCTCCAGGTTCCAAACCGCTACGGAATGGCCGTGGTCCTCGACATTGAGCGCAAAGTTAGCGCCCATCACGCCGAGGCCAATTACGCCGAATTGCGCCGTCTTGACTCCGGTTTTGGCCGGCATGGGTGTCCCCTGTTTCTGCTTCTCAGATCATGCGGTCGCGACCTGCCTGCCGCGACCTCAGGATTTTGCCTTGTCGATGGCCATGCGCGCCTTCGCCACGACGTTGTCGACGGTAAATCCAAAGTGTGTCATCAAGTCCTTGATAGGCGCCGACGCTCCGAAGTCGTCATGGCCGACGATCTCTCCATCGTCTCCCACGTATCGTTCCCACCCCAACGTGGCTCCCGCTTCGACGGCAACTCGCGCCCGTACTCCCGGTGGGAAGACCTCAGCCCGATACTCGGGGGATTGCTTATCGAACAGCTCCCAGCAGGGCATCGATACCACTCTTGCCTTTATTCCTTCCGCGGTGAGTTTTTCGTACGCGCCGATGCAAAGTTGAACTTCCGAACCTGTGCCCATCAATATGATGTCTGGCGTGCCTCCTGAGTCGGCCAGCACATACGCGCCTTTGGCTACCCCCGCGGCGGACGCATACTTTGTGCGGTCAATCGTCGGCAAGGCCTGACGAGACAGCGCCAGCAGCGCGGGTTCATGCTTCAGCGGCATGATGCTCCGCCAGCTTTCCGACACCTCATTGGCATCCGCAGGCCGAAACACCAACAGCCTCGGCATCGCCCGCAATGACATCAATTGTTCGATTGGTTGGTGCGTCGGGCCATCTTCGCCTAACCCAATCGAATCGTGGGTGTAGATGAAGATCGCCGGGATATCCATCAACGCAGCCAGTCGAATCGCCGGTCGCATGTAGTCGGTGAAGATAAAGAATGTCGAACCATACGCTCGTATCAGCGAGAGCACCATGCCGTTCACAATCGCACCCATGGCGTGCTCACGGATGCCAAAGTGAAAGTTGCGGCCATCGTATTCGCCGCGTTCAAAACTCCCTGCGTCCTTAATAAGAGTCTTGGTTGACGGCGCGAGATCAGCCGCTCCTCCGATCAGCCACGGCACATTCTTGGCGACTGCGTTCAGCACCTTCGAGTTCGACTCGCGCGTAGCGATGCCTTTCGCATCGGCGGGAAATGTCGGAATGTCTTTGTCCCAGCCTTGCGGCAAGTCGCGCTTGGCGATCAGTTCCCACTCCTTGGCCAAATCAGGAAACGCCGCCGTCCATGCCTTGTACTTGCCGTTCCATTCCTCTTCCCACTTCGCTCCGCGACCCACCGCCTCGCCCATGTACGACTTCACTTCGTCCGGCACCAGGAATTGCGCATCCGGCGGCCATCCATAGTTGATCTTGGTAAGACGCACCTCTTCGACGCCTAACGGTTCACCGTGGGCTTCGGCGGTGTCCTGTTTGTGCGGCGAACCGTAGCCAATGTGGCTGTTCACGATGATGAGCGATGGCCGCTGAGTTTCTTTCTGCGCCTCGCGAATTGCGCGGTCGAGTTCAGCCAGATCATTGACATCGCTGACGTGCTGCACGTTCCAGTGCCACCCCATAAAGCGGGTGCCGACATCATCGGAGAAAGCGAGGGAAGTGTTGCCTTCGATCGTGATGTGGTTGTTGTCGTAGAACCAGATCAGGTTCGACAGCCCAAGATGCCCGGCGATCGACGCGGCTTCGTTCGAAACGCCCTCCATCAGGTCGCCATCGCCGCAGATCGAATAGATGCGGTAATCGAACAGATCGTGGCCGTCCCGGTTATAGCGCGACGCAAACCATCGCTGCGCGATCGCAAATCCGACCGAATTGCTGATGCCTTGGCCTAGCGGTCCTGTCGTAGTCTCCACGCCGGCGGTCAGGCCGTACTCCGGATGCCCAGGGGTCTTGGAACCCCATTGCCGAAAGTTCTTCAGGTCATCGAGCGTCAAGTCGAAGCCAGTGAGGTACAGCATGGAGTACAGCAGCATCGACGCGTGTCCGTTGGACAAGATGAAACGGTCCCGGCCGGGCCAGTGCGGATCTCGAGGATTGAATCGCAGAAAGCGGTCCCAAAGCACGAAAGCCAAAGGTGCCAGTGCCATCGGCGTGCCGGGGTGGCCGCTATTGGCCTTCTGAACAGCGTCCATCGACAGCGTTCGGACCGTATTAATACACAACTGCTCGAGTTTCTTTTGCGCATCAGCGGGGGAGTTTGCCTGCGCTGGAATTTCCAATTGGGTGCTCACCGGCGGCTACCTTTCAGTCTTGGATTGGGAACTTCACTTAACTACCTCAACCTGATAATCCGACCCTTGCCATTGTGCCTGTTGCGTCCAGTAGAAGGTGAATCGTATGGGAGCGGACTGGGTATTTGCAATCACGATATCCACATATTCAAGGCCGATGGACGTCGGCGTGGAAGCCGTGTCCTGCTTATTGACCCATTCGTCGTTGCTCCAGTGCAGGGAAAACGGTGAAGACGCCAGGACCCGCAGCAAACATCCTACTGGCACCGACTTAACCTGGCGGTTTATCTTCCATATTTCGATGCTCGGGCGCGCTGCTTCGTTGCGGTATCGCTCCGCAACCGGTGCAATCAGGTCGAAAACTTTGCCGTCCGCGATCGAGCGTAACAGTTTGACGTATTCCGCGTGGGCCCAGAGCAAAGGGTCCGCCGCTCCCGTCGCCTTTCCGAAATACATGTGGGCGCGCGGGATGTCCGGCGCGTCCCATATCTGTTCGGGTATCATTCCCACCCCAGTGGCGAAATTGCCTGCTGCCTTTAGATAGGGGTCAGCGTCGCGTCCCGCGGCGAATTCGTAGGTCGCGCGTTCGAGGGTCAATAGGGGCCATGGCCTTCCCACACCCCATCCGTCAAACGAACTTCCATCTTCTCTCTGTCCATATCCATCATGGTTATAGCGCTTCCAGCATGGGCCATAGGGAGTATCCACCTTCAACACTGCATCGATCACCTTCAGCGACTCTTCCATCAGTGGAGTGCCCGGCTTACGAATACCAAGCCGCACCAGCTCCAGGAAGCCTGCGTCAACAATATCTTTTGCGGGGTACTTATAAGGATCGCCGGGGCGCTGGTTGGCAAGAACCAATACTCCGGTATCCGGATCTTCGTCGCCACGAGAGCCATCGGCACTGACCGCGGGATTAATGCGAATGTAATGTTGCGTAATCCCCGGCACCAGCGACCCGTGCTGCGTAACCGTCCACTTCTCGATGTGGGACTCAAGAAAGTCGGCATATGTCCGGACGAAATCTGCCGTGTGCTTGTCGCCACGCGATTCGAAGAACTCGGCAGCGCAGATCAAGCCGGCTATGTTTGAGGCCAGCGTCGACGGCGAATATCCCCCCGCCTCTTCCCAGCGGTCCTCCGCCGTCGCCGGACCCTTGCGGATCAAAAACTTACACGCCCGCTGAACGGTAACGTAAGGATCGAATTTTCCTAAGGCGTCCGCTTTCCACAATCGCCAGGCCAGTATGATCGGGAACGACACTTCATCCAGTTGCAGCCCCGTCCAGTAGGGCAATCCGTCGATCCAGAAGTTCTGGTAGAAGCCGCCGTCTTCACGTTGCGTGATGGCCAGGTAGATCATCGCGCGCAGCGGCGTCGACGTATCACCGACCGCCAGCAAGGCCGTCGCGCTGTTCACCATGTCGCGCGTCCACACCAGGTGATACCCGCCGAGGCCATCGTCATCGCCTTTGTCTTCTCCCCACGGAATGCTGAGGCTGGCGATCATCGCTCCCGGGTAGAGCTTGTCTTCGTGGGTGAGCAACAGGTTGACGCTTCGCTCGAAGAGCGTCGAATCATGCTCGGCGATCTTATCGAGCAACATGAAGCGTTTACTGGTGCGTTCCCACTGGCCGATAAAATTTTGCAGACTGGTCTCGAACGGAATGCTCAGCGACTGGTAAACCATCGAGCCAGCGTTGTGCCGGGTATGTCCAAATCCTGCTCCCAGCGTGAACTCTGTTCCGCGCGACAGATCGATCTCCCCGGTGAGCGCGATGTTACCGTCCAGCGCCGAATCGTACGTCCAGTCCATGCGAAAGTTATGGGCAAGGTCGGTCCAGCCGTCATTCACTCCGACATACCCGCACGACAATCGGATGAAGGGAGGCCCGGCTGCGACAGTCAGGTAAACGTCGTCGCGGTAGGCCATCAGAAATTGGCGCCCTCGCGCCTCGATCACTTCACCATTGTTGTGCATTCCGCCCAGTTTGAGATGCGGAGCGCACAGCACATAGAGATGCAGCTTTCCTTGCCACGCAGGCGCGACGTTGAAGCGCGTATGAATCAGCAGGCAGCTCAGGTGGGGATCGCCAATAATCTGCTTCTCAATGCTGTACCGGCCTTCGGGATCTGTGTTAGTGACTTTGAATCCCAGCGCTGCCGTGGCAACACACTCGATCTGCGACAGCATATGCCGCCGCTCATCGTGAAAAAATGTCTCTCCGTCGGTTACCAGGTATTGCAGATCACGGATCTGCGGCGAGTCGATGGTGGGATAGTAGACCTCAGTAACCACGCCATTCGCAATCGTGTACCAAATGCGGCTGGAGACTGCGTATGCAGTTCCCACCGCGTCTTTGGCTCCTCGCGACCATCGCGGAGGAATACCTGGACCGCCTGGCGCCGGATTGCTGGCCAATGAGAATTCTCCCTGGACGAAGTGGTCTAACTCGCGGCCTTAACCGCGCTGCTTCGAAGCTAGCGCACCAGTTTAACGCGACACCTCGACCAGCGCCTACGCGGCGGCCAAACATCTGGGATTCACAGGACATTAAAAAGCCGCCCCGAAACAGGGCGGCCAAGACAAGCTTCGGTTACTTACTTCTGAGGGGTCGCGGGCTTCATCATCTTCGATTTGCCCAGAGTCGCTGCCGTTCCCGTCAGTTCATCCGCCAAACCGTCCGCATGATAAATCTTCCGCAGCACCTCGATGATGGCGCGTGAGTCGGTCGCAACCGACCGGCCGACCACGTCGTCATACATGAAGTTCCATGGCAACGACTCAATGTTCCCATCGAAGATGATGCCAACTACCTCAGCATCTTTATTAATGACCGGACTGCCCGAGTTGCCACCGATGATGTCTGGAGTCGAGACCGTATCGAACGGTGTCTTCAGGTCGAGCGCCGGCTTGGCCTTGATCCAACTCTGCGGCAATTCGTACGGGGGCTTGCTGCCATGCTTTGCCGCGTGCTCATAAGCGCCCCCCAGCGTCGTGTACCACGGCACGTGCTTACCGTTCAGTTCATAACCCTTCACCGCGCCATAGCTGAGGCGAAGCGTAAACGTCGCGTCAGGCGGAACGCTCAGCCCACCTTGCCCGAACCGCAATTTCGCGATGTCGCCCGCATTCTTGCGCAGCACGGGATCGACTTCGTCATCGTAAGTCTTTCGTACCGCTCGCGCATACGGATCGACCGTCCGCATCATCACAATCAGCGGATCGGTACTCGCATCCACCGCCGCCTTGCCGCCTTCATAGAGTTGCTTGCGTACTGCCACATCCTGTAGCTGCGTTCCCTCAATTACTTCCTTCGCTCGCGCCTCCGGAGTCTTTCCTACCAGAGCCGCTTTCACAGCGTCGTCATTCGCACCAAGCACTTGCTGCATTTCGCTTAAGCTCTGCGCCAACTGCGCCTCTTGTAGCGACTTGTACACCGGTGCGGTCGAGAAGAGCCGCTGTTCGAGCGAAGGCAGCATCGAGTCTTGATAACCGCGCAGCCGATCACTATTAGACTTTACTTTTTCCGCCGTTACCCGCACCAGAATTCGCGCATATTGCGCGAGAGAGCCGCGGAATCCACCCATGTTCATCGTGGCGCTCACGTCACTGTCGCTCGAGGCAATAAACGATCCGCCCTGCAGGTAAAAGAACGGCTTGTAGATTTTCTTTTGTACATTCATCGCTTTGCTGATCTCGCCCCAGGGATCGCCGAATTCCTGTTTACGCTTCGGATCGCCGTTCAGGTAAGCGCGCAGGCTTTGTTCTTCGGCAGCCTTCTTATCCATCAGGCTCTTTTCATGGAGTCCCGCGTTGTAGCCGTTATAGGCTTTCGCCGAGTTCTGCGTGCCGAACAGGTCACTTTCGGCCTCACGCGCGTTTTCGTCGGATTGCGCGCCGTATTTCTCCAGCATCGCAGTCCGGTTCGCATAGGCCGACATCTGCATCTGGTACTGATAATCGCGCAGAAACTGAAGCTGGTCGGTGGTGAGCAGACGGTTCGTCCTACCCGGATGGCCCGACACGAACACTAGGTCACCCTCCTTCACTCCCGTCTTTGACCATTTCAAATAGTCCGTCGTCTTCGCTGGTTTGCCATTCTCATAGGCGCGGAAAAACGAAATGTCTAGGTCGTACCGCGGATACTCGAAGTTGTCCGGATCTCCCCCGAAGAACGCAATATCGAACTCCGGCGCCATGACCAGCCGGATATCGTCGTAGGTTTTGTACTTGTACAGGTTATAGAGCGCGCCGGAATACAGCGTGATCACGTCGCACCGCAATCTATTCACCGAGCACTCTTTCTCCAGGCCAGACATCGACTTCGCGCTGCGCCTTGCCCAAATCGGCAGACGACATGCCCGGCTTTGACGCGGCATTAACTTTCGCGGTTACGTCCTCGATCCCCTCGAGCACCACAAATTCCATGCCTGGGCACTTTGGCTCGTCGGCCTGCGACGCGGCGTAAAAGCCGTCCTTCATGTAGTCTTTGCCGCCGGTCGACAAATCATGAATGCAGCCCTGCGCGATGTGATGGTTGGTGAAAATCAGTCCGTCCGGTGATACAAACGACGACGAACCGTTCGGCGCTCGCGCCGACGACAGCCGCACGTGGTCCAGCCACTGTTGCGACGGCTCGAAGCCATACGTGGCCTTCACCTTGTCTTTCGGGAAGGCGTTGAACAGCCACATTCCGTCATCGGCAAAGGAAACGCCCGCTAACAGAAAGCAGAGAACTACCAGGCAAACGATAAGTCGCTTAATCAAGAGGACTCCGGCTGCGCCGCAAGTTCCTCAGTACATCGTCCAGAGAACTCTCGGCGGCATGGGCAAACCCTTCACTATAACTCTCGCCTTAGCGTGCGGCAATCGCCACCCAGAAGGCGTATAGACCAGTTCTCGGCGTGGGAGTATAAAAGTCGGTTACGAAAAGTTGGGATTCTGAGGAGCGTTTACGGCACGCTCTGCCCTAGAATCAAAGAAGCAGCACCAGTTCCACCAAGCTGCACGAGGAATTTATGTCCATTACTCATTCGCCTAAAGGTCTGGAAGGCGTTACTGCCGTCAATTCAAGCATCTGCTACATCGATGGCGACCAGGGTGTGCTCGCCTACCGCGGCATCGATATTCACGAACTGGCCGACTTCTCAAACTTCGAAGAGTGTTGCTACCTCCTCTGGTTTGGACGCTTGCCAACCCGCGCCGAATTGCAGGACTTCAAGCTCAGCCTGGCGCGCGAACGCAAACTCGATGCCTCTATCATCAGCCTCCTCCGCCAAGCCCCTAAGCACGCGCTCCCCATGGACGTGTTGCGCACCATTGTCTCCGCCCTTTCGTTCTACGACCCCGAAGAGAAGGTGAACGACGCCGAAGCGAACTTGCGCAAGGCCATCCGACTGACATCGCAAATAGCTTATGTCGTCGCCGCCTACGATCGGATTCGCAAGGGCAAACCTTTGGTCGAGCCTGACCGCACGCTGTCCCACGCCGCCAACTTCTTGTATCAGCTCAACGGGGAAGTCCCGAGCGCAACCGCCGAGCGAGCGCTGGATATCGCGCTGATCCTTCACGCCGACCACGAACTGAACGCCTCGACCTTTGCAGCGCGGGTTGTGGCCGCCACCCTCAGCGATATGCATTCCGCGATCACCGCCGCCATCGGTGCGTTAAAAGGTCCACTTCATGGTGGCGCCAACGAAGCTGTGTTCCGCATCCTCGAGGCCATCGACTCTTCCGGCGCTGATCCAGTCGATTACGTGAAGGGGATGTTAGCGCAAAAGAAAAAAATTCCCGGATTCGGTCATCGTGTCTATCACACGGAAGATCCGCGTGCCACGCACCTGCGTACCATGTCCCGCGATTTGGGAAACTCCAGCGGCATCGCTAAGTGGTTCGAGATTTCCCATCGCATTGAGGAATACGTCGTCAGCGATCGCAAGCTCAACGCCAATGTGGACTTCTACTCAGCGTCCACTTATCACACACTTGGGATAGACATCGAATTGTTCACGCCCGTGTTTGCGATTTCCCGCATCGCTGGCTGGACCGCGCATGTCATGGAACAACTGAGCGACAACCGTCTCATCCGCCCCCGCGCCGAATACCAGGGGCCGATTTATCCCAATAAGTACGTTCCGATGGAGCAGCGGTAGCGGTCGATACCGTACAAAACGGGTGCCCCGCTCAGGCTTGTTTTGCTTGAGTGGGGGCTGCTTCCGAGCGGTCCCCTGCTCGCAAATTGGCTCGAATCCCGCATCGCTTATTCCGAATCTAATTAACACGATAAAATAGGTTTAACGATGCGTACGGTATACCTCGACAACAATGCGACCACTCCGCTTCTGCTCGAAGTGTTCGACACGATGCGTCCCTACTTCCTGGAGAAGTTTGGCAACGCGTCGTCCATTCATCACCAGGGGCAGCAGGCGCGTGCAGCGGTAGAGCATTCGCGCGAACAGGTCGCTGAGCTGTTGAATTGTCGTCCTGCCGAAGTGGTTTTCACCAGTGGCGGCACCGAAGGTGACAACCTGGCGCTATTCGGTCTGGTCAAGCCGGGCGACCACGTCATCACTTCGTCGGTCGAGCATCATGCCGTCCTGAATTCCTGCAAGCGCCTGGAAGATATCGGCTGCGAGGTCAGCTACCTTCCCGTCGATGGACGCGCGCTGGTTGATCCCGATGACGTGCGGCGCGCGATTCGCCCGAACACCAAGCTCATCAGCATCATCTTCGCCAACAATGAGACCGGCGTACTGCAGGCTCTGAACGAGATAGGCAAAATCGCCGCCGAGGCGGATGTCTTCTTTCATACCGATGCAGTACAGGCCGCTGGCAAGGTACCAATCGATGTGAAGGAAATTCGCTGCGACCTGCTGACCTTGACTGCGCACAAGATGCACGGCCCACAGGGCGCCGGAGCGCTCTTTGTTCGGAAAGGAACACTCCTTCAGCCAATGTTGTATGGCGGTCGTCACGAGCGCTCCCGCCGTGCCGGTACAGAAAATCTGCCTGGCATCGTCGGCCTGGGCAAGGCGGCGGAGATTGCGCGACTGGGCTTCTCCGACGGCGGCGTCGAGCGCATGACCGCATTGCGTGATCGCTTGGAGCATGCGGTTCTCGACAGCGTCCAGCAGGTGAGAGTGAACAGTTCAGACGCGCCTCGAGTGCCTAATACCACCAACATCGTTTTCGAATGCCTGGAGGGCGAGGCGATGGTGATTGCGCTCGATCTCAAAGGTTTGTCGGTTTCGACCGGTGCTGCCTGTTCGTCTGGAGCAATCGAGCCGTCGCACGTTCTTACGGCCATGGGACTGTCGCCCGAACGCGCACGCGCTAGCATTCGCTTTAGCCTCGGCAAGCAGAACACATCGGAAGACATCGATTTCGCGTTGCCGTTAATTCACGACGTTGTCACTCGGCTTCGCGAACTTAGCCCGGTGTACAAGAAAACGGCAATTTCGCGAGCGTAAATCTCGCTCCGTGTTCGCCAACAGGAATTAATTAACTTGAACCACGAAAACCAAACCGTTGCCGTAGCCATGTCCGGCGGTGTCGATTCCTCGACCGTTGCGGCCATGCTTTGCGAGCGCGGCTACAACGTGATCGGCCTCACTTTGCAGCTTTGGAACCAGCGCCGCCTCGCCGGTCACGAAGGCATGCCCGAGGCAGTGCAGGGACGGTGTTGCTCCATCGACGATGTCTACGACGCCCGCTATGTCGCGGAAAAGCTCGGCATTCCGTATTACGTGGTCAACCAGGAGTCGCGCTTCGAGCATGACGTTGTCCGCCCTTTCGTTGACGAGTACCTCTCGGGGCGCACACCTATCCCGTGTAGCCTGTGCAATAACCACCTGAAGTTTGACCAGCTCCTCATTACCGCGCGCCAGATCGGCGCCGACCTACTCGCTACCGGCCACTACGCACGAAACGAATATGACGAGCGCACTGGACGATGGGTCCTGAAGCGCCCTGCCGACGCTTCGAAGGACCAGACCTACTTCTTGTTTGGCCTGACGCAGGAGCAACTGAGCCGCACCCTGTTTCCGCTCGGCAACATGTGCAAGCCCGACGTTCGCGAAGAGGCGCGGCGCACCGGACTGCGCTTGTTCGAGAAGCCCGATTCGCAGGAAATTTGCTTCATTCCCGGCGGCGACTACAAGAAGTTCCTCGACGCCTATCTCGAAGAGCAGGGCGAAGCGATTCCCGACACAGCCGGTGAGTTAGTGACGACGACTGGTGAAGTTGTGGGTACCCACGACGGCATCCACAAGTTCACCGTCGGCCAGCGCAAGGGTCTCGGCGTCGCCACTGGTGCGCCACTCTACGTACTGGAAATCCGTGGCGACCGTCGTCAGGTGGTGGTCGGTCAGGCGGACGAGTTGCTCTCCCGCAGCCTCCGCGCCAAGCGGTTGAACTGGATTGCCATCGACGATCTGCGTGAACCGATGCGCGTGTCCGTCAAGATTCGCCATCGACACGAGCCTGCCGCTGCGCTCATCGAGAGGACAGGCGAAGATGAGGCCCTGGTGACCTTTGACTCGCCCCAGCGCGCCATCACACCCGGCCAAGCCGCTGTGTTTTATGATGGCGACCGCGTCGTCGGTGGCGGCTGGATCGTCTGAGGACTGATTCCCCCTGCCCCTTGAAATTGCGCAAGCAAAAAGGCAGCGAGAATTCGCTGCCTTTGATTTTGACTCTAAAGCTGTACCGATTAAATAAACATCTCGTCGGCCGGGCCCCGTTCGCGCGTCCGCTTCTGGCTGAAGTATGCGCCTAATCCCGTACTAATCCCATGGATGACTCCGCTGGCGTGCTTCACCGGAGAAGTCACCGAGTGAGCGACCTTCTCGGTGGTGTCTTCCACCGAGTCCATTGCTCTCGTAACCATCTCGTCGGCCCGAATCACTTGCAGCCGGGCTCGGTCGAGCATGTCGTTGACGGTACTCTCCACGCGTCCGATTCCCGCATGTGCAGTCGTCGTGATCGCCGCGGCATTATCGAGCACCAACTCCAGCTTGGGAGCTGACGTCTCCACGATTCGTTTGATGTTCGCCTGAAGTTGTTTGCCTTCTTCCAGAACAGGTATTGCCTGGCTTTTTACTTCATGGGCGACAGCCGTGAGATTTGTTGAGAGCTTCCTGATGGCCAAGTACATTCCACCCAGGATCAGCATTTGCAGCACTACCGCTGCTGAAGTTACTGCTATGAAGATGGTCAGCTTTTCGTCCATGTTTTGTGCCTGGCTGCCGAACTGAACGGCCGCGGCCCCGCAAGCGTTACAGCTTGGTGGCAGCCGTTTCCCCTTCATCGGTTGTCGAGTCGCGATAAGCCTGGCGTCCCGCTTCGTACGCGGTGCGGATCTGGTCTTTCTGGCTGTTCAAGTAGTCGCGTCCCTTGTCCGCCCACGTTCCAGCCTGCTCACGGGCCTGCCGGGCGCGCTCTTTCACCACGTCTTTGCTCTGTCCAGCGGCATCCAGTATCTGCTGCCGGGTTTCTTCTCCGGTCTTGGGCGCATACAGGATCCCCAGGGCCGCTCCAATTCCGAGCCCAGCCATAAACCACAGAATTCCGCTTCCATCGTTATCAGCCATAAAATGCCTCCTTCTAAAAGCTCACGAGTGCCGATGTTAGCACCCTGCCGTGTTCCATTACAAACCAGTAAGCACCTTAGTGAGCGGTAAAAAGCTTCCTTAGAAATGCGATCTGACCGGCATGGTAAAGGTTATGCTGAATCACGCCATTCACTTCTACAGTAGCCGTATAGCCGCTCTTTTCGCGGCCCGGAAGTGGCTGATCCAGTTGCGTCACATCGAACTTCGTCAGGGCGGCCCGAAACTCTTCGTTCGATCGCCGAAACTCTGCCAACGTTCGATTCCAGTTCTCCTCCGTGGCTTCCGGAGCAGCAGGGAAGTTCAGCTCTTCAACCGATCTGGCCGGCAGATCACTCATCCTGCGACACACCTCCGTTTCCCAGAACGTCATATGCGAAACCAGTTCCCATATCGAGTGGGTCTTTGCCTGCGCCCGTCGCGCCGCCTGCTCCGCCGGAATACCCTCCAGGACTTTCCATACCGGATCGCCATGCCACGCATTGCCACTCATCGCGCGATCATACTGTTCGAGAATGCGCTCAATTTCGTTCATCGCCCAGCCCTCCTCATCGGTTAGCTCTTCCGCGTGGGACGAATCAACACTTCGCTCACAAACGACTGCGGACGCTGCATCACCAGCATCGCCACCACATGAGCAACATCTTCGGGTCGCAGCATCTGATCAGCAGACTTACCGGCATGCGGGCTGAATTCCGTGTCCACCGACCCGGGACACACCACGCTGACCCGGATGTTGTGTGACCGCAGCTCTTCCGCGGCCGAATATGACAAGCCATTCAGCGCCCATTTCGACGCCGAATAAGCCGCGCCCCGCGGCAACGGATTCTTGCCTGCCAGCGACGAAATATTGATGACGTGGCCGCCTCCCGATTCCATCATCAACGGCACCAGAGCACGCATCATGTAATAAGCACCACGAACATTGGTGTTAAAGATTTTGTCCCAAGTCTGGGGGTCGAGTTCATGCAGCAGGGAAGCTTTTTCTCCAACTCCTGCGTTATTCACCAGCACGTCGATACGCCCGTATCGGTTGCGAACATGCTCTCCCAACTTACCCACGCTGTTGAGGTCAGCGACATCGCACACGAGTCCCTCACACACCAGACCTTTCGCGGATAGCTGGCGAACCGCACGATCGAGTCGTTCAGCACTGGTCGCGGCAATTACCACGGCCGCACCCATCTGGCCCAGCGTTTCAGCTACCGCGTATCCGATTCCTCGGCTCCCGCCCGTTATCACGGCGACCATCCCCGTCAAAGGCATTGTTGGTGTAGATGCCATATTGGGTTTCTCTCCGGCGTAGTATTTCCCCCAACGATTCATGGCAGCATATAATCGTTCGGATGTTCGTTCTGCAGCATCGGTGAAGTGCCGTATTTGGGTTGATGCTTAAGTTGCTTGCCTTCGGCAGGATGGGTACTTATAATCCCCTCTCCGTACTCTTGTGATGATACCCCCAATGTTAAGTGGGGTTACGGAGCAGGGAACACCACTGTCCCGCTGTATCGGAAGGTGTGTGGGCGGATCAATGCACGAGAGTTTGCGAGTGGCCGGGCGAACGCCGTCATAAGTTACCAAGACTCTAAGGAGCCAATCGAATGAAGAAGTTGCTCGTAATTATGATGCTATCCGTCGCGATTTTGGGAGCTCTTGCTCCACAGGCGATTGCTCAAGCTGCTGCGCAAAAGCCACAGATCAAAGACCCTGCCGAGTACAACGCTTACGTCAACGCAGTCCAGCAGACCGACCCCGCCAAGAAGGCCGCGGCCATCGAAGCATTTCTCCAGACCTATCCCAACACCGTGATGAAAGAAGACGCGCTCGTCTCGCTAATGGGCGCCTACCAGCAGGCCGGCAATGCATCCAAGACCATCGACACAGCCAGCCGCGTCCTGCAAGCCAATCCCAATAACGTTCGTGCGCTGGCGCTGCTTTCCTACTATTACCGGAGCCTGTGCGCGCAAGGTGGGGCC
The DNA here is from genome assembly GCA_963718395.1 of uncultured Acidobacteriaceae bacterium. Classification (GTDB taxonomy): domain Bacteria; phylum Acidobacteriota; class Terriglobia; order Terriglobales; family Acidobacteriaceae; genus DASRAA01. The sequence continues at coordinate 157,690 of CAVQYW010000005.1, forward strand.
GACGCTCCCAAGAATTGCGACCAGGCGGCGGACTATGGACAAAAGGGCTTGACCGCGCTGCCCAACGCTCCCAAAGAAGGCATGAGCGACGCCGATTACACCAAGTTTCATAACGAGCTCACTGCTATTTTCGACGGCGCGATCGGCTTTGCCGCCCTCCAGAAGAAAGATATGGCGACGGCTCAGAAAGACTTCCGCGAGGCCGTTGGCGATGAGTCGCAGCCCAACATCTCCGACATCTACCCCTTGGCGACGGCCGACTTAGAAGCCAAGCCGATTAACCCTGAGGGCTTCTGGTTTATAGTGAAAGCATCCCAACTCGCCCAGGGACCGGGCCAGCAGCAGATCCTCGATTACGGTCGCAAGAAATACATTCGCTTTCATGGCTCCGAGGACGGCTGGGCCGACATCGTGAAACAAGCCCAGGGTTCGCAGAGCGTGATGCCGCCGGCCGGATTTACCGTAGCTGCCGCGCCGCCGCCCCCGTCACCCGCCGAGCAGGCAGCTGATCTGGTGAAGAGTAAAGACCCCAAGCAGATGAGCTTTGCTGAATGGCAGTTGGTCCTGTCGTCGGGCAACGCCCAGGCCGCTGACGCCGTTTGGAGCGTCATCAAGGACAAGGCTGTGAAGCTGGTCGCCAACGTCATCGGCGCGACCGCCACTAAAGTACAACTGGCGGGCAGCGAAGACGATATCGACGCCAAGAAAGCCGATATCGACTTGACCATGGAGAAGGCGATTCCTGCCAAGCTCGTGCCTCAGGCGGGAGCGCAAATTGCCTTCCAGGGAACGGTCTCCAGCTACACCCCCAACCCGTTCATGATGACCATGACGGAAGGCGTGCTGTTGGATAAGAACGGCAATCCGATTGTTACTGCCGCTCCGGTACATAAGGCGCCGGCGAAGAAACAGTAACCGTTTCACATCGCAAAATAAGCGGGAGCCTTCGGGCTCCCGTTTTTCGTGGGGTCTGGATGTGTTCTTGAGGCTTCTCAGGCTTCAGGGGAAGTCTGCGTTGCGGTGTTTTTTCAGCCCTTACCGCGCCGCTCGCTTGTCGTACGACGTTGGGCGTGCACTGCGTGGGGGGCGCCGCGCGCCCGGACGCAGCGTGCGAACGTCAAGGTCCAGTTCCGCGATGGTGCGGCTGAGCGTGTTGCGATGCATGCCCAACTGCCGGGCCGCTTTACACTGGTTGCCTTTGTTTTCCTGCAGCACAGTCATGATGAATCGTTTCTTGAATTCGCGGACAGCTTCCGCATAGAGTATTCCGCTTTTGTGCATTTGCAGGATCAAGGCTTCCAGTTGGTCTTTCACATCGCCCTCTTTATGGATTTCACTTGGGGATCGCTCGATCCCGGCTTATCAGTTTTTATTGCCCTCGCCGGCATGCTCGATGTGCTCCGGTACGGTGCGCAGCAGGTTCCAACCTTCCATGAAGCGCTGTCGCAGTTCCTGCGGCGCCGCCCAAATCAGGGCGCGACCGGTCACCAGCATGAAAGGCGCAACCCGCGAATCGCGAATCCACGGACTTGTGGGACTGAACGCTGCCAGCGCCATCACCACCACCGTGCAAACCACTATGCCTTTCAGGAACCCGAACAGCCCTCCGAGGAAATGATCGATCCAGCGGAGACCAATACCTTCCACTAAGCGTCGGCCAATGTTGCCCGCCACGCTTCCCAAAAGCAAAACGACGAAGAATACCGTTAAAAATCCCGCGATATCTGCAGCCCACGCTGAGTTCACGTACTGCAGATAGAATGCGGCAACCCGCGGGTACTCCCATGCCGCAATCAAGTAACCCAAAATCACGCCTAGGAACGAGAACAACTCGTAAACGAAGCCCTGGGCGATTGCTCCTGCCACATTGAGCAGCACCACCAGCAGGATCAGCCAGTCCAGGCTAGAGAACCCCATCATGTGGTGTTTCCCTTCAGGCCGGTAACGGATGCCCCGTCAACTGGGTATATGCCTCAATGTACTTCTCACTGGTCTTGGCTGCCACTTCCGCCGGCAACCCAGGTGCTGGCGGCTGCTTGTTCCACTTGATCGCCTCCAGGTAATCCCGCACATACTGCTTGTCATACGATTCCTGCGCCCCACCCGCGTGATACCTGTCCATCGGCCAGAAGCGCGACGAGTCAGGCGTCAGCACTTCGTCGGCCAGTACCAGCCCTTTCGGCGTATGGCCGAACTCAAATTTCGTATCGGCAATGATGATGCCCCGTGTCTCTGCATAGTCCGCCGCCTTCTGGTAAATGCCGATGCTGAGATCGCGCAGCTTCTCGCTCAGTTCCTTGCCGGCGATGTCGACCATGCGCTCAAACGAGATGTTCTCGTCGTGCCCGGTGGTCGCCTTGGTGGCGGGAGTAAAAATCGGCTCCGGCAACTTGTCGGATTCCCGCAGTCCCGCCGGCAGCTTGATTCCGCACACCGAGCCGTTGCTCTTGTACTCTTTCCACCCTGACCCGGAAAGGTATCCCCGCACCACACATTCGATGGTTGCCATGTCCGCCCGCACCACCAGCATGGAGCGTCCGCGCAACTGGCTGGCATACTTCTGCAATTCCGCCGGGTACTCGGCAACATTGGCCGTCGCCAGATGGTTCGGCACGACGTCCTTCAGGAAATCGAACCAGAACAGCGACATCTGCGTCAGAACGCGGCCTTTTTCCGGAATGCCGGTGGCCAGCACGTAATCGAACGCCGATATGCGATCGGTGGCGACGAACAGCAGGTGGTTGGAATCGACCTTGTACACGTCACGCACTTTGCCGCTGGCGTGAAGCTCAAGTTCAGGGAAGTCAGTATGGAGAAGAACGTCGTTGGGTTTTGAAGTTTCTATCACTGTCTTGGCTCTGATCGGTTTTCGAAGTTGGCGTAATTGTATTTGGCCGGAAACATTTGTCAACGGCACGGCCAACCGCTGAAAAATCCCAGTTAAATTTTTCGCTGGAAAATCCTTGACAGAATACCAGTCCCCGCGAAACCCGCACCACTAGAGGCTTTTGAGGCCGCCGCGGATCGCCCACCATCCCTCGCCCGGTGCGAAGATCTACGGAATTCGCCGCACGAGTTGGGAACAGAACAGCGACTGGCTGTCAAGAAATTTTTCGCCCGGCGTTGCCATCGAGTCCAATCAATCGGCAGCCGAACGGCGAACGGTGTACGCGTCCTCAAGAAAACTGACAACCGGATCGCCGACTACACCCGATTGTTGCATCTTCTGCTTCAGGTCGTCTGATTTGGCAAACCTGCGTGCCCGCTCCAGGCTGTCCCAATCGAGCAATAGCGTGACTTCATGAGGATCGTCCACCGACAGCAATATTCGGTTGCCGACTTCGCCTGCCGCCTTGCGTGCGCTAAGATGCCCGTCGAACGCTTCTTTCCATCGGACGTAATCCGCTACTTTATGCCGAACCATTACGTGGACCATGTGCGAACCTCCAATAAAGTATGACAGTTAAAGATACGAAATTCGCGGCAGAATGGGAACCTCCAATTGCACGTGTCTGCTGTGACGCGTGACACAAATCCTTTTCCAGGTGGAAGCGCCAGGCTTTAGCCTGGCGAACTCGTTTCTGAGATTCAGTTGGGCTTTAGCCCGGCTCTTGCTTCCGCTATACTTCCAGCGAGATCCCCGGAGATTGCCCGCTTGCCTCGTCTGATCACTCGCTCTTCCGATATTCATGCTGCCGGCTGTTTCACCCTCGAGGACGTTCCCAAGGGAACGGTCGTGCTCGAATACACCGGTGAACGGATCACCAAGGAGGAAGGCGACCGCCGCTACGATGGACGCTCGTTCACCTACCTGTTCGGCGTTGGCAATGGCAAAATCGTGATCGATGGCCACGGCATGGCCATGTTCATCAACCACTCCTGCGATCCCAACTGCGAGATCGACGAGATCGCCGGCCGCATCTTCATTAAGACACGTCGCAACCTGAAGGCGGGCGACGAACTTACATACGATTACTGGCTCTATGACGGGGACGACGACGCCCCTTGCTACTGTGGCAGCAAGCGCTGTCGCGGCAGCATGTATTCGCCTGGCGAAATCAAGCGCATGAAGCGCGTAGCCGCGAAGGCGAAAAAGCGGAAGACCCTCCCGCCAAAGACCGTAAGAAACACCTCCGCTCCGTAGCCCCATCAACGATTCATCGCTTTGCCGCTCTGAAGGGCACGGCTTTACAGGTTGCTGAAAAACTCGATACCTGCCTCAGAATGTAGATGAGTTGTACAGAGGAAATGCGGTAAGAAGAAGCATGCGCGGAGACGAGGAGCAGCAGAACGAAATGTACAGCTACCGAACCAGCGAGATGCGGGTACCGGCCGATCATCCTTTGCGAGCGTTGCGGCAGATGTGCGACGAAGCCTTGCGCCAGCTCTCGCCGACCTTTGACGAGCTGTATGCGACCACGGGGCGGCCGTCGATTGCGCCGGAGATGCTGTTGCGGGCGCTGCTGCTACAGCCGCTGTACTCGATAGCGAGCGAGCGGTTGCTGATGGAGCAGTTGGATTACAACTTGCTGTTCCGCTGGTTCGTTGGGCTGGGGATGGATGCCGAGGTGTGGAACGCAACGGTGTTCAGCAAGAACCGGGAGCGGCTGATCGCGGGGGGAGTAGCGCAGAAGTTCTTCGCGGCGGTGCGCCAGCAGGCGGAGCGAGCGGGGCTGCTGTCGGACGAGCACTTCACGGTCGACGGCAGGCTGATTGAAGCCTGGGCCTCGCGGCGGAGTTATGAGCCGAAGCCGGATCCGCCGCAGCGAGGCACGGGAGCGCCGGGGCCGCAAGTTGCTGCGCGACACGCACCAGTCGAAGACCGACCCGGAGGCGCGACTGTTCAAGCGCAGCGGCGCGGCCGAGGCCAAGCCCAGTTATCTGGGGCACGTGCTCACGGAGAACCGCCATGGGCTGGTGGTGGAAGCGATGGTGAGCGAGTCGGGGCAGCGGGCGGAACGCGAAGCCGCCCTGAGCATGTTGGGCAAGCTGCGACGACGCGGACCGGCGACGCTGGGGGGCGGATAAGGCTTATCAGGAAGAGCACTTTGTGGCAGCCCTGGGGGAACAGAACATCACCCCGCATGTGGCCGAGTATGCGCCCTCGAAGCACTGGCCGAACTGGTTGAGGCAGGAAGAACGCGAACAAGCAGGTTTTGCGCGCAGTCAGCAGAAACGCAAACTGGTGGAGCAGTGTTTGGCTGGATCAAACAGTCGGCGGGCATGAAACGAACCAAGCTAAGAGGCAAGCGCCGGGTGGATTGGATGTTCCGCCTGGCAGCTACCGCCTACAACCTGGTTCGTATGCGAAGGTTGCTGGCGACACCGGCGTAAGTCGGGGAACCGGCCCTGCCGCGGCAACACAGTGCCGTCGCAGGCAGACAAATCGGGCACGTAAGGTCGCTGAACATCACGTCAGAGATCGAAAGTAATGAGAAATCGATTGTTTTTCAGCAACCCGTTTAGCCGTGCCATGAACTCGCTTACTTGTCGCGGCTTTAGCCGCTGAGGTACCTTCTTTGTGCCGAGGGTCCCCGGGCTTCCTCGCAACTCCCTCGCCCGCCCGGGGTTTCCATTTATGGTATATTGCTGCCTCGTGGCAGCCTGACGTGAATTCCTCTACCGCTCGCTACAAAACGCTTCGCTGTGTGCTGCTGTTCGCGCTTTGCGCGTTGGTATTTTTCTTCGCATGGCACGCTAAAACAGCCGTGTACAGTGGCGGCGGCCCCATCAAAGCGACGCCCTCCACCGCCTCCAAACTCTGGCTCAACAGCGAGAAGTTGGCGGTTCAGTCCGTCGCTCCGACTTCAAGTCTGCTGTTTTGGTCGGCAATTCTTTGCCTTTGCAGCGGATACATGCGGCGTGAGCCTCTAGCGAGAATTGCATATCGAGTTCCGCCGCCCAGCGACAGTACCCTCTGCGATCGCCATCTTTTTCTCCGTCCTCCTCCAGTTCAGGCCTAACGCTTCCACTCGTAGGGTTCCAAAATTTACACGGTTCTCGCTGTGGCCGGTCTTCGTCGGTCATGGCAACTCTCGCTGAACGGATTCTGAGCATTACCTGCCGTTTCAGTTGAAATGAGGGCGTTCATGCAAGTGACTGGTCGTCATAAATTAATCGCGATTGGCATCGCGGTTTTGTGCGTCATCGCCGCGGTGATCCTCACCAAACGCGCGCGTGCCGGGGGTGAAGGCGCTTCTGCCGACGCTCGCAATAGCTCCGAAAACATCCCCTACGCCGCCGTCGCTCCCGTCAAGCGCCAGACTGTGGCTACTACGCTTTCCATCGCCGGACAATTCATCCCCTACCAGAACGTCGAATTGCACGCCAAGGTCGCTGGCTACATCCGCAACATCAACGTCGATATCGGCGACCGCGTGCACACCGGACAAGTGCTCGCTGTCCTGGAGATCCCCGAATTGGTGGCCCAAGTCGATTCGGCGAAAGCAGCGGTGCACCATGCTCAGGAAGAAATTCAGCGCGCTCAAAGCGATGTATCTCGTGCGGAAGCCGACAATATGGCTTTGCACGCCAACGCTGTCCGCTTGGTCGATGCCGACAAAGCGCGGCCCGGCCTGATCGCCCAACAGGAACTCGACGACGCTACCTCCAAAGATCGTGCATCCCAGGCGCAGGTAGAAGCCGCCAAATCTAGCTTGGGAGCTGCCAGGCAGCAAATGGAAGTGGCGAAAGCCGATCAGCAGCACTACGCCGCTCTCTTCGACTACGCCCGAATCACCGCTCCCTACGACGGCATCGTGACTTGGCGCTTCTCCGATACCGGCGCTCTGGTGCAGGCTGGTACATCCGGTTCCAACGGACTGCCGGTCGTCACCCTCGCCGAGATCGACGTATTGCGCCTTCGCATTCCGGTGCCCGAAAGAATTGCAGCCATCGTCAAAATTGGCGATTCGGCAGACGTGCAAGTCCAAGCCACCGGCGAACACTTCACCGGCAAGATCGCCCGCTTTACCGGCTCGCTCGATCCTTCCACCCGCACCATGCAGGTTGAAATCGAGGTTCCCAATCCCACCTACCGTCTGCGTCCCGGAATGTACGCTAATGTTCAGCTCAGTGCCGCCAGCCGTCCGGACGCCCTTACCGTTCCGGTCGAAGCCATCCAGCGATCTGATACCAAGACAACCGTTCTGGTGGTCGATCCCCAGAACAAGGTCCAGTCCCGCGAGGTTCAAGTTGGGGTCCAAAGCTCAAACATGGTCGAGATTCTCTCCGGACTCAACGAAGGCGAGCGCGTCATCGTCGGCAATCTCGGTGCTTACCAGCCCGGCGAACTGGTTCGTCCCCAGAACGCCGTCTCGACATCGGCCGCCGATGCGTCGAGTGCGGAGTAGCCACCATGTCCGGCTTCATATCTCGCGCGATTCGGGTAGAGCTGGCCTTTAGGCCAGCGTCCCAGTCGTTCTTCGATTGTTGTCATCCCTCGCGGACTCTAGTCCGCTGGGGATCTGCTTCTCCGTTAGTCCCCCGCGCAAACAAGGTGTGCTCGTATGTCTAGTTTTGCCATCAAGTATCCGTTTTTCGTTCTCATGCTGTGTCTCGGGATCGTGGTCGTCGGCATCACCACCCTGGTGCGCATGCCCGTCGATCTGTTTCCCCAGATACAAATTCCCGTGGTCGTGGTGGCTACGTTTTACAGCGGCATGCCGCCCCAGCAGATCGAAGCCGACATTACCGATACCTTTGAACGCTTCTTCACCCTGGGCAGCAACATCGACCACATCGAGTCACGCTCGCTCACCGGCGTCAGCCTGATTAAGGTCTACTTTCAGCCGGGCACCGATCCGGATGCGGCGGTCAGTGAAATTGCCAATCTCGCCATGGCCGACCTGCGCCGCCTGCCGCAAGGCACCTTGCCTCCCGTAGTCTTGAAGTTCGATGCCTCCAGTCTGCCGGTTTGTCTGGTGACCTTGAAGGGGCGGGGGCTCAACGAGACCCAGCTCCACGATCTGGGCCAGTTCACGGTCCGTAATCAGATCGCTAATGTCACCGGCGCATCCGTGCCCCAGCCCTACGGAGGCAAGTACCGCCAGATTCAGTTCTACGTCGATCCCGTGAAACTTCAGGCTGCTCAATTGAGCCCCATGGATGTCGTTCGCACGGTCAACGATGCCAACCGCATCTTGCCCGCCGGCGACGTTCGCATCGGTCCCCTCGACTACAACATTTACAGCAACAGTCAGCTGCCGAATACCACCGAGATGAATGACGTGCCTCTCAAGGCCATCGGCAACAATGTGCTGCGCTTCGCCGACATCGGCCATGCTGAAGACTCCTCCGCCATCCAGTACAACATCGTTCGCGTGGATGGCCAGAAGTCGGTTTATCTCCCCATCCTCAAGCAGGGCGGCAATAGCAACACCATCCAGATCGTCGACGGCGTCCGCGACCGCATCAAGACTTTGCTGGACGTGCCGAAGAGTTTAATCGCGACCGTTGTTTTCGACCAGTCGCAGTACGTCAAGATCGCCGTCGCCAACGTGCTGCGTGAAGGCGGCATGGGCCTGGTCCTTACTGCCGTCATGATCCTCATTTTCCTCGGTTCGGTCCGTGGAACCGTTTCCGTCCTCCTGTCGATCCCCATCTCCTGCCTCGCGGCTTTCCTCCTGCTGAATGCGGCCGGCGGCACCATCAACACCATGGTCCTCGGCGGACTCGCTCTCGTACTCTCCCGCCTCATCGACAACTCTGTAGTCGTGCTGGAAAACATCTTTCGCCACTTGGAAGAAGGCGAAGACGCCGTCACAGCCGCCGAGAGCGGTGGCCAGGAAGTTCAACTTGCGGTACTCGCCGCCACCTTCACTACCGCCATCGTCTTTTTCCCGGTCGTATTTCTGTACGGAGTCAGTCGCTACCTCTTCATCGCCCTTGCGCTCGGGGTCGTGCTGGCGCTGGTAGCTTCCTATCTCGTCGCGATGACCGTCGTGCCCGTCTTCTGCGCGCGCTTCATCAAAACCGCGCACGGAAAAGGCGGCCATCACTCCCAGTCCCTCTTCGGCCGGTTCGTCTCCGGCTTCAATCACAAGTACGACAGGCTTTTGATGCGCTACGACCAGGCCGTGCAGAAAGCCTTGGACCGTCCCGTCGCGACCATTGTGGTCATCATGGCAACTTTCGTCGTTAGCCTCCTTCTTTTTCCATTACTCGGCGTGGCTTTCTTCCCGCGTACCGATCCGGGCCAGTTCGTCATCAACCTCAAGGCTCCCACCGGTTCGCGTCTGGAGGTCACCAACGATTACGTCGCCCATGTCGAAAGCGACATTCGTTCCGTGATCGACAAGGATGACCTCCAGATGATCGTCTCCAACATCGGAATGACACCCGACCTCTCCTCCATCTACACCAGCAATTCCGCCCAGCATACGGCCTTCGTCCAAGTCAGCCTTCGCCAGGAGCACAAGCTCAGCACCTTTACCTACATGAACCGCGTGCGCCAAAAACTTGCCGCCGACTTGCCGGAAATCTCGACCTACTTCCAGACCGGTGGACTGGTCGATTCCGTCGTCAACCAGGGAATGCCGGCTCCCGTCGACATTCAGGTCAGCGGCAACAATCAGCAGGCTGCTTACGCTGTCGCCAGCGAGATGGCCCGCAAGCTGCGCACCTTGCCCGAAGTCAGCGACGTCCTGATTCCCCAGGACCTCGACTATCCCGGCCTTCAGCTTGATGTGCGCCGCGAGATGGCGGCCCGGCTCGGGCTCACCGCCAGCGACGTCGTCACCAACGTGGTCACCGCTCTGACCTCAAATGGAATGATCGCTCCCAGCTATTGGGTCGATCCTCGCAACGGCAACAACTATTTCCTCACTGTGCAATATGGCAATCAGCAGATCAACTCCATGACCATGGAGGACTTCAAGCAGATTCCTCTCAAGGCCGCCAACAACACCAATCCCACCATGCTCGAGAACGTGGCCGACATCAAGGTCATCAATACGCCGACCGAAGTGGATCACTATCAGCTCTTCCGCGTGATCGACGTTTACGTTTCGCCGCGCGGCGAAGATCTCGGCGCCCTCTCCAGCCAGGTACAAAAACTCATCAAAGACACCAAGCTTCCGCCCAACGTGCGCGTCGAGCTCCGTGGTTCCGTGCTGGCCATGCAGCAGTCGTTTAAGAGTTTCGGCATCGGGCTGATGCTCGCCATCGTGCTCGTCTACCTCATCCTGATGGCGCAGTTCGCTTCGTTTGTCGATCCCTTCATCATCCTGCTGGCCATTCCATCTGGCATCACCGGCGTGATTCTCATTCTGCTTCTGACCGGCACCACGATGAATGTAATGTCGCTCATGGGCTTAATCATGATGACCGGCATCGTCGTCTCCAACAGCATTCTCATCGTCGATGTCACGCGCCGCTACCGGGAAGAAGGCATGCCCATCGCCGACGCCGTCGCACTCGCTTGTCGCGTACGTCTCCGCCCAATCCTCATGACTTCCTTAGCCACAATTCTCGGACTCATTCCCATGGCGCTCGCCCTCGAAGCTGGCAGCGAGCAATATGCTCCGCTGGCCCGCGCCATCATCGGAGGCCTCACCGTCTCCGTCGTCGTGACCGTGTTCCTGGTACCGGCGGCTTATCTGCTCATCCACCGCAAAGAAGAGCAGCCGCCTCAGGAGGTGCAAGCATGATACTGACGCGCAAATTACCGGCCCTCGTACTGACGTTCTTCGCGCTCGCCGCAGCCGCCCAAAACCCAACTCCGCCCGCGCCCAACCAGGAGCCGACGCTTCAGCAGCCGTATCAAATGCCGGCGACGCCGCCTCCCGCGCAGCTGCAAATTCCCACCACCGGACCCACGCAGCGGCTTACCGTCCAAGACGCCGAAGGACTCGCGCTCAAGAACAACCCACAGATCTCCGTCTATCATCTGCTCTCGCTTGCTTCCGGACAGGTTACTCGCCAAGCCAAGTCGGCTTACTATCCCAGCGTCTATGGCAGCTTTACCGCCGCCGAGCCCAAGGACAACGGTAGCCGCGTCGCCGCCGGCTACCTGAACAATCCAATCGTCTATGAGCGCGTAGCCGGCGGAGTCGCTCTCTCGCAGCTCATCACCGACTTCGGACGCACCAGCAATCTCGTCGCTTCCGCCGCGCTGCGTGCCAAGGCCGCCGACATGAACGCCCAAGCGACCGCCGACCAAATCCGCCTGGCCGTCGATCAGGCTTTCTACAACGCTCTCCAGGCCTTTGCGCTGCAAAAGGTTGCCGAGCAAACCGTCAACGCGCGCCAGGTCGTCTCCGACCAGATCACCGCTCTCTTCCAGAACAAGCTGCGTTCGCAACTCGACGTCAGTTTTGCCGACGCCAACCTCGCGCAGGCCCGGCTTCTTCTGCTCGATGCGCAGAACAATTACCAGGCCTCGCTCTCCACTCTTTCACAGATCCTCGGCTTCACCACGCTTCAGCCCTTCGACCTCGTCGACACCACGGCCGAACTCAAGCCGCCGCCCGACGCCGTCAGCCAGCTCGTCGATCAGGCCTTCGCCAACCGTCCCGAGATCGCTTCCCAGGACTACGAATTCCAGGCCGCGCAGCATTTCCAGAAGGCCGAGCGCGATCTTCTTCTGCCCAGCATTCAAGCTATGGGCGTCGTCGGAGGCATACCGGTCCGCGAGACCATCCTCGGTGTATCGCCCTTCGCCAGCAACTGGTACGGAGCCATCGGCGTGAACGTGAACATTCCCATATTCAACGGATTTCTTTATCCCGCGCGCTCCAAGGAAGCCGCCTTCCGCGCCCAAGCCAATGGCGAACAGCTGCGCGACCTGAAAGACCGCATCGCCAACGACGTTCGCACCAGTTGGCTCAACTCCATCACCGCTTACAACCGCATTGGGGTTTCGCAGCAGTACGTCGATCAGGCAAACCTTGCCGTCAGTCTGTCGCAAACCCGCTACAGCCTCGGACTCAGTTCCATCGTCGAACTGACCCAGGCACAACTGCAGCAAACCGAAGCGCAAATTCAGTACGCGGCCGCGAAGTATCAGTACCAGATCGCGCAAGCCGTCCTGCGCTTCCAGATCGCCGCGCCCTGATTTTTTGATAAAGACGTTATGAGGAAAAAACGCAATCCGGCTGAGCGAGGAAACATCACCATCCTCACCTTCGGCATGGCTGCCGTCGTGGGAGTGCTGGCGGCCGCGGTGGCCGAAGACCTTCGCTACTTTGCCGAAGGCTCGCCCGATTCGTTCCTGCAAACCTGGCGCATCCAGCCGGTCTCGATGTTCGTCGGCTCGCTGGTCTTCGTCACCACGCTCTATCTGCTACAGCGCTTGAACGATCGCCAGCATGCCCTCAACTACGTTTTCCCCTACGTGCCGCTGGTCGTTTTCTCCGGACTCGACCTCGCCATCCGCCTGAATCCTCTATGGGTGGCCGTCGTCGCCGGCGCATGCCTCTGCGGGAGCATCTTGCAAATCCACTTCCTGCAGAGCAGCTGAGCGAAGAACTGTTCTAGGCGGTGTCGGCGAGCGGCTTGGGCTCAGGCGTGGCGGACATCATCTCCTTTTTCATGGTTTCGGCCTGCTGACGTTTCTCCTCGTTGTAGTCACGGAGCAGGTGCTTCATTGCGACCAGTTGGCCGCGCATTATCTGGTAGGCCTCGTCGCGGTAGAGACGGTCGGCGGGAGAGCCGGGGCGCACGCCGGGTGGAGGCTGCGGGACGGATTCGCGCTGGCGAAGTTGCGCCTCTTCGTCAGCCCTTCGCAGAACGGCGTCGGTTTCGGCATCGAGATCGACGCCCGGCGGAATGCCGAATTGCTGCTCAAACTCGGGCCATTCCTGCACGCGCGAGCTGGCGTCGGCGTGTGAACCTAGGTTAGCGCCCAAAACGGGGGCGCGAACCTGGGGCACCGGATCTTTAGCGGCTGAGGCGGCTTCCATCTGCTCGATGCGGCGGTTGGCCGCGCTAACCTGCTGGATGGCGTAGAGCAGCTTGCCGTTGGCAAAGAACAAAATGGCGTTCGCCCGATGAGGGCGAAGGCTAGTTCAGGGATAACGGAGTTGTGAAGGGATGTCAGCGGAAAAAAAGTCCCAAAAAACACTTTAGTAACCAAAATTCCCGAAATGGGAACAAAGTGTTTGTCGGGTGTCTGTGGGTCAGTTGTCAGGCGGAAACCCACATTTGCCAACGGCAGGCAAATGTAGGCCACCCACGCGAGACGTTTACGGCTGGTTTGACGCGACGCTGGGTGGCCACTCGGCGTCTGTTGGCTGCCAGGTCTTGTCCGGGTTGTACAGCTCCATTTTCTTTACGATATTGAGTGAGTCTGGCCCGAGGTCCTTCTGGTACACGGTCCCCTCATAGCTCACGATGAAGGTCTTGACGCCGGTCACGCGGTATTCAGCAGGCACAGCGACTAGCGCAAAGCCGCCGATCATGACGCCCTCGATGACGTAATTGATGGCGCCATTAGGGGCTGCTGAGCCTTGGCCCTTCAGAATCTTGAAGTAGTAGCCATGGAAGCCGCCTTTGCCTGAGGTATAGCCTTCTTCCAGCGCCTTGGCCACCGCGTCGCCAATCGGACCGTCTGGAGTGCCGTCGGCATTCTTCCAATAGAGGCCGTCTTGCTTGCCGGGCGTGCTGAAGATCTTCTGCGCATATTGGTTTATACCCGAGTTGTCGTGAATTTCCGAAGCGTACTCCATTTGCGCTGAGACGTAGCCGCGACAGACGGTGATGGCATTGAGTTCATTTTCGCCGATGCGGCGGAAGAGAATTTCCTGGCGGCCTTCTTTGGCATCGAAGTACCACTTGGCGTTCTTCTTCACCAGCGGAATCGGCAAGGGCCACTCTTCGTCACCAACAATGACGGTTGCGCGGTTCGGATTGGACTTCGAGATCTGGATGCTGTTCTTCGCGGCGGCCTCTTTGGCGAACGCCTGGGCGTTGTTCTTGTCCTGGACCGAATCGTCCGAGGCCACAACATCTTGGCCGTCAGGGCCAAGGATGGCCAGCAGTTCCGGGACATCATAGTCTCCTGCTGCCTTGATCAGCGCGTCGGCGGCTTGCTGGGGAGTATCGAAGGCCTTCGGGATGGTCGCTGTCACCTTGGTCGCGGGCTGGGCTTGCGCCATGCTCAAGACCGACAGCAAGCAGCACAGGCCAACCAGGACGAGGGTGGTGTTCGTAAACCGCTTTGTCGCAATCAACATTCCTGAATTCATAAGTTCCTCGCTCATCATGATGTGCCTTTCTACCGGCGCCTTCCGCCACCACCGCCGCGGGAGCCACCGCCGCGAGAGCCGCCCATACTGGAAGAGCCACGCGAACCGCTGGCCCGAGCCTGGCTGCCGCTGGTGCCGCTACCGGCCCCGCCGAATGCGCTCCGGTTGGTGGAGCTAGGGGTGTTACGAACCTGTTGATTGCCGACGCGGTCTGGTCCGGTGCCGCGGTTCGAGTTCATGTTGCCTGCGCTTGCGCCACCACGGTTCCCCGAATCACGAGTGCCAGCGCTGGGACTGTTCCCGCGATTGGCCTCGCGAGTTCCAGCGCTGGGCTGCTGGCGCGCCTGGTTCTGGCGGGCATTGGCTTGACGATTCTGCATGGAGTCGCCGCGCGTGGTACCGCCATACTTGTTGGCAGTGCCTCGGTCGCCGTAAGGCGCTCCGCCGCGGTGCTGAGGATTGTGCTGCCAGTTGCTGTTGCCTCTGGCAGGCTGATTCGACGGGCGGTTGCCGTTGTTGATGTTGTTGCGGTTACCGCCATTGACGCGGTCGCTGTTGTTGACGAAATTATTGTTGTGATTGATGTAGACGTTGTTATTGCCACCCCAGCTGGAGCCACAGCACCATCCGCCGCCCCATGCCGCTCCCATTGCGATTCCAACACCGAACGAGATCGCCATGCCGGCGGCATAGTAACCGGGCGGCGGGTAATAAATAGGAGGGTAGGGATAAATCGGCGCACCATAGACGACGGTCGGGTTGTAGCTGGGCACGTAGACGACCTGTGGGTTGGCCTGCTCGATCACGATGACCTGCGTGCTTTCGACGGTCTTGGTTTCCACTTTCTGCTGCTCGGAAGATTTCAGGTTTCCGTTAGCCTGAGCTTTCTTGCGCATGCGTTGTACGGCGTCCATCACGTCGCTCTGTTGAGCGAGGAAGGCGTTGCCGAGATCCGTAGTCCACTTGATGTTGTCGGCCAGTTGCTTGACGACCTCGGGCATGGCAGCCAAGCCCTGGATACTGGGGTCCCAGTCTTCCTTCTCCACCGCGGCTACGAGCGCCTTGTCTTTCAGGTCCTTGTGCTGGGCGAGCCACTGCTGTAGCTGAACCACCTCGAGAGGATAAGTGGAGGCGATCAGCGTCTGGCTGAGCATGGGATCGGGATACAGCGCAATGGGAGCAACCAACGAGTCAAGCTGGTCGGCAGGCAGCTTGACCTCCGATTGCGCGGACGGGGCGTCGGGCAACTGCGTTTGAGCCGCTATGGGCGCGCCGCCGGCCACTAACACACCGACGCAAAGAATTGCCGTGCATTCGCGAATGAGCGCCGGCAGATTACCTCTGGAAATTTGTTTGGAGTTCATAGTTGGCTGTCCCTCAGCATGATAACAATCGCTGGCCTGTATCGGTACTTCGAGCCTTACGGACGCGTACGTACCTCAAAGTCGATTCGAGTCCAGAATTGAGGTTGGGTAGCGCTGCTTCTCTTTTATTTACACCAGTATATGCTTTTCGGTGGAGTGATGAATGTGCAGGTAACCGGGATGAGCGGGTATCGTGGCATGCGGGTAACAATTCATCGAGAAAAGACGGCGACTCGTATAAACTTCCACGTATCCAGAAAACACAGGAAGTTGACCGGCTGGAGTAATTTCACTCGGAGACGAGAGGACAAACATGATTCAAGCAACCCCCGCACTCAAACGCATGACGTTGGCATTGACCGTCGCCATCTCGGCAGGAGTACTGGCGATTACGCCAGCGGCGGCGCAGAGCCAGCAGATGGAACAGAAGTTGATGGCCATCAAAGACGCGCAGGCAGCCAACAAGGCGAAGCTGGCGCAGTACACCTGGACGGAGACGGAAACCATCGGCATCAAGGGCAGCACGAAAGACACCAAGACCTATCAGGTCAGCATGGTGAACGGCCAGCAACAGAAGACCGAAACCGGCAATCAGGCAGCGTCGTCAGGCGGACGTGAAGGCCGCTTGAAAGAGCATGTCGTTGACAAGAAGAAAGCGGAGTATCAGGAGTACGGGCAGTCGATTGCTGCGCTGGCTAAGCAGTACACCACGCCCAATCCGGAAGCGCTGATGGCGGCCAAGCAGGCGGGGAACATCTCGCTGGTGCCCGGTTCAGGCACGGTGAGCCTGGTGATTAAGAATTACGTGAAGCAGGGCGACTCGATGACCATGGTGGTCAGCGAGGCGACGCATTCGCCAGTGAGCGTGCGGGTGAATACGTACCTGAACGATCCTAAGGACGCGGTCACGATTAGTGCCCAGTTTGCGAAGTTGCCGGATGGTACGAACCATGTGGCGAGCACGCTGATTGACGGCGTGAGCAAGCAGCTCACGGTCAACGACGTGAATTCGAACTACCAGAAGCAGTAAGGACGGATCACGCTGGCGGATGCCTTCGGGTAATCCGCCAGTATAGATTCACCGTCGAACTCAGTTGCCGTTGCCGATTTTTTCGCCGCGCTTCAGGGTGCGATCGAAGAAGTCGGCGGTTGCGGTGTAAGCCACGATCCAGCTCTTCCACATTAAGAAGCCGTGGATTTCGTCGGGCAGAACCAGTTGCTCGAAGGACACGTTCTGCGCGCGCAAGCGCTGCGCCAGATCGACCGTCTGGCTGAATGGCACGTTGCGATCGTCGTCTCCCTGGATGAGCAGAACGGGCGATTTCCAGGTGCTGATGTACGCGTCGGGAGAGGACTCCCAAGCCAGCTTGACGGCAGCGTCGGCGTCGGGTGGCCGGGTCGCCAGATTTCCGAAGTACGGACGTTGGGTGAGGAAGACGCTCCAGTCATGAACGCCGTGGAAATCCACTCCCGCCTTGAACAGATCGGAGTTGCGCGCCAGCCCCATGGCGGTCAGAAAACCGCCGTACGAACCTCCCCACAAACCGAGCTTCGCGCCATCGACCTCGGGAAGCGACTGCAAGTAGTGTGCACCGGCGACGACGTCCTGATACTCGGCGGCTCCGCGCCAGACGGTGTTGGGCGCCGTGCGAAAGGCGCGCCCGTACATGACACCGAGGCGGTAGTTCACCGATAGCACCACATATCCGCGGCTCGCCAGGTACTGATTCATGGCGTAGGCGTTGTGATAGTAGTCCATGTAGTGAAAGCCCAGCATCATCTGGCGAATAGGACCGCCGTGGGTGAAGACCAGGCCCGGAACTTTGCCGGTCACGTTGCGGGGCACGAAGAGCTGGCCGTGAATCGTGAGTCCGTCGGCACTCTTGAAGATCACTTGCTTGGGCGTGACGAGCGAGGCAGAAGGGAAGTCGCTGGGCAGAGCCTGCTTGGCGATCATATCGCGGCCGTCGGCGCTAACGACGTAAGGCATTGCGGGAACGGTTGCTGTCGAGCCGAGGCAGAGGATGCTCTTGCCGTCGCCGGTTTGAACTGGAGACCACTCCATGGTTTCGCCGTGGGTCAGGGCCTGCGGAGGCGCGCCGCCGGCGACTGCTGCTCGCCACAGATGGCGCCGGTCAACGTCGTCCTGATTCGAGGAATAGATGACTGAGGTTTTGTCGGCACTGAGGGTGACGTCTTCGACGTCGAAGTCGCCGGGAGTGAGGAGCGTCGCGCTACCGCCGCTTGAGGCGACCGAGTACAGGTGATTGCGGCCATCCTGCTCGGAGGCGAAGACCACGCGTCCGTCGGCGGCGACGTTGAGCGAGGCGTCTTCGGTGAGTTGGGGAAGGGAATCGTCAGGCTTGGTTCCGCTGCGCCACAGGACGTGACCTTTGCCGGTCGCGGCGTCGGCAAGCCAGATCGACCATGGTTCGGGACGCACGGGAATCAGAGGCTGCTTGTTTTCAGTTCCTGCGGTGCGAACGAAGACGATCGATTTGCCGTCGAGAGACCAGCGCGGCAGGTTGTCTTTATCGACGCTTGGCGAGAGGTAGCGGACCGAGTCGCGACCGAACTCGTAAATCGCAACGAAGCTGTGGGTTTCACGCTCGCTGACGAATGCAATCTGTTTGCTGTCGGGTGACCACTTGGGCTGGTCGGCTGCTCCGCGTACGGATGCCAGTTCCTTGGCCTGCTGCTTACCATCGACACTGGCCAGCCATAGCTTCTTTTTCGCCGACCACACTGCCCACTTACCGTCGGGGGAAATCGCAATGTCTTCGCAGCCCTCTTCCGGACAACCCATTTCGCCGAGCAGACGAGCAGAGGCATCTTTGGTATCTATGTCGATGGCAAAGACCTGCTGCTTGGCTCCCTTGGTCCAGCTCGCGGGGTTGGCACTCTCTTGCGCGCTGTTTAACTCGCTGCCCAGGACATAGAGCGCCGTCTTGCCGTCAGGAGTGAGCCGAAGACTGGCGATAGGCTGGCCGTCGTCCTGGTTGTAATGCGTGACTTGGCGCGCCGACTTCGCGAAGTCGGGACCGTCGGCTACCCAAACGTTGCGGACTCCTTTGGCGTCGAAGACCCAAGCGACGCGGCTGCCGTGCTCGGACGCCACTAGTCCGGTGGGAAACGGCGAGCTTAGAACCTGCTCCAGGGTAAAGGGCGACTGAGCTGACGCGGCCAGGGTGGCGAAGACAATCAAGACGAGTGCAACAAGGATGCGAAGGTGGTAGCGAGACATAGGCTGCAAGGGTACTCGATGGGTAACCCGCCTGCCAATAGCCGAAGGGCAATCGCGTGTGGCTCTGCATCGGTCTGTTAGCTATCGATTTCCTAGTGGGCAGGGACGGAGCTGTTTCAGCCGCTGACCCTTCCGTGGAAACAGTCACCAAAATCGCCGCGCGATTTGGCGTTTGGCAGTTAGGACGTTTCGCCCGCGATTACCGCGACCTGTTTGGTGAACTCCCTTCCGGGTCTTTGCGCGGGATTTATTAGCACACCGGACGGGCACCGGCTTCGAAGTCAATTCACTGTGAATTCACAGTTTGTCCCCTGTTGGTTGTACCCAAAAATCTTCAATTTTGCCGAATTTGAATAGCCACTTACGAGTTGCACAAATATTATTTCTGCACAGGCTAATTCACACGTGATTCGCAGCCATACGGACGGGATACCCGGTGGGAGAAAAACGCCATGATCAAACTCGAGGACATTGGGTCGCTCACTGATTTCGCGCGCAACACCAAAGCGCACTTGAAGCGGCTGAAACGCACCGGCCACCCCGAGATGAAGCTCGAACATCTGGAAAAGGAGCAACAGCAGGGAGCGCCGCCCAAGAAGTAACGAATTCTCGGAAACAATAGGGATACTGGGCCGACCGAGTGCTGCGTTATCGCGGATCGGATAAACCAGAGTGGCGTAGCTAAGTACTCGGAGGTTTTAATTTTTTGGGCCATTGGCAAGCGTATTCTTATCGCATCCGTCGTTTTTATCGCTCACTCGAGCTGTGCCGCGTCGCAGCTCGCAACCTCTGATGGGTTGAGGTTGACCCATTGCACCCCTCCCCAGCGGAGGCAACGCAGTTCTTCTTGCTTCAGGAGATTCACAATGGATTTTGGTGCAGGAGTTCGAAAAGTTGCACTGGGCGCGCTCGCTGTCTCCAGCTTTCTGCTGGCTGGTGGAGCAGCCCCTGCGGCAGCGCAAACAACCAAACCGCCGAACATTCTGGTCATCATGGGCGACGATGTGGGCTGGTTCAACATCGGCGCTTATCACCGTGGAATCATGTCGGGCAAGACGCCGAACCTCGACAAGCTGGCCTCGCAGGGCATGATGTTCACCGATTACTACGCGGAGGCGAGTTGCACGGCGGGCCGCGCCAACTTTATCACTGGTGAGCTGCCCATCCGCACCGGTCTAACCACGGTTGGTCAGGCGGGCGCCGACGTAGGGATGCCAGCGCAGGCCGTCACCCTCGCCACCGTCCTTAAGTCGCTAGGCTATGAGACCGGACAGTTCGGCAAGAACCACCTCGGCGACCTGAACAAATACCTGCCGTGTGTGCACGGCTTCGACGAATTCTTCGGTTACCTGTATCACCTCGACGCCATGTCCGATCCCTACTGGTTCGACTATCCGCAGGACTGGATCGACAAGACTGGGCCGCGCAACTTGACGCATTGCTGGGCGACTGACACCGCCGATAGCACTTCGCAGCCTAGATGGGGCCCGATCGGTAAACAGAAAATTGAGGATGAAGGCCCGCTGGCGCCGTTCCCCAACATGAAGGACATGCAGAACTGGCAAATGGGCAAACCTGCCAAGTACGACATGGAGACCTTCGACGAGGTGTTGGTCCAGCATACGAACGGATTCATGGACAAGGCCAAGAAAGACGGCAAGCCGTTCTTCATCTGGCACAACACCACCCGCATGCACGTCTTCAGCTACATCCCGCCGAAGTACCAGGCGATGATGAACGCCACCAACAACTACAACATTGAAGAAGCCGGCATGGCGCAGATGGACGACAGCATCGGCGAAATCCTGAAGCACCTGGATGACATCGGCGAAGCTGATAACACCATCGTGATCTTCACCACCGACAACGGGGCTGAAGTATTCACCTGGCCAGATGGCGGCATGACGCCGTTCAGGGCCACTAAGGGCACCGTCTTCGAAGGCGGCTTCCGCGTACCGGCCATCATCCGCTGGCCTGGCCACGTCAAGCCGGGCTCGGTTGAGAATGGCATCATCTCCGGCCTCGACTGGTTGCCTACTCTCGCAGATGCCGCCGGAAATCCAGACATCACCAATCAACTTCTCAAGGGCGTGAAGCTTGGTGATCGCACCTACAAAAACCACCTCGACGGCTACGACCAGATGAACTTGATTACGGGCAAGGGACCATCCTCTCGTCATGAAGTTTTCTATTTCGGTGGCCCGCATCTGGGCGCCATCCGAATCGACGATTTCAAGTTCCAGTTCTTCCAGCAGCCTTGGGGCTGGCCGGGAGAAAAGGTCACCACCGACATGCCGACCATCGTGAACATCCGGCAGGATCCGTTCGAGCGCACTCCCTCGATCCGTGGTGAGTCGCTCAACAACCTTGGCGGAGGTTACATGAATGACTTCTATGCGCGCGAGTTCTGGCGCTTTGTCCTGGTCCAACAGTACGTGGGCAAGATGGCGATGACGGCTATCGACTACCCACCCATGCAGGATCCGGCCACCTTCAACCTGGAAGCCATCAAAGCCAAAATCACTGAGTTGATGAAGGCGCACGAAGGCCAGTAGTCAAACCTCCAACCCGGTGGGCGGCTCTTCATCGGGCCGCCCGTCACTCTTCGCTCGCTGAGCAATCCGCTAATAGGAACGATGCCGCATCCTTACCGTGTATTCTGCACATATTTCTGGACTCGCGGCGGGTGACTATCAACTTGTCGTATCGAGTCCCGGTTTTGAAACCGAAGAAATGCCCGTCACCATGCTTTCGGGTCACGTAAGTGAAGAAGTTTGGACGAATCAATTCACGGTTCTACCTGTGGGGAGGACCGGGGATCCACATTCCTGGCCCTATTTGTTGCTTGTCCGTCATCTTCAGCTCTCTGGCTGAGGCGCGACGGACGGAAGAAATGAACATCAAATCAACAAACTCTCTTTGGGTGGTGCACGTCGCCGTGGCGCTTGGCCTAGTCGCTCGCGCCGCTGCATCTCGGCGGCCGGCTGAGGATCAAGTGGTGACACGAATAAACGTTACTCGGCGATTGTCGACACTGCCTCCGCTTAGGCGGGTTCCAGCATCAGAAAGCGAAGTGCAACTGGTCTGCACCGCAGCATTGACCGGAAGCGACGTTCACGATCAAGCGCTTCGCGTTTTATAGCTCGGCCTCTTCTCGCATGCGTGGATCACAATTGCTCTTTCACCGCCGAATGAATCCTTGATTATTGGCCGCCTTGGCGAGCTCGGTTGAACCAATCGATGATCATGCGATCGCGGTCTTCGCGGTTCTGCGGCAAGGCATGGCCGTCGCGATCGTAAATATGAAGGGCGTACACCTTGTTCTTTTCCTGAAGTGCTTCTGCCATCCGGAGAGCCTGGGTGACCGGGACAAGTCTGTCGGTCCGGCTATGGAGAATGAGAACAGGCACATTGATCTGGTCGGCCCAATACACGGCCGACCGCGCTCGATATTATTCCTCGGCGCGGTGCTCATAGTCCGGCCAGATGTTGGCAAAGCCGTCGATATACTGATTCCCATTGACCAAGCCCATCTGGGGCGTCGCGTCCACCCATGCTTTCACGTCCGTAACTGCCCCGATGACGGCGGCGGCTTTTACGGGAATCCCTCGTTTGATCGCAAGATAAGTCATGGTGCCACCTCGCGATAGACCGAGCATGTACAGCCGCTCGGGGTCGACAAAGTCGAGCGATTTCAGTGCTGGCACGAGATTCAGAACATCGTCGACTTCCACTCCGCCCCACCCCCATGGCGCCGAGAAAGACCACCGCGATGAAACCGCGACGCCTCGTCGCAACAGTGTCGAACCGCAGAACGCGACGAACGAACGTATCCAATTCATTCGCGGCGGGCCGGTTTGGAGGGGTCGCCCGTGAAGTCATTCCAAATTCGATCGAAGTAGATGCGCTCACGAAAAGGTGGTAGTGCCGCGAATAACCCTTTTAGAATCAATGGCCGACTGTTAGAGCGCTACCTTGACACGGTAGAGGTCAGGAGTTCGAGTCTCCTCGTGCCTACCATTTATCTCATTGAATCTGCTCAGAGGCGAGCGGCAGTCCTTCCGGGTTTTGACCTTTTCTGCCATCATCTGCCATCAAAACCGAAAGTTTTTCGACTGTTATCCGCTGCTGTTCGGGCATCGGTAGGGTGTAGATCTCGAGGGTGGTGGACATCTTCGAGTGGCCTAGCTGTGCCTGGGCATCGCGCAGCGATCCTCCCGCAAACTGAAACAATGTCGCGTGAGTACGCCTGAGCGAATGCCAGTTCAGCTAGGGCATGCCCAACTTGCATCCCGCGGGTTTCAGGTCCCGGTGCAGCAAATTGGAGTCGTTGTAGGGTGTGCCTCGGCTGGTATGAAAAACCAACTCCTCTTCGCCGTGCGCTCGTTCCCGCATGAGGAAGAGCACTTGACGGAGAGTTTCCGGCAGAGGCACAGAACGTCTGCTGCTTTTGGTCTTGGGGCTTCCCATCATTCCGCGGTAGTAGCCCCGTGTAACCCGAATCTGCCCGATTGCGAAATCGACACTGGCCCAGGTCAAGGCCAGAATCTCGCCTACGCGCAAGCCCGTCAGCAACCCGAGTTGGACCATACTGCGAACCGGCTCTTCGAGCACAGCCAGAAGCCGGGGAATTTGCCCCAGCTCCAGAATGGGTTTTTCCCGAACCGGTGTTTTCTCCGGCAGCTCGACCCCAGCAGCAGGATTGGGTCCGGAGTGATAACCCCACTTTTTTGCGGTTTCGAAGATCTTCGACAGGAGATTGCGGTAATGGTCCGCGCACTCCCAACTCAAACCGCTCTGCATCTTCGCGAGAACAAATCGCCGGATGTCGAGCGTTCCGAGATCGCATAGGCGAGCGTTGCCAAAAGCGGGAATGAGGTGTTTTAGCAGTGTGCAGCGATAGCGCTTCTGTGTTGAGAGTCTGAGGGTGGTAAGGAAATTGGGGATAAACAATCGCTCCACAAAATCCGCAATTGAAATCGTCGATTGCGGTGCGAATTCCCCCTGATTCAGCGCACGGAGTTTCTCGTCGGCCAATTTTCTTGCCTGGCGGCGGGTTAAATCCGCAACCGCGCCGATTTTCCAGGGAACGAGCCGTCGACCGATGGTTCTGTCCGCTTTGATGAAATCTTCCCGCCACTGTAACTCCCAATACGGATTGCGCTGGCCGCGTTTTCGGAGCGTACCTCCCTGATAACGACGGCGAGCCATTTTTTGCCAGCCTCCTTGCTGGTTTGGCTCACCTAGCTCTTCCGCATTGAGAAGTATATTCACACGCCATCTCGGACGAAATTGTTTTTTTATTTCTTAATTTCCTGCACGTTTTCCGCGTGTTTTTCCAACACTGATAACAAGGCACTTATGCGTGCTTTTAGCGCATCTATCGCTCGTTCTGCGTCGCGATCGGAGGAGAAGAGTCCAATTTTGTTTTCCTGTTTATTAATCTCGCGCTTTAGATCGTCGATTTCATTTAGAACCGGGCAGGAAGGATTCTTTGTGTTTGGCAAATTGGAAATCTTGCGTGCGCAGATTTCGCAAGAGTTTTTCCAGCTGCACAATTCCAGTCTCTTTGCGCACAAACGCCTGCACGCCGCAGTGGTCACAGATGAAATACGGTTTCTTATGCTTGTCGGTCCGGATTTCCAGGTCCGTACCGCACAAAAAGCATGGAATAGAGGCCATTTTCGATCCCTTTCTAACGTTACGTTGACTCGATTCTCCGTCTTGCCCAAAACCGCAATTTGTTTCTACGAACCCGCATCGAACCCGCCGCTCGGCCTTTCTCACTCATAAGTATTAAGGATCCCGAATTGCTGGGCCGACTTAAGGCCTTGACGCCGGGCCTGCCCTGGTGCCCCGCCAAAAGAACAAGGCCGCAGTGCTGGTCTTACCCCTCAGGGGAAAACGCAACCCGCGACCTTATGGCTAATTCGCACCCGCGACCCCATCCAGGGGCTATGCGGACTTCAGTCGAACTATGGGCATTTACAAAGCGTCGATAATTCGCTCCACCTCCGGAATCTCAAAATCCCAATGCGGTGCACCCTCGGCCTGCTTTACGATGCCCACAATCTGGCGCCCGGACGCATCATTTCCGCCGTAACGCTTTTCGCGCTGCTCCGGAGTGGGTGTTTCCGCGAACTTGTCTTCAGCCTTTTGCTCGACAAGAGCCTGGAACTCGCGAAGGGTCCAGTCCAGCTCTCGCCGCTGCCGGGCAGAGAAACCAAGCGTCTTACTCACAAACTCGCTGCCCAGCGCCATGCGCAAGGTCTGCACCAAGTAACGCAGCGCCTGGAACTTCCAGAACCACTGTTCCGCGATTCCCCGATACACCGAGGCACGCACAAAGTCAGTAAGCGAGATCCCCTGACGGCGACACACTCGTTCCAGCTGCCGGCGCAGACCGTTGCCCAGATTCACAGCCGTCAATCCATACTCGGGAGCGGCGCCGCCGCGTTTCACTTTATTTGACATATTATTACCATTATATGCAAGGTATGACAAACGACGCAAGCCATTCTCTAGCCCTTACAGTCAGACTTTCGAAGGGGGACCAGGAGGCTGCGTTGGAACTCTGGTCTGGAAGGCGAGTCGGATCATAAGGCACTGCGGCAATGTGCATAAAACTTCAGAGAGGATTTCGGCACACGACAGAATGATTCGGCTCGCGTTCGGGGCAGGTCGGCTCATAACGGCTCAACAGAGTGGGCTGCCGGAATCCGTTTACAGATACCTGCTGCTATGGAAATGCCAGAATTAACCCGCCGTAACGCTGTGTCAAAGAGGAAGCGTTCTCGCATAATCTGGCTAACGACGATCCGGGATGTGTCGGGCGTACATCGGGCTGGAGAGCGATCCGGGCGCAGGTGAGCGTCGGCTTCTTCCTGGAGGCGATGCCTGCAATACGTGACACCGCCCCACGGAGGCATCGCCCTCGGCCTCGACCGCATCGCGATGATCCTCGCCGACGCCACTAGCCTGCGCGAAGTCATCCCCTTCCCCAATACGGCCAAAGCCATCGACCTGACGATGGATGCACCCACTCCCGTCAGCAATCGCCAGTTGAAGGAGTTAGGGATCGCGGTGGTCGGAAAGAAGGATTTGCAAACTACTTGTTCAGAGGCTAGCGACAAATTGAACGGCACGAACCTTAGGCCGCCCGGCGATGGTGATCCGCCGAATCGCCCGATTTCAGTGGGTAGATCATGTGGTTGCCTCAATCGAGTACGGCGCGCAGAGGAATCTGTGCTAATTACTAATACAGCTAATGCGGTTACCACTATTGGTGCCAGCCATCTGGCCACTAGTCGAGCGTTATCAATTCTGTTAATTCACCAAAGTGCTATTGACAATTGCGTTATGTGTTAAGTAAAAAGCTTATTACTGAACATTGTTCATCCGTTTTGCTCACCTCGACTCCCTCTAGCTGGCCGAAATCCGGACGCACTGATAGGCCTGTGCGCATCCGGTTGCTCACCTTAAAGGCCGCAGTGAGGAAGTTTGCCGTGAAGCAGGCTGTTTCTAGCTTACAGGTGGCACGGGCAACGGCGAGCAATCACTCCATCGTTAGCTCTCAAACGGCGCCGATAGACGTCTACATATTTGACTCTAACCAGCTGAATTGTGACTTATTATCTCAAGCTGTTGAAGCGTCTCCATACGGCCTAAGAGTCATAGGATGTGCTGACAGCTCCGCCAGTCTCCAGTGCTCCCTACTGGGTCAAGCTCACGTCGCGATAATCAGCTCGGGACTGAAGGACGGACCGCTTGCCGGCTACACGCTGCTCAAGCAAGTCAGAAAAACCCATGCATCCTTGCGTTGTGTAATGTTGCTTGAACGGGACGGCCGTGATTTCGTGGTCGAAGCATTTCGCTCGGGGGCTGTAGGCGTGTTTGAACGCAATCGGCCCAGTGAAATGCTATGTAAGTGTATTTACTGCGTCCATGACGGGCAGGCGTGGGTCAACAACCGGCAGTTACACTATCTTCTCGAAGCTATATCGACCGATGTCCCTGCTCAACTTACTGACTTACAAGGCAACATTCTACTCAGCAACCGTGAAGAGGAGATAGCACGCCTGGTGGCGGAGGCATTTACGAACCGAGAAATTGCTGAGCAGCTGAAGATAAGTGAGCGCACGGTCAAGAACCATATGAACCACATCTTTGATCGCTTGGGACTCTCCAGTCGGGTGGAACTTACTCGTTACGCACTCTCGCAAAGAAACATCCTCAAATATCCCACCATCGTGAATCGATCCGGGCACGGAGCCAAGGTAGCAAGTTAGTCTCTCCCAGGTTCATCAAGATATCCATAGTCGCAGCGAAGGATTTCTGCGGCCTCCAGCCACTATTACGCTGCGGTCAGAGTGTATTAGTACTTTGGTACCATTCACAAATACTTTGTGACCATTGCCAAGCAAGCACCATATGCCCTAAAAGTCGTGCTACCGGTACTCTGCTCTTGTTACCGGGATGTTAATGGAAACCAAGATTGCGCGAATGCGCTATCCAACTCCGTTGTCCCGTTAATACCTTGAGTCCGTTTCAGGAAGTTCGCAGTTGTGCGGATTGTGCAACGGGTTCACTTGACCGGTTTGCAGCTGTTTGAACGTACTAGGAGGGTTCTAACATGAAAATGCGTATCGCTTTAGCATCACTGTTCACACTGGTGTGCCTGGCGTTGGCTGCGCTTCCTGCAACAGCAACTACGTTGTTCTCCACCGGCCTACCCCAAAACAATTTGGTGGGCACCCAAGAATTTAAACCATTTGGCGCCATAGCCGTCTCGTATGTCTGTTCAACCCCTGATTGTGATGTTGAGAGCATTTCGTTTTGGGTGCATGACCATACCGGCACCGTTCCCGTACTGGGTAGCCTGACATGGACGCTCGGTCCCCACCCGTTCTTGTTTTCGGGCCCTGGTGTTACGCAAGGAAGCACCAGCAGCTTCACAAACTTAGGCTGCATGGGCTCAGCAACTAGTCCGGTTGTTCAACAGTGTGACTTCAGCTTCAATCTTGGCCAAAGCGTAGATGTGCCCTTCAGCGTGAGGAACTGGCTCACCATTTCGGGTATGAGCGTTGGTGCACAAGTAGACACGTTTTGGGACGGTTGCAGTGTCAATTCCGCGAGCAATTGCGCGGCGTCCTCCGGCCAGACTAAAAACCTCATCACCGGGATGGTAACAAATAGTAATGTTAGCCAAGCGTTCACAATTTCCGGCACACCCACTGGTGTTGTTCCTGAGCCTGGCAGCATCCTGATGTTAGGCACTGGAATCCTTGGCTTCGCGGGCGTGCTGCGCCGCAAGTTGAAACTCTAACTGACCTTGTGCCGGGCCGCCCCGGCACATCACTTGGCCGGTCCTTCCCGACTGCCTCCTTTACGGTCGATGGGAACCACAAGCCGGGGCATCGGCCCCGGCTTGTGGAGCCTTTGACGTTGAGTTCTTGACGATGCGCCTTCGGTGCGCGGAGATGTTTTCGACGAACCAACACCAAACAGCATCATCGTCGATGAAGAGAAGAGAAACGAACATGAACCAACGACAGAGTCGAATTCCGATTCGCATACCAGTTCGGGTTATCAGCCATAGCTCAACGGGCGACAGATCCGATGACGGAATCTGCACAGATATCAACGAGGATGGGGGAGTGGAGCTGGAGCTTGAAGCCGTCTTAGATATGACCAATCCAGTCGAACTTGAGTTCGTCCAGAACCATCAGATCGTCCTACATCGCGCGGCGAGGCTACTCTACCGGTGCAGACGTAGGTATGGCGCGTGCCTTCTCCAACCTTAAATTGATCAGCGGAAGTACGACCTGTAAACCGCGGGCGGCACAGCTTTCAATCCGAAACAATCTCGCGGAGCCCCATCCGTTCGCCGCCCTTGCGAACTCGCAGAAAAACACAGTCGATATTCCCGCAATCTTAAATAACTGCTTTTTCGCGGGCTGAGTGCGTCCTCGGTACGAACGGCCGCCAGAACGGGCCGAAGTCGAGTTCAACTTCCATCCCGGCCAAGGCCGGCTCGACGTTCGTCCGAGGTGGCGAAGGCGGCTCAGCCCGCTACGGCCCGACACGCCTGCGCAACGGGTACGATCCGAACCGGATCTTGGCGATCTGGCTAGGCAATTGTCCGCACCTGAAGGTAGACTCGGTCCGGTCAGCGTAGCTGTGATAAAGGCCGTTGGATCGAATGATGGAGTCGGGTAAGGGTCGTGGCAGATACGTTCAATTACTCGGCACTTCCAAGTCTGGCGGCACTGGCGGCTTTGGTTGCCGTTTTTCGCTCTATCCTTCGGCGCGACGTGAGCGAACAGTTAAATCTCTGGCTTGTGGGATGGGTGCTGGTACTAATTCATTTCGTCGCTCAGTTTTTGGAAATCGGTGACGGCCCGCGGCACAACATCGCGCAGGCGGTCGCACTGAACACTCTCGAACTCGCCGGTATAGCCTTCCTCGTTTCCGTCACCTTCACGCCAGGAGATCGCCGGCGAAAGTCCCTGTTGGCCGCCGCGATAGGTGGCCTGATTGATAACGGCCATTCTGCTCTCCGAACTGTAGTAGGTCACTTCTGCTTGTCTGGTTGATTCAGCAAAGCACCACATGTTGGGTCGACTTTGAATAGGCGCGTCTAAGGCTTTGGGTCTGCTGAAGCAACCAGACAAGCAGAAGGTCACTAATCTTTATCTGCACCGGGTTCTCGAGACTCAAAAAATGCACAACTATTCCTGCAATCAACAGAAGGACCCGATTACGGCACCAGTTTGGGGCCTTTTCGTTCGCTCATCGCTGAGGGTCACATTGGCGTCGCTTGCTAGCAGGAAAGAGATCGAGCGCCAGTGGTAGAAAATTAAACTTTTCCTTTGGTCATCGGTTGCGACGGTAGATGACGTTCCTCAGATCGTTCACCAGCTTCTTCGCTGCCTTGCATTGTGCGCAGTTGCTATGTGAACACCGAAGTGCGTGATCGAGTGCCGACATGAGCCATTCGGCTTCGGTCTTGTTGAGCCTGACCCGGTTCTGTGGGTTGGTGTAGGGCATCGGTCTCCAGTAAAAAGGCCAGAAGCATTATAGCCTCTGCCTCTGGAATCCTCGGCATTCGTCACCGTCGCAGCAACATCTTCCCACCGAGAAAAGTAGGCTAATCTGCCGAGGTTCTTGCGGCTCTCGACTGCACCGCGGATAGTTGTTGTGACATCGACATATCGCTCGTAATCCTCAACCCTGTTCCCGGCCGGTCCCTTGGATTGGGGATTGCAAGCCGGAGGTTGGGCCGAAACCGTTTCTTTTCGACACAGGCTGGCGTCCGCAAGCTCAGCCAACAGCTTCACTTGATCTTGAGTCTGGGCTAAATGTGTGCCGGGTTGATTTGGAACCAGGGCCCCGGCACAAAACAAACCTGCCATCAATTCGCCATCAAAACTCGGTATTTCTAGGCCTCTATCGGGGCGTCTCGGATGCGGAAAAGCTAGATGAGGAAAGGGTTTTAGGGGAGTGACCTCAAAATTGACACGGCAGAAGTCGCATCAAGTTCGCCGACTGATGAAGGGTCACGGTGGAGCGAGTCCAGCTGACAAGATCAGCGTATCATCAAGACACGGGGGTGTGTTATGCAGCAGAGCCGAGACAAGCTGTAGTTGATCTCTCCCGACGCGACCACCAGATGAGAGTAGGAACATACAATGAATAAGGCTGTTGATCCTTATGTCCTGTCCTTTGAATCCGAGTCTGTCAGAAATAAACGGAAGCGCCATCACTGGATGATTTGTTCGGCGAAGAGCCCCGACAAATTAGTATCGTGGGGGCATGCACCCACGCATGAACTGGCTGATTCCGAGGCGAGGAAGGAACTTAAAGACCTGCTTTCGGGTATGACTCAGGGTGGGCATGTTAGTCAGCAGCATTATGCGTTTCGCCATGGCGAAGCTCGCGAAATTGATGGCCGTTAGCGCCTCTATAAAATTGTACCGGCGCGGAGTAAGCCGGTCACTCACTACTCTTCATCATCCAGATACTCGCCAGGAACATCATCCTCCGACACCTCATGCGTGCGAACCTCCTTCTCGTCAGCGTTCCCGGCGTCTTCCACGCCCGTCACTACATCGGCCTCAAACGCGTTTCCTTCCTCGAGCAACTCGCCGACACTCTCCGAATCCGCACCAGCGACACTGGACAATCCCTCCAAATCTCCGGATTGCCGGCCCGAACGCGCTTCCGGTGCCTCCGGTGAGAATGCCACCGTATCCACGCTCTGGCTTTTCTCCCGAACCTGTTTCTTACGCACGCTCACGGTCTTCGCACTGATTGTCTTCCTGCCAACGGCTTTCGTTTTCACCGCCGCTTTTTTCGGGGCCGGCTTCTTCGTCAATTTCTTCTTAGGAATTGCCCTCTTCTTATTAGCTACCTTCACCAGTTCCCGTGCAAGAGGGTGAGCTTCTGCGGGAATGGCTTCGGAGCCCGTGGAGGAAAGTCGCCATCAATTCGCCATCAAAACCTGGCAGTTTTCGAGTTGTTTTCGGGCCCTTCGAATGCGGAAAAGCTAGATGAGGAAAGGGTTTTGGGGGTATGACCTCAAAATTGACACGGTAGAGGTCAGGAGTTCGAGTCTCCTCGTGCCTACCATTTCTTTCAATCACTTAGCAGACATACGCGCAGTCTACCACCGGCATCTGAGGCGCGCCTCTATCCGGGTTCTGGGCGTGTTGCGGCAAGCCGGAGGTTATCCCTGCCAAAAAGAAAACTAAGAAGAAGTCTTCTAAGGCGACGAGAACTGCCGGCAAGAAGGTGACGCCAAGGAACCTTTCTGACCTCGCTCCGCGAGGCTCCAAATGGCTCCATTAAGCGCGCCCATCCGGAGGGGATGATGTTCCACAATTCCTCGAACCCGACTTCTGGGGTGTTTTGCGCTGCCCACTTCTACGGAACGGGCGTTTCTCGTCGTGCGCCGGGATAAACCGGCATGTTGTAGGGGATGAAAGAGCCCTGCAGGAAAGGAGACAGCGACTCCATCCTGACCTCTAGTCTTGCGGAACCCATCGCGAGGTGAGTTTCGAAGCGTAGGCCGGAGGCATCAGTGGGCGGGGTGATTGAGCTTCGAAAAACGCCAGATCAGGATGCCGACTCCCTGACGAGTAGGAGGAAGGCAACACGGCAGCTGCGTTATCGCGAGTGGCTGTCCGGTCCTGCGTAGTCTAAGAACCCGCGCACGCTGAGAAACAACATGCACGAGAACCGGGAGATCTCCAGCGCGCCTTCGGTAATTGACGAAGGCCGGTCCGTGAAGGCACATAGCCGCACGACGGACACGCACGCGCTGGAGAAGTCGGACTGCGCCGTAGTACCTGTGAACCGACCGAACAAGGGAGGGCAACTTCCTGCGGAGGCCGGGGAGGGAAGGGTGCAGCTGGAGGCGAACATCGTTCAGGCGCACATGCTCCTGACTCTGAGCAGGGATATGCATGTTCCAGCGTTTGGACGGTGTGCGTGAAGCCAACCGCTGTCTGTGGGTTGCCCACACGCCATTTGTCCTTCAGAAGAGCCGTATGCGTAAACGCGCTCGTACGGATCTGTGCGGGGGGCGATCAGCGATGATCGTCCCTACCGCGACAACTTGATTGTCGCGGTGCCCAAGTTCGGGATCGCCCCTTATTTGCACTAGAACAGCTCTCGACGGTTCTTGCAGCAACTTACTGAGAGTCGAGGAATTTGCGAATGAGAGCCACCGTTTCTGCAGGGCGCTCTTCCATCAGCCAATGCCCGGAGCCACCGACGACCGCCTCTTGAACATTGGTCGCAATGTTTCGCATGATCACGGCCTGGAGTGGACCAAAGGATTTCTCTCCGCCAACGGCCAGCACGGGCATCGTGAGCTTCACGCCCGCGAAAACTTCATTGTCCGGCAGCTTTTTTCCGCGTTTTATTCGCTATCGCTCTTGCCGAGGTCGACTCTTGCTCGTGGGGGTTATGGCCGTATCGTCGGGGTGCGGAGCAAGTTCGGTCCCAAGGACGACGCCGTTACCGGCATTCCATCCTCCACCCGGGCGTACACGATCCATGAGCATTGCGATGCCCCGATCGAGGCGAAAAGGCAGGTGCTCCAGGCCACAGCAGGAGACGGGAGCTGGTTCAGAGCAGGAATCGCGAACGCGGTTAGAACAACCCAGCTGACCGTATCCGAACTAGGGCCAGGCATTCTTGCCGGGGTCGAAACGGACGTGGCGATCAGCGCTACGAAACTTCCATTTCCACAGCCAGTTCGATTCCGTGCCGGCACAGTTCAGCCTCCAGCGGAATCCCTGCAACCTGGCCGGCATGGTCGACACCGTTTCGCAGTGGATTCGTGCCGTGATGTACAGGCACTCACCCTGATCCGTATAATGGCGCGTTTTCTAAAACGTTCTCGATAGGAGTGGTATCTCCATGCCATACCCACGTACCTGTGCCTTGTTCAGGGCGATCTTTTTCTTTTCGCTGCTCGCACTTGCCGCGTCTATCGCGCAGGCCCAACAACAGGCTGCCGGCCAAACTCTGCCTTACATGAATCCGGCGCTCCCGGTGGACCAGCGCGTGAAAGACCTGATCGGCCGCATGACCCTGGAAGAGAGAGTCCAGCAGATGCGGGACCACGCGCCCGCCATACCGCGGCTAGGCGTACCTAAGTATGACTGGTGGAACGAGGGTCTGCATGGAGTCGCATTTGCCGGTTATGCCACGAACTTTCCGCAGGTGATTGGAATGGCGGCGACGTGGGACACGCCCCTCGTGCATGCGATGGCGCAGACGACCTCGACCGAGGCGCGCGCCAAGTACAACCAAGCCATCCGCGACGATGACCACGAGATGTTTTTCGGCCTCACGTTCTGGGCGCCGAACGTCAATATCTTCAGAGATCCCCGGTGGGGGCGTGGCCAGGAGACCTATGGCGAGGACCCTTTTCTTACCGGACAGATGGCGGTTGCCTTTGTCTCCGGAATGCAGGGCGACGATCCGAAATATTTGAAGGTAGTGTCTACGCCGAAGCACTATGCGGTACACAGCGGCCCCGAACCCCTACGCCACGGATTCAATGTCGATGTTTTGCCGCATGATCTGGAAGACACGTATTTGCCAGCGTTCCGTGCGGCGGTAACGGGAGCGCATGCCCAGTCGGTAATGTGCGCCTATAACGCTATTGACGGCGCTCCGGCGTGCGCGAGCACCATGCTTCTGCAGGAACACCTGCGCGATGCATGGCACTTCGATGGTTACGTGGTTAGCGATTGCGCCGCTGTTGCCGACGTGTACACCGGTCATCATTACGCTCCCGACATGGCGCACGCGGCGGCGTCCGCGGTAAAGGCAGGAACCGATCTGGAGTGCGGATACGGTAAAGGCCAGGCTTACCCTGCGCTGGTGCAGGCGGTGCAGCAGAAGTTGATCACCGAAGCTGAGCTCGACGTCGCGCTCACCCGGCTGTTTCGCGCGCGTTTTGAACTCGGTATGTTCGATCCGCCATCAAGTTATGCCTACGGTCGGATTCCCTTCAGCGAGGTGAATTCGCCGGAGCACCGGCAGCTATCGCTGAAGGCAGCGCGGGAGTCGATGGTCCTGCTGAAGAATGCCGACCATGCGCTTCCGTTGAAAGCCGGAATTGCGAGCATCGCAGTGATCGGCCCGACGGCCGAACTGGTGCAGTCGCTGCAGGGCAATTACAACGGGCCTCCACCGTCGCCAGTCTCGCCGCTGGCTGGAATCGAAAAGCGCTTTTCGCCGGCCCGCGTTAGTTATGCCCAGGGGTCGAGTCTGGTAGAAGGTCTTGCCATGCCGATTGAGCACACGGCATTGCATCCTGCCAGCGGTCCCGGCGATGGACTGACGGGTGAATACTTCAACAACAAGGATTTCAACGGCACACCGGTGCTTACCCGCACCGACCGCAGCGTCAACTTCAACTGGGACAAGGTGGTTCCTTTGGCTGGCTTGCAGCGCAATAACTACTCCGTGCGATGGAGCGGCACGTTTACACCGCCTGCGCCCGGAGAGTACAAGCTCGGAGTTCGCATCAACTACTGCTACGCCTGTGAAAACGCGGAGGGATTCCGGCTGTATCTCGATGGCAAATTGCTTGTCGCCAGCAATGAGAAAACCACCCCTGAAAGAGGTAAGGTTAACGATGCCCCTGTTCACTTTGGTGACACCCAGCCACATCAAATTCGCCTGGAGTACCTCCACGGCACCGGCAGCGCCGGCATCGACCTTACCTGGCAGGCACCGGCGGCGGTGTTGCGGGATGAAGCCGTGAAAGCTGCGCGGCAGTCGGATGTAATCATCGCGACGGTAGGTCTTTCGCCTTCCCTCGAAGGCGAAGAGATGCCGGTGAGACTGGAGGGCTTCAGCGGAGGTGATCGGACCAGCATCGATTTGCCGACCGTGCAGGAAGATCTGCTGAAGGCGCTGGCGGCTACCGGCAAGCCGCTGGTCGTTGTGCTGCAGAACGGCAGCGCGCTGGCGGTGAATTGGGCGCAGGAGCATGCGAGCGCGATCCTCGAAGCCTGGTATCCGGGCGAAGAGGGTGGAACGGCGATCGCCGAGACGCTGGCTGGCGACAACAATCCAGCGGGGCGCCTCCCATTGACGTTCTATTCGTCCCTCAAGCAGGTGCCGAAGTTTGAGGACTACTCGATGAGCGCACGTACTTACCGGTATTTTGACGGCAAGCCGCTCTACGGTTTCGGATACGGACTCAGCTACACGACATTTGCGTACAGCAGTGTCAAAGTTCCATCGCAGCTAAAAGCAGGTGAACCCCTTACGGTGACCGGGGATGTGAAGAACACCGGGAGCATGGCGGGAGATGAGGTCGTCGAACTTTATCTCAGTCAGCCGAAACAGTTCCAGACGCCGATCCGAGTGCTTGCGTCGTTCCAGCGAATCCACCTGGAGCCGGGCCAGTCGGCGCACGTTAGCCTGACGGTTGATTTGCGCTCAATGGGGCAAGTCGATGCGAAGGGGAACCGTGTGGTCGTCCCCGGAGACTACGTCGTGTCGTTAGGTGGTTCGCAGCCAGGCGAGTCGGCGTCGATTCAAACCGCGAAGTTTACCGTCACGGGAAAGGCTGAGCTTCCGAAGTAGGTCGGATGCCGCCAAGTTAACAAATGGGAGGCTAGCCATCCCAATCACGCCGCGAGGTGATCGTGGTCACTGTCCCTCCAGGTGTGCGCTGATAGGAATTAAGGCTGTTTTCCCAGAGTCGCCGCGAGCATCTCTCGCTTTGCGCGCTTGGAAGGAGGCCCCGGCGTGCCAGCCGCGCAACCCCAAACGCTCTCACCATCCTCCGCTTTCAACTGGACCGGCTTCTGCCGGGCGGCGGGAGTTGCTGCGTTCATCTTCCTGTTTTACTGCCTTGCAACCATGATGCAGATGGGTGTCCTGGGCGGGCCGCCTACTACCGTTGGAGAAGCGTTTCGCGTGTTGCAGCAGAACAAGTTGGTGGGTCTGCTACGGCTCGATTTCCCGACTGTCTTGGTACTGCCCCTCTATTACTTGCTTTTCTTTGGCTTCTTCGCGGCCTTGAAAGATACGGACCGCACCCATGCGGCCATTGCGACGGCCCTGGTTTTTCTTGGCGTGACGCTTGTGCTCGCAATGCCCACGGCGCTGCCGCTGATGGCCCTTAGCGACAAGTATGCCGCTGCGACCAGCGAGACAACGAAGGCTCACTTCCTCGCTGCAGGAGAAGCCGTATTAGCCACAGATATCTGGCACGGAACCGGTGCTTTCATGGGCGGAGTTTTGGTACAGACCGGAGCCGTGTGGATTTCCGTTGTTATGTTGACTGGGGGCCCATTCAGCAAGCCGACGGCCTACGTGGGCATTCTTACGCATGGCCTTGATCTGATGCATATCGTTTTAGCGCCGTTTCTCCCGAAGGTAGCGGCCGTTTTTATGATCGTGGCGGGGCTGGTGTATCCGGTGTGGCTATTTCTTGTGGGACGCAGGCTCCTTCAGCTTGGGAAAGCGACGCCATCCGGTTTACGGGTGAATGTGCCCTAATCCATCCATAGCGCGCTGGTAATGATGCGCGGATAGTAGCGGCTAGCTTTGCCTTCCCCGGACACGATCTGGTCGCAACAGGCCCAGTAGGAGCTTCCTTCCGTCTGCCACTTGACGTGAGCGGCATCGGCCGCACGAAAGATCTGTGCCACTGCCGGATCCTGGTCGAGAAGAAATATCTTCCGCGCCACATGCATGAAGATGGAAATCTTACTCATCCAAGAGTTGTTGCTGGTCGAGGACAGCTTGATTCCGCCGTCCGCAAACAAGTTGCGGTGCTCGGGATCGAGCAGCAGCTTGCGGGTGTGCTCTTTCAGGGCGTCATACATGTGCTTCTCTGACGGCGTTCCGAACACATCTTCTAAGGTCCCGGTCAACCATCCGATTTTTACGAAGTACAAGGGATACGCGCAGCCCTCGACTGCCGGCAGAATGCGTGAGTTGTATCCCGGATTGTCCTTTTCGAAGATTGCCGGTAGCACGCCGTCTACGGCCTGGCCGGCGACAACTCCTGCCACCTTAATGGCCAACTCCTCCGACCGTTCTTGATTGGCCTTCGCGCCAAGATCGCGGAAGAGCAACGCCAACGCTCTGTAGCTCGCCCAGCTCTTTACCGCGATATACACGTTGTTGCGTGTTTGAGCCAGGGAGTGGTCGAGCGAGTCGTAGGTCGTGATCTCCTGGCCGCCCGCACATTTTGTGCTGTCGTACTGGGCGAAGCCGACATCGCCGCCGCGGTTGACCATGCTTTCCAAGCACGCCCCGATCACTTGCTGGTTGGCCTTGAGCCACTCGATATCGCGGGTCTTCGCCACGTAACACGCGGCCACGAGAATCCAGTTGCAAAGCTGCTCCTGGGTCATGTAGCTGAAGCAACCGGTGAGGTTCGCCAGTTCGTAGCTGCTGTGCCCCTTGGGCGAGAAGTTGTTATGGGCCCCCATATCATGACAGAAGCTCAGCCCGCCCGGTTTCCTGTCATAGGGACGGTTCAATTGCGCCTCATCGGGCGGGGGTGGCGCCTGTGAGGGATCGATTTGCGCGGTGTGCGCAGCCATGGCAGCATCGGCTTTATAGACCTTGACCTCGTCGGTGTAGCTGTAGCGCTGCACAAAGGCGTCAAGCAGGTTCTTTACCAGCCACGGATTGTGGTCAAGCTCCCAGAACACATGATCGACCGCGAGATCGAGAGTGTTCATCATGCAGTATTCGCCCTCGTTCACGACCCATAACGGCTGACCCTCGACCTCCAGCAGCTGCGTGCTTCCGTAGTAGCTGTGCGTCGCGTGCGCGATGATGAAGCGCTGACCTTCGGAGAGCTTTGCTGAATCAAGTTTCTGATCGAGTGCCTCAGCCTGCGCCATTAACTCGGCAGCCCGATCGAGCGCCGTCTTCAGCACGTCAGCCAATCCCTTGTAGTAGCGCGTGTACAAATAACGGCCATCGAGCCCGTTGGTTTGGAAACCTTCCAGAAACGATCCCAGTGCGATTACCAGCCCGTACTTTTTTCCCGGCGGGACCTCAAAGCCAAATCCGGGGCACGAGCCAAGCAAGTGGACCGGGTTGTACTTCTCGCGCACGCCATCACTTGCCGACCAGCGCATGAACACAAAGGGCTCTATCGGCACCTTCGTTCCTTTTTCGTTTGAAGTGAAGTCGAATAACTCGGCCGCACCGCCCGCCTCGCGGCGGAAGGCGAATCCCAATCGCCCCGTTCCGAGATCATCTTCGAGAATCCGCGTGCCCGGACGTGCGTGATTGAGCGCAAACATCGCGGTCTTGGCGGTCGTGCCCCTGGTGTTATCGAGCGTGAGTCGAGCCACAACCGCGGGCAGTAATCCCTTCCTCATCTGCTGCTCGGTGTCCTTCGCTGGGTCGGGAATCGGGCCAAATGGCGAGTAGATCGTGAAGGTCAATCCACCGGCCCGCCATTCGTCCGTGCACCAACCGTACGATCGCTCAAATTCGCCGGCCTTGAAAGGCTCTGCATCGGGCTTCACATTTTGCTCGGAGGGGCCCGCCTGCTCAACTAAGAACGCGTCGGCAGCGCGGTTCACCGCTCCTACATAAAATGGCAGGCACTTCAGCGTGGCGCTGGAGTGACGATCACCGTCCTTGTATCCAATGAAGATCTCCTGGTCCCCCGGTTGCCCAATCTGCAACCCGATTCCGCCACGAGTTCCAAAGTTCCCGCAGGTGAAACTCATGAACGCTCCCATTGGCGAGTTCTGAGCGTTGAAGCTGACGTGATATGAGAGCGGAGCGCGTTTAGACATGAAATTTCCTCGTAAATGCCAGTTGACTCGAATGTTATGACCGAATTGCCCTTGTACGCTGGCAAAGAACGCCCTGTCAAGGATCAAGGAGAGCTAGACACGTATACAACGTCGTCGCGTGGTCTCATCTTGCCATTTCATTTTCAAACATCACTGCATAGGGAAATCGCGCCACTCCTGGCGACGCCAGGGTAAGTCCTATCACGGTTCATGTCAGAGCGGTGTGATACAGTTCGGCCTTCGAACGAATTCAATCTGTGCGACACGTTCTTGCGGACGAAAAGCGCGTGCTCGAACGGGCGATTCTCCGGAAAGCGGTGTGGCCGCCCGCCCGTCGATGCTTGTAGGAGGCTGGTGTTCAAGCTGACGCGCTGTTGTCTCGGGCACAATGAGGAAGGGATGATTCAGAAACTTTCGGTCGGCGAAAAGGTTGGCTATTCTCTGGGCGACATGGCCGCTAATTTTGTCTTCCAGGCGATGCTAGCCCTGCAACTGGACTTCTACACCCATACGTATGGTCTTACAGCGGCGCAGGCAGGAACCCTCTTCCTCGTCGTCGGCTTGGCGGTGGCTTGCCTCAACCCCGTTATGGGCGTGATAGCGGACCGCACCAACACGAGATGGGGCAAGTTCAGGCCCTGGCTGCTGTGGACGGCACTGCCGTTTGGCATCATCGGTGTTCTCACATTTACGACGCCCAATATCAGTCCGGCCGCCAAGATCATCTATGCCTGGACCACCTACATCCTGCTCAGGGTGATCTATACCATCAACAACGTGCCATACGCGTCGCTGACGGCGGTCATGACCACTGATCCCGACGAGCGGACCAGCATCTCGTCTTACCGCCAGATCGCCGCCAATTCCGCCGGTTTCATCGTAGCCAGCCTCGCAATTCCCATGGTCAAGTTCTTCGGTCATGGCAATGACGCTCTCGGTTACCAACTTACGATGGGTCTTCTGTCCGCCGTGAGTGTCGTTTTCTTTGTCATTGCCTTCCTGGTTACAAAAGAGCGCATTCAGCCCGATCCGCAGCAAAAAACTGATCTTGGCCAGGACCTCAAGGATCTGTTCCAGAACCGTCCGTGGATCGTGTTGTTTCTCGCCACGTTGTTCTACTTCATGGCCATCCTGGTGCGCGGCAACGTGATGCTGCCCTACTTCCGATTTGTAGCCGGAAACGTGGACCTCTTCGCCTGGTTCAACGGGTTTGGGCTCGCCTCTTTACTGCTTGGAGTTGCCTGCTCCACTGCAGTGTCGATCCGCGTGGGTAAGCGCCGGCTGTTTATCGCGAGCATGGTTCTGACAGGCATCTTCAGTGTTGTGCTGTTCGTGATTCCGCCGAGCTCTACAGTTGCCCTTATCGGGGCCGAAGTGCTTCGGCAATTTTCTTACGGACTGTCAGGGCCGATTCTATGGGCAATGATGGGAGATGTGGCCGACTACGGCGAGTGGAAGACGGGCCGACGCGCCAGCGGTACGGTGACGGCAGCGGTGGTATTTGCTCTGTGGGCGGGTCTCGCACTGGGCGGCGCCCTCGCAGGCTGGCTATTGTCCTTCTACGGTTTTGTTTCCGAGGCTGCGGTACAGTCGGCGCGCGCGCGGTCGGGCATTCTGTTGACCGCGAGCGTTTACGCAGGACTGGCGTTTTTCGCTACCGCGGCATGTCTCTCCTTCTATCCCATCACCAGAGAAGTCAACCTGGAGATTGCCAATGAACTGGCTGAACGGCGCAAGACGTTTACTTCCTAGGCAGATGGGTACTTCGGTATCGTCTTTTCGGCGGGACATCTCAGGGCGAGGAATTAAGTGTTGAAGACACGGATGGCGTTGAAACTGGCGGCAGTGGCGGGGTTGATGGCGTTTCAGGGTGGCGATGTCAGCCCAGGCGCCAACCTCACTGAAGGACGCGTACCAAGGGTGCTTTCTGGTAGGAGCCGCGCTGAATCCGGCCCAGTTTTCCGGAAAGGATGCGCGCGAAACTGCGCTGGTGAAGGCCCAGTTCAACAGCATCAGCCCTGAGAACGTGCTGAAGTGGGAGGTGGTCCATCCCAAGCCCGACACCTACGACTTCGCACTAGCAGACCAGTATGTGGACTTTGGTCTCAAGAACCACATGTTCATCATCGGGCACACCTTGGTATGGCATTCGCAGACGCCGAAGTGGGTGTTTGAAGATGAGCAGGGTAATCCACTGTCCCGAGCCGCGCTGTTGAGGCGCCTGCACGATCACATTCAAACGGTAGTGGGCCGATACAAAGGCAAAGTCAACGCCTGGGACGTGGTGAACGAAGCCTTGAATGAAGACGGCACGCTGCGGCAATCACAGTGGATGAAAATCATTGGCGAAGACTACATCGAAAAGGCGTTCGAGTATGCTCACGAGGCCGATCCGCAAGCACAGCTGAATTACAACGATTACTCACTCGAAAACGAAGCCAAACGCAAGGGCGCCCTCAAACTCGTAGAGGCCCTGAAAGCGAAAGGCGTACCCATCAACGGCGTTGGCCTACAGGACCACGTCCATATGGACTGGCCTACGCTGAATGAGGTCGACACTACGATCTCGGAATTCGGGAAATTGGGTGTGAAGGTGATGATCACCGAGCTCGATGTCGACGTGCTTCCCCAAGCTGCATCGAACCAAACTGCGGACGTCAG
Source organism: uncultured Acidobacteriaceae bacterium (assembly GCA_963718395.1). Taxonomy (GTDB): domain Bacteria; phylum Acidobacteriota; class Terriglobia; order Terriglobales; family Acidobacteriaceae; genus DASRAA01. The sequence goes on from CAVQYW010000005.1 coordinate 199,457, forward strand.
TTTGAATGTCGCCGCAGATCCCAAGCTCAATCCGTATCCCAACGGACTCCCCGATTCCGTACAACAGGCACTGGCGAAGCGTTACGGAGATTTGTTCGCCACCTATGCGAAGCATTGTGGTTTAGTGACGCGGGTGACGTTTTGGGGTGTCACCGACAAGAACTCGTGGAAGAACGACTGGCCGGTGAAGGGCAGAACAAACTACCCGCTGCTCTTTGACCGCACCGGGCAACCAAAACCGGCATTCAACGCCGTCATCGAGGCAGCACCGAAGAAAATGTCATCAATCAGCGGTCTGTTCTAAGTAAGGAAGACTGGAAAGAGATTGTCCAGACGATGGAGAACTACACGTGTGCGTTGCTCGCGCAGTGCTGTGGGACATGGATGGAACTCTAGTCGATTCAGAAGAACTGCATTGGCGCGCGTGGCGGGAGACAATGGCCGATGAGGGCATTTCTATTACCCGCGATCAATTTCTGTCCTCATTTGGTCAACGGAATGATGCCATCATCCCGTTGTGGCTGGGTGCCGGTGCGGCTCCCGAGCGGGTCAGGAAGATCGAAAGCGCCAAGGAAGACCGATTTCGCCGCCTGGTTCGCGACGCTGGAGTATTGCCGCTACCTGGGGCAATGGCGTGGGTGAAGCGACTACGCGAGAACGGTTGGCTTCAGGCAGTTGCGTCGTCGGCACCGCGCGCGAATGTCGAGGCGGTCCTGGGGAAGTTGGAAACCGCGAGCTGTTTTCAGGCCATTGTTTCCGCTGAAGATGTGCGACGAGGCAAGCCTGACCCGGAAGTGTATCTGCTGGCTGCTTCGCGATTGGGAGCCCTACCCGACAGGTGCATCGTCGTCGAAGATGCGGCCGCCGGTCTTGAAGGAGCGCGTAGAGCGGGCATGTTCAGAATCGGCGTCAATCGCAGCGGTCCGCGCCTTGTCGCAGACATAGTCGTGGCCTCACTGGATCAGCTCGAAGCATACGCGTTCGACAAACTGGTGCCACTTTGTCAGGAAGGTGAGAGAGATTCAGTGTCCCCGTCCTGAGACAGATACGTCGACAATCGCCATGTATTATGGTTTCGCCGAAGCGCAGGGGTACCAAGGAGCGTGATGCGACTCGAAAAACTGCGAAACGAAGTTCTCGAGGCCAACCTCGAACTCGTGAGACGCGGATTGGTGCTTTACACGTTCGGGAATGTAAGCGGGATTTCGCGACCTGACGGACTGGTGGCGATTAAGCCGAGCGGCGTTCCGTACGAGAGCATGAAGGCCGGCGATATCGTAATCACCGACCTTGCAGGGCACATCATCGAGGGGAGTTTGCGGCCGTCGTCAGACCTGGCAACGCACCTGGAATTGTATAAAGCGTTCCCCAGCATTGGCGGAGTTTCGCACACGCATTCGGAGTTTGCGACTTCGTGGGCGCAGGCACGCAAGTCGATTCCATGTTTTGGCACAACCCACGCGGATTACTTTCATGGCCCCGTGCCGGTGACGGATGCGATGAGTTCCGAGGCCATCGCCGGTGATTACGAGAAGAACACGGGAACGGCGATCATTCAGGCCTTCGCCGACCTTGATTACGAGAAAGTGCCGGGAGTGCTGGTCGCCAATCATGGCCCGTTTACCTGGGGACGCGATGCGAACGTGGCGGCATATAACGCGGTAATCCTGGAACACATAGCGCGCGTTGCCTACCGTACGATTGCAATTAGCCACGACGCTCCAGAGATTTCGGGCGATTTGCACGACAAGCATTTCTTTCGCAAACACGGCGCGAAAGCCTACTACGGGCAAGAGAAGAAATAGTTGTACATTACAAAGGATGCAATCATGAATATGGGCACGAAAATGACGATGGGAATCATCGTCGGGAATCGGGGATTTTTCCCCGGGCAACTGGCGGAGACCGGCCGCGAAGAAATGGTCCAAGCGCTAAAGAAGGCGGGAATGGATGCCGTGGTGCTCGATCCATCGCAAAGCAAGCATGGAGCAGTGGAGACACGCGACGAGGCCAAGCGATGTGCGGAACTGTTCCGTGCGCAGGGCGGGAAGATCGACGGCGTGATTGTCACGCTGCCCAATTTCGGCGACGAGCGTGCCATTGCGGATACGCTCCGATTCGCCAACCTCGACGTTCCTGTGCTCATACAGGCCACCCCTGATTCGCCGGAGAAGATGACGATTGCCCATCGGCGCGATAGCTTCTGCGGAAAGATGTCGGCATGCAACAACCTGCGCCAGTACGGGATCCCGTATTCTCTGACAAAGTCCCACACAGTCCGCCCTGATTCGGACGAGTTCCGAGAGGACCTCGCAATCTTTGCCGCGGTATGCCGGATCCGAAAGGGACTGAAGAACCTGCGGATCGGCAGCATCGGCGCACGCCCGACGGCATTCAATACTGTCCGCTACAGCGAGAAGATGCTGGAGTCGCACGGCATTTCGGTGGAGACGCTGGACCTGTCAGAAGTACTTGGCCGCATCCAGCGCATGAAAGACAGCGATGACCGGGCGCAGGCGAAACTCGAAGGCATAAAGAAGTATGTTTCGACCAGTGGTGTGCCGCCCGAAGCGCTGCTGAAAATGGCGAAGCTCGCCGCCGTGGTTGACGACTGGATGAAGACCACCGACGTGACGGTCAGCGCGGTGCAGTGCTGGACCTCGATCGAAGAAAATCTAGGCGTGGTCCCGTGCACGGTGATGAGCATGATGAGCAACGACCTGATGTCGAGCGCATGTGAGGTGGACATCTGCGGCGTACTCGCCATGCATGCGCTGCAACTGGCGTCAGGCACGCCATCGGCGCTGCTCGATTGGAACAATAACTACGGCGACGACCCGAACAAGGCAGTTTGTTTTCACTGTTCGAACTTGCCGAAGCACTTCTTTAACGAAGTGAAGATGGATTACCAGGCAATCATCGCGGGAACGGTTGGAATCGAGAACACATTCGGGACCTGCGTGGGTAAGGTGAAGGCCGCGGCCATGAGTTATGCGCGTTTCTCGACCGATGACACTTCGGGCAGGTTGCGCGGATATGTTGGTGAAGGCGCCTTCACGGACGATTCGTTGAATACATTCGGCGGCGCCGGCGTGGTCGAAATTTCCCACATGCAGAAATTATTGCGCTACATCTGCGAAAACGGCTTCGAACACCACGTCGCTGCAAATCTTTCATCTGTCGCGCCGGCCATCTACGAAGCGACGACCAAATATCTCGGCTGGGATATGTACTATCACGAACCGCGGTAACCGAGGCGCGAATGGCAATCGTTGCAGGAGTGGATTTCGGAACCCTGAACGTGCGGGTGTCCATTGTGGACAGTGAGCGCGGCGTCGTGGCCTCCGCAGTTTCGGACTATCCGCTGCACCGAAAGCGAGAAGATCCGGAGTATGCCACCCAGTCGCACGACGACCACATGCGTGCGCTGGCCGACGCCACACGGGCGGCCACAAAAAAGGCGGGTATCCGGGGTGACGAGGTGCGAGCGATCGCCATCGACACTACGGGCTCATCGGTGGTCCCGGTTGGCCCCAGCCTCATTCCGCTTGACGAATACTATTTGTGGTGCGATCACCGCGCCAAAGGCGAAGCGGCAGAGATTACCGCTGCCGCGCATCGGGAGGGACTGGAAGGAATTAAGTGGTGCGGCGGCGTTTACTCTTCGGAGTGGGGATTCTCCAAGCTGCTACATTGGCTGCGACACAATCCAGAGAAGCGGGCCAAATTCGTGTCAGCGTTCGAGCATTGCGATCTCGTCGCCGCCACGCTGTGCGGTATCACCGACGCCCAGCATGTGAAGCGCAGCATTTGCGCGATGGGGCATAAGTGGTTGTGGAATGCTTCGCTCGGAGGACTGCCGCCGGAAAAGTTCCTCCAGAGCGTTGATCCGTTGCTCGCGGGAGTGCGGGATAAGTTGCACGGGGAATACGCAACATCGGACCAGATCGCCGGAACTCTATCACCTTTTTGGGCTGAAAGACTGGGACTTGAACCTGGTATTCCCATTCCGGTGGGCGCCTTCGATGCGCATTGGGATGCCATCGGCGCAGGTTGCCAAACCGATGACACGGTGAATGTAATTGGCACCTCCACCTGCATCATTGGAATCACTGCGTCTTCGAACCTCGTGCCCGGTGTTTGCGGCATGGTGCCAGGCAGTGTGCATCCGCAGCGAATGGGAATCGAAGCGGGATTGTCCGCCGTGGGCGATATCTTCAGCGCAATTGCCACGCGGGCCGGAACGGATGTGGAAGCGTTATCGCGTGGACTGGAGAAGTTTCGCGCCGGACAGACTGGCCTCCTGCGAATGACGTGGGACAACGGCGACCGAACAGTACTCGTGAATCCGAATCTCCGCGGCATCACCCTCGGCTGGAATCTACAGACAACCGCCCAGGACGAGCTTTTCGCTGCGATCGAAGGAACGGCATTTCACACGCGTGTCATTCTGGAACGGATGGCGGAAAACGGAGTTCACATCAAGCGCGTGATTAATGCCGGAGGCATTCCGCAGAAGAATGAAGTGCTGAATCAGATTTACGCGAATGTGCTCGGAAGGCCGGTTCTGGTGCCGAGCAAGAGCGTCGTGAGTTTGGGATCAGCAATTTTTGCATTCCTCGCAGCCGGCACATTCAAGACCGTGGAAGAAGCGCAAGCCAAGATATGTCCTCCGCACAAGACGTACTTGCCTGATTCAGCAGAGCAAAAGGTATACGAAGATCTGTACGCGGCCTATCGGAAACTTTATTTCGCCTTCGGCGATCCCCAAAGCGGGCCCATGGGCGACGTGCTACCGACGTTGATTGGGATAGCCGAATCGGTGCGTCACGAAACGGTCTCACCTGAACTCATCAGCTAAATTGTCTCTTCGACCTCGTGGTACACAGAGTACCGTTCGTGCACGATGCTTGATAAGGGGACGAACGTTGCACTCTGAGTTTGTGCCACGATTCGAAAGGTCATCGTTCCGCCAGCCGGTTCGAGCCAACTCGCGGGATCCTCAATCTTCCCTTTGAACTGCTGCGTCGGAGCGGGTTCCTGTTTCTCTTCGGCAGCAAAGTGCCGATACCACTTGTCGGAAGGCTCTTCATTGAGTCTTGCCGCCATCACCAGAGGACCATACATCACTGCTTGCAGAGAGGGTTTGTCGGGCGTGGGAGCGGCATGCAAATGCATCGGGAGACTCAATTCCACGCGATCGCCATTCTTCCAGGGACCACGCAGAACGAGGTAGCTGCCGGCAGCTGAGAAAACGGGGAGAGCGCGGCCATTCACTCTCACGCTGCCGGTCTTCGCCCAGTAGGGAATCCGCAATTTCAAGTCAACATTGACGGGTGTGGCAGCCGAGATCAGTAGAGTCGTCCCTTGTTCTTCCGGGAATGAGGTCTGCTGGGTCAAGCGCAGTCCTTTTTCCGGCCAGCCAACTTCCGACGCAATAAAAAGGTTGACGAAGATAGAATCGCCGTCGTGGAAGTAGATGGTATCCGTCAACTTCGCGAACTCCTCGGCGCCCGTGCCGTTGCAACACCAGAACGAATCGAAGGGCTTGGCGTAAATCTTGGAGTAGCCGTTACCAAGCGTCAGGTAATAAATAGTAGTGCCGGTTTCGGGATCGATTGTACCCATGCGGTGATTGAAGAGTACTCGCTCGTAGTAGTCCATGTAGCGTGCCTGCGGCGACCACTCGAACAAGTGTCGCGTCAGCTTCATCATGTTGTACGCACAGCAGTCTTCGGACGTTTCCGAGCTCAGTTGTGTCGAGAGTATTCCGGGATCCGATCTCCACAGTTCGAAATTGCTGGTACCACCCGTGCAATAGCAACGTTCGCTAGTGACCTCGTCCCAGAAGTAGTCGGAGATGTTCCAATACCTCCTGTCGCCAGTCAGTTCGTACAAGCGGGCAGCGGCGATGACCTGCGGAATATGCGTGTTAACATGCAAACCCTTCAGTTCGTCACGGTGCGCTGCCAGAGGATCAAGAAACGACTTTTTGTTGAAGCGCTGCGCGAGGTCGAGATACTCGTGGGTGCCTGTTACAGCGTAAAGATTGGCGAGCACCTCGCCCATTCCACCGTATTCCACCTGGAGGACACGCTGCATTTGCTGTTCGCTTAAGGGATCGGTCCAACTCCGCACCCATAGTGCCATCTTCTGTAGGGTGTCCAGTGCCTGCTGGTTGCCGGCATGCAGGTACATGTCAAGATGCCCTGCCATGATCTTGTGGATGGTGTAGAACGGTGCCCAGACGTTGACTCCGTCGCGCAGGCGGTCGAAGAGCTCTACCGGAAAGGCGCTCAGATAGCCGTTCTTGAGCCTTGCCTGGCACTTTGCAAGTCCCGCAACCATGATGTCGCCATTGCGCTTGAGTTCTTCGTCGCCCGAACAGGCGAACGAGAGCGCGCAAGCCGACAGATAATGCCCGCCCGCGAAGTGACCCCGCAACTCACAATCGGGCTTTTCCCAATCACCCAATGGCTCTGCGGAAGTGGGCAGTCCCGCAGTCAGGCGAAAGGTATGGAGCAGGCGGTCGGGAGGTAGTGTCTTCAAGTAGCGGCGGTTGGCTTCCGCTGCCGTGCTGAACGGGCCCGGACCTAGCCGGACGTTGCTCATACCAAAGGGAACCGCTTGCAGCGGTACAACCTCACGGCCCTTCGGCATTGCTCCGGTCGCGACGGCTGTACCTGCGCTCTGATTCTCAAATGCGAACGCCGGTGCACGAAGAACAGCACTGGCACCGGCAACAGCGGCGGTGGCGACGAACGTGCGGCGACTGATCTTGTGCAACATAGGATCCTCTACTGGACGATAAAAACTTGGGACACCAGGCGACCTGCCTTTCGGTCTTCAGCCCACGGATAATGAGACTCTCTCCTCAGTCCGCACCGTCGTGGGATCGCTCGCTCCGGTTGCGGCGGAGTGCACTTCCCGGAAGAAATGTAGGTTCGACTGAAGCACAATTCCGGGGTTCAGGCTATTGCTCGACGCGATGCGAGCTTTCTCAATGACATGATCGACGAGAACTTTTAATGCGGTCTGGCCCTGAGTGTAAGGATCTTGATAGATCGAAGCGCCGATGATTCCGTTTTCGAAGTAGGGAACCATCTGCGGGAAAAGGTCGGTGGTAATCAGCCGAACGTCCGTCCTCCTGTGCTCGCGGACAGCGAGGCAAACAGGCAGGCAGTTGACGGTGCTGACGTAAATGCCGCGAAGGTTGCCATTCTCGCTTAGCAGGTCCATGGTCTTCTGATAGCTCTCTTCTTCCGATTCGTGCGCCTCGAGCACGCAAGCCAAGGTCATCTCAGAATGCTGGGTAAGTCGCGATCGAAAGCCCTCGACCTTCTGACGGTGTTCTTCGGTTCGAAACATACCTGTGATGGCCGCGACATCAGAGTTGTCGGGGATGAACTTCGAGAGAAGCTCTGCCGCGAGACGTCCCTGAAGATTCGGGTTTGCGTACACCACTGCCGTGCGCCGGCTGTGCGGCGCGTCGCTACAGATACAGACCACCCGGATACCTCGCGCCTCCGCCGCGTCAATGAGCGGAGCGACAACCCGCGGATTTCCAGGCATAACAATGAGGCCGCGAAGATCCTCATCGAGGAGGCTCGAAAGCTCTCTTTGCTCAAATTTTCCGAGACTTGGCACGGGACGGTAGATAAGTTCGATGCCGACCCGTGCAGCACGGTGCGCTTCGTCGAAGATTCCATCGCGCATCTGGTCATAAAAATGATGGATCTCCTCGGGGATGCAGACGCCGATAAGAAACCCCGAGCGTCCGACAGCAAGCGCCCGAGCCGCTAGGTTGGGCGTGTACCCAAGCTTCTCGGCGGTTTCGAGCACCTTATTGCGGGTGGCTTCGCTGATGCCGGGACGGGAATGCAGAGCACGATCCACCGTGCCGATTGAGACCTGTGCCTGGCGCGCAATTTCGTGTAGACCGACTCGTTTCAACATTCACTCCTGGGTTGAAGGGTGTCTAATATACCATCCGGTTAAATTTGCAATAGTGAAGCTGTGAGTTCAGGGCTAGGGCTGTTCCTTGACTAAAAGAATGCGGTCGCCGGCCACGTTCCGCAAGCGCTGAACGGTTCCCGAAGGCCAGCGAATCTCGACCAATTCTGCGACGGCATTCTTGCCCAGCCCGAAATGTACCGGACCGGCGCTGGACGATGCGTATCCAGCTGCGGTGGTCATGTGGTTATATTGAGTCTGGCCGGCGGTCACAATTTTGATCCGCGCGCCGATTCCGTCCCGATTGCTCTTGGTTCCCTCGAGTTTGATCTCTAGCCAATGGTTATTGCCGGGGCTCGCATTCATCCAGATCTCGGCAGGTGCGCTGATCGCGCTCACGACTACGTCTAACTTGCCGTCGCCATTGAGGTCCCCGATCGCTGAACCGCGGTGTCGTGCCGGTGGCTGCGACGTCAGGCCGGCCTCTTCTGTTAGCGCGGCAAACTTCATCCCACCAAGATTGCGAAACACGGTGTTGGGCTGTTCCACCGCGATTCGGGGGGCCGAGAGCAATGACTGCACGTGGCCGCGCGTCACGAAGATGTCTTTCCAACCGTCATTGTCGAAATCAGCGATGGTTGGGGAGTATCCCGCCATAAGCGAACTCAGGCGCGCCATACCACTTGACTGAGTGACTTCGACAAACGCGCCTTGACCCGTATTTCGATAGATCGGAAACGTCTCGTTATCGAGCGCCACGAGGCAGATGTCCGGGTACCCATCGTTGTCGAGGTCGCGGAAATCGACACCCATCCCGGAGATGAAGACGCCGTCCTCGCGCAACGACACATTTGCCTGGAAACCGACTTCGTCGAACCTTTTGCCATTGTTGCGGAACAGCCAGTTAACCGATTTGTCATTAGCGACGAAGATGTCCATCTTGCCGTCGAGATCGAAGTCGGCAGTTGCGGCGCCCATGCCTTTGCCCGGATGGGAGCGCAAGCCCCACTCCGCCGAGGCATCCCGAAATGTCCCGTCCCCGTTGTTCAGGAAGAGCTGATTGGGAGTCGGCTCATACATCTTCGGGTGGCAGTAGTCACGGTGGTCGGCGGTTCCGCAGAAGGGTTCGTGCCGGCCGTCCCACTTCAGGTAGTTGATGACCACGAGATCGAGTAGCCCGTCGTTGTTAACGTCAACCCAAACGCCACCGACAGCCCAAAGTGGACCGAACTCCGGATCCGGCTTGCTGAGTCCCGATTTGGCGGTCACATCCGTGAACGTGCCATCGCCATTGTTGTGATAGAGCGTGTTTCGATATACGCCGGCCACGAAGATATCTTCGAATCCGTCATTGTCGTAATCACCAATCGCAACGCCTGTATCGAAGCCTGTCCCTCGCAATCCGGCTTTTTCAGTGACATCCGTGAAATGTCCTTTGCCGTCGTTTTCAAACAACCGGTTGTAATACTTTGGCGAGTCCTTGCGGAGAGTGTTGATGTCAGCGCCGTTCGCGAAGAAGATGTCGAGTTTTCCGTCGTTGTTGTAGTCGAAAACGGCGACCCCACCAGCCATTGTTTCCGGAGCGTGACGTTCCGGCGTCTCCGAACTGTCTAGCCGAAAGTCGATAGGCTCAAAGGAGAACACGATCTCGGCTGCCTTCGCATGGTCTTGCCCGGCGGTTGCCTTTGTCGCCGGCTTGGCGTCGGCGGAATGTGCATCGAGGCAGCCGAACCAAAGTCCTACTAGAAGGAAGAAAGTCGTGGCGAGAACTCGGTACCAATTCCTCGCATCGCATGGTCGATTCATCAGTAACCGAAGATGCACCAGGCGACCAGTATAGCCCGATTTCTGGACTGTTGAGTTCACGTTGAATTTTGCCGCTAATTTCCGCTTGACATTTGCGGGACAAGGCAGTATACCGATCTCCGTTAACGTTAACGCAGC
>CAVQYW010000006.1:0-93228 GCA_963718395.1 uncultured Acidobacteriaceae bacterium
CAGTCCTGAAAAGTCCGCGTAAAGTTGCATTGGAAACAGATAAAACCCAACCCAGAGCGGCGCGCCGTGAAGTCCGCCGACATTTGCATACACATAGTTCACAGCTGGCGCAAGATTGTCGGCGATCAGCAGTTTCTTAACAAACCCCAGCGATCCGCGGCAACGCATCTGCAACTCGTGCCGGAATCGGCCGGAGTTCTGAAATAATCGCCAGCCGCTGGATAGGTCCAGCCAGAATCTGTGGAAAAAACACTACGTACGACGCAAAGTCCACGATGCGCCGGTAACTGCAATTTTGCCCCAGTGTACCTCCAGCACATAGCTCATCAGTTTGAATGTCGTGTAGGAGATACCCAGCGGCATCACCAGCCCGGCGATACATGGTCGGGCCGAGCAACACAATCTTGAATGCAAGCAGATATCCAGCCAGTATGGCAACGGCCAGCGGCCCCAGCCAAGTGCGGGTGTGCGATTGCCGGCCACGCTCGATGCCAATACCCACAGCGAACGCAAACACCGTGACTGCAGCCAGCAGGATGGCCGCGCGTGCGCTCCACGTGAGATAGAACAAGTAGGAGGCGGTCAGCAGGAAGAGGCTTCTCAGCCACTTGGGGCAGAGTCGGCAAAGGAAGGCAACCACCGCAAGAAAAATGAGAAAACCGAAGTCTGAACTAAACCGCCACCACGAGCTTCTGTTGTATCAGGGTCCTCAGGTCCCCGACCTCCTTCAACGAACTGACTTCAGCCGTGGTGAACCTCACCTTGAACTGTCGTTCAATTCCGACAATCAGATTGATGTGGGTCAGGGAATCCCAGTTTTCCACGTCCGCCGCGGTCATTTCACCCGTAACATCAGGCTCTCGTCGTCAAAAACGTCGCGGAAGACCGCTTGCATTTGCTCCTGAATGTCGCCCACTTTTTCCCGCTCCAGAACAGATTCCAGACCATCACGGCTGGTTCGCCGGCAAGCTTGATGAAGGTATCGGCAGGACGATAATCGCTTACCGTCAGGCGCCAGGAGCTGTGCGTTTCGCTTCCGCTGGTTTTGACAAATCCGAACTGGGCAAAAAAATCCTTCACCATTCCGTTCTTGGGAGTTTGGACATATTCGCCCGAGACCGCATTCAGGTTCGACCAGCCGCCCTGTCCACCACCAGGTTCATCACGAACTGCTCCACTCCCCTGGCAAGCACTCGGCAACTCATAAGCCAGTCGCGGATCGCCAGCGTATCGCCATCCGGCTCCAAGTCACTATTCCGATTAAGCCATGATCCCCAATCCGGTCGCTTAACTTTACGTATAGAGGCGAAACGCCGGGGTCGTGCATCATAAATTCACACTCCGCTCACTGAGGCGTCGAGTCGTGAGATTAAGTTGGTTGCTGCGTTCAATCAGTTGAGCGATCCGCGCCAGGTGGGAACGAATCAAAACGCCGGAAACTACGATCTGCATCTCAGAGCGAACACAGGAAATCATCGGCATTGGCGAACGCTGCCTGGGCAGCGCGCCGTCCACCTTCGGCGCATGGTACACTCGCCGCGCTCAAATCCTCCGCGGAAAACGCCGGCGTCTCAAACAGATTGACTCGCAGATCGCACGAACGTAGTCGGCAGGGTCGTCCGGCAATTCGGGGACAATGACTTCCGGCAACACTCCTCGCACCAACTCCCGTTCAAAATGGATTGTCGTCCAAAAATACCATCGAGTCGAATCCGATGTTCAAGGTATCGCGGATCTTCTGGATGTTGCCTGCCTTCTCGTTCCAATCGGCCATGAATACAGTGATATCCTCGCGCCGCAACACCATGTCGGGGTGCTTTGCGAAGGGCAGCAGCGCGTTACTCATCTCATTCTTGCTCGCCACGGCGAGCAGCATGCCACGCTTCAGCAATTCCTTTAGGAAAGTTGCAACCGGTAATACGCTTCGCCATCGCCATGTGCGCTCAGCACAATGCCGTCGAGGCCGTCATCGCCAATCACTCTCCCCAAAGCGTGTTGTCCAGATCGAGGATGACACACTTGACCACGCGTCCCCGTGTAGACATCACGATATCCACAATGTTCTTGGCAACCGCTGGCAGGTGTTCTAGAGCACAGAACGTCTTTGTCAGGTCCAAAACGTTCGTCAAACCAGTACTGCCGGCCGATCCATGAAGCCACCCAATCCACGTCGTTCAAGAGAATGCCGGCCCGCTCGCGTGCCTGTTCGGCGATGAACCCGTTCAGAGAATGCACTATCGACGTCAGAGAATCGGTGGTCTTCCGTTCGAAATTTCCGAAATGCCGCTCATAAGGAAGTGTGAACGTACTACTGCAGAATCGTTGCGGAGGTGCGGCTTTAATCGATCCCACACCGCTAGCAGTTGGTCGGATTTTCCCGGAAAAATCCCTTGCATATCCGGCCCGTTTGCTGAAAGACGTGCGCAACGCCTGAACGGAATTCAGCAACACGATTATGTCGGGCTGAAAGCGGTAGAGCCCAGAGTTTGAGTCAACTGTCTCCAGTTGGATAGCGTCGAATGGTCCTTCATAAATTGCCGCTTGATCCGCAGCGGTCGAAAAAGCGCCGCAACAACGGCACAATTGCCGGGTGGCGGCATCCAAAAGAAGTGCGATCCGTATTTTCTGCGCATTTGCCGGAAACTCCAGCCGTCGGCTGGACCGAATCAGCGCTGCATAATCCATTGAGACGGGCAAATTCGACATTATTTCACCTAAACATCGATGAAGATATTATTTTTGCCAAATAGAAACACTTTGAGTCAACCCGCATCAGAGGTTGGTGCAGACCTCCATTGCGCGATAGTCGTCGACCACGCGACGGCAGTAGGTCCACGTTTCTTCTCCATAGTGATCACGATTACATAGCCCCCGGGCGAGAGCTTTCTTCGGATAAAGGTCCACGAAACCGTCGTCGGTCGATTCGTAGTAATCACCGTCGAGCCGTATGATGGCGAGCTGAGAGATCTCCGCCGAAGGAAGTTGTCTGAACCAGCCCTTTAGAAAGTGGACTTGGTCATCCAGCAATCCAAAGCGAGCGAAGTTCTCCTTACCTGGTCGATCCCACCGCGAAGTGATCATAGACCTTGGACATCACTTTCCACGGTGCGTTTCCGCCTCGATCGGGTACTTCTCTGGATTCGGTTCGGGAAGGCCTTCGAAAGAATCTGCGACCCATATTCGCCGGTTCTTAGCTGAGTGGGCCCGGAGAAGGGCGCGCATGAAGATGGTTGTGCCTCCCCGCCACACGCCGGTCTCGATAAAATCCCCAGGTACGTCACGTTCTATGACGTCGACGGCGCACCTGTGAACGTTATCCAACCGAACTAAGGGCACCATGGTGAGCGCCCGGCCGCGGATGTAGTGATTGATAAATCCCCTGAAGGTATCCATGCCGTCATCATCGGCATTGGGTTCGACCGCGAAGACCGTGTCCGTGAGAACACGCTTTAAGATTCAGGTAAAGATTCCGGGAATCCGAAATTGTCTCGTGATTCCCATGCCAATCGGGCGCATTCGGGACCATTCCATTGAGATTCTCTAAGTGTGATTGCAGGCTACGTCAACCGCGATCCTAGATTGGGATGAAAGGACAAAGCCAACCAACTCAACCCGTGTCATTTGTTGGTGTGCGGTCCTCAGAGCAAATGAGTGGCCTCACTAACGACGTTATTTCACTACCACGCCCACAAGATCAGCTTATGAATGCTTCATCGACAATACGAACCACGCTCTCCCAAATGCCGCTACTTTGCCGCTAGTGAACGCCGATCCCCAGGTCACCGACTGTCCCGGAACAGAATTCGGGTGAGCTGCACAGTCCGACGACGTGACGGCCAAGATGTTGCTGAAAAATGGAGTTATTGATGCCCGGCAGCGCGCCATCGGGCGTAGCTCTCCAGTTCGGCGTTAAGAGCTCGTAGTTGCCATTCATTGGATCGACATACTGCAACGCCGCAGTGGTGGACCGGTTACCCGGAAACGTTTGCACTTTGTCACTGGGCGGCACATACATGACATTTCCGTAAAATCGAGCGCTCAGATCATATGGAGGCGTGTGGGGGTCGCTCATGTAACCGTTCAGCCCTTTCATGCCTTGCACTTGCCCATCTCCGGTAGGCTGGCGGCAGAGGACATTATCTAAAATCCATACATTATGCGTGGCGGAAGTTGCAGGAGGCCATGTAATTCCGGCAGGGAGTGCGAAGTAAATCGACTGCTTACAGTTGGTGCCCGGATAGGAGACGAAGGTATTGTGCTGCACTACCATGTCCGTCGCTTCTTTGCTAAAGATCACGCCGAAGTACGCCTGTCCGTTAGTCGATCCCGGGCCCGATGGGTTGTGAAATGACACAAGATTGTTGTAGATGGATATTCGCCTGACTTCGCCGGAATTAGTGCATCCAGGCTTCTTCGGACACTCGCTGTCGTGCGCTCCAGTCTGGAAACCACTGACAACGTTTTTCAGGATGTTGTTGCTGATCGTGATGTCATCTACCACGTTAAGCAGACCGTCCACTGTGCGCACGGTGAGCAGCACACTGTAACCTACCTGGCCACTGACCCAAGAGTTTTCCATCACGTTGCCATCGACCAGCACTCGGCGGCCACTCTTGAATTCGAGATGGTTCTTCACCACCCATGGATTCTTCGGGGGGATGGTGACGCCAACGGCTTCCCACGCCAGGTCCTTGTAAAAGTAATTATTTCGGATCTCAATGTCAGATGGAACGTAGGGATTGTTCAACCCGCCGGCACCACCGAACATTACATTCTCGCCCGCCGCCTCCAGATAGTTGTTGACAATCTTGATGGGGCCGGGAGTATACCATCCGCCGATAGCCTGACTGTCCGCCTGATAGGCGTGAATGTCGGAGATGTAGCTGTCCACGACACCAAGATTGCTGATGTTACCTGCAATCGCCCGGGTGATGTCCTGGGTGGGAGAGCCGTGCAAATAGCAGCGATCCACGGTGATCGAATCGGCCAGGGTTTGTCCCGTTGACCAGGCGGCATTGAGAAGCTGGTAACTGCCGCAGTTGGCCGGAGGCGAATTTTTTGGGTAGCACAACTGGGTGGAGACGGAATATACCTCCAGACCGACCAATCGATAGTGATTGGCTCCAGGCGAAAGGGTAAGGGCCGCGGTGGAATTGGGGGTCACGATCTTCGGCATTTTGGCTGCGTCGGTTGCGGGGTTGACCCGTGTGCCGGGGGCGGGCAGGCTGTCCTGCGCGGAACCGACGATATAGATCCATTTGTTACTGGGATTCGACTTTGCAGACACTCTGAAGTTGCCGCTGTAGGTGACATCCGCATCCAAGACGATGACGTCTCCGGGCTGCGCGCCGTCTAAGTCAGTCTTTAGTTGCGCAGCGGTATGCGCTGCCCACGTCTTGCCACCAGTGGGGAGATTATAGGTAGTGTCAAACACGGTGCCGCTGTATGTAGTGCCGGATAGGGTGATGCCCGCAGGAAGCGCTGGTACCGGCTTTTGAGCGTCAGCGACCTCAAGCGACATAATTATAAGTAGAGCGATCCTGGAATAACACCCCATTGCTGCACCTCCGTTATATTAACCGATCCGAGATCTAGTAGCGCTTATCGTCGCCAGTACAAGAAGATGGCTAGAATTGAAGAAGACACTGAAAACCGGAATATCGCAGAGCATTCGACTTGAGGCAAACTTCCGGCGTAGACGGGGTTATATTCTCTAATTTCTCACCAACTCGCGGTCAGATTCGACGTTTGTAGTGAGTTCGTAACCTATCTCCCTCATTGTAGCACCCCACGCATCCTCAATGATTTTAACGGCCGTATCCGATAGTTTTTTACACCAAGCACCGGACTTGGCTTCACGGACAAAGGCTATGTCCTGGCGGGTATCCTTCGTGGCAGCCCATTGTTTCGATTGTTCCTTTTCGAGTGACTGCATATGGCTGCTAGAGCTCAAGCGAATCGCACGCTCAATCCGTTCTGCAGTGGGATCGATCCCCAGCAATGGAGCCAGCTTTGCAAGTTCCTTGGCGGGATCAGTGAGAAGATCTTCGTACCGTACTAACCTGAAACAAGGCTTGCCTTCTCGCAGGCGCATCCAACTCAACACATGGTCTTCCCAGCAGCCGGCCCGATCAGCGTAGTCAACAACATTACCAGCCACAAACCGGCTCACGAATTCATCCATCGGGTAACCATCGGGAATTACCCTCACCTTTAAGTTATAAAAGTAGAAGGAGACGGCAACATCTCGTGGATCGCGTACTATATAGATTACTCGGGGATAGCGAGGATCAAAACACTCGTGGCTTTTCAGGATTCGAGGCAGCCGGCGTAACACCCGATCGGGCAAATCGTAGATAATGGGTACAAGCCTTCCCATATTGGTGAAAGTGATAGGCTCATCCTGTTGGACTAAGTTGCCGACCAGGAAGCGAGACCACGTGCTGCCGGACCGAAAGTAGCTGACAATAAAGATGTCGTCTGGGAAGACGGTTAAGGCTCGACCCGCTGGAGTTCGACCCAATGCGGTCGATGTTACTGCCTTAAAGTAGCTCCCGAGCCGATTCATCTGTTTCATATATCTCGCTCCAGAATTGCCGAAACTTACGCTTCCTCCTGGTACGTCTCCACCAGAGCGAGAGTAACTTCGTCCTCTTGGTTCGTACCTATGCGTCCTACATCCCAAGCCCGATGGGTCCAGAACGCCCAGCCTAGTCCAACACCGTATACTAGGCTGCCTACCATCAGGTGCGTCAGAAGCTGTATCAAACCATGCGGAGTGAACCAGCGCTGCATCAACAAAAGGGCCGCCACCATTGGAATGCAGAGAGCAAGGGGCAGAGCATATGCGCCATAAAGGTAAGCCCTGAGCTTGATCCGCAGCAAGCGGCAGAGATGGCCTGGCAGAAACAGGATCATCGAACATGTGAGAGGAATCGCCGTGCCGATAGCATCCCCAATGATCCCGTAGGGCCGTACCAGAATCACACTTAGGACCACGTTTGAGATGCCCTCCGCCAGTACAACCCATGCCCAGGTCCCGTGTTTTGCCAAGCCCCACAGCGTACGACCGGAAGCAGATTGGGCCAGCATCAGGGTAGTGGGATACAGAAGAATCAGCAAAACTGGGTAACTGGCGGCGACGTATTTGGGACCAACCCAAGCCTCGATCACGGACTTGCCCAAAATCGTAAGAATAGCGGCGATCGGAAAGGCAATGAACGCACAGGCGCGATTGCCGACAAGAACAATCTTCCGCAAGCCGTCAATGTCCCCTGCCGCCTGAGAGTGGCTCGACATAGGCACGAAGATCTGGGCCAGGCTGCTTACCACCTCCGAGGCATAGTCAACCAGGCGCGAGCCAATGGTGAAGTAGGTGATAGCTGCCGCCGACACGAATGCGCCAATTACTACAGCGTCCGTCTTGAAGCGCAGACGCTGCGCGACGATGATCACAAATGTGGTTCCACCGTAGCTGGCGATACGGCCCAAGCTCGAACGGCTAATATATCTGGTTCCGATTTGAAGCCGCAGAATCCGGAATACGGCGGCGACGTTAATCAGCCCCGTAAGCAACGGCAGGCTGACGGTGATGAACGCCACCGCCAGCAGTCCACTTCCGTGCCGCAAGACAAGCACAATGAGTACGGCCCGGAGCAGTGTTGAGATTACGCTCGTGAGATTCAGAATCAAGAAACGCTGCAACCCTTCCAGGATGCCGCCGAAAGCGCCCAAGGGGAAACCCAGCGAAACAGACGCTCCCACCATTAAAAACAGCCATCGTGCACTGACTACGAACTCAGGTTGAATGCGGAAAATCGAGCTGACGTAGTGGCTGGCGACCAGGGTGATGGCCATCGCTAGAAGCCCGATTCCGCAGTAGCCGAACAGAGCCGTGTTGACCAGTCCGTTAAGTTCTTCCTGCTCGTCGGTCGCGGAATACTTCGCCACGTAGCGAACGATGGAAGACCGAATGCCCAGATCGAAGAGTCCGTAATATCCGGTAGCGGAAAAGATCAGGATCCACAGCCCAAAGGCCGTGTCACCAAGGCGATGGAGGATGTAGGGCGAGAGAAAGATTCCCACCAACACATTCACGCCCAAGGCGAACCAACTCGATCCGACGTTCTTCAGTATTTGACCCTTGTCGTGCTTCATCACCCGCGCCTTGGTTACGACAATGTCGATGCTCTCTCTGTCAGATGCTCTATCTCAAGCCTGTTCACGTGGGCCGAAGTCAGAAAAAAGTAATTCTGACTTCGCTCTCCCCGATTTCTGGGCACAAGTGTTTCCCCATTGAACCAATACGGATGATAGCCCTCGGTGCGAAGCAATTCGAACGTTGCGAACGCAGTTGTGGCCTGATCGTCTGGGTCAGGGGCAATCTCAACTAAGATCGCCGGGTGCGAAGCACGGATGGTCTGCCAGGCCCCGCGCACGACAGCTAACTCGTGGTGCTCCGCATCGCATTTGATGAAGCTTATCCTCGGCGCGACCTCACGCTCCGTGAAGAAGTTGTCGAGGGTTCGGCTCTTTACCTCGATTCGTCTCCAATCGGGATTGCTCTTTTCCGTCATGACCCGGGCGTCATACCAGCACTCTTGTCCCCACCGGTAAGTGGGGATGACCATCGTTTCCGTCTTGTCGATATCCGAGAGCGCGAAATCCAACGCTTCGACGTTCTTGAGGCCGAGTTTCGCGACGTTGTTTGCCAGAATGTCAAACGTCTGGGGTATCGGCTCGAAAGCGTAGACTTTGCCGCTTTGTCCGACACATCGCGACAAGAAATTGGCGTAGTAGCCCAGGTTTGCTCCAACGTCGAGAACAGTGTCCCCGGTAGCAACCAAGTGCTTAGCAACGAAGGCGTCCATTTCGAGCCAGTCTTCAGGGGCGTGCTTTATGAGGTACGCGTAATATATTTTCTTCAGGCGGTGAAGAGCGCTGTCCGGAACAATACCGACGATGACGCGGCCGAGCATTACTTTAGGGTTCCACTCAGACTCCGTGCTCAACAGTTTGCGTAGGAGTGAACTTTTCTGATAAGTCATATTTTTCTACTGACCTGACCCTCAGCCCTGGTACAGCGTGGTGATCATAGAAGTATTTGCGTTTTGTCGTACTTCATGATCCGTGCTGCGACCGCTGGATCGAGCTGGCTAAGACTGCCTGCTCCGAGCTTTCTTGCATTACTCTCGAATTAGGAGTGCGCTGGCTAAGTCTAGTGATACAGCCAGCCAAGGTTTCCCCGAACATGCGGACGTGGGGCTCGCGCAGAATCTCCAAATGATGAAAATCGACCTCGTGGACTTCGACTTCACTCTCGGTTCGTGCGCCCCACCCCATCTGAGGATCTTTGACGTAATAAAACTGCTGTTTTGGCCGTTTGAACAGAACCACGGGAGCGCGAAAGTGCCAGGGTACAAAGTTCTCGGGCCAGTAAGTCTCGGGCCATTCCGTTGGAGCAGGTTTCTTGCCGATTAGAACTTGGAATTTTTTTTCTAATATTACTTTGCAAGTGGCAAGCATTTCCGTGAAACTAAGCTGCTTCAACTCTTGCAAACGCTCGGCATAGTAATGGATAGTCCACAGCCAGCGCGTCTGACTATTCTGCATGACCCATGTATCGAAAATGGCGAATAGTCCTACCTCTTCGCCCTGGGCTTCGAGAATCAGAATAACTTGCTCCGCAATATGAGTACCGTCGCACAAACCACCGAGGCAATATGGGCCGTGTGGCTGTGCGGCTCGTATTGCAGCGACGTACTCATCGGCTAAAGCTTGCATCTCCTCTTTGGAGTATGGACGCTTGCCGCCCGTGACGGGCGCGCGTCCCTGAATCTTGTAAACAGTTTGTTCGTGGCCCATGTGCCGTGCCAGCATGGCATATCCCAGGGACTCTTCTCCTGGAGGAACGATAGCAAAAAACGGAAGCCGATCGCCGTCACCACGCTGAATTTGCAACACCACCGGATCGCTGCCGGCTTCGTGTTCGTGCTCGATAAACTGGGCGAGCGATTCGACGGTCGCGGCGCGAAACAGCGTAGCCAGCGGAATTTTCCGCCCAGTCATCATGGTGATTTGCAATATGAGGCGGGCCGCCATTAATGAGTGGCCGCCAAGCTCGAAGAAATCATCCTTTACGCCAACCTTATCCAAACCTAGAACCTTTTGGAAAAGCGACGCCAGGAGGGCCTCCAATTCATCGCGAGGGGGAATCAATTCTGCTTCGCTGCGCTCGATCTGCGGAAGCGGCAGGGCTTTGCGATCCACTTTGCCGCTCGTGGTCATGGGAAATTTCTCCAAGACGACGAACTTTGATGGCACCATGAACTCTGGAAGTTTGCTGGCCAGGTAATTCCTCAGAGACTCCAGATCAAGTTCACTGCTCGACGTGAGTACGAGGTAGCCTATAAGGCGCTTGTCTCCCGGCTTGTCTTCCCGGAGAACTACAACCGCTTGGCGGATTGCCGAATAATCGGCAAGCACCGCTTCGATTTCGCCCAACTCGATTCGAAAACCGCGCAGTTTGACCTGATGATCGATCCGGCCTAAGTACTCGACATTTCCATCTGGAAGAAATCTCGCCAGATCGCCTGTCTTGTAAAGACGCGCTTGCGGGTCGTCGGCAAATGGATCGGGTATGAATTTTTCGGCGGTTAAGTCATGACGGTTTAAGTAACCAAGTGCCAGTTGCCTTCCACCGATATGCAACTCCCCTGCAGTACCCACGGGCACGGGCTGAAGGTTTCGGTCTAATACATAAATCTGGGTATTCGCTACTGGCCGGCCTATCGGCACGCCGTGGGCGTTGCTTCGGCGGTTACAAGCCCAATACGTCACATGAACGGCCGCTTCAGTAGGTCCATACAGATTATGGAGTTCGGCGTCCAGTTTTTCAAAAAAACGTTGCTGAAGTTCAAGCGGAACTGCCTCACCACTCAAAAAGACCCTATGTATATTTCGACAATCTTCCGCTCCATCGGCCTCCAGAAAGATGGAAAGCATGGAGGGTACAAAATGGATCGTCGTAATCTTTTCTTCCGCGATGAGTTCCATCAGGTATGACGGATCTTTATGTCCGCCAGGCCTGGCGATGACCAAGCAAGCTCCGGTGGTCAATGGCCAAAAAATCTCCCACACCGAAACATCAAAACTAAAGGGGGTCTTTTGCATGACGCGGTCCGACGTACCTAGTGCATAGCTGTCTTTCATCCAAAGTAACTGATTGACAATCGCCTCATGCACGTTGGGCACGCCTTTGGGCTTGCCAGTCGACCCCGAAGTAAAGATTGTGTACGCGAGATTTTTGCCGTTCGCCAAAATCACTGGATCAGCCGTGTCTTCATTGGCCAGCGACTCCCAGTCGCTATCAAGGCAGAAAGCTCGACTCCTGCTGACGGGCAGACGGTCCAACAGGGCGGCCTGTGTTAATACAATCGGAGGTTTTGCATCGTCAATCATGGCCGCGAGGCGGTCATGGGGATATTCAGGATCCAAGGGCACATAGGCACCTCCGGCCTTTATGGTCCCGAGAAGCGCCACCATCATTTCGATCGAACGTTCCGCGCATACTCCTACGAGAACGTCGGGACCGACACCGGATCGGCGAAGATAATGCGCTAACTGATTGGCGCGACGATTGAATTGCGCATAAGTGAGTTGTTCTGACTCAAAAACTAACGCCGGCGCATCGGGCGTGAGTTTTACCTGGTCCTCGATCAGCTTATTGAGCGGAACGTCTCGCGGGTAATCCGCTGCGGTGCTGTTCCATTCCACCAGTATCTGGCGTCGCTCACCCTCCGTCAGGAGAGGTAATTGCGACACCGCTTGTTCCGGGTTCGCGAGCGCGCCTTGCAATAATGTCTGGAAGTGCCCAAGCATGCGCGCGATGGTGTCACGCTCGAACAGATCAGTGCTATAGCTGAATCGCAGCTGCGATTCCTGCTCGCGCTCGGTGACGTTGACGCTTAGATCCAAAATCTCGGTTTCCGTGTGAAACCGCACGGGTTCCCACCGTAAGCCCCCACCGACGATGGCGCCCGCGCCACTGCTGCAATTGAACGAAACCTGGAACAATGGACTCCTGCTCATGTCTCGCGGCACTCGAAGCTCTTCGAGCAATTTTCCAAAAGGCATCGCCTTGTGCTGATGAGCCTCGGCCCAGACCTCGGTAACGCGGTGGAGCACGGTCCGGAAGCTGGGATCGCCCGAACAATCTGCCCTCAATACGAGCTGATTGGAGACCGGTCCCACCACATCTGACACTTGGGAACCGTCGCGTCCCGAAACTTCTGTGCCAATGACAAGGTCTTCGCCGCCGGTGTAGCGTGCAAGCAGGCAGAAGAACGCAGAAAGTAGCACAAGGAATGTGCTCGATTGCTCGTTCTGGCTGAACCTCCTTAGAGTAGCCAGCGTCTCTCCGCTAATAATCGAGAATTGCTCGGCTCCATGAAAGCTAGGCACCAGTGCACGAGGCCGATCCGTCGGTAGCTCGAGGCCGGCCGGTGCGCCCTCAAGTTTATTTTTCCAATACGCCAGATCACTCTCGTATCGGGTGCCATGAACATACTGTTCTTGAGATCCTGTGTACTCAATATATTGAGGCCCCGGCGGTGGCAGTGACGCGTTTCTCACGATGCAATCGTAAGAAGCAGCAATTTCCTTTCTAATGATCAGCGATGACACGGTGTCGCAGACAATTCCATGGAAAGTAAGCGCAAGCAAGTGCTCGGTGTCACTCAATTGGTAAAGCGCAGCCCGGAAGAGGGGACCGGCCTGCAGGTCGAAGGCCTGGCGAAATTCTTTGGCAGCGAGTGTCCAAGCCGTTTGCTTACGCTCGGCTTGCGGTAAGTGCGTCAGGCTGACCGACGGAATAGATAGCAATCCTGAATATCCGAATACAGCCTGTGGCTCGTCATTTTCCAAAAGGAATCGGGAGCGTAGTATGTCGTGCCGTTCCACCACCGCTCGAATCGCTTCGTTGAGCACTGTGGGATCCAGGCGGCCCCGAATTTCTAAGCCGGCGGCAGCATTGTGGGGCGCGTCAGTGCGCTCGAGCTGGTCGAGTACCCAAAATCGCAGCTGCTGAGCCGACAATGGCTCGGAGCCCGTTCCAGGTTTGGCGATGTAAGTCCGGCTAACGCTTTGATTCATCGGCACTTAAAGGTCCATCGGCCTGCGGCCGTCGTAGCGGGACGAACGGGCACAACTGCAATGGAAATTGATCCGCGTGGAAATCCGAATAGCCGCTGCAATGGGTTTACCAACTTCAGTCTGAACCAAGGCTTAATTCTTGAACGCCGGAGCCAGAAAACCTCTTTTTGTTTTCCAGTTGGCGACGCCGGGATGCACCATTTCGCACTCACAGTAAAAGGGGGTACCACGAGCCTCTATGTCACTATATTACCATTATCGGATCTGTTAACAGGTTTCAATCCGGAGAAGTCTACGTCGTCGTAGCGAGCCATCGTAGCGAGTGCCGGCTGCATTCGCCAAACACGTAGCGGCCCCTGCGCAACTACCGGACGCACGGTCGTAATTCTGGTCCTGACTCCCTGGATTATCGGCACAGCGATTCGTCTCACCCTTTGTCTCGGCCGCTCGCGACCATCCGGCCTTCACGAACCCAGCCTCTATGATAAATTCGCATTGTTCCTCGCTTTCTGCATTCCACTGGTATTCGTCATTTGCTCATTCTGCGAGCTCCGGCCGGCACGGACAGGGGCTGCTTCTGATACAAGATACAAGAAGAACTGAACGAAATCATGTTGAGCCCGACCACGAACGGATGAGAAACTAGATTGTTATGCCTTCTTCACCGAAAAACCCACAACGGGTAGTACGGGCTCTCGCTCAGGCGACGCGCGTGCTCACAGGGAGGCAGATTGCCAGCCGGGGCTTTACCGTTTTTCCCGATGACATTTTGCTGGTTTCTTATCCGCGCTCCGGAAACACTTGGACTCGCTTTCTAGTAGGGAATTTGATTTACCAGGACGAACCAGTAACGTTTTCCAACATCGAGTCCCGCATTCCTGAAATCTACTTCAATTACGACCGTTTTTTACGGCAACTTCCCCGCCCCCGCATCTTAAAGAGTCATGAGTCCTTCCAACCCCACTATCCGCACGTGATCTATATTGTGCGCGACCCTCGGGACGTGGCGGTCTCGTTTTATCACCACAATGTGAAAGCGCGAAATATCCCCGATGATTATCCGATGGCCGATTTCGTACCTCGGTTCATCGCTGGCGAGTTTGATAGCTTGTTCGGCTCCTGGCGCGATAATGTGCTCAGCTGGACTGCGCTGCGACAGAACGATCCGCGGTTCCTGATGCTGCGCTACGAGGATATGAAACGCGAACCCGTTCATGAGTTGGCCAAGATTGTTTCTTTTCTCGAGCGTTGCGCGTTCCGAAAGATTAATTCCAGTGCCGAAGCGCTGCAGCGAGCGGTTGAACTCAGTTCTCCCGAACGGATGCGCGCACTTGAGAAAGAAGAATCCGGCCAGTGGGTTCTTACCAAGAAAACTCGTCATGATAAGCCATTTGTCCGCTCCGCGATTTCCGGTGGATGGAAATCGCAACTTGCGCCCGAGTCAGTTGCTGCGATCGAAGATGCGTGGGGCGACCTGATGCCAACCATGGGTTACGAATTGATTTCAACGCAGGGCCAAATCACTTCTGAAGCCCTTTCCCATCAGGGACTTCCCTCGTAATGCCCGACGCTACAGAAACGCTCGTCAAAACATCGAAGGCCTTCCTGCGAAAATTCGTCCCGGATTCTGTGCTGCATCATCGCGACGTTTTCCTGCGCTTGGGCCCCCAAGCTGGACGTGCCTATGTCAGCTTATGTTTGCTCGATGCCGCCGGAATCCGAAAACCGAACCGCAGGCTCGCCCCCGCCGATGCACGGTCATTTCTTTTTGTGTGCCACGGCAATATCATGCGCAGTGCCATGTCAGAGTTCTTCATGCGCGAGGCGCTCCAGGAGGCTGGCTTAGACGCCCAGGTCCAAGTTATGTCCGCAGGCTTGCACGCCACCACGGGAAAAGCGGCGCATACATGGGCACAACAGTCCACTGCGGAACTCGGCGTTTCTCTGGCTGCGCACCGGGCCAAACCCCTCAGTCGAGAAATGGCCGAACGGACGGACTGCATCTTTGCCATGGACTTTGAAAATAAGGCTGAGCTGTTGACGCTTTACCCGGAATTCCAGACCAAGATCTACATGCTTAGCGCCTACGCCCAAGGCGCATGGCAGTATCGCGCGATTCCCGATCCGAATTTTGGGAATCTGGAGATTACACAATTCTGTGCCCGCCAACTGCAGACGTGTATTCGTAATCTCGTCTCAACGTTGCGCGTTCCGCCCTCTCCATGAAGCAGAACGGCCAAGACGTTAATTTTCTATTGGCTCAGCGGTCGTTCCCCAACTTGCTTTTTATGCGGGACGTGAACCAGTTGGCAACGCCTGCGACTCCCGGACGCAAATCGGACAGCCATACATCGTCATAACAGATACCGGGACGCCACGGGATCGCCATGGTCACCAGACTGCTCCAGAAGTTCGGGTAAGCAAAAGGCCAGTCGGCTGGACGTCCAGCGCGAAGATTATTCAGGTGAGATAGTTCTCCCACGACTTGACGACAAAGAACGTTCTCTGAGTAGCTAATCCGCTCGGGTGGCAGCGTTCCCTGTAACCACCATTCGATGAGATACCGCGGATAATCAATCCCGCATGCCAGCGGCAAGCCGATCGAACCCCAGGGCCTCCCATTGATCTCCATCAATACGAGGCGACCGTCGCTGGTTCGTTTGTACTCGACCATCGCGATGCCTTCGAATTGCATTTCCGTAATCAAGCGGGAACTCAGGGAAACTAGGGAAGGATCTAACGGAACGGATTTCCTCGCGCTACTGGCTGATCCGCGCGGGTCCATTTCCCTGATCCTATGCCACGCGAAAGGTACAAATACCTTTCGGTCAGCAGCGAAACAGGAAAAGCCGATTCCTAGACCGGGGGCAAATTCCTGAATCAAAACGTCGCCAGCCGCGCGCAATCGCTCGGCCACTTTGTTTTCTAATTCTGCTGCCGAGTAACTGTAACTCACGGCCCCGGACACTGCCTTGCCGCCTGTCCAGCGAACCGAACGGCGATCCTTGACCACAACCGGGAAGCGATCCCCTTTCCATTGGGAAAGATCGGCGATCGACTCAACAAGAAGAGTTCTGGGTACTCCAACCCCAAGCGCCTCGGCCAGTTTTATCGTGCGGTGTTTATCGGAGGCGATATCGATGGCATTTTGTGAAGGCATTGCGACGGGGCATATCTTGGCAAAACGGTCTCGCTGTGCGGACAACGGCCCCAGACTTCCATCCGTTACAGGAATAACGAGATCAATTGGATGTACGTGTACAAACTCGATGATCGCGTCTACAAAAGCGCTGGGATCTTCAGTAGATACAGGGTAGTCAAATGCGTAACTGCAGTAGCGAGAAAGCTTGGCGGGGGCAAAGGAGCCTCGGTTCGCACCGACTGCCACCCAGTGTCCGGCGCGTCCTGCAGATCGCGTTATGCACAACGCAGCTGCGCTATGTCCGTCTAAGACTAGAATTCTTGCCAATGCGAGAGCGCTCCCAAACTTGAACTCAAATTAGACTGTTCGACCACCATGGGCACATTCGAGGTCCCAACGCAGTGCTTCTACAGTGTATTGGGCAGGGATGCGCTTCATGCACAATGGGTTGTCCTCTTTGCGCATCAGACCCCAGTCAGTGGTTACGGCGGTCTCATAGCCAACAACGCGGCACTGCTCGAGGGTGCGTTCGGTCCAGTGAGGTGAAAGTGCTGGGCACGGATAAGCGAAGTGTTTGATCGCTAGACCCAGCTCTGATTCAAGCCGTCGTTTGGAGTCGCTGAATTCCTGGTGGGCCTTTTCCTGATCGACGTATGCCATGTTTGGGTGCGTTACTGTGTGAGAAGCGACAATATGTCCGTGCCGGGTGAGTGCCCGGAGTTGGTCGAAATTCATCATGAGAGAGCCTAAGGTCGATGGAATGCTTATCTCCAATTCTTCCTCGATGCGCCTCACGAATTCATCCTGAACCGCGCCACTGAGTTGGCAACAGATGTCGCAAGCGGCCAGGAATGCTTGTTCCTTGTCAGCCGAATTCTTCAGCGGCAGGGGCTCGCCAGCGGAGTTGGTCGAGGTATTGAGTTTGGTATTGCGAAACGCGAAGCGTAGTCGGGCCGGCCAGGGCAACTTTCTGTTTTCGATGCAATCCACCGTTGCGTAGAACGTCGCGGGCACACCCGTTTTATTCAATATAGGCATCGCCACTTCATAGTTGTCGGCGTATCCGTCATCAAACGTAACAACCACGGAACGATTTGGCAGACGGCCGCCGGCTTGGATTTGTCTGTACAGTTCATCCAAGCTGATGGGATGGAAATCTCGGGCCAGTAACTCCATCTGGGCACGGAACACATTCTCAGGGTGGATCATCTCTCCCAGAGTATCTGCTTGGATAGAAGGATCCGGCAGAGTCGAATGGTACATCAGGATCGCCGCGCCGGGTTCACGAAGCCGTGATGCCAGCCGGAGCGCTCCGCTGGCAACAATTATCCTTTTGGCAAAGGTTTTCATAGAGTCGATGGTACGTCGCACTACGAGGAATACATTCCCGGATCTATTTCGGTTTGGCAACGCATGCCTAGGTCTCGATAACTCTTCCTCTATCCCTCAGGCACGATGTACCGCTGTGGCGCTGCCTTCCGCACCGCAACCAGAGACCCTATTCCGCTAAGCCAGCTTTCAAACTCATTCTGCGTTCGTCCTGAGGTGTCCACAAATCTTGGCAGAAAATATGAATTGTTATTCCGTTCTACCAGGCCACTATCACAAGTAGTAGCGGAGGTTACATGCTCCTTTGCCAACCAGACGGCATAGTCTTTCCGATATATGCCGCTTGGATAGCAGAAATGGGTGGCATTGTTTCCGGTCAGGGCTCGAATTCTTTCGCGGTTTTCGGCAATCTCCCGCCTAAAAGACGCCTCATCCTCCGGAGTACAGTGGCGATGACTGTGGAGTTGTACATCGACGCCTGCCTTGCTGATTTCCGTCACCTCATCCGCATTCATCAATTGCAAAATGCGTTTGCCGGTAAGCTCGGCATAATCGATTCCCAAGGCTCGCGCTAACTGCTGGGCGAGTTCGTTTTTTTGCTGACCGCTAAGTTTCTCACGCTCTGCTCGTTCAACAAACTGCCGCACGACACGGTGGCGCCCCAATTCGGTGCTGAGGTCCACTGGTCCTTGAAGTCCGAGCTCTGTTGCTCCGTCCAATCGCTCAGCTCGTCGCTTCCACAGCATGTAAGAGCAGACCAAATTGAAAATCGGCATCTGGCGATCCATGTAATAGGTGGTCTGATAGACCGTGACGGGAAAGCCAAACTCCTTCACCAGGGGATACGCTCGCTTATAGAAATCGTACCCGCCGTCGTCGAAAGTGATCGCGACGCTACGCGGTGGCAGGTCGCGAGAACGCAGCAATGTCAGAGCCTGACCCAGCGGCAGCACCGAATATCGCTTGGATCGCAGAAGTTCCAGTCGCGCCCGCAGCAATTCTGGCGTCATATAAAGCTGCGGTCTCCACAGGTACTCGTCTTCGACGGAGACCCCGTGATAGCAGAGGATCAGCAACCGCTCCCGGCGCCAACTGCTGTTCGCCACTAGATCGAAAACTCCAGAACTTTTGAGCAGGCCAAGCGTGGCGAGCTTTGTTTTTCTCAGCATTTTCTTTTTTTAGCATATCCGAAACCGGGCGAGGGGTTTGACGATAAGCCCCAGTTCCCAGGAACACGGCCTGTCTCCCCAAAAAGCTGACGTTGGACCGATACGTCAATTCAAAATAGTTCGTCGCCGGTCGCACCCCTTATTGACGTCGGACGGAGACGCAATCGGGAGCTCTTTCTGGCTCTTGCAAGCCTTCAAACCACAATTCGAGCATGAGCAGGGCGTAAATCTGATGGTGGTTTTGGCGGCGACCGCTCTCGTGCTCTTCCACCAGGTAACGGACGAAATCCGGCGAGACGATCCCGCGATCGAGGAAGCTCCTTCCCAGCAAACTGTCGTGCACCAACTCCCGCAGTGGCCCGCGGAACCATTGGTCGAGTGGGACTCCGAACCCCATTTTCCGTCGCGTCAACAATTCCGGCGGCAAACGGTCACCCAGCGCTTCGATCAGGAACTGCTTGCCCCTGCCGTTGTGTAGTTTCCAGGACGTCGGAATGCGGGTGGCAAACTCGCAGAACTGATGGTCGAGCAGCGGACAGCGTACCTCAAGCGAGGCTGCCATCGAGGCGCGGTCCACCTTCGTGAGGAAATCTCCGGTCAACAGGTTCGTGGCTTCGAAGTACATGAGCTGCGAAAGGACGTCATCGTTCTCCGACTCGAAATTGTCCGGCAGCATGCGCTCCAGGATCGCCGCATCGGCCGGCAGCATCCACTCCGGATTCAGCATCCGCTTGCGCAGAAAGTAGGGCGTGTAATTCTGGGTAAAATAACGGTCGATTGCCGTGGGCGAGCCCAACATACGAAGAAAGTTCTTGCCGTAGGCGGAGTAGGGAAGGCCATCAGCGGTCCATGAAATCAATTTCCGCAGCGCCCTTGGCAGATCGTCAACGAACATGTATTTCTGCACGTCGGCCACCACGGTGTAGCCCGCGAAAAATTCGTCGCCGCCATCTCCACTTAGCGCGACCTTCACATGTTTAACGGCGAAATCCGAAACGATGTAAGTCGGAATGGCCGACGAATCGGCGAATGGCTCGTCGTAATGTCGCGCCAGTTTCTTGATTAATGCGACCGAGTCGGGACGTACCACAATCTCGTGGTGGTCGGTCTTATACTTCTTCGCCACCAGCCGAGCGTAGTCGAGCTCGTTGTAGGCGGCCTCTTCGAAGCCGATGGAAAATGTCTTGACCGGCGCGGTTGATTGCAGCGCCATCGATGCAACCACCAAGCTGGAATCGATGCCTCCACTAAGAAACGCCCCCAGCGGCACGTCTGCAATCATCCGAATGCGTACTGCTTCGTCGAACAACTCCCGCAACTTTTCTTTCGCCTGCGCCTTGGTGCAGCCCGTCCGGTTCTCTTCTGAAAAAGGCGGGAGCCGCCAGTAGCGGCCTTGCTCGATCTCACCGTCGGCCGAACACATCATCCAGCATCCCGGCATGAGTTTGCGGATGCCGGAAAATGGACTGTAAGGGTCCGGGATATAGCCAAACTGGAAGTACAGGCGCAGGGCTTCCTGATCGAGATCGAGCGGAACGCCGGCAACACGTAGGCACTTTAATTCGCTGCCGAAGTAAAAGCCGACTGGAGTATTGGCGTAGTACAAGGGCTTCTTACCGAAACGGTCGCGCACCAGCAGAAAGCTTCTCTTCTTGGCGTCCCAGATGCAGAAGGCAAACATCCCGCGCAGCAGTTTAAGGCCGTCGGTGCCTTTTTCTTCGTAGAGGTGGACCAGGGTTTCGGTGTCGCTGTTGGTGCGAAACTGATGTCCGCGCTGAATCAGGTCCTGGCGCAGTTCCTGGTAGTTGTAAATTTCGCCGTTGAAGACCACCCACACGGAGCTGTCTTCGTTGGACATTGGCTGGTGACCGGTGCTGAGATCGATGATGCTGAGGCGACGCATGCCGATGCCGCACGGACCATCGGTGTAAACGCCCTCGTCGTCCGGACCGCGGTGGCAAATCACATCGGTCATGGCACGCACGTCGGCGGCCTTCGCCTGGCTGTTCCGCAGTAGGAATCCCGCAATCCCGCACATTCTGACTAAATCGTATCATCCCCTGCGACGTGAGCCTGGGACGTCTCAAATCGAAGGCATGCAGCCTGGCTCATGGACTTGCGGGTAGTTGTCCGCAAGGAGCCGAGGTAACGTCCTCATCGATGTCCGCTATTCTAATTGTCTGAAGAAGCGCTACTTTTCCGGCTATACTGCGTGAAAAACTTCGACAATCGAGCAACGTTTTTCCGCAGATCGTAGTTTTTGGCAATCCGCTCGCGTGACCTCGACGCCATCGAACGCCTCACGTCTGGCTTGTCAATCATCTCGGCGATCGCTGCGGCAAGCTCCTCGACGTTTGCCGGCGTTACCAATATCCCCTCAATGCCGTGGCGAACGAGCTCAGGGATCCCCGTAATGCGAGGTGCGACGCAAGGTACGCCGAGGGCCATCGCCTCCATCAAAACCACTGGGACCCCTTCCGCGAAGCTGGACAGCACGCAAAGATCGCTCGCCCGATAAAACTCTCGCAGCTCATTCTGCCCCCTCCAGCCCGCAAAAACGACGTGGTCGCTAATTTCCAGCTGCTCCGCGCATTTCTGCAACCGACTCCGATCGGGTCCGTCACCGACGAAGGTCAATCGGGTGTGCCGTCCCTGGGCAACTAGGATTGCCATTGCATCCAGCAGAAGCGAATAGCCTTTTACCGGCACCAGCCGCCCCACCGTAATCACGTTGAATAGAGCTGGATTTTCTCGGAACGGAGCCGCAGC
This sequence comes from uncultured Acidobacteriaceae bacterium, assembly GCA_963718395.1. Classification (GTDB taxonomy): domain Bacteria; phylum Acidobacteriota; class Terriglobia; order Terriglobales; family Acidobacteriaceae; genus DASRAA01. The sequence continues at coordinate 21,562 of CAVQYW010000006.1, forward strand.
CCACCCCTCCGTATCGATGCCGAGCGGGGTAACTTCAATTTTGTGCCAATCCAGGGGGGAGGACCATCTCATGATCTGACTCTTTCCGAAGTAGCTGATAGCCGAGACAAACTGAGCAGCGTGAATCTTTTCTTCCATCCGGAATCCCTCAGGGTCTATGAACTCATCGGAGCCATGGATCGTCATCGATACTTCAATTGGAAAAACCCGGGCCAGAATCAAACCCACAGTCGTCGTATATACCGAATGTACGCGCGTGAACCCTGCCTTGTGCAGGCGATATCCGGCAAGAATTGCCTCAGCAAAATAGCCCATTGCGAGCGCAGTGCTACGTGGGTGGTAGCGTCCGAAGAGCCATGCTGTTCTCAGACCTGTGAGATACCGCAGCGGCCGTCGCAGGACAGTTGACATGTGCGCCCGCAGAAACTCCCACGCGCTGCTGCTCAGGACGTACCAGGTGGATGCTAGTTCTTCGTTTTCAGCGGATGAGAGAGGCGATGTCGGGGGACCGGGTCTGCGGATCGAAACCGTCTGAATTTCCCAACCGAGTGCACGTAGCTCTCTTACCTCTCTCAACAGATAGGTGTGTATGAGCGTTGGGTACTCGCTCAGGAGATATGCCAATTTCATAAAGGAATGGGCCGCACAAAGACATCGGGCAGCTTTGATTTAACCTCGAATTTGACACTCATCTCAAGACCGACCACCTGAAGCACGGAGCTGTGGCGGCGATTCAATATCTCCAGCCGCCTCACCGTGCCTTCCATTGTACTAATTCTCATGTCGCACAATTCCCATCGTTCCGGACGCGAAAACATCTATCGGCTGAAAAGGCCCGCTGGGGCGCGAAACCGATCTGCGCAACAGTGCTTCACGACCGTCCTTCCACACACAGCGCCATCAGGGACGAATGCAGAAGCCGTTGAGGTACGACTCCCATTACCATGGAGCGCTATTATTAACAATTCAGTCTAGTTAACGTCGCGAGGTTTTTCCTCCGCGGATTCGCTATTGAACGATCGGCCATCTCGGCGATCCCTGTGTTACTCTTTATGTACGGGTTTGTGCGTTTTCAACGACGCCAAGGAGCCGCATTCCGGCATTGCGCAAGGCAAGCTAAGCCCGTAAGAATGCCCTGTTTCTTCAGTGTCAGCCAGCAATCGCCTTGCAAAGTCATCAGGAGCTCTGGAATTGAACGCGACATTGGACATCCCTCGCACCCTGCCTCATCTCGACGCCCTTGAAGCCGAGAGCATCCATATCATGAGAGAGGTCGTGGCGGAATCCGCGCGACCGGCCATGCTGTATTCGGTAGGCAAAGACTCGTCGGTCATGCTCCGGCTTGCGCAGAAGGCTTTTTACCCCGGCAAGATTCCGTTTCCTTTGCTGCACGTTGACACGGGTTTCAAGTTTCGGGAAATGATCGAGTTCCGCGACAAGACTTGCAACGAACTTGGCGTGAATCTGATCGCACACACGAATTGGGAAGCCAAGAAAGAGGGAGCCAATCCCTGGAAGCTAGGTACGACCCGTTGCTGCGGTCTATTGAAAACAAAGGCCCTCTTGGACGCCCTCGCTGCCAATGGTATCGACGCTGCAATCGGAGGGGCCCGGCGCGATGAGGAAAAATCGCGCGCCAAGGAGCGAGTCTTTTCGCTTCGCGACTCTTTGGGACAATGGGATCCGAAGAATCAGCGACCGGAATTCTGGAACCTCTACAACAGCCGCGTTGAGGCTGGACAAAGTATGCGGGTTTTTCCCCTTTCGAACTGGACTGAGACGGATGTTTGGGAGTACATCCACCGGGAAAACATTCCCGTTGTACCTCTCTATTTCGCTAAGGAGCGTCAAATGTTGGTTCGTGGAGACTCCCTGATCCCTCTCGATCACGCGATCAACCTAATGCCGGGTGAGAAGCCGCAGATGGTGATGTGCCGCATGCGATCACTGGGTTGTACATATTGCACGGGCGCGATTCGCTCGACTGCCGCCACTGTCCCGGAAATTATTGAAGAACTCAAGTTTTTCCGCCGTTCCGAGCGCGAAAACCGGGTAATCGATCATGACCAGGAAGGCTCGATGGAACTGAAGAAAAGGGAGGGCTACTTTTGAGCGTCGTTGGGGAAGAACGAGATCTGCTTCGGTTCTTGACGGCCGGAAGCGTCGACGATGGGAAATCCACGCTTATCGGTCGGCTGCTGTACGAGTCCAATGGCATCTACGAAGATCAACTTTCTTCGGTGAAGAAAGCTTCGTCCGCCAAGAACGTAGAACTTGACCTGTCCTTACTGACCGACGGCCTGCGTGCGGAGCGCGAACAAGGCATCACCATCGATGTTGCTTATCGCTATTTTGCCACGCAGCGCAGGAAGTTCATCATTGCCGACACGCCCGGCCATGAACAGTACACCCGTAACATGGCCACGGGCGCTTCCACAGCAGAAGCAGCGCTGATCCTCGTAGATGCGAGGAAGGGCGTGCTGAGTCAGACTCGCCGCCACACCCTCATCGCCTGGCTGCTCGGCATCCGGCGCTTGATCGTTGTCATTAACAAGATGGACTTAGTCGGCTTCGACGAAAAGGTCTACTACTCCATTCGGAACCAGTTCGACGAATTCGCCGCCTCGTTGCGGGGTGTCGAATTTGAATTTGTGCCTTTGAGCGCCTTGAACGGCGAGAATGTCATTCATTGCAATGGCAACATTCCGTGGTATCAGGGGCCAACTCTCCTCCAGATTCTGGAGACTATTCCGGCAACGCCCGAACCGAACCAAGAGTTTAGATTTCCAGTCCAGAATGTCATCCGTCCTAATCAGGATTTTCGAGGTTACGCCGGTCAAGTAGGTTCCGGCATCGTCAGACCCGGGCAAGAGGTCGTCGCTCTACCATCGGGACAACGCACTACGATTGAACACATATTTTTATATGAACGAAAGCTGGACGAAGCATTTCCCCCTCAGTCGGTAGTACTGACCACCAAGGAGCATATCGACTTGGGTCGGGGAGATATGCTGGTCTCGGCGGAAAACTTACCCACCGTCTCCGCGAGAATAACGGCCAACCTCATCTGGATGTCGCAGGGTCCTCTGCGTCGCGACACCCGCTATCTCATCAAGCACACAACCAAAGTGCTGTGCGGCAGAATCAGTCGTCTCAACCACAAGATTGACGTCAATACCCTGTCAAAAGTTGAGGCCGACGATCTACAGTTCAACGAAATCGGCGAAGCACAGATTGAGCTGCAGAATCCGATCTTTTGCGATCCTTACGAGCGCAATCGAATCACGGGAAGCTTCATCGTCATTGACCCCTTTACCAACGACACAGTTGCCTCGGGCATGATCGTAAATGCGACCCCCCTTCAGGCCAGCGATGGCTTGGATGAATCGTCTGCCGGATCCCGTGTCACCCAGGAGCAAGGCCTCACCGTCTGGTTCACGGGGCTTAGCGGCGCCGGCAAGTCCACCATCTGCAGGACGGTTGCAACCGAGCTTTTGGCCCACGGGCTGCAGGTCGAAGTGATCGATGGGGACATCATCAGGAACCATCTCTGCAAGGACCTGGGATTCAGCAAGCAGGACAGAGACGAGAATATCCGCCGCATTGCCTTCGTTTCGCAACTGCTTACCCGCAATGGCGCCATCGTTCTTGTCTCGGCAATTTCCCCTTACCGGGCTAGCCGCGATGAGGCGCGTCGGACCATCGGCAACTTCATGGAAGTGTATGTGAGTACTCCGCTCTCCGTGTGTGAAGTGAGAGACCCTAAAGATCTGTACAAGAAAGCACGCTCCGGACAGATCCACGGATTTACTGGTATTGACGATCCGTATGAACCGCCACTGGCACCAGAAATCGTCTGCAACACGGATCAGGAGAGTACCAGGGAGAGTTCCTCAAAAACAGTCGCAGCAGTGCTGCAATATCTTTCTTCGAAGACTCCTCGAACCATGAACCAGTCATAACTCGCTTATTGGCGAGTGCAATGGAGTCATCGTGGACTTAGGCACCATCTCAGCGAGAATCGCTGTTGGACTTGTCGTAGGAATCCTTGTCGGACTGACGGGACTCGGCGGCGGCATGTTGTTGCTGCCGCTGCTGATCTCCGTTCTCGGAGTACCGCCCATCCTTGCGGTTGGCACCGACGCAGTCATCAATTGCATCACGAAAATTGGAGCCGGCGCCCTGCACTGGCGACGAGGCAACGTCAGTTGGAGACTGGCCCTCAGCCTGGCGTACGGTAGCATCCCCGGGGCCCTCTTGGGAGTTACGCTGTTGGCTCGGGTACGAGCTACCTATGGCAGCGGAGTCAACGACTTCCTCAAGATTGCCATCGGGATCTTGCTGATCGTCATTCCAATCGCCTACTACATCAAGAAGCGCCCATCAGATCTGACGCCCAGCCTGGAAGCGATGAAGCAGACCAAGTACCATTTTGGGGTGACTATCATCGGTTTCTTCGCCGGAATACTGGTCGGCGTCACCTCCATCGGATCCGGAAGCGTGATCCTGATGCTGCTGCTCGTGTTCTATGGCTTTGCCCCCTCAGTCATGGTCGGCACCGACATTGTTCACGCTATCCTGCTTGCTGGGTTCACCGGGGCGCTTCAGTTCGGATTAGGCAACGTCGATCTAGGACTAGTGGCGTGCGTAATCGTGGGATCGATACCTGGGGGACTGCTGGGTGCCTATCTCACCAAGTTCCTGCCTGCGCGCCGTTTTCGGCAGATTCTTTGTACGGTTCTTGTGGCCGTTGGCACAAGAATGCTATGGGGCAGTCTTTCGCATGCTCACTGAAACCATCGAACGACAATATCTTGCGCGGATCCTGCATGCTCTGGAGGCCGGGTCGGCCATCGTCCAGCAATCTGCCCCCGGCACTTTCAGCGTCCGGGATAACGGCGGGCGCGACGTCGTCACTCAAGTTGACCGGGCTGTGAGCGATGTTCTGCGTACAGTGCTGCTCAAGGATGACGAAGGCTGGCTCTCCGAAGAGGATGTGGACGACCTTGCCCGCCTGACGCAACAAGTTGTCTGGGTCGTCGATCCCCTCGATGGCACCCGCGAGTTCGTCGATGGCATTCCGGAATGGAGCATCTCGGTTGGGCTCGTTGTCGACGGCACAGCAGTGGCTGGCGGCGTATGCAATCCTGCAACCAACGAAATGTTCTTAGGCGGCGCTAAGTCCGGAGTGACGTACAACGGACGTCCCGCCCAGCCAGGTCAACGAAAAGATCTTGACGGGGCAGTCGTTCTCGCCAGTCGTCAAGAATACAAACGCGGCGAGTGGGTGCAATTCGAGGGCAAACCGTTTTCAATCCGGCCAACTGGCTCTGTTGCCTACAAATTGGCTCTAGTCTCCGCTGGCTTGGCGGACGCAACGTGGACCTTGTCTCCAAAGCATGAATGGGATGTTGCCGCTGGGGTGGCACTCGTTAATTCAGCCGGCGGAAGGGTGTCGTGCATTCGCGATGGCAGGCTGCAATTCAACCAATCGAAAACGCTGCTGCCTGGCCTCGTTGCCAGCAGCAGCGGGATTTGGCAAAGCGTGTCCCGCATCGTCGAGGAAGCCCTCGTAGGCTGATTCTGCGACCGGCTTACTTGATTTCCGAAGGCCCCCGCACCACAACCAAGTACTCGACAATTTCCTTCTGCTCGGCATCGGGAATCTGGGCGCCGTAGGCATCAACCATCTTCTTGACCTCTTTCTCCCACACTGCCTGAGGGAACCGGGGCTGCATTGCCACGTATCGGGCCGAGTGACAGACCAGACAGTCCTTCCGGTATGTGTCCACGTGCGGACCAGCGGGAATCTCAGACGCGACTTGCGGCAGGACAATCGTGTGAACCGGATCGGTGCCAGCCTGTTTCAGGCTGGATTTTGCAGATTGCTGCGACTGTCCAGCCAGGCAGGTTCCTGCGGCCATCGCTATGATCACGACACTGCGAATTGAGTCCGTCTTCGTCATTACGCGCCTCACGCCACTACCACGTCCATGTGCTCAATCACGTCGCGTTGGTAGCCACTGCGGTTCCATTGCGACGTTCGTTGGGTCTGACCGTCGGCGGCGGTGGCACGCACCATCAGCCGAAACGTGCCCTTCGACTGCGGCGTCCACTGCGCCCGCCATATTCTCCACGAGTACTTCCCCATGTCCGCGCCGAGGTTTGCGTCGCTCCAGGTCTCCCCGCCATCGGTCGAGACTTCCACTCGGCGGACGCCAGAACCCCCGTCGTTGGCAACTCCCTTCAGGTCAATACTCTGTCCCGCGTGAAGTTGTTCACCCGGTTCGGGACGCACGAAGATCGAATGGACAGGCATCACGCTAATCGGCACTGTCACTTCAGCCAGGTGTTGCGGATCTTCGTTAGCGTCCGGGTTGTCTGCTATGCGATAAGCCTTATCCATCCAGAAGGTCTTGAGCGGTTGGTCGAGCACCGTGATGGACGACAGGGACTTAACCCAATAGGTAGCGAACCAACCCGGTACGACGAGTCGAAGAGGAAAACCATTGAGCATCGGCAAGGGAGCGCCATTCATTTCATACGCAATCATTACTTCCCCATCACGCGCATGGTCGATCTGCAATGACTTCTGGAACGCGGGCGTATAGGGCGTCGGAGGCACATCCAGCCCTCGCAGTCCTATCTGGATCGCATCCGGTTTCACACCTGCCTCATCCAAGACGTCCTTTAACCGCACGCCGGTCCAGCGTGCATTGCCCATCGCTCCATTACCCCACTGGCCCCCAGGGATGCGAGGCTCGAAAAAGCTCCGTGAGTTCCCCGCGCACTGCGCGAGCGCCACCAGTGAGACCGGTTTGAACTTGGTCTTCAAGTCCGACAGGGACAGATTCAGCGGCTTCTGCACCTGACCGCCGACGTCAAGGCGAAAAGTCCGCAAGTCAACAGTTGTCGGGATTCCTGAGAGATGCCAGCGCACGAAGAATGCGTCGTTGGGCGTCAAGTCCGTCTGAAAATAGCGCAGCGGAGTTTCCAGTTGCGGCGGCCGGTCCGTCAACAGGATTAAACCGGTCTTTTGTGGATACCTCACCAGCTCTCGACTTCCGAGCGTTTCCTCGCCGAAGTACGGGAAGGCACCATTTGCAGAAAAGCCCGGCGTGCGTCCCCAAACACGTTGGGCGAACGCGGCACCCCCGGCCGCACTGATCAGCGTGACAAACTGTCGTCGATCCATGAGTTCAGTCCTGTTACCGGAGTGTAGCCTAATCTCGCCGGCCATGTTCTCAGCCGCTCTGGTACGGGTGCCGGCTCGTGACCGGCACCCTCAGTGTTTACGGAAGGTAATACCGGAAGGAGCTGAAGATCATGTTTTCGACCGCTTCTGGCTGCCCACCAAGGCCCGACCACGCATCTCGCGAGAGATAGGAGTATTGCCCACCCAACTGCAACCGTCCCTTGGGTCCGTTGTAAAACTTGTAAAAGAACGCTGCGGTGCCCTCGAAAATTGCGCGGGTATTCCCTGCGCAGTTTGCCAGGCTGCCCGGACCATAGCCGTTGGCCAATGTAGGCAATGTCTCGGTGCCGCATCCGGTGTTTACAAACAGCGGCGATCCATACCCGACCGGCTTATTCTTGTAAAGCGACGCCTGACGCCCCGCGTACTGGCCGCCGCCATAGAGGTTCAGGTCCCACTTTGGCGCGTGATACTCCAGCGAAACCAGCCCCTGGTACGACCTGACGAGATGTTCATACCCGTCTCCGTACACAGTTGCATCAGGCAGTTGAGCTACTCCGTAACGGCCCACCCCATTGCCTCCCAGATAATGAATGCCAATTTCCACGTGCCTCTGCGCTACCAACCAACGGGCATTGGCGCCGAAGCCTCCGCCCACCGTGTTCGTGTTATATGCGCCCGCTGCCGATGGTGTGGCGGCCGTGGCGTTCGGATAGAGCCGCTCCCGGAACAAGCTGGCTATGCCAAAGATCTCGTAGTGCCCGAACCCCGGTTCGAACGCCATTTTCGCCACAAAATCCGGCGAGAGGTTTGACGAGTAATTGGCCAGCGAGTTATAACCACCGCTGCTCCCGTTTCCCGGACCACCGATCAGGAAGTTCGTCGGGTTACCCGCGGCAGTCAACAGCGTCTGCGCATTTTCCTCCGATACGCCAATCCAGACTCTGTTGTTGAAGTTCTTAGTTACCCGCACTCCGTACTGCCGCAAATAGCTGAAACCCACGTTGTATTGTGTGTCGATGACCTGCGGACTGAGCCAGGTGAACGGGTCAAGCCCGGATTTAAACTCGGTCGCCAGGCTCCACATCTGGCCGCCTGCAACGGACCAGCCATTGTGAAACGCTGCCTGGCTCCACAGTTGTCTCTGCCGCAATACATAACTGTTGCTTTGATTATTGGTCGACGCGACGCCGACCCCCAGAAAGTCCGCTTCGTAATAACCGGTCACGACGGTCTGCCCCCAATTGCCCTTCGCTAGCAGCGAAATGCGCGAGGCGCGTCCGGTACCATAGAAATCCGAGGCGTGCGCCTGACCCGAGGCCGAGAACGGGATAGCTATATATTGAGTGCCTGTGTCACTGAACATCGCATGCGAGCGCCAAACGGTGTCCGCCGCCAGGAAGCCGCCGGGCGTAAGGGTGATGCCCTTGAAGTGAATGGCCAGCGGGCTCTCCAGGTCGCCGACCCGCTTTTCGGTTGCCGTCAGCGACTCCACCGTGCTGGCGTTGGCGGCCTTCAAGTCGGTTACATCATGCTGCAGTGCGCTGAAGTCGCCGGCAGAAATCTCGCCTTCCTTCTTTTCCCCGTTCGATGCCGACTGCGCTGCCTGCTGCGCCTGGCTCGCCGCCGAGTCAGCTTGGTCCACCCGCTTCTGCAATGTTTGAATGGCCTGGTCGCGGGACTGGATCTGCTGCTGCATCATCTGAATCTGCTGTTGCTGCGCGGCAATCGCATCCGTCTGCGCAGCAACCGCCTCCTTCAATTTTTGGATTTCGTTTGAGCTCGACGCTGCCGCACTCGGTCGAGCGCTGGATTTCTGCTGGGACGTGGTGGCGTCTGTTTGCGCGAGTACGCCGGCTGGCATCGCCACCAACAGCGCTATTGCAAATACTTGTTTCATCGTCTCTCCTCAACTTTCGAATCTCGATCGATCCCGGCCAGATTTACCTACCGCAAAGCTCGCGAACCCGGAACAGAATCCACATGGATAATCGGCACTTTTCGGCGCCGGACTCATAAACAATCAGTTTCCTACTATGTCCATCTTGTTTATCGACATTGCCCTCATAAAAACGCCTCCCGACCTTCTCAGCGAACTGGCATACGATTCAGTACTTACGTCGCCGGGGTCAATCCCCACTTGTATTGCAGTCGCCGCTCGAAAGTTCTGAAGATCAAGCCGTCCACGATGTATCCGATTGCGATGATCAGGATCATTACCGCGATAACCTGGCTCATGTCGTTCAGGTCACGTCCCATCATCAGCAGTTGACCCAGCCCGAGGCTTACGAAAATCATTTCGCCCGCAATGAGTGAGCGCCAGGCGAACGCCCATCCCTGCTTTAGCCCAGTGAGCACATAGGGAAGGCTGGCGGGAAATAGCACGAACAGAAATAACTTCAGCCCGCGTGCGCCCAGGTTTCGTCCTGCCATCGCATAGATCTTCGGCATCTGTTTGCGGCCCGTTTCCATGCTGATAGTCACCGATAGAACCGAGCCCATAACGATTACAAAGAGAATTGCTTTCTCCGAGAGGCCGAACCAGAGTATCGCGATCGGCAGCCAGCAAATGCTGGGCAGGCTCTGCAGACTCACCATCAGCCCCCCTAACGTCTGTTCCAGGAATTCGCTGGTGGCCATCAACAAGCCGAGCAACACCCCGATCGCAACCGAGAGAGCATAGCCCACAGCAATGCGCTTCATGCTGACCGCGATCGCAATCCAGAAGCTGTGATCGGCAAATCCCGCCCATAGGGACTCCAGTACTCCCTGAGGTGGTGGAAACAGGTAGGGCGGCCAGATATGGAGGCGCGCGACCAGGAGCCAAGCCCCGATCGCGATTGCATAGAACGCTATTTGTCTGCCGACTGACTTCATGACGAGACCCGGTACTCCTGTTCCAAGCTCTTGTTGATTTCCTCCCGCAAGTCGTCAAGGATTTCCTTCGCGCACCGGGAGATGGCCGGATGCTCAATCTGCCGAGGGCGAGGTTGGTCCACCGCGAACTCTCGCTTGATGCGGCCAGGACGGAAGGTAAACACCGCAACCCGGTCTCCCAGCCTTGCGGCCTCGCGCACGTTATGGGTGACAAAAATGATGGTGCGGCCGGTCTCCGTCCAGATCCGCTCCAACTCGTCGTGCAGCAGATCGCGGGTCTGGGCGTCCAAGGCAGCGAAGGGTTCATCCATGAGCAGGACATCTGGCTCGGTGGCCAGCGCACGGGCCAAGGCGACGCGCTGACGCATCCCCCCAGAAAGCTGATGGGTGTAGCTGTCTGCGAACTGCGAAAGTTGTACCAGCCGTAGGTAATGCCCAACTTTCAGCTTGCGCTCGTGTTTCGGAACGCCCTTCATCTTCAGGCCAAATTCGACATTGTCAGCGACGGTCAACCACGGGAAGAGCCCGAGTTCCTGGAAGATCAGGATCCGGTCCGTGCCCGGCCCGTCTACCGCCTTGCCGTCGATCAGCACTGTGCCCGAGGTGGGCCGCTGCAGCCCGGCAATCAAATGCAGCAGGGTGGACTTCCCGCATCCCGAAGGGCCAACAATACAAAGAAACTCGCCGGCTTTGACTCGCAGGTTGATTCGGTCCAGTGCGAGCAGAGTCGATCCGTTGGTCTTGTATTCCAACGTAATCTCGTTGAGCGCGACTTTGGGAGTCTGTTCCTCGACAGCGGTTTGCAAGCCCTGGGCTGTGGCCACGTCCGAACTCGGCCAAGTAACCGGACGTGAGTGTAAGTAGCGTTGATCGGCACCTGAAATACTTTGCGACGCAGTCGTCATTGCACGGCCTTTTTTCCCTTCTCGGCGAGGACCTGATTCAGAAAACTCAGATCGTACAAGCCCGACAAATCAGGCATCTGACGGCCAAGAAAGCCCGCCTCGTAGGCGGAATGGGCTGAACTCAGCATGGAACTTCGAATCGGATCGTACGTAACTTCAAAACGGCCATATGCTTCGTCCATAAGCGCAGCAGGCAACGATTTGCCTGTTTCCTTCTGGATTTGGCTGTTAAGGAGCTGCTTGGCTTCGGGTACGTGACCGTTGATCCAGTCCGTCAATTCCACATTCGCTCGCACCCAGTTCTTGGTCAGGTCCGGGTGTTCGCGCAGGAACTTGGTGCTAACGATCAGGTTGGTCACCACGAACTGTCGGTTGGGCCACAAATCGCGCTCATCGAGAAACCGCCGGCCATTGCCCTCCTGGATCAGTCTCGTCGCCCACGGCTCTGGTGCCCAGGCAGCATCCAACTCCTGCTTCACGAACAGCGTCAACTGGTCGGGATTAGCCAGCGGCAGCACCTTAACGTCTCCCCCTTTATCTGTCGGCGTCATCCCGTGCGACTTGAGCCATGCGCGCAAAGCCACGTCTTGCGTGTTGCCAAGTTGAGGCGATGCCACTCTTTTTCCGTGAAAGTCTTCTGGTTTGTTGATTCCGGCATTGCTGCGGACCACGAGCGATGCTCCTCCACTGGCGGCTCCGCAGACCACCTTGAGCGCTTCCCCTTGTGAGCGGACATAGCCACTAATCGTGGGATTGGGACCGATATAGGTCATATCGATTGCTCCCGCGTACAGCGCTTCGATGGCGGAAGGCCCAGCGTTGAAGGTCTTCCACTCGATCTTCACGTTGGGGCCCATAGCTTTCTCAAACCAGCCGTTGGCCTTGCCTACCATGGCTTGCGGATGCGTGATGTTGGGGAAAGCGCCAACTCGTATCACGGTCTGGCTGAATCCCTTCGACATCAGGCACAACAGAAAACCGAAGACCATCACCGTTTTGCTTTTCATGACTTATTCCTGGGCCCGCTTTCCCTGCACAGCCATGGGTAAGATCTTGTTCGGAGCTTCTTTGTGTTGGCGCTGGGATTTGCCGCTATGCGGCTTGTGGTCCTTGATCAGGTCCGCCAGCGATGTGTTCTCCAGGATCTTGGCCGCTGCGTCCCGCACGTCCAGAAAGACCTGATACAACGGTCGGTGCTCCACATCGGTTTCGATAAGGTTCCGTAGTTGCTCGGCGTCTCCAAACGGAGCCAAAGCTCCGTCAATCAGTCGAATGACCTCCGCCAGGTATATTTCCGAAGGCGGACGCCGCAATTTATAGCCGCCTTTGGCGCCACGCACGCTCTCCAGCATTCGTGCGTTTTTCAGCTCAAGCAGGATCAACTCCAGAAACTTTTCCGGCAGAGCCTCTTCGTACGCGATATCGCGAATGCGCACCGCGCCCTGTTTGTATCGCTTGGCTAGCATCATCATCGCCTGCAATGCGTAGAGACCTTTTTGCGAAATCTTCATACGGTTGCCACCAGCCGAGTTCGTCGGCAAGGACATTCTCGCACAATGTCTAGTAAAGCGATAGATTTTATTTGTTTCGCCGAGAAAATCGTTCCCGATTCAGGAATTGGGAGAAAATGGGGTCGACTGCCCTGCCCTGTCCTGTCCTGTCTGGTTAGGACGAAGTCGATCTAACCGGCCACCCTCCGGCACAGTGTTCCGGCTATGCCGAGCAGTCCCGTGCCGAGCAGAACAAGGCTGTTGGGTTCGCCCGCGAGTACACTCGTCAAAGTCCAAAAGCCCGGCGTATAGTCGTTCCGCGCCCACCAACCTTGGTAGTCATTTGCGGAGAGATCTGCGTGCAGCGCGTAATCTGGGGGCGGGTTTGCGGTGAAGATTCGAATCGCGCCCGTGTCTGAGCTCAGTTCGAAAAGCCAGGTCGTGATGGCTCCATCTGCGTTGGTGCCGATCCAGCTCCATGCCAGTCCCATGCCATCTTCCCCGGCGACGTACGTGTTTACGCCGTCACTGAACTCAAAGGAAATTACGCGCGAGCTGATGTCGGTCCCAAAGGGCAAGTTCGGTTTCAGCGGATTGTAAAGTGAAAAACTCCCCGAGACGAAATCCGAGGTAGACACGGGCGATGGGCCGTCGATCATGGTGAAGTCGTTTCCCGTATAGGTATACCCCGTCGCCGAACCGTACGCCGCCAAACAGAAAATCGTGCAGCAAAGACCCGTCCAAACAACCGCGCGCATATCGTAGACGCCTCCGAAGTTGGTTTAAGGCTTGACTCCCAGCGACCTGGCTACTTATCTCTCCGACAAAGTAACATCGGAGTTTACACCACAGTTTTAGGCTGCAGGTTACTTAAGTTGGTTACGCTTCATCAACTGGGGTGTTCGAGCGGTAAATCTGCGTCGCGGCACGCCTTGATGACGCGCAGCACCATAGACGAAATGCGGAAAAACGGGGCCTGGCTGTCCTATCTCCGTTCAGTTCTATCTGGTTGAGCTAGATCTAATCAATCAGCTTCCGGCGCAGCATGCTATTCTGAGAGCGTTGGGCACTGTCTTGCGCACGCGCCAGTTGCTCATGATCCCGGGCGCTTGTCGCGCCACAAACCAGCAGAATCCCGCCAGGACTCGGTGATGATGGCTGCCCTCATACTGGTCTTCGCAGTCGCCATCACCCTCTACATCCTCGTTGGCTACCCATTATTACTGGCCTCGTGGCGCCGCTTTGGTCCGCCCATCCGGAAGGACCTCGACTTTCGCACCACCGTCTCCATCGTGCTCGCCGTCTACAACGGTCAGGACTTTGTCGCCAAGAAGCTCGACAACCTCCTCAGCCTCAACTACCCGTCCAACCTGCTCGACATCGTCGTCGTCTCCGACGGCTCAACCGACTCGACCGACAACATCGTGCGTTCCTACGCCGATCGCAACGTTCGCCTGCTCACCGTCCTCCACGGGGGCAAGGCCGCGGCCCTCAATGCCGCCATTAGCCACGCGACCGGCGAAATCTTATTGTTCGTGGATGTTCGCCAGATGTTCGATCCTCAGGCCCTCCGGCATCTGGTCGCCAACTTCGCCGATCCGTCCGTCGGAGGCGTCACTGGCGAGTTGCGCTATGTACATTTCGACCGCGTCGGCGAGGCCGCCGACATCGATGTTTACTGGAAGTACGAAATCTGGGCCCGCCAGCGCCATTCGCAGATCGACTCCATCTTCAGCACCACAGGCTGCATCTACGCCCTGCGCCGCAGCCTCGCCGAGCCAATGCCGCCCGACACGCTCGTTGATGACGCCATCATCCCGTTGCGCGCTTTCTTTCGCGGCTATCGCATTGTGATCGATACCGAAGCTCTGGCGTTTGACTACGGAGTTGTGACTGGCGGAGAGTTTCGTCGCAAGCTGCGCACCCTGGCCGGCGTCTGGCAGGCGTGGGTACGCCTCCCGCAGTTGTTTACCTCGGCCGATCGCATGCGCATGCATTTTCTGGCACACAAATTCGGCCGGCTCGTTTTGCCCTGGATGATCCTCACCGGACTGCTCGCCGCCTACCTGCTGCCAGCCGGTCCCGTGCGTTCAATTTTGCTGGCCATCGCGCTTCTGGTATTCGCCTTGGCGGCCCTCGATTCTGTGCTGCCGAAAGCGTTCTTGCTTCGCCGCATTTCTTCACCGGCTCGCAGCTTCGTTGTCCTGAACACCGCCGCGCTCCTGTCGGTAATGGTCTTCTTCGTCTCGGCCGAGCGCCTGTGGAAGCCCACCCGCGTGCCGCCCGACGCATCCGATGCTTTGCTCACCAACCAATCTGAAAACAAGCCTTAGGTTCTACTGCGCCCCTTCATCAAACACCTTCGGGTTCCCGAAGTACTTCCGCACTCCAATGGTGAAGAACCGTCCCCACGGCCCATTTGGCCCCAAATATCCCGGACCCAACTGACGCGACCCGAAGCGCTCGAACAAAGTTTGCTGGGTCAACCGAAAATCGAATCTCCGGCCGAGATAAATATCACCGCCCCACTGGTTCTCAAACCCGATGCCCTGCCACGACCACGTGTACAAATATTGCGGAACGTTCTTGCCGAATGCGAACGTAGGGTCCCAGAAAATCTTGATCCGGCGCAGTGCCGTCCTGCCGAACGGACGCACCCACACCTGCCCGCCCAGTAGGTAGCGCGCGAACAGGTTGCACTGCGAGTTCACCCCCCCGTAATTCCCCGAGTTGGCCGAGCAAAAATTCGGGTCCGGCTCGTTATGCGGCGGAGCCAGGTCAAACTCCCCATAGCCGTAAATCCAGTTGCCCTTCGGAAGGAACCACCGCTCATCCGGAGCCGGAGTCCAGAACGTCGTGGCTGGCTTCGCGGCCGCTTGCGGCGCACTCGTCGTGGCCTGCGCTGTCGCGCTCGCAGGAGCAGCCGGCCCGCTCGGTTCCTGGGCTCCCGCCGCCCAGCAGCTAAACAGCAGTGTCATAACCACCAGCAGACGATTCATGCAGCCTCCGCAGCCTCGTAACTCATTTGGTTGGATTTCTTTAGCAAGCAGTAAAGTATCGAACCTGCGCCGCATTGTCACGCACACTCGTATCACAGCTCGCAGAAGTGCCGGATGGTACGTTGCTCCATTACCTTCTGGTTTCGTCAATCGAGCGAAGTCGGGCTCCCCGTTCAACTGGCCATCGGTTGGCCGCTTGAGCGGGGATATTCTCGCCACTAGCCACTAACCACGAGCCACGGTTTTCTGATACAGTCAGTTCCGCCACTTACCCCAGTCCCCCCGCTTCGCTCGCGCCACGCTTTTGACCGCACGTTAACCCGCGCTGCTCAAACCCGTGGTGTGATGACATGCTCGACCAATCCGGCCCGACCGCTTCCCCCACCTTCGCGCCGGTAGAATTCCTGAGGAGACAAATCGTATGGCAGACCTTGAACAACTCCAGCAGAAATACGCACCCGTACTCCACACTCTCGAAGTCGAAGGCGCGCAGGTGCAACCCCTCAGCCTCGATGGCGAACAGCTTGTCCTGAGCGCGACCGTCGTTTCCGAGGCTAGCAAGGACCGCGTCTGGGACAGCATTAAGTCGGTCGATCCCAGCTTCGCCGATCTGAAACACAACATCCAGGTCGTCCCCGGCACGCAGACGTACACCGTGCAACCGGGCGACAACCTTTCGAAAATTAGTAAGTATTTCTACGGCAGCCCCAACAAGTACCTGGATATCGCCAAGGCCAACGGTCTCGCTGATCCCGACAAGATCAGAGTCGGCCAGCAATTGACGATTCCCGGCTGAGCAGCCTTCTGAGATTCGCGTCATGGCACTACTCCACAAGTTGCAGAAGATTCTGGTTTTGGGTAGTGCTGGCCTTTAGGCCAGCGTCGAAGTCGGCCGATTTTTCCCGAGCGGACTTTAGTCCGCGAGGGAAATGGTGCTTGGATGCCTCCGCAGCCGTTTACCGTGCCGTTTCACCATTTAGCTTTCGCCCCCTCACGGGGGCCACTTCCACCAAGGAGCACATCATGGGACTCTTCGACCAACTCGGCGACGTACTCAAGCAGTACGCCAACACCTCCGGACAGGCCAACCCTCAGGCGACTGAGCATTTCGACCAGGTCGCGCAAGCCGCGCCCAGCAGTTCTCTCGCCGACGGCCTCGCCGCCGCCTTCCGTTCCAACGGCACTCCTGACTTCGGTCAGATGTTGGGTGGCCTGTTTAACAACTCCAGCGGTGATCAGAAGGCCGGCATCTTGAATCAGTTACTGGCTTCCGCTGGACCCGGCGTTCTTTCGCAGCTTACGGCTGCTGGCGGCGCTGGTGGTCTTACCGCCCTGCTCGCCGGCGGGGCCTCGAAACTCACTCCCGAGCAGGCACAGTCCGTTTCGCCCGAAGTCGTGCAGCAGCTCGCGACTCACGCCGAAAAAGCCGACCCCTCGCTCATCGACAAAGCGAGCGCTTTCTACTCCGAGCATCCCGCGCTGATTAAGACCCTTGGTGGCGCCGCCCTCACCATCGCCATGGCCAAGATGGCCGAAAAGCATAGCGCCTAGCGCACCCTGCAGATTGCCCGAAGAAGAGCAGCCGGAGCGCACCGCTCCGGCTTCCTTTTGCTCCTGCAAGCCCTTCAAAGCGAGAAGAATCACTGTCGATTTCTCGAATACTACTTGCGTCGTTGTACTTCCGCTACTATGCTGTGCCCGCAGAAGAACTTCCTGCCGAACGTGAACCAACCAACCTAAAGGAGACTGAAATGAAGCACAGACTCTTACTGGCCGGTGCATTTGTGTGCGCACTGGTTCTACTCACCTCCGGCGCATTCGCCACTCCCGCCGGATTCTCCGTTCCATTCCCCAGCGACACCACCTTCTACTGTAGCCAGACCAATGGATGCGGGTTTATGGGTGCAAACGGCGGTTTGTCGGCACCTATGTGGACCTCCGGTGATTTCATCACTGAGACATTCTTTAATTCGACCACGTACGTAAACGATCTGACAGCCGATTGGGGTGTCGTGGACGGCTACGGCGGAATCCCCGGCGCCACCTACGAGAACGACGTGTACCTCAACGGCGTCTTCATTGGAGGCTTCTTGCTCCCGGACTGCGGCTACTGCGACACCCTTTACACCGTCACCGGCACCGCAAATTTCGCACCCATTTATGGCTCTGGCAGCTACAACCTGAGCATCGTTCTTGCCCAGACAGCTCCCGGCGGCGCAGGTTCTGAGTGGTTCTCGGAGCTTGACTCCAACGGAGCTCAAAGCACCGCGTTCTTCTCCACCCCTGAACCCTCCAGCATCCTTCTACTCGGCTCTGGATTGTTTGGCATCGCGGGCGTGGTCCGTCGGAAATTTCTCGTCTAGTTCCATCGCTTTTCGCAACGTGAGCACGTCGCGGAGACCGCTCCGCATCGAAAATCAATCGTCTCACTAAGGAGAAAAAGATATGGCTACTCGTATCGGTCGACTGCATGCGGGACTATTGTCCGCTGCCGTCGTTCTATTGGCTCTCACCCTGGCCACATCGGCATTCGCTGCCAATGCTCAGGTCATCGCCAACACCACGCCCCGGTTTGTTGCGACTGCACAGAATCTCGGACCCGAGAATCCGTCCAAGGTCATCACCATTACCGTACGTCTCCAGCAGCACAATACCGCCGAGCGCGACGCATTGCTGAAACAGCTCTACGATCCCAAGTCGCCCCTCTATCAGCAGTGGCTCACTCCTGCCGAGTATGCCGCCCGCTTCGGCCCGACTGCCCAGGAAGCGGCCACAGTCAAGGACTTCCTCACTTCCCATAACTTGACCGTCACCTCTGTTCATCAGAATCACTTCTATGTGAATGCCCAGGGCAGCATTGCTGACATACAACGGGCCTTCAACGTTCAAATCAACCGTTTCAACGTGAACGGTCAGACCCTCTACTCCAACACGTCGAATGCCGCTATTGCCGGACCTGCCGCCGCGTATGTAAGCGCGGTACAGGGACTGCATCCGGTGGCGATGAAGCCCCACTCCATCCGTCCGGTCGATCCCGACACCGGTTTACCGTTCCCCGAAATACCTCTGGCCAACATAAAGGCCAATGTCCAGACCGGCCCGCCTCCCAGTCTGTTCTATGAGAACCAGTGCTATCGCGGCGTTGAAACTCACACCTTCACCACCACTGGAACATACCTGCCCGCTGCCTACTATTCCGGCAACCGTTATGGAGGCCCCATCACTGGCGGCCAGGGTCACTATCCGCCATGCGGCTATGAGCCCGCAGCCCTGCAAATCGCTTATGGTGTGAGTCCTCTCATCGCCGCCGGCAACGACGGAACCGGCCAGACCGTCGTCATCATAGACGCCTGGGGCTCTCCCACCGCCACCGCTGACTTCGGCGTGTTCTCCTCCACCTTCGGATTGCCCACTGGAACGTTCTTCGACTACAACCCATTTGGCGCCGACACCACCAATACCAGCTGGGCCGGTGAGACCACGCTCGATATCGAATGGTCGCATTCCATGGCGCCCGGCGCGCACGTCGCGCTCGTTCGCTCCATCGACAACTATGACAACAATCTCCAGAACGCCATTCAATGGGCGCTCGACAACAGTCTGGGCAACCAGATTTCCAACAGCTACGGCTCTGATGAATACGACAACGATGCCGCTGGCATGCAGTCTTGGGACGACTTGAATGCGGAAGGCGCAGCCCTCGGAGTCTCCATCAACTTCTCCACCGGAGACAACGGTGATTTCTACCGCGCAGTCGG
Organism: uncultured Acidobacteriaceae bacterium; assembly: GCA_963718395.1. Classification (GTDB taxonomy): domain Bacteria; phylum Acidobacteriota; class Terriglobia; order Terriglobales; family Acidobacteriaceae; genus DASRAA01. The sequence goes on from CAVQYW010000006.1 coordinate 40,786, forward strand.
CGCTTACACCGTCAGCGTTCCTTCTGACTCTCCACACGCAACCGCGGTAGGTGGCACCAGCGACTTCATCAATCCTGACTACACCATGAAGTTCCAGACCGGCTGGGGCACCGACCTTACCCGTATCGCCGCTCCCGGCGGTACGAATCCACCTCAGATCCCGTTGGTCTGCGCATCCACCCTTGCGCCCGGCCAGTGCTTCTACTTCGGTGGCGGAGGCGGTCAAAGCACATACTTCGCCAAGCCATCCTGGCAGAGTTCTCTGTCGGGCACAGGACGCCAACAACCTGATATTTCCATGACGGCCGATCCTTACACCGGCGTGGAGATCATCTACTCTTATAGCCATCCGGGCAGCTATTCGGTCTCGGTGATTGGCGGAACCAGCGCTTCCTGCCCAATGTTCTCGGGCATGTGGGCCGTCGTCAACCAGAAGAGCCAGCAGTTGCATGGCAAACCCGCAGGTCAGGCGGCACCGTATCTGTACACCATGCCCTCTGGTGCCATTCGCGACGTCAAGCAGAGCTCGGCATACACCGGTACCAACCTGACGGGTACCATCATGCGATCCGGCTACGCGCCCCTCTATGAGTCGGCCGTCGCCATCTCTACTCCCGACATCAACACCCAGTTCACCAACGCGTTCTACAACGGAACTTCCACCCGGTGGTACGCCATTTCCTTCGGCACGGATTCCTCTCTGCTGGTCACCAACGGATGGGACAACGTCACCGGCGTGGGCACTCCGAACGGAGCTGCTTTCGTCAATGGAGTCGTGAACCAGGTCCACTAATTTAGATCGGTTTCTCTACCTGGCGGGCCGCACCATGCGGCCCGCTTTTTTCTTCACTCAGGCTAGCGACGCCGTCTCCGCAAAACCGCTAGACTGACTCCAGACTGCCGCTCGCGCAGCACAGGAGCCACGATGTCCACCAACTATTCCTATTCCGACATCGCCAAGATGATCGACCACTCCCTGCTCAACCCTGCGCTCACCGTGCCCGAACTGGAAGCCGGATGCCAGCTCGCGCTCAGCTACAACGTCGCTAGCGTCTGCATCCTTCCCTACTACGCTGCGCGCTGCGCGCAATTGCTCGCCGCCAGTGACGTTCAGCCCAGCACTACCATCGGCTTCCCTCACGGCGGCCACACCACCGCCGTCAAACTCGCCGAAGTGGAACAGGCCCTCAAAGACGGCGCCGCCGAACTCGACATGGTCATCAACATCAGCCAGGCCCGCAGCGCCAACTGGCATTACGTCGAAAGCGAAATTCGTATCCTGACCCACGCCACTCACGCCGCCGGTGCGAAAATCAAGGTGATTTTCGAAAATGCCTACCTCGACGACCCCGCCAAGATTCGCCTCTGTGAAATCTGCGGCGCCATCGGTGTGGACTGGGTTAAGACCTCCACCGGCTATGCTCCCACCGGCGCCACGCTCGCCGATCTAGTACTCATGCGCCGCCACTCTCCTCCCGGCGTCCAGGTCAAGGCTGCCGGCGGAATCCGCACCCTCGACGCCCTGCTCGAGTTGCGCGGTCTCGGCATCACCCGCGTCGGCGCCACTCGTACCGCCGAGATGCTCGACGCTCTCCGCCAACGCCTCGGCCTGCCCGCCATCGCGCTCGAAGCAGCCCCTCCAGCAAAAAGGTAGAGCCGGCTTTACAGGCTGCTGAAAAAAACGATTTTTGGTAGAGCTGACCTTTAGGTCAGCGTCTAAGCCCTTTATATTTGACCCTCCGAGCGGACTTTAGTCCGCGAGGCGTGAGCATTTCGGACTCTTTCCGCAGCCTGTTTAGCCGGCGGCCCAAACAGTCTCTACGTTCATACCGGCCGCGACCTTGTCAGATACGAACACCCCGCGCTCTCCCCGCCTACCTCGTAATACTCAGCTTGCACCGACGCCGCAGGCTTCTTCGGAGGTAGCTCCGCCGTCGGTACCGGCGTTGCGAATCTCTGCAAGCGTCGATCCGGCCTGTCTTCCCGCAGCAGCCCAGCGGTTAGGAACATCCCCGCCAGACGATCGACCGAATCTGCGTACCGCACTGCCACGTTGGTCCGGCTGCGTCCAAGCAGGGCTGCCGCTTCGTCCAGTGAATATTGAAATAATCCGACCAAGGCGATCACTTCGGCGTCGTTGTCATTCAGCCGGCCCAGCGTCCGCTCCACGTCGTGGACAAATACCGCTTGTTCCTCGAAGCTGGGAATCGCGTGATGCGAAACCCGCGCGCGAAAGAATTCGCGTCCTAGAATCGACGGCATCCGGCCGATCTGGCTGGCAATCTCGAAAAAATGTCGAATGATAGCCAGAGTCTGTCCGCGGAAGAACAGCGCATCTGCCCGCTCGCTGTCCGCTTCGTCCCGGTAGTCGCGTGTTCGCCCGCGATCGATCGCCCGCAGCCGTAGCCTCCCTGCCTTAATCGCAGCCCCACTCATTGCAGCCTCCCCGCCTGCGCGACGCCGGAAACCTGAGGCGGAAGCCCTGCCGGCATCCTCTGCTGTACCCGTTGCGGAAACCGGAAGCGCGCCAGCATGCGCTCGCATAGCACACAGTGGTTGTTGGCGGAATTCACCGGGCGCACCTTCAAAGTGCCGCACCCTTCGCAATATTTCAGTTCGTACTTGATGGTCTTCATATGACGATCCTCGGCGCTTAAGATTCACTGCAAAAACGACGGCCCTGTGACGCATCTCCTTCGCTATCTGGAGACCGTGCACAGGGCCCGTTTCAGTTACGATGACCTGCTGCGTATGATTTGTTGACGATCAGACGAGCGTCGCTAGTTCACCACGCGCTCGTCCTGCCGCCGCGTAAAATACCCCTCCTCGTAGCCCGACTTCAGTATCTTCCCGTTCTGCACCACTACGCTCAACCGCCCTGTGAAACCCACCCCTTCGAGCAGCGACTCCACGGACGGGCACAGCACCCTGGCCTCCCATATCTTGCGTCGAAGCTCCTGAAAGGCCCGGTCCTCCTCTTCTGCAATTCTCATCATCATCCTCGGCCAGATTGAATTCCAGAGCCAAGTCTAATATTGCACCGAGGTAACCAGTGGTCAATGACTTTATTGCTATAGGCATATTACGAAGGTACATGTATAGCTTTCAGCAATACTATGCGAATCTCAGACCTCGAAGACAACCTGCGGTCCCATATCTGGGCCCGCATCCACCGTGGGGAATTGACCGGATCTGGACTTTCTCGCGACGCCGGCTTTCAGCAGGCCCACATGTCAAATTTCCTCAACGCCCGTCGCGGCCTCAGCCCCGAAGCCATGGACCGCCTGCTTGAAGTCCTGCAGGTTGACGTCCTTGACCTCGCCGATCCCGAGGAGCTGCGGCTCCGAGCGTTGCAACGCCCCGAGCGCGCCTCGTCGTTCGACAGCGTTCCTCTGGTGTCGCTCGCCGACGCTACCTTCGCGCCTCGGATTCTGCCGCGGCAGTTCCTGGACTCGCTTAAATTCCGCAAGCGCTTCCTGAACCGCCTCAAGCCCGACACCATTGGTGACCGCAGCGAATGGCTGCGCTTCGTCATGGTGCGGGCTGATGCTGGCAGTGTCCGCGCCATGTCACCGCAGCTCGCGCCCGGCGCGGTGGTGTTACTCGACCGCCACTACAATTCGCTGCGCCCCTACCACCGCGGCATGCGCAACGTTTATGCGGTGCGTTCTGGCGAGCAGTGCACGATTCGGCACGTTGCCGTTGCTCAAGGGCGCATCGTCCTACGGCCCCTTAATGAGGACTGGCCGGTCGAACTGGTGGAGATCGCTTTCGGCAAGGGCTTCGCCGATTACATCGTGGGACGCGTGTGCCACATTGCCGTGGAGGCGTGATATAGACGCTCGCTATTGACCGCGCCACCGCTTTGACCAAGCGACCACCGGCCTACTGCCAGTGGCGCGCCTTTGTTATGATTCCCTCATCTCGCGCTTCAGCAGTGCGAGCCTATGGGAGCCTGCCGACATGGAAGATGCGATCACCAAGGGTCTGGGCACACGGCGCGACGAAGACATCGCGCTTGACTTGATGAAGTTTATTGCCGGTTCGACCGGTTACGGCAAGTCAGCAGCCGCTGGCGTCGGCTTTCAGGGTGGTGTTTCGTCCAAGGCGGCAGAAGAATACGCCCAGCACCTTCTCGAACTCTACGGCCGCTGTCTCACAGTCGTGCAGGGGAAGAAGTAAAGGCCCCAGCACACACCGCTTCCGAGGCTGTTACGAAACTCTACCTCGTCCTATGCGGTGGAACAGAGACAACGAAATTCGAGTGCCGGAGGCACGCCATAATCTAGCCCGGCGTGAAGCCGAAGGCGAAACGCTGCGTTCAGCGGGATATTTCATGCGAGTCGCAGAGCGACGGCAGAGTTTCGTAACAACCGCTTCAGCGGTGCATTTCGCGCTCGTCGGGAGGTTCGGCTTTTAGCCATTGAGGTAATACGCGCTTTGATTTTGCTTTTGCGGCGTCCCACACGCAGACTTCTCACACCTGTTCCAGCTTCCCCTTTCTCACGCGAAACTTCATTCCCCGCCACTCGATCTCATTCCCTGCGAAGCTCATCACCCACACCCCCAGCGCCAAAAAATCGCGCAACGGCAGCAGCCACAAATCTCGCAGCACGCATGGATCATCAAGCACAGATCGCCCAATCGTCACTGCCGCTATAACGCGAAACGCAGCGATTACAGCCAATGCGGCCCACGTCCACCATTTTTCCGGACCCGCCAGCACTGCCAGAATTCCCCATGCCAATCCGAAGGTGACAATTAGTCCGATATATTGTGCGGGCCTTCGGTCTCTCACGTTGCGGGCCCAGCGCATCTGGTGAGTCCAGAATTCACCAAACGTGTAGTCGGGTAGCGCTGTTTCGACAACGACATCAGCCAGTTCCACGTTATATCCCGCTGCGGCGGTGCGTGCTCCCAGTTCGTAGTCGTCGCCGAGAGTATCGACCAACGCTTCCAGTCCGCCGATCTCGCGCAGCACGCTCTTGGTCGTTGCTATGGTCGCCCCGAGCGCGAAACGCACTCCCTCCATCTCGCGCGCCACCAGCACGCCGCCCATGAAGTCGGTGCTCAGCCCGAGCGCTTCGATCCTCGACGGAATAGTCTTACCCGCGAGTCCGCGATAGAGCGTGGTGACCATGCCTATGCGATCGCCCGCAAATGCCGTCATGACGCGTCGCAAGTAGTCTCGCGGAGCAACGATGTCGCTGTCGTTGATGAGAATGTGCTCATACTTCGCCTGTGGCAGCACCTGAGCGAGCGTGCTGACCTTTCCGTTCAGCCCCAGACTCTGCGGACACTGGATCACGCGAATTTGCCGATGGGGAAATTCCTGTTGTACCCGCTTGACCAGTTCGACCGCAGGCTCATTCGGATCGTTCACACCGAACAGCAACTCGTATTCCGCGTAGTCGAACAGGCAGTGACTGCGGAAGGCCTCATACATGTGCGGATCGAGGCCCTTGAGCGACTTCATCAGGCTCACTGGCGGCTCGAAATCGACCCGCGCCGGACTCACATGCTGCCGACGGAAGCGCTTCGCCGCCCACACGCACAGCGCGAAATACGCCGCACCGGCCAGCGCCAGCAGAGCACACACCGCCGCGATCACCATGAGAACAAATTGCATGACAAGCTGATCAGATTAGCAGACCGCGCAGCGCTTATTCGTAGCGCAGCGCCTCGATGGGATCGAGGTTGGCGGCTTTCCATGCCGGATAGATGCCGAACACCAGGCCGATCGCAACCGATACCGCGGTCGCCGTCAGCACCCACGACAGCGACATGCTCGCCGGCAGCGACGGAAACGCCAGCGGCACCAGCATGGTCAGAAATCCGCCGAGCAGAATCCCAAGTATGCCGCCGAGACCGGTGAGGGTGATAGCTTCGAGCGTGAATTGCAGCAATACGTCGCTTTTGCGCGCACCTATGGCTTTGCGCACGCCGATTTCGCGGGTTCGCTCGGTCACCGACACCAGCATGATGTTCATCACGCCCACGCCGCCCACAATCAGAGCCACACTCGACACCGCGAACATGAACACGAAAATTCCACCCGTCAGCTGGTTCCACGTGTCGCTCAGCGCGTCCTGGCTGAATACGGCAAAATTGTCCGGCTGGTTCGGAGCCAGATGGCGCCGCCGCCGCAGCAGTGCCCGCATCTCATCCATCGCCAGAGGCATGTCATCGTGCGAAGTCGCCTTCACGCTGATCCAGTGCTGCTTCAGTTCCGGATGCAGCTTATGCAGCGTCGCAATCGGGAAATACACCAGGTTGTCTTCCGGATTGGAACCGTTCCCAAACGCGGCTTTGCGCTTCGACAGCACCCCAATCACCGTGAACAGCTCGCCTTCGATATTGATTTCCTTGCCCAGCGGCTCTTCGTTCTCAAAAAGTTTCTCCGCCGTGTCGTAGCCCAGCACGATCACCGGCGCGCGCCGCTCATTGTCGCTCTCGGTGAACCAGCGGCCCTTGTCGAGTTTCAGGTCGAACACTCGCATGGTGTCGGGCAGGTCGCCGTCGAGAATAGTGTTCTTGGTCTTGCGTCCTTCGTATTTCACCGAATAGGAGCCGGTGCCGAATTGCGGCAATTGCAGGCGCACGCCATCAGTCACGGCCTTCACATGCGGCAGGTCACGCATGGCGATGGCATCGTCAAGTGTGAGTTCCTTGCGCGTCAGCATCTCGGTCGTCGGCCGCCCAAAGGTAAACACATTGATGTGGAACGCGAAGATGATGTCGGAGCCCATGTCCTTCACCATGTTCTCCACGTTCGAATTCAGCCCGCGCACCACCGACGAAATCAGGATCACCATCATCACGCCGATGACGATACCCAGCACAGTCAGGCCCGAGCGCATCTTGTTCTTGGCGATGGTCTCCAGCGCCATGCGCAGGATTTCTTTGTAGTCGCCGCCGCGCATGCTCATAGCTCAAACCTCAGCGCCACGATGGGATCGAGCTTGGCCGCCTTACGCGCCGGATACACTCCAAAGAAAATTCCCACGCTGGCCGAGACCAACAGTCCCGCAAAAATCGCCCACAACTTGATCGCCGACGGCATGCCAATCGCGATGGTGACGCCCTCAGCAATGGCAATGCCTAGAAGCACGCCAACCAATCCCCCGATGATCGCCATAGTGCTCGATTCAATCAGGAACTGACGCAACACGTCCCGCGGCCGCGCACCCAGCGCCTTGCGAATCCCAATTTCGCGGGTTCGTTCGGTCACCGACACCAGCATGATGTTCATGATGACGATGCCGCCGACGATCAGCGAAATCGACGCAATCACAATCATGACGATGAAGAATGTTCCGCTCAGGTCGGCCCACAGCGACAGGAAGCTGTCATTGGTCTCGATGACGAAGCTGTCTTTTTCACCCAGCACGTCGTGGCGCCGCGCCCGCAGGATCACGCGCGACTGGTCAATGGCTTGCTCCATCGCCGTACCGACGTCATAACCCTTGGCCCAGATGCTCACGCTATTGTGCGAGCCGTAGGCCTTGAACCACGCACTAATGGGCATGATGACGTAATTGTCGCGGCTCTGCCCCAGCGTCTTGCCTTCCTTCTTGCCGACGCCGATGACGGTGTATTCGTGACCGTCTACCTTGATTATTTTGCCGATCGGATCGGTACCGGCCATCAGGTTTTCGCGGATGTCCTGGCCGATCACAACCACCTGTGACCCATTGTTCTCGTCCGCATCATTCAGCGGCCGGCCCATCACCACGTCCAGGTCGTAAATCGGTTCCATGCTGGGCGTCCAACCGCGGATCACCGTGTCGGTGCTGTTCTCCGTGCCGTACACCACCTTGCCGGTGAAGTTGCGTACCGCCGCGCCCACGATTTTGCAGGCCGAGCAGTCGTCCACTATGGCCTGGTAGTTCTCCATGGTGATGTCTTTGCGCTTGTTGCCCTCAATGAACTGGTCGACATCGGTAACCACGTTCGGCATCTTGCTGACGATGAACACGTCCGCGCCGAGGTTAAACACCTTCTCCGCTACATAGCCGTTGATGCCGTTCACAAACGTGACCACCGCGATCACAGCCGAAACGCCGATGACCACGCCCAGCAGCGTCAGCACCGAGCGGAGCTTGTTCGCCCACAGCGATAGCAGAGCAATGCGGATTGCCTCGGAGACACTCATTGGCGCATAGTCCGGATGGGCATGTAGGTTCCCAGTTTACCAGTGTCAGGCCGCACGGCTCTGCATTCCGTCCCTGATGACAGCGCGCTCACGGCATTCGCAGCACACCATTCCCTGCAGCTGATACGTAACGCATAGGCGGAAAGATTCAGCCCTGCGGAATTTGCGGTAATTTCCGTCTTGTCGTATCTGCCCTGGAAACAGTTCCGGGACTGAGTCTCATTTCCCCGGCCAGCGGCCGAGTCCCGCCTGCGGGACGACTGCGGAAAGCCCACGGCTTCACAGGCTGTTACGAAACTCCACGCTCGTCCTATGCGGTGGAACAAAGACAACGAAATTCCAGTGCCGGAGGCACGCCATAATCTAGCCCAGCGTGAAGCCGAAGGCGAAACGCTGGGTTCAGTCGGATATTTTATGCGAGTCGCGAAGCGACGGCAGAGTTTCGCAACAGCCTCTTCGGCCCTGGGAAACGTTTCACAAGAGTCCCGAGTCGGCTTCAGCCGACGACACTCTTTCGCGAGGGCGTGAGCCCGAGCACCTGCCACACCACCGCCGGAAGAACTCTACTCGGTCTCAGGAACCTTCAGCTTGATATCGAGCCCGCGGTGTTCTCGCTCCCCGAGAGTCAGCACGACCGGATCCGACTTGATCGCAGCAGGGCCTCCCCCTGCCGAAGGCATCTTTGCACTTACTTTGTACTTGCCTGGCGGAATGTCTTTGAGCACGAAGTGCCCGTTCTGGTCAGTGGCCGTCGCTCTAAAACGGCTGTAGTTGTAGTCATTCGGCGGATCGACTCTGGCCTTCACCTGCACTCCGGCCAGGGGCTGGCTCTTGTCGCTGTCGGTTACCGTGCCCTCAATCTGCGCACCATCCGAGCTCACGACGATATCGAGGCTACCTTTGGCCGCGCCGCTTTCAATTTGCACGCCATTCTGCAACGCGTCTTCGCCGCCCAAATGGGCCGACTTCACGAACCAGCCCTGCTCGAGTCCATAGACCGTAAGGGCGTAGCCACCGTCGGCGACGCTGTTGATCTCGAAAGAACCGTCTTTGCTGACCTCGGCATACGGGGAGATGGAATCGCCTTCTTCAGCCGAAGGCAGCAAATGGACCATCATTCTGCCCGCAAGAGGCGGTGCGCCACTGGCAGTCCTCACCCTGCCATGAATGGTTGCTCCCCCGCCCAGACTCAGGACAATACCTTCAACCTTGGCTTCTCCTACCTCGAGTTTCTGCCGCACGTTGTAGAACTTCTCTTTGTCGCGCATCCCGGCCATGATGTAGTAGCTGCCGGGCGCCACCCCTTTGATTGAGAACTCGCCTTTGCTGTCAGCCCCGCCGCCCAATTCTCCGCCCCAATCTTCGACCCCTGCCTGCGAGAGCCGAACGTAGGCTCGTACCGCCGGAGCCCCGTCGGGTCCGATGACACGGCCTGCGATCTCGACCATTTTCAAACGACGCATGGGAATGTCAGCCTGTGCTTCCTCGCCCGCGCTCAGCGTCACCGCCTGCGCCTGGTCCATTTGCAGCACGCCGGGGTAGAAGACGGGCGCGAATTGGCTGCCCTGCTCGCGCAGCACCGCCTCATCACTGCTCTCTTCCATCCGCCCGAAGAACATTGGCCCTTCACCGGTCTCCAACGCCTTCACGAAATATTCGCCCGGCTTCAGTCCATATGCCCTGTATTCGCCCCGGTCGTCGGTGACCACCGTTGAAACCGAGGTCATTTCCAGCTTCTTGCCACTCGGTCCTCCCTCCTCTCGCTCTTCCTCCGTGGGCTTGTGCAGGACCGATACGGTCACGTTCATCATCGGCTCGCCTGTGTCGTCCACCACCTTGCCCGTGATCACACCGGCGCGTACTAGGCGAAACATCGCGTCGTTGACTTCCTGTCCCGACGTAAGCGACAGCACCGCGCCTTCGTCTGGGTCCGCGCCCTTGGCCTGATAGTGTTGCTCGAGATATCCGATGTGCGAGGCGTAGAAGTTGTAACGCCCAGACTCGATCTGCTTGATCTCAAAGTGGCCTTCGTTGTCGGTGGTGGTCACGTACACCTGCGGATGCCTGCGCTCATTCCCCTGGATGAGTCCCACTCGTGCCGACCGCAGTGGCACACCGTCCGCGGCGCTGACGACACGTCCGCTGACCGTGCAATTGCCGGGCGGCTTTTGAGTTTTGGCTGCATTGCCCGGCGGTTGGGCTGGAACCTGCGCGCCCAGAACCTGGGCGACGGTTGCTACGGCGAGCGCAACGATCAGGCGACGCAACATGCCATGACTCCCAATGGCGATGATGGCGAGATTGTAGTGCACTTTCGCCCTTGTGTTCTAATCTTCTTACTTCAAATCCACCACCTCGAACCGTTGGGAGAATCCATGCAGTTTTCGTTTCTACATCGCGCGCGGGCCGCTTCTCTGCTATGCCTGCTCATTGCGCTCACTTGCCTCGCCGCGCAAGCGCAGAAAATCAAGGTCGAATACGACAAGGCCACCGATTTCACCAAATTCAAGACTTTTTCTCTCGACCCGGACCAGGCCTCCGCTAAGCCGATGCTGCGCCTCGCCGTCGTCGCCGCCGTACAGGACGACCTCACCAAGCGCGGTCTAACGCATGTCGCCGACAATCCCGACCTTTACGTGCAGGTGTACGGCGCAAGCGATAGCGATGTTTCCTTCAGCTATCATGACCCCATCTATGGCAGCGGGATACCGCCTCTCAACTACGGAATCACGTACTGGTACAACATTCCGGGAACGGTCACCAGCGTTGTCGTTCATAAAGGTGAGTTGGTGGTCGATGTAATCGACGCCAGCCAGAAGAAGCTCATCTGGCGCGGCATTGCCAAAGATAAGCTCAGCGATCAGAGACAAAAACTTCTCGACCAGGTCAACACCGCGGTCGAGAAGATGTTCAAGCAGTATCCGGTGAAACCGAACTAAAGCTGGGTGCCCCACTCAAGCCGATTTTGCTTGAGTGGGTCTTTTTGCGGCGACAACGAAACCTCTCGCCTCAGATTCCAATCCGTGAAATCCGTGTAAATCCGCGGCTGCTGCTCACTGACAACTGGCCACTGACAACCGACAACATGATTTACGCCGTTTCCACCCCAGCCGGCTGCTGGTTCCGCTTGGGCCGCCGATTCTGCTGCAGAATCTTCTTCCGCAGTCGCAGCATCTTCGGCGTGACTTCCACCAGCTCATCGTCGGCGATGAACTCGATGGCCTGCTCCAGGTTCAGATTCTTGAACGGCACCAGTCGAATGGCCTCATCCGCGGTGGACGACCGCATGTTGGTCAACTTCTTCTCGCGCACGATGTTCACGTCGAGATCGTTGTCGCGCGCGTTCTCTCCCACCACCATACCTTCGTACACTTCGACGCCCGGGCCGACGAACAACTCGCCACGCTCCTGCAATCCCCATAACGCGTAGGCGGTGGTCGATCCATTACGATCTGCCACCAGCGCTCCCGTTACCCGGTGCGGAATCTCGCCTTGCCACTCGGTGTAGCCGTCGAACAGCGAATTCATCACGACTGTCCCGCGCGTGTCGGTCAGCATCTCGCTGCGCAACCCGATCAGTCCGCGGCTGGGCACCGTAAACTCCATCCGCACGCGCCCGTAGCCGTGGTTGTGCATCTTCTGCATCTGCGCCTTACGCACGCCCAGCTTCTCAATCACGACCCCGACGAAACCTTCGGGCACGTCGATGGTCAGGCGCTCCACCGGCTCCATCAGCTTGCCGTCAATGTGCTTGGTAACGATCTCCGGCTTGCCCACCGCCAGCTCGAATCCTTCGCGACGCATCATCTCGATAAGGATCGCCAGTTGCAGCTCACCGCGTCCCATTACCTTGAACGAGTCAGTCGCTTCCGTCTCTTCCACCCGCAGCGAGACGTTGGTGAGCAACTCCTTCGCCAGGCGGTCACGCAAATTTCGCGAAGTCACGTACTGCCCCTCGCGTCCCGCAAACGGCGAGGTATTCACCATGAACTGGATGGCAATTGTCGGCTCGTCGATCGTAATGACCGGCAGCGGCGCCGGGTTTTCGACGTCCGTGATGGTCTCGCCGATGTTAATTCCCTCGACGCCGGCCACAGCAACGATGTCTCCCAGTTCGGTGGCGGTGATGTCGGTGCGCTTGAGGCCAGCGAAGGTAAACATCTTGGTGATCTTTGTGGGCTGAATGAAGCCGTCTCGCTTGGCGATGGCAACGTCTTCCCCCGCGCGCAGTGTTCCGTTGAACACGCGGGCAATGGCCAGCCGTCCGAGGTAGTCGCTGTAGTCGAGGTTCGCTACCAACACCTGCAGCGGCCCGTCGGCGTCGCCGGTGGGGTGCGGAATCGTCTTCACAATCGCTTCAAACAGCGGCTGCAAGTTCTCGCCCGGCTTGTCGGGATCGGTGGTCGCCGTGCCCGCCTTGGCATTGGTGTACAGCACCGGGAAATCGATCTGGTCTTCGCCCGCATCGAGGTCGATGAACAGGTCATAGACCTCGTTCAGCACTTCCTGCGAGCGCGCGTCGGGCCGGTCAATCTTGTTGATCACGAGGATCGGCGGCAGCTTGGCTTCCAGCGCCTTGCTCAGCACGTAGCGCGTCTGCGGCAGCGGACCTTCCGAGGCGTCGACCAGCAGCATCACCCCGTCGACCATCTTGAGCGCGCGCTCCACTTCGCCGCCAAAGTCGCTGTGACCAGGGGTATCGACAATGTTGATCTTGATGTCGTGATAAAAAATTGCCGTGTTCTTGGCCAGAATGGTGATGCCGCGCTCGCGCTCCAGCTCGTTCGAGTCCATCACGCGCTCGGCGTGGGCCTCGTTGGCGCGCCAGGTACCGCTCTGGTTCAGCATAGCGTCCACCAGAGTGGTCTTGCCGTGGTCGACGTGGGCGATGATGGCGATATTACGTAAGCTCTTGCTCAAAACGACAGTCCTTTCCCTCGTCTGAGGGTTCCGGTGGCCTAAGGCCGTGCGGAGGTTGGGCTCCGCTGCGTGTCGGAGATGGTTCTGCGGGGAACCGCGTGTGTTTAGGTCAACAACGGAGTTCGTGACCGGTAACTACCAGTTTACAATATGCGGCATCGTCGGGGCGCAGAAGTGGGAGGTGCAACGATGAAGCCGCGACTTGCGGCTCTTCTCGCATGCGGGATGTGTCTCGGGATAGCCGCGACGGGACAGCAACAGCCCTTCGCGTCGCCGCCGAACCTCAAAGGCCCTTGCCCAGCTATTACCGAGAGCAAGGCCGCCTGGTTCGACCCCAACCTCTACCTGCCTCATAGCAATGGTGTGACACTGGGACGCGCCCTCTCGACGCCTGACCCGGAATACGCCGAGTCCGCACGAAAAGCGAAGATCAACGGAACAGTTCTGCTGGCTGTGGCGATCAACGCCACTGGCACCGTGGACGCGGTCAAGGTCGTGTGCAAGCTCGAACCCGGCCTCGATCAAAATGCTGCCGACGCGGTCAGCAAGTGGAAGTTCACTCCAGCCACGAAAGACGGCGAGCCCGTGCCGGTTCAGATTGAGGTGTCAATCGGCTACCGTCTGTATTGAAGCGCGTTGAGCAGTTAAGATAGCTGAGACCTTATCGAAGCTAACCGGACCCTTTATGCGCACTCTTACCCTGATCGCGTTCGCGATCCTGACCACCGCCCTTGCGACTTTCGCCGCCGCCCAGTCGGGCAGCAAAGCCGCCGACTCCTCCTCCATGTCCACCACCACGCCAGCCGCCACCACCGACGACGCAGCCTTCGCCGCCTACCAGCGCATCACCAAGGACATGAAGCCGCCCAAGGCCACCCACGCGCCTGATCCGAAGTATCCCGATGTCCCGGCCGACGCCGAGCCCAACGGCGTAGTCGTCATGCTCGTAGGAATCAACTCCAAGGGACGCGTCGAGCTAGTCCACGTGCTACGCAGTTCGAATGCGGTATTTGAAGCGAGCGCAGTCACCACCGTGCGGACTTGGAAGTTCTCGCCGGCGAAAAAAGATGGCCAGCCCGTCCCAGTGCAGGTAACCGTGGAGATGCGGTTTCTGAGGTAAGAGCTAACTCAGCCGACATCCCGAAAGGGAAGACTACTACCCTTTTAGTGCAACTTATTGCACTCGAGCTCGCCGGCTCACGGAATACGATTGATTCTAAATGCCTTACCGTCAGTGATCATGGTACCGAAACTGCGTCATTCAACATGTCGCGCAACTCTCGCGCGCCATGGAGATCGCCAATGAAACGAGTGTTACTTGCCATCGCCCTTACGATCGCCCTGTGCTCGTTGGCGAGCGCATCGATTACCGAGGGAACCCCGTCGCCGAACCTGAATCCGGTCTTCGGAACCTGGGTCAATTTTGACGACGTCGCCGCCGGCAATCCAGTGGTTTCGAACCACTACCTTGGGGTTGGAGTTGCGTCGATATCTGACGCCAACAATCAGCTCTACTACTTCAACGGCACCCAGAGCCCGCCGAACTACGTTGGTACGGGTCCAAACACCGGCTGGGCCATGGACACGACCATCACCCTCGTCAACCCGACCAACCAGATCGGTATCGGCCTGGCGGGACCGGGAACCGTGACTTTGGCTGTGTTTGACGCCAGCGGCGCGTCGATCGAGTCCTACACCTTCCCCTTCCTCAGCAACGACTACTATTACTTCACCGAGGGCTCCTCTGACATTAAGTCCTTGGAGATTACGTCGTCCTTCATCGCCATCGACGATCTCCAGTTCTATCCCGGAAGTTCTGTTCCGGAACCATCCACGATTTTGATGATGGTAAGCGGTATCGGCTCGCTGGCATTCGCTCGCTTCCGCCGCTCGTAATCCGAAACAACTTGCAACCTGCAAGCAAGGCCGGCTCTTCTGAGAGCCGGCCTTTTTCTCCACAGGCTTCGCGACAAACCGCAGCTCGCGACGTCACCCAACTGACCACTGATAACTGACCACTGACAACCGGTTCCACCTACCAGCACCGTCCCGCCACAACCGACTCCCCCAGCCAGTTGTCGGCGGGACGGCTTTGCTGGTATCTTCACGTGGTTTCCACTTGCTACTTGCACTACGCAGCCAGCGGAACATCGGATTTCGCCGCGCGAAAATAATTTTCCACGGCATTCGGCCCTCCCACTTGCGTGGGACGCCTCAATCCGCCGGCCCCTTCACGACGTATTAATCTATGGAACCGATGGATACGAGCCCGGCGACCCGTACTGACGCGGGGGACGAGATGCGGCTGGTGGCACGCGTACGCGCGGGCGACCAGCACGCACTGGCGGAGCTCTATGACCGTTATTCCCATGTGGTTTACGGAGTGGCGTTGCGCATTTTGCAAGACACCGGCGCGGCCGAAGACATCCTTCAGGACATCTTCCTGCAGTTATGGCGCAGGCCCGACGCCTTCGACAGCAGCCGCGGCAGCCTGGCGGCGTGGCTGGCGGTGATTGCCCGCCACCGCTCTATCGACCGCTTGCGGCGACGCCGTCCCGAGACCGATATTGAAGAGTGCGTGATCGCTGGCGGCGTCGATCCGCGTGACGAAACCGAGCGTTCTCTGGTGATTGAGAAAGTGCGCGTCGCCATGAACGAGATGAGCGCCGACCAGCGCACAGCGATGGAGATGGCTTTCTTCCAGGGACTCACGCACACCGAAATTGCAGAGAAAACCGGCGAGCCTTTGGGCACGATCAAGACCCGTATCCGTAGCGGCCTGCAGATGTTGCGGGCACGCTTTGCGGGGTGAAGTGGAAGATGACGACGAAGATAAGATGAGGACGCACGAACAATTCCGCGAGGACCTGGCGCTCTACGCGCTCAACGAGCTGACCGGCAGCGATCTGCAGGAGTTCGACGAGCACGTGGAGACCTGCGCCTCCTGCCGTCGCGAAGTGCAGGCCCTGCGCAGCGACCTCGGATTGCTCGCGCTCAGCACCACCGGCCCGCGTCCTCCGGCACGCAGCAAAGACCGCCTCATGCGTGCCATTGCTCTCGAACCACGCCGGCCAGAAACTTCGCCCTCTGAAACGATGCGGCGGCGTGGATTCAGTTGGGCGTTGATCCCGGCGGTTGTGGCGCTGGCTCTGTTGTTCGCCGTAGGAAACCTGTGGCAGGAGAACGGCCGCTTGCACGATCAGCTTGCTTCGATGGGCCGCCTCTACCAGAACACCTCGGCGCAACTCGCCCAATCCGAAGAGCGACTTCGTCTTCTGTCTGCTCCCGACGCGATGCAGGTCTCGCTCAGTCCGCAGTCCGAAGGGCGCAAACCGCACGCTACCGCCATCTATAGCCCGTCGCAAAAACGCGTGATGCTGGTGGCCGGCAACTTAGCGCCGTTGCCTCCAGGCAAGATGTACGAATTGTGGCTCATCCCCGTGGAAGGCGCGCCCATGCCCGCTGGACTCTTCCATCCCGATGAACACGGCAATGCCGTCATGATGGACCACGCCATGCCCCAGGGAGTCGAAGCCAAGGCATTCGCCGTGACCGTAGAAGACGCTGTCGGCTCCGACAAACCGACCTCGCCCATCCTGATTATTGGATCGGGGCTTTAGCCGTTACTCGGCCAGCAGCCGAGCGATGGTATCAAGCAAGACGTCTGGTCCTTGGCATTTCATCAGGAACCCATCCGTGAACTCCAGACCGGCGGGTGGTTCGACGGCTCCGGAGACGATCAGGATCGGAACCTCCGGTTTTAAATTCTTCATTACTTTGGCTAATTCTGTCCCGGTTCTGCCCGTGAGGAAATGGTCGGCGACGACCAATTCAACAGGGTTCCTCTTGAAAAGCTCCAAGCCAGCTTCGCCTGAATCGGAAGTCAACACGTTGTAACCAGCGTTGGCGAGCACCAGCTTCCGCACGCGTAGCGCGACTTGTCCGTCGTCGATGCAGAGGATGAGCGGAGTCGCTGCGGTGGCCGAAGATGAAGCTGGATTCATCGTAGTGCTTTATTGGGGGCCTGTGCGCCAGCCAGCTCTCGGATGGCGGGCAAGCTCCGAATCAATAAGTTGGAGCCGTGCAGCTCTGCAATCCGCTGTTTGCGAAAATCGGCAAGAGTACGCGTCACCGTTTCGCGCGACATGCCGATGATTTGCCCGATCTCTTCATGCGTCAACGCCACCTTGATTCCGAGACCCGGGGCCGTCGCAGGATCGGTGTGCGACCAATCCAGCATCAAGCGGGCGATTCGCTGCGGCGCTGATGCCGTTGCGAACGAGCGAAGCTGCAGGTACGCTGCTTGGCAATCGCGGCTCAAATGGATGGCAGCGTGCATGCATGCCTCGTCGTGTTCAGTTAGAAACCTGAGAAAGTCGCTCCTTTTGACAAAGTTGAGCTGGCACGATTGGCCGGTTTCCGCTGTTGTTTCGTGCGCGAGTCCCAGGACGGCTGCGTTCAGACCCAGTACCTCCCCAGGTCGGGCAATCTTTAGGATCAAGATCTGGCCATCACTCGAACTGGTGGACAATTTCACCCGGCCTTTGCAAAGAATGTAGATGCCGCGGCATGGTTGGCCTTCCACAAACAGAGTTGCGCCTGCAGGGTAAGCAACCGTGAACTTCAGGGGTTGAAAGGCTTCCATCACCGCTTTCGGCAAATGGCAGAAGAAGCCCTCGGAACAGAGATTGCACGAGAGACAATCTTCGATCAGTTCCATGCCGTACGGAGCACTCATCGCCACCCTCGTAGTCAACAGTCCAAGTCGCGCAAGGCCGGTTACAGTGGATGAAGGGAGATATACCTCGCTCTTAAGGGGCCGACTGCAACCGGCTTACGCTTTATCGTGGCAGCATATTGCTTTCAACGAACCCAAATCTGGTCAATATTGCACACTCCAGCAAATTTTGATATCCGCTCCAATTGACCGTAAAGGTTGTGCATCCCTGTTTTGTGTCAGGGCACGACTTCACAGGTTGCTGAAAAACTCGAAACTTGCGAAGTGCTCGAAAAAACATCGCGTTTAAATTCGATATGAGCTCTCGCTGCAATTTCCGAGGCATTTTGGGTCACTCGAAATTCTTGCTTTTCGAGTTTTTCAGCAGCCTGTTCGGTCGTGCCGGTAAGCTCTTTATTTTCGATGTTCCGAGCGGACTTCAGTCCGCGAAGCTGCGTACGACAAGACTGAAGTTTTTTCTAAGGTCGGCAAACCCTACATAGCTCTCCATACATCACTAATTGTTTGCGGCGTGCTCTCCGGCATGGCCGATGGATCGGCACTGTTCACGGTTGCGCCACGGGCAACCTCGTTCACGCGCCGTTACGGGCCGTGGGAGTGCCACTACGAATTGAAAGAAACATTTGGAGATATTGGTTATGGCACCCGAGAAGGGTAACTCTCATTCCGCGAAACTCGTGGTTCTGCTGGCATTCACGCTGGTGTGCTTGACGAGTGCGCAAGCCTCAATACTTAGCGTCGGAGGAACAGCTCCGCCGAGTCCGCTTTTTCCGTCCGGGCCGACATTGGCGTCGACTTCAGGCACAATCACTACGCCCACTTTCACAGACACCTACCAAACTTGGGTACAGGCAGATCCGAACAACACCTTCTGCGCCAACTGCCTGGATTTTATCTACGTGTTCACCAACGATGGACCGGCGGTGAACCAGCGCTTTAGCATGTCGAGTTTCGCTGGCTTCATGATCGATGCTGGCACCGAATCCGTTCGGAGTCCACGATCCGATTACGGTTTACCGCAGCTCAAGAACGGTCCGTAATTAGCTTCAACTTCGACGAGTTCGGCGATGGCATTCAGCCCGGTGAGACGACGGTCGACTTGGTCATTGAGACAAACGCGTTGAAGTACACCACTGGCTACTTGTCCGCTCAGGACGGCACCGCTGGCAGCGGCGTGGGATTCGAACCGATGTCTTCAGTACCAGAGCCGACTTCGCTGATGCTGATGGGCAGCGGTCTGCTGGTACTTGGCAGGTTCCTGCGCAAGTCACTGACCAGCTAGATCGGCTGACGACAATGGACGGGACATCACCAGCGGTTGACGCTGAAAGTTGTCCCGTCTTTTCTTTTCCGTTGAATGAGGGCCGCCGGGTGCCCCGTCCGAGGCCATCTTTTGGCCTTGATTGGGGGTTTTCTGGCAACTGACCACCGACAACCGACAACTGTTCTATTTCAGCGAATCGGCTCCTGCCGGGTGCCCCACCCAAGCCGATTTTGCTTGGGTGGGTCTTTTAACTTTCCGTGACGATCGGGCCAAGAATTCTGTCCGCGAAATCCGCGGCTGTTTTCGCCTTTGCCTGACTCTTCTCCGTGTCCTCCGCGCCTCCGTGGTGAAGACTTTTTCCTTACTTCAGCGAATCCGCCCCCGCCTTCGCGCACTGTGCATCTTGCGCACTCGTCATCCCCGAGGCTCCAATCGCGCCCACAATTTTGCCGTCGATGACGAGAGGAAATCCGCCTTCCGCTGGCACAATTCCGGGCAGGCCGAGAATACGCAGGTTTTCCTCGCCTTTGGCCAGGGCGTCCTGAAAGGCCTTGGTGGGTCGCTTGAACATTGCGGCAGTCCGCGCCTTTTCCACTGCGATGTGCGCACTCGCCAGTTGCGTGTTGTCCATCTTCTCGTAGTACACCAGATTGCCGCCGGGATCGACCACAGCGACGGCGATCGTCCAGCTGTTCTTCGCCGCTTCGGCGATGGCCGGCGCAACAATCTTCTTGGCCGCCTCCAAAGAGATGGGTGGCCCGTACGGATTGGGCATCTGCGCGACGGCAGTTGCCACGGTGCCAAGTGCCAACGCTACGAGAACCAAGCTCCTGATCGCGAATTTCGGTGTCATGTCCTCTCCCTCCGTGCCGGATGCTGAATTTGCGCCCCCAGCTTACTGTCATTGCGTAGAGCGAACAAGCGATTTCGCCCGTCCGCAGGGCGGAATATCTAACCCCAGCGCTTCGGAGGCTGTTACGAAACTCTGATGCTCGTCGTATGCGATGGAACAAAGACAACGAAATTCGAGTGCCGGAGGCACGCCATAATCTAGCCCAGCGTGAAGCCGAAGGCGAAAGGCTGGGTCCAAGTGGCGTGTTTCATGCGAGTCGCGGAGCGACGGCAGAGTTTCGTAGCAGCCGGGTGCCCCAAGGCCATCCTTTGGCCTTGAGTGGGGATTTTCCTTCGTACAATTAGACTGTCTGGTGCCATCCCATTCTGTCCGAATGATGTTGAAGGGTGGGGACAATCGTCCGCAGTTCGATCAAACTTCAAGGAGGACCCGATGGAATCGCAACCGCCTCAACCGCCCAAGAAAGGCGCGCTCGCCGACTTCGCGCCCAAGCTCTCGGAACTCACCCAACAGGTCCTCTTCGGCGACATCTGGGAACGCCCCGGCCTCTCCAAGCGCGACCGCAGCCTCATCACCGTCTCGGCGCTGGTCGCCCTCAATCGCACCGAGCAACTCCGCTTTCACCTTCCGCGCGCTCTGGAAAACGGGGTCACGAAAGACGAACTCATCGAGCTGATTACCCATCTCGCTTTCTATTCCGGCTGGCCGACTGCAATGTCAGCGATTCTCCTGGCAAAAGAGCTGTTCGAGCCGCCCAAATGAGCTCGCGGATACTCTGGCTTAACCTTTATCCTGCCTCAAAATGCCGAGGCATTGCACGGAGTAGCAACGGTAATTCGCCCGTTCCGCAGGGACGGAATATCAGCCCAGTGCTTCAGCACTAGGTCTGCGTGCAATTTATCGGTAAGTCCCGGCAGGGACGCCATATGCTCACCCGAATTCGACGCTATATAATCGTCATTTGCGTTTTACTGCGATTTCTAACCACCAACCCCACGGAAGGAAACCATGCCAACAGACATAGTCATGCCCCAGATGGGGGAATCGATCTTCGAAGGAACCATTACCAAGTGGCTCAAGCAGCCCGGCGACAAAGTCCAGCGCGACGAGCCGCTGTTCGAAATCTCCACCGACAAGGTTGACGCCGAAATTCCCGCTCCCGCGTCCGGCACGCTCCAGGAGATCAAGGTCGAGGCAGGCAACACCGTCCAGGTGAACACCGTGGTCGGCGTCATCGGCGACGGCGAGGGGCCTCCGCACCCGCGCCAGCCAAGGCCGCCGCGCCTGCCGCTCCTGCTCCCGAGGCCAAGAAGGAAGCCGCTCCGCCACCACCGCCTCCGACATGCCGCCAAGGCGCCCGAGCCCGAAGCCGAGTCCGACAATGGCGAGCAGGGACGCGTCCGCTCCAGCCCGCTCGTCCGCAAGATCGCCAAGGACAACAACGTCGATCTCGCCAAAGTTCCCGGCACCGGACTGGGCGGCCGCATCACCAAGGAAGACATCGAGGCATTCATCGCCAAGCACGCCGGCGGCGCGCCCGCCGCGGCGGCTTCCGCTCCAGCCGCTCCAGCGCCGTCCTACGAAGCTCCGTCAGCTCCTGCCGTCACCACTCCGCTTCAGCCTGTCGGCGGCGTTGCGCCCGGTGATCTGGTGCCCATGACCACCATGCGCAAGAAGATCGCGCGAGCACATGATTCTGTCCAAGCGCACCAGCGCGCACGTGCATGGAGTCTTCGAAGTCGACGTCACCCGCATCGTGAAGCTGCGCGAGAAGATGAAGTCCAAGTTCGAGCAGGCGACCGGGAGCAAGCTGACCTTCACGCCGTTCTTCGCCCGCGCCGCCGTGCACGGACTCCGCAAGTTCCCCATCGTCAACGCGTCCGTCGAAGGCGACAACATCCGCTACCACTCGTCCATCAACCTCGGCATCGCCGTCGCGCTCGACTGGGGACTCATCGTTCCCGTGGTCAAGAACGCCGAGGAGCGCAGCTTCGTCGGCCTGCAGCGCGCCATCAGCGATCTGGGCGAGCGCGCCCGCACCAAGAAGCTCAAGCCCGACGAAGTCCAAGGCGGCACATTCACCATCACCAACCCAGGCATCTTCGGAGCCAAGTTCGGCATGCCGATCATCAACCAGCCGCAGTTGGCCATCATGGGCGTCGGCGGAATCGTCAAGAAGCCGGTCGTCGTCACCGACAAAGACGGCAACGACTCCATCGCCATCCGCTCCATGATGCACCTCAGCATCGGCTACGATCATCGCGTAATCGATGGCGCCGTCGCCGACCAGTTCATGGCGGAAGTGAAAAAGTTCCTCGAGAACTGGAACGAAGAGCTCCTGTAGGATTAGGGAAGTGTTTGCGAGCGGCGTAGGTCTGCAAAGGGTAGTGCCGCGCTTTAGCGCGGCGTCTCGCAGGCCTTTTATGTTTGTCATCCCGTCTATAACAACGACGGGGTTGTCAAGGGCATAGTTCAGCGCCGGCGTCTTGGTTTTTGTCCCAGCGCCATTTCGCTCTATTGGAAATCGTCTTCTTGCACTTTGCATAAAGACCAAGACTCGCGCTCTCTCTGAATCACGCGATGGCAGCCTTTCGACTCCACCAACCATCTATTCGATCCCGCTCGGGCGGAACCATGATTCTTGTCTTCGATCTCCCAGACTTTTCCGGGAGGCAGGGTGCCCACTCAAGGGGACGGTCTCAGACCGCGACCACGTGATGACTCGGGCTGCCCTGCGTGCGAGCGGCGGCATACGGCTGCTGCGTCTTCCACATCCAAAACAGCCGCACCGCCAGTTTGCGCGCCACCATCACCTTGCCGACGCCAGAATGTTTCCTGTGCTTCAGCCTTTGGTAAGCGCGCTTCAACTCTGGGACCGAGCGCGCCGCGCTCTGTCCCGCTTCCACCAACAAACTGCGCAGCATGGGATTACCTTGCTTGCTGATCGCCCCCAGGTGCTGCCGCCCTCCGCTGGAATGCTCCGCCGGATTCAGTCCCAGATAGCTGACCACCTGGCGGCTGCGCGCAAAGCGTTCGATCTCGCCCAGCGTCAGCGAAAACGCCAGCGCCGTGATCGGGCCGACTCCCGGATGCGTCTGCAACAATCGCGCCACCGCATCGCGATCCGCCTCCTGCCGCGCCGCCACATCCAGCTTCGCAATGCGGCCGCTCAGCTCGTCCAGCAGTTGCAGCGAATCCTCGCGCCGCTGTTTCGTCCAACCCGTCAGCGGCAACTCTTCCAGCCGCTGCCGTCCGGCCACACTCCACAGCTTGCGCTTCTGCTGCACTCCCTGATTCAGCGCCAGATGCTGCAACTCGTTCTTCACCTGCCGCCGCATACAGACCAGCTTGTGACGATGCAACAGCAACTGACGCGTGTCGCGCTGCTCGACGCTCGGCACCCATACCTTGGGAAAGCGTTTCTCCAACAACAACTGCAGCAACAACTGCGCATCGCGACGGTCCGTCTTCTGCTTGCGCACTTCCATCGCCCGGATCTTGCCGGCATCGCCCAGCCATAGCTCAATGCCCAGCGCAGCCAGCAGCCGCTCGAACCACAGCGTGTTGCCGCAGGCCTCCATGCCTACCAGCACCGGCCCCTTCAGCTCGGCATAAAACTGCCGCGCCTCCTCCGGCGTCAGCCTGCGCTCCGTGTATTCGCCCGTATCCGTATCGACCATGGCAATTTGTTGGAAACTCGGATGGAAATCACAGCCTATAATCTTCATGGCGGCTCCTTTCGTCCGAGTCTTGGTCTTTTGCAAAATCAAGCTTACTCGGACTCCGCGAGGAGCCGTCGTTGTTATGAAATCAAGCGGGCTTTAGCCCGCGAGGGATCTGCTGTTGAATTTCGCGGCGAGAAACTTTATGTAACGGCAGGGCGCTGTCCCTGCCGTTCTAGTTTTTCGGCGCGGCCCGTTGAAGCGCCACTGTACAATCCGCACAGATGGATTTCACTCCCACAATCTCGTCGGCGAACACCCTCGCCAGCTATTTCGCCGAAGCGCCCGAGCCCGGCCCGGAGACGCCGCCGTCCGGCCCGGTGCTGGTGATGCCGCCGGCCAAAAGCCCCAAACCGCCTCATCGCTGGCTGCAACGCTTGTGGCTGGTGGTGTTCGTACTCTTCTGCTTGGAAGTCGGCATCATCCTCACCGTACTTCCCTGGACGCGCCTTTGGACCGACAACTCCCTGCTCGCTCCCTATCCCGCAGTGAAAGAGTTCCTGAATTACGGCTTCGTCCGTGGACTGGTCAGCGGCTTGGGCCTCATCGACATTTGGATGGGCGTGGTCGAAGCCGTCACCTACCGCGAGCGCCCGCGTGGCTAATTCCCATTTTGGGACCTGTGCTTTGAGGGGTACCCCCCTAAGCGCTAAGATAAGGATTGACGGGTTGTCCGGCTGAGGGGTAGTCTGGGGCATGGCTGAGATGGAAGACTGGCAGGTCTTGCTGGCCTTATTTCCCCTGAGTGGCAGCAGTTGGGCAGGAGCAGCGGAGCGGTGAAGCGATTGCGCGGCTTCCCGTCGTTGGAAGCTTTGCTGCGCACGCTGCTGTTGCATGTGGGTTGCGGCTGGTCGCTGCGCGAAACGGCGGTACACGCTAAGTTAGCCGGCATTGCTGCAGTCTCGGATGTTACCTTGTTAAATCGTTTGCGGGACGCCGAGGACTGGCTGCGGCAGTTGTGCCAGCAATTGTGGAAAGACAACGGAGTGGATTTGCAGCCTAGTTTGTATGGGCGAAGCGTGCGACTGCTGGACGCCACGGTAGTCAAAGAACCGGGTAAGACAGGAAGCCAGTGGCGGATTCATTACAGCCTGCGCTTGCCCACGCTGGAGTGCGATTATTTCGATCTCACCGCTACCGGGGGGTCGGCTCGGCGGAGCGATTTGGGCATTTTCGCTTTCAGGCCGGCGAGGTGGTGCTGGCCGATGCGGGCTATTGTCATCCAGTCGGAATCATCGGGGTGGTGCAGCAGCAGGCAGAGGTGTGCGTGCGCCTGAATCCTCACGCACTGCCGCTGTGGGATGAGCGGGGCAGGCCATTTTCATTACTGGAACCCTTGGCCGGATTGCGGAGGCCGGGATTAGCCGAGTGGCCGGTGTGGATTATTCAGGCCAGGAAGAAGTGGCTGGACGGGTCTGTGCGATTCGCAAGAGCCAGGCGGCGATGGAGCGGGCGCAGCGCCGACTGAAGGAAAAGCAGCAACAGGGAAAGAGTGTGGGTCCCGAAACCCGGCAATACGCCGAGTATGTGCTGGTCTTCACCACTCTTCCGGCTGCGGCGGCAGCACCGAACAAATGCTGGAGGCATATCGGCTGCGATGGCAAGTCGAGCTGACCTTCAAACGCATGAAGTCCATCGCACAGATTGGACATGTGCAAAACACGATGACCAGAGTAGCCGCGCCTGGTTGTACGGGAAACTGTTCGTAGCCTTGCTGAGCCAGAAGCTGGCACGAGTGGGAAGCACGATTTCCCCCTGGGGCTACCTCCGAACGGAAGCCATGCACCCCAGCCAGTGGCGTGAATTTCAGTTCGCCTTCCATCAAGTCCTCGCCGCCATCACTCCGGCTTTGCCCTGCAAGCGGTGATGCAACGTTGGAATCAGGTGGCTGCGGCCCTTAGCGAACCAAGTCGCAAACGGAGACCGCAGCTCGAATCCTTATCTTAGCGCTTATGGGTCCCCCCCCCCCGTAATCTTTAGAATCAGTGAGTTAGCTTTCATTTCGTGCTTAAAATATCAGAAACAAAGGACTTGCAGGCAAAGTATGGCCGCACAAGGAGTTAGCGCTATTTTGTCGACGGCCCAGGCCGCGCGCTCGGCGAAATCGCGACCGTGCAGGGCAGGCGATTGCCAAAGACGGCCGTTCTTGCGGATGTGATTACAGGTGGGGACTGACATAAAGCCTCCTAAAAAACGGGCTGTTAGCTCTTAGCCTTTAGCTATTAGCTTCTAGGCGAGAGGAATTGGTGCACGCTGCAGGTATGCCGGCAGCAAGGGTCGTACGACGTGCGACTGGGGGTCTTCGCCCCCACGTTTAGAAGCGTGGCAAAAGGGGAGAGGAAAAAGCAAGCATTATTTGAGAAAAATTGAGGGTGATTCCCGATTTGGGAAGAACCGGATTCACTACGGAGGCACGGAGGTTTTGGGAATCCCACAATTGGCAGAGGAAGGCAATTGTGGGTCAGCGTCCCGGACTGATTGCTGCTGACTCGCCTGCTGTCCTCTGCTACGCTTCGGCTGTAACGCAGCGTAGCGCCATGAAAATCTTCCTCTCACACAGCACCAAGGACGAAGAGTTCGTCGAGAAGCTCGCGCTCACACTTGTAGCCAACGAGTTCGATGTCTTCCGCTGCGAGGTGGACATCGACAAGCTCGAAAACTTCGTCGCCAAAATCAATGACGGGCTTGTTCAGTCCGACATCTGTCTCCTGATCTGGTCGCCCAACGCCGCGCAATCAGCCTGGACAAAAGAAGAATGGACGGCGGCCATGGCGCGCCAAGTTGAAGGACAGAGGATGCGCGTAGGCACGGTCCTGCTCTGCGACGATCCAACCTTCCCTATCCCTCCGTTGCTCAAAACCAAGGTTTGGTTTGATGCGCGCCCCGATCAGGCTGCGGGCATTCGCGAGGTCATCATCTGGCTCAAAGAGCGGCAGAATCTTAAGCGTCTCTCTGGCAGCAAAGCTCCGGTTTATCTGCCCGAATACCGTCCTAAGGACTTTGTAGGCCGCTCAGTTTATCTCGCCCGAATGAGCGGCGAATTCTCGCCCGAACCTGGCAAATTCCTCCTCTTTGGGGAGCCGGGCTCGGGTAAATCGACAATTGCGTTGCGGTTCGCTTGGGACGAGCAGAAGGACCTAGACGCAGTCATCTGGCAGACCTGCGGCCAACGCCCGCTGGACGCCATCACCGCCGAGCTGGTCGCCCGCTTGCCCATTGATGTGGCGACGCTTCCTCCCGATCAGCAACGAACCGCCGCAAGAGAATGGTTGCGTGAGCGGCCGTCATTGCTGGTGCTCGACGATGTCTGGTCTGCGGATGTGATCGGTCTCGAGCCCAAGGGCGCCTGCTCTGTGCTCTACACCTCGCGTCAGAAATCGCTGCCCGGCCTAATTCCCAAGCAAACTTCCAAGGTCGAAAAGTTCACTGACGATGAAGCACACCAGCTGTTCCACACCTACCTCGACGAAGTCTTCAGCGAGGAGGAAGCGGACATCAACAAGAGGCCGCTACTCGACTTCGCCGCCCGCGTCGAGATGCTGCCCATCGCCGTTGCTGTCGGGGCCAGCCTGTTGCGTGGCCGCGAAGCCAGTGGCCTCGGCAAGGCCGTCTTCAAGCTGCGTCTCGACCAGCTGGCGGATGGCGCGAAAGACGTGAACGCCCTCTTCCGCACCGCCATCGAGTCGCAGGCCCCGCGCGAGCAAAAGCTGCTGGCGGCCTGCGCCGTCTGCGTGCAGGAAGGCTTCTGGCTGCCGCTCGCTGCCCAGATCGCGGCGCTCAGCAACGACGAGGCCGAAGACGCCGCGAATGTGCTTGTACGAGGCTCCCTGCTGCGTGTGCTCGATCGCGATCGCCAGCGCTTCCAGTTGCATGCTCTGCTGCGCGAGCAACTGCGGGCGCGCGCGGGCGCCGATGGTCTGGCTGAGTCGCAGGAGCGCCACGCGTCGGCGCTGGAGGAGCTGTTCGAGGATTGGGAGACGCGCTGGCGTGAATGCTCCGAGTGTCTGGAGGAAATCATTCCGGCGGCGAGATTTCTCTGGGAGCAGGGCGAGTGCGACCGCGAACCACTGCTTACCTATCACGGATACGAGTTGGCGCGCAGAACTGGCGAGTTAAATGTCGCCCATCGTATTGCAACGAACGAGGAGTCTCTGTGGGCCGAACGGAAAGACAAGAACGGAAGAACCTGCCTCTACCGTAGTTACCGTTATCAGGCTCTTGTCCTCGACTCGTGGGGCCGGTTGCAGGACGCGCTCAACTTGCACCAGAAAGAGGCGGAGATTTTTCGCGAACTCGGCGACAACTACGGGTTAGAGCAGAGCTACGGCAACCAAGCCCTGGTCCTCGAGGTGTGGGGTCGGCTGGAGGAGGCCATGGCCCTGCACAAGAAACAAGAAGCCATCTGCGAAGCCCTAGGCGACAAGAACAGTCTCCAGGGCAACTACGGTAACCAGGCGAGCATTCTGTTGGCTTGGGGGCGGCAGGAAGAGGCGATGGCCCTTTACAAGAAACAAGAAGCCATCTGCCTGAAGCTGGGCAACAAGGACGGTCTGCAGCGCAGCTACGGCAACCAGGCGCTGATCCTCATACGACAGGGAAAGGTGGCGGAGGCTCTAGTGTGATGTCCCTACTAATTCTTTACAACGTCGTACTTTGTCGAGAATGACGTCAGCAGAGGCTCGCCAGGTGAATGCGTGGGGATTCTCGTTCCACTGGGCGAGCCATTGATAGATGGCCGCCTCTAATTCTTGGACACTGCGGAAGGTGCCACGGCGGATCATGCGCTCGGTGATGAGTCCAAACCAGCGCTCCACCTGATTGAGCCAGGAACTGCTGGTGGGAGTGAAGTGAAAGTGGAAGCGCTGGCGCTTCTTGGGCTTCAGCCAGGCCTGCACCTCGGCGCTCTTGTGGGTGCTGTAGTTGTCCAAAATGAGGTGAACCTCGACATCCGCAGGAACTTCCTTTTCCAGTTGCCGGAGGAAGCGGAGAAACTCCTTGCCGCGATGGCGCGGCAGGCAGTTGCCCATGACTTTTCCATTCAGGATGTTGAAGGCGGCAAATAGTGTGGTAGTGCCGTATCGCTTGTAGTCGTGAGTTTGCCGTTCTGGCAAGCCTGGGCGTAAGGGCAGGATGGGAGCGGTTCGATCCAAGGCTTGAATTTGACTCTTCTCATCGACACACAAGACCAAGGCTCGATCGGGCGGATTCAGATAGAGTCCGACCACGTCGCGCACCTTCTCCTCGAAGTGGGGATCGTTGGATAGCTTAAACTTCTCCACCCGGTGGGGTTGCACATCATGCCGTTGCCATACGCGATGCACCATGGCGCGCGAGACTCCCAATTGGCGGGCCAACAGACGCACGCTCCAGTGGGTGCCATCCGGCGGTCGAGTTTTCAGCGTGGTGTCCAGAATCTTCTGTTCCAACTCCGGGGTCAGGGTGGGCCGCGACCGCTTACGCTTCGCCGGCCGGCAGATCGACTCAACTCCGTGTTGGGCAAAGGCGGCCCGTGTGGCCAGGACGGTGGGCCGCGAGAGCTCGGTTTGCCGGGCAATGGAGTAGTTCGAGACGCCTTGGCTGGCCAGCAGGATCACCCGACACTTGCGAGCGATCTTTTGCGGGGTAGAACCGGCGCGCGCCAACGCCTCTAATTGCTGTTTCTGAGCTTCGTTCAGGGCCAAGGCAGCAGCTGTATCGAACATGCCCGATTGAAGCACGATCCCGCGATATTGTCAACTATTATATGAGACGGGACACTAGGACTGCTCCAAAAGCAGGAAGACATCTGCACCGAGTTGGGAAACAAGAGTAGCCTTGGCTCTTGCTATTGGATTTGGGCTGAAATTGATGCGGCGCAAGGCAACCGACTCGCGCAGAAGCAGAAGCTCCAGCAGGCCCTCGCCATCTTTACCGAACTCAACATGCCCCGCGAGCGCGACGGTGTCCAGGCCGAGCTCGACCAAACCAACTCCGCCGACTGACGGCGGAACGAAAAAGCAGGTCCCTCGCGGGCTAAAGTCGCCTTGATTTCATAACAACGACGGCTCCTCGCGGAGTCCGAGTAAGCTTGATTTTGCAAAAGACCAAGACTCGGACGAAAGGAGCCGCCATGAAGATTATAGGCTGTGATTTCCATCCGAGTTTCCAACAAATTGCCATGGTCGATACGGATACGGGCGAATACACGGAGCGCAGGCTGACGCCGGAGGAGGCGCGGCAGTTTTATGCCGAGCTGAAGGGGCCGGTGCTGGTAGGCATGGAGGCCTGCGGCAACACGCTGTGGTTCGAGCGGCTGCTGGCTGCGCTGGGCATTGAGCTATGGCTGGGCGATGCCGGCAAGATCCGGGCGATGGAAGTGCGCAAGCAGAAGACGGACCGTCGCGATGCGCAGTTGTTGCTGCAGTTGTTGTTGGAGAAACGCTTTCCCAAGGTATGGGTGCCGAGCGTCGAGCAGCGCGACACGCGTCAGTTGCTGTTGCATCGTCACAAGCTGGTCTGTATGCGGCGGCAGGTGAAGAACGAGTTGCAGCATCTGGCGCTGAATCAGGGAGTGCAGCAGAAGCGCAAGCTGTGGAGTGTGGCCGGACGGCAGCGGCTGGAAGAGTTGCCGCTGACGGGTTGGACGAAACAGCGGCGCGAGGATTCGCTGCAACTGCTGGACGAGCTGAGCGGCCGCATTGCGAAGCTGGATGTGGCGGCGCGGCAGGAGGCGGATCGCGATGCGGTGGCGCGATTGTTGCAGACGCATCCGGGAGTCGGCCCGATCACGGCGCTGGCGTTTTCGCTGACGCTGGGCGAGATCGAACGCTTTGCGCGCAGCCGCCAGGTGGTCAGCTATCTGGGACTGAATCCGGCGGAGCATTCCAGCGGAGGGCGGCAGCACCTGGGGGCGATCAGCAAGCAAGGTAATCCCATGCTGCGCAGTTTGTTGGTGGAAGCGGGACAGAGCGCGGCGCGCTCGGTCCCAGAGTTGAAGCGCGCTTACCAAAGGCTGAAGCACAGGAAACATTCTGGCGTCGGCAAGGTGATGGTGGCGCGCAAACTGGCGGTGCGGCTGTTTTGGATGTGGAAGACGCAGCAGCCGTATGCCGCCGCTCGCACGCAGGGCAGCCCGAGTCATCACGTGGTCGCGGTCTGAGACCGTCCCCTTGAGTGGGCACCCTGCCTCCCGGAAAAGTCTGGGAGATCGAAGACAAGAATCATGGTTCCGCCCGAGCGGGATCGAATAGATGGTTGGTGGAGTCGAAAGGCTGCCATCGCTGATTCAGAGAGAGCGCGAGTCTTGGTCTTTATGCAAAGTGCAAGAAGACGATTTCCAATAGAGCGAAATGGCGCTGGGACAAAAACCAAGACGCCGGCGCTGAACTATGCCCTTGACAACCCCGTCGTTGTTATAGACGGGATGACAAACGAAGGGAAGGGGCGACGGCGTCATGACAAATATGGGAACAGTGGCGGCACGGATTGAATAGGAGCCCTTCGACTCGTCGCTGCGCTCCTCGCTTAGGATGACAAGCAGACGCAGATCCTCGACTCCAGCGGCACACCCAGTCCGTGCCTATATAAGTCGGCATATAGGAACGCCCTAGTTCTTTACCGTCATTGCTTCGGAGTCAACGGCCTTCTTGCCGGTGACGCCCTCCAGGCCGGCCAGTATGCCGCGATATTCATTCTTGTCGCACTGCATGGCGAGGCCGCCCTTTTTGTCGCCGTCGGCCCAGGTAAGACCGACGAAGTGCTTCTTGGATTTGCTCAAGGCCATCAGCGCACCAATACCGAAACTGACGACCGCAAGTCCAATGGCGGCGCCGACTCTGCGGTGAACATCTTGTCCGTAGGTAATTTCTGTGACGGCAGAGGTTGGAATGCTGGCGATCTCCTTGTCTTTTTCCATGAACCTGATTTTGTCTTGAGTGATGTACATGTGAAGACCGGAACCAGTCTTCAGGTCAGGGAGAGAACCGCCGTCGTAGATGACTTTGTAGTTGATGTCGGAGGCGAAGAGCGTGAAGGGTATGGATGCACACAACAGCACGGCCAGTAGCTGTTTCATTTTGTCTTCCTAATTTCTTGTAGCAGGGCTTAGGCGCGAACCATTATGTCGCGGTGGCGCGGGAAGGAATGTGTCACGGGTCACCTATCAACGTTCGCTCGTCTGGCGTCCCTTTGCCGGTAAACCGGCTCCGGGACTCGCGGGTTTCGTGGGCTAGACTATGCCGTGCCTTCGGCACTCGGATTTTACGTCTCCCGTTGTTGTCGGAAGTTATTTCGCCGGAGCGTAGAAGTAATAATCGGCCGTATAGCTGCTCTTTGCTTCTGCGTTCTGCTTGGCCGAAGTGCACTCGGCAGCCGCGGGAGGCTGGCCGCCTTTGGTGTGAATGCGCTGGATGGTGGTGACCCGGCTGAACACGCCTTCTCCGGAATGGCCGGTAACTGTAACCAGCAACCAGGGAACCGAATCAGGGTCGGGCGCATCGGCCTTGGCGACGGCCTTACCGGTGACCTGGCTGCCGTCGTTGTCCTTCCAGGTGGGTCCGGCAAAGTGACGGCCGATCACCGCCCCGTGCTGGTCATGCAGTTCTGCGTCGGGCGCCTTCAGGACCCAGCCGAGATGACCGTCTGTTGCGGGCTGACAGGTGTAGATCTGCGAGCCGGTAGCGTGGGCGACGAGGACAACCTGCTCGCCCGGGGGAGCAACGAGTTTCTCGGGCACGTCGGGGCGGGCGACGGCTTGTCCGCTGGCGTGAGCGGCGAGTCCGATAAGAGCGGTGAACAGCAGCAATCTGGTCATCACGCGCAAGAGTTTACCACTGTATTAGGGGGCTGCGACGTTCGGAAGGACGATCAAGACAGGCGGTTCCTATCCCTTGCGCCCACTTTTGCGATAGCGTGTAGGAGTTGACCGAGCGTTCATGCACGACTGGTATCCCTATCTATATGTCCGATAAAGAGAAAGACAAAGGCGAACCGTTACCGCATCCTAACCAGCGGGTTCCGCTGGCCTACGAGAACAAGAAATTTCTGAACGGGCCGGATGGCCGCATTTTGCGCATTCTGGCCGAGTATCAGGAGCCGCTGTCGAAGTTTCGGCGCGAGCGCATTCAGGACACCATCGTGTTCTTCGGCTCGGCGCGGTTTCGCAGCCGGGAGACCGCGGAAGCCGAACTGCGTTCGATACAAGAAGCCGGGGTTTCGTCGTCGGAGGCGCAGGAGCTCTTGCGGCGTGCCGAAAAGAACCTCGAGATGTCGCAGTATTACGAAGACGCCCGCAAGCTGGCGTTCCTGATCTCGAAGTGGACGCAGACCATCGCGCAGCCGCGGCATCGGTTCGTGGTGTGCACGGGCGGTGGGCCCGGCATCATGGAAGCTGCCAATCGCGGGGCGTCGGAAGCCGGCAGCAAGACGATTGGGCTGAATATCAACTTGCCGTTCGAGCAGGTGCCGAACCCATATATCACGCCCGAGCTGAACTTCGAGTTCCACTACTTTTTCATGCGCAAGTTGTGGTTTGCCTACCTGGCCAAGGCGCTGGTGGTGTTCCCCGGGGGATTTGGAACGTTCGACGAGCTGTTCGAGTTGCTGACGCTGGTGCAGACCGAAAAGCTGGCGAAACATATCGGCGTGGTGGTGTACGCCAAGCCTTATTGGGACAAAGTCGTCAACTTTCAGGCATTGGTGGATGCGGGGACAATCTCTCCCAAGGACCTCGACCTGATTCATTGGGCGAATACGCCGGAAGAGGCGTTTGAGTTGCTGCGTACTGACCTGGAGGAGCACCACATGGAGCACTCCGATTCGCACGACAAGGTGCCGGATATTGCCAAGACGCGCGTCCGTAGCGGCAGTTAAGGGCAAATTAAGCTGCGGTCGAAATCGATGAAAATCGCGCCGGTAACCGGGGGACCCCCACTTTTGTAACTCGCGCGAAATGTTGACTCACTGTAAACTTATGCGCGCATGCAACTAGGACTCGAGGTGGTTGGCCGAAGTGAGATAGGCAAGGTGCGGCAGTCCAATGAGGATTGCTGGGGATTCGACCTGCGCCAAGGAGTCTTCATCGTTTGCGATGGCATGGGAGGCCACGCGGCAGGCGAAGTCGCCAGCAAAATTGCGGTGGACACGGTGCTGTCGTACTTCCGCGATCAGGAGCCGATGGCCGCAAATGCTGCCCTGATCGATGCTCCGCTGGGCGCGCAGTTGCTCTCTGACGCGGTGAGCAAGGCCAACGAAAACATCCTGCAATACGCTGAAGGGCATAGCACTACGTCGGGCATGGGTACCACTCTGGTGGCGGCCCGCTTCGACGATGGCCGCTTTACTACCGCCCACATTGGTGACAGCCGCATTTACCTGCTGCGGGGCGAGACGCTGGTGCAACTGACCGAAGACCATTCGCTGGTGATGGAACAAGTTCGGCGGGGCATCATGACGGTGGAAGAGGCGAAGCACTCGACCGCGCAACACATTATTACGCGCGCGCTGGGCACCGAGGACGATAGCCCTCCTGACCTGGCCGAATTTCCAGCGGAGCCGGGGGACATCCTGTTGCTAACAACTGATGGCGTGCTGCGCCACCTGGAAGACCCGCAGATTCACGATCTAATGGCCAACTCCGGCTCGTTACAAGCCGCGTGCGATGCGCTGATCGACTCGGCGCTGGATGCCGGCGGCGAGGACAACGCCACCTGCCTGCTGATCGGTGTGAAGAGCGAAGACAGCAGCGATCCTCTCAGCAATACCAACTGATAGGCCCCTGGGCCTCTGCTACACTCGACTGTTTTGAACTGGCGGCGCGGCCGCGACAGAGGCAATCCTCATGGAAATTAAGAGTGTTGGTGTAATTGGCGCTGGAACTATGGGCAACGGCATCGCCCACGTGTTCGCGAAGGGCGGGTATGAAGTGGTGCTGGTTGATGTGGAACAGCGCTTCCTCGATCGCGGGGTGGAGACGATCCGCAAGAACCTGGAGCGGGAGGTCGCCAAGGAGAAGATCACCACGGAAGCTCGCGATGCCGCGGTCGCCCGGATTACTCCGACGGTGGACAGGATGCGGCTGGCGGCGTGCGACTTCATCGTGGAGGCGGCAAGCGAGCGGTTTGAAATCAAGACCGAGTTGTTTCGCGACCTCGATCACTTGTGCCGGCCGGAAGTGATTTTGGCGTCGAACACGTCGTCGATCTCGATTACCAAGCTGGGCGCGGTAACCAAGCGTGCGGACAAGGTCATCGGCATGCACTTCTTTAATCCAGTGCCGATGATGAAGCTGGTAGAGGTGATTCGCGGGCTGGCGACGTCGGACGAGACGTACGCGACGGTGAAGGCGCTGGCGGAAAAACTGGAGAAGACGCCGGTGGAGGTGAACGACGCGCCGGGGTTTGTCTCGAACCGCGTGCTGATGCCTCTGCTCAATGAAGCCATGTACACGGTGATGGAGGGGGTCGCGACTCCGCAGGCAGTGGACGAGGTATTCAAGCTGGGGATGGCGCATCCCATGGGGCCGCTGACGCTGGCGGACTTTATCGGGCTCGATGTGTGCCTCGACATCATGCGGGTGATGCATAACGGCCTCGGCGATCCGAAATACCGGCCGTGCCCGCTACTGATCAAGATGGTGGATGCTGGGTGGTTGGGGAAGAAGTCGGGGAGAGGGTTTTACCAATACTAGGGCCAGATGACCGACACGCGATCCCGCACCAACCCGTTGATTTACGCGCTTGCCGGGGCGTGCGGCGTGTTCTCCGGCTGGGTGAACGAAGTGGTAGATGACGCGCTGCTAACGGCGCTGTGCATGGTTCTTTTCGCGATGGTGTTCGCCTTCTGGAAATGGCGGCGGCCGTGGCGATGGGTGCTGATTGTGTGGATTGGCGTGCCGCTGGTGCTGGCCTATTACGCGTACATCGTGAAATGGCCCCATGATCGTGGGCAGGTGTACGGCGCATTTTTGCAGATTCTGGCGGCGAGTGCGGGGGGCTTCGGCGGCCATTTTATGCGACAGATGATCGACAATGTGTTTCTGAAGAAACAGGAGTGATTTGAACCCGGGCTGGAGCCCCTCGCAACATCTGTCGTCCCTTCGCCACCTCAAGCAGCACAAAGACGGCGCTGCTTGAGGGACTCCGGGACTCGGATCAAATTTCTCACTTAACCCAGCACTCCGCCTCCGACTCCGTGCTGGGCTAGATTATTTCGTACCTCCGGTACTTGTTAGCCGGTCAGGCGGCCGCCGTCACGAAGCCTTTCGATAAGGCGCACAACATCAGGAACCGAATTTGCGGTGAGCTTCCTCATGACGCTCGCACGCTGGGCCTTAATGGTTCGTTCTGTGGTGCCGAGTTCGCCGGCAATCTGCTTGTTCAATAGCCCCTGGGCGAAAAGTAGGCAGACCTGCCGCTCGCGGGGAGAGAGCGTTGCGAAGAGAGCCCAGTCGCGCTGCAGCGAGCCATCCAGAGTATGAGCAGTAATGGAGCGGCTCAATGCCGCCTCGATGGCAGCCATCAGAATGTCGCCCTCAAACGGCTTGGTGAGGAAGTCTACAGCACCAGCTTTCATGGCCTTGACTGCGACGGGGATGTCGCCCTGGCCGCTAATGAAAACGATCGATAAGCGGGACTGATAGTCGGAGACAACCTTTTGCAGCTCTAAGCCAGTCATCCCCGGCATGTTGAGGTCCAATAACAGGCATGACGGTCCGGAGGGAATGCCGGCGCGTAGAAATTCTGCGGCTGAAGAATATGTCTTGACCTCGTACCCGTGAGAGCGCAACAGGCGGGCTACCCCGCGTAGCAGACTGGCGTCGTCGTCGACGACGTGAACGATTTTTCCCACGGACCCGGGGGGTTCCACAGCGATGCTCCGAATGCGGATATTGATCGGGACTTCGTTATGGTACTACGGTCTGGAAGAATTCAGCGGTCACTCAATAGGGCGTCAATCGCGGCCAATAATTGCCATTCCTCGAACGGCTTGTTCAGGCAGGGACTGTCGCCAACCGCATGGTTCCACTCCGCTGAGCCGGTTACCGGATGAGCGGTAATGAACAGACAAGGCGTGGGGCTTGCCATCTCCCGCAGTCGGTCGCGCAGGGCGAAGCCGCTCATCCCGGAGAGCTGGACGTCGAGGACGAGGCAATCCACGCTGGCGAAGTCGGGGTCAGTCAATGCACTTTCGGCAGATTCGTAGGTTTTGCAGGTGTAATTGTTAGAGCGCAACAATCGGGAGACGGCGCTTCGAACCGAAGGATCGTCGTCAACTAGCGTGATTCGTAGGGTCTTCGGGGCCGTGTCGTTCATGTGTTCCAGGGTCGCTTGCATTAGTTGTGAACTACTTCCGTTCGAAGAATAGCTATAGAAGTGCTCACGCCACAATTGGACCTTGTAACTAAAGCAGCGGCAGCGCGGATGAGTCAGGAAAACAGATTCCCTGCGGACTGAAGTCCGCGAGGAATGACGACGAAATTAAGAGGCTTGTGCGGCCCGGCTAAAGAGGCTGCGGAAAACTCATTTTCGCCAGCGAGAAAGAACCTCAGGGGCTAAAGCCCCGTCGTATTTTCAAAGTCATACGGCACTACTGAAGTCGTGCCCTGACACGAAGCCATCGCAGAAACGAGGTCTCCCGTAAGTTGTAAAGCCGTGCCCTTTCAAGACACCACGTCACTATAATCGACGTGAATACCGGACAACCTCATCAGAGTGCGTATCGCAACGAGAATCTCGCTGGCTTTCATACTGTTCGCAGGGTTGGGGCCACTCGCTCGTCGCTGCACTGCGGCTGATCCGGCTCCTCCGCCCAAACGAGTCCTCGTCCTGATGCCTTTTCAGGTATCCCGCCCTGGCTCAGTAACAATTTTGCGGGGAATGGAGGAAGGACTGAAAACCAGCTATCCGGGCAGCGTTGAACTGGTGACCGATACAGTGGCTCCGGTTCCACCGGAGCCCAGCGACTTTTCGGTCAAGGTCTCCGAGTGGCTGGCCTACAAATACGGACACCAGAGATTCGATGCTGTCGTCGCCGTGACCATTGCGCCTGTTCCCCATGCGGTACTGCTGCGGGACCGTTTGTGGCCGCAAGCTCCCATCCTGCTTCTCATGCAGGAAGAAGACCGCGCCCATTTTCCAGCACCGGTACCGCATTCCGCGACGGTGCTGGCAGCCCTTGATAACGCAGCAACGTTGCGGTCGGC
Source organism: uncultured Acidobacteriaceae bacterium (assembly GCA_963718395.1). Classification (GTDB taxonomy): domain Bacteria; phylum Acidobacteriota; class Terriglobia; order Terriglobales; family Acidobacteriaceae; genus DASRAA01. The sequence continues at coordinate 78,617 of CAVQYW010000006.1, forward strand.
ATTGCAAATGCTTCCATCCACAGAGCGGATCGCCTTTCTCGAGGGTTCGGCGGCGGCGGACGATCGGGGCAACGCGGAAATCCTTGCCAACTTTCATAGAGCATTCCCCCACCTCGAAGTTGTGGAGATTAAGGGCTTTTCGTGGGACGAGACCAAAAAACGGGTCCGCAATTTGCCCGGCGGCACGGTCATCTTCATTGGCTCTTTCTTCTTCGATGCAAACCACCGCGAAATGACGGTCCCGCAGCAGGTGGAAGAGCTGGCAGCCATGGTTAACCTGCCGATCTTTGCCGACAGCGACGTGGCAATGGGAAAAGGGGCGGTCGGTGGATCGATATTTAACATCGGAGCTGCCGGCGTGATCGCCGGAGAGCGAATGGCTGAACTGCTCAAGGGCGCCGACCCAGACGGAATGCCAGTCCGCAAAGTTCCCAACTCGTTCATCGTGGACTGGCGTCAATTGCAGCGATGGGGCATACCCGAAAGCAGACTACCCGCTGATGCGACGATCCTTTACCGTCCTCCAAGCGCGTGGCAACAATACCGTCGTTACATCATCGCTTTCACCGCCGTGCTGGCGGTGTTGCTGGCGCTCGTTACCTTTCTCTTAGTCGAACGCCAGAGGAGACAGAAGGAAGAAGAGCTGAACTCTGCGATGCTGGAATCGCTGCCGGGGCTGGCGCTTCTGGTGAATCGGCAAGGCGAGATCCTACGGACTAATCAGCTTCGCCATGAGGATGTGGCGGCTGGGGGCGGAGGTACAAACACTGCACACCCGGGATCCAAGTACAGAGAGTATCTTCACAGGCTGATCGGTTCGGAGGACGGATTTGCGGGTGCAGCTCCCATCGCGCAAGTAATAGCCGGAACCCGGGCCAGCGCCACAGCCGAACTGCCTCTATCAGCCGATGGCCGGTGGATTGAGGTCCGCGCTCTGCAACTGCCAAACCAGCAAAGCGGCAGCCTGATTGTGCACCTCGACATCACGCAGCGAAAGCAGGCTGAGCTGGAGCGCACGCGATCGCGCACTGAGATTTATCACCTTAATCGCGTTGCCGCTATGGGACAGTTGGCCGCGTCACTGGCGCATGAACTCTCGCAGCCGCTAGCCGCCATCATGAGTAACGCAGAGGCGGCACAGCGCTTTGCTGGTCGTCCCGAGCCCGACATGGTCGAGATTCGCGAGGCGCTGGACGACATCACCCGCGATGACAAACGCGCGCGTGGCGTCATTCAGGGCATGCGGGCAATGCTCAAGAAAGAAAATGTCACGATTGAGCCTGTAGACCTGAACCAGATCGCCACGAGCGTCGTCCAGATGGTCAGAAATGAAGCTACGCTGCGAGGGATGAGAATCGAACTGGCACTCCGTCCGTCGGCTGTGATGGTGAAGGGCGATCAGGTTGGCTTGCAGCAAGTTGTGCTGAACCTAGCCAGCAACGGATTGGACGCCATGACGGACATGATGGCGGAGCGCTGCCTCACTATCCGGACGGAAGCGGAAGCGAACGCCGGAGTGCTTTGGGTGATCGACAATGGACCTGGCGTCAGCCCAGAGTTGCGCGACAAACTGTTTGAGCCTTTCTTCACCACCAAGCACACTGGCCTTGGAATGGGGTTGTCGATTTGCCAGTCCATACTTGAATCGCTGGGCGGCCACATCGAGATGAAGAACAATGACGGCAAAGGCGCGGCCTTCTCAGTTGAGTTGCCGCTGGCTTGACGTAGTCTCTACTACTGCTCCCGTCGACCATTGCACTAAGGTCCAATTGCAGCACGTGCAATGCTGCGTCAGAATTGGCCACTCTTACAGCGATCCCAGATTCCAATTGAACGCTCACGCTGAGCCTCGCAGCCGAGACCTTGGCCTCACACGAAAAGGAACACCTTCATGCGAACCGCCCGTTCAGTTTTCAGCGTACTCGCCCTTTTGCTCATCACAACATCCGTTGTTCAGATTCCGGCGCAAGCACAGGGCCGGATGCTCCATGTCAATAACGCCATTTATGGCAAGAACGGACGGGGAATGAACGTGACCAACAAGCTCCGTTCCATGATCCAGAACAACACGCTGAACATCAAGGTCAACAACAGCAACATGGGTGGCGATCCCAATGTAGGTGCGGACAAGTATCTGGCAGTGAAGTACACCTACCAGGGTCGCGCCATGTCCAAAGTCGTGAAGGAAGGCGACCGGCTTCAACTACCGTGAGCGTAGTTCATTGTCCTAAGGTCCAATTGCGAGGTTCAGAGTTGCGGGCTACGATTTCCGCACTCGTAAAGCAATTATAAGTTCGGATCAAGAGTGGTCCGACTCGAGGGAGGGCTCTTTCGGGGGGAAGAGCTCTCCTTCTCAGTTCGTCTTCTAGATCGGATTGGATACCCAGGCGTACAGATGCGAACCGCTGTGTTGAAACCTGCAAAATCTGCCGAAGTCGTGCATACGCTCATGCAACTCCGCTGCAGGCAGGAAGTCCTGGAGCGTTGGCTGGCCAGCCAGGTGCTGACAGACGGCCTGCAACAAGGTCTACGCGCCATGCTGGCTGAGGTCGAAGAACAGCTGAGAACAGTCACTGACGCGTTGCCGAGATAGCCGGTCAAAGTTCTGCTGTGCAAGGTAAACCCTTCGGGGGGAGGGCCAACTTGATTCGCAGAAGCGGGGAGATCGCATCGCAAGATGCGGTCTCCCTGTGCAGTGTTTGCAATCCGAGAAAGTACAGACCGCTTGCCGCGCGGACTGATACGCTCGAACAGTTCCAGTAAAGTCCGGGAGGACTCATGAAGTTCAGCAGGAAGATTCCTTGGCTGGTCAGCCTATGGCTGATGGCCGTCACTTTGCCGCTCACCGCGCAACAGAAGAAGCCGAATATTCTCGTGATCTTCGGCGACGACATAGGTTACTTCAACATCAGCGCTTATAACCTTGGCGCGATGGGCTACAGGACGCCCAACATTGACCGCATCGCCCACGAAGGCGCGCTCTTCACCGACTATTACGCGCAGCAGAGCTGCACCGCAGGACGCGCGGCGTTTATCACGGGACAAAGCCCGATCCGCACAGGTCTGTTGAAGGTCGGCCTGCCGGGATCGAAACTGGGACTGCAGAAAGAAGATCCGACGATCGCTGAACTACTGAAGCCACAAGGCTACATGACGTTCCAAAACGGCAAGAACCATCTGGGTGATCGCAACGAATTCCTGCCCACAGTACACGGCTTCGATGAATTCTTTGGCAACTTCTATCACCTGAACGCCGAAGAAGAACCGGAGAACGTGGATTATCCAAGGAACCCAACATTCACCAAGGAGTTCGGCCCGCGTGGCGTGTTCAAGTGCAAGGCCACTGCGACCGATAACCCTGCGCCATCTGATCCCCGCTTCGGTCCGTGGGGCAAGCAGACCTGCGAAGACACTGGCCCGCTGACCAAGAAGCGCATGGAGACGGCCGACGACGAGTTTCTGGCGGCGACGCTGGAGGACATGGATCGTGCGGTGAAGGCGGGTAAGCCTTTCTTCATCTGGCATAACACCACCCGTATGCACATCTGGACGCACCTGCCGCCGAAATACGCTGCCATGGAAAACGAAAAGGGCCTGTATGGCGCAGGCATGACGCAGCTTGACGACAACATTGGCGTGCTGTTGAAGAAGCTCGACGATCTGGGAATTGCCGACAACACCATCGTCATCTTTACCAGCGACAACGGTGCGGAAGTCATGAGCTGGCCAGACGGTGGAACCACTCCTTTCCGGGGCGAAAAGAACACCAGTTGGGAAGGTGGGTATCGCGTACCTTTTGTCATCCGCTGGCCGGGAACCGTGAAGCCAGGGACGATCATCAACAATGTCGCCGCGCATGAGGATTGGGCCACCACGCTGCTGGCAGCCGCGGGCGTGCCGGATGTGAAAGAGAAACTGTTGACCGGCTACCAGGCTGGCAGCATGACTTACAAGGTCCACCTTGACGGGTACAACCTCATGCCTGCCCTGAAGGACGAGACGCAGACCTGGCCTCGTCGCGAGTTCCTCTACTGGACGGACGATGGCGAACTCGCTGCGTTGCGCTATGACAGGTGGAAGGCATTGTTCCTGGAGCAGCCGGCCGAAGGGTTTTCGGTGTGGGAGACTCCTTTCGTTCAGTTGCGCGTTCCCAAGTTGTTCGATTTGCATGCCGATCCGTTCGAGCGGGCTGAGGCGGAAGGCATCGACTACACGCACTGGCGTCTGGATCGCGTCTTCCTGCTGACTCCGGCACAGGCCTATGTGGGACAGTGGCTGACCAGCTTCAAGCAATTTCCACCGCGACAGAAGCCGGCCAGTTTTAACCTCGATCAGATAATGAAACAGATGGCGGACGAGTCCGACTAAACAGAGTCTTCGGGGCACACCCAGTTGTTCCTCACTCAGCATGGGCAGGTCTTCGGACCTGCCCTTTTTTCTTTTCTCGCCGACACCTGCGCGATGGCTCACGCCTCAGCTGATGGGGCTGTGCTATAACTGCCGGTCGATCAAAACGGCGTTGGAGGTGGAGCTAAGGATGCATCGCCCATCGCCGTCGACCCAAGGGGGCAACAACATGAGGAGACGAATCGCAAGCAGCAAATGCTTACAAGTTCTATTTGCACTGATGGCTCTTTTTGGTTTTTCGGAACTACTCGCCGGCCAAACGACCAGCCTGACCGACGCGCAGGTGCAGGCGAAGGCGAGCAGCCTTCTGCAACAGATGACGCTCGACGAAAAGATCGCGCAATTGTCGCAGCTCCCCGGCTTTCCCACCAAGGAATGGAAAGCAAACATGGGGGACCGATCATTCGAGGACGTCGTCCGCACCGTGGGCGCAGGCTCGGTGTTGTGGGTCCCCGATCCTAAGGAGATCAACCGCTTGCAACACTTGGCGGTCGAGCAATCGCGACTGCATATTCCGGTTCTTTTTGGGCTGGACGTGATTCATGGCTATCACACGATTTTCCCGGCGCCGATCGCAATGGCTTCCTCATGGGACCTGAAGATGGTGGAGGGCGCGCAGGCCGTTGCCGCTCAGGAAACGCGGGCCGTGGGGATTCAGTGGACCTTCGCTCCAATGGTGGATATTGCGCGCGATGCCCGTTGGGGAAGGATGGTAGAGGGCGCGGGTGAAGACCCGTACCTCGGCGCGGCCATGGCCCGCGCGCAGGTGCTGGGATTTCAGGGTGAGCATCTAGGCGCGCCAGATCGCGTTCTGGCATGCGTGAAGCACTTCGCGGGGTACGGAGCTGCGGATGGTGGACGCGACTACGATTCGTCATACATCCCCGAAGAAGAAATGTGGAACGTTTATCTCCCACCCTTCAAGGCCGCTATCGACGCAGGCGTCGGCAGCGTGATGAGCGCCTACATGGATTTGAATGATGTGCCCGCCAGCGGCAATCCATGGCTGCTGCGCCACGTGCTGCGCAATGTCTGGGATTTTCAGGGCTTCGTGGTGAGCGACGCAGTTGCGGTCTATAGCCTGGTGACGCACGGCTACGCGCGCGATGTGCAGGACGCCGTCTTTAAGGCCTTCACCGCCGGGCTCGACATGGACATGGCCAGCGGAAGCTATCTGAAGTACCTTCCGGGCGAGGTGCAGCAGGGCCGCATCACCACCGACGCAATTGACGCTGCGGTCATGCCAATCCTGGAGACCAAGATCAGGATGGGGTTGTTTGAGCACCCATACTTCGACGAGTCGCAGATGGCGACGGTGTTGAACGATCCCCAGCATCAACAGGCGGCGCGGGTTGCAGTACAGCGATCGGTCGTGCTGTTGCGCAATGACAAGGGATTGTTGCCGCTGGACAAGAGTGGAAAGACTATTCACTCGATCGCAGTCATCGGTCCGCTGGGGGATGCTGAGGCTGACTTACTCAGCATGTGGGGAGCCATCGTAAAACCGGGCCCGACCGTAAGCATAGTGCAAGGTATTCGCGACAAGGTCGGATCCGGAGTGCATGTTGAGTTTGCTCACGGGCCGAACATTCACCGGACTATACCTTCGCCCTTCGAGAACTTGCCGATGGCCGCGTTGATGAAAGAGCAACCCGAGCAAAGCCCTGCTGAGGCCAACAAGGCCATCGAAGACGCGGTCGCATTGGCCAAACGCAGTGACGTTGCTGTGCTGGTGTTGGGCGAGATCGACTTGATGAGCGCTGAATCGGCTTCGCGGTCGTCGCTGAAATTGTCGAACGGTCAGGAAGAGCTTCTTGAGGCGGTGGTCGCAACCGGAAAGCCCGTGGTCCTGGTGCTGGTCAACGGCCGCCCGCTGGATATTTCCTGGGCCGCCGAACATGTGCCGGCAATTCTGGAAGCGTGGTATCCGGGCAGCCAGGGCGGCAACGGGGTCGCCGATGTGCTGTTCGGCGATGCCAATCCCGCCGGACACTTGCCGGTGAGCTGGCCGCGCAGCACTGGTCAGGCGCCTATCTATTACAACCACAACCTGACGCAATTGCCCGAAACCTCGCCGGATTTCAAGTCGCGCTATTGGGATATTTCGAGCACTCCGCTGTACCCGTTTGGCTATGGTCTGAGCTACACGACGTTTCACTGTCGACAATCTGAAGGTGGAGCAACCAGTGGCGAGGGTAGGCACAACGATCGACGTTTCAGCCGACGTGACCAACACCGGCAGCCGCGCGGGCGATGCGGTCGTGCAGTTGTACATTCATCAGCGCGCGGGCAGTGCGTCGCGGCCGGTGCGGCAGCTCAAAGGATTTGAACGAGTGAACCTGGCTCCGGGCGCGAAGCAGACGTTGCACTTCAAGCTAGGGAAAGACGAACTGCAGTTCTGGAGTCCGACCAAAAAGGAGTGGGTAGTGGAACCCGAACAGTTTGATGTGTGGGTGGGCGAGGATTCCACCGCCAAGCTGCACGGGGAGTTTCGGCTGACGGAGTAAAAGAAAAGGCGCGATCGCTCGCGCCTTTCATTCACTGATTTCAGTTAGTCGCTAGTCGTGTACGCCGTCCATGAAGGCGCGCAACTTGCGCGAGCGCGAGGGATGACGTAGCTTGCGCAGTGCTTTGGCTTCGATTTGGCGGATGCGTTCGCGAGTGACTGCGAACGACTGGCCAACCTCTTCGAGGGTATGCTCGGAGCCGTCTTCCAGCCCGAAGCGCATCTTGATCACCTTCTCCTCGCGGGCGGTCAGCGAACGAAGTACGTTCGACGTCTGCTCCTTGAGGTTGACGTTGATCACGGCTTCGGCCGGTGAAACAACGGCGCGATCTTCGATGAAGTCGCCCAAGTGCGAATCTTCTTCCTCGCCAATCGGCGTCTCCAGCGAAATCGGCTCCTGCGCGATCTTCAGCACCTTGCGCACCTTGGCCACCGGGATGTCCATGCGCTTGGCGATCTCTTCCGACGTAGGTTCGCGACCGAGTTCCTGCACAAGCTGCCGCGAAGTGCGGATGAGCTTGTTGATGGTCTCGATCATGTGCACCGGAATGCGGATGGTGCGCGCCTGGTCGGCAATGGCGCGGGTGATGGCTTGCCGGATCCACCATGTCGCGTAGGTCGAGAACTTGTAGCCGCGGCGGTATTCGAACTTGTCCACGGCCTTCATCAGGCCGATGTTGCCTTCCTGGATGAGGTCGAGGAACTGCAAGCCGCGGTTGGTGTACTTCTTGGCGATCGACACCACAAGACGCAGGTTGGCCTCGATGAGTTCGCGCTTGGCGTACTCGGCATCGACGTCGCCCTGCACGATCTCGCGCTGGGTGCGCTTCAGCTCGGCAAAGTCGGCACCGGCGTCGGCCTCCATGCGCTCCAGGTCGGAGCGGATGCCGCGCACCTGCTTGCGAAGTTCCTTGCGCTGCTCATCGGAACGCGTCGCCTCGGCGCGCTTCTCGAAATTGACTGCCTGCTTGTCGAGACCGCGCATGCTGTCGACCGTCTTGTTGACGCGGTCGATGAGGCGCTTGCGCTCGGTGTTGGTGAAGCCCAGCTTGCGGATGACGTGAGAGATCGCGACCTGCTCGCGGCCCAGCGCCCAGCGCGTCTTGCGATGCAGGCGGGCGTTCTTCTTGGGTACGATGCCGGCCAGCTTCTCCACCAACTGCTGCGACTTCTTGTAGTGCTTGTTGAGCTCGTCGATGCGCCCGGTGATGTCGTTGCGGCGGTTGTCCAGCACTTCTTCGGTGATCTCGTCTTCGTCGAAGAGAACCACTTCCTTGATCGAGCGCACGCCGCGCTTGAGATCTTCGCCCATGGCGACGATCTCGCGGATGACGATGGGCGAGCGCGACAGCGCCTTGAGCACGCGAAGCTGCCCGCGCTCGATGCGCTTGGCGATTTCGACTTCGCCCTCGCGGGTAAGCAGCGGCACCGTGCCCATCTCGCGCAGGTACATGCGGACAGGATCGTTGGTCTTCTCCAGAGCGCCGGGCGTCAGGTCGAGCTCGACGTCTTCGCCGGCTTCGATGTCGCCCTTGTCGAACTTGTCGAGAGCACTGGGAGACTTCGGGCCCTCGAGCACGTCGATGCCCTGGCCACCAATGGTGGTAATCAGGTCATCGAGGTCTTCAGGTGAATGTACGTCGTGCGGGATAAGATCGTTGACCTCATCATAGGTGAGGTAGCCCTTCTCTTTTCCCACGTCGATCAATTTCTTAATGTCGTCAAACTTGTCGTCTAGAGCCAAAGCGGAATTCCCTCGGCGTCCTTCATGAGGACGCTCTTGTTCAGTGCACACCACGGCGGGAAAGGTACGGGAGTACCAAGATATGCGGAAACCTTCGAATTTTAGCACACCCAGGGCCCGCATCCCTAGTGCTTTCTTTCTGACCAGTCGTCGGCCGGGCGCGCACCAGAATGAAAGTTGGCCGACTTTATTAGTTTAGATGCCGCGCAAGTGCTTTTTGTTGCAACGTTATCCGGCTTGCCGCACTTGCATTCAACGCGCCGACAGCCTGCGCAACCTATTGCAAAATAACTACTTATTACTGAACTGCGGAGCCCTCTGCACCCGCACCCATGGCCCGCCGCAGTTTTACCCGCTCTTGTAGCAGCCGGGCGGAGAGGACGGCGTCGTTGCGCCGCTCGGCGTCTTTGAGCTGGTGCTGCAGATCGTCGAGCTGGCGTAGGATGCGCCGCTTACCGAGCGAGCGCACGGCGTTCTCCAGTAGCTCGGGCGTCAGGTCTTCGTGGTCGTCCATGAGAACCGATGCGACCAAGCGGCGATCGTTTTCGTCGAGCGGCAGGCCCATCGGGTCGAGTCCCTGCTCGTGGGCGGTCAGCAGGGCATCGATCAACGCCTGGGAGCTGGGGCCCTCGTGTAGCCGCTCCTGAGTCAGGAAGAAGTGCGCTTGCCGGGCTGGTTCGAAGTCTGGGTCCTGGCCTTCACGAGCGTGGCTGTGGAGAATGAGCCAAGTCGCGGCTGGCCAGCGCGCGAATCAGCACGCGCTCAGCATCGGTGAGCTGCGCTTTCGGAGCCGCGTGGTGACCCTCGCGGCGAGCGCGCCGTGGCTGCGTGCCGCAATTCCTGGCGCAGCACCGACGACTCAATGCCGATGCGATGCGCGATTTCGTTGGCCATCTCGTCGCGCACGATGCGGCTGGGAATGCGCTGAATGTGCGGCAGCAGGTAATTCAGCGCTTTCACTTTGCCTTCCGGCGTGCGCACCGGATGCAGCGCTCGCGCCCGCTCGATGAGGTAATCGAAATATTTCTGCGAGTGCGCCAGCGCTTCCGTGTAGGCGTTGGCGCCCTTTCTTGCGAATGTAGAGGTCGGGATCGAAGCCGGCTTCGAGCGTGAGCACCTTGATCTCGAAGTCTTCGCTCACCAGCAGGGCCAGCGAACGTTCGGCGGCGGCGGCTCCGGCGGTGTCGGGATCGAAATTCACCACAATCTTCTTGCTGAAGCGGCTGAGCAGGCGCGCCTGGGGTTCGGCGAAGGCAGTGCCCGAGCTGGCGATGACGTTGTGCAGACCCGCGGAATACACGGAGATGCAGTCCATCTGGCCCTCGACCAGGATGGCGTAGTCGAGCTTGCGGATGGCTTCCTTCGCCTTGTCGAGATTGAACAGTACGCGCGATTTGGAATAGATCGGCGTCTCCGGCGAGTTGAGGTACTTCGGGCCGGACTTTTCGTCGCTGGCGAGCGTGCGTCCGGTGAAAGCGATCACCTTGCCCTGTTCGGTACAGATGGGAAACATCACGCGGTTGCGAAACTTGGAGTACGAGTGCGGTCTTCTGCTGCGCCTGATCGTCGTCGCCTTTGTCCTTCCACGAGAAGAGGCCCGACTCGCGCATGGTCTCTTCGTCAAACTGGCCGCGCAGGGCATCGCGAAGCAGAAAGCCCGACTCAGGGCGCGTAGCCGATGCGGAACTCGGCGATGGCTTCAGGGCTGAGGCCGCGGGTTTTCAGATATTCGCGGGCGTGGGCGGCTTCGGGACGCTTCAGTTGTTCCTGAAAGAACGCACAGGCGCGCTCGTGGATGTCGAGCAGGGTGCCGCGCTGCTTGGCCTGCCGCGCCTCTTCGGGTGAAGAGTAGCTGACCTTGGGCATGGGGATGCCGAGTTTTTCCGCCACCATGCGCACGGCTTCGGGAAAGGTGATGTTCTCGATCTTCTGCACGAAGGTGAAGACATCGCCTCCGGCATTGCAGCCGAAGCAGTGGAAGAACTGGTTGCCGGCATGCACCGAAAACGACGCCGTCTTTTCCTGATGGAAGGGACACAGTCCGGAATAGTTTTGCGCGCCGCTTTTGCGCAGCTTGACGTACTCGCCCACAATGCGGACGATGTCGGCCTGCTGCTTGACGGTGCTGGCAAAATCGCCGGGTTGCGCCATTGAACTAGTCTGCCGGACACAAGGATGCGCGTGCACGGTTATTCGGTGCGACGATGTGGATTAACTGTGGATATTCGTCCGAAAACGGTGCAGAGGGGTGGAAGACGCGGGTGAAAATCTGCGTCTACGCATGATCGCGCCGGTCTTGCAGGCCAGCTCGCAATCACGCGTCAGAAGATTTGACTCTGCCTAGGCCGTGGGCTAGCCTCAAATGCTTGTGCTCGCGTGGCTGGAAGCTGCTATCTAGGCCGCTCCGGCAACATCCTTTCGTCACCTAATTTTATGAAGCTGAAATATTCCATCTTGCACGGAATCGTAGCTCTTGCTTTGTGCGCGCAGGCGCTAGCCGGCAGCGCGATGCGTCCCACGCACGCTCCCAAGGCCATGGTGGCCTCGGTGCAACCGGACGCCTCCGATGCCGGGGTAGAGATCATGAAGGCCGGTGGCAATGCGGTGGATGCCGCGGTCGCGGTCGGGTTTGCGCTGGCGGTCACTCATCCCGAGGCGGGCAACATCGGCGGCGGGGGTTTCATGCTATTCCGCCGGCCGAATGGCGAGGTGCACTTCCTCGATTACCGCGAGAAGGCTCCGTCGAAGGCCACAGCTGACATGTATCTCGACAAGGACGGCAACGTTATCGCGGACATGAGCACCGTCGGCTACAAAGCAATCGCGGTGCCGAGTTCGGTGGCGGGATTGGCCTACGCGGAGAAGAACTGGGGCAAGCTTACGCTGCAACAAGTGATGGCGCCGGCGATCTGGCTGGCGACGAGACGGCTTTGTGCTCGACTACGCCACAGCCAAGGACTTGCAAGACGACAAACTGGCGAAGTTTCCGGAATCGCGGCGCATCTTTCAGCGCGATGGCAACTTCTACCAGGCCGGGCGACGTGTTCAAGCAGCCCGAGTTGGCGAAGACGCTGGAGCGAATCGCGAAAAATCCCGACGACTTCTACCACGGCGACATGGCCCGAGAGTTAACAGCGGCAATGCAAAAAGGCGGCGGCCTGGTCAGCGCCGAAGACCTGGCAGCCTATGAGGTGAAGGAGCGCCAGCCCATCCGCGGGACCTATCGCGGATACGACATTATCAGCGCTCCGCCGCCGTCATCAGGAGGGGTGGCGCTGGTCGAGATCTTGAATATTCTCGAGGGCTACGATCTCGCCAAGCAGGGCGACCGCTCGGCCGAGAGCATTCACCTCACTGCTGAAGCATTTCAGCGCGCGTTCTTCGATCGCGCCGAGTTCATGGGCGATCCGGACTTTTCCAAGATTCCGGTGGCGCAACTGATCGACAAGCGATATGCAGCGGCCTGGCGCGAGAGTATCCCCCTACACAAGGCGACACCGGCAGGCGAGGTGAAGCGTCCGGCGATCTTCAGTCAACTCGACCAGTACGCCGACGCGCACCCGCAGCCGAACGTCGTCCAGGAGTCGGGGAACACCACGCACTATTCGGTGGTCGATCCCGAGGGGAACGCGGTATCGGTGACCACCACGCTGAACGGGAGCTTCGGATCGTTCGTGACCGCCGAGGGCCTGGGCTTTCTGCTGAACAACGAGATGGACGACTTCGCCGCGAAGCAAGGTGTGCCCAATATGTATGGACTGATCCAGGGCCCGGCCAACGCGGTGGGCGCGAACAAGCGTCCGCTGTCGGCCATGACGCCGACCATCGTACTCAAGGATGGCCAGCTTTATCTCGTGCTCGGCTCTCCCGGCGGCCCAACCATTATTACGACCGTCGCCAACGTGCTGATGGGAGTCGTCGATTACGGCATGAATATTCAGGAGTCGGTGAACGCGCCGCGCTTCCATAACCAATGGCTACCCGACCTGATTTTGCTGGAAAAGTTCGGCATTTCGCCCGACACGGTGCGCATTCTCGAAAGCATGGGACACAAGATTAAGGACGACCGAGAATTCTGGGGCGACGCCGAGTGTATCGCCATCGATCCCAAGACTGGCGAGCGGCTGGGTGCAAGCGATGGCCGCAATAACGGGAAGGCGGTCGGCTTCTGATGCGGCGTGGTATGTCGACACTGGTGTTCGCGCGAAAGGAACGGCTGCATCCGGGACTGCTCGACCAGATGGTAGCGGGCGGCGCGGAGACGATCGAGGTATTCGCGGCACGCGGACACTTCAACTATTCCGACCGTCAGCACGTGCGCGAGATTGCCAACTGGTTTCGCAGCACCGGCATCGGCTTCAACTCCATGCATGCTCCGATGCACGGTGACGACGAGTTCGGACGCAGCGGCGCGCCTCCGCTGAATATCGCTGCGGTAGAGAAGCGCGACCGCATTGCAGCGATGGACGAGATCAAGCGCGCCATTGAGGTGGCCGAACAGGCGCCGTTCCGGTTTCTGGTGCAGCACATCGGTGTGGCCGGTGAAGCCGCGTCGGGACAGAAAATAGAATCGGCCATGACTTCTCTGGAACACCTGCGCGCCTTCGCCAAGCCTCTGGGCGTGCAGGTCGTGGTGGAAAACATAAACAATGATCTTTCGACGCCCGAGGGCTTGGTGGAACTACTGCACACCGTGCGCTTTACCGACGTCGGGGTTTGTTTCGACGTGGGACACGCACACATGGCACCGGGCATCACTCAGGCGTTCGAGACATTGAAGGACCTGATTCGCACCACGCATGTGCATGACAACCACGGCGAGAAGGACGAACATCTGTGGCCGGGGGCGGGCACGATCGATTGGAAAGAAACAATGACGCTGCTGCGGTCCACTCCGCATGTGCCGGCGCTCTTGCTGGAGATTGAAGGCGTCGAAGGCGAGAAGGTTTCGGAGAAAATGGTGGGAGCGTATAGCAAGTTAGAGGTTTAGAGCTTCATATTTCTTATTTGGGCGCGATCAAAGGACTCATGGATACATCGGAAGCAACTCTTACTACGATCCGCGAAATCGGCAAGCATGACGGCCAGACAGTCACCATCCGCGGCTGGCTGTACAACCTGCGCGAGAGCGGCAAATTGCTCTTCCCGCAATTTCGCGATGGCAGCGGCGTCATCCAGGGCATCATCGCCAAGAATGCGGTCTCACCTGAACTGTTCGAGTCGATCAAGACGCTGACCCAGGAATCGAGCGTGATTATCACCGGGAAAGTTCGCGCCGACAAGCGCGCTCCCGGCGGGTACGAGCTCGATGTGACCGACGCGCAAGTCGTGCAGCGCGTGAATCCCGACGATCCATACCCGATCACTCCAAAGGAGCACGGTGTCGATTTCCTGATGGAGCATCGCCATCTCTGGCTGCGTTCGCCACGACAGGCAGCGATTTTGCGGTTGCGTGCCGAGATCATCAAAGCGGCTCGCGATTTCTATGATGAGCGCGGCTTCACACTGACTGATCCGCCGATTCTTACGCCCGCTGCGTGCGAAGGCACAACCACGCTGTTTCCCGTGGACTACTTCGACGAGCAGGCATTTCTCACTCAGTCGGGACAGCTCTACATCGAGGCGACGGCCATGGCGCTGGGCAAGGTGTACAGCTTCGGGCCGACGTTTCGCGCGGAACGTTCGAAGACGCGTCGCCACCTCACCGAGTTCTGGATGGTCGAACCCGAAATCGCCTACGGCACGCTCGACGACCTGATGCAACTGGCCGAGGAGTTCATCACCTTCATCGTAAAACGCTGCCTGGAGCGGCGGCGTCCGGAGCTCGAAACGGTCGGCCGCGACATCAGCAAGCTGGAGAAGATCGACACACCATTCCCCCGTATCACCTATGACGAAGCGGTGAAGATGCTGCAGGACGCACACACCAAGGGGTTACTCGAAAACAAATTCGAG
>CAVQYW010000007.1:0-112482 GCA_963718395.1 uncultured Acidobacteriaceae bacterium
CTGCTTCCGTTAACAGATCGATGTTTCCTTCGTGATTCTTGTGCGGATGCGACGCCGCATATTCTGCGGTGGTCTGCTCGGGTTTGCGCACTACGGTCAATACGTTTAGGGGCATTGAGCCATGACACGGTAATAGCCCCCGCCGTTGCGGCCATGGTTAATCGCTGCTCGGGGGTTCTGGCGTTCAACTTGGCGATGTCGGAAAGCGCCCTTTGGCTGCGTGAAGGAAACCGATGTTGTTCTGTGCCGTAGCGAATGCTTGATCAAATCCTCCGGCCTTAGCAACTCTGGCGGCCTCGGAAAACAACGATTCGGCTTTGCCTAGGTCGCCGGTCTTGCTCATTGACTCGGCCCAGTTATTGACGGCAAGCACGTACTCACGAAGGGTGTCGTTTGAGGTGGAAAAAATGACGACCGCCTCTTCGTAAGGAGCGATCGCATCGAGATGGTGGCCAGTCAGTGCCGTGCCATGACTCTAACGTTAGAAGAGTTCCTGCGCCGCTTCCTACAGCATGTTCTGCCCAAGGGTCTCCCACGCATCCGCTACTTTGGCTGGCTCGCCAATCGACGCCGCCGGCAGTTGCTGCCGCTTTGCCGAAGGTTACTCGCGGTCGCACCTCCCCCTGCCGAAGCGACTCCCGTTGCAACCGTTGTCTGGCAGTGTCCACTCTGCGGCAGCCCCATGCGCGTTGTGGAGTTCCTAACTGCCGCCCACATGCAGCAAGAACAAGGACACCAGGTCTATATCCTTGATAGCTCCTAACCAGGCGATCCCTTGGACGAGAAGCATGCGCGCTTCGGCGTGCGTACAATACGTGTGCCTTGGCAGGCAAAACTCTCCCTCCAACCGTCAGAGGAGGGTCCCAACACGGCATATCCGCTTTGCTCCCAATCGGCTCTGCCGGATTCGCCTGAACCAACCAAACCCTTCTACCCGCCTTCGACGCTTTCACCAACATTCAAAACCCATAACCTGACGGCCCCCGCACCCCTGGTGCCAGCGGCTTCCTTCTAACGCCCTTATCGAAAGCGCCCCGGCATTACGCTGAGTGCGCTCCGCTTCGCCTTTTCACGCCGGGGCACTTCCGATAAGGCCCTAGCGTTATACGGCCAAGTGCGATAACTTCCGATGGCCCGTCACCTCTCGCAACTCGGCGGCAAGGCAAACGGACCTTCCCCGCAACGCACTTAGCGGCGAATTTGGTGAGGTTTCACTTTTAGCAGTAGCGCGTTACGCAGCCCACCGGACGCGGTCTCCTAACTGCCTAGTCGAATCGCTCCAATAAGGCTTCACTGCCTCGCGTGGCGGTGCGATACAATCCGTCCGCATGGTCACCTGCTCTGGCTGCGGGACCGTAGTTTCGGAGAACGTCCGTTTCTGTTCTTCCTGCGGGCGTGCCATTTCCTTTCCCGACACGCCGACCTTGGAGCCAAGTGGCACCGTTGCCGGAGCTGCCGCTCCTGTTATTAGATCGCACCCGCCACAAAGCGGAGGATTCTCGCCGGGCACGGTTCTCATCGAGCGATACCGGATCGTTGCTCTCTTGGGGCGCGGCGGCATGGGCGAAGTCTACCGAGCTGAAGATCTTAAGCTCGGGAATGTTGTAGCCCTCAAGTTTCTTCCGGCCTCACTCCAGAACGACACGGCGGCACTCGCAGGGTTTCATGCTGAGGTGCGAAATGCTCGCCAGGTTTCGCACCCGAATGTCTGCCGCGTTTACGACATCGGTGAGGTGAACGGCCAGCACTTTCTCACCATGGAGTACATCGACGGCGAGGATCTGTCGTCGTTGCTGCGCCGCATAGGTCGTTTGCCACCGGACAAGGCTCTGGAGACCGCGCACCAAATCTGCGCCGGTCTGGCGGCCGCGCATGATTGCGGATTGTTGCATCGTGATCTGAAGCCAGCCAACATCATGCTCGATGGACGAGGGCGGGTGCGCATCACCGACTTCGGGCTGGCCCTCAGCAGCGCCGATGCCACGGGCCGGAGCGAGACCGCGGGCACGCCGGCCTACATGGCTCCAGAACAGATTGGAAAGGGCGAGGCCAGCGTTCGCAGCGATATCTACTCCCTGGGGCTTGTGTTTTATGAGCTGTTCACGGGCCACCTTCCTTATCAGGCAAACACCGCGATCGAATGGCGACGCGCGCATCTGGAGTCTTCCCCCAGAACACCGTCCTCAGTAGTAAAGGACATTGATCCGGCGGTGGAAAGCGCAATCCTGCGCTGTCTGCAGAAAGATCCGGCAAAACGGCCATCCTCGGTACGGCAGGTAGCGGCCGCGTTTCCGGGAGGCGACCCGCTGGCGGCTGCGCTGGCGGCAGGCGAAACGCCGTCGCCCGAGATGGTGGCTGCTTCGGGAGAAACCGAGGGTTTGCGTCCAGCGGTGGCGTGGGCGGTGCTGGCAGGAGTCATTGTGTCGGTCATTGCGGCGATCCTATTGAGTGCGCAAACAACGCTCTACCGGCGCGTGCCGCTCGAAAAACCGCCGGAGGCACTGGCCGAACACGCGCGAGATATCCTGCGGAGTGTCGGCTACTCCGAACCGCCGGTGGACACGGCGATTGGGTTCTACGAGGGGAAAGCTTTTCTACGCTATATCGCGGAACACGACAAATCGAAGACGCGCTGGGACAACCTGGAAACCGGGGCGTTCGTGTTTTGGTATCGCGGCAGCCCTCGACCGCTCGCGGCTGGGAACACCTTCTCGGAGACACCCATTCCGGGAGTCGTATGGACGGACGACCCCCCATTGGATGTGTTCGGGATGACGCTGGTCGAGCTCAATCCGCTCGGTGACCTTACTCACTTCATCGCAATTCCTCCGCAGGTTGAGAAGCCGGCAGGAGTTGTGCCCTCACCTGACTGGGCGCCCCTGTTCTCTGCCGCGGGGCTCGATCCCTCCAAGTGGTCGCCGGCGCAGCCGATGTGGACGCCGCCTGTTTATAGCGACGCGCGCGCTGCGTGGACAGGATCGCTGGCCGAGCGCCCTGATGTCCCGATGCGGATCGAGGCTGCGGCCTACCGGGGCAAGCCCGTCTACTTCGGGTTGATTGGTCGTTGGACCCGCCCCGGACGCATGCAGCCGTATCAGCCCACCGTCGGCGAACGGGTGGGTCTGGTGATTAGCATCGTTTTTGTTCTTTTGGTGCTAGTGGGTAGTGCAATGCTCGCGCGGCGGAACCTGCGCCTCGGCAGGGGCGATCGCAGTGGAGCATTTCGTTTGGCAGCTTTTGTTTTTGCGGCTTGGGCAGTGGCGTGGTTCTGTGGCGCGCATCATGTCGCAAGTTTCACTGAATTCGGGCTCTTCATGGAGTTTTTGGTCTGGGGGCTTGGTTGGTCCTGTTTCATCTGGGCTCTCTACATTGCTCTGGAGCCCTATGTGCGTCGCCGCTGGCCCGGCACGCTGGTTTCCTGGAGCCGCTTGCTGGCGGGAGGCTTTCGGGATCCACTGGTGGGGCGTGATGTGCTGGTCGGTTGTCTTTCGGGGGCGTCTTCGACTGCGTTTGGAAGACTGGTGTGGTTTGTTCCCTCCTGGCTCGGCTATCCTCCTCCGCAACCATTCTCGGGTCCACAGTGGCAGTTTCTGGGCGCGCGGACGATGGTTGCGGACGTAGCCCTCACGTTGATGTTTGCGCCAATGGTCTGGCTTGCGGCTCTGTTTTTCCTGGTCCTTCTCCGGGCCTTGCTGCGCAAGGAGTGGGCGGCAGCGGTCGCATGGGTTCTTTTCGGCACGGTCTTCAGCGCAGCGAATAGCCTATCTGTTCCCATTGCCTTGGTTTTCTTCCTGATCTTAAGTAGTCTGTTTGTGTTTTTGATGATCCGCTTCGGCTTGCTGACTCTCGTGGCTAATTTCGTCTTCTGGTATGTCCTGTCGAACTTTCCCCTAACCACCCAAATGTCCGCCTGGTATGCGGGCATCGGTCTGGCCGGGATTCTGCTCCTGGCCGCGATAGCGTTCTACGCCTTCTACACCTCCTTGGGCGGCCGACCGGTTTTCGGAGGCGCCGTGCTTGAGGAGTAACCTGCCGTAGGAGCTAGCTCCTCACTTGTCCGAGGTGTTAGCGCTATGTTGTAAGGATTTCCCAGTTGGCGAGTCACGGGCAACCCGGAAGTAATGCCTCCGGATTGGTCCTGATAACGCCCATGTGTTTACAAATCTCGCGTGGAGTCAGTCCCGTGTGGAGGCTAAATCACTTGGACGAGAATGTATGGTCCGCCGCACGACTGCAAGAAAAAGCCGAGGGCGAGAAGGCAAGTCTGCGCAAATGTATTCGGCCTGTAATGGAGATCAGTTCTCCTGGCCATGATGAGTTGCGCGCATGTCTGTCCTTATAAGTCGGTCGGTTGCTCTTTCGAGACCATTCTCGTCTCCCAGGCTGAAGACATGCCGTTGTGACTGTTCTTTCGTCCTTGCTGTTCCTTTGCAGACCTCGGTGGGTAAGTTCAAGCCGTAGCCGTAGTGCGGTAAAGTGGGAGCGCGTTAGCGCTTCCAAGCCGTAAGGCGTCTTTTCCGCGCTGATTCATGATGCTGTGACCAGGTTGCTGG
Source organism: uncultured Acidobacteriaceae bacterium (assembly GCA_963718395.1). Taxonomy (GTDB): domain Bacteria; phylum Acidobacteriota; class Terriglobia; order Terriglobales; family Acidobacteriaceae; genus DASRAA01. The sequence continues at coordinate 4,554 of CAVQYW010000007.1, forward strand.
CTGGTTGGTAATCTTCTCCGCTGGACAGCACAGCCCAGGCGATGCGCGCCAGCTTATTGGCCATGGCGGTAGGCATGTTCGCGGTGTAGGTCAGCAACTGTCGTTGGTTGAACTTCGTTCGCACTAGCGCTTTGCCGGCTTCGCCGAGAGCCACCAGGTGAAAAGTCGTCTTGCCGAGATCAATGCCGACGGAATTTATCTGCATATCGATGATCCTCCTTGTCAAAAGCTGCCGCTACGATGAACCTGCTTACGCAGATTAATCAAACGGCGGACCATCTCATTAGTCGGCAAACCGGAGAAGGGTCCCGGCATCCGTTGGGACACGTTAGCAGCACTTGCCCAATTACCCCACCGAATCGCTTCGTGCAAGGTCCTGATTCTGCTTTGCCAGCCGGAGCCTCACTGGGCTGCCCACAAACATCAGTTTTTGATGCGCGCACGAGGTAACTTGTGCTATTGATTCCATGACAATGTCGGCTCCGATGTCCGAGTAAAGTTGGTGGTGCTAACCAACCAACAGGCTCGGGAGAAAGGAGCCGAACAATGATCATTATAGGAGTAGATTTCCATCCCGAGTTTCAGCAAATGGCGTTCGTTGACACGGAAACAGGAGAACTGCAGGAACGGCGTCTCAATCATCCGAAGGAAGCCGAGAGCTTTTACCGAGAACTGGTGAGCCGATCAACCCAGGTGCGAGTCGGTATGGAAGCCAGCGGGCACGGTCGCTGGTTCGAGCGGCTGATGGGTGAGTTGCAGATCGAGCTGTGGATCGGAGATGCAGCCGAGATCCGAACCAAACGGGTACGCAAGCAGAAGACGGATCGGCAAGATGCCCAGCTCATCTTGAAGCTGATGCTGAAGGATGACTTTCCGAAGATCTGGGTGCCCAGCTGGGAGAACCGTGATCTGCGGCAACTGCTCTGGCATCGGCACCGCATGGTGCAGGCGCGTACGCGGATCATGAATCAGTTGCAAGCGGTGGCGCTAAACGAAGGCCTGCGGTGTAAGAAGCGGTTGTGGCGGACGGAACGCCCGCGCCTGGAATCGTTCAACCTGGCTCCGTGGGCCAGCCGACGACGGCACGACCTGCTGGAGTTGTTGGACCGACTGAACCCGACCATCGCGGAGTTAAGCCAGGCAGTGGAACAAGAAGTGGAGAAGTGTCCTGAGGCGCAGCGATTGGCAACGCATCCCGGAGTGGGTCCGCTCACCGCAATGGCGTTCGTGTTGATCATCGGAGAAGCCAAACGCTTTCAATGTGGCAAGCAGGTGGCCAGCTATCTCGGTCTGGTTCCAATGGAAGACTCCAGCGGAAACCGGAGACGGCTGGGACACATCACCAAGCAGGGCAGTTCGATCTTGCGCTTCTTGCTGGTGGAAGCAGCGCAGGTCACGGTGCGCAGTCTTCCGGAATGGCGCAGCCGATACTTTCACCTCACGATGCGGCGGGGACGAAAGATCGCCAAGGTCGCTATGGCGCGGCGACTGGCAGTTTGTCTGTACTGGATGATGCGCCAGGGATGGGATTATCAACGATGGATTGAGTTCGGTTCGTACGCGGGGCAGCCCGGAAATCGCCATGGTGTGCAGTAGAACACCGAGATATTGAGTGGGCACCCCGCTCCTCTGATGAGGAGTTCGAACTGGTAATCATGATCGCAGCAGCGACCGAAGAGATGCTTGGGTCGGACCGAGTTCTGACCTGAAGGGATTACAAGGCGAGCCGTGGTTGGTTGGCACCGGAGTTTTTCAACTAGAGCGAAGTGGCGCTTTCTCTAAAGCGGATGCCGATCTACGCTCTTGACAACGCCGACATTGTCAGAGAGGCGATTTATCAACAGTTACGTGCACCTAGTCCTGCACGCGGACGTAGCGGCGATGGGACGCGCTCTTTACTTCCGCCTGCTGTACCGCTCCCTTCACCAGGGGTTCGGTCGGACAGATCAAGAAATCAGCATACAGATAAACCGCTGACGCCGGGCTGGCGTAGTTTGACTTCTCGGAATCGGGCACTCCAGCTTCTAGCCATTGCATAACCATGTCCTCCGAAGCATGGTCAGGCTCATACTCGTGCCGCGTTCCGATGTGCCAGATTCGAAGCTGCCCATCTCCGCCGTAGAAGTGAGCACGACCATGAATGACCTTGCACGGCTCACCTGCACATGCTGAACTCACGCAGACCAAGAAAAACCACGCAGCCAGGGTCAGGCTTTTCATAGCAGATCACTTACGATATGGGGATTTTGCGTAAGCAATCGCCTCAACTCGGGTTTGACGACCCCATATCTTCTACTCAACGCTGAATTTAGCTTCTCGCCAATCCGACTGGCGTCCTACGGAATCGGTGGCTTGGATTTCGAGCCGGTAAGAGCCTTTGTGCAACTTTTCAGTGGCGACCTTCAGTCCAATGGGGATGACTGGACTGCCCGACACTATCCAGTCGGCTGCGCTCACCGGTCCTGTGTTCATCACCAGCGAGCCAGTCTTGAGGTTTGTAATCCTCAGGTGATAAAAGACTGCGGTCGCCTGCGTCTCGGACGTCGGCTGGTAAACCTCGAAGTAGAGATACAGCGGCGCGTGTTTTGGCAGACGGCTGGGGTTACCCACGTCTGGGAAGTACTGAAGGTCCTTGCTGACCAGCGGCGTCGGAATGACTGGTGACGGGGAGACAGAGGCCGCATCACGCAGAACCCATGCAACCCCCGCGAAGCACGTTGGCCACTACCAGATCGCTGATCAGAAGCCGCTGAGGATCGAGCGATCCTACTCGCAAAGGCATCTGTGCCCGCCCAAAGTGATGTCCGTCGCTGACGACGACCGACAAGTTGTAGTCCCCAGGCGCCAAGTCGAGCTGAGTGTCGAACCTGCTAGGAACCAGAATGCCGTGAGGGCCGAGCTTCTCCGATCCCGGGTAATACTTTTGCGAACCTAGGCAACTGTACGTGTCGGCAAACTGGCCCGCAGGCTGGCCATTCGTTTTCTTCACGATTCCCAGGACGTAGATGGCATCGCTTTCTTGGCAAGGAGACCAATCCCTTTCGGGGAGATCGAAGCCCAGGCTAATCTGCACCGTTGCCGGCGCCTTAGAATCGTGTACCTCGACGACATATGTGAAGTCATTTCCTGGCGTGGTTACGGTCCCACCGCTTGGGCCTTCCGTCGTAAGACCTAAGACTCCCGATGACCAAAAGGTAAACGCCAGGACGGACATCCTGAACGATCCGCGAGAGGGAGAAGATGCGAAGTCACGCATTTTCTCACCCAATTTCGTTCCCGCAATCACATCGATGTCATTCCGAGAGGAATAGCAATACTCAGACCGGCTAGTCTCCGTTGTACGGTCTTCGACAACCACCTTCACGTTTCGGCACTGTCCTGGTTGGATAGAGGCAGGAACATAGCCAATCAGGTACTTCGCAGAGGGGGGATCGACGCTGTGGTTAGGCTGGAAATGGCCCCAGGTGCCGACCACCGTCGGTGAAAAGACCCACTGATTCGTCATATTAACTGCAGGGAAATCAGCCTCTTTAAGATAATTAATGGTCTGCTCAGCGCCATTGTCGAAGACGTGAAAGTCTTTTGCCGTTAGGCCCCGCGCTGCTGGTGGTAGCTTCCTCAGGGTATCTTTCAGCACCGTATCCAGGGGCTCGTCGCTGATCCAGGATTGATCGCCCTTTTTCACGGCCTTGTCCCATACGTCGGCTTCAATAATGACCTGCCGTGCGTGGGCGTAGAACGTGGGAATTCCGGGCGTGGAGTTCGCCGCTTGCGTTGCGATCTGTTCGGGTGCAGCATCGACCTTGGACTGCGCCTCCGGCCCCTGCGTTTGTGCGGCGCAAAGACTGGCTGCGACTAGAACCAAAGCTAAGGTGCTGGCCTGCTTCCTCACCGGCTAAGTTTAGTCCAACGATTCGCTTAGAGGATAACTGCTGATAACAGGCATTATCGCAAGTAATCCCGAGGCGGGAGCGACCGGAAACGTTCTGCCGACGAGCAAACTGCACCCATAATTGTGCAAATACGCAAATTTGCTCTGGAATGCGTTTCCAAGCGTTTCCACGAGCTGCGTGGTACATCCACTGCCCACTGCACGGAGGACGCGCCAAATCGCACGCCATGCGCGCCACGACGCGTCCTACGGGCGCTCTTCGGCCCAATCCCACATTGTCCGACGATGCTGAGCCTGGTTTGTACAAACTTAGGCCTAAGTTTATAATGCCTATGTGAATAAGCTCCGAATCCCCGACGACGTGATGGCATACTTTCGCAAGACCGGGGCGATGGGGGGCAAGGCTCGCGCTAGGAATCACTCCAAGGAGCAGTTGCGCGAGTGGGCCAAATTGGGCGGGCGTCCGAAAGGCGGCGGCAAGAAGCAAGCGAAGAAACCTGCTTGAAGAGGTGAGTACAGCGTGAAGCAAACCCGAGTAGCGATTTACACCCGCGTTTCCACGGATGACCAATCTACGAAGACCCAAGAGCATGAACTGCGACAGTATGCGAAGCACCGGCGCTGGACGGTGCAGCGGGTCTACACCGACCACGGCTTTTCAGGCGCGGCGGAGAAGCGGCCTGCCCTCGATGAGCTACTGCGCGATACACGGAAGCGGAAGTTCGACGTTGTGCTCGTCTGGAAGTTTGACCGGTTCGCTCGGTCGCTGCGGCAACTCGTGTCGGCGCTCGAACTTTTCCGGAAGTTCGGAATCGACTTCGGCTCAGCGACTGAGGCCATCGACACATCACTTCCTTCCGGCGAGCTGGTGTTCCAGATATTCGGTGCGATCGCGCAGTTCGAGCGCGCACTCATCGGGGAACGGGTCAAGGCGGGACTTGCGGAGGCGCGACGAAATGGCAAGCGAATCGGTCGTCCTCCTATTCGAATGCTCACGCTCGAAGAGGGCACTCGTATCCGCAAGGAACATCGCACTGGAAAAAGCCTCCGCGAACTGGCCGACTCGTACGGCGTATCGCTTTGGACGGCCCATTCTGCTTGTCGGTAGATGGAGCGGTGCTCAGAGAGTCGGGTAGTGGGCTACTTTGAATCTTCAATTGGTTTATCGTCGCGAATCCACATGTGCCCGCCGTTCCACCTGATCAACTCACGACCGCAAGTGCAGTTAGCCGAATCGCTGTCGCGGGCGATAGTCTTTACCCTTCGCAAGCTCCACTTCAATCCGCATTTGCACGTAATGATCTGACTCGGCATATTACGCCGCTCTTTCCGCCCTCCGCTCATACTGTTCCCAGAGGGCCACAAGATCACTCACATCCCAGAGCCGATCTGCGACGCGAGCCGCCAAGCCAGAAGCGGAGCGTTCAGCTGAAACACGGTGCCGACGTAACCGGCACCGCCTAGGATTGTTGTTCCATAAAGATTTCCCGCGGCATCCATCGTCAACCCAGCTTTTGGATTTGCGCCGTCCAGACCGAAAGCGAAGTTGTGGATTACCGTGTACGTCTGCCCCTGCGCTGGCTGAGCAGCAAGAACTATGAACAGGACAACGACCATCAGGACCAGCAGCACAAGCATGAGCGCCAGAACTGAATTCCAGGCGATCCCGAAGAGTGAATTGTGAGATTGTGCTTTGCGATGCATTTGCTTTACCTCCTACATCGCGAGGTTAAGTAATCCGGGAAGGGGTGCGGCAGCTACCCAAACATGGAGAGGGAAAGGGACCTCACCCACTTACAGCGACAGCTGATCCTCACCACCTAACGCCTGAATTTCTTGGTGAAGTCGATGCAGAATACCGGCGGTGGTTACAGGCTCGATACCGCTGCCTTGATCTTCCACGCCGCGTTCTTTCTTCTGCTCCGCCTCGTAACGCGCCCTTAGCTCAGGATCACGTGTTAGCAGCATCTCAACCGCAGAAGTAAGTTTCTCTGTTTGTTTCAGGTGATCTCGCAGCGTGTTGCACACAGCGAGCAGATGGAAACGTGATTCTCCGTCATTCATGAGTTTGTCCCCTCCACGTATCATGCTTCCGCGAGAAGCAATTCATTCAATCCCACCCGAGAGCAAGGTCGAGGAGTCATCCCCCCAGACATTTGTCAGAATTCCACTCTCCCGGGCGAACATCTGTCAGTGATTTCCAACACATTGCTGGGTGACATGGGCCGGATATCGGCACGGGACGAGGCCATCGTCGGAATGCTGGAAATTACTAGCTTGGTTCCTTTTTCAGCAGCCTGCTAGCTCTTTGAATTTCAGATCAATCCATCCCATGCGCCCATAACGCGCTTGCTGTCGCTTGCCTGGTATAGAACAATTGGCGCAAAGGAGATCGCGTCACGTGATTACCAAGTATGTCGGCCTTTTCTGCGTTAGTCCTACCTGCGGCAAGTTCAACGTACTCACGACGTATGAGGTTGAGCGACTGGAACAGGTTGCAGCCAGTTGTCGCCCATTGCCCCTAAGGTTGACATGCAATCATTGTGGCGACAGTCGGATTCACCCCGACGAAGCAGTTGCTCACGCGCTTTCGCCAGACGGTGCGGAGCCCCAGTATCCAAATAGACGCTAGTCCAAAGTCCAAATCTCTTCCCCATGTTCTCAGTAGTCCACGAACGCCACATAACGTAGCATTGGGTGTTGGCCCCTCGTTCTATATCTCCGTGAGCAAACCACATGGGGCGTTGGGCTGAGCTTCGCAGTTGTGACGACTTCATCTTGCCGATCTTGAGTCTCCGCCCAGGAGAGCTCCTGCGTCCATCCCCAGTCCACGCAGGCGTTAGGAACCAACTACTCCCCAGCTCCGCGTCGTTAGGAAACATTAGGTTTCAAACAGCGTTTTTCATCGGCTTTGGACCGCCTGTTTCTAGCAACTTACGGTGCAATGCCAGGTGAGGGTTTTCAAACAGCGTGTTCACCTGCGCACGAGGCTGGGTTCGGGCAAGACATCGACATCGAATTCCGTTCGGGTGGGTGCTTTATTAGGTCGCAGTTTAACCCTTGTGCATCCCGGATACTCGCAGTCCAGCGTTGTATGCAAAATCCATCGTCGCAATCCGGTGTCTTGGCGAAGGGCACGGCGTATCTCAAGGCCGAAGTATCCGGTATTGGTGTTAACGAAGCCGGGGGAGATTCCTCGATTCCGACCATGACCGTGGATGATGCACAAATGGGACTCTCCCATTTCCCAAACCTGCTGGACGATCTTTTCAAGCGTGCCGCTCCAGACGATGTCACGTGGATGATAGCCATGCAGGTCGATTTCCATACCGGGCCATATTCTACGGGTATATCGCCACCGGCAGGGTCAATGAGTGCAATGGCGATATTACGCCAACGACTCGCGACCGAGACAAGCCCCTAAAACATTAAGGCTTGGCTGAGGGCTTAGCGTGCTGGAACTTCACTTGAACTGGAATCTGCACGGCCACAGGACCGCCGTCTTTCACTGCTGGTTGCCATCGCCATTTCTTAACTTCGTCGATGGCTGCTTCATCCAGTCCATAGCCCGCCGCCCGTGCAACACTGATGCTTAGAGGTTGGCCTTCCGTGCCTACAAAGACACCCAAGACCACTGCAGGGTCATAGTTCTCCGGCCCAAGATCGGTGTACACCGGCTCAGTCTGCTTCAAAATCTCAGGAGGTGTGATACCGCGTATGCCCAAACTGCAGAATGGCAATGCGTTGGAGCCGACTTTATATGGACTAGGCGGCAGAGGAGGGGAGCCGATGGGCGCTCCTACGTCGCGGCACCATTTACTCCGTACTTCAGGAGGGATTATTGAGGACGTCCAGCTTTGGGCGAACGCTGTTGGCGTAACTGCAAGCAACACAAGCGCAAGACAGACCGACACCCGCAAAACTTTCGACCGCATCTGCGCTACTCCATTGATCGTTGACGTGAACAGGCATTATCATAAGCGACCCCGAAACCGGGGTTCCAGCCGGATTACTTGCGATATGGCGATTAATGAGATGGTCCGCCGCTGAGTAACATCGTTGTTCGGCAGCATATACGGAGGATCATCGCATGCACATCACATCTATCGGCATCGATCTCGGCAAGACCACGTTTCATCTGGTCACACTCGGCGAGCAGAGCAAGGTGCTAGCTCGCAAGAAGTTTTCCCGCCAGCAGTTGCTAGCCTACACGGCGAACCTGCCGGCCAGCCTAATTGGGATGGAGGCGTGTTCGGGAGCGCACTTTATCGCGGCGGCTATTCGTAGCCAGGGGCATGATGTGCGCTTAATCCCGGCACAGTTCGTGAAGCCCTATCTCAAGTCGAACAAGAACGACTTCCTGGACGCCGAGGCTATCGCCGAAGCGGTGGCGCGGCAGAATATGCGGTTTGTTCCCATCAAGACCGACGAACAGCTCGACCTGCAAGCTCTGCACCGGGTGCGCGATCGGCTGGTACAGCGCCGCACCGCGGTGATTAACCAGATCCGAGGCTTCCTCATCGAGCGTGGCATCACCTTCCCTAAGCGACCGGCGAACCTGCGCAACAACATGGTGGCGTTGCTGGAAGATGCCGAGGCGAACCTCTCACCACGCATGCGCCGGCTGCTGGAAGGGGTGTGGCAAGAGTGGAAGCAACTGGAGGCCGACATTGACGGCGCCGACGCCGAGATCGAGCGCATCGCCAGTGCGGATGCCAGCTGCCAGCGCCTGCGAAAGATCCCCGGCGTGGGGCCGCTGGCCTCCACCGCAATGGTTGCCGCCATCGGTAACGGCGCCGCCTTCCGCAAGGGGCGCGACTTTGCCGCCTGGCTCGGTCTGGTTCCCAAGCAACGCTCAACTGGCGGCAAGGCCAGACTGTTTGGCATCAGCAAGCGGGGCAACGAATATCTGCGCCGCCTGTTTATCCATGGCGCACGCGCTGTGTTGTATCGGGTGAAGTACGACACCGGCGGCTTGGGACGATGGGCACATCAACTCGAAGCACGGGCCCCACGCAACAAGGTCATCGTCGCCATCGCTAACAAGCTGGCACGGATCGCATGGGCGGTGCTATCCAGCGGCGAAGTTTATCAACATCAGCCTGTAATCACGGCGTAAAGCGGGCCGTGGAAAAGACGCTGCGCTTGGAAAGCCAACACCGCTTTCCACTTTTCCACCGCCTCGACGGCTACTAAGCTCATCAGAGTCTGCGGAGCAGAGAACGGACGAGAGAACAGTCAAACGACGTGCCGGAGAACCTGGCTGTGCGAGTTGGTTCCCCGTAACCGAGCGATTTATCAGGACCGGCACGTGCGCATCATCATCGTGGCCCGGAGAAGCATCTCCAACTAAAGGCCGGATACATTTACGCAGACTGACCCTTCGCCCGCCTACTCAACTCTTGCAGTCCGGCGGCGGACCATACATTCTCGCCATCTCTAATCGTCGGTCGATTCGAAGCTGCGTGCATCCACAGCAACAGATTCGAGTCGCGAAATCGACCAGGTGAAATCGGATGGAATGGTCACGCGATTCTCGAACGTGTTCCACCTCCCCGGTCCGGCATGCTAGCATTTCCACCGCGCTTAGGGAGAGCGATTTGCTATGCGAACACTGATGCGGATATCCATTCCGGCGGCCGCCGGAAATGCGGCAGCTCGGGCCGATACCCTGGGGACGTCCATGCAGAAGATCCTACAGGCGATGAAGGCTGAGGCTGCATATTTCACCGCCACACCGAGCGGCGAACGGGGTGGATTTATTGTCTTCGACCTTCCAGATCCTTCGCATATCCCGGCAGTCGCCGAGCCGTTCTTTCTTGCCTTCAATGCTAGGGTATGGCTTTCCCCGGCGATGAATGCGCAGGATTTGGCGAATGCGGCTCCGGGAATCGAAAAAGCGGTCAGGGAGTACGGCAAGACAAGCTAAACATCCGGCGGTTCATTATGGGGCGGGCTTCGCCTTGGACGCGACCAGGGCACGAACTCGCCGGTCAAATTGCGAGACCGAGCGAGCGTGGTCTCCGTGTTCATTCCTGCGGGAAGCATTAGCCGTGATGTGCGTGGCCGGGCTATCACCTTTCGGCACGGCTAGTTGGCGAGAACACATTACACAACCAATCTTTGCTTTCTGACAAGGCTGGCTCGCCTCAACTATCAAACATGCGCCGCTCTCTTAGCAGATATGCAATCATGAAGCCGCCGATGGGCAGACCGATCAGCGTGCGCCAGTCATGTGCGGCCACGGCATTTGTCGTATCGCCCGCGAGGTTAACGCTGAGAATGATGAGCGCCGTCCGATAGCCCCAGCGCTTGCGGCGCAGCAGGCCGAAGGCCGCCGAGCCGCAGGCCAGGCAGACCACAGCCATCAGGAGCACGGCCCACGAGCCCATCGCCACGAAACCTTCGCGGGCACGAGGATTCAGCCGCCATAGCGGCCCTAGTGCGCTTCCGGGGAAAAGCAGCATCAATGCCGCAAGGCCGCTCATAATCGTGCCGAACGCGAAAAAGAGTGCGAGGGCGGCGATGCCGGGTGAGCGACTTCGATGGCTCATTTGGTTGGGAATAATGATAACTGGCAATCACACTCAGTGATCCCCAATTGGGTGTCACGGAGATGTAAGCCAGCTACAAAGACATCGGGCGAATATTCCTCGTCGCCATCGTGCTCGACACCATTTATCAGGTGTGGGTCTTGCGGTCTTTCCATATCGGTCAGCTCCTGGTCGTAGCTGTGGTATGCGCCGTTGTACCCTACGTACTCGTCCGAGGCCCAATCACCCGCCTCGTGCGCCGCCTGTACCACCAGAAGTCAGAGTCGACCAAAATGTCGGCTGCCAGCGTCACAACTCATTCGCGAGCCCGCGAATGAATCCTCTTGGAAGGCTTTATCAAGAGCATTGAATATTTTCGGTAGCGAGTGGGAACAGGCCATGTCGTAGCCTATCCGAGGCGGCGAACCAAGGGGATTACCGATCAGATGGCGATGTTACAACAGCAATCGTGCGGATCATCATGACGGTGGCCTGCGCGGAATCGTTTCCGTGAAAAAAGGGGAACCGTGGGTCGTTTATTGCGTATTCTTCGGCGGTGGGGGTATTTTATGAATAACCCGTTTCGGCTTCTGGCGATCTCTCTGCTGTTCACGTCAGTGGGATTGTGCCAGACCGCACAAGAGACCACAAATCCGCAACATCAATTTGAGACGAACCTGACCACGGGTACGAACCTTCGTTTGTACCTGCGCGAGGGAGACTTCCGTGTCGTAGGCAGCGACTCGGAGAAGATTTCCGTTCGCGTCGAAGGCAAGCACGTGGAGCAGGCAAAGCATATCAAGATTCAGCTGAAGCGCTCGGGTGGGGCCGTCGATCTGAAACTTTCGCATGTACCGAAGAACGAATTGCAAGTGACGATCGAAATCCCCAGATCGACAAACCTGTACACGCGGATGCGTGGCGGCGACCTATCGGTGGAGGGCGTGGCGGGCGACAAGGATCTTGAACTTACTGGTGGAGACCTGACCATTGGAGTGGGCGAACCGGAACAATATTCTCGGGTCGATCTCTCCGTGAGGTTCGGCGACATCAGCGGGAGTCAGTTCGGCGATCCAAAGGGTTGGCTCGGCAATTCTGTACACAAGGTTGGTACGGGCAAGTATCGACTTCACGCCCACGTAACGGCTGGTGATCTGGTGCTGAAGTCTTGAGCTTCAGCCACTCTTATAGCGATTGCAATCAAGCCCCTCAGGACCGACTGCAAGCTGACAACTGACGAGAACAGGCGGTTGCACAAGTTACGCCCCGACACGAGACACCCGGCTCCGTAACTTGCGATATGGCGATATTACGACAGTAATCCGAGCAGCTGCTGCCTACTCATTCATGGGGTGGGCAATCGAGGTCCGCTTTGATGGAGTTCTCAAGACTGGGAAGCGCCGGTCTGCACCATGATCGTGAATACGTGCCAGTTCCCGCAGTGGTAGGCGTGAACTCCGTTCGTCGCTGACATCACGCCGTTGATGGTAGCCGAGAGGCAAACACCCGTCATTGGTTCAATGTGATCATCCCAACAAACCGGGCATCGGATGGGGGCTTCTGCGGGCATGCGCCCATGCTACGCCGTGGTGATGGCAGATTCATCCGACTCTTAGGTGATAGGTGCGAACTTTAGGGGGACGACCGGCCAGACCGGGATTCTGCCCCCGATTACTTGCGACATGGCGATTTCCCACCCGCTATCTTAAGACTGGCGGAAAAAGCCGGTTTCCGAGTTGCAGACCAACAAGACACTATGTAGCAGACCGCCACCTCAACGGATAGGGCGTTAGAACTAACCCGCTGGCGCGGCGGACGCTGCCTTGTGTCGCTGGTTGAGATTACTCCTGGAATGAGCCTTGCGCCCGGGGTTGGTAAGCCTTATGATTGGCCGCCATGCGGTCATCGATCATCAGGCGCGAAGGCACAGGTTGAGTGTCCCATTATCAAGGAAAACGCTATTGAAATCCCATAACTGACCGCGTCCGCCGCAAGCGCCAGCGGCTTCCTTCAAACGCCCTTATCGAAAGCGCCCCGCACTTCGCTCAGACGCTCCCCCCGCATTTTCACGCCGGGGCACTTCCGATAAGGCCCTAGCGTTTCTCGTCAACTTGACGCCGAATAACCAAAAGCAAGGTGTGTATGCGTCTCCCAGGTAACTGAGGTCAATCGCACGGGCGCATCTGCAATTGTGGCGCATGGCGCTTGAGGCGCTGAGCGCGCTGGACCGTTGACGAAAACCACACTGCCAGCATCAGTTAATTGTGGGCCACGGGATATGTGGGCTACCGGCCCTAGTGCTCCTGCGGAGGAATGGGCACGCCCGAGCTGTCCGAGCCTGTCAAGGCTGCGCCGAGATCAAAATAGTCGACGATCGAGGCCTCCACGAGGTTTTTTTCGAGCCTCAGGGTAGTTGGTATCGACGCTTCAAATTCCCCGCCTTGGGCACCGAATGGATAAGCGATCACGACGCTGATGAAATCGTCGGATTCATGGATGACATCAAGAGGCTCGGTGATGTTGGTGCCCTTCAGGAACTTTATACCGAGGCCCTTTACGTCAGGTACTGAGTCTTGTTTTATCTTGAGACGAAACGATTCGGGTCGGCCACCGCCAAACTGTTGTGGGATAACTATGTAAGCGAATCCCGCAAATACCGCTATGTACCATAAGACTGCCAAGAGTAGCGCTGTTCCCCAAAACGTGAACAGCGCCCATCGATTCGCCATTCCGGAAAAGCTAGACTTGTCAACGGCAAATCGGTAGGAGCGGACGCTTTGAACAGTAAGAACTGCAGATATAGTTGCGGCAAAATAGAACTGCAGCGCAGCAAGGAAGCTGTAAAATAGACGATCGCGCGAGCTAAGCCAATACTTCCCGACCGCATAATCAACGCGCATACCTCGGATGACCCAACAAACAGCCACACCGATTACCAAAGGAGTTAAGAGTTTACCCACTAATGGGAGGAAGTCGTATGGGCTCCATGCCTTTGAAACCCCGCGGTTCTTTGCAACATTAGAGATTATCAGCGTTGGCATGAACGCAAAGAGTGCTAGGCTGCACAGGACTATGGCTCCAGTGAATATAGCCCTCGGCTTCAAGACGGAGAAGTCACTTATACCGTGGCCATAGAGGAAGACGTTGGTCGTGACGAGGCCCGTGGCATATACCACTGCGAGCAACGCAGCACCGGCCTTCGATCCGTCTTCGTTGGCCTTTTCGGACGCCCGAGCTGTTGCATCCCAACTTGTCGTCGCCATAGCGGAGTGCGATTATGTCGCATCGTGCACAGACGGGGCAAGGTCAAAAAATCGAACAGCCTTAAGTGCAAAAAGTTTATCATTAAGGTATTACGTTGGCTGTTGCGTCAAATCCGTGCTTTTCTTCTGGGTCAGCTTCTTCACGCGATTAACAAAAGCGTCCACCGCGACGGAGTCTTCGGCCTTCTCCGGGCCGCTAACGCGCACGTTGAACTGGCCGGACTCCACTTCCTTGTCTCCCACGGTCAATTGGAACGGCACTTTTCGCAGCGCGTGCTCTGCCAAAACAGGGACTTAGATGCGGCCTTGTTCGGATAGCGTTGACGTACTTTCGTTCGCTGCCACGGGGACGCATAGTTGGCTACGCTTCCTTGTGCTCGGCCCCTGGGTACGCGTTCAGGCAAGAGAGCGGAACGGGCGTTATACGTCAAGTTGGCGTGCCGTCACCGGATGCTGGCCGGCTTCACGGAGTAATCTCCCCCACGCCGGTTTCTGGGCAAGTTCTTTTTGGCCGGCATGTAGAAACTGCTTGCAGATTGCCCGTAGTCTAAAACACAAAGGGGACAAGGGCCTTCACACGAACTTTATAGGCGGGATATTCATCCGGAAAATGTCTCAGGAGCAGAGCTTCTTCCTGTTTTAGTTTTATCCAAAAGCCAATGAAGAAAAACCCTAGCCCGGCGAAGGCAACCAGCAGGCCGGAGGCAATGGCAGTTCCCAGACCCATGAGCAGATGGCTGGTATAAATCGGATGACGCACGAACCTATAAGGCCCCCGTTCCACAAGTTTGTGCTCCTGCTTAAACTCGACATCTCTGCTCCAATCGTTTCCTAGCGTTTTGCGCGACCAGATCGCCGCAAATAGTCCCAACGCACAAACCGCAACCCCCAGATACTCCGCGATGGCTGTATGCGGTATCAGCACCATGCCAAACGGATGCGCCCCTGCCACAACGAACAGGATGTAGCCCAGCCACACTGGCACCCTGGCCAACCTGCTGCGCCAGTATTGGCGTTCCGCAGCGGCCTTGATAGAGTGGGCGCTGATGTTCCAATACAGGATGAGCAGAACCCAACAAGCGATGATCAATAGGCTGGGTAACACAGGTCGGACCATACCACCGGGCATCTCGCCCTGCAATTTTAATATCCCAGGTCGGGATCTCATCGCCCGGTTTAGTTGGGGGAATGTGTTCTTGAAAACGTTCTAGCAATCCTGAGGCGCGGTAGCGCCGACACAGCGTTGTATCCCGACGGCGAGATTAATTAAACGGGAAGGGGCCTGCATGTCCTTGCGGAGCCCGCTAAATCGCGCTTAGTCTGATTCCAGCACACACAGCGAACTGTGAATAGAGGCACTGGCAGGGCTACCAGTTTGGCATCAACAAGGGGATCGGAGCGCACGTGCCGATTGCAGCCGAACACCTGAGGAGTCTTACAAACCAGGGAATCACATGCTGGGCAAGAATGTTGTAATCCTCGATGGCGCCGGAATTGGCGACAAAGATCTGGCGCCAGTACTGGACGTGCTGTCTCAGGTGCTCAAAGCAGCGGGGGCTGAACTCTTAACATTTCCTCTGCGTGAGATGAAGCTGGCTCACTGTCTCGGTTGTTTTGGCTGCTGGCTGAAGACTCCCGGTCTGTGCGTGGAAGCAGATGCTGGTCGCGACATTGCCAAAGCTATCGTTCGAAGTGATGTCACCGTTCTCTCCACCCCTGTGACCTTCGGGGGTTACTCGCCGGAGTTGAAGAAGATGGTGGACCGGTTCGTTCCACTTGCCTCCCCTTTTTTCCAGATGGATCACGGGGAAACGCACCATCCGCCGCGCTACACGAAGCCGCCACGGCTCGTGATGGTGGGAGTTCAGCGCAGCCCCAATCCGGTTGAGGCGCATATCTTCAAGACGCTTGCCGGACGGAATGCGATCAATTTTCATCCTCCCAACTACGCGGCGGAAGTCGTTCTCGCATCGGAGGGCAGAGATGCGCTTCAGCGCCGCTTCGAAGCGCTCCTGAGCCGATCCGACTCCTTGCCTTTCGGTGAATTGGCCGCATCGCTGATGCCCGAGGTCATATGTGGCGACGCAACCGTCGAACCGGGCAGCGTACAGCGGGCGTTGCTCATTATCGGTAGTCCAAAAACGAAAGAGGCAAGCACATCGAGCGCGCTGGGAGGCTTCCTCCTCGATTGCCTCGCAAGGCGGGGATGGGAGACCGAATCGCTGATCCTACGTGCGAGCCTGAATCGACCAGAAGGTGAAAGTGAATTACTCTTGGCGGTTGAGCGCTCCAGGTTGGTGTTGTTAGTGTTCCCTCTTTATGTCGATGCACTGCCCTATCTGATGACCAAAGCGCTGTCCGTTATCGCAGCCCACCGAAAGACACGCAACGAATCGATCCCTAGACGGTTGGCGACGATCGTAAACTCTGGCTTTCCTGAGACGTTCCAGAACTCACTCGCGTTAGCGATATGCAGTGAGTTCGCTGGGCAAAGCCGCTTCAAGTGGGCCGGCGGTCTCGCCTTCGCTGCAGGAGGAATGATCGGGGGGCAACCCCTCACTGAGCCGAAACGTCAAGGAGCGCCGGTTCGAAATGTGATCGCAGCTTTGGAGATGGCCGCAAGCTCACTTTCTGAGGGTTTACCCATACCGGCCGAGGCTATGAAGATTGTTATGAAAAACCCCATCCCCTTTGCGCTCTGGAGCCGGCTCTACGTATGGATGGGTGCCCTTGGCTTCAAGAGACTGGCGGCAAAGAACGGCGTCAATAAAGCTGAACTGCTGGCGCAGCCATACGCACCCTAGGTTCGAACTGTTTCGAGATATGTCGAGGATCGCTTTTCCTGCCGTCCTTTTCCGAGGAGAACCGCATGTCTCAAGCGACTCCATTCGCTGCGACAGGGTATGATGCCAACGAAGTCCGCTGGTATTACCTCTACCGAACCGGAGCCGTAGCTGGACTGGTCACCGTTGTTCTGTTCCTGTTTCAGATCATTGCTTTCTTTGTGTGGCCTCCGCCCTCAACTGTGGCCGCACATTTTGCTCTACTGCGATCGCGCCCTTTCATTGGACTGATCAGTCTCGATTTCTTAATCATCGTGGACGAAGTTCTGGCCGTCCCGATCTGTCTTGCGCTTTACCTTAGCCTGCGCCGGGTGCACGAATCGCTCATGCTGCTTGCCACTGCCTTCTCTGTGGCATCCATTCTCTGCTTCCTCATCGCGACACCCGCACTCAACATGCTGTACCTCAGCCAGCAGTATGCGGCGGCCGCCACCGGGGTGGAACGAGAGGGGTTTCTGGCCGCCGGGCAAGCCGTTCTTGCGTCTTGGATGGGGACCCCCTTTCAGGTCGGTAATGTCGTTGGATCGATAGGCATGATGCTGGTCGGTTGGGTGATGCTACGTAGTCCGATCTTCAGCAAGGTCTGCGGGCATGTGGGAGTCGTGGCGGGCGCCCTTGGTTTAGGGATGTACGTGCCCAGGGTCGGGATTTTCATCTCTATTTCCTCGGTCGTGGGCATGCAGGTTTGGTACGTAATGATCGCGCTGGCGCTCTTACGTCTAAGCAAGGAACGGCTCAATGGGCACGTCGGCGGCGCAGACTCCGTTCTGGCAGGCGACCAGCCCCCGGAGGAACGATCTGCTAGCAAGCCGGACGAAACGGTGACCTCGCCTACAATCCTGAAGTCCTGCCAGTACGAGCGATCAACGATGGGTATAAGCTTATTCCATGATTGCGAATAACCAGATTGCCGAATTGGAGAAAATGCTCGATGCGGTCCGTCTGCAAATAGAGTTTCTCGAGGTATCTGCGCCTGAACCCGTGCGAGACAGCGAGGCGCGCAAGCGCATTCGAGAAGCCAAAAGCGAAGAATTAGCGATTCTGGAAAAGATTGCGGAGGTCGCCCGATAACCCAGGACAGACATGGAGCGCGCACTCGCATTGCTCATATCCAGCTTGGCAGTTCTAGGCGGGATTTGTGGAATCGTCTGGCCTCAGCTATATCGCACATCTCTGGAAGAACAATACACCCCGCTGAGAGCCCGAGTCGCTGCAGTAGTGCTTTTGCTGCTGGGGATAGCAGGTTTGTTTGCAATATTGGCTTATTCGGGAGAATCCGTTGACTTCTTTCCAGCCGCCATCGCCGATTCCTTACGCTTCGCATGCGCCTCTGGCATTTGCTGACCGCTAATCGTGATGCAGGGGGCACCGGGCCCCGCCCCACAGGCAGGATATTTCACGCTCGTTGCGTAGTCGGGCATCGAACTCATCATGACACCTTTAGATGGTGCTTCCCCGAGTCAAGAACCGGGAGTGGGTCAATTCGACTGGGTTGGGCGCACACGTCATTGTAGCTAGTTCTCGGCCTCACGGAAAACTTATGTCAGCACCGCCATTGCGCCTAGCGTGATGAAGAAAACAGCCCATTGCGGGTGTGCAGGCCATATTTTGTGAGTGAACCCGAGGAGCCAAGCCGCCGTGCCAATCGCGCTCGCCAATAGTGAAACCTTCAGAGTCCTCACGGAAGCAGCTCCGAGCCAATGATACGCGCACTCCGGCAGCAAAGTCCCCCATTGGTCTAAGCCCCAAACGGCGGTTCGACTCAAGCGGTAGCAGGCAGGAAAGCCTCCATTGAGTTCAGGGCTTCGTGCAAACGGAAAAACCCTGAGCGGGTGGGTTCTCTGGATGTAAGGAGGAGGAGCCCAGTGAGGAAAACCAGCCATCTGACAGGTGCTCACCAGATGTGTGGGATAAGGCGGTAGCGCACTTTCTCGCAATAGGCCCGGTAGCCTTCCAGATCGCGCGCCAACAGCTTCTCCTCCCCCAAGATGCGCAGGATGAGAAACCCAACCGCGGCTAGGCCTGCGAGAAGGCCACAAACGGAGCCGAGTAGCAGCGGGCCGCCAACGAACATTAGACTTCCCCCAAGATACATGGGGTGGCGAACAAAGCCATAGACGCCCGTGTCGATGACATGCTGGCCGCGCTCGCTCTGAATACGCACCAACTGCGACGCATACGTGTTATCGGTGAACGCGCGGAAGAACGGGAAACTGCCGGCGACGAGCAGGATGCCGCCGCACACTTCGCTCCACAACGGTAGACGGGGTATCCAACTGAAACGCACATCCAGCGCCGACACAAACAGCGAGGCCATGAAGCACAGTTTTGTCGCGAAGAGGATAGCCATAGCGCAGCGCGATTCATCGCCGCTGCCGGGCATGCGCATGCGCTCGGCCAGCAGCTCAGGGTCCCTGAAGCGAAGCCACAAATAAAGAGCAGCAACGAACGATACCCACCAGACACCGAAGATCCAGCCCTCCACCCAGCGCCAATTGCCCGACAGCCATAGCAGCAAGGCCGCGAACCCTAGGACGCCAACAGGGGCGGCCACCCACATGAGCCCGGCGAGGATCGGTGTGGAGGGCATCCTCCCGCACCGGGCTTGTGGCGGCACGAATCCGAATGAACCGTTAGGTCGCGGCCTGCTCATATGAGTTCGGTCGATGCGAAAAGGGAGAGAAGTTAGATCCAAGGTCTTACTTCACACCATGCGGGAGCGATGGCGTGGCTGAAAAAAAGACCCAGAAATCTCTACCCCCTGCCCAATTCCACAATTTTCATGGACAGCTGTCAGTGATGTGAGTTCCGGGGCGGAGTGACAAGGCGAAGCTGCCGCTGGAGTGGGATTTCGTAGGTCGCGAAATCATTCAATACACACAAACCGGTACAGCTATCGCGACTCAGAATTCTGCTTCGGGGAAGTCACTTGGACGTGCAGTCGGCATCTCGTATATGTGTTCTATCCGGGGTGCTCCCGGATCATGAGCAACCCGGCAGCTGGCTGTCCGCAGCTTTGCTGGCGAGAACAGGGTCAGCATGACGGTTTCCCGTCACAATCAAGGATGAAAATGGGATCGTAAGTGGGGCAGAATATTGGTGCTGCTGCCAAGTGAGCTTGGAGTTTTGGCATTAGTGCGGTAGTTGGAGCCTGTAGAACAGGTTGAGCGGGACGCCGTAGGAACAATCAAGTGTCGCCTCCTTCGGGAGAGCGCGAAAGGGAGAATCTTAGAGCACTGGCGTCTTTGGCAGCAGCGAAGGAGAGCTGCCATGAAGGTACATCGCAACTGTTGCGGACTCGATGTTCATAAGCAAACGATTGCGGCCTGTTTAATCCGCGAAGACATCACAGGAAGCACTCGCAAAGAGAAGCGAATATTCGGCACCATGACCCAGCACCTGCGGGAGTTGGCGCAATGGTTGGTAGAGGCCAAGGTGAGCGCCGTAGCGATGGAAGCGACCGGGGTTTACTGGGTGCCTGTGTGGAATGTTCTGGAGGGTGAAGGGCTGCAACTGGTGCTGATCAATCCAGAACACTATAAAGCGGTGCGCGGCAAGAAGACTGATCTGAAAGACGGAGAGCGGATCGCGGAACTGCTGCAGGATGGGCGACTGGAAGGCAGCTATGTCCCACCCCCGGAACTTCGGCTGTTACGAGACCTCACCCGTTACCGGATCAAACTGGTCGAGCACCAGTGCTCGATAGCGTGTCGCATTCAGAAGCTGTTGGAACAATGCAACATCAAACTTGGCTCGGTGGCAAGCAACGTTCTGGGGGTGAGTGGCACCGCCATGTTGCATGCCCTGGCACAAGGAGAATCGAATCCGGAACGCTTGGCCGATATGGCGAAGATGCAACTCCGCAAGAAGCTGCCAGCGTTGCGACTGGCGTTGGACGGCTATCTGCTACCCCACCAACGCTTTCTGTTGGGCGAGATGCTGGACGAGTTGAGTTACAGCCAGAACAAGATTGCACGATTGGAAGCCGAGATCGAGTTGCAGATGCAGCCTTTCCAGAAAGCACTGCAGGCATGGATGAGCATGCCTGGCATCAAGCACCGGGTGGCGTGGACGCTGGTAGCTGAGATCGGTCCCGACGTGCAAGCGTTCCCATCAGCGGCGCATCTAGCCAGTTGGGTCGGAGTTTGCCCAGGCAATCATGAGAGCGCCGGGAAACGTCAGAGTGGAAAGAGCCGTAAGGGCAACCGCTGGGCTCGGCACGCTCTTTGCGAAGCTGCCTGGGCTGCGTCAAAAACAAAGAACACTTATCTTGCGGCGCAGTTCCGTCGCTTGGCCGCTGCACGCGGAATGAAGCGGGCCGTCATTGCCGTAGCACACACGATTCTCAACACTGGCTATCACATGCTGCAGCGTGGGACCGTATACGAAGATCTCGGTCCAAACTACTTCGACCAACGCCACAAGCTTCGCACCACCAAGCGACTGGTGAAGAGACTGGAAGCTCTCGGACACAAAGTTGTACTCGAATCGA
The DNA here is from genome assembly GCA_963718395.1 of uncultured Acidobacteriaceae bacterium. GTDB lineage: Bacteria > Acidobacteriota > Terriglobia > Terriglobales > Acidobacteriaceae > DASRAA01. Next base: position 25,577 of record CAVQYW010000007.1, read on the forward strand.
CGCTGTCTTCAGCCGCGAATGAAGCAGGAGATTGAGATCGTCGAGCAGGACATTTTCAAGGGAGGCCAACTCGCACCCTATCTAAACCGGATGGAATATGTTCCTCGGGAGTCGGCCAGCATCCGGTGACGGCACGGCACGCCAACTTGACTTATAACGCTAGGGCCTTATCGGAAGTGCCCCCGGCGTGAAAATGCGGGGGGGAGCGTCTGAGCGAAGTGCGGGGCGCTTTCGATAAGGGCGTTTGAAGGAAGCCGCTGGCGCTTGCGGCGGACGCGGTGAGCTATGGGATTTCAATAGCGTTTTCCTTGATAATGGGACACTCAACCTGTGCCTTCGCGCCTGATGATCGATGACTGCATGGCGGCCAATCATAAGGCTTACCAACCCCGGGCGCAAGGCTCATTCCAGGAGTAATCTCAACCAGCGACACAAGGCAGCGTCCCCCGCGCCAGCGGGTTAGTTCTAACGCCCATGTCGGACAGGTCACAGAAACCTGCCGACCCGAGTAGGGAACGATAAAGGACGTTATCATTCGCGATACGGGCAAACCCCAATGACTGGAATTTAAGTTCTTTGCCGCTGTCCGTAGTCCAGACGTCGAATGGCAGATCGCGGGTACAAACAAGGCGGATCTGCGGGTTATGGCTTGCGACGTCTGCTCATTGATCACAGCGGCAACGTGAAGGGCATTCTGGCACACGGAGAGCGCAAGAGCGTTGATTCTGACCGTGTGGTTTATGTTTTGGGGCCACCAAGGAAGTGCAGACAGTGCGAGAGATTTTCCATTGGTGGGTAAATGAGGGACTCTCAGCACCGCAAATCGCACAGCGGCTGAATGAGCGCGGAGTCAGCAGAGAGCCGTATGGCAAGTGGATCTCATCGGTTGTGCTCGACCTGCTCCACCACCCGAAGTACATGGGCACGATGGTTTACAACCGAATCAACAAGAGACTAGGCATTCCCGAAAAACAGAACCCTTTCGACCAGTGGATTCTCAAGATAGGCTGCTTCCCTAGCATCGTGTCGCCCCAGATGTTTTATGCAGCGCAGCAGCGTTTCATCCACCCAAGAGACCTTTCTGATCGTGAATTGCTGGAACGCCTACGCCGAGTGTGGGAGAAGCACGGGGAGCTTAACCAGAACATCATTGATGCAGCGCCAGAGGTCCCGTCCTCATGTCACTATGTCAGAAGATTTGGCAGTCTCGGGAACGTTTACAGGCTATTAGGATATTGCGCAAGTGACCGCTTTGTTCGCGGGGGTCAAAACGCTTACCTTTTGCGGTACATCCGAAACGCGGTTGGCGCGGAATTTGTCTCCGCATTACAGGCGCTGGGATGCCATGCTTCCGTGGACAAAGACCACCTGAGTGTTCATCTGAGGGTTGAGGGCATTGGGACATACAGAGTGGCAGTAGTGTCCGGTTAAGTTTCCCGTATTCGGCGGTAAGCCGATGTTGCACGGCAGTTTAGGTTGAGTTGGGAGCGTAATCGATTTGAAATTACTGACCCCATTCCGGTCTGCTGGATCGCCAGCGAGGCGATATGAACAGTGGCCGGAGTTTGTTTTCGCAACTCATCGATCATCTTTCCCTTCACGAATTTCGCAAGTGTGTGGCCCGCTACGACGGCAATCATCGGGTGCGCACGTTCTCCTGCTGGGACCAGTTCCTCAGCATGCTGTTCGCGCAACTGACCTACCGCGAGAGTCTGCGCGATATCGTCGCCTGCCTGCGCTCCCAGCAACCCGGTTTGTATCATGTCGGGATTCGCGGCACCATCTCGCGCAGCACCTTGGCCGACGCCAACGAGTCGCGCGATTGGCGAATCTATGCCGATTTCGCGCAACTGCTCATCCGCCAAGCGCGGGCCCTTTATCTCCACGACGACCTTGGAATGGAACTGGACAACACCCTCTATGCCCTCGATTCCACCACCATCGATGTGTGCATGGCACTGTTTCCCTGGGCGCGTTACAAGCCCACGCAGCACGCCATCAAGCTGCACACCTTGCTCGATCTGCGCGGCCCCATTCCCACGTTTATCCGCATCACGCCTGCACAAATGCACGACGTCAACATCCTCGATCAACTGACCCCAGAGCCCGGCGCCTTCTACGTCATCGACCGCGGCTACCTCGATTTTCAGCGGCTTTACCGTTGGACGCTGGCAGGCGCCTTCTTCATCACCCGCGCCCGCAAGAACTTCCGCTTTCGCCGCCTCGTGTCCCATGCGGTCGACAAAAGCAGCGGCGTGCAATGCGACCAAACGATCGCCTTGACCTGGTTTTACTCCTTGAAGGGACATCCCGCCCCTCTTCGCCGAATCCGCTACTGGGACGCCGAGCGCGGCAAGCGCCTGGTGTTCCTCAGCAACAATTTCACTCTGCCCGCGCCCGCCATCGCCGATCTCTATCGTCGCCGCTGGCAGGTCGAGCTGTTCTTCAAATGGATCAAACAACACCTGCGCATCAAGGCCTTCTACGGAACTTCAGAAAACGCTGTCAAGACCCAGGTCTGGATCGCCGTCTGCTCCTATCTGCTGGTCGCCATCGCTCGCAAGCGTCTCGACCTGCCGGTGAATCTCTACACCATGCTGCAAATTCTCAGCGTGTCGGTGTTCGAGAAAACTCCGATAAAACAAGCTTTTTCGCTCAACCACCCGCCTTCCGAGGGAGGCGACAACCATAACCAATTGCGATTACTAGACTTTTAACCGGACACTACTGACAGAGTGGGTGTAGCAACTGTTAAGATGCTCAGGAGGCGTGAGATCAGCTGGGAGGTTCGCATTCGAGGAGCCTCCGCTCACTCTTGGCTCTTGGTGGCAAGGCTTGCGGAAGACTCCATCACAACACTGGACTACCTACTAGTTCAGGTGCCACGAGCGCAGGGTACGATTGCTATTAATGAAAAAAACGCGTGTACGACAAGGCTCGGCTTCGGGGTTGAAGAGGCTGCGCGGGTGCTGATTCAGAATCCGTTACGGTCGTCATGAAAAGAGGTCACCCTCCGAAGGACTGACACCGGCGTCGGTGTTTGAAAACCTCTGACAGAGCAGACCCGTAACTTGCTCAGCAGCATGAATAAGGCCGAGTGTTGTTTGATGCCTCGGTACTCAATTGTCGCCGGAACATTGTCTTGCCCAGAAGATGGTGATTTCGGGCGGAACAGGAAACTCGCAGTATCGCCTCTTACGATCAGGCGATTACACGGAATCGAAGGATAGTTGGGCAGACCGTCAAACCCAAACCGTTGTTTTGGACTTCGCTTCCGGTTGGCTAACAATTCCCAGAAGCGGTGTTTATCGTTCCCGATCCTCGACATGAGCGGGGGGAAGCCAGTTCGATGGTTTGGGCGTTTGAACTAACCCGCTGGCGCGGGGGACGCTACCGCGTAGGGCGGACCCAGCATGGTTGGAGTAGGTGACATAGTGTGGGTCACAGAGAAAGGAGATTTCTGTGACCTCACTTCGCCAACGCGTGCTGGACGAACTCCAGCGCCGTAACTACTCGCCAGCCACGACTCGCGGCTACATCCTCGCAATCAAACAGTTCGCGGATTACTTCGGAAAATCACCTGAGCACTTGGGCGGCAACGAGATCCGGCAGTTTGAAACGTACTTACTCCGCGATAAGAAGCTTGCCCCCGGCACGGTCGAAGGACGAATGTCGGCGCTGCGTTTTCTCTACAAGAAGACACTGAAGCGGCGGGACATCGCCTACGATGACTTGATCTTTCCGAAGACTCCCCGAAAACTGCCGGTCGTGCTCAGTCCTGAAGAAGTCAGCCGCATGAGCTGCACCGGCGTGCCTTCCTGGTGACATTGGCCGCACAGAAGGGAATCTTGATCGCCGCTACCGAGGAACGCGGGTCCTTCACCGGCAGGATGTCGTGATTGCCGTGGCAATTCACGCAGCGCGGCGCCAGCGGGTCGCCGCGCGACCGCTTTGCCATGAACGGATTTCGCGTGCTGTTGGGACTCGTCGCTATGGCACGAGCCGCAGTTGACCTTGGCAAGAGGAGTCGAGTGAGGCAGGTCTTTGCCCTCCGAGTCGGCGTGGCAGTTAGTGCACTGCAGGGAGCCATGGACGGAGCCAGCGAACTTTTTCGGGTCGACGTAGAGAGAAACCGGTCCGGCCGCCGCGCTTGGTAGTCAGTGATTTGTCGCTATGACACGCCAGGCAGTCATCTTTTGAAGGTTGTTGCATGGCCGAACACTGCGTCAGGTAGGCCAGAACGCTGAACAAGACGACTGCCATCGGCCATACGTTGCTACTCTGGAAAGGGAAGAGCCGTCCAGTTCTGCCTATCATTAATGGGCATCTATTTCTACTTTGTTTACGGTCGGGGCGCGGATGAGACAACTGGATGGGACCCGACTTCGTTTGTGAAACAGCCACTGATTTGGACTATGACCACTGCGATATTTGTGGCCGGATTCGTCTGGGAATTTCGACGGGCATATTCGAAGTAGCCCAACATACTGCAAGGCACCGGGACTCCCCATTCCCACTTTCACTCGCTTGTGAGGACTACAAGGCTGGTGGGGCAATTCGTAAGGTGCTTGCTGCCCATGAACCTTTGCGAACGTGATGGATGTCACGTGAAGCCGTGACCTAGAACACGGCGGCGTGAGACCTCCCTCTTATATCAATCCCAAAATGGAACATTTTGTGAATTGTTCGAAGGCTGGATGGCAGCGAAGCCGGGGAGGGCCCGCCTAAGTCGGTTCTGGTGGAACACAGGCATGAAGATTTTCCAAGATACGGGACATCTTTTTCGCGTGGCGGCGGTTTTTCTGGTTGGGTTCGTCGCCTTCCTGGTACTGCGCAGTTTGCTGGTACCGCGCAGCTTTGGGCGCTACGGTCATTATCGCGCTAACGCCATAAGTGAGATCGCGGCCCTGCCGGTTCACTACGCCGGGCATCAGGTTTGCGAGGGTTGTCATACCGATGTACTGGATGTGAAGAGCAAGGGCGTACACAAGGGCGTAGCCTGCGAGTCCTGTCACGGTCCGCTGGCAGCGCACGCCGACGATCCGGCAGCGGTGACGCCGGCGAAGTTGGATACGAGATCCTTTGCGCTCGTTGCCACCAGGAGAACCTCGCCAAGCCGAAAGAATTTCCTCAGGTGAATGCCCCCGACCACTCAAGCGGGGCAGCGTGCAACACCTGCCATCAGCCGCACAGTCCGATGATCAACGTGGGAGTCGCGCAATGAACATGACCCGCCGCCAACTGCTCATTCTGCTGCCTGCCGCCGCGATTGCCTGGGATTACGTTCTGGCCGGCACGCCGGAAGCGTCACCGAACTACGCATGTCGGAACACTGGTGGGCGATGCTCATCGACATCACCAAGTGCATCGGCTGCGGCAGTTGCGTGCGCGCCTGCCAACTGGAGAACCAGGTTCCCGACGGCTACTACCGCACCTGGGTGGAGCGCTACCACATCGCGGATTGGGAGATGGAATATCCCAAAGTCGATTCGCCGGACGGCGGCAAGAACGGATTTCCTCCGGCGAAGGAAGCTGGCGGCAAGAATTTCTTCGTTCCCAAGCTCTGCAACCACTGTGCAGATTCGCCCTGCACCCAGGTCTGTCCCGTGGGTGCGACCTTTATTTCTCCCGATGGAGTAGTGCTGGTCGATCAGAAATACTGCCTCGGTTGCCGCTACTGCGTGCAGGCTTGTCCCTACGGCTGTCGATTTATCAATCCGCAGACCAACACGGCAAACAAGTGCACCCTCTGCTATCACCGGATCACCAAGGGCCTGACTACGGCATGTTGCGAGGTCTGTCCCACCGGTACGCGACAGCTCGCCAATCTGAAGGACCCGAAGGACCCGATCCACGAATTCCTGCGCACGCATAGCGTTCAGGTTTTGAAACCACAAATGGCAACGCATTCGAAGTGCTTTTATAACGGCCTGGATGGCTCGGTGCGATAAGGAGACTCCTTGTGCAGATTCCAGTGGAAGGATTCATGTACCCGAACGAAGTGGAACTGCAATGGAGCGTGCTGATCGTGCTTTATCCATTCATCACCGGGTTGGTTGCCGGAGCCTTCATCCTGGCTTCGCTGGAGCGGGTTTTTCAGGTGCAGGCGGTGAAGCCTACGTACCGCTTGGCGCTGCTGACGGCGCTGGCCTTCCTGCTGGTTGCGCCCATGCCGCTGCAATTGCATTTGGGCCATCCCGAGCGCTCTTTCGAAATGTATCTGACGCCGCATGTCTCGTCCGCCATGGCGATGTTCGGCTTCGTCTATCTCTGGTACCTGCTGGCGGTGCTGGTGCTGGAAATCTGGCTGGATTACCGGCACGACATCGTCGTGCTGTCGCAGACCACTACCGGCTGGCGGCGCTTGATTTATCGCATGCTGACGCTGGGCTCGACCAATGTCAGTCCGCACGCCTTGCACATCGACGAACGCGCCGGATGGCTGATCACCCTGATCGGCATTCCCTCGGCTTTTCTGCTGCATGGGTACGTCGGTTTCATCTTTGGCTCGGTGAAAGCCAACCCGTGGTGGTCATCGCCGCTGATGCCGGTGGTGTTCCTGTTCTCCGCGATGGTCTCGGGCATAGCGGTCGTCATGCTGCTGTACATGGTGCTGAACTGGATGCGGCGGGAGCCAATTGACATGCGCTGCGTCGATACCGTGGCAAAGTATCTGTTCTACACCTTCATTATCGATTTCAGCCTGGAGATGCTGGACTTGATTCACCGTATCTACGAGGCCGATGAATCATTTCGTAGCTTGGATTTCATGGTCCACACCAAGCTATATTTCTCTCATATCGTGGTGCAGATTCTGTTGGGCACCGTGACTCCGATTGTTCTACTGGGATTAACGCAAGTCGCGAAGCTGACCGATCTCGCCCGTAAGCGAATCTACGTGCTATCCGGCTGCCTGACGCTGATTGGAATCTTCGCCATGCGTTGGAACGTGGTCATCGGCGGCCAGCTCTTCTCCAAAAGCTTTCTCGGATATACGACCTACAAGATGGGCTTCGCCACCAGGGAAGGCTTACTCCCGGCAATCGTACTGACCGTTCTTCCATTCATATTTCTTTGGGCATTAGTAAAGCTCCTACCGCCATGGCCTGAGAAAGCTGTGCTTGCCAAAGCGGCATCGGCGCAGTAGTTCAACCCCATTCGTTTCGGTCTCAAAGGACAGAGGCTATGGACGATCTTTCCGAAACTAGAACGATTCCAGTTGCGGACGTTTGGTGCCCCACAACCGCTTCTTACCCTGCAGTATCGCCTGCTAAATCACACAGATACGTTTACTTCTTGCTGATATCCCGTTGACCAGCCCCGACCTGAAAGATTAAACTAGTCGTAAACTAGTCGTATATAGGAAAAGCCGTAATCATGACCACACTACTCGGCAGCAATACGGTCGGCGCTTACGAGGCAAAAACGCATCTCTCCGAACTGCTGGAAAAGGTTGAGGCGGGCGCGGAGATCACGATTACCAAACATGGTGCACCGGTAGCCAAGCTCGTTCCCGTGAAAAAGGAAGCCAGCCTGGAGGAGCGCGTCGCCGCCATTGAGCGGATTCGGAAGCTCGCCAGTGGCCTATCTTTAGGCGGATTGAGAGTCAAAGATCTCATCAGCGAGGGTCGCCGATGAGTGCCGCCGCTTTTGTCCTGGACTGTTCGATCGCTATGGCTTGGCTGTTTCATGATGAAGCGACGCCGAAGACGACGGCTTTGCTGAATCGACTGGCAACCGAGATGGCGCTTGTGCCTGCCTGGTGGTTCGTGGAAATTACGAATGTCCTCGCCATGGCGGAGCGCAAAGGTCGCATCACTCCGCCGCAGTCGGATGCTTTTATCGCCGACCTGAGCAAGCTCGCAATCGAGCGAGACAACGAAGCTCCCGATCGGGCCTTTACGCATCTTCTTTCATTGTGCCGGACCCATCGGCTAACCAGCTACGACGCCATCTACCTCGACTTGGCAATTCGTCGAAGCTTGCCTTTGGCTACGCTGGACCACGACTTGCGCAGAACCGCAAGAAAGGTGGGCGTTGGTCTTTTAGGCTCTTAGCAGCGATCTGCACCCGGGGCGATGGGCTTCCAGAAACCCTCAACCGTTCTCTACTTCAGCCCCTGCACCTGCTGCTGCGCATCTTTATACATCTGCGCCAGGTCGGCGCGAGAGAGAAATGCGGGATCGCCAACTTCCTTCTGTTCCTCATCCCACTTGCTGATGGCCGCGCGATAGTAGTCAGCGGCCTGTTTGGCGTCACCGCTCTGGCGCAGCACATCTCCCAGCACATAATTGCCCGCCAGCACCTCGCCAATCTGCAATACAGCGGCGCTGTCGTAGCCGGCGGAAGTGCGGAGGGACGAGGGCGGCACCGGCGACCGGGCTACCGCAGTTCCGGCCATGGTCGCGTCGGCGTCCAACTGCGTAACTTCCGCACCGGCTTGCGGCTTGGCATCGACCAGGGTCTGCTCGGCGTCATACCCCAACGTTCGCGAATCTCCAAGTTTGGCTTTGTCCGCCGGAGGAAGAGTGACGTTGTTGGAGGAACTCTCCCCGGCAAAGGGCGTTCTTATGCCGGGAGATGCGCCCTTCGCAGGCGCAGACTTCTCATCGGGCCGTGACTTGGGGTCATCCATGTTGCGATCGCAAAACGGGGTTGGGGCGTGACGATCCTAAGACCCCATCGACTTCACCCGGGAGCGAGCTTGCAGGGTAAAGCTCAGTGCTGGAAGTATATACGATTATTGGAGGGAGGAAGACGCGGAAATCGCTTCATCCCTGCCGCATAATCGCAGACACTTCTCGGACTGACCCTCGAGCCAATCCAGCTACCTTGGGTTTCAAGCAGCGGGATTATCTGTGCAAAACCGGCCCGAGGAAGATATCTAGATATCGCCCAAAACACTTGTTATGTAGCGGCCCTTGGTAGAGGTTTGAAAAAGCCTCACTGCAGCTTCGCGTATTCGGCTTTGGCTTGTTTGTAGATGGGGCGTCGTGAAGACGGGCGGCGCAGGCCCGTCTTCACCAGCGTGTAAGTGACCTTCTGCTCTATTTCTGCTTGTGCGGCAGTGGTGGCGTGCCGCCACAGGGGCCGGTAGTACACTTCACGACTATCCTGGGGTCCGCTGCCGTGGCGCAACTCTGCCCTGCAGGACAGTAAATGACATTGTATTTGTAACATGGCGCGATCGTGGCGTTCTGGTCGATAATGGTTTCCTGCGAGCCGCCGGCCGTACCAACGACTATCAGATCGCCGCTGGTAAAGGGACTGGCACTGACTCCGTTACCACCGTTGCTTCCGGTGAAATCCACAAGGAAACCAGCCTGGGAATAGGTACTCAAAGCGGCGACCCATTTGATGTATTTGGTCTGCGGCCCGGGGGTCGAGGCGTTGTCGATACAAATGGGATCGGGGGCAAAGCCGCTGGTTCCACTGTTTGCACTGCTATTGCTTAGGACGGTGACCCCGCCGCTCTGGTTAACGGTAATGCTGCAGGTGTTGGCACTTATCGAACAGACGTTACTGGTACTGGCCTGGCAGTCGTTTGTCCAGTTGTCCACCTGCGGAATGGGGCCGGGGTTGCAGGCGGTTTGTGCTGGACTCGCAACCGCAAATACAAGCCAAAGAGTGACAGTTAGCAACATGAACTTCCAGTGGCGGGAGTGATTCATGACTTCCTCCTGTGCACGTCAATTGTTGGCAATGCTGTGGGAGCGGTTCTGGCCAAGCCACACTTTGTAACGGGGATCGCTGCGCAACGCGCGCAGCTCCGGCTCTTTGTCGATTTCTTCCACCGAGTAACCGGCTTTTACGGCTTGGTCAATGGCGCTGAGTGCTTTTTCGCGCTGCCCGGTAAGCTCATACACGAGGACTGCTGTGAACAGGGAATTGCTGTTGTTTGGCGCGACCTCCAAGGCGCGGGCGAGGAACGCTTCTGCCTGATCTTTCTGACCGAGGTGAGCGTGATAGAGCGCGATGCCGCTGAGCACATCGGGGTCTTTGGGATTGACCTTGAGTTGTTCCGTCGCTAATTCCAAAGCCTTCTGATATGCCGCGTGGGCGTCGGCCAGACGCGATGGAATCTGATCGTAGGCGTCGCCCAGGTTTCGCCACATCACGTCGTCATGCGGGCTAAGTTCCGTTGCCCGCCTCATAGCATCGGCTGCTTCTTCCCACTTGCCGAGATACATGTACGCCCCTCCCAGATTCGACCAGGCGTTGGCGGTGGGTTTAATACTCAGGCCCTTCTTAAGGACATTGACTGCGTCGTCATAACGTCCGAGTGCAAGGTAAGCTCCGCCAAGGTTGTAGTAAGTTCCCGGATTGTCGGGCGCGAGATCAACCGCCGATTGGAACTGCTGCACCGCTTCGTTGAATCTTCCCGTCTCGTAATACAACATTCCCAGGAGATCGTAAGCTGGCCGATAAGTCGAGTGCCGCGCCATGACGTGCTTAAGAACCTCTTCGGCTTGGCGAGAATTGCCTTGCCGCCGGTATATCGTCGCCTCGCCAAACTCGGCGTCGGTGAGCGTGGGATCTTGCTCCAGCACACGTTTGTATTCGGCGAGTGCTTTATCGAGTTGACCTGTCCGTAGGTATACCCCCGCCAGACTCATGCGAGTTGGGATGAGCCGGTCGTTCAATTCGACCGCCTGTCCTGCGTTGAGCGTAGCTTTTGCACTCCACTGTGGATCCTTGGTTTGGTAATACTTCCCTGCATAAGCTTCGCCCAGACCGGCGTATGCCAGGGCATAGTTCGGGTCTATGGCCAGTGCTTTGTTGAACAGGTCGATGGCGTGGTCCACATCGTCCGTGGTATATCGCTGAAGAAATCCATTGCCCTGTTCGTACAGCCGATACGCTTCGGGCTTCGAGGTGCCGCCGCCGGCCAGTTCTTTTTTCACCTCGGGAGGAACCTGCAAATCCAGCATGTCGGCCACTGCCTCCCACACCTGCTGCTGAAGGTCCTCCAGACTGATTGAGGGTACATTCAAGGTGCGCGAAGCCAATTGCCGATGGTTCGCCGCATCGATCAGGTTGGTGCTGACCTGCACGCCGTCCGGGGTGCGTTCCACGCTTCCGGTGATGGCCAGGGTCACGTCGAGATTGCGATGCGCCTCATCGGGGCTCTTCATCGTCCGCGCATCTCCGGCGGGTACAACCCAGAAGGACTTATCAAAGCGTTCCAGTTGCGAGAGCTTGCTGGTCAAGGTTTCGGAGATGCCCTCGGCGAACGCCTTGTCGGTGGGATCGTTGCCGATGTTCAGAAACGGAAGCACCGCAAGATGCCGTTCCTGCGGCTTCGGGTGGAAGGGATTGCGAATCACGCCCGTCATCAGCAACGCGACGATCGCCGCCAGCGCGCAGGCGATGACGGCGTAAATCACCATATGCCGTTTGACGCTTTGAGCCACAGCGCGCGGGACCGAAGACCCGGCTGCCTGCAGGGCCGCTGAACTACGTGCGCCTTGCGAGTCCTGCTTCAGCTCTTGCAGGCCGGCCCGCATCTCCGCCGGCGCTCTGGTAGCGCAGGTTGCAGTCCTTCTCCAGTGCCTTGGCGATGACCGCTTCCAACTTCGGCGGTAGCGTGGAGTTCAGCTCATGTACCGGGACCGGGACGGAGTTCAAAATCTCATTGTGGAGGACGGCCTGGGTTTGTCCGCTGAAGGCGCGCTCTCCCGTCGCCATCTCATAGAGCACCAGCCCCAGCGAAAACAGATCCGTCCGCGCGTCTAACTTCTGCCCCCGCACCTGCTCGGGCGACATGTATCCCAGGGTGCCGAGCGCGGCGCCCGTTCTCGTCAGAGTAGCTTCGAGCGGTGTCGCCGGCGGGTGGGCTTCAGCCCGGAGGTGCTGGCCGTCAAAGGAATTGGCCTCTAGCCCCGGCCCGGTCTGAAGCGCTATATCCTCATCGTTTACGCTCGCCGGACTAAAGTCCGGCGCTTCCACTAGTTTCGCCACTCCAAAATCCAGAATCTTCGCCTGTCCGGAAGCCAGCAGAAAAATGTTGGCGGGCTTGATATCGCGATGGATGATGCTTTTCGCGTGCGCGGCCTCCAGGCCGGAGCAGATCTGAACTCGCAATCTCCACGAGCTCGTCGAGCGAGAGCGTCTTCTTTGTGCTGGCGAGGCTGGACAGGCGATCGCGCAGCGTCTCACCCTGCAACAACTCCATCACGATGAAGGGCTTGGCTTCGTGCTCTTCAATTTCGTGGATGGTGCAGATGTTGGGATGGTTCAGCGAGGAAGCCGTCTGTGCCTCACGCTCGAAGCGTTGCAGCGCGGCGGGATCGGTCAGCAACTCTTCCGGCAGAAACTTCAACGCCACCTGCCGGCCCAGCTTGAGATCTTCGGCCTTATAGACCAGCCCCATACCACCGGCGCCGATGACCTCCATCACGCGGTAGTGGGAAACCTTCTTGCCCAGCAGACTTGGCTCAGGCTGCAGGCGAACCGCGGCTCCACCGATCCCGCCGACACCTCGCCGGATGAGTCATCTGTGCTTACCCGTTCCGCCGCCACCATCAGCCGATAGCCGCGTCGGGCCAGCGTTTCTATGTACTTGGGCTCGTCGGCGCTGTCGCCCAGCGCGCGCCGCAGATTTTTGATGGCGGCATTGATGCTGTGGTCAAACTCGACAATGGTGTCGTTCGGCCAGAGCCTTTTCTGGATCTCCTCGCGGCTGACCAGTTCGCCTTCGCGCTCCACCAGCATGCGCAGGATTTGCAGCGGCTGTTCCTGCAGGACGGTCTTCTGATCGTTGGCGCGGAGCTCTCCGCTCCTCAGGTCGAGCTCGAAGATACCGATGCGAACGCGCACTGGCTGCGTCTGCTTCATGGCGCTCAGGGACTTCGGAAACGGTGGCGCAAGTCTAACCGCTCTTGTCCTTGAGCACCAGTGAATTTCGACGGCGCTTCAGTGTCTTGAAAGGGCCGTGAGCGTCAGAGATCGAACAAGTACACCCTGCCAACCAGTTTGCAATCAGCGGGTTAGCTGTTTCACTCCCGTTTCACCCACCCTTCACCGCCAGTGCATTGGCACCGAGAACCAATGCGCGCACACTCGCCCCAGTTTTGACGCTCGCAACGCAGCGTAAGCGGAGTGGGCCGTTCCAAAAAACTTCGAGACGGAGGAAACCAATGAAAGCAAATTTATTGACCTTGGTCGCGATCGTGATACTGGCATCGGCCCTTGTCCTGCCGGCCCAGGCGCAGATCGTTTACACCCAAGTTAACGTTTCCATCCCTGTAGGCGGGTCTTACAACCTTGATCTGAACGGGGATGGTGTCACCGACTTCACGCTGAAAAGCAAGCTCCTGCAGGGCTACTGCCAGGCGGGAGACGAATACGTCTGGAGCCTCACGGTGATTCCTTCGGGAGGCAATGACGTCGTCACCGCCGCCGATCAATTCGGCTCCGGATACGCCTCTGCATTGACGTACGGCGTCGCGGTGAATGCCGGCCAGAACTTCTATCCCAGCGCGTCCGTGATGGCAGACCTCAACTGGGGTGCGTGCGGCATCGGGATGCTGGGCGAATGGCTGAATCTTCCGAACCGATATCTGGGACTGCAGTTCCGGACGCCGGACGGAACCACCCACTACGCCTGGGTAAAGCTGACTACCGCTGCCTATGTCGACCAGGATGAACACCTTCACGCCAGCACTTTGCTGACGGGCTTTGCCTATCAGGTCAGTCCCGGGGAGGGAATCTTGGCTGGCGCAACCCAGTAACGCAGCAACCCAGCTGCCAAGGATTTTGCTCTTTCTGATCCTGCTCTGCTGCAACACCGCTGCACCGGTCGCGCTGTAGAGCTCAGTTGTCAAACATTTTCGGTCCCAAAACTTTCGAATGGAGGAACTACCATGAAAACCTTGTTTTCCACTTCCTGCTTGATCCTTTGCCTGCTGGCTCTCGCGGTTGGCGCCAGCGCGCAGCAACAGCTCAACTTCTCACAGCTCCCCCTGGTCAACACTCCTGCGCCAATGCCAAACGGCTACGGCCAGCTCAGTTGGGCCAATTTCTTCTATGTCGACCCTTATGAATGGTCGGGTGCAGGAAACGGCTACAAGCTGGGTCCGCAAGGCCAGGACGTTGCCTTCATCGGCGGAGAATTCTGCCGCTTGAGTGGCAATACCTGCTACGGCACTCTGTCTGACTCGGCCGGCTTCCAGCTGGTCAGCGCCCGGGCGGCGGGTGGCTTCAGCTCGGCTGCGATCACCGCGCTTGCGTATAACAATGGTGTTTACGTGGGCACCGCGAACTTCTTCGTGGGCACCCAAATGGAAACCCTGAACTTCCCTTCGTCATGGGGTCTGGTTACCGATGTCACGCTACAAGTAACGGGTCAGACGAACGACCTGGTCGTGTACGACGTGAGCCTGTACACCGTGATCCAGGATCCGCCGCCACCTCTCCGGTAGGTGACTCAACGAGGCGATGCTTTTCGGCATCGCCTCATTTGTTCTTAGCGTGAAGTAATCCGGCTGCGGTGCCTCGAACAAGTCATTACCAACCATAGGCCCGGACAGACGATCAAGGCTGCGACTCTGGCGCATTTTGGTGCTGGGGTTGCGCCGAAGCTAAGACGCTTCCGCAGCCAGCTTCAACGGTTCAACGTGCCAGATGTCGCGGGCGTAATCGGCAATCGATCGATCGGAAGAAAAGAAACACATGCGTGCCGCATTCAGGATCGACATTCGCGTCCAGTGCTCCTGATCCAGGTAGGCGTGGCTCACCGCCTCCTGACAATCGATGTAAGCCTGATAGTCGGCCAGCAGCAAATATTGATCGTCATTCAGCAACGAGTCGACGATGGGCCGGAACAACTGCTGATCGCCCGCGGAAAACGCCCCCGCAGCGATCTGGTCGATGACATCCTTGAGATGCGGATTGGTGTCGTAGTAATGACGTGGCTGATAGCCGCTGGCCTTAAGAGCCATCACCTGCTCAACCGTCAGGCCGAAGAGGAAGAAGTTTTCGGCGCCCACCCGTTCGCGAATTTCGACGTTCGCCCCATCCAGCGTGCCAATCGTCAGCGCTCCATTCATCGAGAACTTCATGTTGCCGGTTCCGGAGGCTTCCTTGCCGGCGGTGGAAATCTGCTCCGAGAGATCGGCCGCCGGATAAATGATCTGTCCGCTGCTGACGTTGAAGTCGGGGATAAACACCACGCGCAGACGGTCGCGCACCCGGTTGTCGGCATCGATGGTAGCGGCCACGGAGTTGATCAACTTGATGATCAATTTGGCCATGAAATAGCCGGGCGCAGCTTTTCCGCCGAAGATCACCGTGCGCGGGGTGACGGGGTCATGGCCGTCGTGTTTGATGCGGCTATAGAGCGTGATCACGTACAGCACGTTGAGCAGCTGGCGCTTGTATTCGTGAATGCGCTTCACCTGCACATCGAACATGGTGTCAGGATTCACGGTCATGCCCGTGCGTTCGTGGATCAAGTGAATCAGCCGCAGCTTGCGTGCGTACTTGACCTGCCGCCACTGAGCACGGAAGTCGGCATCCTCGGCGAGCGGCTCCAGTTGATGCAACTCCTCCGTGTGGGTTATCCAGGTGTCGCCAATCTTGCTGCTGATCAGGGTCGACAGTTCCGGATTGCTAAGTGCCAGCCAACGTCTCGGCGTGACCCCGTTGGTCACGTTGAAGAACTTCTCCGGCATCAGCTCGTAGAAGTCGCGCAAGATCGTTTTCTTCAGCAGCTCGCTGTGTAACGCTGCCACCCCATTCACCGCATGCGAGCCGACGGTGGCAAGATAGGCCATCCGCACATATTTTGGGCCGTGTTCGTCGATGAGAGAGACGCGTGCCACGAAGTCATCGTCGCCGGGATGCTTGGCGCGCACCTCGTCGAGAAAGCGGCGATTGATTTCGTAAATGATCTCGAGATGCCGCGGCAGCAGGCTGGCAAACAGCGGCAAAGGCCATTTCTCCAGAGCTTCGGGCAGCAATGTGTGATTGGTGTAAGCCAGCGTTTTTTGCGTGATGCTCCAGGCCTCGTCCCAATCAATTTCGTGCAGGTCTATCAGCAGCCGCATCAGCTCAGCGACCGCGATGGCCGGGTGGGTATCGTTGAGCTGAATCGCGTAGGTCTCGTGGAAATTGTGCAGCGAGCCGCCGCGCAGCAGGTGGATTCGAATCATGTCCTGCAAAGAGCAGGAAGTAAAAAAGTATTGCTGCTGCAAGCGCAAGACTTTGCCCGCCTCCGGCTCATCGTTGGGATACAGGACCTTACTGATGGTCTCGGAAGTCACTTTCTCGCGGACCGCGTCGTAGTAATCGCCTTTGTTGAAGGCCTGAAAATCGAACGAGTCGATCGCCTCCGATGACCAGAGGCGCAGGAAGTTGGTCATCGCGGTGCCAAAACCGGCTATCGGAATGTCATTGGCAATGCCGCGCACCACGTGCTCAGGAATCCAGCGCACCCGGAAGCGGCCGTGCTCGTCGTGAAATTGCTCGGTGTGTCCGCCGGTGCCGACAAAGTGCGAGATTTCGGCGCGCGACATCTCCCAGGGATTGCCCAGGCTCAGCCATTTGTCCGTCTTCTCAACCTGCCAGCCATTTTGTATTTCCTGATCGAACAGCCCGAACTCATAACGGATGCCGTAACCGATGGCAGGAATGTTCAGCGTAGTCAGCGAGTCCATGTAACAGGCAGCCAGCCGGCCTAATCCACCGTTACCCAATCCGGGCTCCGGCTCGTGCTCCAGAAGCCGGTCGAGGTCCTGACCAAGCTCCTTCAGCGCCTCTGCGACCGGATCTCGCATGTCGTACACGGTAAGCAAATTGTTGCCCAGCTGCGGGCCGATGAGAAACTCCGCCGAAAGGTAGCTGACGATTCTCACTCGCGTGCCGCGCGCGCGGCCAAACGCCTGAATCCAGTCATTCATCATGCGGTCGCGAACCACATAGGCGACGGCCATGTACCAGTCGTTGGTGGTGGCCAGTTCAGGGATGCGACCTTGCGCGTAATACAGGTTGTCGAGGATAGCCTGCTTCAATTCGGCCTTGGTCCTGCCCGTACGAACGCGGTCACTCACGGTTTCCATTGATTCCCCCCACGGACGATTGCCGGCTGGCATGATTTAGTCTGAACTTTTGATATCACAAATCGACCTCGAAATGGCCGTGTGTGAATGCAATTTCACAAGCTGCCGCACCCGAGCTGTGATCGCTCCAGCCGCGTGATGCCGGACGAACGGTGCGAAAAATGTATGTTGGCGTTGGCATACTCGCTGGGCTACTGTAGTAAGGCCCGCAGCTTGGAGCCTGCCCTGCGCAGCCGGGAGATCGATCGTGTCCTTTGCGCCGCCGCCTTCCACCACCCCAACCCACGCGCTGGCTACCGCCATCCTGAATTACAAACCCGATTGGGCAAAGATTGCGCTGGAGCAGGGAGCGGACATCTTCGCCAAGACTCAGCGGGGCGAGACCTTGCTGGCCGAGGCGCTGGTCTTCGGATTACGCGCCTCTAAGAGCAAGGAAAAATCCGTTACCGGGCGGATGTTCGCCGAGGGGCAGATCAAGATAGCAGCTTTGCTGCTGGAGCACAGCCAGGCCCAGCCGATTGAGCGATTCTCTCTGTTCGACGCTGTCGTCGCCCGCAATTTTGCCGCTATCCACCACAATCTTCAGCCGGCGCGCCTTGCGGAAAGCGATGCCGGCGATTATCGCAAGGCGCTAGCCCATGCGGTGGAACAGGCTGACGCCGAGATCGTCAAGCTACTGCTTTCGGTGGAGCGATTTTCGTTGTACGACGCCGTCAACGCCGGTGACCCTGCCGCCGTCCGCTCGGTGATTCAGCGCGCGCCGCTCCAGGACAGCAATGCGGAGGAGTATCACCGGTGCCTGGTCTACGCGGTGCAGCAAGACAATTCCGAAATCGTAGACTTGCTGCTCGCCGCGGGTTTGAGCGCCAACACCCGCATCAACTGCCCGCGTGACGGCGGAACTGAGTTGACACTACTGACTTCTGCCGCTCTCCCTTGGAACCAATGGCCCCTGCTTACCTTTGCTGCCGCCCGCGGCAGTACGGCGGCGATGCAGACGCTGCTGAAAGCCGGAGCCGATCCCAACGCGAAGCCGGATGCTAATGCCCCACTGCACGGACCCTTTTTCGACGGCGCGCATGAGCGCGGCCTGGAGATTGGCCGGCGGCTCGCCCGCGCCCAGGAGGTGGCAAAGGAGGCTGCGGCCGTTCAGCCCGACTCCGATCCCATCACCCGTCAACTCTCCACGCTCAACGCGATCAATGCGGCCATTGTGTCGATGCCGCGGGGAGTTTATGGCGACGATTATTCCGCCCACATTACTCCGCTCATGATCGCCGCCAACACATCCAGTCTCGAAGCGGTCAAACTGCTGGTGCAGGCGGGTGCGGAGCTGGCCGCCGAAGACAAAAAGGGCCGGACTGCTCTGACCTATGCCAAGCAAGGCAAGTTCAAGCGGGTGGTCGCCTATCTCGAAGCGACCTATGAAAAGCAGGACGCCGCCGGCGAATTGACTCTGCGCGAGGCAGCCGCCACCGGTACGCTCTATCGCGTACAGGCATTGCTCGAGGCAGGCGCCGATCTCGAAGAAACCGACGAGCGCGGCCAGACGCCGCTGATGCTCGCCGTCACGGCGGGCCATGTGGAAGTAGTTAAGATGCTGTGCGCGGCGGGCGCCAATGTTCATGCCACGCGCGGCGACGGTGGCGATCTCTGGACCTGCGCCTTTCCAAGGCCCAATGCCGAGATCCTGCGTTGCCTGATCGAACATGGTCTCAGCCCCAACCAGCCGCGAAAAACGGCGCCTGCCTTGTTGTTGACCTTCGGCCTGGAGAAGCCCAAGGAGATCGTGAAACTCCTGCTCGACAACGGCGCCGACGTGCATGCCCCGGTGCCGGCGGAGGTGATCGAGAAGGCGACGAAGAAACGTCAAAAATCGGCGGAATTTCTGAAAACGTTTGCACTGCCTGCCAAACCTCAGAGTGGCGCCGCAGAAGATCTAAAAAGTCCCTGTACCGTACTGGAATTCGCAAAACATTTCGCATCGAAGGATGTCTACTATCTCCTGCACACCCACGCGGGCGGCGCGGAAGAGAGCAACGAATTTTTCTACGAGAATGTGCGTGATGCGCTGAAACAATGCGCCGTTCTGGCCGACGAGAACTTCAAGGCGGAGGCGGCGCGTATCGGCAAAATCCTGCACGCCAAGCCGACGTTCCTGGAAACGGCGCAAGGGCGTCATCCACTACATGTCATCGCTCGACAAGGCGCTGGCCGCGCATTACGAGCAGTCCGCGCCCGCGGCGGACAGCCAGAAGGTATTGCTGCAACGGCTGCAGGCCGAGGTCGCAGCCAAGGGTTACACGCTGGTCTATACCGGACTGGCGGAGACGTCGTTGCAGCGGCTGCTGCTGTTTCCGCTGAATGAACCTTTGGCTGCGATCGCCGCCAGCGGCACCAACGCCGCCAACTATGGTCACGACACCCGCGATGTTGTGAACTGGTGCGCCGAGACCCGGCGCGAGCATCCGCTGACCGTGATCGGCGTAGGCTTCGATTTCATGGATCTGGGTTTTGTGCAGCCGATCCAAAATAGCGAAAAACTCGCCGCCCGCATTGCCGAGTTCTGCCCTGACGTGCAGGTCTCCGCCAAAGATCCGCAAGCCGTCGCCAAGTTCGCGAAAGAGTTGGCAGAGAGCGGACGCTGTTTCTTCTGGTGGGATTAGTGGTTCCCGGTTGGAGCTGACGGCCCTCACGCCAGAATCGCGTCCTCCACACCAAGTTTTTCTTCTGAGCGGTGACTATCCAAAAGGGCGTACGTCTCTATCCAAAAGGATAGCTGAGCTGCCAGACATCAGGACATGGCCCAGTTTTTGGCGCGCTTTTCTGAGGCAAACACTGCCTTTGCGCAAGACACGGCCTACCCCTGACCTTTGGCACCCGAGTTGCATTAACGATTGTTGTAAACCCTCAGCTACAAGCATTGGTCAGGTCAGACAGGTTCCGGGAGGTAGGTCATGGCGCTCTCTTCGTGTGTGCCGGTTCTTCGAAACGTGGCGGAATCACCTCGTGTACTTGGCCGGTATGAGCATCGGAGCAACGATTGCGAAACGATGGATTCCACCTGCCGGCTGTGCGGTCTCACGGTTGGGCGCGCCTATCGCGAAGCCACTCTGTTTCAGTTAGAGCTGAGGCACGTCTGCCAGCCGGTCGAAAGACGGCAAGCAACTCGAATTGCCTATCAGATCCTCAATCCCGCCGTCACCGTGGTGTGATCGATGTAGCCAGGCGCAGCGCCCATCCGATTTCTCCCCAGGGATCTAGGCGCCGCCGTCCAACCGTTGCTGCAGCATTTGGAAATGGTCGCTGAGTTTGGTCAGCCTTCCTCTGGATCGGGGAGTGGCCACCAGCATTCTGTCCAGCACACTCAGCAGACCCGCGCTCACATCCAGCTTGCGTCCGCTGGCTCGGATGCCGTCTGCCATGGCCCGTTGGTCAAAGTTCGTAGGATGGCGCCCTTGTAAGCTTTCCAGCATCACGACGCCCAGCGAGAAAATGTCGGAAGCGCAGGTCAGCCTTTCTCCTCTGGCCTGCTCGGGGGAAAAGTAGCCTACGGTTCCCCAGGGCCTGAGCTGCTCCGGGGCAAAAGAATCCACCGGTCGAAGAGGCCTGGGTGCGCTCTCTTCCTCGACCGACCTCAGAATACCCAGGTCGATGAGAACCGCTCCGCCGGACTCTCGCAGCATAATGTTGGACGGCTTTATGTCCCCGTGGACAATGCCCTTTGACCAAAGCTCCGCAATCGCCGCCGAGACATCGCGTCCTATCGGCAGCACATCCGATTCCAGCAGCCGTCCTCCTCGTTCCAGCCGCTGTTTCAGCGTTTGCCCTTCAATGAATTCGTAGGCGATGTAGCGGGTATGTCGGATGTCCACGTCGCAATAGCCATGTTCGATCAGCCGAGCCAGCGACGGATGCGAGAGGCTTTCCATCGCAGTGATCTCGCGCTGTACGCGAATGGCCTGACCGGCAGAGAAGTGTATCTTCAGAGCTACGGCGTCATTGGCCGGAGTGTGATCGGGCAGGGAAGTTCTGGTTGCCCGGAAAACTACTCCCTGGCCGCCAACGGCAATCTGGGGACCGATGATGTACCGCCCGCCCAAAGCAGCTTCTATCTGTTCAGGCGCAAACGCTTCGAACGTCATAGGACTTCAGTGGATCTGTATGTTCGCAAATCCAAGACCGAGCAGCAGGCTGTGAACGGTCTGACGCGCATTGGTATCGGCGGTCTTCAGGATGCCTTCCTGCAACGCCGCTGCCCGAAGCTGACGCTCGGCTTCCGCGCGCACCTCGCCTTCCAGACTTGGATCCGGCGAGGAAAACAAACCGGTATCGCGCGAATAGACTCGCGTTCTGTCATTGTCGAGGCGTGTGGTGAGGATCTCGGCCGGCGGCAGATGAACCGAGACGCTGTTCCCGCGTACTTCGACATCGGCCTGCTGTAGCTTGGCCAGGTCCATTCCCGCGATTACCTCGCCGTGTGCCACCAGCAGCAAGCGATCGCCGGCAAGAAAGTTAGGCAGGATGGGGTTCTCGCGCTCGCCGCTGGTAATCTTCTCCGCCGCATAGCTGATGGTTTCCAGCCTCTGCAGAGCTCGAACCTGCCGCACCACCGTGGGTTGATCAACGCCGATGTGAACCTGTCCGCCTCGTAGCATGGCGCTGAGCTGGTGCAGACCGATGCCGGTAACGGCCAGCACGCCGGCGCCGATTGCTACCAGGGACAAGACAATTCCCAGGAAAATCCCGAGAATCCCAACTATCCATGAAGAGGAACGCGCCTCATTCGGTCGCGCTAATTGCAAATCTGTAGCTGCCATAACATCGAGATGTTACTACAAGGAGAGAGCTGCCCCTCACTGGAATCGCGGGTTGCTGCAGCTCAGAGTGGCTTGCGACGAGAGCAGAGCGTTCAGCTTGGCCATGACTTCGAAGGCGTCGGCGACGTAAAGCACATCGGCTTTTCCTCGCGCCCAGCCGCAGTTCGGGTCAAGGTTGATAGCCCGCCTCTCGGAGATGAAGCGCCAGCCGACGGTGTGCGGCTCCTCGCCGTGGCAGCAGGTGGAGAGTCCCTTGGGATGCCGCGGCGAAGCCCCAGTCTGCCCCACTTGGTTGAGATGACTCATGAAGCCGAGCGCCGCCTGATTTTCGCCCGACAGTTCCACCAGCGACTTGCTGCCGCCGAGCGAGGCTTTGGAGTTCTTCAGGAAATCGCGAATTAAGGTTTCGGCCTGAGCGACGTGTGCCTGGCCGTCTTTCTGCTTCTTGGTCCACCCCGCGCCGGCGACGAACAGAAGCTTGGCATCGGGCCTGATGGTCTGTTGATCCGCCGGCGGAGTAACCATCCCTTGGACCGTCGTGCGGCGAAGCGCGTCGGGCACACTCACTGTTATGCATTCGACTTCTACGGTGCCGGCATTTCCTTGCCATGCCGCCTGCGCGCCCGGGTCGAGGAGCAGAATCCAGGGACGGCGGGTGCGCGCCAGCGAGCCTTCAATGCGCTGGCGATAGAACCAGCGCGTGATGGTCAGCGAATCAGCGGCAGCGGAGAGCTGGTGACGTGCGTATCGATACAGCCGCCAACGCGCTGCGCCACTCCGGCTAACACACGCGCGTTGCGCGAGGTTCCGGCGGCGATAACGATTGTCGCTTCCGAAGCACGAACCAGCGCCTCGCAGGCCGCGGCGTCGGTTGCGTAGCGCGGTTGCGCAAAATCATCGCCGGTCACAGCAAGGAATCGCTGCGCGCCACAGCCGCCGATCGCGTTAGCCGCCGACTGCGCCTCCGCACCATACAAACCCACGACAATCGTCCCGCCGAGTGTCTTGCTCAAGTCTGTTGCTGCGCCAAGCGCCTCGAGGGCCGCCTTCGCCAGAGTTCCATCTGATTCCGTATGCCCAAGGAAAAGTACTGTCTGCATGTCTGCTACTCCTGCCCCATCCATTGCGCGATGTCGTGCGCAATCTCGTCCGCGGTCTTGTCCTTCACGATTTGCGTTTCGCGCTGCTGCTTGGGAGTGACGACCGCCGTATAGCGCAGGCCGTCCGGCGAAATGGCAGCAGCCGTAGCGCGCTGCAACGCCGGCATGATACTTCGCATATTCGTCATGCCGACCTGGGGATCGTTTCGCGGTTCGCCCAGGCTGCCGGTTGCCCATCCCAGAACCGCAGGTGGGCCCGCACACACGGACACCTGGTGCCGCGCGCCTTCAATGCGCTCCAGTACCTCGAACGAACCGTCTTCCCGCGGCTTGATCGAATCGACTCCCTGAAATTGGTCGACGATGCCGAGTTGCTCGCCGATAAGCTGCAGCGTTACACCCGCGCTGCGACTGGCCGACTCCCATCCGCCAAACAAAAGCAGACGCGACAAATCGAGACCGTCGATCTTCTGAATGGCACCGGCAAGCGTCGCCGCCGTATGCTGTGCGTCAACAAAGCCGCCGCAGGGGCCGTCGACCGCGACCAGTTGCAACGGGACTTTCTGCGCAATCGTCATCATCACCTGTTGCAGCTTGGCCTTTGGCGCCAGGCTCACCAGCCACAGCTTGCTGTCCGGCACATGCTTCACCAGATGCGCGCCTTCATAGAGAGCGTGAGCCGCCCAGGGATCGAGAATCGCCGGCAGCATCATTTCATTCTTCAGGCCAGGGCCGGTCGGGCCAGTCACCGGCTCCAACGTCTGGAGCGGGTCAGGGACCACGCTCGCGCATACCACAACGTGAAAGGCATGAGTCATTCGTATCTCTACCTCTTATAGATTTGCGAATTCGCCTGGGTAGTGCCGGCCTTCAGGCCGGCTTTATCGGCCGCCCTACGATTTCTTCCTCCACTCCGGTCATCTCCGATGACCGGAGTGGAGCACACGAAAAATTTGCAATTCCTTCCGCGGCGCTGAAGCGCCGCACTACCCGGGCTCATCCAATACAGCGTTAATTTTCTGCCGAGTGCAGCCCGCCGGCCCCGGCCGTGAATTGCAGATTCGCTTCGCCGTTCACCATCTCCGGGCAGTTCCACGAGCACGCGCCGCAGAACACACACTTCTCGCGATCGAAGTTCGGTGCCCCTTCCAGGCTCCGCGTGATTGCCTGGGCCGAGCACATCTCCACACACAGCTTCGTCCCGCATCGGCTGCAAACTTCGATATCGCGAAACACGACGTGATCGGCGTATCCGGGCGGAGCCTGCACCTTTCCACCCAGCAGCAGCACATCCTGGTGCGACACCAGCAACGACCCGTCCTGCACAATCTCCGGCCAGCCACATGCGATTCATCAGCGCATCGTGCAGTGGAGTGCCTTCGGCCGCGCACTGTTTCTCCAGCGCAACCATCTCGAGGGAGCCGATCTTGCCGCGGTAAAACTCCGCCAGGCCGACCAGGTGCTCACAGTTCTTGGGAGGCCTGCCTCCCAGCGACAACCGTCCATTACTGAATGCGGCCAGCGTCATCCCCAACAACCCGGTCACGACTCCAACATGAAAACCGTCGCGCGATTTCTCTGCCACGCGGGCTTCCTTCTCGACCCAGCTGGCGCGACGAAGCGCCGCGTACTGCATCAGGTTTTCGCGCGTAAACGGTTTGCCCGATTCGAGCAGGGCAAGCACTGCCTCCGCCAGTTGCGTCCGGTGGTCCAGGCTTCGTCCACGCCCGATCCGGTGAGGACATTGGTGCTGCCCGAACACTCGCCGATGCGCGCAAAGCCGTTGCCGGCCAGGAACGGCTCGCCACGCTTGCCCGATTCCTGCAGCGACTTGGCTCCCCATGAACGCAGGCGGCCGCCTTCGAGATAGCGCCACAGGTACGGGTGCTGAATGTAATGCTGCAAATATCGGTACGACGTTCGCATCGGGCAGTCGAACCACGAGGGCACGAAGATCCCCACCGATGCAACGCCTCCCGGATGCACATAGAGGAAGCCGAAGATCTCCGGCTCGGGGAAGCCGAAGGTGTGAATCACAGTTCCGGGTTGGAGCTCGACATCCGGGCGGAGTTCGATGACGAACTTCATGCCCACCGCCCACTCGCGAAGCTCGTTGCCCGGAGGCATTCCGATGAGTCGCGTCAATGTCGCGGCTGACCGCGCCCACCGGACCATCGCCGACAACCGTGAGCGCCGCGCGAATTTCCATCCCCGGAGTGAATCCTGCATCGGGATTGCCGCTGCGATCCACGCCCTGATCGACGAGCCGGATACCGCGAACGCCGCCGTCGTCAATCAGCGCCTTGCCTGCCGGCATTCCCGGCCAGATTTGCACTGCGCCGCTCGACATCAGTTGCGCGCCGACCCACTGGTTGAATTGCCCGATCGAAAGCACAAGGCCGTCTTTCTTATGCAGGAAGCCCGGCGTGTAGGGAAGCTCGAAGGCCTCGCAATCGATCTTCGCCAGCTTGCGCGCGCTGCGAAGCAAGCGGTCGGCGAAGCGCAGCGCAGCTGAGCGGCGGCTGGCGCCGATCGGGTCCAGCAGGTACACCAGCTTCTCGCTGGTGACCGGCGCGGCCATCGGAATCTGCGCGGGATCGAGATCGGGAAAGCTGGCGCGAATGCCCCGCGCCCGTGTCACCACACCGGAAACACCGAAGCCAATGTCATCCGCGCGCTCGTAGCAGACCACCTGCAATGGCATGCCCGGCATGACTGCGCTCTCGATCGCCGGTGTCCCATCTTCCTTCAGCAGCTTGCGCGAAAGCGTGGTCAGGAATCCGCCCATCGCCGGACCGAAGCCGACGCAGGCGATATCGACAGCGATGCTAGCGCGCTCGATAGCAGGTTGTTCGGTTGTGCTCAATCCGTCCTCACCGCGGATAGTCGAGGGCTTCGGGAATCATGACCTTCGCAATGGCCTCGGCCGCGCGATCCTTGGCCAACTGTGCGCCCGTCAGGCAGCCGTCCAGCTTGGTGCGAATGCGCTGGAACGGCTCCAGACCTTTACAGGCGGCGCACGGCCCGGCTTTGACCGGATGCGAGCCGTCCTCGCCGATTACATCGCTCGCGCAAGCGCTGATGCCCGGAATATAGCCCTCGAGTTCATCCAGCTCATCGCTGCGGAAACAGCCCTTGTAGCCTTCGTTGTCCCAGGCTGGATGCCGGTTATAACCAAAGACCAGTTCGGCGCAAATGCGGCCGACTTCACCGGCGGAGCGAGCCGACTGGATGTGACACAGATCGGTGAAGAAGTTCAGCGTGCCCGCAAGACCCTCGGCAACCACCGGGTTTTCGGGGCCGCGCTTCTCCAGTTCGACCACGTCGAGAATGAACTGCCGCGCACTGAGCAGCCAGCAAAGCGCATCGGCCATGGGGAAGGTGACGCCCTGCCGCGCGCTTTGATAAAGCGCGGCGCCGTCCGCGTCAGTCGCAATCTGGAGATGCTCGAAGGTCCACATCCAAAGCTGCATCGCGGTGGCGATGGTGCAGGCGCCGGTTCCCGGACGATGTTCAGCAATGCGTCGCATGTCGGCAATCCACTGACGGAATTGCGCCAGGAACAACTCGCCGGTCATGGTGACGCTGAGGTTGCGCCGTTGCACCGCCTCCGGGCCTTCGTACGTGGCCTCGAGTTGCGCGTCCATCCACTTGTAGGCGAGGAATCCGGGACAATCCTCGGTAATGCCGTAACCGCCCATCAAGCTCAGCGCTTCGCGCATGGCGTTGGCGCCGGCGCCCGTGTTCCACAGCTTGGCCGCCGGACAGAGCACACCGGCGACTGCATCTTTCATAGCGAAGTCGATCAGCGGATCAGCCTGCAAGCTCTCGTAGCTGCTCGCACGCCTATTGCGCGGCAGTTCCTGCTGGCGAAGCAACTCCAACCCTGACTTGTTCACCTCACGGAAAAACTTCATCTCCGCCTTGCCGCCGTGAATGCCTTCCTCGGCGAGCATCGCGTCCTTCTGCTTCTCCAGCGGATCGATTTCGTCGTACATCCGCGCCGCCGCAAATCCAAGAGAAGCGCCAGCCTCACCCATCGCCCACAGCGCAGCCAGCCGATGCAGCGCATCCTGCCGCTGCTGAATTCCCATTTCATAGCGCAGGCTGCCGGGCTTGGCCTGCTCCGATCCGCGGAAGCGTCCGCGCTGGTAACGAATGATCGGCTCAACTGCGGACAACAACTTGGCCGACGTCATGAGCGCCACGGTCACGCGCGTGCGCTTGAACACCGCTTCAATAATTTCGCTGTGACTGTAGTTCGGGACAATGACGCCGTCTTTCACGGTGTAGCCACCGACGATGCGGCTGGCGGGGACGTCAACGCTGAAGATGGGATCGCAGGTCGAGGAAAGTTGGTGTACCAGCTTGCGCGTAGCCGCGCCGCGATCAAATGTCCCCGGATCGCCTTCTTCGATGATGACGACGCACGAGCCCTTGATCCTCTCGTCGTCGGAATCAACGGCAGCGGTCACGAAGTTGGCAAAGCCCATGTTGGTAATGAAGCGCCCACGCTTCTCCAGATGCAGCAGCGGCTCCTGCCCGTTCTCCCATCGCACCACGCGAAGCTTGCCGCCCAGGATGCCGGTGTCCACGCCAACGTAGGGGATCGGCTCGGTCAAGCAGAATGCCCCACGCCATGGGCGACGATCTTCGCCGGGAGCGGGAGGAGCGGCCAGCGACATGTAGCGCGCGCGCTGCTGGTCGGTTCCGCGCTCGTGGATCGGCGCCAGCGCGAGACATCCGGCAAGACTGCAAGTAGCCGCGCCGGCATCGACCCATGCCAATTCAAACGCGGTCAGCGCGAGCGCAAGATTCTTGGGGCCGGCGAGGTATCCGCCCTGCTCCGGATCCATGAAGCACTGCGGTTATTCCGAACTGATCGAAGGCTTCCAACAACACCGCTTTGGCTGCGGTCCACTCATGGGTGGCGCGCGCTCCCTTGGCCACCAGCCGTGCCACCGGGCCGCGGGCGACCTCGCGCGCCGACTGCACCAGCATTTGCAGGTCATAGCGCTCGGCAAAGCGCCACAGAATTTGGCGAACACTATCGTCGGGTAGGGTTCGAATCGTTTCGGATCGCAACTTCGGCACACTGATAGCCATGCGATTACCTCCGCCGGTCAGACCCTTCATTGTGAGCGGTGGATGAACGGCCATTCTGTGACCGCAGTCATAGGAAGGAGTGATGCAGAGGTCAATCAGGGCCGGCACAGATCTGCAGAAAGCAGAAGACTGGATTGCGCTTACGACGGCTCTGATTGCCCGGCGCGCCTAAGGACAGCCACGCTCTTGCCGGGCAGATGCCACCAGAGAAATCCTACGCAGTGAACAGCCGCTCGCTGGGGTCGTGGAGGCCGGCTTCCGTGCTCACCAGTACGGTTACGATCCCGGATACCGCTTCGTCGCACAACTGAATGGTTTGCGCATCATGCGTGAGGAAGGCGGCGTTCTGAATCACCGTCAAGGCGTTCCGCAGATGGTGATTCAAATACACACCCGCCTCCCGTTGTCTCTGCTCGGCGAGCTTCAGATTGATTTCTGCCCGGATGGCGCGCGAGGAGAAGTACATGGCAGTGAAAGCGTTGAGCAAATTGATCATGATGAACGAGAGCAGCAGCAATCGGCGGTAAGGATGATTGAGCCAGGCGGTGAGCGACCCGCGCAGAATTTGTATGCACAGCAGCTCTGCCACTACGCTGAAGGTAAATACCGAGATCCCCACTGCAAGAGAACGCCGGTTCATGATGCTTACCTCGTTGTTTCTATCGCCCCCACTTCTCGTTGCGGCATTATTCGCGGCCAAGGCAGCGAATGCACCACAGCTGAGCCCTATCTTATCCGAGACCGGTTTATGCCTGGTGCAAAAAGCTTTTCCTGACCGCCGAGGTCACGGCCTTCCCGAACTGCACGTCTTGGCAAGTTCCTTTGCATTCTTGACGTCGAGGGCGGGTAACTCCCACGCTGTCGACGCTGCATGGATCTCCGTCGTGTCGAGCGTGATCACCGTGGGCTTGCCGCTGATCTCTACTTCATGCCCAACATAGCGACTGAGCCATGCGGTATTGCCGGTGAGCCGCGTCATCAATCCATCCTGCCGCATAACGAAGTAATGAGTTGAGGAGTTCTGCAGGCAGCCTTGGACGGTACTCGGATCGGAAGGCCCTTGCCAGCGGTCCAGTCCCGGATAGCCCTCTTGCGCTTGCAGGTAGAACGCACAGCCAAGGAACATGAACGCAAAGGTTAGTGTTCCGCGCATAACGCCTCCTGACGAAAGAAGATGCCTGGCCTGAGGCATGCGATTCATGCGTCCGGGTCGTGTTGCTCTTGCAACCGGATGTATCGCGAAAGCGCTTGCATCCGTGATGTGCGATAACGCCGGCGAACAGCTATCGAATCCGCCTGCCCCGCGAATCTGCGAATCGAACATCACACGGGCCGGTGACGCGAAATGGCGTACCACAGTGTCGTGTGATAGCACTCACACCCCGTGACGACCACCATCACTGACCCTCGCTTACTACATAGATGAGAATGCGAATAACAGCCGATCACAGGTCCGTCGGCTGGGCCAGAGCGCCGCTTCCAGGAATCATGTCGGGACTTTTATATGCCGGCGAATCGTGGATAAGCCCCGAATCGAAGGCGATCTCTCAAACCTGCGTAACGCAACTCTGGCCGCGGAGATTCAACGGTTATGGTCGATTGCGTCGCCATTCTCGCTCAGGCTGTCGACTGGCAGGTTCCAGTGCCTTACGTTTTTGTAACGATACAGATCCTCGGGCTCTTGTGCTTCGCCTACATCGTTGCCAAGCGTGTTGCACCACTCATTCGCGCCCAGCGTGACGTTCGCCTCGATCGCCCCTGGCTTCGCACCCAGAAACTGATTAAGTTCTGGTTCGGCCAATGGAAGCATCCCCGCTACCGCGTCGCCGGCTCGCTGCATCTTCTTATATTCGCCGGCTTCCTGATTCTGGCAACGCGCGCCTTCTACCTGCTGATCTTCGGACTGTCCCACGACTTCGCTGAGCCAAGCGCCATCGGCCGCATGTACGACGTTGTCGCCGA
Organism: uncultured Acidobacteriaceae bacterium; assembly: GCA_963718395.1. Taxonomy (GTDB): domain Bacteria; phylum Acidobacteriota; class Terriglobia; order Terriglobales; family Acidobacteriaceae; genus DASRAA01. The sequence goes on from CAVQYW010000007.1 coordinate 55,625, forward strand.
TTACGCCGCGACCATCGTCTTCCTGGCAGTATCGGCGGCAGCGGTTCGCCGGGTTTTCTTCAAGCCCGAGCGTTACGCGGTTCCGGAGAAGTACGGCAAGGGTCATCCGGTCGACGCCATCTTCTTATTAGGGCTGATTGCGCTTCTGATGACCTCCGAAAGCCTGTTCGAAGCGACTCGCGCGGCCATCCAGATGCAGCGAGGCATCGCGGTCGAGTTCCTGCCATTGCTCTCGCTGCCTTGGTTGTTGAAAGACATTTTCGCCTCGGCGTCGTTGGCGGCCCTGTGGAACATTCACATCGGCGCATATCTCCTCGATGTTCTGAGCTTCTACTTCCTGCTCTGTTATCGGCCGTTTGGAATCCAGTTCCACGTCGAGACCTCGCTGTTCAACGTCTTCTTCTCCAAGCTCGACCGCGGTACCGTGAAGCCGGTCCGCTGGGACGTGAGTGAGAGCCAGCTCGATCAGGTGAAATCCTTCGGGATAAAGAAATTCGAAGATTTCACCTGGAAGCACATGCTGGACTTTTACTCGTGTGCCGATTGCGGGCGCTGCTCCGACAACTGTCCTGCAAACACCGTTGGCCGTCCGCTGTCGCCGCGATTCTTGACGACCAAAGCACGCGATTACTGCTTCCAGAACTTTCCAATTTTCGGCAAGTCGACCAATAGCCACGCGTTGGTTGGCGGCATTTACTCAGAAGATGAGATCTGGTCATGCACGACCTGTGGCGCCTGCGAGGAAGAATGTCCGCTGCTGATCGAGTACATCGACAAGATCGTCGATCTGCGGCGCGGCCTGGTCGACGACGGCAACGTGCCCAAGTCGATCCAGAAAGCGCTGAAGGCGCTCGAGAGCCGGGGCAATCCTTACGGCAAGCTGGAGAAGAAGAAGGCCGACTGGACCAGGGACAAAGAGTTTCAGGAGACGTGCGACGTTAAAGTTCTCAATGGTGACGGCGGCGCCGAGACGCTGTTCTTCGTCGACAGCATTACCTCCTACGACGACCGCATTCAGGCCATTGGCCGTGCGACGGCGCGCATTCTTTCCAGCACCGGCGAAGACTTCGCAATCCTCGGAGCAGCAGAAAAAGACAGTGGTCACGATGTTCGTCGCTTCGGCGAGGAAATGCTGTTCATGGCGCTGCGCGACCACAACACCGACGCGATCAAGGAGTCGGGTGTCAAACGCATTGTCACCTCCGATCCGCACGCCTTCAATGCGCTGAAGCACGACTACAAAGATATCCCGCCGGTGGAGCACATCAGCCAGGTCATCGCGCGCGAGGTGAAGTCCGGCAAGCTGCAGCTTAATCCGGTCGAGAACGCTAACAACGTCTACACCTATCACGATCCCTGCTATCTCGGCCGGCACAACCAGGTCTACGACGATCCGCGGACAGTGCTCGACGCGATTCCAGGATTGAAGCGGGTTGAGATGCAGCGCAGCCGCGACCGCTCGTTCTGCTGCGGTGGTGGTGGGCTGATGCTGTTCTATGAGCCGCAGGAAGACGAGCGTATCGGCGTGAAGCGCGTGCGCATGGCTGCCGAGGCGGGAGCGAATGTCATCGTCACTGCTTGCCCGTTCTGCATGGTGAATATCGAGGACGCGATCAAGGTTTCAGGACTGGAAGGCAAGATGACGGCCATTGATCTGACCGAGTTGGTCGATCAGCAACTCGTGCGCGACCAGCCGCCATCGCCGAAGAGCCAGGACAAAGTGCCGACGGAAGTACACGCATGAGCAAGTCAAGCACGGCTGGGATTGTAAGAAACGAATTTTGTGGAGGGGGAACGTGGAGATATTAGTTTGCGCCAGAAGAGTACCCGACACTTCTGAGAACGAGATTCAACTCAACAGTGCGGGGAACGACATCGAACGCGACGACCTGGTTTATTCCATCAACGAGCCGGACAACTACGCGGTGGAAGAGGCCTTGCAAATCGTCGCCAGATCCGGAGGCAACGTCACCGTGGCCACCGTCGGTACGGATGAGGACGAAGAAATCCTGCGCCGTGAAATGGCGATGGGCGCCAACCAGGGCGTCCTGCTCTCCGATGATGCCTTCAACGGCTCGGACGGGAAGGGAATTGCGACTGTCCTCAAGGGCTACGTCCAGAAAAACAAGTTCGACCTTGTTCTGACTGGCGTCCAGGCCGAGGACGGCGGCGCGCAGGTCGGCGGCATGCTGGCGGCGATGCTCGACTATCCCTTCGCCTCGCTGGTGAACTCCATCGAAGTTCTCGACGGCAACAAGCTGAAGATCAGCCGTGAGATCGAAGGTGGCAACAAAGAGATGAGCGAGATCGATCTGCCGTGCGTTCTCTCGATTCAGACCGGCATCAACGAGCCGCGTTATGTCGGAATGCGGGGCATCCGCCAGGTCGCCTCAGTTGAAATCCCGACCTACGGCGCTTCGGACCTTGCGGTCGACCCTAAGTCTGTCGGAGAAGATGCTGCGAACGTAAAGCGGGACGACTACTTTGTGCCCGCGCTCGGCAAGGGTGCCGAAATTCTGCAAGGCAGCAATGAAGAGATCGCCGGCAAGCTCATTGAGTTGATCAAAGCCAAAGGGGGTTTGCAATGACGGCTAGGATTTTCGCTTACATCGCACATAAGGCCGGAGTGGTTGACGATTCGGCCGCCGAGCTGCTGGCCGCTGCGAAGAAGATCGATCCAGCGGCTTCTCCAACCGCGTTGGTCGTCGGATCAGGCGCTGAACTCGACGCCGTCTGCAACAACCTTTGCGGCTCGTATGCCGAGGTGTGGAAGATCTCGAACGACACCCTCGCCTATCCCAATGCTGAGCTGGTCCGCCAAGCCTTAGTGAAAGTGCTGCCGCCGGGCTGCATCGTGCTTGTTCCCCACACTCACTTCGGACTCGATCTCGGGCCGGGACTCTCGATCAAACTCAACGCCGCTTTCGTCTCCGATGCAGTCGGAATCGATGGCATCGAAGGCGCGAACCTCAAGGTAATTCGCCAGGAGTTTGGTGGACAGGTTAGCAGTCACGTTCGCTGCAATATCGCGAATGGCGCCGTGATCAATGTTCGTCCGGGCGCATTCAAGCCAATCGAAGGCGCGACTGTCAGCGGCAAAGTAGTTGATCAGTCTGCGCAAGTCGGAGCGCTCACCGCGAAGCGCCGTTACCTCACGACGATTGTTCCCGAAGCCGGTGATGTCGACATCACCAAGGAGCCGGTGCTGGTATCGGTCGGCCGCGGCATCGGCGAGAAGGACAACATTCCAATCGCCGAGGAGCTGGCAGAAGCGCTCGGAGCCGTAGTCAGCTGCTCGCGTCCGGTGGTCGATGCCAAGTGGTTGCCGAAGTCGCGGCAAGTCGGCTCATCCGGACAGACGGTCAAGCCGAAGATCTATCTGGCTTGCGGCATCAGCGGTTCCTTCCAGCACCTGGCCGGGCTGAAGGGAAATCCCTTCATCGTCGCCATCAACAAGAATCCCAAGGCGCCAATCTTCCAGGTCGCCGAGGTTGGCATCGTCACCGACATGCTCGAGTTCATTCCCGAGCTCACCAACAAAGTTCGCGAAATGAAGCAGGTTACGGCGTAAGTGCTAGTTCACCACGGAAGCACGGAAGTCACGGAAAAGAACTGAACAGAAGACACATAGAAAAAGAAGACACAACAAGAAGAAAGATTCCGTGAGTTCCGTGCTTCCGTGGTGAAAACGATTTCTAGATTCACGACGAAAGGCTTTATCCATGATCACCAAGAAAACCCTGCAACTCAGCCTGAAATCGCTGCGCGATTTCGCCAAGAAGCGCTTGCCCGACGAAGAGCTGATCGCTCTGGATGAGCGCGACGAATGTCCGGTGGAAATTGTCCGCCACATGAGCGATCCGGACAAGCTCGGCATCCAGCTGCTGTTCATTCCGGAAGAGTACGGCGGCATGGGTGGCAGCACCGTCGATGTCTACCTCATCTGCGAGCAGATGGCGCGCATCGATCTCGGTGTCGCGACCTCGTTGTTCGCCACGTTCCTGGGCAGCGATCCCATCACCTTCGGCGCCACTCCTGAGCAGAAGAAGAAGTGGCTGGGCAAGATCGCCGACGAAGGCGTGCTCTTTGCCTACGGCGCGACCGAGCCCGAGGCGGGCAGCGATCTGGGCGCGCTGAAGACCACAGCCGACCGGGTCGAGAAGGACGGCAAGATCGTCGGCTACAAGATCAATGGCAGCAAGCAGTGGATCTCGAACGGCGGCATTGCCGATCACTACACGATCCTGGCGAACACGCCCGCCGGGCCCACCTGGTTCATCGTCGACGCAGGCACCAAAGGCTTTGCTCACGACAAGCCCGAAGACAAGCATGGAATTCGTCTGAGCAATACCGCCGCGTTGGCGCTAAACGATGTGTACGTCGATGCCGATAGGCTGGTTGGCGGTGTCGAAGGCCAGGGCCTGATCCAGGCGCAGATGGTCTTCGGCTACACCCGGGTGATGGTCGCGGCTTTCGGACTCGGTGCCGGATGGTCCGCACTAGATCGCGCCATTCCGTATTCCACGAAGCGCATTCAGGGCGGAACGCCGCTCTCCGAAAAGCAGGGCTACACCCACAAACTGATCGTACCCCATGTCGTCCGCTTGGAAGCCGGTCGCGCTTATATCGAAGAAACAGCCGAGCGCATCGACACCGGCGCGGAAGGGAGCTTGAACACCGAAGGCGCGATCGCGAAGTACATGTCCACCGAAGCGGGTCATGCCGCTGCCGACGCCAGCATTCAGGCGCTCGGTGGCTACGGCTACACCCACGAGTACATGGTGGAAAAGATCAGCCGCGATGTTCGCATCACCCGGATCTACGAAGGCACCTCCGAGATCATGGAGATGACCATCAGCCGCGATCGCTGGCAGCTTCACCTCAAGACGCGCGGCCAGCACTATCACGACCGCGCCAAGCAGGTCGAGGCGCTACACGCTGCACATCCGAATGTCGGCGCGGACACGGCCGCCTTGGCTCTACATGCGCTGGCCGAAGTAATGGAGAAAGCGCGTGTCGGCCGTCTGACTCGCTTCCAGCACATTCTGTTCCGCATTGGTAAGTGGATCGCGTACGCCGAGTGTGCGGCGACGCTGGCGCGGCGTGCCGCTCTTGCGGCTGAAGGCAGGCTGAACGAGAAGGCCAACGATCGCTTCGATGCGACGGCCCTGGCGGCGATCAGCCGAATCTTCGCACGCGAAGCGGCCTTGCTGGTTGCCGAAGAGGGCTTGAGCTACGTCATCGGCGCCGGCGGCCTGAACGATGCGGAGATTCCTGCTTTCGAAGCAGCTTTGGGATTGACGGCAATCCATCGCGCGCAAGCGGGTTTGGTCGCTCGACATGGATTACGTTGCCGACGTGCTGTACGGACGGGTGAAGAAGCCGGCAGCCGAAGAGTTGAAAGAAGTGGCCCTGGCCCGGTAGTTCCAGGACCTTCGTAAGTTAACGGGCATGAGCAGTGCGGTATTTTGCTCCGCCGTTCGAAGCATAAAGGACTCCTCCCAGTCTGCGGTCTAGCCTGTGGCTGCAGCTATGAGGAATCGCCTCGCGGACCTGAAGAGCAGCACTGCTCGTGCGCACCAAGCCTGAACAAGAACTTTCCGTGGAGTTGGATCTGTCGACCTTCCAGGACAGACGCCCGCCCCACCTGAAGAGGGAACGTCATCATGGAGAACACCGCACATCGAGCCATTGCAATCGTTGGGGTAGGAGCAATCCTGCCCGACGCCCCCAACGCCGCTGCCTTCTGGCAGAACGTGAAGACCGGCCGCTACTGCATCAGTGAGGTCACTTCAGATCGATGGGATGAGGCCTCCTATTACGATGCCGATCACAACGCGCCGGACAAGACCTATTCCAAGATTGGTGGCTGGGTTCGGGAGTACGCATGGGAGCCGATGAAATGGCATCTTCCCATACCGCCCCGCGTGGCCGATGCCATGGACGTGGCGCAGCAATGGGCGATCGCCTGCACGCGTGAAGCGCTGGAGGATTACGGATACCCCAAGCGAGCGCTGGATCTCGATCGCACGGCGGTGATTCTTGGCAACGCGATGGCCGGGGAGAAACATTACCTTGAGTTCGCTGCGCGTCTTCTTCCCTGAATATGCGCATGAGTTGGAGAAGACCGCCGGCTTTGCTCACTTACCGGCGGAGTTGCAGCGCGAGATCACGGAGCAATTTCACGATCGTATGTCGAAGCGGCTTGCGCCCATCACGGAAGACACCATGCCGGGCGAACTGGCCAACTGCATGGCCGGCCGCATCGCGAATCTGTACAACTTCCATGGTCCGAACTTCGTTTGCGACGCGGCCTGTGCCTCGGCGATGGCGGCAATGAGCGCCGCGGTGAAGGGTCTGATTGAAAACGATTTCGACACGGTTGTCACCGGCGGCGTGGACCGCAACATGGGCGCCCCAACCTTCGTCAAGTTCTGTAAGATTGGCGCTCTATCTGGTACAGGCACAAGACCTTATGCCGAAGGCGCGGACGGCTTTGTGATGGGCGAAGGCACTGCCCTCTTCTTAATGAAGCGGCTGGCGGATGCCGAGCGCGACCAGGACAAAATTTATGCCGTCTTGCGCGGTATCGGCGGATCGAGCGACGGCAAAGGCAAGGGAATCACCGCTCCGAATCCTATCGGACAGAAGTTTTGCGTCGAGCGTGCGTGGAAAAATGCCGGCATCGAGCCTGGGATCGGGACACTGATTGAGGGCCACGGTACTTCGACTCGTGTCGGTGATGTTGTCGAAGCCCAGAGCATGGCCGATATCCTCAACACCACAAATCTGCCACCCCATTCCGTGCCACTGGGCTCAGTCAAATCGAACATTGGCCATCTCAAGGGCGCCGCGGGCGCAGCGGGAATGCTGAAGGCTACCTTCGCCCTGCATCATAAACTCCTGCCGCCCAGCCTGCACTGCCAGCATCCCAGCCCGGATATTGACTTCGCGCACTCGCCGCTCTACGTCAACACAGAGCTGCGGCCATGGGACGTTCCGCCGGATGCGGTTCGTCGCGCTGGCGTCAGTGCCTTTGGTTTTGGCGGCACGAACTTCCATATGGTGATGGAGGAGTACATTCCCGGCAGACTGAACGGCAATGGCAAGAAGTCAATCTCGGTTCCGGTAATGCCACCAACAGCCTCGCAGTCAATACCGGTACAGGCTAGTGTTCCTACTCCGGTCCTGGCGACAGCCCCCGCTGTTCCGATGGCGAGCGCAGCTCCGATTGCATCTCTTGCTTCGGTTGAGATCACGAACAAGACGCCGCTGCGTGGAGCATTGGTGATTGGCGCCGAGTCGCCGGCCGCTCTGCTCGATCGTCTTACGGCAGTGCTCAAGGCTGCTCAGGCAGGCAGTGCCCCTGCACCCGCGCCGCCCGCAGAGTCCGACCTGCGCGCCGCCGAGCGCCTGGTCATCGACTACGCCGACGCTACAGACCTTGCGACCAAGTGCGGAGTCGCGCTGAAGGCGTTTAAAGCAAATCAGCCTGCATTCTGGAAAGCTGTGCGTGCCCAGGGAATCTTCCGCGGACATGGCCCGGCTCCGAAGGCCGCATTCCTATACACCGGCCAAGGATCGCAGTACGTGAACATGCTTCGCGGTATTCGCGCGAAGGAGCCGGTCGTCGAAGAGACTTTCGCCGAGGCCGATCGCATCATGACACCCATGCTGGGCAAGCCGCTCAGCGAATTCGTATTTGTTGATAAGGCCGATCCGGTGGCCCTGGCGGAATCGGAAGAAAGTTTACGGCAGACTGAGATTACCCAGCCGGCCGTGCTAACCGCTGACATCGCCATGACCCGGTTACTCGCCGCTTATGGCATTTATCCGGACATGACCATGGGACACAGTATGGGCGAATACGCGGCCCTGGTTGCGTCCGGCGGGCTTTCGTTTGAAGACGGGCTGGATGCCGTAAGTGCTCGCGGCCGCGGCATGGCACGCGTTGCGGTTACGGACAAGGGCAAGATGGCAGCCGTATTCGCGCCGATTGGGGAAGTCGAGCGAATCCTCAAGACGGTTAAAGGCTACGTCGTCATCGCCAATGTCAACAGCAACACCCAGTCGGTAATCGGCGGCGCCAGCGAGGCGGTTCAGCAGGCTTCGCAGATCTTCCTACAGGCCGGCTACGACGTCCGGGAGTTGTCGGTCAGCCATGCGTTCCATACCTCAATCGTTGCTGGAGCGAGCGTGCCGCTGCGGGAGATGCTGGAGCGTTTGCACCTGCAGTCCCCGATCATTCCGATTGTGGCCAACGTGGACGGCGAGTTCTACCCCACCGGTTCTGACGTTGCGCCCAAGATGATCGATCTGCTCGGAAAACAGGTGGCCGCGCCCGTCCAATTCATCAAGGGTCTGCGGACTCTGTACGACGCTGGTGCGCGCGTGTTCGTCGAGGTTGGGCCGAAGAAGGCATTGCAGGGATTTGCCGAAGATGTACTCGGCAGCGATCCGGATGTCTTCTCGCTCTTCACCAACCATCCCAAGCTCGACGATATGACAGCATTCAATCAGGCTCTGTGCGGACTGTATGCAGCGGGGTTGGGCCGCGGGGTTGCCGCAATTTCACCTGAGGCGCCGGCAAAACAGGCTCCGGTATCCGCTGTTGTCCCGCAGGTGGTTACTCCGAAGCAGGCCGCCGTCGTGCAGCCGGCCGCTCCGGCGATTCAAACGGCCGTGATCCCAACGGTCACTTCCGAAGTCACAACAGCCAGCGCAGCCCCATCGGCATCCGCGAATGGCGACAAGTACGCTGATCTGGGCCGTTACTTCGCTGGCGTTTTGGATCGTGGCTGGGAGATCTATCAAGGTCAGAAGCCCGCGGCCAAGACTGAACCGGTGGTCATCACGGGCGCGGCACTAGGTTTGCCCGGAACCGAGCACATCTTTGATGACGGCAACATCGCGCGCCTGTTAAACGGCGATCAATTCATCAATCTGATCCCACCGGAGTTCCGTCGCGCCATGCTCGACAAGAACATCATTCGGCTGGTCAAGAGCGATAACGGCGGCGCCGTGTTCGAGCGGATCGGCGATGTTGGCGATGTGATCAAGCTGGCGGGACGCGGCCGCGAGTTCAATCTCGAAGCCGAGTTCGGAATCTCGGGTGACCGCGTCGCTGCACTGGATCGGGTTACGCAGTTGGCGATTGCGGTCGGAATCGACGCCATGCGCGATGCCGGTATTCCACTGGTCATGCGATACAAGACCACGACTAAGGGAACCAAGCTTCCCGAGCGTTGGGGCTTGCCCGACGCTTTGCGCGATGACACCGGCGTGATCATGGGTTCGGCCTTCCCGGGCTACGACTCCTTCGCCGAGATCATCTCCGGATATTGGGCCGACCGTGCCCGTCGTGAAGAGCTGGCCATGCTGGAGAAATGGAGCGCGCAGACGGCGAACGGACACTCCGGCTCTGGGCCAGGAGGTCGCAAAACGTATCGACGAGTTGCGTGCCGAAATCGAGCAGAAGCCCTTCGTCTTCGACCGGCGCTTCCTGCTCAGAGTCTTGTCGATGGGGCACTCCCAGTTCGCCGAACTCATAGGCGCTCGCGGTCCCAACACGCAAATCAATGCGGCTTGTGCGACCACGGCGCAAGCGGTAAGTCTGGCGGAAGACTGGATTCGTGCCGGACGCTGTCGCCGCGTGATTGTCATCTCGGCGGACGACGTTACCTCCGACAACATGGTCGAGTGGTTTGGCGCGGGCTTCCTGGCTAGTGGTGCTGCTGCCACGGACGAAGTGGTGGAGGAAGCTGCCATTCCGTTCGATCGCCGTCGCCACGGGCTGATTATGGGCATGGGTGCCGCGTCCCTGGTGGTCGAGAGCGCCGAAGCGGCGCGGGAGCGCGGAATCCAGCCTATCTGTGAAGTGTTGAGTGCCGTCACAGCCAACAGCGCTTTCCACGGAACTCGGCTGGATGTGCAACACATCGGCCAGGTCATGGAAGATCTGGTTGGCCAGGCAGAATCATGCGCTGGCATTCAACGCCAACAGTTAGCGCCGCAGATGGTCTTTGTTTCGCATGAGACTTACACTCCAGCACGCGGCGGCAGCGCCTCGGCTGAGGTGCACGCACTGCGTCACGTTTTCGGCGACGGAGCCGATCAAATCGTGGTTGCCAACACCAAGGGTTTGACCGGCCACGCCATGGCGACCGGCATCGAAGATGTCCTGGCGGTGAAGGCGCTGGAGACGGGATTGGTGCCTCCCGTTGCCAACTTCAAGGAAGTCGATCCTGAGTTAGGTCTGTTGAATCTGTCGAAGGGAGGCAGCTACCCGGTGCAGTACGCGCTGCACCTGGGTGCGGGATTTGGCTCGCAGATCAGCATGATGTTGTTGCGCTGGATCAAGACGCCGGATGGAGTTCACCGCACTCCGGACAAACTGGGATATGCCTATCGCATCGCCGACCCGGCGGTGTGGAGCGGCTGGTTGAGCCGGGTTGCCGGATATGCGAAGCCGGAACTTGAAGTGGTCAAGCGCACACTGCGTGTGCACGACAAAGGGCCGCAAGCCCGGGTCGCGCCAATTGTGCAGGAGTCAAGGCCCGTCGTTGCGCCAGCCGCCGCCACCGTGACGGCGCAGCCGGCCTCGGCTGTGGTTGCGAAGGCGGTTGCGGAGACGAAGCCGGTGGCAGCTCCGCCGATTGCAACGCCCGAGATTGCAAAGGCTGTGCCAGCGGTTAAGGCTGCAGTTCAGTCGGCTGCTCCGATCGCGAATACAGACGCGGTTAAGGAACGGATTCTGGCGCTGGCCGTCGACAAAACCGGTTATCCAGCGGACATGCTCGACCTCGACCTGGACCTGGAAGCCGACCTTGGCGTCGACACCGTCAAGCAAGCCGAAATCTTCGCTGCCATTCGCGAGATGTACAACATCCCGCGCGATGAAAACCGCAAGCTGCGGGATTATCCCACGCTGGCGCATGTCATTCGCTTCGTATATGAGAATCGACCCGACTTGGCCGGGAAATCAGCGGCTCCCGCAACGGTCCCCGTGGCAGGGGCTCCCACCGTTCAACCGGTTGCGACGCCGACAGTAACAGTTGCAACTCCCGCGGAAGGCCCACAGGCTGCGTCGTCCATTTCGCTGGATTCGATCAAGGCGAAGGTGATGGAGATCGTCGCCGAGAAGACCGGCTATCCGCCAGAGATGCTGGATCTGGATCTCGATCTCGAAGCCGATCTGGGCATCGATACCGTCAAGCAGGCGGAGATGTTTGCCGCCGTGCGTGCCGCTTACAACATCCCGCGCGACGAGAACATGAAGCTGCGCGATTTTCCAACGCTCGCGCACGTGATTCAGTTCGCGCAACAGCGGCAACCGGGCGCGGTGTCGACAGCGTCCGCCATCACGGCGAAGGAGAAGAAGGCCGATGTCGTGGCTGTAGCTCCGGTAGCGCCGGCATCGCCGGCCACTGCAACGGTGTCTGCCGTCGCAGCCGTATCTCTAGAGTCGATCAAAGCGAAGGTATTGGAGATCGTCGCGGAGAAGACCGGGTTATCCGCCTGAGATGCTCGACCTCGATCTTGATCTCGAAGCCGATCTTGGCATCGATACCGTCAAGCAGGCTGAGATGTTCGCCGCCGTCCGGGCGTGCTTACAATATTCCGCGCGACGAGAACATGAAGCTGCGCGACTTTCCGACTCTGGCGCACGTAATCCAGTTCGCGCAGGAGCGGCAGCCCGGTGCCGTGCAGGCAACGGCGCCCGCTGTCAAAGCAGAAAAGAAAAAAGATAACGTTGTCGCTACTTCTACATCAACGTCCGTCGCTGTCGCAGCAGTTACACCGCGTGCAGTTGTCGGAGCGACACCTGTTGCAGCCGTATCGTTAGACGCGATCAAGGCGAAGGTGCTGGAGATCGTGGCCGAGAAGACCGGCTACCCGCAGGAGATGCTGGATCTGGACCTCGACCTGGAAGCCGATCTTGGCATCGACACCGTCAAACAGGCAGAGATGTTCGCTGCCGTGCGCGCGGCCTACAACATTCCGCGCGACGAGAACATGAAGCTGCGTGACTTCCCGACCTTGGCTCATGTGATCCAGTTCGCGCAGCGCGGAGTAGGAGCACCCGCTCAAACAACTCCTGCTCCGAAGGTACAGCAACCCGCTACGACGCCTGCCCAAGAGATTGCTCCTCCGCAAGCCGTTGCTGAGGTGACGCCGGCGGTTTCCGAGGTTTCTCTGGAGTCGATTAAGCAAAAGGTGTTGGAGATCGTGGCGGAGAAGACCGGCTATCCGTCGGAGATGCTCGACCTCGATCTTGATCTCGAAGCCGATCTTGGCATCGACACCGTGAAACAGGCCGAGATGTTTGCCGCGGTGCGCGCGGCCTACAACATCCCGCGCGATGAGAACATGAAGCTGCGCGACTTTCCGACCTTGGCACACGTGATCCAGTTCGCACAGGATCGGCGTCCAGGATCGGCGCCAGCAACTGCCACTGAAACAGAAGTACGGACGGCTGCGGCTGCGCCGGCGAGCGCTGTTCGCCCTCCACTCGCCAGCTTCGACGCGGCAAATCAAATCCCCCGCCGCGTACCTGTTCCGAATCTCCGTCCCCCACTGGCAATCTGTAAGCCGACTGGCGTGACGCTGAGTGCCGGCAGCCGGGTTGTGCTGATGTCCGACAAAAACGGAGCAGGCGATGCACTCGCTGCCCAACTCAAGAACCTCGGGGTCGAGATTCTGAGCATCGACAATGCGCAGAATCCCGACGAGTTGGCGAATTCACTGAAGACCTGGCTGGCGACGGGTCCGGTGAAAGGCATCTACTGGCTGCCCGCGCTGGACAACGAAGGTCCGCTCAGCAGGATGGACCTCGCAACGTGGCATCAGGCCTTGCAAGTCCGCGTGAAGTCGCTCTACACCACCATGCGTACGCTCTACGAACAGCTCTCGCAAGCAGGAACATTCCTGGTTACGGCCACCTGTCTAGGTGGACAGCATGGTTACGACGAGGCTGGTGCGGTCGCTCCGATGGGCGGAGCTGTTACCGGCTTCGTTAAGACGTTTAAACGTGAGCGGCCCGACGTCCTGGTGAAAGCGGTTGATTTTGAGGAAGGCCTTAATCCTTCGGAGATCGCCGGCCTTCTCATCCAGGAGACGCTGCGCGACAACGGAGCGGTAGAGATTGGCTACAAGAATGGATTGCGCTGGACGATCGGCCTGCAGGAGCAGCTTGCGGCTGACGGACAGCCCGGTCTCACACTGGACGCCAACAGCGTCTTCGTTATTACCGGTGCGGCCGGCAGCATCGTCTCGGCTATCACGGCGGACCTGGCTGCAGCTTCCGGCGGGACCTTCTACCTTCTGGATCTTGTTCCTGAGCCCGATGCGAACAATGCTGACATCGCGCGCTTCATCAGTGACAGAGACAACCTCAAGCGCGATCTGTTTGCCCGCATTCAGGCGCGCGGTGAGCGAGCCACTCCTGCGCTGGTGGAAAAAGAACTCGCAGCGTTGGAGCGCGCGCATGCGGCCCTCGATGCAATCAATGCGGTGAAAGCGGCGGGCGGAACGCCTCACTACTTCAGCGTCAACCTTGCGGACGCGGAAGGCGTCGCGAAGGCGATTGCGGAGGTAAAGAAGAACAGCGGCCGCATCGACGTTCTGCTGCACGCTGCCGGTCTGGAGCGCAGCCACTTCCTGCCGGACAAAGATCAGCGCGAGTTCGATCTCGTGTTCGACGTGAAGTCGGATGGATGGTTCAACTTGCTGCATGCGATCGGCGACATGCCTCTGAGTGCGACGGTCGCGTTCAGTTCGGTCGCCGGACGATTCGGCAATGCCGGCCAGACGGATTACAGCGCCGCCAACGATCTGCTGTGCAAATACACCTCAAGCTTCCGCTCGACTCGGCCGCAGACGCGCGGCATCGTGATCGACTGGACCGCCTGGGGCGGTATCGGCATGGCAACCCGCGGCTCAATTCCGAAGATGATGGAACTCGCAGGAATCGACATGCTACCGCCGGAAGCCGGCATTCCTCTCATTCGTCGAGAGCTGACGACGGGCGGAACTCGCGGGGAGATCGTGGTGGGCACGCGTCTGGGCGTGCTGCTCGATGAATGGGATGCCACGGGCGGATTGGACACCACCGCTTTGCTCAAGTCGAGGGAGCAGCTGGGCCAGGGGCCAATGGTCGGCACCATCACCGGCATGGGCGTTTACAGCGGCCTGACGATGGAAACCACGCTCGATCCCAAGGTGCAGCCCTTCCTCTACGATCACCAAATCGATGGCATTCCGGTGCTGCCCGGCGTGATGGGCATCGAGGCATTCGCGGAAGCGGCGCTGTGTATGCATCCCGGATGGCACATCGAAGCCATTGAAGAGGTGAATTTCCTGGCTCCGTTCAAGTTCTACAAAGACGAGCCGCGTACGGTGATCATCCAGGCGACTCTCCATCCACAAGGCGACAAGCTGCTGGCGAATTGCCGGCTGATTGGCCGGCGAACTTTGCCTAATCATCCGCAGCCGCAGGAGACATTGCACTTCACAGCTCGCGTGCGCGTCAGCAAACAGCCGACGCAAGCTGTGAAGGGCGCAACTCCGAGCCTGACGGCAGAAGCGATTGTCGCTGCAGCGCAGATCTACCGCCTCTACTTCCACGGTCCCGCATATCAGGTGGTGGATCATGCGTGGTGGGATGGGCAGCGGATGATCGGAGAACTAGCCGCCAACCTGCCTGTCAATCATCAACCGCCCGATCGGCCGACCCTCATGTCGCCACGGCTGATCGAGCTTTGCTTCCAGACCGCCGGTCTTTGGGAGATCGGTGCACAAAAGCGGATGGGCCTGCCGTTGCATGTCGAGCAGGTCTCGTGGCTGCGCGCGCCGAAGTCGGCTGAGGGCCACTTGTACGCACTGGTTACTCCTCATCCGGAGCAGGGAAGCTTCGATGCGGAGGTGGTGGACTCAAGCGGTAACCGGTATCTGATCCTCAACGGTTATCGCACAGTGGCAACCGGCAACGGTCTCGATGCCGAGTCGCTGAAAGCCATGCAGGCGGTGATTACGGCCGAACCTGCTGTTGTCTCCTGAGCTGAACGGGTTGCATTCCGGTGGTGGGTTATGCCAGGTAAATTCCAACGGGTGGCTATCGTCAACCGCGGCGAAGCCGCAATGCGATTTATTCATGCGGCACGCGAGTTCAATCACGAGCACGGTGCCTCGCTGCGTACCATCGCGCTGTTTACCGATCCCGATCGCCACGCGATGTTTGTGCGCGAGGCGGACGAGGCGGTTTCGCTGGGTCCTCCGCACACGGCTGATCCCAACACCCACCATTTGAAAAGCAGTTATGTCGATTACGCACGCCTGGAGCGTGCCTTGACGCAAGCGCGCGCCGAGGCAGCCTGGGTGGGGTGGGGCTTTGTCGCCGAGCACGCGCAGTTCGCCGATTTGTGCCGCGATATGGGCATCGTTTTTATTGGGCCGGAAGGCGATGTCATGCGCCAGCTTGGGGACAAGATCTCCTCGAAGCTACTGGCGGAAGCTGCCGAGACGCCTGTCGCACCGTGGAGCGGAGGACCGGTAGAAACCATCGCCGATGCCTGGCACCACGCGGAGCGTCTTGGGTATCCGTTGTTCATCAAGGCGACCGCGGGCGGTGGTGGGCACGGGATACGGCGTGTGCAATCGGCTTTGGAACTGGAGAAGGCCTTCGACGGCGCTCGCGCTGAGGCCTTCAAAGCCTTCGGCGATCCCACGGTCTTCATGGAGCATCTGGTCACCGGCGCGCGACACGTCGAGGTCCAGATCATCGCCGATCACCATGACACGACGTGGGCCCTAGGTGTTCGTGATTGTACGATCCAACGTCGCCATCAGAAAGTCCTGGAAGAAGCGCCTTCGCCGGTGCTGACGCGCGAACAGGATGACTGGCTGCGAAAGGCGGCGATCCGCATCAGTCGCGCCGCCGGTTATCACAATGCCGGTACGGTGGAGTTCCTGTACGAACCGCACAGCCGGAATTTTCTCTTCATGGAGATGAACACCCGGCTCCAGGTGGAGCATCCGGTGACCGAGTGCACGACCGGCATTGATCTGGTCAAGTTGCAGATCCATATTGCGCAGGGCGGGCGACTGGAAGGAGATTCGCCGCGGACTACGGGGCACGCCATCGAGGTGCGCCTCAACGCCGAGGATCCGGACAACGGCTTCGCTCCTTCGCCTGGCGTGATAGAACGCTTTCGAATGTTGACTGGACCCGGCGTTCGCATCGATACGGGCGTGGAAGAAGGCGACAACATTCCGTCCGAATTCGATTCGATGATCGCCAAAATCATTGCCTACGGACAGAGCCGGAACGAAGCGCTGGCGCGGCTGCAGCGAGTTCTTCGCGAGAGCGTTGTGGTGATTCGCGGCGGCGCCAGCAATCGCGCGTTCTTGATGGAATTGCTGAATCGCGAGGAGGTCAAACATAGCGATGTGGACATTGCCTGGCTCGATCGGCTGGCTGCCAAGGGCGAACATTTGTCGCGCAGACATGTGGATGTCGCGCTCGTACAAGCTGCGATTGAAGCCTGTAACGCTGAATGTAAAGTCGAGCAGACGCAGTTCTACGAATCGGCGGTGCGCGGCAGGCCGCAGGTACGCAGCGAAGTGGGTCGCAGAGTTGAGCTGCGATATCGAGACCATGCCTATGCGATCAAGGTTTATCGGCTCGGCCTGCACAGTTATCGGCTCGATGTCGATGAGGCGCGCTTCGATGCGAACCTTGAGCGGCGAGGTCCATTCGAGTATTGGCTGACTGTTTTTGGACGCTGTTTTCACGTTGTGTCAGTAGAACAGGGATCCAGTTATCGCATCGAAGTCGGAGGCGTCTCGCATCGCATCGACCGCGACGACGGCGGCATAGTGCGAGCGCCGTCTCCAGCGGTGGTTGTGTCCATTGCCGTCAAGCCAGGAGATACGGTGTCGACTGGTGACCGCCTGGCCGTACTGGAAGCGATGAAGATGGAGACCCAGGTGACCGCACCGTTTGCCGGCAGAGTGCGGCAGGTGATGGCGACTCCCAACGTGCAGGTCAGCAGCGGTGCTCCGCTGCTTCAAATTGAGCCCGCAGCCGACAAGAAGTCCTTGGCCGCAACCGAACGTATAACCTTCAACGGTTCGTTGCCGCAGCCTGATGACGCTCCGGATCAGGCGAACCGCTGGCGCCGGAATCTCGATGAACTGCAGCAACTGATGCTCGGCTTCGAGGTCGATCCTGTGCGTATGTTGCACCTGCTGGCGGAATGGAAGCAGTTTCGCGAAAAACAGGCCGATACCGACGAAGTGCGCCGCGGCGAAGATAAGATCCTCAATATTTTCGTGGATATCTGTTCGCTCTTCCGGCGCAATCCCGCGGTGCGAGATCAAGTTGTTGGCGAGGCGCCCAGCACCGAGGCCTACCTCTTCTCCTATCTCCGGATGCTCGACACCCGCGGCGATGGAGTTCCAAAGGAGTTCGTGGCGGCATTGTCGCGAGCGGTGGCGCACTACGGCCTGACCTCACTGGATCGCACCCCTGAGCTGGAAGAATGTCTGCTTTGGATTTATAAGTCGCACCAACAGGTTGAACAGCAGGCCGCGATTGTTCGGGAGGTTCTGCAACGGCGCCTGTCGGAGGCAACAGCCGGCTCGTCTCCGCCAGATGAGACGTTGCGGGCCTTGTTGGACCGCATGGTCTCGATCACGCGCGGAGTATTTCCAACCGTCAGCGACCTTGCGCGGGAGCTACGCTATCGCTGCTTCGACAAGCCGCTATTCGAGGAAGCGAGGCAAAAGACCTACGCCGAGGCGGACGTCCAGCTTGCCTATCTGGAAGCACATCCGGACGCTGCCGACCGCCAGAAACGACTGCGCACTTTGATTGAGTGTCCGCAGCCGCTGGCTACCATTCTCGCCGGCCGATTTACCACAGCGTCGCCTGCAATGCGGCAACTGATGCTGGAGGTCGAGCTGTCGCGTTATTACTATTCCGTTCATGAGCTGACAAACTTCAGAACTTTATCGGCAAACGGCTACCACTGCGTGTCCGCGGAATATGACGAGAACGGCAAGCACGTTCATGTGTTGGCATCGCACGCCCAATATCCTCAGTTGGCCAAGGTGATGCAGGAGACGATTCACTTCGTCGCGCGGATTCCAAGCGAAGAAGAAGTTGTCCTTGACTTCTTCACATGGAGCAGTGACCCGATTAACAGTCCGGAGGAGACGGAGCGGGAGATCCATTCCATCATCAATGAAGCCGGGCTGCCGCGGCCGGTGCGGCACATCGTGGTGGCAGTGTCGGGCGCGGGACGAGACCCGGGGCTGGGCGGCATGCAGCATTTCACCTACGAGCCCGCCGGTTCGGGATACCAGGAAGCAAGACTCTTACGCGGCGTCCACCCCATGATGGCTGAACGCTTGCATATGTGGCGTCTGAAGAACTTCAAGATCGAACGGCTGCCATCGGCTGAGGATGTTTATTTGCTGCATGTCGTGGCCAATGAGAATCCCAAAGACGAGCGGCTGTTTGCCGTGGCCGAGGTACGAGATCTGACGCCTGTTCATAATAAAGCTGGTCGTATTGAGCAGTTCCCGCATCTGGAGCGGATGTTCGCCGAGGCGACGGCGGCCATCCGGCAGTATCAATCGCAGCGGCCACCAAACAAACGCTTGTATTGGAATCGCATATTCCTTTATGTGTGGCCAACTTTGAACCTTAAGCCGGACGCAGTGAACGACATTGTGCGCCGTCTGGCGCCGTCAACGGATGGTCTGGGTCTGGAGCAGGTGGTAGTGCGGGCACGCATACCGAATCCACGCACGGGAGAGCTGCGGGATACCATCATGCGCGTCTCAGCTCCTGGCGATGCAGGTTTGCTGATGACCTTCCGTCCCGCGGCCAAACTGCAACCCATGCGGCCGCTGACAACCTACGACCAGAAGGTTGTCAAAATGCGGCAGCGCGGTCTGCTGTATCCCTACGAGATCATCAAGCTGCTCACACCTGCGCCGGACGAGACGCGTTCCGAACTGCCTCCCGGCGAGTTTGTCGAGCTGGACCTCGATGACAAAGGTCGCCTGGTTCCTGTGGATCGCCCGTACGGCGAGAACAAGGCCAACATCGTTGTTGGAATCATCCGCAACTTCACTGCGAAACATCCGGAAGGAATGGCTCGAGTGGTGCTGCTCGGCGATCCAAGTAAGGACCTGGGCGCACTGGCTGAGCCGGAATGCCGCCGCATTCTTGCCGCCCTGGATCGTGCCCGTGACAAAAAAGTTCCGGTGGAGTGGTTTACTTTGTCGGCTGGCGCAAAGATCTCCATGGACAGCGGGGTGGAGAATATGGACTGGATCGCGCGGGTGCTGCGCAGTCTGGTCGATTTCACCCAGGCTGGAGGCGAGGTGAACCTGGTGGTGAACGGCATCAACGTCGGCGCCCAGCCTTACTGGAATGCCGAAGCCACGATGCTGATGCACACCCGCGGTGTGCTGATCATGACGCCCAAGGGAGCGATGGTGCTTACCGGCAAACGCGCTCTCGACTACTCAGGCAGCGTGTCGGCCGAGGACAACCAGGGCATCGGCGGCTATGACCGCATCATGGGATTCAACGGCCAGGCGCAGTACTTCGCTCGCGGCATCGATGAAGCCTGCCGCATTCTGATGCGCCACTACGAGCACACTTACATCGCGTCGGGCGAGCGGTCGCCGCGGCGGGCGGTGACCAATGACCCGGTTGATCGCGACGTGTGCCTGTCGCCGCATCGCGATGGTGATGGAGAGGGCTTTGCCTTAGTGGGAGATATCTTCTCTAATGAAACGAATCCCGGCCGCAAGAAGTCGTTCGAGATTCGCAAGGTGATGCGGGCGGTCGTCGACCAGGACCATGGAAATCTGGAGCGCTGGTCGGGAATGCGTTCGGCAGAGACGGCAGTCGTGTGGGACGCTCATCTTGGAGGTTATCCCGTCTGCCTGATTGGCATCGAGTCCAAGCCGGTGCCGCGCTTCGGATTCGTGCCCGCTGACGGCCCCGACCAATGGAGTGCTGGAACGCTCTTCCCGCAGTCGTCGAAAAAAGTGGCTCGCGCTATCAACGCGGCGAGCAATAATCGGCCGGTGGTGATTTTGGCGAACTTGTCAGGCTTCGACGGCTCGCCCGAGTCGATGCGCCGATTGCAATTGGAATATGGCGCGGAGATCGGCCGGGCCGTCGTCAACTTCAAGGGGCCGATGGTGTTTTGCGTGATCTCGCGTTATCACGGTGGGGCGTACGTTGTCTTCTCGCGAAGCTTGAACGAACAGCTTGAAGTAGTTGCGTTAGAAGGTACTTATGCGTCGGTAATTGGAGGAGCGCCGGCGGCGGCGGTGGTGTTCGCAACTGAGGTTGAAGCGCGCGCGCAAAAGGACCCGCGGGTTCAGGCTCTCAACCAGGCACTGGCTCTGGCTGACCCGCCTGAGAAGGGACGGATGCGGGCGGAATTGGATGAGCTCTTCAAACTCGCACACTCGGAGAAGCTTGGCGAAGTGGCGGCCGAGTTCGACCGCATTCATAGCGTGCATCGCGCCATGGAAGTTGGAGCATTGCACAACATCCTTGCGCCAAAAACGCTCCGGCCCTATCTCATCCACGCGATCGAGCGGGGTCTGGCCAAGGCTGATCCGGCAAACGCTGCAACATTGCGAGAGGATGAGGCAGAAGTCGCTCTGCAGGCGCCGTGATGGAGATTTATTGGCTCGAGCAGTTAATCGCCGACGTGCCTCTCGATGACGAGTGGTTGAGCGATGGCGAGCAACTGGTTCTGGCAGGACTGAAGGTCCCGAAACGCCGAGCCGACTGGCGGCTGGGACGCTGGACCGCGAAGCGAGCCATCGCCGCATATCTTGAGCTGTCATCTGACCCCAAGCACCTCATGACGATCGAAATCCGGCCGGCTGCAACCGGCGCGCCAGAGGCTTCTCTCGATCATCAACCAGCCGACGTCTCCATTTCGCTGAGCCATCGAGATGGCGCGGCCGCGTGCGCTATTGTGCCGTCGGGTGCAGTTGTGGGCTGCGACTTGGAACTCGTCGAGCCGCGCAGCGATGCATTCATCAGTGACTACTTCACCGCGACGGAACAGAAATGCATCGCCCAGGTATCTTCAGAACAACGTGATCGTCTCGTCACCATTCTTTGGAGTGCAAAAGAGAGTGCCCTGAAGGCGTTGCGCACGGGCCTGCGAGTCGACACTCGCGCGGTCTCGGCGTTCATTTCTTTTAGTTCGTCGAATGCGCCAACGGGGGACAGTACAGATTCTGCAATGGCAGGTGAATGGTATCCGTTGAGCGTCCGATACGAAGAGAGCCAGGTGTTTTCGGGATGGTGGCAGTGCATCGATCGGCTCGCGCGTACGGTTGTCAGCGCGCCATGCGCTAATCCGCCGATCTCGTTGTTGAACTCGCAACCCTCCGGTGCGCGGCAGAGGTGATCCTCGTCAGCCGATCTCCCGGATTCACCGCTGATCGTCACGGCGTAGCCTGGGATGATGGATTCGATGGCGTCGGGAGCCTGCTTCAGAACCAGCTGCCGTCTACTTGATAGAGCGTACGCTCCAGCGTGAAAGCCGCAAGCCAGTGACGACCTGTATCCTGCGATAATCATCATTATGCATACGGTTTCCGATACACCCCAGCACCAGCTTGCAACGAAGTTGATCCCGCGCTCGATCTTGTTCGGCAATCCCGAGCGGTCGAGCCCCATCATCTCTCCCGACGGCGCGCAACTGGCGTATTTGGCTCCGGTGAACGACGTGCTCAATGTGTGGGTTCGCACCTTGGGCCGGAACGACGACCGTCCCGTGACATCCGACACCAAGCGCGGCATTCATATTTTTGCCTGGCAATATGACAATCTGCACATCTTGTACGCACAGGATGCCGATGGGGACGAGAACTGGCGAATTTATCAAACCGATATCACCACCAGGCAGACCACAAACCTGACTCCATTCGAAAAAGTGCAGGCGTCCATCGTCGCCTACGAGTGGGACCACCCCGGCACACTGCTGGTGCAGACCAACCAGCGCGACGAAAGCTTGTTTGACGTCTATCGTCTCGACCTGACCTCGGGCAAGCTGGAAATGGATACGGAGAATCCCGGTGACGTCGCCGGTTGGCACGCCGACCACGCCCTTCAGGTGCGGGTGGCGCAAGTGATGACGGCGGACGGCAGCACCGTGATCCGCGTGCGCGACGAGGCAAACTCGCCATGGCGCGAGCTCATTCAGTGGGGGCCGGACGAGACCTTCGGAGGCGTCCTAGGCTTCACTCCCGATAATCGAAAACTTTGGCTTGCGACTAGCCTGAATGCAAACGCCGCGCGCCTTCTGGAGGTCGACATCGAAACGGGTGCACAGCGAGTCCTCGCAGCCGATCCTCAGTTCGACATCTCCGGCATCGAGACTGAGCCCCGCAGTCACAAGCTGCAAGCAGCTAGCTTCGTAAAGCAGCGCCTCTCGCACGAGTTTTTGGACCCTGCCATCAAGCTGGATTACGAATTGCTGCAAGCTGCGAATCCCGGCGATATCGTGAATCTGTCGCGAAGTCTCGATGACAGCAAATGGGTCGTGACTTACTCTCGCGATGACGGACCGGTGCAATGGTTTTTCTACGATCGTCCGGCGAAAAAGGCGGAGCTGCTGTTCAGTGCCCGGCCTGAGCTGGAGGCGTACCAGTTATCCACGATGGAGCCCATCGAGTACGTCGCTCGCGACGGCATGACCATCTATGGCTATCTCACCGTGCCGGTAAACATGGACGCCAGGCAGCTTCCCATGGTGCTTCTGGTGCACGGCGGGCCGTGGCATCGCGATGTCTGGGGCTACAATCCTTGGGCGCAGTGGCTGGCGAACCGCGGATACGCCGTGTTGCAGCCGAACTTCCGGAGCTCAACCGGTTATGGCAAGCAGTACATCAATGCGGGCGACCGGCAGTGGGCCGGCGCCATGCATACCGACCTGCTCGATGCCAAGAATTGGGCGGTGCAGCGGGGCATCGCCGATCCGAACCGGGTCTGCATCATGGGCGGAAGCTACGGCGGCTATGCCACGCTCGCCGCGATTGGCGTTTTCGCCCGGAGAGTTTTCGTGTGGCGTGGATATCGTCGGGCCATCGAACCTGAATACTTTGCTGGCGACGATTCCTCCCTACTGGTCGACCATGGTCGCTTTGTTTCATAAGCGCATGGGCGACAACGAAGCGTTTCTGGATTCACAGTCGCCGCTGTTCAAGGCTGATCAGATCAAGGCGCCGCTGCTGATCGGCCAGGGTGCGAACGATCCCCGCGTCAAGCAGCCAGAGAGCGACCAGATTGTCACAGCCGTGCGTGCCAATGGTCAACCGGTCGAGTATTACGTTTTCCCGGATGAGGGCCATGGGTTCGTTGTTCCGGAAAACGATATGGCATTCAATGCAGCGGTGGAAGGCTTTCTGGCGAAGTATCTCGGTGGTCGCGCCGAGCCGGCGTCGGATGCGGAAGCTGCGCTGCTTGGAAAGCGTCAAACAATAACTCCTGCTGATTACGGCCGGGTCGAGGCGATCATCACTTCCCACCGCACGCGGCTGACAAGCCCAGTCTACATCTAGGGAGGCTCTGATTAAGTCCAGGTTCGAAGGGGACGGCCTTTAAGAATCCATCGGAATTTCCTTAGCGATTGCTCAGGAAGTATAGATCCTCATGTCCGCTCGGACGGGCGTAGATCATCACCGAGAGATCCTCCGAGATGTTGGCGGCATTGCCCGCGAAATCCTCTCGCACCGCAAAGGGGAAGGTCAGTACCCGCTGCGGCTCGCCGCTGGCTTCGCCATTACGCCATGGCTGGCGAAAAATGCTGGTCTGTCCATGGATCGTGTTTTCGAACAGGAACGATTTCCCGTCTCGCGCGTAGAGCACGAAGTAGCTGGCCAGGCCAGGTTTCAGCACCGTGCATTTCTTGTCGCGTAAGGAATACTGATACAAGCCGGGATTGGTACCCCACAGAACCGGGCCGATGACGTAATTGCCGTCTTGCGAAACATCCAGCGCCCCAAGGCAGCCTTCGAACAAAGGTTCGGCCTTCGCTCCAGGATCATTCAGGTCAAGCTTCGAAGTAATACTTTTCTGCGGATCAGGGCCGTGATAGCGGGTGAGCATGATCGATGTAGTGCCGGGAATCGCGGCGAGCAAAATCGGCGCGCCCAGGTTGCGCCAGCAATTGACGCAAATGGCTACCATCGGCATTCACCGCATATATGCGGCTGTTTTCGCCTTCAACTCGGAGAACACGAATTGGGAATCGTCGGCGGACCAGCCGAGGGTCTCGAGTGAGATAGTCGAGCTCTGAATTTTTCTTGCATTGCTGCCGTCGATATCGGCAATCCACAGCTCCTCACGTCCCGGCTCTGGGGCAGTGAGATAGGCAAACTGGCGAGCGGAGTGCGAAAGTCTCCGGCTGGGTTGCGAGTTCGCCGACAATATCGACCGCCTGCTTGGTTTCAGCGTGATATGCGGTCAGGACCCCGGAAGCGCGGCCGTTCACAAAGTACACGCCTTTGCCAGTGGGATCGCCGAGCGGGATTCGGTCGGGACCGGGACCGAAGGTGATCTGCTTCAGCGAGCCGTCGGCCAGCGAGTATTCCCAAACGTTCGTGATTCCCTTGACCGTCGGCTGAGATAGAGGGTTTTCCCAGGCTCGCCCCAGGAGATGCTGCCCAGGGCGTCCGGGAAATTCTCCCACCTTGACAAATTTCCGCGTGGCAACGTCCAGCTTCTCAATCACCGTTGTCGAACCTGCTCGTCCAAGAGTCAATAAACTCTGGCAGTCAGGGAGGCGAGTAACTCGTAATACGATTCGGCCAATGCCGTCCCCAGATTCGCCGAGCCGACATGTGCCGCGGAAGGAGAAAATTCGGCTATCAGTTCGGGGGTCGCGCCGCTCGGGTCGGTGCGAAGAATCGCGCCTTTCAACGTGCCCACAAACAACGAATGACCGTCGCTACAGGGAGCAACCGCAATGCCGTTGGCGACACGATGGGGAGAACCTCCGAGAGTGGGGATCGACCAAACCTCGTAATCGCCAAGGCTGGGGCCGAAGAGAATTTCGTTGCCGTCAGCGGAGAATGCCAACGGAGTCTTGTTGCCTTCGTCTTTGGTCAACTGCAGTGGCTGGCCTCCCGAGGTCAGCATGACAAACATCTGGTCATAGCCATCGACCGGCGAGGTGAACGCGATGGTGCGGCCGTCGGGAGAGAGGATCGGGCTTTGTATGGTCCGATTCCACTCGCTGATCTTGGTGATGGTTGGCTGGCGCAGACTCTTTGGCACTACGCGGTGTGAAGCGGTACGCAGCGAATCCGGCCGCGATGAGTACGACCGCGCCGAAAATGTATCGCGCCACGCGGCTGCGAGCCGGAGTGTCACGACTACCGAGCTGCTGGGCTGGAGCCGCAACCGAAGACGCGCTCGCCGCTGCGGGCTCAGCGGCAACGCTGGCCGACACATGTTTGGAGCTGCTGCTGTCGCGTGCCAGGCGCTTCAGGTCCGCGCGCAACTCGGCTGCAGACTGATAGCGCAAATCACGATCCTTCTCCAGACACTTGTTGATGATGCGCTCCAGCTCCGGAGGAGCTTCGGGATTCAACCGCACGGGAGCAACCGGCGCAGAGTTGAGAATCGCAGTGAAGATAACTCCGGAAGTTTCGCCGCGGAACGGCAACGCGCCGGTCGTCATTTCATACAGGACCGCGCCGAGAGAGAACAGGTCGGTGCGTGCGTCCAGTTCCTTGCCGCGCACCTGTTCGGGAGACATGTAGGCGACGGTGCCGAGCGTCGTGCCCGGGCTGGTGAGGTGCGGCTCATCGACGACTCGGGTAACGGTGTTGGTGGCGGCTGCGGCGCTGCCGACCGCGGCCGAGCGGAACTCCGTTACCTTGGCGAGACCGAAATCCAGGACCTTGGCATGACCGCGATTCGTAATAAAGATGTTGGCGGGCTTGATATCACGATGAACGATGCCCTTACCATGCGCTGCGTCTAAGGCATCGGCGATCTCAGATGCCCAGCGAGAGGATGGTTTCCAGCTCCATGGGGCGATCGAGGATGTGGTGCTTCAGCGTCGCACCTTCCAGGTACTCCATGGCGATAAAAGCTTTGCCGCCCTCCTCGCCAATGTCGTAAATGGTGCAGATGTTGGGATGATTGAGCGCCGATGCGGCCTGGGCTTCGCGCTCGAATCGCGCGAGCGCCTGCGGTTCGCCGGCCACCTGGTCGGGCAGGAACTTCAGCGCAACGAAACGGTGCAGGCGGGTGTCCTCGGCTTTGTAGACCACCCCCATGCCACCGCCGCCGAGCTTTTCCATGATGGCGTAATGGGAGATTTTCTGGCCGACCATTGGCCTGCAATCTTAGGGCTAGCGCTAGGGCAAGTCAACGCATGACTGCGAGTTGGCACTCTCTCAGACCGACGTTGGCGTAGTCCCGTCAACACAGATCAAAGCAACTCGACCCGAAGTTGGCGAAAGTTGGTTGATGTTCGAAAGTCACGCGCGGCTGGTCAGTTGCGATTTTCAGCAACGGGCAGCCAGATTTATCATCTATTGAAGCAGGCATCAGAAGAACCTGAGCACGTATGGGAAACACCTTTAAGACGGCGTTGCTGCTCACCGCTTTGACTCTTTTCCTGCTGTTCATGGGGCAGATTTTTGGCGGCGAGCGCGGTTTGGTGCTCGCCTTTGGTCTGGCGATCGTAATGAATTTTGTCTCGTACTTCTGGAGCGACAAGATCGCGCTCAAGATGTACAGAGCGCAGCCGGTCACGCGCGAGCAATTGCCTCGCGCGTACGAGGTGGTCGAACGGCTCACCCAGAAGATGGGCATTCCGATGCCCAAGATGTATGTGATTCCAAACGAGTCGCCCAACGCGTTCGCTACCGGACGTAACCCCCAGCACGCCTCGGTCGCGATGACGGAAGGCATTTTGAATCTGTTAAACGACGAGGAGCTGGAAGGGGTTTTGGCGCATGAGCTGGGGCATGTAAGGAATCGTGACATTCTCATCAGCTCGGTTGCGGCCACCTTGGCCGGTGCCATCACGTTGCTGGCCCGCATGGGATATTGGGCATCGCTGTTTGGCGGCATGGGCGGCGAGCGTGATGACCGCGATCGCGGCGGTGGTGGTTTTGTAGCGCTGCTGATGCTGATTCTTGCACCGATTGCTGCCACTCTGATTCAGCTGGCAGTATCGCGCTCGCGTGAATACCAGGCTGATGCGACCGGCGCACAGGTTACCGGCAACCCCTACGCGCTGGCCAATGCGCTGCGCAAGCTCGATGCTTACTCCAAGCGTCTGCCGCTGCAGGCATCGCCGTCGACGGCGCACCTGTTTATCGTGGCTCCGTTCCTGGGCGGGATGAATTTTGCAAATTTATTTTCCACGCATCCGCCGATCGCCAAGCGCATTGAGCGCTTGACTGGACGCCCCGCCGAGCTGGATTACTAAAACCTTGCTGCAGATTTATCCATTTCCTTGCTATCCCACAATGTGGGATAGCAGCAATTTCCGCGCATCACAGTAGTCGCGATTATGGAAACCTGGCGGCGAGGAAATCGCAAATTGCGGAATATGGCGACGCTAATGAGTCAACGCAAGTCGAAGAAAAGACAACCCAAACGTTTTTGGGAACCATCGTAAAGCACAAAATGAGAACGGCATGTTTACAACCTGCACCTGCGAGGTTCATAATAAGAACTTCAAGCGTGCTTCACAAAAGGCCCTACTTCCAAGAGAACTGTTAACTATTTCCCATGTCCTACATTGTGGGAGGAGCATCATGGCATCGACTGCCGACCTACTGACAGAGAGTGATCAACGCGAACGCATCTGGTTTTTTCCGCACAAATTCTGGCAAGCCACAAGAAACATGCCCAAAGACGAGGCCGCGAATCTGATGGCGGAGGTGGAACAGTATGCTGCCGCTCATGATGTTCAGGCCCTCAGCAAGTATCCGTTTGTATTTGTGGGCGACCCCTACAAGAAAAAGAAACAGAATTCAGCTGTCTGATTGCCGAGCCTTTTAAGAAACTGTGGTGGCCGGCCTCTGTGATTTTGTTTTGCGCGCGGCCGCACCGCGGCTATCGGCAGCGGGCGTACTGTGATCGGATGGCGCGATATCATTTCGAGAAGATATCGCGCTCGCGCAATCCGTTCAGCCTGGCGGCTCATCCCCCGCAATCCTTCCGCGTACACAATCATTGATCCATTGTCAGATTCGATTCGGAGCGAAGAAATATTTTCTTCGTGTTGGTCATCGAATGCGTTCGCCAGGCGAAGGACGCCGATGATCGGCAGCAGGTCTTTCCGCATCTTGGCGGTTAGTCCTACAAACGAGGAGTTGGTCGTTACCGGCAATGCGCCGCGATGATAGCGGACGAGGATCGCGACCGAATGCAGGTCGTCCTTGCTCCAGCCCAATGGTGGAGTCAACTTCGATACTGCCTTATAGCCACGCTTTTGATGTCCGCCGTGTCCGTTGGTCGTCTTGCGCCGCCCGATTTCATGCAGAACAGCGCCCGCTTCCAGAATGCGGCGCTGCAAAGGATTGGCAACGAAAATCTTGCACGCGGAAAGTGCGTCGTAGAGTTCCAGTGCGAAGCGCGTGACCCGGGCTGAATGTTCAGGGTCCGGATCGACAGACCAAGCCCAGGACCGGAGCTTTTCCATGGCCGCCTGTTCGAGCAGCGGGCCGCCAGGCAGTTCAGAGCGCCATGCCTCCCAGAGCGAACGCTCGCCCATCATTTTGCGGCGATACAAATCAAGCCGCTTCTGCCGCTCTTCAGAGATTCGCTGGTACCAACGCTGCCGTTCGTCAGGTGGAAGTTCGGGATGGGCCCTGATCATGGCGCGCAAGACGTCGAAGTCGTGAACTTCTCCCAAGGCGTCCTGCAAATCGCGTAGATCCTTCGACCACCTGGTGTGCCGCTCCGGGAGAAAGTTCTCCACCGTATAGCGCAAGCGTTTGATGCCGATTCGCAGCTGGTGATAGGCGACGCCGCTGCGATTCCTGAGCGCGCGACGATGCAGCTCGCGAGCTTCGATCCAGCGCTCCAGTGCGAGATGCTGGAACACCAACCCTTCCATTGGAATTCGGTCGACACGTTTTGCCAGATGAGCATTGAGAGACGCCCATTGCTTGCGATCAAAGCCGGCGAGTGCCTGCTGCGCCGCAGCTTTGAGTTCGGTCTCTTTCTGCGCCAGCGCAGCGGACAAACTCGCGCCAACGGGATCATCGGGGGGGGAGAGCTTCGCCACCCACTCCAGCATCACTTGCGCATCGCGCAAATCGCCCAGACTGCTGAAAAGCGGCTTGGCGAGCCGCTTCATTTGCTTCCAGGCCGGATCGGCGTCGGCGGAGATAAAACCATCGGCCATCGAGCGGCAACGTCGAATGGCTACCCGCAAGTCATGGACCGGATCGGCAGCGAAACCGGCGCTGGCCTTATCGCATTCCTCCAGGACGCGATTGGCCCAGTAGGCGAGGCCTGTTTTTTTTTCCTGAGGATCAGAGGCTGGCAGCATGAAAGGTGACCTGATGAAGTTATACAGGGATTTTGCGAGGGTGAGGCAGCAGAAGCCAAGTCAGCGCAATCAAGACGCTTGGCCTATAGGTACGCGCGCTCGGCGCGTCGAATCTGGCGATAGCGTTCGAAGACCTCGCGATCGCTCTCCAAGCCGAGGACGGAGCGAATGCTGCTTCCGCGAAAAGTGTGGTGGAGCATCTTCCACCAGTTGCGCAGTACGAACAGCGGATCGTGCGAGATCACGGCGGGCATATGCCGGGTCTTCATCCAGCGCTCCGCGCGCCAGCGTTCGAACTCGATCTCCTCGGGTTCAAGATGTTGCGTGGCGACAACGGCGGTTGTGCCGTCGTATTCCTCCATGCGCTCGATCTTGATGAGATCGCGCGCGCGGAAGTCTTTAGTCATGGGTGTGCCCGGGTACGGCGTGGGATGTTGAATGTAGGGCCAATCGACATACTGGCGCGCAAATTCCAGATTGGTGAGGATCGACTCGCGGGTGTCATCGGGATTGCCGACGATTAATCCGCCGACGACGTACATCTTGTTTTTGTGCAGATGTTCGATGGCTCGCAGCGTCGCATTGCCTGTCTTATGGCCTTTTTCGCGAAATTCATTCTTGGCCGCCGCTTTCAGAAACTGAAGATCATCCTCGAGAATGTTTTCAATACCAAGGAAGACGTAACGAAATCCCGCTTTCTGCATCAGCGGCGCCAGAGTTTCGCCATGCATCGCGATGGGAGATGTCATCGCCTGCACCGAGTAAACAATATCGTTCAAGCCCGCGTCGATGATGGCCTGGCAGAGCGCCTCGAAGCGTTTGATGTTCAGGCTGATGTTGTCGTCGACGATGAAGATGGCGCGAGCCCCGTGATCGTGGGCATCGCGAATGTCGGCGAGCACGCGATCGAAGGTGTAGGTGTGAAAGTTGCGGCCGCGCATCTCAATGATGGAGCAGAAGCCGCAATCGAAGGTGCAGCCGCGAGAGGTTTCGATGACGTCAACCACTCGGCCCATCATCGTATAACCGTTCAGCACGCGGGCGTCGCGATTGGGCAGCCGGATCTGGTTGTCTTCGAGCGTGTGGACTGGACGCGAGGGATTGTCGTGCCAGCCGTCTTCTGCTCGATAAGAGAGGCCGAGAATCTTTTCGAAACCGCTGCCGTTCTCAATGGCTCGCAGCAACTCACGAAAAGTGACTTCGCCCTCACCACGCACGATGTAATCGATTCCGTCACTGTCCTTCATGTAGGCATTGGGCGCCAGGCTGGGATCGTAGCCGCCAACGACAATGCGCACTTGCGGGCAGAGGGAGCGAATCAGCGCTACGATCTGCAGCGCAGTCTTGCGCTGAAAGGTCATAACCGACAGTCCCACAATGTGGGGGTTATGCTGACGCACTAAGTGCTCGACCGTTTCGCGAACTTTGTGCTGAACGAGAATCAGGTCGGCGACCGCGACCTGGTGATGCGAATCGAGATTGCCTGCCAGCGAGCACAGAGCTCCATTAGGCATCCGCACCGCGACGGTCGGCATGTGTTCGAACGAGTCGGGCATGGAAAGCAGGAGAACGTTCACGAAGCGCTCCTTGAACGGCGATAGTTACCCCACAAACAAGCACACGTTGGGATACATGCTACACCGAATCGAGCGGAAAGGTATATCGCCCGCAAGCGGTTTTCCGAGCTGCTAACACCGAACTGCTATCTGTCGAGAACGGGCTGTGCTAAAGCGGGCTCGCGGCTACAACTCCGTAGAGTTTTGGCGAGACGTGGGCGCGGGCGCAGGAACGGAGTCTTTAGTCGGGCGGATGCCGAACAGCTCGGTTTGGCCGATCCATATTCTGTTGGCGAGGCGGGTCGCGATGCCAGGCTGTTTTCCATTCATGCGGGATATCGCTTCGTTGTAGGGACCCACAAATCGCATGGCCGCCGGAAGGTAGGGATGAATCCGTCGAATCCAACGCAGCCCACGACCGGCAGATCGCCGTTCCCGTTCCCCGAAAGGAAGCTGAAACTCTTGTCGAAGACGCGGAGGCAGCAATTCGATCGTCAACGCGCGATACCAGAACGGCGGTTGCAGTGCGAGCCCGGCGCCGTCTTGAAGCCTGTGTCCCATCTGGCGGGTAGCAGCAGTGACGCCCAGCATGTCGGATTGCAACGAGGACTTCATGTAGCGATCGAAGCCGGCCCAATCCTGTGGCCAGCATTCTCGAGGAATGCCGAAGAGGGCCGCAGTTTGCAGGCTTTCGCTATAGTACTGCTCGCGCTCAAGCTGAGTCAGGGGCGGCAACACGAGCTCGTAGGCAAGTACAGAGCTGTCGATCAAGGTGGCGTATACCCAGAGAAGGGCGGCGACTTCGTTGGCTTCGTAAGACGTGCCATGGGCGAAGCGGCCCGCGGTTTCAGACAATGTTCCACTGATGCCCTGATGTCTGCGATGCAACTGGCGCGCGGCGGCGAAGGCTTGCTCCAGCGAGCCAAAGGACATAGTGAACATCATGCGGAAGGTCTGGTGAAAACGGGCGATGGGATCATGGAAGGTTTTGGAGTGCTGCGCGATGGCGGCGGCGACCCAGGGATGGGCAAGTTGCAACAAAGCAGCGCGTGTCGCGGCCAGGAAGAGAGCTGACTCGCGATTGACCTTCCAGCCGACGGAATCGGGACCGAAGATGCCGCGGGAGGGATCGGGCGAAGATTGTCGCAGGTGCGCCAGCAGGTTTTCGAGATCGTCAGTGGAGACGAAGTGGGAGGTGGACTGCATAGCTCCTATCGTATCGCGTGAGGTGGAGAGGCGATGCAGACAAAAAAACCCAGCCAGGAGCACGAAACCCGGCTGGGATAGCAGCACGAATGGTTCACTCAGGAGGCCATCTTGTGATCACTGAGTACATCGGCAGAAGGATAGGGAACTTTAGGGCAGGGAGAAGTTAGTTCCACCCTTACGATTTCAGCCACAACACAGGGAAGTTGTGGCCGAGGCGGCGAAAATCGGAGTCGCTGGTAACTAGTGTGGCTTTGTTTTCGAGTGCGAGTGCCGCTGCAAAACTGTCCGCGTAGTAGAGCTTGTATGTGGTTTTGATTTCGGCGGCATGACAGCAACGCTGAAGGGTCGCCTCAATGAAGCGGATCGGCAGCCGGTGGATGGCGCCGAACACACTGCGTGCACGATCAGGGCCATATTCGCGAAGCGCAACCCCGTACGCTTCGCCGCAATTAACTGCGGACATCAAAATCTCGCATCGTTGGTGCATTGCCTGGTTGAGCAGATTCTCAACCTTAGAGGCCCCCGGTTTATCGAGAACGTATGCCACCACTGCACTGGCATCGAAGATGTAAGTTACCATTTCTCGCGCTTACCTTCGGCTCGATGCTCCTTTTCTCCACGTGGCTAAAAGTATCCGGGCCACTCGCAGACAGCCTCGCAGGCGCTCGATATATTCTTCTGTTATAGGCTGCAGCACGATGCGGCCGAATTCGTCCTCCAGAAACCTAACCTTCGTCCCGGCTTTAATCTTGTGCTTGCGGCGTAGATCAGCTGGGATGACGAGTTGGCCCTTTGAGGTAAATGTAGCACTGAGATCCTTCATATCTTACATAATAGCAGTAGTAAGACGAAATACGTAAAGTAAGGAAACCGGCCGCTTGCGCGGCCGGGTCGGGGAGCGGACTGAAGACCGCTTGATTCTATTTCTATTCGCTGGACGCTGGCCTGAAGGCCAGATCAACCTAGTCGCCGTAGACCGCTTCGCGCTCCTCGACTGCTGGCTTGGCCGGCTTGATGCCGCCAATGCTGTCGATGGTGACGAAGCCGTCCTGCGGCACGGGCTTCTCGCCCAGCACGTGCTCCTTGTAGAGCGCCATCATGCGCGCTTTCTCGGCTTCGGCCTTCACCTTGGCGTCGCGAGCGGCAAACTTCTCCTGACGCGCGTTCTTGGCGATGCCCAGCTTGTCGAGCGTGTCGTTGGCTTTCGCCTGTACGTGCTCGTCCACCAGGTTCAGCGTGTGCGCGGTGGTTTCGAGGCCGACCTTTTTGCCGCCGGCGAAGATCTCATGACGTCCGTGCTCTTCGTACCACTTGGTGAGCGTGGCCGTCATGTGCATCTTCTCGACGATATTGCGCCAACCCACGCCGGTGTTGTAGGCGCAGAAGCTGATCTCGCCTTCCTGCGTGGCGTAGGGGATGATGCACTGTTCGGTGCGGCGGAAGTCGTAGTTGAACAGATCCTGGAACCACATGCCGGCGACGAAGAGGAAGTTCCAGCGATCGCGGCGGCGCTTCTCGATGTCGGTCTCGGTACGGTCGCCCGAAACTTTGCCGTAATCTTTGCCGGTCGCGCCGAAGGTCTTGTCAAACTTCTTCAGCAGATCGGTGAACTTGAAGTGGGTCGGCGACTTGAAGGGATCGTAGTTCTTCAGCAGCGCCAGGGTCATGCCGGCGATGGACATCCACTTGCCGCGCGCCGCGTCGTTCACCTTCGCAATGTCCTTCGCGATGGTGTCGCCGTTGAGGAACGCCGTAACCGGAACTGCTTCCTTGGTTTGCTTGTCGATCATCACGGCCATGCCCACCCCGCAGTTCGGGTGGCAGCCGCAGCTCAACGAACCCCAATCCTTGTCGGGCCCATGCACCAGGTCAGCCCAGTCGGAGAAGGTGCTCATGAAGGAGATGGGGAACCAGTCGCGAGTGGGCTCGCCCAGTCCGGTCTGATTCTTCACGTCGTGCGCCAGATGCGACAGCGTGTAGCGCTGAGCTGCGCGGCGCTCGTCGGTGATAGCTTCATCGCGGCCAGTGAACGAAACCGGCTGGAACGAGAGGAACGAGATGCGCTTGGGATTATCGAGCGCGAACTGAATGATGCGGCCGACCTGCTCGTTGTTGAGGTCGTTGACGATGGTCACGACCGGCACGATCTCGACGCCGGCCTTGTGCAGGTTTTCGATCGCCTGCAACTTAACGTCGAAGAGATTGCCGACGAGGCGGTGCGAGTTGGCGGCATTGCCGATGCCGTCGAACTGGAGATAGGCGTAGCGCAGACCGGCTTCCGCAGCCTGCTTGGCGAACTCGAAGCTCTTGGCGAACTCGATGCCGTTGGTCGCGGCCTGCACGCTGTTGTAGCCGACCTTGCGCGCGTAAGCGACCGCGTCGAGGAAGTAGGGCGACAGCGTGGGCTCGCCGCCGGAGAACTGAACCGACATCTGGCGGCGCGGCTTGATGGTGATGGCGTTGTCGAGCATCGTCTTGATCTCGTCCCACGTCAGCTCATGGACGAAGCCAACCTGGTTGGCGTCCATGAAGCAGGGATCGCACATCATGTTGCAGCGGTTGGTCAGGTCAATGGTCAGCACCGAACCGCGGCCATGCTTTACCGTGCTGGAGCCGTGGTGATGCAGCTTCTCGTCGTTGTGGGCGCGAATGTCGCGGCCGGGGAAGACTTCCTCGAGGTGCTTGAAGAACGCGGTATCGATGGCCATCACGTCTTCAAAGTGGCCATGTGTGGGGCAGTCCTTCACCATCATGATTTTGCCGTCGCGCTCGACGATCTGCGCCTTGATCTCGCCGGCCTTCTCGTTCATCAGGACCTCGACCGGGAGCTTGCCATCGATGATCTGCTGGCGGATTTCGGGCACGCACTTGGGGCAGAGCGAATCGGTGGCGCGCGGCCAGCCGAGCGGAGGCTTGGACTTCTGATACGACTTCAACAGCGGCTTGTCCGACCACTTGGGCGTAAACGAAGGATTGGGGTTGATACTGTTCAGTTTGTCGAAAACTACCCACGCGCCTTTGGCAGCGTACGTAACGGCCTTTTCAACATACTTTACGGGTTTGTGCATTCACGCCTCTCAGAGTTGATTGATGGTGCGTCCCGTCCCCACACGGGCCAGGAGACACTGATCCACTGTTACTAAGGTAATAACCCGAAGCCCAAGGGACCAAGCGGGATGGAGTGAACGGGCGGAATTCGTGGCTTAGCGGGACAATCTCACATTGAATGGTGACGCTCGTCACGGGGCTATGTTATTGAAAGGCAAAGGACTGAGTACTCTTTTGGTTCCCCCTTTGGACTGCGTAGGAGCCCTGTCAGACTACTGCATCTTCCAGCGGTAGGCGCCGGGTTGCGGCAGGCCGATGTGGGCGAGGACGCGATTGACGTATTCGCGGGCAATCTCGTCGGTGGAGGTGGGCTGGAAATAGAAAGCTGGGATGACGGGGAAGATTGTGGCGCCCGCTTCGGCGGCGAGGGTCATGTTGCGCAGGTGAATTCGGTTGAAGGGCGTTTCGCGGACACAGAGGATCAGCGGGCGGCGTTCCTTCAGGCAGACGTCGGCGGCGCGCTCGATGAGATGGATGGCCATGCCGTTGGCGATGCGAGCGAGGGTGCCCATGCTGCAGGGAAGAACGATCATGGCGTCGGTTGGATAAGAGCCGCTGGCGATGTTGGCGCCGATGTCATCGTTATTTTGCAGTTGGATCTTCGCGGCCGTGCGGCCCAGAAGTTTGGAGACGACATCGTTGCGGCCGGAGATGTCGAGTTCTTCGGCCATGACGCGCAGGCCGCTGTCGGAGATGATGAGGTTGATGGTGGCGACGCGATCGTCGCGGTCGAGGGCGTCGAGCAGATGTTTGGGGAGAATGGAACCGCTGGCGCCGGTGATGGCCAGGGTCAGCGTGGAGCAAGAGGTATTGTCGGCGGTGCTCATCTATTGCCCATCATGGTTTGTTGCGCCACCCAGGTCTCGAAAAGCGCGAGACCTGGGGCACCCAGCGTTCGTCGCCGCTCCGATGCCCCACCCTGGCCAAAAGATGGCCAGAATGGGGCACCCAAGGATTTTACGTCGCAATTCGAAGCTCTTCATCCTACTACCTTCTATTGCGCCCAGGGGACGAACCAGTGCGACTTGAAACTTGAAACTTGAAACGCGAAACTGGAAACTGGTTCTATGGATGCGGCGGCGCTGAAGAAGCTTTTCGAACAGGTGAAGCGCGGCAAGCTCTCGCCGGACGCGGCGGTCGAGCGGCTGCGGCATCTGCCGTTTGAAGACCTTGGATTCGCGAATGTCGATCATCATCGTGCGCTGCGGACTGGCATGCCGGAGATTATCTTTGGGCCAGGGAAGACGCCGCAGCAACTCGCTGCAATCTTTGCGCGATTGGCGGAGCATGGGCGCAACGTGTTGGCGACGCGGGTTTCAGCCGGAGCAAGTGCGCGCGGTGCGACGAAAGTTTCGCAAGGCGGAATCGCATGAACTGGCGCGGGCAATCACGCTTACGCGCGACGAGACGATTTATGGCAAGGGCAAGATTGTCGTGGTGTCGGCGGGGACCAGTGATGTACCGGTTGCGGAAGAAGCCGTGGTGACGGCGCAGGTCATGGGCAACGAGGTGCAGCATGTTTACGACGTCGGCGTAGCGGGGATTCATCGGCTGCTGGCGCGACGTGATGCGTTGACCAAGGCGCGCGTCATTATTGTTTGTGCCGGGATGGAAGGAGCGCTGCCGAGCGTGGTGGGCGGACTGGTCGGAGTGCCGGTGATTGCGGTGCCGACGAGCGTGGGGTATGGAGCGTCATACAAGGGGATTGCGGCGCTGCTGGGGATGCTGAATTCGTGCGCGTCGAATGTGACGGTGGTGAATATCGATAACGGATTTGGCGCGGGATATGTGGCGTCGGTGATTAACCGGCTGGAATAAGGATCGGTGCCGAAAGGCCCCACCCTGGCCAAACGAAGGCCAGAACGGGGCACCCGGCCCACCCTATCGCCAAAGGAAGGCGACAAGGGTGGGGCACCCAGGCTTTTTACTCCGCGGGCGAAAAGCAGGTCCCTCCGCTCGCCGCTGAAGCGGCTCGGTCGGGATGACACATCAACAAGGGATCATGCTGCGTTACGACTCAGCGTTAGTGCCCACAACCTTTGGATCACTGCGCAGTTATACTTTCTGAGTATGGTCTAGTCGTCGATGAAGTTCCGAATTGTCCCATCGCTAACGTTGGTTGTAGTTTCGTTTTTCGCGCTGGCGATTTCCGCGTGCGCCGCCTCTCCATTCGCCACTTCGAGCACCACCAGTCTGAATGTTAGCGTTAGCGGGAGCAAATGGGTTGATACTGGCATGGACGTGCAGGCCGGCGACAAGTTGCACATCACCGCTAAAGGCACGGTGAGCATGGGCAACAACGCCGGCATAACGGCGGATGGCGCGGCGCGGGGATGGACGGACACGCTGCGCGCGTTGATGGTGCCGAGCGCGGGACGCGGCGCTCTGGTGGGTCGCGTGGGCGATAGCAATGCGGCTACGCCGTTCTTCATTGGCGCGAACGGGACGGTGCTGGCGCCGATCTCGGGGCGGCTGTATCTGGCGATCAACACCGATTCGCTGCAGACGCCGGACGGCCAGTACGAAGTTCACATCGATCGCACGGCGTCGAGCGCGGCGACGGCGAGCGGCGCGGCGGCGAGCCAGAGCAAGTACGACTTCCAACCGCTGTTTGCGGAGCTGGATGCGAAGCTGCCGTATCGCGTGACTGATCGGGCGAGCAGCGGCAATCAGGGCGACCTGGTGAACTTTGTGCTCGTGGGAACGCAGCAGCAGGTGACCAATGCGCTGAAAGCTGCGGGCTGGATTGCGGCCGATAAGACTAATAAGGACGCGGTGGTAGGCGCGCTGATGGCGACGCTGGAGAAGAATGTTTACGTCGCGGTGCCGATGAGCATTCTGTATCTGTTTGGGCGGCCGCAGGATTTTGGTTATGAGCGCGCGGAGGCGGTGATGGTGGCGACGCAGCGCAATCACTTTCGCATCTGGCAGACGCCGTTTGCGGGTCCGCAGAATCAGGTGCTGTGGGCGGGCGCGGGCACGCACGATGTGGGGATCGAGCCGGATCAGCGCTCACCGGATGCGATCACGCACAAGATCGATCAGGACGTGGATAACGAACGCGACTTCGTCGGCGCGACCTTGCAGCAGGCCGGGCAGGTGGAAGCGATGTCGTACATGACGAGGGCGCATCCGATCAAGTCAGCGAAGACGGCGACCGGCGGGAATATTCAGTCGGATGGAAGAGTGCTGGTAATTGTGTTGAAGAAGTGAATCGTGAATCGTGAATCGTGAATCGTGAATCGTGAAGCACATTCAGAGACCACGAACCACGATTCACGACTCACGAACCACGGATTTGCTGGCTTCCAGCGCGAAGTGCTGGGCCATCATCTCGACGATCTCTTTGCCGATTTCCAGCGAGGCGGTTGCGGCCGGCGAGGGCACGTTGCAGACGTGGATCATGCGGGCGCTGTGGACGAAATAGAAGTCGTCGAGCAGAGCGCCATTCGTGTCGACCGCCTGCGCGCGCACTCCCGAGCCGCCCTGGGCGAGATCGGACTCCTGAAGCTCCGGAACCATCTTCTGTAGCGCCTTGGTGAAGGCTGATTTCACCCACGAGCGATACTGCTCGGCCAGGCCCATCCGCCAATACTTCTTCGCCATTTTCCAGAAGCCGGAGAAGCGCAGCGTTTCCATCGCCTCGGTGAGATCGGGCGAGGTGCCGGTGTAGCCTTCGCGGCGAAAGGCCAGCAGAGCGTTGGGACCTGCCTCCACGCTGCCGTTAACGCGGCGGGTGAAGTGCACGCCGAGGAAGGGAAATCGCGGGTCGGGAACGGGGTAGATCAGGTTCCTGACCAGAGAACGGCGCTCGGGGCGGATCTCGTAGTACTCGCCGCGGAAGGGAATGATCTCGAGATTGGTTTTGACGCCGGCCATGCGGGTAAGCGTGTCGCTGTAGAGCCCAGCGCAATTGATGACGTGAGCGCGCGCGGAAGGTTCCCGCGACGGTTTCGACGATGTTGGTGCTGCCGTCTTCGCGCAGGCCGACGACTTTGGCGTTGAAGACGATCTCGCCGCCGGCTTGCCGGATTAGCTCGGCATATTTCTGGGCGACGACGGTGTAGTCGACGATGCCGGTGGAGGGAACTTGCAAGGCGGCGAGGCCTTCGCAGTGCGGTTCGATCTGCCGGAACTCGTCGCGTTGCAACATGCGAAGGCCGGGGACAGCGTTGGCGATGCCGCGCTGGTGTAGTTGCTCGAGGCGCGGAACTTCTTCCTGATTGGTAGCGACGACCAGCTTGCCGCATTCCTCGAAGGGAATGCCGTGGTCGCGGCAGAAGCGCTTCATCGAAGCAGCGCCGGCGACGCAGTTGCGCGCCTTCAACGAGCCGGTGCGGTAATAGAGGCCGGAGTGAATGACGCCGCTGTTGTGGCCGGTCTGGTGGGCGGCGACGCGGTCTTCTTTTTCGACGACGGCGATGTGCATGTCAGGGAAGCGGCGAGTGATTTCGAGCGCGGTAGCCAGTCCTACGATGCCTGCGCCAATGACGAGCAGGTCGACTTCACGGTCAGCCATATGGCGGGATTATAGGTCGCGGGGAATGGGCGCTGCCATGACGGAGATCACAGAAGCAGCTGTCAGCCGTCAGCTATCGGCTGTCAGCACTCAGTAACCAGCTATCTACTAGCTAAAGCGCGCGTAGAGCGCGCCGGCTTCTGCTCTGGCAATGATGTACATTTCGCTGCCCAAAGCAGATCCCTCCTCGGGCTGAAGCCGTCGTCGTGATGACAATCCTAATTACTGAGCCTCATCGACAAAATGCTGATTGCTGACTGCTGTTCCTACGCCGCTTTTTTCGTTTCCACTTCAGCTTCGATGGCTTTGATTTCAGCGCGATCTTTTCGGACTTCGAGCTTCACGTGTCCGAACAGGCCGATATAGAAGTTCGAGACATAGACCAGGGCGAAGAGCGATATCAAGTAGCCGCGCCAGTCGGAATAGAGCAGCTTGTAGTGCGTGATGAGCAGGAATGCGGCTGCGACCCAGTGGCTGAAGCAGTACTCGCAGGTAAACAGGTAGAAGAATTTGCGGCAGACCAGGCGGCGCGAATCCTGACTCTTGCGGGTACAAAAATCGCGCGGCTCGCGGAGGACTTCCTCGTGAGTGACTGTCCAGGAGACGCTGGCGATCGGCAGGGCGAGCACGAATAGCCAGATCACCTGCTGGGAAATAGACATACAGGTTGGATGCCGTCAGCAGGGCAGTTTGCGCCGCGGGAACAGTTCCATTTTTGTGCTGGATAAGTCGTGGATGGGGACCACTGGCACTTTCGTACTCGCGTGCTTTCTACCAAAGAGGGTAAACTGTTGCCCGAATGTCACTCACGCTGGAAGTGGTGGGCCGCACCGACGTCGGTCGGGTGCGCCCGTCTAACGAAGATCATTTCGGTTACGACGAAGGGCTCGGTGTGTTTGTAGTGTGCGACGGCATGGGCGGCCATGCCGCGGGCGAGGTCGCCAGCCATATCGCTGTCGACAGCGTGCTGGGATTTTTTCGCGAGCGCTAGCCGAGCTCCGATGACAGTATCTACCTGCAGGACGCACCGCTGGGCGCGCGACTGCTAGCCGAAGCGGTGAAGAAGGCCAACGATGCCATTCTGGCCTACGCCGACGAGAACAAGAACACCTCCGGGATGGGGACGACGCTGGTGGCGGCGCGTTTCGACAACGGAGTCTTCAGCATTGCCAATGTAGGTGACAGCCGGATTTACCTGTTTCGCGAAGGCCAGTTGCTGCAGCTGACGGAAGATCACTCGCTGGTAATGGAGCAAGTGCGCCGCGGCATGATCACCATGGAGCAGGCCCGGCATTCGTCGGCGCAGAACATCATCACGCGCGCCCTCGGCACGGACGAGAGCACGCTGCCCGATCTTGGCGAATTTCCGGCGCAGGCTGGCGACATTCTGCTGCTAACGACCGATGGCGTGATGCGGCACGTGGAGGATGAGGAGATCCGGACTATTCTGCTGGACCTGCCGTCCTTACAGGCCGCTTGCGATACGCTGATCGATGCCGCCAACGAAGGCGGAGGGGAAGACAACTCGACTTGCCTGCTGATTCGCGTGGGCAATGGCGCGGCCAGCGTGGATACTGGGAATGGGTCGAAAGCTGGAGCAGCGTAAGGCGTGAGAATCCCAGGTCTCGAAACCCGCGAGACCTGGGGCACCGAACATTCGTCTGCTAGACTCGACTGTGTTGCAGTCTCCCGTCCAGCCGTCACAGCCGGTCGCGAAGTCGAGTCCTTCGGCTTCATCACCGGAAGCGAAACCCAGCAAGGCCATCCCTCACACCAGCTTCTTTGTCTACCTGATCGCGATCGCGTTTGGCTTGTTCTCTGGATGGGTCAATCAGAAAGTCGATGACGCGTTGCTGACCTCGCTGTGCGTGCTGGGATTCAGCATGCTGATGGGCGTTTGGAAAAAGGAGCGCCCATGGCGATGGCTGCTGCTGGTATGGATCGGCGTGCCCGTCGTGCTGGCCTACTATCAGTTCGTGGTGCACTGGCCGCATGATCGCGGACAGGTCTATGCAGCCTTTCTGCAAGTGCTGGCAGCCAGCGCCGGCGCCAACGGCGGCCACTTTATGCGCCAGATGATCGACCACGTATTTCTGAAGCAGGATGACGAGTAGGCGGGGCCCACATCGCTGGCACCACGGGACGGCGGCTGGCTGAAGCGATGTCGCGCTTTCGTAGCCGTTTTTTGATTGACACTCGCCGACGCGGAGCGGAAACTGCAGTCCACAGTTCCAAACATTGCCCGCAGTCGAGCTGATGAGCCGCCAAGGACCGTGTCACGGACCTTCGCGCGGCGATAGGTTCGAACCGCAGGGAGGAAAAATGGACGCATTGTCTGTCTTCGGACTGGCCCTGGTCATAATCTTTGTCATCGTTATTCTCTTTGGCTCGCTATTTACGGTGAGCCAGACCGAGCGCGCGCTGATCGAGCGCTACTCGCGATTCCAGCGGGTTACCGGCCGCGGACTGCAATTCAAAGTCCCCCTCATCGACGCGGTGCGGAGAATCAACACCCAGCTGCAGCAGTTCGAGACGCAGGTGGAGACCAAGACCAAGGACAACGTCTTCGTTACCATCTTCGTTTCCATCCAGCTCTACGTGATGGAAGACACGGAAGAACACATCCGCAGCGCCTACTACAAGCTCTACAACCCGGGAGTGCAGATCCAGTCGTACGTGGCCAACGCGATCCTGGGCCACGTGCCCAGCATGGATTTCGACGAGGTATTCACCAGCCAGGTCGCGATTGCCGACTTCATCAAGCAGGCGCTGGACGGGCCGATGGAGCAGTTTGGCCGCGGCGTGCAAAAGGTGCAGGTCACCAGGATCACGCCGCCGGACAATGTTCGCGAAGCGATGGACAACATCAACGCGGCGCGGCGCGATCAGGAAGCGGCCAAGGCCAAGGGTGAGGCGGACAAGATCATCGTGGTGAAAGAGGCTGAAGCGCAGATGGAGCGCGACATTCTGCTGGGCAAGGGCATTGCCGGGCAGCGTGCCGCAATCGTCGATGGGCTAGCGAAATCGGTGGAAGACTTCAAGGGCAAGTTTAAGGGAATCGACTCCACCGAGATCCTGAAATTCGTCATCATCACCAACTATTTCGACACGCTGAAGGAAGTCGCCGCTAAGTCGCACACCAACACGATCTTCATGAATCATTCGCCGGGATCGGTCGACGAAGTCTATCAGCGGCTGACGTCGACACTGATCGCGGGTGGCGTTGTGGGACCGTCTAACGCGTTGCCCGACGATGGCGCGCCAGAGCGCTCCCGAGCCGCTGCTGCGGGGGCCGATGGAAGTGACGGCGGGTAGGAATTCCGGCATCCCAGAGACGAGACGGCTGTTTAGTTTGGCGTGAGCTCCCAAACTGAACCGCAGCCGCTCATGCCCCCGATGCAATCGCCGATACCGCCTTCGAATGTTGTGCCATAGAGATTGCCGCTGGCGTCGAAGACGACTGGGCCTAGCGGATGGGAGCCCTGGCTGCTGTTGAAGTCATGAAGATCGGCGGGCGTGCAGGTTTGGTTGCAGGTCCGCGGCATCTCGAAGAGCCAACCTTCGGCGTTGGCGCCACCGTTGTCGCATACTCCGTACAAGTTGCCATCTGGACCCAGGGTTACGCCAGCCCAGGGGTTACACGAACTAAAGGCGTAGACCAGAGAAAACCTCCAGCCCCCATTTGACGGGCTAAGCTCAAACACTG
Organism: uncultured Acidobacteriaceae bacterium; assembly: GCA_963718395.1. Classification (GTDB taxonomy): domain Bacteria; phylum Acidobacteriota; class Terriglobia; order Terriglobales; family Acidobacteriaceae; genus DASRAA01. The sequence goes on from CAVQYW010000007.1 coordinate 99,305, forward strand.
TCCCGCCGCCGCTCGGACCGTCATCGAAGGCCGTCCCATAGAAATTGCCGGCGGCGTCAGAAATCAAAGTGCCGAAGGAGTGAGTGCCGGTAGTCGAGTTGAGCGCCACCAGAGTGTTCTCGGTCCAGCCTCCGTTGGAGGGCGCCAGTTGGTAAATCGTCTGGGTTCCGCCAAACAGACCGCCCGAGGTGGTGCCATAAAGGTTACCGGCCGGGTCGAAGACCACGCCCGAAGCCGGGCTGCATCCGTCGTTGCCGCCCGTAAAGAAGTAGAGCACGCTCTCCGTCCATCCACCGCCCGAGGGCACCAGCTTCCACACCACCCCACAGTCAGCGGGACCAAAGGCACTGCCTGTGCCATACATGTTGCCGGCTTGATCGAAGATTACATTGCCATATTCCGGAAATCCCCCGTCACTCTGATTCCCGGTGAAGGCGTGGAGAATGGTCTCATTCCAATAGCAGATTGCCGTCTTGCAGGCATTGGCCGGCGGTCGCAGCTCGTAGATGGTGCCTACTCCGAAGCCGCCCATGTCGGTGGTGCCATAGAGAGCGCCATTGGGACCGATCACCAGGCCGGACTCGGGGCTAACTCCGTCGCTGCCCCCGGTGAAGTCATGCAATGGATTGAGGATCCAACCCGAACCTTTCTCGGTCAGCCTGAAGGCTACGCCCGATTGACCCTGGGCCTCCGAAGTTGTGCCGTAGAGCGTTCCTGCCCCTCCGACGGTCACGCCCGCCATCGAATTGCCTCCGTCATTGCCGTCGGTGAAGTAGTGGAGCACGCTGAAAGTCTGGGCCTGTGACGGCCGCGCAAGGCAAATCGTCAAAGTACAAAACATTGCCAGGACAAGTGAGTTGATGCATCGATGCATGTTGAGCTCTCTCAGTGCGGCGGCACGCCCGCGGACTTTGAACTATGGAACTGAGTTAGGCAAGAGTCAAATTAATTGCACCTTACGGTGTAAGTGGTTGTTTCGGGAGACTAGAATACGCCATGTCGAAAACTGAGGCTGCGACAGAAGGGCGATTGAGTCCGCGTGGCGCAAGCGGCCGGCGCCTGGCGTGTGCCGTTGAATTTGGAGTGCATCCTTCGTAAGGAGAAAGATGAGATGAAGAAGCTGACAATTGCATGTTGTTTTGGTGGTGGCGTTGGCCGGGGTAGCGGTTGGGGCAGACAGTCCGGAACAGGCGGCGGCGATGAAAACGGTCAACCAGTTCGTCGACGGCTTCAACAAGGCTGACAGCAAGATGACGCTGGCGACCTGCGCCCATCAAACGTCGATCATCGATGACTTTCCGCCGCATACCTGGCAGAGTTGCTCGACGTGGATGAACGACTACACCGCTTGGGCCAAGAAGAATGGAGTAACAGATGGGGCGGTCACTCTCGGCGATCCCAAGCACGTCGATATTACAGGCGACCGGGCGTATGTCGTCGTTCCCGCGAGCTTCGCTTCTAAGCATAATGGCAAGCCGATGAAGGAGGATGGCTCGATGTGGACGCTGGTCCTGCAAAAGAGCACAGCCGGCTGGCGAATCACTGCCTGGACGTGGACGATGGGCTAGCAGCCCGGGTGAAAGTCGAGATTTTGTGAAATCGGTCCCTCAGGGGCTAAAGCCCCGTTGATATTGCGAGCTTTACGGCACGGCTGAAGCCGTGCCCCTTCAAACTCGGACTTTCGCCACGGCTGAAGCCGTGCCCCTTCAAACCCGGACTTTCGCCAAGGGCTGCTAGGGGACAGACAGATTTCTAGATTGCCCAACAGAGGGCGTTGAAGCAGCCGTCGCAATGTGGCACTATTCGCGAGGCTGGTTTATCCCATACAGGAGATTAACGTGCCCAAAATTACAATCTTCCGCCCGGACGGCCCCCAAAGCTACGACAACGTCGAGGTCGACTCCTTCGACAACGGAATCATTAATTTCTCCATTGAAGTTAAGACCGACAAGCGCACCCGGCAATCGTTCCGAACCAATCTGCCTTTCATCCTGGAGCACGAGGAGTAAGCTCGAACGGCGTTGCCAGGGCAGAGCCGGGATCACATTCGGGCAGGTTCGTGGCCAATTTGCGCGTGACCGCCGTCACTGACAGCGACGCGTTAACGCCTGACACTGGGCCAATAGCTTCCACAGGATTTCTCGAAGTGGATGCAAGAGCATCTGTCTCAAGGCTGGCTACTGGAAATCCTCCAGGCTCCTTCGTCCCGACCTGCACTTCTCCCTGCAGGCCGACCTTACGGCGGGGTGACCGATAAGGCGACTCTAGAGAACAAAACAGAAGGGAGAGCTGTTCTATTTTCCCCGGCTTAGCGGTGCTGAGGAATGGACTCTGGCCTCTACCGTCAACCTAAGGGAAGCCTTGGAAAGGGGAGCTTGCAATGAATCCATCCCCATCGAATCCAGACCTGAATGCCTTTCTGAGTGCACGCAACTTTCTGCTGCAACATCGCACCGACTACGAATTTGTTTACCAGAATTTCCGCTGGCCGCAGCTTACACAGTTCAATTGGGCGCTGGATTATTTCGACGGCTACGCTCGCGGTAACCAGAAGCTGGCCTTGTGGATTGTGGATGAAGATGGTGGGGAGTGGAAACTCAGCTACGACCAAATGTCACGTCGATCGAACCAGGTAGCGAATTTTCTTCGCAGAAACGGTGTTCATCGGGGCGACCGCATCATTGTCATGCTGCCCAATGTGGTTGCGATGTGGGAAGTCATGCTGGCGGCCATGAAGTTGGGAGCGGTGACGATTCCCGCAGCGACTTTGCTTACCCCAGGCGATCTGAGGGACCGCCTCACCCGAGGCCAGGCACGCCACGTGATCACCAATGCGGTCTTCACCGGCAGGTTCGCAGAGTTGCCAGGCGATTATTCGCGCATCGTCGTCGACCAGCCCGTCAGCGGTTGGATCTCATACACGGAAGCATACGGGGAAAAGGAAACGTTCGCCTCCGACGGAGCGACGAAGGCGACCGATCCCATGCTGCTGTACTTCACCTCGGGCACTACCGCCAAGCCAAAACTGGTATTGCACACTCATCAGAGCTATCCCGTCGGTCACCTGGCAACGATGTATTGGATTGGGTTACGCCCCGACGACCTGCACCTCAATATCAGCTCTCCCGGTTGGGGTAAGCACGCATGGAGCAATTTCTTTGCACCGTGGAATGCAGGCGCAACGGTTTTCGTGCACACCTATGCACGATTCGAGGCCAGGAAGACCCTCGAAGCGATTTGCCGCTACGGGGTCACGACGCTGTGCGCGCCGCCAACGGTATGGCGTCTGCTGGTGCTCGAGGACCTGGCCGCATTTCCCGTCCAATGCAGTGAGTTGGTAGGCGCGGGAGAGCCACTCAATCCGGAAATCATTGAGAAAGTCCGAAAAGCATGGGGCTTGACCATTCGTGACGGCTTCGGACAGACCGAGACCGTACTGGTGATCGGCAACTTCCCCGGGCAAGCGGTGAAGCCTGGCGCCGCGGGTGTTGCTTCTCCGGGACATGAGATTGCTTTGCTGGATGCCGATGGCAACCAGTCTGCCGATGGTGAAATTTGTGTCCGCATGAATCCGGCGCCCATCAGTTTGATGGCCGGCTATGTCGACGATCCGGAGCTTACGGCCAGTGTCATGACGGGCGGCTACTATCACACCGCTGACATCGCCAGCCGCGACGCCGAGGGATACTACACTTACGTTGGGCGGGATGATGACCTGTTCAAATCTTCAGACTATCGCATCAGCCCATTCCATCTGGAGAGCGTGCTCATCGAGCATCCCGCGATCGCGGAAGCTGCCGTGGTGCCTTCGCCAGACGCCATTCGCTGGAAGGTTCCCAAGGCGTACGTCGCCTTGAAGCCGGGCGTGGATCCGTCACCATCGATGGCACACGAGATCTTTGTGTTTGTCCGCAAGCGCCTGGGGTCTTACCAACGGATCCGCCGGATCGAATTCGCAGAATTGCCCAAGACAATCTCCGGCAAGATCCGCCGAATCCAGTTGCGGTCTCAGGAGGAGGCGGAACGACCGGTGGAGTCAAGGCGCGAATTCGAGTATTGGGAAGATGATTTTCCGGAGTTAGTTCGGGCACGTGCCTATCGCCTTTATCAGGAACGAGGCTGTGAACACGGCTACGACCGCGAGGATTGGCTGCAGGCAGAGTCCGAAATAATTGGGAAGAAACCCGCACAGGGCAATGGGAGATGTTCGCTCGTAGTGCCCATTTCCGCGTGAAGTCCCGGGGTTACGGACATCTCGAGTGCAGTTAGGTCGGCGGACGCGGATTGGTTCCCGAGGCACCGCCGCTGAAAACGCGAGTTGCCGGGCGTTCGCATCTGTTCGCGGCGAACGGGCGCGTCCCCCGATGGTGCGCTGATCGCGCGAAACCCGCACCTTGGGGGCCGCGGTTCCCATCACATGGCTCGGCATCACCCGCTGGTGCGGCAGCAGTCACTGACAGATGTCCATGAAAGTTTGCAATGCTGCTACGTCAACGAGGGTGTCGCCGGCTCTTCCTACTACGGTTCCTACCCGGCGAGACGGGGGCCCTGACAACTCCCCTCGACCTCCATTTCGGTTGCTTCTGAGCGCGCTCATTTTCTCCGACTACAAGGACCGCATGGCGAGGAGGACAAGCCGATGCACAGACGAGAGCAATCTCCAACTTCACTCTTCCGCACAATCTTCCTGGTAGCAATCGTGATTTTTATAGTCGCGGCTGCCGCGATTCCGGCTTTCGCGCAGAATTCGGTTCCTCCTACCGCAGTACAAGCGGCGAAGATGCCGCAGTACGCGTCGCGGCTGGCCCATCCTGCCAGGCGAGTGTCGCCGCCGAAGTCTCAGGTATTTGCACGGGCCACAAAACATCGCGGTCCGCTGGACACTGGCGACATCTACGACAACGGGCCGATCAACGGCAACACCGACGCCTGGACCATTAACTTCGGCTTCATCGTCAGCGACAGCTTTACCATCGCAAACGATCAGACGCTCATCACCGGCATGAGTTTCGGCGCGTGGCTGTTTTCCGGCGACACGCTGACCTCAGTCGAGGTCTCCATTACCTCGGGCGAGAATAGCGGCACCAGCTACTTCGATCAGACGGTGACCTTCACCCAGGGAAGCTGCACCAGCAACCAGTACGGCTACAACGTCTGCACTGAAACAGGTCCCTTCAATGGGCCCACGCTGAATGCGGGAACGTACTGGGTGAATCTGCAAAACGCCAGCGTTCCCAGCGGCGATCCGGTTTACTGGGACGAGAATTCCGGGGTGGGATGCACGGGAACGGGATGTCCATCGCTGGCGTCGGAGAATTCGGTCGGGTCGATCCCATCGGAGGCGTTCACCATTCTGGGCGAGACGACGACGACCACCACCACCACCAGCAGCTACAGTGATTACGCTTGTCCGGGTCCCCAACCCGGCTTTCATGACCTGCATGATTTCAGCGCTAAGGCTGGGCCCTCGGGGCTGGCAATCGACCAAGCCGGGAAGGTCTACGGTACGTTTCCTAACGGCGGCAGCTATGGCGCGGGATTGCTGTTTGACTTGGCACAAAGAGCCGGCCATTGGTTTGTCATCTCGTTGTATAGCTTCATGGGAGGAAGCAATGGAAGCAGCCCGAACGGCGTCATCGTCGGCCCAGAAGGTGCGCTTTACGGGTCGGCGAGAAAAAGCGGCGGATCTGGTTACGGGTTGATCTACAAGGCGACGCCCCCGCCAACTGCCTGCGCCAACGCGCTGTGCAGTTGGAACGAGACGACGATTTACCAATTTACAAGTGAGGCGGATACGGGCGCCATCAAAGCCTTTGACTCCGCCGGCAACTTGTATGGCATCTCAGGCGGGGCCTACGGGCAGGGCGGTGTCTTCGAGCTAACGCCCTCGCAGGGAAGCTGGACGGAGAAGATCCTCTACAGCTTCACCGGGGGAAGCAATGGCAGTTCACCTAACAGCTTGTTGCTAGGCCATGACGGAAATCTGTACGGAACGGCAGCAGGTGGTGGCTACGATAGCTGCGTGGACGGCTAACTTCAATGCGGCATAGTTTTTCAATTGGTGCCGTCAGGCGGCGGCTGGACGGAAAACGTTCTCTATAAGTTCACGGACAATGGGGACGGCTATTCGCCTGCCGGCCTGATTCAAGATAGCCAAGGCAATCTGTATGGCTTCAGTATTTGTTACCAGGCTACCGGGCGGTTGCGACTACCTCGGCGATTTGATCGAGAACGGTCTGGTTTTCAAGATGTCACCGTCGGCGGGCGGCTGGAGCTTAAATGTGATCTACAACGGTGGCCTGGATGAACGGGCTTGCCTGATGAGCGGGTGGGAGATCTCCTCAACCTCGTCCATGGCTTGACGATGGATGGAGCGGGCAATCTCTACGCTGCCGAGGGGGCGTCGTTATACTACTGTAATGCCGGAAACTGCTAATGACTGGGTTGAGTTGTACTGCGGCGAAATCGTTCTAATTCTTCCCACCCGCCGAAGTTCTGGTTACCGGTGACGCAGACATTTTCGGAAACATAGCGTCGGACGCAAATGGCCAGCCTGTACGGCACCGCCTCGACGTGTGGCTTCGGATCATCGTCCCAGAGGACAGGTGGCACAGACGGCATGATCTGGCAGTACTCGCCGTAAAGCAGTTGCCAGTTGCCAGAAGGCAGTAGTCAGAGGCCAGTAGTCAGAAGCCAGTCATTGTCTCCTGCCCATTGCCGCAGGGTGGGCATCAAGGTAGTTTGCGCGCCAAGCAGCGGTGAGTTTGGGCCCGCATCCACCGCTTCACGCAGAAGGATTCCGTGGAGATACGGGTCTGCGGTCATGGTTAAGAGTGAATTGTAATCGGGTGCCCCAGGTTCGCGTCCATCTTTTGGACGCTAACCTGGTCGGGAAGGTCGTGGCGCACCGACTGACCCCAGGGTTAGCGCAAAAGAAGGGCGAACCTGGGGCACTAGGCACCTTCGATCCTCTCAGACTCGAGGACATCATCGTTTCCAATCGTCTTCCCAGAGAGCGATGTGCATCGAGAACGCAGGCTTCTGTTCATCGTGCACCCTGCGGGCTTCTTCGCGATGCATCCCGAGAAGTACGTAAATCATCGCTGCTCGGACCAGTTTGAAAAGCCTCAACGCCTTTGCGTTGAGGTCGCCTCGGGTGATGGAATACGCCAGACGATTCGAGAAGATCTCCAGCTCGGGAGGCATCGTGGCTGCGAAGTCTTCGTGAACCCTGAGGCAGCTGTGTTCCAAGCGATTGCGGATCACGTAGTAATCGCGCGCTTCGGGCTCGATGACGTCGCCGTATTGCTCGTCGAATAGGTCTTTCGCCAGCCAGAACAGACCGCGGAAGGGCAAGTTGTCCAGATTCGCGAACTGCAGGCGGAGCGGGAACGGCTTCGAGCTGCGGTGCTGGTACCAGAGGGTTTTGAAGTAAACATCGCGGTCCTTTATCCCGAGCCGGAGGTATTCGTTTAGGAAGAAAGCCAGCTTGTCGAACAGTGAGTATGCCATCCGAAAAGCGATTTTGGTCTTTTCAAAGGCAAGAGCGTGACAGGAATAGTCAAGTGTGTTGTACAGGAGAACTTCGCGATCGGAGAAATGGACTTTGTCCGTCTGGATCCCTTCATACAGGAGCCAGCGCGCTGATGCGTACTCTTGCTTCAGTTGGTTGAAAAAGCCGACTAGCGTTGGCGGCTCTTTCACCTTCGTCGTGAAGGCCGGCAACATCAATACGTCTCGATTGGCAATCGCGTGTGGGCCAAGATCGTTGAGCGGATTGAGGAATAGCCTGTTTTGTAAACACCACGCACGATAGTTTCGCTCGTCCTCTGTGTCGCCCATGGGATGGTCATGAAGACCGATTTCGTTGAGGCTTGGCACCAGCGACTCAATCCGTTTCTTGACCGACTCAAAATGAGCCAGGGCTTGCGGATAGATCCCATCGAACAGGACGCCTTTCTCGAGTGCAGATGTGACACCTGTGTGGGCGAACTTGGCGAATAATAGTCGATGACCCGGGTCGTAGAGTGCCTGAGCATAGGTCTCTAATCCGCAGCCCCGGTTTCCAACAGCCATTCCAAATTTGGGTTGCAGTGCGAGGGCTTGCTCCCAATACTCGAGCGCCTCGACAAATCGGCCGACCGTGTCCATACAGTTCCCAAGGTTCGTGAAGACTTGGCAGCGCCGGAGCTTACCCATCTTGGCGAAGCCGGGATGACTGACACACTTTCGGAGATGGAAAATCTGCTTACCGAGGGCCGGATGTTCCCAGTCCCATGGATTGGCGGTCTCATGCCGTTGAAGGGCGGCCCACGCATTCGCGCGGAAATATTCCAGAAGTGCCGCGTCGGTGTCCTTGAGCTTCGTCGATTCCACTTGGTCCGCCAGCTCCAAGGCTCTCCGTGCGCCATCGGGTTTCCCGAGGTCATCCGAGAGATCGATGAGCTGCCCGAGGGTTTCTAGGGTCTCGGCGCTGCTCTTATCACTAACTCGGCCTTTACGAGAGCATCATAGAGCGCCGCAGGATCTGAAGTGTTCTCGGCCATACTCTCTATTCTAGAGAAGTCGCCGAGGGTAGCGGAATAGCCTGCACAGGCTGAAGGAGCCGCGATGAGTATCGCTGATTCCCGGAGCGGGATCAGCCTGGTGCCCCAGGCAGCGTAGAAGTAGTGGTTGCGCGACGCAGTGATCACAGGCACACTAGCCCTGTGACAGACCTTGCACTCCTGGGTCTCGAAACCCGGCGAGACCCGGGGCGCCCCGCAATCATGAATGTTCGTTTGACACTTTTTGTATTACTGACCTCCGCGTTAGGTTTTACTCAGCAGATTAGTACCAAGGCCAACGTATTAGGGTTCTGGGCTGGGGAGTCGCCGCACGACGCGGGAGTTCATGCTGCCGCGTTAGGATTGCCACGACTTACTGGCTGTAAAAACCGTTCTGTAACCACCACCGATTATATAGATTGCGAATTCTTAGGAACCAGTACAGAGAAGATACAAGCCACTTTCCACAATGGTCGCCTACAGCGAGTTGAATACAATTTCAGAGTTGAACGCTATGGTGAGTTCCTTCTCAGAATAAGCGAAGATTACGGGAGACCACGCGTGGTGAATACTCCCGATGGGTCTGAACTTAGCAAGGATTGGGGTGGTTTTAAGGAGAAGGTAGAGATTTCGCTTGGCAAAACATACGACAATTCTAGTGGTTGGATAACGGTTGTTTTCAATGGGTTTTAGTATTTACGGTCTATGCGGGGGCCAACTACGACGCGCAGGAGATAAAAGCAGATGAGGGCAGGAACGTTCAAATTCGTTGACGATAAAAGCGGATGTAAACACCAGTTCATCGTTGGCCCACAGCGCAGACAAGATCAATTTCTGATCGGCTGGTGCGACAGTTGCCATCGCGAAGTAGTTATTGAATTGGATAGTTCTGATCAGCGCACGGGTCGGACATGGTTGGTGGAAATGGGCCGATCACGGATTCAGCGTAGCGAGGGCGGGGTGCCCCGGTCTCGCGGGGTTCGAGACATGGGAGATATTCGGGGCTGCGCCGATTCATGGAATGTACAGAAACTGAAGCTTCTGGATGTGACGGCTCTCCCAAAGGGAAGGGTCCTTCCTCACCCGGGTCTCGAACGTCGCGAGACCCGGGGCACCCGCGCTGACACATGCCCTCCTGACGCGGAGATTTTCGAAATTCCCGCGACAGCAGGTCCCTTCGAGAAGCTCAGGGCAGGCTCTGTGCCACCCGCCTGCAATACCCGTCCGATGGAATACAATTTGCGTTGCTTAGTCCGTGGGCAGAAAGGAACAACAACAGATGCGATACAGATTCAATCTTGTGCTGGCTGGGATCTTGCTGCTGGGATGTTCGATGGCAGCTTTCGCCGGCAATGTAAGAACGGATTACGACCACTCAGTGAACTTCGCGCAGTACAAAACCTACTCGTGGGGAAAGGTGCAGACCTCCAATCCTTTCTACGTCTCGCGCATCAAGCAGGCCGTCGACAAAGAGCTGCAGGCCAAAGGATGGCAGTTGGTTGAGACGGGCGGTTCGGTGATGGTCTTTGCCACCGACAACGTCCACGACCAGAAACAGCTCCAGACCATGTACGACGGAATGGGCGGGGGCTGGGGCGGCGGCTGGGGTTGGGGCGGCTGGGGCTGGGGTGGTGGCTGGGGTCCCGGAGGAATGGGAGAGTCCACAACCACGACTACCAATCAGCGTGTAGCCAACCTGGCCATCGATCTGTTCGACGCCAACTCGAAGAAGCTGCTCTGGCGGGGCTTGGCTACGCAAGACCTCGGCAGCAATTCGGAGAAGAACACCAAGTCTCTGGACGGAGACATCAACAATATGTTCAAGAGATTTCCGCCCAAGCCCTAGTTCTTAACGGACTATGCTGGTGCCCCAGATTAGCCCAAAAGATGGGCGAACCTGGGGCACCAGGCTTTGACAGCTACAATTCTGACTACCGCACGTGGCACGACCCCCAACAGCGTTATACTTGGAGCAGCGATGTTGTCTCTTTTACTGCGCCGGGGGCTTGTCTGCCTTGCTGTACTGCTACCACTCATCGCGGGAGCTCAAGCGCCGAGCGGCAGTATGGTGCCCCAGACAACGAACTCCACGCCTGGAATCCCCACATTCTACGCCAACTCCCACCAGGTAATTGTCGAAGTCGACGTCTGGGACATGAAGCGCAAGAAGGGCGACGAGACCGGAATTGACCAAACTCTGCCCCCGAATGAGCGAGCCCTGTTGAAGCGACTGCCCCCACCGGCCCAGGGTCTAACGGTTAATGATTTTCATGTCTTCGACAATGGTGTCGAGCAAAAGATAAATTACTTCAAGGAAACCGATTTCCCGGCTGTTGATATGACTAATCAGTGGTACTTTTTCCCCACAACGGGCGGGACATGGCGGCTACTTCCCCTGCATGAAGATGTCAAATCTCCGTCTGCAAGCTATCTCATTGGCTACGCTCCCTCAGCGCTCCAGCCTAGCGAATGTCGCTCAACAAGTACCGTCGTCGAAGGGCGCGAGGTGCACGCGAACCGAGATCGGTACTGCGCCCCGAATAGCTCCGGCGAGCACGATGCTGGTGCACTACGAGGGACGAAGCTGGGCGCACGAATGCGGCAGTTCGCAGACTCCCCGGCCTGCGGCTCCATCAAGGTCGAGGCGCAGGCTTTTACCTTTTGGTCTTCAGGCGTTCTGAAACTTGCTACCCAGACCTCTTCGCCTGACGCTCGCGCTACGGTCGCGCCAGACGACTACACATATGTAGTCGAGGTACACGACGCCAAGGCACCAGCGACGGTTCAGATTACTGCGGCTTTTACCCCCCCCAGGGGGACGTGGTATTACCCCTGCCAGAAGGACGAAGTGCTCTACGTTTTGGGAATCGTCTATAAAGCGAATGGCGAGGTCGCTGGACAGTTTGCCGACAGCTCTTCGTGCTCGACTGTAACCGAGTTCTGGCCAAAAGCCTACAAACCCCCCGGTGTGTACATGCCAAGCATGTTCGATGGCGAGATGGACCTACCGCCCGGGCAGTATGAGCTGCGAATCGTTGTTAGCGATGGGAGCAGCTTCGGACGTGCGGAGATACCTTTGCACGTGAGCGCGCTCGATCCCCACAATCTTACGATCAGCGACGTGATGGTGGTTGGTGTACTGCGCAAGGCATCAGGGGTGTTGCGGGAGGCAGCAAGGGTATCGCCGTCTCCGGTTATGCCAACACCGCTGGTTAGCAAAGGGACGCAATTTTTTCCCGATCCGGATGTACGCCCGCGCCTCGCGCAAAACAGCCCGCTCTATCTCTACTTTGAAATTTATGAGCCTGCCAAGGAAAAACCGGATACAGCTATTTATTATCGAGTCAGAATTACCGACCTGAAAACCGGCACAGCGGTGATGAACACCGAACCGATGAGCGCGGCCAACTGGATACTGCCGGGGAATGTCGTAATTCCGATCGGCTTGCAGATCGATAGCGAGAAGCTGAAGCCGGGATCATACCAGCTCGAGGTGCAGGCCTCCGATTCAGCTGGACGTGAGACCGATTGGCGACAAACCAACTTTGCGATTCAATGACGACCGGCCGGTTAATTGTTCCCTAGCGGTTACACTATTACAGACATTGACCGAAACCGGCAGCTGCATTCGCTAGGCACATCTGCTGGGCTGGCCCGGACAGTGTTTTGCATATTTGCGCTTCGATTTTGAACGCCTTCTGACATACATTGATCTTACTATTTACAGTGGTCGACAGCGGGTTGTCCCCCGCGAAACCGCTATGGAAACGACACACTCGGCTATCATGCTTTGCTGCGTGCCCCAGAGCCTGCCCTGAGCCCGCCGAAGGGTTCGCGTCCATCGTTTGGACGCTAACCTGGGTCGGGAAGGTCGTAGCGCACGGACCCGGTTAGCCCAAACGATGGGCGAACCTGGGGACACCAGGCGTTGTAATGGAATCCATTACAGTGTAATATTTTGGTATGGCTACTGCTACGGCAAGGAAATCGAAGGTCTACACGATCAGCCTCCCGCCTGAACTTGCACGAAGGGCTGAGGCGCTGGCTCGGAGGGACAGCCGCACGATGAGCGAACTATTCCGGGAAGCCTTTCGCACCTATTCCGCGCAGCAGGCGCGGCGGACACTGGATGAGTTGGGCGAGTATGCGGGTGGCCGCAATCCGAAGGGCTACACCGAGGCCGATGTTCCCCGGCTCATTAAAGAAGTGCGTGCCGGGAAGCCGCGCCGCAAGGTGCGGTCCAACGGGTGATCGTCGTCATCGACACAAACGTCTGGATTTCCGCGCTTCAGTTTGCGAAACATCGCGGCACCCCGACGCGGGCGCTCGAAAAAGCTATAAGCGAAGACGTGATCGCCACCTGCGATGAGATTGACGCGGAGATTGTGCGCGTCCTGACGGAAAAGTTCTCCTGGGAACAACCTCGGGCAACAGCGGCGCTGCAAGTAATTCTCGCGCGCAGCGTCCGTGTGAAGATTCGAGGCACGGTAAAGGAATGCCGTGATCCGGGCGACGATATGTTTCTGGAGTGCGCCGCCCTCGCGAAGGCGGATTTGCTGATTGCAGGTGACAAGGATCTGCTGACTCTCGGCGCGTACAAGGGAACGCGCATTATCACGCCTTCGGAATATC
>CAVQYW010000008.1:0-531122 GCA_963718395.1 uncultured Acidobacteriaceae bacterium
TCGGCCGTGATCCTGAGGTGAAATACAGCCAACAGGGTACGGCCATCGCACAGTTCTCCGTCGCCACCACGGAACGATGGAAGGACAAAGACGGCGAACCGCAGGAACATACGGAATGGTTTGCCGTGAAAGCTTTCAATCGCCTGGCAGAGATCGCCGGCGAACACCTTCATAAAGGCTCCCGCTTATGCTCAGCTCAGCATAAGCGGGATTATGTGTAGGAGTTTGATATGCGAAGCAGACTCAACACAACGCGGTGAAAGCTCGCCGTATTCTGATCTTCCTTCACATAAATGTCGGCGGTTTTGGCAAGCCTGACGCGTCGACTGCCAGGCGCACGTGAGCTACAAAGAATCGAGCCAAGCCAGCAGATCGGCATCGCGTTTCCATCGGGGTCGCTTGCTGTTCCGCAATCTTGGGTCAGCCTTCTCCAATGCTTTCCGCTGGGTCTCGATGTTTGCTTCAGCGTAGAGGTTCGTCGTATCAAGATGAGCATGGCCCAGCCAACTTCGGATGACTGTAACGTCGACGCCGGCCGCAACCAGGTGAACTGCAATCGTGTGCCTAAAGGTGTGGGGCGTAACCTTCTTTCGCGAGAGTGAGGGTTGTGTCGCGGCTGCGGCTTTTACGTAGTTCCGCAAGCGGAATCGGAAGCCTGAAGCAGTTAGTCCGGCACCATACCGGTTCCGAAAAAGATGCTCGTCAGAACCGTACGACTGCCTCTTTACGAAGGCTGCCACGAGGTGCGCTGTTTCAGGCCAGAGGGGCGCAATCCGTTCCTTTCGTCCTTTCCCCAGCAGCCGAACGTGGGTAGGTGATGCCAGGTGGAAGTCTTCAGGCCGGAGATTCAATGCCTCTTGGATGCGAGCACCGGTGTTGTACAAGAGCGAAAGCAATAGGTGATCTCTCTGGCCCTCGAGCGTGGACCGATCTGTCTGTGCGATGATTGCAACCACTTCGGATTCCTCCAAGTGGACCATCGATCGCCGGGATGCGCGCTTGAACGGTACGCGAAGAATCTCATGGCATTGCTGCGCGGCCGTAGGCTCATGTTCCGCGACGAAAGAAAAGAAGCTTCGCAGGGCTGCCAGCCGGCAGTTCCTCGTCGTAACGCTCGCATGCCGATCATGTTCGATGTGCTGCAAAAAAGTGAGAACCCCGTCTTCCGTCAAGTCTTCCAGTTGCAGTTTTGCTACCTGCTTGCCCCGCCGCTTTGCCGTGAACCGCAGAAAGAGTCTCCATGCGTCACGATATGCGTGAATGGTCTTCGGGGATGCGCTCCTTTGCTCCCCTAGCCACTCAAGAAAGAATCTGTGGAGAAGTACTGCTAAGGAAGGACAGGTCAACTTCAACATTAGGCGCCTCCTAGAATAGCCTTCACCACATCGGCTCGTGACGATCGAAAGCGGGCACTCGCGTGCTGAAGCAATTCCTGTGTGATCGTCAGGTAGACGAGCGTTGAATGAATGTCGCGGTGCCCGAGGTATGTGGCAAGGTAAGGCAGTCGGCTCTGGGGATTGACTCCTTGACGGTACCACTCAGTCATTCGGTGAACGACAAACGTGTGACGTAAATCGTGAACGCGGGGTCCACCGCGACCGGTGTGCGTGTTGAGTCCGGCTCGGCGAATAACAGCGCTGAGTAGATCTCTCGTGGTCACGTAGCTGTAAGGTCTCCTTTTGTTCCAGAACAGCGGGGCCTCTGGAGTTTCAGGAAAGCCCGCTGTAAGACGTGCCTTGAAGTAGTTCTTCAGTACAGAGAGGGCGCTTGCAGCGAGAGGAAGTCGGCGTGACTTGAAGAACTTCGTGTCGTGAACCTCAATCGTTCCCGTATCGAAATCTACATCTCCACATCGAAGACCACCGATCTCTCTCACACGAAGCCCCGCACAGTAAGCAAGGACCAGCATCGTATACACCGTCATTGGACGTAACGGCGCGCAGGGTGACGGGAACTTCAGCGCTGCTTCGAGCAGTTGGAGAATCTGCGCCGTGCTGTAGATATAAGGTCGGCATCGCTGGCGCGATCTCTCCCGCGCTAGGACACGGTCCAACTTCGGTAGCTCGATGGCACTTTCAGTTCGGTTAAGAGCCTTAGCCAGAACCCTGCCGAGGTAAATGCGCTGCAATTTACCCGCCGCCGACGGCGCAACGGCAGTGTATTCGCGCACCAACGTTGAAAGCGACTCGTTCTCTGCGCCAGTACGTTGTTGCAGGAAGCGGTCGAACTGCAAGAACCGATATTCATGGCTGTATCGGAAGCCGAGCGTGCGCATGCGTGCGACATGGTCACGCATCGCCGCTCCCAAGTGGCTGCCATAACGTGGCAGCGGCCGCAGTGCTTCCAACGTTTCTGTGGGACTGGAGCTAAGCAGGGCCCTGGCGATGGGAGCGGTCAACCGGCATCCAAATCTTCGACGTAGCTCCGCGAACGGGTTGACCGCAACAGCTTTTCGGGTGACAAGCCAGTCGAGAAAGCGATCGATCCATTGAGCGTTCACCAGCGCTGTTTGCACACAAGTCTGCGCGCTTCGTGCACGTATCCACGCCTGAACTGTTTCCTGGTCGAATGTCGAGTTGTCGTTGACGAAGGTCTGGAACCAGCGGATCACCCTGCGATACGCCTGCTGTTTGCCGGATGGTGGCAGCTGTCGAATATATTCATTCAGAAGTGCTTCATCCTTATCTGGCCAGGCCCGCATCAGAATCCTTTCTGGGCACTTCCAGGCTAATCATTCGCAGATCTTCCGTTTCCAGCTTCAAGTACACGCGTGTAGACGAAGTGGATGTATGCCCGAGAAGGTCAGAGATGGATTTCAGCGGAACCGAGGCGCGAAGCAGGCTTATAGCGCGAGCATAACGGAACGCATGTGGTCCATGCCGTCCCTTCACCTCGATCCCAGCCTCTTTCAAGCGAGCGAGGATGACATAGTTCAGCGGACTGGTACCTGAAAATGGGCGGAATGGAGCGCGGCTCCTTAAGAACACCTGCCGAAACGCGGTTTTCGGCCGACCGTGCTTCAGATACTTGATGAGAGCGTCTCCTACGGGGCGTACCAGCGGAAGGAATGATTCGGCTTGAGTTTTCGATCTGCGTACCCGCAGCCTCTCCTCTTTCCAGCCAATGTCTTGCAAAGACAGCCAGACCACCTCACCAGCGCGCAACCCATACGTCGCCAACATCAGTAGCATGGCGTAATCTCGCAATCCCTTGGGACTTCGATCGCTACGTGTGCAATCGAGCACGGCTTTTACTTGTTCTTCAGTAAGTGCGCGTGGAATTTCCGCGTCGCCATACAGAATGGGACCTGATACGAAGCCAGAGAGATCTGCGCGAATTCGATTTGACGCGTGCAGATAGCGCAAGAAGCTCCTCAAGCATTGGCATACTCCGTGCCGCGTGGCACGCCGCAGCCCTGACATCCGCCATGAAAGGTAAGCATCAACATCGGCGACGTTCAGTAGGGTAAGAGACTCGGGACTCGCGCGCTCCTCAAGCCACTGTAGAAATATCCGTGCAGCTCGGCTGTTTTTGCAGAGCGTTTCCGGAGACAGACCGTACACCTCTGTAAGCCACCGTCCATACCCTTCGAGAAGCTTTTGTTGGAATCGCTTTGACTCGGTCAATGGGTGTTCATCCGGCGGCCACTGCCCCTGAATTATTCGCAGCAATCGATGGATTGCAGCGGTGTATCGGGTCCGCCATTGGTCGATATCGCGGGGATGATGGCCGTGTCTTGTGCTGTACTCTCGCAGCCTGGATCTTAAGAAGCCCGCAACATCAGATACACATGCTGCTTGCGGCGATATGTCGAGTTGCGCAAGATACGCCAGAAAGTGCCGCTGGGCTGCAAGGTACCTGCCAATGACACGCACGTGGTAGCCGCTCTCATGCAATACACGTTCGCACTCTAGCAACGCGGGTATTTCTTCTGATCGCTGAGTGAACCTGGCCTCCGAGACACGAGCCGGCGGTGGGTTTGGCGTGCTGCGTTCTTCCATGCGATGGGGAAACCCGAAACGCAGGAAAATTATGCTGAGGAAATCTTGGTTGAATTTCCAGCCCAGACATGCGATGCAACATACTGCTGCTCATAATTCTGCGCTTCGCATAATCCCGCATTTATGTGGAGGGCCGGAAGCGAACGGAGTCTTGGGACGACAAACAAACGGGTGCCAAGCACTACAGGGATCTCGTCTACGTCGACAGGATCGAGTTCCTGGATTCCAGGGCCCGCGGGAACGGCCATGGTGATCCCGCCGAAAGCGCCTCTAAAGAGACAACAGTGACTGACCAACAAATGCCGTTTTAACGAACGATCTCGATTCCTGCGTCCCTCTATTCCTACGTGTGCAAAGCAATGATCTCATCACGAGACATTCGAAGCAGATCGTATCGTGTGCAGCGAACACATTCGAAAACACTGGCCGACGTTCCGTTCCTAATCTGAGGGTTGTCACTTCCGCGGATTGCCGACTACACGTCCAAGTGACTTCCCCGAAGAAGACTTCTGGACAATCTTCGGAGAGGCAGGCCCGCCGATCGGCTTTTGTTCAGGATTACTTAGGCTTAGTCGCTCGAATCGGAGCGGCCACTTCCGGTGGAAGTCGGTCCTTTCGGCCTCAACCAGCAAGAGGCGGCGACTAGACGCCAGCTGACCAAGCACTCACAACGCAACGATGACAATTGAGACTACTAGGTCACCCGTGGCAATCGTATTGCTGGAATCCCTTGCAGGTGAGGAGTGTCAATCAGGCAGGGTACCTTTTCGCTTCATTGACGGCTTAACCATTGAGGAAACAGTTAAATACGAACGAGTTAGATACCGGGCGGCGGTTTTGGAAGTCCTAGCAGGCTGCTGAAAAACCTCTGATTTGCGCGAACTCTGTCCCGCTTCGGTCATCGAGTGAGAGGGGAGAGAGTTCGGTTCAGCTTATTTCGACTATCTGCTGAAGCTTTTTGCGTTCAGCAGACACACTTCGGCCTTGGCTTACGCCGCCTGTATTGACAGGTTGCGCAGGCGGACCAGGTTATAAGCCGCGCAAGCGAAGGTGAACACCCAATCCACTTTGAACAACCCGCGATGTCGTACCTTCCGCAGCAGGGCAATCGTCTTGAGCCAGCCGAAACATTCCTCGATCCGCTTCCGTTTCCTTTGGCTGATGCGGTAGCCGGCATGACGCGTCGTCCGCTGGTCGATGGCACTGCCGCCGCGCCGACCGTCATTCTGCGCCACATGCGGCGTGACCTGCATGTGGCGGCACTCGGCGATGAAGTCGGCCGTGTCAAAGCCTTTGTCGCCGCCCACCGTCACCCGCTTCGTGCCGGCAATCTGTTCCAGCATCACCAGCGCCGTGTCGCGCTCCGCCGTCCCGCTGGCTTCCCACACCATCGCATTCACGATCAGTCCGTTCCGATTCTCCACCAGCAGATTGCCGCTGTAGCTCAACTTCGCCTCCTTGCCCTCGCCCTTGCGTGCCAACTGGGCCTCGGGATCGGTCTTCGATGCGTGCGTCTGGTTCGACCGCTTTTCGCCGTGAAAGTTCACCGTGGGATTGCCGGGATCATCGCGGAGGCGGCGGGTTCTTGCCGTCCTTGCGCTGAAAGCTCTTCGCTCCCGGCCCAGGCTTCCAGCAACGTGCCATCCACCGTGAAGTGTTCATCCGAGGTCAAGCCCTTCGCTCGCGCCTGCTCCACCACCTGCGCCAGAAACTGCTTGGCCACCTCGGCTTCCAGCAGCCGGTCCCGGTTCTTGGTGAACACCGTCGGGTCCCACACCTCTTCGTCCAGATTCAGCCCCACAAACCAGCGAAACAGCACGCTGTAATCGATCTCTTCCATCAGCAGCCGCTCGCTGCGAATCGAGTACAGCATCTGCAACAACTGCGCCCGCAGCAGCTTCTCGGGCGCAATCGACGGCCGGCCTTCGCTGGCGTACATGCGGTCAAACTGCGGCGACAGTGCCCGCAGAACTTCGTCCACCATCGTCCGGATAGCCCGCAGCGGATGATCCTTCCGCACCCGCGCTTCGGGCGACAAATAACTGAACATGTGGCTTTGCTGATGATCCGTGCCTCGCATGCTGCTTTCCTAGCACACGTGCCCTGTGGATTAGGAGTAGTTTTTCAGCATCCTGCTAGGACGATGCATTGCCGATGTGTGACTCTGTGCGTCGCCAACACAAACGTCGTAATCGCAAAGAAGACCACGAAGGCCCCGTTGATCCAGCCACCGCGAATCACGCCGCCAAGCGGCGCTGGAATCATAAGGAGGTAGTTACGCAGCGGATCAGCGGCCATCGACACGGTTGTCGGCAGGAAGAGTAGAAGCCAGTGTGGGAAGCGGGTCTTCTGTGCTAGCGCGAGCCAGTACACAAGGGCCGTTCCGGTCAACCCGGCCACGTACATCGGGTACGAGATCGCGCTACGAAGACCTGCAACCTGAGCTAGCAGCGTCTCGCGCGCAGATGGGTCGGTGAGTTTCGAGGCGAAGCCGAGGCAGGTGTAAACGGCGTGGTACGAGCCTCCAATCAACATCATGATAGCGAGGAGCACCGCGGCAGTATTGGCCCTCTTCGTGCCCGCAGGTTCCAGCGTCAATGCGAAAATGCCCATCCCAAGAGCCGAGAAAAGCGAGGCAACGGGGCCGATGGCGCCGCCGAGTACGAGCAACGCCGTGGAGCGCTGCGCCATCTCCTGGTAAGGGTGGAACGCTATTCCGCTCGACCAGGTTCCGTAGAACAGCATATCGCCCGCAAGGAACAGCGCACTCCCAAGCAGACCGGAGAGGCAGCAAAGGCGCATGAATGAGGTGCGAGTATCAGGCGCGAGAGCCATAAGGTCAGACCGCGAAACAAGTCGGATGGACTATTGAACTCCCCTTTTATCTCGTAACCGCTGACCGCATGATCGCAGGCGAGGGGTTTTTTGCTTCTTGCGCCTACCAGACTCTACAGGCGTTAGCGCGCACCATCGGCTGCCCGGCTTTACAACCGTACGCTTGCCAGAACTCCGGCATATTTGATACCACGTTGTTCACGCGGAGCTGCGGCATCGAATGCGGGTTCGTGGTGATCACGGTTCGTGCCAACTCAGGACGCCAGCTCGAACACCACGAATAGGAATACGCCTGGAAGAAACGCTGGCGGGCCGTGAAACCCTCAGTACCCTTCTCGTCCAGCGACTTCCCTTGTTCGCGGTCCCTCTGTTCGAGCGCCATGTAGGCCAACCGCAGGCCGCCGTTGTCAGCTGTGTCTTCGCCCTGCGTCAGCAATCCATTTGTCTTTACGCCGAGGTCCTTCACCTCCTGAGTGTATTCGTCCGAGATGCACTTGCCGCGCTGCTCATACGCTTTGGCATCCGCCTCGGTCCACCAATCCTTCAGATTGCCTTGCGCATCGAACTTGCGCCCTTGGTCGTCAAAGCCATGCGTCAGTTCATGGCCCATCACACCGCCGATTGCCCCGTAATTCACCGCATCATCCGCTGTCACATCGAAATAGGGCGGCTGCAAAATGCCTGCGGGGAAGTTGATGGTATTGGTCTGGGGATCTTCATAGGCATCGATCGTCGGCGGTGTCATCCCCCATTCCATGCGATCGACGGGCCTTCCGATTTTGTTGAGCTGGCGGCGATATTCAAACACCGCGGCAGCCTGCACATTCGCAACAAAATTGTCGCGTCCAATCGTCACGCTCGAATAATCGCGCCATTGGTCGGGATAGCCGATCTTGTCCAACACCGCCTGCAGCTTGAGCTGCCCCTTCTGCTTGGTTTCGGGCGCCATCCAGTCTACCTGCTGGATGTCCTGCCCCATGGCGCCTTCGATGCCGCTCACGATTTTCTTCGCTCGCGCTTTGCTATCCGGCGGAAAGGCCTTGGCGACGTAGGCCAGGCCTAACGCTTCGCCCAGGTCCCGGTCGGCCCAGCGCACGCAACGCCGCCAGCGGGGCAATATTTCCTGCTGGCCGACCATCGTCTTGTTCCAGAAGTCGAAGTTGGCATCCTGAAATGCTTGGCTCAGATAGCGTGCGTTACGATCCACAACCCAATAAGTAAGGTAGGTCTTCCAGTTATCGAGCGACTCGCTTTGGAGCAGTGTCTCGAGTGCACGGAAAAAGTCCGGCGCAGACACAATGTAATGGTCCGGCGTCGGGGCATGCACGGTAGCAAGGTAGTCATTCCAGCGGAATGAGGGGGTCAATGCCTGCACCTGTTTGAGGTTCATCACGTTGTTTATGTTTTTCGGATCGCGCCGTTTCACCGAATCCATGGCCACCTTGGCCATGGCCGTCTCTATGCGCACCACCGTGGCCGCGTCTACCTTGGCCTTAGCGTCGCTTTCGCCCGCCAGCACAAAGATATTCCGCGCGTGGTCGACATACTCTTCACGCACCTCGACCAGGTGTGGATTGTCCGACAGGTAGAAGTCCCTCCCATTCATGGCAAAGCCTCCTTGATCGACTCCGGCCACCACCAGCTTAGCGTTGTTGTAGTCGATGGTGGAGCTGAATCCGAAGATGGGAGCTATGGTTTCGTTGTCACCGCCCGCCCACGAATTGGGCATCTTCATGTGGATCTCCGCCAGTACTCCGGCGATCTGCGCTTTGTCGCGCAAGGCGCGTATGCTGTCGAGCTCGGGCTGTATGGGCGCCAGACCGCTCTTCTCGATCGCAGCTTCATTCATACATGAGTACCAATAGTCGCCAATCTTCTGCTCAACCGCAGATCGGCTTGGCGCCGGATTCGCCGCCTGCGCCATCGTGTTGCGCAGCATGCCATCATTCCACAGATCAAGGGTTGATCCAGTGTCCCAACTTGCTTGGTCAGGCGGAATGGGATTCGCTGCCTGCCACTTGGAACAAACGAACTTGTAGAAATCTACGCACGGATCGAGGTTGCGGTCCACTACGTTTGGATCGAAGTGGTTGAGGGTCGGCAGTTCATCGGTCGATGAGGGCGCTGAAGTCTGCGCGATCGCCGGCGAAATCATCACGAGCAACGCCAAACTAAGACAGGCGGGAGTTCGCATAAGCAATCCTTTCTGACCGGGATGACGCGCAAGCCCACGCATTGTGACTTCCCTGCTGGGCAGATGTCAACGGGTTATCGAGTGTTTCTCGCCCTTCGCTTCAGCTAACGCTACCAGACGATTCCTATTGCCGGCGTGTAGGTCGTTGCGGTCACGTTGTCGGCGATCGCGGTATCCGCCTGCAGTGCGCTGCTGCACTGTACAAGTGCGCATTCACTACTACCTGCGACGCGTCAATCGCGAGGCTCGACGCTTGCACCACCACCTGGATGAGTTTTTGCGGACGGCAAGCGCGTGTCCGTTCACACTCCCACCGCTCACGCGCTCGCTCCTGAACGTCCGTGTCTCCGTCGGCCGGTTGTTTGGCTGGGATCGCGAGCCGGCCGCAACCGCACGGGAAACCTTGGCAACGCGCATGGCAACCGCCGACCTCTCTAAGTCTCTTGCGCCAGCAGGCACGCGCGAAGGACTCTTTGGCGTCGTATACCGCTTCGAGAACAAGCAGCCTCTTGAACTGATAAACCGTACCGCCCACGCTCCGTAGCGCTGAGCGCCCTTGTCGAAACGGCAAATGTGTACCGCTTCTATTTTGGCGTCTTCGTGCGCGGCGTAGGTCGCTTTACGCCGATCTACATAACCACGAAGAGTCTTCGCCTAACGGTGTCGTGAAAAGTTACGAAGGGAAGCAGCCACGAAAATTGAATCGAGTCGATTTGACGTTTGTCGACCAGTGCAAGTGCGGCGAATATCGGTTGCAGACGCCTGAATCCAACCCGAGGGATTCAGCGACCCAACCGGAAGTTAGCTGTCCGTAGATAGCTGGCGAGAACAGGCCATCTCTAACAATGTCTCCCCTGTCAAGCACTTTTGAGGCGCACTACACCGTCCGCTCTTAAGAGTGCGCCATTTCGCTCTCATGGAAGACTACTTGCCATCACCAACCAAGCCTCGCGTGTAATCTCTCAGGTGGGAACTCAGTCCGACCCAACCATCTCTCCGGTCGCTACGTCGATCATGATTACTACTTCGAACTCCCTCCGTAGGGAGCGGGATGCCCAATCAATTCGCCGGTGATTTACTTCACACCATGGCCTGTTACGAGCTGTCCCGCGTGCGAACCGAACTTTATAACCTGTTCGTAATTCCATTTTTTGCGCCACATCCAGAACAAACTGACGGCGGCTCGCGTGCCATGGCTACCTTGGCGATCCGGGGATCCCGCCGCATCGCCAGGTGTGCAAACTTCCGTCGCCACTCCGCATCGCCACGGACGGCAGCTTGTGCCGCTTCCACCAGCAAGAAACGCAACAGAGTGTTACCTTGCTTGCTGATATGTCCCAGCCGCTGACGATTGGCACTGGAGTCTTCACAGGGAATCAGCCCCAAGTAACTGCCAATTTGCTTGCCGCAAGCAAAACGCTCCGCCGATCCGATGATCAGCACAAAGGCAAGGCCAGTCAGCGCACCAACCCCAGGATGCGTCATCGGCCAGTAGCGCCTCGGGTCGTTTCTTGGCTTCCTGCTCCACTGCCGTGCTCAATTCATCGATGGTGGGGTTCGAGCGGTCCAGCACCTCCAGCAAGTCTTGCCGGCGTCGGCTGGCCCAAGGCGACAGCACGAAGGACTCCAACTGGGCGCGCCCCGACTTGCTCCACAGCGCCTTCTTGCGTCGCACCCCTTCATTCATAGCCACGGCCTGCAACTGATTCATGACTCGTGTCCGCATCTGCACCAGCCGATGCCGATGCCAAAGCAGTTGGCGCACATCCCGATTCTCCGGACTTGGTATCCAGATGCGTGGGAAGCGATCTTCCACCAGCAGCTTCAGCAACAGCTGCGCATCCTGACGATCGGTCTTCTGCTTCCGCACTCGTGCGGCTTTAATCTGGGCCGGATCTCCAATCCATAGCTCGAAACCCAGTTCCGCCAGTAACCGCTCGAACCAACGAGCATGTCCGGTCGGCCTCTATCCCTACACGCACGCTGACACCTCGCTTTTTCAAGTCGCGGTAAAACCTTTCGGCCTCACCGTCCTTGTGCAGCAGTTGCCGTTCACCGGTTTCTCCCGTTTCTAAATCTACAAACGCGATTTGCTGAACGCTCGGGTGATAATCACAACCTATAATCAGCATGTTCGGCTCCTTCCTCCCGAGCCTTGGTTGCTTGGCCGCTATCAAGTCTACTCAAGTCGAGGAGCCGACATTGTTATGAAATCAAGTCGCAGGTTAACCGGAACGGCGGCGTTCAGCCGAGATTCCCTACGCCTTGGCGATTTCACAACACCTCTCCGCGTCCACGCTCGATCACGATAAGCTCTGAGCAGCCGACCAGCCGAGAATGATGGGAGCCACCGACCCAAGCCTTTCGTTTACATTATGAGTTAAGTCCAGATCATGACGACAAGCTTGCAAACCCCATTTCGGCGCGTTGCGCTGGTTACTGGTGTTGGCCGACAGCGCGGAATTGGTGCCGGGGTAGCCAGAGCGCTAGCTTCGCATGGCTGGGACCTCGCGCTCAACCATTGGGCGGCTTACGACCGACGTATGCCTTGGGGGTGCACCGTCGATGAAACCGCAGAGATCGCTGCAGAACTCAGGACGCATGACGTGCGCATAGTGTCGATCGAAGCCGATCTCGAATCTCCATCCTCCGCGTCGCAGATTTTTCAGGTTGCTTCTTCGGATCTTGGTTCTCTCACAGCGCTTGTCTTATGTCATTGCGAGTCGGTTGCTTCCGGAATTCTGGATACTTCGCTGGAGAGCTTTGATCGGCACTTTGCGGTGAATGCCAGAGCGAGCTGGCAGCTCATTCGTGAGTTCGCGTTACAAATTCCACCGTCCGGTGGGAAGATTATCGGCCTCACGAGCGATAGCACGGTTGGCAATCTTCCCTACGGCTCTAGCAAAGGCGCGTTGGACCGCATCGTGCTTGCCGCTGCGCGCGAGCTTTCCCACCTAGGAATCACTGCGAACGTGGTAAATCCCGGCCCAGTTGATACAGGTTGGATGGACGGCGCCATCCGGTCAGAGGTGCTTCAGCGTCAGCCAGGTAGGAGCTTGGGCACGCCAGAGCGCGTTGCCGACGTCATTGCTTTTTTGCTGTCCCCGGCCGGCGCTTGGATTAATGGGCAACTCATAACAGCGGACGGCGGGTTCTCTGCCTAGACAGACTGTAGGACTCGCGAGTTTGCTTTCCGGGGATAGGTGTTGATAACAGGACATCTCACACCCTATCCGTCCCGCACAACAAAATGATCAGCGAATCCCCCGCTTGTCCTAATTGTCCATAGACGACGTTCGGGGAAGCTTCGCCGGGCCGCTGTGAAGTCCACTTACGTCAAGTTGTCGCGGTAGGGACGATCATCGCTGATCGCCCCCCGCACAGATCCGTACGAGCGCGTTTACGCATACGGCTCTTCTGAAGGACAAATGGCGTGTGGGCAACCCACAGACAGCGGTTGGCTTCACGCACACCGTCCAAACGCTGGAACATGCATATCCCTGCTCAGAGTCAGGAGCATGTGCGCCTGAACGATGTTCGCCTCCAGCTGCACCCTTCCCTCCCCGGCCTCCGCAGGAAGTTGCCCTCCCTTGTTCGGTCGGTTCACAGGTACTACGGCGCAGTCCGACTTCTCCAGCGCGTGCGTGTCCGTCGTGCGGCTATGTGCCTTCACGGACCGGCCTTCGTCAATTACCGAAGGCGCGCTGGAGATCTCCCGGTTCTCGTGCATGTTGTTTCTCAGCGTGCGCGGGTTCTTAGACTACGCAGGACCGGACAGCCACTCGCGATAACGCAGCTGCCGTGTTGCCTTCCTCCTACTCGTCAGGGAGTCGGCATCCTGATCTGGCGTTTTTCGAAGCTCAATCACCCCGCCCACTGATGCCTCCGGCCTACGCTTCGAAACTCACCTCGCGATGGGTTCCGCAAGACTAGAGGTCAGGATGGAGTCGCTGTCTCCTTTCCTGCAGGGCTCTTTCATCCCCTACAACATGCCGGTTTATCCCGGCGCACGACGTAAAACGCCCTACTCGTAGACGTGCAACCCCTGACTCCCCGGAAGTCTTAGGGCTGTATCTGAAGCGCCCATCAGGTAACAGTCCGCGGTTGCATGATCTTGGACAGGGCGCTTCGGATACAGCGACTTGAAGGAAGCCGTCCCGGGTGATGGAAGCCTATGGGACTTGAATGGAAGTGATCGGCGGCCAGGAGTCTACGAACCTGCTGATTTGGATTGGGGTTCCTGTTGGCTGGGCCGGAGGACGCGGAATAGCAGCGCGTGCAGGTGTAGGGCAGCGCTTGAAAGGATCAACTAGCAAGCCTGCCAAGCCTGATAAGACAGGGGATCTCCGTGCGTGCTGGAGCACGAGCAGAGGCCGCGGATGTGGATCGAAGGTCATGCTGCACATTGTTCGAGTTCAGGTGGAGAGCGGAGCAAGAGTTGAGCGGCAGAGAGCCGTTCTACGACGTGCATGGTTCCGCCGCAGGCTGGACAGTTCCAGAGTGAGCGAGGCTGGTCAGTAGAGGGCAGTGGCGCCGAAGTGGGTCTGCTCTCGGAGTTACCGAGCAGTTGAAAGCAGAGCGGCAGCAGGGTAGCGCGTTGCCTGTTGGCGAGGAAGCCGAAGTTGCGGATGCGCACGAACCCACGCGGGAGCAGGTGAAGGAGGAAGCGGCGCAAGAACTCCTCGACGGGCAGCGTCATGATCCTCTTCTTGTTGCCATGGGCGGAATCTCGCCAGCGGAAGGTCACGTCGTTCTCGGCGAGCGCGACCAGCCTGCTATTGGAGATAGCCACGCGATGGGTGGAGGCGCCCAGATAGTGCAGCGCGTGTTCAGGCCCTCGGAATGGCCGCTTGGAATAGACAACCCAGTCGTAGCGGAACAGGACTCGCAGCCAGGCAGCAAAGGCGCGTGGCTCAGCCAGGGGCAGAAGTCTGGCGTGGAACTGAAGCGTGCCGGTAAGGAAAGCACTGCGGAGTCGGGCGACGAACTTGCCGCGGAAGACGCGGCTGAGTACCTTGATGGGAAGAAAGAAGGATCTGCGTGAGGAGATCCAGCGAGAGTGATCCGGAGCGAGACCGCCGGCGGCGAGCACGCAGTGGACGTGAGGATGATGTTGCAGTCGCTGGTTCCAGGTGTGCAGCACACTAAAGAAGCCAATCTCGGCACCGAGATGCCGGGGATCGTGGGCGATCTCGAGCAAAGTCTCAGCACTGGCATGAAACAGCAGGTCATAGATCACCTTCTTGTTTTGCAAGGCGAGCGGGGCCAGTTCGCGCGGCAGCGTGAAGACGGCATGCACATAGCGGGTGGGCAGAAGTTCTCGTTCGCGCGCCTGGAGCCAGCGCAGACGCGCGTTGCCTTGGCATCTTGGACAATGCCGGTTCCTGCACGAGTTGTAAGAGATGGCAGTCGTACGTCCGCATCCAGTGCAGCGATCGCGATGTCCGCCTAGTGCGGCGGTTCGGCAGCGCGTGATGGCCAGCAGCACCTTCTGGTGTTGCCAGTTCATCCACCTGCGACTGTGTTCAAGAAAAGCCTGTCCTGCACAGCGAACGATATCGGCCACCTCTAGGGGAGGCCGGCTCATGAACTGTGCTTGTGTTCTCCTCGTGCGGTGAACGTGAGTGCATCGAGCGGACTGGCAGTTGCACTAAGATGCCGTTGGGAGAGATGTAAATAAATCGTCGTCTCTTCGAGGTCTCGATGTCCGAGCAGCATCTGGATGGTGCGCAGGTCGGCGCCGGCCTCGAGCAAGTGTGTGGCAAAACAGTGGCGTAGAGTGTGCGGGTGGACATGCTTGTGCGCAAGGCCAGCTCGTTTGGCGGCGTTCTGACAAGCCATCCAGAGTACCTTGGTTGTGACAGGATAGCTCCCCGTATGCCATCGGTTGCCAGGAAACAGCCAGTCGGTCGGCTTGCGCCGGAGACTGCGCCAATACGTACGCAGTTCCTCGAGCAACTTCGGGCTGAGCATGACGTCGCGGTCCTTACCGCCCTTGCCTTCGCGGATATGAACGACCATCCGCTTACTGTCGATATCGCTGACCTTCAGATGCGCTGCTTCTGCGCGACGTGCGCCTGTGGCATAGAGCGTCATGAGCAAAATGCGGTGAAATGGCTGCTCAGCCGCGTCAATCAGTCGGGCGACCTCTTCCTGGCTCAGTATCTGAGGAAGGTGAAACACCTTCTTCGGATAAGGCGTCTCAGCGATGCTCCAGTTCCTCTTCAAGACCTGGATGTAAAAGAAGCGCAGCGTGGCCAAGCGCAAGCCAACAGTGTTGGAGCTGAACTTGAACTTGGTGAACAGAGCTGCCTGATACTGGCGGATATGCTCAGGGCCGAGCTTATCGGGCTGGCGATCGAAGTATCGACTGAAGTGTTCGACACCATGCAAGTACGTACGGATGGTTGTATCGGCGAAGTTGCGCCGCCGCAACTCTTCAAGCATGAGCTGACGTAGATGGGTCACAGAGAGTTCCTCCTTCTCTGCGTCCCAAGTTAGCCCAGCTCTCACAATGTCGGTTCAGAAACACGCGTAAGCGTCCGCCGTACCACGGCTTCGTTCAAGTCGCGTTCTGGGAAGTTTGCTGCCGTCAAATGCCGAGCCAGCCCAAACTTCCCACATGCCGGTTTATGGCCAACTTCGTTGTGCAAGCCACCAATGCACAATCATTGATCGGCTTTCTGGAAGTGTTTTGTTCGCGGCTCCAAACAGCCGGTTCGTGGGAAGCCCTGTTCTCGTCAAACGACACTCTAATTTCGATCGGACCGGGCATCGGCGGAACGGGGTGTGCTATGCGATTGATGGATGCGGCTCACGATGACGAAGAAGTAGCCCGTTGACAAGCCGCACATGAGGACGCCCATCAAGCTTTCGACTACTGCGAGCAGCCGCCACGGCTTCGCCAGCACGAGATCGCCATATCCAAGCGTCGTGTAAGTGGACCCGGAAAAATAGAACGCCGGCCCAGATCTCGAAAAGGCGGAGATATCCATTTGGTCGAAGAATGTTCTTGCGTTCCGACCAGAAATCGATTCGCATGTCGTACCAGTAGAGTTCTTGCCGGAGCACGCAGACAAAGCGGTTCCGCGCGCCACACGTCGAAGATCTGGTTACCCGCGATTTCGGGTAGCGAGCTGCGTAACTTCCTGTCATCAGTTCGTAACTACCCATGCAATGTTCCTCTCAAGTCACTTGACACGTCTACTAATCTTGTATAGTTTCGAACGAACATGTTAAGCGGTCGTCAGAATTGTTGTTGCATCACCTGCTGTTGTTGCGGGGACACATATTCTGACGCCTGCGGGAATACCACCTAGCTCTTATTCACAAGCGGGATTTTCCTAACCCACGCGTCAGAGGTATCTGACACGTGGGTTTTTTCTTTTGCGGCGCAAGGAGGTTGTCGATGACGGAAGCCCTCAAAGAGACCAAGACTCAACGAATAGAGCGGCTCAAACGTGAAAAGAACGCCTGGGATTGCCTCGACGAGATCCGCGCCTTTTCACGCAATGGGCACGCGCCGATTCCTCCGGAATGGCTGGGCACCTATTTCCGGTTATGGGGCGTGTACACGCAGGGTGACGGCATCGGAGCGGTAGGTGGCACCGGCGGAGAAGGCAAGGCGGTCCCCTATTTCATGGTGCGCATTCGCATTCCTAACGGGCTCTTGCGAGCAAATCAGGTGCGCGCGATAGCCCATGTCGCAGAGAAGATATGCTCGCGGCAGCGCCGACATCACTGTCCGCCAGAACATTCAGCTTCACTGGGTGACCATCGAAGACCTGCCGGAGGTGCTCGATGCGCTCTGGCGAGTCGGGCTCACCACCATGGGCTCATGCGGCGACGACGTGCGCAACATCACCGGCTGCCCGCTGGCCGGAGTCGACGCCGACGAAGTCTACGACGCGTCGCCAGTTGGTCGCCGACGCCAATCAGCATTTCGTGGGCAATCCCGAGTTCTACAATCTGCCGCGCAAATTCAAAATCTGCATCACCGGTTGCCATGTCTGGTGCTCCTATCCGGAGATCAATGACGTAGGTTTCACCGCGGTGCGGCGCAATGGCAACGAGATTGGCTTTTCCCTGCGGGTTGCAGGAGGCTTGTCGACGGAACCTCACCTGGCCAGCGACTCGACGCGTTTGTTCTTGCCGAGCCAGGTGTTGCCCGTACTCAGGGCCGTGGCTTCCATATTTCGTGACAGCGACGTCTTGCGGGAGAGCCGTGAGCGGGCGCGACTGAAGTTCCTTTTCCTGAAGCACGGGTGGACCGCCGACCAATTTCTCAGCGAGCTGCAAGCGCGCCTGGGATTTAAGCTGGCTCGGGCAGTTCCGGAAGAGGCCCCAGATGATGTGTATCGCGATCACGTGGGAGTGCACCGGCAAAAGCAGCCTGGGTACTACTACGTGGGAGCTTCCGTGCTGCGGGGCCGGATTTCAGCCGCTCAACTGCATGCAGCGGCCGACCTGTCCGAACGTTATGCCGGCGGCGAATTGCGCACCACGAACATGCAGAACCTGCTGATCGTCAACGTGCCCGAGCGCAACGCAGCCAAGCTTGCGGGAGAGCTGCAACTCGCAGGACTGCCCACGGAAGGTTCGCCCTTCCGGCGCGGCATCATCGCCTGCTCCGGAACAGAATTCTGCAAAATCGCGATCACGGAAACCAAGTCGTTTGGCCGCTGGCTGGCCGAAGAACTCGATGAGCGACTGCCGGGCTTCGAGCAGCACCTGAAGCTGCACATCACGGGGTGCCCCAACAGTTGCGGCCAGCACTGGATCGCCGACCTTGGCCTCGAAGGCAAGAAGATCAAGCAGAACGGCCAGCTTATCGACGCTTACTACTTTTGCGTTGGAGGAGCGGTTGGCAAACACCAGTCCATCGCGCGGCCCGTTGGATATCGCTGCCCGGCCTTCGAGGTGCCGGACGCCATCGAGCGACTGCTGAAACGCTACCTATTGGCAAGGCATCCGGATGAAAACCTTCGTCAGTTCTTCAGCCGGCATTCACCGGACCAGATTCGCGCTTACCTCGCCGGTGGTGACGTCGTCGCGATCGAGCGCGACCTCGCCGCCGGCCGTGTCCCTCATGGAGTGGAAGGATGAGTACTCAACAACCAGCGCTCTTCCCGATGTTCATGAAGCTGGAAGGAAGGGCCTGTCTCGTGGTGGGCGGCGGTTCCATTGCAGAAAGCAAGATAAACGGCTTGTTGCGCTCGGGTGCGTGTGTGACCGTGGTTTCGCCCGACCTTAATGCGGTGCTTGCGCAATCTGCGCAATCCGGCGCGATCACATGGAAGCAGAAAAGCCTCGAACGTACAGACCTTGACGGCGTGTTTCTGGTGGTGGCCGCGACTTCCAGCTTCGAAACGAATGCATTGGTTTATCAGGAAGCCGACCGCCGCGGGATTCTATGCAATGCAGTCGATCAGCCGCGCCACTGTCACTTCTATTATCCGGCTGTGGTGGATCGCGGACCGCTACAGATTGCCATCTCCACTGCAGGACTAAGCCCGTCACTGGCGCAACGATTGCGCAAGGAACTCGAAAGTCAGTTCGGGCCCGAATACGAGTCATGGGTCGAGTGGCTGGGACGGGTTCGCGCCGAATTAATGAGCAAAGCCATCGACTTCGAAACACGACGGCGGATTCTCGGTCGCCTTGCCAGTCGCGAGGTGTTCGATCAGTTGAGGGGCGCTTCCGAACGCAATCTCGCGCGCGAGGAAGAGGCTGCATGATGGCCAAGGTCTATCTCGTCGGCGCCGGTCCAGGCGATCCGGAGCTCTTGACCGTAAAGGCCCTCCGCGTGCTTCGCTCGGCGGACATCGTTCTCCATGATGGGCTGATTAGTGAGGAGATTCTTCAGATTGCCGGTGCGACAGCTCAGCTGATCAACGTGGGAAAACGCGCGGGGAAGAAGCGGCTCAGCCAGGATGCGATCAATCGGGTGCTGGTCGAGCTGTCGGGCTGCGCCAACATCATTGTTCGTCTCAAGGGTGGTGACCCTTCCATTTTCGGCCGTGCCGCAGAAGAACTGTCGGCACTACGCGAGGCGGGGATTGAATTTGAGATCGTGCCAGGCATTACTGCGGCCATCGCAGCGGCGGCACAGGCAGGAATTACGCTGACAGATCGCAAATCCGCCGCAGGAGTTGTGTTTCTCACGGCGCAACAGGCGGCCGGCAGGGGCAGAACAAACCTGGCACGCTACGCTTCACAAGACTGCACACTGGCCATCTACATGCCATGCGGACATTACCGCGAGATCAGCGACGATCTTATCGCCGCGGGGTTAGGGCCCGACACACCTTGCCTGGTTGTCGCGAACGCGTCCCGTCAAAACCAAGAGTTGCTGTGGATCAACGTCTTGGGTCTCCGGTCTCTTATTGTTCCGGACTCTCCCGCACTCATCATTATCGGCTCCGTCGCCCGGAGTGGTGACGAAGCTCTGGCTTTCAACACAATTCGCACTGTCGAGCCGCTCGCCAGTTGGCGTGAGAACGTCATTCCGGAAAGGAACGGTGCCCAATGAGCGTACCTTTGGTTGTAGAGCAATACGATGCCCTGACTGCCGAAGACGTGATCAATCGAATCTTCGCCGAAAATCACGGTTCCGCATGCATCACGTGCAGCTTCCAGGCGGAATGTATGGTCCTGCTCCACCTGTTGCTTCAGAAGCGACCGCACGTGCCTGTGCTTTTTCTGGATACGGGGTATCACTTTGCCCAGACATACGCGTACCGCGACCGCATGACCAAATCGTGGAACTTGAACCTTGTCAATGTAACTCCCATCCAGTCGGTTGCCGAACAGGAGTCGGAACTCGGGATACTGTATCGGACTGACCCGGGCACATGCTGTCAGCGTCGTAAGGTCGAACCGCTGATGAAGGCCCTGGAGCCTTTCGACATCTGGTTCACCGGACTGCGCCGCGAACAGTCGCCCACCCGCAAAAACTTGAGGACAGTCGAGAACCATCGCCTGCCCAGCGGCAGGAATATTTTGAAAGTGAGCCCACTCGCGGCCTGGGACTGGCAGCAGGTGTGGCGGTACACCGTCGAACTCCGCATCGAGTACTTGCCGTTATACGACGAGGGCTACCGCAGTATCGGTTGCGAACCGTGTACGACTGTCCCGGCAGAAGGAGCGGACCCGCGCTCCGGCCGATGGGGCGGAACCAAGTTGGAATGCGGCATTCACACCTTCTCGACGACTGCGGAATAAGGCCGTGAAACAGTAGTCTGCGTCTGACCTTCGATCTTGTCGCCGACTTGAGTTTAGGACGGAAACCCCTTAGATAGACCTTGCGGCCCGCCGTTCTTTCCAAATCGGGCTACGATTTCTTGACTCTTGGCCTGGTGCAATGATTCCTGACGACTTGTTCAAGCTGCAAGGTCACCTTGGCCCTCCTGTGAATTGTTCCCGAATCACGGGCGACCCTAAACGTCTCCCGAAACGCCTTCAAGATCAAACTAACCGCGATTGCCCTTACCAGAATTGGCGAGTGCGCAACCGATCCCACGAGCCACGTATTTCGCGTCCGAAACCTTCTCGCTCGACGTTGAATCTGATTCCCAGGAGAGACACACCACATGGAACTTGGACTCAGGGACAAAATCGTTCTCGTAACCGGAGCCAGCAAAGGAATCGGCAAAGCCATTGCCGAAGCCTTCGCAGCTGAGGGATCGAAGGTGGCGATCACCGCCCGAGGCGCGGAAGAACTGCAGAGAACGGCGAGTGAAATCAGCAAAGGTACCGGCACCGAGGTGATGGGCGTCACCGCCGACATGTCCAAAGCCGAAGACATCTCAAGCGCTATAGGAGAAGTCGTGAAGCGCTTTGGCACAATCCACGTGCTGGTGAACAACGCTGGTGGAGTCCAGGCCTTCGCCTCTTTCAATGATCTCACTGACGACGATTGGCTCGCCGTTCTGAACCTGAATCTAATGTCGGCGGTCCGTTCCACCCGTGCCGTCCTCCCCTACATGCAGCAGCAGAAGTGGGGCCGGATCATCAACATTTCCAGCGAGTCCGGAACGCAGCCTGATGCTTTCATGCCGCACTACAATGCTTCCAAGGCGGCTATGAATAATCTGACCAAGAGCCTCTCTAAGGCTTACGGCACGGATGGCATTCTTGTGAACACGGTGTCTCCGGCGTTCATCATGACGCCCCTAGTTGCGGAAATGATAGCAACGGTGGCGAGGGGACGAGGCGTCACACCGCAGGAGGCGCAAGCGCAATTTCTTGCAAACAATCGCCCGCACATTGAATTAAGGCGCCCTGGACGAATTGAAGAGGTCGCCGCTGCGGTGGTTTTTCTCGCTTCGGAACGGGCGTCATTCATTACTGGAACAAACATGCGCGTCGATGGCGGTTCGGTCGCGAGTCTGTAAGCTAAATTCCGTCTTGTCTTCCCCTCGGAGGGTTCTTGGCTCTCGACGCGGGCCCGAAGTCTTGTTCGAGGAAGTGTGCCGGTGCTGAATGCATTTCGCGTTCTGATCTCCCAGATGCCGGTTTCTGGACAATGTGACAAGCGGGGGATTCGCTAATCGATTTGTCCGACAGGGATAGGGTGTGAGATGGCATGATCTCAACTCTTATCTTCTAAAGCAACCTTCCGAGTTGGCCGGCGACTCCAATCCGACGACGAGACCGAAATTCAACCTCGGTACCTCCAGAAACCGGCATCCGGGCTACGATTCGGTTGAAATGGTTGCATCACGTCTTACCGCAAACTTTCCCTCATTTTTCTCTTGACATAATGTACTAGTCTTATAGTACACTAATCGTGAGATGAACCCCCGCCCCTCGGCTTCGACCTTCCACTTCCGGCTCGACCTTCACACAGGAGTGCCGGTGTACCGCCAGATCATGGACCAGGTGCGCGGGGCCTTGGCTTCGGGAGCGCTAACCGCGGGCGATCAGCTGCCCACCGTGCGCCAGCTCGCGGTCGATCTGGCCATCAATCCCAACACCGTCATTCGAGCCTACCGCGAACTTGAGCTCGGCGGCCTGCTAGAGAGCCACCAGGGAACAGGGACATTCATCAGCAACCAGAAAGTCAACCGAGGCCAAGCTCAGCGTGAGCGCCAGTTGGAACAGATCGTGACCGACTCCGTCGCTCGCGCCGGCGCGGCGGGCTTCACGGTTGAGGATCTGATCGAGCAGTTGCGCGGACTGGCCTCAGAGTCCGGCAGAAAGAGAGAACGGTCATGACAAGAATCGAGATTGCTCCCATTAATCGAGTCGCAGTCACTGCATTCGTAGTCTGCGTTGCCGCCGGGGCCCTCGCCGCCTTAGTCGTGGGCCATCCGTGGCCACTCATTGCAGGCGCACTCGTGGGCGTGTATCTGCTGTTCGCAATCAAGGTCGTGCAGCAATGGGAAAAGGTTGCCCTCCTGCGCCTTGGCAAGTACGTCGGACTGCGCGGCCCTGGACTGTTTCTCATCGTTCCGGTATATGAGACGCTCAGTCCTTACGTGGACCAGCGCGTGCGGGTCGCCACCGTTTCGGCCGAGTCCACCTTGACGCGCGACACGGTTCCGGTCAACGTCGATGCCATTGTGTTCTGGCTGGTTTGGAACGTCGAGAAGACGATCCTCGAAGTGGAGGACTTCGTTCAAGCCATCACCCTCAGCGCACAGACCGGGCTGCGCGAGTCGATCGGCCGCCACGAACTGGCGCAGATGATTACCGAGCGCGAAGTGCTGGGCCGCGAGTTGCAACGCATTCTGGATGAGAAAACCAACCCCTGGGGTATCACGGTTCAATCGGTCGAGATCCGCGACGTAAGAATTCCGCAGGGTCTGGAAGATGCCATGTCCCGGCAGGCGCAAGCCGAGCGCGAACGCCAGGCGCGAATCATTCTAGGCCAGGCCGAAACCGAAATCTCCAACAGCTTTGTGGAGGCTGCAGCCGCCTACGCGGAAAACCCTGTGGCTCTGCATCTGCGCGCCATGAACATGCTCTACGAAGCCATCAAGGAACGGGGCTCCATGGTGATCGTGCCCTCGTCAGCGGTTGAGACGATGGGGCTCGGCGGGTCTCTCGCAACCGCGTCACTCGGCGGAGCAAAACCCTAACCAATCAACCTGAATAGGTCGAAAGGAGCAGAACGTATGAAGCACGTATTCGAAGTGTGCCTTGTGGCATTAGCTTTAACAACCATCTCCATTCGCGCTACCGCGCAGTCTCCGGTTGTCCCTGCGCCTCCTTCGTCCACCGCAAGCTGGGACGGCAGTATGAACCTCGCGGCACCAAGTGCCACGGCCCAACTGCCTCAAGCCATGCAGAAGGGGATCAGCGTGCAACTACCTATCGCCGGCAACGCCGTTGCGATGCCCAACGCCGACCAGGAAGACTCGCTGATCGTGAGTGTGACCGACGACGGCATCGTGTACTTCGGAGTCGATCCGATCAACCCTTCTCCTTTAGCGGAAAAGCTCAAGCAGAGTCTTTCGAACCGGCCGGACAAAAAGCTCTACATCAAGGCGGACGCACGCACCCCGTACGCCAACGTGCTGAAAGTTCTGGAGGCTCTGCGTTCAGCAAATGTCGATGCAACAAACCTGCTGACTGGTCAGCGAGGTTCTTCCGAAATGGAAACGCCATCGCCGCCATACGGGCTCGTGGTACTGGTCGGTCCGCCAGTGCCCCCTGGCTCCCAGACGACCATGGTGCAACTGCTCAACTCAGGCCAGCGATCACCCACGCTGAAAATCGGCGGCGACGACATTCCATGGACTTCTCTGCAAAGCAGACTAAGCCAGCTCTTCCAGAACCGAAGCCTGAAAGTGGTTCTGGTCAAAGCAGACGGCACGTTGCCATTTGTGGATGTGGTGAACGTGATTGACGTGAGCCGTTCGACGGGAGCTCAGGTCGTTCTGGTCACTCCGGAGCTGTAAGCCGCCAGCCACCCGCATCGCACGACGATCCACTCGGAACCGCTGTGACTTCCCACATGCCGGTTTGAACGAAGCCGCTTTGCGGCGGACGCTTTCGCGTGCCGGGTGTCAGCAGCAATGGTGGGAACGAGAGGAAGCGATAGGGTGGGGTCATAAGGAGATAACCTATGACCCACCTTCGCAAAATGATGCTCGAGGAACTCAAGCGTCGTAATTACGCCCAGACTACAACACGCGTCTACCTCCAGACAATCGAAGATTTCGCGCGCTACTTCAAGCGCCCTCCCGACCAGCTCGGTCCCGAGCACATCCGCGAGTACCAAGCCTACCTGTTCCGCGAGCGGAAACTCGCCGCACGTACCGTCGCGCAACGGCTGGCCGCGCTGCGCTTCTTCTTCATCCAGACGTTGAAGAAGCCATGGAGCGTGGCCGATACCCCTTATCCGAAGAAGGCGCGACACCTGCCCAGCATATTGAGCCCGGAAGAAGTTGCCCTCCTCATCGACTCGGCCCAGACTCGATTCCATCGCATTGTGTTGATGACCCTCTATGGCACCGGGGTACGGCGCGCCGAGTTGACTCGCTTGCAGATCCCCGATATCGACAGCCGACGCATGGTCATCCACATCCGCCGCGGCAAAGGCTGTCAGGACCGAGATATCATGCTCAGTCCCATCCTGCTGGAGGCTTTGCGCGACTACTGGCGCGGGTTAAAGCGCAAACCTTCGCAGTGGTTGTTCCCCGGGGGCTGCAAACATACGGCGGATCATCCGATCACCCCCAAGGCCGTCTATCACGCCTGCCGTCAGGCCGCCCGACGCGCTGGTCTGCAAAATCGAGTTCATCCCCACACCCTGCGCCACTGTTTCGCCACCCACTTGCTAGAAAACGGAGCTGACCTGCGCACCATTCAGCTGCTCCTGGGACATCAGGATCTAAAAGAGACCACCATCTACCTGCATCTCTCGCGACGTCACCTCCAGGCCACAGCCAGTCCTCTGGATTCGCTCAAGCTAAAAGCCAGGTCACCTCAGGAGGAGTAGATGATGCGGCCGCCGCTGGAGGTGGCCGACCTGGTCCGCGCGGCCGGAACAGCTTTCATCGAGCGCAACCGCCAGTGGATCCACTGGCCGCACATCAAAGTGCTGCTGGCCATTGCGCGCTGTCGCACCGCCGCACTCGGCGGACACATCGATGAGTGCACCCGCTGTGGACATCGTGCCGCCATCTCCTATAACAGCTGCAGAAACCGGCATTGCCCGAAGTGTCAGACCGGTGCCCGGGAACGCTGGCTGGAGGCACGGCGCCGCGAACTTCTCCCCTCGCCCTACGCCCATGTCGTCTTCACTCTGCCTGCGCAACTGGCGCCCCTGGCTTTGCAGAACAAAAAGATCATCTATGATCTGTTGCTCCGTGCCAGTGCAGAAACCCTTCTCGAGGTTGCCCGCCATCCCCGACGTCTCGCAGCCGAGATCGGCTTCTTCAGTGTGCTGCATACCTGGAATCAGAAGTTGCAACTTCATCCCCACGTTCACTGTGTCGTCCCCGCGGGCGGGCTATCGCTCGACCACACCCGCTGGATTCCATCCCGCCCTCGCTTCTTTCTTCCCCGCCCGGTGCTGCGGCGCCGCTTTCGTGGCAAGTTCGTTGCTGGCCTCAAGTCCGCCTTCCAACACCGTCAGCTCCGCTTCTGCGGGGAGTTGGCCCTGCTGGCTCAGCCCAAGACCTTCGCCTCCTGGCTCAGACCACTGTTTCGCAAGCCTTGGGTGGTCTACTGCAAACCACCCTTCGGTGGCCCCGAGTATGTGCTCCAGTATCTCGGCCGCTACACCCATCGCGTGGCCATCTCGAACCATCGCCTCATCTCTTTGATCGATGGCCAAGTCGCCTTTCGTTGGCGAGACTCGGCACACAACAATCAACAGAAAGTGATGAGCTTAGAGCTCGATGAGTTCCTGCGCCGCTTCCTGTTGCACTTGCTTCCAAAGGCTTCGTGCGCATTCGCCACTTCGGCTTCCTCGCCAACCGGCGGCGAGCCACTCTCCTGCCACTTTGCCGGCAGGCCCTCGCAGTGGTTCAGCCGCAAACCAAACCCGAAGCATCCACGGCCAAGCAAACCAGACCTCTTTGGCTCTGTCCCAACTGTGGCGGGCCGATGGTGGTCATCGAGAGACTTACCGCTGCCCAACTCCAACTCCGCTCGCCACCCTTTCTCTCCCGAGCCGCCGCATGAAACTACCATTCCAAGCCTTCTCACACGGTGCCCTTCACCACCCGCAGGCAGGGTACGCCCTACTTGCCCTCCAACAACCCATCTGTTCCCAACCTCGAATCACAAACCCGCTCCTGCCACACGCAAACTACAACCAAACCAGTCCTGCCTTCGCGCTTTCCAACTCCACAAGCTCTTCCCGCTGCCTCTCTCACAACCCCCAGGACCATTGAATTTGCATAAATGCCTCCCCAAGGGCGGCTCCCTTCAAACCGATGTATCGGACGCGCTCCGGCTCAGAGCCCACCTGCGCACTCCTACTTCTATGGGGCGCATCCGATACATCACTAGGGTTTCTCGGGAGCTTCACTGACCACTTCGACGGTTTGGCGACTACCCGTCCAAGTGATTTCCCCGAAGAAGGCTTCTGGACGGTGAGATGCTCATTAGAGGCCATGTTGAAACGGCGGAAGGCCATTGGCTTCTTATCTTCAAGAGAGCGTCAATTGGCATAGCACGTCTGCGTGCGTTAAATGCCAGATCGTCATCCGTCTCAGCCGATCGACTCCTGTTGAAATATGGTCAATGTTTGGAAACTTAACAACGGGGGATTCAGCGGGTTCTCCCTCGCAGCATCGGGGCCCGACGCCCGCGACAAACACAGCCCTCGAGTTTCAAAGCGTCGTCAAAAGAGTGGTACAATTTCGCAATTTCCTGGTGTTCGCGAAAGGGCGCATTCCGATGCGACTGCAGCTCCTGGCGGCGCATCCCTTGTTTGTTGGGCCAATGGTCGGTGCGCGCACAGCCGCGGGCTTCTGCGGAGGTCCTGGCCTGTCGAATCCGGCCGGTCGTTCTGAAGTTAGCCGAGCATTGAATGCGCTGTGCACGGAGGGCGGTAGCCATCCTGGATATCTTCGATTGGGGTTAGGTCATGAATAGGCGCGAATTTGTACGCTCTACTAGCTTTGCATTTGCCGGCTTCACTCTTTCGAAAGCGGAACTCTCATGGGCGCCGAGTCCGCCGTCCGACGGTTGGCGGACGTTCGAAGTGACGACTCGCGCAGAAGTGCTTAAGCCTGCAGGAGAAACTAAAGTCTGGTTGCCGGCGGCGCTCATACAGAACACGCCGTTTCAAAGGACGACATCTAACCGGTTTGTTGCTGACGGCGGCCAGGCAAAACTGATCGAAAGCAACAACCCCGCGGCATTGGGGATGGTAGTTGCAACCTTCCCTGCGGATGCAAAGCCGGTGCTGATACTGACGAGTCAAGTATCACTTAAGAACTATTCAGTGGACCTGTCGAAGCCCGGGAATGCGCAACCCGAGTCTAAGGCTGAGTTGCAGTATTTCTTGCAGCCGCACAAAAACGTTCCGACCGACGGAATCGTGAAAGCCAAGGCGACCGAAATTACGAAAGGCGCCAACACCGATGTCGAGAAAGCGCGTGCGATCTACGAGTGGATCGTCGACAATACGTTCCGCGATCCGAAGGTAAAGGGCTGCGGTAGGGGCGACATCAGCGCCATGCTCGAAACTGGTTACCTCGGAGGCAAGTGTGCGGACCTGAATGCCCTCTACGTCGGACTCGCGAGAGCGTCAGGCCTCCCAGCCCGCGACGTGTACGGCATTCGCGTGGCAAAGTCCACGCTGGGTTACAAGAGCCTGGGCGCGTCGTCGGAAAAGGTCACGAAAGCACAGCACTGCCGGGCAGAAGTGTACCTGACACAATTCGGCTGGGTGCCGGTCGATCCCGCCGACGTGCGGAAAGTGGTTCTGGAAGAACCGCCAGGGAACCGTCCGTTGAGCGACGAGATGGTGGCCACCGCGCGCAAGCGCCTCTTCGGCTCGTGGGAGATGAACTGGATGGCATACAACTTCGCTCAGGATGTCGAGCTCCCAGGTTCGAGTGGTACGACGCTCCCGTTTCTGATGTATCCGCAAGCGCAGACAGCTGAGGGGAGACTCGATAGCCTGGATCCAGATAACTTCAAATACGAGATCACTGCGAGAGAACTGTCTTAATTAAAGGAAGAGGAACGATGAGCGCACAGCCAGCCTACGATCCCGCCCAGCACAAGTCCCCCGCATGCGGGCTGGCATTAATTCGCGTGACGATTGGCGCGATGTTTGTCTGGGTCTTCTTCGAGAATCTGGGCAAAGGGCTCTATACGGCTGCCGGCTACGCCGGACTGATCCAGTACTACATTCAGCACAGTCACTCGCCGGCTATATGGAAGGCGGTGATGGCCCAGGCCGCAAGCCACGCCGCAATGGCGGCTCCGATGCAGGCGCTGACAGAAATCTCACTCGGGATTCTCCTTATTATTGGTCTGTTCACGCGCCCCGCGGCTTTTGTAGCTTTCTTGTACCTTGGCAGCCTGTGGGTGTCAGAGTTCGGCACGGCGTGGATCTGGGAATTGCTGGTTCCCGTTCTCGCGTCGCTTGGGCTCGCCATCGGAAGCGCGGGCCGGACCTGGGGCGTCGACGGATGGCTGGCGCGGCGTTGGCCGAACGCTCCGTGGTGGTTGGTCTGAGCACGATCTAGTGCGCGTCTCTGTCATCATTCCCACGCATAATGAAGCGCAGGCCATCGGACGAGTTCTCGCTGACCTTCCCGCCGATATGGTCACCGAAGTCCTTGTGGTCGACAGCAATTCCACGGACGGGACACCCGAGATTGCAGAAACAATGGGAGCACGTGTCCTGCGCGAACCGCGCCGCGGATACGGGCGCGCCTGTTTAACCGGATTGGCAAATGTCGATTCTCCTGACGTCGTCGTTTTCCTCGACGGAGACTACAGCGATCGACCCGATGAGCTGCCGCTTCTCCTGGCGCCCATCACCGAAGGCAGAGCGGACATCACGCTCGGCTCGCGCCTTGCGAAGCAAAGCGATCCTCGGGCGCTGCTGTGGCACTCCGCATTCGGGAATCGGCTCGCGGCCGCCATGATTAGGGTGTTGTATGGTCAGAGGATCAGCGATTTGGGGCCGTTTCGCGCCGCGCGTGCTGATGTCCTGCGGCAACTCGCGCTGGAAGAGGAGACGTACGGCTGGGCAGTTGAGATGATCCTGAAGGGTTCGCTCGCGGGTTTTCGGATTGTCGAGGTTCCCGTCAGCTATTATCCGCGAATTGGAGAATCGAAAATCAGTGGCACATTGCGAGGTACGGTCGGAGCGGCATGGTTCATCCTCAGCCGGATCGTGCGCTATTATTTCGTGCGCCGGGAGGCGTGACACCAGAAGGCACAGCAATCTTGTATGGAGCACATCAAAACTAACCCGCATTCGCGCGACTACGACCGGACGCTTGTCATTATGGCCAAGGCGCCGCGGCCCGGAACGGTCAAGACTCGTTTAGCACGGAGTCTTCCCGTGGAAACCGTCACCGAGCTTTATCGCTGTCTTCTGGATGACACCATGGTGCTGGCGCGCTCCGTGCCCGGCGTGAACGTTGCGATCATGTGTCCTGCGTCAGACGTAGAAGAGCTGTCGCAGTTCGCCGGAGGTGCGACAAGTGTCCTGGCGCAGCAGGGGGAGGGCCTTGCGGCTGGGCTAACGTCGGTGTTCGCCCTGTTCGCGCTCGGCGGGAACTGCGTGATTGCCTTCAACAGCGACAGCCCGCATCTGCCGGTTTCGGTTCTCGAGCGGGCGTTCGAGATACTCACCGCGCACGACGTAGTCGTTGGACCGACCGATGACGGAGGCTATTATCTCGTTGGGGCGAAGGCTCCTCATGCTGCGCTTTTCCATGGTGACGGGATGGGAACAAACAGCGCGCTTGATGGCCTTCTGGCGCGCGCGCGCAAGCTGCAGCTTTCTGTTGGCTTCGCAGATCCCTTCTACGACATTGATGTGGAGGGCGACTTGTCCCGACTTGCTGAGGATATGCGGCTTGATCCTGCGCGGGCGCCGCGCACGGCCGCATGGTTGAAAGAGTGGCAACAGCTAGTGCCACAGTTGCGGACTGCCGCTGGGGATCTGTGACGCTCACAGCGTCTCAGAGGGTGTACGGGCTCGGCGCTATTCTGCTGGTATCGCTGATCATCTGCTCGCGCAACTTCGGCGGCGATGGTGAAGCGTTTCCCGTCATTCCGCTATTGGTGGCCGGTGTCGCGTATCTTCTGGCGATTCGCGAGTTCTTCTGCACTCCAAGCTTCCCCAAACAGGTTATTGTCATCGGCCTTGTGCTGGCCTCGGTGTGGCAGGTTGCGTTTCTACGAATACCGACGGGATCCGACGACGACATTCGCCGCTATGTTTGGGATGGCCGTCTGCAGCGGCTCGGCTATAACCCTTACCTTGTGACTCCTGACGATCCAGCATTCACCGCGTTGCACACAGACGAGACACGAGCGCTGAACAATCCGGAACTACCCAGCATCTACCCACCCGGTGCTCAGCTTTTTTTTCGCATCGTTACAGGAATTCACGAGTCTGTCTTCGCCATGCGAGTAGCATTTGCGATCTGCGAACTTGCGGTTGTTCTTGTCTTGCTCGATGTCTTGCGTGGTACTAGGCAAGCAGCACACTGGATTCTGGCCTTCGCCTGGCATCCGCTGCTGGCGACAGAAGCGGTGGGGAGCGGTCACATTGATATTCTCGGGGTATTGCTGCTGATTGTGTCCTTCGCGGCGCTGATACGCCGCTGGCGCGCGGTTGCGGCCTTGACGTTCGCGCTGGCCGTATCCGTGAAGTTTCTTCCGATCGTGCTGCTGCCGCTTTACTGGCGGCGCGTTCGCATTCGCGACGCTCTGATAGGCGCAATCGTGTTCATGCTTTTGTACCTGCCATTTCTTGACCACGGGCGAATTCCCACCGGATCTCTCGGCAGCTACATCCAAGGCTTTGGTTTCAACGCTCCGGTTTTTGCGGCGCTTCGACGAGCAGCGCCTCCGCAGCTTCTCGTGGGACTCGCAGTTTTCTTGGGCCTTCTTATCGCAGTCCGATTCAGAGCCAAGCTCCAGAACTGCTCTGCGGACGCATTTGCCTGGCC
Source organism: uncultured Acidobacteriaceae bacterium (assembly GCA_963718395.1). Classification (GTDB taxonomy): domain Bacteria; phylum Acidobacteriota; class Terriglobia; order Terriglobales; family Acidobacteriaceae; genus DASRAA01. The sequence continues at coordinate 31,143 of CAVQYW010000008.1, forward strand.
GATGGCCGCTTCGCTCTTCTTCGCACCGGCCGTGTTCCCGTGGTACTTACTCTGGCTTCTGCCGTTCGTGCGATCGGTTTCAACATTGCCGCTCATTGTATGGACGGTCAGCATTATCCCCACGTATATCGTCTGGCATTTGCGCACACTGGGACGTCCCTTTGTGCTTTCGCGCTGGGTCATGTTGCCGGAATACGGAACCGTCGCGATAACGGCAGCGGCAGTCATTCTGTTGCGCTGGGTAGTGCGGCGCTTTAGCGCCGCGACCGGCGCGTCGGTGTTAAGGACGGGACCTAATGGTCATTCTCAGGAATGACCATTAGGTCCCGGATCATACGAGAACCGCCTGCAACGGGGGCTTGAAAGGCCCGCACTGCCGAATTAGAGCTTTCTGCTAACATACCTCTCCGTATTTGAAGCCGCCGCCCGTCGCCCGACATCCATTCTTGAAGTTACCAAGGAGAGCCTCCATGACAAATTCTCGCTGTGGCATAGCAGTACGTCTTCTGTTGGTCCTTGGGCTCCTGGTTCTAGCTGCAACTTCCTGGGCGCAGCCGCACAATCCGATCACTGAAAAACTCGCCAAGACCTACGGCATCGATTCGTGGGACCAAGTCGAGGCTGTCCGCTACACCTGGAACGGGGAAGTCACCGGACTGTTCAAAGCCAGTCGCTCCTGGACCTGGGAGCCCAAGACCAACAGGGTCACCTTCGAGGGCGTAGATAAGGACGGCAAGCCGCAGAAGGTTACCTACCTTCGCTCCGAGCTCAGCACCCAACCCGACGCCGTAAAGAAGCTCGACTCGGGTTTCATAAACGATAATTATTGGGCTCTGTTCCCCTTCCATGCTTACTGGGACACCAGCGCCACCGTTTCCGATCAGGGAATGCAGAAAATGCCGCTGGGCACTGGCTCGGCTGATCTGGTGTCAGTCAAGTATCCTTCGGAGGCTGGCGGTTACACTCCCGGCGACACTTGGAATCTCTACATCGGGAAAGACGACCGCATCCAGTTGCTTGAGTTCCATCACGGCGGGGACGCGAAGCCGAGCCTCGTCATCGCAACCTGGACAGGCTACAAGAAGGCGGGTCCCCTGCTGTTCTCAACCGAGCACCGCGGCACGGCCGACGGCAAGCCGCTGCATATCTTTCTTACAAATGTGGCCGTCAAGACAGTGGGCTCAAGCACCTGGACGGATGCGAAATAGGCGCCCGGTCTCTATCGGGCCACTACTACAGTTGTGCAGGAACTGCTGAGCTTGGGCAGATCGCGATTTGCAGCCATGCGAATCTCAAGCCGCGGCCGTTCTCCGCGAATGATCGGACAGTAACAGTCGGGTTGCAGCAGTGCGCCTTGCAAGCGTCGCCGTCCTGCACATCCGCCATGGCACGAGTCCCGGAACTCGCACGGCTGACATGCGTCGGGAATCGTTCGCGCTTGCTCAAAGGGCGTTGACCTTAGAATGTCGAGGCCCGTCGAATCCAACTCCGATAGGGGCTCGCCCGATCCCGGCCAGTAAACGCAGGGCTGCGTGGTGGCGCGCGGCGTCACCCGTACCGTGCTTACGCCACACCCGCCTTGGAGCGGTGGCAGCCCCGCCATCGCTCGCACCAGCGGTTCGCCAATCGCGATCACATCGGTCTGTGCAAACAGGCGCTCGAATCCATCCCAATACTCCTCGTAAGATAATGCGTAGATATCGGACCGCACCGCTTGATAAACGTTAACCCGCAGAGGAGCGTCGAAGTGCTTGGCCGCTCGGGCTACCTCGGCCAAGCGCAAGTAATTCGACTTCATCATCACAGCTACGATCGTGACGGGCACGCCCAGTCGCACACAACGTCGTGCCTGTTGTTGTATCAGCGCCCAATTACCGGGTCCGCGCTGTGCATCTTGCCCAATCTCACTGGGGTAATCAAGAGAGAACTCGATGTCGTGGAACGCCCGCAATTCATTGTCTTCCAACACAGCCACACTATGGCCGTTGGAGGTGATAGTGAGCTTGACCGGCCGTGTTCGGAGATAGGCCAGAATTGCCTTGAAGTCCGGATGCATCCCGTTCTCGCCGGTGCCGAGGTTGACCGAGCGCACCGGCAGCCGTTCCATCACTGCCTTCACCTGATCCAGCGACAGACGGTCGGTGCGGGTGGGATCGCGGTAGCAGAAGGCGCACGTGAGGTTGCATTCGTTGGTAAGGCCAAGTCCGAGCGCAATACCCGTATCAGGCACCTTCGTGAGAGGGCCGGAAAACGATGACTGGACGGTCCCGTTGGTCACGTGCCATCCTCTGAGACTTCCGCTGAGTGGCGCGCCAGATAATGCGTGTAGCGGGCCACAGCGGCAAACTCAGGACGCTGTCCCAGCTTCCGCTCCAATTCAAAAATACGTTCATAGTCAGCCTCGCGAGAGACTTTCGCAGGCAGATAGTCGGACAGCACCCGCACACCGCGTTCGGCAATTACTTCAAGTTGCGCTCTTTTCAACATCGCGCGAATTTCGTCTGGGGTGAAAAGTCGTACACGACCGCCATACAGGGATTCATATCCCCATTCAGCATCAAGCCCGCGTTCCGCAGACTCCAAATCGCCCTCATTGATGGCAGCTTTTAGTACCTCGCCCGCTCGGTTGCGCACCAGAACGGAAAGCACGGCAGAGGAACCTCGCACTAAGCTCGCAACTCCACGCAACACAGCATCAGGATCGTCGACAAACTCAAGTACGTTGTGGCAAAGAACCAGATCAAATGAACCCGCGGGGAACAAGTTAGCCAGTTGGGCGGCGTTGCCGTATTTCAACGTGATCGTTCCGCTACCGCACAAAATGTTTTCGATGCGATCGGCGATCTGCAACATCTCGCGAGACGAGTCCAGCAGTGTGACATCGCAGCCAAGACGTCTGAGGCGAACGGCCGTCGCCCCAGTGCCGCCACCGACATCTAGAGCGCATAATGGGGCTTTGACCTGTGGCAGAAATTCCTGCAAGTTGGCAAAAGCCAAGTCCAGGCGCAACCGGCCCTCGGGCTTCTCCAAGTACGCTGCGTAGGCCTGCGCGCCACTCTCGAACCGCGCGCGGTCAGCTGTGATCATCTTTTTCATACGACGCCGCTGCGATCGCCCAAGGCTCCCATTGTAACTGGAGATGTTATGTCCTATCGTCGTCTGCAGCCGGTGTCGCATCGAGTGCTTCAAGCTTAACCCTTTCTTGCGCGTGAATGCCGAAGTCTCGCTCTAAAGTGCTTGGTAAGGCAGATAGAGGGAGACATTGTTAGAGGTGGCTGTTCGTCATCAGGAAACGAGAGTTCCGCAATGCGAATCACGGAAAATAATTGCTTGGTCAGTCGCGTTGGTCATTGGCCAGAAACCCTAGTGTTGTATCGGATGCGCCCCACAGTCAGTGTGTGCAGGTAGGCCCGGTGCTGCGGGGCGCGTCCGATACAACGGTTTGAAGGAGGCCGCTTTCGTTCGCGGCGGACGCAGTGGAGCTCTATGGGATTTCAATCGACTTTGGCTTGGAAGTTGTTGGAAGGAAGAGTATTTGTGGGACGACCATCAATCTTGAGCCCATCTGTATTCCCATGATGCCGAGGTTCCCAACGGCCTCATCGTAACGCGAGAGGCATCATTCTTCAAGACCTACTGCTACCTTATTGCTAGTCTCGAATCTTCCATGTCGCTCGCTTCGGGGCACGCGGAAGCGTCCGCCGCAAAGCGGCTTCGTTCAAACCGGCTTGTAGGAGATTACTCGCGGCAAGTGTGCGTCCAGCGAAGGCTGGCATGAACAGTGGGTGAGAGTCCCACCGGGGTAAAAGTTCAAGCCCCGTAGCTTGAATAGCAGGAAGGAAGGAAACTGAGATTCCTGAAGCCTATTGACGAAGCCATCTACAAGGATGGCGAGCGAGTCACCGGGCCGTAACGCAAGTGAACCCGTATGGCCTCGAAAGGAGTGAAATCCGAAGGCCGAGCCCTCACTTTTCGGGCGAAGGCAGCATGGAGCGTCGCAAGGACTGATGCGGCGAAACACTTCGGCGGGGTTGGTAGGGACAGCACGGTGACAAGGTCATGCTAAGCAACTGGAGAGACCCTCCTCGCCCCGTCGGGAAATCGGCGGAGCAGGGAAGCCGTATAACCGGTGACACCGGGAAGTCGGTGGAAGGCGAGAGGGATTCGGCCGGGCCTGTATTAGCGAGGAAGCGGAGTAATGTCCGTGGAGCGAAGAGGCCCTGCTGTTTGTAATGGCTCTAACGAAACGGGAGGCAAGGGTGAGATGACAAAAGCGCCCATCAGTTTGCAGGACCTGAGAAGGAGTCTATATGTCAAGGCGAAGGCAGAACCGTCTTGGCGTTTCTGGGGACTATACGTCCACGTCTGCAAGATGGGGACTTTGCGGGAAGCCTACCAGATGGCGAGAAGCAATGACGGGGCGCCGGGCATTGACGGGGTCACGTTTGAAGCCATCGAAGAAAGCGGAGCGGAGAGTTTTCTCGTGCAGATTAGGGATGAATTAGTTGCCAACACGTATCGGCCCATGCAGGCACGAAAGAAGGAGATTCCAAAGGATGGGGGCAAGAAAGTCCGCGTCCTTTCGATTCCTTCAATTCGTGATCGAGTGGTCCAGGGAGCGCTAAAGCTCATTCTGGAGCCGATCTTCGAAGCTGACTTTCAAGCAGGGTCGTATGGATATCGACCGAAGCGGACGGCGCATGAAGCCGTAGCCCGTGTAGCCCGAGCGATCGTCGAAGAGAAAACCCGCATCATTGATTTGGATCTAGCCTCCTATTTTGATAACGTGCAGCACTCGCTGCTGTTAGAGAAAGTGGCGAGGCGAGTCCATGATGATGCGGTCATGCACTTGCTCAAGATGATTCTCAAAGCTACGGGGAAGAAAGGCATTCCCCAAGGCGGTGTAATTTCACCGTTGCTCAGTAACCTCTATCTGAATGAGGTAGACCGGATGCTGGAGAGAGCGGTGGATACCACGCGAAGGGGCAAGTCAACCAACGTCCAGTATGCACGTTTTGCGGACGACCTGGTGATCTTGATCGACGCTGGACGGCGGAGTGACTGGCTGGTGAAGGCGATAGGCAGACGGCTGCGCGAGGAGTTCGCGAAGCTCCGCGTGGAGATCAACGAGGACAAGAGTCGGATGGTGGATCTGAAGAAGGGAGAGAGCTTCACTTTCCTGGGTTTTGAATATCGGCGTGTACTGAGCCTTCAGCGGAGGTGGCGACCTTACTATGCGCCCAAGCTGAAGAAGCGGATAGCGCTGTTTGAAAGGCTCAGGGAGATCTTCCGAAAGCACGTCAGCTGGCCCGTCGAGACCGTGATTGCGAAAATCAATCCGGTTTTGCGCGGTTGGGTGAACTACTTTCGGGTCGGCCATTCGAGTATTTGTTTCGAAGTGGTCAAACGCTGGGTAGAGGAGAAGGTACGGCGGCATTTGATGCGTGCCCGGGGCCGCAAAGGCTTCGGTTGGACGCGGTGGAGTAGCGAATGGCTATACGACCGGCTGGGTTTGTTTAACAACTACCAGCTTCGTCGATGGTCAGGCGCGAAAGTCGCCCCAACACGATAAGCCACATAACTCTTGGCACTAAGCAAACAGGTGCGCCCAGTGCGGGAAATCTGCACGCTGGGTGCGATGTGGCGGGGGCTGGAAACGGATTCACGGTTTGGCTACTGAGGCACTCCCAGAGGAAACGGGGAGAAACAAGCTAGGCTAAACCTCCGGAATACCGCGCCAGTCCTCGACCCGACCGGGCAGCATCCGGCAAACCGCATTGGCACCGCCACTTGATTTCATAACAATGTCGGCCCCCTCGACCCCCGAGTAGACTTTGGTTTGTCAACGACCCAAGGCTCGGGAGGAAGGAGCCGATATGTGGATTATAGGTGTGGACTATCACCCGAGCGTTCAGCAAATCGCGTTTGTAAGTCCCGAGACCGGAGAATGTGGTGAACGGCGACTGAGCGATGGAGAAGCCGAGAAGTTCTATCGCGAACTGAAGGCGGCAGGCTGCAAGGTGCGGGTGGGGATGGAGGCGACCGGACATGCCCGGTGGTTCGAGCGGCTGCTGGCGGAACTGGGGTTCGAGCTGTGGATCGGAGATCCTGCGCAGATCAAGGCGAAGCGGGTGCGAAAACAGAAGACGGACCGCCTGGATGCTGGGCTGCTGCTGCAGTTGCTGCTGGAGAATCGCTTTCCTCGGGTGTGGGTACCCAGTGCAGAAAATCGAGACCTGCGTCATCTGCTGTGGCACCGGCATCGGCTGGTGCAGATGCGGACGCGGATTATGAATCAGTTGCAGGCCGTGGCCATGAACGAAGGAGTACGCCGCAAGACGGCGCTGTGGAGCAAGTCGGGGCGAGCACAGTTAGAGTCGCTTTCGCTGGCTCCCTGGGCGGCGCGGCGCCGGCACGACTTACTGGAGATGTTGGATCGATTGAACCCGACGATTGAGGAGTTAAGCGCAGCCGTCGAGCAGGAAGCCAAGCAACGGCCCGAGGTGTTGCGCCTGATGACGCATCCTGGCGTGGGACCTATTACCGCTCTGGCCTTCGTGCTGATCATTGACTCAGCGGAGCGCTTTGCTTGTGGCAAGCAGATCGCCAGCTATGTCGGGCTGATCCCTTGTGAAGACTCCAGCGCCGATCGGAGGCGGCTGGGACATATCACCAAGCAAGGCAACTCTCTGCTGCGCTTCCTGTTGGTGGAGGCAGCGCAAGCTGCGGTACGGCGCGACCCCGACTGGCGACGCCGCTATACCCATCTGGCGATGCGACGCGAAAGACAAATTGCCAAGGTAGCGATGGCCAGGAAGCTAGCCGTAGGTCTGTACTGGATGATGCGCAAGGAACGGAATTACGAGCAATTGAAAAAGTTCGGTTCGTACGCGGGAGAGTCCGACTACGTCCATGGTGTGCAGTAAATCACCGCCCACTTGATTGGACCTCCCGCTCCCTCCTAAGAGGGAGTCCGAAGTGGTAATCATGATCGCAGTTGTGACCGGAGAGATGGTTGGGTCGGACTGAGTTCCACCCGAAAGATTAGACGCGAGACTGGGTTGACGATGGTGAGTTTTCAATGAGAGCGAAATGGCGCTCTTCTCGGAGAGCCGGGAGTAGCGTGCTCAAGAAAGCTCTTGACACACCCAACATTGTTAGAGATGGACGTAAAACGCCCAACCCGTGCTGTTGAAGAACTCCACCAAGTCGCCGCCACACCACAAGGAAGGAACGCCGACAACGCGTCCAAGTGAGTTCCCCGGACCCGACTTCTGGACCGCGTCAGTTGAAGTCCACCCTGGCCACTCATTCAGAGTCGCCCGTGACTCGGGAATGGTTCTCTGGGACATCCAAGATTTCCTTCCAAGCCGAACTTGTTAAGAAAGGGGTGCCCTAGCGCCCCCCTTTTCCTGTGAATGGAAATGGAATCAGCGAGTGCCGGGAGTGAAAGAAACTCCGCGCAACACTTCTCCGAATCCGGCTGCTTTAAGCGTAGTGAAGCTTTCGTTCGTTGGCACTGTTGTTGCAGCGATGTTGTCGGTGATGACGACCACCGCGTTCGGGTCGGCGCCCTGATCTCCATTGCCGCTGACCGTGGACGTTACGGCGTAAATCGTCGCCGTTCCATCGTTATTGTTTACGCCGATGATGTTGCGCAATCCGTCTGTCCCCGGAGACCAGGGAAGTCCGGTCACGGAGTTATTGCCCGTCGGGTAACCCGCAACAGTGTAAGGGGTTCCCAACTGCAATCCGGCCTGTAACACGTACGCTAAGTTCCATTGGCCTTGTTGCGCGTTGAAGATCCACTTCTGCAGGCCGGCGGTCGTTTGCGCCGCAGCCTTGGAGTAGATACCGTTCTTGTAGGTGTTATCGCCGTTACCCTCATCGGCGACGTAAAGGGTGGTGGCGTTCGCGAACCACACGCCGAAGGGGAACGAAGTCTTCGACTTCAAAGCCGTCGGAAAACCCTTCAGCACGCACATATTGTTGGGATCGAGGCCCTTGGTCTGCACCACCGTCGGATCATAGGCCAGGGGAGCCGTGGGCAAGGCCGCATTCGTTGGAGGCAGTCCCACACCATTGCTGTCGTTGCAGATCGTTTCGGTCGGGTCGACCCAGTACACCGTATTCACGCCGTTGCCGCCGCTGCCCTTGGTGAGATAAATCACGTTGTTGAAGACGGTCAGCCCACGGAAGTTGGTGTCCTTGCCGACCTTGTCCAGCGCGTCACCCAGTTGGGTGATGTTGAAGCTCGCGACCGGCGTGGGGGGATTTGGCGGGCTCTGCAGAGTTTCGGGCACGTTCGCGGGCGAGAGGATCTGCGCGCCGGCGCCGATGATTACGCCGTTCGGCTGAGGGTTCCCGCCGTTGCCCGCATTGCCTGAGGTGTAGTAGAAGTCCGCCCCGTTGCTGTTGTTGAGGATGGCGGCCCGTCCGTTATTTCCGCTGTAAGCGTTGCTCTCCGTAAACCGGAAGGTTCCGCGCGCGTCCACCTCACCCACGACACGGTAAGCATTAATGCCCACTGGATTCGTAGGATCGATCACGGCCGGAGTATTGGAGTTGGAGACGTCGAGCTGATCGATTGCAGAGGCATAGCCCATGAACGTGATCTTCGAGCCGTCGGTTGAGAGGTTCAGGGCAATCTCCGACTTCGACGAGAAACTGGTAACCATCGGACCGATGGGCGAGAATCTCTGGGGAGGCAGCTGCATCACTTGCATATTGTTCGGAACTTCCAGTGTGTTCACGTGTGTGCCAGCGGTTGTGTACTGGTCGAGGAAAATCTTCGCCGTGATACCGAAGCTGCCGTCGACCGTGTCGTTGTTCCAGACGTAGGGATAGGTTCCGTTGACGATGGCGGGGCCGCTGCATCCCGCAGTCGTGCTTTGGCAGTTCGGCGGCAAGATCTGCCCCACAGTAACGTTGTTCGGGTTGTTGTCATAGACGCTGCGGCTAATCACAACGTTACCCGGCGCAAAGAAGGTCTGCGCTGTAGCGGCTCCGGATAGTCCCAGCAAAACGACCAAACCAGTTGTAAAGCGCTGCGCTAACAAATTGTGGCTCAATGGGCCACGGCGTGTACTGATCGACATCTTCACTCTCTCCTCGAAGCGGCACTTGGGCCCTTTCACGGCTGGCCCAGCCTATCCATGTTCACGATCTGTCGTTACGCGGAAGTTACTAGCACATCACGATTTTGTTAAAGAAATCGCAAAGCAACCCCTTCGATTCGCAATCGATTGTCGTTGGACGACTGCTGAATAAATGCGGGCGTTCGAGGCCGTAGCATAAAGGTAGTGTCTGCGCTCTCTTCTCTCCCATGATCACCGCGGAGACACCGCGTAATTACCCAGGTTCTGCTATCGAATTCACCCGCTATTCACTCTAGGTTGATTAAGTCGTTAACTCCAACGGGCATAATCATTTCGGTGCAAACATATATCACCGTGCTGTAGCAGGTCGTTACGAATGGCGATTCGCAATGAAGTATTAATCAGACCGCCGAACCACGGATATAAAACCAAGTTGGAGCTTGGGGATCTGCCCTTCAGTCCAGGTGATGTCACCGCCGGCAGCGAGGACGAGCTTCAAGCTGTGGTACTCGGCAATGCTGCCGCTTGTGATCTTCCAATCACCATTCGCGATTCCCGCTTCCTGAGAAACATTGCCCGCCGTAGTTCCAGTGGTGAAGCCCCTCGAAAAAACTATCTTGAGCTGCAGGAGTTTCTGAACGACTCCGAAGAAGTATGGGAGAACAGTTGGATTCGTTTTCCTGAACGGCGGTTGAGCTCCCACGCGCGGAATACCCTTCTCGCGGACTTGAAGATCGGCGAGCGCGGGCAGTTGAAACGCCGCCGCTCAGACTCCGTGAAGTTCACGTTTGAACAAGGCGGGGAGACGTGGCTACGAATTCCCATCAGCTATGCATTGAAGCTGGCGCTGGCGGACCTGGTCGGAACGCAGCCCTACATGCCGGCGAAAATGAGTCTGGAGGCAAAGCGACTCCTGCGGCATTTCTCCAACGACAACACCTCGCCGGAGACTACTTCCTTCCACATCGTCGGGCCGCGCGAATGCAAGCTGGTTGGGAAACAGGTTGCGCGGGAGTCGGCCTGGCGCTTTCTGTTCACGTCGCTGCTGATGTCGTGGGCCAATCATAGCTTTGGGCTGCTGGAATCGGGACAACGAGCCCTCGTATATCACGCGCCGCATCCGCCGGTGCGGCAGACTGAGCTGTCCTCATCCATCTCCGATTCGTTCTATCGCGAGCTCTTCATGAGCCCGTGTCTATCGGGGTGGGACGACGGCGAGGCGAAGGCCGATTACATGCACCTGTGTCACCAGGTGCTGAGTCGAAGTCAGTTGAATGCGGTGGCCAAGTTGCGCGAGGCAGGCATCATTTCCAACAATCTCATCGTGTTGCCCAGCCTGTCGAATGTCAGCCTCGCGAACAACGGAATTCACATCACCATGGGAAGTAACACACTCTCGCAGGCATTCGGGCATTTAGAACTCCATGAAGCTGAGGGGGAAGAGAAACGACTGGGCGATCTTGCGATCAAGATCTTTGAACATTTTCTACCGTTGTTCGTTGGCACCTATTCCGCTGCGCCGTACCGCATCGATTTCGCCGAATTTCACCCGGAAAAGATGCTGTCGTTCCTGCCGCACGAGTTGGACTTCACGCACTTGCGATTAATGTGGCGTGAGTGGAAAGAAAAGGCCCAGATGAGCGTGCTCGGGCGTGCCGTGACGCCCTACGGCCCCCACGGGATCGATCGTTTCTTCGCCTATATGTTCAGACTGCGCGGCGACTTGGTTCCGGACCAGCGACTCATCAATTATCCGGTCGCGTGGCTGGCGACCGAGCAGTCCTCGGCGCTCGATGGGACGATGGGGAACGTCGCTCGGCTGACCTCCGAGTTAGACGAGCTTGGCATCGTCGACCGGCGGCTTTCGTTTTACATGCCACTGAGGTTGAGGGAATTCGGCCGCGTCGGATTCGTCGGCTTTGAGGGCCGCTACTACAGCCTGTTCCCAAGTTATGGCCGCGATATGGCTCCGGCGGCTGACTTTCAACAGTTGCTGCTGATGATCTCCTACAGGATGGCGCTGGAGGGGACTGTCACTGCAAGCGATATCCCCGATGATCCGACGTCCGAGAGCGAGCGACGGCAGCCGTTCTTCTTCGCGGCCGCGGGACTACCAGCCTTCTATGTGCACAAGAATTCGGGCAACGAACTGCTGAAGAAAATCCTGCAGCACGCAACAAGCATTCGTTCGAGCTGGCGGCATCCGGATTACTTCCGCGTCTCGATTCGCGACTATCGTGACGCGTTGGTGTCGTGGCTGAGTGAGACGGCAAGCGAATGCATCGAGCGATCACAGGCTGGGGACACGGTGCAAGACTTGCGCGCGCGTCTGGCGGACACGAGCCTCCAGGCCACTCAGCGGATCGTAAGCGACGTCATGAGACTTTCCGGTCACAGCGATCCCCTGAAGCTGAGCGCGCGCGAATTCAACCGTCAGGCCGAGGAATATTATCGCGAGAACCTGCGTCAGGAGAACCTACGCGAGGCCTATCAGGCTCTGTGCGAAGACACCGTGAGTGCGCAAAACAGCGACAGACCTGAGATGCGGGAATTGATGCGTTACGGAGTTCGCGTGCAAGACCCCGTGCGATTCCTTGAAAACATTGGAGAACGGCTGGTGCGCGACGACCTGACGATGCAGGAAGTATCCACTGTGTTGAACCTCCTGCTGGTATTCAGCGCGTTGGGTGAACAAGACAATTCGCAATCGATCTCATGAACAACCTCACACACCAATACATCGACCGCGTCACAGGATCGGTAGCCGATGAACGGCTGATGGCGGACAAACTCATTCGCGCGCTGTACTCGGCGAAACTGGAAGACGCCTCTCTACTATCCAAGCTGGCTTCGAGCCGCTACATGTCGGAGGTCCTCGGCTACCTGAACTACGACAACGCACTGTCCTCGCGCATATCAGGAATGCGACGTTTCCTTCGCAGTTGCGGTATCAATCCCGGCGAACTGGTGGACGACGCTGCCAAACTCGACACTCCGCGTAGAGTGTTCGAGCGCGAGATTAAATATTGGCAATTCCGTCCGCTTCCCGAACTAGACAAGTGCGTGGTTTGCCCAGCCGATTCCCGCGCCATGGTCGGGTCGTTTCGGGAGACGTCGGCGCTGTTCATCAAAGGGAAATTATTCGACTTTCCGGAACTTCTGGGCGGAAAGGGTTCGCGATGGCATCGTCGATTTCTCGAAGGTGATTACGCGATGTTCCGCCTCACTCCGGAGAAGTATCACTATACGCACGTACCGGTTGCGGGCTGCGTGGCCGACTTCTACGCGATACATGGGCGGTACCACTCGTGTAACCCGAACGCCGCCGTGCAACTGCTGACGCCGTACTCGAAGAACCGCCGAGTGATCACGATACTCGACACGGACTGCGACGGTGGCTCACAGATTGGCTACGTGGCGATGATCGAAGTGGTCGCGCTGATGGTGGGCCAGATCGAACAGCGCTACAGCGAAGAGCGCTACGACAATCCGCGTCCTATTGAAAAGGGAATGTTTGTCCGCAAAGGCGCGCCGAAGGCGTTATTCCGGCCGGGAAGCAGTACCGTCGTTCTGGTGTTCGAGCCGAAGCGAATCCGTTTCGCGCGAGATCTGGTAGCCAACCAGCAGAAAGTCGGAGTTCGCAGCAGGTACACCGCCGGTTTCGGCCACCCGACGGTAGAAACCGATGTGATGGTGCGGTCGGCGCTTGCCGATCCATTGGAAGTGGGAGGGCCATGATCAACACTGTGTTTCTCGGTGGACTTACCGTTCTATTGTCGACCGCCTTAGTCTGGGGCATCAAGACGCTGCCTTCCGAACGGTGGCAAATAATCGCTGCGGTGCCGATCATGAAGACCTCGGATAGCGAGTGGCAGGGCATCAACCTAACGTTTTATGGTTTCTTCAGTGCCACCGCCAACATTTTTGGTATCACTCTGATGATCGTGCTGGCGTCGTCGGTGGGCACACCACTGATCGCCGCGGCGGCTCTGATTGCCGTGATGATGCTGATATGTGTGCCGGCGTCGAGGGTAGTTGCGGCAGTTGTTGAGGGCAAGGGCAACACCTTCACCATTGCCGGCGCGGCCTTCGTGGCCGCCCTGGTGCTGCCCCCTGCGGTTTGGGCACTGCAGCAGATATTGCATGTGTGGTTCGACACTTCCATTCATGTTATGCCACTCCTGGCGGCAGTCTCGATCTGCTATGCACTGTCGGAGTCAATCGGCCGGTTGGCGTGCTTGAGCTTTGGATGTTGCTACGGTGTGCCGCTGCGCAATGCCAGTCCGCGAGTGGCGCGATTGTTCAGGCACCACCATCTGGTATTTCACGGCGACACGAAGAAAGCTGCCTACGCTTCGGGATTGGCGGAGGAACCTCTAATCCCCGTACAGCCGATTACGTCGGTCGTGTTTGCCCTAGCTGGTCTCACTGGAGTGGCGGCGTTTCTTGCCGGACACTTTCGAGTAGCGGCGATCGTTCCGGTAGTTGCGACCTGGGGTTGGCGGGCAATCTCAGAAACTCTCCGCGCCGATTTTCGCGGCTCCTCACGCATTTCGGCATACCAGGTCATGGCCTTGATCGCGGTTTCGTACTTGGCGGTTGTATTGTGCCTAGTCCCCGGCGAGGGTCCCCGACCCAATCTGGCGTCGGGGCTCACGCAAGCTGCGTCAACCCTTGTGGTCGTTGTTTTGCAAGCGTGCTGGGTATTGCTATTCCTCTACTACGGCCGCAGCCGAGTGACGGCATCAACGGTTACGTTTCATATCGTGCACAGCCAAATCTAATCGGCAGGCGGCGCTACGACCTCGCTGCTCTCAGACTGGCTCTTTTCTTGATTTTGGGGTGGTCAGTGCGTGCGCCGCAGCCGTGACCCGCCCGGATTACGCGACTTACGCTCGCAGACCGTCTCTTACGCTGTTGGTCGTAAGCCGAAAACAGGCGATCGGGCTGGGCGAGTGGTTTAACCTGTTACGTGTTTCGGCAATATCGGGAAACTGGACGGCAGAGACGCGGTTGGGAAGTCGAACGGGCGAGACGGGTGTACCATGGTTCCGTTTTCGACGCCAAAAAGGAAATTCCGGATAATACAATATCGTGTCCTACTCGCGCTGCTCGTCAAATGTATCAAGCACAGAATTACAGAGCTTCATTTGAGAAGCGTTGTCGACTCGCCGATGCTGCGCAGGGAGAAGCCATGCGGACATGCATCATGTCAACCTATCAACACAGGCGGCGTAAGTCAGGGACGAAGTGTGTCTGCTGAATGCCAAAGAGCTGCAGCAGATCATGAAAACAACTAAACCGATCGCTCTGCGATCTCAGAGATGGAAAATCGCGACAAGTCCCATCGAAGTAACCCCAGAGCGCTCTATTTGCAAGCATAAAACCTTAGTGACGATAACCTCTTAGATAGCCCAGCGATAGTGGTGCAGGTGGCTGAAGTGGTACAGCATAGTTGCCCAGAGGCCGTAGGGATTCGCCGCAGGGATGGGAGTGTTCAGCTGATCCGTCTCGGGTACGCGGCTTCAAGGAAAAGCTCGGGTAATCGAGGCAAGCAGTGGCTGCTGTGCGGTTGACGGCCTTGGTGGGACGGGCAGGTAGCAGCAAAGCGGGAAGGAGATTGACGTGATCACAAGCAGACTTATAGATCGAAACGTGAAATTCACCCGCTTGCGTCGCTTCGCGCAGGAAGCGTCTTCTTCGAAAGAACTCTTACTTGTCGCCGTTCTCGCTATCCTAGGAGCACTTACCGCATGCGGAGATGCGCATCTTCCTTTGCTCACGTCTATTCAGGTATCGCCGGCAAATTCCACGATCGATATAGGGCAGACTCAGCAGTTTACTGCCGCGGGAGCTTTCAGTGACGGCAGCAGCAAAGATCTGAGCAATCTGGTCACCTGGAGTTCGTCGAACACGGCTGTGGCCGCGATAAGCTCAAGTGGACTCGCTCTGAGTGGTAGCCAAGGCAGCTCCATCATCTCAGCCACCTTCAACACCGCCGATGGTTTAGTGACTGGAGCGGCCACCCTTAATGTAGTTGTAACTTTGAAGTCGCTGACGATCACCCCTGTGGATCCATCTATTGCCAACAGTACCAGCCTACAGCTTACGGCGGCTGGGGTCTTTTCGGACGGGAGTACTCATGATCTCACCGCTTCGGTGACTTGGACTGCGTCGTCAGCCGCCATCGCGACGGTAAGCAGCGGTGGTGTGGTGACAGGGACGGGAGTGGGGAGCGCGACGATTGTCGCGACTCAGGCAGGGGTGTCCGCATCGACGACCGTGACGATCACAGCTGCGACGCTGACGGCGATCACCATCACTCCACCCAATTCCGCGATCGCCAGCGGTACAAGCAAACAACTTATTGCCACCGGAGATTTCTCTGACGGCACTACCCAGAATCTCACCGCTTTCGTCACTTGGACTTCCTCCAACCCATCGGTCGCGGCGGTCAGCAACGCCGCCGACAGCCAGGGTCTTGTAACGGGTAGCGGAGTGGGAGGCGCGAGGATTACCGCGACTTACGGCGGGGTGTCGGGATCAACTTTGATGCTGGTCACATCTGCGACTCTGACCGGGATCACAATCACGCCACCCGATCCTTCAATCGCCAAGGGTACCAGCCGACAACTTATTGCCACCGGGGATTTCTCGGACGGCACCACCCAGAATCTCACCGCTCTCGTGACTTGGACTTCCTCCAACCAATCGCTCGTGACGGTCAGCAACGCCGTCGGCAGCCGGGGGCTGGTTACTGGCACCGGGGTGGGGAACGCTACCGTCACCGCGACTCTGGGCGGGGTTTCAGGGTCGACTGCTGTGACGACAACCCCGCCGGTCTTGACCTCGATAGACATTGCGCCACCCAACTTCTCTCTTGCCAAGGGCACGAGCTTACAGCTCACTGCGATCGGGAATTTCTCCGACGGCACCGCGGAGGATTTGACAACTTCAGTGACCTGGATCTCGTCTGCCCCTGAAATTGCTGTAATCAGTAACGCCGCGGGCAACCAAGGATTAATCACCGGGACCTTCGTGGGAAGCGCTGCTATCACCGCGATGCAGGCCGGGGTGTCGGGATCGACGACTGTGATGGTCACGCCTGCGATCCTGACTTCGATCGTCGTCACGGCCGCGAATGCCTCAATCGCCAAGGGTACGACGGTCCAACTTACCGCGACCGGAACATTCTCGGACGGGACTACTGAGGATCTCACCGCTTCCGCCAGCTGGATTTCCACGTCGGACGCTATTGCCACGGTTGGTAACACCGGCAGCCCCGGCCTAGTGACAGGGACGGGAGTAGGGAGCGCCACGATTTCCGCGACTCAGGCAGGGGTGCACGGATCGGCGACCGTGACGGTCACGCCTGCGATCCTGACTTCGATCACCATAACCCCACCCAATCGCTCCATTGCCAAGGCTACGACCGTACAGCTTGTTGCGACCGGAACATTCTCGGACGGGACTACTCAGGATTTCACGGCTTCGGCCAGCTGGATTTCCACGGCGGACGCCATTGCCACGGTTGGCAACACAGGCAGCTCCGGCCTGGTGACAGGGACGGGAGTGGGGAGCGCGACGATTACCGCGACCCAGGCAGGGGTGTCCGGATCGGCGACTGTGACGGTCACACCGGCAGTCCTGATCTCTATCACCATCACCCCGCCGAATCCTTCAATCGCCCTGGGTACGACGGTCCAGCTCAGCGCGACCGGAACATTCTCAGACGGGACTACTCAGGATTTCACGGCTTCGGCCAGCTGGATTTCCACGGCGGACGCCATTGCTACGGTTGGCAACACAGGCAGCTCCGGCCTGGTGACAGGAACGGGAGTGGGGAGCGCGACGATTACCGCGACCCAGGCAGGGGTGTCCGGATCGGCGACCGTGATGGTCACGCCTGCGATCCTGACTTCGATCACTATCACCCCGCCGAATCCTTCAATAGCCCTGGGTACGACGGTCCAGCTTAGCGCGACCGGAACATTCTCAGACGGGACTACTCAGGATTTCACGGCTTCGGCGCACTGGACTTCGACGGCGGACGCCATTGCCACGGTAGGCAACACAGGCAGCTCCGGCCTGGTGACAGGAACGGGAGTGGGGAGCGCGACGATTACCGCGACCCAGGCTGGAGTGTCCGGATCGGCGACTGTGACGATCACAGCTGCGATCCTGACTTCGGTCACCATCACCCCGCCGAATCCTTCAATCGCCCTGGGTACGACGGTCCAGCTTAGCGCGACCGGAACATTCTCAGACGGGACTACCCAGGATTTCACGGCTTCGGCGCACTGGACTTCCACGGCGGACGCCATTGCCACGGTTGGCAACACAGGCAGCCCCGGCCTGGTGACAGGAACGGGAGTGGGGAGCGCGACGATTACCGCGACCCAGGCAGGGGTGTCCGGATCGGCGACTGTGACGGTCACACCGGCAGTCCTGATCTCGATCACCATCACCCCGCCGAATCCTTCAATCGCCCTGGGTACGACGGTCCAGCTCAGCGCGACCGGAACATTCTCAGACGGGACTACTCAGGATTTCACGGCTTCGGCGCACTGGACTTCCACGGCGGACGCCATTGCCACGGTTGGCAACACAGGCAGCCCCGGCCTGGTGACAGGGACGGGAGTGGGGAGCGCGACGATTACCGCGACTCAGGCAGGGGTGTCCAGTTCGACCACCGTGACGGTCACACCGGCAGTCCTGATCTCTATCACCATCACCCCGTCGAATCCTTCAATCGCCAAGGGTACGACTGTCCAGCTTAGCGCGACCGGAACATTCTCAGACGAGACTACTCAGGATTTCACGGCTTCGGCGCACTGGACTTCCACGGCGGACGCCATTGCCACGGTTGGCAACACAGGCAGCTCCGGCTTGGTGACAGGGACGGGAGTGGGGAGCGCGACGATTACCGCGACTCAGGCAGGGGTGTCCGGATCGGCGACCGTGATGGTCACGCCTGCGATCCTGACTTCGATCACTATCACCCCGCCGAATCCTTCAATCGCCCTGGGTACGACGGTCCAGCTCAGCGCGACCGGAACATTCTCAGACGGGACTACTCAGGATTTCACGGCTTCGGCGCACTGGACTTCCACGGCGGACGCCATTGCCACGGTTGGCAACACAGGCAGCCCCGGCCTGGTGACAGGAACGGGAGTGGGGAGCGCGACGATTACCGCGACTCAGGCAGGGGTGTCCGGATCGGCGACCGTGACGGTCACCCCCGCGATCCTGACCACGATCGCGATCAATCCTGCGAATCCCTCTATTGCCAACGGCACCAGTGTGCAGCTCAGCGCGACCGGAACGTTTTCGGACGGGACCACTCAGGATCTCACCCACTCGGTGAGTTGGACTGCCATCCCAGCTGACACGGTAACGGTTGATCCCAACGGCCTGCTCACGGGGACGAAAGTCGGGAACGGTCAGGTCATCGCAGTTCAGGGCACGGTCGTGGGGTCAACTTTCGTGACGGTCACCCCCGCGATCCTGACCATGATCACGATCACCCCGCCGAATCTTTCAATCGCCAGGGGTACGACTGTCCAGCTTACCGCGACCGGAACGTTTTCGGACGGGACCACTCAGGATCTCACCCACTCGGTGAGTTGGACGTCGAAGTGCCTCGCGCTCGTCTGTGCAGCGGTTGACCCCAACGGCCTGGTGACGGGTAATGGTGTGGGAAGCACGACCATCACCGCGCTCCAGTCGGGGGTGTCGGGATCGACGACTGTGACGGTCACAGCTGCGATCCTGACTTCGATCGCCATCACCCCAATGAATCCTTCAATCGCCAGGGGTACGACTGTCCAGCTTACCGCCATTGGTACGTTTTCGGACGGGACCACTCAGGATCTCACCCACTCGGTGAATTGGACCTCGACGTGCAATCTTCTCGTCTGTGCACACGTTGACCCCAGCGGCCTGGTGACGGGTACTGGCGTGGGGAGCTCGACCATCACCGCGACCGAGTCGGGAGTGTCGGGTGCGACCACCGTCACCGTACATTAATGGCACACTAGGATCCCCGCGGAGGATATCAGGAGGAGCCTTAGGAGCCTTTCACAATGAGGTAGAACTGCACGTCAAGGCGGCTGGAACACACAGGGTTATGGAGGAAGCTCATGAAGCGAAGAGCTGCACTTATCGTGATGGCTGTCATACTGCCTGGCTGGGCAGCATGGTCTCAGGACGCTCCCAAGGCGGAGATCGCGATCGATTACTCCTACTTGCACTTCCAGGCCATCGACTACAAGACCTTAGACTTTGACTTCGGGCAAGCTTACAACCTGAACGGAGGCGGTGGCTCGTTGGTTTACAACTTCACCCGGACGTTTGGATTCAAGGCTGATTTGCAAGGTTATTCTAGCGAGACTCGCGGTGTCGTCGTCCCGCCGGGCAATCCATACCTCCCAGAAGGCGGAGCCGCCAACGTGGGGGGCAATATCTTCACCTACATGTTCGGCGTCCAAGCCGGTAAGCGGTATGGTAAGTTCCGTCCGTACGCGGACGCGCTGATCGGCGGCGCGCACAGCGGCCTCTACTCCCGCGCCTATAACCTCCTGAACTTCACGGAGTTCACCAAGTCGCCCTCCAGCAATGCGTTTGCTGCTGACGTCGGCGTTGGAGTTGATTTCGCTGTAGGCCAGCACTGGGCCATCCGTCCCTTTGAGGTGAGCTATCTGCGCACCAACTTCAGCAACAAACTGGCCAACAACCAGAATAGCCTCCGCTATCTCGCCGGTGTGGTGTACAACGTCGGGGGCAAGCCGCCGGTTCCCCCTTCGGCCAGCTGCACGGCGTCCCCGTCATCGGTCATGGTAGGTGAGCCGGTGGCGGTGAACTCGGGAGCCAACTTCAATCCCAAGCATACCCTGACCTATCTGTGGACGCTCAGCGGCGGCAAGCTGTCGAGCACCAATACCCAGACCGCCACGGTGGACACCACCGGCATGTCCGACGGCACCCACACCGCCAACGCCACCATCACCGACCCCAAGGGACCGAAGAACGCGAACGTAGCCAATTGCGGTGCGAACTTCAACGTGAACGTGCCCCACAATCCGCCGCAGGTGACTTGCTCGGCCAACCCGACTTCGGTGAAACCTGGCGAGTCCTCCACGATTACGGCGAGCGCGAGCAGTCCGGACAAGGTACAGATTTCCAGTTACGCTTACAGCTCTTCGGCTGGCACCGTCAGCGGAACCGGAGAGTCGGCAATTTTGAACACGGCTCCTGATACGGCAGGACAGACCATCAACATCACGGTGACGGCCACTGATGCTCGCGGCCTGACTGGCAGCTGCACCACTTCGGTCGCCGTAGCTGCACCCACCATATCGTGTGTCAACATCGAAGACTGGGGTGAGTGTACCTTCGAGAAAGACCCCAGGAGACCGTGGCGCGTGGACAATGACTGCAAGGACACGCTGGACAAACTTGCTCTCCGCCTGCAGCAGATGCCGAGCGGCAAGCTGGAAGTCGTCGGCTATACCGATGAAAAAGAGGTTGTTTCCGAAGAGACTTTGGGCTCGCAACGGGCGGTCAACGTCAAGTACTACCTGACCACCGATGGACCTACCAAGTCCGATGCCAGGCGCATCGAACCGCGGCAGGGTGGAACCAAGGGAAAGGCCACCCACTTCTACTTTGTTGCCGAAGGAAGTCTTTGCTCGGGACAAGTGGTGGAGGGTACCCCGGTTGACGAAAGCGTCGTGCAAGGTCGATCGCGGAGTGCGGCAGGGCATGGGAAGAAAGCGAACAAGGCCGCTAAGCAGCAACCCTGACCCCGTCGTCTAGCCACGACCTGCGTGCGCCCTTAAGGTACATCGAGCGATGCTTCTTCAGCCATCGGCGTTCACTCTCGCTCACCTGCGCTCCGGCTAACAGCTCCTCGCGCGCAAGCGATTACGTCTGATAAGGCGTGGACGCTGCGGCTGAATTCGGTCGAGAGTGTAGGAAAACTTCCCTGAGAGGGCACCGACGGAATATCCTTTGGTACTTATCGGTAGTCATAAGCGGATTTGAGGATACCACTCGTGAACACCTCACCGGCCCCAAGGCCAATCGTCGGTCTCCTGGTTTTTTTCGCTGTGGCGGTATTCATAAGTCAGCTTACCGCCTGCGGGGGCTCATCTCCTCAACCACCTGTCCCTGTGCTTAAGTCTGTCCAGCTGTTTCCGGCAACTTCCACGATCGATATAGGACAGACTCAGCAGTTCACTGCCTGGGGAACTTACAGCGACGGCCTCAGCCAAGATATAAGCAGTCAGGTCACGTGGAGTTCGTCGAACCAGACCGTGGCCACGATCAGCTCAAGTGGACTCGCGCTGGGCCAGAGCCAGGGTAGCTCCACCATCTCAGCCACGTTCAATAGCAGTGCTAGCTACTTTCCGGTGCAAAATGACGCTTCCAGAGAAGCGACTTTATGTGCCGATGGCGATTCCTTGAGGTTGGGGAGCGAGTTTCGGGTTGCTCGTACGAGAGGAGCGCCTCCGACTTCTTATGCTGGCTGTGATACCAGCCAACGTCCCACATTGATGAGGTTGTCGGCGATGATCCCGAACCCTACCCATCTCTTCATTCCATCGGTTCCGTGATAGCGACAACGTGCTAACCCGTGCCGCCGCTTGACCACGCTGATCCGGCCTTCGCATCCCGTCCGCCACTTCTGGCCCCGCTTGAACCAGCGCTGCTTCTCCAGTTTGCGTCGTTCTTCGCTGCGCGTACTTCGGTTGGGGACCGACACGTACTTTACGCCCAGAGCGTGTGCCCCTTCCTCGTTGGCGTGCGAGTAATAACCAGCATCTGCCGCTACCCATCGCGGCGTCCGCCCCAACTTGCGCCGATGCGCTTCCACCGCCGGAAGCAGCAAGTGCCGGTCACTGGGCCGCTCGTCGTATACCTCGTAGTGCGTGATGATCTGGTTCTCCGCTTCCTGCAACTGCACCAGCTTGCCGAACTCGTTGGGCTTGCCTGCCTTTCCTTTGCGGATGATCTCCGTATGCGGTTCAAACAGGCTGACCAGCTTGCCCGGAAGTTGGGTCAAGCCGTCGAAGACGCGCGCCTTGGTTTGCCGCACCACCCGGCGCACTTGATCGGCCATGGTTTCCAGCCGTTCGCCCAGTTGGCGCACACCTCTGCGGCGGCGGGGCGGCAGAGCCTCGATCTCCTGTAACACTCTGCGCGAATCGTTGAGAATTTGCCGCGTCACCCGCAGCAGTTGCCGATATTCTTTCTTGCGCTTCAGCTCTCCTTCCGGCCCTTTGTGGCGCAAGGCTTGTCCAATGGCGATCACCCGTTTGGTCACAGTGCGCATCCGGTCGCGCACTTTCTGCTTCAGATTGCCTGCTTTCCCTTCGATCTGTTTCATCGTCCGCGTCAGCACCCGTGCGCCGTCGTTCAGCAGGCCGCTGTCGGTGGGATAGTGAATGTTGCTCTCTACTACCGTCGTGTCCACCCGCAGCTTGCGTCCCTGAATCACACGGCGCTCTTGCGCCAAACCCACGATTCGATCATGTAATTCGCGAATCGTCTCTGGCCCAATGGCTTGCCCCAGACGCAACAGCGTCTTTTCATCCGGCACTTTCGCCATGCCAATCCGGCAGAAATTTCGGTACACCACGTTGGCACGTACTTCCCGTTCCACAATCTCGTAACTCCAATTGCGCACGTGCTTCAAAATCAACATGCGTAGCACTACTTCCGCTGGCGTCTGCCGCCGCCCGCGCGTGCGACTCCGCCGATGCCGTTTCCCTTGCGCCTGGTAGACCGCATCCAGCAGCTCGTCATCTTCCAACAACTCATCCACCACCCGCATCCACGGTTCCCACAACTCGGCCACTTCCTCGGCAAACAATCCTTCCCACAAACTGGGCTGCTGGTGCCGCAATTGGATCACTCGCTTTTCCTCCTGCGCTCGTGAAGTCAACCGCTAAAGCACTCTTGTAGCACGCTCTGCCAAGCCCGCAGCCGCAAATTTACTGCCTAATAGTGACTACTTTTGCACCGAGAAGTAGCTAGTCCGGTGACGGGAACAACCACGCTCGGCGTGGCTGCGACTTTGACATCGCTGACCATCACACCGGTAAATCCGTCGATTGCCATCAGCACCAGCTTGCAACTGACCGCGACCGGGATCTTTTCGGACGGGAGCACGCAGGATCTCACGGCTTCGGTGAGCTGGAGTTCGTCGTCGAGCGGCGTGGCAACGGTCAACAGCAGCGGGGTGGTGACAGGGACAGGAGCGGGAAGCACAACGATTACCGCGACTCAGGGAGCAGTATCGGCCGCGACCACCGTGACCGTCACATCCGCGGTACTGACCGGGATCACAATCACGCCACCCAATTCCTCGATCGCCCAGAGTACCAGCGAACAACTCATCGCTACCGGGGATTTCTCGGACGGCACGACCCAGAATCTTACTGCGTTCGTGACCTGGGTTTCCTCCGCTCCCTCGGTCGCTGCGGTCAGCAACACCGCCCCCAGCCAAGGTCTGGTAACGGGAAATGCAGCGGGGAGCGTGACGATTACCGCGACTCTGGGAGGAGTGTCGGGTGTGACCACCGTGACCGTGACAGCCGCGGTACTGACCTCGATCGTGGTCACCCCGACAAATCCTTCCATCGCCCAACGTAGCTCTGTGCAACTCACCGCGACCGGGACCTTTTCCGACGGCACCACTCAGGATCTCATTTTGGCGAGCTGGATCTCGTCGGATGACACGATCGCGACGGTAGCCAATGCGGGCAACCCCGGCCTGGTGACAGGGACGGGAATCGGGAGCGCAACGATAACCGCGACTCGGGGGAACGTGTCGGGTAGCACTTCCGTGACCGTCACAGCCGCAGTACTGACCGGGATCACGATCACGCCACCCAATTTCGCAATCGCCACAGGTACCAGCGAACAACTCATTGCTACCGGGGATTTCTCGGACGGCACGACCCAGAATCTCACCGCGTTCGTGAGTTGGGTCTCCTCTGCTCCATCGCTCGCCACGGTCAGCGACGCCCCCGGCAGCCAGGGTCTTGTAACGGGGATTGGAGTGGGGAGCGCAACGATTACCGCGACTCTGGGAGGAGTGTCGGGTGCGACCACGGTGACAGTTACCTCGGCGGTACTCACCTCGATCGCGGTCACTCCGGCGAATCCTTCTATTGCGAACGGTACCACTGCACAACTCACCGCGACCGGAACCTTTTCCGACGGCACTACTCAGGATCTCATCTTGGCCAGCTGGATCTCGTCGTCAGACACGATCGCGACGGTTGCCAACACGGGCAGCCCGGGCCTGGTGACAGGGACGGGAATCGGTAGCGCAACGATAACCGCGACTCGGGGGAACGTGTCGGGTAGCACTACCGTGACCGTAACATCCGTAGTACTGATCGGGATCACGATCACGCCACCCAATTTCGCAATCGCCACAGGTACCAGCGAACAACTCATTGCTACCGGAGATTTCTCGGACGGCACGACCCAGAATCTCACCGCGTTCGTGAATTGGGTCTCCTCCGCTCCAACGCTCGCCACGGTCAGCAACGCCTCCGGCAGCGAGGGTCTTGTAACGGGGACGGGAGCGGGGAGCGCAACAATTACCGCGACTCTGGGAGGAGTGTCGGGTACCACCACCGTGACCGTCACAGCCGCGGTACTGACATCGATCGCGGTCTCTCCAACAAATCCTTCCATCGCCCAAGGCACCTCTCTGCAACTTACTGCGACCGGGACCTTTTCCGACGGCACCACTCAGGATCTCATTTTGGCGAGCTGGACCTCGTCGTCAGACACGATCGCGACGGTTGCCAATACGGGCAGCCCCGGCCTGGTGACAGGGACGGGAATCGGGAGCGCAACGATTACCGCGACTCGGGGGAACGTGTCGGGTACCACCACCGTCACAGTCACGCCCGCGGTCTTGACCTCAATCGCGGTCACGCCCGCGAATCTTTCAATTGCGAACGGTACCACCGCGCAACTCACCGCGACCGGCACCTTTTCCGACGGGACTACTCAGGTGCTCGCTTTGGCAAGCTGGACCTCGTCGTCAGACAGGATCGCGACGGTTACCAGCGCGGTCAATCCCACCCTGGTGACAGGGACGGGAATCGGGAGCGCGACGATTACCGCGACTAAGGCGGGGGTGTCAGGCGCGACCACCGTGACCGTCACAGCCGCGGTACTGACCTCGATCGCGGTCACGCCGGCGAATCCTTCTACCACCGTCCTTGGCGATGTGCAGCTCACCGCAACCGGAATCTTTTCGGACCAGAGCACGCAGGATCTCACATCTTTGGCGAACTGGATCTCGTCGTCAGACACAATCGCGACGGTAGCCAACACAGTCAATCCCGGCCTGGTGATAGGGACGGGAATCGGTAGCGCAACGATTACCGCAACTCGGGGGAACGTGTCGGGTGCGACGACCGTGACGGTGGAAACGGTGATTGGTACGTGGACGCCTTTCGGTAGTCTGAGTACTCCCCGTAAATTCCATACAGCGTCGCTGCGTCCTGACGGCACAGTGCTTGTGGCGGGCGGCCAAGGTTCGTCAGGCGTACTCAGCTCTGTGGAAATCAGCAACTCGGTAACAGAAACCTGGAATACGGCCCCAGCTATGACGGCAGCGCGCATCCACCACACCTCTACCACGCTTCAGGATGGCCGTGTACTTGTCGTGGGTGGCGGCGGAGTCAACGGCCAACCGCTTGCCTCGGCCGAAATCTTTAGCACGCTGTGGAGCACAGTGGCGCCCACAACAATAGCCCACGAGAATCACACAGCAACCCTTCTCAACGATGGCCGGGTCCTTGTTGTAGCGGGCTTCTCGACCACAGGCGTCGCCACTGCCGTAGCCGAGGTTTACGACCCCAACGCAGACACCTGGACTGGTGTTGCTTCCCTGAACACTGCCAGGGCCGACCACACGGCTACCCTGCTTGTGGATGGACGTGTTCTCGTAGCAGGTGGAGACCAGGGCAGTACGGTGTTGGCCTCTGCGGAAGTGTATGATCCCATCGCCGATACCTGGACGGTACTACCAGACATGCGCCAACGACGTGCATTCCACACGGCGTCATTGCTGCCCGATGGCTCCGTCCTGGTTGCAGGCGGCAGCAGCAACTCCGGAATCCCAACCAATGCCGTTGAGTTGTTCAATCCGGGTACCATGAGCTGGCAACAGATGCCGCCTATGATGACCGCACGTGAGTTTCACACCGCTACCCTCATGCTTAACGGCCAGGTGGTTGTAGCAGGTGGCACAGGCCTAAACGGCACAAACTCGGTTGCCCTCTCCTCAGCAGAGATCTTCGACCCCAACACTATGCAATGGCTATTTGCGGCCTCCATGCCAAATGCCCGTACGCAGCATACTGCGACTCTCATGCCTGACGGCCGCCTGCTCGTCGTAGGCGGCGTCGACAACAGTTCCCGGCTTGCTAGTTCAGAGCTGTTCAACATTCCGTGAATCGCGGGCAAGGCGCCGCAAACATGCGCGGTTAAGGGAAGGCCTGCGCAACGCGAATTCATGCTGACCTTCGACGATTCAATGACGAGCAGGACATAGGCGCGCAATTAGCCGGCTCCGCTGATTGAGAGTAGGCGGGCCCAGCAGCAACCGGATGTTCCCGAACACTTGGTTTCAGAAAAGATGTCCGACCCGGCTTCGCCAAGGACCCAACCGCCATCATCGAATGGTCACCTACCACTGATAAATTGACGCCCATATCGTAGGTAATCCCTGATGAGTCGGCTGCTTCGGGTTAGGTCGCAAGGCGGCGTGTTCACGACGGCCTATCGACGCGGGCCAGAAGTCCTATAAAGGGGGATGTCAAGTGAAAAACACTTCTCCCTGCCGGAGCGCCAGAAATATTTTCCGGCATCCAGCCCCCGCCACATTGCTGACACCTTGTCTTTAGCTGCTTGACCGTTTAGCCCTGTCGCGGAGCGGCCTTTTAAGGCGCGGAGCGACGGGGCTCCCGCGTTTCTTCCTTCCTCTGGGGGTTTCATGTTCGTTATGACGGCGCCGTTCGGCTCTTCTGAAACTCACAAGCTAACCGGGTTGCAGAGTTGCCAACCCATGGTCCTATCGGAGACTCGTGGCCTACGGCTTTGTTGGGTCATGCGAGGGGGCATAGGGTCTCATTGGAGACTGGGTGCCGAAGCACACAAATCGCCTAACTTCTGGCTAGATACTCACCCTCGACCCGAGCGTCTCAAGAAGAAACCCGACTGCCACCGCCAAGGGATGATCCCCAAGAGATGGAACGGACTCTCGCTCCGAGACGCTCAAGCTGCTTGCGGTTTCAATTGTTTGGCGTCGAAATGTGCTCCTTTCTTCCACAGGGTTAGAGTGATCGCCGCAATCTTTCGCGCCAAGGTGAGACGAGCCATCTCTGGCTTCATGCCTTTGCTGAGCAAGCCTTGGTAGAAATCGTGGAACGCTCCCTCTTGGCTGCTGGCCATACTCGCCGCACTCTTGAAGATGGTTTTCATATCATGGTTATGATTTTGATTGAGCCCACGCAGTTGCTGTGGTTTCTTGCAACGCTGCACTTGCCCGCCCACGTAACGGTATTGGGCACTGTCGCGCGTCTCGATCGCCAGACCGCTGTAGGTCCACAGTTGCCGCTTGGTGCGGAAACGATGAGGGGTTTGGATCAGCGCGATGAGCAGCGCGGCTCGGATCGGGCCGATCGAAGGAACCTGACGCAGTAATTTGGCCGCGCTCTGTTTCCGGCTTTCCGTCAACAGATCCTTCCGCACCGCTTGGCGCAACCCTCGCAGAGCATCGAGCTGTTGGTAGGAGAACTCAGCCCGCCGGCGGACGCCGGCTTCTCCAATCTTGTTCAACCACTCTGTGCGATGACGCGGGGCGTAGACTTGCTGACCCTCACAGCCAATGCCCCAGCTGCGATACAGAGCCTTGACCCGATTCATCACCCGGGTAAGATCTTTGCTGATCGTCAGATAACTGCGGGCCAGCTCCTTCAAAGTTCGTAGGCCGTTCTCGCCATGGTAGACCGAGCGCAGATATCCCCCGCGCAGCAGATCGGCGAGCTTGCGCGCGTCAATCTTGTCGCTCTTGTTGCCTTGCTTCAGCAGCGCGTTTTTCCGCGGATCGCACACCACTAGCTCCGTGACGTGTGGCTTCAGTAGGTCATACAGCCAAGCCGACCAGGCCCCTTCTTCGAAGGTCACATGCAAGTCACCGCGCAGTCCCTGGATAAACTGCAAGATGGTGCTCGCCTTCGTTTCGATGATCGATTCCATTACCAGCTTTCCCTCGCGGTTCATCACTGCGATGGCAATCGCTTCTTTGTGCACGTCCATGCCGATATACTTAACGTCCATACGGGTGCTCCTTTCGGTAGAGTTTTGCGTCGCACTCAAAACCTACCTCAAAGGGGCGCCCTTTTATAATGCGTCTGATTCGAGGAAGTGTGCTGCCGTAAAATGCCGAGCCAGCCCAAGGTTCCCACAAGCCGGTTTCTGGCCAATGTGACAGACGAATGCTGCTCGGAACGTAAGGTCCGGTTCAAAATAGGCCACTGATGGCCTGTCCACAACATCTATCTCTGGAAGGGTAACTCCCGAGTCGTCGGCTCCTGGAAGCAGCTCACGGCCACTTTACATTAAGCGCGTAGATTTCCTGGGAGCCGATGTCGCGCGTGAACACGGGGGAGCCATCCGGCGCGACATTGATTTGGGTACCAGGTATCCCCACCGAATTCACCACCCGGCGAAGGTCTTTCAAGCTGGTGATGGTTTCAATCTGGCGGTCGGCGAATCGCAGACGCTGGGCCTTGGGTTCCGCGCCTCCGGTTGTAAAGTAGAAATACTTGCGATCCGGCGACATATTCCAGCTTACAAAGTTCCCAGCTGCAAGGTCGGTCCATTTCTGAGTTTTGAAGTCGAAGGTCAGAAACTTCGCGTTATCTGAACGAGCGGCGACTAAAGTGTCCTGGCCAATCCACATGCCTCCGGCTGTGCCCTCAGAGGAAGGGACAACTGATATTTTCCCGGTTCGTAAATCGAATATCCGCAAGTAAATCTTCCTGTTCTTATCCCCGGTAGGTGCGTCAGTCCAAGAAGTCACGACCAAGAGGTTCCCGTCAACGGAGAAGTCCGGTGAGGAAGAATTCTTGTCAAAAATCCTCTGAGGCAGCCCACCATCCATGCGGATTACATATGTTTCACGGTTAGGGGTCGTGAAGGCAACTTTCGTTCCGTCCGGCGATATTAGAGGAACGCCTACTTCGGTTGGAGGATAGGTCAACTGCACACGTTCGGTCCCATCGCTGCGGCTGCGCCAAAGCGTATGGTCCGGGTAAGAAGTGTAAGCAACCCATTGTCCATCCCGAGAAAAGCTTGGATCTGTTGCTGAGATCCCGGAGAGGAACGGTAGGAATTGATGCGACTTCATATCATAGTGAACTAGTTCACCACGCCGCTGAGTACCGATGGCAAGAATCTGCTTTCCGTCGCGGCTGGGGCATGCACCCGAGTAGGACAGAGGCCCGTTTGTGAGTCGAATTGGTTCTGCTGACCGGTGAAAAAGCCCAGTTTGCATCGGAAGCGCCCAAAGATCTGATTCTCCCCCATGTCTGATTCGGTACACAAGATACCTCCCATCTGAATTCCACACACCAGGAGAGCCGGGAGAGCAACATGCACCTTGACGGGCGCTTACGATCGTGGGGAGGCCGGTACCGTCAGCCGCGATTTCTACCAACGAGCCAGTCTTAGCGGTATAAACCATCAGGAAAACAATTCGCTTCCCGTCTGGCGAAACCTTGGGAGACCAAACGGCACCACCAAACGATGCCAGCTTGCGCGGGTCTGAGCCGTAGTTATCCGCAACGTACAAGTCTTTTCCATCAGCAAATATGATTCGGCCATCCGGGAAAAAGTCTGCACCCTGCGCTTCCGCTTTGCCGAGGCGGCGAGGCTCTCCCGCCGGGAGCGGAATCGACCACAGAGGTCCCCGAGGGTCACCCCCAGGCAAAGCGAGCAACGCAGAACCATCGGGTGCCAGCCCGGCGATGTAAGGACTAGCCAGTCCGGTGTCAACCAGTGCGGTGCGTCCGCCTGTGACGGAGACCTGTGCGATCTTCCAACTCCCTGTTGGCCCTTCGTTGAAATAGACTCGCGATCCATCACTAAGAAGGGCGCCGCTCTTTGGTTGGCCGTCGTCGGTGAGCTGCGTGACGGACTCCACGACTGCAACCGCAGGCGGAACTCTCCACCAAATGAATATCGCCGCCGCGATAGCAACTGCAGCTACTCCTCCCGCGATCCATATCCATTTCCTCGTCGATGTTTGCCCCTTGACGTCGGCCACGCCTGTGCTGCTCGAATCCGACAGCGCTTCCAGCGCGAATGCCAGATCAGTGGCATGTTGGATGCGTTGTTCCGGACTCTTTGCCAGGCATCGATTCACAACTCTCTGCAACCCCGGAGGAACGCTCGGCGCTACCTCTGAAACCGCTGGCGGGTCTTCGTTCAAGATCGCCGTCATCGTCTCCGCTGACGTCGCCTTCCGGAAAGCGGGTTTCCCCGTCAGCATCTCGTACAGAACCGCGCCGGCGGCGAAGGTGTCACTGCGGGCGTCGGCAGCTTGTCCGCGAACCTGCTCGGGCGACATGTAGCCGACCGTGCCCAGCACGTGTCCGGGGTTGGTCGGCTGCTGAAAGCTTGCAGTGGGACCTTCGGCGCTTGCGGCCTTCGCGGGATTGAACTTCGCCAATCCGAAGTTGAGGATCTTTACGCGCCCATCTTTCGTTACGAAGATGTTCTCCGGCTTGAGGTCACGGTGAATAATTCCGGCGTCGTGAGCGGCGGCTAGTCCGTGGGCAATGTCAATGCCAACATCGATGGCTTCGCGCAGGCGCAGGGGGCCATGGCGGACACGTTCGCGCAGAGTTTCGCCATGCAGCAACTCCGTGACGATGTACGGCGAACCCTCGTACCGGCCGACGTGGAAGATAGAAACAATGTTGGGATGATTTAGAGCGGCGGCTGCCTGGGCTTCCAACTCGAATCGGTGCAGACGTTCCGGATCGCGTGACCAGTACTCCGGCAGTACTTTAATTGCCACGTCGCGCCTTAGCGTCGTGTCGCGGGCGCGATATACCTCCCCCCATACCGCCCGCGCCTAGTGGCGCGACGATCTCAAAGGAATCCAGCCGAGTGCCCGCGGCTAGTGTCATACGTGGCATGGATTATACCCCGAGCCTGGGGCGAGAGAACGAGAAACAGCGAACATTAGAGATGCTGTTGTCGCTCAAACGTCGGGACAGCTGACCAGGCCGCGATGAATGTCCACCTGGTCCGTCGCTGCCAATATTTCGACAGCCCAACTGCACACCGTTGCTCGAACGACTCCACTCTTCGATAACTTAGGGCCCACCGGCGTGGCACGTCGGTTGCGTTATCGACTGTTGGCGAGGATAATTGAATCCAATTGGGGAAACCCGAGCCACACTGACGTCCATCACCACGATGGTGATGCTTTGAACATGCCTGGACACAGTACAACTCGGTTGCAGGCGCCCCAGTCCTTCCTGCTGATTGTGGGGCTTGCATTGTTGTTGGGAGCCCCAACGCTGGCACAAGACGCTCCAACCCCGGAAGCGCGGCCCGCCACTATTGCTGCAACTGTAACCAACCCGAACAATGAGTCCGTTCCAGGCGCCACCGTGGTCCTCCAAGGCCCTGGACCCAGCGACCGCGCTACCACTGTGGCGAACGAGAATGGCTTCTTTGAATTCCCCGATGTCAGGTCAGGAATCCCCTACCAGGTCACGATCCATGCCAAAGGATTTGCGGAATGGACTTCGCCCTCCATTGTGCTTGAGCCGAGTGAGTACAAAATCCTAGCGGGCTGCAAACTCCAGCTGGAAGCGGTACAGACCAGCGTTGATGTTCATTACTCGTCGGAAGAGGTTGCTACCGAGCAGGTCGCAGCGCAGGAAAAGCAGCGCGTCTTGGGCGTAATTCCCAATTTCTATGTTACGTATGATCGCCATCCCGCGCCGCTCACGCCCAAGCTCAAATTCCAGCTTGCAATGAAACTCTCGATTGACCCAGTCACCATCCTCGGAGTGGGGGCTGTTGCCGGCATACGCCAGGGGGTAGAGAGCCCAGACTTCGAGCAGGGCGCCAAGGGGTATGGCCAGCGGCTTGGAGTCACTGCTGCCAACAGCTTTATCGGCATTATGATTGGCGGAGCGATCCTGCCATCGGTTCTGCACCAGGATCCACGTTACTTTTACCAAGGCACGGGGACAACGAAATCTCGCCTTTTCCACGCGCTGTCCTACCCATTTATCTGCCCGGGAGACAACGGGCATCTCCAGGTCAATTACTCAAGCCTGGGCGGCGACCTGATATCGGCTGGCATTTCGAACACTTATTATCCCCAGTCGAATCGCGGCGCAAGCCTCGTGTTCGGGAACTTCGCCATCAGTACCGCCGAACACGTTATGTACTCCCTGGCGCAGGAATTCCTTCTGCGCAGGTTTACGTCCAACATCCAAAAATAGTCCCGCGAAGTGTCGCCGTTCATTGCTTCTCTCCTCAATCGTCCCATTGGTCGTCAATTTGAATGGGCAGCGATTGTTGGGGTGGTCGTCGTTTTTGTCCGCCTGCATCGATCCGACCTGATCCTGTCAGGTATCGCTATTGTCGTTGGCCTTCACTTCGTCGCTCTGGCGGCCGCGGATTAGCACGTTGGTTCACTTCGGCATTCCTGCTGGCGTGAACCCCGACTCGGCTGGCCGAGCCTTCGTCGATCACTGCTAACACTGGTTGAGCCGAGGCGCACGCTCACTCTGAGCGATGCGGCCACGGCGCTGCGAGTGTCGGAATTGCTGGCCCTCACGTGGGCGGATCTGGACTTCCAGGACCTCGTGATGTACGTGAGGCGTGCGTATGTGTGGGGAAGGTTCAAGGTGCCGAAGTCGAAGGCATCGAAGGCCCCGGTTCCCATGCATCCGCTCTTGGCGGGGTTTCTTCTCGCTTGGCGCGACAAGACGCCTTTTGGCAAAGACACGGACTTCGTGTTCCCAAGCACCAAGCTCAGGGGCAAGAAGCCGCTGTCTGCGTCGATCATGGTGCAGAAGTACCTGAAGCCGGCGGCGGTGAAAGCGGGAGTCATCGGGGAAGGCGAGAAAGTACGATTCGGCTTTCACAACTTCCGGCATGCGCTGGCGACGGCGCTGGTGAAGCTGAAGGTGGATGCGAAAACGGTGCAGGGGATGCTGCGTCACGAGGACTTCGGGACGACCATGCAGCTTTATGCACAGTCCGACATGGAGTCGATGCGCGACGCGCAGGGCAAGTTCCTGGAGCAGCTATTGGGCGACAGGATTCACCTGCTCACGGAGAAGGTTCAGTGAGAAATCGTGGGTCGGAGCTGCGAATCGTGGGTTGGATCGTGGGTTGGAAATTTCGGCTCTCTGCCGCTAAGTTCTTTAGAATGATGGTGGCCAGGGACGGAGTTGAACCGCCGACGCCAGCCTTTTCAGGGCTGCGCTCTACCAGCTGAGCTACCTGGCCACATGCGCAAAAGACGCGCTTGAGGAGTATTGCTGTCTTTGGATTATAACAATCGAATCTGCGTCCCGCCAATTGGGTGAAGGTCTGCGCGTAGCAACATGTGCTTGAGAAAAATGTGTCGCTGCGATCGTGGCGCGACAAAAACAAATGGCAGATCATGCTGACGATATCAGCGGCGATCTGCCTTTGATTCTTTGCCGGCTGGAGCGCTACTGGCCCCAGTGAAACATCTGGGTTTCGGCAGGCACAACGTCGGTACGTCGATTCTGCTGGAAGCACGTATCATCGTTTGCTTGGCAGACCTGATAGAGCTTGCCCCATCCGGTGGCATATTCGATTTGCGAGCCGTCCACGCCGCGCTTCACCAGTTGGTCCTTGACCCACTGCGCCCGATGGTACGAGAGCACCAAGTTGTAGACGATGTCGCCGCGAGGATCCGCATATCCCTGAATCCAGAGTTTGCCGTCAGGGTTCTGCTTGAGCCACGTAGCATTGGCGTCCAGCACCTTGGGATCGATGACCCGGTTGTAGATGTTGAAGGGGAAGTAGACTTCCTTCACATTTTGAGTAACGGCCTGTGCCTGGGCAGAAACCGCTTGTCCGGCCGCTATCGGGGCCAAGCAAGCGAGCACGAGAGCCACACCGACTGCGGCCCGAATTACCAAAGTAGTATTTCTGCTGCGTGCAATATTTCCCATATTCAGCATCCTTCTCGGGTTAGCCCCCGCTGCTGCAGTTTTGACCACTCAGTATAGCAACGCCCCTCAGGATAGCGCTGTGATCTGCACTTTGCCTAGTGAAAAGGCTGTAAATGCGGGTGTTTGGTGATTCGGCACACGTTGGGGTTCTTCGCATGATTTTAACCGGCTAGTCACAATTCCTTAATATGCGTCGCCTACGATTCGAAAGAATGTCACATCGGTCGGGGTTTGGTTGCTGTATCTAGCGAAGTGTCTGCACTGTTTTGCAGTTCATCGTGCCACTGCTTTTTCAGGAGAAAAGATGAAACGAACTACAGTTCTAGCTCTAGCTCTGTCTCTTTTGGTGACGGCGAGCGCGTTTGCGCAGAGCACCTCGTCGGAACTAAAGGAAATGAAAGATGCCATCGCTGCCCAACAGCAGCAGATTCAACAACTCCAACAACAGGTTCAGTCCCGCGACGCTGCAATTCAGAAGTTGGAGCAGCAGGTTGGGGAGGCACAGGCGGCGGCCAACCAGGCGCAGTCTACGGCGCAAACAGCTATCGGGGGCGAAAAGAAGGAAGGCGCACTAACCACTCAAGACTTAGACGCGCTGCAGCATGAAGTCACCGACCTGAAGGCGGTATCGTCCAATACCGTCGAGGGTTTGCAGGACACGCAGAAGCGGGTGAGCGATCTGGAGAGCCCGCTGGCGATTCACTACAAAGGTGTCACGATTACTCCAGGTGGCTTCCTGGCGGGTGAAACCGTGTGGCGCCAACGCGCGGAAGGTGCTGACATCAATACCAACCTGAACGGAATTCCCTATCCTGGCGCTAACAATGCCACGTTGTCGGAGTTCTACGGATCGGGCCGTCAGTCGCGCCTCTCCTTCTTGGTCCAAGGCAAGCTGGCCAACATGAACCTGACCGGCTACTACGAGATGGACTTCCTGGGCGCCGGGATCACCTCGAACAATAATCAAAGCAATAGCTATGTGATGCGTCAACGGCAGGTTTGGGCCCAGGCCGCATTGCATAACGGCTGGACCTTCACCGGAGGCCAGATGTGGAGCCTCGTGACCGAAACCAAAGTAGGTTTGGATAACCGTACCGAGGCGACACCGCTGACGATCGACCCGCAGTATACTGTCGGCTTCAGTTGGGACAGGTCGTATGGGTTCCGCGTGACCAAGAATTTCAATAACAAAATGTGGGCTGGTTTCTCGGTAGAGAACGCGCAGGAGACGCTAACTACGCACGGTAACGTCGCGAATTCGTACCTGCTCGGTTCACAGGGTAACGGGGGCGGATTGTACAACGGAGCGGTCACCGGCTGTTCAACCACTCTCAACGCAACTTTCACAGCAGCCACAACAACCTGCTCCAATGCCGCCAACTACTCATGGAACGGCTCTCCCGATTACATCGGCAAACTAGCGTTTCAGCCGGGCTTCGGACACTACGAGATATTTGGTATCCTCAGCGATTTCCGCGATCGCATCTTCCCCAATGCGGGCTTGAGCACGCCGAGCGCCGCTGGCGCATTCAACAAATCGACGTGGACAGGTGGTGGAGGCTTCAACGCCCGCTGGTCATTGTTACAGAAGCATCTTGACCTGGGTATCCATGGCTTAGCCGGTAGAGGTGTAGGCCGTTACGGGGATGCCGGCCTGTCGGACATAACCGTAAATCCATATGGTGCACTTGTTCCCATCACTGCCGCTCAGGGTCTGCTTACCCTTGAATATCACTCGCCAAAGTGGGATTGGTACGGGAACGGTGGTACGGAGTATGCCGGCCGGACTGCGTTCTTGAATTCCAAAGGGGCCCCAGTGGGCTATGGTTCGCAACTCTTCAACAATACTGGTTGCAATATTCAGGTCCTGCCGAGTTCAGCCCTGACTGCTGGGTTCAACCCGGGTAGCCCGTCGAACTGCAACGCCGACACTAAGAACATCTGGGAAGGTAGTCTCGGCTTCTGGTACAAGCCGTATAACGGTCCGAAGGGCAGATTGCAGATCGGTCTTCAATACTCCTATCTGACCAAGACTGCCTGGACGGGATACGGCACAAAGCTGCCCGCACCTTCGGGAGCGAATCCATCGGCTATCGACAACATGTTCTTTACGTCGTTCCGTTATTACCTGCCGTAAATTGCTATGCAGAAGCATTCGGCAAAGGGTGCTCGGCGCAAGCCGGTCACCCTTTTATTTTTTCTGATGCGCTGTAGCACAGGAGCGGCTTCAATTCGCTATGAGGAGCAGGCCGCTTCCACTTTGTACTCGCAGCTTGCTTTTCGATGTCAGGACGATGCTGCCGACGGGATCGGTCCGTCCCCGGTGAGTGATCGTGGTGTCGAAGTATCCGTACACGCCGCAGGCCGTGGTAGCGAACACCCACAGCGATTGGGGCTCAACACTGGCGTGGCAGCCTTCCGACCGTACAGTCTGTAGCTTGGCCTCCACGGCGCCGCCGCTGTCTGCACTTCCGACGACTTCATTGGCCGACATTACGGTGCCGTCTCCGCGGTACACGACTTCGTCGCCGCCTACTTGCACCGTGTTCCAATCGGCAATGCTGGTGCCGTAGTCATCGATGGCGTTGGTGGGTAACTGCGCCTCGAATACCTCGCCCTTGGAGGCCAGCGCGCGTAGGTGCGAACTGAAGTGCAGAGTGTGCTGATCGGAGATCAGGCGATCGAATTTAAACGCGATTTGCGAACCGTAGCCTTTTGCGGGAGTGTGGACTTCGACGACGCTGCCCAAGACAGTAGCACCTGCGCGAATGCGAACCCCTGAAGCCAGTTTTACGTCTTGCATCAGCCTCGCTTTAATCATGGTTCCGGCAGTTGCCTTTGCGGCATCGATGGCGGAGTCAAGCATTACTGGCAGTGCGGTTTCAGTAGGCAGTTCTTGAGCGGCGAGGCTCGTCGCGAAGAATAGGAATCCAAGGAGCAGTATCTTCGGAAGCATGGTGACACCCCAACAGGCGCGGCGGTTATACTTATAGAGTTCGATGATGCGGAGTGCCCTGAAGGTGCTCCGCTTAACGCAGCTTCCAGCCTATGCGTGTTTTTTGTACCAGGCCCGACGCGGCGCGTCTGAGTCAATGCTGAGTGCGGTATTTCGCGTCGCGGAACCGCGCATTATCCAAGAAGCGGCACCCATACTACGGAATCCTCTTGCCGCGGCTGCAAGATGTTCATGAGATTCTTAGTTTCGTTTACCAAGGGGATCATGATGGCGATCGGCATCACCTTGCCGACGCCGGAGCAGGAAAAGACCGTCGCCCTCGTGTGGGTGGTGGCTTTCTTCGCGATGATCGCGATTATTCTTGGCGTCGGCTGGGCAGTGTTGACGAGTTTCGGCGGTGGAGCTCGCTGAGGATTGTCAGCGACGGCTTAGCGGAGTCGCTCTTATCGCCCGCTTTTCTCGAGGACGAGTTTTCCCGCAGCGAGATCTTCGACCGCTAGTCCGAGCGATTTGAACACAGTGATTTCGGTCGAGGGTTTAGGTTTCTTGCCCCCGAGGATTTCGCCAAGCTCCGCATAAATCGTGGCGCCAGAGAGCAGAATGTCCCCGGACTCGACGGCCGCGGCGTCGCGCGAATCCACCACCACGGCGCCCTGCATTGCTTCGGTGTCTAGCTCACGTCGAGTCGGCCCAACGGCACCGACTGCGTTCACCAGCACACCCGGCTTCAGCCACTTGCCTTGCAGAATCGGCTCGGCCGCGCCGGTGACGGTGACCACAACGTCTGCCCCTCGAACTGCATCTTCGATGGACATAGCTGTAGCGCCGATCTCCGCCGCAAGCGTTTTCGCGCGGGAGGAGTCGCGGCTCCAGAGTCGAACTTGGGAGAAGTTTCTGACCAATCGGAGTGCTTCGAAATGCGCTCGCGCTTGCACACCGCTGCCCAGGATGGCCAAAACGCTGGCATCGCGAGTTGCTAGCAGGTTGGTTGCGACTGCGGTCACCGCCGCGGTGCGCATCTCCGTGATCAGCCTGCCATCGAGAATGGCCATCGGCTGGCCCGTCTTGGCGCTGAGCAAAACGATGATGCCCTGATGCGTCGGCAGCGCGGTTCCAGCATTGGAAGGGAACAGCGTGACCAGCTTCGCGCCCATTAGGTCGCCGTACACCGCTGGCATGATACCGAATAAGCCGTTATGCGCTGCCGAGGGCAGAATGCTGCGCACAGGCTGCAAGACCTTACCGGTGGAGAAGTCGATCAGCGCGCGCTCCATGGCGGAAATAAGGTCTTCGTAATGCAAGAGTTCTCTGACCGCGTTCTCATCGAAGAAGCGGATCGGCGGGTTGAGGTGGGGCAGACTATCGGAGTTGTGTGTCATCTGGCAGAATGAACCGACATGCTCAAAGTGAAACGACTCTCACCCGATGCCGTGTTGCCCACAGTAGCACACCCCGGCGAAGACATTGGCTACGATCTTTATTCTGCCGAAGACATCACGCTGACACCCCATGGGGCCGCGGGTGTGCACACCGGAATTGCCATCGAGTTCGCGCCCACCGCGGGAGGAATCGTCAAGACCCGCTCCGGCATGGCGAAGAAGCGATTGATGTGCAACGCCGGCGTCATCGATGCTGGCTATCGCGGCGAAGTGATCGTCCTGATGGAGAACCTCGGCGATGAACCGCATGCAATTCGCAAAGGCGACAAGATCGCACAGTTGCTGGAGCATCCGTTCCTGGCGGGTGAGGTTGTCGAGGATGAGTTGACCGAGGCGGTCAGAGGCGCGAAGGGATTTGGTTCCAGCGGGACCTAGAAATCGCGAAAAATATGGCGGAGGAGGCAGTCTGTTGCGAACCCTTCTCCGCCCTAGATTCCCTGCTAACAGGGAAAAATAGAGGGAATTTCGCGATTTTCGGGCGACCCAATCTGGCTGTCATCGCAGTAGGCGACTCATTCTGCCGGACTTCTCGGACCAGTAGCCATTTTGCGCGCTGAATCGAACAGGGAATTTTCAAGGGAGTATCTTGGAATTTAAGGCGCCTATCAGGGAACTAAGTTCGCCCGAAAGACCAGGATCGGAAAATACCTATCAGCCAGCCGAGAGAATGAACTATGGAGGCAAACAGGCCGCAGATTTTAGTTGCGATATCAATCAGCCGGCTTGTCCCAACGCATTCATTTTGCGAGCGCTCTGCATTTTGGCGAAACAGAGAAGTTCTTGAGCTTCAAACTGGACCGGACGCGCACCCAGACAAGACGGGCTCTCTTCAGTCCCCAATTCGCTCCCGCGAACGAATACAGACAGCAGATTTCTTGCAAGATAGATATCACCCAACGCCGCACTAAGAACGTATGGCCTGGCGGGTCGGGGCGCTTGCACTCTCCAATTCTTGCGCCAATACCTCGTCGATAATGAGGTGGTTGATGAGACCACGCTTGATCAGCTCGCAGATCACGGCGGCCCTTCCCGCACCGCCGCTGACCACGACCACGCCGGGAGGTCCCTTCAAGAGATCACTGCCACGTTGAGCGCAGGCTTCGAGGTGCTCCTTGCGGAGGCCGGTCCAACTGGTCTGCAAGTCGGAGATCGCGGTAGCGATTCGCTATGCGCTGGGACGCTGGCGTGCACTGCTGCGCTACTGCGAAAAAGGGCCAGATCGAGATCGACAACAATGCCGCCGAACGGGCCCTGCGGGCCGTCGCTCTAGGAAGAAAGAACTATCTGTTCGCCGGATCGGATTCCGGCGGGGAACGTGCGGCAACGATCTACAGTTTGATCGGCACAGCCAAGCTCAACGGCATCGACCCGGAAGCTTATCTGCGCGAGGTACTGGGGAGCATCGCCGATCACCCGATAAGTCGTATTCAGGAGTTGCTACCTTGGAACCTCAGCGCAAACCTGCAACTCGAAAACCGCGAGGCGCAGTAAAAAAGAACGCCACCGGAAAACCAGAAGACCACTCCTTACGTTTGCCCCATATCGCGGACCTGATTGCCTATGGCGAAATCACCGTGGGACAGTTGCGTCCCATCGGATGCGTGGCTACCGCGTGCGACGAAGACATCACCATGGCCATGCTCGTACGCCGAAAGGGTGAGACTCTCCTCCAGTTGCTGACCCGCCTCGATCAAGCGATCGCGAAAGCATACGAAGAGAATATCTGCACTGACGAAATCAACCCGCCACCTTCGCACTCCTGAAGTGTCCACTTATTTTTAAGTGGACACTTACCGCCCACACTTACGCCGATCTGTCACTGCGGTCATGGCCGGACGCTTACTGGAAACGCAGGTTTTTCTGCTTTTTCGCGCATAACCGGGGAGGCCACAACTTAAGGAATTTTGGATGGTTGGGTCTGCCAGCCCTTCAGAAATCAAACAGAGACGAAGTGTAAAGAAACTCGTTGTGAAATCTTTGGTCACCTGTCGCCCGCTGCCGTCGAGATTCGGGGGCGAATCGAGATAGGAAGAAAACAATGCCTACCGAGGTTAAGCGTCCGCGATTCTTGAACCGGCTTCGTCGCGAAGCCGTCCCTCTTGTTCGTTTTCAGACAACGGCTGAATTTCCGGGTTCTGCATGATCATGCGCGCACAAGTGTTCCATCGCAGAATCGCGTCGTCGTTTCCGGACGGGGCAAAATTCATGGCCTTCTCGTAGTGAGCCATTGCATCCCGCAGAGCGTGATATGCGGAGGCACGAGCCCCGGAATCGCAAAGACGAATGCGGGCGTTTCCCAGACGTTCCCGGATCACGCCGGCGTAGTAGGCTTGCTCATAATCTCCTTGAATTCGAGCGAGAACCTCTTGGGCCCCTTTCGGCTGCACGTTGGAGTGGAACTGATCAGTCCGCGCAAGGAGCAGGGAAATTAACGCCTGCTGGTGATCGGGCACGATGGCCAGAATATCGAGGCAAATGCTTTCTGCCAGTACAGGTTCATTTAGAAGCCTATAACGCTCCGCCTTGGCGAGCGCTTCGGGGATACTTTGTACTGAGATGGGCTTGAGTTCGAAGTCCATAACGCCTCCTATGCTTTCGTGTTGCTGAAAACGCGGAACAATCTTGAGATTGGATCGAAAAATTGATCTACAACCCGTTCCTTCAGTGGAATAATCGCGTTGTCTGTGATTGTGATGCCCTCCGGACACACCTTGGTGCAGCACTTAGTGATATTGCACAAGCCGACGCCGTACTGCTTTCGCAGCTCTTCAACGCGGTCGCCGATGTCCAGAGGATGCATCTCAAGAGCCGCTATATAAACCAGGAATCGTGGCCCGATGAACTCTTCGTGCATGTGGTGGTCCCGTAATACGTGACAAACGTCCTGACACAGATAACACTCGATACACTTTCGAAACTCTTGCACTCTTTCAACGTCGTCGGGTGCTATGCGCCACGTACCATCTTCAGCGTCGGGCTTCCGGGGTTGGAATTTCGGTATCCGCTGTTTCACCTTGTAATTCCACGATACGTCGGTGACCAGGTCCTTCATGTGAGGAAAAGCCTTCATCGGTTCAACCGTTACAGACTTGTCGAGCGGCAGGGAGTTCAACCGGGTCATGCACATTAATTTCGGCATTCCGTTGATTTCGGCGGAACACGAACCGCACTTCCCCGCCTTGCAATTCCAACGGACAGCTAGATCGCCGGCCTGTTCCGCCTGGATTTGATGGATGGCGTCGAGGACTACCATGCCGGCCGAGACTTCGGTCGTATAGTCCTGGAACTCTCCCTGTCCTTTTTCTCCACGCCAGATACGAAACGTTGCCGTCGCCATTACTTCATCTCCTCAACGATTTGCTGCAAGTCCTCCCGCATGGGCGGGATTGGCTCGCGCGTGAGCTGCACCTCTCCATTTGGTCCCTTCCGCGCGATGACATTAAATTTTCCCGACTGGTCGTCTTTGGCCGGGAAGTCCTCCCGGAAATGAGCTCCCCGGCTTTCCTTCCTTTCCAGAGCGGCGCGCGTCACAATTTCTGAGACTGTCAGCAGGTTGTGCAAGTCAAGCGCGGTATGCCAGCCTCCGTTGTATTCCCGGTTCCCGTCCACACAGACGGCGTCACTGGCATTTTTCAGTTCTCGAATGCGCTCCAGCGCTTGCAGCATCTCCTGTTCTTGACGAACAATTCCGACCAGGTCCTGCATTACGTCTTGCAGCTTGTGCTGTACCGCGTAGGGGTTCTCCGAGCCATCGCACTCGAAAGCTCGAAGGGCCCACTTCTCTGCGGATGCGAGTTCTTGAGTATTGATCGCGCCCAGTGAGTTTTCTTTAGCAAATCGCGCCGCGAATTCTCCTGCACGCTGACCGAAAACTAGTAGATCGGAAAGCGAATTTCCACCCAGCCGGTTGGCACCATGCAAACCGGCTCCGCACTCTCCCGCGGCAAACAATCCCAGGACGTCGGACATTTGAGAATCGGCCTCCACTCGAATACCGCCCATCATGTAGTGGGTTGTGGGCCCAACTTCCATCGGCTCCTGGGTAATGTCGATATCCGCCAATTGCTTGAACTGGTGATACATGCTGGGAAGCTTCTTCTTGATGTATTCGGCCGAGTTAGGAATCCTGTCCTTAATCCAGGCGATGTCGAGAAACACGCCGCCGTGCGGGCTTCCCCGCCCTTCCCGCACCTCACGTCGAATGCAGCGGGCCACGTGGTCCCGCGTTAGCAGTTCCGGTGGGCGCCTGGCGTCCTTATCACCTTGGGTATAGCGCCAGCCTTCTTCCTCGGAATCGGCAGTTTGGTTTACATAAAGCGGAGGAATATCACTGAACATGAAGCGCTCATTGTTTCTGTTCCGAAGTACTCCTCCTTCGCCACGCACTCCTTCCGTGACGAGAATGCCACGCACGCTAGGCGGCCAGATCATCCCCGTGGGATGAAACTGTACAAATTCCATGTCCATCAATGACGCGCCCGCATGGTATGCGAGAGCATGACCATCTCCGGTATATTCCCAGCTGTTGCTGGTGATCTTGTAAGCCCTACCGATCCCTCCCGTGGCCAGCACGACGGCTTTGGCGCGAAATAAGTGAAATCGCCCCCGCTCGCGATCATAGCCAAACGCTCCCGCGATACGACCGCCATCCTTTAGCAGCATTACGATGGTGTATTCCATGAACACGTCTAAGCCGAGATGCACGCCATGGTCTTGCAGCGTACGGATCATCTCCAGTCCCGTCCGATCTCCAACATGCGCCAGCCGGGGATAGCGATGCCCGCCAAAATTGCGTTGCAGAATGCGCCCATCGCTCGTGCGATCAAAAAGGGCACCCCACGCTTCGAGTTCACGCACACGGGCCGGAGCTTCTTTCGCATGCAGCTCTGCCATGCGCCAGTTATTCAGATATTGGCCTCCCCGCATAGTGTCGGCAAAGTGAACGCGCCAGCTGTCCCGGTCGTCTACATTCGCCATGGCCGCGGCTATCCCGCCCTCTGCCATCACGGTGTGTGCTTTGCCTAGGAGTGACTTCGTAATGACCGCGACTCTCACGCCGGCGGCCGACGCTTCGGCAGCAGCGCGCAGCCCCGCCCCTCCGGCCCCAATTATCACCACATCGTGCTCGTGCTCGATGTATTCGGTCACTAAACGATCCTCCAGTCCGTCCAGACACCCATGGAACACATGCGCACGTAAAGATCGGCAAATGCCACGCTGAAGAGGCTGCACCATGCAAAAAGCATGTGTCGCCGATTGAGACAACTCACACAGTCATAGACCCGCTTGCGGGTTGGGGCGCCGGCCAGCCGGTCGCGAAAGCCACCGACCAGATGACGAAACGAGTGGCAACCTAATGTATAAGAGCTCAACAGCACCAGGTTAGCCAGCAGGACCAGAGTGCCGACGCCGATACCGAATCGCCCGTTGAACCAAAACGCATCCCACACGTCGCGTGCAAGAATGACCAGGAACACCACCGCCAGATAAAGGAAATACCGGTGAATGTTTTGCACGATCAATGGAAAAGATCGTTCACCGAGATAGGTTTTTCGCGGCTCGCCAACTGTGCAGGAAGGTGGATCGGCCCAAAAAGCTTTGTAGTAAGCCCCTCGGTAGTAGTAACAGGTGACCCGAAATCCACCCGGCGCCCAAAGGATGAGCATCGCCGCCGTAACCCAGAGCGGCATCCAGTTCGGCATTTGACCGAACCAGCTGTGAGAAGGGCCGAACAACTCCGGCGAGTAGAAAGGCGAAAGGTACGGGCCGAAGCGATAGTGCTGACCTTGGAATGCTGCCCATGTGGCATACACAATAAATGACGAGA
This sequence comes from uncultured Acidobacteriaceae bacterium, assembly GCA_963718395.1. Classification (GTDB taxonomy): domain Bacteria; phylum Acidobacteriota; class Terriglobia; order Terriglobales; family Acidobacteriaceae; genus DASRAA01. Next base: position 75,746 of record CAVQYW010000008.1, read on the forward strand.
GAACCAAAAATACCACGACCGGCTGCACCCACCAGTTGTCGACACGCCGTGTCTGTCCGAAACCAGAGCGCGACAATGGGACGTCAATCTGAGCCATCAAGCCTCCTCACTCTTTGGATCACAGCGACCGCCAGCCAGAAGCACCCCGCCGAGCATCACATCTGAAGCGGAAAACATCATACAAGCAAAATCGTTACCGCGTTTTCGGGGGGGGGCCGCCACCCAAGCAGGCAATCGTGCGCAGCTTGTCCCCCACGATAGCAGCAAGGTCGATCTCGGCCCTCACTGTGGTAGAGTTTGCGTGACTGCCAACTCCTAAGTTGGCGATCTAATCGGTCGGAACCACCACGTCGATGAGCACCGGACGCAACATTCGCAGCTACGATTACGTGAATCATCCTTACGATCGTGTCCGCGATGCGCTCAAACAGAATGCACTCGCAGTTTTCCAGTCCGCAACAAAGGCGGCTGCTGACCGCGCAGAATCGGTTGCCGCTGAACTGCACGTCGATTTTGCTGGCGTTGGTGTGAAGGCTGACATCAAGATCCTCGTCAAAGGCGTCGAAGAGAGGATCCCCGATGCCACTTCGAGCGCCAGCACCAGATTGCTCTTGGAATGGGAGGCCGCAAACTTGCCCCGGTTATTTCCTCTCATGCAGGGAGAGCTTTCCATCTACCCGCTGACCTCGACAGAAACACAGTTGGATTTCTCCGGGATTTACGAGCCACCGTTGGGTGCCGTGGGAAAAACCATGAACGCGATCGTCGGCCATCGAATCGCAGAGGTATCGGTGCATCGCTTCGTCAGTGACGTCGCAGGATATCTTCGGCAAGCCTTGGCTGGCTAGTGGGAACCACGGCCCTGTCTGCCTGCGGAGCCCAGAACACCAGCGGGAAGTGCCAACCAATTTCCTTGGCGTCGGTTCGGATTCTGATCGCAAAGCATTCGCGAGTTTGGGCGAACCACCACCGCAATCGGTCACGGCCACAACAAGAGTCAAGCCGCATTCGCCGAACCATCGGATTCTGATCGCATTGCATTCGCCGGATGCGAATCGTGAAACCGGACCGTCTGTCAGCCCTTCGGAGAAAAGCGCCTCACAGCGCGCCTATTAGCTCAAGCAGGACACTTTCTCCGAGTCCGGTTTCAGTGTGAAATGGCGGGGAATTGCGGGCTTTTTCGGCGATTCCCAACAGAAAGCCACAGGGTTTCTCTGCACTTGAGACTTGCTGGCGGAGGGAACTGAATTCGAACTCTCAGTACCCTTTGATTAAATACCATAAGATCCTGTGTGTCAGCGACTTAGGCGGATTCCACCCTCCGAATGAGCGATCCGGAGAACGGAAGTCGTCGCGTCCACGTAATCGAGTAGTCCGCTTTCAGTGGCTATTCACAGGCGAAGCCGTAGCGATCAATCGGCGATAGCGCTCCGTGTCGAGTCGACTCGACTTTTGGAAATTTGCGCATACTGACTGCTCCCTTACCGGAGAGTCTGAAATGTTCGCAGACTCTCCACTAGCGGTCGCCTACGAATGCAGATTTCTCCTTAATTGCTGCGTTTTCTCCAGCGCCTTTTTCGGCTGACTTTGGGAAATCAAGCGCCGTATTTCAAGTGACAGAGCATTTTTCGGCCAAATGGATTCTCGACCGCCTTTTCGAGATCCGGACCGATTCGGGGAAATCTGCCCGCCACCCCTTCCAGGCCAATTTCTTGCAAAACCTGAAACTTAATCGTGTCAGCCAGTAGTGGCAGCTGACACTCAGCGTTACACTTACAATCCATCGGAAGTGAGGGATTATGCCGCGAGGTCGTGACGAGATGAGCCAAGGAGGAAACGAGCGCCAAGGCCATGCGGAGATCGTTCGGTCAGAAACGGTAGCTTCGCCATGCCGTGCCGGGCGCGTTTACGTGCAAATACCCGCCTATCGCGATCGTGAGCTGCTGCGCACTCTGCAAGATTTGACGCAGACGGCACGAAATGCCGATCGCCTTCGCATCGCGGTCGCATGGCAATATGGGCAGGACGAGACCCACCTCGAAGGCCAATTGCGAAGCTGCGGCAACGTCGAATTGATTAAGATTCCGGCCAACCGGAGTCAAGGCTGCAACTGGGCCCGAAACATCCTCCAAGACGGATGGAACGGTGAGGAGTACACCCTTCTGCTCGATTCGCATCATCGATTCACTCCCAACTGGGATGAACAGGTCATCCACATTTTCGAGGAGCTCCGTAATTCGGGCGTCGCCAAGCCAATCCTGAGCGGATACCTTCCGCCCTACGATCCGCGCAACGATCCTCAGGGCCGTACCACGATGCTGTTGAAGATTCACCTATGCGAGCGGCACCATGACATGTTGTTCCGGCTCGTCGGACACGAGATCCCAAACTGGCGTCAGCTCACCCGACCGGTTCCCGCGCATTTCGCATCCTTGCACTTTCTATTTGCCGACGGCGCCTTCAATCGTGAACTGCCGTTCGATCCTTCGATCTATTTCTTTGCCGACGAAGTCGCTGTCGCGCTGCGTGCGTTCACCCGGGGATACGATCTCTTTCATCCCCATCGGATCCTGGGCTGGCACCTTTATGACCGGGAAACGCGGGTCACCCATTGGGAAGACCACGCCAACTGGCGCGAACGGGAGGCGGTTTCGTGCCAGACCTTGTACGGGCTTTATGACAACCGTATCGAGGGGAAATACGGAGTCGGCGCAGTCCGTACCATTGCTGACTACGAACGATTCATCGGCATGCCGCTCATAGCCAATCGGAGCTGACGTTGCAGGAGGCGAAGACAATTATTCTCGGCGCCGGCATGAGTGGATTGGGGGCCGCTCTTGCGTCCCATCTGCCTGCGTACGAAGCCACTGACCGGCCCGGTGGCGTCTGCTATTCCTACTACATCGATCCGGCCGGAAAACCAGTCGATCCGCGGGCCCACGACGTGTCTGGATGCTTCCGCTTTGAGCCGGCGGGCGGACATTGGATGTTTGGGGTGTCGCCCGACTCGCTCGCCCGAATGGAAAAGTTCGCAGTCTTCAGGAAATACGAACGCCAGGCAGCCGTTTATTTCCGGCAGAGCGGTCGGCTGGTTCCATTTCCGCTGCAAGACAATCTTCGCTATCTCGACAAACCGCTTCGCGACAAGATCGTCGCTGAAATTTGTTACGACAGGCCGGGCAGCTATGGCGAGTCCCCTTCGCTCAAAGACTGGCTCCTGCACAACTTCGGCCCAACCCTGTGCCAGCTGTTCTTTTTTCCCTTCAATGAGCGATACACCGCGGGATTTTACTCCGACATTGCTCCCCAGGACGCCTACAAAAGTGCGCTTGACCGCCAAAAAGTACTTCAAGGGGCATCCGGGAACACCGACGATAGAGGCTACAACAGGGTTTTCTACTATCCCGGCGACGGACTGGACTACCTCATCCGTAAAATAAGTACAGAGTGCACCACATACTTCGACCATGCGGTGTCCGGCATCGATACCGACCACCGGCAGGTCCACTTTGCCAACGGTACGTGCGTGCCATACGATCAACTCATCTCAACCATTCCGCTGAACCACATGATGAGGCTTTGCGAAATCACTGGCGGCTGTCAGCCTGATCCGGCCACAGCGGTGCTGGTCGTCAACATCGGCGCTGTCAAGGGCCCCTGCGACTTCTCGCCTTACCAATGGATCTATCTTCCTTCGTCGTCGTCGGGAATGCATCGCTTCGGTTTCTACAATCATGTTGACTCGTCATTTCTGCCGATAAACTACCGGAACCGTCCGAACATTGTCAGTATCTATGCCGAGCGGAGCTTCTCTTCAGTATCGCCACCTGGTCTGGAAGAACAGTCTTCAGTTTCGTCAGCCATCGTGGAGGAATTGAAAGACTGGGGCGTAATCTCCGAACCGATTGTTATTAGCTGGACATTCACCGATCCCGCCTACACCTGGTCGAGACGCGGATCAACCTGGGCGCAGCAAGCCATTCACCGCCTCGCAGAAGCCGGCATCAGCCAGATTGGGCGCTACGGTGGCTGGCGCTTCCAGGGAATGCTAGAGTCTTTCGAACAAGGGTTGTCCGCTGGCCGCTCCACAACACTGGAAATCGCGCGACAGATGTAGCCGAGATATTCCACTAACCGCGAGGCATCGTCCTTCGCAATTGCAAGGAGAAATCATGAACCGCAAAGACTTGCACCAGAGGCTCATCGACAAATACGGCCCAGTGATCGATCTTCGGGAATCTCCCGGCTTTCTGTACGAGGTTTACCAGGAGATGGAGCTGACGCCCCAGAGCCCAAGTAGTAGCGGCGGCGGCTCTGCCGAACCGTTCGGCGTCTCCTGGATGGATTCCTGGGTGGCGCACTGGATTTACAACGAAAAACTGAATGTCGCAAAGTCTCGCGACGCGCAAGTTGCCACCGTCCTTCAAGGCTTAGTGGACCTGAAGTTTAACGAGCGGCTCGGCGAAATCCAGCGCTATATCAGCAATGTCCAGCGACTCAGAGATGAGCCGCCAGACGGTGGAACGCCCGAACCAGGGACTCCGCCGCCAGCGGGGCCCGCGCGGCAGTTCTTCCGAGAAGAGTCGAGAATCTTCCGCGATGAGCCGCCCGATGGCGGGACGCCCGAGCCCGGCGCTCCTCCTCCTGCGGGACCCGACAGTTTTCGAAGCGAAATTAGAGATGAGTTCAGGAAAGTGTCGCGACTGTTTCGGGATGAGCCGCCCGACGGCGGACCACCTGAACCCGGCACTCCTCCCGCCGGGCCTGAGCGGGCCTTCTTGAGAGATGCGCCGCCCGATGGCGGAACCCCCGAACCCGGTGTACCTCCAGCAGGGCCCGAGCCGCCAGGGCCAACGCCGCCCGAGCCCGGTGTGCCCCCAGTGCCACCCGGAGGGCCATTGCCAGGTCCCGTTGCCGCGGTACTCGGTGAGAATCCCTGGATTCTCTACTGGTTCATCTCCATTAAAGCGCCGATGTTGCTCGACGTGATCGATACTCACATCACTCGAAGAATCAACGCTCTCACGGGAGTCGAACGGTAAGAACATTGCGGGCCGGCGATACGATTGTGCTATTGGAGTCCTATCGCCGGCTCCGCCAATCCCGCGCACTTCGTCGACGCTTGGAGGAACAGCCTCATGCTGCGTCAACCAGCGAAGGAGGTCAGCGCCGTTATGCAGAGATACAGACAATACTTCAACGTGCTTGGAGAAAGTTTTAATCGGGAGCTCTATCGCATCGCGTTGTCGAAGCGGGAATACTTCACCCGCTCGAAGACTTCGCCTAGCAAGAACTATCCCGATTGGCGCAGATCGACGGTCATTTACGACAATCAGCTCGTCGACGTGGCCGCAACTCTGGAACGGGCCATCCGCCTTCGCCTGCCCGAGGTGAAGGCCGTACTGGCGGTCCCGTCGTTCGACATCAGCTCCTTCGAGATTCAACTCACCAGCCACAACGATGGCGAATACTATAAGTGGCACACCGACAATGGCACGCGAGACACGGCCACCCGCATCATTACTTTTGTTTACTACTTTTACGGACAGCCCAAGAAGTTCAGTGGGGGTGAGTTGATCATCTACCAGCCGGACGCGGGACCAGCGGTGATCGATCCCGAGAACGACTCCATCGTGTTTTTCCGTTCGCACACCCGTCATGAGGTCAGGGCCGTCACTTGCCCTTCGGAACAATTCGAAGATGGACGATTTACCCTCAACGGTTGGATCCGGCGGAAGGAAACAGTCCTTCCCGACGATTACTTCGATGCCCGAATCTTTGGGCCATTTCCGCAACTGGGAAAACCGAGGCCGTCGAGGCAAGTAGCAGTCAGGCGGACCGCATCAATGCATACCGGAAATGTTGCCCGGCCTGCCGCCGTCAATCCAGATACGCCTGCCTCAGCCGCAGAAGTCCTTTCGTCGTCGGAGTCGCTCGCGTCCGTCGGTCTATTGAACCTATACTCCGAGTTGCACCGGCAATCACGACATGCTGGCATCGTAGATGTCGTAAGGAATATCTCCCGGGACGACTTCTACGAGAACTACTACTGCCTCAACCGCCCCGTCATCCTGAAGGAAATGGCGAATTCATCGCCGGCGCTTCAAAAATGGTCGCCGAAATTCTTCGCTGAGAACTATGGCTCGATTCCCATCCAGATCACCGCCGATCGTGAGGGCGTCTCCGACTACGAAGCCAACTTCCGGCGCACGACGCGCACGGTGACCATCGCAGAGTTTGTCAGCCGGCTCTCCGAACAGAACGAAACGAACGATTTTTATCTAGTGGCCAGGAACCATTTTTTCGAGAACCCTGCATTTGCGGGCTTGAGAAAGGATCTTCTGCCACCGCCGGAAATCATCAACGTGGCGGACCAAGGACCGGGCACCGCAAAGCTATGGTTTGGACCGAAGGGCACTGTCACGCCGCTTCACCACGATGAGCATTCGATACTGTTTGTGCAAGTCTACGGCCGGAAGCGATTCAAGTTGATCCCATCCTTTGAGCTGCCAAAGATTTACCCGAGGAAGAAGTTCTACAGCGCAGTCGATTTAGAAAATATCGACGCCAAGCGATTTCCAAAGTTTCTCGAAGCCTCCATTGCCGACGTTACCGTAGAGCCTGGAGACATTCTCTTCCTTCCGGTTGGATGGTGGCATTGGGCCAAATCTTTGGACATCAGCATCTCTGCCACTTTTTGTAGCTTTCATGTGGAGAACTGCAACACAACCCTAAAGGCGAGACCATCCACGGGTACGCTGCCTCTTTGACCGGACAGCAGGCCCTTGAACAGTGGAAAATGATTCCTTAGAGCATAGATGTTCATTCGAATCTCTCTTCAGCAGATTCGCTTGGAGGTGTCGACTCGTCGCAACCAATGCCATTGGATCGTCGGCCATGAGGAATTCATCGACATGTCCAGAGATTCGGGAAATGTTCTTGGTTATGGAGCACAAGTCAAGTTCGCATTCGCCGAACCATCGGTTTGTGACCGCATTGCATTCGCCTGTTGCGAATCGCGAAACCGGACCGACTGTCAGCCCTTCGGAGAAAAGGGCCGCAGAACTAGCCTTCCGGGTCCAGTTGGGGAATTTCTCTGAGTCCGGTTTCGGCACAAAACGCGCGGAATTGCGGCCAATTCCACCGATTTCCGCAATAGATCTGCGAGGTTTCTCTGCACTTGAGACTAGCTGGCGGAGAGGGGGAGATTCGAACTCCCGGTACCCTTACGAGTACGTCTGATTTCGAGTCAGGTGCCTTCAACCACTCGGCCACCTCTCCGCGAGGATGAACTGATTTTAGCAGGTGGTGGAGGAAAGGCATTGGTGTGGCGGGTCGGTAGTTCCATTTTGCCGGTGGCCTGCGATGTGTTTCGGGACGACTCTCCGCGATTCCCGATTTGGGAATTGGAGGGCGTTGGGTACCCAGTTGGGTTCCCCCCTCCCCCTCGAATCTTTGTTTTCATGAAGATACGATGCATTTGTGGTGCAAAATATCGGAAACAAGGGAGTTGCGGGCAAAATATGGCGGAATAAGGACTTAGGAGGAAGATTTTGGAGGCGAACGGGGAGGTTGGCGGGGAGATCGGCAGAAAATCGAGAACCGACAGGACCGATCACAGGTCGAACCACCTACTGAGGATGTGGGTAATTGTCTGGCCGCCGTCTACGTGGACGACAGCTCTCCCTCATCCTTACGTGGAGGAGTGTAGGTACAGCGGCGCTCAGTAGCAAGGACGTAGATCACGGACGCATGTGATAAGAGCGGGTGCTCGATTCCCACAATTGCCAATGGCTGCTTTTACTGGGCGACGATCCATACATTTTCGGATGAGTCGCATATGCCGTGCCCGGGGCACTCGGATTCTTGACCAACACTTTCCCAGCGCTGAAAGCGCTGGGCTCTCTTGTTCCGCGCCCGAGGCGCTGCATTATCGACCTGCGTGCGCGCCTGCTCTTTCTTCCCCACGTTCTTCACCACCCACGCTTCCCACTCGGCTTCCTGCGTTTCTTTCGCGGCGGCGCGCAGCACCATGGCCGTCTCTTCCATCTCGCCACACGTCGTCAGCGGCTGGTGGCCAGTGCCTAGTGGCCAGGAAAAGCAGATCCCCCGCTGACTGAAGTCGGTGAGGGATTAGGCGGCAACCGCCAGGCCGAAGCCGTCGTAGACGTTGTTGGCACGCTGCTTTCACGACTGAGACCAGCAAGTTCTGGGAACGGAAGCTGAGGGTTTCAACCGGCAGCAGATAAGTGGAATTCACTTCTGGCACCTTCATTTTCACTTCGGCATAAGATCCCGTAAGCAGGGTGCCGGAAGGATTGTCGACGTCTATTTCGACTTGCAAGGTGCGGGTCGTCATATTGATTGCCTCGGACGTACGTACGACCTTCCCTTGAAAAGTGCGCCCCGGAAACTCAGCCAAAGAGAGGTCAGCAATCAATCCGATCTTGACCGATGGCGCGTAGGATTCCGGGACATCGACATATACGCGCAACGTGTCCGGCTGGGCGATATGAAAGAGATCAGTTTTCACTCCACCGCTACTGCCGGAATCGATCAGGTTGCCAATATCGGTGTTACGGGCGGTGATGATGCCATCAAAGGGAGTGTAAATCTTTCCAAAACATTGCAGTGTCTCCAACTGGCGGACGTTCGCCTGGTCGGCTTCTACGATTGCCTGGTTGGCATGGAAGGTCTGGGTCGCGGTGTCCCAGTGCGATCGCATATGGAAAGCCCAGAATCAGCAAGGTGACGCTGTAAAACGCCAAGGAGAGTACGGCCAGGGTGAGCCGAGCGGGAATGTACTTGGCCAGCATCGTGTCAACCTGCCCAAGGATTCGCTTGACCCCGGGTTGGTCCTGCTCCCGTCCAAAGGATTCCGGCCGCTTTCGAGGCGGATGGTTTCAACCGCTACGCACCTCTTCGCACCATTGGAGCCAGCAGGACTTGCCAGCCCTTTCAGTTTAACGAAACGCAGCGAGACGGGCAGCCTATCGCTTGTTGCGGAAGAAGGTCTGCAGCAGGTCCATGCAGCGCGCGGCCAGCACTCCGCCGGTCACCTCGACCTGGTGGTTCAGCTTGGGATGGTTCAGCACCTGCAGCATGGAGTGGACTGCGCCCGCCTTCGGGATCTTCGGCGCCGTAGATCAGCCGCCGGATACGTGCATGCGTAATGGCGCCCGCACACATCGCACAAGGTTCGACGGTGACGTAAAGATCGCAGTCGAGCAGGCGATAGTTGCGACGGCCTTCCGGCTTCGCGCAAGGCGATGTATTTCGGCATGCGCCGTCGGATCGTTGCTGGTGACTGGACGGTTGCAGCCGCGCCCACGATCTGGCCGTCTGCACACGACGACCGCGCCGACTGGCACCTCGCCCAGCGCCGAGCGCGCGTTGCGCCTCGCGTAGAGCTTCTTCCATCCAGAGTTCGTCGGAGTGGGACATGAGGAAGCAAGCCAGCAAGCAATTAGCTCTTAGCCTTTAGTGATGCGTTTCAGACTTCGCACCTTGAGCGATGCTCCAGTCTCGAGTCGAGGCGGAAAAGTCTTTGCGACACACATAGCTGAAGAGCTAAAGGCTAACGGCTAATTACTCATTGCTGCCTCAGCATGATTCGCTCGATGCTGCTCGCGCGTCCCGTCTCGGCGTCGCAATCGATGAGCGTCGCGCACAGGCGCACGTCGTCGTCGCGGGCTCAAAGCGCGACGGCATATTGGTGAGAAAGCGCTGCACGATCTGCTCCTTCTGCACACCGATAACGCCTTCGTACGGGCCGGTCATGCCGACGTCGGTCTGCACCGCCGTGCCCCGCGGCAGTACCTGCTCGTCGGCGGTCGGAACGTGAGTGTGCGTGCCCAGCACCGCGGTCACGCGCCCTTCCAGATACCAGCCCAGCGCGAGCTTCTCCGACGTGGCCTCGGCATGCAAGTCCACCAGGATGACTTTGGCGGTGATCTGCTTCAGCAGTTCATCCGCGACGCGGAACGGGATCGTCGTTGTTGGCCATGAACACCCGGCCTTGCAGATTGATGACGCGCGTAAGCCACGCCGCTGCGCGTGCGTCCCTGGTACCAGCCGAACCCGGCGATCCCGCCGGATAATTCGCCGGCCGCAGCAGCCGCCGCGCCAGCGAAGTCTCGTTGCCGTTGGCCGAGTTCATGTACTCGATGATTTCGCGCTTGTCCCAGACGTGGTTGCCGGTGGTGATGACATCGATGCCCAAGCTCGAAGAGTTCTTCGGCAATTTGCGGCGTGATGCCGAAGCCGCCGGCGGCGTTCTCACCGTTGGCGATGGTGAGTTCGACGCCGTGTTGCTTCTGCAATTCGGGCAGGCGCTCATGGACGATGGTCGCGCCCCGGCCGGCCGAAAATGTCTCCGACGAAAAGTATGCGCAATAGGAACCTGCTCCGCGGATTTCCTTGAATTACTGCTGAAATTCGATGGTAACACGCAGCTTGAGCGAATTTCGGCGCGCTCAGTTAGCGAGCTCCGCGGTCCTCAGAAAATCGTAATTTCCCGCGGGGCTCACTGTCGATCCCGTGTACCCGGTTGGTGTGCACCAGCACATTGTCGAGATACCACAGATTGATGTACGGCAGGTCCTCGGCGAGGATCTGTTGGATCTCGGTCGTAGATGGCCTTGCGCTTCTCCTGGTCGAGCGTGGTGCGGCCTTCGCGAATCAAGCTCATCGACCCGCGGGTTGGAGTAGAAGGTGCGGTTGGCGCGCTTGGGCGGAAAGCTGGTGGAGTCGAAGATGTGCTCGAAGATGTCGGGGTCCTGGTTGCCGCCGATCCAGCGCAAGGAATGGAACTGGTACGCGCCCTTGGTGATGTCGGCAGAAGAAGGTGGCGAACTCAAAGCTCCGAATGTCGAGCGCGATGCCCACCTCGCGCAACTGCTGTTGCAGCACCGCCGCCAGCAGACGGGTCGACTCCTCGGTCGAAGTCTTCATCGTGATGTGGAAGCGCACGCCGTCTTTGGCGGAGTAGCCTGCGTCGTCGAGCATTTGCGCGCGCCGTTGCCGGATCATGCGGATATTGCGTCGACATCGCCGTCATAAGCCCAGTGCTGCGGGCGGCAGAACGCTGTACGCCGGCTGCGCCTGGTCGCGCAACAGGTAGTGAATGATCGGGCTGCACGTCGATGGCGTAGGCGATCGCGTGGCGCACGCGAACATCCTTCAGGATCGGATCGCGCAGGTTCAGCGCCAGATACGCATAGATGGTTCCCGGCGCTTCCATGACCGTGAGGTCGGGATCGCTTGCGGAGCGTCAACACGGTGTCGGCGGTCAGCGCGTTGATCGCCACGTCGGCGCTGTGCTTGCGCAACTCGAGCGCGCGCGTGGTCGCATCGGGAATCACCTTGAACTCGCACTCGCTCAAGCTTGGCCGGCGCTGCCCCAATAATCGGGGTTGCGCTCGATGACGACCTCTTTGTCCTGCTGCGCGCTGACGAAACGAAATGGTCCCGAGCCGATCGGATGCCGGTTGAAGTCCTCGCCGCTGCCGTAGGGCACGATGCCGATGGCGCCATCCGACAGGTTCCACAGCAGCGAGGCGAACGGCTCCTTCAGATGAAAGATGACGGTGTAGTCGTCGGGCGCGTCGATATGGTCGACCTGTGCTGTAGGTGCTGGTCTTCGAGCTGCGGATTTTGCCCGTGATCAGCGAGTCGAAAGTCCACTTCACGTCGCGCGCGGTCAGCGGCTGTCCATCGTGAAACTGCACGCCGTGATGCAGATGGAAGACATAGGTCTGCGGATCGGGAATCTCCCAGCTATCGGCCAGCCACGGCTTCAGCGTTGAAATGCTCGTCGCGGCGGACCAGCGAATCGAACAGCAGCTCGTCAATGCGCTCCGACTGTGCGTCCACCCCGACCCGGGGATCGAGATTGGTGGGGCTGCTCTCGATGATCATGACCAGCGTGTTCGGGATCGGGCTTGCGCGCGCAAGCGGCGAGAAGCAGAAGCAAGAGCCAGATCCGGCAGCGACTCGACTGCGCATGAGGCACGGCGCTCAGACGACAATGCTGAGTCATCGGCAACAGCGTTGGCAGGTCTTGAGGGTCATCCGAGGACGATCGCCAGCGATCGACTGAGTCGCCCCTAGTCTTGCGCAGGTTGCTCACGCATAGCTTACTTTGCCGAGGATCGCCGGCCGCTCCGCCCCGGTGGCCGAAGGAACATTCGACGGCATGCGCCGCCACGTCTGATAGGCCAGCAGCGCGAAGGCCACGGCTTCCTTCGCCTCGGAGGGCATGCCAAAATCGTCGCTGGTGCGCACGCGCATCTTCAGCGGCGCGAGTTCTTCGCGGATCATGCGCATCAGGGTCGCGTTCTGCGTCCCGCCGCCGGAGACGACGAACTCGCGAAAGCGCGAGGGCCATCGCGACTTGTCGGAACGTTGGCCGCGTCAGTCGGCAGCACGAACTTGCGAACCGCGATGCCAATGGATCGCGCAGTGAGAGCAGTTGCGGTCGCGATGATGTCGTTGTCGTCGGCGCGGCGGCACAGGTCGCAGGAACTCGCGCACGAACTCGCGGCCAAATTGTTCGCGGCCGGCGGTCTTCGGCGGCTTCTGCCGAAAGAACGAATGCCGCAACATCTGCCGCAATAACACGCTCGATCGGCTCGCCCCGCGCGGCGAGCCGCCATTGCGATCGAACGGCGGTCGAACAGACGCTCGGCCACGGCATCGATCACCATGTTGCCCGGGCCGGTGTCGAAGGCGAAAACATTTTCCGGGCGTTGCGCGCGGCGGAATCGCCGTCAGGTTGCCGATGCCGCCGATGTTCTGCACAATGCGTCCATAGCGCCGATGCCGGAAGAGCACGTAGTCGAGGAACGGAACCAGCGGAGCGCCCTTTCCGCCCGCTGCCATGTCGGCGGGACGGAAGTCCGACACGACCGGCACGCCGAGCTTTGCGGCGACCACTGCGCCTTCGCCCGTCTGCCAAGTGCACGCAACCGCACGGCCGAGAATAGTTGCCTGCGTGTGCCCTGGTGATAGAGAGTCTGGCCGTGACAGCCGACCAGTTCGCACTCCAGCCGCGCTCGCCGCTGCGCTGCGCGGACCGCCTCGGCATAGAGTTCGCCAAGTACGAAGTTCAGTCGCGCGAGATCGGCGACGCTGGCCGATGACGGCGTTCATGGCGGCCAGAACGGCGCTTGCCGCACATCGGCGGGGTACGGAAACTCGTAGTGGGCCAGCAACTCCAGGCGCGAGCGGAAGCCGCGTCCCTGAATGCGCACCATCGCGACATTGATGCCGTCGGCCGAAGTGCCGCTCATTACGCCGGCGACGATCATCGGGTGACCTCGCAGCGCGGCGGCATCTGTGTCTTGCTGAGCCGCAACTCTTCCTGAACTCCCACACCCGGCGGCGCAGTGTCTCGACAGTCTTAGCGGTGGGTGTCGCAGTCATTCTCGCAGCAACCTCGGCCGACTTCGTCTTGAACGCGGTCACGCGTCGCGCCTTCTCGGCCACCAGCTTGGAGAACTGTTTGTCGGCTTCCGCCCGCATGAACACAGCCTCCCATGCCCGCCAAACGTGTTCTTCTTTCTGGCAGACGAGAAACATATCGGAGCCGGCCAGCAGAGTCTCCACCGCTGCCTCTTCGATCGACGCTCCGTTCAGCACGCCGCCCATGTCGAGATCGTCGGAAATCACCAGCCCACGATAGCCGATTCGCTTTCGCAGGACCCCCTCGATCCATTCTTTCGAGAGTGATGCGGGAGTCGCGTTGCCCGTAATCTTGGAATACGCGACGTGTGCCACCATCACGAAGGGAAACTCCTTGCGCATCTCGCGATAGGGAACCAGGTCGTGGTTCCACACGGCATCCCAGCTTCTGTCGATCGACGGAAGACCGCGGTGGCTATCGAGGTTCGCGCCGCCCAAGCCAGGGAAGTGCTTGCCACAGCCGATTACATGCGCGTCTTGCAAGCCGCTGAGAAACTCTCGCGCATAACGAACGCCTTCGTGCGGATCAGCCGACACGGTGCGCGAGCCTAATACGCTCAGCGACTCGTCCAACCGCAGGTCGACGCAGGGCGCAAAATCTGTATTGAAGCCCAGCGCGCGTATTTGCTGGCCGATCAGCTTGCCATGTTTGCGGAACAGCTTCGTCGATCCCGACTCGGCGACCTCCGCCGCCGAAGGTATTCGCGCAATGACATCGCGAAAGCGATCGACGGTGCCGCCCTCCATGTCGACGCTGCGAAACATTGGCGTCGCGACGGCCTTCTGCGCATCGCGCAGGAGCGCATGCGTCTGCGCTGCCTCAGCGATATTGCGCTTAAAAAGGATGACGCCGCCGGGCTGAAACGTCGCCAGCATGGTGCGCAGGCGCGTCGAGACGCCGGTGCCGTCAAAGCCCATGATCATCAATTGCCCGACTCGCGCGCGCAGATCGGAACTGGATTTCGTGGACATGGGAGATTTATGTCGAGTGTATCGCGCCCGCAGGCGCCGTTTCAGTGTGCAATGAGGTTCGGGTCAGTCCACTTGTTTCTTCAACTCATGCAGCAAGTTCAACGCTTCCAAGGGGCTGATGGAGTTCAGGTCCGTCTCCTTGATGCGGTCCACGATCTTCTGCGAGAGCGGCGTGAAAATCGTCAACTGCATTGGTCCCTGGGCCTTCGCATCGTCCTTAGCCAGATGGGTCACAGCGTTCCGCTCTGCGGTTTCATGCTCGGCCAGCACTTCGCGCGCGCGATGAACGACGTCCGCCGGGAGTCCAGCGAGCTTCGCCACTTCAATTCCGTAGCTCTTGTCGGCAGCACCTTCGGTAACTTTGCGCAGGAAAACAATGCCGCCTCCACTTTCTTTCACCGTCACATGGAAATTCTTCACGCCGCTCAAGCGCTCGGCCAACTCCGTGAGTTCGTGATAGTGCGTGGCAAACAGCGTCTTGGCCCGCGTGTTGGCGTGAATGTACTCAATCGCTGCCCAAGCGATGGCAAGGCCGTCATACGTTGACGTCCCGCGCCCGACCTCGTCAAGCAAAATCAGTGAGCGTGGCGTGGCCGTGTTCAAAATGGCTGCCGTCTCCGTCATCTCGACCATGAACGTCGAGCGTCCGCGCGCCAGGTTGTCGGACGCGCCGATGCGGGTGAAGATGCGGTCTACCAATCCCAGCCTTGCCGAACGAGCAGGAACAAATGACCCCATCTGCGCCATCAGCACAATCAGCGCAGCCTGCCGCAGGTAGGTAGACTTGCCTCCCATGTTCGGCCCGGTGATGATGAGCACTGCGTTGGTTGTACCGTTCAGGTAGAGATCATTCGACACGAACCGATCGGCAACGCCCGACAAATCCTGCTGTTCGATCACCGGATGCCGGCCATCGACTATCTCGATGTCGCTCGAATCGTCCAATCGCGGACGGCAATAGTTTCGGTTAGCGGCCTGCGTTGCGAAGCTCGTCAAGACATCGATTTCCGCCAGCGCCAGCGCCGTTTGCCGAATGCGTCGCGACTCGGCGGCTATTCCTGTTCGCAATTCTGTAAATAGCCGCCGCTCAATCTCAACCATCTTTTCCTGCGCGTCCAGCACCTTCGCTTCGTACTCTTTCAGCTCTGGAGTGGTGAAGCGCTCGGCGTTGACCAGCGTCTGCTTGCGTTCGTAATCCGGCGGAGCGTGATGAAGATTAGCCTTGGAAATCTCCAGGTAATAGCCAAACACGTTGTTGAATTTGACCTTGAGCGAGCCAATCCCGGTACGTGCGCGCTCGCGCTGCTCGATCTCGGCAATGTATTGCTTGCTGTTGCGGCTGAGATTGCGCAGTTCATCGAGCGCAGCGTCCACGCCAGCTCGAATCACTCCACCATCAGTCAAGGTTAGTGGTGGCTCATCTTCCAGCGTCGAGGTAATGCGCTCGCGCAAGTCAGCCAGTTCGTCGCATTGGGCATGCAACTCTTGCAGCCTTGCGGCGTCAAACCGACGGAGAGTTGCACGAACTGCAGGCAATTTCGCAAACGACGCCGCCAGCGCCAGTAAGTCACGCGGATTCGCCGCCTCGAGCGTTACCCGGCTCAGCAGACGCTCAAGGTCGAGGATGCCCTCCATCGAGCGGCGCAACTCCTCACGCGTGACCAGGTCTTTGACCATCGCTTCGACAGCATCCAGACGACTCGCGATCTGCTTGTGATCGATGGATGGTCGCAGCATCCACGCTCGCAGCAGCCGCTTGCCCATCGGCGTGACCGTGCAGTCGAGCGAACGGAACAGCGTCAGCGCGTCGCCGCTGCCTGAAAATAGCGGCTCAATCAGCTCGAGATTGCGCACCGTCACCGCGTCGAGCACCAGGCAATCCTGTCGCTCGTAGTACCCGATACGATCGACGTGATCGAGCGAGCCACGCTGCGTCGAACGAATATAGTGCAGGATCGCGCCCGCCGCCGTAGCTGCCGTCGAACGGTTGGCAAGTCCAAAGCCTTCGAGCGACAACACCCCGAAGTGGTTCTCGACCTGCGGAATCGCGTAATCCGGCGCGAACACCCAGTCTTCCAGCGGAGTCTCCGCCCAGGTCGCATTCTCGAGGCTGGCGACTCGCGGCGCTGCAGCCGGTTGTGCAACCACCGACTGTTGTCGCGGCTGATCGAATAGCGGCATCGCCGCAGCGTACAGAACTTCGCGTGGACGCAGCACCAGCAGTTCTTCCGCTACTCGTCGTTCTGCATCGCCGCCACTAAACTCGGTAGCGCGAAACTCGCCCGTCGAGAGGTCGAGCGCGGCGAACCCGAACACATCTTTGCAGCGCGCGACACACGCCAGAAAGTTGTTTTCCTCCGCGCTCAGTTGCGCGTCGGCAGCCGTCCCCGGCGTGACTACCCGCGTTACTTCACGCTTCACTAGCGTTTTGGCCAGCCGCGGGTCTTCCATCTGCTCGCAAATGGCCACCTTGAATCCCTTGCGAATGAGCTTCCCGATGTAACCCTCCGCTGCGTGGTAGGGAACTCCGCACATCGGAATCGCGATGCCTTTTTCCTTGTTACGCGAGGTCAGTGTTATTTGCAGTTCTTTGGCCGCCACAACGGCGTCCTCAAAAAACAGCTCGTAGAAGTCTCCGAGGCGAAAGAACAGCAGCGCGCTGGGATGCTCTTTCTTGATCGCAGCGTACTGCCGCATCAACGGAGTGGTCGGTTCGCTCATCGAAGAAAAAGTCTATACCAGCCAGCCTTGTGAGCGTCTTCCGCGAAATCACCGGTTGCTTTTGTTCTTACTGACAACTGGTAACGGACAACTGACAACTGCTTTCGGTGCTACACTGCGAGGTTTCCTGGATTACACATCATGGCCAAAATACTTTATTTCGAATGCTCCAAATGTGGCGATCATCTCACCGCCGAAGTCGCGCGTAACGTCTGTCCGAAAGATGGCGGACCGCTCTATGTGCGTTACGATCTCGCAGCAATTCGCGAGAGCTCGCCGCGCCAATCGGTCGCCGCGGGACCGTCGAGCATGTGGCGCTACTCCGCGGTTCTACCCGACGCGGAACCCATTACGCTCGGCGAAGGCCTGACGCCGATGTTGGGCAGCCGCAAATATTCGCGCCTATTGATAAAGGACGAGGGCTTAAACCCTACCGGGTCCTTCAAAGCTCGTGGCATGAGCGCGGCCCTCACCATGGCGCGCCATTACGGACTGAAGAAGCTTGCCGCGCCTTCCGCCGGCAATGCCGGTGGCGCGCTCGCGGCGTACTCCGCCGCAGCCGGCCTCGAAGCTTACGTCTTCATGCCCAAAGATGTCCCGCTCGCCAATCGTCTGGAAGTCGAAGCCAGCGGCGCCCACCTCACGCTGGTTGACGGCTTGATCAGCGATTGCGGACGCATGGTCGCCGAGCGCAAAGATAAAGAAGGCTGGTTCGACGTCTCGACGCTCAAAGAACCTTTCCGCGTTGAAGGTAAGAAGACCATGGGTTACGAAGTCGCCGAGCAACTTGGCTGGCGCCTGCCCGACGCTATCCTTTATCCGACGGGCGGCGGCGTCGGCCTCATCGGGATGTGGAAAGCTTTCGACGAAATGGAGCAGCTGGGCTGGATTAAGGCTGGAAAGCGACCGAAGATGATCTGCATTCAGGCCAGCGGCTGCGCGCCAATCATTAAAGCGTTACATGAAGAAAAACAAGCGTCGGAGATGTGGCCCGACGCCCACACCCTGGCGGCCGGACTGCGCGTTCCCAAAGCCTACGGCGACTTCATCATTCTCGACATCATTCGCCAGAGCGGGGGCACTGCAATAGCTGTCGATGATGACGCGATCATGGCCGGAGTCAAAGACCTTGCCGCGAACGAAGGCATCTTTGCCGCACCCGAAGGCGGAGCGGCCATGGCTGCGTATCTCGAGCTGCTGAAGAGTGGATTCCTGAAACAAAGCGACGAGGTCGTGCTGTTCAACACCGGCTCGGGCTACAAGTATCTCGACACGTTCGCCGACTATTGGGGAGTCAATCCACCCGCGATCGAGCTGCCCAAGTCACGTAACATCGGCGGAATTATCGGGCCGTACTAAATTTCGATCGCGTTGTTCGCAATTGCTTTTGTTTTTCGCGAGACTCTCGTCCGTGCGATATTCGTTGTATGGTCGCACTCCGCGCCACAATCCTATTTGTCCTCATGTGCACATCAGCGCTCTTCGCCCAGACCTACCTCGGTCTCGATCGCAACGACTATCCCGGCGATGCTGCCATGCAGTCCTTGAGCAAGACCTTCGCCTTCACCGGATACTGGCTCAACAATCCTCCCGGCGAGGACCACAACACGTGGAAAGGGAAGCGGTCTCAGTTGCAGTCCATGGGCTACGGATTCCTGCTGCTCTTCAATGGCCGTGAGTACAAAGAACTGAAAGCCTCGGGCAATGCGGCAGCGGTCGGTACGCGCGACGCGGCATCAGCGATGCACGCTGCGACTGCAGATGGCTTTCCGAAGAACGCTATCCTCTTTCTCGATCAAGAGCAGGGAGGCCGCATGCTTCCCGAACAGCGTGCTTACATTCACGCCTTCGTCGACGGCGTGGTCAAAGGCGGCTATCGCGCAGGTATATATTGTTCGGGCATTGCGGTTCACGAGTCGACTAAGGTCTCCGTGGTCACCGCGAACGACATTCGCGACAATGCCGCTGGCCGCGAAATCCACTTCTTCGTCAGCAACGATCAATGCGGGCCGTCGCCGGGCTGCGTTTTTCCCGGCTCGCCGCCGCGACCGACCGCGAGTGGAGTCGCATTTGCCGAGGTCTGGCAGTATGCGCAATCACCACGCCGTCCTGAGTTGACCAGCGCTTGCCGCCAAACCTATGCGCCCGACGGCAACTGCTATCCTCCGGGAATCCCTGCGAGTTCAGGTCTCCACATCGATGTTGATTCTGCCGATTCGCCTGACCCTTCGAATGGCCGCACGAGATAATCGAATGGGTGCCAATTCGTGAAGTCCAATCAGTTCAATCCGCCATCGACCGACGCAATCACCCACGCAGCCGAGCTTCTCCGCAGCGGTAAGCTCGTCGCGTTTCCTACTGAAACGGTCTACGGCCTGGGCGCCAACGCGCTCGACGCCGTCGCTGTCGCGCGCATCTTCGAGGTAAAGGGAAGACCCAACACGAGCCCGGTGATCGTGCACGTTAGCGATTACGATATGGCGACAAAAGTCGCCGCTGCATGGCCGGAGAAAGCCCGAGTGCTGGCTGAAAAGTTCTGGCCCGGGCCGCTCACGTTTGTCCTTCCGAAAACACCTGCTGTTCCCGACATCGTTACCGCTGGCCTGCCGACCGTCGGCGTACGCATGCCCGCTCATCCTGTCGCGCTGGCTCTCATCGCGGCGGCGCAGATACCCGTCGCAGCCCCCAGCGCCAATCGCTTCGCGCAGGTTTCGCCCACCACCGCCGAACACGTGCGGCAAGCACTCGGTGATCGCGTGGATTTCATCCTTGACGGTGGTCCGTGCACCGTCGGAATCGAGTCCACCGTACTGTCTCTCGTGGAGGACGTGCCTGTCTTGCTGCGTCCCGGTGGCATCTCGCGTCAGCAGATAGAAGCAGTGATTGGCGAAATCGCCAGCGCCGAACCGGCGAGCGAAGGGGCCCATCCATCTCCAGGAATGCATCCCCGCCACTACAGTCCGCGCACGCCGTTATTCCTGGTGCGTGACGGCCACGTTCCAGCGAAGGGAACCGGCGCCTATCTCCAACTCCGCTGTCCGCCGCATGAACAGGTAACCGAAGTCATCGTCATGCCCGACACAGCTGCGGAGTACGCGGCCCGCCTCTACAGCATCCTGCATGCACTCGACGCTCGCGGTTACGACTGGATCGCCGTCGACACTCCCGGCCCAGGCGCCGAGTGGGAAGCGGTGCTCGATCGCCTGCGCCGAGCCGCATCGTCACTGTGAGTTTGTCGCGATCCGGCGTCGCCGTCAGTCCATGTTACATTCGCACAGCCGACTGAAAGAATGACTTCCGAACCGACAGCCACCTCCGCGCCGCCCGCGCACGCTTCCGCCCAACTTCTGCGCCAGGTCGGCCTCTTCGACGCCACCATGATCGTGATGGGCGGCATCGTCGGCGCGGGCATCTTCATCAATCCTTACGTTGTCGCCCGCGCGGTTCACACGCCGGTGTTGATCCTCGCCGCATGGACCGCCGGAGGCGTCGTCGCTCTTCTCGGCGCATTCGTTTATGCCGAACTCGCGGCGCGCATGCCCGATGTCGGCGGCCAATATGCCTATCTGCGCGACGCATTTCACCCGATTGCGGGCTTTCTCTACGGATGGGTTCTGCTGCTCGTGATCCAAACCGGAGGCATGGCCGCGGTGACGGTCACCTTCGCACGCTATTTTCTCGAGCTGACGAACTGGCCCGTCTCCGAACGCCTCGTCGCCGTCGTGACCATCGTCCTGCTGACCCTCGTGAACTGCCTCGGCGTGCGCGCCGGCAGTCGGGTGCAGAGCATTCTGATGCTGTTGAAGATCGGCGCCATTGCGACGCTCATCTTTGCCGGACTATTCCTCATCCGTTCGCCCTTTCCGGTCACGCATCCTGTCCTCGATCGTCCGCCGTCGCTCGATCTTGTTACTTCAATGGGCGCTGCGATGGTTCCTGTGCTGTTTGCCTTCGGAGGCTGGCAGACTGCCAACTTCATCGCTGCGGAAATTAAGGACCCGACGCGCAACCTGTCGCGAGCATTGCTGATGGGAGTAGCGGGAGTGATCGCTCTCTATCTCGGAGTGAACTTCGTCTGCGTACGCGCTCTGGGCGCGGCAGGTCTGGCGGAAAGCACTGTGCCAGCGTCGTCGGTCATGCGCATGGCGATGGGCAATACCGGCTGCGCGACTCATCGCTTTGGGAATCGCAGTCTCGACCCTCGGCTTTCTCAGCCAGTCCGTGCTCACCGCGCCGCGCGTTTATTTCGCCATGGCGCGCGACGGACTGTTCTTCCGCGCCGTTGCGCGCATCGATGCCAAGACCCATGTGCCGGTGGTGGCCATCATTCTGCAAAGCGCATTGACACTGGTCATTGCGCTCTCCGGCAGCTACGAGAAAATTCTCAACTACGTCGTCTCCATGGATTTCATCTTCTTCGGACTCACCGGCGCCAGTATCTTTGTATTTCGCCACCGCGAAGCGCGCCTGGGTCGTAATCGATCTGAGGACTATGGCTACCGCGTCCCCGGGCACCCTTACACCACCGCGTTATTCGTGGTCAGCTGCTGGCTGGTCGTAATTAATACCATCTACAAATACCCAGCCAACACTCTGCTGGGAATGGTCATACTTGCGCTCGGCGTGCCGGTGTATGCATTCTGGGCGTATCGCAAGAAACGAATGGAGTAGACCACGAATGCCACCACGCTCCCACATGCGTTCGCCGTACATGGAGTTCGCCAAGCTGCGTTCCGCCGCCAAGTACAACCTGGCCACCAGCGGAATCATGAGCTACCCGCTCTCCGAGCTTCCCGTCCGCATGGAAGACCTCGAGATCAACGGCCCCAACGTGCATGGCGACAAGTACGGATATTTCCCGCTCATCGAGCGCATCGCCACCTATAACGGCGTCTCGCCCGATTGTGTCGTTACGTCGGCGGGCACGTCGATGTCGAACCATCTCGCCATGGCCGCTACTTTCGATCCCGGCGATGAAGTGCTCATCGAGCATCCGACTTACGAGTTGTTGGAGTCGACCGCTCTCTTCCTCGGCGCTGACCTCCGCCGCTTTGAGCGCCGATTCGAAGATGGTTTCCGCATCGATCCCGCCGAAGTTGAGCGCAACATCACGCCGCGCACCCGGCTCATCATTCTCACCAACTTGCACAACCCCAGTGGAGCGTATGCGGACGAAGCCACCATTCGCGCCGTCGGCGAAATCGCCAAAGCCCACGGCGCGCGCGTGCTGGTCGACGAGGTTTATCTGGAAACGTTCTACGGGCATCGTCCTCGCCCAGCATCTGGATTCGGCGAGCATTTTCTCGTCACCAGCAGTCTGACCAAGGCCTTCGGGCTGAGTGGTGTGCGTTGCGGATGGGTGCTCGCCAGCCCTGAACTCGCCGAGCGGATGTGGCGCATCAACGATCTTTTTGCCGCCACGCCTGCACATCCCGCCGAGGTGATCAGCGTCATTGCGCTCGACAATCTGGATAAGGTCGCCGCTCGCGCCAAGCTACTGCTCGACACCAACCGTAAAACGATGAATGATTTTCTGGATTCCCGGACGGACCTTGAATTCCACCGCCCGCACCACGGGACGATCGTCTTTCCCAAGTTGCGATCGGGAAGGGTTGACGATTTTCTGCGGTTGCTGCGTGAAAAGTACGAGACCAGTGCCGTGCCCGGCCATTTCTTCGACATGCCGCACCATTTTCGTGTCGGCATCGGCGGCGACACCGAGATGACGCGCACGGCCTTTGAGCGTCTCGCCTCCGCACTCGATGAGTATGGGCGCGCGGGATGACAGCCTGGTACTCACCAAGCCGCGCATACTTGTATAATGAACACAGGAAGCGAGGCCTCACCGCCCGTTTCCCCTTCTACGTGGGCCTGTAGCTCAGCTGGGAGAGCGCCTCGTTCGCAACGAGGAGGCCAGCGGTTCGATCCCGCTCAGGTCCACCAATCTTTTCCTCCACATCACGGTCTTACTGTGTCGGAGGCGTAGCCGCTGTTGCCTTGTGTTGCGGCAGGGCTCGCGTCTGTCCCTTCACTTTGGCTTCATCCACTGCAGTTCCCAAGTCGACCTGGCCCTCGCAAACCTTGCCGTCCGGCACAAAGTAGAAGTGAGTGGTCTGCCCCTGCGTGCCACCCTGGTGCGCTTCCAGACGCCCCGCATCAATCTTGTTCGACCCATCGGTGGTCAGGTAGTACGCCGCGTTTTCCGCCCGCTGCGCGCCCATGTTCGGATACTTGGCCGCTTCCTTCGGGTCGGAGTAGCCGACGATCACCAGTTTCCCGCCCGGCGCCTGCTGCACACTCAGTGCGAGCTTGTCGAGGACGTCCTTGCAATCGTTATCCACGCGAGCCGGTCGCCGCGGGTCCTTGTCAAACCTACACTCGCCCCAATCCAGTATCTTCACGCACGGTTCGGGGAGCTTCGGAATGCTGACTTGCGTGGAACAGTTTGCGCTCAAGGTGCGGTCGTCAGTCGCTGTTCCCGTTACCGTGATGGTATTGCCCGCGTCGCTCTTGCCCGCGACCACCGTCGCCGTAGTCCCATTGCCCGTCAGCTGGCCGCCCGTTGACGTCCATGCATAAGTCAGCGGCCTTCCGTCAGGACTCGTGGCCCTCATCGTCACTGTTGCGGACTGTCCCACATCGATCATCGCCGGATTGATCGAACATGTCACCACCGGTGGATGCATCGGCGGAGGTATCTTCACGACAAACGTCGTCGTACACGTCGCCCCATTCATCTTCTTCGCTTTCGGATCACCGACCGATGACGTCACCGAATAGCTTCCCGGCGCCAGGCCCGACGTATCCACTTGCGACGCCTCCGTCGTTGCGCTCGACAGCTTGCCGCCCGTGGTTGTCCAGCTATAAGTCAGCGAATGTTTCGCGGTGAAGTTCTTGCCCGTGCTGCTCAGCGCCACCGGCTCACCCGCGTTCACTTCGCTTGGCGAAGCTGATGCGGTGCACGAGCCAGCCTGCGGAGTGGAGTAGCTGCCGAAGCTGAATACCACGCCTGCAGCCAGGCGCACGCTGTTCCACGCTGTTGGATGAGGGTCCACAGTGTCCTGCTGAAACTGGGTAAGCGTTGGGACATAGGGCACTTCGTGGCTATAGTGCGAATAAATGTAATCCGCCTGGATGAGCCGGATGGAAATCCGCGGCGTTACGGTAAGGTCAAGTCCGCCGCCTGCGCCCGCCGCAAGACTCCATTGCGTGCCGTGGCAGCAATCGGGAGAGATATTCGCCGCGCCTACGAATCCCCGGAAAAACGGCGACAGTTTGTCGCGATGAAACTTGTATTGAAGTCCGCCCAGCGCGTAACCCACGCCCGTGCTGTCATTGGATCCGTTCTGCAAATTCGGAGGCGTGGTGCTCCCCTTGAAGTGTCCGCTGCCGTCGATCAGCAGTCCAAGGTTATGCACACTCGGAAGGTAGTATGTGTTCGAGGCGTCAAACGCATTTGGAATGGTATTGATCTTGTAATCCAGATCGCCCCAACCGTTCGGGATCAGCGCAGAGTATCCGCCGAAGACCTCATCTTTTGGGTACGTGTTCTGCGCTGCGGCATCAGCCGCACCACCAAGTAGGACACACCCCAGCGCAGCAGCCAGCATCACCGTGCCGCGCGCTCCCATCCCGCTGGAATGACTGAGCTTCAAAATCCTCCGCTTCGGACGCAATCATACTGCCGGCTAAACGGCTTTCCGAGGTTCCCAGCCGCAATAGGATTCCTCGGGCACGGGCCGTCGGTCAATGTTCAATTGCCATGGTAAAGAAGTGCAGACGAGTACAGCGCAATCTTATAAACCAGCATTCGGGGGTCGAGCGGCGATTACCACAACCGCTTACGAGCGATCAGCCCCACCAGGCCCGATCCCAACAGCAGCAGGCTGCCCGGCTCTGGGACCACCGTCCTCGTTTGGGCAACGATCGTCATGAATGGGGGCTTACTTTCGGCAAAATCCTGGCCGCGAGTCGCGCCTGTCAGGCATGCCGGTTGAATGAGTTGTGGGCAGCGAATCTCAATGGCAATTATGGGGCTTGCGCCAATCGCCGCACTCATGAACGACCTTCACTCGCGCCAACCATCCCTTAGGGCGGCATTTGTGCGGGGCGTGCGCGTCAGCCCGCGGATAGAGAGCGGAGTCTCGCCGTCAGGCAAGTTTCCAACGGCCCCAGACACCCAGCAGACCCCCGGCCAGCAGCACCAGCGTCCCCGGCTCAGGAGTGCTCGGGACGTTTTCGCCGCCTGTAGTCAGCGTGCCCTCCGTTAGCTCGACGTACATCATTTCCTGGGGACCGTTTGGATTGGGATCAATTCTCAGCAGTGGAGTGAAGACAAGCACCTTACTAAAGTCCACCCCCGGAAAGCCTAAGTTCAACTCGTTCTGTCCCGCGGCAAGCCAAAACGCCGCGTAGGGGTCGGTGAGTGGAGCGTTTGCGTCAAACAGGAACCAGACTACCTGGTTGATCCCAGTGTACTCAATGCTGGGGGTGACAGCGGTTTGCATCAGCAGCCATCCCGCCTCTTTATACAAGTTAACGGCATTCGGCAAATTGCTAAAACGCAGCAGGCTATAGTCTGTAGATGAGAGTTGGGTGGTCTCCGCCTGCCACGTGTCGCCGGGAAAGCCTCCGTGGAAATAATCGTCACACATCACCGGGACTCCGACAAATTCGTCGATCGTGGCTGTATAGGGATAGCCAAGCTGCCACTGGCCGTGATTGAACGCCGTAAGCGTGATTATAACGGGAATCGGCACGGCCATCGCACTGCCGACCAGCCACAATACCATCATGCACAAAATCACCTTCATCAGCTTTTTCAATGGGGGCGTCCTTATCCGTATATCCGTACAGAAATTTTGCCGACGCTGTACCCGCCGCATCTAGCCCCAATATGGCCGTGGAAACCTTGCCAGGCCAGAGCCAGGTGACGATAGTGCGCTTCGTTCAACGTCCGGAGGCTCTTAGATAAATGCACTCCCAAAGGGAACTCCGACTACGCAATATGACTCGAGAACGTGGATGATCCCTGGGTTCGGCCGTGTGCACTTTGCGGTAATCGCTGCTGCATTACTTCCCAACACAGCGCGCTACTCGACACGCCCGGCAAGCCATACCGGGAATACGAACTTGTCGCGGCTTCCAACCATTATCGGCGCATCAAAATGCGCGTGCAAGAAGTTACTGCGGTTTTTCGGGAATTTGTGGGTGTCAAGGATAAGTGTTATATACCCACCTACGTGCATCAGTTGCGAACGTAAGTGCTATGGCGCGCGCCAACCGGAGTTTCAAGCAACGCGTCGCCGCTGCGCCCGCTCGCTCCGCCCACTAGCGGCTACTGGATTCGTCGCCGTCCGCTTCGCATGAATGGAGTGTTACCCTATTGCCAAAAGACATGTGTGGCCCGAAGGGATTTGTGCGGATACTGGTTCTCCGATCGCGGTTAATAGCGTGCTCGGTTTTGCTCTTGGCGGGATGGGTGCCTTTCGCCGCGTTCGCGCAAAATCCATGGCGCCCGCGCCTCCTGCAGCAGTATCTCCCTCGGCGCAATCCAGTTCGACTACGCCTTCGGCTGCCTCTTCACAAGCCGCGCCGTCAGCGCAGACCAAACTTCCGGCTGAAACAACCCCGGCCGCGCACCCCGCCACCGCGCAGCCTGCGCCGAAGACGTTGGAGCTGACCGATTTTCAGCAGTTTGTCGCGCAGTCGCTCGGTTATCCACTGCCCATCTACGGAGCCAGCCTGTTTAACGCGCCCGCGACCTTTGCGCCAGTGGATCGAATTCCGGTCACTTCCAACTACGTCATTGGTCCCGGCGATGAGCTGCTCATCCGCGCATGGGGACAAATCGATCTCGACATCCACGCCCGTGTTGACCGCAACGGCACCATCTTCATTCCCAAGGTTGGACAGCTGAATGTCTCCGGTCTCAGGTTCGATCAACTGCAAGGCTTTCTGACCTCGCACATCGGCCGCATCTACCAGAACTTCGATCTCACCGTCACCATGGGCGACCTGCGTTCCATCGACATCTTCGTCGTCGGCCAGGCCAGCCAGCCCGGCCGCTATACCGTCAGTTCTCTTAGCACGCTCACCAACGCCATCTTCGCTTCAGGTGGTCCGCTGCCTTCCGGTTCGATGCGTCGCATTCAATTGAAACGCGGAGCCAAGGTCGTCACCGAATTCGACCTGTACGATCTCCTCATCAAGGGCGATAAGTCGCACGACGTACTTTTGCAGCCCGAGGACGTGCTCTACTTTCCTCCCGTCGGTCCGCAGGTTGCCGTCGGAGGCCAGGTCAACACGCCGGCGATTTACGAGCTGAAGGGGGAAACCACGCTGGCCGATGTGTTCGACTCTGGCGGGAGGCCTGACCAACACCGCCTATGGCGGCAAAGTTCTTGTGGAAGAGATTCTCAATCGCAATTCGCGCCGTGTCGAAGACGTCACGCTCGACTCCGCTGGTCTCGCGCATCCGGTGAAAGACGGCGACCTGGTCAACGTGACATCACTGTCGCCACGTTTCGAAAATGCGATCACCTTGCGTGGCAACGTTGCCAGCTCCCGGCCGTTATCCCTGGCACGAAGGCATGCGCATCAGCGACCTGATTCCCAGTCGCGAGTTCCTCGTCACCCGCGATTACTGGAAGACAGCAGAACCAGCTCACGCTGGAATCGCAGGCCCCCGGGGCTGCGTCCCTCCGGAGCGCAAAACGAAGTTCGCCGCAATGCGCCCGACATTAACTGGGACTACGCTGTCGTGCAGCGCATGGATCCGCAGGACCTGTCCACCCGGTTGATTCCTTTCAATCTCGGCCTGGCGATCCTTGAACACGACAACGCCAACAACGTCGCGCTTCTGCCCGGCGACATCGTTACCATCTTTTCGCAGTCCGACTTGCGCGTGCCGGAATTAAAGCAGACCAAATTTGTTCGGCTTACGGGAGAATTCGGTGCCTCGGGTGTCTATCGCGTGAAGCCCGGCGAGCGCCTGCGCGAAATGGTCCGCGAAGCCGGAGGACTCACTCCCTCGGCCTACCTCTACGGTGCGCAGTTCGGTCGCGCGTCGGTGCGTGCCGAGCAACAGAGACGGCTCGATCAGATGATCGCCGAAAGTGAGCACGACCTGAACCGCCGCGCCGCGCAAATGTTGGCCACCTCGACCACCGACGCTGAGCTGGTTTCCGCGCGTGCCAATCTTGAGGCGGAGCGCGCCAGCCTCGACCTTCTGCGACGCATTCAGCCCGACGGCCGCATCGTCCTGAACATGCATCCTGACGACACGACCGTCGACAGCATTCCCGACATCGCGCTCGAGGACGGCGACGAATTCTACGTTCCCACTTACCGGCCACGGTCACGGTCATCGGCGATGTTTACAATCAAGGGTCCTTTCTGCGCGAGCCCGGCAAGACCGTCAGTTCTTATCTGCGGAATGCCGGTGGCCCCACGCGCGACGCCGACAAGGGACGCATTTTTGTGGTTCGCGCCAACGGTGGTGTAGTCAATAAGGATGCCTCGACCACGTTCTGGTCGGGCGGATTCGACAGCATGATCTTGATGCCCGGCGACGCCGTCATCGTTCCCGAACAAACCGACCGCGGTTCGTTCGTGCGCGGCTTCAAGGACTGGTCCACGATTCTGTTTAACTTCGGCCTCGCCGCTGCTGCGGTCAAGGTCCTGAGTCCCTAATGCCGTGCCATGACTCGTCTACAGTTTTGAAGGGGCACGGCTTCAGCCGTGCCGGAAGGCGCTTAATTTTTGTCATCCCGAGCGGGCTTTAGCCCGCGAGGGATCTGCTTTTGACACAGAAATTCTCATGCCCCAATCGCCCTCCACACCGGTCAACGACATCGTCGCCCCTGACGCTCGCGGTACCGCCGACATCCTCGAACTCCTCCTCGTCCTGGCGCGCGAGAAAAAACTCATCTTGCAGGTCACCTTGGGAGCGGCCATTCTGGCGACCATCATCGTTTTTCTGCTTCCCAAGAACTACACCGCTACCGCCACTATCCTTCCGCCCCAGCAGAATCAATCCATCCTCAGTACACTCGTTGGACAGGTGGCCGGCGGCAACAATGTCGATCTTCGCGACCTCGGACTCAAGAACCCGTCCGACGTCTTCGTTGCCATGCTCAAGAGCCGCACCGTCGAAGACGCGCTGATCAACCGCTTCGATCTTCGCAAGGTGTACAGCAAGAAGACCTATCAGGATGCCCGCAAGGTCCTCGAGAAGCGCAGCGAGATCGACCCCGAAAAAGAAGGCCTGATCTCCATCGCAGTCACGGACCGCGATCCGCAGCGCGCCGCCAATATCGCCAACGCTTGGGTCGACGAGCTACGCGCTCT
Organism: uncultured Acidobacteriaceae bacterium; assembly: GCA_963718395.1. GTDB lineage: Bacteria > Acidobacteriota > Terriglobia > Terriglobales > Acidobacteriaceae > DASRAA01. Next base: position 105,254 of record CAVQYW010000008.1, read on the forward strand.
CAACCAGTCCCTTGCCCTTACCGAGGCCGCCCAGCGCCGCGTGTTTTTCGAGCAGAAACTCGCGCAAGAGCGTGACGACCTCGCCAAGGCCGAGCTCGCCATGCAGCAGATCGAGCAGAAAACCGGACTGCTCCAGCCTGACACGCAAACCAAGGCGCTGATTGGTGCGGTGGCCGACGTTCGTGCGCAGATCGCCGCCAAAGAAGTCCAGCTCCAGTCACTGCGCTCCTACGGCACCGAAAACAATCCAGACGTCAAGCGCGTCGAAAGGGAACTGGCCGAGCTGCGCGCCCAATCCGCACAAATTTCGCAAACTCAGCGCCGCGGCAGCGAACCCGCCGAGAGCAACCTCGACGTCCCGACCCCCCGCGTCGCCTCGGCCAGCGTCGAGTACCTTCGCGTGGCCCGCGATATGCGCTATCACGAGTCCCTCTACGACTTCCTGGCTCGCCAGCTCGAAGCCGCGCGTATCGACGAAGCCAAGAACGCCGTCGTCGTGCAGGTGGTCGATCGTGCCGTCGAGCCCGAGAAGAAATCCAGTCCCAAGCGGCTGCTAATCGTCGCTATCACCGCCGCCGTCGCATTTCTATTAGTCTGTTTCGCAATCCTCGTTCGCGAAGCCATTCGCCGCAAACAGCAGGATCCGGTCGAGGCCGCACGCCTCGCTCAACTCAATCATTATTTACGGAGTTCACTCTAGGACCTTATGGCGGATACGATCATCGTCACCGGTGGCGCCGGGTTTATCGGCTCCAACTTCATCTTGCAGTGGCTGGCGTATGAGTCCGCGCCGCTCGTCAACCTCGATTGCCTCACCTACGCCGGCAATCCTGCCAACCTCTCCTCCGCCGCCGACAACTCGCGCTACACGTTCGTCCACGGCGACATCAACGACCGGGAACTCGTTGCGCGCCTCTGTCGCGAGCATCAACCGGCCGCCATCGTGCACTTCGCCGCCGAGAGCCACGTCGATCGCTCCATCCTCGGTCCGGAAGAGTTCGTCCGCACCAATGTTCACGGCACGTTCTCGCTCCTCGAAGAAGCCCGCGGTTATTTTGACGCTCTAGCCCCAGAAGACAAGCCGCACTTCCGCTTCCTCCACGTTTCCACCGACGAAGTTTACGGCTCGCTTGGCGAGAACGATCCCGCCTTCTGCGAGACCACGCCCTACGCGCCCAACAGTCCCTACGCCGCGTCGAAGGCCGCTTCCGACCACCTCGTGCGCGCCTGGTTCCACACCTTCAAACTTCCCACGCTGACCACCAACTGCTCCAACAACTACGGCCCATTCCAGTTTCCCGAGAAACTGATCCCCCTGATGATCCACAACGCACTGTGCGGCAAGCCTCTTCCGGTGTACGGTGACGGCCTGAACGTCCGCGACTGGATGTACGTCGAAGACCACTGCTCGGCGATCCGCTGCGTCCTGCACAACGGACGCCTCGGCGAAACCTACAACATCGGAGGCCGCAGCGAGCGCCGCAACATCGACGTCGTCCAAACCATCTGCGCCATGCTCGACGAGCTCCGTCCCGCTTCGCCCTTCGCGCCACATGCCCAGCTCATCACTTACGTTACCGACCGCCCCGGCCACGACCGCCGCTATGCCATCGACTCCTCGCGCATCGAGCGCGAGCTCTGCTGGAAGCCGCAAGTGACCTTCGAGTCCGGTATTCGCAACACTGTCGCCTGGTACCTCGATCATCAGGACTGGGTCGCCGCCATCACCAGCGGCAGCTATCGCGACTGGATCGAAACCCAGTACGCCAAGCGCGGAGGAGTCTAGCCATGTCATCTCCGCTCAAAGGCATCATTCTCGCCGGAGGCTCCGGCACGCGCCTCTACCCGGCCACGCAAAGCGTCTCCAAGCAGCTTCTGCCGGTCTACGACAAGCCCATGATTTACTACCCGCTCAGCGTGCTTATGCTGGCCGGCATTCGCGACGTCCTCATCATCTCCACCCCTCAAGACACGCCGCGTTTCGAACAACTACTCGGCGACGGTTCCCGCTGGGGCATGCATTTTCAATACGCCGTGCAGCCCAAGCCTGAAGGCATCGCCCAGGCCTTTCTGGTCGGCGCCGACTTCATCGCCAGCCAGCGTTGCGCCCTCGTGCTCGGCGACAATATTTTCTACGGACACAACCTCTCGCACATGATGCAGGCTGCCGCTCAGCGCGAGGACGGCGCCACCGTCTTCGCCTATCCCGTCCACGATCCCGAGCGTTACGGCGTGGTCGAAATGGATGCTCAAGGCCGTGCCCTCAGCCTCGAAGAGAAGCCTCAGCAGCCCAAGTCGCGCTTCGCCGTAACCGGTCTTTATTTCTATGACAACCGCGTCGTCGATCTGACTCGCTCGCTCAAGCCTTCCGCCCGCGGCGAGCTCGAAATCACCGACCTCAATCGCGTCTATCTCCAGCAGGGAAGTCTCCACGCCGAACTCATGGGACGCGGCATGGCCTGGCTTGACACCGGTACGCACGACTCGCTGCTCGAGGCCGCCACCTTCATCCAGACCATCGAGAAGCGCCAGGGCCTCAAGATCGCCTGTCCCGAAGAAATCGCCTTCCGCGCCGGATACATCGACGCCGCCCAACTCCAGCGCCTCGCCGTCGCCCTCGACAACAGCGGATACGGCAAGTACCTGCGCGGCGTCCTCGAATCGCCCGGAGGCCCATGACCGCCTCCGCGCCAACCTTCCCGCCGCTCGCCTACGACCGCTTGCGCATCCCCGGTGCCGCGTTCGAGATCCTTGCCTGCCTCACCTTAATCGCCGTCGCGTCGCTCGCCTTCGTCGCCGGATGGCTCACCGTCAACGGCGCCGTCGTCCTCACCGTGCTCCTGCTGGCCTCGCTCATCGTTCTTTCGTGGGTCAAGCTCGGCCACGGCCGCCATCCCTGCTTCCTTTTTCTCTGTACCCTGGTGTTCTTTCAGGGAGGTCGCCTGCTCGCCTACTGCCTCGGCGGAGTCGCTAATCCGTTGCAGGTTCAGCTTATGCAGGCCGACCCGTTCAGCATTGGCCGGAACAACGAAGGCATTGTGCTGCTCTGTCTTGCGCTCTCGGCCATCTGCATCTACGCGCCCTGCCGCTGGAGGTACGAAGCTTTTCCCCCGCTCAGCACCGCGTCCGTCCGCCAATATTTGCCGTATCTGTATCTTCTGTTCTTCGCCACGCTGCCGGTTCAGTTGTTCAAGAATTACCGCTACTTCCAGTGGGCGCAGCAGCATGGCGGATACACCTCCATCTACCTCAGCCACGCCAGTTTGGCGTCGAGCGTGCCATTTCTTGTACGCGTCGTTCCGCTGATCAGCTTCCCCGTCTTCGTTGCCATTTTCGTATTTGAATACCGCAAGAAGCTCGCATACCTCACAGCTTTTCTCTACTTTGGCGCAGCGTCCCTCATTCTTCTCCTGGGCGCGCGTGGCGCAGTTTTCGGGCTGGTTCTTTCCCTGTGGTACGTGGCCAGGGTGAAATCCACCCGCCGGACGCGCGTCATTCTCTTGGCCTTGTTCGCCGTCGCGCTGGTGTTCGTAGCTGACGCGGCGCGCCAGAATCGCGAGAACCCCGGCCAGCAGACGTTCGAATTCCTGCCCGCGGAGTTCCTCAGTCTTCAAGGCTCTTCCATAGATGTCACCTCCACCGTCGTAGCCTATCGCGGTTATTTTTCGCCGTACGCGTGGTCATACCCGTTTAATGAGTTGCAGAACGCATTTGTCGCCATTGATACGGCGCAGTACCAGAGAGGGAAGGGACTGCCCTACGACGTACCGGTTTTATTGAACGTCAACGGCTACAATCTCGGCGCTGGAACCGGCGGGTCTTACATTGCGGAGGCCTATGCAATCGGCGGCATACTTGGCGTCGTGGGCATCTCGCTCCTGTTGGGCGTCGGGATTCACTGGTTACAAGTACTAAGCCGCAGCGCGCTCGGGCTTTTCGTAGTCGCTATGACGCTTCCGGATGTGTTGCTGATGCCGCGTGGGAACTTACTGGATTGGTTGTCAGTTGCCGCAAAGAATTTGATTTCCGTCGTGCTCCTGTTTGCGGGCTGGGAGCTTTACAAGCTTCTTGCTTCCATTCGCCACACTCCTGGTCAAACGCAAACAGACGCGGACGGAGCCGTGACTACGTGAGCCTTGAGCACCAGAAGTATCTGAGCGATCACTTCCGTTCGCTCGCGGGAAGCGAGCGCGTCCAGCGCAACGCTGATTCTGCCTGGCGTCAACACGGCAAGTACTTCCCGCTCGATAAGGCTGCTCGCATTTTGGAAATTGGGCCCGGTTTTGGCGCGATGCTAAAGCTACTACGCACAAAATGTGGCTATAGAAATGTGAACGCGGTGGACATTTCTCCAGAGGTGGTCGATTTCTGCAACCAACTTGTGCCGCAAAGCACGGAGTTGACAGATGACACTATCTACTTCCTGGAGGAGCGAGCGGGGAAGTACGACCTTATCCTGATGTTCCACGTACTCGAGCACGTTCCCAAAGACACAGTGGTGCCCTTTCTGACCGCTGCACGAGAGGCGCTTAAGCCGAACGGACGGCTCATAGTCGAGACGCCGAACAGCGCCAATCCTCTGACCGGACCGTATCATCGTTACCACGACTTCACGCATACAGTCGGCTTCAGCGACCAAAGCTTGGCCTTTGTCTTGCGCACAGCAGGATTCTCCAATGTTAGCGTCTATCCTTGCAAGGTTCCGCGGGCGTCGATCGCCCGCCTTATCCAACGTACCTCCCAAGATGCGGTTGAGTTCATGGCGTCACTGTTACTGAAGTTGTATATGCCCCGACTGTCTGTAATTCTGTCAAGCGTCCTCGGAGCTTGTGCAGAAAAGTAAAAAGACTTTGACCGCTCCCTGCTCTCACATGTTTTCGCTAATTATCGCCACATTGCATCGGGTTGATGAGCTCGACAGGCTGCTCGCCAGTCTTGATGGCCAGACTTTCAAGGACTTCGAAGTCCTCATTGTCGATCAAAACGACGATGAGCGATTGCTCCCTGTCCTACAATCTCACCCCAACCTCGTCATTCATTATGTTCGATCTGGTCTGGGTCTGTCGCACGGCCGGAATGTGGCGCTGCCTCTTGTGAAAGGCGATTTCGTTTGTTTCCCCGATGACGATTGTTGGTATCCCAAGGACTTGTTGGCGAAGGTCTCAGCGTGGTTTGAAGCGAATCGGGACTCGATGGGCTTGTTTGTATGCTTGCGCGACGCCGCCAATGCTCCGGTCGGACCCAACTGGCCGAGACAGGCGTGTGCCTGCACGAGACAGAACTTGTGGGATATGGGCCTCTCGGCCAGCGTCTTCCTGCGGCGCGACGTGGTTGATGCAAACGGTCTGTTCAACGAAAACATTGGTTTAGGTTCTGGATCGTTGTACCAGTCCGGCGAAGACATTGATTACAACCTGCGTCCACTGGAGCGTGGACTCAAAATGTGGTTTGAGCCATCGCTCACAGTCCACCACCCCAAGATCCACTCTTCTGAGCGGCTCCTCCGCACCACTTATGGCTACGCACTTGGTGGCGCATACGTACAGCGCGTCCACGGCTACTCGTTGACCTACTTTGCCAATCAGGTCGTTCGCTCCTTGGGCGGAGCAACAGTCAGCCTCCTGAAAGCCGACTTCGAAAATTGTCGTATGTATCTACTTCGCGCCGCCGGCCAGCTACGTGGCTACTCCCGGGGCCCCCGCGACATCTCGAAAATTGCGAAGTAGTCTTCGGCTTCCGTGAACTGTTCTCGCGGCTCAAGCGGCTTGCCTTTGAATCCGCCGCTGAAGAACTTGTAACCATGCTCCCGGAGAAAATCGAAAACCGCGTCTTGTTCATAGCCAAATTCGCGCGTTGCCCCGCTGGCCTCAAACAGAATAGTCGGACGCGACTCGTGAAGAATGCGCTCCGCCCCGCGCAACACGAAAAGCTCAGCGCCCTCCACGTCAATCTTGATGAAGGTCACCTGCGTTTTGATGACGTCTTCCATCCGCACAATCTCACAATTGAAATGCTCGCCGCTGATCCCCGGCCGTGCTTGAGCGAACTGTGGGACACCGCCCTCCACCGGGACGTAGAATTCCACCCACTCGTTGTTCTCACCGCACCCTTGCGGGCGGACAGTCACGTTATCCAGCCCGAGCGATTTGATCGTATGTCGCAGGATTTGCAGGTTGGTTGACAGAGGCTCGAACGCGTTCACCCTTCCGGTAGGCCCGACCAGTTGACTCAAGTGGTACGCGTACATTCCGTGGTTGGCCCCAACGTCAACTACCGTATCGCCAGTGTGGACGAAGCGGGGAAGCAAGGCAATTTCAGGCGCGCACCGTCGTCCGCTGGCAATGTCTCGCGCTGCCATCCATGCATTCGCTGCAATATAGGTAGACCGCGGCATGACCGTTGCTAACAGCGCCTTGAGAGCAGCTTTGGGAGTCATATTTGCGTACCGCTGACGTATTCTAGTGGCGGACTCATCGACACAGTGCGAGCACTTCATTATTGCAGACACACCTTCGTCGCATTTACTCCAGGTCTGTCGTACTGACTCCCATGGACATCTCTCCCCGCCAACTTGTCCGCAACGTCTTCCGCTTCGGCTTCGGCGAGTTTGTCGCCCGCGTCTTCTCCGTCGCCGTCGTCATCCTCATCGGCCATCTCTACGGAGTCATCATCCTCGGCGTCTACGGACTCGCCACCAGCGTCTCCCAATACCTCATGCCGGTCATCGATTTCGGCCTCAAGCATGTCGGGGCTCGCCTCATGGCCCGCTTCCCGCGCTCCGCCTCCGAGATCATGCAGCGCGTGCAGCGTCGCCGCCTCCTCATGGCCTCCGCTGCGCTGCCCTTCGTTCTGCTCTATGCCGCTCTTGCCCGCCTGCCCTTCGACTTGAAACTCTTTCTCTTTCTATTCTCCGCCATCGGCGTGCTCTACGCCTTCTCACTCGACTGGGCCGCTTGGGGCCGCGAACAGCTTCTTCTCGCCGGACTGGCCAAGGCCATCGTTCCCGCCTGTCTCCTGCTCGCCCTGCTCATCGCCAACCTCCGCGGCCACCTTCTCTCCTGGCTCGTCGTAGGCAATCTGGTTGGCTTCGTCATTCAGGGTTGTTTCTTTTGGATGTGGTGGCGCCATCACTCTCGCGCCATCGGCGAGCAGGAGCAGGGTGTCGCCGACATCGCCGATGCCCTCGAATGGCGGCGCACCAGCATCATGGGCCTCGCCTGGATGAGCAATCTCGCCTTCAACACCCTCGACATGCTGATGCTCGGTGTGCTCTCCAATCCTGAACAGGTCGGCCTCTACAGCTCCGCCTACCGCATCCTCAATCAGGTGCTGATCGCCTACTACATGCTCACCGGCGCGCTCTATCCGCAACTCGCCCGCCAAGACGTCACCCAGCGCCGCCAAATGTTGCGCCCCCGCATCTTCTTAATGCTGATTGCCGCCGGCTCCGTGTTGGCTGCGCTGTTGGCGCTCTTCCGCCGCCCCCTGTTGGGCATCGTCTTCGGACACCCATTCCTCGCCGCCGCTCCGCTCTTGCTGCTGCTGGCCTTCGCCATCCCGCTCGACTTCCTCACTTCCTATCTCAGCAACGCCTACCTCGCCTGGAGCATGGAGCGCGGCGTGCTCGTCTCCGCCGTGGTCGCCGCCGGCAGCAACATCATCCTGAACCTCGCCACCATCCCTCGCTACGGAGCCACGGCCGCCGCCATCAACACCCTCATCTCCTATTTCGTTTATCTTGGAATGCTTGCCCTGGTCGGCCGCCGCATCTCCAAGTTGCCAGTTGCCAGTTACCAGTCGCCAGCCACGGATGACTAGTCACTATCCGCTAACCACTATCCACTAGACTGTCCTGTGCGCATCCTCTACGACCATCAGGTTTTCTCGCTCCAGAACACCGGAGGCAATTCCCGCTACCACTTCGAGTTGATGCGCCACCTGGCTCGCTATCCCGATATTCGCCAGGAGCTTTTCCTGGGCTTCCACCAGTCGGAGATGCCGTTCCGTGATCTGGCCGCGGAAAACCTTCGTGTCGTGGGATGGAAATCGTCGCTCCCACCCGGCGGCCGCCGCTTCATCGTGAATGAGTTCCTGAACAATGCCTATGCGCTGGGGCGAGGTCGTTTCGATATTTACCACCCCACCCATCACCACATCGTTCCGCTGGTGCGCGCTAGCCGCATGGTCGTTACTCAACACGATTGCACCCAGGAGAAATTTCCCGCCGAGTTTCGCCACAACGACCGCGTTCTGCGCTACCGCAAGGCGCTCTTCGCCCGTGCCGACCGCATCATCTGCATCAGCGAGGCCAGCCGCCAGGATCTGCTGCACTTCTACAACGTCGATTCCGCCAAGACGCGGGTCATCCATCATGGCTTCACCCGCTTGGAGCGCTCGCCCCAAGCCGCCGCCGAACTCCGCTCCCAGGTTCATCGCGACTATGTGCTGTATGTCGGCTCGCGTGCGTTGTACAAGAACTTCCGCGGACTGTTGCACGCTTTCCGCGATGCCGGGCTGCATCAAACCATGGACCTGGTCGTGCTCGGCGGAGGCCCCATGTCACCCGACGACGAGCGCCTGATTTCCGATCTGGGCCTCTCGTCGGCCATCGTCCGAATCCCGCGCGTCACCGACGCGCTTCTGGCCGAGGCATACGCCGCAGCCCGTCTGCTCGCCTATCCTTCATTGTCAGAGGGCTTCGGCCTCCCGCCGCTCGAAGCCATGTATTTAGGTTGTCCCGTGCTGGTGTGCAACACAGCGTCGCTGCCCGAAGTTTGCGCAGATGCTGCGTTCTATTACGAACCAGCTTCGGCCGAGTCGCTGCGAGAAGCGCTGCTTCGTGCCGTGCAAGACGACTCCGCTCGCGCGCAAGCCATTACGCGCGGCAGACAAGTGGCCGCCCGTTTCACTTGGGAACAATGTGCGGAACAGACCCTCGCGGTCTACCGCGAGTGCCTGTAGATCCAGCTTCTTTGGGTGGAAGCGCCAGGCTTTAGCCTGGCGAAATAGCGTCCGAGAAGTAGGTGGGCTTTAGCCCCGGCTTCTTCAGGGTCGGACCTGGCTCCCTAGAATCGGTACACGTACGACGTCGCCACCTGGAAGTTGCCCTGCGTCACGATGTACGCTGGCGAGAGCTGGCTCCCCAGTTGGTACTCGTGCGGGTCAGGATGGTTCGTGAGATAGCGCACCAGCGTCGTGCCCACATCGAATCGCAGCGTCGAATTGCGTTCGGGATAATACTCCACAATTCCGCCCACGTCGGTCGCAAAGCGCGTCAGGCTCGCTGTGCCGGTCTCGCCTTGCACCGGCAGCGCATTCTCGTAGTAGATGAAGCCCGGCCGCACCTTGGCATAAAGTCCCCAGTGTTGCAGCCGCACTCCCATCCGGATGCCGAACAACCCCTCCATCATCGGTCGCGAGCCTTGCTGCCCGGGTATGAAGTTCAGCGTGCTGTCGAACGCCACCCCGCGTGTGAAGTTGTAGTCAAAGGTGCCGCCCAGTCCCGACAAATTCTTGCGGCACGCCAGCTCCGCGCACGTGTTGCTCAGCACCGGCAGGCTCATATTGCTGTACTGCGCGCCAATCTCCCAGTGTTCCACCGCAGGCCGCTCCAAGTCGCCATACGACTTCGGAAAATGCGACGGAGTGCTCACCATGAAATTCGATTCCGGCGAAGGCAAATCCCACGGAAACTTGCCCGCGAAAGATTGCTGCGAAGCTCCGCGTCGGCTCCAACGCCGACCGCAAAATACGCCCGCCAATAATGCGATGGTTCACCGCGATCGGACTCACAATGTACTTGTCGATCGTGTCTTCGCCCAGTACCCACGCCATCCCGACCAGCGGAGTCACCACAAAGTCCGTCCATCCCGTATTGTTCGTCGGCGGTTTCGGATACTTCGGATTGTTCAGGCAAAACAAATACGTCCCGCATCCCGGCACGTATGTAAAGCCGCCCTGGTTGCCGATATTCGTTTCGCTGATCGGTCCAATCTCCGATTCCGTCGACCATGCCGCCGCCCACCCCAGCGCTTTCAACCGGCTCATCCAGTACGCCCGGTGCTTCCCAATCACGACGTTGCTTTTGGGATCGTTCTGCAGATACACCCGTCCAAACACTCCGCCTTCCAGCGGATGCCCTACGTCGTTCACCACGAAATCATCCCCATCGCCCCAGCGATGCATGTTGTACGTCGGGTACGACGCCCACCAGTCATAAAAGAACGGCTTATGCACCAGGTTCCAGCGCAGCCCCGGATCGAACGCCGCTCGCCACCCTTCGAAAAAGACGATCACTCCAAACGACTGCCAGAACGCACCCTTCAAGTCGAACTTTCCCGTAGGAGTCAGCGAATACTGAGCAGGCTTGGTAGGTATCAGATTGTTCTGGCTCGACGATTCCGCTGACGGCTCGTCCGGCAGGGCAGCTTCCGTCGCTTTCGCCGCGTCGTTTGAATTGTCGGATTTGGCGTTCGAATTGGAAGCAGTGTCAGCGTCCCCGCCCATATCAGCGGTAGCCGTCGCCAGTTCGCTATCAGTCAGCTGCGAAGATTGGGCAATTAGGAAGGATGAAGAACAACAATTGCAAGACTCAGAACGACAGAACCGCACAGCTTCCGCAGAACCCACCCGCGGAATCCGTGTCTCAAAAATTGACAAGACACGCAAATCTCCCATCACAGATTTGAAACCTCGGAATACCAATATCCTAGCCCAAATCTACGATGCGAGTCCATCGGCCACGAGTTATGTCCGACATAGCACACAGGGAGTGCCCCATCCTTTCCCTGATTTTGGGAAAGGGTGGGAACAACGCTCCTCGGGTGGGGCTGTTGATTTTCTCCGACAACCGACAACTGCCCACCGACAACTTCTTTACGCTCCCAATATTTGGAAGAATCGAATAATCGACTCAATCCCGCGATAGAAATTCGGGATGTGGAACTTCTCATTCGGCGCATGCAGGTTATCGTCCGGCAGCCCCATCCCCATCATGATGCTGGGGATCTTCAGGTCCTTGTCGAACTGCGTCACAATCGGAATCGACCCGCCGCACCGGATATACACCGTGTCCTTGCCGAACACTTCGTGCATCGCCACCACCGACGCCCGCGCATACGGATTGTCCGTATTCACCACGCACGCCGGTCCCTTGCTGTGCACCTTGATCGACGACGTGATTCCCTTGGGCGTGATCTTCGCCACGTACGCCGTGAACTTCTTCAGAATGTCGTCCGCATCCTGGTCCGGCACCAGCCGCATCGACACTTTTGCCGAGCCCTTCGCTGGAATCACCGTCTTCGCGCCCGGCGCAACGAATCCGCCGACAATGCCGTGCACTTCCAGCGTCGGCCGCGCCCATGTGCGATACAGCACCGAGTATCCCGGCTCGCCCGTCAGCACATCCGACCCGACTTCCGCCTTGCGATACTCCTCTTCGTTGAACGGCAGACTCGCCCACGCCTTCAGCTCGGCGTCGGTCGGTGCTTTGACGTCGTCGTAAAAGCCCGGGAATGAGCACCTTGCCATCGGCGTCCTTCAGCTTGCTCAGAATCTCCACCAGCCCGAAAATGGCATTCGGAGCAGCTCCGCCGTACACTCCCGAGTGCAGATCCACCTTCGCTCCGCGGACTTCGATCTCCGTGTACAGCAATCCGCGCAGCCCCACGCACAACGTCGGAATCTCCGGCGCAAACAACTCCGTGTCCGTCACCAGCGCAAAATCCGCCTTCAGCTTGTCTGACTTGGCGTTGGCCTTCACATAGTTCTCGATGCCCTCGCCGCCCACCTCTTCTTCGCCTTCGATCAGCACCCGTACATTGATCGGCAACTTGCCGTCGCCCGCCTTGAACAGCGACTCCAGCGCCTTGAGCTGCATCCAGAGCTGGCCTTTGTCGTCCACCGCGCCGCGCGCATAGACGTTGTTGTTGCGCTCCGTCGGCTCAAACGGAGGAGTCACCCACTCATCCAGCGGCTCCGCCGGCTGCACATCGTAGTGCGCATAGCACAGCGCCGTCGGCTTGCCCGCCGCATGCAGCCAGTCGCCGTACACCAGCGGATGCCCCTCCGTGGGAATGATCTCCACGTGCTCGAACCCGATGCGCTTCAGGTCATTGGCGACCATATCGGCAGCCTTCAGAATGTCGCCTTTATGTTCTTCTGCCGTGCTCACGCTGGGAATGCGCAGCAGGTCTTTCAGTTCGTTAAGAAACCGTTGCTGATTTTCGCGTGCATACGAAATTGCGGAGGAAACAGCTGTAGTCGCCATACCCGTACTCCTTGTTGGAAAAAAGCATTGCAGCAAACCCAAAAGTATAACGCAGCGCGATGACGCCCGTCGGGTGCCGGTTCAACCCCGCTTGTCGAGGGAGTGGTGATGCGATTCCTCGTCGGCGGGCTCGACCCCGTCGCCCTGTGCCAAGGCACCAGCCCCGGAGGGGCGGCATATCACAGCCCAGCACGCAGCGCAGCGGAGTGCTGGGTAGGCTGTTATTAAAGTCCCGAGCCGGTTTCAACCGGCGACACTCTTCCGCGAGGGCGTGAGCCCGAGCCCCGCCCGTCGATTAACATAAGCGGCATGACCTACGCCTCCGTCACCGACCGCGCTCTCCTGGTCCGCCGAGGCCGCCGTCTCGAATACCTCACCCTCGCCTGGAACAGCCTCGAGGGCCTTGTCGCGCTGATAGCCGGACTGGTCGCTGGCAGCATCTCGCTCGTCGGCTTCGGCCTCGACAGCCTCATCGAAATGATTTCCGGCGCCGCACTCCTCTGGCGGATGACGGCCGACGCTGACATCCATCACCGCGAACGCAACGAACGCATCGCCCTCCGCATCGTCGGAGCCTGCTTCCTCGCCCTCGCCTCCTACATCGCTTTCCAGTCTCTTCGCGATCTCTGGCTGCGCACCGTTCCGCAGCCCAGCCTCGCTGGAATCGTTCTGGCTTGCGCCGCGTTGCTGGTCATGCCTCTGCTCGCCCGCGCTAAGCGTAAAGTTGGCAGCGGCCTCGGCAGCGCAGCCATGCATGCTGACGCCACCCAGTCATCTCTCTGTGCCTACCTCTCGGCAATCCTTCTGGCTGGGTTACTGTTGAATGCCTTGTTCGGCTGGTGGTGGGCAGACCTCATGGCCGCTCTCATCATGGTTCCCATCATCGCCCGCGAAGGCATCGTTGCCCTCCAAGGCAAAGCCTGTGACGACTGCGCGCGTTGACCGTCGCCACCCTTTCTGCAAATTTTCCTCCGTGTCCTCCACGCCTCCGTGGTGAATAACCTCGATGCCGGAGGTGGCAATCACCGATCGTTTACTGCTCTGTCGCGCTGACCCGCCCCCGCTGATAGAAGAACGACACCGCCAGCAAAATCATCCCCAGCACGATAAACGCGGTAATGCGATAACCGCGTTGCAGCGTCGCAATATCGAAGAAGAAAACCTTCACTGCGGTGATGGCCAGCAGCAGGATGGCTTGCCACCGCAGGAACGCCTCGCGCCTCCAGAATCCCACCACCATCAGCGCTGTTCCGTACAGCATCCACAGCGCCGAGTAGGTGAACGCCTCCGCCGTGTACGCCGCGCGCCACGACTCATCCGCGAAAGCCGAGTGCAGTTGCGGCCGAAAATAGTCCTGCACTTCCAGGCTCAGCGCGAACAGCGCCAGCAGGTTGATCGCAATCACCGCTCCGCCCGCCCAATACCGCGAATCCGCATCGTTCCATCGCAATGACACAAAGACCAGCAGCGCCGCCACCGCGATGGTCAGCACGAACAGCCCGAATCGTGGATTGAGCAGCAGCACCGTCTGCATTCCCGTGCCTGTGGCAATCAGTCGTATGATCGTCAACGCCAGCACCACAGCGGCGGCATTGCGCCAGAGTTGCCGTCCCGAGCGCAAGCCGAGCCATAGCAACCCTGCTGCTTCAAGGTCCCACGCGAAAGTAATCCAGCGTCCGTTCAGCAGGAAGGGAATTCCCGCCGTGAGGAACGCAATCGCCAGCACCAGGTGCAGCGCTTCCAGATCTCTGGTGTTGGGCATTCGCAACACCGCGCGGCTCAGTGCAAAGTAGAACGCCGCCACTGCGAACGCCATCCACGCCAGCAGTTCTTGATGGCGCCCTGCCATCATCCACCACAGCGCTGCGAAATAACCCAAGGCATTCAGCAGCAGCAATCCCAGCGTCATCCCGCGATGCGAATCCGTCTCGCTCGCCTCGCCCCGCCCCACAAACGGAGTCGCAGCAAACAACAGAAAGAACAGCGTCGCGAAGATCGTTGTGGTGGTTAACTGGGTGTCTGAGGAATATCCCACCGCCCATCCGCCAAACAGCAGCATTGTGCCCACGAACGCGCCCGCCAGCAGCCGCTTCCATCCTTTGATAGCGACCACCCACAATGCTCCCAGGTCCAGCAGAAGCAGGTAACTCAGCAGCGCAATCTCGCGGTTCTCGCCGGTCGACACCAGCACTGGAGTCAGAAATCCGCCCACCAGCGCGAACGCCGCCAGCAACTCCGAGTCCTGCGCCATCGATAGCCCGGCCGACGTCAGCGTCACCAGCACCATCGCTCCAAACGCCGTCACCGATGAGACCAGGTGGTAGAGCTGGAACGACGCCCACAGCGACAGGTACAGTGCGCCAATGCCCAGCGCCTTCAGCGAATATGAAAACCCGCCGAATCCGCGCGTGCGGAAACGCTCACTCCACAGCAGCAGTCCCACGCCCGCAACTAGTCCGATCAGCACCCGCGTCGCTGGACCAATCCAGTCGTTCTCGATCGCCAGCTTCAGAAAATACGACAGCCCCACCAGCACTGCGAGGATGCCCAGCCGGTTCAGCCATTGCCCGCCGATCACGTTCTCCAGCGACGACGACCCGCCGCTCTTGAAGCTCGGCTGATGCCCAAGTGAAGCTGCAAGCGAAGGAGGAGGCTCGAAAATAGGCAGTGGGACGGGCGGCTGTGGCGGGACCGTAGCCGCGCCTTGCACTTCTGTTCCGGATGACGTTGCCGAAGCAGCAGTTGCTGTTGACGGCCCCTGCCACGTCGGTAAAGGCAGCGGCGTTTCCGCCGTTCCCAACGCCTGCTCGATCCGACGTACGCGCCCCATCAATTGGGCCAATTGGGCTTCCAGCGCGCGCAGCTTTTCTTCGGAATCGGTTGCCAACTTGAGCCACCGCCGCCCAAAGTATAGTCGATGCCGCGCGGCTGAATTTGATTTTTGGTGGAAGCACCGCGCTTTAGCGTGGTGATAAAGACCTCGCCTTATTTCCTAGGCTTTAGCCTAGGCTTTGATTCATCCAAATGCCCAGTCGCGGTTTGGTTTTACTTCAAGTCTGATCCGTATCATCCGTGTAAATCAGTGACTCTCTGTGCCTCTGTGGTGAAATCGAATTCTCGGCCGCCTTTCCGCCTCATCTTCCTCCGTGCTCTCCGTGGTGAAGACTCCCGACTCTCTGCGTCTCAGTGGTGAACGCGCCGCTTTCCCAAAATGGGAAAAAATCTGGTTAGCTTCGTAACGTCGCGGCACCGAATTTTCTCGACTTCCTCTTTCCGCTCTCCCTATTTTCGAAACTGGATACCTATGTCCGGGAGACCGCCGACTTGTGTTTTGGTTTTCACTGAAACTCGAAACTTGAAACTCGAAACTGTCTTTGGAGACCTATGACCTACAAAACTTGCAATCATCTTTACGACACCGGCGGCACCTGCAACTCCGCCGCTGTCAAAGATCGCGACTATTGCGCCTTTCACCTCGGCTATCGCGTCCGCCAACTTCGCTCGGCACAGGCCCGCGCCCGCATGGAACGCTTCGACCTGCACCTGCCACCGATCGAGTCCATGGCCACCGTGCTCTCGGCAGTCAATCAACTCGTCGAGGCCGTCGCCGCCGACATGATCGATCTCAAGCGCGCCGACTTCCTGCTCAAGTCCTTGCGCTTCGCCGCGCAAGCTCTCAAGTCGTCCGACAAGTGGCTGCCGGGTGTCTATTACTCCGACCAACCCGCCCCGGCCATCGATCTCGCCGCCGAATACGGCCTCCCCGCCGACCTCGACCCCAACACCCGTCCAGAAGTCGCCTTCCCGTGTCCTGTCGCATCGGAAACTGACAACTGGCCACCGACAACTGACAACTCTGATTTTTCCCCCATGCCCACCGTCGACTACTGCGAACACGGACCGGCTGTCCCGAGCACACCATCCGCGCCAACTATCCCGAGACCGCCGAACTCGCAGAACTCCGCGAGGTGTACGAATCTCAGGGCTGGGAAGCAGCCGGTGCTTGCCACAAGCGGCAACAGCAAAACCGTCAGCGGCGCTATGTCAACACGGAACGCAAACGCTACGCCGCGATCGCGCTGGAGCGGAACCTGCGCCTCGCCGCCGAGCGCCTGGCCGAACGCAAACTCGTCGAGCAAGCCGTCGCTCAAGAGAAAACCCCTACGGGTGGCCCACAATTGCCTTCCTCTGGCAATTGTGGGGATGCGACCAAGAAACCGCCAGTGTCCGCCGCCACACCAGAATCCGTCCAACAGGAGGCCAAGTCCATCGCCTAACTGATCTGTCGAATCGAACTGAGAGGTTCTAGTGCGCAGGGAGAGCTGTGCCTGCAAGCGTCCGGAGAGACCGGAAAACTATGAGTTGCGGCAGTGAGACAGACTCGCCAAGGGGCAGCCTCGCAGGGGCGGGAACATGACAGCCCAGCAGGCAGCGCAGCGGGGTGCTGGGTGCGAAGTGAAAGTAATTCGAGTTCTCCGGGGACGCTATATCTCCCCCGGAAAGAGCGACCTAACTCCTTACGGCACAGATGGATACATATAACTACCAATAAAACCAATGGCTTACGCAAAAATTACCGCTAACCCAATGAAAACAAAGGAGGCCCATTCCCGACCGTCACCGTATCGCCAGAGCCTGCTCAATCGCCCCCTCGGCCAGCGGAGCCATCACGGCGAAGCCCTGGTCGTTGGGATGAAGGCCGTCGTCTGCGAGTTCGCGCTTCAGCAACCCTTTGTCATCGACCATGGCGCTGAAGTAGTCGAGATAGATACAGCCATTCCGCGTGGCATAGTCCTTGATCCATCGATTGAGTTCGAGAATCTGCGCAGGCGAACGAAGCGGAAAGAACATCTTGGAGCGCTCCGTGTAATCGTTCACCGGAAGCACCGACGAAAGCACGACATGAATACCGTGCACTCGTGCCAGTTCCGCCATGGTCTGCAGGTTGCCTTCGATTTCACCGAGCGTCATCGGGCCCGTGTTTCCCGCAATGTCATTGGTGCCCGCAAGGATGACGACAACCTTCGGTTCCAGGTTGATGACATCAGGCCGAAACCGGATCAGCATCTGCGGAGTCGTCTGTCCCCCGATGCCGCGATCGATGTAAGGCTTGCCCGGAAAGTATTTGTCCAGCTTCCAGATGTCAGTGATCGAGTCGCCCATGAAGACCACTCGGCTCTCTGTGGCGGAAGGCGCCGTGAGTTTGGCATTGGCTTCTCGATAGCGCCCCAGGTTGCCAAAGTCGTTCATCCAGAGCTTGATGAGGCCCTCCCGATATTGCTCCAGGTTCTGCACGGCTTTGACCCCGTCATCAGCCGATTGCTGGGAGAAGGCGATGCCCGAAAATACGCATAACAGGAGTAGCAGGCGAAACATTGTGCGCAGCATTCCCCGAACATACCATCGAAAAATCGGGATGTCAGCGAAAACATGTACGCCGCTACGGTGACTTACAGCACGGCGCCAGGTGCCGCGTGTCCTTGTGGAAGCCCGGGAAGTGGACTTACCTGAAGTTAGATCGATTGCGCCCCCGAGGGTTCTATGGATATCGCCGGATTTCGTGAGTCATTGAAAAACAGTGTTCCGCCTGAAGGCCTGAGCGCCGCGTTACAGGGTTTGTGGTGGGACGCTAAGGACGATTGGGCGAAAGCCCACGAGTCCTCCCAGCAGGACGAAGGGCCCGACGGTTCGTGGGTGCATGCCTACCTTCATCGTAAGCAGGGCGATTTGTCGAACGCGAAATATTGGTATCGCCGGGCCGACCGCGCCGCGGCCTATGGCGACTTCGAAAAAGAGTGGGAAGCCATCGTGGTCTCGCTGCTGCGAGCGGCAGGTTAATGGGGGACCGGCACCCACCCTCATCGCCAAAATTCGGCGACCAGGGCGGGTTCTAGTCTTCGTCCCGGTTGGTCGTGATGCCTTCCGACGGTGCGACTGACCCGCCCGGAAGAACTGGCAGCGCGAGAATTCCGAGCTGCGATTTCATTTGGGGTAGGTCGGTTTTCTGAATATCATCCCACTGCTTCACCAGCTCTTGCGTCGACTTGTGCAGCACCGGAATGGCTTGCGCGGCCTGGGGAGTAGGCGCAACGTCCGCGTCCTGTAGCACCGAGAACATCTCGAACAGGCTGCCCCGCACGCTGGAGAGCGTTGCCGCCTGCTGGGTGCCACGTCTGCGTCGGCCTCCCGCTCCCGCAAAGGCGTCGAGCTTCTGCGAGAAGGCATCGAGCTTTGCCGTGTCAGCATCCGAGGGCGATTTGGCACGTTGGGCTTTGAGTTGTGCGCGCAGCTTTTCTACCTGATCGTTGATGGGTTGCAGTACTAGGAGGTCCTGATAAACCTGTTGCGAAAGATCGAACTGCTGCTGCAAGTCCGCAACAGGTGTCTTCACCCGCGGATCCATCTGGATAGGGAAATCCTGCTTGTACTGCTTGCCGTTCGCAGTCAACACGACCTGGTATTTTCCGGGCATCGCCCATGGCGACGTCGAAGCAGGAGCCGTGTTCTCGTACACCGCCGCAATCGGATACTCGGGCTTAATGCCCGCGATAGGCGCATAGTGCAGGTCCCATACGAACCGATGGAAACCGGCCTGGTTGGAGAGCTTCTGCGGTGGGCGCACCCAGTAAGTCGGGATGGAAAGCTCGGGATCAGGAGCGGGTAACGGATCTGCACTCGAGTACCGCCGCACCACTTTGCCGTTGCTGTCGAGAATTTCAAGAGTCACGTCTCCCGATGTTCCCGTCCCGAGATAGTAGTTAAGGATCGCGCCGTCGGGAGGGTTCTGTCCGGCGGGAACATCAGGAGGAAGCGGAGTGTCGCTGTTGGTGTTCCAGCGCACGCGATAAGTGAGCTCGGGCGCGAACAAATACGCGTTGGCCGCGAGGGCCTTATCGTCTATCTGCCGCAGAGGGGTGATGTCGTCGAGAATCCAGAACCCGCGACCATGCGTGCCAATCGCGAGGTCGTCGTTCTTAATAATGAGATCGCGGACAGAAGTTGCCGGAAGGTTGAGTCGCAGCGATTGCCAGTGGTCACCGTCGTCGAAGGAAACGTAGACAGTGCGTTCTGTTCCCACGAACAGCAGCCCCTTGCGCTTGGGGTCTTCGCGGACGGCGTTGACGTTCTCGTTGTCAGGAATACCGGTAGTGATTTCTGTCCAAGTTTTCCCGCCATCGCGGGTGCGAAGGATGTGCGGGCGCAAATCGTCGAGGCGGAGGGTATTAATCGCAGCGTAAGCCGTATTCGGATCGGAGTGGCTGGCTTCGAGGATGGAAACTTTTTGCCATGCTGAGAGACTTGGGGGAGTGACGTTGTTCCAGTTGGCGCCACCATCGGTCGTGAGCCAGATAAGTCCGTCGTCCGTGCCCGCCCAGATGCGATTGATGTCGAGCGGCGAGGGCGCGAGCGCGTAGATAACGCCGCGCTGAGTCGGCTTGACCTCGGAGGCGAAGATGCCGACGCTGGCGGGAACGTCCCACGTTTTGCGGGTGAGGTCAGGACTCATCTGCTTCCAATTGCGGCCGCCGTCGCGCGTGGCCCAGAGGGTATTGGCCGCGAAATAGAGTAAGTGTGGGTCGATCGGGGAGAACTGTACCGGAGCGGTGCGAACGACGCGGAAGTCCGGCGTACGCAGAGCCAGCGGCAGGACGTACTGTGCCTGACCGGTGCGGCGATCGTAGCGCGTCAGCTTTCCGCCATACACGATGTCGGGATCGAGGGGATCGGGCGCCGCGTAGCCGTATTCCTCGAGCGCGACAGGATGCCAATCGCGGAAGGTAATTTCGCCGTCATTGCCGCGGCTGAAGATGCAAGCCGAACCGCTTTCTTGTTGTCCGCTGCACAAGCGGTACGGGAAAGCATTGTCGGCGACGACGTGATACATCTGCGCGGTCGGCTGGTTGTACCAGGAACTCCACGATTCGCCGCCGTTGACGCTGACGATCGCGCCCTGATCGCTGGTGATGAGAATGGTACTTGGGTTGTTGGGATTGATCCAGATGTTCTGGTAATCATCGCCACCGGGTGCGCCGCGGAAGCCAGTCCACGTCTTACCGCCGTCGGTGGACTTCCAGGTGACGGTTGACGTCATGTAAACGATGTCAGGGTTCTTGGGATCGAGAATCGGCACCGGCAAGTCGCCTCCGCCGATGCGGCCCTTGGGGCGCGGATCGGTGGTGGCCGCATGCCAGGTCGCACCAGCGTCGGAGGAAGCGTAGAGGTTGACATCTTCCTTGGTCGCGACCGACGCGAACAAGCGCTTGGGATCGCTGACGCCCACGCTGACGTAGGCCTCGACGATTCCGTCAGGCAAACCGCCGCCGAGTTGGTTCCAGGTCTGGCCGCCGTCGGTGGACTTGTAGATGCCGCCGCCCGTGCCGTTCCACCCGCCGTTTTCCCATGGACCTTCGCGGGCCTCCCACAATGTGGCATAAACGGTGTTCGGATCGGAAGGATCGATGGTAACTCCGGCCGCGCCGATGTTTTCGTTCTTGTACAGCACCTTCTCGAATGTCTTGGCGCCGTCGGTGGAGCGGTAGATGCCGCGCTCGGGATTGGGTCCGTACGGATGTCCGGCGACCGCGACGAACAGCCGGTTAGGATCGCGCGGATCGACGGCCATCTGAGAAATCTGCTGGCCGTCACGCAGGCCGAGATGCGTCCAGGTAACTCCGCCATCGGTGGACTTGTAAATGCCATCGCCGACCGAGAGATCTGGCCGATGCAGTCCTTCGCCGCTACCCACGTAAACGATCTGTGGATCCGAGGGCGCAACAACGATGGCACCGATCGACCCGGTGGGCTGCTGATCGAAGATGGGCTGCCAGGTGCGTCCGTAGTCGGTGGACTTCCAGACTCCGCCGTTCACCGCGCCGACATAGAAGACATTGGGCTGGCTGGGGACACCGCTCAAGGCGCGAGTGCGTCCGCCGCGAAACGGGCCAACGTTGCGCCAGCGCATCTCGGTAAGCGCTTTCGTGTCGACATTTTGAGATTGCGATTGAGCGATGACGGGAAGAGAAAACAACAGGCAAAGCAAAGCAATTTTTATACGCATGGACATCCACAGAATTTGATTTGGACAGTCAGGCCCTGCCGCTTCGTACCTAGGTGACGCGAAGTGTAGTCTAATTGAACCCAATCTGCAGGTGTGAGGAAACTTCGAAATTGATGGATTCAATTCTGCGGCGCCTTCTGGTTGTCACATCCCTCTTGCCTCTTGTGATCGTTCTCGGCATCTCGTTGTGCGCGCAGTCGGTCCCGCCCGCGCTGTTCAACGACATGGAATGGCGGCTGATCGGACCGTTTCGCGGAGGGCGGGCCGTCGCGGTCTCGGGAATCCCGGGCGATGGTGCAACGTACTTCTTTGGGTCCGTCGATGGCGGCGTTTGGAAGACCGACAATGCCGGGGTGACGTGGGTCCCGCTCTTCGACGGGCAACCGATTGCCTCGATTGGGGCGTTGGCGGTTGCTCCGTCGAATCCGCAGGTGATTTACGCGGGTACGGGAGAGTCGGACATTCGCAGCTATCTGTCTTCAGGTGATGGAGTGTACAAATCTACCGACGGCGGCAAGACGTGGACGAATATCGGGTTGCGTGACACGCGGCAGATCAGTCGCATCGTCGTGGATCCTAAGAACCCTGATGTGGTGTATGTCGGAGCACTGGGTCATGCGTACGCGCCAAATCCCGAGCGTGGCGTGTTTAAGTCCGTTGACGGAGGAAAGACGTGGAAACATGTCCTCGTTCAGGGGTCAGATATTGGCGTCAGTGACCTGGCCATTGCAGCGGGAAATCCTGCAACCTTATTTGCGGGAACTTGGCAAACACACCGGCCTCCGTGGAGCACGTACGCACCGATCGACGGCAGCCATAGTGGCTTGTTCCGCACCACCGATTCCGGCGCGACGTGGACGCAACTCAAAGGCAACGGGCTGCCGGAGGGTGATTGGGGCCGCGTAGGTATAGCCGTGTCGCCGGACGGAGGGCGAGTGTATGCGCTCATCGACGCAGGCAAGAAGGCGGGACTGTATCGCTCGGACGACGGTGGAAACACGTGGACGCTGGCGAATAGTGATTCGCGACTGACCAGTCGTTCGTGGTATTTCATGCAGCCGACGATTGATCCCAACAACCCCGATGTTGTGTATGTGCCCAACGTCGCGCTGTACCGCCTGAACGATGGTGGCAAGACCATCAGCATAGTCCGTGGTGCGCCAGGCGGCGATGACTATCACCAGATGTGGATCGATCCGGCGAACTCTTCGCGCATGGTATTAGGAACCGACCAGGGGACGAGCGTCAGCCTTGATCGCGGAGAGACTTGGTCATCATGGTTCAACCAACCGATCGGGCAGTTCTATCACGTGGCGACGGACAACAACTTTCCCTACGCGGTGTACGGTGCGCAGCAGGACAGTGGCAGCGCCGGAGTCATGAGCCGCACCGACCACGGACACATCACGGCGACCGACTGGTTCCTCATCGGCGGCGGCGAGAGTGGGTGGATTGTTGTCGATCCAGACGATTCCAACATCTTCTATGCGACCGGCGCATACGGCGGGGTCGTGCGTTATGACCGGCGGACTTCGCTGAGCCAGGACATCAGTCCGTGGCCGATGCCGGCGTGGGGAACTGAGATCAACGGACGAAAGTATCGGGCGACCTGGTCGCCGATGCTGGTCATGTCGCCGATCGACAAAAAGACGCTCTACCTTGGAACGCAGTACGTGATGAGGACCACGGACGGCGGTCTGCACTGGGAGAAGATAAGCGCGGACCTGACAGGCGCTGTTGCCAATCCGCTCGACGAGAAAACTCCGACCACGGTTCAGAACGCCAAAGAGGGCGGTTTTGGCGTGGTGTTCTCGATCGCGCCGTCACCAAAGAATGCCGACGTACTCTGGGCAGGAAGCGATACCGGCTTAGTTCATGTCACGACCGATGGCGGCAAGACCTGGAACGACGTGACGCCGAAGGGGGTGGGCGATTGGAGCAAGATCTCAATGATTGAAGCGTCGCATTTCGATCCTGCGGTGGCCTATGTCGCGGTGGATAGGCACCGACTGGACGATCAAGCGCCGTACTTGTATCGCACTCGCGACTACGGAAAAACCTGGCAGCCAATCACGACCGGGTTCGGCCCGACATCGTTTGTGAATGCAATTCGTGAAGATACCCAACGGCAGAGATTGCTATTTGCGGGGACGGAACTCGGCATGTACGTCTCGTTCGACGACGGAGATCACTGGCAGCCGCTGCAACTCAATCTACCCGTCACGTCGATCAGAGACCTCAAGGTGCACGGCGACGATCTGGTGATAGCGACCAACGGCCGTGCATTCTGGATTCTGGACGACATTACCCCGCTGCGGCAGAGCGGCTCACAGATAGAAGCGGCAAAGGCGGGGCTGTATCGTCCGGCTACAGCTATACGAGTGGACAACGATGTTTTCCTGGGCAGCCCATTCCCGCCGGAAGAGCCGATGGCCAAGAATCCACCGGACGGCGCGATGATCGACTACTACCTGCCGGGCAAGGCGACGGCTGTGAAGCTGGAGATCTTTGACGCGAAGGGAACTCTAGTGCGGCGCTACGTGAGCGGGCAGAGGAAGGAGATGAAGATGCCTCCGATGCCGATTGCCGAGCGATGGCTGCCGAAGCCAATTGGGCTGGAAGACAGCGCGGGAATGCATCGGTTCATCTGGGACCTGCGCTGGAACAGCTCGGGGACTGGCGAGGAATTCGAAGACGAGGGATTTGGCGCGCCCCGAGGACCTCGCGTGCAGCCGGGGTCTTACCAGATAAAGCTCACGGTCGATGGCACGACGTTTACCGAGCCGTTGCAAGTACAGATGGATCCGCGGTCCAAGGCGACCACGGCGGAGTTGGAACAGCAACAGACCCTGGGGCTGGAGATATTTGGTGAGGTGCGGCGCACTCGCCAGACGCTGGCAGAAATGACGTCGGTCAGGAAGAGAATCGAAGAACGGAAGCAGCATTTGAAGGGACAGGCGCAGTTGCTGGCCCAAGCGGAAAAGCTTGAAGCTGCCATGGACGCCATCGACGCTGGAAGCAAGGCGACACCGGACACGATGGGACTGGCCGCGGCCGGCGGCGGTCTGCAGTCGGTACTGCGCGTGGTGGAAGGTGGCGATCGCACCACTCCGCAGCAGGCCCTCGACGTGTACAAGCTTTCAGATGACGCAGCGAAAAGTCGCATCGCCGAGTGGAGGGCACTGAAGAGCGGTGCGTTGGCGGAGTTCAACAACGCGATAAAGAAGGCGGGGTTGCAAGCGGTTGAGGTTTCGGCCATCGAAATGGAGGCAGATACCTCATCAGCACAATGACGACAAGCGCCTGGGCCAAGTTGAGATTGTCCTTGGAGATTCGTATGCGCGAACGATACAATGCCAGCCAAGCACCGCCACTATTTATAGGAGTTCGTCCAATGGATTCAGTTGTGAAGCTGGACAACGGCGCGGACCTCGCGTCATTCCAGCGAGTACATTTAGGGCCACTGGAGATCGTCGTGATGGAAGCGATGTGGTCTTTTGGGCCGAGTTTCGTGCGCGATGTGGTCGGACGACTGGACCGGAAGCTCGCCTACACAACCGTAATGACCACTCTGGACCGCTTGTTCAAGAAGGGCATGCTGGCGCGGGAGATGACGGATCGGGCGTTCATGTATTCGCCCAAAGTCTCGCGCGAAGAGTGGGACCGCCAACGGGCAGGGGAAATGATGGCTGGCTTCCTGGCGGGCCCGAACGAATCCCGCGAGATGCTGCTGTCGTGCCTCGTGGATGCTGTTGGCACTCACGATGCCATGCTCCTTGACGAGCTGGAGAAGAAGATTCAGCGCAAGCGTGAGGAACTGGCCTGGAAATGATCCTTCCGTACTACATGCGGCTGCTGTGCCTGTGCTTCGCCACGTTTTTTGTGGTGCATGCACTGAGCTGGCTCGTAGTGCGCAGCCTATCGGCGGCGGCGGTGAGAATCGCCGACACCATGCGGCCGCGGGCATCGTCACGACTGTTGTTCGCGCTACGCATCGCGCCGGTAGCAGTCACGCTGTTCCTGGTAGTCGGATTCTGCGTGCCTAGCTATGTGTGGCTGGAGCCCGACATCTCGGGCGAGCGGGTCGGCTTTGCCTGCCTGCTGGCAGCCGCGTTAGGCGCAAGTGTCTGGGTCGTTTCATCGCTCCGGGGTGTAGTGTCGATTGTCCGTACGCAGAGTTACCTGCGCCGCTGCCGCAAGTTTGGAACGGGTAGCGAGGCTGTCAGCGAAAGTGCAGACTGCCTGGTGGTCAGCAATAACGCTGTGGTGATGGCTGTGGCGGGCGCATGGCATCCGCAGTTGGTGGTTTCGCAAACTGTTATGAACGCCCTGAGCGAAGAGCAAAAGCAGGCGGCGTTCCGGCATGAAGCGGCGCACCGGAGTTCGCGGGACAATTTGAAAAAGCTGCTGTTCCTGCTGTCGCCTGACGTGCTGCCATTCGTTTCCGGCCTCACGGGCCTGGAGCGAGGCTGGGCGCGATTCACGGAGTGGGCCGCGGACGACGAGGCGGTCGATGGCAACCAGGAGCGCGCACTTTCGCTGGCGTCGGCACTGGTACGTGTCGCTAAGCTGGGAGTGCGGCCGGCGCCGGCATATCTACTGTCCTCGCTGGTGGATGACGATTGCGACCTCGAGACCCGCGTTGACCGTTTGCTGCGCGAGCCCGCGTACGCAGAAAAACCTCTCCAGCCAGTCGTCGCTTTCACCCGGAATGCTGCCCTCGTGCTAGCCGGTGTCGGGACTACTTTATTGCTCTGGCCGCAGAGCTTGGGTAGCATTCATCGCCTGCTGGAGCACCTCGTTCAGTAAGTTGCCTCTCGGCGGCCCGACTTTCCCTAAGAATTCAACCGCTGCCAATCGTTGTGCATTTGTCACGCTGACGCGTTAACGCGGTCACAGAGCTTAGCTACACCCCAGGCATACAATCGCGGGTTTGCCAAATGTGAGAGGGCATCCTGCCATGCCGACCGCCGAACTTGAACAAACGTCCCTGCCATCAAACGCTTATGAGCCGCTCCAATCGGGAGCGGAATACGAACCCCTGGTTCCCACCGAAGCCAAACTTCCTGAATTGACCCCGCGCGCGATTGGCTGGGGCATATTCCTGTGCATCATCTTTACGGTTGCTTCGGCTTATTCAGGACTGAAGGTCGGGCAGGTGATGGAGGCGGCCATCCCCATTTCGATCCTGACGATTGGGTTGGCGCGTACCTACAAACGACGCTCCAGTGTGCTGGAAAACGTCATCGTGACCGGCATCGGCGGAGTGGCTGGCTCGGTAGTAGCGGGTGCGATCTTTACGCTGCCCGCGTTGTACATCTTGAAGCTCGATCCGCATCCTCTGCAGACCATCTTCATCTGTCTGGCGGGCGGATGCCTCGGCGTTCTGTTCCTGATTCCTCTGCGTCGGTATTTCGTGCGCGACATGCACGGCCTGCTGCCGTATCCGGAAGCAACGGCAATTACTGAAGTGCTGGTGACCGGCGAGAAAGGCGGATCGCAAGCGAAACTGCTTTTACAGGCGACGGCGATTGCGGGAGTCTATGACTTCTTCGCGATCACTTTCCACGTGTGGAAGGAGTTCCTGAATTTCCAGTTTGTTCCGGTGATGAAGACGCTGTCGGAACGGGCGCGGATGGTGTTCAGCTTCGACGCGATCGGATTCATTCTGGGACTCGGCTACGTGATGGGGCTGCGTAGCTCCATGATTCTGTGTGCGGGTGGCGTGCTGTCGAATTTCGTGCTGGTGCCGCTGATCTGGTTTATCGGCAGCCATCTGACGAGCGCGGTCTATCCCGCAACGATTCCGATTTCCGACATGACGGCGATGCAGATCTATCGCAGCTACGTAAGGTTCATTGGCGTGGGCGCGATTGCAACAGCCGGCATCTTCGGGATCGTGAAATCGCTGAAGATCGTAGCCAACTCGTTCGGCATTGCGCTGCGTGTGTTTCGCAAGTCGGCGGACGTGGTTGCGCCGGAGCGCACAGACCGCGATATTTCGATGGTTGGGATTTTCATGGGCGTCATGCTGGGCGCGATCGGAGTGGGCGTGTATCTGGCGCAGATGCCGGTGGCGTGGAAGGTGGTCGGCATCGGTACAGCGATAACGCTGGTGTTCTCGTTCTTCTTCACCTCGGTGGCGGCGAATGCGATTGCCACGACGGCACGCAACCCCGTGTCAGGGATGACGATGCTTACGGTGATCATCTCATCGGTGGTGCTGCTGCAGTTCGGTCTGTCGGGAACGACCGGCATGTTTTTCGTGATGGCGATCGCGGGCATGGTGTGCACGGCGCTGTCGGTTTCCGGGCAGGCGATTACTGACTTGAAAGCGGGATATTGGCTCGGGTCGACGCCGGCGGCGCAGGAGAAGGCGAAGTTCCTGGGCGTGATCGCGGCGGCCGTTGCTGCGGGGCTGACCATCGTCATGCTGGCGCGGACGTTCCAGTTCGGCGAAGCCATTCCGGGCGATTTACGGCCGGTACTGGCATCGCCCCAGGCGTCCATCATGAAGGCGCTGGTGGAAGGCTTCATGAGCCATCAACCGGTGGCGTACCTCCTGTTCGGAGCGGGCGCGATGATCGCAGTGCTGCTGGAGATGCTGGGCCAGCCGTCGCTGATCTTTGCCCTGGGCATGTACCTTCCGCTCGAACTGAATACTCCAGCACTGGTCGGCGGCTTTATTTCCCACTTGCTCAACAAACGGTCGGAGAGAACCGGCGCCGATGCGGGCCGGCGGATCCGCGAGCGCGGCGTGATCATTGCGTCAGGGCTAATGGCTGGAGGAGCGCTAGGCGGTGTGATTGGCGCGGCGTTGCGGCTGCTGCCGAAGTATCGCGAGGACCTCATCAGCACTCCGTTCTACGCTAATGAGCCGGTGTCACAATCGGTTTCGGCGCTGATGTTTGTGGCGCTGTGTCTCTATATATGGTTTGGCTCGCTCAAGAAAGAGAAGGTATGACGACATGGATCAACTGGGACGTTTCGTAGCAGATGCGGTATTGGGAATTGACACTTTATGGGGCGGCGACGTGATGTGCGCGTCGGGAACAGGACGGTTTATCGCCGATTCATGGTTTTCGGATGAGCCATTGCCGGCGGCCTACACAACGCCCTCTGCGGCCAAGTTGCGGGAATTCGGCGGAGTGTCAGGGAAGTCGGTTGACCGTACAGCCGTGGATGAGTATTTGCGCGAGGTCGATATCCCGAGCGCCATCGCGGGCGTTAAACATCAAGCGCAGGCCGTCGGAGGATTGCGAGGCCGGTATCTGGCGGGCCTGGCAGATTCTCTGACCGTAATGTGGGGCCTGGCGATGGAGATGCTGGGGAATGGCCCGGCCGTGCCGTATGAGCGGTGCGTAGTGGCGTCCACTGCGCGCGCTCCTGAACCATCGCAGCCGGAGCGGAAGCGCGAACGGGTTGCGGAATTGTTGGGCCGAGCGGGATGCACCTCGTCAGACCGCGACGGATTGTTGCAAGCTGTCGATGCTTGGAGGCGGGAACGCACTGTACCGATGGGATCGGTGAAGGCGATGGGTGCGGCGGTGATTGCGTACTTCGATCAACTGAGCACGACACACTTGTTGCCGTATTTGCCGAAAGAGTTGGCAAGCGTGCCAGGGGCGAACATCGACTTCCTACCAATCAAAGACGCTTGGTTCTCGGGCTCGATGAACTACGTTGGTCGGGCACGCAACGCAGACGGCAGTCCCAAGTACGAGGCGAGCTACGAGATCAATGCGTCGCTACAGATTTCGTTTCCTGAATTTCAGCAACTGGTGAGTCACGAAGTCGTGCCCGGACACGTGACGACATTCGCCTACCTGCAAAACTTGTATGTTCGCGGCATCGCGGGATTCGAGGCGACCGTGCTGACGATGAACACTCGTGCGGCCAGCCTGTTTGAAGGCATTGCCAACAATGCCATCCTGATGGCGCATGGAGTGACAGAGATCGAACAATTGCCCGATGAAGATATGCAGATTGGTGTGTTGCTGGCATTGCTGCAAGATGACGCCAAGAACCAGTCGTCGTATCTCACCTGGGGCGAGGGACGTGCGAAAGAAGACGTGGCGCGGACCCTGCGGCGTGATTTCCTGGTGAGCGACGAGCGCGCCGACAAGTTGTCAGGCGCGTGGGGACGCCACCCGCTGCTGGGGAGAATGTATTTGCCGGCGTATCGCGCAGGCACGGAAAAAATCGCGGAGTTGCGAAGAAAGCATTCAGCGGAACGAGTATTGCCCGCGATCTACGGATGCCACGGCCTGGTGGATATTCATACGATCGATGAGGCGCTGCAGGTTTCGTAAGAGTCGCGACGCACGCACTTAGCTGAGTTTGCTCTCCAGTTCGCTCCAGCGCGCGTACAGTTCGTCGACAGCTTTCTGGGCCGCATCGAATTCGGCATGCGCAGCAATGATCCGGGCCGCATCGCTCGCGATTGCAGGATCTTCCATTGCCTCTCGTTTCGCGGCGAGGGCGGCTTCTGCCTCGGCCACCCGGTGCTCGAGGGTGGCGTATTCACGGGCTTCCAGGTACGAAAGCCTTTTCTTCGGAACGGTCGCCGCGGGCTGGTCATTAGCAATCCCGGCGCTGAAGGCTGGGCGCTTGGAGTTCTCGACCTGTTCGGCCTGCCACAGTTCCCACTGCAAGTAATCGGCAAACCGTTCTGCATGGCCCAGCCCATCGAGACCGACGACCACGGTCGAAATCCGGTCCAACATGTGGCGGTCGTGAGTGACCAGCACCAGCGCGCCACGATATTCGAGCAAGCTCTCTTCCAGAATCTCGAGCGTGGGAATATCGAGATCGTTGGTGGGCTCGTCGAGCAACAGGACGTCAGCGGGCTGCAGCATCAGGCGGGCAATGAGGACGCGCGCGCGCTCTCCGCCGGAAAGGTTGGCCACGGGCTGGTTGAGTTGCTCGCCGGTGAACAGGAAGCGCGCTGCCCAGGAGGCCACGTGAATGACGCGGTCCTGGTAAATAACCGAGTCGCTTTCGGGAGCCAGCGCACGCCGCAAAGTATTGCCGGAATCTAGCTCGCGGTTCTGGTCGAAGTAAACGATCTGCAGCGAATCCGCACGTCGGACCGTTCCACCAGTCGGGGTGAGCTCTCCCTGCAGCAATCGCAACAGGGTGGACTTGCCGCTTCCGTTGGGACCGACCAATCCCACACGCATCCCGGCGGTGATCGCGAAGTTGAGGTTGGAGAATAGAGTCCGATCAGCGATGCTGTACCCAACGTTCTCCAGTTCGATGAGACGCTTGGTCTGGCGCTCGCTGGCCGAAAAATCAATGGCCGCACTCCCGCCGCGCGTGCGATTGTTCAGGTCGGCAAGCTCGCCCATCAACTCATGAGCTTTGCCGATGCGGGCTTTGGACTTGCGGGTGCGGGCCTTGGCGCCGCGCCGGAGCCATGCAATTTCATTCTTGACCAGGTTTTCGAGCGCTTCCTGTCGCTTGCCTTGCGCATGCAGGAACTCCTCCTTCTTCTCCAGAAACATGGTGTAGCTGCCACTGGTGCGCAGAAAGCCTTCGGGATAGACTCGGCTCAGCTCGACCATTTCCGTGGCGACGTTCTCCAGGAAATATCGGTCGTGGCTGACAATCACGGAGGCAAAGGAGCCTCTCTGCAGTAACTCTTCCAGCCACTCAATGCCGGCCAAGTCGAGATGGTTCGTCGGCTCATCCAGCAGCAGAATGTCGGGCTGTTGCACCAGCGCCTGCGCGATGGCCAATCGCTTACGCCATCCGCCCGACAACGCGGCCGCCTCCTGCTCAAAGTCCTCAAAACCGGTACGGCCAAGCGTTTCGCCGATGCGCGCTTGCCATTCGGATTCTGGTACCTGGGTTTGCTTGAGGGTGATTTGGATTATCTCGCGAATGGACAGGCCGGCAGCGAATTGAGATTCCTGCTCGACATAACTAAGACGAGTGCGCTTGCGTAAGGCTACTTCGCCGCTATCGGGCGACATAAGCCCGGAGAGCACGCGGAGCAGCGTCGATTTGCCCGAGCCGTTGGGCCCGATCAGGCCGATGCGGTCGCGCTCGCTGATGACGAACGAGATTCCTTCAAAGAGGGGAACGGCCCCAAAGCGTTTCGACAGACCCTGGGCGTTGAGAATAGGCGGCAATACTCTGACGATTCCTTTGCGTGGCTTGGTGTTGTCATTCGAGGATAGCAGGGTGGCATTGGATACTAGCCCTGATCTTTGCCAGCATCCGTCGGGATAGAGTACCTTCGAATATGATTGTTTATGTTCGAGTCTGCCACTATCCAACAATTGAGCGATCGACCGACCTCTTGTATGGTGGCAGAGTCTCCCTGAGATGGAACGAGTCGTCCGTGATCCTGCGGCGTAGTCCGAAAGGAAGGAATGAGTAGCGCAACCCGACGCAGCGGCTTCAGTCCGAGCCTGTGGGTGCCGACGCTGTACTTTGCCGAAGGTCTACCGTTCTACGCCGTCAACATGATGGCGCTCATTTTCTATTCGCGCATGGGTGTGTCGAACGCGACCATCACGGCGACGGTGAGCCTGCTGGGACTGCCATGGTCGCTGAAACCACTGTGGAGCCCGTTTCTCGAGATGTACAAGACGAAGAAGTTCTTCGTCGTGCTGATGGAGTTTGTGGGCGGCCTCAGCTTGGGTGTGCTGGCGTTGTGCCTCCCGCTGCCGAGCTACTTTCGCTACAGCGTTGCCCTGCTGGCGATAATTGGGTTCTGCGCGTCGACCCACGACATTGCGGCGGATGGACTTTACATCGCCAGCCTCACTCGCAAGCAGCAGGCAGCCTATGCGGGCTGGCAAGGCGGCTTTTTCAATATCGCGCGCTTCGTTTCGCAAGGCGGCCTGCTGATTCTGGCAGGCTATCTGGAAAATCGTATGCCCGTCGCCCGGGCGTGGATGATGATCTTCGCCAGCGTCGGCATAACCATGGTCCTGCTCAGCCTGTTTCACGCACGAGTGCTGCCAAGCGGCGGCGAAGAGCGCCGTTCCGACAACCTCCATCAAATGCTGGCCACGTTCTGGGACGTGGTGGTGAGTTTCTTTCGTAAGCCGAACATCTGGTTCTTACTCCTATTTGTGTTTCTCTATCGCGCGGGTGAGGGGCAAGTGGTAAAGATCGGCCCACTGTTCCTCAAAGCAGCTCGCGACCAGGGCGGCATCGGGCTCACGACAGCGCAGTTTGGGACCATTTACGGCACTTTCGGCACCGCCGCCTTCATCCTGGGCAGCATTCTAGGTGGTTACTTTGCGGCATGGCTCGGCTTGAAGCGCGCGCTGCTGCCGCTGGTCTTGGTAATGAATGTACCGATGCTGACCTACTTCTATTTGAGCGCCGCGATGCCGAACAACACGGCGCTGATTACGCTTGCGATGTCGCTGGAGATGTTTGGCTACGGCTTCGGGTATGTCGGTGTGATGCTGCTGATGATGCAGGAAATTGCGCCCGGTGAGTATCAAACCGCACACTATGCGTTTGCCAACTCGCTCATGAATCTCGGACTGATCGTGCCCGGCGCAGTGAGTGGACTGATCCAGACAAAGATTGGATATCGGCATTTTTTTCTGTGGGTACTGATCTCTGCAATTCCCGCGATGATTCTGGCGAGGTTTGTGCCGATTCATGGGACGCAGGTACAGCAGGGGGCCTTGGAGTCCGCGGAAGTGTAAGTTGCCGTAGGGCATTTCTACGAGTTTCTTAGCAAGTAATTGAACGGGTAGCTTCGTCATGAATAATCTCGATACTAAGTTCAAGCCGTTGGAGGCCGTGATTCTTGCCGGCGGCAAAGACGCGACGACCGCGGAAGGCCACTCGCTGGTGCTGAAAAAGTTGGGCGACTATTCGGTCGTGCAGTACGTGTTGCAGAATGCGCTGCAGGTGGTGCGACCCAAAGACATTTACGTGGTCGTGGGGTATCGCCAGCAGGAAGTGCGCGATCACCTGGGGCGAAATTTCATTTTGTGGAGCAGGACCAGCCGCTGGGCACGGGAGACGCCGTACGCCGGGTGTGCGAGACAATCCCCGACTTCGACGGGAACCTGCTCATCCTCTATGGAGACACGCCGCTGTTTCGTCAGGCGTCGATTCTGGGCCTGCTCAATTGCCATCGCCTGAAACGGGCGCACTTGACGCTGCTGACCGCCGTCGTGGATAAACCGTTGCCCTACGGGCGAATCATTCGCGACTCAATGGGACAGATCATCGACATCATCGAAGACACCGAAGCGTCGCCCGAGGTACGTGCCATTCGCGAGATCAACGTGGGTGCGTACGTGGTTGACGCGAAGGCGATAGCCGCGGCGCTGCGCAATCTTTCGCCTTCGCCGGTCGATGGCGATTACCGCTTGACGGATGGCGTGCATGCACTCATCCGTTCGGGGCTGAAAGTGGAAAGCTATCAGCTCTACGATCAGGACGAGGTACAGGGCATCAGCTCCGACGCCGACTTCGTGCGTGCCGAATTCATCTTGGAGAAGCGGCTGTACCGTCCACGTCGGCAGGAAGAGCAAAACCTGATTGCCTTCGGCACCGGAGGCTGGCGAGCGCTGATCGGCGAGGGCTTCGCGCTGCATAATGTGCGCCGGCTCTCGCAAGCACTGGCCAACGAAATCACACGGCAGTCGGTGGAGAAGCGAGGAGTGATCATCGGCTATGACCGCCGTTTCCTGTCGAAGCAGGCGGCGGAGGCATCGGCCGAGGTGTTCGGTGGTAACGATATTCCTGCGATTCTGCTGGCGGAGGACGCTCTGACTCCGCTGATTACTTACGCAACCGCGATCAAGGATTCGGCACGTCAATGGCGGATCGCAACGTACCACATTGTGGTAGAGAACCCGGAGGGCGTGGAGAAAGACGTGAAATCGATCACCCTGAACGGCAGGCTCGTGACGATGCCGGTCGCGGCGCAGCCGGCTCGGTCGGTGAATGAAATTGTCGTCACAATGGGCCGCCCGCTTTCTTAGCTGCTATTGGAATTTCTGAAAGATCCGCGTAAACGCCCAATCCGGTTGGGCGATACCGCTACACAAGGGCGACACGGCCGCGGAACAGCCGCCATTGTCACGTCCCACCGACCAGAAAGCCAGCAATGCGATGCTGTTGCTGTTGGCGAGCGCGTAGTTCACCACCATCCGCGCATCGTCTAAGGTGAAAGTCTCGCCCTCGGAATCATTAACGCCAATCATTGGCGTAATGCCGAGGCGTGCGTTCATTCCCAGCGACTTCAGCTGAAGGGCCGCGCCTGAGGCAGCGGCGACCGCATCCGCTCCCATCGCTCCCATGATGACCGGAGAGCCATAGTCCATAGTCATCAGGTTTACGATGGCCACCGGAGTTCCATACTTCACCGCGCTCCTGATGACATTCATCGACAGCTCGGTCAACCCGGCAGGAGTGGCGGGCATCGTGTAGCTGATTTGCAATCCAGGATTGGCCGCGGCGAGCGCGTTCAGTGCCTGGCTGCGACGGTCGACGGACACGGGATCTTCGATAGCAGTGTGCTCCACATCGAAGTCGAGGATCTTAACTTTGTACCTGTCGATCACCGCCTGATACGCACCCTGCAGGCTTGTCACGTCGGCGCAGGACTGCGCCAAGTCGGTGCCATCGTACCCGCCAAAGGCGACGATTACATCTCCACCGTTCGCTCTTACTTTTGTGATTCCGGCCGCGATGATTGTGTCGGTGGAGATCGGCGTTGTCCCGCCCCACGCAGGCACGCAGCCGTTGCCCGAGACGATAAAGGCCAGCGTCAGCATCTTGATTCCTGACTCGGCTTGAATTTGTGGCAGGCGGTCGGCCATCTTACTCATATCGACGTAGGGCGCAAACATGCGGGACTGACCTTGAACGCCGAGTGGAACTCCGGAACACACGCACAGCAGCATGATCGAGCAGCAAATGCGAGACATAAAGGCTCCTGGGATTAGAGAGGACTGTACAAGCTAGCAGAAGGTGCGTGAGTGGCTCAATAAGGCGCAGCGGCGTCTAAGCAATGGTAAGGCGAAGCACGCCGGAAGAGGAGTCGACCTCGGCTGAGATTCCACTACAACGATCGACTAGCCAGTCAGCGCCGGCGGTCGTCAGTTCGGAATCCGGCGCGGTGGTTCGTAGGGCGATGACGCGTGCCCCGGCCGCCTTGCCTGAGCGGATTCCTGCCGGGACATCTTCGATCACAATGCAGTCGGCGGCCAGGACGCCGAGCGCTTGCGCGCCCTTCAGGTACGGCTCGGGATGCGGCTTCCCGTTGGCGATATCGCTGGACGTTATAACCGTCGGCGGTACCGGCAATCCGGCGGCACGGATTCGCACCATCGCCAGATCCCGGGTACACGAAGTGACGATCGTCCACCGCGTTGGGGGCAGGGAAGTGAGCAGATTGAGTGCCCCAGGCAAAGGCACAACGCCGTCCAGGTCCTCGATTTCGCCTCGCTCGATCTCTATGTTCTCCGCTTCGTAGTCCACTGTGGGCAGGAACTCTCGAACCGCCTCGATGCTGGGGCGGCCGTGAGCTTCGCGCACGGTCCTCTCCGGCTCCAGACCGTGCTTGATGGCCCACTTCGTCCAAACCCGGGTAATCGCGGGCGTAGAGTCGATCAGTACTCCGTCGAGGTCGAAGAGCAGGGCACTGGCGGTCAGGACCATGTTGGCATGATAACGTAGCTTGGAGTGACGACGTGTGGAACGCGGGAAAGAACGCGGTTGACAAATAGCAACGCCTTCTCTAGCTTGTTCGTGTACGTACACGATAAGGGTTCGACGCACATCTTCCAGGTGAAACTCAGGGACCGCAAATGATACAAGCAGTGGCAGTGTTTGCTGCCGAGCGATTGGTGCATCTGTCCGCGGTGGACGTCGTGATCATCGCGTTCTATTTTGCCCTCGTACTGGCCATCGGGTGGTACCTGAAAGGTCAGTCTGGCACCGGCGAAGATTTCTTCATGGCTGGCCGCGAGATGACAGCGTGGATTGCCGGCCTGAGCTTCCTCTCGGCCAACCTGGGTTCGCTCGAACTGATGGGCTGGGCGGCCGCGGCCTATCAGTACGGCATCCTGGCGACGCACTGGTATTGGATCGGCGCGATTCCCGCGATGCTGTTTCTCGCGCTGGTGATGATGCCGTTCTACTACATCTCCAAAACCCACTCCGTGCCCGGCTATCTGAAACTGCGTTATGGAGAAGCGGCGCGCACGCTGTCGTCGGTCTCGTTTGCCTTCATGACGGTGCTGATGAGCGGCATCAACATGTACTCGATGGCGCTGGTGATGAAGGTCGTGCTGGGCTGGGACATCAACTTCAGCATCTGGGTGTCGTCGATCACGGTGGCGATTTACGTCGCGCTCGGCGGACTGCGCTCCGCCATCTTCAATGAAGTGCTGCAATTCATCCTGATCTGGGCGGGCGCGCTGGTCATTCCGGTGATGGGTTTGATCGAAGCCGGAGGCTGGACGAATCTGAAGGCGCAGATTGCCGTGCGGGCGTCGTCCGAGTACACCCACCTGTGGTCCACGATGGGCACCTTCAAAGACAATCCGATGGGCATCCATTGGACCGGGATCGTATTTGGGCTGGGCTTTGTCATTTCCTTTGGCTACTGGACCACCGACTTCCTGGTCGTGCAGCGCGTGCTTTCGGCGAAGGATCTGCGCGCCGCCAAAATGGCCCCGATCATCGGCGCGGCATTCAAAATGTTTGTGCCGTTTATCGTGATCCTTCCCGGCCTGCTGGCGCTGGCCGTGCTGCCCCAGAAACTGATGGGCGAAGGCGCGGCGGTTGCATCCGGCGGCCACAGCTACAACGAAGTACTGCCGTTGATGCTGGCGCGCTATGCCGGACCCGGGCTGCTCGGGCTTGGGCATCACCGCGCTGATTGCGGGGTTCATGTCGGGCATGGCCGGCAACGTCAGCGCCTTCACAACCGTCTGGACGTACGACATTTATCGTGCGCTGATCAACAAGAACGCCAGCGACGAACATTATGTGAGGATGGGACGCTGGACCACCATCGTCGGCGTGCTGATTTCGGTCGGCACCGCCTACCTGGTGATGTCGTTCCTCAGCATCATGGACTACGTGCAGGCGCTGTTCAGCTTCTTCATCGCGCCACTGTTCGGGACAGTCGTGCTGGGCATGCTGTGGAAGCGCACGTCGCCGCAGGGCGGGTTCTGGGGATTGCTGGCAGGCACTGTGTCGTCGATCGGCATGTGGGCTTGGGTGAAAGTCGATCCCGCGGCGCTGCGATACGTGGCGCTGTCGCCCGATGCGCGTGACATGGCAGAGAACATGTACCGCGCACTTTGGTCGTGGATCGTATGCGTCGTGGTCACCGTGGTCGTGAGCCTGATGACCAAGCCTAAGCCCGATGCCGAATTGGTCGGACTGGTATACGGCGTTACGCCGATCCCTCATGAAGGCGACATACCGCTGTGGCAGCGTCCCATCTTCTGGGGCGCGGTGGTGTTTGTGGTTTTCGTGCTGTTCAACATTTGGGTGTGGTAAGGAGCGATCATGCGAAAAGGCGGCGGCATCTCGATCTGGTTTTTCGTGGGCATTTCGCTCCTCGTGAATGGCACGCTGATCCTGGGCGCGGGATTGTGGGAAGTGGTCTATCCCCCGCCGAATCCGGTCGTGCTGTTCCGGCTGCATGCCAACCTGTGGTGGGGTGCGGTGCTGCTGTTGTTGGGAATTCTCTACAGCTTGAAGTTCTCGCCCAGACGCGTTTCCTAGCAGTTCCCAAAGGCGAGCGGTATACTGCGCAATCGGAGATTCGATGAAATTCATATTCCTGGTATTGGTGCTACTCGCAATGACAGCGCAGCCCTACGCCAAAGTTTCCAAACAGCCGGCCGGCACGGTCGACGGCAAAGCCGTCGATCTCTACACGCTACAAGACGGCAAAATCACAGCCAAAATCCTGACCTACGGCGGCATTGTGATGTCGCTGTCAACGCCCGACCGCACTGGCAAGCCGGCGGATATTGTCCAGGGCTTCGATTCGCTTGACGGCTACGTCAAGACGGGCAACAAGCCCTATATGGGCGCGATCATTGGCCGCTACGCCAATCGCATTGCAGGCGGCACCTTCCAACTCGATGGCAAGACCTATCACGTTCCCAAGAATGACGGCGACAATGCGCTACATGGCGGCCTCATCGGCTTCAACAAGAAAGTCTGGACCGGCAAAGAGATCAAAGACGGCGTCGAGCTGACCTATATCAGCCCCAGTGGCGAACAGGGATTTCCCGGCACTCTTACCGCGACAGTGCGTTACACCTTGGTCGGGAACGAGTTGCGTATCGAGTATTCCGCGACCACCGATGCGGACACGGTGCTGAACCTCACCAACCACTCCTACTTCAATTTGAAGGGGCAGGGAAGCGGAGACATTCTCGGCACTGAGATGAGGATCTACGCCCATCGCTACACGCCCACAAACGCGAACCTCATTCCTACAGGTGAGCTCGCTCCGGTTGAGGGAACGCCCTTCGACTTCCTCAAGTCAACCGCCATCGGAGCGCGCATCGACGCCGACAACGAGCAACTGAAACTGGCGCACGGCTACGACCAGAACTGGGTACTCGATGCCGGCGGCGGAAAGAAAGTCGAGCTGGCGGCTGAGGCTTACGAACCGACAACCGGCCGCGTGCTCGAAGTTCTGACCGATCAGCCGGGAATTCAGTTCTATACCGGCAATTTCCTCGACGGAACGGTGACCGGCAACGGACGGCAAAGTGTACAACCGACGCTTCGCGTTTTGCCTGGAGACGCAACATTATCCCGATTCGCCGAACCATCCCAAGTTTCCCACTACCGAACTAAAGCCGGGGGAGACGTTTCACTCGATGACGATCTATCGCTTCTCCGCCAGATAGCGGGAAGCGGTAGAGCGGCGCTTTAGCTGCATGATTCACGGCTTCCCGGTTTTGAAAGGGCACGGCTTCAGCGGCTGCGGAAAAATGAGGTTCGGTAGAGCTGGCCTTCAGGCCAGCGTCTAAGCCGTTTATTTTCGACCCGCCGAGCGGACTTTAGTCCGCGAGGCTTAAGCATCTTGGACTTTTTCCGCAGCCTCTTCAGCCGTGCCGCAAGAACGGCTTCTCGCATCCGGCTTTAGCCGCTGAGGGCTTTTCACACTTTGACCAAAGCATCCGGGTTTCAACCCGGCGGCACTACTCTCAAAAACTGCATTAACCCGATATTCACTAACGGGATACGTCTGCCTGTCATTCATTGACATTTAACACTGCAAGCCTTCTACTTCGGGGATACTAACTAGTTAGCAAGCCGAAATCTGACCCGGCTTGCGGGGAACCCCGATGCCCGAACTGGCCAAAAGCGCTCTCGCGAACGGCTACCGTGCCCTGCGGTGGCTGACGGATATCCACAATAATTCCACAGCGAAACGTATTCATGTTGCGGCAGTTTGCTATCGGCTGAAAGATGACGAGCCGGAATTTTTGCTGGTGCGTACGCGCAGCGGGCGCTGGACGTTTCCCAAGGGCGGTGTTGACGGCGACGATACCCATGCCGAAGCTGCGGCGCGCGAAGCCTACGAAGAGGCAGGCGTCAAAGGGCGGATTGAGCATCTGCCGTTCCATTCGTACTACCACTCCAAGCGCAACCGGATGCGGCCGCATCGGTCGGTCGTGCCAGTGCACGCGCATTTGTGCGAAGTCGAGAGATTAGTGCCTCCCAAAGAAGAGTATCGAAACCCGACGTGGTTCAAGGCCGACAAGGCGCGGCGGCGGCTTCGCGAAAACCGCACGCCAGAGCTGGCTGGGGAAGTGATCCAGGTTATCGACAGCGCCGTCATGCGCATCCTTGCGCGTCGGATCGCATAGAGTTGTTTCCATCCTGAACAGACCGCGGAAACCGTGATTGTGTGAGCGCCTGGGAAAAATCGATGTTTTGTAGAGCTGGCCTTCAGGCCAGCGTCCAAGCTGTTTATTTTTCAGTCCGCGGGAGATCTGCTTTTCCAGCAGCCTCGTAAGCCCGCGCTACCGTCACCAGAGGACGACCAGATGAGGACTTTGCCAAGCGTTCGGGACGCGAGTTACTAAATCGCGGACAGCAGCACGAGGCTTTGCAGCGGCGGAGCCGCGACGTGCTTTTAGGCGTGGCCGTCAGGCCGCGCGATGGCGCACCGCCGGAAACAAAGCCGCGGAGCGGCGTTCTTCGCTCCACAACGTATGACGAAACCCCACCATTTGCCAAAGCCAGGCAAATGTGGCCACCGGCGCATTCTGCGGGTGTTCCATAATTGCCTTCCTTTGGCAATTATGGGAGTTTGAAACTGTACGTCCGGTTTCTCGACGATTCAATCTGTACTCGGCAATCTTCGCCGTTTGCGTATCCCAAACAGATGTATTTCATTGTTCTTCTCCTCTTGCGGGAACCAGCAGCACAGCCTTGCGCGCTGGATCGTTCATCCTGTAGTCGTCGCGCACTGAAAAATCGACAGCAGAGCCAAACTTTTTTTCTTTCGTCATGTGGTTCGAAACGATCAGGCGCGCCATCAAAAAAGTTGAGAGTCAAAGCGGTCTCGGCAAAGGGTCACGCAACATCTCTCAAGGAGAATCAACATGAACAGTCTCGACTCTATTTTGCGACGTAACAAAGACTTTGCCGCTCAGCAGTCTGCTGCAGGGGCGCTGATGCCCTCGCTTCCGCGGGCGCTGCCGAATGTGAAGGCAATCATCATCGGTTGCGCTGATATGCGTGTGGACCCGGCTCACGTACTTGGAATTAAACCTGGGGAGGCTGTCGTGATCCGCAACATCGGCGGTCGAATCACACCGGGGTTGCTGGAGCAGTTGGGCCTACTCGGGCGAATCGGCGAAGTTGCCGGGGAGATTCCTGGAGGCGGTGGCGAGTTTCACATCGTCGTACTCCAACACACTGATTGCGGCATCACTCGCCTCGCCGGCGATCCCGCCATGCTGACGCGCTATTTTCAAATACAGGAAGCGGAACTCAAGACGAAAGCGGTCACCGATCCCCATGCGGCGGTTGCCCTCGACGTTGCTTTGCTCCGGGCGATTCCCGCATTGCCGGGAGAGTGGCTCGTCTCCGGCCTTGTGTATGACGTGGCGACCGGACTTGTTGAAATCGTCGTACCACCCGCGGCCATTCGTTCTCAGCGGGCAGCCTAGGGGCCTTCTTTAGGGGCCATCGAGCCCCGTCCGCCGGCTTCGTAGAGAGTGCTCGAACGCCGACTGACAATTCCTTGCAAGCGCCAAAAGTCGAAGGAGAAATCAAAACAACGCGAGTGTACCCAACGGTTTTGTGCGACCGCGTAACTTCTACATGTCAATCCTTCAAAAACGCAACAGTTGAGGATAGGTCTATGCAGCGCGAGGAGATATAAATCCAGCTAATCCAGTATTTAATTCTTCTGAAAATGTCAAAATAAGTACAGATGGTCAGAACGGGCTTACCGCCCCGTTGCTGGCCATTTCGCTTAGGATTCCACCTCCGTTGATCTGTAGACGTCATCTACCACGCACGGCGCATGTAGTTGGGCCAGAGGAAGCGCAGAGGGGACTTCGAGGCCGTGCACGATCAGGTAGCGCAGGATCTCCCACTGCTCG
The DNA here is from genome assembly GCA_963718395.1 of uncultured Acidobacteriaceae bacterium. Classification (GTDB taxonomy): domain Bacteria; phylum Acidobacteriota; class Terriglobia; order Terriglobales; family Acidobacteriaceae; genus DASRAA01. The sequence goes on from CAVQYW010000008.1 coordinate 147,174, forward strand.
CGGCCGCTGACATCGTAGGCGCGGAGTCCGACGTAAGCGGCGATGCTGAAACTCACGAACAAGTTGAGGATGAAGATGACGCCGATTCCGGCGATGGCCTGGTAGAACCATGTACGGCCCATGCTCACGGCGCCGAAATGGGCGACGGCGAGGGCCAACATGCCGGTCGAGAGGGTGACGTGGCGCACGTCGAGAGGCAGTCCGAAGAAGTGTCCGATCACGGGGGTGAAGCCGAGGAGGTAGCCGAGCACGATGCTGGTGCTCCAGCCGCCGAGGTTGCGCTGCAGGGAGCGCGAGATGCGCTTCATGCGGACCTGGCCGACGCGCAGGCCTAAGGGGTGCTGGGCGACGGCATCGGTCAGCCGGTAGTAGACGGCGAAGTTCTCGCACCAGCCGCCGGCGAGCGCGGCCATCCATAAGATGACGCCGGTGACGATGGCGTAGAACGCGGTGCCCGAGGCGGTTGGACTGAGCGTTTCGTAAACGTGGGTGGCGGATTCGTGCGCCAGGTATGACTCGGAGAAGACGAGCAACCAGAGGCGCTCGAAGAAAAGTGCGCCGATGCTGACGGCGAAGACGTTGCCGAGGGCGGCTGCCAATTGGGTGCTGGTGATGCGGGAGACGAAGTCGGTCAGCTTGTTTTCGCGCTCGACGCCGCGGTTCTCGCGAATGATTCCGGCGAAGGTCGCGGCCGTGGCGGCGGGCTGCTTGGTGGCGAGAACCAGTCCCAGGATTTGCAGAAAAATGAAGCTGACCGCGTAGTTGGTGCCCGCGGCGAAGCCTTCGACGAAGGGTGGGGCGTGGGAGTCGACGATGCGGAGCTTTATCGCGGCGGTGATGACAGTCAGCAGGCCTCCACCGAGCGCGGCCGCCCACATGTGCCAGTACTCGCGGCGATTGTGAGCGATGTAATGCTCGCCACTGTGTCCGGTGCGCTCGACCATCTTGCGGGCGATGAGGTTGAGGTTCTCGCGCAACAGAGCCCTGAAACTCAAATCAGAGAGGCGGCCCTCCATCAGTTGACCGAGCAATCCGTGGACGGCCAAGAGTTTCGCGTCATGGGTGTCGGCGGTGAGGACGTCGACGATGGATTCCATGCGGCCCAGGCAGGTCGAGATCTTTCGCATGTCGAAAATCAGCTCGACACTGACGCCGGCGTTCTCCATGTGCTGGTGGACCTGCACCATGTCGGTTCGGCAGCGCTGCACCACGCCGTGCCAGCGCGCCTGAGCGGCATGAAGCTCGTCGGGCTGCGAGGCAGCGAGCAATTGCTCGGTAGCGGAAAGGATCTGGTAGAAAGGCGACTCGGAGACGCCGGAAGACGAAGTGCGCGCGCGGACTTCGGGATTGAGTCCGAGAGCGCTGACACGGGAACTCAGCAGGCGCATGGCTTCCTGCAAGTCGTGGTACTCGTGGCTGGCGAAAAGCGCGTCAGTAGGGGGCGTCAGTACGGCGATGAGCCGTTGAAACAATTCGGTCGGGCTGGCCAGAAAGCGACGCGCGCTGCGCTCGCTAGGATAGAGCGTGACCAGGACTCTCGCAGCGTCGGACTGCTCGCGGGCCGAGGGAAGAACGCGGGCGGAGATGCGGTGTCCGATTTCGGAGACGAAGCTGTGGTCGGACGGAATGCCGGCTTCGGCAAACAAGGGAACGCAGTTCATTTCGGAGAGCAGTTCAGCGAATGCGGTTTGGAAACGGGCGCGAGGTTCGGCGTTGCTCTCGAGGTATTCGACGAAGCCCGAAAGTCCGGATAGGTCGGCGACAGAAGAACTGGATTTGCGCATCCAGGTAACCAGGCCGACGAGAGAGGCGATGCGCTTGCGAAGGGTTTTGGCTTCGCAGAAGTCATTGACCAGCCGGACCAACTCTTGCGGGGCAATGCGGGCGGGTTGCAAGCCAGCACCGGGAGTGCCCGGCGAGGATAGCGGGATTTGGCGCAGGGAGTCTGGCTCACCCAGGGTTTCAGTCGACACGCTCACATTGTCCGACAGGTGGGCGTGCCTGCCAAGTGCGAGCGGTAGTTCGCGGGAGCGTGCCGCGTGGATTTGAGCAGCTTCATTTAAGATGAGCGAGCCTAGAGGTAATGCTTGCACCCGATGTCAGACGCCAAAGAACCATCCACCCGTTCGAAGTACGGTGCCACAGTGCTGGCATGGGGATCATTGGCCCTGGCGGCGGCTGAGAGCGTGTGCGTCATGATGGTGGGCCTGAGTGGCGTGCGGGTGGCGTTCGGACTAGGTTCGTTGATCGCGGCTACGGCAGGAGGTCCGGCGCAGGGCTTTCATCGCAACGGACTACGCATTCCGTTTCTGGTTGTCGGAAGCGTAGGCGCGTTGCTGAGCCTGCTGCTGTTATGGAATGAAGAGCGGTTGCGGAAAAATCCGGCGGCGGCGTGGAGGATGCGGCCGTTGACGACGAAACAACGCAGAGAGCGCTGGCTGCAACTGGGGCTGGCGGTGCTGACGTTGGTTCTGGTCGCGCTGGAACTGATAACGCACCCGTGGTTTCATCACGAGATGTAGTGCTAGGCTCCGGCTTCTTCGGAAGTCATTGCGCGCTGCAACCGGGCATGCAGACGTTCGCTGTAGCCTACGGGCAACTCGAAGGTGCGCTCATCAGCGACCAGGACGAGAATGTTGCGAGTGGAATCGAGCACAGCCGCACAATGACGGCAATGAGCGAGGTGCTGCTCGATGGACTCGAGCAACTCTGGCGGCACAGTGCCGTCAATGTAATTCGAGATCTGCTTCCAAACGTGTTTGCACTCTAGAACCATGATCCCCCCGCCCTGCGCTTGAAAATTCCCAACAGCCCACTGCGGCCTGTATTCAACTTGGGAGCCAGCTGCTTTTGCATCATGAGCCGGGCCCGAAGCAACCGAGTTTTCACCACTCCTTCATTCACACCCAGGGTTGCCGCGGCTTCCGCAATGCTGAATTCCTGCACATCCCTGAGCACCAGTACTTCGCGATACATCTCCGGCAGGCCCTGCAACGCGTTTCGCAACAGCTCGCGCAGTTCTTTGCGCTCGAGGGCCTCCAGCGGGACCTCGCGCCAATCGGAGATGACGGCAGGAGTAAAGTCTCCCAATTCTTCGTTAGGCTCGGCGTCGATAGAATCGAATTCAATGAGACGCGCGTGCCGCAACCGGCCACGGGCTTCGTTTAGTGCGATCGACACCAGCCAGGTGCTGAATTTCGCCTCCGCACGGAACGTATGCAGGTTCTTCAGCGCCTTAAGAACGGTCTCTTGTGCCGCATCTTCGGCATCGTCCTGGTTCTGGAGGACGGAGAAGGCTGCGAAATAAACGCTCTTCTCGTAGGGCCGCACCAGTTCGTGAAACAGTTCCCGTTCGCCGGCCAGGATTCGGGCGATGAGATCGCGGTCCCGCGTGTCGGGCGGTTCGGTCGCGACGGTTTTGGTGCGCAAGTCCTGCGATTTCACGTCTGCTAAGAGATCTCCGCTCTCCGGCCGTGCGGATGCCGAGGCCATAACAATACTGCGACGCGCCATGCTGGGAAAAGTTACAAGGTGCCACGCGATTGACAATGGTGCCCAGAACTGCTGAGTTGAAAGTGAAGGGTTCGGGTTTGGCAATGACGTTTCCGGCGGCGTCGGTCAGCATGTTGGAAATTGAATTGTTGCAAGCGGGACTTTTTGGTAAGAAGACCATCTCATAAGGCATGTGGGAAAGGGACACGGAATTCCCTCAGTGGCTAAGGCCCAGTGTTCACGAGGTCCCGAGTGGCACGGCTGAAGCCGTGCCCTTTCAAAGCATGTATCCGGTCAGGATAGGTTCAGTTCCAACTCTTGGCAGAAACAGCGCGCCCGCGTCACGCTGTCGTCTGATGAATCTAGCTACACCGCTTCGCTGGTCATGATGAACAACGGCTTCATCTCGAAGCTCTTGAAGTACGGACGCAGGCGGTCGGTATTGTAGTGCTCCTTAAGGTTCACGACCTTCTTGGTGGCGGTGACTACTTCGATGGGCGTGTTGTCGTAGCGGCCGTTCTTGAGCACCACCAGACGGCCGTGGATCTTGTTGAGCAGCAGATCGAGCGCGAGATTGCCGTATGCCATGGGGACGATGGAGTCGATTGCGTCGGGGTCACCGCAGCGCACGAGGTAGCCGAGCTTCTGGGTGATGGTGTCGATGGTCTTGCCGTTGTTGAACTTGGGCGAGAGTTCCTTGATCTTTTCGGAGACCAGATCGCCGATGCCGCCGAGCTTCTTGTGGCCAAACGCGTCAGCGGCGTCGTGCTCGAAGACCATTTCGCCGCCCTCGAACATCGCGCCCTCGGAAACCAGCACCACGGAATAGCGGCTGGGGTTGCGGCGGCGGTCTTCGCTCAAGAGTTCGGTCAAGCGTTCGATGTTGAATTTGTGTTCGGGAATCACGCAGCGATTGGCCGAGCCTGCCATGGTGGGCAGCATGGCCGTGAATCCGGCGTAGCGACCGAAGACTTCGAGCACCATGAACCGCTCATGGGAGCCGGCCGAAGTGCGGAGGCGATTGGTCATTTCGATGGTGCGAGTGACGCAGGTGCTGAAGCCGATGCAGTAGTCGGTGCCGGGGACGTCGTTGTCCATCGTCTTGGGGATGGCGACGACCTTGACGCCTTCCTGGTAGAGGCGGACTCCGTAGCTCAACGTGTCATCGCCGCCGATGGGGATTAGGCTCTCAATGCCCAGCCACTCAAGGTTCTTCAGGACCTCGGAGGTGAGGTCGTTCTTTTCCGCCGAGAAGGTGTCTTGCAGATGCTTCGGCACGGAGGCCTTGCTGACTTTGCTGGGATTGGTGCGGGAGCTGTGAAGAAACGTGCCGCCGGTGCGTCCGGCACGGTTGACCAACTCTTCCGTCAGCACTTGGTAGTTGTCGCTGTTGTCGTATTCGGCGTCGCGGACGGTATCGACCAGACTGGCCCATCCACGGCGCAGGCCGATGACGCTGTAGCCCTCGCGCAGGGCCCTGATGGTTACGGCGCGAATCGCCGGATTGAGGCCCGGAACGTCGCCTCCGCCCGTCAAAATCCCGATGACACCCTTTTTGCCAGCAGCAACCATGATGATTGCTAACCTCCAAGATGAGAATCTTCCATTAGACACGAGCGATGGCGATGGTCGCTGTGATATTCCGCACATGCGAACCGGTGCATAGGGCAGAGTCGCGCTCTGCGGCCGGTGCTGATGGGCAGGGGTGCAAATGCGGAAATGCCTTGGCGTAGCGACCTGAGAGCGGCTTGCGCCATCCAATTACGATACCCGGAGCGGCTAACGGGTAGCGCGAAGGCGGTTATACTCTCAGAACGCCACGATGGCCGGGGAACACGACGAAATTGAAATGGCGACGCAATCTACAGCAACTCCGATGAGCGATCAGGACCTGCGGGACCTGGGATTCGGCGCAGTGGTTTCTCGCGAGAGCCATGAGCGCCTGCTGAACCGGGATGGCAGCTTTAACGTGCGGCGCACAGGACTGCGCTTCTGGTCGTCATTCAGCGCGTATCACGCCATGCTCACCATGCCGTGGTGGCAGTTCTTTGGTGCGACGGCCGTTGTCTACCTGGCGGTGAATGCTGCGTTCGCTGCGGCGTACCTGGCGTGCGGACCCGGAGCGCTGGGTAGCAACGCGGCTGGCATGGAACATCACACGTACCTGCGAGCGTTCTTCTTCAGCGTGCAGACGTTGTCGACGATCGGATACGGTCAGGTCATTCCGGTCGGGACCCCTGCCAATGCGTTAGTGACGCTGGAGTCGCTGGTCGGATTGATGGGTTTCGGCATCGTCACCGGACTGATGTTTGCCAGGTTTTCGCGTCCTACAGCGAAAGTGTTGTTCAGCCGCCACGCGTTGATCGCTCCTTATCAGAACATCACCGCACTGGAATTCCGGGTAGCCAACGCTCGATCGAACGAACTCATCGAAGTGTCGGCGAAAGTGCTGCTGAGCCGCTTCGAACAGATTGACGGCGAGCGCACACGTCGTTATTACCCCTTGCAGCTCGAGCGCAGCGGCGTGGTGTTTCTTCCTCTTACCTGGACGGTGGTGCATCCGATTAATGAATCGAGTCCGATCTTTGGCGAGACGCCGGAGTCGCTGCGCGAGTCACAATCCGAGTTACTGGTTCTGATCAGCGGCTTTGACGAGATATTTTCCACCACCGTCCAAACTCGCACATCATTCATCCCGGACGAGATTTTATTTGGTTACCGCTTCGCGAATGCCTTCGTCATCAGCAGCTCCGCCGGCAAAAAGGTAGCGGTGGATATGCGTCAGTTTGACAAGGTGGAACCTGTACAGCTCGCACTTAATCGTTGATAGCATTCGCGCGCTCTGAAAGAATGACCGGCGAGTCCGGTTCTGCGCGAAATTGAGTGCCGGACTCGATACGGTTGTCTAACTACAACGCCTGACAGTGGAATGTGTCAGCGCATAACCGAATGGAGGATGTATGGCCGATACGGTGCTGGATACGGTGAAACGTGCCTCGGGTTGGTCTATCGCTCTAGGGATCCTAATGATCCTGGCGGGCATCATTGCAATCGGCGCGCCGCTGATTGCCGGTGTGGTCATCGTGTATGTGGTGGCATGGACCGCGATCTTCAATGGTGGCTTCCAGTTGGTTTACGCATTTCGTGCCCACACTGGTGGCAGGATGATCCTGGAAATCCTTTTAGGCTTGCTGTATGTCGTTGCCGGCGTGTTCATTCTGACGCATCCGCAGGGAGGGCTACTGGCATTGACCCTTATCATTGGGTGTTTTTTGCTGGTTTACGGGGTATTTGCGCTGGTGCTGGCATTTCAACTTCGGCCGCATGCGGGATGGGGATGGATTCTTTTCGACGCCATCATCACCATCTTGCTGGGTGGTCTGATTTGGGCGCATTGGCCGTTGAATAGTGAATGGGTGGTGGGTACACTGGTGGGCATTAGCTTCATCGTGTCGGGGGTGTCACGCCTCATGCTGTCGATGGCCGTACGTGGGCTTGCCGGCAGGGCGGCAGCCTAAGTCGGTTCGTAATGTGATATGGAGGGGCCGTCCGCCGGTGGACGGCCCTCCCCTGCATGGTTTGCAGATTGAGCACAACGGTGCGCGTTCCGCGCCACGCTGGATGCGCGCGGTCTCATTTGCGTCTGGAACGAATACGGCCAGCTGCCGTATGGATTAGAATCGAACTATCCGAGCGGAGATGTCGATCTGAGCCTTGTCGCCGCAGCAATTCACAACTGCAGAGAGAACGGCCGCGGAATTTCTATGCCCAGTTATCCATGCCATCCATCTAGCCGTTTGCGGGTCGTCGTGCGGACGAGTGTGCTCCTCGTCTGGTCCTTGGGTTTGTTGGCGATGCTGACGAGTTGCAATCGCGGCACGGCGGAGGGTCCACAGGGACCGCCGGTTATGCCCGTAAAAGTGCAGCAGATCGGCAGCCAGGAGATCGGCAACACTTCGGAATACGTTGCCACCATCAAATCGCGGAACTCCGCGACCATCATGTCGGACGTGGAGGGATGGATCTTCGCGATTAGCGTGAAGTCGGGCGACATGGTGAAAAAGGGCCAGACGCTGATGGAGATCGATCCTCGCCGCCAGGCTGCGACGGTTTCCAATTGGGAGTCGCAGCGGGCGTCGAAGAGTGGCGAATTTGCAACTGGCGAAAGTCCAACTCGAAAGAGCCAAAGGTCTGTCGGCGTCGGGAGTGATCAGCAAGCAGGAACTTGACCAGGCCCAGTCCACGTACGACGCGGCAAACGCGGACGTGAAATCGATGGACGCGCAGATAAACCAGCAGCAAGTGCAGTTGAAGTACTACAGTGTGTTTGCGCCGGTCGACGGCATTGTCGGCGACATACCCGTGCATGTTGGCGACCGGGTGACCAATACCACGATGGTGACGACGATCGACGAGCGCCGTGGTCTTGAGGTGTACCTTCCCATCCCTTCCGACCGCGCGAAAGAACTGAAGATAGGAGCTCCGGTTCAGATCCTTGATTCCGGCGGCAATGTCGTGCTGACAACGAAGGTGAATTTCATCTCACCCCAGGTCGATACGGCTTCTCAGTCAGTATTGGCCAAGGCCCCGGTTGATCAGGCCGCTGACAAGCTGCGGTCCGCAACAACTGGTGCGTGCACGGATCACGTGGAGCACCCAGGCCGGGATCACGATTCCGGTGGTGGCTGTTTCCCGGGTTAGCGGCCAGTTCTTTGCCTTTGTGGCCGAAAAGAAAGACGGGAAGGAAGTTGCGCGGCAGATTCCGCTGACGCTCGGGTGAGATATCGGGGAATGACTACACCGTGTTGAGCCGGCCTGAAAGCTGGTGACGACGTGATCGTATCGGGCGGACAAAATCTGGCCGATGGCATGCCGATCAAGATCCAGCAATAACTCACGACTTCCTGAAGGAAGGGGCAGTCGCATTGTTTGCGGATTTCTTCATCAAGCGGCCGGTATTCTCGACCGTAACGTCGTTGTTCATCGTCATTGCCGGTGCAGTGTGCATTCCTTTGCTGCCGATGGCGCAGTTTCCCGAGTTGGCGCCCCCAACCGTTTCGGTGTCTTCCGTCTATACCGGGGCGAACGCCCAGGCGGTGGAATCGTCGGTAACCACCACCTTGAGGAGTCGATCAACGGCGTGGAAGGCATGCGTTACATGACTTCCGCAGCGGCAACGACGGGTCAGAGCTCGATCTCTGTGGTGTTCGAGTTGACACGACCCTGGATATTGCCGCGGTTGACGTACAGAATCGCGTCTCGGCGTAACTGGCCGTCTGCCCAACGAGGTGAAAAACACCGGCGTAGGTGATCACCAAGATAGCCAGTTCTTTCATTGTCGCGGCCGGCTTTTACAGCGACGACAACCGATATCGCAAGGGTTCATGAGCAATTACGTTGATATTTACGTCAAGAATGCGTTAAGCGCATTCAAGGCGTGGCTGACGTGCAGATCTTCGGGGAGCGCAAGTATTCCATGCGCCTGTGGCTCGATCCTCGAGGCTGGCGGCGCGCGGGCTGACGGCTTCGGACGTGGTCATCGGCCTTGCAGCAACAGAACGTGCAGATCGCCGCCGGACAGGTTGGCCAGGCACCCGCTGCGAAGGACCAGATATTTCAGATCAGCGTGCGTGCGGTCAGGCCGCCTGACCGAGGCGTCCCAGTTCGACAACATCATCCTGAAACCCGGAGCCAATGGCGCGCTGGTGCGACTGAAAGATGTCGGGCGAGCTGAGTTGGGGGCCGAGGACTATAGCGGCAAGCTCCGCTATAACGGCTACGAAGGCATTGGCATCGGCGTCAGGCAGCTTCCCACAGCCAACGCGCTGGACGTGGATAAGGCAGTCAAAGAGGAAATGGCAAGGCTGTCACAGCGCTTTCCGCCGGGCATGAAATATGCCATCGCGTTCGACTCGACGACTTTGTCGGGAGACTCCATCCGGGAGGTGCTGAAGACACTGGTGGAAGCCATCGTCTTCGTCATGCTCGTAATGTTCCTTTTCCTGCAGGACTGGCGCACCACGCTGATTCCGGCAATCACGATTCCGGTTTCGCTGATCGGGACATTCGCATTCATCAAGCTGCTCGGGTTCTCGATCAATACTCTGACTCTGTTCGGCATCGTGCTGGCGACGGGACTGGTGGTGGACGACGCTATCGTGGTCATCGAGAACATTCAGCGCCACATGGGGGAAGAGCACCTGACTCCCACAATGCGGCGTCAGAGGCAATGGGAGAAGTCACGGGTGCGGTGGTCGCGACATCACTGGTGCTGGTGGCGGTGTTCGTGCCGGTAGCGTTCTTCCCGGGCACAACCGGACTTTTGTATCAGCAGTTTTCGCTCACGATTGCCTTTTCGATTGCGATTTCGGCGTTCAATTCGCTGACCTTCACGCCATCACTGTCAGCCCTGATTCTTCGGCCGGAGAAGGAACACGAGAAGAAGAACATTTTGTTCAGAGGAATTGAGACCGCCATCAAGAAAGGCACGACCTGGTATACGGCGTCGGCCCGCAAGGCGATTGCCCTGCGATATTTTGTGCTCGCGGCGTTTTTCCTCGGATTGGCCGCGACCTATGTGGTGTACAAACGGGTGCCGACGGGGTTTGTGCCCGATGAAGACCAGGGTTGGTTCATGGTGCTGGTACAGGGGCCGCCTGGGTGCTTCGCTGGAGTACACGGCCAACGCCATGCGCCAAGTGGAGCAAGTGCTAGCCAAGGAAAAAGACATTACCGGCGCATTCACGGTGGCGGGATTCAGCTTTTCGGGGACCAGCGCGAATCGGGGCATGGTGTTCCTGAATCTGGCAGACAACCGTAAGACCGAGCAGCGTTCCGCCGCAGCGATCGTAAACCGACTGCGCGCACCGTTATCGCAGATCAGCGACGTGCAAGCATTCCCGTTTTTGCCTCCTGCGATCTCGGGCGTATCTGCATTTGGCGGATTCAGCTTTCAGGTGCTGGAAGAGGGTGGGGGCTCGCTGGAAGAGCTGTTTCAAGTGACGCAAAAAGTGACGGCCGCAGGCAATGGACGGCGAGACCTAAGGGGGCTGTTCAGTTCTTATACCGCCAATGATCCGCAGTTTCTGGTGAAGATCGACCGCGAGAAAGCCCGCAGCCTGCAAGTTCCGCTGCAACAGATCAGCGACACATTGCAGGTGTATATGGGCTCGGCTTACGTCAACGATTTCGATTTCAACAACCGGGCCTATCGCGTGTATGTGCAGGCGAGCCAGGAATTTCGCAGGCTGCCGGGCAATATTCGCAACTTCTATGTGCGCTCCGACGCAGGGACGATGATTCCGCTGGATAACGTGGTGAGTATCTCCGAAACGACTTCGCCGCAGGTCATCACGCACTTCAATCTGTTCCGTTCTGCGGAGATTGATGGATCAGCTGCCACAGGCTACAGCTCGGGACAAGCGATACAGGCGATGGACGAGGTCGCGAAGCAGAACTTGCCGCTAGGCTTTAATTATGCGTGGTCGGGGCTGTCGCTCGAGGAGATCCGTTCCGGCAGCCAGTCGGTGGTTCTCTTTGGACTGGGGCTGCTATTCGTTTATCTGACGCTGTCGGCGCAGTACGAGAGCTTTGTGCTGCCATTCATCATCCTACTGAGCGTGCCGATGGCCCTGCTGGGGGCGCTGGGAGCGCAATCGATTCGTGGCCTGCTGAACGATGTGTACTGCCAGATTGGTATGGTGATGCTGATCGGGCTGGCCAGCAAGAATGGCATTTTGATCGTGGAGTTTGCCGAACAGTTGCGTGCCAAAGGGCTTCCAATTGTGGACGCGGCCGTGCAGGCAGCCCGCATTCGTTTGCGTCCGATTCTGATGACCTCGTTTTCGTTCATTCTGGGCGTGCTTCCTCTGGTATTCGCCACTGGCGCGGGCTCAGCCAGTCGAAACTCCGTCGGCACGACCGTCTTCGGCGGAATGATCGTCTCTACCGTGCTGAATCTATTCTTCATTCCGGTGCTTTACGTAATCGTGAAGTCGATGCTGCAAAGAGACGACGCATCCGCGGCGATAACCGAGAATTAGTTATTCATTAGGACATAAGACCCATGGAGTTCCTTTAGGGGAAGTGACCTGCGTCACTGCATTGGTGTGCGTAACGCGGTACAAAATAAGTAGCATGAATCTGAGTGGCGACCGCCGCGCTAGCTGATCTGCGAACCCATCCTTCTGGCGCGACGCAGCGCCGCTCGCTGACTGCCCCACGTCGTGGGGAGATTGGTCGCGAATCATGGCCACAACCCAGTTGGCTTCTACTAGCGTTGGCATCAAGAACGTACTCATCGCTACTGATTTTTCCCACCATTCTGATGCCGCCCTCCATTACGGACTTGAGTTCGCGCATCTTTACGGAGCGCAAGCAGAGATTGCTTATGTCGTGCCGACCGACGAATTTGTTCTGGCTGGGCCCGAAGGATTGCACGCGGCGAGAGAGGCAGCGCGGCGCGACCTGCTGGACTTCAAGGCGCACTTACGCCATCTGGGCACGCTGGTTGAGGACATCGAGTACCACCTGACCATGCTGGAAGGGCCGGTGGCCGACTGCCTTCTGCAATGTGCGAGGGAAAAGAAGATCGATCTGCTGGTGGTCGGAACCCACGGGCGTCGGGGACTGGGAAAGTTCCTGCTCGGCTCGGTGGCGGAAAAGGTCTTTCGTCACTCGCCGGTGCCGGTACTTACCGTCGGGCCCAACATTCATGAGCCCCGCGAAATCAACTTGACGCGTCACATTCTGGCGCCGTGCGACTTGACTCCCAAGTCGCATCCGGCGGTTCAGTATGCATGCGCCCTGGCCGAAGCGCACCATGCTCGGCTCACCGTACTGCACGTAGTAGAGCGTCTGCCCGAGGTAACTAACCTCGATCCGTACCGCGTGAAGGAAGAGATCAAGGACAAACTGGCCGGTATCGCAGGAAAGATCCCAGAAGGGGTGGACGTTGATTACCGGGTTGAGTTTGGCAACGTCGCGCCCACCATTCTCAGGGTGGCATCGGAGACCACTGCGAATCTGATTGTGGTCGGAGTACGGCGTTCGGCGGGCGTGCTCGATCGATTCATGTGGCCGATTGCTTATGAGTTAGTGCGCGAAGCGGCATGTCCGGTGCTGACGCTTCGTGGAAGCGCGCCGATGCGCTGAGTTTCGAGGCGGTCAAGTCAGACGCTAGCAACGTCGAAAGCGGGGGCCGGTGATTCGCTGCGTTTTGTGGCCCCGGGGTTGCCAAACACCGCAACCAGTCTTTCTCGCCAAGTGCGGGCTGCCTGCAAGTCACGTCCGATATCGAGCCATTCGTGAAAGGCAATCCGCACTGGATTGTAGGTGTTGATGTTTGCGGTCAAGCCGTAGACGCAAGACTCCTGTTCCGGCTCAAAGCTCCCGAAAATCCGGTCCCAGATGATCAGCGTTCCCGCATGATTGCGATCGATGTACTGCGGGTTGGTTGCGTGGTGGACGCGGTGGTGCGAAGGAGTATTCATCACCAACTCGAGCGGCCCCATATGCTTGACGACTTCGGTGTGGATCCAGAACTGGTAGAGCAGGCTGATGGCCTGCATGGTGAAGATCATGATGGGCTGGAAACCGACGAGCGGCATCCATAGCCAGAAAATGAAGCCGAAAAAGCCGCCAGTCCAGGTCTGACGCAGCGCGGTTGACAGGTTATAGCGCTGCGACGAGTGATGCACCACGTGGGATGCCCAGAAGAAGCGGCATTCGTGGCTGGTGCGGTGGAACCAGTAGTAGCTGAAATCGTCGGCAAAGAACGCCAGCACCCACGCCCACCATTGGTATCCGATGGAAAAGATCGCGAAGCGATGGACGCCGGTGAAAATGACGAACACCATCCCCTTCGATACCAGCCCAACCAGGACGTTTCCCATACCCATGGTGAGGCTGGCGGCGGTGTCCTTGGGCTCATAGAGGTCGCGGCGCATTAGAGCGTCAAAGACGGCCTCGGCCACCATCAGCAGGATGAAAGCCGGTATCGCGAGTTGAATCAGGTCGGTCATCGCAGCGTCCTAACGATTGCACAGTGTACTGGAGTCACTTAGGCGAAGGGAAGAGCTCGGAGTCAAATGGAGCGGCGGGACCTTTGCGGAAGTTTTATGTGCCTTTTAGGCGAGGCTTACTTCTCCAATGATCGAATGAAAGAGGAACGGCGTGGTCCGCTGAATTTCGGCGGACACCCCCGATCGCCGGGCGTTCGGCTTCATACTGATGCCCGTTACACAGCATGACAAACATACGCGCCAGACTTCTTACAAAATTCGCGGTGGTAGCCCTTAGCTTTGGGATTGCCCGCTTCGGTCACGCACAAAACGCGCCTCCAGCGCAGTCCGCAGGACCGCCGCCGACGTCAGCCCAACCCGCTGCCCCAAGCCCGCTGCCTACGCCGTCAATCACCGGACCGCTGCAGCCGGCCCCACCGATCACCTTCGAAGCCGGACCGTTCGGCAAGCTCAACCTGAACGGCGTCGTGACTGGAATGGGGCTCTGGCAAAGTAACCCCCAGCCAGGGAATGACAGGGCCGAAGGAGCCTTGAATAACGGACAAATCTTCCTGCAAAAAACTACCAGCTGGTGGCAGTTCTACGTCCAGGCCGGCGCTTACAACATTGTGGAGTTGGGAACCCCTTTTCTTTCCACTCAAAATACAATTTCCGACCTATATGGGCCGGTGCCGGTGGCATACTTCAAGCTCGTCCCCACGAAGAACTTCTCCGCAATGATCGGAGCCTTGCCGACGCTGATGGGCGCTGAATCTACCTTCGACTTCCAGAACATGAATGTCGAGCGCGGCCTGCTGTGGAACCAGGAAAACGCCGTAAATCGGGGAATCCAGGTGAACCAGACCATTGGGAAGCTTACGGCCTCACTGAGTTGGAATGATGGTTACTATTCCAATCGGTACTCGTGGCTGAGCGGCTCGTTGACCTATACGAGTGGACCGCAGAGCGTCGCATTTGCCGGAATGGGAAATCTCAGCCAGACAGCTTATCGATCTCTGGCTACCCCGGTGCAAAACAACGGCAGTATGTACGCCCTTATCTACACGTACACAAAAGGAAGCTGGATCCTCCAGCCTTACCTGCAATACGGCAACGTCGCAACCAATCCGGCAGTGGATGTCGGCCGTGGAAGCTCAACCTTGGGTGGAGCTATATTGGCGAGTCACAGTTTCAAGCACGGCATTTCCCTCGCCGGACGTTGGGAATACATCTCCAGCACAGGGAGCGCTGCAGAAGGGTCGGTCAACTTGCTCTACGGTCCGGGCAGTTCAGCCTGGTCGATCACCTTGACGCCTACGTACCAGTACCAGCGCTTCTTTACTCGCGGAGAGTTTTCCTTTGTCCAGACGAACAACTTCACGCCGGGAAGTGCGTTCGGTCCCGCGGGCACAAATCAAAACCAGGCTCGCGGCGTGCTTGAGGTAGGTTTTCTGTTTTAGCAAGAAGCTATCTCCCAAGGTTGCGCAACTCGGCCTTGAGCGCTTAACTTTGGCGCCTTAGTACCACACGTGCCCGCAGCAAAGCGCCCGCGCCAGTGGGACTTAGTCAGTTCAACCTCTGTGTGCGCCGACATGCTGTATCGTACAGTCCGCGAATTCATCGCTCTTTCACATCGACGAGACAGGAACCGATTGTCGGCAAGCGCAGCACCCCATACACTGTGATGGAAACAATTCAGGAGCTTGGAGTTGTCTGACGCAATCATCGAAGCACGCGCGGTCGAAAAGTACTACCCCCAGCCTGACGGCAACCGGATTCAGGTCATAGCGCCGACCGACATCGATGTGACCCCGGGGAAAATTATTGCCCTGCTCGGGCCGTCGGGGTCTGGGAAGTCCACTCTGCTGCGCATTTTGACCGGGCTCTCACAACCGTCTTCCGGCGCAGTTTTATGGCATGGCAAGCCGCTCGCCGGCCAGATTCCAAGCGTTTCCATCGTGTTTCAAAGCTTCGCCTTGTTTCCCTGGTTGACCGTACTGGAAAACGTCGAAGCGCCACTGGTGGCCCGTGGCGCGGGAGCGATCGACCGACACAAACGGGCGTTACGCATGATCGACACCGTTGGACTCGACGGATTCGAAACCGCGTACCCCAAAGAGCTCTCGGGCGGAATGAAGCAGCGCGTCGGCTTTGCCCGCGCCCTCGTAGTTGAACCGGAGGTTCTCTTCATGGATGAACCGTTCTCGGCGCTCGATGTACTTACCGCCGAGAATCTGCGTTCCGAGCTGTTGGAGTTGTGGCTGAACCACAAGATGCCGACCAAGTGCATCTTCATCGTGACGCACAACATTGAAGAGGCTGTGCTGCTGGCCGACCGTGTGATTGTGCTGGGCCGCAATCCGGCGCGCATCCGTTCGGATTTCGAGATCGACATTCCGCAATATCGCGATCGCAAATCGCCGCGCTTCCTGGCGTATGTGGACTTCATCTACAAGGCGCTGACCAAGCCGACTGACGAACTGGCGTCGCCTCATGCGGCGGCTGCCACGGCCGGCAATGGCAAGGAGCGCGAGCGAACCAAGTTCCAGATGCTGCCGCACGCGCGTCCGGGAGGGATTGCAGGATTTATGGAGTTGTTGGTCGACCGTGGAGGGCGTGACGATTTGTATAAGCTGGCCGATGAACTCGCGATGGACGTGGATGACATTTTGCCGATCGTGGACGCGTCCGTAATGCTGGGATTCGCGGTGCTGAACGAAGGCGATGTGGAGATCACGCCTGAAGGCCGACAGTTTGGCGAGGCGGACATTCAGACGCAGAAACAGATCTTCCGTGACGCCGCGCTGAAGCATGTCGCGATCCTGAGACTCATCGAAAATACACTTCACGCCAAGCGCGATCATGCGATTGGCGAAGAATTTTTCCGCGACATTCTCGACGAGCACTTCAGCGCCGACGAAGTAGAGCGCCAATTCGATACGGCACTCAACTGGGGACGGTATGCGGAAATCTTCAACTACGACTCGGAAAACGGGCGGCTCTACCATAGCGAGGCAGCAGATACTGCCGCTGTCGAAGGCGAGAGTTGATGGCGAAGGATTCCGATCAGCCCGTTCCCATCCTTGGGAAAGGACCGTGGTCGCTGCTGTCGACAAAGACATGGTCTTTCCTGACCGACTTTTTCATATTCGGTCTCGGGCTCTCGCTTTTGTACTTCGTTGTGGTCCTGGCGGGGAGCTGGTTCGGTCCCTTCAACCCTCACGTCGAGATCTCGCGTAACCCAATTATGCTTCCGGTTTACGCCGCCTATTCGCTGCTGCGCATCATGGTGGCGTACATGCTTTCGCTGGCCTTCACGCTGGTGTACGGCTATGTCGCGGCTTACAACGCCAGGGCCGAGCGCTTCATGATTCCACTGCTCGACATACTGCAGTCGATTCCGGTGCTGAGTTTTCTGCCGGGCGTGATGCTAGCAATGGTGGCACTGTTTCCGCATCATCAGCTCGGTGTCGAGTTGGGTGCGATCCTGCTCATTTTTACCGGCCAGGTGTGGAACATGGCGTTCAGCTTCTATTCGTCGCTGAAGAGCATTCCCCGAGACATGCGTGAAGCGGCCAAGATCTACCAGTTCAACTGGTACCAGCGGTTCACGAACATCGAGTTGCCGTATTCGGCGATTGGCCTGGTATGGAACTCGATGATGTCGGTCGCCGGCGGATGGTTTTTCCTGATGGCTTGCGAAATGTTCGTGCTGGGTGACAAGGACTTTCGGCTTCCGGGCTTGGGGTCGTACCTGCAGACGGCCGCGAGCGCTGGAGACACGAAGGGAATTGTGTGGGGTGTGGCTACGATGGTCCTAGTCATCGTGCTGATGGACCAGGTAGTGTGGCGCCCGATTATTGCATGGGCCGAGAAGTTCAAGATGGAACAGGTAGAGAGCGCGAATGCACCACAATCGTGGTTTCTGAATCTGGTTGAAGGCTCGCGTGGGTTGGTGAGGTTGCGGAAGAAAGTGTTTCGCCCGATGCGCGAATGGCTCGCGATGCGCTTCGCCCGTCAGCATCATGAAACCCAAACCGATGCGCCGACGCCAACCTGGAAAGTGTGGGTAGGGCGAATCATTCTGGCGGTAGCAGTATGCGCTGTCCTTTATGCCGTAGTGCGCGCTACCGGTATGGTCAGCCAACTGTCGCGCGAAGAATATAAGGAGATGTTGACCGGCGCCTTCGCAACTTTTCTTCGCGTCGTCGCGGCGTTGGTGATTGGCTCGCTGTGGACGATTCCTGTGGGAGTGGCCATCGGGTTTAATCCCAAGCTGGCCCGCATCGCGCAGCCTCTGGCGCAAATTGCGGCGTCTGTTCCGGCGACCGCGCTGTTTCCCATCGTATTGCTTCTGCTGATCAAGATTGGCGGCGGGATGGGAGTGGGCTCCGTCCTTCTCCTGCTGCTGGGGACGCAGTGGTACATCCTGTTCAACGTTATCGCTGGGGCGATGGCGATACCCACGGACTTGAAGGAAGCCTCTGAGCTGTTTCGGTTCACGACGGCCCAGCGGTGGAGGACGGTCATCCTGCCGGGAATTTTTCCCTATCTCATCACCGGATTAGTGACGGCCTCGGGTGGTGCATGGAACGCCAGCATCGTGGCCGAATACTTTCGCCTGAAAGACCAGACCTACACAACTGTTGGGCTGGGCGCGGTGATCTCTCGAGCGACCGACGCAGGCAACTTCGCGCTGCTGTTGGCATCGACGATTGTGATGGCGATGGTCGTCGTTACCATCAACCGGCTAGTGTGGAGGCGTTTATATCGGCTGGCTGCGTCACGATATACCATGGACGTGTAGCATCTGAGGCAGATATCGACGATACAACATCACAATGACTCAGCACGGAGCTCGCTCCATCGTTCGTGGAATCACTCTCATGCGGCGCGCATTTCGGTCGTCGGAAAGGGATACGACCCAGTAAGCGGTCGGGCGGATTGAATGGTCGATCAGACGCTCTTGGGTGCGACGCGAACGATCTGGCGAAGCGTGATAGGCCATCCTTGATGCAAACGATTAGCTAGCTTGCTGCCGGTCTTAATGGAATGCTCGGCGAGCAGGGAACGGACGAGTTCCTGGTCGCGTTCTTCACAGGCGCCCAGCACCTCGACGGCAACAAACTCGGAGTGAAATTTCTTTTCCTTCACGAATTTTCCTGTCGGGTCCCAGACGAATGCCGTGCCACCGGTCATGCCAGCGCCGAAGTTCGTGCCGGTGGGTCCGAGAACGACTACCGCGCCGCCGGTCATATATTCGCAGGCATGATCGCCGACACCCTCGACAACCGCAGTTGCACCTGAGTTGCGGATCGCAAAGCGTTCACCTGCGCTGCCGACCGCGAAAAGGGAACCGCCGGTAGCACCGTAAAGAGCAACGTTGCCGACAATCACTTGTGCAGATTCGGTGCGGGCCAGCTTGCCTCGGGTGCGGATAACAAGCTCGCCTCCGGAAAGACCCTTGCCCACGAAGTCGTTGGCCTGACCTTCGAGCACCAGCTTCATGCCGCGGCTCGCGAAGGCTCCGAACGACTGACCGGCCGTGCCGCGAAGACGGAAGTGGATGTCGGGATCCAAATCAGGGTTTTGCGCGCGCAGCAGTGCGAGTTCGCCGGAAAGTCTCGCGCCCAGGCTGAGGTCTTCGTTGCGCACGGTTGCACTTAGTTCGAAGGGCTTGCCAGCCGCGACCGCAGAGAGCGCAGGACGTACCCAGGCATCATCGACCGGGACGCGTTCGTCGGGACGCATGTTGCGAGTGCCTTGCCAACTGAGCGGCCCATCTCCTATCTGCGCCAACATCGGCTGAAGATCGAGTTTGCCGTCGCTGCGTACCTGCTCCAGCAGATCGGTGCGGCCGATCGCAGCTTGCAGGCTAGGTAAGCCGAGATCGGCGAGCATGCGCTGCAGGTCTTCGGCGATGTTCATGAAGAAGCGGACGACGTGCTCGGGCTTGCCGCGGAACTTTGCGCGCAACTCGGGCTTCTGCGTGGCAATACCCGTAGGACAAGTGTTGAGATGGCACTGGCGAGCCATGTCGCATCCGAGCGCGACCAGGACGGCGGTGCCGAAGGAAAATTCATCAGCGCCCAGCAGGGCGGCGATGAGCACGTCGCGGGCGGTAGAAAGGCCGCCGTCGGTGCGCAGGCGCACGCGTCCACGCAGGCCGTTCATGCGCAAAACTTGTTGCGCCTCGCTCAAGCCAAGCTCCCAAGGATTGCCGGCGTGCTTGATGCTGCTAAGCGGCGAAGCTCCGGTGCCGCCGTTGTGTCCGGCGATGACGATGTAATCGGCGTAAGCCTTGGCGACTCCGGCTGCGACGGTGCCGACGCCGAGCTGCGAAACCAGCTTGACGCCGACCGGCGCGCGCGGGTTGATGCGCTTGAGGTCGCAGATCAGTTGCGCGAGGTCTTCGATGCTGTAAATGTCGTGATGCGGCGGCGGACTGATGAGCGAAACTCCAGGCTGCGCGTGGCGCAACCGTGCGATCAGTTCGCTGACTTTGTGGCCGGGAAGCTGACCGCCTTCGCCGGGCTTCGAGCCTTGCGCGATCTTGATTTCCAGTTCTTCGGCATGAGACAGATATTCGGCCGTCACGCCAAAGCGACCTGAGGCTACTTGCTTGATCTTGTTGTTGGTCAGTGATAGCACGCCAAACTTATTGCCATCGGGCTTATAGGCCGCGGGATCTTCGCCGCCCTCGCCGGTGTTGGAGCGCGCGCCCAACTGGTTCATGGCGATGGTGATGGTCTGGTGGGCTTCGGGACTGAGGGAGCCCAGCGACATGGCGCTGGCGATGAAGCGTTTGACCAGGCTCGACGGCGGCTCTACTTCGGTGAGTTCGAGCTTCGGTCCGGCGGCCTTGATTTGCAGCAGGTCGCGGAGCACGGCCGGTTCCCGTTCATCGGTTGCGCGCGCATAGGCGGACCAGGCATCCGCGGGAGCAAGAGCGAGGGCTGCTTGCGTGGTTGCGCGAGCGGCACCGACTGCGATTTGCAAATCACGAGTGCGCTGCGGCTGCCAGGTGTGTGGCTCGGATCGTTCCGCCTTGCGGAAGCGCACCCAGCCATAATCGGGTAATTCGGGGCCGTCGGACTCGGCGGTCCACGATACGCGGAGGGCAGCTTCAATATCGGCGAAATCCTGGCCGCCCATCGGAGACGCCGTGCCGGGGAAACAAAGGTTAGTGATCTCAGAGGAGAGACCGAGCACATCAAACAGTTGCGCAGCCCGATAACTGTCGAGTACCGAGATGCCCATCTTCGACATTACCTTCGCCAAACCAGCATCGAAGGTCTTGAGCAGGTGCGCTTCGCCGTCGTCGCCGGCCAAAGAGCGCGCAGTCTGGAGGGCGAGCCAGGGGCAAACGGAACCTGCACCATATCCAATCAACACAGCAGCATGGTGCACGTCACGGCAGTCTCCCGCCTCGAGCGCGAGTCCGACCTTGGTTCGCAAGCCGGCCTTGACCAGCGCCTGGTGAACCGCGCCTGTAGCCATCGCCATGGGAATCGGCAGCAGGTGATCGCAGGCGGTGCGGTCGGTCATCAGAAGGACTCGGGCGCCGCCCTGAACTAACTCGACAGAGCGCTGCTGTAGTTCGAGAACGGCCTGTTTCAGCGAGTTGTCGTCGCTGAACGTGCAATTCAAATGAGCGAGAGGAAGCTCATCGCGCAACGGATAGCTTCCTTCGTGAAGCGCGGCCATCTGGCCGAGCGACAGAAATGGCGATGGCAAGACGAGGCCCGGCAGCGGAGCATGTTTATCGAGGAGATGCGGCCACGGTCCGAGGCGAGTGCGAAGGGACACCACACATGCCTCGCGCAGCGAATCGATGGGCGGATTGGTGACTTGAGCAAATCGCTGGCGAAAGAATCCGTAGAGCGGTCGCGGAGCATGCGCCAGCGCTGCGATGGGAGTGTCGTCGCCCATGGACCAGATGGCTTCTTTGCTCTCCGTCGCCATAGGGCCGACCACCATCTTGACTTCTTCACGGGTGTAGCCGAAGCCGCGCTGCAAGCGCAGGAGGTCATCTTTTTCCAGCGCGCTAACGGGAGTCACAATAGGCTCGAGCGGAATGTCGTCGATCAGCTTTGAGTATGGGGCGAGGTCGTCAAAGTAGCGGTCGAGTTCTTCGCCTTCAATCAGGCGGCAGCGATCCATGTCGAGCAGGATCATCTGGCCCGGGCCGAGGCGTCCGCTGCGAATGATGGTGTCGGTATCGACGTCAGCGAGGCCGACTTCGGAACCGAGGACCACTAATCCTGCGTCGGTGATGACGAATCGACAGGGGCGAAGGCCGTTTCGATCGAGGGCAGCACCGACGAGCCGGCCGTCGGTGAAGACGAGCGCGGACGGGCCGTCCCAGGGCTCCATGCAGTCGGAGTGGTAGCGATGGAACGCGGATTCCTTGATGCCGATCGACGGAGGCAGCATCATACGGACCGCCTCGGCGACGTTGCGCTCGTAGTTGCAGAGCATTTCGGCGACTTCGTCGAGGCTCATCGAGTCGGAGCCGTCGCGAGTGAAGAGTGGATCGCACTCGCGGGGCAGCGACGCGCTGCGGGCATCGACGTGGGCGCGATTGCTCCAGATGGTGTTGATTTCGCCGTTGTGCGCGATCATCCGCAACGGTTGAGCGCGATCCCAGGAAGGCAGCACATTGGTCGCGTAGCGCTGGTGGAACACCGCAAAATGGGTGGTGTACTGCTTGTTCTGCAAGTCGAGATAAAACTCGTGCAGCGTTCGGCCAGTACACATTGCCTTGTACACTAGCGTGCGGGTCGAGAGAGAACAGACATACGTGCTGACACCGCCGCGCTCGAAGGCTTTGCGGGCGAGGAACAGGCGCCGCTCCAACTCATTCGGATTGCCGGTGAAGTCCTCGGTCGTGGTCATCAGGGCCTGGCGAATTATGGGCAGGGTGCTAGCGGCGATCTCGCCCAGCACTTCGCGGGCTATGGGAACGTCGCGCCAGCCCAGCCACTCGAATCCCTGGGCGTACATGCAAGCCTTGAATCGTTGCGCGTCGCGCTGCGCCTGATCCTCATCCGGCGGCATGAATAGCATGCCGACGGCGAGCGGCTGTTCCGGACGCAAGATGAAGCGAGTCTGGCTGAGGAGATGGTTGCGCGGAACGGCGGTTTGCACACCGACGCCATCACTGCTTTTGCCGTCAGCAGCAATCGCGCCGCGGTGCGCGAGGCGGCCGAGAGCGGTCAAGGCAAGGCGAAGGATTTCGTGTTCGGAGCGGCCGTGCAGGGTCGCAACAAATCCGACGCCGCAGGAATCGTGATCGAAGCGGGAGCTTACGAGGTTAAGGCCACCAGAAGGATTGCTACAACCCATAGTCCACTATATATGGAATTTGCGGTGCAGTTGAAGAAGGAAAATCGCGAGTCACAAAAAAGTCGTAGGGTGAGTCGCTTGCTGGCGTCATTCCTGTGGCACAGTAGTGTGCAATGGCCAAGCAGAGCACTCAGCAGCGCCAGTCGCTGGCTGCGTTTAGCTATCCCGACTTTGCCCTGTATCAACTGGCGCGATTGTTCACGGTCATGGCGACCGAGATGCAGTCGGTTGCGGTTGGCTGGCAAGTTTACGAAATTACCAAGCGACCGCTTGATCTGGGCTATGTAGGACTGGCGCAATTCCTTCCGACGATCTTGTTGTTTCTCGTCGCAGGGCACGCTGCCGATCGTTTCAACCGGCGCAACATTGTGACACTGTGTTATGCGGGACTCGCGCTGTCGTCGGCCCTGTTGTTGCTGCTGACGCTGAGACGGATCGCAATCGGTACATGCGATTTATGCCGTTCTAGTTCTCGTTGGCGTAGTGCGCTCGTTTAATGGCGCTGCTGGACAGTCGATGGTTCCGCAACTTGTGCAGGAAAAAGATTTCCCCAACGCCGTAGCCTGGTCGCAGACGGTGTTCAACGCAGCGACGATCATTGGCCCTGCGCTGGGCGGATTGATTTATGCACTGTTTCGTGGGCCGGTCGCGGTGTATGCGAGTTCGATGGTCGCGGGCGTGATGTCGGTGATCGCCGCCAGCCGGATTCGCTTGAACCCGGCAAAACGCGAACGTGAACCGGTGAGCCTCTCTACAGTGCTTGCAGGCCTGCGCTTCATTTGGAAACAGAAGCTGGTTCTGGGAACTATCTCGCTGGATCTTTTCGCCGTGCTTCTCGGCGGTGCGGTGGCGCTCTTGCCAGTGTATGCGCGCGAGATCTTACATGCTGGGCCGTGGGGATTGGGAATTCTGCGCAGTGCTCCCGCGGTGGGCGCGGCAGCGATGGCTGTGTTGCTGGCGCATCGTCCGCTGCAACGGCATGCTGGAATCACCATGCTGTGGTGCGTCGCAGGGTTCGGCGTCTTCACGATTGTCTTTGGACTGTCGCGCAACCTCGTGCTCTCGCTGATGGCGTTGCTGCTGGTGGGGGCGTCCGACATGGTTAGCGTGATCATTCGCGGGACGCTGGTGCAGTTGTCTACCCCCGATGCCATGCGGGGGCGAGTCAGCGCCGTGAATTCGCTGTTCATAGGAACGTCGAACGAGTTCGGACAGTTTGAGTCAGGCCTTACCGCGCACTGGTTCGGAACCGTGCCCGCGGTCGTGATCGGGGGCGTGGGTACGCTGGTGGTAATCGCGTTGTGGGCGTGGCTGTTTCCGGAATTGCGAGGCGCGGACCGATTGGTCTCGAAACTGGAAGTGGTGGAGCACGAGACGCCATGACCGCCAGCAGCGCTTATTACGCTTCACAACTTCGCTACGAGTTGAGCCTGCGCAACCGCGCATTCGCGCTGCAACGAAGGCTGGGCCACGTCGAGAGCCACGGTGGAATGGCAGTAACCGTATACGCACCGCATCCTACGCGTAAGCGGCATGGCAACTTTTTCGATGAGAGTTATGCTGCCATGGTGGCGATTCCAGAATGGCGCAAGCGGATGGAGAAGGTGCACACCTCGGCCGCGTCGGCGTTGCCCAGGAGCAGCCACCGGTGGAAGGAACTCGATTCTTCGATGAGCTCGGACGCGTTGCTGATGAACATCTTCTGCTGTCCGTACGTAGCGGATGACCCTCACGTGCTGGGATTGCTGGGCATCGAGGCTGCGGAGTTGCCACAATTCGGATGGCGAGCGCGCGTGCCGCTAAAGAAGGGTTTGGTGGATCGCACCGAGGTCGATATGAAGTTGGGGAACATGCTGTTTGAGGCCAAGCTGACCGAGTCAGATTTCCAGTCATGCAAGGCGTCGGTCTTGCAAGGGTATCGCGATTTCGAGGAGGTATTCGATACCAGCGAACTCCCGCGCGAAGCTGACAAGCTGGCTTCGTATCAACTGATCCGCAACGTCCTTGCCGCTTATGCCAACGATTGCGGGTTTTGTGTGTTACTGGACACGCGGCGGCCTGACCTGGTTGAGAACTGGTACGCGGTTCTCCGCTGCGTTCGTCCTCTTGAGTTGCGTGTACGCTGCAAGCTGCTGACCTGGCAGGAATTGAGTGCGGTTCTCCCGGAGCCGCTAGGTGAGTTCCTGGATGTGAAATATGGAATCGTGCCTCCGGGTCGCACTCCAGCTATCCTATTCAATGGCAATGAGTTGGAGGGGGATGAGTAGATTCTCGCCGGTCCAATCCATCCATTAGTGCATCTTATGTAGTCAGAATACATCATTAGCATTTCTAAATCCTCCGTGAATATTTCTAATTTCTCTCGACGAGAGGTGAGGAACTTGGGTATAACTCACAACACAGTCATGACGTTCACTGCCCACTCTCGACTCAGTTCGACGAACGATACGATTCTCGCGAACCGGGCGATGGTGCTGGCCCTAGTACGCGCGCTCACGCTCCTACTCCTTCTAGCCGGGGTAGCGGGTGAATCAGGAGGCGCGGGGACGTAGGCAATCAGCAAATCAGGATCCTGAAAAGCCACTGACCCGCTAAGCGGAAAGTGGCTTTTGCTTTTATCAGCACAAATCAAACGACAGTAAACAAGAGCAAAGAGGAGCAGATGTCAGCAGACAGCGGCAAGTCGCACAGCAGAGCCATTACGGACGGGCCGAACCGGGCTCCTGCGCGCGCCATGTTCAAGGCCATAGGCTTTACCGACGAAGACCTGAGCAAGCCGATCATCGGAATCGCCAATACCTGGACGGAAGTTGGGCCCTGCAATTACCACCTGCGTGAAATCGCCGCGGCAGTGAAAGAAGGCGTTCGCGCGGCGGGTGGCACTCCGATGGAGTTCAACACCATCGCCATCTCTGACGGCATCACCATGGGTTCGGAAGGCATGCGCGCGTCGCTGGTGAGCCGCGAAGTGATTGCCGACTCGATCGAACTGGTAGTGCGAGGACACATGTTCGACGGTGTGGTCGCTCTGTCGGCTTGCGACAAAACGATTCCAGGAACGGTGATGGCGTTGGCGCGACTGGATATTCCGTCGCTGATGTTCTACGGAGGATCGATCGCTCCGGGTCACTACCAAGGGCGGGACGTCAGCATCCAGGATGTGTTTGAGGCGGTCGGCAAATACGCGCACGGACAGATGAACGACGCGGAGCTGAAGGACATCGAGGACCATGCCTGTCCGGGGCCGGGCGCTTGCGGCGGACAGTTTACGGCCAACACAATGTCCACCGCCTGCGAGTTCATCGGTATCTCTCCTTTCGGCAGTAACGCAGTTCCGGCGACATCTCCCCTGAAAACTGAAGTCGCGAAAAAAGCAGGCCAGTTGGTTATGGAGTTAGTGCGTAGGGACATTCGTCCGTCGAAAATCATCACCGCTGCGGCGCTAAAGAATGCGATGACGTGCGTGGTGGCTTCCGGTGGATCAACCAATGCGATTCTCCATCTGCCGGCGATCGCAAACGAGTTGGGACTGAACTTTACGCTCGACGAGATCAACCAGATCTGCATGCGGACCCCGCTGCTGTGCGACTTGAAGCCCGGCGGCCGCTTCATGGCAACGGACTTTTTCCGCGCCGGTGGCACGAAGCTGCTCGGGCACATTCTTGCCGAAGGGGAACTCCTGAATCGGGACTGCATCACCGTTAGCGGCAAGACGATTGGCGAAGAAGTCGCGGAAGCGCAAGAGCAGCCGGGGCAGGAAGTGATTCGACCCATCGAGCATTCGTTGAGCCCGACTGGTGGGCTGGCGATCCTGCGCGGGAATCTGGCGCCGGAAGGTTGCGTGGTCAAACTGGTTGGCCATGGGCGGCGTGAGCATAAAGGTCCGGCACGAGTTTTTGAGAGTGAAGAGCAGGCGTTCGAAGCGGTACAGAGTTCGCGAATCAAGGCTGGAGACGTCATCGTGATCCGCAATGAAGGACCACGCGGCGGGCCTGGCATGCGCGAGATGTTGGCCGTTACCGCAGCGCTGGCTGCGACGCCGTTGAGCGAGCATGTCGCACTGTTGACCGATGGACGATTCTCGGGCGCGACTCACGGCTTCATGATCGCGCACGTGGCTCCGGAAGCCGCTGTGGGCGGACCAATTGCAGCGGTACAGGAAGGCGACACGATCACCATCGACGTGGCCCGTGGCCGGTTGCAGCTTGAAGTTTCAGAAAACGAAGTGCGGCGCCGGATGACGAAATGGGTGGCGCCGGGCTTGCGCTACAAGACGGGCGTCTTCGCCAAGTATGCGCTCAGCGTTTCGTCGGCGGCGTTCGGCGCGGTCACCACCCCGGGTCGAGGTCGCGATGAAGCGGAGGCGGACGGAAATCGCATGTCCGATCTTGCCGCGGCAGGAGCACGAGGGAGATGAGCAAGATGCGGTTATCAGGTGCCCAAATCGTTTGGAAATGCCTGGAGCGCGAAGGCGTGACTACCGTCTTCGGCTATCCCGGCGGATGCGTCTTGCCCATGTACGACGCGCTGCAACACACGCCTAGTATTCACCACGTGCTGGTGCGCCACGAACAGGGCGCCGCTCATATGGCGGACGGCTACGCTCGCGCGACCGGCAAGGTCGGAGTCGCGTTGGCGACGTCGGGACCGGGCGCGACCAACCTGGTGACGGGCATTGCGACGGCAATGCTCGACTCAACGCCGATCGTATGCATCACGGGGCAGGTCGGTAGCAAGTTCATTGGCACCGACGCGTTTCAGGAGATCGACATCACCGGCATCACCATGCCGATTACTAAGCACAATTACATGGTGACCGATGTCAACGATATCGCGCGCACACTGCGCGAGGCGTTCATCATCGCCCGCTCCGGCCGCCCGGGCCCGGTGCTGGTAGACATCACCAAAGACGCGCAAATGGCCTCGTGCGATTTCGAGTGGGAGTTCGTAATGCCTCGGTTGCGCAAGCTGGAAACCTGGGGTGAACCCGATCCTACACAGATCGCTGTTGCTTCGGAGTTGATCAACAAGTCCGAGCGTCCCGTGATTCTTGCCGGACACGGCGTGATGCAGTCGGGAGCGATGCAGGACTTGCAGTTGTTGGCGGAGACCAGCGATATACCCGTAGCGCTCACGTTGCTGGGGTTGGGCGCATTTCCGCATTTCCACCCGCTGTCGATGGGCATGATGGGGATGCACGGCGAAGCTTGGGTGAATCACGCGATCCAGTCCGCTGACTTGCTGATCGCGTTGGGCATGCGCTTTGACGATCGCGTGACCGGCAAGCTCGACTGCTACGCACAAAGCGCCAAGAAGATCCACGTCGACATCGACGCATCGGAGATCCACAAAAACGTTCCTGCGGATGTGGCAATCGTTGGCGACCTGAAGCAGGTGCTGCCCAAGCTGATTCCGCAAATTACGCCGCAGAAACGATCGGAGTATTGGTCAGAGATCAACGGTGCCAAGGGCGAAGTCGCAGTAAGGGACATTCGCAACATACCCGACACCGGCCACCTCTACGCAGCGCACGTCATCAACGACCTGTGGCGCGAGACCGACGGCAAGGCCCTTATCGTCACGGACGTTGGCCAGCACCAGATGTGGGAGGCGCAGTATTACCACCACAGTGATCCCCGCTCGCTCATCACCTCTGGTGGACTGGGCACGATGGGATTCGCGCTGCCGGCCGCGATTGGTGCGAAGTTCGCGCGGCCCGATGCCGATGTCTGGGTCATCGTCGGCGATGGCGGGTTCCAGATGACGATGGCGGAGCTGGCGACCATGGTCCAGGAAGGCATCAAGGTCAACATCGCCATCATTAACAATGGGTACCTCGGCATGGTGCGCCAGTGGCAGGAATTCTTCTACGAGCGTAATTACGCGGCCACGCCGCTGGTCAATCCTGATTTCACCAAGATTGCCGAGGCGTACGGCATCCTGACGTTTGCGGTGACCCACCGCGACGAAGTGGCGTCGACCGTGCGCAAGGCGCGCGAACATGACGGCCCGGTGCTGATCGATTTCCGCGTGGAGCAGGAAGATTCGGTGTATCCGATGGTTCCGGCGGGCAAGGCACTGCACGAGATGATTCGCCGCCCGAGCGCGATCGTGGAAACGGCGGCAGACGAGTAAATCTTATGAATATGACCTATTTGTTGGACGTTGCTAATCATACCGGCGTGGTGACACGCATTTCGCTGATCTTCCGGCGGCACGGGGCGAACTTGCAGTCGCTGTCGACGGCGAAGACCGAGCACCCGGGAATCGTGCGCATCGTTATCACCTCAGAAATCGAGCGACGCCCGGCCGAACGCATCAAGGGACAGCTCGCCAAACTGGTGGACATCTTCAAGGTGGACATGATCTCGCATGAAGAGGGCACGTTCCGAGCCTTCGGCATGATGAAGATCGCGTGCACCTTGCAGACGCGTCCGCAGATTCTTCAACTGCTGGAGATCTTCAACGGTCGCGTGCTGGAACTCACCACCGAGTGGGTGTTGGTGGAGATGACCGGCACTCCGGAGCAACTCGAAGGACTGCTGCAAGTGCTGCGGCCTTACGGGATTCTGGAGGCCGTCGAGACCGGTCCGATCGTGATTCGGCGCAATTCGCCGCGCAATGCTTCCAGGCCGCAACCTACGTGGGAAGTGGTTCCGGGAGCGCTGTCTACAGGCGGAAGTTCAACTTCTACATCAACTAATAATTCGACGCAGGAAAGGAAACGCTATGGCACAGATCTTTTATGACAAGGACGCCGATCTTTCGCTGGTACAGGCCACAAAGGTCGCCATTATCGGGTACGGATCGCAAGGCCATGCGCATGCGCTGAACCTGCGTGACAGCGGAGTGAACGTCTGCATCGGGTTGCATCCGGGAAGCCGTTCGCGCGAGCGCGCCGAAGCCGCTGGACTGACGGTGAAGTCGGTGAGCGACGCTGCGGCATGGGCCGACACCATCATGGTGTTAGCACCCGATACCGAGCAGGCGAAGATTTATCACCGGGACATCCAACCCAACTTGAAGCCGGGTAAGACGCTGATGTTCGCCCACGGCTTCAACATTCGCTTCGGTACCATCCAGTGCCCCGCTGGAGTGGACGTCAGCATGATCGCTCCGAAGGCTCCAGGACATCGCGTGCGTGAGGTTTTTGTCGAAGGCGGCGGCACGCCGTGCCTGGTCGCGGTTGAGCAGGACGCTTCCGGCAAAGCTTGGCAGTATGCACTGTCCTATGCGAAGGGAATCGGCGGAACCCGCGCCGGTGTGCTGAAGACGACTTTCACAGAAGAAACCGAAACCGACTTGTTCGGCGAGCAGGCTGTGCTTTGCGGCGGAGCAAGCGCCCTCGTGAAAGCTGGATTCGAGACGCTGGTTGATGCCGGCTACCAACCTGAAGTCGCGTACTTCGAATGCCTGCACGAACTCAAGCTGATCGTGGACCTAATGTACCGCGGCGGTCTGAGCTACATGCGGTACTCGGTCAGCGACACGGCCGAGCATGGCGATTACACCGCCGGCAAGCGACTCATCACCGACGAAACGCGCCAGGAGATGAAGCAAATTCTCGAAGAGATCCGCAATGGCAAGTTCGCGTCGGCGTGGATCAAGGAGAACGAGACTGGCAGGCACAACTTCATTGCTGAGCGTGAAAAGCAGCGCAAGCACCTGATCGAGACCGTAGGTGAGGGACTGCGCGACATGATGCCGTTCCTTAATCCGGTCAAGGTGGCGGACATCGAAGCGCCGGCCAAGAAGGAAGAGCCAGCGGTAGCAACACACGCGTAGGCGGGAAATCAGGAACCAGCGGTACGAATCGGAGAATCCAGGATGGCATTTTTTTCGGAGAGCAAGTGGGTTTGGAAGAACGGGAAGATCATTCCGTGGGAAGAAGCCACGGTCCATATGTCGGCTCACGGGCTGCACTATGGGACCGGCGTCTTCGAGGGTATTCGCTGCTACAACACGGTGAGCGGTCCCGCAGTTTTTCGACTTGACGCCCACCTGCAACGTATGTTCGAGTCGGCTCGGACTTATGGTCTGCCGATTCCCTACTCGCAGGAAGAACTGACGGATGCCGCGTTGGAAGTGGTCAGCGCCAACGGTTTTTCCGACTGCTATGTACGGCCCATCGCGACCTACGGCAGCGGAAGCCTGGGCGTGCATCCGCGGAACTGCCCGGTGGATGTTGCCATCCTGGCTTGGCCCTGGGGTGCGTATCTCGGCGCTGAGGCGCTGGAGAAGGGAATTCAGGTGACGGTCTCGCGCTGGAAGAAGTTCAGTTCACTGGCCATGCCAGCGACGGCCAAGGCGTGCGGACAGTATCTGAACTCCATGCTGGCCGTGCAGGACGCGGTACGCCGCGGCTTCGACGAAGCGTTGCTGGTGGATGAAGAAGGAATTATTGCCGAGGGTTCGGGCGAAAACTTCTTCATGGTGCAGAACGGCAACGTGCTGACCAACGACGAGCGCGACCATGTACTGATGGGTATCACGCGAGACTCGGTCATAACGCTGGCGCGTGACCTGGGCTACAAGGTTTTCGTCGGCGAGATGCGACTGGAAGAACTCGAAGTCGCCGATGAAGCGTTTTTCACCGGCACAGCAGCGGAAGTCACGCCGATCGCGGCACTCGATCGCAAGCCGATAGGAAACGGCAAGCCTGGCCCGATCACGTTGGAATTGCAACGCGCCTATTTTGCTGCTACTTCGGGTCGCGATCCGAAGCATCAGGATTGGCTGACTGCGGTGACGGCGAAAGCGGAAGCGACAGAAGCTGTCGAGTCCTAGTGTTCCGAGAGCATCAGGTAACGCGACCCAGGTGCTTGCGAGACGGCCTTACAGGTTTTGAGGAAAGCTTGACCCGCATGCGAGAGAACGGTCCCAGTGCGATAGACCAGGCGCAGCTTGCGCTCCATGGCGAGCTCGGGGCAGGGCACGTGGACCAGTTCTTTGCTTGCGATTTCATGCTCGACCGCAATGAGCGGAACCAGCGCGACGCCGTTTTCCATGCGGACGAACTGCTTGATGTCTTCGATCGTGGGCAACTCGACGTTCATGTGGAGCGGGGTGTGGTGCTTCTTGAATGCCTGAATCACTTTCTCGCGGTAGGGGCTCAGCACGCTGTGGGCGACGAACGATTCTGCGCCGAGGTCGCGGATGCCAACCTCTTCGGCTTTGGCCAACGGATGGCGCAGGTAAACGATCAAGGCAAGTTCGTCCCGGTACAGCATGTGCGAGGTCAGGTCGCTGTCGTCGGTGCGGAACGAAACGACACCAAACTCAACGTCGTGGTTGAGCACTTGTCCGGGAACCTCGCGCGCCAGGGTGCGCACGACCTGTATGCGGATCATAGGGTGCATGCGGTGAAACATGTGCAGCACCGGAAGCAGGTAGCGCGCCGTGAATTCATTGGCTGCGATGACCAGTTTGCCTTGGTGCAACATGCGTAGCTCTTTGAGGGCTTCCGCGGCCTCTTCGCGGACGTTGAGCAGCTCTTTGGCGTATGTCTGCAGGACTTGGCCGGCGTCGGTCAGCGAGCCATCGCGGGAAGAGCGGTCAAATAAGCGCTCTCCAAGTTCGTCTTCGAGTTTGGAGATGGTCTGGCTGACGGCAGATTGGGTGCGATGCATGCGGCCTGCGGCCCGGGAAAAGCTTTTTTCCTCGGCAACGGCAAGGAAGGTTTCGAGTTGGAAGAGTTCCACAGTATTACCCTCACGAGGGATTAGGAGAAGAATACTTATTGAATCATGGTTGCTAATGATGTTACAAGAGATATTAGTTTGACTAATCAGCAGCAGGTCGATAGCTTGGAAGATAGAAGCACACCTTGGAGGAGATTATGCAGCGAGACCGCGTATTAGTTTTTGATACGTCGCTCCGCGACGGCGAACAGGCACCCGGATGCAGCATGAACGGGGACGAGAAGCTCCTATTCGCCAAAAAGCTCCAGGCGTTGGGCGTGGACATCATCGAGGCTGGTTTTCCGGTCGCTTCCGCAGGCGATGCTGAGGCAGTACGCCGCATCGCGACTGAAGTACAAGGTCCCGTGATCGCAGTACTGGCGCGCTGCGTTGAGAAAGACATTGCCATTGCGTGGGAAGCAGTTAGCCGCTCCATGCGCCCACGCATTCACACCTTCCTGGCGACCTCAGACATTCACCTGGCATTCAAGCTCAAGATCGGGCGCGACGAGGCCCTGAACCAGGCCCGGAAGATGGTCGCCTATGCCCGCTCGCTGTGCACCGACGTGGAGTTTTCTCCCGAGGACGCAACCCGGTCAGACGTAGGATTCCTGTGCGAAGTGTTGCAGGCAGCAGTTGATTCGGGCGCCACCACCCTGAACATTCCGGATACGGTCGGATACACCACGCCGGGCGAGTACGGCGAGTTGATCCGAACCATTCGGCAGAGAGTGAAGGGCATCGAGAACGTTACTATTTCGGTTCACTGCCATAACGATCTTGGCCTTGCTGTGGCCAACTCGCTTGCCGGCGTCGAAGCTGGGGCCCGTCAGGTAGAGTGCACGATCAACGGCATCGGTGAGCGCGCCGGCAATGCTTCGCTGGAAGAGATTGCCATGGCGCTGCATGTGCGCGCCGATCGCTACGGAATCGATACCGGCATCAATCACCAGGAGATCTTTGGCGCCAGCCAGTTGCTGTCGGAGCTGATTGGCTTCGAAGTTCAGCCCAACAAGGCGATCGTCGGGCGGAATGCCTTCGCGCACGAAGCGGGGATTCACCAGCACGGCGTGCTGAACAATCCTTTGTGCTACGAGATCATGACGCCGGAGACGGTGGGAATTCCGGCTGAACGCATCGTTCTGGGCAAGCACTCGGGCCGTCATGCGCTGGTGTTCAAGTATCGCGAGCTGGGCCACGAGCTGTCGGGCGATGAACTCAACCGCATCTATCAGGACTTTACGCGGCTGGCCGATCGGAAAAAGACCATTTACGAGCAGGACCTCATCGCCATGTTGTACGCGCACCGTAGCGGCATGCGCGATAACAAGCCTTCGTCGCAGGAGATGCGCCCCGTATGAAGTTGCGCATTGTCGTTTTGCCCGGAGACGGAATCGGACCCGAAGTAACTAAGCAGGCCGTGGCCGTGCTACAGACGGTGTCGGATGTTTGCGGCTACGAATTCCGTTTTGAGTCGCACCGCATCGGCGGAGCGGCGATTGAACAAGATGGCACGCCGCTGCCGGAGAAGACGCTGGCAGCATGCCTGGAAGCAGACGCTGTTCTTCTCGGCGCGGTGGGCGCGAGAAAGTTCGATGGACTGACCGGCGAGAAGCGGCCGGAAGCCGGCCTGCTTGCGTTGCGTCAGGCACTGGGCGGATTCGCGAATCTGCGTCCCGTCAAAGCCTACGAAGCGATTGCGGACTGCTCGCCGCTGCGCGAAGAAGTAACTCGCGGTACAGATATTCTGATTGTTCGCGAGCTATTGGGAGGCCTCTATTTTGGCCAACCGCGCGCGCTGAACGATGACGGTCTCTCCGCCTACAACACCATGCGTTACCATGTTGACGAAGTGGAACGCGTGGCACACGTAGCGTTTCAGGAAGCGCGCCGCCGCAAGCATCTAGTTACGTCGGTGGACAAGGCCAACGTGCTGGAGACGTCGCAGCTTTGGCGTCGTGCAGTGTCGGCCGTAGCCAAGCAATATCCCGACGTGCAGCTCGAACACGCCTACGTTGATTCGTTCGCCATGCAGCTGGTCACGACGCCGTCGCGGTACGACGTGGTGCTGACCGAAAACCTGTTTGGCGACATTCTTTCTGACGAAGCAGCGGTGATCAGCGGATCGCTTGGTATGCTGGCGTCAGCCAGTGTCGGGGGCAAGGTCGAACTCTACGAGCCGGTGCACGGATCTGCGCCTGATATCGCAGGGAAAAGCATGGCGAATCCGTTCGGTGCCATCCAGTCGGCGGCGATGTTGTTGCGCTATACCGCGGGGCTCTACCACGAGTCAGACAAGATTATTCAAGCGGTGGATCGCACACTGTCACGCGGACAGGTGACGCAGGATCTCAGCGGTCGGCGGCATCGTCCGGCGGTTCCGACCGACGCAATTGGTCAGGCCGTGGTGGAGACCGTGACTGACCTGCTGCAGATGCAGATGGCCTACCACGCAGTCTGAGGTTCGGATGCACAAGCCCAAAACTCTGTTCGAAAAAGTTTGGGATTCGCATGTGGTGCGAGCGCCCGAGGGCGAACCCACGCTGCTCTACATCGACCTTCACCTCGTGCATGAAGTGACTTCACCACAAGCCTTCGAAGGGCTACGTTTGGCGAACCGCAAGGTGCGGCGTCCTGACCTGACATTTGCGACCATCGACCACAACGTTCCCACAACGTCAGACGAGCGTTTCCAGATCAAAGATCAAATCGCGGCACAGCAGATCGCCACACTGCGGAAGAACTGCGAGGCGGTGGGGATCCCCCTGTTCGATATCGGTTCAGGACGGCAGGGAATTGTGCACGTGATTGGCCCTGAGCTTGGGTTGACTCAGCCCGGCAAGACGATCGTTTGCGGCGACAGCCACACCAGCACTCATGGTGCGTTCGGTGCGTTGGCGTTTGGCATCGGTACCTCCGAGGTCGAACATGTGCTCGCGACACAGTGCGTCTCGCAGACGAAGCCGAAAAGCATGCGCATCTCGGTTTCAGGCAAGCTGCCAGAGGGCACAACTTCCAAGGACCTGATTCTGGATATCATTCGGCGGCTTGGCACCGACGGCGGCACGGGACACGTGATTGAGTATGCGGGCGCGGCAGTTCGAAAACTCACCATGGAAGAGCGGATGACGATGTGCAACATGAGCATCGAATGTGGTGCCCGTGCGGGCATGGTCGCTCCGGATGACACGACGTTTGCTTACATGCAAGGACGGCCGTACACACCGCAGCGAGGCGCGTGGGACAAAGCGGTTGCGGAGTGGCGTCAACTCGTGACGGACGAGGGCGCGACATTCGAGCGAGAAATCCACATCGATGGCTCGAAGCTTGAGCCAATCGTGACTTGGGGCACGAATCCCGGTATGTCGGTGCCGGTGACGGCAAACATTCCGCGTCTCGAGCAGGCGCGCGACGCATCAGAACGCGCGGCCATGCTGGCGGCCCTCGAGTACATGGGGCTGAAAGAGGGAACTCCGGTGGAAGAGATCGCCGTGGACCGAGTGTTCATTGGATCGTGCACCAACGGACGGTTAGAAGACTTGCGCGCGGCGGCAAAGGTCATTCATGGCCACAAGGTGCATCCCGATGTGACGGTGTTGGTGGTGCCGGGCTCAGAAGCCGTGAAAGTTGCTGCTGAGCGGGAAGGTCTTGACCGCGTCTTCAAAGAAGCCGGCGCGCAGTGGCGCGAACCGGGATGCTCGATGTGCCTGGGCATGAATCCCGACATCCTTGCGCCGAAGCAGCGTTGCGCTTCGACCAGCAATCGCAATTTCGAAGGTCGCCAGGGACGTGAAGGTCGTACCCATCTCGTCAGTCCAGCAAGCGCCGCTGCGGCTGCCGTAACTGGACATTTTGTCGACGTACGCGGCTGGGAGTACAGGAACTAGCGATGGAACCGATTCGCAAACATCGTGGTGTAGTCGCTCCGCTTCACCGGGAAAACATTGATACGGACCAGATCATTCCCAAGCAGCACTTGAAACGGATCGAGCGTACCGGCTTCGGGGAGTTCTTGTTCTTCGATTGGCGCTACCATGCCGACGGCCGCGACCGAGAAGACTTCGTACTCAATCACGAGCACTTTCGCAATGCGACCATTTTGGTGGCGGGGAAGAATTTCGGTTGTGGCTCCTCGCGCGAGCATGCGGCATGGGCGCTCGGAGAATTCGGCTTTCGGGTGATTCTCGCGCCGTCTTTTGCCGACATCTTTCGCAACAACGCCGGCAACAACGGTCTGCTGGTCGTCGAGCTGCCTGAAGCTGTGATCCAGAAGATCGCCGAGAACGCCGACAAGCACCGGCCGTATCACGTGTCAGTCGACCTGGAAGAGCAGACCATCAGCGACGACTTTGGAATGTCAGAGAAATTTGAGGTCGAGCCATTCCGGAGGCACAGATTACTGCATGGCCTCGACGAGATTGGCATGACGCTAGTGCACGAGGCCGACATTACGCAGTTCGAAGAGCGGCGTCAGTCGCGCGCGGCCCAAGACTAAAACCCTTACATCTCCGCCAGTACACGATGCACCAGGTGGATGGAGATCGATCCCTCACCCACTGCTGCCGCCACCCGCTTCACATTCCCCGAGCGCGCGTCGCCTACAGCGAATACACCCGGCAGACTGGTCTCCAGCAGCATTGGCTGTCGCGCGCCCGGCCAGGGCTGCTTCTGCGGACCGTTTCGTGGCAGATCGTAGCCGGTTAGTATGAATCCTTTGTCGTCGAGCGCGAGACAATTCTGCAGCCACGCGGTGTTGGGTACAGCGCCGGTCATGAGGAATACATGGCGAATCGGCTGGGTTTCTACCTCGCCGGTCAGGTTATTACGCCACTGCACGCGCTCCAAATGCCAATCGCCTTCGACGCCGACAATTTCCGTGTTGTAGTGCAAGCTGACTTTGGGATGATTCTCGATGCGGTCGATCAGATAGCGTGACATAGTGTCCGTGAGTTTGCCGGACCGCACCAGCATGTGAACCTTCGTGGCAAATTGTGTCAGGTACACGACCGCCTGTCCGGCGGAGTTTCCGCCGCCGACCACGATCACCTCTTCTCCACCGCATAATTGTGCTTCCATATTGGTCGCGCCATAATACGCTCCCACACCTTCAAACTTGGAGAGGTTAGGAATCGAGGGACGGTTGTACTGCGCACCCGAGGCGATTACGACAGTTCTGGCCGTGAGCTTTTGTCCATTGTCGAGCTCAATTTGATAAGGCCTTCGGTCGCAAAGAAGCCGGGTCACTCCGTGCGCAATCATGATTTGCGCACCAAATTTCTGTGCCTGGTTCAGCGCGCGTCCCGCAAGTTCGAATCCTGATATGCCAGTCGGGAATCCGAGGTAGTTCTCGATTCTGGAGCTCGAGCCCGCCTGGCCGCCGGGGGCGGTGGTCTCAATGACCAATACATCGAGACCCTCGGAAGCCGCATAAACGGCGGCTGCGAGCCCGGACGGGCCCGCGCCCACCACGATCAGGTCGCGCACCTGGGTCTCGTCAACCGGATTGTTGAAGCCCAGGCAGTCCGCGACTTCCTGCAGCGTTGGATTGCGCAACACCACGGTTCCGCGACAAATTAATACCGGAACCTCTTTGACACTCACATTAAACCGGTCGAGCAACTCTTGGGCCTGGCTGTCACGGTCGAGATCGACGTAGGTATACGGATGTCCGTTACGGCCGAGAAACTCGCGTAACCGCAAGGTTCCAGCGCAATGCGTCGAGCCCAACACAATCACATCGCCGAGGCCTTTGCTGATGAGGATGACCCGGCGCAGAATGAATGCTCGCATAAAGATTTCGCTGAGCTCGGCGTCTTTGGCGATCAACGAGTGCAGATTTTCGGGGCTGATTTCGAGGAACTCACCCGCCTCCGTGACCCGGCCGCGGACCAGGCTGCGACGGCCCGAGATCATGTTCACCTCGCCGGTGAATTCACCGGGATCATGCGTGTCAATCGCCCGCTCGCCGTTGTCGTCGGGTTGCACAACCTCCATGCGGCCCGAGAGTACGATGAACATTGAAATCCCCGCGTCACCCACGTCGTAGACGATGTCGCCCACGGCGACTGGCCTGACTTTTCCGAAAGGCCGGGCGCGGTCGATCTGGGCGGACGTCAGCTTGGGGAATGCCTCGGTGGACGGGTCCAGTGCACGGATGGGAAGTAAAGGCGAGGTCGGTTCGGACATAGAAATCTGCCTACAAAGAATTTGACAATTCAGGCTAAAGTAGATGCTTGAATGTGCCCGAAGGTAGCGTGCAAGACAGTCCGGAGCTTCATCCTGTAAGATGCCGCGAAGCCCCGGATCCCTGCCATCAAACGACAGTAGCAAAATGTTGCTGCTGAGAGTTCAACGATCGCCAGGCTGAGGGCGCGTAAGCTGGCAGATGTACGATGTCCTCTGGAGGAATAATCTTGGGCGCTGATAGCGTTCCGCTGAGTCCACAAAATCTGGCCCGCGTGGTTTTGCGCGATGTGCACTTCTGGATCCCCGTAGCAGTCTTGCTGGGTGGACTGGCAGTGCTGCGTTGGATGAGTTGATGGCCACCGGGCAGTCACCGACCGTGTCCGACCAGCGTCCAGCGGTCAGTGTGGAACGCCTCCGCAGCCTGCAGGCGATGGGAATTCTTTGTGGCTTTGGCGCTGGCGCCTGGCTGGGTGCTGCCGAAGCGCCGACCAAGCTGGTGACCGTCGGGATCTCGCCTGTTGTGATCTCGCTCCTCATGGTTGCAGGCGTGTTTCTTGCCCGATGGAGCGTGCCGGCGCTGGTACGGGGTACGGGGCAAATCCATTGGGACCTGCGGCAAGCTCCGCATTTGGTCATCTGGGCCGTGCTTGCGGGATGTTTGTGGGCGGTCGCCAACACCCTTACGATCTTTGCTATTCGTGATGTCGGCCTGAGCATCGCGTTTCCGCTGTGGAACATGAACAGCCTGATCGGCATCTTGTGGGGCGTCACATTGTTCAACGAGTTGCGCAATGCAGGCGCGCGTCGTTGGCTTAGCGTGCTCGGGGGCGCCGTTCTGATGTTCGGCGGCGCCACATTGCTGGCGTGGGCTTCTTCGGCGCAGACGACTCCGGAACACGCGCTGCGCGGCATCACGGCGGCGTTAGCAGCCGGCGTCCTCTGGGGAACCATGTATGTACCTTATCGAAAGGCCTATCTGACGGGGATGAACCCGCTGTCGTTTGTGACGTTCTTTACCGTCGGCGAGCTCGTTACGATGACCGTTCTAGCGTTGTTTTACAGCGGCGGGATATCACCTCTTGCGCGGCAGTTAGTACAGGCCAAAGACGTACTCTTCTGGTTGCTGCTGGGCGGATTCGTCTGGGTCATCGGCGATGTGTTCCAACAATACGCCGCTAAGTATGTGGGCATCAGCCGCGGGATTCCGCTCTCGAACACTAACCAGTTGTGGGGACTCGCATGGGGCGTCCTGGTGTTCGGCGAACTCCGTGGCCACGGACATACTCTTTATGCGCAGGTTATAGGTGGATCGTTGTTGATGGCTGCCGGTGCTGGAGCTATCGCGTTATCGTCGGTCACACACAAAGAGCACGGAAGCTGGCACGAGGCCGCGCATCGGGAGGGACAGCGATACGGGGTCGCCGCCGAGTATGTGCAGGCCGGACTTGCCGGGCGCGATTCCCAGAGTGCTAATTCTGAGAAAGGCTCGCGAACGTGGCTCGATTGGACGATTGTGGCGGTTGCCAGCGCGGTATTCATCGTGCTCGCACGGGTAAGCAGGGTTCCGAACATCGCAGTAAATTGGACAGCTGTGGCAGTTCTGTCTTCGGCGTTGTTGATCTTCCTCGCGGTTTGCGGAAATGCGTTGTGGAAGGCGACTCGCTTTAGTTAGGTTCGCAAAAAATCAGGAAGAAGACGGTTGTATCACCACGCCATTACCCCATCGATCGACCATTAGCCACCACAAATAACGTTGCCACTCGCCATAGGTAGTTTTTGCCCACTCTCGAGTTTGCCACCAGCGCTCGCCAAAGAAGTAGGGGTCCGGGGCGGCGTAAATCGAGAACTGATACTGCGGTAGTCGCTTGCTCAAAATCGCCAGCGCACGGCGGGTGTGGTACGACGATGTGACCACAAGAACCGACTTAACGTTCATACCCTGCAGGCATTTTCCTAAATAGCGCGCCTCCGCATAAGTTGAGTTCTCCTGGAGGGGACAGACCGTAGCCGTTCCCGGCGACGTGCGGTTTACGAAGTCTCGGGCGAGGTCGATGTCCCAATTGCCAAAAGTCTCGCCCTTCACGAACACGTCCAAGATTAGTCGGGGGGCGTAGCCTTCCTGCATTAGACGGACGCCGTTCCAGTAGCGCAAGTCATTGTTTCCGCCCCCGAGTACGACGATAAGGTCGGCATGCTCCGGCTGATTCACCACGAGGAATGAGCCTGCGTGTCGCAGGGCTACAATCGCGACGACGGCAAGCAGAGCTGCAACCAGAGTGCGTTTTAGCATGGTCGGAACGATTCTATCTGAGGAAAATAGCGGTGCGAATAGCAACGCGGCGGGGCACTAGAATATTGAAAAGGGAGCTTCACCCTAGTGAAGAGGGTAGAACTCCCTTCTCGGACGAACTGCGTTGCTTTTCGCGCGCCTACCTGTTACTTCGGTACGTTCTTTCCAAAGCGAAACGTCGGCGAAGCCGACATACGCCATGTGTACTGAGGATCTCTCAGCAGGTTGCTGAACAGATTCGTGTAAACCCAGTCCGACTGGAACCGCAGTCCAACGTGCTTCGAAACGTTCACGTCGATCCCGCCGCCGACCCCATAGAACCCCACCCATTGCGAAGTCTTCATGCTGGAGCCAATCAGGTTCCCGACAATCCCCGTCATAATTGGGTCTTGCGGGTGCACCTGAATGGTCTGATGCATAGCACCGATGTCAGGGTGAATGAACAGCGTCACGTATTTGAAGTGGCGATAGTTAAACTGCGGTCCGCCGGTTATGGTGTAGGTGTTCGCATAGTATGGCGCCCACACCGTATATCCGGCTGGTAGATACGGCAGGATCGGCGCCAGCTTGCCGATCGTCGCATTGTTGAGTTGAGGCACGGTCAGAGAGCTGCCCCCGCCGAAATAGCTGGTGTCAAATCCCAGCGCCATCCAGCGCTTCCAGTTGTAACCGAACTGCGCCTGGAATCCACGCTCGTCGAGATTCATGTTCGGAGTCGTAAGGTACGCGAATCCTACGTATGCGTCATATTGGCCGACGTATTCTTGTTTTTGTGCCAGACACATAATCACGGACAGTGAGAGAAAAAATACCAAGAGCAAAAGGGTAGAACGCCGCATAGGGCTTCTCCTTGCGATCTGTTTGAATTGGGGCCCCGTTCAGATCGACGGTGCTCCGCGGTATGTCCTTTGAATGGCGCCGGTTGTGCCCGGATCCGTCGAACTGAACACTTTAGTGTCGTTCATGCGGTACATACGGGGATAGCAAATTCACTTCGAATTGCCTCGGAATTCCCAAAATGGGAAAACCTCGCCCTCGATGGACCCACCAGCGACAGAATCGATTCGAGGCTCCAACGAATTTTGTGGGACTGAAACGGCCCAACTACTTCCGGTCCGCCTGATTAAGGCGAGTGGCTGCCAGGCGGTTCGCGATGATGGTGTATGCCGAGGAATTGAAGGAGAGCCCGATGTGTGTTCCGGGAACTTCAAAATCTCTGTCAGGATTTCCGGTCAGGCAATAATGCCAGTCGACGATGCCATCGTTTTTTGTGTAGATTGCGGTTTCGAAGACGGAGTCCGGAACGCTGCGGCGAAGTGAGTCGAGAAAATTGCACGTGCATTTGCCGGTGTAACAGGTGGGTAGTACGCCGGTTCCGTGCTCCCGCAGAATGTGCTTGCGCACTGCTTCGGCTGCCTGTAGCACAGTGCGGTGAACAACCGTTCCGCGAAAGGGCGAAGCAAGCGTGATGACCGAGGAAACATCATCGGGTCTCTGGCTGGCGACCGAGCGCGCGATGATGCCGCCAAGGCTGTGACCGATGAGGTGAATCTTCCGTCCCGTCTCGGCGAGCGCTTTTTCGATACAGGTGTTGAGGCGTTGTTGAATGAGGATGTTGGGACATTCAGCATTGATGCCGATGCCGGAGAAGTAAGGACGATAGCCAATGCGGCCAAGCCAGGTATGGAGTTGAGAGAGATAAGCGTCGGTGCCTAGAAAGCCTGGCACCAGAACGACTGCAGAGCCATCGCCGTGAGGGACTCCGAGACCGTAATAAACCGGGGAAGAGTGAAGCAAGAAAATATCGGCCGCGAATAGCGCCTCTTTCCAAATAGTAATGTCAGCTTCGGCGTTGTCTTCGCGAAAATCGTGATAATGCAGGCCCGTTGCCAATATCAACTTCCCCCAAGGATCGTGAAGTGGGTTCGGTCGCCCGAAGTTGGGGGATCACCCCGCACCGATGCTGCGGAGAGTATCCGGCGCCGTCCTCGGGAGAACAATATAGACCTTTTCGGGAGAGTTGCCAAAAATTTTGTCGTGACGTCGAAAGCGAGTGTGAATTCGAGAAGACTTATGGAACGACGTCACCAACCGG
Source organism: uncultured Acidobacteriaceae bacterium (assembly GCA_963718395.1). Taxonomy (GTDB): domain Bacteria; phylum Acidobacteriota; class Terriglobia; order Terriglobales; family Acidobacteriaceae; genus DASRAA01. The sequence goes on from CAVQYW010000008.1 coordinate 190,266, forward strand.
TATATTGTGCATTGCAGCCGGAAGGATGCCTCATGAGCGCTGCCATCATCATCAAGAAGTATCCCAATCGCAGGTTGTATGACACATCGGCCAGTCGGTACATCAACTTAGAAGACATCGCGGGGTTCGTCCGGGATGGGAAAGACGTACAAGTGGTGGATGCCCAGACGGGCGAAGACCTGACGCGAGTCACGCTGACCCAGGTCATCATGGATGATGCCAAGCAGCAACCGACAGGACTGCCGCTGGAGCTGCTGCGGCAGCTCATCGTTTCTTCAGACCGCATGGGCCGCGAATTCATCATGTGGTATTTGAAGTCGGCGTTCGATGCCTACCAGACTGTCCAGAGCAAACTGCATACCGGAATTACGGAGGTACAAGCGGCCGCCTTGTCTCCCGTCAGCATGGTGAAGAACTTTCTGCGAGGGCAGGGCGAGAAGCATGCGCCCGAGGCTGCCGATGCCAACAACGTGGAGCTTCAACAACTGCGCGAGCGGCTCGCTGAACTGGAGGCGCGCATGGAGAAATCGGTTCGTGCCAAGACGCCTGCCAAACGCAAAGCCGCAAAAAAGCGGCGCTGACTCTGCCGGGTTCGAGGCAAGACTCATTGAACGCTCATAGAAGTCATCTGGGCCTGATCGTCCCATGATGTCTCATTGGCACGGGGAATGAAGCTCATCGCACGCTCGGTTAATGCAGTGATGGTCAGGCTGGGATTGACTCCGAGATTAGCGGAGACAACTGAACCGTCGCATATGTACATGTTTTTGTAGCCGAACACGCGGTGGCGATAATCGACAACTCCGTGCTCGGGCGACTCGGCCATCACGCAGCCTCCCAGGCAGTGCGCCGTGCCCGGAATGTCGAAGAGGATTTCGGGAAGCATGCTCATCGGCGTGCCTCCGGCCATGTGGGCAAAATGCTCGGCGAATTTATTCGCCGCGGGGATGAACGTCGGGATGCGCTGGCCGCGGCTGACAAGATGTTTGCGCAACGGTAAAAACACGGAGCGCTCCCAGCGCATGTCGATATGGCCGTCGAGTGCCTGCATACACAACAGGATCACGCATTCGCGTGCCCAGCCGAACGGTTGCATGATGCGGAAGGTGCGGATGGGATGCGCTATCGATGAGGCCAGCAGGTTCTTTAGCCAAAGAGCGATGCGGCCGGGGCCGGGCCGCCCGCCAGTAAGAATGGTGGTCCAGGCCGACATTGAATCCGAACCGTTGGGATAACGAACCGCCTCAATGTGCGTGTGCTGGTCGATGTAAATGCCCGAGCCGATCGCGACTCCCTTCGACAAGTCATCTTTGCTGCCCGGCACGCGGACTCCGATCAGCGACTCGGAATTGGTACGCACGTAACGGCCGACCATGTCGCTCAGGTTCCGCAGCGATTGCGTGTCCTTCAGGCGAAAGAGCAACTCCATCGTCCCTAGCGCGGAAGCCGCGAAGACTACGCCACGACAGGTGAAGCTGCGGGGATTGCGCAGCAAGAACGCGGTGGACTTCTCGGTCGAGACACGATAGCCATCACTGCCATCGGAGACACCGTTGAGGGGCTGCACGTCCACCACGCGCGTCTCGGCGAAGACCTTTGCGCCGCGCTTCTCCGCGAGGTAGAGGTAATTCATGTCGAGAGTGTTCTTTGCACCGTGGCGGCATCCCATCATGCAACCGCCGCAACCTTGGCAGGTGGTGCGCTCCGGGCCCTCGCCCCCGAAATAGGGATCGGGCATGGTGACACCGCCCTGGACGCCTTCCGGCGCCTGGAAGATGGCAACGCTGGTGCGATAAAAGGAGTCGCCTACTCCTGCGGATTCGGCCACCTTGCGTAGCAATTTGTCGGCCGGCCCCAGGATCCTGTTCTCGATGACGCCCAGCATCCGCGAGGCGGTGTCATAGTGCTGCGGCATCTCCGATTTCCAGTCGTCCAGGCCTTTCCAAGAGCCGCTGTCCCACACTTTGTCCGGGGGGCGGAGCATAGTGCAGGCGTAGGTGATGGAGCCTCCACCAACTGCACAGCCATGCAGGATGGTGACGTGGCGGAAGAAGCGCATGTTGAAGAATCCGCGCAATGCGATCCTGGGACGCCAGAACCAGCGGTGAAATGACCAGCTGGTCTTCGGGAGATTCTCAGGCGTCCAGCGGCGCCCCATCTCCATTACCGCGACGCGATAGCCTTTCTCGATCAGCCGGAGAGCGGTGACGCTGCCTCCGAAGCCGGAGCCGATGACGATGAAGTCGAAGTCGAATTGGTCAGTGGCGTTTGCCATTTGGACTCGCGTTCTAGACCGGCACAGTTTTCCGTCGATCGATTTTTGTGGCTGCCAGAACCTCTTCTGGTCGAGGCATTCCTCGCCGGGCATAGCGGATTAGTCCTTTGGGGCCGATCAGGTACACGGTGCGGTTCACCATGCCGCCATCGGAGTTGTACAGAGCAGCGACCCGCTGGTCGGAGTCCACCAGCAAGGGAAAGGGAAACTTGTTGTGGGTGCGAAATTCGCGGTGGCTTTCGGCGCTTTGCGGATTGATCCCGTAAGCGACGACGTTATGGACCCGCATGTCGGGCCACGCATCGCGGAACTCGCAAAGCTGCTTGCGGCAGATCAGGGTGTCATCGCCGGGGTAGAAGATGAGGACGACATTCTTGCCGCGCAAGGCCGAAAGAGTGACCTTCTTGCCCGACTCGGACAGGAGGGTGAAGTCGGGGGCTTTGGAACCTAAAGGTAGAGGATCACGCGGTAACCAGGAGAGCATTTTCAGGGCACCCATTTCTAGACAAATTCTAGTTATTGCGTTTACGTCCTTGTTTAGAATCAATGGCTTAGCCGGAAATTGTCTCTAAGTGATTGAAGGAAAATATAGTTATAGCTATCCATTTCTTACAATTAGGGTTAGCATAGACGATCTTCGTCATCTGTTCGCTACTGCCCTATTTTGTATGCGCCGCAGCCTCGGCCTTGCGGATCGCCTTTTCGTGGAGGTCATAGGTGGCCAGGGCCTGACCTGCGCCTTGGCGCGCCATCTCAGTACTCATTCGGCGCTCACCTTCGGCAAAGGTATCTTCGGCTTCGAGTCGCTGGCGTTCGGTCTCCTCGTCCGCCTCCAATACCTTTTGGGCAATGGAGAGAGTCTCGGGATCGAATGTCTTCGCGGTTTTCTTGCCCTTGCCTGCGTCGCCATTCTGTGTGGCGAGGAAGTTGTAGGCCCGTTTCAGGTCGTCACTCCAGGTAGCTTTGACCTTGTCCTCGGCTTCATTCAGGGCGGCGGTGGCGCGATCGGCAATTCCGCGGACCTTGCGTTTTTCCATAAGCCACTTGAACACGCCCCACTCTTTGCCCAAGGTCATAATGGCGCGGGCTTCTTCGACAGCTTCTAGCTTTCGCATGACAGTAATGTTCCAATTCTTCGAGTTGTAATGACGCGACTAGACGGAGCACGTCAGCTGACATTGTAGGGTGCACCGCAGCAAATCGGTGTGACGCAGATCATACGATGACGTTGGATTCCCAAATTGGGAATCGTCGGCGCTGGCGATTCCTCCCATGTAGAATCCGCTGTGTGCAACTTTCAGGAGGGTTCATGCGTTGGTTCTATCTTTTTTCGGCAATGTTGGTGATGTTGGCTGCCCAAGTTTTGAGTGCGCAAACTCCGACCTACACGCTGACGGTCGTGGTTGAGGGAGTGAATGAGAAGGACGGAAACATCGGAATGCTGGTGTTTACTTCCGACAAAGGATGGCCCGATGACCGCAAAGCCGCTTTCCGCGACATCGCAGTACCGGCCAAGCCCAGCGCCGTTAACACCATCGAGGTTCCCAATCTACCGGCGGGTGTGTACGCTGTCGCGGTGATTCACGACGTCAACAAGAACCACAAGTTGGATAAGAATATGCTCGGCGTTCCGACTGAGCAGTGGGGAATGTCTACGAATCCTTCGCACGGACTCAAAGCTCCGTCGTTCGACTCGGTGAAGTTTTCGCTGAGCGGGAACCAGGAAATTCACGTGAAGGTGCAGTGAGGACAGTGGCTAGCGGGTAGTGGATAGTGGATAGAAAAGACGGGCACGCGAGGTGCAAGGTCACAGCGCTTCCCAAAACCTAGCGCCTCCAGATGATGAGTCTGGAGGCGCTGTTAATTGAACGCGGCTTAGTTAGAGGCTACGGCAGGTCCTCGTAGGCGACGCTGGTGAGGAATTCCTGGAAGTCGCCTTTCGACATTGCCGTAAACAATTCGGCCGCGCGGTCGTATTTGTTGTCCTGGGGAGTCGTCTCCGCGGACTTTAAACGCATTACTACATCGCGCAAAATCGTATCGAACATCTCTGGCGTGATGGGCCGTCCGTCGTCCATTTTGGCGTTGTAGCGGAGCCACTGCCAGATCTGCGAACGAGAAATCTCGGCTGTCGCGGCGTCCTCCATCAAGTCGTAGATCGGGACGCAGCCGTTGCCGCGTAGCCACGACTCGAGATACTGCAGGCCGACGTCGATGTTGCGGCGCAGTCCGCCTTCTGTAATGGCCCCCTTGGGCAACTCGAGCAAATTGGCTTCCGTAATCGGCGAAGTCGAGCTGGCTGGCTGGGCAATCTGGTTGGGCTGCGGCATATGCTCGTCAAAAATCTGCTTGGCGATGGGAACCAAACCTGGATGGGCGACCCACGTTCCATCGTGCCCAGCGCGGACTTCGCGTAGCTTGTCTTGGCGGACTCGCTCCATCGCTTCCTCGTTGGCTTGGGGGTTGTTTCGGATGGGGATTTGTGCCGCCATGCCTCCCATGGCGTGAATGGCGCGGCGATGGCAGGTGTGAATCAGCAACTCGACATACGAGCGCAGGAACGGCTGCTGCATGGTGACTACTCCGCGGTCAGGCAGAACACGATTGGCATGATTGCGAAACTTCTTGATGAAACTGAAAATGTAATCCCAGCGGCCGCAGTTGAGCCCCGCCGAATGGTCGCGCAGTTCGTAGAGAATCTCGTCCATCTCGAAAGCGGCGGTAATGGTCTCGATCAGCACCGTTGCGCGGATGGTGCCCTGGGGAATTCCGATGTAATCCTGCGCGAAGACAAACACGTCGTTCCACAGGCGGGCTTCCTTATGGCTCTCGAGTTTCGGTAGATAGAAATAAGGGCCGGTGCCGGCGGCGATTTGCGCCTTGGCGTTGTGGAAGAAGAACAACCCCAAGTCGAAAAGTGAGCCGGAAATAGGGGTGCCGTTGACAAGGAAATGCTTCTCGTTGAGATGCCAGCCGCGAGGACGAACGAACAGAACTGCGGACTTGGGATTCAGCTTGTACTGTTTGCCTTCGGGTGAGGTGAATTCAATGGTATGGCGAACGGCGTCGTACAAGTTGCGCTGGCCTTCCATGTTGTTGGTCCACGTGGGCGAGTTCGAGTCCTCGAAATCGGCCATGAACACGCTGGCGCCGGAGTTGAGGGCGTTGATGATCATCTTGCGGTCGGTGGGGCCGGTGATTTCCACGCGGCGATCGAGCAGGTCGGCGGGAATGGGAGCTACCTTCCAAGAGGCCTCGCGAGTGGCGCGAGTCGATTCAAGGAAATGAGGCAGCTCGCCGGCGTCGAGCCGTTCTTGCCGATTCTTGCGCTCCTGCAGCAGCGATTGGCGCATGGGTTCAAAGCGGGTATGAAGGGCCAACAGGAATTCAGTTGCCTGTGGAGTCAAGATGGCGGCTTGCGCATCGGTATGAGGCCCTGTAATGCGGACGGATTCGGTTTGAGTAGTCATGCAGCTCCCTTGGCCAAACAATGGAACGGCAGTCGAGATTGCGCGTCGCCAAGTCGTCTCTGTCGATGCAGGTCTCAGCCGTTCGCGGGCGGGAAGGGCCGTCGAGCTGAACGAAGGATAGAGATGCGACCTTGGGAGGCGCTCTGTCGCTTCACGGCCATTGTAGTCCACGGCACACGGCTTGAACGGTGATGCGGACACGGAAAAGACCGGCGCCAAGTTGCGGCAAGGAGTCAGCGACGGCTGAAATACACGTTCAACATCAGGCCGAGCTGGTTGTACACCTGGTTGGGGCTGGTGCCGGTGCTGTTCTGGTGCTCGTAATACGGGTTGAACTCAAAGTGCTTGGCAAAGGGGAAGTAACAACCGAGGTAAATCGCTGTGTCGCTCCATTTGCTGTACTGGCTGTTGTAGAAGAATTCAGCACTGGCGTAGGGCGAAGGATGGTAGTGGCCGATACGGACGGTCTTTTCCAGTTGGACGCGGTTGCGATAGCGCCAGGTGAAGGCGCCAGCCCGCCAATTCAGGTCGGCGCGGTTGCGGTCCGACAGCAGCAACTTGATCTTGGGCAGCGGATAGTTGAGGGTCACGAACGGTAAAAGACGGTTTGTAGGTGGCTCATTTGGGGTAGGCAGATAACGATATCCGACAGAGATGATGAGGAGTCGCGACTTCGAGTCGTCTAGATCGAAGGATGTGACGTCCGCAAGCCAATGCGGGGCCTTAACCGAGAAGTCGAGGCTGGGACCGATTTCGGCGGTGGTGGGGGTGCCGTCTTCGCGGGTCTCTTTAGCCTGAAACCAGACGCGAACGGGCGAGCTGATCTTGTAATAGGTGTCGATCTCGGGCAAAAGCTGGTCGAATTGCGCCTGACAGCGAGAACTCACTGCGAGGACAAGCAGCGTGCTGAGCACGCAACACTTTCCTAAGTGCAAGAAAAGACACATACGGTTAGGATGAGGCAAAGCAAATCCTATACCACACCCGCGGCGGAGCTTGCGCCCGGGGGAGTGTGAAGAGTCGATAGAGGCGTGTCCGGCATGAATTTCCGAACCGTAACAATTATCTGTCTATTAATGGCTGCGCCGTTGCTGGCGCGGGACAGCACTGACGTCATCGTTATGAAGAACGGTGACCACCTGACGGGCGAAATCAAGGGCCTGGATGGCGGCATGCTTTACATCAGCATGCAGTACATCATCGGCACCAGTCAGGTGCAATGGTCGAAGGTGGACCACATCGAAAGCAAGCAGCTGTTTCTGGTCAAGACGGAAGACGGCGCGGTGTACACCGGAGCACTTTCGACGGCCGAAACGGCGGAGGGACGGCCGGTATCGATCGCGGTGGTTGAGGCTCCCGATCAACGAGTGGTGTTGGAGAGGAGAAAAGTCGTGCAGATGGACACGACCTCGGAGCGATTCTTGCAGCGCTTCAACGGCGAAATCGACACCGGCATTATCTACTCGAAAGGCAATCAATCAACGCAATTTAATCTCGGCTCGAACGTTAGTTATCCGCGGGAAAGGTGGTCCGCGGCGGCCAGCTACAACTCCACGCTCGCCACCAGCACCGGTGTCACGGCCTCCACACGAAACCAATTGAACTTTGGCGCGCAGCATCTTCTGCGCTGGGACAATTGGTACTACGGGGGACTGGGCGATTTGCTGCAAAGCTCGGTGCAGGGAATCCAACTTCAGTCGACTTTGGGCGCAGGCATTGGACGATACCTGGCGAACACCAACCATGCGACGGTTACCCTGCTGGGTGGCTTCGCCTGGCAGCGCACCCAGTACTCACATTCGATCATTCCTGCAGGTACACAGAATCTTGCCTCCGGGGCGGTCGTACTGAATGCAAAGCTCTTCAAGTTCAACAAGACCAATCTCAATGTTGCAGCCAGCGTCTTTCCGGTCCTATCGGATCCCGGGCGGTTATTCACAAATTTGAACGTGTCGTACTACATCAAGATCACGGGCAACCTGTCGTGGAACGTTTCTTTCTACGGCAACTGGGACAACCAGCCACCACCGACCTTCGTAGGCAGCGACTACGGCACGAGTTCGGGGCTGAGTTGGACGTTCGGAAACAAATAGAAATCCGCAACTGGCTACTAGCAATTTGCAACTGGCTCTTAGTGCGGTAACTGGTGACAGGTTCGGGCCGAGGGTTCGCTTGTCGTTATGCGGTTCATGAATTTCCCTGCTGTATCAGCTTGAGTTGGCGCCGCTGATGACCAAGGATGCGGTGCTGGTAAAGCTAGAGTTGCGAAATTCGGCGGGCCAATGGGTATCCGACAATTTGTATTGGCTGGGAGCCACGAGTGCTTCGTATCGGGAATTGACGCGACTGCCGGCGGCTGTGCTCAACATCTGCGACGTGGACGCCAGGTCACGTTAGCGTGCGACTTCAAAACACAGGTGGAACAAGCTAACGCTGGTGAACAAATCCAACGGTGTTCGCATTTTGCCTGCGTACTACAGTGACAACTATGTTTCGCTGTTGCCACGTAAGAGCTGGGAGGTGGACATCGAATATCGGGCTTCGGCAAGCGGGGGAGAACCGCCGGTGAACCTGCGGGGATGGACGCTGGCGCCGACGACGGTGCCGATTTCTCAACAGCAGTAGGACGCGACGGATTGACCCACCTCGCTAGGCAATCATCTCGCGTTGGCCGTAGTCGTCGTTCTCGCTGCTGATCGCAGGCACATCCGAGTACGAGATTTCGAGCGAGGCGTAGAGCTTGGTGAGGATGATCATTCGCCAAACGTTTTCGGAGAGGTCCACAAGGGTCAAGGTGCGTCGGGTATCATCGGCCCAATTCTGTAATTCAACCAGCAACCCGAGCCCCGAGGCGTCGATCTGCTCAATCCGAGACATGTCGATTCGTAGATGTTCTTCAGGCCGGGACTGCGTCATGGTGCGCAACATCTCGGTCTCGACCCCGTAAACCAGGCGGCCTGAGCAAGACAGCGTCGCCATGGTACTTAGTGCATGGATATCGATACGCAACATTTTCTCTCTCTATAGTCTTTCTGGTTGCAGGGTCCCAAAGTTCCGGAACATACGTACCGTCGAATAGCTACAGCATGAACGAGTTTTATTGAGAACGGGTCAATGGCCGGCTAATTTATAGACGTAATCCAAACGGTAACGGGTTCTGTTACTGGTACCTGTTCACGCACTTTTAATCACATTCGAGCATCGATTCTGGCTACAACGAGGAAAACCAACGCATAATGCCAGTGTGCGGCACACTCATGACGTGAAGGACGAAAAACAAATTGCGTTAACGAATGCGTCAGCAGGAGATGCATCACTTGCGAACGCCACGGCGACGTCGCCGATGGCCGATCTTTCGCAACCATTCGCTGCACACCGTGAGTTCGAGTTTCCAGGCGTGCTGGCCTCGGTCCCCGAGAACCGCGATCAGGTCATGCAGTTTGTGAGCGCATACTGTGCGTATGAAGGCGACCGGATCGACGTTCTTGTTGCGCTGCAGGAAGCTCTGGCGAACGCGGCTCTGCACGGATGCGATGACGATCCGTTGAAACGAATTCATTGCGTGGTAACGGTCGATGGGGCTGAAATCACGATTACCGTTCGTGATCCTGGGCCGGGGTTTGATCTCGCGCTGGCTGATCCCGAAAACTTTGCGGCCACTACGCTCTCGCACGGACGAGGAATTTGCCTGATGCGTAGCCTGATGACGGAAGTCACGTTCGCGCACTGTGGAGCGGAGATCCGGATGCGCAAGCGGTTGAGAAGCGAAGCGAGCTGTTCGCGTAATGCCAAAACCGTTCCGAAGTTGTAGGCGCAGCCATCTTAGTTGCACCAAAGAGGTTGCAATTCGCGGTATCACATCCATAAATTCCGGTAATGTCGCTCATTAGCGCTTTTAATTGGCGGAGGTAATTCGCCAAGCGTTAACCTCAGGAGTGATCGCCAGAAAAACTAACTGCATTGTGGCGGTTCTCAATCCCCATCCTGAGGAGATTCATGTCAAACGAACTTCGTGACTTCCTGGCACTACCCTATGACAAGCTCGAAGAACTGAATCTGCAGGCCAAGGACCAGCGCCAGAAGCGCGTGGCCGCTCACAAGATTCAGGAAGAGCGTCTTAAATACCTCACCGACGAAAAGCGCATTAAAGCCGTCACCGTGCTGTTCAGCGACCTGGAAGGGCGCCTGCACATGCTGGACTATGACAAGAAGTTCCTGGTCAAGAGCTTTGACAATCTGACTTTCGACGGCTCTTCGATCCGTGGGTTTACCGCGCAGCGTGAAAGCGACTTGCGTCTGGGCATCGACTGGAGCGCGTTCTACTGGGGTCCGGCCGATGTGTTTGGACCGGGAAAAATCCTGGTATTCGGCAATGTTATCGACAAAGGCGGCACTCCGTACTCGGCCGACATTCGTGGCGTGCTGAAAGACTTTGCCAGCGAGCAATTCACAAAGAATGGCTATACCCTGAACGCGGCCAACGAAATTGAAGGCTTCCTGTTTGCCGGTAAAGACGCGGAACGGCATTATCACGAGACGCATAAATTCGATTACGTGAACACCGGCGGCTACTATCACTCACTGCCCGGCGACCCGCTGCGCACGTTCATTGACGCGACCGCCGAAGTCCAGCGCGCCATGGGCTTCCAGAACGAGAAGGACCATCCGGAAGTCGCGCCCTCGCAGTTCGAGATCAACTATTCGTACAGTGAAGTGGTCGCGGCTGCCGACCAGATCCAGCTCTATAAGCTCATCTGTCGCCAGGTGGCGACCAACCTGGGAATGACGGCGTCATTCCTGCCCAAGCCGGTGGTGGGTGTAAACGGCAGCGGCATGCACACGAATGTGTCGGTCAGCAAGGGCGGGAAGAACCTGTTCTGGGACCCGAAGGGCGAGGAAAAGCTCAGCAAAGTGGGATGGCAGTTCATCGACCGCTTCCTTACTCACGGCAACGATACCTGCCTGCTGCTGAATTCGAGCGTCAACGCTTATCGGCGGCTTGATCCGCACTTCGAAGCACCGAACCAGCTGAAGGCTTCGGCGGTGGATCGCGGCTCGATGATTCGCGTTCCTATTGGCAACGAGCGAAGCATGCGCGTGGAAGTGCGTTCGGTTGCGCCTGACGCAAACCCGTATATGGTGCTGTACACGGTGTTCAAGACGGGCTTGGCAGGGGACACCGCGAAGATCAAGAACCTGCGGCAGGCGGAACGGTACTTGCCTGACAACATTTACGACGCGATGGAAAACTTCCGCAACGCTGAATGGACGACGAAGCTACTCGGCGCCGATGTGAAAGGCCGCTACGTTGACCTGAAACAGGCAGCGGCTGATCGGTGTCCGCGCTTGCTGGGCACGTTCGTGAAAGCGCCGGAAGTGCAGTACCACCACGATGTGTACAACCAATTCCTCTGGAACATGTTCTAGAGGTCGCGACGTCCAGAAGAAAAGTGTGTTTAAGCGCCCCGGAGCGATCCGGGGCGTTTTAGTTTGAGGGCGCTATGCGATTGTTACGCAAAGGTCAAATTTGTGCGGGAACCTGAATCATCACGACGTATAACCGCGGAAGTTCGACCTCCATCGGTTATCATAGAATTTCTGACAATCCAGGGGTGGGAAGGTACTTCGTTCCAATGAGAATCCTGCTCGGAGCTGCACGCGGGCTCGCATTCTTGTACTTGATTTGCACCGCTGGTATGGCGCTCGCTTGCGACCAACTGCCAGCGGGCCAATCGCTTTGGGTTCGACTCGCCGCACCGATTTCCACCTACTCCGCTCATGTAGGTGATCCGGTTCGGGCCGTGCTGACTCAGGACGTGGTTTGCGGCAACGACGTGGTGTTGCCAATGGGAACGCCAGTCGAGGGCGTAGTCCGCAGCAAACACAAAGTGGGATGGGGCATTCGTCACGAGACGGCTGCGTTGGAACTGGAATTTGATCGTGCCATTCCTGCATCCGGCTCGACAGTGCAGATGATGGCCCGTGTCGAGGAAGTGGAAAACGCCCGCGAGCAAGTGAAAAACGGCGTAATTCACGGAGTGATGAGCAGCGATACCTTTCAGGGGCGCATCAACAGTCGACTGATTCATCTGCCAACCTGGAATCCCTACTCTGACTTCGGACTCATCATTTACAAGGCGACATTTCCCATCTTTCCGGAGCCGGAGATTTTCTATCCGACAGGGACCGATATCCGGCTGAAGACGACGGCGGCAATCTCGTCTCCGTCTGCAGGGGAGAGTGAGTTCACGGAAAGCACGGTGCCTGATACTCCGCAATTGGATGCGCTGATCCAGCAGTTGCCGAGGCGATCGACGACGCTCAAGGCGGTGAATGCCGACGTTGTGAACCTGGTCTTTCTGGGATCGCAGGAGCAAGTAAACGCGGCCTTTGTCGCTGCCGGCTGGCATGGCACCGATCCGGTATCGCGACACTCGGTGGCGCATAGCTTCTATGCTTTGCTGAATAACAGCGGATATTCGCAGGAACCGATGATGACGTTCCTGTTGAATGGCAAGCCGGAAGACATGAACTGGCAAAAGAGCCTCAACAGTTATGGACGCCGCGATCACTTGCGCATCTGGCAATGGACTCCAGAAGGAGCGACCGAACCGGTGTGGGTCAGTTCGTCCACGCACGATACGGGAGCGGTTCTCTCGGTGAAATACAAAGGATTCGTGCACCACATTTCGCCCGACATCGACAACGAGCGGGCGAAGGTGATCCGCGACCTGAATTTTGCCGGCTGCGTCCAGTCGGTGACGTATGTCGATCGACCGGGAATTTCCATGATCACGCAAAACGCAACGGGCGATCTGGTGCGCACTGATGGGTCGATCGCTGTACTCGAGCTAAAAGACTGCCAGCCGGTGAGCCCGGGGTTGACGGCCGACTCCAGCAATCCGCATTTCAAGCCGGGCAATCACGCCTTTCGCTACATTCGGCGGGAAATTCTCACCTTCCGCAATGACATCTGGCGCGCCAATATTATTTATGGCGCTTATGACCTGGGCCGCATGGCTATAGCCGCAATGCGCCACCCGCTTCCTCCAGTAGACAACGAAGCCAAACCAACCGTTTCGGCTTTTCGTGCGGGACAAATCGAGTCAGGTATTCAGTAGCAATCACGTTCGTTCCCAAACCAATTAGTAATACAAGGCGCTGGTCCGTCTGACGCGTTTGTTAGGCTGAGAGTCTGACATGGCATCGTCCTCGGTCAGCCTATCCAACTACGTGCGCTTGATTCGCGGGAACCCTAATTTCCGCAGGTTGTGGCTGGCGCAGATTGTCAGTGAAAACGGCGATTGGTTCTACACGCTGGCCATCTATAGCTTGCTGCTCGAGTTGACGGGAAAGGCGTCGTCGGTGGCGCTCGCGCTAGTGTTGCAAGTGCTACCGCATACGCTGCTGGGGCCGCTCGCCGGCATGATTAATGATCGCTTCAGCCGCAGGAAAGTGATGATCGTTAGCGACCTGCTGCGGATGGTCATCGTGGCATGCATGTTGCTGGTGCGCACACGAGGGTTGGTGTGGGTGATTTATCCGCTGCTGTTTTTGGAAACCGTGATGGTGGCATTTTTCGAGCCAGCACGAAATGCGGTCATCCCGAGCGTGGTTGCGGCAGACGATGTAATTGTGGCGAACACGCTGTCGTCGGCCACGTGGTCTTTTGATTTGGCGATGGGGTCTGTGCTCGGCGGATTGATTGCAGCGTGGCTGGGCCGGGACGCAGTCTTCGTTCTGAATTCGCTTTCGTTCCTGGCTTCTGCGTGGCTGATCAACAGAATGCATTTCGCCGAATCGCATGCTGACGCGGCGGGCCGACACCCAGAGGACCACGCGGCAGGGTGGTCGTCGATTCGCGCAGGCTTTCGCTATATCGCTCACGATCCGAAACTCGCAGCATTAGTCTCGCTCAAGGCTGGTGTCAGCATCGTGGGAACTTCCTGGGTGTTGTACCCCGTCATGGCCGAAAGGGTGTTTACGGTTCCAATTTCCGGTATCGCTCCGGCGCGGGCGGAGTTATTCGGGATGAGCATGTTGATGGGCGCTCGCGGCATCGGAGCGCTCATCGGTCCGCTTGTCGCCACGCGATGGACAGGGCAGCGCCAGACTCGTCTTCGCATTGTCGTTTTACTCGGCTTTGCACTCGGCGGGGTCGGATACCTGGCGCTCGGGACGGCGCGCAGTATTTGGACTGCAGTTGCCGTGATCGTGATCGCGCATTGTGGGACGTCAACCGTGTGGGTGTTTTCAACCACGCTGCTGCACTTGAATACGGAAGATCGTTTTTTAGGACGTATCTTTGGAGCCGACCTTGCCATCTCGATGCTGGTATTGGCGGCGTCGACTTGGATTGCGGGCAGGACAATTGACGCGGGCGTTTCTCCGCGAGCGGTCGCTACGGGAACGGGCGTAGCGATGCTGGTTCCGGTCATCACATGGGCGCTTGCCCTGCGGTTGTGGAGAGCAGAAGCGACGGAAGGGCGAGAATCTAGCACTTAGGTGTTAGTGGTTACCCGACGTCGGTGTTGGCGCTTAGGTTATCAGTAATCACGAAGTATTGACGAAGTGTGCCACAGCTCGATTCCGTCGTTGGGAGCTTGCAAACGACGTTATACTCACAACATATTCGATCCTGGTGGCCGGGATGGCACTGGATCGAGTGGGTCAAATTCACTGTGGGAACTATGTCAGGCGACGCGGACCGAGGATCTCGGGGAGCGCAAGAGGGTACCGCTGTTTCGAGTGGCGAGAGTTCTGCCGCAACGCCCCAGCCTGCCTTGAATACCGAAGACCTCACGCTGGCGGGAGTCGATCTGGATGCGACTCAAGTTGGAACGCATCCACTCCCCACGCCAACTCCGGCGATCCCGCCTCCGCCGGTGGTCAAGCGTGATTCTTCCAATGAAGCGACGATTGTCGAAACGAAGAAGCCACCCAGTTCCGGTGTGACCAACCAGGTCTTCGCAGCCATTGGCGCGACGGTACTGGAAGTTGGAACAGTTCTCGGCGGCCGGTACGAGATTCAGCAATTGTTGGGCATGGGCGGCATGGGCGCCGTCTACAAAGCGCGCGACAACGAAGTCGATCGCACCGTTGGACTGAAGGTGATCCGGCCCGATCTGGCTGGAAATCCGGCCATTCTGGCACGCTTCAAGCAGGAACTGGTGCTGGCGCGCCAGGTCACGCACCGCAACATCATTCGAATCTACGACCTGAACGAAGCCGAAGGCGTGAAATTCATCACGATGGAGTTCATCGAAGGCGAAGACCTTCGAACCATTTTGACTCGCCAGGGCAAGATGCCTCCCCGGGAAGCGATTACCATCCTCAGGCAGGCTTGTGGAGGATTGCAGGCGGCGCACAACGAGGGTGTCATCCATCGTGACTTGAAGCCGAGCAACATCATGCGCGATGCCTCGGGCCGTGTAGTCATTATGGACTTCGGGTTGGCGAAAACCGTCCAAGGGGACGGGATGACGCAGACCGGCATGATGATTGGGACGATGGAATATATGTCGCCGGAACAGGCGATGGGTTCCGATCTGGATGCGCGATCCGACATCTTCACCATGGGGCTCATTTTTTACGAGCTGCTGACGGGGAATATTCCGTTCCGGGCGGAAAGCGCAATCGCCAGCCTGGTGAAGCGAACGCAGGAGCGAGCGGTCCCTTTATCAGATGTTGACCCGACGATTCCGCCGGCGTTGAGCATGATCGCCGCCAAGTGCCTGGAGCGCGATCCCAAGGCGCGTTACAGCAGCCTTCAGGAGTTGCTGGACGACCTGGATGTGTTCGAAGGCAAGCGTCCGCGTTCGAGCGGCACGGGACGGGCTGCGTTGCGCGCGTCGGCGTTCGCGGCGTCACTCGGCACAGGTGCGGCTGATACCACTGCGACAACTGAAGCTCCCGCAAAGCGATTCCCAATGAAATGGGTGGCAAGTGGAGTTGCGGCGTTGGTGCTGCTGGCGGGCGTCGGCGTTGTGGTCAAGATGAAGACTGGGGGCGGGACGGGAACTGGTCAGTCGGCGCAAGCTGCCGCGTTGTCATTGGCGATTGTGCCTTTCTACAACCAGTCGGCGGATCCGAGCTTGAACTGGCTGGCGTCGAGCTTGTCGGAAACGCTGAGCACCGACATTGGCCAGTCGCAGCGCGTGCGACTGGTTTCGCCCAGCCGCCTGCAAGAGGTATTGCGCGACTTGCACATCTCACCGCAGTCGCAGCTTGATTTATCGATGCTGAAGCGCATCGCTGATTTCACCAGCGCCGACACCGTTGTTTATGGGCAGTACCAGAAATTCGGCGACCAAATCCGGATTAACGCGACGGTCTATGACCTCAAACACGATCGCAATTTCGAACTGAAGACGGACATTCCGAGCGAGAAGGACTTGCTTGGAGGGTTGGACAACCTGGCGTCGCAGGTGCGAGCGAATCTGTCAACGGATCCGGATGTGCTGAAAGACCTCAAGGGACAGGGACAGTATGTTTTAACCAAGTCGGTGCCGGCGCTGAAGGCATATGACGAGGGACTGCAACTGGCACGTGCTGGAAAAGATCAAGACGCTGCCAAGCAATTTGAAGAGGCTGTTTCTGAGGACCCGAATTTCGCGATGGCCTATTCGAGGCTGGCCCAGTCATATAACAATCTGGGATTCGACGACAAAGCACAGCAGGCGTCGCGGCGAGCAGTGACACTGAGCGACAATCTGCCCGCGCAGCAGAAGTACTTGGTCGCAGCCAACCACGCCGTGATCATGAATGACACGACGAAGGCGATTGATGCGTACGAGAAGTTGACTCAGGGGAATCCCGACGACACCGATGCACAGCTTAAGTTGGCCGGGCTCTATGAAGATGCTAGCAGGTACGATGATGCGCGGAAGCGGCTGACGCGGGTTCGAGCCGCCGATTCAAAGAGCGTCGACGCGTTGCTGGCCAGCGGACGGGTGGAAATTAAGGCGGGCAATCCCCAGGCCGGGCTGGAGTTCCTGAATTCTGCCTACAGCCAGGCGGAGCAACTGGGCAACGAGGAAGCCAGGGCATCGATCGAGCAGCAAATGGGATTGGCTTACTGGAACCTCGACAAGCTCGATGAGGCGCTCAAGAACTTTAACGGCGCCCTCGAACTGCGTAAAAAGCTCGGACTCGAAAAAGGAGTTGCGAGCAGTTTGAACATGATCGCCACGGTGCAGAACCAGATGGGTAATTCCGCCGAGGCGCTGGCGAATTACAAGGCATCGCTGGCGGCCTACCAACATATCGGCGATAAGCACGGCACTGCGCTCCTCCTGATGAACATTGGTTCGTATTATGCGGACCATGCTCAATATGAGGAAGCGCTCAAGAGCACTACTGACGCGCTGACCCTTTATCGCGAATTGAACGACCAGGAGAATCAGGCGCTGTGCTTGAATAACCTCGGATCCATCCGAAGTTACATGGATAACTTCCAGGATGCGCTGACTTCGTACGACCAGGCCTATCAGATCCGGGAGAAGCTGAAACTCACCGACGCGATGGCCGAGTCGCTGCACAACCTGGCAGAGGTGAATGTTGAACTGGGCCAGTACGACACGGCGGTAAACCAGTACCTGAAGGCACTGGAAATCCGCAGAAACAGCGGCGACCAAAACGGGGTGGCGATCAATTCCAGCAGCTTGGGTGCCCTTTTTGCGGAGCAAGGCAAGTATGCTTCGGCGCTCAGTGCATTGCAGGAATCGCTGAAGGACTTTGAGCAGAGTAAGGACCAGACCTGGTTGATGGTGGAAGCGACGGGCCGTTACGGCAATGTGCTTTCCGAAGTCGGGCGCTGGGACGAAGGACAGAAGAAGCTGGAAGATGCCGTGAAGCTCGCCACAGACGTGAAGAACGACACGGTGCTGGCGCAGTCGCTGAATTACCTGGGCGACAGCTATTTCTATCGCGGCGATTACGCAACGGCACGCCAGCAATACGACAAAGCGATGCAGGTGGCGACCAAGTCGAAGAGCCGGCAATTGCAGGCAGTTTCGCAGTTCAACATGGCCAGACTCGATGTCGTTCAAGGCCGTTCGGCGGCTGCCATACCAGTATTGAAGAAACTGTTGGAGGAGTCGGATTCGCTGGGACTGCAAGCATTGTCAGTGCAGTCGTCGATCTACATGGCGCAGGCCCTGCTGGCGAACAAAAAACCAGCAGATGCACAACAAGAATTGGATCGCGCCATGAATCGCGCGGAGAAACTGGGCCTTCAAGTGGAGCAGGCACGCGCCCATTACCTCATGGGAGAGGTGCTGAGCCTGGGAGGAAAGACCAGGGAGTACGCGCCGCAATATCAGGAAGCGGTGCGGATTCTTGAATCCATCAGCAAGGAGAACGGCGCCAGCCGTCTTCTGGATCGATCCGACCTCAAGGACATGTATCACGAGGCGGTGAAGGCCTACCAAGGCGGAACATAGCTCGTCGCTTCCGGGTTGACCGCTTCTCACAGGGCGTCTGACGGCGAATTCGCACAACAAACGGGTGTTGGCAGATCGTATTCGGATGCAGCTATCCGCCTTCACACGATTAGCGGCAAAGAAAACCCCGGCCGAAGCCAGGGTTCGTTAATGCCATCAATTACAGCGAAACTCCCCGGTTATGGGAGAAACGGATTGTAGGTAGCCACGAAGTCCGAGGAAGAGCTGCCCGTACCAGTGGTTCTGCCATCGAAAATGTTCGGCTGATACATTTCGAAGATGGAGATCCAGTTGTTGGAACCGATGGGATCAGCCTTGAGGTAATCCGCATTGGTAGGAGTAACGTTCTCCAATGTGTAAAAGCTTGTGCTGTACACAATGCAGCCCGGATCGCCAATGTTATTGCACGTATTTGGCAAGCTAGCGGGACAGGTTACGTTTTGGGTGGGATTGCTTTGCAACTGGCAGGTGATGGAATACACCATGCAATTGCCGCCCGTTCCCTGGTAAACGATGCACTGTTCTCTATCAAACTGGGTGCCTGCCAACCGCGCGTGAAATACGCTAGGAGACGTGGGCGTAGCCACTACCGTCATGAGGTAGGGGTTATTGGGGTTGTTCTTAAAACAATCCGTGGTGAGATTGTTGGGATCGCAGAATTCACTCACGACGGTATCATTTGCACCAAAATTGAACGTCGCCGGCGGCGGCGGCGCGACGCAGTTACCATTGACGTCAGTTTGGCATGACGGAAGCGTCTGCTGCACCTGAGCAGGAGCATGAACTGAGAATTCCCAGGCAAGGATGTCTTGCGCCTGCGGGTCGGCGGTCTGGGAGGCGGTGAAGCCTACCCACGCCGAAGTACCGTTGGCGAGGGAAATGCCCTGCGAGTTTTGCGTGTTGTTGATGTTGTAAGGAATGTTGATAGCCTTCACGGCAGTCGGTACCGGAGTGTGCGTTCCCGAGACGAACATGGGATCGATCCAAACGGTCAGCGTCCCATTGCCGACGCCGCTCGTTGGTGGATCGTACTCGACGACAACGTCGTGAGGAATGCCATCGGTGCAGGGTCCGGAAATGCCGCACGTTACACCCAAATGAGGTACGGCGGCGGGGTTGCTGTTGATCCCACCAGGAACCAGGCAGTTTCCAGTGATGTGCTGGGGTGCGTTGGCGCCGGTGCCGCAACTCTGCACGGCGACATGATTCGGGCTTGGATCCCAAGGGTTTTGATATGTGTCAAACTCAACCGCCAAGCTGTCGCGAATTCCCGCGTAGCCGAGTCCTCCATTTCCGGTGCCAAGGGCGGTCGGAGAGGAGTTCTGGATGACGAAGGCCAAGCCATCGGCAGGAGCGCAGCAAAGTGCAGCCGTATGAATCTGGAACCGGAAATAGGCGGTAAATCCCAAGTTCTGAGCTTGAGCAAGTTTGAACCAAGCCGACGAGACCTCAGGATGAAAGGTGCCGACTCCAGGATATCCATCGGTTAGACGGAGTACCTTTGCCGATTGGTACGTAGCTACGTGTGCGCTGCCAGTCATTTGCAGATTGCTGGTACCGGATGAGAAGTCCGGGAAGTAATGGATCTGCTGGGCCATGGCCGGAGCCATGCACATCATCAATACAGCGATACCTACCACAACAGTCTTGGACACATGAGCAAGTCGCATAGGAGATTCCTTTAAGGGCTGAATAGCCCGTCCCGCTTCGGCGTAACTCCACCGCGGGTACAGCTTGAACGAGGGAGGATTCTTTCGGGTCAATCGGCGTCTTTTCGCTTAGTCCCAGTGCTCGCATTCTGCTGGCGGTTTACTCAGATGTCAAGTGGTTAGACCGCTTTCGTTTGACTCGAATGGCGATTCAGCACCTTCAGGGAAACAGTCGCTGCACCACAGTGCTTGAGGGATGCCACCAATGGGCGGAGTGGGCTTCCGAAGTTCTTGGATTGGATGGTCGGCAGTCTTTCCTAAGCGAAGGTTGGCGCCGGCACGCAATTGGTGGGATGGGACTGCCGATCACCGCTCAAAACGTATATTTATTCTTGTCAGCTTGAGCGGAAACTCGCTCGACAGGGAACCAAAGCTGGGTATCACTCTGGTGGAGCGTTTGTTATGAGCAAAGTGAATCGATTTTGTCAGGTCATGTCTATCTTGACGATTGCCTCGTTCGCGGCAATCTTATTGGTGGCGCAATTGTCCATGGCACAGAACCAACCTGCCGCTGCAGAGCCCGCCGCTTCGTCTCCGGAAATTCACGCCGCGCTGGAGAAAATTGTTCATCCGAAAAAAGTAAAAGTCGGCGACGAAGTGGTCGCCCGGATGACCGACCCGACCAAGCTCAAGGACGGAACCGAACTCCCCAAGGGCACGCACATTATTGGCAAGGTGACGGACATCAAGATGAAGGCCGACAAGGAAGGGCCGTCCAAGCTGGGACTGCTATTCGACAAAGCGCAGTTGAAGGACGGCAAGGAAGTGCCCCTGAGCATGGCGCTGGTGAGTGTTGCGCCGCATTGGGACCAGGGCTCGGTGGATCCGGTAGCGGCGGAGAACGGCGCAGCGTCAGCCGGTCGCGTGAGTCAGATGTCATCGGCGGAAGGCCGCACGGGGGGCAGTGCGGGCGGTGACACGCTTAGTAAGGGGCTGGCCATTCGCAGCGCGACATCGGTGACGCCGGAAGCCATGCGACCCGGGGTTTCTTACCTGCAGGACATTACCATCGCCAGCTACTCGATGGGAGAGCCAGGAACGATTTTGCAATCGACCAAGACGACGATTTACCTGGATTCCGGAAGCCGCCTTCTGTTACTGGTGCAGTAGACCGAGATGCTGCACCCCGAGCAGGTATGCTGGCGCGCGGAGGGCCTTTCTGCGAGATGAGAAGCCTCGCCACGGCAGCGGGGTTAAGGGGGATTGCCGTGTCGTGTGATTGGGCTTCCCGCAGGAATCGTGTATAGTATAGGTGCGTATGTTTGAACGGCACGTTCGCAGTCATCCCTCCTGTTGTACGAGCGATTCCTGCCTGTAACCTTCCGATCCCGCAACGCAACATCAATACAAGGAAAAACAAGAAACAAATGGAACAAGGAACAGTAAAGTGGTTTAACGACGCCAAGGGTTTTGGCTTTATTTCACGCCAGAACGGCGAAGACGTTTTCGTGCACTTCTCAGCCATCCAGTCGAACGGTTTCCGTTCGCTGCAGGAAGGTCAGGCGGTGAGCTTTGAAGTGAAACGCGGTCCCAAGGGATGGCAGGCTGAGAACGTACAGGTTCTGTAATCAGCTTTAACAGGTGGGCAGTGCAAACTGCCCACTGTTTCATTTTAGGTGTCGTAAATCGTCGCCAACAGAGTCCGTCCCCACCACTAACCCCAACCAGCGGCCGCGCTGCGCTATCGATTCCTGATCCGCGAAACGGCCTCCCAGCAACAGTGAGGCACCGATGAAGAACATCTATGTGGGCAACCTGTCTTTCGATTCGTCGGAGGACCAGGTTCGTTCGTTATTCGAAGCGTATGGCGCGGTCGAAAAGGTCAACATCATTACCGACCGTGACAGCGGACAGCCGCGCGGATTCGCGTTCGTTGAAATGATGGATGACGACGCCGCATCCAAGGCGATCGAGGCGTTGAACGGCACCAGTCTCGGTGGACGAAACCTTAACATCAACGAAGCTCGTCCCAAGGCCGATCGACCGCGAGGTGGCGGAGGCGGCGGTGGGCGTGGTGGATTTGGTGGCGGCGGTGGTGGTGGCCGTGACCGTGGACGCTCCGGCGGCGGTGGTGGCGGCGGCTGGGGCAGACGCTAATACCAAGCGGCGGAAATTCAAGATGAGTTAGGGCACCTGAGGGTGCCCTTTCGTATTGGGCGCGAATCGATCGCACCGTGGTCGCGTCGGGCTTGCGTTGCCTACTGCGCCACAACAACCGCGAGGTGTTTTTGATACCCTGTTGCGAATTGATGGAACGGGCCTGCAGATCTGCGATTACGACATGAGCAGCAACCCAGACACGACGATCGAATTTTGTAACGTGGAATACCGCGTAACGGCGGAGCGCGTGCTGCTCTCCGGACTCGACTTGGCCGTAATTCGCGGTGAGACCCTTATGCTGCTGGGCCGCAGCGGCTCTGGCAAGACGACCTGCCTCAAGCTCATTAACCGCTTGCTGACTCCCTCGTCGGGAGAAGTGCGAGTCGAGGGCAAGGCCGCTCGAGATTGGGACCCGATCCAGCTGCGCCGCCGCATCGGCTACGCCATACAAGACGTCGGCCTCTTTCCTCACTACACCGTGCAGGAGAACGTCGCGCTGGTACCGAAACTGGAGAAGTGGGAGCGTCCTCGGATCGCTGAGCGAGTGGAAGAAGTCCTCCAACTGGTTGGTCTGCCGAGCCGCGAATTCGGCGATCGCTACCCGAGCCAACTCTCTGGCGGACAGCGGCAACGAGTAGGGCTGGCCCGTGCACTTGCAGCCGAACCGCCCATCCTACTTATGGATGAACCATTTGGCGCGCTCGATCCCATTACCCGCGCGGAAATCCAAAGGGAATTTCGGAAGCTGCAACAGAAGCTGGGAAAGACGATCGTCTTTGTCACCCATGACGTGGGAGAAGCGCTCATGCTGGGTGACCGGATCGCGTTGATGGAGTCCGGACGACTGCGGTGCGTCGACACACCTGAAAAGTTTTTGCAGTCGGCGGACGCCGTTGTGCAGGACTATGTGAGGGTCTATCGGGCAGCGCAGCAGATGTTTTTGAACTGACGGCAGTTGACACACCCGCAGCGGTGGACGCAGAGCGGCGTGGGGACTAGTGGCTTGAACTTTCTGCTAACGCACAAACGCGAAGTGGCCATGCTGACCGGCGAGCATCTCTGGCTGGTTGGCATATCGATGCTGCTCGCTATTGCCATTGGCGTACCGCTAGGGATACTGCTTACCCGCTGGCCGAAGCTCAAGACCCTCGTTCTGGGCAGCACGAACGTCATTCAGACCATTCCCAGCCTGGCGTTGTTCGGATTGCTTTTGCCCTTGCCCTGGTTAGGCGCGCGCGTCGACCGATTGGCGATTGTTGCGCTTACGCTTTATGCACTGCTTCCCATCGTGCGCAACACCTACGTAGGAATCACAGGAATCAGCGAGCCAGTGCGGGAAGCAGCTGTGGCCATGGGTCTCACCTCCGGCCAATTACTTTGTCAAGTTGAATTGCCGCTGGCTTCGCCCGTGATTCTCGCGGGAATTCGCGTGGCGACTGTGATTACAATCGGCGTCGCGACAATTGCCGCGGCGATCGGTGCCGGCGGGTTGGGTGAGTTCATCTTTCGCGGCATCGCGATGGTGGATAACGGCGTGATCCTGGCCGGAGCTATCCCCGCCGCACTCATGGCCTTGCTGGCCGACTCCCTGCTAGGCGGAGTGGAAAAACTCCTGGCGCGCAGGCTCCATTGACATGCTTGACCGGCGCGCATTTCTTTCAGGATCGATAGCCATTCTAGCGACAGGGTGCAGAACATCGGCACACGACATCGTTGTTGGCTCCAAGAACTTTACCGAACAGTTGATCCTTGGTGAGTTGTTCGCGCAACTGCTGGAGCAGTCCTGCCGAGCCACGGTCGATCGGCGCTTCTATCTCGCAGGGACCTATATCTGTCAGCAGGCCATTCTCGCAGGGCGCATCGATCTGTATCCCGAGTACACCGGAACGGCGCTGGCTGCGGTGCTCAAGCAGACTGCAGCGGGCGATGCTGCGCAAGTCTACGAAGATGTGAAGCGCGAATACCTGCAAAGATTCAACCTGGACGTAATGCCGCCTCTCGGATTCAACAATAGTTTTGCCCTGGTCATGCGGGGCGACGACGCGCGACGGCTCGGACTGAGCAAACTGTCCCAGCTGGCGCCGTACGCGCCGCAGATGAAGCTTGGAGTGGGCTACGAATTTCTTGAGCGGAAGGACGGCTACCGGGGGCTGGTCCGCACGTATGATTTGAAATTCGCCGAAGCTCCACGGGTGATGGACCTTGGTCTTCTTTATCGGGCGCTGCAGAATCGCAGCGTCGACATCGTTGCCGGATCGAACACGGACGGCCTGATCGAAGCGCTTAAGTTAGTCGTGCTCGAAGACGATCGCCACTATTTTCCGCCGTATGATGCGGTGCCCATAGTGCGTCCGGAATTGTTTCAGAGATTTCCGGCTGCCCGCGCGGCATTTGAACGACTGGCCGGACGCATCAGCGCCAACGATATGCGCAGGATGAACTACGCGGTGGATGGCGAGAAGAGAGATGCAGCCATCGTGGCACGAGCATTTCTGCAATAACGAAACCTGGAGTAGCGCTAGTTCCTAACTCCTCGCCCTATCGTGCGCCTGCTCTTGTACCGTGCACGATGGTGCCACCTCGACACAATTCTTTACAAAATGGCCGCTACAATCCGGCAGCAACGGTGTCTAATATCTGTTGCATGAGTATGCATAGAAATGTATATTTATGCTATGTCGAAACTGTCCCGTCATACCGCCATCCGCGACCTGGTTAGCAGCCAGGACGTAGCCAGCCAGGAGGAACTCCGGCGCCGGCTCTACCGACGCGGGCACCGGGTGACTCAGGCGACCCTGTCGCGCGACATTCATGAGTTGCGGCTGGTGAAGACGCCGGACGGTTACAAGTTTCCCCAGGGAGAGGTCCCTGACGCATTTCTGCCGTCGATTGAGCGCCTGATTCAGGAGTTTGTGTACGAAGTAAAGGCAGCCCAGAACCTGGTGGTGGTGAAGACGAGCGCCGGCAGCGCACAGCCGGTTTCGGCTGCGATTGACGCAGAGGAGTGGGAAGAGGTCATAGGAACTATAGGAGGGGATGACACCATCCTGGTAATCGCTCCCGACAACGCGCGCGCAGAGAAGTTGACGCATCGTATTCGCGGTTATTTTCGGTAATTCTTAAATGGGGCAGCAAATCCAATCCGCGGTATTTGGTGCAACCGGGTATTCCGGTTTCGAATTGGTGAGATTGCTCGCGCGGCACGATGGCTCGAAGAAACCCCTCCTGTTCAGCCGCAACGGGGACAGTAAGTACGCGGACCTCAGTGAGGCTTATCCCCAGATCTCCGGAAACGGAGGCTTTCCGTTCGAGAGCTTTTCCTGGCAGCGGATGAAAGATGCTGGGGTGGACGTCCTGTTTCTGGCGACGCCGCACGAGTTCTCGCGCGAGCTGGTGCCGGAAGCGGTCAGTCGTGGCTTTCGGGTGATCGATCTAAGCGGTGCGTGGCGGCTTAAGGACTCGGTGAATCGCGCAGTGTACTGCTTTAGCGACGCCGACCCCGAGGCGGCTGCTCAAATCAATGACGCGGCGGTCTACGGCTTACCCGAGTTGCACGCCGACGACATAAAGTCAGCGTCATTGCTGGCCAATCCAGGCTGCTACCCGACGTCGATCATTTTGGCGCTGGCGCCGTGGATGCAAGCCGGATACGTGGACGTCGCGCATGGTGTGATTTGCGACTCGAAGTCCGGCGTATCGGGAGCAGGGAAGGCCGCGACAGCGAAGACGCACTTTGTCGAAGTCGATGGCGACTTCTCTGCTTACAAGGTATTTGGTCACCGTCATACAGGAGAAATGCTCGAGCAGTTGGGCATGGAAAGCGGCTTGTTGCAGTTCACTCCGCACCTCCTGCCGATTCCGCGGGGAATCCTGTCCACGATTTATGTGAAGCTGACGAAACCGGTAACGGCGGAAGAATTAGAACAGTCCTTGCGTACGTTTTACGCCGGAAAGCCGTGGGTGCGGATTTTCGGCGCAGAGAAGTTGCCGCAGATTAAGTTCTCGCGCAATACGAATTACTGCGACATCGGATTCTCGCTCTCTCCGGATGGCACGCGAGCAGTGGTGGTGTCGTGCATCGACAACCTTTTGAAGGGCGCAGCTGGACAGGCGGTACAGAACATGAACCTGATGTTCGGTTTCGACGAGAAAGCAGGCTTGCAATGAAGCTCGTCGTGAAGATTGGTGGAGCTGCGCTCGACAACAAGGAAGTGGTGAAGAAGTTTGCCGCTGCTATCCCTGGCCTTTGCAAGGAGGGGCACCAAGTGGTGGTGGTGCATGGCGGCGGTGCCGCTCTTAGTCGGACGCTGAAGCAGTTAGGTTGTGAGACCAGCTTCGTGAATGGACTGCGGGTTACCGATTCGCAGACCCGCGATGTCGCGATCATGGTCCTCGCTGGGCAGCTCAACAAGCAGTTGGTAGCTAGCATCGGAGCCGCAGGTCAGCCGGCGATCGGCCTGTGCGGCGGTGACCTCGGTATGTTTCGCGCCTCGAAAAAGGTATCGCCCGACTTGGGATTTGTGGGCGAGATTCGCTCGGTGAATATTGACGGGATTCACCAGTTCTGGACAGCAGGCATTGTGCCAGTCATTTCGAGCCTCGCGCTTGGCTTCGACGGCGAGTATTACAACGTGAATGCTGACCAGATGGCGTCGGCATGCGCGGTGGCATGTGGAGCGCACGCACTGATCTATCTTACGGATGTTTCCGGCGTGAAGGACGCTGATGGAACCGTCATCCGCTGGCTCAACGTCAAAGCGGTTCCGCGGATGGTGGAGCAGGCGACCGTGAGTGGCGGCATGCTGCCCAAGCTCGAAGCTTGCACTAGCGCGCTGAAGAAGGGTGTCACGCGGGTGCGCATTCTTCCAGCGTCCAGCGCGGACGTTCTGCCGGGATTCTTCACCCATCCCATCGACTGCGGTACGGAGGTGATTGCTTCATGAACCGCCTCGCCTTCGACCGCGCTCTCGAGCGACGTACTTAGCAGTCGATCGAGCCCAACGGACGTTAATCCAGATATTTTGTTTTTCCTTTTCCATCTGGTTAGACCAGAAGGAGGTATGACGTGATTGCAACAACTATTCCACCGGGCGCGAGCCAAAGCTTTTTCACGCAGCGAAGCGTGACCGGCCGCGACCTGATCTCGATCCGGGACTTCCAGCCGGATGAGCTGGCGTGCGCACTGGAATTGGCGGCGGCAATGAAGCTGCGTCCGGCGGACTATCGCGGCACGCTAGTCGGCAAGCAGGTGGTGCTGTTCTTCGAGAAGCCCTCGCTGCGCACGCGACTGACTTTCGAAGCGGGTATCAACAGCCTGGGCGGATCGTCATTTTTTGTGGACCAGACGCAGTCGCGGCTGGGTGCTCGCGAAAGCCTGAGCGACGTGGCTCACAATATCGAGCGGTGGATCGACGGTGTCGTCCTGCGTACCTTTGCGCACGAAACTGTGACGGAAATGGCACAGCACGCATCCATTCCTGTGATCAACGCGCTGAGTGAGTTGGAGCATCCTTGCCAGGCCATGGCGGACATGCAGACGTTGCAGGAACATTTTGGCGATCTGCGCAATGTTCGCCTCGCCTATGTGGGTGACGGCAACAACGTAGCACACTCATTAATGCTTGCTGCAGCGAGTCTGGGTGCGTCGATCTCAGTGGGCACCCCTGTCGGATACGAGCCGCACGCCGACATTACCAGTGCTGCGGAAAAAATCGCTGCGGTGACCGGCTCGACCGTGGTGGTCACCAACGATCCCGTCGAGGCCGTGTCGGGTGCCGATGCCGTTTACACCGACGTTTGGGCGAGCATGGGACAGGAAGCCGAGGCCGCCCAACGCCGCAAGATTTTTATGCCGTTTCAAGTGAACCAGAAGTTGTTCTCCAAGGCCGCCAAACATGCAGTATTCATGCACTGCCTGCCGGCGCACCGTGGGGACGAAGTGGCCGCGTCGGTGATCGATTCGCCGCGCTCGGTCGTGTTCGACCAGGCGGAAAACCGCCTGCACATTCAAAAAGCCATCATGGTTTTGTTGCTGGAAGGCGGTGCTCACCGCTTCCCGCCGAGGAGTGCACATGCGTGAAAAAGTCGTCCTTGCGTATTCAGGAGGGTTGGACACCTCCATCATCATTCCGTGGTTGAAAGAGAACTACGATTACGACGTGATTGCTTTTGTGGCTGACGTTGGCCAGGGCGACGACCTCGATGCGGTCGTCGACAAGGCGTACAAGACCGGGGCTTGCAAAGTTATCGTCGAGGACCTGCGGCAGGAGTTTCTGACCGACTATGTCTTCCCCGCGATTCAGGCGGGTGCGGTGTATGAGCACAAGTACCTGCTTGGCACATCGCTGGCGCGGCCGATCATCGCCAAGTACCAGGTGGAGTGCGCGTTGAAGGAAGGCGCAACCGCCGTCTCGCATGGCTGCACCGGCAAGGGCAACGACCAGGTGCGTTTTGAGCATGCCTATCAGGCTCTGGCGCCTGAGTTGAAGGTCATCGTGCCGTGGCGCGAATGGACGCTGAAGTCGCGCGAAGACTGCCTGGAATACGCCGAAGCGCATGGCATTCCGGTGGCGCAGAGCCGCGAGAAGATCCATAGCCGCGATCGCAATCTGCTGCACGTCAGCCACGAGGGAGGCGAGCTGGAAGATCCCAACAACGCGCCTCTCGACACGACATGGACGTGGACGAAGTCTCCGCAGGACGCTCCCGATGCCGTCGAGAAGGTATCGATCGAATTCAAGCACGGCCTGCCGGTCGCGGTGAATGGAGTGGTGCTCGATCCCGTGGCGACCGTAGCCGTGCTAAACGAAATCGGCGCGCGCAACGCCATCGGACGGATTGATCTGGTCGAAAACCGCTTCGTGGGGATGAAGTCGCGTGGTTGCTATGAAACTCCGGGCGGCACGCTGTTGCTGACGGCGCACCGGGAACTCGAAGCGTTGTGCCTCGATCGCGAACTGGCGCACTTCAAACAGCATATCGGACTGAAGTATGCCGAAGTCGTGTACTTCGGGCTTTGGTTCACACCGCTGCGCGAGTCGCTGCAAGCATTCGTGAAAAGCTCACAGGACGACGTCAACGGGACTGTCACGCTGGCACTGTACAAGGGCAACATCGCGATTGCTGGGCGGAAGTCTGAGACGTCGATGTACCGTCCCGATGTGGCCAGCTTCACGATGGGTACAAGCTATGACCAGAAGGATGCGGAAGGGTTCATCCGTATTCTTGGCTTGCCGGCGCGTTCGCGTGCGCTGATTCACCAGAAGACCGAGGTAGTGAAGTGAAGATGTGGTCGGGCCGCTTCAGTCAGGAGCTGAATGCGGATTTCGAACAATGGCAGCGATCGTTTCCATTCGACCGCATCCTATTGCCTTACGAGGTGGCGGCGAGCAAAGCGCACGCCGCCGCACTCGCGAAGGCAGGGGTGCTCGACAGTGGAGAACTTTCGCTTACGCTCGCAGCCCTCGATCAGATCGCGGCTGAGGGAATTCCTTCGGCCGATGATCCGTCAATCGAGGACATCCACCATTATGTCGAGAAGCGGCTGGTGGAAGTCGCGGGCGAGGTTGGTCTGAAGCTGCATACCGGACGAAGCCGCAATGAACAGATCGCGACTGACCTGCGACTGTATGTGCGAGCGCAGATAGATGCAGTTTCAGAACTGCTGGTCGAACTCGGCCACCAGTTTGTGAATCGGGCGGAGAAATCTGGCGATGCTGTGATGCCGTCGTACACGCACCTGCAACGCGCCGAGCCCGTGTTGGTTGCGCATTGGCTGTTGGCTTACGTTGAAATGATCGTGCGCGACTTGAGTCGTTTGGCGGATTGCCGCAAGCGGCTGAACCAGTGTCCGCTCGGGTCGGGGGCCGTGGCGGGAACGATTCTGCCCCTGGATCGCGCGGGTATGGCAAAGGCGCTCGAATTTGACGCGCCAACCGCTAACAGCATCGACGCGACCAGTGATCGCGATTTTGCTATCGAGTTCGTACAGGCGCTGTCGTCTGTTGCGCTGCATTTGAGCCGGTGGGCCGAGGAGTCGATTCTGTTTGCGACTGCTGAATTCAGCTTCGTCAAGTTGCCCGAGGAGTTTTCGACCGGTAGCAGCGCCATGCCGCAGAAGAAAAATCCGGATGCGCTCGAGCTGATTCGAGGCAAGTCCGCTCGAGTGTTTGCGGACGCAACTACGCTGTTCATGACAGTGAAGGGACTTCCGCTGGCTTACAACAAGGACATGCAGGAGACGCAGCAGCCGGTCTTCGCCGCCGCTCAACAAGTGGCCAGCATGGTGCGAGTTGCCACGGGATACATGGCGAGCGTGACATTCGACTACGAACGGATGCAGGAAGCCGCGACAGGTGGGTTCATGAACGCGCTGGCGGGAGCTGCGTATCTGGTTCGAAGCGGAGTTTCGTTTCGCCACGCCCACGAGATGATTGGCAAGGCTGTGCAGCTCTGTGTCAAGAAGGGTTGCGAGCTCGAACATCTCTCGACGGAAGACTACGCGAGCTGCGGCATCGGAGCCGACGCTGCGTTTTACGAAGCATTGCAGTTGCAACAAGTTTTAGCCATACACGACGTGCCGGGTGGTACTGCTCCTTTGCAGGTTCGGGCGGCGTTGAAGAAAGCGAAGGAAACACTCTCGATCTATGCAGGAGCTGCCCATGTTTGCGCGTAATGCAACACTGCCCGATGCAATGGCGATCGAGCAACTCATCCGGATCCACGTTGGCGACGGGACCCTTCTAGGGCGATCCCTCGCCGAAATTTGCGAAAACATCCGCGACTTCGTTGTAATCGAGCACAAAGGCGAAGTAGTGGGATGCGGCGCATTGCACCTCTACGGGATGCACCTGGCAGAGGTGCGCTCCATTACCATCGGCAAGAAGGCAAAAGGTAAGGGTGCTGGCCGGATGTTGATTGATGCGTTGTTGGCCGAATCTGCCCGGCAGAGCGTGACTTGCGTCTGCCTGTTTACGCGGATCCCGGAGTTCTTTGGCAGGATGGGATTCACGGTTGTGGACAAGGAACTCTTGCCCGACAAAATGTACAAAGACTGTCTGCGTTGCCCGCGCATGCACGCATGCGACGAAATCGCCATGTACATGGGCGAACTCCCGGAGAAGACCGTGCTCTCGACCTCTCCTCATGCGGTGCAGTATTATCCGCAACTCGTGCAATTGCAGTCCTAGGGTGCGCTGTCTGGGACGGCTGCTTCGCGTACCGTGGCTCGTCGGCGGAGCAGCAGTCCCAGCACGACCCACAGCCCTAGAGCGGTCCATTCGTACTGACTGAAATGTCCGGG
Organism: uncultured Acidobacteriaceae bacterium; assembly: GCA_963718395.1. Taxonomy (GTDB): domain Bacteria; phylum Acidobacteriota; class Terriglobia; order Terriglobales; family Acidobacteriaceae; genus DASRAA01. Next base: position 221,564 of record CAVQYW010000008.1, read on the forward strand.
GGCCTGAGGCAGTACTTTCATCAGGACCATGAGGGCTGTGACCAGCAGCCCCGTGAATGCTGCCGCTCGGCCAAGGGATGATGGTTGCATTCGCAGGAAGGCAGCGCAAGAGGCCATCCAGCCCAGTGCCGCAGCCAGAGAACCCACCTCGGTAATCGGAATCAACAGCGATTGTCCGCCAAACATCAGTAATGCGGTGGCGATACCGATAAAAACCACTGCCGTTGAGGGAGTACGATTTGTCGGATGCACGTGTCCCAGTCGCGGATCAGCTAATCCTCTCCGGCCGAGCGCAAAAAGCATTCGGCTTGCGGCGACCAGGTTGCCATTGAACACTTTCATCAGCGACAGCAGCGCCGTCGCCATGATCACCCTGACAATCCACTCCGATCCCATGGCTCGTTCGAACGCTACTGCGGTGGCGAACCGCTCGTGCACGATGCTCTGCCATGGTGCGACATAGCCGACTGCGGCGATGACGGTCGCATAAAACGTGGCACCGACCACTATCGCCAGAAGAATGGCCAGCATGAACCGACGTGGCTCAAAGTCGTTGCTGGCTTCCTCCGAGGCCTTGCCGATTGATTCGAAGCCGGTCATGAAATAGGGGACGATTTGCAGGACAAGAAAAATTGAAATCATCGCCGGCCCTCTGAACAGCGGCCTGAAATTGGCTGCCGAGCCACGACTGGCGCCGGCTCCGACGAACCCCAGCGTCAGGGCAATCACTGCAAACGTCGTCCAGTTCTGAAAAGACGCGCTCAACCGGATACCGCGATAGTTCAATAGAGTCAGAAAGGCAGTGAGCGCGAGGCCGATGATAAGGTGAGGAAGATACACCGGCTTTCCGGCGATCCGATACAGCCCAATGGAATTGAGGGCAGGGAAGAGATAGCCGGCGATGCGCCCAATGGCCACAGCTTCCCAAGGACAGACGATGTAATACGCCAGTAGCATCGTCCAGCCAGTCGCGAAACTGACGGAGCGCGGAAAGACCGCCGCAGTGTAGGCAATCTCTCCGGCGGCGTCGGGCATGGCCCGCACCAGTTTCCCATAGACGATTCCGATCGGCAGCAGCACCGCGCCGCCGATGACGAATCCAAGGACGGCGCCCAGGGGCCCGCCACGCATCAGCCAGTCGTCCATCACTATCAGCCAGCCCACGCCGACCATGGTGCCGAAGCCGAGCGAGAAGAAATCAGCCAGCCGGAGCTGGCGAGCCAGGGAAATCATGGATGTGCGAGGATACCGCGAGTGTCAACTCAGGGGCTCGAACTGTCGTGCATCACCCTCTCAGGTAGGGCAGCATCTGCTTGAATTCCTGTGTTCCCGAACACCGCAGCAATTCGTAAATCATCATCTCGGTGGTGGAAATAACGGCGCCAGCAGCGCGCATGCGGTCGATGCCGATGTCCCAGTTCCAGCGGACCCGCGAGCCGATGGCGTCGGAGGCCACGTGCACCAGGTAGCCGTCGTTCAATGCGCCCAGCGCGGTCTGCATTACGCAGATATGCGCCTCCATGCCGCAGAGCAGCACGGTGTTCCGGTTGCCCGGCAACGACTTCAGTGTTGAGCGAAAGTCGTTGCTGCCGAAACAGCTGAAATCGAGCTTGTCGATCGAGTGCACCTCGCCCATTAGCGACGCGATTTCTGGAACAGTCTCTCCCAGTCCCTGGGCGTACTGCGTGGTGACAATCACGGGAATGTCGAGAACAGCAGCGAGGCGGACGAGCAACTGAGAATTCTTGACCAGTTCGTCTTTGTTGAAGATCGGCGGAAGCAACTTGGCTTGAATGTCCACGACGACCAAGGCGCATTGTTCGGCTTGCAGAAGTTGTCGCGCCACGTCGGTGGCGTCGGCGGGAAAGGCAGCGGTACCCAGGGAAGATGTCATAGGGCCCTCGTCAAAGAAAGAAGATGTTGCTCATTTTAGCGCGGCGGTATGCTTTGGCGCTGAGCGAACAGCCGGTTGTGCAGATACCAGAGTCGATTCGCGGTATGTGCCCGTCTCGGCGTGTTGACGCTCGCGCGCGATAGCACATAAAATCAATGTAGCGGCAAGCACGCTGCGCTCGCAGCAGCCGTATTTGCTGCCCCTTCGTTCAACGGTAGGACAGCCGCCTCTGGAGCGGCATATCGGGGTTCGAATCCCTGAGGGGCAGCCATAATTTTGTCCATTCCACTTCTAACCGGATTCCGCCACGCTGCTCATCACCTGGGAAGACTTAAACTTGCTGTTAGAGTAGTGAAAGGCGCTGCCAGCCGCCTCCAGTACATTTCACTCGACCGCTGCTACGTCCATGTTCTATTCAACTGACGACCTTCGCATCAAGTGGATCAAAGTCGTATTGCCGCCGGTGTTCCTGGAAGAAGAACTTCCCACCACCGAGAAGGCATCGGCTACGGTTCATCAAGCCCGCGAGCAGATTGCAAAGATCTTGCGCGGGGAAGATCCGCGTCTGCTGGTGGTGGTCGGCCCCTGCTCGATCCACGACACCAAGGCGGCACGTGAGTACGCTTCTCTGCTGAAAAGCGCAATCGAGGCGCACAGCAACGAATTGCGCATCGTGATGCGGGTCTATTTCGAAAAGCCGCGCACTACCGTCGGCTGGAAGGGCCTGATCAACGATCCGTACCTCGATCAGTCTTACAAAATCAACGACGGACTGCGGCAGGCGCGTCATCTGCTGCTCGACCTTGCAGAGATGGGCGTGCCGGCGGGGACCGAATTCCTCGACATGATTACGCCGCAATACGTCGCGGGGCTGGTCAGTTGGGGAGCCATCGGCGCGCGCACGACCGAGAGCCAGGTACATCGGCAGTTAGTTTCGGGTCTCTCGTGCCCCGTGGGATTCAAGAACGCAACTTCCGGCGATGTTCAAATTGCCGTCGAAGCTGTACTGTCATCCGCCCAGCCACATACCTTTCTCGGGCATACGAAACACGGGCAGTCGGCGATATTCGCCACAAATGGGAACCCCGACTGTCACGTCATTTTGCGTGGCGGGCGCAATAGCGTGAACTACACCGCTGAGGCCGTGGCCGCGACATGCGAGCAGTTGGAAAAGGCTGGGCTGCGACCTAACGTTATGATCGATTGCAGCCATGCGAACAGCAACAAGGACCACACCCGCCAAGTGTCGGTTTGCCAGACTGTCGCAAGCCAGGTAGCCGGGGGGGATCGGCGCATCATCGGCGTCATGCTGGAAAGCAACCTGGTCGCGGGAGCGCAGAAGCTGATACCGGGTCAGCCACTGAAGCATGGCCAGAGCATCACGGATGCGTGTATGGGTTGGGACGAGACCGCTGAGCTACTTGGCGAACTTGCAGCCGCAGTGCGTGCGGGACGGCACTGAACGATCTCCCCTATTCGTCGGTGATTTGACCCCCTCCCCCCATCCCGCAAATTCCTTGCTTTCATGAAGTTAGCGTGATCTACGCGCAAGAGCGTCATAATAAAGGGAGTTACAGGCAATGTCGTGAGCTGTAAGGAGTTGAGTGGTACTCGAAGCCACGGTTGTAAGGAGCCAGCCAGAATTTTAAAAGCGCAAGTCGAACCGCGACCTAGGTGCGGGTGGGTCGAGGGACAAATATCCCGTCCCTCACTATGTCTATCTTTCTTTAGATACGCGAGGCAAGGCGCGAAAGGGCACAGGTCACGTGGCAGTGTGATAAGGATCTTGCGCGGATGGCGAACGGGGAAGCTGCTGCATGGCTCTACGCAATCGGAACGGCGAGTTCAGCTGACTTGCTCCCCCTGTGACGCCAGAGATAGGCGGCGCAAAGGATCCCTGCGAACGCAAGTATGACAACGTAAGACCAGCGAGGAGGCATGCCTGGTTCCGAATTCACGGCTTCGACCGGCACTGGGAGCACCGCGGTCCTGCCAGCCTGCCGCACTTCGATTTCGAGCAGGCGCGCACCGGCACTCTCGAAGTCCACATCGGCTGTGAACAAAAGTCTGTTTTCATCATCGCGAGTTGCCCTGACCGGTTGCGCAGAGAGGTCCGCAGCCGTCCGATTGCGGAGTACAAATTCAACTTGGCTATCGAGCAAAACTTCGCGGCTGTCTCGGTCTTGCACCAATACGTCAAAGGTTGCCGGCCCGGCGGGAATGTCGCCTGCCGGTCCATAAACTGCGACGGCGAATGGTCCGGATTGCTGCGATAAACGAAGAACCTGGTTATCGTCGTCGGTCGAGAATCTCGACAGCAGGATGAAGCCGGAAGCGGTTGCTACGAACAAGACAAGAAACGAGGCCACTTCGAAACTGCGCCTCGCGGACTGAAGTCCACTCGGCGGATGAGAAATAAACGACGTATCGGCACGACTTAAGTCGTGCCCTGATACGAAACTTTTCCAAAGTGACTCTTCCGGCAGCTTCTTCAGTCGCGGCAATTCCAGGGCTGAAGCCCGGTTTCTGACAGTACTTTCGGCACGGCTAAAGCCGTGCCCTTCCACCCATTCAGGGGCAGGCCGACGACGCGATAGGCACTGAATCGCGATCAACACCGCAGGAACAATGAAAGCCAGGGAACCAATCACCCACATCATTGCGCCTGCCGCCGCCTGATCTTCCTGGGGTGTGAAACCAAACAAGCTGGGTCCTGCTGCGTACGATGGATACAGAATCTTGTCGGCGAAGACCAGCACGGCCGACAACGCGGTGTTCTGCAAGTCAGCAATCACGAGATACGGTACCATCGCCCAGCGCGGCCATCGTGCGCGGCTGGGCCAGGGCTGAACCACCGGCCACCAGAAAATAATTGACGCGAAGAAGAAGCACGCATGTTCCACCTCGTGCCAGAAACTCGATCGCAAGGCCAATTCGTAGGCAGCGGGCACGTGCCACAGGAACATCGCTGCGCCCATCAACAGAAGGGCAGTCACCGGATTGGTCAGGGCCACTCCTATACGTTGCGCCACTGGCCAATTCAGGAACGGACCGGCGAATTCTCGCGCGGCAAAGCGCGGCATGCCGCGCACAATGGGGATGAGAGGCTCGCCCAGCAGGATCAGGGGCGGGGCCACCATCATCAGAATCATGTGCTGTAACATGTGCGCGGTGAGAACGAACGGACCGAAGGTATCCAGCGGTGACGCCAGAGCGAACCATACGGAGAACAGTCCTAGCGTGAAGCTTCCCATTCTCCAGGCGGACAGATAGGGGTATCCGGCGCGCCGCAAAAGCCATCCACCGCGCAGATAGGTTAGCGCGGTCAACACCAGCGCGTAGGTCGCCACCGGTGGAATCGACCATGAACGCAGTACGGCTTGAACGATGGGTTGCACGGCGTGTCAAAAGCTCTCTGAACGCTTCATGAAAAACAGTGAAAAGTTCTGCCGTCCCTACGCGACTCGGGTTAACTTCCCACTTTACCCACCACTCCGCCCGCCGCGGCGGGCTGCGTGGTGGGCTAGACCATTTCGCCCCTCTGGGGCTCGCAGCTTGACCTGCCTATCAGACGGTTGGGATTTGAAGCGACTATTCACACAGCCTCTGAAGTCCTTAATAGTAATCAGTCACAAATTTGTGGTGCCGCGCGGACTAGAGTGCGCGCAGGATGACAAAAATCAAAGAACTCGTACGGCGCAGCTGAAGCTGCGCCCCTTCGAAACCCGCAGCCTGTAAAGCCGTGCCCTTTCAAAACCGATACCCTCGTGAGATCCATACAGAGTCACCTAATGATCCGTTGCTGGGGTTGGAGCAGCTTGTTGCACGGCAGCCTGAGAAGCATCACGGGCCGGCGGTCGCCCAGACGGGTGCAATGTCTCCAAGAACGAAACCAACGCCGTGACTTCGGCCGGATTCAAGTTTTTCCCGTAGGCTGGCATGTTGCCCCCGCCTTGGATTACCTGCCGAACCAGCTGGTCATGGGTGAGCGAGGTGGCAACTGAGTCCAATGCGGGGCCGCGCAAGCCGCCAGATCCTCCGATCGAGTGGCAATTGCGGCACTGCTTGCCCTGAAAGACGAGCGCGCCCTGTCGTTGCAGAGGAGTGCGCCCGTTGAGAAACGAAACGGGCAAGGGATCGCCGCTCCAGGCGTCCATGATGGGGCTCCATGGGGAGTAAGTCGCAAGCTTAGTGAAAGTCGCGAGCGAAACCGCGACCAGCAGCAAGGTGACGACTGCAACCGGTCTGCGCCGCCAACTTTTCTCGCCTTCACCCGACAGAAGCGGAAGCAAGATGAGGAAACCAATGACGACCACCGGCCCGATCAGCAGGGCAGGAGTTTCCATCTCAGGCGGCAGCAGCGCCAGCATTGCGTAGAGCCACAGGAAAAAGAAATCGGGCTTCGGTATGGTTTGAACGATCGTCGGATCCGGATATCCTGTGGGACCGAATGGCCCGAAATAGGCTGCACATGCCATGATGGCGACAATGATGGCGGCGGAGAAAAACATGTCCTTCCAGATTGCTGCCGGGACAAAGGGCACGCCGTCTTTCTGCAGCAACTCGTGGTATTCCTTTTCATAGGTTGCGCGGCGCACAACGCGCCCCGGCATGGGCCACTCGTTGATGCCCAGCTTCAATACCATCAACAGATGTAGTGACACGAAACCGATCAGCAAGCCGGGAATAAGAAAGACATGGAACGCGAAGAAGCGCGATAGCGTCGCGCCCGCGATGATGGGTCCGCCCAACAACATATGGACGGCTTGCGCGCCAATCAGCGGAACGCGGCTAGTGATTGAAGCGCCAATGCCGAGTCCCCAGTACGCGTCCTGATCAAAGCGGAGCACCTGTCCGGTGAACGCCATGCCAAGGGTCATGAGGAGCAGGAACACGCCAACGATCCAGGTGAGCTGGCGGGGAAACTTGTAGGCGCCGAACAAAAACACCTGGCACATGTGAACGAGCACGACGGCGACCATGAAGTCTGAGCCCCATCCGTGCACGGCTCGCAGGAACCAGCCGAGGGTGACTTGATGGTTGAGATATTGCAGGCTGTTCCAGGCTTCGCCCGCCGAAGGAACATAGGTAAGTGCGAGCAGAATTCCGGTGACAACTTGCAGACCAAAGATGGTCAGCGCGGCGCTGCCGAATACATACCACCAACTCGCCGACTTGCGCGGGACCGGATGCGACATGGCATCGCGGATCGCGCCGCCGAGCTGCAGGCGCTCATCGAACCATTCGCCGATCTGCTTCAGCCTTGACATCCGCGTCTCCTTGCGGCGAGGCTCGCGGTGGTGGAAAGGGTTGGCAGTTGTCCGGTCTCAATCAGCAGCTTCCCGTTTTCCACCTTGTACGGATACTCGAACAGCCCACGTGGCGGCGGGCCGGAAGCGCGCGAGCCGTCCTGGTAGTAAACGCCGCCGTGACACGGGCACATGAATAACCCTGACTGCGGAAACCAGCGAACCGGGCATCCCAGATGCGCGCAGTTGACGGCGAAGACTTGGAATTTGTCTCCTTGAACGCGGCGCACCCAGCAGGGAATATGGTCGGTGTCTCCGTCGGCGAAAGAGGTAATTGGGTTGGTGAATTTGGCCAGGCGCGTCTGGCCCTCAGGGAATTCGTCCAGGTCGCCCAGAGTAATCCAGCGCTTGTACTGTCCGCGGTCCGCGCCCAGGATCGGCGAAACCAGATAGCCGATGATTGGCAACGCCAGCACAGTAATGGCCACGCCATTCAGAAGCAGCCCGATCTTGGTAAACAGCGCGCGACGTGAAAGCTCACCAGTACTGGAACCGTTCGCCACTTCAGGCGGCTCGCTCAATGAGCACCTCCGGGAGACGTTGAAGCTGGGACGGACATGCCGGCTGCGCGATTGGGCCGCTGTGCCGTCAGCCACGCCACGACGTCGGTGATTTCCTGGTCACTCATCGGGTGCCCAGCGATGTTGTTGCGCCAGTCGGGCGCATTAAAGTCAGGACGTCCTGTGATGACAATGGTGCGCAGGCCCTGGTCAGTGATCAAGCTGAGATACGACTTGTCGATGATGGAACCTGCCTTCGGGCCGCCGGTTGCGGCATCTCCGTGACAGGAAGCGCAATAGCTCACATACACGGCTTGACCGTGTGCGGAGTCGCCGGACATTTTTGCCGCGTAAGGTGGCGCGACATCGCCGCCCAGGGCGTTGGACTTGCTCCAGCGTTCGCGAATGCCGCGAACAATTGCGTTCACTTGCTCGTCGGTCAGCATTCCGCCTTCTTTTTGTGCGAACGCCGACATGGCCGTGCCCGGACGGCCCTTCGAAATCGTCGAACGTAGCGTGTCGTCATCGACGATGGCGAGATAGACAGGATCCGACAACATCATCGCCGGGCCGCTCTTGCCGTCTGCACCGTGGCAACCAGAGCAATTCTGATTAAAGAGCACCACTGGGTCGAGCACAGAATCCGGGCGTGGCACCTCGGGACCTGGCGGCGGCTTGCCTGGCAGGTGCGAACAGCCTGCCAGCCATGCGACTGCGAGCAAGGTGATCGCGACTCCACAGCGTCGCAAGTTCATTGCTTAGGGTCCTCGTGGTCGCGGGAATGCATAATGCCGGGAGCTTCCAGGCCAGCGCGAACGGCCAGCGGCAGGTTCTCGGTGGTCCACACTTTGTTTTGACGCACCACGACCAACCCGGCCACTACTCCAAACGCAACCTGCGATGCGGCGAACCAGACCCAGCTGATCTTTTCGTCGAGCAGCGGATTCACGAAGCCGAGTACCTGATACAGCAGTCCAGTCCACAGCAACGGAGCGATGATTCCTCCGAGCACGATGGGACGCGTGGGCAGCATGGGAAGCATCGCGCCGTACAGCAGTCCCACCAGCAGGCACATGGTCAGGTGGAGCGCCAGCGCGAATAGCAACCATCCAAGATGGAATTGCATCAAGGCTTCCATCGCAGGGACAGCGGGCGCGGCGTAGAGGCTTCCCGCAAGTAAATTGACGGGGTACCAAATGCTGTGAAAGAAGATCAGGCCATAGAGCATGGCAAGAAAGGCCATGGCCACTCCGCCAGCCAGGCCGCCCTTCACGCCCGCCGAAATGGGATAAATCTTGAGCGGCAGCCACGCGCGGGGAACATTTTCGGCTATCGGGAATCGTGCGACCTCGGGAACGGTTACCGCGACCGGCGCTGCTTCGAGTAGCACTGGAATTTCTTCATGATGCTCATGTGGCAGTACCTGCCGGAACCAGCCGACCGCTCCGAATATCCAGAACACGGCGCCGAGCGCGCTGACCCAGGCACTCGTGAGCAGGCCGGCGAAAATCAATGCAAGTCCCACAGCAAACACAAACGGCCATGCCGTCGGAGCGGGCATGACGACAATCTCCGGCTGCCGCGCTGCGTCGCTTTGTGGTTCGAATGCCGCCATTACTCTGCTCGACCCCGCTTATCGCGCGATGACGTATACCACTGTTAGTACGACGACCCACACCGCATCGACAAAGTGCCAATACAACGCGAAGACGCCGATGCGTTCAGCGTGCTCTTGCTTCACCTTGCCGAGGAGGGCGAATACCATCACGATCGACAGGCCGGTCAAACCAATTAGTACGTGCGATAAGTGCAATCCGACGAGTGAATAAAATGTGGTCCCGAACAAGCTTGAACTGATGGTCAGCCCGTTTTCGTAAATCAGTGAGTACCACTCGCGAGCTGTGCCGAGCACGAAAATCGCGCCGAGTGCGATCGTGGCGAACCACCATATGGCAAACGGCTTCAGATTGCCGCGTTCGATGGCGCGCTCCGCCCGCACGATGGTGAAGCTGCTGCTGAATAGTGCGATAGAGATGAAGATGGGGAACTCCAGCACCTCGCGCGGAGTTGGGCCACTGAGGCTCTTGCCGGCGTAATACAAATACGCGACCACAAAGATGCTGAAGATCGCCGATTCCGCGGCGATCAGGCACCACATGCCCACTCGGCCGCGCAGCTCGTGCCCGAGTGGCATTTCGTTTTGTGGCACCCCGATCGCGGTTGCTGCCAAGTCAGGTCTCCTTTACTCGTACTTCCAGTCTGGATCTTCCGGATGCTTCAAGTCCCACAGCGGCCGGCGGCTATGCACCACCGGTATTGTGGCGAAGTTGTAATCCGGGGGCGGGGAACTGGTGGACCACTCCAGAGTCCAGGCGTCCCACGGATCGTTGCCGGCAGGCTTCCCTTTGAAATAGGACCACAGGAAATTCACTACCCAGCACAGGATTCCAGCGATCTGAAAAATGACGCCGATGGAAACAATGAGGTTCCAGACCTCCCACCCGCGGCCGGCCTCGTAGGTGTAAATGCGGCGCGGCATGCCTAACAGTCCGGGAATGTGCATGAAGTCGAAGGTCAGGTGGAAGCCGATCAAGAACAGCCAAAAATGCCATTTGCCGAGCGTCTCGTTGAACATGCGGCCGCTGACTTTGGGAAACCAGTAGTACAGCGCCGCGAAAATAGTGAAGACCAATCCGCCAATTAAAACGTAATGGAAGTGGGCTACCACAAAGTAGGAGTTCCCCAATTGCCAGTCGAACGGCGCCGCCGACAGCATGATGCCGGTCAATCCTGCAATCAGGAACTGAAACAGGAAGGCGATGCAGAACATCATGGGAATCCTGAAGCGAATCTTGCCGCCCCACATGGTCCCCAGCCAATTGAAGATCTTGATTCCCGTGGGAACTCCCACCGCCATCGTAGTAGCCGTGAAGAATGCATTCGAGTACGACGTCATTCCGATGGTGAACATGTGGTGCGCCCACACGCCCAGGCTGAGGAAACCGATGCTCAGCGTCGCAGCCACCATGATGGCGTAGCCAAAGATCGGCTTCCGCGAGAAGACAGGGATGATCTCTGAAGCGATGGCAAATCCGGGGATGATCAGCACATAGACTTCGGGATGGCCGAAGATCCAGAAGAAGTGCATCCAGATCACGGCCGAGCCGCCCGCCTGGGTATCAAAGAAGTGTCCGCCCAGATAGCGGTCGATCAGGAGCATGATCTGCGCGGCGGTGAGGGGCGAGATGACGATGAGCACCATCGCCGCCATTACCATGTTCAGCCACACAAAGAGGGGCATGCGATTGAGCGTCATGCCTGGGCAACGCATGCAAAGGACCGTCGTCACGATGTTGAGGGCAGTTCCGATACTTCCAAATCCGCTCACCAGCAATCCGATCGTCCAATAGTCGGTGCTGTGCCCGGGAGAAAACGCCTTCGCGGTCAGCGGCGCATAGGCAAACCATCCGACGTCAGGAGCGGCGCCTGCTCCGTAGAGTCCGCCGCCGCCGATGAAGCTGAAATACAGGATGATGCCGCCTAGCGCACTCATCCAGAAGCTCCAGGCGTTGAGTCGCGGAAATGCCATGTCGCGCGCGCCGATCATGAGCGGCACGAAGTAGTTCGCGAACCCGAATAGCAGCGGCATGCCAACCAGGAACACCATGGTCGTGCCGTGCATGGTGAAGAGCTGGTTGAAGGTCTGCGGAGAAACGAAGTGGTTATTTGGGATGGCCAACTGAATCCGCATCGCTGTGGCTTCGAGGCCCGCGATGACGAGAAACAGAATCCCGTAGCCTATGTACATCAGCCCGAGCTTCTTATGATCGACTGTCACGATCCACTCGTGCACGCGATCGAAGAGCGGGCGCGTCATCGTCTCGGAAGGCGGCACGAACATCGGCTTCGAAATGGAGTCACCGTCCAGCATCTCAAACAGTCCCTCAGTGCAGCGTCATCAAATAGGCAGTTACGGCGTCGACTTCCTCTTCACTCATCTGCATGGCAGGCATCAGACAGCCGGGCTTGATGGCGTCAGGGTCCTTAATCCACGCCCGCAGGTTTTCCTGCGTATTGGCAATAGCGCCTGACGCGAGGGTTGTACGTGTCATTAAGTGTGTCAGGTCAGGGCCAAACTTACCTTTGGCGTCGGTGCCGGCGATGGTGTGGCAATTCACACACGCCGTGGATTCGAATATGTGCCGCCCCTGCGCGACCGAGTCAAGCTCGTTCGCAGGCCCTTTTTGACTGGCGATCCATTTGTTGAAGTCTTCGGGCGAATCCACCACGACACGCAACAGCATCTTGGCGTGTTGCGTGCCGCAATACTGTGCGCACTGGCCAACGTACACGCCAGCTTCATGCGGATCGATCCACATGCTGTTGACACGATTTGGAATGAGATCCGTCTTCCCGGCTAGTTTGGGCACCCAGAAGCTATGGTCGGTATCCGCCGACATCAGAGTGATATGGGTAGGAGTGGGATGATCGCGATCGCTGACCGGGACATGCAGTTCGTTGGCCGTGACAAATCCCTGGCCAGGATATTGAAACTCCCACCAGAATTGGTGGCCGACAGCGGTAATTTCCGTCGTGCCAGGCGGGAATTTCGCGTCTTCGATCGCATGTATAACCCGCGCGGCGGCAAGAAACAGCACGACCACGATTAAGACCGGTATCACCGTCCATGCAAGTTCCATCTGGTTGCTGCCGTATATCTGCGGTGGTTCGCGGTCATCATCTCCGGAGCGCCGTCGGAACTTGACCATGGCGTACGCTAGCAGCGTACACACCACTACAAAAATCAACCCGGTTATAGCCAGCACAAACAGCGACAGATGGTAGATGGAGTCAGCCGGAGTCGAAGCAGGAGCAAAGATGTTGGGAATCGCAGGATCGCGGGTAGCATCGGCGGCCCAGGCATTCGCGGTAGCGAAAGCCAGCGAGGTTTCGACGCCCGCGAGCCAACCCGCTTTCGTAAGACTCAGCTTCAAAGCCGCGCTCCCCACCGTGCTAACCGGCGATAGCGAATCGGATGACGCACCGGACCTTCCGCAATCGGCCAGTCCAATTGCGGGGTGCAAGCCCGATCAAGAACAGCGTAAAAGAAGCGGCGATCGCCCACTCTGATGACCGCCAGCAATTCTTGCGAATGTCGGGATGATTGCTTCCCATAGGGTGTGTTGTCAAGAGGGACGCCGATTCGTCACAAAATCGGGAGCCGGCGGGCCTGCAATTCGTGGGTTGAGCCGCGTGTGGAATCGATGGAACAGAAGCAAATCGAAATACTTCGCGCTACTTAGGCGCGCAATATTGTAGACTCATGCGACAAACGCGCGGCCTGCGAAGAGTACTTCGACGGCTGCATCCCAAAGCTGGAGTCGTGAATGAAGGTACTCGCCATCGATGTAGGCGGAACAAACGTGAAGCTCCTGGCCTCAGGACACGAAGCGCGCCGCAAGTTTCCTTCCGGCCCTAAAATGACCGCCAAGCTGATGGTCGATGAGGCGCGCAAGATCGCCGCCGACTGGAAGTACGACGTGGTCTCGATTGGCTATCCCGGCCCTGTGCTCGATGGGCGCATTCTGGCCGAGCCGCACAATCTTGCAAAAGGCTGGGCCGGATTCAACTTCGAGAAAGCGTTCGGGTGCCCGGTCAAAGTCATTAACGACGCGGCCATGCAGGCGCTGGGCAGCTATAAGGGCGGCCGGATGTTGTTCCTCGGCCTCGGTACCGGCCTCGGTTCGGCGATGATCATCAATGGGACGCTCCAACCGATGGAACTAGCTCACCTGCCTTATCGGAAACATACATATGAAGACTATGTCGGTCTTCGCGCCATCAATAAATATGGCAAGAAGCGGTGGCGTAAGAACGTTGCCGATGTAGTGGAGAAGCTGGGCGCTGCTCTCGAGCCCGATGATGTTGTGCTGGGAGGCGGCAACGTAAAACTGCTAAAGGTACTTCCTCCAAAGTGTCGCGCGGGCAACAATGCCAATGCCTTCGTGGGAGGTTTTCGCCTGTGGGAGGACGCAGCCGAACAATCGGCGCCGGCGGTGGTCTCCGTCGCGCCGAGCAGTTCCGCGGTGAAGAAATCCGGCAGGACCAAAGCGGCGCAGGCCTGATAACCCTCGCTTTCGCCTTCGACGAATTGCCGACGCGATTTACATGCCTCCCGATACCGACAGAAAATATCAGAATGCTGCCAACGAAGCGGCCGGTCGATCACACGACCCGGTCGTGCAGATCGAAGAAGCCTGCAGTCGCATCTACGGGCTGGTACGGCAAACGCCTGTGGCCCGATTGCCGCGCGATCCACGCATCCCCGCATCTACGCGCGCATACGCCAAGCTGGAACAGCTTCAAGTCACGGGCTCCTTTAAGCTTCGTGGAGCGGCTAACAAAATACTGAGTCTGCCACCTGACGCCGCTTCGGCCGGGGTTGTGACTTCTTCCACCGGGAACCACGGATTGGGCGTCGCGGCGGCCGCAAAATTCAAGGGCATCGACGCTGAAGTATTTCTCTCGTCGCAAGTCCCGGAAGCGAAGTGGAAGAAGATCGAAGCCTACGGGGCGCGCATCCGGATGGTTGGCGACAATCCCCTCGACGCCGAAATTGCTGCGCGGACTGCTGCACAAGAATCACATCGGACCTATGTGTCGCCATACAACGACTGGCAAGTGATTGCCGGGCAGGGAACCATAGCCGTAGAGTTGCTCCGGCAGATCGACGGTCTTGACGCCGTCTTTATTGCCACGGGCGGCGGCGGCTTAATTAGCGGCATTGGGACTTACCTTCGAGCACTGTCTCCGCGAACGGAGGTCGTAGGTTGCTGGCCTAAGAATTCACGTGTGCTCTACGAATGTCTCCGAGCCGGCAAGATCATCGAGTTTCCCGAGACCTACACTTTGTCGGAGAGCACAGCCGGAGGAGTAGAGCCGGCCTCCATAACGTTCGAATTGGCGCAGGCCGCGATACATCGCGCGGTTCTGGTGACAGAGGACGAGATTCTTAATGCGATGCGCTGGTCGCGACAGCGAGACTGGACCATCGAGGGCTCCGCAGGAGTCGCGCTGGGGGCGTTCTTCAAGGAGGCGGCCCTATATGCCGACAAAAGCGTAGCCATTGTTTTTTGCGGCGGCAATTTGTCGCCCGAAGTCCAAGCTTGTATGAAGTAAAACTGGAATGAGGAAAGCGAATTGTTTCGTCACGCTATTGTTCGTCCGCCCGGAAGCAACTTCACCGAAGGCCTGACTTCGGCCGCGCTGGGCGCGCCTGACGTGGCTCTCGCACTGTCCCAACACGAAGCATATTGCCATGCGTTGGAAGAGTGCGGGCTTGATCTCCTGGGCCTGCCGACTGACCTCCAACATCCCGACTCGACGTTCGTAGAAGACACGGCTGTGCTCACCAGCCGGTCGGCGATTCTCACCCGTCCCGGCGCGGACTCGCGGCTCGGCGAAGTCGCGGCGATTCAAGAAGCAATTCAGGCGTTCCATTCCGTTATTCACGAAATCCAGGCGCCGGGCACGCTCGATGGCGGGGACATTTGCGAAGCTGGTTCGCACTTCTTCATCGGCGTATCCCATCGAACCAACGAAGAGGGTGCTCGTCAACTCGGCAAATTCCTCGCTGCCGAAGGCTATACCTCTTCCACCGTCGACATTCGCAGCATGAACTCAATTCTTCACTTGAAGAGTGGCATCGCTTACCTCGACGACCATGTTCTCGTCGTCATGGACGAACTGACGGGCAGGGAAGAGTTCCGAGGGTATGACCTGATCCGTGTCGCTGCCGACGAAAGTTATGCTTGCAATTGTGTGTTGGTGAACGATCGGGTGCTGATTTCGGCAGGATTTCCGCGTCTGCAAGACGAGCTGACCCGTCGAGGTTACTCGCCGTTAGCGCTTGATATGTCGGAGTTCCGCAAGATGGACGGCGGACTGAGCTGCCTATCGTTACGCTTCTGACGGCAATAGCTCGAAACGCCGCCTAAGCGATCAGCTAGGTGAATTGAGCTTCCGCTTGAGCCGTTCTGCCACAGCAACGCTCGCCGTAGCCAACAGCAAAATGCTGCCTGGTTCGGGAGTGGTTCCTGACGGGAGCGGTACCGGTGCCCCATTGCTAGTGCCGAGCACGCTCTCCCACGCGATGTTGTCGAACTCGAATGCCGGATAGGTCGACGAAAGGGTTACGGTTGTCCACAAAGCGTCGTTAGTCGGGACCTCAAAGTTCAAGACGTATGAGGCCGTGTCGTTTTGCCCGATTGTCCAGCCAAAAGTGGTCGCGAGTTGTGCGCCGTTCAAGGAAATCGGCGAGCCGCTGGTGGGAGTAAACGTAATGGTGTTCCAACTATCCAAGCTGCCCCAGTAAAGGGAGAATTGTGCAATGCAGTTCGAATTATCGCAACTGCTGTCGTCGAAGGTCATCGTTATCGTCGGCGAGCTGGTGGAGGCCGACAGGAAATAGCCGTTATCGTTAGTGGGATTTCGCCACGGGAGATTCTGTAATGTTCCATTGCCATCATGCAGGGACGAGCCGCTGGAAAGGGCAAACGTGATTCCCGCGCCGATGTTGGTCGACAAAGTGTTCAAATAGGTTGCAGCGGTTCCTGAAGTGTAGCCGTGCCAGCCAGTAGTTCCGTCAAAGGGCGTCAGGCTGAGTGCGCTGGCCTTGGCTGCCGAACCGCAGGTTGCGCCGTTGGGGCAAGTGACCGCGCTCACGTCCGTGCCAGTGAGCAAGCAAGCAGTGACACCGCTGACTCCAGTAACCGTCTTGCAATTGTTTTGGGCGGAAATATCCGAGATCCCTACGACCAGAACGGCCAGGAGCGCAAGCAATCTAACATACTGTTTCACTACGAATTCCCCACTTTCGACGGCCAGAGGGCGCGAGACTACAGCCCAGACCATGGATATTTCTGTGAGGGTTATTCTAGCTATCCCGTGTGCAATAATGACGCTTCCAGAGAAGCGACTTTATGTGCCGATGGCGATTCCGTGAGCTTGGGGAGCGAGTTTCGGGCATGCTCGATACAGAGGAGCTGCCTGCGATTCTTGGCTGGCTGAATGATAGCTCAGCAACAGTCCAATTGAGAGGCGTTGGCGACGACGCCGGTTCTACCCACGCAAAATCCATCGATCGCATGCGCAAGTGTAACGGGTGATCGCTGCTGGCCAGCCAACCGGCGTCTCGACACGTACGCCATTGGCCCGGCAAACCAGAGCTGCTTCGCCAGTGCGCCATCGTCGCTGCGCGCACATCGGTTGGGGACCGACACGTACTTTACGCCCAGACATGTGCCCCTTCCTCGTTGAGTGCGAGTAATGACCGGCATCGGCCGAAGCGTAAGCGGTCGCGGCCCACCCTGACGCCCGAGAGCTTCACCGCCGGAAGCAGAAGATTCTGGACACGCACGCTCGTCGTAAACCTCGAGCGCCGATGATCTGGCACTCCACTGGAGCGTGCGTCAGTTGCGCCCGCCAATTGGGCTAGTCTCGCGCGTCCATGCGGATGCATCGCCGTATGCGGTCAAACAGGCATGATAGCTTGCCCGGAAGTTGGGCCAAGCCGGGTCGGAGACGCGCGTCTTAGGTTATGCCACACGATCCGGCGCACTTCGACGGCGAAGGTGTCGCAGACGTTCGCCCAGTCTGGCGCACACCTCTGAGGCGGCGGGGCGGCAGAGCCTTGGTCTCCTGTGACACTCTGTGCGAATCGTTGAGAATTTGCCGCGTCACCCGCAGCAATTGCCGATAGTCTTGGATCGAGCTTCAGCTCTCCATCCGGCCCTTTACGGCCAAGGCTTGCCAGAACGGCAACACTCATTTGACTACAAGCGCATACGGTCGCGTACTATCTACTTAATTGCCTGCTTTCAACATCCTGAATGGAACAAGTCATGGGTCAGCACGTGCGCCGTCGTTCTGCCGGCCGCTATCGGCGGCATAGTGAATGTTGCTCTCCGCTACCGTCCGGCAACTGGAAGAGTGAAGTTCCTGCGGATGTCGACGGTTCAGCTCATTTTGCGACAAACTACAGCGACTCGACAAGAGCGCCGAGGTCGTCACTGGCCAATGGCTGAAGCCCAAGAAGCGCCAGCGTCTTTCACTTCGGCACTTTCGCCATGCCAACCAGCAGAAATTTCTGGCTACAATCACGGTGGCACGTACTTCCCGTTCCACAATCTCGTAACTCCAATGCGCACCTGCTTCAAAATCAACATGCGTAGCGCTAGTTCCGCTGGCGTCTGCCACCACCGCGCACGTGGACTCCGCCGATGGCGTTTACCTTGCGCCGGAGACCGAATCCAGCAGCGCGTCGTCTTCCATAACTCATCACCATGCGCATCCACGGTCCCACGACTCGGCCACAACCTCGGCAGAGAATCCTTCCCACGAATTGGGCTGCTGGTGCCGCAATTGGATCGACTCGCTTTTCCTGCTGACGCTCGTGATGTCAATCGACTAAAGTACTCTGTAGCACGCTCTGTAAAGCCCGCAGCCGCAAATTTACTGCCTAGTAGGGACTACTTTTGCAGACACTAGCTAGGGCTATTTTGCTGGAAGTCAATTTCGAATGTCTTATAGTCACTTTTGAGCAATCTTTCGGGCGTGACCCCCACGGAGCGGCTGAGTCTGCGGAGGAAAGTGCCGTCTTTCGTCCCGAAATGTGCTACTGTTTTGCAATCCTTGATTGCGCAGTGCTAACTTGCACTATTCGCAGAAGTTAAACAGCCATATGCAGGTGGGACGAATGGCGCCCAAATCACTCTGTGGCTGCACAACACTTGGGCGCGACGTTTTGGGGGCCCCCTTGAGAATGAAACGCGCCACGATTCTTGTCGCCGTCTTGACTTTTCTTTCGGTCTGCAGCTTGGCCCAAGATCGCGCCCTCATCTCTGGCGACACCGAAGATGAACAAGATACTCCGGTTCCCGGCGTAAAGATTACCTTGCGCAACGAATCCCTGCGGGTCGACCGGACGACCACCACCAACTCCGACGGACTCTACTTTTTCGCTGAAGTCGTTCCCGCTGACGGTTATGTCATGACCGCCTCAGCGCCGGGTATGGACTTTTCCCCGCAGAGCGTGAAATTCGACGTCGAAGTGGGCGAAACCCGCCACGTGCTCCCGTCTTTCGTCGGCGACAAGGCCGCCGTGCCGGTCTCCAGCTTGCAACGACGAGGCGAATCGGACCTGCCTTACCAAGCCTACATCTATGGGGGACCGGGGGATCCACTTGGCATGTCCACGGGCAACGGAGAGTCCGGTTTGCCGGAGCAAGACAAGAGCCCAGCCCAGACGCCGTCGACCGCCTCCCCATCTCAACCGACAGGTCAATCCGGCGCGGCGACCAAACCTTCGTCATCATCCCGGCAGGGAGCGGTTGAATCATCACGCGTACCGCTCGATACCATGTCCACTGCCGTTAGCACGGTGATTACCGGCAATCAGTTGCGGAACTTGCCGCTGTTCAATCGCAACTTCCTGGTGGTCGGACTGCTGGTTTCCAGCACGCACGATGTCCCTGCCTGGTCCGAATTGAAAGACACAACATTCAGCATCTCCGGCCAGCGTCCGACTTCAAACGCCTTCATGCTAGACGGAATGGACAATGTCGCGTCGAGCAGCAACCAGGCCATTCCGTTTCAAGTCAACGACGCTATTCAGGAATTTCGTGTAACCACCGCTAATTCCGATGCCCAGTTCGGACGCAACATCGGAGGCGTGGTCAACATCGTCACCCGGCGCGGCACCGCCAAGTTTCACGGCAGCGTCTTTGGATTCTTCGCCTCCGATTCGATCGATGCCAGCTCGCCTCTCTCGGTTTACAACGGCTCGGGATTTGATCAGGCAGCGGCTTTTGCTGGACCCGTCAACGCGCCGCCGGCGCCAAACACGAATCCAAGCTATTCCCCCATCTACCAGCCGAATTCCTACAACCAGTACGTCAACACCGTGCAAGCCCTGAACGCTACCTACGGCACAACGTACTGCACGTCGCCCAATGCGACGTATGGGTCGGCGGGCTGCAATCAGCCGTTCGATCCCGCGTCGGTTCTGGCACAACACAATAGTCATACGCAGCCATTTTCGTCGCAGCAGTTCGGTGGGCAGGCGGGGGGCTCGTTTTTGAAGCGGTGGTACTGGTTCGGTGACTACGAAGGCACGCGCATCAATAATCCAAACCCGATTTTCGACCGGGTACCCAGCTCCTATGATCGCAGTCACCTGTCAGATTTCACGGGACTGCCGGGCTATTCGGATGCCGCCCTCGCGCAGTCTGTCCTGTCGCTCTATCCACAGTCGAATGTGGTCGCCGTGCCTGGCGTCCTCGAGTTCTATCAGGGCTACGCGCCCAACTACACAAATGTGAACAACTACCTGGGAAGGCTCGACTTCACGCAGTCGGATCACACCGATTGGACATTTCGCTATAACCTGCAAAATCTCAATCAGCTGCATGACGACGAGCTACCCAGCTCCTCAACATATCCTGGTGATGGCGCGGTCCGGGGCGTGTTGAACCAGAATCTTGTGGGAACGTTTACCCACCGCTTTTCCGACCAATTTACCAATATCATCCGCGGCGGTTTCACGCGCTTTCAAGTGCAGGAGACGCCGCAGGACGCCAACTTCAATGGCTCGCAAATAGGGCTCCCCAACGGCGCGATGAGCACGTACCTGCTGTCAGGACTCGACCCGCAATATGCAGGCGCTTGTTGTCCGGGAAGTTCAGCCCCCAATAATGGCGCGTGGGGTGGTTGGTACGACTCTGTATGGTCGCCGCCTTCCAATATTCCGATCATCACGCCGTCGCTCGATGGGCTGTTTCCGTTTGCTCGCATTGGGGCTCCACTGGGCGCTCCCGGCAAACGTCAGGACAGCGAAGTCCAATTTGTGGACAACATTGTCTGGTTCAAGGGCAAGCACACCGTGCGCGCCGGAGGGGACTTTCGATGGCTACACAATATCTTCGACAACGGCGGATTCAGCCGCGGGATGGTGGTGTCTAACGACATCGGCGAGTTCACCTCTGACAGCGAAACCTGCGTGACGTGTTCCGTAGGGGCGTTTACCCAGCCGTCGTTCAACTACGCAATCAAACAGCCTAGCCCTTTCGACATGACTTTCCATTCCCACGCGATTGCCGGGTACGTGCAAGACACCTGGCGGCTGAGGCCGAACCTCACCATCAATGCCGGTCTTCGTTATGAATACTTCTCCACGCCGCATGAGCAAAACAGTCAGATCTGGAACTACGACCCGGTGGCCAATGGGCTGATCCAGGAGCGCGGAACCCAGGTACAAGACCCTTATGGTGACGTGTGCGGACAGAGTCACAGCGGCTGGTACTCGGTTTATGGCGCGACACAGGCCCTCCCCTGGAATTGCACGCCGACCGGCAACTCCAACTTTCTGGTCTCTAGCAAGACGAATTTCGAGCCGCGAATTGGCGTCGCCTGGTCCACCCCTAGCGGCGACACGGTTATTCGTGGCGGCTTCGGAATCTTCTACGACCAAATTCCGGTCAGCTTGATCGCGCAACTGGGATTCAATCGCCCGATAGTCCCATCGAAGACCAACCCCCAAACCGTATACGACCAGAACTTCAATAGCGCTTTGTGTGGTCAGGGCCAATGCGGCATAGGCAACACGTCATTGACGGGCCTCTCACCGCAAACCTCGTTCTATCAGGCCGCCACCGTTCCCTTCGCCTTGAGTGCAATCGACCCTCACAATTTCAGCAACCCGCTGACTCGGCAGATGAATTTCTCGGTCGGTCAGCCAGATTTCCCGGAGCGTGTCGGCCGAGGTCGAATACATCGGCAACTACATGGCCAATCTCCCGACTACATCCAACACCGGCTTCAACAATGAATGGTTTTGTACGGCCTCGGCACAGGGACATGCCAATAAACCGTGCGACGCTTTCAGTTATGTTCCCGTGTTTACCACAGCCAACATCGGATACGGAAACTACAACGCGTTCGTCGCACGGTTGACGACCCGGGGATGGCATGGCTTCCAGGCGCGAGCGTCGTATACGTATTCCAAGGCGCTGGACAATGCCTCCAGCGCCGGAGCGCCTCTAATTCCCGGGCCGCTCATGACCCAGGTAACAGCACTTGCCCTGCACGGCACCGGCAATCCGCTGCAGTATGCACTGGGAATCAACTCGGGTACGTTCCAGCCGCCTTCGGGAATCTTTGGTCCAGGCGCAATTTCCGCAAACTTCTCGGCATTGACCGGACTGCTCACAGCCGGTGTCAACACAACGGGTGCTGGACAAGTGCAGGTGACGCCGTACACGATTCCTCAGGAGCCCTACAACTTCTTGAGCAACGACTACGGTCGCTCAGATTTCGATCAGACCAATCGTTTCATCTTGGAGTACACCTGGGACGTCCCCACTACGAGCCAGTCCAGGTGGCTGACTGGGTGGATGCTGAGCGGAGTGTTCATTGCCGAGAGCGGCCAGCCTTTCACCATCTTCAGCGGTCCCATCGCGGGAGAATTGACCCAACGCGTCAATCTGACGACGCCCATCACAACGACCGGCAACCCTTACAGCTATATCGGGAACACGTCCGCTATTTCTTTGCCCGGCCTTACGTGCCAAGGCGAGGGCGCGGCATTTTCGCCTTTCGTGATCCAGTCCACAGTCGGTATCAGGGATGGAACCGCGGGGACGCCCTGTGCGGGCAATTCTGGGCGCAACCAGTTCACCGGACCGGCATATGTTGACTACGATATGGCCGTCCAGAAGACGTTCAAGCTTCGGGAAGTTGCCGCGCTCCAATTTCGCGCTGAGTCCTACAATCTGTTCAATCGGGCGAACTATTACAACCCAATCAGTACCTACAGCCTTGATGGTGTTACTCCGTATTCGCAGTTTGGACAGATCAAGTCAGCGCACAATCCGCGGCAGTTCCAGTTCGCGGTTCGCATGAACTTCTGACCCGTTGTGCGACACGACTGACGATTCGGCGAATTGAACGAATGCTATGTCCTTCGAGAAACAAGTCTTCATCAGCTACGCTCACCTCGACAACGAGCCCCTGACACCGAACCAGCAGGGCTGGATCAGTCGCTTCCATGCTTCGTTGTCAGCGATGCTGAGCATGCGGTTAGGTCGCAAAGCGGAGATCTGGCGCGATATTAAGCTCTCGGGCAACGACATCTTCGCCGACGAGATACTTCAGCAGTTCCCCAAGACCGCCCTGCTGATCTCCGTCCTCACCCCCCGTTATGTGGAGTCCGAATGGTGTACGCGCGAGGTGAAAGAATTCTGCAAGACAGCAGAGACAACCGGCGGCATCCTGGTTGATAACAAGTCGCGCGTGCTGAAGGTCATCAAGATTCCAGTTTCTGACGAGAACGCCCTGCCTGACGTAATGAGGCTAGCCCTGGGTTATCCGTTTTATGTTTTCGACGAGCAACAAACACCCCTGGAGCTTGATCCTGCCTACGGCGAGGAATTTACTCAGAAATACAACCTCAAGATGGCCAAGCTGGCTTTCGACGTCGCCCTGCTGATCAAGAAGATGGAATCGGTGCCTTCTGCTACCGAGGCGACGGCCCAGACCACCCCGGCGGCAGAAAAGCCGGGCGTGTATCTGGCGGATTGCAGCTTCGACCGGCGCGAGGACCGCGAGGCCATCGTTTCCGATTTGCGCCTTCACGGCTATCCAGTTCTCGCGGAAGTCCAACTGCCCACCGAAGAAGCGAACTTCCTCGGTGAGTTGACCGCGATCATGGGACGTTGCAAGTTGTCCGTTCATATTATTGGGAGCAACTATGGCGTTGTACCCGAAGGGCCCAGCGAGAAGTCGCTCACCGTTCTCGAAAACGAACTCGCCATCCAGTACAGCAAGAAGTTCGGGCTCAAGCGCATCATCTGGGTTCCCGCCGGAACCACCTCCAACTCTCCCCGACAGCAGGGGTTTATCGATCACCTTTTGCGTGACCCGCAAGCTCAGTTTGGTGCCGACCTGATAACTGGTGACCTGGAAGAACTGAAGGCCGCGATTCATGCCGCCTTAAAAAAGCTTGAGGCGCCTCCGCCGCCTTCGGCACCCGCGCAATCCGCCGAGCCTGGATCGAAGCTCATTTACCTCATCTGCGACGGTCGCGATCGCAAAGCCACGATTCCGCTGCGCAAATATCTTAAGGCGCAGGGATTCGAATCCAATATTCCTGCCTTCGACGGCGACGCTGCGACGGTTCGCCAGTCCAATCAGGACATGCTCAGCGTTTGCGATGCCGCAGTCGTCTTCTATGGCGTCGGAGACGACGCCTGGAAGCGTTCGGTGGACGCCGAAATTCGCAAAGCCGCCGGTTATCGCACCAATAAACCTCCGCTTGCGACCTTCACCTACCTTGCTGAGCCAGTGACCGAAGACAAAACCGACCTGATTGATATGGAGGAGCCTCGGCTCATCAATTGCCTGTACGGATTTTCAGACACCGCCGTCGCTGAATTTGTGAACGTTGTCTCGGGAAAGGCCAAGCCGTGAGCGTCGCGTCTGTGACCGGCGCCCAGCTGGCGAACCCATTTCCGGGTCTCCGCCCATTCCACGAGAGCGAGCAGCACCTCTTCTTTGGACGCGAAAGCCAGATCGACACCATGATCGACAAGTTGTCGGCTACCCGCTTCCTTGCGGTCGTCGGCACCTCAGGCAGCGGCAAGTCTTCGCTGGTGAATTGCGGTCTTAAGCCCGCCCTGCGTCGTGGAGTGATGGCCACTGCCGGAACCTCGTGGCGCATGGCCCATTTCGGCCTGGCAGCGATCCCATCAAGGCCATGGCGCAAGCGTTGGTCCAGCCCGACGGACTCTTCCCCAAGCCGGAAGTCGAAGGCATGGCGGTCGGAGAGATCGTCGAGGCCACGCTGCGCATGAGCAAGCTGGGACTGGTGGATGCCTACGAACAGGCGCCTTTCGTCGATATGCCCAAACTGTTGGTGATCGTGGATCAGTTCGAGGAACTCTTCCGCTATCGCAATCTGCAGCCGTCATCGGACGGCACGCAGGGTACCGAAGAAAAAGCGGTGGCTTTCGTCAATCTGTTGCTCGAAGCCGCCGACTCGCCGCTCCCCATCTATGTTGTTTTGACCATGCGCTCCGACTTCCTCGGGGACTGCTCCCAATTTTCCGGACTGCCTGAGGCGATCAATCGCGGCCAATACCTTGTGCCCCGCATGTCGCGCGACGAGCGGCGCTCTGCCATCGCCGGGCCGGTTGCTGTTGCCGGCGGAGAAATCAGCCCGGTACTGCTCACGCGGCTGGTCAACGACGTCGGCGACAATCCCGACCAGCTCTCTATTCTGCAGCACGCCCTCAATCGCACCTGGGCCGAGTGGCAACGCGAAGGCGGTGCTGGTCCGATGGACCTGCCGCACTACGAAGCTATCGGCACCATGGCCCACGCCCTCGATCTACCACGCCGAGAAGGCCTACGCCGAATTGCACGGTGATCGGCAGAAAGCAATTTGCGAGAAGGTGTTTCAGGCCATCACCGACAAGGGCACCGACGCCCGAGGCATTCGCCGCCCCACCAGCGCTGGCACCCTTTGTGCCATCGCCGGCGTCGGCCTAGACGACCTCAGTGCGGTGCTGTCGCCGTTTCGCAAGCCGAGCCGGTCGTTTGTCATGCCGCCCGATGCATGAGCCGATCGCCGCCGACACGGTCATCGACATCTCTCACGAAAGCCTGATGCGTGTGTGGAACCGCCTGAAGGACTGGGTGGAGGACGAAGCCGACTCGGCATCGCAATACCAGCGCCTCGTTCAGAACGCCACGCTTCATGCCAAGGGCGCCGCCGGGCTGATGACCGACCCCGAACTCTCGCCAATGCTCGATTGGCAGCAGAAGCGTCGGCCCAACGCAGCGTGGGCGAGATCGTTACCGGCCGGGTTTCGATTCGGCAATTGCATTTCTCGACGAAAGCCGCAAAGCCCGCGATGCTGCCATCGAGGCGGAACGAGAGCGCCAACGCCGCGAACTTCGCCGCACTCGTCAGATCGCCGCGGTGCTTGGAACTGCTTTCCTGCTCGCCGTTGGCTTCGGAGGCTATGCTCTCTACGAGCAACGCCGCGCCCTCTTTGAGCAGCGTCGCGCCACTGCCGAGCAGGCCGCTCGCGAGCAATCCGACGCCTTGGCCGATGCGCAGAGGAAGCTCGCAGAGACAGGAAGAGCAGGCGCGCCAGCAGGCGGTTGCGCTCAAGGATGAGGCGGAGACAGCCAAGGGCGAAGCCGAAGCCGCCGACGCCCGTGCCGAGCACGAAAAAGATTTGGCAGACACCATGGCCCACAAGTTTCTCGCCGCCAGTACCGAGGCGCGTCTTGCGGAAAACTTTCAGATCGAGAAAGCAGAGCAGTTGCAGCAGGACCAGGACCAGCACAAAGACCCTGCGGTGATTGCCCGCGACCAGAAAGAACTGGATGCCTCCGCCACCAAGTCCAAAGAGATGAAGCTGGATGCGGCCCAGAAAGCAGCCGACGCCGCTGCCTTTGCGGCGGGCGTCCATCTGGTTACCCCTGCGCCAATTCAGCGACTCGAATTTGTTCCAGAATGCCGAAGTGTTGAATTACAGTGGGAAGGATTCCGCGCACGTCGTCACTGCTTCCCAATGCGACACGGTGCTGCTGGGAGCCACCAGAAATCCCGGTGACATGTTCCACGGATCTCATGGTTCGCCGTGCCGCGCAACCGTATTCGAAGACGGACAGCAAGTCGGTTTCCAGCACTTTATCGAATGGAAAACCCCGTCACCGGTGACTCTCCAGAGCGTTGGCCTGTTCGCCGCGCACGATTCGATTCGTTACCGCCGTTCCTTCGAGACATTCAAGCTATACGTGAAGAAGCAGGGACAATGGTCTGAGTTGAAAGAATATAGCCCTGCTTTGATGTACGGTGGAAGCTGCGGCGCGCAACCTTGCTTTCCGCCCCCCGCAACCAAATACGCTGCCGGAATGGTTCTTGCCGCCTGCATAACTGTCCCGCCCGCCACGGGCCAGGAATTCCGCGCAGTCTTCGTTCAATCAGTAAGTTCGGTTGAGCAGTTTTCTGGTCCGCGTGTGCTTCAACTTAGCGGCTACCCGACCGCCAACTGCACAAAGTAAACACCGCTGAACGTATAATCAAATCTTCGTTCATGAGTTACCAAGTCCTCGCCCGCAAGTATCGACCGCAAAAATTCTCCGACGTCATCGGGCAGGAGCACGTCACCCGTACCCTGAAGAATGCCATTGAGCAGGGGCGCATCGCGCATGGCTACATCTTCAGCGGACACCGCGGCATCGGCAAAACCACTATCGCGCGCATCCTGGCCATGGCGCTCAACTGCCGGTCCAAAGATCATCCCGTTCCTGAGCCGTGTGGCGTTTGCGACTCTTGCGTTGAAATCCGCGCAGGGCAACGCGGTGGACGTAATCGAAATCGACGCCGCCACCAATCGCGGTATCGACGAAATCCGCGAACTGCGCGACGCCGCGCGCTACCGTCCTGCCCGCGACCGCTACAAGATCTGGATCCTTGACGAAGCCCACCAGATCACCGACGCCGCTTTTAATGCGCTGTTGAAGACGTTGGAGGAGCCGCCCTCACACGTGATTTTCATGATGGCGACCACCCAGCCGGAAGACATTCCGCAGACGATTCGCTCGCGCTGCCAGCATTTCAGCTTTCATGCCGTCAGCTTTGACGACATCGTCGGCCAGCTTCGTGACATAGCGAAACAAGAAGGCATAACCGCTGACGACAACGCCCTCGCTATGCTCGCCGAAGCAGGCGACGGCTCCATGCGTGATGCCCTCAGCATCATGGACCAGGCCATTGCCAGTTGCGGCGACACCCTCAGCGTTGATGTAGTGCGTGGCCTGGTCGGCACCGTCGGCTCCGACATCCTGGAAGACGTGATGGATGCCGTGGCACGAAACTCCAGCGAGGACGTACTCCGTACCATCGACCGCTTGCTGGTCGAGGGGCAGAGCGCGCAGCATTTCGCCCGCCAGATGGTTCGCTTCCTCCGCAACACTGTGGTGGCCAAAGTCGCAGGCAGCGATTCGCCAGTGCTGCAAATATCCTCCGACGAGCGCGCCCGGGTTTCGCGAGTCGCCGAGCGCTTCAGCGAAGAAGACCTTACGCGCTTCCTGCAGATCATGTTGCGGACGCACTCCGACCTGGGCTACAAACAGGAGCAGCGCTTCCACCTCGAATTGGGCCTATTAAAGCTGGTGCATGCGCAACGCCTGCTGCCTATCGAGCAATTTCTCAGCTGGGAAGCAGCCAAGCCAGGCGCGGCTCCTGCGCGGACGGGTGCGCCGTCAGCTTCCGCGGGCGCGTCGAGCACTCGGGACGCAGCAGCGCCCACGCGCTCAACTTTGCACGAAGCCGCGCCCTCGAGGACTGCTCCGGCGTCGCCGTTCAAGGGGCCATCTCCGTTCGAGGCCGACCGCACCCGCAAGAGTGAGCCGAAGGCCGAGACAGCAGCCTTCGGTGACCCAGTCGGCGTTCGGATGAACGGCATCATCGGTGATACGGTTACTCCTGCTACTGCAAGCAATACGTTATCCGCCACTGCCGTCGCAATCGAAGAAGAGTGTCCCGAACCGGCCGCCGAACTAACTCCCGACTTGGTGCGCAATGCAGTACTGGCTGCCCTCGAGGACGCCAACCAGCAAATGCTCGCGCACAACCTGGAAGCCGGCGAATGGGATGTTCGCGGCCACGAAGTCTCGGTCAAAGTCGCGATGTCGCAGGTCATGGTCGACGTCGCACTCGGCGACGCCCCCAAACGTATCGTGCAAGATGCTCTGCTCAAGGCAGTCGGCAGGCCCCTGAAGTTCAAGATAGTGAGCGGAGGTGCGCAGTTCGCTCCCAAACCTGCCCCGCCTTCGTCGCGCCCATCGAACGGTGCAGGGGCACGCAGCCGGGCGATGTCAGATCCAGTCGTGCAGCGCATGCAGGAAAAATTCGGAGCTGAGGTCCGGTCGGTCATCGACCACAAGGAACGCGGGTAGGGAACTGACTCACCCAAAGATTCGGAGCACTATGAGTGGATTCAATTTGCAGGAAATGCTGGCGCAGGCACGGCAGCAGGCTGAGAAACTTCAGGAGAAGATGCAGCAGGTCGTTGTCGAAGCCTCGTCTGGCGGAGGCAGCGTCACGGTGAAGATGAATGGCCAAAAGCACGTTCTGAGTGTGGTCATTGAACCCGACGTGGTCAAATCGGGCGACGTCGAAATGCTACAAGACCTGGTGACCGCTGCCGTGAACGCCGCCGCGCAAAAGGTTGATGACGCCATGAAGTCGAGCCTGGGTGGGATGTTGGGCGGCCTGGGTCTGCCCGGGATGTGATGACTCCCAATTCTTCCCGTCCGATGAATGATTAAACGAGGTCGCACTTGTCACGATTTGCTGAGCCCATGGCTCGCTTGATTGAAGAACTGAAAAAGCTCCCCGGCGTGGGCGGCAAGACCGCGCAGCGTTTTGCTTTCTACATCCTCCGCTCCAGCGACGAGGATGCGGAACTCCTCGCTGACTCGATCCGACAACTCAAGGCCAGCCTGCATCTTTGCTCGGTTTGTAACAACATTACCGACGTCGATCCCTGCGTCTATTGCGCCAGTCCCACCCGCAACCAGCGACTGGTCTGTGTGGTCGAAGAACCTACCAACATCGGCGCCATCGAGAAGACAGGACAGTATAACGGTGTGTATCACGTGCTCCACGGCACGCTTTCGCCTCTACACGGTGTCGGTCCTGATCAGTTGCGCATCGCCAGCCTCGCACGCCGTGTCGAATCAGGCAGCGTAGACGAATTGATTCTCGCTACTAATCCCACCGTTGAAGGTGAAGCCACGGCCACTTACATCTCGCGGCTGCTGAAGTCATCCGCGGTGAAGGTCACGCGCATCGCCACTGGAGTTCCCGCCGGCAGCGACATCGAGTACGCGGACGAGGTCACCATACAGAAAGCCATGGAAGGGCGCCGGGAACTATAGAGCGCGACCTACTATTTCGTGGCCTTGATGCCCGATCCGGCCAAGAATCCATTAATCGCCGCCTCCCACTCTGGCCCGCTCTTGGCGTCTCCCTTGGCGAGATGTGCAAGGTGGTCATTGGCTTCTGGACTGAGCGCGGTACGTTCATACACGACCGACACCCGCGTCTCATTGATGCCGGCTCTTGTTAGATGAATGTCGATCAGCGTGACCAAAGCATCGGGAATGACGTACACGTACTGAACGTGTCCGTTACTCACGTCGAATGCAGTGTTGGTCCACACGCTCTTCATCCCTTGATGTGAAATGGTAAATATCATTCCGGGCTGGTCGCGAGGCGATGAGGGATATACAAACTGAGGGTCCCACCCTTCGGTCCACTTTTTCTCTTCCCAGGCTCCAAACAGAGGGAAGACTCGTTCATAGGCAGCCTTAGCCGTGAACGTGAACTCGTTGTGAGTGTGAGCCAGCGCCGGAACGTTCTGGGCTTCGCCTGGCTTTGGAGTCACAACGCTGGCCAGCAATGTCATCGCGGTCAACATGAGTGGAAAGTTCATTTCCGCTTCTCCTTCAGTTGATGGCTGTCCGAAGCCTTTAACGTCATCCCGTAAATGCTGCACAGCTTCTCGATTTCCTTTAGTGTGTCCGGTGAGAACGGCGCCTTTCCTTCGAAGGCATGCAGCACGATGCCTTCCAGCAGGTCGCCGAGCGTCATATCTTTCAACTCCGCCAGCCCTTTTAGGACTTTCAGAAGCCTTTTCTCCATGCGGACGCCGGTTTGCACGCGTTCCACGACAATTGGGTGTTCAAGCTGTTCTTTCATGTTATTACGGTACATATGTACCAAGATAATGTCAATCGCCGAATCGCCAGATACACCCAAACGACGCAGTCTCAAGGGACTCAACGCTTTGTGCGTTTGCTCACAACAGGGCAGTGACCGGCATCACCGCCTGATGGGTCGCCAAATTCGTACAGTGAAGGTGGCGGAAGTACCGCAAGACTGCTACCGGTGAGGGCGGCAGGCAAACAAGATTGAGGAGAATAGCAATCATGGCGTACACAATCACTGACACCTGTACTAAAGACGAACTCTGCGTGGAAGCTTGCCCGACCGACTGCATCCACCCCAAAAAGGACGAGGAGAAGTTCGAGGCCGAGACCCAGCTATACGTTGACCCCAATGGTTGCATCGACTGCGGTGCGTGCGTGCCCGTCTGCCCAACCAACTCGATCTTCCCCAACGATGAAGTTCCGGCCGAGAAGGCTGAGTTCATCGACAAGAACGCTGCGTATTACGCGTAAATAGCTCCTCTCGCCGGCTCGCGGCCCGGACTCATACCGGGTCGCCCGGCTGCATCTCGACTGTATTTGCACGTGCGCGGCCACGCCTGTCTGTCATTCGAGTCCGACCGGCTTGGGCCGAGTTTCCTTCCGCGCGCGATTTCCAAGCGCAGCCCTTTGACTTCTGCCGACTCCGGGTTAAACTTTCCCACGCCACGCGGTTTTAAGTCACATCGACCCAGGAGCAGGTATGAAACCTTGCACCCAACGAATTGCCGCAGTCGTCACCTTTCTTCTGCTTATGACCATCGCCTCGCAGGCCCAATGGGTGGCCGTGGCCCACGCGGTTTCCGGACGCATCCAGCAGATGCAGCAGAAGAACGCCAACGGGCCGGGAGGTTACGACGTAGCGACCGTGGTCATCGAAGCCAGCGCGCAGAAGGTGTACGACACTGCCATCCAGCGTCTGCAGGAGCACTCCGCAGCCGTCAAGGTCATCGAGCAAAATGCCAGAAAGCGCACCGTCGCCTTCACCAATGGGACGCAGACTGCCAGCCTGCAAGCCAATCCGCTCGGCGATAAGCTCACGCAGCTCGTCGTGGCTTCCACCCTCGACCCCACTCAACCCAGTGCCACCTCGCTGGTGGTCAAGAGCATTCAAAACGTCTGTACGGAGCTGAAGGTCGAGTGTACCTTGGAGACCGACTAGTCGCTTACCACCAAGTCTCACCCTGCACGCCGAAGTTCCAGCCCGACGTCTTGTTCAGGTATGCGGGACCTCCGACGTAGCCCTTCAGTCCCTCCGACCAATTCGCGTACGTGACGAATGCCCGCAGCACCGGTCTGCTGAAGAACTTTCTTCCCGCTCCGATCTGAGGGGCCAGCGTAAACTTCCGCAGCCAGCCGTCATACAGCCCCGTGCCGCCCGAGGTATGGTCGAGGCCCGCCTCGAATGCCAGCGACAAATGATCGGTGAAGAAAAATACCGGCCGACCACCCAGCGAGAACCATTTGTTAGTGCCATTCGCTGGATTCCCATCGGTTTGGAGCTGATAAATCACCACCGGCTGAATCGCGAACTTGTCATTCGGCTGAATGACGGCGCTGTCCGTGAATCGGAACGTGTGAGCATTGGGCAGATACACCGTGGGCTCGTCGATTCCAGTTGAGAAGTTCGCCGCATTCCCTACGCCGTACTGCAGAGAGATGCGGTTATATCCCCCAAGCCACTCCTGCCGCACGTGTCCGAGGCCGACCGCCCATCCTCCGACCGAAGGAACGTTCTGTCCATTCGACACCGCACCGCCCTTCGAAAAGGCATAGTCGTACCAAACCCCCATCTCGCCGCCGAGAGCCTTGACGTTATAGAGCCGCATGTCGAGGTTGCTCTTGGCGTAGGTCCCATTCTCGGTGACAAGATCCTCCTTGGCACCGCCCAGGTATGACACAGCCACCTGTCCGATTCCGACGTTGAGGTTCTCGACGCCGCCTCCGTATCCGCTCATGTCGAGAATGTAGAAGTCGTCGATATCGATATTCTGCCGCCGGTAGTAACGCTCGCCGGCCCAGAACTCGGTTGACGGATTCGACGCAATAACGTTTCCGACTTGGATAAACGCCTCGCGAAAGCGGAACTGGTCAGTGCTGGCAAAATTCGCGGATTGCGTGGTGTTGGCTTCTACCAGCACCTCGGTCCGCATCCACGCCTTGTCGGTGTCGTGTTCCGGATTCAGCCAGTTGTTGACGAAAATCAGCTCGCCGTAGGTGTCGGCCTCGTTGCCCAGACGATACTTGGCGCCTGCTCCCGGAGCCTGAAACGCCACCATCTGCCCACCTTCGCTGTTCAGCCCTTCACCCGAGCGCATGTAGCCGTGAAACTCGAACTGCTTCACCTGTTGCTGCAGTTCGCGCACGACCTTCTCGGAATCCTGCACCTGGTCGTAGGTTGGCGTGTTAGCCAGCTGTGTCTGCTCGATCTCGGTCTTCTCGCCCTGCGTGAGCTTGGGCTTCTCCTGCGCCGAGACCTCCTTCGCCACCTCCGCCTGCAGATCGGTCACTGAGACGGTCCCCTCTTGTGCCGCATGGGCCTCGGCCCGGTTGGCCTGTTCCAGAGAGGCGATGCGGCCCTCCAGCGCGGTGATCTGTTGTTCGTATAGCTGCTTCATCTGCTGGATTTGCTGCTGCAACTCTTGGGTGGTCTGCGCCTGTGCATAATGCGCGGGAAGCAGAAGTGCCATCGCCAGCAGCAGGGAAGCGATCAATGTCGGCTGAAACGGATGAGAGAAAACGCCAGCGAATCGGAGGAACTCAACTCTGAGGCACCTCATCGGTCAACGCTCCTGAATAGACGAGCCACATCGCGCGGATTATTGCACCGCACCCACCAGAGAGCTAGGCCATTCGTGATGTTGGGGTTGGCCGAGCAGGTACAGAGCCGACTGGGTTTCTTGTTGCTGCGGTTAACGGCTATAATCCGGCGTCATGCTTTCCTTGAAAAACTCTTTCTTCTCTCCCGCGAAGTCTGTTCGAATCGTCTGGCTGCTGCTGTTCTTAACGATCGCGCAGGTGTGCGCTTTCTCGCAGGCAACGGCGACAGCTCCTGCTAATGGTCCTCAGCCCGCTTCCGCGCCGCAGGAAAATATTCTGCTCTACATCAAGAACGCCTGGAACACATTGGGCCGTTCGATGAATGAGTGCTCTTCGATTTCCGATCCCAAGTTCGGAGCGGGCGCGACCTCGGTCATCTATCTGCCATTCGGCGTGACACCGCCGCCTCAGGTTGCTGCTCTCAGCAAGTGCGGCGTCAAGGTCGAGAACCTACCCAGGAAGATCACCGGCCTAGGCACCATACCGGTTGACCAACTGAACGCCCACGGCCTGCTTTACTTGCCCAACAAGTACGTCGTTCCCGGAGGCCGCTTCAACGAGATGTACGGCTGGGACAGCTACTTCATCATCGTGGGCCTGCTCGAAGACGGCGAGCGCGACTACGCGCGCGGCATCATCGAAAACTTCTTCTACGAGATCGAGAACTATGGCGCGGTACTCAATGCGAACCGTGCCTATTACCTCACTCGCTCGCAACCTCCGTTTCTCACCTCGATGATCGTGGCCCAATACGCTGCCGACAAGAAGGCCGGCAAAGCCGACAACAAGTGGCTTGCGAAGGCCTATGAGTATGCCGTGCGCGACCACGATCTCTGGACCAAGCCTCCCAAACTCGCGGGCGACACTGGACTCGCGCGCTACTTCGACGTTGGTGAAGGCCCGGTGCCTGACATCGCGGACCATCCTGAGTACTACGCCGCCATCGCTGACTGGCTGCTC
Organism: uncultured Acidobacteriaceae bacterium; assembly: GCA_963718395.1. Lineage (GTDB taxonomy): Bacteria > Acidobacteriota > Terriglobia > Terriglobales > Acidobacteriaceae > DASRAA01. The sequence goes on from CAVQYW010000008.1 coordinate 255,892, forward strand.
AAGCATCCCGAGGCCGAAGTGAAATACGGCTATATTGCCCCGTCGTTAGAGCAGGGAATTGGTCCCGAGTTGATGGTGCCGCTGTGCGACAACAAAGCCTGTCCCAACGCCCATCCGGTCAAGCTCACCGCCGACTTTTATCAGGGCGATCGCGCCATGCGCGAGTCGGGCTTCGATCCGTCATTCCGCTGGGGACCTTTCGACGGATCCACGCAACACTTCGCGCCTGTCTGCCTCAACAGCCTGCTCTACAAAGCCGAGATGGACGTCGCCGAGATGGCGACAATTCTTGGCCGTCCAGAAGACTCGAAGAAGTGGCGAGCGGCAGCTAACAACCGCAAGCAGCTCATCAACAAGTATCTGTGGAACGCCGACAAAGGCATGTTCTTCGATTGGGACTTCACTGCCGGCAAGCAATCGACCTACAAATACGTCACCACGTTTTATCCGTTGTGGGTCGGACTCGCCACTCCGGAGCAGGCCAAGGCGGTCATGAAGAACATCGGCCTCTTCGAGCACGAGGGCGGACTGGCCATGAGTGACCAGCAAACCGGAGTGCAGTGGGACCTGCCGTATGGATGGGCGCCCACCAACCTTATCGCTGTAGAAGGCATGCGCCGCGCCGGCTTCAACTCCGACGCGAATCGAGTATCAGAGGAGTTCCTCGATACAGTGGAGGCCAACTTCAAGCGCACCGGAACCATTCGCGAGAAGTACAACGTGGTGACCGGTAGCGATGAGGCGCCAGTCTTGGCGGGCTATCACGAAAACCTGATCGGCTTCGGATGGACCAACGGAACCTTCCTGGCGCTTTACCACGCACTCCCGCCCGAGCAGCAGAAGCAGGTGCTGCAGGGAACAGGAACCGCTAAAGCAAACTGAGCCATGATGGGGTCGCCTGCCCGGGCGGCCCATTCTATGTCCGCCAATGCGAAAAACGGCCCTTATTTTTCATCACGAGCGAGCTTCAGCACGCTAGCCATTGCCTTACCAACCGACAGCAGTGCTCCACAAACGCGTGCGTAACTACTGTTCCGTTTCGGGAATCTCGCACCGGTCGCGCGAAAAAAGTGCTGCCCCAGCGCCGAACGCGGTTAGAGTTGTCGCGAGACCAAACCGTAATCCGCGAGAGATTACCCGGTTTGTCTCTGGTGCGAGGCGAAAGTGGAACGGCCGTGCGTGCCACAAACCGACAGTGGACCAACCAGTTCCATCCACAATTTTGAGGCGTTGACCCGAGGACTGTACCACCACGGCTCGAACCAGAAAGAGTAGTTCGGGAATATCACAATCTGAAAGGAGACGTAACATGCCTACCGATACTGTTGAGGAAATGACATCCATTCCGTCCAACGATGTCGAAGCTAAGGTCGGCCTCTATTTGGTGAACGCAGTCGCCGGAAATGTAGGAATGCCCGGGGCGCCGATCCTCCATCTGAACCTCATGGTCAATGCTGTCACCGGAACAATCACCGGTCACGCCCAGCAGACTCAGGCCGTGGCTCCGCCGCAAGGCCAGATTCCCATCGTGATTACCGGCGGACATATCCGTTTCACGGGCTTTGGAAAATACGCCAAAATCGTCGTGCTGACTGGGCACGGCATGATTACTCTTCCGCCCCCGGCGATAGGGACGTACCTTGTGCCGTTCCACGCTGAGTTCGCCATCGACAACCAATGGAACGGTATCGGCGGCTGGACTCTAGGCAGCACTCACATCAACGAAGTGCCGATCCACGTCGTTAAGTCGTAGTCGTCCTCAGAGGTGAATGCATCAATTTACTCGTATGAAGGCCGAGTGTGCCGGACGATACTCGGCCTTTTAGGTAATTTGTCTCGCTAAACACCCAGCTGGAAACTTCACGCTCGCTATTAAATCGGACGGTTCCCTCGGCGCGGATTTCTAAATCCTGCCGCCGGGTGCCCCGGGTTCGCGCCCTTCCTCTGGGCGCTAACCTGGGGTTCGAAATCGTTCCCCATCCAACCTTGGAAGGTGCCCATATTTTGGTCTGGCTTACGACGCTTATTCTGTTTGCAATTTTTGGGGTGGGGAAAACTCCATTAGTTCAATCGGTGCGCCATGATCGAGGATCATGGCCACTTTGACTCCCGCGCTCGGACTGTTCGGCGGAACCAAGATCTCCTGCCCAACCAGTGCAGCTGCCAGATCGTCTACCTCGAAAGCTACATGAGGAATGGTCTTGACCGCCTCGGGATAGGGCGCATCTGGATCAAATCGCATCCACTGAACGCCGCATGGACTGGTCTCAAATCCCGCCACGTGAATATGTAGGCGGGGCACGTGAATCTCATCGGGACGCGGGGTTTGAGTGGGAATACCAATGTGGTGATAACGCCAGCCATTCCTTGCAATTGCATCTGGGGGTTCGTGGCCCTGTCTATTCATGCAAACCGGTATCTCCTTCTTGATTCAAGAGCGGCACGATTCTACATCCATCTCCCCGTAGCCGCCGTTACCGCGCGTCCAGCGACTGTATGCCCTGGAACCGGCCATGCTGGCACAGTTGCACGATTATGCTTCATCTCCAGCAATCTCGCCGGACGCAGTCTCGCTCGGGTAGTTGAAGAAGAGTTGATTGCCGTCGGGATCATCGACCACCAGGAGCCGGTAGCCCCACGAACCCTCCTTGACCGGAGCGCCCTTGGCTTCGAGTTCCGCGCGCAGCGCGTCCAACGCGGCGACCGCAGCCTCGCGCGTCGCCGGCTCGACGTTCAGGGAAATGAACATCAGCCCCTTGCCACTCTTCTCCGGCCACGTGTCGGCTAGGATAAGCGCGCAGCCCTGCCGGTCGACCTGTGCGACGTACACTCTCCCGTCCTCTTCGTAGCGCCAGGGGCTCGTGAAGCCAAGCCGGTCAACATAAAAGCGGAGCGAGGCCTCAACATCCGCTACGTGTAGGACGGGGCGTGCGAACCAGTCTGTCATAGGCTACTTGTCCTCAAGTTTTCTACTGAGCGTGGGTCGCAGCGTCTTCGATCAGCGCCGCAACTTCCTTCGGATGGGAAACGTAGACCGCGTGGCTGGCGCCTGCGACTTCGACCGTGTGACTCTTAGCTCGCTTGGCGTACCAGCGTTCGAGTTCGGGGGTTGATAGCTCGATCACTTCCGGCCACCAGCATCCAGCTCGGCTTACTTTTCCATGCAGCCGCGGTGATCACCGCCTGGAAATTGGCGGCGAAATTGAATACCTGAGATCGCGCCATGAAAGCGGCTTCCGCGGCGGGCAGATCGGCTGCGAAGTACTCATGAAACTGCGCGGGGTCGAGGTAGGTGAAACCGTCAGGCGTTTTTTTAATCGCGGTGGATTTGCTGAGGTCGCTGGGGAAGCGTTTTCCGTCGTCAGCCTCGCTCTCGCCGGCATCGGGCATGTGCGCTGCGATGTACACCAATCCGACAACCGACGGATCGTTTCCGGCCTCGGTGATTACGGCTCCGCCATAGCTGTGAGCGACAAGAATGCACGGTCCATTTTGTAAGGCCAGGACGCGCTTGGTGGCGGCCACATCTTCGTTAAAAGTCGTCTCCGGTTCTTGCACGATGCTGACGTTGTAGCCATCCTTGACGAGAATGTCGTAAACACTTTTCCAGCCGGACCCATCTGCCCATGCGCCGTGAACCAACACGATATTCTGGATCCGATGCTGCGCATTCTGAGCTGAGAGTGCGCAGCAGGTCAACAGTATTACTCCGATGGGGAGCGTCCGAAACATGCGCTCGTAGCCGCCCCAAACAGATCATTGGGTTATCCATAGTCGCTCCTTCGTGCGAACGATTTGTGATTTGTTTGTGGGCCTCCTAGGGAAATGTCGTTTCAATGCTGGGTGACTTCCAGATCACCTTCTCGAGCGCCCTTTAGGCCCGCTATTGACGTTCGGAACGTCTTCGCCGAGAGCGGTGGCCAGGTCGATCTGATGGTCCTGCTCCTGCATGAGGATCTGGCGAATCTGTTCGGCCATCGCATATTCCCCCAGCGCTTCACATTGCCGTACGCGGTCGCGGTAATTGCGAATCGTCTCATTTTCGTTGTCGAGATCGAAGCGCAGCATTTGCTTGGGATCTTCGGAAGTTTTCACCGGCTTGGGCGTGACCGTCGGCATCTTGCCGAGGTAGTCGATCTGGCGCGAGATCGTGAGAGCGTGATCGAGCTCCTGCTTGGCATGGATCTCGAGCTGGGCGGCGATGTCCATGTACTGCGCACCGGTTAGCACTTGCGAATAAACTACGTAGCCGATGATGGCTTGGTATTCGCGGGAGAGGTCTTCGTTCAGCAGCTCCGCGAGTTGGTCGCGAGAAATTTCGTTTTCGGTTGCGGTGGGTTTGGGATCAGGCATCAGATTCCTCCTTTAGATTGAAACGCGTGAGATTCGAAGTGGTTCTCCCAGTTGGGCCTTTTGTTTGATGCACAAACCAGTTGTGCACGCTCCGCCTCCTGGGATGTTTAAACTCGGGGACGAGGGCCGTGGATTCGGAACCGAACTACGCCATAGCGGCCTCAGGCTGCCAACCGCCGGCTGGAAGGCCGCGTAACGTGCGAAATCGCGAGCAGCCCGAGGAGCACCACCGGCTCAGCCGCTGTTGCGCGCTCACCAGCGAGGTAATGCGCAACAATCGCCGCGATCCAAGCAAAGGTGAATCCGGCATAGGCCCATTCTTTCAATCGAGGCCATCCCGGAACCAGCAGCGCAATCGCTCCCAGGGGTTTCGCTATACCCAGCAGCACCCGCAATTGCTGTGGATATCCCACGCGCGCGAATCCCTCGACAGCCTGCGGATTTCCCGACAGATAAATCGCCGCGGAAAGCAACGCCATCACAGCGATGAGCCCAGTACTCCCCCAGTAAACTATCGTGCGTGCCATCGCACTTCTGATGCCGGAAATGTCCGTGGCGATTCAGAGCGGCCATTCAAATTCACTTCCGAGGCGATATTTAGCAGGCGGCTTAGATCTGCGGTTTTTTGATATTGGGAATACGGGCTTCACCCTATAGTGGCCCAGGCTCCAAGCTTGTAATTTATGTTTCAGACGAAGTGGCGCAAGGGGACCTCGAAGAGACAAGGGTTCGCTAAATCACTCATTCGTGAGAGGCGTGGCGAAATCGAGTCTTCAGAGGTCCCTGATATTTTTGCGCAACATGGATTAGCAGCTCCTCGGCATTCCATGGTTAAAAGCTAAGAACTGATATCCTTTAAAACGGTATGTCTTCGTCTGTAATCTCGCCGCTGCTGTGCGCTGGAGCTTCTTCGTGTTCCGGTGTGCGTTGGTCAAAGTTATTGGCAGATTTCGCGCCGCCGCCTCGTCCACCGCTGTAGCCGCCTCCGCCTTCGCCGCCCTCACGCTGTCCGCCCACCAAGATCAGCTCGTTGACGATAATCTCAGTGCGGTACTTCTTCTGGCCGGTTTCCTTATCGTCCCACGAATCGTTGTGGATGCGGCCTTCGATGTAAACGGTACGGCCTTTCTTCAGGTACTCGCCGGCAATTTCTGCGGTTCGCGCGAAGGCCTTGATGTTGTGCCATTCGGTCCGGTCCTGCCAGTTACCGTCTTTGTCCTTGACCTTATCGGTGGTGGCCAGAGAAAAGCTGGCGATAGCCATGCCGCTGGGAGTGTACTTCACTTCCGGGTCCTTGCCCAGGTTGCCCAGCAGAATCACCTTATTAACGCCTCGTGCCATGAGAACCGCTCCTATGTACTGCGGGGGATGGAATGAACTGCAAAGAATATCAGAAACCGGCCGGTAGCTACTTCGCGAAAATCTTGTACAGCATGACGTAAATCACCACGCCCGTGACTGACACGTACATCCAGATGGGAAACGTATAACGCGCAATCGCCCTGTGCCGCCCAAAATTGCCCTTGAGCGCACGGTACAGCGTGACCAGGATAAACGGCACCACGACGACCGCGAGAAACGTGTGCGAAATCAGGATGGTGAAGTACACCGGCCGCGACAGTCCCTCGCCGCGAAAATGCGTGACGCCGGCGCGCAGCACGATGTGGTAATACAGGTACGAAATCAGAAAGAGTGTTGAGGTAACGAACGCCGCCAGCATCATCCGCTTGTGGGCTTCGCGACGGCCATTTCTAATGAAGTAATAACCCGAGCCGATGAGCACGGCGCTCGCGCCGTTGAGAAACGCATTCATGGCAGGGAAAAAGGTTGGCGAAATTTGCATCATCCTACGCTGCGGGCTTGGTTGTACGACGATTTGCGACCAGGAAGCACAAGCTGAACATCACCAGGGCAAACGACGTCAGGACTACCACGTTAGTTCCCAGTGGCAGGATGGTGGCGAGCTCTCCCGGATACAGCAGCATACGGAGCGCGTCTGTACCGTAGGTCAGAGGATTCATGCGCATGATGGCGCGGATCCACACCGACGCTCCCGACAGTGGAAACATCGACCCCGACAACAGCCACAACGGAATCAGAAAAAGGTTGATGACCGCGTGGAATCCGCCGGTTGAATCCATCGGCCAGGCGATGATGAAGCCCAGCGCGGTCAGCGAAAATGCCACCAGGAAGATGACCAAAATTGTCAGCGCGAGGCTCACCAGCGTGAAATGGATCCCCAACAGAGGCGCAAAGACGAGGAAGATCATTCCCTGAAAGGTTGCCAGCGTCGCTCCGCCGAGCACCTTGCCGAGCACGATCACCGAGCGGCTGACGGGCGCGACCAACACCGAGAGCAGGAATCCTTCTTTGCGGTCTTCGATTACCGACATCATGGTGAAGATGGCGGTGAACAGCACGATCATGATTAGAGCGCCGGGGAAGAAGTAGTTGAGGTAATGCTGTCCGCCCGCTCCGCTAGAGCGAAACGACGTGCCGAAGCCCGAGCCAATCACGACCCAGAATAGCAGTGGCGAAGCGATGACGCCGACCACTCGGCTGCGTTGCCGGTAGAAGCGCACAATCTCGCGCCACCAGAGAGAAATGGAGGGAAGCACGATTCCCACTCGCGCAGGAGCGGCGAGTCCGGTTGCCGGTAATGTTGCGGTTCGAGTCGCCATTACTTCTCCGCCTCTTCTTGCTCAGTCCAGAAGCGATGGCCCGTCCGCCGGATGAACACATCTTCCAAACTTGGCTTGTGCACGGAAACGCCCTCGATTTCGCCCGGGAACGCTTCCACGACATCGGTCACGAAGCGGTGGCCGTTCTCAATTTCTAGCCGCACTTTGTTGTCGATCACTGCAGCCTGCAGTCCGAAGCGCTGCTCGATGTGCTGCGCCAACGCGTCCGGCTCGGCTGCCTCTAGCAGAATCACGTCGCCGCCGATCTCGCTCTTCAACTCCGACGGAGTCCCCAGAGCAACCACGTTGCCTTCGGCGTAAATCGCCAGGCGGTCACAGCGTTCGGCCTCTTCCATGAGGTGCGTAGTGACCAGCACGGAAACATTTTCGTCGTCGCGCAGAATCTGGAGGTACTGCCACAAGTCGCGGCGCGCGCCCGGATCGAGCCCGGTCGTCGGCTCATCCAGCAAGAGCACCGACGGATGGTGCAAGAGTCCCTTTGCAAGTTCCAAGCGGCGCTTCATGCCACCGGAAAAATTCTCGGCCTTTTCGTTTGCCCTATCGGCCAGTCCGACGCGACCTAGCATCTCGGCAACGCGCGATTTCAGCGCTGCTCCATGCAGTCCATAAACATGGCCGATCAGCATCAGGTTCTCTTCAGCCGACAGCTTTACGTCGATGCTCTGTTCCTGGAATACCACGCCGATCAGGCTGCGTACGCGGCCCGGCTCCTTGGCGACGTCGTGCCCCATGATGAGCGCTCGCCCGCCCGTGGGAACCATCAGCGTCGAAAGAATGCGGAATGTCGTGGTCTTGCCGCTGCCATTGGGACCGAGCAGACCGAAGATCTCCGCCGGACGTACATCAAACGACACACCCGCCAGCGCCGTCCGGTCCCCGTACTGGTGCCGCAAGTCCTGCAGTTGAATGACGGGTGGCGCCCCCGAGCCGTGCTCGACCGGGGTGGGTTCTTCTTCGGTTTCGGGTATCGCGGTCCTGGGATTCACAATACTTCTATTCTATGCCGTGCGGTTAAGCATCATGAGCGCAAACAGCAGCGGCAGGTAGATCACGGACGCTTGCAGCAAATGACGCGCGCGCACTTTCGACTTGCCAACAACCGGCGCCAGCCTCATCGTCCACATGCGCAGACTGAACCACAGCAGCCCGAAGCCCAGCAAAAGTGCTCCCGCGAAGTAGGGCCAGCCGGTCATCCCCATCAGAGTGGGAGCGAGTGTCACCGGAACCAGCGCCAGCGAGTAGAGCAAGATCGCCCGGATGGTCGAGCGGCCGTCGCTCTCTACTACTGGCAGCATGCGCACGCCGGCGTTCTCATAGTCTTCGCGATAGAGCCACGCGATCGAGTGAAAGTGAGGGAACTGCCAGAAGAACATGATGGCGAACAATACGATGGCTTCGGGATCGATACGGCCGCGAATCGCAACCCATCCAAGCAGCGGAGGCATCGCGCCGGGAAACGCGCCGAGAAATGTGCAGATAGGATGCACTTGCTTCATCGGCGTGTAGACCAGCAGGTAACTCGCCGACGTCAGCCCGGTCAGTAGTGCCGTCTGCCAGTTCGTAGTCAGCCACAGATAAATTATTCCGCCGATGGTCATCCCGAACGCGACGATCGAGGCATGCACGACGCTCAGGGCTCCCGTCACCAGCGGACGAATTGCCGTGCGACGCATGCGCGCATCCAGGTCGCGCTCCATCACTTCGTTGATCGCGGCTGTTCCGCCGCTCACCAGGCCGATGCCGAGCAGCGCGTTGAACACAGTCCACGACAGTGAAGGAAGCCCCGATTTGGCAGCGGCAAAAAAAGCGCCGCACCACGCCGTCATGACGATCAGTGTGGTGACCCGTGCTTTCACCAGCACCGAATATTCGCGCGCCAGTCCGGCAATGCCGACCCGTGGAATGGCCAATGGCTGCGTTGCTGTGCTCATGCGGTGACGGCCTTTCGGGGTGAGTGGGTCACGACAGCTACTGGAGCATTGACTGTAATCATGCGACGCGTCTGGATCGCCAGAATCACGCTTGTGGCCAACACCAGCGCGCCTCCCGCGACGTGGGACACGGTGCCGATAATCATGCTGGCCATAGGCTGAACTGCGTCCTTGCCCCACTGCAAGCGGGTGAGGTAGGCGAAAAATCCCAATCCGAGTTGAATCATGAGCAACGCGAGCACGGTTTGTGCCGGCTTGCGCAATTGAGCCACTTTGCCGTAGCGCGAGAGAACGCGTACTACCGTCCAGCAAAGCATGGCCGTCACTACGCACGCCCCAATCAGGTGCGGCAGAAGCTTGATTCCGGAGTGTCGAAACGCTGCGCCCAAGATTAGCTGCACCCACACGCACCCAGCCGTGATCGCCGTCAGAGCTGGAGTACTAGGCTTAAGCCCTTGTTCCGCGATCGGGTCAGCATCCTGTAACCAGGACTTGCCAGTGAAGAGCGCCATCGCTGTTACCACGCAGAAAATCGTCTGTGCCAGCGTGGCATGCGCGGTCGAGATCGCCCATGGCAGGTAGAACAGTACGGTGATCCCGCCCAGCACGCCCTGTCCGATGACTGCTGCCAGTGCAATCCAGCCCAGAACCTTCATCCATCTGCGCTGTTCCACCCGCTGCGTCCATATCGCCATCGCGATAATCACCAAGCCAATGAACTCGGCAAACATACGATGGCCGTGCTCGTACTTCACACCTCCGACCATCGGGGGAATCTTGTACAGCGAACCGAACGACGTTGGCCAGTCTGGCACAGACAGTCCGGCATCGTTGCTGGTAACCAATGCGCCCAGAACGATGAGCACCAGCGTCGCGCCTGCGAGAAACACCGCGAAGCGATGGTGTGCCTGGTTGTACGGAATCGTGCCCGAGGTCAGAACCAGCTCCTGTCAATGCCGGGTTCGCGCGACCCTATCTGGCGCCTGCCGAACCAAAGTCCAGTTGGATATTTGCTCTAGGAAAATGTGCGCTGCGAAGTTGCTCTACGGCCGGACCTCATCCTCGACAGGCCGGTCGTAGCGGTATTGTATCAAACGGGTTAGCGCGACTGGCACCGCTTCGTGCGACTTACTTCGGCGATTTATCCGCGGCTGCCTGATACCTCTTGAAATTTTCGATCGCAGCTTGTGTATACTGCGCGACCTCGATCAAGTACCCGTCCGGATCACGCATGTAACACCTGGTTTCGTGCCCATGATTGTCGAGCGGGTTGTCGAGCGGCTCAGTTAAGAACTGTGCCCCCTTTGCCTGCCACTGCCGGTAACAAGCCCAAACGTCGGCCACCCGCAGGTTCAGAAAGCTGCTCACGCGGTTGAGATCGGGGGGCGTCTCTAGAAATACTTCAGGCTTGTCGGGCGTTGGGCCGCCGCCGCCATTGAGGATGATCCACGAGTTGGCCAGCTTGATATAGCTGGGGTCCGCGTCGCTGACCACTTTCCCGCCAAGCACGCCGGCATAGAACTCCTTGGATTTCGCTTGGTCGGCGACAGTCAAAAAATAGGTAACGAGGAATCCTTCTTCGGCGATTGGGGCATCGAGTGGAGCCATGCGACCTCCTCTTACGGACGGAAATTAAAAGTTACGTCTTGCTTATTGTCCTTGGGCCCAACCGTGATTTTCATCTCCTGCTCGCCATACTTCTCATGCACCGCAGCGATCGTATAAGTCCCGGGGGGCAGGCCTTTGAGCTCAAAACTCCCGTCCTTGCCGGTCACCGCATAAAACGGATTGCCGAGCACGTTCAAGTACATCTTCATCCATGGATGCTGGTTGCACTTGACCGGAATCATTATTTCCGCCGTAGTGAAGCTGCGCGCAAACTGGCTGCCGTTCGGCATCTGCGACTGGTTCCACTCCGGGTTGTTTTTCGGCATGGGATGGATGTTGTGCAGCGTGTCGTCGTTGTCGAGAAATTCAACCGGCTGTCCGACCATTACCGCCGCCACGTGGGGAACATAGCGGCAACCCTGTTGCGCGATGGTTACCTTTTCTGCCGGAGAGGCGAACCTGTGGCCTTCGAGGCCATCCTTCACATAAACCAGCACGTTGGCCAGGCGTCCGTTGTTTGCCACCACAACCTCGGACTGGTTCTGGCCCTTGCATCCAGAGTCTGCCGACATGTCGATCTTTTGCGCAGCGGGAACCGGCCCGGCGAAGTGGACAACTCCGCTGACCGATGCAGACGTCGCGGGATCGATCGGAGTGGCTGCAACTGCTTGAGCCGGAGCTGCCGTGGGAGCGGCGGGTTTGCTACAGCTTGCACTGAACAACAGAAGGGAAATTGCCGCTACGAGAACTTGCCCACGAAAGCCAATCATGAAAGAGCCCTGAAATGAACTTGTAGAGTGCTAAAGTTCTGCTTCTTTCGCCACCGGAGTCGGTACCGGAACCGTCTGCAGCGCTTCAATCACTGCATCAGCGAACTCGGTGGTACTCGCCGTCCCGCCCACATCGCGCGTTACATGCTTTTTCTCGGTGTAAACGTGCGCGAGGGCGGCGTTGATATGGTTCGCCGCATCATGCTCGCCCAGGTGATGCAGCATCAGCACGCCCGAGCGCAGCACTGCCGTAGGGTTCGCCATGTCTTTGCCCGCGATGTCGGGGGCCGAGCCGTGTACCGCTTCGAAGATCGCGCAGTCGAGTCCGAAGTTCGCGCCGGCAACCAGTCCCAGTCCGCCCACAAACGCCGAGCACAAGTCCGAGATGATGTCGCCGTAAAGATTTTCCAGCAGCAGCACATCGTACTGGTACGGATTCATCACCAGCTGCATGCAGGTGTTGTCCACAATGTGCTCGCCGTAGGTGATCTCCGGATACCCGCGCGACACCGTGCGCGAACACTTGATGAACAGGCCATCGGACATCTTCATGATGTTGGCTTTGTGAATGGCGTGGATCTTTTTGCGCTTGAACTTGCGCGCGTATTCGAAGGCGAACTTGGAGATGCGCGTGGACGCCTTCTCAGTAATGATCTTTAGGCTCTCCACGACGCCCGGTACTACTTCGTGCTCGATGCCCGAGTACAGCCCCTCGGTGTTCTCACGCACCACGATCAAATCGACGTCCGGATACTTGGTGGGCACGCCCGGCAGGTTAATAATCGGTCGGAAGTTCGCGTACAACTCGAACTGCTTGCGCAGGGCCACGTTGATGCTCGAGAACCCGCCGCCCACCGGAGTCGTCACCGGCCCCTTTAATCCGAGGTGCGTCCGCTCTATGGACTGCGTCAACTCTTTCGGGATGTACTCCTGATACTTGGCGAAGGCTTCGGCGCCAGCGGCGAAGCTCTCCCACTCAAATTTAATGTCAGTCGCTTCCAGAATTCGGACCGCCGCCTTGACGACTTCGGGTCCGATTCCATCTCCGGGGATCAACGTAACTATGTATGCCATGCTCTCTCGTGTGCTCGTCGCTTAATTAACTGTCTTTGATTTAGTGGCTGTATTTTCTTTCGTATCCAGCAATTCTTTCAACTCTTCCATGAACTCTCGCACATCTTTGAAATCCAAGTACACGGAGGCGAACCTTACATACGCTACCTTATCGATACGCTTCAGCCGATTCATAATCAGCTCGCCGATCTCGCTCGCCGTGCGCTCGCGTTCCGCCGAATCCACCACTAACCCCTCGGTGTCGTTCACGATCTGCTCCAGCTTGCTCATCGACACCGGCCGCTTCTCGCACGCCCGTAACAGGCCGTTGAGCACTTTCTGCCGCTCGAACTTCTCGCGCCGGCCATCTTTCTTGATGACCATGTAGGGGATTTCATCGATGCGCTCGTAGGTAGTGAAGCGCTTCTCGCACTTCAGGCATTCGCGCCGCCGGCGAATCGATTCGCCTTCTTTGCTTTCGCGCGAATCGACCACCTTGTCGTTTTCAAAACCGCAGAACGGACACTTCATGGATGTGAGAAAAAGCGGGCGAAATAGACCCGCAGGTCGATTGTAACAGGGGAAAAACGCACTCGACCGCTGCTCCTACTCTGCTAGGGCGGCCGCTTCCTTTTCCTCCGCCGCAGCCACTGCGCGCAGCGAAAGTCGTTCCCGGTGTGCCAGTGCCAGCCCTACGGGAATTACCGACATGAACGTGCACACCCAGATCAGCATGCCGCAACTCACTGACAGCTCTTCGCTCGCTCCGAAGCCCGCATGCAACATACCGATTGCCGCCAACTGCGATCCTCCGCCGACCGCCGGCAACTGCAGCAAAGAGCCCACCATGCTCGAACCCATCAGGATGATGATCTGCGGCAAACTTAGATCGCCAATTGGCGACGGATACGCGTGGGTAATCGAGATATAGGCCAGCGCGACGACCATCCAAATGACGATGGAGATCGCAGCCAGTTGCACCGCCGAACTTACATCGTGGATGGTCTGTAAACCTTCGCTGAACGCAAGCAGCTTCTCTCGCAAGTGATGAGCAAACCGGGGCGCGAAGTTGGTGAAAAGGCCGGCCAGGGAATTGGCGATCCGATCGCCCGCCTGATGCAGGGCCAGAGCGACGACTACGAGTCCGCCAATCAAAATCAACAGCGCCACCGCGGCCAATCGCAACCGGCCGTAAAACGCAAGCGAACGGAGTTCGGGCGACAGGAAGCTCAGCGAAAGCATCACCGCGAAAGCACCCATATCGAAGATGCGCTCCACCGTCCAGACTCCGAGTTGCGACGTAAGCGTGACGTTCTCTTTCTTCGCAATCAGGTAGGGACGCACCACTTCGCCCGCCCGCCCCAGCAATGCCAGTGCGGTGAACCCCACGAACTGCGGGCCCAGCAAGGCAGTTGCAGTGGTTTTGCGTATGGGCTTCAGGAAAATCCGCCAGCGAACCGCACGCAAATAAACCGTCAGATAAGTAAAACCAATACCCCCAGCAATGCCGATCCAGTGAATGTGGTGGGTTTGGTTCCAGAAGGCAGCCCAGTCGAACCTTCTCCAGGTCCGTACCTGGAAATAGATCAGCAGGCAGAGAACTGCCAGAACGATCACCGTTGCCAGGGTCCGCTTTTTGTTCATGAATGAAAACCGGCGAGCTGCGACAGCCCTTCTACCGCGCCTGCGTAAGCTCAAAAGTAAATGACGGTGTGGGAAGGGTCAAACTGAGGAAGCTACTTGCCTCCGCCTATTGGGTTCGCGTCAGCCGACGCCATCGCCTTATGCGTCGTCGTGACAGCGTGGCTTTGCTGCCGCGACTCCGCGACTTTCTTCCGGTTGTAGTCGGTAATCACCCGCGCCACGTAAGCGTGCGTCTCGGCATACGGAGGAACGCCCTTGTATTGCTGCACTCGCTGGGGACCGGCGTTATACGCCGCTAGTGCTTTGGCGGCGTCGCCGTTGTATTGCAGCAGCAAGGTTCGCAGATACCGTACGCCGCCCTCCACGTTTTCGCTCGGATCGAAGCTGTCCTCGACCCCCAGCGTCTTAGCAGTTTGCGGCATGAGCTGCATCAGCCCTTGCGCGCCCTTGCGTGAGACAGCGTGAGGATCGTTGCCGCTCTCCGCCCGAATCACGCTGGCAATGAAGTCGGCGTCGATCTGGCTGCTCGCGCTTGCGCTGCTGATGATGTCCGTGAGATTCTTCGCGGCCGGAGTAACTGCGCCGCTGCTGGTTAGTTCCGGAGGTGCCGGCGCAAAGCTCTCGATGTCCGCCGTGGCGACATCCACGTATCCATCGCCGCCCACATACAGGCGAGTTGTGTCGCCTCTCACTTCACGCGACTCGTGCCGAATACTGAACCCGTTACGCAGGTTCGCCATCTCGGCCGCGGGTAACTGCGTCGCCGCCAGCGCCAACAGCAATCCGAGTTGAATAGCTCTACGCATTCAAAATCGCCGCATTCGTTTCGAGTACTTGCTCGATGGTCGCCGCCACGCCGTGCTCATCATGGTGCAGCGTCACTGTCCAGCCATTCTGCTTCAGCTCTTCGCAGGCGTTTCCCATGATTACGGGATGCCCCGCATAAGTCAACATTTCCACGTCATTATAGTTGTCGCCGATGGCCATGACCTCGCTGCGGTCGAACCCCCGATGTTTGGCCCAGCGCTCCAACGCATGTCCCTTCGAACATCCCGCGTTGAGGAGGTCCACGATGCATAAGTTGCGATAGTCATACTGGGTGCGCACCGCCGTGAACTCCTGCCTGAAATCGGATTGCGCCAGCTCTTCCTGCGCGCGATCCATCAGCTCGACCGGTCCACAAAACATCGCCTGGATCGGGTCTTCGATCAGCGCATCTTCAATCGGGCTGACGTATTCGATAAATGGAGCGTTCTTCTCCATCCAGCGCTGAATCACCCCGTACAACTTATCGTGGTTCTCACACACGATGGCGCCCATTCCAACTCGATCGAATGTCAGCACCATATAGTTGCGATACTTTCGCATCGACTGCGCCAATTTGGTGGCCGTTTCTTTAGGCAAGAAATCGCGATGAAACGTCTCGCCCCGCGTCGACCGCGTGACTGCGCCGTTGGAGCTAAACATCCACAGCTCGAATCCCAGCGACTCTGCTATCGGCAGGGCGAAATCATGCCGCCGTCCTGTGCCCAGCACAATCTCGACGCCGGCTTCGTTGGCGCGACGTAATGCATCGCGGTTTTCATCGGAAAGTTCGACTTTAGAATTCAGTAAGGTGCCGTCAAGGTCAATGGCGATCAGGCGGATGGGACGCGTCACAGCTCGATTTTACCAAGTTGCAAACGGCGAGTGGTTACGCCTTGAAGAATCCACAGCTACTGCACCATTCTGTTCACTCCGCGAAAATCAAATCCGACGCAGCGAAAATTGCGGTTTGCCCGTCCGCCCGTCAACCACGTAAAGTATCAGGACAATGGAGCTGCGCAAGGATCCCATCACCCGGTCGTGGGTCATCACCGCTGACGAGCCCGAGCCGGAACGCGGCAACGATTATCTCTGTCCTTTTTGCCCCGAGTCGGGCACCCAGCTTCAGGTCGTCGCGTCGTTACCGACCGTGAACGGCAATCCCTGGTCGTCGCGCGCCGTCGTGCATCCTAACCCCATTTACCGTGTTGAGGGCGACCCCGGCCGCGCCGGCAACGGTCTCTATGACACCATGCAGCCCGTTGGCGCGCACGAGGTCATCATCGAGAATGCTCGTCACGACCGTCAGCTATGGAACGCCGATGACCGCGAAATCGAGCAGTATCTGACGCTATGCGCGCAGCGTATTGTTGACTTGAAGAAAGACGCTCGCTTCAAATACGTAAGCGTCATCAAGAATTTCGGTGCACATTCAGGGCAGGAATTCGATCATCCTTCGACCGAGATCGTGGCCACTACCTTCGTTCCGCGCCGTGTGTTGTACGAGCTGCGCGCCGCCCGCGAGCATTACAGAGTGAAAGAGCGCTGCGTATTCTGCGACATCTTTGCGCAGGAGTTGTCCCAGAACAAACGTGTCGTCGAGGTCCGCGGCGACTACCTCGTCTCCTGCCCGTACGCCTCGCGCACACCGTATGAAACGTGGATTGCGCCACGCGTTCACGAAGCCTACTTCGAGCGCGTGGCAACAAAATCGGGCGCCATCCGCGATCTTGCGGCGCTGCTGCGACGCACTCTCTTCCGCATCCGTACCATCGCCGACGGCTTCCACATGGTGCTGCACACTTCGCCCAACACGCTGCACAGGTCCGAGACCCTCGGTTACTGGAAGACCATCGAAGACGACTACCACTGGCACATCGAGATACTTCCCATCCTTGGTCCCAGGGCGAAGTCCTACACCTTCAAGGAGGTGTATGCATCGCCCGTGAGTCCCGAAGCAGCGGCTGCTCGACTCCGCGAACGCCCGACCGAGTAGCGCGCGACGCGAGTTACAATCGCTGCGTCGAGACCATCATGACCGTTCGTCGTGTCAAAACCTATACAGCGCAAACCGGATACGTTTACGAATACTATTTCGTAGGCCATCGTGCCGCGCTGGCAACGGATCCGCTCGCTCCTTCCGCGGAATTCATCTTCGACGCCAGTGCCGACCGCAAGTCAATCTTTGCCGTGAGCGTCTTTGTTCCGTCGGGCGCCTTGGACGCCTACGCGGCCGAACACGGCCGCACGCTCAGCGAACCCGAGCAGTACGCCGCGGCAAAGCTCCGGCTCCTGCAAGGTTTCGACGAAATCCCCGACATGCTCCACCATGGACGACGCTTGACCGTTGATGCCGAAAGCCTCGTTTCGCTGCTCCAGTCCATCGGCATCGACTGAAAGAACGAAGCTCACCTCTCCACTTCAGCCGAGTCAAATCCCCAGACTCGGGCTAAACTGTCTGTGGGTGAGGTACTCGTGTTCGCAGAACTGACGCCGTCTGGCCGCAAGCGATGGGATCTGTCGCAGTTCGGCTCTTTCGCGGCTCACGTTGCCATCGTGCTGGTACTCACTCATCATTTCGGTTCGAGCCTGGATATCCCGCACGACGTTGCTCTCGGAGCGCCGAACTCTTCGGGAAGCGGCGTCATCTACCTCGCTCCCGTTGGCCTCGAGCGTGCAAAACAGCCGCCGCCTCCGAAACCCGAGCTTGACCTACACGCTTCAGTGCTAAAAACTCCTCTCCCGAAGCAACCGGCTCCTGACACGCGCGAAGACGTTCAGGGCAGCGAGACCTCAAAACTCGACCAAACCGCGCACGCTGGTTCGCCTTATGGCATGCGGGTTCCAGGAGCACCTCTAACCGGAGACGAGATCATTCCCGCGCTGCCCCAGGTTTTTCCCGATCCTGCTGTCTCTCGCGCCGATCTGCCGCCGGGAGTGCAGGGAGACGTGACCGTCGAGGTGACTATCGACGAACAGGGAAACGTTGTCGCGCTCAAGTTGATGCACGGCATCGGCTACGGCATTGAGGACCGGGTTCTGGCCACCTTGCGTCAGTGGCATTTCCGTCCGGCGTCCAAAGACGGCGTCACCATCGCTTCGCAGCACATCGTGACTTTCCACTATCCGAGCTAGAGCGCCGTTTCAAGCAGACCCATGCTCTTGTGACGAAAGTCACACCCCGATGTGATAAGGGCACTCGGCCCTGCCGCCTTCCTGTTTATACTGGGTCTTACAGGAACGATATGAGACCTATCTTTACGGGTCTGTGGGGTTTATGCCTTTAGTCTGGCTGCGAGTCGCGGTGGCTTTCTACGCCGTAGGATTGCTCTACTCCCTGCTTCTGCTGGGCAAACGGGGCAATCTTCTGGCCAAGTTCGTGGAACCGGCCGTCGGCTTTGGCCTCATTTTTCATTTCGTGTCTCTGGTCGAATCGACGGTCTTGGTCGGCCACCTCTCCTGGGTTTCCATTCAGTATTCGGAGTCGCTGCTGGCCTTCGTGGCCATGGTCGTGTTCTTCATTTTCTTTGTCGGATACCGCACAACCTCTCCGGGCATTGTCATTTTCCCGATCGTCTTTCTGTTGACTTTTACTTCAGCCATTGGCCAGCAGCCGGTGACGTTCGCTTCACAAACCTTGCGCAGCAGTTGGATCTTCGTGCACGTGGTGATGATCTTCACCGGTTACGCTGGACTGTTCCTCAGTTTTGGAGCGAGCCTGCTCTACCTGATGCAGGAGCGGGCACTGAAAGCCAAGTCGGTCGATGGATTGCTGTCGAAGTTGCCGCCGCTCGAGACCATTGACGACATCGGCTACAAGTCACTGCTCTTCGGTTTCCCCTTCATGACATTCGGGCTCATTGCCGGCTCAGTCCTGGCAATTGAGAAATACGGGCCGCTGTTCTTCGCCGATCCCAAGATCTTGCTGTCATTCATCATGTGGATCGTGTACATGCTGCTCTTGTACACGCGTTGGAATTCAGGCTGGCGCGGCCGTCGCGCGGCGTTACTCGCGACTTGCGCATTCGTCATTGCGCTCGGAGTATGGGCCGCCAACAGCTTTAGCCGGGTACATCAGTTTCCGCCGCTATGAACTTGATTGTCATTGGCGTGAACCACCAGACCGCACCCGTGGAAGTGCGAGAGCAGTTTGCTATCTCCGAAGCGCGCCTGCCCGAGGCGGTAAAGATTCTTGCGTCTCAGCCCGGCATTGAAGAGGCGATGATCGTTTCCACGTGCAACCGGGTGGAAGTCATCGCCCGCACCAGTAACGGCAACGCCGATCTTCAGGGCTGTCTCGAAAAAGTCTACGGCTTCGATCCGCAGCCGTATCGCAAGTATCTATACGAGTACCGCGAGCGCGATGCCGTGCGCCATGTCTTCCGCGTGGCTTCGAGCCTTGACTCAATGGTCGTCGGCGAGCCGCAAATTCTGGGCCAGGTCAAAGAAGCTTACGCCACCGCGCGCGCCGTCGGAGCGGTGAACTCGCAGCTCGATGCACTCTATTCCCGCGCCTTTGCCGTCGCCAAACGAGTACGCACCGAGACTGCTATCGCGATGTCGGCCGTCTCGATCGCTTCCGTCGCCGTGGATCTCGCCAAGAAAATCTTCGGCAATCTCGAAGGCAAGACTGTCTACCTCGTCGGCGCGGGTAAAATGTGCGAACTCGCCGCGCGTCACCTGCTGGCGCATGGCGCAACCAAGATCTACGTCGGCAACCGCACCTACGAGCGCGCCGCCGCGTTGGCCAAGAAGTTCAATGGCGAAGCCATCGTCTTCGAGCAGCTCTACGACACGGTCGATCGCGCCGACATCGTTATCACCTCCACGGGCGCGCCGCACACCATCTTCCGCAAAGAGCATGGTGAGAAGTTCCTGAGCCGTCGCAAGAACCGCCCGATGTTCTTCATCGACATCGCCGTACCGCGCGACGTCGATCCGGAGATGAATAAGCTTGACGGCATCTTCGTGTACGACATCGACGACTTGCAGCAGGTCGTGGCGTCACACATTTCCGACCGCCGCGTCGAGGCCGACCGCGCTGAGGCCATCGTGCAATTGGAGGTCGATAAGTTCCAGGCGCGCCTGCAAACGCTCGATGTGGTTCCGACCATCGTCTCGCTACAGGAACATCTTGAGACCGTTCGCCAGGCCGAAATCGACCGCGTGCGCGGACGATTGGGCACCATGACTCCGGAGCAGGAGCTTGCCGTCGAGGCGCTTTCCCGAGGCATCATCAACAAAATCATGCATACACCGATTACTACCCTTAAGAGCGCGGCGCGTGAATCATCGGAATCCACGACGGTCATCGACCTGGTCCGCAAGCTCTTCAATCTGCGCGACGCTCGGAAGGCTGAGGCCGACGAAGAATCATCGCTGAGCGCGAAATCCGGAGGACGACGCTGATGGCGCGCCTCAGAATTGGCTCCCGCGGCTCACAACTGGCGCTCTGGCAAGCCAACCACATTTCTACTCTGTTGCGCGAACGCGGCCACGAAGTGGAGTTGGAGATCATCAAGACCACTGGCGACAAGATTCTCGATGTTGCTCTTGCGCAAGTCGGCACCAAGGGTATGTTCACCAAAGAGATTGAAGACGCATTGGCCGAAGGCCGCGTCGATCTCGCGGTGCACAGCCTGAAGGATTTGCCGACCGAACTTCCTCCCGGTTTCGAGCTTGTTGCCATCACTGAACGCGTGAATCCTCACGATGTGTTTCTGTCGGTCCAGTTCGACTGCCTCGATGCTTTGCCAAAAGGCGCGAAGGTGGGAACCAGCAGCTTAAGGCGACAGGCACAATTGAAGGCGTTCCGTCCTGACCTCGTGGTTCATCCCTTGCGCGGCAACGTCGACACGCGTGTGCGCAAGCTGGAAGAAGGCGAATACGACGGCATTATTCTCGCGGCTGCTGGATTGACACGCCTTGGCAAGACGCAACTGATCAAGGAGTATCTTTCGGAAGACTTCATGTGTCCTGCAGCGGGACAAGGAGCGCTTGGCATCGAGATCCGCGAAGGTGATGTGGAGATGCGCGAACATCTCGCGTTCCTTAACGATGCCGACGCTCGTGCGGCGACCATCTGCGAGCGGACGCTGCTGAACAAACTCGGTGGCGGATGTCAGGTTCCAATCGGCGCGTTCGCCCAGATGAAAGATGGCAATCTGCTGCTTACGGGAGTTGTTGCGCGTCCAGATGGGTCTGAAGTTCTCCGCGAGCAGCAGAGCGGAACTGATCCAGTTGTGCTCGGCGAGCTAGTCGGCAACACACTGCTCCAACGTGGAGCGAACAAGATCCTCGAAGACGTTTATGGCGCGACAGCAGCAGCGCCTCAGCAACCGTAATCTATGGCGAAGGCGAAACCACTTTCCGGTTGTCGCGTGCTGGTGTCGCGCGCCAGGAAACAGGCAGGCACGCTTTCGTCCACGCTGAGAGAGCTTGGTTGTCAGGTCATCGAGATTCCCTTCATCGAAATCCGCAAGCCTTCGTCGTTCGCCGCGCTGGATACGGTGCTGCACAATCTTGCCAACTACGACTGGCTGATTCTCACCAGCGTGAACGGCGTGGATTCGCTGTTTGAGCGCATGGAAGAATACCGGATCGACCACTCGGCGCTCGCGCACCTGAGGATGGCTGCGATTGGTCCGGCGACGAAGAAGGCCATCGAGAAACATGGACTCGCAGTGACGGTCACGCCGAAGGAATACGTCGCTGAGTCGGTTGTCGCCTCGCTGCACAAGCGGGTAAAAGGGAAGCGCGTGCTGCTGGTGCGCGCCAAAGTCGCGCGTGATGTGATTCCGCGGGAATTGCGTAATGCTGGTGCGACTGTCGACGTAATCGAGGCGTACGAAACGGTTGTTCCCAAGCGGTCGAAGGCGCGATTGCAAGCGGCCTTGTCAGGCAAGCGCAAGCCGCATGCGATTACGTTCACCAGTTCTTCGACGGTGAAGAACTTCGTCAGCCTTTTGGGAATTCGCGGTGCGCGAGCGGCACTGAAGAAGCGCGCGCCGAACTGCGGAATTCATAGCGCATCGATTGGCCCGGTGACTTCGGCAACGCTGCGCGAATTTGGATTGCCAGTCGATATCGAAGCCAAGAAGTTCGACATTCCAGGACTGGTCGCGGCGATCGTC
Source organism: uncultured Acidobacteriaceae bacterium (assembly GCA_963718395.1). Classification (GTDB taxonomy): domain Bacteria; phylum Acidobacteriota; class Terriglobia; order Terriglobales; family Acidobacteriaceae; genus DASRAA01. The sequence goes on from CAVQYW010000008.1 coordinate 277,890, forward strand.
GCGTACAAGAAAAATATCAGTTAACAAACTACGCAACTGTTGCACTCATGCTACTCGTAGATTGAGCAGCCGCAGCCGGGCGAGGGCACGCGCACCTTCAGGAAATCGGAGACGCGCTGGTACTCGTCGATCTGGTCTTCGATGCGGGAGAACTGGTGGCCCTCGTTCTCGTAAATCTTGAGCTGAACAAATCCGCCATTTTTCTTGATGGCCGCCGCGACCTGCTCTGACTCGCCACGCGGGTCGCGCACGTCATTGCCGCCGGCAATCAACAGGAGTGGCGCCTTGATGCGATCGATGAAGTTGACGGGTGAGCGGTCTTCGTAGAGCGCCTTGTTCTCCACAGGGTCGCCCATGATGGAGATGTCGTAGGCGCGAAGGGCGGGGTCTTCGGTGGCGAGCTCCGTGAACCAATTCGTGTAGGGTACGATGGCGACGCCCGCGCCCCACATATCGGGATACTTGGTGAGCGCCATCATGGTAAGGTAGCCGCCATAGCTGCCACCCATGGAAACCAGCTTCTTGGGATCGACGAATCCGCTCTTCGCGATCCATTGGGCAGCATCGACAATGTCGTTCAAGTCGCCGCCGCCCTCGTCGCGATAGTTGGCGCGCATGAACTCTTTGCCATACCCGGTGGAACCGCGGAAATTCGGGGCGATAACGAGATAGCCCTGATTCACCAAGTACTGAATCGCGCGATTGAACGAGTTAACGAATTGGCCGGTTGGCCCGCCGTGAATGTAAACAATGGCAGGGAACTTGCCGTTGCGAGTGATGTTGTTGGGCACATACGCGAAGGCCGAAATGGTCCACTTGCCATCGCGGCTGGGAAAGTGGACGAGGGAGGGCTCGACCATGTCGGCGCTGCGAAGTCCTGCCATGAGCGAATGCGTAATCTGCAGGGTCGACTTGGATTTGAGGTCGTAGGTCCACACGTCGTTGGGAGCGGTAGGGCCGTTGTGGTTATACAGGACCTTCGAGCCGTCCGGCGCGTAGGGCGAATGATTGCCGGCGAAACTGTTCACGCCCGCATCGAGCGGTAGCATTTCGGGTTTGTGCGCGGCAAGGTTGTAAAGATACAGATTGGTGTTGCCGTCGATATTGGCCGCCCAGGTGACCGTGCTTCCGTCGTGCGAGAACGCGCCCGAGCGGATTTCCCACTTATCGGTGGTCAGCCAACCGATCTTCTGAGTCGCGATGTCGAGCAGTCCCACATTGTCGTACCCGTTGTTGGCGTTCGAGGTGATGAGGATCGTCTTGCCGTCGGGTGAAATATCGGACGCCCGGAAAGTCTGCTCGCCCTGGTGGGGGGTGAGGTTCGTGGTCGTCTCGTTCGCCAGATCAATAACGAAGACGCTGGAATCTTTGCCCCCGGGATCGGATTGCGTATAGATGACGAACTTGCCGTCGTGGGAGAAGACCGGCGCGAAGTTGCTGCGGCCTTTAGGGGTGTTCTGCGTGATGTGCTGGACGTGGCGGGAGTACACGTCCATCAGGTCAATCTCGAAGCCGGAGCCGGACTTGGGCTTGACGGTGTAGGCGATCTGCTTGCTGTCGGGCGACCAGACTGGCGACTGCTCAGAGATTTCTTTGGTTGTTGTCAGGTTCAAGACGTCGCCGGATTTTGGCGAGACGAGGAAGATGTCCCATTCCTCGTTGCCATCGTAGTCGCTGGCGTAAGCGATCCAGTTGCCGTCGGGTGACCAGGCAGGGGATATCTCGCGCTGGTCGCTGCTGGTGAGTTGGTTCGGCCAACCCCCCGAGGCTGGAACCAGCCAGATGTTATTGCGGCCGCTGATGTTGGAGGCAAAGGCAATCTGTTTGCCGTCAGGCGACCAGGTGGTGCCGCCGATGTCGCGCGCCATGTAGAGCTTATCGACGGTGAAGTTCTGCATGTTGTCGACGCTTTTGCTCTTGAGCTGGGCGGGGTCGGTGATGGCCTGTTGGGAAAGGGCCGGAAGGGCGATAAGGAGGAAAAGACCCACACGAGCAAGGACGGCTTGTGTGGGGCGCCCGTGGTACCCCCTTCCCCCCCTCCCCCCTCGAATCCTTGTTTTCATCGAGTTACGAATATTTTGTGCGCAAGCGATTGAGCGCGTGGGAGTTATACGGAAAATCCTGTGGAATAAGGACTTAACGGAGATCATTTCAAGTTGAAGATATGCCGGAGGTTGGGAGGTTGGCAAGAGCGACCGTAGCTTTGGTGTCCGCATGCGGTTTCGTTGACAAGGAGACACCAATCTCCCTGTCCTCTAGGTTCGTGATTTTACGAACGCGTCGCCTTCGGGAAAAGGACGCAGATCACGCAGCGCTGTGATAAGGGGCGACTGGGTGAACGGATTCCGTAAGGTCCGACACGACACCGAAGAAGGAATCGATGCCCACGCCCTTCATGAGGTGCGCGTTGACGTGGTCGAGGGCATGCTCGGGAAGGTCAATCGAGCCCGATAGCATGAGGATTGGAACAGCTGGATGCTTCTGTTTCCAACATTCGGCAACGACGTCTCCGTTTAAGTCAGGGAGGTTGTAGTCTACGATCACCAGGTCGAAGGGTATGCAGACATGATCGATGGCGCGCTGGCCGGTGTCGACGGTAATGACCTCATAGCCCTTGTACTCCAGTAGGGCCCGGGTCGCAGTTAGCACTGATCGGTCGTCGTCGACACACAGAACCGTTTTGTGCGCTTGCATCTGAGCGCCTCCAGAGGTGGAGCTTCCGGGCGTGACACTACTGGTCGCAATTTGGGTGCCCTAGGACTGCTATTACAGGCAAAGGAACTTAGTAACGACATAGCACATAGCGGATATATAACAACTTCCCAGTCGTGCAACTTCTGCCTATGTCGCACTTACGTTTTGCCGTCCCCAGGCTATCGCCAACTACGGGCAGTGAGGGTGGACAACCTGCGGTCGAGCTGGAACGGAGCAGGTCGAAGGACCCACTCAAGCAAAAGAGGCTTGAGTACGGCACCCAGAGCTGCGTTCTCAGATTCTGTATTGGCAAGTGACCTAGCTCACAGACGCCTGTAACGCCCGCCGCTATGGTTATTCGTTGACCATTTTTTCATAGCGAAAGGCATTTTTCATGGCTACAGCGGTCGAAACCACCTCACGCGTTTTGAACTCCAAACTCGCAGAAAGAATCATGAGCGCCGACGAAGCGGCCGCGCTCATCAAGTCGGGCGATCAGGTTGGCATGAGCGGCTTTACCGGGTCAGGATATCCGAAGGAAGTTCCGATTTCGCTGGCGCGGCATATTGCCGAAGAGCACATCCATGGGAACAAGTTCCAGGTAAGCGTATTTACGGGAGCTTCAACGGGGCCGGAGCTGGACGGCGCGCTGGCGATGGCGGGCGGCATTAACTTGCGGCTGCCGTACCAGTCGGACCCGGAGACGCGGAAGCGCATCAACGCGGGCGAGATGGACTACATGGACGTCCACCTGAGCCACGTGGCGCAGATCGTTGAATACGGGTTTCTGGGCAAGCTGGACGTGGCGCTGATTGAAGTGGCCGCGGTGCTGGAAGACGGACGGCTGCTGCCGAGCTCGTCGATCGGCAACAACAAGACGTGGATCGACTGTGCAGAGCGGGTAATTCTCGAAGTGAATTCATGGCAGCCGTTGGCGCTGGAGGGCATGCACGACATTTATTACGGGTTGCAGCCTCCGCCGAATCGCGGGCCGATTCCATTGGTCAGCCCGGGACAGCGGATTGGTTCGCCGTACTTGCAAGTTGCTCCGGAGAAGGTGGCGGCCATCGTGTTGACCGATTCGCCGGACCGCAACAGTGCGTTCAAGGCGCCGGACAAGGCGTCGAAGCAAATCGCCGGGCACATCCTGGAGTTTCTGAGCTGGGAAGTGAAGAAGGGACGCATGCCCGAGAACCTGCTGCCGCTGCAGTCGGGCGTGGGCAATATCGCGAACGCGGTGCTGTTTGGGTTGGAAGAAGGACCGTTCGAGCGGATGACGTCGTATACCGAAGTGATTCAGGACGGCATGATTCGCCTGCTGAATTCGGGGAAAATGACCTGCGCTTCGGCCACGGCGTTTTCGCTGAGCCCGGACATGCTGACCGAAGTGAATGCCGACATGAAGAGCTATCGGGAGCGCATCGTGCTGCGGCCACAGGAGATTTCGAACCATCCGGAGATTATTCGCCGGTTAGGCGTGATTGCCATGAACGCGATGATTGAAGCGGACATTTACGGCAACGTGAACTCGACGCACGTGATGGGGTCGCGGATTCAGAACGGGATTGGTGGCTCGGGAGATTTTGCGCGCAACGGGTACCTGTCGATCTTTATGGCTCCGTCGATCGCGCAGAAGGGAACGATCTCGACGATTGTGCCGATGGTGTCGCACGTGGACCACACAGAACACGACGTTCAGGTCATCGTTACGGAGCGGGGGTTGGCGGATTTGCGCGGGCTGTCGCCAAGGCAGCGCGCGAAGCTGATCATCGAGAAGTGCGCGAATCCGGACTATAAAGAAACGCTGCTGGATTACTTGAATCGGGCGGAGCGGCTGTCGTATGGCAAGCACACGCCGCACCTACTGACAGAGTCGCTGGGCTGGCACAGCCGGTATCTGCGCAGCGGGAGCATGAAGAAGCAGGAAGAGAATTAAGAGCAGTGGCTAGTGGATAGATCAGACGAGAGTGTTTCAGGTTTCGAGTTTCAAGTCTCGAATGCCCTGCACGATCCGGACTATGGATTGCGTGGGGCATCTTTTTGCTGCGGCGCGTGTGAGCGTGCTAGGACGTGCGGGTGTGGCGAACGTGGTAAATGAGGTAAGCGACGATCGCGATATTGATGGCCAAGGCCGCGAATTTGGCAGGCGTCGCGTGGCGATGAATTTCGTAAATCTCGAACGGCACGAGCGAACTGGTGATGATGACGGTCAGCCATTCCGCCCAGCGCTTGAGAAGCCATAGACCGATACCTTCGGTCAGAAACAGCCCTGCATAAATAAAGCTTCCGAGGCCGAGCTTCTTGATCAAGTCAGGATGCAGGTTCGAGGCTTTGGCGAAGACGACATCGATGAAGCGATTCGCGGGATCGAGCCGGAATACTCCGACCCAATGCTCGAGTACTTCGGCAACGTCTTTGTGAAGTAGTTTGAATGCTCCAACGCCAACGGCGATCAGCAAGGCTGCCTTGAAAAGTTTGAAGACTGCAATAAGGCGAATCACGCCGCTGTCAGAAGATTTCATACGATCCGCGCCACCCACATTCATCCTATTTGGATGCTGCTTACTTGGGTAGGCGGCCGCTAAGGCTTGAGGTTCAGCACACGGAGGGACCCGGGACAGCCGACAGCAAGGGTAGCGCCGTCCGGAGAAAGCGCGAGAGCAGTGACTAGGCACGGAATCACCCGGTCTGCGTCGGGACCGGGGCCCATGATCTCGCCCTTAATAACTGTAGGAGCCTTGATGGTGCGAAGTTCTTGGCGCGACGCAGGGTCAAGCAGTTTGATGTCGCTCCCACCAAGAGCCACCAACCGCCCATCTCGGGAAAATGCAGCAGCGCCGTACCCGGGCATACTCTGAGCTGTCCAGTCGGCGGTATTCCAGAGCATCGCTACCGCGTCGCGAAGCGTGTTGCCTTGATGGATCGCTACCAGGGTTTTGCCGTCCGGCGAAAACGTAAGATACGCAATGTGCACCATGCCACCTGGCGAGGGAACGGTGCGAATTTCGGATTTGCTGTCGAGACTCCAGATGTGCAGCAGCCCGTTCTCGTCGCCGAGGACGAACGATTTACTGTCGGGCGCAATCGCTAACGCCGTAAACAATATGCTGTTTCCTTTCACGCCGACAGTCAGTTCACTCTGCAACGTCCAGGTGGCTGCATTCCAAATCTTCACTTGCCCGTTATGGTGCTTGGTGAGAATGAACTTGCCATCGGGCGAGTAGTCGACCGAGAGGACCTTCGCGAACTCATCGCTCGACGGAGGCGGTGGCTCAAGAACGTGAAGAGGCTTGTCTAGCGCGTAGACTTCATCCACACCGAAGAAAGGTTTCAAAGGCTTACCAAGGAGCACCGGCTTACCGGGGTCGTCGGTCTTCCAAATGAGGGCTCCCTTGTATCCTGCGGTAGCCATCGTCTTTCCGTCCGGACTGAAGGCAAAACTGTTGAGCGCAGGGGTGTAGTCGACTTCGGAACGAAAGGTGCGGGACTTGTCATAAGTAGCAGTATCGAACAACTGGAAGGGACCGAAAGCGCAAGCCCGCGCTAGTTCGCTGCCGTCGGGAGAGAACTGGAGCAAAGCGACTACAGGACATCCCTCGCCTTTGATGACGACCGGAGTACTGGTTGTCTGGGCGGAAACGCCGAGCGCAACTGCCAGGAGTGAACTGAGCAGTTTCATGGGTGCCCTCCGTTGCTAAGCCGGCTTCGCCACGACGGCGACAGTATCCCACGACTTCGGGGAGGACGCGACGTGAATTATGCTCCCGTAAGTCGCGTGAAGCCGTCGGGGCTCCAATCTTCGCTGCCGACGCCGTTGTGGACGAAAAAGAGGCCGTCAGGATCGTACTTCTTCTTCGCCGCCTGCAATTTCGCATAGTTTGCGCCCCAGTAGGCTTGTCCGAATCCACGTTCGAAATAATTGCTCTCCGAAACATAGGCGCCGCCGTTGGGGGCGAGCTTGCGCAGTTCGTTCATCGATTTCGCAACTGAGTCGGACTCTTTGCGGGCAGCGTCGAGGTCGGGCTCGTTGCCGGTAAGGCCGGGGTAGGCGTGTCCCTGGCCGGAGGCGATGATGGCGAGCGCGAAGGCGTCGAGGACGGCGGGATTGGTAGCGGTGTCGCGCGCGGCAGCGATGGCTTCGGCGGGAGCGCCGGCGAGTCCCTTGTTGAAGTGGAGTTCGACCTCCCAATGGCGGGAGGCGGCGAAGAGTGCGTCGGCGAGGCGAGCCTGCGCGTCGGGTTTCAGCAGCGACGCTGGCATCCAGAGAGATTCGTAGCCGTAGATGAACCAGCCGCACTGGCCGCCATCACCGGTCCACCAGACGTCGCGCGGATTGGCGCCGGGACGCGAGTCGGCGACAAAGGAATGGAGATGGTGCTGCTCCCGCCACACGGGATCCCACCAATAACGAGCGGGCATGCTGCCGATGATCAGAGGCTGCTGGAGCGTGTAGTCGGCGGGGGATTTGGCGATCCAATCGAGGAACGGCTGCCAGAGTTGTTTGCCCTCGTCAGTGGTGAGGCCGTGCGAGACCATCGACATCTCAAGCGAGTTGTCGGGCTTGATGTGGACTTGCTCGCCCCAGTGATCGTTGAACAGAGCGGTACTGTAGAAGGCGACGAACTGGTGGACAAGGCGACGGTAAGCCTCGTCGGAAGAAGCTTTGACGGTGAAGATTGCACCGCCGGCGAATTCGGGGAGATCGCGAACGCGGAGAGTGAGTTTGCTAACGGCACCGAAGCTGCCGCCACCCCCGCCCTTGAGTGCCCAGAAGAGATCAGGGTTCGTGCAGGCGTTGGCGATGCGAATTTGGCCGTCGGCGGTGACAACTTCAGCTTCAAGCAAGGCTGACGCAGCGGTGCCGTAGTGCTTGGAGAAGCTGCCGAAGCCGCCGCTCTGGACCAGGCCGGCGACGCCGACGGTGGTGCAGCCTCCACCTTGAACGTATTTGCCAGCCTTGTTGGTGACGGCGTCGTAGGCGTGAAGCCAGATGACTCCGGAGCCGACGGTCACTGCGGGCTGCGGCGCTTGTTTGCTTTCGCATCCTTGGGGGACGAAGGCGTCGTGCAGGGTGATGTCGTTGATGTGGCGCGTCCAGACGAGCAGGGAATCGGCGGCGTTAGAGGTGCCCTGATAGCTGTGGCCTCCGCCTTTGACGACGAGCCGGAGGCGATTCTCACGAGCGAAGTTTACGGCGGCGGCGATATCTTGCGCGTTGCGAGCGGCGACCGCGTAAACACTGGGCTTGGTGGCCCAGGCGTTCGCCCATCCCATGGTCTGAGTGAGGGCGGGCGAGTCTCCGATGAAAAATGGGTTGCTGAGGTTCTTGAAGAGTTCCTGACATTGCGGACCGGTGGGTGCGGTTTGACATTCGGCGAGTGGGAACTCAACCGGGATGAGGTTGCCGCCAACTTGTTGCTTGAGCTTGTCCCACTTGGCGGCGCTGGGCCAGGTGGGATCGCCGGGACGGACGCGGACGAAGGGGGGCCTTGTTTCAGCGCGGGCCAGATATGACCAGAGGGGCAATGTCGCGAGCTGTTTGAGAAGAGTGCGGCGATCCATGGGGTGGAATCATATCGTGAAAGTGGATGGTGGGTAGTGGGTAGTGGATAGAAAAGACCCCACACATTCCAAGCCAGGAATGTGTGGGGCACCCAGGATTATTTCGATGTGCTGGGCAGCAGGCCACGGTACTTCAGCATGGGTTGGATGCTGGGTGGAGCGCCGCGCCAGGCTTCGTACATCTTGCCGAGGTCTTCGGTGTTGCCGCGGGACAGTACCATCTCGCGGAAACGGTCTCCGTTGGCGCGGGTGAGGCCGCCGTGTTCGACGAACCACTGGTAGGCGTCGTCGTCGAGCATCTGGGTCCACAGGTAGGCGTAGTAGCCGGCCGCGTAGCCGCTGGCCCAGATGTGGCTGAAGTAGCTGGAACGATAGCGCGGCGGAACGTAGCTGATGTAGAGGTGCGTCTTTTCGAGCGCGGCCGTTTCAAAAGCGTCGGGCTTCTGTAGCGGCGCGCTGGCGGGAAGAGTATGCCACTGCATGTCGAGCTCGGCGGCGGCGATCAACTCCGTCATGTCGTAGCCCTTGTTGAAGGTCTCGGCATTTTTGATCTTGGCCGCAAGTTCAGCGGGCATGGGCTCACCGGTCTTGTAGTGCTTGGCGTAGTGCGCAAAGACCGAAGGATATGAGGCCCAGTGCTCGTTGAACTGAGACGGGAACTCGACGAAGTCGCGCGCGGTCGAGGTGCCGGAGAGGCTGGGATATTCGGAGTTGGCAAACATGCCGTGCAGCGCGTGCCCGAACTCGTGGAACATAGTTTTGACGTCGTCGGAGGTGATGAGTGCGGGCTCACCTGCGGCGGGTGCCGAGAAATTCGCGACGTTGCCGACCACCGGTTTGGTCCCCAACAGCTTCGATTGGCGGACCAGGCTGTACATCCAGGCTCCGCCCTGCTTGTTGTCGCGCTTGAAGTAGTCGCAGTAGAAGAGAGCCAGTGAGCTGCCGTCGGCGTTGAAGACTTCGAAGACCTTCATTTCCGGCGCATAGGTTGGAATGTCCGTGCGCTCTTTGAAGGTGATTCCGTAGAGCAGGTTGGCGGCGTAGAAGACGCCGTTTTGCAGGACGTTGTTCAGCTCGAAGTAAGGCTTGACCTGGTCTTCATCGAGATCGTACTTGGCTTTGCGCACCTGCTCTGCGTAGAAATCCCAGTCCCAGGGCTGAACTTTGAAGCCACCTTTTTGTGCGTCGATGACGGACTGGATGTCGGCGGCTTCGATAGCAGCCTTGGCGGTGGCGGGCGGGACGAGTTCGTCCATGAACTTCAACGCGGCTTCGGGGGTTTTGGCCATCTGGTCTTCGAGCTTCCAGGCGGCGAAATCGGGGTAGCCGAGCAGCTTGGCTTTCTGGGCGCGAAGCTGGGCAATGCGCGAGATGATGTCGCGGGTGTCGTTGGCGTCGCCTTTCTCGGCGCGATTCCAAGAGTCGTTGAACAGCGCTTCGCGGGTCGAGCGATTGGTGAGGGAGACGAGATCAGGCTGTTGCGTGGTGTTCTGCAAAGGAATCACGTAGCCGTCAACCTTGCGGCCCTTGGCGGATTCGGCAGCGGCGGCGATGCGGGCGTCGCTGAATCCGGCGAGAGCGGCCTTGTCGGTGGTGACGTAGGCGCCGTCCTTGGTTGCGGCCAGCAACTTGGTGCTGAAGTCATTGGAAAGGCTGGCGAGTTCTTCGTTGAGCTTCTTCAACTGGGTCTTGTCGGCTTCAGAGAGATTGGCCCCGGCATGCACAAATTTGTCGTACTCAACTTCGACGAGGCGTAGCGATTCGGAATCGAGCTTGAGCGACTGGCGCTGGTTGTAGATGGTCTTGACGCGCTGGAAGAGCTTGTCGTCGAGGTAGATGGCGTCGTTGTGAGCGGCAAGTTTAGGAGCGATAGCGGCTCGGGTCTTCTGAAGCGTCGGATTGGTGTTGGCGCCGCTAACGCAGAAAAAGACAGCGGTGGAGCGCTCGAGGAGTTCGCCGGACTTCTCCATGGGGATGAAGGTGTTCTGGAATGTCGGCGACTGAGGATTGTCAGCGATTGCCTTGATCTCTTTGAGTTGGTCGGCCATTCCGGCTTCGATGGCGGGCTGGTAGTCAGTGTCTTTGATCTTGTTGTAGGGCGGCGCCTGAAACGGCAAGGTGCTGACGGAGTAAAAAGGATTTTCGGGACCGAAGTCCGCGGCGGAAGTGTCGGCGGGGAGAACGGTCACGCCGAGAGCGAAAACAGCTGCAACGAAGAAGATGTTCATGAAAGCTAGTTTAACGACTTCGGGGCGAGTGGGAAACGGTTTGTGACGAGTGGTGATCCCACAATTGCCAGCGGGAGGCAATTGTGGGCTACCACCGAAGGCGATAAGGGCATGGAGTTTCTCCGGTAGATCGTCCGCGAAAATCACAAGAAATACGGTGCTTACCTGATGGCAGGGCGTGGTCTGTCAATGAGAAAGTTTATGCAACTTTTTGTCGTCGGAGGGAAATACCAATGGGACTCGCGCTTGGTTGATGGGTTGAATGGCCTGGGTATTCGAACACAGACTGACAAGGGGCATCGCGATGAAGAAAGTAATGTTAGCCGTGTTGGTTACTTGCTGTGCGGTCTTTGCCTGTGCACAGAATGACGCGAGCGCGCCGTCGCAATCGCAGACGGTCCATTCTCAGACTGCGCAAGTTCCGGCTTCGGCGTTGGCTGGGATGGTGGAACACAAAACTCTGCCGCAATATCCGAAGGAAGCCATGCTGAAGGGCATTCAAGGTGACGTGGTTTTCAAGGTTGCTGTGGATGCGAACGGCAAAATCGTTCGCAGTGAGCCGGTCGCGGGCGATCCGTTGCTGGTAGCGGCGAGCAAGGAAGCGCTACAGGATTACCGCTTTCATCCGTACCTGCTGAATGGAACGCCCGTCGCGTTCGAAAGCGAACTGGGGTACCACTTTGTTCTGAGCCGAAAAGGTGATGCGACAGCGGGAACGGTGGAGTGCCTCTCCACGGTCCCGTGACGGCGAGTAGTCCTAAGACTTGAGCCGTTTGGCTACGGCTTGGCGTTCTTGTGAATCTCGACGGTTGACCAAGTCTTGTCGGCGGCGTGGCAAAGATCTTCTAGCGGACATTCAGCACACTTGGGCTTGCGCGCGATGCAGATAGCCCGGCCGTGATGGATGATCTGGTGGGAGAAGTCGATCCATTTGCCACGTGGAATGATCTTCATCAGGTCCTGCTCGATCTTGGGTGGGACTTCGTTCCTGGTCAGTTCCAGTCGGCGCGAAATGCGTTGCACGTGCGTATCAACCACCAGGCCTTCGGCGATGCCGAACCATGAGCCGAGGACCACGTTGGCGGTTTTGCGGGCTGCGCCGGGGACAGTGAGCAGCTCTTCCATGGTGTGGGGCACTTCGCCGCCGAAATCATTCACAATTGTTTTCGCAGCGCCAACGATGGACTTCGACTTGTTGCGGAAGAATCCGGTCGAGCGGATATTGGGCTCGAGTTCTTCGGGTTGCAACGCGGCGAAGTGTTCAGGCGTGGGATATTTCTTGAACAAGATGGGCGTGACCATGTTCACGCGCACGTCGGTGCATTGCGCGGAGAGGATGGTCGCCACGAGAAGCTCCCACGCGCTGTTGTGATGCAGGGCGCACTTGACGTTGGGATAGCGGGCGGCGAGGCGTTTGAGGATTTCGGCGATGCGCTCGGGAGCGACGGGGTTGTAGGCCTTTGCCGGTCTTGGCGCCTTGGGCGCTTTCGCGGGGGTCGTCTTCAGCGGCTTAGCGGCGACGCGAGCGGTCTTCGCCTTGTCGTGGCGTCCGGCTTTCGAAGGCTGGCGAGGAATGGTGCCGCGGGGCATGGGTAACTCTCCCGGATGAGTATAACGGTGTGGAACATCACGTTCCCACCCTTTCCCAAAAGAAGGGGAAAGGATGGGACACCCACATCTTCTCAGAGGGCAAATCAACAGCAGGTCCTTTCGATTCGGTCGCAGAACGATCCGGTGGGGAAGACGCAACTGAGAGTGCGCGCAGATTACAATAAGAGACTGAACATTCTAATTCTAAGTATTGTGGGGTCTCCTACATGGCTCTGAAGGCCGATGTCCACGTGGCTGCGACGGAACTGCCTGCCGTTCCGCTAACGCTGGAAGGCTACAGCGTGTTGCACCAGATGTTTCGCTTTCGGTGGGCGGAATGGCGAAAGCTGGACGCCGCTGGCCAGTCGCAGGTCGCGCGCGAGGCGGCTGAGGCGTTCGGCACCAGCGAACATGCGGGTCAATTCGCGGCGTATTCGATGCTGGGACACAAGGGCGACCTGATGCTGGTCCACTTTCGCGACTCGTTCGATGACCTAAACCAGGCGGAACTACAGTTGGACCATGTGGGTCTGCGGGATTTGCTGGAGCCCGTTCATTCGTACGTCTCAGTGATTGAGTTGGGACTGTATGACTCGAGTGTGAAGCTGTTTCGGCAGTTGACGGAGCGGGGCGTGGCTCCGCTGAGCGAAGAGTGGAACAAGGAGATCGCCGATACGATCGAACGGCAGAAGACCGCCATGCATTCGCGGCTGTTCCCAAAGATTCCGACGAGCAGGTATCTGTGTTTCTACCCGATGGACCGAAAGCGCGCGGAAGACAAGAATTGGTACATGCTTCCGATTGAAGAGCGGCAGCGGCAGATGGAAGAGCACGGCACGGTCGGGCGGCGGTACGCGGGCAAAGTGCAGCAGATCATTACTGGGTCGATTGGCTTCGATGATTGGGAGTGGGGCGTCGATTTGTTCGCGCCGGAACCGTTGGTGTTCAAGAAGCTGATTTACGAGATGCGCTTCGACCAGGTCAGCGCGGAGTATGCGCTGTTTGGACAGTTCTTTATCGGGTTGCGGGTTCCGCTGGAGAAATTGGGAGAGTGGATGAGCGGGACGCTGCCGAAGATAGCAATTAGCAATTAGCAATTAGCAATTAGCAATTAGCAATTAGCAATTAGCCAACACCAAAACCCTAACCATGTCTTGCGGACCGTATCGGAATAATAAACCTGGATTCCTCATACCTAATGATTGCTCACATTATTGAACTTCTTGCAGCGTGGATAACTTCAATGATTTCGGCTGCGGGCTACGGCGGCGTGATGCTGCTGATGGCCATCGAGTCGGCATGCATTCCCTTGCCGTCGGAAATCATCATGCCGTTCTCGGGATACCTGGTGTACACGGGCCGGTTCTCGTTGCTGGCGGTGGCGACTTGGGGTGCGATCGGGTGCAACCTGGGCTCGGTACTGGCATACGAAGTTGGGTATTTCGGGGGGCGTCCGCTAGCGTTGAGGTATGGGCACTACATCTTCGTGACGCAACATGAGCTGAACACTGCCGACCGCTTCTTCGCGCGATGGGGGTCGTTGGCGGTACTAATCGCGCGACTGTTGCCGGTGATCCGAACGTTTATTGCGTTGCCGGCCGGGATTGCGCGCATGCCACGGCTGAAGTTTCACTTGTACACGTTTATCGGGTCGTGGCCGTGGTGTTTCGCATTAGCATATGTCGGCATGCGCCTGGGCGAGCAGTGGGACAAAGACCCGCGGCTGAAGATGTGGTTCCATCGTTTGGATGGCGTGATTCTTGCGCTATTGCTGGCGGGAGCGGCGTATTTTGTTTGGTCGCACCTGAAAGACCGGGTCAGGGAAGCAGCGTAGGAACCCCATCCTTTCTCAAAGGCGAGAAAGGATGGGGCACCCGCGATCATTCTGTGTCCACTTACGCAGCTTTGCCGATTTCAGTTGCCTGAGCGACCTCCAGCAGTTTTCCGGTCTTCACGTCGTAGATATAACCGTAAATAGCGATGTTCGCAGGGACGAGCGGATGGTGACGGATGCGCTCCACGTCGTCGCGCACGCTCTGTGCCTGGTCTTTGATGGTGAGCCACTCGATGAACTCGCCGGCACGCGAGCCGGGGCCGTTGCCGATGTCGTGGAATCCGCGTTCGGTAAGCGCCGCGGTCTCGAGACTGTTCGCTAGTAATCCGCGAATGACTTCGCTGGTAAAGAATTCCATGCCGCAATTGGTGTGATGGATCACGAACCACTCGCGCGTCCCGAGCAGCTTGTAAGAGATGACGAGGGAGCGAATGGCGTCGTCACTGGCGCGGCCTCCAGCGTTGCGCACGACGTGGGCGTCACCTTCAGCCAGTCCCGCGAACTTCGCTGGATCGAGACGGGCGTCCATGCAGGTGAGAATGGCGAAGTGCCGCGCGGGCGGCATGGCGAGATCGCTCTTGCTGCCGAAGTTGGTGCTGTATTGCTGGTTGGCGGTGAGAACTTCCTGAAGAACTTTGCTGCTCATGGGAAATGGCTCCTTTGTGTGAAGAAACGGTGAATTGGCTGCAACAGCAGGGGCCAATTAGTTGAATGCCTAGGAGACGAACGGAGATCTGCAAGGGCGGACGGAGAGGTCTAGCGACAACAACAAGGACGGATGTAAGCGCGGCAGTTCATGCGTGGTGCGAAATGAGATGAAAGCTCTACTGCGGAGGATTCTATAAATCGATCTTCACGAACTTGGCGACCATGCGCTCGTAATTTCTCCAGGGCATAAGGCGCTTGAGCCAGACCTGCATTTTGGCGTCACCGCCGATCAGGTAGCGCAGCTTCGGGTTGGGGTTGTTGGCAATACGCAAGATGAGCTGGGCAACTTCGCGGGCGTCGCGGCGGTTCTTGGCGTTGTTCTTAACGAACTCGGTAAAGCGCTGGCTGCGCTCCCGGTTAGGCGAATTGGGGTCGAGCGCGCCCTCTGCGACTGTGACGTTGCGTGTCCAGATGTCAGTGTCAAACGCACCGGGCTCTACCAGCACGACGCGAATGCCAAGCGAGTGGGTCTCAATGCGCAGGGATTCGCTGAAGCCTTCGAGGGCGTGCTTGGAACTGCAATAGGCGCTGAGCAACGGGGTACCTACGAGGCCGGCTACCGAGGCGACCTGGATGATGTGTCCGGACTTCTGCCGCCGCATGACTGGCAGCACGGCCTTGCTCATGGCGACGGTGGCAAAGAAGTTGGTTTCGAACTGGTGTCGGTAGTCACTGAGCTTGAGGTCTTCGCCAAATCCGGCGACGCTGAATCCGGCGTTGTTGACGAGGACGTCGATACGGCCGTGGTCGCGGACTATAGCGTCGATCACTCCGGGGATGGAGTCGAAGTTGGTGACGTCGAGCTGGCGAAGGTCGAGGTTGTCGCTTACACCCGCGGTTTTCGCGGCCGCTTCGAGGCGGTCAGCACGGCCGAGATCGCGCATAGTGGCCACAACGAGGTAGCCGTTCCGAGCAAATTCGATGGCTGTGAGCAGGCCAATTCCGCTGGAGCTGCCGGTGATGACGACGACTTTCGGTTCACTCATGACTTTCCGTCGAATCCTTATAGATGCCAACGAAGGGCGAAATGGTTCCATTCGCGCTGGGAGAATTGCCAAGCAGCGCGCGAATACGAGAACATAACAGGTTTGCAGATACTTCATGAAACGGACTGATACGCATGCCAACTGATAATCCGCAGGACAAGAGCAAGACCGGCCGCGGCGAACTCGCGCCCGCCAAAGGAAAACTAGGCATCATGATCCCCGGTATGGGGGCGGTGGCGACGACGTTCGTTGCCGGAGTCGAAGCCGTGCGCAAGGGGATTTCTGCGCCGATCGGCTCGGTAACGCAAATGGGAACGATCCGGCTGGGGAAGCGCACGGATGGGCGCTCTCCCAAAGTGAAGGATTTTGTCCCCCTGGCCGGGCTCGATGACCTGGTGTTTACCGGATGGGACATTTTCGAAGACGACATGTACGCCGCCGCCGGAAAGGCTGGCGTGTTGGATCGCTCGCTATTGGAGCAGGTCAAGCCGTTTCTGACAGGAATCAAGCCGCGCAAGGCGGTGTTTGACAAGAACTATGTGAAGAAGCTCGATGGCCCGAACGTGAAAAAGGGGAAAAATAAGAAGGAACTGGTCGAGCAGGTGCGCGCAGACATTCAGGAGTTCAAGAAGACGAGCGGGGCTGACCGGCTGGTGATGATTTGGTGCGGCTCGACGGAGACGTTTATTGAGGCAGGGCCGGTGCACCAGACGGTGGACTCGTTCGAGAAGGGCCTGCTGGCGAACGACGAGAACATTGCACCGTCGATGATTTATGCATATGCCGCGATGCAGGAGGGAGTGCCGTTCGCGAACGGAGCGCCAAACCTGACGGTGGACATTCCGGTGATGCAGGAGCTGTCGCGCAAGAATGATGCGCCGATTTGCGGCAAAGACTACAAGACGGGACAAACGCTGATCAAGACGATTCTCGCGCCAGGCTTCAAGGCGCGCATGCTCGGACTGAGCGGATGGTTTTCGACTAACATCCTGGGCAACCGCGACGGGGAAGTGCTGGACGATCCAGGATCGTTCAAGACCAAGGAAGAGTCGAAGCTGTCGGTGCTGGAGCACATCCTGCAGCCCGAACTTTACCCTGAACTCTACGGCAAAATTTATCACAAGGTTCGCATTAACTATTACCCTCCGCGCGGTGATAACAAAGAGGGTTGGGACAACATAGATATCTTCGGGTGGCTGGGCTATCCGATGCAGATCAAAGTTGATTTCCTCTGCCGCGACTCGATCCTGGCGGCTCCCATCGTGCTCGACGTGGTGTTGTTTCTCGATCTGGCGAAACGGTCCGCGGCATTGCGCGGCATCGGCATCCAGGAGTGGCTGAGCTTCTACTTCAAGTCTCCAATGACGGCTCCGGGACTGTACCCGGAGCACGATCTGTTCATCCAGTCGATGAAGCTGAAGAACACCTTGCGCCACCTGATGGGCGAGGACATGATCACGCACCTGGGGCTGGAGTATTACGATTAGAACCAGTGGGTAGTGATGAGTGGATAGTGAATACGAATAGAAGAGACAAGGGGCTCCGTGAACCGGAGCCCCTTTATTTGTGGGGCGAATCAATCGTTGGATGAAGTCGCGCCGTGCGGCGAAGACGGGCGGGCGTCGGATTTCGCCGTTGGGACTCCCAGGTTCAGCGGCTCGACATGCCAGATGTCGCGGGCGTACTCGCGGATGGAGCGGTCGGACGAGAACTTGCCCATGCGGGCGGTGTTGAGGATCGACATACGCGTCCAGTGGTCTTGATCGCGATAGGCGTGGCTGACGGCCTCTTGGCAATCGATGTACGACTCGAAGTCGGCGAGCAGCAGGTACTCATCGTTGTTCAGCAGGGAATCGACGATGGGACGGAACAACTGCTGGTCTCCCGCGGAGAATGCGCCGCCGGCAATCTGGTCGATGACCTCCTTCAACACGGGATTGGTGTCGTAGTAGTGACGAGGATTATAGCCACTGCGCTTGAGTTCCACGACCTGGTTGGCGGTGAGTCCGAAGAGGAAGAAATTCTCAGCCCCAACTTCTTCGCGGATCTCGACATTAGCGCCGTCGAGTGTGCCGATAGTGAGGGCCCCGTTCATGGAAAACTTCATGTTGCCGGTACCGGAGGCCTCCTTGCCGGCGGTGGAAATTTGCTCGGACAGTTCGGCGGCGGGGTAGATGACCTGTCCGCTCTTGACGTTGAAGTCGGGAATGAAGACCACGCGCAAGC
Organism: uncultured Acidobacteriaceae bacterium; assembly: GCA_963718395.1. Taxonomy (GTDB): domain Bacteria; phylum Acidobacteriota; class Terriglobia; order Terriglobales; family Acidobacteriaceae; genus DASRAA01. Next base: position 295,718 of record CAVQYW010000008.1, read on the forward strand.
GATCACGCACGGTGTTGTCGGCATCGATGGTCGAGGCGACGGAGTTGATCAGCTTGATGATCAACTTGGCCATGAAGTAGCCCGGGGCGGCCTTGCCGCCGAAAATAACCGTGCGGGGTGTGATCTGGACATTGGGATCGTGCTTGATGCGGTTGTAGAGCGTGATTACGAAAAGCATGTTCAGTAGCTGGCGCTTGTATTCGTGGATGCGCTTGACCTGCACATCGAACATGGTCTCAGGACTCACCGACGTACCGGTGCGCTCGTGGATTAGGGCTACGAGCTGCTGCTTGCGGGAATATTTGACCTGGCGCCAGCGGGCGCGGAAGTCGGCATCGTCGGCAAGCGGTTCCAGTTTGCGTAACTCTTCCTCGTGCTTGAGCCAGTCACCGCCAATCTTGCTGGAAATCAATTGTGACAACTCGGGATTGCTGAGCGCGAGCCAACGGCGCGGAGTGACGCCGTTGGTGATGTTGAAAAATTTATCAGGAAAGAGTTCATAGAAGTCGTGCAGCACGGTCTTCTTTAAAAGCTCGGTGTGCAGAGCGGCCACGCCGTTAACGGCGTGTGATCCAACGGTGGCGAGATTGGCCATGCGCACATATTTCTGGTCGTGCTCGTCGATGAGCGAAACACGAGACACAAGCCCGTCATCACCGGGGCGCTTGGCGCGCACTTCGTCGAGGAAGCGGCGGTTGATTTCGTAAATGATTTCAAGGTGTCGCGGCAGCAGACTGGCAAAGAGTGGCAAGGGCCATTTTTCCAGCGCTTCGGGAAGTAGTGTGTGGTTGGTGTAAGCCAGTGCCTTCTGGGTGATGCTCCAAGCCTCGTCCCAATCGATTTCGTGAATGTCGATGAGGAGGCGCATGAGTTCGGCGACAGCGATCGAGGGGTGCGTATCGTTGAGCTGAATGGCGTAGGTTTCGTGAAAGGTGTGGAGGGACAAGCCACGCAGCTTGTGAATGCGGATCATGTCCTGTAAGGAGCAGGAGGTGAAGAAGTATTGCTGCTGCAGGCGGAGGACCTTGCCGGCGACCGCTTCGTCATTGGGATACAGGACTTTGCTGATAGTCTCAGACGCGACTTTTTCCTGAACGGCATCGTAATAGTCGCCTTTGTTGAAGGCCTGGAAATCGAATGACTCGACAGCCTCGGACGACCACAAGCGCAGGAAATTGGTCATATTCGTAAGGTAGCCTGCAATAGGTATGTCGTTGGCGATGCCACGGACGACGTGCTCGGGGATCCAGCGAACGCGGAAGTGGCCGTGCTCGTCGTGATATTGCTCGGTATAGCCTCCGGTGCCGACGTAATGAGCGATTTCGGGCCGGGACGAGTCCCAAGGATTGCCGAGGCTGAGCCACTTGTCGGTCTTCTCGACTTGCCAGCCGTTCTGGATTTCCTGGTCGAAGAGGCCGAACTCGTAGCGAATACCGTAGCCGATGGCCGGGATGTTAAGCGTGGTGAGCGATTCCATATAGCAAGCAGCAAGACGGCCCAATCCGCCATTGCCGAGACCGGGCTCGGGCTCGTGGTTAAGGAGCCTGTCGAGGCTCTGGCCGAGATCGGAGAGCGCGGCTTCGACGGCATGCCGGATGTCGTAAACGTTGAGCAGGTTGCTGCCCAACTGCGGGCCGATGAGAAACTCCGCCGAGAGATAACTGACAATGCGGGTGCGGGTCTTTCGCGCCCGGCCGAACGCTTGAATCCAATCGTTTATCATGCGATCGCGAACGGCATAGGCGACCGCCATGTACCAGTCGTTTGTGGTCGCCAGCTCCGGGACGCGGGTCTGTACGTAATAAAGATTGTCGAGAATGGCTTGCTTCAATTCGGCAGGCGTTCGGCCTGTCCGGACGTTGTCTTGTACGGCTTCCATGACGGCACCTCAACAACACATCGCGGCAATGCGCGGATCGATAGCACTGTTCATATCACACAGGAATGAATAGCGGGCAAATGTCAGCGGATTTTCATATTGGGGTTGAAAGTCGGGCGTCTGGGTTCAGATTGTGAGCACAAGAAATGCCGGGCGCGACGGCCCGGCTTGTGCTGTCGAATGACATTCCGCTATTGAGGCTTGGCTGGCGGCGCCGTGGACTTCTTGGTGGTAGCCGAAGTAGCGGGCTTTTTCGCCGGTGCCGCTGGATGGCGGGGATCAATGATCTTCACATGAATGATTTTGGGCGGATTGAATGGCCGGTCATTGCGCGGGTCGGTGGCGAGGCGCGCGATTTGCTTCACTAGGTCAGGATTGTCGCACTGGCCAAAGATGTTGTAGTGGCCGTCGAGATGCGGCGCGGGAACTTCAGTAATGAAGAATTGACTGCCATTAGTATTGGGACCGCTGTTGGCCATAGCGAGGCGTCCGGGCTGGTCGAAGGTCAGATCGCTTTGTTCGTCGCGAAACGTGTACCCCGGGCTGCCCGTGCCGTTGCCCAGAGGATCGCCGCCTTGGATCATGAAGTTGGGAATGACCCGATGGAAAACCGTGCCGTCGTAGAGCGGCTTGTTATGCATGGTAGCGCCGCTGGAAGGATTCTTCCAATCCTTGGTGCCGGTCGCGAGTCCGATGAAGTTGTCGACCGTGATCGGCGCTTTGTCGGGGAAGAGCGTGCAAGTAATATTCCCCATGGAAGTCTCAAAGATGGCCTGGACAACTTTGGGTGCTGCCGGAGTGCTAGCGGCGGGTTTGGCGGCAGGTTTCGCGGTCGAGGGTTTGGGCGCGGTGCTGGTTGTTTGCGCCGCTGCAAATCCGGCGAGAGCGAGAATAAGAATTGCGAATAGAAATTTACGCATGTGACCTCCGAGTGCCTTACTGCAGCGGCTGAAGCCGCTTTCTTACGATATCAACGGAACGCACTGCTAATGCGGTGCCTTCTCCTGAATTCTACTGTTGCGGTGATGAGACAGGCGCGACTTCGCGGCGCGTGTCCTGATGCGCCTCTTCCGCTTGAATCATCTTGGCAGTCTTCTCCACTTCGGCGAAGACACGCATTAAGTTGCCGCCGAGAATCTTCTGAATGTCCGCCGGCTTGTATCCGCGTTTGTAGAGCTCCTCAGTAATTTTGGGCAGGTCGGCGGCTGAATCCATACCCTGCGGCGAGCAGTCGATACCATCGAAGTCGGAGCCGATGCCCACGTGATCGACGCCCGCGATTTTCACCATGTGGTCAATGTGGTCGATGAGATCGCTGAGGGGCGGGCGCGGCAGCTTTTTCTCTAGCACGGCCTCGGCCTCGTAGAGTTGTTGGGTCATCTGCGGCGTGCGCTCGGACATAAACAGGGACTGGACTTTTTCGTAGTCTGGATCTTTCTCTGCCGCCAACTTTTTGGACTGGTCCACCCACTTTTGAGAGATGAAGCCGCAATAGAAGTTCACTTGGGCGACTCCGCCGTTGCGTGCGAGCGCCACCAGCATGTCGTCGGTCATATTGCGGGGGACGTTAGTGAGCGCGCGGGCCGAGGAGTGCGAGGCGATGACGGGTGCACGGCTGGTGGTAAGTGCTTGAAAAAACGTGCGATCGGCGACATGAGAGATGTCAACGATCATCCCCATACGGTTCATTTCGCGGACGACCTGGCGGCCAAAATCGGTGATGCCGTTATGGTGCTCGACATCTTTGCTGTCGAGGTCGCCGCTGGAGTCGCCTAACTCGTTGGTATTCGACCAGGTTAGCGTCATGTAACGCGCGCCCAGGCGGTAGTAGTCGCGAAGCACGCGAATGTCGCCCTGAATCGCATGGCCTCCTTCGACCCCGATGAGGGATGCGAGCTTGTGCTGGCGATGGGCGGCGAGGATGTCCTGGGTGCTGAAGGCCATCATCATTTCGTCGGGGTGGCGGCGGGCCTGCTCGTAGACGGAGTCAATCATGTCGAGCGTGCGCTTGATCTCCTGTCCTTTGTAGATCTTAGGGTCGACCCAGATGGACCAGAACTCGGCGCCGAGGTTGCCAGCCTTGATCTTGTTGAAGTCCATGTAGCCCTTGCCGGCGTCCTGCGAGAGATCGAAGTTCTCGTCAACGAAGCGGCCGGGAGTGTCGGCATGAGTGTCGATGACAAGTGCTGAGTTGTGAATGGCTTGCCACGACGTGGGCTTCGCTGGTGGCGTTGGAGGCGAAGGCTGCGCGACGGAAAAAGCGGAAAGTAGTGCGAGCGAGACAACTACCCGGCGGATTTTGGGCATCGAGGTTAGCAGGCTCCGAGGAGATTAACTCGCGATGATTGTAACTGATGGCCGCGAGCCAACCTAGACGGAGCCCTGAAGGTTAAGCGAGCGCAGGCTGATGGGCCGCAACTCGTTCCGTATCAAGCACTACGCCGATGCCGTGCAGCACCGAGGCCACGCGAATGGCGGCCAGGATTTTCTCTTCGGCGAAGTTTTTTTCGCGTAAAACTTTCTCGTGGGAGTCAACGCAAGCGCCGCAGCCGTTAATGGCAGAGACAGCAATACACCACAACTCAAAGTCAATCGGGTCAATACCATGGGTGCGGATCACGTTCATGCGCAGTCCAGCACGCATAGTAGCGTACTTTTCGTTGGAGCTGAGGTGCAGGAAACGGTAGAAAATGTTGTTCATTCCCATGACGGCTACTGCGCCTTGGGCGGCTTCAATAGCCTGTGGCGTCATATACTTAGCCGCTTCTTCCAAGGCTGCGGCGGTGAGGTCTTCGTTGCGCGATGCCATGGCACAGGCGAGAACGGTTCCCCACAGCTGCTGCTCGGTTAGATCGGTCTGCTGGCGGACGACGGAAGAGAAATTCAGCTTCAGGTCCTTGGCGTACGAGGGGAGGTTTTCCATTAAAACGTCGAGACTCATTTTGGTGCCTCTGGGCTATGAAAAATGGAAGTTATAACAATCGTTATAATGCCTTGCGGGACCGATTTCTCGGCCCCGCTGGTCGTCCGAAAACGGAAATTAGACGTGTAGGGTTTCCTGGCCCTTCTGCCAATTGCAGGGGCAGAGCTCATCGGTCTGTAGGGCGTCGAGCACACGCAGAACTTCCTGCGGGTTGCGGCCGACTGACAGGTCGGTGACGTAGACGAAGCGAATGACATTTTCAGGATCGACAACGAAGGTGGCGCGCTGGGCGACACCGGCGTTCTCGTCGATGATGCCGAGCTGGCCGCAGAGTTCGCGCTTTATGTCGGCGAGCATGGGGAAGGGCAGGTTCTTCAGGTCCTCATGGTGGGTGCGCCAAGCGTGGTGCACGAATTCGGAATCGGTGCTGCCGCCGAGAATCTGGGCGTCGCGGTCGTGGAATTCCTTGTTGAGCTTGCCGAAGGCGGCGATTTCGGTGGGGCAGACGAAGGTGAAATCTTTCGGCCAGAAGAAGTAAATCTTCCACTTGCCGGCGTAGTCCTGGTCAGTGATGGTTTTGAATTCCTTGCCTTTTTCGAGGCTAACGGCGGCGGTAACACTGTAATCGGGGAACTTCTCTCCTACTCCTAACATGGCGGTTCTTTCTCCTATGGTTTTGAATTAATGCCGCTTAAGAATTGTTGCGCACGCCTTGCAGACACCCTGCATTTCCACATTGAACTTCTCAAGGCGAAAGCCGGACGGCAAACGGCCACGCAGCTTCACGGGTTGGAGAAGATCAAGGTCGAGGTCAGTGATGGAATGACAACGCGTGCAGACGAAATGATGATGAGGTGCGGGATTGGCATCTACGCGCCAAGGGCCTTGATGATGGCTCACGTCGCGTAGCATGCCGGCCTGAACAAAGGTCTTCAGGTTCTTGTAAACCGTCGCCAGCGAGATCGACGGCAGGTCGTGTTTTACCTGGACGTAGATCTCTTCGGGCGAATAGTGCCCGGGCCGAGCCACCAGCGCTTCGTAGATTTTTTGTCTCTGGTGGGTCGCTGCCAGATTGTGCTCGCGGCACAAGTGGCGAAACTCGTTGTAAGTTTCCCGGCGCATAATTGTTGGATGATAAAAGTTATTAAGCGATGCAGTTTGTCCAAGAACAGATGAGATTGGACCGTAACGTGTATTCGGTAAACTGACAGCTTATTCCAAGCACGTAAGGTTCTTATGAATTTCCAGCGAATTTGTGTGTTTTGCGGTTCCAATTTGGGAATTAACCCTGTCTATCGGGAGGCAGCGATTGCGCTGGGTGGGTTGCTCGCTGCGCGCGGGATTGAATTGGTCTACGGAGGAGGAAATATCGGACTCATGGGAGTCTTGGCCGACGCGGTTCTTGAGTCGGGCGGGCGGGTGATTGGAGTCATTCCTGAGTCGCTGATGGCGAGAGAAGTTGGGCATGCTGGACTCACCGAGTTACGCATCGTGAAATCGATGCATGAACGCAAGGCACTGATGGCCGACCTGTCGGACGGATTCATCGCGATGCCCGGCGGTTTCGGCACGTTCGAAGAGCTCTGCGAGATCGTCACATGGGCGCAGCTGGGAATTCATGCGAAGCCATGTGGATTGCTGAATGTCGAGGGATATTACGATCCGCTACTCAAGCTCTTTGACCACGCCGTGCGTGAAGGATTTTTGCGGGAAGAGAACCGAAGGCTGGTGTTGGAAGATCGCGATCCGCAACGCCTTTTAGAACAGATGGGGCAGTTTCGGTCGCCTGTGGTCGATAAGTGGATTGGACGCGCAGAGAGTTAGGGCGCGCTCCGGGTCGTCAGACAAATCAAAAGACCCATTCAAGCAAAACCGGCTTGATTGGGGCACCCAACGCTAAAAAGTTTTTATTGTGGCCACAAATGTTGTTCCGCGAGCAGTCATGACGATCAAGATCCTATGTCGTCCCTGCCGGGACTAGCGGCGACAAATTTCCGCGTAACCCAGCACTCCGCCTTCGGCTGCGTGCTGGGCTTTGATATTTCGTGCCTCCGGCACTCGCTTTTCTTGTCTTCTGTTCCCACTACTGAGAAGCCGCCTGTCTAGTCCCGGAACACTTTGTAAAGGATGTCATGGACTGGCGGCCGCCTTGGAATGAGGCGCCAGCAAATTATTAACGGTTTACATCATCAGCTGCGAACGATAGGCTTCTGCGTGGTCAACGATTTCTATCCAGAAATGTGGAGCCTTGATTCATGAACGTGTGGCTGATGCGAGTTGTTGTTTCCACGATCGTTGTTGTGACTGGCGTTAGCTCAGCGATGGCTGCTGACGATCCGGTGGTCTCAGTTACGGGCGGCCAGGTACGCGGACAAGTTCTGAAAGATGGCGGTGCGAAATTTCTCGGAATTCCGTACGCGCAGCCACCATTGGCTGACTTACGGTGGCGAAAGACGATGCCGGTGAAGCCGTGGACGGGCGTGCGCGAGGCGGTAGAGTTCGGTGGGACGTGCGCCATGAATCCCATCTGGGGCATGCCGAAAGTAACGAACGAAGACTGCCTGTACCTGAATGTGTGGACGCCAGTGTGGCCGGCGGCGGGGCTGAAGCCGGTGATGGTGTGGATCCACGGGGGCGGCAACGTTGCAGGGTCGGGCAACGAGAATGGCGTGGCCTTCACGCGGCATGGCGTAGTACTGGTGAGCTTTAACTACCGGCTGGGAATCTTCGGGTTCCTGGCGCATCCGGAGCTAACGGCGGAGTCACCGGACCACGCGTCGGGCAATTATGCCTTAATGGACCAGATCGCGGCGCTGAAATGGGTACAGGAGAACATCAAGAAATTCGGGGGCGACCCTACGAACGTGACCATCTTTGGGGAATCGGCCGGAGCCATGGATGTGAACCTGCTCATGGCATCGCCTATGGCGAAGGGATTGTTTCACCGGGTCATCGCAGAGAGCGGGAGCATACTTCTGTCGGGCGGCGCGGCTCCGCTGGCAAAGGCGGAGCAGAAAGGAGTGGAATTCGCAAAGCTGGCAGGTGCGGGTGATGGACCGGGTGCAGTTAAGACATTGCGTGCGACGAGTGTTGACCAGTTGCTGGCGGCGTTCGGCAAGTACGCCGGACCAAGTGGTGTTCCTTCGAGCCTGATGGTATCGGTGGATGGAAAAGTGCTGCCGCGGTCTCCGGCGGAAGTGTTTGCGGCGGGCAAGCAGATTCCGGCGGCGCTGATTATCGGAATTAACGCGCGCGAGTTTGGCGGACCGCCGGATGCAGCTGCGGCGAAGAAGCAGATTGAGGGAGATTACGGCGACCTCGCCGCGCAGGCGCTACCGTTGTACGGGATTGCGACTGCTCAGGATGGCAAAGTGACCGAGGCCACGCCCGATCCACTGTATGGAAATGCGGGCGCACAGCTGGCGACCGACACCACGTTTCGTTGCCCGTCGAGGGTAGTGGCGGACTGGAACAGCAAGGCCGGGATTGCGACGTATCAGTATCAGTTCAGCCGCGGGATACCGGGGCATCCCGAGATTGGCGCTATACACGCCAGCGAGGTCTGGTATGTGTTTGGGAATCTCGATCAGCAGCGTCCGATGCGGCCGGAATATCAGCCAGAGGACTACGCGATCTCGAAGGCGATGCAGGAATATTGGACGAACTTCGCCAAGACAGGCAGCCCAGATGGAAACGGCGTGCCGGCATGGCCGAAGTACAAGGCTGAATCGCGGAAGTATATGGAGTTCACGGACAACGGGCCGGTCGTGGGCGCCGAGCTGCGGCAGAAACAATGTGAGATTTTTGCCGAGGCGCTGCGCAAACATCCTGCGGTCGTGCCGGGGGCGCAGCAGTAAGAGTGCGACCTGATTCCGGGGCCGCAGAGATCGTTATGTTCCCGCCAACTCAGTAAAGTCAAAAACCCCACTCAAGCAAAATCAGCTTGAGTGGGGCATCCGAAAACCTAATACACCAAGTCGACTGAATAGCTAGTCCTGGAGCGCGGCTGCCCATTCGCGGCGCGCCTCGGCATGGAGTTGCGAGAAAACGCCAGGAATGTGGGTGTGGCAGTTGGCGCAACGGCCGTCCTTCAGCTTGTTCGCTGTGACTGAGTGCCATGAACGGGTGATGATGACCTGCTTGCAGCCGGGGCAGATTGTGTTTCCGCCATCGGAGAAGATGTTGCCCTCGTAAACGTACTTGAGGCCCATCTGCATGGCCATGCGGCGAGCGCGATGCAGGGTTTCGGGTGGCGTTGGGGGCTTGTCTTGCAGTTTGAAGTCGGGATGAAACGCGGTGAAGTGAAGCGGGATGTCGTCGCCAAGGTTCTCGAGCACCCAATCGCAGAGTTGCTTGAACTCGGAATCGTCGTCATTGAGAGTGGGAATGATGAGGTTGGTGATTTCAAACCACACGTTGGTCTCGTGGCGCAGCCACTTCAACACGTCGAGCACAGGTTGGAGGTGCGTCAGCGTGACCTTGGAATAGAACTTCTCGGTGAAGGCCTTGAGGTCGATATTGGCGGCGTCGATGTGGTGGTAGATGTCGAAGAAGGCTTCACGCGTGATGTAGCCGTTCGACACCATGACGGTGTTGATGCCGGCGGCGTGGGCTTCGCGTGCGATGTCGATGACGTACTCGCCCCAGATGGTGGGCTCGTTGTAGGTGAAGGCGATGTGCGGGGCGCGATGTTCGAGCGCCAATTGCACGACGTCTCGCGGCGAAAGATCAGCGGAACGCACCTGGTCGGACTTTGCCTTGGAGATGTCCCAGTTCTGGCAAAAAAAACAACCCATGTTGCAGCCGGCTGTGCCCATGGAAAGAATTTTCGTACTGGGGAAAAAATGGTTGAGAGGTTTTTTTTCGATGGGATCCATGGCGACGGCTGCGGGGCGGCCGTAGCCGAGTTGGAGCAGACGGCCGTTCTGATTTTTGCGGATAAAACAGAAGCCGTGCTGGCCTTCACCGATGTGACAGTGGCGCGGGCAGAGGTAGCAATGGAGACGGCCATCGGCCATAGTTTCCCACCAACGGGCTTCATGGACCGGCGACTTCATCACAACTACCTTCCCTCCTTAATTGTAGCCCCGACGGGTGAAGGGAATGATCGGTTGCCGGTATGGACATCGCCGAGGGACGAGCCGATGCGAAAGGTCATGTGGGTTTCTGCCGAGAAGACTCGTTGCGTCACTACGATGAAGCAGAAGCGAGCAGATGGCAGACAGATGATTGTTGCCGAGAACTAGCGAAAATATTTAAGGGGGCGGTGGGCGCCTATTTGGGGTTGCTGTCGGGGTTGCGGCGCCCACCTGATTTGGGTTACCAGTATAGACGCATTGTGCCGGAAAAAGTCGCAGGAGGCACGTGAAAAAGCGCAATATTTTACAGTTCTTCACATTCGGAACTGTTTTGCCACGAAGTTGTTCAAATCAGGAACCTTTTCGCCATCCTCACCGAAATAGCACGCGCCGTTTTCAGCAGACTGCGGACTTAAATTCAGGTATCTACCTTAGATTGAGCGCCGTTTTCTTGCGAATTGCCAAATTAGAGGCTCGCCGGTAGTCTGGTCGGGCTTTCGTCCAACATTTCGTAGATCAGCCAAGGCCGTGAGGGGAATCCAGTTGGAGGTACCACATTTGCGAACTTCCGGAGGTGTGCTGATCTGTTTCGTCTTGGTATTGACGGCGACATCCGTGAGTTGCGCTCAAGCTGCGGCGACTGCACAGAAGCCGTCTTATCTCTACTATCGCATTGGCAGTTCCAACGACCTGAAGACTACGCCGCAACCGGGAGCGGCCCTGATGGGCGGCGGCAAGGACCAGGATCCGGCGTTCCGGTGGCTGTGCGAGCGGGCGCACGGCGGAGACTTTCTGATCCTGGGAGCGACTCCGGATGATGAGTACAACAAGTACGTCAATCACCTATGCCATCTGAATTCAGTGGCGACGTTAGCACTGCCGAATCGCGAAGCAGCGGAGGATCCGTTTAGCGCCGAGACCGTTCGCCAGGCCGAGGCAATTTTCATCGAGGGCGGAGATCAGGCGAAGTATGTGAAGTTCTGGCAGGGCACGCCGGTGCAGACGGCGATCAATGAGCGCCTGCGCGCTGGAGTGCCGATCGGAGGAACAAGCGCAGGGCTCGCGGTGCTGGGCGAGTTCGTCTTTACCGCGATGAACGACACGGCGTATTCCAAAGAGACGCTGGCCGATCCTTACAACAAAGGCGTCACGTTGGGGAAAGATTTTCTGGATGTTCCGAATATGGAGCGGATTCTTACCGACCAGCACTTCGTGAAGCGCGATCGACTGGGGCGTTCGGTAGGGTTTCTAGCGCGGATTCTGCAGGATGGCATGGCAACGTCAGTGAGTGAGATTGCGGTGGATGAACGCAACGCTGTGTTGGTGGATGGGAACGGTGCCGCCACGCTCGTTGGTAAAGGCTCGGCGTATTTCTTGCGTCCCACGCATAAACCTGAGGTCTGCGAGCCGGGAAAGCCGCTCACGTTTCGCGGCATCGAGGTCTACAAGATTGGACGGGAAGGGAAGTTTGACATCAAAACATGGACTGGATCGGGCGGGACCAGCTATGTTCTGTCGGCGGTCGATGGCAAGCTCGAGTCGTCGAATGGGAGCGTCTATTGATCACTTGATCCCGGCGTTTGGTCGCCGATGAAGGTCAAACCGGAATCCTCTTTCGGGAAAAAAAGATGGGCCGGTGTGCACCACTCTTCCCGCCCGTGCAAAACAGTGCTACAGTGCGCGTGTCCGTACAGCTGACATATTTCCACGTCTTGCTCTGGAGGCATTATGTCCACTGGTCCAGTCACCACAGCCGCCTTTCAGCCCGTTCATGATCATCCCGGCGACCCTCAACAGCCGACCGACGGCATTGCCCTCTGCATGTCTGGCGGTGGTTACCGCGCCATGCTGTTTCATCTCGGCACGCTGTGGCGCTTGAACGAGTTGCGGCTCCTCGCCAAACTGAATTGTGTGTCCAGCGTCTCGGGAGGTTCGATCACCAACGGAGTGTTGGCGTTGCACTGGAAAAACCTTGGCTTCGACGGTAGCGGTTTCGCCCTGAACTTCGACCAGCAGGTCACGCAACCCGTCCGCGGCATGGCGTCGGATTCGATCGATGTCAGCTCGATCCTCGAAGGTATCTTCGGAGGCGTCTCGGAACACGTTGCTGCTCACTACAACAAGTACCTGTTCAACCACGCCAAGCTGCAGGACCTGCCGGATGACGGCGAGAGTCCATACTTTGTCTTCAATGCGACCAGCCTGCAAACCGGAGTGTTGTGGCGCTTCTCCAAGCCCTATATGGGTGACTGGAAGGTTGGCTTGATCGACAAGCCTGACGTCGAGCTGGCAACGGCAGTCGCAGCGTCGTCGGCGTTTCCTCCGTTGCTATCGCCGTGTGTGTTGAAACTGGATCCTAAGAGCTTCGATAAGAATATCCCGCCGGCCGCTGGCATTACTCCTGAGTTCCGGCAGCAGGCCGTGCTCGCTGATGGTGGGGTGTATGACAATTTGGGACTGGAAACGGCGTGGAAGCGTTACAAGACCGTGCTGGTGAGCAACGGCGGCGGCGCTCTGGGACCGGATCCCGATCCTAAACACGATTGGATCAGCCAGGTCAACCGCGTGTTGCTGACGATTTATAACCAAGTGGTGACGTTGCGCACGCGCGACATCGTTGCGCTGTACAAGCTCAAAGTTCGCGACGGGTCGTACTGGGGCATTGCTTCCAACATTCAGAATTATGAACTCGCGAACGCACTGGATTGTCCATTCGATGTCACCACGAAACTGGCTGAGACAGCGACGCGGCTGACCGCGCTCGACAACACGACGCAGGAACAGTTAATCGACTGGGGATATGCGATTTGCGATGCGGGTGTCCGACGCTGGGTCTTGCCCGATGCGCCCGCGCCAACGCAGTCGCCGTACGGAACATTCAAGCAGCACGCATGAAATCGTGGAGAGAGGTTAGATCGGATCGCTGCTCGCAGAGGCCTGTACCGCGCGGGCAGCGATTCGAGCTTGTGCCGTGCGTTCACGGTGGCGTCCCCACGTGAAGTAAACGACAGTCAGCAGTAGTAGCCATGGGATACCGGCCTGCAGCGTCACGCGCATTCCGTCGACCCACCAGGTCGAAATCAAGACGGCGAGTACGGCCGTACCGCCAAATATGGTGGTGAACGGGAAATACTTTACCCTGACGGGTAACGCGCGATCTTGCCGAGTGTCCCAGTACTTTCGAAATCGCAGATGGGTGATGAAGATCATCAGCCAGGCGAACAGCCCGCCGAAGAGCGAGATGCCGAACATGTAGATGTAGGCGGAGGCGGGGAACAAGAAAGCGAAAAGGACCGCGGCTCCTAAACCACCAGCGGAAAATAACAGTGCTGCGAAAGGCGTGCCCCGGTGGGAGATGCGGCCGAGGCTCTCGGGTGCGTACCCGGCGCGGGAGAGGGAAAAAATCATGCGGGTCGCCATGTAGAGGTTGCAGTTCATGCTGGAGAGGGCAGCAGTCAGCACCACGAAATTGATCACATGCGCGGCCGCAGGAATGTGCATCAGGTCGAACACGCGCACAAAGGGGCTGATGGTGATATCTGCGCCGGGCTGAATCTGGGTCCAGGGTATGACTCCCACGAGAACGACGATGGCCCCAATATAAAAGATCGCCAGCCGCGCCAGCAGTGTACGCATGGCGCGCGGGACGCTCTTTTCGGGATCCTTAGCCTCGCCCGCGGTCACGGCGACGACCTCAGAGCCGATGAAGCTGTAAATCACTACGGCGAGTGCCAGCCATGCGCCTATTAAGCCGTGCGGGAGAAATCCACCGTAGTTGCGAAAATTCGCAAGTCCGATGGGATGGTCTTGATGCACACCAAAAATCAGCGCGGCGCCCAGCAGGATGAATACCAGGATGGCGCTGACCTTGATCATCGAGAACCAATACTCGAAGCTGCCGAAGGCCCCGACGCTTTGTGAGTTAATAAAGATGAGTGCTGCCGAATAAAACAGTACCCAGGCCCACGCAGGCGAGTGCGGGAACCACCATTGGGTGTAGATTGCGGCAGCAACAGCCTCACTTCCAATGGCGATCGATTGAGCAGCCCAGTAGGTGTAACGAATTACGAAGCCAGCCCAGCGGGAGACGTACAACTCGGCGTAGACTCCGAACGATCCAACGGTAGGATGCGCGACCGCCATCTCCGCCAGGCACGCCATCAGTAATAAGGTGACGATGGCGGCGAAGATATAAGTGAGAATGACACCCGGTCCGGCCGTACGAACGGCGAGAGCGCTGCCGAGAAAAAGGCCGGTACCAATCGCTCCGCCGATGGCGATCATGCCGAGCTGGCGCTGCGAGAGTTGTCGCGACAACCCCTGCTCACGAGCGACGGCGTCGTGATGCTCCTGCGGGTCGAGATGAGTGGTGGCGCTCATTCAGTTACCGATCAGGGAGTGCCTTTTGGGGGACGTAGTCGAACAGTTACATCGATACGAGCCTCGTGTGTACTAGGATGTGAGACGGACATGGAGCAAACCCGCATGAGAGCACGGTCGATTGTGTTTCCGGTCGTGTTACATTACCACGCTCTGGTCTAGTCCAGGCTTGAGTCTTGATCAAACGATCGTGCATTTATCGGCGATCGAATTAACCGGCGCCATAGTCCGGAGATAAAGCATGCGAAATACCGAGAAAGCCGTTGCGATTTTGATTCTGGCATTATGGGCGTGGGCAATTGCCACGTGGGCGGCCACCAGCTTCCAGGGGCACGAATCGAACCGCATACTGCTGGTGGAACTGGGGTCAGATGCTGCCTCGCTCAACCAGGCGGTTGCCGCCAATGACAGGAACGACAGGATCGGGATTGCCCACAACGTTGAGATGGTGGTGCGTAACACCTATATGGACTTTATCTTCATTCTGCTTTACTGGCTGACATTTCTGAGTTTGGCGTTTCTAGCTGGTCGACTGGGCCGGCGCTTCCTGGCTGCTTGTGCGGCGTTGTCGATCAGTATCGCGGCACTGGGCGACCTGTTCGAGAATGGGGCAATTCTCACAGCCATGCGTGTCAGGCCCTTCACCGATCCCGTTGCGGTGGATATTTCGGAATTTTCGCAGTGGAAGTGGTCCTTCTTTTTCCTGGCGTCGCTGTTTCTCGGACTGGCGATCGCGATGAACCATCGTGTCTCGATTATGCGGCGCGTATCAGGTGGGATTTTTATTGCGGCGGGAGCGATTGGAATCCTCGGAATGTCGCGTTATCGCGTTTCCCTTGACTTCACTATGCTGCTGATTAACATTGGCTTGCTCTTGTTTGGTGCTGCACTGCTGCTGACGGTATGGAAGATTTATTGGTCTCTCAAAGAACTCAATCATCTGGAGCGCGCGGAACCAGCGCACATCCCTGCATAACGGGCCACGACCATGAAACGAGTTCTCGTCGCGACCTCGAATGAGGGTAAAATCCGGGATTTGGTCGGGGCTGCGGCGGCACATGAGATCGCGATTGAGACGCCCTCGAACTTTTCCGCGCTGCCAACGGTCATTGAGGACGGCCTGACGTTTGAGGCCAACGCGCGCAAGAAAGCCGAGCACTATAGCCATTACAGGGAAGGCGAGTTAGTCATCGCGGACGATTCCGGGTTGGAGGTCGATGCGTTGCAAGGCGCACCGGGAGTGCGATCAGCACGCTATGCCGCCGACGAGCACCATGCACCGGAAGACGCTGGCAACTCGAATGATGAAGCCAATAACGCGAGGCTACTGCGCGAGTTGCATGAGGTGCCGGAGGAGTTTCGGACAGGTCATTTCGTTTGCGTGATTGCGGTCGCGCGGAATGGACATACGTTGGCGACCTTTCAGGGTCAGGCAGAAGGCATTATTTTGCATGCGCCGCGCGGATCGAATGGATTCGGGTACGACCCGCTGTTTTTTTTCCCCCAGATCGAGAAGACCTTTGCCGAGCTAACGGCCGAGGAAAAGGCCAAGTACAGCCATCGCGGGGCGGCGTTCCGGCAGTTTCTGGAGTGGGCTGATCATCAGGAAGATTTGCATCCTCACAACGCTTAGTGACGTTCGTCACCATCGGTTTGCCAGCCCTGTCCGCTATGCTGAATGAGCGTTTCCAGAAGCCGGTTAAGAATTTGCAATCGATTGCCCAGCGTGAAATGGGTGGACCCTTTGATCGCTCTGGATGGAGACGGCAGTTTCTTGACTTGCGCAGTTTACGAAATTGATAATGAAAGGTTCGCGTTCATCACGCTGCGAATCATAAGGAGTCGGCGTCGTGGCTTCATCCGCCAGTCCTATCAGTAAGAGCACAATTCAAGTGGCCAAGGGCGTTCCTTCGCTGCGCGCGGGGCAGGGCAGTTCGTTCCTCCTGCGGCGCCTGCACTCACTTACCGGCATCGTTCCCATCGGCGCGTTTCTGGTCGAACATTTCATTTCCAACTCCGAGGCGATCAAAGGAGCGGCTGCTTATAACGACCAGGTCAAGTTCCTAACCGGCCTGCCGTTCGTATCGGTGCTGGAGTGGGTCTTCATCTTCATCCCGATCCTGTATCACGCGCTGTATGGTTTTTATGTCTGGTATCGCGGGGAGTCGAACGTCAGTGAGTATCCGTGGACCGGGAACTGGCTGTACACGTCGCAGCGCTGGACGGGAATGATCGCGTTCTTTTACATCGTCTATCACACGTATTACATGCGCTTCACCGGCGTGCACCTGATGAACGGCGGCTACAACGCGGCGTTCTGGAAGGTGCAGCATGAGTTCCAGAATCCGTGGGCGATTGCAGCGTATGTAATCGGCATCACCGCGGCGTCGTGGCACTTTTCGTACGGCTTGTGGCTGTTCGCCGCGAAGTGGGGCATTACGGTAGGAGAAAAGGCGCGGCAGCGATTCGGCTACTTGTGCCTTGGCTTGGCTGTTGCCCTGCTAGCGATTGGCCTGATCACAATTCGAGCGTTTGTGAGCGCTCCGCTGGAACCGGCCCCCGTAGTTGAGCACTTCGATACGACTATGTTGCGGTAGTTGTTTACTCGTAAATCTGGCAGCCACGGCTGCCCTGTAGATGTTGCGTACAAATTATCATGGCTCATCCTAAGATTATCGTTGTAGGTGGTGGACTAGCAGGACTTTCAGCCACCATTAAGATTGCCGAGATGGGAGGTCACGTTGACCTCTTTTCCATCGTTCCGGTCAAGCGGTCCCACTCGGTCTGCGCCCAAGGCGGCATCAACGCTGCCAAGAACCTGAAAGGCGAAGGCGACTCTACCTGGCAGCACTTCGACGACACGGTGTATGGCGGCGACTTCCTCGCCAACCAGCCGCCGGTGAAGCTGATGTGCGACATGGCGCCGGGAATCATCGACCTGCTGGACCGTATGGGAGTGCCTTTCAATCGGACTCCGGAGGGAGTACTCGACTTTCGCCGTTTCGGCGGGACACTGTATAACCGCACTGCCTTTGCCGGTGCCACCACTGGACAGCAACTGCTCTATGCGCTCGATGAGCAGGTGCGCCGCTACGAAGCCGAAGGTAAGGTCACTAAGTACGAGGGATGGGAATTTCTGTCGGCGGTGCTGGACGAGAACCGCGTCTGCCGTGGCATCTGCGCGATGGACTTGCGCGGCATGGAGGTCGTCACTTTCCCGGCGGAAGCGGTCATCATCGCTACCGGTGGTAACGGAGCTATCTTCGGTAAATCGACCAACTCGGTGGTGTGCACGGGTTCGGCGCAGTCGGCGCTCTACCAACAGGGTGCTTATTACGCCAACGGCGAGTTCATTCAGGTACATCCGACTTGCATTCCGGGCGAAGACAAATTGCGCTTGATGTCCGAATCGGCCCGCGGTGAGGGCGGCCGAGTGTGGGTACCAAGGCAGCCGGGCGACAAGCGCGACTTCAAGAGCATTCCCGAAAGTGAGCGCTGGTATTTTCTCGAAGAGTGGTACCCAAAATACGGCAACCTAGTGCCTCGTGACATTGCCACCCGCGCCATACATAAGGTCGTGTTCGAGCACCACCTGGGCATCGACGGCTCGCCGATGGTCTATCTGGACCTGACGCACATCGACCGCGCAACGCTCGATCGGAAGCTGGAAGGCATCCTGGAAATTTACGAGAAGTTCGTGGGCGACGATCCGCGCGACGTGCCCATGAAGATCTTCCCCGGCATGCACTACACGATGGGTGGCCTGTGGGTTGACTTCGACCAGAAGACCAACATCGAAGGACTGTACGCTTGCGGCGAGGCCGACTATTCGATTCACGGTGCGAACCGGCTCGGTGCGAACTCGCTGATGTCGTGCATCTTTGGCGGATTTATTGCCGGTCCGGGCGCCGTGGAATACGCCCGAAACGTCATCAAGAGCGGACAGACGCCGGGACAGCACGTGTTCGAGTCTGAGAAGAAACGCCAGCAGGAAATCAACAGCCGCTTGATGAACAACGACGGCACGGAGAACCCGTTCCTGCTGTGGCGTGAGCTGGGCGACACGATGACCAAGAACTGTACGGTCATTCGCTACAACAAGAACCTGCAGGAAACCGACGCGAAGCTGGTCGAACTGCTGGAGCGCTATCGGCATGTGAACCTGAGCGACCGGACACAGTGGGCCAATACGTCATTCGTGTTCGCGCGGGAACTGTACAACATGCTGCAACTGGCGCGCGTTATCGCGCAGGGAGCAGCGTGGCGCAACGAATCGCGGGGCGCGCACTACAAGCCCGATTTCCCGGAGCGCGACGACGCCAACTTCCTGAAGACGACGAAGGCCTATTTCGCGGCCGATGCCGACGAGCCTCGCTTCGAATTTGAAGCGGTGGATACATCGCTCATTGTGCCGCGTCCCCGGCGGTATGACGTGGCGAGCTAAAAGATAACGATCATGGCGAACTCAAAAACCGTAATCATCAAAGTCAAGCGCCAGAATGACCCGAACTCCAAGCCCTATTGGGAGGAGTTCGAGTTGCCTTACCGTCCCGGCATGAACGTCACCTCGTCGTTGATGGACATCGCCGCCAACCCGGTGACCAAAGACGGCAAGAAAACCACGCCGGTGACCTACGACTCGAACTGCCTGGAAGAGGTGTGCGGGTCTTGCGCCATGCTGATCAATGGCAGAGCGCGCATGGCTTGCTCGGCGCTGATCGATAAATTGGAGCAACCAATCAAGCTTGAGCCGTTCTCCAAGTTTCCGGTGGTGCGTGACCTTTCAGTGGACCGCAGCGTGCTGTTCGAGAACCTGAAAAAGGTGAAGGCGTGGGTGCCGACCGACGGTACTTACGACCTCGGCGCCGGGCCGCGGCAATCGGCGGCTGAACAGGAAGTCAACTATCCGCTGTCGCGTTGCATCTCGTGCTGTTGCTGCATGGAAGCGTGCCCGCAATTCAATGAGCACACCGGCTTCGTCGGCGCGGCGACTATCTCGCAGGTTCGCCTGTTCAATAATCATCCTACCGGCAGCTCGCTTAAGGTAGATCGTCTTAAAGCGCTGATGGGAGACGGCGGCATCCAGGAATGCGGCTACGCGCAGAATTGCGTCGAGGTTTGCCCGAAGGACATTCCTCTCACGAAGTCGATTGCCGACGTTGGTGGGCAAGTGATGTGGCAAGCAGTCAAGGATATATTCCGTTCGTAGGATTTGCGATTGGATAAGAAAACGTGGCGGCGGGGAGTAAGTCCTCGCCGCCATTTTTTATTGAGTCAAATTAGGATTCAAGTGGGTCGCAAGTTCGCCGAACCGTAGTGATTGTTTCTGCCCTAAAGTCGCATGTACCCATTCCACCTAAGAGCGCAAACCTTGTGGTGGCGGCGGGACCGCTCAGGCATCAGCATCCTCCCGGTAGTTTAACGAACCACAAATGTCATCCAGCGGTGGTGATGGGCGACCCATTGGCCCGGTTATGCTAATTTTGAGAAAAGTGCCCGTAAGATATTCAATAAAGGCGAGTTAGGCTAAGGTTGGCGACTCTGAACGACGGGTTGGAATGGTTTGATGTCACGTCGGCTTGTGATCTTTGCACTTGTTCGATGTGCGCAGGCCGCAGTCTTCTAAGGGGTATCTGGAGCGGAGTCTCGTAATGCGCTGCTCTGTATAGACGCCGAAACCGAACGTCACGCGAAAGTGTGACCGGTCGCACAGGGCGATGTGCAGCGCAATCGAAGTGGATGGTGGAGGCTCCTACAGCGGAGGCGCGATGCGCGCGCGCGCCGGGTGTTGACTCTGGATACGCCGTGCAAGACAGGGGCAGCTATGCTTTCACCTTACGGTCTGGACATCATCGAGAATTGCTTGACGTGCAAAATGCGGGCGGACCATATCTTCTGCGATCTTTCTCCCGTCGCGCTGCAATCATTCGAGAACATAAAGTACGCAACCGCCTATCCCAAGGGAGCTGTGCTATTTGTTGAAGGCCAGTCGCCACGCGGGATATTCGTTCTGTGCAAAGGTCGGGTGAAGTTGTCCATCTGCTCGACCGATGGCAAGACGCTGATCCTGAAGATTGCGGAGCCCGGGGAAGTGTTGGGGCTCAGTGCGTCGGTTAGCGGCAAACCCTACGAACTAACCGCGGAAACCGTCGATCCGTGCCAGATAAATTTCGTGAAACGAGAAGATTTCCTGCGCTTTCTGCGGGAGAACAGCGAAGCCTGCCTGCGGGTGGCCGAGCAACTCAGCGAGAAGTACAACACCGCGTGCCGTGAAATTCGCTCGCTGGGGCTGTCGCATTCCGCAGCGGAGAAGCTGGCCAAGCTGTTGCTCGAGTGGACCGCAAAGAACGGTGAAGCGGCGAAGATGGAACCGCGCCTGAAACTGGCACTGACACACGAAGAGATTGCGCAGATGATCGGCACTTCGCGCGAAACCGTGACGCGGCTCTTCGCCGACCTCAAGAAACGGCAGATTGTTCAGTCCAAGGGGTCGACGTTGTTGATCCGCAACAAGGCCGCATTGAAGGCGATGGCGATCACGCAGTAAGCCAAGTCCGGAATGGGAATGAACTGCGCGATCGTTTCCGCCTCTTATGTGAGTGTGTTTGGCCGAGTAAGACTGGGGCTGGCGCACACACTGATAGGTTGCATGAGTGCGACCCATGTGAACACGGTCACGAAAATCGGTGACTGCAATCACTGCGCCGACACAGGGTGGAGACGTATTAACTAAGCATCATGGCGAGTGTGAATCAGCAAAGCTGCCTGACCTGCGACTTCCGACCTGACCGGATCTTCTGTGACATGCCAGCGGATTCGTTGAAGGCGTTTGAAGAGATCAAGTCGGTAGGGAACTATTCACGCAACACAATCCTGTTTGCGGAAGGTAGGCCCGTGAGGGGCATTTACCTGCTGTGCGATGGGCGTGCCAAGCTATCGATCTGCTCCGAGATTGGAAAACGCTTGACGCTGCGCATCGCTGGGCCCGGGGAAGTGCTGGGCCTGGGAGCAGTCTTGTCGAATACGCCCTACGAAATCACGGCCGAACTGCTGGATACGTCGCAAATTGTATTCATCCGCCGCAAGGAGTTGATGAAGTTTCTGCGCGAGCGTCCTGAGATCTGCATGCAGGTGGTGCGTATGCTAAGCCAGGACCTGCATGGAGCTTACGAGCGTGTTCGAAACATCGGGATGGTGCACTCTCGGCGGCCGCGGACGATCTATCGCCCTCGCGCATTGTATGTGTGATTTGCTGATTTCTGCGCTTAGCCCGCGATCAGTCGCGGGCTTTGCTGTTTGGGACAGGTCAGAACGCGTACTTCAGGGCCAGAGTCGTATTGTTGGCATGGAAGTAGCGTGGAGCGGTAGGACCGACGAAGGAATCCTCAGCGTACTGGTAATAATTCCATCCGGCCTTGAACGTCACGTTCTTGTGCAGCAAGACATCGACCGCTGCTAAGGGTGTCTGATAAGTCGAGGCTAAGGGGCCGAGTGGCAGCAGCGTGTTGAACGATGTCGTGGTGCCTTGGTTGTCCACGATGTTGTAACCCACACGCAGGGTAACGCGTTCCACTGGAGTCAGTGTGAAAGCGAAGTAGGCGTACTGAGTGTGGGTCTGATAAACGGCGTAGGTCTGCATTAGGCTGCTGTCTCCCACGCAGGGAATCGAGCCGGGCGGAACGACGCTGCCCTCAAAGCAGAGGATTGTGTTTTGCTGAATGGCGTCGAAGTTATACGCCAAGTCGAGTCCCCATCGCTTACCCGGCGTAATGGTGGCATTCACCATGGCGACATAGTTGTGCTGGTTGAAATTAATATCGGCGGCGTTGTTCTTGCCTTGCTGGAAAACGAAGTTCCCCCCTAGCATCAGCCAGGGCTGCGGTGCGTACGAAATGTTGCCTTTGATGTTGAAAAAGCTTGTTGGATCGGTGCGGTAGATCCAGTTATCGGCGCCGCCAAATTGGGCATCGATGTTCGCATGCATCCCTTTGCTATTGCGATACCAAGCCCCGAAGACCGCCGAGTAGCGGTTGATCTCGGTGGTTGGATTGCCCCACGGGGCGATAACGCCGACGAAAGTGCAACTGCCGTCAGGATTCAGCGGTACCCCGACACAATTACCTCGATTCGGGTTGTTGGGATAGTAGATGTCACCCAACGCGGCCTGGTAGCTATCGCCTGGCTGGATTGTGTCCTGGTTCCATACGAACCCAGCACGCAGGCCAAATACCGACGACACGTCGTACTGCAACTGAAAGTCGTTCTGGTAGGTCTTCTGGCCAATCATGTTGACGTTGGCCTCGTTCGTGATGTCGGCCGGCGAGCTGGAGGAGTGCGACAGGATCGTTGGCGGGAAGGTTGCAATCGGGTTGAGCAGCGACCCGGCACCGAGACTGGCAGCATTGAAGTAGGCGTTCTCCTGATCGAGGAAGTTTCCCGCAACACTGAAATTGCGAAAGCGAAAGACCTCTACCAGCCGCAGTTGATCGTTGATGTGAATCGTGGCGGAGACGTCGGCTGACGACGTGTTCCACCTTGAGTTCGAAGAGCTGCCCGGCGTGTTGTAAGCCAAAAGGTTACTTCGGGAAATAAGCCCGGAGAACGTTTCGTACAAAGGCGTACTCGAGTTGGCGTGGCTGTACTGATATTGGCCGTTGAAGTCGAGCCACTTCACTGACGAGGACTTGAGATTGAGCTGTTCGGTGGGAGTGCTTGTATTGACATGCTGATCGAGCCCGTAATTGAAATAGCCGTTGCAGACCGGATTGGCGATTCCATTCTTCAGTGGTGCGCTGCACGGGCTTCCGCTGTTAAACCACGGAAGGCCAAACGTTACCGGCGTGCCGTTGGAGAGGGGCCAGGAATTGAAAGTATTCAGAGAGTAAGTCTGCCCACCGTCGTAATACTGCAGCAACTGTGTATAGCTCAAGGTGGTCTTCTTGCTGACACGGAAGTCGGCGCCGAAACGGTAGCCATTCAGGGTGCTGTCCCAGTTCTCGTTGTTGAGCGATTCTGTACCCTGATGAACGCTGCTGAACGACGGTCCGCTAATGCGGTTGCGGTTGTAGTCGATGCGAAACGAAATCCGCTGCATGGGGAACAGGACAAGGTCGTAGTTGTAGAGATTCTGCCGGTCGTAATAGCTGTGGGGCGAGCTAAGAATAGGGATGTAAGGCGATGCGCCCGACGCAGGATTCAGCGGGTTTGCCAGCAAGTCGTAGTCGAAATAGTTCTGCATGTGCTGGTAGCTGGCGCTGAAGTTGTACCAGTGGTACTTGGCGATCCGCAACCGCGCCGCCTGTTCGGGGTCGCCGCCCCACCCGAAACTATCCAGAGTTAACGTGTCGAAGATGTCCTGGTGGGTCAGCGACCGCATGGTAAGCGATTGCTCGAGGATGCGGGCGCCGGTCTGGTCGTTCACCAGCGTGTCATACATCGCCTGGCTGCCGTTGACTTCGGAGATGCGGCCGCCGAACTCAATGGATTGGGTCACATGATAACCGCCTATATCTTTACCCTCGTCGGCATCGGACGGCGCACTTGGAGGACTGGGTGGAGGGGTCGAATTCTGGCCGGTCATGCTGCCGGCCGCCAGCAACAAGCCGGCGGCGACTACCACGAGCCAAAGAAAATATGCGCCAACCGTTCGGAGTCCCATGACACGCCCCGCGCTACCGGAAGAATACCGGGCTGAAGTTGGATCCGTGAATTTGAGTGTGGCACATGGTGCACGCTTGGTATTTTGCCGACTGGTTGTGAGCCGGCCCCTGAGGCGCACCCGCGGCGCCGTTCATGTTGGGTGTGTGGCAACGAAGGCAAAGGAAATTGATATTGTTGACCTGAAGCAGCCGCGGATTGGTTGAGCCGTGTGGAGTATGACAGGACAAGCAGCCTTCGTCCGTTTTGACCGGCGCATGCTCAAAGACGAATGGACCCATGGTGTCGGTATGACACTTGGTGCAGACCGCGAATTGACCGGCGGCAGCGCGTACCTGATGTCCGGTCTGGGTGCCGTGCGGATTGTGGCAGTCGCTGCATTGCACTAGCCCGGAATCGACGCGGTGGCGGTAGGGGCGGGCGAACTCCGCCTTCTGCGCCGCATGGCATCCGAAGCAGAGCTCGGTCTGCGACTTTACCAGCATGAAGTTCACGTCGCTGGACTTGTGAGGGCTGTGGCACGAGGTGCAGCTTACGCCATTGGCCAGGTGCTCGGACTTGGAGAAGTTCTGAGTCTCAAGACTGGATTGGTGGCACTTGGTGCAAATGGCGACGGTTTGCGCAGGACTCAACGTCTCAAAGCGGATGATCTTGGTGATGTCGCCTCCGCCGTCTACATGCGCTTGCGCGGGACCGTGGCAACCCTGACAACCGTGCTGGTCACCCTTTAGCAACGCAGAGTGCGGCGTGCCGGCAAAATGCTTATCCCAGATCTCCTGGTGGCAAGTCTTGCAGACGTCGGTGTCGGCGTATTGACCGCCAGAGCCGGGAAGAGCGGCCGAAGACTGAGGGGCGGGAGCTGCGGCCTGGCCGGGTTCTGAAGCGCGCGCCTGCATGCAACCACCGACCATCAACAGCAAGGCTATGCCGACTGCAGTGTTGGCATTCAAGCGCATCCGTCTTCCTTGGTCGAAGTGACTGAAAGGTTGCGGAATGTGATGTTGCTTCAGAAAGCGATTCGAATAGTTGGACAAATCTAAACCATGTCACCGCTACTTGCAAGGGTACGCGGCGAATGTGCATTTCAAATTTTGCAATCGGCATCCCTGAGATTGCGCCATATACCAGGCCGAACGAACGCTCGTTCTAGCACGCCGCTTCAGGACAGCTGTGCCGTTGCTGGGGAAGGCCCGACCCTGAGAAATGTTCGCGTTCTCCCCACGAATGCCGCGTCAATGGGGCGGTTGCTTCCCATTCTGGGACGGGCGAAGGCCGAGTGACGCTTCTCACGAGCTGGAGTGACAACCCTTGTTCCATGTGACCCCAGTCACAAGCGGTGGTGAGCCGACTCACTGCTGGTATTCAACACGAACTGCGAAGGTTAAGAGTCGCCCGTTACTGGTCTGTCGATGACCGTGGTGTGGTGCACGGCCAGAACGCAATAGCCGGTGCGGGGACGCTTAACTCTTACGGAGGATAGTGCAAAACCATGAAGATCAAGAGTCTGGTACTGGTTGCGACCCTGGCCCTGGCAAGTTCGGCGTTTGCGGCTGACGGAGCGGGCGTATTCAAGGCGAAGTGCGCGATGTGTCACGGAGCTGACGGAAGCGCCAGCACGGGAATGGGCAAGAGCATGGGGCTGAAGCCCTTGAGCAGCCCGGAAGTGCAGAAGATGTCGGATGCCGACCTGAGCGCCCTGATCGCTAACGGCAAAGGCAAGATGCCGGCCTTCAAGGGCAAGCTGAGCGACGACGAGATCGGTGCGGTGGCGAAGTACGTCAAGACCCTGAAATAAGGGCGGACGAGGACCTGGCCAGCGCCGGCTTGGTCAGCAGAAAGTGAGAGGGATTTCCGTGAAGCGTATTGGTTGGCTTGTTGTACTTGCTTCGTTGCTCACGGCGATGGCGATGGCCGCCCCAAAGGGTGCGGCCAAAGCCCCGAAGATGAGCAACGAGGATTGCCTCGCGTGTCATAACGACGCATCGCTGACGAAAGACGAGAACGGCAAGCAGATCAGCCTGCACGTGGACGATGCGAACTTCAAGGCGTCGGTTCACAGCTCTTTCGGATGCGTCGACTGTCATACGGACATTAAGGCGTTCCCTCACGACCCAACACCGGCGAAGCCTGTCTGTGCGACGTGCCATGCCGACCAACAGACTGCGTACGAACACGGTATCCACGCCAAAGCTGCGGCCGCAGGCAACACGAACGTTGCTAAATGCCAGGACTGCCATGGCAATGTCCACGACAATCCTGCCGGCCAGCGATCCCAAGTCGAAAGTCGCCCACACAAATATCCCTACCACGTGCGGCGCCTGCCACGGCAAGCAACTGGTCATGGCCAGCAGCGGAGTCAGTTCCGCACCCTACACCTCGTACGAACAGAGTGTTCATGGCAAAGCGGTCACGGGCGGCTCCGAATACGCTGCGGTCTGTACCGATTGCCATGGTGCACATGACATCCTGACAGGTACTGATCCGAAATCTCCGATCGCCAAGTTCAACGTTCCAGCGACCTGCGGCAAGTGCCACGCTGATGTGCAAACAGCGTTTATGCAAAGCACTCACGGTGCGGCCATTTCGCGTGGTAACTGGCATGGCTCCGGTGTGTACCGACTGCCACGGCATCCACACGATCAAAGCGCCCGACTGATCCGAATTCGGCGGTGGCGGCGGGTAACGTCGGCAACACCTGCGCGTCATGCCACGCGAGCGTGAAGCTCTCTTCGGAGTTCGGCGTGGCGGGCAATCGTGTTTCGTCGTACCTGTCGAGCTATCACGGCATGGCGTCACGGGTGGGATCGGCTACAGTGGCGAACTGCGCCAGTTGCCATGGCGTGCACAATATTTTGCCGTCAAGCGATCCGCGCTCGACCATCAACCACGCCAACTTGGCAAAGACGTGCGGGCAGTGCCATCCGGGGGCGAACGAGAAGTTCATCACCAGCAAGGTCCACCTCGATGGCAGCACACAAAAGGCCGACGTCGGCACGAAGGTCATCGGCTTTATCAGCAGGTTTTATGTGTGGATGATCGTCGCAGTGATTGGCGGGATGGTGCTGCACAACCTGCTGGTCTTCCGCAAGAAACTGGCGCTGCATCGCATCGGCCATCCGCGGATACTGTTCCGCATGACGCTGCTGCAGCGCGTCCAGCACCTGACGTTGCTGATCAGCTTCTTCACGCTGGTGCTGACGGGTTTCGCGCTGCGCTATCCGTCGTCATGGCTGGCGATGGCGTTCATCAATGAGCACGTGCGCAGCCTGATCCACCGCATCGCCGGTGTGGTGCTGATCGCGGTGAGCATGTATCCATATCTGGTACGTCAGTCACCAACCCCGACGGGCGGCAGCTCATCAAAGACATGCTGCCCGACTGGAAAGACGTCACCGACGTTCGCGATGCCATGCTGTACTACCTCGGGTTCAGCGAGCAACGGCCCATGTTCCGGCGCTTCTCCTATGCGGAGAAAGCGGAGTACTGGGCGCTGGTGTGGGGCATGTTCGTCATGGCAGCGACCGGCCTGATGGCATGGTTCAAGGTGCTTCGTTGGCGAACGGGTGCCGGGCTGGTGGATCGATGTCGCCATCACGATCCACTGTTATGAAGCGGTGCTGGCGACACTGGCCATCGTGGTGTGGCACATCTATGCGGTGATTTTCGATCCCGACGCCTATCCGATGAACTGGGCGTGGTTCGACGGCAAGATGTCGATCGAGCATTACGAGCACGAGCATCCTCTGGACACGCTGGCGATCGTGAAAGCTAACGGTGCGAAACCGAGAAGGAACGCGGTCGAGGCGAGGAAGAGTCTGTGGGGAGTCCAAGTAATAGTCCGGTGCGGAACGGGGTGCTCCGCGCCGTCTAACCGCGGGTCACATAGATACAAGCAAAGCAGTGATGTTTTGCATCGCGGTAGGACTTTATTGTGATAACTTCGGAATCATTTTCTATTGATCCGAACCAGAGGTCGTTAAATGTCTGCGGACTCGCAGGAAGTGAATCCTCAAAACTCCCATCCTCCAGTCAGCGTAAAGCTCTATAAGAACCCCATCAGCCTGATTGGTATGGCGCTGGCTGCCGTCGCGTTTGCCAACATTCTGTTCCTGTTCTTTCTGGATGCGTTCAGCCACATCTCCAGTCCCTACGTAGGAATCCTTGCCTACATGGTGGCTCCGGCGATCATGATCGTGGGTCTGGTCATGATTCCCATCGGCATGGTCGGTCGAGCGCCGCAGACGCCTTCATGCGGTGGGCCACCCGCCGCATTTTGCGCGCCTTGATCTGAACAATCCGGCGCAGCGCAGCGCCGCAGCGTTTGTGCTCAGCTTTGTCGTGATTTTCGCCCTGATGAGCGCAGTCGGCAGCTATAAGGCTTATGAGTTTACCGACTCAGTGCAGTTCTGCGGACAGCTTTGCCACTCGGTGATGAGTCCCGAGCTGACCGCGTATAAGGCGTCGCCGCACGCGCGGGTGGCTTGCGTGGAATGCCATGTTGGATCGGGAGCGGGTTGGTACGTGAAGTCCAAGCTTTCGGGTGCGCGGCAGGTGTATTACACCGCCATGGGTACATATCCCCGGCCGATTCCGACGCCAGTCCACAACTTGCGCCCGGCCGCCGACACTTGCGAACAATGCCACTGGCCCAAGAAGTTCTGGGGAGCGCAACTCAAGGTCTTCTCGCATTACGGCACGCGATGAGCAAAACACGCCCCGCGTCCTTCGCCTGCTGATCAAGACAGGCGGCGGTGATCCCGGCCTGGGGCAGGCGACCGGCGGGATTCACTGGCACATGAACATCGCAAACAAATTTACGTATTTTGCCACGGACGATCAGCGCCAGGTCATTCCCTGGGTGCGTATGGAGGACGCCAATGGCAACATGGTGGACTTCGTCACCAAGGACAATCCGCCGACGCAGGAGCAGATCGACAAGGCCACCAAGCGCCGGATGGATTGCATCGACTGCCACGACCGGCCGTCGCATGTCTTCACACCGCCGGATCTCTCGGTCGACCGGAGCATGACGGCCGGCAGTATTGATCCCAGCCTGCCGTTCATCAAGGCGCAAGGCGTCGAGGTACTGACCGCCCATTACAAGTCGCAGGACGAAGCCAAGCAGGCCATTGCGGAGAAGATCCCCAAATTCTATGCGGACAAATATCCGCAGATCGCTGCCGCAAAAGCCGCCAGTATCGAGCAAAGCTGTCGACGAACTGCAACACATCTACGAAGCACAACTTTTTCCCCGCGATGAAAGTGGACTGGAAGACCCACCCCAACAACATCGGACACATGTACTACCCGGGATGCTTCCGCTGCCACGACGGCAACCACGTGAGCAAAGACGGCAAGGTGATCAGCAAGGACTGCAATTCGTGTCATACGCTGCTCGACCAGGAAGAGGGCAGCATCGCATCTGGCGCAAATGCAGGCGCAGTCGTTCAAGCATCCGGTGGACATCGGCGACCTTAGTGCGGTCAATTGCGCCGACTGCCACACCGGGGGCGTTGGGCCGTAGAGCTCGACGTCACGCACCGAACATAGAGACACGAGCAATAAAGGAGAGCCGCGCTGTTTCTAGTGCGGGCTCTCATCGTCTGGTCGTCTGTGGTGAGTCTGCTCGAACCCTCCTCCAAGTGACGTACATCACAGGGCGCTGGTGATAAGACTCACGGCTCCTCGGGCGCCGAAATCCTATCGTTAAGACAGAAGAGACGAGCCGGGAACGCAGACTCGTGAGAGAGAGCATGTCAGAAGGCAACGGAAACTCAGCCATACGGCGGCCAGCAAAGAATTCAAGCCGCGCCTGATTTTCTGGGAAGTGACGAAGGGCTGTAACTTGCGCTGCATCCACTGCCGCGCCACGGCAACGGAATTGATGTCGCCCCAGGATCTGCCCACCTCCAAAGCGCTCGACATCATCCTGACCAGATCGCCAAGTTCGGCAACCCGATACTCGTCCTGAGCGGCGGAGAGCCGCTGTACCGTCCCGACATCTTCGAACTCGCCGAATACGGGAACAGCCTGGGTCTGCGGGTGGCGCTGGCTACGAATGGAACACTGGTGACGAGAGACATCGCCGAGAAGATCAAGCACGCCGGCATCAAGCGGGTTTCGATTTCGCTGGATGGTTCGGACGCCGCAACGCACGATTCTTTCCGTGGAATTCCCGGCGCATTCGATGCTGCCGTATACGGTATGCGCAATCTGCAGGAACTAGGGGTGTCGGTGCAGATCAATACGACGATCGCACGGCACAATGCGCACCAGTTGCCCGAAGTGCTCGGGCTGGCGCGCCGATTGGGCGCAGACGCGTTGCACACGTTCTTGCTGGTTCCGGTGGGCTGCGGAGTGGATATCGCCGCAGAGCAGATGGTGGCGCCGGACGAGTATGAGCGCATGCTGAACTGGTTCTACGACCAGTCGCTGACTGGCGATATCGAGCTGAAGGCCACCTGCGCGCCCCATTATTTCCGCGTAGCACGCCAGCGGCGCGCGGCCGACCGGCGGGCCGGGAAGGCTGTACCAGCAGCTCCGATCGCACATCATCCTCCCGGACACATCGGAGCTACGGAGATGACGATGCCAGGGTCGACGGGCATCTCGCTCAAGCCTGGCGGTGGACCTCCAGTGGGACATAGCGGGCACCCGGGTGGCCATCCCAGCGACATGAACGCCATGACGAAAGGCTGCCTGGCAGGGACGGGTGTGTGTTTCATCTCACATGAAGGAGAGGTTTTCCCTTGCGGATATTTGCCTGCCATCGCCGGTGATTTGCGCAAACAGAGCTTCGCAGACGTTTGGAACGATTCGGATGTCTTCAACCAATTGCGGGACGATGACAACTTGAAAGGGAAGTGCGGTTGCTGCGAGTTTCGGCACGTCTGCATGGGATGCCGCGCACGGGCCTTTGCAGCGAGTGGAGACTTCCTCGCGGAAGAGCCTTTCTGTGTTTATGAGCCGGGGACGTCGGCGAAGATGATTCAGGAAATTGTTGAAGCGAAGAAGTAAAGAGTGTCCATTGCCATTCTCCTCCACCGGGTCCCACGAGGGGCCCGACTTTTTTGGGGCCGCAAGTTGGCTAATTCTCATCGCGTACGACAGCTTGACCAATGTCGCACGGTGTTCGATAGTTGGGATATCTTGTTCATTAACGCCACTGCGCGCGGCCCGCGACGGTTCGACGCAGTGGAAGCCTCGGCGTAGCGATTTCAGGCTGCGAAATCGATGAATAGCGAGCAAAATGCCCGGGCGGACCCGCCCGCAGAGGATGAGAACTGATTTGACGCCCTCGGACACCTCGATCGAATTCAGCGCTCCGCCGATCTCGACGGTCATCCTCGAGCCGCGCAAGCCGTTTTGGGACCTTGAACTTGGCCATCTTTGGGAGTACCGCGAACTGCTGTTCTTCCTGGTGTGGCGCGATGTGAAGGTTCGTTACAAGCAGACGGCACTGGGAGTGGCGTGGGCAGTCCTGCAACCACTGTTGGCGACACTAATTTTTAGTGTCTTCTTCGGCCGACTAGCCAAGATCCCTTCTGACGGCGTTCCTTATCCGGTGTTTGCCTATGTGGCGCTGGTTCCGTGGCAATATTTTGCGAACGCGCTAACCCTGTCTTCGAATAGTTTGGTAGCGAGTCAGAACCTTATCACGAAGGTGTATTTCCCGCGCCTGATTATTCCCCTGGGCTCGGTCATCGCCGGGCTAGTTGATTTTTGCTTCGCATTCGTCGTTCTGATCGGAATGATGTTCTATTACGGAATCAAGCCAAGTCCTACGATTTTTCTTTTTCCAGTATTTCTTGCGCTCGCGGTGTGCACGGCGCTTGCGGCAGGACTATGGTTGTCGGCGTTGAACGTGCAGTTCCGTGACGTGAAGCACACCATCCCGTTCCTGGTGCAGTTCTGGTTCTTTGTGACGCCGGTGGTGTACCCCAGCAGTATCGTGCCAGCCAAATGGCGTTTGTGGTATGGACTGAATCCCATGGCCGGGGTGGTCGAGGGCTTTCGATATGCCGTGTTGGGTAAGGCCGGGCGGCCGGGAGCGATGATTTGGGTGTCGGCGGCGGCGGTGGCCGTCATGTTGATCGGCGGCATGCTGTACTTCCGGAAGATGGAGTCGACGTTTGCGGACATCGTGTAGTCGGAGCTGTTTCAGTCGGACAATTTGGAAGAAGAGGGCATATTGAGTTCCGTCGCAATCAAGTCGGAGGGGCTGGGGAAGCGGTACACGCTAGGACGCAGCGCGCCGTACCTGACGCTTCGCGAGTCGCTACCTGCATTAGCGCGCAGCGTGGTCCGCCGTATTCGAACTCTCGGTTCTCGAGGCACGGCAGAAGACGAGGTCTTTTGGGCATTGCGCGACGTTTCGTTCGAGGTGAAGCACGGCGAAGTAATTGGTGTTATCGGCCGTAACGGTGCGGGTAAGAGCACGTTACTGAAGATATTGTCGCGCATTACATGGCCAACCGAAGGGCGCGCCTCGATTCATGGGCGAGTCGGCTCGCTGCTGGAAGTTGGAACCGGATTTCATCCCGAACTGAGCGGGCGCGAGAACATCTTTCTGAATGGGGCGATCATGGGAATGCGCAGGGCGGAAATTGCGTCCCAGTTCGATGAAATCGTCGCCTTCGCCGAAGTGGAAAAGTTCATTGACACTCCGGTCAAGCACTATTCGAGTGGCATGTACGTACGCCTGGCATTTGCGATCGCCGCACATTTGGAGCCGGAAATCCTGATTGTCGATGAGGTGCTAGCGGTGGGCGATGTCGCCTTCCAGCAAAAGTGCCTGGGGAAAATGAGTGAGGTCAGTAAGGGCGGACGTACCATTCTGTTTGTTTCGCACAACATGCCCGTCATCGAGAAGCTCTGCCAGCGCGCGATGGTCATGCACCGGGGGCGAGTCACCTATCAGGGCGAAACCAGAGAGGCAATCCACCACTACCTGAACAGCACGCTTACTCTCAATATCCCGGACGGCCACGTGTTTGATCTTCGAAACGCGGCCCACCGTCAGTCAAAAGTGGGGAAGCTATTGCAACGTATGGAGCTATACACCGACAATGAATTGCCAGTCTTGGAAGGAGTCCGCATTGGCACCGGCTTAAGGGTGAAGGTCTACTTCGATCTGCCACGCCCGACGCGAAGCTTCGATATGGGGCTGGGGTTCGACGACATGTTCGGGCAGCGCGTGTTTACGGCGCACAGTCTGTTTGAGCCGTCTCGGGCCGCTGGAGAATCGATTGGACCACAAGTGTTTGTCTGCGATATCCCCAGTTTTACTGTCATGCCGGGGACATACAACATGCACATCTGGCTGGACATCAATCACGCAGAAGCTGACATGGTGTTTCAGGCGGCCAGGGTGACAGTGCTCGAAGCGGATTACTACGGAACCGGCAAGGCTCCGTGGAACGGGACGTTCGTGCTTAGGCATCATTGGTATGTGGAACAACCGGTGAGAGTCGGGCCCTAGTATCGTGGGCCGGCCGGTGAGCGTTTGGGAGCAGATAGATCACGTGATGAAGTCAGAGGACAGCGTCGTCAGCGTCTGCATCGCGGCCAACTTCACCATCGAACCTATCGAGGAATTCCTGGCGTACTGGCTTGGAGAGATGGGGGTTGATGCCGAAATTCGTTTCGCGCCCTACAACCAGATCTTTCAGCAACTGCTGGAAGGCGGTTTGCTAAGAACCAATCGTGGCATCAACCTCATTGGACTTGATCTCGACGCGTGGCTGGTGGAAGGCGCGTTCGACGAGGCACGTGAACAACTTCAACAGACGGTGGGCGACTTCCTCGGAGTGCTGCGCAGTGCAGGAGCTGAGGGAGCGGGCGGAGCGGTACTGCTGTTTCCTTCCAGGGCGCATCCCGAACATTCGCAGGAGCGAGCGGCCGCGCTTGCAGAGGCTAGGAACCAGATTCTCGCGGCGTGCATGCCGGTAGCTGGCTGGAGAGTGCTAGATCTGTCATTGACGGTAAGCCTCTATTCCGTTGCCGAAACGCGCGATCCCTTTACCGACGAATTAGGCAATATTCCGTTCACCGAAGAAATGTATGTCGCTGCGGCAACAGCTGCGGCGCGTTGGATTCGCAGCGTACGCACTAAGTCCCGCAAGGTGATAGTGCTGGATTGCGACAACACGCTATGGCAAGGCATTTGCGGCGAAGGTGGAGTGCAGGTCACGCCTCCCTATCGCAAGTTGCATGAATTCATGCTCCGGCAACGTGACGATGGCGTCTTGCTGGCGCTGGCCAGCAAGAATAACGAAGTTGACGCCATGGCCGTGCTGGAATCCGCCGATTCGGCGCTTAAGCCGGAGCACTTCACTGCATGGCAAATCAACTGGCAGCCAAAATCGGAAAGTCTGAAAGCGCTGTCGGAGGAGTTGGGCTTGGCGCTGAACAGCTTCATTTTCCTCGACGACAGCCCATATGAGTGTATGGAGGTACGCAACGCGTGTCCTGATGTGTTGACGGTATCGCTGCCGACCGAAGCGGACGCGATTCCCGCGTTTCTTGAACACCTGTGGGCGTTTGATCGCCCGGCGGCGACTGATGAGGACCGCAACCGCGCCAGCATGTATCAAGCCGAGAGGCAGCGCACGGACCTCAGCCGTCGAGCGCTAACACGCGAAGAGTTTCTAGCCAGCTTGCAGATCGAAATTCAGATCGCGGCTGCGACCGAAGCCGATTTGTCGCGTGTTGCCCAGCTTACCCAGCGCACTACCCAGTTCAACATGACTGGGGTACAGCACACAGCTCAGAGCCTGGTCGAGAAGCTAGCCCAGGCAGGAAACGAATGCTGGACGGTGCGGGTGCGGGACATCTTCGGCGACTATGGACTGGTTGGCGCCTTCGTGTTCGAGACGACGGGCGATAACCTGCGAATTGACACGTTGTTGCTGAGCTGTCGCGCGCTGGGACGTGGTGTGGAAGACCGAATGTTCGACGACCTTAAGCTCCGGGCGGTCGAGCGGGGCGTGGAGCGCATCGTCATTCCGTTTGTTCCGACTGCACGAAACCGTCCAGCATTGGAGTTTCTAAGTCGATTATGTGAGGTTCCCGTCGAGGCGACGGACCCGTTCGAGTGTGCGCTATCGACGTCGGGCGGTTCGTCGGAGTGGCGGCGGACAGCTGTGGCTGCGCCGACCGCGCAGCCTGCTGCTGGGTCATCCAAGGTGGCCTCGAATTCGGGCAATGAGGCAGAAACACTTGTACGGATCGCCAGCCAGTTGCAAACGTCTCAGCAAATTGTGGATGCCATCAGGAATCGGATGAGGCGTCGGCCGGCTGATGCTGGACCGTTCGTAGCGCCGGACGGCAGTGTGGAGGTGGGATTGGCGCGCATTTGGTCAGAGTGCCTGGCGGTTGCTCCCATTGGCGCCAGAGATAACTTCTTCGATTTCGGCGGACAGTCGCTCATCGCAACACGAGTCCTGGCGAAAGTTCGATCGGAATTCGGCATTAAGATGGGGCTGACGGACCTCTTCGAGCGTCCAACCATCGCTGAGATGGCGGCCCACATCGCTACCGCCATGTCGCCGGGTTCCAGCGAAAGACCAATTTCTGTTTCGGAAGCTAAATAGTTGCCGGTGAAATTCCGAACCGCAATATCAATGCGCTAAGGTATTAACCTTCCGACTTGGCGGCAACTACATTCAAACGCCAGGCGAAGGGCGCCACGGCAACATGTTGGATACGGTCTTCGACGTCGTTAGCAGCGACGGTATAACGCGTGTCCGGTCCCGGCTCGGCGAGCGACTTTAGAAATGCCAGCGTCGATTGATTGCGTCCGCTGGCGCGGAATTCAAATGCAACCTCAGACAGATTTCGTGTGGCAGCTAGTTGCGCGAGCGCTGACAACAGGGCGTACTCCACCTGCTTGCCCAAGACCGGACAAGTTAGCGACATTGCTGTCACGAGCAGCGTGCTGTCGCTTGGAGTAGCGAGAATTAACCCCGACGCACCATGCTCGGACAGGCGGTCAGCGACGGCGACCAAGTAGCAATGGCCGGACTCCAGAATCGTGTCGACTTCGAGGTCGGAAATCGTGGGACGCTCGCCGGCGAGCGAGAACGTCGCTGCGGTACGCAGGATCCGGTCAAGGTGCGCACGGTCGCGTGGCCCCGCCGGCGCAAGTTCAACCTGAACGTTCAACCCCGCGAGGAATGCAGCTAGTTCGGGAGAGCGTGTCGCGGCCAACGGTGTTTCATTCGGTTCCTTTTCAGCCAGAATGCTAACCAACTGCGCTGCGACGGACGCGGCTAATTCGTCGAACGCGTGCTGCGTGAACGGAATTTGCCTGGTCCGGTCGGCGTCCAGGTCGGTGGCGGCGGGGACGGTGAGCGAAGAAGGCCAGTTCAACACTGAGATTAACGACAGATTGCGCGCCCGGGCTGAGAAAAGATTGGTCATTGTCCGGCACAGGGTGGCCAGTTTGTATTGGTCGGCGATCCATCCTGTCACGGGACAGACTAGGAGCCAGACTGGACTCCCGCGGAGAGCCAGTACCGAAACCTGGGCGAAGAATTCGTCGATATGTTGGCGCAGCAGTTGGCGAGCTACAGCGTCTGGCGATTTTCCTGCGAACGATTCAGAGTGGTCGCGCAGCCAATCTTCCGCCCGAACCGCAACGAGGGCGCCTAGTAGTTCCTCGGCGTCCTCGCCAGGATCGAGCATGTAGTCGCTGAACTGCGATGAAGGGGTTATCTGGACAGAGTCGGCCTTACCGGCATCCGCAAGGGCCTGTTGCAACTGAGCTTCAATAGGGGTGCAGTTAAACGTCGAAATTAGGTGCAGAACCAAGGTGGATCCCGTCGGAAGACTTTGGAGTCGAGGTAATTGATCTGTCACCGCCCAAGCCGCCGCCCGCGACTTTACTGGGGTCGAAGTACCTTTAAATCATCGAGTTAACAATTCTAGCACGGCGTTTTGGAAACCAGCCCCCGCAACGCATCAGTCGGGTAACGTCGAGCGAGTACCGCCAGCCTCGAAGTGCAGGTAAAATGTATTGACGGTCGCCGCAAAATTATTCAAAGATAAGCCCACAAACTATTAGGGCACCGGACTTCGCAGAAGGTCACGCGGCGGTTTCGCTAATGTCTGGGTTCCGGCCCAGAGATCTTGAGGCCGACGAGTCGCTCCGTGGGAAGGGAGACTTGTCTTTGCGCTACACACGCCTATGGCGTCGAGTGACACCTACATGGAGTTTTGGAAGGTCGAACATTCTGGCGAAGCTCCAGCCGCAATCGACGCTCGTGGCGGAAAGCAGTGGAACTACGGCTACCTTCGCCGGGACATTGTCCGGCTGCAGGCCGCGCTGCCATCACTCGGCCGCAAGTCTTTCGGGTTGCTTCTCACACAGAACCGATACGACTGCTTGGTTGCGTACCTCGCCGCTCTGAATGCCGGCAGTGCTCTAGTTCTGCTGGACGCCGCGTTGAATGCCGAACTGCTACGGGGGTTTCTGGCGACATATCAGCCGGACTGGATTTTCACCGGCCAGACGGTAATGGGGTTGGCGGGCTACCGGCACAGCAAGTCGCGAGATCCCGGGTTGCTAGAGAATGAAGCTCCCCAAGATATCAAAATCCATCCAGACCTGGCGCTGCTGCTAGCTACGTCCGGTTCTACGGGAAGCCCCAAGCTAGTGCGGCTCACGCTTCGGAACCTGGAGGCGAATGCAGAATCGATCGCCAAATATCTTCAGCTGAGCGCACGCGACCGGCCGATTACTTCGCTGCCAATGTCGTACTCGTACGGATTGTCGGTCATCAACAGTCATTTGGCCGCTGGCGCAAGCATCGTGTTCACCGACGACGGCGTGTTACAGCGAGGCTTCTGGGAGGCCGTCGACGAGCACCGATGCACCTCATTTGCGGGGGTGCCGTACACATATCAGATGCTGTTGCAGACAGGGCTTCTGAAACAGAAGGGGCCGACGCTGAACACGCTTACACAAGCCGGTGGCCGGTTGGAAGACCGCTACATTCGGCAGATGCACGAAATCGCGGTCGCGCGCGGCTGGAAGTTTTTCGTGATGTACGGACAGACGGAAGCGACGGCCCGCATTTCGTACGTACCGTTCGAAAAGCTTGACAGCAAGATCGGGTCGGTGGGCGTTGCTATCCCGGGTGGATCGCTGACGGTGGACCATGCTACGGACGAGTTGGTGTATCAGGGGCCAAACGTAATGATGGGCTATGCCGAGTCGCCGGAAGACTTAGCGAAGGGGGACGAGGCGCACGGCGTGCTGCGTACCGGCGATCTCGTGCGCCAGGATGACGACGGGTACTTCTACATCACTGGGCGGCTGAAGCGGTTTCTGAAGATGTTTGGCCGGCGGTTCAATCTCGACGACGCGGAGAAGGTGCTGGCCCGACGGTGCGACTGCGCGGTGGCGTGTTATGGCCGCGACGATTTGTTGATGGTTGCAGCAGAGAAAATCGAGGATGCAGCAGCGGTCCAATCGATCGTTTGCGAGACCTTTGATTTACCGCGACCGGCAGTGAACGTGGTTCCCGTCAATGAGCTGCCGCGCACGGCCAACGGCAAGCTTGACTACAAGCGGCTGGCGGAACCGGATCGGGAGCGAATGGCGACAACGCACTAACGGGACAAATGGCGAAAGACACGGCAAATACGGAAGCACGGGGCCCAGGGTCAATGGTCAACGGTAAGAATGGCATCGAGACGGCGCTCGCCCGGATTTGGGAAGATGTCCTGCGGCTGCCGAGCGTGGAAACAAACGCAAACTTCTTCGCCATCGGAGGAGACTCGCTGAAGGCGATGGAGGTGATTCAGCGTGTCAGCGAGGACTTGCACGTTGATCTACCGCTGATTGCGTTCTTCGAGGAGCCGACGATTGCTCACTTGGCCGAGACGCTTGGTGGCACAGGCGGAAGCAATGAAGACGTGCTGGCGAAGATCTGGTGTGACGTGCTGCACGTGCCGCAGGTGGAGCAGAGCGCGAACTTCTTCGATATTGGTGGCGACTCGCTGAAGGTGATGGAGGTTATCCAGCGAGTCAGTGAAGAGGTACAGGTTGATCTGCCGCTCATCGCATTTTTCGAAGAGCCAACCATAAGGCATCTTGCAAAGGTGATCGATGAGCTGAAGGCAGCCGGCAGCACGCCACCGATAGTTCGTGTGGCGGAGCGAAGTGAGTTTCCTCTTTCCCATTCGCAATTGGTGTTCTGGCTGCTGGAACAACAGAATCCAGAGACGGGAATTTACAACAAGCCTCGCGTCTTCCGGATTCACGGCAAAGTGAATCCCGAGGTGATGGAGCGTAGCCTCAACGCGCTTCGATTACGCCATGAGATTCTTCGCGTCCGCTTTGTCGCTGGTGTCGATGGGCCGGTGCAGATTGTTGACGAGGGCGGTTGTCTGCCGTTGCCGGTGACGGATTTGTCGGCGATGGACACGGAAAAGCGTGAGCTGGAGGCGATGAGGCTGGCGCTGCAGACGGTCCGCGAGCCGCTGAATCTAGCAGGCGGAGAAGTGCAGAGGACGCGGCTCATTCGATTGTCCGATGACGAGTTCATGCTCTGCATTGCCGAGCATCATGTGGTCAACGATGGCTTTACGGGCAGCATCCTTCTGGAAGAATTAGGCGCAGTTTACGACGCATTCGCTGCTGGCGAGACGAACCCACTGCCTGCTCCGGTGCTGCACTATACCGACTATGCTGTGTGGGAGCGTCAGTGGATGCGGGGCCAGCGTCTCGACGACGAGATGCAGTATTGGCGCACTCTGCTGCAAGGGGTGCCGACGATTGTCTCGCTGCCGGCGGACTTCGCGCCGGACACGGAGCCTGACCGCAGGGGCAATCTGCGTTCGCGAATGCTGCCTGCTGAACTCCTACTTGGCGTGCAGTCACTGGCACAGGCCTACGGAACTACACGATTCACGGTGATGGCGGCGGCTTTGCGGCTGCTGCTGGCGCGCTGGTCGGGGCAATCTGATTTTCTAGTTGGCACCACAGCCAGCAACCGCAGCCGCAGTGGCTGCGAGCGCATGCCTGGTCCATTCGTGAATCCGCTGCCGCTATACAATCCGATTCATGCCGGAGACACCGCGCGCGATCTCCTGAATCGCGAGAAGACCGCGGTGATGGAGGCCTTCGCGCATCAAGACTGTCCGTTTGCGCGCATTGTTGAGGCGGTCAACCCGGAGCGCACCACCGACGACAACCCGCTATTCAATGTCGGCCTGGTGATGGAGAACTTCCCGGAGATCGAACTGAAAGGGCGTTACTTTGAGGCGGAGTATCTGAACTTCGACCCTGAAGTCTCATTGCTCGATTTGCGCTTCATCGCCGTCGAGAAGCACGGAGGGTTGCGTCTCTCTTGCGAATACAAGAGCGCGCTCTTCACGCCGCAGACCGTTGAGGGGCTACTCCAGGCGTACGCCGATCTCCTGGCCATGATGGTCGAGAATTCAGACAAACCGCTGGCGGAGTTCGTGCTCCCGGCAGCGCTATGTCAACAGGCGGAAGCGAGCGCGATCGCTCGCAGGCAGTCAGTCGCGATTTCCGCGACTTACACCGCCGAGCCTATCAAGGAGCCGCTGGAGTTCTGGTTGAAGCAACTGGGTATGCCGCCCAAGGTTGAGTTTGCACCGTACAACCAGGTGTTCCAGGAACTACTTGACCCGTCCAGCCTGCTGGCGAAGAACCAATACGGTGTAAACGTCGTGCTGCTGCGCATGGAGGATTTGCATACAGCACCCGCCGGGAACGAAAAGGAGGTTGTGGACAGCCCGGACGCGGCTGTAAGCGAATTACTCGACGCTCTACGCGTAGCAGCGTCACACACGCATGTCCCGCT
Organism: uncultured Acidobacteriaceae bacterium; assembly: GCA_963718395.1. Lineage (GTDB taxonomy): Bacteria > Acidobacteriota > Terriglobia > Terriglobales > Acidobacteriaceae > DASRAA01. The sequence continues at coordinate 336,473 of CAVQYW010000008.1, forward strand.
GCTGGTGCTGATTTCACCGCCTTCGGAGTGTGCTCGTGTGCAGGGCGAACTGGCGCGGGCGATCGAGCAGGCGGAAGCGAAATTGATCGCCGGGGCGCGTGAGATTCCGGGTGTGCAAGTCGTCAGCTCGGCGAAATCATTGGGTCTTTACGCGGTTGACGACTATGCCGACGACTACAGCTATGCAATAAGTCACATTCCGTACAAGCCAGCGATGTTCGTCGCGCTGGCCAGCATGATTGCCCGAAGCATCTATGCGGCGCGCCAGACGGCGCAGGAAGTCATCGTCCTCGACTGCGACAATTCCCTGTGGGTGAAGACGTCGCGGGAAATCGGGCCGACTGGTTTGCATGTCGATGCTTCACACGCGGCCTTGCAACAGTTCATGGTCGCGCAAGAGGAGGCGGGCACGATTCTTTGTCTCTTGAGCACGCAGGCGGAAGCTGAAAGTGCCGCACGTTTCGATATTGTTTCTGGCATGAGGCTCGGCCCGCAACACATTGCCGCTTCGCGTTTTGGCGTGCGTGCCAAATCTGATGGACTGAAGGAACTCGCGCTGGAACTCGGACTGGGTTTGGACTGTTTCGTCTTCGTCACTGGCGATGTGGTCGATGCAGAGGAGGTTCGCGCAAACTGTCCAGCGGTGGTAGTCGCGGAGTTACCGGTTGAGTCGGAGTCGATTCCCAAATATCTGGCTCACTTTTGGGCGTTCGATCGCCATTCCCTATCTACGCATCCGGTGCAAATCTCTCTCCAATCACCGAGCGATTTCTCGTGTCGCGTTGTTACTAAATTTGCCAGCGTTGACGCGATCAGCCGTGCGATCGAGTCGTCAAAGAAGCTGCGTACCCAGGTGTCAGGAACATACGCCCAGCCGCGTTCTCCTGTAGAGGAATTCCTCGCCGACGTGTGGGCATCGTTGTTGCGAGTTGAGCGCCCCAGCATTCATGACAACTTCTTTGCTCTCGGCGGCCACTCGTTGATGGCGGCACAGGTGATTGCTCGCGTGCGCCAGACGTTTGGTGTCGGATTGCCGTTGCGAGCGATGTTTGAAGCGCCCACCATTGCGCGGTTTGCTCAAACAATCGAAGCGGAGCGGCGCGCGAGCACGGGCACGGCGATGCCTCCGTTGACGCGCGCCCTGCGCGGACGCGATCTACCTCTGTCACTCGCCCAACAACGATTGTGGTTTATCGATCAATTGGAGCCTGGTAACCCTCTGTATAACATGGCTTCGATGTATCGCATGCAGGGAAGCCTGAATTTGCCGGCTTTGGAGGGGACGGTCAACGAAATCGTGCGCCGCCACGAGTCGTTGCGAACCACGTTCCGCAACGTGGATGGCGCACCTGCGCAGGTCATACACCCAGAGGTGCGCTTGTCACTTCAGGTGACCGCAGTTTCGGGAGCGAACCAGGTACAGCTCGAGGCCGAGTTGCAACGACTCACGCGAGATGAAGCTGTACGGCCCTTTGATCTGGCAGCCGGCCCGCTTTTGCACGCCAGACTCTTCCGGGTCGATCAGGAAGACCATATCTTGATGTTTGTGTTGCACCACATCGTCGGCGATGGGTGGTCGGGAAGCCTGATCGCCGGGGAATTGGCGGCGCTCTACGAAGCCTTTACTCAGGGACGTCCCTCGCCACTGCCGGAGCTGGCCATCCAATACGCTGATTTCGCCTTGTGGCAGCGGCAATGGATGCAAGGAGATGTCCGCGAGAAACATCTTGACTACTGGCGGCGTCAGCTTGAGGGAGCTCCTGCGGTGTTGGAACTGCCGACAGACCGCCCCCGATTGGCTGTGCAACGTCATCGAGGCGCTCTGCAAGCGTACGTCATTCCGCAGCCACTGGTTGAACGGCTGCAGGCCATGGGCCGGGCAGAAGGCGTGACTCTGTTCATGACTCTACTGGCGGCATTCCAAACACTCATGTCGCGATATTCAGGGCAGGACGACATCGTGGTCGGATCGCCGATTGCCGGTCGCATTTGCACCGAGATCGAGCCGCTCATTGGGTTCTTCGTCAACACGGTCGCTTTGCGCACGGATCTCTCCGGAGACCCAACCGTTCACGAATTGCTTCGGCGGGTGAAAGAAGTCTCCCTGAATTCGAACGCTCACCAGGACCTGCCGTTCGAGGAGGTGGTCGAACAACTTCAGCCTGAGCGCAACCTTGGTTTCAACCCGATTTTCCAGGTAGCGTTCGGTCTCCAAAACGCCCCCCGGCGAACGTTCGAAGCCTCGGGCCTCAAGGTGGAGCGTTCCCCAGTCCATCAGGGAACTTCGATCTTCGACATGCACTGGTTCGCTTTTGAAACTGATGAGGGGCTGCTGCTGCGTGTCGAGTACGACACAGACCTCTTTGATGGAGCGACCATCGACCGAGCTGTGGGCCACTTTGAGAAGTTGCTGGAGACCTTCGCCGACCATCCGGAGAGTCGTCTCGCGGGTGTGTCACTGTTGACGGGCGAGGAAGAACGAACGCTCCTCGTGGACTGGAACGGTACGTTCGCGGACTACCCTCGGGCCGCATGCGCGCACGAGTTTTTCGAGCATTGGGCAGCCGGCGATCCGGACAATGTCGCAGTTGTCTGCAACGGACGCCATCTGACTTACGGTGAACTGAACCAGCGCGCTAACCAACTCGCTCATTACCTGATCAGTTTAGGAGTTGGGCCGGAGACTCTGGTTGCTGTCTGTGTCGATCGATCTGTCGACATGATCGTTGGGGTTTTGGGTGTGCTGAAGGCAGGCGGCGCGTATCTGCCGTTGGACACTAGCTATCCAAAAGACAGGCTGGCCTTCATGCTGGAGGACGCGCAGGTTGCCGTCCTGCTGACGGAAGAGAAGTTACTGGCGGAGTTGCCATCCCATAGATGTGTCATCTGCCTGGATCAGGACTGGTCCAAAATTGCAGCAGCGCCGACCACAAATCCCATCGGGCGAGCCCGCTCGGACAACCTCGCTTATGTGATTTATACATCGGGTTCGACCGGCAAACCAAAGGGAGTGCAGATAGAGCACCGCGGGCTGGTCAATCTGATCAGTTGGCATCGGCGCGAGTACAACGTGCAGCCGCAGGATCGAGCTACACAAGTTGCCTCTCCAGCGTTTGACGCCTCGGTATGGGAGATATGGCCTTATTTGGCTTCGGGAGCCACTCTCTACATACCGGACGACGACACGCGCAGTTCTCCCTTTGAGCTGCTAAGGTGGCTTGAACGTGAAGCCATCACTCTTACGTTCTTGCCCACACCGCTGGCTGAGGCTGTGATCGAAGGCCTTAAGTCGACCGATGCAACAAGGCTAAAGCTTCGGGCGATGCTGACCGGTGGTGATAAGTTGCATCAGGGTCCCGGATCTAGCGTACCGTTCCCGGTTTTCAACCACTACGGTCCGACCGAGAATTCTGTGGTTACTACATGGACCCGGGTGTCTGGCAACACGCACACGGCTCCGCCCATTGGAAAGCCTATTGCAAACACACAAATCTACGTGTTGGATGAAAACATGAACCCCGCGCCGGTCGGAGTGCCGGGGGAATTGTGCATTGCAGGTGATGGACTAGCACGCGGATACCTCAACCGCCCCGAAATAACCGCTCAAAAGTTCGTGCCTAACCCGTTTAGTAAGGGAGCAGGGGGTCGGCTCTACCGCACTGGCGACCGTGTTCGGTATTTGGCTGACGGCAACGTGGAGTTCCTCGGTCGGACGGACGACCAAGTCAAGATTCGCGGTTTCCGCATTGAGTTGGGCGAAATCGAGTCCGCGCTAGAATCGCTTCCCGGCGTTCGCCAAAGCGTCGTGATGGCTCGCGAGGATGAGCCCGGCAACAAAAAGTTAGTTGCGTATGTAGTTGTCGACCCTAACGATCGGGGCGACCAGCCAGTAGATTCCCAGGATGCACGCAGCACCGAACAGGTTTCGCAGTGGGCGATGGTGTTCGACGAAGCCTACAAAGGTGGTGGCGACGCGGTTGATGCGACCTTCAATGTCATCGGTTGGGACAGCAGTTATACCAACCAACCGATTCCAGCCGAAGAAATGCGCGTGTGGGTTGAGTCCACAGTTGACCGCATTTTGGCGCTGGGAGCCAAACGGATTTGGGAGATTGGCTGCGGTACAGGCTTGTTGCTGTTTCGAGTTGCTCCAACCTGCGAGCGTTATCTCGGCACGGACATATCGCAATCCGCTTTGGATTTTCTCAGAGCCCAAGTGCAGAGAGCGGGTGCGAAGTTTCGCAATCTCACCCTGGAGCGCAGGGCAGCGCATGAATTCGATTCAGCTGAAAACGGTGCTTTCGACACCGTTGTACTGAACTCGGTGGCGCAGTATTTCCCCAATCTTGAGTACCTGGTCTCAGTCATCGAGGGAGCTGTACGCTCGTTGCGCCCAGGCGGCATCATGGTATTGGGCGACCTTCGCAGCTTTGCACTGCTGGAGACGTTCCATGCTTCGTTAGAACTCTTTCAAGCTGACGATTCGACTACCCGCGACCAGTTTTGGACCCATGTTCAAACGCGTGTGCGGCAAGAGAAGGAACTGCTGATTGATCCCGGCTTTTTTTCTGTGCTGCAACAGCGTATTCCAGGAATCAGCCGGGTGGAGGTGCAGCTGAAGCGGGGGAGCGCGCAGAACGAGCTGACGCGTTTTCGCTATGATGTCGTGCTGCATGTCGGCGATTCTCCGGCGCCCAGAGTGAATTGTTCGTGGCTAGATTGGAAGGCGCAGCAACTTTCTCTGAATCAACTTCGCGGCACCTTGCATAGTGATGGTCACGACACGCTCGCAATAACGGGGATTCCTAATGTGCGCCTAGCGGCGGATGTCGCGGCCATTCGTCTGCTCAACTCTAGCGATGGCCTGCACACGCTGGGCGAATTACGCGAGGTCTTGCGCCAGTCTCCCGTGACTGGGATCGAGCCCGACGACATCTTCGAGCTGGCGCGGCAGCAGGGGTATTCGGTCGAAGTTCGCACTTCCGTTGTTGCGGTCGATGGCTACTTCGATGTCGTGTTGCGGCGTAAATCCGCCGACACTGACAGTCGCGACTTCAGCGTTCCGAGGTTCCCGGGCGAAACCGGAGTGATGCGGTCGTGGGAGACCTACGCCAGCAATCCTTTACGGCAGAAGATCGAACTCGAAATGATACCGCGCCTCCGCGAACGGCTCGCCGACAAGCTGCCGGAGTTCATGGTGCCGGCGACGTTTGTAGTGCTGGATGCGATGCCGCTTTCGTCCAACGGCAAGATCAACCGGCGTGCCCTCCCTGTTCCTGATCGGTCGCGCGACGAAGTCGCCGTTTACGTTGCCCCTCGGACGATGCTGGAAGAGATACTGGCGCAGATTTGGACTGCGGTGCTGCGCGTCGACAAGGTTGGCGTGTTAGACGACTTCTTTAGCCTCGGTGGCCATTCATTGCTGGCAACGCAGGTTATTTCGCGAATTCGCGAATCTGCGGGCATCGAAATCCCGCTGCGGATGTTGTTTGAGTCCCCCACCATCGACAAACTAGCGGCGCTCATCGAGCGATTCAAGGCTGAGCATTCTGAAAAGCTGGCGCCGATATCTCGGATCCCGCGCGATCAGCCGCTGCCGCTCTCGTTTGCCCAACAGCGGCTTTGGTTTCTGGATCAACTTGATCCCGACAGCCCCCTTTACAACGCGCCTTGGACGATCCGAATGAAGGGCGCTCTGAATCGGAATGCGCTGGCTGGAGCGTTGACTGCAGTTGTCCACAGGCACGAAGTGTTTCGTACGACCTTTACAGCTATCGATGGCGAACCGTTTCAGGTGATTGCTCCGGAACTTGAGATCGGCATTGAGACAATGGACATCAGCGGTGTGCCGAGCGAAGAACGGGAAGCGGAGGTCCAACGATTGGCGGTCGAGGGCGCGCGTCGCCCCTTCAATTTGAAGACGGGCCCGATTTTTCGCGTTACTCTGCTACGTCTGGATACCGAAGAGCACGTACTGCTGTTGAACAGCCACCATATAGCCAACGACGGGTGGTCGATGTGGCAGTTCATTCGCGACTTGGGGACCGCGTACGAGGCGATATGCGAAGGAAAACCATGCGAACTCCCGGAATTGCCGATTCAGTATGCCGACTTCGCGGTCTGGCAGCGCAACTGGGTCAGCGGCGACGTGCTTGACCGGCAACTTGCGTACTGGAAGAAGCAACTCGAAGACGCGCCGGATGCCCTGGAGTTTCCGACCGATCACTTGAGGCCGGCGAACTCGAGCTATCGCGGGGCGGTAGAGAGACGCGCTTGCTCCAGGAGCTTGGCGGACAAGCTCAGCAGGTTCAGCCGCAGCGAGAATGCGACCTTATATATGACGTTGCTCGCTGCATATCAGGCATTGTTGTATCGCTACTCAGGCCAGGACGACATCGTCGTAGGCTCGCCGATTGCCAATCGCACCCGCTCTGAGACCGAAGGGCTGATCGGGTTCTTCGTGAACACAATACTGATGCGCGCCGATCTGTCTGGCAACCCTAGCTTCCGGGAGTTGGTGCACCGAGTGCGCGAAGTAGCCTTGGGCGCCTACGCGAATCAGGACATTCCATTTGAGAAACTGGTGGAAGCGCTGCGCCCCGATCGTTATCTGGGACGCTTGCCCCTCTTTCAGGTTTGGTTCGCGCTGCAAAACGTGCCGCGCACCGAGTTTCGCCTGGGCGGACTCGAACTGACCTCGGTCGATTCGCACAATGGCACTTCCAAGTTTGATCTGGGATTGTTCGCAGTCGAAAGACCGGACGGGCTGTATCTGACGGCAGAATATTCAACAGACCTCTTCGATCCTGCCACCATTAAGCGCCTGCTAATCCATTATCAGGTCATTCTAGAAGCCATCGTTGAGAACCCGGACCAGACGATTGGTGAGCTTCCGCTGCTGACGGATACAGAACGACGGCAGGTGGTCGTCGAATGGAACGCTACGGATAGGGAATATCCTCGCGAGCGCGCATTGCAACAGTTCATTGAAGACCAGGTTGAGCGCACTCCTGATGAGCCCGCGCTAATCTTCGAGTCACGGCAGCTCAGCTACCGCGAATTGAATGCCCGCGCCAACCAACTCGCGCATTGTTTGCGTAAGCTCGGCGTTGGCCCGGAAAAGCTGGTCGCCGTATGCGCCGAACGGTCCATTGAGATGGTGATCGCGCTGCTCGCCTCCATGAAGGCTGGCGGCGCCTACGTTCCTATCGACCCTGACTATCCGCGTTCGCGCCTGAGCGTGATGCTGGAGGATGCCGAGCCGCCCGTACTCTTGACGCAGAAACATCTGCTTGACGTCCTACCAGAGCACGGCATGCCGACAATTTGTCTCGACACTGACTGGCAGGAGATTGCCTCGCAGCCGATTGAAAACCCGGTTTTGCTCAACAATGGAAAAGACCAGGCGTACATGATTTACACCTCGGGTTCAACCGGCAAGCCCAAGGGCGTCCCTAATGTTCATGAGGGTATCGTGAATCGCCTGTTGTGGATGCAAGACGCGTACGGTTTGAACGGAAGCGACCGAGTGATGCAGAAGACTCCTTACAGTTTTGATGTCTCCGTGTGGGAGTTCTTCTGGCCGCTGATGACGGGTGCAACCCTGGTGGTTGCGCGTCCCGAGGGACACAAGGATCCGAGCTATCTGGTGGATCTCATTCAGCAGCGCCAGATCACGACGATGCACTTTGTGCCCTCCATGCTGCGTATCTTCCTGGAAGCCGAAGGCGTGGAGCTATGCACCAGCTTGCGGCGCGTAATTTGTAGTGGCGAGGCGCTGCCTTTCGACTTACAGCAGCGATTTTACGAGCGCGTGGGCGCGGAGCTACACAACCTATACGGCCCCACTGAAGCGGCGGTAGACGTGAGCTACTGGCACTGCCGGCCCGATAGCGCTACCTCGGTTGTTCCCATCGGCAAGCCGATCTGGAACACGCAGCTTTATGTTCTCGACACCTATTTACAGCCCGTACCAGTGGGAGTGCCTGGCGAATTGCATATCGGTGGCGTCAACCTGGCGCGCGGATATTGGAAGCAGCCTGAGTTGACGGCGCAGAAGTTCATCACCGATCCGTTCAGTGATAAACCCGGGGCGCGTCTTTACAAGACGGGCGACCTGACGCGCTTCTTACCCGACGGCAACATAGAGTATCTGGGACGCATCGACCATCAGGTAAAGATTCGCGGGTTCCGCATTGAACTGGGTGAAATCGAGACCACTCTCGACAGCCATCCCGGTGTGATGCAGAGTGTCGTGATGGCTCGCGAGGATGTGCCGGGCGACAGGCGACTTGTGGGCTACGTGGTGCCCGATCCCGACTATCGCGGAGGTGATGAATCCGAGCCGGCCGAGGCATTGAGCACCGAGCAGGTTTCGCAGTGGAATGAAGCCTTCAATGAGGCCTACCGCCGGGGAGGCGGAGTAGAGGAAGCCACCTTCAATATCAAGGGTTGGGACAGTAGCTATACAGGCGAACCCATACCCAGCGAAGAGATGCGCGTGTGGGTGGAAACCACCGTGGATCGCATCAAAGCCCTGCGCCCGAAGCGTGTGTGGGAGATCGGCTGCGGCACGGGGCTGCTCATGTTTCGCGTGGCCCCAGAGAGCGAACGCTACTACGGCACCGACATTTCACAGACAGCACTGGAGTTTCTCGAGCAACAATTACAGCGTCCTGAATTGTATCTGCCGCAGGTGAAACTGGAGCGTAAGGCCGCTCACGAGTTTGATGGAGAGGCCGCGCGCGGACAATTTGATGCCGTCGTGCTGAATTCTGTCATTCAGTATTTTCCCGACGTCGACTACCTGATGAAAGTACTGGAAGCGGCGGTCGCCTCAGTTCGCTCCGGAGGCGCCGTATTCATCGGAGACGTGCGCAGCCTGCCGCTGCTGGAGGCGTTCCACACTTCAGTTGAAATCTTCAAGGCCGATAGCGGCATGAGCCGCCAGGAACTCGTGCGGCGAGTTCAGAAGAGTGTTCGGCAGGAAGGCGAGTTGCTTGTCGATCCCGCGTTCTTCAATGCTATCCGCCATCGCTGGCCGCGGATCACACACGTTGAAGTCCAACTCAAGCGGGGGCGGGCGGGAAATGAGTTGACGCGCTTCCGCTATGACGTTGTATTGCACGTCGGTGAACAGGCGCCGCCGCGTGTCGAGTGTGCATGGCTCGATTGGGGAGCACAGGGATTAACGCGCGACTCTCTAGCCGAAATCCTGCACAAAACGCAACCTGAGATGCTGGGATTGACCCGAGTTCCCAACGCGCGCCTGCAAGATGAGGCAGTGGCTGCCAGTTGGCTGACCGAGGAGGAAGGAAATGGCACGGTAGGCGATCTGCGGAAGTGCATCGCAGACGCCGGATCGTCACTCGCGATCGATCCGGAGGATTTGTGGAGCTTGGAGCACGATCTGCCATACAAGGTCGAAGTGCGCTCGTCGAAGACGGCTGCGGATGGCTGCTGCGATGTGGTGCTGCGCCGGTGCAACGCGCAGGGCAATGTGGCTGACTACGCGGTAGCGCGCTTTCCCGGCGAAACCGACGCGGTACTGCCGTGGGCGTCGTATGCCAACAACCCACTGCGGCAGCGTATCGCCGCGAAGTTAGTTCCAGAGCTTCGTTCGTTTGTTGCCGGCAGGTTGCCCGAGTACATGGTGCCTTCGGCGTTTGTACTGCTGGATGCGATGCCGCTTACGGCCAGCGGCAAGGCGAACCGACGGGCGCTCCCCGCTCCGGAGGTGTCACGCACCGAAGGGTTGGGCGATTATCGTGCGCCACAGACTCCGGTAGAAGAGATGGTTGCCGCCATCTTTGCTGATGTATTGCGCCTGGAACGTGTAGGCGTCGACGACAACTTCTTCGAGTTGGGTGGGCACTCGCTGTCGGCGACACAGGTTGTGTCACGTATACGACAAAACGTTCGGGTTGACGTTCCGGTGCGGGCAGTCTTTGAGTCGCCTACCGTGGCAGCGCTGGCGCAGGCGGTGGAAATGAAGCAACGGGGCGAACACGGACTGCTGGCGCCGCCGATCGAGCGCGTGTCCCGCGACCAGCGTCTGCCGCTTTCGTTTGCGCAGCAACGGCTGTGGGTGCTCGATCAGATTGAGCCTAACAATTCGCTGTACAACATGCCGCGTGCGTTACGGCTGACGGGCGTGTTGAATGTGGCGGCGCTCGAGAAGGCGCTCAATGACATCGTGGCGCGCCACGAGGTGCTGCGTACAATCTTCGCTTCCGAGAAGGGGGAGCCTTATCAGGTGGTTGTCGGAGAATTGCTTCAGCGGTTGAAAGTAGTTGACCTGAGCACCTTGCCGGCGGTGAGGCGCGAAGCAGAGGCTCGTGGTCTAGTGCAGGACGAGGTCGCCAATCCGTTCGACCTGTCGAAGGGCCCGATTATCCGGTATGTGCTGCTGAAATTAGGCGACGAGGACCACATTCTGGTCGTAAGTACTCACCATATTGCGGACGATGGGTGGTCAACCGGCGTTCTGCTACGCGAGTTGACCGAGCTCTATGGAGCGGCACTGTTAGGCAAGCCATCGGAGCTGCAGGATCTGTCCATTCAGTACGCCGACTATGCAGTCTGGCAACGTAACTGGCTGCAGGGCGACGTGCTGGAGCATCAACTGGACTACTGGCGGAAACAACTAGAGGGAGCTCCCCCGGTGCTAATGATTCCGCCGGATAGGCCTCGGCCGGAGACCCCCACCTTCCGCGGCGCCATACACCGCTTTCTGTTGCCGGCGAGCTTGTTAGAGTCGGTGCGCGCTCTGAGCCGGCAGCAGGGAATCACTGCGTTCATGACCATGCTCGCCGGTTTCCAGACGCTGATACTGCATTACACCAAGCAACCCGACATCGTACTTGGCACGGATCTCGCCAATCGCACCACTGTACAGACTGAGGCATTGATTGGTTTCTTCGTGAATCTACTGGCGCTACGCACCGACCTGTCAGGCGATCCCACCTTTGCGGAGTTGCTGGGACGTGTACGCGAGGTGGCGCTAGGGGCGTATGCGCACCAGGATGTTCCCTTTGACAAGTTGGTTGAAGAACTGCAGCCCGAGCGCAGCCTAAGCCACAATCCACTAGTGCAGGTGTTGTTTGTGCAGCAGAACACGCCGCGGTCGGCCGCGCCGATGCCTGGGCTCACCATGAATTGGTTCCCGATGGAATTGCCGTCGAAGTTTGATATGGCAGCGTTCGTAGCCGAGACCGACGAAGGCGTCACCGGCATCTGGGCTTACAGCACCGATTTGTTCGACGGCAGCACGATCGCACGCATGGCGGACATGTTTCAGCTTGTGCTGGAGAAGGCAACCGTGAATCCATCGCTGCGCCTGAGCGAGTTGACAGCAATTCTGGCCGAGGAAGAGCTTCAGCATCGCGCCACGCAGCACAAGGAGTTCCAGCACCTTAGCGTCCAGAGACTGAAAACTGCCAAGCGCAAGACGCTCACTGAAAATAGTTGATGGAGGAGACCGGGGCCCCGATGAGCAATCCAATCGTTGCAGGTTTTCGCCTTTCCAGCCAGCAGGAACGCACCTGGTCGCAACAGGCAGCTACTCCGTTTTGGGCGGAGTCCGAGCTGGTCCTGGAGGGTGCGCTCGATGCCGATAGGTTGAGGGACACGATACGAGGCGTCGTAGCTCGCCACGAGATCTTGCGCACCGTTTTTCATCGTCAAAGCGGGCTAAAACTTCCGTTCCAGGTCATTCTTGAGTCGCCAGACTTCGCGTGGCAGTCTGTCGATGTTGGCGCACTCGACCCGGAGGCACAGCGCGATGAAATTGCAAGAATAGTCAGTCGGAGGAACGCCGGTTTCGCTCTGGAACAAGGTCCCTCCCTCCATGTCGTCGTGGCGAAGCTGGCGACGGAAAAATGCATTCTGGTACTAAGTCTGCCTGCGCTATGCGCCGACTTGCGCACGTTGGAAAACCTCGCAACCGAAATCGCACATGCATATAGCGATGATCTTGGCATTGCCGAAGATGTAATGCAGTACGCCGATGTTGCAGAGTGGCAACAGGAACTATTGGCCAGTGATGAGTCTAAGACGGCTCGCGATTACTGGCGGGACTACTGCCGCAAGATTGACTATTCGGCGCTCGATTCCGTGCTGACTGGTTTCGAGCGGAAGTCGGCCGGCGAGTTCGCTCCAGCCGCTCTGGTTATGCAGCTTGATCTAACGTCATTCGGTCTGCACACAAACGTGACACTTCCTGATTTTCTTTTGGCATGTTGGCAGGTGTTCTTGTCGCGGATGACCGGAAAGACGGACATAGTCGTGGGTTGCCAGCTCGATGGACGCAGCTACGCAGAACTCGGCGGTGCGATGGGCGCATTTTCGAGGTACCTGCCGCTGGTTTCCAGCTATTCCGGCGATTTGAAGTTTAAAGCGTATATGGAAAGGGTACAACGCGACGTTGCAGAGTTCCGCAACTGGCAAGACAGTTTCTCGTGGGGCAATGCCGGTCTGCCGCCCGGGCAGGAGCAGGGCCCGGTCATGGCCGTCGCGTTCGATTATACGGAGTTGCCAGACCCTTCGACATTTGGTCAGTTGAAAGTGTCTACGACAAGTCGCAGAGTCTGCGGCGAACGTTTCCGCCTCAAACTCGCGGCATGTCGCCGAGGTGGGCGTTTGGAGATTGCCTTTCACTTCGACTCTGCCAGGTTTGACCGCGGAACTATCGAGCGCTGGAGCCGCCATTTCCTGACGTTGTTGTTCGCTGCGGCCAAGCATCCTGAGTGCGAGATTGGGCGGTTGTCTTTGCTCGACGACGCGAACCGCCGCCATATTCTTAGCGACTGGAACCAAACAGTCGCCGAGTATCCGCGCCAGCACTGCATACAAGATTTGTTTGAGGCGCGAGCGGCAAGGACACCTGATGCACCGGCAGTGCGATACCAGGACGACTGTCTCACCTTCCGGCAGCTAAACCTGCAGGCCAATCAGTTGGGGCATTTCCTGCGCAGCAAAGGCGTGGGCGCAAATTCTTTGGTGGGCGTTTGTCTGGATCGCAGTACGAGCATGATGGTCGCGGTACTGGCAATCCTGAAGGCAGGCGGGGCGTATGTGCCGCTGAGCGCCGAGCATCCGAAGCCCCGTCTCGCGCAGCAATTAGAAGGTGTAACTGCGTTGATCACTGAGGCTAAGTTCGAGTGCCTGATGCCGTTGTTTGGAGGCAATCTGGTATTGGTCGATCGACACGCCCAGGAATGGTCGCAGCAGCCGTTAGTTAATCCAGCGCCGGTCACAAATCCGGAAAGCCTCGCCTATGTCATCTACACGTCGGGCTCGACCGGCACGCCTAAGGGCGTAGCGGTATGCCATCGCAACCTGGTTAACTACACGACGTTCATTCAGCGCCGCTTGGAGTTGGAGAAAAATCCTGATCCTTTGAATTTCGCTACGGTCTCAACCTTGGGTGCCGACCTAGGCAATACGTGCATCTATCCGTCGCTGGTTTCAGGCGGATGCCTTCATATCATCGGCTATGACGTCGCCGCCGACAGTCAGCGTCTGCGGGACTATACGGCAAAATACCCGGTTGACGTACTGAAGATCGTTCCTTCTCACCTAATGGCGCTGCTCAATTCGGGAGGCGGCAAAGAGGTCCTGCCTCGCAAATACCTCATCATGGGCGGAGAGGCGTTTACCCTTTCGTTACTGGAAAAGATTGCGTCCACAGGCGCGAGATGTGAGGTGATGAACCACTACGGTCCGACTGAGACGACGGTGGGCTCGTTGACATTTCGCCTCAAGGACTATGACTGGGCGAACTCTCTGGCGCAGACAATTCCTATCGGACGGCCGATCGCCAACACGCGTATTTACGTTCTCGACGGCCATGGCGAACCGGTTCCCGTCGGCGTCGCGGGGGAACTCTACATCGCCGGTGAAGGCGTCAGTACCGGATACATTGGCCAGCCGGAGCGTACTGCCGAACGCTTTGTGTCGGAGCGGTTCGGGCCAGATGCAGCCGCGCGTATGTATCGCACCGGTGACTTAGTGCGCTATCTGCCGGATGGCAATGTGGAGTTTCTCGGTCGCGTGGATGATCAGGTCAAGATCCGAGGTTTCCGGATCGAGTTGGGCGAAATCGAGTCGTTATTGCTACGTCACAGCGGAGTGAAACAGGCGATTGTGCTGGCGCTGGCCGACGAGCGTGGTGAGAAGTCGCTGGTTGCATACGTTGTCGGCGGCGCAAGTGCTGACGAGTTACGCAGCTACCTACGCGGTCAGATACCTGACTATATGGTTCCCACAGCCATCATTGAGATGCCCAAGATGCCGCTCAACGCCAACGGCAAAATCGACCGCCTGGCACTACCTCGTCCCGAGGACGTGAAAGGCGCACAAAAAGAGGCCACTCCGCCACGGACACCGAGCGAAGAAATCATCTCGGCCATTTGGGCGGAAGTACTAAAGCGCGAAGGCATCGGGGTTGAAGATAACTTTTTCGAGATTGGCGGCCATTCTCTACTTGCAACTCAGATTGCATCCCGGTTGCGCGAGCATTTCCGGATGGTGGTGCCGGTGCGGACGATCTTTGAGGCTCCGAGCATTGCGGAGCTGGCTAAGCGCCTTGACACCGCGCGCCGGGAGGAGCAAGGCATACTGCCACCGCCGATCAAAGCGGTGCCGCGCAGCGATGACATGCCGCTGTCGTTCGCCCAAGAGCGCCTATGGGTGCTCGATCAGCTTGAGCCCAATAATCCGCTCTACAACATTCCCCGCGCGTTGCGTCTGCGGGGAGTCCTTCGGACGGAAGCGTTGGGGAAGGCGATCAATGAAATAGTGCGCCGTCACGAGTCGCAGCGCACCACGTTCACCATAAAAGACGGCCACCCGGTGCAGGAAATCGCAGCGTCGATGACTATTCCGTTGGAGATAAAGGATCTCACTTCGTTTCCGGCAGATGTGCGGGAGGCTGAAGCGCGTCGTATTGCTGTAGAGGAAGCGATGCGTCCCTTTAGTCTTGGGCACGGCCCCCTGATCCGCGTCATCCTGCTACGACTCGTCGACGATGACCACGTGCTGCAATTGACCATGCATCACATTATTAGCGATGCTTGGTCGGCGGGAATTTTTCTGCAGGAACTGGGTGTGCTCTACGAGGCGTTCTGCGCGGGTAGTCCGTCGCCGCTCACGGAGCTGAAAGTCCAGTATGCCGACTACGCTGCACAAGAAAGGCAATGGCTAAAGGGAGAAGTGTTGGACAAACAACTCGCCTTCTGGCGGGAAAAACTTAAAGGCGTGCCGCCCGTGCTGGAATTACCTCTTGACCGCCCGCGTCCGGCGTCGCGAACGTTTGATGGCGCACACGAGACGCTGCACATCCCATCCGACCAACTCAACCTGATCAAAGCCCTTGCGAGGCAGGAAGGCGCTACGCTGTTCATGACGCTAATAGCGGGTTTCCAGGCTATGCTATCGAAATATTCCGGCGAAGAGCAAATCGTTGTGGGCACTGACCTCGCCAATCGCACCATGCCAGAAACCGAGCGTATGATCGGTTTCTTCATCAACCTCATGGCAGTGCGGACCGACTTATCAGGAAACCCTACGTTCCGTGAGCTACTAGGCCGCGTTCGCGAAGGATTGCTCGAGTCATATGCTCATCAGGAAGTCCCGTTCCCCAAGATTGTGCAGGAAGTCCAGCCGGAGCGAAGCACAACACATAACCCTATTGTCCAGGCTCTATTCGTGATGCAGAATATTCCGCAGGTCAAGCGAGAGCTTGCGGGACTGCAGGTAGATCCCTTCAACGTGCCCGTCAGTACGTCGAAGTTCGACCTGGCGGTGTTTGTCGTCGAGAAGCCGGAAGGGTTGTTGGGTTACTGGGTCTACAGCACCGAGTTATTCGAGCGCGAGACGATCCAACGTATGATGTTGCGTTTTCGCAACCTGCTGCAAAGCATTGTCGCTCAGCCAGATGCTCGTCTCAGTGCATTGTCCATGTTGACTCTTGAGGATGTTGAACAGCAGGAAGTCGAGAAGAAGAAACGCAAACAGTCACAGTTGGGGAAACTGAAAACAACTGCACCGGAAGCGATCAGTATTGGGAAGGAAGAGCCACAAAGATCGCAGTCGTAAGGAAGGGGGTTAACCGTTCTGAGGTAGAAATTCGCTGCGACGCCCCGTTATGGTGCGTCGGAAACTATCTCTAGCGCGAGAGCCGCAGCATAGTCTCCAGGTAGTTCGATATCATGCAGTTTCCAACGGTGGACTTCGTTTGCGTCCGGCCGAGTGGCCAGCAGCACGGCGGGCGTGTCCCGATCAACCGATACATCGAATTGGTCAAGCGGATGGGACAAGCCCTCTCCCAAAGCCTTGATAAAGGCCTCTTTGCGTGTCCAGCAGCGAAAAAACGCGGCGTGTCGTTCGTCTTCGGGGAGGCCGCGTAACGCGGCGTATTCCGACGAAGAGAAGAAGCGATCCGCGATTTCGTCGGTCGCGAAGTCTTGCCTGACCTTCTCGACATCGATTCCGATTCGGTGTCCCATAGAAAATGCCATCAAGGCCATTCCGCCGCTGTGGGAAATATTGAAGTCGAAAGCCGTTGGCGCGTTGAAATCTGCGACAAATGGGCGACCGAACGCTGAATAGGCGAAGCGCAGTTCCCCGGGGGGAATCGTTAGATATTGTCCGAGCAACTCGCGCACGGTGCCGCGCGCAATGATGAAGTTGTTTCGGTCCGATTCGAATCGGAAGCGGTGTGCGCGTGCAGTCTCGTCGGGCGATAGAAGCCGCCGATAGTACTCTTGATCTTCAGACTGCACTCCTAGATACCTCTGCCACACATGGACATCGTCTAACGCCAGGGTGGCGACGCAGGAATCTGATGGATAGCGAAATTGTTTCACGGCGAACGGCCGAGCGCGATGGAAGTCCACGTTCATCACGAAGCCCGCGCCACTAGCTAGACGACGCCACCGTCACGGGCTGCGCGACGGGGTTCTGAGTGACTGGGCCGTCAGAGGGTGTATTTCTGCCTTTGATGTGGGCCCTCAGAATCTCGCTTACCACTTGGACGTGAGGTTCGCGCAATACCTCATGGTGGGCCGCATTAACTTCGTGAGTTTCAACCCCTCCTAGGCTGCGCGCCCCCCAACCCAGAAGAGGATCATCGACGTAGTAATACTGTTGCTTGGGACGTTTGAACAGCACGACAGGAGCATGGAATCGAGAAGGTGTGAAGTCGGTTGGCCAATAGGCCTCGGCCCATGGGTGAGACGGTTTCGTCTTGCCAGTCCAGGCTCGGATGCGGTTTCCGAGTGCTTGCTTGATCCACTTGAGTCGCTCGCGGAACTTGACCCTCTTGAGCCAGCGCCACCGCTGTTGATAATTGAACAGGTACCAACCCCAGCGGCGATGGGCATGTTCCAGGACCCAAGTGTCGAACACCGCGAACAGCGCTACCCTGTGTCCCTGCGACTCAAGTTGCAGAATCATCTGTTCCGCTATCTGGCATCCACCACACATTGCAATCAGATAATAAGGTCCTTCTTGCTGCACGGCACGCATCCCGGCTACGTACTGCCATGCCAGACTTCGTAGCTCCGCCAAATTGAAGGGGCGTCCTTGAACGATCGGAGCCGGTGCCTGCAGTTTGTAGAATCCCTGACCGTTTTCGAAGTGACGTGCGAGGAGACCGTAACCAATAGCGCGCACTCCGGGAGCGGCCACCGCGAAGATCGGTGGAGATGATTCGTCGCTTCCTCGAAACTCGACAACCAGAGGTTCTGGAGCGGCCTCCGATCCCTGGCGAAGGATGTTCGCCAGCGAGGCCACGGTCGAGCCTCGAAAAAGGCTAGCCAAGGGAACCTTTCGACCCACAACCTTTTCAACTTCCGATAGCAGGCGGACTGCAAGTACCGAATGTCCACCAAGATCGAAGAAGTTGTCTTCCACCCCAATGTTCGGGACCCCCAGCACTCGCTCCCAAATTCTGACGAGTATTAACTCCAAATTGTTTCGGGGCGCCGTTTTCTCACCGTTTGCGAGCGTCGACCAGTCGGGAGGCGGTAGCGCACGCCGCTCGATCTTTCCGTTGGCGTTGACCGGTAACGATTTCAGCGAGATAAAGATCGACGGCACCATGTAATCGGGCAGGTTGCGTTCCAAGTGGACCCGTAACACTGCTGGTTGTATCTCCTGCTCCGACTTGGGAACCGCGTAGGCGACCAATCGCTTTCCACCCGGTCGGTCCTCGTGAACGACTACCACAGCTCGCTCGACACTGGGATGGCTGGCGAGTGCCGACTCGATCTCGCCTAGTTCGATTCGGAAGCCGCGGATTTTGACCTGGAAGTCCGCTCGCCCGTGGTATCGCAAATTCCCGTCGGGCTGGTACGAAGCTATATCGCCACTACGGTACAAGCGCTCCGCCGGTCGAAATGGATTGGCGAGGAACCGTTCGGCGGTGAGATCGGGACGGTTCTGATAACCGCGGCCGACACCTGCCCCACCGATGTAAAGCTCGCCAGGAACACCAACTGGTACTAGCTCCCCATGGGCGTCGAGGAGGTACATCGAAACGTTGGAATTGGGAACTCCGATAGGGGCGATTTGAGTCAGCTCCGACGTCACTCGATAGAGATGCGAACAGACCGTAGTCTCCGTCGGCCCATACACATTCCATAACTCGCGGGAGCGCGACAATAGTTGGTTTGCCAAGTCGGGAGACAGCGCTTCGCCGCCGCAAAACAGCAGCAGATCGGGGTTTCCGGCCCAATCAGATTCGAGCAGCATGCGCCACGTCGCAGGAGTGGCACTCATCGCAGTCGCCTTCGATGTAGCAAGCAGGGTCTGTAGCTCAAGCGGATCCGCAGCCTGCTCCCGCGAAGCCAGCACGACTCTAGCGCCCACCAGGAGCGGCAAATATAACTCAAGTACGGAAAAGTCGAAGGACAACGTAGTTACCGCAAGCCAGACGTCTTCTGCGGTCAGGCCAGGCTTCCGCAGCATACTGAAAAGGAAATTCACGACATTTCGATGCTCGATCTGTGCGCCTTTGGGCTTGCCGGTTGATCCGGACGTATACAGAACATAGATGAGGTTAGCAGCCTGGGTGGAAACGGAGAGATCGTCGATGCTCTCATTCGCAATCGCGGCCCAATCGGTATCGATGTAGATCCGCTCTGACGTCGTCTCGGGCAACGTCTCTGCCAATACCTGGTCAGTCAACAAGACCGGCGCGTGGGTGTCGTCGAGAATCGTGGCGATGCGGTCTTTGGGGTAAATAGGATCGAGGGGAACATAGGCCCCACCAGCCTTCAAAATCCCCAGAATCGCTACAAGGAGGTCAGTCGACCGGCTGACCATCAAACCAACAAGGACATCGGGGCCAATTCCACGTGCCCGCAAATAACGCGCCAGTTGATTGGAGCGATTGTGCATGTCGCCATAAGTCAACTGATGAGGGCCGGCCTGAACTGCAATTCGATCGGGACTCTGCCGAGCTTGCTGCGCGATGAGCTCGTGTAGGCATTTGTCCCGAGGATACTCGGCTGCGGTCGAATTCCATTCGACGAGAATTCGCTGCCGTTCCACGGCGGATAGAAGGGGGAGCTTCGAAACTCGCTCATCGGGATTTGCAAGGGCGGCCTCAAGCAATATTTGAAAGTGGTTCAGCAGCCGATCAATCGTCGCACTGTCGAAAAGATCGGTGTTGTACTCGACTTTTCCCTGCAAGCCGTCATGCGCCTCGAACAAGAAGAACGATAAGTCGAACTTCGAGGTCAGATTGCTGAGTGCACCGAGGGGCTTGAGTCTCAGCCCAGGAAGTTCAAATGTGGCTCGGTGCGCGTTCTGAAGGGAAAAGACCACTTGGAACATTGGGTTGTAGCCTAGGCTGCGTTCGGGCCGAAGCTCCTCGACCAGGCGCTCAAAGGGCATGTCCTGATGCGCGTACGCGCCCAACGCAGTGTCCTTCACGCGGGCCAGTAGCGCACGAAATGTAGGATTACCGTCCAGTTTTGTGCGCAAAGGCAGGGTATTAGCAAAAAGACCGATTAAGCCTTCCACCTCAGCGCGATTGCGGTTAGCGATCGGCGTTCCCACGACGATATCGTCTTGTCCGGAATATCGGCACAACAAAGCCTGAAATCCGGCAAGCAAAGTCATGAAAAGCGTCGCTTCCGATTGCCGCCCTAGGCGGATCAGATCTTCCTTAAGCTTGGCGGAAAGAGTGAAATTCGTGGTTGCCCCGGAATAGCTCTGAATCGCTGGACGAGGCCGATCGGTTGGGAGATCCAAAGTCGTCGGAGCACCGGCCAATTGCTCCTTCCAGTACTGCAGCAGGTTCTCAAGGGTCTTCCCCTCCATATGACTGCGTTGCCAGACTGCGAAATCCGCGTATTGCAATGGGAGTTCAGGAAGCGGCGACGGCTGCCCAAGGCAGAAAGCTTCGTAAAGAGCAGCCAACTCAGTTACCAGGATGCGGCGCGACCAGCCATCAAACGCTATATGGTGCGTTGTTATCAGTAGGGCGTGGTCCGCTTCATCCAGGCGGAGAAGGGTTGTTCGCACCATCGGACCGTGCTTCAGGTCGATCGGTGAGCGGGCCTCTTTTCTGGCTGCGGCTTGGGCTTCCTGTTCAGGATCGGTCAGGGAACTCAGGTCGGTCAGATTCAACGGAACGTGCAGTGACGGAGTGACGATCTGTACAGGGTGTCCTTCCACCACGTCGAAGGTGGTACGCAGAATCTCGTGGCGCTGCACGATCTCGTTGAGGCTCCGCTCCAGAGCTACAGTATTCAACGAACCCGCGATACGAATCGACCACGGCACACTGTACGAGGTGTTGGACGGGTCAAGCTGGTTCAGGAACAACAGGCGCTGCTGCGCAAATGTGACTGGGAAGACGTAGACCTGCTGGTCCTCAGCCGGTGTAGCCGGGACGGTCCCTGTCATACCTGTCTGCATTGTGCCTTCAACCCCATTGGAATAAAACTTAGTGCAATCGTGTCAATGACTTACGTGGCTAAGAACGAGCGCTGTTGATACGATCCACCTCAGCGCCATCAATTATGTCGCCCAAGGCAACAACGATCTTGCGCGGACCGATATACGAATCTCGTGCATGAGCAGCGAGCATGTTGTCGAGCGAAACCATGTCACCCTCCTGCCATGTGAAGCGGACCGCGTTTTTCTCGTAGGTATTGCCGATATGGTCCATGACCGAATCCTCGATCTCGGAACCGTCACCGTAGTACACATGCCGAGGCAGGTCCTCGCGCTTGAAGATTGAGAGCAGCGATTCCCGTACATCAGTATCCAGACAATGCACATGGTGTAACTGAACTTGATTGAAGAAAGTAAGTTCGCCCGTTACTGGATGGCGAAGAACCGCGCGGCAGCGCTGTTTCACCCTTAGGTTGTCCGCGCCTACCCACTCACAAACGAAGCCTTGTTTACTGCAGGTCTCCTCGACTTCGGAACGGTTATTTGTCTGGAAGAAGTGCTGCCAGGTCACGTCAAGCCCATCGGAAAAGTTGCGTACATACATCACGCCCTTCTGCTCAAACTCCTGACGAACCTCCGGGTCCAGCTGCTGGTAGACCTTGCGGCAGTCCACTACCGGAGAGCAGCCGCCTTCTTTGGCCGCGATCACGCAGAAGAAGCTGATGCGCGTAGGCCAGCGGTTCATGTGCGAACTTTCGTTGTGATAGAGGATGCACTTGTCTTCGGGATACGGCGTGGACGTGTATATCTTCCCTCCGGCGCCCTCGCGGGGAAGATCTCCATACTCGGAAAACAATTCCGTGTACACACCCGCCGCCACCCGCTCGAAATCCTGGGGAGTCTTCAAGTCGAAGCCGCGGAACAGAATGCCGCCATGGGTGTGTAACTTCTGTGCGATATAGTCACGGTTATTGCGCGCCCAATCGGCGAGATCGACCTGATCGGCAGCTGGTTCCATGATAATGGGAAGCGCCTGGTCAGGGTCCATCTGGCTTTCCTTCACAGGATTGAAGTGTGCCAGATCGACTGCCTTACGGCGGATGGTTCCGAGGCTCTTGCCAGGCGACATTGTGCGTTCCATAACTTACTCCTTAGTTCGCGGTCAGTGGCGGAGATAGACGATGCACTCCGCGCTCTCGCTTAAGGTAAAGCGCAAGTTGCGTCGCCGTTATCGCCACCAGGGGTTCGTTCATTATGTCGCGCCGACTGTCGAGGATGCCGTCGCCAATTACACAGTGTTCGAAGCGCTCAGCAAGCCCATCCCATCCAAGATTGGGGCCAAAATCAAAGGTGCCAGGTCCGTAGAACAGAACAAGCGATCCAGTGTAAGGTTTGGGCTTATAGCTCTGTTCCGCCTGTCCCAGAGACCGCGTCACGTATATGGCTCGCATGTCAGGTGGGACTCGGAACCCAAAACTAAAGAGTAACTGATAAGAATACTTCCTTATGGTCGGAAGCGCACGCCAATAGGTCGCTCGCAACAGATTACGCAGAGTGGCAATTGGCGAAGAAACAGCCCTGGCAATTCGGGAACCGCCGCGATTTGAAGACTGCATGGCAACGGGTGGGGCCACCGCGTGATTGAAACGCAATGCCGCGCTGAATAGGGCAACGAGAGCAACATACTCGCCCTGTTCATGCAGCATACGAGCCATCTCGAACGCCACTAAACCGCCAAAACAGTAGCCTCCAAGATAATACGGACCATTGGGCTGCACTTTGCGAATCTCGGAGAGGTAATGCCCGGCCATTTCCTCTACCGTTGGGCGCTGAAACGGTTTTCCATCCATTCCTTCAGGCTCAACACCATAGAACGGCTGTGCTGAGCCAAGCTGATTTGCTAACTGGTGCAGAAAAAGCGTGCTGCCGGCACCGCCGTGAACGCAGAAAAATGGCGGTAACGAACCGCGTTCCTGAATGGGAACGATAGTTTTGTATTCGGCATTTCGGCGAGCGGGTTGCAGTTCCTTTGCCAGTAACTCAACCGTAGGAGACTGGAACAAAGTTGATAGAGGCAGCTCCTTACCGAAGGTCCGCAAAATCTTTGTAAATAACCGCGCGGCCAGCACTGACCGGCCGCCCAGATCAAAAAAGCTGGCGGTCACGCTAACAGGACTGATCCCGAGGACATCCTCCCAGAGGGTTACCAGTCTTCGTTCTGTTTCGTCGCGTGGCGCAACGTAATCGGAAGCAATCTCAAAGTCGGAAGCATTCGGCGCCGGCAGAGACTTCCGATCAACTTTACCATTCGGCGTAAGCGGTAGCCTGGGCATCTGCACGAAAGCGCTCGGAATCATGTAGTCGGGCAGCAGCTGTTGAGCATGTTCTCGAAGTGCAGCAGATTTTACGGAGTTCAGAGCACTTGGAACGACATACGCCACCAGACGCTTATCGCCCGGCGTGTCTTCTCGCGCGATCACAACAGCTTGGTTCAACCCGTTGTACTGCTCAAGCACCGCTTCAATTTCTCCTAGCTCAATGCGGAAACCGCGAACCTTGACCTGGTAGTCGATTCGCCCAAGGAACTCAACGTTTCCGTCGGGCTTGTACCGCGCCAGGTCCCCGGTGCGGTACATTCGAGCGGCCGGGATAGAGCTAAATGGATCGGGAACGAATTTTTCCGCGGTCAGTTCCTCGCGTTCGAAATAGCCGCGTGCGAGTCCCTCTCCTCCGATATAAAGCTCTCCTTCGGCGCCTTCGGGAACTTTCTGGCGATTCTCGTCGAGAATGTAGAACGTTGTGTTGGCAATCGGCTTGCCAATCGGAACCAGCTTCGCTTCAGCGCCCTGGATGTTGTACACACTGGACCAAATCGTGGTTTCGGTTGGTCCATACATGTTCCAAACCGAGCTGCAGCAGCGGGAGAGTTGGCGTGCCAAATCGACCGGGAGCGCTTCTCCGCCAACGAGCACCTTAAGCTTCGAGTCACCTTCCCACCCGGATTCGAGTAATACCCGCCAGGTGGTCGGCGTGGCCTGCATGATGGTTGCACGGCTCTGCTTCAGTAACTGCATCAGGAGGCGTCCGTCCATCGTCACCTCGCGGGAAGCCATGACAAGTTTGCCGCCAGCTAGCAGCGGGAGATATATTTCTAGTGCGGCAATATCGAAAGAAAGCGTGGTGACTGCGACAAGCACATCGTCCGCGGTCATTCCTGGAACTCGACGCATCGAACACAGGAAGTTCACAACGCTCCGGTGTTCGAGTTGCACGCCCTTCGGCCGGCCCGTGGACCCCGAAGTGTAAATGACGTAGGCCAAATTGTCCGGGTCGATGCCGGTTGCCACTGGGCCCAGATCCTCCGACTGAAACTCCTGCCACTCCGGATCAATTGTGACAATTTCGGCGCAGGTGGACGGCAGGCGCCCGCTAAGTGCGGCCTGCGTTAACAGGATTTTCACTCGGGCGTCGTCCAGCACATACTTAATTCTGTCACTGGGGTAGCTTGGGTCCAGCGGCACATACGCTGCCCCTGCTTTCAAGATTCCGAGCAGCGCCACGACCATTTCGATGGATCGCTCGACACACAGACCGACTAGCACGTCAGGTCCAGCGCCCTTTCGTACCAGGAGGCGCGCTATCTGATTTGAGCGAGCGTCCAGCTCCGCATAGGTCAGCGATTTTCCGAGACATTCAACGGCGGTGGCGCGGGGATTCCGCACAAAGGAATCTTCCAGTAGTTTTGGGAGGCAAAGATGACGCGGGTAGCCGGGTCCCGTTTGGTTGGATAGACGCACCGTGCCCACCTCGACTTCTGCTGCCGCCGAGTTCGGTATCGTCAAGTCGACGCGATGAGGCTCTGACTTGCCGCTAGAGACAGTCTTCGGCACTTCGGAGGCGCACAAATCCATGGTAGAGGCCAGAACTAAGCGTCACTTCGGGTTGCCTGACCGAAGCTTTTCGAGTATTCAACTTATAGGGCGAATTTCAGGTGATGTCAACAAGTTTCTAATTCGATTACTTTTGGTTAAATCACTTATTTTCAGCTACATATCGGCGAATCACTCGTACGTGCAACCAATTGGGGAACGGGTAATAGCCCTATGGTGACATATTAATCCCACTGGTAACCTTGTGGAGGGACAATTCACTAACTAGTAATGGGAGCCGACCTCAGGTTCGACCCGCGCGATACGCCTCTCTCGGCACTCGGACGATGGGCGACTCGTTCGCTGGTTGGTGTGGTTGGTTGGAGTTGGCGATGGCGCCCGCGAGGCGGTCGATGGTGGGATTTTCAAAGAGTGCTCGAATTGGCAGCTCAATTCGGAAGTGCTCGCGGATCCTCGAAACGACTTGAGTAGCCAGAAGTGAATGCCCACCCAAATCGAAGAAGTTGTCGTCGGTACTGACGCGGTCGCGCCGCAAAACTTCGGCAAATATCTTAGATACTGCTACTTCCGCCTCGGTCTTGGGAGCTACGAAGACCCTGGTTTCAACCGCCTCGGGCTCTGGAAGCGCTTGGCGATCGATCTTTCCGTTCGGAGTCAAAGGAATTTTGGTAAGCAATACAATTGCTGAAGGAACCATGAAATCTGGCAATTCCGCCTTCAGATCAGTGCGTATTTCTTCGGCAGTGACGGCCCGGTCGGCGACAACGTACGCCACCAGCCGCTTATCGCCGAGTTTGTCGTCTTTGGCCATAACCACAGCTTGTTTGACGTCAGTGCGTTGCAGCAGGACTGACTCGATCTCTCCCAGTTCAATACGGAAACCCCGGATTTTGATCTGGTCGTCAGAGCGACCGAGGAACTCCACCTCGCCACCCGGAAGATAACGGGCGAGGTCGCCGGTGCGATATATCTTGGAACCGGCAGCAAACGGGTTTGGCAAGAACCGCTCCTCGGTTCGGTCGGGCTGATCCAAATACCCGGCAGATACACCATCACCACCGATGTAGAGCTCTCCAACAGCCCCGGTCGGAACAGGCTGGAGCCATTCATCAAGCACATAAACCTGGGTATTTGCGATGGGACGTCCAATCGGAATGGTGGCTGTCGTAGAACGTTTCCAGTTGAAGTCGGCGAGGCGGAGGGTCAGCGAGCCGACCGTCGTTTCCGTCGGGCCGTAGTGATTGAAGACCTCACAGGTTGCGGCCAGGGACTCAATCTTCTGCACCAGGTTGGCCGTAAGAGCTTCTCCGCCCAGGATCAGAACCTTGCGGGGCAGAACCTGTTTGGCGCTTGCCGATTGCAGAAGCATCTGCAAATGCGAAGGTACAATCTTGAGGACATCGATCGGATGCAGGGTTGCATAGTCAGCAAAACGCTGTGGGTCTGTAGAGTCATCGTACGTGATTACATGCACGCAACCGCCCGAAATGAGAGCAGGGAAGATGCAGGTATTCCCCAAATCGGCAGAAATAGTCGATACGGTAGCAAAGTTCAGGCCGGCAGGGTACTGATCGAGCCGCAAGCGCTGGGTAATGAAGTGGCTGTAATTCACCAAATTTCGATGACGCACCGTGACGCCTTTAGGCACGCCAGTCGAACCTGAGGTATAAATCACGTAGGCACCGCTCTCCGGCGTTGTAATGCACTCCATATCTTCGCGGGACAGCCCCGACCAAAGGTGCTGATCACGATCCAAACAAATCATTTTTCCGGCAAAGGGCGGAACGCGGCCGAGCAAATGTTCTTCGGTGACCAAAGCCACGAGTCCGGAAAGTTGATGCGTCAGTCGCGGCCGAGGGTTTTCGGGATTCAGCGGAACATAAGCTCCGCCTGCTTTCAGGATCGCCAGGAGCGCAACCACCATCTCGACAGACCGCTCGACACAAAGTCCAACCAGTGACCCGGAATCCACGCCTGATGCCCGCAGAAAACGCGCAAGCTGATTTGCCCTGTCGTTTAGCTCACCGTAGTTCAGCACGTTTTCCCTAAATCGCACGGCCGGGCGATCTGGGGTGAGGAGTACCTGGGCTTCGAAGAGTTCATGGAAGCAGTTTTCACGCGGATAAGCCGTCGCGGTCTGGTTCCAGTCGATGATTAGCTGGCGGTTTTCAACTTCATCCAGCAGCGGAAGTCGCGACACTCTCATCTCCGGATCCGCCATCGAGGCCGTAAGCAGCCGTTGGAAGTATCCAGCCAGCCTCTCGACAAACTTGAGTTCAAAGCGCGACTCATCGAGATGGAATTCAAGAGTTAGAGCGTCCCCAACTTCCAGCGCCAACAGCTTGAGCTTGTAGGCATCGTGCCCGTCGTAAACTCGCTGCCGTGATATCGAGAAAGAACGCGCCGTCGAGGAGCTACGCTTCGGTACGAATTCGAAGCTGACTGTAGGCCCAGCAGCGAATCCTGAGCCAGGAAGATAACATTCCTGCCACTCCGCTGCTTCGCCGACCGAGCTATGAACTTGCTCGGCAACCTCACGGAAGCGGTAGTCCCCGTCAAACCTTGCGCCGATGGGAATTGTCTTCGCTACCAGTCCGACCAGTCCCTGCAACTCATCGTATTCGCGGCCTTCAAATACGACCCCGGTTGAGAACAACGTCTGTCCTGTAAGTCGCCTGAGCAGGGATTGCCATCCCGCCAAAAGAATCGCTGCCTTTGAGGTCTTTAACGCAGTGGCAAGAGACTCCACATTTCGAAAGGTGGCGGAGTCGACGGTGCACGAAACCACTTGTGGCGAAAATCTTCCTTCAGACTTGCGTTCGTTCGGTATCACGAGAGCGGAATCCAGCCCACTGTGTCGGGCCCAGAACTCGCGTCCATTCACGGCGTTCTCATCGTCGCCATTGAGAAGGTCATTCTGCCACTGGGAAAATTGCACGTAAGGAAGTGGCTCGACCTCCGTAGTAGTGGTGGTGGCTTCCGTTGAGAATTGCAGAATCTCATCCGCGAGAATGCGAAGTGAGCGGCCATCTCCTGCCATTGCTGGGAGGCTTAGCAGGAGCGCAACGCGACTCGTGCCCAAAGTCAGGAGTTTGGCCGTGAGAATCGGCGACTGATCGGGAATGGACTCGCGCAGTTGCTCCGTTTGAAAAAGTTCGTTTAGAGCCGCCTCTTGTTCAGTTGCAGATAAGCCGCTCAGGTCAATCGCTTCAAAGTCGGGCATGACACTGGCAAGAGGCACTTGAAAAGGGAACACCATCCCCGGCTGACGGACGTAGACCGTTCGCAAGATTTCGTGCTGGGCTAGGACCTGTGGGAGAGCAAACGGAATAGTGGCCACAGACTTGAGGCCTTCGATCACGTCCAAGCAAACCGATCGTTGACCACCAACTGACTGCTGTAGTGTCCAGACATGCTTTTGCTGTGGCGAAAGCCAGAAACCCGCGGCTGCCGGGTTTTCCATGGTGATTGACTCTCCTATAGCTCGAAGCGGGTGAGACGCCGAACGACGCACCTCTACCTGCCAGTCTTTTGGGGAAGGACTGACCGTACCGACCGGATGCGCTTCACCAGCTAACTGTAAGCGTCAGAAATACTTATGCGATAAATGCAGAGCTCAATGCCGCTCCCCCAATCGTCATTGTAAGCCTTGTCAAAGGTTCGCACGATTTGCTGCTAATGTCTAGATTCGGAGAGCGGCACGAAAGTGCGAAAGACCACCTACCGCTGTTGGCTGGCGGGGCGTTTGGCTCGCCGTGCCGAGACGTTGCATCTCTAAAATTGGCGTATCATGCGGGCGAGCGCAGAGGAGGCTGAGATGGCCCATTGTACGAAGTGCGGAGCGGACGTTCCTGACACGGCGCAATTTTGCCAGAAATGCGGACAACCCCAGATCGTGGCTCCGGCGAACCCTGGCTTTCGGCCCCCGGCACCGCCATATCAACCGGCAACGTCCGGGCTCTCAGAAAACGCCGCTGCAACATTAAGCTACGTTCTCGGATGGCTCACCGGCATCATTTTCTTCCTGATCGACAATCGTCCGTACGTTCGCTTTCATGCCGCGCAGTCGATTATAACGTTCGGAGGATTGCACATTATTCGTGCGATGGTGGGTGTAATGTTCGGACTGGGGTGGGCGTTCCACGGTTGGGGTCCATGGGATGGCTATGGAGTCGGACACTTCGCGGGTTTCGGCATCGGATTGACATTGCTGATTGCGATTGGCTTCGTGACATTCGTGCTGTGGATCGTCTGCATGGTGAAAGCGTTTCAAGGCGAGCGGTTTATGGTTCCGATCGCTGGAGATATTGCCGCTAACCTTGCCCGGCGCTGAGGAAAGCAAAAACAATGAGACCGCGCGCCAACGCGCACCAAATGCAGTTCTTCACGCCTTCGCACAGAAATTCCGGCAAGAGGCCAGCGTTGATGTAACGCAGATTTCGGCCGACGGTTGTCTGGGTTTATCGTGCGATCAGTACTCCTGGTGGCTTCCACGTTCCACTACCCGCAGGCAATATGGAAGGCGGTGGAGCGACCCTGGGCCAGTACAACCTCATCACCATATAAATCGGTCCGTTTGGAGCCGGAAGCCAGTTGGCCTTCTTGTCTGCTGAGGGAGCGTCTTTCTGGATGTATATCGTCAACGAGCCATCAGGGTTGCTTTTCATGGAAGGCAGCATCGGCGAGTTGATCAGATAACGGTTGATCGGATTCTCGATGAGCAACTGCGTCTTGCCGTCGTACATGGTCACCGACCAGAAGGCATTTACCGGCGGCAGGTTATTGGCAGCAAAAGTCAGCGTGTAATCGTGCTTGCTACCGTCGAGCGGGGACCCGATTCCGTCGGTCTTCACCATAGGGTAGACGGCCTCCTCGGCATCGTTTCCGTAGATGCCGGCCAACGCAGCCGCAGCACGGAGTAGAAAATCACCGTGGTAAAAGTCCCGGGTTCCGAAAGCGGAACCCACGTTCCAACCGTTTACATTCTTTCCAATCGTGTCGCGTTGCTTTTGGATTGCGTCGAAACCGTCTTTCAGGGCAAGAGCCATCTCACCCTTTTGTACTTCGGTGAGTTTTCCGAAGTCGAATGGTATGCCCGGCCCGATGCCAATGGCTGCGAATTGCAAGCGAACTGCCGCCTCTTCCGGCACTTCAGGACAGAACTGCAGAAGAAAATTCAGGTAGGACGGAAATTGTGTCTTGAAAGCCTCCTCAGTGAACCGCGGAAAGTCGATCGGAAGGGGTGCAGGCGGCGCCGGCTGATGAATGTACGACGAAAGCGGCTGAACGGTGTATCCCGCCTGAATCTTCTTCACGTTATCAATGTCGTTGGGACCGAATAACTGCGTGCGGTAAATGAGTAGGCTGAACTGGGTTTCGGATCGAAAGACCCTGCTGACTCCAGGAGGTGTCAAGCCGGTCCAGCCTGGCCCAGCGACTATATAGCAGCCAGCGTCATTGCCCGTCGTGCGGCTACCGACATACCCATAATTGAAGGTGTACATGTCGGTCAGCTGGACGGAAAAATAGCGGCCCTTCGGAACATCGGGAACGCAGAAAACCAAGGGCTCGGCGCGCAGGTCGGCCTGCAGCATCGAATATGGAGTATCGCTGTTCGGAGTCACGATAGCGGTGTCTTTAGGGGTGAAGACCTGGGCGGAATTCAAAACCGTGTTGAATGGCCCTTTGTATTGCGAATTCGACTTGTCGATATTGAACTGATACATCGCCTTATAGGCAGCGATCATCGGGAAAGCGTACACATAAGCCTTCTGGTAATCATCTTTGTGGGTCGTTGCTTCTTCCGCTGCATTTTTTCGACAGGAGACATTGGTCAGCAATATCGCAGCCACGAGAGTTGCCAGACAGAATTTCGCTTTCAAGTTTGAGACTCCTTCTCCAATGGAAGTGAACCGGACGGCGGCTACGCGCGAACAAGACGCCGCACCTGAGTACTATAAGCTGCTAACGTTGCCGGAATTCGCGAAGTAAGGATATACCGCTGGCGACATTGCGCGAAACACATTTCAACTCTCGTACGCTGCTGCATTGCGGACCTGCTTGACAGGTTCAGAAACGGATGCAGGACGCATCTTAACCGACTCGCAGATAAGTGGTATACGGTTCGTCCCCGATCTCGGTGAAGGGGAGCACAGTCATCGGACCAGCGGCAGTGTCCACACGCCAACTCCGTGAACCAGCTCGCGTGGCTTCGAGCAATTGTTTAGGCGTCACGACCGTAGCACCGCTTGTCATCGCGAACAGCACCAACGGTCCGCGCATCAAAGCCACAATGTCCGGATGCTGAGGGTCAACCGCTTCCAGTCGCATCGTCATCGGCAGGTCCAACTCGACACGGTCGCCGGTCTCCCAGCGCCGGCGGACCGAGGCGAAAGTTCCTGGTTCGAGGTTTATCTGCTGCCGCTTCCCATTTACTGCGACGCTGGCACCCGTCGTCCAAGCAGGAATTCTCAGATTCAAGCCAAACTCTTGCGGGCTGGCCATTGTGAATTCAAACTGCACGACTCCGTCGATCGGATAATTGGTTCGTTGCGTCACATCTATCCGCATGCCTTCGTATTGCCACTGCACTTTGGACGGGACGTAGAGGTTCACAAACAAATCGTGTTGGTCGTGAAAGTAAACATTGATGTGGTAATCGGCTGCCACTTGCGGCAGGGTTCCCGAGCAACAGGGCCAACGGTGGTTCGAGTACGCTTTTTGTCCGTGGAAGTTGTAATCCGAATAGTAGAACGCCGTTCCATCGGGCTGAAGCGGCTTGGCGCCCAGCACAGTGTTGTACATCACCCGCTCCATGCTGTCGCCATAGCCGGGTGTCGCGAGTCACGCACAACAGCGACCGTGTGAGTTTGAAGTGAGCATACGCTCCGCAAGGAGTTTCGAAGCTCTTGTGTTGGTCGACCAGACTGGCGCCGAGTGCGCCTGTGCCGGGTTCGCGTAGGAGTTCGTCGGGGCCCCATCCGCCGGTCGCAAAACTTTGCGTGTTCACGAGCATCTCAAAGGCATTGCGGGCGGCACGCAGGTGTTTGTCGCTGCCCAGCGTCAAGTAGGCCTGCATGGCGGAATTCAGCGCATTGACATAGCTGTAGGCATGCTTGCCAGGCAGTACGTTAATCCCCGCGGCCAGCGGATCGAAGTAGGTTGAGTCGTCGAGGAACCGGCTTGCGAGTTGTTTATAGCGGTCACCTGCCCCTCGCTGATACGCGAGGAAGAGGTTTTCGGGTAGCGTGTAGGATTCGTCCCAGTTATAAGAAATGTCTTTCCCAGTGCGCCAGCTTTGTTCTCGGTCTACGGCTTTGGGAGGGAGGTGTGGCAGGGCAAGGTCGGTCGTCTATTGCAGGATCTCAAAGGCCTTTGGATCCTTCGCGAATTGATGCGAGTCAATCAGCCCGCAAACAAGCTTGTCATAACAGTAGGCAGGGAAGCGGTTTACCTCGAAAAAACCGCCTTTCACAGACCGGGCGTAGAGTCTGTTCAGGCGTAATACTTTTTCTCGCGTCGCGGGGTCATTCGTGATCGCAAAGGATCGAGCCAACGCCGATACCCACTGACCGAAAGTTCCACCCGGACAGAGGCCCGCGCTGTCCTTGCGGTAATCGTAATCGGGCTTGTACATATACCATCCGCCGAGATCCGATCCGGGCGCTGGAAGACCAGACATCTCTCGAAATGGCTTCATCAAACTGTCTTCGTTCAGGCTCATCAGAACCGCATGGGTGTCAGCGAGCTGTCGCTGATGTGGCTCGCTATCAAGCCGGACATCGCCATACTCAAAGGCTAGAAGCGGTGCCGTGCCCGCGAGAGCGTCGGTGGCGACGGCCAGCAGGTCGCGGCTTGCGAGCGCCAGACTTCCGCTGAGAACAGCTGCCCGTTTCAGGAAGGCTCGGCGGGAAGGATTCGGAAGGCCCATAGGGTCATTATGAAGTCTGTGACGATTGACGAAAAACAAAATCAACGATCGTTTAGAATCAATGGGTTGGGCTTAAAGTTTTTATAAACGATTGATTCTATATAGAGTTACACGTATCCATGTCTGAGAGTAAGACTTAGCGGGCATTCTCACGGCGTTTCGTAGTAAGTTGAGTTCCAATTCGGGAATTTTCGGATAGCTGATCTCGTTGCGCCCAGGCGCACGAACCGGCCTGGAGACACGAGACACTCTGGCCCGTTAGCCGCTTGTAATGGCCGCCGAAGGGGAACGCCAGAGAAATCGTGCGGTGGGGAAACTAAAGTAACCACCTTCCGTTTGACATCGGACACTGGCGAACATATCCTGCTGAGCAACCACGCCCGCTCAACCGCCGTTTACAGAGTTTTGACGGCATCACAGAGGAATCGTCGACGACACTCCCAATTGGGGGCCTACATGAATACGGATGATTCCTTTCCCAAAGCGGCAGATTGGATCCCAGCTACCTTTCGAGCGCTGCTGGAAGCTGCGCCGGACGCAATGGTCATTGTCGATCAGGATGGCAGGATCGTATTGGCCAACAAACAAGCTGCGATCTTGTTTGGATACTCCGACACCGAGTTGCCAGGCCAGAAGGTGGAAGTGCTGGTGCCGTCGCGTTTCCGCTCCAAGCATCCCGGCCATCGGGCTGGATTCTTTGGTGAACCGCGTACACGGACCATGGGCGTTGGGCTAGACCTGCTCGGTTTGCGCAAAGACGGATCCGAGTTCCCGGTCGAGATTAGCCTCAGTCCTGTGGAAATACCCGGCGGTACGGTTGTCATTAGTGCGATACGTGACGTCAGCAAGCGCAAGGCGGAAGAAGATAAATTTCGCGCGCTACTTGAGTCCGCTCCGGATGCGATGGTGATCGTGGACGGGCGCGGAAAGATCGTGCTGGTCAACTCGCGCACTGAGGAGTTGTTTGGTTATCCACGGCAAGAATTATTGGGGTATTCCGTCGAGGTTTTGCTTCCCGAGCGGTTTCACGGTAGACATGTGTGGCACCGCATCTCCTATGTCGAGGACCCGAAACAACGTCCAATGGGAGCGGGTTTGGAACTGTTCGGTTTGCGTAAGGATGGTACGGAGTTTCCGGTGGAGATCAGTCTCAGCCCCATCCACACTGCGGATGGCCTACTGGTGAGTAGCGCAATTCGGGACTTAAGCGTTCGTCGAAGGGCTGAAGACAAGTTCCGGTCGCTTCTGGAAGCGGCGCCCGACGCGATGGTCATGGTGGACAAGTCGGGACGTATTACTCTGGTCAACGCGCAGACCGAAAGGCTGTTCGGCTACGAAAGATCGGAGTTGATCGGTAGCCGGGTTGAGGCGCTCATTCCGGAGCGATACCGCGGCCAGCACCCGCGGCACCGCGAGAATTTCTTTGCAGAGCCACGACTGCGACCTATGGGAGTCGGACTGGAACTCTACGGGCTACGCAAGGACGGCATCGAATTTCCGGTCGAGATCTCTTTGAGTCCGCTGATCACGGAGGACGGGACAGTTGTGACCGCGGCCATCCGCGACGTTACCGAACGCAAGTTGGCGGACGCACAGATCAAGAAGCTCCATGATGAATTGGAGCTTGCTCTGCAGCGTTCCGAGCGGCTGGCGTCTACTGGACGGCTGGTGGCGACCATTGCCCATGAAATCAATAACCCGCTGGATTCGCTCTATAACCTAATGCACTTGTTGCGAGCCAACCCTAATCTGGATGCGACGGGAAAAGAACTGGTGGACTTGGCCGAAGGCGAGATTGCCCGGCTGTCGAACCTCACGAAACAAACACTTGCTCCGCATCGGGAGACCAAGTTGCCCGTAGTTACACGGCTCTCGGCCATTCTGAATGATGTTTGCAGCTTGTTTCAACCGCAGTTCCAGGCGGCTGGAATAGCCGTGCACCGAGACTTTCGTTCGGAGGGGGAAGTCACCATTCACGCGAGCGACTTGCGGCAGGTCTTCAACAATTTGATCAGTAATGCCGTTGATGCAATGGGACAAAACGGCCGCCTTGATTTGTCGATCGAAAACAATGCACAAAACGAAGTGGAAGTAACCGTCCGGGATACGGGGTGCGGAGTTCCCGTGGAAAACATTGGGACCATCTTCGAGCCGTTCTTCACGACCAAGGGCGATAAGGGAACGGGTATCGGGCTATGGGTGGTGAAGGGCATCGTCGAACGTCTCGGAGGTCGTATTTCAGTCGTAAGCTCTACCACGGGCGACGCCGGTACGTCGTTCACCATCGTTCTTCCATCAAGCCAATTACAGTCGTCCTCGACACGGGAGTCCAGCGAGCGCTTAGCATGAGTGGCGTGAGTCGCAGAGCTGCTTTGCGAGAGTGGACACCGGATCTCAAACTATGATCGTTGCGCTCGCCGGGCGAAGAATCGACAAGGCTGATTCGAAGGACCCGCGGTTCCCCTTGAAAAATGTAGAGCGCGTCGCCCGTTCGTTGCACGGCTTGCTTGTTGAGAATGAAACAACTGCTATCGTGAGCTCGGCGGCGTGTGGAGCAGACCTCATAGCGCTAACGGAAGCGGGGAAGTTAGGTCTCAGACGCAAGGTCATTTTGCCGTTCGACCGAGCGACGTTTCGTCAGGGCTCGGTAGTGGATCGCCCGGGTGAGTGGGGAAGTGTTTATGACACGGTGATTGACGAAGTCGATGCGGCGGGCGATTTGATGACGCTCAGCCAGGTGGCTAACCTGGATCCATATAGCATGACCAGCGAACGGATTCTGGATGAGGCTATCGAACTGGCTCGGCAGTTAGATGAACGGGCAGGCGCAATCATAATGTGGGATGGCGAGGTTCGAGACAAACCAGATTACACAGCAGAGTTCGATGTTAGTGCACGCCGGCGCGGGTTGGCGGTTTTCGAGATACGAACGGTATAAACGCGAGGATTCGATGAAAGGGGCGGAGTGGTGTTGGAGCCGCCAGGGACATAGACGGCTCCAAGTGTCTCTATGTAATGCTCGCGGAACTAGCTTGCGCGCCGACGCTCGGGCGAATCGGCATCAGGAACCGACGCCGACCAGTCGCGTATCTGTTTCTGGGCTTCTTCTTTGGTAATTCCGTAGCGCTCCTGGATCTTCCCCGCCAGCTGATCCTGTTTGCCGGCGATGACATCGAGGTCGTCATCGGTCAGTTTGCCCCACTTCTCTTTCACGGAGCCCTTCATCTGCTTCCATTTACCTTCGAGCTGGTCCGAGTTCATGTTTTTCTCCTGGTGCCATGGCGGTTGGATGCTAGCGTGAGTGGTTCAAGATGATCCCTATGAAGCAGGAACACCCCATTGCAAAGCCGGTTTACATTCTGGAGATTCGTATGTAACGACGGATGTCGGGCAACGAGGTCACGACCATGTATCCGGCGATGAGCAAGCCTGTTAATCCCAATGCATTTTTCAATGTCGTTTGAAACGTCTTCATAAAACCTCCTCGATTCGTGCCCACGAAGCGGCAAGCCATACTTTAGTCTTCGACGGCACGGCACCGAATCAGGTGCAAGCCTTAACGTGGACAGGAATAAGCCGTATCTGGCGCCTACCGGTTGAGCTTTCACATGTGGGTCGCAGACCGGCGGCTCGCTTGAATTTCTCTTGCTCACTCCGGCCCTCACCTTGATAAGCAAAGTTCCCGCGGGAGATACGAGTATTACCGGATTGCCGGTTTCGCCCTACGACGCTAAAGTCACCCAAGTAACTGCAACACTGCCCACCAAACTCCCGCCCGTTGTATCCCGCCAAACAGCAGGCGTCGGCTTCAGAAAAGTCGGCGTCTGCACCTGCCTAATTCAGATCGCTGTTAACCCGCCTGAAGAACACTAGGGGCGATCCACGAAATCGTTACGGCATCTCCCTTATGTACTCCGCTGCGGCGAGATTCTATTGTTCCGTTGAGCGACGACGCTCTACCTCTATCAAGGAGAGAGACAGCATGGTTACCATTTTGGTCGTGATTTTGGTACTGGCTTTAGTGGGTGCACTGCCCACATGGCCCTACAGTCGCGGATGGGGATATTACCCGAGCGGTGGCGTTGGACTGGTCGTCTTGATTCTGATCATCTTGCTGCTGCTTGGACGGGTCTGACCCAAGGCTGTTATGAAATGGCGAGTCGCACGCGGACTGTGGCGTCGGAATTGCCCCCAAAGGCATGATTCATTGGACCGAACGAGAACCCGTGTTCGAAAAATCCTAGGACAAAATTCGCGCGAAAGGTTCAATCCGACGGGGAGGGGCCGTTCTGACGCCAGCGGCTAGGCACCGACGAAGAACCCGTTAAATAGGACACTTCCGGAATCTTCCGTCGGATGCCCGTTTGGAACATCTGCAATTCGCACGTCACCTAAGGCATACGGTCGATTCCCACCACTACTACAGCGAGCGCCCGATTTGTCTCGGCCTCAGGCAGAGATAACCTAAGCAGGCTGTTCGCGGCAACGAATGCTGCGACGTCATTGAATCAACACAAAGGAGCCCGTAACCATCATGAAGTGGTCACTCAGTAAGAAGGCAAGGGTGCTTCTACTAGGAAGCTTGCTCTTCGCTTATCCGGCAATTGGCTTCTCGTCAGCGGCAGCTCAGCAGGCTCCAGCACCCGACAATAGCAAAATGAACAAGGATGCAGGGGGCATGACAGCCGACCAACAAGGCAACAGCGAGGCAGATCGCGAACTGGCGCAGAACGTTCGGAAAGCGATCATGCAAGATAAGGCGCTGTCCACGTACGCACATAACGTGAAAGTGATTGCCCAGCACGGTCAGATCACATTGAAGGGGCCGGTCCGCTCTGAAGACGAAAAGCAAGTGCTCGAGGCCAAGGCGGCGGAAGTTGCTGGCAAGGCCAATGTCATCGATGAGCTCACTGTAGCTCCTCATAACCAATAGCATTCACATCGACAACAAGGAGGCACGCATGGCAGGAAAGAACACGGCGGTATTCGGCATCTATCCAACCTATTCGGCAGTCGAGGACGGGGTGGAGGCCCTTAAGGCGGCGGGATTTCGGAACACCGACATTTCCGTTCTAATGCCGGAGAACGTGGGAACCAAGGACTTCGCCCACGAAAAGAACACCAAGGCTCCCGAGGGTGCCGCAACAGGCGCTGGCGCCGGGGCATTGCTCGGCGGCGGGCTGGGCTGGCTAGTTGGGATTGGGGCGTTGGCGATCCCAGGAGTCGGGCCTTTTATCGCAGCAGGACCGATCATGGCGGCATTGGCCGGCGTGGGGGTTGGAACTGCGCTCGGCGGCTTGACTGGAGCGTTGATCGGAATGGGTATTCCTGAGTACGAAGCCAAACGCTATGAGGGACGTGTACGAGCGGGCGGCATTCTGTTGTCAGTTCACTCCGACGGTTCGGACTGGACCAAGAAGGCGAAGGATATCCTGGAGAGCACCGGTGCGGAAGACATCTCATCCGCAGGCGAAGCGAGTGCCGACTTTGCAAAAAGTGACCGGCCGCTTCCACGCACCGGCACCGACGACTAGCTCGAAGTCAGTCCGAGGCCATCGAAGTAAACGGGTGCATCACGCGAACCTGCGTGAGCACCCGTTTATTTTGTCTCTGGTAAAAGGTGATTCAATTCAATTCGTTCTGAAGCGCCCAGCAAGTGGTAATGCCAAACAAGAAAAAAGTGCGAGAAGCGATCAACCTCTCGCACCAGCAGTCCCGTTATTGTTCCAGTGAGTAAGTGCTCCCGGTCGATTTAGCGTTGCACGTAGCTCATTTGCCTTCTACCTTAGCCTGCGACTGGGCTGAGAACTTCCTCATAGCTGCCAGGAATGGAGCCGAACCACTGGGAGCGGGGACGGTTCCCGTCAGGATTGACTTGAACGAAGCATCGCTGCCGTAGAAGGCACGGGTAGCGTCTTGATCTTGTTGAATGACCGCCCCATTCACAGTGACGCCAGCAAACACCCCTCTGGCGCGCGAATAAGTCAAGACCTCAGCCCTCATCTTCCAGTCGGTTTCCCCTTCCGCTTGCCGTCCAACCGGTCCGGCTGCCACCGACGCATCGGCGCCAAGCTTGAATTTGCTCGATAGCAAATGCTCCATACCTTTGTCATTCATAATCAGCATGACGAGGTCGACATCTTCGCCGCCGATTTGGAGGCCCCAGCTTCCGCCTACGACTTGGAATGGAGCGGGCGCGCTCCAACCGTTACTGTCGCGACAGGAGGCCACGCCTTTGCCATATTCAGCGCCAAAGATAAAACCACCCTTTTTTAAGGCGGGGACTACACCAACACATTTCGCGGACCGCATGACATCGTCGGGGATGCCTTTATCGGGGGCGGCCATGATTTCGTTGAGAACATCGGCGGCAGCCTGGACTCGTTTCGTCTCGACATCCCGGTCTTCACACCATGCTAGATTCGTAAATGCCAGAAGTAATGCCGCACACATAGAAGCAGCAAGAATCAAACGCTTCATCGAGGTATCCTCCTTGGGCTCTAAACAGTGGGTCCACTCAGGTTGACTCTGTATCCGAAGCCAAAATCAAATAGAGAGCGTCACACGCGAGCTACGCCCTTTACGTTAGGGCTATGCTTGAGATTTTGGTATCGGGTGGAAGCCCTAACGCAGACCAAGAAGTGCTGTACACCTGCATTCGGTTTGCATGGGCCGCAATCAGTCGAACAGCTGTTTCACTAACGCTGAATCGAATGATGGACTGACGAATCGATCGCCATTGCTCAGGCTCTGCAGGGCAGAAACCAGCAGTTCTTCCGCGTCCGACTTTAAGAGATAGCCCGATGCGCCAGCGATCGCCGCCGCGCGTAGCATCTCCACCGAGTCGTGCATGGTTAAAATCAAGACCTTGGCATCGGGAAGCGACGAATGAAGTCGTTGGGCGACTTCTAGCCCATTGGTCGGTGTCATCGAGATGTCGGTTATGACGATATCGGGGTGAAGGCGGTTAGCAAGTTCGAGGGTTTGATCGCCATTGCCGGCTTCCCCACATATTTCGTACTCACTCGAGGACTCGAGAATTGTACGCACCCCCCTGCGCACAATCGGATGATCGTCGGAAAGGAGGACACGAAGGTGTGAAAGGGAAGCCATCCACCTGATATTTCAGCGCATTCCGGGCTGGCTGTAAATCAGGTGAAACACCTAAGCGCCGAGGGGGCTAGGGTTCCACAATCTTGTTTCGTATGGCATAACGCACCAGTTCAGCAATCGAGTGAAGATTGAGCTTACGCATGATATTCGTGCGGTGCGTGTCTGAGGTCTTGGTAGCGATGCCCAGGGAGGTGGCGACCTCCTTTGCCGTCTTTCCTTCGGCAAGAAGCTGGAGTATCTCCACTTCACGTACCGTAAGCCGATTGCGCATCGACTCTGCCTGGTCGGTGACGCCGTTTTCCCGGTTCGTTAACAGCATTTCGGTGATTCGCGACGTGAAGAACGGTTTGTGTCGGCTCAGAGCTTCGACCGCATTTACCAGGTCTTTGTCAGAGTCTGATTTCAAAACATAGCCGCGGGCCCCAGCGTTCAGCACTTCGGCCGCGATTTCGTCGGAATCGTGATGGGTGATTACCAACACTTCGGACCTGGGGCACGCCTTTCGAATCAGACGGGTCGCTTCCAGCCCATTCAAGTCCGGCATGCTGACATCAATCACGACGATGTCGGGGCTGTGCTGCTTAGCCTGTTCCACGGCCTCCCTTCCGGAGCGTGCTTCGCCGCAAACGGTCCAACCCGGATGCTCTTCGATCAGCATGCGAAGCCCTTTGCGAACTAAATCGTGGTCATCAGCGATCAAAATTCTTAGGTTGCTCATGCTACCTCACTTAACGGAAGAATTACTTGCACCACTGTGCCTTCTTCCAGGGATTGAATTTCAAGCTGGCCGCCCAACTGCCGCATACGTTCTCGCATTCCGAGAATTCCAATTCCGATAGTCGTGTTTTCCTGTCGGGAAGACAGTTTCTGGGGTGGAATGCCGCATCCATGGTCGATTACCTGGAGGTGTACCTGATCACTCTCCACCTTAAGACTTACCTTTGCCGTCGGGCTCCCCGAATGTCGGTGGACGTTGGTAAGGCTCTCTTGCACTGCACGAAACACCGCGATCTCCAATTCGACCGGAAGGCGGTTCAGGGTCGGCGGTAAATCGAGTTGGACCTCGACCCCACTCCTCTGTGAGAAGCCGGTTACGAACCAACGAATCGCCGGCAACAGGCCGACTTCGTCCAGCATAGGTGGATGCAGTAGGTGCGACAATGTGCGCACTTCTTTAATACAACCATCGATAAGCTCCTTGCTTTCCGACACTGCATTGCGCGAACGCTCGTCCAAGTGGGTCGTGTCGCGCCCCAGGAAAGACAAGTTCATCTTCACTGCGGTCAGGATCTGCCCCAAAGAATCGTGAAGGTCGCGGGCGAGGCGGCGGCGTTCATCGTCACGCAACTGGAGGAGGCGTCCGCTCAGCCACCGCACCGTGTTCTCCGCTCGCTTCAGCGCTGTGACGTCCTGAACAATTGCTCCAATCTGGGTGACTACCCCATTCTCCTTGGCGATAGGGAAGAATGACTTGAGCCACCAACCAATCGAACCCGGGCTGGCTGGCGCATGCCCTTTGATTTCATGATTGAGCACCGGAACGCCGGTGTTAGCGACTTGGCGGATGAGAGGTTCGAGTTCTACGGCAAGTTCACTAGTCACGTCGCGAACTCTAAGTCCAGTATTTTGTTCCGGCGCCAGGCCATTGAGCGTGGAAAAGGGACCATTAATACGCTGGAAGCGGAGGTCCTTGTCAATAATCGCCAGGCCTACGGGCGCATTCGAAAAGAAGGCGTCCAATTGAGCTTCCCGCTGCTCGATTTCTTCGCGCTGCCGTCTTCTTTCGGTGATGTCGCGCGTAATCAAGGCGTACCCACGCGGCTGGCCGTCACCATTTCTCAAAAGCGTAAGATTCGCCGTTGCCCAGAAGACAGTACCGTCGTTCCGCACCTGTTGACACTCATCTTGAATGTTGCCGTCACGCAGAGCGGTTTGCAGGTGTCGGTGCGGTGTGTCGTGATCGCAGGTTTGAAAAAGCGACGTTAGTGGCTCGCCCAGAATCTCCAGGCTGTTGTACCCAAAGAGCCGTTCGGCGCCGCGATTCCAGGTAGTGATACGGCCATCGAGATCGAGACGAATGATCGCGTAGTCTTGAATGCCGCTTACTAGTAAGCGGAATTTTTCCTCGTTCTCCTTGGCAGCCGCTTCGGCTCGTGTGCGACGGATAACTTCCGACGTCATCATCAAGAATAAGGCACCTAGAATGATTGCCGCTAGCAGGAAGGTGAGCACCAGGATGCCGGTGAAGCGGCCCCGTGTGCGTTCGGACACCCACGATCTGGCTTGCAACAGGCGGTTTTCGTCGTTCTCCATTCCGCTGAGAAGTGGCCGAATCTTGTCATCCTGTGCGATTCCTTGAACCGTAAAGTCCAGCTGTTGCTCGTGCGTGGAATCGCCACGTTCCTCCAGTTCGATGGATCTCTGCAAAAGGTCTAGCTTCGCATTCACAAGTGGCCGGAGTTGAGC
Organism: uncultured Acidobacteriaceae bacterium; assembly: GCA_963718395.1. Classification (GTDB taxonomy): domain Bacteria; phylum Acidobacteriota; class Terriglobia; order Terriglobales; family Acidobacteriaceae; genus DASRAA01. The sequence goes on from CAVQYW010000008.1 coordinate 378,782, forward strand.
GATCCGTTGCTGTTGTTCGGGGTTGTCGGCAGTCAAGACCTGAAGTCGATTTAGATTTTCCGGGAGCATTCGCTGGCTGACGTCAAAGTCGATGAGTACTGTGCGGTCGCCGCTGAGAATGTATCCCCGCCGCGCGTTCTCTGCTGCCTCTAGCTTTAACGACGTATCATTCACCAGCGACAGAACTTGGTAGGTGTGAATGACCCTTTCTTCGCGCTGAGCAAAACGCTCGGCCATTATGTACGAGGCGATTCCTGTCGCTACCAGCAGTCCCAAGACTATGGTGAACATCGCTTTCTGCGAATTGGGAGACGAAATCCACATCGTGGGCGACGTAATTTCCGATGCGCGCGGCGACCAGGGGATCGCAGATATTCTTATTGCAAATCACTTGCCGAAGCATTGTGGGGCCGAGCGGCGGTTTCGGTGTCCGCAAGTTACTGCTAGAACTTATTAAGTAGAATTACCCCTACACATGCCCTCAGGAAATTCCCTACGAATTTTCTTCACACCTTACCACTTTTTTGCCTCACCGGCCGACTGTCGTGCCGTTTCTGCCAACGTCGGTATTTTTTAGAGCCGCTTCATCCCCTCACGATAGCCTGGGGAATCCATTGGAACGGCCGACCTGTAGATAACCAAGGGTGCCGCTGCGGAAGAATTGTTGACGAAGCTTGCAGAGTTGCTTTCGAGGGACGCACTCCTCCACCGGCAACATAATGCGGGCACGGAGACGTAGGGACAATCGCGCCCGTCGATGATATCGACACGGCCTTGCCACGCTGGTGAAAGTTGTGCTACCGGTGGATCCTTATGTGCTGTGGGCGGCAGATTTCCTATTAGCGGACATCGGTCTCGCGTCGACAAGCTGCTGTGAGCACGCCAACTTGCGACCCCACGCAGACGCGGCCTTCCATGATTACTTGCAATATGGGATTACACAACAGCTATCGGCGCCGACGGCCTTCGCCATATCTGTGAGTTGGCGACAAATGGATATGTTGAGCCGTGGTGCCCTCGTCGCGCTAAGCCCAGTGTTTCGCCGAATGAACGTCAAAGACCGTATGCGATCAGCTACGGAAGCTGCAGGCGATCGCCTTCCTTGACAGGCTCGTCATGGTGCGGCCCTGATATGTGTATTCCACCTTAACGCTCTTGTCGGCACCGACATTCGGATCTGCGCCCATGTTCTTGTTGTTCACCTTTACATCGAGCGAATTGTTCTGAATCTTGCCGCGCAGCGTATTCGTAACGTCTACCCCCTGGCCGTTCTTGCCGTAGATCGCCTTGTTGATATGGAGTTGGCGGACTTGGGCCTGTGCGCGAAGCTGAATCATGGAGGCCGTCATCAGCAGGAGCGCGAGTATGGCGAAAGCGGTGCGAGCAGGTTTCATGTTGGATTTCCTTTCGGTGTAAGGCAGATGCCTTTGATTACCCTTGAAGATAGGTTCGGATTCGCTGCAACGGTATTCGCAAAACTACTCGCCGCGGGCACCGAAGAATTACGGTGCCCGCGTCTGGCAAGTTGCGGCTTGGCTCGAACCGCCGGGTTCTATTTCTTTAACCGTTGCCAGAATCTCGTCGAAGCGCGGCATGTCAGCCGGCGCCACAAGGTCCTCGCGCGCTGTGCTCACGATGGTGCGAAACTTCGACTCCATCAAAATCTGTCCGAACAGCAGGATCGGCACCGCGATCAGCATCCGCGAAGCAACTTTGTAGTCAGTCAGCAATTCGAAGACCGCACCGGGAGCAAATGCGGCCGTCAACATGACCGGAGGTACCCATCCGATTGCAACCGCAAGAATAACGCGCCGCCCCAGGTTCCACTGGTGTGGGCGAATGAGCCGCGTAACGAGTTGTGCTTGGTAAAACGGCCCTCCGCGGATCAGCGATACATCGCGATCGAGAACTGCTTCGTCTGTTTCTATTGCCGTGGTCATATTCACCTTCTAACTAAGGACGTGCTGTGGCCAAGCCGTTGCTGGTTGCCTGCTAGTGACGCAGGGCGCGTGAATGGTCGCCGTCCTACAGCGATTCTTTGCGAGGCTCGCTGTTATCGGCGGCCGTGGGTCTTCCCTCAAGTGTCTGCAACTCAGCGTTCACCTGGGCGAACATTTCCTTGAGTTGCGACTGGGACTCGAGTGGAGTCCCGGAGCCGGCAAGCCATCGCGCGATAACTTCCCGCTGCCATCGCAACTCGACCAACCTCTGCAGCTTCGACTCGAGAGTCTTCGACTGCTCAGCGGTCACTTAGGCACTTGCGGCTGGGTTCCATATTCTTCGCTAATCACGAGCGGCCACATCGTAGGTTCCGCGCCGCTTCGTCCATTTTCGAAGCATAGTTTCGTCGCTGCCCGCAGCGGTATTCGGAAAACTACTCCCAAACAGCACCGTAGTTCTTCGGTGTTCGCAGCGAGTAGTTTTGCGAATATCTTCAGGGCCGCTCTGCAGCTATGTTCCTAACAACTGGACGCCTATCGCATCGCATGGCAGACGGCTGACCCATCTTCCAAACGGATACGAGTCGCGACTGGAGTACCGCCCGCGGTAAGTCAGAAATGGAGAACAAGTTAATGAAACGAAATGTTGGATACGCAATCGTGTTGCTCTTGCTGGCGACGGGCCTGTCGGCTCCGTTGCTGGCGCAACAACCCAGTCCGCCGAAATCGGATTTGATCGAGCCTGCGGCCATGGACGCCCTCAACAACATGGGCGCCTACCTCCGTACCTTGAAGGATTTTCACGTCACGGCGGCTGTCACTTCCGAAGAAGTCCTCACTGATGGCGAGAAGTTGACGTACGCTCACACCACCACCATTCTGGCCGCCAAGCCCGACAAGCTTCGCATCGAAATCCAAGGCGACCAGAAGTCCAGGCTATTCCTGTATGACGGCAAGACGTTCACTCTCTTCGCCCGTCGCGCCGGATACTACGCGACCGTTGACGCGCCGCCGACGATCGGCGAACTCATCGATGTTGTCAGCGACAAGTACGGAATCGAGCTTCCCCTCATGGATCTGTTCCTGTGGGCCGGTCCGCGTGCCTCGACCAACGAAATCACCGAAGCCACTGACTTTGGTCCCGGCGATGTTGGAGGAATCACCTGCGAGCATTACGCTTTCCGCCAGCCCGGCCTCGATTGGCAGGTCTGGATCCAGTTGGGTGACCATCCGCTGCCCAAGAAACTGGTACTGACCACTCTCACTGACGACGCCCGTCCGCAGCACATCTCGGTCCTCACCTGGAACCTCGCGCCGTCTTACAACGATGCGGCCTTCGTCTTCGATCCTCCGACGGATGCCCACAAGATCGTTTTCGCCGAAGAGAAAGCCGCCGCCGCAGGCAGCAACTAGGAGCCATAGATGAAAAACTACATTCGACCATTTCTTTCGTACGCTCTCGCGCTCCTCTTGACCGCCACCACGCCCGTCTTCGCTGCCCCTTCGCGTGGCAACGCTAATAATGGTGCAGTGCGTTCGAGCTCGCGTAGCAATGTCAACCAGCCGAGTTCCGCTAAGAGCACTGCCTCAAACCGGAACGACAACAACAACCGGAACACCAACAAGAACACCAACGTCAACAACAATACGAACGTGAACCGCAATACCAACGTCAACAAGAACACCAACGTTAACGTCAACCGCGACGTCAACGTGAATACCCATAGTAGCTACAACTCCGGCTACTACGGTGGCGGCGGTTGCTGCTACCACGACAATGGGATTGGTGTGGCTGCGGCGGTTGCCACAACGGCAGTCGTGACTGCGGCGGTTGTCGGATCAAGAGTGAATACGCTTCCGCCCAACTGCACCACGGTGGTTGCCAATGGCGTCACTTACCAGAGCTGCGGCGGCAGCTACTATCAACCGCAGTTCTCCGGGGGGAACACGACCTACGTTGTGGTCAATCAGCCGTAGTTTACTGCCAGTTTCGCCGATTACCCGATACCCGAATCGTTGTCGGCGGGACAAGGGTCCCGCTGACGGCGAGCGATAACACCGGGAATTGCAGCAAAGCGGTGATGAAGGACAAGCTCAAGCCCGTTGCTGCCGCCTGCATGGCTGCCAGCCTCAATCGGGCGGGACGTCGAGGCTTCCACCAAGGTCGTGATGCGTGAAGAAGGCGATGCAGAAGCTATCGCGCACGCTGATAACAACGGACAAACAACGGATACAAAAATCCGGCGACCTGTAAACTATTGAAAATGGGGGCCCTGGGCAGAGTCGAACTGCCGACCAACGGTTTAGGAAACCGCTGCTCTATCCATCTGAGCTACAGGGCCGCGCGGTGCAACGACTTAGATGACCGTAGTTTACCGCAGCCGGAAACAGCGCGCTGACGGATAATCAGGCAGAAATAACTAAGTTTCAGACGTGACTAACTTAAAGAGGCTCCATCTATGGAGATTCTATGGGGATTTGGGCGGCGGAGTCGCCGTCCCAGTCCTTGTCTCGTTCCACCAGCCCCCGCCTAACGATTGAAAGAGCGCAGCCGAGTCGCTATACCGGTTGGCGGCGGAAGTGGTGCGGTCGAGAGTGGTCGCCAGATATTGGCGCTGCGCATCGAGCACAGAGAGCTGACTGATTCCTCCAGCAGCATAGCGTCGCGCGGCAATGTTGTATGTTGTCTCAGCCTGTGTGACAGCCTCGGTGCGGGCCTGTAGAGTTTGGGCGTCATTATAGACAGCACGCAGTGAGTCGGCTACCTGCTCGAAGGCCTGCAGCACGACCCGCTGGTACGCCGCACCGGCTTCGTCATAGGCGTCGATGGCCTTGCGCTGTTCGGCGCGCAGTGCTCCCCCGTTAAAGATGGGCTGGGCAAGAGTGGCACCAAAACTCCAAACGCTCCCTCCGTTGGTGAAGCTAGTACCGATACCCCCGCCATTTGCCGACAAGACAATCTGCGGATACAGATTCGCCGTCGCCACGCCGACATTGGCGTTCGCCTGATGCATTAAGGACTCGGCTGCACGGATGTCGGGGCGCTGGCGCACCAACGACGAAGGCAAGCTCACAGGCAGGTTCTCGGGAAGATGAAGGCTATTGAGATCTATGCCCTCGATATGAGCGCCACCCGGAGTTTTGCCAATCAGGGTAGCGAGTTGATGGTTGACGATATCGAGTTGCTGCTGGAGAGATGGAATGGAAGCGCGCGTCTGTTCGACGAGAGTTCGTTGCTGGTTGATAGAGTACTGCGGTAAACCTCCGGCCGCGACGCGCTTCTCCGTAAGCGTTAACTGCTGCTGTTGCAGTGCCAGCAACTGGCGCGTGATGTCGATTTGCGAGCGCAGCTGCGCCTGGCGGATTGCGGCGGATACCACATTGCCCGCAAGCATCTGACGCGCGGCTTGCAGCTCCCAGTTCTGATATTCGACTTGAGCATTGAGGCCCTCGATGAGTTTGCGATTAGCGCCGAAAATGTCGAGCGCGTAGGACACGGCGACCGATCCGTTTAGCAGGTTAAACGGAGGCGGACTGGGGAAGGGAACTCCGAAGGCAGCGAGATTGACCTGCTCGCGCTCGGCTGTAACCGACGCCGAGACAGTTGGATACTTTGTGGCTCCCGTTCGAGCGTTGGATTCTTCTTGGGCTTCCTTGAGCCGTGCCGTGGCCTGTGCAAGGGTCGGGCTGTTGGCGAGCGCTTCACGAACCAAACGATCGAGTTCGGGCGATTGAAACAGCGTCCACCACTGCGCGGGCACATCCATGGACGGATCGAGGTGCTGCGCGGCGCCGGCCATGCCAGTGGTGGCGACGGTGCTAGACGGTGCTGGCTCCGGTGCATAGCTGGCAACGGCGGGGGGCGCAGGCGCATGGAAGTGGGGTCCGACGGTGCAACCCGCCAGTATGACAGTGGCGAGAGCAGTCACACCAAGTCTTGTCACCAGATTATCCGTCGATGATGAAGTCATGGGCACACCTCAATCCAAAGTCCTGCGATACGTCGTAACGGCAACTGTCATCACCACGAGGGTGAATACAATCAGTGGCCACACGCTCGGCCAGGAGTTGCCCCATCCGTTGCCCTTGAGCATGATGCCGCGGATGAGCCGGTTGAAATACGTTAGCGGTAAGAGATTGCCAAGCCACTGTGCCCATGTGGGCATGCCCTGAAACGGAAACATGAAGCCGGAGAGCAAAATATTGGGCAGGAAATAAAACACGGTCAACTGAACTGCCTGAAGTTGATTCTGTGCCAGAGAAGACAGGGTGATACCGACTGTCAAGTTCGCGGCAACGAACAATAGAGCCACAAGATAAATGGCGCCAATATTTCCGAAGAAGGGAACATGAAATACGAAGCGCGCCGCAAGCAGAATGATGGTGGATTGGAGAAGCCCGATGCCGATGTAGGGGATGAGCTTCCCGGTCATCACTTCGATAGGCGTGGCGGGCATGGCGAGTAGGTTTTCCATGGTTCCGCGTTCGCGCTCTCGAGTAATGGCGAGGCCGGTCATCATCACCATGGTGAGGGTGAGGATGACGCCCATGAGTCCGGGCACAACGTTATATTGGGTGACCCCATCCGGGTTGTACAGGCGATGCACTTGTACATCGAATGGCGGGGCCGTGCCGGCGAGTGAAGCGAGGGGACCAGTCAGTTCCTTGTGAATGACCGACTGGGTAATGCCATTCAGGGCGAAGATAGCATTGCCGGCTGCGGTGGGGTCAGTTGCATCAGCTTCGATTAGCACCGCGGGACGCTCATGACGCAAAAGCTGGCGGGTGAATCCAGCAGGTATGTTCACAACAAAAAGAACTTTGCCCTGGTCTAATGCCTCCCGCCCGGCGGCCTCATTCGGGAGCTCGCCAACGAACTTAAAGTAAGACGAATTCTTCATGGCCCAGATGAAGGTGCGCGTGATGTCAGTGTTGTCAGCGCTGATAACGGCGGTATCGAGATGCTTAGGGTCAGTGTTGATGGCATAGCCAAACAACGCCATCTGGATGATGGGTATACCGACGATCATGGCGAAGGTGATGCGGTCGCGACGGAGCTGCAGGAACTCCTTGCGGACGATGGCCCACCAACGCGAGATCGAGAACATACCGGACTGGGTCATGCCTGACCTCCGAAGTTATCGGCGGAGCGGCCCATCATGTAAATAAAGACGTCTTCCAGGCCTGTTTCGATTTGCTCGGCGTGTAGTCCGTTGGCAGAAGCTTCGGACGTGACTGTGCGCTCGAGCGTCGCAGCATCGACTCCGCTAACGTGAAGCTCTTCGCCGAAGATGACGGTCTGTTCGACGCCAGGCCGGGTACGCAGCGCATCCTGCAATTCGATCAGTCGGCCACCGTGAATAGCCCAGGTGCTGAGATGTTGGCTGGCGATAATGTCGGCGGCGGAGCCTTGCGCCAGCAGCTTCCCGTACGCGATGTAGGCGAGCTTGTGGCAGCGCGAGGCCTCATCCATGTAGTGCGTGCTGACCAGCACAGAGATTCCTCGCGCGGCCAGTCCTTGCAGCTCGTCCCAGAAATCGCGTCGGGCCTTAGGGTCGACGCCGGCCGTGGGCTCGTCGAGCAGAAGCAGTTTCGGATCGTGAAGCATGCAAGCGGCAAGTGCCATGCGCTGCTTCCAGCCGCCGGAGAGTTCGCCTGCAAGCTGATTGGCGCGACCCGTGAGACCAAGACCGGCAATTGCTTGTTGAACCACATCTCTACGCTTTGGCAAGTCGTAGATACGAGCGACGAAGTCGAGGTTCTCGGTGATGGTGAGGTCGTCCCAGAAGGAAAAGCGTTGCGTCATGTAGCCGACGTTTCGCTTGATGTCGGCAGTGTCGCGAAGAATGTCGTACCCCAGACAAGTGCCGCTGCCCGAGTCGGGCTTGAGCAGGCCGCACATCATGCGGATCGTGGTAGTTTTTCCACTGCCGTTGGGACCAAGAAAGCCGAAGATTTCCCCGCGACGGACGCGCATAGACACATCATTGACCACATGCTTGTCGCCGAAATGTTTGTTTAGTTCGCGAACATCGATGGCGAACTCGGCATTGGCGGGCGCGTTCATTGCAACATAACCTCAAGCGGCTGGCCGGGATGCAACAGTGGGGCTTCATCGAGTGGCGGCTTGGCGATCACCATGAATGCCAGCTTCGAGCGGTTCTCGTTGCTGTAGATCACTGGGGGTGTGTACTCAACTTGCGTCGAGACGAAGGTGATGCTTGCCGGTACGGGAGCGGCACAGCCGTCGCAGTGAACAGTAATGGCCTGTCCGATCTTCAGATTGCCCACGACAGTTTCGGGCACGAAGAATCGGACCTCGATCTCGTCGGGCGGAAGGATCTGAACTACGGGATTGCCGGCGGCAATCCACTCTCCCTCCCGATAGAGCGTATCGAAGACCAGTCCAGCGCGAGGTGACGCGACCTGTTTTTGCCGTGCTCTCCAGTCTGCCTGTTGAACAGCGGCGCGATCGCTAGCGACTATTTCGGCCTGGGCCCTCAGTTGCTGGTCCCGACCAGGAAGTGCTGCTACGGCAAGATCACTTTCATACTGGTGAACGACTGCAGTGTTGGTCTGAACAGCGGCCCGGGCGGTGACGAGGTCGGTCAGTGCAATGCCGCCGGAGGCGTACTGTGATTCATAGCTCTTCAGAATCTCGACGGCCTTCTGTTTCTCGGCGGTGGCCTGCTCGAGTTGTGCGCGGATGACGTCGACTTCGGGCGCGCGTTTGCCGGTCTGCAGATCGGCGAGCCGGGATTCGTCTGCCCGCAGGAGTTGTCGGGCTTGCAGTTCAGCCGAAGCTTCTGGCTCGTGATCGAGAGTGAATAGCGGATGGTTGACCGCGACGCTCTCTCCGCGTTTCACGGATAGCGCGTCTAGGCGCCCTCCCTCGGGCGATGCCACATAAACGAACTTGCCTTCCACGTAGCCCTGGTAGGAATTGCTGGAAGTGCGGGAGCAACCTATCGTGATCGCCGCCAGAAGGACGACTTCTACGCCGAACGTGAACGGGATGAATGGTTTCGTAATATTCATGGTTTTCTCCGCGATGCGCGGTTGGATCCCCGTCGCTTCGCAGCCACCGGGGATGGATACCGGAGACCGTCAAGCAACAGTGCCGTAACGTGTCGTTGCATTTCATCGACGCTTAGGGCGGGACGATGGAAGATTTCCGACCATACTTTGAGGGTGGCCATATGCAACATGACCAGACCGATTGCGGAAAATACATAAAGCAGGGGATCGAGTTCAGAATTCAGTGAGCGCTTCTGCTGGCCGGCCTGAATGGCTGCGCCAACCAGTCGCACTTTCTCCACCGGTATGTGACGCAGGACCTTGGTTCGGAGGAGTCCGCTTTCGTTGAGAATCTCCCTCATCCAGGTGTTCGGAACCCACGGCGCCTTTTCGATCCCGCTCAGCAGACGTTGAACTACTCCGCGAATCATCTCCACCGGGTGGGCGCCGGGTTCCACCGGATCCCACACATAGGCGATGAAGGGAACCAGTCGTTCGTCGACCACGGCATTGAGAAGGGCCTCACGATCATCGAAATAGTAGTGGACCATCGCCGGAGTCAGGCGAGCGCGCTTGGCGATGGAAGACAAACTGGTGGCGGCGATGCCTTGCTGGGCGAATAAGGCAGAAGCAGCATCCAGGAGCTGTGCGCGGGCGTCCCTTGCGGGGTTGAACAGCGGGCGTCCTGGCCGGTCCGGTGTGTGAATTGATTTGCGCATACACAATAATTAATTAAATACATAATTAATACTAAACCGCCAATCTGTCAACTGGATTGTTCCCAGGCGCGGCCACGTAATGTTGTTTGCGAGCCTGAATCCGGCGCTGCGAATAGGCACACAGCTTGGAGAAGCATGGAGAGCCCACGCCAAGGGTAATCGTGGCGAACGCAGCACCGCGGTGGCTCGGTCTCTCGCACGAGTCGGACTCCCCGACGATGAAGAGTTCCAGCGCCGCTACCCCTCACAGATCAGCGTGGGTCAAGCGCAGAGAGTGCTTATCGCTATGGCGGTGATGCACTCGCCGCCCCTGCTGATTGCCGACGAGCCCACCAGTGCACTGGACGCAGTGACGCAGGTGGAAGTCCTGACCATGCTGGCCAGCTTGAATCGTGATATGGGTACTGCGCTGCTCTATATTTCGCACGATTTGCAATCGGTGGCTTCCATCTGCCATCGGATTGCCATCCTGCATGAGGGAGAAATCGTCGAATGCGGAAGCACCGAGTCCATCCTCGAGACACCGCGACATCCTTACACGCAGCGGCTTCTATCCTGCGCACCGTGGCTCCAACGACTGCATGGACAACGTCGTCCGTCGCAGCTTCCACTCCCCAGCAACGCCAGCGAGCCGAATGCCGTCTTGCTGTGGGGATCGACGCCAGTCCCCAGGGCTGGACTCAAGTCTCCGTCCCAACCGCCGATGAGGTACTAGAGATGATCTTCTCGGAGTCTCACCGGGCTAGGAAATCGGAGGCACAATGGCAGCACGAGCACGGGCAATTCGGGTCGTCACTGCAGATTCGAACCAGATGGCCGTGCGCCTGCTTTCGGATGCACTCAGCAAAGAGCCCGGCCTCTCCGTGGTCGCGACTGCGGCGAACTATGAGGCATTCCTCCACTCCGCCCAAGCTGCCAAACCCGACATTGCACTGCTCAGCGCGGCGTTACCCGGCGGACCAATGAAGACCTCCCGTGCAGCGACCGGTTCATCTTGCCCAATGCCACCATGCCCATGGGTGTTGTTGCTCGACGAGAGCGAGCCACGGCTTGTGGTCTCCGCTTTTCGTGCGGGCGCGAAAGGCGTGTTTTCGCGAACCCAGTCTGACATTCGGCTACTGGCGAAGTGCATTCGACGTGTCATGGAAGGCCAAGTCTGGGTCGACAGCGCTCAAATGCAGTATTTACTGGATGCGTTTACTGGAACAGGCCCCGGACAAGCCGTTGACAAGACACCTAAGCTGACACCGCGGGAAGAGTCAGTCGTTCGACTGGTAGTACAGGGAATGGTAAACCGCGAGATCGCTCACGAGCTGAACCTGAGTGATCACACGGTCAAGAATTATCTCTTTCGCATCTTCGACAAGCTCGGCGTTTCGAATCGCGTCGAACTGGCGCTCTATGCCGTGGCCAGGCTCGACCTCGGCGATGATGCAGCAGCTTAGCCGCTCGACTGCCAGAAGTCTCTCTTTACGCGGTCGCCGCATGTTCGGCGACTACCGATGCCCACTCGTCCCGGATGCGTCGCTGCCACGACTCCGACGGCAAGCTCCCCTTTGCCTGATATCCCTTTCGGCGCTGCGCTTCGGTAGCGATTGCTTCGCTGACCGCGCCAAAATCCCCGAGTTCCAGCCTCCCGTAAAGTTGTTCGATCACCTCGACAGGTTTCGCGACCAGAGACTCATAGCTAATCCTCATAAATCGATTGCCGGGCAGGTCCGCGGTACCTTGCACCAGCTTCGCCTCAAACCTGGACGATCGGCCAGTACCGCCTCGCGGATGACATCGTCGGACGGAATTGGCTCCAGCGCGTAAAGTTCAAACATCTTGCGCCACATCCGCACCACCGACTCGAAGCTGGTAAACGGGTCGCGCACAATCAAAACGAACCGGGCATCGGGCAGCAATTCTCGAAGTGTCGAAACGCGGGCCCCGTGTGTGGGCGACTTAAGAATCATGGGCCGACCTCCACCCCGAGCCGACACCCCGGCCAGAAAGCCAGGAACACTTCGCGCCAACGCTGCTCATCTTCCGGCGAGAGGTCCGCGGATCGGTCAGCTTCAGCGCCTCTGGCAGTATCGCCGGGATCAGCAGCGCTTCGTAAGGAGACCGCGCGCCCAGCGACAGCAGTGCGAACTCATCTTCCTGTGGAGAGCCGGGCCGGACCTCCATCTCATCCATTGGCCGTTGCGCGCTGGCGCCTTGCTGAGGCAACGCCGAGGCCTCTGAAAACAGGAAATGATGGGGATTCATGCACGCGTGCGTCGTGGGATAGGTGTATCGCGAATCCAGACACAGCAGCTCGTGCAGAAGTGTCGTCCCAGAGCGCCAATAGCCAAGCACCACGACGGCGTCGCGAAAATTCGCTTTGGCCAGTTGTTCGCCGGAGAGCGTCCGCTGTAATCCGGCCAACGCCGAGAACACCGTGCCCGGGACTAGCGTCTGCCACAGCAGCATTGGACCGGGTGTTAGCTTCCAGTTGTGGCGAAGTTGCCGCCACGCACCCGCAGTGAGGTTCAGATATTGACGGCTCACGCGGGTTTCTGCACCAATTCCGGAAATCTTGCATAGATCGCTGCGCGCAACTCCTCGGCCAGCGCAGGGTTCTCGGCGCTCCGGTCGAGGTTCCAGATCTGCGCTTGGTCCAGCGGACGAAGCGAACCCTTTTGGGTATCGAGGTCGAGGACATACTGATGGCTCGACTTGCCGTCGATCACGCCCACCGTTCCGTGGTGCAGCGGCTTGAAGACGCTGTTCTTCTCCAGGTATTGGCAGAACGCCCGTCCCTCGCCTTCGCCCTGGGCATCCCCGCTCAGCCATTTCACCAGCGACGGGCCGCGCATCGATTCCGGCTTCGTCACTCCGGCGAGCTCGAGGATCGTGGGTGCCAGCGATGTCTGGTCTGCTGTAATCGACACCGTGCGGCCATCCTGTTGACCGGGCGTGCGAACGATCAGGGGTATGTGGATGACCGGACGTGTCTGATAGGCACTCTCGTGCTGATATACGCCGCCCTCGAAGCTTTCCCCATGATCCGCCGAAACGATCACCGTAGTGTCCTGCAATTTGGCGTTGCTTTCCAGGTCCGCCATGAACGATCCGAAAGCGCGGTCAGCGGTTACGATGAACTCGTCGTAGCGAAGACGGTGTTTGTCCACCTCATGCTGCTGATCGGGACTGTAATGCGGTTTCCAGGGGGTCCCTTCTTCATCAAAAGTTCGCAGTTTGACGCCAGAAGGGAGAAAACGTCCACGGTCCGCCGCATCGGGAAGATAGGGGCCATGTGGGGTCATAACATGAACCCAGAGGAAAAAACCATCGGGTACCTTGGCGAGCATTTCCCGTGCATGTTCGAAGCTGGTTACTGCCGGATACCGGACGTAGAGATCATATGGCAACCCGCCCACAGTGTTCCATACTTCCATCAGGTCGCAATACTCTTGCAAACGGCTACCGATGCCAGAATTCTGATGGAGTGGGGCAGTGGCATCCCACAAATACTGCAGGCCGCCCGTTTGGTAAGCCGGTTCGGGAACAAAATCGTATGCGTTCCGCAGGCTTTCTGCGAGATAGTACGCATTCGAATTGGAGAAGAATGCGGCAGTCGAGAAGCCACCAGCGCGCATCGCACGAGGAAAGCCTTTCTCGGCGTTCGCTGCAGGCACGTGGCCTTGTGTCTGGAAAACAAGGCTTTCCGAGGGATAAAGCCCCGTCATCATCGTCGCTGTACATGAAGTCGTGAATGTGGAGCCGGCAAAGAACTTCGTGAAGACTGTCGCTTTGCGGGCGAAAGCGTCGATGTTCGGCGTCGTCGGCAGCCTGTACCCGTACAGGGACATATCTTCCGCGCTGAGGGCGTCGAAGGTGATCAGCAGGATGTTGGACCTTGGCCGCTGGGGGGACAGTGCGGCCTTCACCACAGACGCAGATTTGGCCAGAGCAAATTCCGCGACCACCAGCGCAGCAGCTCCGCCAACGGTCGCAATCGCCGCCCGGCGCGTCATCTTTTTCCCCAGCAAGCCGTCGAGGCTGGTCACCACTTCTTTTCTTGCACGGGGAATGAAGAGGGCAGCGGCGAAAGCCAAAAAGTGCGCAGTCAGCAGAGCGGTCGTGAATCTCTGGCCCATGATTCGACCACCATGACTTGATCAGAATCGTCAGCGCGAACCTGGAATCAAGGAATACGAGCAGAAAGACGCCAGCCTTAGTCACCCAGTCGGCAATCCGCTCTCGTGACGATTTGAAATGCCAGAGAAACGGCGCAACCGCGGCGGTACAAACAGTCCCCAAGGCAATTCCCGCCAGTGCGGCGAAAATCAGGCGCACCAGCACCTCAAATGCGACCTCAGTCGCAGTGAGATAAAACGTCCAACCCTGCGCCTTTCCCGGCGCTAGAAACAGCGCTTCGGCAAACACCAAGCCTACGATTCCGAGCGTAATCAACCGGAACCAGAGAGACGTAAGGACGGAAGGAAAGTCAGACCTCTTTGACATCAGGCCGTCGGCGGAAGCGCCGCGAGATTGCAGAGAAAAAGTCGCCTATCTGTTTCCTGAGGAACGTGGCGGCAGCAGCGGCCGCTATCAGCAGAGGAGTGACGATCTGGGAAACCAGGCCCGCCGCATTGGGGTCGATGTAGGCATACGCCGGGGTCGCGATGAACACAAGGCACAGACAGCACAATACAAGTGCTAATGGGACCTTTCGACAGCGCTTCATCACCCCTCCGGATCTGGCTCTGACCGGTAAACGATTTGAACTGTTCTGAGATTTTAGCACGGGTCGATTTCAGTGGAGCGCAGGGCGGACAGCGATGTAATGGGCCCTTCGTTTCCTATTTCTCACTCTGAGGTGAGATCTTCATGGCGTAGAACGTGCCGTCTCCCAACCGATGCCATTCGGGGCCCGGCGAATAGACGGCGTTCCCGGGAGTCTGTTCGGCAACGATGGCGGTGGCTCCCAGACGGCGAAACGTCTCGATTACCTGCGCCTGGACTTCTGGTTTGGCGCACCAAAACTCCCTCCAGTCGGTTCGCGGTATGTCCGCGACGATTGTGACTCTGAGCAATCGCGCCCAGCCAACATTGAACAACCCGCCGATCCGAGCTACTCGGTCACCCGGTACGACTCCCATTTGTCGTAGGCCTTCTGCCACTTGAAACTGATTGTGTGGCTGCCCCTTCAGAATCCTACCCAAATCACCGGCGATGGATACTGCGGTGGGACTGGCGATGGAAATCACCACAGCGAGCGTGACGATCGATACCAAACGTCGGCTTGCCCGGGTAGATGATGGCATCCTTAGGCCCGAAAACAGGCCCACCCAAAGCAACGTAAAAAACACCGCAACGTAACGCGGCTCCACAAAAACCAAAGCATACATTGCCAACCCCGCCAGAGCAATCAGCCATACTGGCCAACGTGCCGCGATCTGCTGGAAGGCGAGATGTTGTCCCGCCATAAACCAGAGCACGACGAAACCCACGAACAACGCAGCCTGGCTAGGGAAAAGCATGTCGAAATAAAACATGAGCCAACGGTGAACTACGAGAAGCTCTTGCTTCAGAGAGACCCGTGGCACCGCGCCCTCAGTCCAGTAGGACGGGTCGTACCAGACGGGTAAAGTGCCTTTTATAGGAGCGGCAAATTCATAGATCGGCGGGTCGTCGAGAACCTTCCGCACGGGGTGCACCAAGTGTCCGGAGCCAGTGCCGGGATTCTGGAAATACGGGTTCGGCGAAGCGTGATTCACCTCCCGCACATAGTTAAATCTTCCGGTGTCGCCAAACGTCAAGTGACCCGCGGCGTGGGAAAGCGCAAAGATCCACGGACCGGATACTGCAAAGAAGGCGAGTAGGGCAACCATGATACGCGGCACCGCCCGGCGCCAGCCCCTGGAAATTACCCACGAAATCGCAAAGAAAAGGAAAGCGAGCGGGAAAACGGCAGCCTTGGCGAGGTAGCCGAAGCCCAGTACAGCGCCTAATGCAACAAAGAGCGAAAAACCCTGGGGCCGCGCCCAGAGCCGTAACAGTAATCCCACGGCCAGATAGAGGAGACCCGCCATCAGGACATCGGGAGTGGGCATTTGCATGGTAATCAAGGTAAGGGACGACCAAAGAAAGACCGAATAGCCAATTGCGAATACCGCCCAGCGGGGCAAGCGGTCGTCGCCATCGGGGATGTCGTCGCGATGCGGCGACGCCTCCGTCGCGGTTCGCAGCAAAAAGTCAAAACATCCCAACGCAAACAGGTAGATCAAGAAGTTCACGACATAAACTACGGCGAATTCTGAGTACGTACTGGGCTTGGTCAGGCGAAGCGCCAGGCCCTGCAAGAACGGATACAGGGGACTCCAGTAAACACTGATCGCCATCTTCCAATCGCCGCGCATCATGGCGTCGCCCATGTCGAGATAGGAGATTCCATCAGCCCAAACGGCACGACGACTGAAGACGGCCTCGATCAGACCGGCAAGTGCCAGAACGCACCAACCGATGATTCGGACACGAGCGGTCAGACTGGCGTCATCAGAAGCCGCCGAATTAGAGATCGGCCCGGATTGTACTGGCTGGTCGAAAGGCTGCACGGGAATCCCACTATGATACATATTGTTAGGTCGCCGGCAATTGAGACGCACGTTCCGGCAATCGCAGTATCAATGCAAATCTGCTCAACGGACATATTCCGACAAAACTGCTACGTCCTTGCGGAGTTGGTGCGTCAATGAAACAACAGGTTGCGATCATCATAGGGGCCGGCCCGGCGGGGCTGACGACAGCGTATGAGCTGCTGAAGCGGACCGACATTAAGCCCATCGTCGTTGAGCGCAGCGAATACATGGGCGGCATTGCGCGCACGGTAGCGTACAAAGGCAACCGCATCGATATCGGCGGGCATCGTTTTTTCTCGAAGTCGGACCGGGTAATGAATTGGTGGTTTCAGTTCCTGCCGGTGCAAACCTCGCAGGCCGCCCAGACGCTGATCAGCTATCACCAGAAGACCCGCGAGATTAAGGCGCAGGAAACAGGAGATCCCGAGAAAACTGACTTGGTCATGCTGGTGCGTCAGCGGAAGTCGCGGATTTATTTCTTGCGGCGCTTCTTTGACTATCCAATCACCTTGAGCAAAGACACGCTACGGAAACTCGGCCTGGCGCGCACGATGCGCATTGGGTTGAGTTACATGCAGGCGGTCATTCGGCCGATACGTGACGAGCAAAACCTGGAACAGTTTTTCATCAACCGCTTCGGCAAAGAGCTCTACAAGACGTTTTTTCAGGCCTACACCGAAAAGGTTTGGGGCATACCGTGCGACAAGATCAGTGCCGAGTGGGGGGCGCAGCGCGTCAAAGGGCTTTCGATCACCAAGGCCGTGGCGCACTATGTGCGTAAATTGCGCGGGAACAAACAGGACCTGGCACAAAAGGAGTCGGAGACTTCGCTGATCGAGCAGTTCCTCTATCCCAAGCTAGGGCCGGGCCAATTGTGGGAGGAAGTCGCGCGCCAGGTGAAGGAAATGGGTGGAGAAATTCTGACGGGTCATCTGGTGAGCCGAATCGAACACGTCGATGGTCGGGTCACGACGGTCGAAGCCAAGAACGCCGCGAGCGGCGAACTCCACAGATTTGAAGGAGACTATTTCTTCTCGACCATGCCTGTGAAAGACCTGCTGAATGCGATGGATCCATCGCCTCCCGCGGCGGTGCAGGAGGTTGGCAATCAACTTGTCTACCGCGACTTTCTCACTGTCGGACTGCTATGCGAAAAGCTGAAGGTGCGAGATGACCACGCGCAAAGCGGTTCGCTGATCAAAGACAATTGGATTTATATCCAGGAGCCGGACGTCAAACTGGGCCGCCTGCAGATTTTCAACAACTGGAGCCCGTACATGGTCGCGGACCAGTCTAAAGTGTGGCTCGGACTGGAGTATTTTTGCTTCGAAGGCGACGAGATGTGGCAGATGTCCGATGATGAGCTGGTTCGCCTCGGAACCAGGGAATTGGCGATGATTGACATCGTGGAGGAGGCCCAGGTACTGGACGGGACTGTCATTCGTATGGACAAGACATATCCCGCCTATTTCGGCTCGTATGATCGGTTCCCGGAAATCCGAAATTTCGTCGACACATTTCACAACCTGTTTCTGGTAGGAAGAAACGGCATGCACAAGTACAACAATCAGGACCATTCGATGCTGACGGCCATGGTGGCTGTTGATAACATCGCCAGCGGATCCACAGACAAAGAAAATATCTGGTCGGTCAACACCGAACAGGAATATCACGAACAGAAGTAGTCAGCACGGCTATAGGCGCAGGCATACATACCGGAATTAGAGAACGGCGCCGTCTGCGTTGTGGAGTTGAGGGTGATCAGTGGCAAAAGAGTCGCGGTCGTGCTGCCGGCATATAACGCCGAGAAGACTCTGCGTGACACGGTTGCTGAATTGCCGTCCATCGTAGACGACCGCATTCTGGTCGATGACGGCAGTTCCGATGCCACGGTTGCTATCGCTCACGAGTTGGGGCTGAACGTCCATGTCCACGACAGCAATTATGGCTATGGCCGGAACCAGCAAACCTGTTATCGCGAGGCCCTTGCCTGCGGTGCTGATATTGTGGTCATGGTCCATCCTGACTATCAGTACACGCCGTTGCTGGTAACCGCGATGGCCAGCATGATTGCCTACGGCGTCTACGATGTAGTGCTGGGGTCCCGCATTATCGGAGGCGGCGCGCTCGCCGGTGGCATGCCACGCTATAAATATGTTTTCAATCGCCTGCTCACACTGTTCCAAAATGTTTTGCTAGGTGCCAAGTTGTCGGAGTATCACTCGGGTTACCGCGCCTTCAGCCGAGAGGTGCTGGCATCGTTGCCGTTGCTGGAGAATTCCGATGACTTTGTCTTCGACAACCAGATGTTGTCGCAGTGTATTTTCTTTGGCTTTCGCATCGGCGAAGTTTCCTGTCCAACCAAGTACTTCGACGAAGCGTCATCGATCAATTTCCGACGTAGTGTGACCTACGGCCTGGGTGTGGTCACGACTAGCCTCAAGTACCGCCTCCAGAAAATGGGCATGGCGCATTTTCGAATGTTCAGTGCTCAAGGACGGAAGCTGGAATCCCGCTACGACCGCGCCTCGAGGCGATCACTGCCAGACAGAGTGAGTGACGGCAATATCAATAGTCCCTAGAGTGAAGATGTCTTTTTTCCCCTACGCAGACTGCATCAAGCCAGATCGCGGAGGGATCCTGGACATCTCAATGGAAATCAGTTTCGATCCCAAGTATCCCAGCGGACGGCCTTTCATGATGGCCGCATCCGCGTCGCACCATGACTCCACCCTTAATACGGCAGATATGGCGTCGTCCTCCGGGTTTTAAGCGAGGGAAACGGAGTCCTGATTGCGTCAGAATATTTGCGTTGCTTAGGGTGCAAAAAATCGGTACGGATCAAAGCAGTTTCCGAGCATTCGCCAAACGGAGGCCATGCGCTAGATCGATGAGTCTCAAGGCCCTGGACGGTTCGCCGACTTGTGAGCGTCAACTAGCACCCGAGCGATATTACGGTAAGGATCATCGGCCCGCTCAAGCCTGTAGTCAAAAGTTACACGGTCCGCTCGAATTATGCGTGCAGCCCCGTCACCGATGATCGGGGTTTTAATGGTTGAACCGAGGTCATTACCTTGGCAGCGATGTCAAAAAATATGGTAGCCTACACCCAATTTGGTTGAAGAAACCGGAGCGAACTAGATTTGCTTACCTCCTAATATCACTGATCGTGCCGCGCGCCCTCCGCACGTCTCACGCATATAGTGCCAGTAAAAAGGGGCACGGAGAGCGTCCGAAAACAGAAGCAACGCGACGGCCAAGCCAATCAGAGACGCCGCGAGCTTCCCGAGGAGCATCCCACTCGCTCCTTGACGGGCGAACACTACCAGAGCTACGGCGAACGATGCGGTCAGTACGAATGAAGCGACTGCTAAGAATACGTAGCGCTTCGCCTTGCCCTGTGACTGGAAGACAATTATTTTGTACTGCAGAAACTGCGCTGCAGCCGCCGTGATGATCGCCCAAACCAGGAAACGGTACGGGATATCGAAACGCGGGTCGAAGGCATGAAGCACGGGTTTTCCGGCAGTCACGGTAAGTAGCACGGCGACTCCGGACGCCGCCAGTGCGAACTTGATCGCACTTCCCAGATACGAAGCCAGCGCCGCTGAATCGTCAACATAGTGGAAATATAGGCGCTGGATGCCGCTGTCAAAGCCGAGTCCGATGACGAGGGCCAGAAATGCCGCAAAGGTCTCTGCCAGCGTGATCAACCCGTAATCGGTAGGAGTCAGGAAGCGGGTGTACAGCGGCAACAGTAGGAAGTTGAGCGCCCGTATGCCAAAGTTGGCCAGGGCATACATGGCCGACGCGCCTGCAACTCGGCGGAAGACATCTCTGACGTCGATTGCTGGGTGCATCGTTGGTTCCGCAACCGGCACGGACTCGCTCAATTGGCTCACGCGGAACACCATTCCAACATGATCACGACAAGCGCCCGCAACTCGGAGGGAGTATGAGGCCCGTCAAACGGCATATTCTTTGAGGCGATAATTCCCGAGATTATCTTCCATCCACGCGATCGTCTGCCGAAGGCCGTCCTCGAGGCTGATGCGCGATTGCCATCCAAGAAGCTGGTGAGCCAGTGCGGAGTCGGCACAAAGTCTGTCCACTTCACTTTTCTCAGGACGCGCTCTCTGCTCCTCGGAGACCAGAGTCAGGTCCTTGCCCAGGATGCGGCCGATCAACTTGGCGAGATCTTCGATGCTGATTTCCACTCCGCAGCCAAAGTTAATGGTCTTGCCAATCGCATGTGGTTCGCTTGCAGCACGAAGAAAACCTTCGACCGTATCGGTTACGTAATTGAAATCGCGCGTTGGGGATAGCGCTCCGAGATGTACCTCAGAACCGGCGAGGGCTTGCGTGATGATGGTGGGAATGACAGCGCGTGTCGATTGCCGCGGACCGTAGGTATTGAAAGGCCGAACGATCGAGACCGGCAATCCAAATGAAAGGTAATACGATTCCGCGATCTTGTCGGCTCCGATCTTGCTGGCAGAATATGGAGACTGGCCCTGCAAAGGATGCTCTTCGTTGATAGGTACGTACCGCGCAGTACCGTAGACTTCGCTAGTGGACGTGCACACGACCCGCTCGGTTGCGATATCGCGGGCTGCCTGCAAAACATTGAGCGTGCCCTCAATGTTAGTGCGCACGTAGGACTGCGCTGCGCGATAGGAGTACGGAATG
Source organism: uncultured Acidobacteriaceae bacterium (assembly GCA_963718395.1). Classification (GTDB taxonomy): domain Bacteria; phylum Acidobacteriota; class Terriglobia; order Terriglobales; family Acidobacteriaceae; genus DASRAA01. The sequence continues at coordinate 399,758 of CAVQYW010000008.1, forward strand.
CCGATCAAGGCTGCGAGATGAAACACGATCGACCGGCCATCCATGGCGGTCCGTACACTGTCGAAATCGCGAATATCGCCGAGCACGACCTCCACATCGCTACGCACTGGAGACGAGTCGAGCCATCCCGCGTGGCCAGTCGATGTGTATCGCACCAGAGCGCGAACGTCAGCGCCTAGCTCGACGAGGCGCTCGACTAGATGGCTGCCAATAAATCCGCCTGCTCCAGTTACCAGCACCGGGCGGCCTTTCCAAGCTTGGTCGCTCAAACGATCCCCGCTGCCACATCGAGGTCTGCCTTTTGATACTGCTCGACGCGGCCTATATCAATCCAATATTCTCGCACCGGGAAGCTGATGACGGTGCCGCCAGACTCGATTACAGCGACGATCAGGTCGGTCATATCAAATCGTCTGCCGTCCGGAACCAGACGGCACACGTCGCGGTCGAGCAAGTAGATTCCAGCATTAATGAAGTGCCGTAACACTGGCTTTTCATGTATGCCGGTGACCTGAACGCCTTCGGTTTCGACCACTCCGAACGGCACTTCGATATCGTACTGGCGCACACCAACGGTGAGTGACGCCTGATGCTCCCGATGGAAGTCGAGCATAGCACGCACGTCGACGTTGGTCAGAACATCGCCGTTGATCACCAACAGGGGATCGGTCCCGCTGCTCATGCTCGCCAGGCCGCCGGCGCTGCCCAGGAGCTCGGCTTCCTCGAAGTACTGCAATTGCACCCCGAACTGTGAGCCATCCTTGAAGTGGTCAACGATATTTTGGCTGAGATGATGGGTCGCGGCATTAACCGTACGAATCCCCGACTGGCGAAGCTTGGCCAGAGTGTGCTCCAGCAGCGGACGCCCATTGACCGGCAGCATGGGCTTGGGAACCGCCTCCGTCAGCGGCATCAGCCTCTTGCCGTAGCCTCCCGCCATGATCACACCAGTGACGGGCAGTTCGTTCTGTTGGAGAATTTCGTGTTGCACCGCCAACCCGCACACTCGGCCAGCCTCGTCTAAGAGTGGAATCTGGCGAACGCTGTGTTGTTCCATCAAGAACAGCAGCTCTCTCTCCGATGTTCCGGCGCTTGCAACAACCGGCTTGGCTTGTTCCGGTTTTTGCAGGCGCGAAACCGGATGGGCAAGATCGACGCCGGCGAGGATGGCCCGACGAACGTCTCCGTCGGTAACGGTCGCTTGCAAGCAGCCTGCATCGTCGATCACAATGGCGATGCCTTTCGCAAAATGATCGATCACCTCCATGGTGGTTCGAATCGAGTCCTGTGCGGTTACGAGTGGAAGGTTCGCCTGATCATTGGTCGAATCTTGCAATGGTACCGTCCCCTCCGGAATGCGTTCGCCTCGAACTCTTAGATGCACGAATCAGCCTCGACAGCTACGTGGAATTAGACCTGTTCATAAATCGGGTTTGAAAGGGCACGGCTTCAGCCGTGCCGCTCCGGTCCTCATGAGCATTAGGCTTTAGCCACTGAGGGAATTCGATTTTCCTCTCACACCGTTTATGAGATGGCTTCTAGTCCTTTCCCGCCTACTTGCCACCATTGCAGCAAGTAATTACAAACTGCTCTACCAGATGCTTCTCGTTCTCCATGGTCCACGAAACGCGCTCGACCGAGACGTTCGCGAAATCCCGAAAGAGCTCTGTCAAACGCTCGCGCGTGAGGAACAAGCAGAATCCAGTGCCCATCAGAGGTCCCTCGGTAATGTCCCGAAATCCATCCGGCTCAACTGGCGTCCCTACGCCATAACCCCATGTTTGTGTGGTAAAGAAAGATGCCTGGAACGGTGCGCCAGGTTTCAAGGTGCGTCGCACCTCGGCCAGAGCAGCGCGGATCGACTGGCTGCCATTGCAATACAGGCTAACGTTTTCCAGAACTCCATCGAAAGTATTGTCGGGCCACGGCAGAACAGCGTTGTCTCCTACACGGAGATCCGCGGAGAGGCCTTCGTTTGCCAGGCGTTCGCGGGCTTTGCGAATTGCCGTAGGGGAACAATCAATGCCGGAAACACTGAACCCCTCGCGCGCCATGAACCAAACGTTAGCGCCAGGCCCGCAGCCGATTTCGAGGAGGCGAACAGCTGAACGATTGGGAACACGGTAGAAAGTGCGGGCGACGAAGCGTACTACGTGCTCCGGAGGGTACTTACCCCACTCCCGAGTGCTGAAAATCTGTTCCCACTCGGGATCGGGTCCAACGGCTAGGGATTGTGACATGCGTCCTCGACGCCCATACTACGGGGCACACCTCGCCGTTACGGACGCCGAAGTAATTCACTGCGATTACAACGTCTGCCGCTTTGGGTTGCAGCGTCGACCAATCTGGTTCAGTGCGCAGCGGGTCGTCACGGTAGGTGGCGACTTCGATGAACGATCGCCAGTAGTCCGCGACGTCGAAGCAGAAGTAACTCGGCACCCATAAGCGACGTGATGCTTTCAGAAGAGACTGCAGGAGCGCAACCAGGGCATGTCTGCCAAGCAGAAACCAGCTTGCTGGTTTGGGCCAAGGGATGAATGGAGCCGGCGGCAAGCCCATCCGATGAAACTCTCCACCCACCTCCCATCGGTCAGGTGGTAGCCTGGCTAGTTTGGCGCCGCTCTTCTTCATCGTGCTCCGCATCGACAGCAAGGTTATAGAACTTCTTGCGAATCAGCCGGTCTCCCAGTTCAACCGTTCGCAGGCAGTCGGTGATGATCTTGCTCGCATTGCCGCCGCCGTACGGATTGACCAGCCCGCGTAACGAGTCGCGGAACTCTGCAGAAACGGCCTTAGTAATTCCGCGCAGAATCTCCTCCCGGCTGTAGCCCACGTCGATCACATTCAGGGCTCGAACTCTGCCGTCCTGCCGGGTGCCTATGTTCACCGCCGGCAACTCGAACGACGCTGCCTCCAGGAGTCCGCTGGAGGAATTGCCCACCATCGCAGCAGCCAGACTCATCATGCTGAAGTAGGCGTGGATGCCAAAGTTGTCGACCAGTCGCGAATTGTCGTGCTCAGCAACGAATTGCTGAATCTTCTCGCGGATAACCTGATTGCCGGTATCGGCATTCGGCATTGTGAACACCCCAGGCACGCCGCTGGACTCAATTGTCGCCAGCAGTTCGGTGATTTGGAACTCCGCGTTCTCATACTCCAGCGTGACGGGATGAAACGTCACCATCACAAACGGTCGATCCAACCGAAGCGCGAACCGCCGTTCCAATTCTTCGCTAGGCAACATCCGCATGGTATGCAGTTGGCCCAGGCTGGGCTCACCGGCCACAACGACACGCCACGGTTCTTCCCCGAGTTGGACAATTCGTCGCGCATACTCTTCAGTCGCAGGGAAGTGCAGATGGCTTAGCTTAGTCAGGCTATGTCGCAGGGCGTCATCGATCGCCCCTTCAGTAAGTTCTCCCCCCGAAATGTGCGCAACGGGGATCTTGAACGGCAAAGCAGCTAGGGCAGCGGCGTGCATTTCGAACCGATCTCCAACCACGACCAGAATGTCAGGCCGCCACCTGTCAAAAAGCTGCGCAAAGCCGATGACCTCCAGACCAACTGATTTGCTGATCCCCTGCGGTGTGTCAGACGACAGCAGCATCTCGACGCGCTCCGCAATTTCGAAGCCGTCTTCTTCGATCGCGTGGACCGTTGATCCGTGCTGTGCCGACAGATGCATGCCCGAGACCACCAGGCGCAAGTCGAGCGCGGGATCCTTACGAATTGCCTCTATCAGGCTGCGGTATGCACCATAATCCGCCCGGCTGGTCGTTACCACTCCAATTGTTCTCAAACCAGCATCTCCAACGTGAACAGATGCCCTGCGGCAATGTCCTGCTTCAGTTGCCGCCCTAGAACTCGCACTAGATCCGAAGGTGGTAGCCCCGTCCCGGGACGCCGAATTGCCACCATGTTCTCTGTCACTACCGTGCCTGCTCGAAGATCGCAAGCCGCGACAAGGCTCCGCCGTGCGACCGCCGCGGTGCTGAGCTCTTCCGCCGCAGGTCTCTTGACTCCATCGCCTAGGGCCGATTGCACATCGCGGATGCCCCGTACCATCGCGGCAAGCTCCAGCGGCTCGAGAGACGCCCGATGGTCTGGGCCTGGAAGCTTTCGATCCAAAGTGAAATGCTTCTCGACTACACACGCGCCGCGCGCCACAGCGGCCAGCGGAATCGATACTCCTTCCGTGTGGTCGAGTAGCCCACCGGTACGTTGAACCTCTGCTCGAGCGTCTTCATCGCGCGTAGGTTTACGCTGCAAGGCGCAGCAGGATCGTTGCTGACGCAGTGAAGCAGCACTACGTCTTCATTCCCGATAGCGGTGATCGTGTCAATCGCTGCCGCCACCTCATCGAGATTCGACATCCCTGTCGACACGATCAGAGGTTTCCCCTTACGAGCGACATGAGCAAGGAATGAACGATTGGTGATCTCTCCGCTTGGTATCTTGAACGCCTCCACGCCCATCTCTTCCAGTAGGTCGGCACTGCGATGATCGAACGGCGTCGAAAGAAACATGATGCCGCGTTCGCGGCAATGCTCCTGGATCGTGCGGAACGCCTCGTCGGGTAGCTCGAGCTTCCTGATCATGTCGAGTTGCGACTCAGTCGCGCCGGTGTTCTGCACTTGATAGTCGGCCTTCGGCGCAAGCTGCGTCACCACCTCCTCAGACTTGAAGGTCTGAAACTTGACGATGTCTGCCCGAGCCTCCGCCGCAGCATCAACCAGTCGCAACGCCATTTGGAGACTGCCGTTGTGGTTGACGCCGGCTTCTGCGATAACCAGGCAAGGCAGGCTATGCCCGACCGCGCGAGTTCCGATATCAGCCGCGACCATTGTGCGCAGGAAGGGTGATGGGGTTGAGCAAATCCCCGTGGCGCTGAACAAAATTGAGGAATCGAAGGCCCCCGATGTGAAGCTGCTACCGGAAGACATCCTCAATGTTCCCACCAATAAGGCCAAAGTAGTGGGAATACAAGCGGCCCAAATAGCCATAGGCCTCGCGGCTTCTGCTGCGGTTTGGAGCCTCCCGCGCAACTAGAGCAGTTCCGGAATCGCTGAATACCATATGCAAAGTGGTAGAGTTGCGCTTTTTTAGGTGGAAGCGCCAGGCTTTTAGCCAGGCGAATCAGGCGCGGCAGGGAACTCAGGCTTTAGCGTCGCGTGGAACTTTCTTAGACCAGCCGCGCGACGCCAACCCATGATCCCTGCCCAAGTTGGTTACTTTAGTTTCCCAGCCCGCCGATTTTTCTTGCGTCCCATTCCTCCGGCCCGATAAAACGGGTATGTGAGGACAGGGCGTTTGTGTCGCTGCCCCACGGAGCGCCCAGTGCCCGGGATAGCTCGTTCTTTGACATCGTTCCGTAAGACCGTGAATGAGTGTGACTAGTATTGAAAGTGTGACAAGCTCTGGGCGGAAAGCGCCATTTTGTGGTCGCTAAGTACTACGGGCAGAATTGGATACATATAAATCTATTATGTTTCAACGACTTGTGAACAATTTTACCCCAAGTCGATGATTCTAAACAATCTCGTATAGATTAGTTTTACGGTGTAATAGCGTACTATATCACCAGTCCGCGCTTCTAGTTTGTTGCATGCGCGAGCACCTTTTCGACCGCGTCTGCGGTCTCGTGCATATCGGTCTCCGCCAAGGTGGGATGGACCAGGAACATGAGCGAGGTCTCTCCGAGTTCTTTGGCTACGGGTAACCGCGCGGGCGGCCGCATCTCCGGTGGGAACGCCTTCTCCAGGTAAATCTCGCTGCAGCTGCCACTGAAGCACGGTATTCCTTCAGCTTTGACGGCCTCGATCACGCGGTCGCGGCTCCATCCAGCACGCAGCCGGTCCGGACGCAGGAACACATAGTACTTGTAATAAGAATGACTTACGTCATCGGACGGGATGGTAACGCGGAGTGTCGGCATTTCCGAAAAGCGCTGGGTCAAGATCGCCGCATATCGCCGGCGCCGCTCAACCATGTCGGGCAAGCGTCGCAACAAAACTCGGCCCATGGCGCTTTGCATTTCGGTGATCCGCCAGTTGGTTCCGAACGACTCGTGCAGCCAACGGAATCCATCCGGATGGGCCCGGTTGTACACGGCGTCATACCTCTTGCCGTGGTCCTTGTACGCCCAGGCAGACGACCACAAATCGGTATCGTTCGTTGTGACTAGTCCGCCTTCTCCGCCAAGCGTCATGATTTTGTCCTGGCAGAAGGAGAATGCATTGATATGACCCATTGATCCCACCGGGCGGCCCTTATACTCAGCGCCGTGGGCCTGTGCGCAATCCTCGATGACTTTCAGGCCATGCTCGTGAGCGATGCCCAGAATGGCATCCATGTCGCAAGGCCATCCCGCGAGATGCACCGCAATAATCGCCTTCGTACGTGGGGTGATCGCAGCTCGCACAGTGTCGGCAGTAATGTTTTGCGAGTCGCGATCCACATCCGTCATCACCGGCGTGGCTCCTCGCATAACGATGCAACTGGCAGATGCAATAAATGTTCTACTGGCAACGATGACTTCATCCCCGGGACCGATGCCGAGAGCGTACAAGGCCAACTCGAGTGCAACGGTTCCGTTTGCCACAACGACGGCATGTTTGCACCCGATCGTGGCCGCATACTCTACCTCGAACTGCCTCCCTTCATCGCCGGTCCAGTAATTTACTTTGCCGAAGCGCAGAGTTTGAGCCACTGCCTCAATGACTTCCTCTTCGAACCAGGGCCAGGGGGCGAACGCCGTTGAGCGTAGGGGCTGTCCGCCATCTATGGCAAGGGTAGAAGTGAGCAATGATGCATTCGACATTGGTTTAGCTAAGCTCGATATTCCGGGAAATAATTGGATCGTAAGGCAGGGGAGTTGGGCGCATCAACCCGCCTTTCCACCAGGTTACGGTATCGATGCGGGTCGCAAATCAGCGACAAATAGGAATAGCGGTACAGGTCGCCCCCGAAACTCCGCTTGAAACCGAACAGTTTGTCTTCGCCACGAGCGCCCCCACCCAGGTGCAAGCGATCACAACCCTGCGAGCGCGCCCGCCCGGCAGCGGCATTGATGATCAGCGTAGTTGCCTTGTTTGTGCGGCCGAGGTCGTTTGTCGCGCTCAGGTGATAATGAGCCATCACACTGTCAGTCATGAACAGCGCCGCACCGACCGGATCGTCGTTCAGCCAAGCGAGAGCAACCTCGAGGCGGCGCCCAAGCCCTTCGGCCAGCGCCGCGTAGTATTCCGGCGGGAAGTGGTAGTAGTCACCGGCTCCAAGTTCCTTCATGCGCGACTCGTACAACTCACGGAAGAGTTGCAGGTCTTCTGCCAGCACCCTTCCCTCCGACGTCCAAGTCAGACGGAGATGCCGCCGCGTGAAATTGAGATCGGAGCGCCGCCCTTTATCCAAAGTGGCAATGCTTGCCGTCTCCGTATGCCAGCGCTTCACGTCGATCGCAACTGTCGGTCCGGCCCGGTGCAAGCGGGACTGTTCGTCCAGTGTTCCGGCAAACCAGTCTTCTTGCTTCAAGAGCGGATGCAGCCGCACATGCGCCGAAATGACCTGATTGTCGCAGCACCAGTCGCGCAGCGCGTCGAGCAGTTCGCGACCCTCATCGGCCGTTACGGGAGTCACATTGTCCAGCAGCAATAGACCGCCGTAACCATAGGGCGACGCAGCATCAAAGCCGGGCTCATCGGGGGCAAAGAACAGCGCACTCAGGGGTCTGAGCAGAAGAGGGAACAGGGCGCGTATGGTAGGTGTCTCGATGAGAATTGCGAGGGCAGTCCCGTCCCCTAGTGACTGGCAGGCTCTCGCGTAGCCGGGCCGGTAATACACATCTTTGGCCGCCGTCGAATCAACCAACGACTCCCACAGACGCACGTCGCCAGCATCATTGGCGGAAAGGGTTCGGGTTGTCCATGTCGATCGCGATAATGAGTTTGTCGCCATACGTTCAAATCACTTCCGATGGTACCCTGAGATCCGCGTGCTGCGCAGCTATCTGCGCCAGCGAGAAAATCTGGTGGCGGCAGCGGCGATGTGTATCCAACACATGCAGAAGGCGTTGACCGAGATGAACATCCAGTTGGCCAATGTGATCAGCGATATCAGTGGTACGACTGGAATGGCCATCCTGCGAGACATCGTCCGGGGAGAACGTGACCCCGAGAGATTGGCGCGACATAAGCACGCGCGCATTCGCGCCAGTCACCAGGAGATCGCCCGCAGCTTGGAAGGAACGTGGCGCGAGGAGTTGCTATTCGTGGTGGCGCAGAGCCTGGAACTCTACGACACGTATCAGGAAAAGATACAGTTATGCGACCAGCGAATCGACGAACATCTGCACAGGATGGAGGCCAAAGTCGATCCGGCCAGCCACCCGATACCGCAACCCACTCGTCGCGGGAAAGGTTCGCGCCCGCGCCAGCCGCACTTTGATCTGCGGGGGCATTTGTACCGTATCACCGGAGTGGACCTGACTCAGATCGACAGCATCGACGTCCGGATTGCGCAAACGGTGATATCGGAGGTGGGACTGGACATGAGCCGATGGAAAACAGAGAAGCACTTCGCTTCGTGGCTCGGCTTGTGCCCGGACAATCGTACCAGTGGCGGCAAGGTGCTCAAGCGCGGGACGCGGCGCGTAGTGAATCGGGCGGCCACCGCTTTGCGCCTGGCTGCCTGGAGCCTGATACGGAGCCGGAGCGCACTGGGCGCAAAGTTTCGTCGTCTGCGATCCAGACTCGGGGCACCCAAAGCGATCACAGCAATGGCGCACACCTTGTCTCGACTTGTTTATCGCATGCTCAAGTTCGGTCAACAGTATGTGGATCAAGGAATCGAATATTACGAAGCTAAATACCGACAGCAACAACTACGTTGGACAGCTAAGCAGGCCGCAGCCCTCAACATGCAACTCGTTCCACTTCCGGAGCTTGCTAGTTGAGTTTCTGGAGAGTTGCCCACGATCTGGCCACAGTGGCGTGTCGCGGGCTGCGAACCACACGACAGGACAACTCCGATTCCCAGCGGGTGCCGACGCGCTGGCGCTGGCTCAGTCGAGATGAGTAACCCAAAATCCGGCCCAATCGGTTTTTGCCCGGCTGGCCCTTTGAGGCCTTCGCTCCTGCAACGCTGAGGTGCTAGCGACGGCTCCTCTCGACGGCAGACCGATAATGGCCTGAACCCGAATACTCAAAGCGCGAATAGCGCGCGATCCACGGAGTCTTCTCGAATTATCGGCGAAAGCTTTGACCGTAGAAAAGTCTCAATGAAGTTGGGTACGAAGCTTGTTCCGGTTTCCATGATTGATTTACAACAGGTGTTAACGCGACCTGCCAACTCTAGATTTCAGCATAACAGCCCGATACCCGTAAGAGCGATCGGTTATCAAAACGGAACTTACCATCGATATAGGCTTGCCCCCCAGGTCCAGCCCGCGCCGATTGACACAAGCAAGAGTAAATCGCCCGTGTGAAGTAGCCCGCGCCGGTTGACTTGGTCCAAGAGCAGCGGAACCGTCGCTCCAGCGGTGTTCGCGTAAGACTCCAAGTTCGTCTGTATTCTGGAATAGGGCATGTTGAGTACCTCGGCGATGCGCTTGAGGACGCCAGCTGTGGCCTGGTGCGGAACGATCATCGAGACGTCTTCGAGTCCCAGCCCATTGATGCGGAGAACCTCCCGAATACACTCTGGTACCGCGGTTGTAGCCTTCTGGAAAACCGCTTTTCCGTTCATTGTGAAGTAGGCGTCCCCAGGGTAGACCGTGAAATGATTCCTGCCCTCGCCCTCGGCGAGGAGAATGCTTGAGAAGAGCCCATTCTCTCGATCCTTCCTCTCAAGTACCACGGCACCGGCACCGTCTCCGAAAACGACGCTGTCGCGGTGGTTCCAGTCCGTGACCTTGGAGAAGGTATCGGCGCCGATCACCAGCACTCGCTCGTAGGTCCCGTTCTGGATGAATTGGCCTGCGATCGTGATGCCGTAAATAAACCCGGCACACACTGCCGCGACGTCGAATGCGGCGCAACGGTTGCTAATGCCCATCTTGAACTGTGCGATGCATGCCGACGAGGGCATCTTGCGGTCGGGTGTCGCGGTGGAAACAATGACTAAGTCAATGTCGTTTGGTTCAAGCCCCGCCGAAGCGATTGCGTCCAGCCCCGCACGGGTAGCAAGATCAGAGGTGTATTCGTCTGGTTCAGCGATGTGCCGCTCGCGAATGCCCAAGGTATCGAACACCCACTGCGGAGAGGTTGGCAAGCTTGCCACGACTTCTTCGTTGGTCAGAATCTTAGACGGAACGTAAGAACCAGTGGATTTGATGCAGACACTATCAAAATGGCTGTTTCCGCTTCTCATGCCTTCCTCCGGTTCCGCGAACAGAAACAGATCGCGGAGCTGAACTCACAACAGGGCCGTCACTGCGGTCACCTTGCTTGTTAGAGGCGCATGGATGGGGCAGAAATCTATGCCGTAAAAGTTGCTTATATCATCTTCCCTGGCTAAGAGCGTTTCCGTGCAGTAAGTCACAACGCTGGGTGACCTTTAACCGGCCACCAGTACCCGGGGGATGCCTGTGATCGTCTGTGACGACGTATCGTTAGCGCATCAAGCATGCCACTTCGCGGATAGTTGCGAAACGGGAGGTTGGCCAGAAAGCCGACCCCGAAAGATCGGAGCGCAAGCCGCACTCAGGAACACCACATTCCCCCAAACCTGACTTCTGACCAGCGTCGATAAGCTGTTGTGAACACCAACTCGCAACTTGTTAGGAGTCGAGTGGCTCCAGATCAACCGAAACTTTAAGGGTATGGGATCCACCCCCCAGGATCAGTCCACGGAGAGGACTTACGTCGCTGTAGTCGCGGCCCCAGGCCAGAGTCACATGTTGGTCTGAAGGAACGAGATTATTAGTGGGATCCAAGTCGAGCCATCCGGCCCCAGGCACATAAGCTGACACCCACGCGTGGGATGCGTCAGCGCCTATCAGCCTGGGTTTGCCGGGAGGAGGGTAAGTCCGCAGGTATCCGCTGACGTAACGGGCAGCTAGACCCAAAGAGCGTAGGCAAGCGATTTGCAAGTGTGCGAAATCCTGACATACGCCTCGTCGTCTCTTAAACACTTCTTCCGTAGGCGTTCGCACGTTGGTCACTTTCGAATCGAAGCGAAAGTCTTTGTGAATACGCTCCGTCAGATCTAAAAGCGACTCGGCAATGGGCCGCTGTGGCGTGAACGACTGGCGCGCGTAGGCGGCGAACTCCGGTCGAAACCGGACACGCGGCGAATCAAATCCAAACTGGTAGGCTTGCAGCCCCTCTGGACTTTGATCGTCGGGGAGCGAATTTACCGACTCTTCCCAAGGAAGCGCGTGTTGCCACGACTTTCTCAAATTTACCTCAACACTTACTTCGCTACGAGCTTCTACGACTAACTCCTTGTGCGGCTCCTGGATCGTGAAGAAACAGAGGAGATTCCCAAAATAATCCAGCCGTTCGGTACAGATGGCTGGAGCAGGCTGGATCTGCAGAGCACTATAGGAAAGATGGTGATGTGCCAAAGATCGCGGTTTAAGGCACGCGACGTGATTGCCGACCGAGACCGGGTATTTGTATCGATACGTTGTTCGGTGAAGGATTCTGTAAATCATTGACCTATGCTGATTGGAAAGGTGCGAGCGTGGCTGAAGTACGTGCTTGATAAATTGTTCGACCAGGAAGGCAGCAGTCGCTCCAGATTTCTAAGGAACTGCTCGAGGCGGATAAGTTCAAGGCAGCCACCTGCCGGGGGGGTAGCGCCGGGCAGCGGATAGTTCAGAGCAGCTAGATCGAAATTGCGCACCAACGTCAATGCTTCACCCATTGCGTGCGCGTCCTCTGGCACGTGGCGAGGAAGTTTTTGATATAGATCCGCGAGATGGCTGATCTGGAAAACTAAGGAGCGGGGATTCATCTCATCTGACATCAGGACATCCAAAACAGCCAACGGCTGTAGCGTGGTGTAGTACCGGGTCCGATAGGCCATTGAACTATCTGCGACCTCCAGCAGGCATTCCAACAGCGGCCAATCCTCTTCACCGAGCGGCATAGTGATCTCGCGCAGTTGCCGCGTGAGATAGATTGCGCGCTCGAGCCGCCGGCCCATGCTCAGGAACAGCCAGCCTAAACCGCGGCTGATGTTCTCGCGCTCCATGCCGGAAAATGCCGAAAGCAGTTCCAGACAGTGGGTAAGCATCTCCGGCGCTTCAATGAATTGTGGACCAGATTCGACCTTTATCGACTCGCGTAGCTGGCCGATTAGAGACATCATGTCTTCCGACAGCCTTTCGCGCACGCCATCGCCAACGCGGGATACCTCTGCCAAAGTTGAAACCAGGCTATCAGGCCGCTTCACATCGGTGATCACCGACATCATTTCCCGTTCCAAGTCGAACAAGGTCGGCCGCCTGATCTTTGGCTTAGGTAGCTTGCTGTGCCGCGACTCCAGGCAAGCGTGCAGACGCAACAGCCACGCAAGCTCCGATTCCGCTGCGCGACCTACGCGAGAGAGCATCGACCGCAGAATCCGGGCGATGTTTTCCGCCCGTTCGACATAGCGGCCCAGCCAATAGACATTGTCGGCTACGCTGCTGGGCACTGCCCGCGAAGCTCTGCGCAAATCGATAGGCTCATGACGTGGACGCAACATGCTGAACGTATCAATTGGACCGTCCCACAGAACCCATGCATCCTTGCTGTGCCCACCACGCTGCATCGAGACAACCGATCCTTCAGCCTCGGCAACTCTTACCAATCCTCCCGGAATCGCGACGAACCCGGTGCCGGTGTTGAGCACGTATGTACGCAGTACCAGGCTACGAGAGTCGAGGCCTCCTTTCTCCCACACCGGCGCGGTGGATAAGGCGATCTGCTCCTGCGCCACATACTCGTGCGGGCGAGCCCGTAGTTGATCGGCGAACTTATTCTTTTCCGCTTGCGGAAGTTCGGCTCCAAAAACCGGCTCCATTCCGCGTGATGGGAATGCTGGTTTCACCACCACGGAATCGAGATGGTCGAGTACCCAATCCAGCGCGTATTGCTGTCCGCACCACCAGGTCGCGACGGACGGAAGCTTCAGTTCCTCGCCGAGCAGATGACGAGCCAGGCCGGGAAGGAAAGGCATTACCGCCGCCGTCTCAATCAGACCGCTGCCCAGTGCGTTGGCGACCTTAACATTTCGCGCAACGATGGCGTCCACCAGGCCGGGTACACCTAAAAGCGAATCGCCGCGCAACTCCAGCGGATCGCAAAAGCTGTCATCCACCCGCCGGAGTATAACGTCGACTTGCTCCAGGCCGTCCACGGTTTTTAGAAACACGCGCCTGTCGCGTACCGTCAGGTCGGTTCCACCAACCAGGGTGAATCCCAGGTAGCGTGCGATATACGAATGCTCGAAGTAGGTCTCATTGAACGGGCCAGGACTAAGCAACACGATGCGCGGGTTATCGTTCGACGAAAGACTTTTCAGAGCCTCGCGTTGTGCGCGAAAGAATGGGGCGAGACGCAATACGTTCGACGTTCGAAACACCTCCGGCAAAACGTCGGAGACGATCGTGCGGTTCTCGAGGGCATAACCACTCCCCGAAGGTGCTTGCGTGCGATCGGCGAGGACCCACCATTGTCCGTCTGGCGAGCGAGCCAGATCGACAGCCAGCATGTGCAGATAGCTGTGGGCAGGCACGGGCACGCCCACGAGCGGGCGAAGGAATGCAGGGTTGGCATAGAGCAAGGCTGCGGGAAATCGGCCTTGCGCTACCAGATCTTGCGAGCTGTAGAGATCCTGGAGCAGCCTGTTAAGTAACTGGGCGCGCTGAAGAATTCCCGCCTCAATGAAGCGCCACTCGTCTGCCGGAATCAGTAGCGGAACGATGTCGATCTTCCAGGCTCGATCTTCGCCGAGGGGATCGCTGTAAATGTTGTAGGTGATACCATTTTCGCGAATGCGGCGCTCAGCGCGTGACCAGCGTCGTTCCAGCTCCTCTGGGCCAATCGCTCGAAGCGAGTCCATCAGGTGTTCCCAGTGCGGCCGAGGCGTCACGCCATCGGACGATGACTCATCGTAGGAGGTTCCGTAACGGAGCGGTGGTTGATAAAGATCCCAAGTCATCGCACCGGCTCCGCATCGACCGTAGATGGTGCTGGCGCCGGCCACCGCAGATCCAGGGTCATAGGGAACATAAGATTCGTCTCGTCGGCCGGCAGTGACACCGAGCCGGGCTGGGGAGTCAGCTTCTCAAAGCGCTCGGTACGCCGGGTCTCTGCCTCGCCAGCATTCACCGGTCGCGTCGAGTAGAGACCGCCAGTGGGAGGCGTGACGTGATAGGCGCATCTCCCGATCGAACGCTGCCGCCACGAGTCGAGGATGTCGAAGATGAGCGGCGCATGCACCGGGACGGTTGGGTGCAATTCCTCCGATAAGCGGCGGGCGCGGAAGCGAACTCCCGCTATCGCTTCTCCAATGACATTGGTCGCCTGAAGCGGGACTTTTCGTCCGTTGCACGCAATGACATACCGGGATTCCGTCGTGGGTCCTGAGATCTTTACCTGCAGGCGCTCCAGCGATGAGTCGACGCTGCGAAACGTACGGCCTGAAATAGTCTCTTCTGCGAGCACGTTCCAGGGTTCGAGAGCGCGCCGAAATTCGAGTTGAATTCCGTCCGTGGCGATTGAGCCGATCTTCGGGAAGCGAAACTCGAAGTGCGAAGCGAACCACCTCTCCTCAATCTGGTAGCCGGATTGGCACAAGTGTCCGAGCACCTCGGAAAAGTCGCGCTTCACAATGTCCGGCAGCATGAAGCGGTCGTGAAGCGATGCACCCCAGCGTACCAACCTGCCTCGGAAGGGCTGTTTCCAAAAGCTTGCGACCAAGGCACGGACCAGAAGTGCATTCGCCAGGTTCATCCGCACATGTGGCGCCATTTCGAAGGCACGCAACTCGAGCAGGCCAAGGCGACGCCCACGCCCTGGAGGCGGATAGAGCTTGTCGATACAGAACTCCGCACGATGGGAATTTCCAGTTACGTCGACGAGCAGGTTGCGAAACAATCCATCCAGAACGGACGGAGGGCAATCACCTGTGGACAGTTGGCTAAATGCGACCTCGAGCTCATAGAGAGTGTCGAGTCGGGCCTCATCGACGCGCGGATGCTGGCTTGTGGGACCGACGTACATTCCGGAAAACAGGTACGACAGTGAGGGATGGTTCTGCCAGAACGTGACCATGCTACGCAGAAGGTCCGGCCGGCGGAGAAGCGGACTATCCGAAATCGTCGCTCCACCGATCACGATATGGCTACCGCCGCCGGTCGCGATGTGGCTACCGTTGTAGTCAAACTTTTCAGCGGTCAGCCGGTTCCGGCGCGTCTCCTCGAACACCAGCATGTTGATTCGCTCAAGTTCGTCCCATTTTCCGGTCGGCGGCAGGTTTACTTCCAGAACTCCCGGGTCGGGTGTAATGGTGAACGATTGCAATCGTGGATCGGCCGGTGGAGCGTAGCCCTCCAGCCACACCGGTTTGTGCAAGTATTCGCACGTATCTTCGACCGCCGCCAGCAGCTCGAGATAGTCCGCGAGCAATCGCGTGTAGGGAAGGAATACGTGCAGGCGGCCATTTCTCGCCTCAACGCACAGCGCGGGCCGAATTAGTTCTGCCGCGTCCTCCGGCGAACTCGACAGCGGAGGGAGAGTGTCGGGCGCGGGCTCCTGGTCGAATAAGTTCGTTCGATGTATATGACGTTGTGGGAGTTCGACGAGGTCGCCAGAAGCCTCGTAAGCATATTTCACGTCATCGGGTGCTACCCAGGGCATCGACTCGGTAGGTATGCGGTAGCCTATAGGCGAATCTCCCGGAGACAGGAGCAGGAGGCGTCCAAGACAGGTGAACCACAACTGAGTAGACCAGAACAATTCCCCTGAATCCTTCTGCCGGCGACGGAGCGGCAGGATGTAACCCGCCGGCTCGGAGGTTATGTTTTCAGGGTTAAACGCAGGCAAAGTATTCCCGGAACTCACTTGCAGTCGGCGACCCAGAGCCGCAGCAAACCTTAGCGCATCGCTCGAGCCGAATCCATGGTTTTGATCCTCGCGGGAGATGAAGTCGATGTTCTCCCACACCGCTACGCCATCGCGCCGCCAATAGCAGCCGAGCGCCCAACGCGGTAACGGCTCGCCCGGGTACCATTTTCCCTGTCCATAATGGAGCAGCCCGCCAGCAGTCATCCTTTCGCGCAAACCCCGAATCAGAGCCATACCTCGATTCCGCTTGGCCTGACCGAGTGCTTCGATATTCCACTGCAGGCTTTCGGGCTCATCGATACCAACGAAGGTCGGCTCACCGCCCATCGTCAGGCGTACATCATGCTCCTCAAGGTCTCCATCGATTTGGCGTGCGACCTGCTGGAGCCGCAACCAATCGTCCTCGCTGAAAGGCTGGCTAGTCCGCGGAGTATCATCCAAACGCCGAACCGATATGGAATTGCTGAATTCCACCTTGGACGGTTCGACGGTGCCGCCGATCGGTGCCGCCTGGGAGGCAGTTGGAGTGCACACGAGCGGGATGTGGCCCTCGCCTGCAAACAGGCCCGAGGTCGCATCCATTCCAATCCATCCGGCGCCCGGCAAAAACGCTTCTACCCAGGCATGCAGGTCGGCAGTGTCGCTTCGCGGTGCGATCGAATCTTGCGGCTCGTCCGAAGCCAACTGGATGAGATACCCGGAGACAAATCGCGCCGCTATTCCCAATTTGCGAAGGATCTGGACAAACAACCATGCCGAGTCACGACAGGAACCCGAGCGCAATTCCAGAGTCTGCTCACAGCTCTGCACGCCTGGCTCCAAGCGAGTGACGTAGTCGACTTCGTCGCGCACGCCCCGACTCAGGTCGACCAGGAAGTCGATAGTCCCACGTTTCTCGCGCGAAACACTGGCCAGAAACGACTGCAGGCGCGGGCCAGCCCTTTCGGTCGAGCAATATGGCTCAAGATCTTTGGCTAGCTGCGGGGAGTATTGGAATGGATAATCTTCGAATCCCGGCTCCAGGAAGAAGTCGAACGGATTAATGGGAGCGAGGTCGGCAATCAGTTGCACCTGGACTGCAAACTCAGTCGTCTTCTGCAGGATCAGGACGCGCGCTGCATAGTTGGAGTGAGGATCCAGCTGCCAGTTGAGGATGTGCTCGGACGGAGTCAGTGTTAGCGAATAGCTGAGGATCGGCGTACGAGAATGCGGAGCGGGACGCAGCTGTATGAGCTGCGGACCGAGCAAGACTGGCTTATCGTACCGGTACTCTGTGCGGTGAGCTAGGACAACCTGTGATCCCATCTACCCTCATGCATCCCACGAGTAATGCGGATCGAGGAACGATCCGCTGCCCCTGGCTGGGGTGCCAACTGACCCAAAGTTCGTTCCGGCCGGCATGGGTACAAATCGACCCATGGCCCAACCGCGACAATGGGATCAATGGCTATGACTGTCGATTCCGTCACAAATTCGTCTGCGCATAGCCACCAGATTGCATCCAAACGTTTGTCGCGATGATACACCGCGGCTTCGTCGTCTTGGACCATCGCGCTGATTTCGCAGGCAAGAAAATTTGAATAACGAAGTGCTGGTTTTGCTTATACCTCCAGACACGTTCGGTATTGGATATGTGAGTTGAGACACAACCTCTATGCTGATCCGCCTCGGCTATGACATCCATTTTCAGGTTGCCGCAGGTGTTCCCATGATTGCTCATCTGAATGTCCACCCGTCACGCACTCTCGACCTTGTGGAGCCCGACCAGTTGCGCATCGAACCCGCGGTTGAAATCGAGCAATATCAGGACAGCTTCGGCAATTTGGCGTCGCGCTTTCTGCTACCGCCGGGCAGGATCAGACTGCACAATTCCTTTCTGATCGAGGGTTCGGGCGGACCCGATCCACAAGACCCTCGGGCTGAAGAGATTCCTGTCGATCGTCTGCCTGCCGAGACGCTGCGCTACCTGCTTGCCAGCCGTTACTGTGAGGTCGACCTGTTGCTGGATACCGCGACGGAGTTATTCGGTAACTCGCCGCGAGGTTGGGGGCGCGTCCAGGCCATATTCGATTGGGTGAACCAGCACGTCACGTTCGGGTATGAGCACGCCCGGTCCAGTAAGAGTGCGCTGGAGGTTTATAACGAACGCCTCGGAGTCTGTCGAGATTTCCAGCACCTGGCTGTCACGTTCTGCCGATGCTTCAATATTCCCGCGCGTTACGCCACGGGATATTTGGGCGATATTGGGGTTCCGCCGCGGCCGCCGATGGATTTCAGCGCCTGGTTCGAAGCTTTTCTCGACGGTCGCTGGTGGACATTCGACGCCAGGCACAATGCCCCGCGCATCGGTCGAGATTTGATGGCGGTGGGACGCGATGCCACTGACGTAGCGATAACGACGTCATTTGGAAGCGCCCGGCTCGTACAGTTCGACGTCGTGACCGATGAAGACTCTGACAGAGAGCTGTCCATCGGACGTAGCGCGTAAGTATTTGGAAGTTGGCCAGAATCCTGCATGTGGGAGATTACTCCCGCAGTCGGCCAGCACCCAGCAACCGCATTGGCACCGCCGCTTGGCCGTATAACGCCCTACGCGCGGATGTGGCGCACCGAAAGCACGGTCCATCTCACTTCCACAGGTAGCCGACAACCCGTCAAACTGGACTACTTCGGAGTGGCCGACGATTCGGGAGTTAATCGCCGGCCAGGCGCGCTGCTTGCGTCATGAGGTAATTCCTTTCCGGCGATGCTCGTCGTCCGCGCGAGCCGCAATTCGGTAGTGTTCGATGGCAGCTTCATGATCTCCCATCTTTTCCAGAAAGTGGGCACGAACGGCGTCGAGACGATAGTGACTGGCAATGCGCGGGTCGCGGTCGAGAGCCCTAAGCAGTTCGAGGCCTTTGGCAGGGCCGTGCACCATAGCGGCTGCGATGGCGTGATTGAGAGTGAACCATCGGACTGGGAGCGACTCGTTTCAGCAACTCATAAAGGCCAGAATCTGTGGCCAGTCTGTGTCCTCGGCTCACTCGGCTTCGTCGTGAACGGCGGCGATCGCTGCCTGAATCTGATACAGGCCCACTGACCCCTTCGATAGCGCGGCGGTGAGAAATTCAATGCCTTCGGAGATCTCCGACGCGGTCCCATAGGGTTCGATCTTGTTTATCGAGCGGAATGAGTTCTTCATCCGCCCCGCTTCGGGCTGCGCGACGCGCGTCGGTTAACAGCATCAGCGCCAGAAGTCCCGCAACCTCGGGATTATCGGGGAGTAGCGTTTTCGTGTTGCGCGTCAGGCGAATCGCTTCCCACGCCAGATCGAATCGTTGCAGATGCGACCCGATGCTGCTTGTATATCCCTCGCTGAAGATCAGATAGAGCACGTGCAGAACTGCGGGCAGTCGTCCAGTCCGCTCGTGGGGAGAAGGGAGACGGAACGGTACGCCAGAAGTCTTAATGGTTTGCTTCGCGCGGCTGATCCTCTGCGCCATCGTGGCCTCGGGAACCAGAAAGGCATTGGCGATTTCAGCCGTGGTCAAACCGCCAACCGCCCGTAACGTCAGCGCGATTGCCGAGGACGGAGTGAGCGCGGGATGACAGCACATGAACAACAGAATCAGGGTGTCGTCGGGGTCCATGTCGGCCTCGATCTCGAGGAGGGATGTCAAGTTTTCCGTTTCCGCAGCCACTGCCGTTTCTCTCTCGCGGCGGGCAATTTCGCTGCGCATATGGTCCGTCATGCGGCGGCACGCCACCTGAATCAGCCAGCCCCGGGGATTTTCGGGAACACCCTCCTGCGGCCATTGGGTGAAAGCGGCAATCATGGCCTCCTGCACCGCATCCTCAGCCGAGGAGAAATCCCGGAAACGGCGGGCGACGGCGCCGAGCACCTGCGGAGCAAGTTCACGCAACAGATGCTCGGAAGTCGCATCCCATTTGCTTGGTCATCGGAGCTCTCCGTTACAGCATATCCGGCGGCGGTCCGCTCATGACTCGGGCGTACTTCAATCGGCATGTTCAACGGCGCACCACCGGGGCCTGGCGCGGCGGACACCTTGGCGGCAATCTCATATGCTCGTTGTGAACTGTCGACATCGATTATCCAGAAGCCAGCGAGAAACTCTTTGGATTCGGGAAAAATACCGTCCGTGACGGGCTGGCCATCCTTGCCTGCTCGGACCAGTTTCGCCTGGTCGGGAAACGACAGCCCTTCCGCCGACACCAATTCTCCACGCTCGTGCAGCTCTTTATTGACACCGATCATAAAGCCGATGTGCGCCTGAAGGTCCTTCTTGGGCCAGCCCGGGACACCGTGGCCGGCCTTCATCGTGTTCATCATCAGAATGTATTTCATTTTCTTCTCCTATCGAGTTCGTTGGCGCTGCCCTCTCGCGCTTCTATCACTTAGTCGGAATCAAGACAGCGTTCTCGACATTTGTTTATCGGGACTTGGCTTCATGGGTTGCGAACTGCCGCACCTCAATCGGCATGTTTAGGGATGCTGCGGAAATCCGTCCCGCGATGGCATAAGCCCGCTCGGCGTCGGCCACGTCAACGATCCAGTAGCCCAGCAGAAATTCTTTCGATTCGGGGAAAATACCGTCGGTGACTGGGAGGCCGTTCTTCTCTCCGCGCACGACTTTGGCTTCCTTCGGTTCGGTCAAGCCCTGTGTGGCGACAAATTCTCCGGACTCGGCAAGTTCCTGATTGATGCGATGGAGAACCGCCATGTGTGCGTCAATATCCTGTTTCGGCCAGGCGTGATACGCCTCAACGCCTGCCCTCGTGCCCGACATCAGTAAAATGTATTTCATGTCCTTTGCTCCTGTTCTCGTCGTCATAGCGCTTGCGATCTGCGCCTTCATCCTGTAGTCGGAGCCGTGCTGTCATTCTCTACATCTTCGTCAGAAATATTTCATGGGCCAAAAGTCACTACCCGATGTCGATTTCGGAGCGCCAGAACCGACATACAAGTGGAGGCGAGAATGACGACCAACGAAATGGTAGTGGACGTTAGCCAGGACTGGGTACTGGCCTGCGACGTGCAGCAGGGCTTTATGCAGGCGCCCCGCACAGTTAGCAATTCCTTCGACTATAGCGCCCGCTGCCGTCAGGTTCGGGCGCTCGGTGGCGATTGCTACAATTTTATCCCGCTTAAGAACGATTGCCTGGCACTGGTCGTTGGAGATGCCTCGGGCAAAGGTTTGGCCGCGGCACTTATGATCGCCAATGTGCAGTCCTCCCTTCAGACCGCGGCATTGTTCACCGGGGATGACCTGGCCGGTCTGCTCAAGGTCGTGAATCATCGGGTATACACCTCGTCCTCCAACGACCGATATGCAACCTTGTTCTACGGAGTATTCGACAGCTCGACCCGCATTCTCCGGTATGTAAACGCTGGACATAATCCGCCGGTCGTCATTCGGCGACATGGCTCGATGTACTGCCTCGAAACGGGTGGCGCGCCAGTCGGACTGTTCGCTGATTCGGAATATGGGGAGGGTTCCGTTCAGATCGAAACTGGTGATTTGGTGATTGCCTTCACTGACGGACTGATCGAAGCGACAAATCAGGATGGGGAGGAATGGGGAGTTCAGGGCTTATTGAAAGCAGCCGCCTCCGCAGCGCAATGCTCTCTAGACGCCGGAGATCTCGTCAATTTGAGCTTCAATTCTATGGATGACTTCTCCAAAGGGCATCAGACCGATGATGCGACATTGGCAGTGGTACGGGTGATCTGAAGGCCCGTCACTTGTCGGATGACGGGCCACCCGGAATGTATGGTCCGCCACCGCGTCGCAAGCGAAAAAACCAGATTCGGGGCTTGCTAGTGGAACGTGGGATCACTATACGCAAGGGACGTTGCCATGTGGATGCGGCCTTGCCCGGGATACTGGAAGGATGCGTTTCGTGCCGATTAAGAGCGATGAATCGGGGGTTGGCAGATTACAACCTTTTCCCATATTGCGACTATACAACGGGTATATAATCGCCCGTGTTTTTGGGAAGCAAAAAGGAGATCCCCGCCGATAACAAAGTCATCATGTAAACCGCAGTAATGTCTATGGTTCGCAGTAAGGAGGCAGCCATGACCCGCCGAACACTCTCTTTGGTCTTGTTTTTTCTCACCGTTGCAGTTATCTCAACACCCGCTCAGACCGTCTACATGCAAGACACCCCCGCCGATACAGGAGTGGAGCCGAATCCCGACACCGGTCCAATGTGGGTGTCCCAGGACATCTGGGTACGAAACTCGCCCGATCCTGGCTACCAGCCGTATCCGTTCACCGAAGGCTCACCACCGTGGACGTTGCCGCCTCACCAGGATCCTGTCTATCGCGATCCATTGAAGAGCACGCCGAACTACGTCTACGTGGAGGTCCGCAATCACAGCCAGTCGGCTTCCACCGGCATGGAACGCCTGCGGCTTTATTGGGCAAAAGCGTCTACGGGACTTTCGTGGCCCACGCAGTGGGTGGACTATCAGCCGGGTGGCCTGGGGACGCCGCTGTATGCCGCAGAGGTCACAAAACCGCGAAAAAACGGGGCGACGGCCACCGCAGCAGAGCAAATGGCTTACGTGAATGCGATTGTGGCTATCGGGACCAAACCGGCTTATGTGTTTCCCATGGGGACTGACTTCTGGCATACGCAGCAGACAGTTCACAGTGATATGGGTTCGTTTAGCAACATTCACGAGACATTAGCTTTCTTGCCATGGCATCGTGAGTACATCAATCGATACGAGATTCTGCTGCAGCAGTACGACCCGACCGTAAAGCTGCTCTATTGGGATTGGACCACGAATCCGACTAGCTCGCTGTCCTTCATGGGCAGCTTCTCAGGAAATATCGGTTTACCTTTCAACCCGCCGCTGGCACCCCCAACCGTCACGCGCAGCACCGGCGGACCGATTCCCGCCGAATCGGACGCTGCCGTTCTGGCCCGCAGCCCCTATGACCCCTTCGGAAGCGAATCGGGGTGGGTTTTTACTTTTACTTCTTGTGCTCCTCCTTCTACTGCCCCTTTTATGCAGGCCCTGGAAGATTGCTCCCACAATTATTCGCACGGGTACATCGGCGGTGACATGAGCAATCCGGGCACTTCCGCCCAGGATCCATTTTTCTTCATGCTGCACGGCAACGTCGATCGGCTCTGGGCACAATGGCAGCGCAATCCGTCGGACTTGACGCGTCTCGACCCAGCGCAGACGTACGGGGCGTCTCTGGGCACCGACCCGAACCTACCCCTGACCATGGCGCCATGGGATGGCTCCCCGGGCTCCGGCAGCGGCAGCGCGAGCAGCTTCAAGATCCAGCCCTGGGAGACCAGCACCCCCGCGCCTTCCGGGGGAAATTACGTCGTCGCAAAACTTCCCACCGATCCCTCCGTGGTCTCGCCGCCGATCTACGATACAGCACCACTCACCATCCCCGTCCTGCAGCCCGGCCAGGCAGTCGTAATCCAGATTCCGTGGTATCCACCGAATCCCGCCGACTTCGCCAGTTTCGGCACCGACCAGTACCATTTCTGTTTGCTTGCGCGCATTGAGACCAAAACCACAGCGCCGTTTGGAATGGACTTTCCCGAAACCACCGACGTCTACACGAACACCCAAAACAACAACAAAATCGTCTGGAAGAACGTGACTGTTGATGATGCTATTTCGGGTCGCATGATGAGGATGGCGATCGTGTTGCGGGATGTCTTCAACGAGCCCGTTGAGTTGGGTTTGCGTGTCGCTGAAACTCAAACTGCCGGGGCTTCGTTTCTTAAACAGGGACAAATGTTTGTTGACTTGCCGCCGCAGTTGTTCGAGCGATGGCGGAAAGGCGGAGGCGCCGGCCGGGGGATAAAGGCGACTGGAGACGAAAAACAAGGTCGCATCGAAATCCTTTCGCCCGACGCCTCGATCCGAAATATCAGGATCAACTCCAATGAGACGTTTTCCGCGAGTGCCGAATTCGTGCTTTCGAAGGACTATTCCCCGCGATCTCCGGCTGCCCAGATTGATCTGATACAACTCGGCGCCCCTGGCAACCCGGATAAGATTGTGGGAGGGCAGCGTTTCACCGTAGATCTCAGCAAACTCGTTCTGGTCAATTCGGGCGACCAGTGGCGGTATTGGGACAATGGAACCAATCCCGGCAACGAGTGGACGTCTTTGAACTACGACGATTCCAAATGGAAGCTGGGCGCGGCGCCATTCGGGTCCAGGGACAATCCGGCTACGACGCTGGACTTAGGGCCTGCCAATCACCGCACCATTACCACGTATTTCCGCCACACGTTCGACGTCGCAGAGCCGGGCTTCTATAGAAGTGCAATCCTCCGATTGATGCGCGCTGACGGGGCCATCGTCTACCTGAACGGAAAAGAAGTGGATCGCGTCAATCTGCCTGCTAGCAGTGTCACCACCGACACGCTGGCAACGCAAAAGCTTAGCGGATTGGAAAGAGACGTTTTTTATCCGGTCAAGATCAATCCCGAAAGCCTAAGACAGGGCAAGAATGTCATCGCAGCTGAAATTCACATGAATTCGCCACAATGTGACGACATCCGATTCGACCTGGAGCTATTCGCAAACGACACCGCGCCCGGCTTTCCGCCTGACATCGCCTTCGCTGGCCCTCCGGACGGAGCAGTATTTCAGGCCGGCGAAATTGTTCCGGTGCAACTCGAAGCCTTGTCAGGCGACGGAAAGATCGACTCAGTATCGCTCTACGTCGATGGCAAAGTCGTAGGCACCGAGCACGAGCCACCCTATGCGTTCCTTTGGCCGGCCGGATCAAAGGGACCGCATCGGTTGCGTGCTGTGGCCGTCGACAACCGTAAGATGCAGGCGACGTCCTTCCATACGGTTACGGTGGTGGAGACGGTGCCGCCCTATGTGGAACTCATCGAGCCGCGATCCAGCATCAACGTCACTGAAGGTGAAGCGCTTTCCGTCAGTGCCAAGGCATCCGATCGCACTGGGAAGATAGGCCGGGTGGAGTTCTGGGTGAAAGACATGGCTACCTTCACGTCGCCGAGCATCCTTGTCGCTACTGTGACAGCCCCGCCGTATAGGGCGTCGATAAAAGACATCAAGCCAGGCCACTATATGTTGTGGGCGATCGCGGTCAATGATCGCGGTGGGAGTACACAGTCGTTTCCTGCGCACATCATGATTAATGCACATCATGACTAACGTGCCTAATTAGCAAGCTGGGGCCTTAAGTCACAAGCGGCGCGGCTTTTGTCCGGCTCGGCAGCGCGACGGATCGCAGACGTTTGAAAGACAAGCCTGAATGGCGTGAGCTGCATTCGGTCGAACTGAGTCCGCCGAAGCGGCACAGATAGGTGTTGCGAAATCCGTAGTGCCATCTCGCAAGTAATCCTGAGCAACAGCCGATCGGCGAGTCCGGCTTCCTGGAGATTGTCCAGAGGTCTTCTTGGAGGAAGTTTCACTTGACCGTATAGTCGGCGTTCCGTCCTTGTGGCCGCGACCTGGTGGAGTCCTTCAACAGCACGGGTTGGGCGTTATTCGGCGTGCGCCGGGATAAACCGGCATGTTGTAGGGGATGCAAGAGCCCCACAGGAAAGGAGAAAGCGACTCCATCCAGACCTCTAGTCTTGCGTGGCACATCGCGAGGTGTGTTGCGAAGCGTAGGCCGGAGGCATCGGTGGGCGGGGTGATTGAGCTTCGAAAAACGCCAGATCAGGATGCCGACTCCCTGACGAGTAGGAGGAAGGCAACACGGCAGCTGCGTTATCGCGAGTGGCTGTCCGGTCCTGCGTAGTCTAAGAACCCGCGCACGCTGAGAAACAACATGCACGAGAACCGGGAGATCTCCAGCGCGCCTTCGGTAATTGACGAAGGCCGGTCCGTGAAGGCACATAGCCGCACGACGGACACGCACGCGCTGGAGAAGTCGGACTGCGCCGTAGTACCTGTGAACCGACCGAACAAGGGAGGGCAACTTCCTGCGGAGGCCGGGGAGGGAAGGGTGCAGCTGGAGGCGAACATCGTTCAGGCGCACATGCTCCTGACTCTGAGCAGGGATATGCATGTTCCAGCGTTTGGACGGTGTGCGTGAAGCCAACCGCTGTCTGTGGGTTGCCCACACGCCATTTGTCCTTCAGAAGAGCCGTATGCGTAAACGCACTCGTACGGATCTGTGCGGGGGGCGATCAGCGATGATCGTCCCTACCGCGACAAATTGCCGAAGTATAGATTGATATGAATAACTCGATGAGTGAATCGGTCTGCATCGCCATCTAGCTATCGACGAACAGAAAAGCCTCCACTGGTCGGCTTTTTTGAATTCAGTTGCTATTTCCTAAGCGACGGATTTTACGGCAAATCACACCCCCGATTCCGATTAGGCCGCTGCCGAACAGCATCAAGCTGGAAGGTTCAGGAACCGCGGTAATGGTGCCGGCTGTCACTACGCTTGCAGTCGAAGCCGTATCCCCTCCGATGGCACCGAAGGATCCGTTAAAGGTAGTCGGAAGACTTGTGTTGAAAGGTACAACCGCGCCGCCTGCGAACCCAACGGGCGTGATCAGTTCCAGGAAGTCGGTGGATGCGCCGTTACTGAACAAAAAGGCGTCACAACTTCCGGTCGAAACACCGTTCCAACAGTTGGCGCTAAAAACCCGAACGTTGGCAAAATCTGTCGGGGTCGTGTTCGTCAGGTCAGAAAGCACGTTCGCCGAGGAATCGTAGAGTTTGATGTCGAACGTTGTGATCGTTTGCGTGCCGCTCGAAATCGGCAAAGCTGCGGTAAAGCTACCGCTGAAGGTTCCGCCGTTCAACGGACCGGTGAAAAGAGTTGTTCCGAAGTTACCGCTGACGTTGTAAACGGTTCCAGCCCACGTGAGAGAGGCCGACCCAACGCAAAGGATGCCCACGATCATAAAGGCGAGCAAGTTGACACACCGGCTGATCATTTGTGGTTCCTTTCAAAAGCTCGAAAAGCTGAGTAGAGAATGTTTTACTAAGAAGAACTAACTTGTCAAGATGGTGGCATAGCAGGCTGCAATTCTGTGCGCTTGAAACTGAGCTACCCGCTTGATTTTGAATGCAAGAGAAAACACTTTTTGCCGACAGGAAGGGATAACTGGCGATAAATCGCCAGCTCACTCTCCGAGAGACGGTACCACATGGACGAGAAGTCGCCTATGCGTGGAAGTGTGACGGACCTGCGCTTTGATGCGCCACATCCGCGCGTAGGGCGTTTTACATCCATGTGGTCGTCCCAACGCGGGTGCCGGATGCTGTCCGACTTCCCAGGAGTAATCTTCCACTCGCCGGTTTCGGGATAACTTCTGGTCGGCCGACGACGCACCCACGATCAGTGGTCGCCTTGGAAACCCATTATTCTTGACAGACGCTCAGGCAATCGCGACCCTGAAGAACTGTTCGTTAGGATTTGCCGCAAAGTTTGCCCCCTGACTTTGGGCATAGATCGATTAGTTATTTACGGACTGCCCGCTGCCAGATAAGCAACTGCCGTCGGCACATATGCCGGATTGCCGATACCAGCCAATGTTCGGTATCAACGCGGTATCGTTGAGGATCTGACTCTAGCTGCCCACCTCGAACGTCAGCGATGCGCTTTCTAATCCCGATGCTTCGGCCTTTACCTCGACTGGTCCTTGCTTGCCGGTTGGTCTCACAACGAGAACACACTCGCCGTGAAAGGTGTTTCGCCGGGGCTGGCGGAAGCTGGCTACATCCTTCGGATTCGCATTGCCCAGGGCGGCCAACTCGCCTGCACCAGTGACGGTAAAGCTCACCGGAACCACAGCATCCGGAACCAGCCGGCCAGCCTCGTCCACGACCTGCACGACAACATAGCTCAGATCGTCGCGCGTCTGTTTCAAGTTGGTACGATCAGGTCTCAGCACCAGTTTGTTCGCTTTGCCCGCCGTGCGAAACGCAATGCTCCCTATCTTGTCTCCATCCTGGTATGCCACAGCCTGAAGCTCGCCTGGCGCATAGGCCACGATAAACTCCGCTGTCAAAGAGTTCTTCTCTGTCAGAGTCTTCGATTCCAGTTCCTTTCCGTTGAGCAGCATCGTGACCTTGTCGCCTCGGGTGTAGACGCGGACTGTAAGTGGCTTCCCCTCCATACCCGGCCACGTCCAACTGCGCAGCTCGTCGCTCCAGCCCCAAGGGCTGACGTGTTCCTTCCAGCGCTCCGGCACTGGCCGCTGCACCGCCATCTCCACCTTGCTGCGGTGCCAGACAACGTCACGAAAGTACGACTGTGGTTTTTTGTTGCCGATCAAGTCGATGTCGCCACAATAGGAGTTGAACCACGGATACGGTTGCGAGTATTCCTCGGGCGCTTCGCCCGAGACGAGCCTTGCATGCCCAATCCCAGATTCGCCCAGGTAATCGATCGCGGTCCACACAAAGTCGCCCAGAACGTAGCTGTTCTTTTCGACCGCTTGCCAGTTTTGGAAGGCCTGGTTAGGGAACGACTCCGTCCCCATCATCACCCGTTCTGGATATTTCGCGTGGTCGTTCTCGTACTCCGAAAACTGATAGTTGTAACCGCCCACGTCCAGATAGGCGAACGCCGGTTGTATATCCTGCCACTTCTGGCCGGGGTGATCCCACGCCGAGCAAATCGCCGCCGTGACTGGCCGAGTCGGGTCAAGTTTGTGCACAGCAGCTTGCATAGCCATTCCAATTTCGACTCCATGCGGCTCCGCCCGCTCATGGATCTCGTTTCCGATACTCCAGAAAACCACGCTCGGATGATTGCGATCGCGCAGGATCATCGACTCCAGATCGCACTGCCACCAATCTTTGAAGCAAAGGTGGTAGTCTTGCGGATTCTTGCCAGCTTCCCAGCAGTCAAAAGCCTCGTCGATCACCACCATGCCAACACGGTCGCACGCGTCCAGAAAGTCGCGCGAGGGCGGATTGTGGCTGGTGCGAATCGCGTTATATCCGTTCGCCTTCAGGGTCTGAACGCGGCGTTCTTCCGCGCGCGGGATGCAAACCGAGCCCAGCATGCCGTTGTCGTGGTGCACACAACCGCCCTGCAGCTTCAAAGGCGCGCCATTGACGCGCAACCCGCCCGTCGAATCAATTTCTATCTTGCGTATGCCGAGGTTCAACGCCGTTGCACCGGCGACCTCCCCGGCACTCTCAACGACAATCTCAGCACGATAAAGGTTCGGCTCTACAGGCCACCACAATTTCGGATTCGAGACCTTTACGGAGCAAGGAGCAATCGCCTTCTGATGGGCGCCCACGGTGACCGGAACAGAGGCTTCCCCCGACGAAGCACCCGCCTCATCCAAGAGCCGCACGCGGACCGTTGCCCTGCGGGCAGCGGGCGAGCCGTTCTCCACAGTCACAGCCACGTTCACTGTCGCCACGTCGTTAGTAACCTGCGGTGTTGTTACGCTGACGCCGAACTCAGGAATCCGCAAATCTCCCGCAACGTTCAACCAGACCTTGCGATAGATGCCCGACCCTGAGTACCAGCGGCTGTTGCGTCCCGTGTTGTTCACCTTCACGGCGACTACGTTTCTGCCGTCCTTCAGGTGCGGTGTCACATCGAATGCAAACGGCGTATAGCCATAGCAATGGTTTCCCAACTTCACGCCGTTGATCCACACATCGCAGTTCATATACACGCCTTCGAAGCGGAGTTCAACCTTGCCGCCATCTGAGACCCTCGGTTTGTCGAATGCCCTGCGATACCAGCCCACGCCGCCGACCGTCCACCCGGTCGCGATCTGGCCTTCACTCGCATTGGCATCGAAGGGTCCAGTCTTCAGAGGGCTGGTTCCCCCAGTCCATGTCGCACCCGCACCCTCCGTTTCGCCGCCCGGAAGATCCTCAATGCTCCAGTCATGCGGCACATCCAGCACACGCCACGACGCATCGTCGAAAGTTGACGCTTCCGCGCCATCCAAGTCGCCACGGTGGAAGCGCCAGTCGTCGGTGAAAGCCAAGGGGCCAAATTTCTTCAGCGCATCCCCATGCCAAGCGGACGCACTCTTCGTCTCCCTCTCGCCCATTGCGCCTACCGGCAAAATCATGGCCGCCGCCACGCCGGTCAGCCCCTGCAGCGCCTCCCGCCGCGTCCATGTCCGTTCATTTCCGTCATTCTTGGTCGCACCCGTATCATGCATGTTCACCTTCCCCGCAGACAGTGTCTTGCAAGACACAACTATCCCAACCTGGTAAGCGCAGCCATTTCATGGCTGGGCGCTGGTAATTAAGAAGTCTTTCCAGACAATCCGCCGGCAACCAGTAATGTGCTGAACAAACTCCGCCGAAAGAAAATTGCCAATCGTCTCATCGCGTTCACTGATAACCGTCCTTTATATCCGGCCCTGCGGAGGTATCCTGCTCCCTCGACAGCGGCATCTTTCTATCACTTCTCGGTCCTCGGACACTGGCGATAAGCCGACATCACTATTGCAGTCTCATGAACCGGGCTCCGGATCGGCCAAAGGGCAGTTGTTGCTGAAGCAGTTTGCGGGCATCGTCGCTCAGAACTCTCGGGGTGATCACGCCTTGTGAACTGTTCTCGCTGGTCGCAACAGGGTGTGTCGGGGTCGCGAGATAGGTGTGAATTTCCCCGGTACTGGTCATACCCAAGCCAGTGATTTCCCCGCTGGAATTGATGGAGCAACCAGTTAGTAGATACAAAGGAGAATCACTCACAATCAGGGTGTTGAGGTCGGTCATAACGCCTTTCTGCCACAGAAACGCGCGCGGGTTGAAGTTCGCGTCCAGTGACGCGCCGACTGCCGAGCCGGCATCGTTAATGCTGATGCTGACGCTCGCTACATCCCCGGGAAGTGTGCCCAAATCCTGCATCCCAGTTTTCTTGGTCCAGAGAAAAGCGTGAAACGTTGTGTCGCCCGGCAGGTCCGAGTTACCCACCACCTGGCCTTGGTTATTAATGCCAAACGCGATGTTTCCGCCCGCCTGTCCCGTTTTGCCGCCCAGATTTCCGAGATCAATCGCTTTGCCTTGTTCCCAGAGCAAGGCATGAACCGACACAAGGTTGTTAAGGAAATTCGGGTTGAAGGTTCCACAAGTGCCCGACCCACCGACAACCTCTTCGTTGTCGTTGATTTCCAAGGCGATGCCATCTGGGTCGCCCCCAGCCGCTGGCAGTTTGTGAATTACTCCTTTTTCCCAGACGACGGGCTCGAAGTGGAGAACATAGGGAGCTGGGCAGTCTGGGTCCTGCGTCGAGTTTTCTGCAAATCCGGTCACTTCTCCCCGATTGCTGATCGCCGTTGCCACGCCATTGTTGCCACCCAGTGTCGGGAGCTGAATCATTATCCCGTCCTGCCACAGAAAAGGTAAACAGGTGAGATGGGTACCGAAACCGCAAAAATCTTCGCCGTTGGGATCTGGAATAGAGGTTTCAGCTTCACCGGCGGACTGGAATCCGTCGTTGTCGCCAAACGCGATGCTGTTCGGTCCCCCGAGTCCGGGCGCGCCGATGTCTAGCTTCAGTTTCTCCAGCCAAAGGACTGCGTGCTGATTGCCGTCCGTAAGGCTCGACGAGCCACTCACTAGACCATACCTGTTAATAAAGAATGGTTGGCTAAACGTTCCGCCCTCCAGCGTACCCAGGTCGGTCACGATATAGCGGGTAGGCTCTGGATTTTGCCCCTGCGTCGCCGACTGTTGCTGCGCGGCCAGCCTGATCGGCATCGCCACCGCAGCTAGTAAACTCACTGCCCAAATGGAATTCAGTAATGTGGTTTTCATCTTTCCTCCTTTGTGACTGTTTCTCAATTGCTTTCGCGGACACCCTGAATCGCTCTCATATAAGTAGGCGCAAATGGCGGGACAGAACTATCATTCAGGCATTGCTTTTCTTGAAAAGACCGCAGGAGCGGGCGAGGGGCCTGAGATAGGAGCAATGCGGAACTCCACACCACCGCACGACGGGGCCGGAACGCCACCTGGTGGCGAGGTGACCGAGTTTCTCCGGGCCTGGAGCAATGGAGATGGAGCTGCTCTCGACCGCCTGACCCCAATCGTTTATGAGGAACTCCACCGCCTCGCGCGACGCTATATGAGAGGTGAGCGCCTCGGTCATAGCCTGCAGACCACCGCCCTGGTCAACGAGGCCTACTTGCGGCTAGTGGATTACAAGAACATGCAGTGGCAAAATCGCGCCCATTTTTTCGCGGTTTCGGCCCAGTTAATGAGACGCATTCTGGTTGACCACGCGCGGCGCCATAACTTGAAACGCGGAGGTGGCGTACAACACCTTTCGTTAGACGAGACGGCGCTGGTGGGCAGCGAACGGGCCGCAGATCTGGTGGCCCTCGATGACGCCCTGAACTTGCTGGGAAGCCTCGATCCGCGCAAAGTGCAGGTTGTCGAAATGCGTTTTTTTGGCGGACTCAGCGTGGAAGAAACGGCTGAGGTACTTAAAGTATCGGCGGTAACCGTAATGCGCGATTGGAACACGGCCAGGGCCTGGCTCTACCGGCAGCTTATGCCTAGGACAGGGGATGGATAGCGAGCGGTGGAAACAAGTCGATGGCCTGTTGCAGTCTGTCCTGGAACGTCCGCCTGAGGATCGCGAAGCGTTTCTACGTCACGCATGCTGCGGCGATCAGGCGCTGGAGCGCGAAGTACGGTCTCTGCTCAACGCGCAACAAGAGGCTGGAGGATTTCTGGATCGTCCGGCTATCGAAGTGGCCGCGCGAGCGCTCGCCCAGAACGAAAACGAAGCTGCGCACCAGATCGCCGGCTCGTACATCAGCCACACGGTGTCGCATTATCGGGTACTTGAAAAGCTGGGCGGCGGCGGGATGGGCGTGGTCTACAAAGCTGAGGACCTGGAGCTTCACCGCTTCGTTGCTCTCAAGTTCCTACCACAAAATGTAGCCCAGGACCCGCAGTCGCTGGCCCGCTTCCGACGCGAAGCGCAAGCGGCGTCGGCTCTCAATCATCCCAACATCTGCACCATTTACGAAGTCGGGCAGCAGGACGGCAAGCCGTTCATCGCCATGGAGTTCCTCGACGGCGTGACGCTGAAGCACTGCATCGGTGGAAAGCCGGTGGAGGACGGTCTGCTGCTTAGCCTTGCGATTCAGATTGCCGACGGGCTCGACGCCGCCCACGCCGAAGGCATCATCCACCGGGACATCAAGCCCGCTAACATATTTGTCACCAAGCGTGGACACGCCAAAATCCTCGATTTTGGACTGGCCAAGGTGACGGCCAAATCCCCGTCCGCGCGCCAGGTTGCCGACGCCGCTACTCTGACTGAGGAAGAGCCACTGACCCGCCCCGGCTCTGCTCCCGGCACGGTTTCGTATATGTCGCCCGAGCAAGTGCGAGCCAAAGAACTTGATTCCCGTACCGACCTGTTCTCCTTCGGCGTGGTCTTGTACGAGATGGCTACGGGTCTGCCGCCTTTCCGCGGCGAAAGTTCGGGTGTCATAGCGAAAGCCATACTGGACGGGACGCCGACGCCGGTGGTGCGGCTGAATCCTGAAGTGTCCCCCGAGCTGGAGCGAATCATTAACAAGGCTGTGGAGAAAGACCGTGATTTGCGATACCAGCACGCGACCGACCTGCGCACCGATCTTCAGCGGCTGAAACGAGACTCGGATTCCGGAATAGCGGCGACAAGTGCGACGCCCGTGGCCTCAACAGCTGCCGTCAAACGTTGGAAGTCCATTATTCCTGGCGCCATCACCGTGCTGGCTTTATCAGTCGGCAGTTACTTCTATTTCCGCCAAAGCCCAAAACTGACAAACAAGGACACCATCGTCCTCGCCGATTTCACCAACACCACAGGCGACCCCGTCTTTGACGGCACGCTGCGGCAGGGGCTTTCCGTACAATTGGAACAATCGCCTTTTCTGAGCATCATCTCCGATCAGCAGATCCAGCAGACCCTGCAGATGATGGGCAAGAAAGCGGATGCCAAGCTCACCCCCGACGTTGCCCGGCAAGTCTGCCAGCGAACAGGCAGCGCCGCTGTCCTCGAAGGCTCGATAGCTCAGATTGGCACACCTTACCTTCTGACCGTTAAGGCGGTCAACTGCGCGAGCGGCGAAATGCTGGCCAGCACGGAAGCCCAGGCGAGCGATAAGAGTCACGTGCTCGACGCTTTGGGAAAGACAGTTTCGGAGATTCGGAACAAACTGGGCGAGTCGCTTAGCACGGTGCAGAAGTTCGATACTCCTCTCGAACAAGCGACTACCCCGTCGCTTGAGGCCCTGAAAGCCTTCAGCTCGGGTTTTCAAATTCATATAACCGCTGGGGATGCGGCGGCTGTTCCATTTTATAGGCGAGCCATCGAGCTCGACCCGAATTTCGCACTCGCCTACCTGTGGCTGGGCCTCTCGTTTAACAATATGGGTGAACTCAGTAAAGACGTTGAGTGTACCCGACAGGCTTATGAACTGCGCGATCGGACGAGCGAGCCTGAGAAGTACTTCATCGCGGCTCGCTTCCATAAGGTGGTCACCGGGAATTTGGAGAAGGCCGAGGAAGCCCTTCAACTTTGGATACAAGCTTATCCCCGCATGGCACAACCACATATTTACTTAGCGGGAGCAATCTACCCAAATACAGCGCAATATGAAAAAGCGGTGGAACATGGCAGAGAGGCAATCCGCTTAAGTCCCAACTCTTCCCCCTCCTACACGCTCCCGATCTTTGACTACATCTCCCTCAATCGCATCGATGAAGCGAAGGTGACGTATGAGCAAGCTCTCGAACACAAACTGAAAAGCTACTACTTCCATCTAGCCCTGTATCAGATTGCCTTTTTGGAGAACGATGCAGCGATGATGGCACAGCAGGTATCACTATCGGCGGGAACGCCGGGATTCGAAGCTACCTTGTTAGCGAACGAGGCCGATACTGCTGCCTATTCCGGACACCTCGCGAACGCCCGAGAATTTTCCCGTCAGGCGGTAGATTCTGCCGAACGGGCTGGAGATAATGAAGCCGCTGCAACCTACTCCGCCCTTTCAGCTCTCCGGGAGGCCTTGTCCGGCAACGCAGACGAAGCAAGACGGCTTGCGACTTTGGCAATGAGCCATCCGGCCGGCCACGATCTGCAGTACGCTTCCGCGCTTGCGTGGGCCTATGCTCGGGACGACGAGCGAGCGCAAAAACTTATCGACGATCTGGGCCAGGAGTTCCCGGAAGCCACAGTCGTGCAGTTCAACTACCTGCCAACCCTCCGTGCAAAGGTTGCGGTCAGCCAAGGAAATACTTCCGAAGCCGTGGAGACTCTCAGAGCCGCCCTGCCGTATGAGCTGGGGCGGACGACTTACAGTAGCTACGGCTGGACGGCCTTGTATCCGGTCTATGTCCGTGGAGAAGCCTACCTGGCCGCCCATCAGGGCAAAGAAGCCGCCGCTGAGTTTCAGAAAGTTCTCGATCATCGCGGAATCGTGCTGAACGGACCGATTGGCGCTCTCGCGCGCCTTCAGCTTGGTCGCGCCTACGCTCTGCAGGGCGACACGGTAAAGGCAAAGACTGCGTATCAAGATTTCCTCACCCTCTGGAAGGACGCCGACCCCGACGTCTCCATCCTGAAGGAAGCGAAGGCAGAATACGCGAAGCTAAAGTAAGCAGTTATGTGCGAAGAAACAATCTGCCAGGTCAAATCTGATTAGTGCTGGTAAACGCCCCGGGGTCTCCGAATGCTATTGGGCGCATTTCGCGGCGGAAATCCACTTGAGCGAATTGTTTGAATGCTAAGTCCAGGAGGCGCGCGAGGTGTTACAAGAAGCTGAACTCAGCGCCCAAGCTGATTCAGAGAACACCTGGGAGGCTCCTCCGAGACTATGTACTTCATCGGACTCGATGTACACAAGAAGACGATCAGCTATTGCGTGAAGGACGCGGCTGGTCGTGTGTATCAGGAAGGCAAGATAGGATCGACCCGCCGAGAGCTGGATGAGTGGATCCGAACGATGCCCCAGCCCCGGACCATCGCCATGGAGGCGACGATCTTTACTGGGTGGATTTACGATCACCTGCTTCCGCATGCCGAGAAACTGAAGGTAGCGCATCCTTTGATGTTGCGCGCGATTGCTGCGGCCAAGAAGAAGAACGACAGAATCGACGCCGGCAAGATCGCCGATTGCTTGCGGTGCGATTTCCTGCCCGAGTGCCACATGGCAACGAGCGAGATCCGCGATCGGCGTCGCACGCTTCGCTATCGCGGCCTTGTAATCAAGCAGATGGTGCAGATAAAGAATCGCGTGTCCGGCCTGCTGATGGAGACCGGGGTCAGCTACAACAAGCAGCGACTGCACAAGGTGGGCTACTTCGCGGAGCTGATGGCAGGCAACGAAGACGTGCACGAGAGCATACGGTCGCTGCTGAAGCTGAGCCGCGACTCTCGGCAAGATTCTTAGGGCGTCATCCTCGGTGCGGGCACACCTGCTTCTAAAGGGGGTAAGTAGCCAGTGAAGGCGACACCACGGGGGCGTGATCACCTGTTTTTCAGGTGATGGTGGATGGTGGAGTTGCGGGTGCTGGGGGAGCGGATTGTTCGCCGGAAGGAAAAATGTAGAACTGAATGCCTTGCAGCGGAACTGCGTACGGCGTTGCACTGATGACTAGCGCGAGTGGCTATTTACAACGTGAAACCATGTCGCGCAGCTTGGCCATGGCGGCGTCTGCGGCCAATGCCCGAAGCCCGGCCATGATCAACTGTAGGTCTTTGTCCTGATCATTTGTTGCTGCCATTAATACAACGAAGCACAGTTCCGCAATGTCACCACCGGGCGGAAGAACGCCCATACTCTGTATTGCCATGTCGTTCTCGTTGACCGTTGATCCCATGGCTGTCATCCACATTCTCAACGCCTGACGGACTACATCGCTCTCATCGATATAACCACCATCCCTAACTTTGCTCTGCACAAAGTCGTCCAGTTGCTTGGTCATCTTGACTTCCATGAGAATCCTCCTTGTGTCCGTATTCGAGGCCGCTCAGTTCACAGACGGGCCGGATTTTAACATGGAGGTCTGAGCTACTGTGGCTGTCGCACCGCGCCCAAGACAGTGCGGGCGGTATTGCAGGCCTACGCAGAAGGGCGCATCGAGCTGCCGCTCGTGCCGAAGGACACACCTAAGGGCAAGATTCGGTACGCGGACGTTCCTTCGCGCAACGGGAACGTCGCTGCTGTTCGTAAGCCCTACACCGCAGAGACCTTAGCAGAATTCATTGGTTGGGGGCGGTCGCACCTGTTTTTCGGCGCTCTCATTGCTCCAGCGCAACGACGCATTTTGATGACGCGGCTAGGATTTTAACCGTCATGCACCTGACGGGCCTGAGGGTTTGGCGATGCTCTCGGCCACGGCAGGTAATTGACGTTGGCCATTTGGCCGAGGCTCAGGCGTCCTTTCTTGCGGGATTCCTGAGCCTTTTTGCTTTGTCCAGCGGGCGTTTCGGGCGGGGCGCTCTGCCTACTTAGGGGGATGCCCAAGCACAGAACCATCAACGCCATCATTGCTCCAGCGCAACGACGTACTTTGCTCACGCGGCTAGGATTTTAATCGTCATGCACATGACGGAGCTGAGGTTGGCTGGCCTTCGGCAACGGCAGGTAATTGACATGGGCCATTTCGTGAAGGCTCAGGCGTCCTTCTAGCGGATTCCTGAGCCTTTTTTGCGTCCCTCAGCGGCCAGCCCAAATCGTCGAGCAGGAAACCGTGCGTGCGGTGTTGCAGGCTTATGCCGAGGGGCGCATTGAACTGTCGCCCGTGCCGAAGCAGACTCACACGAATCAGATTCGCTATGTCGATGATGTGTCGCGCGACAGGGCATCATCCGAACGATCCAAGCCATACACAGCAGACAAGGGCCGAAACACTTATTCCCTACCGACCGAGTGCCACCAACCATCATTGCCGCTTCTCGTGGCAGAGCAGTCCACTTCGGTGTCGCCGACGGTGCTGGAGTCAGCGTCATGTCTCCCGCCGAACTCGGCTAGTGTCCCGCCGCGGGATCGCCCGTAGGCGGTGGGGCATGGTCCACAGCAGCGGGAGGCCCCAGCAACTCCGTAAGAATCGGTTTCAGCGCGTCTGCCCACACCTGATATGCCTTCACGGTTGGATGCAGTTCGTCTTTCGCATTCATCATCCCGTCCAGCAGCCTTCTATCGCCGTCGGCCAGTGTGTCGTTGATACTCAGATATCGAATCTTTTGCCCATCAGCCAACTCCGACAAATTGCGATTGATCTTGTCGATGATCGGCATAAACGCCGTATTGTCGTTCCTCGGGAAGATCCCCATCACGATGATTGTCGCCGCGGGCGCCTTCTCTCGAATTACATGCACAATCGCCTCAATACCTCGCGTGACGTCATCGGCTCTCACCTCGGCTTCGCCCGGTGCCGATAGATCGCCAACGTTGTTTGTGCCGGCAAGCAGAACCGCGACCTTGGGATTGACACCGTCCAACTCGCCATTCTCCAGCCGCCAAAGGATGTTCTGCGTTCGATCGGCGCCCCATCCGAAGTCGGCGGCGTTCCAGCCGTAGAAATTCTGCTTCCAATTGGCCAGCAGGTCCGGGTAGTCGAGCGCACCCCACCTTCTTGTGATCGAATCGCCTTCGAAGTAAACGTCGATCCCACCCTGCTTCGCCTTCGCCAGCAACTGCGCATGAGCAACCAGCGAGTTTGCGTCCGTCCGAAAAACCGGCTGATCGGCAGGAAGCTCCCATGGTGTCGGGTGATAGTCCAGGAACTTGTCTGCCCAGGGAATGAAGTACTTCCAATTCGGGGCATCAGTGTGGCCCGCGTCATGCTGCCGCCACGCCAGTTGGCCATCGAGAAGCCCCGTATTCACCGCGGGCATCTTCGCAGTGTGATAGTCCTCATTCACTCCCAGGCCTTTGGCGCCCAGCAGTTGGAAGACCGGCCCGGCGGCCACCGTCGCCATGAAGCTGCCCTGCTGGTCCAGCCACTGCGCGTCCCCCATCACAGGAACCCCATAGCTGATAAACGTCAGTCGCGGTGCGCACAGCGCAATCAGCTCATTCGAGTCCACCGGCAGGTTGCTGGCATTCTTGCTTCCGGACGTAGCCCGTGCCGCACCGTACTTCAAAAAATTGCCTGCCATCCAGTGGTACTCGCCCGACCCCGTGAGGTTCTCCACCTCTTCTCCGTAATTGCGCCGGTGTGGCTTCGCGCCGCCTTCCCCAGACGATCCCACCAGCACGACAGCAAAACGAGTATCGAAAGCCATGGTCACGAGTGCGGCCTTTCCATAACGCGAGACCCCTTCGATGCCAACGCGCTCCGCATCAACGCTCTTGTCCGTCTCCAGATAGTCGAGCGCGCGCGAGGCACCCCAGGCCCACGCCCGCAACGCACCCCAGTCGTCCGGCTTGCGAGGCTGGCCCTTATTGGTAAGGCCAATGATCCCCTTCGTCAGCCCTGCTCCGTTGTCCGCTTGGATGCTGTCGGTGTCGAGCAGCGCGTAACCCCATTCGCCGGCAATGAGTTGTTCCGTCGGCGGCGGATCACTCCCCATCATCTTCTTGAACTCCGGGTGGCTCGCGATGAACTTGCGGGTGCCCGCGCTGCTGAACAGGATCATCACCGGTACGGGACCCTTCGCATTCCTCGGTGTGACCAGCGTCATTTCGATATCGACGCTGATCGACGGGTACGCCGAGTTGTCCACGTGTCCGACCAGTTGCTTCTCCACGACAGGAAAAATACCGGCCCTCGAATCGGTTGTAGTCTTCACCAACCAGGTAACTCTGGGCACATCGGGTGGAATGCGTCCGTACACCTCGCGCTCGAAGTCCTCGACAATCTCCGGGCGTCGTTGGTTCCACCACTGGTCCGTTGACCTGACCTTTTGTCCGCTCTTCAACGTGAGCGCGTCGGGCAGGCCACCATACGGATCGGCCTTTGCCTCATCGTAGTTGGCGTGATTAGGGTCCTTGTCGTTCCCGCTCGGCCCGGTGCGGAGCGCTTTGATCCCCAACTGGTCCATCATGTGTTGGTGGTCCTGCTCTGAAGTCCAATTTGTAGGTAGCGATTGCTGGCCTGCGACCACCTGACAGACGAAGAATGTTAAAACAGCGTACGCGGCAACGCTCGACAGTGCCCGTTTCGAGGGTGTGGCAAGACTCATGTTCGACTCTCCAACGAAGATGGTGTAGAACAACGAATCGGGGAGGCTGGTGCGTCGGGATGGCTGCTCCTGACACATTCAACGAACGAGACGCGATGAATTCTCTCACGATTTCGAGTTAAGGCCCGATTCGTAGCAGTGCAATAAACTGGTGGCTGACGGTATGATCGGCGTGTCGGTGGATGTGTCTAACACGGGTGCGATGGCCGGTGATGAGGTCGTTCAGCTTTATCTCACGCGCACTGGAGTTGCTGGCGCTGCGCTCCGTGCGCTGCAGGGATTCCAGCGCGTGCATGTCGATCCTGGGCAGTCGAAAACAGTTACCGTTCGAATTGGCAACCCGGCAGCTGAGCATTGGTGACGGAGTGGGCGCGCGGCGCCCGGCGATCGGTCACCGCCGGTGGCTCATTTGCACCCTGGTTTTCTTCGCCACCACCATCAATTACGTCGACCGCACCGTTCTTGGGTTGCTGGCGCCGATGCTGCAGGTAAAAATCGGGTGGAGCGAAGCCCAGTACGGCTACATCGTGACTTCGTTCCAGGTGGCATACGCCTTGGGCCTGTTGGTTATGGGCCCTCTCATTGACCGGGTCGGCAGCCGCATTGGATACGCGATCGCCATCGCGATCTGGAGCGTTTCCGCGATGGCCCATTCACTCGCGCACAGCGTAACCACATTCGCAATGGCGCGGTTTGGACTCGGGTTTGGAGAGGCCGGCAACTTTCCCAGCGCGCTCAAGACCGTTGCCGAGTGGTTCCCCCAGAGGGAACGGGCTCTCGCGACTGGCATCTTCAATTCTGGAACCAACATCGGTGCAACTTTCGCGCCGTTACTGGTGCCTTGGATCGCTCTTCATCTCGGCTGGCAATACGCGTTCCTGATCACCGGCGTATTCAGCGCGATCTGGATTGTCTTCTGGTTAAAGATTTACCGAAGGCCGCGGGAAGACGTGAAACTCTCTTCGGCCGAACTGGATTACATCCAGAGCGATCCGTCGGAGACGGCACAGAAGATTCCATGGGCCAGATTGCTTCGCCATCGCCAGGCGTGGGCGTTCATACTGGGGAAGTTCCTGACTGATCCTGTGTGGTGGTTTTTTCTTTTCTGGTTACCGAAGTTTTTGTCTTCCGAACACCATGTCGCGTTGGCTGGGCTCGCGTTACCGCTCATTGTTATCTACAACGTTGCGACCGTGGGCAGTATCGTAGGTGGCTGGTTGCCGGAGAGATTGATGAAAGCTGGCTGGACGGTCAACCGCGCTCGCAAGACCACGATGCTGCTTTGCGCTTTCGCGGTCGTGCCGGTTATCTCAGCCGTCGGAATCAAGAGTTTATGGGGTTCGGTGATGGTCATAAGCTTGGCCGTGGCCGCGCACCAAGCTTGGTCGTGCAACCTCCTAACGTTTCCGTCGGACATGTTTCCCTCGAGCGCGGTTGCGTCGGTGGGAAGCCTCGGTACATTTGCCGGCGCTATCAGCGGCGCCATGATTGCCACAGTAGCAGGATTGCTTCTGAAGGCGACCGGCAGCTATGTGCCGCTCTTTATCTTCGCAGGCTCTACATATTTGAGTACTTGGTGTCTAATCCAGCTCATCACTCCGCGCTTGAAACCTGTAACGCAGTCGTAAGCGCGTGCCGGAGCTAAACGTATGGCTTTGTCGATAAAACCGAAGGAACAGTGCGCTTGGGATGAAATTTCCCTTGGCGAAGTGATGTTAAGACTTGATCCGGGCGATCAACGGATTTGGACCGCGAGGGATTTTCACGTCTATGAGGGCGGTGGCGAATATAACGTCGCGCGTGGATTGAAACGCTGCTTCGGCCTGAATACGGCCGTAGTGACAGCATTTGCCGATAATCCCGTTGGGCGACTGCTTGAGGATATGATTTTTCAAGGTGGCGTCGACCAGTCACTCGTGCGTTGGATGCCTTATGACGGTGTCGGGCGAACGGTGCGCAATGGGTTGAACTTCACCGAGCGCGGCTTTGGTCTGCGTGCCGCACTTGGATCTTCCGATCGCGGCCACACGGCGGTATCGCAGTTGGAGCCGGGAGACATAGACTGGGAACATATCTTCGGCAAACGCGGAGCCCGCTGGTTTCACACTGGAGGAATCTTCTGCGCTTTGTCGGGAACGACACCTGATGTTGCGCTCGAAGCCATGCAGGCTGCCCGAAAACACGGAACGATCATCTCGTACGATCTGAACTACCGCGAGTCGCTGTGGAAAGGGATCGGTGGCAAAAAGCGCGCGCAAGAGGTGAACCGCCGGCTCGCGCCTTATGTTGATGTCATGCTCGGCAATGAAGAAGATTTCTCAGCCGCTCTCGGCTTTGAAGTAACTGGTCTAAATGAAGATATCTCGAACATTGAGACTGACGCCTTCAAAAAGATGATCGAGAGCGCGACTTCGGAGTTCCCGTTCACAATTGTCGGCACCACCTTGCGCCATGCGAAGACGGCGACACGCAACGACTGGGGAGCGATCTGTTACGCGGAGGGTGGGTTTTACGAATCGGTAATGCGGACAGATCTCGAAATCTATGACCGCGTTGGGGGCGGCGACTCGTTTGCCTCCGGTTTGATCTACGGATTGCTTTCCGGACAGGATCCGCAGTGGGCGGTGGAATGTGGCGCAGCACATGGCGCATTGGCAATGACCACCCCAGGTGACACGACGATGGTCACGTTGAAAGAAGTTATGCATGTGATGGGTGGTGCAGGCGCAAGAATCGTAAGGTAGAGAAGATGACAAAGCAGGAAGTCGCAAAAAGAATCTGCGAAATCGGAATTGTGCCTGTCGTGCGCGCCGCGTCTGCCAAACAGGGAATGCAAGCGGCGGAAGCCGTCTGCGCTGGAGGGATCCCCATTGTCGAGATTACGATGACGGTGCCCGGCGCGATTGACCTGATTTCACAGCTAGCGAAGAGCATGGGCTCGGAAGTCTTGGTCGGAGCGGGAACCGTGACCGACGCCGAGATGGCGCAGCGATGTATCGATGCCGGCGCGGAATTCGTGGTGAGTCCCGGATTCGATTTGGAAACCGTGAAGTTGGCCAATCATGCGGGCAAGCTTGTCATGGCTGGCGGATTGACGCCAACCGAAGTCATCACGGCATGGAAGGCCGGAAGTGATCTGGTGAAGATTTTTCCCTGCGGATCGGTTGGTGGTGCGAAGTACATCAAAGCGTTGAAGGCGCCTCTGCCGCACATTCCCATGGTTCCGACCGGCGGCGTGAATCTGACTACTGCTGCAGAGTTCATCCAGGCCGGCGCCGCGGCCCTAGGCGTTGGCGGAGAAC
Source organism: uncultured Acidobacteriaceae bacterium (assembly GCA_963718395.1). GTDB lineage: Bacteria > Acidobacteriota > Terriglobia > Terriglobales > Acidobacteriaceae > DASRAA01. The sequence goes on from CAVQYW010000008.1 coordinate 443,234, forward strand.
TGATTTCGCTGGCGGCATTGCAATCCGGCAACACAAAGGAAATTGTTGAGTCAGCGCGCAAGTTCGTATCCATCGTGTGCGAAACGCGTGAGCAAATGCAGATTACGCTGCGCGGCGCAGCGGGTGCAAGACGAATGGATCGCTAGTTGCTGGGCTGAGTTTGTGGAACTGAAGAGCGATCAGCCGGTGCGTGTCCGCCTTAGCTCGTAGCAGACGCACACTCAGAAACTCGGTTTCAGGGGCATCGGGCGGGTGTCATCCGGGCCTTTTGCTACACCCTTTCCATTCTTGCTCTTTGCTTCGCCGCTATTGCTGATTTTAGTCACATTGTCCAAACCTTCGAGGAACGCGGTGTTGCCGGTGCGAGAGAAACAATGGACCGACCTGGGTGGCAGGAGCTAATGGCAGCGCTCCATGCCGACGGTGTGCGCGTGGTCTTGATCGAAAAACTCGATCGGCTGGCGAGGGATTTGATAGTTCAAGAAGCGGCCATCGCCGAGCTGCGCAAATACGGCTTCGAGCTGGGCTCGGCGCACCCCGCCGCAGCGTTAACTGCCAATCAATTGAAGAGTTCAACGATTTACTTGAGAAGTGGTTTGGCGTGTCCAATTAGCTGGGGACCCACATCATCTACCGGGTCGGACGCTCTGCTGCTTCGCGGGTGAGCATGCAGCCCCGCCAAGCGTAGAACCATACGTTGCTCGAACGCATCGCCATCATTGCTCCAGCGCAACGACGCATTTTGATGGCGCGACTAGGATTTGATTCGTCATGCACATGACGGAGCTGAGGTGGCTGGCCTCGGCGACGGCAGGTGATTGACATGGGCCATTTGGCCAAGGCTCAGGTTTGGCTCTCCTCTTTCCTGGGCCTTTTTTCTAGCGTCCTCACGCGACCCAACTTTCCCCCCGACCACCCGGGTCGCCTCACACATCTCCTTCATCTCCTTCAGCAGCTGACCGCAATGCCGCTCCGCACGTCCTTGCTCACGCGCAACCAGCAGGATGCCTTCGGACAACGACCCGCTGGCCTCCTCATCCTATTGTTGTAGGTGACGGACTTTTGTTTGATTTGCAATTCGCGCTCACCATCTTATTGCTTATTGTGCTGCTCATCGCAGCCGGATTGGTGCTACGGCTGAAGTGAAATTAGGGGACGAATGAGTATTGAGATTGCGAGTTTTAAAGCCCGCGAGGAGGCGATGCGACGCATCGCGGAGTGGCAGACTTGGTTCAGCATCCAGCCTGAGAGGGTGTATGACCCCGAAGACCCTAACGCAAACGCAGAGGGCTATGTATGGGTGATATCGGTGTCCCTGCGCAAAGACGCAGATAAGTTGTACCTATGGAAGGACGGCAGGATCCGGTAAGAATCCGCAGAGCCGCCTCGGAAGACCACATTACCTTCGACCAACGACTCGCTGCCTTCTTCATTCTTCGTGAATGAGATGTGTTAGGCCCACCTTGGATATGATCCATTGAAATTCGCGCTCACCATCGTATCGCTTGCTCTGCTAGCCAGACGGGCGTTAAATCTGAACGGATTCCAATCATTGCGACGCAGGGGCGTTCAGCTCTAAAAGGACAGCAACCGGGACAGGTTGGTTCCGCTGGGCACCTGCGTTTTAGGCGGGCGGCTCTGCCTGCTTAGGGGGTGAGCCTGCGGCCATGTACCGACACATGAACTGGCTGAGTCCGAGGCGCGGAACGAACTCAAGACCCGCTTTCGGGTCCCACCCAGGATGGGCATGTTAACGAGGAGCATTATGCCTTTCGCCCAGTGCGAAGCTCGCGAAACTGATGGCCGTTGGCGCCTCTACAGAGTCGTAGCCCCAGCCTTCTTCTTCTGAGCCCACCGCGCTCTCATAAGAGCCGCCAGTTTCTACTTTGCCGCGGGACTCATAGGCTTGCGAGCGGGTTTCTTGGCTGGCCCTGCAGCCTTCTTCGCGGCCTTTTTAGGGTCGGACGCACATTTCCGTTTTGCCCAAGCAAGCTTCATTGCCAAGCCGATTTTCTTGCGAGCATCTGCGCTCATCGTCTTCTTACGTGATCCAGATTTGAATGTTAGAGCCTCCAACGTGGGTTAGTGTAGCAGGTAGGGAAAGAAGTAGCATCCTTTCGAGTGTCAACTACCAGTAGTTGTTGTGGAAGTAACCCAAGCCTGTCTGACCTTCGTCCTTTTTCAAGAGACTAGATTCAGCGTAAAGTTGATCAGGAATCGCTGCGCAGGCGCTGAACTGCAACAGTGAGCGCCTTCTGGAGCTACCACCCAACACTCTGCGTCGGTGAGAAAGCCGGACGAAGGCCGTGTAGTTGGGATTACTTGGTTCGCGAAGAAACGTAGATCGGTCCACCCGCCGCCAGCCCTGTCCTAAACCCGAACCGCATCATGCAGTTTGCGGTAGTAGCTTGATAGGAAATTCTGCCAAGATACCTGCTTCTTCAACTTGCGCAAGGGATCGAGTTCGGCGGTCTTCCAGCTCTTCAGGAAGTCTGTCAGCGCATCGGTCGAATTTCTCTTGAGAAGGCTCGGGATCTCAGCAGCGTTATACCAATTGAATATATGTTTGATGTTCTCCAGCCCGATGTCCTCTTCCAGCTCCCATATGTAGCCTGAGCGAATCAGGTTCCCAACCGCTTCATAGAACGCTTTCAGCTCCGCGAATAAATAGTCTGCGCAGTTCGGCAAGGCCTCCTGAAGCGCCTGTTTGACTTCCGGTCGGGTTCGTCCGTCGGCCAGCGTTTGTATCATGAGTTCGTAGGTGTCGGCGTAAACCTCGATCGAACGAACTGCGTTCAGGACCGGCATGTAATATTTCGTGGAGATTTCGGTGGCCAGCTTTGCCTGGCTGTCCAGCACCGGCTTCAACATGCGATCAAGCTGCTTCTGCAGCATGTTCTCCCGCTGTTTCTGCTGATCGGCGCGGTATTTGAAATACCCTCCGACCCCGCTTATCAGAACTATCTGGACGATGAAAGTAACGAGTTCCCAGGTGTTGGGATGCGATACTTCAGCCACTTGCATGGGGTTACCTCCCGCTCTCGACGGCAAGCCTGCCGTTCAGAAAAAGTTGGTCCTGCGCGGATGAATCGTCACCTCAATATATGCCGTCTTGCGACTGTGGCGATACACGTTTTGGGCGGGGCGGTGTATGAACGTGTGCGGATGCCGATCAAACCAAGTGTCTCCACCAACTGACGGTCGATAGGAGGCCCGCGACAACCACCAGAGTTACCATGACAGCTCCCGCACCAAGCACCAACCGTTTTCACCGGCGGGACAGTTTGGACAGCGCGCCTGTCGAAAGTGTTGAGCGAATAGGTTTGTCCGCCGTCGTAATACTGCAGCAACTGCGTATAGCCTAGGGTCGTCTTCTTGTTGACACGGAAGTCGGCGCCGAAACGGTAGCCATTTAACGTGCTGTCCCAGTTCTCGTTATTGAGCGACTCAGTGCCCTGGTCCTGGCCTCTTTCCAATGGCACTCCGGTCATATTCGGCCTGCCATGGTTTAACAGCGGAAGCCCGTGCAGCGCACCACTGAAGAATGGAATCGCCAATCCGGCCTGCAACGGCTATTTCAATTACGGGCTCGATCAGCACGTTAACACAAAGACTCTAGTTCGGGAGAGACGCATACCACCTCGTTCACATTGCGAAATCGATGGCCAGAATTATCTATCGCCCTGGGGGTGATGACAAGTGTCTTCCTTGCTCTCTCTCGCAGCAGGATCTGTGGACTCTCGGCACGCACAGGTCAAAAATAATGAAACAGCAGTCTGTGAGATGTCTAGCCTGGCTGATGGGCCAGTGTTGCTTGACCGCTCTGTATTCGTCTGGCGACCTTGAGGTGTCGAATCAAGATGAGTTAATGGAAGGTCCGCTTCCGACAGTATCTCAAAACACCGATCGGGGGTATGATGGGCGGCGGCTCTAACCCGCACGTCGATCGAGCCGGAGCGGAACGCCGTTCGGCTTCGAGGAGCACTCGATCCATCTCGGGCGCGTCCAGCACGGCAAACTGTACCCGCGGAGGGCGGAATCAGGCATGCACGTATTTGTTGAACCAGTCGATCGTGCGTTGCCAGGCCAGATCGGCCGCGGCTTTGTTATACCGTTCCGGCGTCGCGTCGCAATTGAAGCCATGTACGGCGCCCGGGTAAATATAGCCCTCGTGCGGAACGTGCGCTGCGTTCAGGGCCTGGTCGTAAGCCGGCCACGTCGCTGCCAGTCGCGTGTCGAGCTCCCCCTGATGCACCAGGATCGCCGCCTTAATTTTCGGAATATCCTCTGGGGCGGGAGGACCACCATAGAACGGCGCCGCTGCAGCTAGGTCGGCTCCCAGCCGCACCGCCAACATATTGGCGGTCGAGCCCCCGTAGCAGAATCCGGTAGCGCCGATCTTTCCCGTGCAGTCAGGGCGCGACTTCAACCACATGGCGGCGGCCGCCATATCCTCAGACATCTTGCTCTTGTCGATCTTGTTGAACATCTGGCCGCCCTTATAGTCGTCGCCAGGATAGCCGCCCAGAGATGTGAGTCCGTCCGGCGCAAATGCCATGAAGTTGGCCAGGGCAAACCGCCGCGCGATGTCCTCGATATGCGGGTTCAGACCCCGATTCTCGTGGACCACGATTATGCCGGGCAACTTCACTACCGTCTCGGAACGAGTGTCGGCGCTGACAGGCCGCACGAGATATCCCTTGATGCTTCCGTTGCCCTTCGGGGAGGGCACGGTCTCGTAAGTGGCCTTGATCCGGTCATCGGTGCGGGAAACCTGCTGGCCCAGAGCATAGTTCGGCATCAATCCGTTGATAACCGTAGCTGCCGCCAGACCGCCCGCTAGTCGCTGCACGCCTTCCATAAAGGCGCGGCGACTAATCTCACCGTGAATGAAATCGTTGTAGAGATCTATGGCTTCGCTCGGCAGTTTCGATTCTGTCGGTTCCACTGATTGACTCCCGCCGCGATAATACCACCTGTTTTTGGCCGCTAGGGCGCGGCATACGGGCTACTGCCACGCGCTAGCGGCGGGCATCTTCCAGGAACATTCGCGGCGGGGGCAGAACCGCAGTTCGTATTTCTTGACTGGGTGAGCGTCTGATTCACAAATCAGGTAAGTGGTAGCGTCACGAAGCTAAGCGCATGCGACGGATCGCTCTCAGGAACTTTTCAGGCGGGTGACTTCCCGGTTGGGGTTGGTTTTGATGGGGCGAATATCTGGGTGAGTAGTCAGCACCGTTACACGTTCTCAAAAACGTGGCGGGCCTCGCACACTCTCGCTTGATGCGCAACGATTGCCGTTGAATAGCAGGCGGTAACAAATGGCGAGTTTCGCTTGCGACCCCGGGAAGAAGTGCCTGCAAGGCAGTCTGCAGTTTGCCCGCCATCTGCCAGGTCAACGACAGCCCCTCGTTAGCTAATGTTCCCCCGAAGTCTTCTTCTGGGCAGTTTGCCGCTGACCAAGGCCGAGATGTCTGCTGGGCGATGGCCAACATGGTAGCGCTGCACTTCGTCCAATCAATCTATTGAGTATTGAATAATATAGTGACATTTCTGTAATTCCATGCTATGTTGTGGGCATGGGGAACCCAGCGGGAGTTCGCAGAGATTTCGCGGCGTTGGAGCGGCGGCGGATGCAAGCCGCGCGGCTTCTGGAGAAGGGGTACAGCCAGTCGGAAGTGGCCCGGCGCGTGGGAGCGCACCGGCAGTCGGTGAGTAAGTGGGCAGCGGAGTTAAGCGCCCAAGGTCGTGCCGGGCTGAAGAAGGCGGGCCGGGCGGGCCGCAAGCCACGCTTGAGCGCGGAGGACCTCGGCAGGATTGTGCAAGGACTCAAACGCGGTCCGGAAACCCTGGGCTACGAGACCAATTTGTGGACCACCCGGCGCGTCGCCCATCTGATTGAGCAAGAATGTGGAATTTCCTACCATCCCTCGCAGGCTTGGCGCATCCTGCGGCAGTTGGGCTGGAGTTGTCAGCGTCCCACGGGCCGCGCCCTGGAGCGGGACGAAGACAAGATCCGGCGCTGGAAGCAGAAGCGCTGGCCGGAGTTAAAAAAAAGGCCAAAAACGAAGGCCGCACCATCGTCTTCATCGACGAGAGCGGACTGAGCGAGCGTCCGCACCGCTGCCGTACTTGGGCACCACGCGGCCAGACGCCGGTGCTGCAATACCACTTCAACTGGAAGACCTTGTCGGCGATCGCGGGGGTAACCTGGTGGAACTTTTACTTCCGCCTGTTTCCGGGAGCGATCCGGAGCCCGCAGATTATCGAGTTTCTCTCCCATCTGCTGCGCCACATTCCCGGCAAGTTGCTGATCGTCTGGGACGGACTGCCCGGTCATCGCAGCCGTGCGGTACGGCAGTTCGCACAGCAACAGAGAGGGCGATTGTGGCTGGAATATCTTCCTGGCTACGCTCCGGAACTGAACCCAGTCGAGTATCTGTGGTCGCACTGGAAGCAGCACGAATTACCTAACTTCTGCCCCACTACCCTTGGACAGTTGAGCGATTCCGCACGCCAAGCGCTGCGTCGCATGCGCCGTCGACCCACCTTGGTCTGCGCCTTCTGGGAACAAGCGGAACTCTTCCCACTGTAACTATATTATGCAAAGGTCAATAGGCAAGGATACTTACTGAGATTGACATTGTTCGTCTTGCCCAATCACCCCGCGAACCCGTCCGGCGAAGTCCTGAAATCGCGGCCCACGGCATGGCACGTTTCCCCTGCCCACTTACAACGCATGGTTGGAATCAGTGGTCCTCATCATGTGCTTTCATTGGTGTCCGATACTTCACACTACTTCGACAAGTTCGTGACAATTCGCCACCACCCGCATGCTGAACTCATTGGAGGTACAAATTAAACGGCGCCTGGGCCGAGTCGTGTCGAACTCGGCCTTTATGGGCGCGCCACCCCTAGGCGGAAGGGCCGGCAGTTAACGGTCGTCGACGAGACAAGCTAGGGAGAACAATATGAACAACCTTGAGGACGAATTGAGTGGGAAAGCTCGATTAGTTTGTATTTTGGTTTGTATGGCAGTTACGTTGATAGCGCCGATGTCCGCACAGACCGGCGCGTGGACTTCGCCCGTCGTGCTCAGTACAGGCGGTCAGGGCTGGGAGGCAGCCGCAGCCATAGATGGGGGTGGCAACTCGGTGGTTCTCTGGGATGAGCGCACAACCCAAGACCAGCTGTGGTCGCGCTCGAGACCGAGCGCCGGCAATTGGGGACCCGTAACCAAGGTCTCCCCGGCACTGCAGACAACGTCTGTTTTACCGGCCGTGCGGATCAGCAGCGCAGGATTCGCGACAGCAGTATGGAGCGATAGCAACGGCGTGTGGACAGCCGATCGCCCGCCTGCTTCGAACTGGAATTCGCCTCAGCTTCTGATCCCCGTCGCGTCAAATCCGATTTTTGTAATGAATTCGGTAGGCGATGCCGCGATAGCCTGGACTGTGGGCGGCGGTCCGCGAAGCACCAGCGGCACGGTAATGGCCGTACGGCGGCCTGCCGGGTCAGCCTGGACGTCTCAACAGACGGTCGCCAGCGGCGTGCATCTTTCCGCCGATCATGCAGGAATCAGCGCGAATGGCGCGATGATTGTGACCTGGGAAACCTACAATGCGGTTTGCCATAAATATGGGTGCTCGACAAGCAACTACGTTCTGCATGCCGCACGGCAAAATGCGGGTAGCAGCACCTGGGCGGACTCGGGCCCGTTGTTGGGACCCGATCTCGATGGGCATGCCGCGCGAGTGGCGCTGGATTCCACCGGAGAAGCAATACTGGTGGCGTTCAGTGCTTCTGACGTGTACATTTCCACCAACCAGGGCAGCTCCGGTGGCGCCTGGAGCCCGTTCAAAACCGTCGTAAATCCTCCGAATGCGACGATTGTCAGCGATCTGGCGAGCGACGATGCGGGACAAGTAACGATGGTTTACGAGCTCATCAGTTATCCCACGTCGCAGGCGCTTGCGGTCAGCGCAACCGTTAGCAGCAACACGTGGTCGGCGCCTGTGGTTCTGTCGGGCAGCGATACCAGTGTCGGCCAGGTGTATTTCGCTCTCGCTCCGAATGGCACGGCGCTGGCCGTTTGGTTGTCGAGCAGCGGGACTCCCGTGGTCCACGCCGCCATCCGAAACACCCCTACGGGAGCTTGGAGCAGTCCGGTTGCTGTCTCTGGACCGGGCAGCTACATAGGGCCAGAAGCTGCCGCGGTGGACTCCTCGGGAAATGCGATCGCGATCTATTCCGGCTACGACACCAACAGTGTGCACACGGAGTACGCCACAAATTATCAGCCTTAACCACGGACCCGGGACGGCGCGCTATTGCGATCCGGGGGCGCGCCGTTCGGTTCGCCGTCAACCTACCGACCTTCTACGACCGGCTGGTGGAGACACTATTTCCGTTTGGAAGTCAGCAGGGAGTGCAGGTTGAGGATCGAAGACCCCGTCGCTGCACTCAATCCACTTGTATGGGTGCACGCTGTTCCTTTGCTTGCGAATCGCATCCAAGGCACACGCAGGGCATTTTCTTATCGCCCCAATGTTCAGTTGCATAGCGTCCCAATAATGGATCTTCATCGAACTTGTCGATAAGAGCAACAGGTCCTTGGGAGCGTTTCCATACTTCGCGCGTAGCAGCAACTCGAGAGCAGAACCAAATGCAACCGTTCTCATGCGCCACAGAAACTTTCTGCACGAGAGCATGCGAACGCTTCCTCCAAGAAACTCTGACCGCGTCTCCGTGTAGCTCGCTCGCAGAGGGGTTCGAATCAGTTGGTCGCGATTGAGATCCACGAATCTGATCCTTTCATCTCGAAGAGCTTGCGCATAACCGCTCTGCGACAACACCAATTGGGTGTCGCGTTGATGTCCTGGTCCTTCGGCTACCAAAACGGATTTAGCTCCCAGGCGGCGGAATGATTCGGTCGCAGCAAGAACCAACAGGGGATGAGTATTGATGGCGTTGCCAGGAATGTAATCGACTAAGTTTGGCTTGAGGAGTACCGTCTTGCCGCGGACGTCGATAGGGAAGAGGCGGAGTCCCGCGAGAACGATCTGGTCGAGTTGTTGGGAATACTGCTGCGCATGGAGGACCGAAACCCGTGATCGCTTCGATCGTTGATCCGAATGATACTTGGGCAGAAGAAAAGGAGACGTGACCGTTGCGCCCGCCGCGAGGGCCGCGCTACCAACAACGAATTCTCTACGGGTGAGGCTCACAACGTCACTCCAATGCCGCTAGCGCGCGCTGGGTATCAAGTGCGAGGCAGACCACAGCCAGAGTGCTGGTGTCCTCGATGATTGAGAAACCAGGAAGCGCAACAAGAGAACTGCTTAGCAAAGTACTGGGCCGCCGGTGTGCGGTGAGCGCGAGGATCGTCCAGGCGAGACTCCAAGGTGCAGTAAGAGTCGGAGCAACACGTTCTAAGTACTGAACCCCGTTTTGTACGATCGCGTCCGATCCGCGATCACTCAAGGCTAGGAGCGCGATTGCCGTATCGTCGGGGTGCGGTGCAAGAGCGGTCCCATAGACAACACCGTTACCTGCATTCCATCCACCGTCAGGGCAGGCGCGGTCGAACAGCATCTGGATACCGCAATCAATTCGGGGTGCGACTCGTTCTAAACCACCACAAGAGCAGGGAAGCTGGCTGAGTGCGAGAACTGCGAATGCAGTAGGAACAACCCAGCTGACAGTGTCGGGAAACCACGGCCAGCCATACTTGTCGGGGTCGAAACGAACGTGGCGATCGGCGGTCCGAAACTTCCATTTCCAGAACCAGTTCGATTCCTCGCCAGCGCAGTTCATCATCCAGTGGAAGCCCTGCAATCTTGCAGGTATGGCCGGCATCACTTCAGGAAGAGCCATCACAGCCAGCGAAGTGACCCAGCCACCCTCTTGATCGTCTCCGGGAAAGACTGGCCAACTACCATTAGGGTTTTGCGTGCGGAGCAGAAACTCCTGAGCACGTGCGATGTCGCCTACAGGCGCCGAGCCAAGTGAAACCGCGGAATAGCACGTCGGCTCAATTGCTGGCTGCGAAGACGAGACAAGATCAGCCCAGCCTCCACAAGGGAGCTGTCGTAGGGCAAGTTCGGCTAACAGGTCGCTGAGCACAATGGGGTCGGTTGTCACAGTGCGCACTTTGTAGTGCGAAACCTCCTTACTGTCAAAACGCGCTGTGATGACGGAAATGCGTCAGCTGTAAGCCCAACCGTAGCGTCGTTCGAGAGGCGGAGGATTCTGCTCCTAGACAAGCGTAATTGGTGAAATAAATGTGAAAGACGGGGCTGCCAGGAACCATTGGCAGATTCCGGAGCAAAAGGCTATGGGCTTTGCCTCCTAGACAAAGTGCGATTGGTGAAATAAATGTGCCGACGGAGCCACACGAGACTCTGACAACGCAGGGCAGCTTCCGGTGTCAAGAGCTGAGAGCTCCGACTCCTAGACAAAGTGTAATTGGTGAAATAAATCTATTGGCGACCGTGATTCCAGGGCGAGCAGCGACCTTGCGGATCCGGAGTTCCGTCGCCTTGGATTGAGAATGCTTCTAGAACGAAACCCCTGCCAAATCTTCTAAATTACACGCAAGTCCGCACTGACGCCCCAGTGCTGAGCAGAAACCGCCTGATCCGGCCGTTTGACCGCAGCTCGATTTGAAGCTAACAAGAGCGCTGGAGAAGCCGTTTCTCGCGTCCGGCCGCATTGCCGAATCTTAAGCGTGCGCAGACGGGCCGGACATTCCGGAGCCTCCGCACCGAGAACGCACCACTTTACGAGGACCCTATGTCAACCCAACCTAGTCGGGAGATTGGGTGGGTCTTGGTTGCTATAGCGCACCAAGTGTACCCGCGCGGCCGGAGCCGACAAGGTTATCTCATCAGCCGTTTGTACTCCGCGCACAAGGAGCTTCCGAGGCACCCCGACCTGCGCTAACTGGAAAACCAAGTCGAAGAGTTAACTTTCAACTACTGCCGCACTACCAACCGGGCAACGCGGTGGCCGCAATTACGGTCAACGTAAACAGAAACCAGCAGTTGCTCGCGGCAGGCGCGGAGGACCAGTTCGCCGATGTTACGCACGCGGCACTCGAAGCGGTGCTCTTGGCAACAGTCGCAGAGTACGAAGCCTTCGAAATCGCCGTGACAATCGAACAACACCTCACATATTTTGCCGGTGAAGACCTGTTCTTCGTTGCCTTTGCCACCAGTGCCGGTTAAGTGCGGCGGAACCCAGGTCAGCGACGGAGGAACAGCGGAGGAGTTGCCGCCTAATCCATCGACGCATCCGGAGAGGTAGTGAATGTAGCGCTCCAGAACGGGATGCCAGCGGTTGGAAGGCGCCATTTCTTCGAGTCGCCACTTCATGATGGCGAGGGTGATTTCTTCTTGGGGCAGCATTTTGTCGGCGGTAGTGACGGGAACCTGCACAGCGAAAGAGCCAGTCACATAGCGCCAACTGATCGTTACCGGTCCGGGAGGTTCGGTGGGTGGCGGCGTAGGCGGGGCAGGTGGTTTCGGGAGGCTCTTTCCGTTGCGTTTTCCCTTGCGTAAGGGCAGCGACGCCGGGTGCCTGACAGTGGCCGCCATGGAGTGGGTCCGGCGGGGCGATTGGATTTGCGGAGGCGGAGGTGGTGGCTGGTAGGTTTTGGTCGCTATGCGCCGCACCTGGATATTGAACTGCTGTCCAGCTATGACGGTTTTGGGTAGGTCGACGGTAAACAGTCCGGCGAAATTCTGACCCGCGCCAGGAGGTATGGGGACGTAGCTGACACCGCGTGTGACGACGATGCGAATGGTATGCATGTCGGAGGCGGAGAGAGGGTTGGAACTGTAGAACTGGTTGGCCAGATCGATGACGTCGGAGGCGTGAACCTGCGGCCAATAGAGCGATGCAATGGAGCCTTCGGGTACATTGCCCCAATCGATCATCAGCTCATCGGGGAACACCGGGTCGCCGGTTGAGGGAACGGCGATAGGGCCGCTCGGGCGACAGTCGAAGGTCTGCGGGATACGGTGCGTAGAAGCGGGGCCTGGATTATCGGAACTGGTTATCTGCAGATTGCGCTGGGCAAGCTGGTCCCACGAGAGAGGAGACGATCCGTTGGGAATGGGAGCGCTATCGTAAGCGATCTGCGCGACAAGGCAGTGGTGGGTACCGACGAGGTACTTCTGCACCTGTTTGCCATCGATGATGTTGTTCGGGTCGTAAAGGTTGAGGAAGCAGCCGTAGTAATAGTAGAAGGTGTCCTGGCCAGTGGGGATTTCGAGTTTTTGAATGTTAGGCCCACCGGTAGAGTAGTCGGTGTTGCTGGAGAAATCGCCCGTGGCGAACATGGGGATGGTGTTGTCGCCAGCGCCGACCTTGGGCGATCCCGGCAATCCAGCGGGGTCGGGATTTGAGGGATAGGTGGAAGTGGGATCGTAATCGGTGTCGATGGTCTGGGTGACCCAAAGACGGAAGAACACGCGGACATTGTCAGCTTCGTCGGTGGGGCCGGGCGAGCCCTGCAGGCGCACTCGGGCGATGGCGAAATTGTAGTTGTTGTAGAGGTTGATAGTGGGAGGAAAATTGGTGCCGATGTCGATGGTGAAAGGTGTGACAGAGGAGTCAGTTTGATCTTCGCCAGCTTGATTGGGAAGCAGACTGAACGGGTCGGTGCCGAAGCGATTATTGAAGCTGGGAGTTGAGTTGAGATAGGTAAGCAACTTCTGAATGTAGGTGTAAGCGCCGGCTGGACTATCGGTGTCAAACTTCGGTCCGTTGGGGAATGGAAAGGGGTTTTTTCCAGGAGTGCCAGTGAAAACACGGAGGTCGTTGCTGAGATATGCCTCGTTGCCAATGTTGACATCGATGTTGGAGAAGTACGGATCGGCCCCGGCCAGCAACTCGAACTCGGTAGTAGCGGAAGAGCCGCTCACCTGTGTGCCGTTGCTAGTGAGCGTGACAGAGAGATCGAAGCTGTTTGAGCCGGAGCTGGGAAAGTTGTTGCTGCTGGTACTGACGAAAAGAGAGCTCAGGGTGATGTCGAAGGGAATCTGAATGCGTTGCGGGGTCTGATCGTTGACGCCACTCTCAAATTGCGCACCCTTGGGATTCGGGGTGATCTTGACTCCCTGGAGACCAGCGAAGCTGCCGGTGAAGTTGCCGACCTGAATTCCGAGTGAATTGAAGGACTGCTTGCTGAAGCCCTGGACCTCGACCCAGAAGGCTCCGGAGACGAGGCCGCCCTGGGTGTTGATGATGTCCTTTGCTTCGTCCAAGCCAAAGGTATTTTTCTGGTCCCAGAAGGAAACCATTGCAATGGGAAATGGGTTGTCGGAAACGGGGCCGGGAATTGTGGCGGTCTGCGAGGCTGGGAAAACGCTCTGCACAAGGGTCAGGAAGAACGAAAACGGGCTGCCGGAGTCGCCGGTGAGAGTCTGATAAGCGGTGGCGAGATTGTTCTTGTAGGCCGCGATGATCTGGTTGATGGAGAAACTCAGCTGCACGTTCAGGTAATAAATGAAACAGAGAGCGCAACCGAAGCTGACCGTGTCGCCATCACCATGAATGTTGTCGCCGAGGCTTGTGGTGGTGCCGGTAAATGTCGTTGTAACCCAATCCGACCGCGCGGAATTGGGCGATGCGACGAACTGTTTGTTATTCGATGACCACGCCTGCCCACCATTGAGCCAGCTTTGAACGAACGAACCATAGTAGTCGTAATGACCCGTTTGAGCGGTCGTGATGTTGCTGTATTGCGAAAGGCCTTCACCACTGCTGTCGCCGGCATTCCAGTTGCCGGCGATGCCCATGAGGACCTCGGAGAACTCAGCCATCCAGAGCGCGGCCTCCTCTGGGCCTGCAATACTGACGTTGTTATTCTGGGACTGTGAATCGACAAGGATGGGATTGCCGTAGCCGGTGTTGCTGGCGCCGGTGTTGTCGGGCTGATTGAGATAGACCTGCTGACGATTGCTAGTGCCGAACTTGTTGGAAGGAGTATTGAACCAGGCCGTGACGGTGGTGAAAGCGCTCTCCACGGCACCAAGCAGAAAATTGCAATTGGCAATAAGGTTAGCTTTGACAACGGCCTGCTGTGCGGCCGGCAGACTGGTGTACAAGGAGCTCTCGTATTGCACCTGGAAGTTCTTGGTGAGACCTGGGCCGAAGCCGATATCGGTGAGACCGGCACTTTGCAAGCTCATAAATTTCCTCCTTGGCCAGGTGTTCAAGCAGACAAGAGCGCTTTGCAGATTCCGGAAAGAGAGAAATTATTGGTGCGCGAGACTATATAACAGTTTGGTCGAGGACGAGAGGGGGAAATAGAAAAATTTTGCGGCTGGGGAGAGGCACACAGAAAAGATGGAGAAAATGATTGCTATCGGTTGTCTCGTTGAAGACGAAGGCGGGCGCACTTGATTACGGTGAACGGCCTGCGGAGGAGAGGTGAAGAGGCTGCGGAACGGGGCAGTACCCGCCGCGAGGCCCGCCGTGGCTTCGAGGATGCCGAGCTGAACATCCGCATCGCGACCGCCCAGTTCGACAAATACACCTTACCGATCGTCTTCCCGCTGAATGGCAAGGGGTGAGGTGGTCCTGGCACAAGATCGTGCGTGAGATGACATAGGCCCGGAAACTGCGCATCGCGGGCGAGCACCAACACCTAAGATTCGAGCGTGCCATTCTTGACACACCCAGCGCGCGAAGCTAGGGGCAGGGGATGAGCGTGGCAGCGGGCCGGGGTGGACGCGAGCAGAGGTCCGGACTCAGCTTGCGGTGTATCGTCTCTCCCACTTACCACACGATTGAGTGGTGCAACCGGCGAGGCAGGACGGAATTGTCGTGGGTTCAGGCTCGATCGGTGTTTCCGGTCTCTGAGCCCAACGTCTTCGACTTTCGCCCAGGGCAGGCTCGGTTGCTAAGCGATGCAGATTTCGCGGCGAACACTTCGGACTTCTGTAAATTGTCGATCGGATTCGAAGCTAGCGATGTACGATAATCGCCCTTACGCCCGAGAAAATGGGCTCTCCTAGTGGGAAAGCGTTCAGCAGGTCAGTTCATAACTGCTGGTTTGGAGAACAGAGAAATGCCGGGTCCAAAAGCGAAGGTGCCGTGGTCCGCGAACATTTGGAACGCAATTCAAACGGCCGTGGAGGACGAGACAGCAAGAGCGCGAATTGGTGCCAAATTTCTGCCTAATAGCTCCGTCGATCGCAAGACTGAGAGTGTGCCAGCTGACAAGGTGGTGAATGCACCGCTGCCAGGAGCATCCAAACCGACGCTGACTGTCGATGAAGGCGCCTCCATCCAACTAAACGAGATTTGGACCGAGTTTGCTTTGACGACGCAACAGGTGCATGGGACCGCTGAAGCGAAAAATCCGAAGGATACGCCTGCGGTGAAACTGGCTAGACGAGGGGCCCAATATCTTGCTCTAGCCCAGGATGTTGTGATCTTCCAAGGCAAGGATGGTTATACGACCCCGTTCTTTTCGCAAAACGTGTGGTTCCATCCAGGGCAAATACCTGAAGACGGCGGCTTGTTGAGCTTAGGCGGAGAGCCTGGCTATCTTTCGCCGAATCCGGTGATACAGGTCCACCCACTCCCCGGCAGTCCCCCTGGTGTTACGTACCGCGAAAACACGTTTAATGCTGTCACGCAGGGCTATTCGGTTCTTACGGCGCAAGGTCAACCTGGCCCGTATGCACTTATTCTTAACACGGCCGTGTACGCCGATCTTTACGCAGTCGTTGGTATCGGCTCACTCGTCACAACCGCGGATCGCGTTGAACCTCTGGTCAAGGCCGGCCTTTTCGGAACGGGGACGATCCCTCCCAATCCCAGTTCTCCTCCAGGCGGTCCGTATTATGGCGTACTCGTTTCCATCGGTGGAGACACAATGGACCTGGTTGTAGGGCAGGACGCAACCACCGAGTTCATGCAAAAGGACCCCAATGAGCTTTGGCGCTTTCGAGTCTTTCAGCGATTTGCATTACGAGTGTTCGATCCCAGCGCGATTCAAGTGTTCGAGTTCATGGATTCGTAGGGCCGGAGCAGGTGCCGATCACGTTAGCGTGTGCGGCTACTGATAGAAATCACACAATTTCATCGAAAAACGACGCCACAATGAGCACCTAAAGATGAAAGGTTTTTCAGATGGTCAGAAGTTCTGTTCGCTGAAGACCGGCAAGGGGCATATGCCGCTGGAGCGCGTTCGCGTCAACGACAGCGAGTTGTGGAATCTCGTCAATTACGTTCGCTCGCTTTCCAAGGGAGAAGGATCGAGGGACGGTGCACGCCTAGGTCGTCCCGCTGACATCCTTCTGCTAACAACGTCGCGCATCGTCGCCGAACCGGCGCCGCGGGATCGGCATTCGCGGCACTATCGCTTGCGGCACCGTTCGTCCCTCGCGGCGGTCGATTCACCCCCGTAAATGTTGTCCATCGCCGCTATTCATGCGGCCGTCCCGTAACGTACGCATTCTGCCCTCAGTCGCAAAATTGTCACCTGAATTTGCCGTAGCTTGAGCTGAGCAGTCATTCACACGCACATTGTTTCTCCTCGCGCTCGATTCCACAGTGCTCATCCCATCGACGCCAAACCACGAGAACTTTCCCATCTAGCTCGCGTCTATTGCAGCACCATCGTACGCACGCAGCCACGACGCAGGGCAATGAGCCCGATGGTCGAGGCCGATGATGGCGATAAAGAAAAGGGGCATGTGATGATGAAAACCGTTCGCATATTCGCTGTGCTGGCTGTCTTCACGATGGCGCTGACCGGACTGTCGCTGGCGCAGCAACCGAATTGTCGTTTAGTCGCTGACATCCCATTCGACTTCGATGTCGGCAATCAGCATTTTGCCGCCGGGCCGTACATGTTTGCGATCGACTACGATGATCCGGTAGTCACGGTGCGCAATACCGCAACTGGTCAAACCGCGATGGCACTTTCGATCCCGGGTGACGACGAGCAGGCAGGAAACCCAGTGGCGGTGTTCGACGTTATCGGTGGACAACACACCCTTGCCGATCTCAAGGCCCCGGGCCGTGCGGTTGGCTTTGCCGAACCGAAAACCGCCCTCGGGATGGCAAAGAACAAGGGCACCATTACGATCGTTGCGTCCTTGCGTTAATCGCGCGAGATCAAAGCAAGTTGAGAAGGCAGGCCGGGTATCCCCCGGCCTCTTCTTTGCAAGATGCGGAAAACCCCTGGTCTCGATTCGCTAGGGCAAGGCTAGCCGCCGCCATAAATTCCCCAAGTTGTAGGCCAGCAGGCTCAGCCCTAGGCCGCTGATTAGGGGTGTGGACGCGGGCAGCTGTCGGAACTCAGCCTACGCTGTATCGTGTCTCCTACTCAACCGAAAGACACGATTGATTGGCGCGACCGGCGAGGCGGGACTGGATTGTCGTGGGTTCAGGCTCAATTGATTTCCCCGGATGTCGGGATCGGCGTCTTTCCAGTGTGCGAAGAATCCCTAATAGCTCAGTGAGAGTTATAGGGGACTTCGGCCGCAGCCTCAGAAGTTTTCCAGTAGCCATGCATTGCTCTCAAAGGTCTGCTGGCTAAACGCCAAGTGACGACCGTCAGGAGACGACCTAACGTAATTGAGAAACTGATTTCTGCTTCGATCGAGCGGCGATTATATAGCAGGCGTTGTGGGGCGTCTGTGATACCCAATTCGAAGCCAAAGGAAGTCGTCAGTGGGCGAAAAGCAAGTGCGGATCGTCCTTGCAAACGTCCGGGGCGTGGTGGTCGGCAAACAGGAAACCGGACTCGCGGAGATCGTTGCGCGAGCAGCGCTCCCTCAAGGCACATGTCCTCCGAGCAGACTTCTGGGCAGCGCACAGAAGGATAGATTTTATAAATAAGTCGTAGCCCACGAACTTCGAGCCGGCGCCATCCGGCCGCCTGACCCAGAAATTGTTATGAAAACATTACCTCTCAAGCCCACGCAACAAAGCGTGGCTAAGATGGCCTCGCGAAAACCAATCTTAGCCACTTTTCCACTTCGAGGCTACGACTTGCGGAACTTAGCGATAACAGCCCTCAGCTCACTCAGTAGATCGCTCTCCTGGTAGGGAGGGTGCGCCGGCTCTCTGACGCCGGGACCGATGCCGCGGATGGCGAGCAGGTCGCGCTCCTCATAGGGAGGGTGCGCCGGCTCTCTAACTCCGGGACCGATGCCGCGAATGGCGAGTAGATCGCGCTCCTGATAGGGGGGATGCGCCGGTTCCCTGACGCCGGGACCGATGCGCCGAATGGCGAGTCGGTCCGCGGCAATCCGCTCGGACAGACGCAGCTCAGGATAGACCTCGTCAATCGCGGAAATAACGATCGCATCCTCGATGGCGATCGCGATCCCCGGATCGAACCAGTGCGCCGGCTCGCGAACTTCGGGTCGCACGGCTACGCTCTCCACTGGCTGAGCCACGAAAGCGTTGAGCAGCCCCTGCAGAACGTGTGCGGGTTCCATCCAATCGCGGTTTAGCTTCAGGCGGAGAGCGTCATACCAGATAAGATAAAAGCGGAACGTGCCGGCGGGGACACCGCTGAATTTTCTACCCTTAAGGCGCGCGACAAACGGCCCGAGTTCCTTCTCGAACAATGTCCCGCGCAGCGACGAGCCGTCGAGTTGGGCGCCCGTGACGGTCCCATCCTCACCGATTTCTATGCGCACGGGCAACGTGGTCGTGACCACAAAGCCGATTTGCGAGGCGACGCGATCGAAGGCAGCATCGATCTCCTTCTGCTGCTCGCGCATCTGCCGGTAAACTTGAATGAGTTCGTCGTAGAGCCGTATTACGCCAGGATGAGCTGGTTCTGTATGGTCTCGCAGGTTGTGGAAGATGCTTTCGCTCATATTTCACCTCAGTCGCAAGTACTAGCCTGAATGAGTGCACACCCAGGAAACTGGTCTGCGGGCTAGTTGACGCAGACGGCCTCGCCCTCGGTGCTGCGGTTCTGTTCTGCTAGTCGATTTCGAAATACTTCGTAAGGTACCGGCGCCCGGGAGACGCCGAACAGGTCCACGAATTCCCATCCTGACCCAGGAAGAATGAACTCCAGACCGGGGATTGCAGGTGGAGTTGAGGTTGTGAGTTCATGTTGCAGAACGGCTTCTTCGACCGGTGCAGGAGCTGGCCCGCTCAGACCGCCCTGCTTGCGAGCATAAGTGGCATCCAGCCAGTTCAGAATGCGCTCGCCGCGTAACAGCAGACCCGTGCTGTGCCGGTCCACCTTCTCACGCTGTCTGCGCGCAAAGGCGGCAATGGGGGCGCGGTCCAGGGGATCGCACCCGACAACGTAATCGTAAATCTCCGACATCCTTTCGTAGGTGTCGAGATTGGTCTCCTTGATGAAGTTACGCACGGCCGCCCGCATCGTCTGACTCAGCATCTCGGGATGGAAGCGGCGAAGCAGTTGGAAGTAAAAGTCGACCTGCATGTTGAAGTAGTGCAGACCGAAGTCACTGAAGTTGCGATCAAAGAACGCGTAATTCGCGATTTGGTGGAAGGCCTCGGAACGTGGGTCCTTAAGGCGATAGTCGTAACCGAAGGCATCTCCCAGCAGACGCCCCTCGCGCAGGAGTTTGCATTCCAGACCGGTGCCAGGGTAGGCCTCAGCGCGACAGAAGTTGAAGGGATTTTCGTTGTGACGTTCCATGAACCGCAGATTTACGAGAATCTCGTCCATGACGGTGTCGGGCTCAAACATAAGCAGGTTGTAAGCGATGTGGACGTCGAAGCCGTTGAGTACGTCCAAGGCGTTCAGGATCTGCTCGACGGTGTTCTTTCGGTTGAGGTTTTGTAAACCATTTTCCGATGCATTTTCGACGCCCAGGAAAACGCGGAACAGCCCCAGGTCGTCGAGAATGCGAATTGACTCCTGGTTGATGCTGTCGGGGCGCGCTTTGACGGCGATGGCGATCTGGCCGACGCCCTCGCTACGCAATCCAGCGCGCACAGCGTCGAAGCGCTCCACAGCCTTGGCGGGATTGGGCAGAAAGAAGTTGTCATCCTGGAAGTTGAAGATGCGAATGCCGTGGCGATGGTACAGATCGCTCATCTCGGCGACGATGCTGGCAACGCTGCGACAGCGAAACTTCTTGCCGCCGCCACGCTCGTACCACGCATTGATGCTGCAAAATGCACACTCACGCCAGCAACCCCGACTGGTCAGAATGCTGGCGATGGGCTTGTCGAAGTAGCGATGGAAGACGGTGCGTTTGGGCCAGGGCAAATCGTCCAAATGATCGGAATTTTCGCAGTTTGGATTGGTTAGGGCCCTGCTGTCAGCGCGACGATAGCAGAGGCCGGGAACGCGATCGAGAGAATCAAGATGCGAGGCAAGATCGCACATGATCTGCTCGCCCTCGCCGAGGGCGACGGAGTCAAACGCCGGAAACTCAGTCACCAGCCGTTCACAGTTGAAGGACGCGAACGGACCTCCTGCGATGATGTGCCCCTCGTAGCCTGCCTCGCGCAGGTGTTCCGCAAATCGGCAGAATTCACGCCCCCTTGAGGTGAAGATCATGGACAAACCGGCAATCTCCGGCCCGAACGCCAGACTCTGACGTATGGCCGATTCGGTGTCCTGCTCTGAGTTGAAGGGGACAATGGCCACTGTGTGGCCTTTGCTCTCCAGGGAAGACGCGATGTAGCGCAAGCCAAGGTTTTCTTCCAGCTCGGCCCCGATGAGTGCAACCTTCATACATCACCTCCGGGCGTAAAAATGCCGGCCAGAATCCGACGTCGCAGCACAATTCAGAAATTGTGTATTTATAAGCGAGCCTGGCAGATGGGACTAGGACGTGCGTCACAGGTGCATGTTTATCCTTGTGGAAGGGCCGGTCTGAGTCGAAATTGGCCAGAAACCGGCTCCGAGGACATGTGCCCCAGCAGGAGCTGCTCGATACAGTGATGGACCAGAACGAGACTTCTGGGGAACTTGCTGCGATAGCCGTCCAGCGTCTTTTATTGCAATAACATCCAACCAAGAAAGCGCCGGGGCTAACTACCCGTTGCCGATATTGTCCGACCTAAAATCGCCCTTGTCATTAGCCGGCCGCCATTGCCTTCAGTGCAGCCATATCGCGGATCATCAGTATTGACCCATCATTCTGGACGATCCGCTGTTTCCTCCATACGCCGAGAAGACGGGTGACGGTCTCGCGGGAGGTACCGATCATCTGTCCAATCTCCTCGTGCGTTACCGTTAAGCGCAAACGCTTGTGTGCCTTGCCCATTTCAATATTTCGTTGGCTCAAGTCGAGCAGCACTTTGGCCATTCTTTCGCCGCTCGAGTGTGAAAGGCTGAGGGCTCGGATATCACGGCAGGCTGAAATGTATTTGCTGCTTAGTTGTTCGGCGACACGCAATCCCGCATCGGTGTGTTGTCGCAGAAAGCGCAAGAAATCGTCGCGTCGAACGAAGTTGATTTGGCAGGGCTCAGCGGTTTCGGCCATCACCTCATAAGGCTTGCCGCTAATCGTGGCGCTCAGGCCCAGGACTTCTCCCGGCTCGACAACCTTCATGATCAGAGTCTTGCCGGTGCTAGAGCAAAGGGCAAGCTTTACGCGCCCCTTGCAGAGAAGGAAAATCCCTCGGGGATTCTGACCCTCCACAAAAAGAACGGCTCCTTTGGGATATGCAATTGCCTGTTTGATGGCCTCGAGGGATTGCAAGGCATCTGGCGAAAGGCCATAAAACATGTCAGCCGAGCGCATCTTGCACGCCAGGCAGCTTTCCGTAATTTCCAGTCCGTATGGAGTAATCAAGGCGACCTCCTGCCGTTCCCACGATTAGCCCGTTCGTGCTTTGTCTCTGCCTGACGAGGCGCGGGTCACTGCATGGCAAGTGGTTGCAATTTCGGCTTAGCGTTATTAATCGCCCGCCACGCAGGCTATCTGCGAAAGTTCCGAGATTCTCACGCCGGATTACTTGTTAGCTGAACACTGGCCATCACTGCCTACAAGTGCACCGATCACAAGCCGCCGTGACCTTCTCCTTCGGGTAGATCAAGGGACATGTTGCTGATCTCTGTCGCCCACACAGTTCTTGACGCTAACGCACGTTGCCGGGTGACCACGGTCACTGCCGCCGTTCTTTAGCTCGGATATCTTGCAAACGACGAATGGTCTAGGGCTCGCCGGAGTTGAAGATCTGAATCGTGTTGATTCTTGGGAGTGTTCGATGAGTGCCCTAAAAACCCCTGATCCTCAGCTTGCGAAGTTTACTCGTCGATCCGAAACGGAGAGTAGCTGCAACTATTGTCTCGTGACGCTCAACGCAGACCGTTACATCTCGATCGAAGTGGCGGAGGAAAGCCATTCCGATTTGTGTTTGTTCAGACCCGGGTCTCCAGTTGAGTACGTGCTTTGGTAATGACGCCCCGCGACGGGAATTCGAACTGCGTAGTCGTATGCAGATGACGGCCCTCCCTCCCGTCGTGGGATGCCAATTTGATTTCTTGTTTCGCTCGGGGGGCCTACCAGGCCAGTAGTTTACAAAGGCCACTGGGGCAGGAAGAGGTCAAGACGTGTTCGGCATTGGTAATGCAATACCTCCAGGTTCGCAAGCCGGTCATGAACTTGCACCGCTGGGAGCGATACAACGAAAAGAATCGGCCAATTCATGCTTGTGTTGCGGACTCTCCATTGGATGTCCGCTGCGACGCTATTTCGAGTCGCTAGATGTTCGCTGTGACTGGTTTCATCAGGATTGTCCTGCGGCACCGCTCACCCTCCGGTGAGATCATCTCGCGGTTCGTCGCAAGCTGAAGGTTTACTAGCTTAGATCGCAGGCGAATTGGCGATTTATCAACACTTACAGTGGCAGAGCTTTACTTTGCGCTGGGCATGCGATGGACCACGACGGACGCCCTGTCTTCTGTCGCCAGCGCTTTGACAAACGCTAGCACTTTTCTAGGCTGAAAACAGAAATGGCGCTGGCCTAGAGTCGGACCAGCAGACGTGCTTACTCTCTTCTTCCTGAGCCTGCTTGGAGTCCTCACACCGGCAGACAGTACGAAAACACTTCAAGCAGATGGACTCTGTTTTTCCATTATCTAGATAACGATGTGCAAAGGTAACAGCTGAATTTGTCTCCATAAATCCGGCGTCGCTCTTGAACTTGCCCGCTTATTGACGAGACTACGACCGTCGGCATGCCGTGTCGGTTCGGTGCCAGACTTTGATGCGTGACACTTTAGTCGTAAGGCAATTCGGCAAAGATGTTCTGGAGAGATGAAAGGCGCAGGTGAGCGGTGTGTAAGCTAGAAGGTCGCGTCCCTTGGTTGTATCCCGCGCTAAGTTCCGATCACCACTCCACCATCCACGGAGAGCACGGTTCCATGGATGAAGCTGGCTTGGTCGGATGCAAGCCAGGCGTAAGCGTTGGCAACGTCTTCCGGTGTTCCCATGCGCCCGATCGGAGTGTGGGCCACCATGGAATCGAGTACCTTCTCGGGCATTGCCTTCACCATAGCCGTCGCAATGAAGCCGGGAGCAACAGCATTCACTCGAATCTTGTGTTTTCCAAGTTCGCGCGCCCACGTGCGAGTCATTCCGATAACTCCTGCCTTGGAGGCGACATAGTTAGTCTGTCCGAAATTTCCCAGAAGCCCGACGACTGAGGCGGCGCACAGAATCACTCCGCCGCCGGCCTTAATCATGTGCGGAACGACGGCGCGGGTACAGAGGAAAACGCCTTTCAAGTTGACGCCGATTACTGAGTCCCACATTTCGTCCGTCATGGTAGATTGCGGGCCATTGCCGTTCCACTTTACTAACTGAGCGTCACGAACGATGCCGGCATTGTTGATGAGGATATCGATCGTGCCCCAGCGTTCTACGACCGCGGCGACGGCAGCCTCGACCGCGGTTGTACTGGCCACATTGACTGCCTGAAAATGACCCTCGCCTCCGGCCCACTTGATGGCCGACTCCAACTGGATTGCTGCCTGATCGGAAACGTCCCAAGCCGCAATGCGCGCGCCGTCTTCGGCGAAGCGGAGCGCAGTAGCCCGGCCGATGCCGGCTCCGGCGCCTGTGATGATGACGACTTTCCCGCGCAAACCTTCCTGCCGGGCCTTGCGGCGGCTGTCGTGGAAGGTTGTCGGGTCATGGACAGCGTCGTCGCGTGACTGGGGAACATTTAAAGCGGACGTGACTTCAACAGGCTGAGATGGGGCTTCGGTGGCAGAGTACTTCTCAGAGAGTGGCATCGGTGCACCTATGGGCTGATCGGTATCGGAGGAACGCAACTGTTGGAAGGGGTTCAGGTTCATGCTTCTGGTAATGGGGGCGTCTAAGAGACTAGCGCCTTTGCCGCAGTGCGTCAAGATTTGCGGCGAGATTTCGTTTGTCGGGTTTTCTCGCTGGGCCTTCCCCGTAAGAGCGCCGCTTCCAATTCCTCGATGCGTTGTTTGAGTTCACCGACATCTTCGCGTGGCGCGCCGTCCGTATCCTTGCCCTGTTGCCGACGTGCTTTGGGGGTTGCAGGCGCTCGCGACGACGTGGAGCTCGGTGGCGCCGCCTCGCTGGCCTGAGGTGGGGCCCAGCGACCACCCATCATCTCGAACGGGTTCATTGGCGAGGGCAGTGCCCTATAGGCATTCTGGTAGATATCCATCATGAATTTCATGTAACGCAGGGCATTGTCCTGTGTGGCCTTGCCGGAAGCGACGATCATCTGACGCAGCACATCCAGCGGAAAGACCGAGTCGGGGGTCTTGGCGTCCTCGAGCACGATCTGTGCCAGGATGAGGCGGGTGATGTCCTCGCCGGTCGCGGCATCGATTACCTGAACGTCGTGCCCATCGCGTACCAATTGGGCTACCTGTTCCTGGTTGATGTACTGGCTGGTCAAAGTGTTGTATAGCCTTCGGTTCTCGTACTTCTTGATCACCAGCGGCTGGGGCGAATTTTTTATTTATTTCTCATTTAGACCTTTACAAGTGGGCGAACAGGAGCCATAATCAATTATGTTGCAGTGCAACATACATTGCAGCAAATAACGTAACAATCGCAACACAGAAGGAGCAGACCATGCCTAATACCTCCAAGTCAAGCAAGAAGGTCTCGCCAGCCAACGGCGCCGCCCAAGTGACCGAATTGATGGACGCTTTCACTCCGCTTTATCTGAACGGAGTTGAGCAAGTGGCCGAGCTGCAGAAGAAGTCGCTGGAACTGGCTGCGGAGCAAACCGCCGAGTGGATGGGCGCTTGGCAGAAGACTTTCAGTCTCTTCCCCGTCGCCGCGCCTACCGTCGTGTTCGAGATGGCTGGCCAAGCAGTCCACACTTACGTCGAGACCTGCAAGAGCGCGATCGACCTGGCGGTCGAGCAGAGCCAGTCTGCTGTGAAGATCGGTCAAGAGCGGGCATCAGCCTACTCGAAGATTGCCGGCGAAGCGACTGCCAGCCTGCGGACGTCAGTCGAGCGTTCCGTGGCAGCACAAAAGAAGGTACTGGAATTCGCAGCGCAGCAGAACAAAGCGATCTGTGAGACCACCAAGAAACAGCTCGCGCCCGTGGGCGGTCCTGTGGTGCAGGTCGTAGAAACCTTCCAGCAGGGAGCCAACACTCTGATCGAAGCGCAGAGATCGTTTCTGGACGCGGCCAGCAAGTCGATGGCTGCTGTAGTCAACGCATAAGATCAGCGTCGGGTATGGGTGAGGCAGTCGCGAAGCCGTCGCACGCGTGTTCGGCGTGCCACGCGGGTATCCTCGTGACTGTCTCAAGGTGTATCGTCGTTTGCAAAGGAGCCGCTAATGGGCGATGAGACAAAGGGCGCCAAACCGTTCGATCCCATGGAGCCGTGGCGTGGGATGCGTGACGTCTACCTGGACGCCTGGGCCAAGACCATGGTGGATATGGTCAACACCGAGGCTTATGCTCAAGCGACAGGGATGATGCTCGATACCTATCTCACAGCTTCCGCACCCTTCCGAGAAGCCGTCGAAAAAGCGATGCTCAAGACGCTGGAACAGCTCTCCATGCCGACTAGGGCCGACGTGGTCTCGATTGCCGAGCGCATGACCAATATCGAGATGCGGCTTGACGACATGGATGCCAAGCTCGATTCGATCCGTAACCTGATTGCGTCGGTTGCGTCCAATTGGCGCCCGGAACCTAAGACGAGCACACCAGGCGGCCAGGAAAGCGGTAGCCAAGAAAGCCGCCAAGAAGGGGAAGAAGTAAATGGCAGAGACTGCGGTGATGACCGATCCAGTAACCGATGCAGTTGAACAACTGAAGCGACTCACCAAAGTCATGACCACCAAGGCGGCCATTGCCCAAACGCCCAAGGAACTGATCTGGACACTCAATAAGGCGAAGCTCTACCGCTACGTGCCAGTTGTCCCCAAAGAAAAGCGCCATCCTGTTCCGCTGTTGTTGGTGTTCGCGCTGATGAATCGGCCCTACATTCTCGACTTGCGGCCTGGACACAGCTTTGTGGAGTACATGGTCAACCAGGGCTACGATCTGTACCTGCTCGACTGGGGAGCGCCCGGTCCGGAAGACAAGAACCTGAAGTTTGACGACTACACGCTGGATTACATGCCGCGGGCGATTCGCAAGATGAAGGCAGTCTCCGGCAGCGCAGAATTCAGCCTGCTTGGGTGGTGCATCGGAGCGATCCTCACTACGATCTACGCCGCTCTGCGAGGCGACAAAGACCTGCGGAACCTGATCCTGCTGACAGCTCCACTAGACTTTTCCAACAAACAGGAAATCACGTTCGCGCGCTGGACAGATGAGCGTTACTTCGACGTCGAGAAAGTCCTGGGCACATTCGGCAATATGCCCGGCGAAATGATCGATTACGGTGCTAAGGCCCTGAAGCCGGTCGAGAACTACGTCGGCAATTTCGTTAAGCTGTGGGACAACCTGGATGATCCTCGGGTCGTGGAGGCTTGGCACGCCATGAGCACGTGGGTCACGGACAACGTCCCACTGGCGGGCGGCGTGTTTCGGCAACTGATTGTCGATTTATACCGGAACGACCGCTTGATGCGCGGAGAGCTGATGATTCGCGGTGAGCGCGTCGATGTCAGCCGAATCAAGGCGAACTTATTGACAGTAATAGCTGAAGGCGATCACATTACCCCGGGCTGCCAGTCCGAGTCCATCATGTCGAAGGTCAACAGCGCCGACAAGGAACTATTTCGGATTTCGGGCGGCCACATCGGCATCATGGCGGGTAGCGGCGCTGCCAAATACACTTGGCCGCACATCAACGGCTGGCTTGCCCCGCGTTCGCGATGACGGGCGAGCTGCTTGAACAAGGCTAAAGCAGCAGGCTCGAGAACCCACACTCTAGCGACCAGAAATTGAATACGTCGGTCAGTAGAACACTGGCCACCATCGTCCCGTTCAATCCCCTCGTTATTGCTCCTCTGAGAATAGCTCGTCCTTGCCACTCCAATCTGTGTAATGCCTCCCAAGGCGAATAAGCTGTGATGCAAATCACACCTGCTAGCGGCCTAGTGTCACCGTCGCATGTGCGTAGCACAACTTAAATTTTATCAACGTTTGGGCAACCCAGGCCCGCCAGTCTTAAGCAGTGTTTTCGCCAGTTCCCGAACCCACTGGTCATAAGAGCTGGAAGTAATCAGTGATGAAAATTAGAGGTAGGCAATGTTGTTAAAGCCTTTCGTAATCAACTCGCACGGACGCATCGTATTTCCGGGGAACTTTTTCCCCGAGCTGGACTTTTCTGTCTTCAGAGGGCAAAAGCAGTTTGCAGCGGTAATCCGCAGGGACTTCGGAGAGAAAGCTCCAACCGATGTGGAAATTGCCGGGCGACTGCAAGCCGGTGAATACCGCAACCGCTACGAGGTCTGCCGGGACTTGGTGTTGAACCGCTTCTGGGTAAATCGCTACACCTTCACCATGTACGAAAAGCGACCTACCCGGTGGGCGGATATTCCGCGGAACAGGGACGATGTGTTTCTGCCTGTTTACAAAGCGCGCGATTCCTCCGCGGTTGCGACTGCAATCGAGGCCGGTTATTCGGAGCTGCCTCCTTCATGGGACGAGGAGTTGGAGGACCGGGCGTTTCAAATCTTGGTGAATGTGCTTCGTAACTCGATCAGCAGCGGTGGGGAATTGCGGCCAATCCGGCCTACGGTGCAGGAGGCAATGTCGAACCAGGCAGAATCTCACGCGCCACCTGACGACCTACGATCCCGATTACCTGCGCTACAACCACCAGGACGTGATCGATTCCCTTCATCCTGAGCCCGAACTGGAAGCGCTGATGCGGCAATCCATGATTCTTCATAACCAGTACCCCTGGGACCCGGCAACCAGCTCCCAGGTCGAAATTGGAAAACTGAAGGATGACGATTATGTGGTTGCGTTCTATCCGCGAAGCCATGAGGTGTACCAGTTCATCCAGCGCGTGAAGCAGGACGAGAACTGGGGGCCGAGAGTTCGGCAAGCGCCGCGGCGTCCGGCCCGAATCGACACGCTGGCCTTGAGCGAACCCATTAGGCCATACCCGCCGGTAGAGGTGAGCAAGCGGTTCGCGGTCTTGCCGAGGATTGAAGCTATCGCCACGTATATGGGCGAAGTGCCGTGTACAAATGCTGACCTCATTCGCAACCATGCGTACTGCTGGTCACGCATGAGCGCTACGGAAATCTCCGAGAAAACCGGGATCGAGGAGCGGTGTTACACCGAACTGCCGCTGGAGGAAATGGCGCTCGCTGCCGCAACGAGAGCGCTTTCGAAGTCGGGACGGAAGCCTGCTGAGATTGGCGCAGTGTTGTTTTGCACCTGTACCAGCACCAAGCTGATACCTTCGATGGCCACATGGCTTTCGGGCGAACTTGGGTTGCTGCAGACCCACAACTCCAGCGACATCGTCGCGGCCTGCGCAGGTATGCCCTATGGCATTGCTGAGGCCATACGACTCTTGCAGGAGATTGAACGGCCCGTCCTACTCGTCTGTGCGGAAAAGTTCTCCGACAAGATTGGCACGGTTCGGACTTCGCGGATGATCTTTGGCGATGGCGCCGCGGCCATGGTAATCGCTCCCGCGCCCCAAGGGACGCCCTCCGACGTCGAGGTCTTCCAGACCTATGCCAGCGGGCCATGGTCGGAGGTGAACTCGATCATCTGGCCAAATCCCGAGTTCGATAACAACATTACGGTCTATGGGCCTGAGGTCAAGGCTTTGGTAACTCGATATTTGAAGGAGATGATGGGTGAGCTGGCGACGCTTCCGAGCCCTAACGGAAGCAGCGGCGTCACTCATCGACGCAATCGATCTGGTGGTACCGCACCAGGCTAACAAGAACATGGTCCTCACGCTAGCGGAAGCCGCCGGAATTCCAGGCGACAAGATCTTCTTCAACATCGAGCACGTCGGCAATACATCCTCCGCCAGCATTCTCATGGCCGTGTATGACGCTGTTCGAGAGGGAAGAATTGACCGTCCCATGCGGATCTTCGCGCCGGGATTTGGCGCGGGTGCCGTGGGAGGCTATGTAGTCATGCGGGTCGATCCCGCGATTGTGAACATTAATGCGGAAGACAGGAGTTTAGAAATGGCAAACACTACCTCAGGCAACGGAAACTTCCAGGCGACATCTCTCGTCGGACGCGTGGCACTTGTAACCGGATCATCGCGTGGCATTGGGCGCGCGATCGCGTTGGAACTCGCCCGCCGCGGGGCGAAGGTGGCGCTGAACTTCCGATCGGAGGTCAAGTATGCGGAGAGCGCAGCCGGGGAGATCGCGGAAATCGGCGGCGAGTGTCTGCTGGTCCAGGGCGATGTGGCGAAGAAGGGCGAAGCCGCGCGCATCGTCAAGGAAGTGCTCGACAAGTGGCAACGGCTTGACATTCTGGTGAATAACGCCGGAATCACTCGCGATCGCTCGATGCGCAAGATGACCGACGACGATTGGGCAGCGGTCATCAACGTCAATCTGAACGGAACCTTTTACTGCACCAGCGCCGCGGTGCCGGCGATGGTGAACCAGCGGTTTGGACGGATCATCAACATCAGCTCGGTGGTGGGCCAGATGGGAGCATTTGGGCAGGCGAACTACTCAGCAAGCAAGGGTGGCATCATCGCGTTCACCAAGACGCTGGCGCTGGAATTCGCCAAGTTCAATGTCACTGCCAACGCGATTGCCCCAGGCTTCACTTCGACCGAAATGGTCGACGCGATTCCGGAAGAAATTGCCGCCCAGATCAAGGCTAAGATTCCGCTCGGGCGTTTTGCCACGCCGGAGGAAATTGCCAAGGCTGCTGCTTTCCTGGCTGCCGACGGGGATTATATCACCGGTCAGGAACTAAACGTAAACGGCGGCTATCACATGTAGGTCCGCGACACGCACAAAGCAGGTTTAGCCGTTCCGCGGTGCCCTACCAGAGTGGCGAAATGGGAGTACATATTTATGGCAACTGAAGCGGTGAAGCCGACCGAAAATACGATCGAAGCCCGAATCGAGAGCCTTCGCGAAAAGCGCTCCAAAATCGAGGCCGGCGGGGGAAAAGAGCGAATCGACAAGCAGCATGCCTCGGGCAAGCTCACAGCTCGGGAACGAATCGACCACTTGGTAGATCAAGGGAGCTTCCAGGAGGTCGGGCTTTTTGCCCGGCACCGTTCCACCTATTTCGGCATGACAGATAAAGAAGTCCCGGCGGATGGAGTGGTCACTGGCTCCGCCAAGATTGATCATCGGACCGTGCATCTCGC
The DNA here is from genome assembly GCA_963718395.1 of uncultured Acidobacteriaceae bacterium. Lineage (GTDB taxonomy): Bacteria > Acidobacteriota > Terriglobia > Terriglobales > Acidobacteriaceae > DASRAA01. The sequence continues at coordinate 473,943 of CAVQYW010000008.1, forward strand.
CAGTCAAGACTTTACGGTACTAGGCGGCGCGGCGGGAGAGATGCACTGCGCGAAGATCGCCGATACGATGCGGCTTTCTCTAAACACGGGCAGCCCGTTTGTTTTCATCAACGATTCCGGCGGGGCGCGCGTCCAGGAAGGCATCGACAGCCTCGCGGGATACGCCAAGGTGTTCTACCACAATGTGATGCTCTCGGGTACGGTGCCGCAGATTTCCATCATCTGCGGCCCGTGCGCGGGCGGCGCCGCCTACAGCCCGGCGCTCACTGACTTCATTATTCAGACCAGGCGCGCGCACTTGTTTATCACCGGGCCCCAGGTCATTAAACAAGTGACCGGCGAAGTGGTAACGGCTGATCAGTTAGGTGGTCCGGCAGCGCAAATGAACAGCGCGGGCGTCATACACCTCATCGCGGAGGACGACGAAGGAGCGATGTTGCTCTGCCGTCGGCTGCTAAGTTTCTTGCCGGCGAATAACCTGGAAGACCCACCGCGATTGCCTCACGAGAGTGTGATCGAAGACGATCCTGAGTTGAACCAATTGGTGCCAGTTGATCCCAAGATCAGCTACGACGTGCGGAAAGTGATCCGGCGCGTGGTGGACCACCAGGATTTCTTCGAGCTTCAGCCCGGCTTCGCAGCCAATGTCGTAATCGGATTCGCGCGATTGCAGGGGAGGCCAGTGGGTATTGTGGCTAGCCAGCCGGCAGTCATGGCGGGAGTGTTGGACATCGACGCCTCGGACAAAGTCGCATGGTTTGTGCGCTTCTGTAATGCGTTTAATATTCCCTTGTTGACGTTCGTCGACGTTCCCGGTTTCCTGCCTGGGGTTGATCAGGAGTATGGCGGAATTATTCGTCATGGCGCCAAGATCTTGTTTGCCTACTCGGCGGCTACGGTGCCAAAGCTAACGATCGTCCTGCGTAAGGCGTATGGCGGCGCTTATATTGCCATGTGCTGCAAAGACTTGGGAGCTGACCGGGTGATAGCGTGGCCCACCGCCGAAATAGCGGTCATGGGCGCCGAAGGCGCTGCCGAGATCGTGTTCCGCAGAGAAATCGATGCAGCGGAAAACCGTCAACTGCGCCGACAGGAACTGATCGACTCGTACCGAAATACTTTCGCCAATCCCTTCGTGGCCGCAGGCCGTAGACTGGTCGATGACGTCATTGAACCCGCCCAGACTCGCAGATATCTGGCCCAAGCCCTCGAAAGCTTGCATACGAAGCGCGAGTTTCGACCACCTAAGAAACATGGTCTGATTCCGCTCTAAGAGCATGAGGTCATAAATGATTTCACTTAATCAAGACCAGGCCGAGACAGACGGTGACGACGTTACGCAACCCGCGCTTTATGTACTTGCAAAACCTGCGATCGGTGCCGCCGCAATTGATCCTTACACGGGCATCACGCCGGAGATCATCGCTGTGATTCAAACAGCCGCAACAGCTTTCCTAGGCAAACGAGTTCGCATCGTTTCGGTAAAGCTGACGTCGACCTCGCAAGAGAACTCCAATTCATGGGCCGGACAAGGCCGCGACATTATTCACACCTCGCATAACCTGGTGCAGCGTGGCCGGTGATATGTTCGAAGGACCAGGTGTAATTGCGGGGTCTAGCGGGCACTTCCATCGTGAAGGTCCAATCCGTTGAAGCTAACAATCATTATCGACGGCAGGTCGTACGAAGTCGAGGTTGAGGCTACTGACCAAGTGTCCGGAACCGAGTCGCAAGCGGCCGATCCGGTTCAGTCTTCGGTCCTGCCGACGTTCTCCAAACCTGGTTCTTCACAACTCAACGAAGCTAAGGTGTCCCGCAGTCCCTTGGCTGGTGTGGTGGCACGCCTGCACGCGAAGGCAGGCCAACAAGTAGAAAACGCTGAACTCCTGTTGGTTCTAGATGCTATGAAGATGGAAATCAAGATCACCGCTCAATCGGCCGGGACGATTAAATCCATCGCAGTGGCGCCGGGAGATGCGGTAAAGCCCGGCCAAATATTGGTGTACTTCGAATAGCTGAAGGTTCCGGCAACCATGGCGCCGGATCGCAGGCCTCCGCTGAGTTGTTCGGGCGGCAAGCACTCAGGCGTAATCGATCGGATTCATTTCGAGCCAACGTTCGTCCCGAACTTTGCCAATTTCGTTGGCGGCAGAACGGGCCATCGCCCCAGTGATGTTTCTTGTTTCCCAGGCCAGCGTCGTCAGAACGCCGACGCCGGCGTAAATCGTTGTTCGTGAAAACCGAGCGGGACGCTTAAGTAGATACGTATCTGCCCAAGTACCTAATGCGGCTCCCATCAGGCATCTCAAAATCAGGCTGACGGGCGGTTTGTGACTGGCAGGAGCCTCTCGTTCGCTGAGACCCGACATAGCCGCCTCGACTAACTTCCTGGCGTAAGTTTTACTGCAAGGGTACGTATTCACTCCTCACCTCGAACGGTTAAATGGAGTCTTCAGCCTTTTCTGAGGCCATTTGAACCCCGGATTGCCGTACATTTTGAGTATCGTCAACCGCAGATTTAACGTCTGTGATTCGCGTCACCGATGTTCTCGGTGAGGAGGTTAATTGCCGATGGAATTCATAAACTCCAATGCCGAAGAGCTCCCTGCGTCAGCGTCAGTCCATTCCCGCGTCCCCACTCAGCGTAACAACAGCAAGAATGCTTTGTGTTTCGCGGCTGCAAATGTAATCCTCGCAAGGGACAAAAACGAGCCATGTGTTTTTCAGCGACAGCAAACTTTGTAGGCAGCGGAGTTCTGGGGGCAGTCGGCGTCGTCACCTTGACGAAGGTTAAGCACAGGCGTGAGCTGCTTTTCGCATCATTGCCCGTGCTATTCGCCGTTCATCAGTTCATCGAGGGATTTGTCTGGTTGGGGCTGGACGGAATTCTTTCCCCTGCGGTGGCGCACGACATGGGCGCGGCGTTCATGCTTTATGCACAGGGGCTCTTGCCTTTCCTGCTGCCGCTGAGTGTGCTGCTGTTCGAGCCGAACGCGACGAGCCGCAGGCGGATGCTGCCGTTCCTCATCCTCGGTGGAGCAACTACACTTTATATCTTGTGGGCGCTGACGGCGTTCCAACTACAGCTCTTCGTCAAGGAAAACAGTATCGTGTACATCAATCAAGCGACCAACAACACAGCTGTCGCACTGCTCTATGTGATTGCAACTTGCGGTTCGCTGTTTTTCTCGAAGATCAAGATGATGGTGATCTTTGGTGTGGCAAACCTGGCGATACTGCTGATTGTCATGGAGGTCAAGCGATACGCATTCACCTCATTGTGGTGTGCCTACGCGGCAGTCGCCAGTGTGATCATTCTCGGTTACTTCTGGAGAAGCCAGGCAGACCGGCCATTCCTGTATCCATAGCAAGGAAGTACCGGATTAGTACTGGGAAGTCGGCAAGTATTATGTACGTGTTCTCTTCACATGGTCGCGGTAGGGACGATCATCGCTGATCGCCCCCCGCACAGATCCGTACGAGCGCGTTTACGCATACGGCTCTTCTGAAGGACAAATGGCGTGTGGGCAACCCACAGACAGCGGTTGGCTTCACGCACACCGTCCAAACGCTGGAACATGCATATCCCTGCTCAGAGTCAGGAGCATGTGCGCCTGAACGATGTTCGCCTCCAGCTGCACCCTTCCCTCCCCGGCCTCCGCAGGAAGTTGCCCTCCCTTGTTCGGTCGGTTCACAGGTACTACGGCGCAGTCCGACTTCTCCAGCGCGTGCGTGTCCGTCGTGCGGCTATGTGCCTTCACGGACCGGCCTTCGTCAATTACCGAAGGCGCGCTGGAGATCTCCCGGTTCTCGTGCATGTTGTTTCTCAGCGTGCGCGGGTTCTTAGACTACGCAGGACCGGACAGCCACTCGCGATAACGCAGCTGCCGTGTTGCCTTCCTCCTACTCGTCAGGGAGTCGGCATCCTGATCTGGCGTTTTTCGAAGCTCAATCACCCCGCCCACTGATGCCTCCGGCCTACGCTTCGAAACTCACCTCGCGATGGGTTCCGCAAGACCGCGCTTCAACACGTGAATATAGAAGAACCGCAACGAAGCCAACCGTAGGATCACAGTGTTGGGACTGAACTTCAACTGGGTGAAGAGCATCGCCTGGTACTTGCGAATGTCCTCAGGGCCAAGCTGATCGGGCCGGCGGCGGAAGTACTGGCTGAAGTGCTCCACCCCGTGGAGGTACGAGCGGATGGTGGTATCGGCGAAGTTGCGGCGTCGCAACTCCTCAAGCATAAGCTGACGTAGATGGGTCACAGAGAGTTCCTCCTTCTCTGCGTCCCAAGTTAGCCCCGGCTCTCACAATGTCGCTTCAGAAACACGCGCAAGCGTCCGCCGTATCACGGCTTCGTTCAAGTCGGCTTGTCGGAGGTTTTGCTACCGATTGCGGGTGGCTCACCAACAGTCCGGAAGTAGTCTTGACCCTCATTGCCCAGCCGACGTGCCTGGAGGGTCGGCACCGAGTCGAAGCCTGGAAAACCGGAGAGCCAAAACCCTGTGGTTTCGAACCCCGCTGAAAACCGCTGGTCTGGCTCAATCAAATCAAGGGTTTGACGTCCGTCTTCAAGGATTGTTTTCGGCACAGTACGGAGGGGAGCCTTCGGTGCCTGAGCAACTGACTCTTAATCTCATTGACCAAGGGCGCACCAGGAATGCATCAAGTTGCATTTGCCCCGCAAACGCAGCAACTTAGCTTTCGGGCGCATTGCGCCGTGATGCAGTAAAGCGCATATCAGGAGTTACTATCACATTTGGCGTGTCGACATTCTGCATGATAGAGTTTGCGAATCGCGCCCTTCCTCTACGTTGTGTCGAGGAGAACACGATGCCGACCAGAAGTCGTGAAGAGGTTTTGGCGTATGCCGAGGGTGTGTATAAGCTCATGCGGGCGCGCAAGCATCTTGAGAATCGGGGTGCGGAAAGGGCCTGCATACGATTGCTTGAAGGCGTCATAAAAAGGACTGAGCGGGAGTTTTTCAAACCCACCATTTCCGCCATTCCGAGTGGAGCTTCTGGCGTGGATTCCAAGAAGCGCACGAAGCGTGCACCCTCCACTCGTCTGTGAGCCGAGCGCTAGCGATTCATAAGCGTTGCGTCGAATACAGGCGCAATTCGTGGAGCCCCCTTGCTCGTAAACCCAAGACACGCAATAGGAGCAACTGGTAAGAGGGCCGACACCAGCCGCTCAGGATTTCGAGTGCAAACAGACCATTCCGTACGTTATCCCGATTGGCGACGCTCAGCCGGATTACATACGAGTTGGCGATTTCGCGACAGCTAACGCGGCACTGAGGCTGGAGCCAGTTTCTGGCTAACCGACGGTCCTGTTGCCCCTCGTCCATGTCTCCCGCAATCGGAGCTCTTGTGCTAAGCTTCCCGCTGCGGCCAAGTCCGTCAAAGCATGACCTGCGACGCAGTATTGGCGAGCGCCAAGTATAAGAAACAAATACCGCTCGCCCTGATCGTGACAGCCTCGAACACGGAAAATGACATGAGTTACGGCTCCCGCGCTGAGGCTCGGCTATGAGCGAGCGCGGCGGAGTTCTGGACAAGGCGTCGTGGCGCGACAAATTGCTGAGCGTGCTAACGGCGTGGAACCGCCACCAAGTCTGGAAAGTCCTGATCGCTGTCGTGGTGATCTGGATCGTTAGCGGCACGGTACTCCACTTCGCGGAGCGTGGCACGAATCCAGCGTTCAAGACGTTGAGCGAGTCCCTCTGGAACGTTTGGGTCACCCTCTTCAGCGGACTCAGCTTCGCGCCCAACACTCCTGTTGGACGGTTCGTGGTTTCCGTCGTGCTTGTCGTCGGTGTCGCCGTGGCCGGTTTGTTCACGGCCAGCGTGGCGTCGATCCTGGTCGAACGCTCTCTAAGGAGTCGTGAGGTGACTAATCTTGAAATGTCTGACCATCTGGTGCTGTGCAACTGGTCGCCGCGAGCACTGGACTGGATACGCGAAGTGCACAGCGGTATCGTCACCGACAAGCGGCCAGTCGTGATCGTTCACGACAAACCCGACGAAGTCGTGCTGCCTGACAAACAGGATGACGCCGCCTTCAACGACGTCTATATCGTCAAAGGTGAGCCAGCCAACGAAGTGATCCTGCGCCGCGCCAAGGTTGCGCAGGCGCATTCCGTCGTCATCTTGTCGGATGACCGCCAAGAGCAGCACGCCGACGGAAAAACCATCGTATGCTGCATTGCCGTCAAGAACGTTTGCGGGCAAGAGCGCCAGCCAAACATCGTGGCCGAGTGCCAGGATCCAAAATACCGGCCGCACATGCGCAAGGCGGGTGCCGATGAAGTCATCTCGGCCGCCGACTTCGGATTGCGGCTGATAGCGCGTGCCTCGCTCTTTCATGGCATGACGCGCGTTTATCAAGAGCTGCTGTCGGTCCGGCGCGACGCCAACGAGATGTACCTGGTGCCGGTGCCTGCCCAACTTGTCGGGATGGATTTCGTCGCAGCGGCAAACGTGTTCCTGCCCGATCGCACGAACATGAAGGCGTGCCTTCTCATCGGGTTCTATCGCGGTGAAACGATGACGCTCAACCCGGTTGGCGGGGAAGCGGGACCGTTGTGCGAAGGCGATGAGCTGATCTTGCTCAGCCAGACTCAGCCGGATTTGTCGCGACTGCGGACGCCCGACGCCGCATAGCTTCAGCACCGTCGCCGCCAATTCGTGGGATGGGGGCGGCATCGATCCGTCGTGGTCAACTCACTGGAGGCTCCCGCCCGCTGCTCCTCGGTTTTTCAGAGATAGCTGTTGATATCAGCGCAAGTAGTACGTAATCGCGGTGTGCCGAAACCACATGGTTTCGAACAGGGTCAAGACAGTACAGTTTACTCCGCAGCAAAAAAGAGGTGGTCAGCACGCATTTCGTACACACGATGTAAGGGGTGAGTCCCACGATATCGGGCGCGATCTTCTGCAGATGCGGGACTCGACCTCGAGTTGGTTCAGCTCGTTGTAAAGTTGCGGGCGCAGGGCAAAACAAAAGGCAGGCCGTCAGGCCCGCCTTTCAGTTAGCACTACACGCTACTAAATTACAGCCCGAGGCGACGGCGACCGTAGCCGATAGCGCCAAGCAGGCCGGTACCCAACAGCATGAGCGTACCGGGCTCAGGAACGACCGTTCCATTGTGGAAAAAGACGGTGTCAATGGCTTCATCGTTGTTGCCATTGGCATCCACCACGGAGAACGTCAGGAATGCGATGCCGGGGTCATTGGCGATTCCGATGAAGATGGCACTGCCATCGCCATTCGCGTTCGAGTTACCGGCTTCGCTGAAGCAGTTAGAATTTTGGTCGCATACTGTGGCGGTGAATGCGCCAAAGACATCAGACTGGATCTGGGCGCCAGCAGCCGAAACAGGAGCGTTAAAGACAACGCCGATTGGGCCAGCGTTGCCGATGAAGTTGTTTGCATCCTGGTTCCAGATCAACCAGTCATCCGGAGTGAAGTTCCCGTTCCAACTCACACTCTGCTGCATGGACGAAAAGTTGGTCGGGCCTACTACTCCTATCTCACCAGAGTTGTGGGTTGAAGTCCAACCCTGCGGTGTGGACCAGACCGTGCGTGGAGGTCCAAAGCCGGCCCAACCAATGTTGTCATTCGGAGCCACGCAAGCCACAATGGTGCAGAGGCTTGTGGCGAACGCAGTTGAGGACAATGCCAGCACAGCGCACAATCCCAAAATCATAGCAATTTTCTTCATGCTTCCCCTTTCGCAATGTACGTTGTCTTGGGCCCTAGACACAGTCGTGGTAATGAGTAGTTTTTCTTGTAACTTACATCCTGTTCTGAGCAAACTTGTACCAGCTCAAGGAGTGTCACACTCGGCGAATGCTCGCTCTTTACCGATGCGGATTCGGCCGGTGTATCCCCGCGACGATAGGAGCAGAACTTTACTATTCGAACTCGTACAAAACAATACAAATCTCGTCCTAGCGAGACAGATGTGACGCAGTCGCGAAGCCGTGGACTTAATCAGAAGTGCGGACGGTAGCCAGCCGCCAAATCAGATAGACATCCCGTGGTACGGCTTACTCGGGGAGCAGCACGGAGGTGCTACTCTGCGTTTTTATGAAACGCCATAGGGGCGCAAGAGGCTCGCACTGCTTCCTGCCACATTCCTGGTATTGTCGGACCTGAACCCGCGACTCTTACGGGAGTTCTCCAGGGCGTTCTCAGATAGTTGTCGAGAAATCCGTAGTGCCGTATCGACAGCGCTCCGCAGACAGGACTTGGGTGGTGTCGATGGAGATAGGCGGAGCATTGTCGATAGGGCGATTTGCAGTGAGCCGCTAGCGCGTCTCTATGGGGATTGAATGCGGTTCGCGGCCTGCGGGGATATGGCAAGGGGAGCTTTGGCAGCATGGTTGGGAGGTAGAGACGGCCCCGACGATGGAGATTGCGGGGTGCTTGATCCGAGGCCCGAGGTGATGGATGTTGGCGCAGGCGATTTTGAGCACAAGGGTGCTGCGACCAGCGATGGACTGGTTAGCTTGGGCCTGCGAGTTGATCTCCGCATAGTCATAGGTGGAGTTCAGGAAGAGTCGAGTAGGCCAGTGGAGGCCAGGGCTGTGTAGCTGGCCAGGGCATGAGCTGAGAGCCGGGCGATGATATGCAAGGTTCCGCGCTTGCAACTGGGGCAGCAGCGATGAAGAGCTTGTTGCTGCGGTTGAGTGAGGATCGCGCTGGCCTCTGCAGCGGCAGCGTTGAGGTGCAGTCGGCAAAGCGCGAGTGCCCGTCGGCGATTGCGGTTAGCGAGCAGGCCGAAGTGGCGGATCTTGACGAAGCCCGAGGGCAGGACGTGGAGCAGGAAGCGGCGGATGAACTCGACCGCATCGAGGGACATGACCTGGATGCGGCTGTTGTGTTTCGAGTCGCGCCAGCGGAAGCGTACCTGGCCGTTGGATAAATCCAGAAGCCTGCCGTTGGCGATGGCGACGCGGTGGGTATAGCGGGCCAGGTACTTTAGAACATGCTCGGGTCCGCCGAAGGGTGGCTTGGCATAGACGACCCATTCCTTGGAGCGCAGCAGGCGCAACAGGGAGTGGAACTGACGTGGATCGGAAAGGCTGGCGGTGTTACCGAGACAACGTAGTTCTCCCTTCTGATAAGCCTGCTGGAGGAAGGCCAGCATCTTGCCCCGGAAGAGGCGGCTGAGCACGCGCACCGGCAGGAAGAAACCCGGTCGGCAGGCGATCCAGCGGGAATGGTCGTGGGCGAGCCCACCGGCAGGGACGAGGCAATGCAGGTGAGGATGGTGACGCAGGTTCTGGCTCCAGGTGTGGAGTACGGCGAGCACTCCGATGCGGGCACCGAGATGGCGTGGATCAGCGGCGATCTGCAGCAGGGTCTCGGAGGCAGCGCGAAACAGCAGGTCGTAGAGCAAGCGTTGGTTGCGGAGTGCAAGCGGTGCCAGTTGTTGGGGCAGGGTGAAGACCACGTGCGAATACACCACCGGCAACAGACTGGCCGCCTGCCTGCTGAGCCAGCGATCGCGGGCCGTAGACTGACACTTGGGGCAGTGCCGGTTGCGGCAGGAGAGATAGCTGACGTCCTGATAGGAACAGGTGTCGCACTGCTGCAGATGAGCGCCGAGGGCGGCGGTACGACACAGGCCGATGTCACGCAGAGCCTTGCGCTGTTGGCGGGAAACCACCGGTCCCCAGCGTTGCAGGAACTCTTTCTGGTGAGCGTGAAAGACATCGGCTACTTCGAGCCGATGTGGTCTCATCTTCTTCTACCATCTCCATCCGAGGTCTTGATCTCGCGGATCGGCAGATCGTCGAGTGGACTGGCGGTGGCATGGAGTCGGTGTTCGGAGACATGCAAGTAACGGGCGGTGGTCTCCAAGTCGCGATGGCCGAGCAGCAGTTGAATGGTGCGCAGATCGGTACCCGCGTCGAGCAGGTGGGTGGCAAAGGAGTGGCGCAGCACATGCGGGCTGAGCGGCTTGACCATGCCCAACTGGCGGCGCAGCTTCTGACAGATTATGCGGACCCCGGTGGCATACATCGGTTGGTTCGGTATTCTTCCGGGAAAGAGCCAGTCCTTGGGCTTGTGCCAACGCCAGTAGATACGCAGCAACTCCAACAGCTTGGGCGAGAGCATGACCTGGCGCGGGAAGTTTCCCTTGCCTGCGCGGATGTGGATGATCATGCGCGGGCTGTCGATATCGGTGACCTTCAGATCCAGGGCTTCCTGGCAGCGCAGTCCGGCGCTGTAAAGGGTGGCCAGCAGAGCACGATGCTTCAGGTTCACCGTGCGATCGAGCAGGGCGCGGACTTCTTCCCGGCTCCAGACCACGGGCAGCTTGCGGTGCACCTTCGGCTTGGCGACCTCGCTGTCGAACCAGGTTTGCTTGAGCGTCCGCGTGTAGAAGAACTTCAAGGCCGCCATGCGAACCTGCAAGGTCTGCCAGGCCAGCTTCTTCTCATTCAACAAATAGAGCTGATACCGGCGTACCTGCTCGGGGCCCAACTGGTCAGGCGACTTACGGAAATAGCGGGCGAAGTCGGCGACCGTCGCGGTATAGGCACGGACGGTCTGTGGGGAGTAGTTGCGTAGCCGGAGTTCTTCCTGCATGCGTTGACGTAGTTCGGTCATAGACACCTCCTTCCGGTGTCCATGAACTCTACCCAATCAACACTCTGCACACCTCTGCCGCGCTAGCGGCTTAGTGCAAATCGCCATCTCACACGCAATCCCGGCCGAACGGGAAGATTCAGAATTGAGCCAAGCCACAGGATATGAAATAAAACCTCACCAGCACGGAGGACCACACTTTACAATGCGGTATGCCCAAGTACCGGCTGATGAGATCGGGATCAGATGTCCGAGTGTTCGTTGACGGAAACCTCAGGACCACGGTGGACGCGAACAAACGAAATGAAATGCGCAACTGCATGGCGGCCGCCGGCCTTACGCCCGATGAGATCAATCAGAAGGTCCACGAACTCTACCTGACCAATACCACCGAGTTCCTGGGCAGCCGATAACTGCCAATCCAGCGCTCGTCGCCGATCAGACGAGTGTAGTTGCGAATAACATCATCGATCTCGATTCCGAGGTAGTGTTCTCGCAGCATTCGCCATGAGAGTTTTCTACGTATTCGTCGATCGCGGATACTCCTAAAAGCACTTCTTCACGAAGCCAATTACCAGGCACACAACAAACAGAATAACGGCACCGCTGAAGGCAGGCGCAAGTTGCGGATTCGTGACTCCTGCAAGCCATAGCACCCCCAGTATTGCCACTCCAATACCGGATCCGGCCATCACGACCTTCAGCCAGCGGCACAGCTTGGGATGGCATTTGCTCACCCACACCACCGCCGCGCAAATCAGAAGAATGCTCAGCAATATCGGTATGAGCGGCATTCCTCCCAGGCCTCCGATGGCAGCCAGCCATAACGCCAATAGAATCGACGTTATCCATCCCAGGGTCTTGCATTTTCCTGACGCCTTCCAGTCACCCGATGAAGAAGGACCAATCTGGCTGGCATTGCCTCCCAGGTCGTTTACGCGGATGGCGGTCTGTTCAACATAGCGGCGAAAGACGGCATGCCAGCGGTTGCCGTGTGGAATCGACTCGCCAATCCAGCGCAATACTGATAGCAACCGCTCCTCGGGTTCGAGCAGCGCCTGTCTGGTCGACACCGGAATCGTGACTTGAAACGATCCCAGGACCTTGCGCCAAATAATCGCATCCTCCGGCGCGGCGGCTATCACCACTTCCGTTTGTGGCTCGAATGCTTCGCCGTAAGCGTTTGTAATCTGTCGGGTTATAACTTTGTACTGCTGGTCCCGCTTTACGGAAGCGGGAAGCTCCAACGTCAGCAGTCCTGCATAGTTTGATCCCGTACCTTGCGGAATCGGAATGTAACTGACTCCGGCGGCCTTACAACCCAGTGTGTGGTCATCTACCTTGGCCAGGCCGTGATGCCAATACAGCCCATCGGCCATGCTGAGTATGCGTTGACTGCCAATACCGGGCAGGTAAATCGTTGCGTTTGTACCCGCAGGCACATTGCCCCAGTCAATCATCAACTCATCCGGCAACCGGCCTGCGGCCAGCTCAAGGGGTGTCGGCTTGATGTCAAAGGTCAGCGGCACCAGATGAGGCGAAGCCACGCCGATAACATTCAAGTTCCGCTGCGCCAGCTTGTCGGAAGTGGCAGGAGTCTCGCCGGTCGCAATTTGCGGCTCCGGTGGATCGAGATTGATCTCCGCGACCAAGCACTGGTGCTTGTTCTTGATCGCTTGCTGGATGGACTGGACCGGCGAAAAAGGTCCCGAGGCAGAAGCGGGCGATGCCGGCAATACAGCAACATTCTGGTTGATGTCCAGCCAGCAGCCGAAATAGACCTGTACCTCATTTCCGGAACTGTCTGGCGGAATCGGGTTGCCCAAAGGTCCCACATTCAGGGGGTCGGTCTGAGCATTCAGGCCATTCGGCTTCGTCGGATCGACACGCGTCTCGGCGAAGCATGGAACCGTGACCACTTCGCCATTCACTACTCCGAGCAGCGGAATCTTTGTGCCAGCCAAACCGCCAGTCAAATAGGTGGTCATAGGCTGGAAGTCGGTGGAGGTGGTGGAGGCCTGAAAAATCCGGAAAAACACGCGGACGTTAGGCGCAGGCGTGCTTAGGGCCCGATACCGGACACGCGCGACGGCGAAATCATAAACCGGTACCGGCGGCGAGCCCACGGTACCCGCAATCTCGACCGACGAAGCCGCCTCATTGGCCACCAAGTCCAGATCGAAAGGATGATTGGGCGCTCGCGGCAAAGTCGGGTCGTTGTACTTAGTTAGCAATTGTTGAATGAAATTATTGGGACCGGAGTTCAGTACCACAGTCGGCGTGCTCGGCAGCGAACCGTTTTGCAGCAAGTTAAAGACCTGCATGTCCACGGAAAGCCAGGAAGTCGGACCATCGATTTCGTACGGATTTGGTTGCGTCGTGAGAGTAATTACCGCCGGCGCACTCAGGTTGACGCCGGTGGTCGTAGTCAGCGAGGCAGTCATCGTCACCGGCAATACCTCGGCCGTGAAATCGCTGGTGTCCTGGAACTGGATTCTGTAAGTCCACGTAAACCTTTGCGGGCCCGCGACCAATACATTGCCGTCGCAGCTGCACGCAGTAGGTTTTGCTGTTATCTTGCTGAGAACCGGAGCGAAAGCAATTCCGGGTGCGACGTTCGGTACGCCCACAAGCGTGGCTGCAGTGATGCCGAGTTCCTCATGGCGAAAGCCATCGATGACAACGTAGAACGCTGCCTCCACCTCCGCCGGCGAGGTGATGTGCAGCATCGCATTGACCTCGTCTTCGCCAAACGTACTGCGATCAGTAATCAGCGAGCAGCTTTCGATGCTGTCACGCACCCACACGCAAAAGGCCAGCAAACCGGACGTAATCTCCTCGATGATGTTCTGCATCTCGGTGTAGGCGGGTTGGAATTCGGTGCCCCACTCCAACGTGTACGCCATGACATTACGCTTGCTACCATCGACAAAATGACGGCTATAGGAGTAGTCGTCAGAGGCTCCTGACGTGGGATAGAGACCGACGGACTGCTCAACCAGGTACGAAGTTCCTCGCACGGCTTGAATGGCCGCACTAAAGGCGTTGGCCAGCGAAACTCTGGTGGAAAGCTCGTCCGACGGAATGTATTCGCGGTAAGATCCGGCGCCAGGACTTCCCGATGAGTCGAGAATTCCCCGCACATTGTTGTATGCCGGGTTCTGAAAATTCTGCGTGGGGTCGGTTTTCTGATTGTCATCGTCGCCCCAGCTATAAAGAATGTCCGGACCATAGCTATGCAGGTCCACGAAATAGCCGATGTTGGGAAAGTTGTCGTGGACCCACTTCGCATTCTGAGTTTCCGGCTCAGAGAATGCGTTCGGCCCGTCGTAAACCTGGTAGTCACAAGGATTGGCGGAAGTCGCAACCGTAGAAGTTGGAGCAAAAAGAGTTTTGAAGTCCCACAGGAAATCGTAGTTGCGGTTCACATCCACGCCAACACATGATCCAGAGTTTGAATTAGGAGCAGCAGTGCGCCGGTTCTTGCGCCACAGCGCCTCCGTATTTAGGCTGTAATTCCGCCCGTCAGGGTTGGCCTGGGGAAAAACGTAAATATCGAGGTTATTGACAATAGTCTGGATGTCGGTCGCGGAGAAGGTTTTTCCACCCAGTGTGATCCCGGTCCCGTTCAGATAAGCCTGCTCCAACTGCTCAATGAAGTTAATCAAAATGTCGCAGCTGCCCCACTCGCGGGAGTGAATTCCACCAAGAAAATAAATGCCCGGCCGGCCGGGATCGCTGCCACTGGCAATCTTGATAGCGTTGCACTGGCGACTCTCCCAGGTCAGGTTCGGCAGAGGAATCAGCTGGGTGAAACCGGTATAAGGCGCCGATGTCGCCACCACGAGAGCCGATTCCACCTCGGTGACGTTGAGGTATGGCATAGAAATTCCTCCTTAACGTGCGCGGAAGAAATAAGAATCAGTTAGGCTTGGGATTCCCGTAGCGATTCCCTTGTCCTACTTCCTTTTGCCGTTCTCTGCCGGTAGCGTCCACATCTTCATGCTGCTGCACCGTATAACCAGCATCGCGAAGGCGCTGGATCTCGGCTTCCTCGACAATGGCATCGACAGAAAACCCGGTTTCCTTACTGCGGCGCTGTCCGTGGTCGAGAACGGCAACTTTGTACTTGCGCACCAGATCAGTGATCGCCTGCCCGCTCCGGCTGGAAATCGAAATGCGATATCTTGGCATCGGAATAAACTCCTCTTAGCCCCAAGTGGATGATCCTGTAGCGTGGGACCTCGAGTGTGGCCTGCGCACAACGAGGCCCCGCTTTTTCAATGCTCATCAACCGCGCTGATTGCGCGGCCAATGAGCTTCTCCCGCCTCAGTACTTATCGTGGTCCCCGTCATGATCGCGCCCCTTCACGACCTGAACAAGCTCAGGGCTACTGCTGGGTAAGAACGCACTGCCCGAACTGGGAGTGTATTTGGCCGATACCTCGTGCTTGCCTGGCTCAAGCTTCGCGGTTTTCCACTCCGCCTGGCCGTTGGCATTGAGCTTTATTGGTTTGCCTACCATGCGGCCGCCCACCATGAACTCCACCTTACCCGTGGGCACGCCCTTGCCGGCCAGTCGCACCACGGTTGCGGTGAACGTTACCGCCTCATCATCCCTCGTAGGATTTTTGTCGTCGCTCACGGTGGTTCTGGTTGAGTCGGCGAGGACTCGCTGAGAGACCACGTAGGTCTTAGCGAATCCCGGATTGCCGGTGACCAATACGTCGAAGAGGCAGTCGCTATGCCTTGGACCCTCGCCCACCAGGCGGCAGGCTTCTTCCGCCACCAACTGGCTGCCAGGCTGCACTGGCTTAGTTTGCGGCAGCACACAGGGCGGATTCTCTAGCGGCCAGCTCTTCATGGTGAAGGTATCTGTTGAGGTGCCCGGCGCATAGTCGAACAAGCTGGTCTTGTTCTTCACCCGCCATGCATCAGCAAACTTGTGGTACAGGTCATCGTAGCGCTGATTCATTGGTCCCGGCATCGGCCCCATGGATGAGCCATCCGGCAGGTTTGGCAACCAACTGTTCTGTGGGATGACGCCCAATACTCCTTCCAAGGCCGGAGTTTGGGACATATCCACGTTGATGTACCACTTGCTCTGTGAAGCCCACCAGTTCGGCGTCACGAACATGACGCTGTCATCTGGGAAATCAACTTCAAGGCCACCCGGCGCTGACGTCCGCGCAATGCGACCCCCACCTCCCAGATTGATTCCCGCTGGCCCCAGGGTTTTCAGAATACCGTCAACACGGAGCTGCAAACCACTGGGATCGGGCACGCCATTGAGGTTCGGCTCGTAGGTCACACGATGCTTTCCCACCCGCGCTGCAACAGCGGTGTTCAGGCTGACGCAAGTAGCCAGGCCATCGTGGGCATCCGGCCCGGGATTAAAGGTTGTCGCAATGGGCGATTGGCGAGTCTGGATTTCCAGGCCGTCATAGTCGCGCAGCACAATAAACTCGCCCGCGCCCTGGAAATCGTAGTGAACTCCGTTGACCGTGGTTAGGTGCGGATCGCCTTCATGGGCTGCGGCTCCGCCGGTAACGCTGTTGGTGTAAGCGTCGTACCTTGAGGTGCCGTCCGGATTGTCACCCGTGCTGTTGGAATCATCAGCCCAGGCAGGATGCGCCAAACCCTGAAAATATGCTAGTCCGGAGTAGTCGCCAAACTGAATGTCTAACTGGCCACCCACGGGCGGGTTGGAGCCATTTCCATCCGAAGTGCCGGCGCTGATCTGGGCATTCGCCATAAACGTTGGCGACGCGCCCGTTGGCGTAGCAATGGTGCAGAATTCCTGCATCGTGGTGTTCGTGGCCGAGTTTCGAGCATCGTGCCAGCAGACAGCGATGTTACCGGAAAGGCGATTACTAGCAATTCTGGGCAGGAACTGGCTGCGAGTCGTAGCATCGTCGTTAACCTTTGTGGGCGAGCTCCAGTGCCCACCATCGTCGTCCGAGAAGCGCACCCAGATATCGGTGTTGTTGCTCCCAATGGGGTTCTCGTCCGTGTACACAAGATAGAGTCGCCCGAAGTGAGGACTGGCCATGTTGCGGTCATAGGCAAAACCTGCTTCGGCGTCAATTGTTCGCCTGCTCTGAGCTGGAATGGGCTTGAAGCCGCCTACATTGGTCGCGGTTGCCGTGACTGCTGCAGCGAACGGATTGGGGCCAAGGCCATCAGCTTTAGTATTGACGAGGAGGTTTGCCGGTCCCGCACCGCCGCTCGGGTTCTCACAGACTTGTACCACGGCGCCATTGGGAGCAATCGCAATGTCCCCAAAGCTGCACTGGGTGGTCCCTGGAATCGTTTGCAACGCGCCAAAAGCACCGACGGTGTTGAGGCCTGTGACAGCTGCCCCGCGCGCCACCATTTGCCCGGCCTGGTTCCACACCACCCACACTTCACCCGAATCTGCAGTAACTGTGGGCTGATCAACGCTGGCGGGACCGAATGTTGCCAGGGTTGTGAAGGTCTGTCCGCCGTCTATGCTAAGAAGCGTCTCGATGTTGCTCACAGTGTTATCGATGTACGTGAGATAGAGATTACCGAATGTGTCCCAGGCCAGTGACGGGTCGCAGCAGGCCGCCGGGCCCAGCTTCGGATTGATGCCATTGGCGATGGTCTTGCTGGGATCCGGATAGACCCAAGTTGAACCACCATCGATACTGCGCGCTGCGAACAGCCCTCCGGTGGAGTCATTGCACATGGCGAAGAGCTGCAGCTTGTTGGTGGGGTTCTTGATGATTGAGCATTCGTTCTGGTAGTTCGCCATCTTCGACATGTTTCTCTCGGCCAGTCCCGCAACTTGGGCATGTGCGGCAGAGCTGACAAGAAGAAGCATCGCTGCGAAAGCAGCCACGGGAAGAAACAAGGAGAAATGAACTTTTCGCTTCATAGGAGATTCCTTTCTCACTTCGGCTGGGTCGGTGCCCAGATTCCGCGCTTGGCCTCGCGCGCCTCGAGCTCGGCCTTGGTAAGCTCGCCGTACTTGTAGCCGAATTGGTAATCCTCACCCTTCTGGCGCTGAGCTAACCCCGACCGCACAAGCTCCAGGCCGACGTCCTTGATCCCGATTTGGGGATCGGCGGTAAACAACTGGCACGACATCTCGCCGTTCTCGAGCCGGCTTCCCAAGCGCATGCGGGCATTCTTTTCCAAAACAAGGCTTTCGACGAACTTCTTCGCCTCACTCGCGATTGGTCCCTCCTTCGGCACATCAACACCCATGATGTCGATGATGTATTGACCCGTGCCGTAATCGAAGACTACAACGGAGGCGCTCCGGACTTCTGTTACTTTCCCGTACAGTGAGTCGCCAGCCAAAGCGGGAAGCGAGACAAACAGCAACACGGCACAGCTGAACAAGACTTGAATAACCTTTGTGTTTCTCATCTACTCCTCCTTCTTTGCAGAGCATACCTAACACCTGCGCACGCCCACCGGAGCCTTCGTCAAGCACTCTGCTCCACTAGATTGGTGACATCATTCCCCGAATAGTACGGCTAAACACTGCTCGTGAATACACACTTTGATGCACTGGCCGCCGATTGTTCGATCCCATAGCACTTTCGTCCCAAAGATCTGTGAGCCTTCTATTTAGGCTTCCAGCCACAAGTTCTAGTGCAGGAAGCCTGCCAAAGTCGCACGGGTGCAACGCGAGTTGATTTTGTTGCATTTGCACGGACCTGCTGCAAGTAATCAGGTGAAGGGGGGCAGGTTTTCGCTCGTGAGTCTATCCGGGCGGATATTGGAACTATCTGTTCTGTTAGCTTCGCGGCCTTGACAGCGCGCGTTCGGCAACATGGGCCGAGCGCAACACGGCAGATTTATCGAACTGCTTCCCCAGAATCTGCATGCCGATCGGAAGGCCCTCGCGGTTAACGCCGCATGGGATCGAAATGCCAGGAATACCGGCTGAGTGAGGTACAGGATTACCTACTACGGCGCTCGCCCTCTCAGCCTTCATGTGGCTAAGGAAGAACTCCCTCGTGGCAGCATCTTCGAAATAAACGTAGCAGCCTTTCATTCCTCTGGTGAGTAAGACTCGATACGTTTGCTTCACCAAATGAACGAACTCCTCTTCTGGAGCTTTCTTCACAACAGAGTCGTGCGAGATCTTGCGGTTGCTGCGCCAGCCAGGTCTCTGCCGAAAATCACGCCCACTTGTCCTGCCACTTTTCCGCACTGTAAAGAAATTCTCCGAAGAAAAACTCACGTGCCTTTACAAGTTGCTGAGCTTCGTAAGCGCGGAGAGAAGATCAAGATTGTCCAGAGATCGACGTCCAGGTGACCCGAAATATGCATAGGACAATTGTTTGAACTCAGTTTCGGGTAGCCCCGCAGTAACATAAGAAAGAAACTCACGCAGACGACACATGTGAACGAAATTCCATGTTAGGGAGATACTGTCGGAGGCGCACCTGAAATGGTGAAACCAGCCTGCTGGAACAAACAAGGTCTCCCCCGGCTGAAGCGCATCGCCAACAGCCGCGCGGGCGCTAGGAAAACGGGGAAACCTCTGCAGGTCTGGCGCTTCCACGTCGACAGTCATTCCATCGTTGGTCAGGTGCGGAGCTTGTGAAGGATCGTACATGACAAACTGCTTTGTGCCGTAAATCTGGCATAAGAGGGCATCACTGCACCAAGGATCCACGTGCAATCGCGTGCGTGCACCTTGCCCTGAAATAAACAGACCGCGCGCGGGGAACCAGTCGCGGATGGGATCGATGGTCTCGGAAGGCCCACAATAGGGTAAAACGAACGACTCCTTGGGAAAGAAGTAGGGTCGTGTCCAGTCGTTTTGCAGACGCAAAAACACGTTATCCGCCCAGGGAACGCGATCATCGTCCACCAGATGTGAATACCAGCGAACATAAGGAATAGAGCCTGTGTCTTGCCGGTCTGAGGAGCTGGCTGGGCCGAAGTAATGGGTCAGATAGTCAGCGAGAGTTGTGATTGCCATGAGACGGAACAAGTCGCCGTACACTTGCACTCTTTCACTTCCAAAATGAGTGGCAAAGAAGTCTGGTGTCCACATTTTGAGTGCTCTCCATTCACTCATTGCGTCTGTGACGATTACAGGCTGGTTCTTCTCTAGATATCGAGACAGAAACATCCCAACATCGACTCCGGATACCCTCGCCACGGCCCTGCGACATTCAGTCAAGACACAACCTCGGCCGGAGATTTCGCAAATAGGAATTGCGCGATATTGTCGTTTTGGAGGAGTGCTCAATCAAATGGTACGCTCCGCGGCGTGATTAGCTCACATCCTGACTTCCCGATCAACAGTTCTGCTGGCGTGGGGTGGCTAAGGAAGTTGAGTGGACTTGCCGTCAGCCCATACGCACCCGACTGCATGATTCCCAGCAGGTCGCCAGGCCGTGGAGAAGTCAGGGTCACCTTGCGCCCGAGAGTGTCGATCGGGGTGCAAAGTGGACCGACGATAACCACGGTCTCCTGGTCGGCCAAGTCACAGCGACTCAGGTTTATGATCGGGAAGTCCCGCCGAATGACTTGCCCCAAGTTGCCCGACGCAGCCAGATGATGGTTCATTCCACCATCGACCACAACAAACGTAGTGCCGCGGCAGCTCTTCACAGATCGCACCCGCGCAACATAGATTCCAGCGGTACTCACTAGGAACCGGCCGGGCTCAACTATGAACTGGCACTGTGCCAGCCTGCGATCGGCCTTCGCGAGGTCGATGAGCGCACGTGCGCCCGCCGCCAATAAGTTGAGATCGAGATCACGCTCCTGCGCGAAATACGGAACCCCGAGACCGCCGCCTAAGTTAATGGTCCGTAGCGGCGTGCCGATGAGGTCTGACAGCTGCTGACCGATGCAAACTGCACGTCGCCAGTGCTCCAGCAATGAGTTTGCATCTAGGATTTGAGTTCCGGTGTACAAATGAACTCCAAGCAACGTCAGGTGCGGACACGAAGTTACCACGTCAACAACCTTGCTAAGCGATTCTTCCTCGAAACCGAAGGCCGTTGGCTGGCCTCCCATGAGTAATCCGCCCGACTGGGCGATGGCTGGGTTCATACGGATGGTGACGCGAATGCTCGAATCTCCGTGTCTTGCCAGATACTCGAGAATCTCGATTTCCTCGAAGCTCTCCACATGAATCTCGCCGATTCCATGTGCAATCACGTACTCAAGCTCATCGCGACCTTTGGCTGGGCCGGCGAAGGCGATCCGGTCAGTCGAAGCTCCGGCGCGGCGAACGATTGCGTACTCTCCTCCCGAAGCGATTTCACACCCGGTCCCTTGCTGAACAAGAAGACTGATCACTCTTGGATGAGGGTTCGCTTTGACCGAATAGTAGATGTCGATTGCGTCCGGTAATGTCTCGCGCAGTCGTCGGTATTGGTGAACCACTCGATCGGCGTCATACACGTAAAGCGGTGTGCCGTATGCGTGGGCCAGTTGCTCAAACGACAGACCATGCAGAAATGAAACGCCGTCTATCCGCTCTAGTTGAGCATCCACAAGCCGGGTAACGAGCTCCGGTTGAGAACTCACGAAACCACCTGGGTGACTTTAATTCGCGCCAGCCGCTCCTGGCGTAAGGTTTGGTAGTCGACCTTGCCATTTGGCGTCTGAGGAAGGAGGTCGACGATCTCGATGGTCTTAGGCACCATATAGCTCGGCAAACAGGAAACGCAGCGGCGAAAAATCGCATCGGTGTCCACGGGCTGCGGACCAGCAGGTACCACGATTGCGTGCACCGTTTCGGAGGCATAAGGGTCAGGGAGTCCTATCGCGGCTGCAGCTGACAGTTCACCGCCCGTCATTAGTACTTCTTCGACTTCCGTCGGACTGATGCGATAGCCTTGGCTCTTGATTTGGCAATCGGCTCGTCCGATGTAGTAGATAAAACCCTCTTCATCGGTCTTTACCAGGTCGCCCGAATAACAGACGGTGCCTCCACCTTGGTCAGCCGCGATAAACGGATGCGGTCTAAGGACCTCACGCGTCAGGTCGGGCTTACCCCAGTATCCAAGAGAAACAGTTGGCCCACGGTGAACAAGAATGCCCGGCTCACCTGGCTGGCAGCATTTCCCAGCCTGGTTGATGACCATGATTTCGGTCTCGGGGATTGCCTTTCCGATGGAATTCGGCCGCCGGTCGACCTCACTAGGAGGTAAATAAGTGGACCGAAACGCTTCCGTTAGGCCATACATCAGAAAGATCTTTGTATCGGGCAGGAGTTCACGCAAAGTTCGGACGGTTGAAGTGGGGACGGCACCACCTGTGTTGCTGATATAGCGAAGGGCAGGCAGCTGGACAGTGCGGAGCCCGGACCCATGATGAATGAGGCCGGCCCAGATCAAAGGCACCCCAGCCAATCCAGTGGCGGCTTCCTCCGTGAGCGTATTTACAATCTGTGAAGGAAACCTGAATTGCAACAGCACAATCGTAGCAACATGCTGGACGCTGGTCAGGAGCTGATTAAGACCGTAGTCGAAGCTGAAAGGAACTACTGAAAGGATTCGGTCAGCGGCGGTAATCTCGAGATACGTTGAAACAATGCGGGCCCCGGCAATCAGGTTCTGGTGTGACAACATGACCCCGCGCGGCTTTCCCGTCGAACCGGATGTGTACAGTATCGCCGCCAGGTCCTCCGCGATTGTGCATGAAGCTCGCGGACTCGCCGCTTGGTGCATAACCTCGGCAACACAGGGGACATTGGCGGAAGTTTCGTCGCAAGCGCCGTCCGCCAATAAAAGGCAATGCAGTGATTCAACGTCACCCACATCGTCGCGAATCCGACGCCAGTCGCGACTTGATATTATGAGAAACCGGGCGCCACAATCTCTCAGAATGTGGGCCACCTGACGGCCGAGCAGAACCGAATTGACACTTACAAAAACACCGCCCGCAATTGTTACCGCAAAGATCGCAGCGGACTCCTCGAGCGACTTCGGGAGGTATATCGCGACGCGATCGCCGCGCGCGATACCGCAATCCTGCAGTACGGCGGCGCAACCATTTGCCATTTTGTGGAACGCCTCGTAATCAATCGATCGTCTTCCTCCAGCGAGGTCAACAAGGGCTGACCTGGAAGGGGCCTTTGTCGCGGCGTCTTCCAGGAGGTGCTGAACGAGGCGAGCTTCACGCATGATCCCCACCGGCAGACTGATGGTCTGACTTGCTTAGCCGCTCCACAAGGCGGGAGATGCTTACGATACTTTCGAAGTTCTCGTCGGTCAGGTCGGAGGGACTCATCCGAACCGAGAACTCGGGTTCGATGAAACCAATGAGGCCGAGCACTGCAAGCGAGTCAAGAACGCCCGCAAGCGGATCATGATTGCTCAAGTCCTTAGCTTCGACGGCGGGATAATGATTGAAGATATAGCTACGAATCTTGTGTTCAACAGCTTCCGTCATGCGCTCGCCCTGACGGGATAGTCAGCGGCCCTAATTCTTGAATAAATTTCGGTTGCAGCGGCAGGATTCTTGGACGTCGACACAGAGCGGTCCTTGAGGCCAGCAACGGACAAACGGAATGTTCTGTCGGGCTGGAAGGACCTAACATCCGGCGCCTGAACCGAGACATCAGACCCCAAGTGAGAAAGGAAATCAGAGAGTACCTGATTATCCCGGCCTTGCACAAAAGGAATCTCGATCGAAGTCATGTTCCGCCGTTGCGCCATGTCACAGATCCAGCCCACCAAAGCAGATTCGACTTGTTTGCCCAGCACTGGACACGTCAAAAACCAGAGCCCGATTCGCATCGTTTCTGCTTCACAGATGAATGTGACTATGCCTGAAACGCCGTAGTCTCCGAAACGATCTCGCACGCGAACCACCCAGGATTCACCCGACCGAGGTGTCGCAATCATAGCGACGAGATCGTGGGCGGCATTCTTGTCTGCGGGAGCATTGATAAAGTGCGTGGTATGCCGAACAAGGTTAATCGCTTGCTCTTGGTCTTCTGGGGTTAAAGGCGAAACGCTTAGTTCGACTTTGAGATCGGCTAGGAATTTCTCGAATACGCCGCTGTCCCCGATTGATTGCGCTTTCAGAGTAGTCGTTGGCAAATCGTCGAGTTGCCGGACGAAGAACTCAGCCAAAGCGCTCAGGCCCTCCGGTGAGAACGGGACATGTCCCAATCGATCTCCGGCGAGATTGAACATTGGTACATCGGAGAACTCTCTCTCGCAATCAGACCAAACTATGACTCGATGTCGCTGTTGGGAGCGAAGGGCGGCTGCACTCCTAAATTCGACAACGCGGAGAGCGTTTCCCAGGAATGCAACGTCATGGGCGCCACGTCCTGATGGACAAACTAGCATTGTTAGTCGAACGATAGGAATACGGTTCAAGACTTCCACAAATTGCGCGGTTCGCTCAGCAATCGCCCGAACGGCCAGCTCTGAGTTAGCAACCGGATTGTTGGTACGTTCTACGAGCTCGAGGCGAATGAGGTCCTCCGCGCGGAAGAACACGATGCCAGTCGCTGGCGTCTCCTTGGGAATAATCGACTCTGGATGCAAAAGGAAAGCGGTCAGCTGGTTATAGGGAACGCAGGCTACGGTTCGGGTGTCGCCGCGCCTCGCGAGCACCTGTGCGAAAGGCCGCTCGAGGGAAGTCGTGTAAAAACTCGACGCCAAGATCAGTAACGAGCCTTGGCTGGCGGGCGTGCCAACCGAACTTCTTTCGGTTCCAGTCACGCGGTTTCATCCTCGAAGAGTTTAACGAGCGACATATAATCAGCCTCGAGTTAACGATGAAAAAGTGTGCGCGTGTTTTTGGGTCAGCCTATGGCCCAGCACTGTATCGTCGGCTCGAACGAATGTCAATAGAATTGCTACTACTCCTCACTGCAAAACAGCCAGTTCCTGGCCTCGTCCTTCCCGTGCAGGGCTAACCGTACGCACTATCAGACTGTGGGCTTAGAGATTATGAATCCACGGGCTGCTATGATCCGCACCCGCGGAAGGCCGAGAGGCTGGTGATTTAACTCGCGAGCACCTTCATTTCGAGTTCGTGTCACCTGCGATCTCTATAAACTCTCAACTGACGAGCACCAGGCAATTCACTCGTTCACCTCTGAGCACTATTCCTAAATTCGATAAGTAATGAGAAGTCTTAGTGCTGTATCTGAAGCGCCCACCGCGGAACAGTCGGCAGTCGCGCGATCCTTGGTTGGGCGCTTCGGATACAGCGACTTGAAGGAAGCCGCCCTGAGGGGAGGCTATGTAGTGTGAATGGGGTTGAGCGGGTGCAGAGGTTCAAGTAGGCCGCTGTGATAGGTATGATCTGGCGCATTGAGGTCCTGTTGAAGCGGCGAAGCGTTGCACAGAGGCGTTGGGCATAGGCTGAAAAAATAAGTAATAGCGCACTCCGGGCTCGACGAGACAACGGATCTCCCTGCGTGCCGGAGCATGAGCAGAGGCCGACGATGTGGATAGAGGTTCATGCTGCGCACTGGTCGGGTTGAGGGGGAGAGCGAAGCAGGAGTTGAGCTGCGGTGAGCCGTTCAACGACGTACATGGTTCCACCGCAGACTGGACAGTTCCATAGCGACTGAGGCTGATCGGCGGGCGGCGATGCCGGTGAAGCAGTTAGGTTCTCTGAGGCGTGGAGCAGTTGGAAGCAGCGCGGCAGGAGAGTCGCGCGTTGCCTGTTGGCGAGGAAGCCGAAGTTGCGGATGCGCACGAATCCACGCGGCAGCAGATGGAGCAGGAATCGTCGCAGAAACTCCTCGACATCCAGAGTCATGAGCCTCTTCTTGTTGCCATGGGCGGAGTCTCGCCATTGGAATGTGACATTGCCCTCGGAGAGAGCGACCAGCCTGCGGTTGGAGATGGCGACGCGATGGGTGTAGGCGCCCAGATAGCGCAGCACATTTTCCGGCCCTCCGAAGGGGCGCTTGGAGTAGACGACCCAGTCATGGCGGAACAGTACGCGCAGCCATGCTGCGAAGGCACGCGGCTCGGCCACGGGCAGGAGATTGCCGTGGAACTGGATCATGCCTCGATGGAAGGCGCTGCGAAGTCCGGCGACGAACTTGCCGCGGAAGACACGGCTGAGCACGCCGACGGGCAGGAAGAAGGAGCGCCGGGCGGAGATCCAGCGGGAGTGATCCGGCGCCAGACCACCGGCAGCCAGTACGCAGTGGACATGGGGATGAAACTGCAAGCGCTGATTCCAGCTGTGGAGCACGCTGAAGAAGCCTATCTCGGCCCCAAGATGCCGGGGATCGCGAGCGATCTCAAGCAAGGTCTCGGCGCTGGCATGAAAGAGCAAGTTGTACATCAGTCTCTTGTTCTGCAATGCGAGTGGGGCTAGTTCCCGCGGCAAGGTGAAGACGGCGTGTACATAGCGAGTGGGCAGGAGTTCCTGTTCCCGTGCCTTGAGCCAGCGCAGGCGCGCGTTGCCCTGGCAGCGCGGGCAATGGCGGTTTCTGCACGAGTTATACGAGATGGCTGTCGTCTGTCCGCAGCCGGTACAGCGGTCGCGATGTCCGCCCAGCGCGGCGGTGCGGCAGCGTGCAATGGCTAGCAGCACTTTCTGGTGTTGCCAGTTGATCCACTTGCGACTGTGTTCAAGAAATGCCTGTCCAGCACAGCGAACGATGTCGGCCATCTCCAGCGGAGGCCGGCTCATGAACTGTGCTTGTGTCCTCCTTGTGCAGAGAACGTGAGTGCATCGAGCGGGCTGGCGGTTGCGCTGAGATGCCGTTGGGAGAGATGCAGATAGATGGTAGTTACTTCGAGGTCGCGATGACCGAGCAGTATCTGGATGGTACGCAGGTCGGCTCCGGCTTCCAGTAGGTGGGTGGCGAAGCAGTGGCGTAGCGTGTGTGGATGGATGTGCTTGTGCGCCAAGCCGGCGCGCTCAGCGGCATTCTGACAAGCAGTCCAGAGGACCTTGGTGGTGACGGGATAACTTGCGGTATGCCATCGGTTGCCGGGAAATAGCCACTCTGTCGGCTTGTGTCTGAGCCCGCGCCAGTAAGTGCGCAGAGCTTCGAGAAGCTTCGGGCTCAGCATGACGTCTCGGTCCAAGCCGCCCTTGCCTTCCCGGATATGGACAACCATGCGCCGACTGTCAATATCGCCGATCTTCAGATGCGCTGCTTCTGCACGACGTGCCCCGGTGGCATAAAGCGTCATTAGCAGGATGCGGTGGAAGGGGCTTTCTGCGGCGTCAATCAGACGCGCAACCTCCTCGTGGCTGAGTATCTGCGGAAGGTGACGAACCTTCTTCGGATATGGGGTCTCGGCGATGCTCCAACCGCGCTTCAACACGTGAATATAGAAGAAGCGCAACGAAGCCAACCGTAGGATCACAGTGTTGGGACTGAACTTCAACTGGGTGAAGAGCATCGCCTGGTACTTGCGAATGTCCTCAGGGCCAAGCTGATCGGGCCGGCGGCGGAAGTACTGGCTGAAGTGCTCCACCCCGTGGAGGTACGAGCGGATGGTGGTATCGGCGAAGTTGCGGCGTCGCAACTCCTCAAGCATAAGCTGACGTAGATGGGTCACAGAGAGTTCCTCCTTCTCTGCGTCCCAAGTTAGCCCCGGCTCTCACAATGTCGCTTCAGAAACACGCGCAAGCGTCCGCCGTATCACGGCTTCGTTCAAGTCGGCCGGTAGGAAGTAATCTCAGCCCTCGACATCGATTCTCCGTGGGTTAATGCAAGCCGGCAGTGGCCATCTGTGCCTGAAGTTGCGCGGAACCAACCGGCAGTAAGACGGGCTCGCCCTGAGACCCTTTGGCAAGCACCCCAAACGCTTTACTTCAACGGCACGCGATTGAGCGCTTCGGATCAGCAGTAAGACGGTTCCCAATTCCTAGCCCAGCTCCCAATCGCTCCCAAATAACGATCGGGATTCGACGCTGCTCATTGCCCTTCGCTTTCGGTTCTTCGAGGCGGTGGAGGTGGCCGCCGGCGTCGCCGGCAACGAAGCACTTGAGTGCCTTGGGAAATGCAGGTGCTGGGCGAGCGCAGCCACGTCTTCGCGGGCATAGGAGATGAAGACGCGCGATGGCTCAGACGGTGGCATGAGGCGACAGGCCATTATCGACCCAGAAGCCGTGCCGCCAATCTAACTGTTTGCGATGTTGGGATCAGACCGTGCGTGACTGCTCACCACGACATTCAGGTTCACATCCCAAATAGTCACCTCTCCGTCGTGTGCTGCGAGGATCGAAATCAGGCCGCAAGACAGCTCGGGTTCTGATCCAGCTCCCCTTCGTTCCTAACGTCTGAACAAACCGTGATCCGTCTGAAAGTAACTTTGCGCGGTCGTCAACTTCCCAGAACAAGACTTCCAAGGAGTCAGTGGTTGCACTTCTACGCATAGGGCGTTATACGGCCAAGTTGCCCGGAAATTCGTGAAACCGTGCGATTTGGTTTTGGCCTAATGATTTCGGATTCTCAACGAAGGCGCACTTCACCGACGGGCACATCGAAGCTCTGCCGATTCCCACCTGCTTTCCGCTCACAGCATGTCTATATTTGGGACCCAGATACTAACCCCGTCAAAGGCCACGCCCATCGGAGTACATTTGACTGTGGAGTCATTGAGTCTCTTACGGGAAGAGGGCTACGATCCGTTACGAAATTGGAAATAACCCAAATCTTTGAGATAACAAGATACGATGCCTGACTTTCATGATCGGATCGAATCAGCCTTGCGCTGTGCTTTAGAAGGCGATTCGCAAGCTGCTGCGCCTTCCAAGTTATCGGACGCAATGCTGTACGCTGTCTTCCCGGGAGGAGGTAGATTTCGACCTGCTCTATGCATGAATGTAGCTGCTGCCTGTAGCGGCGCGGGGCCGAATGATCTCGCGGTCGCAGCTGCTGTTTCCCTAGAAATTCTACATTGTGCCTCGCTTGTACATGATGACCTGGATTGTTTCGATGGTTCAGACACGCGACGAGGACAATTGGCCGTTCACCGGAAATTTGGTGAAGGTATCGCAGTTTTGACCGGCGATGCTTTAGTCGTTCTTGCCTTTAGGCACCTAGCCACGGTCGGAGCATCTCATCTAACTAAAGCAAGTTCAATTATCGAGACGGTAGCTCGCGCTGTTGACGGTGAGACGGGAATTATTGCCGGGCAAGCTTTGGAGTTTGAGGAAGCTGTCAGTTTAGAAAAATATCATCGACGCAAGACGGGCGCTCTATTCGAGGGAGCTTCTGTCTGCGGTGCTATTGCAGCTGATTTTGATCCAGCAGGCTGGAGAGCTTTTGGACTGGCTTTGGGCCAACTCTACCAGGTTGGGGATGATATTGCCGATGTCGTCGCCCATCCCGACGACATCGGAAAACCTGGGAAGCGCGATGGTCTTTTGCGAAGACCAAACATCGCAATCGATATAGGCGTCGAAGACTCTGTCTGTTTCCTGATGGATTTACTTGATAATCTGGCGCCCCAGATACCCTCGTGCCCGTCCAAAGCCGAGTTTATCGAATGGTTACTATCTACATTAAGAAAATATCTCTCTCAGCGATTAAGGGATGCTCCTTCTAAGCTTCACAAATGGTATGCAAGGAAAATTCATACTTCGTTGAGCACCGCACATGACTGCGAACCTTAGAGCCAAAACCCGATGGCGCCTGCCGGCTTCGCTTGCGGTTAAGCGCGGGACGCGATTCCTTCTCTCGAAACAGAGCCATGACGGCCTTTGGCGTGACTTCCTGACTTCCGCTGGAGAGGCATCGGAATGGCCCACCGGATTCATCGCAGCAGCCCTCCACCGTGCCGGAGCAGATCCGAGTGCGCTGGGCCGAGCGGCCGACACTCTTATCGCCAAGCAGCGTGTCGATGGCGGATGGGCCTACAACGAAAACGTTCCCAGCGATGCCGACTCGACGGCGTGCGTGCTGCTGTTTCTTGAGCTCCAAGGTCAGCGAAGTAACAGGTGCGATCTCGCGGCTTCTTTCCTGGATAAACACCAGCAGAAGAAAAGCGGGGGCTTCGCGACCTATTGCGACCCAGGCCCGATCCGCAAGTTCATGGGCGTGAGCCGTTGGATGCGGTTCGACGGTTGGTGCAGCCCTCATACCGAAGTGACCGCAATGGCAGGTCGCGCGCTGTCAGCCGTAGCGTCGAACACTTTCGGCCTGCAAGCCAACGCAGCCTGGCAGTACGTGAGATTGCGGCAGCACGCGAACGGTAGTTGGAAGTCGTACTGGTGGACATCACCTCACTACACAACTCTTCTAGCAGTGGAACTCGCGCAACTGTTGGGTGACCACGAGCCTGTCCGTCGGGCGGCAGAGTGGGCGATTCGAGGTCAGGCTGGCGATGGCGCCTGGAACGGACCGGGTGCCGCACCCTCTGCTTTCGCGACGGCACTTTCTCTCTCGATTCTTCTGAATGTACCTACGGAATATCCCCCCATCGAGCGCGCGATCCTTAAACTCGTTGCGCTCCAGGATGAAGATGGCGGGTGGCCAACCCATCCGATCATGCGCATTCCGCTTCCTGGAGATCTGGATCCAGATAAGCGGCGGTTCTGGCCCTTTAGCCGGTTCGGTGGGGGAATAGTCGTTCAAGATCAACATCGCACTTTTACCTCCGCCTCATGCGTAGACGCGTTGGCGCGTGCGCTGGAAGGGATAGGGTAACTCGACGGAGCAGTGTTGCGGTCAGCGCGCCGTCGCCAGTGCCTTTGAGGCCAACTTGACAGCGACTCTGCGGTGAGTTAACTTTTCAGCGCCAACCTTCGGCAACGGGGGTATTTCAACATGTTGGAAGATCTCAAGAAGGCGCTTGCTCGCGTGCAGAGCGACTATCAGTTCTACATCAACTGTCAGACGAACCCTGAGTCCGCGCTTGCGGGCTACGACCTAAGTTCGGACGAACGGTTGGCGTTGAGCGATCCCGAAACGCTTGCCGACATGCTGAAAAACGGAGTCGGCTTTCGTCTCCCGCGCATCACGATCACGATCTCTGGCAAACACGATTGGGTTAATCGTGCTGCTTTGGGAAACACTGCGTTCGAGGTTGCCAATCACGACGCGAAGATCGCGGCCGAAGTCGGCGCGATCAAGCAAGCGGCCACCCCCGACGAACGTACCAAGGCGGTTGTCAGGTTGATGGAACTAATCGGTTGAGCGGCTCCGATACGTCCGTTCAGTCTATTCAGGCAATCTGGCCGTTCGATATCGGGATCGTCGGCACTGGAATCGTCGGGACGCACCAACTCACGCGCGAGTCAGAAGAAGTGATCCGGCGGTGCAAGCGCACGTTCGTCATCGACTCGGGATACGGCATTCCAGAGTACCTGCAGACGCTTTGTGCTGAAGTGATCCAGCTCGGGAGCCTCTATGAGCCCGGCAGAAACCGCCTGCCAACCTATCGAAAAATGGCCGCTGAGGTGGTGTCCGCCGCGGTGGCCAATCCTCCGGTTTGCCTCGCGACCTACGGTCATCCATTGGTCTACTGCTATCCGACGACTCTAATCACACGCGCTGCGCGGTTTTTAAGGCTGCATGTCGAGATTTTCCCGGGGATTTCATCATTCGATACGATCCTGGTTGATCTGGGGACCGATGTCGCCTTCAACGGTATCCAGATGTACGAGGCTACCGACATACTGCTACGCAAGCGTCCGATTCAGAACGACGTGACTTGTATCATCTGGCAGCCGACGGTCTTCGGCGATCCGACCTACCCGACCAAACCTTATACTGCCGAGCAATTCAAACCACTGCAGGAGTATTTGTTGCGCTTCTATCCGGACAACCACGAAGCGGCTCTTGTTATGACCAAGACCTTCCCGCTGGTGCGCTCAATCGTCCAGCACCTTAAGTTAAGTGATTTAGCGGCAGAACTCGAGCGCGCGCCACAGGTAGGGACGCTGTATATTCCACCGCTCAACCAGCGTCCGGTGGAGGACAGCGAACTGATGGAGACGATGGCGTCGGCAGGGTCGGGACCCACAACCGAGCTATGAGAACGGCACCGGGGCGATCCCGGCGTACCGTTGGATGAAACTCAGGAACAAAGCACAATGGGTATGATTCGCAGGTGTGTCGAAGCCGCTCGCAAGCTGTAGTCCGGCGAGCAACCTGTCTGCTGCATCGCCGGCAAAGCGGGGGATGTCCGTCGAGGCGAGCAATGTCCCGAGGGCGTTGAGCACACTAAGCTCTTTAGGATGACCCTTGCCGGTTGCCGTGCTTAGCAGGACGCCATTAAGAGCTCCGTTCCGCGCATCCTGACAGAGGTCGACGAGATCATCAATCCGCCACATGGCTTCACCCAGAAGCGTTCCAGCAGTGGGCTCAGTCAGTTCGTATTTACCACATGCGAGAGTCTCGATGATTTGGAATGGCAGCACCGAAGTGAGGCGGGAACACTCGACCAGTTGCTCTCCTCCGATCTGATCTGCCAACCGGAGAACCGACTGGCGCTCCGCAAGAAAAGCTGCGCCCAACAGGCCGCCGACATAATGACGTATCTGCAACCACGGGCTCTGGGAATACAATGCGTGGAACATCTCGAAGAAAACCTCGATGATATCGACCGTGAACGAAACCGTCGGATTCCTTGCGAGCGTCGTGGGTAACGTAGCTCGAAGCCAGCCGCGACTCATCGGTTTCTCGGCGACCATGGTCAGATCCTGCCTCTCTATGAGCCAGATCAAAGCGCCGCCGGTCTCGGCGTCATTGTCGCAAAGGCCATCGATCAGGCCGATGCCTAGGTTGAATGCGGCGCAGATAAGTTCCACCGAATCTACGAATTGCTTGGAGCGACCGGCTGGCATTAGCACGCGCGCAGTCACGCCACCAAACGCGAGCGCACCGTTAATGCGCGCGGCATCACGCTCGCTCTCGAATTGGAGCGCAACTCCGCTCCTCCCCGCACTCAGATAACACTGTCGGATGACACCGGTCATGAGTTGCGTTCCCAACCTCGCCACCTCGGCGTCCGATGCTGCCAGACCATCGGCCGTGAGCAGAAGTCCCCGTCTGCTGAGTTCCATCTGGAGGTGATGAGCCACGGCGGTATCAACAGCCCGTTCGATCTGTGTCGGGATTTCCATCGTCGTCCTTCTTCTCGCAGTCGGTAAAGAGTGGGCTTGACGATCTTGTACGCCCGAATTACTGCTGGTTCAGCACATGGGTTGGATCCAACCACAGGATTGCAATCCGCATCGTAAGTGAGTTGCCCACCGTCAAGTCGCTTGCCCCTCCCGGCTACTACATGCTGTAATTCCTCAGCGCGGTCGGTGTGCCCGCTGTTGCTGAACCCTGTGGAATTTTGCCTCTCACCCTAACCGTTAACCGTTTTGTGGAGGGCGCGAAGTCGCTCGCGTTCTCCGGCACCGAGTACTGTTCCGATCCTAGTAAAGTCGGCACGACTGATCAGCAGGACTACAATGTTCGGTGCGGCAGATTACGAGAGCCAGCGTCTGTCCTCCTCACGTTTGTACCATTGACAAACACTATACTGCGGAACAAAATCCACATCGCTGTTCATCGACCTGCTCGCGCTATAACAACTTGCCGCAAAGCCACCACTCATAAATGGGCTTTCTGGAGAGTAGGAGGTCTTCATGAACAAACGAGGGCTGTCGGTTGTTCTCGGTGCGCTATGCCTATGTGCCGCCTCCATTTTGTCTGCAGATGAGACAATCCGATGTACTCAAAACGGAAGCACTCAAAAGGTGTGCAGAATCGACCAACCTAATGTTAAGCAGCGCTTAACTGAGTATCGTCAGATCACGTTCCAGCCAGGAGATCGCGTTACGGTTGCGGCGGGTGGATGCGTACAAACTGGTGGCATCGGCTCGACCTGGAAGCGCTATGTCGATCCCAGTGGCGAAAATGCAAGCTTGCGTTACTGGGGAACTATTTCAATCCCGGGGGCGACCGAAGGCGTGGTTCGGATTAAGGATGTGAATAACCAGCAGGTGACTGTCAAGGCTGGTATTAGCGACTCAGATCGGTTTCTAAGACTTGGTTATATCGACGACAAGTACGACGACAATAGCTACCACAACCATGACGATGGCACCGACAACCAATGCAAGGGCGTTGGTAACGCATTTGTCGTGTTGACAATTGATTCCCTACCGGGCACCGTCTCCAGCTGCGGAGGATCTACCGGCAACCTTCCGCTGGATCTAGTGTGGACTGACTGTGATCCCAACGGGTTTCCCTATAATCCAAGGTGGAAGTACCAGGTTGACACGAATGGCCTCACACCGGGCCCGGTTTCGGCCATTTGTCCTGGCGGACCAGGCCCATCTTGTATTACTTGGTCCGTGACCAGGGATTCTTCGTTTTGGTGCGGCCCACATGTAAACTTTTTTGCCGTTACTTACGCTGGCCCACTTCGATGGGAGCTTAAGTCCGCGGCGGGAGAGGATGATGATTACAACTACCGGATGTACCCGGACAAAAATCAGGGTGTCGTCTCATTACCTGATGCCACTCAAAATGGGATCGAAATCGAGCACGATTCCGATGAGACAATTGACCATTTCACATCTCCCCTATGGGATACATTTCATCGAATGGTAGACAACAACAATAATGCCGCGCAAGCGAATGGCGCAGTTTGAGCTGGCAAATCTCCGGGCCAAGGCACAACGCAATC
Source organism: uncultured Acidobacteriaceae bacterium (assembly GCA_963718395.1). Lineage (GTDB taxonomy): Bacteria > Acidobacteriota > Terriglobia > Terriglobales > Acidobacteriaceae > DASRAA01. Next base: position 508,133 of record CAVQYW010000008.1, read on the forward strand.
CGGGTCATCGTTTGCCACCGCGTTAATTCGAGTGCTTACTGGAAAGTTTCTCATTTGTGTCGCATCGAACGGAGCCAGAACCGCCGCAAGTGCCTTCACATCTTTGAAACCGGGATCGAGCCATAGATCATAGTCCTCAGGGCGGAGGATTACCGGCATTCGATCATGCACGTCCGCCAGCAGCGAGTTCGGAGTGGTGGTCATAATCGTGCAAGACTCAATCACCGTGCCGGTCGGGTCTCTCCATCGATCCCACAGACCGGCAAATGCAAACAGGGAATCGTCCTGCATTCCGAAGTGGAAGGGCTGTTTCTCTTTTCCTCTTCGCCGCCATTCGAAAAACCCGTCGGCAGGAAGCAAGCACCGACGGTTCACAAAGGCATCCCGAAATGCGGGCTTATCCGCGACCGTCTCTGATCGAGCATTGATGGTCTTTCCGATGTTGGCGTCCGTGGCCCAGGACGGAATCAGACCCCAGCGAGCTAGCGAGAAGTGGCGCTCCGGCGTGGACGAATCTGGGCGAATGATCCCGACAGGTTGAGAGGGCGCGATGTTGTAGCGAGGCTCCCAATCGACCTCGTTCTCGGTCTCGAAGTATTCCTCAATCAATTGCTTGCGTCTGGAAAGACGGTAGCGACCGCACATCACTGGCTCCTGAGATCCAATTCTAAAGCTGTTCCCGGAAAGGTGTACCCCGCCCGTCTTGGATCTGCCGAGCTCGTATCTGTTTGTACATGACTGGCAAACTGTGCGTCGCTGTCACAGACAATTATCATTCCCCGGTCATTGCGCACCAGGCAAGCTCGCGAGGCAATACGGCTAGACAGCCTCCAAGCCTGAGACAGCGGTGAGATGTCCCGATGACTGTTAGCTGGGGGAAGTGTTCTACAGGCTGCATTGCAGGGCTCTGGCTAGTGCTTTCGCCTTGCAGTAGACTCGGTGTCACGGCAAGCGGTGTGGAATGAGTTTTCTTCCCCTGAAGCGGAAAGTCCGAGCGGTCTCCTGGCAGTTGCGGCAGGTCAAGGTAATCGCGAAGGCCATGCACTCCCGGTACCACCCAATCGTAGCCCATGTGATTCCGGTCCGACGCTGCAATCTAGCGTGTACTTACTGCAATGAATATGACAGCTTTTCAAAGCCTGTGCCTACCGAGGTCATGCTGCGCCGCATCGACCGGCTGCACGAGTTGGGTACGACCATTATCACGTTCAGCGGTGGCGAGCCTTTGCTCCACCCGAAGCTGGACGACCTGATCCGCCGTATCCGCAGCCACGGCTGCATCGCGACTCTCATCACCAATGGCTACCTGCTCACTCCCGGTAGCAGCCGCGAACGTATCGCGCACACCATGAGACACGCAACACTCCGGCTCCTGGGCGTGAAGTGAAACCAGTTTATTGAGCTTACGTGCGAACGAGATGGGCTGCATGTATTTCCGGCTGTGTTTTTGCACACCTGGCCGATGAAAGCCATCATCGCACCCGCCGTGAGCAGCACGATACTTCGTCGCCGCAAGAGGAGCGTATTACTTGGACAAGTTCTCGGGTTTTCGGTTTCCGGATCCTGGCACTTGAAAGGCGCGAGGAGCCAGTGTCCAGTATCGGTCCGCCTTTCTTCAGCTCGGTGTCGCTGATATTAGTGTGGTGGCATGAAATCTCAGATTGCAACCCTGGTCTCGTGGAGTAGTGGCAAAGACAGCGCGTGGGCGCTGCATGTGCTGCAACAGAGCGCCGAGTACAGGATCGTCGGGCTGCTTACTACGCTCAACAGCGTCTTTGACCGAGTCGCCATGCACAGCACACGCCGCGAAGTGCTGGAGGCTCAGGCCGCTGCCGCTGGCCTGCCGCTGCAGGTCATTCCGCTGCCCTGGCCGTGCCCGAATCAAGAGTACGAAGCCGCCATGCAGAGGGCCTGCGACACGGCAGTTGCTTCCGGCGTCGAGGCAATTGCCTTCGGCGATCTCTTTCTGGAGGACATCCGCAGATACCGTGAAGACCGTCTGCGCGGCTCGGGCCTCACTCCGTTGTTTCCGATTTGGGGACTTGAGACGCAAGGTCTCCTACGCGAAATGATGGCATCTGGGGTCAAGGCGCGTATCGTCTGCGTCGACCCAAAGAAGATGCCTGGAGAGTTTGCCGGGTGCGATCTGGATGAGGCATTCCTGCACGAGCTGCCCACAGGGGTCGATCCGTGTGGCGAAAACGGCGAGTTCCACACCTGCATCTACGAGGGGCCAATGTTTCGCGAATCAATACCAATCGAAAGCGGGGAGGTGGTCGAGCGCGAGGGTTTTGTCTTTGCAGACGTCCGACTTATAAAGTAACGAGTACTGCCATGCCCGAACGATTCGTTTTTTCCGACCTCCGTGAAATCTTCGCCGAAGCCAACGAAGAGAAGTCAGGCGACCAGTTGGCCGGGTTGGCGGATCGGTCCGAGCGCGAACGAGTCGCAGCGAAGCGCAGGATCGTTTCTGGTCCGATGGAGTTCAACGGAGGTCGGCTGCTGGACCTCAACTTTCCTGCCGTCTCACCCTCCCCCCTTTTCCAAAGCGCCAATCAGAGCCGGAAAGTCCATTTCTATGTCATGGATTGCGTCTCCGAGCTCGTCGAGATCTCTCTTCATTGAAATCACCACTTGGTGCAGTAGGTCCTTGTGATCCGCGTCCATCGACACAAACAGCGGCAGCGTACGCTCGGCGAAGGATCGCCCCAGTGCCGCGACGTGGGCGAGTTCTCGGGCAAGACAGTCCCGAGTTCTATCTTCTAGGCCAACTTCTTGAAGTCGACGGATCAGGCTGGATTGCAGGACGATGATCTCGCTGGTTTCGGGGTCGCTCATAACGGAGATTGGATTTGCGCGCCACAACAAAGTCAAGCTTGGGCAGCGTTCGGCGGGACGGGGTGAGGTTATGGTTGCAAGCCGCCTCGGCTGGTAGCGGCGGTCAATAAAAGTCCGGGTCACAGGAAAGGGACTCTGGCCGATATCCCATCCGCGTGACCCGAATTGCGCCACTTCGTCTGTCTATTCCTATAGCAATAGCGCAGCCAAATAATCCAGGGAGAAAACAAAGGGGTTACGTGGCGAAGAGTCCCTACATGAATGTAATTCTTACCCCTGACGCGAAAATTACGATTGGCGCATGGCGATGAAGAGGATGTGGCTGTCAGCTCTGCAGTTGCATTCGCACGGCGTTCAATCCTATCGCTGGAAGTGAACCACCTCACAACCCAAGCTGACGTTTTCGGGAGGTAAGTCATCTGGATCCTATAGATCCACATTGCACGAACACCGGTTGTGACGCTCGGCCAGACGATCCTGGTACCCGGCGGCCTGCGTCGGCATAGCAGGAAATCGATAGTGGGAAGAGATCGGTTCTCCACCGCGAAGGCGAATAATTGACTCCGCCGGAGCCGCGTGTTTTCATGGCGTCGTTCAACAACCTCTCCTTTACGACACAAAGGGCCTCACTATGGAAATGGTTCGGTACAAGTCGATAGCTATCGCGCTCTCGGCCATTGCGCTGACACTCGGCACCTGGCTCTACCAACCGCGCGCGACGCTGGCCGCCTCCGCCTCCAAGCCCGCCGAATCCGCCGCTCCGAGTGACTGGTCCGCCTACAACGGCGGCGTCAACGGTGATCACTACTCACCGCTCACACAGATCACCCCGGCTAATGTCGCCGGACTGAAGCAGGTATGGCGCGTGGATGTTGGCACCGATGGTGGCCTGCAGGCGAACCCATTGATTGTGGGCCGGGTGGTCTATGGATACGGTTCGACTCTCCAGGTTTTCGCGCTCGATGGAGTCACGGGCAAGCAAATCTGGAAGTTTGATTCCGGTACTGTCGCCCACCTACCAAGCCGCGGGATGACCTATTGGACGGACGGCAAAGACTCCCGCCTCTTTGCCTACATCATGAATTTCCTGTATGCGCTGGATCCGGCCACAGGCAAGCCCATCGCCAGCTTCGGGGAAGGCGGACGGCTGGACATGCGCAAGGACCTCGACTCCGACTACACACAGAACTCGGTCGTGCTCACCACACCCGGCGTCCTTTATAAGGACAACCTGATAGTCGGCTTTCGCGCTCCGGAAACCAATCCTGCACCGCATGGTGATATTCGCGCCTACAGCGTGCGCACGGGCAAGCTGGTGTGGAGCTTCCATACCATCCCGCATCCCGGCGAACCTGGATATGAGACGTGGCCCGAGGGCGCATGGAAGACCGCCGGCTCAGCCAACAACTGGGCAGGCATGTCTGTCGATGTGAAGCGCGGCCTCTTGTTCGTTCCGACAGGATCTGCGGTTTCCGACTTCTACGGATTCGACCGCGTGGGTAATGATCTTTACGCCAACTGCCTGCTCGCGCTCGACGCCGCGACGGGGAAGATGGTCTGGTACTTCCAAGGTGTGCATCACGATATCTGGGACCGCGACTTCCCCTCGCCACCCGCACTCGTGACGGTCGTGCATGACGGCAAACGGGTCAATGCCGTCGCACAAACTACGAAGCAAGGTTTCGTGTTTGTCTTCGATCGAGTGACCGGTAAGCCGCTCTTTCCGATCGAAGAGCGGCCTTTCCCCGCTTCAACCGTACCGCGCGAAGTGGCGAGCAAGACCCAACCGGTTCCTCTTGCCCCCGCGCCCTACGCCCGTCAGTTGCTTACGGCAGAAATGCTGACGACACGCACTCCGGAAGCGCACCAGTGGGCGGTCGAATGGTTCAAGTCATTTCGCGGCGGAGGGCTGTTCGTCCCCTTTTCCGTTGATGTTCAAACCATCATTTTCCCCGGGTTCGATGGCGGCGCGGAGTGGGGTGGATCTGCGGTCGATCCGCTCTCCGGCGTCATTTACATCAATGCCAACGACCTGGCCTGGACTGGTGGACTGACTGAAAACAACGGAGACGTCAGCCCCGGCGAGGCGATCTACCAAACGCAGTGCGCGATCTGCCATGGAGACAACCGAGCAGGCAGCCCGCCGGCATTCCCTTCGCTCATCGACGTCGACAAGCGAAGGACGAAGACGGAGATTACTGAGATCATCCGCAACGGCAAAGGCCGCATGACGGGCTTTCCCGCATTGACTCCCGCTGATACTGCGGACCTTCTCCGCTTCCTCGGCACTCCGATGAAAGCCGTACCGCCGCGCGCCGAGGCTGGCAACAAACATGAGCTGGCCGGCATTGCTCCTTCATCGTCGACCAATCCGAAATATGTCTTCACCGGCTACCGCAAGTTCCTCGATCCGGATGGCTATCCCGCAGTGGCGCCTCCGTGGGGCACACTCAACGCAATCGACCTGAACACGGGCAAATATCTGTGGAAGATTCCTTTGGGCAGCTATCCTGAACTCGCAGCAAAGGGCATGGCTGACACCGGAACGGAAAACTACGGTGGCCCTATCTTGACGGCGGGAGGTGTGCTGTTCATCGGCGCCACGCTGTTCGACCACAAGCTGCACGCGTTTGACCCGAAGACCGGCAAGCTGCTCTGGGAGGGTGATCTCCCATTTGCGGGCAACGCTACGCCCAGCACATACATGATTGATGGCAAGCAGTACGTCGTAATCGCTACCAGTGGCTCGCGCAATCCGAAGGGCCCGCAGGGAGCCGCCTACGTTGCGTTTGCGCTCCCATAAAAGAAGAAAGTAGTAAGCACGTCTTCACAGAAGTTCACTCGCACATGTAAACGGACTCAGCATGAAGGTGCCAGTCGTAACGGACGATCTGAAGCTTGGCTTTATTTCCGGACTTCGCACAGCTCTGTTCCCACCCGCAAAGGGATTACTCGCCAAGTGGGGGTTACTGATTCGCGCCCTCTGACGATCTCCCCAGAAATGCGTGTTTGGCGTCTTTGCCTGACGCCTGCCAGGCTTTCACGACTTCATAGACTATTGTGGTTGCATAAGCGACGGCGATCCATACTATTACGGCTTCTACCGGCAGCCCTGCCCATGCGCCTATGAACAGGCCCATCATCTGTTTTTGCTGATAACCCCACCAGCCGTAGGGCACGGCCAAGGTCGCTTCCCAGAACATGCTGATGAGCAGAAGCATGAAGATAGTCAGACTCAAAGCACGCCAATTGATGAATCGGTGTGCAGCGGGGAAAAAAGTCGCCGAGGGAATCACGCCACCTATCACAAGCACTGTGAAGTAGCCAGGGAACCCCTCGGGATAGGGGGAGCGCAGTTTCTTATAAAGGATAGCGGCCACGATCAACAGCACTCCGACAACCAAAGAAGACGGATGGATTGTAAGCAGTCGTTGAACTTGCCTCGCTTCACCAGGCGCCTTGTAAGCCTTCAGCCAATATTCATCCAGCCACACGTAGAGCAACAGGGTCGCGACGAACCCTGTGAAATAGAAGATGTATTCCTCGATGGGAACACCGCCACCGAGAGCTGGAGCCCTGATCCCCATGGTGGCCTGAGTATTGGGAAACAGGAAGAATTGGCTGGCGAAAAAGAAATCTAGTGCGAAGCCACATGGCACCAGAACCCAGATCGTCCGCCAAAAGGCGCGCTGCGAAATGCGTATCCCTTCGCTGGGCAGGAACCACCACCCGATCACGACAATGGGAACCAGAAACAACAGCAAGCTCCAGCTATAGCCGTAAGGAGTGGGGTTCGTGCTGGTCATTTGCACGATCGCCGGAGCGCGAACAGTGTGCAGTGTTATGCCCGCCGGGACGGCGACCATCACAAGCATGACGAGAAGAATCCATGCGCTCAGTCCAGGACTTGGAGAACGTTTAGGCACAAATCGCAATTGCGGACGGAACCCCACCGCAAGTGCAGCGATTTTACCGCGCACTTCTACAGCGTGCTTAAAGTTTTCGCTGAGAGGGGCATAGCGCCGATGAAGATTCGTGTTGAGCGACCGATGTTCGGGGCAAATGCTATTCGAAGGTGTCGATGGGAGCTAAGAATGACGATCGACGTGCGATTCGCATACATAGCCAGCCAGCATCTGCAGACGTCCACTCAGGGAGCAACGCGGCGCCAGGCGGGCGATTAGAGTGAACTCCTAATTAACGGCGGCAAGGCTCTCAGGCTTTGCCAATCTAGCGAGATTTCAATGGGCGGTGGAATCTCCGCCCCGGCTCGGCGCGAACAGGAACCAGAGCCTCCCTCTTCGAACGCACGGCCTCGATTCCTCTCTGCCGACTGATTCCTGAGATCTCTTTCGACTAGTCTCGATTGAGATACTCCTCCGGCACGTCATCTTCCAGCACTTCATGCGTGTGGACTTCGCTCGGAGTCGCACGCTCCGCATCTTCAACGCCGGTTACGATGCCTGCCTCAAAAGCGTTTCCTTCCTCGAGCAACTCATCGGCACTCTCCGAATCGGCAGCTTCGACGTCGGACAAGCCCTGCAAATCGCCAGCCTGCCCGGCCGAACGGGCTGCTGCTTCCTGTGCGGACAAGGAGTCCGCTTTCGCACTCTCACTTCGCCTTCGAACCGGTCTCCGGCGTGCGTTATTTATCTTCTTGCTGGACGCCTTCACTGCCGCCTTTTTGTGAGCGGACTTGCTCACCGGCTGTTTCTTGGCAGGTTGTTGCTTACCATCCGTCTTCTTCTTACCCGTTTTCTTCATCGCAGCAAGTTTGCCGCGAGTCGCTTGTTCCGACTTCGCCTGTTGTTTCTGAGCTTTCTTTTTGGTGGCCATAGGTGCAATCTCCTCTCTGCGGAGCACGAGCGATAACCTCGTCCGCTTTACGCGACGGCAGCATTTCCGTGCCTGCCGATCTGCTCCTGAATTGCCGGCACAAGGGTTTCGTAATCAAAGGGCCCATCATGACGCTTCCCGTTGATGAAAAACGTCGGGGTGCCATTGACGCCGCTACGGACGCCACTGCTGAAGTCGGCGCGAACACGAGTCTGGTACGTACCGTCTTCCAGCGCTTTTGTCAGCGCTTCAATAGGCAGACTCAGCTGCTCGGCAAGCTTCAAATAAAGATCCCCACTCAGCCGCTCCTGGTTTTCGAAAAGAAGGTCATGCATCTCCCAGAATTTTCCGCGAGCGCCAGCAAACTCAGCGGTCTCCGCGGCGGATTCGGCGTTCGGGGTGCAGCTCGGTCAGCGGGAAGTTCCGGAACACAAACCGGAGGCTTTTTCCAAAGTGCTTTTGTACGCGCTTGATTACGGAGTAAGCACGCCCACAATGCGGACACTCGTAATCCCCATATTCGACGAGTGTCACTGGTGCATCTTCCGGGCCCTGGATGTGATCCTCGGGCGTAACCGGCGGTCTGAGATTAGCCATGGATCTTCTCCGGCTTGGTCAATCCCTCGAGAGCTTCCAGAATCCCGTCGGCACCGGGATTCACGGCAATCGGAGAGAGATAGCTCCACGCAATGACTCCGTCTTTGTCGATGACGAAGAGGGCCCGCTCCGAGATTCCGTCCGCCTCTTCTATAGGCTCCATAGCTGCGAGCAACGGCTCCCTTGGGTTCAAAATCCGAGAGCAGGGGAAAATGCAGGTGTCGCGCTTCTGCAAAGGCCCGGTGGCACCAGACTCCATCCACGGATACTCCGATTAACTCCGCGCCGAATTTCTGGAACTCAGGCAAGATTTCGTTGTAGAGCGCCATCTGATCGCCGCACACCGGACTCCAATCCGCAGGATAAAACGCCAAGATCACCGGATGTCCGCGTAATTCACGGAGTGAGAGCTTCTGGTCGGGGGTTACAGGCAGCGTGAAATCGGGCGCCGGTGTGCCCGGCGGCAGGACATCGGACATACAACCTCCTCTTACACACTCGCTGATACTTCATACCCCGCAGAGTGTCAGATCAATTTAGAACTGTTGGTCATGCCCGAATCGCCGATTTCTCTGGGGATGTATTTGCAGGCACCCATTTGGGTTCGGTTCATATCTTCGACGTAAGATGACGATTGACGCTGCCGAGGTGCACAAACAAGAACTTTTGTGAGGTGGCACTTCGGCCCCCAACATCCTGACCTTTACTGGAACTCGAGCATCACAATCTCGGGATTCGATCCCAGGCGTAGCGGCGGTCCCCATGTGCCCGCTCCACTTGAAGTGAAAACCTGCATCTTTCCGATCCGGCTTAGGCCATATACAAACTGCCGATAAACCCGCCGGGCCATCCAACTCCAGGGTATGAACTGCCCTAGATGTGTATGTCCGGATAGCTGCAGGGAGACCCCAGCAGCCTCCGCGACCTCCGGATGGTCGGGCGCATGGGTCAACAGAACACTGGCGCGATCGCGATCTAATCCAATACCGCGGAGCACCGCAGCAAGGTGGCTATCATGCGCCGCGTTGCGGTACGGAACACCAATAATCTGCAAACCGTCCACTTCGACCTTTTCATTGCTGAGCACCCGGACTCCCGCAGCCGCGATGGCATGCAGATATTTGCTGTCATCCCCAAATTGCTCATGATTTCCGGCGACGAAATACACCCCTTGTGGCGCGACGAGTTCGCTCAATGGCTCCGCTGCTCGTTGCGCGTCGATAGCCGTCCCGTCGTACAAATCACCAGCAATAAAAATCGCGTCAGGCCGTTCCTTCAACATCTTCGTGACCATGCGTCGCAGGAAACTGCCGTTTCGTACATGGCCCAGGTGCAGGTCGCTGATTAAAGCAGCTGTTCGCCCGCGCCACGCTTGAGGGAGGTTGGCGAGCCGCACCGTCGTCCGGGTGATCCGGGTCCAGCTTGCGTTGAAAACCCCGTAGAGTCCGGCCACGGCCGCCGCCCCGAACAATAACTCCACCGTCCGATGAAAATTCAAGCTCCAGCCCCGCCAGCCGCGCAAGTCCGAAGATAATCCAGGAGGAAACCGCGGCAATAAAGAGGAAAGACAGCACGCCCAACCAAACGGCAGCAACCCTGTAGAACGCGCGTAGAGCCGCATTTGTGTAGCGAAAGGCGAGTAGCGAAGCGACGACAAAGCTCACCGATAGGAAACCGAGAGGCAGTTTGATCCAGAGCGTTGCCGGTGTTTCATGACCTGCTGGCGAAAATGTCCACGTCTTATAGAGGAGCAAATGCGTCAAGAACAGAACGGACTGAATGATTGCAATGAATCCGATTAGACGTTTTGCTCGCATGGTGCATTAGACTCATGAACCTGCGGTTTGGATTGTTGCGAAGTGTAGCAGGAAGGTCGTCTGCCTCTGGGCATGAGTGGCTCTGCTGGAGCTAGTGGAGTTACCTGCTGGAACTTGTACCTTTTAGACTCGCATCATAGGCGGTCCTGGCGATGCGAGCGATGACCTGCTCGCGGGTGGCCTGGTCTGCGGTCGAATCCGTAACGAACACGGCAATTGCGATCCGCCGTCCATCCGGGAGTGGGATCAGCCCTAGATCGTTCGTCGCGTGCGCCAGTCCTTTGTCCACATCGGAGGTGCCCGACTTGTGGGCGACCCGCACGCCGGCTGGCAAATCACCTTCCAGGCGCTTTGTCCGCACGTCCGGTGTCATCCATGCTAAGAGCAGTCCGTATGCTCTATCGTCAGCGGGGAATTGTCGCTGATCCTGCGAAGCGGCTGGACGGCTCCGGCAGGCTCAAACCAGTTTCGGTATTGAGCTGACACCTCCTGATGAAGGACGGCTTCAATGTCCTGAAGATGGAATCCGCGAATCCCGACCGAAGCCGAGTGACACATCTGCAAGCTGGCCCCTGCAAACTCACGGTCTCTTACGTCTACAAGTCCCAAACGCATTTGCCGTTCCGCCATGGAAAACCGGTTGTCATGCGATTCTGGCTTCTGGGGAGGGCTACGTGACGGAACCCAGCCGCCGAACCTCTCGATATCGAAAACAGTCGACGAGGTGATCATTCACCATGCCTATAGCCTGCATGTGCGCATAAACAATGGTCGAACCAACAAACCTGAATCCCCGGTGTTTGAGATCCTTGCTAAACGCGTCCGATTCACGTGAGGTCGCCGGAATCTCCCGCATTGCCTTCCACCGGTTAAGTTTGGGTCGTCCATCGACGAACCGCCAGCAATAAGCGTCAAAACTTCCCATCTCTTCCTGAATTGCGAGAAACGCCCGCGCGTTGCGCACTGCTGCTTCGATTTTCATCCGGTTTCGAATGATCGCCGGATCCAATGTGAGCTTCTGGATTCGCTTCTCGGTATATCGCGCCACTTTCTCAGGATCGAACTCGCTGAACGCACGGCGATAACCTTCTCGCTTTTTGAGCACGATCGACCAACTGAGTCCGGCCTGCGCCGCTTCGAGCACAAGGAACTCAAAATGCTTGCGATCATCGTGGACCGGCACACCCCATTCGCGATCGTGATACTGGAGCATAAGCGGATTGTCCATGCTGACCCAGGTACATCGTTTCGTAGTCATAAACTGACTTTCACACCGCAGACTCTTGAAGAAGGGTCTCGATCTTCGAGTCTAAGTCTCGAGCAACAACGAGAGCATCCTGGTTCCCGTACGGAGCCAGAAGACTGCTCATCCTGTCATATGACAAGTGGACGCCGTCTGGCCGCTCGTCTACTAGAACTGTAACGGGAGCGTAAGACCCAGCGTCCGGAACATGCTTCGCCATTTCCTTCATGATGAGAGGGTTGCCGATAAGCAAGCGGATGATTCGAGGTGTGTCTTGACCCGTTTCTTTCCGCACGACTGCGCCTTGATCAAGCTGCATAAACAGCATCAGTCCTGCTTTGCTCAAGCCTTTCTCGACTGCGCTTTTCAGCTCGGCAAAAGAGCGCGCTTCGTAGTTGATCTCCCGAATTCAGCCATATCCGGATGACCGATAGCCGCATTAAGAGCCGCCAAAACCTGATCGAATGGTTTAGAGGAGGTAATGCTGAATCGCTCAATCTCGATTTTTTTTATCATCTCGAACCTGTTTACGCAGAACCGCGCCTTGATCAGCTGCATAGACGGCATCAGTCCTGCTTTGCTCAGGCCTTTCTCGACTGCGCTTTTCAGCTCGGCAAAAACGCCGTCCTGTCCGAAGGCGAAGGTGCTCCAGTCGCCCGAAACGCCTGGAGCGACCGAAGGTTACCGCAGTTGTAGACGTAGAAATTCGCTTGTCCGCCCGTTGGCGAGCGCCGCCGCTGCGGCATTGTAATGCGCCCCGTTATGCCGAGCGAAGGCGTGATGCTGACCCGGATAGCTGTAGACTGTCGCGCTTGGTTTGCTGGCAAGTGCCCTCTTGATCTCAGCTTGCGCAGGCTTGGAGATGAACTCGTCTTCCTCGGCCAGATGCATTAGAAGTGGGGCATTAAGCCCATCGACCTCTCCCAGATATTTTTCAGTGTCGCCACCGTGATAAACGACTGCGGCGTCGACGCCATAGCGAACGGCCGTCAGGAACGTCATCAGGCCACCGAGGCAAAAGCCCATGACGGCAACCTTACCACTGCAATCCGGGAGCTTCGCCACGGAGTTGGCGGTATCCTTAACGTCCCTGACACCGGCGTCTCTGTCATAAGCCTGATAGAGGCGAAGGCCGTGTTGCCAGTCGGGCTCGGAGGTAACGCTGAGATCGACGCCCGGCTCCTGCCGCCAAAATAGGTCCGGTGCGACAGCAATGAAACCTTGTTCGGCCAGTTCGTCGCAGGTTTTGCGGATGTCGGCGTTCACCCCGAACACCTCGTGAAGAACCACCACAGCGGGAACTGGCAACGCCATCGGCCGCGCGACATAGGCGGCGAACGCGCCGTCATGTCCTTCTACGGTGATGTGATCGTTCATTGGATTCTCCTCAAACGACAACATTCATCCGGGCCTCCGCCGATGTCGTCAGGATCGGCGGAGGCCTAATCTCGAGCTGTAACTGTTTAGCCTAATCGGGCGCCCTCAAGTCACGCCAAGTTATTCACACCCGACTGAACAGACACCGAGAGTACTAGCGCAGTGTGGCCAAAGCTCCGATCACCGACGCACTTCACGCTGCCGCCGTGACGTGTGCGGAGGTGGCAGCCTCTTCGATGAGCTTGGCTGTTTCCTTCGGATGAGACATGTAGGCGACATGGCTCGCCTTCACTTCGACCGTCTTGGCCTTGGCGCGCTTCGCCATCATGCGCTCCTGGTCCGGATTGATCGAACGGTCTTCGGTGGCCACCATGTACCAGGTGGGCTTGTTCTTCCAGGCGGGATTCGTAACCTTATGGGTGAACGAGTCGGTGGAGATCGGCACCTGCGATATAGCCATGAATGCCGCCTTCTCCGGTGGAATGTCCGCCGCGAAGTCGGCCGCGAAATGCGCCTCGTCTATCCACCAGTTGTCATTGCTGTCCGGCTTGAACGCCTTGGACGCTTGCGGCAGGGCCTGTTCGATCGACGCACAGCTCTCACCTTCATCGAGAGCAAATGCGGCAATATAGACAAGCGCCGCAACGTTTGGATGATTGCCGGCCTCGGTGACGATGGACCCGCCGTAACTGTGGCCCACGAGAACCACCGGCCCGCCCATGGCCTCGATTGCGGCCTTCGTGTACTTTTGGTCGTCGGCGTAGGAGGTCTCGGGGGGCTGCGCCACCGACACCTTGTACCCATCATTCTTGAGGATGTTAGCGACGGCTTCCCAACCGGAGCCGTCGGCGAATGCTCCATGGACCAAAACCACGTTTTTAACATGCTGATTCATGACAATTCTCCTTTTTTCCCTTCATTTCTTTTTCACACACATCAGCTTCTGTTAGCCGACGTCGTTCGTCCGACATAAGGCCCGTTACAACGGTTCTGGATGCTCTTTCGACCGATCTCGCTCCTGCAGCATCCATTCCCTGATGTAAAGCGAACAGTGCAGGATCGAGATCCCCTTCGCCTCACACGCATTGAGAAAACGCACACCTTCGAGATCGAAAAGATCCAATTCCTCCAAATCCAAAACGACTGGCGATTCGCAGCGCTCGATTTCGGTTTGCACTTGATCCAGGTGCTTAACTCGAAATTCACCGATGAGCCGAATCCCCCCTTTGGATCGTTCAATCCGCAGCGTCATGTTTTATCGGCTCCGGAGACAATGGCGGCAGTGCAAGTCGCTGACCATTTGCAATAGTCTGTGTCTGTTGTAACTTAGGCTGGCAGATCATCCTGAGTTTTCAGGAATTCCTCTTTGATCAGGAGAGATGACTTATAATCCCGCGGTGGCTTCTGTGAAATACCAGCGATCGCAAGAGGCGCTCGAGAGAGCACTTGACGAGCTAAAAGATTCGGAGAAGAAACTTCGGCAGGTGATCGACGCGATCCCAACACTGGCCTGGTCCATTCTGCCGGATGGTTCGAACGAGTTCCTTAACAAACGTTGGCACGAATACACAGGACTTTCCGCTGACGAGTCCCATGGATCGGGCTGGCAAGTTGCCATCCACCCAGAGGACCGAGCCCTGTTGCTGCAGAAATGGCAGGGCCTGTTGGCATCGGGTGAACCCGGCGAAATGGAAGCGCGTCTCCGTCGCCATGACGGGGTGTTTCGCTGGTTTCTCATGAGGGTTGAGCCACTGCGGGGCGAGGGTGGCAAGATTGTCAGGTGGTATGGAACATGCACCGACATCGAAACCCTCAAGCAAACAGAAGCGAAGCTCCGAGAAGATGAACGCGAGCTTCGTCGCATCACCGACTTAATACCCCAAGCGATTGTCGTCCAGGATCCCTCGGGCACCCCCATCTACGCCAACCAAGCAACGCTCGACTACACTGGTCTGGCCGCGGAAGATGTGATTGCTCCACGTTTTCGGGAACGAATCTTCCACGCCGACGACCTGGAGAGATTACGCGAGGAGCGCAAGGCTGCTCTCGCTCGCGGAGTTCCGTTCGAAATCGAACAGCGGGCTCGCCGGAAAGACGGCCAATATCGTTGGTTTCTTATTCGTTACAACCCTTTCCGAAATGACCAAGGGCAAGTGACTCGCTGGTACGCAACCGGAACTGACATCGATGACCGCGTCCGATCGGAGCAAAGGACACGCAATGAAAACCTGGCGTTGCGAGAGCAAATCGATCGTGACTCGATGTTTGAGGACATCGTTGGCTCCTCGGAAGCGCTACGGAAACTGTTACGCCAAATCGCTAAGCTAGCGTCTTCCGATTCGACAGTCTTGATTCTCGGCGAAACTGGCACAGGAAAGGAGTTGATCGCTCGCAGCATCCATAAGCGATCCAATCGCTCGGACCGGGCATTCATCGGCGTGAACTGCGCTGCAATCCCACCATCGCTGATTGCTTCCGAGCTCTTCGGTCATGAGAAGGGCGCTTTCACCGGCGCAACCCAACGACGCCTCGGACGTTTCGAATCGTCCAACGGCGGGACAATCTTTCTGGACGAAGTCGGCGACTTGCCTCCCGAGATCCAAGTCGCACTGTTACGGGTTCTGCAGGAACGTGAAATCGAACGCGTGGGGAGTAACAAGGCCATTCCCATCGATGTCAGGGTAGTAGCGGCTACTCATCGCGATTTGAACGCGCTCGTAGCCGAAGGCAAATTCCGTGAAGATCTCCTGTATAGACTGAATGTAGTCCCTATCGATGTGCCGCCGTTACGTGAGCGCGCAGCTGACATTCCCTTGCTGGTTGAATATTTCATTGACCGCTTCGGCAAGAAGGTTGGAAAGAAATTCAGAACGATCGATAAGAAGAGTCTTAGATTGTTGCAGGCATACGACTGGCCTGGGAACATTCGTGAACTACAAAACGTAATTGAGCGTGCCCTCATTCTGTGCGAGGGCGACACTTTTTCGGTGGACGAGACCTGGCTTCGCCCAGAACTGCCAGTTGCCCGTAGCCGACGGAGTACGCTTAATGGTGTCCTCGCGCGCCACGAGAAGGAGATGATTGAAGCCGCACTAGGGGAGTGTTATGGACGGATCTCGGGCCCGTTGGGCGCAGCCACGAAACTAGGGCTGCCTGCTCGAACGCTTGATTCGAAAATCAAGCGTTTCAAAATCAACAAATATCGGTTCAAAGGGTCACGCGCTAGCTGAGTCGATTCCCCCGCTTTCGAGTCGCCATCCACCAACGCCTTTCTATCACCCGACCGGTACCGTTAAATAAGCTTACCGCGACTAATTACCAATTTTTCGGAAAACGGGAAATGCGTCCGCCGCGCCAGCGGCTTAGTACTGTCGGCTCATGAGGCAGGGTGTCGCGAAGCGCCGGAACCGCGGGTGCCCGGCCGCATCGCGTTTATCGCAGACCCTTGACCGCGAGGAGGGCGACACGCGCTGGTGGGCGAGGAAAACGGTGGGCAGCTCTTGGCTGAGGAAATCAGTCTTGTGAATCCGGCGCCAGCAGGAGGATCTTCCCAATGCCGCCTTTCTCCCCTAGCACATGTGCCTCTGCCGCATCACGCAACGGCATCCGGCGACCAATAGGCAGAACGAACTTGCCATCGCGCACGTCATCGGCAAACTCGCGCACCTTAGATGGATCAGGCTGCGTGCGCACGCGCGTAATCTTCACTGTCGGATTTTGGGCCGCCGCGCTTTCCGGCAACACAGAGGCGTAGCCAAAGGAGCCGCTCTGCTTTACCTTCGCGATCAGCTTCGCAGCAACCTCACCGCCAACGGTGTCCGCAATTGCATCCACTAGGCGGAATTTCTCAATCGCTTTATCGTCATCAATCGCGAGCACGTCAGAGACACCGAGGGAGCGGGCGTCATCCAGCTCTTTCCCGCGAACACCTGCAATCACCTGCGCGCCTATCTTCTTCGCTGTATGCACTGCCGCGCGCCCAACACTGCCCAGCGCTCCCGTTATCAGGACAACCTGTCCCTTTTTCACGTTTGTCGCAAGGCGCACAAGCTGGTCTCCCGTCAGGGAAATCAGCGGGATCGCGGCCGCGTCCGCCAGGTCCACGCCATCCGGCAGATGGGTCACGTCCGAATCGTCCACTGCCACCAACTCGGCATAGGTCGCGTTGGAGAGTGCAAGAACGCGGTCGCCGGCCTTGAAGTGCTTCACATTTGCGCCCACCGCCCGTACGACGCCACTCACGTCGCGGCCCAGAATTGCGGGAAACGACAACGGAAAATCCTTCTGCCGCATCCCTGAACGCACTTTCCAGTCAATCGGATTGACGCTCGCAGCGGCCGCCGCGATCAGTACCGTACGTCCGCTAATCTGCGGCTCGGGAACGTTGTCTTCAAATTTCAGCTTCTCGGGACCGCCGTACTCATGCAGCACCACTGCCCTCATCGCGTATCTCCCACCCGCAGAGCTTCAGACATATATCTGACGAGATCATACCCCGCCCTAGGCTTCATTTGAACGATGTCTGGCCCAACTCCCGGCCCACGCGTTTCAGATTGACCCAATCTTGTTTCCGTTGCCTGCGGGAGCGTGAGGTCGGTCGCAATCACTCGTGCCCCTTGTTCTGCCAATGCTAATGCGATCGCTTGCCGGATACCTCGAGCGGCACTGGTCACCGACGCTCGCACCTTCAGAACTGCTGGTTGCAGGGCCGAATGGTGTCTCTGGCCGGCTCGCAGTTCCTGCTCTTGAGCGGACAGCCTCTTCGGTCTGGCGCAACGAGATCAGAATGGAGTTCTTCGAGACCCTGCGCACAATGGGATCGACGACCCAGCGAGCGGCAAGCGGAATGTCCCGGCTCAGGGCAATCGCTTCCAGTTCAACGTAGACACCGCCGTCTCTCTCCTCGAACCTGGCAAAACTGTAGAGGCGCCAGATGTAGCCACTGCCCTGGCCTGGTGGAAGTTTCTGCACATCAGACCGGCCGTAGTGCCGAACCTCCTGCACGCGCGTCGCGTAGGCGACGCTGTACCAACGTTCTTCGTCGACCTGGTGGTAGCAAACCTGGTATTCGCTGTCGAGCGCAGTCGAGGCCACCTCTTCTTTATTGGTCAGAAGCATCGAGTAGTTGTCGCATGCTCCGGCACTGCCTAGCGACTTGGAATCGACTACTGTAGGCTTGTAAAACTCTTTGTAGTGACTGTAATCCCGAGCCGTGGACAGGACGTCTTCAAGTCTGGCACCGGGAATGAAGGCCGCCCCGATCCAATCGTGAATTAAGCCGGAGGGCACAGGCTTCGGGTTGTGCTGACCGACCGACCAAACCAGAATGTCACCCGCACGAACGCGTTGCATGCGGTCCGGCACTTCCTCGACCCAGAGGAACGGGCCGTGGAGCCGGTCTCCCATCTCTAAATTCGCCTTTTGGATGTATGCATCCCAGGCGTTCAGGGTCTCCTCCTTCAGCTCAGCTCCAAGGGATGGTGCCGGAGCAAGCAGGAAACTCGCGCACAGAAAGCCCAGGAGAACCCTACGGGCAAACCGAACGTCTGAATTCATTCTGCTCATTTCCTTGCGGAGTCTCCTTGAGGCCGCAGCTAAGTTGCTGTGTCGAGGTGGAAGGTCTGCTGGTATGGCTCGAGCGGACACCCCTTTCGAGGCTGCCAATCTCTGAGACAGATTCCACAGGAGACAAAAAGATTCCTGGCATGTGTACCCGCATTATTTGCTTGACTTATATGCTGTTGACATCCTCAATCTCCGGAAGACGACCAAGGAGTTGTGACACTCGCGCCGCGCTGTCGATTCCGGCTGCAACGAGAGTGCATAGCTGATGGGACTTTCCACCACGACGTGTGCCGATTGCCGGCGAGGTTCACGGCCTTGTGGCGTTGCTTGGGTTATGGACGTGCTCTGAGCGCTCATCACCGCTGGGGCCGGAGTGGCGGACCATGCATTCTGATTTGTCGGCCGTAAGGAATCTCAGTCAATAGTCAGCGCCAGATCTCTCACAACAAAAGTTCTGGCCCGGAATAACTTCCGGCTTGCCCATCATCCAGCAAACCGGTGGATCCATCAAAATGCCCAACCCAATCCACCGCGTTCATCCAAGCTCAGAATGACCCTTCTTTTCGGCAAGACTTTCGGCACGTGTACCGATCTTCTTCAGCACCGCTTCAAGTTGTTGCAGCTCTCCTGAAGAGACGTCCTGGAACGCACGTTTGATGAGTGCCGTGTGCCGGCGAAAGAGAGGGACAAACATTTGCCGTCCTTTTTCCGTCAGCGACACCGTTCTCACCCTACGATCTCGGCTGCCCTCTACGCGACTGACAAACCCTTTCTTATACAGACGATCCACCGCCACGCTGACTGAGCCTGGGTTGAGAGCAACCTTTGGGCCAATGGCATTCACCGGCATCGGTCCCTCGTGCAGGAGTACTTCGAGGACCCGAAAGTCAGATTCTCCCAACCCCGGCTATTCGGAAAATGGCGCATTTGCCACGAGGTCGGCAAAATTCGGAGGCGCGAACCCCTCGACGTAACGAATGCCGAAATCTCTGAGAATGTTGTCTATGGTGGTCATCGGCTTCTGGCGAACGACGTTGCAGAGGCACCCTTTGAACTGGGTCTTGAATGCCAAGCGCGGAAATTCACTCAGGATCGCACGCTGTTTGTCCTGCGGGATTCGATCGAGGCCCATTCCGAGAACGTCTACCGCGATGCCTGAGTGAACCATGACGACCTCGGGTTCTTTGTGGAGCGCGAGAGTAGGGGTGGTGTGGAGTGCAATCGCATCCCACACAAGCTGCATCCGGTGCGCTGAGATGCCCTGATCACTCAGAAACACGCGAGCCGCGTTTGCTCCATCCACTTCGAAGCGGTTCGCTCCCGTGTAGCGATCTGTCAAGCCCAGATCATGCAAAACCGCAGCAACGGCCAACAGCTCCGCGTCCGGTGCATGTTCGGCACCCTCTGAAAGCACGACCCCAAACAGCCATGAGCGCATGACATGGTTGAATAGGAACGGCTCTAAAAGACCGCGAGCTAACTCCATTGCGTCGCGGACGGGAGTTGTGTCGGGCACTTTGATTCCTGCGAAGACCATAGTCTCCTCCTTCGTTGTTAGCGTCGTTGTTCGTTGGGCGGAGGATGCTTCACTCGACCGCGGCATCATTCAGAAGCTTCACAATCTTGTGGTCGAGATCTTGCGCGATCGTGAGCGCATCCTGGTTTGCGTAGGGACTCAGAAAGCTAACCATCTTGTCATATGACAAATGGACGCCATCTTCCCTTTCATCAACCAAGACAGTCACCGGCGCATAGGACCCTGCGTCGGGCACATGCTTGGCCATTTCTTTCATCACTAAGGGATTGCCGATGATGAGCCGCACCATCTTAGGTTTGTTCGATCCTGTCTCCTTGCGCAGAACCGCGCCATGATCGAACTCTAGAAACAACATCAGATGAGTCTTGCCCATGTCTCGGTTGATCACCTCTTCCAACTCGGCGAAGGTGCCCGGCGACTTGGATGCACTCGCAAACGCGGCAAGATCCAGTCGGCCGACACCAGCTTTCAATGAAGCTACGACCGCCTCGAATGATCGTGACGTTGTCAGGCTGAAGCGTTGTACTTCGATTGTTTGACTTGCCATTCCATTCTTCCTTTCGCGCGAATGTTTGGAGCGGGCTATACCTGTGCGAAACCGCCATCGACGAACAGCTCGGCCCCTGTGACATAGCTCGCATCATCGGAGGCGAGAAACACGACAGCTCTTGCGACCTCATCCGGGGCCCCGAGTCTGCCGAGCGGAACGATGTTCGAGATCATCTTCAAACGTTGCTGTCTCGTCTCTGAGGAACCCAGTAGTTCGCTAAGCCCCGGAGTATCGGTGGAACCTGGGCTCACGGCGTTCACGCGAATGCGGCGACTCCGCAGATCCGTCGCCCACGTGCGGGCAAATGAGCGCACGGCGGCCTTGGTAGCGCTGTAGACGCTATTCGATGGCAGTCCCTTGCTAGCAACCACAGACGCACAAAGGACAATGGATGCACCGTCCTTGAGTAATGGCAATGCCTTTTGTACGGTGAAGAGCAGTCCTTTCACATTGACGTCGAATATTGAGTCAAAGAACTCCTCGGTGATCTCCCCGAGGAGCGCATATTTTGCGGTCCCAGCATTTGCAAACACAATATCGAGACGATCCTTCTCTTGTTTAATCTGAGCGAAGAGTCGTTCGAGGTCACCGATTTGAGACACATCTCCTTGTACCCCGGTGACGCTTCCCCCTATGCTCTTGACCGCTGAAGCCAACTCCTTCTCGCGCCGACCGGTGATGAAGACGTATGCTCCTTCCGCTACGAAGCGTTTCGCGGTAGCAAGACCAATCCCGCTTGTCCCACCAGTGACAAGTGCGATTTTCCCCTCCAGCTTGCAGCCCATTTTCTCGTCGGTCGTCATTCTTTGCCTCTTTCAACCACGTCGTCACCGCCAATCCGTTCGAGCTTTCTCTTCTTGCCGCTCCCTAGACATCCACTCCTGGATATAAGGCGAGCAGTGCAACACCGAGATGCCTTCGTCCTCGCGGGCATTGAGGAACCGAATTGCTTCGATGTCCACGAGATCGACCTCCTCCAAATCCAGCGCGATCGGCTCTCCACGGCTGATCTCGGCCTTTACCTGATCGAGATGGTGAGATCGAAACTTTCCGCTCAGCCGAAGTCGAACTTTGGGTAACTCCGGAATCCGTTCAATCCTCAGAATCATGAGCTCCTGACTCCTAAGCGCACTCTTCCACTTGCAACGACTGTGCACAAGCGCCTTTTGGCCCTAGCTGCTTTCTTCTGAATCGAGAAACAGCGAGGCTTGTCGGACGAATGACCTGTGAAACTGAAACAACGATCCGTGTCCGGAATCGGGGTAGATCAACAGGATGGCGTTGGGGAGATGTTCGCTCAACATGTAGGAATTGCGGACAGGAATCATATCGTCGAAGACGCCATTGACGACCAGACATGGCTGCATGATTTTGCCGAGCTTGGCAAAACGCTCGCCAGTGTATGTCTCCCAGGCACGAAAGGCCGTGATCTGAGCGATCGCGACGTTTGCGCCGGCTAAGGGTTCGTTATCTTGCTTTCTTTGGGCGAGCCGAGCTGCGAAGGCCTCTCCGGCCGCTTGACTCGATTCGCTTGGCGCGAAGAAGAGCTTTACCAGTTTCTCCAGCCCAGGCATGTTCGGATCTTCCGTAATCTTTCTGAGTTCCGGTTTCTCCATATGCATAATGTCCTCTCCTCCCTCTGGAGCGGTGCCGACAAGCAGCATTTTGTGAACAAGCGAGGGACGTTCCAGCGCGATCTGCTGCGCGACCATTCCACCGAGGGAGTAGCCGAGGATATCCAGACGTTTCAGGCCAAGTGCATCGACGAATGCGAGGGCGTGCGCTGCCATGCCCGACATGTTTTCGGGAACTTGGCCGGTCGAACGGCCAAGACCCGCACTTTCAAAAAGAATGACTTCACGTCCTACAGCAAGCGGATCGGTGACGGCGGGGTCCCAATTGTCCAAAGTCCCGGTGAAGTGCTGGAGACACAACAGTGGTAGACCGTTACCTTTCCCAAACCGACGATAGGCATATTTTTCGAGCTTGGTCTCGATGAATTGCGTCGGAGCATTAGTGTTGCTTGCGTTAGCCATGGCGTACCTTCCTTCCGTTGTAGTAGCTTGTTACGGTTTTCGTTGTCCTTGTCAGCGGGGTGCGCTAGGAGTGCACCTCCTCTGCAACATTCAGCAATGCCGCCGCAGATCAGAGATCTTGCAATTGGCTCGCTCAGTCACACGCCGCTCGCCTTGATACTGTTGAGGACGGTGTTGTCCCAGTAAGCGTCGAGCCGTGTGATTTTGGAGTCGGTGTCGAAACGCACAATGTAGCAGTGAGGGATGTGTACGTCCTGGGCCTTCTTTGCAACCCCATGCACTTCGGCAGGTATGGGCCCGCTCATCTCGGCTTGGATCACCACTATGTTCCCCTCGGCAGGGATCAGCTCGATCACTTTGACTCGGAAGTTCGGAACTGCATTCGGAAACGCGCGCCAAATAACATCGATGCCACCATGGATTGGCACGACGCTCTCGCGGCCGTACGGAGCATATCGTCCGAGTGCGCCATCTGCGCAGAGAGCGAGCATGCCATCAACGTCGTGGGCATCGTACGCAGTGAAGAACTGTTGGGCAGTCGATACGTGGTCTTCCGCATTCGTTTTCACCTCTGTGCTCCTTTGAATCGCTTTT
>CAVQYW010000009.1:0-170309 GCA_963718395.1 uncultured Acidobacteriaceae bacterium
CTAGCAGTCCGTGGTAGAAGGGTCTGATTTTCTGCAGAGCGGACAGTGCAGTCGGGTACGCGATTTTGGGCCGTACTTGGTAGCCGACGCGAAGATACGGGTATTACGACATCGTTGTTGCCCATTTCCGTAGCAGAGCAACAAAAATAAGCTCCGAACAAGCTCGCCAGAGCGGTTTCTCAGCTCTCGCGGCGTGCCCGCACCCAGCAGCCGGCGCAGGATCAGGCTCAGGTTGAACGCGCCGACATGAACCAGTTGCCGCTTCAAAATGTTGTCCCGTCCGCGCAAGTGGCAGCGCCTCAGCCCGCCGGTCTCGTAACAGTGCGCAAAGCTACGTTCCACTAACTCGCCACGTCGCCGTAGTAAGCTCTTGCCGTACTCGCTTCGTACCCGCCGCCGATTCTCGTAGAACGCCTGCTGTTGCGCCGCCTTGCCTTGCCAGTTCCGTCGCCCCTTCTGTTGCTTCTCCGGTATGTAGCTGCGTACCTCGTAACTCTTGACCCGCTTGACGACTGCGCCGCTGTGATACCCCTTATCGGTGACTAACTCTTCAATCCCGTTGACGTTCACCTTGGGCTCATGGTCGGGCCGCAACTCCGCTTCCCGACCCGCCAACTCCGCCACGGTCATGCCGGCCTCGCACAGCGTTGCGTCCAGGGTCGTCGTGTCGCCCTGATCCGCGCCCGGCAACGTGACTGCCACCACCGCGCCTGTGTCCAGGTCGACCGCGTGCTCGGCCTTGTGCGCCAAGTGGGTACGCCCGTCCTTCATCTTCGCGATCCGCGCATCCTCGTCCGCTGGGCTCTTCCATTCCTTGTTGGACATGCGCTTCTTGCGCTTGCGATCCAGTCTCACCAGTTCTTCGCGGGTCGGCGTTGCGATGCCCGAGGCCTTGGCTAATCCTCGCAGAAACTCCTCGTAGCTCTCTCCCGTGTCGCGCCGCACGATGGAGCGCATCGCCGCGTTGGCTTCCAGCGTTGTAGCATCGATCGCGATCCGCTGCCCCTTCAGCAGTCCGCGATCCGCCAGCACGCCCAGCACCCAAGTAAACACTTCCCGATGGGTGTCCAGGTCGATCAACCGCCGCGTGCGCGATATGGTCGAGTGGTCCGGCGTGTTCTCATCCAACCCAATGCCCACAAAACGCCGCAGCGCCAGCGAGTCCGCCAATCGCCAGGCGATGCCACGCTCCGCCCCGATGCCCTCGAAATATCCGATCAGTAGCGAACGAAAGTAGATCCCCGGCGTCAGCGAGGGCCGTCCGTACTTGGCTGCATAGAACTTCGCGCACCGGTTCTCCACAAACTCGTCGAAGCGCTCGCCCTCCAGCAACTCATTCAACTTCTGGTAGAACGGATGTCCCGGCGCTGCTGCCAACTCGGTATGCGCGATCCATATCCCCTCTTGCTTCTCCCGCTGCTTCCGCGTGCCCATCGCCATGCACCGATTTTACGAAGAGAGTCTGTGGATACCTCAGATGTTTTTGCTTGTGAATCTAGACTTGCACCACGGCCTGCTAGGTGTGTATGTCCGGATAGCTGCAGGGAGACCCCGGCAGCCTCCGCGACCTCCGGATGGTCGGGCGCATGGGTCAACAGAACACTGGCGCGATCGCGATCTAGGCCGATACCGCGGAGCACCGCAGCAAGCTGGCTATCATGCGCCGCGTTGCGGAACGGAACACCAATAATCTGCAAACCGTCCACTTCGACCTTTTCATTGCTGAGCACCCGGACTCCCGCAGCCGCGATGGCATGCAGATATTTGCTGTCATCCCCAAATTGCTCATGATTTCCGGCGACGAAATACACCCCTTGTGGCGCGACAAGTTCGCTTAATGGCTCCGCGGCTCGTTGCGCGTCGATAGCCGTCCCGTCGTACAAATCACCAGCAATAAAAATCGCGTCAGGCCGTTCCTTCAACATCTTCGTGACCATGCGTCGCAGGAAACTGCCGTTTCGTACATGGCCCAGGTGCAGGTCGCTGATTAAAGCAGCTGTTCGCCCACGCCACGCTTGAGGGAGGTTGGCGAGCCGCACTGTCGTCCGGGTAATGCGGGTCCAGCTTGCGTTGAAAACCCCGTAGAGTCCGACCACGGCCGCCGCCCCGAACAATAACTCCACCGTCCGATGAAAATTAAGCTCAAGTCCCACCAGCCGCGCAAGTCCGAAGATAATCCAGGAGGAAACCGCGGCAATAAAGAGGAAAGACAGCACGCCCAACCAAACGGCAGCCACCCTGTAGAACGCGCGTAGAGCCGCATTTGTGTAGCGAAAGGCGAGTAGCGAAGCGACGACAAAGCTCACCGACAGGAAACCGAGGGGCAGTTTGGTCCAGAGCGTTCCCGGCGTTTCATGACCTGCTGGCGAAAATGTCCACGTCTTATAGAGGAGCAAATGCGTCAAGAACAGAACGGACTGAATGATTGCAATGAATCCGATTAGACGTTTTGCTGGCATGGTGCATTAGACTCATGAACCTGCGGTTTGGATTGTTGCGAAGTGTAGCAGCTACAAGTCCCAAATGCATTTGCCGTTCTGAAAGAACGAGACCAGCCCGTCTTCACTGATCTTGAGGACGCTCCCGAATCGCGAGGCAGAGATGGCGGCAGTTGTACGGCCGCCTTCAATGTTTTCCGGATGCAGGTCCGCCAAGTCCGGGTGGCGGAGAATGGCGCCAAACGCCAGCAGATTAGACTCGCGGTCCAGCACAATTCCGCCGTCGATCCGAGCTACGGTCTCCAGAACTGCGCTTGAGACATCAAGCGCGCGCTTCTGGTGCAACAAGTAATGAAGTTGATCCTTTGTGCCGGCGACAGGATGTTCGCCATGATCGGGCAAAGGGGAAAGCAGATCATTCCTCGACACCAGCTTCCGGGCTGTGTTCGGATTATCAAGAACAACCAACAGGCCGCCCCGGCGGTCTTCCGCCAAATTGAGGGCCGCGCCGAACAACCGCTTCGCAAGTTCGACATCCCCGATCGCTTCCGTCCACAGGGCATACTTTCGCTCGGAGTCTGTGAGCCTCCATCGGCCGTCCCAGAAACGAAACACTTGCAGTCCATTGGCAAAGATCTTCATTTCTCGATTGGGTGTAAGAATCATGCAAACATGTCCGCCGCACAGCGTAGCTGCGCAGTGGGTGTGATATCGCGTGGGACTGGGCACCGGAAGTTCAGTGTCTGAAAACGGCAGCGCCCATTCTTCTACATCGATGATTTCCACGAGGAAGCCATTCTTATCAACCAGGGCCAGAGTTTGCAGACCGTCACAGAGTCGGTAGAAGCTCCGGATTGAGTTCAACGCCGGAGAGTAGCGCAAGGCACCAGAAGGAGTGACCGGCACTTCATGGCAAGGATCCGGGTCTTTTCCGAAGAGAAGAACGCCGGTCGAAATGCGCCGGTTTTCGTAGGTGCTGAGCGAACTGGTGCGAAGGACCTCGATCGCATCTTCCACTCGATCGGGTCCTTCCCACACTCTCTGCGCATAGGGAGCGCCATCGATAAAGGCGGAAACGTATCGATCCTCAGGGAGGCCTCGAAAGAGTTCGAATCGCTGCTCGACACGTGCAGCGTCAACGATCATCCGGTAGCGCGAATCCAGAACCGCGCCGATACCGGCTAGCAGCTTCAACTCCGATTCAGAGAAAGCTTCATCCCGCGTGAGGGAATAACGGGATCCGAGCCAATTAAGGATCAGCGATGTCCCGCGAGAAGTCTGCGTGATCCGATGGTCACTTGTGTCGGGGTCAGGATCGAGCAATTCGAACCTCGCCGAGGGGAAGAAATAACCGATCCCACCTTCAATCAATTTTCCGTAGAGTCCGTCGATGAAAGGAGCCGTCTGTGCCTGTTCGCGCATCATGTCCTGCATACGTCGTCGTAAGGGGTCTTTTTGTTCAGATGACGACAAGGCCATAAAGGGCTCATCGCAGGATTAGTTGCGTTCCTGACGTCGTCTCCGATCGAAACGACCGCAACGGCACCTGCAAGGGAGGAGCGAGCGATGGAAATACCTGGGATGCAGCAACGCGATGCTGGTTCTCTAGGTAAGCGATTCGGAAGCGATCTCTCGCTGGGGTACGCGCTGCTGCGCATCACTCTCGGAATAAACATCGCCCTTCACGGGATCAGTCGAATCCTAGCGGGCCCCGCATCATTCGTGTCTTCCCTGACAAGACAGTTCGAGGGCACCGTGTTGCCGCATTTTGCGGTCCAGGGCTTCGGGTACGCGTTGCCGTGGCTTGAGGCGTTGATCGGTTTGTTGATCCTGTTCGGAGCATTGACACGCGTGGCGCTGATAGCCGGAGCGTTGCTCATTGTTCTTCTTACGTT
Source organism: uncultured Acidobacteriaceae bacterium (assembly GCA_963718395.1). Lineage (GTDB taxonomy): Bacteria > Acidobacteriota > Terriglobia > Terriglobales > Acidobacteriaceae > DASRAA01. Next base: position 4,334 of record CAVQYW010000009.1, read on the forward strand.
TGGCAGTACCCTGCATCAGGACTGGGATATCGCAGGCCTGCAACTGATCTACGCGTTGGTGTACTTCGTCCTCATCAGCTTTGGCCAGTACAACTCGTTGTCAATTGATGGTCTGCTTTCGCGCAGACAGGTCAGAAATCAACCAAAGGAAGTAGCGTCATGAACCGTCGGGGCTGCGGCGCGGTGCCATCCGCCTGAGAGGCGGCGCGCCGTCAACTCGTTGCTGTCCCGTCGCCGGCCTGACTGTGTGGATAGTCGTCAATCGGCGATCGTAAACTTGCCATTCTGTCGTTGAGTGTGAGGCGAGGACGATATTTCCAAAAGGTAAGGCCTTCCGGCCCTGAGTCATGGCGCACGTCAGTGGTCTGAGGTCGGCCGCGGGCACGACGCACTCAGCAAGCTAAGTGCAGGATGGCGTTGGTCTCGGCGGCTTTCTGCTTTAGTAACTCGATAGCGGTTGGATCCGGCAGTCATGCTCAGGCATCGAAAGAGTAGTCAACGGGGTTTCGGAGATGAAGTACTTCGAGAGGCTTGAGCAGGAAATATCTTCGTGGCCGGCCGTATCGACTTATCCACACCGATTTGGGGGCAGGGAGTTCCGTTTCAAAGCTGCGGAAATCGGTCACATCCATACTGGTGGAACCGTTGACATTCCATTTCCACGCTCAGTCCGCGACCCTCTTCTGGCGGAAGGGCTCGCTCAGGAGCACCGCTGGGTCCCAGATTCAGGCTGGGTCACATTTCAAGTTCGGGGCGAGGAAGACTTCAAACATGCCATATGGCTGATGCGGCTCTCGTACTTGCGGTACGCGCTGAAGACAGCGAGCGACCCTCGCCGGTGTCTCGATGAATATAGTGAAGAACTGCAGTTGAGCCCTCAGTTAAAGTCGTTGCTCGAGCCGTTCGTTCCCAGATCCTCGGTGGCGTAACGCGGATGGGTGTGCGTTGATCACGCCGAAGTCAGTTTGCGCACAGCCACGTGCGTTGCGATATTGTTAGCGAAATCGAGCGATCCAGGCTTGCCGGCCATAGTACGCAAGATTCAGAGCGCAGATGATCACCGCCACAGTCGTCAGCATCACTGAAGAAATATCCGGGTAGACCAGCTTGTCCAAGTAATGGAGCAGGAAACCACCCTGGGCAGGTTCGACTCCGGCGTTGCGTTCGAGCCAGTTCTCCAACAGAGTTAAAGGACACGGCCAAGGAAGCAGCTCCGTAAGGATTCCCCACACAAGAGAAGCGACATGCAGCCAGCGCAGAATCGGGCGCGAGCGTGTCAGCAAGGCGCCGAAAATGACCCACAAAATGTACACCGCATGCAGGAGGAGGACAGAAACCGCGAGTGCGGAATATGAAGTCGGAGCAAGAACTACTGCATGCATCTCTAAGAATTTACCGCAACGACAGTTAACGATCTGCCCGATACGCGTTCGCCGTGTTCTGGGACACCAAATAGTATTGTTGCCAGAAGATTGTGCGAAAAATCATCCACGCCGACATGGACGCGTTTTACGCTTCGGTCGAGCAGCGCGATAATCCGCAACTGCTCGGCAAGCCCGTGATCGTTGCTTGGCTGGGCAAGCAATCTACGCCGCTTATAGCAAGATGTTGCGCAAAGGCAGCGCCTACGCCTTCCAGGTGCTTTCCGATCGTGCGTTCGGAAAATTAAAAGAACGCCATGAGGTCGAGATTGGGCCTTACCGTGAGATGAGCGAGGAGAATTGCTCCAACGGATCAAGCAACTTGAGCAGGAGCTGGGCGTGCTGCCAGCGCACATCCAGGACGACGACACGCCGAAGTAGCCCAACTAATCGCACAAAAATGCCCCCAGTAAGATGCTGGAGGCTTCGAGGTGATTCGTAAGCGTGAGAGCAATCACACTGCTGACGGATGAGATGGAGCTATGAAGCGGGCTGATTGTGTTTTGCGACCCAGGCTTTGGGAGTGAGTTCTGCTACGCGCTGGATGGAAGTTGTTGAGGCCAGGCAGCACTGCCGCCAGATATTCGCGCACGGAATCTTCCTTCGACGGCAACTCTCTACGACCGATTGGATCGCGGCGACCTTGGGTCAGCCTGAGGGCTGCCGATGTGTATCCAGTTCTTTGGCCAATCGCAATGGGGCGCATAGAGTTCTCCGCGAGGTTGTTGGATAGCTCCAGCTCTGGGTATCGAGAAATCGCGTGAGCTTGCTCCATAGTGCCAGCGTATAATTGGCGGCCTTGCCCGTAGCGTTCTGTGGCAATGCGTTCTTTTGTGCCTCCAGGACCTGCCCACGGATTGTGTCCAGCAGCGCAGGCGCCTTCTCCAGTCGCAACCCATGACGCGCAGCGTGATCCATGTTCTTCTCGCGCGCTTCGGCGTCGATGGCAAACAGATCATTCATCAACTTCACGATGCGCGTTGCAGCCAGGTCCTGCGGGTTCAGCTTAACCGCGTCGACGAACTTTCTCTGGCATGGGACCAGCACACAGCATGGACGATCTTCGGGCCGCCAACCTGGTCGTAAGCGGCGTAGCCATCCGTCTGCAGGAGACCTTCGAATTGTTGAAAAAACTGCTTGGGCCCTTCGCGTCCGCGCCCTAGCCGGAAGTCGAAGACGACATCACCGCCCGGGGTTCCGTACTGCCAGAGATAGGCTTGATGATTCTGGCCGCGGCCATCGTGCATCTGCACCTCAACCGGCGTCTCGTCGGCCTGGATATAACTTCCACGAAGTAACTCCCGGCGCATCACGCCCACGATGGGAGTGAGTAACTCGCCCACACGCATCACCCAGCGAACGATGGTGCCGCGGCTGATATTGATCCCCAGTCGCGCTGCAGAATTGCACTCTGCCGATACAGCGGCAGGGAGTTGCAGTACTTTGAAACAATCGTATCGATCACCACCTGGTCGCTAACCAGAGACTTCTCGATGATCCGCTCCGGCAGTGGCGCCGCTACCACGCCTCGCTCCTCGCACTGCTTGCAGGCGCGCTTCTCGCGCTTGCTCACCAACACAAAGTATTTCGCTGGATCGACATCCAACTGCTCGCTCTCTTCGTAGCCGATCACCGTTGTCTCCCCGCCGCAGCCGCCGCACTGGCACTGCTCCGGCGTGCAAGCCACGATCTTTTCCACGCGCGGAAGATCCCCCGGTAAGCTCTGGCGGCCAGGATGCTTCCGCCTTGGTTTTCTGCCAGAGGCTGGCGACTCGCCTTGGCTCTCGGCCTCGACCTCAGCAGAGCTGATGCCAGGCTCCAGTTCCAGCAACTCGAGTTGCGCATTGGAGAGCTTTTCGCTACCCGGACCATACTTCGCAATCCGCTGTTGACGCAGGCGCTCTTCCAGCACTGGATCTTCAACTCCGCGTACTCCAGCTGGTTTTGATACGCGATGACGGTCCTGAAAATTGCTGAACTCATCGCTGATCGCCGTCAGCAGTGGCCCAGCAAGTTGTTTTTTCAGTTCTTCCAGGAGATCGGCGTGGCCGGCAGTTGCCGCCGCAGTGGACTTCGTCGCAGGTTGGGAAGTCGCACTCACGATGGCCATTGAATAACAGACACGCCTGTGGAAGTACAACGATTTTGCCGAGTGTTTATGCGGGGCTCCTTAACTTGCGTGGTTCCTCCGTAACCGGCTTGCGATACCACCGCCGACGCTGCGCTTGCACCAGATCGATCCCACCCAGCAGCATCGCCAATTCCTCCTGACTCAACACGATTTTGCCGCACCCGTCACTCGACTTCGGCCAGCGAAAGCGTCCTTTCTCCAGACGCTTCGCGCACACCCACAGACCACTGCCGTCCCAGAACAGAACCTTCAGCCGGTTGCGCTGCGCATTCACGAACAGAAACACATGGCCGCTCAGCGGGTCGCACTTCAATTGATCCCGTACTATTCCATACAATCCGTTGAAGCCCTTGCGCATGTCCGTGGTTCCCGGCGCCAGATAGATGCGCGTCGCCGCGCCCACACCGAACACGGCTTACAATCTCTCCAGCACAGCGACCAGTCGCGCCAGCGTCGACGCATCAAAGCCGGCGTCAACTTCGATCGGCGGCTCGCTCCCACAACCACCGCCAAGCCACTCTCCCCCGCTCGCCGTCGTGCCGGATTCACCGCCGCCAATTCCACTGCAACCAGACCACTGAAATCGCAGCTCGCGTTCCCAGGTTCGCCATGCCTCTTCAGATAACGCTTCAGTGTGTTCAGCGCTATCCCGCGACTGCGGCAGAATTCGCTCGCCTCAGACCGCTGTCAACAAACTCTTTCACCAACTGTTTGATCGCCCTGCACCACGACGTGGCCGTCGTACCCGCATGACTGTTTCTTCGCTCATCCCAAGACTTCATCACACAAAAGCCAGTCAACAACAGGTGTGATGCCGAGGTGATTCGGTTCGCTGATCGCGACACGGCGTTTTAGGACTGCGGTGCCGGTGACGGTGGGATGAGTTGAAGTTGATTGGAATGCAAAAGCCTGACCGATGCGGTCAGGCTTTTTTGTTTGCGCGATGAAGAGCTACTTACGCGAGCAGCTTCTTTCGCAATACGGTCAGGCCAGTCAGCAACCCGCTGCCCAACAGAATCAAGCTGGACGGCTCAGGCACGGGGCTGTCAAAGGATTGGAAGCTGAATTGGTAACTCGTTGGGGTGGTCCAACTGAGTTCGACTTCGTTGAACTTGAAGCCCGGTGCCTTCGGGTGCCACACGGGTCCGCCGAATTGGGTCGTCGAGCCGACCACGCTCCCATTGAGATAGTATGTCGCAGTCGTTGTGACTAGGTTCGGAGCATTCGTTAGGTATGTGGCATCTGCGAGACTGGAGAATGTCTCCCATACATGGCTCGATGTGCCGGTGCAGACTCCCGGCTTGCAAGAACCGGTGCCGTCTGACATTAACGTAACTGTCTCGGGCGCGAGTTGCCAACTGGGATTCATTACGTATGTCGCAAGTGTGTACGAACCAGGCTGGGTAATGCTCTGATTGCCGACCGTCCCGGCAAAGTCTACAAAAGGGTCCGCGAAGGAAACGCAGGTCAGGAATACAAGTACAGCCGTTGTCATCACGATTTTTTTCATTCACCACATCCTTTTAAGCATCCCAAGTCATGTAAAGGTAAGCGATAGTAATCTAACGACCACGACTCGCGCAACTAAAAACGGCAAATTCGTTCGCTGTAACCTTCTGTAAATGTTGAGCTTGTTAGTTTGTCAGAATGTTGTACCCATGCGTCAACAAACTGAAGAACTGAACACAGAAGTACGCCGATCTTCCACGTCTGTGATCACGCCCTACGGTTCCAAGCGAGAAACGACCCTTCTTTCGCGCAGAAAAAGTCCCAGCGCGGCGGCTGGGGGTTCGAGCAGCAGACAATAAAAAACGGAGCGGCTAAGAAAAGGGGGAGGACGTAACCGCTCCAGTGCGCCACTTCGTCTGACAAAAGTGTAACAGAGAAAATCAACTTCGTCCGACAAAAGTGCACCACAAAAACTGCGACCTTCGTGGTGGTTAGCTTTGCTACAGCACCATCGTAGGCGCACTCGCAGGCGCACTGGCCGCAGCACCACAGCCCAGCGTTCGCACCACACGAGCAATGTCGCTCTTGCTGCGCCCCAGTTCGTCGGCCACTTCCTGTAGCGACTGGCCATCCTCGCGCAACTGGCGGATCGTGGCAGCGTCCTTGTCGCGGTCGCGGCGAACTTTGGGACGGCCACCGACGCGGCCTTGCTTACGGGCACGCTCCAGACCAGCGGTGACGCGCTCTGACAGCCTTTCGCGCTCCTGATTGGCAATCGCACCCATAATGGCGATGATCGCGTCCTTGAAGAGGCCAGTGCCGTCCAGATACTGCTCAGTGAAACTCTTGAAGGCCACGCCATGTGCGTCTAGGCGCTTCAGGTACTGCAGCGTGGCATAGCTGCCTTCGCGGCTGAAGCGGTCGAGCGACCAGAACAGCACCAGATCGAACTGGCGCTGGTAGCTGTGATCCATCATGCGCTGGAACTGCTCACGGTCGCCGTTCTTCCCGCTACGCTGGTCGATGTATTCCTTCACGATGTGCCAGCCCTGCTTGGCACAGTAGGTGCGAAGCTGCTCCAGTTGGTTCCTCACGTCCTGTCCCTTGTCTCTGGTGCTCACTCTGGCGTAAATGGCGACGTTCACTGGTCTTTCCTCCACCGCCATAGTATCAATGTCGTACCAAATAACAAATCTTTTCAGACACAAATATGCTGGTTTGTAAGTACCTGAAAACACTCTGGCGGAAAGTGCAATTTTGGAGGAGGTTTGTTGGCACGGCGTGGTAGGATTTGCGCTTCACATGACCTTAGGAGGAGAAAAGATGCCGAATTTTAAGCTTCGGGAGCGAGTAAGGATAACGGGCAATCCAGATATTCGCACCGTCGAGGAAATCCGGTGTCGGTAGCACATGATATGTCCGGTTGAGATAGCACATGATCTGTCCGCTTTTCAGGCGGCGGAAGCAGGAGACCATGGGAGACATGGACTTCTACTCACAGGCCGCGATGGAGCGGGCGATGAAAGTACAGGAAGTAATCTTACGGGCCATGGCGAAGAAGATTACCTGGTGGCAGGCCGCCGAGATTATCGGCATCAGCGATCGGCAGATGCGGCGCTGGCACGACCGGCTGGAAGAGTTTGGCTATGACGGGTTGTTCGACCGGCGGCGAGGACAACCGTCCCCCAAGCGAGTTCCTCTGGCCACGGTCGAACAGGTCTTGGGGCTGTATCGGGATCGCTATTTCGATCTGAACGTGCAGCACTTTCACGAGAAGCTGGGCGAGCAGCACGGGATCAAGTTGAGCTACACCTGGGTGAAGCAAGCTCTGCAAGGGGCCGGGCTGGTGGCGCGCGGACGCAAACGCGGAGTGCATCGCAAGCGGCGCGAGCGACGGCCGCTGCCCGGCATGCTGCTGCACATCGACGGCAGCCGTCATCGCTGGTTCCAGGACGAGCGCTGGTACGACCTGATCGTCATTCTGGATGACGCCAGCAGCGAGATCTACTATGCGCAACTGGTGGAGGAAGAGTCGACGGCGACGGTGATGGCCGGGTTGCGGGAAGTCATGGAGCGCAAGGGATTGTTCTGCGCCTTGTACAGCGACCGGGGCAGCCATTTTTGGCTGACGCCGCAGGCAGGAGGCAAAGTCGATCCCCATCGGCTGACGCAAGTGGGACGTGCTCTGCGCGAGTTGGGAGTGCAGATGATCCCGGCCTACTCGCCGCAGGCGCGGGGGCGCAGCGAGCGCAGCTTCGGGACCTGGCAGGGACGGCTACCCCAAGAGCTGCGGCTGCACGGGATCACCACGCTGGAAGCGGCCAATGGGTTTCTGCGGGAACACTATATCGCCGAGTTCAATGGTCGTTTTCAGGTGGCGCCGGCGCAACGCGGCAGCGCTTTTCTCCCTTGCCCCCGCAAGAATCTGGACTTGATCTTCTCCCTGCAGTTTGAGCGGACGGTGAACCGGGACAACACCGTCAGCTTTCAGAACCTGCAGCTGCAGATTGAACGGGTGCAGTGGAGAGGCACGCTGGCGGGTTGCAACGTCATGGTTCATCAGCACCTGGATGGGACGATCAGCCTCACCCACGGGCCGCACCGGCTGGGACGTTATACCGTCCAAGGTTTGGCCATCACGTCAGCCCAAAACGCGGCGGCAAACGCTGTGGAAAAGACGCTCCGTGGAAAAGTCCCAAAACCGACTTTTCCACCGAGCTTGGAAATCCCGCCAAGAGCGCGGGATTCCCACTTTCCCACAGCGACGACGGCTACGAGTATATGAGTCAACCTAAAAACCAAAACCGGACATTTCACTTGCTACAGAAAGCGGACATTTTAACTTGCTACGGACACGTCGAGGAAATCCGGGAGGTTCCCGACCGCGAAACGATGTACTGGGTGCAACTCGGGAGCGACTTCACTACCCGAGTGTGGGTCAGAGAGAGTGAATTGGAACGTGCAGATTAATCATGCGCTGCCGCTAGTGCGTTCGAGCGTTCCCAGCTGTGCCAGAGGGTGACCCACCCCCGATCACCCGAAACAATCGAAAATCCAATAGGAACTTCTTCGATCTTAATTGGCTTCGGCCAAGAATTTCGGGGGCTGATCGCCGTTGCGGTTCCACCTGATTTTCGGTGTGGTTCACGAGCACGGCGAGGGGAGAGCCCAAGAAAGCCGGGGACGAATGCCCCGGCTGCCTAGGCGAATAGTAAACAGACTACAGGTTGATCTTGCGACGGAGAACACCGGCGAGACCGAGTACCCCGGACCCTAACATGATCAGCGTGCCGGGCTCGGGAGTGGTCGAACCGTTCTGGAAAGAGACGGTGCCAATGGCTAGGTCGTTGTTGCCATTGACGTCTACCACAGAGAACGTCAGGAAACTGATGCCGGGGTCGTTGGCGATTCCGATAAAGACGGCGCTGCCATCGCCATTCGAGTTTGAGTTACCGGCTTCGCTGAAGCAATTACCGTTTTGGTCGCAGACCGTGGCGGTGAATGCACCAAAGAAGTCAGCCTGAACCTGGGCGCCGGCGGCCGAGACAGGCGTGTTAAAGACAACGCCGGTCGGGCCAGCGTTACCGGTGAAGTTGCTGGCGTCCTGGTTCCAGATCAACCAGTCATTCTGAGCGAAGTTCCCGTTCCAAGTCACACCCTGTTGCATCGATGTAAAGTTGGTTGGGCCAACCACACCGATCAGACCCGAGTTGGTGGCACCGGTCGAAGTCCAGCCTTGTGGGGTGGTCCAGACACTTCCCGCAGGTCCAAAGCTAGACCAATTGACATTGTCGGTGGGTGCCACGCAAGCTACAGTGGTGCAGAGGCTTGAAGCGAATCCTGTTGTGGAGAGTGCCAGCAAAGCGCACAGTCCAAAAATGAGCGAGAGTTTTTTCATGTTCTTCCTTTTCGCGATCGTGTACCTTGCTCGGGCTTTCCACAGAATCATGGATTCGACAGCATGGCTATATAAAGATGAACGAAAACACTTGCAGTGTCATTGCCCGAGAGCATCCTGGTAGTTGCGCTTGAGCAATGAGCAGGGACAGGCACGGGTAGCACAGAACCTAACATTGCTCCCGCGCAACGAAGTTTTTTGCTCACATTGTTAGCGTTGTAATTGTCATGCACCTGACAGGGCTGAAGCCTGGGGGCCTCGGCGCTGGCAGGTAATTGACATGGGCCATCTGGCTGAGGCTCAGGAAGTCCCTCCGGCATCCTGAGCCTTTTTAGCGCCCCCAGCGGCCAGCCCAAATCGTCGATCCTACCGGGTTTTTGCGACAAGACTTCTAAGGCACCGTCACCATTGCGGGATCACCTTGCTTTCAGGCGGAGCGGGAGTCTCTATTGCTTAGGGAGTTAGTATCTTCCTTGGGATTAATAGGATTGAACTATGCCAAGTCGTATAAGAACAACCGAAGAGCTACAAAATGCTGCAACCGCAGTTGGCTACGAAATCACAATGCTGATCTTCTCGGCTCAACACTTGGATGACAGGCATTCCTCTCCCGCGACCCCGCCTATCGGCCAAGAGAACCTCATGGCGCTCGAATCGTTCCTACTTCACTTCCGAAACTTGCGTGCGTTCTTGTGCCCGTCGTTGAGCGGCAGAGTATACCCAGATGACGTGGTGGCGAGCGATTTTCTCGGAATTGATGACGCATCGGATGTTGGCGACCCTGCAAAGTTCACTCGTGACGATGGAAAACGACTGGATAAGATGCTGGCGCACGTCACCTATTCTCGCGCAGATTACATAAAAGCAGGCAATCACTGGTGGGATAAAACGGCAATGCTGACTCTCACGTTGAGCGAGTTGCAGAAGTTCTTCTTGCGTCTCAGTGCAACGCAACGCGCATGGTTTCCCCGCATAAACCCTTGACGTACCACTTATAGTTTGGAACATCTTCGCCGAGCAGTTTCAGGAGCCTGACACCTTGAACGGAAAGACGGAAAGAATAGTTGGATACCGGAACCTCGCGGTCGGAGACTTGAACCTCGTGTGCAAGACCGAATCCCTGTAAGCGGGTGCACACCATATAACCCTCTTCGCGGCTGAAATAGCTTGTTCCCACATCATCTTGCCCGAGCGCCGTCGCGACCGCCAGCGAGAGTTCCTGAGCACGTTGAATGAACACAGAGGGATGCACTTTCTCATTAATCTGTAGGGGGCTTGATTGCGGCTTCCAGTCGCCTTCTTTATTCATGACCCTGTTCAATACCTTCAGCACATTCACGTCACGTTCGTTCATCTGCTCGATGATCTGTACGAATGTGGCTACATCGTGAATCTGATCCTCACTTCGCAAGGCGTTGCCGATCAGGTTCACGTAGCGTTCGCGCTTCTCGTCGTCCCTTTCGTACCTGTCGTACAAAAATGCCAACTGGATTGCCTTCTGAACGTCGTCGTGGCTGGTTTTTGTCTCCTCGATGTGGCGGAACTGCATTTTGAACATCTCCCACATGGCCAGATTTCGTTCTGTGGTGGATACGGGATCGAATAGTACTTTCCGCGCTTTCAGTAGAATCTCCACCGCTAAGCCGCCTAAGCCGGGAAATGTGAGTTCGCCCCCAACTTTACCCGCAGCCTCAGCAAGTTCTCGCGGGAGCGTTGGTTCATCCCGCATGTACTGCTGCTCGAATGCCTCTATTGGGTCGTCACTTGCCATGCTGTTGATCTCGTGCCTCGGAATGGTGGCATCGGGTCTGATTAGGCTCCATCACGTATCACCCAATCGGAGACTGTTGGTTAGTTTGCGATTTAGGCTTGAGGCTTTTGAGTTTCCGCTCAGACCAGAAACATAGGGCGAAACAACCTGCCGCGAAGAGCACCGGCCCTAGCAGGCCGTGGTGCAAGTCTGGATTCACGGGCAAAAACATCTGAGGTATCCACAACTGTGTTCGTAGAATCGGTGCATGGCGATGGGGACACGGAAGCAGCGGGAGAAGCAAGAGGGGATATGGATCGCGCATACCGAGTTGGCAGCAGCGCCGGGACATCCGTTCTACCAGAAGTTGAATGAGTTGCTGGAGGGCGAGCGCTTCGACGAGTTTGTGGAGGGTCGGTGCGCGAAGTTCTATGCGGCCAAGTACGGACGGCCTTCACTGACGCCGGGGATCTACTTTCGTTCGCTGCTGATCGGATATTTCGAGGGCATCGGGGCGGAGCGCGGCATTGCTTGGCGATTGGCGGACTCGCTGGCGCTGCGGCGTTTTGTGGGCATTGGGTTGGACGAGAACACGCCGGACCACTCGACCATATCGCGCACGCGGCGGTTGATCGATCTGGACACCCATCGGGAAGTGTTTACTTGGGTGCTGGGCGTGCTGGCGGATCGCGGACTGCTGAAGGGGCAGCGGATCGCGATCGATGCTACAACGCTGGAAGCCAACGCGGCGATGCGCTCGATCGTGCGGCGCGACACGGGAGAGAGTTACGAGGAGTTTCTGCGAGGATTAGCGAAGGCCTCGGGCATCGCAACGCCGACCCGCGAAGAACTGGTGAGACTGGATCGCAAGCGCAAGAAGCGCATGTCCAACAAGGAGTGGAAGAGCCCAGCGGACGAGGATGCGCGGATCGCGAAGATGAAGGACGGGCGTACCCACTTGGCGCACAAGGCCGAGCACGCGGTCGATCTGGACACAGGCGCGGTGGTGGCGGTCACGTTGCCGGGTGCGGATCAGGGCGACACGACGACGCTGGACGCAACGCTGTGCGAGGCCGGCATGACCGTGGCGGAGTTGGCGGGTCGCGAAGCGGAGTTGCGGCCCGACCATGAGCCCAAGGTGAACGTCAACGGGATCGAAGAGTTGGTCACCGATAAGGGGTATCACAGCGGCGCAGTCGTCCAGCGGGTCAAGAGTTACGAGGTACGCAGCTACATACCGGAGAAGCAGCAGAAGGGGCGACGGAACTGGCAAGGCAAGGCGGCGGAACAGCAGGCGTTTACGAGAATCGGCGGCGGGTACAAAGCGAGTACGGCAAGAGTTTACTGCGGCGACGTGGCGAGTTGGTGGAACGTAGCTTTGCGCACTGCTACGAGACCGGCGGGCATGCGGCGCTGCCACCTGCGCGGACGGGACAACATTTTGAAGCGGCAGTTGGTTCATGTCGGCGCGTTCAACCTGAGCCTGATCCTGCGCCAGTTGCTGGGTGCGGGCACGCCGCGAGAGCTGAGAAACCGCTCTGGCGAGCTTGTTCGGAGCTTATTTTTGTTGCTCTGCTACGGAAATGGGCAACAACGATGTCGTAATACCCGTATCTTCGCGTCGGCTACCAAGTACGTCCCAAAATCGCGTACCCGACTGCACTGTCCGCTCTGCAGAAAATCAGACCCTTCTACCACGGACTGCTAGGGAACCTCTGAACTACCCCCTGTCTTTCGAGCGGGAACGCCTTGAAAGAGGAGATTCAGGTCGATGCCTTGATTCCCGTTGGTGCTTTGAGCCCTTCGGCTACTCCGTTCCGGTAGCCGGGCGCTCTTGGAAGACACTACGCCGCTGAGTACAACAGCTTCTTGCGCACCAAGAACAGGTTTACCAGTGCGCAGGTGGCGAACAGTCGGTTGGCGTTCTTCTTCAATCCTCGATAGCGCACCTTCACAAAACCGAACTTCAGCTTCATCACTCCAAACACGTGCTCCACTTTCGAGCGCACCCGAGACTTGGTGCGGTTTTTGGCCCGTTGTATTTCGTCGATGCGGTTCTTATAGCGATACTGCTTGTGGGTCATGTCTTGTGCCTTGGGCGCAACTTCCTGCATGGCTTCCGTCTGCCCCCGATAGGCCTGATCACCCCAAACTTTCGTTTCTTCCCCGTGCAGTAACTCCGCCAAGACCGTGCTATCCGCCACGTTGGCCGCTGTTGCCACCACGCTGTGAATCATCTTCGTCTTACTATCCACCCCCACGTGCGCCTTCATCCCGAAGTGGCGAGTCGGCCGAGGGAACTTCCCCCTCAGCCGCTCACAGAACCGTACGTGACACTCTCGCGTCATACGGCTCCCATTATCCAACCGTATCCCCAACTACACGCCAGTGGTGAAACAACTGCGGTTCGGCATCCTTCATCTTGCGCAGCCACTCCACACTGCCCCGCTTTCGTCCCGATAGGGCCTTGTACTTGCGTCTGGCCCACTGTTCGAGCTTGCGGTCGATGTACTCGTAAAGATCGCGCATCGCAGTCTGATAGAAGGCCCCGTAGTATTCCCACCACCCCGTATCATCGGGTTGTATTGCTTCGCCAGTTCAGCCAACGTCACCTGCGTCTGGCGATGGAATCGCCACCCTCGCACCGCCTTCCGCATCCGCTTCACGGCATCAGAGCTCACACCCGGCAGGAAACTGGTAAATACCCGGCGCTGCTTGCTCATTGCCTTCCTCGGCCGAAAAGTAAAACCAAGAAAAGTGAAGTACACATTCGGAAAGGCTTCGGTGCGATTGCTGTCCTTGCAATACACGATCTTTGACTTCTCCGGATGCATCGTCAATCCACATTCCGCCAGCCGCTCCGCGATGGATCGCATGACTTCTTCCGCCTGCTGCTGATTGCCGCAGTGGACAACGGCGTCATCCGCATAACGGGCAAACGGACAAGTGGATTGGTGCGCTTCATCCAGACATCGAACGCATAATGCATGAACAGATTCATCAAAATCGGACTGACCACTCCGCCTTGCGGCGTACCACGTTCCCGCGGCACTTGCTTGCCTTCCGCAGTCTCGAACGGCGCAGTTAGCCACCGTTCGATATACAGCAGGATCCAGTCTTCCTTGATGTGGCTGCGCACCGCCTTCATCAAGAGACCATGATCGATTTGATCGAACGCCGCCTTGATGTCAAACTCAACCACCCAGTCAAATTGCCAGCACCGTTTTCGGGTGACGGCTATCGCCTGTTTGGCCGATCTGCCCGGCCGATATCCATACGAATCCGGATGGAAGATCGGGTCCAGCTTCGGCTCGATGATGTGCTTGACCACGGTCTGCGCAATCCGATCCGACACAGTGGGGATACCCAGCTTTCTCGTGCCGCCCTTTGCCTTCGGAATTTCTACCTGCTTCACCGGCGGCGGGAAATACGAACCCGACGACATCCGATTCCACAGCTTGTACAAATTCCTCGACAGGTTCTGCTCGAACATCGCGATAGTTTCCTCGTCGATGCCGGCAGCGCCCCGGTTGGCCTTGACTTGCTGGTATGCTTCCCACACTGCGCGTTTCGCAATGCAATAAGGTTTCGTCGATGTCATGTCGCTCATCCCCGCATGCGGGTTGGCAACGCTCGTCGACTGGATAACGCTGCCCCTTCGCTCCACTCTCATTACAAGAGTTTCCTCGCTACTACGGACGGCTCCGCCCCTCGCTCTGGCATCGGTATTCTTCCTCATGGTGTTTGCCATTTGTCATTTCCCTTTGCATCCAGAGCGAGGTTCTCACGTTCCGTACCAAAGCCTGCATTGAGCTCATGCCGCCTAAACACCGACTGCCACCGGGCCCGTAAACAGGTTTCGTCCCGACTCATCCTGGAGCCAATGGTCATCCCCAGTTTTGACAGTTCCTTGAGTCCATAACGATGCGTCATCGGACGGTTCGCTTTCGCTCATCTTCTCAATACTTACCTGACGTCCTTTACCGATGCCTTTTCCCTCGGTCGTTCACCACCACGCCTTTTGAACGCAGCAGCACCGGGCGGTTTGAAGCCTGCTCCTGCAAGCCGACTCCGGGAGGCCGTCTCCCATCTTCGGTACAGCATCGCAAGCTTGCACTCATGTTCGTGACACACACCACTGCTTGCCTTTCCTCGTCTGGTGCATCGCAGGGTCGCGCTTCTGCCCACGGTTCTTGGTCGAACTAGGGGCATGAATGATGGTCGCATCGACGATGGTGCCGGTCGTGATCCGCACTCCCCGGCTCTGTAAATACAGATTCACCGTCTGCAGAATCTCCCCGCCCAGGCCGTGCTCCTCCAGCAGGTGACGGAACTTGCACACCGTGGTCTCGTCCGGCACTGGCTCGCGCCCCAGATCGATGCCCACAAATTGCCGCATCACTGCCGAGTCGTACAACGCCTCTTCCAGCCCCGGGTCCGACAGGTTGAACCATTGCTGCAGAAAGTACACTCGCAGCATCCGCTCCAGCCCTACCGGAGGCCGCCCGTTGCCTGCTTTTGGATAGTGGGGCTCGATCAAGCGGCACAACTGTGCCCACGGCACCACCTGTTCCATCTCTTCCAGAAACAAAGCACGGCGCGTCTTCTTTGCGTACTGCTCGAACCCGTTCGCCATCGCCAGTGTCTGCTGCTTCATCGCTCCACGCCACCTCCGCCAAAGTTCCTCTCACTCTAGCCTGTAGATCAGTGGAAATCGGAGTACTTGATCAGAGTCTCCTTTAAGGGCGTTAAGTCGCGACCGACTTTTTCCTTTATTAGTTCTGGGGCCAGTTGACAGCTGCGCGTTGCGGCGATTCGCGTCCAGCTTTTCCGCCGAGATTACACGTCCGTTACTCGATTCTCATTCATGGCGCCGCCTCCGTTTCGCACCTGACTGGAAGTCTACCAGCTTCGCTTTTGTTTCGCCAAGGAGATGAATGCAATCACTGGGATGGAATCAGAGACAACGAACAGATTAATTGGTCTTCGGCTTCTGTTCGGAGCTAGGCGCTGCATGAACTTGGTCCCTGTTCTGGCTGCCCGCCTTCATTTCGCAGTGATCCAATATGGACGAGCGCTTCGCAATGATCCCAAGACCACCGTCCTACTCAGCTAACGGTTATGCGAGTCCTCGCCCCGACAAGCAAAGGCCCGTCATGTCCTCACTAGGAACAGCATCATATCCTCGCAGCATCTAGCACCTGGCTCCTAAGGTTCTTTGGCTTGTCCTTGCTACGAGCCAAGAATCTTCTTGTGTATCGCAGGCCTTCTTTCTCGTACGCACTCAAGCCAGCTTGCAGAAATGCTTCGCAGATCTGTGCGACGCTCCTGCCCTCTGAAGCAGCGACTGACTCCAACCTCTTCTTCAATTCGGAGCGAACCCTGAAGGTCAACCTGTATCTTTGGCGCTCATTCGATGCGGATTTTATCACCGGCAGTGGAATTTCTCTGTTCGTAGCAAGTTAAAATGTCCGCTTTTTGTAGCAAGTGAAATGTCCGGTTTTGGTTTTTAGGTTTACTCATATACCCGTAGCCGTGGTCGCTGTGGGAAAGTGGGAATCCCGCGCTCTGGGCGGGATTTCCAAGCGCGGTGGAAAAGTCGGTTCTTTGACTTTTCCACGGCGCGTCTTTTCCACAGCGTTTGCCGCCGCGTTTTGCGTTGACGTGAGGGCCACACCTTGGGCGCTATAACGTCCCAGCCGATGCGGCCCGTGGGTGAGGCTGATGCTTCCGTCCAGGTGCTGGTGAACCATGACGTTGCAGCCCGCCAGCGTCCCTCTCCACTGCACCCGTTCAATCTGTAGCTGCAGGTTCTGAAAGCTGACCGTGTTGTCGCGGTTCACCGTCCGCTCAAACTGCAGGGAGAAGATCAAGTCCAGATTCTTGCGTGGGCAAGGGAGAAACGCGCTGCCGCGTTGCGCCGGCGCCACCTGAAAACGGCCATTGAACTCGCCGATGTAGTGTTCCCGCAGAAACCCATTGGCCGCCTCCAGCGTGGTGATCCCGTGCAACCGCAGCTCCTGCGGCAGCCGTCCCTGCCAGGTCCCAAAGCTGCGCTCGCTGCGGCCCCGCGCCTGCGGCGAGTAGGCCGGGATCATCTGCACTCCCAACTCGCGCAGGGCACGTCCCACTTGGGTCAGACGATGGGGATCGACTTTGCCTCCCACCTTCGGCGTCAGCCAAAAATGGCTGCCGCGGTCGCTGTAGAGGGCGCAGAACAGTCCTTTGCGCTCGATGACTTCCCGCAACCCGGCCATCACCGTCGCCGTCGATTCTTCCTCCACCAGTTGCGCGTAGTAGATCTCGCTGCTGGCGTCATCCAGGATGACGATCAGGTCGTACCAGCGCTCGTCCTGGAACCAGCGATGACGGCTGCCATCGATGTGCAGCAGCATGCCCGGCAGCGGCCGCCGCTCGCGCCGCTTGCGATGCACCCCGCGTTTGCGCCCCTGCGCTACCAGCCCGGCCCCTTGCAGAGCTTGCTTCACCCAGGTGTAGCTCAACTCGATCTCGTGCTCGCTCGCCAGCTTCTCGTGAAAATGCTGCACGTTCAGATCGAAATAGCGATCCCGATACAGCCCCAACACCTGCTCGACCGTGGCCAGCGGAACTCGCTTGGGGGAAGGTTGTCCCCGCCGCCGGTCGAACAACCCGTCATAGCCAAACTCTTCCAGCCGCTCCCGCCAGCGCCGCATCGACCGATCGCTGATGCCGATAATCTCGGCCGCCTGCCACCAGGTTATCTTCTTCGCCATGGCCCGTAAGATTACTTCCTGTACTTTCATCGCCCGCTCCATCGCGGCCTTCGAGTAAGAATCCATGCTGGCCATGGTCTCCTACTCTCGCCGCCTGAAAAGCGGACAGATCACTTGCTATCTCAACCGGACATATCATGTGCTACTGACAACAGACCTGGGGGTCGGTTGACCTGCGTGCTTGGCAGCACTATTCTTCCCATCTGCGCCAAGACTTCTCAAAGAACGGTGCCTCATAAGAAGTCTTACACAGAGAACCGCGTTGCCCGTTGGGTGGGTGCCCTGATTGTCTTCGCCTTGCTTGCGGGAACGCGCATAGTTCTTGCCGGTAACGATGCTGCTGATGAGGCCGCGGCTACCATTAGGCCGGAGGCGATTCGCGCGGATATGCGGTTCCTTGCGGACGACTTGCTTGAGGGCCGCGGGACAGGGACACGTGGACACGAAATTGCCGCAAAGTTCATGGCTTCGGAATTCGAAGCCATGGGCCTCGAGCCAGCGGGCGACAACGGAAGCTACTTTCAAAGTGTGCCGTTGCGTGCGATAGAGCCGAATCAAGGACGTTCAACTCTGAGCCTCTGGCGCGGAGGAAAAGAGCAAGTCCTGGCTTTCGGACGGGACTTCATCAGCGTTGGGGATCCAGCTCGTACAGAAGTCTCCGTGGAAGCGTCGGTGGTTTACGTTGGGTTTGGGGTATCGGCACCCGAGCAGAGCTATGACGACTATGGGGGCATCGACGCAAAAGGAAAGATCGTGGCCTTTGTGTCGGGGCTCCTCCGCAGTTCGAACCCACGATGCGGGCGCACTACAGTTCTGGAGCGATGAAGGCAGCAAATGCTGCAGCGCACGGCGCCGTAGGAGTAATCGTGCTCGACAGCCCTGCCAGCGAACAAATCTATCCTTCAAGGAGCGAGTGCGCGACCTGGCGTTTCCTGATATGCGCTGGCTCGATGCAAAAGGACAACCGAACGGTTATTTTCCGGAGCTGCGAAGCGCGGTTTTTCTCAGCATGGAGGCAACAGCGAGTGTGTTTCAAGGCAGCGGGAAATCCCCGGAGGAGATTTTTGCCACAGCGAAACAAGGAAAGCCGTCGTCCATGGCTTTGCCTGTGACTGCCAAGATAGAGAACGCATCCAAATTCCGAGACCTACGCAGCCCGAACGTGGTGGCTCGTGTCCTAGGCAGTGATCCAAAACTCCGAGACGAGTACGTTGTGTACACAGCACATTTAGACCATCTTGGAATCGGCCAGCCAGTGAACGGGGACAGAATCTATAACGGAGCTGTAGACAACGCTTCCGGGTCAGCATGTCTGCTGGAGATCGCGCGGGCTCACAGCAGAGCAGCCGCGCCCGCGCCGCTCCGTCCTCTTTGTTTCAGTAACAGCGGAGGAAGCTGGGTTACTGGGCTCAGATTATTTTGCCCATTACCCGACTATGGCCAAGGACCGCCTTATAGCGAACATCAATATAGATGGCAATCTTGCCTTGCTATGGCCAATCGAGGACGTAATTGCACGTGGCAGCGAGCATTCAACTCTCGGCCTAACTGTGCAAGAAGCCGCCGCGCGGTTGAGTCTGAACGTGAGCCCTGATCCCTTCCCGGAATCGGTATTGTTCATTCGCAGTGACCAGTACTCCTTCGTGAAGCAGGGAATACCTTCGGTCTTTCCGAGCGCAGGCACAAAGTCCAGCGACCCAAACGTCAACCCACAGCACATCATCACGAAATGGCGGCAGACGACCTACCACAAGCCTCAGGACGATATGAACCAGCCTTTCGATTTTGAATCAGGGGCTAAGTACGCGCGGTACAATTTTTTTCTAGGGTATCTGGTTGCGCAGAAGACCAAAAGGCCGGCATGGAATCCGGGTGATTTCTTTGGTGACCACTACGGGAAGAAGGCCAACTGATTGCTTTCAGCCTCAACAGCAACCTGCCAACGGATCTCCAGCCCTCCTCACTTTCAGTAGCAAGCAGAGCGTCGGAACTCATAAGCCCCGATCAAACTAAGGTGTCCAGATCCCGTTGGGGTTGGATCACGGGCAAGCTGGAGGTAGTCGCACCACGGAGCGTTACAGATGAAGGAGCTCAACCCACAAAGTTGGCATTCCCTGGTCAATACGGCCCTGTGACGATGTTTCCGAATTCTGCATGCTGGGTGTCCAACTTCCTCGAAGAAGACTTGGGGACAACGCCCACTCCACATCTACAAGTACGGTGTTTTACGTCCATCTCTAACAATATTGGGTTGTGGTTCGCCAGAACTTAAAACGCCCTGTTTCAGGTCTTCTGGTTGGCTGTAATTGCACCTGGGGCGGCCTGTAACTTCGAATCTGGGGCGGAGCTGCTTGAGGCATGCGCAGCAATTTGTTGAGGATGAAGAGGATTGGAGATGCGAATCTCCCTGGACTCCGCAGCAAGTTAAACCGTGACGGTGATTCACTGCCGGTCGCACATTCAGGCGGCGACCATGTAACGGTGATGCAGCCCACCGAGTCGCGGCAACGAGATGATCTTGCTCGCGCATGGCCGCACCCACGATGCAAGTCGACCGCCCGGGGTGTCCTTCCCAGTCCGAGATGAGTCCGGTCTTCGTGGTAATAGCGGACGTATTCTTTCAGCAATCTTCTCAGGTGTCGCTGGTTCAGAACGATCACATGGTCGAGCAAGTCCCGACGCACACTCCCAACCCAGCGCTCGGCGACGCCGTTCTGCCAGGGACTTCGAAATGCGGTGCGGACAGGTTCCGTGCCGTTCTGTTTGACGGCCGAGACGACATCGGCGGAGAACTTCGCGTCCCGGTCGAAGATCAGGAACCGATGTGGCTGATCGTATCCCCAAGCTTCGCGCAGCTGCAGTACGATCCACAAGGCGTTGGGCTGACGGGTCACATTGCAGTGCAGAATCTTTCGTCGGTCGTGGCCGATGACGAAGAAACAGTACAAAACTCCAAACGTCAGCGTCGGCACGGTGAAGAAATCCATGGCAACGATTGCTTCGCGATGGTTGCGGAGAAAAGCCAGCCAGCGCCGGGCGGGATCAGGATTACGGGTCGCCCGCTTCACCCAGCGAGAAACGGTTCGTTCCGAGATGTCGAAACCTAGCTTGAGCAGCTCCCCGTGGATGCGGGGCGCTCCCCAGGTTGGATTCTCGGCGACGATCCGGAAGATCAGCTCGCTTACTTCCCGGCTGATTGGGTTTCTTCCGACTGCCTTTTGAGCCCGCGAGATCCAGCTCCAGTACAACCGAAAGCCGGTCCGATGCCAGCGAACCACGGTCTCCGGAGTGACAAGGATCAACGATCTCTTCCAGCCAGACCAAACTTTTCGCAAAACGACCCAGAACAGCCGGTCGACGGAACTCAGTCGAGGGCGAGGTCGCTTCGCATGCAGAGCCAGCAGTTGTTGCCGAAGGGCGAGGTTCTCCAGGAGGAGTTCTTCTCGGGAGCGAAAGACGGAGACAACCCAGCCAAGCAGATGTCGAAGGCACGCAAACATCAGGGAATCATAGCGAAAAGCGCGCCTGGCAGGTGCGCCTCCAAGTCATTGATTCTGCGGACGCGCAGAGTTTTGGCGAGGCACAGTGCAGGTCTATACGCAGCTTCCTCATCTTTGATTCCGGTATCTGCCGGCGGAATGCCTAGCTCTACGGCGGTGCCTGTTCAGCCCACGTGACGCCTTTGGATTTCCGGAGCGCAGGTTCGGCCTTCCTACTGTCCAAGTTGTGCCAGGGCCGCACGCAGGGGAGCGCTAGACACTTGAATCAACCCGGCGTAAGGCTGGTACATGTCGAGGATCAGCAAGATCGCAGCGCAAACCGCCAGCGCAGAGGCGAACAGGCTCACCACCACCACCGCGTTGGGGCGAACGAACAGTCCGAAGCTTATGAAAAGCAATGCGAGCCAGAAGACAAGAACTACCAGCAACGGCATGGGAACCGACGCAGTCTCCTGTGCGACCATCAGCAATCGGGTCTGGCTTAGTTTAGTCACGGTGCTTAACGCCTGCGACTGCAGGAATCGTTGGCCGTCGTTGTGGGGAGAGAGCTCCTGAATCTTAGTGAAGAGGGCTTCACTTTCCGCGAAGGCTGCGAAGTGAGTCCTGTCCGCACTGTCTCGTCCCCACATGATATCCAGCATGCGAACCACCGAGCTGCGCAGGAGGTCGCGCATTTCTTTCGTCTCGGGTCCGTAGTGGTTCAAGATCTTATCCAGCAACACGGCATCTGCGGCGAGCTGGGTGACTTCTGAGTTCTGAGTATCGTAGAACCCCTTGCCCGAAGCGATCAGCAGTCCCAGTACTAACGCCACGGTTGTTCCCGACCAATGCCATCCTAACCCTAACGGATTCCTTGGAATCGGATCGAGAAGCTCGTTTGGCAGGCGGGAATGGATGAATAAGCCGACCAGCACTCCGCCAAAAGCGCAGGCGAAACATGTACCACGGCCGATGGTGATGTGACTCATGCTCGATGTCGCCTTTCACAGGCTGCTATCTCGATCCTTCGGTAGTAGCTGCGCAATATGTGTACAGCAATTCCCTCAAATGCACTGTAGTTCGGCGACTCACATCTCCTCTTGCTCCAGCTTCACCTATTACCGAACGACCATCCCAAGCCTGAGCTGGTTCCGTAATCGCTCCCGGAGAAATTTGAGGAGGCTGGTTATCCCAGTTGCCGTAGAAGGAAACATTCCAATTCAGTCCCCCGAAAAGCTTTACGTAATAGGTGACCGTCGTATTCGTATATACCCGGCCAGGCTGGGAAAGAGCCGGGAGGATGTAGCCGTTAATCGTCAAGTTCGTTTTGTTGAAGGCGAAAAACTTAGCCTGAGCGGCAATCAAGGCTGCGGCAACGTTTTGCGCTCCCTGCTCGCCCAAAGATTGGGAATACCGTGTGTTCTGCCAAGCCAAGCCGCCCATCACCCAAATGTTAGCCCGGTTTGTATTCTTCAAATACCGTCCAACGCCGCCCCCAAGATTTGTCCGAAAATCGATTCCCTGTTCGGAGCTTTGAAGGAAGTCCGCGACTCCCGCGTAAAACCAATTGTCCCAGCGAAGCAACCGCGCCGCATAGAGGTCGAGCGCGTTTCGCGTAGAAACCGTTGAACCAGTGCTGGACGCCAGCGATGAGTTGTAACTACCGCCGGCCACCCATCGTTCGGTGGGATATTCAAGCGAGGCACCGAGATTGTATTGCGTCGCCTGGTTCCCCTTGGAATACGAAATCCCGGAAGTGATTTGCCCGTTGAAACGCTGCCAGACAGTTGCGGATGTTTCGGTCATTCTGATGATTTTCGACTGATCTACCGCGACGGTATGATCTGGCTCCACGGAAATTTCGATCTGGATTGGGCGCTTTGCCGGCGTGTCGATCGTGCGCAGCGTACCGCGGTAGATCAAGCCATCCTGCATCTTCACAAGGAAAAGCTGCTTGCTTTCGAGGTGGTCCACCTTGGACCAATCCACGGAAGCGGTGCCGGGGATGTAAGCGAAGTTGACGGAAAGCGTACCGGAATCCAGCCCTTTGATTTCACACGTCAGGCGATCGCCGTTGTTCATCACAATGATGTCAGTTTTCTCTCGGGCCAACAGAGGTATGGCGATTGCAAACGCGCAAGAAAGAATCACGAGTCGCATGCACATATGTTGTGCACCAACTACCCGAAATGGAAGTGAAACCTGTAGACAGGTCAGCGGCAGCAGTTTCAAGGAACAACCTCCAAGCGGCGGAGGTCTGGATTTTAGAATGCTTCTAGCGGCGCGACGAGCCAAAAGGATGCACAGCTGCCGATGGCGCGACTCGCCGCGAACAGGAAAGCAATCGGGAAATCCAGCGTCCAGGCGCCGCTATCATTAGCAGTGCGGACCTAACAAACGAGAAATGGTCAACCACGACTCCCGGGCTGAAAAAGCCAACGGCAAGCGGTCACTTAGTCGCGAGCCTCAGTGATTTGATTCCTGCACTTTTTCGAGCTCATAATTGGCGTAGCCGAATTCATTGCTGCGCGCGGCCAGATACTTATCGCCCAGCTTGTAGACCGTTACTGCGAACGGCGTCTCTCCGATCGTGGTAATGACTTGACTACCCTTGATCTCATACGGCGCTGGAGAACCCATAGCACTCGCGCCCGTTACGTCCCATGCTTCACCCGGCTCCGGTTGCTTCCCGTCTACGCTAAGGATCAGACGCCGTCCTGACTGGCCGTAGGAAATCTCGTACCGCTGGCCTGTAACCGTGTTGCGAACGGTTAGTGTCTTCCCCACCACCAATTGCGTTAACTGGGCATCGCCGAGTGGCTCGGCCCCTTTTTGCTTCAGATTGGCGACCGTTACGCCGCGCTTTTCGCCCTTGCGCGCTTCCTCTTCCGTAGGCGTATACCAGATGGGAGAAGTCCAGGCGCGCTCCTGGACCGTGGCCGATACCCAATTCGGCGGCGGCACTCCCAACTTCTTTGCATCGTAGGTCGACCACCGTGGAGTCGGGATCTGCAGTACGCGGACGTAGTAGAACGCATCCACGGTGGGATCGAAGTCGGGATCCCTCCACACCTTCTTCAGTTCAACCGCACCGATGGCGTTCGTGTACGTGGCGTTCTTAACATCAACGGTATTGCCGACGGCTGGGACTTTACCAGTAGCTGGATCGGGCTTGCGATTGCCAGACCATGCCACGTCATAAATCTTTTCGAAGATCTGGCCGCTCTTAGTCCAGCCCTTGATTATTTGAATGCGGTCGAGGTTGGCGTCGTCGGGATCTTTCACTGCCCATATGATGAAGGCCGGCTCCTTGCCCGACTTCGGCTTCAGATCGCTGCCCATCGGCACACCCTTGGCGTAACCCGTCTTCACCCAGTCTTTCTCGTTCAGCACATCGGGCTTGAAATCCCAGCCGCCGAAGAAGCGCACCTTGATGCGGACGCCGCTGGTGCCAAAGGTCTCCTTGCGCTGCATGGCCGCAAAGATCGACTCACGTGTATTCTCTTCCGCCCACACGCCACCGAGGCCGGCCGTGCTGAGCAGGCCCATATTCAGGCCCGCCTCTTTCTTGCCGCTCAAGCGTTGCTGGGGCGAGGCGTCCAGCAGACCATGCCCCCCAAAATAGTCGTTCTGGCTGTAGCCGGAAGCCGTGTTATGCGAGTCGCTGGCGCCCACGACTCCCATCTTGTAGGGGTTGTAGCCGCGGCTGTCTTGCATTCCGAGTCCGTTCTGCCAAGCCTCTCGGACAAAGCTGCCGTGGATTTTGGGTGTCCCCTCCCCTCCGCCAAAAAAGTAGCGTAGTAACTCATAGTTGGCGAATTCGTCGTTGGGAGAAAGCACTGGGGTTGTTTCTGAAGTGCCCTTAAGCTGGTGAATCTCGGTCAGCGGCTCATTGTTCACCCGGTCCTGCGCCCAGGCAGCGTCGATGGGCCGGTTCTTGCTGTCAACCTCAAGCGGAAACATAATGCCGTCACTCAGGTTGGCGTTGTGTGAGATCGCCAGCAGTTCATTGCCTGCCTTGCGTTGGCCGTCCATCCAGTTCCAGAGGTCTTCGGGATGCTCCGAGTCAATCGAGGTGAACGGTAGATCCGGCACCTTCTTCGAGTCTTTGAAAATAATGTTGCGGTGCATGTTGCGGTTATTCGGAGTGGAGCTCCACTCGTAGGCTGCGAAGGTGGTAAATTTCCCAGGCTGATAATACTTGTCCGCAATACTGACAACTTCCTTCCAGACGCTGCCTGCCACTGCTGGGGTGGTCAGCTCCGTGATGGGTTTATTCTCGGTCCCTGAAGCGAGCAGCCATAGATAGATCTTCATGACGTCTTCCTTGCTTCGGGCCTTCAGCTTTTCCGCGATCGGCAATTTGCTGATGTCCGAATTAGGATCGTTCGCCAAGCGTACAGTGCCCGCGTACTCGGAGTGGTCGGTTACGGCCATGAAGTCGAGAGGGCGCGTGATTTCGATCTCGTAGCCTGCGGGGTGCTGTATGGGCTGGCCCATGGCAAACTTGTAGGCGTCTTCGGGACCCGTTTTCATGTTGCCGAAAACGTAGGCATCGAACGACCAACTGGTGTGAATGTGAGTTTCGCCGAAGTAGGCGTTGCGCTCGGGATTCTTCTCCTGAGCCATCGCCGGCACGATCGCTGCATTTGCGGTAAGCGCGAGAACGACGGCTGTGGACCAACGACTCCTCATCTTGATCAACATCCCTTCATGCAAAGCGTCGATAAAACTGTGCGCAACAGTATAATGCTGTTCATTCGTTTCGCGGAGCCTGAAAGCCAAGGCCAGACCTAACTCACACCTGATCGTTGCGCTTCTTCTTGCGATAGGGCCAAACGATTACACGTAGCCGGTTGTCACATCGACTGCCGAACTCCCTTTAAGCTCGCACGAACGCTCTGTTTGCCTCGAATCCATATCGCCGTCAACAGATCCACAGAGGATGCCGATGAGCGCGATTGCTGGCCTGACGTTCATGTTGAAATAAGATGTTCAGGAGGAGGACAATCCGATGAAAAAACGATTTGCTGTGTGGTTCCCGCTCCTTATGTTACTAGCGGCTTGTCCCGCAGCCGTGGCACAAGCAGGCGCACAGTCGCAGGACGCAGCCCAGCCGGTGGCGGCATCAGCAACATCTGAGCAAGAGAAGAACGTCCAGGCATACATCGAACTCCTGCGCGAGGACGTAAGGCATCAGAAGGATGAGATCATGGGCGTCGTTATGCGCTTGAATGCGGATCAGGCGGCGAAATTCTGGCCCATCTATAGCGAGTACGACGCGGAGTTGGCGAAACTTAATGACCAGAGAGTCGCCAACATCGAGGACTACGCGCGCAGCTACGGCCAGATGACCGATGCCAAGGCAGATGAGTTGGTTCAGAATGCCTTCAATTATCGGAAGCAACGTTCTGAGCTGTTGGAGAAGTATTACGGTCGTATGAAAGCCGCGGTTGGCTCAATCGAAGCTGCGCGTTTTGTTCAGGTTGAGAGTCAATTGCTGGACATCATTGATCTTCAGATTACTTCGAACTTACCGATTGCGCCGTCAGGTTCCTGAAACGAGAGAAATACGATGCGATGTGCGATCGGACCAGCAGCGGCTCTCATGAAAATTAACTTAGCGAGCCTACAGGCGACCTTGTTCGTTGCAGCCGCCCTGGCGGCAAGTTCGTTGTTGTCGAGGACAGGAGAAGCGTATGATTTTTCGCGACAGAGGTCCAAATCGGAAATCCCGGCCGGATGATTTATTTGCCCTTCGGGAGTTGGCGCTGAACTGTATCGTTGCGGATATCGAGTCGAAGCCGGTCTGAGTTTTACTTCAGGAGGAAAGCATGGCTAATCAATACAACCGTTGGATTGTGACAGTTCTGCTTTTCGCAGTTCTTGTTTTGACGCTCACGCTAGTTCGTCCCAACCACGCCAAAGCGCAGGCACAAGACCAACACCCGATCCTGGACAAGGTCGCCAATAAGGTGATCCAGCAGTACCAGACATCGACATGCGAGCAGCTGTGGGTGAAGAAAAGCCAAAAGGCTCCGCCAAGCGCTGAAGAACAAAAAGCCATCGCATTTCTTAAGAGCAATCCGCAGATGCGCACCATATTTATCAACAAGGTTGCAGCGCCGATCGCAAACAAGATGTTCGAATGCGGGATGATTCCCTAGAAACGTCAGAGACCGCTCGTTCAATTCAATCGTGCGAGGAAACGATGCGAAAGATGTTTGGAGAAGCATTGCTGACATCCCTGCTGGTTCTCTCGACGGTGGCGGGAACCGCAAACGCCCAAACTACAACGCCGCCCGCACAGAAGAAGACCACCCAGGCTAAGAAGCCTCCGGCCTCCCCGCCAAAACCGGACCTCGAGCCCAAGGCAATCGAACTACTCAAAGCTGTGAGCGAGCGCTTGGCTGCTGCGCATACCCTGTCGTTCACTGCGGTTCAACTCGCCGAGTCCCCGAGCCGCCAGGGCCCTCCCCTTGCCTATGCGACAAAGACAGACGCCACTCTACAGAGGCCTGACAAGCTGCGGGTGATCACTTCTGGTGACGGTCCAGCCTCGGAGTTCTACTACAACGGCAAAACCATGATGGCCTACGCGCCGGCGGAGAACCTGCTCGCCGTCGCCGATGCGCCGCCTACGATTGACGCCATGTTGGAAGCCGCCTATCGCTCCGCCGGGATCTTCTTCAACTTCACCGACTTGATCGTTGCCGACCCCTATAAGGATATGTCCGAAGGGTTGACGCTTGCCTATTACATTGGCCAATCCCACGTGGTCGCGGGAACGACGACGGACATGGTGGCATACATCGACAACGGCGTGTTCATCCAGTTGTGGATTGGAGCCGAGGACAAACTTCCCCGGATGGTCCGCGCAATTTTTCTCGATGATCCGGAGCGTTTGCGCGGCCAGGTGGAGTTCTCCAACTGGCAACTCGACATTGCCGTGCCCCCGGACACCTTCGTGCCCTCGAACATCGCCAATGCGAAACGCATTCCGTTCGCTCACCTCCAGGCCGGAGCCTCAGCCGGGCAATACGGCTCCGGGCGCACCTCCGTCTAAAGCGAAACGACCCAAAGCGCAACAGCAATGAAGGAGGAAAGTCTCGCGATGAAAAAGGTGATCGTTAGCTTGGCAAGTCTGGTAGTCAGCTTGGTCCTGTGCGGGACGGCCCAGGCTCAAGCGCACAGAAACGCCTAGGGCGGCGGTTCCACATACCACAGCGGGAATACGACCACGCGCACCAACGCCTACGGTGGCAGCGCGACCCACACTGCTGGACAGGGAACCTCTGCCTCCAACGCATATGGTGGCTCTGCCTATCATGCGCAAGGATCTGGAAAGACGACTGCCACTAACGCCTATGGTGGCAGCGCGACTCACACTGCTGGACAGGGAACCTCTGCCTCCAACGCATATGGTGGCTCTGCCTATCATGCGCAAGGATCTGGAACCACGACTGCCACCAACGCTTACGGTGGCAGCGCGACACATTACGCCGGATACGGCACCGTCGCTACAAACTCCTCTGGCCAGGCAGCCTATGCGTATCATCCACCTGCTGCCTATTATGGGTATCATCCACCCGCCACTGCGGCCTATTACGGAACAGCGTGCTACAACTGCGTTTCGACTGGAGGCGCCGCAGCCGCCGGCGCTGTAGTCGGCATGGCGGTTGGCGCCGCCGCGGCTTCCTCGCAAAGTGCCGCGGCCTCGCAAAACGCCTATGCGCAGGGCTACTCAGCCGGCGCGACCAACACGAGCACTACCAACGCCAACACTGCGGCCGCCAACGCTAATGCGGCGGCGGCGAACGCCAATGCTGCTGCTGCGAATGCTAATGTTGCCGCTGCCAATGCGAGTGTCGCTGCGGGCGCCGCCAACGTCACGTATCAGATGGGCGCCACTTATGCGGCGCTGCCTGCCGGCTGTATCAGTCCCAAGGTCTCGGCAGGTGGAACCTATTATTTGTGTGGCAACACCTGGTTCAGTCCGTCCTACGGTGCGAACGGCGTCCTCTATCGCGTGGTGCCGACACCGTAAGGAAGAATGCTGCGCCGAGCCGCGAAGCATTCCTTCAAGGATCGGTGCTGACCAAGGAGAGTTCTCATGAAGCCAAACGTAACAAGCCCGTTCGGAAAGCAGTCTATCGCCCGTAAGCTTGTTCCGATCCGTAAGTGCTTGATCCTTGTTGCTACGTTTGCGTTTGTCGCCGGCCTCCTCGCGATAGCGCAGGACAGCGCTCTGCAGGAAAGGCTTGCCGCCGCGAAGAAGTCCATCGCCGAAAACCAGCAGAGGTTGCATCAGTATCAGTGGATTGAAACAACGCAGCTCACACTGAAGGGAGACCCCAAGCCCCCAAAGCAAAACCTTTGCCAATATGGTCCGGACGGCCAGGTGCAGAAAACGCCAATTGGTGCTCCTGCGGAAGCAACCCAGCGGAGGGAGACTCAAACAAAAGATCGTTAAGAAGAAGACAGAAGAAATGCAGGATTACATGGGGGACGTCAAGAGCCTGCTCAGCATGTACCTGCCGCCCGACCCGCAGAAGATGGAACAAGCCAAACAGGCCGGCAACATGTCCTTGAATCCAGCCGGCGGAGTCGTGAACCTGGTCTTCAAGAATTATGCCCAGCCCGGCGATCAACTGACGCTTACATTTGACCCCAATGCAAGAAAGGTCGTCGCAGTAAGCGTCAACACGTACATGGGGGAAACGAAAGACACGGTGACTTTGCAGGCGCAGATGGCCAGCCTGCCCGATGGCACCAACTACGTACAGCAGACGGTGCTTGACGCGACTGCTAAGAAACTGCAGGTGACGACGACCAATTCCAATTACCAGAAACTCGGCCGGTAGACCTCAAGGAATTTCATCAATGAAATTGCTTCGTCGGGTAAGGTCCTGAAATCAGGGGAGAATAAATATGCGATCCATGATCGTACGAGCAGCGGCTCTGTTGATGGGATTGGGTTTGGCAGTCAGCGCGATTGCGCAAAGCAAGGTAGCCGTCCCTGCGGGAACGCGAGTCCTGATCCGCATGGTCAATTCTGTGGATTCGAGCAAACAACAGGTGGGATATCGCTTCACAGCCAATCTCGAGACAAACCTGCAGGTCGGTGACGTGGTAGTTGCGCCAAGGGGTACGACGGTTTATGGCCGGCTTGCGAATGCGAAGTCAGCGGGTAACATGTCCGGTGGGGCCGAACTGACTTTGGAACTGACCGACATCGTCATCAATGGCACAGCATATCCGCTGCTGACCAGTACTTACCAAGTGGCTTCACAGGGCCAGGGTAGCAAGACGGCAAAGAGAGTCGTTGGCGGCACGGGACTGGGAGCGCTCATCGGCGGAGTCGCAGGCGGGGGAAAGGGTGCTGCGATCGGCGCCGGAGCTGGCGCTGCGGCTGGAGACTACAGTATCCGCAGCGACCAAGGGCAAGCAGGTATCGGTCCCAAGCGAATCCCTGCTCGAGTTCCGGCTGCAACAACCAGCCAGCCTTCCAGTAGCACGATAAAAATAGCTCTTCTCAATGCCGTGACCCGCGACTCGTTGCGACCTTCGCAGAGTTGGCTCGTAATCGGCCCTGCCGCACGCCAGGTCCATGTGAACTGGTACCGGCGGAGCCGAGACTGACCATGCAATTTTCCGCATTTGGAGTGGTGAGGAACGGTTGGAAGCTTCCCTCTGTCCAGACACCGGCATGTGCGATTACGCCCGAGAAGTCGGCCAGTGTTTACGAATGCTTTCCTTTCATCTGGCACGTATAACGCCCGTTCCGTAGAAGTGGGCAGCCCAAACTCCCCAGAAGTCAGCTTCTGGTCCATTACGTTGTTGGCGAGATCTTTCTTTGTTTGGCATATGTCCCCGAAGCCGGTTTCTGACCAACCTCGTGTACGCAGACCGCAGATCCACAATCATTGGTTGACTTTTCGCATGTTTTCTCGACGGCAAGCCGCCAATTCATGCGGAGTCCTCACGACAGGTTGCCGCGTGATCCAGCAAGAAACTGCAGCAGGGTGAGGCTTTGGTCTCAATAATCGATTCCATCACCAGCTGGCTGCTGGCCAATCCCTCAGTCTGAACTGTCAGCAAAATTACCAACCATTCTGAACCGCCCCCGTCCAATTCACGTACATGTCGGGGAGGATCCTCATGCAGACCCTGCGGCAGGACATCGCCTACGCGCTGCGCCAGATGCGCCAGTCCCCCGTCTTCACCCTGACGGCCATGCTGACGCTCGCGCTCGGCATCGGCGCGACGACCGCCATCTTCTCCCTCATCAACACGGTCATGCTGAAGTCGCTGCCGGTGGCGATCCGTCCAGCCTCTACCGCATCGGCGACGGGCAGGACTGCTGCGTCGAAGGCAGCCCGCAGGACAACTGGGGCATGTTCTCCTACCGCTTCTATCTGCGGATGAAGGAGGCCGCACCCGAGTTCGCCGAGCTCGCCGCATTCCAGGCCGGACGGTGCGCAGCTCAGCGCCCGCCGCGGCGAGAGCGACCGCATCGCCAAGCCCTTGCGCGGCGAATTTGTCAGCGGCAACTACTTCTCGACCTTCGGAATCGGCGCCATTTGCCGGCCGCACCATCATCCCCTCCGACGACCAGCCCACCTCGGCGCCCGTCGCCATGCTCAGCTATCGCGCCTGGCAGCAGCAATATGGCTCCGATCCGTCCATGGTCGGCTCGACCATGATCCTCGACGGCCACCCCGTCACCATCATCGGCATCACGCCGCCCGGCTTCTTTGGCGAGACGCTGCGCAGCAATCCTCCCGAGGTCTGGCTTCCCCTTCAGCAGGAGCCCATCTTCCGCGGAGCCAACTCTCTGCTGCATCACTTTCCCGGCATGGCTGCGCGTCATCGGCCGGCTCAAGCCCGGAGCATACGCCCAACGCGCTTCCCGCACGCATGACCAGCCTGCTGCGCGTATGGCTGGTCAATGACAGCGGCATGCCCGCGGAGTGGATGGCGGGCATCAAAGCCGATCTCCCCAAGCAAGAACATCAAGGTCGTTCCCGCCGGCACCGGCGTCGGCGTGATGAAAGACGAACTACGCCGACAGCCTGCACATTCTGCTCGCCGTCTGCTCGCTGGTGCTGCTCATCGCGTGCGCCAACATCGCCAATCTCCTGCTCGCCCGCGGAGCCTCGCGCCGCGCGCAGACCTCCGTCCGGCTCGCGCTCGGCGCATCACGCGCGGACGCCTCATCCGGCAGATCGCTGACCGAGAGCGTCGTGCTCTCCGTCTTCGGCGGCATCGCCGGCCTCGCAGTGGCGTATCTCGGCGTCAAAGCGATCGTGGCGCTCGCCTTCCACGGCGCGCACTACGTGCCCATCGATGCCAACGCCGTCGATGCCCGTGCTGGCATTTGCGTTCGCTCTTTCGCTTGTCACGGGCATGCTCTTCGGAACCGCGCCCGCGTGGCTCGCCTCCCACGCCGATCCGGCCGAGGCCCTGCGCGGCGCCAACCGCAGCACCCGCGACCGTGCTTCGTTCTCGCAGAAGATTCTCGTCATCGTGCAGGCCACGCTGTCCGTCGTCCTGCTTGCGGGCGCCGGCCTGCTGACGCGCAGCCTCCTCAACCTGCAGCATCAGGACTTCGGCTACGAGACCGATCACCGCGTCACCATCAGCCTCACTGCGCCCTTCTCGTCGTATTCGCAGCCCAAGCTCGACGCCATGTATCGCGAGCTGCAGGATCGCCTCGCGCACATTCCCGGCGTCGAGAGCGCCGCCCTCGCGCAATACACGCCGCTGCAGGACAACTGGGGCGAGATCGTGATCCGCCAGGGCCACGGCATGCCCAACATGAATGAGGACATCCGGCTCTTCCTGGGACCATGTCAGCCCCGGCTATCTCGAAACCCTCGGCGAGCCCATTCTCCGCGGCCGCTCCATCACCGAAGACGACACCGCCTCCACGCAGAACGTCGCCGTCGTCAACGAAGCCTTCGTCAAGAGATTCTTCAAGCCGGGCGAGGAGCCGCTGGGCGCGCACTTCGGGCTCGATCTGCCCCAGTTACAGCGAGACCTACGAAATCGTCGGCGTCGTACGCAACGCCAAGTACAACGACCCGCAAGCACCGAGCCGCCGAACGCCCCTGTTCTTCGTGCCTCTCGCGCAGCGCGCTCCATTACGACGACACCTATGATGCAGAGTCCATCGATGACAGCACTCACTACATCGAAGGCGCCGTGCTCAAGATGCACGGCAGCATCGGAGGGCTTGAGTCCGCAGGTGCGGCGCGTCCTCAGCGACGTCGATCCGAATCTCACTCTGCTGAACATCCAGACCATGCAGGAGCAGGTCGACTCCGAACTTCGACCAGCAGCGCGCCGTCGCCAACATGACCGGCCTGTTCGGCATCCTCGCCCTGGTCCTGGCCGCGGTCGGTCTCTATGGCGTCACCGCCTACACCGTCGAGCGCCGCACCAGCGAGATCGGCGTCCGCATGGCGCTCGGCGCGGACCGCGCTAACGTCGTCCGCCTCGTCCTGCGCGGGGCCTTCCTGCAGATCCTCATCGGCTCGCTCATCGGCATTCCGGTCTCCATCGGCTGCTCACGCCTCATCTCCGCGCAGCTGTATCAGGTCAAAGGATGGGACCCGCTGGTGCTCGGCGGATCGATCGTCGCGCTCGCAGTTTGCGCCTTCTTCGCCAGCATCATCCCGGCGCGGCGGGCCGCTTCCATCAATCCCGTCAAGGCCCTGCGTACGGAGTGACGAGTCTTCCCTAAATGCCCCACGTATCGCTGCGTTCGCCAA
Organism: uncultured Acidobacteriaceae bacterium; assembly: GCA_963718395.1. Taxonomy (GTDB): domain Bacteria; phylum Acidobacteriota; class Terriglobia; order Terriglobales; family Acidobacteriaceae; genus DASRAA01. Next base: position 37,993 of record CAVQYW010000009.1, read on the forward strand.
GCAGCGGGGTATACGATACGTGGGCTGCCGTTTCGGATCGTTGTAGTGAAATCGCCAAGTCGTACGTAATCCGGCTGAGCGGCACGGTTCCTGTTAGGGGACGGTATGGCCTGATATCGACAATTGCCATTCGACGCATGCTTGGTGCCACGCGAACAGGTATGATTCTCCCGCTATGAGCTTGGCAAATCCAATCCGGCATATTTCCGATACCGCCCTGTGGGTAGCGGTGTACCGCGCGCAAGAGAGCGAGCGCGCCGATGCCGTCTTCCACGACCCCTATGCGCGCAAGTTAGCCGGGGATCGTGGCATGCAAATCGCCGCCGCCATGCCCTTCGCCCAGCGGCATTCCTGGTCTTACATCGCCCGTACCTGGCTGGTTGATCAAGTCATTGAACGCGAAGTGCGGCAAGGCACGGACATGGTCATCAATGTGGCTGCCGGGCTCGATTCCAGACCGTACCGGATGCAGCTTCCCGCTTCGCTTCGGTGGATTGAGGTCGACCTACCGGACATGCTGAACTACAAGCAGGAGGTGCTCGCCGCCGAACGTCCGGTATGTGCGGTCGAATGGGTGCCGCTGGATTTAAGGGAGACTGCGGCGCGCCGCGCGTTATTTCATCGGCTCGGGGGCGAAGCGAAGCGGGTTCTGATTGTGAGCGAAGGGCTCCTCATTTACTTCGAGGCCGACGGCGCCGCCGAACTGGCCTGCGATCTGTCAGCCCCATCCAGCTTCCGACACTGGGTCATCGACCTTACATCACCCGCGCTTCTCAAGATGCTTCAGAAGGCCATTGGGGGCTCACTCCTTGACGCCGGTTCGCCGTTGAAATTTGCGCCCCAGGAGGGTCCAGAATTCTTCGCGAGGTACGGCTGGAAGGTGGTCGAGACGCGCTCGCTCCTACAAACTGCGGCTAAATTGAAACGGCTGTCGTTTGGCATGCGGTTGCTGTCGCTTCTGCCCGATCCTGCAGGCCGTAAGCCTGACAAGCCGTGGGGCGGAGTCTGCGTGTTCGAGAACAGCGGGCCAGCCATCGCCCACTAGATAGCCCGGCCGTTCGCAAAACGAGGGAGTCGCGCATTGATCGTACTGAACATGTCTCTGAGAAGCCGTCGTTGATTACTGTTGATAGATCGCCATCTGTTAAGTAATCCTGAGAAGCAGCCGATCGGCGGGTCCGCCTCCCGAAGGTTGTCCAGAAGTCTGGTTCGAGGAACTTTGCTGCTGCTGGATGCCTCTCGCACTCTGATCTCCGAGAAGCCGGTTTATGGCCAACGTCCGGCGCCGACTGTCGCGAATGGCGCGTGAACGCAGGCAACGCGAGTGCCCTCGCCAACACTCTTTGCCGCGAACGGGATCGTGCAATGCTTTTCCGAACACTTGGCACACTTCGGACTGACATCGCGCTCTTCGACGACGTAGATGAGTTGCGCTGGAATGGGCCTACGTCGGCCTTTGACTCGGTCGCTGCTCGATTGGACGGAGCACATGCGGTAAAGCGGCGGCCAGTGACCTCCAAATCGACACGCCCGACTAATGGTAGACGCCGTCGATCTTCCGCATGATCCTCTCAGCCCATTGAACAGCCGCAGCAACCAAAGATTCCGTCCTCGGACTTGACTTGGATGCGAAGAGGTCTTCTGTCGTTTTCAGATGACTGGCCACCAGGATTCCAGCCACAATCGCGAGCATGCGTTTCCGACCTTCGTCCAACCAGCTTTTACGACCAGATAAACTCAGGATGGCAATGGATCGCTTTGCAGATGGGTGGGAGTAAGACAGTTGGCATCCATACAAGATGCCAGTCCAAACTGTTGCGATAGTTCCCAGTATTATTATGGGAAGTCTGGAAACACGGAAAAGATAAAGAGTCAGTCATGAAAATGCTAAACACTCAGGCCCGGAAATCCAGCGGATTGACCCGCCTCGCTACCGCGGCCGCCGTGCTGCTCGTCCTGACTTTCGCAACGTCCGCGGTTTTGGCTGGTGATGGACTCGACACGACGTCCTCGCCTGTCACCGAGGCTTCGCTCATACGATTCTTTGATTCACCACAACACCCGCTGCCTCTCATGTCGGTGATCGTTCGTCAGCTCAAGACCGCCCAAGAGGTGGATGATCTGGTACTGGGCAAAAGCCCTAGTGTGATGTCCCTACTAATTCTTTACAACGTCGTACTTTGTCGAGAATGACGTCAGCAGAGGCTCGCCAGGTGAATGCGTGGGGATTCTCGTTCCACTGGGCGAGCCATTGATAGATGGCCGCCTCTAATTCTTGGACACTGCGGAAGGTGCCACGGCGGATCATGCGCTCGGTGATGAGTCCAAACCAGCGCTCCACCTGATTGAGCCAGGAACTGCTGGTGGGAGTGAAGTGAAAGTGGAAGCGCTGGCGCTTCTTGGGCTTCAGCCAGGCCTGCACCTCGGCGCTCTTGTGGGTGCTGTAGTTGTCCAAAATGAGGTGAACCTCGACATCCGCAGGAACTTCCTTTTCCAGTTGCCGGAGGAAGCGGAGAAACTCCTTGCCGCGATGGCGCGGCAGGCAGTTGCCCATGACTTTTCCATTCAGGATGTTGAAGGCGGCAAATAGTGTGGTAGTGCCGTATCGCTTGTAGTCGTGAGTTTGCCGTTCTGGCAAGCCTGGGCGTAAGGGCAGGATGGGAGCGGTTCGATCCAAGGCTTGAATTTGACTCTTCTCATCGACACACAAGACCAAGGCTCGATCGGGCGGATTCAGATAGAGTCCGACCACGTCGCGCACCTTCTCCTCGAAGTGGGGATCGTTGGATAGCTTAAACTTCTCCACCCGGTGGGGTTGCACATCATGCCGTTGCCATACGCGATGCACCATGGCGCGCGAGACTCCCAATTGGCGGGCCAACAGACGCACGCTCCAGTGGGTGCCATCCGGCGGTCGAGTTTTCAGCGTGGTGTCCAGAATCTTCTGTTCCAACTCCGGGGTCAGGGTGGGCCGCGACCGCTTGCGCTTCGCCGGCCGGCAGATCGACTCAACTCCGTGTTGGGCAAAGGCGGCCCGTGTGGCCAGGACGGTGGGCCGCGAGAGCTCGGTTTGCCGGGCAATGGAGTAGTTCGAGACGCCTTGGCTGGCCAGCAGGATCACCCGACACTTGCGAGCGATCTTTTGCGGGGTAGAACCGGCGCGCGCCAACGCCTCTAATTGCTGTTTCTGAGCTTCGTTCAGGGCCAAGGCAGCAGCTGTATCGAACATGCCCGATTGAAGCACGATCCCGCGATATTGTCAACTATTATATGAGACGGGACACTAGTATCTTCCAGATCTCTCAAGCGACTGGACCGTTCGCCGACCCGACGCAGCTCGCGTTCTTTCAGGTACTCGCGGTGGAATACCCCAACACCGTCAACTTCCGGAAGATCGCTGCCGGCAGCCCCGCAGCTCTCCGTCTTCACGCCGGGGCTGTCACCAAGCCGGTGTATGTCTTTTGTGACCCTTCCAAGCAGGGTACGGATCGGTTCGCAGTGCTGGATGAAACACAACTGAGCGGCGATCAGATCGTCGGCCAGATTGTTTTGGAGGGGCTCATCCGCAAATACCTGGGGGTTGGGCCGACTTTGTTTGCACCGTTCGCTTTGACCGCGGACAACGAGCACAAAGTGGTCTACGACTATCAGCCGCCGGAGGGCGCCAACGCACCGCCCACGGCCAAGTGGATCGTCGTCTTGTTCTACCCGAACGATCCAAAATGGGAGGGTCGATCGAACCGCTTGCGTGTAATGCTCGGAATCGAGCGGTTCTTCTACCCCAGCCGACTGCGGTTCGCTGAAGTCGATCTTGGTCAGCAGGGCCAAGTTTACCAAGCCCTGATCAACAACGGAGTGAAGAAACCGCTCCCGACCGAGCCTGAGCTCTGGGTGATCGATCCGGATACCCACAGGGGCGTCAAGTTCACGACCGCTAAGGGTCAAACACTGGCCGATCTGTCCCACGACACGTTCACGGCATGGCTGGGGTCAAACTCCCTTCCGATGCCCGCGGATGGTGGCCTGAATACGGATTTAGCCTGGCGTGAGCTGCTCAGGCTCAAGGGCCTACAGGAGGCGATGCCGACTCAGAATCGGCCACTTCCGTGAACAAGCTTCGAGGGTGCCCAAGTCGTGCACCCGCGCCAGGCGCATCCCGGAATTGCTGGATTGGGCCGCGGAGCACAAATCCCCAAGTAGTACGTAATCCTGACCACGGCTCTCAGCCGCCCTGCGGTGGGCGACCTGCCGCCGTCAGAGCGGCTCCGGGGTGCAAATACGGATTCCCGCCGACGCGGGCCAGAAGTCCTAGGGCTGTATCCGAAGCGCCCCTTCAAACACTACTAAGCAACGACCTCTTGATTACTGGGGCGCTCCAGATACAGCCCTAGGACTTCTGGACAATCTTCGGAGAGGTACACTCGCCGGTCTATCAGCGTTCACGCAATGGGAGAGCGGCCACGATCAGTATGTGGGGCTTGGGAAAAACAAGCTCTGCGAAGCATTTCTGACCTGCAGTCGCTCGCGAATTGATACCAATGAATTCGCGTGTCTGCGTTGGGACCCGCGTGGACTTCTATACGTGTTTGCGAAGGTGCTCTGCACCCAATCGTGTTCGGCACCTGCACCTTCGAGAAGCAGTGAAGCATCTCTACCTTGTCTGCATTTCTTGGGGTGATGGAACATGAAGCGAATTTTAGCTCTTCTTCCGATTTTGTTATTGAGCGTGGCTGTTCTCTCGAATTCCGGTTGCAGCAAGACCGAAGCAAAGCAACCGCAGCCAAAGGCCATGCCGGTCAGCACGAAGACGATTGACCTTGCGCAAGTGCCGCAGACGGACGAGTACGTGGCCACGATCAAGTCACGCCGTTCCGCAACCATCCAACCACAGGTGGACGGCGCTCTCACGCGAATATTAGTGAAATCCGGTGATCATGTACGCGCTGGACAGGTGTTGATGACGATCGATCCACTGAAACAGCAAGCCACGGTCGATCAGCAAGTCAGCACAGAAGCCCAGAAGAAGGCGCTCCTGAACTACAACGAGACCGAGCTGCAGCGGCAGCGTGGATTGTTCGAGGCCGGAGTAACCAGCAAGCAAAGCTACGATCAAGAGGTACAGGCCTACGAGAATTCGAAGGCTGATTTTGAGGCTTCCAAGGCGGCGCGAGTTACGCAGCAGCGTCAGTTGGCGTATTACAACCTTACGGCTCCGTTCGCCGGCATCGTCGGTGATGTTCCTGTTCATCTCGGCGATTACGTGTCTCCCCAGACCGTACTGACCACGATTGACGAGAATGCCGAGTTGGAGGCCTATATCTATATTCCGACCGAACGCGCGCACGACATCCGCATGGGTCTTCCCGTGCAGATCGTGACCAGTTCGGGAGAGCTGATCGAAAGCAGCAGCATCGATTTTGTCTCGCAACAGGTTGATAACGCGCTTCAGGGGGTGCTGGCAAAGGCGCCGGTCCACGCGCCGCTCGATCGTTTTCGCAACGAGCAACTGGTTAAGGCACGGGTGATCTGGAGCACGGCGCCCGCTCCTACGGTTCCCGTTTTAGCGGTAACCCGCATCGGAGGGCAGCCATTCGTTTATGTAGCGACGGAAGTAAACGGAAGCACGCTGGCGAAGCAGCGGTTGGTGACGCTGGGTGACACCATTGGCAATGATTATGCCGTCAAAGACGGACTGAAGCAGGGAGAAAAGGTAATTACCTCGGGCATCCAGTTCCTCATTGACGGAGTCCCAGTGCAACCCACGAGCTAACCGATCCGGCTTGAAGACTTCACACCGCCGCTCAGACGCCGCGGTGAGAAAAAGAGAGATTCACGTTGGTTGATTTTTTCATACAACGGCCGATTTTTGCCACGGTTTGTGCCCTGCTCATCATTCTGGCGGGTGCGGTGTGCATTCCGACTCTTCCGGTATCGCTATATCCCGATCTCGCTCCGCCACAAGTCACGGTCACCAGCAATTACGTCGGGGCAAATGCTCAAGTTGTGGAATCGGCGGTAACGATTCCGCTGGAGCAGCAAATCAATGGGGTCGAGGGAATGCACTACATCACCTCGACGAGCTCGAACGACGGGACCAGCAGCATCAACGTGGTTTTCCGCACTGGCTATGACCTGAATATTGCGGCCGTGGATGTGCAGAACCGCGTGGCCACCGCGCAGGGGCGATTGCCACAGGAAATCAAGAACACAGGCGTAACCATTACGAAGGCGAACCCCAATTTCGTCTTCGCTGCCGGATTCTATTCTCCGGACAACAGCCTGTCGAACCAGTACATCTCGAACTATCTGGATGTTTACGTCAAAGACGCCCTAAAGCGCATACCGGGTGTCGGCGATGTCCTCATCTTCGGCGAGCGCAAGTATGCAATGCGGATTTGGCTTGATCCGACGAGATTAGCGTCACGACAATTGACCGCCGCCGACGTAGTCTCGGCGCTTCAGGAGCAGAACGTTGAGATTGCGGCAGGACAGCTTGGACGTCCACCTGCGGATCAAAAGCAGGACTTCCAGGTTGCGTTGCGCGTGGTAGGCCGTCTGTCGGACCCCAGGCAGTTCGAGAGCATCATTCTTAAGAACACCAAGAACGGGATTGTGCAGCTCAAAGACGTCGGGCGAGCTGAGATTGGCGCAGAGAGCTACGACACGAATCTTCTTTACAGCGGGCACGAAGCGGTTGGAGTTGGCGTACAGCAGTTGTCCAATGCAAACGCCCTCGAGGTGGATAAGGCTGCAAAAGCCAAGCTGATTGAACTGTCGAAGTCCTTCCCTCCCGGCATCAAGTACGTCATCGCATTTGATACGACAACTGTAGTGGGCGATTCGGTGCGCGAGGTCGTGACAACGCTCGAAGAAGCCATCCTGATCGTCATTGTCGTGATCTTCTTTTTCCTGCTGGATTGGCGAGCCACCATCATCCCGGCAGTCACCATCCCGGTATCGTTGATTGGTACTTTCGCTTTCGTCAAAGTCTTCGGCTTCTCGATCAATTCGTTGACGCTGTTCGGGATCACACTTGCGACGGGACTGGTGGTTGATGACGCGATCGTAGTGATCGAAAACGCCCAGCGGCATATCAATGAAGACAAGTCGAATGCGCGCACTGCGACTTCGGTTGCAATGGCCGAGGTGTCAGGTGCTGTGATTGCGACGTCTCTGGTGCTGATTTCGGTTTTTGTGCCGGTTTCGTTTTTTCCAGGCACAACTGGAATTCTGTACAGGCAGTTTTCGCTGACCATAGCGTTCTCGATTGCGATTTCTCTGTTCAATGCGCTTACGTTGTCGCCGGCGCTGGCTGCGTTGCTCTTGCGCAGCGAAGAGCGCAAGTACGGCATTTTCGATTGGACCCACATCGGATGGCTTTCGCGCGGATACAGGAAGTTCGCGCAAGGCGTCGATAAGGCGATTCACGGTTTGGGGTCGGCGTACGGCAAAGTGATTTCCAAGGTGTTGGTCTACCGCTACGCTGTGGTCGTTCTGTTCGTGGCCGCGTTGGCGGCAACCGCCTACATGTACATCCACGTTCCTACTGGGTTCGTGCCGCAGGAAGATCAGAACTACTTCATTGTGGTGGTGCAAGCACCGCCTGGAGCCTCGCTTTCGTACACCACCAACATTGCCAGGCAGGCCGAGCAGGTTCTCCGAGCCGATCCCGATGTCTTCGGGACGTTCGCCGTCCCGGGATTTTCTCTCTCAGGTGGCAGCTCACCGAACTACGGATTGGTCTTTGCTCCACTGAAACCGATCGACGATCGCAAAGGCAAAGGGCATGCGGCTAGCGACATTGTCGCAAGGGTCTCGCCTAAACTGTTCGGCATTCCAGGGGCGATCGTAGTGGCATTCGAACCGCCTGCGATCAACGGCATCGGCAGCTTTGGTGGATTCCAATTCCAGTTGCAGGACTTGGGGCGGAATACTTTGGAGGACCTGGACACGGTCTCTCACAAGATTGTCGCCGCCAGTCGGCAACGCTCAGATCTCACCGGACTGTTTACCAGCTACACGGCGACTGATCCACAACAGCTGGTGCAGATCGATCGGGAAAAGGCCAAGGCGATCGGAGTACCGATCAACCAGATCACGCAGGCCCTGGGCGTTTACATGGGCTCGGAGTATGTGAACGACTTCGACTTTAATAATCGCTCCTACCGCGTCTATGTGCAGGCCGATCAGCCCTTCCGCATGAATGCGCGCGACCTTCGCCAGTATTATGTGCGGTCAGATACCAATGGTCTGGTGCCTTTGGACAATATCGTCACGCTCAAAGAAACGGCAGGGCCGCAAGTCATCAATCACTACAATCTGTTCCGTTCGGCGGAAATTGATGGCGCTCCGGCACCGGGCTTCAGTTCAAGCGAGGGCTTGAAGTCGATGGAAGGGTTGGCCAGGGAACACATGCTGCAAGGCATGTCGCTCGGCTGGTCGGGACTTGCGCTGGAAGAAATAGAATCGGGCGGAAAGGCCATCATCATCTTTGGCCTGGGCTTGCTGGTTGTGTACCTGACGCTGTCCGCGCAGTACGAAAGCTTCGCGCTGCCATTCATCATTCTGCTGGCAGTGCCCATGGCGGTACTGGGTGCGCTGCTATTCGTGTTTGCGCGCGGTCTGGTGGACGATATTTACGTACAAATCGGGCTTGTATTGCTGATTGGATTGTCGGCAAAGAATTCGATCTTGATCGTGGAGTTCGCCGAACAGCTGATTGACCGCGGACGGTCGATCACCGATGCGGCGATTGAGGCAGCGGAGTTGCGGTTGCGGCCGATCCTGATGACTTCGTTTGCATTCATTCTGGGCGTTATGCCTCTCTATTTTGCGAGGGGTGCAGGTAAGCTGGGGCGACATTCGGTGGGAACGGCAATCGTGGGCGGCATGCTCTTCTCGACTGTGCTCAATCTGATTTTCATTCCCGTACTCTATGTGATTTTGAAAACCTGGTTGGTGAAAATGGCTAGTGGAAGACTCGAGGAAGTCGAACCCGCCAGCGAAGACATCGCAGCGTGAGAGATGAGTGGTTGGCTGTTGGCCCGGGGTGCAACTATCCCGATCCGCTCTTCGAGCGAGTTTGCCGAGGGGGTCTTTCTTCCGAAGCTACTTCTTGGGGGTAGCCTCGTCTTTGGTTCCGCTCAAACTGTTTCAGCGCACGCGTTAAGCGGCGCCAACCTATTTACGCTGCTTTTGTATGGGGCCCCGGTGGTTTGCCAACAGCAAGTTGGCCGGAAACCGGCTAATGGGAAGCCGAAACCCTCCTGAGTGGATCGACGGTAAACCGTAAGTTATGTGATTGCGAGTGGTAAATCGCCATATCGTAGGTAATCCCTGATCGGTCGTCTGCTTCGGGTCAGGTCGCAAGCGGCGTGTTCACGACAACCTATCGACGCGGGCCAGAGTCTCATTCGGGGAAGTTTGGAATCTGACACTTCCGCGAAGCCGGTTTCTGGACAACTTCGCGTTTTGCCCAGCTGTGTTGGGCCTTGGACCCGTTTGCCACAAAAACATTTGCGAAAGTCGTCCGAAAAGCGCGCTGGCCTCCAGACTGGAGCTTCTGGAAGATATTGCGCAGGCTATGATTACGCGCACCCATGACCTTAGCCCCGGGGCTCGAAACTTGGTCCTTATGAAATTCTGTCTCCGCTTGGCGCGGGTGGCATGTGGGAAGTCTATTGCGCCAAAGACACACGCCTCGGGCGCGATGTAACCCCGAAAATTCTACCTGAATCCTTTGCCCGCGAAACCGACCGCCTGCGTCGCTTTGAGCAGGAAGCGCGCGCAGTGGCTGCCCTGAACCACACGAACATTCTTGCCATTCATGACATCGGCCAGCACGAGGGCTCGCCGTTCCTAGTATGTCGCTAGTATGTCGCGAATTTGAACCCAGGTGACGGGCATATTATCCTGCCTCGGATGCGTCCAGCTCGTGAAAGAGGCAAGGTCTTGCCCCGACAAGCTTAAAAATTGCAGAGGATAGGCGGCTCGATCGAGTCAGTCGATCCTGACCTAGCGGACCCCGCCATCCAAATCAAAATTTTCCACGAGCATAATGTTACTTCCGCCGCGTCCGTTGGGTGCATAGAGTAACCAGTGCTCGTCGGGAGAGAGACTGAACCCGGCGTACACATTTTGCTTGATGGTAGTCTGTGTCTGCCGAAAATGCCGTACGGCTCGAGCGACCGCTATTTGCCAGGTAAACAGATAGGCTCGAGCGCTTCCGAGAACCTGCCTGAGCTCTGTCGGATGATTGAATTGCAACCGAGTGCACGTCCTCCTCGTCCTCGTTCGGTGGCAGATTTCGAAGGTGGTGCGAACGTGGCGCGGTCCTAGCTTCGGGCTTTCAGGCGGCCTGTCGTTCGTAGCGGTGGTGCAGACCGCCGACCTGCGGCAGCGCCACGACTGGCCCCACTGCCGGCGACTGAATGAGCGTGGGAAGGGCGAGTCCTTCCCCAACGAGAGATGGGTTCTCGATCGGTGATAGTAAGCGAAATACAAATTGAGGGTTCGTCGTAACGCGGTTTCGTTGAACACGATCAGATGGTCAAGGCACTCCCGCCGAATCGAACCAATCATCCGCTCCACGTAGGCCCTCTGCCAAGGGGATCGCGGCGTGGACAGCACTTCAAGGATGCCCATGTCTCGCACCTGTTCTCGGAAGTCTTGGCCGAAGATAGCATCGCGGTCGCGCAGCAGGTAGCGCGGCAGTTGGTCGAAGGGGAAGGCCTCCCGCAGTTGCTGTCCCGTCCACTCTGCGGTGGGGTGGGCCGTCACATTGCAGTGAAGAATGCGACGCCGGTCATGCGCCAATACCAGAAACACGTAAAGCACCTGGAAACGGATGGTGGGGACAGTAAAGAAGTCGATGGAGACCATCTGCGTGAGGTGGTTCTCCAGGAAAGTGCGCCAGGTCTGCGACGGCGGCTTGCGGCTGCGCACCATGTATTTGCTCACGCTGGTCTCACCGATGTCGATGCCGAGTTTGAGCAGCTCGCCGTGGATGCGGGGCGCACCCCACAAGGGATTCTCCCGGCACATCTGGCGGATCAGATCTCGGACCTCGCGGGAAATAAGCGGCCGTCCCGGTTGTCCGCGCCGCACCTTCCAGGTCCAGAACCTGCGAAAGCCGGCACGATGCCAGGCCACGACCGTCTCGGGCTTGACGATGGCCAGCGCCGAGCGCCAGTCGCGCCAGATGCGGGACAGCCCGACCCACAATAGGCGGTCTCCTGCGGTCAATTTCGGCCGTTTTGTCGCCGACCGTTGCAGCACGCCGATTTGATGGCGCAAAGCCAAGTTCTCGAGTTCGAGGGCAGCGCGCGAGCGGAAGATGGCACGCAGAGCATCGAGGAGTGTCGTGAGAAAAATGAGCATCGCAGAAGGGTTTACGAAAGCAGTATAAATGGCTCCCGCTCAGACATTTCGAGGTTTTTTGATAGCTGACAATCAAACCAAAGCCAATTGGCTGCTGCGGAACGCCATGCTTCATTTCACTACAGAAGAGACCATCAGTCGGCGAAATCGCTCCGCGGCGCGGTAAGGCGAGAGAAGGGAAGGGGAAAGAATGATTAATGGGACTGTCAGGATTGATGGTCCTCGCGGACGCGTGGCCGTGACAGTGTAAGATTCTAACCAATGACGGGGGCAGCGTTCTAACCAACTGAACTACGACCCCGCTTGCGCGGATGGCGACATGCATCGCCAGTGCCCGGCCTTCCGGACGCATCACCATTATAAATGTTCGGTGACGGATCTGGTGGGCAGTGCAGGACTCGAACCTGCGACCTTCTCGGTGTAAGCGAGACGCTCTAACCAACTGAGCTAACCGCCCGTCGCACGTGCCTCGGCGACGAGTGCTCGAGCGGATGCAACTTTTTAAGTCTACAAGACGAGACGGTGCGGGTCAATCGTGCCAAAGGTGATGCAGGAACATACGATCGGGTGACAAGAGTCGCTTGCGGGGGACGATTTCGTGCGCTGACCAAGGGCTGACGTCGACGCTGCCGGAGTTCGTCAGCGTGGGCGAGCGATTCATCCCAATGCTCCGTTACGAAATGGTAAAACGCGCGAAATCCCGCAGCGTACCCTCGAACCGCTTATGTTTACAATAGAAATTTCCAATGTGTGTTTCCACACATTATTGAGCCTGCGTAGCTCCTTTAGCGGGTGTGACCGCGTCTAATTCAGCAACACCGAAATACCTGCGCAGGTAGATCGAAAACGAAAACGCGACAGGGAAGCGCGAATCGCAGTCAATGGCCGCCAATATTCCCGTCGCATTCAGCCCAGATCACACCAGGAGCACACGGATGAAACGTCTTTCGAGTTTGCTGATTCTTTCAACCGTAATTTCAATCGCGGCGTTCGCAGTTGATGGAGGTTCTGGAAAACTTCACCTCGACAATTCTGTGAAGGTTGGTTCGACCGAACTGCCCGCCGGAGACTACAAAGTGACTTGGACGGGTTCGGCCGACAATGCCCAGGTTACTCTGAAGCAGGGAAAGACTGCAGCTACCGCGTCCGCACAAGTGGTGGATGTACGCCGGAAGAGCGAAGCAATCGCCACCAAGACCGAGAACGGATCGGCTGTTCTTACGGAGATTCAATTTCGCGATAAGACCCTGGTGCTTCACGAACCTGCAAGTCAGGCCGTGGGGCAGTAATCTGGTAGACTCGCAGCTTGGGCAGCACCCAGGCTGCGTGAATCTATTTCTGAAAGTGAGTGACGAAGAGTGTCGAAAGTCCTTGCGTTCTTGAGCACCGTCTTACTGTTCGCGGTTTCGGCAACAGCCGAAGTGCAGACTTGGCAAATTGACCCTAACCATACCGCAGCCCAATTCTCGGTCCGGCACATGGGCATCTCGACTGTCCGGGGAGCCTTTACGAAAGTCAGCGGGTCGGCTCAATACGATCCGTCCGACCCTTCCAAGACGTCGGTCGAAGCCATCATCGATGCCGCGTCGGTGGATACCCGCGTGACGATGCGCGATGACGATCTGCGCAGCCCTAACTATTTCGAAGTGGCAAAGTATCCTACGATCACCTTCAAGTCGAAGGCAGTGCAGGATGCCGGCGCCGGGAAGCTGAAGATTGTGGGCGATCTGACTATCCATGGCGTTACCAAAGAAGTCGCCTTGGATGTCGATGGTCCGAGTGCCCCGGTCACCGATCCAAAGGGAAACAGCCACGTGGGTGCATCGGCAAGCACAACCGTCAAGCGGACGGACTTTGGAGTTGGCAGCTCGAATCCGATGATTGGCGAAGACATTACGATTACCATCGACGTGGAACTCGTTCGCAAGGCGCAGACCAAATAAGTTCGGATGATACCGGCGGAATTGTCGCCGACACGGGGCCGCAGTCGCGGCCCTTTTTTCTTGCTTGTTAGACTGAAGCCGTGCGGAGATTGATCGTCAACGCCGATGACCTGGGTATGACTGCCGGTATTAACCGTGCAATCGTCGAGGGCTGTGAAAAGGGAATTATTACGTCCACGACGCTGATGGCGACAGCAAGCGCGTTCGACGATGCCGTGGAGCGGGTTCGAGACCTCAATAAGAGTCGGCCTCAGGTCAGCATCGGATGCCACATTGTGCTGCTCGACGGTGTACCTGTGCTGCCATCGGAGCGATTGACGAGCCTTTCGGAGCGGTCTTGGAACAATGGCGCGACTGAATTGCGGGTATCACTCAATAGTTTTGCGCGCACGGCGCTAAGTGGCAAACTCAACCCAAGCGAGATTGAGGCCGAAGCCATGGCCCAGATCGAGCGTATTCGGGAGGCTGGAATTGCACCTTCCCATTTCGATTGCCACAAACATGCGCACATGTTCCCAGCGGTTCTATTACCACTCCTCAAGGCGGCACGCGAACAAGGAATTTTAGCGGTCCGGAATCCGTTCGGCATGCTGTTTCCCTTGCCGCTGAGTCGCACGATTCGGAGTCCGAAGCTGTGGCGAAGGTTATTGGAACTGGGCCTGCTACGCAACTTCGCGGCCAACTTCCAGAAGGAAGTGAAGGCAAACGGGCTTAGAACGACGGATGGGAGCGTGGGAGTAGCTGTGACCGGCACGCTCGATTTGGACTTTTTCGTTAGTTTGGTTGAGGCACTACCCGAAGGCACGTGGGAGTTCGTATGCCATCCGGGATACAACGATACGGATCTTGATCGCGTCCGCACACGGCTGCGCCAATCGCGGGAACATGAGCTAGCGATCCTCACATCGCCCGAAGCGCGAGCAGCGCTGCAGAGCCGGGGCATCGACTTAATCAGCTATCACGACCTCTAGCTGCAACAGCTTCTCGGCCCGCAACAAGCTACAATGACTGTCCTGCTGAATCGACGTGGACACGAACCGCATGAACCCGCTTATCTTGCCAACCGATGAATATCGCGACGCGTTCGAGCGCGTCACGCAGCTAGCCCTCGGGCTGCTGAAAGACATCGACCAGAGGCCCTGCTTTCCGAATATTACGGGAGCCGAGTCGGTCGGCTTGTTCGCACAGCCTCTGCCCGAGCACGGCATGGGCCCAGAGGCGCTCGACGCCTTGGAAAAAGTGATCGCGGCCTCGCGCACGCCAAACCCACGATTTTTCGGCTACGTTCTTGGTTCCGGGGAGCCCATCGCAGCAGCAGCTGACTTACTTGCCAGCGTGCTCAACCAGAACGCGACAGCATGGCGTTCAGGACCGGCCGCGGCCGTTATCGAGCAACTGGTGACTGAGTGGCTGGCCCAAGCCATTTCATGTCCGAAGTTGAGTGGAATCCTGACCGGCGGTGGCTCCTCCGCCAACCTCACCGCTCTCGCCATGGCCCGTGAAGCACGATTGCCGGCCAACGAAGGAGGAATTCGAGAACTCGGGACGGTATACGCTTCCGAGCAAGTTCACATGTCGATCCCCAAGGCGATCGCCCTGCTGGGCATCGGACGTGAACAACTCCGGCTGATTCCTTGTGACAATGGCTTTCGGATGCGAGTCGACTTACTGCGTGAGTCAGTCGAAACCGATGTCAGAGCAGGGAAGACTCCGATTGCGATTGTAGGTACGGCGGGAAGTGTAGCCACCGGGAGCGTAGACCCGCTGACGGAGATCGCTGCGGTCGCTAAGGACTCCGCAGCGTGGTTCCACATCGATGGCGCCTACGGAGCGCTGGCCGCCATCGCTCGGCCTGCACTTTTTTCCGGCATGGAGCTGGCAGACTCGATCGCTCTCGATCCCCACAAGTGGCTTTACCAGCCGCTTGACGTGGGCTGTCTCCTGTTTCGCGATCGGGCGCAGGCGCGCCGCACGTTTTCTTTCACCGGAGATTATGCCAAGTCGCTTCTGGAAACACCGGTGGAGAGCTTTGCGTTTTTCGAGCACTCGGTGGAGTTGTCCCGTCGTTTCCGTGCGCTGAAGCTTTGGCTGTCACTCCGTTATCACGGACTGGCAAATTTCCGGCAGCAGATCGAGAACGATTTGAGTTGTGCTCAACTCCTCGCCAGGCTGGTCGAATCGAACTCGGAGCTTGATTTGCTTGCCCCCGTGCCGCTCAGCGCTGTCTGTTTTCGTTACGTTCCCCAGTCGCATAACGTAGGCGATTCCCAACTCGACGAGCTGAACCTCCGAATTCTCACCAGCGTTCAACGTCGGGGGAGAGTTTATATCTCCAACGCGACCATTCACGAACGCTTTGCCCTGCGAGCTTGTATTGTGAACCATCGGACAACTCCCGCCGACGTGGAGGCAGTGGTGCAAGAGGTTGTAGAAGTTGGTAGAGAACTTCGTTCAGGGACCTAGTAAGAATGGCCATCAAAACTTCGATTGCAGTGCCGACGAGCGCCGACCAGATTTTCGCCCAAGCCCCATGCCGGGCCGATTTGGCCGGTTCCACCTTGGATTTATGGCCACTTTATCTCTTCCACCCTGGTTCGGTCACAGTGAACATGGCGGTGAACATCCTGACCAGCTGCAAGATTACGCCCCGGCGCGGGAAGGCAATTCACCTGAAATCACTCGACACTGGGCGGGAAGACCGATTCACGAACCTCAACGGATTGATGAGGGCGACGAATTATCGTCACGCGCTCGCCGCTTACCTGGTTCGTTTCTTCCAGCCGAAGCAGGGATTTCTTCTGCAGTCGCATTCCGAATCACCCGCGGGCGCTGGAATTTCAGGATCATCGGCGATGATGATCTGCACGACGGCTGCGCTGGCGAGGTTCGTCGGCCGCGAAATCGATATCGAGCAGATTCGAGTGCTCGCACAAAACATCGAAGCGCAACTGATTCGCGTGCCTACGGGTTGCCAGGATTACTACCCAGCTATGTACGGCGGGGTCAATGCGATTCATCTTGATCCCGACGGCATTCACTGCGAGCCGCTCGCCATCCCGGTCCAAGAGATGAACCGCCGCTTTGTGCTGTTTTACACCGGTGCACCTCGACAGTCGGGCATCAACAACTGGGAGGTGTTCAAGCAACACATTAACGGTGACCGCCATGTGGTTCGTAATTTCGCTGAGATTTCACGCATTGCACAGGCCATGCGACTTGCCCTGCAACGGGCGAACTGGGACGACGTCGAAAGGCTGCTGCATGAGGAGTGGAAGCTTCGTCGGACCAACGCTCCTGGCATTACTACACCGCTGATCGATAAGCTAATCGCCGCTGCTCGCAGGCAAGGGGCGCTTGCAGCCAAGGTGTGCGGGGCAGGGGGCGGAGGATGCGTGATTGCTCTCGTTGAAGAAGGTGCGCGCGATAACGTCCAGGAGGCAATTCGCAAGAACGGCGGTCAGCCGTTGGATTTTCAGGTTGCACGCTTCGGACTTCGATTTCGCCCACCTGCTCGAGTGGGAACACGAGCATGATCGCGTTTACCTGGAGCGACGGCCGGCTGCGTCCAATATGGGCGTTTGTTCTTTCCGCGCTTCTGTCATGTGGTGCGTTTGTGGCTGCCGGATTCGTCGCTGCCATGCTCGCCGGCGACCACGTACTGCGGTTTGAAGCAATCTTCCGACCCCTGTTGGCCGCTCTACTGCTGACAGTTTTCAGCTGGCTGCTGACAGTCGGAAATCATGTGGAATCGCACCAAATTGCCGCACAAGGTCTGCCACTTCTGCTGGGTTGGGGCAGGCAGTTTGCCGTGGGCTGCAGTTTGGGTTGCGCTCTGGTTCTGGTTGCCGTCCTGCCTGTTGCGGTTCTGGGACACTTGACCTTTCACGGCATACTCAAGACCTATGGCATGCGACGGGTGCTGATCGTCTGCATCATCCTCATAGCTGGTTCGCTGGCGGAAGAGCTCATGTTCCGCGGATACCCGTTTCAACGGTTGGTCGAGGCAATCGGGTCCGCCGGAGCGATCACGGTTTTCGCCGTGATGTTCGGACTGGTGCATCTGTCAAACCCTGGTTCCAACGTGTGGGGACTCCTGAACACGGTGGCTATCGGAGTCTTCCTGTCCTTGGCGTTCCTGCAGACTCGCGCGTTGTGGTTGCCATGGGGGTTTCACTTCGGTTGGAATGCGACGATGGGTTTGCTCCTAGGCTTGCCCGTCAGTGGTCTGCGGCTGTTCAACGTCGCGGTTCGCGCCACAGCCGCCGGTCCAAGGTGGCTTACCGGCGGGAGTTACGGAATTGAGGCGAGCGTCTCTGGCGCGTTCGCCATAGTCGTCGGGCTTCTCATCATCTGGCGCTTCCCCCTTAAATCTCTGCCCGGCGCTGTGGCATTCGTGCCCCCTCCTGAAGAACAGTGGCCAGATTTATCAAAACTGTCTGCCTGACTTAGAAATTAGTGGCAGGATGGGCTTATAATTTGGCCAACGGGGTTCCGGATGAAGGGCCAACGCTTTCCGCGGTTCGTGTTTGCAGGTTTACTGCTCGCCGTGGCGTGTGTCTTCACCGTCCCCCTTTTCGCGCAAGCTCCTAAGCCGTCCAATTCCAGCCAACCTGAAAAGATGACGCCGCAGACCCGGATGTTGGTGATCCGCAGCCTGCAATCGGAGCGCGTTTTCGCCCGTATCCTGTTCCCGCAGGGGGACAAGGGAATCAAGATCAAGAACGGCATCGTCAGCCCCACCGATATGGTTATCGCCCAGCAAGTTGCCGAGTATGGTGCTGCCGCTAAGGCGGGCGACCGGTGCGTGATTACCGACGTAAAGGTCACGGAAAAGGAAATAATCCTTGATCTGAACGGCGGTTCGAAGAAGCACCAGAAGTGGTATCAGCATATCGAGGTCGTCGGCATGGGTGGTGGTTCAACTCCGCTTCCCGGCGGTCCAAGTCCGCAGAGTCTCGACGCTCACGGCACCACCGTCACCCTCGAGTTCGACAAGTACGTACCTGAGCTCACGGGCGATCAGGTGCGCGCGCTGCTTGCACCCGTCATCGACTTCAAGGCGTTGACGCCGGTTGAGGCATATCAGAAGACGCTTCCGCCCAAAGTACAAGAGGCCATCAAGGACCACAAAATCCTGGTAGGCATGGACAAGGAAATGGTCCAGTACGCCAAGGGCCGTCCGCAACAGCGCATTCGCGACAAGGATGAGCAGGGCAACGAATACGAAGAATGGATTTACGGCAAGCCTCCTGAGGAGGTCGATTTCGTTCGATTCAAGGGCAACGAAGTGGCGCGCCTGGAAGTCATGACCGTCGACGGTCAGAAGATCGTGCGCACCGAGAAAGAAGTCGACCTACAGGCGAAGGAAACCGAAGTCGCAGAACAGAAGGCGCCGGCTAAGCCCTCGCAGCCCGCTCCCACGCTGCGCCGTCCTGGTGAGGAACCCGAATTTCCGACAACTACGTCCGACCGCCGCGCATCGCGGCCGCAGGACCAGAACGCACCAGCCGACGGCAGTCCCTACCCAGACTCCCCCGGTACGAACCCAACTGGAACCTCTCCCACCACGCCCACCGGCGGGCCGCCATTGTCACCTACTGGAATGCCTCCTCACGTCCTACCGGCCCCGTGAAGACAACGCAGTGAACTTCCAGCAACGTGTAATTTGGCGTGCGCGTGGCTGCGCCGTTACACTACTAGGGTGAGGATCGCACTCGCGCAAATCAACCCAACGGTTGGCGATTTCCAAGGCAATTCCGCGAAAATCATCGATTACGCGTTGCGTGCCAAGAACGGAGGCGCCGACCTCGTACTGTTTCCCGAGTTGAGCGTCTGCGGGTATCCACCGCGAGATTTGGTGGAGCGCCCGTGGTTTGTTGAACGTAATCGGCAGGCTGCAGAAGCGATTGCCGAAAAGACGGTTGGGATCTCGGTGATCTGCGGTCTGGTTACGCCGGCGAAGTCGACGACCGGCAAAGCAGTGATGAACTCCGCTGCGCTGCTCAAGAACGGAAAGATAGCTGCGATTCAGTCGAAGCGGTTGCTGCCCACATATGACGTTTTCGACGAGGTGCGAAACTTCGCACCCGCGGACAGACAATCGTTGCTCACTCTTAGCGATACTCCCTGTGCGCTGACTATTTGCGAAGATGCATGGAATGACAAGAATTTCTGGGACCGTCGCCTCTACGGCGTAGATCCAGTCGAGGAACTCATCGGGGCCGGCGGGAAAATACTGCTGAATATCTCGGCTTCGCCATTCTATTTGCGCAAGCGTGAATTGCGGCAAGACATGCTTTCGGCCATCGCCCGGCATTATCGTGTCCCGGTGGCCATGGTGAATCAAGTCGGCGGAAACGACAGCCTGGTGTTCGACGGTTCAAGTCTTGCGCTCGGTCCCGATGGCGAAGTCATTGCACAAGCCAAATCTTTCGAAGAAGACTTAGTCTGCTTCGATACCGTTACGCTATCGGGCGATATTCACGATCGTGATGAAGGTATCGAGGCGAGCGCCTACGCGGCACTGGTGCTGGGGACCCGTGACTACGTTCGCAAATGCGGTTTTCGCAAAGTGGTGCTCGGCCTCAGCGGAGGCATCGACTCTGCGCTAACCGCCGCCATCGCTGTCGATGCAGTGGGGCGCGAAAACGTGATCGGAGTCGGAATGCCCGGACCTTATTCCTCGCAGGGCAGCATCGACGACGCGGCTGCGCTGGCCAAGAACCTTGGAATCCGTTTCGAGCTGGTCCAACTCGGAGAAGTCTTTGACACCTACTTGAAGGCGCTGGATCCAGTCTTCGCCGATCTACCGCCTGATGTCACCGAAGAGAACATCCAAGCCCGTATCCGCGGCTCGTTGCTGATGGCGCTATCGAACAAGTTCGGTGCGCTGGTTCTAACCACGGGGAATAAGTCGGAGATCGGAGTAGGGTACTGCACGCTCTACGGCGACATGTGCGGCGGTCTCGCCGTAATCTCGGATGTTCCCAAGACGCTGGTTTACCGACTGGCCCGCTACGTCAACTCACGCGCGCCCGTTATTCCCGAGTCTACCCTCGAGAAACCTCCTTCGGCTGAGCTGCGTCCTGATCAAAAGGACAGCGATTCACTGCCTCCATACGATGTTCTCGATACAATTCTGGAAGCTTACGTGGAGGACAATCAGTCGCCCGAAGCCATTGCCTCGCAAAATGGATTCGACCCGGAACTCGTGCGTCAGGTGGCGCGGATGGTGGATCGCAATGAGTACAAGCGGCAGCAGGCTGCTCCGGGATTGAAGGTTTCGCCGAAGGCGTTCGGTTTCGGACGCCGCTACCCGATCGCGGCCAAACTGGATTTCTGACCAAGCGCAGAGACATAACACATTGGTATACTCGAAAGGAATAAATGAGGTTTCATCGTAAAGTACTTAACATTACGCTACTTATCGGATTGCTGATGCCGTTTTGCATGGCTCAGACAAAGACGTCCCCCAGCGGTTCCAGTACGACTTCTACCGCCGCTAGCGGACTTCCCAGCGAGGCCACGGTTGAGGGATTTCTGAAGCAGATGTTTGGCTGGAACCAAGAGCTCACGTGGAAGATTGCCGAGATCAAGCCGGCCGAAGATCACGGATTTTCGGAGGTCACTGCGATTTTCAATACACCGCAGGGTCAACAGGTTTTCCGCATCTACGTCACGCCCGACCAGAAGTTTGCGGTCACCGGCGACATGGTTCCGTT
This sequence comes from uncultured Acidobacteriaceae bacterium, assembly GCA_963718395.1. Lineage (GTDB taxonomy): Bacteria > Acidobacteriota > Terriglobia > Terriglobales > Acidobacteriaceae > DASRAA01. The sequence continues at coordinate 59,036 of CAVQYW010000009.1, forward strand.
CGGAGCCGATCCGTTTTCAGCCGCTCGAGCAGACCTGAAGGCGGCCAATGGCCCAGCGCACGGCCCAGCCGATGCGCCTGTAACCGTTGTGGAGTTTGGGGACCTGGAGTGTCCTGCCTGCAAAGCGGCGCAACCCAACGTTACCAAGCTCATGGAGGAGGAACCCAAAGTGCGGTTGATCTTCGAGAACTTCCCCCTCGAGACGATCCACAAATGGGCAATGCTGGGGGCCAAGTACGTTGAGTGTGTCAACAGCGTCGACCATGATGCCCTCTGGAAGTTCATCAGCACGGTGTATGAGCATCAGGCGGAAATCACCCCTGAGAACGCCGCGACCATGCTGAAGGGTTACGCCAAGGATGTGGGAGCCGATCCTGATTCGGTTTCCGCATGCACGGCAAAGCCGGAAACGGAAAAGCGGATCCGAGAGTCGATGGCTCTGGGGGACAAACTCGGCGTTACCAGCACGCCGACCTTCTTTATCAACGGACGAAAAGTTGTTGGGTTCGGAAACAGCACTCCCTACGAAGTGGTGAAGGCAATCGTCGAATTCAATCTCAATAATTCGGGGAAGTAATCGTCCTCATTTCGCGAAGCGAAGGCCGGAGTATTGCGCTCCGGCTTTCATTTGCCCCTCGGTTTAGTGCCCAACCGGCAGTTGGATCGCGAAGCCTTCGGACGGGGCCATGCGCACGATATGGGGCGTCATCACCACCAGCAATTCGTCGTTGTTCACATTCTTGCTGTGCAGGCTGGAAGCATAGCTAAGTCCCGGCACGCGGCTGAGGAAGGGATAGCCAGCCAGGCTATTGGCATCTGACTTCGAAATCAGCCCCGCCACCACCCCCGATTCCTCGTTCTTCAACGTGATGCTCCCGACGTACTCCTGGTTGAGGATGATGGGAATACCGTTGACGGTTTGGTCACCTAAGGTGCGAATGTTCATGTCGATCTTCAGGCTCACATCGGCGTTGGAATGGATGATGGGAGTGGCTTTCAGGTTGAGGCCGAGATCTTCGAAATTAAAGGACGGAAACGGAGCAATGTACGAGTTGTTGCCCAGGACCTGGGATATCGCAGTGCTGTTGTAAATTGGAGCGAACGTGGCATTGACGATGGGATAGCGCTCGCCGATTCGCATCAGCGCTGGAGTGTTTTGTGACGCCAATAGTTCAACGTGTTCCAGACTTTTCACGTCCGACTCGTTGACTTGAAGGTTGGCGGTTATGGGCGGCGTACCCGACACCCCCGTCAGAGTTAGGCCTCCACCAAACGTCGCGAACGGGGTTGAAAAGATGGGATTCTGCGTCGACTGCGACAGCTGAGCAAGCAAAGCCTGTATCCCCTGGGAGTTCGCCTGATTGATGCCGCCGGAAGCGATGAGTTGGTTGATCAGGTCCTGCGCGCCAACGCCTAGCGAGGCAATTAGCGACGGACTGATGTTGAAGATATTGAATTGGCTGGGCAGCTGCATCCCGAGCTGTCGCACCAAGCTGGAACTGATCTCGTACACCCGGACGTCGAGCATCACCTGCGGACGGCCGCCGACCAGGCTCTCAATCATCTGGCTGGCAGCTTCCACCACCGGCAACGGAGCACGAATTGTGATCGTCGATTCCGAGGCGTCCTGTAATACGAACTTTATATCGAGAATGACGCGCAGCGCATTGACGATCTCCGTCAACTCTTGAGGAGTCATCAAGTCGGGCAGATAGAAGGTTCGAATCGCCAGGCGTTCGAAGTTCCGTCGATTTTCTGGAGTATCCGAGACGAGGTACATCTGCGATCCGGAAAGCGCTATCCAGAACGATTTCGTGACCTGCGTTGCTGCCCCCATCGCTTCGGCAAACGTTACGTGTTCTATGTCGAACCGAACGAGACGCGTCTTTACCGAATCGTCGATGGTCGCCGTAATGCCATAGGCTCGGGCAATCTGCGTTAACAGAGTGCGCGAATCTCCCCGGAAGTGGAAGTCCTTGGGTGTGGCGTCGGGCGACAAGGCCACTTCAATTGATTTTTGGACCACCTGCAATTTGCGGCTTGGGGCAGGGCTCTGCTCCCAGATCGCGTCATGCAAGCGCTGGCGGGCAAAATCGTTTGTCGGGTCGAATTCCAGAGCCTGCTCGAAGTCAGCCTCGGCGCCAACTTCGTTATTGGCCAGAAGCGCCTTGTTACCTCGATCGATTGCAGCCATCACCAGTCGCTGCCGGGTGAATTCGCGCGCAGTCGCATATTCGACATTTCGAGGGCTTAGCTGTGATGCCTGCTTGAACTTGTCAAACGCAGCTTCCGTCTGTCCGGCAGATTCCAGATGTTTTCCTGCAGCAAATTCCTTCTTTGCTTTGGCAAGGTCGCTCTTACTGGGTGGCCCGGGAACGATTGCCGCACCCGAACCGACCGTACCGGCCAGCGATGAAGGTTGTGTTGATGAGTCAGATTTAGCTCCAACCACGGCACTCGGCGGGAGATCCTGTGACCACAGCGGCAACAGCGTCAAGGCGACGAAGACTTCAGCGGCGATTCGCATAAGCAATCAAATTCTATGCCACCACAATGGCTGTTGTCCGCCCGGCGTCTTCAACGAGTTGCGGCACGAGAAGGGAATCGCTGTGCTAGACTGCTGCCAGTAAGGGGTGAGAATGAAGGAATTCGTTCGCAAGATGCTGTTCGTCGACCTGGTCAAGGGACTGGGAGTGACGTTTCGCAATCAGTCTCCCAAAGAACTGATCACCGAACAGTATCCTTTGCAGCGTCCGCAGGTTGCCGAGCGGTTTCGCGGCGCCCCTCGACTCGGCGTAAATCCGGAAACAAACGAGTCGCTGTGCATCGCGTGCGATCTTTGTGCAGTTGCCTGTCCAGAGCACTTGATTGTTGTCGGCAGCGAAAGAAATCCCGTAACCCGCCGCAAAGAACTCACCGAGTTTACCTACGATCTGAGCCGCTGCATGTTCTGCGGACTGTGTGAGGATGCCTGCCCGACCGACGCCCTGGAGCTGACCCAGGACTTTGAGATGGCGCAGTACAGCCGCGAAGGACTGATTTGGAACCGGGAAACTCTTGAAAAAGGTCCCGAGCCGCACGTCTACAAACGCTGAAGCCAGTTTCACTTCAAAAATTAGAGGGACCGATTGTGTCGTGTCCCTTTGCTGTTCTGGTGAGATGTAGCAGTTATTCGAATATCAGAATGGCGGCGGCGATCACGGTCGTCCACAGACCTCGTTTGTCACCTACCGCTGTCTGCGTCACATTCAGGGTACGGACGATCTTGTTCGATAGCCGGTACACTTCTTTCTTTTCGTCCCATGACTTGTCGGCGTCGAACTCAACATCAAGAGTAGTGGCCAGCATTTCCGCTGCCAATTCTTCCGCATAGTCCCCCGCTACGTCTTCCTTTTCACCAAACGAATGGTGTTCGCTCAAGTAGCCGTATGTCGTGCGATCGGCTGGAATTGCGAGCCCGATACTGGATGCGACCAGGCGGTGTGGTTCGCGAGTCGAATTTTCTGCCACAACGGCGAAAACGACTTCGCCCGGATAAAGATATTTCAGGCCTTCCTTGCGCGGGATGAGTTTGCAATGAGGCGGAAAAATCGACGATACGCGAACTAAATTTTGTGCGGCGATTCCTGCATCTCGCAGTGCCAATTCAAATGAAGTAAGTCGTTCCTTGTGTTTTCCTACACCTTTGGTAAGGAAAATCCGTTTAGGAACCATGCTTTTGCCCAATTGAGCGCCTCCGAATCGGAAACCAGCCGGTTCCCGGATGATTGAAAATAACATGCGCTACAGGTGAGCGCAAAAGTGGACTAGGTGTAACCAATCGCGCGTGGCGATTTGTGTCTACGAGGTGCGTACGATACCCGAAGCCGCTCCCCCGGTCTTTAACTTCACGGCAATTTCGATGAACGCCAGAGCGGCACGGCTGAGAGCCTTGTCGGTGCGAAACACAAGCGCCAAGTCGCGCTGTAGAACTGCATCGGAGAGCTTGAGCGCCGACAGCGACTTAGCCTTAAGATCTTCGGCAACATTGGACCGCGGAATAAAGCTGATCCCAACATCAGCAGCGACGAATCGCTTGGTAAGTTCGCTGGAGTCTAGTTCCATCGAAATGATCGGCTTTAATCGGCGTTCATGAAACAGCGTCTCCAGTGCGTCACGAGTTCGCCCCAATTTGGGCAGAAGCAGCGGATACTGGGCGATTTCCGCCAGCGACGCTTCCGAGCGGCTGGCCAACGGATGTTTGGGAGGTGTTATTACAACCAGCTCATCGCGGTGAATGGGAACCACCGTATAGCGCTTGTCTTTGATCGGCATAGAGACCACGCCGAAGTCGCACGAGTTCTCGATGATGGCTTCCAGAATTTTCTGGTGCTCCGAACGCTTCACACTGACGGCAACACTGGGATATTGCCGTTTGAATTCGGAAAATACTTCGGGAAGGATGTGCAGGCAGGTGCCCTCGTTGGCGGATACCACGATCTCACCGCGAGGTATGCGATGCATTTCCGCCAGGGCAATCAGCATTACCCGGCGCTGCTCGATAGTCTCTTCGGCATACTTCTGGAAGACCTTGCCTGCCGCCGTCACGGCTACTCTGCCACCGCTTCGGTCAAGCAGTTTTGCGCCGACTTCTTCCTCCAACGACCGAATTTGCGATGAGATGGCTGGCTGTGTACGAAAGCGCCGCTCTGCGGCTCGCGAGAAACTACTGAGCCTCGCGACCTCCAGGAACGTCTCGATTTGATCGAAGTCCATAGGCGGTCAGCTGGTATTGGTTACATAATACGAAATTATTCTGCTAATAAAATCATTGTATGCCCTGCGCTCAACGCAGGAGCGTATTCTGTCGAGTTGGTCTGGAAGGAGATCGCAATGGTTGCGCCAAAAGTTGATCCGAAGACTGCACTTGAGTTTGCCAAACATAACAACGCCCAAATGCTCGATCTGCGGTTCACCGATTTGCCTGGACTGTGGCACCACGTTTCTTATCCCATTGACCAACTCACCGAGCAGTCCTTTGAGGAAGGCTTTGGCATGGACGGTTCCTCGATCCGCGGCTGGGCGGCAATCCACGAAAGCGACATGCTGCTGATGCCTGATCCGGCGCGCTATTTCCTCGATCCGTTCACCGAGGTCCCTACTCTCGTCATGGTTTGTGACGTTATCGATCCGGTCACCAAGCAGAGATACGACCGTGATCCTCGCTACATTGCCACCAAAGCAGAGATTTACCTGACCTCAACTGCAATTGCTGATACCGCCTACTTCGGTGCAGAAGCGGAGTTTTTCATTTTCGATAATGTTCGGTTCGACCAGAATGAACACGAAGGTTACTACTTTATTGACGCCGAAGAAGGCCGATGGAATTCCGGCCGACCGGAATCGAATCTCGGATATCGGCCTCGCTACAAAGAAGGCTATTTTCCCGTCCCTCCCACCGACCATTATCAGGACTTGCGCACCGAGATGGTGCTCGCCTTACAGAGTTGCGGCATTGAAGTGGAGTGCCATCACCATGAGGTTGCCACCGGAGGGCAGACGGAAATAGACCTCCGCTTCGACTCCATGTTGCGCTCCGCCGACAACATGATGTTGTACAAGTACGTGGTCAAGAACGTGGCGAACCAAGCGGGAAAGACTGTCACTTTCATGCCGAAGCCGCTATTTCAAGACAATGGCAGCGGAATGCACACCCACCAGTCTCTGTGGAAGGACGGCAACCCTTTGTTTGCTGGTGATGGTTACGCCGGACTGTCTCAGCTGGCACTCTGGTATATCGGAGGGCTGATAAAGCACGGCCCAGCGCTTTCTGCGCTGATTGCGCCCACCACGAATTCATACAAACGGCTTGTACCTGGCTTCGAGGCGCCGGTGAATCTGGCGTACTCAAGGCGTAATCGCTCCGCCGCAATTCGCATTCCCATGTATTCTGCGTCGCCGAAAGCCAAGCGAGCGGAGTTCCGTCCACCCGACCCGAGTTGCAATCCGTACTTGGCATTTGCAGCGATGCTAATGGCGGGAATCGATGGTATCGAAAACAGGATTGATCCTGGCTTGCCGTTAGACAAAGACATCTACGACCTGGGTCCTGATGAGCTGACCAAGGTGCAGTCGATGCCCGGCTCCCTTGAGTCAGCTTTGGACGAGCTTTCGCGCGACTGCCAATTCCTTATGAAAGGCGACGTATTCACGGAGGAAATGCTCAACACGTACATCGATTACAAACGGGAAAAGGAAGTAGACGCGCTGCGTCTTCGGCCGCATCCGTACGAGTTCCTCATGTACTACGACGTCTGATTTGAGCGCCGGCCAACAGAGCGGCCTGAAGCGACGACACCAGTTCTCGCGTCACCATCCCGTCATTGCGAGAACCGTCTCGAGACGACTTTCTTGGAGACGTGCCTCCCCCGCATTCTGTCGTTGACACGCTCATCGATTCCAAGCCCAATTTTTCATATCCCGCATAACTTCTGTTCGACTAAAAAGGTGAAGCCAACGGATGCCACGTAACTGGTTTGCTGTTTTTGCGCTTTTGTCGGCCGTTCTCTACTCTGCACCCTGCATAGCCCAGGCGCCCCCCAGCGCTGACGCGTACGTCATCGCTACGCAGGCTGCAACAAATTTCGGTACCAGCGCTTTCCTACCCGTGCAGGTTGGTACTACCAGCTATATTCGCCTTAATCTCGGAGCGTTTCCGCCGGGCGTAACCGTTGCGAAGGCCACGCTTCGACTGTATGTGAACGCGGTGGCTGCTCCTGGCTCGTTCGATGTTTATCCGGTGGGGAGTAGTTGGACGGAGAAAGGTGTGACTTACAACAATGCACCGCCGTTGGGCTCGTCTGCCACAGGGGGACGACCGATTTCCCTAACGACCGCGGGTGCGAATCAGTTCATTTTGATCGACGTTACCGCGCTGGCCCAGAGCTGGCTCAACGGTTCGACTCCGAACTATGGGGTCGCGCTCGCTCTTACCAGCGTTAGCGGCAGTTTCTCTTTTGACAGCAAGGAAAGCACCGGAACCGGCCATTAGCCAGAACTGGACGTGGTCTTCAGTGGCGCTGTTGAGACTCCATCGGCGAGTTCGACAACGCAAACGGTAAGACCTCCAATGCAACGAGGCAACTTACAAGGGCCATCCAGTCCTTACGTAGACAATGGAACGGCGTTGCAAACCGCTACGAATTTCAATATCGACGGCAACGGTTCAGCGGCGAGCTTCGATGCCACATCGCAATACTTGCTGGCGGGCACGCCGGTGCTGGGCAGCAACGGCACATCGAGCCTGTTCCTTGGTCCCGAAGCGGGCCAGAGCAATACCGGACTGCAGAACGCATTCATAGGAGTTTCGGCGGGGCAAACTAATACCATGGGAAACTACAACAGCTTCCTGGGTAACTACGCGGGCTATTTCAATACCACCGGAAGCCTCCTCACGTTTCTGGGCATGCAATCGGGCTATTCCAATACCAGCGGAAGCAACAACAGTTTCATCGGCACCAACTCGGGGTACTCCAACACCACCGGAAGCTCAAACGTCGTGGTGGGCACCGCCTCGGGGCGCTTCAATACCACTGGGAGTTCGCTCACATTTCTGGGCATGCAATCGGGCTATTTCAATACCACGGGAAACTACAACAGCTTCCTGGGTAACTACGCGGGCTATTTCAATACCACCGGAAGCCTCCTCACGTTTCTGGGCATGCAATCGGGCTATTCCAATACCAGCGGAAGCAACAACAGCTTCATCGGCACCAACTCGGGGTACGCCAACACCACCGGAAGCTCAAACGTCGTGGTGGGCACCGCCTCGGGGCGCTTCAATACCACTGGGAGCTCGCTCACGTTTGTGGGCATGCAATCGGGATACTCCAATACCATCGGAAACTACAACAGCTTCCTGGGCAACTACGCGGGACGTAACAACACCAGCGGAAGTAACAACACGTTCGTGGGCTACAACGCCGGACTGAATGCCGACCCTGCCGCGAACAACAACGTCTACATCTCAAGTGTGGGAGCGTTGGGCGAGAGCGGAACCATCCGCATTGGTGACTCAACTAATCAGAGCGCGGCGTACGCGGCGGGCATAAACGGGGCCAGCACAAGTGGCGGCATGCCGGTGTTCGTTGACTCGACCGGCAAGCTCGGGACCACGGGAGGCGTCAGCTTCAGTGTCAGTGGTAATGGATCGGCAAATATCTTTAACAGTGCCACGACGTATCAGATTGGAGGTGGCAACGTACTGAGTATTGGGAATGCTGCGGACAACAACGTATTTCTTGGCCTGGGCGCAGGCACGAGCGATGTGCCCGGACAAGGACAGCAGAACGCGTTCACCGGATACCAGGCTGGTCTCAACACTACTTCTGGAACCGGCAATATCTTCAGCGGCTACCGTGCGGGCTATTCCAACATCGGAGGGAACGGCAACACCTTTAGCGGAGACTTAGCAGGCTATGCCAATACAGCCGGTATCTTCAACACCATTACCGGAAGCAACGCAGGAGTGCTTAATACCTCAGGCTCTTACAATACCATTAGCGGCTACCAGGCGGGGTATTCTAACGGAGGAAACAGCAACACCTTCACTGGAGACTCTGGCGGCTATTCCAATAATAGCGGGAGTGGCAATACCTTTAGCGGGACTGATGCGGGCTACTATAACACAGCTGGTATTTATAATACGTTTGCTGGGGCCATGGCTGGCTTTTCGAACACGACTGGAAATTACAACACATTTGCCGGCAACGCGGCTGGTCTGAGCAACACGACTGGCAACTCGAACATCTACTATGGACTGAGCGCTGGCAGTAACAATACCACCGGCAACAACAACATCGACATCGGCAGCAAAGGCTGTCCCCTCCCCTGTACTGAAAGCAGTACGATTCGAATCGGTGGAGACGTTGGGTATGGGCTTCAGACCGCTGCCTACATCGCGGGCATTTATGGCAATACGCCCAGCGGAGCTTTGCCGGTGGTGATCAATGTAAATGGACAGCTTGGGACAACCACCAGCGGAATCGGGGTAACCTCGTTCAACGGCCGATCTGGAGCGGTGTTCCCGATGGCCAATGATTACAATTTCTCGCAGATCGCTGGGACTCTGGCATTTTCGCAACTCAGCGGCACGCTCGGAGGTTCTCAGCTGAGCGGTACCTATGCGAGTCCACTGGCGTTCAACAACGCGTCCAATTCCTTCGCAGGGAGTTTCACCGGCAATGGATCTGGACTGACCGGCGTCAGCTCAGGATTAGCATGGCCCATCGTCCTGAAGTCAGCCGACTACACGATACAGTCGAGTGACTTTTCGACGCCTTCCAGCTATGGCAATTACCTCATCCTAACTGGATCTGTGGCGCACACGTTTACCTTGCCCAATCCCGCCCCGCCTAACGGCGACTGCGTCGCCATCGACAACAATGCTTCGGCGCCGATCGGGTCGAACACCAACGTGTTCCTCACTGTCAGCGCAAATGGCCTCATAATCGATGGGGGCTCTCCGAACGCAACTCAACCGAAGCGAAATTTTTACCTGTACTGTTCCGACGGTACAAACTACTGGCGACTTGACCGGCAGTTGGCCAGTCCCAGCCAAATCGGCCCCGTGCTATACACGGTGGATACTGGGCCTGTGAACGCGCTCCAGACGACGTTTGTGGCAGGCTTGGACTTTGGGCTGAACACGGGCACGGAAATCTTCATATTGCCGGTGCATGCCAACACGATTGTTAACCCTACATTGAATGTGAACGGACTTGGAGCAATCAGGATACTCAAGTACGGAACTCAGGGGCTGGCGCCTGGCGACCTGAGTACCACCGCGCTCGCGGTGGTGATTTACGACGGTCAGCACTGGCAGTTGGTGAATCCACAGACTTCGACCGGAACGGTGACGTCAGTTACTGCGACCAGCCCTCTGGTATCCAGCGGAGGGTCAGCACCAACTCTTTCGTGCCCGACGTGCATAACGTCGCCAACCTTGACCGGGACGACAGGCAGCATCGGTGGTACCGCTCTTACGGCCGGAAGCTGCACCACGGGAACGGCCGCCGTTACCGGAGCTGTCGTTGGCCATCCCGTCTCCGTAAGCGCGTCAGATGGGTCGCTACCCAATGGTCTGATCGTTCTGAGCGCTGCGGTCAGCGCCCCGAGTACGGTAACGGTTCAAATGTGTGCGATCGCGAGTGTTACGCCAACGGCGAACACCTACAATGTAGCTACTCAATAAGAGTTGCGCTTTATTGTGAGCCCAGATCGAGGTCCTTGATCGGCAGGTCCCAATGTGCCTCGAGGATTTCGAAGCGTCGTTGCTCCTCTTTCTTATACGTCGGCTGATCAGGAAACATTTGCTTGATGAGCGTCTTTTCATCGAAGCTGCCGTCATTTGCAATCGCCGCATTCTTAAAGACGATAGTCACGCGGTAGTCCCAGCGGCCGTCCTCGGTAGTGTGGTATCGCGGCGTAACAGCCGATACCGACAGCATGCGTCCCATCTCGACCTGCTTCTTGAGCAGGGGATAATGGTTCTTCCTAAACAAAGTGATGAACTCGTCCGCATAACCCCACTTGACCTTGTAGTAGTACTCGACGACGAACGGCGCTCCGGATGTCGCCCTTGCGCTCTCTTGCGCCGTAGCTGTTCTCGGTACTGCCAAGCAGCAGAAGATTATCGACAACGTTAGAACGGCGCCAATCCGATGAGTATTAGGCGACAGTTGACTCACAAGTTCCTCCAGACAAAGCCAATGGTTTCAATATCATAAAGAGAAATAACTCAGTAAACGATTAGGTTGACGATGGCGCAAAACCGGGCAGGTACTTAACCAGAAGCACCTCGTTGCCCTTTTCGCCGTAGATGAGTTCATCCACCAGATTCCGGGCCAACATAACTCCATAACCGCCCGGGCGCATGCCTTCCTGGTTGCGGCGAATCACGTGTGCAATCGGATCATCCGGCGGATTGCCGATTGCTGCATGACGCACCTCGTCCAGCGTGAAGCCGTCTCCCGGGTCTTTAATGCGGGCCATCACCATGTGCCGCGCGCGCACGTAGCAGACGTCAACATACTTCTCCGGATCAAAGTGCCCGCCATGTTCCATAGCATTCAGCAACATCTCCCGGAAGGCCATTCCGGCGTCACGGCACTCGTCCTCAGGCAAATCGGTAATCTCGGCCATGAACTGCAGTAAACGGTCGGCCGTCAGCATCTGGCAACGTACCGCCAAGTTCAGCAACTGGGGAGTCGCGGATATAATCTCGATTCCATCATCCCAGGCCGGGGCGTCCAACACGTTCCGCACGGTATCCGCGAGCGATTCGGCAGAAAACCCCTTGGAGAGATAGCCGAACGCGTGCTGTCGCATCGAAGCAATAACGTCCTCAGGAGTGCTTTCATCCGTGAGAATAATGACTCGGGTATGAGGCTTGATTCGCCGAATTCGGCAGAGGAACTCCACATCCTCTTTGCCCGATGTCTTGCGACTCGTGACGATGAGGTCAAAGGAATGCTTTGCCGCCAGCACCCACGCCTCGGCCAGGTCGCTGCTTTGCTCCAGAGTCCAGCCCTCGGGCGCGAGGATAGCCGAAAGCGCAGATTTAACTTCCGGATCGTCACCGATTAGCAGAGCTGCCCGAGCCTCTTCGACGGGTGCGGATTCCTTTGCGGTTGCACGATTTGTTTCACTCATAATTCAGCACCAAATTTACAAACGGGGTATTAGCCATTGTATGGGCGCATCCGGCGGTTACGCTCACGAATTCTCCGCAAATTTACGCGACGCGGTTATGTATAATCCGCGTCTTATGCGGAGATACGTTCTGACCCTGGGCATAGTTCTCCTAGTCGGCGCTATTGCCTACGGGCAAACGAAGGCAACTCCAGTCGTCGGAACTCCCGCGCAAAGCGAATTGCTGTGGCAAAAGCTCGATGTCACCATCCAAGGAGTGAATCACGATCTCGACGGCACTATGGGCGTCGCCATCATGGATCTGACCGATGGCCGCACCTTCCTACTGAATCCCGACGCAGTCTTTGCGCAAGCGTCTTCCATTAAGGTGACCGTACTAGCAGAGTTGTATCGCCAGCAGCAAGCGTCTACTCAGGGCACCCCCGGTCAGGCCAGACTCAAGGATATGTACACCGTTAATTCTGGCGACCTTGTCGCCGATAGCGCCATCATGGGCGGCCTCACACCGGGCGTTACCCGCGTCACCAACCGCGATCTCGCGACCTTCATGGTCGCGGTGAGCGACAACAGCGCCACCAATGTCCTTATCGACCGCGTCGGCATGGACAAGGTGAACGACATGCTCAACTCGCTCGGCCTCACCCATACCCGTCTGCAACGCAAGATGATGGACGTAAAAGCCGCCCAGGCGGGTAGGGAGAACGTGTCCACACCGCGTGAAATGATGATGCTGTTTGCCGATCTGTATCAACACAAAGTCCTGAATGCGCCGCTGACCAACGACTTCTTCAAAGTGCTGAGCACTCCAAAGGCGAGTGACATTCCTCGCAACATTCCTGATGACGTCGTCATCGCCAATAAGCCCGGCGAACTTGCAGGCGTCCGTAATGATGTCGGTATTGTTTTCGTGCCGAACCGTCCGTTTGTCATCGTTGTAATGACCGCCGATCTCAAGCGTGAACGCGACGGAAACGATGCCATCGCTCGCATCGCCGGAGCGGCCTACGACTACTTTGACCGCATTGGCCGTTCATCGGAGTACGGCCGCATCGTTAACGAGCGGAATTCCCATTGATGTTCTCCCGCCGTACCGGCTGGGACCTCGTCCCGAACCCCTACACCAACGCTCTGGAGGAGCATCGTCGAACGGGCAGGGAATTGCTTGACCTGACCGCTTCGAATCCTACAACGGTCGGCCTCTCTTATCGCGAGACCGAACTCTTGCAGGCATTCGCGCACCGTGAGGCGCTCACATACGAGCCCTCATCCAGGGGTCTCGATTCTGCGCGAAAAAATATCGCCCAATACTACGCAGAGAAGGGAAGCACCCTTACTCTGGACGACCTTATTCTGACCACCAGCACCAGTGAGGCGTACTCGTTCGTCTTCCGACTACTCTGCGATCCTGGCGACGCCGTTCTGGTGCCCGCACCCAGCTACCCTCTCTTCGACTTTCTGGCCGATCTCAACGATGTGAAGCTCGTGTCTTACGAGCTAGTGTACGACCATGGTTGGCAAATCGATTTCGAGTCTCTGCGTAGATCGGTCGAGGGATCAAACGCGGCAGACTCGAAGTGCCGCGCAGTGCTGGTTGTGCACCCGAATAATCCCACCGGTTCTTATGTGAAGCGGCGCGAAATCGCCGAACTAAATCACCTGTGCGCCGCCAGTGGCATGGCCATCATTGCCGACGAGGTCTTTTTGGACTACTCGATCGACAATGAAACCCCACCAACCTTTTCGTCCAACAACGAAGTCCTGACTTTCACGTTGTCCGGATTGTCCAAGATATCCGCGCTTCCACAAATGAAAGTGGCATGGCTCGCGACCAGCGGCCCCGTCGACACCAAAGCTGCAGCACTCGCAAGGCTGGAAGTAATTGCCGACACGTATCTGTCGATGAGCGCTCCCGTGCAGTTGGCCGTTCCGACAATGCTCGCCGAGCGGCAGGGCATTCAAGCTCAACTCTTGGAGAGAATCCGCGTAAACTTGGCCGCACTCGACGCGAGTCTCGCGCCTCAAACCTTGTGCCGGCGGCTTGCGGTCGAAGGAGGTTGGTATGCCATTTTGCGGGTTCCGGTATTGGGTACGGACGAAGATCTCGCCATTGCCGTCCTACGCGAAACAGGAGTACTCCTCCAGCCTGGTCATTTCTACAATTTCCCTGGCGACGGTTACTTAGTCGCGAGTTTGATCACTCCTTGTAACGACTTTCGTGAGGGGGCGGCCCGTGTTCTGCGATACATCGCAAGTCGTTGAGATTGCGGAAGCTAAGAGGGAAATCTCCCTTGCAGATTGCCCTACTTGCCGACCGTCACTAAAGAGGAGCCACCTGGCCCAAAATTCCCAAATTGGGAGGGGTCGGACGGTATAATTGAAATACCGTGCTCAAGTACTCAATTGTTGTTCCTTTTCACAACGAAGAACAAAACGTAACGGAACTCTACGACCGGCTGAAGGTGGTGATGGAATCCACCCAGGAGCCATTCGAGCTGGTCTTTGTCGACGATGGTAGCCTGGACCACACGTTCCTCCTCCTGCAGCAAATCGCGGCCGTCGACCGCCGCGTCGTCGTCGTAAAGCTGCGGAGAAACTTTGGCCAGACCTCGGCCCTGGCAGCAGGCTTCGATCACTGTCAAGGCGAGTATGTACTCGCCATGGACGGCGACCTGCAGCACGATCCCGACGACATCCCTCTGTTCCTCGAACAATTGCGGGCAGGCTACGACATCGTCAGCGGCTGGCGCAAAGAGCGCATTGATAACTTCGTGATGCGCCGCATCCCGTCGAAAATCGCCAACTGGCTCATGGCTAAGCTTAGTGGCGTCGACATCCATGATTTTGGTACGACGTTTAAAGCGTATCGCCGCGAAGTCGTGCAGGAAGTCCCACTCTATGGGGAGTTGCACCGTTTCATTCCGGCCTTGGCATCGGCTTATGGTGCGACTATTTGCGAAATCCCCATCCGCAACATTAATCGCGAACGGGGTGAATCGCATTATGGTATCGGACGCACCTTCCGCGTGTTTTTCGACTTGATCACAATTCGCTTCCTGCTCAAGTACATGTCCCGGCCATTGCATTTCTTTGGTGGCTTCGGGGCAGTGAGCTCGTTGACCGGACTGCTCATCGCCTTCTGGATGGTCATCGAGAAGTTCGTGCGCCACGTCGACGTCATGGACGAGCACGGGCCGATGATGGTTTTCGGCGCAGTGCTGATCGTTGCGGGCGTACAGTTGGTCGCTTTGGGGTTGTTGGGGGAATTGCAGGTGCGGCACTTCCACGAGCCTTCAAAGCGCGCTCCGTACACCGTAGACCGGGTTCTGCGTACTTCCCACAGCGAATCGGCGTTGGCCGACTAGTATGCCGCAGTCCAAGGTAATTGTCTTCACGCAGCAGGACTGTCCGCCGTGCAGTTGGGTCAAGAATTTCCTCGTGCAACGCGGCGTGGAGTTTGAGGAACGCAGTATCGATTCAGGCTCCGGGGTGGTCCGCGAAATGACCCAGAAGTACAAGAGTCAATCGACACCCACAGTGGTTGTCGGTGACGAAGTCCTCATCGGGTACGATCCTGAACGCCTCGTCCAACTTCTCGGCCAGTAGATCTCATTTTGTCCGCGGCTACCTCTACATTGCTGCGGCCACGTTCTTCTGGGGACTGTCCGCCGCCATGGGACGAGCGGTATTCACCGGCCGTATCATGGTCGGCGGCCATTATCTCGGAAAGATTGATCCGCTCGTCTTGGCCCAGAGCCGCACCACCATCTCCCTGCTCGTTCTCGCGCCAATTCTCTTGCTGAAGAACCGCTCGGCGCTCCGGCTCCGCGGAAGACACCTGGTTCAGTTCTTTCTTCTCGGGATTGGCGGCCTCGCGGCTTCGAATTACTTCTACTACCTCGCAATCGAACGAACGTCGGTCGCGACGGCAATCGTCCTGCAATATGTAGCGCCGGTGTGGGTGCTCCTGTATATGCTGGTGAGGCGCTTTCAGCGCCCCACTTTGCAACGAATCCTGGGAGTATTGTTGGCAGTCGTTGGCTGTGCTTTTGCTGTGGGCGAGATTTCCGCGCACAGCGGTTTTCCTTGGCTCGGACTTTCGGGTGTCCGGTTCAGCACCGTCGGGGTTGTCGCAGCGGAGCTGGCAGCAATTTCCTTCGCGTTCTACAACGTCTATGCGCAGCACCTGCTACAGGCTTACGACCGCTGGACAGTTCTGATCTATGCCCTTTTCGGTGCCGCCACCTTCTGGATTGTCTTGAATCCGCCTTGGAAGATTGCCACCCACCATTACACTGCGGGCCAGTGGGCATTCATGGCCGTGTTCTCAATGACTTCAATGCTGGTTCCGTTTTCGTTCTACTTTACCGGGCTCCAGCATCTCGATCCAACGCGGGCCATCGTTACCAGCTGCCTGGAGCCCGTGTTCGCGATCCTGCTCACCGCCATCCTGCTCGGAGAGTTCGTCTCGCCCATTCAAGTGGTAGGGATGGTCATCGTCCTGGCCGCGACCCTGTTGGTGCAACGACCAGATCGGTCCCACCTCGAACCCACCATCGCAGTCGAGCCCATCGAGTAACCGAGGCCACGAGGATACCGACTCCGCCCTATCTCCTAACTTTCTCCGCCGGATGTTCGGATTTTTCCACGACATGCTCCTCGGCATACATCGCTTCAATCTGCCGATGGTAGCGTTGCTCCAAGTGCCGTCTGCGCAGCTTCATGCTCGGCGTCAATGTCCCGTCCGCAATGCTGAGTTCTTCCGGGAGCACCAGTACTTTCTTCAGCTTCTCGAATTGCGCCAGGTTTTCATTCAGTTCGTCCACCACCCCCTGGTACAGCGAGCGCACCTGCGACGATCGCACAAGGTCCTTGCGGGAGGCGGTAGAGATGCCATGCGTCGTTGCCCACTGTTCCAAAACGGAGAAATTGGGCACAATCAGTACTGCTGGAAAGCGTCTCTTGTCGCCTACGACCGCAGCCTCTCCCACAAACACATTGGCTTTCAGCGAGTTCTCAATCGGCTGTGGCGCAATGAACTTACCGCCTGATGTCTTAATCAGGTCCTTCTTGCGGTCAGTGATGGACAGGTATCCATCCTCGTCCAATTGCCCGATGTCACCCGTCTTGAACCAGTCATCTTCAAACGCTCCCGCAGTCTCTTCGGGCATGTTCCAGTAGCCTTTGAATACTGACGGCCCTCTCACCAAGACCTCCCCGTCGGTGGCAATTCGCACTTCAAGATTGGCCAGGACTTTCCCCACTGTGCCCATACGGTGCTGGCTGGGAACGTTGACGGCTATCACCGGGGAGGTTTCTGTCAGCCCGTATCCTTCGTCAATGCGGATGCCGATATCCGCGTACCACGCAGCCAACTCACGTCCCAGCGGCGCGCCACCGGAGATAAACAACCGAGCCCGTCCGCCCACACCCTCGCGGATTTTCGAGAACACCAGCTTGTTGGCCAGCTTCCACGAGAGCGAACTCGGTACCTCATCGTTCAGTACTTGGTCGCGATATTTCCGCCCTACGGCAGTTGCCCAGTCAAAAATCTTGCGTTTGGTGCCGTGCATCTTGAGCAGAACCTGGTTGTGGATCTTCTCGTACACGCGCGGCACGCCGATGAAAAGCGTGGGGCGCACTTCCTGCAGTGTGCGCGGCAAGTCATCGAAGTTAGGACAGTACGCGATCGAGACGCCTCGGCAGAACAGCAAATAATCCACATGACGGGCTGTAATGTGCGAGAGCGGGAGGAACGAAATGCCGACATCCTCGGGACCGATGTCAACCAAAGATGCGGATTGGCTCAGATTGGAAGCGATATTACCGTGCGTCAGGATGACGCCCTTTGGCGTTCCGGTCGTACCCGACGTATAAATCAATGTCGCAACATCGTCCGGCTTGACCTCATGGGCAAAGGCCTCGATTACCGCGTCATCCAGATCGTTGGCTCCGCTTAAGATGTAGCGCATCTGCGGAACGTCGGGTAGGTCGTCAACCTCATCCATTACGACCATGCGCTCCAGCCTCGACCCAGATCGGACTGCCTCCATCTTTTCATACTGTTTCCGCGAAGATACGAAGGCGACCTTGGCTTCCGAGTGGTGCAGGACGTAGAGAACCTGCTCAGGCGTTTGCGTGGCATAAATCGGCACGACGATGCCGCCGAGGAGAAGTGTGGCGAAGTCGACGATGGCCCACTCCGGACGGTTTTCGCTCAGAATCACGACGCGATCGCCTTGCCCTATGCCCCAAGCTTGTAACTGCCGTGCCGTCGCCGTAACCCAGCGATGGAGTTGCGCCGCCGAAACCGGCGTCCACTCCCCATCCCGCCGGGTGAGCATCACGCGGTCGTGATCGCGTCCGACGACAGCAAAGAAAACCTCATTTAGGGTGCGAATTTCCATAAAAGCCACTCATGTCCGTTGCGCGGAAGACCGCATGCCACTCAACAGGATGTCCAATACGGAGTCGGCAACGTGGGCCAGCGGATAATCCTTTTCGCTCAATACCCACGAGGTGACCATCTCATCGATTGCGCCAAAGAAGCAGTTGGCGGCTATCTTGTCCGGCAAATCGGCGCGGAACTCCCCCCTCGCCTTGCCATCGCAGATGGCCTCACGTACCAGCCGCAAGTACTCCACCAGGTGCTCATGCGAGAATTTCGATAGAAATCGCGTGCTCTGCCGCAGCTCCATCTGGAAAACCACCGCCAGATTCCGGTTCGCCCCAAGCGCTTCTAGGTGAAGATAGGCAAGCCTGCGCAATCGTTCCGTCGGCGTCGGCAGCCGTTTCAATTCCGCCCGGGCAGTCTTCATGAAAGCGTCGAAAGCTGTATTAATTGCGGTCGCCAGGATTTCGTCTTTGTTCTTGAAGTACAGATAAACAGTGCCGTCGGCCACATCGGCCCGGTCGGCGATGTCCGAAATGCGCGAGACAAAGAAGCCTTTTTCCGCGAACACCGCCACCGCGGCATCCAGAATTCGCTGATACTTCTCGGCGTTCCGGGTCACGCCCCCCGGCGCGTTCGAAGGAGGTAGTTCCGACGGGTTGGCTTCGCGTTTCACGACTTCTTTCACCGTAAGCCTAGTGGATTGTTTGCGATGGCGACCAGCGGCGATCGGCCACATTCACCGAATGAATACTCATTCAATGTATTCCTCGGAATGGTACTCCCGCAATGCAGTGGAGCACTGGGCCAGTCGTAATTCCCATTTCGGAACTCTGGCGAGCGGTTTGACGGTTGCGGATGTGACTCCCGAAATAGGCTTTCCGACCCCTTCGTGGCAGAATGTCAAGACCGGATCGGGCTCCTAGAGGCTGCCCGTACGGTTCGAGAGGAGAGTCAAAATGAGTCGTGTTATAACATTTATTATAACGGCGGTTTTGGTGGTTGGCGTCTTCGTGCCAGCTATGCGAGCGGCCGATAAACCTCCGGAGGCACCGCCTCCCGCCATCAAGGTCGGAGATGTTGCGCCAGATTTCACCCTGACCGACCAAAACGGTAACAAGATTTCGCTGCACGATTACAAAGGGAAGAAGAATGTCGCGCTGGCGTTTTACATCTTCGCCTTCACCGGTGGTTGAACCAAGCAGATGCAGAATTTCCAGCAGAACCTTGCCAAGCTGGAAGCTGCCGATACCCAGGTTCTGGGTGTAAGTATGGATTCTTCCTTCTCGAATAAAGCATGGGCGCAACAAATTGGCGTGACGTTTCCGCTGCTGAGTGACTGGGGCGGCGATGTCACCAAAGAGTACGGACTTTACAATCCAAAGTACAAAGCCGCCCGCCGCGTGAATTACCTGATCGACAAAGACGGCAAAGTGGTGGAGATGCAGCTCGACTCCGATGCAATCGATCCCACAAAAACGGTAGAGGCGTGTCAGGCCAAGAAGTTAAACCGGTAGAACTCGGGTGACAAGGCCTTCCGTCAGTCCGGTCGTAGATGAAACGCCGGGAGAGGCGCCGCTGCGGGGCACGCTGCACCGCGCCGCCGGTTCCTCCGGCGATTTCCTGGTGCTGACACATGGCGCCAGCGGAAATTCCGATGCTGCGCTGCTGGTTGCCGTGGCCAAAGAGTTTGTCGCCGCCGGAATCAGTGTGTTGCGCTGCGACCTGCCTTATCGCCAGCGACGTCCGCATGGGCCTCCGTCGCCCGCGACCGCGAAGGAAGATCAGGAAGGGTTGCGCCGCGCCGTAGCGATCATGAAAGCGCAATTTCCGGGTCGCGCCTTCCTGGGTGGTAGTTCGTACGGAGGCCGCCAAGCCACGCTTTTGCTGGCATCGAATCCTGGTTTGGTCGAAGGTCTTCTGTTGCTGTCCTATCCGCTCCATCCGCCAGGAAAGCCGGCGCAGCTACGCACCACTCACTTTCCACAACTGCGAACGCCGTCGCTTTTCGTCAGCGGAACGAAGGATGCCTTCGGAACGATCGACGAATTACAAGCTGCAATAAAGCTGATACCGGCCCGCACCGAACTCGTGCGGATCGACGGCGGCACGCATGGCCTCTCCAAGTCAGGTACAACGAAGGTCGTAGCCGACATCGTTCGCCGAAAATTCATCGAGTTCTTTGCGTAAGAAAACCGCACTCTCTTATAAAAAGAAAAGATGGGTGAGGAACCCATCTGCCTTGTTAGACTGATTGTTCCTGCTTTCATCAATGCTCATGCAAAATATCGAAAAACCAGCGGTAAAAGTCTTTGTCGCCACTACGGTGATGCTCACCTTCATCTCGTTTTGGCGTGCCGCTGCGATCGTCTTGTCCGACCTGGCATCGTCTGCTTACTACGTCGGTGGTGACGCTGAAAAGGTGATCGGAAAGTCCGCGCCCTGGTTCGTGCTGGCCGTGATGCTGTTCAGCTATGCGGTGCGTTCGATTTACATCGAATCGAGCAGCATGTTTGTGCGCGGCGGCGTGTACAAAGTCGTCAAAGAGGCCATGGGCAGCAACCTCGCCAAGCTTTCGGTGTCCGCGCTTCTTTTTGACTATGTACTTACCGGACCGATCAGTGCCGTGTCAGCCGGCCAATATCTGGCTGGTTTTGTCGTCGACCTTTCGGTCCGTTATCACCATCCGATCCAGATGACTGACGTCACTGGCAATTATTTTGCTGCCGCCTTTGGCGTAGTGGTGACGATATTTTTCTGGTGGAAGAACACCCAGGGCATTCACGAATCAAGCGAGCAGGCGCTGCGCATCATGCAGATCACGACCGTGATGGTCGTGGCGCTGATCGGTTGGTGTCTGCTCACTCTGTTCCTGCACCCATCGCCGCTGCCGCCATTGCCCAGCAGCGCGAATATTACCAAGAGCCATGAATCCTTGGGGTGGCTCTATCACAGTTGGGTGGCAAGCCTGACCTGGGTGCTAGTGCTGGTCGGCTTCGGCCACTCCGTACTGGCCATGAGCGGTGAAGAGTCGTTGGCGCAGGTGAACCGCGAAATCGAACATCCTAAACTGAAGAACCTGGAAAAAACTGGGCTGGTCATCTTTGTTTACAGCCTGCTTTTCACTTCGCTGGTGTCGTTCTTTGCAGTGATGATCATCCCGGACAAGATCCGTCCTGACTACTTCGCCAATCTCATCAGCGGCCTGGCGATGAACGTCGTGGGACCCTTCACCCTGAAACTCTTTTTCCAGGGCTTTGTGGTGCTGGTGGGCGTCCTAATTTTGTCGGGTGCGGTGAACACGGCCATCGTCGGCGCCAACGGTGTTCTGAACCGCATCAGCGAAGACGGCGTGATGCCGACGTGGTTCCGCAAGCCGCACACGAGGTTCGGAACCAGCTACCGAATCATTAATCTCATTACGTTCCTGCAGATCTTCACCATCATTGCCAGCCGTGGCAACGTTTATCTGTTGGCATCGCTGTACGCCTTCGGCGTCATCTGGAGCTTCGCCTTCAAGTCGCTGGCAGTGCTTGTCCTGCGTTTCACCGAGCCCGAGAACCGGCAGTGGAAGGTTCCAGGAAATATTCACATTGGCAAGGTCGAGATTCCAATTGGACTGAGCCTGATTTCGCTTTTACTGTTCGCGACGGCCGTCGTCAATCTCTTCACCAAGCAATTGGCGACGATTTCCGGTATCGCCTTCAGTGCTGTTTTGTTTGGCGTGTTTACTATTTCCGAGCACCTCAATCGCAAGAACCACGCTGGGGCCAACCACGAGTTGGAGCAGTTCCGCGTCAATGCCCGCGAGGAGCTCACCGCCGAGGAGATGGAAGTTCGTCCAGGCAACATCCTGGTAGCGGTGCGGGATCCCAAGAACCTGGCTTATCTTCGCGACGTTCTGACGAAAACCAATACGGTGAAACAGGACGTGGTGGTAATGACTGCCCGTGTTTACCACCGCGAGCATTCGTTCAGCGGTAGCGCCAGCCTGGATTCAGCCGAGGTCTTCGAGCAATACGAACAGGAGCTATTTACCTCAGTCGTCAACCTTGCCGAAAAAGAAGGGAAGCACGTCTCGCTGCTGGTCGCTCCAACTAACGATGTGTTCGAGGCCATTGTGGCCACAGGACAAAGGCTCGAATCGAGCTTGATGGTATGCGGTCTCTCAAACAAGCTCTCGCCCGAGGAGCAAGGGAGGCTGACGGGCGACGCCTGGGAGCGGCTACCGGAGCCCAAGCCCCGCATGCGCATGCAAGTCGTCGCTCCCGATGGACGGAAGTGGGAGTACATTCTGGGGCCACATGCGCCACGCTTCCGCCCGCAGGACCTGAAGCTGATGCACGACATCTGGCTAGAACTGACGCACGATCCGGAATATTGCCACTTGCATCATTACCACGTGGTGTCGGTAGCTCTTCGCGAGTTACAGTCGCGGCTGCATGGCTCAGACCGAGCTCAGGCGTTGACCGACTTGCAGGATGAGCTGGATCGCGACGAGGACACCTAGACGCCCCAGTGCATTATTCAGGTAGAGGTGAAAAGCCAATCGCCTCGAGCTGCTGGCGCAATTGCTCGGTGGTTGGCGCGACGATGCCGCGGATTCCTAATTCCTCTGCGGCCCGTACGTTCGATTCCCGGTCGTCGATAAACAGCGTCTGGTTAGTGTTTAACTCTAAACACTTCAAGCAATGCTTGAATATTTCGGCGTCCGGCTTGGCTACGCCGATGGCCGAGGACAGCGTGAGGCAGTCGAAATTAGTGGTCCACGCTCCGTCCTGCCGAAGATGCTGCGCCATGTCGTCGTGCATGTTGGAAAGGACCGCGGTTTTCAATCCTGCTGTCCGCAATTCTCGAGCCCAAAGCAGTACTGGCTCATTCAGACGGCTCCACATCGAGACGTCCATTCGACGGAGGTCGAGGATTTGCTGGCCGCTTAGCTGAATGCCGGCCGCTTCTGCGATCCGATTCCAATATTCATCAGCGCTTAGGGTTCCGCGATCGTAATCTAGCCGAAACGAGCCGTAGAGCTGGCGAAAACGTTCCAGGGGAAGGTAGAAGACGCTCGCCATCGCGGCAATCACGGCAGGGTCGGCCGGGTGGGAGATGACGTCGCCGTAATCGAGGATTACGCCGCGAATCGCAGAGGGATCTGCTTGCGGATCTTGGGCGCTGTTCATCACGAAATGTCGGTCCTGTTCTGCGCACTTACGAAACGCTTGGCACTTGCGATAACGAAAGGGGATACGATGAATGGCGCGCCCTGAGAGATTCGAACTCCCGGCCTTCTGGTTCGTAGCCAGACGCTCTATCCAGCTGAGCTAAGGGCGCGCAGTAGTGCGGCTCCAAGATTATAACAAATTGTTCCCGTGCCTCTCGACCCGCGCATAGGCCAAGAATTCCCGTCACGGCGCGTCCCACGCAAGCCATGGCTTCCAAACGGAATCTTTCGAATCCAGCGATGAGAGAGAGCCTTAACTCCTGAGGTCACCAACCCAAACCAGCCGTTGCACTTTGTCCTGCACGCGTGTACAGTTCACTCGCCCGCGACAAGCGGCGCCAAGGAGGGGTCAAGAATGAGTTTCCTGGTATGGATTATTGTTGGACTCATCGCAGGTTGGCTTGCCGGACAGGTGATGAAGGGCGGCGGCTACGGCGTGCTGATGGACATCGTCCTCGGCATACTCGGCGGTCTACTCGGCGGCTGGATCTTTAATATGCTCGGCATCTGGCAGGGCCGCGGGATGATCGGCTCCATCATCGTGGCATTCATTGGAGCGGTCATTCTGGTCTGGATTACGCGCCTGATCAAGAGGGCCTGAGCCCGTTATTCCGCAGCTGTCGGGGCCAGCTTCGTGATCGTCTCAGCGACCGATCCGGAGTCTGGCCGCCACTGCAATGGGCTTCACCGGCTACCCGCCATGTCTAGCCAAAGCCGCCGTACTTAGCCTCTAGCGGATGCCCGTCATGGAAATCTACGATCTACAGCGCTTCTGGTTCAGTAACGTTTACAACGGCAGCATCTCGCCGCACACCCACCAGTACACGATAACGTTCGATCCTCCGGTTACGGTCAAGGGGCAGATTTTCCTGAACGCCCTCTCGCCAGCCGTCGACTTGGACAAAAACGTAGTGGGTCTCGCCGCCGCCTGCGTTAAGAGGTACACGTATCTAAATGCGGGCGCGGGCATTGAGGAGACGGTCGACTACACGGGACAGAAACCATTCGGCAGCATCTACGTCACTAACATTACCAGCGTGACATGGGAGTTCATCGTGACGCTGGCGTGGGCCGGAGCACACGGCACGATTTATTACATCAAATAGCTAAGACGGGGTGATGGCGTGGAATCCGAGAGGAACTTGAACCAGGACATTGCGGTCGTGGAGCGTGTCATTTTCTATGACCCTCAAACTGGCGAAATTGTAGGGAGCCATTCCTTTGGGTCGTCGGGTGCCATCTCCGAAGCCACCCACCAGAGACTCGAATCGCTGATTCGCGATCAACTCGAAGCGTTGGAAGAACAGCACGGCCGTAAATTGGCGGTTCTCCGTTCGGCCGAGGCCGCCAAGCTCACCTCACTGCACCACAGCGTGGATCCTTCGACAGGACGTCTCGTCGAGCTGCCGGTTGCCGTGGGCCTTAAGGTTCGATGACTGGCAGCGCCGATGCGAGCTGCAGGTCGATCATCAACTGGATGCGGCGGTCAACTTGATAAAACAGGGCTGTCTTCTTGGCGGGCAGGATCGCACGAAACTGTGGCACGTACTTCAATCTCAATTGAGCGACTGACTCATCCACTGCGATCCACTGCTTCACTGCGGCATCGGCCTGCACATCGGTCAAATTGCCCTGCTGCTGCACGTACTGTTTGATCAAGTCATATTTCTTGTTGTTGTTTGCCACCAGTTCCGAAATGTACTGGTCATAGATGGGCCAGAACTTCACTGCTTCGGCGTCAGTCAGCTGCATGTTGGCGGCGATCACCTGTTTGCGTTCCGAGCGCAAATTTGTCCGCAGCATCTGGATGTCTGAGTCGGAAATCGGCTGGGCTGGTTGGTCTGAACTGACAGGAGCAGCCGGCGTGACAGCTTTGTCCTGTGCCGCGGCGCCACTTGCGAACATTAACAATACGGTCAGGCTGAGGAAAGAGATCGCAGAGCGGAAAGTCCAAACGGCCGCCATAGTTACACCTCTGTGGTTTTGTCTCGGGCGAGCAGGCTTCCGACATTGTCCTGCTCTGCGGCCTCGGAAGCAACTTGCAAGTTGCGAGTCGTGGATTCAGCCGGCTTAGGCGTTGTAGCCCATCCCCGCCAGCACTCCGCGCATGTAGGCGAAGCTCTTGATCATGCCTGGCATAGGGTCATCGTCGTGGATCTCGTACTCCAGATCTACATAGCCGGGATATCGAATGGCAATCAGCGCAGCGAAAATCTTTTCCACCGGCAGGCTTCCATCGCCCACTGCTACTTGGCTTTCTTTGCTCGAGGCATTCGCGAGGTCCTTCATGTGAACGTCGTATAGCCTGGCTTCCAGGGTCTTGATCGCGCTAGGGACGTCCGTTCCGGTTCGCGCGGTGTGGCCGACGTCAATGCAAATTCCCATTCTGGAATCCATATTTTGGACGGCCTTGAGCGCGTCCAGCGGGGAGGGGAAGTACTTGTCCTCTGGCCCATGGTTGTGGATCGCGATCTTCATGTCATATTGCTTAGCGAACTTCTCCAGCCTGGGCAGGACCTCGGGCGTAGGCCCAGCGACGATCAGCGGAATGCCGGCAATCTTGCAGTAGTCGAATTTGCGGCAAATGTCGTCATCGTCGTCCTTGGTGAAATAGATCGTTCCCGCTGCGGTCAACTGGATTCCGGCTGCCCGAAACTCGTCGCTGGCCTGCTTGATTTCCGTAGAGGAGCCCATAGGCAGGTGAACGTCCTTGACGTTCAGATAGGGCGTGTTCAGCTCCTTCATGAACTTGATGACGTCCGCGCGACCGAACTTCCGGAAAGAGTAGCTCGCCACTCCCAGCCGAATCGGCGACTCCGGAGCGGCGGCTTCTGCCCAAACTGGTCGGGAACGGGAAAATAACGCCGCAGTCGCTAAGGCTGCGCCTCCGACTAGTAGTCCGCGCCGGCTGATATCAGACACCGTAAATCTCCTCGTTACACTTGAGTGGTATGGTAAGGATTTCTGGGTAACCGGAAAGTTTTACATGTATTTTTTTCACTCGATGCACTAAGCCTCTTAGAATCAGTCGCTCGTGTTTGGCAACTGGACTGCTCTGTACACAGCAGACGAAGTGGCGCATAAGGGTCATTAGTAAAGAGGTTTTCGGCCAGAGTCCTCTTCGCTGGTGACCCTTTTTAGTTTCGTCGCAAAGTTGATTTTCCTCAGCCCTCCCCTGTAGTACCGGTCGACGGCATCCCGATCCCGTCCGTCGGCCAGCTCGACCGCACGAACGGCGAAGTGCACGTGACCTGCACTTCGCCGTTTCTTTTGCATCGCAGGTTTGATTACTTACACCAGTGCGAGCTTTTCGGTGATATCGAAGCCTGCCGCGCGCAGCAGGCCCTCGACTTTGGCTTCCGTGAGCCGGGTAGCATCGTATTCCACCCGAATCGTCCGCTCAGGTTCTTGCATCCGCATCTTGCGGATGCCGTACACATCACTCAATTGACCATACGCACTCATAACATTCTCAGTCGGCGCAACGCCATATCGAAACAACACTTCGACTGCGGTCATCGAAAAATCCTCTCTGGCATGCAATGATTAGAAGGGCAGCAACCGGCTGGGCCGCTGCAATGATTCCGCCATTACTATATTGCACGCAAGTGGGACCAACCAAGCCGGAAATCGCCGCCACCGACGGGAGTAAAGGCGCCGACTGAATGAGTAAGACCGACAAAATACCGGTCAACGAGTCCTCGCAACTGAAGCTCACCGCTACGGATCCGGTCTGCGGCATGACAGTCGATCCCACGACCGCGCGTGGCGTCGCGCAATGCCAGGGCGACACTTATTGTTTTTGCTCTCCAGCATGCATGCAGCGATTCTTCGCCGAGCCAGCCCGCTATCTTGCGCCCAATTACCGTCCCACTCAGGCCGCAGCCGATCTTCCTTACGTCCCGTTCGCTCCTACCCGCCCGGTCCAGAAGGACCCAGTGTGCGGAATGACCGTCGATCCGGCGAAGGCAGCGGTCTCTGTAGCCTACGACGGCACTCTCTATCACTTCTGCTGCAAAGGATGCGCGGAGAAGTTCAAGCACGACCCCGCCAAATATCTCGCCGCCAGCTTTAAACCGGCCGGCATGCAGCAGGTAGTCCAACTCAGCGGAGTTCAAACTGCTCCCAGCTTGAAGCAGTCTCTGGTCGCGCACCCGGCTTCCCCGGCGCGGAGCTCGGCGAAGGTCGCCGACTACATCTGTCCCATGGACCCAGAGGTACGGCAATCCCGTCCTGGAGCTTGTCCGAAATGCGGCATGGCGCTGGAGCCCGAGATTCCCGTCGCCGCGACCACGACAAAGTGGACTTGCCCGATGCATCCCGAAATCGTGCGGGATGGACCGGGCGCATGTCCGATCTGCGGCATGGCGCTTGAGCCGACGACCGTCGCGGCGGAGGAGGAAAATCCCGAACTTCGCGACATGACGCGGCGCTTCGGATGGAGCCTGTTGCTCGGCGTTCCGCTCATCGCGATCGCCATGGCGCATATGGTCGGTCCGTGGGCGCACGCTATTTCCCCGCGCTTGGCCGCCTGGATCGAGTTTGCTCTAGCGACGCCGATCGTGTTGTGGGCAGGTTGGCCGTTCTTCCAGCGCGGCTGGGCGTCGGTGAAGTTCCGCAGTCCCAACATGTTCACCTTGATCGCGATGGGCGTCGGCGTGGCTTATCTGTACAGCGCTGTAGCCACTATCGCGCCGCAGATATTTCCCGATGCCCTGCGCGGTCCTCACGGCCAGCCCGGGGTTTATTTCGAAGCCGCCGCCGCGATCATTGTGCTGGTCCTGCTCGGTCAGGTGCTGGAGCTCAAGGCGCGCAGCCGCACCAGCAGCGCCATCCGGGCGCTGCTTGATCTCTCGCCGAAAATGGCGCGCCTGATGCGCGACGATGGTAGCGAATACGACGTCCCGTTGGAGCAAGTGACCGTCGGAGACAAGCTGCGCGTCCGGCCGGGCGAAAAAATTCCCACCGACAGCACGGTCGTTGATGGGCTCAGCTCTGTCGATGAGTCCATGATCACCGGCGAGTCCATCCCGGTCGAGAAGCGCTCTGGCGACAAAGTAATCGGCGCCACGGTCAACGGCACCGGATGGCTGCTGGTGCACGCCGAGCGTGTCGGCAGCGAAACCGTGCTCGCCCAGATCGTGCAGATGGTCAGCAATGCGCAGCGCAGCCGAGCGCCCATTCAGCGCCTAGCCGACAGGGTCGCCGCTTATTTTGTCCCTGCGGTCCTCGCAGTTGCGGTCGTCACATTTATCGTCTGGTTGACTGTCGGGCCGGAGCCGCGTCTCGCCAACGCCGTAGTGAATGCAGTCGCGGTCCTCATCATCGCCTGTCCGTGCGCACTGGGTCTGGCCACGCCCATGGCGATCATGGTGGGTACTGGTCGAGGTGCTCGCGCCGGGATCCTCATTAAGAACGCGGAGGCGCTTGAGACTTTTCAGAAAGTGGACACCATCGTTCTGGATAAAACGGGAACGCTCACCCAAGGCCGTCCCGAGTTGATGTCTGTCACCGCTATCGGGGGAGAAACCGACGAGCGCATCGTCCGCCTCTCCGCCAGCCTCGAACGGGGCAGCGAACATCCGATGGCTGCCGCCATCGTCGAAGCCGCTGCGGCAAACCAACTGCAATTGATCCAGCCCGATGGTTTCCGCTCGCTCACTGGTCGAGGCGTGGTTGGGACCGTAGCAGGACACGAAATTGCCGTCGGCAATGAACGTCTGTTCGAAGAGCTCGAGATCAGCTCCGCCGGCCTCATCGAACAGGCAGAGCCCATGCGGCGCGACGGGCAGACGGTTGTTTTCGTCGCGGTTGACGGCCGTGGCGCAGGACTTCTCGGGATCGCCGACCCGATCAGGCCTGAGGCCGTCGACGCCGTGCGGAATTTGCAGAGCCAAGGCCTGCGTGTGGTCATGCTCACCGGCGACAGTGAATCTACCGCCGCGGCGGTGGCGCGCAAGCTCGGCATCGCTGACTTCGAGGCGGGAGTCCTTCCTGACCACAAGGCCGATGTCGTGAAGAAACTTCAGGAGCAGGGAAAGACCGTCGCGATGGCCGGTGACGGCATCAACGACGCGCCCGCCCTAGCACAAGCCAACGTGGGCATCGCCATGGGCACCGGTACCGACGTCGCCATGGAAAGCGCCGGTATCACTTTGCTGAAGGGCGATTTGTCGGCCCTGGTGCGCGCCCGCCGCCTCAGCAAGCTGGTGATGCGCAATATCAAGCAGAACCTGTTCTTCGCGTTTGTGTACAACTCGATCGGCGTCCCAATCGCAGCCGGGATCCTTTATCCGAAGTTCGGCCTGTTACTCAGTCCCATCATCGCCGCTGCCGCCATGAGTTTCAGCAGCGTCTCGGTGATCACCAACGCACTCCGCTTGCGGCACGCGAAGCTGTAGCCGCCAGCGCTCTTGCCATCGTCTCTCGAGACGGATATTCTCGACCGGAACCGACATCCTCAGATGGCGAAGCTCTACACCCCGCATGATGCTGCCCAGGTATTAGGAATCAGCTACTCCACGCTTAAACAGTGGATTTACCAGGGCAAGCTCAAGAGCAACCAGACTGCCGGCGGACACCATCGCATTCCCGAATCCGAGGTAGACCGCCTTCTGCCTCGCGTCACCGCGTCTGGCACTGTTGAAAAACGCCGCCGTACCTTCCGTCGCATCAGCGGACGCAATCAGCTGGTCGGCCGAATCACCGACATCAAGGTCAGCGGACTGCTCGCCCAAGTCACACTCTCTATTGGCGAACAACACATCACCTCCATCATCACCGCCGACGCCGTGCGCGAACTGCGCCTGAAGAAGGGGCAAATCGCCGCCGCACTCATCAAGTCCACCGAGGTCATGATCATCATACCGGAGTGAACTGTTTGACAATGTCGGTTTGATTCGATTAAATCGACTGAGTCTGATGGGACATTCGGCGCGCGTTTCGGGGGAGACGTGCGCCGGTCCTTAAGACGTGCGCCTTCGAGCGCCGCTGTCGGGTCGGTTTCACCTTTCGGAATTGCTCACAACCGTGGCCGTCTACTTGCCGTATCGCCCAATGGCAACGAGGAGTCAAAAAGTGCTGACTAGACTGCGTCTGTGGTTTGCGACATTCTCTCTGATCTTGATCTTCTGCTCTGTGTCCGCCGTAGCACAGGTCTCCGCTGTTCTCTCGGGCCGGGTCATGGACCAGAGTGGCGCGGTTGTTTCAGGAGCCATGGTTACCGCGACTAACCAGGAAACTGGCTTGATGCGTACCACGACGACCAACCAATTGGGCACATACGAACTGCTGGCATTGCCCATCGGTCGCTACGAATTGACTGCTACGAAGGCGGGTTTTGCCGAGAGCGTTCGAACAGGCCTTTTACTGGTGATAGGTCAGGACGCAACTGCCGACTTCAGTCTCAGGGTCGGACAGGTGACCGAGCAGGTGAAGGTCGAGGCTAACGTCTCTCTGGTCAACGCAACGTCGCAGGACATCTCCGGCCTTGTTGGAGAGAAAGAAGTGAAAGCGCTTCCTTTGAACGGACGAAGCTACGACTTGCTGGTGCTGCTGAACCCGGGAATCGTCAACTTCACGTGGGAGAAAACGGGTGGCATTGGCGTCTCGAATTCTTCCACCGGCAATAACTTCTCGGTCTCGGGCAATCGTCCGCAGCAGAATCTCTTCCTGCTGAATGGCATTGAATTTACCGGTGCCGCCGAAAACAATATGCAGCCCGGCGGCCCCAGTCAGAACCTGATCGGCGTAGAGGCGGTGCGCGAGTTTAACGTTCTCCGCGACAACTACGGTGCCGAGTACGGCAAGCGACCCGGCGCGCAGGTCAGCATCGTGACTCAATCGGGGACGAACCAGTTCCATGGTTCAGTGTACGAATTTTTACGTAACAACGCGCTCGACGCTCCCAACTATTTCGACCTCGGCTCGGCACCGCCATTTCAGCGCAATCAATTTGGAGCCGCAGTGGGCGGCCCAGTCCAGAAAGACAAGACATTTTTCTTCGCCAACTTTGAAGGGTTCATTCAGAACCTGCACCAGACCTCGGCGGCCTTCGTCCCTGATCTGGCGTCGCGAGCGAAAGCGGTGCCGAGCGTTCGACCATTGCTGAATCTGTGGCCCACGCCCCCGGCCGGCGCGCCCGATTTCAACGGCATCGCCGAAGTCTTTAGCAGCCCACTGCAAACCATTCGCGAGTACTTCGGAAATGCGCGTCTCGATCATGTGTTCTCGTCCAAAGACAATTTCTCGGCCGTCTACACCATCGACGACGGCAATGACTTTACGCCTACCACGGCCAATCCCTACAGCACCGACATCCTGACTCTGCGTGAGCAGGTGCTGAGCCTGGAAGAGACGCACGTGTTTTCGCCTACGCTGCTGAACACGGCGCGTTTCGGCTATTCGCGCGCGGGATACTTCTTTACCGGCGAACCCACGCCTGACACCCCAGCCGCCACCGTGCCAGGATTTATCGTTGGGAAGCTGGTTGGCGCGGTCGTAGTGGGAGGAAGCGCGGCTTCGAACCCTCAGGCGCAAGTGGGCCTGGCGGGCAGCAACAATGGCAGCAATCTAACGATGGCGCGCAACCTTTACACCTACGAAGACCGGGTGGGGCTAACCGTCGGAAAGCACCAGCTCGATTTCGGCGTGTGGGTGCAGCAATTTCAAAGTAACGAAACGATTGCCCTCAGCCAGTACGGACAAGCCACGTTCACCGGCCTGGCGACATTTTTGACTGGCGTCACCTCCAGCTTCCTCTATGATCCCGCGCCGACAGAAGTGAACTGGCGCTCGCTATTCACCGCCATCTACGCGCAGGACACGATCCGCCTCGGTCCTTCGTGGACGGTGACGCTGGGCTTCCGTGGCGAATCTTCCACTGGATGGAACGAAGCCCACGGGCGCGCGGCCAACTACACGTTCGACAATGGTGTGATCTCTAGCCAGCCCAACATTGGGAGCAACGCGTTCACCACCAACAATGCCAAGTTCCTGCCTGAGCCGCGGGTGGGTGTGGCGTGGAGCCTTTATCCGGGAAAGACCGTCTTTCGCGCCGGCTTCGGAATGTACAACGAATTGCAGGACGCTTTGGGCTACCGCATGGACCAGAACGCGCCCTTCAACCCGACGTACAGTATCGCGGCTTTGCCGGTAGCTTCGCTGCCCATTAATCCGGCCGCGCCCGTTCCTTCCAAAGCGCTCCTGGTTCCCGGCGGCGTCCAGCCCAATCTAAAGATGCCGACACTGATTTCCTACACCTTGGGAATCGAGCAGCAGCTCACCGAGAACACAACACTGACGCTGCGCTATGTCGGCTCGCACGGCTACCACGAACTCGTGGGAGTGGATGCCAACACGCCATATCCGACCATCTGTCCCGCGTCGCCTTGTCCGGCGGTGTATCCCAGCACTTTCCCGGTCGGGCTGGCAGGCACTCCGGTGCCGGTCGGCTCGTACTACATTCCCACCGGAAGGCCGAAGCAGAACCCCAGCCTCGCCAATACTTGGACGTGGTTCTCGTGGGGAGACAGCAGCTACAACGCGCTCCAAGTTGACGTGAATCGCCGCTTCACCAACGGCCTTTCGTTCCGCGGCGTATACACCTGGTCGAAGACGCTCGACGACGGCGATTCGCTGAATCAAACCACGGCAGGAAATGCGCCCGGCCTGATCTCCAATCCGTATGACATTTCCGCCGATTGGGGATCGGCTACCTTCGATGTCAGAAATGTCGGTGTGGTCAGCGTGGTGTACGACTTGCCGTTCGGTAAAGGCAAACAATTCGCCAACAACTTCAGCGGATTTGGCAACACGATGATCAGCGGCTGGTCGGTCGACAGCATCGTCACCGCGATGAACGGATTCCCCTTCACTGCGCAGCTCAGCTACAACCCGTCCAATAACGGCGACACGCGCAATCCCGTGCGTCCGTTCGTCAATCCCAATTTCACCGGCAATGCGATTAACGGCACCACCACGCAGTACTTCAATCCCAGCGTTTTCCTCGCTCCGCCCGCCAACAGCGGGTTCTGGGGCAATGCCACGCGTAACAACCTTGTCGGTCCCGGTCTGGCGACCTGGGACTTTTCCACCACCAAGAACACGCAACTGCGCGAACGACTGAACCTGCAGTTTCGCGCCGAGATCTTCAACCTACTGAACCGTGCCAACTTCAACACGCCCAACCTGATTACGTTTACCCCTACGGGAGTGTCGGGTACGGCGGGAGCGATCACAAGTACATCCACCACCGCACGCCAGGTGCAGTTCGGGTTGAAACTCATCTGGTAGGCGAGTGTATTCAGTCCTTCTGGAGCATCACTTCGCTCGACTTGATCACGACCTTAACGGCATCTCCTTTCTTGAGTGCCATGGCTTCAGCACTTCTCCGAGTGATGACGCTCTCAATGAGGTTATCCCCCACGCGCACCACGATGTGTGCCATCACGCCGCCGAGTTGTGGTTCCTCGACGGTACCGGCGAGTTGATTACGAGCAGAAAGTGTCACGCGGAAAGATTAGTTCAATGGGCGTTGTGCTGGGATGGGGTCGTGCGATCAAAACGCGGTCTAGCTGTTGGTCTAAAGCTTGTTGAGATAATCCACGATTTCGGGGCTGGTCCAGTCGGTGGCGCCAATGAACTTGCGCCGGATAACGCCATCTTTGTCGATGATGTACGTCTCGGGAAACTTGAACGTCCCGTAGAGGACGTTCGTCGACTCTTTCGGATCACGCACCGTCAGCAAGTCGACGTTGTGGTCTTGCACGAACTGCCGATAAGCCTTGTCATCGGCGTCTTCGCTGACGGCCACAATGGTGACCTTGTCCCCCATGATTTTCTGCAACTGCACCAGCGAGGGCATCTCCTCCACGCACGGCGCGCACCATGAAGCCCAGAAATTCAAGACCACCGGCTTACCGCGGAATTGATCGAGCGAGACGGTTCGCTGCGAGTCGGTGACGGTAAAATTCGGCGCAGCCTCTCCAATGCGCGCCGGCCGCCCGCTGTTGCAGGCAGCCAGAACAAAGAGACACAGACAGGCCAGAACCGGGAGGACAGGCTTCACGTCTCTATAATAACGGAGAACGCGCCGCGGTTTCGGCAGGTCGTTTCGTGAGCCATGTCGCAGAACAACCCGAGGTCTCGGTCATTGTGCCCGCGCGCAATGAGGAAGCGACTTTGGCGACCTGTCTGGGTTCGCTGGTCGGCCAGTCCGGTGCCAGCTACGAAATCATCGTCGTGGACGATCACTCTACCGACCGCACAAGGCAGGTCGCCGAAGGTTTTCCGGTGAGAGTCGCCCTCGCCGATCCGCTGCCTTCCGGATGGAGCGGCAAGTGCAACGCCTGCTGGAGCGGTGCGCGCGTGGCGAGAGGGAAGTGGCTACTGTTCACCGACGCTGATACGAAACATTCGGCGAGTTCAATCGCCGACGGGCTGCACGAAGCAAAGCAGAATGGCGCTGCCACGTTGTCCTATTCACCCAGGCAAGAGGTGCACGGGCTCGCCGAGCGCGCATTGATGCCTGTCATCTTTGCCGAGTTGGCAACGACCTACCGGCCGAGGGAGGTTAGCGATCCGAACTCCCCGGCCGCGGCAGCCAACGGGCAGTATCTGTTGATTCGTCGGGATGCCTACGACTCCATCGGAGGACATGCATCTGTAGCTCAAGCGATACTTGAAGATGTGGAATTGGCGAAGCGAGTGAAGCGAGCGGGATACAAGCTGCAATTCCGCACGTCGGACGTCGTAAGCACGCGTATGTACTGCAGCTTCGATTGGATGTGGGAAGGTTGGACGAAGAACCTTGCGCTGCTGTTTCCCAATCCAAGATGGCTGGCGCTAAAGCGCGCACTGGAGTTCATGCTGATCGCCGCGTGCCTCGTTGGGATTGGGGTGTCCGTGCCCGATCGCGACAGGCTCGGTATCGCGATCAATGGTGTGTTCTTGGCTGGGTTGCTGATTTTCTTCTATCGTCGTATCCGGCGCGCGCATTTTGATTGGATATCAAATCTCGTCGCGCCGCTCGGATTGCCCCTGTTCGCGCTACTTTTAGTCAACTCATACATCTCACATAAGACCGGTTCTGTTAGCTGGAAGGGTCGCCGGTACACGGTGAACCGGATTGCAGAGGATGTGGAACCTGCTAGCCGGCCTCCGGTCGTGGCTGCCATTACGGACCGCCAATCCGAGCATCCGTTATAGTTCAGGGGACCATGATTTATCTAACGCGTAAGTGTGAGTTTTCCGCGTCGCACTATTACCACAATCCCGCATGGACGGACGAAGAGAACCGTCGCGTCTTCGGTAAGTGCGCGAACCTCAATGGACATGGCCACAACTACACCCTTGAGGTCACGGTGAAGGGCAACATCGATCCCACCACGGGCTTTGTGGTCGATCTCAAGGAACTCAAAGACATCCTGAATCGCGAAGTCGTGGATGCCATGGACCACCGTCATCTCAACAAAGAGGTGCCCGAGTTCGCGAGCAAACTTCCGACTACAGAGAATATCGCGATCGCGATCTGGCAGCGGCTGGAGCAGAAGCTGCAGGTCGCACGACTGCATCGTGTGCGGCTCTACGAACTCCCAGACCTGTTTGTCGATTTCTACGGAGAGGCATGAAAGCCCACCTCACTCGTCGCTATTTGTTTTCGGCCTCGCATCGTCTGCATGCGGAAACGCTGACTGACGAACAAAACCGCGCCACGTATGGCAAGTGCAACAATCCGCACGGGCATGGGCACAACTATTCACTGGAAGTGACGGTGAGCGGCCAAGTGAATCCCGAAACCGGGATGGTATGCGATCTCGTCGATCTCGACGCAGCGGTCCACCAGACGGTGCTTGATCGGTTCGACCACCAGAATTTGAACCGGCTGAAAGATTTCGCGGTGCTGGTGCCCACTACGGAAAACCTGACCCAGATCATCTACAACATTCTGAAGCAAAGGTTTCGCGCCGCTCATCTGGAAAAGATACGCATCGAAGAAACGTTGATGAACAGCTTCGAATATGCGGGTGGCGCCGAGGCGCTCCACTAAGTAGTAGGTGACGAAACCAAACAGGAGACCCATGAAGGACCTCGCTGAAAGCCAGACCACTCTTACCGGCGCCAGCCTGGAAGAGCTGACGCGCGAACTGCTGGTTCGCCTGGGCGAAGACCCAACGCGCGAAGGGCTGCTGCGGACACCCGAACGGATTGCTAACGCGTACCAGTACCTCACCAAGGGATACCGCGAGGACCCGGCCGAAGTTCTCAATGGCGCGCTGTTCAGCGTCGATTACGACGAGATGGTGATCGTGAAGGACATTGAGATGTTTAGCCTTTGCGAGCACCACATGCTGCCATTTTTCGGCAAGGTGCACATCGCTTATCTACCCAAAGGCAAGGTACTCGGCCTCAGCAAACTGCCGCGGCTGGTGGAAGTGTTTGCCCGCCGCTTGCAAGTCCAGGAGCGGCTCACCGTGGAAATCGCAGAAGTCGATCCAGAACGCTATCCAGCCCGATGGGCGTTGGGGTGGTGATCGAGGCCCGCCATCTTTGCATGATGATGCGCGGGGTCGAAAAACAACATTCCGCCACCGTCACCTCGTCGATGATCGGCGCGTTCCGCGCGCAGCAGACGCGGCAGGAATTCCTCTCGTTGATCCGCGAGAAGAGCAGCAACGGGATTTAGCGGATGGCTGGTAAGAAGCGGCAGTCTAAGTCCAAATCGTGAGCATGAGGAAATCTGATTGTTCCCGTGTAGCGGGCGCCTGCCACGGGAAGGTTGCGGTCATCACCGGTGGCAATCGCGGAATCGGGTTGGCCATTGCTCGGGCCCTGGTTTCGAGGGCTGCAGTGTCCTGATCACCGGGCGCGACCCTGTTGCATTACAAAGGCGAAGAGGGAATTGTGCAGACGTCGCGTCAACCTGCCAGCCTACGTCCGGAGATGCCTGGCGGAACGATGCGAGGTGCGTGATCCCCTTCGGTGTCTCGCGTGTTCTCCGTCGGTGAAGAAGCGCTGGCGACGCCTCGATATCCTGATCAACAACGCTGGTATCTCGCAGGCGATTTATCCGGTCGAAGAAACTCCCCTCGAGCTGTGGCGATCGGTCATCGACATCAATCTCACCGGCATGTTCCTCTGCGTGCAGTCCGCGGTGCCGCTGATGCCCCGTGGCGCGACCATTGTTAACAGATCTCTCGCGGCTGCCAAACAAATCTTCCCCAAGTTCGCCGCCTACAATGCGTCGAAGCACGGGGCCCTTGGGCTTACGCTTGACCTTGCGGGAGGAACTGATTCCGAAGGGCATCCGCGTGATGGCCCTGATGCCGGGCGCGACCGACACCGAGATCTGGAAGCAGTTCTGGCCCGACGCACCGCGGGACAAGATGATCGAACCCGATAGCGTGGCTGAAGCCGTTTTGTACGCTGTGCTCTTCCGCCCAACGCCAATCTCCGGAACTGCTGATCGTTCCAGTCGTGGGGGCCTTGTAGTTTCGACGGGACAACTCACGCCGGGCACCCATCACTAAGCGCTTGCGTCTGGTTCGCTAAGGCACAGAACGTAGCGAGGGCTCAAGCAAGTGGACAGCCCCAACCTTCTATCCACTGCCCACTAGACACTGTCCCCTGTATTTAAAATGCTCCATACTGATAACGCCGCGTCCGGGCAGGGAAGAGTTTCACTAGCGCCATGCCTGCCAGGAATCCTCCAACATGGGCCCAGACGGCCACCCCGCCGGCGCTGCCTCCTCGCACCGCGATCGACGACGCCGCGCCCAGCAGGAATTGGCCCACAAAGAAGTAGCCCAGCACGATCCAAGCCGGCAGCCACATAAACCACATAAAGAAGAACGGCACGATGGTGAGCACCTTGGCACGCGGATACAGCAGGAAGTATGCGCCCATCACACCGGCGATAGCTCCGCTGGCGCCGACCGTGGGCACCGTCGAGTTGAGATTGAACACGGTGTGCACTGCCATTGCCGCTACGCCACTGACCAGGTAGAGCACGATGTAGCGAAAGTGCCCGAGGTAGTCCTCTACGTTGTCGCCGAAGATCCACAGCGACAGCATGTTGAAGATCAGGTGCATCCACGAGCCGTGCAGGAACATGGAGGTAAACACCGGCAGAAAGGCCGCCACGGGAGGAATGTAGCGCGTGCCCAACTGATAGACCAGGTCCCATGGAACGTATCCCTGGTTAAACAGGACGATGGGAAACCGGGCGGGAACGACCCCAAACTGCTGGAGAAACAGGTCAAACTGGCGCGGGTTCCCCTGTCCCACCCATAATTCGATCAGGAACATGACGGTGTTCACTGCGATCAAGGAAATAGGTGACGTACGGGGTGCCGACTCGCGGGGCGTCATCTTTCAGCGGAATCATAGGGGCGGCTTAACGCGGACTGGCGCGGAAGGGAAGCGAATTCCCTTTCAATTACAATTTTTCCGCGTCAATTTGACCAATCAACGCCTCAACGTACACGATACCAGAAGGATGCCGCTCAATGGTGTGATGGTAGTGGACAAACCGGCTGGGTGGACCTCGCATGACGTAGTGGCCAAAATGCGGCACATTCTGCGAGAGCGCTCCATCGGTCACCTGGGAACTCTCGATCCAATGGCCACGGGAGTTTTGCCGCTGGTCATCGGTAAAATGACCCGCCTGTGCCAGTTTTACGAGGATTCGGAAAAGACCTACGAAGGGACGATCCGGTTCGGTTTCGCCACCGATACCTATGACGCCGACGGAGATCCAGCGGGTCCCGCGCAAGATGTTCAAGTAACACTTGAGGAAATAGCAGCGGTCGTGCCAGGGTTCGTGGGCGTCATTCTACAGACCCCACCGGCGTTTTCGGCAAAGAAGATCAAAGGGGTACCGGCCTACAAGATGGCCCGCAAGAAACAGGAAGTGGAGCTCCAGGCAGTCGAGGTGGAAGTGAAGGAATTCGTTGTAACGGGATTGGACGGCGATGTGGCATGGTTCCGTTGCCGGGTGTCATCCGGAACCTACGTCCGCAGCATCGCGCACGAAATTGGGCAGAAACTGGGCTGCGGAGCGCACTTGGCCAGCCTGAGGCGTACGGCCGTGGCTGAGTTTGGGCTCGAAGATTCCCGGACGCTTGAGGAGGTCGCTGAGGCCGCCACGCACGGACGCACCAGCGAGCTAATGGTTCATCCGCGCAGGGTGCTGCCGAAGGTACCGTGCGTTACGGCCGATGACGAGACGATTGGCAAGATCCGGCACGGGCGGTCAGTCAATCTGGCGGATTTCTCTGGATCGAAGTGGGTGAAAGTCTTCGCAGGGCAGTCGGAGCTGATTTGCCTGGCGAGTCGCGTGGCCGGGAGTCTGTTCCATCCCAAGGTTGTCTTGCTGGGCTAGGTTCTGTTATTAGCAATGTCCGATAACAGATATTATGTTAAGTACGCTGAATGGCGCTGAATACCGCTGCCTCCACCTCCTGTCTTCAGTCGATTCGCAAGATTGGTGATTCCACAAGGCTTCCCTCAACCGTCCCTGGGAGGTCTGCAAGCCGTCAAACGACAGGCTCCAACAGCTTTTCAAGATCGTTTCGAAAGCGCCTCAGCGTCTCCAACCGCTCTGGTGTGGCCTCCAAGACCTCTGACTTAGCTTGGAATACTTGCCGGTCATCTCGCTCCACCAGCACGCCCATCAACTCGCCCATACGCCAACCGGGAGTGCCAATCATCTCCAAGCCATTGGGTGTAGCGCGCACCAATGCAATGCAGCAGTCGCGCAGTACTCCAATACTGTTCGGGTAGCGCTCGAAGGTCTGTAGCTCAAAGCCGGCAAGATAAAGACGTTGCAGTTGCTCGGAGGGATCGGGCATGGCTACATCTTGTAGCGGCCGAGGTCGTCATCTCCGAGGTTCTCCAGCCACTTGCGAAGGTCATCGGCTGACACCTGACCCCCAGCGGCACCGGGCTGGTCGGTGGTGGCTTGCTTGCTGCTCTTCAGGACTTCGTCCTCCACAAAGATTGGGCAATCCATGCGAAGCGCCAGGGCCAAGGCGTCTGACGGCCGCGAGTCGATGCTGATGATCTGGCCTCCGCGCTCCAGCCAAATGACCGCATAAAAGGTATCTTCCCGCAGCTCAGTAACGACGACCTTGCGGACTGTGGTCTCGAGTCCGACCAGGAGGTTCTTGAGCAGATCGTGAGTCATGGGACGCGGAGTCGCCACCTTCTCAATTTCGAGCAGGATCGCATTGGCCTCGTAAACGCCGACCCAGATGGGCAGCACGGTCTCAGAGTCGGACTCCTTGAGAAGCACGATGGGCATATTGGTAACCGGGTCAGTCATCAACCCGCGAATTTTCATTTCGACTTCCATCGTGCTCCCTCCTGCTTCCCGTGCACTCCAGTCCCGTACATAGTAGCGCGAGAGCGCTACTCGTCGTAAAACCATCGGCGACAGCGCTGCAGCAAGCCGCCCGACGCTTCAGCGCGGCCAGTGAGTCTTTCGCGGACAACCAACACCGACAAAGCTAACACCAGCGACAAGCGCAAAGCGATCAGCAAGCGGTCGGCGACGGCGGAAAAGGCCTGATGACCGGGCATGGCCGCAAAGCTTAACACGAGCAGGGTTGCGACAAAGACAATCCAGCCGCCCAGCTTTCCCGGTCCGGCGGCTTTTGTCTGTTGCGACATCGAGTACTGCTCCGAAGGTCAGCTTACCAGTTCGCCCAAAAGGCTGTTAGGAAAAGCCTGGGTTACCAGCACCGACACGTACTCACCCGTTCGAGGCTCCGGACCGTCCTTTATCACGAAGTTGAGGGTCTTGTTCTGCGAGGTGCGGCCGATCATCTGCCCGCGGGCAGAGTTCTTCCCTTCCACCATAACCTCTAGCGCGTGGCCGACGTGCCGACGATAGCTGACGCGCTGAATCTCTCGTTGATGCTCCTGCAGGACTTGCAGTCGGCGAGACTTCTCAGCATCCGGAATCGAATCGGCATACTGCAATGCTGGAGTGTTGGGACGCGGCGAATACTTGAATGAGAAGACGCCGTCATAGCCGACTTCGGTGAGCAGGCTGAGGGTCTCGCGGAATTCCTCTTCGGTCTCGCCGGGAAAACCTACTATCGTGTCGGTAGTGATACTGATCTCGCGGTGCGCGGCTTTCATCCAGGCGATGCGTTCCAGATATTCGTCGCGGCTGTAGTCGCGGAACATGGCGTCGAGCACGCGCGAGGAACCGCTCTGGACGGGGAGATGCACGTGATCACACAGCGTGGGCACAGAATCGATGGCGTCGACGATATCTTTGGTGAAGTCGCGCGGATGCGAGGTGGTAAAATGCACCCGGCGGATTCCGGCAATTTCACCCACGGAAGCCAGCAACCCGGCGAAGCTCTTTTTTTGCGATGGGTCAGCGTAGGAGTTGACGTTCTGACCGAGAAGTTGCACGTCGGTGAATCCGGCGTCGGCCATTCGGCGGGCTTCGGCCAGGACCGAGTCCGAGGTGCGGCTGCGCTCCTTGCCGCGCGTGTATGGAACCACGCAATAGGCGCAGAACTTGTCGCAGCCTTCGATGATGGTGATGTAGCCGCGATGAGGATTACTGCGGGCAGTGAATTCCGTGTCAAAGGCCTGGTCAGTCTGGCGATCGTCTAGGCCCGTGACCCGCGCGGCGCCCGATTCGATCTTCACCAGCATGTCAGGAAGATTGCGGTAAGACGCCGATCCCGCGACCAGCGAAACGTACGGCGCCCGTTCGAAGATCTTTTCACCCTCCTGCTGAGCAACGCACCCGAGGACGGCGAAGCGCTTCCCTGCTTTGTGCAGCTTTTTGACGTCGTTGAGGCGATTGAAAACCTTCTGCTCTGCCTTGTCGCGAATGGAACAGGTGTTGTAGACAATGAGGTCCGCGTCCTCTTCGCTGTGAACCTGCTGGTAGCCCTCCGAGATGAGCGTGCCCACGACTTTTTCGGAGTCGTGGAAGTTCATCTGGCAACCAAAGGTCTCGATGTAAAAAGTCTTCTGGGCGGTACTCACGGCCATCCTCGATGCGTTCAGTATAACGAGAATTCACCACGGAGGCACGGAGGACACGGAGAAGGAGTTGATCCTGAAACCTAAGAGTCGTGAGCGACCCCAAATCGATAACAGAGTAAAGCTCCGATGCCGACACCTTGATTTTTTAAGACTTAGATTCTCCGCCCTCTCCGTGCCTCCGTGGTGAAGGGGCCTGCTTCCATTACAGCAGCGCCTCAATTTTCGACGAGATGGCCTCGGGCGTGGTGGTGGGAGAGAAGCGTTCCACGACGTTTCCTTGCTTGTCCACCAGGAACTTGGTGAAGTTCCATTTAATGTTGTCGCCAAGCAGACCGCCTTTTTCGCTCTTCAGGAATTTGTAGAGCGGATGAGCGCCGTTGCCGTTCACTTCGATCTTCGAGAACAGCGGGAAATTTACGCCGTAATTCACTTCGCAGAACGACTTGATTTCGTCGTCGTTGCCGGGCTCCTGGTGGCCGAACTGATCGCAGGGAAACCCCAGAACTTCGAGGCCGCGGTCGTGATACTTGGCGTAGAGCTCCTGCAGGCCTTTGTATTGCGGGGTGAATCCGCACTGGCTGGCTGTGTTGACGACCAGCAAGACCTTGCCTTTATAGGGGGCGAGCGATTGATCAGTGCCGTTGTTGAGCTTAGCTGAGAAATCGTAGATGGACATTGGTTGCCTTCCCGTTTTAGGCTACAAAAACTCACGTTCCCGACAGCTTCATATCAGGGCACGACTTCAGTTGTGCCGTCAAATGCTGAAAACGAGAGTAGGCTTTAGCTCCCGCGTCTTTCCTGCGAATCTCCGAGGCACTCTCTTACGCATCTCTGAAGCCGACTTGGATTGTATTGGATTTGAAGGGCACCCCCCCTCCCTACCCGTATCTTTTAGAATCAGTAAGTTACAGAAAAAATGTTCCTAAAAGCCTCATACAAAAGGCGTTACGGGTAAGTTCGTGTCAGCTTGGGAGTTAGCTGCGATTTCCTGGCCTCGAGCGCCCAAAAATAGCATTGAAAGTATGGAAAGTATTGATGGAGCAAGTATTGAAAGCATTGAAAGTATTTAAAGTATTGATTTTGGTCG
The DNA here is from genome assembly GCA_963718395.1 of uncultured Acidobacteriaceae bacterium. Classification (GTDB taxonomy): domain Bacteria; phylum Acidobacteriota; class Terriglobia; order Terriglobales; family Acidobacteriaceae; genus DASRAA01. The sequence goes on from CAVQYW010000009.1 coordinate 102,437, forward strand.
TATCCATCTTAAAGTGCGGCAGTTATAGCTCCGATGACGCTCATGGCGACATGTTCGACTTTTCAGAGAGCGGGTGAGCGCATGCATCCTGGGAGCAGGGCGATGAGAGAGACACCAACCACTTGCGTCACGGATTCGCATTTTCAAGACTTAGCACGACTGAGGCAAGGACAGGCGTCACGTGGGGCTGTGATTGTCATTTCGGCGCGGCTGGGAAAGCAGATTCCTCGCGGGCTACTTTCTACCATCCTTCACCAGCTTCAGAAATTCCGCGTGGACGCGATGGTCATCAGAGAGCTCGGGATGGAAAGTCGCGGCCATCACGCTTCCCTTCAGCACCAGCACCGGATATCCGTCGCGTTCGGCCAGGACTTCGACGCCTTCACCGACCTGCTGGATGCGCGGAGCGCGAATGAAGACCATCTCCAGCGGTTCGTCACCCAGTTTGGTTTTGGCTTCGAGGATCGTCGAGTCGATCTGACGGCCGTAGGCGTTGCGCTCGACGGTGATGTCGAGGGCATTCAGACCGGGCTGGTCGGGGTTGGTGACGTGCGTGGCCAGCATGATGGCTCCGGCGCAGGTGCCGAAGGTGGGCTTGGTGTGGACGAAATCTCGTAGGCGCTCGAGCAGTTCTTTTGGCAGCAATTTCAGGAACGTGGTCGATTCGCCGCCGGGGATGACGAGGCCGTCGATGTGGTCGAAGTCTTCCGCCTTGCGGACGAGGGTGACGGTCGCCCCGAGTTCTTCGAGGCGGCGTCGGTGGGCGTCGAAATCGCCTTGTAGTGCGAGGACACCAATATTCATGGGAGCGCTGTTCGCCATTCGCTCTTCGCCGGACTGGCTGTCAGCTTTCAGCTAGCAGCCGTCAGTAAAACCAGCAACTATCTAGATTATCGCGGAATGGGATTAGGAGCCGGGCGGTCGAGCAGGTCCAGGTTAAGCGGACTGGCGTTGCCAGAAGGCATTCACTTATTTTCCACTTAGACGCTAGTTGGTTAAGATAGCACTGATTCCGTCCATCATGCCTGACCGCGCAGCTGACGGGGATCAGTTGCTCACCAGGGTCAGTAGAGGGCATCCCTTTGCCGAATTGAATAGAAGCACAGGACGGTTAATTTCTCCGCGATGCCAGCCTTTGATCTGTAGATGTGCCTCTCCCCATCCCTTCACCACGAACAAGTAGTTGCCAAGAACTACATTCGGAATCAGGAATGCGCCCTCTGCATCTGTGACAACGCTGTAGCGTGCGCTTGAAGATGCCAATTGTATGTTTACGTGCTTCAGAGGTTGACCTTCTACTGACACGACACCGTTAATTCTGTCATTCTCAACGACCCACGCAGGGTTAGGGTCGGGGCACTGCGCAGCAGCAGCGGACCCAAGAACCAGCGGTAATAGCAGGCAGGCAGCGAATTTCGTGCCGGTCGCCGGCGAATTGTTTTTTGCGCACCGCTTAAGGGGTTTGCCATAGCTGGCGTTATTTCGCCATTGTACAGTTAACTGCGAAAACGATCCTATTGCGCCCGCGGCTAGAATTCTGGGACTCCTCACTGACAAAATAGGCGCGACACATGTCGCGCCCTTACTGAAAGCTGACGGCTGAGAGCTGACAGCCTCTTTCTACCATCCCCGCGTCTGCAGCAAATCCTTCTCTTCGATCGCCGAGACGGCCAAGCCCTTCATCGCGCCTGGCACTTGCTCGCTGACTTCGGCGAGGACCTTGGCGTCGTTGTAGTGCGTAGTCGCAATGACGATGGCTTTGGCGCGGGCTTCGGCCTCTTCGCGCTCATTGGTGCTAGTGAGGTCGAGCGGAGTGACGCCGCCCTTCATGAAGATACCCGAGCCAACGAAGACGGCTTCCGCGCCGAGCTGCATCATCAGTGCGGCGTCAGCGGGGGTGGCAATTCCACCGGCGGAAAAATTTGGAACCGGCAGCTTCCCTGCTTTGGCGACCATCTTGATGAGCTCGTAGGGCGCCTGATGGTTCTTGGCGGCGGCGAAGAGTTCCTGCTCGCTCATCACGGTGAGCTGCCGCATTTCTTTGACGATCTGGCGCATGTGCTTGACGGCGTGGACGACGTCCCCGGTGCCGGCCTCGCCCTTGGTACGAATCATGGCGGCGCCTTCGGCAATGCGGCGGAGAGCTTCTCCCAAATTGCGTGCACCGCAGACGAACGGCGTCTTAAAGGCGTGTTTGTCCACGTGATGTTCTTCGTCGGCGGGGGTCAGCACTTCGGACTCGTCGATGTAATCGACGCCGATCTCCTGCAGGATCTGGGCTTCGGCGAAGTGGCCGATGCGGCACTTGGCCATGACCGGAATTGAAACTGTGCTCATGATCTGTTTGATCAGCTTCGGACTGGCCATGCGCGAGACGCCGCCCTCGGCGCGGATAATGGCCGGCACGCGCTCCAGAGCCATGACGGCGCAGGCGCCAGCCTTCTCGGCAACTTCGGCTTGCGCGACGGACATGACGTCCATAATGACGCCACCTTTGAGCATTTCGGCCAAGCCGACTTTGAGGCGCAGACTAGTGTTGGTTCCGTTGTTTTCTGACATAGAACTCTCCATCCCTGGAACCAGGAACAGCAAACGATTGGCAAACGCTATCGACTGCCCCAGCTTGCTTTCAATTTTACTCTGAGCGGCGACGCGGCGTCGGGATGGCCACGACAACAAATTGGCTAACCTTGCCCAGAATCCGTGGTCTAATTAGCATACCTCAGAGGAGAGCCGTGATATGCGAAGGCTTGCCTTTTACGCTGTCCTTGCACTTACGTTAAGCTCCAGCGCCACCTTGGCGCAGTCGATCCAGAACTTCACGCCGTGCCAATTCGAAAAAAGCACATCGATCGGTGTTAGCAATGGCATCGAGACTCGGCGGGTCACGATTCTGTACAACCATAAGAGCTACGGAGCTTCTGTATTTCTTCCGGCCTCCAATGCGCCGACTCCGGGGATTTTATTCTCGCATTCCGCCATCAAGGGAACCGAGGGTAGCGCAGACCTGTTGCGATTTGCCTATGCCTTGGCGAGGGCAGGGGCCGCTTCGATCGTGCTCGACGGAACCATGTCCTGGGGCGAACCCGGTCTTGACTTCCGAAGGTCGCCACACTTGGAGGCGTGCGCGGGCCAGTGGCTATTGACTCATGCCTCACTCGACACGCGGCGACTAGCTGTAGCTGGCAACCTGGGTCAGTGGGGTAGCGGAACAACGCCGGCGTGCTTGCCAGGGGAGGATCCGTGCTGGGTCGGGCATGTCTATATCAACTTTGGCGAGAGCCTGAATTATGAGACCGGGAATACGAAAGGAATGCTAACTCTGGAAGGCCAATCGCATCTCGCCGACTTCGCAAGCCGGCACCTCGGGTTAGCTAAAGTCCAGCCGCAGTGGCTCGATCAGGCGGTTCAGCGACAGTAACAAGCCTTAGCAACCATCCTACGTCGCGTCGTCCTGGCTCTCTTTCAGGAACTTGGCGAACATGCGGCTCGGGTCGATCTCGATGAACGTGCCGGTGCTGGTGGCGAGCACTTCACCTTTGGCGTTGCGGATCTCGGCGGCGCGAAAGTGTTCGCGGCCGTTGACGCCGACTTCCCAGCCTTCAGTCACCAGGGGCGTCGAGAGCGGCACCGGCCGGATGTAATTCACCTGCATGGTTTGGGTCACGGCGATGATGCTGCGCAGCTTGCTAACCTTACCCATAGCCTCGTCGAGGATAGTCGCGATGATGCCTCCGTGTGCGTGAGAAGGCGGCCCCTCGAATCGGAGCGGCAACTCGAAATCGCAGACGAACCGATTGTGGTCTTCGTTGAGATGAAACTCCAAGTGCAGCCCGCTTTCGTTCGCGGGACCGCAGCCGAAACAGTTATGGCCGTAAACACGCTGTTGGACCTCGTGTCCGGGAACAGGCTTGTGGCGGGTCATGTCACCAAGATGAACGATGGAACGGCATCGATGCAAGTGCGAGCGCCGTAAGGAGGGCGCTCTAGTACAGCGACGGATTGTTTGGGTTGCCGGAATCGATATTGATCTGCATGTCTTTCTGGCGTTTGGCGTACCAACAGGGCTTTTCCCAGAATTGCGGCAACAGGCTGTTGGGACACTCGACAGACTGCTGCCCCCCGTAGCTGAACTCGGTCTTTCCACTCTTGAGTTTGACCGAGTAATACACGTCGCGCGTCACGCTTCCGAAGGCATTTCGATTGGTTGCCATACGGTAGCGCAGCCACAGAAAGTCACCGCCGTACGCGACGAGAACCAGCAGCACGACGACAATCAGGGCACGCTTCACAGCTTCGGAGCTTATCTCCGTCCCATCCGGCGTGCAACTTTGCAGGCCGCTAAAACAATCAGGTCGTTACCGGGTTGAAAAGTTGTAGCGGCACGCGCATCATGACCACAGTCCGTCGCGAGGTGGGGAAACAGGGCGTTTCGATCAATGCAAAATGTCGGTGCGGCGGAGGTGCCGCATCACGGACGACCGGGATACCAACCGAGATATGGTCTATTCGAACCCTAAGTCGGGGGTGCCTACTCCGAAGCCAGCTTATGGCGGCGGCGGCCGGCGGCCCACTGACCATTGGCCCACTGGCGGCGATGGCGGAGGCGGCCGCGGCCGAGGTGATGATGTCCCGAGTTACCGTGAACGCCTGCGACGTTACCGTCTGCTGATCGCCTTCGGACTCAGCTCAGTAGTGATGATCTTCGTGTCATTCACCACCGCGTTCCTTGTACGGAAGGCTGGTTCTGTGTGGGACCCGGCGCGCAACGAATACGTCGGCAATTGGGTGCCGACGACGCTGCCGGTGGGTATTCTGCTGGGCAATACATTCGTCTTATTGCTGAGCAGCCTGACGCTGGAAATGGCGCGACGCCGCGCGGCTGAAGACGTCGTGCTGGCGCCCATAGCGGACATTCCCGGCATTCGCATCAGTGACAATCGTTCCCTGCCCTGGTTGTGGACGACGATCGTGCTCGGCCTGGCGTTTCTCGGCGGACAGTATCTCGCATGGCATCGGTTGCGTCTTAGCCACATCGACATCGAAACCAACGTCAGCACCTCGTTTTTCTTCATGCTTACCGGCGTACATGCGGTGCACCTGCTGGGTGGGATTCTTGCCCTCTTCTACGCGGGCATGACATGGTGGCTGCACCGGCCTCCTGAGACGCGACGCATCGTGGTCGACGTTACCGCGTGGTATTGGCACTTCATGGGTGTCTTGTGGATCTACGTGTTCGGGCTCCTATACTTCGGGCGATGACAACCCTCTAACCGTAATTCCCTTTTTTAATTTTCGATGTAACCGCGCCGTCGGCCAGTGTCCCAACGATGCCGAAGGCGCACCGCTGAAGGCTCCGCGCATCCGGTGAGACCAGCTATAATAAGAAGTTTCAGCACTCGATTCCGAGGCCGTCTGTGGGGACGGACTCAATTCCCGATCGGGTGCCGAAGTTCGGGGCTCATGTCGAACGACAACATCGTGGTTCGGGGCGCACGCGTCCACAACCTCAAGAACATTGACCTGGAAATCCCGCATAATGCTCTTACGGTGGTGACCGGGGTTTCCGGATCGGGCAAGTCCTCGCTGGCATTCGATACGATTTATGCCGAAGGGCAGCGCCGCTACGTAGAGTCACTCTCGGCTTACGCTCGGCAGTTTCTCGAGCGGATCGAAAAGCCGGATGCCGACGTTATTGAGGGAATCGCGCCCGCCGTCGCCATTCGACAGAAAAATACCACCCGCAATCCGCGATCGACCGTGGCAACGGCCACGGAGATCTACGATTACCTGCGGCTGCTGTACGCACGAATCGGCCGCACGTTTTGCGGCGTCTGCGGACAGGAAGTGAAGAAAGATACGGTCGACGAAATCGCCGACCGCATGCTGGCTCTACCGGAAGGTACGCGGCTCCAAGTTTTGTTTCCGCTGCAGCATCCGCCTGCACCCTCAGAGCCGGAGAAGTCCAAAGGCCGCCGCACGGCGAAGAAGAAGACAGCTAAGCCGAGCGTCGATATCGCCCTGAAGGAGCGGCTGTTCGAATTGCGGAAGCGGGGGTTTGTGCGCCTCTTCCAGAATGGCCAGATCATCGACTTCTCAACCCCGGAATCGTTGCTGGACGTGAATTTCGCAGAGCCGGTCTTCGTGGTCGTGGATCGAATCGTGGTCGCACCGGATGTTCGGTCACGGCTAGTGGATGCGGTAGAACAGGGATATCGCGAAGCTGGCGAGGTAATTTTCGAGACGTCGCCACGTGACGCTGAAGGAGTCGAGCGCTTTCGCTTTTCCCAGCGCTTCGAGTGCAAGAATGATGGGACGCGTTACGAAGAGCCCGAGCCGCGTCTATTCTCATTCAATAACCCTTACGGCGCGTGTCCCAAGTGTCAGGGCTTTGGAAACACCATCGATTTCGACTTAAACCTGGTAATTCCTGACAAGTCACTGACGCTGTCCGAAGGCGCGATTGAGCCCTGGACCAAGCCCAAGTACAGACCGCTGGCGACGGAGATGAAACGGTACGCGCGAGCGGCGGGCATTCCCTTAGATGTACCGTGGAAGGACCTGACGAAGGCACAGCAGGAATACATTCTCACCGGCGAAGATAAGTGGCGGGGGGTCCGCGGCTTCTTCGACTACCTGGAGCGCAAAAAGTATAAGCTCCACGTGCGAGTGTTTCTGAGCCGGTACCGTGGCTATTCCGTCTGTCCGGAATGCGGCGGTCTGCGTCTGCGGCGTGAGGCGCGCCAGGTCAAGGTCGGAGGCAAAGACATCTGCCAGGTGTCGGCCATGACAGTCGAGGAAGCAACACAGTTCTTCAACAATTTGACACTGACTCGCGAAGAGGCGGATATCGCCGACCGTTTGCTGATTGAAATTCGCGACCGGCTCCGCTTTCTCAATGACGTCGGGCTGGAGTATCTCAGCCTGAACCGTCTGGCCTCGACGCTCTCGGGAGGCGAAGCCCAGCGCATCCAACTTGCCACGTCGCTGGGTTCGCGCCTGGTGGGGACGCTCTATGTTTTGGACGAGCCTTCAATCGGCTTACATAACCGTGATACCGAGCGCCTGATTAAAATCTTGCACAGCCTGCGCGACTTGGGGAATACAGTGCTGGTAGTGGAGCACGACGCGGAAATCATGCGCAACGCTGACCATATCCTCGATCTGGGGCCCGGAGCTGGCGAAAATGGCGGCCGATTGATTGCGGCCGGAACATACGACGAGATCGTTCACGATCCGGCATCACTCACCGGACGTTATTTGAATCATGATCTGCGAATTCAGATGCCGGCTACACGCCGCAGCGGAAACGGAAGAGTGATCAGGCTGCAAGGCGCTCGGGCGCATAACCTAAAGGATGTGGACGTAACCATTCCACTAGGCATGCTGGTGGCAATCACGGGCGTGTCGGGGTCGGGAAAGTCAACGCTGGTCCACGATGTGCTCTACAACGCGCTGGCGGCCGAAAAAGGTCAGGTGTCGGGCGGACCGCACGCGGAAGTGGACGAAGTGGAAGGCGCCGACTGGATCGACGAAGTCGTCCTGGTGGATCAATCGCCGATCGGACGCACTCCGCGCTCCAACCCGGTGACGTATATCAAGGCCTTCGATGCGATTCGCGAGCTCTTTGCCAGTCAGGCGGAGAGCCAGAAGCGCGGCTATACCGCAGGACACTTTTCATTCAATATTCCCGGCGGCCGCTGTGACGTGTGCCAGGGCGACGGCACGGTGACGGTCGAGATGCAGTTCTTGGCCGATGTCGAACTCATCTGCGAAGAGTGCAAGGGCATGCGCTACAAGCCTGAGGTGCTGGAAGTTCGCTACCACGGGAAGAACATCCATGAAGTGTTGGAGCTGACCGTCAAGAGTGCGCTGCACTTCTTTTCCGGCGTGCCCAAAATCGTAGAAAAGCTTCGCGTGCTGGAAGAAGTGGGACTCGGCTATCTTCGCCTCGGCCAATCGGCAACCACGCTTTCGGGAGGAGAGGCGCAGCGCATGAAACTGGCGGCGCATCTGCAGCCCAAGCTACGCGACTTCGCTCGCACCCAAGCCGAGCGCAATCGCCGCCATCCACGGATTCTCTATATCTTCGACGAACCGACTACCGGCTTGCATTTCGATGACGTGAGTAAGCTGTTGGCGGCATTTCGCCGCCTGATTGAAGCGGGAGGCAGCATTGTCGTCATCGAGCATAATCTGGACGTGATCAAAACCGCGGACTGGGTCATCGATCTTGGTCCCGAAGGAGGGTGGCGTGGCGGCAAAGTAGTGGCTGTCGGAACTCCCGAAGTAATCGCGGAGACAGCGGATTCCTACACCGGCCAGTGGCTCTCGCGCATCCTATCGAATAATGGCAGTGCCAACGCCCATGAACGGTAACTCTCGTATTACGATTGGGTTCATGCTCCTGGCGCTGACCTCGCCGGTGCAGCACCTCCATGCCCAACAGCAAGGCACAACGGTTCGGCACCACAAGGTGGAGGAGCCCGCCGAAGACCCCGTCGCTGCGCAGCTCGACCTGGCCGAGGCCGCCATGCAACAGCAGGATTACGACAAGGCGGAAACGATCCTGATGAAGGCAGTCGGAGACGACCCTAAATCCTATCGTGGCTGGTTTGATCTGGGCTTTATCTACAACGCCACCAAACGCCCCTCCGATGCAGTCAACGCCTATCGAAAGTCGGTGGCCGCCAAGCCGGACGTCTTCGAGTCGAACTTGAACCTGGGAATTGTGCTCGCCCGGCAAGGAGATTTAGACGAAGCTGCGAAATACCTGAAAGCCGCGACCCAGCTCAAACCGACGGCGAATCCAGACGAAGGCGTGGCACGCGCGTGGTTATCGCTGGGAATGGTCGAAGCGAGTCGTGACCCTCAGCAGGCGCTCGCCGATTTTGCCGAAGCGTCGAAGTTGACGCCGTTCGATGCGGAGCCGCACCTCTCCGCCGGGCTTCTGCTGGAGAAGCAGGACAAGTTGGAGGAAGCGGCGCACGAGTATCAAATTGCCGCGACGGTGGACGAAAAATCCACCGAGGCCCTTGCCGGACTAGCGAACGTTTACTCAAAACAGAAGAAGTATCCCGAGGCGGAAGCCGCATTACGCAAGATCCTCGTGTTGGATCCCACCAGCGAAAATGCACGGACTCAACTGGGACGCGTGCTCGCGGCGGAAGGCAAGAAGGACGACTCCGTGGCAGTTGCCGACGGGCTCGCTCCGGGTAACGGCGATCCACATGCTGCACTCGAACTGGGAGGCGCCTACCTGAAGGAAGGCAACAACGCTGGTGCCGAAGAACAGTTTCGCATCGCCGTCCAGGGAATGCCGCAGGATGCGGAGGCCCATTTCGCCCTCGGCACCGTGCTGATGCAGGAAAAGAATTACGCTGAATCGCAAGAAGAGTTGTTGCTGGCGGTGAAACTGAAACCCACGGCGTCAGAGATTTACGGCAATTTGGCAGTCGTCGCTGCGTCCAATAAGAATTACACCCTGGCGATTCGGGCGTTGGACGAACGCGCGAAATATTTGCCCGAGATTCCTGCGACTTACTTCCTGCGGGCCACGTCCTATGACAACTTGAAAGTCAAGGCGAAGGCAGTGGAGAATTACCAGCAGTTCCTGGCAACCGATGGCGGCAAAATGCCTGACCAGGAATGGCAGGCGCGTCATCGGCTGATGGCGATCGATCCGGGCAACGCGAGCAAGTACGCCGAGAACAAATAGTATGCGCAGCGTCACGCCAGCCCTGGTTTGTGTGCTCCTGACCAGCCTGCTCGCGCTCGCGGCGGACCAAACTCCGGCTGATTTGAAGGCACGCGCTGACTCGGCCCAAGGCAGCGAGCGCGTGGTTCTCTCACTTGAGTACGCGCATCGAGAACTCGAACAGGCCAATACGCTGTACACCGACGGGGACGTTGAGAAGGCCGAAGCAGCGATCCAGGAAGTCGTGGCCTACTCACGGGCCGCGACGGAAACTGCAACTAGTGTGAATAAAAGGCTGAAACAGACGGAAATCGAACTTCGCAAACTGCAACATCGCATGCGTGACATTGGCGAGTCACTGAATATCGATGACCGTCCCCCGGTCGAAAAGGCCGTGCAAGAAATCGAACAGCTTCGCGCCAACTTGCTGGCCAAAATGTTTGGCGATAAGGCCGAACCCAAGGACAAGTCGTGATTAAAAAGATGGTATGGCCCATGGCCGTGCTCGTATTTCTAAGTTGTGCGGCCCCGTTCGCGCTGGCGCAGAAAAACGCGCGCGATCCCATGACCGACGCTGAAATTGATCAGATGCGCGAGGCGGCCGACTACCCTAACAAGCGGCTGGAATTGATGGTCACATTCGCCAAGGAACGCATCTCGATGATCGATCTGGTGCGTACCGATTCCGACAGCGCAGCCACGCGTCCCAAGCAAATCCATGACTTGTTGCAGGATTTCGTTACGCTGCTCGACGAGACCGACGACAACATCGACATGTACGAGTCTCATTTCGCCGACATGCGCAAGGGACTAAAGCTGGTGATTGAGGCCAACAGCGAGTGGCAACTGAAGCTGCGCCAACTCAAGGAACAGACGCCCCCAGACGAGTTGCAACAGTTCTCGTTCGTTCTCGCGAACGCCGTGGACACGATAGCCGACAGCGCCAAGAGCGCCCGCGAAACCCTGGAGGAGCAGAACAAACTTGCGGCTGAAAAAAAGCTTACCAAGGATTATTCGGAGCGCAAGGACTAATACCCTGCATGTTCTTGTCGTGGTAGTGTAGGAAAATCTTGCAGGCCAGATTAATCGAGGAAATCTTCCATCAAGCCTATCGGGAACTGCGGCCGCGCGTGCCGGTGCCGGAGATGCGCATTGCCTTTTATCCGTTTGCCAACGTGAACAACACCATTCGGATGCGGGAAGGCCGGCTGCATGTCCGCTTGTCTGATCTGCTGGAAGGCGCGCCGGAGAGCGTGATCGAGGCCATCGCCCACATCTTGCTGGCCAAGATTTACCGTAAGCCAATTGCGCCCGCACAGGCTGCCCGCTACCGGCGATACGTCTCCAGTCACGATATTAGCGCCAAGGCCCACTTGGTGCGGCAAATACGCGGACGCAAGCGCATCGCCTCGGCCAAGGGACACGTGTACCACCTCGAGGAAATCTTCGACGGGCTGAACCAGCAGTTCTTTTACGGCCTGCTGGCGCGGCCCCGTATGACATGGAGTCAATCGCACTCGCGGCGTAGCCTGGGCCACTACGACCCCGCGCACAACGCCATCGTAGTGAGCCGAATCTTCGACCACCCACTTGTTCCCCTCTGTGCGGTTGAGTACATCGTGTATCACGAGATGCTCCACCTCAAGCATCCGGTGAGGTTGCGAGGCAGCCGCCGCTGTGTTCATGGCAAAGAATTTCAAGCCGAAGAAAAGCTCTTCCCTCACCTGACTCAGGCCAAAGCGTTTCTCAAAACGCTGTGAAGTCGACCAATCGACTAGAATTGAAGCATCGCTCATCGAGGTTGCAGTTTTTACGATGGACCAGTGGTTGCCCAAGTCTGTCCTCTGCCTGAAGGACTATAGCGTTCAGGATTTCTTTGCGGACCTCGCCGCAGGTGTCACAGTCGGACTCGTTGCCCTCCCCTTGGCGATGGCCTTCGCGATTGCGTCGGGGCTGTCTCCGCAGGCGGGCATCTATTGCGCGGTCGTCACCGGCTTCCTGATCTCCCTCTTAGGCGGATCGCGCGTTCAAATCGGCGGGCCGACCGGCGCGTTCGTCGTGGTGGTTGCCGCAATCATCGCGAAACACGGGGTTGACGGCCTCTTCATGTGCACCATGATGGCCGGAGTCCTGCTGTTCATCATGGGCGCCACGGGCCTCGGTGCAGCAGTAAAGTTCATTCCCCGACCGGTAGTTCTCGGATTCACCAACGGTATCGCGGTTCTCATCGCCAGCACCCAAGTCAAAGATTTCTTCGGCTTGCGCATCGAAAATGTTCCCGGCGACTTCATTGGCCGCATGCGCGCAATTGCCGACAACTTCTCCACCTTCTCGTGGGAAGCCACGCTCCTCGGTGTTGGTTCGATTGTGGTCATCCTGATCACGTCCAAACTAGTGAAGCGCCTGCCCGGATACATCGTTGCGCTGGTGCTGGGCACGATTGTCGTCGTGCTGCTCAAGCTGCCAGTCGAGACCATCGGCACGCGGTTTGGCGGAATTCCCTCCGGGCCGCCCCATCTGCAAGTCCCGCAGTTTCACTGGAACATGGTGCACGGCCTGATTTCTCCGGCCATTACTGTCGCCATGCTGGGCGCGATTGAATCGCTGATGTCGGCAGTGGTCGCCGACCGCATGTGCGGCGACAAGCACAATCCGAATGTCGAATTGATCGCGCAGGGCATCGCCAACATCGCATCACCCATGTTCGGCGGACTGCCTGCTACAGGCGCCATCGCTCGCACTGCGACAAATATCCGCTCCGGCGCACGCACGCCTGTCGCCGGGATGATCCACTCCCTGACGCTGCTGGCGATCCTGCTGTTTGCCGCGCCCCTAGCCTCGCACGTTCCGCTGGCGGTGCTGGCCGGGATCCTGATGGTGGTTTCCTACAACATGGGCGAATGGGCCGAGACCGGTAAGATTCTGCGCCTCTCGAAGTCCGACATTTCCGTCTGGCTGGCGACCTTCGCTTTGACTGTGTTTGCCGACCTCACGGTAGCAGTCGAGTTCGGCATGATCCTCGCCGCGCTATTGTTTATCCGCAAAGTGACCGCAACAACCACCGTTTCCGAGGTCACGGACGATTACGTCGAAGCTGGGCGGGCGCATATTCTGCAGGACAAAGACATTCCCGACTACGTAACGGTCTTCCGCATCCATGGACCATTCCTGTTTGGCGCGACCGACAAGCTCGACATGGTAAGCGAGCAACTCGACGACCTGCCGCCTGTTGTAATTGTCCGGTTGCGCAATATGACCGCCATCGATGCCACAGGGCTAAAGGTGCTGGAAGACCTGGCGGACAAACTGCGCGACTCGGGCCGTGCATTATTGCTCTGCGGAGCCTTGCCACAGCCCAGAAAACTTATGCAGCAGTCAGGCTTCGATCGGCACGTTGGGACCGAAAATATCTGTCCCAATATCGAGGCTGCGTTGCAACGCGCTTCGGATTGCATTCGAGAGATGCACGTTGGGGCCAGTTAACTACAGGTCGGTGGCAACCAGCAAAAAGGGAGGCCGATTCGCCACCCTTTGCATTCAATAACTAATTTATTATCAGTCTAGTACAGTCTAAAGTTAACCTCTACGTTGATCTGTACGGCGACCGGGCGGCCGTCTTTCATCGCCGGCTCGAAGCGCCACTTATTCACGGCTTCTATTGCCTTCTGGTCCAGTCCCATGCCGAGCGGCCGGCTGACGCGAATGTCACGCGGCTTGCCATCTGGCCCAACGATCAGCCACAGAACTACGGTTCCCTGATACTTGGCCTTACGGGCTTCTTCGGAATACTCAGGGTCAGGAGTCTCCAGCGCCCGGGGAGCTGAAACACCATTGCCAACGTGGAACGCTCCACCTCCGTACCCGCCTCCGTGGCCCGGACCAACACCAGGACCACTGCCCGATCCAACGCCTCCGCCGCTACCGGAACCGATGCCTCCGCCGCTGCCGGTTCCGTTCGATAACGGGCCGTCAGGAATCTTCGACAACGGATCGCCCAAGTTCGGCATATTGCTCGCTAGCTTGATTTCGGGCGGAACCACGACCGTGGGCTCAACCGCCAGCTTAGGGTTGTCGTTGCGAATCACAACGGCCGGAGGAGTGATTTGCTCCATCGACAGCTTGGGCAATTTGCCCTTGGTAGCGGCTAGCTTGTCGCGGTCACCACCGCCGCCACCTCCGCCCATCTTATCTCCCTTTTTTGCCGTCATCGGAAGATCCGGGGGCACGTCATCGCTGATCGAAATGGAGTTTTGATTCGGCGTATTCAGCTTGACCGTCCGGCTGCTCAGAATCGACAACCCAATCAACCCGGCGATCATCAGGACGTGAACGGCGAGCGAAACGCCGGCGCCTTCCTGCTTGTAATCGTACGAACCCCAGATGCTGCGCACCCGGATCGGCTTCGAGCTGACCTGCAACGGCGGCAGTTTTTCAGGGGAAAACGTGGACTTGAGGTTATCGCGCAGCGAGCCCCAGAGCGATTGCTCAACGTTGGTCTGCCGGTCAAAGCCACTGTTCGCGATCGGCTTCGAGGTTAGTTGCAACGGCGGCAATTTCTCCGGCGAAAACTTGTCCTTCAGATTCTGTTTCAGCGACTTCCACAGCGAATCGTCCATGCCGCTGTTGGGCAGGATCAGGCTGTCGTCTTCTATCGGCTTGGAGGTCAACTGCAGTGGGGGAAGCTTCTCCGGATGGAGCAGGGCGCGAATGTTCTGCAGCAGCGAACTCCAGGTCGACTCATCTAGCTCCGCTGGAGGCAGAAAATTGAGTGTGCCGCTGAATTTTTCGTTCCCCGTCTGGCTCGGAAGGGGTAAAGGTTGCTCGGCCATAAACGCGACTTATTTCCTCACAAGCTGCTGGGTAACAACGGTGGACGGTTTTACACTTCGCGCCAAGACACCCATCCCGGCATCTACCCTGAAAACCCTATTGACGTCACAAGGTTGCGGCCAACTTCTTGCAGAGCGGAAGGACGAAACCTAAAGCGCTGCCATCTAAGATGCGTGAGCACCCTTACCGTCGTCAGTTTCTTCAACATTACGCGATAAGAACCTCCTAAGTAAAGCCCCGCGGCGCGCCGCAACTCACTGTTGGACGGAGGTTTGCACGCTCCCTATAATGAAGGGATAGCCTGAGCGCTTGGCAACATTCTGTCACAGGCCTGAAGGAGTAAACCCGGAGTGTCGCTCGACCTTAAGTCCACGTTGAATTTGCCCAAGACCGACTTCCCCATGAAGGCGAACCTGCCCCAGCGCGAGCCCAAACGGCTCGAACAGTGGGAGGCGATGCGTCTATACGAGCGCATCCGCGAGACCCATAAGGGCAAGCCGATTTATGTGCTGCATGACGGGCCACCCTACGCCAATGGGCCGATTCACCTCGGTCATGCGCTCAACAAAACGTTGAAGGACTTTATCGTCAAGGCCCGAACCATGAGCGGCTTCGACGCCCCTTATGTGCCGGGCTGGGATTGCCACGGTCTGCCCATCGAAATCAAAGTGGACGACGATCTTGGGCGCAAGAAGCTCGAGATGGACCCCATGCAGGTCCGCGATGCCTGCCGTCGCTACGCCGATAAGTACCTCGACTTGCAGCGCGAGCAGTTCAAACGCCTGGGCGTGTTCGGCCGCTGGAACGATCCCTATTCGACGATGACGCCTCAGTACGAGAGTGTCGTCATGGAAACCTTCTACGCGTTCTACGAACGCAACATGGTCTACAAGGGCCTGAAGTCGGTGTATTGGTGCATCCACGACAAGACCGCACTGGCGGAGGCTGAAGTCGAATACGAAATGCACTCCAGCCCTAGCGTGTGGGTGCGGTATCCGCTGACTAGCGATGCTGGCAAGATCGATCCGGCACTGGCGGGCAAGAAGAACGTTGCGACGATTATCTGGACGACGACCCCGTGGACGCTGCCGGCATCGATGGCGGTGACGTTTGCTCCGGATGCGGAATATGTCGCGCTGGATACCGGCGAGTGGATCTACATCGTCGCCAAGGCGCTGGCGCAGCAGACCATCGAGAAGTGCGCTCTTGGCGATGCGAAACAGATCGCGAGTTTCCCAGGCTCGAAGCTCGAGTACGCAACCTTTCAGCATCCCTTTCTCGATCGCAGCGTTCTAGGGGTCCTGGGCGACTACGTGACAATGGACACTGGCACGGGCGCGGTCCATACCGCTCCAGCGCACGGCGCGGATGACTTCCAGACTGGCGTAAAGTATGACATCGACCTGACCTGCGACGTGGACGAAGGCGGAATTCTGCGCAACGGGCTTCCCGAATACAAGGGACAGCAGGTATTCAAGGCCAACCCGCTGATCGTTGAGCTGCTGAAGAGCCGGGGCGTGCTGCTGGGCTTCGAGAAGATCGAGCATTCGTATCCGCATTGCTGGCGTTGCCATAACCCCATCATTTTCCGGGCCACCGAGCAGTGGTTCATTTCCATGGAAGGCGAACTGCCAGGCGGAACGCTGCGCAGCCGCGCCTTGGAAGAGATCCGCAAGGTTAAGTGGGACCCTGCGTGGGGAGAAGAGCGTATCTCGAACATGATCGCCACCCGCCCGGACTGGTGCATCTCTCGCCAGCGCATCTGGGGAGTGCCTATCGCGGTGTTCCAGTGCTCGAGCTGTAAAGAGTTTCTTAACGATAAGGTAGTTAATCGCGCCGTCGTCGAGTTGTTTGCCCGTGAAGGTGCAGACGCCTGGTACAAGCGCACAGCGGAGGAAATCCTGCCTGCTGGGACAACGTGCGCCAAGTGTGGCAGCGCGAACCTCCGCAAGGAAATGGACATCATCGATGTCTGGTTCGAGTCCGGCTCAAGCCATGCGGCCGTGCTGGGACACGAGCCGGGACTTCCATGGCCGGCGGACTTGTATCTGGAAGGCGGCGACCAGTATCGAGGCTGGTTCCATTCTTCCCTGCTGTGCGCGGTCGGGGCAAAGGGCGGCTGCCCCTATCGCGGAGTGGCGACCAACGGCTGGACTCTCGATCCACAGGGCCGGGCAATGTCGAAGTCGCTGGGGAACGTCGTGGATCCGCTCGACATCATCAAGGAACTGGGTGCAGAGATCGTTCGCCTGTGGGTGGCTTCCGTTGACTTCCGTGAAGATGTGACTGCCTCCGACGAACTCATGAAACGGGTCGCCGACAGCTATCGCAAAGTTCGCAACACGTTTCGCTACATCCTGTCGAACCTTGATGGCTTCGACCCTCGGCACGATAGCGTCGAGTTCTCGGACATGGAGCCACTCGACCAGTACATCCTGCTGCGCGCGGCGGAGTTGACATCTGACGTTCGTGGGCACTACGACAGCTTCACCTTTCATAAGGCGTATCAGCGGCTGAAAGACTTTTGCATCGTCGATTTGAGCTCGATTTATTTCGACGTGCTGAAGGACCGGCTGTACACGTCGGCACCGCAAGTCAGTGGCGCGCCGGGCGGCTCAAACGGCTCTCTATCGGCTGGGCGATGCGCTGGTGCGGCTCATGGCGCCTACCATGAGCTTCACTGCTGACGAGGTATGGGAGTTCCTTCCCAAGTTCGAAGGCCGTCCTGAGAGCGTGCATCTGACCTTGTTCCCTGAAGCGAACGATTTGACCGGCAAACTGCCGGCAGGGTTCGACTCCGCCGGACTGGTGGCGGAGTGGTCGTCCCTGCTGGGTGTACGCGACGAGGCGCTTAAAGTGCTGGAAGTTGCGCGCACAGAAAAGCAGATTGGCGGCGGCCTGGAAGCACGACTGCACGTGGCTGCGCCGGAACCGCTCTATTCGCTGCTCGAGCGCCATCGCGACCAACTGCGCTACTTGTTTATCGTCTCGGACGTCGTACTGGAAAAGGCCGCCGCTACCAATGGCGACACGGCATTGCAGATAAAGGTGAGTAAGGCTCCGGGTGCAAAGTGCGAGCGATGCTGGAACTATTCGACGCACGTCGGCGAAGACAAGGCGTATCCCACGGTGTGCGAGCGCTGTAGCGCCGTGTTGGCGGAGATTGAAGCCACTACGGGAACCGCTAGCAGATAGTGATCACGGGAGATTCCTTACGGCATCGCCAAGCGTCTAACATAAGCATGATTCAGGAAAGGCGATTCAAGGTTTTCGATTTCGGCGTACAACGCCCGCAGCCAGTAACCGATTCCATGCGCAAATATTTCTTTCTTATCGCGTTCTCAGTCATCGTGCTCGACCGCCTCACCAAGTGGGCGGTGGCAGCTTATATCCCGCTGCATGAAAGCCTGCCTGTCATTCCCGGCCTGTTCCACATCACGCACGTCGAGAACCGTGGCGCTGCCTTCGGCTTGTTCGCCGATTCCACTTTTCCGTGGAAGATCGGCGCCCTGGTTGGATTCTCACTCATCGCGTTGATTATCGTGTCGATACTGCTGTGGAGGAACAGCCACATTATCAACACCACAACCATCGGTCTGTCATTGATTCTTGGCGGCGCCGCCGGCAACCTCTGGGACCGCGTGCTCGACGGCCGGGTGGTGGATTTCTTGCACTTCTATCTCGGTAGCTACAGTTGGCCTGACTTCAATGTAGCCGATAGCGCCATCGTCATTGGCGCGATTCTGCTGGTGTCAGAAATCCTGTTTGCCAAATCGAGCCACGAGACCGTCAAGACTAGCTCCTAAAACAACCGCGTTTCGCATCGCCGATTCTCCTGGCGCGTACACTGTTCCTGCAAAATCATTCTTGAATCAACCTGCATGAACACTCTTCGCGCCGTCGCGTTGTCATGGTTGCTGATTGCCGCTTTGCCGTTGCTGAGTCAGACACCGGTAAAGTCGCATTCGATCATCAGCTACGCTCGAACCGCGGACGGCGTCGATTTGCAGACTCATGCACGGGACGCTGCAGTTGCGCCTGTGCACCGAATCGATGGTCCATGTGTTGTTTCGCGACGCGAATTCCGCGCAACATCCGCAACCCTGGATCGTCAGGACGGGTTGGCCACCAGATCGACTTCAACCTCGCCGAAGATGCTAACGCAACATCGTCATCGCCACCAAGGTCGCTGCGGATCATCGTCGAACACGACTCATCGGCCTGGTATTCGAGGACGCGGCACGGAAAGGTTTTGGCCCGCGAATCCGCATCGCCTTCGCCTCGTGAACTGACGCCGACGATCGTGGACGGTGAGAAGACGTTTCACGCCAGCGCCTATTTCGACTTGACGCAAGACGAAGCGATTTACGGACTCGGCCAGCATCAGACCGGCCTGCTCAATCAGCGCGGAACCGACCTGCTGCTGATGCAGGACAATACCAACATCTCGGTTCCCTTCCTGCTTTCGAGCCGCGGATACGGCTTCTATGGAACTCTGCCTCGCTGGGCCGCTACGAAAACCACTTCCAACCCAAGCTCGCATTGCGCGCCGATGTTGCTGATGCGGTGGACTATTACTTTATCTATGGCCCCGAGTTCGACCGCATCATTGCCAGCTATCGCGAGCTAACTGGACCCGCCCCGATGCTCCCGCTATGGGCATATGGTTTCTGGCAATCGCGGTTTCAATACCACACGCAGCAGGAAATGCTCGACGTCGCCGCCAGAATATCGCGAGCTCAAGATTCCGCTCGACAATCTGGTGCTGGATTTTGACTGGATGGTGCGCATGGGCTCGCACCAATTCACCAGCAGCTTCCCCGATCCCGCCGCAATGTTTCGCGCGTTGCGCGACATTCACGTGCACACCATGATTTCGGTGTGGCCTTTTTACACTCCGCCCAGCCCTAACTTCGACGAGATGCTCGCCCACAACTACTTCGTCACTGGCGGACGCACAGAAGTGCCAAGCTACTATCCCGGCAGCCGCCTCTTCGACGCCTTCAATCCCGACGCGCGCAAGATCTTCTGGCAGCAAATCAAGACATCGCTGTTCAACAAAGGTGTCGATGCCTGGTGGCTCGATTCGTCGGAGCCCCTTGATTTCTACGGCGAGGAGCAGGGGCCGATGCTGGAGGGCGCGCATATGGCGACTGGGAAGTCGGCACCCGCTACGCGAACATGTATCCGCTGATGGAGACGCAAGCGGTATATGACGGCCAACGCTCTACTACTGACAAGCAGCGCGTATTCATTCTAACGCGGTCGGCGTTTCTCGGGCAGCAGCGCAACGCCGCTGACCTCATGGTCGGGAGACATCGCTCCAACCTTCGACTCGCTGCGGCGACAGATTCCGGCGGGACTGAACTTTTCGATGTCGGGTCTTCCCTACTGGACGACCGATATCGGCGGATTTCTGGGCGGCGATCCCAACGATCCCGCATATCAGGAGGTCTTCGTTCGCTGGTTCGAATACGGAACATTTTGCCCGATTTTCCGCACGCATGGCGCGCGCTAAGCCAACGAGTTGTGGTCCTACGGCCCGCGGGCGCAGGAAATCTTGACCGGACTACGACAAGCTCCGATATCGACTGCTGCCCTACATCTATTCGCTGGCGTGGAAGAGTGACCTCGGAAGGCTACACGCCGATGCGCGCGCTGGTGATGGACTTCCCAGTCCGACCGCAAGGCGCTCGACGTGACGGATCAGTTCATGTCCGGCCCGGCCTTGCTGGTCAACCCGGTGACTGAACGCCGGGGCCGTGACGCGCAGATGTTTACCTGCCTGCCGGTACTACGTTGGTAGGATTTCTGGACTGGAGCATCCGTACAAAGGCGGACAGACCGTCGACGTGCCAGCCGCCCCGGACACGATTCCTGTGTATCGTACACGCTGGGTCGATCATACCTATGGGGCCCGAATTGCAGTACACGAGCGAGAGGCCCGCGGATCCAATTGAGCTCAGGATCTACCGCGGGGCGGATGGGCATTTCACGCTCTACGAGGACGATGGGGCGAGTTATGGCTATGAAAAGGGCGCGCACGCAACGATCTTACTTACCGTGGAACGATGCAACGCAGACCCTGACAATTGGCGCGCGCGTGGGCAACTTCCCCGGAATGTTGAAGGAACGCACGTTTCCGGATTGTTCTGGTGGGCCAGAGGCACGGCGTTGGTGAGAGACTGTTACTCCAACGGCCGAGATCGGGTCGTACACTAAACGGCGACAGCTGTGACAGTCGACTTCGTGGCGCCTCACTAGGTAGTCGCTCCCAGTGATGAACCGCTCTACGGTGACTTATAAACGCGCTTATAGACTTCCGCATTGCGCACGATGGCCTGCACGTACTCGCGCGTCTCGGTGAACGGGATCGACTCGACGAACTCCTCGATGTCGCGATAGCTTCCGGACGAACGCCAAGTCTCAACGCGAGAAGAGCCCGCATTGTAGGCGGCGAGCGCATACTCCACCTGTCCGCCGAAGTGATCGACCATCTCGCGGAAGTACTTGGTGCCCAGCTCGATGTTGATGGTGGGATCGAGCAGCGAATCTGTCTTGTAGTTGTGCAGTCCGACTTGCTTGGCAGTTCCCTTCCCGGTCGTGGGAAGCAGTTGCATCAGACCGTAGGCGTTGGCATGCGACACCACGCCTGGATTGAATTCCGATTCCTGCCGGATCAGCGACGCGACCAGATACGGGTCGAGCCCATTCTCGTCGGAGTAATGCCGCAGCGCATCCCAGTAAGGCCGCGGAAACAGACCTTCCCAATAGGGCTGGGGCAGAGCGTTCACGTCCATGGCAAAATATCCGTTGATGGCATGCTTGAGCGCTTGCAGCGCGCGGTAGTACTCACCGGCGTCGGTGTACATGCGCGCAATTTCCACCATCTCCCACGACGGCCCGCAGTTGTTCCGGCCTGCAATTCGCTTACCGCCAGATCCATCGCTCCGGCATTCTCCAGCAGTCGAGCGCGGTTGTAATGCAGGTCGTCGGCAGGAGGAGAGGTTTCGAGCGATTCCGGCTCAATCTTGGTGAGCCCGGGAATGCGTCTGCAAGCTGGCAACCGCGACGACTGGCGCGTCGGGCAAGTCGCCAGCCGCTTTCGCGCCGCCACGCCGTAGTAATAATTGCGATAGCGGTCAGTCAGTTTCAGGTAGTAGGCGCGGGCCAGTCCGTAATTGTGTTCGTCCTCGGCCATGCGGCCGCGCCAATAAATGGCGTTAGGAACCTCATTCGACGCCGGATAAAACTCAATCTGCTGGTCGAAATATTTCTTCGCCTGCTCGGGCCGGTTCTGACGATAGGTCAGCCACGCGCATTTCCAATGGGCGTATGACGCTTTGCTGCTGTTGGGAAACCGGTCGTGAATCTCCTTGATAGTAATCGATCGCGCGATCGTAATCCTGCCGCAGCAAGTACATATTCCCGGCGGTGAACAGCGCCGACTCCAGCCACGGCGAAGTAGGAGTCGTGGCCCGCATGTGCTGCAGGATGGTGGTGAGTTGCGCGTCGTCGTCGGTGTTGCGGGCGATTTCCGCGCTCTGATACCACTTCTCGGCGCTGGCCTCGCTGCCGTCATCGGGTATGCGGGCGAGAACTTCTTTGGCCTGGCGATTGTCGCCCAGCTTCATCAGCGCATTGGCCAGTTGGATGTTGACCTGCGACTGCTCTGCGGCAGGCGCTACGCGCACCATCGCTTTGTATTCTTCCGCCGCCGGGGCCCAGCGACGTCCTTTGTACAGGCCATCGGCACGACGCTCGCGTTCGGCGAATGTCGGCGACGGCAGCAGCGCGGCCTCCGGAATCTTCTTTAAGTCGCTCTCGGCTAAATCTGCCTGCGGGCTGGTTGGGTAGTTGTAATAGACGCGCCGCAGCACCTCGGCGCCCGTGCGGCCCTGCCCATTTTGCACGTAGGCCTTGCCCAGCAGGTATTCGACCTCGGCACCGCCACCAGCGTGGTGCGACAGCACCTGCACCGCCTCGGCTGAGCGGTTGGTCGCAAGCAAAGCCCTGGCATACGCGAGCATGGCATCATTGGCATACACCGAGTCCGGATAGCGCGTGCCGAAGTCACGCAAGTAAGTTCAGCGACGACTCAGGATTATTGCTCAGCGACATACGAGTTGCCGATGAAGTACGAGGTGTAGTCCTTCAATTCGCCGATATAGGGCTGCGACTTTTGCAGTGCGGTGATGGCTGCCGGATACTGCGCGTCCAGGTAATGCGCGTAGCCGATGGCAAACCAGGCCAGCGCTCCCGGCTCCGTTCCGGCGTGTTTGGCCGCATAACTCTCGACCCCGGCGTACGCCGCAGGGGTGCGGTACTCAATCAACTGCCGTGCCATGGGTCGAAGGTCGCTGGACGCCACGAAAGTCTTATGCAGATTGATCGTTCGTGCCGAAGTAGACTTCTTCCTGGGCGCATGCCCCTTCTTGGCCGTCGATTTCTTTTGCGCTGGTTGCCGCCGACGAGCTCTTCTTTTTCTGGACGGTCTTGTTGGCCGATGAAGTCGTGCTCGGCGACGAATTCTGTGCGGACGCTGACGTTTGGGCCGGTAATCCACTACCTTGCAGCAGCAAAAGAGCGGCCAGAGTGGTGGCGGTAAATCTGGTCACAAACATCGGTGATTCAGTTTAACCCGTGTTGCTGGTTCCCAGACCCGAGAATTCCGTTATTCATTTCGATACCGCGCAATGAGTTGGAGCAGTGCCAACCGTCTGTATAATGTCCAAGAGCTTGATAGGTACTGTTACGTTAAAATCCTGAATCTGCAAACACATGGCTACCATCCAACCAAAAGTGGAAGAACCAGCAGGCGATGAGCTGCGGCTGGTTCACGCGGCGAAAGCCGGCGACATCAGCGCTTTTGAAGAGCTGGTTCGCCGCTATGACCGCAATGTGTTTCGTATCGCTCAGCACATCACGCAAAACCGCGAGGACGCGGAAGACGTGGTGCAGGACGCGTTTTTAAAGGCGTACCAGAACCTGGCGAATTTCCAGGAGCAGTCCAAGTTTTATACCTGGCTGGTGCGCATCGCGGTCAACGAGGCGCTCATGCGCCTTCGGCGGCGCCGTCCCGAGCGAATGGTGTCGCTGGACGAGGACATCAAAACGGAAGAGGATTCCATGCCCCGCGAAGTCGCGGACTGGTCTCCGAACCCGGAGCAGTTATATAGTCAAGGCGAGCTCAAAGAAATTTTAAGCAAGACAATCCAGGGGCTGCCGCCAAGTTTTCGCACGGTTTTTGTGCTGCGCGATGTCGAGGGTCTCTCCACCGAAGAGACTGCCGACGCCTTGGATTTGAGTATTCCGGCCGTGAAGTCACGTCTGCTTCGCGCCCGGCTACAACTGCGCGAACGCTTGAGCAAGTACTTTAAAAATCGTGTTGGTGGAGATGGTAAACAGTGACCTGCTCTGAATTCCTTAAAGAGCTAACCGACTACCTTGACGGGGCGATGGACGCCCAGACAAAGGCCGAACTGGAAGACCATCTGCAGTGGTGCCATAACTGCTATGTCGTCTGCAATACCACGAAGATGACGATCGAGATCTACCGCGAGTCGCATCTTTATGAATTGCCGGACGATCTCAGAGGTCGGCTGCGTAGCGCTATCGTCAGCAAGTGCAAGGCACAGGGCCCGACTACGGCCTCGAAGCATGCTCCCGGCACTTCCAAGTAGTTGCGCAGGAATATTGTTCCAAACGGTGCCAGCGCCCAGCCGGCACCATTTTGGCACTTCTTTTTCCACTCGAAGCACCTTTCCTTCTTGATATCGAATCTAACTTGGTAACGGCGGGTTCGCATAGGTAGCTAACAGCACCTGCGTTGGGACCCGGTTTTGTTGACCAGCGCACAGGCCATTTCGTCAACTTGCAGCAAAGCGGCATGGAGGCGAGATATGAGTTTCCTGGATACGCTGTTCGGTTGTACCCACAAGAAGCTGAGTTTCCCGATGACGGTTCGTGGAGCCCACAGGCACAGCAGTGATGCCGCCTCAGCGACCGGGACCTACGTGGTTTGCCTGGATTGCGGGCACGAGTTTCCCTACGACTGGAGCCAGATGAGGGTCGTGCGGAGTTCCACGCCTTCAGCTGGTACTTCTGTTTCTACGGTGCCCCGTCGCGTGGCTTGAATCACTATCCGCATTCTTGCGGCTAGGTAGATTACCGGCAAAACGGCACCGGCGGCCTCGGCCGCCGGTTTGCTTTTTCATAGAAGTCAGCTCAGTCGTCGCGCCGTGACAGCGTTGGACGGTCATCTGCCGGCTGCTGAGTCGTCCCATTCGGATTGTTATCGGCCGTGGTACGCCGCAGCGTCGGCTTGTTGGGATCGGCACTTGGCGCCACCTTCTTGCGGTTTTGCAGCGATGCCAGGCGCGCCTTCACTGAATCGAACTCCGATGTGGTGACCACATACTGGGGCTCGGTCGGCAGAATCCGTTTGATCTCTTCCTGTGCCTTGGCAATCCGGTCCGGAGTCGGCGGATGCGACGCAAACGCCCGGGCGAGTG
Source organism: uncultured Acidobacteriaceae bacterium (assembly GCA_963718395.1). Lineage (GTDB taxonomy): Bacteria > Acidobacteriota > Terriglobia > Terriglobales > Acidobacteriaceae > DASRAA01. The sequence continues at coordinate 127,478 of CAVQYW010000009.1, forward strand.
TCCCCGGCTTCTTTTTGTCCTTCGCCTCTATTTTTTCAAAGAACGATACGAAGGCCTGGGGATCGTAGCCCGTCTTGTACATATACTGCAGGCCGAGATAATCAGCCTGGGCCTCGAAGTCACGGGAAAACTTCAGGAAGGTGATTGGCAGCGCCAGGTTGATGGCCATGCTCGCCGCTTCGTAGATCCCCCAGCTTCCCACGAACATCAGCGGAATGGTGGCAAGGCGGGCATACTGCATCCGCGTCATTTCCTGCATCGCGTGACGGGCAGCGACGTGGGCGATCTCATGCGCCATGACTCCCGCCAATTCCGCCTCTTCGTCGGCCGCTAGGATCAGTCCGCTATTCACGTAGAAGAATCCGCCGGGCAAGGCGAAGGCGTTGATTTCGTCCGAGTCAATGACCTTAATGGTGAATGGCACCTTGGCATCGGAGTTTCGCACCAGGTTCTGGCCGATCCGGTTCACGTACTCATTGATAACCGGGTCCTGCACCATCTTCGCCGTCTGCTCGACCATCATGGCGTACTGCTTGCCCATCTTAATTTCGGTGTCGTATGAGTACCAATCGCCCAAGCCTCGGCCGCCCACATTGCGTGTGCCAATGGCGTCCACGTCGTTCTTACTGCCGGGTTTTACCCCAGGCATCGCGCCGGAAGTGTCGGCGGAACCGCTGGCAGGCGTCGAAGGTTGTGCCGAGTCAGCAGCCTGATTAGGATCCGTTGTCGAGCCGGAGGCCGCAGGAGGAGTCGTCACTGCAGGCGTTTGCGCGGTCGATTGCGCCATGGCTGGCACAGTCAAACAGAAGCAAAGCAGCCATGCGATTGAAGCTGAACCAGCGCGTGCCTTCATGGGAACCCCCGTTCCGGAGCGCATCCTCACCTTGTATCGGCTGTCATCTCGCGGCAGGCGACCCACTTCCGACCCGCGTCGCTCTTGCGCTTGCACGGAAGCTCCGGTCGCTGAAGAGCCACTTCGTTGGGCTCATTATATGCCCAATCCTGAATGTCAAACGAAGTTCGTTCTTCCCCGTCATAATTTCAACCCCATCCTACCTACACCTTCAAACCCCGACCAGTCAGTAAGTTGCTGCATCATCCGCCTGTCAGCCCGAACTCATGCGCCCTTCGACCTGCCGCTTGAAGCTCTTTACACCGCTGTTTCCGCTATGCCATCATGCGCGGGGCGGTTGGCGCAGCAGAATCAACCGGCTCGAAACAGGGGAGGCATGCATTGGATACGATTCAGACCACTGCGACAGACGTGCGCAAAGTCTCAATTCAGGAGCTTGTAAACAATTTGCAAAAACTCCAGGAGCGCGATTTTCTGGCCGTTCAGCCCCCTCTTGAAGTCCTGCGCGCCAACCCGGTTGACGAGGAGTCGCTCCAACCTTTCCTTGTGTGGAACCCTCAGCATTACACCCGGAACCTGATCGACAAGACCGACCTCTACGAGTTGCTGGCTATCTGCTGGGAGGTCGGCTTGGGCTCCTCCATCCATAACCACAAAGGCCAAAATTGCTGGATGGCGGCCGCCATGGGCCGATTGGCCGTGCACAACTACCGAGTCATCGAGGAGGATCTGGCTGGACAACACTGCGACATCGTGCCCACAGACATAGTCGAAATCACTCCGTCCAATCCGGTCGCGGTTGATCCCTTGAACCCGGTTCACGACGTCCGCAATCCTCGCGAGTTCGGCCAGCGCGCGGTAAGCCTACATGTTTACTCGCGGCCGTTCGATTCCTGCATTGTGTACTCGGTAGAGCAACATAGCTGTGGCGAGATCGGACTGCATTACACCTCGATGTACGGCAAACTGGTTGAGGGTCGGCCGTCGAGTTCCGCAACGTAGCGACGCGTCCTAGTTCCCTCCCGCCACGGCCTTCACATAGCGATAGTAAAAAATCGCTCCGTTGTAATACGACTCAATCGGCAGCCGCTCGTCTCGACCGTGCGAGCGGTCATCATCAACGTCAATCGCCAAGCCGCAAACTCCATAGGTCGGGATGCCCGCCGGGTTCGTGTACACGCCATCACTTGCGCCCGTCCCCATCTCTGGAACCACTGGCGCACCTGGCCACATTTCGCCCGAAATCTTTTGCAGCGGATCCATCACCGCGGGCAAAAGCTTCACCGGAGGTAGAGCGGCTTTCTCGCGATCGCCCGAGATGACTTTCATCCCGTTATTGACGTAGGTAACAGAAACCTTGGGATCGTCAAAGATTTTGGTCAAGTCGCCCAATATCTCGTCGCGCGAATGACCCGGAAGAATGCGGCAATTCACGTTGGCCGTGGCCCGCTGGGGCAAGGCGTTGTTCGCATGCCCCGCTGCGAGGCGCGTGGCCACGCACGTCGTGTGCATGGTTGAGTTATAAAACGGGTCTTTGGAGAGCCGCTCAATTGCCGCCTGGTCTGGCGGTGTCTTCGTGACTGCGAGCATGTCGGCAGCAGTCTGTCCGGTTTGCACCTTTGACGTCTGCGCGAAAAACTCGCGCGTCACGTCATTTAACTCGAACGGGAACTTATACTGCTGCAGCTTCACCAGTGCATCCGAAAGCTGATAGATCGCATTTTCCGGTCGAGGCAGCGAGCTGTGCCCGCCCGGATTGGTCACTTCCAGTTCGTAATCGGCGTACAGCTTTTCGCTGGCGCCCATCGCGACCACAAACGGCTTGCCTTTCTCGGTCACTACGCCCCCGGCGTCGGCATTGAGTGCGAATTCAGCATCGACTAACTCGCGATGGTTCTTCAGCAGCCAATCCACTCCGTTCGACTTCCCGCCCTCTTCGTCGGCTGTTAGCGCAAGAATGATGTCGCGATCCGGTTTGTACCCTTCCTGTTTCAGCCGCATCATCGTAAGCACGTAAATGGCGTCGGAGGCCTTCATGTCCTCAGTGCCGCGCGCATAGAAATATCCGTCCTTCTCCACCAGCTGAAATGGGTCGCTGGTCCAGTCTTCGCGGTGCGCTTCCACCACGTCGAGGTGCCCTATCATCAGCACCGGCTTCTTGGCACCCGTACCGCGCAGACGGACCACGAGGTTTTTCTTCCTGTCGGTCGGTCCGCCGATGAAGATGTCGCTGTCGCTATACCCCGCGGCTCGCAGCCGCTTGGCCATCGCCTCTGACGCCGTGGACACGTTGCCCACCGAATCCGTGGTGTTGATCTCGATGAGCTCCTTCAGGATTTCGTGCGCCAGTTGACGGTTGGCCTGGTCGAGTTGCGCCCATGACGGCACGGTCAACAGCAATCCCAACGCGCAGATGAAAAGACCCCTGATCTTCAATCGATTGTCTCCAGGAATGAGGATGGCTCAAGCGGACCGAGTTGACGATGAGACTATCAAACTGCGTAGGACTTGTCAGACCCGCGACGAACTGGCGTACACTCGGCGATGATCATGAAGTGGAATTCCCATTCACCCTGCGCCATATCGTTAGCACTGGCGGTAGCCTTCACTCTTATGGCAATTTCTCTTCAGGCGGAAGACGCGATGAAACCGAAACTCACCCAACAGACCGCCTTCGATGTCATCGGCATCGAGGTGCGCACTAACAATGCGCAAGAAGCCACATCGGGCGGCGCTATCCCACAACAATGGCAGCGGCTCTATATGCAAGGTGTCCTCGACCAGATCCCCAACCGGGTTGATCAGTCAGTTGTGGCCGTGTACACCAAGTACGCCAGCGACTGGAATGGCGACTACAACTACATCCTCGGCGCAAAGGTGAAGCCGGGCACTAAACCTCCGGCCGGAATGGTTTCGGTCAGCGTGCCCCCTGGTAAATATGTTGAGTTCACCTCGGCAAAGGGGCCTGCTCCGAAGGTCGTCCCCGACCTGTGGAAAGAAATCTGGGCCCACTTCCATGAACCGGGCAATCCGGGTCGCGCCTACCAGGCAGACTTCGAGGTTTACGACGACATGTCCGATTCGAACAACATCCAGACGCGGATCTACATTGGCGTGAAGCCGTAGACGGTGACGCAAGCAGAGGGTCATCGCATGCCGTCGGCTCGTGTACCCTCTCTCCCCTCTCCTGTTTAGAATCAATCAGTTACATTACACGTTGGTTGCATCTTTGCGGTTCTAAGCGGGTTATCCGTACTTAATAGATTCTAAAGCGTTTAGCAGGCTAACTTGTGCGTGGTGACATGCGGGTTGCGAGGTCAATTGACGAACTGAGAAAGAGCACCGTTGCCACGCGCGCTGAGCGTGAGCTGGGTCAGAGGCACAACTTCCCTAGCCTCACAAACTGGTTGTAATCGGGCGCGGGTAAGGAGACCAGAGAAATCGGCGCGCAAAGAAACTAAAGTAACCTCGGATCCAACTCATTGGTAACGGCCCCGGGGGTTGGAATGACAAAGCAAAAAGGCTTGGACGCTGGCCTAAAGGCCAGCACTACCCAAAACCACCTTCTTTCAGCAGCCGTTGAACCCGGTGCGTCCGCCTAGCGCGAATTGACCAACTGAATCGTCTGGAGAACAACATCCCCCACGATCTGAAGCGACTTGGGGCTGAGTTTGTCCATGGTGTCCTGGGTGGTGTGATGATAGGAGTTCATGTATCCGTAGTCGATGTCGATGACGTCCACCACGGGTACCCCGATCTTGGCGAAGGGAATGTGGTCGTCCTCGAGGGCAGTCGTCTGCTGGTAGAAGTGCGACTGGTAGCCCAGAGTGGTGGCCGCCTGGTACACCAGGTTGGTCAGCCAAACGGTTGAGTTGGTATCGCGCTGAATGTCGAGGTCGGCATCGCCAATCATGTCGAGCAGGATGAACGCCTTGATTTTTTGCGCTGTGCCATCCTGCTGCCACTTCTGCGCCAGGTGCTTGGTCCCGTACAGGCTGTCTTTTTCGCTCCAGGTCACGAACGCCTCCTCGTCGTCGTCCCACAGCAGCCAGACGCTGTAACCATCGAGTTGCTTGCCGCGAAACTGGTTGGCAAGCTCAAGCAAAAGGCCAGTGGTCGAGCCGCCATCGTTGGCGCCGACGAACGCGTTGGGTAGCGGATAGTTCGTCTCGTAGTGGCCGGCAATGACGATGATGCCGTCTTTCTTGCCGGGAAACTTGGCGATGATGTTTTTGCCGGGAAACTTCCCTACTGGAGTATTTGCGGTAAACGAATCAACTTCGACGTTGTCGCCCGAGAGGTGGGAGAGGATGAACTGCTCGGCTTTTGCATGCCCGGGACTTCCGGGCTTGCGGGAGCCGATGGCGACAAACTCCTTCACGTATTGAAAAGCGCGGGTCGAGTTGACGTGCTCAACAGGCCCGGAAGGTGTTGGGGTCGCCTGCGATTGCTCGGGAGTAGGACTCTGTACCGGGGCTGGGGCGGCGTTCGCTTCGCTGGTGCTCGCCGGGACCGGAGCTTCGCTTTTGCTGCAGGCAAGCAGTCCAACGCAGAAAAGGAGCAGGAACGTGAAAGCGAGTCGATGAGATTTCCGCGGGAGAGAAGTCATGCTCGCATTATTGTAACTGTCTGGATGGCGAGAGGAGTCATACGCACAACGGCCGCTCCGAAGAGCGGCCGAGGCAAATGTCTTAGCTGAGAGCTGATGGCTGAAAGCTGACGGCTTCCCTACCCCGCGACCTCTTCCAACTGTTTCTGGTCGATGTCGAAGTTGGAGTACACGTGCTGCACGTCGTCGGAATCTTCGAGTGCCTCGAGAAGGCGGATCATGGTGTTCGCCTGCTGGCCTTCGAGCTTGGTGTAGGTCTGCGGGATCATACCGATCTCGGCAACATCGGGCTTGATGCCGGCCTTCTTTACCGCTTCGAGAACGGTCTCGTAAGACGAGGGGTCGGTGAGGATTTCCCAGCTTTCGCCGTCGTCCTTCAGGTCCTCGGCGCCGGTTTCGAGGACGAGGTTCATAAGATCATCTTCTTTGGCGGCGGCCTTCGGGATGACAATGTCACCCTTCTTGTGGAACATGTAGGCGACCGATCCGGCTGCGCCAAGGTTTCCGCCGTTTTTGGAGAAACAATGGCGAATTTCACTGACAGTGCGGTTGCGATTATCGGTCGAAACTTCCACCAGGATGGCAACGCCACCGGGACCGTAGCCTTCGAAGGTGATTTCTTCGTAGGAGACGCCGGGCAACTCGCCGGTGCCGCGCTGAATGGCCCGCTTGATGTTATCCGCCGGCATGTTTTCGGCCTTGGCAGCAGCTACAGCGGTACGGAGACGGGGGTTCTTTTCAACATCCCCGCCGCTTTTGGCCGCCATGCTGATTTCTTTGATGAGACGGGTAAAAATCTTACCGCGCTTGGCATCGAGCGCGCCCTTTTTGTGCTTGATTGTCGCCCATTTGGAATGGCCGGACATAAACAGACCTCGTTAGGTAAATGATTACAGGATGCCCATCGTGCCGACTTCGGAGCATGAGAATACGTCCGCGTCGGAGAGGCACGGACGTGCTGGGCAAGCACTGATTATAGCACTGGGATATCGGGGGTTCGACTAAGAGAGTGGGGTTGGGAGACTCGTCAGATATCATGGCCGAGAAGAAGGAGACACCATGTCTGAAGTGGCTTACGTCTCGAACGTGCATATAGAGCGCATCAAGGGCCCCCTGCGCAAAGCGATTCTTCCCGGGGAGCCGCAACCCGTGATGTTCAGCGTTCATGGCGGCATCGCGAAGCACTACGGCATTGATGAGAGCCGGCTGCCTGAGCCCCATGCCGCGACCATCGACTACGTGATTGCTTCCCTGGGTGGTTGAATGCTCGGCACCTTTGCCGGCGCGCTGGATGCGCGCAAAATCAACGCCCGCGATGGGCGCCTAAGCTGCGAAGCTCGAGGCGAAGTCGAAAACGAAGGCGGAGTGCTGGTCATCAAACGTGTGCACGTTACGCATAGCCTGCAGGCTGAAGAACCGGAAGCCGTGAGGGAGACTATGGAGCGCGTTCACGGAGTTTATGCGCAAAGTTGCCCGGTATATCGTTCGCTGAGTCCGGCATTTCGGATTACGTCGAGCTTCGAGATCGTTCCCGTTGTGAGTGCGCCGCAGGGTTAATGGGTTAGCTTCTTCTTTGGCTTGATCGACGCAGCGACTGCATTTCGCCACGCCGCCTCGACTGCCGGTTGCAGCATCGCCTTGCGGGCCTTCGGAAGGAAAACGATGGTCGAACCCTGACGGCCCCAGGCTCCGTTCGCGGGCCGGAATACTTCGGGATAATCGTGAACAAAGTCTGCCTGCTGCTCGGGAGTGAGCTTGACCATTGCCCGTGTGTCATCGGGATAACCCAGCGTGGCAAAGATCTTGCCGCGCACGCGGAAGTCGGGATGATGCTGGTGAGCGCTCTCTTGGCTTTCCGAGAAGCTCAGCGCCAGCTTTCGAAACTGTTCGGCGGTCATAGGCTCGTCCCTACGTAAGGAATGAATGCTGTCGAAATTGTGTCAGTCCTTAATGTGCGGCGGAGCTTCTGCCCCGTCCGCGTACTCGTTTCATGGCAAATGCGATTGGAGCGCAGAGGAGGCACAGGAACGCAAGGTAGCGAAAATCATCCACGTACGACAACAAGGCTGCTTGCTGGTCCACCGAGCGCTCAAACATCTTGTACGCCTGCAGTCCAGCAGTCTCGGCGTTCGTGTGCTGTGCAAGAAAAGCCATGAGCGCCTGGTATTGGTCCTGGAAAGTGTGACTCACACCGTTGATGGAATGCACCAAATAGCTGCGATGCACCTGTTCGTGGCGGACCAGCAAGGTGTTCACGACAGCGATTCCGACGCTGCCGCCCACGTTGCGCATCAAGTTGTAAAGTCCGCTGGCATTGCCGATTTCTTCGTTGGGCAGAGTGCCCATAGTGGTAGCGGCGAGAGGAACGAAGATCAGGCTCATGGATGCCCCACTGAACACTATCGGCCAAAGCAGTGACCATTGGGAAATGCCCAGATCGGCCCTCCCGAGCGCGAAGCTACAAAGCGCTGTAAAGATGAAACCGGCACAGACAAGGAAGCGGTTGTCGAAGCGGTCGGTGAGAATGCCGATCGCCGGCATAAAGAACAGCGAGCCGAGGCCGCGTGGGCTCACCGCCAGTCCTGCCGCGAGGGCCGTATAGCCGAGGAGTTCCTGGAAGAACAGGGGCAGCAACGTAACTAACGCGTACACTACCGCCCCGAAAAGAAAGATGAGCAGGCACCCCGCGGCGAAGTTGCGGTTCTTGAAAACAGAGAGCCTTACCAACGGCTTATCGTGAGTGAACTCCCGAACGAGGAACAAAACGAATGCTACTACCATGACGACGACCGCCCAGCGGATCCAAACGGCTCCGAACCAGTCGTCTTCCTGTCCTTTGTCGAGGACGATTTGCAGGGCGCCTAGCCAAACGGCCAGCAGACCGAGGCCGATGCCATCAAACTTCCCTGCTATGGCGTTCTTGATGTAGGGCGGGTCCTCGACAAAGCGGGCAATCATCATCACGGCGAAGATGCCGACGGGAATGTTGATGTAAAAGGCCCAGCGCCACGAGTAGGTTTCGGTCAGCCATCCACCTAGCGTTGGACCGAGTACCGGCGCCACAACTACGCCGAGAGCGAAGACCGACATGGCGAGCCCTCGCTTTTCCGGAGGAAAGCTCTCCAGCAGGATGGCCTGTGACAACGGCTGCAACGCTCCGCCCCCAGCGCCTTGGAGGGCGCGGGCCAGCAAGATGAACCCCAAACTCGTCGCCGCTCCACAGAAAAAAGATGAAACGGTGAAGATCGCGATGCAGGTGATGAGGAAGCGCTTGCGTCCAAACTTGATGGAGAACCATCCGGAAGCCGGCAGTACGATCGCGTTTGCTACCAGATAGCTGGTCAATACCCATGTGGCTTCGTCGTTCGTTGCCGAGACACTACCTGCTATGTAAGGCAAGGCCACGGCTGCGATGGAGGTGTCGAGTACCTCCATGAACGTCGCGAGCATCACCGCGACCGCGATCATCCAGGGACTGGTTTGCGGACGCGATACGGTGACTCCGCTGACTGGTTGTGCTGTGGCTGCCAAGTCTCCTCAACGCGAAGGAATTCTGCGTGCCGTTATGCCGGAGAATCTTTGTCGAAATCCTGACTGACGTCAACCCATTCGCGGTGGAAAGGACAATTGCCTCGTGACCTGCGATTTTTATCAGATGCGGGGAGGAGTAAATCGGAGCGTCTAACCGGTGCAAGACTTACTTCAGGATGTGAAAGGCGCGAAGGGTGGGAAGCGTGTTGGGGAGCAGGTCAGTAGCAGCATGGACCAAGATCAGGACGAGGAAATTACGCGTGCGCGCCCACAAGACACCGAGAAAGAATCCGGCAACGGAGGTAATGACGATTGAATACCCAACCGCCATCAGGAGTGACGGATGCGCAGACAAGCCCTCTTGGGTGGCGCTGGCGCGTAAATAAAGACCGGGTGAGTGGACGAGTCCGAATATAAGAGACATCAAAACGATTCCGCCCAACTCGGAGCGCAAAGCCGCCGAAAGGCGTGACTGCAGCAGAACGCGAAAGAAGAATTCCTCGACCACTCCGGCGTCAAGCACCAACCAAAGGAATACGAATGGTATGCCTAGCAGCAATTTGTCGCCGGGAACCTGGGCGTCCGCGATGTCGCGCAACCCTTTCCCTGCTACTGACTGAAAGATCAGCAAGACGAGTGACATTCCAAGGACAACGAGTAAGTGACTGGTCTTCAGCGACAGTGGCGCCAAGGCTCGAAGCTTGTATCCGAAGCGGGACATCATGATCCACGCGGGGAGGAGCACAAAGGCCGCCAGCTTGGCGATGAGTATGGCGATCGAGTCGGCGGGCTCGCTAGGAACGAAACTGTGGAGGGCGGAAAATCCGTAGGCAATGAAGGCGGCGAGCGGAACAAGGTAGACAAGCAGCATCACCGATTCCCTGCGCGGCTCACGCACCCGGTATGGCAGCGGCGTCACTCCGATTGTGAGGAGCCATGCTGCGAAGGAGAATCCGACACCCAGCACAGCGAACACGCCCAGAGAATCTGATGGGTCGAACTTTCCGAAACGGACCATCGCCAACAAGGTCGCAGCGTATATCGCGATATAAGCAGCCAGCAAGGAAACGCCGACGGCTTTCCCGCGGCGTTGTTCGGTCGGTCTTTCGATGGCGAAGCTCGACACGTCTCTGTGGAATACGCAGGCATCCTGTAATTTGTTCCGCGCCGTTGATGCGATACATTTCTGACATGCAGCTATTTGTGAACGGTGAAGCGAAAGAGAGTCCCGAAGCGATCACTTTGGCCCAACTCATCGAGCAAATGGGAATGAAGGGTGACCGCGTGGCGGTTGAGCTCAACCGCGAAATTGTGCCGCGTGCGCAGTGGTCGGAGACGCAATTACACGAGTCGGATCGGCTGGAAATCGTGCATTTTGTTGGCGGCGGGACGGAGATGCGCTCGATTTTCTGTGGCGAATTTTTCGCTGCATGCAAACCGCGGTGAGGTTTTCAACTGCGTCATGAAAGCTGCGTGAATGCTGCCCGCGCGTTGGTTGACATGAGCGATAACGCAAAATAAACTCAATGAGTTACCCGCCTCAGTAGCATGGCGAATGTGAAGTGTTAGCGCAATCATGCCGGATTCTTATTTCGCACGATATCTGCCGCTGCTGATCCACGTCGTTCTGGCCGGAGGGCTGGCAACGGCGATGGTGACTCTTTCCTGGTTCATCGGCCAACACAAGTTCAACAAAGTAAAAATGTCGCAATATGAATGCGGCATGCAACCAGTGGGTGACGCCCGCCAGCGGTTTTCGGTGAAGTTCTACCTGGTAGCCATGTTGTTCATCCTGTTCGACGTCGAAGCAGTCTTCCTCTATCCGTGGGCCATCTTGCTCAAAGACCTGAAAATGTTCGGCTTCTGGGAGATGCTGGTGTATATCGGCATTGTGCTGGCCGGTTACTGGTACATCTGGAAGAAGGGCGTCATCGACTGGAACAAGCAGGGCGCGGCGGAGAGGATCTGACCATGGCGCTTGAACCGGCGGTAACCGATCTTGAGCAGCTAAAGAGCCATGCCGAAATAGCCGCTCTATTGGCGTGGAATGCGAGCGCTGTTGAAGGCGCTAAGTTCGACCGCAAAGAATTGTCGATTTACGTCGAACGGACCTCGCTACGTGGGGCATGCAACACGCTGATGGATGATTTGGCACTTCGCTACGACTCCCTCTCCGACGTCACTTGTGTAGACTGGACGCCCAGCGCCCCCCGCTTCGAAGTCATTTATCATCTCTTTTCCACGGTCACAAAGAAACGCGTCCGCCTGAAGGTGCGCCTCTCGGGTGATGACGCGCGAGTAGACTCCCTCACGCCGATTTGGCCCGGCGCCGACTACTTCGAGCGTGAAGTCTTCGACCTGTTCGGCGTGCGCTTCCAGGAACATCCCAATCTCAAACGCATCATGATGCCCGACAACTGGGAAGGACATCCGCTGCGCAAAGATTACCCCGTTGAGGGATATCGGTAGACCATGGCCGAAATGACTCCAACTCCGGTTCTCGATGCGGCGACGGACCAGACCCTGGTCATCAACATGGGGCCACAGCATCCGTCGACGCACGGTGTTTTGCGCCTGCTGTTGGAGATCGACGGCGAAACCATCGTGCGGATCATGCCTGACATTGGGTACCTGCACACGGGAATCGAGAAAACCTGCGAGGCCAAGTTCTATCAGCAAGTCGTGCCGATGACCGACCGTATCGACTATCTCTGCCCCATGACCAACAACCTGGCCTATTGCCTGGCGGTCGAGAAATTGTTGGGGCTGGAGATTCCTCCGCGGGCGCAATGGTTGCGAGTGATGCTGAACGAGCTGACCCGAATCAACTCGCACCTGGTGTGGCTGGGCACACACGCCATGGACATCGGCGCGATGACGGTGTTCTTGTACTGCTTCCGCGAGCGCGAAGAGATACTGAGACTGTTCGAAGCGGTGTCGGGCCAGCGCATGATGACGTCGTACTTCCGCATTGGCGGAGTTGCGATCGAACCGCCCCTGGATTTCTTTGGACGGGTGAAGAAGTTTATCGACGCCTTCCCGGAACACATCGACGAATACGAAAACTTGCTGACGCAGAACCCCATCTTCGTGATGCGCACCAAGGGAGTTGCGTACATCAGCGGTGAAGACGCACTTGCCTTGGCCGCCACTGGGCCGACGTTGCGCGCTAGCGGTATCGATGTCGATTTACGGCGGGACGATCCCTACACGGGCTACGAGAACTTCCAGTTTAAAGTGCCGGTTTCGAACGATGGCGATGTGTACGCACGATATCTGGTGCGCGTAGCCGAGTTACGTGAGTCGCAGAAGATCGTCACCCAGGCACTCGCGGGCATTCCGGAAGGTCCGGTTAAGGCAGATGCACCGAAGGTGGTGCTGCCGGACAGGGAGAAGATGAAGACCCAGATGGAGGCCCTCATCTATCACTTCAAGATTGTCACCGAGGGGTTCACTGTGCCTGCGGGAGAGGTTTACCAGGCGATTGAATCGCCTCGGGGCGAAATGGGCTATTACGTGGTGAGCGACGGCACAGCCAAACCGTACCGCGTACATATGCGCTCGCCTTCGTTTGCCAATTTGCAGAGTCTGCGGAAGATGTGCGAGGGCCGGTTGATTGCCGACGTCGTGGCAGCAATCGGAAGCATTGATATTGTCTTAGGGGATTGTGACCGGTAGGCAGTGATTCATACGCTTTACGTTTCATAAGTTGCACTCACAGTTGAAAGCTCATAGCTCAAATGAAATTTTCTGAACAACTGGAAAAACGCTTCGCCGAGATGATTACGCACTATCCGACGAAGCGGTCGGTGCTGGTGCCCATTCTGCTCTACGCGCAGGACGAATTGGGGTCCATTACCGACGAAGCAATCGCTGAGCTGGCGCGGCGCGTCGATCTCACCGAGCTCGAAGTGCGCAACGTCATCAGCTATTACTCGATGATGCGGACGCATCCAATTGGCAAGTACAACTTCCAAGTTTGCACCAACGTAAGCTGCATGCTGCGCGGTGGCGAAGAAATTCTGGATCATTGCAAGAAGAAGCTAGGCGTTGGCAACAAGCAGTCGACACCGGATGGGTTGTTTCACGTGGAGGAAGTAGAGTGCATCGGCGCGTGCTCATGGGCGCCGGCGATGCAGGTCAACTACGACTATCACGAGAACCTGACGCCGGAAACGATTGACGAACTGATCGACGGAATCAAGAAGAAGGAACAGCAGTAGGCGATGGCTTACCTGGTCTCACATCCCGATGAAGTGAAGGTCGTCTCCAAGCGTTTCGGCCTGGGCGCAACCAACCTGGACCGCTATCTTGAGCTCGATGGCTACAAGGCGCTGCAGAAGGCCCTCGCCATGGAGCCGGACGCCATCATCAACGAGGTCAAGACTTCGAACCTTCGCGGCCGAGGCGGAGCCGGCTTCCCGACGGGGCTGAAGTGGTCGTTCGTTCCCAAGCAGTCGCCGAAGCCGAAATATGTGTTGTGCAATGGAGACGAAAGCGAGCCGGGTACCTGCAAGGACCGGTTGATTTTCGAGCACGATCCGCACTCGGTCATAGAAGGTGTGATGATCGCCTCGCTGGCTATCGGTGCGAAAACGGGGTACATCTATTTGCGCGGCGAGTACCGGTATCTCGTCGTCATCATGGAAAAGGCCGTAGCAGACGCCTACGCCCGCGGCTTCATCGGCAAGAATATTTTTGGTTCGGGGCGGGACCTCGACATCCACATCCACTCCGGCGCAGGTGCTTACGAGGTTGGTGAAGAGTCGGCATTGATGGAGTCGCTTGAGGGCAAGCGGGGTGTACCGCGAATTAAGCCGCCCTTCCCTGCAGTCGTGGGACTCTGGGGCTGCCCGACCGTGATTAACAATGTCGAGACCCTAGCCAGCGTACCCCACATCATTCTCGGCGGCGGTCAGTGGTTTGCGGACCTAGGCACGCCCAAGAACGGTGGTACCCACTTGGTCAGCATCAGCGGCAACGTGGAGAAACCGGGCGTGTATGAACTGCCGCTGGGCTACAACTTCAAGAAGTTGATTTACGAGGTGGCGGGCGGCATTCAGGGCGGGCGCAAGTTGAAGGCGGTCGTCCCGGGCGGCTCGTCGGTACCGATTCTGCTTCCAGATGAGATTGACTATCCGTTCGATTACGACGGAATGGCCAAGGCCGGCTCGATGATGGGATCGAGTGCCGTCATCGTCCTCGACGAGACCATGTGCATCGTGCGTTTCGCCCTGCGCGTCATCAAGTTCTATCAGCACGAGAGCTGCGGATGGTGCATTCCGTGCCGCGAGGGCACAGACTGGCTGAAGAAGACGCTGACCCGTTTCCACGCGGGGCACGGTGTGGCCAAGGACATCGACAACATAAGGTACCTGGCAGAAAACATGCTGGGACGCACGTTCTGTCCGCTGGGCGATGCGGCAGCGATGCCCATCATTTCGTACGTACAGAAATTTCGCAAAGAATTTGAGGACCACCTCGACGGCAAGCCGTGTCCCTTTGAAAAGGTCACGGAGCCGGCGATGGTCTAAGGAAAACTGTGGCTGACGTAACCCTCACTGTTGACGGCAAGAAGCTCACCGTTCCTGCGGGAACCCTGCTGATTGAAGCCTGCAAAAGCACTGGCATCGAGGTGCCCTCTTTCTGTTATTACCCAGGCCTTTCACTGCAGGGCGCCTGCCGCATGTGCCTGGTGGAAATCGAGAAAATGCCCAAGATGCAGACCGCCTGTACCACTCCGGTGGCCGAAGGCATGGTGGTCACCACCGAGAGCGAAAAGATCAAGCAGGCCCGCAAGTCGATGCTTGAACTGTTGCTCGCGAACCATCCGCTGGATTGCCCGGTGTGCGATGCCGGCGGCGAATGCGAATTGCAAGACATGACCTTCAAGTACGGCGCAGCCGAATCGAAGTTCATGGATATCAAGAACCACCGCGACGAGCAGCAATGGTCTCCTGTCGTGTTCTTCGATCGGCCGCGCTGCATTCTTTGCTACCGCTGCATTCGCGTTTGCGGCGAAGGCATGGACGTCTGGGCGCTGGGAATTCAGAACCGGGGCTCGAGTTCGATTATTGCGCCCAATAAGGAAGACCACCTAGAGTGCGAAGAGTGCGGGATGTGTATCGACATTTGTCCCGTCGGCGCACTGACCTCGGGAGCGTACCGTTATAAGACGCGCCCGTGGGAGATGAAGCACGTTGGTACGGTGTGCACGCATTGTGGCGATGGCTGCAAGACCACCCTCGGTGTGCGACGGGCCGATACCGGCATGGAAATTGTGCGGGGCGACAATCGCGATAAGAGTGGCGTTAATGGCGACTTTCTGTGCATTAAGGGCCGCTACGCATTCGACTTCGCCAACAACACCGAGAGACTGAGCCAACCGCTGATCAAGCGCGATGGCAAGTTCGTTCCGGCAAAATGGGACGAGGCGTTTGACCTCATCGCCTCCAAGTTCAAAGATGCGCTGGGGACATCGGGAGCGTCGTCTGTCGGCGTGATCGGTTCGAACCGCACCACGAACGAAGAAAACTACCTGCTGCAGAAGTTCGCGCGCCTGGTGTTGGGTACGAACAACATTGACCACCATCGCACCGCCGACTTCCCTGCTTTTGCTTCGGCGCTGGCGGGAAAGGCAAATGCCACGGCGTCGATGCGCGACGTTGCGAATGCGCCGGCGATTTTGCTAATCGGAAATGATCCTACCGAGCAGCATCCGTTGCTGGCGTGGCAGATTCGCTCGAATGTGCGCCTGCATCGAGCCAAGCTGTACGTGGTGAATTCAGCCCCAATCAAGCTCCAACATCAGGCGACGGCGTTCGCGCAGATCGCACCCGGCACGGAAGGTGGCTTTGTGAAGTTTCTCGGCGGGGACGACAGCGTTGCTGAGTCTATTTTGTCTCCTTTGCTGACCCGCGAAGGACTGAACGAGCTGCGCGACAAGGTGAAGGCCGAAGAGGGGCTGGTCATTGTCTTTGGGTCGGAGCTGCGCGGAGCGGACGTCACTGCGCTGGTCGCATTCGGGTTGCCGCGGGGAGCGAAGTTCCTCTGCCTTGGTGATTATGCTAATTCGCGCGGTGCGGCTGACATGGGGCTGTATCCGGACATGTTGCCTGGGTATGCACCGGTCGATAGTGCTACGAAGTTTCATGTGAATTGGCTTGACGAGATCCCCAAGACCGCCGGACTGAATCTGTTGCAGATGGCTGAGGCCGCGAAAGAGGGCAAGCTGAAAGCGCTGTACGTGGTTGGCTCGAATCCAATCGCGCGCTATGGCCTTGACCCGTTCGCACTGTCCAAGACATTCGTCGTGGTGCAGGATATGTTCCTGACGGAGACGGCCGCCGTCGCGGATGTGGTGTTACCCGTGGCTAACGCCTACGAAAAGGGCGGCAGCTTCACCAACACGGCGGGGGATCTGCAAGTGCTGAAGAAAGCTGGTGATTTCGCTGGCACGCGAAGTGATTTTGAGTGCATCGTCAAGATCGCGCAAGCCATGGGGTACGACGTGGGCAAGCTGGTGACATTTGTGGGCGGCGGTGTGCGCGCTGACATGGGACAGAGCCGTGGAGTGCAGTCGGGCGAGTCTGACCAGCAGGCTGTTTGGTTGGCGGCCCAGAATCTCGAGCCCAAGATGAGCCCATTTGATCCTACTGTCACGCTGGATGAGATTCAGCGGCTTGTCCCCGGCTATGACATTTCGCGGCTGAATCTGCTGGCGGGCCAAGACGAGCACACACAACTGGTTCAGATCGCGGGAGCGGCGGGTATGGGCGATCCCAAACTCGTGCTGCCCGCAAAAGACACGCTATTCACTTCGGGGACGTTGGGGCGCTTCTCAACCACGCTGAACTCAGTGATGGAGCGCAATCGATTCACGCCGGCCAGTCAAGAAGTCGCGGCCGACTAGTTTCTGGCGCTGCTGTCGAGCGCAGGTTCATCGCAAGTAGCTGTAGTGTAACCTAACGCGGCCCGCCGCGCGAAACGAAACAGCGAGAACGCACTCATTCGATGACTATCGGAACCTACATACTCGTATCACTCGTTAAGATCGTGATCGCCATGTTCGTTCTGCTGACCGGCGTGGCATACACCACACTGGCGGAGCGCAAGGTGGTGGCGCGCCTACAAAATCGCTGGGGACCTTCCCGAGTCGGACCCTTTGGGCTTTGGCAGCCGCTCGCCGACGGCTTAAAGTTTATCTTTAAGGAAGACATCACACCTCCTTTTGCTTATAGGACCTTGTACTTGCTTGCGCCGATTCTTTCGCTGACCATGGCACTGACCTCGATTGCAGTGATTCCGATAGGTCCCTGGGTCACGATCGGTTCCATTCACACGCCCTTGCAGATTGCTGACGTCAATATCGGACTGCTGATCATTCTCGGTCTGACCTCGATCGGAGTCTATGGAGTCGCGCTGGCTGGGTGGTCGTCGAACAGCAAGTACTCGATGCTCGGTAGCCTCAGAGCAACCGCGCAGATGGTGAGCTATGAGATCGCTCTCGGCCTGTCGCTGATCGGAGTGCTGATCTATGCCGGCAGCTTCAGTTTGCGCGACATTGTGAACTCGCAGTCAGGCACCTTCCTCGGCTTTATCCCTAAGTGGAACATCTTCACGGGACAATTTGTTGCGTTCTTCATTTACATCATGGCCGCATACGCCGAGACCAATCGCATTCCGTTTGACCTGGCCGAGGCCGAAACGGAGCTCGTGGCCGGCTATCACACGGAATACAGTTCCATGAAGTTCGCCATGTTCTTTATGGCAGAGTACGCCAACATGTTTACTGTCGCGTGCCTGGCTACGGTGCTGTTCTTCGGAGGCTGGTCAGGTCCGGTATTTGGTCCGCCGATATTGCAGGCCGTGTTGCCGATTTTCTGGTTCGTTGCAAAGGTACTGGCTTTTATCTTTATCTACATCTGGGTCCGAGGTACGCTTCCCCGCTTCCGTTATGACCAATTGATGGCTTTTGGCTGGAAGTTTCTTTTGCCGCTGGCAATTGCAAACATTCTCGTCACCGCCTTGGTCGTGGCGCTGAAGTAACGAAGACACTCGGAGGATCCGTCCCGGTGCGTAAGTCGGTGCCGGGAAAGTGAAAATCATGCACCTTGTCTTGTTCTTCATTTTCGGTGCGGTATGTATAGGCGCGGCGATTAATCTGCTGGTGCAGAAGCATCCCATTAACAGCGCCCTCTCGCTGATCGTTGTGATGGGCTCGCTCGCGCTGTTGTACCTGCTTCTGGGGGCTGAGTTCGTCGCGGCGGTCCAAGTGATCGTGTATGCCGGCGCAGTCATGGTGCTCTTCGTCTTTGTCATCATGCTCCTGAACGCAGGCGCAGAAGAGGTCCTTCCGCATACCAGCCGTGTGGCGTTCATGTTGGGAGTCCCGGGTCTTATTGTGGGGTTGACCATCGGAGTTTGGGTGATCATCCACTACGCCGGACTCGACCGCATTTCCATCGGCGGACCGCAGATCATGAGCGGCACGGAAAGTTTCGGGAACCCGCGGTCGGTTGCGCAATTGCTATTCCGCGACTACCTGCTTCCCTTCGAGGTGACCTCCATTCTTATCCTGATTGCGATTTTGGGCGCCGTCGTACTGGCACGGAGGGAGGAGTAGATGGTCCCTCTCTCTTATTACCTGGTTCTAAGCGCGTTGCTCTTTGCGTGCGGGGTTGCGGGCTTCCTGATTAAGCGCAACATCATCACCATCTTTATGTCGATCGAGTTGATGTTGAACGCTGTGAACCTGACTTTCGTTGCGTTTGCGGCAGAATTAAGGATGCTCAGCGGGCACGTTTTCGTATTTTTCGTGATGGTAGTGGCCGCGGCCGAAGCCGCAGTAGGGCTGGCAATCATAATTTCGGTTTTCCGTACGCGCGAGACACTCAATGTTGATCGCGTGAACCTTCTCAAACTATGAGCCTTCATCTCTGGATCATTCCGTTGTTACCGCTCACCGGCGCCGCCATCAATGGCCTGCTGGGTAAGCGTTTTCCCAAGAGGGTGATCAACGCCATCGCTCTGGGATCGACGGCTGCGGCCTTCGCCTACGCACTCTGGGTCGCGGTGCAATTCGCGGGTCTGCCAGCCGACCAGATCCCCCATATCGAGCGTTACGCCACGTGGATGA
This sequence comes from uncultured Acidobacteriaceae bacterium, assembly GCA_963718395.1. Taxonomy (GTDB): domain Bacteria; phylum Acidobacteriota; class Terriglobia; order Terriglobales; family Acidobacteriaceae; genus DASRAA01. Next base: position 146,609 of record CAVQYW010000009.1, read on the forward strand.
CGGCGGGCACATTCTCCGCCGAGTACGGCATCTACCTCGATCAGCTCTCTTTGGTGATGCTGCTGGTCGTTACCGGCGTCGGCTTCCTGATCCATGTTTACTCCGTGGGCTACATGGAGCACGAGGGAGGCTACTACCGCTATTTCGCCTACCTCAACATCTTCATGTTCTTCATGCTGACGCTCATCCTGGCGAACAATTACCTTTTGATGTTTGTCGGATGGGAGGGCGTCGGCCTCGCGTCGTACCTGCTGATCGGTTTCTGGTTCCTGAAAGACTCGGCGGCGAATGCCGGCAAGAAGGCTTTCATCACCAACCGAGTCGGCGATTTCGGATTCCTGATCGCGCTGTTTCTGCTCATTAAGCACTTTGGAAGCTTGCAATACGAAACAGTATTCAAGGCGGTTGCGGCGTATCCCGTCGAAGCTTCCGCAGGGTTATTGACCGCTATCGGCTTGCTGATGATGGTAGGAGCGAGCGGCAAGTCTGCCCAGATTCCTCTGTATGTTTGGCTGCCGGACGCGATGGAAGGCCCAACTCCGGTCTCGGCACTGATCCACGCCGCAACGATGGTTACGGCGGGGGTGTACATGGTGGCACGCTCCAACCCTGTGTTTAACCGTGCGCCGATCGCGCTGGCGGTGGTGGCCATCGTCGGCACGCTGACGGCGATCTTCGCGGCATCGATCGGCATCGTGCAGACCGACATCAAGAAGGTGCTGGCCTACTCGACGATTTCGCAGCTGGGCTACATGTTCATGGGTTGCGGCGTTGCAGCTTACGGTGCGGGCATTTTTCACCTGATGACCCATGCCTTCTTTAAGGCGCTGCTGTTCCTCTCGGCGGGAGCCATCATCCACGGTCTCGGCGGCGAGCAGGACATGCGTCACATGGGCGGCCTGCGCAAATACATGCCCAAGACGTTCTGGTGCATGACGATTGCTACCTTTACCATAGCCGGCTTCCCTCCCCTGGCTGCGTTCTTCTCCAAGGACGAGATTTTGTGGGCTACCTGGGCAAGTGGGAACCACTTCTTGTGGCTAATTGGGCTCATCGCCGCTGCCATGACCTCGTTCTACATGTTCAGGCTGTGGTTCATGACGTTCTTCGGCGAGTATCGCGGTGCGCAGGCGGAAGATGCGCATCACGGGCATGACAGCCACGACGCGCACGGCGCCCACGGAACGCCGCATGAGAGTCCCATGGTCATGATTATTCCGCTCATGATCCTTGCCCTGCTGTCGTTCGTTGGCGGGTGGGTCGGAGTGCCTGCTGCACTTGGCGGTTCCGACCACTTCGATCACTTCCTTGACCCGGTCTTCACCACCTATGCTCCCGCGCCTTCCGCAGCCGAAGCTGGACCTGCTAGTCACGAAGATGAGCGAGGCACCGAAATCGCTTTCATGTTGATCTCAGTCGGTGCCGCCGCCCTTGGCTTCCTCGGAGCTTGGTACCTCTATTACAAGCGCACCGACCTTCCGGCGAAGATGGCGGCGAGCGCTGGCGGCCTCTACACGTTTGTTCTCGACAAGTACAAAGTCGATGAATTCTACGGGGCCGCGATCATACAGCCAATTATCCTGGCGTCGACCAACATCCTGTGGAAAGGCATCGACGCCACTCTGATTGATGGTGCCGTAAACGAAAGCGCTGTAGGCGCCCAAGATATTTCGGACGGCGTGCGCCAAATGCAATCGGGCAACATACGCTCCTATGCCGGATGGGTCGCCTTCGGAGCGGCTGTCGTAATCGCCTTCATGGTTTGGAAGGGTGTGCGATGAACTACGTCGATCACAACATCCTCACCATTGTGACGTTCCTGCCGCTGCTCGGGGCCTTGCTGCTGGTCATCTTTCCGCGACGTGATCGCGACATCCGCTGGTTCGCGCTGGGGATCTCGCTAGTCACGCTCTTGGCCTCACTGCATCTGCCTTGGTATTTCAATCACAGCCAGGCCGGCTTCCAGTTCGAGCAGAACATTCCGTGGATATCGCACCCAGCCATCAATTACCACCTCGGCATTGATGGGATTTCTGTTTGGCTGATTGTGCTAACGACCTTCCTCACACCCCTGTGCGTACTCATTTCCTGGAAGTCGATACACGACCGGGTGAAGGAATTCTTCATCCTCATGCTGGTGCTCGAGACGGCAATGATCGGCGTGTTTGTCGCGCTCGACCTGTTTCTCTTCTACTTCTTCTGGGAAGCGACGCTCATACCGATGGCGCTTATCATCGGTATTTATGGGCATGGCCGACGGATTTACGCGGCGGTGAAGTTCTTCCTCTTCACCATGATCGCTTCCGTGTTCATGCTGGCGGCCCTTCTCTGGTTGTATGCGCACACTGGAAGTTTCGACTTTGTCACCATCCAAAGCGCAATTCAAAACGGACAGATCGAAGGCTTCGCCACCGCGTCGAAGTGGCTTTTCCTGGGGTTCTTCGTGGCGTTTGCCGTGAAGGTGCCGCTGTTCCCGCTGCATACCTGGCTGCCGGATGCTCACGTGGAAGCGCCCACTGCGGGTTCCGTCCTGCTGGCAGGCGTGCTGCTGAAGATGGGCACCTATGGCCTGCTCCGTTTCAACGTCGGACTCTTCCCTGACGAAGCGCAGCGTAACGCGCCATGGATCATCATCCTGGCACTCATCAGCATTATCTCGGGCGCCTTGGTTGCGATGGTGCAACCCAACGTGAAGAAGCTGGTCGCCTACACCTCGGTGAGTCACCTTGGTTTCGTGGTGCTCGGCATTTTCAGTTTTACCCAGATTGGCGTAGACGGCGCGGTATACCAGATGCTCAACCACGGCATCTCGACCGGAGCGCTGTTCATGTTGCTGGGCATGATTTACGATCGTCGGCACACTTACGAGATCTCTGAGTACGGTGGCATAGCAACCCCGATGCCGGTATATGCGACGTTCTTCACGTTCATCATGCTGTCGTCGGTCGGCTTGCCGCTGCTCAACGGGTTCGTCGGAGAGTTTCTGATTCTGAGCGGGGCCTTCCAAGCACGCCAGGTGTACGGAATTCTCGCTGCCACTGGAGTTATCTGGAGCGCGTGCTACCTGCTTTGGATGTATCAGCGGGTCTTCTACGGACAGATCAACAACCCCGCGAACAAGAACCTGACTGATATGGATGCGCGCGAACGTGTCTCGATGTGGCCGCTAGTCGTGGCCGCGCTAGTGATGGGTGTCGCTCCCAACCTGTGGCTGCAATTCATAGATCCGTCGGTCTCTTACTCGCTTAGGCAGTTCTTCAACGGAGTGCAGGCATCTGCGCCCGCGACTACGCATATTACTCAAGCCCTCCTGCAGGTGATCGGACGATGATTCCGACCGTTGACTACATCCGGATTCTTCCTGAGCTGGTGCTCAGCATCTTCGGCATTCTGGCCATGGTGGTCGATCCGGTTATCCCAACCCAGAATTCAAAGAAACCGCTCGGGTACATTGCCCTCGTGGGCGTACTCGCCGGCCTCGCCGCCACTGCGTACCAGACCCAGTTCTACGGCAACGCATTCTTCAACATGGTGCGGGTCGATGCCTTCAGCATATTCTTTCATTTTGTCGTTTTGCTGGTTGCGCTGGTCGTCATCCTCAGCTCATTGGATTACCTCGAGGTGCAGCGGATCAACGCAGGTGAGTATTACGCGCTGATGCTGTTTGCTACGGTCGGCATGATGCTGATGTCGTCGGCAGTTGAGTTGGTCCTCATCTTCATCGCACTTGAAATTTCGTCGATTTCCAGCTACATCCTTGCAGGCTTTCGCCGTCGCGCGGCGGAAAGCGCCGAGTCATCGCTGAAATACTTCCTGCTGGGTTCCTTCGCGACCGCCTTCTTTTTGTACGGCGTCGCGATGATCTTTGGAGCGACCGGATCGACCAACGTCTATGTCATTGCTGAGGTATTGAAAACCCAGCAGTCGGTGCTGATCTATCTGGCGGTTGCACTGATGTTTGTGGGACTGGGATTCAAGGTCGCGTCGGCGCCGTTCCACGTTTGGACGCCGGACGTATACGAAGGCGCACCTGCGCCAGTCGTAGGATTTATGTCGACCGGTCCGAAAGCCGCAGCGTTTGCGGTTCTTCTGCGTGTTCTGTTTGCCACGGGCGCTCCCGGATGGTTCTGGCTGGTGTGGGTTTCGGCCGCCCTCTCCATGACGATCGGGAACATCGGCGCGCTGGTGCAGAACAACGTTAAGCGGCTTCTGGCGTATTCATCGATCGCGCACGCGGGATACCTGCTGGTCGCATTCGCGGCTGCCCAAACCACCGGTATATCAGCCGCGATTTTCTATACGGCTTCGTATGCCGCCATGAACGTCGGAGCGTTTGCCATTGTCGCCCACCTATCTGGCAAGGGGGAACGCTATGTGACCCTTGACGACTATTCCGGCCTTGGGCGTCGCTCCCCTATTCTTGCCGCAACCCTGACCATCTTTCTCATCTCTCTAATCGGGATTCCAATTACCGGGGGCTTCTTCGCCAAGTTCTACGTCTTCTCGGCAGCCCTTCAGTCGAATCTGGTTGGACTGACGATCATTGGTGTGATCAACAGCGCTATCGCGGCTTATTATTACCTGCGCGTCATCGTGTACATGTACATGCGTGACGAGCGGATTGAGGCTCCTGTGGCACGCATTCCCGCGGGTCTTGGTGCGGCGATGGCTATCAGCCTGATCGTGACCATCTACCTCGGAGTACTTCCCAACCGCGTGCTGAATGACGCCATTCGGGCGGCGCAAGATCTCGTCAGGTAGAAGCTACCGCAACAACTAGGTTCCACAAAGTAAAACGCCCTGTCCGATGACAGGGCGTTTGATTTTGCCGAAGCCGAAACTAGACGACCTTGGCGAAGATGATGACCAGCGTGAACAGCACCAGCGACTCGATGAACGCGAGGCCGAGAATCAGCGCGAGCTGAATTCCAGGACGTGCGCCCGGATTGCGCGCCATGCCTTCACAGGCAGCGGCGCCGACTTTGCCCTGGCCCAGGGCGGCCAGGCCGGCGGCGATCGCCATGCCGAAGCCCGAGGCTAGAGCAACCCAGTTCGTACCACTGCAGCAGCGGCTCCGCCCTGCGCGTACGCCGGCATGGTCATCATCATGATGGCCAGCAGCGAAAAGATTCCAATCGTTAGTTTCCGCATCGTTTTTCTCCTTATGAAATGCTGCCAGTGGGTGGTTGACGCCATCACCGTGCAGACGCCCTCACGCTCGCAGCAAACTTTTTAGTGCTCGTGCGCCACTGCTTCGCCGATATACACCGTCGCCAGCAGCACGAAAATATACGTCTGAATGAACGAGACGCCCACATGCAGCAGCATGAAAATCACCGGAATGGCGATTGGGAACAGCGAGAAGAAGACCAGCGTCACCATGTCGCCAGCAAACATGTTGGCGAAAAGACGGACGGTAAGCGAAAGAATTCGCGCCAGGTGACTCGCCACTTCAATCACGAACATCAGCGGCGCCAACCACCACACTGGACCCAGGAAATGCTTGATGTAGCCTGGTCCGTTCTCGACGAATTCCGTGAAAGTGGTAGTAAATCCAGGTCACCACGGCGCAGCCCAGCGGTACCGAAGGGACAGCTGTCGGCGCTTCGAATCCTGGTATCAATCCGATCAGATTGCACGTCAGGATGAAGATGCCCAGCGTTACCAGGTAATTGGTGTAGCGCTCGTAGCCGTGGCCGATGACCTCATGGCTCTGCTGGCTGATCATGCTGTTGATGCTCTCGAAAACGTGTTGCAAGTAGCCGGGGTTCTCCACCGAGAGCCGCGAACGCACCGTCAGCGAAGACCAACAGCAAGAACACGAACACCACGAACTGCATGGCTACATAATTGGGAATGGGCGCTTCCGGGTGAGGCGAATGCAGGTGAAAAATAACTAAAATCCCATTGGCTACGCCGGCGAGGTACTTGTTAAGGAGTGCGGTGATCCACAGTTGCTCAGGCATAAAGGTCGTACTCTCAAGAAGTTATGATTGCCGGACTCTTGCTTAGGCGTCGGAGGTTAGCCCGGCCGCATGTTATTCAATTGATTAGGAAATCAAAATCCGCGCCGTAGCGCGCCGTATACTTCTACCGCGGTCTCACAGGCCATTGCGGCTATCGTGAGGCAAATACCCGCCAGAAAGCCGTAAAGTGCTGCCTGGGAAACTCTAAATATAACATACGCACCCAGTGCGATTGCGGCGTAGCGAAATACCGCTCGCGCCACGATGGTGCCTCCCCGTTCGCGGCTCTGGCCCGTCGTGACGCGCTCTCCCAGTGCCGAGACGACTCGCTCCAGCGAGGTGTGGTTCACATAAGAAATGATGGCGCCGAGGATGAAACCAGCGGCAACCGTCCTGCCGAACTCGAACACACATATAACGATGCCGATCGCGCCAAGAATGAGAATGAACCGGCGGATCCGTCCCAACGCAGCATCATAGAACTTGTCGGCTGGGCTGACGGGCACGGGAGGACCGCTCGAAGACATAGGTCGAAATCACTTTATCGTATGAACCGCCGCCTTCAGGTACGGCTACTGGGACTTAATTTTCGCCGTGCTGACTTGCTGGGCTACTTCGTCGATGGTCAGATTCGAATTGGCGGCTACGGCATAAGCCACAGAAAGCACTCCTTGACCCGAAGCAATGCCGCCCGGGGCAAATTGCACCCACCCGTAGCGTATCTTCTGGTCCTTGAGTCCTGCGGGCATGCGAAAACGCTTCAGCGCAGGCTCACCAGCTGGCTTTTCGGTCTCTACCTCGAACACCAGAACGTCGCCGCCGGTGACTGGCCGCTGCTCAGCCTGGTTCACTCGAACACTAGGATATTCTTCGGTTACTTCCGCTGATCCGCCCACATCCCGCATACGATAGTCGTCGAATAACTGCGAGGCATAGAACCATACTGGATTGCCTTCACCTTCTTTGAGTTCCCACAGCTTAGGGGGTTTGTTGCCCTTCCCGAGATCCTTCGAAGCCCGCTCTGTGTAGACGAGTGGCAACGGAAACTCGGCTGACGACATTCCGGCCGCGGCCTCTTTGCTGGGCCCATGTACCCCGCCGAAGAATTTGGCGATGTCGCCGACTTTTTGCATTCCGGCCTGCTGGCTGATCTGGAGCAGCGCTCCTGTGCTCGAGTCGTAAAAGACATCGGACCCGAACTGCGCCGAAGCGAACTGCTTCGCGGGCTGCCAATTGCCCGGCAATGAGAGGTCCGCATACGTACTTTGGACTTGTTGAGCCCTCAGACCGGCGCTGACACCGACGACCAGAAAAGCCACGAATGCTCGAGTCCAGACACGGCGCATAGCTGCACTCCTCAAAACGAGTTCCACTTGATCCATGCTTCACAGCCGCCCGGAGGCAGCTCACCACTGATTGTTTCCCATAGAACATTCCCACTTTGGGAATGTTAGGGGCACCCCACGAGTATCTAAAACGATAGCTCAGTCCTTAGTCCGGGTGACCATGCGAATCATCTGCACAAAGCCCACCACCGCGCCGAATATGATGCCGCCCAAGAACAACCAGTGCGTGTGAAACAAGTAATCCAACAGCTTGCCGAGCAGTAATCCAACAACAACCGCGGCAGGAATGATGAACGCAATCTCAGAATACCGCGCCCAAATCACCGCCGGATTATCGGACTTGCTGTTCCTCGGCTGTTCGGTCATGCAGTCAGCCTATCATCTGACGCAAATCCGGTTGTAGACTCGGCGCGGCCTGTTTGACCGGATGTTGACATGTTTGTATTATCGAAATGCGGGGTGGAGCAGTCTGGTAGCTCGTTGGGCTCATAACCCAAAGGTCGGTGGTTCAAATCCACCCCCCGCAACCAAAGATTCAATAACTTAGGGGCACTCATTCTAGGGTGCCCCTTCTCACTGTCCGTGTTCTGTCCGTGTTCTAAGCAGGAGCATGTGAATGACACTCATGACGCAATAGTCCGGATTAGCAACACGTGCGCGGAAAAGAATGCGGACGACATCTTGAATGTGTCAATGTGTCATAGGCGGTTCGCAGTGCGAAACACAGCGCCCCGAGCGGAACGGTGGTTTCGCGCCATCAGAGGTTACTGCCGAGGTTTGAAAGCGACGTGTCGCTCGACGACGAATACGACATGGCACAGAGCCTGCATCCCCGCGATTATCCGCATGAATCAATCGGGAAAATATAATGCCATCATCCCTTGGACCACAGTAAGCCAAGGAATCGTGTTCTCGCAGATATCGTCGCAGAGGTCGGGTCTGTTCAGGATTTTGGAGACTGCATGTGGTCAACGGAAATCACAATGCGGTCAATCCCGCGAAAACAGGCACGAAGTCTGCGGCGCATTACCAGTTGAATGTCGGCGCTGGAAAAACCGCCACCATCCGTCTGCGGCTAGGCGTGTGGTTCGCCAAAACTAAAGTCACATAGGTCTTAGGCGATTGATCGCCATCATTTGGGAATGTGCCTGCGTCAGTTCAAGTCGGAGGCACAGATCGCCTGAGGGCATAAACAGCAGTTTGGAGAAGCTGAACGAAACGGAAGACGCGGCACTCCCGGACGTCCTCCGCAACTTAGGCCATAAGAGATTTACGGCCGGTCACAATTTCAGGCGGCAACCGCGTAGCGGTGATGCAGCCCGCCAAGTCGCGGTAAGGAGATGATCTTGCTAGCGCTCGGGGGCTGTCGACGCCGCAACTCGACCGCTGGCGTGTCCTTCCCCAATCCGAGATGAGTCCGGTCTTCGTGGTAATAGCGGACATAGTCTCTCAGCAATCTTCTCAGGTGTCGCTGGTTCACAACGATCACGTGGTTGAGCAAGTCCCGACGTACACTCCCAACCCATCGCTCGGCGACGCCGTTCTGCCAAGGACTTCGAAAAGCCGTTCGGACAGGTTCCGTGCCGTTCTGTTTGACGGCCGAGACGACGTCGGCAGAGAACTTCGCGTCTCGGTCGAAAATGAGGAACCGTTGTGGCTGATCGTATCCCCAAGCTTCGCGCAGCTGCAGTACGATCCACAAGGCGTTTGGCTGACGGGTAACATTGAGTGCAGAATCTTCCGTCGGTCGTGGCCGATGACAAAGAAACAGTACAGAACCCCGAAGGTCAGCGTCGGCACGGTGAAGAAATCCATAGCAGCAATTGCTTCGCGATGGTTACGGAGAAAAGCTAGCCAACGCCGCGCTGGATCAGGATCGTGGTTCGCATGCTTCACCCAGCGAGAAACCGTTCGTTCCGAGATGTCGAAACCCAGTTTGAGGAGCTCCCCGTGGATGCGAGGCGCTCCCCAAGTTGGGTTTTCTGCGACCATGCGGAAGATCAGTTCGCGCACTTCCCTGCTGATTGGCTTCCTTCCAACCGCCTGTCGGGCGCGCGAGATCCAACTCCAATACAGCCGAAACCCTGCCCGATGCCAGCGAACCACGGTCTCAGGTGTGACAAGGATCAACGATCTCTTCCAGCCAGACCAAACTTTTCGCAAAACGAGCCAGAACAACTTGTCGACGGAACTCAGTCGAGGGCGAGGTCGCTTTGCATGCAGAGCCAGCAGTTGTTGCCGAAGGGCGAGATTCTCCAAGAGGAGTTCTTCTCGGGAGCGAAAGACGGAGACGACCCAGCCGAGCAGATGTCGAAGGCACGCAAACATCAGGGAATCATAGCGAACAGCGCGCCTGGCAGGTGCGCCTCCAATTCATTGATTCTGCGTACGCGCAGAGTTTTGGCGAGCTACAGGCGCCTCGTTGGGCAAGTCTGGATCGTGCAGGTAGATATGCTGCACCACGAACCCACCCACCTGCTCATCCCGGCGCAGAACGGCGCCGAGAGTGGCAATTTCCACCTGATCCGATGGTTGTCGGAAATCGCCACCGAAGACGAAAATATGCAAGGCCGAGAGTTCGCTGACCATCTGGGCGATGACGTCATTCAGTTCATCGCGGTCTGCCACTCGATCGACCAGCGGAAGGTAATGATCGCGTATCGCATTCCAGTCCACACCGTGCATGCCACGGTCGTAAAAATAATCCCGTTCTAGGCGCCAGGCATCGAGATAAAGTTCGTGGAATTCCGCCCGCGGAGTGACCGCAAAGGTCCAGCGGGACATGTCAATCTTGGCTTTGGGCAGCGCTTTGGGGTCGGCCAGAGCAGACGCTTTCACGTCCGACCCAAGAATGTAGAAATCGTCTTCTTTGCGCACCAGCAGTTTCTTGCGATCCAGCGAGATCTCATAGACTTTCACGTCGTTCAATACCATCTCCGGCGGATCGGCTTTGTTCGCAATATCCACGCACTGCAACCCCAACTTCGGAGGGACATCTTCATCCCGCTGCAGCCAGCACAAGCGCTTCTCCGCAGTTTGCAGCGACGAGTAATTTCCCGATGGAACTGGGATTTCGGCCAGACGGGAGGAGAGATCGGTGAAGTTAATGCTGACCACGGGAGGAGCCTTCTTCGCCGCAGACGTCTTGTCGGATTTGGCCTCGTCTTTCTTGTCGTCTTCCTTCTTATCTTCCTTCTTTGCCTCGTCGACCTTGCTATCGTCTTTCTTCGCGTCGTCCGGTTTGGCCGCATCGGGGTGAAGTTCGTCCACGGGGGCGAATGGGGAACGCAGACCGGTCGTGAGTGCAAGCTCATAGATCTTCATGGAACGATCGAAGTTCGGGTCCGGCTGGCGGGGGCCCCAAGGCGATGAAATAGTCGTCTTCAGCATGCGGTCCGAAAGGAAGTAAAGCCACTTGCCATCCACGCTCCAGGCCGGACTGACACTGTTGTAGTGGTCGGAAGTGATCGCTTGAATAGCGCCAGTCTTGGTATTCAACAGCTTGATCTGGGCAAAGGTATTGGTCGCAGCTTCCACGTAGGCAAGCCACTGGCTGTCGGGCGACCAGGTGAGATCGGAGAAATCGTCCACCATAGATTGGGCGATGCGTTTGGTCTGTTTAGTCGTGGTGTCGTACAGCCATAGCTGCTGGTCCTTATCACGGTAGGCAAGCCAGCGTCCATCCGGCGACGGGATGCCCTCCCAGCGCAGAACTTTTGCGTCGCTGGTCCATTGTTCAGGCGCGCCGACTCCGTTGGCCGGATACTTCCAAAACTCGGTTTCTCCGCTCTGCGTGGAAAGCGCGATGATGCTCTTGCCGTCGGGCATGTAGCGCGCTTCGCGGTAGCGGATTCCGGGCGTACCGGCAACCTTGACAATGCGTCCCGTAGCAGCTGGCAGCGTGAACACTTCCCCGCGCGCCGTAAAAACGGCGGCACTGCCGTCCGGAGCTATATGTGCGCCCGTAAGATACTCCAGCGGTTTCTTGACCCAGCGATCCCGCAACTGGTCGAAGTCAGAAACCAACGTGATGGGGATGATTGCATCTTGATGGTTGTTCAAGTCCAGCAGCCAGAGGTCGGCGCCGCATTGATACACGATCCTCCCATCGGAGATGGACGCCGACTGCACATCCCAGCCGCGATGATGCGTTATTTGTTGCAGGTCGTGTCCGTCTCTGTCCATCGAGAAGATATTCATGACGCCATCGCGGTCCGAGAGGAAGTACACGCGCCCATTCCAAAACATCGGATTATGCGAAGTGCCCTTCCAGTCGCCGGTCAGCAGCACCGCTTCGGAGCCGGCATCATAGCGCCAGATGTTTTCCGCCGTCCCGCCCTGATAGCGTTTCGTCTGACTGGACTGTCGGTTGTAACGCGTAAAAAAAAGTGTTTTACCGTCCGGCGTATACGCGCCTTCCGCAGACTGAGCCAGAGGAACGATTTCGTGTTGCCCACTGCTGTCGATGGCGATGAGTTGCGGATCGGGCAGAGTCGAGTATCGTTCGGTGCGCACGAGTACGCGCCCATCGGGAGTCCAGCCGGCCACTACTGTTTTGCCATTCCAGGTACGGCGCTGCGGAAGCCCCCCTTCGATTGGCATGGTGTAAACATCCAGGGGACCTTCATATTCCGCACTGAACGCGATAGTCTTTCCATCTGGGGAAATGGAGGGGTAGATTTCCTTGCCGGGATTTGACGTCAGCCGTCGCGCGGCGCCTCCCTTCGCGCTCACCGACCAGAGATCGTCTTCTGCCGTGAAGATGATGGTGTCGCCATGAATCGCCGGGTAGCGGTAATAACCGAGGTGCGTGTTCCCCTCGTTCCCGGCATTCAGAGGAAGGACATAGAAGAGTGCCACAGCCGCCAGCAGGATAGTTGAAAGAGCTGTTCGTTTGGGAAGGTCGTGCATGGATGATTTCCTTCTCGCTGCGCGGATGAATCCCGAGTAACGTTCAATGCCTTTATGTCAGCGTGCACTCGCGGAATACTCGGGGTTGGCCGCAAATTCCGTTTGTTTTCCGGCAGCCGAGATGATAACACCATCAGTTGCTGAGTTAGGCTTTGCAGCGATCTTCCAACCGCGCGGGTAGAACCACGCGGTGCGCGGTAGAAGCGCCGTTCGTATCCGGCACAATTTGGACGCCGTGAGGGCATCGCATGTTTTCCATTATTTAGGCGGCCATGGCACGAATCAATGACTGAAGGTAATGCCATGAGCGTGAGAACCATTGGACAACCTGGAAGTGTGACCACTGCGCGACTACACGTTATCTATCTTCAGGCTCGACCGCTTCCGCTTCTCCTCGATACTTCGGTGCTGCAACAATGGGCAGCATGGCTTTGATCGTTTTCTTCCGGGGTATCAACGTTGGAGGACACAGGGCTTTTCGTCCGAGCGTGCTCGCCAAAGAACTGGGCATCTACGATGCCGTGAATGTGGGCGCCGCAGGCACGCTTGTCGTTCGCAAACCTGGGTTGCGCGCAAAGTTCCTTGCCGAATTGCGCCGGAAGCTGCCGTTTGAAACAACAATCGCTTGGTGCGACGGCAGTGATCTGATTCGACTAGAGATGGACAATCCGTTTGGAACTGAGCCACCGCCCGCAGATGTTGTTCAATTTGTAAGCATCCTGTCGGTGGCTGGACGCCGCAGAGTTTCTTTTCCGATTGCTCTTCCCGAAGGTGGGGAGTGGCTGGTGCGAATCATTGGCTCGAAGAATCGTTTCGTGTACGGGGTGTACCGCCGCCAGATGAAAACGATTGGCTATCTCGGCCAGATCGACAGGCTCTTTGGGGCGCCGGCGACGACGCGCAGTTGGAACACAATACTCTCAGTGCTACGGATTCTGAAATCCCACGAGCCCGGCAAGTAGACCGCCTGAGCTGGGAACGTGGATAGGCAATGATAGGCGCCGGAGTGTAGAAGCAAACTCGCGCCAGCTCCTGGATGGTCGGCAATCCGGAAGCAAATCACATCAGTATATAGTCGGCAACCCTCCGACTGAGAGCGGACGACACGCCGTTAGTCACAAGAAAGGGTAGGGCGTTTCTCGTCAAGTTGGCGTGCCGTGCCGTCATCGGATGCTGGCCGAATTCGCGGGAGGTTTCTGGCCAACCTGCGGTTGGCAGACCGCACAGCGTGGTCGGACCCTAGATTCCCGGTGAGGGCAAGCACTCTGCCGGATGACGCTTGGGTTTTCGGCTATGCGGATACAACCAGCCTATCAGCAACTATACGAGGGTTGCGAGTAACACCACCAGTGCAATAGAGTCGTAGGCCACCTTTAAAACTGACTACCCAACACAAGGAGCCTATGCGCACTCGCCTCGCAGCAGTCCTCACCATCACACTCGCCCTGGTTGGTTGCAACCAGTCCAAGTCGGCCGCTTCGGGTGCCGACCTTATCATTCACGGCGGTCCCATCCTCACAATGGAGGGCGACCAGCCTACCTACGTCGAAGCGGTAGTTGTTAGCAGCGGCAAGATCGTGTTTGCCGGCTCCGACACCGAGGCGATGAAGCAGAAGGGTGCCAACACCGTCATCAAGGATCTCGGCGGCAAGACCATGCTGCCGGGCTTCGTCGATCCCCACAGCCACTTCATCAATGCGCCGACACTGTCGCAGCAGGTCAATGTTTCGCCCTCGCCGGTCGGTCCGGGCAACACGGTTCCCGCTATCATCGCGGCGCTCAAGGCCTACCAGGACAAGGCGAAGATTCCCGACGGCGGCTGGATTCTCGCTTGGGGTTACGACGACTCGATGGTGACAGGTGGCCCGCTGACCAGACGCGATCTTGATGCCGCGTTCCCCAACCACAAGGTGATGGTTACGCACGTATCGCTGCACGGGGGCGTCCTGAATAGCAAGGCGCTGGAATGGGCGGGCGTAGATCGCAACACGCCGACCCCGGCGGGCGGAGTGATCGCCCGCGGCCCCGACGGCAAGGAGCCCGAGGGTCTGCTGATGGAAACGGCCTTCCTGCCGATCTTCGCCAAGTTGCCGCAGCCTAGCGAAGCCGAAATGCTGGAGTTGCTGAAGCCGGGCCAGATGATGTATGCCTCGAATGGGTTCACCACTGCAAACGAAGGCTACACCCACACCAAAGACATTCGCTTGCTGCAGAAGGCGGCAGCCGAAAACCGGCTGTTCATCGATATTGTGGCGCTGCCAGGCTTTTCCGAGATGGACCAGTGGATGAACAAACCGGAATTCCCGTTTGGCCAGTGGAACAACCGCCTGAAGTTGCAAGGCATCAAGATTACCCAGGACGGCTCGGTGCAAGGCAAGACCGCCTCATACCTTCAGCCTCTGCTCACCGGGGGGCCGCAGGGCCAGAAGAACTGGCACGGCAACAGCACGCTGCCCTACGCGGATTTCGCCAAACTCATTGACACATCCCACCAGGCGGGGCTGCAGATTTTCGTCCACGCCAACGGCGATGGCACCATCCAGCAAGTCATCAAGGCCACCGAAGCCGCCGGCATCAAGGCCGGCGACGACAGCCGCACCATCGTCATCCACTCGCAGATGCAACACCGCGAGGACCTCCCCAAATATGCCGCGATCGGGCTGACGCCGTCGTACTTCACTATGCACGTGTTCTTCTGGGGCGACGTGCATCGCAAAAACCTCGGTGAGGAGCGGGCGGCCTTCATCAGCCCGATGGTGTCGGCCATGGACCTCGGCCTGAAGGCCACCAACCACACCGACTTCAACGTGACCCCGCTGGATCCGTTCATGGTGCTGTGGACGGCCATGGCGCGCACCACCCGCTCCGGCTTTGTGCTGGGACCGGACCAGCGCATTGACCCCTATCGCGGGCTGAAGGCCATGACGATCAACGCGGCCTGGGAATATCGGGAGGAATCGCGGCGCGGTTCCATCGCGCCCGGCAAGCTCGCCGACTTCGTCATCATCACCGCCGACCCGATGAAGACCCCGGTCGACAAGATCCGCGACATCAAGGTGGTCGAAACCATCAAGGAAGGGAAAACGATCTTTTCTGCGTCCTGACGAGCCGAGATTGAAGGCCAGAAGAACTGAAGGTCGTTTTGTATGATAGCCACGGTCCGGCCCTTGTTCTGGGGACATCACAGACTTATGAGCGGGCGGAAGTGCGCCCGCTCGATTCGAGCGTCTAAGAAGTGAATCTCAATATTTCGGCGACTTGCAACGGTTTCAACTGATCAGCTCGAATAGCGAATGTGAATCGCCATATCGTAAGTACCCCTGAGCAAGAGTAGATCGGCGAAATACTTTCTCCAGATTGTCCAGAAGTCCTAGGGCTGTATCGGAAGCGTACCGGCGCCAGGCTGCCGCAGGAGCGGGTTTGATGCGGTTCGCCGGTACGCTTTTGATACAGCGACTTGAAGGAAGCCTTCCACACCCATGGGTATTCAATGCGATTTCACACGTAGGTTGTGAGCAAAGGCGAGGTTTTCGTGAAGCAAGCGTGCGCCGAAGGCGCGTGTGATCGGGAAGGATGGGCGGATAGGCGGGTTGGATTCGAGGGAAAGACTCGTGACAAGGGTGGTGTTTCGCGATCGGAGGCACACGAAGCCGGAGCGTGCTGGAACACGGAGTTGGTTCGAGCTGTGAACAGGTTCGTCATGATGCTTTGCCGACCATTGGTTGCGGCGGAGAGCGCAAGAAGAGCTGGGCAGATGTGAGGCGTTCGATAACGACCATGGTGGCGCCGCAATGAGGGCAGGTCCAGGATGCGGGAGGCGAAGAGTTGCGAGCGGCAGTCGGGACCTGTGCTGATGCGGTCGTCAACAAGGCGAAGCAGAGGGGCAGGACGGATGCGCGTCGTCGGTTGGCGAGGAAGCCTTGGTGGCGAATGCGGACATAACGGTGCGGAAGTACGTGGAGCAGGAAGCGACGCAAGAACTCCGTAAGCGAGATTGTCAGGGTTCTTTTTTGGTTGCCATGGGCGGAGTCGCGCCAGCGAAAGGTGACTTGGTCTTGGTCTAAAGAGATCAGGCGGTGGTTGGAGATGGCGATGCGATGGGTGTAGCTGCCCAGGTACTTCAGAACATGTTCGGGACCTCCGAAGGGTGGTTTGCAGTAGACCACCCATGGATGACGGAACAATGGCCGGAGGAATGCGGCAAAGGCCTTGGGGGCAGCCAGTAGCTTCAGTTTTCCATGGAACGCCAGTTGGTGGCTGGAGAAGGCGCGCTTGAGGCCGGCCACGAACTTGCCGCGAAAGACGGGACTCAGTACGTCGACTGGTAGAAAGAATCGAGAGTGAGAACGAATCCATTGCGTGTGATCGAAAGACAATCCGCCAGCAGGAACCACGCAATGGATATGGGGATGAAACTCGAGCTTCTGAGTCCAGGTGTGAAGCACGCTGAAGAATCCGACTTCGGCACCGAGACGGAGGGGATCGGCGGCTATGGTTTGCAGTGTCTCTGCGCTGGCGTGAAACAGCAGATCGTAGAAGAGTTTCTTGTTTTGCAGTGCCAGGGAGGTAAGTTCTCTGGGCACGGTGAAGACCATATGAACATAGGGCGTGGGCAGAAGCTCGTTACGGCGTGCTTCCAGCCATCGCTGTCGGGCATTGCCCTGGCATTTTGGGCAATGTCTATCGCGACACGAGTTGAACGAGCTTGTGCGATAGCCGCAGTGGGGACACTCATCCAAATGCCCACCGAGAGCGATGGTGCGACAACGTTCGATGGCGCGCAGCACCTTCAGATGTTGTGCTGTAAGCCAGTGGCGGTTTTGCTCGATGAAATCATGTCCGGCCACACGGATCAGATCGGCCACCTCCCATTGCTGCCGCTTCATTTACTTCTCTTGTTTTTTTCCAAGAGAGAGCGCGTCCAGAGGGCTGGCGGTAGCGCCGATATGACGTTGCGAGAGGTGCAGGTAGATGGTGGTTTCTTCCAGATCGCTATGTCCGAGAAGGAGCTGAATCGTGCGCAGGTCGGCCCCAGCCTCGAGTAGATGAGTGGCGAAGCAGTGTCGCAAGCTGTGCGGGTGAACCTTCTTCTGTTGGAGACCGGCGCGGCGCGCAGCATGCTGGCATGCGTGGTAGACCGTCTTGACGGAGATGGGAAACTCAGCGGCATGGCCGCGTGTGCCCGGGAACAGCCAGTCCGATGGTTTGTGCTTCAGTCCATGCCAGTATTCGCGCAAGGCCGCGAGAAGTACGGGGCTGAGCATGACGTCGCGATCTTTCCGCCCCTTGCCGCCGTGAATGTGAACCACCATCCGCTGGCTGTCCACGTCGGTGACCTTCAAGCGGGTCAGTTCCGCGCGGCGCATACCGGTGGAATAAAGAATCATCAGCAGAATGCGGTGCAACGGCGTGCGCGCGGAGTCGATCAGTCGTGCGACTTCCTCTTGGCTGAGAACCATCGGCAGGTTCAACACCTTCCTCGGATAAGGGGTCTCCGCGGTACTCCAGCCCTTTTTCAGAGTCTTGACGTAGAAGAAGCGCAGGGCTGCGAGCCGTTGGTTCACCGTGTTCGGCGCCAACTTGAACTCCGTGAACAATGCCGCCTGGTACTGGCGGATGTGTTCCGGACCTAACTGGTCGGGTGGTCGGTGGAAATAATGGGAGAAATGCGCGACGGTTTGGACGTAACAGTCGATGGTTGTCTGAGCGTAGTTGCGACGCACGAGTTCTTCGAGCATCATCTTGCGAAGTTGGGTCACAGCGATCTCCTTTCTCTGCGACTCAACAATATGCCGGGATCATGCTGATGCTGGTACACGCACACGCGAAGCGTCTGCCGCACAGCGGCTTCGTTCAAGTCGTGTTCGTGGGAAGTCACTTGGACGTATTGTTTGAATGCTAAGTCCAGGAGGAGCGCGAGGTGTTACAAGAAGCTGAACTCAGCACCCGAGCTGATTCAGAGAACACCTCGGAGGCTCCTCAGAGACTATGTACTTCATCGGACTCGATGTACACAAGAAGACGATCAGCTATTGCGTGAAGGACGCGGCTGGTCGTGTGTATCAGGAAGGCAAGATTGGATCGACCCGCCGGGAGCTGGATGAGTGGATCCGAACGATGCCTCAACCCCGGACCATCGCCATGGAAGCGACGATCTTTACTGGGTGGATTTACGATCACCTGCTTCCGCATGCCGAGAAGGTGAAGGTAGCGCATCCTTTGATGTTGCGCGCGATTGCTGCGGCCAAGAAGAAGAACGACAGAATCGATGCCGGCAAGATCGCCGATTGCTTGCGTTGCGATTTCCTGCCCGAGTGCCACATGGCATCGACCGAGATCCGCGACCGGCGCCGCACCCTTCGCTATCGCAGCCTTGTAATCAAGCAGATGGTGCAGATGAAGAACCGCGTGTCCGGCCTGCTGATGGAGACCGGAGTCAGCTACAACAAGCAGCGACTTCACAAGGTGGGCTACTTCGCGGAGCTGATGACAGCCAACGAAGACGTGCACGAGAGCATACGGCCCCTGCTGAAGCTGAGCCGGGACATGATCAGCCGGTCGCAGAAGCTCGATTACGCCCTGGTCAGTTCGCTGGAACGAGATCCACTGCTGAAGGAACGGCTGCGGAGGTTGAGGACGGTACCGGGCGTGGGTCCGATCACTGCGCTGACGTGGGCACTTGAGATCGGCGACTTCACCCGGTTCTCATCGATCAAGCAGGCCATCAGTTACTGTGGGCTCTGCGGAGATGAAAAGAGCTCAGCTGACAAGGTGATGCGAATGCCGATCTCTAAGCAGCGGAACAAGCATATCCAGCGCGTGCTGATCGAGGCCGCCAAACTGGCGCCGCGGGAGTCACCCGAGCTGGCCGTGATCCGGGCCAGAGAACTGGAACGAGGTAATCCGAACCGCGCTACGCTAGCCGTTGCCAGAAAAATGGTCAGCTACATGCTCGCGGTCGAGCGCAGAAAGCAGGATTTCGTGCCTGCCGAAGAGTTCAGCCGAACAGCGGCTGCGTAAGAACCTTTTCCTGATAATGGAAAAGCAAAAACATCGGGATACATGAACGCGCAGGCTGCCAGGTCCCGCCGGTTGCCGACTGGGCGAAGGGGCACTACTCCGGAGGCTCATTACGAATTGTTTCGGGACTGGCAGCGAACACAAACTCAATCATCTGTGACGGCTCTGGCGAGCCCGAGACAGCAAATGGATGTCCGGTCCTGCATCGGATGCGGGGACCATCCGCCGTGAGGCACTCGTGCGCAACCCTGAATCCTGATCAACCCAACGCACGCTCTCCCGAGCGCGCCCAGAGACCTTGCGTTTTCTTCTTGACTTTGACTTACATGGAAGTCGGCAAAACCGTTGAACTGCCACTCGCGTGCAAACTCCCGAGATGCCGGCATGTGGGAGATGCCGAACCGGGGTACCAGCGGCATTGTTGGTGGGTCAGACATCTACCTTTCGGCGCCATCGCCGGGTAGTGATCAATCTGAGCGTGCGACTTGCATCCTTTATATAGAGATCGTCCTGCTTAGCGATCTTCTTTCTGCTCTCACCCACTCTCAACCCTAGTACTGCCAACAAAACAAGACCCTTAGCGCACTTGCTGCCTCCTGCGTCAGCCGAGGTGTGCGCCATTGGTCTGCGTCTTGGCTTTCAACACAACACGAATTGGGCGGACTGCCCGGAAAGGATCACTGCAATGTTTGGACAAATGATGGTTGAACCCGTTGTGCAGCTCGACCCCGGCGTCGATCTGCAGACAGCGATAGCCACACTGATAAAGGTTGCCGAAAACGTCGAGATCGTTCGTTGGATCGAGTTGCCGGCGTCGGTCCTGCTGTTCTTGCTCGTGCCCGGAGATCCGGATTCTGGGGCGGTCTATGTCCTAGACCGCAAGAAAGGAACCTGGTACGCCGTGGACTTCGAGGACGAACAATTCGGCGGGTACAGCGTAAGCCAGCTCGAAATGCTCCTGAAGGACTGTAACTTCCTCGATCTTATTGAGCGGCCAGGACTTTGGCGCGCCGGTTTGCGGTGGGTGGTAATGCCCGGAATGCGGCCTGAGACGGCCGTTTGACAGAAAAAATATTCCGGGTTATCTAACGACACCCACATCCGAAAACCGTGTGGGGAAATGGCGAACACGAGCGCGCGGATTCGCGAAATTGCCAGAAGGAGGTGACGAGTTAATGGCAACGACAATCACGGCAACCCGGCAGGTCGTCGAGGATTACCAAAGGCTGTTCGTGAACCGCCGCGCCTACACGATGCAGTCCATGCGGCCGCACCCGGAAACAGGGCGGCACTACTACTTCCGGCCAAGCAAGAAAGGAACAGACATACCCCTGATGCTGACCGAGGGAACCATCCGCCAACACCTGGAAGGCAAAATCACGGTCGGCCTGTACGCCATCAACCCGTCGACCCAGCGCTGTAAATGGGTCGCCATCGACGCCGACTACAAGAACTCCATGGAGGACTTGCTGAAGCTGCAGTACCACCTGACACAGGACAGGGTGGAGCCGGCGCTGGAGATGAGCAAGCGCGGTGGGCATCTTTGGATCTTCCTGGCAACGCCCTTGCTGGCCAAGGAGTGCCGAATCTACATCCATGATCTTGCCCTGAGGTTGGGAGTGCCGGTGAAAGGCTCGGGCCTGGCAGACGGCATCGAGGTGTTTCCGAAGCACGACGCCATCGGCGCCGGAGAGTTTGGCAACGCCATTCGCGGACCGCTGGGAATCCACCGAGGCGCCAATCGCCGATTTTGGTTTTACGGCGCCGATTACACGCTGGAGGACCAGATCGCATACCTCAACCGTCTGCGAAAAGTCACCGAGGAAGAACTGCGGAGGTTCATCGCCGGCAAGGAAAGGCCAGAGCCGGATTTCTCGCCGCGTCCGGAGAGGGTCACTTCAACGCTACGAAAAACTGGGAACGGACGATCGGAATTCCGCATTTTGGAACACGTGGGTACCGTGCGGAAGGTCGGCCGGAATTACGTCGCACGCTGTCCCTCTTGCGCGGACTGTGGACACGACCGGAGCGGCGACAACCTGGCCATCCTGATCGAAGATCCCACGCTTTTACAAATGCTGGGCTGGCTGCACCAAGGAGATGATTCGGGCTGCCCTCGGCTGCCCGATTCGTGTACGGCATTCCGCCTGAGACAAGGAGAGTGTTGTTGTCATGAAGCAGAAGCGATTGCCAGATGTACTGGGACTGAGGCTAACGCGGCAAGCGTTGCGGGTGTTGAAAGAACGAGGCATCTTCGCCCATTCGCCGGTAAGCCTGGAACACCAGCACCTGGCGAAACGCTATGTGGTGCGCGGGTTGGAGTCGGGCGGCGCGGCCGGAGAACTTGGGCGATACGTCACTTTCACCCAAGAAGATGGCCAGCCAATCGAGTGGCTGCATCCGGTGGAGGCCATCGGAGTGAACGGCTTACATGCCGTCGTGGTGGCGCCGGTGCTGGTGCGAGTCGAGATGCTGCGCAAGGGACGGACCTACGAACTGCTGATTACGCAGCATCGACCGGGTGCGACCAACGATGGAAAGCGGCCGCCACTGGAAACAAGACTCCTGTTTCGGGGCATTCATGGTCGCTTGGATCTGGATTTGTCCGGGAAGGACAAGGACAAAGCTGGCACGGTTCTGCCGACGTTCTATTCGCGCGCCGGGGAGGAAGTCAGGATACCGAAGCGGTTTCGCCAAGCGGTGGTACGCGCGATAACCGGTGCGGTTCATTGCAACGGCTGTTTCCATTGCCACTATGTCAGGCCGCCGCAGAAGAAAGAGGAACAGGCGTGCGCCGCGGAGAAGTGTCACAGCCTGACATGGCTGAACGGAAGGAGTGAATAGCGATGCATAGCAAGGTCAAGAACTACGCGCTGGTTTTCTGTCTGTTTGTGTTTTTGTTCGTAACGATCGGAGGCGGCCTGCACATGAACCCGGGCGGTGCATTCCTTGCCGCAGCGACCGGCACGCCACTGATGATTTATGCCTTCAATCGCAAGTCCAAAGGGGATTGCCGGCCAGAGCATGTGCCATCCCAGCTTGCGGGAAATGAGGTTCGATATGGCAGCGACAAATCGGATAACCCCGATTGACGAAAGTGAAGTCGCGGTGAACGAGAGCGCAGGTTCAGAGCGTTCCGAACCCACGCGCGCGGTTCGGCGGCATTTGCCTGACGAGCGGCGGGCACTTACCCATCACTTTTCCATCGCCGGGCAGGAGGGATATCTCACGGTCGGAGTCTACGAGGACGGGCTGCCAGGAGAGATCTTCATCACCATGGCAAAGCAGGGCTCGACCATCTCCGGGCTGATGGATGCCTTCGCAACGGTGGTCTCGCTTGCCCTGCAGCACGGCGTGCCATTGAGCGTGCTTTGCGAAAAACTCAGCCACATGCGCTTCGAGCCCAGCGGCTGGTCGGGAAATCCAAAGATCGGCTACGCCAAGTCGCTTATGGACTACATCGCGCGTTGGCTCGAACTCAGGTTCTTGACTGGTGACCAGGGCGAATTGTTCAAGGCCCTTCCGATGCCCATTCAGCCAGCGACGGATGCCAATGGCACGGATCCGGTTGGAGCGCTCGGAGAACTTATCCAGATGGGAGATGCGCCCGCCTGCAACATCTGCGGTTCGCTGATGGTACGGAGCGGAACCTGCTACCGCTGCATGACGTGCGGAAGTACAAGCGGGTGTTCGTAGCTAAGTGGCTCAAATGGTAATTCGTCCCTACACAGGGTATATTAATAGCATCATGCATGCTGCAGATTTTACCGTGGCTGAAGCCTCCTGGGTGACGGGTTTGTCCGTCAAGGCAGTCAATAAAGCGATCGAAGACGCCGCTGTGCCAATTCGAATCGTCCGCGCAGGTGGAGTGCGTCGCCGCTATGTTCCGTACGCCAGCTTACTCTGTTTGCAGCTTCATGCAGAGGGTCTAAAGCGGCTGCCGTTACGCATGCGAAGAGAAGTGTTTCGCCGGGTGTTGAGCGAGCCACAGCAGAAGCAACTTAAGTACACCGATGCGCTGATCATCGACGTGGGAGGGGCAAGAGGGAAAATGAGCAGCAAGCTTCAGAACCTGGAAAAGGTCTCGGGCACGGTCCAATCTGACCCAGAGATTATGGCGGGCACGCCTGTGTTTCGTGGGACGAGAATCCCCGTTTACCTGATTGCCGACATGATCGAACAGGGGACGCCGATCGACGAGATCCTGGAGGGGTACCCATCGCTGACTCGCGAGATGGTGGAGTATGCAGGCATCTACGCGACCACCCATCCTCGACGCGGACGGCCGCCGATACAGCCCTGGTCTGGGACGAAGCCGGTAGGGCGCAAGAAGGGCAAGTTGCGGCGTGTCGCGTAGGGTCAAGTTACTGATCGATGAATGCCTGCATACGAGCCTGGTTAAAGTAGCAACCGACCGGTTTTATGAGGCTTACCACGTGGCCCATCTGGGCATGAGCG
>CAVQYW010000010.1:0-72500 GCA_963718395.1 uncultured Acidobacteriaceae bacterium
CAGGGCGTGGATCTGGTCGCCATCTCGTTCGTGCGCACTGTCCACGACGTAGTGAAGGCGAAGAATGCCATCGCCGCGCACCGCAGCGATGTGGGACTGATTGCCAAGTTGGAAAAGCCCCAAGCGATTGAAAATCTCGACGGCATCCTCGACGCTGCCGTAGCGGTGATGGTAGCGCGTGGCGATCTTGGCGTTGAAGTCGCGCCTGAGAAAGTTCCGCTGATCCAGAAGTATGTGATTCGCCGCGCACTCGACTTTCGCCGCCCGGTGATTACGGCCACGCAAATGCTGGAGTCGATGACGGACAGCCCGCGACCGACGCGCGCCGAGGCCAGCGACGTCGCCAACGCGGTGGTAGATGGCACGGATGCCGTCATGCTGTCGGGTGAGACGGCCAGCGGCAAGTATCCGCGCGAGGCAGTGGAGATGATGGCGCGCATTGTCGCCGAAACCGAGGCCCATACGCCGAATCCGTTGAAGCCTGGACATCGCGAGGCAAGGCATTCGTCCGTGGCGGAGACAATTTGTGAATCGATGGCGCACGCTGCGCAGGCGCTGCAAATTCGCGCGATTGTCGTGTTTACGGAGACCGCGACCACGGCGCGCATGCTGTCGAAGTATCGTCCCGCCGCTGACATCTACGCGTTCACGACGTCGGAGACCGTGCGCAACCGCATGAATGCGCTGTGGGGCACCATGCCGCTACTGTGTCCTGCGGGATTGTCGGTCGAGCGCATGGCGCAATTTGCCGAAGAAGAGTTGAAGCGGCTGAACGTACTCGCTCCCGGCGACGTTTTCGGCCTGGTAGCGGGAACACAAAATTCGTCAGGTGCCACTAACTTTATGCGCTTGATCCAGGTCCGGGGCGCCGATCAAGAGACAAGTCAGGCCACTTGATCGCCGTAGCAGTGCGAATTTTCATTCGAGTCTGAGGGGAACAACATGGCAGAAGAAGAAATCATGTCGATCGCGATGCTGGAAGCACTTCCCGGCAAAGAAGAGGACCTTGTTACCATGCTGCGGGAGTTCTACGCGATGATGCACACCAAGGGATACAGCAACGACTGGCTCTATCGCGACGGTGATCGTCCCGACCGTTTCATTCACTTGCGTCGCTGGAAATCTTCGGAGCTGCGCAGCGAGGCCCAGATCGATCCTGACGTTCATCGTTATTGGCAGCAGCTTCCCAGCTTATGCACCATTCCAACCGTCTATGAGCATCTGGAGACGCTGTTCAGTGCCGATCCCTTGATCGTCAGTTGATTCAGGAGGGTTTCGCGTATGCCCAGGGAACTCAAAACGGTGCTGGATGCGGGGGGAACGCCAATCCTTGAGATCGTCAAGGACGAGAGCACGCTGGTTATTTATGACGCCGATGACATGGACCGGCAGATTTAGTTTCCGGCATCCATCATTCCAGCGCTCATCTGTCATTTGGAAGAGTTAAAGTAGGCTGAGAGAGGCGTCGCTGTCAGTTGACCCATGGCGGCCGAGCGTCGCCGTTTTTCTTCTGGCGGTCGCGTGCTTCCGGATCGCGCATCCTGCCGTCCTCGTCAAAATAATCTTCGTGTTTGTAATCCGTGCGGTTGTGCTTGCGCATGTAGACTTCGAACTTCCGCGCCGCACGCTTCCGCTTCCAGCGGTAATACGAGTTGCGGATTCCGTAGAATTTTTCGGAACTCAGGAAGCCGAAGCCCCGTCGCGGCACGAACTTCAGCCAGATGTAACCAAAGAGAAGTCCGCCCAAGTGCGCCATATAGGCTGTGGATTCGCCTGGCTGGCGGGCGGCGGACAGGGTGAGAAATATCTCAATGCAAATCAGGCCGATGACGAAATACCGGGCCTTCATCAAAAAGGGAATCGGAAATAGCATGATCTCGGAATCCCCATGCAGGATGCCGAAAGCAAGTAGAAGTCCGAAGATCGCTCCCGAGGCACCGACGGTAGCGGTATAGGGACTGGCTTGCAGAATCCCGGTGAACGATACAGCGACGGTCACCAGTGCTGCACCGATCCCACAGAAAAAATAAAACTGCATGAAAAGGTTGTAGCCCCAGTCGGTTTCCAGCTGTGCCCCGAACATCCACAACGCCAGCATATTGAACAGGAAGTGCCAGAGGCCGGCATGCAGAAACAGATAGGTGGCTAGCTGCCATATCCAGCCATGTATGACATTCTCGGGACGCAGTTGAAAGAGAGCCTGACAGATCGCTTCCGTCCTCGGTGCGACATAGCTGAGCAGAGCCATGAGCAGGAAGACGGCGCCGTTGGCGATCAGCAACTGCTTCACCGCCCGGGTGAACGGCGGAAAGCTCAACGACATGGTTGTACCGCGTCGCATAAGACTCCGTTCTTACGTCGTCTCTTTCGCCTAGCGCTCCGGCACCGGCACAACGGGCAGACTCCGGTGTCCCTTGGCGTCGGTGGCTTGCACTGAGAAAATCACGTTGTCCTTCGATATCGGCACGCTTGCCTGCATGACGTTGCCGAAAGCCTGCACATGCTCCCAGTCGGGAGCGCCGGTATCGCGCGACAGCACCAGGTACCCAGTGGCGAGGCCGCCGGGCGACGCGTCCCACACCAGAGTCGAATCGTTCACCAGAGCTTTCGTCAAGATTCGCACCTTTGCCGGCGGCGCCGGCGCCGAAGCCAAGGTAGCCAGTGTGGCCGCGTTCAGGCGCGCCACGTTGGCCACATAGTCATAGTTTACGAATTTCGGCAGGTCACCGTATTCAACACCATTTTCGGTGCGGACGTTCTGGTGCTGATGGTTGTAATTTTCGCGATACTCCGTAAACCGCACCGCCGCAAAGCCCTGTTCGTTGAACGAGGTATGGTCGCCGCCCCGCAAATAGCGATCTCGACGATATACCACCAGCGGAGAGAACTCTTTCGCAGGCAGGTATTCTTTCGATACCGAAGCAATGTAACGCGCCAGTTGGCGCGAAGCTCCATCATTCTCGCCGCCCAGCGCACGGATTAGCTTCAATTCACTCTCACTCGCACTAGCCGGAATGCCTTCAGAGAAAACGCGCACAGTGTGCGGATCCTGCTTGGTGTCACCCGGAGTCCTGTCGCCTCCGACAATGTCGTTGTTGAGCACAGCCTCGATATTCCAGCTCTGGGCCTTGGCCAGCTTGGCGAAATGCGCGCTCCCGTAGAGCCCCTGCTCTTCGCCCGCGACGGTGAGAAAAATAATGGTCGCGGGGAACTTATACTTACTCAGCACGCGGGCACATTCCAGGCTGACCGCTGTGCCACTGCCGTCATCGTTAGCGCCGGGCGAAGCGCCCGTGGCATCGTTGGTTTCGGAGTTGCGGGAGTCGTAGTGTCCCGTCACCAGCACTATTCGCGATGCGTCGTCCGGATTGCTGCCGCGCAAGATTGCGTACACATTGGTGAGCTTGGTTGGCGAGGGAATCCGGTTCCCAGGCTCCTGCACGAACTCGTCGGTCTTGACTTCAAGGCAGCCACCACAGGCTTTGGAGTAGCTCTCAAACTCACTCTTGATCCATTCGGCTGCTGCATTGATGCCCTTGCCGCTGGAAGCCGGAACGTCGGAAGACAGCGTGTGCCGCGTCTGGAAGCTGACCAGCTTTTCGATGGTTTGCTGGATGCGCAGGGCCGAGACCGCACGTAACGCCGCGGTGATTCGAGGGTCAGGTGCGGGACCTGTGAGATTATTATTCTGCGCGACGCAGCGCAACGGCGCCACTAGGAATGTCAACAGCAAAACCGTTATTCCCGCAAGAAACATTTTCATTTCGGAAATCCATCCTTCAAAACTTCAGTGCATCTCATGTGTCTATTACTTGACGCTGGTAGCAAGAGATTCTAAATATAAAAGGGCGGCCGTCGCAGTGATTCTACTTGGCGCTCAGGCCGCGCGTAAAACGGAGGACGAGGCCATGGTAATTTGCCCAGAGTGCGAAACCGATCTGGACATCGACGAACAAGAGGTTGACGAGGGCGAAGTCGTTTCCTGCCCGGAGTGCGGCACCGATTTCGAGGTCGTTGCCGTTGAGCCGCTGGAGCTGAGCCGCGTCGAAGAAGGGATCGAAGACGAAGAGCCGGTGGGTGAAGAAGAGGAAGAGGAGTAGCGTGCGCGCCGCATTATCGCATCGCGAACGCCGCGTCGTACTTGCCACTCGCATGTCTTTGCTGGTGCTGCTGCTGGGCAGCGGCATATCGGTGGGCGCAGCATATTCTTCGCCTCAGTCTAGTTCGAACAAGAAAGGTCCAGCGCAGGACTACGCCCTCATTTCCGGCACTGTTTGGGGCCCGGACGACCGTCCTGTGGGCGGCGTCCCCGTAAAGATCCGGCGAGCTACCGACAAAAAAGCGAAATGGGAACTCGTCTCCGACAGGAACGGCGAGTTTGCCCAGCGTGTCCCTCCCGGCAAAATGGATTACATCATTCAGGCCGATATCAAAACCCCAAAAGGCCGGCCCAAGCCGGAAGTTACCGTGGAGATCGACGATAATGAACACAGGACCGTTGGACTGCATCTAACGCAAGTGGCACCGGCCAATAAGTAGGCTTCCTGCAGGAGTGCCCAATGAAAAAGTTGTTGCTGGCGCTCGTGACTGCCACAGTATTGACTAGTTGCGCCGCTGCCCAAATTAACTTGCCCCTGAACGGATCTGGCCCACCGTCAGAGAAGAAGACCAAGCCAACTTCGAAAATGCTGACCGGGACAGTGTGGGACAAGAGTGAAAAACCCATTCCCGGAGCGGTGGTCTATCTGAAGAACATGAAGACGCTGGCAGTGAAAAGTTACTTTGCGGACAAAGACGGCGTGTACCGCTTTCCGCAGGTTGCCCTCAATACCGACTACGAGGTCTACGCGGAGATCGACGGCAAGAAGAGCGACACCAAGTCGATCAGCCAGTTCGACGACCGCTTCAATCCCACCATCAACCTGAAGATTAACCTCGATAAGTAACGAAGATAAATAACAAAGGCCGCCATTGCTGGCGGCCTCTCCAGTTGCGAACAACCGAAACTCAGTTGCCTTCGTTGCTGGCGCGCTTCCACGACATGAATTCGCCAATCGTTGATCCGGTGCCGGACGACGATGAGGAGGAAGACGAAGCCGTCGATGCCGCCGGAGCCTTGTAAGCCTCCACGTCCGCACGTGTAGCCTCTTCGCCCACTGCACGAATGCTGAGTCCCACCTTCTTCTCGGCCGGATTCATCTTGATGACCTTGAAGTCGAATTCCTGCCCAGCTTCAAGCTTGATCTGCGTGCCGTGCGAATCCACCGCCTCGGAGTTGTGGCATAAGCCCTCGACTCCATCGGCGATCTCGACAAATGCGCCGAAGCTAGCCAGCCGCAGCACCTTGCCGTGAATGACGTCGCCTACGCGATGTTGCTCGAAGAACGTGTCCCAGACATCCGGCTGGAGCTGTTTCACGCCCAGCGAAAGGCGCCGCTGATCGGGCTCAATCGCTAGTACGATCGCCTTCACCTTGTCGCCTTTCTTTAGCACTTCAGAGGGGTGCTTCACGCGCTTGGTCCAGCTCAGGTTGCTCACGTGGACCAGTCCGTCGATCCCGTCTTCGATCTCGATGAACGCGCCGAAGTCGGTCAGGTTGCGAACCTTTCCTTCTACGATAGTCCCCATCGGGAATTTCTCATGCAGCGTCTCCCACGGATTCGATTCGAGCTGCTTCAGCCCCAAGCTGATGCGCCGCTCGGTCGGATTCACGTTCAGCACCACGGCTTCCACCTGGTCGCCCACGTTCACCATCTTCGAGGGATGCTTCATGCGCTTCGACCACGTCATCTCGCTGACGTGCACTAGTCCTTCGATGCCTTGTTCCAGCTCGATGAACGCTCCGTAATCAGTTACGCTGATGACCCGTCCGCTCACGTGCGCGCCAATCGGATAGCGCTCCGAGGCGTCGAGCCAGGGGTCGGGCGTGAGCTGCTTGAAGCCCAGCGACA
This sequence comes from uncultured Acidobacteriaceae bacterium, assembly GCA_963718395.1. Taxonomy (GTDB): domain Bacteria; phylum Acidobacteriota; class Terriglobia; order Terriglobales; family Acidobacteriaceae; genus DASRAA01. The sequence goes on from CAVQYW010000010.1 coordinate 5,952, forward strand.
CGCGCTGCTTCTCGCGGTCGAACTTCAGCACCTTCACCTGGATCTGATCGCCCACCTGCACCAGATCGCGCGGGTGCGTCAGGCGTCCCCACGACATGTCGGTAATGTGCAGCAGGCCGTCGATGCCGCCCAAGTCAACAAACGCTCCATAGTTGGTAAGGTTCTTCACCGTACCGGTCAGGATCGCGTCTTCGCTGAGCTGATCGAGCGTCTTGGTGCGCTTTTCGCCCTGCTCTTCTTCCAGCAGTTGCTTGCGCGAGACCACGATGTTGCCGCGCTTCTTGTTGAGCTTGATGATGCGAACATCGAGCTCAGTGTTCTTCAGGCCATCCAAGTTGCGCACCGGGCGCAATTCCACCTGCGAGCCCGGCAGAAACGCGCGCGCGCCCAGGATGTCGACAGTCAGGCCGCCTTTGATCCGGTCAATAATGCGTGCCTTCACCGAAGCTTTGTCGTTGTAGGCCTTCTCAATCTCGTCCCACGCCTTCAGACGCTGGGCCTTGTGGTGTGAGAGGTTGATGTAGCCTTCCTCGGTGTGCCCCTGGTCGCGGACGACAGGAATTTCCTCGCCCGGTTGCACGGTCACAGTACCGTCGGCGTCGGTAAATTCCGCCACCGGAACCACGCCTTCGGACTTGTAGCCGATATCGACCACGACATACTGGGGCGTGATCTTCAGGACCGTGCCGGTGATGATCTGCTCGTCGTTGAGGGCAGCTTCGGTTTGTGCCTGTTCCTGCTCGAAGCTCTCGAGCGCGGAGGCGAAATCTTCCATGGATGGTTCTTTTTCAGTTCGCGGCGCCGCTGCAGCCGTCTCGGCCGCAATAGGATGAGTGCTGGTATCAGAGGACGTCTCAGCCGCGTGCTGCTCGGCTGCGCCGGAATCCTGGGTTGAGGGTGAGGTCGGGGTATCGTTCAGGGTTTCTTCGAGAGACATTGTTTGAGTTCACGCCCACCAATTTTGGAAATTGACGGGTAGCCTGGTTCACGCGGACTGCTGGCGCATGCCTTCAAGTAGAATTTCCCCGGTTAAGGGGGAGTTTGGACAATCCAGCGGCCGGATCCCAGTCAGCGGCCCCACTTCCTGGGACTCTTTGACTATAGCAATCGCTTCCGAGGAGTGTCAAACCCGTAAGTCCAAGCGGGGCGGTATCTTCGCGTAAATTTCACGTAAAGATGCCAGGCTTCAGTCGCGCTTTCGTGCCCGTCGCCTTCGACACTGTTGGGGTACGGCTTTCGCGTTTGATACTCTGCCAACAATGGATTATCTCTGGACACCGTGGCGCTACGTTTACGTCTCCGGCGTCGACAAGGCGAAGGGCTGTATTTTTTGCCAGCTTCTCAACTTCGGCGACGACGAAAAGGCCCTCATCGTCCATCGCGGCAACTTCAATTTCGTCATCCTCAACGCTTACCCTTATACCTCAGGTCACGTAATGGTCGTTCCCTATGAGCATGTTGATCGCTTGAATCGCCTGCCGGAGGATGCCGCCAACGAAATGATGGCCCTGACCCGCCGCCTCGAAACCGTATTGACCGAGCTTTACAACCCCGATGGAGTGAACCTCGGGATGAACATTGGCAAGGCCGCCGGCGCCGGGGTCGCCGGCCACATCCACATGCACGTGTTGCCGCGCTGGGTCGCGGACGCCAACTTCATGACCGTCATCGGCGAAACGCGGCTGCTGCCCGAAGCGCTCGACGAGACGTACCGGAGGCTGAAAGAGAAATTCTGAGATTCAACTCTTGACCAGGTTTTCCATCTCCTTCTCGTCAATCACCGCCACTCCTAACTCCTTCGCCTTGTCGAGCTTCGATCCCGCTTCCGCTCCCGCTACCACGTAATCCGTCTTCTTGCTGACCGATCCCGATACCTTGCCTCCGGCATCCTCAATCAGCTTCTTGGCCTCGTCGCGCGTGTGCCGCTCGAGCGTGCCGGTGAGCACGAACGTCTTGCCCGCCAGTGCGGTGCCGCGCTGCTTCTGGCCTTTGAACGTCAGTCCGGCTTTGCGCAGCCGATCCACGAGCGCCACGTTCTTAGGCTCGTCGAAAAATTCGCGAATACTCTGCGACACTCGCGGGCCGATTTCATTCACTGCCTGCAACTCTTCTTCGCTGGCCGACATCAATGCGTCCATTGACCCGAAGTGCTCGGCCAAGAACTGAGCGGTGCGCTCGCCCACCATGAGAATCCCGAGTCCGTAGATCACGCGCTCCAGCGGCAGCTTCTTCGAGTTCTCGATCTCGTGCAAAATATTGTCTGCCGACTTCTTCCCCATGCGCTCGAGTTCGAGCAGCTGTGGTTCCGTCAGGTCATAGATGTCGGCCACGCTCTTGACCAGCCCCGCTTCGACCAATTGGTTCACTAGCGCATCGCCCATGCCTTCGATGTTCATCACCCCGCGTGCTGCGAAGTGCCGAATGGTTTCGCGCAGTTTGGCTGGACAGTTGACGTTCACGCAGAGGTGATTGGCCTCGCCCTCGGCGCGCACCACGTGGCCCCCGCAGACAGGGCAGCGCTCAGGCATGTGGAACTCGCGTGTGCCGCGCGGCTTGTCTTCGAGCACTTTGACAACCTTGGGGATCACGTCCCCGCCGCGCACTACCTCGACCCAGTCGCCGATCTTTACGCCGAGCCGCGTAATCTCGTCCATGTTGTGAAGCGTGGCGCGGGTCACGGTCGTTCCCCCGATCGATATCGGTTTCAGCGCGGCGACCGGAGTCAGCTTTCCTGTGCGTCCGACCTGCACCAGGATGTCTTCGATCTGCGTCTCGCCGGCGCGGGCCGCGAACTTGTAGGCGATCGCCCAGCGTGGGGCCTTTCCGGTGAATCCCAGCTCGTCCTGCAACGCGACCCGATCGACTTTGACCACTACACCGTCAATCTCGTAGGGCAGTGAGTCGCGAATCGCGTCCGTTTCGTTGACGAACTCCATCACCTGCTCCAGGTTCTTCGCCAGCTTGTGGCGCGGGTTCACCTTGAATCCCGCAATTTGCAGCGCCTTCAGCACCAACGAATGACGATCGAAGATCGCCCGCCCGTCGGCCAGCAGGCCGTAGGCAAAGAAGTCGAGCCGTCGCTGCGCAGTGACGTTGGGCTCCAGGGTGCGTACCGTTCCCGCTGTCGCATTGCGCGGATTGGCAAACACCGGCAGTCCCTGCGCTTCGCGCTCGTCGTTCATGCGCTGGAACGCCGCCAGCGGCATCAGGAGTTCACCGCGTACCTCAAAGTCGCCCGGTATCCCGGCTTTCTCGAGTGTCTTGCTCGCGATTGTGAGCGGCACGCTTCGGACGGTGCGGACGTTCGGCGTCACATCCTCGCCGGTCGTGCCGTCGCCGCGCGTCAGGCCCAGCGCCAGCCTGCCGTCCTTGAAGCGGAGCGCCAGCGACATGCCATCGAGCTTCAACTCGCAGACATAATCTACCTGCGACTCGCCGGTCAGCTCATGCACCCGCCGCTCCCAGTCACGTAGTTCAGTTTCGCTGGTGGTCTTGCCGAGCGACAGCATCTGCGTCGAGTGCCGCACCTTGGCGAACTCTTCGCTGGGCCTGCCGCCAACCCGCTGCGTCGGCGAATCGGGCGTAACCAGCTCCGGATGGGGGGCCTCTAACGCAATCAACTCGTCCATCAGCTTGTCGAATTCGGCGTCGCTGATCTCCGGATCGTCGAGCACGTAATAGCGGTGTTCGTGGTAGCGGATCTTGTCGCGCAGTGCGTCGATCTTCTTTTGCAGGTCTTTGCTGCTCGCAACATGTTTACTGGGCGCAACCATGACGGCCATTATAAGAGGGTCCTGCAGTTGCATCGGATGGCGCCGCGCTTCACGTAAAATAGAAATTTCCCCTCGGAGACAAGTGAAGCACCTACTAGCCAAGTGGACCCACTGGATTCTCGCCTTCCTCGCACCCTTTGGAATCTGGGGCATTTTCGGCTTCGCCTTTGTGGACGCGGCCTTTCTGGGCATGCCACTCGACGCCATCATCGCCGGATACGCATACGCCGCGCCCCGTCATTTCCTGCTGCTCTCGGCGCTGGCGGCCACCGGTTCGGCGCTGGGCAGCATCGTCATTTACTGGATCGGCTATAAGGGCGGAGAAGTCCTGCTGGTCAAGCGCATGGGCGAGAAACGCTTCAGGAAGATCCATGCCGCCTTCGAGCGCCACGAATTTCTCGCGCTCATGTTGCCCTCGATGCTGCCGCCGCCCACGCCTTTCAAGCTATTTGTGCTGTCCGCAGGCGTCGCCGAGATGCGCTTCACCCATTTTCTGGCAGCGATCTTCTTCGGCAGATTTATTCGCTTCATCCTCGAATCGCTGCTGGTGATCTACTACGGCCCGCAAATCGTCGGCTTCCTCGGTCACACGATTCACGACCACCTCCGGCTGGCGATCGCGATTGTCGCTGCTGCCGCCCTGATCGGCTGGTGGGTCTGGCGCTTGCGCAAGAAGAGCGGCAAACGGGGTGGAAATTAGCCAGGTTCGCTCTTAACAGGCCCGGTATTTTTGGCTGATGAATTGGTGATGTAGCTGAGGGCAACACATAAAAAAATACTTTGTGCGGTTGTTTAGAATCAATGAGTTGGGGGAAAATTGCTAGTAACCAATTGATAAATAATATAGTTATACGTATCCAATTCTCCCCGTTGGACTTAGCGCTCGCCAATTGCTTCGATTGTGTGCCAATCGACGGTCTCTGTCGCCAGCTTGCGTTTCAGTTCGGGAATTTCAAAGATCCAAATTCTGTTCCGCGCCTGGGCGCCGGAAGGGCAGAGACACTGAGACCCTGTCCTCACTGAGCCGTTCTAACTGGATGGACGAATCGGATGCAAGAAGAATCGGTGGGTGGGGAAAACTAAAGTAACCACAGGGTGAGTAGGTCGATTGCACTGCAAAGGGCCGGATTTCGTCCGGCCCTCTCTCAAATCTGAAATGCTAACTATCGTGCGACGGTGACGCCCGCTTCCTGGCGGTGGCTCACCAGGTATCCGATCCCGAAGAACACGGCAACGAAGAACAGATCTGATACGACTGCGTTGCGAAAGAATGGCAGACCGGCCACATAGCACGCTGCCAAGCCGCTCGCCGTCTTCGGATACATGTTCCAGACCGCCCAGACCGCAAAGTTGCTGACCAGGAAGAACGACACGGAAGCCGCCAGCGATGTTGCGCCAATCCGTAGCGCGGTGGCCTTGTGGGCCAGGAGTCCGCCGAGCAGAACCATGCCTGCATACCACGCCCACGTGATCAGCAGATCAGCCGAGAAGGGATAGCCATAGACGCTGTGGGACAGGTAGAGGCCCGACGCAGCCAAGGCGGCCACGGGAATCCACATCTCTCTGGCCGGCCGGCGCGCACCGAAAAACAGCAAGGCAGCCGTTACCGGCGCGAAGCTGTAAGGCAGGGGCAGAAACCGCGCATGTACGGCGACGGCGAAGATGAGAAAAACGTATGCCAGCATGATCACCTCAGAAATTGCCACGGTGGAAACCGCGTCTTTTGATTCTGGACGCCTGCCGAACTGGCGTCAAGCTCGATTATCCGTTCAGGAAAATCTGCTTGCTCACCACGACAACGCCGGACCCTAAGGATTCTCATCCACCGACGGTTGTGTCGAGTTTGTACCCTCTTCCTGGATCCGCATATCCGGGCCCACTAGTACCCATCCGCCAAGGGTGCCACGGCCACGCATCTCGGGGTACCCGAAGCGCAAGTCTTGAAACCGCACCAGGTATCCCTTGAACGCGCCTTGCAGATGCTCGGTCTGCGTCACCGGAAACACAGCCCAGTCCAGAAATACGCGTCCAAAATACGAACCCTTTGCGGCCTGCAACTCGGGTGTCACGTCCGATTTGAAAAAGGTGCGTGCTTCGCCTTGCGGATCTACCTCCGGTGTCATCGAGTTGACCGGCACCATCTGGAACAGCGTTTCGGTTTCTACCACGCCGTACCAGTGAAACGGATCGATCCAGTGCGGATATGCTCCCAATTTAACTGGCGCCGCACCCTGGTACAGCAACGCGCCCATGGCATTCAAGGCGCGCCGATGCTCATAGTCACGGAATCCCCAAATGACGACCAGACACACCAGCGCGAAGATCGCCCCCACCTGTCCACGAGGTCCCTTGCTACGCGCGCCAATCTCCTGGTTGATGAGTCCAAACAGCCCGGGAAACGCCAGTCCTGCGATCAGCGCCAGCAAAATCAGCGGCTCAACAATAAACACAATGTCCCACGAGTACCAGCGCCAGTCGAACGGCGCAAACATGCGAATGCCGTACGCAGTGGTGTAATCGAGCAGGATGTGGCTCAGCGCCGCCAGCAGCGCCAGCCAGTACAGATAGCCCCACCTGACGGGCAGCTTCGATCGCAGAATTCTGGGCTTGCCTGTCGGTCCTTGCCACTGGAATAGCAACCACACGAAGCCCAAGGTTGCGGCCGCAACAAAAGGAGCGCCGACGAACGAGTGGGTGATTCCGCGGTGATGTTGCAGTACGGCGATCGGCCCCTTGATGGCCCACAGCACGTCGAGGTCGGCTGCCTCGGCCGCCAGCACCATTGTCAGCGTGGCCAGCGCAGTCTTGCGATTGAACCCGGCGCGGCTCATGCACGCGCCGGTCAGGAAGTGCGTGACAGGTTCCAAGTAGCTCCTTGCTAAGAATATGAGAAGTGAAAGCTAAGGCTCCTCGTCTTCGTGCTCCGTCTTCCCGGCGAGCAGGTCGAGAGCATGCGGCAAAATCTCGATGACCGACTGCAGTGAGTCCACCGCGCCCGCAGGACTGCCCGGAAGATTCAGAATCAAGGAGCGTCCCCGCACGCCGCAGACTCCGCGGCTGAGAATCGCGAATTCGGTGTTCGCTAGTCCTTCGGCGCGCATCTTTTGGGGTATTCCCTCAATCAGCTTCGAGCACACAGCGCGTGTTGCCTCGGGCGTGATGTCGCGTTCCGCGACCCCTGTCCCACCCGTGGTGACGATCAGCCGAACCTGTTCCGAGAGTTGAATCAGGGTCTGTTCAATCTCGCGCTGGTCATCAACAACGGCCCGCTGTTGCGTGACATCGAAGCCATGCTGCTGCAGGACTGCGGCGGTTGCAGGTCCGGAGCGATCGGTGCGCTGGCCCCGCGCCACGGAGTCACTGACGGTAATTACGGCGGCAGTATGCATCACTTGTCCTTCCTTTCTCGGCGCAGGTAACCCCCGCTCTTCCCGCCCGACTTGCGCTCCAGCCGAACCTCGCGAATCACGATGCCTTTATCAAGCGCCTTACACATGTCGTACACCGTGAGTGCTGCCACTGATGCCGCCACCAGCGCTTCCATCTCGACTCCCGTAACTGCCGTCGTGCGGACCGTAGCGAGAATCCCGACGCCCGCAGTCTTGATTACACAACTTACGTCGACTTTGGTCAGGGGCAGCGGATGACACATGGGGATCAGCTCAGCCGTTCGTTTAGCGGCCTGGATGCCCGCAATCCGCGCTACTTCCAGCGGATCGCCCTTGGGATTTTGCGGCAGCGCCCGCAATACCTTGCGGCTCATCGCCACAAAGGCGTATGCCTCAGCCTCGCGCAAAGTCGGACTCTTGCCTGACACATCCACCATCGACGCGCGGCCCGCGTCGTCATAGTGCGACAGTTTCGCGGTTTTCTTCTTGCTCTTGGCCATGACTTTCACGACAGCAGCACCGTCACCGCTTCGCCCGCTTCAAACTTCTCCCGGTCAGAAGGCACCACAATGTAACAGTTCGATCGTGATGCGGCCATCAAGTCGCCCGACCCCTGCCAGCGGACCCGCTCTACCTCGGGCTTCTCGTGCGTTCCGCTGAGCCTTCCGGGCAGAAATCGCGTCAGCCCGGTCTTGGTGGTCAACGTCTCTTTGAGCGCGGCCCGCGCGAATGGCAATGGCTCAGGAATCGCCCCAGCCAGCGCATCCAGTACGGGCCGCACAAACAAATGAAAGGTCACCATGGTCGAAACTGGATTCCCAGGCAGCCCAAAGAATGGCCTCGTCTTTCCATCGATTGCGACCTGCCCGAAAACCACCGGCTTTCCCGGCTGGATCGCTACTCCTGTGAAGAAAAATTCCGCTCCCGCCGAGGCCAGCACCTCTTCCACCAGGTCGTACTTGCCCATTGACACGCCGCCGGTGAGCAGCAGCAGATCGGCGTCCAGCCCTTTGCGCAGGAGCAGTGCGATCTCTCCCGCATCGTCGGGCGCTATGGGCAGCAGCCTCGCCTCGCCGCCCGCTTCGTAAACCTGCGCCGCCAGCGAATACGTGTTGGAGTTGCGAATCTCGTTGGGTCCCGGTGGCAGATTGATATCGACCAATTCATCGCCGGTGGCTAGCACCGCGACCGTCGGGCGCCGATGCACGGCGACCTCGGCCCTGCCCACGGCGGCCGCTACGGCTACAACTGCGTGACGAACTCTTGTGCCGCGCTGCACGATCACGTCACCGCGATGCCCTTCGGCCCCGGCAGCCACAACGTTCTCGCCCGTGGCGACGGAGCGCTTCACCGTCACCTGCGACTCCGTGGAATCGGTGAACTCCACCATCACCACCGCATCTGCGCCCTTCGGCACCGGTGCGCCGGTCATGATCTCGACGGCCTCGCCGTCATTAACTGTGACTTCGCTGTCTTCGACCGCCGCGCCCGCTTTGATCGAACCTACACACTGCAGCTTGGCCGGGACGTTCCGAACGTCAGTCGCCCGCACTGCGTAGCCATCACGGGTGGCGCGCGGGAACGGCGGAAAGTCCCGGTCCGCACGCAAATCTTCGGCCAGCGCGAGGCCAACCGCATCCAGCAGGCCGGTCAACTCCGCGTCAGTCGGAGGCAGGTTCGCCGCGTGTCGCTCTACCGCTTGTCGGGCTTCGGAAAAAGAAAGCAATTTGTTCTGGGTCGAGGCGCTCATGGAAGTTCGTTCATGCGGATTCTACTGGACACGCCCATGCCGCCCCAAGTGGCTGTCTACTCACCATGAAAAAAGGGCGGCACTCGGCCGCCCTCAGTTGCTTCGTTTCCGCCCGGCTACTAATTTTTCTTCGACCCGGCCTTCTGCTTGCCGAACGTGGTTTCCACCGGTGCCCCAATCGTGGCCAGCATCTGCTTAGCTGCGTCGGCATACTTGCCGGTCGGGTCCAGTTCCAAGTACTTGTTGAACGCCTGGGCCGTCCCGGCCGGCGCAACCATTTTACCGCTCTTATCGGTGGTGGCTTTGCCGATCAGGTTGACGCCCTTCCAGTAATAAGCGTCGGCACGATCTGGCTTTAATTCGATGGTTTTGTTGAAGGCGGTGATGGCGTCATCCACCTTGCCGGTGTTGGTGTAGACCGCGCCCATATTGAAGTAGTTAGCAGCGGCGTTGGCGGGATCGGCCTGCGCGGCTGCCTGGTACTCAGCTACGGCCTTGTCCGGCTGGTTCGACTTGGCATAAGCGTTGGCAAGCCCAGCATGGTAAAGCGCATTGTCAGGCTTAAGCTTCACAGCTTTCTCATAAGCGTCAACCGCCTCCGGATACTTCTTGGCGCCCACATACGCGTCGCCCAAGTACGCCCACAGCAGATCCTGGGTCGGTTCCGCTGTGGTGGCCTCTTGCATGAGGGTGACCGCCTGGTCGTAATTCCCGGCTTTTTCGAGGTCGCGCGCCTCGGCCAGTTTGGCGTTCAGTCCTTTGATCTTCTCGTTATTCTTGGTTACTTCCTGCTGTTTCTTGAGCTGCTCTTCGGTGGGACCGCCCTTAGCTGCGACGTCCTTCTTGAGGTCGAAATCTACCTCGCGGTTATCCCCCAAGCCGATAGGAATCTTGTTGATACCATCCACGGCCACGTCGTTTCGCAGCAGTACAGTGTTGTACGTTCCCGGCGTCAGTCCAATAATGGAGTACTCGCCGTTTTTGTTCGTCTTGGTCGTCACCTTGCGGCCGGTGTCCGCGTTGGTGACTTCCACCACACCATCGGTGATGAATTTGCCTTCCTGGTCTTTACACACACCCTTGATGCCGGTTACTTGAGCCACGCCTTGCACAGCGCTGAGTCCCAGTAGCAGCACCAGAAACAGAGAAAGCGTGATGTATTTCTTCATAACTTCCCTCCAGCGCGTGGCATCGGTCGCCGTCGTTCCGAACTGACAGACACCGCCTGCCACGGCATGATCAATATCCAAATTTAAATTCCCGAGTATCAATGTGCTCCGGCCGGCGACAAATATGGAATGGGATCGCTGGCTCCGGCTGCCGCAAAGGCCCGCATCCGCAACACACAACTATCGCATGCGCCGCAAGCCCGGTCCTCCCGGCTGTAGCATGACCACGTTAAATCGAAGGGTGCGCCTAATTCAAGGCCAAGCCTCACAATCTCGGCTTTTCTCAAGGCGATCAGCGGCGTCTCAATCCGAATCCTGCCCTCTTTGGTCCCGGTTCGCACCGCCTCGTTGAACGCGGCGTAGAACTCGGGACGGCAATCCGGATACCCTGAACTGTCCTGCGCCACCGCGCCGATGTAGATTTTCTCCGCTCCCAGCACCTCGGCCCAACTTACCGCGGCTGACAGGAAATGCGAATTACGGAAGGGAACGTACGTCACCGGGATTTCTGCCCCGATTTCGGGCCCAGCGTCGGGCACCGCGATCTGCTCGTCGGTCAGCGCCGAGCCGCCAATCGCGCGGAAAAACTCAGTCTTGACGGCCAACCGAGTACGAATTCCCAGCCGTTCGCAGATCTCCCGGAAAGCCTGCCTTTCGCGCTTTTCGGTGCGCTGGCCGTAATCGATATGCAGCGCCGCGACGTTCTCCGCTCCAAAATCGCGCACTGCGAGCGCCGCGCAGACGGTCGAGTCCATGCCGCCACTAAGGACCACCAGTGCCCGCGCCTTCGTCGTTTTGGCTGGTTCGGTCATGCGGCCTACACGCCCTTCAGCGACGGCTGCCAGATGAACTTATGGATCTGCAGCCCCAGCCGCGCGTTCAGGCCGTCCGCCAGCATCCATTCCGCTAACTCACGCGGATCCACCAGGCAGTGCGAAACATCCCGCGCGCCGGTCGCATCTTTGCGAAACGCCGGGGAGAGAATCACGGAACCGACTTTAGCGCTCAATTCGTGCTCGCGGACAAACTCCCGCGCAAACTCGTAATCCGTACGGCTGGCCAAAACGAACTTCACTTCGTCGCGCTTGGTCAGGTGCTGCAGATTCTCGACGCGAAACGTTCCGCCCTCGCCCGAGTGCGGGCACTTCACGTCCACAATCTTCGCAACGTGTTTCGGAACCTTGTCCAGCAGCCGCTCACCGCTGGTCTCGAGCAGCACGGTATATCGCGCAGCCAGCAGCCGGTCCATCAACCAAACGACGTCGGCCTCCTGCAGCAGGGGCTCGCCGCCGGTGATCTCTACCAGTCCCCCGTCAGGCAAGAGCTGACGAACTTCCTGCTGGATTTCATCCAGAGTCATCTTCTGCCCGCCCTTGAAGGTGTACTCGCTGTCGCACCAAACGCAGCGCAGGTTGCAGCCGGCAGTGCGCACAAACACGCACGGCAGGCCCGCGTAAGAAGACTCTCCCTGCAAAGATTTGTAGATTTCGATGATCTGCATTCGGAACTATTCGCTGTAGGTCGCCGTCGTGGTATCGGTCTCCCAGATGGTGATGTCCTTCACCCACACGCGGCCGCTGGTCTTGCCGGTCAGGTGCTTGTTGGTCTCGTCGAAGAAATATTTGGCAAGGTTCTCCGCCGACGGATTCAGCACGTCAAACGGCTCCAACTCGTTGATCATCTGGTGATCGAGGTAGTCCACTACCGGACGCAGCACTTCCTTCAGGTCCCTGAAGTCGAGCAGCAGGCCGGCGTGGTCCAGCGTCTCGCCGCGCAGCGTGACGCGCACCTTGTAGTTGTGTCCGTGGGGCTTCTCGCACTTGCCTTTGTAATTACGCAAGAAGTGCCCGGACGAAAATGTGTCTTCGACAGTTACTTCGTACATGCGCTCCGTCCGCAGCAGCGCAAATAGGCGGGCTGCGGCGTAAGCTTCTATTGTATCTGGAAGTTAAAGCGCGTTCGAGGCGACTGAACCAGACGTGAGAGGGAGCTGAGGAGTGAAGAAGTTAAGCGCGTATCCTTGCCGTCTGCTGGTCGCAACACTCCTATTTTCGACACTCGCTTTCGGTCAGAAAGCCGAGTACGACTTCTACCCCGAATTTCGAAACAGCTTTACTCCGAAACTACGGGTCGAGAACCCGTCGCTGTCACTGACGGATGAAGAGATCGTGGAAAGGTATGCAGCGAACCTCAAAACCGAAGGCGTTACCGGGACTGAGATCGCGCGCCGGACCAGACTGATTCGCACAGAGCGCTCTCTCCTGGAAGCAGATTATTGGAATCGCTTCTACACCAACAGCAACTCCAATTTCAACACGGCTCCCAATGCCTTCCTCGTGCAGATCGTGGCAGGGCGGCAGCCGGGGGCAGCCTTGGATTATGGGATGGGACAAGGGCGAAACGCCATCTATTTGGCGAGTCTCGGCTGGCAGGTTTGGGGGTTCGATCCTGCCGACGCTGGGGTGGCGCTCGCTCAACAACGCGCCAAGGAACTTGGGCTGACACTTCACACTGCAGCCGTTCGCGACAGCCAATACGATTTCGGCAAGGAACGCTTCGATCTCATCCTGTTCAGTTGGACCATGCCGCTCGTGCCCGTCCAGAGAGTGGTTGACTCACTCAGACCGGGCGGAATCGTCGTGATGGAATGTGGCGCTGACTTCGTCGGCCGTAACGGATTGCTTCACATGTTCGATCCTCTGCTGATCGTACGTTATGAAATCATCCGGGCTAAATCAGACTTCTATGATCGCCGTGAGACAGATGTAATCCGCCTAGTGGCAAAGAAGCCCTAGACGTCACGAAATCGCTAACAGCCCATCAATAATCCGCATTCTCTTCGCGGCTTTCTCTCGCGTCAGCGCCAAAAAACCTCTCCACCGCCCGAATGTCCGTCGTCCTCGCATACTCGGGCAAGCTGTTCAGGAATACTCGTCCGTATTGCTTCTTGAGGATCCGGTTGTCCAGCAGGCACAACAACCCGCGATCGTGCAGCGACCGAATTAGCCTGCCAAATCCCTGCTTCAGCGAAATCACCGCGCTCGGCACTTGGTATTCGAAGAACGCATTCCCGCCGTCCTCGTCAATCGCCTTGATGCGTGCCCCCACTACCGGATCATTCGGCACCGCAAACGGCAGCCGATCGATGATTACGCAACTCAACTGCTCGCCCTGCACGTCCACACCCTGCCAGAACGACGAGGTCGCAAACAGCACAGCGTTCGGCGTCATTCGAAACTCTTCCAGCAACGCGTTCTTGGGTGCGCTGCCTTGCAAAAGCATCGGAAACTCCAACTCCCCTAGCAGCCGCTCGTAAAGCTGGTTCATGAACGAATAGCTGGTGAACAGGCAAAACGCGCGCCCGCGACTGATCTCCAGCAATTGCCGCACCCGCTGCGACGCCTTCTCCACAAACTGCGGCTCGCGCGGATCAGGCAAGTCCGGAGGCACATACAGCAGCGCCTGGCTGGGATAATCGAAATGCGACGGTACGATCAGCTCGCGCGCGTGTTCCAGCCCGACACGCCCGCGAATATAATCGAACCCACCACCCACAGCCAGCGTTGCGGAAGTCAGCACAGCCGTCTCCAGGTGATCGAAGAGCGTCTGCTTCAAGATGTCCGATACAGTAATCGGCGTGGCCTGCAAAAAAACGTTCTGTTGTCCGCCGCGCCCACCACGACGTTCGCCCCGCCGCTCGATCCAGAACACCGTGTTCTTCTGGGCTGACTCCATCACAAACCCAAGCTGCACCCGCAATTCCTCGATGCGACGACACAGATTGTGCACCTCTTCGGGCTTCTCCGGGACCGCCTGCAGTTCGGTGTAAAGATGCAGCAGGGTGTTCTGCAGCCCGATGAACTCGTCACCGTTCTCTTCCAGAAACTCCGCCCGGTTCTCGAATGCAAAACGTCCCTCGCCCGGCGGCAGGATCGAGAAGAACAGTTGCGACCGCTCACGCACCCGGGCCGACGCTGCCAGTGCCTGTGCCAGCGGAAGGTTCGCCCGCCGCAGCGTCTGTTCAACGTCTCGCAGCAATTCTTCCACCCGCACGTTCGACACTGACACGCCGAAGAAATCCGTGGCGACATCTTCCAACTCGTGCGCCTCGTCGAACACCACCACGCCCGCCTCGGGAAGCACTCCAGCATCGGGCGCACGCTCGGCTGCCGACTTGATCGCTAAATCCGCGCAGAACAGGTGATGGTTCACGATAATGATGTCGCTCTCCGCCGCCCGCCGCCGCATCTCGGTGATGAAGCAGCGCTCGAACTGCTTGCACTCCGTGCCGGTGCAGCGGTCGGTGCGTGCATCGAGCTTCGACCAGAGTTGGCTGCTTTCCGGCATGTCGGCCAGCTCGGCCCGGTCGCCGGTCTCGGTCGTCTTCTCCCAGTCGCTGATGATCCTGAACTGGTTAATCTCCTCCAGTCCGCTGAGGACCGGCTGATCAGTGAGGTCGTAGAGTTTTTGGCGACACAAATAATTCGCGCGGCCTTTCATGTAACACACGCGCAACTCGCCCAGGTGTTCCTGCAAAAACGGAATGTCCTTGAAGAACAGCTGTTCCTGCAGCGTCTTCGTGCCGGTCGAGATAATTACCCGCTTGCCTGACCGGATTACGGGCAGGAGGTAAGCGAGCGTCTTACCAGTTCCGGTTCCAGCTTCGACGATCAGGTGCCGCTTTTCGCTGAGCGCCTGCTCCACGGCCTCGGCCATCTGCAATTGTCCGCGCCGAAATTCGTACGCCGGATGCGACCTGGCCAGCACGCCTCCGGGCCCGAAAAACTGGTACAGGGAAGGAATGCGCGCCGCCGAACTGGCGGTTGATTTAGCCGAAGAAGATGCGGATTGTGATGGAGAAGACACGGCGAAAGGGTTACATCCCTATAATAGACGTTGCTACCCGCACAGCCGAAAGAGCCCCCAGTTCAATGAGCCGCCGAGTCCATTACGAAGCCCGCAGCAAGACGCGCCGCGGAGACCTGCCTGTCGTCGGCACGCTGGCTATTGTCGGCCGCCCCAATGTGGGCAAGTCCACGCTCTTCAACCGGCTGGTTGGCTCGCGCCGCGCCATCGTGGGCGACGAGCCTGGTATCACCCGCGATCGCCTTTACGGCGAAGCCGAGTGGGACGGCAAATTGCTGCGCGTGGTCGATACCGGCGGCATTATTCCCGACGACAAGGCGCTGATTCCGTCCGAGATCTTTCGCCAGGCCAAGGTCGCGCTCGAGCAGGCTGACGCGATCGTCATGGTCGTCGATGGCCGTACCGAACTCGCCGCTCCCGACCTCGAACTCGCGCGCCAGTTGCAGCGCATGGGTAAGCCGCTGCTCCTGGCTGTCAACAAAATGGACACGCCGCAGCTTGAGCCTTACGCCGAGGAATTTCGCCGGCTGGGGATAAGGAATCTGTTGGCCATCTCCGCCGAAACTGGCAACGGCGTCGCGGAATTGCTGGAGCACGTGCTGCGTGTGTTTCCTCATCGTGAGCCGGTGGCCGAAACAGAAGTCGAAGAGATCGAGGAAGAAGAGCAGGCCGAGGCCGAAGACGGCGTGTCTGACGAAAGCGAAGACGAGGAAGAGGAAGAGGCGGCTCCGCGAGAATCCAAGGTCGCCATCATCGGACGCCCCAACGTCGGGAAATCGACGTTGCTCAATGCGCTCACTGGAACCGGTCGCGCCATCGTTTCGCCTATCGCCGGAACCACGCGCGATGCCGTGGACGAACTGGTCGAGCACGCCGGCCAGACTTACCGCTTCATCGACACAGCTGGAATCCGCCGCAAGGGCAAGACCGAGCTGATGGCCGAAAAGCTGTCCGTCGTGATGGCGCGCAAACATCTCGAAGCCGCCGACGTCGCGCTGATCATCATCGATGCCGTTGAAGGCGTGACCGCCAGCGACGCCACGATTGCTGGATATGCCCACGAAAGCGGGCGCTCGGTCATCATCGTCATCAACAAGTGGGACCTGGTCACGACGAATCGCAGCGACGGCAAGCCTGCTGCTGATCCCAACGTCTTCGAAGAACAGGCGCGGCGTCACCTAAAGTTTCTAAACTACGCGCCCATCGTTTTCGTCTCGGCTTCAACCGCCAAAGGGCTCAACAAACTGTATTCGACGCTGGAGCTGGTTGCGAAAGAGCGCCGCAAGCGCGTCGGCACCGGCGCGATGAACCGCTTTCTCGCCAAGGTCGATTTCGAGCGTGCGTCGGTGCCAATGAACAAGCGCGTCCGCATCTTTTACATGACCCAGACTGCGGTTTCGCCGCCGACGTTCATCCTCTTTGTGGACCGCGATGTGAAACTGCACTTCGCGTATCAGCGCTTTCTGGAAAACCAGATCCGCGACGCCTTCGGCTTCGTCGGCTCGCCCATCTGGATCAAGACTCGCGCGCGCAATGAACCCAAGAAATAGCAGGGCGCAGTCAGTTAGTTGTAGATACCTGAAGAGCTTCGAGCCAACCGTTCAGTTCATTGAGCGCCCGTTCGCACACCATCGCATGCCGCACCTTCTTGTCGCGCACGCGACGGCGAGTTTCTTCGTCCAACGGTTGCAACAAATCGAAAGTGATATTGGCCGGCTGAAAACTCTTTCCCTCGGCATGGCAGATGTAATTCACCAGCGCGCCGAACGCCGTCGCCCGCGGGGGAGCCACGGGCTCGGCCCCAATCGCTATCGCCGCCGCCTGCATGCCCGCGAGAAGTCCGGTGGCAATCGACTCGACATATCCTTCAACACCAGAAATCTGTCCTGCAAACAGCACATTCGGATGCGACTTCATCTGCAGCGTTTCCCGCACCAAGGCTGGGCCGTTGATGTACGTATTGCGATGAATCTGTCCATAGCGCAGGAACTTCGCATTCTGCAGCCCCGGAATGAGCCGCAGCACCCGCGCCTGCTCGCCGAATTTCAGGTGGTTCTGGAAGCCGACGAGGTTGTAGGAATCCGCGCGCAAGTTTTCCTGCCGCAACTGCACCACCGCATACGGAGTCTTGCCCGTCTTCGGATCGCGCAATCCGACGGGCTTCATCGGCCCGAAGCGCAGCGTGTCGCGTCCGCGGCGCGCAATCTCTTCGATGGGCAGACAGCTTTCGAAGTAATTCAGCTTCTCCCAGTCTTTCGCTTCCACCGATTGCGCCTCCAGTAGCGCATCGAGAAAGCGGTCGTACTCTTCCTGCGTCATCGGGCAGTTAATGTAGTCGGCTGTGCCCTTGTCGTAGCGTGCCGCCAGGTACACGCGCTCGCGGTCGATGGAGTCCGCCTCCACAATCGGGCTGATCGAATCGTAGAAATACAGCTGCTCGCTGCCGCTCAGGCGCAGGATCTCCGTCGTCAGCGCATCGGATGTCAGCGGTCCGCTGGCGACGATGGTGATGCCGTCGTTTTCGTCGATGCGGGTGACTTCCTGGCGCAGCACGCGAATCAACGACTCGCGCTCGATAGCCTCCGTCACTGCCTCCGAAAACTTTTCGCGATCGACCGCCAGCGCATGCCCAGCAGGGACGGCAGTCTGCTTAGCGATTTCCATCAGTAACGAACCCGCGCGCCGCATCTCTTCTTTGAGCAGCCAGGGCGCGGTGTTCTCGCTGTCGGATTTCAGAGAGTTCGAGCACACCAATTCGGCGAAGTGCGCCGTCTGGTGCGCCGGAGTCGTTCGTACCGGACGCATCTCGCAGAGCTCAACGGGCACGCCACGCCGCGCGCACTGCCACGCGGCTTCCGATCCTGCCAATCCTGCGCCGATGACGCGAACTTTTATGGACATAAGGCCTGCAAATCGAGAAGCATCTCCTATTTACTTTTACTCACCCACGACACTCTCTGTCATCCGGTGCGATCGCAAGGGATGCGTGGAAGCGGAGGAAGCCTCTCTGGAGACAGTTCCCAAAACGGGACAATGTCCGATAACGGGTACCCCCTCCTCCTCCCCCTCCCATAGGACTAATTGTTTTCAATAAGTTACGAGCAAAATGTGCGCAAGTGACTGTGTCTATGAGGGTTAGTCGCAAATTAGTCTTAATAAAGGGTTTAGGAGGGATTTTCTGAGGACGGAAGGAAGTACCAGCGCGCAGATGCGTAGAAAACCAAGGACGAACGCGGCCCATCACAGGTCGAACCACCTCGCTGAGGACGCGGGTACGGTCAGGCTGTCGACTCGTGGGAAGACAGCTCTCCCTCGTCCTTCGTGAGGGAGTATATGACGAGTGCGAGGAAAGACCAAGCGAGTTGGTCACGGTTCAACGTGATGGATGACCAAGGCCGGTGGTTGGAGTAGAACCCAGGTTTCCCAAAAGCAGGGAAGTGTGGGCCACCTGGCAGAGGGCTTGCGTACCGCTGTAATTCGTGCGTACAATGTACGTACGGAGTATCCAATGCCAACGGCCCTCGACAGCAAGAAGCACCGCCTGAACCTCCGTACGACCCGCCAGCAGCGCGAGGTGATCAAGGTCGCTGCCAGCCTGTGCGGCGAGGACATGACCGACTTTGTCATCACCAGCGCCTATAATCGGGCGGAGCAGGTGTTGGCCGAGCGTCGGCATTTCGAACTGCCTGCCGAGCGCTGGAAGAAATTCGTTGCCGCCCTTGACCGTCGCCCTGCGCCGAAGACGCGCCTCCGCCGCCTGCTGTCGGAGCCGTCCATCCTTGAGCGCTGACCGTGTGAAGCCAACGCTCTCGCAAGTCGAGCTGCTCACTCGCTCGCACGATATCCAGGGATTCGACTGCGGCAAGCATGAGTCACTCAATGATTGGCTCAAGCGCTATGCAATGCTCAACCAACTCAGCGACGCTGCACGCACCTATGTCGTGCACCGCGCCAACCGTGTGATTGGCTATTACTCGCTCGCGCCGGGAAGCGTCGCAAAACGTGAGGCGCCCGAGCGAATCGCCAAGGGACTCGGCAACTATCCTATCGGCGTAATTTTGCTGGCGCGACTGGCAATCGACCAGACGGAACAGGGCTCCGGACTTGGCAAAGCACTTTTGAAGGACGCCCTGCTGCGGTCTGCCCAGGCCTCCGACGCCATCAGCGCTCGCGCCGTACTGGTTCACGCCATCGACAGTGAAGCGAGGGCGTTCTACGAGCATTTCGGCTTCGAGGCATCGTCCATTGACGATACCCACCTGATGCTTCTGATGAAAGACATCCGCGCCCTCTTAAAGAAGTAGCTAATTCGCGAGTTACAGAATCACTCTGTCATCCCCGACTCTTCGCGTCACACGTTCGCGGTCCAGGTATTCCAGCAGCGGAATCGCATATTTCCGTGTCACCCCGATCAAGTCCTTGAACGTAACCACATTCATCGTGGGCGTCTTGCTCTTCTGTGCGACGACCAGCTTGCGCAATCCATCGAGCGCATCACGATGAAAAACTAAATCGTCGCCCACCTTCACAAGCACTCGATCGCGCAGCAGCAAGGTAACGATCTTATGTGCGCGCACCTTGTCCACCGGCAACGACGCCAACACATCTTTCAGCAAGGGAACCTTTAGCCCCGCGCTAGCAAACGCCGCTTCGATCTGCTTCTTCGACTCGGCTTCGTCGTCGCGCAGAACCACGCCGCGTCCAGTTGCGTGCACCAGTTCCCCCGCGAGCTCAATCTGTTTGTCGCGTGCCAGCAACTCTTCGACGCCGCGAAAAACTTCGGGTTGAGCTCCAATCTTTTCGCGCAACTCTTCGCGGCTGATCCCTGCCACCAGTGGATTCGCCTTGTGAAACGTATCGACTGTCGCTTTGATTTCGTCGCGAAGCTTCTTTACCGCCTCCGCAGAAATCAATACGTCGCCGAAGCGCGCCAGCTTTCCGGTTTGGGCGAGCTCGATCGCAACAGACTCGACGCGGGGCCGCAGCCAGCCTGTCTCGGCTACTGCGTCGGCGAGTGGAAGACCGTCGATTCCGCGACGCGCCACGCGAGCCGACAGGGAGTCGGTCGCGCCTGCTGACTCGATGGCTTGCAGGAACGCGAGATGCTCGACGGATTTTAAGGATTGTGCAACGGGCCTCGCGGGCTGAAGCCCGCTCGGCTGATTTTTAGAGGGGGCGTTATCGGCACGACTAAAGTCGTGCCCTGACGCAGGACCGTTCGCAACGCCTGACGCAAGACCGTTTACAACGGAAGACATATCGTCGTCCTTTGGCACCCCTGGGGCAGGTTTGAAGTCGTGCCCTAACGCAGAACCACGGGCAAAGGAATTCCCCAGCGCTCTGTTTCTACGGCGCGCCGGCTCTGCCGCATCCAGTACCACTCCGCCGCCGATCGTGACCACCGGTGAAAACTGCCGCACGATAAACCGGTCTCCCGGCAGCAGCATCACCGGATCATCCAGCTTCAGGCGCGCCAGCCCCGACTGTCCCGGCTGCAACTGTTTCGCGCCGAGCAGGCTCACTTCGGCAATCGTTTCCGCAGTGAACACATGCAGATGCACCCTCGCCCGATCCCGTAACGTCTTCGCCGATGGCAGTAAGTTCAGCTTTACGCTCACGCGCCGCGTCGGACGAAACAGTCCCGCAGGCGTCAGCATCATTCCCCGCGCCAGCTCTGACGTCTCCGCTCCCACCAGGTTGATCGCCGTGCGCTGGCCGGCTATTGCCTTTTCAGCCGCTGCACCGTGCACCTGCACTCCGCGCACTCTCAGCCGCTTACCGGTGGGATGCACCTCCAGCTCTTCGTCCTTGCGCACGCTGCCCGAAATGAGCGTTCCCGTCACCACCGTCCCGAATCCCTTCATCGAAAACACGCGATCGATGGGCAGACGAAACACCGCGCCGGCGTCCTTCGCAGGAACCTCGGCCGCCAATTTGGCTAACGCCTTGCGAAGCTTGTCCAGGCCCTCGCCCGTCTTCGAACTCACCGCCACGATAGGAGCGGACGCGGGATCGAGGAACGATCCGAGCAGATACTCCGCCACTTCCATGCGAACCACTTCGAGCGTTTCGGCATCGACGAGGTCGCTCTTGGTCAACACTGTGATTCCGCGCTGCACCGACAGCAGCCGGCAGATGTCGAAGTGCTCGCGCGTCTGCGGCTTCACCGACTCGTCGGCGGCAATCACCAGCAGCACCAGGTCGATGCCGCCGATACCCGCCAGCATGTTGCGCACGAACCGCTCGTGTCCCGGAACATCCACAAAGCCCAACCGCAGCTTCTCGCCCGACTGGGCCGCCAAATCCAGGTTGGCGAAGCCGATATCGATGGTGATTCCTCGCCGCTTTTCTTCTTCCAGCCGATCGGGATCGGTGCCGGTCAGCGCCCGCACCAGCGCGCTCTTGCCGTGGTCGATGTGGCCCGCGGTGCCTACGATGACAGCCTTCATGCCACCAGTGTACTCACGGCTTTACGGAACTTTACAAGCCGCATTGGTGAATCACCAGATAAGCCGCAACTATGCGAAAATAGTTGTAAGAGACTTGCAGTAACCTGCCGGGTTTACTATGGTTGCGCCGTCGCGAGGGAAAGTTCCGTTCCCCGCGGCTCGAGGGGCGCCAAAGTGGTTGAGCTCGAGCTTGTTTGATTCAAACGGATGTCACCCATCGTCAGTCCGCCCAAAACCTCAATCGGCGCTTCTCCGCAGGATGAGCGGCCGCCGCAGCTTAGTGATGCTGCCGGTCTCGACGGCGATGTCATCGTCCCCCAAATCCTGATCCAGCTGGAAGACGACCTCGAGCGGCAACATCGTCGCGAAGCCGCGTGGATCTCGGTTGCCGTTCACCTGTTCGCCGTTATTTTCCTAGTGCTCTCGCCGAAGATTTTTGGATTCAAACCGATTCAGCTTGCGTCGCCTGAAGACATCATGCGCAACAAGCAACTGACCTACCTCGACATGCCGCCCGACATGCAGACGCCGCCTCCGAAGGTGAAGCCCGACGCGAATCTGTCGGACAAGAACCGCATCGCCGAGAGCCGTCATCCGCAGGTGGATCAAGAAGACGCTGGAAGAATTGCGCAAGGCCGGACCGCCGAAGCCGCCGGGACCTCAGGCTCCGCCGACGGATCAATCGGCCTCGCAGGGAATTCAGGCGCCGCCTCAGCCCACGCAGCAGGCGCAGAGCGCGCCTCCGGTGCAGGATCCCAAGCTCGCTTTGCCGCAGCAGCAAGCGCCAGCGAACGTTCCGGATTTCCGCGCGCTTGCCAACCAGACTGCCGGCCAGCAGATCGCCCGCGCCGCGGGATCCACTGGACATGGGCCGTAATGCCGGCTCCTTCGGTGGCGGAGGCGCAGGTGGCGACTACGGCTCTGGACGCGGCGGCAGCGCACGAACTGCCGGCAACCTCGAAGTTCTCAGTGACACCCAAGGCGTCGATTTCGGCCCGTATCTTTCGCGCGTGCTGCAGGCCGTGCGCATGAATTGGTACAACCTAATTCCCGAGGCCGCGCGTCCGCCGCTGCTGGAGCGCGGCAAGGTCTCCATCGAGTTCGCCATTCTTCCTGACGGCAAGGTCGCGGGCATGAAGATTATTGGTCCGTCGGGCGACGTCTCGCTCGATCGCGCTGCGTGGGGAGGCATCACCGCGTCCAACCCGTTCGCGCCGCTGCCCAGCGAATTTCACGGGCCTTATCTCGCGCTGCGCTTTCACTTCTATTACAACCCCGCCAAAGGCGACATGCAGTAGCGCGTAAAATGGCGCTGTGAACGCCGAACTGCCGTCCGCACGTGAGAAGCAGTCGAAATTCCCCGAATGGTACGAGCGCCAGAAGTCGCGCGAGCGCATCAAGCTGATCGGGCTGCTCGCGATCGCGCTGCTGATTCTGCTCATCGCCTTCGTCCGATTCGGCAAGACCATCCCCTGGGGTGCTCGGTGAATGGCGGCCGCGTCGCCTGAGCCGCTGCTCGTCGTTGTTCTCGGTCCCACCGCATCAGGAAAATCTGCGCTCGCCATTTCGCTCGCCGAACGGTTCTCGGGAGAGATCGTCAGTTGTGACTCCGTTGCCGTCTATCGCAACTTCGAAATCGGTACCGCCAAGCCTTCGCGCGATGATCGCGCTCGCGTACCGCACCACCTGATCGATGTTGCCGAACCCAGCGAGCCTTTCACCGCCGGCGTTTACGCTCGCGAGGCCCGCGCGGCGCTGACGGAAATTGTGGAGCGCGGCCATCGTCCTATAGTTGTTGGAGGAACAGGTCTCTACCTTCGCGCTTTGCTCGAAGGGCTTTTCCCTGGCCCGCAGCGCTCAGAAGAACTCCGCGAACGGCTCCGCGAGCGTGCCGCAGAACGCGGCTCGACGTACCTGCATCGGCTGCTGCGACGCATGGATACCGTATCCGCCGCCGCGATCCATCCTAACGACGCACCCAAACTCATTCGCGCGGTCGAAGTCTGCCTCACGGCGCGCGGTCCCATGAGCCAACTCTGGCAGCAGGGACGAGATCCACTGCAGGGCTTCCGCGTTCTACGCATCGGACTGAGTCCCGCGCGCGAGCAGCTCTACGACCGTATCAATCGCCGTGCCGCGCAGATGTTCGACGACGGCCTCGTCGCTGAAACCCGGTCGTTGCTCGATCGCTACGGCGACATACCACCGATTCACTCCCTCGGCTATCAGCAGGCTCTACAACACAGTCGCGGCGAACTCACACTCGACCAGGCCATCGCCGGCGTTCAGCAAGGACACCGCAACTACGCCAAGCGCCAGATGACCTGGTTTCGCCGCGAGCCTGACGTCACCTGGCTCGAAGGCTTCGGCGACGACCCCGCGATTCGCGAACAGGCCAACGCGATAATCCAGAAACTCGAAACTTGAGATTGGGCTTCATGCTATCGTCACTGCGTCATGTCCCACCGCGCACTTTTGCTGGCATTTGTGTCGATCTGCGGTCTTTCTTCGTTCGCCAGCGGCCCTAAATTCCAGACGCCCGCACCCGTCCACCTCGACAAGGCCGGGGAAAAATGGGCGCAAAAATCGCTGAAGAAAATGTCGCTGGAGCAGAAGGTTGGCCAGATGTTCATGATCTGGTCGCACGCGCAGTTCCTCAACGTAGGCAGCGCCGAGTACATCGGCCTGCGCGACACTATGCGCAAATATCACCTCGGCGGATTCGGCCTCACCGTCGACTACCAAGACGGCTTCCTCTACAAGAACGAGCCGCTCGAAGCCGCCATGGTCACCAATCAGCTGCAGAAAGATTCGGAGTTTCCGCTTATCTTCGCTGCGGACTTTGAGCGGGGAGTCGGCATGCGCCTCAATGAGGTCACGGGGTTCCCGCACGCCATGGCCTTCGGTGCTGCCGGCAATCTCGACTTCGCCCGCCAGTCCGGACGCATCACCGCCATGGAAGCTCGCGCTATCGGCGTGCAGTGGAACTGGTTTCCCGATGTCGATGTGAACTCCAATCCCGACAATCCTGTCATCAACACGCGCTCGTACGGCGAAGATCCCACGCAAGTCGGCCAGTTGGCCGCCGCCTATATTCAGGGCGCGCACGAATACGGCATGATGACCACAGCCAAGCACTTTCCCGGACACGGCGACACTGACGTCGACTCACATCTCGCTGTTCCCGTTGTCACCGTCGATCGAGCGCGCCTCGACGCCGTAGAGTTGCCTCCCTTCGAAGCCGCGATCAAGGCCGGAGTAGATGCGGTGCTGGTGGCGCACGTGGCCGTTCCCGCGCTCGATCCCGATCCCAAACGTGTCGCCTCTATCTCCCGGCCAATCGTCACTGGGTTGCTCAAACAGCAGATGGGTTTCAACGGTCTCATCGTCACCGACGCACTGGTGATGGGAGGGTTGATGAAGATGTTTCCCGAAGGCGGACGTGCCGCCTCCGCCCGTGCCGCCGTGGAAGCCGTGAAGGCCGGCAACGACATCCTCCTGCTGCCCTCCGATCTCGACGCTGCTTACGACGGTGTGCTCAAAGCCCTACGCAGTGGGGAGATTCCTGAATCGCGCATCGACCAGTCGGTGCTCAAGATTCTGCGCGCCAAGGCCTCTGTGGGACTTAATAAGGGACAACTCGTGGATATCAACGCCGTCAACAAGGTTGTCGCCAAGCCCAGCAGTCTGCTGACTGCGCAGAAGATCGCTGACAGCTCCGTCACCCTTGTCCGTGACAACAAGCAAGTCCTTCCGCTGCAACGCGCCCGCAGTGGAACCAACCCTCCGTCATCTACGTATCAATCTGCAGAGGACACGCGCGCTCACTTGCTGGTGCTGATTTTCAGCGACGACAGCCGCTCCGAGTCCGGCCGGTTGCTCGATGAGCAGGTTCGCGAGAGGGTTCCCGGTACTCGCGTTCTGTACATTGATGTGCGCGATGCCGCGGGCATGACGCCTTCGGTGCTGGCGGCGGTCGACAAAGTGGACAAGATCATCGCCGCCCTCTACGAAGTGCCGGTATCGGGCAAGGTGGTTCGCGGTGCGGCAGGCGACGGTAACAGCGTGGCATTGCAAGGTTCATCGGCCGCGCTGCTGCAGGCGGTCTTGCAGGCGGCAGCCGCGAAAACGGTGGTGGCAGCCATGGGCAGTCCGTACATAGCGTCGCAGTTCCCTGAGATTCAGACTTACTTGTGTACCTATTCCAATATGAAGGTTTCAGAGGTCAGCGCGGTGAAAGCGATGTTCGGAGAAATCCCCATGACCGGACATTTGCCGGTGACCATACCCAACGTCGCTCTCCGCGGCGCGGGCCTCAATGCTCCCGCACAACGCTCCAGTGGAGGTTCGGAATGAAATCGCTTCTACACAGAACTTCGATGCTTCTGAGCGCGGCGGCTCTTGCCATGCTCCTCGCTGGTTGCACTGTTCACGTCGACGACAAAGACAAGGACGCCAAGAAGGTCGACATCAAGACTCCGCTGGCCGACCTCAAAGTTGACACTAGTCAAGCCGCGGTCGACAACGGCATCCCTATCTATCCTGGGGCCACGCCTCGGCCTGAGGACAACGGCGACAAGCACCGCGCCAACGTCAACATCGGAGCGCTGGGCTACGGCATCAAGGTCATCGCCGCCGAATATAACACCCCCGACTCACCTGAAAAAGTGAAGGACTTTTATGTCGACAAACTGAAGCAATGGGGCAACGTGCTGGTATGTCGTGGCACCGGCGGAGACCACGGATCGAAAGGTGACTGGAACAGCGACGAGGGAGACAAGCCTGTCAGTTGCGGCGACACGAAGGGTGACGGCTGGGAGCTGAAGACCGGAACCGAGCACAACCAGCACCTTGTCGCCATCAGACCCGACGGCACCGGCACTCGGTTTGGTACCGTGTTCATCCAGATCCACGGCAAGGAAGGCACGCTGTAGAGCTGTCGACGCTACAGGGAGGAGAGTGGAAATGCTTACTTCAACATTGGAATTTGCCCAACGGCACTGGCTGGGACTGACCCTCGCGTTGCCCGTCGCTCTCTGCGCGGGCTGGATCGCTTCGCTGGTCGTTCCCGAGATCGTCAAGGCAGTTGTACCCGCTGTCGTGCGCGCCGTGACCGGTAGCTAGATGGTCTGACATTCACTGTGTCCTGGGTTCGCGCCCTTCGGTTGGGCGCTAAGCTGGATTTGCTTTATCCAGCCACCAGCCACCAGCCACTAGCCACTAGCCACCAGCACCTGTTACCTTCAACCTTCGTGGAACATCCCTGCTACAAGTGTCAGACTTCGATCGACGAGAGCCTTCCGTTCTGCCCACATTGCGGAGCTCCCCAGATTCGTGTGGCCTTGCCCGATGAAGAGGCTCCGCAACAGCTTTCGTCCGACGCGCCTACGCAAGTCATTCCACCTGCCGGCTGGACGCCCGGCACTCCGCAGTACGTCCCGCAAACCGCCGCCATTCAATGGGACCTGGCGTGGAAAGGCGCATTCCTGTCTGGCCTGATCGCCGCCTTGCTCACCGTAGCACCCGTGATTTCGGTGGGCTGTTGTCTATGGATGCTCGGTTCCGGAGCCCTCGCCGTCTTCCTCTACCAGCGTCGCGCCCCCGGAGCCCTCATCACCTCTGGCATCGGCATGCGCGTCGGAGCAGTCTCGGGCATCGTCGGGTTTGTCGCCAGTACCATCTGGAACGTGTTTCGTTTCGCCGCCAACAGCGGCGAGTTCCACACCGCCCTGCAGGAGCAGATGGACAAGTCCATCGCCTCCAATCCCGATCCCCGCTCCCAGGAAATCCTGCGGCAGTTCATGAACACCCTTAACACCCCTCAGGGATTGGCTACCTTCTTCGTCTTCATGCTTGTCATTATGGCCATCGTCTTCGTGGTGTTCAGCGCCGCCGGAGGCGCACTCGGCGCGTCGATGTTCGCCCGCCGCCGCAGCGTGCGCTGATCTTGGTTGCGTGACAAGACGAGTACGAGGACCGGGATTCTTCAGGCAGTCTCTAAGTTCTTCAGAGCAGGCAACAAGTCGATCGAAATTCGCGCCTTGTCGACGCAACCGGCTGCCCCAGCATCCTTGGAGAATGACAAAAGGTGCCCGGGCTCATGTTGGCTGACGATGAGGATTTTACTGCGCGGTACCCGCTGACGGAGCGTGCGTGCTGTATCCAGCCCGTTCGATCCCGACATACTCAGGTCAAGCAGGATTACGTCCGGAAGCAGCTCGCATGCCTGCCGAATGGTATCCGGCGCATTGCCAGACTCGCCACACACATGGAAGCTGGGTTCGGTGGCGAGCAGCCGCGCAATGCCACGCCGGACTTGCAGGTTGTCATCCGCAATGAGAATTCGCATGATCGATTGCGCCGGGAGGTCTCTACGTTACGTTTCGCACTGGCTCGACTTCGAACTCTTCCTGGGTCGGTAAGCTTGGCAGCGGGATCGTAACCAGAACCCTCGTTCCCCCACCGTTCGAATCGATGTCCAATGTTCCTTCGAAGCTCCTAAGCCGCTCCTTCATGCCGCGGATCCCCACACCGGTCCGGCCGGCACGTATTTCTGCCAGGTTTTCGGCAGGAATTCCTGTTCCGTGGTCTTCGATGGATACCTTGATTCCCGTTACCCGTCGCTCTACGCGAATTCGTGCGGTCTTGCTTGCCGAATGCCGATGAATGTTGGTAAGGCACTCCTGAATTAGACGGAATACGACCAGTTCCATCTCTCCAGGAAGCCTGCCGAAATCGTCGGGAATTTCCAACTCAATTTCCAGCCCGCTCCGCTCCTGCAGCCCTTGTACATACCACCGCAGCGCTGGCGAAAGTCCGTTTTTGTCGAGCAGTGGAGGGTGCAGAAGGTACGAGGCTGTTCTAACTTCCTGGTGCAGTTGCTGCACCAGTTCCTGGGCTGCCTTCACCTCATTGGCGAGATCCGGAGAATTCTTCGCGGCGTTCAGAGCCAGCTGTCCGATCGACATTCCGAGTACCGTCAGGGTCTGGCCGGCGCTGTCGTGCAATTCACGCGCGATATGCCGCCTCTCTTCGTCTTGCGCCAGCATGAGTCGCCGCGAAAGCTCGCGGAGTTGCTCCGACTGCCGCAGCACGTCCTGGTTCCGTTCCTCCAGCTCCTGGGTGCGGGCCCGCACTTCGGCATCCAACGATTCCAGCAGGTTGCGATAGTTCTCTTGCGCCCGCGTGATGTCGGTGATATCCACTCCCGTGGGGTGAAGAAACAAGACATTGCCCGCGTCATCGACAATCGGAAAGAGCGCGAAATCCACCAGCCGCTCCGTGCCGTCCGCCCACGAGTAATGGAGTGTCTCGCGATACGGAACTCCCTGTGCGGCCAAGGGGCTCGCGGTGCGAATCTTCTCTTGCGATTCCGGATGGTTTCGCCACCATCCACATGCCCAGAACGGTCTGCCAATCACTTCGTCTGCCCGGTAGCCGCATGCCTCCAGGCAAAGTTTGTTAGCTTCAGCAACCAGGCCATCCTTGGTCATGATTCCGGCAAAGACGGTCGTTTGCTCGAACACCGCACGGAACTTTGCGGTCGCGGCAATCGCATCCGCCGTAATCTTCCGTTCCCGTTCTTCCGCCGCCTTGCGCCCGGAAACGTCGCGGGTAACTGCCAGGTGCACTATTCTTCCGTCCGAGTTCAATAGCGGGGCGGCATGGCTCTCCATGTGCCGACGCTTTCCTTCGAGTTGCACAATGTCAAATTCGAGGCTGGCTTTTTCTCCGGCGCATACCCTTTCGTGAAACGCGCGGAACCGTTCCCGGTCTTCCGGTGCAATCAGGTTAAACACGTTGGTCCCGATGGCACTTTCGGCGGACGGAGCTCCAATCATTGCCAGGCCCGGTGTGTTCATATGGATCAATGTTCCATCCTGAGCTACCAGCTTCACGCAGTCGGGGGTCGTTTCCACGATCTCTCGGAAACGCTGCTCGCTTTCACGCAATCTGCGTTCTGCGCGCTTCTGCTCTGAAATATCACGTGCCACCTTCGACGCGCCTATGACCCTTCCATCCTTGTCCTTGATCGGCGAGATAGTCAGCGACAGGTCGATCGAGGATCCATCTTTGCGGACCCGCACTGTCTCGAAGTGATCCACCCCCTCGCCCCGTCCAATTCGTGCGAGGATGTCAATTTCCTCAGCTAAACGCTCGTGCGGAATGATCAGTGTTATGTGCCGTCCCACTGCCTCTTCGGCACTGTAGCCAAACATCCTCTCGGCGCTCTGGTTCCAGCTCGTGATTATCCCCTGCAGGTTCTTGCTGACGATGGCGTCATCCGACGACGACACAATCGCCGCTAACCACGCGGTCGCGTCTTCGGTATGTTTCTGTTCCGTCACATCCATGGTTAGGCCATCGAAGCGTTTCGGTCTGCCGGATGGGTCGTAGAAGGTCCGGCCGAGAGCGCGGATCCATTTAATTCGGCCATCGGGTGAGACCGTTCGATACTCGATGTCATACGGCGAGTCTTCTATGTTGCTACGAGCGATTGCCTGTCGCGTGCGCTCGCGATCGTCGGGATGCAGTCTCTGGTAGAACGTGTCGATCGTTACTTCCGCATCGGGAGGCAGCCAGAAATGCTCCTTCACGCGGTCGTCCCAGATCAATTTGTCAAAAGGCAAATCGCAAAACCAGAACCCAACCTGCGTCGCCTGGGCTACCAGGTTAAGACGGTTGCGATGTTGCCACGCCTCGCTCTCATCCCGTTTCCAGGTGTCTTTCGCTTTACCCATGACTCGTTCAATGACATTCAGCAGGTCCTGCGCCACCTCTGCCTTTCCCACCCACCCGTCAGCTCCCGACTGGGCCGCTTGCTCGCGCACCACCATCGGATCATTCTGGCTGACAATGATTACCTTTGTGCCAGGCAGGGCGTCGCGAATCGCCTTGGTTGCCTCGAGGCCATTCATGCGCGGCATCGTAATGTCCATCAACACCAGTTCCGGCCGGAGCTCTTTCGCCATTGCAACGGCTTGCATTCCGTCCGCGGCCTCGCCACAAACCACGTACCCCGGCTGGCGCGACACAAGCGAAACGATGCCCTGCCGTACCGCACTGTAGTCATCGACTACGAGGATGCGTACCCGGCGGCCCGCGCCTGGCGTGGCCGGGAGGACCTCATTGTTCGGCTCGTTTTTGTCGTGGGATAAGCCTTCTGGCACTGGGATCCCCTTCTTGCCGCGCTCTTAGCGTCATCCCGCAGGCAGTAGATGCCCGCACGAGGAGTAGATAGCATTGCCACTCTATCCCGACCGTTTCGCTTACGCGATACGGTGAATACCTGATTGACTCCTCTCGCAGCGTTGTACTGGTTGAGCCAATTGTGGCCGTGAACTGCGGCCCTCCGCCAGTACGCTGGTGACTTCCGTCACCAGGCGCTGTTCTCCTGTTGCTCCTTCATAACCCGTTCCGTATCATCCTTATGGCATGTCCAAACCCATCACCCGTCCCAATCATCTACGTGAGAAGGCGCAACTCATGTCGGCCTCCGAAATCGAGCGCACCCTCGTTCGTCTCGCCCACGAGATCGTCGAGAAGAACAACGGCGCCGACAATCTCGGACTGGTCGGCATCGAGCGCCGCGGCGTTCCGCTGGCGCAGCGTCTCGCCAAAATCCTAGGCCGCATCGAGAAGACTGAGGTCCCCGTCGGCACGCTCGACATCGCGCTCTATCGTGACGACCTGTCCACAGTGGGTCACCGGCCCGAAGTGCGCCCGCGCAAAATGGAGTTCGACATCCAGGACAAGAACATCATCCTGGTTGACGACGTGCTCTACACCGGCCGCACCACGCGCGCCGCGCTCGACGCCCTCTTCGATCACGGACGCCCGCGCCGCATCCAGCTTCTGGTGCTCATCGACCGCGGCCACCGCGAGCTTCCCATCGAGGCGGGATTCGTCGGCCGCAAAATTCAGACTGCCGACAGCGAAATCATTGAAGTCAAACTTCTGGAAACCGACGGCGCCGAAAAGGTGTTGCTGGTCGAGCGCCTCCCCGAGGCGCAATGAAGCCGAACCCGCGTTCTCTCCTCGGCACCGAACAACTTTCCGTTCCCGAAATCGAAGCCATCCTGAAGTTGGCGCGCCGCATGGACCCTAAGCATGCACCGCAACTCTTACGCGGCAAGCGGGTCGTGATGCTCTTCTACGAGCCCTCCACGCGCACCCGCACCTCGTTTGAGTTCGCTGCCAAAGCGCTCGGCGCCACGACGACACTCATCACCAACACCTCTTCCAGCATCGAGAAGGGCGAATCGCTCATCGACACCGGATGGACCGTCACCTCGCTCGGCGCCGACGTCATCGTGATGCGCCATCCCAACAGCGGCGCGCCGTATCTGCTCTCGCGCTTCATCCCGGTTCCGGTGATTAACGCCGGTGATGGTCTGCATGAGCACCCGTCGCAGGCGCTGCTCGACGCGCTTACCATCACCAATCACAAGAAGACACTCAAAGGATTGCGCGTGGTCATCGTCGGCGACGTCTTTCATAGCCGCGTCGCCCGCGCCAACGCGCATCTGCTTTCCAAGTGCGGTGCTGAAGTCATCTTCTGTGGACCGCCCGATCTCGTCCCAGACCTTTCGGCGACAATTGCTCCCGGCGTCATCGCCTGCCACAACCT
This sequence comes from uncultured Acidobacteriaceae bacterium, assembly GCA_963718395.1. Classification (GTDB taxonomy): domain Bacteria; phylum Acidobacteriota; class Terriglobia; order Terriglobales; family Acidobacteriaceae; genus DASRAA01. The sequence goes on from CAVQYW010000010.1 coordinate 37,978, forward strand.
CGACGCGGCCCTGATCGACGCGGACGTCGTCATGTCGCTGCGCATTCAGAAAGAGCGCCTCGCCGGACGCCAGATCAGCCTCGAAGACTACATCTCTCGCTTTCAGGTCACGCCGCAGCGCATGAAGCTGGCGAAGCCCGACGCGATCGTCATGCATCCTGGTCCGATCGTGCGCGGCCTCGAGCTGGCCAACGAAGTGGCTGACGGCCCGCAGTCCTGCGTGCACGAACAAGTCGCCAACGGAGTGAAGACCCGCATGGCCATCCTCGCAACCGTACTCAAGGCGGCGCAATGAAGCCCAAGTCAAAGACCGACACGAACACTCTTCTCGTTACCGGAGGCCGCGTCATCGATCCCTCCAGCGGCATCGACCGCGACATGGACGTTCTCGTCCGGGATGGACGCGTGGCCGAACTCGCCGCGCCCGGCGTGCTGAAGGCCCCTGCGAGCGAGACGCTCGACGCGAAGGGATGCATCGTCGCGCCCGGCTTCATCGATTTGCATGTGCATCTGCGCGAGCCCGGCCAGCCGCACAAAGAGACCATCGCTACCGGAACCGCCGCTGCTGCCGCAGGCGGATTCACCGCCGTTTGCGCCATGCCGAACACCAGTCCGGTGAATGACTCTGTCGAGATCACGCGCTGGATGCAGGCTCCTGAGCGCGAAGCTGTGGTGCGACTGTTTCCCATCGCCGCAGCGACGGTTGGAAGTCAGGGCGAGAAGCTCACCAACTTCGCCGCACTAAAGAAGGCTGGAGCAGTCGCCGTCAGCGACGATGGCAAGCCCATCCTCGATGACGACCTTATGCGCGACGCCCTTCGCGCCGCTGCCAAGCTGAACATTGCGGTTGTGCAGCACGCTGAAGACTCGCGCGTTACCGCCGGATGCTCCATGAACCTCGGATCCACGTCGTTTCGTCTCGGACTGCGCGGCATGCCCAACTTTGCCGAGTCCGACATTGTCAGACGCGACATCGCGCTTGCGAAACAGACTGGCGCGCACATTCACGTTGCCCACATTTCCACCGCCGAAGCCATGGAAGCCGTGCGCCAGGCCAGGAAGGCGGGCATTCGCGCCACTGCTGAGGTCACGCCGCACCACTTCACCCTTCTCGACGAGAACATCGGCGAGTACGACACGCACTACAAAATGAACCCGCCGCTGCGCTCGCTCGCTGATCGCCAGGCCATGATTACCGGCATCGCCGACGGTACGATTGACGCGATTGCTACCGATCACGCACCGCACGCCTTCCACGAGAAGCAGGTCGAGTTCGAGCGCGCTGCCATGGGCATCATCGGCCTCGAAACCGCGCTCCCCATAGCGCTCACCGTGCTGTATCACCACTTCCACTTGCCGCTGTGGCGCATCGTCGAGCTGCTGTCGTCAGGACCTGCGCGCGTATTTGGGTTGGAAGGATTGGGAACGCTCGCGCCCGGAGCACACGCAGATGTTACGATCTTCGATCCGGAGAAGAAGTGGACGTATGATGCATCGCAGTCACTCTCAAAGTCGCGCAACACGCCTTACGACGGATGGAGTTTCACCGGCAAGATCCTGTCGACCATCGTGGCGGGCAAAATAGTGTTCAAAGGCTAAGAGAGATTCTCTTTCACCGGCCTCGAAACGACCTGGTCAATGTACCGTGGTGCCTGCACTTCGCAGCGCGTCCGCCAGGCTGCACCGCCCATAGATGTGCACTGATCCGCTTTTCGCACTTCACCGCTTGTTATTCCTACCCACTGTGGAAAAGATGGAGAAGGACCGGGCAACGCACCTCATTTGTTGCCGTTCGGCGGGATCCAGACGTAAAAGTGTTCGGCGTCGCTCGAAGTGGCGACATCAAGACCCTTGATTCGAGTCGCACGATTCAGGGCGGAGCGAATGTTTTCCTTGGTGTCGGGCAACTGCGACAGCGGGATCTTCAGGGCGTTGCCCGGTTGAAGCTGCTCAAGGTCGCTGAGCAATTGGAGGACGATGGTTTTGTGTTTTCCGTTGCGGCCTTGCGGAAGCTCAGTCTGCGCAACTGATTTGAAATTCATCGGCGGTGTTTTGGTTTTTTCACGGGAGTTCATCGCTCACCTCGCGTGTTATTCCAGAGTTGTCGATAAATTAACCACTTGCTAACCTAGCAAAGTTTTCATAACGTATCACTAACCTCTGCAATTTGCAACCGTATATCGCGACTTTTCCCTTGCACATCTCGCGCTCACGTATAACTAACTGATAATAAAATATTTAATACGCATTCACGAAACACTGTTAGGGTTGATAGTAGAGGCAACCTCCATGCCGGAAGAATGGAAAATTGAAGTTGTGCCTATCATCGAAGTTCCTCCACCGAAACCCGATCACGCAGTCAACGGCCTTGAGGCCTGGTTCGTAGACGACGGAAAAATATCCGACGGATCGTTGGGAACACTGCGATCGATCGAATCTGCATTCGAGGTGCGCGGATTACCTCGAGGGCAAAAAGCCTGGATCATCGAAGCGACGGACCGGTGCCAACTGGTGCGCGAAATACGCGATGGCGATTGGGAATGGCTGGGGGAATTCCCCGGCGTGCGGGACGCCTTGCAAGCGCTGTCGAAAAAGCTGGGGTGAGACGCCGCGGCCAGCAATGAGCAGGTCCCTCGGTCGCCAAGGCGGCGTCATGATGACAAGCAATTAGAGCGCTCTTTGCGACACGGGTAAAGGCCGTGCTCTTTCAAAACACTCCTAACACAATCCACTAGAAGGCGAAGTAGGGACCGAGGCCTGCGGGCGTTGTCGCGCCGTTCAGAGCGGTGAACACCGTTCGTCCGTAGAAAAATGGCACGCCGAAGATGAAACCTGAAGTGCGGTTGCCGCCCGGTCCCGCGAGACTCGAAAAAGCAAAGTTACCCGAGCTGATCAGCGAGTCACCGTTATCGACAGTGAGCGTGATGGATGTGCTGGCGCCATTGGTTCCCACGTTGGTCACGGACGGCGACTGAGCCGAGCTGGGGCAGTAGTAAGCGGAATTGTTAGTGCAGGGCGGGTATCCGGTGATGGCGGAGGTCAGGAAATAGTTAGCGTTGGCGCCACTGCTGATGGTTCCGGGATAGGCGTTGCTACTGTAGGTAGAGACGAACGAACCGGGGTTGGCGCCCGAAGAAGTGACGGTGTAGACGGTGGCGCCGTTGAGTCCATTGTTAGGTTGCGTGCCAATGCCGAAGATGAGCGAGCCCTGCGAAGTAGGCGAGCCCGTGGCGAGCGTGGGTGGCAACTGAATCTCGCTGCCGTTGTTGTCGTTGGGGAAGGCCGCGACTGGATTGCTGACCTGCTGGGCGATGGTGACGGGGATGGGCGCGCACCCGGCGAGCGGGCAGCTGTAATAAGTGCTCTGCGGACTGGCAGCACAGGCGGTGCCGCAGTCCTGCGCCCAGAAACCGATACCGAGGATTCCCTTGGCTTCGAGCGCGTTGACGGTGCTCAGCGCGCCTCCGGTGGTTTGCCCGGTGCAACTGGCTGGAGCGGCGGCGAAGTTCGACGGGGCAATTACTTCCACAGGTATCGAGGTGGCGATTTCGCCGGTGACCTGAACCTGGGCGAGCGCGACGGGTCCCCACGCGTATCCCGTAGGAGCGATGTAGCACTCAGCCATGGGGTTGCCGTCGGATGCGTTCTGGCCGGAGAGCACAACACTGCCGAGAGCGGAAGAGAGCACCCGGAATCCGACAGAGCCGGTATCCACGAGGACGTGATCGATGGTGGTGCAGCTAGTGGTGTTGGGTACGCAGACGGTCGCGGTGACATAAACGCCGTTGGGATAGCTGACGCCTGTGGGGCCGCCATCGACCGCGATGGGCGCGGCGTTGTTCACGTTGACGGTGACGGTGTTGGATCCAGTGACTGGATTGCCGGTCTGGGTGACGGCGGTGACGGTGGCAACAGTGCTGGCGGTGACCGTTGGAGCGCTGAAGTTTCCGGCGGCGTTGATGGCGCCGATGGAGGTGCTCCAGTTCACGGCAGTGGTGGGCGAACCGTTGGCGAAAGCGTTGCACTGGCTGGTCTGACGCGACTGCACGACGGTGGGCGTGCAGCTTACGGTGATCGCAGATAGAGGCGTAACCGTGACTGTGGCCGTGGCGTTCATGGTGGAGTCTTGCACAGACGTCGCTGTGATACTGACGGAGGTGCTGGTGGTGACGGATTGCGCGGTGAAGACTCCGTTGGCGTCAATGACGCCGGCGCTCGATCCCCAGTAGACGGCGGTATTGAAGTTCGTCCCGGTTCCGGTGACCGTCGCGGTGCAGGTGCTGGTCTGGCCTGTCTGTAATGACGTGGGAGTGCAGGTGACGGATACCGCTGTGATGGAAGTACTGCTGGAGCCACCGCCGCAAGCAGCCATTCCGATAAGCGAGGAACATGCAAGGATTAGAGCGAGAACACGCAAACCTTCCCCCAGGAGCTCAGAAACAAGCCTTCCATACTGTAAATGAATACGGGAACACGAAGTAAGCATGATAAACCCTGGGGATAGGGCGATGTTTCGAGGGACGGGCAGGAAGGCGTTTCGGCGGTAGAGTGGACAAACCCACGGCGTATTAGAATTCAGGCATTCGAACCGGCGCTAATGCTGGCGACTTTCGTTTCCCGAGAGGCAATCGATGGCTGAGCCGTTGCTCATTGCACAGAGTAAAGACCCGCAGTACCTGCTACCCAGGATGGCGAACCGACACGGATTGGTCGCGGGCGCGACCGGCACGGGCAAGACCGTGACGCTACAGGTGATGGCCGAGGCTTTCAGCCGCGCCGGCGTGCCAGTGTTCGCGGCGGACGTGAAAGGCGACCTGTCGGGTATGAGCCAGGCGGGCAAGGACAATCCTAAGATTGCCGAGCGCGTAAAGAAGATGAAGCTGGAAGGATTCGCCTTCGAGGCATCGCCGGTGACGTTCTGGGACGTTTTTGGCGAGCAGGGGCATCCGGTACGCACGACTGTGAGCGAGATGGGGCCGCTGCTGTTCAGCCGGCTGCTCAATCTGAACGACACGCAGAGTGGCGTGCTGTCGCTGGTGTTCAAGATCGCCGATGACCATCAACTGTTGCTGCTCGACATGAAGGACCTGCAGGCGGTCCTTCAGTACGTGGGCGAGCAGGCGAAAGCGCTACAAACGGAGTACGGCAACATTTCGGCTGCGAGCGTGGGTGCCATTCAGCGGGGACTAGTGACGCTGGGACAGGAAGGCGGCGACAAGTTCTTTGGCGAGCCGGCGCTGAACATCGACGACCTGATGCAGACCGACAACAACGGCCACGGCGTGGTGAATATTCTGGCTTCGGACAAGCTGATTCGCTCGCCGCGGGTGTATGCCACGCTGCTGCTATGGCTGCTGACGGAGCTATTCGAGAAGCTGCCGGAAGTGGGCGATCCGGAGAAACCGAAGCTAGTGTTCTTCTTCGATGAGGCGCATTTGTTGTTCACGGACCTGCCGTCGATTGTGGCGGACAAGGTCACGCAGGTGGTGCGGCTGGTGCGGTCGAAGGGAGTCGGCGTGTTCTTCGTGTCGCAGAATCCGTTGGACATTCCGGAAGCGGTGCTGGGGCAGCTAGGCAATCGGGTGCAACACGCGCTAAGGGCGTTCACTCCGAAAGACCAGAAAGCGGTGAAGGCGGCCGCGCAGACGTTTCGGACAAATCCGAAGCTTGATGTGGAGAAGGTCATTACCGAACTCGAAGTAGGCGAGGCGCTGGTGTCGTTCCTCGACGAGAAGGGAACGCCGGAAATTGTCGAGCGCGCGATGATTTGTCCGCCGCGCGGGCAGATTGGACCAATCACTCCGGAGCAGCGAGCGGAGTTGATGAAGACGTCGCTGGTCGCCGGAGTGTATGAGAACGCGGTGGATCGCGAGTCGGCGTTCGAAATTTTAAAAGGACGCGCAGGTCAGGCTTCGACGACGAGTCCGCAACAACAGGGACAAGAGCAGCCGTGGTACGCGAACCTGCCCAACCTCGGACTGCCGGGGCAATCGGGCGGCGGCCGGCGCGGCGACACCTTGATCGAAGCGATGTCGAAGAGCGCAGCGCGTACCATCGGCAGCAGCGTTGGGCGACAGATTGTGCGCGGCGTGCTGGGGTCGTTGCTGGGAGGATCGAGTAAGCGCTAGGGACAGTTGCCGGTTGTCGGAGGGATCGTGATGTTGGAACCAGTTAACGAAGTGAGATGTGGGCGGCGATCCCCGGCTGGTGCGCAATTGCGACTGCGGTTCTTGGCCCTGACCCTGTTTTTGTTTCTGAATGCTGTCGGGCTAAATGCGCAGGTCGAGTCTCAGTCCGGAACCAACGCAGGAGCTCTGGCTGAGATTCACACGCTCAAGATCACCGTGCTCTCAACGATGCTGGTGGGCGAGCGGGAGGGCATAGGAGAATGGGGATTTTCTGCGCTGGTGGAAGCGGATGGCCATCGGATTTTAGTCGACACCGGCTTGCATCCAGACACCGTTCTGCAGAATGCTCGCGATCTCAACATTGACCTCTCCAACGTTCGCGAAGTGATTCTCACTTATAACCACGGCGATCATGTCGGCGGCCTGATGACGCTGCGACGCGAGATGATGAAGAAGGATCCGGATGCGCTGTCGGTGGTGCACGTTGGCAAGGGGATTTTTTACAGCCGGCCTTCGCCCAAGGGCGAGGAAAACGAGATGATCGCCATCCGCAAAGAGTATGAAGCCACGGGCGGGAAGTTTATCGAGCACGACGAGGGCGCGGTGATCTTTCCCGGTGCGTGGCTCACCGGCCCGGTGCCGCGAAAATATCCAGAGCACAACTGGAGCGTGACGGGGAAAGTGCAGACGCCCGAAGGTCTGGTGGAAGACAACATTCCCGAAGACCAATCTCTGGTTCTCAATACGCCTCGAGGCCTGGTGGTGGTGACTGGCTGCGGGCACGCGGGCATTGTCAACACCTTGACCTATACGCGCAGCACGTATTCCGACCGGCCCGTGTACGGAATCGTGGGAGGCATTCATTTGTTTCCGGCGACCGATCAGCAGTTGGACTGGACCGGCGACGAATTTAAGGACTTTAAAGTCGCGAACCTCTTGGGAGCACACTGCACGGGCATCGAGGCGGTATATCGGCTGCGGGAGCGCGCTGGAATGACGCGAAAGTCGGCAGTGGTCGGCACGGTAGGCTCAACCTTTACGTTGACCGATGGAATTGTTACAGGTCCGCTGGCGAAGTAAATGCTGCTGGTGGCGCGCCGCATACGAAACGTGGAGACGCAGTTGCTCTAGCCCGCACGGCAACGGTGATAAACTGTTTCTGGCCCTGAAACCCCTCCGGTTGTCCGGAAGCGAACCCTCCTTAGTCGGGACGTGGCTCAGCCTGGTAGAGCACTCGCTTGGGGTGCGAGGGGTCGGCAGTTCAAATCTGCCCGTCCCGACCAATACAAATCAGTTGTCAGTGGCTGGTGGTCAGTTGCCAGCCAGCACTTCACGGCACTGCTCCTGAAGCAGCACAAACAACCGCTCCATATGTTCCTGGCGCGTGCGGAAATTTACCGGGTTGATACGAAACCACGCTTTACCCTTCAGTTCCGTGGTGGAGATCCAGAAGTGTCCGTCCTGCTCCACCCGGCGAGCGACTTCGGCATGTAGCTTCATCGACCCGGGCTCATCCAGCGCGGCGCTCTTATAACGGATGCAGATCGCCGACATGGGAGGATTGCTTGCGGCCTCGAAGTCAGGGTGCTCCTCGGCGAGCGAATAGAGGTACCTTGCCTGGCGCACGTTGTTGTCGATCCACTTGCCAATCTGATCGGTGCCGTATCGTTTGAAGCTCATCCAGACTTTCAGGCCGCGAAAGCGCCGCGACTGCTCGAAACCGTGCACGTAATACTGATAGCGCTCGTTGGCTTCGTCGAATTCGTCGGTGAGGTACGAAGGCTTCATGCCGAATGACGCGGTGAGCCGGCGGTGATCTTTCACGAGCACAGCCCCGGCATCGAGTGGAGCGTAGAACCACTTGTGCGGGTCAATGGTGATTGAGTCGGCAAGGTCGAGTCCGCGGTCACGCATCGGCCACTCATGCGATAACAGCATTCCTCCGCCGTATGCGGCATCAGCGTGCAGCCACATGCCTTCGCGGTCGGCTATGCGACGCAACTCGCGAATATCATCGACCGCACCGGTGTTGGTTGTGCCGAACACGCCGATTACGCACATGGGCAGAATGCCGTTCTGTTTGTCGTCGGCGATGGCAGCTTCAAGTGCATCGAGACGCACTTCAAAGCGGGCGTTCGTCGGCAGAGGCCTGAGGGCATTTCGTCCCAGACCGATTGCGTCGACGGCTTTGTCGATCGAAACGTGCCGCTCTTCCGAGACGTACACGGCCCAACGCTTATCGATGCCGTCGTATTGCGCTCGATCGCGAGAGACGGCATCGCGCGCCAGCTTGAGCCCGATGAAGTTGGCCATCATTCCGCCGCTGGTAAGATTCCCTCCGGACTTCTCATCGTACCCACAAAGATCAGTCAGCCAGCGTACGACGCGCCGTTCGATCTCCACCGCGGCAGGGCCGATGGAGTAGGCGCCAAGGTTTTGGTTAATGGCCGAGCAGATGAAGTCGGCGATGATACCCATGGGATTGGGTGATGGTGTAATCAGGCCCATGTAGCCGGGATGCCCGACGTTGGTGCAATAGGGAAGGAGCTTGGATTCGACCTCGCCCAGCACCGACTTCGGTGAAGCAGGCCCCTGGGGTAGGGCTTCGGCAAAAAGCTGCTTCACGGTGCGTGGCTCGACATCAGGGAACACACGCTTGTCTTCAATGTGATCCAGATACTCCGCCAGCAGGTCCACGACCTCGTGTCCCGCGTCCCTGAACTCTTTTGCATCCATCCATTTCCTCCACGAACTCGGCGATCTTTTCGTTCTTCACGTGTTTGAAACTTCCTCTCCTCCTGCGGAGCGTATACTCCGGCGCTGGAGGATATTCATGTCCTATAGTTTTGCGTGCGACTGGCAAGCCGCCATCATTATGGACCCACTCAAGCCGCATCAAGTCGGGTACCTGACTGAGTTCAACGGAATTGGACTGCCCGCGCCGCTTGCGAAGGACCTCCAGGTGCAGTGCCCATACAGTAACCTGACGGCACCCGCATACCAAGGGTTGGGCTTCAATTTTCCCGTGAACCAGAGACCGATCGTCGCCCCGACTATCGGGTCGGCCGTCGCTGTACTCCAGAACGTCTCATGGCGCCGACGTGTTCTCCTTTAGCTGCTATATGTCGCAGGAGAATGCTGTGCAGCTCAAGACACTACAGCAAAGTCAACCACTGCAGACCACGAACATTTCTATCGGATGGTGGATAACCAACTTCGACCCGGAGCCGAAGGTATGGTTCGAGGAAATGTATCCCAAGGCACCTGCATATCCGGATGGGAAGATTAACGTCGTCGGTAATAACGTCCGGCTCCAAGTCGTGCTTGTGCCGGTGCAGGTCGCGCCACATCTCGGCTACGTGTACAGCGTATCCTTCGAGATCATTCCCCGGCCGGGCTTTCCGGCCATAATCCACGTCGCCTCGTCGTCGACCCAGCAAGCCGAACGCTCTTGGGGCTAGGTCGCGGACAGTTCTGCCCTATGATCAGCGTCACACTTCAAGACGCCTCAAATTGCGCGTGACGCGCGACCGTGATTTACTAGGCGTTTGTTCGTCGGAGGTCTGAGTTGATCCGCAAAACAATCTGCCTCGCTGTTCTTGCATCTGTACTACCGATGTGTGCCCAAAATCAAAGCAAGCCTGCCGCCCCAGCTGCCGCGTCGGAAACAAAATCGGCCGCGCAACCGGAGTGGATCACCATCAGCAACGGTTACGCCAACATGCTGATCCAGGTCGTGTTCCAGCATCATCCGGAGTTTGGGTCGCAACAGGGACTGGCGCAGTATGACACCAAGGTTTCGCAACCGACGCTGGCCGATGACGACCAGGAGCGCAAAGAAACCGAGGCGGTGCTGGCGAAGTTGCAGGCGGCAGCCGCTCAAAAGCAACAGGAGCAAGTCGCAGAAGACCTGCAGATCATGATCCGCAAGGTCAACCTCAACTTCCAACGCGACGATTACGAGCGAGCGCACGAAGTCCCGTTCCTCAACGCCAGCCAGATGGTATTTAGCGGCGTGCGTCTGCTGCTGGATGATCAGACGCCGGCGGCGCGGCATCCCGCGGCAGTGGTGCGGGTGCGCGAATATGCCGGCCTCGATCCGGGGTACACGGCGATCACCGAAATTCTGAAGCAACGCACGCAGCAGCAGATGGCCAAGCCGGGCGTCATCTATCCGGCGAAGACTGAGATTGAGACAGAGATGGCGCGCAACTCGAACTACGTCGAGGGATTGGCCGCGCTGCTCACCAAGCAGAAGCAGGAAGGCTGGCAGGAGCCGCTGGCCAAGCTGAAACAGCAACTAGTCGACTATGACGCGTGGGTGCGGGCGACGGTGCTGCCCAAGGCGCGTGATGATTTCCGCCTGCCGCCGGAGCACTATGCGCTTGAGCTGCAGAACTACGGGATTGATATTCCGCCGGAGCAGCTCGCCAAAATGGCGCACGATTCGTTCATCGAGATCCAGGGTGAGATGAAATCGGTTGCGGCGCAAGTTGCGAAAGAACACAACCTGCCGTCAAGCGATTATCGCGACGTCATCCGCGAACTGAAGAAGCAGCAACTGGTGGGAGACGCCATCCTGCCGTTTTATGAGAACCGGCTGAAACAGATTGAGGCCATTATCACGGAGCACCAGATCGTGTCGCTGCCCGACCGGCCGGCGAGAATCCGCATTGCGACTGCGGCGGAGACGGCGCAGCAGCCCGCGCCGCACATGGTGCCTCCGCCATTCATTCACAACACGGGACAAAAAGGAGAGTTCGTGTTGCCGCTGAACATTCCGCCCGGCCCCGGGCAAGTTAGGGCGGAACAATATGACGACTTCACGTTTGACGCGGCCGCGTGGACGCTGACCGCGCACGAAGCGCGTCCGGGGCACGAGTTGCAGTTCGACTCGATGCTCGAGCACGGCGTGTCGCTGGCGCGCGTGCGCTACGCCTTCAACAGCACCAACGCCGAAGGCTGGGGGCTGTACTCGGAATACTTGATCAGGCCATACATGCCGCTGGAAGGGCGGTTGATCTCGTTGCAAATGCTCCTGCAGCGTGCAGCGCGGGCGTTTCTCGACCCGGAATTGCAGTCGGGCAAGGTGACGCCAAAGGACGCTTACCGGGTGTTGGAGCAGGATGTGGCGTTGTCGCACGCGCTGGCGCAGGAAGAGGTGGAGCGGTACACATATCGCGCTCCGGGGCAGGCGAACAGCTACTTTTACGGTTACACGCGGCTGCTCTCGTTGCGCGAGGAGACGGAAAAAGCGCTGTCAGCCAAGGACGTGAAGTTTGACCAGAAGAAGTTTCACGACTTCATCCTGGCGCAAGGATTGTTGCCGCCTGACCTGATGCGGAAAGCGGTGCTGGAGAACTTTATTCCGGCGCAAACCAAATAGTCCCGACGGTCAGAATGTACGTGGCTTATCAGTGCGCGGCCTTCGCTTCGGTAGCTTCCTGCTTTACAGTCTTCGTCGTCTCGTTGGGCTGAACGATTCGAGATTTGACAGGAGCCGCGCACGCCGCCGGAGGGTTGGTCATCTCCTTCGCGAAGACGCGGTAGCTGGGACGCCCGGGCTGAAGGGTTGACCAGTATCCGTGGTGATAGAGCAGTGGACGGCGCTGCACGATGATCTGGTTCTCCAGAATCTTCACGCCACATTCGAGATTATTTTTCGGCTGAAGGATGGTGCGGGCCGAATCGTTGGCTGGAAGCTTGCGGTCGGCTTGCCAGTCGAAATCGCAGCCATAACGTTTCTGGTCGGCGTAAGTGAGTTGCAGCAGGCCTTCAGTTCGTCCGTACATGCCACTGACCTCATCGCGCACGTCCACTTCGGGCTCAGTGTGATGGGCGCGGGTCTTGGGATTGAGTCCGGCTTCAGCACCGGCGAGGGCCTGGAAGAAGTAAGCCCAGAAAGCACGCTTGTCCACATCGGTCATGTCGTAGAAGCGAGGGCAAAAACGCTGCACGTCTCGCGGCACCCGGTGCGAGAGCATTTCGGGCGGAATGGCTTTCTCGACGATCGCGTCCCAATCAGGATTCCATATCTTTCCGCCAAGTTCGGCCTTCTTCTTGTCGATCGGCGTCGCCGGGGCGGCCTTGGTCGGAGTGCTCTCGTCGGCAGTTTTCGGAGCAGCCTTGCTGGATTGACACGCACAGTTGAGCGCAAGTAGGACGAGCACAATTAGGAATAGCGGTACGCGCCGTTTCCATTCCAACAAATTCATCACCCTGCGGCCGACGAAGTGAGTTGGTCGGACGGAACCGACGTTGAGTGAATACGGGGCTGCTGACTCCGTTGAGAATAGCTTTCGAGCCCCGACGTGGACAGCGGGCAAAACTCTTAATTTCGTTTCGGACTTTCCGTAGGGACTTTCAAGGGGCTTTCGCTTGCGGACGCGGCCGCTGTAACATCCGGCGGGTTACCATACTCGCGAACCCTTATGACCATCGTCAGCCGTTATCTGCGCGACCCATTGTTTCTTCTGTGTTTGACCGCGGCGCTGGCGACGTTCGTGGTCCAGTCCGGCGAACTGGGCACCGCAGACACCATGCATCGCCTGCAGACGGCGCACTCCTGGTGGACGTCCGAGCCAGCAGTCTTTCCCGACGAATACCCGGAGTTCGGAGTGCACGGCCGCGACGGCAAGCTCTACGACTGGTACGGCATTGGGCAGCCGCTGCTGCTGCTACCGTCCGACATTGTGGGAGCTTACCTGGAGAAGCTGCCGGTCTTCGCAGATTACGACGACACCGATCCGACCGTGCGCGATATTTTCGTCTCATTCACGACCAACATTTTGATCAGTGTCTTGACGGCGGCGGTGTGCTTCCGCTTCCTGCGCGAGTTGGGTTTTAACACCAGCCAGTCTGCGGCCGGAGTACTGGCATTGCTGTTCTGCACTACGCACCTGCACTATACGCAGAACATGATGGAGAACAACTACATCTGTCTGCTCACGCTGGCGGGTTTTCGTTATCAGTATCAGTGGCTGCGGACCCGTAGTGGACACGCGCTGCTGATTGGATCGACAGCCTTCGGGCTCAACCTGCTCACACGGCTGACCACGGGACTGGACTTGCTTGCGGGCGGTTTTTTTCTGCTGCTGGTTCTATGGCTTGAGCAGGTGCGCGGTCAAGAGTTGTGGCAGCGATTCCTCACATACGCGAAGACGGCTTTGCCGATTTACGCCGGATTTGTAGTGATTGATCGTTGGTATCAATACCATCGCTTCGGCTCCATCTTCAGCACTTACGTACGTGAGTTCACCGTCGAGCACCGGTTGCAGAATCCGTCTCTGCCAGCGGCTTACCCGTTCGAGACCCCATTTCACGTTGGATTCATGGGCGCCTTATTCACGCCGGAGAAATCCATCTTTCTGTTCGATCCTCTCCTGCTGCTGACCATCCTCGTCATGGCAATGGCCTGGAAGCGCTTTCGGCCGGACGTAAGGGCATACCTGATCACCGCATGGTTGCTGCTCTTCGCCTACGTCAGCTTCTATGCGACCTACACGATTTGGAGCGGCGACTTCGCTTGGGGAGACCGCTACGTCTCCACCGCGGCTGAGCTGGTAGCGTTCATCTCGGTGCCTCTGTTGCTGCGCTACCACGAGGAACTCGGCAAATTCGTCTGGGCGGTTGGAATAGCGCTGATTGCGGCCGCGACCGTGGTGCAACTGGCGTCGCTCGCCTTCTGGTTGCCGTTGGAAATCTACCAGATGGAGACCATGGGGCATCCGACATTCGTGATCGCGCTGCGTGTCAAGAACATTGTGGCCTTCGTTTTGGGGAAGATGGATGTATGGGGTCTCAACAACATTCCAATGACGCAAGACCCGTGGGATTACGTTCACATCACTACGTGGAACTTTCTGCCGTTCGTGCTGAAACGAGTTGGAGTCGCGCCGAGCTGGGCCGTCAACCTCGTATTTGCCATCTGGAGCGCAGCGGCGTTCGCCTTGATTGGCGTGCTCGCGCAATTGCATAGGGTGTTGCGCGTGGAAGGAAACAGTTAACCGGGACTTGGCTGGCCGGCGGTCGCAGGCTCGGGCAGCGGCCACACCTTGGATACGATCCATGCGACGACGATTCCGACGACGCAGCCGAACAAAACCTCGCCCATGCGGGCCGCGCCAGCCTGCAGGCCATTCCAGCGGGACTGATGCTCGAGGCCAGCGGCGATGACAAATGCCGCGCTGATCGGCGCCTGCCGCCACATGGTCTGAATGCGCACAACGTAGGACGACAACAAGACGGTGGCCGCCATGGCGAGCGGCAGCGTGAATATGTGCATTCCGCCGATGGCGATAAATGCCAGCCCAACGAGACAGCCCACGAGAGCGTTAATCAGTCGCCCGCGCAGTATCAACCAAGCCTGCTTCATCTGCGGGTCGCTGGTGGCGACCATGGAACTGATGGCCCAGACGGGGTTGAGCTCAGCCATTCTGTGGACTAGAAACCAAAGTACGGCGGTGGCACAGAAAATGCTCACCGCGTAATGGACTCCATGCATGTCGCCCTTGATGAAGCGGTCTAGAGCTTTCATGCGGCGGTATTACCTCCGAGAGTTCAGAGCCAGAATCGTACGCATGCGAATTGCGGACGTCAATCAAGCCACGGCAGCGTCGTGTGCTATGCCGCGCTTGTGTTCAAATATCTGCCAGTCCGCAATCGCCGGACGCTGGAGCGGAATGGATAGCACGACGGTTTACGTCTTACTGGTGATTTTTGTGGCGACGCTGATCCGCTCTGCTTTCGGATTCGGCGAGGCGCTGGTGGCCGTTCCCCTGCTCGCCATCCGGCTGCCCATCAGCGTTGCGGCGCCGCTCGCCGTGCTGGTCTCCATCACCGTTGCTGCCGTGATCATCGCGCAAGACTGGCGGAACATCCATGTGCGCAGCGCAGGCTGGCTCGTGGTCGCGACATTGTTCGGCATACCGCTGGGTCTCCTGCTGCTGACCGAAGGCAATAACCGAGCAGTGAAGGGAACGCTCGCGGTGATAATTATGGCGTTCTCCGCATATGCGTTGATCGGACGCAAGCCGCCGGAGTTGCACAGCGACAGTCGAATATGGCTAGTGCTCTGCGGATTCTTCGCTGGAGTTTTGGGCGGGGCGTATGGGATGAACGGGCCTCCGCTGGCGATCTATGGAGCGATGCGCCGCTGGTCGGCACAACATTTTCGCGCGACCTTGCAGGGATACTTTCTGCCTGCCAGCGCGATCGGGATGGCGGGCTATTGGCTCGCGGGTTTGTGGGTCGCCGAAGTGACGCGCTATTACCTGCTGTCGTTGATCGTGGTTGCTCCAGCGATCTTCCTCGGGCGAGCGATCAATCATCGTCTCCGCGGCGATGCGTTTCTCAAATTTGTTCATGCGGGCCTAGTGTTGATCGGGGCGACGCTATTCGTACAGGCGGTGAGGGGGTGAAGGTTCGCCGCCACCAGCATTGCGGCAGTCGCCCCCAACACTAGCCCCAGCGCGAAGCGTGCGAATATCCAGTTGGCGTGCAAGCCGGAAAGTTCGGCAAGCCAGTCGATGAGATTCAGCGCGGTGGCGGCGACTAGAAATCGAAATGCGAGCTGGCGCGGGATGCTCACTGCGAGACCAGCCGCCGCGCCGAGATAAATTCCCAAGCAGCGCGCGCACACCGCTACAGTTCCGCCGAACAGAAAAAATGAGCGGTCGGGCTGCTGGTGACAGACGAGCGCGAAGCCGCGTTGCAAAGCGACGGCGAGAGCGGGCGAGTGAGAAAACAGCCACGGTGTCGCGACTGCGACCATTGCGAACATCGCGGGCACGATCGCATACCACTTCTCGACTTGGCTTTTTCTATCCACTATCCACTGACCGCCAGCCACTACAAAACTCCCATCCGCTTGCCCACCCGCTTCAGCGTCTCCAGCGCCTGGTCAAGCTCTTCGCGCGTGTGCGTCGCAGTCATGATGGTGCGAATGCGCGCTTTGCCTTCGGGCACAGTCGGGAACGCGATGCCCGTGCCCAGTACGCCTTCGTCGAATAGCGCGCGCGAAAAGTCCATGGTGAGCTTGCCGTCGCCGATGATGATGGGCGTAATCGGCGTCTCGCTCGCCGGAGTATTCACTCCGCCGATGTTGAAGCCCAGCCCGCCCAGCTCTTTCTTCCAGTAGCGGGTGTTCTCCCACAGGCGGTCGATGCGTTCGGGCTCCTGCTCCAGCACGTCGAACGCCGCGATGCACGTCGCTGCCACCGATGGCGGATGCGACGTCGAAAACAGGAACGGCCGTCCGCGATGGTACAGAAACTCAATAAGGTCACGCGTGCCGCATACGTAGCCGCCCAGCGCGCCGATGGCCTTCGACAGCGTGCCCACCTGCACATCCACCCGCCCGTGCAGGCCGAAGTGATCGACAGTGCCGCGCCCATTGCGCCCGAGCACGCCCGACGAGTGCGCGTCGTCCACCATCATGATGGCGCCGTACTTCTCGGCCAGCTCGCACAGCGCGGGCAGCGGCCCAATGTCGCCGTCCATCGAAAACACGCCGTCGGTGATCAGCAGCTTGCGGCCCGTCTCGTCCTTGATTTCGTTGAGCAATTCCTCGGCGTGCGCCGTGTCCTTGTGGCGGAAGACCTTGATCTTGGCCCGCGACAGGCGCGCTCCGTCGATGATGCTGGCGTGGTTCAATTCGTCGGAGACGATCCAGTCTTCTTTGCCCAGCAGTGCTGACACCGTGCCTGCATTCGCCGTGAAGCCCGACTGAAACACCACACACGCTTCGACGTTCTTGAAGCGCGCAATCTTTTCTTCCAGCTCCATGTGGATCTTCATGGTTCCGGCGATAGTGCGCACCGCACCCGAGCCCACGCCGAACTGGCGCGTGGCTTCCAGCGCAGCCTCGCGCAGCTTGGGATGCGTTGTCAGCCCCAGGTAATTGTTCGACGCCAGGTTGATGACCTTCTTGCCGTCGAACGTGCAGACGGGTGCCTGCTCGTCATCGAGCACGCGCAGCTTGAAGTACGTGCCACGCTGCTTGAGGTCGTTGAGCTGGTCGGTGAGATAAGAAAGAGGATTAGTGCGTGTTGCGGTTGTCATGAATCGCTCCGAAGAGAACTGGCTATCTTAACGCAGGCGACGCGGTAGCTCGGCGAGTTGAGTGGGAGTTCCAAAACGGGAAGACGTGGCTCATTCTGTATGCCATATACCCCCTCCCCCCTATATGCAAGTTCGCCGTTTTCATAGGCTTAGAAGGATTTCCTTGTAAACTCGGGCAGGCGTGAGAGTTAGAGGCAAAGTCGTCTTAACAAAGGACTTACGGACGGCATTTTGGAGACAGAGAGGTATTACAGGAGGAAGGGTAAACAGTCGAGTAAGAACTGGCAAGCACACAGGGCGAAACCGCCTAGTTGGTTCGAGGTCGGGGGAATATCCGGCTGTCGACTCGTTGGACGACAGCTCTCCCTCATTCTTCGGAAGGAGTTTAGCTTCCGGAGAGCGGTAAAGCTAGGACGTGGGTCACCGAGGAATGTGATAAGGCTGTTGCCGGTGGTCGGCTGTCACTTTCTCGAGTTTGGAGTCTTGGTCGTTCTAGAAACCCCAGGTTAGCGCCGAAAAAAGGGGCGCGAACCTGGGGCACCGGGCCAACACAACTGGGTTGCCGCCAGCGACTAGTTGACCTTAATGCCGACGGTGGAAACTGCGTTCCCGTCGACCACCTGAAAGATCTGCTTCCCACTGTTCATGATCACGAAGTGAATGGGAAGCGGGCCCTGACTCGAGGAGCTGTTGATCACGCCTGATCCAGTGCAATCAGGATTGACCTCATAGGTCCCCGTGCCCGGTGCCCACTCCTGCGTCGGTGGCATGCCACCGTCGACAACGTGATCTACCTGAGTTATGTGGCCATTCCCATCGTAGTGCTGCATGACCAGGCCGCGAAGCGGAATGTTAGGACCAAGAATCGTCCCTTCCAACGCGAACCCGTAATTGCCGGAGAGCGTACGGTTTGAGCATTGTGCGTTGTCTGAATTGGAACCGACCGGCATATTGTTGGACTGTGCTGCCGCAGAGATGCTGAAAGTCAGTAAACCGCAGACGATCATCGTTCGAGTTGCGAGCCTCAAGTTTTCCGAAAGCCGATTGCTGTTCATATGGACCTCCTCAGGTCGGTGTGGTGCCGTTCGTTTAAGGGCAGACTGCTCCTCGAGCAAGGCCGCCGAGTTGATTCATGGACCGCCGAATTGAGTTCGAGAAAACCCGGCGATTTCATTTGGGAGAAGTACTAGAGGTCCGCCGATTCCAACGACCCTCACCCCGTGTGGCTCACAGTCTCATCGCTCGCAGTGGCGGTCAATGGACGGAAGGTGAATCCCGTGGTGAACTGACGCAGTTGCGAAGTACTTGCCTGTATTGAGTAGGTTAGCGTCGCTGGTGAACTGCGCATTCCCCGTTGCGGGAAGAATGGGGAAGAATTAAGTTACACTGCTCAAACACAACGAAAGGTTTTCGGTGGCGACGAACAGGCTGTCTCCGGTGTTTGCACGCTTCGACCGCTTTGAGGTCGATTTAAGTAGCGGTAAACTGCGCAGGGACGGCGTTGCAGTCGGGATCCAGGAACAGCCCTTCCAAGTGCTTCGCCTGTTGATGAAGGCAGACGGCGAGGTTGTCACTCGCGAGCAACTGCGTGCTGCCCTGTGGCCGCAAGACACCTTTGTAGATTTCGAGCACGGGGTCAACACCGCGGTGAAAAAGCTGCGGCAGGCACTCAAAGACTCGGCGGAAGAACCCAAGTTCGTTGAAACCCTGCCCAAGATTGGCTACCGCTTCATCGTTCCCGTGGAATGGGTAGCAGAGCCTCACAACAAAAGTGTATCGCAACGCGTTGTGGCGATTGCGCCGCCAGCTTCCACGCCGGTTCCTGCCATCCAAGCCTCTACGCCTTCGCCTCGTGGGTCACGCGGGCGATTACAGATCGCGTTAGTTGCCATAGGACTTTTGATACTGGCGGCGGCTGGTGGCTACCTGCTGCGGCAACGGCGACAGGAAAAGCCCAAAGAACTGACCGTCATCCCGTTTACGACTTTTCCTGGATTTGAAATCGGCCCCAGCTTCTCCCCGGATGGCAATCAAATCGTTTTCGCCTGGTTTGGCTACGAAAAGGAATTCCAATTCGATCTTTACATCAAGCAGGTTGGGCAAGAGCGGACCGTGCAGCTCACCCACCATCCGGCCACATTTTTGGCCGCCGCCTGGTCTCCCGACAGTCGCTTCATCGCTTTCATGCGCCAAGCCGAGCCGGATGCATCTGGAATCTACCTCATCTCTTCCTTAGGAGGTTCAGAGCGCAAACTGTCTAATATCACTCAGTATGAAGATTGGTCCCCAATCGGATTGAGTTGGTCGGCAGACGGCAAGTGGCTGGCTTTTGCCAAAAGCGATTCTTCGACAGCCCAGGCGGACACTTCTAGCGAGCATTTCAGCATTCACCTGGTGAACGTCGACACCACCGAGGAACGGGTTCTGCCTCGTCCTTCCCCGGATTGCCAGCATACGTGGGAGCCTGCGTTCTCGTCAGACGGCAAATATCTCGCTTCCGTTTGTGTGCTCACCGCAGGCGCCGCTACCATCTATGTGCAGACTCCCGATGGCAGGCAATCCCGTGAAGTGGCGGGAGCGCGGTCGTCGGAAGGTTTCTCCGGCATCGCCTGGAGTGCGGATAACCTTTCTCTTCTCTACAGTTCCGACCAGCATCTGTGGCGCATCCCACTCTCCGGCGGAAAGCCGGAGAAATTGCTATTTGCGCAGGATGTGGAATCGGTGGCGGTCGCCCGCACCGGGGATCGACTCGCCTACGCACAGGTGCATCATCCCGGCAGCATCTGGCAACTCGAATTGCCCAGCGAAGGGAAAGCCAAGGGTGCAGCCACCAAGCTGATTTCTTCCAGCCGCGGAGACGCAGGTGCACGCATCTCGCCCGACGGCAAATCCATCGCGTTCCAATCTTGGCGCTCTGGGAATCCGGAGCTTTGGCTGTGTGACCGCGATGCATCCAATCCAGTCCAGTTGACGTCTTTCGAAGGGCCTCAGATTGGGGAACCTAGCTGGTCACCCGACAGCCGACGGATTGTCTTCGATGTGCGCGTTTCGGGAACTGCCCAACTCTACGAGTTGGACATCGGGGGAGGGCCTGCAAAACTACTTAAAGTCGGGACGCCTAACGCTTCGAATCCGATCTGGTCAGCCGATGGCCAAAGTATCTATTTCTCAACCGAACCAACGCGCGCCATTTGGAAAGCGCCGGCGAACGGTGGAGCTGCGGTTCGGGTCACTGGAGACGGAGGCGGGCAACTCGGTCCGCAAGCGGCGGCAGACCAGGCCCGGTTATTCCTTTACAAACAAGTTGGCAGTCATGACCAGGCATGGTCTGCGTCCGTAGAGGGCGGCGACGAACGCCCTGTTACAGGTATGCCTGTCGATGTTCGCTGGGTGGCCGCCAAGAACGGCATGTACTTTATCACTGGCGACTCGCGACATTATTCACTGAACTACCTCGACTTTTCCACGCAACACGTCCGTAAGATCGCGGAACTACCCGGCTTGTTCGTCCTTTGGGGTACCAGCCTGTCGCCGGATGGCCGTACTTTTCTGTTTACCGGAATCGAGCACTCCGAAGCGGACATCGTTCTGGTGGAAGGGTTTCAGTAGGGCGGCGGGTGCCCGGTGGACGCTTCTTGTCGAACCAGGACTAAAACTGGGTGGCGCGTTCAAGCGAAACTTGAGCAGGGTTGCTTGTCAGGGCAAGAATGCGAATCTCCAAACCGATCCGGTGCATCTTTGTTTCTGATTTCCAGGCCACTCCGTCGAAAATCCGAGTCAAGCAGGTTCCTGAGATTCGAAGGAGGAGATATGAAGTCTCACGGCTCTCGCTTCCTGATCGCGCTGGTTGCCTTCTCGCTGTTGCCGAGTGCATGGGCGCAGGCGCAACAAGCTGACAAAGTCGCTGACCCTCGAGCCCACAAGATGGTCTTAACCAGCACCACGTTCTCCGACGGGGGAACCATACCGCTGAGCGCGGTTTGGAACCAGTGCTCGGCTTATCCCGGCGGCGGGAACCTGTCGCCGCAATTGTCGTGGAGCGGCGCGCCGAACAAGACGCGCAGCTACATTGTGGTCCTGTACGACGTCACCGCGTCATTCACGCACTGGGGGATATACAACATCTCCGCCAGAACCACTTCATTGCCCCAGAACGCCGGCGTCGCCGGAAGCACCTTTGGCACACAGGTCTTGAATGATTACGGAGTCGGAGACCAAAGTTATGACGGTCCTTGCCCGCCAACTACTTTGAATCCGGTGAGCCACCATTATATTTTCACGGTGTACGCGCTTGACGTGACGCTACAGACGCTGCCGACGTTCGGCGATTTCCTTCCTGGTGCGGAGCAGCTTTATCAGGCGATGATCGCGGCCGGAAGGAATGGCGACATTCTCGACAGCGCGAGCATCAGCGGCGTTTTTCCCGGGCCATAGCGGAATGGCGGTCAGGCGAGTGCCCGGCGGATACCCTGGCAATCGTCGCACGGCGAGAGGACCGAGGTCTGATCCGTATTGGCAAACTTTGCTAATATTGATACACTTCGAGACCGGAAGCCAAGGGGACCACCATGCCGACTCGCAATGTGAATCTGACAGATGATCTTGAAAGCTTCGTTTTAGAGAAGGTCGAAAGCGGCCGGTACGAAAACGCCAGCGAGGTCGTCCGTGCGGCGCTGCGGACTTTGGAGCGGGAAGAACAGCAGTTTGAGGCGAAGCTGGCCGCGTTGCGAACCGCGATCGACGAAGGCGACGCCAGCGGAATTGCCAAGGGAAATTCTTTCCAGCGGGTTCGGCAGACAATTCAGCGTTCCAAGAAAAAGCGCTAGCCGGTGGCTAAATTCCGCCTGTCCCGACTGGCCGAGTCCGATCTTTTAGACATCGCCACTTACACTCTTCGTACCTGGGGACAAGACCGGGCCCTCCGTTACGTCGACGATCTCGAAGCGTGTTGCCGGAGGCTTGCAGACAACCCCGAGCTGGGTCGCGCCTGCGATTACATCCGGCCCGGCTTGCGGCGAATGGAACACGGTCGGCACGTTCTTATCTACCGTATTGAAGTCCACGGCATCCTCGTATCGCGCATTCTCCACCAGCGCATGCTTCCGGAACGACACGACATCGACGCAGACAACCCGAAGTCTTAACAAGCTCCCTCTTCACAATTCTTGACACATCCCACCGAACCGAGCTTCCGCAGACGGGGTTGGTAGATAGTGATTGCGCTGTTTCCGATGGGTCTTATCCCGAGCGAAGCGTCAGATGGCAGATGCGCGCTGATGAGACCGAGAGGAGAAGGAAAATGACCCGACTACGTGGTTTGATGCTGTTGAGTGTAGTGGTTCTGGCGACGGTCCTGAGTTCGTGGGCAGGGGTGTTCGTTTCGGTCGCGATCGGTCCGCCAGCGTTGCCGGTGTACTCGCAACCGCTGTGTCCGGGGCCGGGGTACATCTGGACTCCGGGGTATTGGGCGTACGGTCCCGCCGGCTATTACTGGGTGCCCGGAACGTGGGTGATACCGCCGCAGGTTGGTTTTCTATGGACACCTGGTTACTGGGCTTTTTCGGCTGGGTTCTATGGCTGGCGCCCGGGATACTGGGGCCCGGCCGTCGGATTCTACGGCGGGATTAACTATGGCTTCGGCTACACAGGTGTCGGCTATTGGGGTGGATACTGGCGCGGCCATGACTTCTACTACAACCGCGCAGTTAATAATGTGAACATTAGCAATGTCCACAACGCGTACAACCGGACGGTGGTTAACAATTTCAATGGGAACCGCGTGAGCTACAACGGTGGTCCGGGCGGAATCCAGGCGCGGCCTACGTCGCAGCAGATGGCCGCGGAGCGCGGCAACCATTTCAGTGCGACCTCCGAACAGGCGCGGAACGAGCAGATGGCCCGTAGTGATCGCTCGCAGTTTGCGGACAATCACAGCCAACAGGCAACGAACCGGCCAACGAACTACGCGAATGCGGCGAGCAATGGCCGCCAGGTTCCGCGTCCGCCGCAGAACAATCAACAGGCGCGTGGTTCGTGGAACGTGCCGCGTCCGCCGCAGAATAGTTACACGCAGCAACGGGCGGCAGCGAATGTTCCTCGGCCGTCGAACTATCAGCAGCAGGCGCGTGCGAATGGAAATGTGCCGCGACCCGGCAACTACACGCGACAGGCGGCCCCTCAAGCGCGAAGCGTACAGCGTCCGGCTGCGATGCAACGGTCGGCGGCTCCGCAGTACCGTGCGCCCAGCCAACATCAAGCGGTTGCGCACGGCTCGGCTCCGTCAAGAGGTGGGCAAGGAGGCCGGCGACACTAAGCGTATGACGTAGGCCACGTCTGAAAGCCCCCACTCAGAGAAAATCTGAGTGGGGATTTCTTTTTGGGTTAGAGTGCGGTTCTTAGATCGGGCGACTCATGGAATTCTTGGTACGCCGGAGAGAAACTCAGCCGCTGTCACGGCCAGGATAAATACTGCGCCAACGATCATCCACGCCGCGAAACGCCGCGCCGCAGAGTCCTTTGTCCATTGGAGTATCGTGAGCATGACGATACACCTCCACTCAGAAAGAGCTTGAGTACATTGGCAGGGAGTTTCACGGAAAAGGACTACGCTGTCAGTGCCGAACGTCGCACGTCGATGTGATGTTTAAACATCGACTATCGCAAACTGGTGCTCAGAGACACCTGCGACGACGTCTTGACGCTTGTGGAAGGATCCGAGCCGGCTGAGATCGAAGCTACTGCCGGATCGGTCTTGCGCAGATCCAGCAGGAGAATACGGCTATCGGACTGATAGGCCTGGCCGGAAGTAGTTTGAGCTTCGAATACCGGGTTATCGGACTGCAGGTACGACTTGCGGAGGTGACTGGTTTCCGCGATATCAGTTCCTACGAACTCACGTTCCGCGTCGACCTGAGGGTTGATCGTGTGATTGATGATGCGGCCGTTTTTGGCAAACTCAAGGGCCTGATCGTAGGTGGCAGCCGCGGCCCAGACAGTGTCGCCGTCAACTGTGTACTGGGTCTCCCAAATGCGAATGTGATGCCGGCGCGAAACCACAGCGTCGGGATCGGGTAGGGCGTAGCCATAGTCCTGTACCCGGCCGAACATATAGAACCTGGCCATGGGGAGCTTGGCATCATGCATTCGCTGGGTAAACAGGTGCCATGCCATCAGTGGTCCCCAGGCATCGGTCTTGACCCAGCCAGCGCGGGCGAAAGCGGCCTGCAGATCATTCTTCTGGGCGACAAATACCAGGTTGACCATGTCGCCTTCTCGTCCTTCGCGATTCGTAACCCGCGGCGGCAAGTTGGCCAGCATGTCGTCGAGTCCGGCGGGGCCTTGCGCACTGCGCGGCAGACCGGCGGATTGCACCGAAGCAGTGCAGTCTGTATGCGCCGTAACTTCAGTGCCTTTCAGCAGCGTGCTATCGCCGCCTCGAGTGAGAAGAAAGATGGGCGCGGCCGGCAGGTACAACAAGGCGGTCACGGCGATGCCAGTGACCATGCGCCAGGTATGCGAACTGCCTTTGACTACTTTGCGGGCGTGCAAGCCGATCGTTTCGCCAGTGACCAGCGCGACAGAATCGATGCCATAGACAACGTTGCCGCCGATTCCCAGGATGCGCCGGCCTTTGACGCCCAGCACCGAGCCGTGTGCCATGCTGCCGGCGCGAATGACGGTGCGGTTATCTACCCGGACATCGCTCTCCACCACGAAGTCGAGCGGGTCGCCGACATGAGCATGGAGCGACGAAATTGTGCGCGTGAGGCGAAGCTGCACGGCAGTTCCATCGGGGATGGTCAGGCGGGAGTCAACATCCGCTGCGCCTTCGGCGAACAGGCTGGAAGGCAGCAGAAACAAGACGATGAGTGCGTATACGGAAATTCGGCGATTGATTCCGATTTGAATAGTATTCCGTCCTTCGGAGAAGCCTGGCCTCTCATCCGCGACGGCACTGCCGAGGGGAATTCCTACCGAGCGGGATGTAATGCATTATTCCCTTTTGAAGAATGACGGTCAACGAAATTCGAGCACACCCCCACCTTTGGGTGAGTGCGATCCAATTAATAGCTTTAGTTCATGCGTCCTTGCGTTTTTCACAATTCAACGCAAACGCGAACCGGGCTGTGCCAGCACCGCCGCGCTCGCCGGTCCGTACTGCCCCCCTCGACGGTCTTGTGCTTGGCCTCCATCGCAGCATTGGCGGCCGCGCTTTGGCCGCGCGCGATGCTCAACGTCGTCCATGAGGGCCCCTTCCAGTGCTTGGCCAGGAAAACGATCTGTCCCACATGGTAGGAGTAGTGGGCGACCTGCCGGTTGATGGCCTGCAACACTGAGTGGGGCTCGTGGCGAATGGTCACCTCGCGCGTGAGATCGTCAGCGCTTAGTCCGTTGAGGGTGTCAAAAACCAGGGCCCAATGTTTCTCCCAGAGCGCCAGAATTTCAGCGCGCGTCGTCTTGCCGGAAACAAATTCCTGGTCGCGGTTCCGGTCGGCTTCTCGCCATCGGTCGTAAGGAAACCGCTGAACCGCGAGCGCATGTTGCCCGCCATGTGTTTCAGGATTACGGCAACGCTGTTGGACTCGGTGTCGGGTGTGGCGAAAAACTCTTCGTCGGTGAGCTGCGCGATAGCGGCATCGGCCAATCGCTTGTGCCCGCGCAGACTGCGGAAGGTTTCGTCGAGATACATCGCGCCGATATCAGCCATGCGGAACCCTAGAGAAAATGAAGGCGAGATAAGGATACTCCTGCGGTGTCACAACCAATCGGAGCCTGCAACCACGGCGATCGAGACGAGTCACTTTCGCGGCATCGACACGGTGCGCATCGGCGGCGGCGAATCGGCGAATTCTACCGCCTCACGGAAGGGTGACGAATGCAACCTCTTCTTGAAAGAATTTTGTTGACATAACTGGAACATAAACGCAATATGTAGTGCTAGGCGTGGTGCTCATCCAATATCTGGAGCATCCGTGGTGAGTGCCCAAGCCGAAACCGACCTTCGAGGGAGAAGGTTTCAAGGAGGAATTACCTAATGGCAACGAAGAAGAAAGCAGCGCCGAAGAAGAAGGCAGCAAAGAAAAAGAAACACTAACGATACCGGCGGGGCGCAGGCCTCGCTAATTTTTTGGGCTGTAAAGGCTAGCCTCCGCGACTTCGTCCCGGGGGCTTTTTGCTGCAAGACGGTTGTTCGCAGTGGTGGTTCGTGTTAGAAGAAAGCGTTGCGCTGCCAGCCGCAATAATGCAGCCGGCGAACAGCCGCGCACAGGACCGATATGACGGGATCGACGAAAAAGGCGCGAAAGGCGGGCGCGGGCCCGGAGCCGGTGATCCCCGACAAGCTGTACTTTCGCATCGGAGAAGTTTCAAAACTGTGCAAGCTGCCGTCGTATGTTCTCCGCTTCTGGGAGAGCGAATTCCCGCAACTGAAGCCGGTGAAGAGTTCGACCGGCCAGCGCATGTACCGCCAGCGCGACGTCGAGAACGTGTTGCGCATCAAGAAGCTGCTGTACGACGAAGGTTTCACCATTGCCGGAGCGCGTCAACAACTGAAGGCCGAGAGCAAACCGGCAAAACTGCAAACCGGACTGCCGTTTCCTAAACAGGGCCGCAACGACCACCTCAAGAAAGTGCGCCAGGGGCTGCAGGAAATTCTGGTGCTTCTTAAAAAGAAGCGCTAGAGCTGACGCCAGTTAAAGCGCCATCATCGCAGACCGGGTTGGAGTCGCCGCGACGAACGGGATCTTCCAGCGGAAACGCCGGAATAGAAACTGGATCAGCTTCGTGGTCAGCACAAGACTGAGCGATCCGAGCACCAGGCAGACCGGAATCAGCCACCAGCCGAGCACCTCATGAACCGGCGGATTCGGATTGGTCATGGTGGCGCCCATCCGAAAATTGAAAGCGAATTGGTCGGGCCCGACCCAGAGCCCAGTGTTCGCGGGAAAGAAGGGCTTCATCAGCGCGAGCAGCAGGAAGCAGACTCCTGTCGCGTAACCGATCAGCGCGATCGTGAACACGATGAACCCTTCGATACCGGTTGTGGCCCAGCGCAACGCGGCGCGCAAGATCACAAGAGGAGAACGGCTGTGCTGCGCTTGCTGGACCAGCAGGCCGGTGCGATATTGCTGCGCCAACTCGTCGGCGGGCCCGAGACCAGCGAGAACGGCGTCGAGCGAACACTGCGGATCGCTCAAGCGTTCGCGAATGTGCATGCGGATCTCTTCCACGATGTCTTCGCGTTCCGAGACAGTCATGCCGGTGAGTTCGGCGCGCAGACGCGCGAGGTAGTCGTTCATCTGAGTTTCGGGTGTCATTTGGGTCGCTCCATGGTTCGATCTTTTAATACCGGGTCAATCAAGTTGCCCAACCCGGCGGAAAACTGCGTCCAGGTTTCGGCCATGCGGGTCGCGCGCTCGCGTCCGGCAGGCGTAAGCAGGTAGTACTTCCGTGGATGTCCAGCTTCGGCTTCGACCCATTGCGACTGCACTAATCCATCGGTTCGCAGACGGTTGAGGATGGGATAGATGGTTCCCTCGGACAGCACCAGGCTGGAATCGCGCTCCAGAACCCGCAGAATTTCGAGCCCATAAAGTCTTCCATGCCAGAGGGTTGCGAGGACGGCCATCTCCAGGCATCCTTTGCGCATCTGGGCTTCCCACTTGTCGGAGGGTTCGATTTCGGCGGAAATCTGATTAAGCTGTGCCATGAACTATATCTTGTTATGCAATGTATAGTGCCAAGCATTGCAAGAGATGTCAAGCGGAAAATGTGTGATCCGATCCGAAGCGCTCGCGCCACGGCCTGGCAGCCTGTCATCGATCCGCTGGGACTAATTTGGGATAAAGCGTTCTTGCGGCGCAGGTTGAGCTGCGCCGGTCACCGAACGCTATAGGGAGCTTCAAAAACCGTAATTAACCTTGCGAAGAGCATCCTTATATTCGTCGCGCGCTTGTTTCGCCTTGGCCTGGGCGTCCTGTTCGGTGAATCCGGCGGCATCCCAGTGCTCCATGGCTACTTCGGAATGGTCTGGCGTGGCGAGCGCTTCTTCCGCGCGGATGGCGTCGACCCACTGGTCGACCATTTGCTTATAGGCCTGCTGAAGTTCATCGAGCTTGGAGTTGTCCATAGGTGTCGGATGCTATGGCAGCATTCGCAGGCGGTCAATCAGCCAAGGCCATCTTTTACTCAAAATTAATTTGCTCCGAAGATCTCGACGCAAGCTCGGGCGCAGTCGCCGCATTTCAGTCACAAGATATTCATTGGGCATTTAATCGACGTTCATCATCGCAAGCCCCCTCGCATAGTAGGCTACCGCGCACGGGGCGCATGAGTCCGCGCCTCCACTCCACGCATTTCATAAGGACAGTTCATGACGACTGCAGCGACACCGCTACCTTCCCCAGCGCCGGGTGCCCCCGTTACTGCGGCGGTGCACGAGAAGCTCAACAAAGGTCCGCACAAGGCCGCGATCTTCATCTTTCTGGGTCTTTTTTCGGTCGGAGTTGTGTATGCCCTCTCGCATCTGATTTCGGATATAAGTCATGTACACCATCCTTCGAGTGCCGCCTTCCTGTTGCTGGGTATCGCGCTACTGGTCGCGCTGGGATTCGAGTTCGTCAACGGTTTCCACGACACCGCCAATGCAGTGGCGACGGTGATCTATACCCACTCGCTGGATCCACACATCGCGGTGGCGTGGTCGGGAATGTGGAACTTCCTGGGAGTGCTGCTGTCTTCCGGTGCCGTAGCGTTCGCCATCGTCTCCTTGCTTCCAGTGGAACTGATTCTCCAGGTGGGCAGCGGCGCGGGATATGCCATGGTGTTCGCGTTACTGGCGGCGGCCATCATCTGGAACCTGGGCACCTGGTGGCTGGGCTTGCCGGCGTCGAGTTCGCACACGTTAATCGGATCCATCATCGGTGTTGGTATCGCCAACCAGCTCATGAACGCGCATACGGCGACGAGCGGTGTTGATTGGGACCAGGCGCTAAAAATCGCAAAGTCGCTGGTTTTCTCGCCCATTATTGGATTCGCCGTAGCGGCGCTCCTCCTACAACTGATGAAGGTGTTCATCCACGATCCGCGGCTGTACAAGGCGCCTGAGGGCGATGCGCCGCCCCCGTTTTGGATCCGCGCCCTGCTGGTCTTGACCTGCACCGGCGTCAGTTTCGCGCACGGCTCCAATGACGGGCAGAAAGGCATGGGTCTTATCATGCTGATCCTGATCGGCACTGTACCCACGGCCTACGCCTTGAATCACGCCCTGACCGCGCAGGACTCGGTAGACTTCATTGCCGTGTCGCAGCAGGCAGCCAGCGCGCTGGACAAATATGTGAGTCCCGACGCTATAGTGGCCGATCCGCGCGAAGACGTTAAGGAATACGTTCGCACCAAAGACTTCACGCCAAATACCATGCTCGCTCTTCGCAACACAATCAACGATGTAGGGACGGAAACAGCGAACTTCAAGGAATTGGGGAAAGTTCCGGAAGAACAAGTGCGAAATTTCCGCAATGACATGTATCTGACCAGCGAAGCTCTCCGGCTGATGAAGAAGTCGGGCACGCCTAAAATTGCAGCGGCGGACTGGGCCGTCCTGGACAACTACAAGAAGCACATCGACAAGGCCACGAAGTTCATCCCCACCTGGGTGAAAGTAGCGGTCGCGCTTGCGCTGGGCCTGGGCACGATGGTTGGCTGGAAGCGCATTGTGGTGACCGTGGGCGAAAAGATCGGCAAAGACCACCTGACGTATGGACAGGGTGCTGCGGCTGAGATCACAGCAATGGCCACGATCGGTGCGGCCGATTACATGGGACTTCCGGTGAGCACCACGCACGTCTTGTCGTCGGGTGTAGCCGGCACCATGTGGGCCAACAAGTCAGGACTGCAGATGTTAACCATCCGCAACTTGCTGATGGCGTGGGTGCTGACGCTGCCGGCGTCGATCGGCCTGGCGGGACTATTGTTCTGGACGTTCAACAGCTTGATGAACAAGGGGTAGGAAACAGATTTCCACCTAAGAATGCTGGACATGAAATCCCACTCAGGAAAGCAAGCCTGCGTGGGATTTTCATTTTCTCCCGCAGTTCACCATGGGCTCAGCCGTCACTCCCTTAGCTTGTATATTCGGAGCATGATCCCCAGTCCACAACCGGCCGCGCCGCTGCAGATGAGCGAGGCTGAGATGCGTGAGCGCGCGCAACGGCGTGACACGAAGCTGATGCTGTGGGGAATCGTGGCGCTGGGGGCGGCACTACGGCTGGTTGAACTGGGTGCAAAGAGCTTCTGGCTCGACGAAATCGCCAGCGTGGTGATTGCGCGCATGCCGCGCAGCTTCTTCTGGCACTGGTTGTGGACGCAGGAAGGCAACATGGCCCTGTACTACGTCATGTTGCGGCCCTGGCTTGAGATTCATCTAGGCGAAGCTACCGTACGTCTGCTCTCAGTACTTCCCGGCATCGCCAGCCTGCCGGTTATGTACCTCCTCGGCAAGCGATTGTTCGGACGCAACGTCGGAATGCTGGCGGCATTGTTCTTGGCGTTGAGCACCTGCGCTGTTGTGTATTCGCAGGAAGCACGCGGCTACAGTTGGCTGCTGTTGGGGACGATCGTCTCGACGTATCTCTTTGCTCGTCTGATCGCGAAGCCTACGTACGCGGTAGCGTTCGGATATGCGCTGGCGGTCGGCGTAACGTTCTACTTCCATTATTTCGGGTTGCTCGTTCCCCTGGCGCATGCGGTGTCGCTGGTCGCGCTGCCGAAGGAGCGGCGTCCGTGGAAGCAGCAGCTCGTTGCGGGCGGGATGCTGACAGTATTGGCGCTCCCCGTGCTGTGGATGATTCACACCCAGCCGGTGCGTCACCTTGATTGGGTATCGAGGCCCTCGCTGTTGGAGATCTACCACCTCGGAGTATTTCTGGCGGCCGAGAGCGGCAAAGGTGTCGGGCCTGCGTTGCTGGTCGTCGAATTGCTCTTGCTCGCCGTGTTTTTCCGGACGATGTACGAGTTGCGCGCTAAAGCGCAAACCGATCACGATGTGTGGCCGTACGCTTTGGTGGCGAGCGGACTGCTGACTCCCATGGTTTTTTCGCTGCTGGTGTCGATAGTTCGGCCAGTATTCTTCCATCGATTCCTCCTCATCTGTCTGCCGGCGTGGTTGCTGGCGTGCGCGGTGGGAGGGTGCGCGCTGCGCCAGCGTCCGGTGCGGCTCTGGGCAATTGCCGGAGTGTGTGCGCTGTCGTTGGTCAGCACGTCGATGTCGTACTCACGCATGCGCGAAGACTGGCGTGGCGCGGTGAACTACCTCATCGACAATGCGCGCGCGCAAGATGTCGTGCTTTACTACCAGCCCGTCGGTAACTGGGCGGCGGAGAATTATCGCGACTGGCTGCCGGGCGGAAGCGCTAACCGTCCCACGGCGTTGGGCGTGAGCGCGCAGTCAAACGACTGGCGGGCGAAGATCGCAGGTGCGCGGCGGGTATGGCTGGTGGAGTATCCGTCGAACCTAAGCGACGACACTTCGCGCTCGCTCGAAGCTGAACTGCACAGCCGCTACTCGGTGGTCGATTCGCGTGTCTTTCGGGCAGTTACGGTGACGGAGTTTGCGGCGAAGTAGTGATTCGCGATGAAGACCAACGCAGTGCGGATGCTTGACTTGCTAGGCGTGCGCTATGAGTTGCGCGAGTATCCGGTCGATCCCGAGGACCTCGCGGCGGAATCGGTGGCAGCCAAGATCGGGATGCCTCCCGAGCAGGTGTTCAAGACGCTGCTGGCGCGCGGCGACCGCAATGGGCCGTGCTTCGCGGTGATTCCCGGAAGCTATGAACTCGACTTGAAGGCGTTGGCGAAGTTGACCGGCGACCGCAAGGTTGAACTCGTGTCGCTGAAAGAGGTGCAACCGCTCACGGGGTACATTCGCGGCGGGGTGACCGTGCTGGGCGCGAAGAAAGATTTCCCGGTCTTCGCCGACGAGACCATCGAGTTGTGGGACTTGATATCGGTATCGGCGGGCGTGCGAGGAACGCAGGTGCTGCTCGCTCCCGCGGATTATTTGCGGATCACCAAAGCGACGGCCGGGGAGATAGCGCGCGAGAAGGCAGGCAACGGGTAGGCGCGACAAGGGAGCAACCGATGGGTCAAATTGACAAGAGCGAGGTGATTAATCCGGATGACGGGAGCTTCCCGTTGATTTGCATGAGCTGTCGGTCGATCTCTTCGAGCAGTCTCACGATCGCCAGCAGTGCTCGATACACAAATATTCCACCGCAGGCAAGAACCAGCAGAATCGCTACCAGTAGGGTCGCAGTCAAAGTCATGGTTGCCTCAGACCTAAGTCTAAATGCTCAGAAGCCCCGCCCTACCCAAATTCGGACTAGAACGGGGCATCCGCATTCATTCGAGTTAGTGTCCGGTACTGGATGGTGCCGGCGTGTCGTTGAATAGCAATTGCTGGTATTCAACCGCGAAATTCAAAGTGCCCTTGGGCCAAGTAAGCATGAGAACGAGGTCGAAGACGGTGGGAGGCCACGGATCCAAGCCCAGGGTTTTGAGTTGTTGGTCGGGAACACCGAAACTCTCCGCCAGACCAGGTATGTTGCCGTGGTGCCAGCATATGAGCACGACCTTGTTCGCATAGGTGCTCACATCGTCCTTCATAATTTGCTTCTCTAGCTTGGCGTAATCATTGTTTGCGTATGGCATCTCGACCTTGAGGCCTAGCGCCTGCCCGAGGGGCGTGATGGTGTCGGACGGGCGATGGCTGCTGCTGTCTTTGAGCGCAGCGAACAGAAACTTGGGGACTGGAAATGCCGGGACGCCGGCTTTCACGCCACCGGGTTCGTACGATCCCGAGAACTGACTGGCCGCAGCGGCCTTGATGTCGCACATCGGCTGGATCAAACCGCTCACATGTTGCGCCGCGGGATTGGGCATAAACAGCGAAGGCAAAGCGGCGGCGCGGGCAGAGCCCATGATGGAGAGATACTTTCCGCCATCCTTGTCGTTGCCGGGGTCGCCAGGTTTTTCGCCGTGCCGGATAATCATTACCAGACTTGGATACTGTGCACTGCTGCTCATAGCTTGCTCCTTGGGGAAGTCGTTCTCGGTCTAGCCGAGCAGGTGGATGCTGGAGTAGGGCGCCGGTCCGGTCGAAGTGACGGACGCGACGCCCCAGTTGGTGGCCGGCAATGTGCCGATCTGTTAACCGCGCGAGGGGAAGACGCCCTGGAGGGCGATGGCCCAGTGGAGTTCACCGCCGCCGGTGCTGGTCACGACCGGCAAGTTTGGCAGCTTAAAGTTGCTGACGCCATCGCCGCCGAAGAAGGTGCCGATTAGCGAAAACAGCGCGGTGTATTGATTGATAGGGAGCGTCTGTCCCTGGCAGAAAAGCCACCCTTGCGGCGCGAAGTTGTAGGGAACGAGCAAAAGTGAGCCGAGAAATGGCTCCATAGCTGAGATCCTTTCGAGGCTTGGATTGTGGAGAGTGCAGCGAATCATACTATGGCGTCCTGTGCTGTACAACTTCGTTTTGCCAGCAACATATATAGCTCGCAGAAACTCCATGCGGAGTATGACAAAACCGACCAGCACGGCGCTCGTTATGAGTCGCGCCGGTTTGCCGGGCGATACGAAAATTCCCCTATCGGGACAAATTCGTTAAAAAGCGGAGCATGCGTGTCCGTTGTACTTGCGCGCCTGAGAGCTGCACAGAAGAATAGCGGGCAGTAGCGCACACGAACCGCCACTCTACCTCGGGTGGATCTTTCCCAGACGCTACAGCCACGTCGTCTGACAACCCATAACTTCGCCGCGTCCAACTACTGGAGACGGCAAGGAGGCACACGACTCGAATCGCGTCTGCGCGGGCGCAGACACAGGTTCACCCAGGAGGTGAATATGTCAAGAGAAGCGGCAATCCGGAAGATGATGAAGGCTTGCCACGAAAACCCAGACCAATTCAAGAAGCTTTTGGAAAAGCCGCAGGACGTCGCCAAGGAACACGGCGTTACCCTGGAACCCGAGGAGTTGGAGCAACTTCAGAGAGTAAAGAAGCTGCACGACCTGGTGGAGGAATTCAAAGCCGGCCGCGGCATTCATCGACCGATCGGGTATCCCATCGATGTCATGTGGAAGAAGGTAATCGCTAATCACATCATCTCGTATCGGGCGTTTTATCCGCTCTTCAACTTCAAGTATTACCCGATTCGGGGTTATCCGATTCGAGGTTATCCAATTCGAGGCTATCCGATCTGGTTCTATCCCATTCAGTTCTACCCGCTCGGATATACCTCCGGCGTACTACAGGCCCAGCAATTCACTGGACTTCGCAAC
>CAVQYW010000010.1:77500-676933 GCA_963718395.1 uncultured Acidobacteriaceae bacterium
CGATGAATACATAGTCGGGTACGAGCGAACCCAGGGAAGTGAACCATCTCAGTACCTGGAGGAAAAGAAAACAACAGTGATTCCGAGAGTAGTGGCGAGCGAAATCGGAACAGCCCAAACCTGTGCCACCTTCGGGTGTAACAGGGGTTGTAGGGTCCGCAACAGTAGAGTTACCAATCCAGTCGTTAGTCGAAGTTCCCTGGAAAGGGAAGCCATAGAGCGTGATAGCCGCGTAGGCGAAAACGAGCTGGACTCGAAGCGGATACCTGAGTACCGCGGGGCACGAGAAACCCTGTGGGAATCTACGGAGACCATTCCGTAAGGC
Source organism: uncultured Acidobacteriaceae bacterium (assembly GCA_963718395.1). Taxonomy (GTDB): domain Bacteria; phylum Acidobacteriota; class Terriglobia; order Terriglobales; family Acidobacteriaceae; genus DASRAA01. The sequence continues at coordinate 77,826 of CAVQYW010000010.1, forward strand.
TAAATACTAGCTTCTGACCGATAGTGAACCAGTACCGTGAGGGAAAGGTGAAAAGAACCCCAGCGAGGGGAGTGAAATAGTACCTGAAACCGTGTGCCTACAAGCAGTGGGAGGGCTATGCCCGCAAGGGAATGCCTGACCGCGTGCCTATTGCATAATGAGCCGGCTAGTTATTCTTGTCAGCAAGGTTAAGCGTAAGCGAGCCGTAGCGAAAGCGAGTCCTAACTGGGCGTTTAGTTGGCAGGAATAGACGTGAAGCGGGATGATCTACCCTTGGCCAGGTTGAAAGTGGGGTAACACCCACTGGAGGACCGAACCGGTGTTTGTTGAAAAAAGCTCGGATGAGCTGAGGGTAGGGGTGAAAGGCTAATCAAATTCCGTGATAGCTCGTTCTCTCCGAAATAGCTTTAGGGCTAGCCTCGTATGATTTGCAGCGGTGGTAGAGATCTGAATGGACTAGGGGGCTTTCCAGCTTACTGAATCCAACCAAACTTCGAATGCCGTGGACAACTAGTACGGGAGTCAGACAGCGGGGGCTAAGCTTCGTTGTCGAGAGGGAAACAGCCCAGATCGCCTGCTAAGGTCCCCAAGTTTCAGCTAAGTGGGAAAGGATGTCGGAACGCCCAGACAGCCAGGAGGTTGGCTTAGAAGCAGCCATCCTTTAAAGAAAGCGTAATAGCTCACTGGTCAAGCGGTCCGGTGCCGATAATTCAACGGGGCTCAAGCTGAACACCGAAGCAGCGAATGCGTGGCGTCAAGCCACGCGTGGTAGGAGAGCATTCTCAACACATTGAAGCCAGACCGAGAGGACTGGTCGAGAGTAGAGAAGAGACCCTGCCGGCATAAGTAGCGATAACGGAGGTGAGAACCCTCCGCGCCGAAAGTCTAAGGTTTCCTGAGGAAGGTTAATCCGCTCAGGGTTAGTCGGTCCCTAAGGCGAGGCCGAAAGGCGTAGTCGATGGACATCCGGTTAATATTCCGGAACTCCCAGCTGGTCGTTATTACGATGGGGTGACGCAGAAGGATAAGTGCAGCCTGTTATGGCTATCAGGTTCGACGCGTGTAAGCCGGTTTCTTTAGGTAAATCCGGAGAGACATTCAACGGTGAGACGCGAAGGAGTAGTCCGTATGGACGAAACGCACCGAGTTCACGCTGCCAAGAAAAACCTCTAAGGAGAACAGCAGGGAACCGTACCTCAAACCGACACAGGTAGACGAGGAGAATATCCAAAGGCGCTCGAGAGAACGCTCGTTCAGGAACTCGGCAAATTAACCCCGTAACTTCGGGAGAAGGGGTGCCCCGGTAACGTGTCAAAAGCGTGAGGGGGCCGCAGTGAAACGCGCACGGCGACTGTTTAACAAAAACACAGGTCTCTGCAAAGTCGAAAACGACGTATAGGGGCTGACGCCTGCCCGGTGCCGGAAGGTTAAAGGGAGAGGTCAGCCGCAAGGCGAAGCTTCGAACTGAAGCCCCGGTGAACGGCGGCCGTAACTATAACGGTCCTAAGGTAGCGAAATTCCTTGTCGGGTAAGTTCCGACCTGCACGAATGGCGTAACGATCGTGCGACTGTCTTAACGAGCGACTCGGCGAACTTGTAGTACCGGTGAAGATGCCGGTTACCCGCATCTAGACGGAAAGACCCCGTGCACCTTTACTATACCTTTACTATGAACTATGGTTTTCGCTGCGCAGGATAGGTGGGAGGCTTTGATTTCGGACTCTTGGGTTCGGAGGAGCCAACGGTGAGATACCACCCTGTGAGTGCTGTGGTTCTAACCTCGTCCCGTAATCCGGGACAGGGACATAGTAAGGCGGGTAGTTTGACTGGGGCGGTCGCCTCCTAAATTGTAACGGAGGCGCGCGAAGCTACACTCAGGCTGTTTGGAAATCAGCCGTCGAGTGCAAAGGCATAAGTGTGGTTAACTGCGAGACCTACAAGTCGAGCAGATGCGAAAGCAGGCCTTAGTGATCCGGTGGTTCTGTATGGAAGGGCCATCGCTCAACGGATAAAAGGTACGCCGGGGATAACAGGCTGATCGCTGCCAAGAGTTCATATCGACGCAGCGGTTTGGCACCTCGATGTCGGCTCATCGCATCCTGGAGCTGTAGAAGGTTCCAAGGGTTAGGCTGTTCGCCTATTAAAGCGGTACGTGAGCTGGGTTCAGAACGTCGCGAGACAGTTCGGTCCCTATCTGATGTGGGCGTAGGAGATTTGAGAGGGCCTGTCCTTAGTACGAGAGGACCGGGATGGACGAACCTCTTGTGTTCCAGCTGTCATGCCAATGGCACGGCTGGGTAGCGAAGTTCGGTTGTGATAAACGCTGAATGCATATAAGCGTGAAGCACTCCTCAAGATGAGATCTCCCAACCCAAAAGGGAAATGAAGGGCACACGAAGACTACGTGTTTGATAGGCTGGATGTGAAAGCGCAGCAATGCGTGAAGCTTACCAGTACTAATCGCCCGTTCGGCTTGACCATAAAATTTACTTGGCATCACCTCCACCCATCCCTGCAGAACTCGGCGGTGTTGGGCCTGGCTGAAGAAATCGTCAGCCAGGAAAGCGGAGCGTGCAGGGTCTCAGTTGTTCGAACGACCGAGACCCACGCCTGGTTTCTTTGATAGGTAGTTCATTGAAGTTAGGTACCTGATGCTATTCAGTTGTGAGAGACGCCGCATCCATTTGGCGGAGTGCTCTTTCAAGATCGACGTCCAAGGTCCTGCGTGGAACGACGCCTAGGGACCGAGCGGCGCAAAAGATCGCGTCCACGTCAGCGAAGCCGGTGATTTTACCGCGGGGGAAATACCCGTTCCCATCCCGAACACGGAAGTCAAGCCCCGCAGGGCCGATTGTACTGCACGCGAAAGTGTGTGGGAGAGTAGGTCGTCGCCGACATAAATAACGGCCTCATGTGAAAACATGGGGCCGTTTCCTTTTGCGGACGAGACTCAGCCGCAGATTTCCACGGATCAACACGGATCGTCTTTAGGCTCACACCCTCCTGTCGCCGGTGCCCCATTCAAGGCCTTTGGCCTCGAGGGGGGATTTTCCTTCGTAGTACCGGAATGTCACTGTTCTCCGCCCGGGATATAATCTCTGCCGCCGCACCTTCGCGAAAACGAAAAACGGGGTCCGATGCTTTCCTCCACCAATCTCTGGATGTCCCTTGCCGGGCTTGTCTATCTTGTCGTCGGAGTTTTCATCCTCCGCAAAGAGCTTGTCGCCGCCCGCGGCTGGGACAAGCTCATCCTCCTGGCCTGCGTCTTCATCGCCGTTCCACTCGCCACCTTCGCGCCCGAGCACTTCCGCGGCCCCGAGTTTGTCGGGCAAATGGTGCCGTCGTACATGCCGGCGCGCTGGTTCTGGCCCTATTTCATCGGATGCGCGCTGCTCGCCGCCGCTACCAGTCTCACCCTCAGGAAGTACATGCGCTTGTCGTCCACCCTGCTCGGACTGATGTTCTTCCTCTTCGTCTGCATGATTTATTCGCGTGGTGTGCTCCGGCATCCCGGCAGTCGATTCGCGTGGATCTACTTGCTCAGAGATCTCTCGTTTTGCGCAGGAGCATGGGCCCTCGCCGGGCTGTACAGTCGCGCCTCGTCGCCGCAACTCTCGAAATGGATGATTTTATTTGCGCGCTTCGTCATCGCCGTGGCTGCGATCTTTTATGGCATACAGCATTTTCTTCATCCCGACTTTGCGCCCGGCGTTCCTCTGGAGCTGAAGATGCCATCCTGGGTTCCACTCCCCAGCCTGTGGGCCTACCTCACGGGAGCGGTCCTGCTGGCCGCTGGAATCGCCCTGGCCCTGAACAAGAAACCTCGCATCGCCGCAGCTTCGATCGGCGCGTTAATGACTGTCCTCACCGTGTTCCTGTATATGGTGATACTGGTCCGCGCCGGCTTCGGAGCAGCGCCGGAGTTCAATGAAGCGATCAATTACGTCGCCGATACCTTGCTCTACGCCGGAGCAGCTCTCGCCCTGGCCTCGGCCCTGCCGCGCGATCCCGATCGCGTGGCGAAAGCGTAGGGTCCGCGAGTCAATCCTGCCCGTTTTACGGCCGGCTGGAGAATTGACGCGAACTGTTTTACCTCGCGCAAAATCCGTAGATTCATGGAGATGGAGAGAATTTTCCCGCAAAATCCGTGACGTCAATGACTTACGCGCAAAATCTTCATTCGCAAAGGGTTGCATGGACAGTCATTCTCACCACCCTCGTTGGATTGCGAAGCTCATTCGAAGCGAATTTCAGGGTGGAAAGCATGGCGCTGGCGCGGCGGTAATCGATGGTGTCGGTGCAAAGGGCGTCAAAGACCACTTGCAGCATTTCGTGGATGGACTGGAAGTCGTCAAGCGGGGGCATGGTGAAGCGGACCTCAGAGTGACGGCGGCGGGCGCGGGCCCCGTAGATAGCGTCACGACGCTGGCGAGTGTGGAAGTAACAGAATTTCTGGCCGTGCAAGGCGGGGGAACCGCAGAGGACGCCGTCGGCTTTGCGATGGCTGCAGGTGGGGCAGGACATGAGGTCTCCTAAAGCTGCAACTAGCAACTAGCAATTAGTAATTAGTGCGCGGGGGCTTCGCCCCCACGATAAAAAGGGTGGCAAAGGTAGAAGGGGTTGGCAGGTAGCCTGGTCAACGCATCTTCGTTGGGTCAGATCAAGCAGTGCGCTTTTGTTGAGATGCAGGCGCTCCTCGAAGCAGGCCCTCAGTGCTGAGGTCTTCGTCGATGTCGAGCCAGTGGATGCCGTAGCCGCCGCCGGCAATCTTCCAATTGCGGCGCTGCTCGGCGATGGCCTGGAACAGCCGTGGATACCAGGTGAGCGGCACAGAGATGGTGCGGCCGTCCTTCAGGCGCACGCTGAGCGAATCCCCATCGAAGGACACACCCGCTACTCTGTCATCAATTGGCATAGCGGTGCCCGCATTCTACTCCCACTACATCAGGCCTCGTGGCCTTCACCCGCATGCGGGTTGTAGCCCCACTTGGCGCGGACGGCGTCGCGGAATTTCTCGCGCTCTTCGGGAGTCATGCGGCTTCCCCAGCGTTCGCCTTTTTGCCAGCGCCGACCGTGCCAGCCGCGGCCGCTGATTCCGCCAAAGAGAATGCGGCAGAGCACCAGCATCGCCATTGCCTGCCAGAAGGTGATCAGTTTCCAGCCGAAGAGTCCCGGCAGCAGCCAGTTCCACAGGCTCATCACCACCCAGCCGCCGAAGGCCATGAACAGCACGATGGCCGCAATCGCAAACGGAGCAATCAAAATCAGTTTCCCTCTTCGTGTCATGTTCGTTTCCTCACGCTTTCAAAAATTCGTCGTAAATGCTTTGCAATCTTTCGCGCAGATGCAGCACTGCATAACGTTTGCGCGACAGCAGCGTATTCACGCTCACGCCGCTTTCGGCGGACATCTCTTTGAAGCTGCGCCCTTCGATCTCGTGACCAACAAACACCTCGCGCTGTTCGTCAGGTAACTCATCGAGCGCCTCATCGATCTCGTCCAGCAGCACGCTGCGCGCATAGAGCGCATCAGGTCCTGCATCGGGCGAAGGCAGCAAGTCTTCCAACATCAGCGGCTCATCTTCTCCGCTCGCCGAGACTGCATCGCTCAAGCTCTCCGGCGTCTTCTTGCGGAAGAGGTCAGTGATGCGATTGCGCGCCACACGAAACAGCCAGCCCGTTACGTGCTCGATCGGCATCAGCAGGCGATTGGCTTCCACCAGCTCGTAGAAGACTTCCTGCAGAATGTCGTCGGCATCGCGCGGATCAGGTACTCGCCGCCGGATGAAGTTGCGCAGCCGCGACTGCTCCTGCTTGACCGCTTCGGTGATCCGCCGGTCCTGCTCGAGGGTCATCGTCTTCAGGCTCGCTGCGTCGTTCATCTACCGCTGTAGACGAATGAGAGGGTGCGAATATTGTAGGGGTTTCGCGTCTGTCCACCCGCGAACACACTATCCGGAATCGAACAGAAGTGACCGAGTGCAGGGCGCTCGTCCCGCCGCAACTCTTTCTATCCCAGCGACCTACCCATTTCCAGCAGTGGCCGTCCAAACGCTAATCAGTTATCGGCCAGTGTCCATCGAGGTGAAGGAATGCAGTCCCTGCTTCAGGATCTTCGTTACGGGTTTCGCCAGCTCAGGAAAAGCCCATGGTTCACTCTTACCGCCATCATTTCCCTCGCCTTGGGCATCGGCGCGACCACTGCGGTTTTCAGCGTAGTGTATGCGGTCGTGCTCGATCCGTATCCATATGCCGAAACCAACCGGATGGTCCACCTCACGCTCGCAACCAAGCAGACTCAAGACTGGTGGGCGGGATTCACCGGCCCGCAATTCGAGAAGATCAGCGAATCGCCCTTGGTGGACAGTGCGTTTGCCCAGGACGACTGGAACCTGACTACGACCGGCAGCGACCTTCCCGAGGACGTGCAGGCGATCTATCTCACGGGAAAGGCCTTCAATCAGCTTGGAGTACCGGCGCTGCTGGGCCGCGGGCTGCTGCCCAGCGACGCGCCCGAAGGCCAAGACCCGCAGCCGGTAGCGGTGCTGGGCTACAAGTTCTGGCAACGCCATTACAACGGCGAGCGTGACGTTCTTGGCAAGAACATTCAACTGGTACACAAGAACTACACCATCGTCGGGGTGGCGCAGCCGCGGTTCAGCTGGGGCGACGCCGATGTGTATTTGCCCCTCAAGGTGTCGGCCGATCCTGCGCGAGGATACAACGTTGAAGTCAAACTCAAGCCCGGAGTCAGCCATGCCGCCGTCGACGGGGAATTCCAATCGCTGTTCGAGCAGTTCGCCAAGGAGACGCCGAAGCATTTTCCAGTCGACGGCTTCCGGGTAAAGGTACAAGGTTTCAACGACCGGTTTATGAGGCAGCTAGGGCCGACGCTTTATCTGCTGCTGGGGTCGGTTGCTTTGCTACTGCTGATCGGCTGCGGCAACGTATCGATTCTGTTGCTGGCGCGGGGCACGGCGCGCGAGCATGAATTTGCGGTGCGCGCGGCGGTAGGCGCCGGACGCACGCGTCTGCTGCGGCAATTACTGACCGAGTCACTGGTGCTGTCGCTGAGCGGAGCGGCGCTGGGCGTGCTACTGGCCTACCGATTAGTGGCAATCATCGTTCCCATGCTGCCGGAATCGTCTTTCCCGCATGAGGCCGCGATCCGCATTAACCTGCCGGTTCTGTGTTTCAGCGTAGGCCTCGCGATCGTCACCGGCGTGTTCTTCGGGCTGTCGCCGGCGATGCAATTCAGCCGTCCCGAAGTTTCGCAAGTGATGCAGGCCAGTACCAAGAAGGTGATGGGCGGAGTGCGTGGCAAACGTATGCACAACATGCTCATTGGCGGGCAGATCGCTCTGACCCTGTTGTTGTTGGCGACCGCCGGCGCGGCGATCGAGGGATTTATCAAGTTGAACCACAGCCATCTCGGTTACAACCCGCATAACGTGATGTCGGTGGGGATTCCCGTCCACGACAATACCTACACCACGTGGGAATCGCGCTCGCAGTATTTCACCCAACTCATGCAAAAGGTTGCGGCCATGCCGGAGGTGAAGATGGCAGGGCTTTCGACCAATGCCACGCCGCCGGAGAACGGTGCTACCAACAAGTTCGAGATCCTGGGCAAACCGACGGCGGAAGATCAGCAAGCAAGGCTCAACTTTGTCAGCCATGAATACTTCCCCGTGCTGCAGATTCCGCTGATGCAGGGGCGCCTGTGGGACGATTCGGAGACCAAACGCGGAGCGCGAGTGGCCGTCATTAACGAAACGCTGGCGAAGCGGTATTTCCCCGCAGGTGATGCCGTCGGACACCAGATTCGCATGCCAAACCTGAAAGCCGATCCGCCGATCACGCAGGCGATTCCGGAGAGCAGTGACTGGCTGGAGATTGTAGGCGTAGTCGGCGATGCGCTCGACGATGGATTGGGCAAGCCGGTGAAGCCGGGCGCTTACATCCCGTACACCATCTGGATGCCTCCGTGGACGCAGATCCTGGTTCGCACCGAGGTGCCACCGCTGACCATCCTGCACGGCGTGCGCGAGCAGATTCACTCGGTCGACGCGGACCAACAGACGATCGGGCACGTTCGAAGCTTGGAAGAGTGGATTACCGGCCAGCGGGAGTGGGCACAGCAACACCTGGTTGCGATGTTGTTCGGTGCATTCGCAGTGCTGGCGCTTTCACTGGCAGCGGTCGGGCTTTACAGCGTGGTGTCCTACACTGTGGCACAGCGGACCAACGAGTTCGGCATCCGCATGGCATTGGGCGCGCAGCGCGCCGACGTGCTGCGCATGGTGTTTCTCTCTACCTCGTTCAGCGTGGGGGCTGGAATTGTAGCCGGCGTGGTGCTAAGTCTGGCAATGAAGCGAATCGTGGCGCAATGGGCCCAGGGCAGCGCCATCAGTTTCGCAGTGCTGCTTGGGGTAACTGTGATAATGGCTGCGGTCGCGGCGATCGCGTGCATACTGCCGGCACATCGAGCGTCGACGGTCGATCCCATGCAGGCGTTGCGCTACGAGTAGCTCTCAGCTTTCAGCCATTAGCACTTAGCCGGGAGGCCAATTCTTTCCGCACGTCGCGCGAACGCAGGTTGCACGGTATACTTTTGGCGTCGGTCCGGACTGCGGGGTGGTTTCCGGGCCAGGAGAAAAGCCGCTCCGTCGCACTCGCCAAACTCGCAACGCAACTTTCTGAAGTCAGAACTCAACCAACAGCGCGCAGGAATAGTCCTTGCGCAACGGTTATCGAGGGCCGCGATCGTCACGGTCGCGCTCTTCAGGAGATGACAATGCAGGTTCGCAGAGCTGTAGTTTTCGCCGTGCTCGTCGCCGGCATCTTTTTGGTGATGACGTCGATCGCCAGCGCCAGTCCATACTCGAATGTATTTGTGTACGGTGACAGCCTTTCGGACACAGGCAACATTTACAACGCAAGCGGACACACAATCCCGCTCTCGCCCCCGTACTACAACGGGCGCTTCTCGAATGGCCCGCTCGCGGTGGAGTACTTGGCCAACTCGCTGCACTCACCGCTGACCAGCTTTGCGTGGGGCGGCGCAACCACGGGCATCGGCGACTCCGGCGATGGCGGCACACAGACGACGCTAGGCTCGCTGGGATTGCCCGGGATGCTGCTGCAGGTCGAGGATTCACTGGCAAGCGTCGCGCCATTCGCTTCGACTTCGCTCTTCGTCGTTTGGGGCGGCCCGGATGACTTCATCACCGGCGGAACGGTCGCGCAGGGAGTTGCTGACGAGCTCGAGATCGTGGCGGCCCTCCAAGGCGTAGGCGCGACACACATCCTGGTTCCCGGCATGCCCGACCTGGGACTGACCCCGGCGTATTACGGCAATCCGTCAGCCACTGCATTCAGCTATGCCTTTGACCAGGCACTGCAAGCCAACCTTCCTCACGGTGTCACATATTTCGATACGTTTGGTTTTATGCACGTCGTGGTCTCGAACCCCGGCGCGTTTGGCTTCACTGACGTCACCGATCCGTGCTTGGTGGGGCTGACACCATGCAGCAATCCCAATCAGTATCTTTTCTGGGATGATCTTCATCCCACGACGGCAGCCGACCAGCTATTGGCAGCGCAGTTCGCGAACGCGGTGCCCGAGCCTTCGACGTTGCTGATGTTGGGCACCGGGATCGCAGGTCTGGCGGGAATGCTGCGGAGAAAGCTTTCGGCTTAAGTCCTATATGACGAATCGCTGTGCGGGCCACCGGCGCAAGGCTGGTGGCCCTTTTTTTGCAGACTACTCGATCTCGAGGGCCAGGATCAACTGCACCCGGCCCCGCATGCGGCTGAAGAAGTCGCCGATACGTTTCATCAGGCCGTATTTCTGGTTGAGCAGTGACTGTCCCTTACTGACCTCGTCGCCGGAGCAGATGCGAGCGCGGGCGTCGACCCAAGCTCCGCGCAAGTCGCCACGCATGTTGCAGGGTGCGATGCGGACCTTCGGGTTGTTGCGAATGCGTTTCACTTTGCCGGAGTCAGGCAGCGTATACACGTAGAACGTAGTTGGCTGCGCCGGATCCGCGGCGAACCAGATCGGCGTGCGTACACCGACTCCCGTCTTGCGGAAGGTTTCGAGGTTGAGGTACTTGGCGTTGGCGAACTGGCCGATGGCGTCGGGCATGGGGCGTCCTGTGCTGCCATTATCCCAGACGGCGTCAGTGATGCGTCTAGTGCGCGGCGACTCCCATTGCGGGATACAACTCCGAGGGATACATGACCGCTCCACCCTTGATGACGGTGTCGATTTTGCGGATGTCGCTGATGTTCGCCGTAGGGTCGCCATTGACGAGGATCAAGTCCGCCAGCTTACCTGGAGCAATCGAGCCCAGTTCGCCGTCGCGCTTCATTACACGCGCGGCGGTAAGAGTGGCCATCTGCAGTACCCGCGGCGCCGGAATGCCGGCCTGGTTGTAAATCTCCAACTCCCGATGTAAGGAGTATCCCTTTTGCAGATCGGTGCCGGCCACGACGGTGATGCCGCTGTCGTAGAGCTTCTTGACCATGCGAACAAAGTTGGCGTAGGAGGCGCGATAAAGCTGATCGGTAGCGGAGTCGGGCGTGGGAAGCGCTTCGCTCGCCGACTTGGCGCCGCGTTGCACCTGTAAAGGCAGGCGATCAAACATGTACGCATCTTCTTCTGAAACATTGCCCGGGCGATCGACGTAGGTGGCCTCCCAAATCGTCATCGTGGGATCGATGACCGTGTGGTGCTGCTTCAGCAGCGCGATGAAATCGTTAACCTGTGCTGAGTTCAGGTCGATGCCCGCGGCACGCTTGCCTGGCTCGATGAAGCGCGCTGGCGTGCGGGTCTCGGTGACGTCGGGCATAAAGTTAAGCATGACGAAATTCATGTGCTGGATTTCGTCAGCGCCGTCGCGTACGAACTGCTCGGCGATCATGCCCGAGGGCACATGGCCGCTGACGCGCAGTCCGCGCTTGTGGGCTTCGGCGATGATGACCGGCACCAGTTCGGGCTTCACTGAGCTGTAGATCTTGATCTGCACGTAGCCGAGATCGGCATAGCGATCGACGCACTGCCGCGCTTCATCGGGGGTTGCAGCGAGCACGTTGACCGGTCCCTGAAAGGGGCCGGGACCATCGATGAGTCCGGCGAGAACGATGCGCGGCCCAATCTGCTCGCCTTCCTGGATGTGCTTGCGAAGCTTGGTGAGTTCTTCGATGGAATTGCCCAGGTCGCGCCCGGTAGTGATGCCGGCAGCGATGTCGAGGAATGCGCTGTCGGCAGAGAAGTGCTGGTGCATGTCCCACAGGCCGGGGAGCAGCATCTTGCCGGAGCCGTCGATGATCTGCGCGCCGGAGGCAGTCGCCTGACAGTTCTCGGCTTCGACGCTGACGATGCGCTCACCGCGCACGGTGACACGTTGAGCAGGAATAGTTTTCGCGGTCGTGGAGTCGAAGATGGTGACGTTCTTGATGACGAGATCGCCCGCGGGATGGTGAACGAGTTGCTTGGCGAGACTGGCGGCGCGCGCGGACTCGAACTGCTGCTGCGCCGCAAGCAAGGCTGGGGCGACACTCTCGAAGCCCTGAAGCACCAACGCGTCCTCTGCGCTAACTGCGGCGAAGAAGTTGTGCTGCTCGTCGAGCCATAAGTACGTTGGACTGAAGTTGAGACCTTCGATTTGGAAGAGCGTCGCGTTTACCTTCTGGCCATTCGCCTCTACGGGGACGGACTTCAACTCGTGCAGTGCGGCTTCACCTCCGGGCAACAAGGGTAACTTGCCGCCGTTTTTCAGCAGTGCCTGCGCCAGGAGAGATGCGCCCGTCGGGCCGGCGCTGAGACCGACGAAAAAACGCCCTGTAGCTTTCGCGTAGCGAGCGTTCTCCGATTGGTTCTTCCACGACGCGTCGCCTGATTCGGTGCTGAAGGTCTCGGCGACTGGGCTCTTCATGTAGTCCACGCCTTTGGTTTCCTCGGAAGTCACGACACCATGGCTGTCGAGGCGATACGTGGAATAAGTTTTCGGCCCGCGTCCGCGATCGTTGAACTGGAAGAATTCGTGGACGACGCCGTCGGCCGTGATCCAGACAGCGTCCTGTCCGGAGGGAGTCTTGTCGGACAATAGCATCCAGATAGTAGCGTCTTTTGGGACGTCGGACGGCAGCGCGGGCATCGGTGATTGTCCCTGTTGGGCGAACACTAAAGAGGTTACGAACGCGGAAAAAATCAGCAGCAGAAGGCGAGGAAAGAGTTTCATGGCTGGTCTAAGGTTTATACGTCGGAAGGGCGAGAATGTTCAAATCGGTCGCACGGTTTGGGGGCGGTCGTAAAGGCCCATCAGGTATGATGCGGACGGCGGTTTCCGACCATACTTTCACGGAGAATAACGAATGCGCCTTCTGTTGAACTGGTTGTTGAGTGCGATCGCCCTGCTGATCGTTTCCTATATCGTGCCTGGATTTCACCTGGAAGGCTTTAAGGCGGCGCTGATCGCTGCGGTCGTGATCGGCCTGATTAATGCGACCCTGGGCCTGCTGCTAAAGCTCATCACTCTGCCGCTGACCCTGATCACGCTGGGCGTGTTCTGGTGGGTGGTGAATGCGTTCATGTTGATACTGGCGTCGAGGTTTCTCGCGCCGCAGTTCATGGTCAGCGGATTTCTGGCGGCGTTTTTAGGGGCGATCCTGTTGTCGCTGGTGAACGTGGTCCTGCGTAAAGTCGCCGGCGAAGTAACGAACTAGCTGGTTCCGCGGCTCGATGCAACCTCACGCAAGCGCTTGACCGTTACGGCGACCTCGCCCTGCTGGAACAGTCGGATGCCCGCGACTCCAGCGGCGCGCGCGTCGAGGCAGGCGCAGGCATTGGAAAGATTCACGCCACCCAGAGCGAGCACTGGAATTTGCGATGCAGCACACGCTTCGCGGAGAACCTTCAGTCCAATTCCGTTTGCGCGGATCGGAACTTTTTCAAAAATTGGTGCGAGCACAACAAAGTCGGCGCCTTGAGATTCGGCAGCCCTGACGCCCGCCACATCGTGGACTGAGACGGCAATCACCGGATGCTGCCGGGTGTGAGCCAGCCATGCGGTACGCACCTCACACGCGGGGGGCGAATCCGCAGTGAGATGAACACCATCGGCGCCCACTGCGCGGGCGATGTCGGCGTGACTGTTGATGAGCAGCTTCGTCTCTGCGGAGTTGTCGCGGATGACATGCAGGGCCTCGCGCGCAAGAAGTTCCAACTCGGCGGAAGAGAGGTCTTTCTCACGCAACTGAATGTATTCGATCCCGGCGCGGGCGGCCTCCGCTATACGGCGTAGCAGCGCGGCGCGTCGCTCGGATTCCGTCCCGCCGAAGCCGTTTCGGTCGGTGATGTAATAGAGCATCATCGCGAGTCTCGATTGTAACTGGGAGTGCCGCGAGCCTTAATCGGGAGTTCCGCTAGAATCAAGTTGTGCCCGCCACCACAAAACGAAGCCGCCAAAAGACCGTTGCTTTAAAGCAGGCCACCGAAGTTCTGCGAGCCGATGTGTTTGCCGACACTCCATGGCTGGTGCATGGATTCAGCACACGCCAAGGAGGAGTTTCAACTTGCTACGGCGGCAAGTCGCTGAATCTCGGATCGACTCCACACGACTCGTCAAAGAACGTCGAGCGTAATCGCGAGTTATTCGAGAAGGCTGTCGGCGCGATTGACGACGAGGGAAGGCCCTGGCCGCTGTTGCAGGTCCGCCAGATTCACTCGGCCATCGTTCATCGGATTGACGCCGCTTCGGTGCACTCCGCCGCCGGCGACGGCATGATCAGCAATGCTGCCGGATTGTTGCTGTCCATCAAGACTGCCGATTGCGTTCCGGTGCTGGTGGCTGACGTGAAGCGCCGAGTTGTGGGCGCATTTCATGCCGGTTGGCGCGGGACGGTAGCGCGAGTCGTGGAGAAGGGCGTGGGTGAGATGCGCCGCCAGTTCGACAGCAATCCGCGCCATTTACGGGCGGCGATTGGGCCATGCATCCGCAAGTGCTGCTACTCGGTTGGGGCCGAAGTGCGTGCCGAGTTTGAGTCGCAGTTCAACTACGCTGTTGCGGTTTTCGAAGAAGTCTTCGACTCCAATGCCATTCACGTGAAGTACCCGCTGCTGTTCTTGAATCAGCGCGCGCCGGGTCATGGCGATCTGGGGCCGGAGATCCATCTCGACCTGGTGGCTGCCAACAAGCGGCAACTGGAAGAAGCGGGCGTGAGTGCAGAACACATTTCGATCGTCGAAGGCTGCACCGCGTGCGATACCAGACGTTTCTTCTCGCATCGCGCGGAGTTCGGCAAGACCGGACGGATGATGGCGGTAATCGGAATCCGACAATAATTAGGTTCGCTGCAAAGACCGCTCGCGCCGTCGAGCTAGGTGTACAACCCCGATAACGTTTTTGCCACCGGAGGCCGCGCCCGCACCATGGACTTCGAGACCGGCGATGTGGGCTATGTGCAGAAAACACTGCCCCCTACATCGAAAACACCGGCACGACTGACCTCAAATTTCTGGAGATGTTTAAGAGCAGCTACTACCAGGATCTTGCGCTGTCCGAGTGGCTGTCGCACACTCCGCCGGAACTGGTGGCGGCGCACTTGAATCTCGACGCGGCGACGCTGGCGGCGTTACCGCGAGACAAGACGGTGATCATGCCGGAATAACCGCTACTCAAGCAGTGCTGCAAACTCAAAACCCAGCCGCGAGGCTGGGTTTGTTACGTCCACGTTCGAGTCTTGAACTTACTCGTGCGAGCCTTACGAGCCCTCCCCGGCTGGGCTGGAGGCCGGTGGCGCAGCAGGCGCGACATAGCTGTTGACCAGGTCCTTCAGCTCTTTGCTGGGCTTGAAAAAGGGGATCTTTTTGGCCGGAACTTCGACGCGGTCGCCGGTCTTGGGATTGCGACCGACACGGGGCTTGCGTTGCCGCGTGCGGAAGCTGCCGAAGCCACGAATTTCGATCTTATCGCCGGCGCGGAGGGACCGCACCACGCTCTCAAAGATTGTCTCCACAATGACTTCGCTGTCCTTACGGGTCAACTCCGCCAACCGCGACACTTCATCGATCAGGTCTGCCTTGGTCATGGGTTTCGCCCCTGTGCGGTCATCGCGACCTGCACTGCTGGATACTCTCAGATTTCTGGTAATGTTGGCAAGTCCAAATTATTGTTGTACTTCCGTGTAACAAGCACGGTTAACGGCTACTTCCATAAGTAGTAGAAGCCGGCATTGCTCTGCATTAGCTTCGCCGGATCGGGCAGGTACTCGGATACATCGCCAAACAGCAGGTCGAGCACGCTTTTTCGGTCCTTTTCGGGACGCACGATGGTCGGTTCTCCCTGGATGCCAACTGACTTAGCCGTGTCCGCAACCGCTGCCCGGAAATCGCCGATCTGGTCGATGAGCTTGAGCGGTATGGCCTGCTCGCCGGTCCAAACTTTGCCGTCGGCCAGCGAACGAATATCGTCATCCTTCATGTGTCGCCCCTCGGCGACAGAATGAATGAATTGGTCGTGCATGTTGTCGATCATGCCCTGCAAATAGGCGCGCTCTGCAGGAGTCATCGGGCGCACCGGCGAACCCGTGTCCTTGAATTCGCCTGCCTTCAACACGATGGCTTGTAACTTCGCCCACTTCAGTAGTTCTTCGTAGTTGTACCACTCAGCAATGACGCCGATAGAACCCACTATGGAAGCGTTGTCGGCGAAGATTTTGTTGGTCGCCGAAGAGACATAGTAGGCACCGCTGGCGCCAACCGTCTCAATCGAGGCCACGATGCGCTTCTTCTTTACATCGCGGATGCGCAGGACCTCTCGATAGATCTCTTCCGAGGCAGCCGCGCCTCCGCCGGGCGAGTTCACATGAATGATGATGGCCTTGATCGAGCTGTCATCACCATACTTGCGCAGCTGTTCCACCATGTCCTTGGGAGAGAGGATCACGCCTTCCAGATCGACCACGGCAATCTTGTCGCCGAAGCCGGCAAAGGAATCTTTTTGCTGAGTACGCACCGTGAAGTACACGAGCGCGAACATGGCCAGGAGGAAGAGAAAGAATGCGCCACCACCGAGGAGTACCCAGAGAAACGCGCGCGAGCGAGGCTGTTCGGGCATCAGAGAGGGTTAGTTTATCACCGAAGAGAGCTATCAGCCGTCAGCTATCAGCTTTCAGCCATTAGCTTCAGTCGAGAGCACTCCGCGTCGTGTTCCAAGCTAAGCGCTGACAGCTGACAGCTTTCCTCAACGAAAGATCGAGGCGAAGAATGCGCTCACTTTAGAGAAAAAGCCGTGCTTCTCCGGTGCGGGATTCTGTGTGTTGCTTGCGGTTACCGCCTTGGCGGGCTTGGCGCTCGTCGGTGGGGGCAGCACGACCGCATCGAAATTCATGGGCTTGGTCTCCATCCGCAGATGGGCCACGTTCTCGGTGAGGTCGACGGGGTCGGTCGCGCGATAGATCATGGGCGCGTCCACCACCATAGGGGTTTCGGGCTCGGCGGGAGCAGCCTTCTGCTCTGCTGGCGCGGGCGGAGGAGGAGAGGGCACTACTTTCGCAACTTGTGTCGGCGGAGGTGAAGGACATCCACAACTTTCGCGCGTCGGCATGGCGCCGCTGATGCGTCCGCCATTGAAGATCACGGCTTCGTTGGGCTTGACCTGATACGACGCGTCACCCATGCCCTCAGAGACCACCACCGCCGACGAATTCGACGACAGCGATTGCACGCATGTGTCGCCCTTGGCGTTGACACGCACGGCAAGATGAAGGCGTCCCGGGCCGGGGAGCAGCAGACGGAAGTCAGGCGTAAGCAGATTGTCAGACGCGGCGCCGATGGGGTAATCCATCTCAAGGTTGCCAGTGTTCATGCTGAACATCATCTGGCGGCCGTTCTGCGAAGTAGTCACTGCGAGGCTTGTACCGGGACAGATCTGCATGTTGCCGCCACGCTCGAGCTTCAGCGTAGCGGTCTGTTCTCCCGCTGAAATCGACGAACCGCTCATCACCTTGGTTCCCGAATTCGCCAGCACCACAGAGCCCTTCACGCTTGCGTCCGAGGCAAACAGTTCACCCACATTCTGCTGCGCGCAGGCCGCCAAGGCCATGCCAGCCAATAGCGCGGTCCCCACGCACAGTCGTGTGAATCGTAATCGATAAGGGAATGGTGACATCAGAGGTGGCCGCGCCTCGCGCTTTTACGGTGTATCACGATGATACGCCAGCCTAATTGCAGATGCCCGCGCGCCGTTGAAGCCATATCGCGTAAGGATTAGTCTAACCAGCACAGGCATGGCAACCAACGGCAGAGACGTGCGGCACTATCCCAAGCTGGTGCTGGGGGAAACGGTCAGTGTCGCGCTCGAGACGTTTCGGAGCAATAAGGTGCGCTTTGCCCTCACCGCGCTGGGCATGGTGATCGGCACGGCGTCGCTGATCCTCGTGGTGACCATCGGCCTCACTGGCAAGCAATACGTGCTGCAGCAAATCCAGTCCATTGGCGCCAACTTGATTATCGCCGAATACGAGGGTGGAGCGATTTACAGCGCAGAAGCTGGCAATGATTACATGACGATTGAGGACCTGAACGCAGTGCGCCAGCAAGTCCCCAACATCACCGCGTCATCTCCCTTGATCGAATTGCATGACCGAATTACTGTGCCGGGCGGGCGGGAACGCGATGTGCTGGTGCTGGGCGTTTCGGCCGAATATTTCTGGGTGCGCAACCTGGAGGTGCTCACGGGCCGGTTTCTTGAGGACAATGACACCCAGACACGCGGCAAAGTAGCGGTCATCACCCGGAACCTCGCCGAAACCATGTACGGCTCGACCGACAACGCTGTAGGCCAGGTGATTAAGCTCAGCGGCCTGCCCTTCGTCGTGGTCGGCACTTTTCGCGAGCGCGTCGATACCTTCGGGCAATCGGAAATTTCCGACGACACGATTCTGATTCCGTACACAGTCGCTCGCTTCTTCACCACGACCGACACCGTAAAGCAGCTTTTCTTTTCAGTCGCCGATCCGTCCGACATTCCCGGAGCCACGGAGAAGATCCAGAAGGTGCTGCAGTCTCGCCACCGGCCCGAGTCGGCTTATAGGGTCGATAACCTGACGCAACTGCTCGCTGTCGCGGGAAAGATTGCCAACGCTCTAACCACCATCCTGCTGCTGGTCGCAGTGCTGACACTGTTGGTGAGTGGCGTGGGCATCATGAACATCATGCTGGCCACGGTGAACGCGCGCATCAAGGAAATCGGCATCCGCAAGGCGGTGGGCGCCACCAGCGCCGAAATCCGCGCGCAATTCCTGACCGAAGCCGTGCTGATCTCATTGATTGGAGGATTGATTGGTATCGCGATCGGCATGGCGCTGCCCATCTCGTTGCGCGTGTTGACCAGCTACCACATGCCGATCTCTGGCCTGTCAGTGATTATCGCGGTGGTGGTTTCATCGTTGATTGGCGTGATGTTCGGCACCATGCCGGCAGCGCGCGCCGCCAAACTTGATCCGGTGGAAAGCCTGCGCTGGGAGTAGCTGGGTGCCGCAACTTCTGTAAGCCTGGATCATCGAAACCTCAAAGTCGTTCAGGAGAACCAATCCAAAATGCAATTGAACGAATATGTGACCATGGGTCGCTCGGGATTGCGCGTCAGCTCACTCACTCTCGGCACCATGACTTTCGGCAACGATCGCTGGGGATCGGACGACGCTGAGTCGCGCCGCATTTTCGATCGCTACGTGGAGAGCGGCGGCAACGTCATGGACTGCGCCGACGTGTACGCCGATGGAAAGTCCGAGGAACTGCTCGGCCGTTTCGTCGCTGACGCCGGACTCCGCGACAAGCTAGTGATCGCCAGCAAGTTCACCTTCAACCCGCAGGAGGGAAATCCCAACTCGGGCGGCAATGGCCGCAAGAACATCTATCGCGCGCTTGAGTCGTCGCTGCGCCGCCTCAACATGCACTACCTCGACCTTTACTGGATGCACGTCTGGGACACGGTAACGCCCGTCGCCGAAGTGATCGACACGCTCAGCACGCTGGTGCGCGAAGGGAAAATCCGCTACTACGGTTTCTCTGACGTACCGGCCTGGTACGCCGCGCGGGCGCAGACACTGGCGCAATGCCACGGCCATGAGCCCGCCATCGCGCTGCAACTGGAATATTCGCTGGTCGAGCGCACCATCGAGCTTGAGCATGTTCCGGCGGCACAGGAGCTGGGCATGGGCATCTGCCCGTGGAGTCCTTTGGCCAGCGGCTTTCTGGCCGGCAAGTACCAGCGCGATAAGGGTGCCGACAGCAGTCCGGGCAGCCGGCTGGAGGTGTTGAAGAAGGCAAATAATCCCGCGTTCAAAAAATTTACCGAGCGGAACTGGAAAATTCTCGATGTTGTGCTGGAAGTTGCGAAACAGCTCGACCGTACGGCGGCACAGGTAACGCTCAACTGGGTGGCGACGCAACCGAGTGTGACCTCCACAATCATTGGAGCCACGAAACTCGCGCAACTGGAAGACAATCTTGCAGCGTTGAGTTTCGAGATTCCCGTCGAATTACGGGCCAAGCTGGACGAAGCCAGCCAACTGGAACCATCGCATCCCTATATGTTCTTCAGCGGCGTGTTGCAGGAGCGCATCCACGGCGGAGTGAAAGTGCGAAAGTGGAGTTGAGTGGCGCTGCGTCAATCCGAACACGAAAACAACAAGCCCGGGCAGTTTCGCCCGGGCCTATTATGGTTCGCTGAGGATTACGCGCTTGCGTCCAGGTTCTGGCGTCGCGTTGTCCTTCACTGCGAAGTGGTTCAGCGAATTTTTCTTGTCACCGTGCGCCGAATTTACGGCGCGCACTGGATCGCATCCCGCTTACATCGCCAGGGCGATGCTCTCCAGCTCCCGCTGGAACACCTCCAGCGTACTGCCCATCATGCCCACCCGGCTTACTGCGTAGCGGGCGGCCTCGGCCGAAACTCCGTATCCATGTCCGGCGAGGAAGAGTTGGACCAACTCGGCGGCATCCTTGGAGTCAAACCCCAGCAGCAGTTCGCTCCTCAGCGCCGCCAATTCCGGTGCGGAAAACTTTTCTGCCATCGAGCTCACCTCCGACCCTTGCGGGCTTTGATACGTTAGACGGACGCGCTTGCTAAAAGGTTGCAGCAATCCGAGTGCCGAACGTCTGCTAGATGTCAACATTCGACAACTTTTGTTGAATCCAACACTCGCTTGCTGACTTAGTTGCTCGTCGGTACCGAAACGTACATCCATTGTGGTACATGGACGCTCGAGCGCGTGCCGCCAAACCCTGTGTGGTGTTCGCTTTCTGGAATTTCGGCTATGGATTTCGGGCGCCGCGAACCGCGGTGGTAACACTGGGCGCGAGGTGACGAGGGTTTTGCCGCGCAAGATGATGAAAATCGCGCGGCTCTAGGCGAAACACCCTAGAGGGTTTCGATTGTGGCCTCGTGCTCGAGCAAAATGGGAATCCCGTTCCGAATCGGGTAAACCCGCTTGCATTCGTTGCACTTCAGGGCCTCACCGCCGCGCAGTACCAGCGGCTTACGACAAACCGGGCAGACCAGGATTTCCAGCAATTCAGGCGAAATCATGACGAGAGGATTGTAGCAAGAATTGCTTTTCGCCATTCGCCGCTCGCTCTTCGTTTATTGCGTCTCCCCGCCTGGGTGCGGAGCGAAAAGCGAATAGCGTAGAGCGAAAAGCGCTCCTCCCTCGCGCTAAACTAGAAGTTCATCCTCTTGGAGGCCCCATGGCGGCAATCATTCTCGACGGAACCAAAATCGCAGCCCAGATTCGCGCCGAGGTCGGTGAAGAGGTCAAACAGCTCACCGCCGACGGGCTTCGTCCCGGACTCGCCGTGGTGCTGGTCGGTCATAATCCGGCGTCGGAAATCTACGTCCGCAGCAAGGTGAAGGCGTGCGAGGAACTTGGAATCCTGAGCGAGAAGATTGAGCCGGCCGAATCGGTCACCACGGGAGAGCTGCTGGCTCTGGTAGATGATCTCAACCGTCGCGACGATATTGACGGCATCCTGGTGCAGTTGCCGCTGCCTGCGCATGTGGATTCGAAAAAGGTGCTGCTCGCGGTTTCTCCCGAAAAGGACGTCGACGGTTTTCACCCGATGAACGTCGGGTATCTTTCGACGCAGCGCCCAGGGCTCGTACCGTGTACGCCTGCAGGCGTGATCGAAATCCTGAAGCGCAGCAATATTCCTATTGCCGGCGCAGAAGCCGTCGTCGTCGGACGTAGCGACATCGTCGGCAAGCCCGTAGCTATGCTGCTCATCAACGGCAATGCAACCGTTACGGTCTGCCACTCGAAGACGCGCGACCTGCCGGACGTCTGCCGTCGGGCTGACATTCTCGTTGCCGCGATCGGCCGTGCAGGCATGATTACGCCCGAGTACGTCAAGCCCGGCGCGACCGTCATCGACGTTGGCATGAACAAGATCACCGATTCCGCGGAGTTCACGAAGTTCTTTACCGGCGACGCCAAGCGCGAAGCAGCGTTCGCCAAGAACGGTTCAACCCTGATGGGCGACGTCGATCCGAAAGTCGCCGAGGTTGCCGGGGCGATGACTCCTGTGCCCGGAGGCGTAGGCCCGCTCACCATCGCGATGCTGATGAGTAACACGGTGAAAGCGGCGAAGCTGAGGCGCGGCCAGAAAGTCGCAACCTCCGCTGCACCATAGTCGCATGTAATTTTCTGACCCTGCCCTTGTGGCGAATTCTTTTGCCTTCATAGTGCATCGCGATTATCCTCCGGCTCCAGAGGGAACGTCCGTGCGTAAACTTGCCTTTATCACACTGCTCGGTTTCGCCGTGCTGGCCGCAGCCCAGAACCAGGACTTCAGCAAAGTCCAGATCAAGGTCACGAAGGTTTCCGGCAACATCTACATGCTGGAAGGTTCCGGCGGCAACATTGCCGCGTCGGTCGGTGAGGACGGCATCGTCATCGTCGATGATCAGTATGCGCCGTTGGCCGACAAGATCGCTGCTGCGCTGAAAGGCATCGGCGTCACCGATAAGCCAGTGCGCTTCGTCATCAATACCCATTACCATGGCGACCACACGGGCGGGAATGCGCCGTTCGCTTCGAACGGCTCGACCGTCATTGCCCAGGACAACGTCCGCAAACGCCTGCAGACCGGCGGTACTGCAGGCATCGGCACCGCGATGACTGTGGACCAGAAGCCCGCCCCGAAGGAAGCGCTGCCTATCATTACCTTCGATCACGATGTGACCGTGCATCTCAACGGCGAAGACATTCGGGCCCTGCATTTTCCAGCCGGGCACACCGATGGAGACGCGATCGTGTTTTTCCCCAAGGCCAACGTCGTCCACATGGGCGATGATTTCGTGCGCTACGGCTATCCCTTCATCGACGTCAACTCCGGAGGCAGCGTACAAGGCATGATCGCAGCCTGCGAAAAGGTCGCGGCCGAACTGCCGGCGGACGTGAAGGTGATTCCCGGCCACGGGCAGCTTTCGACGTTGAGCGACGTGCGCGAGTACTCGGCCATGCTCAAGGAAACCAGCGCCGCTATGCAAGCGGCCATCCAGTCGGGCAAGACAGTGGACCAGATGAAGAAGGAGAAAATTCTGGCGACTTGGGACAAGAAGTATGGCGCAGGCTTCATCACGCCAGACCTGTTCATCGAGACGCTCTATAACTCGCTGACCAACCAGAAAAATGCCGCGTTCGTGAAGCACAACTAACAAGGCCGCCTGCGAATTAGTGATGCCCTTAGCGCGATTCTGGGATATGCTGGCGCACATCTGTAAATTCCATTCTTGGGGGTGAGATTTGAGGAGATATTTTTTCGGTATGTTGTTACTTCTAGTCGGGCTCACGTCTGCGTTGGCGGCGCAGGATATGGGACCAATGGGAGTCGTCTCTCCGGCGACTAGCAAATTTGGAAACATGCCCGGCCTTCCGACCTGCATGACACTCTCGGTGCTGCAGGGCGATCCGACCAAGGGCGCTTCGGTGATCCTTTTGAAATTTGCGCCGGGATGCTCGATTCCGTGGCACTGGCACACTGCCAGCGAGACGCTGATCATGGTGAGTGGTTCCGGCAGCGCGCAAATGAAAGACGGAACCCCGATGGCCATGAAAGCCGGAGACTACATTCGCCTGGCAGCCAAAGGGATCCATCGCTTCTCGGCGAAGTCAGCGGTGTATATGTACGACATGCCCGATGGCGCTTTCGACATTCACTATGTTGATCCGGCAGGTAACGAAATTCCGCCCGATAAGGCGTTGGCCACGCAGATCAAGGTCAGGCCAGCGGCAGGACCGACGACCACTCACTAGGCTCAGTACGATTACTCCGTTGCCCCACTTCGACAGGACCGGGTGGGGCAATTTTGTTTGTGGGCAGTCTGCGAGCGGCGGTTGTGCAAGGTTGCTAACCGCCGCTCGCTTTGTCGCGGCTTTCGATCTTGGCCCAGGTGTCGCGCAACTGCACCGTGCGATTGAACACCAGCAACTCCGCGGTGGTGTCAGGGTCAACGCAGAAGTAGCCCAGCCGCTCGAACTGGAAGCGGTCTCCCGCCTCCGCCTTCGCCAGTGACGGCTCCAGCTTGCAGATGGGTAGCACTTCCAGCGAGTTGGGATTCAAGTTGTCGAGGAACGTCTTGCCCTCCTCCACCGCGTTGGGGTCTTCCTTGAGAAACAGGTTCTCGTAGAGCCGAACCTCGGCATCGACTGCATGATCGGCCGAGACCCAGTGAATGGTCGCCTTCACCTTGCGGCCGTCAGGCGCGTTGCCGCTGCGGGTTTCAGGATCGTAGGTGCAATGCACCTCGGCAATCGCGCCGGTCGCGTCTTTCACCACGTGCGCGCACTTGATAAAGTAGCCTCCGCGCAGGCGCACTTCCCGTCCCGGTGACAGCCGGAAGAACTTCTTCGGCGGATCTTCGCGGAAGTCGTCTTGCTCGATGTAGAGCTCGCGCGAAAAGGGCACGCTGCGCGTCCCGGCACTCTGATCTTCGGGATTGTTCACCAACTCCAGCTTTTCAACCTGGCCTTCGGGATAGTTGTCGATGATGACCTTTAACGGCCGAAGCACGGCCATCGCACGAGGCACACGCCGATTCAGGTCTTCGCGTACATAGTGCTCCAACATCGCCAGCTCGATGATGCCGTTGGTTTTCGACGCGCCAATCGCGGCGCAGAAGTTGCGCAGAGATTCCGGAGT
Source organism: uncultured Acidobacteriaceae bacterium (assembly GCA_963718395.1). Lineage (GTDB taxonomy): Bacteria > Acidobacteriota > Terriglobia > Terriglobales > Acidobacteriaceae > DASRAA01. Next base: position 102,036 of record CAVQYW010000010.1, read on the forward strand.
GTAGCCACGGCGGCGAATGCCAGAAATGGTTGGCATGCGCGGATCGTCCCAGCCGATGACGTGACCTTCCTGAACCAGTTGCAGCAGCTTGCGCTTGCTCAGCAGCGTGTACGTCACGTTCAGCCGGTCGAACTCGATTTGCTGCGACGGGAAGATGCCCAACTGCTCGATGAACCAGTTATACAGCGGGCGATGGTCCTCGAACTCCAAGGTGCAGATGGAATGCGTGACGCGCTCGATCGAGTCCGACTCCCCATGCGCATAGTCGTACATGGGATAAATGCACCACTTGTCGCCCGTGCGATGGTGCGTGGCGCGAAGAATGCGATACATGAGCGGATCGCGCATGTTCAGGTTGGGCGATGCCATGTCGATCTTGGCCCGCAGCGTGCGCGAGCCATCGGGAAACTCACCCGCGCGCATGCGGTCAAACAGGTCAAGATTCTCCTTGACGCTGCGATTGCGATACGGGCTTTCCCGCCCGGGTTCGGTCAGCGTCCCGCGATACTGCCGCACTTCCTCGGCGCTGAGATCGCACACGTACGCTTTCCCGGCCTTGATCAGTTGGACTGCCCACTCATACAACTGGTCAAAATAGTCAGACGCGTAATACAGGCCGTCCCACTCGTATCCGAGCCAGTGCACATCGCGAATGATGGAATCGACGTACTCCTGCTCTTCCTTTTCAGGATTCGTGTCGTCGAAGCGCAGGTTGGTCTTGCCGCCGAACTCAGCCGCGAGTCCGAAATTCAGGTAGGTCGACTTCGCATGTCCGAGATGCAGGTAGCCGTTAGGCTCGGGAGGGAAGCGGGTCTGCACGCGTCCTTCGAACTTGTTGGATTCGAGGTCAGCAACGATGATGTCGCGAATGAAATTCGAGGCTTTAGGCGTTTCCGACGGGGCTTTGGCCGGTGTCTCCGTCGCGTGGTTGGTGGTGTCCATGACTGCTCGGTTTCCTCGGTTCAGGCGGGCACAGTATCAGGGGGATACAAGCGCCAGTCGGTAGAATGTCTATTTTACTTGGTTCGGCGCCTGTCAGGCGCGGGAGAGCCACGAGTCAGCATTCACCCCTGTCGATACATCGCTGAACGACCCAAGAATTGCGATGCCCGTCAGTGTTCCTTTGGCCAGTCATAAGGAAAGAGTGTGCCCGCCTTCTCGGCGCTGAGCTTGACTCCGGCGAGTTCCGCAGCGTGGGCGAGCACGGGATCGCTGCCGTCCGCCATGTCAGCCGGAGTGGGCAGCACAACTTCGTCGGGGGTGACGCCTTCGTGTTCCAGACTCACCCCGTCGGCCATGATCAAGTTCGCATCGGTGATGGACGCCCCATAGGCCGTGACAGCGAGTGTTCCGACCACATAGGAAGAGTGTTTAGCCTCCATTACGCTACCAGAGCTACGATCGCCAACCACCGTGCCGCGCTTCTCCAATTGCACGGTCCGCGCCAGCAACTCAGAGGCCGAAGCCGATTTGCTGTCAATCAGAACAATAATCTTGCCGTCGAAAGGGTGATGGTTCGTTTTAGCAACCATGGGCTTACTGTTGTCGCGCGCCACGCGATCGGAAATCTTCACGTCGTGATCAAACAAGCCTCCGACCAGCGTTTTCAGCATATCCACTGAGCCGCCCGGATTTTGCCGCAAGTCAATAATGACCGTCTTACACTTGCGCGCCGTGGACGTCACCTTGTTGGTCTCGCCTTCGTCGAACATGAATGCTGGAATCTTCACGATCATCAGGTCTTGTCCGAACTCAACAACACGAATCTTCGTGTTAGCGAGGCTGTATTCGGACGGCCGTCCCGGAGCCCAGCCCGCGGCGGCGTCCTGCAGATTCCCCACGCCTTCCACGTGGGTGAACTTTGCTTCGAGTAATACCTTGCGGTCGTCCCCTTGAGGGTTGCGGAGTGTAACATTGATCTGTGGCAACGGTCGCAGAATATTGAAGGCGTATTCGATCCTCGACAAGTTGTCTCGACCCACGCGATAGCCATTGATGGCAATCACTTGATCGCCTGGTTTGACACCGTGTGTGTCGGCATCACCGCCCGGCCGCACGCGAACGACGTAGGCCTTATCGCCGACCATTTGTACCGACCAACCGTGGTCCAACACATAAGGACGGCGCGGCGGAATCAGAAAGGTGTGCGAGTCGTTCAGGCTGTCGAGCACCGCCGCAACATGGGCGATGGCCATATTGAGCGCCTTTTCCTCCTTGATCTTGTCGTGCGCTTGCTGCACCTTCGTAGCCCAGTCGACGCCGTGCAGCTTGGGATCGTAATAGTGTTGGACGACGTCTTTCGAGATCTGGTTAAGCGCCGAATCGATCTGTGTACGTTCCTCGAAGCTCATCTCCTTAGCTTGCGGCGCCGCCAAGACCGACAGTAGAAGTAGCAACGGAATCAACATGGTGAGCTGACGCATTTCCCGTCTCTCTTTCTGGGCTTGAGATGCCTCTAAACGGCTGCACTTCCGTAGAACCAGATTTCGATGATGGCGGATTATGCGCATCGTTCAAAAGGGAAATCAACAGGAATTCGCCCAAACGCGCCTAACGTAAGAAGGCGTTCCAGCCCTCCCCTGCATATGCCTGCTAGCGGGTCATCCTCAAACTAGTCGATCGTATAGTGGCAACTACCGCTTGGTTAGTCCTGCGCGAGGCTATCGCTCGTTTTCAGTTCCATGTCGCTTCATATCCTGCTGGAAACACAGGTCCGGACTCGTAGCGCTGCGGTTTCTCCTACCCGTTCCGTGTTGGTACACGCCGCTTGCTCTATCTATATGCGTAAGCCATCCAGTACCGGACGAAAGACGGGAGACTCGGAAGGCAAATTGCAAATTGCGTTCCGACCAGGAGCGCCCCAAGGAGGAGTTATGAAACGCACGACACTCTTGGCCCTGACGGCGTTCGTCGCGGCTCTGGCCGTTAACATCGCTCTTGCACAGTCGCAACGCAAGGCAAACGTTCCCTCTGCATTCGCCGTTGATCAGAGTTCGATGGAGGCGGAGCGGTACAGCATCACCGAGGTCTCTGACCGCGTACTGCAAATCCGCAATGACGCCACCCACGCTACCGTCACCATCATCGCCCTGCACGAAGAGAGCCTCAACCCGCAGAACCCGCGGCTGGTGTTCCACAAGTATGGCGACCGGTACATACTGGCCGAAGTTTGGGGCAGCACCACCGCCTCGGGTATGGAGATTCCGGCCGGCAAGCTTGAGCAGGAGCTGCGCGCCGAATCCCCGAGCGCGGGTGGATCCGCAGAAGTGATTGTGGCCCTGCGCTGAATCAGTGCAGTTTCCACAAAAAAAGCCAGGAGCTGCAAGGCTCCGGGCTTTTTTTGCTTACCCAGATCTCACAACCTCTTAATAGGCCCGCCTTGGTCCGCGCAGTACGCGAGCCGGTAGCAAAATGATTGCCTTCAGCAGCTCGAAGACGCCTTCGACCGCGATGCCCAAAATGCGGAAAGGCAAGAGTAGCAGCCACACGATGGGGTATAGGACCAGTGCGATCAGTGCGAGCGGCCAGCAGAAAAAGAGGAGCACACACCACAAGAGGAAGGTGAACATAAGGCCTCTGCCTGATGATACGGCGGAAGAACTCGAATCGTTCGGCTATAAGGAAGAGCCGTTCCCGTTTCAGGAAATTAGCCCAGATTACGTGAATTGCGATCATGTGTTTTCAATGACTTGGGAGGAAATTGTTAGCAAGCCGCTGATTATAAATGATTTATAGCTATCCATGTCAGCCGTAAGGAGTTAACTCGACTTACTGGCGTGGCCCCCACCAGCGAACGGGATATACTCGTGCGGAAAATCGAGGAGACCCGATGGTTCGAGCAGGCCGACTTGCCGTCCTAACGATTCTGTTGTGCAGCACTGTCGCATTCGGGCAGGCGAACCCGCCGAGTGCTTCGTCAACTCCGCCGGCCGTGAACCAGACCGGCCCGGCATTCGATGTCAACAGAGCCGTCGATGCGTACCTTGCCAAGATGCCGCCCGCGCAACGCGCCCGTTCCGATGCCTATTTCGAAGGCGGCTATTGGCTGCAGCTGTGGGACTTTCTTTCAACAGTCTTCGTGATGTGGTTGCTGCTGCATTTCCGGTGGTCGGCGCGAATGCGCGACCTGGCCGAGCGGCTCACCCGGTTTCGTCCCCTACAGACGGCCATCTACTGGATTCAGTTCATTGTTGTAACTTCCGTCGTAACGTTCCCTCTCGGCCTGTACGAAGGGTATTTCCGCGAGCATAAGTATGGGCTGCTGAACCAGAGCTTCGGCCCCTGGATGCGCGATCAAGTGGTGGGGCTACTGGTCAGCATCGTGCTTGGAGCAATCCTTATGATTCCGTTGTTTGGACTGGTGAGGCGGCTGGGAAAGAACTGGTGGGTGTGGGGCGCGGTCGTGATGATCGCGTTTTTTGCATTCGTGATCATGATTGCCCCGGTGTATATCGCTCCACTGTTCAACAAGTACACGACGCTGACCGACGCACGAATCAAGGACCCGATCCTCAGCATGGCCCGAGCGAACGGGATTCCGGCGACTGACGTGTGGGAGTTTGATGCATCGCGGCAGTCGAACCGGGTGAGCGCCAACGTCAGCGGGTTCGCCGGAACGCTACGAATTTCGTTGAACGACAATCTACTGAAGCGCTGCACGCTGCCAGAGATCGAGACGACTATGGGACACGAAATGGGCCACTATGTCCTCAACCATGAGTACAAGCAACTGGTCATGTTTGGAGTGGTGATCGTGATCGGATTCGCCTTTCTGAACTGGGGTATTAACTTCGGTCTGGCACGCTGGGGCGAGCAGTGGGGTGTGCGAGGAGTGGGCGACATCGCCGTGCTGCCTCTGGCTTTCATCGTGTTCTCGGCCTATCTGTTTTTCATGACTCCGGTGACCAACACCATCTCGCGCAACATGGAATATGAGGCGGACATGTACGGCCTGAACGCGGCCCAACAACCCGACGGCGAAGCGAATGTGGATATGCTGCTGGGCGAATATCGCAAGCTCGATCCCGGTCCGATCGAGGAGTTCCTCTTCTACGATCATCCCAGCGGCCGCACGCGTATTACGGCTGCGATGCGATGGAAAGCCGAGCATCCCCAGTTGGCGAATGAAGAGGAGATGGCGCGGCCGCTGTTTGACGCAAAGTGATGAGTGTGGGTAACCGGCCGCGCTCGGTCCCTTCCTATTTCTTTGCACGTATCTGCCGGTGAGCCAGGTGTAAGATGAGTGCCGTTCTTGAGGTCAAGGATGAAGAACTTGTTTGAGCAGGATACGGTTGACGAAGTGATCTTGCGCATAGATAGCCTGCAGCCCGCATCCCTGCGGCAATGGGGAAAGATGGACGCGGCGCAGATGATGGCACATTGTTCCCGAACCATGGACATGGCATCGGGAAGGCTGAATCCGCCGCGAATTTTCATTGGGAAGTTGATTGGTCCGCTTTTCAAGTCCACCCTCACGAACGAAAAACCGTTTGGGAAGAGTGCACCCACCGATAAACAGTTGGTGGTCGCCGACCAGAGAGATTTCGCGCGCGAGCAGCAAGAGCTCAAAGCAAAGATTTGGCAGTTCTACGACGGCGGAGAAGCGCAATGCACCCGTCATCCGCATCCGTTCTTCGGCCCACTGACTCCAGCAACCTGGAGCCGTGGCATGTATAAACACCTCGATCACCACTTACGGCAGTTCGGCGCGTAACGCTAAGAAACTGCAATCGACGTTTGTTTAGAATCAGCAGTTTAGCGGAAAATTGTTCATAACTTATTGCAAATACATGTAGTTACATCTGTCCGTAGCAAGTTAAAATGTCCGCTTTCTGTAGCAAGTGAAATGTCCGGTTTTGGTTTTTAGGTTGACTCATATACTCGTAGCCGTCGTCGCTGTGGGAAAGTGGGAATCCCGCGCTCTTGGCGGGATTTCCAAGCTCGGTGGAAAAGTCGGTTTTGGGACTTTTCCACGGAGCGTCTTTTCCACAGCGTTTGCCGCCGCGTTTTGGGCTGACGTGATGGCCAAACCTTGGACGGTATAACGTCCCAGCCGGTGCGGCCCGTGGGTGAGGCTGATCGTCCCATCCAGGTGCTGATGAACCATGACGTTGCAACCCGCCAGCGTGCCTCTCCACTGCACCCGTTCAATCTGCAGCTGCAGGTTCTGAAAGCTGACGGTGTTGTCCCGGTTCACCGTCCGCTCAAACTGCAGGGAGAAGATCAAGTCCAGATTCTTGCGGGGGCAAGGGAGAAAAGCGCTGCCGCGTTGCGCCGGCGCCACCTGAAAACGACCATTGAACTCGGCGATATAGTGTTCCCGCAGAAACCCATTGGCCGCTTCCAGCGTGGTGATCCCGTGCAGCCGCAGCTCTTGGGGTAGCCGTCCCTGCCAGGTCCCGAAGCTGCGCTCGCTGCGCCCCCGCGCCTGCGGCGAGTAGGCCGGGATCATCTGCACTCCCAACTCGCGCAGAGCACGTCCCACTTGCGTCAGCCGATGGGGATCGACTTTGCCTCCTGCCTGCGGCGTCAGCCAAAAATGGCTGCCCCGGTCGCTGTACAAGGCGCAGAACAATCCCTTGCGCTCCATGACTTCCCGCAACCCGGCCATCACCGTCGCCGTCGACTCTTCCTCCACCAGTTGCGCATAGTAGATCTCGCTGCTGGCGTCATCCAGAATGACGATCAGGTCGTACCAGCGCTCGTCCTGGAACCAGCGATGACGGCTGCCGTCGATGTGCAGCAGCATGCCGGGCAGCGGCCGTCGCTCGCGCCGCTTGCGATGCACTCCGCGTTTGCGTCCGCGCGCCACCAGCCCGGCCCCTTGCAGAGCTTGCTTCACCCAGGTGTAGCTCAACTTGATCCCGTGCTGCTCGCCCAGCTTCTCGTGAAAGTGCTGCACGTTCAGATCGAAATAGCGATCCCGATACAGCCCCAAGACCTGTTCGACCGTGGCCAGAGGAACTCGCTTGGGGGACGGTTGTCCTCGCCGCCGGTCGAACAACCCGTCATAGCCAAACTCTTCCAGCCGGTCGTGCCAGCGCCGCATCTGCCGATCGCTGATGCCGATAATCTCGGCGGCCTGCCACCAGGTAATCTTCTTCGCCATGGCCCGTAAGATTACTTCCTGTACTTTCATCGCCCGCTCCATCGCGGCCTGTGAGTAGAAGTCCATGTCTCCCATGGTCTCCTGCTTCCGCCGCCTGAAAAGCGGACAGATCACGTGCTATCTCAACCGGACATATCATGTGCTACCGACAATACATGTAGTTACATCTATTCAATTGATTCCGTTGATGTTAGTGGCTATTTTTTCATATTTCCTTCGCTTTTTCGGCCCGACTGAGTATGACAAGTATGTATTGTATGACAGGCACTTGTCATACAAGTATGGATTGTATGCATCCCTGTTGCCGGCAGTCTGTCAAAGAGCGGGAGAGTCCGCAGCCTGGGCGCGGACCGATACAGGGACACACAAATCCGTCCCCTCACTATTGACGGTTTACACGGTCAGGGCGGAAGAGTGAAAGCGCGTGGGTCACATGTGCGTGTGATCATGCCTACGGCTCACACAAAGGACGCCCTGTCTAACCCGTAGCCCGAAGGGCGAAATTTGTTTGAGCCGTGGGCGTGAGCCCGCGGACACGCCATCCATTCTAAGTTAGAGGCCGCGCAGCGGCGGCACTTCTAAAAATCCGGCCAATTACTTCGTCGACGCGAGGCCCGCGCGGAGCACTGCTTTTTCTGCGGACTGCGGCAGGTTAACCGGCACAAAATAATTCTCAGGATAGAGATAGTCCTCTCCCGACTCGTCAAGCACGCGGAGTTGGCGATGCCTGGCAGCGTTGTCGTCGGGAAGCACTTGATACAGCTTTCTCAGTTCCAACGACGCACGGTACTGCCTGTTCTTCACGCAAACCGCGAATTGTGGTTCGGCACGCTTCATAGTTATGGGTCCAGAATACGCTTGATCTTATGTTCTTTTGCGCCGATTCCGTGAGCCTCGTACCAGTGAATCTCGGCGCCAGATGGGGCACCCGACCTGAAGATTCTTGTTCAATGGGAAGGGTTACCTTCGCCACCCGCACGGAGTCCTCAGGGCACCAGAAAACCTTGATGACATTCATGCGCCGTGGTACAAGCAGTTGTTCGTGGGATTTTGAACGAGGAGTCACCACTATGTCTTTAAATGAAGAGATTGCTCTGAAGGCCGAGACGATCATTAATACCGTCACGCAGACGGACTACCAGCACACGGACCATATCGATGCCGCCGCCGGCATTTATGACTGTGACTGCAACGGTTTTGTGGGCTATGTACTGAAGACGGTCGCCCCGGAGCATCTCGGTCTGATTCCTGAAGAGAAGACGCAACCGCGGCCGCGGGCGTTCAAGTATTTTGGATATTTCGCTTCGCTCACCCCGGCGTCGCGGATGGGTTGGCGCCGGGTTGACCTGATGGAGCACGTTCGCCGGGGGGACATCGTGGCGTGGCGAAATCCCCTGATCGAGAAGGATGAAAACACCGGGCATGTGTTCATTGCGGCCGAATCTCCGACGCTGCAGGACGAGGTGTTTTCGATTCGAGTCTACGACTCGGCGGAAGTACCTCACTTTGACGACACACGGCCAAACGCTCACGGAACCAACGGCGTCGGCTCGGGGTTTCTCAAGTTCAAAGCTGACGGGGCGGGCAGGCCGATCGCGTATGTGTTCTCACCGCAGACAACAGCCAGTTTTTCTTACAATCAAATCGCGATAGGGCGTGTGGAAGCGATTTAATCGCTGCTGCGGATTCTGGAATGTTGTCGTTGTCGCTCACGCTGGGGAAGCCAGTGTCTGGGGTACCCGGCCGGATCCGCCAAGCTTGAGTGCAAATAAAGCACGCCGCGATAAAAAGAGACGGGTACATTTCCGTTAGAAATGCCACAATTCCAGATCGGGGAAGCAGCCGATCAATCAGAAAAGAGTCGACCGCACCAGCGGCGGGTCCCAGCAAAACGCCCGCGCCAGGGACGAAGCCCATCATCGAGGTTGCGGCCAGTCGCACGGCTTTACCACCGAAGCTGTCAGCCAGGGATGCCACTTTTTCCTTCATGCCCCGCGTCAGATTGAGGATTTCTGCGTCACTGATGTCCTGCACAGTGGAAAGCCATCGCCGAAAATCCCGGCACTCTGGACTCTCCCGAATTTCCATCAGTCTCCCGACGTCAACTTTTTGGCCGGGTTTGAAATCGGGGACGTCGGCTACCTCAACCACGCGCTTGAACTGCTCTTCAGCAATCTTGGGGTTTTGAGGTGCGAGTATGCCGGCGATTTTGCCAAAGAAAAGCGGTGCTTCGCTCTCGAGAAACCCCGTCAGTGCTGAGTACGCTGCCATTTCGGCTAGCCGTTGGTCAAGGTTTGTAACGCCGGTGACAGCTCGTTGGAGCAGTAGATGCGTTTTTTCTCGGGGAAGTGGCCGAAAACTTGGGGGATGGTTGTGTTGATATGGAACACGCGTTCCTGCGGTTCTTCCACACTGACTTGGAAGTCGGCGGATGCCACGTTAGGGTTTCTAACCTCTTTTCGCAGTTGGTCGAGGATTCCGGCTCGTAACGAAGGCGAGTTCGCACGTAGATCGGCATCAATTTGCTTCAATAGGTCCGATCCAAATGTCTTTGGTGGGCGAATCATTGAGTTCCATACAGCTTGTTCTATCGCGTTACGTTCGGCATTCTTGATTCCCGACACGCTCTGCAGCCGTCCCAGTTCCTTCCGTAAAGCGCTGTCGCGGTCTGCTGCATCGGCTGTCCCAAAGGTGAAATGTTCAGCGGGGACAGATCGTACGCCATTTTGATGGATGTCTGTAATGACGCAGGTAAACTCGCAGCAGAACTTCAGTGCGCCGAATTTAGCAATTCCTGGATTCCTGTCTTCCCGAAGGTCCGGACGAGCAGCGGAAGCTCGCGCAGCCGATACGATCTAACAATGACCTTGTCGAATAGGATCAGTCGGCGAACCAACACGCCAACGTCGATGAACGCCACCTCGCGGCCAGAACGAATCGCAATTTCGCCGAGAACAGCCTGCCGAACGTCCACGCTTTCCCCCGCTATTCACTTTGTAATTTAGGTCGATTCACGCCCAATTGCCCGGCAACAAGTTTCGGCTTACTCGAAGGACGAGCGCTAAGCGCATGGGCTCAGAGGATCCGGTCTTCGACCGACCGTGCCAGCAACCTCCTAGTGTCCCCCACTGTTGCCCGACAGCTCCTTCACGATGTTGCCCACGAACTGCTTTGGCGTCGCCGAAGAGCATCAGCGTGTTGTCGAGGTAATAGAGCGGGTTGTCGATGCCGGCGAAGCCGGGGCTCATGCTGCGCTTGATGACCATCACGGTGTGGGCCTTGTCCACGTCGAGGATGGGCATGCCGTAGATCGGGCTCGACGTGTCGGTGCGCGCCGCGGGATTGGTCACGTCGTTGGCGCCGATGACCAGAGCGACGTCGGTCTGCGGCATGTCGCCGTTGACCTCGTCCATGTCGAGCAGCTTGTCGTAGGGAATGTCGGCTTCGGCGAGAAGGACGTTCATGTGTCCGGGCATGCGGCCGGCGACGGGATGGATGCCGAAGGTCACATCGACGCCGCGCTTGCTGAGGGCGTCGTAGAGTTCGCGGACTTTGTGCTGCGCCTGGGCGACGGCCATGCCGTATCCGGGAACGATGACGACTTTGTTGGCCGCCGCGAGAATGGCCGCCGCTTCTTCGGGCGTCGCGCTGCGCACGGGACGGGCTTCCTGCGCGCCTGCGGCAGAGGTCTGCAACTGGCCGAAGCCGCCGAAGAGCACGTTGGTGAAGGAGCGGTTCATGGCCTTCGACATGTTGACCGAGAGGATGAAGCCGCTGGCGCCGTCGAGCGCGCCGGCCACGATGAGCAGCTTGCTGTCGAGCACGAAGCCCATGGCCGCGGCGGAGAGTCCGGCGTAGGAGTTCAACAGCGAGATGACGGTCGGCATGTCGGCGCCGCCGATGGGGATGATCAGCATCACGCCGACGACGAGCGCGATGAGGACCATCGCGGGATAGAGCGCGGTGCGGCTCGGGTCCATCACGAGCATGACGGCGATGACGATGGCAGCCCCGAGCACGGCGAGGTTGACGATGTTCTGTCCTTTATAGGTGATGGGGCGCTGCGGCAGGACTTCCTGCAGTTTGCCCGCGGCCATGAGGCTGCCGGTGATGGTGAGTCCGCCGAGGATGACTTCGAGCGAGAGCACGCTCATCATGAACTTCGTGATGTTGGGCGTGCGCAGGTAGAACTCGGCGGTGCCGACGAGCGTGACGCAGAGCGCTCCGAAAGCGTGGCTGAGCGCGGTCCGCTGCGGGACGGCGGTCATGGCGACGCGGCCCAGCGGGACGCCGATGATGGTGCCGAGCACGAGGGCGATGGCGATCCACTTGTAGTCGACGATGCCCTTGTAGAAGAGCGTGCCGACGATGGCCAGCAGCATGCCGGCTTCGCCGGCGAAGACGCCGCGGCGCGCGGTGGCGGGCGAGCTCAGCCACTTGAGCGCCAGGATGAACAGCGCCGCCGCAATGATGTAGAGGACTTCAATGACGTATTCACCACCCACGAGGTCGGTCATGGCTTGGGCGCTTTGCTCACTTTGAACATCTTGAGCATGCGGTCGGTGATGATGAATCCGCCGACGATGTTGCTGGTGGCGGCGACGATGGCGATGGTGCCGAGGATGGTGGCGAGCTGGCTCTTCTGCTCGCCGGCCAGGATGATGGCGCCCACGACGGCGATGGCGTCGAGCGCGTTGGTGAGCGACATCAGCGGCGTGTGCAGCAGCGGTGAGACCCGCCGGATCACCTCGAAGCCGATGAACGCGGCGAGCATGAAGACATACAGACTGGTAATCAGGTCTGCCTTCAAATTAATAACCTCCTGACGATCACGAATTCACCACAGAGGACACAGAGAGCACGGAGGAGAAATGCGTTCATTTTCTGTATTTTCTCAGTGTTCTCTGTGTCCTCCGTGGTAAAGATTCTGTTACGTCTGTGCCACGAGTGCAGGCAGCGAGAAGAATTCGCGGACCCGCGGATTCACGATTTCGCCGCCTTCGGTGACCAGCGTGCTGCGCACGATTTCGTCGTCCATGTTGAGCTTGAGCTGGCCGTCTTTCACCATGTTGAGCAGGAAGTTGGTCAGGTTCTTGGCGTACATCTGGCTGGCGTGATACGGAACGGCGCTGGCCAGGTTGATGGAGCCGATGATCGACACGCCATGCTCGACGACTTTTTCGCCGGTGCGCGTGAGTTCGCAATTGCCGCCGCGCTCGGAGGCGAGATCGACGATCACCGAACCCGGAGCCATGGCGGCGACCATTTCTTTGGTCACCAGCACCGGTGATTTCTTGCCGGGAATCACTGCGGCGGTGATGACTACGTCTTGCTGAGCGACGACTTGTCCCAGCAATTCGCGCTGGCGCTGGTAGAACGACTCGTCCTGCGCTTTGGCGTAGCCGCCGGCATCCTGCGCGTCTTTGACTTCGAGAGCCAGCTCGACGAAGCGCCCGCCGAGGCTCTGCACCTGCTCTTTCACGGCGGGGCGAAGATCGTAGGCCGAAACCACCGCGCCCAAGCGCCGCGCGGTTGCGATGGCTTGCAAGCCCGCGACGCCTGCGCCCATGACCAGCACGCGCGCGGGAGTGATGGTTCCAGCGGCCGTGGTCAGCATGGGGAAGATGCGGGGTAGCGTGTCGGCGGCGAGCAAGACCGCCTTGTAGCCGCAGATGGTGCCCATGGAGGAAAGCGCGTCCATGCTTTGGGCGCGCGTGGTGCGCGGCATGAGCTCGACGGAGAACGCGGTTACGCCGGTGGCGGCGATCTCCTGCACCGTGTGTACTTCACCCAGTGGACGCAGGAAGCCGATGAGCACTTGGCCTTTGCGGAGCAGCGGCAAGGTCCGCTTTGCCGGTCACATCGTTCGAGCCGTAGCAGAGCACTTGCAGAATGATGTCGGCGGAGCGAAATACTTCGGCACGATCCGGGGCCACGGTGGCGCCTTTGGCGACGTATTCGGCATCGGGATAGCCGGCTTCGACGCCCGCGCCGGCTTCGATGACGACTTCCAGTCCAGCTTTTTTGAGATTGGGAATGACTGCGGGAACTAGGGCGACCCGCCGCTCCCCCGGAAAAATCTCGCGGGGAACACCGACCAGCATGAAGGACCCTCCACCGAAAAGACGAATTCACCACAGAGACACAGAGGCACAGAGAATTTGATTTCGATTTTTCTCGATGTCTCTGAGCTCTAGTGAAAAAACGGCCTTCGCAACTTCTTCACCCGTAACCTCAAATGGGTGAACTCTGCATTCTACCCGTGAAGGGGGATTTGTACAGCGGAAGGTGGGATGGGAAGAGAGGGTGAATCCAAAAAGAAACCCCGGAGCCGGTGGGGACTCCGGGGTTTCAGAGTGATCGTTGAGGCAGGTTAGCGCAAAGCGACGATCACAGTCTCTGCTCCGCCGCCGCCGATACCGGTATTGGAGGCTTCCATTTCCTTCTCCAACTTCGACTCGGGGAGTTCGCGTCCTTCTCCGCGAGTGCTGGTCCAGATCTGAGTCAGGAAGTAATGGTCACCAATCCTGTGAAACACCAGCTTGGTCTCATCGGCCTTGGACGGTCCAGCGCTATGGTACAGCGCCAGCGACTTCTCCTTGCCATCCTTGTTCTGGATCAGGGTTGCCGCGCTGTTCACTTCGCGGACCTCATAGGCGCCCGCCGGGAGCTGTTGCTGTCCAACGCTGAAAGCGAATGGAACGTTAGCAGTCATGATGGTCTGTGCATGAACCATAGGGGTTGCGACGGCGAAGGCCACGATGAGAGTCATCAGGGCCCCAAACATGTTGCGCTTCATAACTCCTCCTTGGGGGCTCCTGTTAGCGGAACCCAAGCTGAATTTGTTAAACCGCTTCGCTTTCAGCTTTCTTTCGATTGCCTTTTTGCTTGCGGCTTACGCCAGGGAATAGAGCAAGCTGCGTGCCAAAGGGCGGGAGTGGGCGTAATGCGAGCTAAGTGGTTGCTGGTGCAGCGATTTGTTGGTGCATCCGTGGTGACGGTTGGATTGGGACAGAGTCAGGCTATCTTTTCGGATAGGAATGGCAAGCGAGTTGGATAGTAAGCAGGTTGCATCCCACTAAAATAGAGCGATCAAGCTGGGGTTTGGGTTTGAGGGGGAATCACGTGGTCTAGCGATGATGTTGGACCGACTCGCGTTGTTCTGGGGTTGTCGATGAGTGGGAGAGTGGCTGCGGCGAAAGCGATTGGCGAGGTATTTGCTTGACTACTGGATGAGTCGTGCTACTGTTTGCAGACTCGAAACCGAACGCACTGGAGGAGGACTAAGATGAGTCGAACAACCGTGGGAATAATCGCCGCCGCCATTCTGGTGATAGCGGCCATTGCCTACTTGGCGACGAAGCCGGGACCAGGACCGGGTCCTGGGCATCAAATCGTAATTACGGTGAGCATCAGCTACGACGCCACAACAAATTCGTGCTTAATAAACCCCATGCCCGCGGCCGTCGATAGCGGAGACAACGTGGATTGGCAGCAACAGCAGAACTTGCCGTTCACCGTTACCTTTCCCGCGACGACGGCGTTTAATTCCGGAAGCCCATTCCAGAATCCACTGGCGGGCGGCTGGCAAACGAAATTTGCCTCCGCGGATGGCAGACCTGTGTCATCAGGTCAGGCCGAACGAACAGCTTGGGAGAAGCTTTTTGGTATCCATGACTTTCCGATTCAAACCATTACGGTGACTGTGAACGGGCAGGACCAGGTTTGCTATGACAAGAGTAAGAACCTGATTCAGGGCATGAAGGTTATCGTCACTCAGTAGTTCGCTGCTGAGGCGCAATGATGGCGGCGAAGGCCCGGTCGTGTTGGAGCTGAGAGAAGTCGGGCGTGTCTCGGACGGTTGAGCGTGAGAAGCCTGCCTTCGTAGCGCGACGAAGCCATTCCAGGGTCTCATCGCGCTGGCCAAATTGGTTGTAAACCAAGGCAGCTCGGAACATCACATCCGGATCGTCTGGCGAAAGCGCAAGCGCCTGCTGCAGCGCGTTGATCGCCGCGCCGCGCTGGCCGAGCATTGCGGAGTAGGAAGCAACACAGGCGAGCGCTCCGCTGTCTTTGGGATTCACTTTCACGCTCGCTTGCGCGAGGGCGATCGCTTTACGGTAAACATCGGGTGCTTCATCTCGGTCACCCGGTGTCCAGTAGAGAGCGTCAGCGAGATCGCCCCATGCGATGTAATTTTGGTTATCCAGTTCACTTGACTTTCGAAGGGCGGCAACCGATTCTGGAAACCTGTGAAGGTAGAAATAAGCTGCGCCAAGATTGCTATACGCTATAGGCGTGGCCCGCAAGCCGATTGAGCGCTGCAGGACATCGATGGCATCCTGATACCGGCCCTCCAGCAAGTACATTGCTCCCAAGTTTTCCAGCACTTTGCTATTCCCCGGAGCTAATTCGGATGCTTTTCGGAACATTTTTTCGGCTTCCGCATAGTTGGCCCGTCCGTAGTAGAAGAAACCGGACCAGTTGTAGACTGCCCAGTAATTAGGAGCGAGGGCCACGGCCTTTTTGAAGGTAGCATCTGCCTCGGCATACTGGTTCAACTTGTCGTACGTATCCCCAAGTGCGAGGACGGCGAGAACATTTCCGGGATCAAGCGCGACCGCTTGCCGAATCTCTTGCAGAGCTTTGTCGTAGTCCCCTTGTGTTCGGTATACATTGCCGAGACAAACATGGCCCTCAGCCAATTTGGAATCTGCGGTTAGCGCTTTCTCACAACTAACCTTTGCTTTGTCGAGCCAATCCTTACTGCGGTCGGCCTTGTAGCCCTGCCAGTACGCTTCGCCCAGGCCCGCGTATGCGGGAGCGTAATTCGGACTCAGCTTCAACGCCTGCTCAAACTGCTTGATGGCGCTGTCGATGTTCTCCGGTTTCTGATAATCCAGGAGGTATCCGCGGCCCTTCAGGTAGAACTCGTAGCCGGCGGGAGCGGCTGCCTGCACCTCAGAGGGTTCCGCCTGCTCGTTGTGGACGCCCCGCGGTAACATCGCAATGACTTCGCCGGCCAGCGTGTCCTGTAGAGCGAACAAGTCGCTGCCGTCTCCGGTGACGGTGCAGGCGTTCAACACCTGGTGTGTCTTTGGATCGATCAGGCTGCAAGTGACGCGCACCTTTTCGCCGGAGCGTTGCACCGCCACTTCAAGCACGCGGTCGACACCAAACTCCCGGCGCACCGCGTCGGTTGTTTTGGCGTCCCGTGCGATCAGTTCACTTGGAGGAATCAACTGCAGCTGTTTACTGTTCGTACCCTGTGCGATGCGAGCACTAACGGTTTCGGCCATGCCGCGAACGAGAGCATCGTCGGACGATCCCTCACCCGCAGTTTGGATTGGCAATATAGCCAACATCCGAATCTGTCCTGTGGATTCAGCCGAGGGTTGGCCGAGCAGAGTCTTGATCTGCGGCCAGAAGTGATACACGGCCGTGCCTGAGCCTGCCAGAGCAATCGCCAGCAGGGCGACGGCGAAGCCGCGGCCGCGCAGCCGGTCGCCACTACTAACTTTTTGCCCATGGGCGACGCGCGCCAGGTCTTCGCGCAACTCGGTCGCGCTCTGGTAGCGCTTGCCGGGGTCTTTCTGCAGACAGCGCAGAATCACGCGCTCCAGGCCCTGCGAAATTTTGGGGTTAATCGCAGTCGGCCGCGCGGGATGGTTATGCAGGATGGCCATCCGGAGCTGGTTCAGATTGGTTTCAACAAACGGCAGCTGGCCCGTAGCCATCTCGTAAAGCACGGCTCCCGCGGACCAGAGATCGGTGCGCTGATCGCTGACGCCGCCGAACTGTTCGGGCGCCATATAGGGCAGCGTTCCGGTCAGCGTCATATTGATGGTGACGGTCTCGGCGGAGGCGACGTCGATGGTCGAATCCACTAACTCCGCCAGCCCGAAGTCGAGGATCTTCAAGCTGCCGTTCTGAGTGATGCGCAGGTTGCCAGGTTTCAGGTCGCGATGGATGATTCCTTCGTGATGCGCGGCTTCGAGTCCGCTGGCCAACTGAATGCCCAGCCTCACCACGTCTTCTTCGGGCATCGGCCCCTGAGCCAGCTTTTCGTCGAGCCCTGCGCCGGCGACGTACTCGGTTACCAGGAAGTCAATGCCGTTTTCTTCCCCGAAGTAAAACGCGGTAGCAACATTGGGATGGCTGAGCCGGCCTACTGCTAGAGCTTCCTGGCGGAAGCGCTTGCGCGCCTCTTCATCGGCCAACGCCTTGAGCGGCAGGATTTTGAGAGCGACATCCTTATCGAAGCGCTCGTCGTGGGCGCGAAAGACTTCGCCTTGACCCCCGCCGCCTATCCGTTCGACTAGACGGTAATGGCCGAGTAACTGCCCGACGGTAATGGAAGGCGTTGACATTGTTTGGGATAGTAGGACGGCACAAGTTCGCCGTCAATCGAACCCAGGAAATAAGAGCAGGTGGGATGCCAAACGCCGGGACTCAGCGGACGCCTAGTCTTGAAGAGGGGTAAGTTGTACTTTCGGTCATCGAGTAATCGATCCTATCCACTACGACACCTGAACCAAGTGGTCTCCTTCTGCTAGACCTTCAGGAAAATGTGCTTGCGGTACATCCAATAGATCGGTAGCCAGCAGAGGCACACGAAAACGACTGCGTACGCCAGCGAACCGAGCTCTCGTGGAGAGATGCTGGCGAAGAGCCTATGGAAGAAATAGTCCGCGAGGGTTATTTCGCGGCGGCCGTGGTGCAGCCGCAAGTTGAACAGCAAACTCGACGCCAGCTCGGCCAGCGCATAGGCGGCGATGGCGTTGGTGCCGAAGACTACAAACGGCTTCGTCCACCAGCCACGATGCAATTTGACGTCGGTGATCCAATAGCAGATCGCGAGGCAAATCAGCGCGCATCCCGCGGTGAACAGAACGAACGAGCTGGTCCACAATTTCTTGTTGATGGGGAACCAGACGCTCCAGAGTTGTCCGGCGAGGATCAGTGCCGCACCGGCGGTCAACATGCCGACGGTTGTCCTTCGAGGATCATTCTTAGTGCGACTCCTGCCGAGCCACTCGCCGGTTATTACACCCAACAGCGCCGTTGCGATTGCAGGGAAGGTGCTAAGGATTCCCTCCGGATCGCGCGTGCCCTCGTACATCGCACCGGGGAGAAAGCGTTTGTCGAGATACCAGGACAGATTGGCATTGGGGTCGAGCAGCGGCATATCGGTGCCCGGGATGCCGAATCCTGGCACAGGAATGAACCGCATGGAGACCCAATAGCCAAGCAGGAGGCCGGTGATCCATATCGCGATGCCACGGGTCTTCGTGTAGAGCGTGATGACCGAGGCCGCGAGGTATGCAATGGCGATGCGCTGCAGCACTCCCGCCACCCGCCACGTGGCCAGATGGAAATACGGGAATCCGTTCAGGAACAGTCCGATGAGAAAGATGATGGCGCTGCGACGCACGGTATGGAGGAGCAGCTTTTGCTTCGACTCGCCGCGCTCGAGGCGCGAACGAAACGACAACGTCAACGATACGCCCACTATAAAAAGGAAGAAGGGAAAGATGAGGTCGGTCGGCGTCCAGCCATTCGATTCGGCGTGCTTCAGCGGTGCGTAGGCGTAGTCGTTGCCCGGATTGTTGACCAGGATCATGGCCGCGATGGTCGCGCCCCGAAAAAAATCGAGCGAAAACAGGCGCGGCGGGGTGGCGCGCACCGGAGGCAGGAAATCCCTAGCTTCTTGAACCGCGGTCGACATCAGGAATCAGGCGGCTACTACGGCCATTCTCATCTTAAATGCCCGCTTTGCGCATTGTGTTGCCCGGAGTCTAAGTATTTGAATTGCTGCGACTTTAAAATCGGATGGAGCCGGCGTTGTCCGAAAACGGACAGTTTTCTCCGATGCGGGACACAGGGCGCTGTCGGGTGTGATTTAGCTGGTCTGTAACCACCTTCCCTTTCAATAACTAACGGGAATTCCGATTGGCCACCGGCTTGCTCTTTTCTGGTTGCAATGGATATTGCCCGGCCTGAATTCAAACAACAGAAACGCCGCCGCCAAATACTCTGGGGCGGCCTTGCAATCCTCGTACTCGTCGGCTTAGCGCTCGGCGTCACGCGGTTGAAGCCCGCCGCACCCACCGTTGAGCGCGCCACTATCTGGACCGACACCGTGAAGCGCGGCTCGATGCTGCGCCAGGTACGCGGTTTGGGCACGCTCGTTCCCAACCATGAAGACGTACGCCAAATCCCGGCGGAAACCGAAGCCACCGTGCTGCAGATTATCAAGTTGCCGGGCTCGCTGGTTGAGCCTGACACCATCCTGGTGGTGATGAGCAACCCGCAACTCGAGCAGGAAGCGGTTGATGCGCAGCTACAGGTGAAAGCCGCCGAAGCTGAGTACCAGAGCTTAAAGGTCAAGCTCGATAGCGACTTGATGACGCAGCGCGCGGGCGCGGCCACGGTCAACGCGGATTACAACGAGGCGCAACGGCAGGCGCAGACCGACAAGGCACTCTACGACCTTGGCGTGGTTTCCGGCCTGACCGCGAAAGCCTCGCAAGGCAAGGCCGACGAGCTCGTCACCCGCAACCAGATCGAAGACGATCGCCTGAAAATCAACAAGCAGGCGATTGAATCGCAACTGGCGGTGCAGCAGGCCAAGATCGGCGAGATGCGTGCTCTGGCTGAGTTGAAGCAGCAGCAACTGGAAAAGCTCAAGGTCCGGGCGGGTGTCGCAGGTGTGCTGGTCGAAATGCCGTTACAGGTTGGGCAGCACGTTTTGCCGGGCGCGGAGCTGGCAAAAATCGTTCAACCGAATCATTTAATGGCGGAGCTGAAGATTCCCGAGACCCAGGCGCGTGACGTGCAGATTGGCGAGCCTGCGTCCGTCGATACGCATAACGGAATCATTGCCGGCACGGTAAGCCGGGTAGATCCAGCGGTACAGAACGGAACGGTTACGGTTGACGTATCACTGACGGGCGAGCTGCCCAAGGGCGCGCGTCCTGACCTCAGTGTCGATGGAACCATCGACCTGGAGAAGCTCGACAACGTGCTTTACGTCGGGCGGCCGGCCTTCGGGCAGGAGAACAGCACCATCTCGATGTTCGTCCTCGACCGCGAAGGCAACGGGGCTTCGCGCGTGCAGGTGAAAACTGGCAGGGCCTCGGTGAACCTGATCCAGATTGACTCGGGACTGAAGGAAGGCGATACCGTCATCCTGTCCGACATGTCGCGCTGGGACAGTACGGATCGCGTGAAGCTGGACTGAAGAGCGTAAAGCAGGAAACAAGAATTTACGAGAGAACGGAAAAAATTATGAGCGAAGCAGCAGCTCCGTTGATCGAAATCGAAAACCTTACCAAAGTCTTCTACACCGACGAAGTGGAAACCCACGCCTTGGCCGGCGTTCACCTCACCATTAATAAAGGTGAGTATGTTGCGATGTCTGGTCCGTCGGGCTGCGGCAAGTCGACGCTGTTGTCCATCATCGGCCTGCTCGACACACCTACCGACGGCAAGTACAAGCTGAACGGCCAGACGGTGGAGAACCTCGACTTCGGCGACCGCTCTCGCATTCGCAATCGTGAGATTGGTTTCATCTTCCAGAGTTTTAACTTGATCGGCGACCTCACGGTGTACGAGAACGTCGAGCTGCCGCTGACCTATCGCGACGGAATGCCTGCTGCGGAACGCAAGAAACGCGTGCTCGAGTCGCTGGAACGCGTGGGCATGGCGCATCGTCTGCGTCACTATCCATCGCAGCTCTCAGGAGGTCAACAGCAGCGTGTCGCTGTGGCGCGCGCTCTCGCCGGATCGCCATCCATCCTGCTGGCTGACGAGCCGACTGGAAACCTTGACTCGCGCAACGGCGAAGCGGTGATGGAGCTGTTGCAGCGGTTGCATCGCGAAGGCGCGACCATCTGCATGGTGACGCACGATCCGCGATTCGCCGCGCATGCGGAACGCGAAGTACATCTGTTCGACGGCAAAGTCGTAGCCGAAGATGAGCTGCGCAGGCTGATGCAGGAAGCACAATGAGCAACTAGCGACTAGCAACTAGCTGCTAGCGCTTGCGCGCGGTCCCAATGCAGACGCTCCGCAAATTGACCGTTAACGTGCTTCATTGACATCAGTTCTGCAGCTGTGACTAGCGCAAAGCTAATTGCTAGTCGCTAATCGCTAGTTGCTACTATGATCCAACTCAAAAACCTCGAACGCAGTTACAAGACCGCCGCCGGCGAAACCTGGGTGCTTCGTCGCATCGACCTCAACATTCCTGAGGGATCGTTCCTCACCATCATGGGGCCGTCGGGCGCGGGCAAATCGTCGTTGCTGAACGCACTCGCATTGCTCGACGACCAGTGGGCCGGTGAATACTGGTTTCGTGAAGAAGCTGTTCACAAGATGAAGCGGAAAGAGCGGGCTGAATTGGCGAAGCGCAACATCGGTATGGTCTTCCAGAGCTATCACCTGCTCGACGACCTCACCGTACAGGAGAACATTGATCTTCCGCTGTCGTACAAAGACATCCCGCGCGGCGAGCGGCAAGCGATGGTCGCCGACACGCTCGATCATTTTCAGATCGTGGCTAAAAAAGACCTCTACCCGAACCAGTTGTCGGGTGGGCAGCAGCAACTGGTCGGTATCGCGCGTGCTGTGATTCACAAGCCCGCACTGTTGCTGGCCGACGAACCGACGGGAAACCTGCACTCCAGCCAGGCCAAAGAAATCATGGAACTCTTCACCGAACTGAACCGCCAGGGTACGACCATCATTCAGGTCACGCACTCGGATGTGAACGCTTCGTACGGCTCGCGCACGATCAACCTGCGCGACGGCTGGCTGGTCAGCGACACCGGCAATGCCAGTATTGCGTCGCCAGGCGAGGCAGTGCGGTCATGAACGATCGCCCCGCAAAGTCGCCGGTGCTGGTTACGTTGCTTTGCTCGCTGCTGGTCAGCGCGCAGGCCCAGCAACCCACTGCGGCACCCGCTCCTTCGACGACCAACAGCAGCGCGCAAGCCCAACAGCCTAATGCACCACCTGCTCCGGCGACTGCTACCAGCAATGCGCAAGCCGCTATCCAAACGCCGCCGCAGTTTGTGATGCCGCATAGCTGGGAGCCATTCGACGCGTACCGCTCCCGGACAGTGCCGGAGCCGAACCTCATCAACTCGCCGCGGCTCGATCAACTGATTCATGACGGCAAGCTTTACATCTCATTGAAGGACGCGATCGCGCTGGCCATCGAGAACAATCTCGATGTCGCCATCGCGCGCTACAACCTTCCGATCGCCGATACGGACATTCTTCGCACCAAGGCAGGCGCCTCATTCCGAGGCGTTAACACTGGGGTGGTGCAGGGCACCCCCGGCGGCGGCGTTGGAGGATTCGGTACCGGCGCTCCCGGCGCGGGTGCTGGCGGCACGACGGGCGGCGCCGGCGGAGCTGGTGCGGGTAGTGGGGGGTTAGTGCAGTCGACGCTGGGCGCTGGTGCTCCGGTGCAGTCTTACGACCCATCCATCACTGGCAACATGGGCATTGAACATCTCACGCAACCTTTGGCCAACCTGCAGATTTACGGTGTGCCCTCACTGCAGCAGAACACGGGCATTTTCAATCTTCAATATCAGCAGTCGTTCGCCACCGGTACCAGCATCTCGTTTGAAACCCAGAACAATCGGCAGGCTACCAACAGCACCTTTACCAATCTCTCGCCGGCGCTTGGTTCCTATTACCGCGTGAGCATTCAGCAGCAACTATTGTCAGGTTTCGGGCTCGGCCCCAACCTTCGCTTTCTGCATATAGCCAAGAACAATAAGAAGATTTCTGATATCGCCTTCAAAGATCAGTTAGTAGCGACGGTCACGCAGATCTCGAACATGTACTGGGACCTGGTTAGCGCGTATGAGGCGGAGCGCGTGACGGAGCAGTCATTTGCCTTCGCGCAACAGAGCCTTTCTAACTCGCAGAAGCAGTTGCAACTCGAGGCCGTCCCGGCGATGGACGTGATGCGCGCCGAAGCCGAAGTCTCTCGCCGAGACCAGGACCTGCTCATCGCCAAGACGACGTTGCAACTGCAGGAATCGTTGATGAAGAATGCGATCACCAAGAACCTCGACGACCCGGTCCTCGAATCGATGCCGGTGGTTCCCACCGACCGCTCATCATTGACCGGCACCGAAGCAGACCGGGCGGTGCAGGACCTGATCAACGAGGCGCTGCAAGACCGTCCGGAGCTGGCTGAGTCTGACATCGACTTAGTGAACCGGCAGATCAGCCGCCAGGCCGCGAAAAATGCGCTATTGCCGACGGTATCGGCAGTTGGCTTCTATGGCGGAACGGGACTGGCGGGCCAGCTGAATCCTGCTTTCAGCGGCGAAAACACATCAACGCTGCCTACCGGATTCTGGGGCGCTTTCGAGAACGCCTACAACAACACCTCACCTGACTATTTCTTCGGGTTGAACCTGAACATTCCGCTTCGCAACCGCGTCGCCAAGGCGGACCAGTATCGTTCGGAGCTGGAGTATCGCCAAGCGGAACTGCGCCTGCAGCAATTGAAAAAACAGATCCGCATCGAAGTGCGCAACGCGCAGTATGCGTTGGAGCAAAGTCGCGCACGTGTGCAAGCTGCGCAGAAAGCCCGCGACCTGGCGCAGAAGACCTTCACCATCATGCAGAAGGAACAAGACCTCGGTGCGGGATCGCCGTTCCAGACTCTTACCGCGCAACGCGACCTGGCGCTGGCCGAGCTTGACCTGGTGAATGCCAACACCGCGTATCAGAAATCCAAAGTTGAACTGGAACGCGCCACCGGCACCACTCTGGCGGATAATGGCATCGAGGTCCAAAAAGCGGTTGATGGCGTCGCGCCCTCGGGAGATCACGTTGGCCAAAGCACAACCACTAACTAGAGTCGCTGAGCAGGGCGAAACTGGTGCCGATGCACGTGTGCCGGTGCGTACCGGCCGCATTCTCGCGGCCGACGATCAGCCCCACATTCTCGAGGCCATCGAACTGCTGCTGCGTCCCGAAGGCTTTATCGTTGACAGGGCGAAGTCGCCGGCGGCCGTGCGCGAGTCGCTGGCCAGCGAGTTCTACGACGCGGTACTCATCGACCTGAACTACACGCGCGATACGACGTCGGGACAGGAAGGTCTCGACCTGTTGTCGCAAATCGTTTCTTTCGATAGCAACCTGCCGGTCATCGTGATGACGGCATGGGGCAACGTTCGCCTGGCGGTCGAAGCGATGCGCCGCGGCGCGCGCGACTTCATCCAGAAACCCTGGGAGAACGAACGCCTGTTGGCCATCTTGCGAACGCAGGTGGAACTGCATCGCGCGCTGCAACGCACGCAGCATCTGGAGGCTGAGGCCCGTTTGCTGCGCGCCGAAGGTGCTCCGGATTTCATCGCCTCGGCACCCGCCATGCAACCCGTGTTGCAAACCATGGCTCGCATTGGTCCTTCCGATGCCAACGTGATGGTCACTGGAGAACATGGCACAGGCAAGGAAGTCGTTGCCCGGACACTGCACATCTTGTCGCCGCGCGCTTCGATGCCGATGGTGGCCGTGAACACCGGCGCGCTCCCCGAAGGTACTTTCGAGAGCGAGCTTTTCGGCCACGTGAAAGGCGCATTCACCGACGCTCGCACCGATCGCATTGGGCGCTTCGAACTCGCGGACAACGGGACGATCTTCCTCGACGAAATCGGCAACGTGCCCATGCGACAGCAAGCCAAGCTGCTGCGCGTGTTGGAGACCGGAGAGATCGAACGCGTGGGCTCGTCACGCACCAAGAAGGTGAATGTGCGCGTCATTTCGGCGACCAACAGCGATCTGGGCGCAGCGATTGCCGCCGGTCTGTTTCGCGAAGACCTGCTCTTTCGCCTGAACACGGTCGAGATCCACTTGCCCGCGCTGCGCGAGCGCCGCGAAGATATTCCCGCGCTGGCCGCGCATTTCCTCGCGCGCTACGCCCAGCGTTATCGCGTGCAGGTGCGTGGGTTCGCGCCCGCCGCCATGCAGACCATGATGCAGTACGCGTGGCCCGGCAACGTCCGTGAACTCGAGCACACGCTGGAGCGTGCCGTGCTCATGGCCCAGGGTGAAGACGTGCAGGTTTCAGATTTGGGCTTGAACCTCCAGCGTCCGCAAGGGCAGAATCTGGAGGAGCTCAGCATCGAAGAGGTGGAGAGCATCCTGGTGCGCAAGGCGCTGCAGCGTTTCCACGGCAATGTGAGCCAGGCTGCCGAGGCCCTCGGGCTGAGCCGCGGCGCGCTCTATCGCCGCATGGAACGCTATGGACTCTAGCTCTGGCAGCGGTTACCGCCCACGGGACCGCAGCGCCAGCGAGCAGTTCTCCCGGCACCGCCTCTTGTACGAACGGCGCATCGCCATCTTCGCCGTGCTCGCTGCACTGCCCGGCGTGATCATCGCCACCATTCTGATATGGGTGCAGACGTGGTCGCGCGATGCGAAAATTGCGCTCACCATTCTCGAGTTCTTCCTGTGGTTCATTCTCACGCTCACGTTGCTGGAACAGATCGCTCGTCCACTCCAGACTCTGGCAAATGTCGTGAGTGCGCTGCGCGAGGAGGATTACTCCTTTCGGGCGCGCGAGGCCAATCCCAACGATTCGCTGGGCGAGCTCGCTCTGGAGATCAATACCCTCGCCGACATTCTCACCGAACAGCGCATTCAGACCATCGAAACCACCGCGCTGTTGCGCCGCGTAGTCGATGAAATCGACGTACCTATCTTCACTTTCGATCCCGATCACGCGCTGCGCCTGGTGAACGGCGCCGGGGAACGCTTGCTACAGCAGCCATCTGCGCGATTGCTGGGCAGGACGGCCACCGAGCTCGGTCTTGACGCTTGTTTCGACGCGCCCAATGCCACGTTAGTGAGCTTGCCATACTCCACGCCTACCGCGCGCTGGATGGTGCGCAAGCGTTCGTTCCGGCAGAGCGGCGTACCCCACACGCTTATTGTGCTCTCTGACGTTAGCCGCGCCCTTCGTGAAGAGGAGCGCAGCGCATGGCAGCGCCTCATTCGCGTGCTCGGCCACGAACTCAACAACTCACTCGCGCCTATTATGTCGATCGCTGGCAGCCTGGCGGCACGGCTTCCGCAACTCGACCTGTCCGGTGACATAAAGTCCGACTTTCAGCGCGGCCTCGACATCATCGAATCACGCACGGCGTCGTTACATCGTTTCCTGCAGTCGTACCGTCGCCTGGCGACCATGCCTTCGCCGAAACTGCAAGCGGTCGAGCTGCGCCCGCTGGCCGAACGCGTCGCCGTGCTGGAGACGCGGTTGCCTGTGCGCATCGCTGCTGGGTCTGATGTTGTGTTGATGATCGATCCAGACTTGATCGAGCAGATGCTGATTAACCTGATTCGCAACGCGGTTGATTCCGCGCTCGAACAGGCGCAAACCGCAGGCACAGAGCCCAAGGTCGCGCTGCGCTGGGAGCTGGACGATGGCACCGTTTCTCTGATCGTAGAGGACAACGGCATCGGCTTGCTCAACCCCAGCAATGCGTTCGTGCCGTTTTATACGACGAAGCAGGGAGGTTCCGGCATTGGTTTAGTGCTTTCGCAACAGATCGCGGAAGCGCATGGTGGCTCCATCGAGCTGGCCAACCGCAAGGACACCCGAGGCTGCATTGTCACTGTGGAGTTGCCGCATCGAAGCTAGTGCTCTCCGGACGCAGACTCCCTTACTTTCTCAAGTCCGCCGATGAGAGCATCAATCTCGTCATCACTTAGCAGCGCGAACTGCCGCCGCTGCAATTCGCGAAGCGATTCTCCCAATTCGCCTAGTAGCTGAAGTGCGCGCTTGGTCGCGAAGGCGGTCACCACGCGGCGGTCGTGCCCGTCGCGGTGCCGCGTCAGCAGGCCGAGGCGCTCCATGCGGGTCAGTAGCCGCGTCACGTCGGGCTCGGCGGTGATCATGCGTTCGGCAATGCCGCCGCAATGCAGCCCACGCTCGCCAGCCCCGCGCAAAATCCGCAGCACGTTGTATTGTGCCGAGGTGATGCCGTGCGGCTTAAGCACCAATTCGAGGCCGCGCTTGAGCACGTCGGCAGTACGCAAGATGTTCAATGCTGCTTCCTGCCGACGGTCTTCGAACGGCGGCGTTTGTTTTAGCTCTTCCAGGATTCGGTTCGCCAAGGCTTACTCCCGCCGCTTACTTGCTTAGGGCGCGGTCCACTGACGGCACACCCGCACCCTTGACCATCACCAGCGTCAACAATGCCAGCGCCAGCAGGTGGTATTCGATGCCTTCGCCCTTCTGCTGTCCGCTCCAGTTGGCGAAAAATCCGTTGTGAATGTGGACGGTGAAAATCGCTACCAGCATGTTCATCGCAATGCCGAACGCTGCGATGCGGCTCAGGAACCCGACGATCAGTCCCAGGCCGCCGAAGAACTCGGCACAGATGGCAAGAAACGCGAGCGGCGCAGGGATATGCATCATCTGCGTGAAGAACTGCATAGTTCCGGAGAAGCCGTAGCCGCCAAACCAGCCCAGCATTTTTTGCGCGCCGTGAGCGAAGAACACCACGCCCAGCACCAGGCGGGCGACGGCAAGTGCGTAATCGTCGGAAGTGGAAATCAGTTTGCGAAACATGAGTTGCTCCTCTCGGAAATTGAAATTGATAGCGACTTGAAGTTGCCTGTTACAACAGATGTTGTTGCAACACGTAAGTTGCAAGAATTCTGTGAGAGGATTCGGAAGGCTCAGCTATCAGACCGAGAATTGTCTGCTAAGTTGTTTTATGTAGGTAGTTTAGGAGAAGGCTAGGCGTTAAGTCACCTGCCTCGGCGCGGGTTGTTGTCATCCTTTTGCGCTGCTCGTGGGTGAGCAGGCCCCAGACCTTGTGTTCGGTGATGACGTGAAGCTGCTGGATACGCGCCTGCTTCTGCGCGTCCGACAACGTGGCGTCGCCAAACACCGCAAACAGGTTCTTACCTTCCTCCAGAAACACCGCGCGCAGTTGCGGCTTCTGTTCTGCCGATAGGCCGACCTGTTTGTCGAGTGCGGCCAGGTGTCCGTCGGCGAAGGCGTCTGGCGAGGCCAGCATCTGATGGCCGGGAGGCATGCCGTTACTGTTCTGTGCCAGTGCGGTGAGAGTTAAGGCGGACATTGTAAGTGCGATGATGAGTGCGACGCGTTTCATGAAGAATCCGGCGAGTCCGAGGCGATAAGGCTCCGCACTTTCACGCTAGCAATCCTCGGCAGTGGAGGCTATGACGTGCGTCACAAATGGCGCTGCATGACCTTTCTTCTCTATCGCGTCAGCCGCGCGAATCCGACAGTCGCTTTACTTTTCGCCGGCGACGCCGGAACTGACCGGCTTCTCTCCCCCTTGAACTCTGCCCACGGATTGCCCTTCATGTCGCGCAGCACCGGACGCTCCCACTCGAACTCCGGATGTTCCTTCAGAAACGGCTCAGCGAGGAAGTCAGCACCGCAGGGATATCCGGCGCGCGCATCGAACGACATGTTTTTGGCCATCGTGCTGTCGGCGGCTTGCGACGTCACCGCGCCGCTCGGGTTGTAGGGAGGCCCGTCCCACTCGGGAACTCCGCGCGGTGAGTTTGCCTCATGCCCGCACAGCGAGCGCTCGTCAGGGTCTTCTTTCTGCTCGTAGCTGTCCCAATGGTCGGCAAGAAACTTCTGCGCCATGGCGACGTCGATCTGTCCCGTGTTCTTCTCCATCAGCTCATCCCAGCGCACATGCCGTGCATTCATCGAGCTCGCGAGGTTCGTCGGATTGAAGTCTGTCTCTTGGTTAATCAGCTCGGGATCGCTGGGGAAATTCGCGCCGACGTAGTATCCGTCTTTTGTGCGCCACACGCGATGGACCTTCAGTCCCAGCTCGAAGCGGGCGATCTCGCCGGTCTTGTTGTCGGCCAGCAGCCAGTCGTTGGCGTAGCCGCCGTTGTTGCCGTCGAGCATGATCTTCACGTACTCGTCGATCGAGCTGGCATATTGCAGCGCCTTGCGCGCACGCACAAATTCCGGCTTGCCCTTGGGATCGAAGCCATTGAACTGAGTGATGGTGGTCTCGGTCACTATCAGCCCTGACGAGTTGATACCGAAATCGTCGTCGCTCACGATGATGCCCGGGAAACCATCCTGGATGATGTGGTAGCCGTGCGTGGGCACGATGTCGAAGACGATGGTCCAACGGCTGCCGGTGGGAAAGTCGGACCAGTTGCTGTGCGCGATGACCGGCTTGTGGTCTTTTGTCATCGAGCCGGTGGCGACGAAGGCGCTGCAGTTGCCCGGAGCGGTCAGCTTGGGTGCGTCCGTGCGGCTTTGATGCTTGTCGAGCCAAGGCACGTAATAGTCCGGGACTTCTTCCATCGCGTTCAGCGCCACCACGTCCCACACGTCCATGCTGACGCCGTGGGCTTTCAGGCCGTCGGCGATGCCCTGCAGTTCCTGCTGATACTCGGCGTCAATCTTCGGCCAGAGGATGGTCTTCGCCACGTTACGATAAAAATCCCAGGCGCGCTTGGTGCGGTGCGTATCGCGAAACTTGACGGTGTTGAAGCCGTCGGCGATCTCGGGCGCGAGCAGGTAGCCGTGCTGATAGCCGATGTCGACGGGCGAGCCCTCGAGGTGCACGTAGATCCATTTGCTTCGTTCGAAGCGGTACGCGGGCTTCAACCGGGCGGCATTGCCTCGACCTCCCGTATGTGCACCGGCAGCCAACATCGAGCCGGTCATCGCGCACATCATTAACACCAACCCAAGCCAGATACCACGGCGCTTTGCCATCCAGTTCCCCAATCGCTAGAAAGTTTTCAACCTCTTAGGAGCTTATCTGCTTGCGCGGTTAGACTCAACCTTATTAGTTCCGGTTGGGTAATCATCCGCCGTCTGGTCTACGCGTGACACCGTCTTAGACATAGAGTCTGGCAACTACCTGACCAGACCACGCTCCTCATGTTGTGCTCGACAGACTTTAGTGCCACGCTCTAGCTCCGTTCAAAGTAAATAAACTTGCGCCGTATTCTCGCAAGGGGTGTACAGTAGTGACCTCATTTGGAACTGGGATGACAGTTCCGGTCGTAATCTTATCTAAGTCCCACAACCGCCCCTGAGAGTACCAGCCTAAATCGCTGGCACGCTCACCCCCTAAACGAAGCATCAGCTCGTCTGTAAGGAGCGACCCATGAGAAAAGGGATCTATGTCGCTGTTGCATTATTGCTTTGCGTTGCTGCCAAGACCTACTTCGGAAGTAGAAGTTCGGGCAGTAAAGGTAGTCAATCAATCCTAGTGACGACAGCCAGCGCTTCACCTGCTGGAGCAGACGACCCTTGTAAGCTTCCTACTCGTGCACCTGATCCGAACGATGCCAAGGCGGTGGCGGAGACAGCGTGGCGGATCTTCGTGGCGATCAACTGCCCGGCAAACAAGACTCAGCTGGTATGGGAGACCTGGTCCGAGCAATACACCATCTATACGCAGCCGGGGCAGCCAGTCGGTAACCCAAGCCGACTGCACGGCAGCGCGTTGGGCGCGATCTTGTCCGCCGATTCACCGGGCGCAAAGGCGGGGGAACTCAATCCTGTGACGGGTTGCCAGAAGTTGTTTCGGCCCCCATCCAACATGCCGAACCCACAAACCAAATCGCCTGTCGGATACTTTTGCGAGGAAGTACACCTGGATCCAACTGCCCGAGCTTACATACTCCAGCACGGATATCAGTTCCGGATAGGCCAGCAGCAGGCGGTAGTCAGCTCCACCGCCATTCAGTTCCCCACCACAGCGGTAGAAGTGAAGGCTGACTGGTTTCCGGCCAAGGATTTCGATCCAGCCCAATTTACTTGCACCAGCCCCTCAGGTCTGCACACGGAAATGATCGCTGGTGAGTGCTACGCCCTGGTGGGTATGCACATTAACTCGAAGTTGCTGCCCAATTGGCTATGGGCGACTTTCGAGCCACAAAACGCAGTAACCAATCCTCAGCGCTGCAGCACCTCGCTCTTCGGGCCCTGCTACGACCCGTTCGGATCGAATCCGGCGACCAGTTCCGGAGGAACGATCGAGACCCAACAGACCCCGGCCTTGGCCGCTCTCATGAAGCAGGCGCATCTTGCTCCGGAGTTCTCCAACTACCGGATGGATGGTGCGCAAGTTGACTTCGGAACTACCCAGAACCCAACTCTGCTGGGCAACTCGATTATCGAAGGAGAGACCGTGCCGGGCATCTTTAAGGGCCAGGCCTCCTGTATTTCCTGTCACTCCGCATCGGTCATCAACAACGCCGGTATCGAGATTCCAACGAAACCGGTTGGACCAGAACCGCCACCATCGAATTGGCCGCCCTCGGGCTACATGCGGCGCGACTTCGTTTGGTCCTTGGGTGAGGCGTGCACGGGTTCGGTGTTCAATTCCAATCCCAACTGTCTCAATACCAAAGCACCACCGATACCGACGGCATCGACGAAATGAGGGAAGGGCGGGCTTCAAATCTACGGAGCCGTCCGTTCTTGCCTTAAGGAGACTCTGATCAAGTACTCCGATTTCCACTGATCTACAGGCTAGAGTGAGAGGAACTTTGGCGGAGGTGGCGTGGAGCGATGAAGCAGCAGACACTGGCGATGGCGAACGGGTTCGAGCAGTACGCAAAGAAGACGCGCCGTGCTTTGTTTCTGGAAGAGATGGAACAGGTGGTGCCGTGGGCACAGTTGTGCCGCTTGATCGAGCCCCACTATCCAAAAGCAGGCAACGGGCGGCCTCCGGTAGGGCTGGAGCGGATGCTGCGAGTGTACTTTCTGCAGCAATGGTTCAACCTGTCGGACCCGGGGCTGGAAGAGGCGTTGTACGACTCGGCAGTGATGCGGCAATTTGTGGGCATCGATCTGGGGCGCGAGCCAGTGCCGGACGAGACCACGGTGTGCAAGTTCCGTCACCTACTGGAGGAGCACGGCCTGGGCGGGGAGATTCTGCAGACGGTGAATCTGTATTTACAGAGCCGGGGAGTGCGGATCACGACCGGCACCATCGTCGATGCGACCATCATTCATGCCCCTAGTTCGACCAAGAACCGTGGGCAGAAGCGCGACCCTGCGATGCACCAGACGAGGAAAGGCAAGCAGTGGTGTGTGTCACGAACATGAGTGCAAGCTTGTGATGCTGTACTGAAGATGGGAGACGGCCTCCCGGAGCCGGCTTGCAGGAGCAGGCTTCAAACCGCCCGGTGCTGCTGCGTTCAAAAGGCGTGGTGGTGAGCGACCGAGGGAAAAGGCATCGGTAAACGATGTCAGGTAAGTATTGAGGAGATGAGCGAAAGCAAACCGTCCGATGACGCATCGTTATTGCCTCAAGACACTGTCAGAACTGGGGATGACCATTGGCTCCAGGATAAGTCGGGACGATACCTGTTTACGGTCCCGATGGCAGTCGGTGTATAGGCGGCATGAACTCAGTACAGGCTTTGGTATGGAACGTGAGAACCTCGTTCTGGATGGCAAGGGAAATGACAAATGGCAAACACCATGAGAAAGAATACCGATGCCAGGGCGAGGGGCGGAGCTGTCTGCAGTAGCGATGAAGCTCTTGTAATGAGGGTGGAGCGAAGGGGCAGCGTTATCCAGTTGACGAACGTCGCCAACCCGTCATGCGGGGATGAGTGACATGACATCGACAAAACCTTATTGCATTGCGAAACGCACAGTGTGGGAAGCGTACCAGCAAGTCAAGGCCAACCGGGGTGCTGCAGGCATCGACGATGAAACCATCGCGATGTTCGAGCAGAACCTGTCGAGGAATTTGTACAAACTGTGGAATCGGATGTCGTCGGGTTCGTACTTTCCGCCGCCGGTGAAGCAGGTAGAGATTCCGAAGGCAAAGGGCGGCACCAGAAAGCTGGGTATTCCCACTGTGTCTGATCGAATCGCACAGACAGTCGTCAAGCGAATCATCGAGCCAATACTCGACCCGATCTTTCATCCAGATTCCTATGGATATAGGCCGGGACGATCGGCAAAACAGGCGATCGCCGTCACCAGAAAGCGGTGCTGGCAATATGACTGGGTGGTCGAGTTCGACATCAAGGCGGCTTTCGATCAAATCGATCATGGCCTCTTGTTAAAGGCTGTGCGCACCCACATCAAGGAAGGCTGGATACTTCTGTACATCGAACGGTGGCTGACTGCGCCGTTCGAGACTGCCGAGGGCGAACAGCTACCGCGGGAACGCGGTACGCCGCAAGGCGGAGTGGTCAGCCCGATTTTGATGAACCTGTTCATGCACTATACGTTCGACGCATGGATGAAGCGGAGGAATCCACTATGTCCGTTTGCCCGTTATGCCGATGATGCGGTCGTTCACTGCCGCAATCGGAAGCAGGCGGAAGACGTGATGCAATCCATCGCATTGCGGCTAGCGGAATGTGGGCTGACGATGCATCCAGAGAAATCGAAGGTCGTGTACTGCAAGGACAGCAACCGCACCGAATCGTCTCCGCATGTGTACTTCACATTCCTCGGCTTCACATTTCAACCGAGGAAGGCACTGAGCAAACAACGACGGGTTTTTACCAGTTTCCTGCCGGGTGTGAGCAAGGATGCCTTGAAGCAGATGCGACAGACAGTGCGTGGGTGGAAATTAAATCGACAGACGCATGTGACGCTTGCTGCACTTGCGACGCAATACAACCCAATCATCCAAGGGTGGTGGAACTACTACGCAGCGTTCTATCAGACAGCCATGCTCCATGTTTACCAGCACATTGACCGTGCGCTCGAACGGTGGGCCAGACGCAAGTACAAGGCCTTATCGGGACGAAAGCAGGGCAGTGGGCAGTGGCTGCGCAAGATGAAGGCCGCCGAACCGCAGTTGTTTCACCACTGGCGTGTAGTTGGGGATACGGTTGGATAATGGGAGCCGTATGACGCGAGAGTGTCACGTACGGATCTGGGAGCGGCTGAGGGGGAAGTTCCCTCGGCCGACTCGCCACTTCGGGATGAAGGCGCACGTGGGGGTGGATAGTAAGACGAAGATGATTCACAGCGTGGTGGCAACAGCGGCCAACGTGGCCGACAGCACGGTCTTGGCGGAGTTACTGCACGGGGAAGAAACGAAAGTTTGGGGTGATCAGGCCTATCGGGGGCAGACGGAAGCCATGCAGGAAGTTGCGCCCAAGGCACAAGACATGACCCACAAGCAGTATCGCTATAAGAACCGCATCGACGAAATACAACGGGCCAAAAACCGCACCAAGTCTCGGGTGCGCTCGAAAGTGGAGCACGTGTTTGGAGTGATGAAGCTGAAGTTCGGTTTTGTGAAGGTGCGCTATCGAGGATTGAAGAAGAACGCCAACCGACTGTTCGCCACCTGCGCACTGGTAAACCTGTTCTTGGTGCGCAAGAAGCTGTTGTACTCAGCGGCGTAGTGTCTTCCAAGAGCGCCCGGCTACCGGAACGGAGTAGCCGAAGGGCTCAAAGCACCAACGGGAATCAAGGCATCGACCTGAATCTCCTCTTTCAAGGCGTTCCCGCTCGAAAGACAGGGGGTAGTTCAGAGGTTCCTTAATACGGAAGTCAAGATCCAGCAGGTATTTCCGGTCATAGTTGCCGAAGAACCCGCCGCGGAAGGTCGTCTTGCCTTTGTCTCGCGACCACACGGCACCCCTGCGCGGTGCCGTGCGCGTAGTGGAGGTAATAATCTGCGCTTCGTGCCGCGTGCCTTCCCACTCTACTTTCCGGCGAGGCAAATAGTATGTGGCGGATTCGCGACTAATGTTGCTCCCCTGTGTGCTCCTCCGTGGCGCTGCAGGTACTTGGCTGACTTGTCAAAAAATTGCAAAAGAATATCATCGTTCTCAATCACTGCCGGGGCTGAGGAATCTAATTCACTGGAAGAGACCAACAGTTCGGCGACGTATGCGGCAGGCGATTCTTCAGTCTATCTGTCCTGCGATGTTTGCCCGCGGCCGTTGCGTACACGTATCGTCAGGAACGAGGATTTGCCGTTGTATCGCCACACTTTCAAGGCTCTGGCTGCCCTTCTGGTCGTGCTGTTCTGTGTTGGCCCGAGCCTTGCCCAGACTTCGGCTCGCGTGGTGCCTCAGCCGGAACTCGAGCGCGGCTTCCGCCAGATGTACAACCTGGACTTTACCGCCGCGCACAGCACGTTTCACGTCTATCAGAAGCTAAACCCCGACGATCCGCTGGGCTATGTGTCGGACGCCGCCGCGTACCTCTTCGCTGAATTCAATCGCCTGCAAATTCTCGAATCCGATT
Source organism: uncultured Acidobacteriaceae bacterium (assembly GCA_963718395.1). Classification (GTDB taxonomy): domain Bacteria; phylum Acidobacteriota; class Terriglobia; order Terriglobales; family Acidobacteriaceae; genus DASRAA01. The sequence goes on from CAVQYW010000010.1 coordinate 137,393, forward strand.
TGTTCACCGATGACAAGCGCTTCGACAATCGCAACAAGGAGCAGCCCGATCCAGCGGTAAAGAACGCCTTTGAAGCTGAATTGCAGCACGGCGACGAGCTCGTCAACACGGTGCTCGCGAAATCGCCCAACGATGCCAACGCACTATTTGCCCGCGTCCTGGCCAACGGGCTACGCAGCGACTATACCGCCATGATCGAGAAACGCAACCTGGCGAGCCTCAGCTACATGAAGACCTCGCGCATCACCGCGCAGCAACTGTTAGCGGTCGATCCCACTTGCTATGACGCATTTCTCGCCATCGGCGTGGAGAATTACCTGCTCGGCTCAGCCCCGGCTCCCGTCCGCTGGATCTTGAGCGTCACCGGATCGCAGACCGACAAGCAGGAAGGTGTGAAGCGCCTGCGCCTGACCGCCGAAAAGGGATATTACCTTGCACCCTTCGCGCGTCTGCTGTTGGCCGTCGCCGCCCTGCGCGACAAAGATAAAGACACCGCCCGCACCTTGCTGGCTGGACTGGCCAACGAATTTCCCCGCAATCAGCTCTACTCCAAAGAACTCGCTCGCATTCAGTAACCCGAGCCCGATCCTTAGCGTCTGCGGAAATGCTCCTTCTGAAACATGGCACTTAGGTGTCTATATCGATCATAGCGAGTTAGAGGTGGACTACTATTGTCCACTTTGTGCGCAACACTTTTCACATATTTTTCTCTCGACAATACGTTCTCGTATGGCATACAATGACTTACCGCAGTCCCACTTTGGTAGCAAACGTGCAAATCTCGGGACAAGAGCTTTTTGTTGTGCGCGCCCTGCCTCGACCGATGTTCGGTTTGGCGGGCCGCACCGGGGCTTTCAATCTCAACAATCTGTAGACACTTTGCAGTCGGAATCACTGAACTCAGGAGGAACAGTGAAGAAGAAACTACTGCTTTTGAGCGTATTGGTACTGGCTTTTGCAACCTTTGCCAGCGCCGACAGTTTTACCACCTACTCCACCCGGGCTGCCCAGAACCCGTCTGACTTTTTTGACAACAGCCAGATCGCACCTCCCGGCACCATCGTCGGCACGCCTCAGTTCATGATCTCTTTCACCGGCAACAACGCCGCTCTGGTCGGCAACATCGACGGGTCTCCCTTTCTGACGATGCAGGAAGGCTTCACCTGGCTCGGTAATTTCGATTACGGTGAGTCGCTACTCTGGACCGGCAATTCGGGTCTTGGTATCGGCGGTTTGGGCCCGATGGCCATGGTTTTCTTCAATCCAGTAGGGACCGTCGGCTTCTCGATCCAGTCCGATTTCTATGGCGCGTTCACCGGGTACCTGGCAGCTTTTGACGGAAGCGGCAACCTGCTGTTTGCTTACGCCGCTAACGGCGTCAGCGATGGATTAGAGAACGGCTCGGCCCTGTTTATGGGCTTGGGCGATTTGACCGGCCCGAACATCGCCTCCATCGAATTTACCGTAGCCAGCAATGCGTTCCCGCCCTATTCCAACGATGACTTCGCCATCGACGACGTCAGCATTGGTACCACCCCGGAGCCCAGTTCGCTGGTGCTGCTCGGTAGCGGCCTGATCGGTCTGGCTGGGGTAGTTCGTCGCAAGCTGGGACGCTAGAGTCTGGGCCCTTCGCTCGTCGAGACCGGAACGTTTCCCGGTCATGACAGGAACCTGGCTGGCCATGAAGATTCCAGCCTGCACGCGCGACTGCTATCCAGTCGCGCCAACACATTGCGGAGAGAGGAACATCGTACTATGCGTAAGCTTCTATGCTTGCTAATCATTCTGGCGTTGGCCTTCGCAGCCGTCGGAGCCTTCGCCGCAACTCACAAGTACACGTCGGTCAAAAAGGTTCCCGCCACCAAGAGCGGCTCGCCCATTAAGCTCACTGGGAAACCTCAGTTTGACCCGCACACCATGGCTCAGTTCAAGGCCCAGAACCACCTGAGCTACGCGATGAACCAGAAGATCCAGCAGGCGGCTGGGAAGGCCCCCAAGAACGGCTACATCAACGGCACCATCGACACTATCCCGTATTTCAACAGCTGGTTCATCACCGGGGAGCGCAATAGCATCTACCCGTACTCGATGGCCGGACATAGCCCTTCGGCGGGCGGCACAACCACCGTTCCCACCGAGATCATCCCGCTGATCACGGTTCTGTATTACTACGGAACTCCGATCGCCTACTTTGACCCGTACGGCTATTACGTTGCGCCGGCCGATCAGGACTCAGATGTGAATCTGGTGGCCCAATCGCCGCTGTACGATGCCACCACAACCTATCCCGGCCCGCCTGCTGATACCGGCCAGATTGTCGACACCGCACAGCGAGTCGCATTCCGCGCTACCCGCAAGGCGAATTGGCACGTCAACCTGAGCGAGGTTCCTGGCCCGATCCTTTGGGAACAGGACCTCGAGTTCGCGAACGGTGACTGGGCGACTCTTTGCTGCGATTCCAACGGCAACAACTTCCCAGTTTTCAACATCAACACCATCTCCAACAGCTTCAACTACATCATTACCTACCCCTTGGAGCTGGCCGCTACCACTAACAACATCGTGCCGGTCATTGTCACCGACTACCTGACGGCGTTCGAGAATGACGATCCGACAGAGTGCTGCGTTCTGGGCTTCCACTCGGCGCAGCCGGGCACCTATGATCCAAACGGTGTGCTCGTCTGGACGTGGGGTACTTACATTCCCCACAATCCTGACCAGGGCGTCACCAATCCGTTCGGTGCCTTCGGTTCCGACACCATGGTTCTAAGCCACGAAATCAGCGAACTGGTGAACGATCCGTTCGTCCAGACGACTGGAACATTGGTTTCTCCATGGGTTGACGGCTCGGTGTCGTTTGCCCAGGCGAACCTGGAAACCGGTGACGTGATCGAGGGCATGAACGCTGCCGATGTCATCTACAACGTGCCTTTGAACACAACCACTGGCCCGTACACCTACACACTGCAGAACACTGCAACCTTGGAGTGGTTCACCCGTAACCCACTTAGCGGCGGAATCTACAGCTGGCCGAACGAAAACACGCTCGGACAAGCTGCGCACGGCGCTAATTGCAATGCGCCGGGCGTTTGCAGCTGGCTATATGGTCAGGGTTCCGGTGCCTTCTACTTCGGACCTCCGTACTAAGCTGACAGCACCACCTCATGCCGGGCACTACGGTGCCCGGCTTTTTTTGTGCCCGCGCCGATTACGGTTTCTCACGCTCCGGACGCCTCAGCCACGTCATCGACAAGTACGCGCCGACCCACGATCCAGCCGCAGCGAATCCTACGTACACCCAGTTGCGGGTATAGCTGATCACGGCAAACGCTGACAGCAGATACCACAGGCTGCTCCAGCTTGCGGCTGGCACGCGTTTCCGCGCTGCAACCGCCGCGCTGAACATTACGTAAATCGCGTCGGTGGCTGCGGTTGAGACCGTCACGCCCAGCGCCAACAGGGGATCGATTTGCACCACGAGTTCACCTCCGAAATACCAGGGACGATAATCACACACTCGTCAGAAGGTAGTCGCAGTTTCTCGCCCCGAACTCGCGGAGTGCATGGAAAAGTGAAGTAATGAACAGAATCTCTCCGTGTGCTCTGTGCCTCCGTGGTGAACTCCTCATTTGTGAACGCATTGGTACTTTGCTCCCTCGCGACTAGAATGCTGAACGTTGGTTTATTTCGGCTTCCAAAGGACCTGTTCATGCGATATCTCCGGATTCTGTTCTGTTGTGCCGCGCTGTCCGGCGTGATGACGGCGCAGGCCGCAAGTCCCACAGCATGGGAGCACGACCCCCAAGTGGAATCGAAAATCGATGCACTGGTGAAGCAGATGACGCTCGACGAGAAGATCGGGCAACTGGTCACCTATTCGGCCGGTGCTCCCACCGGTCCCGGCACGGGACGCAGCGATTACAAGGAGATGATCGCCAAAGGCCAGCTCGGTTCGCTCTTCAACCTTACCGGTGCCGCCGAGACCAACGCCATGCAGAAGATCGCGGTCGAGAAGTCGCGCCTGCATATCCCGCTGATTTTCGGGCTCGACGTCATCCATGGATACCGCACGGAGTTTCCTGTTCCGCTGGGTTTGTCGGCGACTTGGGACCCGGCCCTGGTGGAGCACACCGCGCGCGTGGCGGCCAAAGAGGCCAGCCGCGCGGGCGTCCGCTGGACATATTCTCCGATGGTCGACATCGCCCGCGACGCACGCTGGGGACGCATCATTGAAGGCGCCGGCGAAGATCCGTACCTCGGCTCCGCCATTGCCGCGGCCTACGTGCGCGGCTACCAGGGCGCGAAGCTGAGCGACCCGGATTCGATTGCCGCTTGCACCAAGCACTTCGTCGGCTACGGGGCAGCCGAGGGCGGCCGCGATTACAACACCACCGAGATTCCCATACGGCTGCTGCGACAGGTGTACCTGCCGCCGTTTCAGGCTACTGTTGATGCCGGGGTTGCGACGTTCATGAGCGCCTTCAACTCGCTGAATGAAGTTCCGACTAGCGCCAACGCGTTCACCCTTACCCAGGTGTTGCGAAAAGAGTGGGGATTCGAGGGGTTCGTCACCAGCGACTGGGGCTCCATCGGCGAATTGATACCCCAAGGTGTCGCCAATAGCGGCGCGGTCGCTGCGGGCAAGGCGATTCTGGCCGGTGTGGATATGGACATGGAGTCCAATGTGTATGCTCCGCATATGGCGGAACTGGTGAAGTCGGGCATCGTGCCGGAATCGGTCATCGACGATTCAGTGCGTCGGGTCTTACGCGTCAAGTTCGCGCTGGGATTGTTCGATCATCCCTACACCGAGGTCAACGCGCCGGCCGGCATCGCTTCCGAAGACGCGGAACTGGCGCGCAAGGCGGCCGAAGAATCGTTCGTGCTGCTGAAGAATGATGGTGTGCTGCCACTGAAAGTGGCCGGCAAAACCGTCGCGCTGATTGGCCCGATGTCTGACGATGCGGGACAGATGCTGGGGTCGTGGGGAGGGAAGAGCGAGGCAAAGGATGTGGTCACTTTACGCTCGGCCTTGACCAGGCAGGTGGAAGCCTCGCAGGGGCATGTTATCTATGTAAAAGGGACCGACATTCTGACAATGTCAGATAAAGGTTTCTCTGACGCTGTAGGAGTTGCGAACAAGTCTGACATTGTGATACTTACGCTGGGCGAGGACGCAGTATGGATGACCGGCGAAGCAGGCTCACGCGCCCACTTCGACCTTCCCGGGAACCAGCAGCAGTTGCTCGAAGCCGTGGCCGCCACCGGCAAGCCGGTGGTGGTGCTGGTCTTCAGCGGGCGCCCGCTGGCGTTGAACTGGGCTGCTGCTCACGTTGCCGCCATCATGGAGGTCTGGTATCCCGGCATTCAGGCTGGCCCCGCGCTGGCGAATGTCTTGCTGGGGGCCAGTGCTCCGAGCGGTCGACTCACCGCCAGTTTCCCGCGCGCTGTTGGACAAGAACCGCTGTACTACAACCACTTCAACACCGGCCGTCCCGCGGACAGCGTCGATCTGTCGCATCCGCCCACGAACGGCAAAGAAAAATACGTGTCACGCTACATCGATGAGCCCAACTCGGCCCTGTATCCGTTCGGCTACGGATTGACCTACAGCACGATTTCTTATTCTCCGACGACTGTGAGTGCGACCACCGCGAGCGCGAAGGAATTCAATGCAGGTATGGCGAAACTGACCGTATCGGCGGAGGTCCACAACACCGGTAGCCGCGCGGCAGACGAAGTGGTGCAGTTATACATTCGCCAGACCGGAACCAGCGTGGTTCGTCCGGTGCGCGAGTTGAAGGGCTTCAAGCGCGTCACGGTCGCGCCGGGCCAGTCGCAGAAAGTGGAATTCACTCTAGGCCGCGATGAGCTGAAGTTCTGGAACATCGAGATGAAAGACGCGGTCGAGCCTGCGCAATTGACCGTGTGGGTGGCGCCCGATTCGACGGCCGGGAAACCGGCACAGGTGAGCATTGGGCAGTGACTTCAGGATTGCTTCCCGATTTGGGAATCGATTTAGAAAAACCACAGAAGTGTATTGACACGCAATGCAAAAGTGCTACTGGAGCCACGACATCGGCGGACACATGCCCGGCGAAGTTTCACCTGAGCTCTACACACGCTGGATCCAGTCGGAATATTCAGTCCGATCCTGCGGACGACAGCCCACGCATGATGTCGGAATATGGTTCCGGATACGCCCAGATGCGCCGCTCGGCGTCGGGGTTTTTCGTGGTGTGACCACGAGCGGTACGCAATGCTGCCGTACATCTACACCGAGGCGCGGCGCACGTACGAAGTCGCTCGGCGAGAGGTGGGACACGCCGGAAGTCAAAGCGGCGCTGGCGGATTATCCCAACAAGCTGGCGCGAGCGCAGGCGGAGATTGACGATGCGATGGGAAGAGGCAGTAACTAGCACTTAGCGACTCGCAACCAGCGATAGGCAATAAGCAATTAGCAGCAAGATAAGCGCAGAGCCACTCGTTGGTTGAGCGGTGTCGCAAGGAATTGTTAATTGGTGGTTGGTGGAGAGCGTATGCGTCTTGGCAAGGCTGCGACGACGACTCTGTTTTTCCTATTTGTTGTATCGGCTGCTGCGCTCGCGCAGGACAGCTACGAGCAGCCGTGGCGGCCGCAGTATCATTTCACGCCGCCGCACAACTTCATGAACGATCCCAACGGCATGGTCTTCTATAAGGGTGAGTATCACCTGTTCTATCAGTACAACCCGGAAGGCCAGGTCTGGGGACACATGAGTTGGGCGCACGCCGCCAGCACCGACATGGTGCATTGGAAAAACTTGCCGCTGGCGATTCCGGAAGACCCGAACTACATGATTTATTCGGGCAGCGCCGTGGTGGACTGGAACAATTCCAGCGGGCTATGCAAGAACCCCGATCCGCAAGACCACTCGTGCCTGATTGCGATTTACGCCGCGGACTACCACCAAAAGGCAGAAAAGACACATATCGCCTACAGTAACGATCGCGGGCGCACGTGGACGAACTATGTCGGTAATCCGGTGATTGATCTCGATGCGGCAGATTTTCGCGATCCGAAAGTTTTCTGGTATGCGCCGCAAAAGAAATGGGTGCTGGTGGCGGTGCTGGCCGACCACCGCAAGGCGCTGTTCTTTTCGTCGACGGATCTGAAGCACTGGACGAAGATGAGCGAGTTCGGACCGGCGGGGGATGATGCGGGGCAGTGGGAGTGTCCGGACCTGATCGAGCTGCCGATCGAGGGAACGACAGATAGGCGATGGGTACTGATCATCAATAGAAATCCTGGAGCACCGGCTGGCGGAACGGGAGTGCGGTATCTCATTGGCCAGTTCGACGGTACACAGTTTGTCGAAAAGGAAAGCGCCGGGAAAAAACTGTGGGCAGATTATGGGAAGGACTTTTACGCGACCAACTCGTTCAACGATATGCCGCCGAGCGATCCACGTAAAATATGGATTGGATGGACGAGCAACTGGCTCTATGCCAAAGACGAACCCACGGTGGCATGGCGGGGGGCGCAATCGATTCCGAGAACGTTGACTCTAAGGTATGTAGCAACTCCACTTTTTCCAAAGGAAGGAATAAGTGGGCCACCCGCGACTAGCGAGTTGCTGATGGTGCAAGCTCCGGTGCGGGAATTGCAGAGCCTGCGCGGAAAGCCGCTGCAACTCAGCAATGTCACGGTAGCGGAAGCAAATGCAAAGATCGCCGCTGCCGGCCTCAGAAGCGAGAGCTATGAGATCGAGGCTGAAATAGAGCCGGGTAGCGCCAGCGAAATCGGCTTCCATGTACTGAAGGGCGACGGATCGCAAACCGTGGTTGGCATTGCGCCCGCGAGCAATACGCTGTACGTCGATCGCACTAACTCAGGTGACGTTTTTTTTAGCGAGGCTTTTCCCGGCCGGTTCTCGACCACGCTGCATGAGACAAAGCAGTTGAAGCTGCACATCTTCGTGGACCGTTCGATCGTGGAAGTCTTCGCCAACGACGGCGAAAAGGTCATGACAGACCGCGCCTACCCACCGCAGGACAGTTGGCAGATCGAGATGTATTCCAACGGCGGGGCAGGGAAGGTCGATTCGCTGACGATCTGGCCGATGAGTTCGATCTGGACAAGCGGAAAGTAACTCGCAGAACTTTATTACCCGCTCATCCCGGTTTGCGACGCATCCATCCAAGCATGGCGGCTAGTGCAAAAGAATCGCGAAACTCTTTGCCGGTAACGGAGTCTAAGAGGGTAGCGAGAGCTTCTCTGATGCCCCCCAGCATTCCGAGCCTGAGAAACCGCACCATCACGAAAACCACGTCCCGCTATTACAGTGCATGGCTATTGGGAGCGCTATTGTTGCTCTTCGTTGCTAACGCACGAGTGGCGCGCTATGGAGCGCAAAAGCGCGACCTGAAGCTGGCGACGACCCAGTCATACCTGGACAGCGATGAGACGTGGCTGGAATTGACGATGGCTGCGTTGCTGCTGTCGTGGTGCGGAGCACATCTTGGCCTGCGTGTATTTTTTGCGCCCACCGCGTTGCGGATTGCAGTCGCGATTCCCGTGGTATCGCCACTGGGCGACTTCGACCGCGAATTGCGTTTGCGCGCTCCGCCGTTCCGTTAGCGACAACACTCTTTAGAAAAGTTGCATCTCAAGCAAAGCATGAGTGGCGCCTGCGGGCTTGGTGCGGAAATTGCATTTCGGCCAAGTCCGCGGGACCCACTCGCCAGTTTTTATCCGCTCGCCGGGCGGTAGCCCGGCAGAATTCTCACCCCCAACCGAATCCAAGAGGAGGAACTATGTCCCGAGCAGTCGAAATGAATCCCACCAGCCCGATTCTGCAGAACTCACCGGAAAGAGTAAGCGAGGCATTGCGGGAACGCATCGAACAGCGAGCGTACGAACTCTACGAGGCCCGCGGGTCCGAACCCGGACATGAACTGGAAGACTGGACCAAGGCTGAGGCCGAGATACTTCATCAGTCGAAGCTTCACCGAGCAGCATAAACAAGCATGCCCCACCCGCCGAAATAAGGTGGGGCATTTTTGTTTGTGTGCGCCTGCCACTTGCTATTTTTTCGCGGCGGTCGTCTCCGCGTCGAAGACCCGGGCCTTGACTGGGGCGAGGAACGGGATGGCGGTGGCCTGCGGCACGAATGTCCCGGCCTTCAGCGCGTCGCCGGTGAACAAGAATTTAAAGTCGCCCATGCTGAACGAATCCGGCACAAGGCGGAAGATGTAGCTCTGCTGCGTGGCTCCACGGAGTGAAACCACGTCAGGCGTCGTGTTGCGCACCACGAGGAGGATCATACCCGCCGATTCTTCGTTCTTGTTCTCAGGTTTGCGAACGCCGTCCTGCTTTTGCTGCTTCTCACGCTGTTCGTGCTCCTGATGGACCACCTTGGCCGGATTGAAACCCGGAACCAGAGCGCGGGCACGTTCCACAGTACTGGGGGAAAACGCGCCGTAATGCCATTGTGCATCGGCAAGTTCACCGACGTTTTCGAGGACCACCGCACCGCCGGTGTTCTGTCCGGCCTGAATCGCATCCTGCTTGGGCTGCAGCCCGAGGGTGGCGACCACCATGACCATCGCTGCGACGTTTTTGCCTTCGGCCACGATCAGCGTGGCTGATCCACCGATCGTCTCTATGGGCACGTCAACATAGGTGGTGTTGGCGGTCTGCGTGATGACCTTGACCGGAACTTTGTCAAAGGCCACAAAGGTGTTATGGCTGTCGCCGGTGAACGGCCCGGCAATTGTGCATAAATCCTGCTTGAAGCACAGGGCGGACGACTCGAAACCCTGGGCGACGGGAGCTTTCTGCAACATCGGTTTGGGGAGATCAATTTTACCGGCGACAGCGACGGACGGGTCGCTAGCCTGACGAAGAGTGAACGCCAGCGGATTGACGACAGGAACGGTGAAGGTGATGGGACCATCGGCTGGCTGCGGCACAGCACCAGTCAACTCAAAGGTCCAGCCGCTCAGACGAGATCCGTCGCCCGACGACGGCATGGGCAGCGAAACGCGTGCCAGCAGGAGATCGGGATGTCCGGCAAAGCGATCGGGATCTTCGACAACGCTGCCGGAAACGCGTTGCCCGGGACGAAGGTCAGCCGGCAGAACGACAGCTACTTCCTTCGTCGTGATAGCGGTGGTCGCATCGGTTGGGCTCTTGCTCTGCATGTGGCGAGACTTCTGCTCGGCCGCGGCAACCTGACGCGCGGCCGCGAGAGTCTGAAGGACTTCTTCACGAGTGATCTGGCGGACGACTTCGGGACCTTCGTGTGCCTCATCGGAAGCCGGACAGTCGATGACCTCGTATTTCTGGGTCGCAGGTTTCCACTCGAAGCAGCGGTTTATGCCGCTCATCGGATCGTGGAATAACTTGTGTCCCGAAACGTGCTTGCCGGACTGGTCGAAGTCTTCGATGACCTCGCTGGTGAAGTTGGAGTTCTCGTCGTAGGTGTTCTGGGCGATCTTTTCCACCGACTTGCCGTCTGGCCAATAGTGGATTTCGTGCTGCTTTTCGGTCTCGCCGTGGGAGTTGAACGAATAATCGATCTTGACTTGGATTTTGCCGTCTGTTCCAACGGTGCGGCTCTCGACCATTCGCCCGGCCGCATCGTAATCAAACTCCTGCTTTAGTCCGGGTCCGGCGTCATGGATCACGGTCTTCTGCGCGAAAGAGCATAAAGATAAGAAGATGAAAGTCCCGCAGAGCGAGACGAGATACGACTGCAATCGTAGGTGGCGCCGCACGATTACCTCCGGTTACGATGACGTTAATTAAGAGCGAACACCATTCTAACCGCGACCGCCACGATTGGCTTAATAGTAAACACGAAGCGTCAAGTCGGAAGCACTTCGGGTGAGCGATTTGGCGTCCAGAATTCTTCGGATTTGGCGGACAGGGGACTCGGAACCCGGCAATTCGAGTCCATTATCACGTCATTAACCGGAATAACCCACGACACTGCAGATATTTGCAACAAATCGGCATAGTTGCACCGGCTTTGGGGCGATTCTTGAACTGTCGGGCGGTAATGGGGAATTCACGGACCTGACGGGTTGGATGATTTTAAGAGCAATACTACAAAAATAGTTGTGGCTAGGGACAGAGCGTGATACAAAGGCTACTATCTCTGCCGTAGCCAGATCTGGCACTTCCTGGCTTGAGACACTTTCACAACAACCGAAACACACTGGAGAGGCCTCGATGAAACGAAACGCTTCCCTCTCGTTGTGCGCCACAGTACTTTGTCTCCTATTGTTACTCTGCGGTTCGATGCTCGCGCAGGACAATGCTGCACAATCTGGCGTGCTCAATAAAGCTGACTTCAACCGGGCGGTTCAGTTCGATGTATCGCCCCCACTTCGCGACCTCATTAATTCACAACCGGTTTCCGTCTTTGGCTATCACGAAGCCAGTCCAGCCCTGAAACCGCAACTGCTCAAGCAAATTGGATTCGGCGACCGCAGCATCGGAAAGAGCGTTGGGCAGCAAGCCAACGTGGCGTTAGCAGCTCCGGTAGCGGCGACCATCAATTGGGACGTACTGGGAGTCGGCGTCGGCTTCCATGGGTACACGGTTCCGGACGCGCCGACTGACTCGAACGGAGCCTCGGGCGATTGGCCGGGCAATCAGGGCAACGCGCAGGTGGTCGAGTGGGTAAACGTTTCCTACGCCATTTTCAATAAGGCGACTGGCGCATACATCGCAGGCCCGATCCTGGGCAACGCATTGTGGGCCGGCTTCGGCGGACCTTGCCAGACCGCCAACAGCGGCGACATCGTAGTGCAGTTCGACAAGATGGCGCACCGGTGGATCCTCTTCCAGCCCGTATTCAGCCAGCCGTACACGTCGTGCTTTGCTATCTCGACGACCCCGGACGCTACTGGAAGCTATTACCGGTATGCATTCCCGCAGAACGCGGGCTTCCCGGACTATCCGAAACTAGGGGTTCAGCCGGAAGCCATTTACCAGTCGCAGAACATCTTCAACACGGCCGGTACAGTGTATCTGGGCGCCCAACCCTGTGCGTACAACCGGGTGAAAATGATCGCTGGCGACCCGACTGCGGAGCAGGTTTGCACGCTGGCTCCGTGCCCGAATAATGGGCTCGGTGTCTTTTGCGACGACAGCATGTTGCCTGCCGACCTCGACACCGTGAACCTTCCCATGCCGGCGGGCACGCCTGAAGTATTTGTGGGTAGTATCGATAATCACTCATCGGAAACCAACATTTACGAATACACCTACTTGCCCGATTTTGTGCATGGAACGGCGACGCTCACGGGAGTCGGAGGAAGCAACCCGATCGCGACCGGCTTGCCGGCGTTTGTTGGACTCTGCAACTTCGGTTCGACGGGGTGTGTTCCGCAGCTAGGGGTTACTACGAGCTCGAGTGGCCTGGATTCGCTGGGGGATCGCCTGATGTTCCGTCTAGCGCTTCACCGTGGGGTCAACGCAGCCAACGTTCCGGTCACGTCTTACATGGTCAGCCATGCAATCGTGAACGGTTCTACGGGCGCGGTGCGGTGGTACGAGTTCCGCGCGCCGGCGGGCCACCCGACAGCGTTAGCAGCTTACCAGGGCGGTACGTATGCTCCCGATGCCACTTATCGCTTCATGGGCTCGCTCGCCATGGACAAGAACGGCGACATCGCGTTGGGCTATAGCCGTTCGAGCTCCACGATCCATCCGGACATTTATTTCACCGGGCGGGTAGCAACCGATGCGCTGGGAACGATGCAAGGAGAACAAGCCATCGTAGACCAGACGGTCGCGACCGGTTCGCAGAGCCGCACGAGCCATCGCTGGGGCGACTACTCCAGCATGACCATCGACTTGGATGGGTGCTCATTGTTTTATGTGAACCAGTACTACACGGTTACTACGAGCTTTAGCTGGAGCACACGTGTGGCTTCGCTGAAGTTCAACGGCTGTACGCCAACCGTTCTTCCTAGGACGGATTCCACGGCGCCGCGTTATGGGCGCCGTGGATTCATCTCGGATAATAGGGTTGATGAACCTTAGAGTTGTGATACTCTAGTTCCCCAGCCGTGGTGTGAGAGAAATTGCAGCGTTGACTAAGGGTTCTGTGGACAACGCTGCCAGAAGCTAAACCCGGTAGCGCCTTATTATGTAGTTCGGTCCTATCGTCATTTCAGTCCTCAGGTCCGCAAAGAATTCGCGGCCCGAGCGGAGGATTTAAGAATGAGAAACCTATCCTTGCGGAGCGTGTCCCTGGTGGCCGCTCTGTGCATTCTGGCATCGGTATGGCGAGCGCCACCGACATTTCGTCCCTGTTAGGTCTACAACGTCCCACCATACGTCGGCACCAGTGGCGAACACCAATGTGCCGTTCCCGACCGCAGGGGATGCCTACTGCAGTGCCACCAACGGCTGCGGTACCATTCCCGCTGGTGGCCAGACGGCCTTCCAATGGACAGCCGGCGATTATGTGATCTCGTCGATCTTCACGCTTCCAACAAGCTCGGTCACCGACCTGACAGCCAACTGGATCTTCCAGGACTTCCTAGGTGGGGGAAACACGGAGACCTGGTATGCCTATGTAAATGGCGTCCGGTCGCGAGGCGGCTTTACCGGATGACAACTATAACGGTGACATACCTCACCGTAACCGGCACCGTCAACTTTGCCGGTATCGCTCCTGTTGCGGGCGGCTACCAGGTGGAATTGGTGTTACAGAACACCGTTCCCTTCGGCGGCGGATCGGTAGCATGGCGGATGGCGGATTACGGGCTTGTCTTACGCGCCAGATTCCGGAACCGGGCAGCATGCTGCTGTTCGGATCGGGTGTGATCGGGTTGGCTGGCCTGTTGCGCCGTAAGCTTGGACTGTAAACTCTGTTATTATTTGGTGGATTAGGAAGCCGCAGCTTAGCGCTGCGGCTTCGCTATTTGCGGCTAGTTCTTGAACGAGTCGCAATCCGGTTGTCGCGCAGACTAAAGTCTGCGCGGAACATAAAATAAAAGAGGCTTATCGGCGCGGCTGAAGCCGTGCCCTGATACAAAACAAACCGCCTCAATAAACAGAACGCCTCAGTACGATACTTGCCGATCACCTTCCCATCCTTCTTATTCAGCAGCACCAGCGCAGCGCGCTGCTCGGGCAGGGTGAACTTGATCTCGGCGCCGGTGAGCTTGTCGCGCACGTCGATGGGCTCGTCGCGTCCACTCTCTGACATAAAGAGGTAGAGGACGGCGTTTTCGAAAACCGTAGGCCGCGCAAGGACTCCCACGGAAAGTTGCTTGACTTCGTAGGGCGGCTCGACACCGGCGCGACGCAAGCGCCGCGGCATAGACGGCAACTGTCGCTTCGTTGCCCTCGCTCATCTCCACCGGATACGACGCGATCAGCAGCTTGCCCTTGCCGACGGTCAGCTCCTTCCATCCCGATTGGTCGGCGAAGCGAAGCTCGTCAATGAAGGCCTGGTCGGCGAACGAAACTGGGACGGGTTTGCCGTCGATCATCATCGAGCCCTGGCGGAAGTTGAGCGGAAGCACCTGCGCGTCTACGCCCAGGTCTTTCAATCGCGAGGTGTAGCGCCAATAGGGATCGCGGTCGAACGAGCCGGTGATGAGCAGTGTCCCACCCTGTGAGACATAGGCGAGAAGCTGCTTCCATGCGGCGTCATCGAGCACGTGGGGCGAGGGAAGGATGGCGAGCTTCGGCTGTCCGAGGTGCGCGAGCTGATTTTGCGCGATCGCGTAGGCCGGAACATGCAGGTAGTTGTGCAGCACGCGGACGGCTTTTTGCTGCGCCGCGACTGCGCCGGGATTCAGCGGCGAATATTGCAAGTCTTGTGCAAGGATGATGGCGACGGACGGCTGTTCCGGCGCGCGGAAGGCTTCGCGGTTGGTGTTGGCGAATTTCGCCAGGCCGCGCATCACGGCGGTCTCGGCCTTCTCGGTGTAGTCGGGACGAATGATGCCAATGGTGACCTCGACGTCCTCGGTCATGTAGGCGTTGACGTTCCATAGCCAGTCGATGACGCCGGCGCTGGTGGCCAGCGCGAGCGCGCACTTACGCTCCAGCGTGTAGGCCTGGTTGTCGGGACTGCGTCGCCAGGTGTCGTCGAGCTGAAAATCGTTCTGCAAGCCGGTTTCCTGAATGAGCAGCGGTTTGCCGGGTTGCTTGGCGACGAGCGAGTCCCATAGCAGGGCGTCGTTGAGCCACCAACTGTGATTGGTGGTGAAGTCAACGGCGTCAACCCAGTACGAAGTGTTGAGGCGATCGGTGCCGCCGCCTTCGTCCTGGCCGACAGTGACGAGTTGCTTGCTGCCGGTGGCGCGGATGGTCTGGCGCATGGTCTGCGCCCACTCGACGAACTTCTGTTGCGCGAACAGGTAGAAGTCATGCGCCGATAGAGGATGACCGCCGCGATAGACGCTGCCAGGTGAGAAATCCGGCTCGTCCGGTACGGGCAGCGGCGTGGGCAGCGTGGTCATGTTCCAGGCGTTGGCGACGGCGTCGTTGGTGCCATGGATCTTGCCAAGATACTCGTTCCAGCGCTCGACTCGAAGCGGTCACCGTTGGCGACGCGTCACCCAGAGGTGCGCGGTCTTGTCGAAGCTGGGCTCGTTGATGAGGTCCCACATCAGCCACGGCACTTCTTTGAAGCGCGAGACGATGGCGGTGATGTAATCCTGCTGGCGGCGCACGGCTTCGGGATCGAGATAGGGATTGGCTCCGCCGAAGTTGTCAGGGATGAAGGCGAAGAATGTGAACTGCACGGGAATGTTGTAACGGCGCGCGGTCATCAGGAAAGCTTCGAGGTTGCGTAGCGCGGATTCCTGCACTACGCCGGGCTCTTTCATCACCTGGTCCCAGGCGGTCCAGAGGCCGGTACGAATCATGTTGATGCCGTTGTCGTGCATCTGCGCGAAGTCGCGGTCCCAGACGAAGGGATCGGGCTGCATGAGGTACTGGCGTTGGACATCGCTGGCCATGTACGTTGTGCCGACAATGGGTAGGGGTTTGCCATCGACCAGGAAAAAATTCTGGTTGAGCGTGACGACCGGGCCGGAGCGCAGAGCTGTTTCGTCGCGCACCCAGTAGCCGGTGCGGTATTGGGCGAGCAGCATGTCGCCGTCGAGAAATTTCGCTGTCACGGTGTGAAGTCCGCCTTGCGAGGGAGCGGGCATTTGCACACTGCTGATAAACGGATACTGCGCGATAGCGAGCGGAAACGATTGCGTGGCGGGTTTCGCGCTTTCGGCGGAGTCGGTTAGTTCGAGCCGCAGTGCAGCGGGCTTGGTGGCGAAGCGGTTGATGCGGACTTCGAAGCTCGTAGTTTCGCCGGGTAGGAAGAGCGCGGTAGTGGGTTGGACGACGATTTCACGTGCTCCTTCGAGGGCGCGCTGCGCGAGCCGACCCAGATCCGCTGACGACAGCGGCTGCTGGAGATCGGCGAGGACCATCACCCAGCGTCCACCGACGAAGTTGTTCTTGATGTGGTCGAGTTCGATGACCGGCGCAGCGAGCTTGTGCCCGTCGCCATCGGTGAACCACGACGAGCGCATCGAGGCGCATGTCTATGGTGCCGGCGGTACCGATGCGCGGATAAAGACCTTCGGCGCTCATGCGGACGACGGGGCTCCACGAGCGTTTCCATGCGATGGACGGCGGCGTGACTTCAGGCAAGTCGGGATTGCCGAGCGCGGAAAGACCTTTCGGACCGGGTGCCTCGGTGTAGTCGTTGATGTAGAGCGCTTTCGCCCAGGCATTACGCGGATAGCGCAGCTTCCAGGCACAGACATTCTTGTTATCGCACTGGTGATAGGCGGCTTGCGAAAATGGACGCCCGCCGAGAGTGAACAGGTTGCCACCACGCTGCAAGTACGCGTAAATCGCGGGCCAAGCGGCTTCCGGAAACGCGGAGCCATAGGGCATCACCAACAGCTTGGTGTCGAGCGAAGCCAGCGCGGTTGCGAGGTCCTGCGCATTGGCGAAGCGCGAGTTCGGCAGCACGGCCAGGTAACCATGGTCGGGCGCAGGAGTATCGACGGCAGGGAAGCCGTCGTCCCAGAAAATGACGGTGGTTGCAGTAGTTTGAGCCATAGCGGAAAAGGCGAAGAGCAGGAAGAGCGCAGCCCAGCAGACGCGCATTCAAAGACCCCGTAGGTAGAGCAAATGATGTTCGTCAGGATGATAGAACCGGCGGGCGAATTAGGCCAAACCCATCGGACCTGTCATTGGCGCTCAACGGTTCAATTGGTGGTTGCCTCGTGGCGTTTGGCGCGAAGAATCAAGAAAAGTCCGCCCGCGGCGGCGACGATGACAGCCATAACGAGAATCGGCATGGGATGCGCGTTTTTCGCAAGGGAGGAAAACACGTGGCGACCATAGCGAGCAGCCAGGGATGCCAGAATCGTGTAGCGAATGGCCCGTCCGAGGGTCAGGGCAAAGAGGAATTTCTTGACCGGATACTCCATGGCGCCGGCAGCCAGCACAAACGGAACCATAGGCACCGGCGGTGGCAGCATAGCGGGGATGGCAATGGCGCCTAGGCCCCAGCGCTCAAACACGTGCTGAACTTTTTGCAGTGTCGCCGGCTTCACCCGCTTAGCGACCGACTCCTGGCCGCCCTTACGAGCAAGGCGGTAGGTGACATAGGCGCCTATCCCCGAGCCGATGGTCGCCATCACGGCGTAATAAATCCACAGACTGGACTGACGTGCCGACAGTACGACGATCAGCACGTCCATGCTGCCGGGAATGGGCACGACGGAAGCGTCGAGCAGTCCGAGCGGAATGAACCCCAATCCGCCGAGATGGAAGATCCAGCGGCGAAAAATGTGCGCAGCTGGTTTGGCGGCCAAGGCGAGGATATGCAGCGAGATCATGCTTGTGTATTAGAGTCCCAGCCGCATCGCCGGGACTCGGGTTTCAGGTTCTCGCCACTCGTCATTTCGCAGCTTCAGGTGGCGTCACCTTGAGCGCTGGGACCTCCTGCTGCTTGACGAGATTGTTGTACGCCGGGACGTCGGTAGAGACGATCTCGTGCCACTTCGACATCTGCTCGTTCAACTGCTTGCTGAGCATGTCGAACACTTCATAGGACTGCTGTGTGGGGGCCGTGGAAGCGCTGTCAACCACGCCGCCCAGCGCGACCAGATGGTTGTTCAAACGAACCGGGAAGTTCAGCACGTCCTGGCCGCTCTTGGCCTTGGTCTGAATGAGCACTTCTTCGATGTCGGTCATCTTCTTATTGAGTGACTTGCCGGCATCGACGATCGGCTTGCTCTGCGGACCGTCGCCGACATGCTTGTTGACGGCATCGATCTGGTCGCGAAGGCTGCGAATCTCAATAATGGTATCGTCGGTCTGGGTGACGGCATCGCGGATCTTCATGAGCAGATCGAACTGCTTGGTCAGATCGGCATGAGTGACCGTGAGCCGCGGGTCGGCAGTAATCTCGATCGGCGCGGTGTAGCTCTGGCCCAGTACGGTCAGCTTAACCTGATAGGAGCCAGGCAGCGCGACAGGACCGTTGGTGTTGCCGCCCCACAGAGGTGCTTTGGGAACTGGGGTCGCGCCCTCGTAGCGCAGGTCCCAGACAAAGCGGTTCAGACCTGCGTCTGCGGGAAGCGGGCCGCCTCCTCCACCCCGCGCGAAGAAGTCTTCCTCGTCGCTGCCTCCAGCCTCTTCTTTCTTGGGAAACTTCCGAATGGTCTTGCCCGAGGAATCGAGAATCTCCAGCGTAATCTTCGGAGGCTCGTTCTTGTCGGCGTCTGCTTTCGCCTGATCGCCTTGTTTCTTGTCGGGCTTCTTCAGCGAAGTTTTCAGCCAGTAATCAATGACCGCTCCGCCTGGCGGGTTCTTGCCAACGTAGGGGCTTGCGCCGAAGGGCGAGCCGTCGAGAACAGTGTGGTTAGCCGGTGCCGGGTTGAACAGGTGCGCTTCCTGTTGCGGAATCGAGTCGCTGTACTGACGCAGCGGCGTGATGTCGTCGAGGATCCAGAAGCTGCGGCCGTGGGTGGCAATCACGAGGTCGTTGTTCTTCACGATGAGGTCATTCACGGGCGACATGGGCAGGTTGATTTGCAGCGGCTGCCATTTGTTGCCGTCGTCGAAGGAGACGTACACGCCCTGTTCGGTGCCGGCGAAGAGCAAGCCTGGGTGAGTGGGATCGGTGCGCACGGCGTGGACGTAATTGCCGGCAGGAAGACCGCCGATCAGTTTGGTCCAGGTCTTGCCGAAGTCGGTGGTCTTGAAAACATAGGGGGCGAAGTCATCCATCTTGTGGCGTTCCACAGCGAGGTAAGCCGTGCCAGCATCGCGCGAAGACGCCTCGATCATGCTCACGGTGCCCCACTCGGGCATGGCCTTGGGAGTGACGTTGTCCCAGTGCTGACCGCCGTCGCGAGTGAGATGAACAAGGCCGTCATCGGTTCCGGCCCAGATCAGATCTTTCTGCACCGGTGACTCGACCACTGAAAAAATCGTGTCGTATACTTCGACGCCCGTGTTGTCTTTGGTGATAGGTCCGCCTGACGCCGCTTCCTTCGATTTGTCGTTGCGCGTCAAGTCGGGGCTGATGATGGTCCAGCTCATGCCATTGTCTGTGGTCTTGAACAGGACTTCCCCCGCGAAGTACAGCGTCTTGGAATCGTGCGGCGAAAAGACGATGGGCTCGGTCCACTGGAAGCGGTGCCGTACGTCGGCCGCGGCCCATCCGATGGGATTGATCGGCCACGGATTCACCGCCTGCTCCTGACGAGTGCGGTGATCATAGCGCGTGATCTCGCCGCCATAAGAACCGGCATAGACGATGTTCGGGTCGTTCGGATCGGGCGCGATATAGCCGCTCTCGCCGCCGCCCACGGGATACCAATCCGAGCGATCGATGTAGCCGTCGAGTCCCGCGCTGGTGATAGCGACGGTTGAGTTGTCCTGCTGCGCGCCGTAGATGTAGTAGGGAAAGCGGTTGTCAGCGACTACGTGGTAGAACTGTGCCGTAGGCTGGTTGTACTCGGTGGTCCAGTTGTCACCGCCGTTGCTAGAGATGGTCGCGCCGCCGTCGTTGCCCTCGATCATCCGCTTCGGGTTCGAGGGGTCGATCCACAGCCCGTGATTATCACCGTGAGGCACGCGCATGCGGTTGAACGTCTTGCCCCCGTCATTGGAGCGATAGACCGCGGTGTTGAGGATGTACACCGAATCGGCGGATTTCGGGTCGGCGAAAATGTGCGAGTAGTACCAGGCGCGCTGCCGAAAGCGGTGGTCATCGGTCATCAAGCGCCAGGTCTCTCCTGCGTCGTCAGAGCGATAAATGCCTCCCTTGTCAGCTTCGATGACGGCATAGACGCGACTGGGATTGGCGCCCGACACGGTCACGCCGATGCGGCCAATGACGCCTTCAGGCAAGCCGTGACCTTTGAGTTCCTTCCAGGTCGTTCCGCCGTCGATGGATTTGTAGAGGCCGCTGCCGGGACCGCCGCTATCCATGCTCCAGGGCGTGCGCTTCGCTTGCCACAGCGCCGCATAAAGGATGTTGGCGTTGGTGGGATCGAAGGTGATGTCGATGCCGCCTGACTTGGCGTCCTTGTAGAGGACCTTTTGCCAGGTCTTCCCACCGTCGAGGGTGCGGAAGATGCCGCGTTCTTCGTTGTCGGCAAACGGATGTCCCAGGGCAGCGACAAAGGCGATATCAGGATTTCTGGGATTGACGATTAAGCGCCCGATGGCGTGAGTGTTGGTCAGGCCGACCAGCTTCCACGTCGTACCCGCGTCGATCGACTTGTACACGCCGTTGCCGCCGACGATATTGCCGCGAATGCAGGCCTCGCCGGTTCCGACATAGATAACATTCGGATCGGATTCGGAGACAGCAATCGCGCCAATCGCGGGCGAGGCGTCTTTCGTTTTGTCGAAGATGGGTTTGAAGGTGAGGCCGCCGTCGGTGGTCTTCCAAACTCCTCCGGCGACAGCGCCGAAGTAATAGACATTGTCCTGGCCCACTACGCCCGACACTGCTACCACTCGGCCGCCACGATAGGGGCCGACGAGGCGATATTGCATGCCCTTCCACGGGCCCTGCGCTTCGTTGTCGTCCGACTGCGCGTCAGTTGCGGGCGTTCCCGCGGCAGTCGTGGCTTTTTGCGATCCGCTTTGCTTCTGCGCCGGCTGCGGACTTGGTTTCGATGGTTGTTCCTGTGCTAGGACCGAGGTAAAGAGACAAGCAGCGAGTAGGGCGAGCGCAGCGGTTCGCAAAGCAAGTTCCTCCAGGGAGAGAAGCTCGACGAGCTAATCGTTAAGGGTGTGACGGCAAAAACGTACTAGCACGATAGCAGGAACTCTCCAGGCTGGTCGAGGAGTTTGGTGCGGGGCCTTCACTGTCACCCTGCGGACTCTGGGGTTGCCAATTTACTCCCGCCGCAGGGACGTCGTGGGATCGACGCGCACCGCCCGCTGCGCGGGTACGTAACATGCGGCAATCGCCACCAGCATGAGAACGAAAGCGACGCTCGCGTAGGTCAACGGATCATGCGCGCTGACTCCGAACAGTTGTTTCGCCATCAGGCGCGTTAAGGCTAAGGATGCGGCGATGCCGATCGCGGCGCCGATCAGCGCCATCCTCGTTCCCTCTCCGAGTACCATATAAAGGATGTCGTGCCGTTGCGCTCCCAATGCCATGCGAATGCCGATTTCCCGGGTACGCTGACCGACCAGGTAGGAAATTACGCCGTAGATTCCGACGCAGGCCAGCACCAATGCCAACCCTGCGAACACTCCCAGTAAAATCATCGTCAACCGGCGCGCTGCGTAAGAAGTCGCCACCACGTCATCCATGGTCTGCACGTTGTAAATCACTTGTCGCGGATCGATCTCCTTAACCGTCTCGCGAACCTCTCCCATGACCGCCGTCGGGTCGCCCTGCGTACGCAGCACCACTGCCACCGACTTTGCCACCAGAGGCATGATCTTCTCGGGAAGCTGCATGAAGGGATAAAAGAATTGGGCCTCGATGGTGCCTTTGGGATCGGTATCGAGTCCATACTGTTTCACGTGTCCGACGACCCCGACGATTTCAGCCTGCACGTTGAACTCCGTGAAGTTGAGGTGCTTCCCGATGGGGTCCTGGCCCGGGAAATACGTACGCGCGAACGAATCGTCAATGTCAACCACGATGGGCGTGTTTTCATTGTCCTGTTCGCTTACGAAGCGTCCGCGCAGCAACGTGATTCCCATTGCCTGCTGAAAGCCTGATTCGACCAGAAAGAACGTTGCCGCATGCATATCGCTGTCGTGAGCAGGCTTGGCTTCGCCTTCGATCCAGAACGGCAGCGACGAGTCATGAATCATGGGACGCGAGCCCAGCGTGACCGACACAGCCTGCACGCCAGGAATCGACCGCATCCTGTCGTCGAAGTTGCGCAGGCGGGCTCGCGTGTCAGCGGAAGTCGTAGTGGGCGTTGCCGCCAGCGACAAGTTGAAGGTGATCGCGTGGCTGGGATTGAATCCCGGATTGACGTGCCACAGCGCCGCCAGTGTCCGCACCATCAGTCCCGCACCCACCAGCAGAACCAGCGCCAATGCGATCTCAACCGCAACGAAGGTTCCCTGTAGCCGATGACGGAAGCCGCTCGAACCGCGCCCGCTCTGGTTCATCGCCTCTTGCAGGTTCATCCGCGTCGCCTTCAGAGCAGGCGCCAGCCCGAAGATCACTCCCGTTAGCAGCGACAACGCCAACGTAAACAGCAATACCTTGGAGTCGAGTGCAACCTCACCGGCTCTGGGTAGTGCCGCAGGTAAACTCTTCAGCAGCGTCTTCGTTCCCAAGTATGCCAGCAGCAGGCCAAGTGCTCCGCCGACTGCGGAAAGCACAATGCTCTCGGTCAGAAGCTGGCGAATCATTCGCATCTGGCTCGCTCCCAGCGCCGAGCGAATCGCGAACTCGCGCGACCGTGCGACCGAACGTGCCAACAGCAGGTTCGCGACATTCGCGCACGCAATCAGCAGCAGAAATCCCACCGCCGCCAGCAGCACAAACAGCAAAGGCTCGACGTTGCCGACCTGGTCCTCCTTCATCGAAACCAGTTTGATGCCCTTGCCTGCGTCGGCTTGGGGATAAGCGACGGCCAGGTTGCGGGCAATCTCGTCCATCTCGGATTGTGCCTGGGCGAGCGTGACTCCCGGATTCAGCCTGCCGAACGCGCGAGCACTCACCGAGATGCGGCGATCGCGGAACGATGGGTCGCGCCACTGTCCGATCGGCGTGTACACGTCTCGCATGTTGCCGTAGAAACTGAACGTATCGGGGATGACTCCGACGATGGTGTACGCGGCTCCATTCAGGATGATCGGTTTGCCGATGATGTCGGGCGCGGAGCCGAATTTGCGCTTCCAGAAACCACCGCTCAGTACCACGACCGGTGCGGCGCCGAGTTGGTCGTCATCAACGCGAAACGTGCGCCCAAGTGCCGGTACCACGCCGAGAGTGTTAAAGAAGCCGGACGAAATCATGTATCCGCTCAAGCGCTCGCCTTCGCCGTTGCCGATGAAGTTGTAGTCTTCATTCCGATACGCGGCCATGGAGGCAAACGAGCGGCTGTCGCGCTCCCAATCGAGGAAATTCATGTATTCGATGGGAGCACTTTCGAAGCCGGCGGGCTTCTCGTACTTTTCATAGATCGCCACTAGCTGACCGGACTGCGGGTAGGCCAGCGGGTTCAGCAGCACTCCCTTGACCACGGTGAATAGCGCCGTGTTCGCGCCAATGCCAAGCGCCAGTGTCAGCACGACTATCGCCGTGAGCCCCGGAGACTGAATAAGTTTCCGCAATCCGTAACGAAGATCGAGAAGGAAAGTGTTCATGGCTGCAGGAATTCTAAATTCGGTTGACTCTTCATGCGTGCAAAAATCGTCTGCACTCAAACCGGTTGACCTTGAGTTCTCATGAGTCCGGGTTGAAGCGATACGGGAGATAGATCGGCTCCCACACATTGGCGCGGATGCGAGATTCCAAGGTACGCTCGTCAAGGGAGTTCGCAACGCCATCCTTCATCGCTTGCAGCGCGACTACCTTGGCCACCGCGAACGACACCGAGCGAAGCTCCGAAACTGGCGGCAACAGCCGGCTGGACCTACTTTGACGTGCGGGAGAGAGTTCGGCGAGAGCTTTGGCGGCGGCCATGAACATGGTGTCTGTGACGCGCTGGGCATCGACCGATAGGATACCTAGGCCCATTCCGGGGAAGATGTACGAATTGTTCGTCTGATCGATCGGCACTTCGCGACCGTTCCAGTTCACCGCCGCGAACGGGCTGCCGGTGCCGATGAGCGCGCGTCCTTTAGTCCACTGCATCAAATCCTCCGGCGTAGCTTCGCATCGCGAAGTCGGATTTGAGAGGGGGAAGATCACTGGCTTTTCAACGGAGGCAGCCATCGCTCGGATCACTTCCTGCGTGAAGGCGCCGGGTTGCCCGCAGACTCCAATCAGTGTAGTTGGCTTGGCGTTCCTCGCCACGTCGAGCAAGCTGATGCGATTACCATCCGTCAGTGTCCAGTCGGCAATCGCGGAACGAGGTTGCACAAATAGCTGCTGCGCCTGACGTATGTCCGCCATGCCTTCCACCAGCAGTCCGTCTTTGTCCACGGCATAGAAACGGCGACGTGCTTCCGCCTCGCTCAGTCCGGCGTCTTTCATCGCGGTGAGCAACAGCGTGGCAATGCCGATGCCGGCTGATCCTGCTCCGAAGAGCACGATGCGCTGCTCGATCAGCGGCACACCGGTGACGTTGATGGCCGCGAGCAGAGTCCCCGTGGCCACCGCCGCTGTCCCCTGGATGTCGTCGTTAAAGGTACAGAGCCGGTCGCGATAGCGCTCAAGCAATCGGCCAGCGTTTATGCCGGCAAAATCCTCCCATTGCAACAACACATTTTCGCAGCGAGCGATCACGGCGCTGATGAAAACTTCGACGAAATTATCGTATTCGGCGCCACGTATCCGCTCATGACGCCATCCGACATACAGCGGATCGTCGAGGAGGTCCCGGTTATCGGTACCAACATCAAGCAGTATCGGCAAACAAGCCTGAGGGTGAATACCGGCGCAGGCGGTATAGAGCGCCAGCTTGCCGATGGGGATTCCCATGCCTCCGGCGCCCTGGTCGCCGAGTCCGAGAATGCGCTCGCCATCGCTGACCACGATCGCCCGGATCGCGTCATAGCGATGGTGCCCGAGGATCTCGGGAATTCTTTCCTTGATGGGGTAGCTGAGGAACAAGCCGCGCGGCTTGCGCCAGATCTCGCTGAACCGTTGGCATCCCTCGCCGACGGTCGGCGTGTAGACCAGCGGCATCATCTCTTCAATGTTGCGTACCAGCACGGCGTAAAACAGGGTTTCGTTCGTGTCCTGCAGGTCTCGCAGATAGGCATAACGCTCGAAATCGGTCTCAAAGTCACGCAGCGCCTTCAGTCGGCGTGCCGCCTGATCGCCGAGACTGCCGATGTGCGGGGGAAGTAGTCCGTGCAGGGCGAAGTCGGTCCGCTCGGCCTCAGTGAATGCGGTTCCTTTGTTCAACATGGGAAAGTTGATCAGATCGAAGCCTGAGAGTCCGGTCTCCAGAACTCCATCAGACGTGATGCGATATTTCATGCGTGTTCACCAGCCAGCGGTTTCAGGAACGTTTAGCCAGCCCCCAGATAGTAGTGCAATCGTATTCCATTCGCGTCCGAAATGGCCGCATTCTTGATGTCATCCTGACTGGCCGAAAAAGCTGGCTTCGACCTTTTAGCAACCAGCGATCATCTGCAGCGGCCGCGTGAGTTTCTATGTCTGACGCGACGCCGACATTATTATCATCGGTCGGACCGAAGCAGCCTCGCGATCTTCTTTAAGTCTTTGACGAAAGCGGCCATCTGAGCTTCGCGGGCTTCGCCATCCGGCGCGCGAAGAATAGAAGATGGATGGACTGTCGCGGTTGTCCCAGGTTCGTAAAAAAGCCCAACACGATCTTCGCAAGGGCGAGTCAACGAGCGACCGTAAAGTTTCAGGTACACGCTCGCGCGCCATCTCGTAGGCGCTCAAGCGGAAAGTCACTCGGCTGCTTCGAAGAAAAGTCTCAGTCGGCAGGGACGCAGTGCGGCAGCCTCACGGAGTTCTGCTTCTCGCCACCAGTCGGCGATGAAGGCAGTTCGAACCAAGGGTAAGAGTCAACCCCCGAAGAAAGCCGCCAAGCCCCGAAGCGGCCAACGCAACGCCGCGTAACCAAGGTCTGCGGTGCAGGCATCGACGAATCATTACTTCGATGCCTCACTGAAGTCGCACCGCCTGAACTTCAGCGCAAAGCAATCGCTTCGTGCTCACCCGGTGAAAGCCCTTCGTTGGTCGGCTGCTCGAGATTCGTCTGCTTGAGGGCGTTCAATGCCGCCGCCAGGCTGGGAACAATGGCCCCCTGCGCCTGGGAACCGAGACCGGCGAACAACCCACCAATTTCGCCAGTAAAGTTCCACAAACCGATCACCAGGCGCACACCTGAGAGCTGCGTCCGTACTTGAGCAACCCACCGCTTCGCATGCGTCAGTCCGAAAGGTTGCAACGCCGAGACGACCACCACATCGGGACCTGCAGCTGCCAGTTGGGCGAGCATTTCCACTGATGACCGAAGCGGAATGCACGCTGCCTGCCGGCCTTCACGCTCCAGCAACTGAACCAGCATGCTTGCAACGGTTTCGTCTGCGCCCGTCCTCGAGGGTATGCAAACGATTTTGTATCCATATCCAGCGGATGCGTCGTGTTCCTCCGTAACCGAATCAGCGTCCAGCTTCTGCGGCTCCCGGTGCTCCTCGCTGAGCTCATCTAACATCTCGCGCGTGTTCTGGTAGATGGTTTCTGCGGCTCCTTCGTCCAGATCGTTCTGTTGCCGGTCGCGTTGTGCTATGCTCAGCGCCGGAATCACCACCGAGTCGTACAGTTCCAGCAGGCTCGACGATTGCAGACATTGTTCCAGTACCTGGCGAGCCTCTCCCAGGTCGGATGCCAGCATACGTTGATAAAAGCGCAGTTCCGGTGTGAGTACCGGCTCGTCTCCCAACAGGACATGGAGAAACTCCAATTGCGGTACGTGCCTGCCGATTACGACCAGGCATACGGTTAAAGGAGTGGAGAGTACCAGCCCGACCGGTCCCCACAGCAGCGTCCAGAAAATGGCCGCCACGAGTATTGCGAGTGAAGAAATTCCCGTCTTCGAGCCATACAACAGCGGCTCAACGAAGTTTGCAACCACGATCTCGACGACCAGAAAGAAGCCGAGGATCGTCAGCGACTTTGTCCAGCCATCAAAAACCGCCATGGATAACGCGATCGGCAAAAATGCCGCGATCGGCGATCCAATATAGGGGACAAACCGAAATACGGTTGCGATCACGCCCCACAATAGGGCATTCGGCAGCCCGATTAAATGCAACCCTAATCCGATCACCGTTCCGTAGACGGAGTTCACGACGAACTGGAGAAACAAGTACGTCGATATGCGCTGGCTGGCATCATCCAGGGCTTGCGTCATCAGCGTGATGTGGTTATGCCCCACCAGCCGGATAAACCGATTTCGCAGATCCTCGAGCCGCAGCAGAATGAAAATAGTGAAGACCAGCACCACCGCCGCAATGCCCAACGGCGCAATCAGCGAAAGTAAGACTTCCAAGGAACTGCTCGGGGTTTGTATGACCCGTACTTCCACCGGCTCGCCGTGCTTCAGGGCGGTGGAATTCCTGCCGGTTCGCGGAATACTTTGCTGCGCAGTCGCTCCGGGCAGCGTTTCCACAACTTCCGCGCCCAACTCGGTGACCGCCTCCATGGCTTTAACAACGCCAATGCTGCCTCCGTCGTGCAGAAATGTCAGCTTCCTTTGTATGTTGGCGCGGTAGGTCGGAAGTTGGGTGGTGACATCCACGAGCTGATTGGTCACCACGAACCCGACAAATACAGCACCGGCCACTGCCACAAATACGACGAGGATTACAGCAGGAACCCGGGGGAATCGAAGCCGTTGTAGTTGCTTGACCGGTGGCGTCAGTACGAAGCTCAGGAGCATGGCCAGGGCGAATGGAACCAATACCCCGCGCGCGAAGTAAAGAGCCACCACCGCCGCAATACCGGCGATGAGACCATAGAGTTGCGCAATCTCCGAACTTGGTCGGCGCTGGCTCAATGCATTGTCACTCAAATGTCCCGCGCCCAGGCGGTTTCCAGTGCGGAAACTCGCCGTGCTCGTGGTTGGCGGAAAAAACAACGCCCTTACCCAAGATAGCCTTGGGTGGGAAAGGCAACTATCGGGCATTGCCCGTAGCCATACGAGGAATTGGCCGTACTCTGATGAGTGCAAGCCAGCGATTCGTCTTGCGATGTAAGGATTACGCTGCTGGAGGCTCCGCCTTTACGAGTCGCGGCCTGGATACTGCAGGCTTGGCCATCTCTTGTTTCATGTGCGGACGCGCGCTAATGTCTGTCTGCTTTACAGCTATTGGTCGGTTGCTTTCAGCCGACTCCAGAATTGCCTCAATAATTCGTACGTCAGCCAGGCCCTCGCGGCCTGACGGCTCGGGTTCTTTGTCGGTCAGGATGCAATCGGAAAAATACATTAGCTCCGGAGCGAACTGATCGCGTTTCGGAAATGACCGTCGAGTGGTCTTCTTCCCCACCGTCATTTCTGCTTTGAGCGTCTCCACCATGTCGTAGGCCGGTTCCATTTTGACCGTGCCCTTGGTTCCAACGACCTCGAAAGTTGACCGATCGGTTATCCCGAAGCTGCACGTAAAGGACGCAATTCTTTCACCCGGAAAGCGCATCACAGCGGTTGTGGTCGCCGGTACCTCGCGAAAACGCTTGCTCTCGTGGCCGGTGTTCCAGGCCATTACCTCTTCCGGCTCCGCCCGGAACAAGTAGCGGGCGGCATTGATGCAGTAAACTCCCATGTCATAGATCGGGCCGCCGCCTACATCTGCTTTCAAACGCGAATTCCCCTCCTTCACCTGAAATGCACGTACACGAGCGCATCCATGAATTTTGTACACGCACCGTTCACCGATTCTTTTCTGGTTTGCCGATGAAGCCTTCGAATCAGGACATTGAAAGCCCTCGCTACGGCATTCTCCTGATAGCTTGGCCCCATGTGGGACCGTAGTCTCAGCGACAGTGGAGGTAATGTCATGGCAACAACGAAAAATTCACTTCGCGGACTTTATGTGGACGAATTACGAGACCTTTACAGCGCCGAGAAACAGCTAACCAAGGCGCTTCCGAAAATGGCCAAAGCTGCCAACTCGGAAGAGTTGCGCGATGGTTTTACCGAGCATCTGGAGCAGACTCGGGGTCACGTTGAGCGCTTGGAACAAATCTTCGAGGCCTTGGGCGAACGCTCCAGCGGCAAGAAATGTGCCGGCATGGAGGGTCTGATTGAAGAGGGCTCCGAGGTTATCGACGACGACTTTGAAGGCGACGTCATGGATGCGGCCCTGATCGGCGCGGCCCAGCGCGTCGAACACTATGAAATTGCGGCCTACGGAACGGTTTGCTCGTTTGCGCAGTTATTGGGCGAAACCGGTCACCTCAAACTCCTGCAGCAGACGCTGGACGAAGAGAAGGCGACGGACGAAAAACTCACTGAACTGTCTCAGGACATCAACGTTGCAGCCAATGACCAGAGTTCAGCAGAGCCATCCACCGGCTCGCGCAAACCCGGTCGAGCCGCGTAATCAGCGAACGGCGGGCGGAGCCGCGAATCCTCAATTCAAGCTTGCGCTATCCGCCTGCCGGTCGCGGACCTACTTCTTGACGGTTTCCTTTTCTAGCTTCTCCAGCTCCCGCGCCAGTTGTTCAGCTTGATCGCGGAGCTGGTGGATGCGCTCGGCCAGCGATGGAGCCACTGTCGCGCTGCCTGGTGTAGCCGGCGTTTGAGCGGCAACAACTACTGGCGGAGCAGCTCCTCCGGTCAGGTCTGCTAGCGCCTCGTCGAACGTGTCGCGATAAATCAGGCGATCGCCCATCGCCAAGACCACCTTCTTGAGCTGCGGCATGCGGGCTTCGGTGGCCTGAATATAAATGGACTCCAGGTATAGGAAGCCGCCAGTCACCGGGAGCGCGATGATACTGCCCCGCAACACGCGCGAGCCTTGCTGGTTCCACAAAGTAAGGTCCTTCGAAATCGTTTGGTCCTGGTCGATGCGGGATTCAATCTGCATCGGCCCGTACATCAATTGCTGCTTCGGCAATTGATAGAAGATCAGTTTCCCTAGTTGATCTCCATCGCATCGAGCCGCCATCCATCCAATTAAGTTGTCCTTGCCCCTGGGGCTGAACGGTAGTATTAGCAGATACTCTGGTTGTTTTTCCCCAGGCAACGTGGCCACGACGTAGGTTGGCGCCAAGGGTTCCGGTTGTCCAGACTGCCCGAACAAATCGCGTGCGATCTCCCAAATATCTTCCTTGTTGTAGAACACCTGAGGGTCGCGCATGTGAAATACCCGATAGGCTTCCGCTTGCGTGCGAAACAACGCTTCCGGATATCGGGCATGGCGTCGTAAATCGGCGGGCATCTCTGACGCTGGGCGAAATAACTTTGGGAACAGCTTCTGGTAAGCCTGAATAATGGGGTCGGTCGGATCGAATACATACAGCGACATTTCCCCTGTGTAGGCATCTACCGTGGCTTTCACCGAGTTGCGAATGTAGTTCGCGCCTTCGTCGATGCCGGCCACCGGCAGGGCTGCCGAATACGGATGTGAGAGCGACGACGTGTAGGCGTCTACCATCCAGACCAATCTGCCGTCATCCGTGATGACCATGTACGGATCCGGGTCCCAATGCAGGAAACCAGCTAGATGTGCCAATCGCGCCTGCACCTTGCGGTAAATCATCATGCGGCTCTGCCCGGTCAGGTACCCCGTAAAAACGATGTTCGGCTCGCCCTGGGAAATCGCCGCAGCGAGTTTTAGAGGGAAAGATCCGACCGGAAAGCCACCGGTGCCTTGATAGGTCGAATACTTGTTCTGATCGCCCGACGGATAATCGAACTCTTCCCTAGCCGTGTGAACAAAGATAGGATCCTGGGTTTTCTCGCCGAAATAGATTTCCGGACGGGTCAACTTAAACCCCGGTGACTTGATCTCCGGCGGTGCGTTCTCGATGAGCAGGACGGGCAGGCCATCCGGCGTAATCTTGTTGACCTCGGCTACTACCGCGCCAATGCCATGTGTGTAAATGAAACGAGGGTTGATCCAACTCTCGCTCGCTTCGGCCGACAATTGTGTGACGTCAATCTCGCGGGGAGACAGCAAGACCTGTTTAATCTTGCTGTCGATGAAGTAGCGATCAACATCGGTGTCGGGAAACGTGTAGTAAGGACGTAGCGCTTGAATCTGCGTGATGGTAGCGCCATAAGCACGCAGGTCCCATAGCCGCACATTGGAGAGCAGGGTCGCGTCCTGGACGGGATCGACGACGCCCTGACCGGATGGCGTGAAGGGACTCTCGGTAGCGTTTCGATTCAAGCCAAACGCCGAGGTGGTCGCCTCGATGTGCCGCTCGATGTAAGGCCGTTCGATGGAAATCTCGTTCGGACGCACGTAGACGGCGCGAACCACAGCGGGCACCGCCAATTGCAATACAAAACACGACACCACCAGGACAGCGGCCTGCTTGAACTTCGAAAGCCAAACCAGCGGCAGCGCTGCCAACGCGGAAACAATAAGCAGCCAGCGCAATGGAAGGGTGACCTTTTCGTCCACGAAATCGGCGCCGGTCATGAAAGCGTGAGTGTTCAGCAGCAGCTCAAAGTTGCCTAGATAAACCCACGCTGCAAAGCCAAGCAGCAAAATCACAGCAAGCACGCGCATAAACGACGTGCGTGTGGCGCCCGGCAAGCGCAGGTACGCGCCAAAATCAATGGGCCTGTTCGATCCATCGATCCGCTGGCCATAGCGAATCCGCTCTGACAACTGCCAGCCACGGGCCGTACCCCAGAACAACAGCGCCGAAAGAATCGCCAACCCAAACAGGAAGCCCAGCAGGTCTGAATAGAACGGTAGGTCGAAAAGGTAAAACGGCAACGGGTGCGAGAAGACATGGTCCTGCCAGGCGTCCGGAGGAGCAGTAATTCCTCGCGATCCGAAAAAGCGCATGACCGTCCAGAAGTCAATTGCGGCGGACGCGAACCAAATCGCGACCAGCGCCAGACCCACCGGAACCAGGCGAGAGTATGTGGGGAAATCGCGCTGACGTATGCCGGCGAAGTGCAGCCCACGCGCATGAGCTACGTAGAATGCGATGAACGCCAGTAGGCTGCCAATTGCCGCGGGGGCAATGCTGTACCACAGCATGCTGACCCACGTGTCCACCTGTGCGACCTCTTTCCACCAGTTGTACTCAATGATGAAATCGGCCGCGGTCGGGATCGCCCAGGTTGTAAAACCCAGCAACAACAATACGAAGATCAAAGTCCGGATTTGTGAAGGACGCATAAAAGCGATCTCTGCGTGTCCAGCAGTAGCGCCGCTTTAGGGATAATCGGACACATCCTGAGCGACCTGGCATCGCCGTTGGAGCTGATGAGCGTAAGCGTATCACAGGCGAAGAGGCTCGGAAATAGGTGTGCTCTAGAGGACTTGGTGGCGGCGGTAGGACTCGAACCTGCGAACCTACGGATTATGAGTGCTTCTCCGCCGCCTGAAAACAAAGAAGATCAACAACTTAGCTCGGAAGAATCCAGCAAAGCACGTTTTCGGGCCTATGTGACGGGGGAATGCTGCTGCCGGCGAACGCCGATCTGGTTGGTGAAGCTCGTTAGGCGGTCATGCTACGGCTGCTCCGCGAATGAGGTTGGTGGTAGCCTAGCGCCAAAGGTGTCGCAGGTATCGAAACTAATGGACGACCCGAAACTGGATCACCACCCTTTGCCTTCTACGCGCTCGCGGTGTCGGTTGGGTTGGCATTGTTGGGCTCGATCCAAGCGAGAAACAGTTTGTAACCGACCGACAAAACGATTGCGCCGACGAATAGGCCAATAATCCCCATCAGAACGAACCCTCCGATGGCGCCGAGGAAAACCACGGCGGTCGGAACAGAGGCCCCACGGCCCAGCAGTATGGGCTTCAGCACGTTGTCCAACAAACCGACGAACGCGCACCAAACGAGAAAGACAATGGCCGTGGTGGTTGTGGTGGTAGCGAAGACGAAGGCAACTGCGGGGATGAGTACAAGGATCCCGATCTGCAGGACAGCGGCAATGAGAAAAATCACCGCCCACAAGCCCGCTCCCGGCAATCCCACGACGAGAAAACCAATTGCAGCCAGCACGGTTTGAATGAGTGCTACCCCGAGAATGCCAGAAGTCACACTGCGGATGGTAGAACCAACCAGGTTCTGGAACTCAGCGCCTCGCTCGCCAAAGAGTCGGTTGGCAAACGCGCGCGCTACTTCTGCGGCGCTCTGGGCCTTCGCCAGCAATGCTCCCGCAATGAGAATCGAAAAGAAGAACTGCAGCACGGTTAGGCCGATGCCGGCAGTCGCAGAAAGTAGCTTAGGCAGGAAAGTCTTGATCTGAGGCGTGAAGAGTTTCACAGCCTCGGTTAAGTTGTTCGAGGCCATGCTCCAGATTCGGTTCAAAGGAGCACCAATAAGAGGCCAACTTTCGACGTTCGGCGGAGGAGGCGGAACGCTGAACGTTCCTGCGTCCAGGTGGCCCATTAAACTTTGGACGCCCCCCACCATACTGTTGGCCAGCAGAACAACCGGAATGATCAACACGGCCAGCAGGAGAATGGTCCAGATAGCGGCTGCCCAACCTCGTCCCGTTGCGTGCTGTAGCTTTAGAAAGACAGGATAAGAAGCCACGGCGATGATAATGCCCCAGGCAACAATAGGAACAAAGGGGGCCAATATCAGGAGACATACGGCGGCGAGCAAGGCAACCAGGCCGATGTTAATGGACGCCTCGACCGCCCGGGCGATGTAAGCATTTTCCGTTGCAGATGTTTCGGTCGTCATTGTCTGAGTCCTCCCAAGAATCGAATCTTGCTGCGCACTGGCAGAACAAGGAAATCGGAAAACTGCCTGGACCTGGAAACTATCGCGAATTCACCGCGGCATCATGCACGGCCAGCGCCACGGTGCCTGCGTGGACTGCCACCGCAATCAGAATGCCTGTCATGGTCAGCCCTAGCAGGGCGATTGCGATGGCAATTACCCTTGATACCCTGCGTACCGGCCGGAAATCGCCGTAGCCTACGGTGGTTGCGGTGACAAAGGACCAGTAGAAACTGTCGAATCGCGACCACCCTTCCTTCTTTCCCACTAGCAGTCCCAAACCGACTATAACCGCGGCCAGAGTCAGGAACAAAGGCAATGCTAGCCATAGTCCGAATCCGAACTCCTTGAGAAATGTGATCGTCAGACCAGAAAACAGCAAGTCATTTACCTCATATTCAGCGGTGTACAGAAAGCTATCGGCCTTCTACGCCCACCCACAGGCTAAAGCCGAGAAGAGGGATGTGCGCAGCGCTATTTCGGCTTCTTCCTGGGTAAAATCCCCGCTGCCCCAACACCGCCTGTCTTGCCAGAGACAGATTGCTGTATCGCCCCCTTTGCAGCGCTAGCAGCCATACCCCCTACGTCGGGAACAAAGCTTGGGTTGGATGTTGTCCCTTGAATCCTGAAAGGCACACCTCCTCCACCGCCACTCCGCCCGGTCACAGCCGACAGTGCCTCGGCCTTGTTGCCCTGCAGCTCGGCAATCATCTGGAAATCGAGTGCCCCGTTCGGGCTGATCGTGCCGGCGCCGGTGACGACGCCGAGGGACGATATCGTCACGTTGATGGCGTCGGCCCTCGTCATCTCAGGAGCAATGTGCGCATTCAAGCTGGCATTCTGAATGGTCGTATCGGGGTTCGAGGGAGCCTTTCCACTGAAGGCTGACAAAGCTCCCAACTTCGCACCCATATCGAAACCGGCCAATTTCGTGTTCGACATCCGCACGGGGCCGGCGATCACGAGCTTGTCGAGCGGGCCGGTGATTGCCAAGTCGGCAGACAGTGTTCCTCCATTCAACTTCGATCCTGAAGGAAGCACTACGCCAAGAGCTGGGAGCATCGATTCCAGTTCATCGACCGACATGTCCGGGGCGCTGAGCTTCAGGTTCATCACCTGGGTTTCACCCTGGGTCTGAAATCCGCCGGTGAGGTGGGCCACAGCTTTGCCGAATTCTATGTCCCCTTGGGTGATGGTGCCGGCCTGTCGGTCGAGGTCGTCGTCGATTGCGTATTTGATGGTCACCGCTTTCGGGGCCGGCGAGCCCTTGGGCGAAAGCTTGAGCTTTTCGCAGGTGATTGCGCCCGCCGCCTTGGCCTGACTGCCAGTTGAGTTCAACGTTCCCTCAAGATCGGCGGAACCGCCAATGCCGCTTGCCGGATCGATGAAGCCCGAGGCCGCGAGGTCAAGGTTCTTCACCTTTATTGAGGCGTCGAAAGGAGTCTTGGCCGAATCCTGCGGATTGATCGGTCCCGCTTTGCCCGCGAGGCTTGCATTGCCGCCGCCGGGCAGGTTGACGGTCAACTCGAACGGGAACTGAGAAGTGAACGAGAAGTCCTTAACTTCCGCGTTTAACTTGTCGTATACCTGCGGCTTCGCAGTGGAGTTGGCTTTGCCGACTGCCAGCTTTCCATCTTTGATCTCCAGCTTGGCGATCGAGAGGCTTTGGGGCGCGCCCGACTTTGCTGGTTCAGCGGGGTTGTTTTTACTGGCCCCGCCGAGGCTGGAAAAGTTCCAGGTTCCATTGGAGGCTTTGAGCAACGTGATCTGAGGCTCGTCCAGCACGATCCCCGTTACGTTGAGTTGCTTGGAGAAGATGAGCGGCATCAACTCGACGCCAACTTCCAACGACTTCGCCGTTATGAACGGCGACTTACTAAAGGCCGGATCGTCGGCGATGCTGACATTCTCCACGCCGACTTTGCCGCCGAAAAGCGAAAGGCTCATCTCTCCCAGCGTTACTGGCCGACCCAATGCGTTCGTCACCTCCGACTCGATTTTCGGACGGAAGCTGTTGACGTTGATGAAAAGCGGAAGTGCGATAAGGATTACCACCACTGCCGCAACAACGATTCCAGCGATCTTCAGAGTACGTTTGCTGATTTGCATTGGCTTGCTCTTATCCTTTCGCGCTTCCGCGGGACTTACGGAAGTTCCACGGCCCAAGCAACAACCTTCCAACTCGCGTCCTCTTTGGTCCACAACAGCAGAAGAGCGGGTGATTGCTCTTCCCCATAGTTCAGTCGGCTCGCGCTCAAGTAATAGGTTCCGTACTTTGCATCAGAGGGCTTCAACTCCGGAGAAACTTCGGGCATCTGACGATGTTGGCAGAGAAAGCTATTGGCTTTCTGGTCTGGTACGGCCATGATCGCAAAAGCATTCGAGTTTTCCTGCTGAACTGGGCGCAGAAGGTCATTTTCGGGCTGCAGACTCGACATCATGTCCGAGAGATTCGCGCCGGATGGAATTCTTGCGAGCGGCTGCTGCAGTCCCAGACTGGATTCTGGCGATGGGCGTCAATTTCTTCTGGTCCTCCGAGGGTGCCGCGAGACACATGGTAGGAGCGCGGTGACGCAAAGGCGGAAGCTTGGGCAACATCCCGTTTCACGATCCAAGTCTGGTAGAACTTCGTGATGTCTTTTACGGCGGCGGGATCACCGGCAATGCTCCGCGGTTCTTCCACTGCGGGTACGGCCTGAGCTGCAGCGTTCTTTGGGACGATGCCCGCATCACTGCTGTCTTCGATGCGGATGGCAACGATTTTCCAGTAGTCGCCCTCCTGAGCCCAAAGCAGGGACATAACCTTGTTCCGGCTGTCTCCCTGTTTTCCGCGAAAAGCAGTGGCGAAGTATTTCTCTTTGGAGCCTTTGCTCGTATCGTCGTTCGGTGTGGCAACGCATTCCTCGTCTGGTCCCATGTCTGCCGGCACACTCACTAGCAGGAATTCCGATGCATATGCGTTCTTTGCCGGCTTTTAATTGCGACCATTTGTCGGCAGGCTCGAACACCTCGGCAACGGAATTTACCGTGCCAGTGCTATCGCTAAACTTCTGCATCGCCATCATGGTGCGCAGCCGAATCATGCCCGGCGGCACGGGTTGCCCGCTCTTCTGCGCCACCACCTCCAAACACGGATAGCTGAGGCGCGAGAAATAGGCGACCGACTTATTTGGTTCTTTCCCCACTACCCAGCTTTGCAGGAAATCGTGTGCGCTCTTATCGACGCCCTGATCGGCTTTCACGCCGGGATTCAAGGGAATGTTCCCGAGGCGCTCAGTGGCGTTCTCCTTTGGCGGTTTTCCGCCACTTCCGAGCTGTCCAAAGACGTCGCGCCACCAGCCATTGAGGCCGGACCAGCGGCCGTCATGGCGGTCCAGGTTGTTTCCCGCGCGGACGTCCGAGTTGGAAGCGCTCAAGTGTCCATTGACGAGCGCCTTAGGAAAGCCGGAAGAGCGGTAGTCGACATCAATGTCGGCCAATTTATGGTCGCGCGAAATGGAGAACTGAATCGAGGGAGGTCCGTTCTTCAGCCTGTAACAAACGGGAAAGCCCTTGTGATACACGCTGTTGTCCTTATCGTGAAAGAACTCCTGACTGCGGCCCAGGATGTCCACCGCGTCGGGCTTCAGGTACACATACAGGCGGAACTGGAGGTCGCCGCCTACGCCGGATTCCTCGCCCATCACTTGGTCAACGGCTTCCACCAGGTCAATCGCGCGACCCAGGCTCTTGCCTTGCGCATCGGTCATTTTAGCGTTCAGCAGCGCATGGGTCACAGCGTCGAACGTGGTGCGGATGGACAGTCGAGCGTTGTCGTAGGCCTGTTCGGCGACAAGGTCGCTCCCGGTGGTGGCGTTGTAGTGGCGAATGAAGTCGTCTATCAGCCGTTTTTGCTCAGGGCGCAACGCGGCATAGGATCTGCCAAGCTCCAGGCTTTCGCTCTTTGGCTTTTGGGAAGTGGCCGCCTTCTTCTGATTCGGCTGCGTTTGAGCAATAACCAACTCGAGCGGGACGAGTAAGAAAACGATGAGAACGATCAGTCGGGCCATTTGTTTCATCGTGACCCTCCATGGGAGAAGGCGAAACCAATTTACACATTACTCCAGCCTGACGGTAGAGCGGGGGTTAGGCAGTGCAAAGGGCAGCTTTCGTGTATCGTTGCCGGCAGCTCGCCGTTATTCTAAGCAAACCCTGCTCTCGCTCGAATGGACCTGCTCCTTCACGCCAAGAAAAGGGCCGCTCCTCCTCCTCCACCAGAGAAGTGTCGGCCCTTCTCCATCGATTAGGCACCGATCATGTCTGACAATCAAACACCACCTAGCTTCGAATCCGACGAACGACCCTGCTCACAAGTGCACCGGACATCGAGAGCAACCCAATAATTCCGAGAAGAGGCAATTCACTCCCCGTCTTCGGCAATTGCGTCGAACCAGTGGTCGAAGCAGTAGTGGTGGTTCCTTCGGCACTCCCCGCCGGAGTCGGCGCTCCTTTAGCAATCAGCACAGTCCCGCTAGCCGGAATTGTTCCGGTCACCTGCGTATGCTGCGACACAGAAGTGACCGGCGTCTCCACAATCTTGGTTGCGGTCACGTTCATGCCCTTCTTCAGGCCCCAAGCGTCCGTCTCCGTGCCGTCTACCGTGAACTTCTGGCCGTCGGGGATCTTGAAACCTTGATTCTCGCCATTCTCCAAAGTGAGGATGACGTAGACCGGCGGATTCACGTGCCAAACTTTGCCGGTGACGGTCTGGATGGTTGTGACGACATAGGGCGTTGTTGAGACTACGGTTGCACGTTGTAGTTTCATGCCGGGCTGGAGTTCGTGGACACTAAGTTGCTTGCCATCCACGTCGACTCTGGCGCTCGCGGGGACGTTGGGAAAGTCGCGAAGAGTGCCGTCAGGCATCTTGACGAAAAGATTGTTCCCTTCGACTGCAACGACTTCACCATGCTCGATCGTGATGGTCTTTGTCGCTGGGCCGGCCGTAGTGGTTGTTTGAGTTTGAACTTGTGCGACGGTCGAGACTGCGAACGCGAGACATAACATCACAGCCACGACTATCAAGCTTATTCTGATCATGTTGCGGGAATTCATTGTTGTTCCTCCGGGTCGAACTAGTTGAATACACCTTGGTTCCAACAGCTCTCACGACCAAACTGAAGTTAGTCAGTCCGTTCGTTTGCTTGCGTCTTCGCCGCGATGTCCGGCCGCTCAGAAATGTCAGTTGTTCGTATCGGCAACCATCGCATGCACGATGTAACGCAAAGGAGCACTTCCAACGAAGTAGAATGGATAACAAGTCACCAAAGTCAGGGAAGATTTAGCCCGCGGCTCGAGAACGGAGACGTCGTCGGGTGAGACTATCTGGATCTCGTCAACCAGATAATGTGTGTTGCCCTGCTGCGAATGGAGATTGATCGTGTCTCCGACGTGAATATCCTTAAGTGCGCGGAAGAACCCGTCGCGATGTCCCGCGATTCCAATGTTTCCGCCGTCACTAAGCCACGGGGTGCCAGTGATGTGCCCGACTCCTCGGTCCAATGTCAGATCGTCGGTTCCTTCCAGAATCGGGACCTGCAATTGAAGCGAGGGGATATCGAGAACCCCCAATGGTGGCGGGACGTTCACGAGCAGGCTCGCTTGGTACGCCTTGATGCGCTTTTCTGACCAGAGGCGTAAGTCGGGCAGGCCACTCTGTGGTTGAGGATCTACTTCGACTGCTGTTTGGGCAGAAGCTTGCGAGACCCAGAAGCTCTCCAGGCTGGCGTGCGAGTAAACAGCGCTGTAGGTCCGATTGCCGAGATAGATCGAAACCAGTAACATCCCGAAGATCAGCAATAATCTTTCAAGCCAGCTGAAACTTCGGATACTAGCGTCCCAGCGCACGGTAATCCTCCCGAGCAGGCGTTCAGCACCATCTTCGGACTGATGCCCTTAATTATCGGAATCGGCTATCTTACGAGCAACTAGGAAAATCCCTAGCCCCGTATTGCCCTATCCTCTTACGCACAAATGTCGAAGTGGCGGTGCCAGAGTGGCTCGATCACAGGCCAGCGGCAAAATGAAGCGGTGGGATTGGATGTGCCTCAGTCTGTCTGCCAGAAGCTCACGGCAAGGCTCTCAGGCGGGCCGCCGACAGCCTGAAGCACAGTCACAATCACATCCAAACCGAGAAGTCGGGACCAGGAAGTGACGACCCCGGTGAAGTGTGTTTAGCGATCATCAAGCCGAGCGGTTCTTCCGGCTCATATACCACCAGATGATTGCAGCCAATACCACAAGAACCACCAACCAGATCAGCCACGTCGGCAAGCCACTCGAGGGCTCTGGCGCTGCTGCTGGCGGTGCTGCAGCTGGTTCGGCTGCTGGAAGCGGCACCGCCTCCTCGCCTCCCTCCGCGACTAAAATCGGTACATCCGCGGGCGGCGCAGCCACGCCTGTCACTGTCTTCGTTTGAGTGACTTCAACGGCGGGCTGCTCCGTGATCTTCGTGGCAGTGATGTTCATGCCCTTGCGAATTGCGAAAGCATCGACCATCTGTCCATCCACTTCAAACTTTTGGTCCTCGGGAATCTTGAACTGCTGGTTCTTGCCGTCCTCAAGCGTCAAGATAATGCTCACTGGCGGGTTGATTGCCCAAACCTTCCCTTTAACCGTCTCTACGGTCGTGATGGTCATGGGAGTTGTGGTTGTAGTGATGGTTCGCTGGAGCTTCATTCCCGGCTTTAGATCGTGAATGCCGAGTTGCTTACCATCTACGGTCACTCT
The DNA here is from genome assembly GCA_963718395.1 of uncultured Acidobacteriaceae bacterium. GTDB lineage: Bacteria > Acidobacteriota > Terriglobia > Terriglobales > Acidobacteriaceae > DASRAA01. Next base: position 178,216 of record CAVQYW010000010.1, read on the forward strand.
GGCACTCGCGGGCACATTTTCAAAATTGCGGAGAGTGCCATCCGCCATCTTGACGACCAGGTCGTTGCCCGAGACGGTCACGACTTCACCTCGTTCGACCTTGGTTACAACGTTAGCGTACCCTGCCGTTGTCTTAGTTGTTGTCTCCACCTGTGCGCTCAGGCTCAGGCTAAGGGCCAAGCAAGCCGTGGTCGTCACAAAAACTGACCAGACACATTTCCTACCTACTATGTTCATCGCCATTTCTCCTTTCAGCTACCAATAAGCTCCTCGTCGCTTCCCAGTACAGAGAATCCGACACGCTCGTATCTCAATGTTTTTCACTAACTTGGCGCACTAATGCCCCTCGCCCGCGTATTCGTTTCGCACGAAGTTATACTTCGCACTGATCTGGAACCTGGGTGCATTGCCCGTTGATCCGTCTTTGTTGTCTCTCCAGCCGTATAGAAACTCGCCGCCCACCGTGAGTGAACCAAAGGGATTCCAGATAAGGTTGCCTCCTGTGTAATTTCCTTGATGGTACGCTCCACCGAGCTGGGCTTCGGTGTTCTGGACCTGCACGAAGCTGTAGAACGCGCTGGAACGCACTCGCTCCGACCAGAAGTGCTGCAATGATCCGTATGTCGCCACCACCGGCAACGCTTGAATGTGAGGGTTCTGCAGGCTGCTGACGGCAGCATCGATGCCCAGCCCGGACGTGTCATTGATGTAGCGCTCGATACCGTTGCCATAGGCCGCCTGGTACACCACGGTATTTTTCCCCCAAAAGCGTTCGGCGCCCGCGAAGTTGAAGCCCCAGCCGAAGACCGCCTCATGCCGGCCGTCGGGCAGAAATGCCGCAACGCTCCGGAACAAGGCAGACAGTTGTGCGTGTCCCCCCTCCCATTCCCGTCGCAACCTCAGAGTCCCATCAGGAGAGGGGCTGTTCGGCTCAGCGTTAAACTCCGGGGTCGTAAAGAGTACGTCCGAAGTCGGCTTCTCGGCCGAGATACTGAAGGTGGTCTTATTTGCCACAAGCAGGCTGTAGCGGAACTGAGGGTTGCGGATAGAGACCATAGCGTTTGGTCCCTGGTAGTCGAGCGTATCCGCCCCGGCGTCAGGATCCATGAAATTCGAGAAGGTCTGGCCGACCAGGAAGTTCTTTGCCTGGCCGTAGGCATGGCGCAGCGTGGGCGTGGTTGCTGTGGTACCGAAGAAGTCCATTTCAAGGAAGAACCTGAAGCTGTCACCCGATTTAGTGGGAACGAGGAAGTCAAGGTTTACGCGTGTCGCCCTGACGGAGATCGTCGAGTTGTTAATGCTCGAGGGTGCTGGGATGGGGATTGTCGCTGGGATGAAGCTGTCGGTATTTCCGGCCGGCTTCAGGTCGTAGATGAAGTCCGTCTTGGCGTATCCACCGATGCGCAAGAGCGTATTGGTACCGAACAGGCGAAAATATCCCGGAAACCGCGGATCGAGCGGCTCGTTGTTGATACGCGGCGCAGCGAATGGGTCTTGCGAAAATATTCTGTAGGTCTCAGTGAGATTGCCGAGTTCTATTTGCTTCGGAGTCACCTCCACCTCGACCTGAGACGTTTCATCCTGCTGCTCAGCTACGATTGCCGACTTCAGATCTGTCACCTCCCGAGACGGCGGCGGACCGCTGCTACCTGACAGCCTTTGTATCTCGCCTTGCACTTCCGTCATTTGGCCCTGTAGGGCATCCAGTTTCTTTTGCAGAGCCTGGATCTCATCAGCGCTCGCAGTCGGAGCGGCTTGTCCGCAGGCTGCCGTCGATACCACCAGAAGCGAAAGAAAAAGTGAAAAGCACGCGAGTCTCTTCGGCATGATCGAGTGATTCATAAAACACCTCTCCCAGCGGACAGCAACCGTGCCGCACTCGTTCCCAGACACATTTCCCCCGCCAGTGCTAAGCCTTCGCTCGGAATCCTTGGCAGCTGGCGTTCCGCCATCGCTCGGCATCCGTGGCCTTCGCTGATGGCGCAAACGCTAAACCCCTGCGCGGTGCACCTGCTACTAGGAGTTTCCCTAGTTGTTCAACGAGAGGGCTTACGAGTTCCCGTGATGCACTCTTTAATCTGGGCGTCTCATGACGCGGCACGGCGTCCGCAGCCTTCGAAGCGAGAGAACTCTCCGCCGGGGGTGCCGATTGGTCACTCTCGCTTTGCGCGATCGCGGTATACGTCCTTCAACGGCAGCAGTGTGCTACTTGACAAGCGGAATGTTGGCAGCAAACTGCAGATCAAGCAGCAGAGTGATGCGCCGGTCCAATTGGAAGAACAACGCATTCTGTTTTCCCGTGAGCACCTTCTCGAATTTCGGAATCCACTGCTGGCGCACGGTCGCAGTTTGCTCGTCCAACGTTGCCATTTTGTCGACGAGGCTTTCGGCTTGAGTGTCGGTCATGTCCTCGTAGTGGTTCGCGTATTCCTTGATTAGAGCGTAACGAGCGTCCCCTAGCTTCGTGGTCTCTTGAGCGTACGCATCGTAGACCGGCCAGAACTTTTCAGCTTGGGCACCGGTCAGCTTCATATTTGCCGCGATGATTTGCTTTTTCGTGGAGCGTATGTCGGATCGCAGCAGCTCTATGTCTTGTTCACTGGCTGTCGGCCCGGATGCCGCTGTTTCGGATTTCTGAGCCAACCCCACACTCTGGATCAGCAGGAGTAACGTTCCCATAACAAGGCCTATCGCTAACTTCTTCATCGTTCCCTCCGTCGAATCTCGCGAATCAAACACACCACGACCCACCCCGCTGAATCATTTCTCCAGCGCGGATACTGCTTCTGTCAGGAAGTCAGCGCAGCTAAGCTTTCAATTCAGGTCGTCGTCTTTGTAGTACTTGGTGCCCTTGGCGGTGATCTCGATCGCCACGCCCTTGTCCGTCAGTTGATACATATAGACACCGGGCGAGACCGAAGCCGCTCCGGCCAGCGCCCCACCCTTCTCCCCGGTTGTGGCCGCGGCTGTGGTTTGTCCGCCGAATTCCCAGCCAGAGTTAACAAAGCTGTTGAACGCCGTATCGTTGTCGAAGACGAAGATCACACTAAATTTCTTTACCCCAAATCCGAGACCGGCCTGGAGTTCCACCACCTTCATGAACGTCTCCGCCTTGCTCTTGTTGTTCACGGCGATGCCTTCGCCCTTGCCGGATCCCATCATGAGGATCTTTATGCCCGTATTGCTAAACACTGCATACCCTGCTGCTCCCTCGACTGCGCCTTTGGCCTTTGGCTCGGCCTTATAAAGACGTTGCAGGGTATCCTGGGCCATCTTCCGGACCGCTTTCTGCTCCTCAGCTTTCTTGTCATCCGCTGCCTGCGCCACAATCGCCAGTGAGCAAACCAGCGTTACCAAGATGAACTTCAGAATCGCGATACCTTTACCTGTTGTAATTGTCACGGTTTTGTACCTCCTCCTTGTTGAAGTGTCTACTGTCTGCTACCTGACCGCCGGGTTTGCGAAGTGGTGCTTTTGCTTTCGAGTAAGTTGCCTTATGAAACGACGTCCGCCATTCTCTAACTGCTTAGCGACGTCGGATACTGGGAGTATTCCTAGTCACTTGGCTCGTCATGATTCACACGCTTCCGGCGGTCTCCGTCGAGTAGGTCCCGTCCTCCCAGGGCGATGAACAACTAGGACGACGCCTGGGCGCAAACGGGCCCTTGCGCGAAGAACAATCTTGTATGCGCCAGAGCTAGAGTATTATGATCCCGCTAGTTATCTCGAACGGTTAATTGCCGTGCAGCGCGTAATCTGCCCACGGCGTGTCGCTGCGTCACTGATGACAGACAAAGAAGAGGGCGTACACCAAAATGGCAGTCGGTATAGCTCGCCCGAGTTGTACGTCAGCGGTCCGTGGCAGTTGGTTCACAAGCCTCTCGCCGTGCCTGGTTGTCTTCCTGGTTGCGTCAACCGCATTGGCGCAAGACCCGGTCCGCAAGAACGTTCTCATCATCAATGAGGTAGGCCTGACTCACCCCGCCTCCACTCTGGTGACAGAAAGGGTGATGTCACGCCTGTCCGCGGATCCGCGTTATCAGGTCGAATTTTACGTGGAGAGCCTCGACTCGACGCTATTTGCCGACGACGAGTCCGAGAAGGACAACGAAGACCAACTGATTGGAACAGTATCGGGATCGGAAGCTGGATGCCATCGTCGCCATGGGGCCGGGACCACTCAGGTTCCTTGCTCGCGTTTCGAAGACTTTCCTGCCGGACGTTCCGATCGTGTTTTGCGGCAGCGCGCCAGTGCAGGCCGGAAATCCTAAACTGTCCTCACGTTTCACAGGATCCTGGTTGACCTTGGATGTGGCAAAAACGCTCGAGGCGGCCATGCGGCTCTCTCCGAAACTCCGCGATGTCGTAGTCGTGAGTGGAAGTTCGGAGTTTGACGAAGAGAACTTGAAGCTGACAAAAAGCAGTTTAGCTACGCACCCCGTACCGCTGGAAATTACATACCTCACCGATCTCGACATGAGCGCCTTGCTTGAGCGACTGCACAAGTTGCCCGAGCGCACGGTCGTCCTCTATATCTCCTTCTTCCGCGACGCCAGCGGCAATCAATTCGTGAACGCCACCACCGCTCTTCCTCTGGTGTCAGCAGCCGCAAACGCCCCAGTATTTGGGGTCTCCGATACTTACGTGGGACGTGGAGTAGTTGGGGGGTACGTGGTTAGCTTTGCCGAGCAGGGAAAGATTGCCGCAGAGCTCGTTTCACAGATATTTGCGGGGAAGAACCCGGCAGATATACCTATCGTGGCCGGCCCCAGCTTCTATCTCTTTGATGGCAAACAGCTGAAGCGCTGGAATCTCAGCCAAAGCAGACTGCCGCCCGGCAGCGTTGTTCTCAACCACGAACCAACTGCCTGGGAAAAAGCGAGATGGATTGTATTTTCAAGCCTGGCAATTATTCTGGGGTTAACAGCGCTCGTGGGCTACTTGTTCTTCGAGCGGAAGCAGCTCCATGCCGCAAGAAACGAGCAGATGCGCCTCAGCGGCCTGCTGATCAGCGCTCATGATGAGGAGCGTAGCCGGCTCGCCGGCGAGATTCACGATGACTTCAGCCAGAGGCTGGCCGTGCTGTCGCTCGGGCTGGAAACCGTAGCGGAAGGCATTCCCGAGTCCTTGCACGAAACCAATCGCCAGATGCACGAGCTCACAGAATCGGCCAGCGAGCTTGGCGCCGATCTGCATTCTCTGTCGCACCGCCTGCATTCCACGACACTCGAGAGGCTTGGCCTCGCTGCAGGAGTGGCATCGTTCTGTAAGGAATTCAGCGCTCAGCAAGGCCTGCAAGTTGCATTTTCCCACCAGGACCTGCCGCGCTCCGTGTCCCCTGAGATTGCGCTGTGTCTGTTTCGCATCGTCCAGGAAGCACTCAGGAATGTGCAAAAGCACAGTGGAGCAGCTCATGCGCAGGTGAGAATCGAGACGATGGGTGACACCCTTCATTTGGCTATCTCCGATGACGGGGTGGGCTTCGATGTTAACGACGGCGTCGATCGCCAGGGGCTCGGTCTCTGGAGCATGCGTAGGCGTGTCCGTCTTGTAGGTGGCCGATACGAGATTTACTCGAAAAAGCAAAATGGAACAAGGATTGAAATTTGGACGCCGATCAAGCTGGACTCTGATGCGGGCAGAACTGACTCGGCAGATGGGCAAGTCCCCGGAACCGCCACCACTTCGGAACTGGACGTTATTCGAAATGCTGGCCGTCCGATGCTCGGCGCCACTGGAACCGATGGACTGGAGTGACAAGATGGAAACCCGGCCACAAATCCTGATTGCCGACGATCATCTCGTCTTTGCTGAAGGCCTCCGTCTTCTGCTGGAGAAGCACCATACCGTTGTGGGGACTGTTGCCGACGGACGAGCTCTGATTACGGAGGCTCGGAGGCTAAATCCTGACCTCATCATCGTCGACATCGGTATGCCGTTGTTAAACGGATTGGATGCTGCCAAGCGGGTACGCCAGCAACATCCAAAAGTAAAGCTTGTCTTCCTGACCATGCAGGATGACCCTAATCTGGCTGCCGCCGTGCTTGAATTAGGGTCAGCCGGATTCGTCCTCAAGCACTCCGCAGGCTCTGAGCTGTTGAAGGCTATCGACCATGTGCTGCATGGAAAATCGTACGTGACGCCCAAACTCAGACCAGAAGATTGGGTCAAGCAAAAGTTCCGGGCGCGCCATTACTCCACGCACCTAACACCAAGGCAACGTGAAATTGTGCAGATGTGTGCCGAAGGACGTCCACTCAAGGAGATCGCCGGACAGCTGGATCTAAGCGAGAAGACGATTCAGTTTCACAAATATCACATCATGGAAACCTTCAACCTGAAGAGCAATGCCGACCTGGTGCTTTTCGCCATCAAAGAGGGGCTGGTCTCCCTCGATCCCATTCTTAAAAAGCAGAACCGACTCTCCTGATTTCCATCGATGCCGTGTCCTGCTTCCGCGACTAGGAATTCGCCTAGTTGTCACGCCTCAGTCCCGAACCTACCATCGGAGTGTTGTTGTGGGTATGTCTCGGCGACAATCAGTCGCCGTCAGGCGGGCATAATGTCAGAAATCGGGATGCCTGAAGACTCTGGAAATCGCCGGCGCATCTTACTGGCCGACGACCATCCCCTCGTGCTGGAGCGGGTGACAAGGTTTTTGCAGCCGACATTCGATGTGGTGGGAGTGGCTCACAACGGTCTCGAAATGGTCTTGGAGGCGAACCGGCTGAATCCGGATGTGATCGTGGCTGACATATCGATGCCGGGATTAGACGGACTTCGAGCGGCCCGTCAACTGCGAGAAATGGGATCCGGGGCCACGATAGTCTTCCTGACGATCCATGAGGGCCCTGAGCTTGTGGAGGCTTGTTTGGCGGAGGGAGCACTTGGATTTGTACTGAAGTCTCACATGAAGACAGACTTGATTCCTGCCATTCACGGGGCACTGTCGGGCCGTTGCTTCGTATCCTCCCCTCGCCACACGAACACCTAGGGATTTCCCAAGTTGTCGTCAGTCTTGTGCAGCAGTACAAAGAAACTGAACGGTTCGCTCGTGACTGCGTCCTCCGCCAGATTTTTTAAGCCTCTTTTTTCATTCAGTTATACACCAAAAACAGGCTGTTTCCGACTTGAGCGGAGAGCTCTCTGCCGGTTGCACACTCCTCGGCCTTCTTTGACTAACGCCGGTCATCGATAAGAACGCATTCGTGCGAACTCATCAAGAGATCTGGCACGGTGAGCGGGCGCAACTTCGGCGAGGTTGCGGTCCCGATTCAACGGTCGTAGCATTCAGGGGCATGACGACTGAGCGGCGCCGGTTTGCAACTTTCTTGCGTCCTGTTCACGGAGTGGTCTGCCTCTTTCTTTTGGCGTCTGCTGCCTTCGCAGACACCGAATACTACCGGCACGTTCTGTTCGACAACAGTCTCGAATCCGATGCCTACTACTACAGCGACGGCAAAGCGTCTGCGCCGTCGTCGCTCGAGCTCGATCACAACAAGCTTCCCGTGAGCCGCGAGGTATTTTTCACTCCGCCAAATGCGCTGCGGTTGAAATGGCGTTCGGTTGCCGGAGGCGGATGGGAGGCAGATGTTCGCGTCGTCAATTTCAGAAACCGCGAGATCGTGTTCCGCGGAGACACTCTGTATTTCTGGTGTTACTCGCCAGCAAGCATCGCGGGCCAAAATCTGCCGGCGATTCGACTGCAAGATAACAGCGAAAACTTCTCAGCTCCGTTGGACCTCGGAAAATTTGTGAAAGATGTTCCTGCTGGGAAATGGATCCAGCTCCGCGTTCCATTGGACGAATTCAAGACGGGCTCCACCCATGCCTTTGAACCGGGGCAGACAGAAAGAATCGTTTTCAGCCAAAACGCAGCCGACGGAAACGAGCACATCCTGCTCATCGACGAAATCAACATCGACGATCCTGCGGCTGCAGCAGCCGGCACATCGGAGACCGCAGAACTTCCGGCACCGCAGAACGTGTCGGCCAACGGTTACGAGCGTCATGTCGACGTGCGCTGGGATGCGGTGGTTTCTCCTGAGTTGCGTCGCTACGTTATCTACCGGGCCCTGCAAGGCGGCGAATTCAAGCCCGTTGGAATCGAGGCTCCGGGCATCAATCGGTTTACGGACTATCTCGGCAAGCCTGGACTGACCGCGCGCTACAAGGTGGCGGCTTCTGATCGGGAATACCGTGTATCGGCGTTCTCGAGCGAGGCTAGTGCAACCACCAAGCCAATGAGCGACGAAGAGTTGCTCACCATGTTGCAGGAAGCCTGCTTCCGCTATTACTGGGAGGGCGCGCACCCGCAAGCGGGCATGACACTGGAGAATATTCCCGGCGATGATCGCATCGTGGCCACCGGCGCCAGTGGTTTTGGCATCATGGCAATTGTCGTCGGCGTCGATCGCGGTTTCATCACCCGCGCCCAGGGGCTGGAGCGGCTGACGAAGATCGTTTCCTTCCTCGAGAAAGCGCCTCGTTACCACGGGGTCTGGTCGCACTTCATGGATGGCGATACGGGCCAGTCCTTGCCCGTGTTTGGCATGTTCGATAACGCCGGAGACCTGGTCGAAGCCGCATTTCTGATGCAAGGCTTGCTGGTCGCGCGCCAATACTTCAATGGCACGGGCGAACCGGAACACAATCTGGATGCACGCATTTCAAAACTCTGGGAGACGGTGGAGTGGGACTGGTACCGCCACTCGCCGCAAAGCGATGCTCTGTATTGGCATTGGTCGCCGCAGTGGTCGTGGTACATCAATCACCGGCTTACCGGATTCAACGAGACCATGATTGTTTACTTGCTAGCAATTGCGTCTCCAACTCACCCGGTTCCGGCCGAACTCTACTATTCGGGATGGGCCAATGAGGGCGAGGCGGGAGCAAAATACCGGAGCGGGTGGTCGGGCACACAAGAGGGTGAGCATTACACCAACGGCCACACCTACTATGGAATCAAGCTGGCGGTCGGCGTCGGGAGCGGTGGCCCACTTTTCTTCACGGACTATTCGTATATGGGTTTCGATGCGCGCGGTCTTCACGACCGATTCACTGATTACTTTCAGAACAACCGCGATATCGCTCGCATCAACCTGGCGTACTGTATTCAGAATCCCGGACACTATGCCGGCTATGGCGCCAATTTCTGGGGCCTTACGGCCAGCGACGGACCTCGCGGCTACCTGCCGCACGAACCGCGCCTCCAAGTTGACGATGGCACCATGACCTTCACTGGCGCCTTTTCCTCGTTCCCCTATACGCCGGAAGCTTCCATGACGATGCTCAAGCACGTTTATCGGGACCTGGGCGAGAGCGTGTGGGGTGTGTATGGTCCGCGCGATGCCATCAACCTGAGCCAGGACTGGGTGTCGCCCATCTATATGGGGCTGAACCAGGCGCCAATCACCGTTATGATCGAGAACTACCGAACCGGGTTGGTGTGGAAGCTGTTCATGTCGAATCCAGAGATCAAGCCGATGCTGCAGAAGATCGGATTCAGCCCGGATGCGGCAGGGTCAAAGGACTCAGATTTCAAGGGAGTGAATTAGGAACTCGTTCCCATCAGTCGCGCGAATTGCGTTATGGGGGCTAGACGCGGTAGGTTAGTTTTGTCTGGCCTCGCCGGCCGGTGCGTACCACTTCGCGAGGAGACAGGTATGCACGGGACCCTGCAAGACATTCGTTTCGCGCTGCGGCAACTGAGGAAGAGTCCGGGGTTCGCAGCGGTTGCCATCCTGACCCTCGCACTCGGTATTGGCGCCTCCACCATTATTTTCAGCGTGGTGTACAACGGTGTGCTGTATCCCTTCCCTTACCGCAGCGCCGAGCGGCTTACGGCCATCAGCATTGAGGACCTCGAGCGCGGCGACCGAGGCCTCCGAGGCATGTTTCACCTTGATGAGGTTGCCGCCTTCCGCAACGGCAATCATTCGTTCGAAGACATCCTCGCCTACGGCGTGTATCCGTCGATGGTCTATGTCCGGCGAAATTCCAGCGAAATGCTGAATGCAGTTGGCGCAACTCCCAACGCCATGGACTTCTGGGGCGTTGCGCCACTCATCGGGCGCGGATTCGGCGAGCAGGACGTGCAGTCGGGAGCGCCGCCGGTCGTACTGCTCAATTACCGGTTCTGGAAGCGTGAGTTTCACAGTGACAAAAAAGTCGTCGGCGCGACCATCATGCTGAACGGGAAAACCAGAACCATCATCGGAGTAATGCCGCCGCGTTTCCAGGCTGTCGGCTCCGACGTGTACCTGCCGGTGTCATGGACGCGGCCCGAGCCCATCCGCGGCAGATATGAGTGGGACATTGACGATCCCCTGTACTTTTGGGCGACGGGAATTCTGAAGCGCGATGTGAACTTCGACACCGCTTCCGCCGATATCGACGCGATCGCCCGTCGGCTAGCGAAAATCCGTCCGGATGAGTATCCCAAGAACTTCCGCGTGAACATGAAGTGGCTCAACGATGTGGTCCTCGGCAACTTCAAGCGGACACTGCTCCTGCTGTGTGCCGCCGTCGGCTTGCTGCTGTTCATTTCCTGCAGTAATGTCGCCGGCCTTTTGCTGGCACACGCCAGTGCGCGCACCAAAGAAATCTCGCTACGAGCCGCGCTGGGAGCCAGCCGGCTGCGTCTGATCCGGCAACTGCTTTCGGAGAGCCTGGTCATGGCGGTCGCCGGATCAGCGGTGGGATGCGTCATCGCCTACGTGGGCCTGAAAGTTGTCATGCTTTCGAACCTGGCGCTTCTGCCGTGGGAGGCGGAGATCGCCTTGAACCGTCCGGTGCTGGCGTTCGCAGTTGGCATCTCGCTGTTGTCGTCCCTGCTGTGCGGCGTGGCGCCAGCATTCCATGCGGTGCGCGGGGACTTGCAAAAGGGACTGGCCAGCACGGGCGTGAACGTGAATTCCGCGTTCCAGCACAGCCGTTTCCGCTCAGGCTTGGTGATTGGCCAGGTGGCGCTGTCGTTGCTCCTGCTGACCTGCGCCGGTCTCGTGGCGCGCAGCTTCCTCGCACTGGTGCGCGTGGACGTCGGAGTCCAGCCCAAACAAATCTTCCTTGCGGAAATCCATTTCCCTCGCGGACGTTACACCAAGGCAGAGGAAAAGAAGGCCTTCTTCGAGCGATTGCTGCCGCAGCTCAATTCCACTCCGGGTGTGGTCAGCGCAACCGAATTAATTGGCTTGGCGAGTCTGCTCGCGCCCCAGAGCGACGTCACGATTCCCGGGCAGCCGCGCCAGGAAAAATGGACGGCGACCCTTGAATTGTGCAGCGAGGGTTATTTCCAGACCCTCGGCCGGCAGTTGCTGCAAGGCCGCTTGCTGACCGTCGACGATATCTCCGCAGCCCGCCACGTCGCGGTGGTAAACCAGGCGCTGGCGCGAAAGTTCTTCGCCGGCCAGAGTCCCATTGGACGGCAGATCAAGTTCGACGAGCTGGACAAGCTGCCCGAGTCCCCACGGGATACGTATTTCGAGATCGTTGGCGTGATCAACGATGCGCGCACCTACGACTTTGAAGGAGACACGTTGGTGCCGAGAGCGCCGGACCAAGCCAAGCCGCAAGCGTTTCTGCCCTATTCCATCTCCGGCTTCGGAGACCGCTTGATCGCCATGCAGACGCGAGTGCCACCTATTTTGTTGGTAAATCCGGTCAGACAGGTTCTCTGGTCTCTGGACCACGATGTGATTCTAGTAGAGCCCCACGTCGCCGGTGCCGCAGGATTTTCGCTTGACCAGATGATGCAGGGGCTGGTGTATGGCAAGCAGGAATTTGCAGCCATGTCGTTTGGCGCTTGCGCTGCGCTCGGATTTGCGCTCGCCATCGTCGGCTTGTTCAGCGTGATGACCTACATCGTCTCGCTCAAGACCCACGACGTTGGAATCCGCTTAGCGCTCGGCGCTTCGCGCTCCAATATTCTGAAGTTGATGCTGAATCGCGGCCTGACGCTAATTCTGACCGGGATCGGCATCGGATTAGTGGCCAGCCTGTCGCTGACACGTTTGCTCGCCAGCCAGTTCCGTGGCGTTTCGGCGACCGACCCTCTGACCCTCGGTCTGGTCGTGATCGCTGTATTTGGAGTGGGCGTGACGGCTTGCCTGTTGCCCGCCCGCGGGGCAACCAAAGTCGATCCTATGGTCACTTTGCGATACGAATAACGTCACGTTTCTTGTAACCGGTGACGCAGACCGGAAATTTCTACACACGTCCGGCCCATAAGATGCGAAATCCCTGCGCTCGCAGGAATTAAGACTTCAAGAATTCCTGAATTCCGATTATGTTCGCTAAGGAAGTTTATGCGCACTCGTCTGCTGGCCGCAGGGTGCCCACTGTCGGAAGCAAGACAGGGGCCGACCCGACGTGATGTTCTCTCTCTCCTCGCCAAAGGCGCGGTAGCGTCCTCCCTTCTTGGCGCAAATTTGTTCGCCATCGCTCCAACCGCCCGATCGGCAGGGCCGCAGACCTCTCCTGCTGACTTTGAGCTGAGCGACGCAGCGCTGCTGGAAGAAATCATCAGTCGCGCGTTTTTGTATTTCTGGGACGAGGCCAGTCCTCGTACCGGACTGGTTCGTGACCGGGCCCTGGCAGACGGCGGCCCTGATGCGCGGCCCACGGCGAGTATTGCAGCTACCGGATATGGTCTCGCTGCGTTGTGCATTGCACATCAGCGCCGCTATCTTCCTTCCCGGGAGATCTTCGCGCGAGTCATCGCGACACTGAGCTTTCTGCTGAATCATGCTGAGCAGGTGAACGGTTTCTACTACCACTTCCTCGACATCGAGACGGGCCGCAGAATCAATGCATGCGAGCTTTCGCCGATTGACACGACCATTCTCTTGTGTGGAGTTCTGACCGCCCGCGAGTATTTTCAGCATCCAGAAATTCAGCAGCTCGCCAGCACCATCTATCGCCGCGTGAACTGGCGCTGGATGCTGAACGGCGGCACGACCTTTGCCAAGTGCTGGACGCCCGAGAACCAGTTCGCTGCCGACCGTTGGGACACTTACAGCGAACTCATGATGATGTACTTGCTGGCCATCGCTGCGCCGCTGTACAACATCAACGCTTCGTCATGGGATGCTCTGGCGCGGCCTGTAAAAGAGTTCGACGGCCATAGCTACATCAGCGGCAACGATCCCCTGTTCGTACACCAGTACTCGCAATCCTGGTTCAATTTTCGCGGTCGTCGCGACCGCTACGCCGACTACTTCGAGAACTCGGCGACCGCTACCTCTGCCCATAAACTGTTCTGTTGTTCCTTGCGCCAGCGTTTCCCCCACTACAACGAACAGACGTGGGGGATCTCAGCTTCGGATTCTTCACTTGGCTACAGAGTCTGGGGCGGCCCTCCGGAGATCGATCATCTCGACGGAACCGTGGTGCCCGGCGCGGTGGCGGGCTCCATCCCTTTTGTTCCCAAAGACACGATCAGCTGCTTGAGAAATCTGTATCTGAAATATGGAGTGCAGGTCTGGAAGCGTTATGGATTCGTAAACGCTTTCAACCCGCTGACCGGTTGGATCGACCCCGACGTAATTGGAATCGACACCGGAAGCAGCATGGTGATGGCCGAGAACTACCGTAGCGGGCTGATCTGGCAGACGTTCATGAGAAATCCAGAGGCGCAAAGGGCCATGCAACTGGTGGGATTCCAGCCGTACCTCCAGGCGCTAGGGTAGAGCGGCGCTTCAGCGCCGCGTCCGGCGTCCTCCTTTAAAGGGAGCCGGGTTTCAACCCGGCGCCACCTCGATTTTCTCTAGCGGATAAGCCAACACCGAAGTTGCCCTAGTACGGCTGAAACAGCTGTTCCGTGGCGCGCCGGATGTCGGACGAGCGTTGGAACCAGCGCCAAACGTTGCCCGACCGCAGGTTCTCCGCACTCAACAGCGTGATGCCAACATCAATGCCGACGACGTCGGGGTCGACCCAAAGAGTTTGCGGATTAAATGCGTCGGCAAATCCATAGCGGCCATAGATGTGTTCCGCGAATTGCTCGTGCATGTAGCGCAGCGCGGGCAGACAGATTTCGGGCGCAAACATCAGCGACCCTCCCGCCGCGCACGGAACGACGGTACCATCCAAATCACGTCTCGACAGCGGATCACCCCAAATCACGTAGCCGATGTCGCTGTCAGAGGCGGTAACACCCCACAGATATTCCGAAAAATCTGGGTACATTCCTCGCAGACTCAGACAGTAGGCCCGGTGAGCGTAAGTCGCGGCCACGGAGTTTCGGAAATAGTCAATCTCGAACGGCGGTCCATCACGAAAACCAGCCAGGTACAGCCACGCCTGCGAAAATTGGTGGGTGAACAGCGGTCCGTGACCCACGAACTTGTAGCCGTAGGCCTCAATCACCGGACGTTCAACCCGATACCAGCACTGTGCCGGAATCGGATACGAGGGCGAACCGATACCCAATAAATAGAGAATGGCCTGCTCTACATACGTCGCCCATTCGGCCCGTAACAGACCTCTCTCCGGGGTCCAGCCCATGTGCAGCAATCCCGTTCGCTCATCCAGCATCCACGTAAAGTCGACGCGCTGATAAATGCTGGCGGCAAGCATCACGATCTCGGCGTCATTCTGGTAATACCGTTGCGCCGTCAACACCCCCGCGAGCAGCAGCGCTGTGTCAATCGTCGAGAGCTCCGAGCTCCACTCCCGCACGCCGTTCTTGCGGTTCACAAAGTGGTAGTACCATCCACGCACGTGGTTCTGCTCGTTGGCAAAGTAGCGAAGCGTGGCCCGCACGCGCTCCAGGATCTGGTTAGGATCAATCCACCGCCGCTCTGACCCGATACACATCGCGGTAAGGCCGAAACCGGTGAGCGCGATGCTGGCGACTTCCAGATTTCGCCCCGGTATCGCCTCTCCATTCGCCCGCACACGATCCAGCACCAGTCCGGTGTGAGGATCGGCGTGCTCCCAGAAAAAAAGAAATGCGCGGTGCGTTAAATCTTCCAGGAAGGCGTCATCGGACGGAGAAATGCCGTTCCGAAGAACAGAGAACGCAGGCAGTGCTGCTGCCAGCGACAGGAAGCGGCGGCGCGTGAGGGTTGTCATAGCATCGAATTAAGGCCTGCCCCACTCTGCTTGCGGCCCCGTTCTCGCTTATATTACCCATATGTTGGCTACCCGTACGAATGCACAACTTTTGCGGCTCGCTGCCATTCTGGTGGCTCTGACGACCTTGATGCATGGGCAGCAGACGCCGCCAGCTACGGATTCTGCGTCTGTCCGTGTTCACGGCCAAGCCACCATCTCGGTCGAGCCCGACCAGGCGCAGTTTGACATCGGAGTTGTCACCCAGGCCACCACCGCCAAAGCGGCCACGGATCAAAACGCCATTCGCTCCGACGCTTTGATTCACGAGCTCAATGTTGCCTTTCCCTCAGCAGCCACCAAGAGCATTAATTTTTCGGTGAATCCGAATTATCAGTACCCCAAAGAAGGCCCGCCGACGATTGCCGGCTACACTGCCAGCAACACTGTACGCCTGCTTTTGAATGACATTACCAAGTTGCAGACAGTGGTTGATATCGCTGTAAAGTCGGGAGCCACCAGCATTAACCGTCTCACTTTCACCGTGCGCAACGAAGACTCAGCACGCGCCCAGGCTTTAGCAGCGGCAGCCCGCCAGGCACAAGTTGGTGCGGAAGCCCTGGCCACTTCGCTGCACTTAAGAATCGTGAAGCTGGTGAGCGTCGAGGAGGGCCAACCCGTTATCCTTTCGCCTCCGCGGGAAATCAGTTTCGCCAAGCTCCAATCTACCAATCTCGAACCTATCTCTCCCGGCACGATCGACGTTCACGCCGATGTCGATCTGACTTACGAGGCGGCGCCCGCGGTTGAACGGCCTGTTGCGCAGGTCCCGGTAAGTCCGCAATCTCCGGTCAGGAAGTAAGCGGCCTGGATCGCCACGGCCCGCCTGACGAAAAGTTAGAAGCTGAACCTCGCCTGCAGTTGCACCGTTCTACTGCCCAGTGCGCCGCCGGCCACGCCAAAGTCCGAGTTCGGAGTTACCGCGCCATTCGGCGCCACCGACCCCAGGTTCGCGTCAATAGTCGCCGAGTTAATGTTCGTCTTATTGAAGAAGTTGTAAACGTCCACACGGACCAGGAACTGCGCTCTCTCTCCCAGCCCTGGGATTCTCGGCATGCCGAAAGCCTTGCTCAAGCTGAGATCGACGTCGTTGTAGCCCGGCGCGGTCAAGGTGTTGCGCTGCATTCCAGGCAGTGGCGCAGGTCCGATGGCCGGAAAGTTAGGCCCTGGCACATAACTCGGGGGCAGGAAGAACTGGGTACCGTTGCCGCCGTAATTCGGGTTAATGGCCTGCATGAATGCGCTGTTACTGGTGCTCGTACCAGCCCCAGGCAGCATCGTTGCGGGCCGCAGTTGGCCGTAACCGCTGCTCGAATAATAGACATTCCCATTGATGTTGTAATAAGGGTTCCAGGGGAAGCCGGAATGCAGGTTCCATATTCCGCTCAACGTCCAACCATCCAATATCTTCGAACGCCAGCTGTTGTCGTGGAAGAAAATAGGCTGCCACAGGCCGTACAGTTTGAACGCATTTCTTACGTCATAGTTCGAACGTCCATACGCCGCACTCGTACTATAAGGGTACGGATCCTGGTAATACGGGCCTGAATTCTCATCCATCGCTTTCGACCACGTGTATGCAGCCGATATCTGAAAACTATGCGAGAAATTGTGCGCAAGGCTGAAGATCCCCGCATTGAAGTTCCCATCGCCACTGTTGTCCCAGAAGTTCAGGTTGTTCACTTTCGGATTGAGCGCATACCCGGCCGCTGCGCCGATTGCATTCCAGTTGCTATGTATCAAAAGGTGTCGTGTCTGGTTTCCCATGTAACTCATCGTCATCACCCAGTTGTCCGGTAACTGATACTGGAAGTCAAAAGAATAGTGGTAGACGGCAATGCTCTTGGGGTTCGAGGGGAAACCTGTCACAAAGATTGACTGCCCATTGGTCGGCAGGTTATCGGGGCCAAAGGTTGTGATCGTATTTGGGTTGGGTGCATATCCAAAGAGAGAGGTAGGACTGGTGGCGGTTTCATACAGGATGCCGGTTCCAGCACAGGATGGGTTGCTGTTGAACGGGTACGGACAGGTGAAGCTTGCCTGCACCGCATTCGGGGGATTGCCGCTGCCATTGGTTGTGATGGCGATTTCGTTTTGGTTGTAGCTGATGCCAAAGCCTCCGCGGAAGACCGCGTTGCCACCATACTTGCTGGGCGACCAGGCGAAGCCAACCATCGGACCGAAGTTCGATTTTTGTGGGGTATAGAGACTTCCACCTACTCGAATATGGAGATCTGTCAGTGGATTCGGGCCTTCTCCAAACTGCACCACGTCCAAGTTGTTCTGTTTCGTGGCAAACGCTCCGAAGTTCGTCCAGCGCAGACCAAGGTTGATGGTTAGGGTTGGAAGGACTTTAATATCGTCCTGCCCAAAAAAGCCCCATATATTTTCGCGGCCGTCCTGGCGATTTGCGAAGGGGACACCCGTCTGGGAATCGAACTGGCCATTTTCAAAATAGGGAGAATCGTTGGCAAAATCCCACAGATTGTGGAAATTAAAGCTGGGCCGCGCCGCATAGACAGGGTTATTCAAATAATACAGCCGGGTTAAATCGCCGCCGACCTTGATGCTATGACGTCCAATGATCTTGGTGAGGACGTCACTGTAGGTGTAAGTCCACTGGTTCAGGTTGCTGGGTCCGGGCGCACCGAAGAAGGCAGGATTTGCGCTGCCAATGTTATCAATATTGTCCTGTGGCAGTCCAAACGGCGCCTGCGGATTGCTGGTTACCTCATTCCAACGATAGCCTGCGGCATTGGCGCGAGCCTGATTCAGCAAGGTGGGCGAGAAGGTATGCGTCCAGATAGCCGCAAAGGCATCGTTGATCTGTGAGTGATGCCAGAGGTTCATCGGACGGGTCGTGCCATTGTAGTCCGTGGTTGACAGTGGCACCCAGTAAATTGTGAAGCTGACCAGGTCGTTACGGGTAACATTAGCGTCGAGCCTGCCGTTGAACTGCATCTGTGATGTGTTCGTCGGGTTCACCAGGTTGTAGTACCCCAAGTCGGGTATTCCATCTAAGCCCCCGCCCACGCCCGGGACGTTCGGATTGCCACCATAGCTCAGGTCTTGTAAGCCCAAACCGGTCTTCAAGGGCGAGCCTACATCCAAGCCACCCGATACTGTGTTGCAGTTCACCCCTTCTTGCAACCCTATGGATGCGCAGCTACGTTGAATGATCCCGTTCGATGCCACACCGCTTCCCGGAAATGAAAGGTACTTTGACGCAATGCTGCCAGCCGGCGCAGCGCTGGCAAACTGCGATGTCGTATACCAGCCTTGAGACGTAGTCGAGGCTGAAAGTGGGCTGGTCTCCCAGTTGAAGAAGGCGAATAGTTTGTTTTTCCAGAGCGGTCCGCCCAGGCTGCCGCCATATTGGTTGAATCGGTTCTCGTCGCGGTTCAGGCCGCGCTCTGCTGGCGTGCCTGGGTTATCGGAACCGACGCCATTCCAACGCTGGTAGGCATTCAGTCCTGGACGTGATGCCTTGAAAAAGGCACTGCCGTGCAATTCATTGGTGCCGCTCTTGGTGCTGACCTGAATTT
Organism: uncultured Acidobacteriaceae bacterium; assembly: GCA_963718395.1. Classification (GTDB taxonomy): domain Bacteria; phylum Acidobacteriota; class Terriglobia; order Terriglobales; family Acidobacteriaceae; genus DASRAA01. Next base: position 196,875 of record CAVQYW010000010.1, read on the forward strand.
GCGCACCGCTGAACCTGCCGAACTCTGCGTCGTAGCTGTTAGAGACGACCTTCAAATTGTCGACCGAGTCTTCGCTGGGGGTGATCACCGATGTGCCGCCCCACACCGCGCTGACCGTGCTGATGCCGTCAATGCTGATGCCGTTGTTCCCATACTGGCCGCCGCCCGAATTGATTTGCGGGCCGTTCTCCGTCGAGAAAATTCCGCCGTTTCCTCCACTGGTTCCACCCGGTCCCTGGTTCCCAGGTAATTCGTAGGCGCCGCCCCCGCCTTGCTGCGAGGCATCTCCGAAAACTCCTGGCGTCAGTTGCGCTAACTGAAAGACGTCGCGATTGAACGACGGCATGTGCTGGATCTGGTTGCTGGAGATCGTGCTGCTGATGGTGGCTGTTTCCGTGTCCAACGCCTCAGTAGTGCCCGTCACCGTTACGCTTTGGTCAACTGTCCCCACCTGAAATTGCAGGTTTAGGGAATTCAGCTGCTCGGGGATGATCTGCACATCCTCCAGCACCTGCTTCTTGAATCCCGGGTGCTCCGCGGTGAGCCTGTAGGGCGCCGGCGGCAGCGCGTTGAACGTGTAAATTCCATTGTCGTCGGAGGTGGCGACCAACGTATTATTCGTGTCTTTGTTCACCAGGGTTACGGTCGCGCCAGGAACCACTTCACCCTGGGGATCACTCACGGTTCCTCGAAGAGACCCGCGATACTGCGCCCGGGCATCGGGTGTGAAGATTACGCAGCAAAACAAAACCAACAAACTAACAAGCAGAAGCCTGGAACTCTTCATGACCTTTTCCTCCGGCGTGCAGCGGTTCTAGACGAATAGGCGCGCCTGGAGCAGATCGACGAATCACCTGAATTTCCAGGCGTTCGGTGGACATTGAGTTTCGGCCAGAAACAGAATTTTCGAGGAGAGTTGTATTGACTGGGAACTTCGGCGTGGCGGGCGACTCGCCATTGGCTGAGCGAACTCGGTATCCGGTTACGCTAACAACTTGAGTAGACATCTGTTATCCATTGCCAACCCAGCAATGAACAGGTAAGGCTCGCGCATCATAGCGCGTCTGCCGTACCAAGAACCCTGCTATGAGCCGCTAGTTGCATCTTGGGCGGACTTTTAATTGCGGACTCGCGATGCTCCCCTCTTCGTAATTTCATCGCAAGCTAGCGCAGTTTTGGAAATCCTGATCGCGCCTCTGAGCCCCGACGGCACATTGGTCGCAATCAAGCTACCCCGACTACTATGGGTATGTGAGGCTTAACTCTTCCACTTGGTTGCCCGATCCCAAAAACTTATGATGCTTCAGGGGCGCTATCCGCTATCTCTTTCGGGTTCGATCCGCACCCTTGATCCTGTTTATTGAACGAGTGAACACTTATGTCGAATATGAGTTTCTTCCCAATTCAGGAATTCGTCAGCAGAGTTTTCAAAAGATTTCTTGCAATCTCGCTTCGCCTTTGCCACGCTAACAACGTGGGGATTTGTTCCCACAAAGACCAGTTGGGCTGCCGCATCCGTCGCCGGTTCGCGAAAGGATGGGATCACTGCCTCTGGCTGTTGTTATTTGCCGCTTCGGTCTTCGGGCGGCCTGTTCGAACTTACTGCCATCTTACGGCTCATGGCCGAAAGCTGACAGCTATCGGCCCGTCTTTTGGAGGCTGCAATGTCTGATCCGGTCCACGATCCTGATATCTCGCGGCTTGGGTCGCACTCCCATTGCAATCTGAATTCGCTTAAGAAACTCCGGGCTCCCTTCTTTGCCTCCAGGTCTATTGCGGGCCCGGAGGGACACATTGCGAGCGGGAAGAGATACATCGGCAGCTCGAAGAGACCTATTGCGAGCCCGAAGGGTGAAATTTGTGTTAGCCGTGGGCGTAAGCCCGCGGATATTGATTCGCCGAATCGACCAGAGCCGGCTTCAGCCGGCGGCATAAGCCGTCGTCGCAACCCCTTTAGAATCTATTATTTGCCTACAATTAGTTTATTATCTATGTTTTGCGCAAGATTCCCTATGTATCCCTATGATTCTAAAGATTCGATGGGGAGGGGGGTATCCCCAGTGGGTATCCCCCCGCCGGGTGGGGACAATTCTCCTCGCACTCTTCTTCACCCTGCTTTCATTCCCGACAGCCCTCCGAGCACAAACCGCGCCCCCGGTTGTCACCATTGACGCGACCGCCCCCGGAACCGCATTTCCCCACTTCTGGGAACAGATGTTCGGCTCAGGGCGGGCGGTACTGGCTCTTCGTGCGGCGTACCGCAGCGATCTTCACGAAGTGAAACAGGCGACTGACTTCCGCTATGTCCGCGGTCATGCCATCCTTCACGACGAAGTCGGTGTCTACAGCGAAGACAAGCAAGGCAATCCGAAGTACAACTTCACCTACGTCGACGAAATCTACGATGGCATGTTGGCCTACGGCGTGCGGCCGGTGGTCGAGATCAGTTTCATGCCCAAACAGTTGGCCTCTGATCCCAATGCAATTCATCCATTCTGGTACAAACAGAATGTTTCCCCACCGAAGGACTACGGGAAGTGGGACGACCTGATTCGCCATTTCGCCCAGCACCTCGTTGACCGCTACGGCATCGCGGAAGTATCGCAATGGTATTTCGAGGTTTGGAATGAGCCCAACATCGATTTCTGGGCCGGCAATCCGAAGCAGGCGACGTATTTTGAGTTATACGATCACACCGCCCGCGCGCTGAAGTCCATTTCGCCGTTGCTGCGAGTCGGCGGTCCTGCGACCGCGGCTGCCGATTGGATTGAACCGTTCCTTGCACACGTCTCGCAGCAGAATGTGCCCATCGATTTCGTTTCCAGTCACGGATATGGCGATGACACGGTTGAAAATCTGTTCCATACCAACGAACAGATTCCGATGAGTCAGCGGGTCTGTCGCGCGATTCAGAAGGTGCACGATCAGATCAAGAATTCTGGGCGTCCGCAGCTACCTCTGTTTTGGACGGAATGGAACGTTCCTTCGTACGGCGATCTGGGTGCACGCGACAGCACATACGTCGGCCCTGCTCTGGCGTATGACATTGTGCAATGCGACGGGCTGGTCCAAATGATGTCGTACTGGACCTTCGACGACGTCTTTGAAGAAGGCGGCGTGCCCGAAGACCCCTTTCATAACGGCTTTGGGCTCATCGCGGTCGGTGGCATCAAGAAGCCCGCGTTCTACGACTACGCGCTCTTGCATCGCCTGGGATACGAACGGCTTGCGAATCCGTCCAACAATATTCTCGTGACACGTCGCGCTGACGGCTCACTGGTAGTCGCGGTCTGGAACGAAGTTGAGCCCGATCAGAAAGGCTCATCGCAGCATTTTCGCCTGGAGTTCCGCAATGTAAATTCCGGGGCGCCAGTCTTGATCCGACGCGTGGACGAGCAGCATAGCAACTCGCTTGCCTTCTACAAAGCCATGGGCAGCCCGCAATATCCAACTCGGGCGCAAATCGACCAGCTCAACCGTGAGAGTGCGCTCGCACCGCCGGAAGTGACCACGTTGAAAAATCGCCTGCTGGAGATCGATGTGCCGGTCAACGGTCTGGCGCTGGTTGAAATTCAGCGGTGGTAAGCTTTTGGCATTCGATGATCCGATCCGTATTTCGCTTCCTGCTGATCGTCGCGTTGCTGGCGAGCGCGCCGCTCTATGCGCAATCGAAATCGTCGTCGCCAAGCTTCGCAACGCTTTCTGCCCAAGCCAACGCATCTCGCGATGCCGACCGTCTCAACGAGGCTGTCATGCTCTATCAGCGGGCTCTTGCCTTACGTCCGAACTGGGTCGAAGGATGGTGGTCGCTGGGAACAATCGAATACGACACCAACGCCTACGCTCCCGCCGCGCACAGCTTCCAGAAGCTGCTTGTCCTCCAGCCGAAGAACGGCATGGCCCACGCAATGCTCGGCCGTGCCAGTTCGAACTCGGTGTCGATGCGAGTGCCCTGCAACATCTGGAAACTACCACGAACCCTGGGATAAGTCCGGATCTGGAGTTGCGCCGAGTACTGCTCTACCACGAGGCGGTCTTGCTGCAACGCAGCGCCAAATTCGAGCACGCACAGACCCTCTTGCAACAGATGTGTCTCGAGGGAACTACGTCGAGTGAAGTCAACGACGCGCTAGGCATGACCCTCTTGCGCATGGCGGACAAATCGCCCCCCGCGGCGGGAACTGCCGACCGCCAAGTCGTCTCGGGGATTGGCCAAGCCGGCTGCTTAGTGGGACAGAAGAAATACGATGAGGCCAAAACGCAGATTGCGTCGCTCACCTCCAAGTACCCGCAATTTCCCAACATTCATTACGCTTCCGGCCTCCTGCTCCTCGACACCGGCGACACCTCCAACAAGGCGATCCCAGCCACCATGGTCTCAATCTGGTTCTTGTTGGCGGTAGGAGAATTGCTGGTGGTGAATCGCAGCCCCGACTTCGCCGCTATGTCTTCGAAGCGAATACTCGAAGGGACAACCTGGGCAACTGCCGGTGGCTGGAAGAATGCAATGCTTATGAGTGCGGCCTTGATGGCCACAGCCAGAAGATACTTCCGTCAAAAGCATCCGCGGATCGACACCAGAGCTCTCGATTCAACCCCTTCCAACGCGCAGGTTCGATTACCAAGGCGTTAGATTCGTGCCGAGATTATAGACTGGCCAGCATATTCTGCACGCGGCGAACCGCGGATCCCGAAGTCGATTGTGCGAAAATGGCGAATTCGATCTTCCAGGAGTTCCCATGAAACGCTGTACGCTGATCCTGCTGCTGACCATTACAACTCTCGCCCAGAGTTCCTCCGCGCCTGCTGCATCGCCGTTCGACGGCAAAAGCTGGTGGGGCTATGTTAAGGTCCTGGCCGACGACAACATGGAAGGCCGCGAGACCGGGAGTCCAGGCCTTCAGAGGGCTGCAGCGTACATCGTCGAGCAACTAAAGAACGATGGCCTCGAACCCGCCGGCGTCAATGGTTACTATCAGCCTGTGAAGCTCATCAGCCGCCAGATTGACGAATCCGGCTCCAGCCTTGCGCTGGTACGTAAGGGCGCGACGGAACCGCTGACATTGGGCGAGGACGCGATGTTCAGCACTCGCGCCGACCTTGCGCCCGAAGTGGATGCACCCCTGATTTTCGTGGGCTACGGACTGAACGTCCCCGAGAAGAAGTACAACGATTTCGCCGGGCTGGACCTGAAGGGCAAGGTGGTGGTGATCATCTCCGGGTCGCCGTCGGAGATGCCTTCACCCTTGGCGTCGCACTATCAGTCGCTCAGCGAACGCGCACAGGCTCTGCGAGCGGCCGGGGCGATAGGAATCGTTTCGATTCCCAATCCCGCTTCGATGGACATTCCATGGAGCCGAATGAAGCTCGCTCGTACGCGCCCCAGTATGGCGCTCGCCGACCCCAGCATGAACGAATCACAAGGGATCCAGCTTTTGGTCACCTTCAATCCGGCGGAGGCGGACAAGCTGTTCCGGGGTTCGGGCCACACGTTCGACGAGATCGCGGCACTGGCGAAAGACCGCAAGCCGATTCCCACCTTTCCGCTGACCGTCAGCATCAAGGCGCACGCCAAGGTCATCGTGACCGACGTTGAGTCTGACAATGTGGTAGCTAAGCTGCCGGGCACCGATCCCAAGCTGAAGAATGAGTATGTCGTGCTGTCGGCGCACATGGACCACCTTGGCATTGGCGAGCCCATCAATGGCGACAAGATTTACAACGGCGCGATGGACAACGGCTCGGGATCAGCGCTCGTCCTCGACATCGCGAACTCGCTACATCGCTCGCACGCCCAGCTTAAACGGTCGGTTCTCTTCCTCTTCGTCACCGGCGAAGAAAAGGGGCTGCTGGGCTCGAAGTACTTTGCGACCAAGCCCACGGTGCCGAAAGATGCGATCGTCGCCGACATTAACACCGACATGTTCTTACCGATCTTTCCGCTGAAGATCCTCACCGTCTACGGCCTCGACGAATCGACCCTCGGCGCGATGGCGCGGCAGATCGGACAAGCGCAAGGCGTGCAGGTGCAGGCCGACCCGCAACCGCTGCGCAACGCATTCATTCGTAGCGATCAATATAGTTTCATCCGGCAGGGAGTTCCGTCGGTCGCGATGAAAGTTGGGTTTGCGCCGGATTCGCCGGAAGCGGCAGAGGCGAAGAAGTGGCTGACTGAGCGCTATCACGCGCCCTCCGACGACTTGGACCAGCCGGTCGATCTGGCCGCTGCGGGCAAGTTCGAGGACATCGTGCAGGCGCTGGCGATCAAGGTCGCGAACGATCAGCAACGTCCGCAATGGAACAGCGACAGCTTCTTTAATCGATTCGTCGTGGCCGCTGGCCAGGGACGGTAGGCGCCGTCCGGCTCTACGCGCGAAGGAGGAAGCGGAAGCGCATGTCCTCGGCGAACCACATGATGTAGTTCGTGCCCCAGGCATTGTTGAAGAGATTGCAATGGATTCCGCCCGCGAGATCGGGCTGGCTGACAGAAAAATTCAGCGGTGATTTATCGCCCAGCGCAATCACCGGTGCATCGATCGTCTCGACAACAAACGACGAGCCCCCCTCGCGATAACTGAACCCTTTGTCCAGCGCGTGCATGTGACGATTGCCAGCCGTCACCACATCGAAGGGCGACACCTGTTCACCGGATTTATCCAACATCCACTGCTTCGGATCGGAAACGATCGGGTTGAAGCTAAGCCAGAGGGCTTCCGGCATGCGCGTCGCCCGCTTCTGAAACCAATAGAAGTTCACCTCGACGACCGGCGATGCATTCGGCAGAATCAGCTCAAGATACAGCTTTCGAGGAAATGCGGCGCGTCCCGATCTAAGAGCTTCCGCATCCTCGATCGCCATCGTTGCCAGTACGCGATGACCCTCAACGCTCTCTTCGACATGGAGCTCGCGCAGCGTAGGCTGCCAGTCGCGGCTCTCGGCCCCATAGCTTTCGATGTTGGGCTTGCCAAAATCTTTCTTGGCCCAGTCTTCGTTACTCACAACATAGTTGGCGAAGAACTTGGTGTAGTCCTTCTGCGACAAAGTCTGATAACTGAACAGCGCAAGCGGATGAGCCTGGTCTGCCCACTCGCGTCCCGACTGCCTGTTGCGCAGTCGCGTAATGGCCCCCGACTTTGGATCGATGGCGAGAATGAAGTAGGGCGTCTCGATCATCTTGCTCGCCGGATGCAACGAAGCTGGCGATGCCCCTGGTTCTTTCGCTGCAAGTCCGCTGACTGCATTTTGCGCCTGGCCGCGTAGAGGCGCAGGCAGTGCGGTGATGCCTGTGAAGAGGTCCTGACGTTTTTCCTCCCAACTGAACTCGACAACTTTATAGTTCTTCGTGTCGAGCATGGGTGCTAGCTGGGCCGGCGTGTAGTGGTCAAAGTCGAGCCATGTTTTCGTGTCAGTGCCCCACGTGTGCTCGACTTCCAGAAGCAAACTGCGCAGCAGCGCCAGATCCGTGGCATCGCCGATGCGGAACTGTCCTTGCGAAAGCCAAGCCTCGCGCAGGCGAACCACCTCGCGATAGCGGGCCACCTTCAGAGGATCGCTGGCACAGCCGTGAATCCAAGTGTCGCCAATTTCCTCGGTCACAACCGGCATCGCGTTATTGTGTGGCGCAACTGCGTTGGCAATCTCGGTTAAACTCGTGGGAACAACCCGAGCGTTCGGGAACTGCCGGTGAAAGGCCGCACAGGTAGCGGCAATTTCCTCCGGCGTATGCGGGCCGCTATTGTCGTCGCGTACCACGATCGCGATCGCGAGATCCGAATCCGGCACGCGCCGGACCGCTCCGTATCCGTGGTGATACATCACGACGAGCGTCTCGCCGCTTGGCGCTTTCCACACAAACCACGGAGGAAGTTGCGCAGGTGTGCTCGCGTCGTTGACGCCGACATCGAGAAACTTCACACCATGTGAAGCGAGAGGGACGATTATGCCGCGGGTATGCCCAGGGACATCGGTCAGCTTCGCCCCAGTCGTGGTGCGTCCGAATCGGCTGTCCAGCGATTGCGACAAGCTTATGCCGCCCGCGATCATCGACTGCGGCATCATCTCCGTCTGCCAGGTGAAAGGCAGCGCATGCCACGCGATGTCGCCCTTCGCGATGGCCTGCTCCATCCGCTTGCGGTCCTGCGACGTGGCCTGCTCGAGGTATTCGTAAAGTAACCAGGAACCGGTCGTCCACACATAGCGCTCATCGCCGGACTCGCGCATGCGGCTGGCGACCTCGATGGCGCGAGGAAAATAAACCGTGAAGTACTTCTGCACGACGGCGGCTTGGGTATCAATGAAGCCCGCGTCAAAGTGGCACTTGAACATTACCAGGACGCGCTTCACGTCTGCGTCGGGAGACGGTTCGTCCAACAAGCCGGAGCGCGCGAAGGCAGCGTGCGGCCTGCTTAGCCAGTCACTCCCGCTCGCTATGGCAAGGAAGGTAAGAAATTCGCGACGTCGCATGCAGTCCCTGGCTTCGGGAATCTCGAGGCAATGGCAGTATAGGAATACTCATGTCTTCCGTCCAATCGCCCGAGTACTAGGAGTTCAGGCAGAAGTCGGAGGCGCCGAGTCCCTGTCGTCGCCTTTTCCGAAGAGCAAAGCCTGGAACTCCTTTTCGCCCATCACACGACGAAACTCGCGGAACGCAAACAGCGGAATGAAGGTGCAAAATATCACGATGCTGGCGCCGGCCAACTTGTCGAAGCGAATGTTTCGCGAGGCGGTTGCCACATCGTCTCCGTGAATCAGCCGCTTGATGACTTCCTCCACAACGTGAAAGGCGAAAACCAATAACGTGAATATAAAGGCCTTCCAGATTGCAGAGAAGAACAGCGTACCCGCTTCGTACCTTTTCCCCAACTTGGCATATTCGCCGATCATAATCACCTTGGTAATGATCAGAGCGTTGAGCAAGGCAAACGCATAATCCCATTCCTTGATCTGATATTCGCGCAGTAGAAGCATGCTGTAGGTGGTGAGCGCGCAAAAAAAGAAAGCCAAGTAGACAAAAATCACAACCAACTCTTTCAGCTCGTGTTTCGCTTTCTCTTTACGGCTTTTGTTCTTGGATTCGTCGGCGGCCATAGGGTCCCTTGGAGCCTTCGCTCATTGCTTTCCGTACGACGATTTGGACTTTCGGCGCACGACCACTGTCACGCCACGGCAAACTGGTTCGACGATCGACTCACGACCGTCAATTAGTAGTTCTTGATCGTAACTGATGTTCCGTCGAGTTTCGTGAGAGTTACGGCAAAATTCTCCCGATACGTGAATGCCTGATCCTGCAAAAAGCTCAGCGCCACCGCCTCTCCCAGCAGGATCGAATAGTCCGTGTCGCTGCGCCAGTGGATGCCGGCATGAATACCATGGCCGAACGAGATGTTGTGCGCCAGCTTGTGCAACTCGCCATTCACCGTCATCTGACCGCTGTCCGCGCCGTTGTATGGCTCCAACGAGAGGCCGTCAATCGACGGGACCATCGGATTTGGAACCACAGCATCTCCGTCATAGAAAAACTTCAGCACGGTGATGCACGCTCCGGCGACCGTGCCATGTCCGGTTGGATAGGCCGGATGCGCGGGAGAGCCTTCGGGAAATGTCTGCGAAAGCAGGTAGCTGCCATTGCGCATGTAGCTCAACTGCAGCGCGGCCGAGTTCAGCACCAGCGGATCGACCTTCCCGTCGGTAGTTCCCACGCCCGTCTTCATGAGCTGTACGATGCCACCGCCCGACTCTGGACGATGCCTGAGATGAACGATCCACTTTTGGTACCAAACTGCATTGATCGCAGCTCGCGCGGCTGCGCCCACCGTTGACACGATGTCAGGTCCGCCAAAGGTGCCGAACGGTTGCTGGTTCTTGAAACTATCGTATGGACTGCCCGGGTTCGACTTGGTCCCCAATGTGTCCAACACGAGATAGGCAGCAAGGTAGGCCTGGTACAACTCGTCCACGTGGGTAAAAGAGGCGAACCCACGGCCATTATGCAGGTAGCGGCGTTGCGGGTCCGGTACGTCCGAAATCGAAGGAGTGGCGCCATTCTGCACGGCCTGCCACGCATTCAGGTCGGTCAGATAATCGGTTCCCGCAATGTAGGCCTGCATTTTCTGGTCGATGGGCTGCGCACCGAGGCTGGTCGGTCGGATGCAGAACTGCGAAACGTACGGACCGATGTCTTCGCCCGCAAAATACGTCACCGGGTTCTTGCCCTTCTTGCCCGGCATCGTCAGCCCTCCGCGAAACAGCAGGCGAGGGGTGACCTTGCCATTGTCCTTTGGGCCTGCGTAGGTGGCGGCAAACTGGGTCAGCTCATTGGCTGCGGCGATGGCAGTCGCGTTGGTCTCGTACTCGCTGAACGGAACGTCTCGCAGCAGCGATGCCCAATACAGCTCGACCAGTTCCGTGGCGTATTCAGGGCTGGCCAACTTCGGCGCAGGAGGAACCAGTGGAGCTCCAAAATGTTGCGAGTCGGCGCCGGTGAGAGTCAGTGCAAATGCCCCAAGCGGTCCGTTCAACTTTCGCCCTGAGCCCAGCAACCCAGCGACTTCGAAATCCGCCGTCCCTGCTATCGATCCATCTGCGCTGCCCAGGGCAGTCCGAAACCGCTGAAACGCATTCGGATCGACGACGCCATAGCTCTTCTGCTTCAGGCATTTCGTGTATGTGCCAGACTTGTCGGCATAGAGCGCTTCATCCCCGTTGGTCGGATGTTTTACGCTGTCGGTCGGGGTTGCCTCTTCGGTCGCCGTACCGAAGCGACACTCAAATGCATCCTTGCCGTGCCGGTCGATTACGCCCGCCGGCCGGCACGTCTTCGACGCTTGCGGAAGCTTGTTCAGGTCAGCCATCGAAACACCCTCCTGTGCTCATTTCATGGGCAGCAGATAACATACATCCGACTCGCAGACCGGGCGCAACTTAATTGGATTTTTTATCGACCTGTTCGGCCGAAAAAAGTAGCAATACCAGTCGCACAATACCCACGGTGCCCAGTTACCGTTCCACAGCGACATGCGTCTCGGTGCGGATGACCCCTGCCATGGAGTGCACCTTGTCCAGCACCAGGTTGTTCAACTCCGGCCACGCCGGAAACTCAACGACCCCGTAGACATCGCCGCCTCCCCAACACGCATCCGCCATCAGAACGCCGGGAAGCGCAGCCATCGCATCAGCGATGTTTCGTGCCGTTCCAGCTTTCGCGGTAACCACAATGTAAGCTTTCATCTGTCAACCCTCCTCCTCAAGACAGCCGTGCGCGATTTCAGCATAGGTCGCTTGTGGACGCATGTCAGTGACATCGGCGTCCTCGGTTCCCCAAATGCAACGGCCTGACGGGAAGCCGTCAGGCCGAACTAGAGACAACAGCTTTGCAGATCGCTGAGCGCCGGCTACAGCTTGGCCAGAGTGTCCTGCGCCTGCTTTGCATCACCTTGTGTAAGCGGAGGCGCCATCTGCAGCGCCTTGTTCAGTTCTTCTTTTGCGCGGTCTTTCTGTCCGGCGCCATTCAGCGCCATGCCCAGATGGTAGCGGTATTCCGCGCTTTGCGGCACTTTCTGGACCACCTCTGACAGTAATCCGACCGATGTCGCGTAGTTCCCCTTCTTGTACTGAATCCAGCCTAGTGTGTCGTTAATGGCGATCATGTCGGGAGCAGTCTGTTTAGCTTGCGTTGCCAGCGACAAAGCCACGTCAAGATTCTGTCCCTGCACTGCATAAATCCATGCCAGGTTGTTCTGGATTAGCGCGTCATGTGGTGCCAGCGTGTTTGCCTTTTCGAACGATTGCTGGGCATCCTTCATGTCATTCTTGGCAAGATACACGTTCCCAATCGCGCTGATCAGGCCTGGATTATCCGGAGCCACTACTAATGCTTTCTGATAGGTGCTGAGTGCGTCGTCGAACTTGCCTTGCAGTTCATAGACCCGTGCCAGCTGCATGTACGAAATAATCGCCTTCGGCTCCAGTTGGATGGCCTTCTGATATTCCGGAACAGCGTCGTCGAATTTCTTGGAGTTGGCCAGCGCCGAAGCATAGATGAATTGCGCCATCGCGCGGTTCGGGTTTGCGGTTGCGTACTGGCTCGCGATCTGCAGTCCTTTCGGGCCTTGGTTGAGTGCAAACAGCATGCCCACGTATTCGCCGACTGCCGTGTCGAACTGCGGGTTCAGCTTCAGCGTCGTCTGAAATTCGCGCTCCGCCTCAGGAAACTTCTTCAGCCCGCCGTAAGCAAACGCCATGTTCATGTGGACCGTCGGATCGTTAGGCGCTACTTGCGCCACGATTGTCAGTTGGTCCAGTGCCGCCTGATATTCCTTGGCGCCCAGGTCGATACTCGCCAACAGCATGTGCGGCTGCGGGTTCTTGTCGTTGGCACGCTCGTAGATCTTCAGTACCTGATTGGCAAATTCTTTCGCAGTTGCGTAATCGCCAGCGTCGCGATATGCCTCAGCTTGCGCCTGCAGATACGTCGGATTTTCCGGGCTGCGCTTGATCGCTTCCTGGAACTCGTTCTTCGCCCCCGCCAAGTCGCGCGTCTTCATCAGCGCCTCACCCAGCAAGAAATGGGCCTGCGGGTTTTCCGGAGAGTCCTTCACTACTCCGCGAAACGTCGTTACTGCCGCGGGGAAGTCGCCCTTCATGCCTTGCAAGCGTCCCTGGATCATTCGTCCCGGTACATCATTGGGCTTGTTCTTCAGGATCTGCTCGTCCAGCTTGGTTGCTTCCTCAACGTGGCCTGACAGCAAATAAGTCTCTGCGAGCGAGATCTGCAAACGCTCGTTCTTAGGATCGATCGTGAGTCCGCGCTGATATTCCTTAATCGCCGCGTCCGGATTTCTCGCCGCCAGGTAGAACTCAGCGATCGCGCCTGCCACGTCAGCGTTCTTGGGAAGCTGATTACGCAGGTTCTGGATCACAGTTTCCGCATCGGCAGTGCGCTTTTCCTGCAACAGCATGGCAGCCAGGCGCAGGAAATTCGCCGGCGAATCCGGGTCGTTCTTGATTCCCAGTTGCAGCACCTGCTCGGCTTTCGCCGGTTCCTGCTTGTACTGATAAAAGCGCGAAAGGTTTGCGTAGGCCTCTTGGTTCTTCGGATTCAGGCTGATCGCCTTGTTAAAATCGGCTTCCGCTTCGGCATCCTTCTTCATGCTCGCGTAAAGCACGCCCCGATTCAGGTAGCCGGCGGCATCGTTCGGTTTGAGTTCAATGACTTTGTTGTAGGCCTCGAGCGCTTCATCAGGTTCTTTCTGTGCGAACAGGGAAGTGCCTAACAGCGCGTATCCCTCCGCGCTGTTGGGATCGATTTGGATCACCTCGCGGGCCTTGTCCTCCGCCTGCTTGTATCCCTGCGGATTAAACCGCCCTTCCGCCCACAGCATGTTACCCATTTCCAACCGGGCTTTGATGTTCTTCGGGTCCAACTTGGCTGCCTGGCTCAACTCGGCATAGCCATTTTGCATATGCTGACGGTCATTGCCTTGCCGCAGCAATGTCACTCCCAGTTCGTAATGGGCCTCGGCGTAGTTCGGGTCGACTTGCAGCGCCTTCTTGAACTGGATCACCGCCGCGTCGTACTGTTTCTTGTCGAGATAGCTCAGGCCGCTTTCCAGATATTTTTTCTTGGCCTTTTCAGGATTGCCCTTACACCCGGTGGCGCCGACCAGCAACACCACCATCAGTGCCGTCGCTACCGTAATGAAATAACGATTCCGCATGAAATCTCCTGGGTCACCGGGGAATGATCTGTTCAACATCAACTGCAATCTGTTTGGCGAACGCAATTGCCTGTTCACGTGCCGCGTCCGTATTGCCGTTTCGTACTGGAGCCGTAATGCGCACCAGCGCCGCGTCCGTCCGATTCAGCCGCAACGCGTCATACACCATATAAAACTTGCCCCAATACTCGCTTGCCACCACCCGGCCGTGAGATTGGTACCAGTACAAGACAATCTGCTGGTCCAGGTCCTTGCGAATCACGTACAGGTTCACCGGAACCTTGCGCCCATCCGTCAGCGGCAGCGAGTAGATTTCTGACACCGTCGGCTGCCATCCTGCTCCGGGCAGGCAATTTTTCGGCGAATGGATCGTCGCTCCCGTGCGCTGGGTGCGAAAGTATCCGACGTACAGACCCACATCACCTTGGGACGGGGAAAAGTACACTCGGTTGAGGTAGTCAGTCACGCCCAGCACCTTCAACGTGTCCTGGTCGAACGGAAGGTCCGCCACCGTCCTGTAGTTTCCGATGTCCTTGGGGAATTCGCTCAACGGCCTTGCCGGCGGTGTCGCTTCACCATGCGACAGGAAACCCATCCCGGCGGTTCCCGCAAGCAGCACCGCGATCATCGTCCAATATCTCACTGCGTTACTCATCCCTGCACCTGCGCCTTCGTCGGCTCAGCCGGCATCCATCCCAGTTTCTTGCGCACCACCACGGTCAGGCTGTGTAGCCCCAGGAACAAGGCGGTCGCCACCACAAAAATCACCCAGCCCGAGAACTCGTGCATGAATCCTTCTGCCGCCTTGGGGCCGATATAGTTCGTCATCAGCGCCGTGATCATCACGCGCGTTCCATTGCTGATAATCGCCAGCGGTATCATGGCCAGGAACATGAACCACCGCACCGGAACGCTCTTCTCCGCTAGGTATCCGTAGCCCGCCGCCAGCGCCAGCAGCGACATTAGCGAGCGAATCCCGCTGCACGCTTCAACTACTTCCAGCCTCATGCCGGGCATGATCAGCACATTGCCTTCGCGCATGATGGGGAACAAGTTCAACATCTCCAGGCAACTGGTTGCAAAGCGCGATGCGATGAACTGCAGGGGAAAGACAATTTCGTTATAGATAAGTACCGGGATTGGTATTGCGAATAGCAGAAACGCCAACGGAAATGCCATCGCCCGTAAGAGTCGCCATCCCGCGAAATAGACAATTAGTCCGCAGATGGTCACGATAATCGAGATTCGGGTCAGAAATAGCTCTGCCCCCAGGCTGCCCAGGAACAGTAAACCCAACGACAAGACGACTACAACGATCCCCCAATTAGACGGCCGCCGTACGACTTCGGCGAGCTCATCGCGACGTTGCCAGATCAGATAGGCCGAGAGAAACGGGACCAGAAATCCGTGAGAATAATCCGGGTCGCTGTACCACTGGTGCATCAATCGCCACAACACTGGGCCGTACAGCAGCAGCATTGTGGCAACGATCAGGCCGCCTTGCCACCCGAACTTGCGCAGTAATTCTCCCAGTCCGAGAGCTGGCTGGCTAGGGGTTTTGTCTGTGACCGCTGCGTTCTCGGCGCTCACGGCCTCTGCGGACTCAGTCGACTTCGTGGGTATCGGCGTCACTCTAACTCGTTACTCCGTTCGCGTTGGTGGTTCGACAACGCGTGCTGCCGGGCATTCGCTCATCGGGCTGATGTCACGTTTCAGGAAGCCTGACAATCGCCGCACACTCCACCCGCTCGGCTGCAAGTCGGTGTGAGGGCGTCGAATTAAGACTATGGGCACCTTGCTAACTGGCGCGATTTGCTCGATCCGCAATCTGCGCGCTCCCCGCGTGCAGATTCTCGTGTCTAAGGTATCATCGACACGCGACCGCATCGTTATAAAGTTACGGATTCACCACAAAAGTGGCATGCTAAAGAATATCATGGCCAGCCTAATGGCGACCCAGACCGTCCCAGGCTCTTAACATCTCAGTCATCCCAAACAGGGGAAATCGTTTTCCGATATCGCGCCAGAAGCAGCCGCGCAGCGGCGGCACCGTTCTTACACCGACTCTCCAGTCCGCGGGGAATTTGCTCTCCGACTTTCTCGGCAGCCTCTCAGAACACCACGTATCCGCCTTCGACGTAGAATGACAGTGAAGTCAAATTGTCGAAGGGAAACTCTGCCGACTCATGAAAAAGTACGTAGTGACAGGCGGTGCAGGATTTATCGGTTCAGCTTTGGTTCGTGCCTTGCTGGCTCTCGGCGATGGTACCGTCGAGGTCATCGATAACTTATCGACTGGGCGCGAGCACAATCTCGAAGAGGTTTCTTCGCAAGTTGCTTTCCACCGTACCGACATCCGCGACTTCGATGCGGTCAGCCCCATCATCGCTGGAGCTGACACCGTCTTCCACATTGCCGCCATTCCCTCCGTCCCCAAATCCATCGTCGATCCCGTCCCGTCGCACGAGTCAAACATCGACGGTACCTTCAACATCCTGCGTGCTTGCGTCGAAGGAAAAGTCCGCAAGGTTGTGTATGCAGCCTCTTCATCCGCTTACGGAGACACCTTGGTACTGCCTAAGGTTGAGACCATGCTGCCCAATCCCAAATCTCCCTACGCTGCGCAAAAATTGCTCGGAGAGTACTACTGCAGTGCGTTCTCCTCCTGCTACGGGCTCGACGCAACGTCGCTTCGCTTCTTTAATGTCTACGGTCCCCGGCAGGATCCGGGCAGTCCGTATTCCGGCGTCATCTCAGTCTTCATGACCTGCGTTCTCAATCGCACCGCGCCCACCATCCACGGCGACGGCGAACAGACGCGTGACTTCACCTATATAGAAGACGTGGTGGATCTGGTCATCAAGGCTTCGAAGGCCCCCGGCGTCGCTGGCAAAGTGTTCAATGCCGGCAACGGCAACCGTTATTCGCTGAATGAAATTTGGGCTCTGCTGCAAAAGATCGAGGGAGGCGAGATTCCCGCGAAGTTCGGACCACCCCGTGCTGGCGATGTCCGTGATTCCCAGGCCGACACCACCGCCGCGGTTCGCGAACTCGGCCACACCCCTCGCTTCACCATCGAAGACGGTCTCCGCCGCACCTTGAACTGGTATCGCGAGAGCTTAGTCGGAGAGGCAACCGCAGCCCCGAAGGGGCGGTAGATCATAGCCCAGCGCTTCCAGGGCTGCGTACGCTGCGTAAAAACTCGTGAGTCCGGCAGGGACTTCAGATGATTCGGCGGCATTTCAACGCCCCGTGTAAGCCCTGCATTTTGTCATCACCGGTCATTTACCCTGTTCCCATGCCGAACCGATCCCGCGCACGACTCTGGCGCTTTGCAACCATCATCGCCCCTCTCGTCCTGTCGAGCCTCGCACTCGCCGCCCAGGCCGCCTATCAACCTTCTCCCGAGAACCTGAAGTCTCGCGCCTGGTTCGAGCAGGCTCGCTTCTACGGAACTCGCGGTGGTTCCGTGAAGCCCGGCGGATGGGGCGTCACTACGCAGCGTGCCAATACCTTGTACGTCCACGTTCTCGATCCCACGCTGACTGTTCTGGCACTTCCTGGTGTAGCAAAATCCGTACGCGATGCGCACCTGATGAATGGCGGAGCATCGGTGAGCCATCAAGTCGTCGAAGGAACTGTAGTCCTGCAGCTTCCGAAACGTGCGCCCGACGATATCGATCAGGTGATCGTGCTGGAGTTGGGCTCCTAGTCTTTCGCCAGAATTGTCATCCTGAGCGAGCGCTGCGAGTCGAAAGACCCCTATGTTCGCGGTCGAACTTGGGGCGTTCGCTTAACTCTCTTGCCAACATCCCTTCCCTCGGCGCATCATTCTCCGCTGCGGACAATTTGCTTTTGTCCCGACGCTTCTTCTCGGAGGCCCACTGTGAAGCGACTCACTCTACTCGCCGTATTTCTGCTCTCCGCTCTTCCCCTCGTCGCCCAATCCGACGGCTGGATCCAGCTCTTCAACGGCAAAGACCTCACAGGTTGGAAGCATGTCGGTCCCGGTGAAATGATTGTCGAGAACGGCCTCATGCGGACCCACGGCGGCATGGGCTTGCTCTATTGGACCTCCGGTCCCGTCGGCAACTGCGTCATCCGTGTCGTGTACAAGATGCGCGACGAGAACGACAACTCAGGCGTCTTCATTCGCATTCCCATCGAGCCGCGCGAGCCGTGGATGCCCGTGCACTACGGCTACGAGGTCCAGATCGATAATCATCCCGAAACCTCGGGCGAAGACGAGTACCACGTCACCGGCACGCTTTATTCCTTGACCAAACCCCTCGCCAAGCCCGGCAAGCCCGGCCCTGAGTGGAACACCATGGAGATCACCCTCGACGGCCCGCATACGATCGTCATTCTCAATGGAGTCAAAGTCACCGATTACACCGAAGGCGACCCCGTTCCGCCTAGAAAGTTTTGGTTCGAGGGCATGCGCGGTCAGCGTCCCAACTTCGGATGGATCGGCCTGCAGAACCACGGTAACTACAATGACCAAACAGGCAAGTACGAGGACGAGAACGCAGACGTCGTCATCTTCAAGGAAGTCGCCATGAAGCCGCTGGCGAAGTAAGCCCCGCAGGGGCGTGTCATGACAGCCCAGCACGCAGCCGAACCGGGGTCCCCGAACCGCGCCGCCTTTGCGCGGGTTGGGGTGGGAAGGCGGAGTGCTGGGTTGGGTTGCGAAATATACACGAGTCCCCCGGGGACGACATCCAAGGAGCCGCCATGAAACGCAACTTCACTCGCCGCAACTTCCTCCAAACCGCCGCCGGAGCCGCCTCGCTCGCCCTCGCCACCAAAGCTATCGCGCTTCCCGAACCCTCTTACGCGCAGGAATGGGCTTCCGGCCCCAACGGCGCGACCGTCCAATTCGGCATCATCGGCATCGGCATGCAAGGCTCCGGACTCCTCAAGACCGCCGTCGAACTCCCCGGCACCAAGTGCATCGCCGCCTGCGATCTATGGGACGGCCGTCAGCTCCTCGCCAAAGAAATCGTCGGCTCCGACATCATGACCACGCGCAAGTATCAGGAGCTTCTAGCCAACCAGGACATCCAGGCGCTCATCGTCGCCGTGCCCGACCACTGGCACAAGCAAATCGTAGTTGACGCCGTCACCGCCGGCAAAGATGTTTACTGCGAAAAACCGATGTCCCACACTGTGGCAGACGGAGCCGCCATGGTCGCCGCCGCCAAAAAATCCGGACGCATCGTGCAAATCGGTTCGCAGCGCGTCAGCTCCGCCCTCCTCGCCAAAGCCAAGCAACTCTACGACGCAGGAGCCATCGGCGAGCTGCTCACCGTCGAGCTCTCCCTCGGCCGCAACGATCCCACCGGCGCGTGGGAATACCCCCCGCCTCCCGGCCTCTCGCCCGAAAACTTCGACTGGGACACCTGGCTCGGCACCGCGCCCAAGAAGCCCTTCGACCCCATCACCTACGCGCGCTGGCGCTGCTGGAAGGAATACGGCACCGGCGTCGCCGGCGATCTCATGGTGCATCTCGTCAGCGGCATGATGTTCGTCACCGGCATCAACCAGGCGCCCACGCGCGCCTTCGCCACCGGAGGCATCGTCCGCTGGAAAGACGGCCGCAACATGCCCGACCTGCAGGCCGCCATCTTCGAATACGGCAGCGTGCCCGCCTACGTGCGTCTCACCCTCGGCACCGAGACCTCCGAGATGACGCGCCTCATGGGCCCCAAGGGCATGCTCGAAATCCGCGAGCGCGATTTCACCTATGTCCCACAACGTGGGATCGACACCGCTCCCAGCTACTACGATCAGGGATTCCCCAAGGCCATGCGCGCCACCTACGAGACCGACTGGCACAAGCAGCACGATCCCGAGCCCGGACACGAGTTCGTAGCCGAAGCCGTCACCTACAGCGGCCCGTCCTATGACGACGAAGCGCCCCACATGTGGGCCTTCATGGAGGCCGTCCGCACCCGTAAGCCGGTGGTCGAGGACGCCGTCTTCGGACACCACGCCGCCGCCGCCTGCCACATGGCCAACCAGGCCTACTTCCGCAAGTCGGTCGTGACCTGGGACGAAGCCACCAGCACGATTAAGGGTTAGGGAGGGGCCCCCTGTCCGCAAAATATCTGGAATCAATCGTTTAGCGAGATCGTTGCGCAAACGATTGATTCCGTGCGACTTAAAGGTAAAGTCATATAATCAAAGAACTTAGGCGCTCGTGCGGGACTCGCCCGGGCCTGGATATTTTGGGGACAAGAATCCCTTCACCCTTACTGGGCGCGATTCTAGGGAAAAGGAAAGGTCGGGAAAAGGACGCAAGTCACGCTGCAGTGTGATAACAGGAGGCACTCGATTCGCCACCGTTGCCAACAACGGGAAATCGAGTACCAGCCGCGTCATGGGTGCTAGACTGCACGCGCTGGCCAAAGTTCTCGAGCATCCGCGATGATCACGATCTCCAAGGAAGACTATCTCAAGGCCATCGCCGAGGCCGAAGCCGAGGGCTTGTCGGTCATTCCGGCAACCTTGGCGCACTGGCTTTCGGTCACCAGGCCCGCCGTCACATTTGCTCTGAAGCGTCTTACTAAAGATGGTCTGGTGTCGATCAGGACGGACGGCCACGTCAGACTCACGCCGCAAGGCCGCGAAATCGCCGAGCGCACCATCGTCCGCCATCACCTGATCGAGCGAATGCTGTCTGAGATTTTCGGTATGGCCTGGTACGAAGTACATGATGAGGCGGAGCGACTGGAACATGCGGTGTCTCCCGCCTTCGAAAAGAAGTTGGTCGAACGCCTGGGACATAAAGCCACCTGTCCCCATGGCAACGGCCTGGCGCTGCGCAGTCCTGCCGAACGGCGAAAGCGCGGCATGTGCCTGCTGTCTGAAGCTGACCCGGGCTCAAAATACGCTGTCGCGAGTGTTTACGAACGGGATCGCAGGCTGCTGGAATTCTTCGACCAGGAAGGCGTCCGTCCTGGGGTTCGTCTTTCCGTCGAAGCGCGAAATTACGACGGAACGGTCTCGCTTTCAATTGGCAAGCGACCTATCCGACTGGGAGCGGCGGCAGCGGAAAAAATCTGGCTCTCCAAAGCATAATATTTGCTGCTTGTTAATCATAGTTAACATGCTGTAGTGTATCCTGATTTTGCGCGGCGCCACACCCGCTCGGACGCTGCGCTGAAGTTCCGGGGACACTACGCAGTGAAACGAAGTTTTGCATTTGGCCTGCGCGAGCTGTTATGGCTCGCGCTGGTGGCGACGTCTATCCTCTCGCTGGTGCCTGCTTTGGCGTGGGCGCAGGGCGAGACCACCAGCGCCATCCTCGGGCAGGTGACGGACTCTACGAACGCCGCAGTTGCCGGTGCGAGTGTCTCGATCGTCAACCGCGACACCGGACTCAAGCGTGCGGCCAAAACCGACGATGCCGGCCGGTTCAACTTTCCGCAACTCTTGCCGGGCGAGTACACGGTGCGGGCGGAGTCTCCTGGCTTCGAGCCCGCACAGGCCAGCAACGTTTCCGCCGGTCTGGGGCAAAAGCAAACCGTCAACCTCAAGCTCAAAGTCGCGCAGGCCAAACAGACTGTGGACGTCACCTCGGAAGTGGCCATTGTTAACACCGACAACGCGAACACAACGACGACCTTGAGCGCGCCAGCGCTGGAAGACCTGCCCAACCCCGGTGGCGACCTGACTTACCCATTGCAGTTTGCCCCGGGAGCGCTCATCAACACAGCGGGCAGTGGCAATGATTTCGTCGGCGGCACTAACGGTTACGGCAACGTGGAGTTCAACGGCCTGCCGGCGCTCTCCAACGGCTACATCGTGGACGGCCTGGAGACCAACGACCCGCTCACCAACCTCAACAGCGGACTTTCCACGAACCTGGTGCTGGGCCTCAACTCAATTGCCGAGGTGACGGTCAACACGCTCTCTTATTCGGTTGACCAGGGCCGCTACGGAGCGTCGCAGGTGAACTACGTCACCAAGTCGGGCACCAACCAGTTTCACGGTAATCTCTACGAGCTGTGGAACGGGGCAGCGCTCAACGCGTCCGACTACTTCCTCAATGCCACCTCCGGCAATCAGAAGCCGAACTCCGTGGTCAATCACTTTGGAGGCAGCGTCGGCGGTCCGATCATCCATGACAAGCTGTTCTTCTTTTTCGACAGCGAGTGGGTGCGCATCGCGCTGCCGATCTTCTCGACCATAACGGTACCGACCCTCGCTTTCCAGCAGTACGTGTTGCAGCAGCTTCCCCTCGGTGGGACGGATTCCGTGACGGGCTCACACTACGCGCCCACACCACAGCAGGTGCCCTTTTACCAGAAGATGTTTTCGCTCTACTCCGACACCAGCGGAACGCCGCTTGCGGTGCTTGGCTGCCCCTTTAACTCGAACGGCGCAACCGCGTCAGGCAACCCTCCGAACGGAAACGGGTGCGCCAACCGCAAAGGAGTTTCGCATTCCAGCGACGATCACGAGCAGGTACAGACCGCCCGTATCGATTACAACATTGGACGCAACGACACCGCGTGGTTTCGCTTTCAGGCCGACACCGGGTTGCAGGCGGCCTACACCGACCCTATTAATCCACTCTTCAATTCCATCTCGTCGCAGCCGCTATATTCTTTTGCTGCGGGATACACGCACGTGTTTTCGCAAAATCTGGTGAACTACTTCAACCCAGCGTTTTCCTGGTACGAAAGCTTGTTCGCGCCCAGCAACTTTCAGCAGACGCTGGCTGCCTTTCCCATCGTGCTGCAAGGAAGCGGCGCCAACGCTCCCTTCACCACCATCGGTGGACTCGACAACACCTGGCTTCAGGGCCGGCGCGCCTCGCGCTTTTTCATCAACGACAATCTCGCCTGGAGCCATGGCGCCCACGAGCTGCGTTTCGGTACCAATATCCGAATCTTTCGCCTGAATGACTACGACTATGGCGAAGGGACCGTCCCCACCGTGTCGTACACGACCCTGCCGCAATTCATTTATGGCGTGGCCTCGACCGCCAGCAAGACGTTCCCGACGTCCGCGAACGAGCCGTTTAACTTTCTGAACCTCGATTTCTACGCGCAGGACACGTGGAGGCTCACCCCGACTCTGACCTGGACCTTCGGCGTGCGCGACACCTATAACTCCAACCCGCTGAACCCGCACAATCAGGTCGCGCGCCTCGATGGCTCGTTCTATTCCATCTCGCACGATGTTAATGAGCCGCTGAATCAGGTGATCCAGACCGGCCTCAGCAATCTGTTTGCTTCGACGCCGGTGGCGGTTTTGCAGCCCCGGATGGCATTTGCCTGGCAGGTCGAGCGGAACACGGTTCTGCGGACTGGCTTCGGTATTTTCAGTGACATCTTGCCGGGTAGCGTCGCCGATCTGGTCGGAATGAATCCGCCGTACGTGCAGACGTTCCAAGGCGGATTGCTCGGCAGCGTTGGGGGCACGGCGATTGCGCCCGGGGTTCCCAATAGTGCTGTCGATGCCACCATGGCAGCCAATCAGCGATTCATCACCGGCTTTGCGCAGGGACAGCTCTCCTGCGCATCGCCACTCTCGAATCCCGCGACGTGCCTGCCACCGGTTGCCGTCACCGCGGTCCCGGACGGCGAACTTCATGCTCCATACTTCATGCAGTGGAGCCTCGGCATCGAACATCAGATCGGCAACAACGGCAGCGTGCAGGCGCAGTACGTCGGTACGCGCGCTGTGAACCAGCCCTACTCCACGCAGGTCAACGGATACCAGACGGTGTGTGCCGGCTGTTTCTCGCCGTTTCCCTATGGTCAGCCAACCGATCCAAGATTCGGAGCGGTGACCCAGTTCGAGACGGGCGCCAACAGCCATTACAACGGTTTGCAATTGACCGCCATGAAGCGCATGAGTCACGGCTTTCAGGGACAGATCAACTACACCTGGAGCCACTGTCTCGATACGGTGTCTAACGGCGGCTTTCTGCAATTTTCCTCGGGAGGAATTCTTTCGCCTTTGCCCGGAGAGTTAGCGCGCGATTACGGCAATTGCGATTACGACATCCGCCACAACCTCACCGCGCAGTACACGTATCAATTGCCATTCAAGGTGCAGGCTGACGTCTTACGCTACCTGGTGAACGGATGGCAGATCTCCGGTAGCGTGTTCTGGCACAGCGGAGTGCCGTTCTCCGTGCTGAGCACTCCCTATGCCGCAAACGGCAGCGGCATCGTACAAGGCAGCGGGCCGCAGTTCGCCAGCATTGTGTCGGGCGTTGACCCTTACTGCCGTAACTGCAACATACCCGGCGTCACGCAACCCGGCACGATTCAGTGGCTCAATCCCAACGCGTTCGTTTCGGCGGTGAATCCCGCCACTGGAAGTTGTAACGGCGGCGACACCCCGCAAAATTGCCAGTTCGGAAACCTCGCACGTAACGCCCTGCGCGGGCCCGACTTTTTTTGGAGCGATCTCTACATCACGAAATGGTTTCCGCTATCCGAGCGGGTGAAGTTGCGTTTCGACGCGCAGTTCTTCAACGTCCTCAATCACCCTAATTTCGGGCTGCCTAGTAACGTGCTGGCGGGCGTGCCCGGCAATCCGTCCACGCAGACGGGCTTTGGGGCGCTCACGTATACGACGTCGCCTCCGACGGGGCTGCTCGGCGTCGGACTGGGCGGCGACAGCAGCCCGCGGATGATCGCCTTCCAGGCACGCATTGAGTTCTGAAGCGACGGCCAAAATTATTTTCACACTTCTGCAACCTTGCAACTCGACGCGCAAGTTCCGCGGAGGATTCAGAAATTTGAACGATTCTTCCTATCGCTCGCATAGGGATTTTGAATTGGCACAAAATCGATAATGCGGCTACGCTGTTTTCAGTGAGTGCTCCTCGTCGCGCATTCGCTTCCAATCCAGGCTGATCCGAAACCGCAGGCCGAGTCGCTCAGAAGTTCGCGTCCGGCTTCCCCGGTACCGCTGATCTTTGCTTACACAACCGCCGTCTCCCCGATGAGCAGTAATGCGGTGGCAAAGATCCCGGACCACAACGATATCGAGCGTCGGTGACCGTCTGCGCAGTCGTATCTTCGGTCTTCGTCGCCCGATCTCCCAACTTTCGATTGGAGACGAAAATGACCTACGCGAAGAAGATGATCTTTCTGCTTCTATTGTCCCTGGCTGCCAGTTTTACGGCTGTAGCCCAAGATGCACAGGCCAAATTCACCCTACCCCACGACGCCATGTGGGGCAAGACCGCGATGCCCGCGGGAACCTACTCGGTGTCGCTCGAGTTCGGCGGCATCACCAAGGCGTATGTGACCTCCGACGACGGTGCGAAAGTGGCGTTTATCGCCGTTCCGGAGACCACGGAAGTCAGCGAAGGTTGCGCGAAGACCGCAGTGACTCTGCAGCGCAACGGAAGCAACTGGAGCGTCCGCTCCATATGCTTCGGCGAACTGCAACTGGCGCTGTATTTCCCGGCAGTGCCGACTGGGGCAGCATTCGCAGCGCTGCCTTCACACGTTGAGCCGATGACGGCTGGGCGTTAAGGGTTAGAGAGCTTCAGGGACGGCCGCGCCTTTTGCGTGCCGTCCCTGTCGGTTCAGCTGATTACTACAAATGTGTTGCAGACAATAAATAATCGGAATCAGCGCCATAGCAACTATCAATCAGTGGCGCTCTGATACGCCGATAGAATTGATACTTATGGATCCTCTGGCATCCACGTCCGCGCTGGACTTTCTCCACGACGTCGGCACCCGGTTGGCGGCTGCCGATCCTCTGCATCAGGTGCTGGATCGCATTGTCGAGTTTGTCTCCGACCTGGTGAGCTGCGATTCGTGCCTCATCTATGTTCTCGAAGGCAACGACCTGGTACTGAGGGCTTCGAAGAATCCCCATCCCGAGGAAATCGACCGCCTCACCATGCATATCGGACAGGGCATTGCCGGCTGGGTGGCGGAACATCGCGAGCCGGTGGTCCTTGAACGCAACGCATCGCGGGACCCACGCTTTCGCTCCTTCGCCGAACTTCCCGAAGATCATTACGAGGCGCTGCTCTCCATACCGGTGATCTCACGTGGACGCGTGGTGAGTGTGATCAACGTGCAGCACAAGGAGCCGCACGCTCTCCAGCCGCGCGAAGTCAAGATGATCTCCATGATCGGTCATCTGGTGGGCGCGGCTATCGAGATGGCAAGACTGGAGAACGAGGTCATTCAGCTGTCTGATAAGCTCGCGGTCCGCAAAATCATCGAGCGCGCGAAAGGCATCGTGCAAAGCGAGTTCAACCTCAGCGAAGAAGAGGCTTATAGCCTTATCAAGAAGCAGGCGCGCAGCCGGCGGAAATCGATGAAGGAAATCGCCGAAGCCATTCTGGTCACTAACGACATGAAGCGCAATCAAAAGCCCGCCTCTGCCGACGAACTCGCGTCATAGTCGAACCTCGCGGTCGCACAGGTATGAGTGCAATCTGTGTAAGTTGCCGAAAAGAAACTCATGATTGCGACAATTCCCTCATGTTTCACAGGCTTTTCCACCATCCTGTTAATAAATGATGATTATGGCGGAGTCGAAACGAGACGTCGGGCTGTAATTTCGCGCCACGAATAAGCTTAGATTTTGCGGGAAGCCAGCGCGGAGTGCGCCAGCAAAGTAAAAAGGCTGTGACTTTGGTTATGCTCTAGCCAGCAGCTCCTGCGAGGGAGCCCCCGGCGTGGACGCATGTACCGTCACAGCCCTTGATGTGACCACCGCTTTCGCGGGTTCCTGACCTCGGCTGACACCTCGCAGCGCAGTCGATTTTTTCGGGTCTGGCCGCTCACCAAGTCGCCTCGTTGAGCCGGGTCACTCAGCCTACTTCGCTCTGGCTACGTTTTATAGTTGCCAGCCTTTTCGGCCGTCGACGTGTCGAATCCTAATATACAAAGTGCAATTGTCAACGCCCAAGGTTGGTGCAATTGGGGGATATTTTTGCGGGCAAAAAAGCAGTCGCAAGTTCCTCATCTGTTTGCACTTGAAATTCCGGTTACGACGGCCACTGCAGATGTTCACATGTTTTTCACAGAAGCAGCAGGGCGATTTTGCACATCGCTGAACCCCTCTAGGCTCTTGACGTACGACTCCAACTGCGGCATTGTCGCAGTAGGAGCTGGATGCCCAACCTCGTAGCGCATGTTGACGGCGGTTCCCACGGTAGTCCGGGGCCGTCGGGCATTGGGGTTGTGATCGAGCACACTGGTGGCGAGAAAGTCTTTATCGCCAAGTCTATCGGCCGCCAGGACAATAACGTCGCCGAGTACGTCGCCCTCCTGGAAGCCCTGCAGCACGCGGTTACGGTCAAAGCCAGGGCCCTGCTGGTCTATTCCGACTCAGAAATCGTGGTCAAGCAGATGACTGGGCAGTACGCTTGTCGCAGCCCGCGGCTGTACTCCCTTAACTGGACTTGCCGCAAGCTGGCCCGCTCACTCGACTTCTCCATCGCTCACATTCGACGCGAAGAAAATCTCGAAGCTAACGAGCTGGCCAATCGGGCCGCCCGTTCCCGCAAGTCCGCCTGAGATTAACAATCCGCTGTCAGCACGATTCTTGTGTGTGAGTCGACTACAACACTTAGAAATGTTTTTGCACAACCCTTTGAAATCAATAGTTTAGCCGTAAATTGTTCGCAAACGATTGAATCTACAGCCAGTTATACGTATCCATGTCTCGGCGTGGGAGTTAGCGGTAGCTCTTTTCGCCAAATATTCGCTACGGATGGTTGTTCTCTGCGATACAGCGTCCAAGACCCCCGCTCAAGCTTCGCTTGAACGGGGCATCAGAGGATGAGATTTCAAAGAACATTTGGGCGCGGCGAGTTGGCCGCACGGCAAGAGACAACAATCCCTTTGCCTCACGATAGGTTTCTTACAGGGCAAGAGATGAGTCGTGATAGGACGCAGGACACATTGTTTTGTGACAAGAGGGTTTGTGACAAGAGGCGAATCAGCAGCAGCAAAACATTTATGGCTCATCCCAGTCGAGCGCATAAACGTCCTGGGTTCCCGCATTGCGGAGCATGATCGGCGAATCGTCAGGGGCAAGCGCAAACCATTGGTTGTAATAGCCCACGGTGACAAAATTCTTGAGATCAACGATCCGCTCCGCTTTATGGTCGCTGAGGCGAATCCTGATGACCGAGCCCATTCCGCTGCTATCGTTCGCCTGAAGATACTGGCCGTCCTTCGACCATTCCAGCCAGCCCATGCTACCCGTGGCCAGCTCCGTCCACTTTTGCGTCTGGAAATCAAACAGCAGAAGCCGCTTTGAGTCCGAGGAAAGCGCGGGAATGTATCGACCATCGGGAGACCAGCGGGGCGAAAACATTCCTTGCGATCCGGGAAGCGTGGAGATTTGATGGGTCGCTAAATCAAGGATCTGGATCGAGGAGGAAGCATCAGCAGATCCGCCTGCGAAGACGATCTTGCTGCCATCGGGCGACCAATTGGGGTCGGCTTGAGGCCCAGGGTTGTCAGGCATCGGTTGGCGAGGGCTTCCGCCATCCGCTGAGACCTCGTAGATTCGGATAGGTTTGTTGGCTTCGGCACTGTAGAACACGATGGTTTTGCCGTCAGGGGACCAGCGAGGCATAAGGGCTTGCGAGGGTGGGTACGTCAGTTGCAGTCGTTCACTACCGTCCAGTTTGCTCCGCCACAGGGTGCCTTCCGGAAAAGACACATAAGCCATCCACTGCCCGTCCTTCGAGAAAGAGACGTGCTCAGCGGAAATACCTCCGAGATAGGGCTCAAAGCGGCCCGACTTGACGTCGTAGCGCGTCAATTCACCGCGGACGGTACGCCCCACTACGAACAGCTTCTTACCGTCGGTGCTCTGCAGCGGGGCGGACAAAGGCATCGGGCTGGAAGTCAACTGAATCGGCTTTGGTTCCGGGTGAAGAAAGCCTGACTTTCGCGGTAACGCCCAAATTTGGTCACGCTTCAAGAAGAGGAAGTACTTCCCATCCACAGTCCACAGGCCGCAGCACTCGAAGTTGGGAGGACTAGTGAAGCCGGGCAGCGAGCGATGCAAACCGGTGCCATCCAACGAAACGTCCATGAAATAAGACGGGGAGGCAAGGCTCGGCTGATACGAGAATCGAAAATGGTTCCCATCGGGCGACGAGACTGGATTGAAGATAAAACCGGAGTCCCCAACCGTGATTACTTTCCTTGAATCGGTCCCATCAGCCTTCGCTGTGAACAAGTTGTTGGCGTTACCGTAAGCGATCGATTTGCCGTCGGCCGACCAGGCGGCGTCCTGGGCGACGATGTCTCCCAACTGGCGTGGCGAACCGCCCAGCATGGGCACACTCCACAATGGCCCCGCGGCGGGCACCCCGTGGCCGTCGATCAGGAGAAGTTCGGACCCGTCCGGCGACAGGAACGCATTCGTCACATTGGCGAAAGGAAGAACCGACAACTTCCGGGGCTCGCCGCCTGAGGTGGACATCTCGGCCGGCCCCTGGTAATCATGGCCTGTTATATACAGATAGAGCCTCGACCCTTCCGTTCCAATCAAGCCCTTCGGATTGGCCGTCATGCGTAAGCTGGACGAAATTGGAGACCTTGGGCGCTGGTGCGGGGCGCATCCAGAAATAAGCCATCGTCCCCGCGACGAGCAGCAGCACGAGCGCAGCTCCCGCGATCGCGATTCCTCGGCGACTCGTCTGCTCGCCTATCGATGGCGTGGCCGCCCGTGGGAGTGCTAGTCCCCGTATCCGACAGCGCCTCCAGCGCGAACGCCATATCGGAGGCCGATTGAAAACGTTGCTCCGGACTCTTCTCCAGGCAGCGATGCACGACCCGCTGCAAACCCGGGGGCGTAGCTGCCGTGATTTGCGAAATGGACGGCGGATCCTCGTTCAGAATTGCCGTCATGGTCTCCGCCGAGGTTGGTTTGCGGAACGTCTGCTTCCCCGTCACCATCTCATACAGAATCGTGCCGAAAGCGAAGATGTCGGAGCGGTGGTCGGCGGTCTTTCCGCGCACCTGCTCGGGAGACATGTAGCCTACGGTGCCCATCACCATGCCGGGCTCGGTGCCTTGGTCGACTGTGGCGTCCGAGTTCGGACACACTCCTCGTCTGCGTCAGCTTGGCCAAACCGAAGTCGAGAATCTTGACCCGTCCATCTTTGGTGACGAACAGGTTCTCTGGCTTCAGGTCGCGATGCACGATACCTTTGTCGTGCGCCGCCGCCAGGCCGTGCGCGATCTGCCCGGCGTAATCAATCGCCTTGCGTAGCGGAACCGGCCCGCGTCGCAGACGCTCGCGCAACGTCTCGCCGTCGAGCAACTCGGTCACCATGTACGACACGCCGTCGTGCGTCGCCATCTGATAGACCGCAAGAATGTTGGGATGATTCAGCGCCGCCGCTGCACGGGCTTCCTGCTCGAAGCGGCGCAAGCGATCGGGATCGGATGTCAGTGATTCAGGCAGGACCTTGATGGCAACTTCGCGGTCGAGCCGAGTGTCGTGGGCGCGATACACTTCGCCCATGCCGCCCGCGCCTAGTGGCGATCGAATTTCATACTGCCCGAGGATCGTTCCGGGAGCGAGAGCCATGGGAGGTAGCGAGGATTATACGCTGAGTCACAATTTCTGCAGGGTGGGAATGGCTGGTCGCCAGCGAATGTTCCGGTCATCCCAAGCTCGCGCGCCAAGGCGGTCCCGCATAGGTGCTTGCCAGTTTTTTGCATACCAAAAACGCCGCCCCGTAGGGCGGCATTTTTCGTTGGTCAGGGTTGGTTTCAATTGGCAGTGACGGTATAGGTGACGCTGACGGGCTGAGCGACGTTGCCGGCGTTGTCCTTGCCTCCAGAGCAAGTCGCGGTGAATTGGCCCGTGCCATGACCGTTTCCCCCGGTGACGGACACCGACGCGTTCAGAGCCACGCCGGAGAGCGAGTCAGTGGTGGCGCAGCCCGCTGCGGGAGCATTGCCCGCATAGGTTGCGCTCTGCCGAACTCCCGTGACGGCGACCACCGGCGGGTGCAGGTCGATCTTCACGGCCTGCGTCGCCTGGCTGCTAATATAGCCAGCGTTGTCGATCGCACGTAGTCCCACAACGTAGGAGCCTTCACTCGAGATCGGCAGCGCAGCCGAATTGCCTTCGGCGACATTGACTGCGCCATCGTCAATCCAGTAGCGAAGCTGGTTGATTCCGCTGCCGTTGTCGTTCCCACGCAATTCGACAGTTACAGGAGAGTTGGTCCAGCCGCTGCCGTTCAGCGACGAGCTGAGAGAGATGATCGCGGTGGGTGCCTGCAAGTTGTTGCGGATCGGGCCCTGCACGAGAAGCACGCCAGTCAATGCCGGTAGAGTTACCTGTACCGCTCCGGAAGCGACGATGTAACTATGGCTGCCCAGGACGTCATAAAGCAGTGTTCCGTCAGGATAGATGCCCGTCATAGGAATAGCTGACTGGTTTGTAGCCGGGCCGTTGTTGAGTGCAACCACCACCGCAGCTTGTCCTTGCATGGTGCGGGCGAAGGCATAGGTGTTGGGAGCAGTATTTTGCTGCTGGGTGTCGCCGGTCAGCAGCGTGACGAAGCTGCCCTGGCGCAATACCTGATAGAGCTTTCGAATGTGCGCCAGCTTGGTGTAATAACGCCTGCACGTTGGTGTCCGGCGGTCCGTAGATGGTGGGATCGCCGGCCTGATCGAGCCACGGATACGGCGGCCGGGTGTAGGGGTCGCCGATGGGCCCGTTGCACTGCTGGTGAGCGAAGGGGAATTCACGGCAACCTCGTCGCCGTAGTACACCATCGGTGCGCCAATGTAGGTGAACTGGAAGAGCGCCGCGAGCTTCAGCCGCTGCTTGGCCTGTACGAGGCCGGTGTCGCCGGTCTCCGTCATAACGAAGAGAGCGCGATTCACGTCATGCGAATCCAGCAGGTTGAGCATGGCCGCCGTGGCCATGCGGAGGATAATCGTCGCGCACGGCGCGAATGGCATTGTCGAACTGGCTGGGCGTGAGACCCGGGATATCGTTCGTGCCGTTGTTGTTGTCGTCGTTCCATTCGGCGTTGCGCACGAAGCCCGTAATGTTCTTGCGGAAGCGATAATTCATGACCGAGTCCATCTGGTCGCCCGCCAGCCATTGGCTAGCATTGGGCCAGATTTCGCCGATCAACGGACCATTGAGGTTGTAGCTCTTGGCGTAGGTGCGATAGTCAACCCACCAGGCATGCGGGAAGTTACCATCGTCGGCCACGTCGAAGCGCCAGCCGTTGGCGCCCTGGCTGTACCAGTACTGGGTCACGTTGCCTGCGCCTTTATAGAAGAAGTTCTGCACCGCAGGGTTGGTGTGATCGAACGTCGGCAGGCTGTCGAATCCATCCCAGCCCGGGTAGTCTGACGTGTTGCAGGGCACGTTGTTGTCGTTGAAGTGGAACCAGCTCCGCCAGACAGAGGTGAGTGACTCGCATGCGCCATCTGTCGGGTAGCGATGGTAGCGATCGAAGTAGAGCCCATCCGACGAGGCGTGATTAAACACGCCATCGAGAATCACGGACATGCCGCGGCTGTTCATCTCGCTTTCGCAGCGACGTAAATGCCGCATCGCCGCCCAGCGCGGGATCGATGTGCAGGTATTGATCGGTGTCGTAGCGGTGGTAGGAGCGCGCCATGAAGATCGGGTTCATGTAGATAGTGTCGAACCCGAGCGACTGAATGTAGTCGAGCTCGCTCTGCACGCCCGCCAGATCGCCGTTGTAGAACTGCGTGAAGTTGTTGTAGCACGGCGAGCTGGTGTTGCGCGGATCGCACATCTGCGTGTTCCAGATGTCGTAGTGGATCACTGTGCTCGGATCGGCGCCATAGAAACGTCGGGCAGCCAGTGGTCGATCCGGTGCGGCAATAGTCGTTGGTCTGGTCGCCGTTGCGGAAGCGGTCGGGCAGGATGTGGTACACGTTGGCGTTCTGCAGCCATGCCGGCGTCTGGAAGTTGGGATCGTAAACCGTGACCTGGAAGGAGGGGAACGGCTCGCCGTCACTGGCTGCGCCGGTACCGTCCTTGTGGACGTTGTCGTTGTCGTCGAGGTAGTCATCGGAGTACCAGCCGTTGGTCTGGTCGCGGTTGATGTGGAACTTGTAGTAATAGACGCTGGTAGCCGACGGCATCGTAAGCGTCGTCTTCCACACGTCATATTCCGTGCCGTTAATGGTGATGTTCTGTTCGAACGGCATTCCGTATCGACTGGACCGGTGGTCGTGCCACTCGCGGTGTCGAAGATGTAGGCGCGGGCATTCACGCTCCAGATGCCACTGGAGTGCAGCGTGCGGAAACGCAACGTGACCGGGGTGTTTTCGGTCACCGCGCCTTCCTGGTCGCGATAGAAGGGATCGAACGTGTCGTGGAAGAAACCAGCCTTGTCTTGCGCGTCGAAGCCGGCGGGCTGCTCATCGGAGAATGGCGGCGTGCTGGTGCCATTGCCCGTGTTGACGATCGCGAAGTATTGCGTTGCCGAGGCGCTCGTGCCAATAAGGCCGCTGATGTTGTTGTCGGTCGGCGCCTGTCCGTAAACGTATCCGCCACTGGACACCAGGTAGCCAAAGAATACGAACTGACGAAGGAATCCCGCTGCCGCGCTGATGGCGGTCCATGGAATCGCAACCTCGCGAGTGTTTTGATTATTGGCGTTGTCGGCGTATTGGCCGTAGTTCGCCGTCGAATCCCCCAGCCACCGCCGCCATTGGAGTTCCTGTATTCGCGGTATCCGTTCTTGACGTACGTCACAAACGTCGCCTTGAACGGCAGCGACGAGAAACTCGCTCCGTCATAGTTGAATCCCGTCGTATTGCCAGTTGTCCGTTGTTAGTCGGATCGGCGACGTAAAGCACGCGGGCTTCAGAAATATTGGCGTTCACGATGCCTACATAGAGGTTGTTGGCATCCCACGTCATGTACCAGGTCTGCCCGGTGTTGCCGGCATTGTTGAGCTGGTTGTTCGTGTCCGTACTCGCCGGTGGCGATGTATCCATCGATGGTGGGTGTGGCCCACTGTGCCGAGAGCGGCGCCGCGATGCCTAGGCTGAGCGAAAACAGGAAAACAATCTTCAGCAGAGGAGTAGGCGATGCATGAACATCCTCGGTGTTCTCTGGCGCTGGCATGGCCAGGAATCGGACGGTCGATGTCGATCCGCGGAGCGGAGGCGAGAGAGCGGCTAGCACTTTAGTCCCAAATGAGATGCGCTAATAGCGCCACGAAACGTCAACGAATGTACACCAAAATGCTCCCTTGTGGAGTTCAAATTCTGCTGAACTTTGCAACCGAGATCCGTGCGGCCATGTTTGCTGTCGGCTGACGCTCGCATTCCCAGCTTGGTACACGCTCCCATCCGGTCTGTTATCCGTCCCACACGTGGGAACAACGTTCGCCCGCACTGCTCGTACGTAAGTGGTGAAGGCCAAAGCGTTTCGGCCGCGAGTCCCTTGCTGTCGGGACTGACGTATGAACCTGCGCGACATCTTCAAACAGACGATCGCCACACTGCGCGCCCACAAAATGCGCAGCTTCCTGACTATGTTCGGGATCATCTGGGGCATCGCGTCGGTCATTCTGCTGGTTGGGCTGGGCCTGGGCTTCAGCAAAGACCAGAAGAAAAGGATGGAGACGCTCGGCAAGGACCTGGTCATCATCTGGGGAGGCCGCACCAGCTCCCAGGTCGGAGGACTCGCCGCCGGCCGCCAGATCACTCTCAGCATCGACGATGCCCGCCTCATCCGGAAAGAGTGCTACTTCGTCAAGGCGGTCAGTCCCGAATTGCAGCGCACGGTAACCGAGGTCAGCCAGTTCAACTCCGCTGCCCGGCAGGTTTCCGGAATATGGCCTGTCGTATCAGGATTTTCGCTCTCTGATCTCTCCGAAGGCCGGCTCATGACCGAGGAAGACGAAGCAGGAAGCGCGTCGCGTGGTGATCCTCGGGTCGAACGCAGCGCGGCAGCTTTTCCCCGGACAGCCCGCGGTGGGCGCGACGTTGAACATGGCGCGTTATCCGTACACCGTCATCGGCGTGCTGGCGGAGAAGAAACAGAACTCGAATTACAGCGGTCCCGACAACGACAAGATCTACGTGCCGTATTCCGCCATGGCTCGCGATTATCCTCCTCCTCCGGCCAAAGGAGAGATCATCAACAAGGGCTACGTCTCCGACATCGTGCTCGAGGTTGCCGATCCCGAATCGCACGACGCTGCCGTGCTGCAGGTCCGCCGGGTGCTGGGCCGCATGCACCACTTCGAGGCGACCGACAAGGACGCACTGTTCATCTGGGACACCATGGAGTTCGCCAAGGTGCTGGCGCGCATTTTCACCGTCATCACCATTTTCTTCGGCTGCGTGGCCGTCACCACGCTCGCGCTCGGCGGCATCGGCGTGATGAACATCATGCTGGTGGCGGTCACCGAGCGCACGCGCGAGATCGGCATCCTGAAAGCGATCGGCGCCACCAAGGCCGACATCCTCAAGCAGTTCTTCAGCGAGTCCGTGGCGCTTGACGCGTTCTCAGCGGCACCCTCGGCTACGTTGTGGGCGTTGGCATCTGCCTGCTGCTGGCGGTTGCGCCCGCTGCCCGATTTCGTTCCCAAGCCGATCATTTCCGCCATCGCCATCGTCGGCTCGCTGTTCACGCTTGTCGCTCATCACGGTGAGCGCGGGCATGTATCCCGCGCAGCGCGCGGCCGACATGGACCCGATCGAATGTCTGCGCTACGAATGAACCGAGGTGGAGCGTGTATCTGAAGGAACTGATTCAGCAGAGTTGGACGGCGTTGCGGCGCAACCGCATGCGCTCGGTGCTCACCATGCTCGGCATCAGTTGGGGCGTCGTCTCCCTCGTTCTGCTGCTCGCCTTCGGAGAAGGCCTCGGCGGCGGCATCCTGAGCGCGGCTGGCTCGCATGGGCAACAACGTCATCGTCATGTGGCCGGCCAGACCAGCATGCAGGCCGGAGGCCAGCGCTCCGGCCGCAAAATCCACTACGAATACGAAGACATTCAGGCCTTCGCGCCGAGGTCCCTATCATTCGCGCCGTCAGCGCGGAGTCAGACACGGATTTCGGATTCAAAGCTGGCACCCGCGTGGTCTCCATCCAGACCCGAGGCGTTGAGTTTCCTTACGCGGCCATGCGCAAGATCGTCGCGGCGGAAGGCCGCAATATCGAGGAAGGCGAGTTCGCCAGCCGCAAGCCGGTTGTCATACTCGGGACACGCATGCCGCCGAAGCGCATCTTCCAGGGCGCTCCCGCCGTTGGCCAGACCGTCCTGATTCAGGGCCGCAGCTTCGAAGTCGTCGGCGTCATGGACACCAAGATCCAGGACTCCATGTACGAAGGCCCCGACAACGAGCAAGCCTTCATCCCGTACGAAGTCTTCAACGAACTCACCAACGCCAAAGACCCGCAGATCATCGTCTTCCAGCCGATCTCCGCCGAGCTGCACAGCGAGGCCCTCATGGCCGCGCGAAACGTAATCGGCCGGCGTCATCACTTCGACCCGCACGACACCAAGGCCACTCCCGAATGGGACACGGTCGAGAGCGGCCAGATGATGCAGGCGTTCACCATCGGCCTCGACGCGCTGCTCGGCATCATCGGCGCGCTGACCCTCGGCGTCGGCGGCGTCGGCGTCATGAACATCATGCTGGTCAGCGTCACCGAGCGCACCCGCGAGATCGGCCTGCTCAAGGCCATCGGCGCGCGCCCGCGTCACATCCTCATGCAGTTTCTGATCGAGGCGCTGGTGCTGACTTTCATTGGCGGAGCGCTCGGCATGCTCGCGTCCTGGCTGCTGACCGTCGTCATCCCGCCGATGCCGCTCTACAGCGAGTTCTACAAGACCGCCAATCACCAAGGCGACATCTTCCTCAACGCCTCGGTCAACGTGATGATGGTGTCGTTCATCATGTTGTCGCTGGTGGGAATCACCAGCGGCTTCTGGCCCGCCCTGAAAGCCTCTCGCCTGCAGCCCATCGAAGCCCTCCGCTACGAGTAGCCTTTTACTTCTTCGGGCGCGATTCGGGAGGCACCATTCCATTGGCGCGATAGTAGGCGACCAGCAAGCCGTAATGTTCGCCGCTGTGTTCTAGAACATCGAGCCACGGCTCAACTGTCTTGCTGAACTGGGCATCGGGCCAGCTCTTTAGGACCGCCTCCGAGTCGGCAAATGACTTCTCCAGCAATGCAACCACCGCGGCCTTGTCGGGATAGTTCTTGGGATCGAGTTCGTCCCACTTCACCTTCTCGCCCTTGCCGGCCTTAGCTGCATAGACGTTGCCTGAGGCGATGTGGACCATCACGGCTCCGAACGTTCGCATCTCGGCGCGAAGTTTGTAATCGTAGCGGTCGGCCGGCCAGTCTTTCGCCATGTCCAAGATCTTGCGGTCAACGTCGATGAACTGGTCGCGAACCTGTTTTGCGGGATTTGAGGCCGTCTGGCCCATCGCCCCCGCCCCTAACGTCAACACTGCCAGCAATCCGATTGCAACCCTGAGCTTCATGGTCAACCCTCCGAACCTTCGACGTGGTATATCACATCGTGCGAGGCGTACGCTATGATGCTCTGGCCATGGACAAGCGGCATTTCTACCTCAAACTGATTGCGCCCAGAGCGACATTTCCGGCCGACATAACCGATCAGGAAAAGGCGTTGATGGGCCGGCACGGCATTTACTGCGAACAGCAGTTTGCCGCCGGCAAGCTCCTGGCTTATGGCCCGGTAATGGCGCCGGGAGGAGCGTTCGGGGTCGCGATCCTGGAGGTCGCGGACGAAGCCGAGGCGCGGGAGTTTGGCGAAAATGATCCTTCCGTCCGTGCGGGCATGAACCGCTTCGAGATTTATCCCATGCACGTGGCGAGAGCGCGCGCGAAGAGTTGAAAGCGAGTCGATCCAGCCGAGGTCCGGCCTCAGGGTTGAAGGTGTTTGTCGAAGAACTTCACGGTCACATCGTAGGTCTCACGCGATTCCGGCACATCGGGGTCGTAGAAGAACCCGTGGAACAGTCCATCCCATAGATGCAATTCGGCGTCGACTCCGAGTTTCGTGAGCTGATTCGCAGTGTTAATGCCTGAGCTGTAATCGAAGGCACGTGTCCCGCTGATGATCAGTGTCGGCGGAAACTGGCGCAACACTTCGGCTGACTCAATCGGCGAGACCATTGGATCGTGCATGTTGGCGGCGCTGAAATATCCCAGGTGCATGCGCCCGTCGCCCGCGTGCGGCGGGGGAGGCATGCGGCCGTCGAGGGGCGGCGTGGTGAACTCAGAGTCACCGCCGAAGTCTCCCGCGGAAGCGCAGAAAATGCCCACTGCACCAGGCCGCGGCAAATGATGGGTCTGAAACCAGGCCACTGACTCGGCCGTCAGCATTCCTCCGGCGGAGCAGCCGAAGATGCCGATGCTCTCGGGCTTGTATTGTTTGAGCAACTCGGCATACACCTTGGCGACATCTTCGCTGGCCGCGGGAAACTTGAACTCCGGCCCCTGGCGGTAGTTGACGGTGACGACCTTGATCTTGCCCAGACCGGCGATGGGAATGGACTCGATGATGCCGCAGGTGGGCGCGCAGACGCTGAAGCCTCCGCCATGCAGATTGATAAGCACGCGATGCTGATTGCGCGGCGCGATTCCGGCCTTGGGGACGATGACCAACGTGGGCACACCGCCCATGGTCGCGGGCTGTATGTCGACCGGATAGCGCGCTTTCTGCTTGTCGATGAGCGGCGCGAGGTGCGCGTCAATATGGGCGCGTTCCTTGGCGATGTCGGGATCGGGCGCGGGATCGGGATGCAGCAGACGATAGGTGACATAAGCGCGCGCTTCGGGACTGAGAAAGCTGGACAGCGGTACCGTTTGCGGCGGGATGTGCACGGTGCCGTCGGGGTCAACCTTGACGGAGGGTGCAGAGGCGTTGGCGTCAACCTGAGCGGCGGAGTTTGTTGACAGCAGAAATGCAATCGCGAGGAAGCAAATTGCGTGAATCATGATGCGCCTGAGGGTGTGCGATTTAGTCATAGCGCAACCATGTTACTCGGGTTCGTCGCTCGGGCTCACGCCCTCGCGGTCTATACTTGCTTCTCGATTGTCGGAGAGGAACGTCCATGAAGAGATTTTGGATGGCGCAGTTGTGCTTCGTAACGATGGCTACGATGGTTGCCTACGCGCAAAGCGCGGACGAAGGGTACCAGATGGCGACCGTGGTCTCGATCGATAGAGTCCCGGCTGACGCCCAGCACCCGGAGAATGCGGACCGCTACAAGATTTCCATGCGCCTGGGCAATACGGTGTACTCGTGCCACGCCAGCGGCAACCCCGCGATTTTTCTAGGCTGGAGCCCAGGCAAGGAATTTCCCGCCAAACTGAATGACAAAGTGCTGCAAGTGAAGAGTCCTAATGGCCAGGTGGTGGACCTGAACATTGTCGGGAAGAAAACGCCGAAGTAGAAGCGGGCGATTAGCGCGGCCGCAGGTTTGCGTCCCACCCCGACCTCTGCTCACTCTTCCGTATCACATTCGAACCCTCCGACATCCAATAGTGCTCATGAGACCGCCTTGCGATGAAGCGGTGATCCGTGGTGGGAGCGCTGACGCTCCGTGTTCGGCGGAAGCGAGGCCGTGGATACTCGCAGCCACCATTCTCGGCTCGAGCATGGCCTTCATCGACAGCACGGTGGTGAATGTCGCTCTGCCTGCGCTACAAGCAAATTTCCATGTAGACATAACCGCTGTCCAATGGGTGGTTGAATCGTACGGACTGATTCTGGCGGCGCTGATTCTGGTTGGGGGTTCGCTGGGCGATTTGTTTGGACGCCGCTCGATGTTCCTGCTGGGTGTGGTGATTTTCGGTGGAGCTTCGGTGGCTTGCGGAGTGGCTTCGAACATTCATCAGCTGATCGTCGCCAGGAGCGTTCAGGGCCTGGGGGCGGCACTTCTGATACCGGGCAGCCTGGCGATCATCAGTACGTCGTTCGACGAGAAGAGCCGTGGGCAGGCGATCGGGACGTGGTCGGGGTTCACGGCGATCACCTCGGCGGTAGGGCCGGTGGTTGGCGGCTGGCTGGTCGAGCACGCCACGTGGCGCTGGGTATTTTTCATCAACGTTCCGCTGGCGGCGGCGGTGATTGCAATTTCGCTGTGGCGCGTTCCGAACAGCCGTGGCGCTGCTGGAGGACGCGTTGACTGGCTTGGCGCCACGGTCGTGACCCTGGGATTAAGCGGCCTGGTCGGCGGGTTCATCGAATCGGTGAGCTTGGGTTGGGAAAACCCTTTGGTGACAGGCGGCCTGATTGTGGGTTGCGTCTGCCTCGTGTTGTTCGTGGTCGTGGAGGCGAGGGTGACTTCGCCCATGGTTCCGCTGACGCTGTTCGCGTCGCGCAGCTTTAGCGGAGCGAATCTGCTGACGCTGTTCCTTTATGCGGCGATCGGAATTTTCTTTTTTCTGTTTCCGTTGAATCTGATCCAGGTTCAGGGATATTCAGCAACCGCTGCGGGCGGAGCGATGCTGCCACTGATTCTGCTGGTCTTCCTTCTTTCGCGCTGGTCGGGAGGATTAGTCGCTCGTTACGGCGCAAGACTTCCGATGATTCTTGGTCCGCTGGTTATCGCGCTGGGGTTCGTTCTGTTCGCTGTGCCGTCGGTGGGAGGCGGCTACTGGAAGGCATTTTTCCCGGCGGTGATCGTTCTCGGCTTCGGCATGGCGATTACCGTCGCACCACTTACCACGGTGGTAATGGATTCGGTTGCTGAGGACCGCGTGGGAGCAGCTTCGGGAATTAACAATGCCGTCGCGCGTGTCGCCTCGGTGCTTGCGATTGCCGTACTGGGAGTGGTTATGGTGAACGCCTTCAGCTCTCGCCTCAATCGCAGAGTAGTTCAGCTCTCGCCGCCGGCCGCTGTTGTAGAGGCGGTTCGGTCGAACGAAACCAAGCTTGCCGGATTGCCGATTCCTGCGGACCTGAATCCTGATATGAAAGTCGACATTCAAAAGTCGGTGGCTGAAGCCTTCGTATTTGGTTTCCGAATTGTAATGGTGATCTGCGCTGGCCTGTCAGTGGGGAGTTCGGCGGTGGCGTGGTTCTTGATCCCCAAGAACGATCCACGGTCAGGATGAAATGAATGCAGCTGTAACCCAGGTCAGCCGTCGACGCTGACCCTTATCATCTTCTTGCCCGCGCGGAGGATGAACTCGGAGCCGAGTCTGACCGACGCGACGAGGTCGTTCTTGAGTTCGCCGTCGATCTTCACAGCGTTTTGTTTGACCTTGCGGGAGCCGTCAGAGACGGACGTTGCGAGGCCGGCGGCGGCGAGGAGCTTGTCGAGGCGGACTTGGACAGTGCCGTCGGGTGATGAGGCGGCATTGGGGGCGGCGACTTCGGCGAACTTCACAGTCACTGACGGCAGATCGTCGGGAGCCTCGTCCTTCTGGAACATGCGCGCCCATTCTTGGGCGGCGTGGTCGGCAGCGTCGTGTCCGTGGAAGTCGGCGACGATGCGCTTACCGAGCTCCTGCTTGAGCTTCATGGGATGCGCCGCACCCTTGGCCACGTCGCGCTTGAGCTCGTCGATCTGACGCACGGTGACGTCGGTGAGCAGTTCGTAATAGCGCCACATCAGATCGTCGGAGATGGACATCACCTTACCGAACATTTCGGTGGGCGCTTCGGCGATGCCGATGTAGTTGCCGTAGGACTTCGACATTTTCTGGATGCCGTCGGTGCCTTCGAGCAGCGGCATTGTGAGCACGATCTGCGGAAGCTGGTTGTAGTCGCGCTGAAGCTGGCGTCCCATGAGCAGGTTGAATTTCTGGTCGGTGCCGCCGAGCTCGACGTCGGCCTCGAGCGCGACCGAGTCGTAGCCCTGCGCGATGGGATAGAGCAACTCGTGCATGGCGATGGGCTTCTCTTCGGTGAAGCGCTTGTGGAAGTCCTCGCGCTCGAGCATTTGCGAGACGGTGAACTTGGCGGCCAA
This sequence comes from uncultured Acidobacteriaceae bacterium, assembly GCA_963718395.1. Classification (GTDB taxonomy): domain Bacteria; phylum Acidobacteriota; class Terriglobia; order Terriglobales; family Acidobacteriaceae; genus DASRAA01. Next base: position 238,545 of record CAVQYW010000010.1, read on the forward strand.
GCGCACGAAGCCTTCGTAGCCCAGCTTGCCCAGCCACTCGGAGTTGAAGCGGACTTCGGTCTTGTCGCGGTCGAGGATTTTGAACACCTGCGCCTTGTAGGTTTCGGCGTTGGCGTCGATTTGCTCGCGGGTGAGCGGCGGTCGCGTGGCGATGCGGCCCGAGGGATCGCCGATGAGGCCAGTGAAGTCTCCGATGAGGAAGATGACGGTGTGGCCCATGTCTTGAAAGTGTTTGAGCTTGCGGATGAGCACGGTGTGTCCGACGTGGAGGTCGGGGGCGGTGGGATCGAATCCGGCTTTGACGCGCATGGGCTTGCCGGTGGCGAGGGAGCGCTCGATGCGCTCGCGCAGATCGCTTTCGCGAATGATTTCGGCGGCGCCTTTGCGCAGGTAGGCCAGCTGCTCGTCGACGGGCGGGAAGGAAGGCATAAGAAAAGATTATAGAGTGGAGAGTGGCTAGTGGCTGGTGGCTAGAAAAAACCAGAGCGACCACCGATTTGTGCGGATGACGAAATTGGTGTTCGGATGTTCTAATGGCCGCACACGATGAAGCTCATTCTGCCAGCGGCGGTGTTTGTGCTGATGCTGTCGGTCGGCATGAGCCTGCGGTACGGCAAGATCATCGCGGGATACCGGCGCATGACGTGGTCAGTGTGGATGCGCTTGCTGCTGGCGACGTTTATCGTGCCTCCGGCGATTGTCTTGCTGCTGCCACACATCTTTCCGCTGAGCTTGCCGGAGATGGGCGGGCTGTTTTTGGTCGGGGTGGCGCCCGGAGCTCCGTTGATGACACGCAATACCGCCAAGCGAGGCTTCGATATGCACCTGGCCGCAGGTTACCAGTTGTGGGGAGCGCTGCTGACGCCGGTAATGATTCCGCTGATCGTGTTCGCGGCTGGCAAACTCTACGACCGCACGATTTGGATCCCGCCGCACGAACTGCTGCTCGACATTGCGGAAAAACAGTTTCTCCCGCTGCTGCTCGGGATGGCGGTGGCGCACTTCTGGCCTGCGATTTCCGCGAAACTGCAGCCCATCATGACCATGATCGGCAATGTGGTGCTGACGGTGGCCATCATTGCATTTCTGTTCAAGCTGGGCCCTACAGTGTTGAAGTCGCTTACCATCTGGCTTCCCCTGTCGGCGCTGGTATTGGCGGTAGGATCGGTGCTAGCCATCCGGTTTTTATTACGGGCCGACGTCCTGACGGACCGCACGCTGGCCATCTGCAATGCGAACCGCCACGTCGGATTGGCGCTGCTGCTCGCTGGGCACTTTCTGCGGGCAGAGCGGGCCCTGCCGGCGCTTGCCGCCTACGCGCTGATCGCTCCGCTGGTGATGGCAGCGACGTCGAAGTGGTTTCGCCACGGCGAGGCTGCGGCGCAGCCGGCCGTGGCGTGATGCAATCCAATCAGACGCGTGGCACAATCGACATATGTATGCGCGTAAGATTCGCGTGGAGTACGAAGAGAACGGGCAGCGGCATGCGTGTCCGCTGAAGTGGCTGGACAGCTTCAGCATGCGCAACTTCACCAACGACCAGGTGTTTGACGACACGCTTCCGGCGGGCGATGGCGCGCTGGAAATTGGCACGCGGGTGCCGCTCGAACGGCTGCGAGCGGCGATGGAAGACTGGTTCCGGCGGAAGAGCTATCTGCCGAAGGACGCGAAATTAGTAGTTAGTGAATAGTGGATAGTTTCGAATGGTTACCCGCATCGTTTTCGCTTGTTTTGCGCTCGCCATCGCGGGAGGGTTTGCGTGGGCCTACCATCACGATGTCGAGCTGAGAACGCGGGCCGCGCAGGTCGAGATTGGCGATCCCAACGAGATGGTGCGCGAACTTCTGGGCGAGCCGTCGAGTGAGGGCTCGTGCGGTTCGTTGACCGTCGCGCCGAAGGCTTGCACTGACGAGTACGTCTACAAGTACTACTACACAATTTTTCAGCCACAGTATGAGGTCGTGTGGTTCGACGGCGAGGGCAAGGTCCTCGGCGAACAACATGTGCAGCGGCTGTACTGAAACAGTTGTCAGTAGCCAGTAGCTAGCTTGGGACACGGGAAGAAATCCTTCGCAAGTCCACGTGCACGTGTCCGACGTGTGCGGCTACTCCTTCAATTTCGCGGCCAGCACGTCGAGCTTGTCGATGCTCGGGCGTGCCAACGAACAAGTCGGGTGCTTTCGCCATCAGGGCGGCGGCGATTTGCCCGGTGAGGTGGGCTTGGCGGCCCGCCTCGTCGGCGAATGCATCGAAGATGCCGAACGTGGATTTGCCTATGCGCCAAGCGAACCACACCGTCGTTCCCGATTCCTGTTGGGCAAGAGGTAGAGCGCTGGTGAGGAAGGTTGCGGCTTCCTCTTCCTTGCCGGGCTTGGCGTCCATACGGGCGAGCAATGCAAGTTTGACCATGATGACCTCCGGGGCGGTCGATGTTTTCGCCAAGTTTGGATGCAGGAGGGGCATGGCGGGGCTCAGATATGCCGTCCCTGCCGGGCCTAGGTTGGCTCGGAAGGCTACGCACGGCAGAAGATCGAGGCGTAGGGGTCGAGTCCGTCCTAATGGACGGTGCTGCCAGCGGCAGGTCCCTTGACCACGCTCGCCGCTGCGGCCAACTTCGCCTCCGGACTACAAAAAACAGTGGCACGGCCGAAGCCATGCCACTCTGTCAGACACCCTACATTGTGGTACTAATCGTCTACTTCGCGACCGGCCTCGGTCCAGCCTCTTTGATCTCGCGCGGGGCGTCGAACTGCTCGAAGTTCTTGGCGAAGCGCCCTGACAAATCAGCTGCCATCTTGTCGTAGGCCGCCGTCTCTTTCCACGAATTGCGAGGATTGAGAATATCCGCCGGGACTCCCGGAACGAAGGTGGGGATGCTCAGGCCAAACGCCGGCTCAATTTCAAATGTCCACATCGTTCAAGCGGCCTTCAACCAGGGCGTTGACCATGGCGCGGGTGTAGGGCAGGCTCATGCGCTTGCCGACGCCGTACGGGCCGCCCTGCCAGCCGGTGTTGACCAGCCAGCATTGCGCGTTGTGCTCGCGCAGGCGTTGGCCCAGCATCTCAGCATAAACCTTGGGCGGCAGCGGCATGAACGGCGCGCCGAAGCAGGTGGAGAACGTCGCCTGCGGCTCGGTAACGCCCGCTTCGGTGCCTGCGACTTTCGCAGTGTAGCCGGACATGAAGTGGAACATCGCTTGCTCGGGCGTCAGCTTCGACACCGGAGGCAGAACGCCGAACGCATCGGCGGTGAGGAAGACCACGTTCTTGGGGTGTCCGCCGACAGCCGGGAATTACGGCGTTGTCGATGTGCTCCACAGGATAGGCGGCGCGAGTGTTCTCGGTCTTGCTGTCGTCGTCGTAATTCGGGACACGGGTTACGGGATCGAGCACGACGTTCTCCAGCACCGCGCCGAAGTCGAGCGCGTTCCAGATCTGGGGCTCGTTCTGTCTCCGAAAGCTTGATGCACTTGGCGTAGCATCCGCCTTCGAAGTTGAAGACGCCGTCTGTCGCTCCAGCCGTGCTCATCGTCACCGATAAGGCGGCGCGTGGGATCGGCGGAGAGCGTGGTCTTGCCGGTGCCGGACAGGCCGAAGAAGAGCGCGGTCACGCCGTCTTCGCCGATGTTGGCGGAGCAGTGCATGGGAAAAACGTTGCGCGGGGGCAAGTACGAAGTTCATCACGCCGAAGATCGACTTCTTCATTTCGCCGGCATATTGGGTGCCACCGATGATGACAATGCGACGGGTGAAATTGACGATGACGAAGACTTCAGAGTTGGTGCCGTCGCGTTTCGGATCGGCGAGAAAGCCAGGGGCGCTGACGATAGTGAACTCGGGCTTGTGGGTCTTCAGCTCCTCGGCAGTCGGCCGGATGAAGAGTTGGTGCACAAACAGGTTGTGCCAGGCGTATTCGTTAATGACCTGGATGGGCAGCTGATAGCGCGGGTCAGCGCCGCAAAACAGGTCCTGCACATAGACCTGCCTGCTTTGCAGGTACTCCAGCACGCGGTCGTAGAGGGCATCGAACTTGCCGGCCGAAAAGGGCAGGTTAAACGGCGCCCCAGGCGACTTTGTTTTCGGTGATCGCGTCCTTGACGGTGAACTTGTCTTTGGGGGAGCGGCCGGTGCGCTTGCCGGTTTCGGAAACCAGCGCGCCGCGGGCGCTCAACTTACCTTCGCCATTGCGGATGGCGGCCTCGACGAGGTTCGGCGTGGAGAGGTTGCGCTGCACATTCTTCTGGGTCAGCAGATCAGCGAGTTCGGGACGAGCAATGGAGGACATACGATGACTCCTAACAATGCGTAGTTCCGCCACGGAAGCGGCGGCTATAACCAGAACAAGAAAAATATTGGGGAGCAGATAAAGTTCCCCGCGCAGAATAAAAAAGCCTGTTGACCGGGCACTAGCCCGCGACGGCAGACGTTTGTGTCTCTTCGATGAGCGCGTTCAGGTGATCGAGCGTCTCCTGTACGGTCAGCGAGTATATTTCGCGTCCACTCTCTTCGCCGGACTCGATCGCCCATTTCAGATAATGTCCCGCAATCTGGACGGCCATGGGATCGGAGATCACCTTGCCCGTCTGCCGGTTGAACTCCACCCATGCGGGATGGGGGAGAGCGATCCACACCGAGCGGTCGTCGACCATGAACTTGATATCGACGGCGTCGGCATGCCGCGTCGAGATCGCGACAATGAGCGCCTGATACTGGCAGTGCAGCGGCTTGCCCGTCCACTTATCGGTTGCCTGAAAGTCGTCGTACATGACCTTAAAACTATAGCGGAGGCCATAGGTTAGGGCAATGACATAGGTCGGGTAACACGGTCGTCGGGGCAGAGAATCGGTTATCTAAGGAGCAGCGTCAGCAAACGGCACGGTGGCACGTGATTAGGCTGTGGGCGTTGAACAACAGCGGATTCCCAATTGGCAGAAAGGTTCGAGCATGAGTGCTCAGAAGAAGAGCCCGATTCCCACAGAGAAAATCGCGCTTTATGAAAAGTTGCTTGCGACCCAGCCTGAGGCCGAACGCAAGGGCGCTGATAATCCTTACACCGCGGTCAACGGCAACATGTTTTCTCTGCTCCTCAGCCCCGATGGCAGGATGGCGCTCCGGCTTCCAAAAGAGGAGCGCGAACAGTTCCTGAAGAAGTACAAGACTGCTCTGTTCGAAGCGTATGGCGCCGTCATGCAGGAATACGTTGCGGTTCCCGACACGTTGCTCGCGAAGACGAAGGAGCTGCAGAAGTATTTTGCGCTGAGTTATGGGTACGCGAAGACGCTGAAAGCCAATCCCAGCAAAAAGAAGCGCTGAATCCCCGTGCGCGATTTCAGGTCTGCTCGCGCATCTCGCTCAGCGTGACCTTCACATCCATCTTCTTCTTGCCGCGGAAAATGGTGATGGTCACGGTATCGCCTGCCTTGTGTTTGGTCAGGGAATTGAGCAAGTCTTGCTGGTCGGCGATCTCTTCTCCATCGATAGCGATGATCAAGTCTCCGCCGAGCATAATGGGGACGTTGCCGATATAGGCGCGCTGATTACCTCCACGAAGTCCGGCGCGATCGGCTGAGCCGCCGGGTGTAGCTTCGACGATCAGGACGCCGTAGTCCGCGGGCAGGCTCAGTTCCTGTGCCAACTCGGGACCAACCGGTATGGTGCGAACGCCGAGCGACGGCCGGCGCACGCGCCCGATGGTGATGAGATCGTTGAGCACCGATTTGGCGGTGTCGATGGGGATTGCGAATCCGATGCCCGCGCTCTGGTTGGAGCCTCCGGTGGCGATGAGGCTGTTGATGCCAATCACTTCGCCGCGTGAGTTCAGCAGCGGGCCGCCGGAGTTGCCAGGATTAATCGCGGCGTCGGTCTGGATGGCTTCGTCGATTTCCGCGCCTTCCGGGGTGCGGATCGGACGCAGCGAGCTGATAATGCCGCGCGTCATGGTGCCGCTCAGGCCGAATGGATTGCCGATGGCATAAACGAACTGTCCCACGGAAAGAGACTTGGAGTCGCCCAGCGTAGCGGGCACCAGGCCGGGCGCCTTGATCTGGATGACCGCCAGATCGTGCGAGCGGTCGCGCCCAATGACTGTGGCCTTGTACTTCTTTTTATTGTGCAGCGTGACCTCAACCTCGCGCGCGTTGGCGATGACGTGGTAGTTGGTCAGGATGTGGCCGTCCTTGTCGATGATGAAGCCCGAGCCCTGGCCCTCCTGTGGCACCGGTCCATAAAAGAAGTCGTACGCCACGGCGGTCGAAGTGATGTTGACCACCGAGGAAATTCCCTTCTTGTAGACGTCGATATTGGTCTGCTCTTCGGCGTCGGGCGTTGCCGGCCCCGCGGCCTCGGTGAGCTCGACCTGTGTAGGGCGCGAAATATAGCCCGACGGATTCACTGCGGAGTGATGGGTGGTGTACCAGTAAAAGGCGGCGGCAATCAGCACGCCGAGCAGAAGAGGACGTCCCAGTTTCATTGCTTTAGTACGGTTCTCGTGGTCCTGCGGTTCGAGTATCGATTTGGCGAATGCCTGTTCATAATGTACCGGGATTGGCGGGGAAGTGCCTAATTTGGCCGTCCCGGAGGGGGCTCTGGGTTGGCCGCGACGTATTCCAGCGTATCCCACAGCACATCGACGTAGTACTTCGTGTCCTCCAGCGGACCGGAGTTGTCGATGAGGTAATCGGCGTGCAAAGCTTTTTCGTCGTCGCTCATTTGCGCGGCACTGCGGCGCAAGACTTCAGCGCGGGCGTCATCCAGCGAGATCTTCGCGCGCAGCGCATAACGCGCGACCTTCTGGTCGAAGTCGCAGGTCACCACGATTAGCTTGTCGAAATCCTTGGCGGCTCCGGCTTCGAGGATCAGCGCAGCTTCCACGACCGCGATGCCTTCGGGATCTTTTTGTGCAACCTCCGCCATCCAGCGATTTTGTGCAGCGACGACAGCGGGATGAACGATGGCATTCAGTTCGCCAATGCGATCGGGAAACGCGGCATTGGCGAGCCGCTTGCGATCGATGGCGCCATTGCAGTTCAGGATTTCACGCCCGAAGCGCTCCACGACGGCGTAGTACGTCGGTTCTCCGAGTGCATACAGCTGATGGGCGAGGGTATCGGCCTGAAGGTAGTGCGCGCCGTGCTCGGCCAGCAGCTTGCCGACGGTCGACTTGCCGCAGGCGACTCCGCCGGTCAGACCTATGCGCAACATGGAAACTCGCGGGAAGTCGGAATGGAAGAGGAGAGCATTGGCATGGCGTTGGTCGGTGACGAGCGAAGTATATATGGGTGAGGGTAATTGAATGCCGCAAACATTCTGGCCTCGCATTGATAGTCATGCAACTACTACCGCACATAAGTGGTAGTAGTAGTCCATTTCACTGCACAAGTCTGCATATAGCACCTAAGGGCCATAATTCTAATGGATTTAGATTCAGCCAGTTAGCAGTGGCATTAAAGGGCTACTTTCGTGCGAATAAAAAAGAAGAGAACTTCGTGAAGGCGAAAATTGTCTTCTCGACGGTCCCGTACAACAACCGACAATTTCAGGAGGACACATGGCTGATTGCTTCAGACACAGGCTTGCGCTTGTCGCCGTGATGGCGACACTGCTAATGCTTGCCGCGCCCAGTTGGGGAGCCCAGGTACTCGTTTACGCTCAGAACCCAGACTACCTAAATCTCTACGCTTCACAGAATGACACGAGCGGCTTGGGCATCAACTTTACCTCGTATGACAACTTCGCTCTAGGAACCAGCACCGCCATTACCTCGGTGGAATGGGTTGGCGGCTACTACAACCCGCAGACGGCAGGCGCCATCACTGGTTGGACCGTTGGTTTTTACGCTAACAATGCCGGCCAGCCGGGATCGTTACTGTCCAGTTTCGCTATCTCGGGCAATGGAGGTGAGAGTTCGCTGGGATTCGACAGCTTGGGAGACCCAGTATATCTCTACGGCGCCTCGGTAAGTTTCGCGGCCGGTGCAGGCACATCATACTGGCTTTCGGTGGTACCCGATCTTCCCTATCCGCCGCAGTGGGGATGGACGACTTCCTCGCAAGGTGACGGAATCTCCTACACCCTGGATCCCTTCGGGAATCTGATCCAGAATTCCACCGATCTGTCGTTCGCGCTCTACGAGACGCAGAACTCTGGCGTTCCAGAGCCAGGCAGCCTGGCGCTGTTTGGCACGGCCATTGTGGGAGTTGCAAGCGGCCTTCGTCGCAAGTTTCGAGCGTAGGTCTTTGGAAGGCAAGAACGCAGACTCAGTGACGTCTGCGGCTCAATATCGTAACGAGATTTCACGCGAGCCGTTGTCGTGGCAGGAGACCGCTTGCCGGTCCAGTGTTCGACCAGCACGATCCCGGTTCCATCGAGGAGAAAAGATGAAGTCATTCGCGAGATGTGTACTAGCAATCACGACATGTGTAGCTTTGGCCGGACTGGCCAGCGCACAGAGAGTCAAGCCGGACCACCGAATCACTCCGCGCCTCGGGTTGTACCAACAAAACGCGCGCGCTCCCCAGTCTTCACAGTGGTCCCCGTTAAACAACCCAATCTGTACGGCAAACAACCCGTGCATTCCCCCGGGAATGACGATGCTGCTGACCGACGGCACCGTGTTGGTTCACGAAGAACAGGATGGCGGGGAGCAGAACTGGTTCAAGCTCACCCCTGACGCCTTTGGCAGCTACATTAACGCGACGTGGAGCCAGATCGCATCGATTCCGTCGGGCTTGAATTATGCTCCGCTGTATTTTGGCTCGCAGGTCATCGCGGACGGCCGCTTGACGGTCATCGGTGGCGAATACAACTTCGACAGTCCTGTGTGGACTACACAGGGCGCGATTTACGACCCGGTGGCCAACTCATGGACGAACGTGCCTGCACCCGCCGGCTGGCAGAGAACCGGCGATGCCCAGTCGACCAACCTGGCAAACGGAACCTATATGCAGGCCAGCTGCTGTGATCAGCCGCCAAAGTGGGCTTACCTGAATCCCATCACCCTCGCCTGGACGAACTACCAAGGCAATGGCAAGTTCGATGTCTTCGACGAGGAAGGCTGGAACATGCTTCCCAACGGCAAAATCCTGACGGTCGATGCCTACGTGTTCGCGTACAACCCGACCGGCATGAATTCGGAAATTTACGACCCCTCCACCCAGACCTGGACGAGCGCCGGCAGTACGATCGTGCAGATTTGGGACAGCGGCTGCGGCAACCAGAACGCTGCCAGCTTCGAGGTCGGTCCAGCGGTGCTACGCCCGGATGGAACGGTATTCCAAACTGGCGCCAACACCTGCGGTACCGGTCACACTGCGATCTTCAACAGCCATACCAGCACTTGGGCCGCCGGACCCGATTTCCCGGTCACCAACGTCAGCATCGCTGATGGTCCGGCAAGCATCGAGACCAACGGCAAAGTGCTGATGATGGGCAGCGTGAACGAAGGAGCGCCGTCCACCTTCTTCGAGTGGGATGGAACCAATCTCTCGGTGGTACCGGGTCCTCCTTCTGCCGCGACTGCCGGATCGTTCTACGGACACCTGCTGCCACTTCCAACGGGGCAGATCCTGTACACCGACTGGCAAGACGTGCAGATCTTCACCCCTACCGGAACCTATAACCAGGCGTGGGCGCCGCAGATCTTCGCTGCGTCAACCAACGTCACTCGGGGAACTACGGCCCTCCTCTATGGCTTCCGGTTCTCCGGCATGACCCAGGGCGGTGCCTATGGCGATGACTACCAGCCGAACACGAATTACGCGCTGGTACGCTTGACCAACAACGCAACCGGACATGTGTTCTATTGCCGGACGCACAACCCCAGCAGCTATCTCGTGCAGAACTCCGCTTTGGAGTACACGAAGTTCGATGTGCCGGCTGGAGCCGAAACTGGCCCGAGTACGTTGGTGGCAGTAACCAACGGCATTCCCTCTGCACCGATCGCGGTCAGCGTGAAGTAAGGGTTAAGCTCCGACGGATGTCTTAAGCCGAACGTGCCATGCTCTCCAGAGCATGGCATTTTTTGGGCCGAACATGCTGCCGAGGTTGTCATGTGCGACGACAACATGACAGAAAGATGTGATACTGCTGGCATCTATTAGTGGCAGTAGTAGACCACTAAGTTGCATGGTTCTGCACACAGCACCTAAGAGGCACATAGATAACGCCTGTAAATTCAGCAACTTGGCAAAACTTAGAATGGCGATTTTCGTGCACCTCTCCGCACGGACTTTCCTGAGGGCGAAAGTATGCCTTCGCCACGGTTCTGCTTCAGCAAGAGACAATTTCCAGGAGGATCAATGGCTGACTGCCTCAGCGTGAGATATCCGCTCGTCTTAGGTTGTCCGTCGTGCCCTCCACTTGCTTCCGCCACAGTGGGGATGGAGGAGGCCGTCGCAAAGATATGGGGTGTCTTACACGGGTAGTTTCCTCGGGGATCGTTTCCAGAATTCCAGCGCTTTATGGTTCGCACTGGAGGGGGCGCGGGTTGTTCCGGAACCAGTCAGTTTGATGCTGGTTGGTGGCGGGATTCCCTGCGTCGCAACAGTGTTGCGTCGGAGGTTGGGCACGTAATCTCGACTTGACGAACGCGGCATGAGTTTTGAATGCAGCCACATACCCGTGGCTGTCAACTTTAGCGCCACCGCCCGGGGCGGTATGAGTTCGGCTATCGGTGTTAGCTCGCCCCGTCCGGTCAATCACTTCCACGGAGAGATGAAATGAAGCAATTCGCAAGGATAGGAATAGCACTTACCCTACTTTTGGCACTGGCCGGAATTGCCAGCGCCCAGACATGGACGGCCATTACTAATCAGCCGTCGACTTTCCTTCCCGGCGCCATGCTTCTGCTGCGCGACGGCAGAATCATCATGCATGATGAGGGCGGCACAGTTGCGACGGACTGGTGGGTTCTTACTCCCGATGCCGCCGGCAGCTATGTCAACGGCACTTGGAGCTATGGAGGAGCGCTACCGTCGGGCTACCAACCTCTCTATTTCGGCTCACAGGTGTTCATGGACGGCCACACCGTAGCAATTCAGGGAGGCGAGTACAACTTCTCGGTCAGCGAGACCAACGGAGTGTGGACGACCCTTGGTGCTGTGCTTACCTACTCAGGCAACTCGTTTAACTGGGTTTCGAACGCCGGACCTGCGGGCTGGACCACGGTCGGCGATGCCGAGAGTATCCTACTTCCCGACGGCAAGTACATGCAGGCAAACTGCTGCACAAACCAAGTCGCCATCTACAACGGCCCGAACTCCTGGATCACGACCGGCTCGGTGATTCAGCGCAACAACGACGAATCCGGGTACACGCTGTTGCCGACGGATCAGGTCATGACCGTGGACGCAAAAAATAACACCACCTGCGCCGCCTCACCTCACGGTGGCGCGGAGCTTTACACGATCACCAATCCTGCGACTGGCGTAGGGACGTGGGCGTGTACCGGGGCAACTCCCATCCGGCTGTATAACACCCGCGACGAAGAACTGGGAGCCAGCGTCCTGATGTACAACGGCAAGGTCTTCCAGTCGGGCGGTAATGTGGTGGCTACCGCAATTTACAACGTAGCTTCCGGCACATGGACGGCCGGCCCCACGCCTCCGGCCGGTCTGGACCAGGCAGACGGTCCGTCAGCGCTGGAGCCGAACGGCAAGGTGCTGGCTATGTACAGCCCTGGCCTGTTCAACACGAACTGTGCGTTCATGGAGTACGACCCCAACAGCAACACTCTTAGCTATACCTCGCCCGGCGTCGCGAGCAATCCGGCCTGCCCGCAGGATTCCTCGTATTACGGTCACATGCTGGTAATACCCACCGGACAGATCATGTTCACGGACTTCGGTACCAGTCCGGTTGCGGTTTACAACCCCGTACCGGGTGTCGTCGCTGGAGTGGCTCCCACCATCCTGGCGTCCTCCAACATCCTGAAGATTGGCTCTACCAACAATGTTCTCTACGGCACCAACCTTAACGGCCTGTCGCAGGGCGCGTTTTACGGCGACGACTTCCAGGGGGATACCAACTTCCCGCTGGTGCGCTTGACCAGCCAATCGACCGGTAACGTTTACTATGCGCTCACTCACGACGAGAGCACGCATAGCATCAAGCCGGGAATCATCATGTACACCAAGTTCGATGTGCCCGCTACCATTCCGGCAGGGTTGTATTCGTTACAATCTGTCGCCAATGGAATCGGGTCGAATTCGATCGTGGTGTCGGTCCACTAAATCAGCAACTCCGAAACTGAAGGTGCCATGCTCTCCGGAGCATGGCATTTTTCTGTTCGAGGTCAGCCGATTCGTACCGCTACTTCTTCCGGACGTGCAGGATTTTCTGCACCTCGGCGACGACCTCGCCAGATTCGTCTTTGACTTCGACGGTAAAGGTGGGCTCGTATTTGGGCAGCGTTTTCAACTGTTCGCGGATGTCATCGAGCTGCGAGTCGGTGAGGCGGAACTCTGCACGCACTGTGCCCTTTCCGGGTTTGCGGAAGCGGATGCTGGCGGCCTTGTCCCAAACGATGTAGTCGGGGCCGAGGTGCTTGATGAGCATCAGCATGTAAATGGGATCAGCCATGGAGTAGAGCGATCCACCGTAGTGAGTGCCAACGAAATTCTGGTTCCAGGCGCGAAGTTTCATTTCGACGTCGGCCGACTTCATGTCCGCACCCCAATGAATGCGGATGCCAGCGCCCGCGATGGGCGGCCAGAGGTTGACTAGGCGCAGCATCAGTCGTTGCTTGATGGACGACATGGAACATTCAGTTTAATGGCAGCGTACCGTAGTGGGCAGCCATCATCGCGCACGGCGTAACTGACACGGTCGACATTTTGCTGATGTTCCTGGGGAAGTATCCGGGAGTGTAGTCTGTTTCAATTCCAACACGTCAGCCGCCATTCGCAGGGCTCGTGCTTCCCCAGGCCCTGCTCCCGCCAACGTCACTCCCACCGGCCTCGAGCTTTGCAACACAGGCGGTATACTCCTCCGCACCCACCGGCAACCTGGTGTTGTACTGTTGCTTCGCCGAGTAGGCACAGGTCTTCGACAGCCAATCCAGAAGAGGTTTGCTGATCCTTGCCGCGTGCCACCACGCCGTTGAGCGCATCAAGCAGTTATCGAATTCCGTTATCCGGCTCATATCGCAGCCGTCGAGTTTGACGTAGGTCCAGTTTGTGGCCGATATATTCGCTGTTCCCAAGTCCACCCCGGACAGGTCCATCTCCCGGAGGTTCAATTGCGACAGGTCCACGATCATTCCGGCGGGAGGAGGTGTGCGGAGCAATCCCGCCAATCTGTTAGACAAAAACAACTGCTCCTGACTGTACAACTCAAAAACCTTGCGATCCGCATGGTTCAGCTTAGTTTCATCAGTCGACGACGTATCTTCATTCCAAATCGGCGTCGCAATGGTGAAGTATGACTTATCCACCTCTTTACACAACCGTTGCATCTGGGGCAACTGGTCATAGGTCAGTGGATTCATGACGGCCATGTACAGGGTCTGAAATTCCTCCATCGACTCGCGCATCAGGAGCAGCTTAACCGCCATGTCCAGAACCTGCGACCGATAAGGTTCCTCTTGAAACGTGTTAATGATGGCCGCTGCGGTGGATATCTTCTCGGAAGTCTGAATCTCTTTGAGGGCGTCCATGAATCGCTGCTGCTCTTTCTGCCTGGCCTCCGCCGCTTGCTCCTCACGCTTCTCTTTCCGTTCAGCCCTTGCCTGTGAAATCTGGAAAATCAGCGTCCCGGCCAGGATCACGGTGCTCGCCAGCGGTATCAAGCTCACCAGAGCGTCTCTCCAATGGCCCCGCTGCGAATCGTCGAGGTCCCGCTTCAACTTCTCGATCTCCATCGCCTGGCGCTCGGCGTTCGACGCTTGCTGCTCCAGTGCTGCGGCTTTTTCCAACAAGGCCGCGCCCTTAGCCACGTCGTCCGGAGACCCGCTCGCGATCAATTTATCCGCCGCTGCACGAATCTCCGTGGCCTCGTGGCGAACCGAAGAGCCGCCCTGATCGGCCGCCGTCTGCGCCCATGCCAGTGCGGCCAAGAACAGCAGCGCGCACCAAATAAGAGGTCTCATCAATCCGCTCCCGCCGCCATTCTAGCAACCGCAAGTGGCCCCAAGCGAAATCGTGAGGTCCCCTCCGCCTACTGCACCGGCATAGACTGCAGCACGCTCTGTAGGTTTTGCGGAACGACGTGGATGAATCCGCCACGCGGACTGTCGATGTCGGCGATAAGCAGGAAGGAGATGGAGACTACCAGCGGCAGCACAAATAGTAGGCTGGCTTTCGTCTTTACGCTGCGCGCGCCGTAGCCGACCAGCAAGTTACAGCACACAGCGATCGCAAGCATGAGCGACCAGGCGGACGCCGGAATGCGGTTCCACCACGCCGCCTGGGTGTATCCCTGGGAGTTCAGCACGTCGTTCATGCCCGAGACCGCGAGGGAGATCACTGGCGTGGGTTGCGCCATCGCGGGAGTCTGCACGGCCGACCACATCTGATTCTGGAGTTGCGCAGTGTCCGCGTCGATCTGTTGCAGCTCTTCGCCACGGCGCGTGCGGTAGAACGCAATTCGCAACTCCGTGTATTTGCGAAGCTGGGTGCGGACCGTCGCCGCGTCACCGGCCGGAAGAAGTCCTGCCCGGACATACTCGGTGCCAATCGCATTGGCCTCGCCTTCCTCGTAGTTCTTCCGCTGATCGTAACGAGTTGTCGCCATCGAGAAACTGAAGCCGATGATAAGAGCAAGCAGGGTGAGGGTGGCAGTCTCGACCAGGTTGAAGTCGTCACGCTCTTCATCTTTGAGAGAGCGCCGCTTACGCAGTGCTGCCCCACCCAGCGCTGCGAGCCACAGAACGATCAAGACAATCCAGAAAAATAAGCGTGGATAATTCAACAAAGACTGGGGTATCAGCATAAGTTCCAGCTTAACGCGAAGATAGACGAACGGCTATTTGGAAGTTTCCAGACTGAGCGATTGCCGCAATCCACTACAATGCCACCACGCCGCGCTCCTGATTGCGGATGCGTATGGCCTCGTCGATCTTCGAAAGAAAAATCTTGCCGTCGCCGATCTTGCCCGTCGACGCGACCTTCAGGATAGTATCGACGGCGCGCTCGACCACGCTGTCGTCGAGTACCATCTCGATCTTGATTTTCGGCAGCAGATCCACGTTGTACTCGCGGCCGCGATAGGACTCAGTGTGTCCCTTCTGACGTCCGTGACCGCGCACTTCGAAGACGGTCATGCCGTCAACGCCGACCTCGATCAGCGCGTCTTTCACCGCTTCAAAGCGCGAGGGTTGAATGATGGCTTCTACTTTGGTCATGCGTGGTTCTCCTCAATGTTTGGTTCGTCCGCGCTATCCCTTCCACAACGTCATCACCGCTCCGCCGGCGACGATCAGCGACCCGCCCACCAGGATAGGCGTGGTCGGCGACTGTTGAAATCGCACCCTGGCGAGCAACTGTGCCACCAGGAAAAACAAGACTACATACACTCCCAGCAGTTTGCCGAAATCCCACGGCGGCGTATTCACCACCAGTCCATACAGCGCGAGGGTCACCGCTCCACCCGCGAAGGCAGCATAGCGAGCGACGCCAGTATTGCGGTAGAGTCCCGACTGAAAACAGGAATCTCCATAGGCTTCGAGGAATGCGGCGAGCAGCAGCACGGCGAACGTGCCGATGCGCGTGGCCACAAGTTGGTTCGCGATCTCTCTCATCAATGCGGTCCTGTCGATGCGGGCGGATTCGTCTCGAAATACTAGCAGGGACGCGGAGATTCTCTCAGACGATCCTGTTTCTAGTGCTCATTAAAAAATTCGATTGGACGCTTGCGCCGCCAGCAATTAGCCTTACACGCTGGACATCTGCGGCGTATGGCCGCTGTCACGCGCGGTCTCGGCAAGGTCCTATCATGAAACTTGTGGGCTTCTTATTAATGCTGGCGGGATGGTTTCTCGTGCTCACCGCACTGGAGATGCTGAGCGCCGCAACCCCGCGCGCATTGTTTGTGCTGGCAGGAATTGCGGTGGAAGCCCTCGGCTTGGCCCTGGTGTTCCGCGCCAACCTCGCGCGGCCTGAGGTCGAGCCCTGATGCCTCAACCTTCGCCCTGGATTTCCGAAATCACGACTGTACTCTGCCTGGTTTCGATTCTGCTGGTTCCGCTGGCCGCAGCCGGAATCGCCCTGATCAACAATGGGATGGGCAAGTCACGTAGTGCGGCGCACGCCATGCTGGCGGCTATGTGCGCCATCGCTGTCGCGGCCATCGTCTACATCGCCATTGGGTACTCGTGGGAAGGCTTCGCCGGGCGCGCGGCGCATGTCATCAACGTCGGCGGCAAGCCGTGGGACTGGATTGCACAGCAGCCGTTCTTTCTGCGCGGTCTCGAACTCAACGGCTCGCCGGTGTCGCTTTCGGTGGTGCTGCAGATGTTCACCGTCGGCATCGCGGCCATGATCCCGTTGAACGCCGCGGCCGACCGCTGGCGGCTGGGTCCCATCTGTGCTTCGACCGCGGTGCTGGCGGGATGGACGTATCCGCTGTTCGCGCATTGGGTGTGGGGCGGAGGCTGGCTGGCGCAACTCGGCACCATCTATGGCTTGGGTAACGGGTTTATCGACACCGGGGGTGCGAGTACCATCCACGTCGTCGGTGGCCTGACTGCGCTGTCGATGGTGTGGATCCTGGGGCCGCGCGAAGGCAAGTACACGTCCGAAGGCCTGCCCATCGGCATTCCCGGACACAACCTGGTCAACGTCGTCTTCGGCTGCCTGCTGGCCTGGGCAGGATGGCTGGGACTCAACTCCGCGGGAGCGTTCCTGTTTGGCGGCGTAGCGCCCTCTGGGCTGATTGTCGTCGAGATCAACACTACTCTCTGCGCCTCAGCCTCGGCGCTGGTCGCGCTGCTGGTTACGCGGCTGCGCTTCGGACGTCCCGATGCCTCGATCAGCGCCAATGGATGGGTCGGAGGGCTGGTGGCCAGCAGCGCTGCGACAGCCATGTTGCGTCCGGCAGCGGCGATCCTCATAGGCCTAATCACCGGCGCATTGGTGGCGTTGTCGGTTGAGTTCCTGGAGTTGTGGCTGAAGGTGGACGATCCCGGTGGCGCGGTTTCAGCTCACGCCGTCGCTGGAATCTGGGGGCTGTTCGCAGCCGGCATCTTCGCCGGAATAGGATCAGCGAGCGCGCCGGGACAGTGGCTGGCACAACTCGTGGGCATCGCAACGTTAATCGGCTTTGTTCTGCCGCTGACCTATGGATTGAACTGGGTGCTGAATCGCATCTTGCCGTATCGCGTGGAGTCGGACGGCGAGCGCCAGGGCATGGACCTGCACGAACTCGGCGCGGGTGCGTATCCGGAATTCATGGTGCACAGCGACGACTTCATTCAAAGGTAGCCGGAGCGTCTCGTCCGTCGGCCGACCGGCATTTCTGCCGCCAACAAGAAACCACGGGTTAACCCGAATGTCTCACAGAGAGGGAGGGGAGCAGTAAAAACCAGCTCGATCCGCACGCGGAGCGTGCTCAATTGCCGGAAATCATGGTGCCGGTCTTTTCTGGCGGTCTTTCTTGGCGCCCTCGGCCGTAGTTTGTCGATTTTTTGTCTGGGCAAGACACACTACTCCTTCAACTCAGCGTTTCGTCCAAATTCGTCTGCCTCCCTTTCAGCAGCGCAGAGCTGCAACCTGCAACTGCCGATGCACCCGGCGGAATAGCTCGAGATATGGATAGCCCGTCGATAGCGACACCCAAACCTTGCGTACGGTGATGCGAATCTGGGCTCCGATCTTGAGCAACTTTAAGCGCACCGTGTTGCACTGCGCCTTGGCCAGTTCGATGCCCGCCAACCCCAGCCGCCGCAGGCCCTGCATCAACAGGTAGGCCACGGTGGAAAAGTAGAGCCGGATCTGATTGCTCCGCATCCAGGACGTGCTGGTGCGATCGGCAAACAACATCATCTGTTCCTTGATCCGGTTTTCCATGTCCCCGCGAGCGCAGTAAAACTCCTCATACAAGCTCTGCGCCCCCCAGCGGGAGGGGGCGGGAAATACCGTTTCTTGCGGGCTCAGCGAGGTGACCACGAAGCGGGGATTCGCCCCTTTCTCCAAGTGTTCCGCCTTGGCAATCACTCGCCGGGCTCGTGACCAACTGTCTTTGGTTTGATAGACAAACTCCGTGAACACCCGCGCCGCTTTCCCGCTTTGCTGATACTGGCTCGCGGCTTGTGCGCTCGCCGCCGCAATCTCTCGCAGTAATCGCGGGTTTTGCGCCAAGCCCACGACATAGTCCACCCCATGGCCTTCGCACCAGCTCAGCAACTCGTCTCGACAGAAGCCGGAATCACCCCGCAAAAGGATCCGCACCTGCGGCCAGGCTTGCCGGATCTGGGCCACGATTCGTTCCCCCTCCGCTACGCTGCCTTTGGCTCCATCGCTATTCGACGGCCGCAGGCGGGCGCACAGCACATACTCGCCACAGACCATGTACAACGGCAGGTAGCAGTAATGCCCGTAGTAGCCGTGGAAGAACCGCTCTTCGTGCTCCCCGTGCAGCGGAATGTCGGTGCTATCTAAATCCAAAACCATCTCTTGCGGGGGGGTCGCGATGGGCTTGCAGAAAAACCTCCACCAGCATCCGGTCGACGGCGGCCTCGTCCAGGATGATCTTCTTATACCGCTCCTTTGTCCCCAACTTCGCCGCCCCCAGTTCCATACGGTTGAGGGTGCTCTTGCCCGCCAAGGCGGTGCCCTGATCGCTGGCCCGCCGCCGCTTTTCCCCGCTCAGATCCTGCTTCTCCACCAACACCGCCAACAGCGGATCGCGCCGCAACTCCTCATGATCGTTCAAATCCTCGTAGCCCAAAGCCAGTCCGTAAATCCGCTGCGCCACCAACTCCGCCACCCCGTGTTCCACCAGTTCCGGATCCCGATAGTCCGTAAAGCAGCTGGCGAATTGCCGGATGATGCCTGTCTGCTTCTCCACTTCGCGCAATAGCAAACCCCCAGCGTCGCTGGTATTGGCTCCGCCGTCAAACTGACCGCGTACTTCTCGCTGATTTAGGGGATGAAATGGAAACGGTTCTTGGTTACACTCTGTAGCCATAAGGCTGTCTCCTTTCGTCGGCGTAATTGCTACTCGCAATAACACTTATGCCACGAAATGACAGCCTTTCCTATTCCTTTGTTGAGAAATGCGGGTTAACCCGGAAACAATGGAATTTCATCCGTGTCATCCGTGTAAATCCGTGGTTATCTTTGCCTTTTGTTCGGGCGGTTATTAGTTCCGGCTTCTGAACTTCGACAGCAGCCGCAGGACTTCCAGGTACAGCCACACCAGCGTGACCATCAGTGCGAAGGCGCTGTACCACTCCATGTATTTGGGAGCGTTGTAGCGCGCGCCCTGCTCGATGAGGTCGAAGTCGAGTACCAGATTCAGCGCGGCGATGCCCACTACCAGCAGGCTGAATCCGATGCCGATGGGACTGCCACTGTTGATGGTGTGAAACGTGATGCCGAAAAATCCCAGCACGAACTGCGCCAGGTAAAACAGCGCGATGCCGCCGGTGGCCGCGACCACGCCGATGCGGAACTTGTCATTCACCTTGATCAGTCCAGAACGGTACACCAGCAGCATGGCCACCAGTGTCCCAAAAGTCAGCATCACTGCCTGAATCGCGATGCCCTTGTACTTCAGCTCGAACATGGCCGAGATGCCGCCGAGCAGCGCGCCTTCAGCCACCGCGTACAGCGGCGCGGTGATGCCGGCCCATTGCTTTTTGAAAATCGTCACCATCGCCAGAATGAAGCCGCCGATGCCGCCAATCAGCATCATGGGCGCGACCGACGAGGGGTCTCCGGTGGCGAAGAAGCGGTTCCACGTCCATGCGGCTGAAGCCACGCACAACAGAAGCAGGACGCCGGCCTTGTTCACCGTGCCGGAAATCGTCATGGTGTCGCCGGCAAAGCCCGACACCTCGCGGTAGGTGTCCGCGCCCAGCGCGGGATTCGACGTCTTCATCAGATCCGCCATACAAAGGTCTCCTTGGGTTCTTTTCTTAGATGAGGGAGTTGGATTGCACGATGTTTTGACTATTGTACGCGGTAGGCAAGGTGACTAGAACAACGTCTCCTGTCCACCGGCCGCCGTCGTTCCGGGCCGTTTGATGCCGAAGTGCTGATACGCCAGATGCGTCGCCACGCGTCCGCGCGGGGTGCGGTCCAGAAAGCCGATCTGGATAAGGAACGGCTCGTAGATTTCCTCGATTGCGTCTGCTTCCTCGGCCAGCGAAGCCGCCAGCGTGTTCACTCCGACCGGGCCGCCCTGGTACTTCTCGATGATGGTGAGCAGGAGTTTGCGGTCGATCTCGTCGAAGCCGTGGCGATCGACCTCGAGCATCTCGAGTGCCTTCTGCGCCGTAGGCTTGTCGATCTTGCCCGTGCCCTTCACCTGTGCATAGTCGCGCACCCGGCGCAGCAAGCGGTTGGCAATGCGTGGTGTGCCACGACAGCGCGAGGCAATCTCTATCGCCGCGGGTTCATCGATGGCGACACCCAGAATCTCCGCCGAGCGTTCGAGGATGACCTTTAGGTCGGCGTGGGTGTAGAACTCCAGCCGCAACACGATGCCGAAGCGCGAGCGCAACGGCGCCGACAGCAGTCCGGCGCGCGTGGTCGCGCCTATGAATGTGAACGGCTTCACGTCCATTGTGTGGGTTCGTGCCGACGGCCCCTGCCCAATCACGATGTCGAGCTTGTAATCTTCCAGCGCCGAGTACAGCAGTTCTTCCAGCACCGGCTGCATGCGGTGCACTTCATCGATAAACAGCACCTGCTTGTCGCGCAGGTTGGTGAGCACCGCGGTCAGGTCGCCCTTGATCTGCAGCGTCGGGCCTGAGGTCTGCTGAAACGCCGCGCCCAACTCGTTGGCGATGATGTTAGCCAGCGTCGTCTTGCCAAGCCCCGGCGGCCCGTAGAGCAGCACGTGATCCAGCGCTTCGCCGCGCGACTTCGCGGCCTGGATGGCAATTTCGAGATTGTTCTTGACCTTGTCCTGTCCGATGAATTCGCGCAGGCGCTGCGGCCGCAGTTTGAGTTCGAATGATGCATCGTCATCGACCGGTACGGCCGAGACAACGCGCTCGCGATCCAGGCTGTCCTTGGGAAAAACCACGATGGGGCGATGGTAAAGCGAAAGGGGAGGCGGAAGCAATGACATCGGGGAGACGTGCCCCTCGGTTATGCGCTCTTCGCGCGCTTGGCGAGGTAGTGCTGATCGAGGGCCTGCCGAACCAGGGTTTTGATGACCGCCTGGCGGCTAATGTTTAGGTCGCCGGCAGCTTGATCGAGCTCATCGAGCATCGACGCCGTAAGGTCGAGATTCACGCGCTGAATTGGCTGAACCATACGGCCCTCACGTTTGAAGAACGCTGTCACGCTCTCGCCCTTGTCGGCCATGCGAGCGATTTGTTCCGCCGAAACCGGCTTGCCAGGCTTACGAGTTTTCTTCATAGAGTTGGATCTCTTCTTTTGTAGATTTCCAAAGTGTGACGAGGTGCAGGATTTCGCCTTCCTCGTCCTCCCGCACTTCGAAGATCACGGAGTACAGCCGGTCGTCCACCCACCCGATAGCACGATATTGCTCGGGCACGTCGGACCGTTGGTCGAGCCAGTAGGGGTGCTCGAATAGCTCACGTGCTTCCTCAAATCCGATGCCGCGCTTGGGGTCAGCCCTCAGCCGCCGGCTCTTGCGGACATCGAAACTGAATCTCACGAGTATAACTGTTATACCACAAAATCAAACGGCGCAATGACACTTCCTATCCTCGCAACCGATGATAAAGTCCTTGCGACGCAATGGAGGCTCGACGTGCTCAAGGCGATTGCACAACTCATCCTAGTGTCGTTTGCGGTGGCGGTGGCACACGGGCAGGCGACATCCCCGACGCTGCAAACCCAGACCGACGAATACACGCGCTACGAACTCCTCTCGCCCGAGAGTGCAAGCTTCGCGATCCACTACGAAGTGACGGCCACCACCCCCGGTGCGAAATACTTCTACAACCCAATTCGCAAGGGTAGTGTGGCCAGCGACGAATCGGTGATCGACCAGATGACCGGGCAGCCACTTAAGTTTGAGGTCGTCAGCGGCGAAGACGCGGTGAAAGACCCGCTGATGAAGGGCGAAGACGCTTCGGAAAATTACATCAAGGTGTATCTGGCGCGTCCGGTACCTCCTGAAGGGCAGGCGCGGCTGCTGATTCTGAAGACCTACAAGGATGCCAAGAGCTATTACCGCGAGGGTGACGCGATTGTCTTCAACCGGCCGCTGGGCATTCCGCGGAATGCTGTGGTACTTCCCGCAGGCTATGAACTGGTAGGCTGCAATATTCCGTCGCAAGTCTTGAGCCAGCCGGACGGGCGGATTGCCATCAGCTTCATGAACGACACAGGAGCCGAAGCGCCGCTCGTAGTAAAGGCCAAACTCGGCGCGCAGACCGGCGCTGCCGCATCGCCACGAAAGCCGAGTGAGGCAAAGAGTTGGGAATCGCCATTTGAGGGGGCGACCGAACAAGAGCGATTGACCGAGCGAGCGCACCAAGATCGCGACATTGTTTACTTCCTGCAACAGCCGGAGACGCACAGCTTCCGCCTGTATCACGACTACACGGAATCGCACCCGGGAGCGGACAAATACTTCAATGTCGTCCGTACCGGCAGCAAAGCATCTGATCCGTCGGCCTATGTGCTCGACACCGGCGAGAAACTAACGACGAAAACCATGACTGGTGCCGAGCTGAAATCCGCAAAAATCGATGTGGGAGAGCCGGTTGACCCAACGGCTGAGGTGGTGGTGATTCCGTTCACTCCGGTGAAGGCGGGCCAGAGCGTTCGTCTGCGAATCTCTGAAACGTACACCGCTCCTGCGAGCTACGGATTGCAGGCAGACGAACTAGTGTTCGACCGCAGCCTGGGGCGTCCGCGCAACGCGGTGGTGCTACCCGAAGGATGGTACCTGACCGCCAGCTCAATGCCGGCGAAGGTCACGCAGATGCAAGACGGCCGCATCCGACTGGATTTCTGGAACGACCGTCCCGACGGAGTTGATGTGCTGATCAAAGCGAAACGGCGGGCACGTTAGGCTGGTAATCCGATATCGAAAAATTCTGCATCTTCACTGCCTGCAGGGCACTCTCTAGAGCAAGCACCAGTACCTCTTACCTCACGGCCCCTAAAAAATTCAAGCGAAAGGAAATACAACATGGTTCTTGGCATGTCACTTTCGACTTTCACCTTGCTGCATGTGATCATCAGCCTGGCGGGCATCGGCTCGGGGTTTATTGTTCTGTTCGGGCTGCTCAATGGTAAGCGCCTCGACGGTTGGACCGCGATCTTCCTCGCCACTACCGCGCTCACCAGCCTGACCGGGTTCCTGTTCCCATTCGAAGGCCTAAAGCCCTCGTACATTGTGGGAGGCATTTCGCTGGTGGTGCTGGCCATCGCGATCTGGGCGCGCTATGGAACACATCTAGCAGGCGCGTGGCGGGGGACCTATGTTGTGACTGCTGCGATCGCTTTGTACTTGAACTGTTTTGTGGCTGTGGTGCAGGCGTTCTTAAAGGTACCGGCCTTGCACGCCTTGGCTCCCACTGGAAGCGAACCGCCGTTCCTGATCGCGCAGACTGTGGTCCTGGCAATTTTTGTCTGGCTGACTTGGCGGGCGGCCAAGCGCTTCCACGTTGCCCCTGTCCGCACCACATAATTCGTCGCAGCTGATGGCGTCGCGACGACACGGGTGCAGTGATTTTCACCGGCTCGTCTCGTCGCGCCGCTATCTCACATAGCACCAGTGATCAACCAACGATTAAGGAGAAGAAGTTATGCCTTTCATCACCACCAAAGACGGAACGCACATTTTCTACAAAGACTGGGGCAGCGGTCAGCCCATCGTCTTCAGCCACGGCTGGCCGCTCACTGGGGACGATTGGGATTCACAGATGCTATTTTTCGGCGAGCGTGGCTTTCGCGTGATCGCGCATGACCGTCGGGGACACGGCCGTTCTACGCAGACATGGGACGGGAACGACATGGACACTTACGCCGATGACCTGGCCGCTCTCACCAAGGAGCTCGACCTGAAGAACGCGATTCATGTGGGCCACTCTACCGGCGGCGGCGAAGTTGCCCGTTACATCGGACGGCATGGCTCAAAACGCGTCGGCATGGCTGTGCTCATCAGTTCCGTGCCCCCATTGATGCTGAAGACCGACAAGAATCCTCTCGGCGCGCCCATGTCGGTCTTCGACGGCCTGCGGGCACAGTATGTGGCCAATCGTCCGCAGTTTTACTGGGAGATTACGCTGCCCTTCTACGGCTACAACCGGCCGGGCGCCAAGATCTCGGAGGGCATCCGGCAGAAGTGGTGGCTGCAAGGGATGATGGGTGGCATGAACGCTGGTTACGATTGCATCAAAGCCTTTTCAGAGACGGATTTCACCGAGGATCTGAAGAAATTCGATATGCCGACCCTGATTCTTCATGGCGACGACGATCAGATCGTGCCCATCGCGGCTTCCGCTATGCAGTCGTCGAAAATCGTGAAAGGTGCCAAGCTGAAGGTATATCCGGGTTATCCACATGGTATGCCTACGACCCACCACGAGCAGATCAACGCCGACTTGCTCGCCTTCATCAAGGGAGAAGCGATCAGCGCCGCGGCGTGACGCGATGTTATTCCCAAGTTGTCGGCCATGCCCGCGGGCGGACGTGGAAAGCGTGTTATTGGGTCCACGGATCGATGAGGTGGATGCCGCAAGACTCGAAATCGGAGATGTTGCGAGTTGCTAGCGTGGCATGATTGGCTTGAACAATCGCCGCAATTTGGGCGTCAGCTTGACCGATGGGATTCCCCATCGCTCGCCGGCTCGTCGCAATTTTAGAAAAGGACCGTGCCGCAGCGCTGTCAAAAGGTAGGACACGTCCGCCGAGTTCGTCGCCAAAAACCGCTTCAGCAACCGACAGCAAGATCTCACGCCGCTTGCCTTTGGGAAGCAATTCAATCCCGTAAAATACTTCCCCTTCGCTGATAGCGGTGGTGAACAACTCCGCCTCTGATTGATTTCTCAACCATCGAATGACGGACAAGGATGCCCCAGGGCGCATCAACTCAGAGAGCACGTTCGTGTCGAGTACAATCATGCCGTAAAATCAGGTGGCTCACGGATCGGATCGCGCTTAGGCAGCTTCAACTCAATTCCACCTACGGCAGCGAACCGCTTCCTGATGGAATCCACCAGATGAGGTTGGCGAGGGGACGCGTCACTCAGGGTTGACCGTAGAATTTCGCGGGCTTCCTCCTCCATCGAACGTCCGTGGTGGGCGGCACGAACGCGGAGACGCGCCTTAGTCCTTTCGTCGAGTTTTCGAATGGTTAGAGTCGCCATGTGAGAAGCAATGCTATCATTGCTAGCAATCGGATTCAAGGCAGAAGTGTGTTCCGGCTCCGGCAAGGCCCTGTCAACACCAAGAAGTTTGATTAGCAGACATGAAAAACCTCGGCATCCTACTCTCCGGGCGTGGCTCGAACTTTGAGGCCATCGCCGACAATGTCGCTTCCGGGAAACTCGACGCGAATATCACGGTCGTCATCTCCAACCGCTCAGATGCGCCGGGCATCGAGTCGGCGCGGCGACGTGGGTTGAAGGCATTGGTCATTCCGTCGAAGGGAGTTCCGCGTGAAGAACACGACCGCCTAGTTGTCGCCGCGTTGGAAGACCACAAGGTCGACCTGGTTTGCCTTGCCGGATATATGCGCCTGCTCTCGCCGTGGTTTGTGCAACAGTTTCCCAACCGCATCCTCAATATTCATCCCTCCCTGCTGCCGGCATTTCCTGGGCTCGAGGCGCAGAAGCAGGCCTTTGATTATGGTGTAAAGGTCTCCGGGTGCACCGTTCACTTTGTAGACGCCGACCTCGACCATGGGGCGATCATCCTGCAAAAAACCGTACCCGTACTCGATATCGACGACGACCATACGCTGGCTGCCCGAATCCTGGAGCTGGAACACATCGCCTACAGTGAGGCGATCGGAATCGTGCTAGAGGGAAAGTACACGATCCGCGACCGGCGAGTGGTCATGTTAAAATGACCATGGTCATGAGGACATGGTCATGAGCAATACGGCACTGGCCAAAAAGAAAAAACCGAAACAGGTAACGACCACTGCCCGTCTCAGGCAGATGGCTGCCGGCGAATTCAAGGCCAAGTGCCTTGGAATCATGGATGAAGTAAATGAAACCGGCAGGCCTTTGGTGGTCACAAAAAGGGGCAAGCCGGTAATCAAAGTCGTCCCGATCCGGGCGGCGAACGAAAGAAAAAAGAAGAAAGACCCGATCTTCGGCCGACTTAAGGGCATCGTCGAGATCGTTGGCGACCCGGACGAGCTGATCAAGCCCGCATTTCCGCTCGAAGATTACGACATGCTGAAATGATTTTACTCGACACCCATGTCCTGGTGTGGCTTCAACAGGAGCCCCGGAAGCTGTCGCGTACTGCCGAGAGTGCCATCCGTCGCACGAGGCGATCCAGTTCGCTGGCGGTTTCGGCGATCACCCTGGTTGAGTTGGCATCATTGTTGAACCGCGGCCGGCTTCGAACAACAGGCACGGTGGAAGGCACAATTCACCAATTCGCGGATGAAATCACGGTTCTTCCCCTGACTGCCGAAGTCGCGATTACGACGAGTCACTTCTCGCCAGATTCCCTGCCCGATCCCATGGATCGCATTATCGCCGCTACTGCCCGTGCCGAGGGCATCCCGCTGGTCACCGCCGATGAGCGGATGCAGCACTCCCCGCTTGTGAAGACGATCTGGTAGTCGCGTTAAGGCGTTCGAACTACATCTCGTAGTGCAGCAGCGAGTACACGTCGTAGTCTTTCAGTTTGTCGCGTCCCTTGAGGCCGTCGAGTTCCACCACAAAGCCTAGTCCGCAAATCTGCCCGCCGAGTGATTTCACCATTTCTGCGGCGGCGCGCGCAGTGCCTCCGGTGGCCAGCAGATCATCGCAGATAAGCACCCGCTGTCCCGGGGCGATAGCATCTTTATGGATCTCCAGCGTGTCGCTGCCATACTCCAGGTCATAGGTCCACTTCAGGGTTTCTGCCGGAAGCTTCTTGGGCTTGCGAACCGGCACAAATCCGGCGTTAAGTCGATAGGCCAGCGCCGGGCCAAAGATGAAACCGCGTGCCTCGATGCCCAGCACCAGGTCGATGTCTTGGTTAATGTAGTACTCGGTGAGCGAGTCGATGAGCCGAGCGAAGCCTTTGCGGTCCTTGAGCAGCGTCGTAATGTCGTAAAACAGGATGCCGGGCTTGGGAAAATCGGGGACTTCGCGGATGAGCTTCTTTAGGTCGTTGCAGTTCGCCGCCGCCGAGGACATGGGCTACCAGGCTCCTTCAATGCCGAATGATTTTGCTTCGAGAAATGGTGCGGGTGATACAGCTACTTCATCCACGCGCGCCGCGCGCGGCCCTTCACGCAACCGAGCGTGCAGCGCGCTGAGTTGCTCGCTCGTGCCGGTTGCCATCACTTCCACCCGGCCGTCGTCGCGGTTGCGTACCCAGCCCGCGACGCCCAACGTCGCGGCTTCGCGCTCCACGAACCAGCGGAAGCCGACGCCCTGCACACGTCCAGACACCAGGTAACGGCGGGTTTCGCGATTTTCACTCATGAGGGACAAGATTCAAGATAAACGGCCAAGCGGGACGCCGCAACCGCAGTGCGCAAATCATAAAAACCCAGGGGCACTTTCGTATTGCCCCCAAACGGTGATATGGTCTTTCTTGCGCTCTTTGCCCCTTCCAGCCCGAAGGGGAATACCCTAAATGACTTACCGAAAGGACGGAGGACAAAACGCCATGTTGCACACCAAGAGAATTGTTTGTCTGCTCGCATCCCTGTTTCTGGTTCTCGTGACCCTGCCTGCGTGGGGGGCCAGCAAGGCCGACGACGAAGAAACCCTGCGCAATGCCGCTACAGTCTTGCAGGCCATGCTTTCCAGTGACCAGGTTCCCCGCAGCGTGCTGCAGAAGGCTGATTGCATCATCATTCTGCCTAGCGTGAAGAAATTCGCAGTCGGTATTGGCGGAACCGGCGGACGCGGCCCCATCTCGTGCCGCGAGGGCAAGGGCTATACCGGTAGGTGGTCACCGCCCGCGATGTACACCATTGGCGGCGCGAGCGCTGGTTTTCAGGTGGGTGGCAAGGCCAGCGACATCGTGATTGCCGTCATAGCAAACAGTGCCGTGGACAAAGTGCTGAACGGCAAAGTGAAGGTGGGCTCCGATGTCAGTGCAGCTGCTGGCCCGGGCGCATCCGCCGGCACCATAGGCAATCAGGCCGACATGTTGACCTATTCCCGGACCTCTGGAGCCTTTGCGGGCGCGTCAATCGACGGCGCTTCGCTTGATTCCGACACCAGTGCCAACGAGCGGCTGTACGGAAAGCCGGCCACTGTCAGGGAGATCGTCTCCGGCAGTGTGAAGCCCACGCCTGCTGGTTCGTCTCTGGCTTCTCTCCTTGACAGCAAGGCTGGGAGCCACATCGAGTAACAGGCGAGCAGTCTAGGGTCGCTTCCCGTGGTTCACGTCGGAGGGTCGTGCCGTCAACAGCGCACGCCTCCGACGTAGCGGCTCTGATTTGTCGCCCATTATCGGCCTCAGTCGGAACCTGCATGACCACCCTTTCTCAGGGCGGTAAGGCCATCGACAGCAAGTTAGCGAAGTAGGAATCACACATTCGGAGTTTGAAGAGTAGAACGCGACCTCGAAATCAGGCAGGAGGCCTCGGCCTCCTGCCACTTTTTTGCTTCGCTTCTCCCGATTAGCCTCGCTTGGGCGACACTTTATTCAGCATATCGATTAGCAATTTGGAGTTAGCCGGGACCGGGACATCCCCTCGGATGATCTCCACGGCGTCTACCCGTCTTGCCATAGAGTTGCTGGTCCCAGCCATCATGTCTGCGGTACCCAACGACGCGCCCGCCAACAGTCCTTTTGTTTGCGAAAAGGTCAGGATATCGACCACCTACTCGGCTTGGAAGACGTTCTTCTTAGGCGCGCGAAAGATAAGCGCCCTCCGAGGTATCCACGCGGATAGTTTCACCCTCGTTGATGAAGGGCGGCACTTGGACCACTAGTCCAGTTTCGGTTTTCGCGGGCTTCGTTACGCTGCTGGCAGTTGCGGACTTCAAGCCCGGTTCGGTCTCGACGATCTTAAGATCGACGGTCTGCGGCAGCTCGACACCCACTGGCTTGTCGTCATAGAACTCGACCGAAATTTGCAGATTAGCGGTCAGGTAATCGACCGCGTCCCCCAGCACATCCTTGCCCAAGTGGAGCTGCTCGTAGTTCTCGGTATTCATGAACACGTGGTTTTCGCCGTCCTGATACAGGTATTCCATCTGCACCTGGTCCACCGTGATCTTGTCGATCGGGTCACTGGAGCGGAAGCGGTGCTCAAACATGGCTCCCGTGCGCAGGTTCCGCAGCTTGGCCTGGATGAACGCGCGAAGATTACCCGGCGTGCGATGCTCGACGCTGAATACCGTGTGCAGGTCATTATTGTGCTTGATGACCATGCCGGGACGCATTTGTGTGGCTGGAATCGCCATTCGTAAAACTCCTTCTGGGCTTGGAAGAGCCGCTGGCGGAATACATGCAGCTCAAGGGGTAAACACTTGATTTTACACGCTCAGCAAGACGATTGGGAAATCGTGCAGTCGGCAAACCCTGCCGAGGTTAAGTCGGCAAGCTTTGCCCAGGGCATTCCGCATTTGGTCTCGCACAACCGAATAAGCTGCGTAGATTCTGCTCCTCGCCTTTGGCATCCGGCTTGCTCTTTCGGAGGACTGTTAGCTCTGGCTAATGTTCGGTCGAGAAATGCCGATACATTGTCGCAGCTCACGAGAAGTTCAGCCAAGGAGGCAGTGATGTCAGTGTTAGGCATAATGAGCAGCAGTCTTCTTAACCTCGGCGTCCAGAGCATGCAGAACCGCATGCAGACGGCGCGCAAGGAATTTCAGCAACTCGGCCAGGACCTGCAGTCGGGCAACCTGGCGGCCGCGCAAACCGATTTCGCCACGCTGCAGCAAATGCAGCCACAATCCACCTCGAGCGCTTCTACATCCAGCTCCTCCACCCAGAGCACCAGTCCGATTTCCCAGGATTTCAACCAGCTTGCCACCGACCTCAAGGCAGGCAACACCACGGCCGCGCAGCAGGATTACGCCAAGATCCAGCAGGACTTCCAGAGTCAGGGCGCGCAGACGCAGCCCTATCACCATCATCATCCCCAAGGCGGGGGATCCGGCAGCAGCAGCAACAGCGAGATTGGCCAGTTGTTCAGTCAGTTGGGTTCGGCCCTGCAGTCGGGCAATCTTTCCACCGCGCAGCAGGCCTATGTCAGCCTGCAGCAGGACATTCAGCAGTACGCGCAAACCAGTGCGAGCACAGTGTCGCTGAGCGCCTGATCGTGCTGCGATCGGCGCAATGCGCCAAAAAAGAAAGGTGGAACCCTGAGGTTCCACCTTGTCAGCGAATCTGTTTACCTAGCTCAGACGGCGACGAATCATGCCGGCAACGCCCAGCACGCCCGAACCAAACATCAGCAAGGTACCGGGCTCCGGAGTGGTGCCGTTGTAGGTGAAGTCGTCCATCAGCCACCAGTGCCCGGATGTTCCAATGTCATTGTGGAACACAAGCTCGCTCACGTTTGCGATGTCGCAGGGCATGAAGTTGTAGCCGAAGGCCGAGAGAGTCTGGCCGCAGCCGCCAAGGAAATTCATGCTGGAATCGAAGGCGAAGACGGTAACGTTGAGCGAAGAGAAGCTCGCGTAGTCATCGTTCTCCGCCCAAGTTGAGAAATCGGCGCCATTGAACGTGAATGGTGTGGCGCTGGTGAGGGTTGTTCCGTCATCGCCAAACCCGTTGTAGGCGGCACCGCCGGATGGGGCGCCATAGGTATTTCCATAGGTCGAATCGTAGTACCCGTTGCCTACGGCGTACATGTCGCCGCTCCACGTGAATCCACCGTAATTGCCAAGCAACGTCCCTACGCAACTTCCGCTACATAGGGGCCCAAAGGTTAGAACTGTTGCAAAACTGAACATCGGCAGCGCCAGAATTACCAGCGCTGCTAAACAAACTTTGCGCATGCTGCCTCCTAGCGAAACAAAGAATTTCTTTCACGTTGGGTGCACGTCACATGCCGCAAGTGACGCTACTATGTCATTTATTGACAATCTGTTAGACAAAGCGGCTGGAAGCGACTATGCAAACATTTGCGTATATTGGGAAAACTTTTCCTGTCCTGGCAAGGCGATGAAAAGCCGGAGAATGTGTGCCTCCTCGTACTCCCAGTCCTTCCGTAGTGGATAATGGCTGTTAGCGGAGGACTTTCTATGACCGATGATGCGAACGAATTCGTGACTGAGGGCGAGTACGAACCTTCCGGCCGCAATACCGTGGCTTTTGGCCTGGCGATCTTGTTGATTGGCTTCGCGGCCGGCGCCATCGCAGCTGCGCTGATGACACCCAAAACCGGCAAGCAGATGCGCCGCAGTCTCAAGCGCACCGTCGACAACCTCCGCGACACCGTGGACGACTGGAGCGAACAGGCTGGCGACCTGGTGAACAAGGGCTCTGATTTCGCCGGCAAAGCCTCCGACTGGGCCGATGCGGCCAGGGAAAAAGTCGGCCCAATCGCCAAGAAGTTCCGCAGTTAAGGCCGCCGCAGGCAAAGAAATACCCGGGCCGTAGCCGGTCTTTCCAGCGCGGGCCCGGGTCTTGAATCTTGCGCGATCGGCAGCTACTTCGTCGAACCGCTCAGGCAAGTGGACATGAAAGCCTTGCGATCGTCACCCTTCAGGTTCTTCGCGGTGGCTTCCTTATTGCACGACTTCATCTTTTCCTGCTGCGTCTGCGAAACTCCTGCCGCGCTCAGGCACTGCGACATGAACTTCTGGCGGTCATCTCCCGCCAGGCCCTTGGTCTTGGCCTGCGCATTGCAGTCCTTCATCTTCTGTTGCTGGGCCTGCTGAGCCGGGCTGGGGGTCTTTGTCGTGTCCTGAGCGATGGCCGGCACAACCAGCGCCGCTACCAGTACCAGTGCCAGCGCCAATGAAATCTTACGTTGAACCATGGGAAGCCTCTTCGTGAATGGATTAACCTGGGATGCCCCGGGGGGAGACCTCCCAAAGCGCAGTGATTGTACAACGATTTTCTTCGGGGTACGAGTGGCACTTCGATATCCGCCACACGGAAGGGCTGAAGGCGAATGCCTTCAGTAGAGCCGGAAGTTCACTTCGACGTTGATCATGACCGGAACGGCCTGTCCGTCTTTGCGCGCGGGATCGAACTTCCACTGCTTCACCGCCTCGATGGCCTTCTCGTCGAGGCCCATGCCCAGTGCGCGCTGCACGCGAATTTGCTGCGGACGCCCATTTGCATCCACCACCAGCCACAGTACGACGGTGCCCTGATATTTGGCCTTGCGGGCTTCTTCCGAATACTCCGGATCAGGCGCAAAAAGCGCTTTGGGTGCGCTCACGCCACCGCCCACGCGATAGGCTCCGCCGCCATAACCGCCGCCGTGACCCGGTCCTACACCCGGGCCGGTTCCTGAACCCACGCCACCACCATACCCGCTGCCGATGCCGCCACCGGCGCCCGTGCCATTCGAAGGCGGCCCCAATACCTTGGAGAGCGGATCGCCGAGATCACTATTCGTCGGCAGCTTGATCTGCGGAGGCACGACCACAGACGGATCGACCACCAGCTTGGGGTTCTCATTGCGAACCACGATCGCCGG
This sequence comes from uncultured Acidobacteriaceae bacterium, assembly GCA_963718395.1. Lineage (GTDB taxonomy): Bacteria > Acidobacteriota > Terriglobia > Terriglobales > Acidobacteriaceae > DASRAA01. The sequence goes on from CAVQYW010000010.1 coordinate 271,425, forward strand.
AGGAACGATCTGGTCTTTCGATAACTTAGGCAGTGCGCCCTTGGGGGCTTGCAGCTTGTCGCGGTCGCCACCGCCGCCACCACCGCCGGCCTTGGTTTTCGATACCGGCAGAGGCACGTACGGACTGATGTCCGTCGCCAATTTCACCACCTGCTGCTTGATTTCGTCTTTATGCTCGAACGCCCAGTGTCCCGACCAGATGATCAATCCGGCCGCCACCATGTGCAGGACGAACGAATAGATGAACGTGTCTTTACGCTGCGGATATAACCCCTCGCCCTCGCCAAACAGGGACGGGAGGATATCGTGGCGTTCTTCAGCCTTGGGGGGGAGGCTGGGGCCTCCGTTTTGGTCAGAACCGGGCGTGGACATTTCTACCTATCTACCCTCAAGTATAGACCCTGCCTGAAACACAGAGATGCATAAAAAGTGGTACGCAGGGCGCTACTTCTCAGTTCTGTTCAGACGATTCTAAGGGACGAATGTCAACTATTTACCTCCACGGTGCGCGCTATCCGCCTTTTGCGCCGCGCAGATACCGCACTTCCGTGTCCTTTCTTATACGTGATGAGTGTCGCAGCGAGATTGGTTGTATTCCCGCTAATTTCGAACTTCGGCTGACGCTGAGAGGAATGGCCGTTAATGCTGCCGTATGAGGAAGTTGCCGTCCATAAAACTGCTCCTCGCAGGCAGTGTAATCAGCTGCTCGCTATTGATGGTGGGAAAATCGCTGCTATCTGCTGCTTCTGCCCGCCTCAGCCCGGCACGATCACCCGCAGCGCATCCCGTTGCACCCCGATTTCCACCGGCGTCGGGCACACATACTCTCCGTCAGCAAAAATCTCCATCACCGGATCGGTCTGAATGCGCACTCGCGTCGCCTTCCAGTAATCCACTTCTTTCATGCCGATGTGGCGGCCGCTGAACACGACATGAAACAGCCGCAGTAGCCGCAGCTTTCCCAGCTGTCGAACGAAGCACGCGTCGAGCAACCCGTCGTGCAGGTCAGCACGATGAGCAAGCCTCATACCGCTGCCGTAGCGCGGCCCATTGCCTACCGCGATGAGCATCCCCGGCTCGCGCACGGGAGTCCGCCAGTGGCCGTCGATTTCCAGTGACACCGTCACCTGCGGCGGGCGAAAACTCGGCAGCGTCTGCACCAGGGCGAAGATGTATCCGCCATGCGAGCGTAGCCAGCGCGGATGCTCCATCGTCTGCCTGCAGATGACGGCATCGAGCCCAGTGCCGGCGATGCCCGCGAAGTAGCTGGTGCGCGACGCTTCCCGCTCGGCATCGAGCCATCGCCGAGCCTGTGAGTGTTCGATGCGCGGCCCGAGTTGCGGCAGATCGCGGCGCGGTCCATCGGGAACGAAGTGCAGCGTCTCTAGCGACTCGCCCTGCCATGGATCATCGGCTTCGTCCTCGCTCGCCGCAGGCAGCATCTCGGCGGCCTCATACGCATGCAGCGGCTGAATGGTACCCAGGTCGATCAGCCGCTCGTTACTGCGCGTTTTGCAAAATCGCTTCCACGCCGCCAGCGCCTGCTCGACGCTTTCGATCCCCAAGGTCGCCGCAAAATCATTCGCGCTGCCCATGGGCACCGTAAGCGCCGGTGTCTTGTGCAGGGCCAGCGTCCCCAGATGGCGATGCAGCGTGCCATCACCGCCAAAAATCAACGCCGCGTCAGGTTTGTCGGTGGGATCGAGTTCGTTGCCGGTAAAAATATTTACACCCGCCAACTCAAAGGGCCGGACGTCGTGCTCCTTCGCGAAAGGTGCCAGCATGGCAACGGCGCGCACCGCGCAAGGGTCGCATATCGCGGCCGAAAAACAAAATTGGGGCGAGTTCACAACTTTTCACGTCTACGGCGGTGCCAACTCCCTAAAATAGGCGTCTAAGGGAGAAACGCCGAGCCACCGTCTGAGAGGAGGTCTCCATGCAGCGCAGAGAGTTCATCGTCAACACTTCCTTGGGACTCGGGGCCGGATGGCTGGCGCGCCGGTCCATCCTCAACGCGCTCGCCGATACGCAGCTTCCCCGCAAGTACGCCGCCACCGACACCGTCACCCTCGGCAAGACCGGCATCAAGACTAGCCGTCTCGCCATGGGCACCGGCACCGTCGGTTTCGCCAAGCATTCCAATCAAACCGCGCTCGGCGTCGGCGGCCTCTCGGCGCTCTTGCTTAACGGTTACGACAACGGACTCCGCTTCTTCGATGCCGCCGATTCTTATGGCAGCCATCCTCACGTCGCGGCCGCGCTCAAACAAATTCCCCGCGACAAAGTCACCATCATGACTAAGAGCGACACTCGCGACCCGCAGCAGATGCGCGCCAACCTGGACCGCTACCGCCGCGAGCTGGGCACCGACTACATCGACATCGTGCTCATGCACTGCATGACCGATGGCGACTGGACCGAGCAATACAAGGCCACGATGGACGTGCTGTCAGAGGCGAAAGCGAAGGGCATCATCCGCGCCCACGGCTGCTCCTGTCACACTATCGAAGCGTTGCGCGATGCCGCGAAATCGCCGTGGGTTGAAGTCGATCTAGTGCGCATCAATCCCATCGGCTCGTACATGGACGCCGATCCCGACACCGTCATCAGCGTGATTCGCCAGATGAAGTCATCCGGCAAAGGCATTGTCGGAATGAAGGTCCTCGGCCAGGGCGACTTGCGCAACCGCCAGAGCGAAGCGATTAAATACGCGCTCTCGCTGAACCTGCTCGACGCCTTCACCATCGGTGCCGAAAGCAAGACCGAGCAAGACAACCTCATCCAGCGCGTAGCCGCGGCATAAGGACTTCGGTGCCCCACCCAAGCTTCTTCTGCTTGAGTCTGCTGTTCGATCCTGCGTGTTGGCTGCCGGGGCCGCCGAAGATGAAAAGTTTGTGAAAAGCTTCGAACGGACCCCTTGGGTGAAGGGTATTTGGTTTATAGTTTGTCGCACGTTTTGGCCTTAAGGAAAGAGGCGCTGAATGCCCACTTCGAAGATCAGAGCATCTGTATCTTGGTTACTCGTACCTCTCTTGTTGGTTTCGACCCTGCCTGGGTGGGGCGCCGAAAAGGGCAAAGACGAACAGACCCTCGAGAACGCCACCTCAGTGTTACAGGCGTTGCTCGATAGCAAGGTCGTTCCAGCCAACCTGCTGGTGACCACCAATTGCATCATCGTTTTGCCCGGTGTAAAGAAGTTCGCCGTTGGGGTTGGAGGCAGCGGCGGCCGCGGCGCAATGACTTGCCGCAAGGGCGCGAACTTTACTGGCGACGAATGGTCAGCGCCTGCCATGTACACCATTGGTGGCGCCAGCGCCGGTCTACAGGTGGGTGGCTCGTCCACCGATGTTGTCCTTCTTATTATGGCGCCCCCGGCAGTGAATAAGGTATTGGACGGCAAGGTCAAGGTTGGCACTGACTTAACTGTCGCGGCGGGCCCGAGCGGCGCCACCGCTCAAGGGTCGGTCGGCGGTGCTGACATTTTGAGCTACGCCCGGGCCACGGGACTTTTTGCGGGCGTGTCGCTGAACGGCGCCAGTCTGGAACCGGCTTCTAGTGACGACCAGCGCCTTTATGGCAAAGCCGTCAGTGCACGCCAGATCGTGCTCGAGAACGCTGTCAAGCCGACGCCCGCGGGCCAGTCTCTGATTTCGCTTCTACAGAAGCGGGGATAAAAAAACCGCTCGCGACTTTGACAGCTGCGATAAATGAGTCTCTGCTGGCTTCGCAGGATCCGCGAAAATCCGCGGTTGCTTTTGTCTTTCTCCCCTTATCACACGCCCCTGTGTCCTGCGTCCTATCCCGTCGCAGTCCAGTTCGGCAAAATATTTTCGTGACGCAAAGGGATTTGTGTCTCTTGGCTCCTCACTACCGCCGCGGCGGGAGAAATGTACCGATCTTTGACAACCAGAAGCTCGCCCCGGGGTGTATGACTGGCGTGATTGAGAGGGCTCGGACCTGTATGATTTGTATGAAAAGTATCACACTCTCGCACGCCGAAGCTGCTATTTTTAACCCGTAAGTCTCACGGCCACAAATGGATACGTATAAACATCTATAGAATCAGTGACATGCGAACAATTTTCCCCTAAACAGCTGATTCTAAAGAATCGCATTTCTTTTCTTATATTTGTGTTTTAGTGTTGTACAACGCGTTTGGAAGTGCCCGATTCAGTCCGCCCCGCCCGAAGCGCTCTTGCCCGCTAACTGCCGAATCAGCTCCACTTCGTGCTCGCGGTAGGGAGTCCCATCGGTCTTGAACACGTCGTGAAACCACACTGCCGGTTGGTCGAGAACATAAGGATGGTCCCACGATTCCCAGGGGAAGTTGGTCTGAGTTTTACCGTTCACCAGGCCCCAGTTGATGGCTCCGACGTGATGCTTCTTCGCGATGGGCAGCACACCGTCGAAGGTACTTCCGGCCGAGCGAGCCATGTATTCGGTGCAAATGATCGGACGGTGCTGCTTTTCCAGCCACACCACCCGGCGCTCGAAGTTCTCCGGCCAGCTGTAATTGTGGAAGGTGATGATGTCGGACTCAGCCAGCTGGATTTTCTCCATGTCGGTCGGCCCCGACTTCGGCCAATCGCCCTCCCACAGCCCGCTGGTCAGCGGCTGCGACGGGTTCGCCGAGCGCGCCCACGCGAACGCCTGCGGCAGCAGCACCTTCACTAGCTCGATCTTGTTCCTGGGCTCCTGCTGCTCGTAATAGCCGTACTGGAAGCCGCCCGGCTCGTTCCACACGTCCCACGCGAGGATTCGAGTATCGTTGGCGAACGCGCCCACGACTCCCACAACGTAGGACATCAACCGGGGATACTGCGACGCATCTTCCAGCGCCTTTGCTCCTGGGCTCTGCACCCATCCGGAGTTATGCACCCCTTGCATCGGCGCTCGTTGCGGACCGAGCTTCGGTAACGGGTCCCAGCAGGAATCAAACAGCACCAGCACCGGCCGAATGTGATGTTTCGCTGCGATCGTCAGGAACTGATCGATGCGCTGCTGAAAGCCTTTCGGGTCCTGCTGCCACAGCAGGTCATGCAGGAAGACCCGCATGGTGTTCATGCCCAGCCCTTCAGCCCAGCCCAGTTCCTTGTCGATCTGCTTGGGATCAAACGTTTCCGCCTGCCACATTTCCAACTCATTGATCGCGGACGCGGGAATGTAGTTCGCTCCCACCAGCCACGGCTGCTGCTGATACCAGGCGTTCGCCTTCTCTTCCGACCACCGCTGCGACGATTGCCCCAGCAAGAACGGCGGCACACAAATGAATAGGAAAACGCACCACAGACCAATTCGTTTCATGAAGCCCCCAGACACTCTGAGACAGACTACTCCGCAGAACGAATTCGACCGGCTAGGAGTTTGTCGGGAATACGTGAGCACAAGCTTGACCTTCCGGTTGAGCAGCGCCAAAATCGAAAGCGGGACACCGGCGTTACGTCATTTGTTGCCTCCGTATGCCCGCAAGGCCGTTTTTTGCAGCCCATGCATGGCTTTTCCCTCTTGATTCCTTAGGACATCTGCCAGGCTCTGCCGGAGCGGAACAGCTTGAGCAAATTGTGAGTGAGACAGATCAGTTTCCATTCCGCTCGCACCTTCTGCAATCCGCGCAGCAGGAACCGTCGGAACCCACGCCACTCTTTGATCTGCCCGAACACTGGTTCCACGATCGCCTTGCGCATCCGATACAGATCCCGCCCCGCTTCCGTTTTCAACTTTTGCTTCATTTGCTCCAGCAACGAAGCTTCTGCGCTGGACTCCATCGGATCCTCATCCCCCGCCTTACTCGCCTGCCCATGTTTCTGCTTCCCCGTGGCCACGTGCAAGTCGATACCTTGCACCCGCGCGTCTCCCACTTGTTTCGCATTCCAGTAGCCGTTGTCGGCGCTAGCTACCTGTGGCTGCGCACCCACATTATTCTTCACCTGCTCCAACATCGGTACCAATTGCTGCGTGTCGTTGCTCTGCTGCGTCACTTCGGCGGCCACGATCACCTGGGCTTTTCCATCCACTGCGATCTGCGCGTTGTAGCCTTGCACGAAGCTGCCCTTGTGGCTTCCATCGGGCATGATCCGGCTCTCCGGGTCGGTGAAGTTGCGTTGCGCTTTCGGGTCGGCACCGCCTGCTCCGCATCGGGCACCTGCGGCTTACGTCCCTCACCTTCTTGCCGGTGCGGGCTTCTTGCTCCCGGCGCTGCCCAGCTGACTCCGGCGGCGGCTTTCTTCTCCTTGGCCTTCTGTTGGGCTTCGGCTTCTAACTCCGCCTTCGCCGCGCGATCTTCGCCAGCCGGCTTTCCGCCGCGCCAACTCCGCCGGCAACTCCTCGCCCGCTGATCCTTCCCGTACTTCTCTCCTCGGCCGCATCACCGCTCGGCCGCTGCAACAGGGTTTCTACTTCTGCCTGAGTCTTCTCCCCGCTCATCCGCTCATAGCTCATCGCCTTGTGCTTGCTGGCATTGCCCTGGATCTTGCTGCCATCGATCGCCACATGTCCCAGCTTCACCAGCCCCGCCTTCTCACACAACTGCAGGGCTTGGCAAAACAGCCCCGCCAGCGCCTCCAGATGCCGTTTGCGGAACTCTGCCAGCGTGCTATGGTCGGGATGTTCGTCGGCCGCCAAGTAGCGAAACGCTACATCCTCGTAGGTCTTCGCCTGGATCTTGCGCGAGCTGTAGTTCCCCGTGCAGTAGCCGTACAGCAACAGCCGCACCATCATCGTCGGGTCATAGGCGGCTTGCCCGCGCCCGTCCTTTTCCTCATAGGATTCATAGATGGCCCCAAGATCCAAGGCATCCACCACATCCACCAGAAAGCGTGCTAAATGCCTTTCCGGCAGCCAATCATGCAGGGAGGGCGGAAGCAGCAGCGCCTGGTTCACATCCGCGGATCGAAAGCACTTTCCCATGGCCGCATCTTAAGCCCAAACACCCAATGGAAAAGTTGTTATGTTTGGTGCTTCTTCTGAAGAATCTATTCCCGACAGACTCCTAGGCAGACAAATAGCGGTTTTGATATCCTTGCTACACCTTCCTGAGAAGAGAACAACGTCCTCATGGGCCGGTACTTCCGTCCGGCAGGCGAAGATCTTACGACGGAGGAAGACTCGAAATTCAATGGCTCCACTGAGCCGGGAGATTGAACATGAAGAAGTTTGGCATTGCGGTATTGGCGGTAACTCTCGCCTTCGCGTGCGCGCTGTTCGCCGAAGACGTTGTCCACGCGGTCAGCGGCGTCGTAAAGAGCGTCGATAAGGACAGCAAGACTATGGTGGTGAAGACCAAGGACGGTACCGAGCAGACTATCAAGTGGACCGACAAGACCACGGTTGAGGGCGCAAAGGGCGCTGCCAAGGGAACGGCCGACGCCAGCAAGGCCACCTACGATGGCGCGAAGGAAGGCACCGCCGTAACCGTCAAGTACACGGAAAAGGGCGGAGAAAAGACCGCCGTTGCCGTGAAGAGTGCCACCAAAGCCACGGTTGACGCCGTAAAGTAAATTGCCTCACGTAACACGAATAAAAGGGATGCCCACGCGGCATCCCTTCTTTCATCTCGTAACTAGCTGCCTGCTATACGTCCCGCACGGCGGCGTGCACCATGGGCATAAGTTCCGCCGGGATCGAGTCGAATCCATGGGCCTCTTTGGCATGAGCTGCGGCGGCCTGCATCAGCTCTTCCATCGTGTCCGCTTTGGCTGTGAAATCACAATCCATTCCCACATCTTTGCAACTGATTGACTTCGCCATCCTGTCTTCTCCTTATCGATTTTTCGGTGGCGGCAATATCGGATTGCCGCCGGAAGCATGATTCCAACGATTTGAGACTGTACACTGCGTCAAGGAACTCCGGCAACCGCTCCCTTTTCGCTGTTCATGCAAGTTTCACGGAACCGCCGAGTCGGCCAATTCGGATAGAAAGCTTGCAACAGCAGGGTGTTAGCACTGCGGATTACCCGTTCTTATGCGCACCATAAAAACAATCGATTTCCTCAACGTCCTGCTGACTTCTACACTTCAGGCACTCGCTACGAGTGATCATTCGCAATTGACTTTCTAACCGCACGTAAGACCCGCACATGCACGCGACGGATTGACCGTCGGGATCACTGAGCCAGCAGCAAGACTGGCGAAAACGTGCTTTCGGGACAGTTTGCAATCTTTGCTGATTCGCGCATTTCGCAGGGCGCCAGGAAACGTGTTTCAGGTGGAGCTTCCCCGTGGACTTCGACCAGCTGACGACATTCCTCGAAGTGGTAAAGCAAGGCAACTTCTCGCGTGCGGGCGACAAAGTGTTTCGCTCCCAGTCCGCCGTCAGCGCGCAGATCCGCCAGCTTGAGCAGGATTATGGCGCCAAGTTACTGGACCGCTCGGGGAAACGCGTCGCGCTCACTCCCGCGGGAGAAGTTCTATTTGAGTATGCCAACCGATTGCTGGCTTTGCGCGGAGAATCGCTGCGCGCGGTGGCCGACCAGGACCGCACCCCGCGCGGCGTGCTGGCCATCGGAGCCAATGAAGCCACCTGTCTCTATGTGCTGCCGGAAACCTTCAGCGAATACCGTCGTCGTTATTCCGATGTGCAAATCAGCATCTATCGCAATTTCAGCCACAAAATCCTCGAGCGCCTTCAAGACGGCCTCATCGATGTCGCTATCGTCACCATGCCGGTAAAGGCTCCGCGCCTGGTGGTCAAGCGCATCTTCCATGATCGCCTGATGCTGATGACCGGTCCCAACCATCCGCTTGCAGCGATGGACTCGGTTTCCGTTGAAGCCATGGTGGACCATCCCATCATCCTTCCCAAGGCGGGACATACTCGCAAGACCATGGACAAGCTCTTCCGTCCCTACCAGGCGCAATTGCGGGTTGCCATGGAATTGCCCAGCATCGCGATGATCAAAGCGTTCGTCGCCTCGGGCCTGGGGATCTCGATCATCAGCGAGAGCTTCGCCCGCCAGGAATGTCATGCCGGCGACTTACGCCTGATTCCGTTTTCCGACGCAAACCTCTCGCGCGAACTGGCGTTGGTGTATCACCAGGACCGCACGTTGCCGCGCTCGGCAGTCGCATTCATCGAGATGGTGCGCAATGGAGTGCAATCGTTCACGTCCCCCAACGCGGAGGATGTCGACGATCAGGAACTGGTCGAGGCCGGAAGTTTCGATGAAACGTACCTGGGGACATAATCGCATTTTTCATAACTGCGTATGGCAGTTCGAATGACACAAACGTGGAATAAGCGCGGAGCGTTTGCTTTGTGCTCATCTGCGTCCTCGACCCACACCTTCGTCTCATACGCGAGTCTACGATTTCGTAACCCACTGAATACTCATGGACGAGCAGTGCTAGCAGTGAGCTTCCAGTGCATCGCAATAACCGCTTCTTATAACACTCATAAAAAAACTGCTGCCGCAGAAATTTCGATTGGCCGTAGCGGAACTATGCGTTGGACTGCCGAAGCAAGCTTCTTTAGGTTCGTAGTCTCTAACCAACGGACCGCGCCTTGCTGTGACCTGCGCGGAAGATTGGAGAAAGCGAGCCATCGACATGAATCTTGCCTCCCGGATATGTACAGCCGTTCTCGGAGCGAGCCTTATGGTTCTTAGTTCTTCGGCTTGTATGGGCCAGGACACACCCGCCGCCAAGCCCGCCGATACCCCGCAAGCATCGACTTCCGCCCCCGCGCCCGCATCAGATGCCAAACCTGCCGCTTCCGCCGATGCCGCACCTGCTGCGCCGACACCGTTGCCGACACCGTCTACGGTTGGTCCGCTGCAGATGGCCCTCCCGATCAATATCGAAGCCGGACCTCTCGGCAAATACGCATTGAATGGTGCGATGAGTGGAATCGGAGTGTTTCAGAACAACGCCGTGCCGGGCAACAACCCCCAGGAAGGCGCCTTCAGTAACGCGATGATTTTCTTTCAAAAGCCGACGGGCTGGTTTCAGTTCTATGTCCAGGCCGGGGCGTACGACATCGTCGCGTTGGGTTCGCCGTTCGTCTCCAACTCAACCACTAATAGCGATCTTTATGGCCCGGTTCCGGTCGCTTTCGTGAAACTCGCCGTGGCGAAGAATACCAACATTATGTTTGGAATTCTGCCGACATTGATCGGCGCTGAGTCCACCTTCGATTTCCAGAACATGAACATCGAACGCGGATTGCTGTGGAACCAGGAAAACGCCATCAACCGCGGCGTGCAGATCAATCAGACGATGGGAAAATTCACCGCGTCGCTCAGCTATAACGATGGCTTCTACTCCAATCGCTACAACTGGCTGACTGGCTCGCTGACATATACCAACGGCCCGCACAGCCTGGCTTTCATCGGTGGCGGCAACATGGGGCAGACGAACTGGCAGAACCTGGCCACGCCTATCCAGAACAACAGCATGATCTTCAACCTGATCTACACCTATACCAAAGGGGCATGGGTCATCCAGCCGTATTTGCAATACAGCGATGTTCCGACGAACCTGAAGGCCGGCATCCCGCAAGGCGGGCACACCATGGGCGGCGCAATCCTGGTCAGCCGCATTTTGAAGAAGGGATTCTCGGTCACTGGACGCTGGGAATACATCGGGAGCAGTGGCAATTTCGCCTCTAATTCGGCAAACCTGATGTACGGCCCGGGCAGCACGGCGTGGTCGATTACCGCGACTCCGACCTACCAGTACAAGAAGTTCTTCACGCGCACGGATATCTCATATGTTGGCGCCGGCAACATCACCCCGGGGAGTGCCTTTGGATCTTTCGGACTGAAGCCCAGCCAGACGCGCGGCGTGGTCGAGTTGGGTTTCCTGTTTTGAGCTAGCTATGAGGGGGCGGAAGGCGAGCACGTCTACTGCCCACACGGAGATAAGCGAACCTTTCGCACCCGCACCACGGTATCGAACGACGACAGTACGCAGACTTTTTAAGGAGAATGAAGATGGCTGAAAACGCCCCAGTTGAGATGAAAGCAACCTTGGGCCTCACTGGCCTAACAATGAACGCTATGGCGCTCATTGCGCCCGGCGCCTTCCTTTGGCTGACGTTTCAAATCCAGGCAACCACGGGCGTGACCGCTCCAGCCATGTGGCTGGGCATCGTCCTCGCTCTTCTGCTTTGTCTGGCCACCGCCGTCTGCTACGCCGAGATGGCGAAGCTCTATCCCGGGACCGGCAGCTCCTACTACTTTGCGGAACAGTCCTTCCTGAACCATGACAAAGCCTGGAAATACGCCCGACTGTCAAAGTTCATCGTCGGGTGGGCGTCGCACCTTTACTACTGGATCTACCCCGGCGTGATGGTGGGTGTCATGGGAATCTTGTGCGGCTACCTTGTCGGTACCATCTGGCCCAACCTCATGAGCGCCTCCAACCCAGGCATTGCTTTCATGATGCTGGTCGCCATCGTCTTCTCGTTCGCCGTGGCCTACATCGCCCATCGGGGAGTGAACGGATCGACCTCGGTCAACATCGCCATCAACGTGATTCAGATCACGGCCCTGGTGATCTTCGCCGTGCTGGCGCTAGGCTACCGCATGAATCACCCGCCGGGGACCATCGCCTACCAATTCGACTCGGTCTCCGGTGAGGCCTACACCTACGAGTTCGCGACCACCACAACCATGGTGGACGGTAAGCCGGTCGACACCGTCATTCGCGACTCTGCCGGCGTAGTACCGCAGCCCAAGCTGGACGCAGCGGGCAATCCGGTGCCGTTCAAAATCAGCTATCCCGCCACTGACAGCAGCGGTGCTTTTCTCGCTCACCCCAACAAACTTTCCGTCATCAGTCCTCACAACTGGGGCTGGGTATTCGTGCAGGCCACGGTCGCCATCCTCATCCTGGTCGGCTTCGAGTCGGTAACATCCATGGGAGGTGAGGCCAAGAACGCCAAGCGCGACATCCCCATCGCGGTCATTCTTTCGTTGCTGGTCCAGGGGCTGGTTTGCTACCTCTTCGAGTACTTTGCCGCCAACTACTTTCTCAATAGCGGCTACACCATGCAGAGCGCCAACAGCTCGGCTGCACCCATCGGCGACATGATGGTCGTGGTTGGCGACGCTCTGTTTGGCCAGGGCCGCGGCCGCTATTTCATGGAGGCCGAGGCGTTCACCGTCTTCCTGGCGCTGATCGGCACCACTCTCTCCTGCATGAACACCGGCGCGCGTGTGACCTACGCAATGGGCAAAGACGACGAAGCTCCTGAGCACTTCGGCATGCTCCACTCCAAGAACCTCACCCCGCACCGCGCCATCTGGACCCTGGCGACTATCTCCGCAGTAGTTGGTTGCCTCGCGGTGGTATTAGCGTTCGGCGATGCCGGTGCTCCAACAGACACGGCCATCCAGGCTCTGCCGCACGGCTTCTGGTCGAGCCTCGGCTACACCACGCACGACAAAATGGCAGCTCTGCCCAGTTCGCTGCTCACCGTTACCCTGGCCTCGAACTTCGGGACCTTCCTGCTGTATATGCTCAGTTGCATCATCTGCATCGTGGCCTATCACGGGCATCCCAAGTTCAATCCGCTGCGCCACCTGATCATCCCGGTGTTCGGATTGCTCGCTAACCTGGCCTGCATGCTGTTCTACATCGTCGGTCCTTTCATGGGATACGGCACCAAGAAAGAGCCTCTGCTCGCCTTGGGAATTGCGTTAGTTTGGGGTCTCTACGGTGGCATCTACTTCCTGCGCTCCAGCAAAGCCAAGGGACGTACCACCCTGGTGGAGCGAAGCGGAGTCGTCGCCTAGCTAGGAGCCGCTGTCGGAGGTGATACACGAGGGCGGGTCTCGACCCGCCCTTTACCTTGCATAATCCATCGCCTATAACTAATTCAAACTTCGCAGGCTAGTCGCGCAGCAACCAAACAACTAAATGCTCGACGTCGAATTCACCCAACTCTCGGACCCGGGTCGCACACGCGAACACAACGAAGATTACCTGGGATATCTGCTGCCCTATACGCCCGAGCAGTTACGCTCACATGGCTGCGTGTTCGCTCTGGCCGACGGCGTCGGCGGACAGGCCAAAGGTGAAGTGGCCTCGCAACTCGCGGTCGAGACCGTGCTGGCGGGGTTCACCAAGGCGAAGAGCGGAGAGGCACACAAAGCGCTGCTATCGCGCCTGGTGCAATCCGCGAACCTGCAAGTCTATGAGGAGGGCAGCGCCTCGCCCGCCAAGGCCGGCATGGCCACGACCATCGTAGCTTGTGCGTTGAAGGCTGACCGCGCCGTCATCGCCCACGTGGGCGATTCGCGATGCTACCTGGTACGCGATGGACGAGCCCGGATCCTCACTCGCGATCACACCATCGCGGCCGAACAAGTGCGCCTCGGAGTACTTTCCGCAAAAGATGCCGTCGGGTCTCCTAATCGCCACCTGCTCAGCCGCTCGATCGGCAATGACATAGTGGTCAATGTCGAAATCGACGAGGTCCAGGTGCAGAAGGGCGACCTGCTGCTGCAATGTTCCGACGGTCTGCATGTTTCCGTTCTGCCCGAGGACATTGCGTCCGTAGTAATGCGCAGCGACAACCTGCATGCCGCGGCGGAGATGTTGGTCGCAATGGCCAATGAGCGCGACGGCAAAGACAATATCAGCGTGCAGCTAATTCGCGTGCACGACGTGGAGCGCACCGGCATCTACCGTGGCCGCCCCTACAGCCTGAGATGAGCGCAGGTTAACGCCTCATGGGCTTTATGCACTCTTTATGCTGCAAACGCGCGTTTTCTGGCATCATATTGCTGCCTGGTGATTGAAACTAGTATCACCGGCGGGGTAAGCCAGCGGTATGCCAGCGCTCTTCGAAACCATGAACGCCATCCACACCGACGAACTGCTCGACCATTACCGTATCGACAAGCTGATTGCACGCAGCGGCATGGCGTCCATCTATCGCGCCACCGACACGCGCAACGACCGTGCCGTCGCCATCAAGGTCCCGCATCCCGAGATGGAGAGTGACCCCGTGCTCTTCGATCGCTTCCGCCGCGAAGAAGAGATCGGCCAGAACATGGACCACCCCGGTGTGATGCGCGTCTTCGCCGGCGATGATCGCAGCCGCATGTACATGGTGATGGAGTGGGTCGATGGTCGCCTACTCCGGCAAATCATCAACGAGGAACGCCCGCTCTCGCACGAGCGCGCCGTCAAGATTACGCGCAACATTCTCGACGCACTTCAATACATCCATGACCACGGTGTAGCACATCGAGACATGAAGCCCGAAAACGTGATGGTCGATGGCAACGACAACATCAAGCTCATCGACTTCGGCATCGCGTCCAGTGCCAGCGCGCGTCGCCTAACTTTCGCCAAGCTCTCGCAGACCATGGGCACGCCCGATTACATCTCACCCGAGCAGGTCCGCGGAGGCCGCGGCGACGCACGCAGCGACATCTATTCCACCGGCGTTATGCTCTACGAGATGCTCACCGGCAAGGTGCCGTACTCCGGCCCAAACCCGTTCATCGTGATGAATGACCGGCTGCTCAACAATCCCACACCACCGCGTGAGCTCAATCCCGCCATTACGCCGCAGCTGCAGGAAATCATCTACCGCGCCATGGAGCGCGAGCCGAGGAACCGTTACCAGCGCGCCAGTGAATTTGCCCACGACCTCGACCATCCCGAAGAGGTTGGCGTCGCCGATCGCGCCGAACTGCACAACTGGAAAGTGAAGCGCAGCCCCTGGCCGCGCAAAATCGCCTTCTACGTCGCGATGGCGCTGATTCCGATTGTGGTGTTCGGACTGCTGCTTTGGGTCGCCAAGCACAGCTAATAAATGAGCTGACGGAGTTGGGCGGAGCACCGCTTTAGCGGTGCGTTCTAGGCTAACTTTAGCGATCGGCTTTAGCCGCTGAAGTAGGAAACCTCTTCATTCCCGAAGGTTTTGCTTGAAACTAGAAACTGGAAACGGGAAACTTCTTCTGCTTTACACTAGCCACTGGCCACCAGCCACTGACCACTCTCCGTGTCCATCGCCTTACGCTCGTTTGCCAAGATCAATCTCGGACTGAAGATCGGCCCGCTGCGAGCGGACGGCTTTCACGAGCTGCGCACTATCTATCAAACCATCGCGCTGCATGACGTGGTGCGGGTTGAGGTGCAAGCGGGCGACGCCATCGAGATTCGCTGCGATGATCCACGGGTGCCGCTCGACGCGACCAATACTTGCTACAAGATTGCCGAGCGCGTCCTGAAAATCACGAACACAGCCCGCAAGGTCGTCATCGAAATCGAGAAGCATCTACCAGTGCAGGGTGGAATGGGCGCGGCGTCGTCGAACGCAATTGCAGCGATGCTGGGTCTGGGGCGCGTTCTCGGCGTTGAACTTTCTCAGCCAGACAAGTTGCGCATCGCCTCCGAAGTTGGCAGCGACCTGCCGCTGTTCCTCATCGGTGGAACGGTGCTCGGGCTCGATCGGGGGCAGGAAGTCTACGCCGTGCAGGACCTTCCGGAGACAGCGCTAGTCGTCGTGACACCGCCAATCGGGGTTTCGACGCCCAAAGCGTTCGCGCAATGGGACGCGCTGCTGGCGCGGGAAAGTGCGTTGACCGTCCGAGATGCTACAGGTACAATAAAAAAGCGCGATCAGGCGGATGACGCCTGGTTGAGCGAGAGATTGCTTTCGCGGGCAGTGCCCGCGAAAGGGCCAGCATCCGGTGTTCCCGCTTCGGGCGGGGACCGGGCCGAGACACCTCTTCTCGACCTTGTCCGTACCGGGATCGAAAACGACTTCGAACGCGTCGTCTTTCCTGAATATCCCGAGTTGCGTGAGGTTAAGAGTGTTTTGCAGCGCGAAGGCGCGCGCTATGCATCTCTGTCTGGCTCCGGCTCGACACTGTATGGCATGTTCGATTCGTTGAGCGACGCGGAAGCCGCAGCCGAGCACATGCGAGCTGCGGGGCATGCAGCGGTAGCGACGCGGGCATTGACCCGGTATGAGCATTGGAATCAGCTTTTTGTTCGCTGACGGCTGATAGCTGACAGCTTGTTTATTGGGCGGTCGTCTAATGGTAGGACAGTGCCCTTTGGAGGCACTTGTCTAGGTTCGAATCCTAGCCGCCCAGCCAAGTTTCAGTGGTCAGTTTGCCAGTTGAAGATCAGGTTTTGCTGAAAGCGAATTGCTAGTTTCGACCCAGGTCCTAAATCCAACCAGGTTTAGCGGGGTATGGAGACGATGGAAGCAGCAGGAACAAAATCAGCGCCGATGCAAGCGGCTGCCGCTACAACCGAAACGGTTACAGCGGTGTCGCAGCCTTCTGAAAAAAAGCAGCAGGCCAATCCCGACGCCAAGCCGAAGCAAACGCAGCCACGCGGCTCGGACAAGTGGAAGATCTTCTCCGGCACTGCGAACGACGCACTTGCCAAAGAGGTCTGCGAGAAACTTGGCCTGCCGCTCGGGCAGACGGACATAAAACGTTTCTCTGACGGCGAGACCTATGTGCAGATTCTGGAGAACGTTCGCGGCGCCGATGTTTTCTTGCTGCAGCCGACGTGCGACCCGGTCGATCTGCACTTGATGCAACTGCTGCTGCTGATCGACGCGCTCAAACGTGCTTCGGCGCGCCGCATCACGGTAGTGATTCCGTATTTTGGCTACGCCCGGCAAGACCGCAAGGACAAGCCGCGCGTGCCCATTAGTTCCAAGCTCGTCGCTGACCTGCTGACCACTGCAGGGGCCGACCGCGCGCTGGTAGTTGATCTGCATGCGCCGCAGATTCAGGGCTTTTTCAATATTCCGGTGGACCATCTGTTCGCGTCACCGGTGCTGGTGGGACATTTCAGGGAACTGAATCTCCCCGAATTGACGGTAGTTTCTCCGGACGCTGGCGGCGTGGAGCGTGCGCGATTCTTTGCCAAGAAGATGGAATCGGCGCTCGCCATCGTAGACAAGCGCCGGACAAACATTAACGTGACCGAGGTGATGCACGTCATCGGCGATGTGGAAGGCCGTACCTGCGTCATTCTCGACGACATCATCGATACCGCCGGAACGCTGGTGAAGACTTGCGAGGCTTTGCGCGACGCGGGTGCCAAGCAGGTCTATGCCTGCGCCACGCATCCCGTTCTGTCGGGCCCGGCCATCGAGAGGATTTCTCAATCGGGGTTGGTCAAAGTGGTGGTGACCAACACCATCCCGCTGACCGAGGCGGCGAAGAGCGAACCCAAGATCGAGCAATTGTCGATCGCGGGCTTGATCGCCGCAGCCATTGAGTCGATTCATGAAGAATCGTCCGTCAGCAGACTGTTCTTGTAAAGGAAAACGAAATTATGGCTACAGCAACTCAAGAAAAGAACATCGAAGCAACGCCGCGGCAGAGCGGCAACAAGAATGAGGCGCGCCGCCTTCGCAAAGACGGACTGATCCCGGCCGTACTGTACGGCGCCGGACTCGAGCCGCTGAACATTTCCGTCGATCCCCGGCAGATGAAGCGCATCCTGGGTTCCGAGTCCGGACACAACTCCATTTTCGACCTGAGCGCGGGCGGTGACTCGGGCAAAGCGATGATCGTTGACTGGCAAGCTGATCCCGTCAAGGGCGCGTTGCTGCACGTTGACCTGAAGCGCATTGCCATGGACAAGCTGCTGCGGGTAAGCGTTCCTGTCACGCTGAAGGGCGAAGCGCCGGGCGTGAAGCTGCAAGGCGGCATCCTCGAGCAGATGATGCGCGAGGTCGAAGTCGAGTGTCTGCCGGCCGACATCCCCAGCCACATCGATGCCGATGTCAGCAAGCTGGAGTTCGGTCAGACCATTCGCGTCTCCGACTTGCCGCACAGCGACAAGGTCAAGTTCATCACCGACGAGACTCAGGCAATTGCCCACGTGACCGCGGTGAAAGAAGTCGTGGTTGAGACTCCTGTCGAGGGAGCCGAGGCTGCGGCGACGACTGCCGAGCCCGAAGTCATCAAGAAGGGCAAGCAGGAAACCGAGGGCGAAGCTGCCGCCGGCGAAAAGGGCGACAAAGCCGAGAAGACAGAGAAGTCCGAGAAGAAGAAGTAGGCAGCGTGAAACTGATCGTCGGGCTCGGCAATCCGGGCATCGAGTACCAGTTCACGCCGCACAACCTGGGGTTTCTGGCGGTGGATCGCATCGCCGAACAGTGCGGAGTGGTGGTGAACAACCGCCACTGCCGCGCGCAAACGGCGCGGGCCCGCATCGGCAGCGAAGATATTGTGCTGGCCAAGCCGGAAACCTACATGAACTTGAGCGGCCAGTCGGTGCG
This sequence comes from uncultured Acidobacteriaceae bacterium, assembly GCA_963718395.1. Classification (GTDB taxonomy): domain Bacteria; phylum Acidobacteriota; class Terriglobia; order Terriglobales; family Acidobacteriaceae; genus DASRAA01. The sequence goes on from CAVQYW010000010.1 coordinate 289,636, forward strand.
CGAGTTGGTGGAGAAGTACGAGGCGCAGCCGGAACGCGATTTGGTGCTGCTCTATGACGAGCTCGACCTGCCGTTCGGTACGTTGCGAATTCGGCCGCGGGGCCGCTCGGCAGGGCACAACGGCGTCGAGTCCGTGATCGGCGCTCTGAATACGCAGGAGTTTACGCGCATCCGCATGGGAGTTGGGCCGGATTATCCGGTAGGCGACGGCGCAAGGTATGTGTTGTCGCAGTTCAAGAAGGCACAGTATCCGGTGGTTGACCAGGTACTGGATTTAGCAGCCGAAGCGGTGAAGGTCATTCTCGCAGAAGGTGTGCAGGCGGCGATGAACCGGTTTAACCGTAAGGCGGAAGAAGCAACGAGCGGCGAGCAATAAGTAATTAGCAACAAGCCGTTGGTCGTATGAGATTACGTGGTCGAGATGTTGAGACTACGAGAAGAAAAAATTGGAAGGAATGGGCAGTCGTAACTAGCAGTCAATCAGCTTTCCGCTAATTGCTTATTGCTAATTGCTGATTGCTCCGGAGAAAACAATGCAACGTACTTACGAATTGATGTTCATCGTGCGTCCCGACATGACGGAAGAAGACCAGGACAAGCTGGTTGCCAACCTGGAGGGACAGGTCGGCACTGCAGGCGGCACCGTGAAGAGTGTGGAACGCATGGGCAAGCGCCGGCTGGCGTACGTCGTGCGCCGGTTCCAGGACGGCATTTACGTGCTTATGACGCTGGAGGGCGACGGCGCGATGGTGAAGGAAGTGGAGCGCCGCCTGCGCGTCACCGAGCCGGTGATCAAGTTCATCACCGTGCGCGTGGACGAGGAGCAGAAGCGCATGGCCAAAGTGAAGGCACTGCGCGATGCCAAGGTTCGCGGCAAGGGCACTCGCGCCGCGGCCGCAGAAGCCGCAGCGGCCGCAACTGCGGCAGCAGCAGCGACCGCCGAACCGGCAGCTCCCGCTGCAGAGTCTGCGCCAGCCAGCGCGTAGGTTGTCATCCTGAGCGAGGATGCCGCGATAATTTTGATGGAGATTGTGGGCCGCAACGGTCCGAAGGAGAAACATGGCAGACGAAACAACGAATACAGCGGCCCCGGTGGCCGCGACGGAAAGCGGGAGCAGCGGCAGTTCCGCGCCGACATCACGCCCGGAAGGCGGCGGCGGTGATCGCGGACCGCGCGGGCCGCGTCCTGCGGGACGTCCCGGTGGCGGTTCCGGTGGACCGCGCGAAGGCGGACGGAAGTTCTTCCGCCGCAAGAAGGTTTGCAAGTTCTGCGTCGAGAAGATCGACAGCGTGAACTACAAGGACGTGCGGCTGCTCGGGCAGTTCGTGGCCGAGTCGGGCAAGATCGTGCCGCGACGGTTGACGGGCGTTTGCACACCGCACCAGCGTCGTCTGGCGGATGCGATCAAGCAGGCACGCAACATCGCGCTGCTGCCGTTCTCGACCCGCTAAACGGTGACTGGTAACTGGTAACTGGCTGTCGTTTCGCACCGCTCGCGCTGCGAATGCGCCCGCACTTACAAAGTTCATGGAGTTGGACACATGGAAGTCATTCTGAAAGAAGACATCAACAAGCTGGGCCATCGCGGCGACGTGGTAAAGGTCGCCGAAGGCTATGGCCGCAATTACCTCATTCCAAAAAAGCTGGCCATTGAAGCCACCGCCGGCAACAAGGCCGTCATCGAGCAGATGAAGGCCTCGGCCGTTCGCAAGTCGGCCAAGGAAAAAGGCAGCGCCGAGGACCTGGGCAAGCAGCTCAACGGAACCGTGGTCGAGTTCACCCGCAAGTCGGGCGAGCACGACCAGCTGTTCGGCTCGGTCACTTCGTCTGACATCGCGCACGCGCTGGAAGCCAAGGGCTTTACTATCGACCGTCGCAAGATCGATCTCGACGTGCCGCTGAAGACCGTGGGCGAGTTCAACGTGCCGGTCAAGCTGCACCGCGAAGTGACGGTGACGGTGAAGGCCGTGGTGAAGAAAGAAGCCACCACGGAAGAAGCCGCCGCGCCTGCGGCGACCGAAGAAGCTCCCGCGGAAGCGTAATTTCCTGCAAGTAAATCTGACGAAAGACTTGGAAGGCTGGTTCGCCACGGCGAGCTGGCCTTTTCCCATTTTGGAAACATACCCGTACCCGCCCCCCCTCCCCCCTCCCCCCCAAATCTTTGTTTTGTTGAGGATACGTATAATTTCCGATGCAAAATATCGGAAACAAATGAGTTGCGAGCAAAGTATGACGAAATAAGGACTTAGGAGAAGTTTTGTGTGGGCGGACACAGGCTCGGCTGGCGGGTGGGAAGAAAACCGGGTGTAAACAGGACCCGTCATCGTCATGGGTCGAGGCACCTACTGAGGACGGGGTAGTGTCCGGCCGTCGACTCGATGGAAGACGGCTCTCCCTCATCCTTCAGTCGGGAGTGTAGGCCCAAAGGGCGGAAACACCAAGCGAGTTGGTCACGGTTGAACGTGATGGGTGACCATCGTCAACGGTCACTCTCGGGAGCGAAAATCCCCATCAGCAAGGATAGGGGGCGGACATACCCAGTAAGCGCTTAATCCGTCTTTCTCTGTGCCCGGGTCTTCTGTGCCCAGGTCAGCTCGGCATCGACGCGTTGCGTGAGTACCTCACTCGCGAGCAGCACCCGCTCTTCATCCCTGCTGCCGACCGCGGCAAGCCAGGTCGAAAGCGACTCGTCTAGTTTGAAGGGGTCTGCGCCGCGCACACGGCCGAGCTGCCGCTGGATCGCCTCGCCAAAAGGCTTCCGAACGCGGGCTTGGAAATCCTGAAATGAATCGACCTCTACCTCACGAGGATGCTCGTTGAGGATATGCGCAGCTTCCTCCGTGACGCGGCGGAGCTCTGAGTCTTCGCGGTCGATGGCGGCGAGCCGGGCAAGAACGTCGGCCTCAAGGGCGAGCACGGCACGCCTGACCATTGCGGCTGACTGGCGTTGATAACCGATCGCAAAGCCGTTCACCGGCTTTCCTTTAGCCATCTCGTTGAAGCGGACTATAGCCAGCGACCCCTCAGGGCCGTTAACATTGCCAAAGCGAAGCCCGATCCAACGATCTTCGCCGGGCTTCATGCTGGCGAGAACGAGCTTGCCGGTAGGCTTCAGCTCCTCGGTTGCTCCGCCAACGACCAGGACCGAGCCACCACGAATGGATCTCGCGACCTCGGGATCGATACTGTACTCGATCTCGATATCGCGCTGCTCGCGCTCGATGTTGTGGATTATGCCATAGAATTCGCCACCCGCACCGCCGGCACCTCCCGTTCCGGCAATTGTCGCCAGGTTGCGCTGTGCTTTCTTGTTGTCTTCCAGAATAAGCGGGTCGCTGCCGCTCGGGCCGGGGGACAATCCTACGAGCGAGGGAGGAAGATACGGTCCATCCGGCGTAGTGATCTGTACTGCTAGGCAGACGTGACGTGGAAGCTGTAGGCGAGACCGCCCATGTGTGTGCGGGCGTAATCTTGCTGAGATCGGTGGCTGCAAGGGAGACCGTCTCGGTGCCGAGATCGACGTAGGGCACGCCAAGTCCAAAGTCCGCTTCCAGGAAGTCCACAGTGACGCTTGCGCTGGAGGTGGTCGATGCCGCGGCCGCGCGGCGGGAGACACGAGCAAAGGCATAGTTCGTCGCTCCCCGGACGGCGGAATCGCCCACGATCCAGTCGTTTACCGGCGCGTAGGGCGTATTGGTGACCTGGTTCCAAACATCGCTGGAGGCATAAAAGACCGGATTCGTAGAAGGCTCCACGCCGCCATCATGCTGGGTAACGCCCGGGCCGTTGGTCCAGTCGCGCACGAAGAAGTCGGGGGCCAGTGGCGTGGCGGTGGTATAGGCGTGAATGTTGTTGTTCGAAGCCGGCGGAAGGCTTATGGGTGCCGTGCCCGAGGCCCAGATATTCAGCAGCAAGCCGCTGCCGGTGGTAAGACCGTTGTAGTCGCCGTATTTCGGGCAGCCACCCCCAAGAAAGCCACCCGAAGGAATGGTGCAGGCCGTGTAGTCGTTAGTGGAACGAGCGCCGCACGGCCAGCCACTGGCGCATTGCGGATCGTCTCGGCCCATCAGATCGGTGTCGGCGCCAGGGGTAAGTATGCCGTTCGCCCCTACCACGCTGCCGACGTGAAAGCGGGTGAAGTCGTCTGGATCGGCGACACTGCTATCCGCGGTACTGCGGTCGTACCAGCTGACATACGCAGTTCCTCCCCAGGAGAAGAGCCATGGCATAAATCGCACACCTGTGGTGGCAGCATTGGCAGCGACGGGCGCGCCAAATGACTGTCCTCCGTTGCTGGACTCCGCGATCACGATGTTCGACCCCGTACCGCCTCCGTTCTCCTGGGCCCACCCGAGGTACACATGATTAGCGGCCGTATCGTCCGCGGCGACGGTAGGACTGGCGAGCGTGTTGCCGTTGTTGCAGCGGTCAAGGCCGGGAACCGGGCAGGGAATATCGTCGATGGTGATGGTGACCGGAAATCCAGGCTGCTCGTTGAGTCCGGAATCGCAATCGCTGAACTTATCCAGGATAATCGAGCTCGGCCAGCTTCTTGACGCAACGTAGACCATGCCATCCGGGCCGACCGAAACGCGCGGATAACCGAAGTTGCCGCTATTGGCATCCACTGGCGCGATCCACGAGGAGCCGCTGTTGGACGAACAAGCCACGCGAGACAGGAAGCTCCCCGTCTCCTGCCATACGACGTAGACAAAATCGCCGCCACTGCCGGACTTGTTCCAGCGGTCAGCGGCGACGTGAGGTTGATCGACGTTAATGCTCACGGACCTGCGGTCTACCGCATTGGTTACGTAAGAGAAAGCTGCGCCATTACTGCCTCCCGTAGACGCGTAGAGCGCCACAAAGTCAGTGCCCAACTGTCCAAGATAGAAGCTGCCGCTCTGTCCCCAGGTGACGGTGCAGTCGCCATCGAGGTTGCTGGGTTGCCCGGTGACGGAGCTGCCGGAGAAACTTGCACCCCCATTGTTCGAATAAGAAATCGCACAGGAAGCATCAGTGACGATGTTGTTGCCAGACAAGGACGAGGCGGCTTCAATCTCGCCGCCGCCCCCCACCTGCAGTGCGGCGCCACCGAGCGCCCCTCCTGGTTTGTGCGAGCGGGGAATCGGAGCCTTCCCTAGCATTTTCGGTGCTGGCGCCCGTTCGGTAGAGGTCGGGGCATAAGACCGTGGCGCCTGAGGCTTGGGTCGTAGGTTACCGTTGCGAAGAGCTTCCAGGTCCGCCCGCGATTGCTCAGGGTCGGCTGCCGGACCCGTGAGTGTTCGCGCGATGGCTAGGGGCTGGTCGACGAGCGCCGAATTTGCATCCGGCTGAAGAAGTTCCCGCAACTTGACCACGTAGTTTTCGATCGCAACTGCCACCATGACCTGATATGACTTCTCGCCGCTGGGATGTCCCCAGGGACCCTGACCTTTCTCCTGCTGGCCAGGATATTGAAACGGCTCGAGCGTTTTGCGTGTGATGGCGGGCCAACCGGCCACCAGCGAGTACTCGGCCTTTGCCGGGGACTCAGCCTCGATCTGCCCAAGCCTATTCACCGCTTCGGCGTGGCTGACCCGTCGCTCGACCTGCACCGCGATCGAGGCATCAAGAACATCGTCTTGCTTGAAGTGCTCTAGCAGAAACGTTGTTCGCGTGTCGTGCTTGACCTTCCACGCCGGCGGAACCTGCAAAGTGATTCCCGAAGCAATTGTTATCCGTTCTTGTGCGCTGGAAACCGGATACTGCTTGGGAGGGGTAGCGCCGTCCGACGGCCAGACGGTTGCCATTAGAACCAGAGAGAGCGCCAGAACGCGTTTTGCCATGGCAGCCTCGCAAGGTGGACCGAACAGGAATGTCGGCAAGCCTAAGTCCGTTTCACTCATTGCGCAATGGCCTTTCGGTGGTGGTTAGCATGCTAAATCTCACCGATAACGGAACGTCGAGCGCCTCCGAGCGAGTTTGGGAAGCAGAATTAATCGCCTTTGGAAAACAGGTGGTTAACACTCATGAATAGCAACTGGGAGCACCATCCAAGCTCGTGTTGGCTGTCTTTGCCTCGTTCGTAACCGATTGAGATCACTGAGATTGAGCCGAAGGCGCCGAATGCGGTTCTAATCCGATAGCAGCGGGAGGCAGAACCTCAAGGCTGGCAATAACGTACATTGAGGTAGAAAGAATTGCGTTCGCGTGACGCCAAAGGTGTCGTGGCGCGACAACCCACCCAGATTATCGCCCAAAGGAGGGGCGCGAACCTGGGGCACCGCTCGTCCCAACTGACTATAATGGCCGCTCACGCTTGCTCCGCAAGGCCGTCTATGTAATTGCAGGCTCGAAGATTGGGCTGCAATTTGGAGACGGGCGGGAACCAGCATGCCGGCCGAGGCAGCAGCGATAGCTCTCACGGTGGTACCGGGTCCTGGCCTTGTCGGCACACCGCAGGGGGCGAGCGCGAAGCCGTCCATCACTCCCTCGGAACGACGAGGCACAGCGGAGCGGACCCAGAGCCAAATGAACGATGCGGAGCTGATCCGGGAGGCACAGCGCGGCAACCATGCTGCGTTCGAGGAACTGGTGCGTCAATACGACGGGCCGGTGCTGCGCCTGGCGTATCACATGACGCGCTCGGAGCAGGACGCGCAGGACATTTATCAGGAAGCGTTCCTCAAGGCGTATCGCAATATCGGCAGCTTCCGGTTCGAGTGCTCGTTCTACACCTGGATTTACCGCATCGTGACCAACCTGTGTCTGGACTACCTGCGCAAGCGGCAGGTGCGGAAGGAAGACTCGGGTGTGATTACGGACTCGGAGGGCGAGAGCTTCGACATGCTCGACCAGGTGGCGGATGTGCGGTCGGGTGCGAGTCCGGAGAAAGATTTGATGCGGCGGGAATTGGGCAGCCGGATTGCCAAGGCGATGGAGAAGCTGACTCCGCGCGAGCGGATGGTCTTCGAGATGAAGCACTATCAGGGCTTGAAGCTGCGCACGATTGGCGAGATTTTGAATACGACGGAGGAGACAGCGAAGAACACGTTGTTTCGCGGGACACAGAAGTTGAGGGCGGCACTTAGGGATGCGAGATAGGGAATCCCACATTTGCCAAAGGAAGGCAAATATGGGCCACCCAAGTAGAAAGTTACAAGGATGCAATTATGAATTGCGAATGGGTCCAACAAAACATCACGCTCTACCTGTACGGTGAGCTGGCCGACGATGCGCGGCATGAGCTGGAGCAGCACGTTGAGCGCTGCCAAAGCTGCGCGGCGGAGCTGATCGAACAGCGAGAGTTTCAGACGCAGATGAGCGCGTTGCCGGTGCAAGAACCGTCGGCGAGCTTTTTGGCGGCGTCGCGCATGCGGTTGCAGGAAGCGCTGGAGCAGACGACGCAGAACCGCGCGTGGTATCACCGGTTCGCGTTCGATCCGGCAGCATGGCTGCGGCAGGTGAGGTTCTCGCCCGCGCTGGCTATGGCGATCTTTATGGTGGGCTTTGGCGGTGGATTAGGCGCGATGTATCAGTCCACGCGGCACACGACGATTTTGCCGCCGGCAGGGACGGAGTCGACGGCGCAGGAAGCGTCGATTGGCGGAATTACTTCGATTGAAAGGGATCCCGCGACGAACGAAGTGAAAGTGCAGTATGACCGGGTGACACCGGGAACAGTGCAGGGCTCGGTGAGCGATCCCAAGGTGCAGGACCTGGTGCTGTATGCGGCCAAGAGCAATGAAAATTCAGGCGTGCGGTTGAACTCGGTGGATGCGCTGGTGGATATGGTAGGCAAGACCGACGATCCACGAGTGCGCGAGACGCTGACGTATGCGCTGCGGTATGACAGCAATCCGGGCGTGCGGTTGCATTCGCTGGATGGTCTGACGCCGTTCGTGAAGCAGGACATTCGCGTACGCAATGCGGTGCTGGAAGCGCTGCTCAACGACAGCAACCTGGGCGTACGCAGTGGCGCGCTGCACTCGCTGGAAACGGTGAAGACCGACAGTAGCGTGCGTATGGCGCTGCAACAACTGGCGAAGGAAGATCCCAGCGATTACATTCGTGCGGAGTCGAAGCGCGTGCTGGCATCGATGCCGACGGTGTACTGACGACTCCATGAAGAATGGACCCCAATTCGGCGCGGTGGCGCGTCGCCGCTGGAGTGCTGCGGTCATAGCACTGGTGTTCTCGGTGCCGTTGTGGGCGCAGACATCGCGGGTTTATCGTGACGGAAATTCGTGGGTGGAAGAGACCACGGGAACGCTGCCGGCGGGACGCGAGTTTCGGACGTTCACGGATATGGGTTCGTTGCAGGTGCAGGGCAACTCCTCGCAGGTCACGTATGTTGTTCGCAAGCGCTCGAACGCCGGGAGCGAAGAAGCGGCGAGGAAGCAATTCGAGCAACTGCGGATCACTGCGAGCCGCGTGGGCGATGCCGTAGTGCTGGAAGGCAGGCTGATGGGTCGTAACGTCAATCGGCTGGCGGCGGATTTCATGGTGCAGATTCCGCGCATCACGCAGTTAGTAAAGGCGGAGACGCACGGCGGCAACCTCGCACTGAGTTCGATCGTAGGGACCGTGGTGGGTACGACTGGTGGCGGCAACGTGAAAGTGGACGACATAGCTGGACCGGTGAAGATCATGAGCGCCGGAGGAAACCTGGAAGCCGGCAATGTGACTTCGGACCTTTTCCTGCAAAGCGGTGGCGGAACGGTGTCGGTAGAACGGGTGACCGGCCAGTTGTTCGTCAAGACCGGCGGCGGCAAGGTGAAGATTGGGACGGCAGGCGCAACCACCGTGGATACCGCTGCGGGGAACATCGAGATCGGCAAGTGTAACGGCGACTTGCGGGCGAATTCCGGCGGCGGGAACATGAATTTAGGGGACGTCGCGGGAAAGGTGACGGCGGAAACCGGCGGCGGTACGGTCAAGCTGGGCAGCGCACAGGGCGACGTGAAGGTGGTGACCGGGGGAGGCGCCGTCGAGTTGATGAAGGTGACGCAGGGCGCCCATGTGGAGACGGGCGGCGGCCCGATCACGGTGCAGTTTGTGGGCGGACGAGGACAGTTTCGCGACTCGTACCTGCATACCGCGATGGGGAATGTGGTGGTGTACCTGCCGCACGACCTGGGGGTGAGCGTGCACGCTTCGACGGAGCTGGCCAACGGATACGGCATCAAGTCGGACTTTCCGGGAGTGGCCATCACGTCAGAGGGAGGGCAGTTCGGGCCCAAGTCGATGTTCGGAGAAGGGAATGTGAATGGCGGAGGCCCGATTTTGCGATTACGCACGACGATCGGGCAGATTGATATCCGGCGTTCGCAATAATTTGAGGGTTGGAGTATGGCAATTCATAAAGTTTCGAAAGTCATCATGTTTACTGTACTGGCGCTGAGCGTGGCCGGAGTTGCGCCTTTCGCATTGGCGGCTGGGAATCCCAGCGACAGCCATGGAACGGCCTATCTGGGAGTGATGGTCGATGCCGTCCCAGCGGCAACAGCGGAAGCATTGCATCTGAAGAACGGCGGAGCTTTCATAGCGAATGTTGACCAGGACGGCCCCGCCTGCCATGCCGGTTTGCAGAGCGGCGATGTGGTGGTGGCGTACAACGGAAAATCGGTCACCGGATCAGAGCAGTTCGCGGGACTGATTCATGACAGCGCCGCGGGTAGCACCGTAATGATGACGGTGATCCGGAACGGGCAGAGCAAAGACATTAAGGTAAAGCTGGGCGACTGGCGAGCAAATGGCAGGAATGCCGAGGGCGCCGCTAAGCCCGGTGGGAACGATGCCGTTTGCCGAGCCTGAGCGTCCGCCGATGCCGCCGCGAGCGTATCCCGACATAGACATGCTGGGCAGCACGCCAATTTCAGCGCGCCAAGGTATTCAGGTAGAACCGCTCAGTCCGCAGCTCTGCGACTTTTTCGGGGTGGGACAGAACAAGGGCGTGCTGGTGAGGACGGTGGAAAAGGGCAGTCCAGGCGCGGCCGCGGGACTGCGGGCGGGTGACGTTATTGTGAAGGTGGACAACGAGACGATTCACGATACGGCTGACTGGCGGCGCGCGCTGAAAGCACATGGCGGCAAGGTTACGATGGTCATTGTGCGCGATAAACACGAGCAGTCCGTACAGTTGACGATGCCGGGCAACACGTCGGAATGGAAGAGACAGGACTGGGATGGGTTTGGCGTCGATGAGTCAACCCTGGCAGTGCTCAACAGCGACGAGATGAAAGAGCTGCAGCGGCAGGCGGAATCGATGGCGAAGACGATGACCCCGGAGCTCAAGAAGCAGACAGAAGAGATGAGTAAGCAGGCCGCCGAAATGCGCAAGCAGGCTGAGAAAGCGGCCAAGAGCATGACTCCGGAGATTCAGAAGCAAGCGGAAGACATGAGCAAGCAGGCCGAGCAGATGAGCAAGGAATTCGAGAAGATGGCTCCGGAGATGGCGAAGAACGCGCGGGATATGGCGGAGAGCATGAAGCCGACCGCCAAAGAATTGTCCGACATGCAGCGCGACATCACGGAGCAGTGGAAGGCAATGCAGCCGCAGTTGCAGAAACAGATGGACGAGTTTAAGAAGCAACTGGAACAGGAACAGCGCGAGTGGCAGAAGATGTTTAAGGAAAGCAATCCGTATCAGATGTAAGCGGAACAGCAGACAGTGGCGCATTGGGGAGCCTTCGGGCTCCCCTTTTTAGTGGCTACTCGTCAGTGGCTAGTGGCTAGAATTCGATAGGGTCAGGGCTTGCGGCGGAAGATGAGTTCGATGAGGCCGTAGAGGACGAGGCAGATCCAGGCGTCGATCAGCAGGCCCCAGTCGAGGCGGTAAGGCTCGTGGCGCGCGGCGGGAGGGAGATGCGGCATTAGGACGAAGAAGTAGAACAGGCTACCGAGGATAACGGCCGCGGCTTGTTTGAGGAGGCGGGGCATAATGCGGTTGTCAGTTGTCGGTGGTCAGTTGCCAGTCCCACCCTTTCCCAACAGCGGGGAAGGATGGGGCACCCAGACTCTAATGATACGAACGAACAGCAGGTCCTTCGACTCCGTTCGGTGCGCACTCCGCTCAGGATGACATAAGAGGAAGACTGACAGCTAACGGCTAACAGCTGACGGCTGATTTACCATCGCACTGTGCTTGATCTTGCCACCAGCGTCCAGTATGTGAAGGGTATCGGCCCGCGATATGCGGCGATGCTGCTGGAAAAAGGCATTTCGACAGTCGAGGACCTGCTTTATTATCTGCCGTTTCGCTACGAAGACCGGCTGAATCCGAGGGGCATCAGCGAACTGCGAGCGGGCGAGATGGCCAGCGTGATTGCCGAGGTGCGCACGTCGGGGCTGTTTCGCACGCGGCGCATGCCCATCTTCGAGATGACCGTGGGCGAAGGACGCAGCACGCTGAAGTGCATCTGGTTCAACGCGACCTATCTGCAGGACAAGTTTCGTGCCGGACAACTGGTGGCGCTGTACGGCAAGGTGGAAGCGGCGACGCGCGGCGTTGACCGGTTGCAGATCCTGCAGCCGCAGTTCGAGATTCTGCACGATCCGATCGAAGACGGCGCCGAGGGTGCTGAAGAAAACAGCAAGTGGCAGTCGCTCGAAGTCGGACGCATCGTGCCGATTTATGAGTCGGCGGGCAAGGGCAAACTGACGGCACGGTGGTTTCGGCGCATCATTCACGGGATGCTGGAGAAGTTGGACCAGGACTTGCCGGACGCGATTCCGGCGGTGGTGCGCGGCCAGATGGGGCTGATCGATCGCAAGTCGGCGTTCTGGCAGGCGCACTGGCCGGAGGTGGGCGAGAGCCTGGCGAATTTGCAGGCGGCGCGCACGCCGGCACTCTTCCGGCTGATCTTCGAAGAGCTGTTTTTCCTGGAACTGGGGCTGGAGTTGAAGCGGCGCAAGATGCGGGCGCAGAGCGGTGTGAGCTTCCAGATCAACGACCAGGCGCGCGCGGCGGTGAAAAGGATTTTGCCGTTCCATCCGACGAACGCACAGAAGAAAGTGCTGAAAGAGATTGTGGATGATATGAAGCAGCCGGCGCCGATGCGGCGGCTGCTGCAGGGCGATGTTGGTTCGGGCAAGACGATCGTGGCGTTCGAGGCCGCGGTAATCGCCATCGAGAACGGCTACCAGGTGGCACTGATGGCGCCCACGGAAATTCTGGCGACGCAGCATTATTTGTCGGCGCGGCGCATTCTAGAGAAGGCCGGATACCGTATCGTGCTGCTGACGGGATCGCAGGAGTCGAGCCACAAGAAGCATGTGCGGCACCACATCGCACAGGGCAACGCGCAGCTGGTGATTGGCACGCACGCGCTGATCCAAGAGTCGGTGGAGTTCGACAAGCTGGGGTTGGTGATTGTGGATGAGCAGCACCGCTTTGGCGTGATGCAACGCTTCCGCCTGATGAAGAAGACCGGTGCGGCCGAACCGGATGTTCTGGTGATGACGGCGACCCCGATTCCGCGAACGCTGGCGCTGACGCTGTATGGCGACCTGGATACCAGTGTGTTAGATGAGCTACCCCCGGGGCGCACGCCGATCCAGACAAAGCGGGTGTCTGACGATGTGGCACAAACAGTGTGGGACTTCGTGCATAAACAGGTGAAGGCCGGACGGCAGGCGTACGTGGTGTATCCGGTGATTGAAGAGGGCGCAATGGCCGGCGAACTGAAGGCCGCCATTAAGATGTATGGCCAGTTGCGCGAGCGCGAGCTGGCGGGGTTGCGCGTGGGGCTGCTGCACGGACGCATGAGCGCCGAAGACAAAGATGCGACCATGGCGAGCTTTCAGCGCGGTGCGATTGACGTGCTGGTGGCGACCACGGTGATCGAGGTTGGCGTGGATGTGCCGAATGCGTCGGTCATGGTGGTTGAGCATGCGGAGCGGTTTGGGCTGTCGCAAATGCATCAGTTGCGCGGACGGATTGGGAGAGGCGCCGCGCAGTCGTATTGCGTGCTGATGACGGGTGGGAAAGTTTCCCCGGAGGCGCAGGAACGGCTGGATGCGATGGTGCGCACGCAAAACGGCTTCGAGATTGCCGAGCTGGATCTGCGGCTGCGCGGGCCGGGAGAGTTTTTCGGAACCAAGCAGGCGGGGATACCGAATTTTCGCGTGGCGAACTTGCTGCGCGATCGGGATGTGCTGGAACTGGCGCGCAAGCAGGCGCGGTTCGTGATGGAAGGTCCGAATGAACAGATCACGCAGCAGGAGATTGCGAATGCGGTGATGCATTTGCGGGCCCATTGGAATAGAAGGTACGGGCTGGTGGAGGTGGGTTGAAGGAAAGTGGATAGTGGCTAGGAGAGGTACCGAGAGCACTGAGAGATGAGGCGAGGTTGAGCGAGAAAGGGAATTCCCAGTTGTTTCGACGGCTGCCGTCGGTGGATGAGTTGCTGCGCGGCGAGGCCATGCAGGCAATCATCGCGCGCGAAGGGCATGCGGCGACGGTAGCGGTGGCGCAGGCGTTGCTCGAGGAGTTGCGGGCGCGGATTGCGCGAGGGGAAATGACGGAAGAGAAGACTGCAGCGGCGGTCGAGGCGGCTTCGGGCGAGATTGAGCGGCGACTGCGGGAGGCGATGGCGTACTCGCTGCGTCCGGTGATTAATGCTACAGGCGTGATTTTGCATACGAATCTCGGACGCGCGCCGCTGAGTCGCGAGGCGTTGCGGCATGTGGCGGAAGTTGCGCTGGGGTACTCCAACATTGAGCTGGATTTGGCGACCGGCGAACGCGGAAAGCGGGATGTCCACGTGGACCGGCTGTTCGCGAAGATATTCGGTGACACGGGTCGCGAGATCGCGACCATCGCGGTCAACAACAACGCTGCCGCGGTACTGCTTACGCTTAACGCGCTGGCGGAGGGCGGCGAGGTCATCGTGTCGCGAGGCGAGTTGGTGGAGATCGGGGGGGCGTTCCGCATTCCAGACGTGATGACGAAGTCGGGTGCGGTGTTGCGCGAGGTGGGGACGACGAACCGGACACGCATCGGCGACTACGAGCAGGCGATCAACGAGCGGACTAAGTTGTTGCTCCGGGTGCACCGCTCGAATTTTGAGATTACGGGTTTCACCGAGCAGCCGTCGATGGAAGAAATGGCGGCGGTGGGGCGGAAACATAACGTCCCGGTGATGGAGGATTTGGGCAGCGGAGATATTTTCGATTTGCCATCGGTCGGAGTGCGGGGCGAGCCGACGATTGCGGCCAGCCTGCGTGCGGGCGTTGATATCGTCACATTCAGCGGAGACAAGTTGCTGGGCGGGCCGCAGGCGGGGCTGATCACGGGTAGCCGCGAGCTAGTGGCGAAGGTGAGGAAGAATCCGCTGTTTCGCGCGCTGCGGGTGGACAAGATGTTTTACGCCGCGCTGGAAGCGACACTGCTGGCGTATCTGCGGGAGGATTACGACTCGCTGCCGGCGCTTCGAATGATGCGGCTGACGGAAGAGCAGATCGACGAGCGGGCGGAGCACATGATGCGCAAGCTGCATATCGGCAGCCCGCAGCTGAGTGTAGAGGTGGTGGCGGCGCGGTCGGTGATTGGCGGAGGATCGGCTCCGGGGGCGACGCTGCCGACGCGGGCGCTGGCGGTGTCTTCCCCTGATCTGGGCGCGGATGCGATTGCGGCGAAGTTAAGAGGCTGGACGACGCCAATCATCGCGCGAGTGGAGGAAGGGCGAGTGCTGTTAGATCTGCGGACGGTTGCGCCGGAACAGGATGCGGTTGTGTTGGAGGCGGTGGGCGCGTTGTAAGCCGTCTGTGAAATACCTGACGGTGGCACCCACCCTATCGCCAAAAGCGGTCGATAGGATGGGGCACCCGACGTTAGAGTTCCAGGAAGATCGTGGCCACGATTTACACCATTGGACATTCGACGCGCACGCTGGACGAACTGGTGGCGGCGCTGCAAGGGCATGGAATCAAGACGCTGGTGGATATTCGGTCGTTTCCCATGTCGCGCCGGCTGCCGCATTTTAATCGCGAATCGCTGGAGCAGGAATTGCCGAAACGCGGCATCGAGCATGTGTGGTTGAAAGAGCTGGGTGGACGAAGGAAGAAGATGCGCGATGATTCGCCAAACACCGCTTTGCGTAATGAGTCGTTTCGCAATTACGCGGATTACATGATGACGGAAGAGTTTGTGGCGGGGATCGGAAGGTTGCTGGAGATTGCTGATCGCGGGAACACGGCCATCATGTGCGCCGAACGGGTGTACTTCCAGTGCCATCGCATGCTGGTGAGCGATTACCTCGCGGCGCACGGACATACGGTGCTGCACATCGACGACGAGAAGCGTGCAGTACGTCCGCATCAACTGATGGCGGAAGCGCGGTTGGCCGATGGGAAATTGGTGTACGACGGTGGAAGACTGTTATGACTCGCGACCCCTTAGAAAGTCAAAACACCTACTCAAGCAAAAGAAGCTTGAGTGGGCACCCGGCACCCGGCGCATACAGAAATAGTTACGTAGGCTCAGGGCCACTTTGTCATTACGGCTAGAATCTCGTCATGTTTCCATATTCAGAACCGGTGCTTATTACAGATGCGGACTCGCTTAGTGTTTTGGAAGAGCTCCGAGCCCGCGAGCCCATTTTCCATCACCCGGAGCTTGGGACAAGCCGCTCCGATTTCGACAACATGATGGCTTCTGGTTTCTGGGAAGTAGGCGCATCGGGCCGCAGATATAGTCGCGAGTCGATGCTGGACGAACTGGAACGCCGCTATACCGAGGGATACGGCGAAGGGCGGCTGGAGACAAAGGACTTTCACTGTCGCAGACTCGCGAATGAGGTCTACCTGTTGACCTACACGCTGTTCCAGGGCGAGCGCAAAACCCGTCGGGCGACCATCTGGCAGGGCAGCGGTCAGGACTGGAAGATTGTGTATCACCAGGGGACCGTTGTCCAGGATGGGTGATTGCGCAACCACGGTTTGCGCGGCCTAACGGCTTCCCGCTATTCTCGAAGCTCACTTATGAAACGAGCCGTCTTTCGGGAACGCAACAAGGGGTACTACCGCGTTCTGCATACTCCAATATGGATCTGGGTGTTCTGGGTGCTGCCGGGTTGGCCGCTCACCTATGACCTTTATACTCACGGGCCGGACCGGCGGCATTTGATATGGCTGGCGATTGTCGCCGCGGTGGTGGCGTGGCGAGGATGGCTGGGACGGATGCCGGGCTGCGAGGAGCGGCCGTATATCCATTACTACGGAGTGCATCAGCCGAACCTTTGGTATCGGGTGGTGTGCTACACCGCGGCGTGGATCGATATCCTGGTTCCGTTTGCGCTGAATGTAGCCGGGTTGGTGATCGCGTCGGTCACCGGCACGTGGATGCTGAAGCAGATGTACCAGTATGGGTACTGTCCGCTGGCGCTCGCCGTGGTGCTGGCGACGGCGCTCGACCTGACTCCGCGGGCCAAGCGCGACACGTTCGCCGAAGGGGCAGAGCGGGCGTGGTTCTACATCGCGATATGGACGGTAGTGCCGACACAGGTGGTCAACTGGGCGGCGTGGCGGATGGGCAAGTACATGGGACTGGAACCGCTGGCGTTGGCGCGGACGCGGTTGGTCATCTGCCTGCTGTCGACGGCGTTCTTCTTCCTGCTCGGGTACGCGGCGAAGCTGCCGCGAACGCAGCGGTACTACTCGGGGGTGGCGGCGGCGGGGGTGTGAAAAGCTACTAGCAATTAGCGACTAGCAAAAGCACGCTGGGCGAGATTGCCGAGCCGAGTTTACTGATGGTTTCACATAGACATAAGAAAAGCGGCCCGCGAGGACGGACCGCTTTATCGTAAATTTGCGCTCGAGTGTTTACACAGGCTGTACGTTTTCGGCCTGCCAGCCCTTCGGTCCTTTGACAACGGTGAACTGAACGGTCTGACCTTCCTGCAGGCTGCGGAAGCCGCCGGCCTGGATGGCAGAGTAGTGAACGAATACGTCTTCGCCGTTCTGACGGCTGATGAAGCCGTAGCCCTTAGCGTCATTGAACCACTTAACTGTTCCTTGTTCCATTGTGTTGCTCGTTCCTTCGAAATTGATGTAGCTACGATTCGAACGGATTGTGAAGCAGGCAGGGAGCTGCAAGGCAGGAACTGCTGCGTACAACGTCGGTCAATCGAGCATTTTCATCATAACAGCGGCTGGGCGAAAGCCCAAGCAGTATTATGACTGCAGGGTCGGCAAATATTGAGTGTCCCTCCTAATAACCTAAGAATCATGTAGTTATAACATCTTGCCATCTCGGTAGTAGTGCAACACTGCGTGGTGCATAGCGCGAATCAGGATGATGTATGGTGGTGCCATGATTGTAGGCACGGGCATTGATATCGCGGAAGTCGACCGAGTGGCGAAGACGATTGCGCGATTTGGACGACGCTTTACGGAACGTGTGTTTACTGCAGACGAGATCGCCTACTGCGAGTCGAAAGTAAACAAAATAGAGCGCTACGCCGCGCGATTTGCGGCGAAAGAAGCGGCGATGAAGGCGATTGGGACCGGATGGAACCGGGGAGTGACCTGGCAGAGTGTAGAAGTGCGACGACTGCCCGGGTCGCGTCCGACAATGAGGTTTCATGGCAGAGCCGGGGAATTCTTCTCGAACCTGGGGGCGGCGCGGGCGCATCTGTCGCTGACCCACACAGGGCAATATGCGATGGCGGTGGTGATTCTGGAGAGCGAGTAAGAAAGCCAAGTTTCGAGTTTCAAGTTTGGAGTTTCCAGAAAATGAAGGTTCCTCCGTTGTGAAACACAACAGCAGTTGCACCATGAGTGGGGCGATTTGCATGAAATGAAATCGTGGCGCGCTGCGATGGAAATGATTGCTTGCAAAGCACACAACCCTACTTGTTATAATCACCGACTTGGGTGATCTACATCACAAGCGATCAGTTCGTTAGCTGCACAACTGCAAGAATCTGGAAGCCGTAAGGGGTGATCGGCTTCATGCCCACAACACTGGATAGCTTCGTACATGGCACAAATTTTTCATCGTAGTGCGAACAGCCTTTCGCGGCTGTCGATGCTCGCGGCGGTGGTGGTGGTGACCGGCCTGTTGACCTTCGCGTGGGAAATGCAACGTGCGCCGTATGTTACGTATCAGGGCGTGCGCCAGGCACAGCCGGTACCGTTCAGCCACCAGCACCATAATGCCGGGCTGGGGATCGATTGCCGTTATTGCCATACCTCGGTAGAGCAGTCGAGCTACGCGGGGATCCCGCCGACCAAGACGTGCATGAACTGCCACTCGCAGATCTGGACGAACGCGGCGCTGCTGGAGCCGGTACGGGAGAGCTACCGGACAGGCCAGTCGATCCAGTGGACCAAGGTCAATTACCTGCCCGACTATGTGTACTTCAACCACAGCATTCACGTGAACAAGGGCGTGGGCTGCGCGACCTGCCACGGGCCGGTAAACAAGATGCCGTATATGTACCAGGAATCTTCCATGCGGATGGAGTGGTGCCTGGAGTGTCATCGGGCGACCGAGAAGTACCTGAGGCCGCGGGACCAGGTGTTCAACATGAATTACGAGCAGCCGTCGGAGGCGCATCCGGTGGAATTGGCAGATGGGTCGAAGTTTACCGACCAGGTTCAATTGGGGACGGCATTGCATTCGCAATATCACGTCCGGACAGTGCAGGACATCACAAGTTGCAACACGTGCCACCGGTAAAGAAGTGGTTAGGGCGTGGCTAGTGGTCAGAGCAAAGAGCAAGGCGATTCGGTATCGTTTGAATTCGCTCAGGGCGGTGTTAAAAGGCGGGTCCTGACATAAAGGGCGCTATCGGCGAGGAGAGCAATCGCGAGGGCCTTAAAGATCGGAAGACGAGTGAGTAACGGAACCGACGAGAAGATGGATAAAGAGAGCCAAGGTAAGTCCGAAGCGGTTTGTCCCAGCAAGCTGGAGCTGGCAGAGGTGCGCGACAAACTGGCGCGCGCTAAGAGCGGCCCGCAGTATTGGCGGAGCCTGGAAGAGCTGGCCCAGACGGATGGGTTCTTCGAGATGGTGCACCGCGAGTTCCCACGGCAGGCTTCGGTGTGGCCGGAGGGAGCGTCGCGTCGCGACTTCATGAAGCTGATGACAGCTTCGATGGCGCTGGCCGGACTGTCGGCGTGCGTGAAGCAGCCCATTGAGCCGATCGTTCCTTATGTGCGCCAGCCAGAACCGATTGTGCTGGGGATTCCGCTGTATTTCGCCAGCGCGATGCCGTTTGGCGGCTATGCGACTCCAGTGCTGGTGGAGAGCCACGAAGGACGGCCGACCAAAGTCGAGGGCAATCCTGACCATCCGGCTGGCGTAGGCAGCGACGTGTTCGCGCAGGCATCGATTCTGGACATGTACGATCCGGACCGTTCGCAATCGATTACGTACACGGGCAACATCCGGGCGTGGAGCGATTACACGACGGCGCTCAAAGGAGCGCTGAATTCGCAGAATGCGATGCAAGGCTCGGGGTTGCGCATTCTGACCCGGACGGTGAGTTCGCCGACGCTGGCGTCGCAGATGAAGGCCGTACTGGCAGCGTATCCGCAGGCGAAGTGGGTGCAGTACGACCCGCTGACGCGCGATAACGCGCGGGCGGGCGCGCAGATGGCGTTCGGCCAGTACGTGGAGACGCACTACAACCTGGACAAAGCCGACACGATTCTTTCGCTGGATGGAGATTTTCTGTCCAGTGGGTATCCGGGGTTCGTGCTGTACGCGCGGCAGTTTGCTTCGCGACGCAATCCGGAGTTGAAAGAGAAGATGTCGCGCTTCTACATGGTGGAGAGCACGCCGACCAATACAGGCGGCAAGGCTGACCATCGGTTGCCAGTGCGGGCGTCGGACGTGGAGCAGGTGGCGCGGGCGATCGCGGCAGGACTAGGAGTCGGAGCCGGAGCGGCGAAGCCGGAGCAGCAGAAGTTTGTGGCCGCGCTGGTGAAAGACCTGCAAGCACACAAGGGCGCAGCGGTAGTGATCGCGGGCGACAACCAGCCTGCGGCGGTACATGCGCTGGCGCACGCCATGAATGCTGCGCTGGGCGCGGTGGGCACGACGGTCTACTATACCGATCCAGTCGAAACGAAGCCGCAAGACCAGACAGCGGCGCTGAAGGAACTGGTCGGCGAAATGAACGGCGGCAAGGTGGACTTGCTGCTGGTGGTTGGCGGAAATCCGGTCTACGACGCTCCGGCGGATTTGAAGTTTGGCGACGCGATGGGCAAGGTGCAACTGCGAGTGCAGCATAGCGTCCTACAGAACGAAACCAGCGATTTTGTGCACTGGCACATCAATGGCACGCATTATCTGGAGCAGTGGGGCGATGTGCGCACGATCGATGGGACGGCGACGCTGATTCAACCGCTGATTGCTCCGCTGTATGACGGCAAGAGCGAATACGAATTTTTCGAGGCGATTACGGGTTCGTCGGCCACGACAGGATACGAGATTATTCGCCGCTACTGGCAGAGTCAGATGACGGGGGACTTCGACACCGCGTGGCGTAAGGCGCTGAACGACGGATTCGTGGCGGGCACGGCGTTTCCCGCGAAGTCGGTTGCGGCGAAGGGCGGCGTGCCGGCGGCGAGCGCCGGAAGCACGGGAACGCTGGAGGTGATGTTCCGCCGCGATCCCACGATTTACGACGGAACGTATTCGAACAACGCGTGGCTGCAGGAAACTCCCAAGCCGATGACGCAGATCTGCTGGGACAACGCCGTGCAGATGAGCGTCAAGACCGCCGAGAAGCTGGGACTGAAGAGCGAAGACGTGGTCGAGGTCGAGGTGAACGGCCAAAAGGTGAAGGGCGGATTGTGGCGCACGCCGGGGCATCCGGATGATGCGGTCACTGTGTTCCTGGGCTATGGTCGCACCAAGAGCGGACACGTCGGCACTGATGTGGGCTTTAACGCATACACGTTGCGCAGCAGCGACGGGCTGTATTACGCCGCTGGAAAAATCAGCAAGATCGGCGATGGTTATGGGTTCGCGAATCCGCAGGGCTGGCAATACATCGACCAGTCGGGGATTCCGGGCGCAGAAGACATGAGCGACCGGCACATCGTGCGCAAGGCGACGCTGGAAGACTTCATCAAGAACCCTGGTTTCGCTCATGAAGGCGCGGAGGCGCCGTCGCCGGAGTTCACGCTATACACGGATGTTCACGGCGGGCCGCTATATCAGTACACGGAAGCCAAGTGGGGTATGGCCATCGACATGAACTCTTGCATCGGTTGCAAGACGTGCGTGGTGGCGTGCCAGGCGGAGAACAATATTCCGGTGGTGGGCAAGGAGCAGGTAATGCGCGGCCGCCACATGAACTGGCTGCGCGTGGATGTGTATTACGAAGGCGGAACGGAGAATCCCTCAGCGTATTACCAGCCGATTCCGTGCCAGCAGTGCGAGAACGCCCCGTGCGAAGTGGTGTGTCCGGTGGGTGCGACGGTGCACTCGACTGAAGGCCTGAACGACATGGTCTATAACCGCTGCGTAGGCACGCGCTACTGCTCGAACAACTGCCCGTATAAGGTTCGCCGGTTTAATTTCTTGCTGTTCCAGGATTTCGAGACACCGCAGTACAAAATGATGCGCAATCCGGAAGTGAGCGTTCGCAGCCGCGGCGTGATGGAGAAGTGTACGTACTGCATCCAGCGCATCACGCATGGACGCATCACGGCGGAGAAAGAAAACCGCAAAGTAAAGGACGGCGAGATCATTACCGCCTGCCAGCAGGCGTGTCCCGCACAGGCGATTACCTTTGGAGACTTGAACGATGCCAACAGCCGTGTGTCGCAATTACGAGCGAACCAGCGCAGCTACGGCCTGTTGGAAGATCTGAACACGCGTCCTCGTACCAACTATATGGCGGTGGTGCTGAACCCGAATCCTGAACTTGAACAGTCGGAGCAGAGCTAGATGGCGGGAGCAGAGGAAAACAACTTGGCGGTGCTCGACGAAGCGCCGGTGATTGGTCCGGGCCAGACGTTCGACTCGGTGACCGACACGATCACCGATGCGGTACTTAAGCGACCGATCGGGCTCGGCTGGCTGGCAGGACTGGCTGTAGGCATGGGACTGCTGGGGCTGCTCGGCATAACGGTGACATACCTGTTGCTGCGCGGCGTCGGTATCTGGGGCATTGAAATTCCGGTGGCCTGGGGCTTCGCCATCATCAACTTCGTGTGGTGGATCGGTATCGGCCACGCGGGCACGCTGATCTCGGCCATCCTGTTGCTCTTCAAGCAGACGTGGCGCAATTCGATCAACCGCTTTGCCGAAGCGATGACGCTGTTCGCGGTGGCTTGCGCCGGAATGTTCCCGCTGCTACACATGGGCCGTCCGTGGCTAGGGTACTGGATGTTCCCGTACCCGAACTCGATGGGAGTGTGGCCGCAGTTTCGCAGTCCGCTGGTGTGGGACGTGTTCGCGGTTTCGACCTACGCAACGATTTCGGCAGTGTTCTGGTTTGTAGGACTGGTGCCGGACCTTGCGACGATGCGGGAAGAAGCGACGCATCCGTTGGCGAAGAAGATTTACGGAATGCTGGCCTTGGGCTGGCGCGGGTCGGCGCGGCACTGGACGCGGTACGAGGCGCTGTACATCCTGCTGGCCGGAATTTCAACACCGCTGGTGCTGTCAGTGCACACGGTGGTTAGCTTCGATTTTGCAATCGCCATCCTGCCCGGGTGGCACACGACGATCTTCCCGCCATATTTTGTGGCAGGCGCGATTTACTCTGGCTTCGCGATGGTGCTGGTGCTGGCGATTCCGATCCGCAAGTACTACGGATTGGAAGACATGATCACCATGCGGCACCTGCAGAACTCGGCCAAGATCATGCTGGCGACTGGGCTGATCGTCGCCTACGGATATTTCTTCGAGACATTTGTCTCGCTGTACAGCGGATCAACCTACGAGCGTTTCATGACGCACAATCGCTGGTTCGGGCCGTATGCGCCGCTGTATTGGTCGCTGATTCTGTTCAACATCCTGATCCCGCAGGTTCTGTGGTGGCCGAAGGTGCGTTCCAACATAAAGTGGCTGTTTGGAATTTCCCTGATCGTGCTGGTGGGCATGTGGCTGGAGCGCTTCGTGATTATCGTGACCAGCTTGCACAGGGATTTCCTGCCGTCGTCGTGGGGCCATTACGTGCCGACGCGCTGGGACTGGGCGACCTATGCGGGAACGATCGGACTGTTCACGACGGCGATCTTTATCTTCATCCGGATTGTGCCGGCGATTTCGATCTTTGAAATTCGCATGCTGCTGCCGCAGGCGGAGGTGAAGGAATGAGCCACGCTGCGACTGCTCCGACGATTTACGGTTTGATGGCAGAGTTCGAGACGCCCACCGACCTGGTGCATGCTTGCAAGGCTGCCTATGCCGAAGGCTATCGCGACATGGACGCCTACAGCCCGTTTCCGATTGAGGAAGCGAGTGAGGCGATCGGCTTCCACAAGTCGGCGGTTCCGCTGATAACGCTGACGGGAGGCATCCTGGGCGGATTGTCGGGGTTCGCGCTGCAGTACTGGATCAACGTGATCGCGTATCCGCTGAACATTGGTGGAAAGCCGTACGACTCGTGGCCGGCGTTCATCGTTCCGACGTTTGAGATGACGATCCTGTTCGCAGGACTGGTGGGAATGTTCGGTATGTTCGCGCTGAATGGATTGCCGCAGCCCTACCATCCGGTATTCAACGTGGACCAGTTCTCGAAAGTGACGCGCAACCGCTTCTTCCTGTGCGTGGAAGCGACCGACCCCAAGTTCGATTTGACGGGCACCCAACAATTCATGGAACGACTGAAGCCGCTATCGATTTCGGAGGTGCCGCATTAATCGGACATCTCTAACTTTGCTGAAGTTGCTGCTGGCGTCGACGGCACTGTTGATACTCGCGGGATGCCGCGCCGATATGCAGAACCAGCCGTACAAGCGACCGCTCGCGGACAGTGATTTTTACGCCGACCATCGCTCGGCGCGTCCGCTGGTGGAAGGTACGGTGGCCCGTGGATATTTGCGCGCTGATACGTACCTGTACACCGGCAAAATCGGCAACGAAGACGGCAACTACATGCCGTTCCCGGTGACGGCCGAAGTGCTGCAACGCGGACAGCAGCGCTTCAACATTTATTGCGCGCCGTGCCATGGCGAGACCGGCGACGGACAAGGCATGATCGTGCAGCGGGGGCTTTCACGACCGCCTTCCTATCACAGCGAGCGCCTGCGCAAAGAGCCGATCGGATACTTCTTCGATGTGATGACCAACGGGTTTGGCAAAATGCTGGACTACTCGCAACAGGTTTCCCCTCAAGACCGCTGGGCGATCGCAGCCTACATTCGGGCGCTGCAGTTGAGCCAGGGAGCGACGCGAGCGGATGTTCCGGCGGGCCAGCAGATTGCGAATGCACCACCGGCGGGCGTAGTGATCGCGCCTCCGTATGACACCCAAGGTGCGAGCCAGCCGGGAACGACTGTGCAGGGAGGGGGGCAGCAACAATGAGCCAACCGAATCTGCAAGTCGGCCAGAGCAATTACGCCGTGCCCGCGGAAGCGGCAAGCTGGCAACGGTTATATCTCAGCATCGGAGTTCTGGGCGCCTTGGCGTGCATCATCGGTTTTGTGCTGCAGCCGGAGCAACTGATGCGCGGCTACCTCATCGGCTACATGCTTTGGCTGGGGCTGAGCCTGGGCTGCATGGCACTAGTGATGGTGCAGCACCTGTCGGGCGGATTGTGGGGATTGTCGATCCGGCGAATACTTGAGGCAGCCAGTAAGGGCATACCGCTGATGCTGGTGTTGTTCGTGCCGCTGGTGCTGGGCCGGCACTATTTGTATGCGTGGATGAGCGATTCGTCGCTGACCGAGCACAATGCCTGGTATCTGAACATGCCGTTCTGGTGGCTACGGCAGGTGATTTATTTTGCCGTGTGGATCGGCTTGATGTATGTGCTGAACCAACGTTCGGCGCTGCAAGACGAGCCGTCGGCCGTGGGACATCAGCCACGCTTTCAATTGTTCAGCGGCATCGGATTGTTGCTGTATTCGTTGACGATCTCTTTTGCCGCAGTGGACTGGGTGATGTCGCTCGATCCGCATTGGGGCTCGACCATCTACGGCATGATTTTCATGGCGGGCGAGGGGCTGTCAGCGCTGGCATTCAGCATCATCATGTTGACGGTGCTGACGGGATACAGTCCGATGCGCGAGATCATCAAGGCGGAGCAGTTTCACGATTTGGGCAAGCTGATGCTGGCGTTCGTGATGCTGTTTGCGTACTTCTCGTTCTCGCAGTGGCTGATTATCTGGGCGGGCAACCTGCCGGAAGAAATCAGCTGGTTTCTGAACCGCATCCATGGCGGATGGGGCATGGTGGCGCTGGCGATCATCCTGTTCCATTTCGCTCTGCCGTTTGCGCTGCTGCTGTCGAAAGAACGCAAGCGTGACGGACGCCGCCTGATCGGACTGGCGGTGCTGCTGATGTTCATGCGACTCGTGGACATCTATTGGTACGTGGTGCCGAACTTCGCGCACGCACGCGGACATTTTTACTTCAGCATCTGGTACCTGGTTGCACCGGCGGCGCTGGGTGGACTGTGGCTGGGATACTTCTTCTACAACCTGCGGCAGCGGCCAATTTTGCCCGCGTACGAGCCGCAGATGCCGAGCTTGCTGCACCAGGGGTCGGGACATGGCCACTAATCACGACGAATACGACGCGCTGAGAAATCCAGCGGTGGATTACGACCGCACCGACTTAAGTCCGCGAGGAATTCTGGTGTTTCTTGTCGGGCTGCTGGTGGCAGGGATCTTCATCGAACTGGTGATCTGGGGAATGTTCCGCTTCCTATCGCACAGTCCGTACTTCGCCCAGGGCAATCCGAGTCCGATGGTGAACGCGCAGAAGGCGCAGCCGTTGACTGCGGAGGGCAGGGATTTCGAGAACACGACGAACGTGAATCCGGACGTGTTTCCCCAGCCGCGGCTGCAGACGGATGATGTCGTCGATATGAGCCAGTTGCTGCAATCGGAGCACAAAATTCTTTACACGGCACAACCATTTGTGGACTCGAACGGCACGGTGCATCTACCGATTAATGAGGCGATGAAACTGATCGCAGAGCGTGGGTTGCCGGTGGTGCCGGCAACAGCGACGGCGGTGACGCAGAAAGCGCCTCCGGCGAAGGCAGTGGCCGCGCCGGCTGGGCAATAGCAGCGCGCGATGTGTACGAAGTTGCGCGAGGAGTGGAATCAAAAGCAGTGAAACGCAGTCGATTGTCGGTAATAAGGTCGATGTTGTTGGGAGCCGTAGTGCTCGCCAGTGTTGTGGTGATGGCGCAGCCGCCGTCGTCGTTTTCGCGGGATGCGAGCCAGCCAGCGTCACAGGTTAGTCCCGACGACCTGAAGAATGTGGGGATCGATCAGCGGCTCGATCAGGAATTGCCGTTGGAGTTGCAGTTCAAGGATGAGACGGGTAAGACGGTGAAGCTGGGCGATTATTTTCAGTCGGGACGGCCGGTAATCCTGAACCTGGTGTATTACACCTGCCCGATGTTGTGCGGGGAGGAGTTGGCCGGATTGTCGAGCGCGCTGGGCGTGTTGCGATTCACGCCGGGCAACGAGTACGAAGTGGTGACGGTGAGCTTTAATCCGGATGACACGCCGGAAATTGCGTCGGAGAAAAAGAAGATTTACATCGATCGCATGAACGAACGGCTGGAGAAAAAATCGGACGGTTCGGGCTGGCATTTTCTGACCGGGCAGCAGCCGGAGATCCAGCAGTTGGCGGATGCCGTCGGATTTCACTACAAGCGCGATGCGCGCACGGGGCAGTTCATCCACTCGGCGGCGATCATGATCGCGACGCCGCAGGGCAGGCTGGCCCAGTATTACTACGGAGTCGAGTTTTCGCCCAAAGATTTGCGCCTTGGCTTGATCGAGGCGTCACGCAACAAGATTGGCAACCTGGTGGACCAAGTGACGCTGTACTGCTTTCATTACGACCCGACAAGCGGGCGGTATGGCGCGGTGGTCACCAACATCCTGCGATTGGGCGGAGCGGCGACGGTGTTGCTGCTGGGCGGATTCCTGATCGTGATGTACCGACGTGAACCTCATGATTCCCGGAAGGGAGCAGGACGGGCCTGAACGATATGTGGAAGAATTTGCCACTGTTTCCTGAGCAAGCGTCGTCGATGGCGGCACAGGTGGATGGACTGTACTTCCTCCTGGTGGCGGTATCGGCATTCTTTACGCTGCTCATTTTTTTGCTGGTGTTCGTGTTCGCGGTGAAGTACCGCAAGTCCGCACATCCCAAGGCGGAGCACATCGATGGCTCGCTGCCGCTGGAGCTGACGTGGACGCTTATTCCGCTGGGCATCTCGATGATCTTCTTCGCCTGGGGAGCGCTGATCTACTTCCAGGAAGCGCGGCCGCCGCGCGGGGCGATGGAAGTGTATGCCGTTGGCAAGCAGTGGATGTGGAAGTTCGAGCACGAGACGGGACAGCGCGAGATCAACGCGCTACATATCCCAGTGGGCCGCGACGTCAAGATGATCATGAGCTCCCAGGACACCATCCACTCTTTTTATGTGCCGGCCTTCCGCATCAAGCAGGATGTGCTGCCGGGCCGCTTCACCTCGACATGGTTCCATACGACGAAAGTCGGAACGTATCACTTGTTCTGCGCGGAATATTGCGGAACTGAGCACTCCGGCATGATTGGCGAAGTGGTGGTGATGGAGCCGGCGGCATACCAGGCATGGCTGGCCAGTGGCGGCGCGACGACCTCGATGGCGACGAATGGTAAGGAATTGTTTACGCAGTTGGGATGCGCCACCTGTCACCGTAGCGATACTCAAGGCCGCGGGCCGAACCTGGCGGGAATGTACGGCAAGCCGGTGCAATTGGAAGACGGTCGCACGGTGACGGCCGATGAGAATTACATTCGCGAGTCGATCTTGAACCCGCAGGCCAAGATCGTAGCGGGATTTAAACCCATCATGCCGACGTTCCAGGGACAAGTGACGGAAGAGAGCCTGGGAGCGCTGGTGAGTTATGTGAAGTCGCTGTCACAACCGCAGCAGAAGGCCGAGGGCGGAGTTCCGACGGCCATGGCGAGCGAGAGCAACTAAGTGTTCAACCCCGAAGGTGCGTGACATGGCAACTGCAGTACAGACAGTGGAGCGCGAGACTTATCTGAACAACGGCTACGGATTGAAGTCATGGCTGTTGACGAAAGACCATAAGCGAATCGCGGTCCTGTATTTGATATCGATTACCGCGATGTTCTGGGTGGGCGGTTTCTTCGCCATGCTGATCCGGCTGGAACTGCTGACCCCCGCGGGCGATCTGGTTTCCTCAGACACGTATAACAAACTGTTCACCATGCACGGGATCACGATGGTGTTCTTCTTTCTGATCCCTTCGGTGCCGGCGGTGCTGGGCAACTTCTGCATCCCGCTGATGGTCGGAGCCAAAGACCTCGCCTTCCCCCGGCTGAATCTGGCGACTTGGTACATTTTCAATATCGGTGCCGCTTTTGCCCTGGTTTCGATGGTTCTGGGCGGAGTGGACACCGGTTGGACCTTTTACACCCCTTTCAGCACCACGTATTCGAACACCCATGTGGTCGGGACGGCGCTCGGGATTTTCATTGCCGGGTTCGCATCGATTTTCACTGGATTGAACTTTATCGTCACCATCCACCGCATGCGTGCCCCGGGATTGACCTGGAATCGATTACCGCTGTTTTGCTGGTCGAATTATGCTGCCAGCCTGATCATGGTGCTGGGTACGCCGGTGATCGCCATCACCTTGTTGCTGGTTGCCCTGGAGCGCGTGTTCCACATCGGTGTCTTCAACCCGGCATTAGGTGGCGATCCGCTGCTCTTTCAACATTTGTTCTGGTTCTACTCGCATCCGGCGGTGTACATCATGATCCTACCGGGCATGGGCGTGATTAGCGAAATCGTTACCTGCTTCGCGCACAAGCGGGTATTTGGATACGAGTTTGTGGCGCTGGCGTCGATCTCGATCGCCGTGCTTGGCTTCCTGGTTTGGGCGCACCACATGTTCGTCGCGGGGATTTCGGTTTACGCGGCGCTGGTGTTCTCCCTGTTGAGCTACTTTGTGGCGATCCCGTCGGCAGTGAAGATCTTTAACTGGACGGCGACTTTATATAAAGGTTCGATTCGCTACAATACGCCGATGCTGTACGCCTTCGGCTTCATGGGGCTGTTCACCATCGGCGGGCTGACCGGTGTTTTCCTGGCATCGCTAGGGGTGGACGTGCATGTGACCGACACCTACTTCGTGGTGGCGCACTTCCACTACGTGATGGTGGGCGGCATGGTGATGGCGTATATGGCGGGACTCCACTTCTGGTGGCCAAAGATGACCGGCAAGATGTATCCCGAGGGATGGGCCAAACTGTCGGCAATGTTTGTGTTTTTCGGCTTCAACCTGACGTTCTTCCCGCAGTTCATTCTGGGCTACATGGGTATGCCGCGGCGCTACCACGCTTATCCCCCGGAGTTCCAGGTGCTGAACGTGCTCTCGACGGCGGGAGCATCGGTGCTGGCGGTGGGCTACGTGCTGCCCATGATTTACTTCACGTGGTCGCTGCGATACGGCGAGGACGCTGGGCCGAATCCGTGGAACGCGGTCGGCTTGGAGTGGATGACTCCGTCGCCGCCGCCTACCGACAATTTTGAAGAGACACCGGTGGTGACCTGGGAAGCCTACGACTACGAGCATATGCCTGAGGAGGAGGTCCCCGTTGGCCACTAGCGATATCGAAATCGCTGAACACGCGCTGCAACACCACTTTGCCAGCATGGACCAGCAGAAGGAGACGTCCACGTTTGGCATGTGGCTGTTCCTGGTAACGGAGATCATGTTCTTCGGTGGGCTCTTCTGCGCCTATTTGGTGTACCGCGCGACTTACTACCAGGCGTTCGTGGAAGGCAGCCGGGACATGAACATCTGGCTGGGGACTACCAACACGGCGGTGCTGATCTGCAGTTCGCTGACCATGGCGCTGGCAGTGCGTTGCGCCCAGATCGGCAAGGCCAGAATGATGGTCGCCCTGCTGTTGATCACCATCGTGTTCGCCTTCGGCTTCCTGGGAATCAAGGCGATCGAGTACCACGAACACTGGGTGCTACACCAGTTTCCGGGCCCGAATTTTCAGTTTGAAGGTGGCGAAGCGAGCCCGCAAAATGTGGAGATTTATTTCTCGCTCTATTGGGCGATGACCGGATTACACGCCCTGCACGTAATTATCGGAATTGGGCTGATCACGTGGATCACGATTGTCGGGATGCGCGGAGCTTACAGTCCTGACTATTACAGCCCGGTGGAAAACGTCGGCCTATATTGGCATTTCGTCGATCTGGTCTGGATCTATCTTTTCCCGTTGCTCTATTTGATCAGCAAGAAACATGGCGGAGGCTAATCGAGGACCATGTCAACCGAAGAACACCGGCAACACGTAATACCCATGAGCGTTTATGTCGGAATCTGGGCCAGCCTGATCTTCCTGACCGGGCTTACGACCTTTGCTTCCTTCATCGAGTTGGGCGATTGGAATATCGTGCTGGCACTGGTCATCGCCACCGTTAAAGGCACGCTGGTGGTGTTGTTTTTTATGCACCTGTACTACAGCACGAAGCTTACCAAGGTCACCATGATCGCGGCGATCTTTTTCCTGTTCCTGCTGCTTTCGCTGAGCATGACCGACTACCTGACGCGAGCCTGGTCGACCAATCCAATGCATTAGGTTAGATTGTTTTGCGCGAACGCCCGCCGAGTGCGGGCGTTTCTATTTGCATTAACGTTGGGAGCTAAGGCGCGTCATAGTAATAGCCTTGGCGGGCGTGGATGCGGAGTTTGCCGGGGCTCGTCATTTCCAGTCGCAATTCGTGAAAGCCTGGGGTCTCGCGCTCAGGCCGGAAAGACACGTAATACTGTGTCCGCATTTGCTCGTCCATGGCCGCGAAGACAGCGGCAAAGTCTCTTTCCGACGCAGCGACGTAAAACTGTCCGCCGGTTTCTTCGGCTAGACGACGGAGGACGGCGTCCCCTTGCGAGTACCTGCCTTGGGGATGAACGGCGAGCGCATAAATTTGGATTTCGCGGCGCTGAGCAAG
Source organism: uncultured Acidobacteriaceae bacterium (assembly GCA_963718395.1). Classification (GTDB taxonomy): domain Bacteria; phylum Acidobacteriota; class Terriglobia; order Terriglobales; family Acidobacteriaceae; genus DASRAA01. Next base: position 320,761 of record CAVQYW010000010.1, read on the forward strand.
GGCGATGGTGTCGCCGAGTGCGTGAAGGCTGCCCGTATCGTTGCCGTCGCTGAACAGGACGATGATGCGCTGCACAGTTTCGTTCTCCGCAGATCGCGGAAACTGGTTGAGGCACGCGTAAAACAAGCCGTCGTACAGGTTGGTGGCGTGGCCCAGTTGATGGATCCGGTCCACGGTCGCTTCCAGCGCATGGAGATCGCCGGTTGAGGCCTGCCACAACTGCACCTCCTGGCCGAACGCCAGCAGAAACGCGCGATCAGTCTGCGGACGCAACACCTGGCGGACAAAGAACTGCGTGGCCAGCTTCTCGCGGGAGACAGTTTTCTCCACCGAATCGCTGACATCGAGCAGGATGCCGATCTGCAGGGGCAAGTCGTTCATTCGCGAAAAATTGCGGAAGCGTTTTACAGCCTGTTGATCGTCGAAGAGGCGCAAGTCAGTGGCCGAGAGGCTCTCCACCAGTCGTCGCTGTTCGTCAGTCACGCTAAATTCAATGCGGACCTCGGGAACAACGCGGTGGATCGTATAGCCAGGAACAACGTACCTGGCACCCGCTAAAGATCCGGTGCCAAGCACGGGTGGTGGCGAATTGGTCAACAAGCTTCGCGCGGAAATCTCAGTGTCGTCGTGGTTGGGCGTACCCGACGAGGAAGGTCCACACGCGGCGGCTGACGGCCAGCTCCATAAAGCCACCAGAAGCGCCACGAGGATGATCGAGAATCTTGCGGATTGAAGCAGTCTGCGCACACTTGGCTTATCGGCGGCCCCGAGGTCGGGCTTGAGGATGCGCCAAAGCATGCGGGATAAGATACATCGATTTCAAAGGGGGTTGTCGCCCGCTATAGAAAAAAATGGCCTCATCCAGAAGGTAACAATCGTCGAAAACCGTTCATCGGACTTTCATCATGCTGTAACAACAGGCGTTGTAACGTAATTGTGAGATGCTAGGACACGAGAGCACTGCCAACCCTGTCGGCTACAATACAGCCGTGAAACAAACCATTTTTGCCGTGGAAGATGACACGGACATTTCCCGCCTGGTTCGCCACCACCTGGAGGCGGCCGGCTACGGAGTGCGTTCGTTCTCGACCGCGACAGGAGTCATCACCGAGGCGGAGAAGCAGGCGCCGCTACTGTTTCTGCTGGACATCATGTTGCCCGGCGGAGACGGGCTGGAACTGTGTCGGCGAATCCGGCAAACGCCGTCGCTGGCCATGACTCCAGTCATCTTCCTGACTGCGAAGACCACCGAATCCGATAAGGTCATTGGCCTCGAGCTGGGGGCGGACGACTACATCCCGAAGCCCTTCAGTCCGCGCGAGTTGGTGGCCCGAGTACGCGCTGTCTTGCGCCGCTTTGAGCGGCCTCTGGCACCCGCGGTGGTCAAGGCGGGAGACATCGAGATCGACAGCGGCGGAATGACGCTCATGGTGCGTGGCGCGCTGACCCAGACTACGGCCACCGAATTCCGCTTGCTGGAATACCTGGCCCGCCATCCCGGACGGGTGTTTACGCGCGATCAGTTACTCGACGCCGTATGGCGCGACACACATTACGTGACGCCGCGCTCGGTGGATGTGTACGTCCGCCGCATTCGTGAGAAGATCGAAGCGAATCCCGATGAGCCCCGCTATCTCAAGACGGTACGGGGGGCCGGATACCGCTTCGAGGTTCCGAAACCGTGAAGAGCCGCATTTTTCTTAAGCTGTTCGCTGCCGCATTGGTATTGATCGCAGCGTGCATGCTTACGATGAATGTGCTGATCCAAAAAGCCTGGGTGGGAATGTTGCGCAGCGAGATCGAAAGCTCGCTGCGCGAGAAGACGTTGATGCTGGCGTCGCAAATGGCCAGTGCTCCCGCCGACCAACGTGCTCAGATCATTCAACAGGTAGCCACAGAAGCCGGTGCGCGGGCGACCCTGATCGACAGTAGCGGCAAAGTGCTGGCCGATTCCGAAGCTAGTCCGGACCAGATGGACAACCACGCCAATCGCCCGGAAGTGATAGCTGCCCTGCAGGGCCAGGTAGGATCTTCTACCCGCTCGAGTCGAACTGTCGGAGTGCCGTTCTTGTATGAAGCCGCTCCCATTCCCGGAGGAGTGGTACGTCTCGCTTACCGGTTGTCAGCGATCGACGAGGTCAACCGGCAAGTGCGAACGAATCTGTTGAAAAGCTCGGCCGTGGCCACGCTTGTCGCGCTGATACTGGCATTCATCGCGACGCAGTCGATCGGGCGGCGGCTGGGCCGCATCACGGATTTCGCAGAGCGAGTTGCCGCCGGAGACCTGTCGGCGAGAATTGAGGAAGAGTCTGGCGACGAGATTGCCCATGTGGCTTCAGCGCTGGATAAGACCGCGCGAAAACTGGAAGAGGGCTTCCGCTCGGTGGAAGCCAGCCGGCAAACGCTCGAAACGCTGCTGAACTCGATGCAGGAGCCGGTGATCGCCGTAGCCGAGGACGGTCGAGTCCTGTGGGCCAACCAGCGCATGGAGCGTCTGCTGTCCAACGGCGTCCGATTGGGTGAGCCGCTGGTGCGGTCGGCGCGCGACCCCGAGATTTTGCGTGCGGTACAAGCAGCGCTGGAGACCCGCGACATCGTCGTGGCGCGTGCCGCCAAAATCTTTTCCGGACGAATCTTCGACCTGACTGCCGCTCCCATGCCGGGAGGAGGAGTGGTAGCGGTGATGCACGACCAGACTGAAATCGAGCGCGTAGAGAAGACCCGCCGCGACTTCATCGCCAATGTGTCACATGAGTTGCGCACCCCGCTGACCTCGATCCAGGGATACGCCGAGACCGTTCTGGAAAGCGAGAAACTGAGCGACAGCGCGCGGGAATTCATCGAGATCATTCGCAAGAATGCGCTGCGCATGTCGCGTTTGACCGAAGACCTGCTGGTGTTGGCCAGAGTGGAATCAGGCGAGCGCGATTTCAACCTGCAATCGGCGACTCCTCAGGAATTGCTGGACGAAGCAGTGCAAACCTTTCAGGAGATCGCAGACAGCCGGGGTATCGAGTTGGCCGTGATGAACACGGCGACATCGTCGGTGATGGTGGACCGCGACGCCATTCACCAAGTCTTCGGAAACCTTATCGACAACGCGATGAAGTACGGCGAAGAAGGACGAAAAATCCTGGTCGGAGCGTGCGAAACGGAGTCAGGCGTGCAATTTTATGTGCGCGACTTTGGCGGAGGAATCCCCAGCGAGCATCTGCCCCGGCTATTCGAACGGTTCTACCGGGTGGACAAGGCGCGCTCGCGAGAGTCAGGCGGAACGGGCCTGGGCTTGGCGATTGCCAAACACGTAGTGCGGGCCCACGGAGGCGCCATCAAGGCGGAAAGCGAGCTGAACCACGGCTCGACGTTTTACTTCACTCTGCCTCGCGAGGAAGTCGCGGTGCGGGCGTAATCGACCTGTCGGATCGTGTCGTATTGCAACGTTGGAAGGGCCAGAGCAAGATAGTTGGAGAGACCCATGAGTGCGGCCGAAGAAGAATCCCCCAAGCCGGAAGAGGTATGTGCGCACCTGCAGCAGCAGACGCTGCAAGCCTGCCAGGTAGCGCGCATGGCGGCAGGAATTGTCGCGGAAGGAATCGCTACCGGCGTGCCGTCGTTATTGGATGGGGTGCGGGATCGGGAAAAGGAACTGGATTCACTGGATCGGGAGATCGACCAGGGAGTTACATCGATCATCACTAAGGTGAGCGAAATGCATGCCCGTGAACTGCTGGCGTGCCTGAAGTTCATCATCGGACTGGAGCGCGTAGGTGACCTGCTGCTGAACTGCAGCAACCGTGCGGCGGCAGTGGGCAGCCGCATCGACCTGCAAGACATTCGCGACCTCACGCTGATGGCCTCCCGCTTGGAAAAGATGCTGGGCGACGTTCACGACGCGCTCAAGAACCGCGAATTGAACCTCGCCCTGGCGGTATTACGCGCCGATGCCGAGATGGACCGCCTGCGCAATCTGGTTTTCATACGCCACCTGGATCAACACGATAAGTCTCCTCGGGCGGAGAGTTTCCATGTGCTGTTTATGACACAGTCTCTGGAGCGGGCTGGCGATCATGCCAAAAATCTGGCTGAGGAAGTCTGTCACCTGGTGAGCGGCCATACTGTCCGCCATGTACTGCGTTCGTACGACAAGCCGGTGGAGCAGATGTTTATTGACGATCTCAAGCGTAAGCACAAGGCGTAGGTCGAATCCTTACCCGTAATGTGGGTGGCGACATCGAGGTGGGATTGCGGACAAGCCCGTACGACGCAGACCCACAAATCTCGGCACTTTTGTGGACTTTAACCTCTTTTCACCCTTCTGTAACAAAGCCGTAACAATTACAGCGTAGAAACGCCAATGAGACGTTGTGAGGAGGAATCTACGTGATTCGATCACTCAGGGTGATTGTTTGCATTTTATTGCTTACATGCTGCGTCGTAGCGGAAACGCAGTTAAACGGGGCTGGCGCCACCTTCCCTTATCCGATGTATTCCAAGTGGTTCAACGAGTATCACAACCTGCATCCCGACATCGCAATTAATTACCAGTCGATCGGCAGCGGCGGCGGAATTCGTCAGGTCACGGCGGGCACCGTGGACTTCGGCGCGAGCGACGGGCCGATGACGGATGAGCAAATCGCAGCGTCGAAGATCAAGCTACTGCACGTTCCGACCGTGCTCGGCGCTGACGTGCCTGCCTATAATATTCCCGGCGTTAATGAGGAATTGAAATTCACGCCTGATATGCTGGCCGGGATATTTTTGGGCAGGATTTCCAATTGGAGCGACCCGGCGATCGCCAAGGTAAATCCCGGCGTCAAGTTTCCCAACCAGAACATCACGGTGGTGCATCGCTCTGACGGCAGCGGCACCACCTACATCTGGACGGATTACCTCTCGAAGATAAGTCAGGATTGGCAGGGCGCGGTCGGCAAGGGCACCTCGGTTAAATGGCCAGTCGGCGTAGGCGGCAAGGGAAATGAAGGAGTGGCCGGCATGATTCGCCAACTGCCCGGTTCGCTTGGCTACATCGAACTGATCTATGCGATTCAGAACAAGATTCCGTATGGTGACGTGAGAAACTCTTCAGGCAATTTGATCAAGGCGAGTTTGCAGAGCATGACGGCGGCGGCCGCAGGCGTGAAGATGCCGGCGGATTTCCGGGTCTCGATCACCAACTCGCCGGCCAAGGATGCCTATCCGATCTCCAGTTTCACGTGGTTGCTGATTCCGACCAATCCTGCGGATGCCAACAAAGGCAAGATCTTGAAGGACTTTCTTTTCTGGATGCTCGGCCCGGGGCAATCGATGACCGAGGCACTCTCCTATGCTCCGTTGCCCAAACAAGTCGTGGAGATGGAAAAGGCGGCCATCACCAAGCAGATTCATTGATGGCAGTTGGTCAGTTCTACGGCCAACTCTCCGCGATGCTGAGAGTTGGCTGTGCCGCAGCAGCCACGCTGAAAAGTCGTTAATCAAGGATGTCGGGTAACGTGAACGAGACGAACTCGCCTGAGGATTTCAAACCGAGTGAGAAGCCGGCGACAGCGATCCCGACGCTCGCCCAAACTGCCATCCACCGAAAAGAAGTTTCTGTCTCTTCGGTGTTGCAGCGAATCCGGCACACACGCCCTCGCAGCAGCCGTATTCCTGATGCAGTGTTCGCGGTGCTGATCCTGCTAACTGCGGTTTCGGTTTTTGCCATCGTCGTGTTCGTGGCGTGGCAACTGGTCGACAAGTCAAAACTGTCGCTTCATCAATTTGGGCTCAGCTTTCTTCTACGGACACGATTGGGACCCGGTAAACGACCAGTACGGAGCCGTGCCGTTTATCTACGGCACATTAGTTTCGTCATTTCTGGCGACTGTTAATTGCCGTTCCACTTTCGGTGGGCGTGGCCGTCTTCGTCACCGAGATGTGTCCGGTTCGCTTCGCGCCATCATCTCGTTTCTCGTCGAGTTGCTGGCGGCCATCCCCAGCGTCATCTACGGTCTGTGGGGCATCTTCGTGCTGGCGCCTCTGTTGCGCGTATACGTGGAACCATTGCTGGCCAAAACGCTGGGCTGGACTGGGCTCTTTGGCGGCCCGATGTATGGAATAGGAATGCTGGCCGCGGGCATCATCATGTCCATCATGGTCATTCCTATCATTGCGTCGATCACGCGCGAGGTGCTGACAGCAGTTCCGCAGAACCAGCGGGAAGCCGTGCTGGCCCTGGGCGCCACACGCTGGGAGATGATCCGCACCGGCGTGCTGCGCAACGCGCGCATCGGCATCGTGGGCGGAATCATCCTGGGTTTGGGTCGCGCGCTGGGCGAAACCATCGCGGTCACCATGGTTATCGGAAATCGCCCCGATGTTTCGAAGTCATTGTTTGCTCCCGGCTACACCATGGCCAGCGTCATTGCCAATGAGTTTACGGAGGCGACCGGCGACCTCTACCTCAGCGCATTGGTGGAGATTGGGTTAGCACTATTTCTAGTGACGCTGATTGTCAACGCGCTGGCCCGGCTCCTGGTTTGGAGCATCACCGGGGCCGGAGGGAGAGTGCGTGCTTAACCAACCTGGCAACGCGGGCTTGCAGAAACTCAGCCTGTGGCGGAGAGCCAAGAATCATGCAGCGACGGGGTTCGCGATTGCTGCCGCGGCCCTCGTGCTTGCTCCTCTGCTTGCCATCTTTACTTATGTCCTGATCAAGGGAATTGGTTCGATCAACATCGATTTCCTGACCCAGACCCCGAAACCCCCGGGCGAGTTGGGTGGAGGTATGGCTAACGCCATCGTCGGCACCGGGCTAATCCTCATGGTTGCCAGCGCTTTTGGCTTGCCCTTGGGCATCGGCTGTGGCATCTATCTCGCTGAATACGGACGTGGTCGACTCGGAGACTTGGTTCGTTTCACCGCCGACGTACTCAACGGAGTGCCTTCCATCGTAATCGGCATGGCGGTCTACGGCCTGATCGTCATTCGCCAAAAACACTTTTCCGCATTTTCCGGAGGCGTAGCGCTGGGAATCATGATGATCCCCACCATCGCGCGGGCCACCGAAGAGATGCTGCTGATGGTGCCGAATGTAGTGCGCGAAGCCGCCCTCGGGCTGGGAATTCCCAAATGGCGAACCACTCTCTCGGTGTCATTGCGCTCCGCGTCGGCGGGAGTGATCACCGGCTGCATGCTCGCCTTTGCGCGTGTCGCGGGCGAGACGGCTCCCCTGCTATTTACTGCCTTCGGCAATCAGTTCTGGAATTTGAAATTGAATCAGCCTATGGCCGCTCTGTCGCTGCAAGTGTACGTCTACGGCCTCTCGCCCTATGACGACTGGCATCGCCAGGCCTGGGCGGGTGCATTGATACTCATAGCCCTGATCGTGGCCGCAGTGGCGGCGGTGCGCATCGTTACCAGCCGTGGAATGTTGAAGGGAGCGTCCTAGCCAGTATGGGTGTAGGAATCGAAGTTCGTGGACTGAATGCGTGGTACGGCAAGAACCTGGCGTTGAAGTCCATCGACATGACCGTACCGGCCAACCACGTCACGGCTGTGATCGGACCGTCGGGTTGTGGCAAGAGTACGTTTGTGCGCTGCCTGAACCGGATGCACGAGACTATCCCCGAAGCCCGCGCCGAAGGAGACGTAAGGGTTGGAGACATCGAGGTGTACGGCGATGGCACCGACCCGGTGGAAGTCCGGCGCCGCATTGGCATGGTGTTTCAAAAGCCCAACCCGTTTCCCACCATGTCGATTTACGGCAACGTCGCGGCCGGCCTGAAGCTCAATGGCTTTCGCAACCGCAAACAGATGGACGAGTTGGTGGAGCGGTCGCTAAAGCTGGCTGCGCTATGGGACGAAGTTAAGGACTCGCTGCACAAGAAATCAGGCGCCAGCCTTTCAGGCGGACAGCAGCAGCGCTTGTGCATCGCGCGCTCGCTGGCGGTGGAACCGGAAGTTCTGCTCATGGACGAGCCGGCGTCGGCCCTGGATCCAATCTCCACCAGCAAGATCGAAGAACTGATTTTTCAGCTCAAACAGCACTACACTGTAGTGATTGTTACCCATAACATGCAGCAGGCAGCGCGCGTGGCCGAGTTCACGGGATTCTTCCTTATGGGCAGCCTGATTGAGTACGACAAGACGGAGAAAATATTCACCACGCCCGCCGACAAGCGGACGGAAGACTACATCACAGGCAGGTTTGGATGACGCGAAGCCGCTTTCAACAGGGATTAGACGAACTCAAGGAAAAGCTTTTGCGCATGGGCGGTTTGGCTGAGCAGGCCATCGATCGTGCAACCGAGGCCTACCGCACGCGCGATGCGAAGTACTGCCAGATGGTGCTCACCAACGAAGCCGACATCAATCAGGCGGAGCGCGAAATCGACGAGCTCGCGTTGGACTTGCTTGCCATGCAGCAGCCGATGGCCGTGGACCTGCGCTTCATTCTCGCGGTCGTCAAGATTAACGCCGACCTGGAGCGCGTCGGCGATCAGGCCGTCAACATTGCTCAACGAGTGCTCGACCTGATCAGCGAGCCGGAAGTGCAGTTGCCCGTGGATATCCCGCGCATGGCCGCGAGCGTGACGGATATGGTACAGCGCTCATTGGAGTCGTTCCTCGACGGCCGCGCCGAAGTTGCCGAGTCTGTCTTACAGATGGACAACGTCATCGACCGCATGAAGGATGAAGCGTTTGTGGTCTTGGTGCAGAAGATGATTAGCGATCCAAGTACGACGCGGCCGGCGCTCAATGTGCTATTAATCGCCCGCAATCTCGAGCGTATCGCCGACCACGCAACGAACATTGCGGAAGACGTGATCTTCTGGGTGCGCGGAGCCGACGTCCGTCACGGCGGAGCGCACTACCGCGCCTGAAGCACGGTAGTGCGGCGCTTCAGCGCCGCGTCCAGCGATGCCTTTTGAAAGAAGCAGGTTTCCTAGCCCGCTGAAAAACCGCCTTCCGCGACGGCTTTGTGTCTGAAAATAGTTGCGGGCTTTAGCCCCTGCGGCACCCCCGAACCCTCAAGCCGCTCTATGCACCGGCGCACTGGCAAAAAGTCCCAGCCGCTCGCGCAGGAGCGGCTGGGAGCAGCCGAAGGAACGATTCAGGAGACAGCTACCTCACTTATCGGCAGGACGAAGCGGAACTTTAGACCCAACTTACCATTAATAAAACGGGTGGAGCACCGCTTCAGCGGTGCATTTATCGATTGTTAAGGACCGCGGCTTCAGCCGCTGAGGTAAACCTTCCCTGATTATGGCTCTCGCGATACACTCGACTGCCATGACTCGACTCTCACGCCGTCGTTTCCTGCAAACCGGGGCTACCGCAGCAGCTGCCGCTGCGCTACCTGTGACCGCATCTGCCAAAGACAATTCCAGCCTGCCACCTTCAATCGCCAGCTTGAAATCGATGAAAGACCAGGCAGTCCCGATCACTGTCGATGAACGAAAGGCGCGCATCGAGCGTGCCCGCGAGCTGATGGCGCAAAACAAACTGCAAGCCATCGTGGTGGCGACCGGCAGCTCGCTTCCGTATTACAGCGCCGTTCATTGGTGGCTCAGCGAAAGGTTCTTCGCCATGGTGTTGCCGGCAAAAGGCAACGCGTTCTTTGTTTGTCCGGCGTTTGAAGAGGGCAGAGCGCGTGAACAATTGGAAGTCGGGCCTTTCGGGTCAAAGGTCGAAGTACGAACCTGGCAGGAGGATGAAGATCCTTACCAACGAGTCGCAGACGGCCTGCGGGACCTGGGGATTAGTTCCGGCGTGGTGGGGATCGAAGAAAAGACTCCATACGTTTTCAGCAACGGAATCGCCTTGCATGTTCCTGCCCTTCAGATGGCCAGTGCGACCCCGGTGACCGCCGGATGCCGGATGATCAAGAGCGAGCACGAACTCGCGCTGATGCGACTGGCCTCGAAGGTGTCCATCACGGCCTATGAAGCCGCCTATCATGCGTTGCAGCCCGGTATGACGCAGCAGGAGTTTCAGACGCTGGTGGAAACAGCGCACAGCCAGATGGGCTTCCACGGCAGCGCCGAGGCCCAGGTCGGGCCATACTCGGCCACGCCCCACGGTTCCATCCAGCCGCAAAAGATCACGGAAGGTACGATCGTGCTGATGGACGGAGGTTGTACCGTCGAAGGATACGCGTCCGACATCAGCCGCACGTTCGTCCTGGGGAGGCCTACAGCAAAAATGAACCAGATCTTCGACATCGTCTACAAGGCGCAAAGCGCCGCGCTGGCACAAGCGCGGCCGGGCGTGGAATGCCAGTCAGTCGATGCGGCGGCGCGCAAAGTCATCATCGATGCGGGGTACGGACCCGGCTTCAAATACTTCACTCACCGACTGGGACACGGGATGGGACTGGATGGACACGAGTGGCCGTATCTTGTGCCAGGAAACAAGACCCCGATCCAGGCCCACATGACCTTCAGCGATGAGCCCGGCATCTACATCCCTGGCGAATTCGGCGTGCGGATCGAAGATGACATGCAAATTACAGCCGACGGTGCCGAGTTAGAGGCTCCACGCAGTCCGTCGCTGGAGCATCCATTCGGTGCGGCGTGAGCTAGAGTCGGTCTTAGCTTGTGGAATACTCCTTTCCGGGAAGGTTTTGTGTCAAGGGCACGACTTTACAGCCTGCTGAGAACTTGCGTCGTCGACAGGTTCGTATCAGGGCATGGCTTTAGTCATGCCGCAAACCCGTTTATTTTTTGCCATTCTGCGCGGATTTTACTCCGCCCGCCAAACGCCGGAAAAGCTCTCCAAAATCCAAAAAGGGAACGGCATAGGAAAAGTCACAAACTGATGTCGACTTAGTCCCCCGGCTAGGCGATAGTCTTAAATGTCGCGACACGACCATTTCTAAATTTAGCGATTGTTTATCGGTGGTCCGCGAAGCGCGATGTGATATAAATTCGTCACATCCAAAAACAGTATTGGAGGAAGATTTCGAGCGGCTCGCGCTGTGGTAGAAGCGGGATTGCGGCCAACGGCCGCCAGTTTGCGTGCAGCTTGAACCTAATACGGAGTTCCGGGTCAGGACCCGACGGGCCACAATGGCTGGCGGCCAAAGTAGCCAGTCCAGCGCCACTCGTCAGTTCCGTACCGGCGGTGCACCGATACACCGGCATGCCGGTGGGTGCACAGAAGTGAAATCCTTGATGCTCTCGGGGGAGCCTGTGGGAACGAAGCGTAAGTCGAACGGAGAAACGGAAGTCTACGAACGGCAGGCAGTGATCTGCAAGGCATTTGCCAATCCAACGCGCCTTCACCTCATCGAGATGCTGGCCCGCGGCGACCGTTGGGCGTCGGAACTGCAACAGGGCCTGGGCATCTCCAAGGCCAACCTGTCGCAGCACCTGGCAATTCTGAAGTCGGCCGGAGTGGTGGCCACGCGCCGACAAGGCAAGCAGCTGCATTGTGGAATTGCCCTGCCCGAGGTGAAGCAGGCCACGACAGCTTTCCGCAATATGCTGAAGGCCCAAGGCAAAGAAACCCGCCGCTGGTCCTGAGCCGGGATCAAGTTGAGCTTGGAGTCTGTTGCTGAATCCCGCATGCAAGAAGGGTAGAGCTGCGCTTCAGCGCAGCGTCCAGGGTTCTTTTTTCTTGATTTGAGCCGGGTTTCAACCCGGCGGTACAAAATTACGCAAGGTCTGAGCCCGAGCGCCATGCCACCGTTGAATACGGCGGCGAGTAGAACTTGCGAGGTTTGTTGGTGAGCCATCGCCATCATAAGTGGGCTGGTCGTGGATTTTGGTTTTGAGATTGGTTATGTAATGGCCTGTTTACACCAGCAGTGAGATGAAGCATCATCATTGAAACCTCGCATGGCGGCTGTTCGTGCTGTAATTGTCGCGTTCCTGTCGGTCTATGGGTTATCACAACCTGAAGGAAGACTCATCGGCCCTGACTTCAGCGGTCACTACAAACTCGTAAGTGCTAGGGGCGCAGCGAGCGGAACGGCACCCCGTACATTACAGATCACGCAATCAGACCGGTGGTTCCGTGTCGGGGTTGTTCTTGAGAACCAAACGCAGTGGTCCGTTTTTCCAATCACAACCGAGTGGGTAGAAGATGGCAGTAAGGGACAGGTGAAGGCATTCTTTGACGGTGATGCCCTGATTGCAGAAAGGGCGAAGGGTAGTGGGCGCTACTACCGTCAGTTAGACCGCTGGACGTTTCTCGGTAGGGACACCGTAAGAGTATGCAGAGATGCATATACCCGGGAATTGTCTCTATGGCGGGAAGACAAGCGCCATGGCTGTGCTATATACCAACGTGAGTGAACGGCGCAAACAGTTGTCGATAAATCGCCATCTCACTCGCAATCGCAGAACCGAGCCTTTCGGTGGTGAGCGGTTGGCTCCCGGAAAGCTACCGTCAGTTGGCGCAAACGACGGTGATTTCGTTTGCTCAACCGGCACGCCTTATCACACTCCCCTGTGTCGCACGCCCTTTCTCTTCCGATCCGGACTGTGTAATCTCCCGCGTGAGGCGAGGGATTGGTGTCTCTCGCGGCCCGTGCGGCGCTATAGTCGCTCTTTGATAACTCGCAAGTAAACTAAAGTCGTTAGGGCTCTGCAACAAACTCTGCTCACTAACTCTTTTGTTTCTGCTACTTTACCTATAACTACTAATGCTTGCCCGAACTTACGCAGACTCGTGCTGCAAATCCTTTGTTTTCAAGATGGGGTAGGGAGGGGGTACCCACAATATCCCGGTGTTTCCACCCTCGGAATCGCTCGTCGGGAGTGTGCAGCGGCGCTAGGAACGACCAGGATAGCCTCCCAGTTACACTGGTGAGCAATGGCACGCGCCAGCATCCTGGAATACCTCGGCAATTTTCGCCTGCATGCTTCCGAACCCGCCTATGTCTTCCGACGCGGCTATCGGGTGCAGCGGTGGAGCTATGGCGAAGTGCTGGCGAATGCCTTTCGCTTCGCCCGGATGCTGGAAGCGCGAGGCATCGGACACGGCGACAAGGTCCTGGTCTGGGGTGAAAACTGCGCTGAGTGGGTCGTGGCATTCTTCGGTTGCCTGCTACGCGGGGCGATCGTTGTTCCTATCGACAAGATTGCCGCCCCCGACTTTGCGGCGCGAGTAGCGCAGCAGGTAGAGGCGAAGCTGTGCGTCGGGGCTTTGCATCACCAAGTGCCTGACGTCGCGCACTTCGAATTGGAGTCGCTGCGCGAAGAAGTCGCCGAGTTTTCGGATGATCCGGTCAGCTTCGAAGCCATAACGAGCGCCGACATCGTCGAGATCGTTTTCACGTCAGGCACGACGGCCGAGCCCCGCGGCGTGGTGATCACGCACAGCAACATTCTTGCCAACCTGGAACCGCTGGAACGGCAAATCGCCCCCTACCTTAAGTATGAGCGGATATTCCATCCTTTGCGCTTCCTCAATCTATTGCCGCTCAGCCACGTGTTTGGGCAGTTCCTGGGAATCTTTCTGCCGCAACTACTGGCAGGAACCGTCCTTTTTCAGGACACACTGAATCCGACCGAAGTGATGCGCACGATCAAGACAGAGCGCGTATCGGTCGTGGTCGCGGTCCCGCGGCTCATGGAGTCGCTGAAAGAAAAGATTGAGCGCGACATCGAAGCGGAAGGCCAGGTCGAGAGGTTTCACCGCAAATTCAATGCTGCGAAAGACGAACACTTCGTTCGCCGTTGGTGGCGATTCCGCAGGATTCACAACCAGTTCGGATGGAAGTTCTGGGCATTCATCTCCGGCGGTGCAGCACTGGATGCCGAGACAGAAGAATTCTGGCGGCGACTGAGTTTCGTAGTGATCCAGGGATACGGCCTGACAGAGACTACCTCACTGATTTCGCTGAACCATCCTTTCCACACCGGCAAACGCTCGATCGGCAAGGTGTTGGAAGGCCGCGAAATGAAGCTCGACGAAAACGGCGAGATCCTTGTCCGCGGAGCCAACGTGGCTGCAGGCTATTGGCAGGGCAACCAGTTGAAGTCCGTGCTCGGCGAGGATGGCTGGTTTCGCACCGGAGACCTCGGCGCGATGGATGACGACGGCAACCTCTATTTCAAGGCCCGCAAGAAAAACGTGATCGTCACGCGTGAGGGGATGAATATCTATCCCGACGACCTTGAGACAGTATTGCGGCAGCAGCCGGAGGTACGCGATTGCGTAGTCGTAGGGCTGGAGCAAGGTGGCAATGCAGAACCGGTTGCTGCACTCTTGCTGCAAGATGCTGCAGATCCTAGTGCCGCGGTCGGGCGCGCGAATCAGCACTTGGCCGAGTTCCAGCGGATGCGGCGTTGGCTCGTGTGGCCGGACCAGGATTTCCCCCGCACTCCCACGCAGAAGCCAAAGATCAACATAATTCAGCAGGCGGTCCAGCAGCAGTTCTCGGCAACACCGCCTACAGCCGGTTCGCAGGGCGGACTGGGGGAATTGATCAGCCGCATCACCGGGAGATCGACAGGAGCATTGGCCCCCGACGCGAAATTAGAGGGTGACCTCAACTTGAGTTCGATGGACCGCGTCGAACTGATGAGCGCGCTCGAAGATCGCTACCAGGTGGACTTGGGCGAAGCAAATTTTGCGCAAGTGAGTACGGTAGGCGAACTCGAGCGTATGCTGCACGAGCCGCAACGCGCCCTGCAAGGCGGCTACCGGTATCCGCGTTGGGCGCAGCGCTGGCCAATCACGTGGATTCGGACGTTTATCTATTACTTGCTCACGCTGCCCGCAACGCTCATTATGGCGCACCCGAAAATTGTTGGGCGCGAACATCTCGACGGCTTGGACGGGCCGGTGCTGATCACGTGCAATCACGTTACATATATTGATCTGGGTTTTGTGCTGATTGCGATGCCGCCGCATATCCGGCACAAGCTTGCGGTGGGAATGCTGGGCGAGCGCCTGTGGAGTATGTGGCGGCCTCCGGCAAGCATGAATCTTGTTGCTCGATGGTGGCAACAGGCCGGATATTACCTTGTCGTTGCCCTCTTCAACGTGTTTCCCTTGCCGCAGCAATCGGGAGTTCGCGAGAGCTTTGCCTATGCCGGCGAATCGGTGGACCGCGGCTACAGCGTGGTTGTCTTTCCGGAGGGCCGACGCACTGAGGATGGGAAACCCTCTCCGTTTCGTTCGGGAGTAGGTATGCTGGCGCAAAAGCTCGACATCCCAGTCGTGCCTTTGCGAATTGATGGCTTATATGACATGAAACTTTCCGGCCGCAAGATCGCCCGACGTGGCGAGCTTACAGTGATGATTGGAAAGCCTTTACGTTTCGATTCGGAAACTCCTGCCGAAGAAATTACCCGCCAATTGGAGAACGTCACTTGGGATTTGTGACGCGCCTCATAGCACTCCTCTAGCGCCAAGTGATACGAATATCCGTTTTGCCAAATATGTAATTTCGCTCAGCGTTATTTGGGCGAAGTCCGCCGGTTTGGCGAGGGAGGAGGTCCATGCGCGAATCGGTTTTAAGGCTGTGGCCGGAGTTGGCGTGGATCAAAGATCCTGGGTTGCGCAAGAAGGTGACGAAGACCTGGGAACTCGCTCTGGAGCGCAGCCCGCTTAGTGCAGACGACCTGAACCGCATTCCGTTCACACTCCTGGTGCCGAACTGTCCGACCACGTTCATGGAGCACAAGCGTTGCGTGGTGCATATCGCGCGCAAGGCGGCCGAGAGCATGACGGAGTTCATGGGAAACGCTCTGCCTATCGATCACGACGTTGTGATCGCAGGGGCAATTCTCGCCGATGTGGGCAAGTTGCTCGAGTACGAAAATGCCGACGGGAAGACTCGCCAGAGCAAGCGTGGCGAAATGCTCCGGCATCCGTTTACAGGCGTAGCGCTGGCGATGGAGTGTGGTGTGCCCGACGCGGTGTGCCACATCATCGCCGCCCATGCGGCTGAAGGCGACCTGGCGAAACGCACCACGGAAGCCTACATCGTGCACCACGCCGATTTCATGGCATTTCAGCCCTTCAAGAACCTGGGTAAGTGAGAACAGAGGGCTTCTATGGGAACCATAACAGTGCCTGCACCAGCCAAAGTCGCTACCAAGCCGACGGTGACAGCGCTCATGTCGCAGTGGGCGGCTGGAGTGAAGTTCGAGGACCTGTCCAATGACGCGATTTACCAGGCGAAGCGTTTCCTGCTCGACAGTATTGGATGCGCTTTGGGCGGATACCAGCAACACGACGTAGCCATCGCGCTTGAAGTATTAGGCGAGATCGCCGGGCCGGGGAAGGCGACTGTCATTGGCACGGGTAAGCAGATGGATGCGGTGTCGGCATCGTTGGCCAATGCACTGATGATCCGCTGCATGGATTACAACGACATTTACTGGAAGCAGGACCCGTCACACCCCTCAGACATTTTCCCGGCGGCGATGGCGTGCTGTGAGCGCGCCGGTGGTGATGGACGCGAGCTAATCGTCGGACTGGTGCTGGGACATGAGTTTGAAATGCGCTTTTGCGAGGCCGCATTTCCGGGAATCCGCGAGCGTGGATGGCACCATGCCACGCTGACGGCGTTTGTGTCGCCGATCGTTGCCGGCCGCATGCTGCACCTAGACTGGACGAAGATGCAGCACGCTATCGGCATTAGCGCCAGCGCTCGTGGCACGTTCGGCGCGGTCACCGCGGGCAAGCTGACCATGATGAAAAACACTGTCGATCCCCTCTCGACGCAGAGCGGCGTATTCGCGGCCCTGCTGGCCGAGAAAGGCTACACCGGTCCCGAGCACGTGATCGATGGCAAGGAAGGCCTGGTGTATTGCTTCGGGCCGGAGTGGGAGCTCGATGCCTTGACCGACGGACTGGGCGAATCGTGGCGCATCACACAATGTGGCATGAAGGCGTTCCCGACCGAAGCGCTCACTCACACGCCGATCTCGGCGGTGTTGGCGCTGGTGAAGGACAACGACCTGAAACCGGACGACGTTGCCAGGGTGCACATCCGTACCACAGCGCGAGGGGCTGACATCCTCAGTGATCCGAGCAAGTACGACCCGCACACTAAGGAGACTGCGGATCATTCGCTGCCCTATGTGATCGCCGCGGCCATCGCGGAGCGGCAAGTAACGCCGCTGCAGTTCACCATGGAAAAGATCATGGCTCCGGCGATTCGGGCGCAGCTTGACAAGATCGTGGTCGTCGCTGATCCGGAGATAGAGAAATTTTTCCCTGGGTTGCAGCGCGTCGCCGTGACCATCCGGACGACCGACGACCGTGAGTTCAGCAACCAGCTCGATTATCCCAAGGGTGATCCACGAAATCCGCTGACCGATAAGGAAGTGGAAGAAAAGTTCGAAGCGCTGGCCGGTCCCGTGATGACGCACGCGGCACAACGCCGAGCTATCGACGAGATATGGAACTTAGACAAACAAGCCAGTGTTACCGAGTTGATGAAGTTGCTCCGCGCCGACCGGTAGCTGGCGCAGGTGGCAAGTATGGGACAGACGATTGTTGAGAAAATTTCGCAGACTCACATGGCCGAAGGGCCCAGCCGTCCATTGCGCGCGGGTGATTTCCTGTCGATCCGGCCTGATCATGTGATGACGCACGACAATACTTCGGCAGTGATGAAGAAGTTCAAGACCATCGGCGCGCGGGCGATCTACGACCCGGCGCAACCGGTATTCACAGCCGATCACGACATACAGAATACGGAAGAGTCGAACCTCGCGAAGTATCGCAGCATGGAAGTCTTTGCTGCGCAGCATGGGATTAACTTTTACCCGCCAGGTACAGGCATCGGCCACCAGATTATGGTGGAGAAAGGGTACGTGCTGCCGGGCGATTTCGTGGTTGCGTCGGACTCGCACTCCAACATGTACGGCGCGTTGGGCGCGATCGGAACCCCAGTAGTACGGACAGACGCGGCTGCAATCTGGGCGACAGGCGAATTCTGGTGGCAGATTCCGCGGACGATCCAGGTGGTATTAGAAGGCAAACTCGCGCCAGGCGTCACCGGTAAGGACGTGATCGTTGTTCTTTGTGGCCTCTACAACCATGAAGAGGTGTTGAACGCATCGGTGGAGTTCACTGGCCCGGGCGTGGCGTCGCTCAGCATGGGCGCACGCCTAAGCATCGCCAACATGACGACCGAATGGGGCGCGCTGGTGGGCTGGTTCCCTGTAGACGGGGTCACGTTGTCTTACATTGAGGGACTTGGCCGAGAACTGCGTCCCCAGGGAATTGAGCGCATCTCCGAGCGACGAATAGAGCAGATTCGCACGAACCCACCGAAGCCCGACACGGATGCCGTTTACGCCGGTCGTATCGTTCTCAACCTGGCTGAGGTCACGCCGCATGTCTCGGGTCCGGATTCGGTGCAGGTGATGCAATCGGTGGCAGAGATCGAGAAGAAGAGAGTCGCGATCCAGAAGGCATACCTGGTTTCGTGCGTGAATTCGCGGATGGAAGATCTCGCAGCGGCGGCGAAAGTTCTCGAAGGCAAGAAAGTTGCGACAGGCGTGAAGTTTTATCTGGCAGCGGCAAGTCGCTCGGTTCAAGACGAAGCCGAGAAGCGCGGTATCTGGCAGACGCTGACGTCGGCTGGGGCGCAGGCGCTTCCACCTGGCTGCGGTCCCTGCATCGGACTCGGCACAGGACTGCTCGAGGCAGGCGAAGTCGGCATCTCGGCCACCAATCGCAACTTCAAGGGACGCATGGGATCCCGCGATGCGCAGTGCTATCTGGGCAGCCCGGAAGTCGTGGCGGCGTCGGCGATCGCTGGCTACATTTGCGGACCGAATCCAGACCAGGATCGGAAGATCAAGAAACACTTCGAGCAGTTCGCAGTGGCGTCGGAGGCTGAGAGGGTGGAGATCTTGCCGCGCTTCCCGCGCGAGTTGAGTGGACGGCTTGTATTCCTGCCGCAGGACAACCTGAACACGGACGGCATTTACGGCAAAGACTACACCTATCGCGAAGATATGACGCCTGAGATGATGGCCAAGGTCATTATGGAGAATTACGACCCGACATTTGCCCAACGACTTCAGGCGGGCGATGTGGTGGTCGGCGGATTCAATTTCGGCACGGGCTCCAGTCGCGAGCAAGCCGTCACGGCTCTCAAGTGCGCCGGTATTTCGGCGGTAATCGCCGGCAGCTTCTCGCAGACCTATCTGCGCAATGCGTTCAACAACGGATTTTTGTGCATTGAAACTCCGGAGTTGGTGAATCGGCTGCGCGCGAAGTGTGGAGAGATGCTCAGGCGCAAGGAGAAGACCATCATTCCAGGCGGCAAGATTGAGGTGGATTTCGCAGCCAGCGTCATTCGTTATGCAGGCGAGGAGTTCACTTTTCCAGCCCTAAGCTCGGTGCCACAGTCGCTAGTGATTGCCGGCGGCGTGGAGAACTTCGTGGGCACGAAACTAGGCCTGAACACAGTGCTAGCAGAAGTTTAGGAACTCCCACGGTGTGGGAGGCGATTATCTGAGGAGTTGGATTCATGGCAAAACATACCGTAATAACCATGCCGGGCGATGGCATAGGGAACCAGGTTCTGCCCGAGGCGATCCGCGTGCTCAATGCCGTGGGCTTCGAAGCCAATTACGTTCATGCCGACATCGGTTGGGAGTGCTGGCGAAACGAAGGCAATGCGCTGCCACAACGCACCATTGACCTTTTGCGCGAGCACAAAGTGGGACTGTTCGGAGCGATTACGTCGAAGCCGAAGAAAGAGACCGAGGCTGACCTCGTCACGGCGTTGAGAGGCAAGGGCCTGCAATACTTCAGCCCTATCGTGTCGATGCGGCAGATTTTCAACCTCGATATTTGCATGCGTCCATGCCTGTCGTTTCCCGGGAATCCACTGAACTTCATCCGCAAGAAACCAGATGGCGGCTACGAAGAGCCGAAGGTGGATGTGGTGGTCTTCCGCCAGAACACCGAAGGCTTGTATGCCGGCGTGGAGTGGACCAATCCGCCGCAGCAAGTGCGCGACGCGCTGGCGACGCATCCGAAGTTCAAACCGTTTGCGGGCGTACCCGGGATGGACCTCGCCGTTTCGGTCCGCATTATCACGCGGCCGGCGGCGCGCCGCATTTGTGAGGCTGCATTCCGCCATGCACGCAAGTTCGGCTACAAGTCGGTAACGATCTGCGAAAAACCGAATGTATTACGTGAGACCTCGGGAATGATGGAAGAAGTTGCCAAGGAAGTGCAGAAGCAGTTCTCTGAGATCTCGTTATGGTCCACCAATATCGACGCTCAGACCATGTGGCTGACCAAAAATCCCGAAGACTATGGTGTGATCGTGGCTAGCAACTTGTTCGGCGACGTCATCAGCGATGCGTTCGCTGGGTTGGTGGGCGGACTGGGTTTCGCTGCCTCAGGCAACATCGGCGATGAGGTGGCAGTATTTGAACCGACGCACGGATCGGCGCCGAAGTACGCAGAACTGGATCCGCCGATCGTGAATCCCATCGCGATGATTCTGTCGGCAGCGATGATGCTCGATCACCTCGGCGAGAATAAAAAAGCGACTAACATTCGCGGAGCGATCGCAGCAGTCATCGCTGAGGCCAACGTGCGGACGTATGACATGATGCGCCTCTGCGGCGGAGCACGGTCGATCGCACAAGGCGCGGCTTCGACGACGCAGATGACCGACGCTATACTTGCCAGACTCGGCGTCGCGGTGGAGAAGGAATATGCCGGCAGCAGTCGAAGCTAGTCAACTGAAACGTGGCGATGCTGGGAGGGCGGGTGGTGACGTTCGTTCCGATGTGCGTGTCACTGTCGAGGAGCGCTCCAGCGGCGGCATCGAGATCGAGCTGCAGTCTCGCGTAGCCCTATATTACGGCGAGAACATCCGCCAGCAGGTACGCGACGTGTTGCGCACGCTTGGCATCGAGCACGCGTGCGTCAATATGGTAGACGAAGGCGCGCTTCCCTTCGTGATCGCGGCACGAGTAGAATCGGCGGTTCGTCGCGCCGGCCTGGACAACGAGAAATTGGCACTCTCCGAACCAGTTCCGCTGCCGGCGGTTTCTGCACGCGACCGATTACGTCGTTCACGGCTTTACCTCCCAGGCAACGAGCCAAAGTATTTCATCAATGCGGGACTGCACGGGCCTGACGCCGTCATTCTCGACCTCGAGGATTCTGTCCATTATGCCGAGAAAGACACTGCGCGACTTCTGGTGCGCAATGCTCTGCGGTCGGTAGATTTCGGTGCGGCTGAACGGATGGTGCGAATCAACGAGTTGCCGCTCGGAATGGCCGACCTGCAAGAAATCATTCCACAGTCGCCCGACCTCGTCCTGATTCCCAAAGTGGAGACAGCTGCACAGGTCGTCGACGTGGACGCCGTGATCACACGCATCGCAACCCAGTCCGGCGTGACTCGTTCCATCTGGCTGATGCCGATTCTGGAGTCGGCACTGGGCATCGAAAACGCTTATGCGATTGCTACAGCCTCAGACCGAATCGCCGGCATCACCATCGGGCTCGAGGACTACACTGCCGACCTCGGCGTAGTGAAGACAGCGATCGGGAATGAGTCGCTTTATGCACGCCAGCGAGTGGTAAATGCCGCTCACGCCGCCCATGTGCAAGCCATCGATTCGGTGTATGGCGATGTCTCCGATATGGACGGGTTGCTACGCTGGGGAGAAGCGTCTCGTGCCATGGGATTCGAAGGCATGGGTTGTATCCATCCCACCCAAATTGAAGTGATTCATCGCGCGTTTGCTCCATCCGCAGCCGAGTTAGAGAAGGCGCTGAAAATCGTAGCTGCCTTCGAAGAAGCACAGGCGAACGGTCTGGGCGTGGTCAGTTTGGGATCGAAGATGATTGATGCGCCCGTAGTTCAGCGAGCGCTAAGGGTAGTGGCGCGCGCGAGGCAGATGGGACTGTCGATCAGTGAAGTTCCAGCCACCATGGAAGGTGAAGCATGAGTTCTGCGGTGACCGCCGATTTAGTAACGAATGCGGCTGGCAGGCGAGTGCCGACCGTTGTAAACGGGCGCGAGCAGCTCCCTTACGCGGGTGTCGACGGCCACCAGCCGAGCGGCAACAAGTATGCTCCTCCGATTCGCACCAATAGCGATTATCCCTCGAACGGCGACAAGCGCGTACCGGATCTGGAGACCGCGCTGCGGCTCTCCGGCCTCCGCGATGGGATGACCATCAGCAGTCATCATCATCTGCGCAACGGCGACCGCGTCGCTCTCACTGCGCTGCAAACTGCTGCCGGCCTGGGAGCAAAAGACCTGGTTTGGTTTCCCAGCGCTTCGTTTCCGTGTCACGAGCCGGTGACCGAGCTGATGAAATCGGGCGCCGTTCATCACATCGAAGGAAGTATGAACGGCCCGCTAGGCAACTATTGCTCGCACGGGAATATGCGCGGCATGGGCGTGCTTCGGTCACATGGCGGACGCTGGCAAGCAGTGCAGGACGGCGAAGTGCACATCGACATCGCGGTGATTGCCGCGCCGACCGCCGACTTTTTCGGCAACGCTAACGGCTCGCACGGTAAGTCAGCCTGCGGCTCGCTGGGTTTTGCGCTGACGGATTCCGTCTATGCCGACCGAGTGATCGTGGTGACTGACAATCTGGTGTCTTTTCCCTGTATCCCGTGGCAGATCCAGGGCAACAACGTGGACTACGTTGTTGAAGTGGATTCGATTGGCGATCCAGAGAAGATCGTCAGTGGTACGACGCAAATCACACGTAGTCCAGACCGCTTGAGAATTTCGGAACTGGTGGCGCGCTTCCTGCGCGACAGCGGCATCATGCGCAACGGATTCTCGTTCCAGGCGGGAGCGGGCGGCATCGCACTGGCCTTCGTCGATTACCTGGCGCGCATGATGAAAGAAGCCAACGTCAAGGCAAGCTTTGTGCGTGGCGGTTCGACCCGGTACTTGGTCGACATGCTCAAGGAAGGACTGACAGGCTATATCCTCGACGGCCAAACGTTTGATCTCGCCGCCGTAAGGTCGATTGCGAGCGACCCTCGGCATGTGCCGACGAGTCCATTCACTTCTTACAACTTTCACGGCAAAGGCAACTTCGCGTCGAT
This sequence comes from uncultured Acidobacteriaceae bacterium, assembly GCA_963718395.1. Classification (GTDB taxonomy): domain Bacteria; phylum Acidobacteriota; class Terriglobia; order Terriglobales; family Acidobacteriaceae; genus DASRAA01. The sequence goes on from CAVQYW010000010.1 coordinate 343,768, forward strand.
GGTAGATGCCTGCGTGCTCGGCGCGACCGAGGTGGACCTAAACTTCAACGCCAACGTGGTCACCCACTCTGACGGTCGGCTGCTGCACGGCATCGGCGGTTGGCAGAATTGCTTGTTCGCGGGATGCACGATTCTCGCGGTGCCTTCCTTCCGCGACCGCATCCCTGTGATCGTGGACGAAGTCACAACGCTAACCGGCCCTGGCGAGTTGATCGATGTGATCGTCACCGAGCGGGGAATTGCCATCAATCCGCAGAGGCGAGACCTGCTGGATGCAGTGAAGGGCAAAGGCCTGCCGATCCGGACCATCGAAGAGATCAAGGCCGAGGTCGAGAGGATTTGCGGCGGAAGCCCGGCGAAACCCAGGCTTGGTGATAGTCCGGTTGCAATCGTGAAGTGGGTGGACGGCACCGTGCTCGATACGGTGTGGCAAGTGCAGGATGACAATACCTACGCGGCGAAGGTAGCTGGAGGTGAGTAGCGAAGGTCTATTTCTCTGCAGCCGGTTTGACCGTGATATCCAACGGGACTAGGAGAGGTTTAAAGCCCTCGGTTTGCCGGGTCTCAGGCGCTTTCGGCCCACAGGTGGTTTCACGCAGAAGCTTGGGATGGGAGCCTTGAGAAAATATGTAGGCACGAATCTTGTAACAAATGTCTGACTCAGGCTGGATTTCCATGGCGTCAAATGACTCGGACTTAGCCTGTTGTTCCTCAGCCATTTGCACTGGCATCGCGTGCTGCATGAGCGTCAGCGACGGGAGTTCCACGGCGAGGGGATCATCGGGAACGGTCGCGCTCTGCGCTGCGACTAAAGGCGCCGAAAGCACCAGCGAAAACATAAGAAGGCGGATCATCTGGGCCTCCTAAGAGCGAATGTTAGCACCATTGTGGCGCAATCCAGAAAATTTGGGATGAATTGCATCGGTCTGTCCTTTCGGATTGCGCGATCGATCGCCTGTCGCTGACAGTCGAAGGTAAATCACCGAAAAACCGGTTCACCTGTGGTCTAATGACAGCGTTGTCGCCACGGTGCTGGATCCGCCGTGGTGCGCGGAGGGCCCGATGGAAGAACGCGATTTTTTTGACGAGCGGCAGGAGACCAGGAAAGCCACAATGACGTGTCCGCATTGTCAGCAGGCCGCGGAGTACGAGTTAGGGTGGTTTGTCCGCATGAAGAAGAAGCAGCTTCCGGGGCGGGCTGACGAACGGGATCGTGCGAAGTTCGCCAAGGCGCGTTCGTATATGGTGCGGCGCGACGACCTGGTGGCCTGCAAAAACCTGCGCTGCCGAAAGCGCTTCGAAGTCAACGGCGTGCAGTCCGTCGCGTTTCTCGAGTAGGTCTCGAGATCCAGGCTTAGCTCGAGCAATCCCTATAATTTTGATTACTTCCGTATGCCAAGCCCCAACCAACCCGCCGGATGGCCGCAACGTCCACCGGATGAGTTGACCGCCAAGGTCGCACCGGTAGTCGAGCGGGTCGATCGCTTCTGGGCTCGCGTTACCGAAGGCAGACACGTCGATGAGTTGTGGAAGCAGTTCGTCACCGACGCACGCACCAGCTACAGGCTCTATTCCAAAGACGTGGACGCCGAGCGTGTGGCCGGGATGTCGAAAGGCAAGCACATCCTGCGGCTGGTGGGCCAGTTTTTCTGGGCGGTGCTGGAAAAGCTGACCCCGGCGCGCCGAGTGCTGCTGTTGGTTGCTCTGGTGTTGATGTTCGGCCCTAGCGGCCAAGCCACTTGGCAGAGCAGCAACGGGGAGATGAAGTTCTTTGTATTCGATAGTCACTTCTGGGGCGCCCTGCTCATGCTGTTCCTGCTGGTCCTTGAGGTCGGCGATCGCGTGGTGATGAAGCGCGACTTGCAGATCGCCAAGGAGATCCAGACATGGCTGTTGCCGGCCAGTCCACCCGAGGTTCCGGGCCTGGAAATTGCTTTTGCGACCCGGCCAGCGAACACGGTTGCGGGCGATTACTACGACGTGTTTCCCCGCGTCGGACCCTCCTCAGAAGACTCGAGGTGGGTGTTCGCCATGGCGGACGTGGCGGGCAAGAGCATTCCTGCCGCACTGCTGATGGCGACGATCCAAGCCAGCCTGAAGACCCTGGCGGCGACCCCGTCGAGCCTGCCCGACCTGGTTGGCCGTATGAACCTGTACGCCTGCGGCAACAGCCAGAATGGGCGGCGCTTCACTACCGCATTTCTCGCCGAGTACGACGCCAAGACGCGCTTGCTGACCTACGTGAATGCTGGGCACAATGCGCCGATACTGCGTCGAGCCTCGGGTGGCATCGAGAGGCTGGAACGTGGTGGCATTCCGCTGGGCATCCTGGAGACCGCCAAGTACGACGCTGGATTCGTACAGCTGCAAAGCGGCGATTACCTCATAGTCTTTACTGACGGAGTGGTCGAAGCCGAAAACGACAAGGCGGATGAGTACGGCGAGCCGCGGTTACTGTATGTTGTCCACATGGGTGCGACTTTGCCGCCTGACCGACTTCTGCAGAGCCTCATGACTGACCTCGACCGCTTCGTTGCAGGTGCTCCGCAGCATGACGACGTTACCTTCATGCTGGTGAAGGCGACCTGATAATCCGCAAAATGAACCAACCGAAATCTATCCCCTGGGACGCTGTCGTTTTCGACTACGGACGCGTTCTGAGTACCTCGCCCAGCCGCGAGGAACTCGCGGTGCTCGCTACGCTCTCCGGAGTGAGCGAGTCCACATTTTTCGAGCTGTACTCGAACACTCGAGACCACTACGACCGCGGCCATGCGGACTGCAAGCAGCACTGGCAGCGGTTCGCCGAGGTGGCTCAGGTCGAGATCCCGCCCGAGGCCGTCGAGAGGATTGTCGCGATGGAATCGGTGATCTGGACCAAGATCAACGCGGAGACAATCGAGCTGGCGCGCGAGATCAAAGCACGCGGACTGAAGACTGCCATTCTCTCCAATATGCCCTTCGATCTGCTGGCGGAACTGCGCCGAAAGTTCGACTGGCTTGATGAGTTCGAAGTACAGATCTGGTCGTGCGATCTGGGCGTCATCAAACCAGATGCGGAAATTTATCAGGCCTGCCTGACCGCATTGGGTTGCGAACCCAGACGAACCCTGTTCTTCGATGACCGTCCGCGAAACGTCGAGGGAGCCAAGCGGGTCGGCATGGAAGCACATGTTTTCGAGTCAGCCGCGCAGGCTCGGGCCATCGTGGAACGCGGCCTGAGGCTGCGATAGCACCACCGGCAACAGAATGACGTTGCGGGCAGCCAGTTCTGGTGGCACTCTATGCCCATGCCAACACCCGGCGAGCGCATTGGGACACCACCAGACTTGGTCTCCCGGGCGCAGTACGTCCGCAAATTGGCGATCGCCACCGCACGCGGGTTCCTAGCTCACGATGGCTTCACTACGTCCGCAGCCCTCGCTTTCAACTTTCTCCTATCGCTCCTTCCGTTCCTGATTTTCCTGGCCAGCGCCCTCGCCTTGCTGCCGATCCGACACCTGACGGAGGGGATGACCCAGTTGGCCTCGCACTTCGTGCCGGAAACCACGATGCCGATGGTGGAGAGCATGCTGACCTCGACCATGCATCCCAGCCACGGGGTGTTGTCGGTCGGCTTCGTTCTTACCTTGATTGCGGCCTCCAATGCGTTCGCCGTGATGGCTACTTTGCTCAACGTGATCTACGGTGGGAAGGGAGCGACCGGGTTTTGGAAGAACCGGCTGGGCGCCATCGGTACGACACTGGTGGTTGGCGCGATGACGATGGTCGCGCTGGGCGCCATGCTCCTGGGCCCGCATTTTGCCCGGGAGCTGGAACGCGTCTTCGGCGTGAGCCATACCTTCACGATCGTGTGGCCAACTCTGCGGTGGGTGCTGGCGGTCACGTTTGGGCTGGCTTCGATGGAGGCGCTGTACTACCTGGGCGTAAGCCACAAGCACTCGCTGCGGCACCAGCTGCCCGGTTCGGTATTTGCGGTGGCCGTCTGGATCGTGAGTTCGGGAGTCATGGGGGTCTATTTCCGCACGTTCTCGTACACGAACGCGATGTATGGGACGCTGGGGTCGTTGATTATCTTCGCCATCTGGCTGCAACTGACGGCGATGGCCATCCTACTGGGAGCGGAACTGAACGTCGAGATCGAGAAGCAGCAGACCGCTAGTAAGCAAATTGCGTGATTCACGGTTGTTTAGAATCAGTAGGTTAGCCAGTAATTGTCCGCAACTGATTGATAAATAACCAAGTTATAGCTATCCATGTCATAATAAAGATAGTTACGGCCTATTATGTTCGCCGTTTATTCGGTGATGAGCGATTGAAGCGTGCGGACACCACGGATTCTCAGCATCGGTCGAGCTCGATGTTTCGAGGTTCTCAGACTTTTCAAAGAGCTAAAACGAACCGCGTTCTGGGCGCGGTCGCGGGCAGAGACACATCTCCTCTTGCCTCACGACACGTTTCTTACAAGACGGCGGACGGGTCGCGAAAGGACGCAGGACACAGCACGTTGTGATAAGCGCGTGCGGGCTGGGACTTCCAAAACCCTGTTCGCCATGGAGAGCACGGAGGAGGCTAGGCCCCGCCCTAGCCAAAACCGGGCTTGAACTGATTGGATAAGGTCGAAGGCTCGATCGAACCCGAGTAGTCTTTTTGTGATTGAGGACAAAAAGCCGCTGGGGAAGGAAGGAGCCTTCGATGAGGATTATAGGATGTGATTTTCATCCCAGCTGGCAACAGGTGGCGTGGGTGGATGCTGCGACAGGAGAAACAGGCGAAGAGAAGCTGGTGAGCGGCGATGGAGAAGCGGAGCGGTTCTATCGCAGCTTGGAGGAGCCGGCGCTGGTGGGAGTAGAAGCCTGCGGCAACAGTCAGTGGTTGATCGAGTTGTTGCAGCAGCTGGGACACGAGGGGTGGGTAGGGGATGCGGCGCAGATCCGAGCCAGCTATGTACGGAAGCAGAAGACGGACAAGCGGGACGCGGCGCACATTCTGAAGCTGCTGGTGGAAGGACGGTTTCCGCGGTGGTGGACACCGAGTGCCGAGCAGCGGGATGTGCGGCAGCTGCTGATGCATCGCCACCAGCTGGTGGAGATCCGGACGCGGGTGAAGAACGGGCTGCAGCACTTGGCGATGAATCGCGGGATGCAGAAGAAGGGCAAGCTGTGGAGTGCGGCGGGACAGAAAGCGCTGCGCGAGCTACCACTGCAAAGCTGGGCCGCACGGCGACGTCAGGACTTGCTGGGGTTGCTGAAGAGTCTGGATGAACAGATTGGCCAACTGGACCAGGCGGCGGAAGAAGAATCTCAAAGAGACAAAATGGCGCAGCTGTTGAGGACGCAGCCGGGAGTGGGTCCGATCACGGCCCTGGGGTTCGTGGTGACCATCGGGGATGTGACACGGTTTCGACGGGGCAAGCAGGTGGCCAGCTATCTGGGGCTGATTCCGCGCGAGCGCAGTTCGGGCGGACGACAGCGGCTGGGTGCGATCAGCAAGCAGGGCAACCGGTTTCTGCGCATGCTGCTGGTGGAAGCGGCGCACAGTGCCAACCAGCGGGACGAGGGATTTCGCAAGACCTATCAACAGCGCTGCCATCGCATGGCCAAAGGCGTGGCCCAGGTGGCGGCAGCGCGCAAATTGGCGGTACGACTCTACTGGATGCTGCGCACCAACACCGCGTATCCGGAGATCGTTCGCATCGAGAGCAGCCCGCGGGTGCCCCTGGTCGGTCGCCGTGGCGACTAGACCGATGAACTGATTGGGCGCTCTCGCCTCCTGTGGAGACGGGAGGTTCGCATAGAAGAATCATGGTCGCAGTTGTGGGCCGTATCGATGGTTGGTGAAACGAGGTTGTTTCACCGCAAAGTGATTAACGCGAGTTCTCCAGTGGCTTTCGTCCTCAATCGCGCTGGCGAGCAAGCGGTGCTCACGCACCACCACAGGAGAACTCTCGCTTGACAATGCCTTCGACCTTATCGAGGGGCACGCAAATTAGGTAGTGCACTGGCTGTCTAGGCGGCTGGGTGGATCCGATTCTCGGGCGAGCGATTGGCAAAATGGCCAACCGCTGTGTCCTGTCTCGCACCCATGGTTCGCACGCGCACCGCGATGGTTAAAAGTGTCATCAGGTAGAGCGGTACGAGTAGGGTCGGGACTCCCGCCCAGGGAAGCGTGCCCATGGCAGCGGTGCCGGGGGCCTCGGTGAAGACGCGAAACGGCGTCCCGGGGGCCGACAGAGCGCCCAGCGTGATGGCCACGATCAGGTCGAGGGTACCGAATGCAGTCCAGGCGGCGAGCAGCCAACGCGGTACCTTGCCTCCCCAGGCTAGCGCCGCAGCAAGCGGGATCGCGACGAGACCCGTAATAATGTCACCCCAGCCTGCCGAAGTCGCAAAGGGGGCTGCGAGACGGCCCTGGCGATGCAGAACTAGAAAGAAAACTCCCAGGATGCGGAAGGCGTGGATGCCGACGAGCGCCCAAAGCGGTACGGACAAGAGCGCGCTCCGAAAGGCCGGCCAGGCGAACCAGGCAACAAGGCCTCCGATGATGAAGATCAGGAGCGGAATTACCGGCGCGGGGAGCGGACCGGCTGCACCGGTGGCGAATCCGCCCAGGGCGGCGATGGTAAAGACGAGGGAGAACCAAGCCGCTGCAATTACGAACGCAACGACTTTCGCAGCGGGCCGAATGACCGCCAATCCGATCAGCACGGCGATGTCGGCCGTAGAGATCGCTCCCAATGTCAGGGCACCGATTACATCTAACGACATATAACCTCCTTAGTAGGTGTTGCGAGCGAAAGTCTGAACCGAGGCGCCGTCAGCTAGCCTTTCGCAGTTTCTGGTCGCGGCCGATTGTCTTGCTGGGTAACGGCCATGGTCACATCGTTGGTCAGTTGCATGAGTTCATCCCAACGGTTTCCCCCGAGTTTCTTCTTTACGAGGGCCTGCACCTTTTCCCAGTGTGGAAGCGCCTGCGCGAACTGCGCTTTTCCGGTGCGCGACAACCCGATGCGCCATTCACGGCGGTCGTCGCCGCGTTTCCGGGTAATCCAGCCGTGGCGGCCCATGATCGCTAGAGTTCGGGTCAGCGTGGTGCTGTCCATGGCGAGGAACTGCCCCATCTCTCCCTGCGTCATTTCGCGAGCCAGCGAAAGCACTTGCAATATGGTGAACTGCGACGCACGCAACCCTAAAGGGCGCAACGCTTCTTCGTAGAGCTGAGTGAGCGCACGGGATGTCCGCCTAAGGCTCGCGCATAAGCAGGGAAGAGCGGGGATGGTGGTTGCTTTCATACACCAAGATAGATGCATATACATATAACGCGATGCAGGAATTCTTTTTCCGCGCTTTAACCAGCCCAAAAGGAGGCTCCAACCAAGGCTGGGGTAACCAATACCGCAGTAAAATCCAGAGTGCGAGAAGTGAGTTTGCCCGCAAGGGCCGGATAGCGTCATCGGATCAGGCGGCGCTACCTTTGCAACATGCAATCCGAGACACAGTGGCAACAAGTGATGGCGCGGGACGCGCGGCAGGACGGACAGTTCGTCTTTGCCGTACGGACGACCGGGATTTATTGCCGGCCATCGTGCCCGAGCCGGCGTCCGCGACGGGATTCGGTGGAGTTCTTTGCTGATCCGCAGCAAGCCGAGCGCGCAGGTTATCGGGCGTGCTTACGCTGTAAGCCGACGGAAATTTCCGCGCAGGCCAGGGCGGTTATGCACGCGCGGCGATTGCTCGACGAAGCCGAAGGGATTCTTACGCTGGCGGAACTGAGCAAGCGCGTCGGGGTCAGTCCTTTCCACTTGCAGCGGCTGTTTAAGCGAGCGACGGGGCTGAGTCCGCGCGAGTACCAGTCGGCGCGGCGCATGCAGCAGGTCAAACACGGATTGCGCAAAGGAGATGACGTGACCACAGCACTTTACGATGCGGGCTTTGGCTCGCCCAGCCGGTTGTATGAGAAATCGAGTCAGCATCTCGGCATGACGCCGGGAACGTATCGACGAGGCGGTGCAGGAATGACAATTCGGTATGCGATTGTTGCTTCGCCGCTGGGACGGTTATTGGTGGCGGCTGACACCACACGGACTTTGCGCCGTGAGGTTTGGCGAAAGTGTGAGTGAGTTGGAGCGCGAGTTGCGAGCGGAGTTCAGCGCGGCGGAAATCCATCGCGACGATGCGGCTTTACAGCCGTATGTTCAGCCTTTGCTGGCCAGCTTGCGCGGCGAGAGGTACGACCATCGATTTGCCGCTGGATGTGCGCGCGACCGCGTTTCAGAAGAAAGTATGGGACGTCCTGCGGCGAGATACCGGCGGGCGAAACGCGCAGCTACACGGAAGTCGCGCGGGCGATCGGCGATCCGAAAGCGGTTCGAGCCGTAGCCACGAGCTTGCGCAAGCAATCCTGTAGCGGTCGCGGTGCCGTGTCATCGCGTGGTGCGCAGCGATCGGGGAATCGGCGGGATATCGTTGGGGCGTCGAGCGCAAGAAGAAGCTGCTGGAGCGGGAGCGGCGGGAGGCGTAACAGACCGGATTTTTCAGCCACCGTAGGACACGGAGAGCACAGAGAATCGAACTGCAATAGAAAATCAACTTCGTGCCCTCCGTGCCTCTGCGGTGAATTCCTCGCGGCTGGCGAAGATGCCCCATTTCAACGCGAGCATGGATTCCCGTTATGGAAACTGCGCTCGCGTTTCCTTTCGTATCCTCAAGCTGGTCATTTATACTCGCCTGTTTCCCCGGAGAGCGTGGAGTCGCTGTCTGAGCGCAGTCACGTGTCCGGTGCTGTCCGATGGAATTGGGCTATTGAAGGAGTGCAGGGTGAAGATCCTGGTTTGCATGAAGCAGGTCCCGCAGAAGGACGCTCCGCTCAAGCTGAACGAGAGCGGAACATGGATTCGCGAAGACGTTTCCTACGAAGTGAACGAGCCGGATGCCTACGCGCTGGAAGAGGCGCTGCGGCAGAAGGAAAAGCATGGCGGCGAGGTGGTGGTCATCACCAGCGGTCCCCCGCGAGCGCAGCAGGTGCTGCGCGAAGCGCTGGCCAAGGGTGCGGACCGGGCGATTCACCTGGAAGGCGACGGGTTTCGTCGGGCTGGACGCGTTCAACACGGCCAAGGCGTTCGCGTCGGTGGTGAAGGACGAGAACTTCGACCTGGTGTTCACTGGGCTGCAATCGGATGACTATGGATTCGCGCAAACGGGCGTGGTGCTGGCGGAACAGCTTGGGTGGTCGCATGCGACGATCATCATGCAGATCGAAAAGACCGATGCGGGCATTCGGGTGAAGCGCGAACTGGAGGCGGGATACTTCCAGTTCGTGGATATGCCGCTGCCGGCGGTGCTGACGATCCAATCGGGCATCAACAAGCTGCGCTATGCGACGTTGATCGGCATTAAGCAGGCGAAGAACAAGCCGCTGAAGAAAGTGTCGTTTGACGAGGTGAAGACGGCGCTGGGCGATAACCTGCAGAAGATCGAGAAGCTATACATTCCGCAGAAGACGAAGAAGACGGAAGTGATCGAAGGGCCTCCGGCGGAAGTGGCGAAGAAGCTGGTGGAGAAGTTGCGGAACGAAATGCATGTGCTGTAACTGGCGGGTGGAAATAAGAACCCGGTATCGCGCAAGCAGGAGGCGGTGATGCCATCCATAGAGGAAGTCCGGGAGCGCGCACGAGGATTCATGGTAATAGGCTGGATTCTAGTGGGCTTCGCGTTCCTGATTATGTTTTTCGAACCAGCATCGATTCAAAACGGAAGGAAGTGGATCCCGGGCATAGCGGCTGTATTGTTCGCGGCCGGCTTGCTGCTGAACATCTACGGCCATCGGCTGTGGAGGCACATTTCCTGAAGTTTGAGGCTGAGATGCGGCCTCGCGTAGCTGTGAAGCGGCGCGTGAACGAGCAGTGTGACTTGCGGGGAGACTTCGCTGGCGAGCGGAACACGGTGCGAAGAAACGGAGCGAAATGGCAGACACAATCCTGGTTGTAGTGGAACAAAGGGAAGGCAAGCTGAATCGGGCATCGTGGGAGACGTTGACCGGAGCGCAGGCACTGGCGGCGGAAACTGGTTGGACTCTGGAAGCTGCGGTGGTGGGCAGCGGTGTTGGCGACGTGGCCAGCGAAGTTGCCGCGAAGAAAGTCGCCAAGGTGTACGACATTGAGTCGCCCAAGCTGGAGCCTTATACTCCCGACGGCTTTGTGGCTGGGTTGAAGGGCTTCCTTGAGAAACTGCAGCCCAAGCTGGTTTTGATGCCGCACACTTATCAAGTCCGAGACTTTGCTCCCAAGCTGGCAACTGCGCTGGGCCGCGCGCTCATCAGTGATGCGATCGGATATAAGTACGAAGGTGGCAAGCTGCTGTTCACCCGCCCGATGTTTCAGGGTAAGTTCGTCGCTGATGTGTCATTCACGGGGGATGCTCCGTACTTCGCCACGTTCCAAGCGGGTGCGTTCCGAGGCGACAAGGTAGAAGAGGGCAGCGCTGCGGCTCCAGTCGAGACGGTGAACGTTGAGATCGCTGACGGCGTGATTCGCAACAAGCCGGAGGCTCCGTTCAAAGAGGCGAAACAGGCGGTCGATCTTACGCAGGCGGAGATCATTGTGTCCGTGGGACGCGGGATAAAGGAACAGAAAAATATCGAACTGGCCCAACAGTTGGCGACTGCGCTGGGTGGCGAGATCGCCGCGTCGCGTCCCATTTGTGACTCGGGCTGGTTGCCGATGGATCGGCAAGTGGGTTCGTCAGGGCAAACGGTCGCGCCGAAGCTGTATCTTGCGCTCGGCATCAGCGGCGCCATCCAGCACGTCGTGGGAATGAAGGGTGCGCGCAGCATCATCGCCATCAATAAGGACGCCGAAGCGCCGATTTTCGAGATCGCCGACATTGCGGTTGTGGGAAATCTTTTCGACATCGTGCCCCCCCTGATCGAGGAAGTGAAGAAGGCGAAGGGCGCATGATCGTATTCCGCAAGCCACTGGAGAACGTTGAGCGTCCGACGATGGAGGCGGATGTTGTTATTGTCGGCGGAGGGCCGGCGGGGATGGCGTGTGCGCTGCGGCTGTCGCAGTTGATCGATGAGCACAACGAAAAGCATCCCGATGCGCCGATGTCGAAGGACAACATTTATGTGCTGGAGAAAGCGCGCGAGGTAGGCGCGCATTGTCTTTCGGGGGCGCTGCTCGACCCGCGCTCGATGCTGGAACTGCTGCCCGACTTTGAGAGCGAAGCGCCGCTGGACGCGGCGGTGGTCAAAGAGGCGGTTTACTACCTGACGGCCACCGGGAAGTTCAAGCTGCCGGTTACGCCTCCTCCGCTACGCGATCATGGTAACTATGTCATCTCCATCAATCGATTTGTGAAGTGGCTGGGCAGCAAGGTGGAGGCTGCGGGCATCACCGTGTTCACCGGATTTGCCGGCAGCGAGCTGCTGTTTGAAAAGGGACGCGTCTGTGGCGTGCGTACCGACGACAAAGGCGTCGACAAGAACGGACAGCAGAAATCGAACTTTGAGCCGGGGTACGACCTGAAGGCCAAAGTGGTGATTCTGGCGGAAGGTAGCCGGGGATCGCTGACGAAGCAGCTGATTGGGCGCTTTCTGCTGGACCACGAGCGCAATCCGCAGACCTATGGTATCGGTGTGAAGGAGCTGTGGGAGCTGCCGCCTGGCCGCATCGCGTCCGGTGAAGTGATCTACACCATGGGTTATCCGCTGACGTCACATGAGTACGGCGGAGCATGGATTTACGGCTCGCACGACAATCTGGTATCGCTGGGGTTCGTGACCGGACTGGACTATGCCGATCCGCGCATTGATCCGCAGCGGGTGTTGCAGGAATTCAAGAAGCATCCCTTCATCGCGAAACTTCTGGAAGGCGGCAAGATGGTGCGGTATGGCGCCAAGTCGCTTCCGTATGGCGGTTGGTGGTGCATTCCTCCGGTGGCTGGAGACGGCTGGATGATACTCGGAGACTCCGCCGGCTTCTTGAATTCGCAACGGCTGAAAGGCATCCATCTGGCCATCAAGAGCGGCATGCTGGCGGCCGAGACGGCTTTTGACGCGATGGGGAAGGATGATTTTTCGCTTGAGGTTCTGGCAAAGTTCCAGGAGCGGGTGGATTCGAGTTGGATCAAGGAGGAACTCTGGCCGGTGCGCAACTTCCATCAGGGATTTGAGCACGGCTTTTTGTCAGGAATGGTGCATGCTGGGCTGCAACAGGCTACGGGCGGACGCGGGTTGCGTGCTCGCTATGCTAACCGCGCCGGTCACCAGCGCATGAAGCATCTATCGCAACTTCCGGCCGATGGAGGAGCCGAGGCCCACATCATCAACGCCGCGAAGGGCGACGGAAAGCTCACGTTCGACAAGCTCACGGACGTGTATTACTCGGGTACGAAGCATGAGGAAGACCAGCCCGCACACCTGGTCATTCACGACACGGATATCTGCAACGAGCGGTGCGCGCAAGAGTTTGGCAATCCCTGCAAGAACTTCTGCCCAGCCAGCGTCTATGAAATGGTGGAGGCGGCCGATACCCCGAGCGGACTGCAGATCCACCTGAATGCCTCCAACTGTGTGCATTGCAAAACCTGCGACATCATGGATCCCTACGAGATCATCACCTGGGTACCGCCTGAGGGTGGTGGCGGCCCGAACTACGAGGGGATGTAAGAGCACACCGTTTTTGTTTGGTCTGCGGCTGGCCGCGCTTGCATCTATAATGACGACTACTGTTTCCGACCTCCGAGGCCTACCGGACTTCCCACGGCCGCGGCGGCGGTGCCTCATGCGAGTGGGGCCGAGGGTGTGGAGGGAAACGTCCACGCCTCCCGTGATTGGAAAGGAAACTGTCGGACGCATTCCTTGCGCTTTCGACTCTGCTTGCCTTCCCACACATCGAAATAGTTAGTACCGAGCGAAAGCGGGCCTGCGACTTGCCTCTGATCGACAAATACGGGCGCGACATTCACGATCTGCGGATCTCGATCACCGACCGCTGTAACTACAAGTGCGTTTACTGCCGGTCGGGAAACGATGGTCCGGCGTTTCCGGAGATGTCCATCGCTGATTACTTGCGTATGGTGCGGGTGTTCGTCGGTCTCGGAATCACTAAGGTCCGGCTGACCGGCGGGGAGCCGCTGCTACGTAAGGGACTGGTCGAGATGGTGGGCGAGTTGGGCCGGATGAAGACGCTGGCGGGCCGTCCACTCGATATCGCGATCACGACCAATGGGCACTTGCTGGCGGAACTGGCACAGCCGTTGGCCGACGCGGGGCTCTCCCGCGTGACCGTCTCGATGGATGCTGTTGAACCTGAAACCTTCGCGCGGATTACTCGTGTGCCCAATGGATACGAGCGAGTGCTGGCGGGAATTCGCGCGGCCCAGCATGCAGGGCTGAATCCCGTGAAGGTGAATTGCGTGTTGATGCGCGGCTTCAACGACGACCAGATTGCGGGGTTCGGACGTTTTGCGCGCGAAGAAGGCGTGGTGGTGCGCTTCATCGAGTTCATGCCGCTGGAAGAAGACCGCGTGTGGTCTCCGGAGATCGTTGTAACTCTAGAAGAGATCCTTCGGCGCATGGCGGAGTTCATGCCGTTACGCGAGATCGAGCATCAGCGTAGTGAGACCGCCCGCCGGTACCACTTCGAAGACGGCATTGGAGAGATCGGAATCATCGCGCCGGTCTCGAACCCTTTCTGTGGACAGTGCAGCCGGATTCGCGTCACCTCCGACGGCAAGATTCGCACGTGCCTGTTCTCGGTTCGCGAGCACGATCTCGGCGGATTGATGGCCAGCGGCGCAAGTGATGAGGCATTGGCTGATTTCATCGTGCAGGCGGTGGATCAAAAGGAAGCGCGGCATCATATTGGAGAGCCGGGATTTGTGCCGGCGTCGCGAACCATGGTGCACATCGGAGGCTGAGTCCGACTTGCACAATCTTGAACGGCGCGTGAAAATAGCAAGGATGCCTCATTACAGCGTCAGGTGACATAGTTCTCGATTTTGTAACAAACGCTGTCGCAGGTGCATCTGAATAGGTGGTAAAAGAAGCGTCAACTGCAGCTTCAACATCCCCGTAGGTCGGGCCCGCTGTGGCGGGTAGTGGATCTACTGGAGCAGCAGGTTAGCTTTCAACATCCCCGTTTCGGGGCGTAGTTTCCCTCAATTGAGAAGCTCGCGGCCGGAACTGAAGGCAGAGACATTAACGTGGCAACTGCACCGATTACGGAAGCGGCATCGTGTTCGCTGGAAAACTATCTCGTACTCCCCGACCACTCGATGGACGAGCGGATCCGGGAAGCGAAAAATTTCCTGGGGCGCGAGTGCGTCATCCTGGGACACCACTATCAACGCGACGAAGTCATTCGTTTTGCCGACTATCGCGGCGATTCCTACCGCCTTTCACAGATGGCGGCGCAAGCGGCAGGCCGCTACATCGTCTTCTGTGGCGTGCACTTCATGGCGGAAAGTGCCGACATTCTGGCGCACGAAGGCCAGTCTGTCGTGCTCCCTGACCTCAATGCCGGATGCTCGATGGCCGATATGGCCGAGATTGGCCAGGTTGAGGACGCGTGGGAGCAGTTCGTCAACCTTGGGCTGACCGACGACGAAGGCCATGGCATTACGCCCATTACCTACATGAACTCGACGGCCGCGATCAAGGCGTTCTGCGGCGAACGCGGGGGGATGGTCTGTACTTCGTCCAACGCGACGGGTGCGTTCGATTGGGCGTTCCGGCGCAATGAGAAGTTGTTCTTCCTGCCCGACCAGCACCTGGGCCGCAACACAGGATTTGCACGCGGCATTCCGCTCGACGAAATGGTGGTGTGGGACCCGTACCAGCTTCAGGGAGGTTTCACTGCGGATCGCCTGCGCAAGGCAAAGGTCATTTTGTGGAAGGGACACTGCTCAGTGCACCAGCGCTTTCTGCCCGAGCACGTGGACAAGGTTCGCGCGACTTATCCCGGCATGCAGGTCATTGTCCATCCCGAATGCCGTTGGGAGGTTTGCCAGAAGGCCGATGGCATCGGCTCGACCGATTACCTCATCAGGCGTGTGAAGGAAGCGCCAGCGGGTAGCGCGTTCGCCATCGGCACGGAAATTCACCTGATCAACCGCCTGGCGAAGGAGTACCCGAATAAGCACGTCATTACTTTGGACAATTCGGGTTGTCTTTGTACTACCATGTTTCGCATCTCGCCGCAGCACCTCTGCTGGGCGCTGGAAAACCTGGTGGAGGGGAATGTAGTGAATCCAATCAGGGTAAAAAACAGCGTCAAGAGGTGGGCGCGGGTGGCTCTTGATAGAATGTTAGAAATCCAGTGATTATTCGCACCCGCCAACGCAGGCGTCCCAGGGAAAAGTATTTGCGGCGCATTCCGCGCTATTGGTCCGATTTGCGGGAATACCGTCGCCGCGCGGTCGGACGCCAGAAGGCCGCCGACCAGGAAGAAATCGGCCAGTCAGGCGATGACATGTCGCGCACTTTCACACTTTCGGAAGCTCAGGTTTTGCTGCCCGTACTGGAGTCGTTGCTGCGCTCGGCCATGCAGGCCAAGGCGCTAATTGAAGAAGTAGATGCCGAACTCGAAGCGCTGCGGGGTCGCATCTTCATGAATGGCGGGACCTTCGTCAACGTGGTCGCGGTCAATCACCGCAAAGGTGAACGCGAACGAGCGATCCAGCGCGCCAAAGACGCGGTCGCTGAGATCGACGCGGCCGGCGTACAGGTGAAAGACCTCGACATCGGCCTGCTCGATTTCCCGTGCGTGGTCGGTGATGAGGTGGTCCTGCTGTGCTGGAAACTCGGCGAGAAGGAAATCACCCACTGGCACAGCACAACCGAGGGTTTCGCCGGGCGCAAGCCCATCGATGAGCGCATCATCCGGGGCCAGAAGAAGTCCAACTAGCGCCTCGCTATGATCCAGCTTTCCTCCGCCGGAAAAAGATTCGGCCCCAAACTGCTTTTCGAAAATCTCAACTGGCTCATCACGCCCAACGACAAGGTCGGGCTAGTGGGCGCGAACGGTACCGGCAAGTCCACGCTGCTAAAAATTCTTGGTGGCATCGAGTCGCTCGATTACGGGTCGATCACCTCCGCCAAGCACACGACTTTCGGTTATCTGCCTCAGGACGGTTTGCGCCTTGAAGGCCGGACTGTTTTCGATGAGTGCATGTCGGTGTTCAGCGACCTTCAGGCGATGGAAACGGAGATGGAGGAACTCGCTCATAAGATGGGCGAGCTCGACCCGGCGTCGCGCGAGTACGAGCAAGTTTCCGACCGCTATCACGAAATCTCCAGCCATTTTCGCGTGCACGACGGCTATGCGCTCGACGCACAGGTCGGCACGGTTCTCGACGGCCTCGGTTTTCGCAAGGAAGACTGGACACGCTACACCGAGGAGTTTTCCGGTGGCTGGCAGATGCGCATTGCGCTCGCGAAGCTACTGTTGTCGAAGCCGAACCTGCTGTTGCTCGACGAGCCGACGAACCATCTTGATCTCGAAACCCGAAATTGGCTTGAGGGCTACCTGCTGCAATATCCGTACTCGTATGTGCTCATCTCGCATGATCGGTACTTTCTCGACGTAACGGTCGATCGCATCATCGAGATCTGGAACAAGGGTGTTCACTTCTATAGCGGGAACTATGAAAAGTACTTGCAACAGAAACAGGATCGCCGCGATCAGCTGGTCGCCGCCTACAAGAACCAGCGCGAGCGCATCGAACAGCTTGAGGCCTTCATCAATCGCTTTCGTTACCAGGCGACCAAGGCGAAGCAGGTGCAAAGCCGCATCAAGGAGCTGGAAAAGATCGAGCGCATCGAGATTCCGCCGGAAGAGAAGACCATTCACTTCTCGTTTCCGCAGCCCAATCCGAGCGGCCGCACGGTTGTCGAATGTTCGGATGTCGCCAAGAGCTACAGGCCGAAAGAAGTCTTTCGCGATGTCAATTTCACGATTCAGCGCGGAGATCGTGTCGCGTTAGTTGGCGTGAATGGCGCCGGCAAATCGACGCTGATTAAGCTGCTGACGGGAATCGAGCCTCTGTCCGAAGGTTCGCTGAAGTTGGGTCATAACGTTGAGCCCGACTACTTTGCGCAGGACCAGTACAAGGAGCTTGACCCCGCGAGCCGCATGCTTGACGACCTGTCGGACGTTGCTCCGCAGAAGACCATGAATGAGCTGCGCGGGTTGCTCGGCTGCTTTCTGTTCTCCGAAGACGACGTGTTCAAGCCCATTGGCGTGCTCTCTGGCGGCGAGCGCAATCGCTATGCGCTGGCGCGCATGCTGCTGCATCCCTCGAACTTCCTGCTGCTTGACGAGCCTACCAACCATCTCGACATGCGCGCGAAGGACGTGTTACTGGAGTCGCTGGAGAAGTACAACGGAACGGTGGTCTTCGTCTCGCACGACCGCTATTTCATCGATAAGCTGGCGACGCGCGTGTTTGAAATCGGCGACGGACGGGTTGAAGTTTTCCCCGGCAATTATGAAGACTATCTGTGGCGTAAGCAAAGGGCCGCCGAGGGGGAAGACAGTGAGATCGCCAAGGTAGCGAGCGCTCCTACATTGTCAGATGTGCCCGGCTACACTGCGCTGAAAGACGAGCCTCGCAAGCGGCTGAATCCGATCAGGATGAAGCAATTGCAGGAGCGCTGTCAGCAGCTTGAGAGCGAAATCGCAGATATGGAAGCACAGATTGCCAAGTGTGAGCACGCGTTGCAGTCCTTCGTCAGCCCCGAAGAGACTCAACGACAGGTTGACTTGCTTGCCCAATCGCGCACTGACCTCGCAAAGATGATCGAAGAGTGGGAAGAACTCTCCACCGTGCTGGAAATCTGACGTTCGGTCACTGGCAGATCGCGGCCAGTTCCTTCATCGGCTTCGGCGTTACTGGCGGGTACTTCAGATGCTTTGCTTCCATCATCTGGTCCGGCAAAGAGCCTCCGTATTTCAGAGGTAGGTCAGGATTGCTCTGGTAAGCCGGGTCGCTTTCCGCCTCTTGTAGGGTCACCAGCTTGAATCCTTTTTGCTTCAGCAAATCGAGCAACTGGGGCAGCATCACAGCGTCGAATCCGCCCAGGTGCAGCAGCATCACGTACTTTATGTCTCGCCCGAACACCATCTGCGACATCTTCTGGTCGAGGTCGATGTACCGTTGCGCGGTATCGAGGTAACTCGACTTGAGCCACTCGATAGACTGCTGGTCGTTCTTCGCCACGCACCTGGAATAGGGTTCATTCCACGCGTAGTCTGCAAAATCCAGAGTCACCTGGGCCACCCGGTAACCATGGTCTTTCAGATACGCGCGCACGGCATTTCGTTTCTCGAGCGTGTCGCCTTCCCACAAGAATGGGTAGCGAAACCAATGCCAATCTTCGTTGCCCATCAACGACTGCAACACCGGCTCGTTCTTCGCAATGTCTCTCTCAAATGATTCAACCGTGTTGTCGTTCAGACTCATGTGCGTGTACCCGTGGTTGCCGAGCATATACCCGGCGGACCGCCACTGTTTCAGCACCGCCATGTCTGCCGGGACCTGCTCCAGTTTCACCGCGTTGACGAAGCCGTAAACCTGCGGCGCCTTCGCCGCTTTTAGCGTCGCAATGATGCTCTTTGCCACATCGAGCCGTGTGACTCCCGGCGGCAGCGCGCCGTGAGACGGCAAATCGTCAAACGTCAGAGCGACTTCCTGTCCAATCGCTGAACCCAGTGTGCACAACATGAACGCCAAGATGAGCAACCATCGCATCAGTCCACCTACATTCCGATTACGGTTTTTTACCTTCCACCCATTCCGGCGTGAAGTCGCTGTTCGCCAGCCACGTCACCGGCCCGATCATCGACGCGATGGCTTGATCCATGTGCGGGAAATTAATCTTGTCCACGGTGTCGGTGGGTTGATGATAATCCTTGTGCAGGCCGAAGCTCGATACCGTCTGTGCGACGATGCCGTCCCTCGCCAGAGCATAGTTGTCCGAACGCGTGAAGAACTTCTGCTCTGAATGTGGATCGGCGACGAGTTTCGCGCCTTGTTGTGCCAACTCAGGTCCAAGGTTGGTGCGGTCCCATCCCGTTAGCCACAGTTCATCGGGTTTCAGTTTTGGATCAGGGCGGCCAATCATCTCGAACTCCAGGTTGGCGACGATATTCTTCGGCGGAAAGGTTGGATTCTGCAGAAAGTAGCGTGCCCCTATTAGTCCTGTTTCTTCACTGCCCCAGAGCGCGACGATGATAGTCCGCTTTGGCCTGGGCTCCTTGGCCAGCACGCGCGCCAACTCCATCACTGCCGCGGTTCCTGACGCATCATCATCCGCGCCGGGATACGTTTCTCTGTTGACGACGCCGAGGTGATCGAGGTGCGCGCTGAGCAGGATGACCTGCTGCTCCTCGCTCGTCCCTTCAATTTTGGCAAGCACGTTCCAGGTGTTTGCGGTCTTCCAGGGGGTCAGCTTCGCGTGCAGATGGAGCATCGAGCCATCCGGCTCCGACCAAAGCTGGTCGAAACTCTCCGGCTTCGCCAGGACCTGCGGGACACGAGTCCCTTCTTGCTTTTCTTTCTCCCCAATCTGTTCCGATAGCTGCGGTGGATGCTTCGCCAACATGTCGAACACATGTTGCCACTCGGGAGACGATTCCACTATGATCAGCGCCGCCTTCCCACCGCGATACGGCTCAAGGACCTGCCGGGCCACCTCCATGGTGGTGCCGGGCTTCAGTTTCACCAGCACAGCCGAGTCGGGTATGACATTTGGAGTTACATGGTTTTCGCCACTCAAATCAAGCTTTTGCAATGGCGCTGAGAGCGGCACGCCGGGGAGACCGGAGAGTGCGATCTGTTTGCCGTGGGTCAGCACTAGCGCTTTTGCGCCATCCGTGTTTCCTTCGACGGTAAGTGTGGGGTTGCCGATTACTTCTCTCGAGCGCAAGATTGGTGTCTGAATGAACTGCCCATCGCCCGCCGCTGGCGCCAATCCATACGCCTTCAGCTTACCGGCGATGAATTGTGCCGCACGATGTTCGTCTTCTGTTCCGCTGCCGCGTCCGTGAAGAGCCGGTCCCGCAAGGTAGGTCAAGTTGTTCTGCACGCAACTTGCGCAAAACTCGGCGGTGGCCCCGGATTCACGGACCAGCGGCCGGTGCGAGTGCACTGCAGGACGCGAGACTTGTGGCTCAGTCTGAGCGGGAGCAGGCGTTTGGCTGGCGCCTGAAAGCGTCAACAGAAGTGCGAGCGATAGGTTTACGGTGACTGCGCTAAACAGTTTCTTGAAGTTCAAGGATTGGACTCTTCGGACATGCTCGTTTTAGATGCTGATCCATCCTGCGCGAATCGCCATCAGGCTGGTGACTCCTACAATGATCCACAACAGAACGCCTTGTATGAGCGGTCGTGGGCCGACTTTTCGCAGGGCCGCCGGGGAAAGAGTTGCACCGATCAGAAATAGCGTGAAGATCAGCATCAATTTCCCCAAGCTGCTCAGCAAGTGATAGACGGGCAATCCCGCCAAGAGATAGGTGTTGGCCATTGCGGCCAGGCAAAAGAACAGGATGAACCATGGCCAATGGATGCGCGTCTTGCTGCCCGTGCGTATGGCCGTTGCAACCGTGATCGGCACAATCCAGAGGGCGCGCGCCAGTTTCACAGTGGTCCCTACGGCAAGCGCCGCCGTGCCATATTTCGCGCAAGCGCCGACCACCGAACTGGTGTCGTGAATCGCCAGCGCTGCCCACAAGCCGAACTGTGACTGCGAAAGCTTTAATGCGGCCCCGATGGCCGGAAAGGTCAGCAGCGCCACCGAATTCAGCAGGAAGATCGTTCCCAGCGAGACCGACATCTCGTCTTCCGTGGCGCCGACTACGGGACCGACGGCGGCGATGGCGCTGCCTCCGCAAATAGCGGTACCGGTCGAGATCAGAAAGGCAGCACGGCGCTCTACCCTCACAAGTCTGGCGATTATGGTTCCGACCATCAGGGCGAAGGCGATCCCTACGGCCGTGTAAACGAACCCGCTGCGGCCGGCACGCAACACCTGCTGGAGGTTCATGCCGAAACCCAGCCCAACGACCGCGGCCTGCAGAAGGTATTTCGAGATCTGTTTCGATTCGCCCGGGTAAGGATGACTGGCGATAGCGCCGAAAACCAGCCCGGCGACCAGCGCAAGCGGAGGCGAAGCCCACGGCGTTAGACAAAACGCCAGCCCCAGGGCAAAAAGTATTTTTGATCGCATGTGTCGGATTCAGGACTGCAATCCGTCATTCTACAGGCTGGTTACGCAAAGCAAGTCGAACGATACCGCGGCAAATAAAATGGGCCTGATGCCAAAGAGCGGTGACGATTCCTTGGCTTCGGGCCCACTCGATCCTGAAATGGATCGGAGGTGATACTTAATCGTAACTCCGCCTGTGGAAATGTCAAGGATTAATCCCGTTAACCTGCTGATTTTCTTAGGGTTGTAGCCATGATGTGACAGATTTACAACTCGCTGAAAACAGGCGACATGCAGTCGGCCATCGCCCTATCCGCAGGTGCCTCTCTCCGGTTGTTTGCCGCCATACCAACTTTTCGAGGCTTCCGCTGAACCGTTTGGGCTTATCGGCACGACCTGGGCCCAAGTCGTTCGTTTCGCGGTTTAGAATGTCTTGTCCAGCCAGGTTTTCCATGCCCTCCTCGAGTTCCAAAACGGCGATTCTGCAACCTTTGTGGCACGGGCAAGAACCTTCGTTGACTTTGCCTTAGAGCGTCTGTTA
This sequence comes from uncultured Acidobacteriaceae bacterium, assembly GCA_963718395.1. Lineage (GTDB taxonomy): Bacteria > Acidobacteriota > Terriglobia > Terriglobales > Acidobacteriaceae > DASRAA01. Next base: position 365,516 of record CAVQYW010000010.1, read on the forward strand.
CCGTTTTTAGTTCCACAGTTTTCCTAGCGCCCTCTGTACGCCTTCAGCCGCGGGAATTCACGAACCAGAAATGGATCCTCTACTCAGACAAGTGGGCGATTTACTGCTCGGCGCGGTCCCGACCGCGACCCTATTTTTACTGCTTTATGCCCTTTATAGCGCCCTGGTGGGCAAGCCGCTGAAGCGCGTTCTCGAACAGCGGCGCGAGCGCACCGAAGGCGCCGTGCTCAAGGCGCGTGCTGACATCGCCGCCGCTGAGGCCAAGACCGAGGAATACGAGAATCGTCTGCGCGAAGCGCGGTTGGTGGTGTTCAAAGCGCAGGATGCCCGCCGGCAAGCTGCCCAAAAGGTACGCGCGGCCGCAGTGGCCGAAGCCCGCGAGCGCGCCCAGCAGCAAATTCGCGAGGCCCGTGTCGCTATGGAAAAGGACATGGCAGAAGCGCGCCAGTCTCTTCAAGGCGAGGCCGACCGGCTGGCTACAGAAATCATTCGGACGGTGTTGAAACCTACAGGCATCGCCTCAGCAGTGGGGCAGTCATGACGGCTAGAAGGATTCGGCAAGTCGCCTTCGTTGTACTGTTTGCCATTTCGATTTCCTTGGGCGTCATCGCGGCGCAAGACACTGGAAAGCCTGCGGAACCTGCCGCGCCGCAATCGGCCAACCAGACGAAACCAGAGCAGCCGGTCAATCCTGACACCGCTGTCGGCAATGACCTCACGAAGGCGTCCGAGGCAGCTGTGCACTCCGAAGAGGGTGAACACCACGAAGAGCACGCTGAGTTCAAATACTCTTCGGTGGTCCAGAAACTCGGACGGATGATTGGTATCGGGCCCCACGGCATGTACTGGGTCTCGATGGCTGCGAACTTCGCTTTTCTCGCTCTCTTCTTCTGGATGCTGCTGAAGTCGCGGCTGCCGCAGATCTTCCGCGAGCGCACCAACACAATCAAGAAAGCCCTCATGGAAGCCCAGGCTGCCAGCGCTGAGGCATCGCGCCGGCTGGGCGATATTGAATCGCGCCTGGCGAAGCTCGATAGCGAAGTCAGTCAGATTCGCGCCGAGGCAGAGCGTCAGGCGGCGACAGAAGAGGAGCACATCCGCGCGGCCGCGGAAGAAGATAAGCACAAAGTGGTCGATGCGGCCGAGGCCGAGATTGCCGCGATCGCGCGCAGCGCCCGCCACGATCTGAAAAGTTTTGCTGCGTCACTCGCAGTTGACATCGCATCCCGCAAGATCAAGGTCGATGACAACACCGACCAGGCGCTGGTCCGCCAATTTGTAGGGAGCCTGGGAAAGGACGGTGAGTAACCATGGCCGCTATTGCCAGTCGGTACGCACGCGCCCTGGTGGAAGTCGTTCTCGAACAGAAGATCGATCCCGCGACCGCGATCCAGCAGGTGAATGACATGGTTGCCGCCGTAGGTGAGAGTGACCAGTTGCGCATGGTGTGGGAATCGCCCGCGATTCCGGCGGAACAGAAGCGCAAGCTGCTGGACGCGATCGCGAGCCAAAGCGGCACCCTGCGCCCTATCCGGAATTTTTTCGCGATACTGATTGACCACGGCCGCATCCCGATGCTGGCGCAGATTGCGCGCCAGTTTGAGACGGAACTCAACACCCAGCTTGGATTTGTGGAAGCCGATATCACCAGCTCGCGTCAGCTTTCCACGGACGAAAAGCAAGGGCTAGAGTCGCAGGTCGCGAATATAACCGGCAAGAAAGTGCGGGCGCGTTACAACACAAATCCCGAGCTTCTGGGCGGAGCACTGGTGCGCGTAGGCAGCACGATTTATGACGGATCCATCCGTGGGCAGTTGCAGAAGTTGAAAGAACAGCTTTCGAATTCTTAGCAGTAAAGTTGGTTTCACCGTTTTCATCAATTAACTTGTCGGCGGCATGGCCTCACAAGCATTACTGACCACCAGCCACTGACCACTGGAATCATATGGCGCAGATCAAGGCAGACGAGATCACCAAGCTCATCCGCGAGCAGATCGATAATTACGAAACCAAGATCGCCGTCGATGAAGTCGGCACGGTCATGTCCGTGGGCGACGGCATCGCTCGCGTGTACGGCCTGGAAAAAGTTATGGCTGGCGAACTGCTCGCCTTCCCGCACAACGTAGCCGGCCTCGCAATGAACCTGGAAGAAGACCAGGTCGGAACCGTGCTACTGGGTGACTACACCGAGATCCAAGAGGGCGACGAAGTCAAGCGCACTGGCAGAATTATGAGCGTTCCGGTCGGCGACGCCATGATCGGCCGCGTGGTCAACGGTCTCGGTCAGCCTATCGACGACAAGGGCCCCATCGCAACCGATCAATTCAATGAAGTGGAGCGCCTCGCGCCGGGCGTCATCAACCGCCAGCCAGTGAAAGAGCCTATGGCCACCGGACTCAAGGCCATCGACTCGATGATTCCGATCGGTCGCGGACAGCGCGAACTGATCATCGGCGACCGCCAGACCGGCAAAACCGCCGTTGCGCTCGATACCATCATCAACAGCAAGGGCCGCGACCTGATCTGCATTTACTGCGCCATCGGGCAGAAGCGTTCGTCCGTAGCGCAGGTGGTCAAGACGCTGGAAGATTACGGCGCGATGGAATACACCATCGTAGTCTCCGCTTCGGCGTCCGATCCGGCTCCCATGCAGTACATCGCTCCTTACGCTGCGTGCGCTATCGGCGAGTACTTCCGCGACAGCAAGCGCCACGCGCTGTGCATCTACGACGATCTCTCCAAGCACGCCGTGGCCTACCGCGAAATCTCGTTGTTGCTGCGTCGTCCCCCGGGACGCGAAGCTTATCCCGGTGACGTGTTCTACCTTCACTCGCGCCTGCTGGAGCGCGCGGCGAAGCTGAGCAACGAACTCGGTGGAGGCTCGCTTACTGCGCTGCCTATCATTGAAACCCAGGCCGGCGACGTTTCCGCGTACATTCCGACGAACGTGATTTCGATTACCGATGGCCAGATTTATCTCGAAACCGATTTGTTCAACTCGGGCGTTCGGCCCGCCGTTAACGTCGGCTTGTCGGTCAGCCGCGTCGGCGGCAGCGCCCAGATCAAAGCCATGCGCCAGGTTGCGGGAACCCTTCGCCTCGATCTCGCGCAGTACCGCGAACTGGCGGCGTTCTCGCAATTCGGCAGCGATCTGGATAAAGCGACGCAGAACCAGTTGGCCCGCGGTAAGCGCCTTACCGAAATCCTGAAGCAGGGACAGTACTCGCCGCTACCGTTCTCCAAGCAGATTCTTATCCTCTACGCTGGAACCCAGGGCCTGCTCGACGACATGGAAGTCGATCAGTTGCGCGAGTTCGAAAAAGGTCTGTACGCTTACGTGGATACCGCCAATCCTGGCGTTCTGCGGGCGATCGAAGAGAAGAAAATTCTCGATGACGATCTTCGCGCCGACATGACCAGGACCATCAAAGACTACAAGGAACGCTTCGCCAGCGAGCGCGCCGCGATGGCCAAGGCGAGCGCCTGAGTCCCATGGCAAACGTACTCGATCTTCGGCGACGCATCCGCAGCGTGAAGAACACGCGGCAGATCACCAAGGCCATGAAGATGGTCTCGGCGGCCAAGCTGCGCCGCGCCCAGGAGCGCGCGTTGGCGGCGCGTCCGTTCGCTCAGATGCTCACCAACGTTTTGCAGTCGGTGGTCAGCCGTTCCGAGCTGGTCGATCCCGACACCGGCATGCCGCTGCATCCGCTGTTGCGCGAGACTCGGCCCGAGAAGACTGTCCTGATCATCATCGTCACCGGCGATCGCGGACTCGCAGGTGCGTTCAACACCAACGTCCTGAAAGCGCCCTTGCGCTTTGTGGAATACCTGAAAGACAAGAACATCGATGTGGTGGCAATCGGTCGCAAGGGTCGGGACTTCCTGCGCCGCCGTTTTCCCGTGGCCGACCCGGAATCACCGATGCGCGCGGGACGAGTGCAGATTGTCGGCGAGTATGTGAACATTCTTGGCAAGATCGAGTTCGATGCAGTCGAGGAAGTCGCTCACAAGATCATCAAGCGCTATTGCAATGAAGAGATCGACGGCGTGTACCTGATTTTCAATGAGTTCAAGTCCGTCATCTCGCAGCGCGTGATCGTGCAGCGCATCCTTCCGGTGCAGGACATTGGGCGGCGTGTCGTGACCCAGGCAGAAGACTTCTCGGCCGAAACGCGTGAGCGCATGGGAGAGGCTGCCCGTACCGCGGGCGTAAGCCTGCACGCTCCGGAGACGACAGATATGGACCGCGAGGCCGTTAAGTTCGCGACCGCGCCGGTGGACTACATCTACGAGCAGCCGCCGGAAGAGTTACTGACCGACCTGCTGCCGCGCTACGTCACGATTCAGATTTATCAGAGCTTGTTGGAATCGGTTGCCGCTGAGAATGCGGCCCGCATGACCGCTATGGATTCGGCCACCAACAATGCCAACGACGTGATTGACTCGCTGACGCTCACCCTGAACCGGGTCCGCCAGGCAGCCATCACGAAGGAGATTATCGAGATCGTCAGCGGCGCAGCGGCGCTGTAAGAGCTAAAGCTAATTACTAGTACCGAAGAGCGAAATCATGTCAGAGAACATTGGACACGTCATTCAAATTGCCGGCCCTGCGGTGGATGTGCAGTTCGCCGAACACCATCTGCCGCCCATTTACTCCGCGCTGCGCGTGGTAGGCGACGGATTCACCACGCCGTTTCCCATTAACGTCATCCTCGAAGTCGAGCAGCAGCTCGGCGAAGGCCGCGTGCGCTGCGTTGCCATGGAACCAACCGACGGCATGGTGCGTGGCATGAAAGCCATCGACCTCGGCGGCCCCATCACGGTTCCCGTGGGCAAGGCGACCTTGGGCCGCGTGCTCAACGTGATTGGCGAGCCGGTGGATAAGCTGGGCCCGGTGAACGCCGAAAAGCGCATGCCCATCCATCGTGCTGCGCCGGCATTCGACGAGCAGTCCACCACGGCGGAGATGTTCGAGACCGGCGTGAAGGTCATCGACCTCATCCAGCCCTTCCTGAAGGGCGGAAAGATCGGCCTGTTCGGCGGTGCTGGTGTGGGCAAGACGGTCGTCATCATGGAGCTCATCAACAATGTCGCGCTGCAGCATGGCGGATTCTCGGTGTTTGCTGGTGTCGGTGAGCGCACCCGTGAGGGCAACGATCTCTGGCTCGAAATGCAGGAGTCGGGCGTCGTCAACATTAAGGAGCCCGAGAAGTCGAAGGCCGCGCTGATTTACGGCCAGATGACCGAACCCCCCGGAGCGCGTCTGCGGGTCGCGCTGACCGGCCTCACCGTCGCTGAATACTTCCGCGACGAAGAAGGCTCTGACACTCTGCTCTTCATCGACAATATTTTCCGCTTTACCCAGGCGGGTTCGGAAGTCTCCACGCTGCTCGGCCGTATGCCCTCAGCCGTGGGATACCAGCCCAACCTGGCCAGCGAAATGGGCGAGTTGCAGGAGCGCATCACCTCGACGAAGAAGGGCTCGGTTACCTCGGTGCAGGCTGTCTACGTGCCGGCCGACGACTTGACCGATCCCGCTCCGGCGACGACGTTCGCTCACCTTGACGCGACGACGGTGCTCTCGCGGCAGATCGCCGAGTTGGGCATCTATCCCGCAGTCGATCCGCTCGCATCGACTTCGCGCATTCTCGATCCGCGCATCGTAGGCGAAAAGCATTACAACACCGCCCAGGCCGTAAAAGAGATTCTGCAGAGCTACAAGGACCTGCAGGACATCATCGCCATTCTGGGTATCGACGAGCTCAGCGAAGACCAGAAGCTCACTGTTTCACGCGCCCGCAAGATCCAGCGCTTCTTCTCGCAGCCCTTCTTCGTGGCCGAGCAGTTTACCGGCCTCAAAGGAAAGTACGTGAAGGTGGAAGACACGATTCGCGGTTTCCAGGAAATTGTCGACGGCAAGTATGACGACGTTCCCGAGCAGGCGTTCTTCCTCAAGGGCGGCATCGATGAGGTGCTGGAAGCGGCCGAGAAGATGAAGGCCACGGCATAACCGTCATGGCAGACGCAATCGAACTCGAGATTGTCACGCCCGAAAAGCTGCTGGTGCGCGAGCGGGCCGAGGAAGTGGAGATTCCGGGCAAAGCCGGTTACCTCGAAGTGTTGCCCGGGCACGCCCCATTGATCACCGAGTTAATGATCGGCGAGATCACCTACAGGCATGGCGGCACGACCGAGAATCTTTCGGTAGCCTGGGGATTTGCCGAGGTACTGCCCGACCAGGTGACCATCCTTGCACAAACTGCCGAACGCGCACAGGACATCAACGTGAAACGCGCGCAGGAAGCTAAGGCAAGAGCCAAGGAAGCACTGAGGAATCCTGCCCCTGATCTCGACTACGATGTTACGTTGAACGCGCTCAAGCGGGCTGAAGTCCGACTTGCGGTTGCTGCAAAAGCTAGCGGAGTTACCGCGACCCACTAATAAACTTGCGGAAATAACGTCGCGCCGGATGCCCTCCGGCGCGTTTTGCTTTTTGTTTTTAGTTTTGTCTGCCAACTGACAACTGTCCTAGAACCGTATCGCCTTGGCCACTTCCACCGCCTCGATCTTGCGCAGGTCCTGAAGGACCGAATCGCTGATTTCGCTGTCCACCTGTACGACGGCCACAGCTCCTCGCGTCTCCTTCGCCTGCTCGGCACGTCCCAGGGAGAAGTTCGCGATGTTGACTTTGTGTTCGCCGAGCACCGTTCCCACGCGGCCAATCACGCCCGGCACGTCACGGTTGCGTAGGTAAATAATGTTGCCTTGCAACGGCGCCTCGACGTCGATCTCGTCGATACGCAGCAGTCGCGGAGACGTACCGTGCAACACCGTTCCTAAAACCGTGCGCGTCTGTTGGCTGGTCTTAAGGGTCACCGTCAACACATTCACCGCCGATCCGCGCGAAGACGGCGGATTCTTGCGCTCGTTCAGGCGAATTCCGCGCTCCCCGGCAATCGACGCCGCGTTCACCAGGTTGGCCTTCTCGTGCGCCATCTGATTGAGCACGCCCGCCACAGCAGCATTGCGGATCAGGTCAGTCTTCCACTCCGAGATGTTTCCGCCGTAACCGATGCCGATCTCCTCCACGCCGTTCTCGCCCGACTGCGCCAGGAACGTTCCCAGTCGTTCCGCCAGCCCGATGTAGGGCAGCATCTCTTCGTATTCTTCAAACGTCACCGACGGCACGTTGACCGCGTTCTGGATCACGCCCTTCAGCAGGTACTCGCGCACCTGCATCGCGATCTGCACCCCGACGGCGTCCTGCGCCTCGTTGGTCGAGCCCGCAATGTGCGGCGTCAAAATGACGTTCGGCGCGTTATGGTACGGCGAGTCTTTGAGTGGCTCGTCGCGAAACACATCGAGTGCCGCTCCCCCCAGTTGGCCCGATTGCAGCGCCGCCACCACCGCCGCGTCGTCGAGCAACTCGCCGCGTGCGCAGTTCACCAGCCGCGTGCCTTGTTTCATCTGAGCAAGACTCGCCGCATTGATCATGCCCTGCGTCTGCGGAGTCAGGCCCACATGCAGCGTGATGTAGTTAGCAGTTGCGAACAGCTCGTCCAGCGGAACCATCGCAATCTGCAACTGTTGCGCCAGGCTGGCCGCGACGTAAGGATCGTGCGCGATGACCTTCATGCCGAACGCTTGCGCCCGCTTGGCCACTTCCATGCCGACCTTGCCCAAGCCCACGATGCCCAGCGTTTTGGCACGCAGCTCCGTGCCTTGCAGCGACTTCTTCTCCCACTTGCCTGCATGCGTAGTGGCATCAGCACGCGTCAGATGACGAGCCAGCGCCAACATCAATGCCAGAGTATGCTCGGCCACAGCGATAGCATTGCCACCCGGCGTGTTCATCACCACGATGCCGCGCTTAGTGGCAGCGTCGAGGTCGATATTGTCCACGCCCACTCCCGCGCGCCCAATGACGCGTAGCTTCGGAGCTTTGTCCATCATGGCGGCATCGACGAACACCGCCGAGCGCACTAGCATACCCTCCGCTTCGGCCAACTCCGCAGCGAGTGCGTCTTTTTCGGGAGTCACGACAGTCCAGTCGGACTGCTCTTTGAATACGGCGAGCGCGGAAGGTGCAACTTTTTCAGCGACTACGATCTTCATGATGAGGCCCCTTAATAACTTTCCAGGAGTTTCTTGTTAGAGGAGCATTTGCAGCCTACTGAAGAACTAGCTTCCTGCATCCCTTTAAGGGCACGGCGTTAGCCGTGCCCCTGCGAGGTTTTTTCCGACAACTGACAACCGGCGACTGACAACCGCTCTACGCCTTCACCGCCGCAAACTGCTCGGCATACGTCTCCTGCAGTGCGCGTACCCCTGCACCCAGCTCGAACCGGTGCGACGGAGCCACCTGCAATAACACCTGCTCCAGCGCGCCAATCACGCCAATGGCATCGAGGTAGTCGTAATAGCCCAGGTGCGCGATGCGGATCATCTTGCCCTTCATTTCGCCCTGCCCGTTGGCCACGACCATCGCAAAGCGCTCGCGGAACTCTTTCACCAGCGCGCTTGAATCCACGCCCGGCGGTGGCAACACTGCAGTGACCGCGGCCGCAGGACAAGTGGGTGCAAATAACTCCAGGCCCAGCGCCTTCGCCCCAGCGCGTACCATTTCGGCCGAAGTTTCGGCATTGTGGATGAGCGCATCGCGCCCTGCCGCCAAGTCGCCTTTGCCCGACTTGCGAATGAAATCCAGCGACGCCAGCAGTCCCGCAATCAATGCCGTCGCCGGAGTAAATGCCGACTCGCCCTTCGCCGCCGCCTTGCGTTCTTTGCGTAGATCGAAGTAGTAGCGCGGATTCTTGGTCGTTTCCATCCGTTGCCACGCGCGCTCGCTCACCGCAAGAAACGCGAGCCCCGGAGGAATCATCACTGCCTTCTGCGAGCCGCCTATGATGATGTCGATCCCCCAGCCGTCCACGTCAAACTTGGTCGTACCGAGGCCGGTGATCGCGTCCACCACCAGCAACGTGTCGGTGCCTTTCAGCAACGAAGCCACACCCTTCACGTCATGGCGTGCACCCGTCGAGGTCTCGGTGGCCTGCATGTAGAGCACGCGCGCACTGTCGAGCTTCGACTTCACTTCGTTGAGATCAAACGTCTGCCCGTACGGGGCCGACACCAGCTCTATCTGACAACCGAACGCCTTGGCAATATCGCGCCACCGCTCACCGAACTTGCCGGCCGTCAGCACGACAACTTTGTCGCCGGGCGAAGTCAGGTTCGACACCGACGCTTCCATCGCTCCGCTGCCTGATGCCGCCAGGATCAGCACATCGTTCTGCGTATCAATGAACGTCTTCAGGTCCGCCAGCGAGCGGGTAAATATCTCGCGAAACTCCGCCGTGCGGTGATGCATGTCCGCCGCGGCGATGGCCTGCTGGGCTGCTGGAAGAAGAGGAGTAGGACCGGGAGTAAAAAGCCTGGTTTTACGTAGCATGGCTGCCACCTTTGCTCGTAGAGTATCCGGCTACGACTCGAAGATGCGCCGGATATCCATGATATAGCCCCACCCTGTGGACAAGCCACTATAATTGCCGCATGAGTTTGACCGAGCAAGTGCAGAAAGACATGATTGACGCCATGAGAAAGAGAGAGGAACTGCGGCTCTCCACGCTACGCATGATGAAAAGCGCCCTCAAAAATAAGGAGATCGACAAGCGCGCCGTCCTCGACGAAAAAGAGGAGCTGCAGGTCTTCAGCACGCTCATCAAGCAGCGCAAAGACTCCATCGAGGCCTTCGAGAAGGGCAACCGCCCCGAGCTTGCCAGGAAAGAGGCCGAGGAGATCACCATCATCGAAACCTACATGCCCAAGGCGCTGGGCGAGGACGACATCGTCGCCACTGTGAAGGCCACCATCGCGGAAATGGGCTCTCCGACGATGAAAGACATGGGCACCGTGATGAAAAATGTCATGGCGAAATTCGGTGGCGCCCGCGTCGACGGCAAGCTCGTCAGCGAGACGGTGAAGAACGAACTGGCAGGAAATTAGGCTGAAAAGTCAGGGGCTGGAGACCGTGACTTCATAGTTGATGATTGTATATACATTTGCATAGCGTACTGATACGATGGCTCTAACGGCTCACGGATTCGATTGGGATAGGAGTAACCGCGCCAAGTGCCAGAAGCATGGCGTCTCGATTCTAGAAATAGAGGATGTGTTTGCGGATGATCCGTTGGTTGCACCTGATCTGAAGCACTCGCATGCCGAGGAAAGATTGATCGCCATAGGAAGGACTCGCGTGGGACGCTATGTTTACGTCGCGTTTACGCTGCGTACCAAAGATCGCCAGCAATTAATTCGACCGGTGTCGGCTCGTTACATGCACGCGAAGGAGGTCGTTTCTTATGAAAAAAACGAAGAAGAAGAAAGTGCCTAGACTCATCACCGACGAAGCTGCGGAACAGTTTCTGGCCCAAGACCTCTCAGACTTAGACTATTCGCAATTCCGGCGGGTCCATTTCGAGTTTGCCAGGAAAGACAAGCAGATCAACATGCGCCTGCCCGCCCAACTGCTCGCCGCTCTTAAGGCAAGGGCTAAGGAACGCGGGATTCCCTACACCCGCTTGATACGGGAGGCCTTGGAGCGTGTCGTCAACCGTTCGGCTGCCTGATGTACTCTGACTAGTTGCCCATGACCTACCAAGCCACAGTCGAGCAGCTTTACGCCCTCGGACACGAGCTAGCCGCGACTCCCTCGCACAAGTTCGACCTCGCCTATGTGCGCGAAATGCTCGCCGCCATGGGCGATCCCGAGCGCCGTTTCCCGAGCGTGCTTATCGCTGGGACCAATGGCAAAGGCTCGACTGCCGCGACCTTATCGTCCATCCTGCTCGCCGCCGGATACAAGACCGCGCTCTACACCTCGCCGCATCTGGTGCGGATCAACGAGCGCATGCGCGTCAATGGCGAGGCCATCTCGGACGTTGAGTTCAGTACCATCTACGACCGCGTCGAGCGCACCGCGCAGCAACTGATGCACGCCGAAAAACTCCCCTGGCATCCCAGCTTTTTCGAGATGCTCACCGTTATGGCTTTCGAGTACTTCGCGAGTGTTGGGGTTGACATCGCTGTCCTCGAAGTGGGCATGGGTGGCCGCCTCGACGCCACCAACGTCGTCGACCCGCTGATCTCCGTCATCGCCGACATCTCGCTCGACCACCAGAAATACCTGGGCAACACCATCGGCGAAATTGCCCGCGAGAAGGCCGGAATCATTCGCGAAACCGGCTTGGTGGTCACGTTGCCGCAGCATCCCGAGGCCAACGATGTCATCGGCAACACGATCCTTGAACGCAATGCCACCGGAGTCAGTGCGGTGAAATACACCCCACCCGTCTCGCCCGGCGCCGCCGAATTTCTTGCCGCGCATGTCACGTTCGCGCCCGGCCGCAATCGTTATCCCTTAAGCGTGATGGGCGACGAAATTCTCGTGGACTCGCCACTGTTTGGCCGCCATCAATTTCGCAACATTGCACTGGCCATTGCTACGGCCGAGGAACTCGGGAAATTCGGCTTCAAGGTCACGCCGCAGCAGATCGAGCAGGGCATTCGCCAAACCCACTGGCCCGGACGCTTTCAGGTTATTCCGCCATCGCCCGTCACGCACCAGCACACGCTCGTCCTCGATGTTGCTCACAATCCCGCAGGAGCTTGGGCGCTGCGCTCCGCACTCTCCGAAACGTTTCCCGATCGAACATTCACCCTTGTCTTCGGCGCCATGCAAGACAAAGCGATTCAGGAGATGGCCGACATCCTCTTTCCCACTGCCGAACGCGTCATCGTGACCCACATCGAAAATCCTCGCGCCGCTAGCACCGAGAAATTGCTGCAGGCTGGCTCGCGCACCGGCGCCACAATAGTTCCCGAGGAAACCGTCGCCGCTGCGCTCGCGCGTTCCTTCGAAGTCACGCCGCCAAATGAAATCATTGTGGTGACGGGCTCCATCTTCCTGGTCGGCGATACGATGAAGATGTTGGGAATCGCGGCCTAAACATGGCTTACATCGATCAAAGCGAAAAGCGAAGAGCGAATAGCGGTCTCTTCAGCCGCCTGCGCTCCTACTGCATCTTCGTACCTCTGATCTACCTTTACACAGCGATCATGGGCAGCCTGTCGCTACTGTCGTCGTTCGTTGATCGCGACGGACGCATACAGCACTGGTTTGCCCGTACCTGGTCGCGCATGATTCTTAAGACCACCTTCGTTCGCGTGAACATCGAAGGTCTCGAGCACATCGATCCAGCGCAAGCCGTCGTTTACGCCTCAAACCATCTCTCCGCGCTCGATATTCCTGTGCTTTACGCGAGTTTGCCCACGCAATTCCGAATTCTCGCCAAGAGCGAACTGTTTCGCTATCCCTTCATGGGATGGCACTTGACGCGCTCCGGGCAGATTCCCATCGAACAGGGCGATGCCCGCGCCTCGCTGCGCAGCCTCAACCACGCGAGTCAGTCGCTGCGAAGGGGCATGCCGCTGGTGATCTTTCCCGAGGGTGGACGCTCTCGCGATGGACGCTTGCAGGACTTCATGGGAGGCGCATTCTACATGGCCATCAAGGCACAAGCGCCGGTTGTGCCCATCGTGCTGGTCGGGACCTACGAACTGCTGCCCATGAACAGCTTTCACCTCTGCCCTGGCATTGTTGAGATGATCATCGGCGAGCCAATCTCGACCAAAGGCATGGTCCCCCGCGAAATGGACAAGCTTGCGGCCCGCGTCAAAGAAGTGATGGCCGATATGTATTACTCGCGATCCAAAGTATCTGCTCCTGAGTTGGCCACGGACGTGAACTCGAACCCGTCGGTCGTGTCATGAAGCCGCGTATCGCTATCCCTATTCCCAATTCTGCCGACCCGAACTACGCCATGCGGGCCCTCCCGCAGTACGAAGACGCCATCCGCGAAGCCGGAGGCGAACCGGTCATTATCGATGGGAACGCGGAACCGTCAGCCATCGCGCAGAAGGTGAAGACCTGCGACGGGGTTCTTCTTCCCGGCAGTCCCGCTGACGTCGATCCCGAAAAATACGGAGCCACCCGCCATCCGCAGACCGCCGCCGCTGACGTTGTGCGCGACAACACTGACGAGCTGCTTTTGCAGGATGCTTACAATATGCGCAAGCCGATCTTCGGTATCTGTTACGGCTTGCAGTCGCTCAACGTCTGGCGCACCGGCACTCTCGATCAAGACTTGCCGCCGGGCGTGAACCACGAGGCTGGGCGCAGGGTGGCCGAAGCGCACTCCGTGCAGATCGATCCCTCTTCGAAATTCGCGTCGATCTTACGAGCCGCAGGAACATTGCCCGCTGGCGACACGCCCACTATCGCCGTCAACTCCAGTCATCATCAGGCCGCCCACATTCTTGGTGACGGCTTGCGCCTCACTGCCTGGAGCCCAACCGACAGCGTAAAAGAAGCCTTCGAAGGCACCGCCGACGATCACTTCGTCTTGTGCGTACAGTGGCATCCCGAGCGTACCTACGAAAGTGACGCCGCCTCGCGTGCGATCTTTCAGGCATTCATCCACGCTTCCGCCGAGTGGCACAAGAAGCTTCCTCTGAAGCAGCAGGACTTCGAATCCATGCCCAGCAAACATTGAGCCTGTCGCATCGAGGGCGATTTGAAAGGGCACGCCTTTAAGCCGTGCCGCGCTGGCCGCCATAAACATTAGGCTTTAGAGGCTGCTCAAAAAGGCGCTTTCGGCAGGTTTTGAAGGGGCGCAGCTTTAGCTGCGCCGTACAAGTTCTTTATTTTGTCATTCCTCGCGGGCTTCAGCCCGCGGGGAATCTGCTTTGCCGACTTTTTCAGCAGCCTCTTTAGCCCCTGAGGATACCCGGTCCACGTACGCCCCGAAACAACTCCATCTGCTTTGTAGCAGACGCCCGTATCAAGTACCCTGTTCTCTTATGCTCGATCTAGCCTTTGTCCGCGATCATCTGCCCCTCGTCGAAGAAAAGCTGCGCCAGCGCGGCATGGACCCGGCATTCGTCCTCGGCGATTTCCGCGCTATCGATCTCGATCGTCGCGCCGCCATCACCAAAGCCGAGACTATGAAGGCGCAGCGCAACAAGCTGACGGAAGAATTTCAGCGCCTCAGGAAAGAGAAGCTCGACACCGCCGCTAATCTTCACGAGCAGAAGGGACTCAAGGAGGAGATTTCCAAGGCCGAAAAGATCGCAGACGACGCGGACGCTAGACTGCGCGACATCCTAACTGGCATCCCTAACCTTCCCGACGCCAGCGTGCCGGTTGGAAAATCCGCCGAAGACAACGTCGAAGTCCGCCGTTGGGGCACGCCTCCGCAATTCGCCTTCACTCCCAAGCCGCATTGGGAGCTCGGTGAACACCTCGGTATCCTCGACCTCGAACGCGCTGCCAAGATCACCGGCGCCCGCTTTGCCGTCTACTGGGACCTCGGCGCCCGACTCGAGCGCGCCCTCATGAACTTCATGCTCGACCTGCACACTCGCGAGCACGGCTACACCGAAGTTCTGCCGCCCTCCATGGTCAACGCCGAATCCATGTACGGCACCGGTCAGCTTCCTAAGTTCGAGGCCGACCTGTTCAAGGTTCCGCACAACGACAAGAATCTCTACCTGATTCCCACTGCCGAAGTTCCGGTGACGAACCTCTATCGCGACGAAACCCTCGACGGCTCCCGCCTGCCAATTTCCCTCACCGCCTACACGCCGTGTTTTCGTAGTGAAGCCGGCTCTTACGGCAAAGACGTGCGCGGCATCATCCGGCAACACCAGTTTCAGAAAGTCGAATTGGTGAAGTTCACCAAGCCCGAGCAGTCTTACGAAGAGCACGAAAAGCTGACCGCCAACGCCGAGGAAGTGCTACAAAAACTCGGACTGCACTATCGCACCGTCGTCCTCTGCACCGGCGATATGGGATTCTCTTCAGCCAAGACCTACGACATCGAAGTCTGGCTTCCGGGACAGGGCCTCTACCGTGAGATCTCGTCCTGTTCGAACTTCGAGGCGTTCCAGGCGCGTCGCGCCAACATCCGCTATCGACCCGAAGGCGCGAGGAAGAGTGAGTTCGTGCACACAATCAATGGCAGCGGTCTCGCCATCGGTCGCACTTGGGTTGCGATTGTTGAGAATTATCAGCAGGCCGACGGAAGCGTTCTGGTTCCTGAAGTCTTGCGGCCGTATATGGGAGCGGACCGCATCACCCCTGTTGGCCGGTGATTTTCACTCGCAGCTCTTCGGGAATGCGGTCGCGAATCTCTTCCGGCAGTTTGTCCAGGCCCATGCGCGCGCCGGTCATGGCAGCATCTTTGACCACCAGCGGCGCGGGGGTCGCAATGGCGACTAGCAGCCACAGCAGCATCGACAGCAGAAACCCGCCCAGCGCGCCGATTTCCAGCCAGAACGCATGCTCAGGCCGGAAGTGACGAATCACACCATAAGCCAGCAAGAACACGAACATCGACATCGAAGCCAGCACCAGCAGCCCGATATCGATGCCGCGATGCAGCCGCTGTCGTGAGCGGCAATGCTCGCACTCCGCCAAGTGCGCTTCGTAATCGCCGCGCATTTCCGGAGCCAGACCCGAGATGTCATAGCGCCACCCGGCAAGAATCTTGCCGATGACGCGATCAGTGCACTCTGCCATGAAAGAAGCCCTGCTCCCGAAAGGAGCCGCCGCGGATATCGCTACAACCGAATTGCCGGTAGCGGTTCATGTTGTGCCGCAAGCACCAACTGATTACGCACAAAGTTGCGCTGCTCGCCCAACGCACGCTCAGCCGTCATCCGCGCGATTTCCGGGTGGTTATTCTGTTCCGAAAGATGCGCCAGAATGAGGTATTCCGCACCTCCATCATAGTCCGTCGTCAAAAAATCTGCGAGGGCATCGTTCGATAGGTGGCCCACCCGGCTCATCACCCGCTGCTTTACCGACCACGGATACGGCCCGCCGCGCAGCATCTCCAAATCGTGGTTCGATTCGATCATCAGCACCTGGCACCCGCGAATATGGTGGCGAACACTCGCCGGCATGTAGCCCAAATCCGTGCAAACGCCAACCTTGATGCCTTCGCTCGTGAACGTGAACCCCACGGGATCGACGGCGTCATGCGGAATGGTAAACGGCGTCACCGTCACACACCCGATCGTGAACGCGCATCCCGCTCGAAACGTCTCCAGCCGCTCCAGCTTGACGCGATTGCCTGCGCTGTCGCGCGCAACCTTTCGATAGGCCTCGTGCGTCGGTCCGGTCATGTACACCGGAACCTTCAGCCGCTTGGCCAGCACCCGCAGCCCGCTTACATGATCGCTGTGCTCATGAGTAATGACGATGGCGCTGATCTCGCTCGGATTCTCGTCGCACAACACCATTCGTCGCAGCAGTTCCTTGCACGAGAGGCCGGCGTCCACCAGCACGTGCGTTCCGTTGCTGCATATGAGCGTGCAATTCCCTTGGCTCCCGCTCGCCAGCACCGTGACTGAAACTGCCATGAACGCGAGAATAAACCCACGGCCATCCCGGCGGTAGTAACCACCTGGTTAACTTGAGTCGTTTTGCAGGCGTGAGCGAAGCGGGAGCCTGCAGACGAAATCCTGAGCGAGGCCGAAGGCCGAGTCGAAGGATCCCTTCCAGCGAGTTTCACCCTTCTTTTTCACAGCTATTTTCGGTCCTGCACACGAATTGCACAGCCGCCCGCTTTTTCCGCTTGAGCTGCCCGCTGCCCCGCAATTATCATGAGGCGCAATTAGGCACGAGCCATTTGCATTCGGCTTTCGCGGCAATGCGCGGTCAACTCCGGGACAAGGCGGTTTGCAACCAATGCTCCACCGCAAGATCCTCGGCGGTTGGAGATGTCTCGCGGAACCGCGCCGCCGGTCGGGACAGTTCGAGCCATGTGTGCGTCTGTGCGAACAATCCGCGGCGGCCATGCCGCGCGGTAATTCCCCTGTTCGCGCGGCAACCAGCGCACTGCGCGCCTAGCGCCGGGCTCAACTTACCGATGCGCTCCTTGGAGCCACGAGAGCGGGGTCCCGCGTTTGCCAACGCCGGGGCTGTGCCTCAACGTGCGACCCGCGGGCGGCTGGCCTGTGGGTCGCATTACTTTTCATGGCCGATATCAAGAATGAATCACGACTCAGCAGACGTCTCCCGTTATGCACAGCCGCTCACAGCTTTTCGGAAGAAATCTTTCCCCAAACCGCTTCCGGAATCCCAATCGTCATTGCATGCCTTGTCTGCTCTCGCTAACCTGATTTCACTCTCCGATGGCCACCACCGACTACAGCTTGGAACGCGGTCTTCCCGCCAGCATTGACGCCGAGCGCTCCATCCTCGGCGCGATCCTGATGGAAACCCTGCTCTTCGACCAGGCTGCCGTACTCAAGCCCGACGACTTCTCTCTCGACGCGCACCGCCGCATCTTTTCGCGCATGCGCGATCTGCAAGACGCCGGCCGCCCGGTTGACATGATCACCCTCGCCGAGGAGCTCGACCGCCGCAAAGAGGTCGAAGCCATCGGCGGCGTCGCCTACCTGTCATCGCTCATCGACGGCCTCCCCGAGCGCCCCTCCATCGAGCACTACGTCCGCATCGTGCGCAACAAGTCGCAGTTGCGCGGCCTCATCCACATCGCGCAGAACGCCATCGCCGAAGCCATCGAGCACTCCGACGAAGCCGAAGAGGTCATCAACCGCGCCGAACAGGGCATCTTCCAGCTCTCCGAGGGCCGTCTCGGCCAGGGCCTCACTGACATCCCCACCATCATCAAGAACTCCTTTGGCTCGCTCGACGCGCTCTACGCCCGCGGCCAGGAGATCACCGGCCTCGCCACCCATTACACCCAGCTCGACAAGATGACTGCGGGCTTCCAGCCCTCCGACCTCATCGTCATCGCCGCGCGCCCCTCGATGGGCAAAACCGCATTCGCCATGAACATCGCCGAAAACGCCGCCGTCCTCGACAACAAGGTGGTCGGCGTCTTCTCGCTCGAAATGTCGAAGGAAGCGCTGCTCATGCGTATGCTCGCCTCGCACTCGCGGGTCGACTCGCACCGCCTGCGCACCGGCTTCATCCCCAAAGAAGACCGCGAGAAGCTGACCTTCGCCACCGAAAGCCTCATGCAGGCGCGCCTGTTCATCGACGACACGCCCGCCATCTCGGTTACCGAGATGCGCTCCAAGTCGCGTCGCCTCATGCAGCAGGAAGGCCGCCTCGACCTCATCATCGTCGACTACCTTCAGCTCATGTCGGCCGTGGCCGTCGGTGGCAAGCGCTTCGAAAACCGCACCCAGGAAGTGTCGGCCATTTCGCGCGGGCTGAAAGCCGTCGCCAAGGAATTGAGGGTACCGGTGGTCGCGCTCTCGCAGCTTAGCCGCGCCCCCGAAAGCCGCGGCGGCGATCATCGTCCCCAGCTTTCCGATTTGCGCGAGTCGGGCTCCATCGAGCAGGACGCCGACGTCGTGGCCTTCATCTTCCGCGAAGAGGTCTATAAGAAGGACGATCCCGACCTCGACGGCCTCGCCGAAATCATCGTTGCGAAGCAGCGCAACGGCCCCGTCGGAGTGATCAAGCTAGCCTTCCTGCATTCGTGTACGCGCTTCGAAAACCGCGCCGCCGAGAGCGATTACATCCAGTAGCTGCAGGGACGCCTCAGCCGCGACATCCTGGTTTGTCATCCCGTCTATAACAACGACGGGGTTGTCAAGGGCATAGTTCAGCGCCGGCGTCTTGGTTTTTGTCCCAGCGCCATTTCGCTCTATTGGAAATCGTCTTCTTGCACTTTGCATAAAGACCAAGACTCGCGCTCTCTCTGAATCAGCGATGGCAGCCTTTCGACTCCACCAACCATCTATTCGATCCCGCTCGGGCGGAACCATGATTCTTGTCTTCGATCTCCCAGACTTTTCCGGGAGGCAGGGTGCCCACTCAAGGGGACGGTCTCAGACCGCGACCACGTGATGACTCGGGCTGCCCTGCGTGCGAGCGGCGGCATACGGCTGCTGCGTCTTCCACATCCAAAACAGCCGCACCGCCAGTTTGCGCGCCACCATCACCTTGCCGACGCCAGAATGTTTCCTGTGCTTCAGCCTTTGGTAAGCGCGCTTCAACTCTGGGACCGAGCGCGCCGCGCTCTGTCCCGCTTCCACCAACAAACTGCGCAGCATGGGATTACCTTGCTTGCTGATCGCCCCCAGGTGCTGCCGCCCTCCGCTGGAATGCTCCGCCGGATTCAGTCCCAGATAGCTGACCACCTGGCGGCTGCGCGCAAAGCGTTCGATCTCGCCCAGCGTCAGCGAAAACGCCAGCGCCGTGATCGGGCCGACTCCCGGATGCGTCTGCAACAATCGCGCCACCGCATCGCGATCCGCCTCCTGCTGCGCCGCCACATCCAGCTTCGCAATGCGGCCGCTCAGCTCGTCCAGCAGTTGCAGCGAATCCTCGCGCCGCTGTTTCGTCCAACCCGTCAGCGGCAACTCTTCCAGCCGCTGCCGTCCGGCCACACTCCACAGCTTGCGCTTCTGCTGCACTCCCTGATTCAGCGCCAGATGCTGCAACTCGTTCTTCACCTGCCGCCGCATACAGACCAGCTTGTGACGATGCAACAGCAACTGACGCGTGTCGCGCTGCTCGACGCTCGGCACCCATACCTTGGGAAAGCGTTTCTCCAACAACAACTGCAGCAACAACTGCGCATCGCGACGGTCCGTCTTCTGCTTGCGCACTTCCATCGCCCGGATCTTGCCGGCATCGCCCAGCCATAGCTCAATGCCCAGCGCAGCCAGCAGCCGCTCGAACCACAGCGTGTTGCCGCAGGCCTCCATGCCTACCAGCACCGGCCCCTTCAGCTCGGCATAAAACTGCCGCGCCTCCTCCGGCGTCAGCCTGCGCTCCGTGTATTCGCCCGTATCCGTATCGACCATGGCAATTTGTTGGAAACTCGGATGGAAATCACAGCCTATAATCTTCATGGCGGCTCCTTTCGTCCGAGTCTTGGTCTTTTGCAAAATCAAGCTTACTCGGACTCCGCGAGGAGCCGTCGTTGTTATGAAATCAAGGTCGCGGTGGCGTCCGAGGGATCTGTTTTCCTTCATGGTCGTCCTGAGTGAGGACGCGACCCATGGGCGCGCGTTCGACAGGCCCGGAGGGCCGATATATCAAAGCCCAGTGCTTCAGAGGCCGTTACAAAACTTTCGATTTGCTGCTCGTGCAAGCGATGGGTTTTCCGTACTTCGTTGCTAGCGACGATCGACGTTGCGCAGTGGGTGGGGGACCCGGTTTTAGCTAACCAGGGCCGCTCGCAAGCTTGCGCCTCCCAGCACCGTCATCATTCGTTTCAGGTTGTAGGCCAGCGTGGCCAGGCTGATTTCCGTTTGCGCTCCGCCGCGACCGCGCAGCAGAAACCGCGGATGCCCGAAGCTGCGGTACTTCAGCTCCGCAAACACCCGCTCCACCACACACCGTCGCAGTCGCATCGCCTCCGCCGTGGCGCGCTGTTGCCTGCGTTGCAGCGCGTCTTCGTAGAGGTGCCGCTTCACCACCCGGCGCGCCGCCGTCGTGCAGCCAGCCCGCAACGGACAAGCCCCACACACCGCCACCTCGCCAACGTACACCACTTGCCTCCGCGCCGACTGCACCTGCTGCCGTCGCAACCTCTCGCCCGCCGGACGCCTCATGGTGTCGCTCCTCTCATCGTAGGAAAACTCGCTGCGGTCAAACAGCGTACCCTCGCCCCCATGGTTCACCCCGCGATTGGCCGGCACGTGCGGCTGGATCCCCTGCGCCTCGCACCCCGCCGCCTGCTCTCCGTTCGAATAGCCCGCCTCGGCCACCACGTGCAGCACTTCCGGATCGCCCACCGCCTGCTGGGCTGCTTCCGCCATGGGCAGCAGACTGCGCCTGTCGTTGCTTTCTATCGTCACTTCCTGCGCTATGATGATGCCGCACTCCGCATCCACCGCCGTCTGCACGTTGTACGCCGGACGCTTGCCCTCCGTCGTACGCATAAACCGTGCTTCCGGCTCGGGATCGTTCTTCAGCTTCTCCAGCGCTGCCGGCACCGCGCTGGGATCGATCACCACGTCCTCTTGCGCGTCGGCCGCCTCCATCTCATCCAGATAGCGCTCGACCGCCTCCCGCTCCTTCACTCGCGCTGCGCTGCTCACCGCGCGAAACTTCGAGCCGTCAATCGCCACCCACTCGCCCCGCACCAGCCCCACTTCACCCGCCAGCCGCACCCACTCCGCCCCCGCCTCCTTCACCGCCTCGCGATGCATCCCCCGGAACTCGGCAATCGACTTGTAGTCCGGCCGCAGCCGCCCCAGCAGCCACATCACCTCCACGTTGCGCTGGCACTCCGCCTCCAACCGCCGCGACGAGCGCAGCTGGTTCATGTAGCCATACAGGTACAGCTTCAGCAGGTCCCGCGGATCGTACCCCGGTCGCCCCGTTTCCGCCGGATCGGAGCGCACAAACCCCAGCTGCCCCATCGCCAGCCGATTCACGAATGCCTCGATCACCCGGCACACATGCTCGACCGGGATGAACTCGTCCAACGTCAGCGGAAACATCGTCACCTGCTCCCGCGCTTCTCCTGTGATGTAGGCCAGGTCTGCTAACTTACTCTCCACGCCCCATGCCTTCCCATCTCGTTCTTTCCCCGGTTACCGAGTTTCGTAACAGACTCTTCAGCACTGGGTAGGCTGCCAAAAACCCTCGAGTCCCGGAGCCGCGTAGCGGCGGAGGGACGGAATATGAACATCCCCGTATGCCGTCTTTTCGCCCGCGATGCGGGCTCCGAGACCCGGCGGCCGGCTCGGCCAACGCACTAACGAGTCTGGGTGCCTTTGAACGTTTCGCCGCCCCCTTTATCACACAGCGGCGTGACCTCTGTCCTTTCCCGCCTCGTCCCCCATGCTGTAAAAACGCATCGTGAGGCAAGAGAAGACGTGTCTCTGCCTCCATCCGCGCGCCCAGCGCGCAAGAGAATTTGTTCTTTGACATCGTCCTGTGGCGGCGGAAATAAGTATGACCTGTATTGAAAGTATGCTATGTTTTCGCGCTCAAACCGCCATTTTTGCCAGCTAAGTCCCACGGGCAGAGATGGATACGTATAACTTATATATTTATCAAAGACATGCGAACAATTTCCGTCCAAGCTATTGATTTTAAATAGTCGTGATTTTTATTTTGTTTTTGTGTTATACACCACCAATACACATGTCGAATCTATCTTCCCTGGCAAGAGCGGACACTGGCCGAGTCACCCGCCTAATCACGATCCGGCAAGAAAACTGATCGACAGGCTGCCTTTTACCCAAACGACGACGTCGCATTCGGGTTGCCACACTTGCTGGGGTACTGGGTCCCAACCACTTACCCCGCCATACTCGCCGTTCAATGTCATCCCGTCCGGCTTCGTTGCGCAGGCCTCATGGTCCCGCGTCCGCGTCCGCTATCATCGAGATACCGATGAAGGACACCTACCGCCGCTGGATGCACGACTGGGAGACTCGCATGACTTCGCGGGACAACAACCGCATCGTGCGCCCCTTCGAGTGGGGCAGCGAGTTCGTCAGCCGGTGGCCGGTGGTCGCGGACATGCAGCCGCCGCAAAACCAGTCCGACAGCCGCGCCATGCTCGACTTCTGGACGGTAGTCAACGATCGCATCGTCACCCACAGCGACGACTTCTACGCTTATCAGACACCCACGGATTTCCGGCTGGAGCATCGCAAAGTCGAGCTATTTCACACCGGCAGCGAGCCGCCCAAGAAGCAGCTCAAGGAATCGTACGGATCGTTTCTGCGCTTCACCTCGCCGGTAGCGTCGCCGTATCCGGAAAACAATCTGATGAACGCGCGCTGGTTTCCCGCTCGTGGGCGCCGCGCCGTCATCGTGCTGCCGCAGTGGAACGCCGACGGAGTCAGCCAAAACGGCCTCTGCCAGATTTTCAACATGCTGGGCATCTCGGCACTGCGCATGAGCATGCCTTACCACGACATTCGCCGTCCCGCCGGATTCACCCGTGCCGACTATGCCGTCTCGGCCAACGTGGGCCGCACTATCGATTCAGTACGGCAGGCCATCGTCGACATCCGCTCCTGCCTCGACTGGCTGCAGCAACGCGGCTACACCCACCTCGGTCTGGTCGGAACCAGCCTCGGCTCGTGTTACGCATTCATCGCGGCCGCGCACGACCCGCGCATCAGCGTCAACGTCTTCAACCATGCGTCCACCGCGTTCGGCGATGTCGTATGGACCGGCCAGTCGACGCGCCATATTCGCGAGAGTATCGAGAGCGTCATGACGCACGACGAATTGCGCAATGTGTGGCTGTCGATCAGTCCCATCGTGTACTTCGACAAGTTTCAGCGCTGGCCCAAGAAGTCGCTGATGATTTACGGCCGCTATGACCTGACCTTCCTGCCCGAGTTCTCGATGCAAGCCGCGGGCGAGTTCTTGAAGCGCGGTCTCGACACCACGGTGAAGGCGCTGCCCTGCGGGCACTACTCGCTCGGCGAAACGCCATATAAATACATGGACGCCTGGCACATCTCGCGCTTTTTGGCGAAAGCGTTTGCGGGATAGCCCGCGCTACAATGTTGGTTTAGCAGCTCACGAGGACGCCATCATGCCAATCAATCCCTTGGAACTCCCGCTGTCGGAAGCTGATCCGCAGATCGAGCAGGCCATTGAGAACGAAGAGCGCCGCCAGCACGAAGGGCTTGAACTCATCGCATCAGAAAACTTCGTCAGCGAGGCCGTGCTCGAAGCCGCGGGCTCTGTCTTCACCAACAAGTACGCCGAAGGTTATCCCGGCAAACGGTATTACGGCGGATGCGAGTTCACCGACGTGGTCGAGAACCTGGCGCGCGATCGTGCCAAGCAGCTCTTCGGGGCCGAGCACGCGAATGTGCAGCCGCACTCCGGGTCGACTGCCAACATGGCGGCTTACGCCGCGCTCATTCAGCCCGGCGACACCGTTCTTGGTCTGAATCTCGCCCACGGTGGACATCTCACCCACGGCCATCCGCTGAACTTCTCCGGCAAGACGTACAAGATCGTTCCGTACGGCGTGACCAAAGATACCGAGACCATCGACTACGACGAGGTAGAGCGACTGGCGGAACGCGAGCGACCGAATCTCATCATCGGCGGAGGCAGCGCCTACCCGCGCATTATCGACTTCGCCCGTATGCGTCACATTGCGGACAAAGTTGGCGCGTTTTATCTCGTCGATATGGCCCACTTCGCCGGACTTGTTGCTGGCGGTGCCCATCCATCGCCGATACCGCACTGCCACGTTGTCACTACCACCACGCACAAGACACTGCGCGGCCCACGCGCCGGACTCATCCTGTCGAAACAGGAACACGCTGCCGCGATCGACAAGGTTGTCTTTCCCGGGATACAGGGCGGTCCGCTGGTGCACATCATCGCCGCGAAAGCGGTGTGTTTTCGTGAAGCCCTTCAGCCCGGCTTCAAGGTTTACGCGACACAGATCGTCGCCAACGCCAAGGTCCTCGCGCAGACGCTTGCCGAGGAAGGCTTCCGCATCGTTTCCGGCGGAACTGACACGCACCTCATGTTGATCGACGTGTTTGCTAAGGGCATGCTGGGTAGCGAAGCGGAGAACGCGTTGCACGATGCTGGCATCACGGTAAACAAGAACGCAATTCCATTCGATACCAATCCGCCGATGAAGCCCAGCGGCATTCGCATCGGCACTCCGGCGCTCACTACTCGCGGCATGAAGGAACCCGAGATGCGCCAGGTTGGCAAGTGGATCTCCGAAGCGCTGCACAACCGCACCGACAAGGCGATGCTGGAGAAGATTCGCCGTCAGGTACTGGAGCTGGCCGAGCAGTTTCCGCTCTATGCCTCGCGCAGGGCGAAGCATCCAGAGCCGGTCAAGGCGTAGGCGCAGAGGCCTACGGAATTACCGCGGTTGGCTTGGCGTTGACGAAGTGCTGATCGTACCAGGCCAGCGAACGGTCCAGCGCGTCAACGACGTGTTTGGTTTCTTGCAGGCCGTGTCCCTCGCGCGGGTAGCGAACGAAAACAGCCTCTGTCCCTACATCTTTCAGCGCGATGTAAAACTGTTCGGCCTCGGCGATCGGGACGTCGTTGTCGTTCTCGCCGTGCAGGAGCATGGTCGGCGTGTGCGCCGCCGCGACGTGCTTCAGTGCCGAGCGTTCCCAGAGAATGTTCATCAGGTCATCCTGATGCGGGTACGCGCCCCACTCCATCGCCTCGTACTGGTTGTAGTAGGTCATGTAGTTGTAGCTGACGAGATTGCTGATGCCGGCTACTGGTATCGCCGCTTTGAACATGCCGGTCTGCGTGATCAGCCAGTCAGTGAGTTGGCCGCCGTAGCTGACGCCCTCAATTCCCATGCGATCACGGTCGATCCACGGGTAGCGACGCACGGCTGCACTAGCGGCATAAAGAACGTCATTGCCTTCGTCGCCGTTCTGGTCGCGAAACACGGCGTCGGCGAACTTCTGCCCATAGCCCGTCGAGCCGCGGTAGTTCACCATGAGCGTCGCGAAACCGTGCGCGGCGTAGACCTGGTTGTGAAAGTTCAGCGTCGGGCCTTGTTGCCCATGTGGCCCGCCGTGGATATTCACGATCAGCGGATATTTCTTCGAAGGGTCAAAGTTCAAGGGCAGCGTGAGAAATGCCTCCACGTTGTACTTAAAATCGTTGCTGATGAAGGTGAACGATTCGACGGGCGCAAGTTTCTTGCCGGCCAGTAAATCATGATTCACATCCGTCAGTTGGCGGACAGCTCCAGACGCCGGTTTCAGGAACAATTCGCTGGCGTCCGAGGGAGAAGCGGAGGTGTAGGCGAGGTCGCCAGCGGGATTCAGGGAGAACGAGGTCACCACGCCGATGTCATTGAGCGTTACTTCCGGTTCGCCTCCAGCAGCGGGCAGGCGCACCAGTTTCACGCTGCCACGCTCCTGCACACGGATGTAAATAGACTTTCCGTCAGACGACCATTGCGGCCCGTGCTGCCGATTATCGATTACCGCACCGATTTCACGGCGATCGCTCCCGTCCGCGTTCATGACCCAAAGGTGCGAGTCTTCCATGTTGGTCTCGCGGTCGGTGAGCCCGCGCTTGGTAGCCAGGTAAACGATTTTCGTTCCGTCGGGCGACCAGTGCGGATCGAATTCGCTGCCTTCGGTTGCAGTCAGGCGCCGAATTTTGCCATCGGACACACGGACGGCGAAGAGGTCGTCATCGTAAAACATGTCGGCATCAGGCTCGCCTTCGGAGACGAACACGATCTCGTCACCTTTCGGAGACCACTCGACGGAATGTTCGTAAGTATCACTTTTGGTGAGCTGGCGCGTCTGTCCGGTTGCGATATCGGCGATAAATATGTGAGTGCGGAGATTGTCGTTAAATCGCGTCATCCCCTCGCCGGCATCGGGTTTGTACATATAGCGGCGAATTACTACGGGATCGCCGCTCCCCTCCTGCGTCTCAGGCCCGGGTGTCGTGGATACATACGCCAGGGACTTGCTGTCGGAAGACCAACTGAGATTACTGCCTTCATTCGGGAGCGGTGCGTTGGTTCCCCCGGTCTCTGCCAGGAAGCGAACGCCGCTGCCGTCAGAGTGCGCAAGGAGCAACCCCGACTTGTCGCCAAGTTTCCCGTGATACGCGATCCAGTTGCCGTCGGGGGACCACTGGAGACCGCCGCTTGGTTCGTCGGCCCCACCCAGATGCGTAGTTTTTTCGGTGCTGACTTCCATAATCCACACCTGGCGCCATTGCCGTCCCGGACGGTCATTGCTCGACACCGTGTAGGCAATGTGCTTGCCGTCAGGCGAAAACTGCGCGCCGCTCACGCCGTGCAGTTTGTAAAGATCGGCACTTTGAACTTGCGCGCTCAGGCTCGAAATCATCAGCGCAAACAAACTGCACAAAATAGCTCTTACTGTTTTCATAGTCAGATACAAGATGAGATCCCCAAATTCAGCGATGTGGAATGGTGGTGCCCAAAGGACAAGAAGGCCATCGGACTTTGGCACGCAGTTTACACTAGACTGTGCGCGTCGCCATTGACATCCGGCGGATCAATGAATTCGGCGTGGGAACCTACACCCGCAACGCCATCCGAACGCTCGCGCGCCTCGACAATTTCAACGAGTACTTCCTTCTCGGAATTCCCGGCAGGCTTGGCGATATCGAAGCCCTGCCCGACAACTTCATCACTGTTCCGACGCATCCTAACGAGTTCTCGGTCAACAGCTACCTGGAGCTGAACCGTATTCTCAAGCTCTACCGTTGCGACCTGCTGCATGTCCCGCACCTGTTCTGGAAGCCGCAATCCGTTCCGTGCCCGTACGTGGTGACGGTACACGACCTGCTCGACCATCTATATAGGGTGAATAGCGCGTCATGGGTCAAGCGTTCGCTGCATTTCGAGTTCACCAAGCGGGTTTTGCACCACGCCGCGCGCATCTTCGCCGTTTCGAACTTCTCCAAAAAGGACACCGAGCGGCTTTTCCAGGTGCCGGGTGACAAGATCGAGGTCATTTACAACGCGCTCGACGATCGCTTCCGCCTGGGACATGCCACTGACGCCGACCGCAAGCTCATTGCTGAGCGATACCAGGTGACCTATCCGTTCCTGCTGTACGCCGGACGCATCAGCCCGCACAAGAACGTAGTGCGCATCATCGAGGCGTTTTCGGCGCTCAAGGCCGAACTCCACAAAGAAGGCGAGTACTCCGATCTGAAGCTCATCATCATCGGCGACGAACTCTCCAAGCATCCTGACCTACGCCGCGCTGTCATCAAGAGCCGCGTGCAGAACGATGTCCGTTTCCTCGGCTTCGTCCCCATCGGCGTACTGCGAATTTTCTACGACTTGGCCAAGATTTTCGTCTTCCCGTCACTGTACGAGGGCTTCGGCCTGCCGCCGTTGGAAGCCATGGCCCATGGAACGCCGGTGGTGACCAGCAACACCTCGTCGATTCCCGAGGTCGTTGGCAACGCCGCAGTCATGGTCAACCCGGAGAACGTCTTTGAGATCATGCATGCTCTGCATCGCGTCCTGCTCGACCAGGGGGTGCGCGAAAAGCTGAAGGCGCGCGGTCTCGAGCAGGCGCAAAAGTTCTCCTGGGACAACAGTGTCCGCCACATGTTGCAGGTCTATCACGAGGTCGTGCAGTAGTGGATGCACGCCATCCATGCGGTCAGGGGTAGCGTCCCGTCACGTTCGTGCTATTGCATCACCCGCTTGAATCTGTAGACTTGGTTGCCCCCAAGGTTTTCGCGACCCCGGAGCTGTTTACCATTAGTCCGGGATTGCCCGCGCCACAAACAATAACTCACATCGCAAGGAGCCGTGCCATGAACGAGATCGCCCAAGCCGTCGCACAGAAGTTCAACCTCTCTCCCGAAGTCGCCCAGCAGATGGTCGATTTTATCGTCGCGCAAGTGAAGGGCAAACTACCCGAAGGCATCTCGCAGCACGTTGATGGACTGCTGGCGGGAGGCGCGGATGCGGCAGGCCTGATGGATAAGTTCAAAGGCCTAGCGGGCGGCCTGTTTAATAAGGCGTAGCTGCCCGGACTGGGTCGGGGCGGGTTACAATCGCGTGCAACTGGCTTTGACCTGGGAGCCGCCCCCGCGCTTCCAATTCGTTACAATTGCGGCATCTTAACGTCGAAGGAGGCTGAATGGTGCTCTATCTCATCGCGTTCTCGCTGTGGGGCGTGATTAAGTTCGCCATATTCGGACTGGTCATAGGCGCTCTTGCCAAACTCGTAATGCCCGGGAAAGACCCCGGCGGAATCTGGATAACGATGCTGCTGGGCATGGCCGGTGCGGTGCTGTCGACCTGGTTCCTACAGTTCGTGGGCCACTATGAAGAGGGTCAGACTGCAGGCTGGATCGCGTCGTTCGTCGGCGCCATCATCCTGCTGGCCATCTACCACTTCATCAAGCGAAGAACGGCGTCGTAGTCTGAAATCAACGGAGAGAAGAAAAGCGGGGGCAAAAGCCCCCATTTCCATTTGAGATAGCTGCTGGACCTGTAAGCCGAATTCTGTCTGCCGCTCTTTCTCTTCGTTGGTGGCCCATAATTGCCTTCCTTTGGCAATTGTGGGAATCCAGACGAAGACAAAGAGCGGCAGGGCGATCATTCCTCTAGGCCGCACATTACTGCGCGGCTCCAGCGACCTACCCGGAAGTTGTGGCGCACCGAGCCGGCACGCCGGCCCCGAAGGGCCGTCCTCCCCTATTTGGTCTTGCTCCGTGTGGGGTTTTCCCTGCCACCGCCATTACTGGCAGCGCGGTGCGCTCTTACCGCACCTTTTCACCCTTACCCTGCTTGCGCGGGGCGGTATATTTTCTGTGGCACTTTCCGTAAACGGCCCTTGAAGGCCGCCCCCCGGACGTTATCCGGCACACTGCTCTACGGAGTTCGGACTTTCCTCTCCCCGCCTGCGCAGCCTGAGCCGAAGGCTCATCGTCCGCAGACCGGCAGCGATCACCCGGTCCAGCAGCTAACAGAACCATTATAGATGCTGGAACACGAGCCAATGCTCGCGGCTGGCTCGCTCACCGTCGAGTCCGGCGAATTCGCGGATAGTGGTCCTCACTTGTAACTGCGATTCGTCCCGAAATTTTGGGAGTCCTGCCTAAACGAGATCGCCCGCACTTGACATATTCCGATATAGGAATATATAGTTCCTCACATGCCACGAGCGGCGACAACTTCTGACGCTTTTAACGCGGTGGCTGAGCCACGGCGCAGGCAGATTCTGATTCACCTGGCGGATGAAGAGCGGACGGTAGGTGACATCGTGATTGCGCTGGGGTTCGAACAGCCATCGGTGTCGAAGCATCTGAAGGTGCTGCACAATGTCGGACTGGTGCGGGCGCGCCGGAACGGAAGACACATGTTGTACCGAACGAATCCCGAGGCGATCCGGCCGTTGCATGAGTGGACGAAGACCTTTGAACGCTTCTGGACGCATCAGCTAAATCGCGTGAAAGAACTGGCCGAGGCCAAGACCAAGGAACGGCAAAACGCCGACAAATAATTGAGGAGGACCACACATGAGCACGATTCCCACGGCCCCAGGACTGGAAAGTTTGACATTGGTTGTGACCAAGGAAATGCAGGTGCAGGCGTCGCTGGAAGACACGTTCGCCGCGCTGCTCGAACAACTTGGGCCGCAGAACACGACGCCCGAGGGCGTGAATATGCAGATGAAGCTGGAAGCGTGGCCGGGCGGAAGGTGGTGGCGCGACCTGGGCAATAACAACGGACATTTCTGGGGACATGTGCAGGCGATCAAGCGTCCGACGCTGCTGGAGATTTCGGGCCCGCTGTTCATGTCGTACGCGGCGATTTCGAATGTGCAGTATCGGCTGAGCGAGTCGGATGGTGGAACGCTGATTACGTTTCATCATCTGGCGTTGGGAGCGATTCCGGACGACCACCGGCAGGGAGTCGGCCGCGGCTGGACGCACATATTAGAGGGCATTCGCGCGCGGGCCGAAGCTGCTTCGAAGTGAGGAGCGGGTTATGTGTCCTGCATGTGTGGCAACAGCGGCGTGGTTGGTAACCGGCGCGATCTCAAGGGGCGGGTCGGGCGCTCTGCTCATAAAAGCATTTCGCAACAAAAAGACAGCGATCAACTCAGAGCAAAGGAGTTCTGAAAATGGTTACAGCAACGAGCGACAGACCGAAAACAAAAGTTGTACGTCAACCGGAATGGCTGGAGGCGCGCAAGAAACTGCTAGCTAAGGAAAAGGAATTCACGCGGCTGCGCGATGAATTGAGCAGGCAACGCCGCGAGATGCCATGGCAAAAGGTCGAGAAGGAGTATGTCTTCGACGGCCCAAACGGCAAAGTTGCGCTAGCTGACCTGTTCGAAGGTCGCAGCCAGCTCATTGTCTATCACTTCATGTTGGGTCCGGGTTGGAAAGAAGGATGCCCGAGTTGCTCGTTCCTGGCCGATCATTTTGACGGTGCGAGGGTCCACATCGCACAACGAGATGCGGCCTTCGCGGTGATTTCGCGGGCAACGTCGCCGGAGATTGAGGCGTTCAAGAAGCGCATGGGATGGCGCTTTCCGTGGGTGTCGTCGAATAGTAACGATTTCAACTTCGACTACGGTGTCTCATTCAGAAAAGACCAGTTTGAGGCAGGGAAGCAGCCGTACAACTTCGGGACGATGGAGGTTTCCGGGGAAGAGTGGCCCGGCCTCAGCGTGTTCTACAAGGACGAGAACGGCGAAATCTTTCATACCTACTCGACCTACGCGCGCGGACTCGACATTCTGCTGACTGCGTACAACCTCCTCGATATGACTCCCAAGGGACGTGACGAAGAGGGCATGGTGCCGCATGCGATGGCGTGGGTGCGGCATCATGATCGCTATGCCGGCGGAGAGGCTGCGAGTTGCTGTTCGGGTGAAGCCGTAAAAGCTGACCGCGTAGTCGACCCGATGCTCGCCGAGTTCCGCGCGGAAGCTGCCGTGACTAAGCGAATCCTGCAGAGCGTTCCCGGCGAAAAGCTGGGATGGAGACCGCATCCGAAATCAATGACGCTGGGACAGCTGGCAATACATATCGCGACGGTGCCGGGTTCGGTGGCGAGTTTGGCGCAGGGAGATGGATTCGATGTTTCCCAGGCGAAGTTTGTGCCGCCGCAGCCAAAGGACTGGCAGGAAGTTCAAACAGCGTTTGACGAAAGCGTCCGCAATGCTGAAGCGGTCTTGAACGGAATGACGGACGAAGAGGCGCTGGGAAATTGGACTCTCAAGCGTGGCAGCACGGAGATTTTCACCCAGCCACGCATGGGCGTCCTGCGGTCGATCATGCTCAACCACTGGTATCACCATCGCGGTCAGCTGTCTGTCTACCTGCGGCTGTTGGATGTTCCGGTCCCAGTTGTCTACGGACCAACGGCAGACGAAAACCCGTTTGCATAGAAAAGAGTGCCCGCCTGGAGAACAATCGTCTGGGCGGGCCCACTTCGATCCGGCTTAGGCTATCGGCCGTTTATCCCTTGGCGACTTGCCGCACGGCCTGCATGACGCTCTTCTTCCAGCGCATTTCGCCAGCCCAGTAGAGGCTGATCTCGTGCCCATCGGGATCGTTGAGGTAGGCGTGACGCCAGCCCCATGGCATCATGCGTGGCATCTGCGTAATGTAAAAGCCCTTTTGTATGAGCTTGCGGCAAAACTCGTCTAGATCGCGTACTTCGAAGTACAGCCGTACCCCCTCGCTGACCAGCGATGCTCCCGGACCGGCCTGGTGCAGCGCGATGGTTCCGTCGCCGCCCGGAGCCCGCAACCGCGCATAGACCGGGGTGTCTTCATAACGAAAATCTTCAATCAATTTGAAGCCCAAGAGATCGTGATAGAAGCTCATGCCGCGTCCGACGTCTTTGCAGTAAATCATCGCGTGATTGAAGGTGAGCTTGCCGTCGCCGGCTGGCGCACCTGAGGGAACTGCCGCTGGTTTCGCAGGAGCGGGGTTCTTCGGCCGAACTTTCGCGGGCTTCGCTACCTTGGCAGGCTTCGCTGGTTTGGCCGATTTGACCTGCACGCGTTTCGCGGGCTTTAAAGTGCTGGTCTTCCTGGCTGCTGCTGTAGTCGGTTTCCTCTTCATGCGTCACCGCCATGTCTTCACGCAACAAACGCCGCAAGTATGTTGAGGCGGTGGCCGAATGTCAAGCGCGAGTTATTTCGCCGGGCAGGCGCAATACTTCTCGATCCAGTCGGCCTCTTCGCGGACCTTGATCTTGCCGTGCCAGGGATTCTGTTCGAGCGAGTGGCCTTCATCGGGGAAAATCAACAGGGCACTCGGAACGCCGACCGCGTGCAGCGCGTGTTCTAACAAATAGGCTTCGGCAACGGCCACGCGGATGTCATTTTCGCCCGCGACGATGTGGGTTGGGGTCTTCACCTTGTCGAACTGGAGGATGGCGGCTTCGTCGATATAGTTCTGCCGCGCTTTCGGATCCCATGGGAGCCCGCTGAGGAAGAATGCATCGTCATACGTTGTGTCGTCGTTGCCCCAGTTGACGATGTGCTCCACTGCGCCTGCGCCGGTAACGGCTGCCTTAAACTCCGTCGTCTGCGTGATGAGCCAGTTGGTCATGTAGCCGCCATAGCTATAGCCGCCAATCGTCATCTGATTGGGATTGGCGATGCCCGCTTTGACCAGCGCTTCCACTCCGGTAAGGATGTCGCGTCCAGGAGCCGATACGATTTTCGGCACAATTGCCAGCGCGAACCTGTCGCCAGAGCCCGCCGACCCACGATAGTTGGGACGGAATACCAACCATCCCTGGCTTGCTGCGTACATGCTCCAGTTGTCCCAATCGGCACCGAAGTAGTTGCCGTCAGCATCCATCGGACCACCGTGAATGAGAACGAAGAGCCGCAGGTTCTTGGCTTCGAACTTGTCTGGCGGATAGATCAACATGCCCTCGACAGGAGTGCCGTCGTCGGAGTTCCAGCGGAACGGCTTGCCCTTAGGGAGATCGCGCTCGGTGAAGATCTGGTTGAATGAGGTAATCGGCCGAGCCGTGTTGAGTTTGTCCGCACTGTCGGCGATGTAGACCTCGGTGGGCTTGTCGACCTCGGAATAAGTGAACGCGATGCGGGGTGAGCTCGCCGCAGTTACGGAATGCGAGTACGTTCCGGGCCAGCCGTCGAGTTTCTGGAAGGCGGCCGTGGGCGATGCTTGCAGATACAGTGCGGTCGTGGTGCCCAGCATTCCCGGGGCCACAAGAGCGCCGTTTGCCTCGAGGGCATAATGCGTGATTGCCCCATCGAAGCTCGCTGCCCAGCGCGCGGGCTTGCCCGTGACGACGTCGACCGAGTAGATGCGTGGCTGCACGTCGGTGTACGCACCTTCGACGGAACCCTGCTCTACTTCGAAGAATACGTTCTTTCCGTCAGGCGACCATTGAAGATCTTCCTCGATTGCCTGGTTGTTGGTCAGTTGCCGCGCCATGTTCTGCGGGCCCGCTTTGCTGGTGTCGGCGACGTACACCTCGATTTCCTTCAGGCTCTCGAAGCGTTGAGAAACACTGTCCGTCAAAAACGCGACTTGACTGCCGTCAGGGGAGATCGCCATGCTTTTCACGCGGTAAGCTGAGTTCACCACTGTTTGCGCCCCTGGAGTCTCACCGGCCTCCTGGTCCGCATCCTTCTTTTTCTTGTCTTTTTTCGTCTTTTTATTCTCCTGCGCACCCATCGCGATCTGGCGCGCCAGAGCATCTGCCACACCGATGCGCGAGATCACGTCGCCGCGTTCCTGCTCGCGATAGCGAATGACGTCTTTCCACTGCTCTTTGTGTTCGTCTTTCTGTTTCTGCGACCAGGGAATTCGCGTCGAGAAATACAAAGACTTGGAATCCGGACTCCACGCGAACGAGTGAACGTCGTCGGACCCGATTGTCACCGGAAACGCTTCACCACCACCGACTGGAATGAGGTACAGGCGCGCTACACCTTTTTCGTCGTCGGACTCGTCGTCCTCTTCGCTGCGGTCTGAAAGGAACGCAATCCACTTACCGTCGGGAGACCACATAGGGTCGGAGTCATGTCCGGACTGGGTGAGCGGAATCAGGACGCCGTCACTGTCGCGCCATAACCACAGGTCGTCGCGAAACCGTTCCGCGTCCCAGTCCGCCCGTTCCGTCGCGATTGCCACCGTGTGACCGTCAGGTGAGAGCGCTACTTTGTTGATGTCCACGGCATTGAAGAACTCATCGAGCGTTATGCGGGGCTTGCGTGACGGCGGTCCCGCAAGGACAGGAAGTGCCGTGATGATCAGCAACACTAGAAAGGAAAATCGAGTAAGGGGGCTGGAAAGATCTGCGCCCGCAGCGCAAAGCCGATTCGACGAGGTTGCACCCGCCGCAATCGCCAACTTTGGATCAGACATGTTCACCTGAGGGGTTAGGTTACCGGTTCGCCGATTATAAATAGCCGAACTAAAGCCAACCAGGCGTAGTGGGTGTGGATGGACCGCAGTGGAGGAGTCTTTCGGCCAAACATCACAGGTTCGAGTGCTCCGAATCACTGCGGTACGGTGACAAACAGAGCTACAAAGAAACTATCCGTGCTCCGGCTTCCGGCGGAGGTGGTTCTATGTTTGCAACGTTTCCCCTTATTCTGTTCTTCATCGGCGCGATTCTGCTGATAGCGCTTCCGATCGGCGTCAGTCTGCAATCATATTTCCGTAATCGCGGCCGACGAACGGTGATTTGTCCCGACAACCATCAGCCCGTGACGGTCGAAGTTGACAGCAAGTTTGCATTTTCGACTGCATTGCGCGGCCAGGAACACGAACGGCTGCATACCTGCTCACGTTGGCCCGAGAAGGGCGACTGTGGCCAGGAATGCCTGGCGCAGATCAATCCGTCACCCGAAAACCTGGAACGACTGCTGCAGAAGTGGTACCAGGGCAAGACCTGCGCCATTTGTGAACGTCCTCTGACGCCTGCCGACTGGCGGCGCAGCCGTCTGGCGTTGCTCAACGAAAAACAAAAGCTCTTTGAGCTACGCCACATGCACCTCGACCAAATCCCCTCCGCTTTGGATCAGATGGCACCTCTCTGCTGGAACTGCCACCAGGAGGAGCGTGCCCGCCAGGCTGAGCCTCCGCGCAAGTTGAAGGGCGACCGTAGCGGGTTCGACCCTGCGGTAGGAGAGTAGTTTCATCTAGTGCATCTCGCCGACTGCGGCAAGAGCCGATACGGCCGATCCCGCGCCCGTCCACGGAAACCCACCAAGCGGAGCTCCAGACAGATACACTGGAGCGAGCATGAAGAGCGCGCTTATCTGGTTAGCCCTGCTAGCGGTTGTAACCACAGGCTGGTGTCAAACTCCTGCGGCTGGAAGTGCGCAGACTGCGCCAAAAAAGAAAGTGTCTCCGCTCGCCGACTACGCGGGCGAATGGACTGCTACCTTCAACGGCAAGGTTTGGCTGCGATTGCAGCTCGAACTGCGAGGTGAACAGATCATCGGCGCCCTGCTGCACGCTCGCAAAATCGATGTCAATGACAGCGGCGACATAAAATCGGTTAGCGATGAGGAATCAGGGGGAACGATTGCCGAAGCGGTGCTCAACCCAGACGGGCTCGTGTTGACGGTTAAGGATGTGGAATCCAAGGGAACCGACCATTACATGATGCGGCTGGTTTTGCCGACGAAGGAAACGGCGGAGCTGAAGATGATTGGCGAGGTAATGCCGCCGGGGATGCCCAAGCCCAAACCATGGCGGCTGGTGAAATCGGGTACCGGCCCGACGACACGTTGAATCCTGCCCTAGCGAAACTCCAGAAGGAATCCTGCGATCAGTAGAATCAAGCCGCCGCCGAGGGCCAACCACATAGTTATCGGCAACCGGCTGCGGGGGTACGTTGAGTTATAGGAACGCAAGAGATTTCGCCCAGTCTTCGGCATTGCGTTGGCCGGGTGGGCGTCGCTGGAGCGCATCATCATAATGATGCGCAGGGTCACTCCGAACGCAGCCAACAAAAATCCGGCAACTACCATCCAATCTGCCCTGGAACTCATGGTCAGTCTCGCTTCCGGAAGTGGCGAGAGCAGTTTACCAGTAAATCAACAGGGCGTTAAGTGCTCTTGGTCACCCTTGTAACGGAGGGGCAAACGGCGGCTGATACACTTTGAACAAACTTTCAGACAAGGACAAGAATGGCCTCTCGCATTTTGCGCTGGCTCGGTGCACTGGCCGGACTGGGCAGCGCGATTCTGCTCTGGTTCCTGGGTGGAGTACTCGCTGGGCCAACCCGCGCAGGGCAACTGTTGCACATGGGACGAGCGAACTATGAGCTGATCGCCTTTCTAGTGCTCCCTGCGCTGGTTATGGCGGTGTTGGCTCTGTTTTGGGTGCCACCCCAGAGCGACGCAACCGGTTCCAACTTCAGCGGCGGGCGCTTGCGCTTACTATTGGTCCTCATCTTTATGGGCGCATTTTTACTGGGATTCGCCCGCTAGCTATTACCGCGCCGAGAACATGATGTAGTGGCTCGCCGCTCCCATGAAAAACAACATGGGAAATGACAGCCAGAAGTTCAGGCGCGACGCCAGGAATGTAAGGCGCGCGAGTTTGGCCGCCTCGGAAGGCATGGCCTCGCCCTTCGCGACGCCCTCGGTCCAGCGGATGATCTTCTTCTGCATCTGCCAGATAATGCCCCACACGTTCAGCATCATGAACCAGCCCAGTCCTCCGCCGATGCCGATGGCGAGAGCGCGATTACTCTCCCAACCATGTTGGTTCATGCTGACGAAAAACCACGCCGCGGCGAACGTCACAATTGCCATAATTCCGCCCAGCACCGGACCGCTTTTCAGAGCATCGGCCGGGGACATGAGAACGCCCATTTCGATAACGAAGGCCAGCGTCCAGATCGCAAAAAAACCGCCGAACATCGCGCCACCGGAGGCGGGTTGACCGGCGGCAACAGCATTCCTCACGTCGGTCCCAACAATGTGCATCCAGTAGGCGATACCGACAAGCACGGTGACAACGGAGCTCCAGCGGAACCACCAAAGCGCCTTGGGCATAAGGTTGGGGACAACCGTTACCCGGGTTTGGGCGTCTAATTCCCGTTGGAAGGGGACGTTGACCAAGTTGAAGAAATAGAGCAGTCCGACCCAGGTAATACCGGCGACGAAGTGCACCCAGCGGAGGAGCATCAAAGCCGTTTGCTCGCCTCCAGGAAATTCGATTTGCGGAGCCAGCAACGTAGCAATCGGCGTGAACGTCATCTTTTTCACCTCTGGCGCGGATACGACTACTGCCTATTTGGGCACGTTTGGGTGGCCGCGGGCATTCTACATGAGCCCGAAATGTGCTGGTTTTAGTTGAAATTACGCCAGCGGGGACTTATCGTAAACTTGCTGGATTTTACCCTCCCGCGCCCGGCAAAGATAGCTTGGGTGGGGAGAGGCTTTGCTTGACAGACCCGGACACGTAGGGGCCACGGTATCTGGGGCTGGCTGTTTTTTGCCGGTTGCAAGGAGGATCACCATGGAAAACAAACCAGCACAGAACATACAAGATTCCTTTCTCAATACGGCTCGCAAAGACAAGTCCGTCATTACGATCTACCTACTCAGCGGAGTGAAACTTTCAGGCCGCATCCGCTCATTCGATAAGTATTCAGTGGTCCTGGACACCAACAACCAGGAGCAGTTGATCTTCAAGCACGCGATTTCGACGGTCGTGATGTCGCGTGCGCCACACGCCTTCGAGCGCCATGCCGAGCCCAAGGGTGCAGGCGACGCGCCTGCTACGCCGGCGCCCTCGGCAGCTGCGCACACCCCGGAGAGCTGACGTATTCCTCACCCCGGTGGAATGAACACCAGTTCGGATGACCGCTCCCGGCGGAACCGCGGGAGCGAGCCCGAGCGTGTCTTTCTGGTGGGAGTGGAGTTCCTTGCGCGCGGCTCGTCGGGCAGGAACAACCGGCGGCGAGCCTCGGATCCGCGTGAAGAGGAGATCGACGAAACTCCGCTTACTCATGCGCGGCAGCAGCCGCTAGGCAAGGTTCCGTCGGGCGCACGGGCGGCGCGGACCGTCGCCAATTCGCATCTGCATGCGACCGACGTCGAGCACAAGGCGTTCTCGGCGGAAGAGTCGATGGCCGAGTTACGCGAACTGGCTACCAGCGCGGGCGGCAGCATCGCCGGAGAGATGCAGCAACGCCGGCAGCGGCCTGATTCGGCTACGCTGATCGGTAGCGGCAAGGTTCTGGAGTTGCAGGGCGCGGTTGCTTCGGTCACTCCCGACCTCGTTATTTTTGACTATGAGCTGACGCCGTCGCAGCAGCGCAATCTGGAGCGCGAGCTGCACGTCCGGGTCATCGACCGAACGCAACTGATTCTCGATATATTCGCCCGTCACGCGCGAACCCGCGAAGGACAGTTGCAGGTTGAGCTGGCGCAGCTGGAATATCTGCTGCCTCGACTGGCTGGACGCGGCGTGGAAATGTCGCAGCTCGGTGGCGGCATCGGAACGCGCGGACCAGGAGAAACGCAACTCGAAACCGATCGCCGCAAAATCTACCGTCGCGTTCGTCACGTAAAAGAGCAGTTGGAAAGCGTACGCCGCATCCGCGGGCAGCAGCGCCAACGCCGTGAATCCGTGCCGGTCGCAGTGGTTGCGCTGGTGGGATACACGAACGCAGGGAAATCCACATTATTTAATGCGTTAACCCGCGCCGGAGTGCTGGAAAGCCCGCGCATGTTCGCCACACTCGATCCCACATTGAGGCATCTCAAGCTGCCTTCGAAGCGCGAGGTTTTGCTATCTGACACTGTGGGATTTATCCGCCACTTGCCCCACACACTGGTGTCGGCGTTTCGGGCGACGCTGGAAGAGGTGCAACGCGCGACCTTGTTGCTGCATGTCGCTGACGTTACCAGTCCGACTGCCGACGAGCAGCAGACCCAGGTGGAAGACGTGTTACGCGAGCTCGAAGTCCAGGACAAGCCCCGCCTCTACGTGATGAACAAGCTCGACCTGCTGCCGGAGATGAAGCGCGAGAGCTTGATTGATTCAGCCAACGTGGTGCACGTGTCGGCGGCCAAAGACATCAGGATGGACAAGCTGCTGCAACGCATCGACGAGCTGATCGAGCAGGACCCGGTTCGGCAGGTGAGGCTACAAGTGCCACAAGCGGAAGGTAAGGCGCTGGCGACGGTGGATGCTAAAGCAGTCGTGCTGTCGCGCAAATACCGCGAGGGCTATGTTGACTTAGAGGTGCAGGCGCCGGAGTCAGTGCTTCGAAGTCTCAAGGCTTTTGTGCGCGAGTGAATTATTTCCGTAGACTGGGCGCGCGCTGAAACCCGAACCCGGTGATGCCCAACCCATCGGATCGTTCGAACTCCTTGAGCAGCCACACGAAGGGCCCGGGCCCGGCGCTGAGCCTGCCAGTGAACGGGCTATCGAGCGAGAATATGAGATAAAAAGCAAGTCCCACCACGAAGGAAAACCCCAACAGCAACACTGCCCAAACTACCCAGGCATGGGTAACGAACATTCCATGGAAGGCGAACAGTACGAACGCCCCCGCAATCAGCAGACCCCACAAGGCGCCGGCGGTGTTTCCCTCCGCGCTTCGCAGGCGGGCCCGACGGGCATCGAGCCACAGTCCCAGCAAGTCCAACGACTGGCCGTACAACTCGACCTCGCGGGCGTCTGCGGGCTTGATGTCCAGAATCGCAGCAACGAGAGCACAAGAAGTATCCAGGTTTATTTCTTCGGTCGGGACGTTATTCCGCGCCGCGAGGGCCAGCAAATCCCAGCGCTCGACCACGCCTTTCACGTAAGCCCTCGCCGATTCGCGGATTCGTGCGCTCGTTTCGTCGGAAAAACTGCCCACGACGAAAGTCAGGTCCGTTAATGCGTTGGCCTCGCGTTTGACAGCACTACCGGCGTCGCTGAAGCTTTGCCACACCCCGGAAACTACGAAGGCAATCAGCACAGCGTAGGTAGTACCAAGCGTGCCATAAACCGAAGTCGTCAGGCCGTTATCCAGAGCCAGTTGCTGGTCGCTGAAGAACGTGCGGGTGAGGAACGAAACGATGAATGCTGCAACCACCGTCGATCCGATGATGACAATGGGCTGCAGTTTCGCCGGGAGTGACAGGATATAGGACCGCATGTTTCCTGACCGGAACGTCCTTAGTTGGCTCGGATTGCAGTGCCTGCGTCGGCCTGCTCGTGGGCGTGGTAGCTGGAGCGAACCAGTGGACCCGACTCTACGTGCTTGAAACCCATCTTCAGCGATTCTTCTTTGAGCATTCGGAACTCATCAGGCGTGTACAGTCTCGCTACCGGTAAATGGTCTTTCGATGGCCGGAGGTACTGACCGATTGTAAGAATGTCCACTTTGCGCGCCGAGAGATCGCGGAAGACCGCAAGCAACTCGTCGGTGCTTTCGCCCAGGCCGACCATCACTCCCGTCTTGGTCGGAATCGCGGGATTCATTTCCTTTGCCCGTTCAAGCAAGCGCAGGGTGCGTTCATAACGAGCCCCTGAGCGGGCCACGCGGTATAAGCGTGGCACGGTTTCCGTGTTGTGGTTCAGGATGTCAGGATTGGCATCCATCACGATCTGTAACGGTTCCTCGAGCCCCTGAAAGTCGGGAATGAGCACTTCCACGCGGCAATCGGGCATTCGCTTGCGAATTTCGGTGATGGTATTGGCGAAGACCATCGCTCCACCAACGTTGTCGTCATCGCGATTGACGCTGGTGACGACGGCGAACTTCAGGCCAAGCTTCTCGACCGCCTCGGCCACGCGTTGCGGCTCGTCAAAATCAATTGGCTGCGGACGCCCCTTCGGCACGGCACAAAAACCGCACCGTCGAGTGCAGAGATTGCCCAGCAGCATGAAGGTTGCCGTGTGGTGGTTCCAACATTCGCCGATATTGGGACAGTGGGCCGACTCGCACACGGTGTGCAGGTCGAGACGGCGCGCCAGCGTCTTGAGGTTGTGATAGTTCTCGCCCATGGGCGCGGGCGCCTTCAGCCATGACGGCTTGGAGGCCGGTTTGCGCGGCGCAACATCGATCTGAATTAGCTCGGGCGCGGTAGCCATACGACCTGACTATTGTACGATGCCTGCAACTTTGCCGGGGGCGATCCAGTGGAGCTCACAGCGTATGCAGATAGGTCATCAAATCGCCGATCTGATTGATCGTCAGTTTGTTCTGGAAGCCCGGCATTTTGGCGCGTCCCATTTCGATGATGTCGATGACCCGCTCATCGTTCGCTGGAATTCCGCTGCTCATGTATTGCTTCTTGAATAGTCCATGCAGGCTGGGCCCACGCAGATCGCGGGTGCTGTAC
This sequence comes from uncultured Acidobacteriaceae bacterium, assembly GCA_963718395.1. Classification (GTDB taxonomy): domain Bacteria; phylum Acidobacteriota; class Terriglobia; order Terriglobales; family Acidobacteriaceae; genus DASRAA01. The sequence continues at coordinate 407,393 of CAVQYW010000010.1, forward strand.
GCATAGTGACATTCGGCGCAGCGCGCATCGTACACTCGCCGGCCCCTCGCCTGTTGAGCCGTCAGCCCAAGTTCGGCATCGGTCTTGCGAGGCTCAGCCTCGCACGCAAACATCGCGATCAAAGCAAGTACGACTAGTACAAACGGAGCAAAGCGAATGGCCTGTTTCGCGATCAACCGGACCTTCCCCCGAAGAATCGGCCGGAATGACGCGTGGGCCGAGGGTGGGACTGCAACAGAGTTAGAATACACCTCGCATGACTGTCCGCCTCAAACGCGTGTATGACCCGCCTTCGCCGCACGACGGAGCGCGGGTGCTGGTTGACCGGTTGTGGCCGAGGGGCCTGACAAAAGAAGCTGCGGCACTCGATGTGTGGATGAAAGATGTGGCTCCGTCGAACGAGTTGCGCAAGTGGTATCACGCGCATCCAGTACAGTGGGCGAAGTTTCGCGAGAAATATCTGGCCGAACTGACCACTGACGCCTCGCACGCCGCCCTCAATGAGCTCTACGACCTGGCCAAAAAGAAACGCGGCATTACGCTGCTGTTCGGTTCCAGGAACATAGAGCAAAACAATGCGCTGGTCCTGAAGCAATTACTCGATGGTGATCGCAAGCCTCCTACCGGCACAGGGCCCGCGGGTGCCGCCTCCGCCGGACGTGCTCGGGCCGTGCGGCCCCGCTAGGTGCGTGCGCACTCGAATCTTTGTTGCAACAATTAATCAAGTAAATCGCCAGGTCCAGACGGCCGCCATTGCCATCCGCGACGATTTTCGCAACTTCGGGTTTACATCAGTAGGGGCAGCTGCTTGGCCGAGGCAGCGAATTCGCTGAGGAGGAGGGCGATACCATGACTCAACGCTGGAGTTCGTGGCTGGTTCCGCGATCCGCCATACGCCGCATGGGAGTCATTTTGGCATTGGCCGCAGCATTTGTACTCAGCACCTCAGGGTTTGCGCAACAAGCGCCGGCGGATCCAGGCGCTCCCGCCCAATCCAGTCAAGAGGTCGCAGTGCCCTACAGCAGCGGCACGCAGGACAACCTGCCGCCGCTTCCGAATGAGTCTGCCCAGCCATCACAAGATGGGAACGTTCCGCCCACCACGGGCGCCCCGGTCCCGCCCGCGCCGAACGCAGCTGTTCCGCCATCGCTCACTATTCCAGCGGGAACGCTGGTTACGGTCCGGCTGATGGGAGGCCTTTCCAGCGACGTAAATCAACAAGGCGATAGCTTTAGCGCAACGCTGGAGCAACCGATTGTGGTCGACGGATGGGTAGTCGGTCGCGCTGGACAAATCGCCGTAGGGAAAGTTGTCTCCGTGCAGAAGGCCGGACGGGTCAAGGGTGTGTCATCTCTGGGCATAGCGTTGAGCGAGCTTCCCGTGGTGAACGGGCGCCAATTGCCAGTGGAGTCGCAGTTGATTCAGACTTCTGCGGGAACCTCGAAAGGGCGTGACGCGGTCGGCGTAGCCACCACCACCGGGTTGGGCGCGGCAATTGGCGGCGCGGTGGATGGGGGGTACGGCGCGGGCATCGGCGCCGCGGCGGGAGTTGTCGCCGGAGTTGCGGGCGTGCTGCTCACGCCGGGCAGGCCGACCGTGATGCCTCCTGAAACGCTTTTGACGTTCCGTTTGCAGGAGCCTGTCACCATCAATACCCAAAATAGCGCGATGGCCTTCCAGCCAGTCAATCAGCAGGACTACGCCAGTGCCGGGCCGCAACCCCAACTTCAGAGGCGTCCGCCGGGCCCGCCGCCGTATCCTCCTCCTGGGATGTATCGGAACGCGTATCCGTATCCCTACGCCTTTCCTTACCCTTATGCTGCCGCGCCTTACTGGGGCGGGTGGGGCTATTACCCATCAGTGTCGTTCTATTACGGCAGGGGATATGGATGGGGACCCGGCCGCTGGCACTGATGGCAGTTGCCGCTAGGGCGCTGGATAGGTTGGGCTGAAACTCCACCTGACGACTTAGCTGCCGTCGGTAACGATCTTCTCCACGATGTGGTCAATCGTGTCCAGGGCCTTGCGGTTGGGCAAATTGTGGTTGTTGCTGAGAATGGAGAACGCCACGTGCTCGCCCTTCGCGGTCGTGGCGTAGCCGGAGAGTGAGTTGACGTGCCCAAGCGAGCCCGTCTTTCCGTGTACCACTCCTTTTACCGGCGCGGTCTTCATTCGGTCGCTGAGCGAACCGTCCACTCCTGAGACCGGAAAGGTGTCTTCATAAAGCTTGCCCCAAGGCTGCTGGTGCGCGTATCGCAGCAACTCGACGACTGCTGCGGGAGTGACCAGGTTTTCGCGCGACAGGCCCGAGCCGTCGTAGAACACAAATTGATCAGGCTTGATGCCCGCCGAGGTGAGGAATCCGCGCAAGACTTCTAAGCCGCCCTCGATCGAACCCGACGTCCCTTTTTCCTTGCCCAGTAGCCGGAGCATCAGTTCGGCGTGCAAATTCTGGCTGACTTTGTTGATGACCTGCAGATCTTCAGCGAGTGGCTGCGATTCATGACTGGCGAGGACAAGAGGCACCGGGTTGGGATGGCCAGCCATTTCGCCTCCACCTCCCGAGGCGATGGAAGTCACGGTGAAGGTCTGCATCGATGCCAACTCGGTATGGCGTGTGCGCGGACGCCCGTAGACCGTCACGCCGCGTTGCTCTAGCAACTCGCGGAACAACTTGGCGGTGAAATCCGCAGGGTCTTCGATGGCCAGCGCTTCGCCAGTACCTGCGTCGTCCTGCGGCATGTTGCCCCAGAAGGTGATCTGGTTGGATCCAGGCTCGCGGTTAATGTAGATCTTTCGCGGACCGGTGCCCTGAGGCGTGGTCATAACGCGGTTGTCGATGCGGTAATACTCGGGAAACGGTGTGATGTTCAGAAACGCGCGGTCGCCCGGACGGTCCGCAGGCATGATACTCACGAAGAGCACGTTGTCGTTGATCGTGAGCGCGGACACGGGTGCGCCCCACTCCCAGACCAGGTCGTCCTGCGACCAGCCCTCGCCGTAACGCTCGAAGACGTAATACGAGTCGTCGGCCACCACGTCGCCGTCCACAAACTTCAGGCCCTTCTGCACCAGTTGGTCGGCCAAGTCGATCAGCACTTGAATGGGCAGCGCCTTGCGCTCGGTGTGCAGGTAGTACGGCAGCGTTCGGCCCGAAAGATTGGGATCGCCGCGCCCCACCACCACCAAGTCCGAGTTGAGGCGGCCATACTTGTCCACGGTGCCCAGGCTCTCGACAGTGGTCTTAAAGCGGTAGTCGGGTCCGATCAGCGCGAATACCGCAGCCGTGGTGAACAACTTGGTGTTCGATGCCGGAGTGAAGAGCTTGTCCTGGTTCAGCGCGGCAAGGTGGCGGCCGGAGTCAAGGGAAACCACGTCGATGCCCCAGAAACCACGCGCGACGTCGGGTTCGCTGAGGATCTGCTCGATGGCCCGGGTGAGCCTCTTGTCGTCATCGTTCTTTTTCGGCGGATTTTTCGCGCCCTCAGCGGCGATCACGGGCGCAGTAACCAGAAGCAACAGCGCGAGTTGGATGACCTGGCGGACCCGGTACATAGAACGGCTGGGCACGATGCCAAGATTCTAGCACTGGTTGCGGTCTCTCCCCGTCGGGTGTTTCGTTTCATGTGGGCAAGTGCGGCGCAAATTACAATCGGAGGATGCGTGCTCCTTACGTATGGCGCCTGCGTTCCCGTTCGCTGGAACTTGGTCGCCGCACGCTCATCATGGGAGTGGTCAACGTGACGCCCGACTCGTTTTCCGACGGGGGAAAGTTCTTCAAGCCTGAGGATGCCATCACGCATGCACTCCGGTTGCTAGACGAGGGCGCTGACATCCTCGATGTCGGAGGCGAATCAACGCGGCCCGGCACGCGAGTGCAGCCTGACGGAACCAGCCACAAATCGGTGGTGACCGAAGAGGAAGAGTTGCGCCGAGTGACGCCGGTGATCGAATACGTGTTCAAGGCGCGGCCTGACACGGTCATTTCAATCGATACCTACAAATCTAGCGTGGCCCGTCGCGCCGTCGAGCTCGGTGCGGAAATCGTCAACGACGTCAGTGCCCTTCAGTGGGACGTTGCGATGGCTGGCACCTGCGCCGAATTGCAATGCGGAGTGGTGATGATGCACACGCGTGGCCGCCCCAGCGAGTGGCGCGATTTGCCGTCGAGTGCAGATGTCACCGCGCTGGTGGCGAATGACCTTGCCACCCGTGTACAAGTCGCTTTGAACAGCGGGGTGAGACGTGAGCGCATCGTGCTGGATCCTGGCTTTGGTTTTGGCAAAAGATACGAGGAGAACTATCCGTTGCTGGCACGGTTAGAAGGCTTGCAGCGTCTGGGCTTTCCGCTGCTGGCTGGAACCTCGCGCAAGTCATTTGTGGGCCGCACAGTGGGGAAAAGGCGGGGCACGGAAGATGCGCCTGCGGATGAGCGACTGTACGGCTCGCTGGCAGCGATGGTCGCCAGCATTCTCGGCGGAGCACACATCGTGCGAGTGCATGAGGTTCGCCCAGCGGTGGAAGCAGCAGCCGTCGCGGACGAAGTTCTGGCGGCAATGATGGGGTGAAAGGCGCAAACCTCGTGTCATGCGTTCTCTGTTAGCATCGGATTGACGGGCCGCCCCTACGGTCCGAGTATTCCGCCGCTCGCAGCGCCAGCGGGCTGGTTTCCAAATCACATGCGTACTCTCGAAACACTTGCGGCCGATCCTCGCGTCACCGTGCGTCGTCTTGGCGCGCCCAAGCCGGGCGGTTGTGTCGTCTACTGGATGCAGCGTGCCCAGCGCGCATTCGATAATCCAGCGCTCGATGTTGCGGTCGAAGCCGCCAACGTATTGCGGGTGGCAGTCGTCATCTTCTTTGCGCCGGTGCCGTTTTATCCGCATGCCAACCTGCGACATTACGTATTTATCGCGCAAGGTATTCCGGACATTGCCGAACGCGCTCGAAAGCGTGGTATCGGTTTCGTTCTTCGAACATACCCTGAACATTCCTTGGCCAGATTCTGCGAAGAGGTGAAGGCCTCGCTGGTGGTCGGCGATGAAAACCCATTGCGTGAGCCGCGGCGCTGGCGGGAATCAGCTGCGAAGAAGCTCAATCTGCCGCTGTGGACCGTCGATGCGGACGTAATTGTGCCCTCGAAGCTGCTGGAGAAAGAGCAGTATGCCGCGCGCATCATTCGGCCGCGATTACAGCAACGGCTGGAGCAATTTTTGCCACTCCCCAGAAATCCCCGCGCCAAAGTGGAGTGGCAGAAACCTCGCGGTCTGTCGACGCTGTGCGATGACGGCTCAGTCGATATCACGGAAGGATGGAAGGAACTCGATCGCTCAGTGAAGCCAGTGGACTCATTTCGCGGCGGCACCAGCGAGGCGCTACGCTTGCTCGACGAGTTCGTGAATCAGAAACTCGCGTACTATCCCGAAAATCACGCCAAGCCGGAGATCGACGGCACGTCACGCCTGTCGCCCTATCTGCATTTCGGGCACATCGGACCGCACACGGTAATGAATGCTGTGCGCAAATCGAAAGCACCGCAGACCGCGAAGGACGACTACATCAACCAGTTTGTGACTTGGCGCGAGTTGTCGATCAACTTTGTGCACTTCAGTCCGGTGTACGACTCGATCGAGTGCGCGCCGGATTGGGCGCACAAAACGTTAGCCGCGCATGCCAGAGATCCACGGCCTGTCCTTTACACGCGCGAACAGTTTGAGGCCGCCGAAACCTACGACGAGTTGTGGAACGCCGCGCAACTGCAAATGCTGCATGCGGGATGGATGCACAACTACATGCGCATGTACTGGGCGAAGAAAATTCTGGAGTGGAGTGCGTCGCCCGCGGTTGCATGGCAGACCGCAATCTACCTCAACGACAAGTATTTCCTCGACGGGCGCGATCCTGACGGCTACGCCGGGGTGGCGTGGGCGATGGGCGGGAAGTTCGACCGACCGTGGTTCGAGCGTCCGATTTTCGGCACAATCCGCTGGATGTCGGGCGATGCAGCGCGAAAAAAGTTTGACGCTGAGCAATACATCCAGCAAATGCAGCAGCTCGCTGGGAATTTGTGATTAATACCCTCCCATCCCTACTTTTAGAATCAGCGACTTGCATAGCGAAACGAATGCAGGTTAGAGATTCCATTGCACTTATGCGTACTTAATAGATTTAAAAGAACTTAGCCGACTATCGAAACTGCGAGCTGGGCCCTTCGGGGCAAAAACAACCAGCATGATTGATACCTGATGCGACTTGTGGAAGTCACTCAAATTGCGGAGCCGAGGAAACTAAAGTACCCACATTGTTCCGGAATGGGACGTAGGGGTATTCAGCTACGAAGTGATCTGGATGCTTATGACGAACACGGTGGCCCAGAGGAGAAATCCAGCTATACCGACCCAAAGCGTGATGCGACGGTCAGCGGCGCGGCGCAGCGTTGGCAGGGGCAACGGCGCGCCCAGCGAGCGATGAAACCAGGCTCCCAGCAGACCCACGAAGCCAATCAGGGCCGTGGCTCCGCCAAACATCAGGCCAGCCACAATCAGAACAAAACTGAGGCTAAACATGGCTTGCTACCCCACTGCTGAAATCAAAATAGTCCCGGCAACGATGCCACGCAAGTCACCAATGGAGGTAAAATGCCAAGACCATTGGAGGCGGAATGAAACGCGTTACCGGACTCGGCGGAGTGTTCTTCAAAGCAAAAGATCCCAACGCGATGTATGAGTGGTACGAGAAACACCTGGGGATTGAGGGCAAGCCTGGCCAGGGCGCCATGTTTAACTGGCGCGACGCCGACGACCCAGAAAAAACCGGCATGACGGTCTGGTCGATCTTTCCCGAGGACACAAAGTACTTCAATCCCAGTCCGGCACCCTTCATGATGAACTTTGTCGTTGAGGACCTTACCGAGTTGCTGAAGTTGTTGCGCGAAGAGGGCGTTACCATCGATCCTAAGGTGGAAGAGCACGAGTACGGCAAGTTCGCGTGGATCACCGATCCGGAAGGCAACCGCATCGAGCTGTGGGAGCCGCCGAAAGAGGGATAGGGCTCCAACAAGAAGCGGCCCGCCGCAGCGGACCGCTTTTCACACCAGAAACACTGGCGGAACTCTACTCCGACCAGCGCCGGAAAACAAGACACCCATTAGTGCCACCAAAGCCAAAAGAGTTAGAAATTGCATACTCCATCTCGACCTTGCGGGGTGTGTTGGGCACGAAGTCCAAATCGCAGCCTTCGCCGGGATGGTCGAGGTTCATGGTCGGCGGCACAATCTGGTCGCGGAGCGCCAGTACGGTGATGCCCGCCTCCAAGCCACCAGCGCCGCCTAGTAGGTGTCCGGTCATCGACTTGGTCGAGCTAACCAGCATCTTGTAGGCGTGGTCGCCAAAGGCCCGCTTGATGGCCATCGCCTCCAACTCATCGCCCAGAGGGGTCGACGTCCCATGGGCATTCACATAGCCGACTTGGTCCGGTGTGATGCCCGCATCGCGCATGGCATTGCGCATCACGCGGTACCCGCCTTCGCCGTTTTCGGCGGGTTGGGTGATGTGGTTGGCATCGGCTCCCATGCCGTAACCCGAGACCTCGGCAAGTATTTTGGCTCCGCGCTTTTTCGCATACTCCAGTTCTTCGAGAATTAAGATGCCGGCACCCTCGCCGATCACAAAGCCATCGCGGTCCTTGTCCCAGGGACGGCTGGCGTGGTGGGGATCGTCATTGCGAGTGGACAGCGCGCGCATGGCAGCGAATCCGCCGACACCCATGGGAGTGATCGCAGCTTCAGCGCCGCCGGCGATCATCACATCCGCATCGCCGTACTTAATGATGCGCGCAGCATCGCCAATCGAATGTGCACTGGTAGTACAGGCGGTACAGGTGGCCTCGTTCGGTCCCTTGGCGTTATGGCGAATGCTGACCTGACCGGCGGCCAGGTTCACGATTGCGGCAGGAATAAAGAAAGGCGAGATTTTGCGCGGACCGCCGTTGAGCAGGTTGTTGTGCTCGCGCTCGATGATGTCGAATCCGCCGATCCCCGAACCGATGTCGACACCGGTGCGCTCCGCCTGCTCCTCATTTTCGACCTTGTAATTGGCCATCTGCAGCGCCTCGTCGGCCGCCGCGATCGCCAGATGAATAAAGCGCGCCATCTTGCGCGCTTCTTTTTTGTCGATAAATTGCAGAGGGTCGAAGTTCTTGACTTCTGCCGCGATCTGGCAAGCAAACAACGACGCGTCGAAGCCAGTAATGCGCTCAACACCGCTCTTGCCGGCCTGGAGCGCCTGCCACACGTCGCCCGTGTTGTTGCCGACCCCGCAAATCAGCCCGACTCCCGTTACGACTACGCGACGAGTCAAGCGGATTTTCCTTTCGCGTGGGCGTTAATGTAATCGACCGCGTCCTTCACGGTACGGATTTTTTCCGCTTGTTCGTCGGGGATCTCGAGGTCGAAGGCCTCTTCGAAAGCCATGACCAATTCCACGGTGTCAAGCGAGTCGGCGCCCAAGTCGTCGACAAACGACGCGCTGGTCGTGACCTCACCTTCATCGACGCCGAGTTGCTCCACGATGATCTGTTTAACGCGTTCTTCCACCGATGCCATGAGACCTGCAAGCTCCTTTTCGCCTCGCCGTTACGCGCGACGAGATGCCTATTCGTCCGGCCTGCCTGGATCGATCGGCTAGGACTTCGCCTTGGCGTGCGCTTCGATGTAGGAAACCGCATCCTGCACGGTGCGGATCTTCTCCGCGTCTTCGTCTGGGATTTCGACGTCGAAAGCTTCTTCGAAGGCCATGACTAATTCGACTGTGTCGAGCGAGTCGGCGCCGAGGTCGTCCACAAACGAAGCCTTGGGAGTGACCTCTGCTTCGTCCACGCCCAATTGCTCCACGATAATCTGCTTTACGCGTTCTTCAACCGATGCCATGAATTCTTTCTCCTATTGCGCGCCTGGCGCAACGCAAACTCGTAAGTCTACGTGCTGATGGGAATCCCTGTAAAGAAAGACAATTCCACCTCGGATTGCAGCGCTCTCGCACACGTCCAGAGGATGGGGATTTAAGATGCCCGCTTCATCCTAAACGCACCCGTTTGCGCTGGTCAACGCAAGCCGGAGGAAGGTTTGGGCCGAGCCGGAGGAATATTCACGGGGCGGTCACCGAAGGGTCCCAAAGCGCTGTCTTCAGGGATAGCCGGACGGTTGCGGACACTTGTCGCCGTCCGGCCTGAAAACGAGGCTTACTGCCGGTTCGAATATCGATCTCGCAGCTCGGTCTGTCGGTCAACCATCGGGATCGACCGTCCTTGGATGAACACGTACTTGACGTCAGTCTTTACGTCCAGTGGATCGCCGGTGGCCACCACGACATTGGCGGTTTTTCCGACGTCGAGCGAGCCAAGTTGGTCGTCCACACCCCAGATTTGCGCGGGATACAGGGTCAGCGCCTTCATCGCCTCGTCATAAGGCAGTCCAAACGCGACCGCAAATCCGGCAGCATAAGGCAGGTTGCGTACCTGGTGGGCATCGAACGAAGCGAAAGCAATCTTCACCCCGCGCTTCGCCAACTCGCTGGGCATTTTGTACACAGTGTCGTAACGTTCCCATTCTTTCGGCTCATCGTAGATGGACCCGAGAATCACCGGCACGTGCCACTCGGCAATCTTGTCGTAAATCGGCTGGCACTGGGTCACGCCGTTCAAGATGATTCGCAGCTTGAATTCCTGGGCCAACGCGTAGGCAGTCTCCGCGTCGCTGGGCTCCTCGGCCTTTACCACCACAGGTTTTTTGCCCGAAAGGTAGGGCAGCAGCGCCTCGAGCTTCAGGTCGCGCGACGGCGGAGTGGGCGCAGCGTCGCCCGCCTTGGTGGCAGCCTTCTTCTTGTTGTATTCGTCCCATTTCGCGGCATAGCCTTGCGCGTCGGTGAAGGCCTGTCGCATTTGCGCCGCCATGCCCATGCGCGTCTGCGGATAGGAAGCGGTGGCGAACGACTCATTGCGTCGCTGCTTGCCGGTGAAGTTCAGCGGCATGGCGATGTCGCGGATCATCAACATCTGCGTGGCATCGGCTCCCGCCAACTGAATGAACGAGTCCTGACCGGGCAGGGTGTCACGGCTTTCGGGCGCAACGATTGCATTGGTGATGCCGTTGTACCGCGTCACCGGGATCAGCGCGGTCTCGGCGTGAAACGCGTCCGAGACATGCATGTTCGGCATGATTTCGTCGCTGGGCTCGACCAGGTCGTTGGTCATCTTCTCGGCCTCGATCTCGGTTAGCCCCAAGTGGGTCTCCGAATCGATGAGACCGGGGTACACCGTCATTCCCTTGGCGTCGATGACCTGTGCATTCGCTGGAACCTTGACTGAGCCGGCCGCGCCCACAGCCGCGATCTTCCCGTTCTCGATGAGCAGCACGCCGTTCTCGATCGTGCCATGAGTGATCGTGAGGAGTTTGCCTCCCGTGATGGCGATCGGCTTGTTGGGATCCGCCGCAGCTGGCACCAAAGGCTTCGCCGGAGTAGCGGACTTTTGCTGGGCGCTTGCTGTGCTAATGAGCAGGGCCGCGACGATCGCAAGAAATAACGGGTACCTGCTCATCACTGTCCCTCCTGGTACTGCGGCATGCCGAAGCCGGGCAGTGCACGATCGAAATACACGTCGCCGTCGATCCACACTTTCTGCGGAATGCCGTACGTTGACAGCGGATACCCGTCCCACAGCACCAGGTCTGCGTCCTTACCCACGTCGATCGACCCGGTCTTGTCGTCCACGCCGATAATCCACGCGGGATTAATCGTCATCATCTGCACCGCTTCGTCCTCGGTCGCACCGCCGTAGCGCATGGTCTTCGCGGCCTCCTGGTTCAGCCGTCGCATGTAGTCGTCGCTGTCGCTCTTCACGGCGACCCGCACACCCGCTCGCATCGCCATCACCGCATTCCACGGAATCGCGTCCCAAGCCTCGTACTTGAAGCCCCACCAGTCCGAGAACGTCGCGATGGCAATGTTGTTCTGCGCCAGCGCCTGCGGCACCTTGTACGCCTCGAGCGCATGATGGAAGGCACGAATCTTGTAGCCGAACTCGTTAGCGATCGCGATCTCGGTGAGGAACTCGTCGGCGCGGTAGCAGTGGATCTGCACCAGCATCTTGCCCTGCAACACCTGCACCAGGGCATCCATCTTCAAGTCCTTCTTTGGCGGGGTCGCGGCCTTGTCGCCCTTCGCGACCTTCGCGTTGTATTCGTCCCACTGGCGCTGATAGTCCTTGGCCTGGGTGAAGGCCTCGCGCATCACCTCGAAGTTCCCCATGCGCGTCGAGGGCAACTGCTTCCGGTCCCCAAACACCCGCTTGGGATTCTCGCCGCTGGCGAACTTGATGGACTGAGGCGCTCCGGGGAACAGCATCTGGTCGCGGTCGAGGCCGTACTTGGTCTTGATCACTACTGCCTGCCCGCCAATCATGTCGGCCGAGCCGTGCAGCAGCAGGGAAGTGGTCACGCCCCCCGCCAGTGCCCTGTAGATCGCCTTGTCGGTGTACTCGAAGGCGTCTTTCATCATCATTTGCGGGACGACCGGACTGGTGGCCTCGTTGACGTCACCATCGAGCGCCATGTGAGAGTGCGGATCGATGATGCCCGGTGTCACGTACTTGCCGTCGGCGTCAATCACGGTGACCGACGCAGGCGCTGAGACGTTCGCACCGAAGGCGACAATCTTGCCGTCCTTCACGTAGACGCTGCCGTGCTCAATGCGCCCGTGTGTCGCCGTGAGCAGAGTCGCGTTCTTGATGACGAATTCGTTCTTTTCGCTGTGTGTGGCCGAAACGCTGGCCGACGGTTGGCCAAACGCGCAAAGGCCCGCCACCAGCAGCATGGCGTACGTAAGCAGCCGAGGCCCTAACCTCGCCAAGCCATAGTTTGTCTTCATGCAGTCCCCCGACGGCTGAAACCAAGAATTGCAGAATTGTACGCCACCAGATGCTGCGCTCGCGTAACCCTCCCTCGGTTTTTCCACGCCGCGATTCGGTTCTGCTCACCTATACTGCGTTCGTAACGCCGCTGAGCCGACAAAGCCGATGAAGTTCGTTCCCATCACCGAGTGGTTGCCGCAATATCCCCGCAACTATCTGCGTGGCGACATTATTGCCGGCGTCGCTCTCGCCGGATTGCTCATCCCCGAGTCGATGGGCTATGCGGAAATTGCCGGGTTGCCACCGCAGGCGGGCCTGTATGCTACGGCCTTCGGCCTGCTCGCCTATGCCATTTTTGGCTCCAGTCGTCAGCTCGCGGTCTCGCCAACATCGGCATCGTCGGCCATTCTGGCAGCGACCCTCGCACCGCTCGCCGTCGCCAATCCACAAAAGTTCGCTGCGCTCGCCTCCGCTGTTGCGGTTGTGCTGGGAGTGCTCTTTCTGGTCGCGGGAATCCTGAAGCTGGGGTTCATTTCCGACTTCATCTCGAAGCCTGTATTGAAGGGCTTCGTGTTCGGCATCGCGCTGAACATCATCATCAAGCAGTTGCCGAAGCTTCTGGGAATAGAGCCCGGCAAAGGTCATGCGTACGTTCAGCTTTGGCACACGCTGAAGCATGTTGCCCAGAGCAACCTGTGGACGATTGCCGTTGGTGCGGCTTCCCTGCTAGTGCTCTTTGTCGTGGATCGCTACATGCCCAGAGTGCCCGGAGCTCTGCTTGTCTTAGTCGGCGGAATTGCCGTCTCGCGTCTTCTGCAATTGCACGGACACGGAGTCGAAATCGTCGGCGCTATTCCAGCCGGCCTACCGCGGCCCGGGTTGCCCATCCTCACTTGGAGCGACTGGTTGCAAGCGGCGCCGGCCGCGGTCGGACTTGTGCTCGTGTTGTTTGCCGAATCGATGGGAGCGGCCCGCACCTTCGCCGGGAAAAACGGCTACGATGTCGATCCCAATCAGGAACTGCGCGCCCTCGGAGTGGCCAATGCCGTTTCCGGCATCTTTCGCGGAATGCAAGTCGGTGGCGGCACTTCGGGCACCGCGGCCAATGACAGCAACGGCGCCAAGTCAGAATTTTCTTCCATCGCTGCGTCGGCCACCGTCATCCTGGTTTTGCTTTTTCTGACCGGCTGGTTCTACCACCTTCCCGAAGCCGTACTGGCCGCCATCGTCATCCACGCAGTGTGGCACCTGCTCGATTACAAGGCGCTATTGCACTTTCGCACGATCGCGCCTAACGAATTTCGCCAGGCTGCGGTGGCGGTCGTCGGAGTGCTGGCCTTCGACATCCTCGATGGCCTCGTGCTCGCGGTGATTCTCAGCTTGATCGCCCTTATGCGCTTTCTCTCAATGCCCCAGGTAGTCGTCCTGGGACGTTTGCCCCAGACCGGAGAATTTGTCGATGTTGAACGCCATCCTGAAGCTGAGCAGTTTCCCGGCGTCCTCATGCTGCGTGTCGATCGCATCTGGTTTTTCGCGAATGCAGACGGCATTCGCGAACATGCCAAGGAACTGATCCGCCAGGCGCCCAGTCCGCTGAAAACGATTATCGTCAATCTTGCCCCGGTTCCCCTTGTGGATGTCACCGCGGTCGGCGCGCTGTCCGAGTTGCACGCCAGCTCTGTTAAGCACGGAAGACGACTGGTGCTCGCGGCCGTCCGCGACCCGGTACGCGACACCTTGGCGCGCGCGTCGCTGCTCAGTGTTCTCGGGGAAGAGAACATCTTCCGCAACATGGAGAACGCCGTCCAAGCGGTCACCGCCAAGCCTCCCGTCGTGTGATACAACCCTGTCATGCGCGCAGTCGTGCAACGTGTGACCCGTGCTTCCGTGAAAGTTGATGGCGAACTCACCGGCAAAATTGACGAGGGCCTGCTGGTTCTGCTGGGAGTCGCACCCGACGATACCGAATCCGACGCCGACTATCTGGCTGACAAGGTTGCCGGATTGCGCATCTTCGAAGACGACGCCGGCAAGATGAACCGCAGTGTCGCCGACATCGATGGTGCGGTGCTGGCCATCTCGCAATTCACCTTGTTTGGTGATGCGAGAAAAGGCAAACGGCCATCGTTCGACGGCGCCGCGCGGCCTGAATTCGCCAACGCTCTCTATCGACACTTCGTCGAGCGCGTCCGCGCCCTCGGCTTGCGCTGCGAAACCGGACGTTTCCAGGAATCCATGGAAGTCGAACTGGTCAACCAGGGCCCGGTGACCATTCTGCTCGACTCCAGGAAACTGTTCTGACCGCGACCACCTTACAACAGCGACTTTCGCTGGCGAAACCTACTGATCACGGAGCGTCGTCATCGGGTCCAGCGTTGACGCGCGGTAAGCCGGCAGGCCACTGGCCAGGACTGACACCAGCAACAAAACCAGCGACACCAGGACGAACGTTAAGGGATCAGTTGGACGCACTCCAAACAGCAGGCCGCTCATAAGCCTTGTAAGGGCCAACGACAAGGCCACGCCGATCACCAACCCTACCGCAGCCAGTGTCAGTCCCTTGCGCAGAATCATGCTCAGTACGCTGCCTCGCTGCGCACCCAGCGCGATGCGCACTCCGATCTCAAGCGTACGCTGCACCACCAGGTACGATAGCAACCCGTACAAGCCAACTGCCGATAGCAAGAGCGCTATGGCCGCGAAGCAGGTTAGCAACAAGGCCTGAAAGCGCGGCTGGGCGGCGGACCGGGAAACTAGCTGGTCAAAAGTTTTCACGTCGTAGAGCGGGATGTTCTTGTCGATCTGGGCCAAGTGGCCGCGCAGAGGAGCAATCAGCGTAACCGGATCGACAGCGCTGCGGACCACCAGTTTCGGCGAAAATATGATCGCTTGTGCGAACGGGAAATAGTATTCAGGGCTGATGTCCTTCTGCAGCCCACTTGACTTCACGTCACCCACTACAGCAATGATCTCGCGGGGAACTTCCTTGACGGTGTCGTCAGAGAGTCCAGGCGTAATATGCTTGCCGATCGGGTCTTGATCGCTGAAGTATTTCTTGGCGAAGCTCTGGCTCACGATGACGACGGGAGTGGCCTTGCCGTCATCCGAGTCCTTGAACTCACGCCCCCGCAGCACCGGGATACGCATCGTTTCGAAGAAGCCCGGATTAGCGATCGAGGCACGCGCGGTGTTTCGGTCGCCTTCGGGTAAGGGGTGCCCTTCAATGTCGAACGCGATCTTCATTCCAGTTTGCGAGAGCGGAAGCGGCCACCCCGCCGACGCCGACTTTACACCGGGCAACGCCCGCACCCGCGCCAGGAGTTGCTGGTAGAACTGCACCTGCTGCGCACTGCTGTACCGACTGTCAGGCAACGAGAGGCTTGCGATCAGCACATTTCGCCGATCGAAGCCCGGGTCCACTTGCAGCACCCGGACAAAGCTGTGAATCAACAGTCCCGAGGCGACCAGGAGTGCGAGGCCGACAGCCGTCTGGGCGATCACGAGTGAGTTTTGCAGCCGATGTTGTCCTCGCCCTGTTGTGGTCGTGCGGCCACCGTCGCGCATGGCCGACGAAGGACTCACTCGTGAAGTTCGCCAGGCAGGCAACACGCCGAACAACAATCCCGTGATCAGGGAAATGATCGTCGCGAATGCGAGCACTGTCGCATCCATCGAAACCTGACCGAGTCGCGGCACGTCGGAAGGCACCAGCTGCAGCAGCCCATGCAGCAGGCCTGCGGCGAGCGCAATTCCAACCGCTCCGCCGCACAATCCCAGTGCAACCGATTCCACCAGCATCTGCCGGACGATCTGACCCCGGCTCGCACCCAGCGCTGCGCGTACCGCAAACTCCGGCCTGCGTCGCGAAGAACGCGCCAGCAGCAATCCGGCCACGTTGGCGCAGGCAATCAGCAAGACAAACGTCACCGCGCCAAACAGAATGCGCAGGGCAGGACGGGTGTCGCCAATCAGGCTGTCTAACTCCGTGGTCACCACTGCTCCAACGAAATGTCGGTTCGTGTTGGGGTACTGCGCTGTCAGATTGTGGGCAATCACCTCCAGGTCAGCGTGTGCCTGGCTGGCAGTTACTCCGGCTTTCAACCTACCAATGACGTCAAGTAAATGCGCTCCTCGTTCAGCCGTCATCGGCTCACCCGCGGGATCGTAAGCGTCGTCGCCTAGAGAGGTCCAGAGCATGGGGGCGGGATTCTGGATGGGGAATTCGAAACCCTTCGGCATCACACCGACAACGGTGTAGCTCTTGTTATCGAGAGTGACGGTGCGTCCCACGATGTCACTGGCAGAGCCGAACTCTGACTCCCACAACGAATGGCTCAACATCACGACTCGCGCTCCGGGTTTCTCGTCGTCGGTCGTGAAGTCCCGACCTAATGCAGGGCGCACACCCAGAACGCGAAAGAAGTCGGCGGATACCACCTGGCCGGCTAGATGTTTGGGCTCGCCCACACCGGTCAAGGTGAAATCGGTGTCATGGGAACTTGCCAGTGAGGAAAACGATTTGTTCTGCGAGCGCCAATCGAAAAAGTCGGGGTAGCTTAGGGCGTTGCCTGCATTTCCGTTCGTGGTCGGGCGTCGGTCATCGCGCGACGAGACTGCCATGATGCGACTCGGCTCGGAAAACGGCAGCGGACGCAGCAGCACGGTATTCACCAGGCTGAAGATGGCAGTGGTACCGCCGATTCCAAGTGCAATTGTCAGGATCGTGGCGAGGGTAAATCCTGGGGATTTCTTGAATTGACGAAGCGCGAAGCGGAAATCCTGTAACAACGCACGCATGCTGAAACTCCCGGTGAACGTGATATCTCGGATAACAGTTTGCATTTGACTAGCCATGTTGTAAGCAACTGAAAATGCTGGATAAGAAAGAAGTCTCGAACGCGGATAGGCGGTCTCTGGCGTTCGTTCGCAGACTGTTTTGTCCGTAAGCGGACATGCCGCTCACCCTGGCGGCCTGGTTTTCACTGTAAGCGGCGCGTCTTCGGTATCATCCCTTGGTATGGAAACCGCCATCCGCTGCCGCGGGCTGAAAAAGACCTACGACGGAAAAGTCGAGGCAGTGCGTGGGCTCGATCTCTCGATCCAGACTGGCGAGTGCTTCGGCCTGCTGGGACCGAACGGGGCCGGCAAGACCACCACCATCGAGATTCTGGAAGGACTACTTCAACCCACTGCGGGCGAAGTCGAAATCCTTGGCATGACCTGGCAGGGTCACGAGCGTGAGTTGCGTGAGCTGCTCGGCATTTCACTCCAAGAAACGCGGCTTTCCGAGAAGCTGACGGTTCGCGAAACGCTGAATCTTTTCGCCAGTTTCTATAAGTATCCAAGCTCGGTTTCCGGCGTTCTCGACGAGCTGTCGCTCAACGAGAAGGCCGATGCGATGGTGGGCAAACTTTCGGGAGGCCAGAAGCAGCGCCTGGCTGTTGCCGCGGCACTCGTCGGCAATCCCAAGATACTGTTTCTCGATGAGCCGACGACGGGCCTCGATCCTCAGAGCAGAAGGCAGCTCTGGGAGATCGTGCGCCAGTTTCAACAGCGCCGCGGCACGGTGCTGTTGACCACGCACTACATGGACGAAGCCGAGCGCCTTTGCGACCGGCTCGCCATCATCGACCAGGGGAAGATCATCGCCGAGGGAACTCCGGCCGAACTAATCGCGGGTCTTAGCGGGCACCACGTCGTGGAGTTCGCCATCAGCGGCAGCAACGGTACAGGTGACGAAGTCTGGGCACAGTTGCCGGGCGTGCAATCGGTACGCAGCGAAGATGGATTTTTCTGTTTGCAAGTGGATGAGCCGCACCACACGATTCCCGCCCTGCTCTCGGCAGTACAACAGAAAGGCGCTCAACTGGCGCACCTCACCACGAGGCAGGCCAGCCTGGAAGATGTGTTCGTGGCGTTGACCGGTCGCCACCTGAGGGAAGAGTAATGGCCGAGTTCCAAATTCAAACTCCGCCCCAAGAAGAGTTGATGCCTCCGCCCCCGACGAATGGTCGGTGGGCCGGCTACCGCGCGATTCTCGGCGCGCGCATGAAAGAGCTTTGGCGCGAGCCGGAAGTCATCTTCTGGGTCTTCGTATTTCCGCTCTTGCTGGCGCTCGGTCTTGGAATCGCCTTCCGCAACAAGCCTGCCGACGTGACCGCCATCGCTGTGGTCAATAACACTCATGCGAATCAGGTGGTGGATTTGCTGCAACATTCCCCGGCATCGAGCGCCATTCACGCCGAAGTGCTCGATGCCCAGGTTGCGCTCGATCGATTTCGGCTCGGCCAATACGCGCTGGTGGTCACCTATGACGACAACGGGCTGCATTACCGCTATGATCCGGCGCGACCAGAGAGTGTGTTAGCGCTGTCACAGGTCGACGACGCGCTACAGACTGCCTTGGGACGGACAAATCCAGTAAAAGAGGAAACGACGCAGAGCAGCGAGCCCGGCGCGCGTTACATCGACTTCCTGATTCCCGGCCTGCTGGGTATGAACCTGATGAACTCAGGCATGTGGGGCATCGGGTTCGCGGTGGTCGATATGCGGCAGCGCAAACTGCTCAAGCGCTTCATCGCTTCACCCATGCGTCGCACCGACTTTCTGCTCGCGCTGGGCAGCAGCCGGTTGGTGCTGATGATTATCGAAGTGGCGCTGCTGCTCGGCTTCGGCGTGCTGGTCTTTCACATGAAGGTGGAAGGCTCGTTGCTGGCGATTTTGCTGGTCGCGGGGCTAGGCGCGGTTTCGTTCGGAGGGGTAGGTCTGCTCACCGCCAGCCGCGCGCAAAAGATCGAAAGCGTCAGCGGGCTCATCAACCTCGTTATGATGCCGATGTGGATCTTCTCCGGCGTGTTCTTTTCCTACGAACGCTTCCCCAAAATCGTTCTGCCGCTGATCAAAGCGCTGCCACTCACCGCGTTGAACGATGCCCTGCGCGCCATCATCTTGCAAGGCGCGACCCTGAGTTCGCAATGGATGCAACTATCCATATTGGTGCTTTGGGGAGGACTCTCCTTCTTGCTCGCTCTCAAGTGGTTCCGCTGGAGCTGACGCGCGTCAGTATTCCGGCTTCGCCGCCATGGCTTCCTGCACGGTGATGCGCCGCTTCTGGCGATACGCCAGGTTCGCCATGTGCGCCGCGACCGCCGACTTGTAACCAATCTCGACGGGTGCGTTGGTCTTCTGATCGCGCGTGCGAATGCACTCCATCCAGTTGGCCATATGGTTCTGGCCTTTCGATGAACCGGTCATGACTGCGCCTTCGGGACGATTGGTTTTCTCCGGGTAGTAGCTGATTCCACCCTCATATTTCCCGGTGACCATATCGGTTGCGCCGCTGACGTGTTCAACCGTGCCGTCCGAGCCCAGGAAGCGTTCGCCCAATCCGTAGCGGCTATTGCTGAACGTCGACTGCCAGAGCACCGTGAGATCCTTGGGGAACTCGAACGTCACCGCGATGGTGTCGGGCACTTGACGCCCATCCTTTTCGGAATAGACGCCACCCATCATGTCAGCCGCATCTGGGACCGGCAGATTCATGGCCGTCATGATCCACGCAATCTGGTGCACCATGTTCTCCGTGACGTTGCCGCCCGAGAACTCCCAGAACAAGCGCCAGTTCATGTATTTGTTAGCGTCGAAGGCCGTCTTCGGACGGTTGACGAGAAACAGGTCCCAATTCACGTGCTGCGGATTGCAGTCGGCGGGAATCGCGCGATACCACTGAGGGTGGCCATGAGGCGTGTTGCGGCTCATCCAGGACTCGACCATGGTGACCTTGCCCAGCATGCCGGCCTCGTACCACTTGCGTGCATCGGCCAACTCGCCCGAGCTTTCGTGTTGCAATCCGATCTGCACCACCTGCTTCGAGTTCTGCGCGGCATGCAGACATTCCACCGCTTCCGGAATGTCCCAGGTCATCGTCTTCTCGCTGTAAACGTCTTTGCCCGCGGCCAGCGAATCGAGAAAATATTTTGCGTGCAAATGAAGCGGAGTAGCGATGATGACTGCGTCAACGTCCTTGCGATCGAGTAATCGCCGGGGATCGTCGTAGGCTTCGGCCGATGGCACCAGGGCCTTCACCTGATCCCGCCGCAGCGAATAAACATCCGCAGCGGCAACACACTCGACATTGGGCTGAGCCAGCGCGTCTTTCAAGTCCTGCATCCCGCGATCGCCCGGGCCGATAATGCCAATGCGAATGCGCTCATTCGCGCCCAGCACGCGAGAATACGGAAACGCGGCCAGCGCCATAGCCCCAGCAGCCATGCCGACGAATTCGCGGCGATTGATGGTTCCGAGCTTTTCTTTCGTCATGTTAGCGCTCCCGCTTTCTGCAGGTCGGCTTTCATGCCTGCCCAGCTTTGTCGTGAGGACTCTTCCGGAGTAGTTGCTCCGTGCCAGTGGGTTTCGAGTGAGACGCCAAGTTTGTATCCGATTGTTTTCAGCGCTTCGAATTGCCCGACCCAGTCGATGATGCCCTTGCCCACCGGCATCCATTCGAATCCCTCGCCACCCTGCTTCATCTCGATGTCTTTGCAGTGGCAATGGCCGATTCGGTTCTTGGGCAGCAGCTCCCATCCATTCGGATATGGCGTTTCGCCGCGCGCGGCCGCATTGCCCGGATCCCAGTTCAGCATGAAATTGGGCGTCGTGACATCGGCCAATGTTTTAGCGGCTTCAGCACCGGTAGCAGTGTTGCACTCGAATTCGTTTTCCAGCAAAAAGATGATGCCATGTTTGCCCAGTTGGGCAGCGGCGTCCTGCAGCTTCGCGTTAATCGCTTTGCGATACGGCGCCTGGTCCTCCAGCCGCCAGAAATCAAATCCGCGCACCCGATCGGTTTGAAACGCCTTCGCCACTTCGATGCACTTGTCGAGAACTTCCTGCTGTTGCTCATAACCGAAGTCGCATTGAACTGGTCCCGCTTCGGACTGAACCTGGACACCGGCGCGCCCGGCCAATCGACCTTGAACAGCGGACTCGCGATATCGGTGACGCGCAAGTTGATATTTCTTCAGGATTCCCTGCGCTTCCGCGATTTCCGTCGGACGTCAGATTCATCAGATTCTTGTTCCAAAGGCCGCGCACTTCGACCCATTGCATTCCGAATTCGCGCGACGCCACGAAACAGGCGTGCTCAAAGTCCTGCGAAATCTCATCGGTGATGACGGCGACGCGAAAGGGAGAGGACCACGCAGGCGAGTTTGCTTTATCGGCGGCGAAGAGTTTCGGCAGGCTGCGACCAATGCCGCCGGACGCCATTAAGGCACCGGTGCGAAGAAGAAAGTCCCGTCGCGTCCAATCTGCCATCATCAACTCCCGCAACGAAGTGGGCACTAACGATGTGGATTGTCACTCCGCAGCAAGCCCTGGCAGCAAATTTGGCGGAAGCGTGTGCGAGTCGAACGCACCATCGACATCGAAGATGCCAATCGCCGGTTTTGAAGACCGGGAGAGTCACCGGACCCCCTTCGCTTCCGCACTTGCGCCGCAAGCAGCCTTGCGCCAGCCAATTCTATCCGAACGACATCCCGCACGATTCCTGATAGATTGTCGCAGAGAGTGCTATTCATGACTAACCGCACTTTTTCATTTGTTCAGCTCGACGTGTTCACCAGCCGCCCGCTGGAAGGCAACCAACTGGCAGTGTTCACCGATGCGCGCGGCCTTAGCGAAGAAGAGATGCAGAAGCTGGCGCGCGAAACCAACCTCTGCGAGACGACGTTTATTTTTCCGCGCGAAAAAGCCGTCGAACAGCGCGAAGGCGTCAAAGTGCGCATCTTCACAGTCAACGAAGAGCTGCCGTTTGCCGGGCACCCTACGCTGGGCACAGCTTGGTATCTTCGCCAACACTCGCTGGCCGGCGAAATCGTGCTCGATCTCAAGGTTGGCAAGGTGCCGGTGCGCTTTGAACACCGCGATGGCGATTTGTTTGGCGAAATGCAGCAAGTCGACCCCAAATTCGGGCCAACACATCCCATGCCGAGGTGGCTAAGGTCCTTGGTGTCCCGCCGTCGGAGTTGGACGAGAACCTGCCAATTCAATCGGTGTCGACGGGAATGTGGTTCACCATCGTGCCGTTCCGCTCGCTGGCAACCTTGCAGGAACTCAAGATCAGTTGGCACCAAATGGCGCCTTATCTGCAGAGCCTGGGCACGAACAGCTTCTTCTACTTTGTCAGCCGCGAGACCGTATCGCCCGACGCCACGTTGCATGCCCGGATGATCTTCTACAACGGCGAAGATCCGGCGACCGGATCGGCGGCAGGCTGTTGTACCGCATGGGCCGTGTGCAATGGCGTACTGGCGCTGGCCAACAGGGCCTGATCGAGCAGGGAATAGAGACGCGGCGACCCAGTTCGATCTACATTCGCGCCGAAAAGAACGGCGACGAGATCACGAATGTGCGCGTCGGCGGACACGTAGTGCAGATTATTGACGGTAAAGTAACGATGTGAATAATCTGCGGATATTCTGTGCACGCGGGAAACTGTTGCGCGCGGTGGAGTTTCCCGCAGTCGTGGTGCTCTTCGCCCCACTAGCATGCATCGCGGGCGGTGCCACCGAGAGCCCCGAATCGCACTCACGATTTAACCTCGGCGATACTTTACAGCCAGCTTGCACCGCCGTACTATCCGTTAGCGCTCTTGCTCTGGCGCGTAAAAATTAAACAGCTCCTCAGGTAACTGCCGCAACCGCTCCTCCGACAGGTTTGCTCTGGCGCGGTCATGCTGCTTTTTCCCGGAAGGCGCAATAGGTAGGTACATGAAACCGAAGCGCACGATTCTCTGCGTTGATGAAGACGAACGCGCTCTCTCCATTCGCAAGGTGATGTTGGAAACGCGAGGCTATCGCGTCTTGACGTGCTCCGAAGCGGGATATGCGATCGACCTCATGAAGGTCGGAGGGATCGATCTTGTGCTCGCTGAAATTACGACGCCCAGGTTAGGCAGCGACAACCTTGTGGATCAGCTTAAGGCTATTTCGCCACTTACGCCGGCCATCGTATTTTCCGGAGCAGCCCGGGCGTGCTCGGATGACACTCTTGCCGACGTGTTCCTTTCTAAATCCAATTGCAGCTCTGCTCAGTTGCTGGATCATATTCGCATGGCGCTGATCCGAAAGCGGGGGCCAAAACCGGCAGTCACGAACAGCTATTCGATTAGAGGCTTCGCGTCCTAGGCCACAAACATGCGTCCCCGCTCGGTCAGTTCGCAAAACTAAAAAATACGCCACTCGTGGCTGACACGAGTGGCGACGGTTGATACTTGCTGCGAGACCGGCCTGACTACGCAGCTTTTGACTTGGCTTTCTTTTTTCTCTCGGCCCAGCGCAACTTCATCATCTCAGAGATCCGCTTGCGGGCGGCCGCGCTCATGGTGCGGCGCTTCCGGCCTCCGTAGTTGCTGGAACCCGCTGGTCTGCCAGGTCCTCGACCTGTCTTACCACCTTCCAGCGCCCGGATGGCTGCATCAATCCGTTCACGTTCACTCTTGAGATCCGCCAGGATTTGTTGGATATCCATGTATCACCTTTCAATTTTGATTGGCCAGCATTTTAGTCTATCGGCGAGAATTATAGTCTGATGTAAGATAATTGCATACACTTAATGCGGAATTAATAGGTAATATCAGTTGCGCGGCCGCCATTTGCGATTCCTGTTCGTCCTGCTAGGCGCGTGGGATAATGATGAATCGGTCAAGGCTAAAGCTGGAAAGGGCTCCGCCAAGCCGGAGCTTTTGGCCGGCACGCTAGGTGTGTCTCTAACAGCGGCCCAAATGCAAAGGCGGGGAGGGCGAGGTGGATCAAGAGCAGAGCTTCCATATGACGCCGGAGCAGTTTCGCCGATATGGAAAACAAGTGGTAGATTGGGTGGCCGACTACTATGAGCGCGTGGAGTCGCTGCCTGTACTATCCCGTGTCCATCCTGGAGAAGTTCGCGAGTCGCTGCCTGCCGCTGCCCCTGCCCGTGGTGAGTCATTCGAATCGCTGCTACAGGACGTCTCGGACGTCATTCTTCCGGGCGTGACCCATTGGCAGTCGCCCAACTTCTTTGCTTTTTTCCCCGCCAACGCCTCCGGGCCAGCTATCTTGGGCGACCTATTGTCCTCGGCATTGGGAGTCCAGGGAATGCTTTGGGCTACTAGTCCAGCCTGCACCGAACTAGAGACCCAGGTGTTGGACTGGCTGGTACCGATGCTCGGTCTGCCCGAGAAGTTCCTGTCGTCGAGCACCGGCGGAGGAGTCATTCAGGATGCCGCCTCCAGTTCAGCGCTTTGTGCCATGTTGGTGGGGCGCGAGCGTGCTAGTCAGTACACCACCAATTTGCAAGGCGCGAGCGGCAAATTAGTAGCCTACACATCGACACAGGCGCACTCTTCGCTAGAGAAGGCGGCCATGATTGCTGGGATCGGACTAGACAATTTGCGCCTGGTTGAAGTCGATGCAGAGTTCGCAATGAATCCAGACTCGCTTCGCGCCCGAATAGAGGAAGACCGTAAGACTGGGCTGGTGCCTTTCTTTGTCTGCGCGACCGTTGGGACGACCTCTTCGAACGCGATGGATCCCTTGCCGGCGATAGCTGCGATCTGCCGCGAGTACAACTTATGGTTCCACGTTGACGCGGCTATGTCGGGGACGGCGGCATTGTGTCCCGAGTTCAGGCGCTACCAGGATGGCATCGAATTCGCGGACAGTTATTGCTTCAATCCGCACAAATGGATGTTTACCAACTTCGATTGCGATTGTTTTTACGTGGCCGACCGTAAGGCGCTGATCAACACCCTAAGCATCCTGCCGGAGTATTTACGGAACCAGGCCACCGAGTCTGGGGCGGTGATTGATTATCGCGACTGGCAGGTCCCGTTGGGACGACGGTTTCGATCGCTGAAGCTGTGGTTTGTCATCCGTCACTATGGAGTCGAAGGGCTGCAATTCCATGTTCGGCAGCACGTGGCATTGGCGCAGCAATTCGCCGACTGGGTGCGGAACCATGACCGTTTCGAAATGGTGGCGCCCGCACCGCTGAATCTGGTTTGCTTCCGTTACCGTGGAAGCGATGAGCAAAACAAACTACTGATGGACCGTCTCAACCAAAGTGGGGATCTTTATCTCACCCACACCCGCCTGGCCGATCGGTTCGTATTGCGATTCTGCGTCGGTCAGACCAATACAGCACTGAGGCATGTCGAACATGCGTGGCGCCGAATTCAGGAGGAAGCTGCAAATCTAGAAGCGGCATCTAGATGAAACGCAAGATTGCCGTTGTCACTACTTCGCGTGCCGATTACAGCCATCTTTACTGGCCGCTTCACGACCTCGCGCTGCACCCCGACATCGACCTGAAGTTGATCGTCATGGGGGCGCATCTTTCTCCCGAGTTCGGCCACACCATCCAGGAGATTGAGCGCGACGGCCTGCAAATCGCCGCTCGGATCGAATGCCTGCTCAGTTCTGACACTGATGTTGGCATGGCGAAGACGATTGGCCTCGCGACACTCAGTCTCGCCGACTGTCTCGGAGACATTCGTCCCGACTTGTTGCTTCTCATCGCCGACCGCTACGAGATGCTCGCACCTGCTTCGGTCGCACTCGCTTTGCGCATTCCCATCGCTCATATCGAGGGCGGCGAAGTTAGCGAAGGTGCGATCGATGACGCCGTTCGCAACGCGCTCACCAAGATGAGTCACGTCCACTTCACCTCGACCGTTGCGGCTCGCGAGCGTGTCATCGCGATGGGTGAGGAAGCGTGGCGAGTGCACCGCGCGGGTGCGCCTTCTCTCGACCACCTGCGGCGCAGCACGTTGTTGACCCGTGGGCAGCTCGAGGCTCAACTGGGGATCGACCTCACCAAGCCCTCCGTGGTGGCCACTTATCATCCGGTGACGATTTTGCGCGACAGCACCCAAGAGGTCGACGCCCTGTTCGCAGCGCTGAGCGACGTCCCGGGGCAGATACTTTTCAGCTACCCAAACTCCGATGCCGGCAGCCGCGAGCTGATCCGCCGGACCGAACTGTTTCTGACGCAGCGGCCAGATGCCCGTATGTTCGTGAATCTCGGTGCCGTCAAATATTGGAGCCTATTGCGCCACGCCGACTTGATGATCGGCAATTCCAGCAGCGGCATCATGGAGTCTCCGTCTTTCGCCCTGCCGACAGTAAATGTTGGCATGCGGCAACAGGGGAGGGAGCGCGCCCGCAACATCCTTGACGCCGCGCCCGACAAAGCAGACATCCTCGCAAAAATTACACTCGCTCGCAGTGAATCCTTTCGCCATTCGCTGCAGGAGATGCAAAATCCCTACGGCGATGGTCACGCTTCTGAGAAAATCGTGAGCGTACTGACATCGGTCCCGCTGGGAGAGCATCTCCTCGTTAAGAAGGCACGCTAATCATTCCAGGTCGCGCCCAAAAAAGTTCACCACAATCGAATTCGACTCCAATCCAGTCCACAGTTCACGTGCGGTGGGCTACACTACTACTCCGGAGCCGGAATGGATCCCCGGATCATTACCGTTTCAGGACCTCTCAAGGACCAGGTGTTCCGCCTGGCGGACGGACGCGTCTCGGTTGGCCGAGATCCGTCGAACCGCGTGCCCGTGCGCGACGTCACGGTTTCCCGCCAGCACTGCGTTATCGAGATGCGCGACGGAGGGGTGGAAGTCACCGACCTCGAGAGTCATAACGGCACCTTCGTCAACGGCGTCCCCGTCAACAAACGCACGCTCCATCACGGTGATGTCCTGCGCGTCGGGCAAAGCGAGCTGCTGTTCCTCACGGAAGCCAGTACACCCGAGCTGCCGCCCCGCATTCTGTATAGTGATGAAACCACTACGGACATTCTGAAGACCGTCAAACTTCGCGATTCCCGCACAAAATCTCCTTTGCCTCCCGAACTTGGGCGCATGGCCCGCGACCTGAATGCGCTGGTGAAAATCTCGCGCACCATCAACTCCACTCGTGATCCGCAAGAGCTCCAACGCAACCTGCTGGAGTGCATCTTCGAGGTTGTTCCCGCCGACTTCGGAGCGATTCTCCTCATGGACCAGGCCGAGGAAGAACCCACTTCCATCTGTTCGTACGACCGTGAAGGGGGCGACCCGAAGCAGGTCTCGGTCAGCCGCGAACTGGTACAGCGCACCCTGTGGGAGCAGTCGGCTGTTGTTGCCGAAGATCCCGGCAACGCGCAAACCGCCGCCAACGCCATGTGCGTGGCCCTCGTCGGAGTGCAGCGTACCATCGGAGTTCTCTATCTGGTTTCCTCCTCTCCCGAGCGCAAGTTCGAAGACGACCATGTGCACTTCCTGAACTCCGTGGCCGGAATCGCGGCCGTGACTCTCGAGAATGTGCTGGCACTCGAATCGCTGCGGGCCGAGAACCGGCGCTTGCGCGCCGAACTCGATCCGAATAGCGATATCGTGGGCGAGGGCAAATCCATGCGACATCTCGCCGGCATGATTTCCAAGGTGGCGCTGGGCGACAGCACCGTGCTCATTCGCGGCGAGAGCGGTACCGGAAAAGAACTCGTCGCGCGAGCCATTCATGCCGGCAGCGCCCGTTGCGACAAGCCTTTCGTGGCCATCAACTGTGCGGCCATTCCTGACACTCTGCTGGAGAGCGAACTCTTCGGCCACGAGAAAGGTTCGTTCACCGGAGCGTTTGCTACCAAGAAAGGCAAGCTTGAGGTCGCCGAAGACGGCACCATCCTGCTCGACGAAATCGGCGAAATGCCGTCCACCATGCAAGCCAAGTTGCTGCGCGTCCTGCAGCAGAAAGAGTTCGACCGCATCGGCGGTACGCGGCCCATCAAACTGCATGCCCGTGTGCTTGCGGCGACCAACAAGGACCTCGAAGAAGCGATCAAGAGCGGCGAATTTCGCCAGGACCTGTTCTACCGACTGAATGTCGTTTCGGTCTCCGTCCCGCCGTTGCGTAAGCGGCGTGAAGACATTCCCCTGCTGGCGATTTACTTTGCTACCCGGTACGCCGTAAAGTGCAACCGTCCGTTCAAGGGAATCACCGCGGAAGCGCGCGCCATGCTGCTCAACTACGACTGGCCCGGCAACGTCCGCGAGCTCGAGAACGCCATCGAGCACGCTATCGTGCTGGGCGCGTCCGACGAGATTCGTCCCGAGGACCTGCCTGAGTCATTGCTGGAAAGGCAGGCTGACAAGCCGGCCGGAACCAAATACCACTTCGCTATCAGCGAGCTGAAGAAGCGTCTGATTCGCGACGCCCTCGCCGAAGCCAACGGCAGCTACACCGAAGCCGCAAAGGCTCTGGGCGTCCATCCCAACTACCTGCACCGCCTCATCCGCAATCTGGAGATGAAAGCCGAGTTGCGCGACTCGGAGGAAAAAGAGTAGGTTGGGTACCCGTTCAAGCGGCCCGTTTGAGCGGGGTTTTTCGTCGGGTGCGCTTTTGAAGGGCTTCGTATCAGGGCACGACTTCACAGATTGCGGAGAAAGTCTCGCGCCGGTTTGGAAGGGGCACAGCTTTAGCTGCGCCGTACAAGTCCTTTATGTTTTTGCCATCCTTCGCGGACTTCAGTCCGCGTAGGGACCTGCTTCTCGTCCCGGCAGGGACGACATATCTAAGCCCAGCATTTCAATGCTGGGGATGCCAATTTAGAAGTACCGAGCCCCTTCAGGGGCGGCACATCCCCGACGGGGGTGGCCCACATATCCCAGGTTTCGGGATATGTGGGAATCAGCGAGTGCCGGGTGCTCCATCCTTTCGCCGCCTTTGCGAAAGGGTGGGAGCCATACCGTTACAGTCTCGACTCCGGAGCCCGCCGGGTGCCCAAGGCAAGCCGTCTTTGCTTGCCTGGGTCTTTTGACTTTCCTGCATCGGGCACGCCGATACTTAGACCACCAAGTCTTCAGTCCCGCTCAGCGGGACGAGATAAGAAAGCCCAGCGATTCAAGCGGGGTCCCCAGCGAGCGCCGTTGTTGCGCTTGCTGGGGTGGTCGACGCTGGGTGAGCGAATAACTAAGATCCCTTCCTCTCTGCCGAAGGCTACCGGGGTCCCCATGAAGCGCCGCATTCGCGCTTCATGGGGTGGTTGTGCGCAGGCCCCAGGCCGTAGCGCACATAAAGAATCCGATCCGTGTCATCCGTGTTAATCCGTGGTTGCTTTGCCTTTCCTTCCCAAAACGGGAAGCCGTGCCATCAGGGGCAGGAGCAGGGTTGGATCAGCAGTCCGCGAGCTCGAGGCGCCAGCATCCAGTTCGGTGGTCTTGCCGGCTTCGGTGATCATCAGTGCGCCGGTGTGGCTGGTGATGACAACCTGGTCGTTGAGACGGGCGATTTCGTAGGTGGCAGCCTTGTCTTTCGGCTTTACAGTGATCTGGGCCGCCTGGGCGGGCATGCCATTAGTGGTGCTGACAGCGGCGGTGCCGCGAACCACTTTCACGCCCTGAGCTTCGTAGCGGATCGCGGAGTAGGGATTGACGGTGACTTTGGATCCGTCGCTATTGATGGTGGTCGCAGTGGCGCCAGCGGTCTCGATCTTGTCGCCAGGTGCCCCAATCAGGCCCATAACTCAAAAAGAGAGGCGGACCGGAGGGTGCGTCCTCGGCGGGATTGACTTAACGCCGATTTGCCACGAGGAGTAAAATCGCCCACGTCACGCGCTGGGGCTGCTATATAGTTGCTTTGCTGCAACCACCGCCCAGTCGCTGTGGATCTTAATGTTCCATTGGAGGTTGGCCATGAAACCGCTTGCGCGAGTTCTGCTTCTCGCATCAGTGGCCGTAACGATTTCTCTCCTCTCGGCTTGTTCCCGTCACGATACCAACGAACGCTACGTCCTGGTTACGGTGAATTCAAAGTTGCCTTATTGGCAGACTGCTGCGGCCGGGCTGGCTAAGGCTGCCTCTCAGTATGGCGTAAAGATGGATGTGCGCGGGCCTGACACCTATGACCCGCAGGCGGAAGTGAAGGAATTTCGCGACGCTGTGGCACTCAAGCCGGCGGGAATCCTGGTATCAGTCGCCGACACCGCATTGATGCAACCCGCGATCAATGATGCAATGGATGCCGGTGTCCCGGTCATCACCATCGATTCGGATGCTCCCGCGAGCCGGCGGCTGTACTTCATCGGCACCAACAATCTGCAGGCCGGACGCTTGGGTGGTGAGCGCGTGCTCGAAAAACTGCACGGCAAGGGCAACGTGGTGTTCTACACCATGCCCCAGACCAACCTGGATGAGCGCCTTAAAGGCTACAAAGATGTGTTTGCCGATCATCCTGGCATCAAGATCGTGGAAGTCTTCAACATTAAAGGTGATTCCGGCAACGCATTTGACCGGACGCAGCACTGGCTGACCGAAAAGGGCGTGGACCACATCGATGCCTTCGTCTGCCTGGAAGCGTCGGCAGGTAAGGACGTCGCCGAAGCAGTCCGTCGCAACAATGCCACTGACCGGCTAATCATCGCCATGGACACCGATGAAGCCACGCTGGGATTAGTCAAGAGCGGTCTCATCGATGCGACCATCGCGCAAAAGCCTTACACCATGGCGTACTACGGACTGAAGCAACTGGACGACATTCATCACTATCCAGTGGACCTGAAGAAGGACTTCGCAACCGACTCGTTCTCGCCGTTCCCGCGCTTTGTCGATACTGGCGTGTCCTTGGTGGACAAAGTGAACGTCGATTTGTTCGTTCAAGGGCGGCAGGAAGCTCAAGGTAAATAGAAGCGTCGAGGTCCCAGGGCGTTCATAGGACTCCTCAGGAGAGAACGGCCATGTTGCGGATGATTGTGCTGGTCGCCATCGGATGGATTGTCGGTTTATCGGCCCGCGTTCTGATGCCGGGCAAGGGCCCTGATGGCTTTTGGGCGACCACTGGAATTGGCGTGGGAGGGGCGTTAATCGCCGCCGTGATCGGACGGTTCGCGGGCTGGTGGCATCCGGGTGACGCCCCAGGATTCGTTCTTTCTGTCGTCGGCGCAATTATGATTCTGGCGCTGTATCGGGTTCTCAAGAGCAAGACAGCGTGACATCTGTCTGAGCGCGCTCATTTGCGCGCGTGACGCAGGTGAACTTCAATCGGCCGTGCTCTGACGCGGCCGGTCACTCCGCCGCGACAAGCCGCGAGCCAATCATCCAGGAACGCCATGAGTTGGACAGGCGGCCGCAACCAAAGATCGGCGTCTGTAGCGCGCCAGTGCGGACGTACCAGCACCCGCAGACCGCGGTCCTGCAAGGCATGAAAGGCATCTTCATCGGTGTCGTCGTCGCCGAGGTAGGCGACTGGGGCGTCGACGTCCATCTCCACCAGGACGGCGCGCACCGCGTCCGCCTTGGTGCGATCAGCCATGCGAATTTCGACTCCGCCATCGAAGCGCTGTAAAGTCAGGCATGCGCGCTCGCTGATAGGCGTCCAACCACGCATAACCTCTGTGCGGATATCGTTCGCCTCCTGTTGAGGAAGGCCACGCCAATGCATGGCCAGGCTGCCGGGCTTGTGTTCCAGCAAATTGTGGAGCTTGAGGCTGTCGACCCAGCGGTCGGCTTCATCCAGCGACTCGAGCGTACTGTGATCGATGTCAGCCACTTCGTAAGTGCCATCGCTCTGCAGCCGTTCGAGACCGTGGGTGCCCCAAATTTCGGGCGGAGGCGAAAGCTGCAGCAAGGGGCCGAGTTCCTGCGCCCGACGGCCACTGATGATGACCACTCGCG
Source organism: uncultured Acidobacteriaceae bacterium (assembly GCA_963718395.1). Lineage (GTDB taxonomy): Bacteria > Acidobacteriota > Terriglobia > Terriglobales > Acidobacteriaceae > DASRAA01. Next base: position 438,990 of record CAVQYW010000010.1, read on the forward strand.
TTCGGCCGGTGTCCATAATGTCCTGCAGAACTTCAGTCACGCCCGGATAGGGAACGGCTTGATTGCGATCGAGTTCAAATGGAGCCAGCGTGCCGTCGTAATCGAGCAGCAGGGCCGATCGGGACGCGCGGGCTATTTCGCGGAAAAATGCCGCCAAACTAACAGTGGGACGAATGTCGTGCACAGGGACCTCCGGTAGATGACGCGAGGTGAGCAACTAATCAAGCCGCCGAACTGCGGACCTCGGTTTTCTCGGCTTTGTTTTTCGGCGCGACGACGCGGAACTCGGCGAGCTGACTAATCAAGTCCGCGGCCCAGCGATAGACGTTGTGTTCGCGTACCATCTTCCGCATGTGCTGCATGCGTTGTTTCCTGTCCTGGGGATCCATTTCCAACGCCGCGCGGATGGCTTCGGCTGTCTGGTCGATGTCGTAGGGATTCACGATCAGCGCGTCGCGAAGTTCGCGGGCCGCACCGGTAAAACAACTCAGCACCAGAACGCCGTCTTCGTCGTGCCGCGCGGCGATGAACTCCTTGGCCACCAGGTTCATGCCATCGTGCAGCGACGTGACCAGGCATAAATCGGCAGCGCGATAGTACTTTTCGATTTCCTGGTGGCTGTGCTGGCGTTCACGAAACACGATGGGCCGCCAGTTGGCGGTCTGGAAGCGGCGATTGATGCGCTCGGCTTCAGCTTCGACTTCCTGGAGAAAATCGTGGTAGCGCTTGATGTGTGTGCGGCTCGGCGCGCCGATTTGCACAAAGACAAATTGCTTGAGATACACCGGGTACATCTCAAACAAACGCTCGATGGCCAGGAAGCGTTCGAGAATTCCCTTGGTGTAATCCACGCGGTCCACACCAACACCCATAAAGATGGCCTCGACGCCGAGTTCGCGCAGCAAGGTTTCGCGTTCTGCCTCACTGTCGAACTGAGTGCTGGACGAAGGCGTGAACCTGCCGAAGTCCACGCTGATGGGATAGGGCCGCACCATGGTGATGTGCTCGTTGCGCTTGGCAGTGAAATGCTCCCAGTTGATTTGCGATTCCAGGGCGCGGTCGACCGTCTGGAGAAAATTGTTGCAGTGGGACTGGACGTGGAACCCAATCAGGTCGGCGCCCAGCAGGCCGTCGAGCAGCTCGTTTTGCCACGGACAGATGGCGAAAGCCTCGGCATTGGGCCAGGGAATGTGCCAGAAGATCGACACTCGCGCGTCGGGCCGCTTTTCCTTGATCATGCGCGGAAGTAAGGCAAAGTGATAGTCCTGCACCAGGACGACAGGATTTTCTGTCCCTTCCATTTCGTGCAACGCGGCATCGGCAAATTTTTGGTTGACCTTCTGGTAATAATCCCAGTCAGAGGAGCGGAAGACGGGCCGGGTGTGCGCGATGTGGCACAGGGGCCACAGACCTTCGTTGGCGAAGCCGTAGTAATAGCCGTTTTCTTCTTCCTCACTCAGCCACACACGCCGCAGCGTATAGCGTGGATCGTCAGGGGGGACGCGCAATCGATCATTCGAGTCCACGGTTTCGCGATCGGCCTCGGCGCTACCGTGGGCTATCCAGGTTCCGTTGGTTGCCTGGAGAACGGGTTCGAGGGCCGTGACCACGCCACTGGCCGGAACGTCAACCACGATGTTCTTTCCGTCATGCTTGTGTAAGTACGGTTCGCGATTCGAGACAACGAACAGAGGGCTATCGCCGAGCTTGTTGTGAACCTGGACTTCCAAGCGCTGCGCGGTCCAGATGGCTTCGCCGGTCTGCCGCAACCGGGCCTCACGCTCTGCCGCCGAGCGGGCGTGATCGAGGCTCTCCGCAATGGTCGCAAGTTCTTTGGCGAGGGGCTGAAAGAGATCAAGCTGTGGCAATTCGCGACGGGATTGGCCGCGCTGCGTGCGCATTGTTTTCAACCACTGAGCGGCACGTGCTATGGGTCCGGTGAGACTCCAGCGCACGATGAGCAAGGTCAAGCCTACGATGGTCAGCATCTGCACCAATATGCGCAGGAATACTTGTCGCCATTCCCTTCGTGTTTCGGCGCCGATAAAACCTGAGTCGTAAACGATGGCCAGCGCGCCGATGATGTGAGTGTCGTCATGCAACGGCAGGACACGGATATACAGCGACGCATTGCCCGCGCGGGTAAATTCGGAATCCGCCAAGTTGTCGATAATCGCCTTGGCTACGACTGGCGGCCGTTCATTCAAAAGATTTTCGAGGGCGGGGGTTACAGCGAGCCGCTCACCGGTGACATCATAGACTGCGATCCCGACAAGGTGCTCGCGGTTGCCGAAGCGCTCGACGATCTTCTGGAGGGTCCGCGGTGACGGACCTTTCGCCAATGCGTGTTCCACGTTTCCCGAAAGACTCTCGCCCAGGAGCTCAGCGCGGCGATCTAGATCAGCTCGCAGTTGCTGCTCTTCTGAGCGCACGGTGTAGTACGAAAACAGCAAGGAAACCGCTGTGATCCCCAAGAACAACGAAACGATGAGGCGGGCGCTTAGAAGTCGCACACGTTTACTCCGGAGACGGTGGCAGGACTCAATCAGTTGTGCTGCAACTTCGAGCCGCAGCGGAACAGGCATGCCCAAGGCGGGCACAGCATCTTGCAATTAGATGCAACCAACTTGCGCAGAGTCGGCGGGAGATTAGCGATTCTCTCCCGCCCATTAAGGGCGCTCAACTACGATCCTGGTTCGATGACGGCGACGCGGATGGTGTTACTGTGGGTGTCCAACATGCCGGTTACCTTCACGCTCTTACGTTCGAAATCCTTAGCCTTACTCTGATCGTCGAGGCCGTAAGTCATCTTGTGCGAGGTGTCTTTGAGCACATACTTGCCGCCGGATTTTGCGATCTTGCCCGTGAATGTCTGCTGGTCCGACGACTGCATACTCGACGGAGGAACGGCATTGGCGTCCGAATCAGGTTGCTGGCCACTTGCGGCCGGCGGATTTGAAGGGGCCGGCTCCTGTAGTGCGACTACTGCGGGCTGCACCGCAAACAGTGCGACCGCCAGCAGGGCCAAAAGAAGAGAAAACCGCAGTTTAGTCATCAAGTTACCTCCAACGGCGCTTCCGTTAAAGAAGATAAGCAGCACGCCTGATACCAAGCGTTAGCAAGCTATGCAAGTGATAGACAGTTCGAGACCTATCAGCTTGACGGCTGTTCTTGGGGTGCAATTCCGGCGGGCACTAGGCCAAAATTACCTTGTACCGATGTCGGCAGACTGGCGCCAGCCGCGGCTTAACACAGTTGAAGGTGAAGGCTAAGCCGTCGCGGCCCGCTTCCGTGGCAGTCCCTTGATGGCGAAAAACACAATGTAGAGGTAGCAAATCGCCGGCAGGAAGAATGCGTGGTGGATGCCCATGCGATCGGCAATGTATCCCTGCACCAACGGAATGATCGCACCGCCGACGATGGCAGTGTTCAGCATGCCCGAACCTTCGCCGGTCAGCGGTCCCAATCCTTCGATGCCCAGCGTGAAGATGGTAGGGAACATGATGGAGTTGAAGAAACCGATGGCCAGGATGCTCACCATTGCGACGTTTCCGGTGGTCGCCATAGAAATGCAGACCAACGCGGCGGCGATAAATGCGTTGGCGGCGAGCACCTTCCGAGGAGGCAGTTGTCGCAACACGTAAGAGCCGATGAAGCGGCCAACCATTGCGCCGAGCCAATAGACAGAAAGAACTTTGGCGGCTGTTTCCAGACTGAGATTACCGATATTCGGTTCGTGCAAATAGTTCACCAGGAAGCTGCCGATAGCGACTTCGGCGCCGACATAGGTAAAGATACCGATGGCGCCCATTACCAGGTTGGGGTGCTTCCAGATGCTGTCGTTCTTTACAACTGCGTGGCCGCCTTCGGCCTCGGGGATGTGGGGCAGTTTGAAGCGCCCAATGACGATGGCAAGCAGAACGAGCGCCACCGCGATTCCGATGTAAGGGACCTTCACCGACGATGCTTGTTCGATGCGGTAACTTTGAAGCTCCGCGGGGAGCAACTTTGCGATTTCCGCTGCCGCTTTCGGCGCAGTAGCCAGGATTAGGATGCCGCCGAACCATGGCGCAATTGCAGTCCCCAATGAATTAAAAGCCTGGGTCAGCGTCAGGCGGGAGGATGCCGTCTTGGGCGGGCCGAGCAGCGCTACGTAAGGATTGGCTGCCACCTGCAGCACGGTTATTCCAGCGGCCAGGATGATAAGTGCGGCCAAGAAGAGAGGAAACGACGGCACCATAGCCGCGGGCACGAACAACAATGCGCCCACTGCCATGGTCAGTAGTCCGGCCACCATCATGGGCTTGTAGCCGACGCGCTCGGTGATGAAGCCTGCAGGAATGGAAAACACCGCATAGGCGCCGAAGAAGGCGAGCTGCACCAGCATGACTTGCGCGTAATTCAGGTCGAAGATCGCCTTCAAGTGGGGAATGAGGATGTCGTTCAAACAGGTCAGAAATCCCCACATGAAAAACAGCGTAGTCACCATGATCAGCGGGCCGCGATAGCTCTGCCCGGAATCTGGTGCATTCGACGTGATCGCTCGTTGCTGCGTTACGATTGCCATGTTCACCTGTCTGCTGAGAAGTCATGCACGCGTTGGCGTGCCGTTCGTAGTCTTACCTGTTCCGTACAACGATTACCGGCCTGCGTGCCGACCCGAAAGTGCTCGCCCCAAGCCTCGGAATCTTATCAGGAAGCTGGGTAACGCGGAGCAAGCCATACGATCAGGGCAAGAACTGCGGCGCCGAAGCTGTTCAATCCCGAATGCTAGTTGAGCGCTGCCGCGGACGCAACGGCAAAATCGGTTCTTTGGTTAGGTCCACAGCCATCGCACTCAGCGAAAAGCGCTGGTCAACAGCACGATGTAAACGACGCCAACCACCACCACTGCAACCTCAGCCACCAAGATTACCTTTCGGGTGCGCCGACTGGCCTTCGACACCCGGACAGCCCCGCCGATCACCACCATGATCGCCAGTATCGCTATTGCCGCGTCCACTCTTTGATGCTCATCGCGGCGCAAGATTATCTGGCGACACTCGTCCGAATCAATGGCGTCCCGCCGCCCCGGCGCTCCGGAATCGTACTGAGCGCTGGGAGTAAAACAGTCAGTGGATACGTAGGCGTTCAGGGCAAAGTTGAGGACGGCGCCCGCAAAAGCGACGATTCCCAGCACAAGCACGGTCCGTGCTGCGGCTCTGGTACGCGAGTGCTTGGCGCGCTGGCTCACGTGTCCCATGCTTGCAATTCTCTCACTTCCACGAGCCTGCAAAGCTCTCATGAGACGTCGCAATTACTCCGAATTCCTGATTCCGCGCAGCATTACCCTCACCTCCTGCACGACGTCCCGATCGGTTTGCTCATACGAATGAAACAGCGCCCCGGCCGAATCCGAGGCGTTCGTCCGAGTCGAAAACGCCGTCATGTGGACTTGCGTGCAACCCGTCGCTTCTACCAGCTCGCGGACGTTGTGAGCACGAATTCCTCCTCCGGGCAGCACGTCGATGCGCCCACCGGCGCGCTCGATCAATTGATAGATTAGCTCCCGTCCTTCGAAGGCTGTTTCTTTCTGACCGCTGGTAAGCACGCGCGTGAATCCGACATCGATGAGTTCGGCGAGGGCGCAAAGGGGATCGGCCACCACATCGAAGGCGCGATGGAACACCGTCTGCCTGTCTCCTGCGATCGTAACCATCTCGGCGCAACGTTTCGTGTCGACGCTATTGTCGGGGTGCAGCATGCCGAATACGAGACCGTCAGCACCATGCTCAATCAGCAGCGCTGCGTCCCGCCGCATGACAGCGAAGTCTTCTTGGGAATAGCAGAATCCGCCGACCCGCGGACGCACCATTGCCATCACGGGAATCCGCGCGCGCTTTTTCGCCTCGATGAGCGTACCCAGTGATGGCGTGAGGGCGCCGGTGGCAATTGCCGCGCACAACTCGATGCGATCAGCTCCGCCGCGTTCCGCGGCGACGCAGTCCTCGACCGTCGACGCAACAATCTCCAGCAGGATTCCCGCCAATTTATCTTCTCTCTGTCGCAAGTGTTAGCGGAATAGCGCCGACATGGGTTTCCGAATATGGTAGGTGTACTAGTCCCCGTGCTCGACAAACCTTGCTGCAGGATGACGGCCCGCTCGTCCCTTCACCTCATCCCACCGCACCCACGCGATATACACAACCACGCAAATGTTAATCAGAAGGATCGCCCAGTGGACCGTGTTGGGGTGCTCGATCAGCTTGTAAAGCTCGAATGGCAAGTACACCGCGCCTGAGACGATCGCCAGCCACTCGGCCCATACTCTTTGGCGCCACAGTCCGTAGGATTCGATGAACCGCAGAGTGGAGTAAACCAGAGCGATCCCCAGCACTGTGAGGAGGTCGGCATCCATCACGCGGTCGGCGGCATGCATGAGGGCGTGCGAGAGCCTGCGGTCTGGGTCGACGTGCAGAAAGTACAGCAAGTTTTGCGCTGCGTCTTCGAGATCGATGTTATGGCGAATGATCTCCGCGAAGCCGAAAGCCGCCAGCAGTACCAGCACGCCCTTAGCGGCTTCGAGAATCGACACCGTTCTGAGCCCGCGGTGATGATCGCGATGCAGTGGCTTGACCGTGATTGTGTGTGTGACGCCCATCTTCGAAGCAGGAGCCGCTCGCTGCGCCCGCGAAGCGACCAATGTTCGTCAGTCTAACCCGAAACTCGTGGCCAGCCTACTTCGTTTTAGATGCGGTCGGCAGGAGCGCGAGTTTACCGGTCGGCGATTTACTGGAGTTTGACATATTCATAATCCACCGGATTGTTGTTGATGCCGCGGTCCGGTGGCGCGATCCAAGCCGCCATTTTGCCGGGATGATACACACCCTGCATAAGGCTCATGATGTAGGCCTGATCGCCTCCGCTGGGCAGCCACTCATGCTTGTGGCCAGCAAATTGTTCCGCCGAAATCGGCTGGCCTTCAGGAGTTGTCGGCACGCCCGCCCAGTTGCCAATGTTGCGTCGAAAGCGTGTGCTGGGCAACGTCAGGCGGAAGCCGTGGCCCGCTTTTTCGATCAAGCGGTTCCAGCGCTTCACGCCAATCTCGCAGTCGCGCACATACGAACTGCGTGTGACCTCATTCATGGCTGTGCGCATAGGGATTTGTTCGCTCTTTGTGCCGCCGCTTCCGTCGGGCAACTCGAGTTGGTACGACTGTTCGAGCGCGATGTGGTCCTCATATTGCGTTTCGTCCGGACGGCCTTTCAATCCGTTCGCGAAGTACGATGCCGCATTCGACGAGGTCTCGGAGCCGAACAGATCGAGCGACGAACTGAACCAGAAGTTCAGGTAGCGCTGTACCGTCGGCAGGTCGATCGCGCCGGCGTTGCGGATCGCCACCGGATCGTCGGTGTTCAACTCGTTCATCACTTCGAGCGTGCGCTTCACCACGCGATTGATGCCGGTGTCGCCGACGAACATGTGGTGCGCTTCTTCCGTCAGCATGAACTGGCAGGTGCGCGCCAGCGGATCGAAGCTCGACTCGGCCAGCGACTTCAAGCTGGAATTTGCCGTCGCGGTCGGTGAAGTAGGTGAACATGAAAAAGCTGAGCCAGTCGCGGATCGGCTCGTTGAAGGTACCAAGAATGCGCGGCTTGTCGGCGTCGCCGGAGTGGCGCTCCAGCAACTCCTCGGCTTCTTCGCGGCCGTCGCGTCCGAAGTAGGCGTGCAGCAGGTACACCATCGCCCACAGGTGGCGGCCTTCTTCCACGTTTACCTGGAACAAGTTGCGCAGGTCGTAAAGCGAGGGCGCGGTGTGCCCGAGCATGCGCTGCTGCTCGACCGAGGCCGGCTCGGTGTCGCCCTGCGTGACGATCAGCCGCCGCAACGTCGCGCGGTATTCGCCGGGAATCTGCTGCCACACCTCCTGGCCGTAGTTGTCGCCGAAGCCGATGCGGCGGTTGGGATCGCGCTCGTTCAGGAAGATGCCCCAGCGGTACTCCGGCATGCGCACATAGCCGTAGGTCGCCCAGCCCTTGGCGTCCACCGAGATCGCGGTGCGCAGGTACACGTCGGCCACCTGAAAATCTTTCGGGCCGAGCTCTTCCCACCACTTCAAGAACTCCGGCTGCCAGTGCTCCAGCGCGCGCTGCAGGGTGCGGTTCGAGCCGAGATCGACGTTGTTCGGAATGCGGTCCTGGTAGTTGATGCTCATTACACTCTCTCCCAGTCGAAATCGTGCCTTCGAGCCCGATCCGAACAGCTTCAGCGCGCCGTGTTCGCCGGTCGAATTGGGCCGGATGAACACCCAGTTCTGCCATGCCGAAAGGCGGCCGAAGACTTTCGTCTCCAGCGTCTCGGCGCCGGGGAAGCGCAAGCTGGCTTCCAGTCCCGGTCAGCGCGTCGGGCGAGAGCGACGGCGCGCTCTTCGATCGCGATGCGCACTTCGTCGTCCCAATCGAGATCGTCGGGCGCGAACGGTAACGAGTCCGAGTTCGAGCGCCTGCTTCGGGCCGCGATGCGGCGCCGCGTCCCGCAACTGCACACGACGTCGCGGCGATCGCCGCCGAAACGCGTCTCCAGACGGCTGCGGCCGTTCACCGTCGGGCAGCAATCCGAAGTTGATTCGTCGAGCGCGATCTTCGGGGCATCGTCCTCTTCCGGCAGCGCCAGCATGTAGCTGCGGTCGGCGGCCAGCGCGAGCTCGAACAGCAGGCCCGCGAAGCACGAGCCTGGTTCGATGATGGCGTACAGGCTGCGCGACGAAACGTCGAGCCGCGCGAACGTGCGGCGCAACAGGCCGATGCGTTTCGCGCACCAGCCAGTGCTCGCGGTGCTGCAACAGCGTGCGGTCGGCGGCCAGCACGGCCTCCACGCTCGCCGGCGCGTCTTCAGCAGCCAGCAGCCCCAGCTCCAGTTCGTTCGTCCGCAGCATCAGGATGGCGTCATCGAGCTCGCGCGCCATCGCCAGCGGCCACCAGCGATCGCCCGCGACGTGAATTTCGTCCAGCGTCGCCGGCTGTTCGCCTTCGGCGCGCGCACCGTCAGCGTCGCCGTGCGCGCCGCGCGATCGAACGTCACATCGACGTACTGGTAGTGATAGCCGTTGTCGTCGATCGTGCGTTGCAGCGGATTCAGCTTGATACCCTTCGCATCCGCCGCGCGCGACGAGCTCGCCACCAGCTTTTCCGCACGCGTGCGCACCAGCTCGGCGAACTTCGCCGGCGGCGCGATCTCGTCGACCAGTCCCCACTGCTTGGCGCGCTCGCCCTTCACGCCGTCGGGGTTGGTGCAGAACATGTCGGCGAGGTCGCGGCGCACCTTGCGCTTGTCCACCAGTCGCGTAAGTCCGCCGGTTCCCGGCAGCACGCCGAGCAGCGGAACCTCGGGCAAGCTCACCGCGCTCGAGCGGTCATCGACCAGCAGGATCTCGTCGCACGCCAGCGCGAGCTCGTAGCCGCCGCCGGCGCACGTGCCGTTGATGGCGGCGAGGAACTTGCAGCCCGTCGTGGCGGCTGGAATCTTCCATCCCGTTGCGCGTCTCGTTGGTGAACTTGCAGAAGTTCACTTTCCACGCGTGCGACGACGTGCCCAGCATGTAGATGTTCGCGCCGGCGCAAAACATGCGCTCGCGCGCGCTGGTCAAGCACCACGCAGGCGACCTCGGGATGCTCGAAGCGGATGCGCTGCAGAGTGTCGTGCAGCTCGATATCGACGCCGAGGTCGTAGGAGTTGAGCTTGAGCTTGTAGCCCGGCCTCAAGCCGCCGTCTTCGTCGACGTTCATGGCCAGCGTGGCCACGCGGCCGTCGATGGCGAGACGCCAGTGGCGATAGTCTTCACGTTACGTCGAACGTGACCAGTTCCGATTCATTGACTTTGAGCATGCGCTGAGATTCTCCTCAGGGCACGCGGCAGGAACCCCGCGCCGCAGCACAGATATCCGCAGGCCCCACATCGATAAATGCATTATAGTGCATATCAACTTTGCGTTGCGCGGAATTATGCGCATTTTCTAGCTTTCAAGGGATCCAGTCGCCGCCGTAGGCTTTCAAAAGTGCAGCTGTAGGCTCTGCGTCGAGCGGAGAGGTGCAGTGGTGTCGATAGTTGCGTCGGCTTTGCGATAGAGCGGTTCGCGGGCGTCGAGGATGCGCTGCAGGTCCTGCATGGATTCGCGATTGTCGGCCATGGGACGCATGTCGCCCTGGGCGATCACGCGCTGCATATGGTCCTCGGGGGAGGCCTTCAGCCAAACTGTATAGCACATGGTCGAGCAGGCGCTCGAAGGTGGCGGGCTCGGAAACCAGGCCGCCTCCCGTAGCGAGAACGAAACGCGGATGTGGTCGATGAGGCTGTCGAGGCAGCGACGCTCCAGGCGGCGGAATCCGCTTTGGCCATAGAGGTCGAAGATCACACTGAGCGAGACGCCAGATTCCTGCTCGATGAGCCGATCTAACTCAAAAAATGGCACTTCGAGCTGAGCCGCCAGATTCGCGCCCAGCGTGGATTTGCCCGCTCCCCGCAGCCCGATCAGGGCGATGCGGTCGAAGCCGCGCGGCCTGGTCCACACCGCCAAAATGCTGCTACCAGCAGCTGCCGTGCCTGCAGCAGTTCGGCTCGCAGGGCAGACGGCGCAGAAACTCAGTGGTATGTACAAGATCGACCGGCGGTTCCGGCCCATCGAGCACGAGAGCTTCCAGCGGAAGGTCGAGGGCTTTGCGCGATGTCGCGCAGCAGCAGGATAGAGATATTGCCTTGGCCGCTTTCGAGCTGCGCGAGGTAGCGTTCCGAAACGCCGGAGTCGCGGGCCAGGATTTTTCGCGTCATGCCGCGGCTGGCCCGGGCCTCACGAACCCGGTTGCCGAGTATCCTGAGGAAGCCGTCATCGTCACGATTTTGGGCGTTGTTATAACTTTCGTTATAACGGTTAGAATGGCCTATCGGAGTGTCAGGAGGGCTGGACATCGGAGGCACAATATCGCCGCTTGGCGGCAATCGTACATGCATTATACTTCCTCAGCCAAACAATTTATCGGTGCGGAAGCAAGTTTGATGAGCCGGTCTGAGATCGCGATAACGGAAGGACGGAACAGGATCGAATGGCGTTGAACCTCACCATTCTCGTGGGAACGATGACGGGCACGGCCGAGATGGTCGCGCAGGAGGTGCAGACTGTGCTGGAAGCGGCCGGGCACACGGTCGGGATCCGATTGATGGACGATCTTGACGCGAGCGTGTTTCAGCCCGGCGGTATGTTTCTGATTTGCACATCGACCTATGGACAAGGCGATGTGCCGGACAATGCGCAGGAATTTTTTGCCAGCCTGGAGCGCGAGCGTCCCGATCTCTCTGGAGTTGCATATGGGCTGATTGCGCTGGGCGACCTGACGTATAAGGACACTTTTTGCGAGGGCGGAATTCGTTTCGACAGGCTGCTAACCGAACTTGGAGCGCGACGAATCGGCGAAATGTTGAAGCACGATGCCAGTTCGGGGACGTTGCCGGAAGAAGTCGCCGCGCAGTGGATTGTGGCGTGGGCGGAGATGGTGGAAGCTAGTTTCCCGCACGCGAACGATAAGACAGAGGAAGCGACACAGAAGTCCTGAGCGCCGCATGAGCCCTATCCTTCAGGAAAAACTCGGTGAAGTTGTGGTCGACGGCAAACGACTCGAAACCCTTTGGCTGGCACCGCACGACCCAGATGCGCCGACGGTTGTCATGCTGCACGAAGGGCTGGGGTCCATTGCGTTGTGGAAGGACTTTCCCCATGCACTGGCTGAGCGAACCGGATGCGGCGTGCTGGTGTACTCGCGTTACGGACATGGCGCCTCGGAGAAGCAGGCAGAGAAGCGTCCGGTAACGTTTATGCACCGCGAAGGCGAAGTGGTGTTGCCGGAGTTGCTCGACAAGCTGGGGATCGCAAGGCCGATTTTGCTGGGCCATAGCGATGGCGGTTCGATTGCTCTGATTTTTGCTGGGCGGTATCCGGAGCGGACGTGCGCGTTGATTCTTGAGGCTCCGCACGTTTTCGTGGAGGAGTTTGGACTGGCGAGCATTCGCGCCGCGAAGGTCGCGTTTGAGACCACCGATTTCCACGCTAAGCTTGGCCGCTATCACGCGGATGTGGACGAAACGTTTTGGGCATGGAATGACGTTTGGCTCAACCCTCAGTTTCCTGCGTGGAACATTGAGTCGTATCTCGGCGCGATCGAATGTCCAGTGATCTGCATTCAAGGCGAAGACGATGAATATGGCACGCGTGCGCAGGTAGACACGATCGTTGCGCGGATTCCGGGCGCGGAACTGATGATGCTGTCCCAGTGTGGACATTCGCCACATCGCGACCAGCGCGAGGCGACGCTGACAGCGATGGCGGAGTTCGGTGGAGAAAGTCAAAAGCGCAACCACGGACTTACAGCGATGACACGGATCAGAAATTAAGAGCTGACGGCTGACAGCGAAGAGCGTAAAGCGAGGAGCGGACATGGCGGAATGGGTGCACACCTTTAAGGGCGCGGTGCTGGCCTCGGAATACGACTTCACCAGCCACATGAATTCGCAGATGTACGTCTCGCGCTTCGACCAGGCGACCTGGTTCCTGCTGCGCGCCATTGGGGTTACGCCCGCGTCGATCAAGCAGCAGAACTTGCGTGTCGCCATCGTACGGCAGAATTATCAATTTCTGGAAGAGTTGCGCGGCGGGGAACTGGTCGAAATCAAGAGCGGCTTTCTCGCCGTGGGCGAAAAATACTTTCGCTTTCTGCACCAGATGTATGACGCTGAGACTGGTCGCATGATCGCCACCTGTGACAGCGTCGCCGTACGCGCGAGCCTGGAGACTGGCAAGAGCGTGCCGCTAACGCCTGAGCTTCAGGAACGCGCCAAGGCCTATCTGGTGACTCCGAATGCCCCGATGGATGAGGCGATCGGGTAAAGCCGTCGCAACTTGTGATTGACCAGGTCCTGCGCATTCCGGATAATCAATTCACGGGTGTTGGAGTTCACCCTTAACCGCCCTTCGGGGAAGATGACTCCTACCAGGGTTCGCTTTGGGAGGAGTCGCGTGCCGTAGCCCTCCTTATACGTTCCCGACAATTTGAACGCTCGCAGGATTGCAAAATGCAAAGCTGCGTGTCGCCGTCGCCGGAGTGGTGTCTTCGATGGCGAACGGTTTGCGATTCTTGCGGGCAGACAGGAACGGCTTAGCTTGCACAAATATCTTCTGGTGGGCATAGGCGGTTTTGCCGGCGCCATCGCGCGCTACGGCGTGGGAACCTTCGTGACGCAGCGACTGGGACTGCGATTTCCCTTTGGCACGTTTCTCATCAACGTGAGCGGCTGCTTCCTGATTGGCTTCTTTATGCACTTGCTGGCCGAACGCGGCGTGCTCGACCTGCATTGGCTCTACGTCGTGGTCATCGGATTCATCGGGGCGTACACCACGTTCTCGACATTCGAATACGAGACCGTGCGCGCCCTGCAAGACGGCCAAATTGGGATGGGCCTGCTCTATGTTGGCTCCAGCCTGCTGGTGGGTTTCGTGATGGTATGGGTGGGATCGCTGGTGGCGGAGCTGGTCCCATAGACGAGGTCGAGAAGCCAGGGCTAAAGAGTCTGTGTAAGAACCGTGCCGCCGCTACGCGGCTCGACGACTTTTCCCACTTCACCGCGGGCTGACGCCCACGGCTAACACAAATTCCGCCGCTGCGCGGCTGCTTCTGCTGCGATATCGAAAGTATTCTTCCCCCGCGTTTTCGAAAACCGAGTGCTCACGAAGACTCTAAATCCCTTCTCATTTTCGGATGCTAGTTCGCCAGGCTGAAGCCTGGCGCTTCCACCTAGTGTCCCGTCTCATATAATAGTTGACAATATCGCGGGATCGTGCTTCAATCGGGCATGTTCGATACAGCTGCTGCCTTGGCCCTGAACGAAGCTCAGAAACAGCAATTAGAGGCGTTGGCGCGCGCCGGTTCTACCCCGCAAAAGATCGCTCGCAAGTGTCGGGTGATCCTGCTGGCCAGCCAAGGCGTCTCGAACTACTCCATTGCCCGGCAAACCGAGCTCTCGCGGCCCACCGTCCTGGCCACACGGGCCGCCTTTGCCCAACACGGAGTTGAGTCGATCTGCCGGCCGGCGAAGCGTAAGCGGTCGCGGCCCACCCTGACCCCGGAGTTGGAACAGAAGATTCTGGACACCACGCTGAAAACTCGACCGCCGGATGGCACCCACTGGAGCGTGCGTCTGTTGGCCCGCCAATTGGGAGTCTCGCGCGCCATGGTGCATCGCGTATGGCAACGGCATGATGTGCAACCCCACCGGGTGGAGAAGTTTAAGCTATCCAACGATCCCCACTTCGAGGAGAAGGTGCGCGACGTGGTCGGACTCTATCTGAATCCGCCCGATCGAGCCTTGGTCTTGTGTGTCGATGAGAAGAGTCAAATTCAAGCCTTGGATCGAACCGCTCCCATCCTGCCCTTACGCCCAGGCTTGCCAGAACGGCAAACTCACGACTACAAGCGATACGGCACTACCACACTATTTGCCGCCTTCAACATCCTGAATGGAAAAGTCATGGGCAACTGCCTGCCGCGCCATCGCGGCAAGGAGTTTCTCCGCTTCCTCCGGCAACTGGAAAAGGAAGTTCCTGCGGATGTCGAGGTTCACCTCATTTTGGACAACTACAGCACCCACAAGAGCGCCGAGGTGCAGGCCTGGCTGAAGCCCAAGAAGCGCCAGCGCTTCCACTTTCACTTCACTCCCACCAGCAGTTCCTGGCTCAATCAGGTGGAGCGCTGGTTTGGACTCATCACCGAGCGCATGATCCGCCGTGGCACCTTCCGCAGTGTCCAAGAATTAGAGGCGGCCATCTATCAATGGCTCGCCCAGTGGAACGAGAATCCCCACGCATTCACCTGGCGAGCCTCTGCTGACGTCATTCTCGACAAAGTACGACGTTGTAAAGAATTAGTAGGGACATCACACTAGCTTGGCCCTTCCACCGCAACTGAACATTCATCGTGTGACCTGGGTCACGTACCGGTGTGCCCCCTGTCCTATGAGCGCGTGGCACTGACAACGCAACTTGAATGTGCACGGTTCTTTAGGAGTTCTGCAGCCGTGCACCAGGCGGCCCTGGAGTACCACACACAATTTGAGTCGGGAGAAACGCGGATGGCGACCAGCGCGGAAGGGAAAGAAATGCTCACCATCGGGGAGCAACTGCAGAAAGCCGGCATTCCTCGCCGGGAGTTTCTGGAGTTCTGTACCAAGCTGATGATTGCCGCGCCGGTCGGGCTCGCCATCACCAAGAATGCGTGGGCGGGCGAAGTGGCCGACGAGTTGGCCAAGGTGCGGCGGCCGTCTGTGGTGTGGCTGGAGTTTCAAGATTGCACGGGCTGCACCGAGACCCTGCTGCGCACGTCGCGGCCGAGGGTTGATGAACTCATCTTCAATGTCATCTCGCTCGACTACCACGAGACCCTGATGCCTGGCGCTGGCAAGCAAGCGGAGAAGGCGCTGCGGGACGCGACCGAAGGCAAAGAGGGCAAGTATTTCGTTGTCTGCGAAGGTTCGATTCCGACCAAAGAAAATGGCGACTACCTGAAGATAGCGGGCCGCAGGGGCATTGACGTTTTGCAGGACATCGGCGGGAAGGCCGCCGCAATTATCGCGATGGGTTCGTGCGCATCGTGGGGCGGAGTTCCCTCGGCTGGTGACAATCCCACCGGAGCGGTTGGGGTCTCCGAACTGGTGCGTGGCGTGCCGATCGTAAACATTCCCGGCTGCCCGCCGAATCCGTACACATTGATCGGCACAATCCTGGAGATCATGCGCACGGGCGCACCGCCCCAACTCGACGCCGAGCTGCGACCGAAGTTCGCCTATGACCGCGTGATTCACGACCAGTGCCCACGGCGCGCGCACTTCGACTCGGGCCGCTTCGCGCAGGTGTTCGGCGACGAAGGCCATCGCCAGGGATGGTGCCTGTACAAGCTGGGTTGTAAGGGCCCGGACACGCACGCCAGTTGCTCGGTACGCCAGTTCAATGAAGTGCCGGATGTGTGGCCGATCGGAATCGGCGCACCGTGCGTCGGGTGTACGGAAAAGAACGTCGCTTTCAGAGTGCCCATTTTCGATAAGGCATCGGTTTACAACTACGCTCCACCCAATACGTATCCCCCGGTGGTCACCACTCACGGCAGGCCGGCGAGCATTGCGTCGGGCGTGACGGGACTCTTCGTAGGAGCGGGCATCGGCGCGGCTTGGGCCGCAGCGCAGCGCATTAAGAGCAGCCAGGAGGCGGCACAAGAAAACCCGCCGGGCCCGCCGAAGGAAATGCATCCGGTGGCGGACGAAAAATTGCCCAACAAGAACGGCGAGAAGACGAACGGAAATGGAGCGGGAGAGTGACATGTCGCTGAGCCGTCGCGATCTGCTCAAAATTGGCGTGGTTGGCGGGGCGGCGTGCGCGCTGCCTCTGGCCGCGGAGGCCGCGGAGCATGAAATTACGGTACCGCCGAATGCCGTTGGCATGCTCTACGACTCCACCAAGTGCATCGGATGCAAGTCGTGCGTGGTGGCGTGCGCACAGGCCAATGAACTTGCACCGGACACTACGCTCGATAGCATTCATCAGGCGCCGAACGACCTGAACGCGCATACCAAGAACATCATCAAGCTGTACAAGGGCGAAGGCGCCAACGCGAACGAGTATGCGTTCGTCAAGCGGCAGTGTATGCATTGCCTCGATCCGTTTTGCGCGGCCGCGTGTCCGTTTAACGCGCTGGAGAAGAACAAGCAGACGGGCGTGGTGTCGTGGACGCCGGACAGGTGCATCGGTTGCCGCTACTGTCAGATTGCCTGTCCCTATGAGATCCCGAAATTTGAATGGGACGCCTTCAACGCTCGCGTGGTGAAGTGCGAGTTCTGCGGGCCGCGGTTGGCGAAGAACCAGGAGCCGGCGTGCACGTTCGTGTGCCCGACGCATGCCGTGATTTTTGGACGCCGCGACGTGCTGCTGAATGAAGCGCACAAGCGGATCTCGAACAACCCCGACAAATACTACGAGAACCGCGTGTACGGCGAACACGAAGCGGGCGGAACGCAGGTGCTGTACCTGTCGCACGTGGCCTACAGCAAGTTGGGATTGCCGACGCTGCCGGCGGACGAGCATCCCGGGCGGTGGATGCGGTGGTCGGAGCGGGCGCAGAAGTGGTTCCTGCTGCCGCTGGCCCTGTATGTCGGCATTGTGGCCAAGCTGAAGGAAAACTTCCGCGAGCATGCCGCTGAAATGAACGAAGAACACAAAAAGACGGGATTGATACCGCAGATATGAGCATCGCAACTCAATCACAGAGCGATCTGACCGTTGTTCGGTGGCAACGAGGAGTGCCGGTGTTCGGCGTTCCCGTGCGCACCCAGAACTTCTATTTTCTGTTGGGCCTCACCGTACTCGGCTTTTTACTGGTCATCTACCGGCAAGTCGCGGGCCTGGGGGCAGCCACCGGCCTGAGCGACGGATTTCCGTGGGGCATCTGGAAGACGTTCAACGTGATGACGTTGACCGCGCTGGGATCGGGCAGTTTCCCGATTGGCATTGCGGCATGGCTGTTCCGTAAGCGGCGGTTGCACGCGGTGATGCGCACCACGCTGCTGATCAGCTTCCTGGTGTATCTCACCGGACTTCTGGCCATCGCGGTGGACGTGGGGCGTCCGTGGAATGTCTACAACTTCTTCGACATTTTCCACTGGAACACCGTTTCGCCGATGTGGGAAGTGCTGTGGTGCATGCCGCTGTACTGCCTGTTCCCGCTGTTTCTGGAGAACACTCCCCCGGTTCTCGAGCAGGCTTATTACTTCTTCCCGCCGATTCGCGGGCTGGTGGTGTGGATGGTGCCGATCATCCGCATGACGTACCCGTACGTGGTGGCGCTGGCGTATGTGCTGCCCATGATGCACCAGTCGGCGCTGGGCGGACTGATGCTGATGGCTGGAACGCAGGTGCAGGCGTTGTGGCAAACCCCACTGCTTCCCCTACTTTACATGTGGGCGGCGGCGTGGATCGGGGTGGCGACCACCATCGGAGCGATGATGCTGTCGTGCACGGCGTGGAAGCTCCCCATGGATCAGTCGATTCTCGATGAACTGGTCGACCTCATGTCGAAGCTCATCAAATGGTGGGTGATTGTTCGCGTGGGCGACGTGGTGATACGGGCCATCTTCTTTGGACAGTTCCTGAAAATGCTGACGCCGTGGTATCTGCCGCTGCTGTTTCTGGCGGAGATGGGGTTGGTCATCGTGCCGATGCTTAAGTTGAGGCGGCAGGAAGTCCGCAACGACCACTACCAGCTTTGGGTGAACTGCTTCTTCATCGTGCTGGGTGGATTGGGCTACCGCTTCGATCCCACGACGTTCGCTTACCGGCACTGGAGCCGCACTTACTACACGCCTGCGATCGTCGAGATCCTGATTTCGCTTGGTTTCATTAGCTTCTGCATTATCGGGTACACGTGGGCGGTCAAGCGGTTGCCGATTCTGCCCGCGCCCGTCGAGCAGTGGTACGAGTCGGAAAATTACTACAGAAAGATTTATCCCTACATTCAACTGAGTGGCTATGGCGACAAGAATCAATATCGACCCAATTACGCGGATTGAAGGTCACCTCCGGATTGATGCGGAGGTGGATGGAGGCACGGTCTCGAAGGCCTGGGCCAGCTGCACCATGTGGCGCGGCATCGAGAACATCGTGCTGGGGCGCGACCCGCGCGAAGCGTGGCTGTTTACCCAGCGCTTCTGCGGCGTTTGCACAACCGTTCATGCCATGGCTAGCGTGCGCTCCGTGGAGGATGCACTCAAGCTGCAGATTCCTCCTAATGCGCAGTACATCCGCAACCTCATCCTGATCAACCACGCGCTGCACGATCACATCGTGCACTTCTACCAGCTTTCGGCGCTCGACTGGGTCGATATCATGACCATCCCCGGCGCCGATGCGACGAAAGCGGCGTCGCTGGCGCAGAGCTTGTCGAACTGGACCGGTAACTCGTCGAAAGAGATGCAGGTGGCGCAGGACAAGATCAAGAACTTCGCCGCCAGCGGTCAGTTGGGCATGTTTGCCACCGGCTATTGGGGACATCCGGCGATGAAGCTGCCGCCGGACGTGAACTTGATCGCGTTCACGCATTACATTCAGGCGCTGGAGTACCAGCGCAAGGCGTTACAGGTCGTCGGAATTCTGGGTGGCAAGACGCCGCACATCCAGAACCTCGCGGTTGGCGGCGTGCAGAACGCCATCAACCTCGACAGCGTCGCCGCCATGAACATGGACCGGCTCTACATGCTGAAATACTTGCAGGACGAGGTGATTCCGTTCGTGCAAGAGTGCTATTTCAACGATGCCTGCACCATCGCCGCGCTCTATCCCGAGTGGATGACGTACGGCAAGGGCGTGAACAACTACCTGGCTGTGCCGGATCTTCCACTCAACGCGATGGCTTCGGCGTTTGATCTGCCGGGTGGAGTCATCCTCGATGGTCAGATCGCGAAGCCCTCGACCTTCTACACCGCGGCCGATGGAGAGTTCCGCGAGGCGGTTGCCGAAGACCTCACGCACGCGTGGTACAAGGGCAAAGAACCGCAGCGTCCATGGCAGGGCGAGACGGTGCCCGAGTACACCGACTTCCAGGAAAACGGAAAATACACCTGGGTGAAGGCCCCGCGGTACGACCAGAAGCCGATGCAGGTCGGCCCGCTGTCGCAGATTCTGGTTGGTTATGCGCAGGGGCATCCGCTGACCAAGAAGTGGACGGACAAAGCGCTCGCGAAAATCTCGGCCGTCAGTAGACGAAACGTCACGGTCAACGATCTGCAATCGACCATGGGACGCCACGTGGCACGCGCGATCCGTTGTGCCATGCTGTCGGAGCTGGCCACCAAGCACTGGGAATACCTCGTCACCAATGTGAGCCGCGGCGATACGGCGACGTACAATCCGCCGAAGTTCCCAGACGGCGAAATCGAAGGAGTGGGTACGCACGAAGCTCCGCGCGGCACGCTGTCGCACTGGGTGGTGATCAAGAACGGACGACTGGCGAACTACCAGGCGGTTGTTCCGACCACGTGGAATGCCAGCCCGCGCGACAACCAGGGGCGCCCTGGACCATACGAGGCTTCGCTGGTAGGCAATCCTGTAGCTGACCCGGAGAAGCCGCTGGAACTGCTGCGCACGGTACACTCGTTCGATCCCTGCATGGCGTGTGCTTGCCATACTATGGATCCCGAGGGCAGGCCGATCGCAACCGTCAAGGTCCTATGATTCCTCGCGTTCTCATTGCCGGGATCGGAAACCTTCTGCTGCAGGATGACGGGCTCGGTCCGCAAGCCGTGGCCCGTCTGCAGTCAGAGTACGAATTCGGTGATGAGGTGGAAGTGCTCGACATAGGCACGCCCACTCTCGACTTCGTGGACTACCTTAAAGAGCGCGATGTGCTAGTGCTGATCGATGCACTGTCGGGCGGCGGCGAACCCGGCGAGATTCTTACGTTCGACAAAGAGCGACTGAAAGACTTCCTTCCCAATATGCGCCTCAGCGCGCACCAGCCCTGTTTGAACGAGACGCTACACGCAGCCGAGATGTCGGGCATCGACCTGAAAGAAGTCCTGCTGGTTGGCGTCGTCGGCCACAGCTTCGACGTCGGCACCGATCTGGGGCCCTATGTCTCGAAGGCCATGCCCGAAGCGCTGGAGTTGGTCGCCGACTTCGTGCGGCGCCACGGCGTGAAGGCCGAAAAGCGTGCGGTGCCACTTCCAATGCGGGGATGGTGGGAAGCGGAGTCGCCGGTCAAGGCGTAAAACGAACGGTGCTTAATCCAGGATCCCGTATTCGAGGTAAGGTTTCGAGATGCGTACGATTTTATCGTCAGGCATCTCTGTCAGTTGATCCAGTTCGTTTGATCCGGCAACAAACTCCACGTCAACTTTGATATAGGGGCAACCCTTGAGGACATACGTGCGGCGTGTCCTGGTGGACATACCGCCTTCCTCGGTGAACACTCTCAACACGTCTCGCCGGGTCATGCCCGGTTTTACGTCACTGGCCCAGGCGAGTACGTTACTTACCCACTCGGTGTGTTCTACGTCGGGACGAGGCGTTCCGGGCAAGGCGACAGTCTCCAATGGCCGACCTGTGCTGGTATTGTGCTGAATTTCGAACCGAACATTTCTGATCACGTTGGGCCGTTTGCCGTAATCCGTTCGCTCGAGCTCGTTAAGAAGCAACATTGAGGCCGTGGGTGTCCGATTGGTCTTACTCGTTATGAGTTGTGGAGCTGCAAACGCCAAACGCAGAATCAGCACAATCTGGCGGCCCTTCTCGGGGGAATTCATCTCCTGGGCCGTTACTGTCTTCATGATGGCAATCGCCGCTAAGTCGCCAGCTTGATTCAGGAGTGCTTCATCCGCTTCTGTATAGCCTGGGGACGACAAGAGCCGGGAGACGACAGCCTTAACATCATTCAACGAGACAAGATCGCCTTGCGGGCAATCCTGTGAGACAGCGGTTATGCTCGATATCGCAAGCAGCGTCGCTAGAAAATAGCTTCGCATCTTCGGCCGCCCCCCTGCCGGCGCTAGAAGTATAGCGTTGCTGCGCGCCGACGGTCGCTTAAGATCGAGTGGCGGACTTCACGCCAAATCCGACTGCCCGGTCGCCGTGACTACGCTAGCCCATTCGTGAGCCGACAGCCGCTTGCGGCGCACCGTCGCCATGGTAATCGGCACGTGGATGAACATCCCATGCTGCAGGCCGATGATGATGTCGGTCTTGCCCGCCATGGCGGCGTGCACGGCGTGGCGCGCGAAGGAGTCGCACATCACCGAATCGACGGTTGAGGCCGCCACGCTGCGGATGTAATAGCTGGGGTCGATATAGCGCAACACGACGGGGAAGCGCAGCCTGGCGAAGTGCTCGGTGATCTTTTCTTTCAGGAATAGCCCGATATCGCGGTGCTTGAGATTGCCCGAGGCATCGCGCTCGTCCGGCGGCGGCATCAGGTCCTGGCCTGCACCCTCGGCGACCACGATGAGCGCGTGATGACGCTCCAGCAAGCGGCGGTGCAACTCGGCCAGCAGTCCACGTTCGCCCTCGAGCTTGAATGGTGATTCCGGCACCAGCGCGAAATTTACTTCCTGACTAGCCAGTGTTGCGCCCGCGGCGATGAAGCCGGAATCGCGTCCCATGACCTTCACGATACTGACGCCGTTGAGCGCGCAATGCGCCTCCACGTGCGCCGAGTCAATGATGTCTTTGGCGCGCGCGATGGCGGTGAAGTAGCCGAACGAGCGGTTCACATATAGCACGTCGTCATCGATGGTCTTGGGGATGCCGATGATCGAGATTTTCAGGTTGCGCCGCTTCACTTCTTCTGCGATCGCGTGTGCTCCGCGTTGCGCACCATCGCCGCCGACCGCAAACAGGATGTTGATGCCGCGCTGCTCGAGGAAATCGACGATGATGTCGGGACTGACGGGCCCACGCGACGAGCCCAGTAGCGTGCCGCCGTGCTGGTGAATGTCGTTGACCATCTCGGTGTTCAGCCAAACCGGCGGCGCGGCGGCTTGCGGTGCGAATCCTGAATAGCCATAACGAATGCCGAGCACCGAACTCACGCCATAGTGATAATGAAGCTGCAAATACAGCGAGCGGATGACATTGTTCAGTCCGGGACACAGCCCGCCGCAGGTGACGATGGCGGCCTTGGTTCGCGCGGGATCGAAGAAGATTCTTTCGCGCGGCCCGGCTTTTTCGAAGAGCTGCTCATTTTCGCTGCTTGTGCCGTCGATCTCAATGGGCAGGCGAACGAAGGTGCTGTCGCTGACGAAGGTGCCGTCCACCGCGGTGCGCGCGTCGCGGCGCAGTGGCGACGGCACTTCACACGTTCCCAGTTCCTGCACAACAGCTTGTTTGGTCTCGATCATCGGTTCACGCCTCGCGGAGCCGCTAAGGGCTCGGCGGCCAGTTGAGTTTTTCGGCAATCTCCACCATATCCGAACCGGCAGGATTACGCTGTCATAGACATCACACCGACTGTGTGACTAAAGTGAGAGAGGAACGAACCGTTCGGCGCGCCCTTTCCGCCACACGGTAACGGAGATAAGATTGCCTCATGGCGCCTGAAGAGAAACCACCGCAAGGGAACGCCGAGCAGAATCCGCAAGCCGTCGAGTATGTAGCCGATGCGCACCGCCGCCTGACCACGATGCGCAAGGAACTTGATAAGCATCCCGACCTGGAGGCCGCGATCGAGCGGCTGGAGCAGGCCTTAGCTGTGCTCACGACGAAGACCGGCGGCATGTTGTAGCTAGCTGAACAGCAGTTCTTTGGCGCGCTGCGAGGCTTTCACGACCGCTTTGATCAACGTCACGCGCAGGCCGCCTTCTTCCAGCTCGAGAATTCCGTCGACGGTGCACCCCGCCGGAGTCGCTACCGCGTCTTTCAACAGCGCTGGATGATCGCCGGTTTCGAGCATCATCTTCGCAGAGCCCATCACGGTCTGTCCCGCGAGCTTCATCGCGATCTCACGCGGCAGCCCGACCTTCACGCCACCTTCGGCGAGCGATTCCAAGATCATAAAGACGTACGCGGGGCCACTTGCGGAGAGTCCGGTAACGGCGTCCATGTGTTTTTCGTCCACGCGAATGGTTTCGCCGATAGTGTCGAACAGCCGGTGCACGATTTCCAGGTCTGAGGGCTTCACCGCCGTGCCGCAGCAGAACGCTGTCATACCGGCGCCCACCCGCGACGGCGTGTTGGGCATCGCGCGGACTACGGGAATCTTGGCCGGAATACGTTGCTCGATATACGCGGTCGGTACCGAGGCCGCGATGGAGATGATGAGCTGGTTCTCGCGCAACTCCGGTTCGATCTCTGCAACCACTTCGCCTAGCGTCTGCGGCTTCACGCAGAGCAGGATGATGTCGGCGCCCTTCACCGCGGCGCGATTGTCGGTGGTGACTTTCACGCCGAACTTTGCCGACAGTGCATCCATGCGTTCGCTGTGGTTGACCGTGGCCACAATGTTCGCGGGCTGAGCTACATTTTGGCTGCAAAAAGCCTGCAGCAGGATGCTGCCCATTTTGCCGAGTCCGAGGATGGCGAAGCGCGGTGGCTGCGTTGATGACGACACAATGACGTTCCTGACGTACAGATTCCGGTTGTCCGGTGTAACTGCGATTGTAAATTGCGGCGGATGGAACGGATAGGAGACATTCACCACAGAGGCACGCTTCGGCGACGAAAACGGCGCCTGAGAGAAGTAAGCTAGTCGCATGACTAAGCCGAATCTCCGTCTTGCGGTTCTGCTCGTAGGTGTTGCGTCCTTGTCTGCGTTCGCAGGAAGCGCGAGCGCGCAGCAGTTTCCGCGTCTGCAGGAGGAGAATCTTGCTGCGCAGCAGGTGGTATTGCCAGACGCAGCCTCGGGCAAGATCGCCGTGCTGGTCTTGGGCTTCTCGCACGCATCCAGCGCACCTGCGGGGGCCTGGGCAAAACGCGTTAGAAGCGACTTCGGCAAAGCACCGGGTTTCGAGTTGTACCAGTTGGCGGTGTTGGAAGGCGCACCAAAGATGTTTCGCGGGATGATCATCTCGGGCATCAAGAAGGGCGTGCCTGACAACGAACGGGCCAACTTCATCGCTGTTTTGCACAATGCCGAGCAGTTGCAAAAGCTGGTCCGCTTCAAGGCCGAAGACGACGCCTACATCGTCGTGCTCGACCGCAGCGGGACGGTTGCCTACCAGACGCACGGCGCGTCGGTTGACCCCGGCTACTCCGAACTTCGCGCCAAGGTGCAAAGCCTGCTGAAGTGACACTACTAAGTTGTGCAAGCGACTCCCACCAATTGGCGAGTTACTCCAGCGAATTCGTGCGATATAATCAGCGACCTTGTAACCGTTCCACATTGCCCTGCGAAATCTGAACGATTTCCGTATGGAGGTCCGCCGGTGACCCGCCAATTGGCTGTCGCTGCACTCACTCTTGCGCTGCTGCAACCGGGCAACGCTGCCGCTTCCCCTGTCACTTTGGATGGCTACTCTCCTGCTCACTCCTCTGCTGAGCGCGACTGGGAAACAAAGTTCCGCGCCATCCCCGATCCCAAGAGCATGCGCGATACCATGCAGCGCCTCAGCGCTCGTCCGCATAACGTCGGGTCGCCGTACGACAAAGACAATGCTGAGTGGCTGCTGAGCAAGTTCAAGGAGTTCGGCTTTGACGCGCAGATCGAGACCTTCTACGTTCTGTTTCCGACGCCCAAAGAGCGCCTGGTCGAAATGCTGGAGCCGACGAAATTCACGGCCAAGCTGCAGGAGCCGCCGCTGGCCATCGATCCGACTTCGCAGCAGACGGCTGAGCAGCTCCCGACCTACAACGCGTACTCCAAGGACGGCGACGTTACCGGCCCGCTGGTGTATGTGAACTACGGCGTGCGCGAAGACTACGAGCAGCTCGAGCGTATAGGCGTGTCGGTGAAGGGCGCGATTGTCATCGCGCGCTACGGCGGAGCGTGGCGCGGCATCAAGCCGAAGGTTGCCGCTGAGCACGGCGCAGTGGGCTGCCTCATCTATTCCGATCCCCGCGATGACGGCTTTTTTGAAGGCCAGTATTTTCCCGATGGCCCGTTCCGTCCGCAGGACGGCGTGCAGCGTGGCAGCGTCATGGACACCGAGTACCCTGGCGATCCGCTGACTCCAGGCGTGGGCGCCACGAAAGACGCGAAGCGGCTTGACATCAGCGAAGCCAAGACGATCACGACCATTCCGGTGCTGCCTATTTCCTATGGCGACGCGCAGCCGCTGCTGGCGGCGCTCAGCGGGCAAGTCGTGCCCGAGAGCTGGCGCGGCGCGCTGCCCATCACCTATCACGTTGGGCCGGGGCCAGCGAAGGTCCATATGGTGATGAAGTCCAACTGGGACATCAAGCCCATCTATGACGTCATCGCCAAAATTCCCGGTAGCGAAACGCCCGACCAGTGGGTGATTCGCGGCAACCATCATGACGCGTGGGTAAACGGCGCCGAGGATCCGGTGTCGGGAGCGTCGGTCGTGCTGGAAGAAGCGCACGCGCTGGGCGAATTGGTGAAGCAGGGCTGGAAGCCCAGGCGCACCATCATTTATTGCCTGTGGGACGGCGAAGAGCCCGGCCTGCTGGGCTCGACCGAGTGGGTCGAGGAGCACGGCGCAGAGCTGAATCAGCATGCCGTGGTGTATATCAACTCCGACTCGAACTCGCGCGGTTTTCTGTTTGCGTCCGGCTCGCACACGCTTGAGCACATGGTGAACTCAGTCGCGCGTGATGTGCAAGACCCCGAAACGAAACTCAACGTGCAACGTCGTGCTCAGCTTCGGCGCATAGCGAACTCGCAGAAGCCCGATGATCGCGAAGCGGCGCGTGGGGCCGACCTGCGCATCGGCGCGCTCGGCGACGGCAGCGACTACGCTCCATTCCTGGACCATGCCGGAGTGGCCGCGCTCAACATCGGATTCGGTGGCGAATCACAGGGTGGCATCTATCACTCGATCTACGACGATTTCTACTGGTACACCCACTTCGGCGATACGCAGTTTGTGTACGAGCGGGCGCTGTCGCAGTTGGGCGGGACCATGGTCATGCGCATGGCCGACGCCGATCTACTGCCCTTCGATCCATCGGCTTCGGCCGACACGGTGAAGCGTTACGTCGGCGAACTGAAGGCGGAGTTGAAAGAACAGCAGGACAAAGCCGGTGAGCGCAACCGGGAAATCGACGAGGGCGTGTACACGGCAACGGCCGATCCGGAGAAAAAGTACGTGCCGCCGCCCAAGAAGGAAATTCCGCCCTACCTGAACTTTGCCCCTCTGGAGAACGGTGTGGCCGCCTACGAGCGCGCGGCAAAGCGCTATAAGACGGCTTTCAGCAAGCTGGCGGAAAGCGATCCCACAGTGTGGGACTCCCCCAAATTCAAGGCCATTAACGAACAGCTCATCCTAACCGAGCGGACGTTCATGACCACCGAAGGCCTAAAAGAGCGTCCGTGGTTCAAGCACCAGATCTACGCTCCCGGGGCTTATACCGGCTATGGGGTGAAGACCATTCCGGCGGTGCGCGAAATGATGGAAGAAGATAAGTGGTCCGACGCCGATGCGGGCTCCGTCATCGTCGGAGGAGTGCTGATGAAACAGGCCGCGCTGGTGGACTCCATCGCCGCACAGTTGGAATCGGTCGTCGGCCCTGGCCCGGCTCGCGCGTCGATGTGGAAGCATCGGAAGGCGGAAGACGCGCAGGTCAGCGGAAGGTAAGGCTGCGGGCTTTCTTTGGGGGATAATGTTGCCATGACCGGAATCCAGTTTGTCACCGACGCGAGGGGCCGCAAGGTCGCTGTCCTGATCGACCTGAAAAAGCATGGCGCGCGGCTTGAAGATTTGTGGGACGGCTTGGTTTCGGAATCGCGCCGGAAAGAGAAGGGCGTGCCGCTAGCGAAGGTCAAGGCGGACCTCGTCAGGCGCGGGCGTCTGCGTGGCTAGTTATGCAGTCGAAATAAAAAGGGTTGCGCACCCATAAGAATCCCACATTGTGAGACATCGAACCGCTATTGCTTTTCGTACACGTACTTGGCCGATACCTTATTTTTCTTGTGCTTGGCGTCGGCGGCGAAATAGTTGATTTCGAGGGTGCGGCTCTTCCCATCCTTGGCGAGTTCGACTTTGCCGTTGCTCACCGTCTTGTCGCCCTTCATGTTGGCGAGCAGTAGCTTGCGATCGCCCTTGGTCTTGTAGGCGCGGTAGTCCACATTCGGATCGCCAGTGACCGGATAAGGCTTACCGTCGAACTTGCCGGTCCATTCGGAGTGCGCGGGCTGGCCAGCGGCATTCACGCCATCGGTGGTGACCTTGATGTCGCTACCGGCTGCGGAATACACCACTGTGGTGTTCTTGCCCACACCGGCCGGAATTGTGGACTTGGCTTCGTCGAGCTTCCAGGTGCCCAGGTTGGCGTTCTGGGCGAAGCCGACGCTGAGGACGAGAACGCATGTGCGAACGTCGCGACGACGGATCGAGTATTCAAGGGACCTCATCTGATTTGAGAAGTAGGTTGGCGACGCGTCAGTGTAAGCGGAGACCTGGCGGCAAGCAAGAAAAATTGCAGGCGCGCAGATTACTCGCCCGTGAGCGTCTTGTACTGTCTTTGGTTCAACGGGACGACTGAGAGACGGCCTATGCGCACCAACGGCGAGTCCGCGAAAAGCTTATCAGCCTTGATTTCCGCCAGCGTGACTGGCTTGGCGAGCGGATTTCCCACCTTGATCTTGACAACAGGTTTTTTCGGATCGGACGCATCGACGGAGACGACCGACGCCGTTCCGACGGCACTCTTGTGGTCTCCGGTTTCGTAGATGACCAGTCGATCGCCCGCAGTCATCTCGCGCAGGTGTTTCACCGCCGTGGGATTGGTGACGCCATCCCAGATGGTCGCCTTATCGCGTTGCAGGTCGGCGAAGGAATAGGCAGTCGGTTCGGTTTTGAGCAGGTAGTCGGTAGGCATGGCGTATGTTCGCACGAAGCGCGACGCGGAACCAAATTGTGGGAGTCATGCCCCGCGGTTAGCGGTCGAAGCCTTCCCACGTGGTGAAGATCTCGGCTCCGAACGCACTCGCCATCGACGCGACGTGTGGGCCGGGATCGCCGTAGATTTCCATCCGCGTCGGGGTCGCAAAATGCAGCATTTGCGGGACGAATTGCTGCACCGCCGGGCCGTTGAAGTGGGCCGTGATCGCGGCGGCATCAGTGTAACCCTCGACCAGGCGCGCGCGCTTGCGGTCGGCGCTGAGCACGAAATGATAGCCCAGCGTGCCCAGCTCCTTCGCGCTGACTTCAGCCATTTGCTTCGCTATGGCCTCAAACTCGGCGAACTTTCCTTCGTGAATGTTGAGATCCACCAGCAATCGAATGCGGCTTGTGCTCATGTGTGCCTCCCTGGTTAGTGTGGCAGACAAATCCCGCCACAGCAGCAGCGCTGCGGCGGGAGATTCTCGATGCGCCTGACCTCTATTTATACGTGGCGTTGCTGCGAAGCAGCACGTCGCGATGGGTGCTGAAGTCGATCATGGAACCGATGGCCGGACCGCCCATCGGGTTCGCTTTCATCCAGCCCTGCAGTGCGGTATTGACCTTGTCGAGGCACTCCGCGTTCGAACAGACGTAGTAGAGCAGGAACATGTTGGGGTTGTCGGTATGGATCGCTTCGACGTCGACTTCGTATTCATAGATCGTGCCGTCGGCCAGCAATTTCTCGAAGAACGGCACGAACAGAGTCTTGCTCAGCATGACGACAGCGTCATCGGGCGCATCCGCTTTCAAGTGGTACATCGACCCGTGGCCATAGAGGCCTTTCCACGAGCCCGGTTTCCAGTTGTAATAACGGCTGACGTAGATGTTGTCCCAGTGCTTGGTGGCGCCATCGAGAACGGGCGTGGTCGAATTGCCCGACTTGTAAAACTGGTCGAGAACGTTCATCAGCCCAGCTTCCGACATCGAAGACCACCACTCGTCATGCGTCTCTCCGTCGAGCTGGTGGACGATGATATGGTCGTCTCCGTAACCGATGATGGCGCCACTGGCAACGGCTTTGTCCAGGATCGCATCGTCGGCGGCGGTGTTCTTGTCCATCTCGGCCCACTGCGCGCGGGGAATGTCCCAGTTGGATACGTAAGAGTACATCGGCGGCTTCTCTTTGACTTCGGATTGTGCACTGGACGGAATGGCCCAGAAGGCGGTAATCGAGGTGACGCAGAGTACTGCAAGAACTGTTCCCGGTATTTTTTTCATTCTCTTTTTTATCCTCAAAAGCAAGATAGTTTGAAGCCGGTTGCGAACAAAATGACCATCACGCAACTATGCACATAGCTCACCTGCACAGTGCGACACTCGTACTGCTGACTTCAACTTAAGATTGCAGAAATGTTCACAGACGGGATTGCATTCGAGATCGCGGCGTCCGAAGGCATCGCTCACTACGGTTTGGGGATTATGGTTGGATTTGCAGCGGAAAGCAATTAGACAATGGTGGGGAGATGTTCTGACCACGTCTAGGCGTCGCGGCACCGTGGCGATTCCACCTCGGTGCCAACCGAGTCATTATTCAGAGCGAAATTTGGTGTCCACACTGTGGGATGTGTAACTACGCGGTTCCCAGCCGCTTGAGTACGGTCTCGCGGAAGCCGCGGCTCAAAGTGAGCTTGGTGCCGTCGCGCAGCAGGATCGCGTAGTCCCCATACAGCGACGGCTTCAGCGTCTTGATGCGGTCCACATTTACCAGCGTCGAGCGATGCACTCGCAGGAACTGACGCGCGCCGAGACGATTTTCCAACGCAGTGATGGTCTCGCGCAGGATGTGCGTGACGTTGCCCACGTGCAGGCAAACGTAGTTTCCCGCCGACTCGGCCCAATCGATTTCTGTAGGCTTGAGGCAGACAATTTCGCCGTCAGACTTCACGACGATGCGCTCCGGTCCGCGCTGCCGATCGTCGAGTCCGCCGAGCATCTCCAGCACTCGCTTTTGAAACACCCCGTCCGCGGGATTCAGCAACTGCTTGCGCGCATGGTCGAGCGCTTCGCTCAGACGCTCTTTGTTGACCGGCTTCAGCAGGTAGTCGAGCGCATGTACTTCGAAGGCGCGCATTGCGTAACGATCGTACGCAGTCACGAAGATGGTCAGCGGCAGTCTGCCTTGTTTCTGCAAAGCCTCCACCACTCCGAAGCCGTCCACTTCGGGCATCTGGATATCGAGAAACACCAGGTCAGGGTCTTCGTTCTGGATGAGCGCGATGGCCGACTTGCCATCGCCACATTCGGCCACGATCTCCAGGTCAGGCTCGTCCTGTAACAGGCTGCGCAAACGCCCTCGGGCAAGAGCTTCATCATCGCTAAGCAACACTCGTATCGACATGGACTGTCGTGACCTCCTCATTGCGAATTCGATAGGGAACGCGGATTTTTACCATGCATCCGCCGCCAGGCGCGTCTTCCAGCATCATGGCGTGGTCGTCATTATAAAGCTGGCGCAAGCGTCCGCGCGTATTGCGGAGCCCGACGCCCTCAGGGGGAACCAATCCGCGGCCGCGGGTGAAGCCCACACCGTTGTCGCGGATTTCCATCCACACGTCGTCGCGATCGCGCCAGGTGGTGATGCGAACCAGTCCGGGCGCGCGTCGCGGGCTGATACCGTGGCGGATAGCGTTTTCGACCAGCGGCTGCAAAATCAAGTTGGGGACCAGCGTGTCGAGGGTGCGCGGATCAATTTCGGTCTCGACGAGCAGGCGATCGTGGAAGCGGGTCTGCTGAATGTCGACGTATTTCTGCAAAAACGTCAGCTCTTGGTGGAGCGGAACTTCATGCACGCCTACGCCATCCAACGACATGCGCAGCAGGTCGGCTAATTGCAGCGTCATGTGCTCAGCGGCGGGACCGTCATGCCGCGCCAGCGACGCAATGGAATTCAGAGTATTGAACAGGAAGTGAGGCTCCAGTTGGATCTTCAGCACTTCGAGTTGCGCATTGGCCAGCTGTGCTTCCAATTGCGATGACAGCAGTTGGCGCTCCTGGTACTTGCCGTAGAACCCGATGGCCTGGGTGATCAGCAGCACGTACCAGTAACGCTGGATGTCCATGAAGGTGCGCGATAGCACGTGCGCGAAAAACGGTACGGTTGGTTCTTTTGTCCAGGTAACGAACGGATTCAGTAGCGCGAGAGCGACCGCGCCCACGAACGCAAGCGCAACGCTCGCGACAATATGGACGGGCAGAGACAGCTTCCAACTGGAGCGATCGAACGTGTAACGCTGCGCGAGTTCGTAAACCACCGGCGTTAGCAACGACCACACTAAGGCGATGGTCATGTTCCACGCGATCAGTTGGGTCCAACTGATAGGCGTCCCCATCGACGCCATGTACACATGAGCGCCCGCCGCGCTGAGGAACGCCAGCAGCGTCCACAGCACAAAAGCGATTAACCAGATTCGGCCCCACCGTTTCAGCATTGCGCGACTCGACGTTACGAAGAGGTCCCCGGAATAGACGAACATGCGCCCTGTTGTGATAGACGCAAAAGCCGCCAAAATGTTTCCTTAAACTGGCAGAAAGTAGTTGTGGAACGTGTCCGAAAGCGGACAGTGGTTATCCGGTGCGTGATAATCCGAACAATTCGCAATTTCCGCATGCTCGATGCGACAATGTCGATTCGCCCGTGGCGATCGCAGGCATGCACGAATTAGGTATCGCAACTTCTATCTTGGAATCAGTGGAGTCGGCGGCGCGCCGCAATCCCGGCGTCCACATCTCAAAGGTGGGGGTCAAAATAGGGGAGTTGGCTGGCGTTGACGTCGATGCCCTTCAGTTCGGATTCGAGTGCATCGTGAAAGATACGGAGTGGGAGCCACTGCTGCTCGAGGTTGAGTCAATACCGCGGGTGCAGCGCTGTCCCAAGTGCCAGCACGAGTTCCGCATGACGGACTATGATCCTCATTGTCCGCAGTGCGGCGAGTTTGCGACGCAGTGCATCAGCGGAGAAGAGTTGGACATCGCATACATGGAAGTGGACGAATGAGCCGTGTCGAAGTCGAAAAGAAGGTCCTGAACGAAAACCAGATTCTTGCCGAGCAACTGCGCGAGCGCTACCGCCAGCAGGGAATCCTTTGCGTGAACTTCATCAGCGCGCCCGGCTCGGGCAAGACGCTGCTGCTGGAGAAGACGCTGGAGCGCCTGGACGAAAAACACGCGCGTTGCCCTCTTGACTGGCGACCTGCAGACTGAGAACGACGCCCAGCGCCTGGCCAAGTATGGGTTTCCCGTGAAACAGATCGTCACCGGAGGGACCTGCCATCTCGACGCGCGCATGATCGAGAAGCACCTGGCCGATTGGAAACTGGAAGACCTCGATCTGCTGATCGTCGAGAATGTCGGGAACCTTGTATGTCCGTCGAGCTATGACCTCGGCGAAGACGCCAAGATCGTTCTGCTCAGCACCACCGAAGGCGAAGACAAGCCGCTGAAGTATCCGTCCATCTTCTTTAAGTCGGAGCTGATGATTCTCACCAAGATCGACCTGCTGCCTTACGTTCCATTCAAAGCGGAAATAGCCAGGGAGAATGCGCGGCGCGTGCATCCACAGATGGAGATACTCGAGGTTTCGAGCACGACCGGCGAAGGGCTCGATGCTTGGATGAACTGGCTGGAGGCGCGCCAGCGCAAGGCGAAGGGAAAAGCCAAGCTCGTCCCGGCATAGCGAGTAACCGACCGTTAGGCTTCGATCGCTTGGCGCTCCGGCGCCGAGGAATCGAGGGCCGCCACTTTACGGGCATAAATGCTGATGCCCGGCATTGCGCTCAGCCCGTGGGCGAAGATGCTTAGGACTACAGTCGCCATCACGGCAGCTCGAATTGCAGGTTCGCCGGGGAGATGAAGTTCCTGCTCCAGGTACACCAAGCCCAGGACAATGGACGCAAGCCCACGCGGGCCAAACCAGCCCATAAAAATAACGGAGGGTCGGCTGAGGTGTGTCCCAATGAGCGCAACTGCGACAGGCAACATTCGCACTACCGTCAGACTAAGGACGGCATAGACCCAACTGGCTGGCGTGAGTTGCGGCCAATCGCGCACTACAACCATGCCGAACAAAAAGAACACCGCAAGATTAAACATCTGTCCCCACTCCTCAGCGAACTCGACGCTGTGCTTTCCGGCCTCTTTGAACGGAATCTGAATGGCGAGGCCCGCGACAAACGACGCAATAAACATGCTGGCGTCCACCATTTCCGCCAGCAACATGCAGAGCAGGGGCAACGTGACCACGGCGATCTGTTGAAACGATTCGGCCAACCAACCTCGGCGAGTAGCTGTGCGCAGCAGCCAGCCACCGATCAGGCCGACCGCGATCCCGACAATCACACCTAAGCCTAATTGCTCCCCCATAAACTGCAGCAAGCTGGCCGCCCCGCCTTCAATCTTGGCCGCCGCAATCGCCATGAAGAACAACAGGAACGGCACCGACAGTCCATCATTGAGCCCGGCTTCAACGTTGAGCCCCTCGCGAATTCGCATGGGCACCAGCGGGCTGGTCACGACAACCTGGCCTAGTCCGGCGTCGGTCGGGGCAAGAATGGCGGACAGGATGCCTGCTTCCCAAATCGACAGGCCGGGAAACACCAGCTCGGGCGACAATGCCGCCCAGAAGTACGGTCAAAAGCATTCCCGTGCTCAGCAACCGAGCGGGCAGCGTTCTGATATTCCGCAACACTGTGAGATCGGTTTGACTGGCGTCGGTGAACAGCAGCAGCACCAAACCTAATTCAGCAAGTCGGAGGAACACATTGGGTGTCATGCCGGCCGCGGTAACATGCATCCAGTGCGAAGACATTGCCATTCCCGCCGCAGTGAAAAGAATAGGGGCGGTGATCGGTGTCTGCGATGCCCTCTTTGATAAGAGGGCATACCCAAAGAGAAGTAAGACGAAGATACCAGCAGTAATCATGTTAGTCCTTGCGTTCTAATGCAGAGAGTTGATCGCAGCGCTGGGGACGGCACAAGTCGTAACCTAGCCTGAATCGGGGACGCTCAGTCTGAATTGTTGTGCCTCGGCGATCTATTGTCAGTGACCTTTATCACTATCGTGAACGTAACCAGATTCCCGCGACACTGTAAAGTACGACCCCACAAGGTCGCGGGAATAGCTGCGAGTGTCTAGAACCTTCGCTCCCTAAGCTTGTGTTTTTTCTGAGATGGGAACCTCCGCGGCGTTAAGGGGCTTCCATTGATGGATTCGGCTTACCACGACGAAGAAGTAACCTGTGGACAAGCCGCACATCATGACGCCAACCAAGCCCTCAATCGGTGCGAGCAGCCGCCACGGTTTCGCCAGCACTATATCGCCGTAACCAAGGGTCGTGTAGGTGACTCCGGAAAAGTAGAATGCCGCTTCGGCATTGGGCAGGAAGCCACGCCAGAGATAGAACAATCCCCAGATCGAAATCTCCGCCAAATGGAGCAGGATCAGCCACCAGATAATGCGGAGCAGCCTCCGGATGACAGGCCAGACGTTGTTTGCCTGCAGGCCATACAAAGTCATCAAGTGCCGGAGCAGTACCGCGATACCTGCGGTATGCACGACAACCGTGAGGGCCACCAGGACGCACGCGCTGAGGATGACTGATGGCATCTGCGATTCGGCTTCGCTGGTGCGGTGAATCTCGCACTGGGTTCCAGCCAATTATCTCCGGAGTTTATGCCGTGCTGCTCACTTCTTCAATCTGAACTCGAAGACAGCACACCATTGATAACTAGCCGGCGCGTGCCGCTGCCGTCCGCGGCCCTGCTCTCTCACGCAGTGCTTGAGTCCTGGCTATGCATGCCCTACCATGAGCCGTTACTATGAAGGCTTCCGTCTACCGGAGGGAAAGCCCTGTGAAGCGCCCTAATAGGTTTCGTCTTGTCCCCGTGTTAAGGGTCGCGATACTTCTCTTGCTAGTCAACCTTGTGGTGCTTCCGGCGTTCGCATGGCAGAACGACGAGGAGAGTGAGCCTGCGCAGGAAAGACAAGGCTACCCGGTGATGGTGGATGGGTACGAAGTCTTCCGCGTTCACCAAAGTCTCGGGGCGGCGTCGGCGGAAGAACGGGCGCGGAGAATCTCGGCACGCTTGGAGGAGTTAGTCAGCGCACGCGACTTCGATCCCAACGAAATCAAGGCTTACGAAGAGGGCGGAGTGACGACAGTCCGCTACGGCGATGGGTTGATCGTGACCCTCAATGACGCCGAGGCCAAAGGATCAGGCCTTTCGCGCCAGGCTCTCGCCGCTCAGTACATCAAGCTGCTTCAGGAGAAATTGACGCTTGCGCGCGAGCAGCACACCCCTCGATACCTATGGCGGGCGGCAACGTATGCAGCGGTCACGCTGCTGACTTACGTGCTGCTGTTGTGGCTGATCATTGCGGGTACGCGATGGATACTGCGGGCCGTCGCGACCTCCGCCAAGATGCGATTCAAGGGCATCAAGATCCAGCAATCCGAGATCGTGCAAGGTACCCGGCTGACAGCGCTGCTAGCCTCCGGGATCCGGCTGCTGCGAGCAGTCGTAATTGCAATTTTCACGTACGTCGCCCTGGCAAACGCATTCAGCTTCTTTCCCTGGACCCGCGAGCACGGCCAACGGCTGCTGGGATATGTAGTGAATCCCCTCATTGCAATGGGCGAGGCCACCCTGGGGTACCTGCCGAATTTGTTTTATATCTTCGTGATCGTGGTGGTGTTGCACTTCGTGTTGCGCATCCTCAGTGTGATCGCGAGAGAAGCGGAACGCGGCCGTATCCGCATCCCAGGGTTTTATCCGGAATGGGTTCAGCCAACTTACAAAATTGTTCGCTTCCTGGTGTACGCCCTGGGCGTGGTGATCGTTTTTCCCTATTTGCCATTCGAGAAGTCGCCGGCGTTCAAAGGCATCGGCGTCTTTCTTGGAGTGCTGTTCTCGTTGGGCTCCACATCCGCCGTCGCCAACTTAGTTGCCGGCATCATCCTCATCTACACGCGCGGATTCCGCAAAGGCGACTGGGTCACCATCGGTGAAAACACTGGCGAGATCGTGAACCAGTCGATGCTGGCCACGCATCTGCGTACGATTCGTAACGAAGAAATCACGATTCCTAATGCGGTGGTGCTGGGCAGCCATGTCACCAACTTCAGCCTGCATGCAGACGAGCAGGGTGTCGTGCTGCACACCGCAGTCACGATTGGTTACGATGCATCGTGGCGCACCATCCACAAGCTGCTGATCGATGCCGCATTACGAACGCAAAACATTCTCCATGATCCCGCGCCGTTCGTGCTGCAGGCGGAACTCGAAGACTCGTATGTGAAGTATGAAATCAATGCCTACACCGATCATCCCCTGCGCATGCCTTTCATCTACTCCGACCTGCACGCCAACATTCAGGACAGCTTTTACGAAGCGGGAGTGGAGATCATGTCGCCGGTATTTCACGCGCTGCGCGATGGAAACCACGTGGCCATGCCGGGCAAGTATCTGCCGCCCGATTACAAGGCAAAGAGTTTTCGGGTCGAACGCGTCGATGATTCGCCAGAAAACACAGATCATAAGGGTTAATAGCGCCGAATTGGGATTGTGCCAGGACAGGTTGTTGCCCTTCCTTGACACTCCTCGCCGCCTTCTCTACGGTGGTGGTGCATGTTGAGCCCCCTGAAATTCGCTACCGCGGCGAATAAGTCCGTCTTTTGTCGCCTTTCGTTAGTTGCGGCTCTGGTCTTTTCGCTTTGCGCCGCGGTTCAAGCCGAAAAAATCAGCGACATTCAGGCGCAGGGATATGTAACCGATCTCGCAGGAGTCATCGACCCCGCGACGCGCCAAAAGATTGAACTGCTTGCGACTGAAGTGCAGCAGAAAACCGGCGCGCAGATCGCCGTGGTCACCGTTAATTCGCTGGAAGGCCAGACTCGCGAGGACTACGCCGCTGATCTCTACAAGCATCTCGGCATCGGGGCGAAGGGAAAAGATAACGGCGCACTCATTCTGATCGCCCCGAAAGACCGCCAGTACAAAATTGAGATCGGCTACGGATTGGAGCCCGTGATCAACGATGCGCGTGCCGGCGATGTTGGGCGCGATATGGTTCCGGACCTGCGCAAGGGTGACTACAGTTCAGCCGCGTTAGTGGGAGCAACAGGCATAGCCCAGTTCATCGCCGCCGACGCAGGCGTGCAACTCACGGGAATTCCGCAACGCGCCGCGCGGCCTCCGACGCATGAGGCTCCGTGGTGGCTGCCGTTCGTCCTGTTCGGAGGATTCTTCCTGCTCGTCCGCGCACTGTCGCGTGCCGGACGCGGTGGCGGAGGCCCACGTGCAGGTGGTGGCGGAACGGGAAGCGCGCTACCGTGGCTCTTGCTGGGTAACGCGATGGGCCGCGGCGGAAGTTGGGGTGGTGGCTACGGCGGCAGCTCCGGAGGTTGGGGCGGCGGCGGTGGCGGAGGGTTTGGCGGTTTCGGTGGCGGCATGAGCGGCGGAGGCGGCGCTGGCGGGAGCTGGTAAACGAATGACAAACAAGCCTGAAGATAAGTTGCAGAAACTCGTGGGGCGTTTGGAGTATGCCTGCGGCGAAGACTTGGTCGCGGTCGTACTTTACGGCTCGGCGGCACGCGATGACTATCACGAGCAATATTCGGACGTGAATTTGCTGATCGTGCTGCGCCACATGAAGCCCACCATTTATCCGGGTCTTGCGGGCGTCTTGAACTGGTGGAGCCTCGAAGAGAAACTGCGGCCGCCGACCATCATGACATTGGAAGAACTGCGCGAGTCGGCGGACGTATTCGCCGTCGAGATGCTCGACATCCAGGATGCGCACAAGACGCTCTTCGGCGCAGATGTCGTGTCGGACATTAAGGTACCGATGAACCTGCATCGCCTGGAGGTGGAGCGTGACTTGCGCACGACGCTCTTGCGTCTGCGCAATCACCTGCTGTTGACCAACGACGGCGACGAGGAACTCAAGCATGTGATGGCGAAGTCGGTGACCAGCGTGCTGACGCTCTTCCGTCATGCGCTGATTGCATTAGGCGAGAACCCGCCGCACGCCAAATCCAAGGTGTTAGAGCATGCCGCCGAGGTTTTCGGTTTCAGTGCCCTGCCGCTCCGTTCGGTGCTGGAGTTGCGCAGTGGAGGCCATGCCGGGGACAATGTCCGCAGCTTGTATCACGCGTACATGGACGCCATCTTGACCGTGGCCCATGGCTTGGACGTGAAAGTGCCCAAACGCCATTGGCAGAAGCAGGCTTAGGGCGGTAGACTCCAACGATTCGATTTCCAGCGAAAGCGAGAGGAACATGAAAACTGGGGTAATCGTACTTATTGTCATCGTCCTGCTGCTGTTCTTTGTCGGCAGCGCATTTGTGAGCCGCCGCAACGAGATGGTGACCAAGCGCGAGGCCGTCAACTCCGCATGGTCGCAGGTGGACGTGGTGCTGCAGCGCCGCAACGACCTCATTCCCAATCTCGTCGCAACCGTGCAGGGATTCGCCACCCACGAAGAGAAGGTCTTCGGCGATATAGCTGCCGCACGCGCCGCCATGGCGGGCGCCAAG
Source organism: uncultured Acidobacteriaceae bacterium (assembly GCA_963718395.1). GTDB lineage: Bacteria > Acidobacteriota > Terriglobia > Terriglobales > Acidobacteriaceae > DASRAA01. Next base: position 478,134 of record CAVQYW010000010.1, read on the forward strand.
ACCCCTGCCGACAAGATCGCCGCCAACGCGCAGGTGGAGTCCGCCCTCAGCCGCCTGCTAGTCGTGGTCGAGAACTACCCGCAACTGCGCTCGAACGAAAACTTTCTGCGCCTGCAAGACGAGTTAGCGGGGACGGAAAATCGCATCGCGATCGAACGCAAGCGGTACAACGATACCCTGCAGGACTACAACACCTACATCGGACTCTTCCCCAACAATATCGTGGCCAGCCTGTCGGGCTTCACGCGTAACGATGCGTATTTCAAGGCGGATGAAGGCTCGCGCCAGCCTCCGAAAGTAAACTTCTCAACGCCCGCGCCCCAGACGGCACCAGCACCGGCGCAGTAACGAACCTGTCTGCATTAGCTCACGGCCATTTCTGCCTAAGCGGAAGTGGCCGTTGTCATTTTTAAGTATTGCGATACGTGGGCGGTAAAATAGTGGGGCCATGGAAGAGAACAAAGTCCTGAGAAGCGATGCTCGCCGATTGCGTAAGTCTTACGAGCGGGCACGTAGACGTGCCCTTACGCGCTTGAACTCAGGCTGGAACCTCGGGTGGACGGCACCCCGCTCTCGGGACGAACTGCATGGACGGCTGGGCGTAGACTCCCTACCATTCGAAAATCAAAAATGAATGGAGCGCCAGCACTCGGAGTGTCAGGAAGAAATGGTACTCACATCGGTGCTGCGTTGGGAGGATCTCTTTAACCCCCAGACTTAACTTCCGTCTTGACCATTTCAAATCTGTCGTAGGCTGATCGTGCCTTGATGACTTCGACTTGCCTAGTGAGCGAACCGAGGGCGCGCGTGATTGCACTTTGTGAGAGCGTGCATTTCGCTCCTATGATGACCTCAACTAATCGAAGCTTCTGGTCGAACTCAAGATAATGAATACCGCTTTCTTCGTTTTGCAACGGGGCCCAGACACGAATCTCTTCTTCATATTTCCAGTGATCAAACTTGGTGAACAAAATTGTCTGCACGATCGCGTACCGGTCGCCGTCTGGACGTTCGGCAAAATCCATGGGAAAGGGCAAGGGCTTTTCGATGTACCGTACATAACAGCTTTCGTCCTGCTCCGGGATTCCCCGAATCTCTGGAATCTCGAAGCCCAGGCATATTCCTCTGTGTTTATCGCTGTAGTGTGCCCAGATGACCGGATTGGACCACGGGCCACTGAAACACACCATACCGTTGTTTTCGCCAATTTCGTCTCGTGTCTTGAGAAAAGCCTGTCGAATTTGCGGAGCGGTGAGCTCGTATGGTGTTAATTCGAATGGGTCGTTTAGTTCCTCGATTCGCGATTGCTTTAGCCGGCGCTCATACAGGCTCTTTAGGCCGAAATGAGCGTCGAGGAACTTGTATGCGCGCATGAGACGCCGATAGTAGCATGCGACCTATTCTGGGAAGCGGGGATCAGCTGCGAATGCTACTTCGCTGAGAATCTTTCCAGGGCTGATCGTTGTAAAGTGCCGTGTTAATAGCTATCGGCTAAAGGTCCCCATGTACTCCGCTTGGGCGAGAATGTGGCCCTGCATCGCGGCGTCGAGTTCCTTGCGTTTCGTGCCCGGCGGCAGGGTCAGCTTTACGTCTAGCGCGTACAGGCGAAAGAAATAGCGATGGGTGTGCCCGGGTGGAGGACACGGCCCGTTGTAGCCGACTTTCCCGAAATCATTGCGGCCCTGCATCGATCCGATAGCAAGGCTCTCTTGCTTGCTCACATTTTCCGGCAGCAGATGGATGGCGGCCGGGATGTTCCACATCCCCCAATGCACCCACGTTCCTGCTGGTGCGTCGGGATCGTCCATCACGAGAGCGAGGCTCGTAGCTTGGATGGGCTGGCCGCTCCACGTCAGGGCCGGCGAGATGTCGGCTCCCTGGCAGGTGTACGGATTGGGGATGCTGTCCCCAGACGCGAATACAGGGCTGGTAAGAGTAAAAGCCACGGACGATTGGCCTCCTTTCGGCGGTTGCGCGGCGAGCGTGGCGACAAGAAGGGGAGTGAAGAGAGCGAGCGTTACAGTACGCATGCGGCCATTGTAGGACGATGGTTTCAAGTTTCAAGCTTCGAGCTACGCCGCTTCTCGATGAATGTCTCCATGGCCTCGGGGGTCTTGGGCCAGTCATCGCGCAGCAGTCGCGACAGGGCGCGGTCGGCGAGCAACTTGTCGCCCGTCTGGCAATGAGGACAGTAGTTTGCCTCGTTCGCGGCGTAGCGTATGCGCTGAACCAATCCTCCGCAGCGAGGGCATTTCTGTTTGTACTTACCGTGCACCGCCATGTCTTCGCGAAATGCCGTCACTTTCTCGGGAAACCTGTCGCCGCTCTCGACGCGCAACCGCTCGACCCACATTTGCAGCGTTGAACGTGTTGCGGCGTAGAGCTGTTCGATTTGCTGCCGAGTCATTTTCTGCGTGAGCTGCATCGGCGACAAGTGCGCTTCCCACAAGATTTCGTCGGAATAGGCATTGCCGATACCGCTGAAGAGCCTCGGATCGGTGAGAGCACGCTTCAGCGTGTGGTTCTCCGATTGCAGCACGGCAGAAAAATGCTCGAGGTCTGCGTCGAGGACTTCGAGCCCTCCAGGATCCAACGAGCGCAGATTGTCTTCGCCCGCGATTAGGTGGAGCGACGCGCGCTTCTTCGAGCCGGCCTCTGTCAAGAGCAGAGTCGCATCGGCGAAATCAAATGCGGCGAGTCCGCGCGGCCTCGCAACTTTGGCGCCGCGTTCACGCCAATGCAGACGCCCAGCAATCATCAGGTGCAACACGAGCCACAGATCGCCTTCCAATCCAATGCAGATGCGCTTGCCGATGCGGCGCAGTTGCACGACTCGTTTGCCTTCGACAACCTCCAAAGGCGGTGTCGCGGTACGTAGCAAAGACGGGCCGGCAATACGGATGCGCTCGAGCTTTTGTCCCACAATGCGTACCTTCAGCGCATCGAGGTAAACGACGATGTCGGGCAGCTCCGGCATAGGTCAGTTAACAGCGACTAGCGGTTAGAAAAATAGGTCGGCGAGTTCCGGATGATAATGCCCTCAGCAATCACGCCGCAGCGGAGCTCAGCAGACTGTACAGCAACACAGCCAACACAACCAGAGTAAGTACAACGTACAAATAATCTCGTTCGATGGCAAAAGCGACCGCAGAAAATATCACGCGTGCAATGGGAGTCGCAATCAGCAGCAGCAGCCCGAGTTGGATGATACTTTTCCCGTGTAAGTGCAATGCTCCCCTGATGATCGCGGGTATCGTGCGCAGAGCGGCGGCTTCTCCGCGGAACACGTGGAAGTCGGTAGGTTGCAAGCCATGCCGAACCAGATAAATCGCAGCCCCAAAGACAACTACGGCTGCAGCGATCAGCACGCCTGCGCGCAGCAAGTTCCCGATCATGACCTCAATGCGCTGGTCGTCCAGCGGTGAAGTTGTCATAATCTTCCCGTGAAGCCGCTGTAGATCATCTCCACTCCCAGCGCAACAATGACCACACTGAAAACGATTCGCAGCCATTTCGTGCGCGCCTTCACCAGCACGCGCGCGCCCGCGAGCGAGCCCGCCAGCACACCCAGCATGACGGGCATCGCGATGCCGGGATCAATGTAGCCGCGGCCAAGATAGATGCCGGCGCTGGCTGCGGCGGTGACTCCGATCATGAAATTGCTAGTCGTAGTAGAGACCTTGAAAGGAATGCACATTGCCTGGTCCATGGCGAGTACTTTGACTGCGCCCGACCCGATACCGAGCAACCCCGACAGCGTGCCCGCGCCAAACATGAGGCCGAAGCCCAGCGGAACGCGATGGACCACGTAGCTGCGATGCCCGCCGTCGTAAGGATAGGAACCATTGAGCCGCAACATGTGCGCGAGGCTATCGGGCGACGGATCGAGGACCTGCGGCGGCACACCGCGAGCGGAGAAAATAGCGGAGAACAACAGCACGATGCCGAACACGATGGCGATGGTTCCGGTAGTCACGTGAGTCGCCAGCATGGCGCCGACAATGGCGCCAACTGTGGTCGCGATCTCCAGAAACATGCCGATACGGATGTTGCTGTATCCCTCGCGAACGTAGGCAGCGGCCGCGCCGGATGAGGTCGCGATCACCGACACCAGCGACGCGCCGATAGCGTAGCGAATATCGACGCCGAAGATCAGTGCGAGAAGAGGGACGACGACCACTCCGCCACCCAGTCCGGTGAGCGCGCCAAGAAAACCGGCGATAAACGAGCCCAGAGCAAGAAGGACGGTAAACGATAAGATCGTCATCGATGAAGGGACGCAAACGCTTCGCGTCGGATGCAGCGAATTGTAGTCGATGAGCCGATGGCCGCTGCATAAAAGTCAGCTTGTGTGACCGGGAAGTTACAACTGGTTAACCACACGGCAGATAAGCCTACGCAGCAACAGCCAGACTCTTCAGATCAGCAAATGAGGATTCGCTTCATCGTGCATCGGAGTGATGCCCTCGGGTAGTTGTCCGCCGTTGTATTCGGCGAGGCGGTTCTTCCACTTTAGAAAGTCGGTAATGGTTTGTGGCTCGATGCGTACTTCGACCCGCCGCAAGCTCGCTAGTAGCAGGTTCATCTCTTTCATCAGGCCGGCTTGGCTGCGCAGATCGATGCGTCCCGGCTTGATCGCCATCCGCACCTCGCGTCCGCGCAGTTCGAGCAGTCCCCACTGCTTCGGTAGTTCATCAGCGCGAATAACGCCAACAGGAGCCATGTAAAACCGCTGGCAGCCCATGCCCTCCTCCGGTTTCTGGCGAAACGGCTTGGCAGCATCGGCGAGAAAGTCGGCTCGCGAAATCTTGCACTCCACCAGCACTGACTTGCTTCGGCCTTTCCATGCGATGACGTCCGGTACTTCGCCGGTGGCACAGTACTGCTCCGAGAGAATGATGCCGCACTTGTAGCTCCGCCGAAGCCACTCGACGGCGCGCGCGACCAGTAGCGCATGACCGGCTTCCACTGACGACTTTGGCATGTCTCAAGTTGTAGCGCGAAACGGTGACCAAGGGGAGTGACTGCCGGGTCTCCCATCCAATCGCCGACAGGCGACGAGTGGATGGGATACCGCTCTGACGATAGCTGCTTACGGCAGAATCACGATTGGCCGCATCATGTCGTGCTCCTCGTGTTCGAGGATGTGGCAATGCCACACGTACTCGTTGCCACCGGTGCGCGGACTCGGCGGCACCGGTAACGGAGACGCTGGTAGCTTCCATTGCACAATCACCCGAGTCACTTCGCCCGGGTTCATGCGCACGGTTTCCTTCCATCCGCGATAGTTCAGGTCGGGCGGCCCGAACGGACCGTCCGGCACGCCGACGTTCGTATAAGGCGCCTTTCCCAGCACCTGCATGTTTGCCAGATGAATGTGCATGGGGTGAGTGTCGCCCGTAGTGTTGTACACGTCCCACACTACGACCTGGCCGTTCTGATAGACCTCGGTCGGCGGGTCCATGTAGTCGCGTCCATAGCTATCGGCGTAGAGCATCTGATCGGTGCCTACGCGCTGGATGAGCCGACCGTAGGAATCGTAGTCTTCATTCGTCGTCTTGTTTTCGTGCAGGACATTGGGACCGTTGGGGTTGAGATCGGGTTCCCCGGGATGCGACAGTTTATACGCCAGCGGAAGCCCATTACTGGAACTGAGCGCGTTCAGAGTTGAGGCAAAGTTCCAGGGATCGGGCGATCCCTTCAGCGCGACGACCTGAATCTCCATCAGAGTGCGGGTGTTCGGACCGAAACCCGGAAGCGTGCTGGGAGCGCCTCCAATTGCAGTCTGGTCGGGATCGCCCGTGTAGTAGTCATTGCGGAAGTCGCCGCCGGGGAATGGAGCAGGAGCGTCGTTGTAGAGAATCAGTTTCGATCCCGGAGGCACGTTGGAGAAGTCGATGATCAAGTCGGCCCGCTCCGCGGGAGCCATTAGCAGATTGTAAGGACCATCAGGGTTGACATTGTCGTCGTCGTCGGTCGCCAGCAACTGGTTCGAGTTCTTGTTGGCGTAGGTTCCGTTGTTCTTCTTCGCGAATGCAACTGGATACGGCAGAAGTCCGCCTTCGTTGCCGATCTGGATGAACGCCGGACCGTCGCTCTTGAAGTTTGCTTCTTTCGGACAGGTCTGCGACTCATAGAACAGGCTCAGGTTGTACATGCGCGCCTGCGAGGCGTTGAGAATCACGAAACGATATCGGCGCGGCTCGACCTGCAACACGGGATACGCTTCGCCATTAATAACGGGAGTGTCGGAAAAATATTCCGGCACACAGGAAATTGCCGGAGGCGGTCCCAGGTTGGGGAAGCCGTCCGATGGCGGGCCAAGCGGCCATCTTCCCGTCACCGGGTCTGACTCGTACTGGTACGGATACCACAAGTCGCCCGGGCGTCCCCACTGATCGGCCACAACCTTGAACGTCTTGTCTTGGATGATCAAGGGGATGGTGTACTCAAGTGGTGGCACCAGCGGAGCATTGCCGCTGGTGAGGCTGTCGACGACCGAGTCGCTCAACAGGTAGCCCGACGCCATTCCCGCGTACGCGTTGAGGCGCGTGGTGCCCATGGCGTGATCGTGATACCACATGAGGCGCGCGCTCTGGTCGTTCGGATAGTAATACTGCGCGACTCCGGGCTGTCCCGGCACGCCGTTCATGAAGTCTTCGCCCCCGCCATTGCCTGGGCCGGTACCCGTGGGCGTGAACCAAGCATAGGGGCCGCCGTCGAAGGTCCACGGAGTATGTCCGCCGTGCAGGTGCACCACCATGCGGTTCTGCGGGCCGTTGGCGCTGTCGAGAGTTGTGTCGACTGGCATCAGACCTTGGGCGGGCAGCATGTTCTTCATCTGCATGAGGACCGGACGCCCCCGCTCCGCCAGAATGATAGGTCCCAAATAGCCCGGCTTGCCGGTGGTTCGGTCCATGTATCCCCACAGTGTTGTGGGATTGGGAAGATCGGGGTGCATTTGCTGCTGGAACTGCACTGCCGCGAGTTGATAGAAGTCGGCGCCTAGATAAGCGATCTTGCTCGGGTTCGCCACCGGAATTCCGTTCGCTCCCAAGCCGGGCAGTGGCGTGATGAACTTTCGAAGTAATGGGCTCTGTGAAAATGCCCAGGCCGTGCCTTCACTTCCTTGGAATAGGGCAAGTCCTGCGCCGGCGAATGCAGTGGTCTTAATGAAGTCTCTGCGAGTAAACATGAAGGCCTCCAAACGAAGTCACGCTGGTGGGTATGTATGTTGGCAGAGTATTCCGGCGACGCCTTCGCGTCGGTGCGCTGCATCACGTGCGACTGCCAGCGCATCACGGCCATTAAGTGCCACCGCGCGCTTACCCGCGGTCACATTTCTGAAATGACCGCCCTGTCGCTGAATGCAGTGTGCGGCATTCCTCTGGTAGCGGTGCGGTAGGTGCTTGTGCGTGCGGAAGATATCCGCGAGCTTCGTGTAGGATTAAAGATTCGCATGGCGACAATGATCCAGGCAGAGAATGTGCGCAAGACGTACCGCATCGGTAAAGTCGATGTACCTGCGTTGCGCGGTGTATCGCTCGCCGTAGAGAAGGGCGAATTTGTGAGCATCGTTGGCCCCTCAGGCAGCGGCAAATCAACTCTTTTCTATATCTTAGGTGGCTTGACACATGCCGACAGCGGTCGCGTCTCAATCGACGGCGTCGACTTCACCGCTCTGTCGGATTCGGCGCGCACCCGTATGCGCAAACAGAAAATCGGCTTTGTCTTCCAGAAGTTCAATCTGCTGCCCACGCTCTCGGCGCAGGGCAACATCGACATCGCGCGCGACATCGCCGGCCTCGATGTCGGCCACGACCGCGAATATGTCCAACGTATCACCCAACTGCTCGGCATCGACAAGCGTATGCAGCATCGCCCATCGGAGATGAGTGGCGGCGAACAGCAGCGTGTCGCGATGGCGCGCGCGCTGGTGAACAAGCCTGCGATTGTGCTGGCCGACGAGCCGACCGGCAACCTCGATTCCGAGAACTCGTCCATCGTGCTTAACATGCTGCGCCAGTCGAACACCGAACTCGGCCAGACAGTGCTGATGATCACGCACAATCCCGAGGCCGCCGAGTACGGTGACCGCATCATTCACATGCGCGACGGCGCCATCGTTGCGCCGGAAAAAGATCCGCAGTGGACCGGCGCGCACCACGATTGACGCGGCCCGCGCATTTGCCGCCCTATTCATCGTTTCGTTATAATCAAAAGACCGAGCGGGAGTAACTCAGTGGTAGAGTGCGACCTTGCCAAGGTCGAAGTCGCGGGTTCGACCCCCGTCTCCCGCTCCAGATTTCTGACCCTCGCCCTGGGCGAGGGTTTCTTGCCTAGCCTACCCGTCTTCCGAAGGGCGCGGTCGCCAAGTGGTAAGGCCGAGGTCTGCAAAACCTCTATCGGCGGTTCGATTCCGCCCCGCGCCTCCAAACTTCCCGGCCTTACGCGTTGCCTCATTTCTCAGAGGTGCCGAAGTACTTGTCAGCCAGTTGGAGTAGGCCAGCGTCACTAAGAACCCCGGTTTGAACGTAGGTCTCCTTGCCGGGAGTAGCCAGACAATATCCCACCTTCATCGTCTTGCTGCCGAACAACGTGGTCACCTTTCCCTGCCGGATCGTGAAAGCATCTGCGTACACTTCTTTAAAGGTGATTCCCTTCTTGGCTAGCGGCTCCCGGACCTGGCGCGCGTAGAACTGGAAATCCGACAGTGCTTCGTTGGAGTCTCGATGCTTGCGTAATTCCTCGTCGGTGACGGGCGGGAAGAACGCAATAATGGTCGGACCAGTTACGTCAAAGATCGGTGTTTTCTGGGCCGATAGACAAATAGCCGATGCGAGCAGCAAACACATCGAGGTCAGTATCCCCACGCGTCGCATCATCGTGGCGGCCTCCAAACGCGATACTAGTCCTTCCCGCCCCGCGCCTCCAAAAAACCGTTGCAAGTTTCCTAATCCTCGCCGCCCGAACCAATTAAGGTAGAATCATGCATTCCTTATGCCTCTCGCCACTGGAAATCGTCTCGGCCCTTATGAAATTCTGTCTCCCCTCGGCGCAGGAGGAATGGGCGAAGTCTATCGCGCCCACGACTCGCGCCTCGACCGCACCGTAGCCATCAAGATCCTGCCGCCTTCCTTCGCCGCCGATCAGGACCGCCTGCAGCGCTTCGCGCAGGAAGCGCGCGCCGCGGCGGCGCTGAACCATCCCAACATTCTTTCCATCTTCGACATCGGTGAGGACAACGGCACGACCTATGTCGTCTCCGAGCTGCTGGAAGGCGAGACCCTGCGTGCGCGGCTGCAGAAGGCGCCGATTCCCTTACGCAAGGCCATCAACTATGCACTGCAAATCGCTCACGGACTGGCGGCGGCGCACGAAAAGGGCATCGTGCATCGCGACCTGAAGCCCGAGAACCTGTTCCTCACCAACGACGACCGGGTTAAGATCCTCGACTTCGGCTTGGCCAAGATGATGCGCCATCCCGGCGCCAGCGAAACTGGCGATGCCATGACCGTACAGTTGGCCACCGAAGCTGGCATGGTCATGGGTACTGTCGGCTACATGTCGCCCGAGCAGGTACGCGGCAAGCCGGCGGTACCCGAATCCGACATTTTCGCTTTCGGCGCGATTCTCTACGAAATGGTTTCGGGCAAGCGGGCTTTCCATCGCGACAGTGCCGCCGACACCATGAGCGCGATCCTGCACGAAGATCCGCCCGAGCTCGCTGAAACCGCGCGCAATGTTCCTTCCGGACTCGAGCGCATCGTGCGGCACTGTCTCGAGAAGAATCCCGCGCAGCGATTCCATTCCGCCGGCGACCTTGCTTTCGACCTGGAGGCGATGACCGATGTCACTTCCAGCAAGTCGGGAGTGCAGGCCGCGGCCCAACAAGTTCGCGCACAGGACTCCCGCCGCAAGCTTCTGATGGGCGGTCTCGCTGCAATTGTCGCCGCAGCTATACTCGGCCTCGGATGGTGGATCGGACGCGGCACTGGCGCTGTGCCTCCGCCTGAGTATCAACAAATCACATTCCGCACCGGCGCTATCGGCAACGCCCGCTTCACGCCCGACGGCAGCGTGGTGTACCAGGCCGCGTGGGATGGCGGCCAGGGCCAACTCTATCTCGCTCGCATGGATGAAAACGGCTCTCGCGAACTTGGTTTTAAAGACGCCGAGTTGCTGGCAATCTCCAAGAGCGGAGAGCTCGCTATCCGTCTCGACACCATCGGCATGTCCGGCTATGCGCGAGTCGGTACCTTAGCACGGGTTCCGCTCAGCGGCGGCACACCGCGCGAAGTTCTCGAGAACGTCCAGGACGCTGATTGGTCCCCCTCTGGCGACAACCTCGCCGTCGTCCGTTTTGTCCCTGAGAACCGCCACTGGCGACTCGAATATCCCATCGGCAAGGTGCTCATCGACGGCATCAACTGGATCAGCAACCCCAGGATTTCGGCGGACGGTAAGTGGGTAGCATTTGGCGATCACGAAAACTCCTCCGGCGACGACGAGGGTTCGGTCGCGGTGATTGGCCCAGATGGCAAAGAAAAGAAGCTGACATCGGGGTGGCTTTCGATTGAAGGAATTGCCTGGTCGCCGACGGGTGACGAGGTGTGGTTTACCGGTACCCGCAGCGGCTCCTCCGAAAACCTTCGCGGCGTGACCCTCGGCGGCAAGCTGCGCGACATCACTAATGTCCCCGGCGGCATGTGGCTGCAAGACATGCGCAACGGGGTGGCCCTGACCATCGCGCAGCACGTCCGCATTGGTATCCGCGGCATTACTCCGGGCGACACAGAGGAACGCGATTTGGGCTGGTTCGGCTGGTCCATTCCTCGCGATCTCAGTCGCGATGGCAAGAAGCTTCTGTTCGAAGAAGAGGGTGAAGGCGGCGGACCAAATTACACCGTCTTCTTGCGCGACACCGACGGATCACCCCCGGCAAAAATCGGTGAGGGCCGGGCCGAAGCCATTTCGCCGGACAATAAATGGGTCATCACTCAACCGATCGAGCAAGGTTCCTTGCGCGTCGTGCCCACCGGCGCGGGTGAGGCCCGTCAGCTCACTCACGACAACACCCGCTATACCAGAATCCAGTACCTGCCGGATGGGAAGCACCTCCTGGCCGTCGGCATTGAAACCGGACATGGCGCCCGCGACTACCTCATCGACGTCAGCAACGGAAACGCTAAGCCAGTCACTCCGGAAGGCACTGCGGGCGTGCATCTCTCGCCCGACGGACGCAGTACCCTGGTGATCGATCCCGAAGGCAAATGGGGCGTGTGGTCGCTCGACGGCAACAGTATGCAGCCTATTCCCGGACTGGATTCGAAGAAGTACTACGTGACCGGCTGGACTCCCGACGGGTCGTCCGTGTACGTTCTCTCGAGCCTCTACAAGGAGACCACCGCCAAGGTCTACCTCGTGAATGTCACCACCGGCAAGATCGACTACTGGAAGACATTTGGCGATCACCTCGCGTCCGGTGTAACCACCGTCGCCGCGCCAGTATTCTCCAGCGACGGCCGAGCGTACATTTATATCTACGTGCAAACGCTCTCCGAGGCGTTTGTGGTGAAGGGGCTGAAGTAACTACCGTGCGACATCATCTCCGTCACGCAGAGATCGTATCAGGGCACGAATTTTAGTCGTGCCGCAAGAGGCCCAAATTATTGTTGTCATTCCTCGCGGACTTTAGTCCGCGGGGAATCTGCTGTTAAGTTCTTCCCGCGCCGTTAAAGCAACTTCGCGTACTCCGCCTTCGCCTGCTTGTAGATGGGAATCTCCGGATCGGCGTCCTTCCACAATGTGAGGAAATTCTCGTACGCCGCTTTCGCTTTCCCCTTATCGTTTTGGATTGCGTAGGCCCGTGCCAGCCCAAGCCGCGCGAGCGCCGCCAAAGGACAATTCGCCACCATCCCCGGATGGTCAAGGAGCTCCTTGAATTCAGCGGCGGCCTTGCCGCCATCACCCAAGGCAAGATACGCCTCCCCACGAACATAGGCTGGATAGAGCGTTGTTCCTGGCAGGACGGTGTAGCCGCTCGCTTCATAAGGCCTGGCGACTTCCAGTAGTTCGATCGCACGTGCCGGATTCCGCTGATTTAGCTCAACCGCAGCCCGAGTGGTATTCACCCAGTACAGGCGAATGAAGGCACGTTCGGGAAACTCGCGTTCCAGTTCATCGGCTAGTTCGAGAGCATGCTTGTTGTCGCCGGCCCGCGCCAGCGCCAAGGCTGCCATGCTCTTCACATCACGCGTGCCGGCGCGCGCCAAGGCAGCGTTCGCATCGCGGCGCGCCGCGTCCCTGTACTCGAGTTCGGCCTCCCACTGCGCTTTCTTGGTCAGCCACAATGCCGAGGCTTCCTGCTCCCCTGCATTTCTGGCTGCGTCGATGGTCTTGTCGGAGTACTCCCTGAATTCCTTAACCCGTCCGTAATAGGCCTCTGTATCGGCAGCGTATGAATAGACGTTCTGAACCTCTTCGTTGCTCCCGCTGTGGGCATCGGCCCATGCAACCTCGTTTTGCAATGTCGCCCCATTCCCGTGGACGAACCCCAATAGGTAAGCCTCGCCATGGGCAACGTCAAAGTGTGGAAACTGCTCCTCCAGCTTGCGCAGGGACTCACCCGCCTCCACGTAACGTTCGGTAGATCGGTAACTCTCCAACAGGTTCGACAAGCCCGTAGGATCGTTTGGTTGCAATGCCAGCGCAGCCGCCGAGTGCGCTGCTGCATCGCCAAAGCGGCCCAGCCACATCTCCTCGGCGCCACGGCGGTGCAGCGGAAGCGCGTCGCGCGAGTAAGTCTGACCCCAAAGCACCGTGTTTTCATACCCCTTGTCCAGTTCTGTAGTGGCCGCATCGTAGAAATCGCTAGTGATGCGGAATCGCTCACGTTCGCTGGCATGATCGCGCAGTTCGAACGCTTTGGTCATGTATTGGCGCGACAACTCCATGGCGTAAATTTCGTCGTAAGAGCTTCCCAGTTCGGCATAAGCCAAGGCAAAGTTCGGGTCCAGTTCAATGGCGCGATTGAGCAAAGGAATTCCGGCAGCCCACCCCTTGTCTCTCTGCTCGGCCTTGGCCGCGCTAAATGCCTTCAGCGCCTCCAGTGAAGTCGTGGTTACCTGCTCCATGGGCACATCGAACTTGTTTACCATAGCCACCGACTCACCCAATTCACCACGCAACCGGGATGCGGCGTCACCCAGTGCGTTGAGCACCTTTTCCTTGCCACTCGCTGTCACCTGCTCCTCGGCCAGTGGCTCACCGCTTTGGCAGTTCACGGCCTTTAGCTCGATTACGTAATCGGTTCCCAAGCTGGCGATTGAACCTCCAATCTGGGCTTTGCTGCCGGTGCGTTGACAGAGATCCTGTGCTACTTCGGACGTCAGTTTCGTATCTGCCGGCCTGGTCATGAGTTTCAGCCCCTCCGCGACTTTGCTTTCCGGCAGCACGCTAAGGAAAGGCGATTGGTTGAGGGCCACTGTAAGCGCAGTCTTCAGTGTGTCGTCGAAGACCGCATCGCCTGTCTTATTGTCGAAGTCGGCGATGACGATGGTGTCCTTATCCGTCAGTCGCTTGTTCGCGAGTGCATGCGACCGATAGTACAAACCGCCACCGACCGCCACGAGCACTAATGCCGCAACCACCGCCGCAATGACCCAACGTCGGGTGCCCCATCCAAGCGGCACTCCTTGGGTCGCTTGAGTGGGCGTTTTCGCTCCGATTACGTCGATGTCCCCTGGGTGGCCCACATTCTCCCGCCGCCGGGAAATGGCGAGACCTGTTCTCGGGCGCCCCACTCCCCGGGATTCACAACGAGCGTCGCTTTTGCGCTCGTTGGGGTGGACGCTGCCTTCCTTCGGCGGGATGGGGGTTCGTTCAGCACTCTCCTCATCGCGCTTCAGCCGCTGCAGATCTGCGCGCATGTCCGACGCGTGCTGGTAGCGCAGGTTGCGGTCCTTCTCGAGGGCCTTTCCAATTACCGCTTCTAGTCCCGCCGAAACTTGCGGATTGAGTTGCGAGAGCGGCATTGGCTCGTCGCGCAAAATCGCGCCGATAATCTCTCCCGAACTCTCACGCTCGAACGGCATCTTGCCTGTCGCCATCTCGTACAGCACCGCCCCGAAGCTGAACAGGTCCGTCCGAGCATCCAGTTCCTTCGCCTTCACCTGCTCCGGCGACATGTACGCCACGGTGCCCAGCATCGCCCCCGGACTAGTCAGGTGCTGCGCGTCGGATTCGGCCGTTATCGTTTCAGCGCTCGCCGCTGCCTTGCCCGCTACCTTGGCTAATCCGAAGTCGAGAATCTTGGCGTGCCCGCGCTTGGTGACAAAGATGTTAGCCGGCTTGATGTCGCGGTGCACAATGCCTTCGCCATGCGCCGCGTCCAAGGCATCGGCAATCTCAATCGCCACCGGCAACAACTGCTCGGCCTCCACGGGACGGCCCGCGATCAGGTGCTTCAGCGTCATGCCGTCAAGAAATTCCATGGCGATGAACGCCCGCCTGCCTTCCTCGCCGACGTCGTAGATCGTGCAGATGTTGGGGTGGTTCAGCGCTGAGGCCGCCTGCGCTTCACGCCGGAACCGTTCCAGCGCTTGCGGACTCTGCGCTACGTCTTCGGGCAGGAACTTGAGGGCGACGAAACGGTGCAGCCGAGTGTCTTCGGCCTTATAGACGACGCCCATGCCACCGCCGCCGAGCTTGCTGACAATGCGGTAGTGCGAGACCGTTGTGTCGATCATGGCCGAAGTGGAGCCGAATGGATGGCTGATAATAACGCCTCCTGTGATTTCTGTCACAGCCTTCTGTTCGCCGCTTCGGGCATCATCATATCCAGGCACTCATGCATTCGTTCTCCATTTTGAACAGCCGAAAGCGCGCCATCATCGCGCTGATTCATACTGTCATCTTCCTCGGCGTGGCGGCTCTGCAAACCGCGCTCTCCCATGCCAAGGCATTTTCGCTGCACGGCGATAAAGTCATCGGCGGGATCGTCCTCCTGACCATCTACACCATCGTCACCACCGTGCTGTTGATTCTTTTGAAGATGGCAAGCCACGCCAGCGAACGGCTCTACTTCGCCCTGTGCGCCACCAGCGCGGCGCTGGGCCTGCTTCGGATTCTGCTGGGCGATCCCGCCCTTCACGCCGGAGTGCTGCGGGTTCTATTGCTCTCTTGCGCAGTGGTGGTGGGTACCCTGATTTGGCGCACCCATCACACTCGAGAGATAGCGCGCGTCGAGGCGGACTAGCTTCATCACCCCTCTGAGTCGCACGCCCTTTCTCTTTCGAACGGCGGTCTGTAAACCTCGCAATGTGAGGCGAGGGATTGGTGTCTCTCGTGACCCCGGAGTCTGGCGGTTGGTCGCTACAGCAGGTCTTTGATAACTCAACGGTAAACCAACCTTATAGGGCTCTGCAACAGATTCGTTCCGATAACCCATTTGTTTCTGCTACTTTACCTATAAGTGCTATTGTTTGCCAAAACTTACGCAGACTGGTGCGGTAAGTCCTTTATTTCCAATATTGAGAGGGGAGGGGGTACCTCCAATATCTCAAAGGTAGCTGGTTTCTTGATGATGTGGCTGAACAACAAGTTCAGCGGGAACCCAAGAGAATTAAGTATCTCCGTGTCCTCCGCGCCTTCGTGGTGAATCGTTTTCTATTGCCCTACTTCCGCGACTTCAGCAGTTCCGCCACCGTCGGGCCAGCCTTTTCGGCAGCCGTTTGTCCGTCATCGCTGCGAAGCGAGACATCCGCCCCGGCGTCCAGGAGGGCCTGCGCCATTCCCACGTTGTCGTGGGCAGCGGCAGCGTGCAGGGCAGTATAGCCAGCCATCTGCCGGACATTTGGATTGGCACCCGCGGCCAGAACCATCTTCACCAGGTCGGCGCGACCGGAGGCAGCAGCGCTGTTGATGACCGCGACCTTCATCGGATTTCTTGCGACCGCATTTGGATCCCCGCCACCGCGCAGTAGTTCTTCAGCGGCTTCGGGTTGTGCGAAAAACGCAGCCAGGTGCAGAGCAGTGAAGCCATCGTTGCTGAAGGTCTTCGCTAGTCCTGGATCTTTCGCCAGCAGGGCCCGCAAGCGCGGCAGGTCGCCGAGAGTTGCGGACTCGAAGACATCGAGTTCGCCGGCGCTCGCGCGCAGCAGGTCCACCATCTCACGGCGGCCTTCATAGCGCGCCTGCATCAGCGCGGAAACACCGGATTCGCTGCGCGCTTTGGCCAACGCGGGATTCGCCGCGAGCAACTGCTCGACCTTGGCGCGATCGTTATCATGAATCGCTTGAAAGAGTTCTTGCGACATGTCGTCCTCCAAAAGTAGTTAGCATTGCTAATTAATTTATCTCGGGATACACTATCTCACGCCGGACCTGAAAGCAATGCCAAAAAGAAATTCCGACGAAGTGGTGGAACTGGCGGACGTTCTTCACTCAGCCGCGATCCACCTGGTGCGGCAGTTGCGAGTCGAGGACCGCGTCTCGGGCATCGGTCTGGCGCAGCTATCCGCGCTTTCCGTGCTGGTTTTCGGGGGCGGGATGTCGCTCAAGCAACTGGCCGAAATCGAGCAGGTCAAGCCCCCAACGATGGTGCGCATCGTGCGCGGCTTGGTGGAGCAGCGCCTTGCGACTAGCAAGGCCGCAAAGGATGATGCCCGCAAACTACACATCTCGGCCACATCGCGCGGTCGAGCCGTAATGCGGCGCGCCCGCTCCAGGCGAGTGGAGGCTCTGGCAAGAATGCTGGCCGAAAAATCCAAAGCCGAGCGGGCAGAAATTGCGAAGGCCGTGAGAATTCTGCGGGATCTAAAGGTACGGCCGAAGTAACCCGTGCTGGATTTTCGCTGCGGAACACGTTACGGTAGAGACATCGAGGCGCGGTACCCAAGTGGTAAGGGAGAGGTCTGCAAAACCTTTATGCGTGGGTTCGATTCCCACCCGCGCCTCCATCTTCTCAGTCACTTACATGACCCACCGCTTACCCTTGGCTGCCATTTGGCTGCCATTTGCCGGCGAATTTGTGGCCGGATCGGCTTTCTTCTCACCGTTTCCGCTCAGTTGTGAACTGAGCGTTTCCGCCGCAAACTCGGCCGATTCTTCCAGAACGTGGGTGTAATGCTTGAGCAAGATGTCGGGGCGGCTATGACCAAGGCGTTGCTGCGCCGCTTTGATCGGTACATGGTTTTCCACCATCTGCGTCGTTCCCCAATGACGGAGAATTCTCCAGGTGATGTGCGGCAGGCCGAGCCGGCGTGCGATCGGCTGCACGATCCGGCCCATTATCTGTTCATGGCCGATGGGGCCCGTTTTGTGCTTGTTGGGAAACATCCAGTCGTCGTCGACTGCGGACATCCGCTGCTTCAGCGCGAGCAACATCTCGACATCCGATTCGGTAAGCTGAATCGGACGGTTCGATAGGTGATACTTGGGGGTGTGCAGTTTCCCCCGATTAACAGCCCGCACGATCCACAATTGCCGCTTGATCGGGTCGAGATCCGACCACTCGAAAGCCAATTCTTCCGGCCGAATGCAAGTTACGGCAGCCAGCCAAACAGCTTCATTCAGTGGATCCGGAAGATGAGCTATTAAGAGTTCGAGCTCTGACGCCTGCGGCAACTTCGCTTCTTCCTTGCGCGGCAACGGAGCCTCGATCGCCTCGACTATCGATCAGCTCGACAACGTGCCCGTATCTGACCTGAGCAGCGAATGGGCACTGGCATTGCCCAGCTACAGCGATCAGGTGCTGCCCTTCAACGTCACCCTCGCCGGCGCCAACGAGTACGGCGCGATGTGTGCGTCGAAGATCCTCGGCATCGAGATCCTGAACGAAGGTTCGGGAATCTCGGTCGACGACGCGGTGACCGAGTCCCAGGCGACGTTCGTTGCCCGCGGCATCGAACCCCTGCAGGCCATCACCTCCCCGTATAACTAGGTCCCTCCGTCCTTCCCTAAGCAACAAACCCTCGCGCGCACGCGAGGGTCGGGAACGGGCGAAAGTAGCCAATCTTCCACTCCAAAAACCGGCCGCAACACCCGGGAATCCGCCCCCAGTTTCCCTGCCTTAGTTGGCGGTTTCGTTTTCTCACAGAATCGGACTTAAAAGCATGGGAAAGGGTGTTTTTACGTATTAGCACTATAGGTTATGGGACAAAACCATCTTTTTGGGGCTCCGGACTCCCGCACTAGTATTCTTCCGCCACATTAAAACTGAAACTCTGTCCCCGGAATACCCCTACGTACCCCCTCGCCACTGGAGTGATTATTCACGGTCTGAGATGACCGGCAGGAGGATGATTGTCGGTGCATTGCTCATGACTGGCATCGCTGATCCGTTCTTCCTCTGACGCCCCGCGAACTTCGTCCTACCCATACTCTGCCCCGCGAGCTGGCGCTCGCGGCGCCCATCCTGAGGCTAACCTGCCTTCGCCCTCAACGTTGTCTCCGATTGCTGACCAAACAAAATCTTAGTGTGACACTTCCCCGAAGCAATGGACTGAACTTCGTTCAGATAGGAACGGAAGGAACTTGAGCTGAGCGATGATAGGTGGGCTGGAGATTGCGGCAAGCTACGGCCCGAAACCGGCATTGGTGCTTAATGAGCCCGTCTCGAAGCATGGGTCTGAGGTTGCGGATAGGTTAGTGATGACGTCTGCGGAGCAGTGCAGCGATCTCGATCAGGAGACTGCTAGGATTTGCACCTCGGGCCGCGTTCTCCGGCTACAAGGAGAAGACCATGGCGAAGCGAGGAGAGAAGCGGGAGCGCAGATCGATGGTGCTGGAGCCGGATGCGGCGGGCATCGATATAGGAGCGGAAGAGATTTACGTCGCCGTACCACCGGATCGGGATGAGGAGTCGACGCGCCGGTTCAGCAGCTTCACCGGCGACCTTCATGCACTTGCTGATTGGCTCGGCCGGTGCCGGATTCAGAGCGTGGCGATGGAATCAACAGGGGTGTACTGGATCCCGTTGTTTCAGATCCTGGAGGAGCGGGGGCTCAAGGTCTATTTGGTTAACGCGCACTATCTGAAGAGCGTGCCCGGACGCAAGAGTGACGTTTCCGACTGCCAGTGGATCCAGTATCTGCACTCGGTCGGATTACTGCGGGCGAGCTTCCGGCCACCCGAGGCGATCTGTCTGGCTGAGCGCCTTCTGCATGTGCAGAATGTGCTCGGCCGCCGGAGTCCGGAAGGTTTTGGTCGTGAGCCGCCTGACCACGATCGTAAATACTTCGCCTGCCTTGACCCCAAGCGGCAAGTCCACCGTAAAAAGCCCGGCGAAATTTTGGTTGGCCGCCGACGGCACTGGGATATAAGTCGCCCCTTTCACCGTTTTGTCGCCCTGCGGTCTAGAGTTTACTTGGTGGCTTCGGCACGGCCCTTCCTCTTCCCAAGTTAGCGTCCAAAAAGACGGACGCGAACCTTGAGGCACCAAGCAAATCGATGGCCCGAGTGCGCCAAACTCAAAAGACGCCCAGTGCGTTTATGCTGCCGACGCCAGCCGAGAGCTGACCGACCCTAAGCACGAGTTTTGCGGTCTCCGCGTGGAATGCGAGCGTTTCCGACACGAGGGTCTTTAGCTGTGCCGGGCCCATCAGGTCGTGATCTCCGTACACGGCCGAGTTGATCCGAGCTCGCATTACCTCGAGGTTGTTCAAGACTTGTCCGATTTCGTCGAATTGAGATGCCTGAGCTGCCATATTGCCTCCCATTGGGGGTTCGAAGGATTCAAGCCAAAAGCGCTTGTGTCCTTACCTTGAGCAGGTGACGGGCCCAATAAGCAGGTTAATTGATCCATTGCGGAATCCGCGAGGAAGATGCTTTGTTTGTAATAAGTGATCAGCAGATGGATTTCAGGCAGAGCTAACGAGCATCTGCCTCAGCGAAGAATATGTCTATCCGACCGGTTACGAAGGCTATCCATAATGCTAGTTGTAAGCATAAGGGAGGCTCCTCAACAGCGCTCTACGTATCCGTGGATGGGGCGGTTCTTACAAGAGCGAGGGTACCGGTGACCGGTGCCTGTCCAAACGGGGTTCGGGGAAGTTTCGCCGGGCCGCTCGTCAAGTCCACTTACGTCAAGTTGACGGGAAACGCCCAACTCGTGCTGTTGAAGCGATGCACCAAGTCGCGGCCACAAGGACGGAACGCCGACCATTCATCCAGTTGGCAGCGAGCGATCTTTTTCGAGTGTCTGACGATTCGCGCAGTGATTGACTCGGGATTCTGATACGAAGGAATGCCATTAGCGGGCTTGAGCTTCTGAGGACCGCCCTGACCGTAGAAACGTTTTATCATGTGATGCATGGCGCAATCGCGATTAGCGCTGAAATCCAAACGTTAGGGTGAACGAATCATGCTTCGAGGTTCTGCCGCGCCGCCATCTCTGCCGGCCAGTTTTCAGGCAAAGACCATTCACAGCCAGGAAGCAGCGGATATCTTCGTGCGATGGGGTGGGGCGGGACCGGCAGTACTGCTCATTCACGGATACGCTGAGAACAGCGACTCATGGGCTCCTCTGGCCGCGGATCTCATGGAGGATCACACCGTTGTGGTGCCGGACCTTCGCGGAATTGGGAAGTCATCGAAGCCGGAATCTGGGTATGACAAGAAGACGCAGGCCCAAGACATTCGCGCGGTCGTGACTGCGTTGGGATATGCCAAGACGTTTGTGGTCGCGCACGACATCGGCAACATGGTGGCTTACGCCTACGCTGCCATGTATCCGGACAAGGTTGAGCGGCTCGTCGTAATGGACGCCCCGATTCCGGGGATCGAGCCGTGGAAGGAGATTCTGCTGAACCCCGGAGTCTGGCATTTCAATTTTCATGGTCCGGATGCAGAACGGCTCGTGGCTGGGCGTGAGCGCATCTACTTCGATCGAATTTGGAATGACTTCACGGGCGACCCCTCCAAACCTGACGAAGCGACCAGAAATTTCTTTGCCGCCACTTACGCGCAACCAGGGGGAATGCGGGCTGGATTTGCCCAGTTCACTGCGTTTTCCCAGGATGCAAAGGACAATGAAGTTTTCGCGGGCGTGAAGCTCACGATGCCCGTGCTGGCCGTTGGCGGAGAGAAATCCTTTGGTCCACTCCAGGCCGTGATCATGCGAAACATTGCGACCAATGTTCAAGAGGCGGTCGTCGGTGGCTCCGGGCATTGGCTGATGGAAGAGCGCCCTGCAGAAACGGTGGCTCTCATTCGCAAATTCCTCGACTCTCAGTAAGTTGCTGCAAGAACCGTCGAGAGCTGTTCTAGTGCAAATAAGGGGCGATCCCGAACTTGGGCACCGCGACAATCAAGTTGACGAGAAACGCCCGTTCCGTGGAAGTGGGCAGCCCAAACTCCCGAGATGGAGGTAAGGCCTAGTGATGATGCAAGGGCTACCGTCGCGAGGCGGGGTCTGAAGGAAGCATGGAACAAACGTGCGAGTCGATGGACAAAAACCGGATACAAGGCGCCAGCGCCGGACGAGCGGGCAACTTACCGCGAAGTCCATATCCATCAAGGGCGCGAAGCGTAGATTCGGCGATTGTGCACGGAAGGCGGTTGAGCTTACCCCAGGAGATCTGCTCGGCGTCGCTTCGGCGACTGAGGTGGTCGAAGGCCGCCTGACCGCCGGGCAGAAGTCAGCATAAGGCATAGTAGGTCATGACGTCGGCGAAGCTAGTGAGGCACTCCGATCCGAAAGGTGGAGAAACAGATAGGCGGAGCCGGGAACGGTGGCCGAAGGCCGGAACGAGAAGGAGAGGCAAGTAGGACATGAATCTCAGGAGCGACAAGCGGCAGAAGAATACCCAGGTAACACTGGACTTCGTCGTCTCCGCCAGACGGGTGAAGCCTGCGAAGCGGAAAGGGAAGAGACCGAATCGCTCTCGGCGATGCATGACCCCGAAAGCCCAGCCAGCACGAATCGATTGATGGAGGAAATATGTGAGCGAGAAAACCTGAAGCAAGCTTTGCAGCAGGTGAAGGCTAATAAAGGTAGCGCGGGCGTCGATGGAATGACCGTCGGCGGAATCACCGACTACCTGAAGCAGCACTGGCCAGCGATCCGAGAACAACTGCTGAGTGGGACCTACGAGCCGAAACCGGTGAGGCGGGTGGAAATCCCCAAGCCGGACGGAGGGGTGCGCAAGCTGGGTATCCCAACGGTGCTGGATCGCTTGATCCAGCAAGCGGTGATGCAGGTTCTGCAGCGGCAGTGGGACTCGACGTTCTCCGACCACAGCTATGGTTTTCGACCGGGACGGTCAGCCCATCAAGCGGTAGCTCAGGCGCAGCAATACATCGCCGAAGGCTACGGCTGGGTGGTGGATCTCGACTTGGAGAAGTTTTTCGATCGAGTCAATCACGACAAACTGATGGGACAGATCGCCAAACGAGTCGAGGACAAGCGGCTGCTGAAACTCATTCGGGCGTTCTTGAACGCCGGGGTGATGGAGAACGGACTGGTTAGCCCCAGTGTGGAAGGAACTCCTCAAGGAGGTCCTCTTTCGCCCCTGTTAAGTAACCTCGTGCTCGACGAACTCGACCGAGAGCTAGAGCGCCGCGGACATCGCTATGTTCGCTACGCGGATGATAGCAACATCTACGTTCGCAGCGAGCGGGCGGGTCAACGGGTGATGGAAAGCATCACGCGATTCATCACGCACAAGCTCAAACTCAAGGTGAATGAGACGAAGAGCGCGGTGGCGCGACCGCAGGAGCGGAAGTTTCTCGGGTTCAGCTTTAGCGATGGTCCGGAGATCAAGCGCATGATTGCGCCGAAAGCTCTGGAGCGGTTTAAGCATCGCATCCGGGAAATCACACTTCGGGCGAAAGGCGTCAGCCTGGAGACGACGATAGCGGAGCTAGCTTCGTATATGCGAGGTTGGCGTAGCTATTTCGGCTTCTGCGAAACGCCTGTCGTGCTGGATTCAACTCACCCGCTGGGTCCGGCTCCGACTGCGAGCCGCTATGTGGCGGCAATGGAAAACACCACGCCGTCGCCGAGCGGCTCTGTTAGAACTGGGGGTTCGCCCGCGACTGGCCAGCAACACGGCTGGCAGCGGACTCGGCCCTTGGTATCTGGCCCGGGCCAAAGCCCTCTCTGTGGGGCTTTCTAATGCTTACTTCAAATCGCTTGGACTTCCGACATTAATCGATGAGCGCTAGCGCAACCAACTCGAACCGCCGTGTACGGACCCGTACGCACGGTGGTGTGGCAGGGGTCGGCGGGTGACCGCCGCCCCTATGCCGATCAAGTCTGGTTCTGGGAAGTCAGCCGCGCTACGAGTCGATCCCGACCGTATGACGCGCCTGTCGTCATAATGGCTCCACTCTTGTGAACCTCCGGTCGAGTCTGACCTTCACATCAAATAGACTCGTGCTCGGACTGAGGTGTCGGCTGAGCAATTGACTTGCCGGTACGCGGCCACCTAACATGCACTCGTTCCCAGAATGATATCGCATGCGACCGCCAGGCCCTCCAATCTTGGTCAATCTGTTCTCGGCTAGAAGAAGACGCCAGATGGTGTGCCGCTCGGCCAACGGCTTTCCGGGCCGGCGCACGGGGCTGATCCTCTTAATGTCGCTGCTGGCTTTGGCTTCTCTTTATTCCAGCGCGGCCGCATCAGGTGAAAACGAATCGGAGCGACTCGTTGCCATCGGCGACGTCCACGGTGACCTTTCAGACTTCCGCCTCATCCTCAAGCGAGCGGGCCTACTGAATGACCAAAATCATTGGAGCGGTGGAAGTGCCACGCTGGTTCAAACCGGGGACCTCGTCGATCGCGGCCCGAACGGACGTGAGGCGATGAACCTGGTCATGAGTCTGGAGAAAGAAGCCTCGAAAGCCGGGGGACAGGCGATACCGCTGCTGGGCAATCATGAGGTCATGAACATTCTGGGTGACCTGCGCTACGTCCCGCCGCAGAGCTACTCTAGTTTCGCCGACAACGAGTCTGAAAAGCGCAGGGAGGCTGCCTATCAGGAGTATGCAATCTGGTATGACGCCCACGCGAAGTCCTTGGCGACGGTGAAGCAGCCGAAGCTGCCCGCTACCAAGGAAGAGTGGATGGCTGAGCATCCGCTTGGCTTCGTAGAGTACCGCGAAGCATTCAGCCCCGAAGGAAGCTATGGGAAGTGGGTCCGCCATCATGCTACGGTGGTCGAGATCGGCAGAGTTCTATTCGTACACGGTGGAATTAGTTCGCGAGTAGATTCTTTGTCAATCGAACGAATCAATTCGCAGGTACGAGAAGAACTCGAAGACTTCGACAAGACAAAGCAGCAACTAGTAGCGCGGAAAGTGATTCTGCCGTTTTTTACTCTGCAGGAGATTGCGCTAGCTGTCCGGTTGGAACTGGCGGCAGAGCGCGGACCACGAGTTGAGCCCGACGCCACATACCACGAGATGCTGGTGCGGTTTCTGGGCTTCAACGACTGGCTCTGCATGCGTGACGACGGCCCCTTGTGGTTCAGGGGATACGACAGTTGGAGCGAGGAAGAAGGCACAGCACAGGTTCCGAAGATACTGACAGCCTATGACGCAGCGCACATAGTTGTGGCCCATACGGTACAGAAGACTTCACACATCCGGAGCCGCTTCGGTGGAAGAGTATTTCTGATCGACACCGGGATGCTTTCTTCGTATTGGCCGGCGGGGCGGGCCTCGGCGCTCGAAATCCGCGGCGGCAAATTCACTGCATTGTACTCGGACAGTGAAGAAATGGTGCTCGACGACGGGTCTCCTGCCTCGGCGGGGAAGGCGAATTGAGCTTATTTGGAAATAACGGGCGAGAGGGAAGCGCTGGTGCAACTCGTTGGCTAGAGCGGGCGCTGAACATCCAACCAGGCGATTTGGGCCGCGGGACTCCACTGAGCGCTTGCCTGTTTCTCACCATCAGCGCCTACGTCATTGGTAAAGTCGCACGCGACGCATTGTTTCTCGCCAAATTTCCTGCTGTGCGACTGCCTTATGCCGATATTGCCAGCGGCGTCCTCGTCGGCTTTGTCGTTGCCTTATACTTGCGGGTTGGGCGCCGCATCTCGCTTGGTAATTTGCTAGTGGGCAGTCCTCTGTTTTTTGGTGCCACCTGTGTCCTGTTCTGGAGCATCACCCACTACTCTCATCCTGCGTGGCTTTATGCAGTCTTTTATGTTTGGGTCGGCATGTTCGGAGTCCTGGCCCCGACTCAGGTGTGGACCCTCGCGAATTATCTACTCACCACCCGTGAAGCAAAACGCATCTTCGGAATGGTCGGCGGAGGCGCCATTCTGGGCTGGATTTTCGGCGGCTATGTCTCAAAAATTGTTGCCAAAGCCTTCGGTACGGAGAGCCTCCTGCTCGCCATGGCGGTGCTTCTAGTCATCTGTTCGGTCCTGATGGCCGTCACTACCCAAGGCGGCAAGTTACGACTCGATCCTGCGAGAGATCCGAATGCCGGCATCGCCGGAACTGGTCAGAAGTATTTGCAGGAAAGCATCCGCGCGGTGTTTGCTTCCCCGTACCTACGCGCTATTGGTGCGGTCATCTGTATTTCGTCATTCGCAACCACCATGACTGGCTGGCAATTCAAGGCCTTGGCCAAACAATCTTCTGTAGGCACAGACGCGCTAGCCATCTTCTTCGGCGGTTTTTACTTTTATGTCGGCGTTCTCTCGTTGCTCTTTCAGTTGCTGCTCACCACACGCCTGCTCCGCCGCTTCGGCATTGGCCGCATGCTCTTCGTTCTTCCCATCGTGGTTTTGGCTGGCTCCGCCGGACTGATCGTGTGGGGAACCGTAGCGGCTGCCTTGTTCCTCAAGGGCAGCGATCAAGTCCTTCGTTATTCTGTCGACCGCTCCACCATCGAATTGCTCTATTTGCCGCTGCCGAACCAGGTAAAACTGAAAGCAAAATGGTTTATCGACACCGTCGTTTGGCGTCTGGGAGACGGTTTGGCAGGTGTCGTCGTACTTGTCTTCGCCGCGCACTTGGGCTGGACTCCTCAGCGACTCAGCTGGATCGCCATGCTGCTGATTCTCGGCTGGCTCGGCGCCGTTTATGTTGCGGGCAGGCAGTACGTCGTCGTTTTGCAGGATTCCATCAGCCAGCATCGCCTCGACGCCGAACAAGTTTCAACCCTCGCACTGGATCGATCCACCGCGGAGTTGCTGACCAGAAAGATTCTCACCTCCAATCCGGATGAAATCCTATACGCTCTCAGTCTCTTCGAAGTGGAGCGCCAACGCGCCACTCACCCCGTAGTTCGCGGTCTGCTTCACCACCCTTCGCCCGCAGTCCGCCAGAAGGCCGTGTCGATTCTTGCCGCTGCTGCTGATAAGTCCGTGCGGCCCTCCGCAGAAGCTCTGCTCAAAGATCCCGATCCCGGCGTCCGGACTGAGGCCATGCTCTTCCTCGTTCACCACGCGCATGTGGATCCCCTCAGCCTGCTCTCTGAAATCGGAGACTACTCCGATTATTGCGTTCGCTCGGGAGTGGCCGCTTATCTCGCCCGTCCAGGCGAAGGGCAGAACATCGAGGCGGCCTCTCAGATCCTCATCGCAATGTCGAATGAGACCGGCGAAGCAGGCGAACGCACCCGCCTGGAATTGACGCGCCTCCTGGGTGAACTGCCGGATGTCTTCGATCCTTTGCTCGCCCGGCTTCTTCACGATTCTTCCCATGCTGTTGTGCGCGAAGCCATCCGCTCCGTCGGCACGTTGCGGAAACTTCCTCTCGCTTCCACTCTGGTAGAGTTCCTTGCCAATCGCGAACTCTCCAGCGACGCTGCTGAGGCCCTCGCGAAATTCGGCGATCAAGTCGTCAGTCTCCTCGCAAGCCAGCTCGGCGAATCGTCGTTGGCCATCGACACCCGGAGCGTGGTTCCCGGTATTCTCGTCAACATTGGTACTCCGGCGGCAGCACGTGTCATAAGCGACAACCTTCTTGAGCGCGACACCGGTCTCCGTTTTCACACCATTAGTGCCCTGAACAAGATTCACCAATCGCATCCCGAGCTTCCACTCGACACCCAGTTGGTGGAGACCGTCCTCGCCGCCGAGATTACCGGCCACTATCGCTCCTATCAAATCATGGAAGCCCTCCGCCTTCCTGAAGAGGCCGATGAAACCGTCACCCATGCTCTCAACGAATCCATGCAACAGGAATTGGAAAGGATCTTCCGGCTCCTGGGGCTTTTGTATCCCCATTTGGATTTGCACTCGGCCTATTTTGGATTGCAGTCGAAGAATTCGACCGTCTACGACAATGCTTTGGAGTTCCTCGAGAATGTTCTGAAATCGCATTTGCGGGGAATTCTGTTCCCTCTTCTGGACGGCAAAGTGAGTCCCAGGGAGAAGGCCATGATCGCCAACAGTCTGCTGCGGGCTAAGGTTGGAAGCCGCGAGGAGGCCGTCGCTGAACTCGTCGCCAGCGATGATCCGTGGCTGAAGTCCTGCGGAGCGTATGCCGTTGGAAAGTTCGCAATCAAGTCATTGGAAGCGGAATTAGAACCATGCCTGGTGCATCCCGACCCACTCTTGCGCGATACGGCGCGCGTCGCGAAACTTCGGCTGGAGGCCCTCGCCGCGGAATCTTGATGTTTTCTTGCGCACCTCTGCGGCGCGAGTGACATCGGGGCACGAAAAGACTATCGCAGAGCTCGTAGATCGAGATGCATCGACCGCAACATGCCTGCTGATGCTGATGGCCCAGTAGAATCGCGACGACTCTCCCTGGGCCTCGCCCTGCTCCGCGCTACGAATTGTCATTAGCGACTGGGCTTGGGAAGCCGCAGGTCGATGCGTGTCGCATGCAATACGCCCTTGTTATCCACCGTGCCTAAGAAGATAACGAACGACCCTTCCTTGAGTTCGTCCTGCTGCACAGGCTGTCCCACCTTCGTCCACACGGTCGAGCTGTCGTAAACCACTTGCCTTGTATCGTGTGACGGAGGAGGGCCACCATGGATCGTAATCATCGAGTGGTCTTTATCAATTCTAACCACGTTGCCTTGCCACTTCGTCTCACCAGCTGTTGCCGGCGCCTTTTGTTCGGCCGGCGCTTGGAAGGCTCGCGCAGGCAGGCCCACAAATACTGCTCCCGCAAGTGCGAGGCAAAGCAACGTCTTCGGAACCTTCATCGCATCCTCCATCCAACTAAAGCTGTTGATTCTCGACCGATTACAAAAGGGTCACGTACCACTGCGGGACAATAGCCTCGCGCAAGGCAATAGTCAAGAACAATTTGCCCGAACAATTTGCCCGATACCTTCTCGCTTCTGCCCTGGCGACGATACTATTGGAGTTGTCTGCACCCCGGGCCTTGGCTTACAGTGTAGGACAATTTCGAGAGGACACCCCATGCGAGAATTCTCCGCGTTCTGGACGAGGTCTTCCTTCGTTGTTGCGATTCTCGTTTGCGCGACCGCTCCCTTGGTTGCCACTGCAGCCGACGAGAGCTCGCTGACGAAGGACCAGATTAAGGACTTTCTCCGGAATGCCGAAGTCATCAAGAGCAAGCCCTCGAGCAAGGGCGTCACCCATCCCTCGCGGCTCACCCTCAGCAACGGAACCATCACCCACGATGCCTCGTTCCAGACCATCGACGAGCACAAAGCCGAGAATAAGTTCGAGAACGGCAGAGTCGAACTCAATTTCGTCGACTCGTACAAATACAATATCGCCGCCTACCAGCTCGCTGAACTTGTAGGCATGGACGATATGCTGCCGGTTTATGTCGAGCGCAGATGGGACGGCAAGACGGGTTCGCTGAGTTGGTGGCTCCCCGTCAAGATGGACGATGCCGAGCGCGTCGAAAAAAAGATTGCGGTTCCCGAAGAGTATAAGGACAAATGGAACAACCAGATGGCGAAAATCCGGGTCTTCGACGAGCTTGTCTATGACACCGATCCCAATCTCACCAACGTGCTCATCGGTGAAGATTGGACCGTCTGGCGCATTGATTTCAGCCGCGCTTTCCGCACTAGTAAGGACTTACGTTCGCCCAAGGATCTGGTGAAATGCGACCGCCAGCTCTTCGAAAGACTGAAAGCCCTGAATGCCAACGATGTGGCAGAAAAAACCAAAAACTATCTGACCAAGACGGAAGTAAATGCCGTCATGGCTCGCCGCGACAAGATCGTCGCCACCTTCCGGGCTCTGATAACTGCGAAAGGGGAAAACGAAGTCCTCTACTAGCGGATCTCTAAACGAACACAATTTCTACTCCATAAGTGGGCCTGGGGACGATTATATTGCGCCATTTCCGGCGTGACCGTTGTTGTATCTCAAGCGCCCGCCCGGAAGATTCGGTCAGTCGTCTAAAGAATGTAGGCGGTTCACACGTATCAACTTCCGGCAAATAAGGAACGGGGTTTATAGCGGACAGGACGCCAACACTTCGTTGCGTATTCGCTGGTGCAAGGCTGAATGTATGCGCGAGGACAGACTATCGTCGATGCGGTCCAGAAGTCCTAGGGCTGTATCTGGAGCGCCCCTGTAATCGAGAGGTCGTTGCTTAGCAGGGTTTGAAGGGGCGCTTCGGATACAGCGACTTGAAGGAAGCCGCCCCGGGAGGTGGGAGTCTATGTACTTTGAATGGGTCTGAGGATGGCCTGGGGGTTTGCGGGGTGACTGTAAGGGGTTGTGCAGGTCGCAGGCAGTGGGAGATGGTGTCGGCAAGCTTGGTGTTCCTGCGCCAGATAGATCCTAACGAGATGAACTGGAGGGTAGTCGGAGCCAGGCGAGACACAATGACTCCGTGCATGCCGCAGCAAGTGGACAGGTCGAGGATGTAGATGTGGTTTCATGCCGCGCATAATCCAGGATGGGGTGGCGAGCGAAGTAGAAGAAGTTGAGCCGCGGAGAGCCGCTCGACGACGTGCATAGTCCCACCGCAAACCGGGCAGTGCCAGAGTGTGGAAGGGTGCGGACGATGGGCAGCAGGCGATGCGGTTGGCTGTAAGTTTTCTGCTGAACTCTGGAGTAAGCGGAAGCATAGTGGCAGGAGCGTAGCGCGTTGCCGGTTGGCCAGGAAGCCGAAGTTACGGATGCGCACGAAGCCACGCGGAAGCAGGTGAAGCAGGAAGCGGCGCAGGAACTCATCGACCGGCAGGGTCATGAGCCGCTGCTGGCTACCATGAGCGGAGTCCCGCCAGCGAAAGGTGACGTTGTCCCCGGCGAGAGCAACCAGTCTGTGGTTGGAGATGGCGACGCGGTGGGTGTAAGCGCCGAGATAGCGCAGCGCGTGCTCCGGTCCGCCGAAGGGCCGCTTGGAGTAAACGACCCAGTTATGCCGGAACAGGGGTCGAAGCCAGGAGGCGAAGGTTCGCGGTTCTCGCAGCGGGGCGAGGTTGCCGTGGAACTGGAGAGTGCCTTGGCTGAAGGCGGTCTTAAGTCCGGCGACGAACTTACCGCGGAAGACACGGCTGAGCACCGGGATGGGAAGGAAGAAGGAGTGGCGGGAGGAGATCCATCGGGAGTGGCCGGGAGCGAGGCCACCGGCGGCAACGACGCAGTGGACATGAGGATGAATCTGCAGACGCTGGTTCCAGGTGTGAAGCACGCCGAAGAATCCGATGTCCGCTCCCAAGTGCCGGGGATCGCGGGCGATCTCCAGCAGGGTGGCGGCGCTGGAGTGAAAGAGCAGATTGTAGATCACCCGTTTGTTCTGTAATGCAATGGGAGCGAGTTCCCGCGGCAGAGTGAAGACTACGTGTACATAGCGGGTGGGCAGCAACTCACGCTGACGTGCCTCCAGCCAGCGGTGGCGGGCATTGCCCTGGCACTTTGGGCAATGCCGGTTTCGGCACGAGTTGTAGGAGATGGAGGTCGTCTGACCGCAGCCGGCACAGCGATCACGGTGTCCGCCGAGGGCAGCGGTACGGCATCGTTCGATAGCCAGCAGCACCTTCTGATGTTGCCAGGTGATCCAGTTGCGACTGCGCTCAACGAATGTCTGCCCCGCACAGCGAACGAGGTCGGCCATCTCCAGGAGAGGGCGACTCATTTAGGGCTTTAGCGAGGGCTCTCGTTTCTGCTTGTCAGCGGCCAAGACCAAGGAGTCCAAGGGGCTCGCAGTGGCGCTGAGATGGCGCTTGGACAGATGCAGGTAGATGGTGGTTTCTTCCAAATCGTGATGCCCCAGCAACAACTGAATGGTGCGCAGATCAGCGCCATCTTCTAACAGATGGGTGGCGAAACAATGTCGCAAGGTGTGGGGATGGATGTTTTTCTCCTGCAGGCCAGCCCGTCGGGCGGCATTGCGGCAGGCGTGATACACAGCCTTGGGGGTGATCGGATGATCCGCTGTATGGCTGCAGCCCCCGGGGAACAACCACTCGGAAGGTTTGTGCTTTAACCCGCGCCAATACTCGCGCAGTGCATCCAGCAACTTGGGACTGAGCATGACGTCACGATCCTGGCGACCCTTGCCGCCTTGGATGTGGATGACCATCCGCCGACTATCAATATCGCTGACCCTCAGGCGCGCCAGTTCAGCACGCCGCACACCGGTGGCGTAGAGCGTCATCAGTACGATGCGATGAAAGGGGGTCTGTGCCGAGTCGATCAGACGAGCGACCTCCTCTTGACTGAGGATGATGGGTAGCTTCAGCACTTTCTTGGGGTACGGAGTTTCGGCCACGCTCCAGGCCCGCTTGAGTGTCTGGATGTAGAAGAAGCGCAGAGCCGCCAATCGCTGGTTCACCGTGTTCGGCGCCAACTTCCACTTCTTAAACAACGCGGCTTGGTACTCGCGGATGTGTTGCGGACCCAGCTGATCGGGGGACCGGTGAAAGTACCGGGAGAAATGTTCCACGGTGCGAACGTAACAATCGATGGTGGTCTGCGCGTAGTTCCGACGGTGGAGTTCTTCGAGCATGATCTTGCGAAGATGGGTCACAGAGAAACCCTCCTTTCTCTGCGAGCCACCTTAGATCAGCTCACTCCAAACTGCTCGCCTACGACACGCGCAAGCGTCCGCCGTTCCACGGCTTCGTTCAAGTCAGCTTCTGGGAAACGGGCCTGTCGCTGATAGTGTTTGAGATAAGCCCAAATGTGACGGCGCGTCCAGAATGTTGAGTATCCCCCGACGAGAAAAGGATCTGGCATAAATTGAGGCGACGATGTCGCAAATGCTGCCGGCAGCGAACCTCCCCCACTGGTGGTGATGAGTCGGGTCGCATTCGAGACATGGACGAGTTATGTCTGGCTGCCATTTGGCTGCCAATAAGGGTCAATTCGGTGAAAAGATCAATAACTTGCGGGCAGTCCTCCGACGGAAACGCCGCATAAAATCAACTATTAGATCTGACACACTAAACTGCAAAACCTTTATGCGTGGGTTCGATTCCCACCCGCGCCTCCAGTCATAACCGGAGTATTTCTCGCCCAGCACTGGAACGCATTCCCGAGGATCGTACGCAGTGCGTTGCAGCCGATTTTATGGAATACGTGACGTCACGCCTTTCGGATTTCTTCCGGGCCGAGTTTTCAGCCAAATTAATTTAGCGGTTTAATCCATCGCGTCGCCATCCAACTTGATTCTGCTGCCGTATAGACACCAGTAGATGGAACCACTCGAGTCTGTCGGGGCTCGGCATCGTGCCTTAACAGTGTCTCAAGCTGCGTGAAGTCTGCCCATTCTCAGATCTGAGGACAAACACATGAAGCGACTCTTGCTCCTGCTGACGATGGCGATACTCACGCTCGTTTCCACGAGCATGTTTGCATCCAGCCATCGCGAAGCTCCCATCACTGCTCTGGATCATGCTGCCGACGTAACCGACTGGTATGCATTCGTGAGCTATGACCACCCGGATCGCGTCACCATGATTCTCAACGTCGATCCACTCCTGGAACCAGCCAATGGGCCCAACTACTTTCCGTTCGACCCCAACGTCCTTTACGAGATGGAAGTCGACAACAATCGAGATGGCATTCCCGACGTTGTTTTCCAGTTTCGATTCACCACCCAAATCCGGTTGCCCGGCGTATTTACAGGCTATGTCGGAGGGATTGCGGGCATACCGCCGATCACCGCTCTCAGCGGCCCCGGATCAGAAGGACTGAGTCTTAGCCAGACCTATACGGTGACAATGATCAAGAACGGCGTCGTCACCAATCTGACTCACGGGCAAACGTTGTATACCGTTCCGTCCAATGTCGGTCCGCGCACGATGCCTGACTACAACGAGCTGTTCAACCAGGGCATTTACAGCCTGGCGGACAACGTGCGCGTCTTCGCGGGTACGGTTGATGATCCTTTCTTTATCGACTTGGGTGCGGCTCTGGACTCGCTGAACTTCCGCATGGGAGTCGGCGGCGTGCTCTCCGCGCAAGTCGATGCCGATGACAAGAACAACTACGCTCCCGACACAATCGCCGGCTACAACGTCAACTCGATCGTGCTGGAAGTGCCCATTACCATGCTCACCGAGGACGGCCAGTTGCACCGGGCGGGCGATAAGAAGGCTGTCATCGGGACCTATGGAGCCACGGCCCGGCCGCAGATTACCATCCGAAAAGTCGGGGGCATTCAAGGGGTAGCTGGATCTCCGTACGTTCAGGTGAACCGCGAAGGCAATTCACTGATCAATGAACTGATCATCGGCACCGGCTCGAAAGACAAATTCAGCACCGATGTTCCGGCGAACGACGGTCAGTTTGCCAACTTCTTTCTTAACCCACTTCTCGCCCAAATCTTCGCTTCGATTGGCATTCCGGTTCCTCCAGCGCCTCGCCTAGACCTGCTTCCGCTGGTGCAATATATGGCTCCGATATGCCCCGGATGCGGACCGAATGACACTGGCCCGATTGCCGACCTGCTGCGTCTGAACACGGGAATTCCGCCAACCGCGGTTGCCAACCAGAAGCGCCTCGGCTTTATCGCCGGCGATGTGGCTGGTTTTCCGAACGGACGGCGGCCGGTCGATGACGTCGTCGATATCGCGGCCCGTGCTGTGGGCGGCATCCTCGCAGATCCGGTGAAGTATGGCACGCGTATTGGTGACGGCGTCCAGCTCAACGGACTCGGATACGGTACGACGTTCCCCTATGTGCTGCCCGCTAACAGCGGACGCCAAAGCGTTCACATTGGTCCTGGACAGGAAGGTTGCTCAGGCCAGCCTGGCGGTATCTGCCCGGTCAACTAGTGGCTCTTCGTGGCTG
This sequence comes from uncultured Acidobacteriaceae bacterium, assembly GCA_963718395.1. Taxonomy (GTDB): domain Bacteria; phylum Acidobacteriota; class Terriglobia; order Terriglobales; family Acidobacteriaceae; genus DASRAA01. Next base: position 512,283 of record CAVQYW010000010.1, read on the forward strand.
CCGAGAATTTACGCGCGGCAGCCACGAACTCTTCTTTGAAATGAGGATGAAATGAAAACTCTACTTGCTATAGTCACAGTGATGCTGGGTTCCTTCCCGGTATTCGGGCAGGCTGGAACGCCAGTGCAATCCAAGCTCTCTCCTGCTGAACAAGGCGTGGAACGGGCCCAGAAAATACTGGCTGCCAAGCCCAACGATTATGAAGCGTACAACGCGCTGGCGTTGGCCTTGTCTCGCCGCGCGCGCGAGACATCCGATCCCAAGTTCTACGCCCAGGCAGAGGAAGCGTTGCAGAAGTCGTTCGCGATCTCACCCGGCAACCTGGATGGAGCACGCATCCACGTCTGGCTACTGCTCGGCCGGCACGAGTTTGCGTCGGCTCTGGAAGAAGCGACGGTGCTCAACAAGAAGACACCGGACGACGTCATGGTCTACGGCTTCCTCACAGACGCCAACGTGGAACTCGGCAAATACAAAGATGCGGAAACGTCGGCACAATGGATGCTCAATCTTCGAGGCGCGAATGTTCCGTCGTTGACTCGCGCAGCCTATCTGCGCGAACTCTTCGGAGACGACGAAGGAGCAGTGGAGCTCATGGAAATGGCGCTTCAGTCCGTGGCTCCCGAAGAAGTCGAAGATCGCGCATGGATCACCACGCAGATTGCGCACGTGAAGCTTGCCTCAGGCAAACCGAAACAGGCCGAGGCGCTGTTACAGCAGGCGCTCGCTGAGTTTCCGAACTATCACTATGCGCTCGGAAACCTGGCTAAAGTTCGAATTCAGCAAGGACGTTACGACGAAGCGGTAGAACTGTATCGGCAGCGCTACACTGCTGCGCCGCATGCTGAGAACCTGTATGACCTCGCCGATGCCCTGCAACTATCCGGCAAGAGCGACGAGGCGGCGAAAGCATTTGCCGAGTTCGAGCAGAAATCGTTGGCCGAGAGTGCGCGTGCCGACAACTCCAATCACGAACTCGTTTTCTACTATGCCGACGATGCGAAACAACCGCAAAAGGCACTGGAGGTCGCGCGTCGCGAGTATGCGCGTCGGCAGGATGTCTTCACTCTCGATTGCTACGCTTGGGCGCTGTACGTAAACGGCGACTATTCCGAAGCGCGTGAACAGATTCAGCGGGCATTGGCGGTGGGTATCCAGGATGCCAAGCTGCTGCGTCACGCTGGGGAGATCTCTCTCAAGCTTGGCGATACGGTCGCTGCACAACGTTACTTGCACCAGGCGACCGATCTGAATGCGCCTGAGTCAACCCAGGCACGCCTCATCTTGGCATCACAAGTCCAGCAGCATCGGTAGAAATCGATAAATAAAAAGAGAGAAAGCATGCGTCGGCTCGGCCAAATCCTCGCAATCTTAGCTGTACTCCTGGCCGGAGTACGAGGTTACGGCCAAGCCGGCGCTGCTACTCCACCCTCGGCCGTCGACAGCGAAACACCATCGGCGGTCAGGTTGTCCACAACTTCAGAGGTGACGGTTGTGGCGAGTGGCGACGAGGCATCGAGCGATCCTGAGAAGCGCGCCGTAAACCCATTCTCGGCTATTTCGGCTGAAAGGTTATTCATGTTCGGTGACCGCGATCCGTTGGACGCTCTTCACTGATTACATCTGATAACCCGCCAGCTATCCGCCTCGCGCCGGGGGCGCGAAGGCCGAATCCTGTCCCCGACATACTCTCCATGCCGTTTTCTCAAGGCCGGGGGTGACATTATTTGATCATTTTTCCGGCACGACCGGCAGAATTACCTTGTTTATCGCGGTTCGATCATCACGCAGCTTGACGTACAACTCAGTTCCCGTGGGATGCGGAACACTCAGTGTCGATCCCGCGAAACCATCGGGTACGGGAGTGCTTTGCTGAAACTGGGCGTCCGTTGCGACGGAGTCCAGCAGATACAAGCCCGTTCCCTGTAGAGTGCATTGCTGGTCTGAAGCATCAGGGCAGCGCAGTTCTTTCAGAGTCGGCAGCCGGACCAACGTCACCAGCGGCTGCCAGTCTCCCTTCTCGCCATTCGCATCAACCGGCCGAAAGCGCAGTGGCCCGAAAGCCGAGGGACCAAAGCTTTTCAGGGGATCAAGTGTTGCCAGCACGGTATGTGAATCCTGCAGCGTGAGAGTTCCGTCGGCGACGCTGAGAAGGACGTGGACGGATTCATCGTCAGTCGCGACCTCGACTTTCTCATCGCGTGGGAATGTTTCCGGGACCTGCGTCTTCAGCGAAAAAGCCAACTTCGCATTCTGCGGCAGCTCGTCCTGACCTTGGAGTTGAATTGCCGACGAAGTCGTTGTTGCATCCGACTCGATATTCTTTCCGATTAGAGCGAGCTTCGGTCGCGGCGGCTGGACCGTGGCAGCCACATCCAGTACGCGGCCGTCCTTCAGCGAGACGTGCGCCGTTCGCTTTTCGCCAGAACGTAATCCGCCGATATCCGCCGAATCCGGCGCCGACATCTGCAGTTCATCTTCATTGCCCGAGCGCTTCAGTCCTGCGGGTGCGAAGTGGATTCCGCCGACCTCCAGGCTGTCAACCTCATCCACGCGGCTGCCCTTGAGTACTCCCTGATGGTCTCCTGCATCGATGGCGAAACTATCCAAGCGCGCGCCTTCCGAATAGGTGTGCAGTGCGACTTCGTCGGGTTTTGCCAGTCCAAATTGTTTCACTCGCAGGGTGAGCGGTCCCGGCGCCGCATCCTTCAACGAGATCTCAACTTGCAGGTCGGCCGGATTGATCACCTTTCGGGTGGCTTTGATTTTTTTGCCGTGCTGGTCTTCGACACTCACATCCCCCACGCAAGCCGCTGCGTCCGAGTGCAAATGCAGCACGTCGTCGCGTCCTACGACCAGCGCGTTTTGGTCTGCTGCGGCGATCGTCCATGAAGCTGAGTGCGCCGTCCGCAGATGGAACACCGGCCCTTCGAAAGATTCAAATCCCCACTGGCCGCGCAGAGTCCCACTCAGTTCGGGATCGAAGTTTTTGCCCTTCACGGCGTCCGTATCAACTACGAAACCGCCACGCGCCGCATCGGCCTTCACCGGTAGGTCCAAGGAAGTGCCCGACTTGCTCCAGACGTGAAGAATAAGCTCGTGAGCAAGATTCGTCGAGAACACGAGCGGTGCACCTTCCGCCGGCAGAACCAGTGAAGAACGCTGCAAACAGTTCACGGTTTCGGGATCGACCGCGCGCAGCGGCGGCAGTTGCGCCTTGGCCACCGGCGGCAATCCAATCACCAGCACCGACTTCGGTTTGCGAAACGAGGGTGCAGTGTTGAGCTGCAGGCTGATCAAATCTGTTTCTGGCAGAGCCAGCGCGGGAATGTACTGATACTCGGCGGTGCGAAGGCTCGTCGTCAGCCGGACGACGTCGACAATCGCTCCTACGTATGGACTGTAAAAGCCGCCTCCAGCCCAGGGCGTGGCGCTGAGCTGACCGACCAAGTCGGCCGAGGGCCCCGAGGCCAACTCGGCGACCATCGATTGGGTGTGGGAATCGTCGAGCACAAGTTGGTCGGAGTTCTGCATAAGGCAAGGCAGTTGCTGTTCCTCGGGTTTCTCAAAACACTTGTTGTCGACCTTAATGTTCAGACTTCGTGCGAGCAGCGTCGATCTCTCCTTCAACTCGCCGGGATCTGTGTCCGACGCGTGCTTGACTGCGCTCAGGTAAACATCCAGCCGCGAGCGATCCAGGCTTGCTCGATCCAAATCCTGCGTGGCCCGCACGAACGCACCCGGCTTGCCGCGCACGGTCGTGCGCAACGTACCGAAGTCGCCGCCTGTTTCCGGAGCGAGAAATAGCAATGCCTGCTCAGCACCTTTGGGAACCGTCACGACCACACCCTCGGCGCGCACGTGCTTGTCCCAAGTTTCAATCTTGATGAACCAGTCTTCGGGAGGCGGATTCGTCGCTCCACGAAGAAACGTGGCGATCAGCAAATAGTGCGCGCTTTGGGTATCAGGAAACGCCGGATGCAGCCAGAGCCGGTCACCTTCCTGTAGGTTGGGGACCTGCGAGATCGGCAATTGCTTGTCGCCTCGTGTCACGCGCACCTCGACGTTAGGACCGGGCAGGTCGAAAGCGGCCGTCTCGGCATAGACCAAACTCGGTAGGGACAACAAAGCCAAAAAGACTCGAGCTACCAAACCCGAATGAAGAACCATGACTATTTGACGATCTCAGTTCAAATCTCGGTTGTCGGATTTTAGAGCTGAACAGAGTGCAACTAGCTTCGAGGGCAAGGTGCGATTACGAATTCAATCACCTTGCCTCGCCCCTACCTATGGCAGAAAGCGCAACGAGGCTCCTAACACCATACTTTCTCCGTAACCAAGACTTCGCGACGACTGGTGCGGCGGACGGTTCTCTGACGTAAACGCCCAAATAAAATCAACTATTTAGATTTGACACACTAAACTGCAAAACTTTTATGCGTGGGTTCGATTCCCACCCGCGCCCCCAGTCATTCCCCAAGCAAAGACCACCCTAAAATCGCCCGCAGGTCTCCAGCCTTACTGTTTTTCGGAAAGTTGCATCTGGTGTTCCAGTCCGCTGCAAACGTCGGGACTCGGCGTCTGTTTCTGGGCCCCGATACGATAGTTGAGGTAGTCGATTTTTAGCTTGGCGGTTCCGCCGAAGCGAATCTTGCTAACACTGACGTTGTGCGCTGGCAACCAGAAATCGCCGATCTTGGTGTACTCGTGTTCGATTTCGGTGTGGCTGATCCAGAAGGAAGGATTCTTCGCAGGTTCAGCCGAGATACGGGAGACGGCGAAGTCAGCAGCGTCGATCCAAATCCGGCCTCGGTACAAGTACTTGTTCTTCGATCGCGGAATAACTTCCATCACGTATTGCGGCCGTCCGTGGATGGAGTCCGTGCCGGCAAGCCGGAACTCGTAGTTGTCAGGTGTCAGAGATGTTCGACCCTGGTTTTGTTCACCGAGTGCTTCCTTCTCGTTCTCGAGCAGTTCTTTCAGGACACGATTGACCAGCAGCCGGGTACCGTTTTCGCTCACAATACGAAACTGCTTTTCGCTCGGAGCTGTGTACTGCATATCGACAACTAGTTCCGCGCTTTTGTCAGATGGCAAACCCGAGTAGTCGAGCAGGTAATGACGACAGCTCTCATAATGCCGAAGCAGCGAGGCGCGGTCCTGGTTCTGGCGCATGAGTTGGGCAACAATTTCCGGGGCATTGGGCGATGGCTGAGTGGTGGGGCCAACGGCCTGAGCCTGCGCGGGCGATTCCAGGGAAAGCACGAGGAGACATGCCAACATCTGGCCCCAGCCAGCAGTCCGTCTAATTGTCCAGTGCATGCAAGCCCACCCTTGCTTCCAGGAACGACCCGTTGATTCCCATGTTACTCGCGAATGCAGCGCGGTCCCAGCGCTCGAGGAAAGATATTGGCGAATGCCGCGTCTTATACGGCACCTTCGTGAGATGCAGAATCTCGGCTATGGGCTGCTCGCCGGGTAGGTAACCGCTGCTTCTCTTGGGATGGCGGAGGACCGGGTTTAAGGTTTCGGCTTATCCGGATTCGATCGTAACTTCCAATCGATCTGGCGCAACATCCCCAACAACAACTCAGCGTCACGAGCATTGAGGCTCATCCGCCGCAGCAGGCGACGAACCTTTTCTTCCGTCGCGCCCACAGATGCAGGAGTAGCGTAACCGCTGAGTTGCAATGCATTGAGGAGCGCTTTGGCGAGGCGTTCGAGTTCCGCCCCAATCACCGGAGCTGGCTGGTCGGCACTGGCGAGCGGTGCAGATCTGCGTGACAACTCGTACAGAGTGACCGCAACCGCTTGCCCCAAGTTCATGGAAAGATGCTCGTCGCGCGTGGGGATATGAATAAGCCAATTGCAGTGGGCAAGGTCCTCGTTGCTGAGGCCGGTTTTTTCGCATCCGAAAACGACTGCGACAGGAGCGGCGGCCATGTGCCGGCGAACTAGGGTAGCGCCTTCGTCGAGCCTATAAATAGGATGCTGTAACTCGCGATGCTGGGTGGCAGTAGTGCCGACGACCAGGGCGCAATCAGCAACGGCTTCGGCGAGCGTCGTAAACTCCTCGGCGTTCGCGAGCACGTCGGCCGCAGCACCCACCGCGGATCGGGCCTCGCGGAACGCGACCTCGTAGGGATTGACGACGCGCAGCCTGAGCGCGCCAAAGTTGCTCATGGCGCGCGCAGCGGCGCCGAGGTTGAGCGGATTGCTCGTCGACTCCAGAACCACGCGCAGGCCATCGAGTTCAGCAAGTTGCGGCAAGAGGGCTAATTCTATTCCAGAAGAAAGTCGATGTGGTTGGCGTCGATTTGTACTGTGGTCGCGGCCTGCTGGGACCTAGTCCAAGTCGCCCAGTCGGCGTCGGTTCCAAGGCCTGCAAATTCCGATTCCGTGCCGCGAGTTCCCACCTTGACATTCGCCGCCCAGCCGATGTCAGAGCGCACCACTCGGCCCTGGCACCTGTCGAGCAGCGCGCGGTAGAGCTGACGCGCGGGCATCTTCCACGTTCCAGCTGGACTGCGGCCGAGTGCCACTTGACGATCGACCGGAATGAACGCGGTGAGCTGCGACTGGCTGGTCATCATCTCTAGGCCCTTACCTTTCGCCGTTGCGTTGTGGCTGGAGTGGTGACCGACCTTGTAGAACGCAGCGCGCGCCAACAGATCTCTGGCGGTGACGGTGGCAGACTTGCCGTTCGGCATAGTGACTTGCCACGTGATGGAGGGATCCTGCCACGACAGCCAATTACCTTCTTGTGCGTCACCGGGGAAGAGCAGCACTTTGCCGTCGGCAATGCGCTCGATCGCGAGGACAAGGCTGGTGTTGTTGGTGAACTTATCGAGCTGGATCGCCAGGCCGGAAGCACCGCTTAACCAGTCATTATCGACTGAACGCCACGCCTGCGACGGATCGAGGTACGTCTTGCCGAATGCCTCCACAATACGAGGATCGGTGCGCGTCAGACGAAAGCGCTGATCGAACGGGGTTTCGGAAGTTGCATCATCGGCGTTTGCCGCCGGCTTGCTGTCCGCAGACTGTTGCAGGGCGGCGCGAGTGAGGGCTGTTAAGGCGTACAACTCAGAGCTGCCTTGTTCGCCGGTGTCGTGAATTGCGTCGAGATCGCGCGGGGGACCGAGAACGTAAAAACGAAACCCCGGCAGCCAGTCCGGTTCGATGACCGGCTCGCCCGGATTGCGATATTCGGCCTGTTTGACCAGCCCGCGGACGCACTCGATGGAACTCTTTGCGGCGGCGGCAAAGGTCGCGCCATCCGCTTGCCCCGATGCGCCGGGAAGCACCGTCGTATTTCCGAAGAAACCCAGCAACGAATCGACTGCATCGGCTGCGTCCTTGTCGCCGCCGCTCGCGCGCATGGCTTGGGCTGCGGACTTGACGGCAATCGCCATGGTGTCGCGCGCATTGCCAAGCTGCTTAGCCAGAGAGTCATTGGGGTCTTCGGTCCAGGCCAGCCAGACATGATCGATCTGTTTCTTACTTGCAGGACTGAATTGAGCACTCAATTTGGAAAATCCCGAGAGATGGTCCTGGTGCTGATGGGTGGCAACCACAAGATGAAGATGTCCGTTGGTGGTCTTGTCGATGTCCGCGATCACATCGGGCAGCGAGACCTTGGTCGATGTCGCCCCGAGCGTGCCGCAATCGATGAGAACGTGTCTTTCGTCGCCTCCCGGATTGAAGGTCAGCAGGAAACAGTCGCCCAGGCCCTGGCGATACATGCGAACCCGCAACTTGGGAACCGCTGGTACTGAAGGAGCCGGCACCGGAGTTGCAGCTTGGGGTTGCGGCTGGGCAGCAGGTTTCTTCTTGTGTACAGCAGCCGCACGTGGAGCGGGATGCGATCGGCTGACGCGACGTGCTCCGGGCTTCGATCTCTTACCGGCTTTGCGTGGAACGGTTGGCATGGTTGGCCTCACTCTCACAGTCCACGATGCAGCAACGCAAACGGCTCGCGCTCCGGGTGATCGGGATCAGTGTTGACGTACGTAGAACGCGCACTCGTAATTTGAGTCATACAGAAGCCCTGCTGCTGTGCCAGTCGAGTCTTGCTCTTCAGGTTCTTGCGAATGCAGTACCTGACCTCGCGCCGTCGTAAATCGGCAACGATGCTGGAGCCCCCCTCGAAAATCATGGTCGGTCCATTGGGATCGGTGGCGTCCGCCTGGACTTCGTCCGCTTGCAGCACCGTGACCAGAAGTTGCGGAACTACGCCGCCGTCAGGCTTGGTGCGCAACGCGAAGCGCGCCGCATGCACCTCGAATTTCTTGGTGGGGTCCAAGCCCATGTACTCCGCGTCGGAAGAGCCACCGCGCTTGAAGTAAGCATCCAGCCAGTTGTGGGTCTTCCTGCGGACCTGGCGTTGCAGGTCAAACAGCGTCTTGCGCTCCGAAACGTCTCCGTGCGACTGCGCGAAGACATACTGAAGCACTTCGCCACTCAGCATGCCGAACAGCGGTTCCAGCTTGCCGGAGTATGACTTTTCGTCGTTCTCCGGAGTTCGCCAGATCAAGCTGTCAACGCTCATGGTGCGAACATCCGGCGGATAAATCCCGCGGCGACGGAAGGCTTCGACAAAAGCGACACGATACCGGAAACGATCGTCGTCAACCAGATCGTCGTCGGCAGTGATGATGGCGCGAAGATATTCGCCAAACGTAATATCCACTGGAGGGCAGTAGTCAAGGGCGCGAATGCACATGGTCAGCACGTGGCGCGCGGCTTTCGAGGCCTCGCTGGCGAGACGCTGGACTAGGTCGGGATGGATGGCGCCCTGCCCAAGAATTCCGGTACCGGCGGTGGCCAGCCTGAGCAGGTCCGAGGTGCGCCGCTCATAGATCGCGAGAAAGGCGTCAAAAATGGCCGCAACAAGAATGGCGCCCCGAGAGTGCGGCTCTGTCGTCGCTTGGTAAGCTGCGGGGTCGGGAACTTGGCGCGTCCAGACGTTGCCCTCCCATTTACCAATGGCCTCGCGTAACGCGCCACGAAGCCCCGTGGCGTGACCAAACTGGCCGGCCAGTTGGCCGAGAAACGTCTGATGGTTGGTGAGGTTGCCCTGCGCGGCTGCAATCTGGTTGGTCAGAATCTCGGGAAACGTGAAGTGCTGCAACAGCGCGACGATATCGGCGAAACCTTCATGGAACGCCAGCACGTCGGGATTGGTGGCATTGACGAACTTGCGATGCATGCCGTCGAGAAGCGCGTGCGTGGTCTCATGCGAGACAACATCTTGCGAGAGGCAGGTGAAAACCGTTCCCCCCGGTAACTGTTCGCCTGTGTTGTCGTCCTCGGCGTTGAAGTATCCAAAAAGCAGCGCAACTTTGTCGGGCGAATAATACGCATTGGCTTCGCGGAGTGCGTGAGGGTAGATGCGCAACTGGGGAATGTAAACCGAGTCGTCCTTCGGTCCCTTCTTGGGGTCGCGGACCGGCCGCCAAAGAGTTTTTCGGCCTAGCGCATGCTCAAAATTGTCGATGGTCAGACGCGACACGGCATAAGCCATCTGCTGATGAAACTGCGGCGTACCTTCGCTAGGCGCTAGTCCGTTCTGGGCGAGGAGCGAAGGTTGGTTCAGGTCGACCGGCTCGTAAAAACAGATACTGCCGGGATCGACATCGATGACATCGAGATACTCTCCACGTGGCCCCGCTTGCAGTTCTTCCCAGGGCACCTTGATAGTCACTTCGCTGATGGGAGCGGTTTGGTAATCCGTGGCCAGACTGGGGTCGATCGAGAAGGCGCGCAGGCAGCGAAACGGCGGATCGGGGAGTGCGTTGCGATGCAGTGGTTTCGCAGTCGCAGACTTGGAAGGGGGCGCTGCCGTTACGGATTTCGCAGTCACAGCGCTGGTGGGCACGGTTTTCGGCTCGGGTGCAGCAGGTTGCGGCGGCTTGCGAGCGGGTGTAGCCATAGTCGTTCCTTTGCTTGCCGGATGCGCTGGTAGCTTTAGTCGATAACCAACGAAAGATAGCAGAATTCGCAGCTGTCGCGAGGGAAACTTGAGCCGACGATTTCGGGGCTACGGTCGTGGGCGGTTCGTGAGCAAATAATTGTCGCGCTTGAACGGCATCGACGTCATCCGCCAGGCGGCCGGACTGATGACGTCTACCAGGAAAACGAGGCTAGCGGCCGCGAGACGACCCAACTCGTCCTGCGACTGCGGCCAGCGAGCTGGCCGGATTCTTCTTGTCGATTTCCGCTGTGATGTTCCACCGTTTCATCCAAATGAATAGGATCAGCAATCCCCATAGGTGATATCCAAGATTCGCCCGACGCTGCAGATGGTCGTCCAGCAATTTGCGAACGTAGGGCCAGCGGAACAATCCGCTCGCGTTGACGGCTTCTTCCGATAACGTGTCCACCAGCAGCGGCCTCAGAATGCCGCGAAACCACTCGTGAATGGGAATATCGAAGCCGAGCTTGGGACGATGCAGTACGGATGATGGCAGCTTGTTTTGCATCAGCCTGCGCAGGACATATTTCGACTTCGAGCCGCGTAGCTTGAAGTCGTCAGGCAATCGGTTGGCGAAATCAACGATCCGGTGATCGAGAAACGGCGGCCGTACCTCGAGCGAATGCGCCATGCTGATCCGGTCTACTTTGTAGAGGATGTCGTCTGCGAGGTAGTAGCGCTGGTCGAATTCGAGAAAGCGTCCCAAGCCGCGTCCAGGCCGCAGGTCGCGAAGTACTCCAGCCAGTGGTGCGGGATCCGAATAACTAAAAAGCTCTGCTTTCTCTTCGTCAGAAAACGTTCCGTTCCAGAAAAGGTGCGCTTTGCCTTGCTCCATCAGAGAGCCTTGCAGGAAGCGCTTGACCTTGTATTCGAAGCTGATCTTGTCGTCCGAGACCGGAAGCAGGCCCGCGGCGGCCAGCCCTGTTTTCATCAACAGTGACGGAAACTTGCGCGTGATGTCGCTGTAGCGGTCAGCGCGGTAGGTGAGATAGCCGGCGAAGAGTTCGTCTCCGCCCTCGCCGGTGAGAATCACGGTGACATCTCGCGCCGTCATTTTAGCGAGGAACCACAAAGGCACAGCACCGGCGTCAGCGCTGGGCTCGTCCGAGTAGTACGCGATCTGCTGGATGGCATCGGCCAACTCGGCGTCGGTATTCAGGTCGAACTCGGTGTGATTGGTTCCGAAGTGGTGGCTGACTTCGCGGATGTACTGGCTCTCGTCAAAGGTTCGGCCCTGAAATGTGACCGAGAACGTGTGAATGCGATTGGGGCTTGCTGCTGTCGCATAATGCAGAATCGTGGAAGAATCGAGGCCTCCACTGAGCCAAACGCCGAGGGGAACATCGGAGACCATCTCTTCTTTCACGGATTTCTGGAGGAGGTCGTCAAGTTCGTCGCAGGCGGCATCGAGTGTGGCCGGAGCGGGTACCGCAATCTTCGGTGGAAGGTAGGAATGGGTGCTACAAACACCGTTCTTCCATTCCAGCATGTGTCCGGGCAAGAGCTTCACGATGCCATCGACTAGAGTGTACGGTGCCGGCACGTAGTTCAGGCTGAGATAACAGTTGAGCCCGGCAAGAGAAATGCGCCGCGGAACATCGGGATTCGCAAAGATACACTTCAGCTCCGAGCCAAAATAAACTTCGCCGTCCTGCTGGAAATAGTAGAGGGGCTTAATGCCCATGCGGTCGCGTGCCAGCACCAGCCGTTGCTGCGACTGCACCCAGATAGCGATGGCGAACATGCCCCGCAGACGAGCAAACGACGCGTCGCCCCAGCGCAAAAACGCCTGCAGGATAACTTCGGTATCGCAATGTGTATGAAAGACCGCCCCTTCGCGTTCCAGTTCCTCGCGAAGCTCGACGAAATTAAAGACTTCACCGTTATATACAATGACCGCGTCACGGTCGTCGCTGAAGATGGGCTGATCGCCCCCGGCGATATCGAGAATCGCCAGCCGCGTTGCCCCCAGCGAAACCTCTTCGCACTCGAACCGGGCTTTTTGATTAGGGCCGCGATGAGTAATCGAGTCGATTGCGTTGCTAAGAACGCCTGCGGGCAGGGGTTTGCGGAGGTGTGAAAAACCGGCTATGCCGCACATCTAGGTATGAGGGTTCCGTTCTGCCTGCGATCGCAAGAGTTGCTTTCGGCCCGCTGGATCGGTGCCTCAAGTTAGTGTAAACCGGTGCAGGGACATTACGAAATCCTGAATCGCGATGTGAGAGTGACGACGTTAAGCAGTTACCATGATGCTGAGTGGGGGGACCGCAGTGCATACCATACTGTTCTACGACTTGGTCGATGACTATCTGGAAAGGCGCCCAGCCTTCCGCGCTGAGCACCTTGAATTGGCATGGCAGGCCCATGCGCGTGGTGAATTGGTGCTGGCGGGAGCCTTGGCCGATCCCGCGGATGGCGCGGTGTTGCTCTTTCACGGTGAATCGCCGGATGCCGCGGTAGCGTTCGCCAAAGCCGACCCGTACGTGAAGAGCGGTCTGGTCAAGGCGTGGCGAGTCAGAAAATGGAACACCGTCGTGGGCGATGCCGCGGCACCGCCGTCAAGGACGTTAGCTGCGACGTCGCCAACTCAAGTATCGCTCTCGAGGGCACAACGCTGGGATCGCCTATTGCTGCCCCATTTTCTTTTCCATGGCCTCGTGAATTTCCTGCTGCCGAATCTGTTGCAGCTGTTCATACTGCTGCGGGTTCAGAATCGCCTTAACTTGCGGATCGCTCTGTGCATGAATTGCCTTTATCTGCTCGAGCTTCTGCATTGGCCCCAGCGTGGTGCTGTTCTTGATCGCCTGAACCTTGGGAGCGTCAGCCTCGAGGATCGGCATCAATTGCATTTTCTGTTGCGGGGTCAGGTTCAACTGCTTGGCGATCGCTTGCATCTTTTGCGCTTGGCCCGGGGCCTGTGCGTGTGCTCCCGGCGTATTCCCAACCAGCGCGGCAAGAGTAAGCGCAAGGGTAGCGATTCGGACGACGTAACTCTTCATAGTTTTCTCCACGATGATGAAGTAACTGGATCGAGCAGGGCCGGAAGTTCAGACAAGCTTCGAGGATTCGCATCGACGATTCAGGCGAACTCCCGGTGCAAGTGATCTCAACAGAGATACCAGATGTTCGGCATTTGGGAAAGCCCAAAGGCAATTCGCCACGGGTGTGGCCTCTGGAATAGGCCAGACTTGTACGATACATTCATTTATCTCTGCGGCCTTCGGGCCGTGATCGCCCATAGCTGCCAGCAAGGAGGACAACCACGTGCTGACCATCCCTCAGGACATCTTGATTGTCGCATTAGCGATTGCGGCTTCCGTGGCCTTCTGGTGGTTAATGCGATGGTTTTGGCCTCCCGAGCTGCGCCGCTTGCACAATGAAATTACCGGATGGCAGATCAGTGTGCTTGGGCACGACGTATGCGGTGATCGTTGGTTTCATGCTGTTTGCGGTGTGGTCGGAGTTTCAGGTTGCCGACCAGAACGCCGAGGCCGAAGCTAGTTGCCTGATCAATCTCTACTGGGCCTCATCCGGCTTGCCAGTAGCTCAGCGCGGGCAACTTCGTAGTTTGGCCGCTGAATATGCCGACGTAATCATCAACGACGAGTGGCCTGCCATGAGTCAGGGCAACATCAGCCACAGCGGCACCGAGGTGATCGAAAAGCTGTGGGCGGCGGCGTCACAGTCTCAGACACTCACGGCTTCGGAGCAAGTCAGTCTCGAACAGACGATGACGGAGATTGGCAGTGTCACCGAACATCGCCGCATTCGCCAGTTGCAGAGCCAGTCCACTCTGCCTTGGATTCTCTGGACGGTGCTCATCATCGGCGGCGCGATCACCGTCATGTCTTCCTGTCTTTTTGGGTCCGAGTATCCCGCGCTTCACATGCTTCAGGTTGTAACCCTGTCCCTGATGTTGTCGATGTCTCTCGTGGCGGTCGCTGACATCAACCGCCCGTTTTGCGGTTCCGTCCACGTAAATCCCACCGGATTCGAAAACGCGAAGCGGACTTTCGCCAAGTACAGAGGGATCCAAGGGACCCATTGACGTCGAGTCCGGTCGGCCGCGAATCACTCAGCCGCGTCGGGTTTGAAGATCATGCCCCGGCTGGTTTTTCCGTCCATGAGCACCGACAGCGGCTTGTCGAAGTGCAGCAGACGCACGCACCCGTGATCTTCGGAGCCGGATTGTGCGAGCAGCCATTCCCAATCGACAAACCCTTCCCCGGCGTCGGGGTTCACCGTGAAGTAGCCGATCTGAAATGCAGTGAGATTCTGGAAGAAGTGGCTGCCTTGCGAAGGCGTCACGCGGAAGTCGCGGAAGCCCGACTCCACAATCACGCGCGCGCCCGAAATCTGGTCCCACGTAACCGGTATTCCCAGCCAGGGCTCGTTTGATCCCCAACGCCCCACGCCCACTAGCAGATAAGGCGCGCCCTTGGCCGCGAGGTCGGCATTGAATCGCGCGACACTTTGCGCGACATCCTGGCTTTGCGCACGTTCGAAGCGATGAAAATCGACGACGATCACGTCATGAATATCCTGAATGCGTCCATGTCCCAGCACCATCGTGCTTTGACAGATCAGGCGGTCGGGTTCCACTTCGCCAAGACGTACTTCTCCGCCCTCACGAGACATCACCAGCGGCCGCATCTGAAGAAAGCCGAACTCGGCGTCGTCCCCGCGGCGCTGCGGCATCCGGACGGCAAACTCAATCTCGACTGGGCGTCCCATGGCGTCTTCGCCAATGGTCATCAGTTGCTCAAGAATTTGCGGCAGCGGGAAAATGCCATGCTTGAGGATCGGGTGCGAAGCTGATGATGCGCGCCCCTGGACGGCTCAGCCCGTCGTAAACGGCATGGTTCTCCGCCGAATACGTGGACGCCAGCATGTGCAAGGTTCCATCCGCCTCCGCCACTCGAATGGGAAACGCCACTTCCCGCAAATCATCCGCTGGGTCTTCATGATGCGCTCGCGGAGTCACTTCCAGCGCCCAGAATTCGGTCTGCGAATTGGCCAGAATGTCTTCGACGGACGAAAATTGCACCAAGTGGCGTGGATAGCGCGGGCTGAAAGTCAGGCACTTTCCGCCTCCCACGACGGCGCGTCCCATGCCCAGCGCGACCGCTGCAAATCCATCCTTCACCGTGACTGGCGCCAACGGGATAAAAATTCCGCGAGCGGACCACGCCCGAGAAATCGGGATAGTAGCGCTGCCCGTGCTGGTTTCCCACCACCTGTTGGATCAGTACCGCCATCTTTTCTTCTTCCAGCCGATAAGGCGTGGCCCGCACGTAAGCCTTGGAGTGCTGGCTGAACGTGGAAGCGTACACCCGCTTGACCGCTTCCATGAGCTGGCGAAGACGCACTTCAATGTCGGGGTCGTGATTGCCGAGCATGTAGGTGTCGTACACGCCGGAGAAGGGCTGATATTGCGAGTCTTCGAGAAGGCTCGAGGAGCGCACCGCCAGCGGGAAGGATACTTTCTCGAGAAACGCCCGCAGGTGCGCCTGGATATCGGTGGCCAGGGGTGCAGCCAGAAACCGCTCAACGATTTCGCTGTCGCTCTTACAACGCATGGCGAAGTCGTGCAAATCATTTTCGGCCATGAAACGATCGAAGACATCGGTAGCCAGCACCACCGTACGCGGCACAGCAATGCGAACTCCCGGGATTCGCCGCGGCATGTGTGTGGGATGTAGCAAGTGGCGCGCGAATGCAAGTCCACGGGCTTTGCCTCCCAGCGAACCGTCGCCGATGCGCAGGAAAATACGAGTCTTTGGGCTGAAATACATCAGGATTGAAATCGGCAACCAGCGTCTGGCTTTGCTCCCGCCGATAGCTCGTGATGGCATCGATCAGGTCGCGACGCAGTACCTCGATACTGGCGAAATCCGAGACTTTGCGCGGGCGCAGTTTTTGCGCGATCGCAAATTCGGTGCGCGCCATCAGCCAGTGGGAAAAGTGGTTGCGTCCGGCATGATAGGAGATGCTCTCCGCCGGAACCGTCCGCAGCGCTTTCTCCAATTCGTTGAGGTTGCTGGCGCGGGCCACTTCGAGTCTTACGGTCCGGCAGGCGAAAGACGAAATCGCCGAAACCAACCTGGTCGATCAGCCAATTGCGCAGGTCGCCCAGTAGCGTCGGAGAGCGCTTCTGCAGGAACGAAAATTCCTCCGCATAAGCCTTGTCCATGAACTCCGGGCGCCCCGATTGCAGCACGATGGGCACATCAGGGACGATGCTACGGATCATGCGCGCCAGGTCAAATCCCGACTCCGGCATAAGTTGGTCTCGGCGCGGAAACTCCACGTCGAGCACAACTCCCAGCAGGTTTTCGCGGTACCGCAGCACCAGTTCGGCGCCTCCTCGAAATCCGACGCCAGCAGGATCTTGGGTCGCGCCCGCATGCGCACCAGCTTGTGCGCGACATTCAGCCCCTCGCTGATGAGGCGCCGCGCCTGGCCGATCAACTCCGTGTAGATCACCGGCAGAAACGAGGAGTAATAACGGATATTGTCTTCGACCACCAGCATCACGGGAACACCCATCACCTCGGTGTCGTGCTCGACGTTTCGGTTGTCTTCGATGTACTTGATGATCGAAATCAGGATGCGCGCATTGCCCTGCCACAGGAAAATGCGTTCGATCGGGCTGTGCGGCGTGCGCGCGACGAAGTTCTTGACTTCGCGATAGTCATAGGCCAGCACCACGACCGGAACATCGAGCCCGGCGCGCTTGACTTCGGTCGCCAACTCCGCGGCGGTCATGTCCTCGACTTCGAGATTGGTGACGATCAGATTGAAGCGGGAATCGCCACGCGCCAGGGCAAGCGCTTCGGCGCCGGTCTTCACATGGGTGATGCGCGGCACGTGTTGCAGGTTGAGTTCGTACGATTCGCCGATGAGCAGCTCGTTCAGGCGGCCGTCTTCGCGCAGGATGAACGAGTCGTACAGGCTGGAGACCAGCAGAATGTCCTGCACCCGGAAGGGCATCAGGTTTTCGAAAGCTTCGAACAGCTTCTCGTGCTCGATGACGGCTTCGATCGCTGAATTGGTGCTCATGCAGCAATAGTAACTCGCGCGGCACTGCCCGTGCGGTGACGCGGTTCACCCTGCGGCGGTCATTTGATACCGTAGAAGCACGCTATGTCATTCTTGGACGATTTCGGCTTCAAACCGATGCGGCTCGGCATTCTGGTGATTGTGGTCATCATGGCTGTCACCGCTTACACTACCTGGCGCAATGCCCGCATCGATGCGCTGGCGCACGCGGCGCTCGAAAAGAAGCCCGATCCCACAGCCGTGAAGCGGCTGGCCGGTTATTCGGGTCAGCGTGCGAGCGAACTGTTACTGGTGGTGGCGTCTGGCGCGCCGACGCAGGAAAACCGTCTGGCGGCGCTGCAGGCACTGGTCGCCCGTAAGGATGCGGCGCGAATGTCGCGCTTGTCCGCACTGCTTGTGCCGCCGGAAAGCTTCGCGATGCGCCAAGCGCTGGCGAATGCCATTTACCAGACCGGATGTTCGCCAGAGTGCGTGCGAAACATTTTGTATTTTGAGGAGCGGATGTGGCGCGGCGACCGTCCGTCGGAAGAAACTCAGGCGAAACCTCCCGCTGGTTTGTCGGAGAAAGAGCAGGAGTTGCAGACGGCGCTGGACGAAATCCTGCGCAAGAACAAACCCGCCTTGGGAGCTGTGTTGGAGGGAGTCTACGGATTGGCGAGTTCCTTCCCCAGTCCGTTTGCCACAGAGATCGTAAGTCGGTTGGGCATAACGGAAGCGTGTCCCCTACTGATGCGGACTTATCTCACAGTGAACGAGCAGGTGAAGGCGTCCCCTGAATATAAAAACGTCGCCGACGCCGTAGACAAGCTTGGATGCAAGGGACGCCCGATTCCCAGCCAGCCATGAGGGCTTTAAGTGGGAGTCGGTTCAGTTACGAAACCTGTGTCGCTCGAACGGCAGTGGAATAGAAGCTACAAGAATCACAGTGCGGGAGGCACGGCATAGTCTAGCCCAGCACCCAGCCCGCGGTGGCGGGCGGAGTGCCGGGTACAGTGGGAAAAACAATCCGAGTCCCGTCGGGACGACAGGTTCTCGCCATCACAGAGTTGGAGTTAAGGATGAAACAGATTCTGGCTGTCGTACTCCTGGCTAGTTCCCTGACACTTGCCCAGAGCAAGCCCACCACGCCGCCACTCAAGATTTCCTACCTGCGCTGCGGCACGCTCTATGACGGCAAGAGCGACGTTGCTCAGAAAAACGTCACTCTGCGAATCGTGGGCGAGAAGATCGACACCGTTGGAACGGCGACGCCTGAAGCGGGAGCCGAAGTCATCGACCTAAGCCACGAAGTTTGCCTGCCCGGGCTGATTGACACCCACACTCACGTTTTGCTTCAAGGTGACATCACCGCCGCCGACTACGACGTACAGCTTTTGAAGTGGTCGACGTCCTACCGCACGATCCTGGGAACCGTTGCCGCCAAACGGGCGCTCGAATATGGCTTTACCACCATCCGCGACCTTGAGACCGAGGGCGCAGGCTACTCCGATGTGGATATTAAGAAAGCCATCAACAACGGAGTAATTCCCGGGCCTCGCATGCAGGTCGCCGGCCGTGCGATGGACGTGACCGGCGCGTATCCGTTGCTGGGGTATTCGTGGGAACTGAAGGTGCCCAAAGGCGTGCAGGAGGTAGATGGCGCGGAGGGCGGACGCAAAGCAGTGCGCGAACAGATTTCCAATGGCGTGGACTGGATCAAGGTTTACTCCGACCGCAGCTATTACGTGCAGCCAGGCGGTGTGCTGAATGATATTCCGACATTTACTCTCGATGAACTGAAGGCGATTGTGGACGAGGCGCATCGCGAGCGACATAAGGTGGCTTCACACGCGGCCGCTCTGAATGGAGTACACAACTCGGTGGAAGCTGGCGTCGACAGTATCGAGCACGGAATGTACATCGCCGATGCGGATCTGCAAACCATGGTGGCGCACGGAACCTACTATGTGCCGACACTGTTTGTGGGCGAGTATGTCGCCGAGGGTCGCGCAGCTGCGGGTGCGAAGGTATGGGTAGACATGATCAAGATTCACGAAGACACCTTTCGCCGCTCGCTGAAGGCGGGAGTGAAGATTGCTTTTGGCACCGATGCGGGAGGCTTCGACTGGAAGATCGACCCGGCCAGGGAATTCGCCATCATGGTGAAGTACGGCATGACTCCGGCCCAGGCACTTCACTCTGCCAATATGAGTGCCGCTGAGTTACTAGGCATGCAGGACAAGATTGGCTCGGTCGAAGCCGGCAAGTATGCCGACATCGTGGCCGTGCCCGCCGATCCTATGGCCGACATTCAGCAGCTTGAGAAAGTGAACTTCGTGATGAAGGGCGGCGTGGTGTACGTGAAGCCATGAGGTCATTAGTTTTCGGGTGGAAGCACCACGCTTTAGCGTGGTGAAAAACGTCGTTCGATTTCGCGGCCTTTACAGGCTGTGAGAGCAACAGTATGGGTTGTTACAGTGGTCCAACCAGTCAGATAACCAGCCCCGAAGCCGGGGTCCCTGCGAAGCGCCGCTTTTGCGCTTCGTGGGGTGGTGAAGGGGCGAGGACATGATAGCCCAGCACGCAGCCGAAGGCGGAGTGCTGGGTAGAGTGGGAAAAGGTCCGAGTCCCCCGGGGGACGAAAGAGTACTCACACAGATTCTCTCGCCCTCGGGTTAATGCCAAAACGACGTCAAACCTTTCCCCTGGTTTCTATTCGTTCTGATCCGTGAAAATCCGCGGCTGAATTTGCCTTTGACTCTTGCCTGATTCTTCTTCGTGTCCTCTGTGTCTCCGTGGTGAATTGTGCCTTGATCCAATCCGCGGCCCAGACCTTATCACAGGGCGCCGTGATGCACGCCCTTTGCACCCCGTCTCTTCTCCTGTAACTAAGATCGTGAGGGGAGGGAGAAGTGTCTCTCGTCACGCCGCACCCATGCTGCGGACCGAATAGGATCTTTGACAACCTGATGCAGGAGACCGATCCAGCCTACGCTGGCCATCCGCTAAGCTGTTTAAAAAGAATATTTTGCCCGTAAGTCTAAGAAACAACGGATTTTGCCCAAAAATTCCTCCTAAACCATTGATTCAGCGGATTTTTGACAGTGAAAAAAGAAAGATCGATGGGTCTAAATCAGCGGTATTTGCGGCGCAGCCCCCGGCGGAATCTCACCCGTGACCCGAGGGTCGTCCTCGATTTCAATAGCTCGCTTGTAGGGCACGAATCCGAACTTCATGTAAAAGGCTAGCGCCCCAGGATGGTCGGACGTGCAGCTATGCAGCCATATGCGCTGAGGTTGGTGCGCCCATTCCAACGGGAGGCAGTGCGCCAGCAGGGCGCGCCCAGCGCCTTTGCCGATAAGAGCCGATGTCACACCGAAAAACGCCAGCTCAATATCTGGGAATCTGCGCCGATCGAACTCGAGTAACCCCTGATCAGCGCCCGCATAAGACAAGGCAAACACGTCAACTGCGGGATCGTGCAAAATGGCGCGGAGTTCGTCGTCGGACAGGCGCAACCGGCTGAACCACAACCACGGCTCACCGATTTCGCGATAAAGCTTCCGATACCAATCGAGATCGGGATGCACAACGCGCCGTACCACGAACTCTGACATTGTAGGAGTCGCCAGCTCGACCGGCCGGGCGCGCATCTCGAGGTAGGTGACGATATTGGCCAGCTTACCGGCGGGCAAGTCTGTGTATCCGTCCTGCATGGCGTAGAGCGTAGCAGACGAAAACGTCCTCCACCACCGTCGAACTGCCACTGGCGCGACGAAAGCATGCCGATGTTACCCACCGCGTGCGCTATAATTCGCCGCAATCTTCGCGCTTCGGCGAAGCAATGTTGAACAGGGGCGAACACTCACTTTGACTAGAAAAAAGCCACCACAATCGCTGTTGGATCACTTCATCGTGATCGGTGCTCTCAGCCGGCGATTCGACGTGCCCCACGCCCTGTGGGGAGTGGTTATTTTTGCGGTCTATTACTTGGTTCCACTGGTGCTTTGCGCTTTTGAAGGGGTCCTAATCAGCGCCACCGCCGCGCAGCAAAAACTGTTACCCCCGCAGATTATCTGGCTGGCCAAGCACGTAGGCGACCGGCCATCGGTCACACTGCCGTACCTGCGTGACTCCACGCATCTGCTCATGGCCGTGGTGATCTCTATCGGCGGCGCGGTGGCCATCACAGCACTCGACAGCTTCGACGGTGTCTACAACTCCGTCGCCAATCCCGAACTTCTTAACGTGACGGAAGACCAAGTGCATGCAGAAAGTCGCCGGGCGGAGCGCCAGTTGAGTAGCATTTGGGTCATGGTGCTGTTCGCTCTGATCGCCGCATTTTGCGGAGCTGCCCTCTATCTTGATGGCAAAGTCAATATCGGCTGGTGGGGCAATCCAGCCTACGGGAACGCGGGCCTGGTGCTGGCGTTGACGATTCCGCTGGCGATGTTTTACGGAATGCATGCTCTCTATCTGCTGGCTGTAGGTCAGCATTCCATCAGCAAGTTGATCAGCAAGGGCATCAAGCTGCGTCCGTTTCATCCTGACGGCTCGAATGGATTTGCCAGCCTGGGAAACTTTCTCCTGTTGCTACTTGCGCTCTGCATTTTGTGCGCTCTTGCCGCTTGGGTCACGCTCTGGCACGGATACCTGGGCATCGAGGACTTTCCCGGAATTTGGCTGGGTGCAATTGGCGTAGTGGTCTTTATCCCGTGGATTGTGATTCAGCCACTCATCCATGTCACGCGCGAAATCCGCCGGGCCCAAATGACCCACCTTGCTCCGGTGGAACGACTGCTCAATACGGTCCTGAATAAGACCGAAACCCAACTGGGCGAGCCCGACTTCCGCATCGCGAACATCGAAGACCTGAAGACCTTGCGAGATCTGCACGTCGTAGCCAGCGATGTCTACGAGACCAGTGTCTTCCCCTTTAATCGCAAAGTTGCGGGAGTCCTCAGCATCGGCTATGTCTTGCAGGTGATCACGCTGATCAAAGAAGTAGCAGGAAAGTTCAAGTAGAAGCGCTAGGTAGAGCCGAGCTTCAGCTCGGCGTCCACCTGGTTTTTATGAATGTCTTGAGCCGGTTTAGCCGGCGACACGAACTCTAAGCGGTCGGCGCCTTATGTTCCCGCGCAAACATAAGTATCAGCGATCGCTGAGCAAACGGTAGGTACACCAGAGCCGCAGTCATTGCGAGCGCCAGGCCAATATTGATGTGATGGATCAGCAGAAACGGCGACAACGCCCAAAGCAGATCCATAATCAGCAGCACGGGAAATAGTCGTCGGAATTTCTCTGGCAGTTGAGAGAAATCGAAGGCGACCGCTGCGAAAAGATAGAGCCGCACTGGAATGAGAACCACCGCGCTGGCCACCAGCAATGCCAGCAGCAGGGTTGGTGACGGCAGTTGAGAGTCCGCAAATATCCCGCGGATTTCGTCGAGATTGGCCAAGGCGGAAACGTAGAATGCTAGATACATCGCCTGTGTCAGCAGTAGCAAGGTCCGCACCAACACGCGCGGCGCGACCGGAAGCTCGTCCGGAGCGACCAGAATCGTGTGAACCGCTGCGATTTCCGGCTCCGTTACCGGAGCGGCAGGAACAGTTTGTATTGCTAGAGACGGAATATCGGGGCGTGGCTCCGAATCTTCTGTCCTGCGTATCTGGGAAACTTCTCGTGTCACAGGTTGCGCGATCGTCACCGCTGAGATGAGGCGATAGCCCCTGCCGGCGACAGTCTCGATATGCCGGGGCTGCGCGGCTGAGTCGCTGAGCGCTTCCCGCAGCTTATTCACCGCCGTGTTCAGGCCGTGATCGAAGTCCACAAAGGTGTCGTCGCCCCACAAGCGGCGCCGCATCTCGTCGCGCGTGACCAGCTCCGCTGGTCGCTCCAGAAGCATCACCAGCAACTGAAATGGCTGCGAATGGAGCTTGAGGCGGACGCCGTGCTTGCGTAACTCGCCGGTGGCCTCGTCGGCCTCGAAGACTCCGAAGCGAAAAATCCGGCGTTGACTTTCGGCCGTCATGGGCGGAAATCCAGTCTACCTGCGTGAGCTAGGGCAAGCCAGTGCCCGCCAATGGAGCCCGCTCGATGAATGACGACAACCGCTTTTACTCCAATAACTTGCACGATGAGGTATGAATGAGACGCAATTGAGCTTTGATGCATTGCGGAAGCGAGCCGCTTCCCTGATTCTTCCCCCATGAAACGCGCAGCGCGATTTGCAATGGGCTCGTCGGCAGCCGTTCTCCTGCTGCTCACTCCCGGAGCGGCCACCCGGCTGGAGCCCAATGGGCTACAAGCCTTTGACCAATATGACGCCATAGTGGAAACCCGGATCGATAGACAGCATGGGAGCCCGGAAACCTTCATCGCGGTCTTGAATGGCAGTCAGTCACACCGGTCGCAAATGATCTCAGAACTGAGGTCGGGAACCGTGGTGATCGAGTCTGTACTGGACCGGCCAAAGCCAGTACCCGGCGGATTGCTGCACCACTGGAGGGGAACGGCCTTTGTTGCCGGTGCCAGGTCGAGAGACATGGCGGACCTGCTGAAGGACTACAACGGCCTTCCTCGTCACTATGGTCCCGAGATCGTTTCGTCACGTGTCCTCTGGGAGCGCGCTGGTGCGGCGTCGCTTGCCATACGCATGAAACGGAAGAAGGTCGTGACTGTCGTGCCCGATGGTGTCTGGGACGTGCAGACACGTTCGGTCGACTCGAATCGCGGATAAGCGCTTCCCGGAACACGCATATCTGGGAAGTCGACGCGGCGGGCAGCGTTGGGGAACACCACATGAAGGAAGGCGATGACGACGGTTACCTTTGGCGGCTGAATTCTTACTGGAGCTTCATGGAAGTGCCTGGTGGGTTGCTGATCGAGTGTGAGGCAGTCTCGCTAACGCGTGACATTCCCGGTGGTTTGGGATGGCTGGCCGCACCCTTGGTTGAGGAACTCCCTCGGGAGTCGCTGGAATTCACCATGCAAGCCACTCGAAGCGCATTGACGGAGAGGACCGCAAAGGAGACGGAGCAATGAACGAATTGTGCGAAGTGCAGGTAAGGGAAGCGAAAATAGCGGACCGCCGCCAGAGCGGCTTCGTCAAGGCTCTACGCGTCCACAAGGCACTCACAGCGGATGCCGAGAAGCGAGTACTCGTCTGGATGGCCACTCATACCACGAGGTTTATCAACTCCGATCACCTCACTGCGCTGGGCTTCGTTGCACAGGTTCTTGCCGGCGCTGCATACGCGCTCTCCGCCCGAGACGGGCGCGCGCTATGGCTGGTGAACTTCTTTATCGTACTGAACTGGCTCGGTGACAGCCTCGACGGAACCTTGGCGCGGGTGCGCGATCAGCAGCGTCCGCGCTACGGATTTTACGTGGACCACGTCAGCGACACCTTCGGGGCGCTGGTGCTGATGGGCGGCTTGGCCTTGTCGGGCTACGTGCATTGGCAGATTGCCGCCGGCCTCCTGGTCGGTTTTTACGTGCTCTCAGTCGAGAGCTTCCTCGCGACCTATACGATGGGGCACTTCCATGTGTCACACGGCATCTTCGGTCCAACAGAAATCCGTATCCTGCTGATCGTCGGCAACGTTGCATTGATGGTTCATCCCGATGCGTTCATCCTCGGCAAGAACTTCCTGCTCTTCGACGTCGCAGGGGCAATAGCAATCCCGGTCATGCTGGCGATGGTCGTCGATACTGCTTGCCGCCATATCGCGGTCCTCTATCGCGAGGAAAAGCTCGAACTCGAAGTAACCGGCGCATAACCGCACGTCAGGAATTACCAATCGACCGATCGAGAGTTGCTCGCTGGTTCTGACCGGATGAGTTGGTGTACACTCCGTGACTCAGTAGCCAAACAGGTTCAGAAGTCCGGAGGCATCATGCCATTGCATCTGGAAAGCCGCCCCATAGGCGATGTACTGGTCATTCAGTGCCAGGGGCGAATTGTCGCCGGAAAAGAAGTGTTCGCGCTGCACGCTTTCGTCGGGGATTCGTTCGCGAAGTACGTCCACATCGTGATGCAACTCGACCAGGTAGAGTTTGTCGACAGCAGCGGATTGGGTGCGTTGACTCGCCTCATGCACACCGCCCGCTCGAAGAGCGGGGACATCAAACTCAGCGGAGTGCCGGCGCCGATTCGCAGGGTGCTCGAGATGACCAAGATCATTTCTTTGTTTGAGACCTATGACACGGTGGAAGAAGCCATTACGGCCGCTTATCTGGGATCGCGCTATTCCAAGGGAATTGGCGGAGATTCCCGTCCACGCGTGCTGTGTCTGTTCGAATCGTCGGACGTCCGGTCCTTTATGAAGGAGGTGCTGCTGAACTCCGGATACAACGCCTTGGCCACCGCAAACATCGACGACGCGAAGATCCTGCTGAAAGCGACCAAAGCAAAAAAAGTGGTGATCTCCGCCAACATGCAAAGCGTCTACGGGCGGCCGACCCGGAAAGTGCTGGAGGAAATCGACCCGGCGGTCTCGCTAATCGTCTTGGACGAAAGCTTCGCGACGCAGGATCCGGGAGAAGCCGCGGAGAAATTGCTGAACAGCATCGGTGGGCAGTAGATATGTTTTCGGCAGCTCCTTCGCGTCCTCCGAAAGGAGTATAGAAGTGATTTCGCGCCGGGAGTTCGTCATCATCGCCGGTTGCGCGGTGATTGTGCCTCGAAATTTGTGGGCGGCCGAAAAGGTCCCTTCCATGCTCGATCATCTTCTTCTCGGTTGTAGCGATCTGGACCAGGGTATTACTTTCGTGGAAAAGCAGACTGGCGTGCGGCCCGCGATGGGCGGAGTGCATCCCGGACGAGGAACTCGCAATGCCCTGCTGTCGCTGGGGCCGCTTCATTATCTCGAAGTCATCGCGCCCGATCCGGCGCAAACCGGAATTCCCACGACTCGGGCGGAGTTGCCTGTAATGTTGAAACAACTTGCTGCACCGCGGCTCGTGGATTGGGCCGTACATACGTCTGACATTGTGGGAGTAGCGGAGCGTTGGAAAAACGCGGGTATGCTCTTTGAGGGGCCAACGCCGGGTTCGCGGGCGCGCCCCGACGGCAAGATGCTCCGCTGGCAGACACTCAATCTCGACAACGACCGCAATGGCCTGCTGCCGTTCTTCATCCAGTGGGGAGCCGACACGGTGCATCCCTCCGCGGACGCGCCGATGGGCTGCAAACTCGAGGGCCTTAAGGTAGTCAGCCCAAATAGCCCAGCACTATCAGCGGAGTTCCATAAGCTGGGAATCTCCGTGGATGTCGGGAGTGGAGTAACACCGCACCTGCGAGCGACGATCGTCGGGCCGAAAGGGACTCTAGTCTTGGGCGAATGACACGAAACACCCCGCATCGCCGCTTGGAACAGATCCGCTGGGGTGAGAGATGTGGTCCGCCTGACACCGTTCGGCTTCAGCTGGAACCCAGGACAGGGAAACGGTAAAAACCTGTGCCATTCCCACCCCACGCTAGTCACTACATTAAGACTAGAGCGGTTCCGATACAACTGCGACATTACTGTAAATCGTGGAAGAGTTACACTGACTTGCTTGTTTATCAGCAAGATCGAATTGCTTACAGTAACTAATCTGCGTACAGGAGTTGTCCTGATGCAACGTGCCGTGCTCGCAGTCATAGTGCTCGCCTCCCTCGTTTCATTCGCACAAAACAAACCGCCCGCTTATCTGGATACTTCACTTCCGGCCGCCACCCGCGCCCATGACCTCGTGAATCGCATGACGCTCGACGAGAAGGCTTCGCAACTGGAGGACTGGGCTGTCGCGATTCCGCGTCTGGGGGTTCCGGATTACCAGACCTGGAGTGAGGCGCTGCGTGGAGTTGCCAGAGCTGGCTACGCGACGGTCTTCCCGCAGGCGATCGGTATGGCCGCTACCTGGGACACGCCGATGGTGCAACAGATGGGTGACGTAATCGGCACCGAGGGCAGAGCAAAATACAATCAGGCGCAGCGCGAGGGCAATCACCGCATTTTTTACGGTCTCACGTTCTGGTCTCCCAATATCAACATCTTCCGCGATCCGCGTTGGGGACGCGGTCAGGAGACGTACGGAGAAGATCCATTTCTGACCGGCAAGATGGGTGTGGCATTCGTTACCGGAGTGCAGGGCGACGATCCCGATCATCCGAAAGCGGTCGCCACAAGCAAACACTTCGCCGTGCACAGTGGCCCCGAGTCGCTTCGCCACGGTTTCAACGTAGATGTAAACCCGCGCGACCTGGAAGAAACCTACCTGCCTGCATTTCGGTCCACGGTGGTCGATGGGCACGTGAAATCGGTGATGTGTGCCTATAACGCCATCGATGAGGCGGCAGCTTGCACCAACACGATGCTCTTGAAAGACCACCTGCGCGATGCATGGGGATTCAAGGGTTTCGTGGTTTCCGACTGTGGCGCCATTGTGGATGTGGCTAATGGACACCATAATGCGCCCGACATCTTGCATGCATCGGCACTGTCGATCAAGGCCGGTACCGATCTCTCTTGCAGCATCTGGTCGCCGGGCTTCAACACTCTGGCCGATGCGGTGCGCCAAGGGGTTGTCTCCGAGGCATTGGTGACCGCTGCGGCAGAGCGCCTGTACACGGCGCGCATGCAACTTGGGTTCTTCGATCCGCCAGGGGACAGCGCTCTGGATCGCATTCCGTTTTCTACCGTTGCCTCTGAGCAACATCGCAGGATTGCCCTTAAGGCTGCCGAAGAGTCGATGGTACTGTTGCAGAACAACAATGGTGCTTTGCCGATCAGTAAAGCGCCTCATGACATTGCTGTCATCGGGCCGACTGCCGATCTGCTGGTCTCGCTCGAAGGCAACTACAACGGGCAACCGCTGCATCCTGTGAGTCCACTGGATGGAATTACTAAGCAATTCCACGCATCCACGATCCATTACGCACAGGGCGCGACGCTTGCTAACGGAACCAGCGTTCCGGTGCCTCGCACCGCATTCGGCAGCGGACTGCGCACCGAGTTTTTCGCCACTCCCGACTGGACCGGCCGTCCAGTCCACGTCGCAACCGAGCCTGAGATTCAGCATGACTGGGACAATGCCACCCCCACACCCGAAGTTCTGACTTACACCTACTCGGTTCGCTGGTCGGGCGCGATTCGCGTTCCGGCAACGGGCAAGTACATCTTT
This sequence comes from uncultured Acidobacteriaceae bacterium, assembly GCA_963718395.1. Classification (GTDB taxonomy): domain Bacteria; phylum Acidobacteriota; class Terriglobia; order Terriglobales; family Acidobacteriaceae; genus DASRAA01. Next base: position 540,469 of record CAVQYW010000010.1, read on the forward strand.
ACGGTCGAGCCCGAATCGGCATTTCCTTATTCACCCAAAGAGACGTACCGGTTTGTTCTCGACGGCAAGGTCCTTGCCGAAGGTGATCTCAATAGCGGCAAACCGAATCCGAAACCAACAGGAGCGAACAGTACTGCACCTCCGAACATGTCGGATTCGAAGCCGGCAAAGGTCGAGGTCACCTTCACCGACACCAACCCGCACGACTTCCGGCTCGAATACAGCCACTCGGGCGATCAGTCCGGAGGCGGTGTCACCTTGAGTTGGGAGGCTCCTCCGCAGGCCCTGATCGACGAAGCCGTTGCGGCAGCGAAGGCGTCGGATCTCGTCGTGGCCTTCGTGGGCCTTTCGCCTGGACTCGAGGGCGAGGAGATGCCGATCAAGATCGAAGGCTTCGACGGCGGAGACCGCACCAGCATTGATCTTCCGGCAGCACAGCAGCACCTGGTGGAGTCGCTGGGCGCGACCGGCAAGCCCGTGATCGTTGTGTCCCTGAGCGGCAGTGCGCTCGCACTGACCTGGGCGAAGGAACATGCGGCTGCGATCCTTCAGGCCTGGTATCCGGGCGTAGATGGCGGAACTGCGATTGCTCGGACGCTTGCGGGCGTCAACAATCCAGCAGGGCGGTTGCCAGTAACTTTTTATGCCGGTACGAGCGATTTGCCGGCGTTCACCAACTACTCGTTCAAGAACCGTACCTATCGCTATTACACGGGCAAACCGCTCTGGGGCTTTGGATACGGACTGAGCTATTCGACCTTTCAATATGGCCCGGTCAAACTCTCGAGCGCTAGCGTTCCGGCGGGCCAGCCCATCACAGCCACTGTCAGCGTTACCAACACAAGCAAAGTTGGTGGCGACGAAGTGGTGGAAGCCTATCTGAAAACGCCACAGACCGATGGTCCCACCTACTCTCTTGTCGGCTTTCAGCGGGTGCACCTCAATGCCGGTGAGAGCCGGGATGTGTCGCTGGAGTTGAGTCCACGGTCGCTCTCGGCGGTCGATGCCAAGGGCCAAAGATCCATCTTGCCGGGGGCGTATCACCTGAGTGTGGGGTCTGCACAGCCTTCGGAGACGACCTCGAAGTCCGAGGCCGACTTCCCGGTGAGCGGGACGGTTGCGCTTCCCAAGTGAAACTCGTAAACGCGTGATTCACGGTTGTTTAGAATCAATGGGTTGGGCGGAAATTGTTCGCAAACGATTGATAAATATATAACTTATACGTATCCATGTGATACCAAAAGGGTTAAGCGCGATTTCGGGCATTTTTCGCCGCCGAAATTGGTCATACAACAGATACAAATTATGCAGTTTGGTTGTCATACTTTACATACAAGTACGACAAGACATTATTCCATATTCCATATTTCCCGTTCGTCGGGAGATTTCAAAGAACTGTTACGAGTCCGCCGTCTCTGCGCGAACCGATAAGGGACACAAATCCCAGTCCTCGCGATACATGGTTTACGCGTCAGGACTCAGAGCGAAAGTGCATGGGTCACGGCGCAGTGTGATAAGCGTGGATGCGGATTCGGAGCCCGTTGCTCGCCTGCCGTGTAATGAAGAAGCCCATATTGCCAACGGAAGGCAATTGTGGACCACCGGGCCGTCCCGTGTAAGATTGCGGTGATCGTCCGCCGATGGGAGGCCATTCATGAAGCTAGCAGTCGTTGCCGTCGGGTTGTTCGCACTAGGGTGCTTGCCGGGTTCAGCATCTGCCCAGAACTGGTCAGACTGGATCACGTCCAATAATCACGACGTGCAATACCGGTGGTTGGGCAGTGCTTCTGGCGGAAGCGGGGAGTGCCAGTTGCAACTGCGAGACTTGAAGCGGAACCAGACGACGGTGGTCAGCGTGGTTGTCGATTACAAGTCTGAGCAGGATGAATCAACCAGAGAAACGGTCACGATGGCCGGCCCCCAAAAAGATGAGGACCAGGGACCGACGATTGTGCAGCACTGCGCGTCGATCAGCGACCTTCATGTGACCAATATTGCCCGGCGGTAGCCGTCTCCCGGCACCGCTGAAAAATCACCGGAAAGTTGCGAGTTTGGGCCCGGGAGCGCCCGCCACCTTCGACTTCGCCCAGGGCGGGCTCCGGCCACGGAGGGCCGGATGGGGGTGCCCCGCCTTGAGACTCTTCAGGAAGTATGGGGTGCCGGGCGCGCCACCCGCCTTCCCCCGAGGGGGAACTCGAGCTACACCTTGCTGGAAACCCTTAAAATAAGCGCTTCCGGGCCAGTCCGGCCAATCCCAACAAACCCGTACCCAGCGTCAACAGCGTGCCGGGCTCCGGTGTCGTGCCAGCTGTAATTCCCACCGTTCCCGCTCCCACAAACGTCTGGGGGGTCTCCCACTGCCAGCTTTCAGTCCGGTATACCGGTACGTAGAAGTACACGTTCGAGAACTCTCCGGGAGAAAAGGTCAGGTTGGGTAGGTTGGCATAGATGCCCAGGGCGATTTGATCGGCAGCCAGGCTCGGGGCGTTTTCGTGGAGATTCCAGGCCACGGCGTTGTACTCACCTGCAAGCGTTAGGTTGTTGGCGTTTTCGGCAGTTTCGGCTTGAAGGTATAGCCACGCCAGCTTATCGGCTTCCGTGACATTGCCGAGGACATATTGTCCGTACTGTTGAACCGTATACACGGTTGCCGTCCAGCTCTCAGAATTGGTGATGTGCTCGTTGTAGCTTATGCACATCAGCCACTGGTCCTGTCCGTTCACCGTTAAGTCATACGGATAGGTATCAGCGCCATTGTAGCTTCCGCCCACAGCCGAGTTAAATGTCATGGGTACCTTGGTCGCACTCGCGGCCACACTGATTGTCAAGAGTGCCAGAAGCACCATGATTCGTTTCGTCATTCTCATCTCTTTTCCTTGCACAAGACTTAAGGCTTTTATCCCTTGTCACAAGAATGAAGGAAAAGAATTGCGGTGTCGTTGTCCGAAGGCATCCTGTTAGTTGCGCGTGAGCAATGAGCCGGGAAAGACAGCGTGAGGAGTTACGGCCAAACTGTTTCAGCCCTCGATCTGAACTCACCGTAGTGCGGTGCTGTTATTGAGTTGCGACGTTGTAGGTATTCGCCGTTGGAGTGTATCTTGCCGTCGCGCACAATTGAACTGTCACTGTTCCGGGAGCGGTGACCGCAGCGCTCAGAATAGTCCGCCCATTCGGTAGCGAACCATTCGATGCACTTACCAGGACGGGATGGCCCACTGTAGCGCCAGTGACGGTAGCGGTTCCCGAGGTGCAGCTTCCGGCGGTCAGCGCGGTGCCCCCGATGCTCGGGGTCGTGCCGGTAAGCGCAGCGGTGGTGATGCAAGTTGGGCAAGATATATTCGGCGTTGCACCACCGGTTGAAACCAGAGGGGCTGTCGCCGTAACCGACGTGATGGTTCCCTTAGCGGTTTGTGGGTTGAGTAGCTGCCAATTCGTTCCGTCGTAAAAAACGTGGGCATACGCTGTGATTGTCAAATCTCCAGGCGCCAGTGGCTCATTGCCGAACTTGAAAACGTTCTTCGCGGGATAGCCGTTCACGCTCAATGTTACCGTCGAAGACGTATTGGAATTGATTGGGAGTATGTAGAACATTGTTCCGGGACTCATTCCAAAATTCATGCCGTGAACAAAAGTTGTCTTCAGGGCGTTCGTAGTCCCGGTGTCAACTGTCTTAAGCCACGGTCCAATTGTGCTTGGGGTCGTCACCGCATGTCCCATTCGCCAGTAACCGCTACCGTCCGAGCAATACAGGGTGGATTCCCAACCGACCTGAGACTGCGTCGCAGGTTGAGTGGTCCCATCGACCGGAAGGCCATTTGAGCTGACGGTCAGATATACGTTCGCGTTGCTGGCGATGCCTGCAAGCGCAAAGTCCCCAATCGCGACGCAGCTACCGTTAGGCGGAGGCGGATTGGGCAAGGTGAAGGTGCGGGAGACCGGTCCTGTAAGCACTAGGTAATTGCCATGGGTGCTGGGAGTCGAAAAGTCGCTGGTTTGAACGGAGTAGTCGGCTGACTCGGTAACTATGGGCCACGACAAACCGGAAGTCACCTCGGTCAGACCGGAGCTGTTGCGAGTGAAACCTGCTGCGAAGGAATTGGACGCTTTGTTGAGCGCCAACGGATTCGTGTAAGCAAAGATTGCAACGGCAAAGATTGCAACGATCACCACAACGAAGATACTTTTGATGATTACTTTCATCTGTGCTTATCTTTACGCATATGTAGGCGTAAAGTCGTTGTCCGCAAGCAGCCTGCGAGTTGCCCACGAGCAACCTACCAGCGCCAATTTGGATCGATCCGGGAAGCCGTGGCGCGATAGCATTCCATCTGCCTTCACCACCAGAAACACCTGCGATAGGTCAATCCTTGGCTGCGCAGTTGGCGCATGCGTTCGAGGATGGCCTTTCGCCATCGTAGTACCCCCATGGGACGAGCCGCTCTGGGGAAGCGCAGCCGGATCTTGGCACGGCTCTTGCGCAAGACGCCTTGAGACTGCCCTCACCAGGTATGCGGCTGACCAATTATTCGGGCTGAACGTGGCGCTTCAACCGCCATCAGCACAGATGGAGAAGACCCGCGATCGCATAACCACGTTGGCCCAGACGCTTGTCGGTCCGCACCACCTTGCCTTCGAAACGCATTTCTGGCCCGTAGAGAGTCAGGTCCGGCGGAGTCATCTCCAGTTCCACGATATCGCTCACGCGCAGCACGGCACGGGTTTTAACATATACCCCGCATATGCTTAAATCGCGGACCGTACCATACGCCTCGTGGAGAATCCCGTCGGTTCCCAGCCACCGAATCGTCGCCACAGGCTCCCGCTGATAGCGCTGTGCGTTGCGTCGCTCGGTGACTCTTTCGGGACCGCCGAACCAAGTCCGAGCAAGTTTTTTCTTCGTACTCAAAGTAATGCTTGCCTCATATTCACACTCGAAGATTTGAACCTAGTTACAAGGATCAAACAAAACATTTGCCAAGTCGTTGTCTGCGGGCATCCTGGTCATTGCGCATGAGCAATGAGGCGGGACAGGCACGGTGCCCGGGCCTGTGGCCCGGCTCTGGAAGGCCGCAGACTACCACTTAATTCAGAAGGAACCGAATAAAGAAGCGTGACGCCGATTGCGTCGCAATGACCGGAATCGGTTCAGATTTAGCGCCCGTCTGGCCAGCAGAGCAAGCAATACGAAGGTGAGCGCGAATTTCAATTAATCATCTCCAAGGTTGGTCTAATACGAGACCGAAGCCCGCCTTCCGGTCTACGTGCAGAAGTAGGATGAAGGAATACTCTTGCCGTGTCGTTGCACGAGAGCATCCTGCCGGTTGCGCATGAGCAAGGAGCAGGGACAGGCAAACAAAAAGAGGAGTGGGAAAATTCCCACTCCTCTCGGCTTTGTTTCTCAGGGTGCGTTTACGCCCGTTCACGCTTCTTGCGTAACACCGCTCGCCTAAACTTTTAGCTGAACAACCGCTTCCGCGCCAGTCCCGCCAGCCCGAGAAGGCCAGTACCCAAGGTGAGGAGGGTGCCCGGTTCAGGAGTGGCGGTAGGGCTGGCCAAGCCGGAGCCAAACTGAAGGTTCTCCACCGCAGGGTTGTAGGCAACAGTTCCGTCACTGTTCAACGTGCCATTGATGTAACCCCCGTTGTAATAGAGGTTTACGCCATCGAGAATGTTGTTGTCGCCGTTGATCTGGAACGCGATGCCGTTGATGTCTACGAGCGTTGGAGCGCCAGACACGTACAGCAAGTTGTTGAAGGTCATACCGGGTACACCACCGCTTTGCGTGGATGGGTCAAACACTCCTGTGATTGACTCACCGCCGAGGTAGCTACCAGTAGCTCCGGTCACGAGATAGGTGCCACTGGGTTCGCCAGTCGTGGTTGTGTTGAGGATTCCGCTGACGTGCCCTTGTCCCACGACGTCATAGCTAAAGTCGAAATCGATGTTTCCCGCGAACGCCATGGTTGAGAGCATGAGTACAAGAGCGAAAAAGCCCAATGAGCGCATTTTGTAAGTCCTTTCAGATTAAGATGGCTATTGGCTCACAATAGCCCTTCGTCACGGTTAAATGTTGATTGTTATGAGAGACTTGCGAGCGATTCGTTTTTCGAAAGCTAACGGTAATCGCCCGTCGTTATTTAAGAATGAACGAAAACACTTGCCGTGTCGTTGCCCGAGTGCATCCTGAAACTTGCGCGCGGGCAATGAGTTGAATGAGCAGGAAGGGAGACTAATCGTAAACTGCTTCAGTCTTCCTGTAGGAAGAGTCGCTCTGGGGAGCGCAGCAGGATCTTTCCACGACGCTTGCGCAACAGGCCCTGGCGCTGCCATTTACTCAGCATGCGGCTGGCGGTGAAAGGTGTGACGTTGGCTTCGTTGGCCAACTCCTCATTACGCACATCGAGTTCAATGCCCTCGGGAACTTTCTGCCCGATGCCTGTGGCCAAATTAGCGAGCACATGGGCCAGCCGCTGTTGTGCGGAGTGGCAGGTCAGGGAGATGTGGATAGCCCGATACAACACGAGATAGTCGAACGTGGTCAACAGTGCATTGTCAGCCAGGCGGGGATATTTGGTAACCAGGTCCCGTATGGTAGCGCGATCCCACACCAGCATCGAGCTTGGCTTGACGGCTTCGGTGCTGAGCAAATACAGGGAAGGCCGGGACAGCAGCGCTGCTCCTCCGAAGATTTCACCGGGCGGAATCCAAAACAGGACGGTCTTGCGGCCGTCGGGCGTTATATAGAAATAGCGTGCGCGTCCGCTCGTGAGGACGAATAAATGCTCGGCTGGGTTTCCCTGATTCACGATTACAGAGTCTGCGAGATAGCGGCGCAGTTTTGCGGCGGAGAGTACAGTCTTCACCTCAGCGGGAGCCAGACCCGCAAGAAAACGTGACTTGACGTTGCGGAAGGCAACGACGGCCGGGGCTGCCTCGTTGCTCATACTGTTTGAGATGTCGCTGTTGCTCATCGACAGCCTCCTTGGAGAACCCACACGCGCCGTTTGTGTCGGACCCAACGGTGTCGTCCGATTGTAACTTCTGTCGTATCTGCAGTGGAGTGTACTCTTTGGTGGAAGACGCTTCCTTACGATTTACGCAAAGATCGCCGCTGCGGGCGATGCCCACGGCTGACACAAATGGCGCCCTGCGGGCTCGGGGGGATGCTAAAGCCTAGTGCTTCCAGCCAAAGAAAAGCGGCGCCCTGTGGAGAGCGCCGCGAAATTACCACCAATCTAGCGGGAGTTACACCAGCCCCTGGTCCAACATCGCGTTGGCAACCTTCAAGAAGCCGCCGATGTTGGCGCCGTTCACGAGGTTGCCGGGCGTGCCGTACATTTCGGCCGTCTCGTAGCAGTTCTTGTGGATGGCGATCATGATCTTGTGCAGACGATCGTCCACTTCCTCGCGGGTCCAGGTCAGGCGCATGCTGTTCTGCGACATTTCCAGACCTGAGGTTGCGACTCCACCGGCGTTGGCTGCCTTGGCCGGGCCATAGAGCAGTCCGGCTTCGAGGAACAGCTTGGTGGCTTCGAGCGTGCTTGGCATGTTCGCGCCCTCGGCAACCAGCTTGCAACCGTTGTTGATGAGGTTGGTGGCATCCTTCACGTTGATTTCGTTCTGGGTGGCGCTCGGGAACGCGCAATCCGCCTTGATGTTCCACAGCGGGTTGTAGCCGAGTTTCACGTCGGACGGCATGAAGATGGCCTTCTTGTACTGGTCGGTATAGTCGCGGATGCGGCCACGGCGGACATTCTTCAGATCCATGACAAAGGCCAGCTTCTCGCGGTCGATGCCGTCGGGATCGTAGACAACGCCGTCGGAGTCGGAGACGGTGACCGGCTTGGCGCCGAAATCAAGCAGCTTCTCGACGGTGTACTGCGAGACGTTGCCGCTGCCGGAAACCAGGCAGAGCTTGCCTTCGAGCGTGTCTTTGCGGGACTTCAGCATTTCGTTGGCGAAATACACACAGCCGTAGCCGGTGGCTTCGGGACGAATGAGCGAGCCGCCCCAGGCGAGGCCCTTGCCGGTGAGCACGCCGGCGAATTCGTTGCGCAGACGCTTGTACTGGCCGAAGAGGAAGCCGATCTCGCGTCCGCCCACGCCGATGTCGCCGGCGGGAACGTCGGTGTCGGGACCGATGTGGCGGCTGAGCTCGGTCATGAAGCTCTGGCAGAAGCGCATGACTTCGTTGTCACTTTTGCCCTTGGGGTCGAAATCGGATCCACCCTTGCCGCCGCCCATGGGTAGCGTGGTGAGCGAGTTCTTGAAGACCTGCTCGAAGGCGAGGAACTTCAGGATGCCCAGGTTGACCGAGGGGTGGAAGCGGAGACCGCCCTTGTAGGGGCCGATGGCGCTGTTCATCTCGATGCGGAAGCCGCGGTTGACCTGGATGGTGCCATGGTCGTCAAACCACGGGACGCGGAACATGAGGACGCGCTCGGGTTCGGTGATGCGCTCGAGAATCCGCTCCGAGATGTACTCGGGGTGTCTCTCCAACACAAGACGCAACGACTCCATGACTTCCTGCACGGCCTGGTGGAATTCGGGCTCGGCGGGGTTTTTGGCTTTGACTAGTCCCATTACTTCGTTGATGTAGTCGCCCGGGGTCTTAATCCCGGACTGCATTATTCCTACTGTCATAAAAGGTCCTCCTCGAACCTTGCTGCTTTTGATAAGAAACACACTCGTGGGCCAAGAATCTCGTCACATTTGAGCGGGAACTTGGCAAACAGAGTATTTGATTCCCGATTGAGCTTCTGCGCGGTGACCGCTATCACCTGAAAACGTGACTAACGGGCGAAAAGAAACATTTGTAACAGTCGGCCGCATGGGCTGGTTGGCGAAAGTATCCGATGGAAGTTACACCAAAACGGGGGCGGAAACAATGGGGGAAGAGGTGGGGTGTCGAGGTCGGCAGGGGTGGGAGCCGGGCGCGTGATCCCGGGGTTAAAGCCCTGCGCTCTCACCTATGGGGATTCCTGATAGGCTCTATCAATTGTTCTTATTAGCGCAGGGCGAGGGTGACCTGCTACGTTTAGAAACCCATGACGAGTGCACCGCTTCCGGCCGTCTCTCGCGGGCTCTTCCAGGGCTACGATACGGGTGCGTTTTTCGATGAGATGTTTCTGCCGACGGGCGGGCCGCGGCCCCATTACGCTAAGCTGCTGCAGATGCTGGCGTCGATGCCGGCCAGCCAGTTTGAAGACCGCCGCAATCTGGCGGACATCGCATTTCTTCTGCAAGGAATCACGTTCACTGTCTATAGCGACGGCACCGGCACGGAGAGGCTGTTTCCGTTCGACCTCATCCCGCGCATCCTGCCGCACTCGGACTGGGACCGGATCGAGCGCGGGCTGCAGCAGCGGGTGGTGGCCCTCAACCTGTTTTTGCAGGATGTGTATGGGCAACAGCGCATCCTAAAAGAGCGCAAGATTCCGCGCTCGCTGGTGTATTCCTGCAAGCATTTTCATCGCGAGATGATTGGCGTCGAGGTGCCACGCGGCATCTACACGCACATTTGCGGCATTGACCTGGTGCGGGACTCGAAGACCGGCAACTTCCTGGTCCTAGAAGACAATGTGCGCACGCCGAGCGGCGTTTCGTACGTGCTGGAGAACCGACAGGTGATGACGCGCACGTTTCCGGAAGCGTTTCAGTCGTACGAAGTGCGTCCGGTGCATCACTATCCGACGGAGCTGTGCCGGATTTTGCGCACGCTGTCGCCGCGTGGCGAGGCGAATGCGCAAGTGGTGCTGCTGACTCCAGGCATTTACAACAGCGCGTACTTTGAGCACAGCTTTTTGGCGCAGCAGATGGGCGTCGAGTTGGTCGAAGGGCGCGACCTGATCGTCGATGCGGGCGTGGTGTACATGAAGACCATCCACGGGCTGCAGCGCGTGGACGTGATTTACCGGCGCGTGGATGACGATTACCTCGATCCGCTAGTGTTTCGTCCAGATTCGCTGATGGGCGTGCCGGGACTGATGGGTGCGTATCGCGCAGGAAACGTGGCGTTGGCGAATGCGGTGGGGAATGGCGTGGCCGACGATAAAGCAGTGTGCGCGTATGTGCCGGACTTCATCCGCTTCTACCTGGGCGAAGAGCCGATTCTGGGCACGGTAGAAACCTACCTGTGTTCGCGGCCTGACGATTTGCACTACACGCTGGCGCATCTGCCGGAGTTGGTGGTGAAGGCAGTGGGAGAGTCGGGCGGATACGGCATGCTGATTGGTCCAGCGTCAGATGAGGAGACGATTGAGGGGTTCCGCAAGAAGATTGAAGAGGACCCGCGGAATTACATTGCCCAGCCGGTCATCGGATTGTCGCGCGTGCCTTCGTATGACGTTGACGCGAAGCGGATGGCAGGGCGGCACGTGGATTTGCGTCCTTACTGTTTGTATGACGGGCAGGCTGTGACCATCATTCCGGGCGGCCTGACGAGGGTGGCGCTGCAACCGGGATCGCTGGTGGTGAATTCGTCGCAAGGCGGCGGCAGCAAAGACACCTGGGTACTGCAGGAGGAATCCTGAGCAACGTGATGTTGTCGCGGATCGCGGACTCGCTGTTCTGGCTGGCGCGCTACATGGAGCGCGCGGAAGATACGGCGCGGATTCTCGACGTGAACTATCACATGCTGCTGGAGCAGTCGGCGACCCCTTACCGGTTGCGCTGGGAGCCGCTGATTATTATGGCGGGCGAGCAGGCGCGCTTTGCCCAGTTCTATACCGAGGCAAATGCGCAGACAGTGTATGAGTTTCTGGCGTTCCGCGCGGATAATCCGAACTCGATTGTGCAGTGCATCACCAAGGCGCGAGAGAATGCCCGCACCATTCGCGACCGTATTTCGCGCGAGATGTGGGAAGACATTAACGGGCTCTATCACTCGGTGACGCGCTTCGATCCGGCGGAGCAGATATCGAGCGGACCGCACCGGTTCTGCGATGCGGTGAAGTTCGGCAGCCACCGGTTTTTTGGCGTGACGGATGCGACGTTGCCACACGATGAAGGCTGGGACTTCCTCAAGATCGGGTGGTCGCTGGAGCGCGCGGAGATGACGGCGCGGCTGGTGGACTTGCAATTCCAGTCGTTGCTGGAGACGCCGACGATTGCCGGAACGGCCGACAATCATCAGTGGATGGCCGTACTGAAATCGGTTGGGGCGTATGAGGCTTACCGGCGTCAGTATCACTCGCCGATTGAGCCGGAGCGGGTAGCGGAGATGCTGATTCTGCATCCCAAGCATCCGCGGTCCATTCGTTTCAGCATTACCGAATTGCAGTCGGGTTTGCGGGCGATCAGCGGCACCAATGCAGGGTCTTATGCCAATGAGGCAGAACGGCTCACCGGCAGAGTTCTGGAAGGACTGCGATACGACACGGTGGAAGACATTTTCCGCCGCGGGCTGCACGGCTACCTGACGGATGTTCTAGCGAACTGCCGGACTATCGGCGAAGACATCGCGCACTCCTATTTCTATTACGGAGCCCATGCATGAACCGCTATCACCTTTTGCACGTGACCGAGTTTGTGTATGACGGGCCGGTATCGGAGAGCTATAACGAGGTCCGCCTGCGGCCGATGCATGACGACAACCAGAGTTGCCTGTCGTTTCGGCTTACGACCGCTCCAGCGTCTCCCGCGTTTTCGTATCGCGATGCCTTAGGCAACTGGGTACACCAGGTGAACGTGCTTCCCGAACACAGCCGGTTGCGGGTACATGCGGAATCGGTGGTGCTGACCCATCATGTTCCGACCGCTACGAGTTGGGTACAGCTCAGCGAACTGGAAGAACGACAGGAAGAGCTGAACGAAGAGTTCTACGACATGCTAGCCGCCAGCAAGTTTATCCCCCACCTGCCGGAGCTTTCGCCGCTGATTGCGGAGGCTGAGGCCCGATGTGACGGGACGGTCGCCGGGTTTGCGCAACGAGCGTCGGATTTGATTCACGAGCGCTTCCAGTATGTGAAAGGCGCAACCCACGTGAATTCGTCGATTGCGGACTCGCTGCAAATGGGAGCGGGGGTTTGCCAGGACTTTGCGCACCTGCTGCTGGGAGTGTTGCGCAAGCGCGGGATTCCGGCCCGCTACGTGTCCGGATACCTGGTTCCACACAACGAAGAAAATCCTGACGCGAAACTGGAAGAGGTGATTGGAGGCCAGGCGTCGCACGCGTGGGCGGAAGCGTATGTGCCGGATGCGGATTGGATGCCGCTCGATCCGACACTGGGTAAGCCGGTCGGGATGCGTCACGTGCGCATCGCGTACGGGCGCGATTACTCGGACGCGGCGCCCATACGCGGCGTCTATAAAGGTCACGCGGGGCAGCGGCTGTCAGTGGATGTGAGCGTGCGTCCGGCACTTGACGACGACGGTCACGAAAAGTTGTCGGAAACGGCAGCGATTCCGTTAGAGCCCGAGCCGGAAGAGCCGCGAGCGCAGCAATCGGGGCAGCAGTGAAGCGCAATTAACAGAGTCTGATCCCACCCTTTCCCAAAAGCAGGGAAAGGATGGGGCACCCAAATTTCAGGAGGCCTGTTCGCGGTCGTCGCGACTGGCAGTTGAGCGAGAAGCCAGTAGCTCCTGAATGGCGGTTAACAGCTGTTCGGGACCCTCGGCTTTGCGGATGTAACGGCTGACTTCAGCGAGTGCATGTTCCGGGACGTCGGCGCCGGACACCAGTATGACCGGCACGTCTGGTCTGTAATCCTTCATCGCCTGAGCAACTACATCGGCGGGGACGCCGGGCATGTTGTAATCGAGGAGCACCAGGTCGACCGGATTGGTGCCGAAAAGCTGTAATGCGTCGGCACCGTCCGAGCGTTAAGAACCGCATAGCCTGCGTCTTCCAACAACCGATAACGCGAGAAAAGCACACCTTTGTCGTCGTCGACCGAGAGGATCAACTTTCGCCCGTCGTGGGAAGACGACGAGATCATAGGCTTTCGTTGCAACGGCTCGGAACTCATCGGGGGCCAATTTGTACAACTTTGAGCCGACAATAATAAATGGCCGTCGCTCTGTCTGTCTGGTACCAGACCTAAAGCAACCCGAGCCGCGAATATTCATCGCGCACGATTCGGTAACACTCGCAGGCTGCGCCTTCCAATGCCGCCCGGTCGCGAACCGTCACAACGCCGCGGGCGTGATCGATCATGCCCGCCCGCTCCAGAAGACCGACAGCGAGGGTGACGGTGGTGCGTGGGGAGCCCAGCATCTGGCCGAGAAAATCCTGCGTCAAGCCGAGCCGATCGGACGACACGCGGTCACGACAGGAAAGCAGCCAGCGGGCGAGGCGCTCTTCAATATTGTGCAGCCGATTGCAGGCAGCGGTTTGCGAAGTCTGCACCATAAACCCCTGAATGTATTTCTGCAGGTGCCGTCGCAAATCACCGTTCTGTTCAAAGGCTGTCTTCAGCGTTTCCGCTTCGATGCGGAACCCCGAACCAGCGATCTGCATGAAGGTCAGGACGGGCGAATGTCCGGTACCGAGCAGGATGGGAAGGCCAACGACTCCATCGATCCCAATGACGCCGACTTCCACGGTACCGCCGTCCGCGACGCTGACTACGGCCGAGGCGATTCCGTCCTCGAGGAAGTATGCGTAGGGGGCTTTGCCATCGAGCAGGATCAGTTCCTGGGGAAGATCCAGCGGCGTCAAATGAGGAGCCAAACTATCGAGCTCGTTCTTTGGGAGAGATGCTAAGACACGATTCTTATAGTGGGAATTTGGGGTACTCATGCTGCTCCTCCACGCCGGAAAATTCCGGCATCCGGATTCGCATGAGGACCTGCCCCATGGCGGGCGGACTTGCGTCTAGGGATGTCTAACTGAATACTACGCTTTATCGGGGACGGTAGTGTGTCTGCTATCGGACACACCAATTCCCGGGCGGACATTCTTGATAATGCGAAATTCAGGGCTCGACGCCGAGATTTACCCGGATTTTCATCCCGTTCGCACAAACTCTCCGGTGCTCGTCTTCGGCATGTTCGAGTCTTTCAGATTTGTATGCCCTGACGGTATGAAAGCAAGACAGGCAAATACTTTCGTCCGGCCTATCGAGTCGGCGATAGAACTCTCCGCGCTCTCGAGCAAACTCTGCCATGGCAAAAAACACAAAGCCCATCGAACCCGCATCTTTGGCCAGAGTAGGGATCCACGAGCTTTGCTGAACGTAAACTGACCTCAAGTTATATGCTGGACGAGCGTGTTGTCGGTCTGGCACCGAACACTACTGCCAAATTGGTGGCGGTTCTCAGGAATCGACAGCCGTGCCGAGTTTGAAATCCATAGGGGTTGCACGCTGGGTGGGTCGGGATTCTTCCTTTTTACAAATCTGCCGCATAGGTAACGCCCCTATTGACAGCCTTTCTGGTGCATTGTTAGATTCTTGTCGATGCCGGTACCCCTCTGGGACGAAATGGGAGGTAGCGTCGTGGCCGATCAATCGATTACATGTCATCTGTGTGGCCAGCCATTGGACATCGCGATTGCGCGTACCGATGAACGAGGCTGGGCGGTTCACAGTGGTTGCTACGCAAAAACGATTACACAGTCCTTGATCGACAGCAGCACATCGGAGTCCAATCCCACTACTTCAGGCTGGACCGCTGACAGGGAGTCGGCTTGACATCGCAAATCGGGCCGATATACTTGACACTTAATTATGTTGAACGCCACTCACAACGCGACCCCTTGTTGCACCATGGCCATGTGCATGTGCATGGGTGCCGGTCTGTGGGTTGCGCGTTGAAGCGGCAAAGAGAAGAGTAAGAGCCGCAAAGTTTCCAAGCGACCCACAGCCAGCAAGCTGTGGGTCGTTGTGTTTTCCGGGCTAAATTCAGACAGAGGAGCAGTCGATGAGCGACGCCAACCAGAAGCCGCAGTATCACCTCGACACACTCGCCATTCACGGCGGGCAAGAGAAGGACCCGACAACCAAGGCACGAGCTGTGCCGATTTACCAGACGACGTCGTACGTATTCGACGATGCCGACCATGCGGCGCGACTGTTTGCGCTGCAGGAGTTCGGCAACATTTATACGCGCATCATGAATCCGACGACCGACGTGTTTGAGAAGCGCATCGCGGCCCTGGAAGGCGGTGTGGCGGGACTGGCGCTGGCGTCGGGACAAGCGGCGGAGACACTGATCATCACCACGCTGGCTTCGGCGGGAGATGACATCGTTTCGACGACGTCGCTGTACGGCGGAACGTACAACCTTTTTCACTACACGCTGCCCAAGCTGGGCATCACGGTGAAGTTCGTCGATGCCGATGACTTCGACGGGCTGCGCAAAGCCATCGGGCCGAAGACGAAGGCGCTGTACACCGAGACGCTGGGCAATCCGAAGCTCGACATCGCCGACGTGGAAGAGTTGGCGAAGATTGCGCACGATGCCGGCATTCCGCTGGTGATCGACAACACTTGCGCGACTCCGACGTTTGCCGGCCGATTGATTGGGGAGCCGACATCATCATCAACTCGGCGACGAAGTATATCGGCGGGCATGGCACGTCGATTGGCGGGGTCATCGTCGATGGCGGCAAGTTCGACTGGGCTGCGTCGGGCAGGTTCAAGGACTTCGTCGAGCCCGACCCGTCGTACCACGGGGTGTCATACACCACAGCGTTCGGGCCGTTGGCGTTCATCATCAAGGCGCGGGTGCAGGGGTTGCGCGACACCGGCGCGGCGTTGGCTCCATTCAATGCGTTCCTGTTGTTGCAGGGTACCGAAACGCTGCATCTGCGGATGGAGCGGCACTCGCAGAATGCACTGAAGGTGGCTGAGTATCTGGCGGGCCATGCGGATGTCGAGTGGGTGAACTATCCCGGCTTGCCGACCAGCAAGTATTACCAGCGGGCGAAGAAGTATCTGCCTAGCGGCGCCAGTTCTCTGGTGACATTCGGCATCAAGGGCGGTTACGAGGCGGGCAAGAAGTTCATCAACTCGGTGCAACTGTTCAGCCTGCTGGCGAACATTGGTGATGCGAAGTCGCTAGTCATCCATCCGGCATCGACCACCCATCAACAGCTCAGCGAGTCGGAACAGCGCGAGACGGGAGTGACACCCGAACTGGTGCGGCTTTCGGTGGGCATCGAGGACGTGCGCGACATCATCGCCGATCTGGAGAATGCGCTGCAGGTGGCGACTGGCAAGAAGGCGGCGGCGACGGTGGCGGGAGCGTAGCAATGAGCGAGGTGCTACAACCAGCCCGGGAGGGCGACCTTACGTTCGCGCATGCGACGCCCTTCAATTTGGAGGCCGGCGGGACGCTGCAGCCAGTGTCGATTCGCTACGCAGTGTATGGCGAATTGAACGAGCGACGCGACAATGCGGTGCTGGTCTGTCACGCGCTGTCGGGCTCGGCGCGCGTGGCCGACTGGTGGCCGGAAATGTTCGGCACAGTCTTCGACCTCAAGCGCGATTGCGTGATCTGTACCAACATTCTGGGGTCATGTTACGGCTCGACTGGTCCGACTTCTGTCGATCCCGCTACCGGTAAGCCTTTCGGTCCTGATTTTCCTTTAGTCACGATTCGCGATATCGTCCGCGCCCAGGCGCACGTGCTGGAAGAGTTGGGCGTGAAGCGGCTGCACATCGTGATTGGGGCCTCGATTGGCGGCATGCAGGCGCTGCAGTGGGCGGTGGATTTTCCCAAGCGTGTGGAGCATTGCATTGCGATTGGAGCGGCGCCGCTGTCTGCAATGGGGCTGGCACTGAATCATCTGCAGCGCAAGGCGATCCAGCTCGATCCGTCTTTCAAAGACGGACGATACGCAGCAGGTGAGCAGCCGACGAGAGGGCTGGGACTGGCGCGAGCGATTGGCATGATTTCGTACAAGTCGCCAGAGTTGTTCGAAGAGCGCTACGGGCGCAAGCCGAACCGCAACGGGGAAGACCCTCTGCGGACGATTGCCGAGCGCTATGACGTCGCCGGGTATCTCGACCATCAGGGCGAGAAGTTTGTGGCACGATTTGACGCCAATTCGTACCTGGTGATTTCGAAGGCGATGGACACATTCGAGTTGGGGCGGGGCTATTCGTCGGAGAGGGAGGCGCTGAGGCGAATTGCGGCCCATATGTCGCTGGTCGGCATCTCGTCAGACTGGCTGTTTCCGGCGAAGGACATACGCGAGCTGGCACAACGGATTGAGGCTGCGGGCGTGCAATGCGATTACACAGAATTCGAGACGGCGCATGGGCACGACGGGTTTCTGGCCGAGATGGATGCGGTTGCGGCGGTAGTCAATGGGAGTTTTCATGCGCGACGCCTGGCGGTAGTGCATAAGAACGCGGGACGCAAGGCGGGTGGGTAGGTCGTCGTTAGTTGCCGATTAGGAGACTTCTACGTCGGAAGGAATCTGCTCAAGGACTTCCACCAGACCAAGCATGAGCGCTTGGTCAAGTTGAAGGCAGAACAGCTGACGAACTCCGTCTACGCCGCGAACTTGAATCGCATCACGCAGGGCGGGTTCGTTGGGGCGATAGCACTGCCAGCGGTTCCTGCCGGCTCTTTTCGCGCGATAAAGGGCGTGATCGGCCAGCGCGAGGCATTGGTCCCAATCCAGAAGTTCCGGGAACGTCTCAGAGAATGGATACCGCACAACGCCCAGGGACAGCGAGAGCGACCGGCCCATCTCGATAACGATGGGAGGAGCGTTCTCGAGGAGAGAACAGCGCAAGCGCTCTGCCATCAGAAGGTCTTCCTGGGCCCCAGTGACATGGTCGAGGATCAAAAATTCTTCTCCGCCCCAACGCGCGAGGATAGCGGTGGCGCGGACGCTCTGGCGCAGGGTATTGGCCGCGTCCAGCAAAACCGTGTCGCCAACTGCATGTCCCAGGTCATCGTTGATCAGTTTAAAGTGATCGAGGTCAGCGAGACATAAGGCAAGAGACCGCAACTGCACACCAGGGGCGTTGCGAAGGCGCTGTCGCTGCAGTTCGGCGATCCAGGGTTGAATGGCGGACTCGACATGGCGCCGGTTGCTGAGGCCGGTCAGTGGGTCGGTGACGGACGCGGTTTGCAACTTCTCAACCGCATTGCTCAATTCGGCGGTGCGCTGCTGGACCTGCTCCTGCAAGTCGCGAGTGAATTCCGTCCGCTTTTCTTCCTTCTCACGCTTCAACAGGTTCACGCGATCAGCCAAGGCGAATGCGAGCAAAATACACTCCAACGCTGATCCAGCCTGAGCGGAGTTGTAGGTAAAGGAGTTTGTCGGGAGGGCGCGCAGGAACATGAAGATGTAGATCACGTTGCCCGCCAGGAGAGCGGTCCATGCGACTAGAAAAAACCGGGCAGGCCGATATCCTCGGACCAAGGCATCCAGACCGATCACAGCATAGAAAACCGTAATCGCCAGGCCGATTAAAGCAAGGACGAGGGGAAGCGAAAATGGGATTCCGGCGAAGCCGGCGAAAGAAGCGATTACAGTAATGCCAGCAATCGCCAGCAAAATTAAGTCGACCTTGCGGGAATGAATGCGGGTGGCCAGGAATTCTCGCACAAACAGGATGCTGAAGAAGATGGCTGAGGCTGCGAGGTAGGGCTGGTAGCCACGATCCCACCCGGGACGATGTGGCCAGAGATACTGATAGAAAAAGCCAGTGCGTGCGATCCACAGCGAACCGAACGACGTCACGTAGAGGACGTAGAAAAGGTAGACGCGCTCCCCGATGGAGAGATAGAGGATCAGGTTGAAGAGTACCAACCCGAGGATGATGCCGGCGTAAATCCCCTGACCGAAAAGCGCCGAGCGCTGCTGAAGGGTCCAAAGCTGGACAGGCTGAATCGTCGCGCCAAGAGAACTTGACTCGCCAAAGCGGCTGGTGTTGCCGACCAGATGAAGATAAAAGGCGTGGTCGCCGCGGTCTTCGAGGGGGATGGGCAGCGCCATGTCGCCGGAGGGCAAGGCCCGGAGTTGGGGAGGGACTTCCGAGCCTGTTCGCTCAACTAGAATTTCGCCGCCCTTGGCATAGTACAAATCGACGAACGACCAACTGCGAGAGACTTGTAAGACCCACCCCAAGCCCGGGGCAGTGTCAGCATGAAGGTTGAACCGAATCCAGTAGCCGCGGCAATCGCCAGAGGTGGGAGCCTCGTCGGCGAGTTGGCGGAAGGACCCGGTCTGAGCGGAATCCAGTGGGATGTCGCCACGCGGATCGCACATCGCCTCGCCAGAGTTTGCGATCGAGGTGCTGTTCGCAGTATCCAGGCTTAGCACAGGGCTTCGAGCTGGTGGCAGACCGTGTGCGGGAAGCACAGCAGCTACGGCAGAGACGCACAGCAGCAGAAGAATCGCGTCGCGTTTGGAAACTACGAAGGCCATGAAAAGGTCGGGGGAAACCCTCCCGCTCAGCGCGCTCCCCCGTAACTGTTAAATAGTTCATAACGAAGGAACACCCTAGTGTTGCAGATATCGGCAATGCAAAACAACCCCTCAAGTGTAGGATGGTCGCGTTTGCGACGAAGGGGTTCTGATTCGGGAGAGCTGAGCGGTATTGAGCCGTCCGACCGTTTAGAATAGAGGGTTTGCCGAGGTCTTCATGTCCATTCTTAGGTTCCTGATGCTGTTATCGCTGGTGGTGTGGGTTGGAGGCATCATCTTTTTCGCTTTTGTGCTGGCACCAACGGTGTTTCACCCCGGGATATTGCCCAGCCGCCAGCTAGCTGGTGCTGTGGTAAGCCGCAGCCTGGAGATGTTGCATTGGATAGGTTTGGCGTGCGGGATTTTGTTCTTGATCACGTCAGTCGTCGATTCGCGGGTCATGACTGGGTTTGCTTCTCCTTTTGCGGGGCGGAACCTGCTGGTTTGCGCCATGATCGTGCTTACGGTAATCAGCATGTTCGCTATCTCGGCCCCTATGCTGGCCCTCCGTAACGACATGGTCTTCATCGACAATGTGCCGCAAGACGACGCCAGGCGAGTCGAGTTCAATCGTCTGCACGTATGGTCGACCCGTCTGGAGGGTGCCGTGCTCCTGCTTGGTTTGGCGGTTATCTTTCTGACTTCGCGGCGATTAGCATAGAAAGGTCATACTCCTATGAAAGCTGGAATTATCGGCCTACCACAGGTAGGCAAGACGTCGTTGTTCGTGATGTTGACCAAGCAGGCGGTGGCGCATCGTTCCGGAGGCTCGCGCGAGGCCCATCTCGGGGTCACGAAGGTTCCCGATGATCGACTCGACCGCTTGGCGGCGTTGTACAACCCCAAGAAGCTCATCCACGCCAGTGTGGAGTTTACCGACGTGGCCGCGCTCAGCCAGGAGGCGCTGAAGGAAACCGCCTTCGCCGCCAACCTGCGTAATGTCGATGCGCTGGCGCACGTCGTGCGAACGTTCGAGGACCCGTCGATTCCGCACGTCGGAGCCGTCGATCCGCTGCGCGATATTAAGAACATCGACCTCGACCTCATCATTAACGATCTCGGGCAGATCGAAAAGCGCCTGGAGCGCGTCGAAAAGGACCTGAAGAAGATGAAGACGGCCGAGCTTGAAAGGGAACACGACTTGCTCAAGCGCGCCAAGGAGCATGTCGAAACCGAGCGGCCGCTGCGCGAGATGGAGATGACTCCCGACGACAAGAAGCGCATCCGCGGTTTCATGTTCCTGAGCGAGAAGCCGATTCTGTATGTGCTGAATATCGGGGAGAGTCCGACGCTCAGCCAGGACCTGGAAGAGGCGGTCGCGAAGTATGGTCTGTCGGAAGTGGCGGCGCGTCCCAATACCGGAGCTCTCGCGGTTTGCGCGAAAGTGGAAGCAGAGCTGGCCGAGATGAGCGAAGAAGATGCAGCGGAATTTCTGGGGAGCTACGGTCTGCAAGAAAGCGGATTGGTGCGACTGATCCGCAAGACCTACGAGCTGCTGGGACTGATGTCGTTCTTCACCGTGGGCGAAGACGAGTGCCGCGCCTGGACGGTGGAACGTGGATCGAAGGCGGTCGAGGCCGCGGGCGCGATTCATACCGACCTGTCGAAGCACTTCATTCGCGCCGAGACCATTCATTGGGACCAGTTACTGGATGCCGGTTCAGAAGCAGAAGCGCGTGCTAGGGGCACGCTGCGGCTGGAAGGCAAAGAGTACATCGTGAAAGACGGCGACGTGATGCACATCCGACACAGTGGATAGTGCAAGACAGCGTTGCGGATCAGTCGTTTTTCACCGCCACTAGCCACTAGTCACGAGCCACTGACCTGCTATTCTTCTGGCTGCCCATGAATCCCATTGTCCTCAGCATTCTGCTTGGTCTAACTGCTGCCGCAGCGAACGTGTTCGGCGGCGCGGTGATCGTGCAAAGGACGTGGGAGCGGAACTATCTGCGCTACTTCGTGGCCTTGGGAGCAGGCTTCATGCTGGCCACGGCGTTGGTGGAGATGGTTCCGGAGAGCCTGGCGCTGGCCGGTCGCTCCGGAGCGCTTCTTGTGCTGGGCGGCTACCTTCTCGTGCATTTTTTCGAACACACGCTTACCCCGCATTTTCACTACGGCGAAGAGACTCATGCGGACGAGTTTGTACATTCGCACAAGCGGATGTCGGTGCTGGTCGGCCTGATGATTCATACGTTCTTCGATGGGATCGCTATCACGGCAGGCTTCCTGATCTCACCGTGGCTGGGTTGGGTGATCTTTCTGGCGGTGTTCATGCACAAGATACCGGAGGGCTTCACCGTTACGTCGGTGATGCTGGCGAGTGGGTTAAGCAAGGGCAAATCCTGGTTCGCCTCGGTAATGCTCGGCCTGTCCACGCTCGCCGGAGTGCTCACGATGGCGATCGGGCAGCACGCGGTGAGTTATGGGTTGCCGGTGGCTGCGGGTGTGACCATTTATGTGGCTGCGTCCGACCTGATTCCTGAGGTCAATCGCGAGCCCGGTGTCGGCATGGCCGTGGTGGTTTTTGTCGGTGTCGGTATGGTGTTCGTGCTCGACCGTCTTTTCCATCTGCACTAGCGCAATTCCGCTGACTTGCTGCTGACGTTCCTGTAAGATGTGCACCCTATGACCAAGAAACTCGCCACTCTCTCGTTGTTGGTTGCCCTGGCTTGCTCGCTTTCGGTGAGCGGCTTCGCGAAGCACAAGAAATCCAGCGACTCTTCGTCGAGCACGAGCACGATGGGCGAATTCGACTACTACCTGCTGACGCTGTCGTGGGCGCCGGAGTTCTGTGCCACCAATGCCAGCGGTCGATCCTCTGCTGAATGCGCCACCAATAAGCACATGGGACTGGTGGTTCATGGCTTGTGGCCACAGGACAATGACGGGAAGTGGCCGGAGAGCTGCTCCAGCACTCCGCCGGTTGCGTCTGCAACGGTTGACCACATGATGCCCATCATGCCGGGCAGTTCGCTGATCCAGCATGAATGGGCGAAGCATGGAACCTGCAGCGGCCTTTCGGTGCAGGACTATTTTGCCGCCATCGAAAAACTCTACACGGGGCTGACCATTCCGGACGATTTCAAGAGGCCGTCGCAGAGCGAGCAAACTGCTCCATCCAACATTGAGAAGGAATTTGCGTCCGCAAACGGCGCTCCGGCGGAAGCATTTCGCGTGTCCTGCCCACAGAATGAGTTCTCGGCGGTGGAGGTTTGCCTGAGCAAGGACCTGAAGTACCTGGCCTGCCCGACGACGCTCAAGGAGTGCAAAGCGCAGAGGATCGCGGTGAGGCCGGTACCGTAGGCGCAATGCTGCATTCTTCTGGAGGACAAGCAGGGCTGTTATTGCCTGTGTTATAGTTGACTAGTCAGATGACTAGTCATAAGCAGCAGGGGGTGTCGTATGACCGCTTGGCAGGTACAAGACGCGAAGGCACGGTTCAGCGAATTGCTGGATACGACACTCAAGAAGGGCCCTCAGGTGGTCACGCGCCGGGGCGTGGAAGAGGCTGTGCTGGTGCCGATCGAGCAGTGGCGTCGACTGCAAAGTGCGTCGCGTCCCGGCCTTAAGGCGTTGCTGTTAGCTTCGGGCCCGCGGTTTGAAGACCTGGTTCCCGTACGAGGTACGCAGCGTCGTCGGCGCGTGCATTTCCAATGAAGCCGTACCTGCTGGATACCAACGTCGTATCAGAACTTCGAAAGCACAAGCCCCATGGCGCTGTCGTCTCATGGTTCAAAGGGCTGGAGGAAGACCAGATATTTCTTTTGGCGGTTACTCTGGGTGAATTACAGGCCGGCATTGAATTGACGCGCCGCCAGGATGCAAGCAAGGCGAGCGAAATCGAACTTTGGGTTAACCAGTTGGAAGCGACGTACCAGGTCATCCCTATGGATTCAGTCGCTTTTCGCGAATGGGGGCGATTGATGCACGGAAAGTCCGATCACTTGATCGAGGACGGGATGATAGCTGCCACGGCGCGCACGCGCGGTCTCGTTGTCGCTACCCGAAACGAAGCTGACTTCAAACAACTGAATGTTCCCGTGTTCAACCCATTCAAAGGGTGAGTGCGACTACTGATAATCGGCGGAGGATGGTAGGGCCGGCTGGGATCGAACCAGCAACCCTCAGCTTAGAAGGCTGATGCTCTATCCAATTGAGCTACGGCCCCATCATGGCGTGCCGCGAATACCTGGCAGCCGCTTTCATTATCGCAAATCACGCCTGGAATGCGATAAGCACGGAAGTAACCCGCTGGAGTCCCTCAACCCAGCGGGTGCGAGCTTGCGCCTCGTCGTCGCCGTAACCGAACAGGTAGAGCGTCACATAGAGGCCGGGTGCGAGGTCGTCATCCGCGGACGAACCTGCGCGATACCAGCAGCGCCGAACGACGAACTCGCAGGCGATCGGCTGTTCGTCTTCATCTGACAACTGCCGGGCGAGTGACTTTACCCATTGCTCATGCCGCTCAAAGGAGAAGCGGTCGGCTTGGTCGCGGGCAATGAGGTCAACGTAGCAACACATCTTGAGGCGCGCGTCATAAATGTCTTCGGCTTCGTCAAGTTCATCATCGAACCAGACATCGCATTTCGCGGTGAGCCAGGGCGACGCTGATGCATTGAGCGCGAGCAGGAACTCGGCGAGTTCCGGATAGCATGATGCTTCTGGGATCTTGGAAATGTGTTCGGGATGTGTCTGTAAATCGAGGTAGCCGCCAGATCCATCGGGCGACGACCAGGGGAACTCAAGCGCAGAATCGTCAGCGCCGAGTTCGACCGACCAGTCGGCGTCCACTAGCGTTCGCGCCCAATCGGGAGGGCAGACGGATTCGCCTCGCTCAACCTTCTGCACGAAGGCGATGGCCTGACGCTCAGCCCAGCGGCCGTCGTATCCGTTGGCTTCAGCGAGAAAGGCGCAATGTCCACCGCTGGAGGTTTCTATGTAGGTGACATTTGGGTTGTGTAGCAATTTTTCCAGAGTAGCGGGCAGCACACGGATGAAGGGATCATCAGCTGCATGCAAGACCAGAGTTGGAACGGCGATACGATCGAGCACCTGGGTCGAGGCTGCACGGGTGTAATAGTCCTGGGCATCGCGAAAACCGCAATAGCGGGCGGTGACCTGGTCATCGAATTCCCGCAGGCTGCGCAGCCCGCGCAGGTGGCGGGGGTCATAGCGTTCTGGATAGAGCGCGGCCTTACGCTGGATACGCTTCTTCAACCCTCGCATAAACTTCCACTCGTAAATCCGGTTTTGGCGGTTGTGCAACGCGTCCGCGGAAGCTGCCAGATCCATGGCGGGCGAAACGCCGATGCCTGCCATGATTTGGGGCGGAGCTTGCGCTCCCCATTCGCCCAACATTTTCAGTACGAGGTTGCCGCCCATGGAGAACCCGGCCAGCGCCACTCTCTGCAGGTGCTCCTCGCGAATCAGGGTCGCAGCCACCGCTCCCACGTCGGCCGACATGGCGGAGTTGTAAAGCGTAGGCCCAAGGGTTTCGGTGCCGCCGCAGTTGCGCATATTCATGCGGACAACGTTCATGCCGGCGCTCCACGCCTTACTGCCGGTGCCGATCACGTACTGCGAGTCGCTGGAACCTTCGAGTCCATGGACGATGATCAGGGTCGTCGCGGCCGAGCGTTGTTCCTGCCAGTGGCAATGGCAGAGCACCTGCACATCCGGTTCGACATGAATCAGCCGCTCTTCCGCCGGAGGCATTTCGTTGCGCCGAGGCAGAAAGTTGCCGGTGATGGTTTGCGCGTGTCCGCCGAAGAACGGACGGCGAGGGACAAACGGCTCACCGAAGAAATCATGCGCACCCGTAGTTTCGGCAGGGCGCAGCGTATGCGAGAGGGCGGTCATCTCACGGGCTACGGATAGATCGTGGTCTCTATCTGGTTCGCGGGGTCGCATCTATAATGGAAGTGACTGGTTCTCTTCTTCCATTATCGCAGGCGTGTCGTGCGTCGTGGGAGCCTTGGGTTGGGAGTGATTATGCCGATCTTTGAATACCTCTGTGCCGAGTGCGGCCACAAGTTTGAAGCCATCGTCTTGGGTGGACAAACAGCCGAATGTCCGAAGTGTCACGCTGCGAAGCTCGAGCAGCAACTATCGACATTCTCGGCTCACAGCCACGGTAGCGCTGCGCCCGCCGGCCCTTGTGGACAGTCCGCCTGCTGCATGAATAACGGCGGCGGATGCTCGATGAACTAAGGCTTCTCGTGCGTTTTCACTGCATATTCGAATGTCCCCGCGCGGTTTACGGTGGCGGAAGACGCCCTGAGCGGATGCTATAATTTGAGTTACTGCGGTGGGTGTAGTTCAGTGGTAGAACTCCGGACTGTGGCTCCGGCTGTCAAGGGTTCGAATCCCTTCACCCACCCCAAAATACCTTTCAGCCAGTTCCGTTCAATTACCCCTGCAAACGCCCGCTAGTGCGCCGTTTCACTTGCACACTCTTTGCCCCAGTGGAATCGTGGCAAGATCGATCCAGCGCTCGCCGCTGCCCTTGACGAAAGTTATGGTATCGATGGCGATTCTCCGGTTGTCGTCGCAGGTATCCCAGCGCGGCCGCGCCAAGGCGACGACTTTCCGAGCCTCGTCGATCGTGTCCATCTTTACGATGGTCAGGTGCGGCATGTAAGGCCACGGTTCATCGCACTGCAATGGTCCGCGATTGAGCTGATCGTGCAACTCGCGGAAGCGATAGGCGCCGTGGGCCACGCGGATAAAAACCGTCGGAGTCGAAGGGATGAAGGACTCAACGTCCCCCATGGTCACGTGGAATGGAGTGACCGCGCGGCAGGTATCGTTCAGCAGCTGAATCGCTTGTTCTTCCGTGCCGCGCAGGACCCGCGGAGGAAGTATGGTGATATGGGCGTCGGCGTGGGTGTGGGAGGGATGCAAGTCACGCCGCATTTCCTCAACGAAGACGCCAGCTGGGCTGCGGACGTAACTCACGGCCGCGTACACGAGGCCAGTCATGAAGCATTCATTATAGCGATGAACATGCGCTCCTGTCGTTGCATGAGCGTGCGACGGCTGAATCGAAAGAGCGTCGATAATCGTTGTTATAATCGAGGCAGTCGGGGCGTAGCGCAGCCTGGTAGCGCACCTGCCTTGGGCGCAGGGGGTCGGAGGTTCAAATCCTCTCGCCCCGACCAACTAACCCTCTGCGATTGAAGGTGCTAGGAACGTCCCAGCATCATTTCCTGCTTCGCGCAATTCGACTGTGCCCAATTTTGTGCCCACCCATGCGTTCTACAGCGTCCAACACCGCGTTCTCAGAAGGGTGTACATAGCGGCTGGAAATCGCAATCGAACTGTGTCCGGCGATGCGTGCCAACGTCCACGCATCACAGCCAGACTCGCCCAGTCGCGTGAGAAACGTATGCCGCAAACTGTAGAGCACGAAGGGGCGCACTTTGGCGAGGCTTAGAGCCTTGCGGTGCTGTGAGCGCGATGGATTGCTGTAGGTTTTCAGCATCGAGGCGGGCAGCCGCTCGATCAGCTTCTTCGTGGCCGCATGTTTGCGGTCTAGGGTTTCGGCCTTGAGCAGGCGTTCGCTTCTGGTCGAAGGTACGGTGCGCGGCTTGTGTGACATTGTAGGACTCTCCTCTCCTACGGTTGTGGTTGCGCCTACGCCTGCCGATAGCGCATGCCTGCTGGCGGCGGGCCTTCTTCGTCTTCAGTGCAGGGCTGCGCAGCCTGTTGGCTGCCGATGCCGCTGGCGAGATCGACGATGGCGCTGGTGTCACCCGGAGGCCAGCGCATCGGCCAGCTTGACCTTCGAGGCTGACGGCATGCCACTGACCAAGTCCGCAAGGGGTACCCAATCTAAAGCGGCAGACACCCTAATCTTAAATTGGCCTTCTGCGGTAAACTTCGATATGAGACCATCTGGCTGTACGACCCTGTCTGCTTGCTGGGTAAGAAAATCGAGCGAATTGTTGCTTTCAGTATCGTGCCCAGTTCAGATAGGGTACGATGTGGGCTGTTCACGCCGGCGATCCGTGGAACGCTCAATTCGCAGTGTCCGTGATTTGTCGAGCAACCCACCAAGTCCAAGCCCTTCCAAGCAAAGGGCAACCGCGCTAGGAGTTTTACTAGTGGACTCCGTTTAGATTGCGTAATTAGCATTCCGTTATCAATCTAAGTCTCTTGGGGGAATCGCGGGGATTGGGTCGGAGCCGACAGGGTGGTGGGAAGTAGGCTGACACTGCGCTGGCTGTTGCGACCGACTTCGCTCGAGAGTGTTTAAAAACCTTCCTGAGGGACGACCGCGTGCTCATCCTTACTTGGGTCCGGATCAGGGAATGAAAGGGGGTACCACTAGTGAACACCTCACGCACCCCAAGACCCCTCGTGGGCCTCTTCCTTTTCAGTGTGGCCGTATTCATAAGTCAGCTTACCGCCTGCGGGGGCTCATCGCCTCAACCACCTGTCCCTGTGCTTAAGTCTGTCCAGGTGTTTCCGGCAACTTCCACGATCAATATAGGACAGACTCAGCAGTTCACTGCCTGGGGAACTGACAGCAACGGCCTTAGTCAAGAAATCAGCAATCAGGTCACGTGGAGTTCGTCGAACCAGGCCGTGGCCACCATCAGCTCAAGCGGATTCGCGCTTGGCAACAGCCAAGGCAGCTCCACCATCTCAGCCACCTTTAATAGCGTGACGGGAACAGCCACGCTAGGCGTGGCTGCGACTTTGACATCGCTGACCATCACACCGGTGAATCCGTCGATTGCCATCAGCACAAGCTTGCAACTTACCGCGACCGGGATCTTTTCGGACGGGAGCACTCAGGATCTCACCGCTTCGGCGAGCTGGACTTCGTCGTCAGGTGCTATTGCGACGGTTAGCAGTAGCGGCCTGCTGACAGGGACCGGTGTTGGGAGCGCGACGATTACCGCGACTCAGGCGGGGGTGTCGGGTACGATCACCGTGACAGTTACACCCGCAGTACTCACTTCGATAACAATCACGCCACCCGATTCCCCTATCGCCAAGGGCACCAGCGAACGACTTACTGCGAACGGAATTTTCTCGGACGGCACGACCCAGGATCTCACCGCGTTCGTGACCTGGGCTTCCTCCGCTGGGTCAATCGCAACGGTCAGCAACACCGCAGGCAGCCAAGGTCTTGTGATGGGAAGTGGAGTAGGGAGCGCGACCATTACCGCAACTCAGGCGGGGGTGTCGGGTGCGACTGCCGTGACGGTCACCGCCGCGGTGCTGACCGCGATCACGGTCACCCCGTCGAAACCTTCGATCGCCAACGGTACTACTGAACAACTTACCGCCATCGGGGCGTTTTCGGATGGGACGACTCAGGACCTCACAAGTCAGGCGAGCTGGACCTCGTCCGCGAACCCCATAGCGACGGTTAGCAGCAGAGGGCTGGTCACAGGGACGGGAGTGGGAAGCGCGACTATTACCGCGACTCAGGCGGGGGTGTCGGGTGCGACCACCGTGACAGTCACCGCCGCAGTACTGACATCGCTCACGGTCACGCCAGGCAACACATCAATTCCCGTAGGCACAGGCGAACAACTTATTGCGAACGGGACGTTTTCCGACGGGACGACCAAGGATCTCACCACGTCCGTGACCTGGGGCTCCTCCGACACAACGCTCGCCACGGTCAGCAGTGCCGCCGGCAGCGAAGGCTTTGTAACGGGCACCGGGATAGGGGGCGTGACCATCGGCGCGGTTCTGCCCGAGTTTCCCGGGGTTACGGGCTCGGCTTCTGTGACGGTCACAGCCGCGATACTGACCTCGATCGCGGTTACCCCGGCGAATCCTTCTATCACCAACGCTGGCACGATACAACTTACTGCCACTGGGACCTTTTCGGACGGAAGTATGGAGGGGCTCACATCTCAGGTGAGCTGGGTTTCGTCGTCGGACACCATTGCACATGTTGACGACACACCGGTCAGTCCCGGCCTGGTGACCGGGACAGGAGTTGGGAGCCCGACGATCACCGCGACTTTGGGGACTGTGACAGGCGGGACGATTGTGACGGTTTTGGCGGCCTGTAACGTTGGCGATAGCTCGACCGTGGCCGCCTACAACGCGATACCTTTTAACGCGGCCGACTGCTCACCGCCCTCCTATGGCTTCGACTCCACGGGTATCAATGAGCTCGGAGACGGAGTGAATCTCGCCACGGGTACGGGAAGGATCCTAGTGTCGCTGAACGTGGTGTTCAGCAGTTTCGCATGCGGCGTGAGCGGAACCTGGTACGATTCGAACGACCCTTGTGTCACCGACCCGGCGAATCCCACGTTCCAATTGCCAATCACCGCAAACATCTACGCGGTGCAAACCACCGGCTGTCCGGGTGGGGTAATTGCATGTCCGGGGGCGTTGCTTGCGACCGTTAGCCCCACACAGACTATCCCCTTTCGCCCCTCCGCGGACTCGATGCGCTGTCCAAACACTCCGGACCAGTGGTTCAACCCGAACGACATCACAGACAGCGTGACCAGCCCCGGCAAATGTGAGAGCGGAATCGCGACAGTGCTCACGTTTACCTTCACCTCACCAGTCGCGCTTCCCGACCAGGTGATCTGGACGGTCGCGTTCAACACCACGCAGTATGGTGCGAATCCGATTGGCACAGGCGCGGCCTGCTTCAGCTCCGCCCCGGGTTGTGCCTACGATTTTCTTAACGTTGGGACGAAGACCTACTCCGGATCGCCCTATGCCGGAAGCAGCATTGACCCGACTGGGGCTTTCGCCAATGCTGTATCAGGCTTCTACTGCGACGGGGGTGCTGGCGGTGCAGGCTTCCTGCGGTTGGACACACTGCCGTCCCCGGGTGAATGCTGGACCGGATTCACGCCGCTGGGGGAGGTCATCACACATTAGGCACTGAGCCTGGAACATAAAGGTACGGCAGTCACGGCCGCACGCGGAAGACGGCAGAAGGAGCTTTAGATCAAACTGCTTGTTGAGCTGCCTGGATCACTGGTGACTGGAACAACAATCTGATTCCCAATCTGCAGTAAAGCGAATGTGCGCATTGAACCCCCTCCGTTCCTTATTCTAGACCGCGGAACTCGCTGAATTTCTGGCACAAATCGAGAAATCGGCTCGATTGTGATGTCGCTTGTTTGTCCACACGACCGATGTGCTCAGCGATGTGACGAGAGAACGGCAGAGCCAGATCTTCCATTTTCACGAAAGACTTCTGGCCGTCGGCAACCTCTAAGAGGGACTTGGCCAGCGCAAACTTGTACGACGCCACATTCCGCCCGAAGAGAACGATGGCACGCCAGTAGTCCTCCGTCGTCGGCTCCAGATCGATGAAGCGCATCGCTCCAAATGGTAGCCGCTGGTCGGCCAATTCACCAATGCCGCGTCGGGGCCTCCGGTTTCCCAAGTCCCATCACCGCGGAATGAGTAAGGAATTCGTTGGAGTGAACGGTGCCCAATTTTGTGCCCAGTGGCGCTTTGCACTCGTTTGCTTCTGTTGGAATGCTGCGATCAGAAAGCCGCATAAATACTGGCGAATCTCAATCCATACAAACCGCGCTAAATTGTTGATTCCTCGTGAAACCAATCCTTGGGCGCAAGGGGTCGGAGGTTCAAATCCTCTCGCCCCGACCAATCATCTCCAATTGTCAGTTGTGAGGTCGATTCTGGTAGTGGGGAGCTCCCGACTCCGCAGAGAGTTTCGCTGCGGCTCACTGCCTAATTCAGCGATTTCTCCTCGAGATAAAAAAACGGGCCACACGATCAAGGACTCTGGCCGATATCCTCATCGCATGGCCCGATTGCGCCACTTCGTCTGCCCTTACAGATAGCAATGCTGAGGCCAAACGTCAGTGTCCGGAAGCAAAGGACTTACGTCGGTTGTCGGCAACCAGAACAAGTAAAAAGTCGTCCCGCTATGAAAATCTTTCCGCAAGCAGAACGACCAGACGCAATCCACCGAGTGATTCAACTGCTTTGGTTGGCTTTATGGGCCTTGCCAATCGTCTCAGCTCGAAACAATCGCTCGTCGACGCGGTGCAGCCGTTTGGCTGTGCCCGGACGCAGAAGTTTGTAGTGGTGAATGTCGCACAAGTAAACGGGAATGAACCAGATCGGCGTCTCCGTCGTCATCCATTCCAAGTGGTCGAAACGTTTCAGGTTTACCGGTAGGGAAAAATTACGCAGAGTGCGTTCCCCGCGCATGTTGAAGTAAATATTGAAATAGCTCATGGCCAGCTCGCGAAGTGAACGATAGACCGGCTCGCGGTACCGGCACCCCGTATAGTTCGACTTGGCGACGGCACCCCAGTGCCCCTTGATTCGGAAGACGGCCAACACATGGTCGGTGTCGTTTTCGGCCTCAAAGTCGATGATCAGCGGTGGAAAGCCTAGCGTCCGCAGAGCCGCGGCCGCAAAGACTGCTCCTTCCATGCAATGCGACGTCTGCTCGCGCAGCACACGCCGAGGTGACCATGCTGTATCCGCCAGGTGGTAGGAAGTGTCGTCGAGAAACCGCTGGATTCCGTAAGGATCTTTGAAGCTGCGCAGCTTGCGAAGCTCAGCAGGTGTGAATGCTGCCAGAGGGTTCTTCATGATGGGATGGATTGCAGTTTACCGCATCACGCGCAACCGTTTGCTCGACGTTCCAAGACTTCGGCACCAACCGATTCTTGGGCATGTGACGATTGTCCATTCGCGCTAGCTAGCATCACCTCGCGGCACCACTCGCCTAAGGTCTTAGTACCCGCCTGAGCCGCCCGCTCCAATCGGGCATATTCCTCCTCAGTGACCTTGGTGCCAATCGACTTGGTCCGGAGAGCCGGCTTAACCATAAACGTCGCCTCGGCCTAATAGGCCGACTAACTAAATCAACAAGTTCGCCTGCGCTATCGAAGACTGCGCCATTTTCAGCGACTTTGCCTCGTTAGAGGAAGTCTTTTCAATGAGTTCGCGTCCGGTAACCGAAGGTTACCGCACAGCACCCATTCTGGGGTGACGTGTCAACCCCTCACCCGCTGCGCAGCAGCGCCATACCACATCGCTGGACATGACAACCCTCGCTACTGTGTCAAATCAGCCCGATCAGCCCTCTTCGCGAGCTCCAACTTGGCATTGAGGAACGAACGAAGCTGGTGCCCCAACTCGATCGGGGGCGGCACCTTGTAGTTTTCGGTGCCAGCACTCATCAGCAGGCCATCCACAAAAACTGTATGATGGTCGGCCCCTTCCGGCTCCATCAGCGCGAAGAGGATCATTGTCTGATCTCGTCGCGAAATGTAAGCCTTACGATCTCGCCGATCTAACAGTAAACAGTGAGGTGCCTCGAAAGTTCCACCGCTTCGCGTGATCTGCTCAATCGCTGGGCGCTCGGGTGCGCCCGAAAACGTGCCATACAGGGTGGGATATCGCCTCTCGGGCACATGTGTAGAAATTACAGGATGGCGCAGAAACCACAGCCACAAGCTCTCGTCCGAAGGTATGTCGTCCTGTCGTCCGCACCATCGGAGTAACCGAATTGCCGGGACCTGACGGAATATCCGAACTCCACGAAGCGCAAATCTCCCCGATACCCGAACGCCCGCTCAAAGCGGGGGGCACCGGAAGCTGGAGAGGCTGGGCTCCAATTATCAAAGGAGAAACGCTTATCGGGTCAGGAATCTCCCAGCCCATTTTTTGAACAGCCTTCCTAGTGTCAGCCACGAAGCGCCGATGCGCTTTCGATGTGGCCAACCGGGTGGAATGAATTCCTGGCATGAAGTTCTCTCAACGGTCCTTAGCTTGTTTCAAGAAGCACTCCGCCTTGTAGTCGCAAAACATCGGCATCCTGAGGGCTCGACAAAAGCTCAGCGGATATCGGCGAACACAGTTCTTAACTCTTCTGGCTCGCCAGCCTCGACAAAGGCCTGGTAAGCATCATCCATAACGGACAGGGCCTCTCCTTTCCTGCCAGCAGAACGGAGAGCGAATCCGTAAAACAGCCAAAGTTTCGGATCTGATTTATCGGCCTCCAGCGCGAGCGAACAACACCGCACCTCATCTTCGTACAAACCAAGCTCATGATAGGTAAATGACTCGCCAGTCCAGGCGCGAATGTTCTTGCCC
The DNA here is from genome assembly GCA_963718395.1 of uncultured Acidobacteriaceae bacterium. GTDB lineage: Bacteria > Acidobacteriota > Terriglobia > Terriglobales > Acidobacteriaceae > DASRAA01. The sequence continues at coordinate 573,923 of CAVQYW010000010.1, forward strand.
GCGTTGTCAGGTTCGAGATGAAGGGAGCGTTCAAGCGCCTCCAACGCCTGGCGCAGACGCCGTCGATTAACCTGCTCCGGGTCCTGGGTCCGGTAGAGAGCCATTCGGCGTAAGGCGAGACCTAAGTTGAGCCATGCGCCAGCGCTTTCTGGGCTTTTTGTGTGGTGAAGCAGCACAAGCGCAAGTGTCTGCAAGGCAGAATCCTCCCTTATGTCGGGGAGGACTGCTCCATCGTCATGCAATGCACCCAAGAATTTCCCGGCGAACTCCGTTAGGTGTGAGGGAGGAACTCCCCGAGCTTGCCCCATGGCAAACCAATCAAGCACGTTCCTAATTTCCGTTGGTGCGTCCCCGAGAAATCTGTTTGGCATATCTGTCGCACCGGTCACGGTCACAGTTGTTCCTCACAGGCCGACGCCGTCGTAGGTTCCAACTCGATCCGAACCAAATGACTCGCTGTGCTGCCGACCGAGCCCAAATCTACTCGCTTGTTGTTCGCATAGATTTGGTGGCGAGGGTGTGTTCGGTGCCATTCTGTCAGAGTCGCAGTTTGATGCACATGCTCGACGATCTTTCGCCAACCGGCGCTGTTGTAGGCAGAAAAGTTAATCTCGCCCTCTTGCGTCGCCACTGGAGTGGTCGAGTCCGCCATTGTCGCGAAATCGTAAATGTGTGCATCCTGGAACTGCATGGCGTTCGTCATTACGATCCTCCAACGGACGTTGCACGAATCAGCCCGGTCAGACCAATTCTCACCGGAGCCGGAGACGCGATAGTAGCAATCCTCAAGCAATGCGGGAATGTGGCGAAGCTTGAACCCTGAAGGAGCCCGTCTGTGATCGAAATTACGGAATGCCGCTAGCGCGACCAGTGTCTTAGTGATCGCTGGCCCCCTCGCCGAGTCCGTGATCTCCACAATGTCGCGCATGAACTGCTGCAAATTAAAGAAAGCGCCAACTGGGGTCATTTGCTGTGAATCGGCATCAACCACCAACGGGCTGAAGATCCCATGGTTGGGATGTATATCGTTAAACAGGCTGCCGATCCTCGACTCAGGGTGTAAAACGTCGCACAAATGGGCGAAGATTCCGTACGCCGACACTGGGAACCAATCTCGCATCGGCTGCCAGTCTACCGAGGTTTGCGCTTGCAGGTCATAAGCGATCTGCGATACCGGATAACGCCGTGCGTATCGCTCCTGGTCGCTTATGGCCTCGTCTCTCCCAGAAAACATCACGGGCTGGAAAATGACGCCGTGAATTTTGTCCACGTTCTCAACTACGAAACGAACAACATCGCCAAGCCCGTCGTTGTTTCCTCCATTAACGACGCTAACCTGCAGCGTCGTTCGCATGCCGGCTGCAGCGATATTCTCGAGAGCCCGATGTTTCACTTCCATGTAATTGCCGATACCGCGATGCCTATTCTTCGCTTCGGAAACGCCATCAAACTGCAGGTACACAGCATGCAGTCCGGCCGCCTTTGCTTCGAGCGCAAAATCTCGGTTTTGCGCGAATCTAATTCCATTCGTCGCGACGTGAACCCGATGGAAGCCCATGCTCTTCGAGTAGCGAATGGCGTCAAGCAAGATCGGCGAAAGCGTAGCCTCACCACCTGAGAACAGAACATTAATCTCTCTCTGTGGCTTAAACGACGCTGCCTTCTCGAACACGGCCTTTATGTCTTCCATGTCCAATTCGTGAATGTATGTAGTGGCGTTTGCGTCCATATAGCACGGCGAGCAGACCATGTTGCATCTGTTCGTCATGTCGATGATTAGGTGCGTGCCTCGACCCGATCTGGTCCCGTTAGGGCCGTGGTCGTGTATGTTTTGGTCACCGGCGCACTCGAAATCCCTACCGAAAGCAAGGCTTTCCATTCTTCGGAAGAAGGCCGGGTGATTGGAAAGCACATCTTCAAATGGGCCGTGCTTTGCGCACGCCTTGCGCATCAGAATGCGTCCGGCTTCCTCCAATATCTCAGCTTCAATCACTCCGGGCCCGTCCCTGAACTCAGAGATACTGGTTTGCCCCCGGATCACCGCGTCTGTCGCCTCAATGTTGCACTCCGGGCACAGTGACAGTGTGTTCCTCGGAACGCCCGTCATCATTTGCGTTCTCTCGTGGCTGGTTAGCAGCCGGCTGGGTGCCCAAGATGGGCTTGGCAATTCTCCCTTGGGCAGGATCGCGTTGACGCCTGTAAAAAGCCTCCACGCTGAGTTGGACGCCGCGCGGAAAACACGAGATGGGACTGGGGACATGGGTCGTTGACCTCCGGACTGGGATTATTGACGAGCGGCGGGATTACAGTTTTGGGGTATTTTACACTGGCTGTCAATGTAGCCGCTGAAGTGAGGAAGTTTCAGCGGCAGTAGCGAGACATTCACGTCGCAACTCATGACGATGTGCCCAGAAAAACTCGAGGGCTGCCATCCGTGCCCCGTCGCGGCAGCCCATTTGCTCAATTTCGGATAAGGGGGTAGCTGCCTGAGTACAGTGACCGCTAGATGTTGTGGTTTCGTGCCTGGCAATTGGAGCGCGAAGGTCTGTACCGGGTCGGCGCGGTGACCACGGCATTTTCCATGAGCCGCAAAAAGAGCAGACCGCGGCGTCGGGAGTGGCGGCGATTGAAGCGGAAGGCGAATTCGTTGAGATAGGCATCCAGATACTCTGCGGTGACCGAGCCCTGATGGGTGCCGAGCAGCCAGCGTTTGAGCAGGGAGGCCACGCGATGTACCGCAGGCATGGAAACGTGGGCCGGATCCCCGCTGGCAGAGACGTTGATGGCGTGGTGCCTGTACCCTTGTCCGGACAGACCGTTGTAGCCCTTCCAGCCGTCCGTGCGCACCTCCGTGCCGGGTTCGACTGCGGCCGAGACAAAGGGAACCAAGCTGGCGCCGGAGACATCGTCGACCCGCCCCATGCGTATACGGCCGAAGCCCTTGGGCGACAATACCTCGACGGCAATAGCGACGATGAACTTGTCCTTTGTGCCGCGTCCACGCACGCCCTGTTCGATGCCGCCCACATAGGCCTCATCGACTTCGACCGGGCCATGAAGACGATCCCGCCCCGGCCGCACCATGGCGGTGCGCAACTTCTGCAACATGGTCCATGCGGTCTGATAGCTTCCCAGTCCCAGCAGCCGCTGCAACCCCAGCGCGCTTACCCCATGCTTCTGATTGGTCATGTGCCACGCTGCGGCAAACCATTCCGTGAGAGGAATGCGGCTGCGATCAAACACGGTGCCCGCGGTCACCGATACTTTCCGAGCACATCCCGAGCAGGACCAACGCCCGTCGGCCGTGCGCCATCCCTTTGCGTGTGCGCATTTCGGACAGCGGAAGCCCGTGGCCCACCGCAACCGTTCCAGATACGCGACGCAAGCCGCCTCGTCGGCAAAACCAAACGCGAAACTCCAGCCACGTCCCCGGATAGGGCGGATAGACCGGCGTAGACGGAGGATCAGTTGCCACTACCTGTAGTAGTGTACTGTACTCAGGCAGCTACCCCCTTTTTCGGATTTACGCCATCGCGCACATTTCGTGGGTTCCAGAAGCTCTTGTTCAATGGCGCTCTCAAGCTCCTCGAAATCGGTGATTTCACCCTTGAATTGTGATTCGAGCCGCGCCCGTGAGATGTTGTGGGCCTCGATCAACGCAAAGCGATACTGCTGAAAGTCGCGATTCATCGTCTTTTCTCCTTCCAAGGTTGAGTGCTGAAAAGGGCGCCAGCCTTCGGAACGATGGCTGGCGCCGCGGAATATCGAAAAAAGGGGCACGTTGAGTGCGTGCCCCTATTCCCCGTGATTTCTGGCTGGAGCTGTGGGAGAAAGAAGCGATCATCGCTTTCCATCTGAAAAACCCTTTGGAGGGTTATCGGCGGCTGACGTTCATGATGTTGGATGCTGGGGTTGTGGCAGTTAGTCCGGCGAGCGTTTGGCGGGTGTTGCAGCAAGCTGGACTGCTGTCCCGGTGGAAAGGCAAGCCGTCGCGTAAGGGGACCGGCTTCGAGCAACCGCTGCAGCCGCATCAACATTGGCATATCGATGTTTCCTACATCAACCTCTGTGGGACCTTCTATTACCTGTGCAGCGCTCTGGATGGTTACAGTCGTTCGATCGTGCATTGGGATCTGCGGGAGTCGATGAAGGAAGCCGACATCGAACGGATTCTGCAACACGCCAAGGAGAAGTATCCGGAGGCCAAACCGCGGATGATTTCCGACAACGGGCCGCAGTTCATCGCTCGCGACTTCAAGGAGTTCATTCGCATCTCGGGGATGACGCACGTGCGTACCTCGCCTTATTATCCGCAGTCGAATGGCAAGATCGAACGTTGGCACAAGTCGCTCAAGAGCGAGTGCATCCGGCCACTCACGCCGCTGACTCTGGACGATGCGCGGCGCTTGATTCAAGCCTATGTGGATCGTTACACACGGTGCGTCTGCATAGCGCGATCGGCTATGTGACCCCGCAGGACATGCTGCTGGGGCGCCAGGCGGAGATCCATGCTGAACGCGATCGCAAACTGGAACAGGCTCGCCGCCTGCGGCAACTCCGCCGGCAACAGGTTACAACCTTTCTCGATTCACCGATTACAATGACTTCGCCAGAGGAAACAGAGGCGGGCTCTGCCGGGAGGCAACCATGCTGAGGGATACTCTGGTGGGGCTCATCGAGCCGAGGTTACCCGGCGCGGGAGTTCACGGCTCTCGCGCTGGTTTTTCCCCGTGCTGCAGCAGACATCGGACGATAGACCCCAATGCCTGGAAAATCCCCGCCCCGCAGGGGCGGAATCTACACTAACGGAGAACGCCCGTTCTCCATTTCACGCTGAGCCAAGACAACACATCAATCTGAGAAGCGTGAAACTGTAGAACGAAATGGGGCTCCGAGCGCACGGCGACCAATGATAACTCACGCCCACAGGGCATTGACCTTCTCACGCACCTTGGGCCCCCGGCGCCATTGGATATGAGCGACTCGTAAGGGCTGATCTCGCGAGACCCTAAAGGACTTGTCAAGAGACTCAGAGAGGGCGAAAATGAAGCTGTTTACTGATTGTGGCATCGAAATCGGGCAGAGTTGAACTAATGGATAAAGAGCAGATTGTCTCGAAACTGAGAGAACATGAGCCGGAGCTAAGATCAGCCGGTGTCGTGCATTTGCTCGTCTTCGGCTCTGTCGCACGCGGAGAGGCTTCTCCGCATTCAGATGTCGACCTTATGGGCGAGTTCGACCGCTCAAAGAAATTAACTCTGCTTGACCTGAACAGTCTGGAGTTGTTCCTTTCGGAAATACTGAGGGCCCGCGTTGATCTTTCAGACAGGAAGATGTTGAAAGGCCCGATACGAACGAGGGCCGAGCGCGAGGCTGTGCTTGCCTTTTAAAGACCCTAACGTGTCTTTTCAGGACATTCTCGAGGCCATTACCAATATCGAGGAATTTACCTCCGGCATGGATCTGGATGCGTTTCGGGCCGATCCTAAAACCGTTGCGGCCGTCGAGCGCAAGCTCCTTCAGATTGCCGAGGCGGCTACGCGGATGGGGGATGATGCGGGCGCTGCATGCCCGGAGATTCCATGGCGCGATATCAGGGGCATGGGAAACTGGTTGCGCCATCGTTACGACCGCGTCGATGTTGAAATCGTCTGGAACACGGTGACAGAGAATTTGCCCTCGGGGGTCACCCAAAAGCGGCCATGTAGGGTCACTTCAAAACCGGCCATGTTAGAGGCCCAAGACAGAAGCTACGACTGGGGTGCAGATAGCCTCGGTTGGCATGGGCAATGTCTTGAGCGAAACGAAACGACAGCAGGTAATTGGGCTGGGGCGGCTGGGATGGTCGCTACGGCGGATTGAGCAGGAAACCGGAGTCCGTCGGGAGACGGCGGGCGGCTATCTGAAAGCATCCGGGATTGCGGTAGGGCGGCCTGGCGGTTGGAAAAAGCAGCCCGGGGCAAAACCGGCCATGCCGGTGACCACCGACTCGGGCCCGGATATCATCTCCCCCAACTTACCAACAGAAGATTTTTCAAAACCGGCCGTGGAGGTGACCACCGACCCGGTGCCGGCAGCAGCGCCGGTGGGGGAGAGCCGCCAGAGCACGGCCAGTGCCTGCGAGTTGTATCGGGAAACGATCCAGCTGGGGCTGTCGCGCGGCCGCAACGCGATGGGGGTCTGGCAGGATCTGGTGGACCGTAACGGGTTCGCGGCGGGTTACCAGAGCGTGAAGCGTTTCGTGCGCAAACTGCGCGGGATGCGATCGCCGGAAGCGCGGGTGATCATCGCCACCTCACCCGGCGAAGAGGCGCAGGTCGATTACGGCAGCGGGCCGATGGTGCGCGACCCGCAGAGCGGCAAGTACCGGCGTAGCTTTTCTTGGGCCGCATGACGTTGATCGCAGCGGCGTCGAGCGAGGTCTTGATGTGCGCCGCGTAGTATTTCTCGATCATCTCGACACTGGTGCGGCAGTTCTTAGCGATTTGGTAGATGTCGGCGCCCTCCATTAGCCGCAAGCAGATGTATGTATGCCGCAGACTGTAGGCCGTACGGGGTCGTCCTTCGCGGTCAAAGCGAAGATTTTGTTCGTCGAGGATGGTTTTGAAAAGCTCGCGCTGCCACTTCGGAAAAATAAGGTCCGTCGGTCCGGGCGTGCGCCATTGTTCGCTAAGGACAGCGGAGGTCACGGACGTTTTCGTGGGCGTGTTCACGCCATAAACGCGCGCCGGGCGGAGCCGGCTTCGAAGTCGCTCAAAGGACCTCACTGCACCGGGCATACTTTTGCAGTATCCGACGCCGCGCTTTCCGCGCACTTCAATCTCCAGGATCGTTTTGCCCAAATCCTCGTCGTCAACGATCGCGACATCCCGGAACTCAAGGCGCCATGCTTCATCGGGCCGTAGTCCGGTGTTGAATGCAAAGAGCACATAGTCATGAAGTTGTTCCGATTCCCATGGGAAGCCCTTTTTTAAGATCATCCTGGACGAGGCCGCCGTCGACCGGATGCTGGTGGAGGTTTTTCTGCAAGCCCATCGCGACCCCCCGCAAGAGATGGTTTTGGATTTAGATAGCACCGACATTCCGCTGCACGGGGAGCACGAAGAGCGGTTCTTCCACGGCTACTACGGGCATTACTGCTACCTGCCGTTGTACATGGTCTGTGGCGAGTATGTGCTGTGCGCCCGCCTGCGGCCGTCGAATAGCGATGGAGCCAAAGGCAGCGTAGCGGAGGGGGAACGAATCGTGGCCCAGATCCGGCAAGCCTGGCCGCAGGTGCGGATCCTTTTGCGGGGTGATTCCGGCTTCTGTCGAGACGAGTTGCTGAGCTGGTGCGAAGGCCATGGGGTGGACTATGTCGTGGGCTTGGCGCAAAACCCGCGATTACTGCGAGAGATTGCGGCGGCGAGCGCACAAGCCGCGAGCCAGTATCAGCAAAGCGGGAAAGCGGCGCGGGTGTTCACGGAGTTTGTCTATCAAACCAAAGACAGTTGGTCACGAGCCCGGCGAGTGATTGCCAAGGCGGAACACTTGGAGAAAGGGGCGAATCCCCGCTTCGTGGTCACCTCGCTGAGCCCGCAAGAAACGGTATTTCCCGCCCCCTCCCGCTGGGGGGCGCAGAGCTTGTATGAGGAGTTTTACTGCGCTCGCGGGGACATGGAAAACCGGATCAAGGAACAGATGATGTTGTTTGCCGATCGTACCAGCACGTCCTGGATGCGGAGCAATCAGATCCGGCTCTACTTTTCCACCGTGGCCTACCTGTTGATGCAGGGCCTGCGGCGGCTGGGGTTGGCGGGCACCGAACTGGCCAAGGCGCAGTGCAACACGGTGCGCTTAAAGTTGCTCAAGATCGGAGCCCAGATTCGCATCACCGTACGCAAGGTTTGGGTGTCGCTATCGACGGGCTATCCATATCTCGAGCTATTCCGCCGGGTGCATCGGCAGTTGCAGGTTGCAGCTCTGCGCTGCTGAAAGGGAGGCAGACGAATTTGGACGAAACGCTGAGTTGAAGGAGTAGTGTGTCTTGCCCAGACAAAAAATCGACAAACTACGGCCGAGGGCGCCAAGAAAGACCGCCAGAAAAGACCGGCACCATGATTTCCGGCAATTGAGCACGCTCCGCGTGCGGATCGAGCTGGTTTTTACTGCTCCCCTCCCTCTCTGTGAGACATTCGGGCTAAAGAAAACGCAGTGCCGTGAATAGGACGTAGGTCACTGGGCAGCGTGATAAGAACGGTGCCCGACTGTGGTCAGTTGTGGGAGGTGATTCCAGTACTTTTTGGGCCTCGTCAGCAGAGGCGCGGAAGATTTCGTTTGGGCTAGCGTCCGCCGCGGCCGAGCAAGAGGATCTTTAGAGTCGCGAAGAGGATGTAGATGTCGAGACCGATGGAGACGTTTTTGATGTAGAAGAGGTCGTAGGCGAGCTTTTCCTTGTGGTCTTCGATGGTGGCGTTGTAGCCGCGGTTGATCTGGGCCCATCCGGTGGCGCCGGGCTTGATCAGCCAGCGCTCTTTGTAGAAGGGGATGACGGCGGCGCATTGTTCCTCTTCGTGCGGCGGGACCGGGCGAGGGCCGACGAACGAAATGTCGCCTTTTACGATGTTGAAGAGCTGAGGCAGTTCGTCAAGGCGGGTGCGACGCAACCACTTGCCAACCCGGGTAATGCGCGGATCATCGTGCTGAGCAGGCGTACCGATGTGGTTCTCGGAGTCGGGATCCGGCGCCTTCTCGATCGCGGGAACCTCGGGATCGTTATACATGGTGCGAAACTTGAACACCGTGAAGGGAACGCCAAACTCACCAACGCGTTTCTGGCGGAAGATCACCGGTCCGTTGGAATCGAGACGAATCGCCACAGCTGCCAACACCATGAGCGGTGCTGACACAAGCACTCCGATTAATCCGAACAGGAGGGAGAAGAGACGCTTGTAGGCGCGCAAGGCGGGACGAACGTGAAATCCGGGCGAAAACAGCAGCCAGCTCAAGCGTAACGATTCGAGCGGAATCATCCCACTCACCGTTTCGTAGTACTCCGGGCCGTCTTGTATCTGGACGCCGCTGGCCTTGAGCTTGAGGAGTTCGCTGACATCCAATTTGCCGCGCCGGTCGCTCATGGTGACAATGATCCGGCGAATCCCCTCGCGTTTTACAAACTCGGTCAGCTCGCCGCCCTTGACCATGGGGATGCCGGCGATCTGGGGTTCGGTGCCGACGTAACCTGCAACCCGCAGTCCAAGCTCAGGCCGCTGTTCAATAGCGTCCATGAGTGGTGTGCAGAGAGGACCGTCGCCGTAGATCAATGTGCGTTCAGCAAAACGCGCAGACCGGTTGATGACGAAAAAACAACTGCGCCATAGGGGGACGACGATGGCGACCATGATGATACCGGCCCATAGGACGGTGCCGCCCAAACTGGCGCCGGGAAAGGTGTAGTACAGTACCGCGAGCGCGACGAAAGTGGTGCCAAGGACGCCAACCAGACGGGTCACAACCTCACGTCGATTGGTGAGAATTGCGGAGTTGTAGAGGTCGAAGTAGTACATCAGCACCAGGAAGACGAGGACGACGAGTCCGATCCTCCCGGCGCCATTTTCGTAGAGCAGGTAAATTCTTGCGTCATCGGCAGTACCCGACGAGAGCACAACCGCAAGAACGAAGCCCGCTGTCACCAGTATCGCTTCCGTCAACGTAAGCAATAGCGTACGTGTCGGAAAGTACGTGTTGAACAGGCGAATCATTCAGATCCCATGTGATCGTTTTGCGAATCCAAATCTCCGCGAGACTTCTTCTGAGTGTAGTATCCGTATCCGCCGTAATAGCGCTCGTATCCGATTTGCACAGTGGAGGCTTCGTTGAAGATGAAGCCGAGCTGTTTGCTCTTCTCGATCGAGTTGAGCGCGCGCGCCAGGGTGCGTTTACGGGTGTGGCCCTCGCGGGCGACAACAAGCACACCGTCACATAGGCGTGACAACGAAGTGGCATCTGCCATGGGGAGCATGGGTGTGCAATCCAGCAGCACCCAATCGAACCCTTCGGATACGGCGTTCAGCATCTGGGCGAAAGCATCCGACTCAAGGAGAGGCAGCGGCTCTTCGATGCCCTTGCCGGCAGAGAGCAACCACAGGGGCAAGCCCTCGACCTGATAAAAAGCGTCCTGCAAGGCGAGCTTGTGCTCGTGCCATTCGGAAATGCCGCGCAACTGCGTGGTAGAGAGCAACGCACTGGCGGTTGGACGGCGCAGGTCGGCCTCAATCAAGAGCACGCGTTCGCCGGCGCGGCGTGCCAGCGTGAGGGCCAAGTTGACTGACACGACAGATTTTCCTTCATCACCCACAGCGCTGGTGATCAGAAGCCGCTTTAAGGTCCGCTTGCCGCGTAGGTGAGCCAGTCGAGTGCTCAGGACGCGGAACGTCTCTGCACCTGGACTGTTGGGATTGGTGATCGAAACAAGTCGCTGTTCCGGAGTGGGTACGGGACGCAGGATGCGCTCTGGGGGCACGCTCAGCCACGCAGCGGCTGGAGGCGCTTGCGTGGTCAAGGCATCGAGAGCCGCCGAATCTTCCATGGGCAGACCAGGAACTTGGGCACCCGGAGCTTCCGGCTGATCAGGCGTAGCCAATGGCGAGGCACTCGGTGTTTCACCCTGAGAACGCTGCAATGCTTCGTACAATCGACTCATGTCTAGACTCTCCTGCCGTCAGCGGACGGGATAGGTTTCTCTTCCAGCGATTGCGCACTGTCCATGGTACGTAGCGCGCGAAATAAAGAGCGCAAAATGCTTTCGTTGTTTTCCGAGGTAACAGCCCCGGCATCGACTTGCTCTTCGGGCGTCGAGGTGGATGTGATCAGGCGGAAGTCGGCGGCCACTTCCGAAATCATGTCGCCCGTTACGGTATGTTGTTGGCGCGCGAAAGCGTTCACCATGGAATTTTCGCAAAGGTTGTTGATGATGCGAGGAATGCCGCGCGAATACTCAAAGACTTTGGTCAACGCTTCGGGCTCGAAAATAGCAGGCTCAGCACTCGCTCCGGCCCGTTCCAGACGGGAGAGCACGTAGCTGCTGGTCTGTTGCTCGTCGAGCGGCAACAACTGGCAGCGCAATGAAACCCGCTGTTTCAACTGGCGCAGACTGGGCGAGTCCAAGACTGCTTCGAGCTCGGGTTGTCCCATGAGGACGATTTGCAAAAGCTTCTGCTGCGAGGTCTCAAGGTTGGTGAGCAGGCGGATTTCTTCCAGCAGCTCGGGCCGCAGGGCCTGTGCCTCATCGACGACCAGGGCGGTGATCAGGCCGCGCGCATGGCGCTGAATCAGGAAGCGATTCAGGTCGAGCAGCATTTCGGTCTTGCTGCGTCCGCTGTACTGCAGGCCAAGATCAGCCATGATGTACTGGAAGAACTCTGTAGTCGACAGCAACGGATTGAAAACGTAGCCGAAGGCGATATTGTTCTTGCGCAGCTCGGCCAGCAGGCAACGCACCAGCAAGGTCTTCCCCGTGCCCACCTCGCCGGTGATCACGATGAAGCCTTTTCGGCGCCCGACGCCGTAATGAAGGTTGGCCAACGCTTCGTTATGCCGGGGCGTCGCATGATAAAAGTACGGGTCGGGGCTGATCTCGAACGGATTCTTGGTCAGCCCAAAAAATTGTTTATACATGCGCTATCCCCAGAAGTATGCGTACCAGATTCCGGTCGGGATAATGATGGCAATCAGAATGGCCGCAGCGACCGCAATCCATGGCTTCCAGCGCAGTGCCGCGATTTCGCGGTCGGTGCGCAGCGGCGGGATCTCCGCCAGCACCGGCAGCTGAGCGGCCTCGACCAGGTCCTGCTCACTGCGGATACGATCATCCAGGAATTCGGAGCCCACTCCAAAGACGAAGGCGAGCGCCAAACCGACACCCAAGCCGGCGAGCGAGAACTTAAACCGGTCGGGGAACGACGACTTCTCCGGTAAACTCGGCGGATCGATGATGCGGAACTGGTCGCCCTGCTGCTGCCGATTCAGACTGGTGGCAAGTTGTGACGACATCGTCTTGCCAAGCAGTTCGTCATAATTCTTCTTCGACTCATCGTAGTTGCGCATGATGTCGGAGAGTTCCTCCTGGCGTTCAGGTGTGGCGTTCAGGCGAGCCTGGTACTGGTTCACTTTGGCTTCCAGCTTGGAGATTCTCTGTTCTTCCGTCTGAATTTCCAGCTTATTGGCCTTGATCTGGCTCTGGATCTGCATCACCGGCGTCATGGCTTGCATCTGGGATGGAGTGGCCGTCTGTTTGTCAGTATTGTCGGAATCATCGCCAGACTTCGAATCCTGAGCGTCCTTGTTCATTTGTTCCATCTTGGCGATGGTGTCTTTCAACTTCTTGACGTCAGGATGGTCGGGAGTGTATTTGGCCTCAAGAGCAGCGAGGTCGGCACGCATAGCTTCCAATTGCTGAGCGGTCGTTTGCGGCGTCGCGGGAGTGTTTTCCGTAATTCCCATGGCGTCATACTGGGTGGCCAGCGAGCTCAAGTAAGCCTGCTGTTGTAGCGCCTTGTCGCGTGCATCAATGGCCGCCTGCAATTGTGACTGGGCACCACTGAGGATTTGAAGATTGCTCTGTAACTGATCCGGCAGCTCACCCATATGGGAAGCCTCGTACTCTCGGATCTGTTTTTCCTCGGCCTCGAGCGAAGATGAGGCAGCGGTCAACTGAGAGTCGAGGAAGTTCGTCGTTTGCTGCGACTGCTCCTGGCTGGCGCGGACGTTTTCGTCGATAAAGAACGAAGCCAGCTGAGTATTCACCTGCTGGGCTATCAGCGGCTTATCGGCGACATAGGAAACCTTGAACGCCGTCAATTCGGCCGGTTTGCCCGGCGTGGGCGGAGTTTGCACCAGGTCGATCTTGATGTCCTTGCGCATCTGCACAATCTGATCGTCGGGGGAACTAAAGAACAGGCCCTGGTACAGATGCAGGTTGTTGATGATGGACAGCAGGCGTGAGCGGCTCAGTACCTGTTGCGTGATCGATTGCAGGCGCTCTTCCAAATCTACCTGCACGTTCGGCAACACGAACTTCTCCGGCACCTTTTGCTGCTCAACCAGGATTACGGTTTCCGAGGTATATTTCGGAGGAATGATCCAAGCCGATGCAAAGACAATCAGCCAGCCCAAAAACAATGGCCCCAGTATCCACCAGCGGCGGCGAACCACCATGGCCCAATATTCATCTAGTCCACGCATCGATTTCTGGTCTTCGAGTTCTTCCATCATAAGTTACCGTCCAAGAGGGTGATTCCAGGTGTAGTTGACAGTGACTCCAACAATATTGGAATTGTAATTGGGAGATCCGAGGGCAATGGTACTCGATTGGTTCAAGAGCAGGTGGGAATACTGTGCCGTCGCAGTCAGCGATTTCGCCAACTTATAGGTAAGTCCTGCACCGATATAAAAGTTGCTGAACTGCCGGCTTGAGAGTGATGTCGAAACGTCATGGAAGTATCGAGCTGAGGCCAAAAGATCCATTTTCGCCGTGAACATCCGGCGATAGCTGCCGTTCACGGAGTTTACCTGGGACGTTCCGATGATTCCTCCGCCATCCGACACCTGTCGGCTGTAACCGGCTTGAACCGAATTGCGCAGACCCCGCCATCCGAAGTTCGCACCAGCGGAGGTGCTCCAGAAGGAACCGTAGGTCGTAAAGTAAACGGTTTGACCCATGATCGGAATGCCGACGATGGTTTTCGTCGACGAGTATTCCGGACCTATCCACCCTGAAATCGTCATGTTCGGCCGCAGCAGATAGTCCACAGTCATTTCTATCGTTTGAACGCCGGAGCGCTGCTGCCCATGGCCGAAATCAAGGCTGTTGTAGTTATAGCCTGCCCCAAGGGTCAATCTGGGCGACAACTTGTGGGCGTAGTTCGCACGCCCGCCGTACGAAACCAGGTTGTAGAACGGAACAGTGGTTAGCACGTTGTAGGTGGAGGTGCGACGTAGGCTCTCTGTACCGGAAAATGACAGCGTATCGACTTTCGTCAATTGGTCGGTGAGCGTTAACAACCCCGTGTTCTGGGTGTACTGCGTAAGCGGGTAGTAGGCCACTGGATTGGGATTGTTTATCGTAGGGGTTCCGGGCGTAGTCAGGTAGCTACCAAGCGGGTTAGCAGAATACGTGAAGCCATCATTTCCAGCGATCTGCCAGTGCGGACTCGCCTGCCAGAGGAATCCAGCGACTGCTCGCTGCGAGAACAGATTGCTGTTCGTATTTACCGGTCCGTTTAGCTGCGTATAGGCTTGGTAGCCGGGGGCATAGAAGAAGTTCCACGAGAACTTAGGGAAGAACTGCTGAATCTTGATGCTTGGAGCAACGTGAAATAGCCAGAAGTTCTGACCCTGGCTGGCACCTGAGTACCCGTTGCTGTCGTAGGTAAAACCTGCGCCAATCCCGAGCGTGATGCTACTGTTTTCCACTGATTGGGAGAGGAAATCCAAGGACGGAGTCGTATCCGGATAAGTGTATGCCGGCTGGGGTCCTGGCTGCACGGGCGCACCGGTGTCCGTTGTGCCAGTGTCGGTCTGCGCCCAAGCACACTGGCCACACAGGATTCCCAAGATCAGCAGCATTGGCCCGAATCGTCGTATCATTAGAGGCTCCTGTTAGGGTACGACGACCGTGTCCCGCGGCTGCAATTCGATGTTCTGCTGCATGTTTTGCCCCTTGATTACATCCTTATAGTTGAACGGAAGCCGTTGCTCTGTTCCGTTGGCAGCAGTTCGTAGCACGTACACTTTCTTGGTCTTGGCGAAGTCCTTAAATCCTCCAGCCATCGCAATAGCGTCCAGCACCGTCATGCGCTTGGTGAGAGGAAAATATCCCGGGTGGTTGACTTCACCGACGATGTTGAAGTTCAAGCTGCCAATCTTCTCGACGACGACTGTCACCTGCGGTTCGGACACGTACTTCTTCATGGCCTCGGTCAGCTCGCCTTGTAGCTGAACCGGGGTGTAGCCAGCCGCTTTGACTTCTCCAATAAGAGGAACAGAAATCATGCCATCCGGTCGAACCGGAATTGTCTTCGACATGTCGGGCTCTTTCCAAACGTACACCGTGATGACATCCTCAGCGCCAATGATGTAAGAATCAGAACGAACATCCGGGACCGACTTAGGAGGATTGTCAACGGAAGCTGCTGGTGCAGTCTTTGGAGCGCTATCCTGGGTGGTAGCCGTGGTGGCTTGACCCATGGCTAAGTTGGACAAAATCGCGAGGAGCAGTGTCCACTTCAGCATCCGGACTGCGAGGTTTCCTACTCCGCTTCTGTGCACGTGCATTCAAGTCACCTTTTGACTGAGATACGGGATTTACTCCACCTTGCCATCTTCGCCCCGCGCTGCGGGCAATGTCGCGCGCCGCTGGGGGACACCAACTTCTTTCAGCTTATATAGTAAGGCCCGATAGCTGATACCCAGCGCTCGAGCAGCCTTCTTCCGGTTCCAATTGTTGGCATGTAATGCGCCCAGAATGATGCGAGCTTCGATTTTGCGCACCGTCTGCCGCGTCAGCTTTTTTAGCGATACCGGCCCATCAAACGTCAGATCAGGCAGAGCATCACGCTCATTGGACTGCAGCAACTCGCTCAAGATCACGTCATCAGTTCCCATTACCACGTAACGCTTGATCAAGTTCTCGAGTTGCCGAACATTTCCCGGCCAAGAATATCGCTGCATCTTCGCCAGCAGTGCTGGGCGAAGCATAGGGGCGCGGCCATTCAGTTTATCATTGTAATACTCCAGAAGGTACTCACATATTAATGGTATATCAACAGTTCGCTCCCGTAATGCAGGCAGGTGAATCGTCATAGCAGCGATGCGGTAATAGAGATCGTGGCGGAAATGTCCGACGTCGATTTCCTGATGCAGTTCCCGGTTGGTGGCGCTCACCACCCGTACTTCCACCTTCTTGTCTTCCTGCGAGCCAATTCGGCTGAACTGGCCGTCTTGCATCACTTGCAGCAGTTTGGCTTGCATAGAGGGATCGAGTTCCGAAATCTCGTCGAGAAACAGCGTTCCGCGATGCGCCAGTTCGACTCGGCCGGGCTTGGTACCGAACGCGCCCGTAAAGGCGCCTTTTTCGTAGCCAAAGAGTTCGCTTTCCAGCAGCGTTCCAGGAATCGCCGGACAATTAACCTTCACGAATGGACCGTTCGCCCAGGGCGAGTACATGTGTAACAGGCGTGCGATGATGTCCTTTCCGGTTCCGCTCTCTCCGGTTATAAGAATCGACAGGTTTGCGCCCGCCACCCGCTCCAGCTTCTGGCGCACGCCTCGCATGGCAACCGTCTGTCCAAAAATAACAGGCTCTGGAGGAAGCGGTTGGACGGTGAGTGTTCCTTCGAAACTTCCACCAGCCAGCGTCGGCATAACGAGATTCCCTCTATGCGGTCAGACTTGAGATGTGCAACGTTGTGAAAATGGATTGCATTTCTCTGGCCACGGTGGGCAACACCGCAAAAGTATGCGTAGTATCTACGTAAGTCGTTAACATGTCAATATTTAATAAGACGCAACCGCAAGGTGGACGGGCTACTTCGAGTCAAAATCAGGCGTAATTGAATATTGACATGTGCAAACACTTGCACTTAATGGAAGCGACTTTCTCACCCAGCCATTGAAGGTTTAGGGGTCGGCGACGAAATTGATTCAGATATTAGCGGTTGCTCGAACTGAAGTCCCAGCAGAAAATACTGGCGATCCGGGGTACATCGCAACACAGTGGCATTGAGCAGAGAAACCGAGCGAGGCAACTGGGCCTTATTCACCAGCGCTACCGGTACTTCCAGTGTTAGGTGGGTGCCCGGCTCGAGAAATCGTTTGGCTGCAAGCAGAACCCCGCCCGCCGAAAGATTCAGGGCCGTGGCGAACTCTAGAAACTCCTCACCAGTGCTCTTTCTTCCGCGGACGAAAAAAGGAATCGAAATTGGCAAACGATCCCAGTCGCGGCGCTCCGCGACTGACGATGGACGACGCACCTTAGCTCTCCTGTACAAGTGAGTGCACATTGGCGGCCAAAGTGGTGGAATGCAAAATCAATGGGGATACAGACGTTTGCTGCCAAAATCCGAGGGATTTGGTTTTTCGGTAGCTCAAAAAGCTGCAAAGGTTTGCGCTCATGTAGAAGGCAATTACCCCTTTCAGTGTGAATTTATTTTCACATTATGGTAACAAATTTGCATTAATTCTGAAAAGTTCTGCAATTTACGAATTGACACCAATTGGTCTTGGGTTATTATGGAGTCTCCCCTACTGGGCGCATCGAGCTGCGCCCGGCTCTTTCTTCCCCAAGGGCCAGATGTTCTAAACTGCGGACTAAAAGTTGTCGAAGGAACTGATGTGACCACTTAGCTTTGATCGCCCCGCTAAGTTCAAGGAGTCTGAATCAGGTTCCAAGTTGTAACTCTTGGAATGGTGTGTTTTCAGATGGATGCAGTGAAACCAACTTCGGCGAAACCAACGATCGAGATCCTGAGCGACAAGAATCACTGTGCCGCATGCCAGGATGCTCTCGCGGCGGCCGCGCACGAGTTGAAGACTCCCTTGGCGATAATGGGGGGATATCTCAACTTGTTGTTGGCACAAAAGTTGGGTCCACTCACAGCCCAGCAGCTCGAAGTGTTGAGCGAAATGCAGGACAACGGCGCACGGCTCACTAACTTTGTGCAGAATGTGTTGAGCTATGCCACGCTGAAGGTGGAACGTTACCAGTTTCAGTACGAGGTTGCCGACATCAATGGGTGTTTGCGCGAAATTGCGGAGTTCTGGGCACAAAGATTTCAGAACAAGGCGATTGCATTCTACTTTTTCGCAGACGAGCAGCTGGCAGAGTTTCCGTTCGACTGGTACAAGGTGCAGCATATCGTGTCAAACCTGCTGGACAATGCGATGAAGTACACACCAAGCTCCGGCACCGTTTGGCTGCATGTGGAACCGTATTTCTGGGAGCGTCGCACCATCCGGCGCAAGCCTTTAATGGAGCGTCGTCGTCGACTAGTCGCCAGTCCGAACTGCTGCCGAATCTCGGTTGCTGATACCGGTCCGGGAATCGCTCCGGAGTTCCAACAGGAGATCTTCGACGAATACTTCCGCCTTACTACTGCGGCAACCCGGGCAGAAGGACACGGTCTCGGACTCGCGATCGCGCGCCGCCTGGTCCAAGCCGCTGGCGGCAAGATATGGGTGGAAAGCGAGCCAGGGAATGGCAGCAAGTTTTCGTTTCTCTGTCTGTTGAATCCACCCCCGCAGAAGGACGCGGTTACAGAAGGACAATGAATCCAGGACACATCCTAGTCGTCGATGACGAGCCCGGTATGCGCCGTTATCTGCAAACCGTCCTGGAGCTGGACGCCTACAAAGTCTCCACCGCCTCGAACTCTGAAGAGGCGATTGAAAAAGTGCAGCGCGATCAGCCGGACGTGGTTTTACTTGACGTGGTGATGCCAGGCGCAGACGGACTGGAGACCCTTAAGCGGATTCGCGAGGCCCGTCCGACGACGAAGGTTGTAATGCTTTCTTGTGTGAGGGACACGCGAAAAGTCGCGTTGGCGATGCGACTTGGCGCGCACGACTATCTTTCCAAACCGGTTCAGAAAGAAGAGATGGACGACGTCCTGCGCTTCTGTCTGGAACACCCCGGCCCAGTGGCTCCCGGCGCGGGCGAAGCCATCGAAGTAGTGCACGGTGTGTACTTCTTCGCCGCGACTGAACAGATGCGGCAAATCCGCGCCCAAGCCATGCAAGTTGCCCGTTTCGATTTTCCCGTGCTTTTGTTGGGAGAAAGCGGAACCGGGAAAGAAGTGCTGGCCCAGTTGATCCACAAGTATTCCGAACGCGCACACCGTACCTTCCTGAAGGTGAATTGCGCGGCCATGCCCGGCGAACTATTGGAAAGCGAACTGTTTGGATACGAACCCGGGGCGTTTACCGGCGCGGTGAAAGCCAAGCCAGGAAAGTTTGAGCTATGCAACAAGGGAACGATCTTACTCGACGAAATTGGCGAGATGTCGCCCGCGCTGCAGGCCAAGCTCCTTCAGGTGTTGCAAGACGGACAGTTCTCGCGCCTGGGCGGTCGTCATCCGGTAAAGGTCGATGTGCGCGTACTGGCAGCCACGAATATCAACATGGTTGAGTCAATCGCCCGGAAATCGTTCCGTGAAGACTTGTATTACCGGCTGAGCAGCTTCGTCATGAGCATGCCTTCGCTGCGCCAACGTAAGGAAGAAATTCCGATGATGCTGCGTCACTTCATGATGCAAGTTGCAGAACGTTACGCGTGCCCGTTGTTGCCCACTTCACCGCGCATGGTGAAGGCATGTGAGAACAATTTGTGGCCGGGCAACATCCGCGAGCTGGAAAATTTTGTGAAGCGCTATCTGGTGTTAGGCGACGAGGAAGGCGCGATTGCCGAACTCGAGCAAAATACTGCGCCGGAGCTTCCTCCTCCAGACCTGGCTCGCACCGAGACCTTGAGCCCCGATCTGAAGCAGATGGTCAAAAATCTAAAGAATGGGGCCGAGATGGAAGCGATCGCCAACGCACTGGAAGAGAGCGGATGGAACCGAAAGCGCGCCGCGAGCGTGCTAAACATCAGCTACAAAGCGCTGCTCTACAAGATTCGCCAGTACGACATTCGCCCACGCCATTCGAAATAGCCAATTGCCTTCAGCAAGTGCGCAAATGTTTGCACTTGCAAGATTACGCCGCAGCGATAACAAAGCTCTAAGCACGCTTTGTACGAAGTAACTGGTTAGTATCCAGTTGCTTAGAGGCAACGGGCCATCCCGTTTCAATTCAGCATTATGGCAAGCTGCGTGCTCGATTGCATACTATGCAGTCGATTTCACTCCCCGACAAGACGAACGAGTATTCCGCCTCTTATTCTGGAGAACGACGAAAGAATGCCCGTTTCGAGATGCATTTTCCGATTTTCGTGCGAGGTCTGGGCGAACCTTGGACCAGGACCAGTAGCGAAACAGCCGACGTGGGCGCAGCGGGAGCATTTTTCGTATGCAATCGGCCCTTTCTGCTGAATGCACCAATCGAATATGTACTGATCTTTCCGCCGGAACTAACCAAGGCCAGTCGACCGTTGTTAGTCCGGTTCTTTGGCATGGTCATACGGTCAGGGCGAGCGGCTAGCGACAGCGGTCTATACGGCATCGCCGTGAGAAACTCGGCGCATCGATACTTAACGGGCGAAGAAGCCGCCGGATTTGAAGCAACGCAGCGCACGCCGACTCCGCCGGGCCGTTCCACGGTATCCTGACAGACTCTTCTGACGGTTGCATCGCACCTACGTTGGGACTGTTGACCGCCCAAGTAGCGACGTCTGCTTCAGCGCACCTCCGCGTCGCGAAGGCCGTGGGACGCGCCACTCGGAGGCGAAAGAACAAAATTCGACCGACAAATAGAATGGCAGGCCCGATTATGGCCTGCCATTTGAAGAAACGCGACCTTGGCTAGCGGCCTAGACGGCGGCGTCCATAGCCGAAAGCTCCGAGCAGTCCGGTACCGATCAGCAGAATGGAACTGGGCTCGGGACTGACAACCGTCAAATCGGTGATGCCGATGTAATTGTCAGTCAACGTGAAGTAACTGATGTCGGCGGTGGATTCCCGGAAGCCGTAGAACGCGCCCGTATCGTCGGCGCCGCTGGTGATGAAGCTCAGGTCGTAGGACTCAATGAGATTGCCAGCCGAGTCCCATACCGCGATCGTGGTGGGGTTTGAGCTATAGGGCACATAGTTCAAGAAACCACCGACGGCGAGCACTGGGCTCGCAAATGCGAAGGTCATCGTGTCCGTGACACCGTAGAAATCAGTGGAGTCGTTCAATCCCGCCATGGGTCCGAGGGCGCCAGTCCAAGATCCGTTAGCCAAAAAGCTATAAGGCCCGTAAATGCCGGTATATCCGAATGCGGACCCGCCACCGTTGAAAGCGTTGGTGGAACTCCATGTAATTCCAGGCCCAAACGTTTGTGGACCGGGCCCAAAATAGTTTGCGGCAGGCATTGGGATAATGGCGCCCGTCGGAAGGGACGTGACGACACTCGCGCCAGCCTGGACGACAGGGAAGACAATTGCGGCTAGAAGCAAGAAGAAGAGAAGATACCTTCGCATGGCGCAGCCCTTTCGGTCACCTAGCATTTTGTTCCGGACAGAGATTGTTCGGGCACACACAATAGCATACCAGTAGCAGCATTCCAAATACCACGGTTAACATCTAGTAACTCTGTCAAAACAAGACGTCTTTGTCGTCGGTGCGCCGATTTGAGCGCAATAAGTTGCACTCGAACGGAAAAGGGTTGCTCATGCTGGGAACTTGCATCGAGACGGCAGTTCATAACTTGAAGCCTCGACACCACATTGGAGCCCGCAGCCCTACAACAATCGAGCCGCTTCCTTGGCGAAATAGGTGAGGATGATTGATGCCCCAGCGCGCTGAATGCAAGTCAGTGATTCGAGCATAACGCGCTCGTAGTCGATCCAGCCGTTGATCGCGGCCGCTTTAATCATGGCGTATTCACCGCTGACCTGATAGGCGGCCAGAGGAACGTCAAATTGCTGGCGAGCTTCGCGAATCACGTCAAGGTAGGGCAGCGCCGGCTTGACCATGATCATGTCAGCGCCCTCCTCAAGGTCGAGTTCGATTTCGCGGAGGGCTTCGCGCACGTTGGCCGGGTCCATTTGATAAGAACGGCGGTCGCCGAAGTGAGGAGCGGAGTCGGCAGCTTCGCGGAATGGACCGTAGAAGCCGCTGGCGAACTTCGCCGCATAGGAGAGTATCGGGATGTTTTCGTAGCCGGCGTTATCGAGGGCCGTACGAATGGCAGCCACGCGGCCATCCATCATGTCGGAAGGGGCAATGATGTCCATGCCCGCCTTGGCTTGCGAGACCGCCGTTTTAGCGAGCAAGTCGAGCGAGGCATCGTTGAGTATCTCGTAGCTCTCGGCTGTCATCGAAGCGACAACAGCGGTAACGGCCTCGACACTGGTCTTGACGGCAATCGCCTTCTTGCCGCGCGATTCGAGATTCCGGAGCGCGGCGGAAACTTCGCGCCGGACGGCATCCGTCTCAACGATGCCGCAATGTCCGTGTGACATGTATTCGCAGAGACAGACGTCGCCCATCACCAGCAGGCCGGGCACTTCGCGCTTGATGGCGCGCGTTGCGCGCTGCACGATACCGTCGTCGGCCCATGCTCCGGTGGCGATCTCGTCTTTCGTTTCGGGCAGGCCGAAGAGAATCACGCTGGGGATGCCGAGCGATTTCACTTCGGCACACTCCTTTACGGCTTCGTCAATCGAGAGGTTGAAGACGCCGGGCATAGAGCGGATTTCTTTGCGGATTCCTTCGCCAGGACAAACGAAGAGGGGATACACAAAGCCTTCGGGGCTCAGCCGGGTTTCGCGGACAAAGGAACGCAGCGCTTCATTGCGGCGCAGACGGCGCGGACGATCGGTTGGGAATGCCATAACAGAAAATTCTAGCACTCGCTGAGTGCCGCAAAGCCGCTAAAGATGCGGGCGCAGGAAGATTGTTCGATTGTGACGGGAATCACTGAAAAAGAAGCTCCGCTGCCCGGAACGCAGCCCCGGCTAAACACGGTGCTGAAAAATCCTTTCTAAAGGTGGAGAGAAACACAGCGGCTAAAGCCCGTCTCCTGTTTCGAACACTTTCCGGCATGATTGAAGTCATGCCCTGATACGAAACTGTCGCTGGCGTGAGTTTTTCAGCAGCCTGTAGAGTCGTACCCTTCTAATCACAATAATGAGACCGGTGTTAGGCCGGGCTCCCCGGTTGAATACGCTCCAGAAGGGCGACTCCGGCCTCGTCGGCGGCACGGCTTTTGAACTCTCGCTCCAGCACCACGGTCTTGGCAGACGGGGCAAGCTGCTGCAACACCTTCAGAGTGGCGGGGGCAGACAATCCACCGGATTCCGGCCCAAGGACGATGACGTCGACGCTGGAGGCACTGAGAAGAATTTTTGCGTCCCCCATTAGGCCTGTAGAGAGTACTCGGTAGCCGTGACGCGAGAGTAAGGCGCGGACGAAAGCACAAGTATCTGGAGACGGATCGAGAAACAGCACACGCGGGCCGGTATTCGCTGACTCTGCGGGCGCGATTACACTTTCTTTGAGGAACGAGACGATGGCAGATTCTTCATCGGGGTAGATGCGGAACACAGTCGCCAGTTTGGTAACGTTGAGCAGGGTGGTGAGGAAGGGTTGAGGAGCCGACAAACGAAGGTCTCCCTTACGATTGCGAGCGTGCCACAGAAAGCGCACCATGAGGCCCATTCCGGCGCTGTCGACCCGGCTCACCTGATCCACATGCAATACGACGCGCGTAAACTCACGCAGGCCACGCTGCAGCACCTCCTCCAGAGTTTGAGACTCTTCGCCCGAGACAATCCGGCCTGTGCAGCGAACAACGAAAACCGAACCACAATGACGCGATTCCAGCGACAGGGACATGCAGACCACCCACTTTCCGTGGCGCGCTTAACTCGCGGTAATCTTACAGTACGCCGTCAATCGAGACGAGTCGAAGCCAGTTACGCCCCGCCAATCAGGCCGCAAAACGAGTGCAGTGCGAGTCAGCTTGCCGTAATGACGGCCCCTTCGAGTGATACGATGACTGCATTCCGCGAAGCACGAATTTTCACACCAGAGGTATTGTTATGAAAACACGCATTTCTTCCGTCCTGCTGATTACGCTGCTCGCTGCCGCCAGTGCCCTTGCGCAGAAGGTCAACGTTGACTGGGACCGGGGCACCAATTTCAACCAATTTCACACGTACGCATGGCAGCCCAGCACACACCCGGCCAAGGGCCTGTGGGACCAGCGCATCATCGATGCGGTCAACCAGCAACTCCAGGCCAAGGGGTTCAAACTCGTCGATTCCAAGCCGGACTTGTGGGTCGTGTACAGCAACAGCATCAAGAAAGATCAGCAAGTGGTGGGTACCGGTTACAACATGGGTCCGATGTGGGGATGGGGATACGGCTGGGGCGGACCGACAACGACGACCTATCAAACTTACACCACCCATGAAGGCACTCTAATCGTCGACATCGCTGACGCGAACGGGCACCAGTTGTTGTGGCGGGGATCGGCGACGAATGCCATCTCCGACAACTCGGACAAGAACATTAAGACCCTGAACAAAATGGCTAGCAAATTGTTCAAGAACTTTCCGCCTAAACCCAGCAGCAAATAGCGCGCCGGTTCTCGGATTAGGTTTTGCCAGTACGAGATTAACGGAAGTTTTCCACCAGCATCAGGTCGGCACGGTTCTCGTCGACTTGCGCCCACACGATCTCGCGACCGTCCGGTGAAACCGCCATCGACCAGTCGGTGAGAAAGCGGGCGTCATGCAGGACCCTAGTCACACTACCCGTGTCGAACTTGTAAAACAGCAGGTCCCCGTTTCCGTCTACGATGTAAATCCCTGATGCAACCAACGACCAATGTGAGGGCTCAAATGGCTTGGGTGCACCTGGAACCTGCTCTTCGGGGCCGCCCCCAATCGGAATGCGCCAGATCGTGGAATCATGCGAGCTGCGCGAATAGTAAAGGTATTTGCGATCCAGCGACTCTACAGCGTAGATGCCACTGTTGCTGACCACGGGTTGCGGGGCGCCGCCCCCAACAGGTAACTTCCAGATGTTTGGCGAACTGTTATGGCTGGTGGAGTAGTAGATCCACTTTTCGTCGCGAGACCAGGATGGCACTTCGCCGCTTTCCGGACCGTTCGTGAGTTGCCGCGGCTCACCACCGTTGGCGGACACCACATATACTTGCGAGCCACCGTTGGCATCTGAGTCGAAGGCAATCTGCTTTCCGTCGGGCGCCCAGCGCGGCGTACCAGTCGGCGCTCCGCCGAAATGAGTCAACTGGACAGCGTTCGATCCGTCACGGTCGCAGGTCCAGATTTCCCAATTACCGCTGCGATCGGACTGGAATGCGATGCGTGAACCGTCGGGCGAGAAGGACGCAGCGGCCTGCTGTCGCGTACTCGTAATCAAGATGGACGGATCCTCGGCCGCGTGCGTCGAGTCGCGTAAGTCCAGCTTCCAGATGTTCGCGTTCGTCTGAGACTGCACATAAGCGAGCGAATTATCGCGGATCGATGGAAACGTGGCCAGTCCGGGTACGAAGGGAATGTTTGCAATCGACGACTTGCCCGGGGAGACTGAGACGCGCCGCAGGTGGTTGCCGCCGAACACAACCCCCCGATCGTCGGCGGTCCACGCCAGACCATCGATGAACTCCGGAACGAAACTGGACGTTAGCAAGCGCGCGGTACCGCCCGCCGGTGGTATGACATATATCTCATCCAGATTTGAGGTGTCGCGCTGGAACGCCAGGGTATTGCCGTCATGAGAGAACGCCGGATCTGCATCGCCTTCAGAATTTTGCGGTGGATTGGTGATCTGTCGCCGTTGCAACGTGCCCAGGTCGAACAGAAATAGAGCGATCGTCTCCTGCCCGGGAAGCTCATCGGGATAGACCAGCGTTTTCCCGTTTGGCGCTACATCAAATCGGGCCCGCCTGACTCGGCGTCCCCCGCTAAATGAGGTCGCGACCACTAGGCGTGCTGGTCCTCCAGCAATCGAGGCGACATAGATTCCCGGGTGTCCGCCGCCCCGGCGGAAGAAGTAAATCGACTTTCCGTCGGGGGCCCAGACAGGGTCTCCATCAGCCGCGTCAGCCGGCGGTTCCGCAAGGCGACGCGGTCGATCATCGCCAACGGGCCGGAAGTAGACTTTGTAAGGATCTGTGGAGTTGGGACCGGTCCAGGCGAATGCAACCTGCTTCCCATCGGGTGACAGGGAAGGTGTGGTCTCGAGCCCAGGGTACGTCGTCAGCGGCACAACCTTGGGATCCGGCAGTTCTGGCCGCGGCCGCAAATATCTCCAGGTGGCAAATGCCGCGGTCCACAGAAGCAGGGTGAAAACGATGCTTCGTACAAGCAAGCTGCCTCGAAGCACCTTGGGCTGGTCAGGGCCTTCGAGGGATGTTGGGACGGGCTTCGGAAAGCCAGAGAACTCATCGGCGGACGGAAGCGTGGCCTCGACCGACACAGCTGGAGAATCCTGAAAGGTCAACGGGTAAAGCCAACGATAGCCACGGCGGGGCAAAGTCTCGATGTATTGCGGGTTGTCAGGGTCGTCTTCCAGAGCCTGTCGAAGCTTGGCCACCGCGACCCGAAGACTATTGTCAAAGTCCTGGATGTCGGCGCCCTGCCACACCTGCTGCCGGATTTCTTCCCGGGTAACGACCTCTCGGCTGTTCTCAAGAAGCACAACCAGGACGCGCAATGGCTGGTACTGGAGTCGAACGACTACCCCGTCGCGGCGCAGTTCACCTGAGCGGACGGAGAACTCGAAATCCCCGAACCGGAAGGTACGGTTAATCGGCGTAGGGCGCATTACCTGCGAAGCGCACCTCGGGCACAACCTGAAATAGTTACTGGATGCTAAGCCACCTAACGATGGCCCACAACCGCATAGTGCCACAAGTATGGGTGCCTGCACCGCAAATTCGACGAATATTTGCGTGCGTCCCAATAGGGGACGACACGAAGGCGCTGCGATTAGTTCAGCCCTTTCGTGCCGTTCCGGCCGCCAGTAATTATTTCAGCGTCACATTTGCCGAAAGAGGCAGATCCTTTGACGATGTACCCGCCATAAAAGTGTAACTACCGGGCAACAACTTCCACCCTTTGGAGGCCTCATCGTAAATTGAGAGGTACATCGCAGGAATGGTTAGCGTGACATCCTTGCTTTCGCCGGGACTCAGCTGAATCTTGGTCCAACCAACCAGGCGCTTGGGCGGCTCGCCAGAGCCGGCTGGAAGCGCAGCATATAGCTGGGCAATTTCCTGCCCGGCTCGCTTGCCAGTATTCGTGACGGTGAAGGTTACGGTGGTCTGGTCACCAGGCGTCACCGTTAGCTTCGAGTAACTGTAGCTTGTGTACGACAGTCCAAAGCCGAAAGGGAACAGCACGGGTTTCTTCTCGGCGTCGTACCATTTGTAGCCGACCTTCAGGCCTTCGTCGTAATGAACGTCGAAGGTGGGACTGGTGAGCACTGCTCCACTCTCGGGACCGCGGCCGCGTACTGGAGGCTGAACCACTGTGGTATGTGGGAGGTCGTTCACGCTCAGCGGGAAGGTCATTGGCAGCTTAGCGCTAGGGTTGACGTCGCCGAAAAGCACGTTGGCCACTGCGTCGGCACCCCTGCTGCCGCCATACCAGGCCTCGAGCACGCCGCTAACTTTGTCGATCCAAGGCATGGTCACGGCTGTGCCGGATTCGAGAACGACGATTGTCCTGGGGTTAGCCGCGGCGACAGCGGCAATGAGGGCATCCTGGTTGTCGGGCAGCGAAAGATTCGGCAGATCCATGCTCTCGCTCATCCACTGGTGCGCAAAGACAATGGCAACGTCCGATGATTTCGCTAAAGCGGCTGCAGAGGCTGGGTTCGCACCCGAATCGAACTTGACTTCGGTCAAGGGAGCTTTTGCCTTTACGGCCTTGAGAGGTGATGTCGGGAACCATACGTGCGAGAGCCACGCGGGTGCACCGCTACCTTGCGGATCGACTTGAGCGGAACCTCCGCCGGAGATCATTCCCATATCAGCGTTGAATCCGATGATGGCAATGCTGCGCAGCTTGGATTGGTCGAGCGGCAATATGGAGTCCGCGTTCTTCAGGAGAACGATGCTCTGTTCTTCGATGGTACGAGCGATGTCGAAGCCACCTTCGACGTCGATGACGCTTTTCTTCGTAGGATAGTCGACGATTCCGCTGGCGAACTCGGACCGCAATATACGTCTTGCGTGGTCGTCAATCTGCGACATGGGGACCTGGCCGGCTTCTACGGCTTGCTTCAACTTGGGGCCGAAGAAGTCGCCCATGGGCTCTTCGTTGTCGAGTCCCGCGGCGGAGGCCTTCACGGTGCTGTGGGTCCCACCCCAGTCGGAGATCACGAAGCCAGGGAATTTCCAGTCGGTTTTGAGCACATCCGTCAGCAGGTACTTGTTTTCGCAGGCGAAGTCGCCGTTGACCGCGTTATACGAGCACATCACAGCGGCCGGGTGGCCAATGCCTATTCCAATTTCGAACGCAAGAAGATCGGTTTCATGGAGAGTGCGAATGCCGATGATGGCATTGACTTCGTTGCGGCCGCTTTCCTGATCGTTGACCGCATAGTGCTTGATGTCGCCAACCACGTGCTGCGCCTGTTCGCACTTGATGCGATTGCCTACCAGCGTTCCGGCCAGTATGGGATCCTCACCCATGTATTCAAAGGTGCGGCCGTTGCGCGGTTCGCGAGTGATGTTGGTACCGCCGCCGAGGGTCATGTTGTAGCCTTGGGCACGAAGTTCACGGCCGATCAGTGCTCCGTATTCGCAGGCGGCTTGCGGATCCCAACTTGCGGCTGAGCCTAGGTTGGACGGAAGCGCCGTGGAGTAGCGACCGTTGGCGGCGCTGCTTCGCACCCCGTAGGCTGCGTCCGAAATATGAATAGGGGGAATGCCCAACCGCTCCACTCCCACAACGTAGCCCGCGCCCCCATTCGACAGATAGGTTAAGGGCATCTGCCATGGCTTCTCTCGCGCCATGCCGTTGCCGTGGAGCAGGGAGATTTTCTCGTCGAGCGTCAATTGCTTCAGCACCATCTCGGCGCGCTCGTCGGGTGAGAGGCGCTTGTTCATCCAAGGGAGTTTCTGAATCTCAGCCGGGCTGAGGGTGGCAGTTTGGGCGAATGCGGTGGAGAGTGGAATCAAAAAGGATAGGGTGGCAATAATAACGAGTGAGCTACAAAATCGGTTGTTCATTGAAGAATTGGTCACCTGATTTGGCGAATTTTGCACACACCACCATAACAGCCGAAGCCGCGTAGCACTACCAGAATCCACTGTTTGAGGACGGCAGGACCGGATCCTAGCGCAATGGCGGGCGCCTTTAATGTCCCACGTTGTCGGGTGGTTACTGAGGCGGCGGAGTCGATGGGATATAACCGTGCTGGCCAACAGGCGCCTCACCGGGCTTGAGCTTGCGGCAGCAGCCGTTCACGATGTTGCCTTCAGGAAGGTAAACCTGGCCGGTGTACAGGAATTCCTTCTGCTGCACGTTGTCCATGCACTTGCCCTTGGTGATGGTCGCGGTAAGACCTCCACCGCTGCCGGTGGCAGGCGATCCGTGCCAGGACCACTGGCCGTCGACGTACATGAACTTGCCGATCCAGTAGGTATCGCCTTCGCTGATGCCAAGAGTGCGGGCCGCCGTGTCGCCGAACTGAAAACTCCAACGCGGATTGTTGCCGAAACAAACCATGTCAGGAACGTGGGTCGGTTGAGCGGGCGGCGCAGCCTGCTGTTTACCGGTAGGAGCCGGGCCGTTCTGTCCGAAGGGACTGTCTTGCGCGACGAGGGTGCAGGCTGAGCAAAACAGGGCGATAACGATAACAGAGCGCACAAGTGCGACGGACATTCTGACCTCCGGGAATAAGTGATTGTAACGGGTCAGGAGGTTTCTGCGGCGTTGAATCCTGATGGTAGCAGGGCTAGGGCTCGGGCGCGACCTCCGGCTCGGGGACATCCAATTGGGTCAGAAGAAATGCCCAATTAAATGCCACTTCGTGGATGCGATCGTAGCGGCCACTCGATCCGCCATGGCCACCATGCATGTTGGTGTAGAAGACAAGCGGATTCTTGTCGGTCTTCAAAGTGCGCAACTTGGAAACGTACTTGGCCGGCTCCCAATACATGACCTGACTGTCGTCGAACGAGGTGCGCACCAGCATGGTGGGGTAGTCCTTCTTTGCCAGGTTGTCGTAAGGCGAATAGGAGAGCATGTAATCGAAAGCCGGCTCGGTGTTCGGGTTGCCCCACTCCTCGTATTCGGGAACCGTCAAGGGGAGCGACGCATCCAGCATGGTGTTCATCACATCGACGAAAGGAACTTCCGACAAAACCACCCGGAACAAGTCGGGACGCATATTGGTGACTGCGCCCATCAGCAATCCGCCGGCACTGGCGCCGTCGACGGCAATTTTGGCGCGCGAACCGTAGCCCTGATTGGTGAGGTATTCGGCGCTGGCGATGAAGTCAGTGAAGGTGTTTTTCTTGTTCATCATCTTGCCGGCATCGTGCCAGGGCTTGCCTAATTCACCTCCGCCGCGAATGTGCGCTAGGGCGACGATAAGGCCACGATCAACAAGTGGCAGCCGGGAGACGTTAAACGTAACCGGCAGCGAATATCCGTATGAGCCGTAGCCGTAGAGATAAAGAGGGGCCTGCGATTTGTTCTTCAGGTCCTTGCGGTAGAAAAGCGAAATCGGAATGCGGGTGCCATCGGAGGCGGTGGCAAATACGCGTTCGGAAACGTAGTTGTTGCGATCGAATCCACCGGGCACTTCGTTTTGCTTCAGCAGCGCGGACTGGTGCGAGGTGACGTCGTAGTCGAATACGGACGGAGGCGTCACCAGTGACTGGTAGTTGTAGCGAAATTTGTCAGTGTTGAACTCGGCATTAGCGCCGGAAGTCGCGAAATAGGCTGGTTCAGGAAACTCGATGTTCTTCGACGAACCATCGGCGAACTGCACGACGCGAAAGACGGGAAGGCCGGCGACGATCTCGGTCAGGACGTAAAAGTTCTGAAAGACATCGAAGTTGTCCAACGGAACGTCGGGCCGGCTGGCAACGAGTTCCTTCCAGTTAGCTTTACCCGGACCTGCGGTCGGAGCAGTCACCAGCCGAAACGTCTGAGCCGTGTCGTTGGTGCGGATGTAGAACGAATCACCGCGATGGTCGACGTAATACTCGACGTTGTCGACGCGCGGAGCGATTACCGTCCACGCGCCGACGGGATTGTCGGCGGCCAGAAAGCGAACTTCGGTTGAGATATGACTGGCAGCAGTGAGCAACAGGTACGACTTGCTGAGTGTTCTGCCGATCTCGATATTGAAGCGCTCGTCCTTGTCCTCATAGACAATCGGATCTGCTGCGGAATTGCTCTTTAGAGAATGCCGATACAGGCGGTAGCTGCGCTTCTGGACTTCGTCCTCGACGGTGTAGAACAGCGTGGTGTTGTCAGAGGCCCATGCAATCGTAGTGACGCGCTCCGCGGTGTCGGGCAGGTCCTGCAGGGTACGCAGGTCGCGGATATGCAGGCGATACTGGCGGAATCCGACATTGTCGGTGGTGTAGGCCAGCAGGTTGCCATCATCACTCACGGCAAATTGGCCAACTGCCAAGAACTTCTCGCCTTCGGCCATTTTATTGAGATCGAGGATGATCTGCTCGGGAGCGTCGAGTGAACCTTTCTTGCGACATAACTCGAAGTACTGTTTTCCTTTGAGAGTGCGAGTGTAGTAGTAATAGCCGTCTTTAAGGTACGGAACAGTATCGTCGGTCTCTTTAATATGGCTGACGATTTCGTCATACAGCTTTTTCTGGCGGGCCTCGGTCGGCTTCATGACGAATTCGGCATAGGCGTTCTCGGCTTCTAACAGTGCCTTGACGTCGGGATTCGGACGTTCGCGCAGCCAGGCGTAGTCATCGACCAACGTCTTTCCGTTGACGGTCTTTTCGGTATGGATCTTCTTGGCGACTGGCGGTTGGGCTTCTGAGGGCGTCGATGATGTTGGATTTTGTGAGTTTGCCTGCATGGTCATCATTAACAGAACAGCCAAAAGTACTCGTAGCATGATGCTCCGCGAGAAACTGCGTCGGCCGACTGACGAGCGCTGATTATACGTGAAAGGCATACGGCGTTTGTCCGACAGGTACACCGCATTGCATTGCGTGAGCCTCCACTCGTCCGTACCCTAAGAGCGCAACCTCGCTATGGGTCTGAATGCGCTCGATCTCGCTGTCATCCTTGCCTACCTCCTGGGCGTGACGGCATTTGGGCTGCACTTCCGCAGACACCGGCGCACGCTCAAAGACTACTTCCTGGCCGACCGGCAGATACCCTGGTGGGCCATTTCGCTTTCCATTGTGGCAGCCGAAACCAGCACTCTGACCATCATCAGCGTGCCGGGTCTGGCGTACGACACCGATTTCCGATTTCTGCAACTGGTGATCGGCTACGTAGTCGGGCGGGGGATCATTAGCCTCGTACTCATCCCGCAATATTTTCGCGGGGAACTCGTTACCGCATACCAGCTTATCGATCGGCGCTTCGGGCATAAGCTGCGGACGCTGACGGCCGGGTTGTTCCTCGTTACCCGTGCGGCTGCCGAAGGAGTGCGCGTGTTCGCGGTCGCCATCGTGGTGGGGATCGCGCTCTCGAGCCTGCTGGCGGGCATGAGCGACTTCGCCCGCGATGTTTCGTCGATCCTCATTGTCAGTGTGCTCACGATGATCTACACCTTCGAGGGCGGCATGGCGGCGGTCATCTGGACCGACGTGGTGCAACTGTTCATCTACGTCGGTGGAACGCTGGTGGGATTGTTCACCATCCTTCATCTTGTGCCGGGCGGGTGGAGCACGATCGAATCGATTGCCGGGGAAGCCAACAAGTTCCGGGTGTTCGACTTCTCGTGGAATTTCTATTCAACCTATACCTTCTGGTCGGGTGTGATTGGCGGCGCATTCCTGACTACCGCAACTCATGGCACCGATCAACTCATCGTGCAGCGGTTGCTGGCGGCCCGTAACGAGCGGCAATCGAAGCTGGCGCTGATGTCGAGCGGAATCGCCGTGCTAGTGCAGTTCGGGCTGTTCCTGCTAGTGGGCGCGATGCTGTTCGTGTTCTATAGACTGTTTCCGCCAGCCGTTCCCTTTTCACGCGGGGACACTATCTTTCCGACGTTCATCGTGACCAAGATGCCACATGGGGTCAGCGGGCTGCTGATCTCGGCCATCTTGGCGGCCGCCATGTCGAACCTGAGTGCTGCATTGAACTCACTGTCGTCCACGACGGTGGTGGATTTCTACCGAAGATGGCGGCCGCAGGCGAGTGAGGAGCGGCAAGTGCGAGTGTCGCGGCTGGCGACGGTGGGGTGGGGAGTCGTCCTTTTTATGTTGGCGATGCTGGCCCGGCATGGTGGGAGAGTGCTGGAGGTCGGGTTATCCATTACTTCCGTCGCCTATGGATCGTTGCTGGGGGTGTTTCTGCTGGGCGTGCTCACAAAGACGGCTTCGGAGCGGGGTGCGATGGTGGGGATGCTGTTTGGCTTCGTGTTAAACGTTTGCCTGTGGAAGTTCACGCGGGTGCCGTTCACCTGGTACGTGGCCCTGGGAAGTATCGCGACCTTCATTGTGGGATTTGGCACGAGCCTAGTGTTGCCGGAGCGAAGGCGCCAAGCGTCCTAGCAGATGTAGCTAACTACAACACTAAGTCAAAATTTTTAAATTGTGCTGTCCTTTTAAATCAATGGTTTGGCCAAAAATTGTTCGCAAGTCATTGTAATACAAACAAGTTATAGCTATCCATTTCTTTTAAAAGGGTAGTTACAGCGGCGAGATTCGCCATATCTTCGCCTAAGGGCGATCCGTGGACTCCCTGCCCGAATTTTCAAAGAGCCATAGGACCGACGCGTCGGCGCCGCCGGAGAAGAGACACAACTCTCCCTCGCTCGCCGTGCCTTGTTTTACGAGACGGCAGATGAAGAGCGAAAGGACGTAGGACACGTTGCCTTGTGATAAGAGAGAGCACGGCTCTAAACAAGTCTCAAGTCTGTGGAGTCGGGAAAAAGCGTCCGCGCAAGCTTCGGGCTCACGCCCTCGCGAAAAACCGTGCCGTCGGTTAAAAACCGACTCCGAGATCTTAAACATGGCGTACCCAGGGTTCCGCTTGCGCTCCACCCTGGGCTACTATTGTGCCGCCCTTGCGGGCTGACGCTCTGCCTGGGCGGACGGATGGCGCCCACCAACCTGCCTTGGCGAATCGAGACGGCATAGAAATCGCTTTTAAACGGCTTGCGGGCAAATTCGGAGACGCAGATCCCTCGCGCGGACTAAAGCGCGTGAGGGATGACATAGATAGCTACACGCTAGCCCAAGGGACACCGCCGATGGGAGTCGGATTGGGAGGACACGCAATGAAAAACGATTCATCGCCAACCTTGGCCTTGGGCACGCGAGACCGAAACGAAACTCCGGCGCGGGAGATCGCGCTGTGGCGAATTTATCTCTTGAGGGCCGGATACCTCTTGATTGCCGTCGGCATGGGAATGCAGAAGATCCCAGCCTTCCTTCATCACAGGCCGTGGGAACTGATGCAGAGCGTAGTCAATTCCATGCTGCTCGCGCTAGTGCTGCTGGCGGTCCTGGGGCTGCGCTATCCCCTGAAAATGCTGCCGCTTCTGTTCTGGGAAATCGCGTGGAAGGCCACCTGGCTTCTAGCGGTGGCGCTGCCTGCCTGGCAGAACCACACCATGGAGGCAGACACCTGGGACACAACCTTTGCCTGCCTGATGAGCGTGATCTTCCTGTTCGTCGTGCCGTGGGACTATGTCTGGCGGAATTTTGTCGCCGCACCCGGTGACCGCTGGTGGCGAACGCTGGATTCTTAGAACACGGAGTACTGCCCTTGCTGGCGCTCGGCCGGGGCTAAAGCCCGAGTGGTTGGCCACCGCTATTTCGCCAGGCTAAAGCCTGGCGCTTCCACCTTAAAATCCGCGCTACAATACGCAGACGCAAAACGCCGTGCGCTAGGTGAGGGCCGATGGCGAACGCTGCGACAAGTCGTGCTCCG
This sequence comes from uncultured Acidobacteriaceae bacterium, assembly GCA_963718395.1. Taxonomy (GTDB): domain Bacteria; phylum Acidobacteriota; class Terriglobia; order Terriglobales; family Acidobacteriaceae; genus DASRAA01. The sequence goes on from CAVQYW010000010.1 coordinate 608,677, forward strand.
GTGAAGAAAGACTCCGCGCCCATTGCGGAAATCGACGTCCTGTGGCTGACCGCGGGTCTGGGTTGCGATGGCGACACTATTGCCATGACCGGCGCGACCCAACCGAGCATCGAAGATGTAGTGACTGGTGCACTGCCGTGGATCCCGAAGGTTAACTTTCACAATCCATTTTTGGCCTACGAGAATGGAGACGAGTTTGTCAGACCTTTCCGCGTGGCCGCCGAAGGGAAATCAGAACGGCCGTTCATCCTGATCGTCGAAGGATCGATCCCGAACGAAAACAATAAGGCAGAAGGATATTGGGCTTCGTTTGGAACCGACCCAGTGACCAATCAGCCGATCACCACCTGCGACTGGATTGACCGTCTCGCTCCCCATGCATGGGCAATTATTGCGACGGGAACGTGCGCAACGTATGGGGGCATCCATGCGATGGAGGGTAATCCGACGGGATGCATGGGATTGCCTGATTACCTCGGCTGGGGATGGAAATCGAAAGCGCAGATTTCGATCGTGTGCGTGCCGGGATGTCCGGTGCAGCCGGACAACATGATGGAGACGCTGCTCTACCTTCTTTATATGGCAGTCGGGCGCGCGCCGATGATCCCACTCGATGAGGCGCTGCGTCCCAAGTGGTTGTTCGGCAACACGGTACACGAAGGATGCGATCGCGGCGGATATTACGAGCAGGCCGAGTTCGGCGAAGAGTATGGGTCACCGCTGTGCATCGTGAAACTCGGTTGCTGGGGCCCGGTAGTGCAGTGCAATGTGGGCAAGCGTGGATGGATGGGCGGGATCGGCGGGTGTCCGAACGTGGGCGGAATTTGCATTGGATGCACCATGCCCGGCTTCCCGGACAAGTTCATGCCGTTCATGAATCAGCCGCCGGGATCGCTGCTCTCGTCGCACGCGGTACAGACCTATGGGCGTGCGATCCATGCGCTTCGTCGTTTTACGCAGGCGTCTCTGAACAAAGAGCCAAGTTGGAGAAGCCGGCCTAAAACGCCAGCGAGTTCGTGATCGTTAGCACCGGAGACCGTGCTTGAAGCGAACGTTGTTGAAAATGCGTAACACCGCTGCGAAGGATGCGGACATGTCGATCCCGGACGCAAACGCACTCAGTGTGGAAGATGCCGAGGCGATCTTGTCGGGGCTCGCCAGCACCTATTCCAACATCAAGATCGAAGCTTCGGGTACGTGGCATCACTTTGTTGAGCGGTCCGAGGAGAGCCCGGCGGTCGGAGGGCCGCTTCCCAATCTGGAGGCGAAGTATCAGGCCCTGCTGGAGCAACTTCCGGCGGTTGTGTTCATGGCCTACCTGGACCGCGGGATCGGCGAAGCCTATGTGAGCCCGCAGATTGAAGCGACGCTTGGATTCACGCAGGCGGAATGGTTGGAAGATCCGGTGATGTGGTATCAGCACATTCATCCTGACGACAAGGCGCGCTGGAGCCTGGAAGCGTCGGAAATGTTTCTTTCGGGCAAGCCTCTGCGCTCGGCGTATCGGGTGATGGCCCGCGATGGGCACGCAGTGTGGTTCCATTGCGAAGCCAAGATGATCTTGCACCCGGATGGGCACCCGTGGTTCATCCAGGGGGTCGCGTTCGATATCACCGATCTCAAGCAGACGGAAGAAGAGCTGCAAGGCGAACGCAATGTCGTATCGGCGATTCTGGATACGGTGGGAGCATTGGTGGTCGTGTTGGACCGCGAGGGCCGGGTGGTGCGCTTCAATCGCGCGTGCGAGCAAATGACGGGACACTCGTTCGAACAAGTGCGCGGCCAATGTCTGTGGGACCTGTTCGTGGTTCCGGAAGAGAAGGACCACTTCAAGGCTCTGTTCAAGGAGTTTTGCATCAACCCTGCGCGGACGGAGTACGAAAGCTCCTGGGTGGCCCGCGACGGCAGTCACCGAACCATCGCCTGGTCAGCGGCGTTGCTGCCAGCCGCTAAACAGGCGCCTGCGTACATCATTGCTTCAGGGATTGACGTCACCGATCAGAAGAAGGCGCAAGCGAAGTTCAGGGGATTGCTGGAAGCGGCACCGGACGCAGTCGTGGTCGTCAACCAGAAGGGGAAGATAGTCCTGGTGAACGCGCAGGTGGAAAAGTTATTTGGCTACGAGCGACAGGAACTGCTGGGTGAGGAAATCGAAAAACTTGTACCGCAGAGGTTGCGCGGCAACCATCCGGCGCACCGGCGAAACTTTTTCGCGGAGCCGAGAGTGCGGCCGATGGGCGCTGGACTCGAACTGTACGCGCTGCATAAAGACGGTCATGAATTTCCGGTGGAGATCAGCCTCAGCCCGCTGGAAACGGAAGAGGGCGTTTTGGTTTCGAGCGCTATTCGCGACATCAGCGAGCGCAAGCGGCTGGAAAAAACGGTACTCGACATCAGTGAACGCGAGCAACGCAGAATCGGGCAGGACTTGCATGATGGATTGGGGCAGCTCCTGACGGGCGTAGCGTTCATGGCCAAAGTTCAAGAGCAGAAGCTGGCGGAACGGCAGGTCCCCGAGGCCGCGGATGCTGCCAAGATTGTCCAGTTCGTGAACGAGGCAATTTTACGAACGAGAGAACTGGCGCGCGGACTATTGCCGGTGGTGTCTGATGCGCATGGGCTGATGTCGGCACTGCAACTCTATGCCAGCGAGATCCGGGACTTGTTCGGAATCGCTTGTCGCTTCCAGTGTGAAGAGCCGGTGCTGATTCATGATGCTCCGATGGCGACGCACTTGTACCACATCGCGCAGGAGGCGGTGAATAATGCGATCAAACACGGCCACCCGAAAGCGATTCTGATCCGGCTGTACGCGGGCGAACGGGAAGGGACGCTGATCGTGAAGGATGATGGAATCGGCATCGTTCGGCCGCTGGGACCGCACGCGGGTGTCGGAATGCATATCATGAACTATCGTGCGGGCATGGTTGGCGGGACGCTGGAAATACGTCGCGAACAGCCACGCGGTACGATCGTCACTTGCCGTTTTCCGATCAGTGAAAGCGCGAAGAACTCGGGGGCCAATCCATGAATCAGCCAACTGCGGCAATCAAGAAGAACAAAGTTCTGGTGGTGGACGATCATCCTATCGTACGGCAGGGGTTGGCACTGCTGATCAACCGCGAGTCGGACTTGATGGTGTGTGGCGAGGCGGAAGATGCGCGGATGGCGATGCAATCCATCATCACCGCCAAGCCCGACATCATGGTAGTGGACATTTCCTTGAATGGTCCTGATGGACTCGACTTGCTGAAGGACATTCGGACGCGGTATCCGGAACTGCCGGTGCTCATCTTGTCGATGCACGATGAGTCGATCTATGCCGAGCGAGCGCTGCGCGCAGGGGCGCAGGGCTACATCATGAAACAAGAGGCCAGCGAAAAAGTACTGCTGGCCCTGAGGCGCATTCTCAGCAACGAAATCTACGTCAGCGAACGGATCGCTAATCGGATGCTGCAACGCTTCATCGGCAGTCCGAACGAGGGACGGCCCTCGTCGATCGCGGACCTCACAGACCGGGAGTTGGAAGTCTTCCGCCTGATTGGGGAAGGTCATTCCACCAGGCAGATCGCCGAGCAGTTGCACATCAGCGTGAAGACCGTGGAATCGTACCAGGCGCACATCAAGGAAAAACTCTCGCTGCGCAGCGCACGTGAGTTGGTGCAGCACGCGATCCAGTGGAGCATCGACGAAAAACCATGAGTGCAATTAGCGTCCGAGATTTCGTCATCGCCACTCTTAAAGCATAGGGCAAGCCCTTATCAGGGAATTCCCTACTCTCCCGTACGACTTCATACGACACAAAAACGAGGCTGCTCCCGCTTGTCGCCAGGCGGGTCCGTTGTCGATGCTAGTTTTCGGCAAGGTTGCGACAGCATGCGTCGCGTCGCGTGTGGTCAGGCTGACATGCAGTTATTCGAGCAGGTCTGCAATCAAGAAGCCTCAAGTAGTACGACGACGGATTGAGGCAGGCAACCCAAGGGTTCGTCAGAGGGATTCTAAATCTCGAAAGGAGACCCAATTTTATGGCGGCGGAATCAGTTCCGTACGGTCGAGCTACGCAGAAGGCGCCGGCTGTTGCGGAGATCCACATCCTCTGGATCACGGCAGGACTTGGCTGTGATGGAGACTCAGTTTCAATTACCGCGGCAACTCAACCCAGCGTTGAAGACGTGTTGCTGGGAGCCATCCCGGGACTCCCGAAGGTACACCTGCACAATCCGGTGCTGGCTTACGAAGTAGGCGATGACTTCCTCAGGTTCTTTTATCAGGCAGAAGAAGGCAAGCTTGATCCGTTTGTGCTGGTGGTGGAAGGCTCTATTCCCAACGAGAAAATCCATGGCGACGGATACTGGGCGGCGCTGGGAACGAATCCCGACACAGGTCAGCCGATCACGACGAATGAATGGATCGACCGGCTTGCTCCGAAAGCGCTGGCCGTGGTGGCGTGCGGAACCTGCGCGACGTACGGCGGAATCCATGCCATGGAAGGGAATCCGACCGGTTGCATGGGACTCGCCGATTATCTGGGATGGAAGTGGACGTCGAAGGCGGGGCTTCCGATCGTGAATGTCCCAGGCTGTCCTGTTCAGCCTGACAACTTCATGGAGACGCTGCTTTACCTGCTGTACCAGGTTGCAGGCCACGCGCCCATGATTCCGTTGGACGACAACTTGCGGCCGACGTGGTTGTTCGGCAGGACCGTACACGAGGGCTGTGATCGCGCAGGCTATTACGAGCAGGGCGACTTCGCCGATCATTACGGTTCTCCGAAGTGCATTGTGAAGCTGGGCTGCTGGGGACCGGTGGTCAACTGCAACGTTCCGAAGCGCGGGTGGATGGCAGGCATCGGCGGATGTCCGAACGTGGGTGGAATCTGCATTGGCTGCACCATGCCGGGCTTCCCTGACAAATTCATGCCGTTCATGGACGAGCCGCCGGGAGCAAGAGTCTCGAGCGGACTAGTGAATGCGTACGGTCGAACCGTGAGAACGCTGCGTAGCTTGACGCAGGCGACCGTGAACAAGGAACCCAAGTGGCGACACGCGCGCGCTGAACTGACTACCGGCTACCACCCGAGATCGTACTGAGAGGAGCAATCGTAATGAGCACCGTTACTGCACCGACCAAGGAAGCCGCCGTAAAAGGTAAGAACCTGGTCGAAATGAATTGGGACCCGATCACGCGAATCGTGGGCAGCCTGGGAATCTTCACCAAGATCGACTTTGCCAACAAGCAGGTGGCGGAGTGCCACAGCACATCGTCGATCTTTCGCGGGTACAGCATCTTCATGAAGGGTAAAGACCCGCGCGACGCCCACTTCATTACCAGCCGCATCTGCGGCATCTGCGGAGACAACCATGCGACCTGCGCCACCTATGCGCAGAACATGGCGTTCGGAATCCGTCCGCCCGCGATGGCTGAGTGGATCGTCAACCTCGGCGAAGCCGCCGAGTACATGTTCGACCACAACATCTTCCAGGACAACCTGGTGGGCGTGGATTTCTGCGAGCAGATGGTCAAGGAAACGAACCCCGGCGTCCTGGCGAAAGCGGAGAAAACGCCAGCGCCCCACTCAAACCTGCATGGGTACCGCACGATAGCCGACATCATGCGGGCCCTCAACCCCTTCACCGGCGCCTTTTATCGGGAGGCGCTGCAGATGAGCCGCATGACCCGCGAGATGTTTTGCCTGATGGAAGGACGCCACGTGCATCCTTCTACTTTGTATCCAGGCGGCGTCGGGACTGTGCCTACCATCCAACTCTTCACCGATTACCTGGTCCGCCTCATGAAGTACGTCGAATTCATGAAAAAGGTCGTTCCCCTACACGACGACCTCTTCGACTTCTTCTACGAGGCCCTGCCGGGTTATGAGGAAGTCGGCAGACGGCGCGTACTGCTGGGCTGCTGGGGTTCGTTTAACAATCCGGATGAATGCGACTACACCTACAAGAACATGACCAACTGGGGCCGTGCGATGTACGTGACTCCTGGCGTAGTGGTGGATGGAAAGCTGGTGACGACGGACCTGGTCGACATCAACCTGAACATTCGCATCTTGTTGGGAAGTTCGTACTACGACGATTGGGAACACTCGGAGACGTTCGTGAAGACTGATCCGCTGGGGAATGCCGTCGACAAGCGTCATCCCTGGAACCAGACCACAATTCCGCGGCCGCAGAAGCGAGACTTCGGCAGCAAGTACACGTGGGTGATGTCGCCGCGCTGGTTCGATAAACGCACAGGCGACCATCTCGCGCTCGACACCGGCGGCGGACCGATCGCGCGTTTGTGGGCGACGGCGCTGGCGGGCCTGGTTGACATTGGCTACATCAAGTCGACCGGCAACAGCGTCAAGATGTACCTTCCGAAGACCACTTCGCTTCCTGAAGTCGAGTTTGAGTGGAAGATTCCGAAGTGGAGCAACGCAATTGAGCGTGATCGCGCCAGAACCTACTTCCAGGTGTATGCGGCCTGTGCGGCGCTGCACTTCATGGAACAGGCGATGGAAGAATTGCACGCCGGCCGTACGAAGACGTGGACAGATTTCAAGGTTCCGGAAGAAGCCATTGGCTGCGGCTTCCACGAAGCGGTGCGCGGAGTGCTCTCGCACCACGTGGTAATTCGGAAGGGGAAGATCGCGAACTATCATCCTTATCCGCCGACACCGTGGAATGCCAATCCGCGCGACGTGTATGGCACGCCGGGGCCGTACGAGGATGCGGTGCAGAACACGCCGATTTTCGAAGAGAACGGCCCGGACAAGTTCAAGGGCATCGACATTATGCGGGCGGTGCGGAGTTTCGATCCGTGCCTGCCGTGCGGTGTCCACATGTACCTGGGTGACGGAAAGGTGCTGGAGACCAAACATTCGCCGATGTTTGGCTTGCAGCCCTGAGTCCACATGTTGTAGAGAAGGGGCGAGGGTGGTCGTCTGGCGCGTTTGGGGGAATGCGCGAGATTGGTTCGCTCTCGCCCTCTTGTTGATGAAGGAGGATTGTGGCTGACGAAAAGGACTTCCAGCAGCAGGTGCAGCGGATCGGTGAGCGAGTACATGAGTTGGAAGCCATCGCCGATCCCGCGGTTCGTGCTTCCGCTAAGGAACTGGTGCAGCTCTTGATGGAGATGCATGGGACTGCGCTGGAACGAATGCTGGAGATAGTCTTCCAGTCGAGCGACGGCGGCACGCGGGTGATTGACGAATTGGGGCAGGACCCGTTGGTCAGCAGCCTGCTTGTGCTGTATGGACTTCATCCAGAGGAGCTGCAAACTCGGGTGGAGCGAAAACTGGCGGAAATCCGTTCGCGGCTCTACAAGATGGGCGCCGAAGCGACGCTCGTTGCGGTCAACGGAACTGAGGTTCGTGTGCGCGTGAGCATCGAGGGACACACCTGCGGATCGACGGGTCAAAACGTAAAGGCCGCGGTGGAGGAAGCAATCTATGAGGCCGCACCGGATCTGACGTCGCTGGTCGTGGAAGGGCTCGAGGAGCCGGCGGCTTCAGGATTCGTGGCGATGGACACCTTGCTGGGAGCGTCGTCGGCAGCGCGCCGACCGGTAGCAACCTTGGGCAGCGACGGGATGGACTGAGCTTCGGCATGTGATTGAGTTTTGATAGGGGTCACGGTGGATTCGGAACCAGTGATTGAAAGAGCTCGGGCGTTCGGGACGCTTCGGCAACTGGCACGCAGGCAGCCGCGAAATGTGGAGCACTGCGAATTGTGCAATGTCGCGGTGCGGTCTGAACATGCACACCTGATCGAATTGCCGCAACGGCGTGTGCTTTGCGCCTGCACCGCCTGCGCCCTGCTGTTCGGCGGCCGCAGCGACGCGAAGTTCAAGCTGGTACCACGCGAGGTTCGCCGGCTGGTCGATTTTCACATGACTGACGCGGAGTGGGATGGCTTGCTGATTCCGATCAACCTCGCTTTTTTTGTCCTGAGCGCCGCCGATTCGCGAGTAAGCGCCCTCTATCCGAGCCCGGCGGGAGCGACGGAGTCACTGCTTCCCCTGGAGACCTGGAGCAGCATCGTGCAGGCCAACCCTGTGCTGAGCCAGTTGCGGCCTGAAGTGGAGGCGCTCCTGGTGAACCGGGTTGGTCATGCGCGCGAGGCTTCGCGAGCGGAATATTACATTGCCCCAATCGATGAGTGTTTCCGGCTGGTAGGCCTAATCCGGGTGCACTGGCGCGGACTTTCGGGCGGTGAGGAAGTCTGGCGAGAAATCGGCAATTTTTTCGGCGAACTCCGGTCCAAAGCGGAAGTGGTCTCTGAGGCGAGCCATGCCTGATCTCGGTTTCCAGATTGAAGGCGCGGAGGTGGCCGGCTTCTCGGCGACGCCGACGATTGCTTTCAAGCTTCGGGTCACGAATGGCAACCCGAGTGAGGTCATTCATAGCGTTGCCCTGCGTTGCCAGATTCAGATCGAAGTCACGCGCCGTCGATATTCCCCCGAAGAGCAGTCGAAGCTTCGTGACTTGTTCGGGGAACCTGAGCGTTGGAGTCAGACTCTGCGGAACGTGTTGTGGACACATGCCAGCGTGAACGTTCCACCGTTCGAAGACGCGACAGTGATCGATGTTCCTGTCCCATGCACCTTCGATTTCAACGTGGGGGCCACGAAATATTTTCACGGCTTGGGCGAAGGAGACGTGCCCCTGTGCCTGATGTTCAGCGGTACGGTGTTCTATTCGCAGGACGGCGGCAACATGCAGGTCGCGCCGATCTCGTGGGAGAAAGAGGCGCGCTTCCGGCTGCCGGTAAAGGTGTGGCACGACATGATGGATTCGTACTACCCGGGAAGCGCGTGGCTGTGCCTGCGGCGGGACGTGTTCGAACGGCTCTACGACTACAAAGTGCGGCACGGGATTCCGACCTGGGAAGAGGCGCTGGAGAACATGCTGGCGGCGGAAGAAGCGGTGCAGTCATGAATCTCGAGCGCGTCGATCAGATCGCGAAAGCCGTTTTGTACGAAGGGTACATGCTGTATCCCTACCGGCCGTCGTCGGTGAAGAACCAGCAGCGCTGGAACTTTGGCGTGTTATATCCGCAGGCTTACAGCGAAGCACAAGGCGGAACGGACGCCTGCAGTATGCAGACGGAATGTCTGGTTTGCGGTAACGCGGACACGAAGCTCGAAGTCAGACTGCGCTTTCTGCAATTGCAACTGCGATTGACGCAGCGATCTGCTGAGGCGAACTCCGGGTGCGATGTATGGCAGGAAGCGGTGGAAGGAAATGTCAGCGTTCCTATTTTCAGCGTGGAGACGGCCTTGTCGCGGCCGATAAGGCATGGGTTCGAGTTCCCGGCGCAGTCTGTGGTTGAACCCGAGCCCGCGGGCGAAGGACCCAAGAGCAGAGTGGTGCGAAGCCAGTTGGCGGTGCGCGGCGAGCTGGAGATTACAGCCCAGCTGGTTGGTGAAAATACGTTCAAGATAATGGCGGTTGTTCGGAACACCTCGGCGCTGGACGATCCCGAAGCGAGCCGGGAGAACGCCCTGCTGCAGTCGCTGGTTTCCACGCATACGATCCTGGGCGTCGAAGGCGGCGAGTTTGTTTCGCTGCTCGAGCCTCCGGCGGAGTTGCAGGAACAGACTGCAGCGTGCCAAAACGTCGGTGCATGGCCGGTGCTGGTTGGGGAGCCGGGGATCACGACACGTTGCTGGCTTCGCCGATCATTCTGTATGACTATCCGCAGATTGCTCCCGAAAGCACGGGCGACCTGTTTGATGGGACGGAGATCGACGAGATTCTCTCGCTACGCATCATGACGCTGACCGACGACGAGAAGCGCGAAATTCGGCAGTCGGACGAGCGCGCCCGCCAGATTCTGGAACGCACCGAGGCGATGCCCGCTGAGCAATTCATGAAACTGCATGGTGCAGTGCGCGGGTTGCGGCCGGTCAAGGAGAGCACTCCATGAACGAGTGGGAATGGCAGTTGCTCGAGGACAAGACGACGGTCGATCACGTGACGATCGACGGTGTCGAGGTAAAGGTGGGGGATCGCGTGCGGCTGCGCCCGCGTGCAGGGCGGCGATGTGCTTGATATCGCCTTAGCCGGGCAGGTCGCTCACGTGGAGAGCATCGAACAGGACTACGAAAGTAAGACGCATGTTTGCGTCGTGCTGGAGGACGATCCGGGACGCGATCTGGGACTGCTGCGGCAGCCGGGTCATCGCTTCTTTTTCGATGCGGCAGAGATTGAACCTCTGGCACCAGAAGAAGCGCAGAACAGCACGACGACGGAACAGGCGCGCATCCTGGTGGCCGGTATCGGAAACATTTTCCTCGGGGACGATGGATTCGGCGTCGAAGTGGTGAGACGTCTGGCGACACGCGGCCTGCCCACCGGCGTGCGTGTCGCCGATTTCGGAATCCGCGGGTTCGATCTGACGTATGCCCTGCAAGATGGATACGAGACGATCATCCTGGTGGATGCGTATCCGCACGGGCAGGCGCCGGGGACGGTTTCGCTGGTTGAGCCTGACCTCAGCAAACTGGATGAGCAACAAGCGGGGGTTGTTGAGACGCACGGCATGAATCCGCTGAACGTGCTGCGGATGGCCGTTGTTATGAGCGGGACACTCAAGAACAAAATCTTGCTGGTGGGATGCGAACCCGCGACGTTTGGTGGCGAAGAGGGACAGATGGGATTGAGCGAGCCCGTGGAAGCGGCGGTCGAGGACGCGGTGAAGATGGTTGCCGCCGTGATCGAAAGAACTTTGCAAGAGCCGAAGCAATCGAATTAAGAGGTCATTCTGAATTGACCAAGACAAGGAGATAGCCGTGCACGAGAGCAATAATCACTCCGATGTGGCGACTGACAAGGACACACTGTTCATGCTCAGTGGCGTGGCCTTCATCGTATTTGGCGCGGGATTGATTCTTTCTAATCCCCTGGTGCGGAAATATCTGGGCCAAGCCGGCATCGGCAACCTGGCGCAGGGGGCGTTGCCGGATTTGGAGCGGTACCTTAAGTTGCGGGCGATGTAGAGATGTAGATAGGGGATTCGAACCCGCTGGCCTGACGTCGATGCGACGCCGATCGACCGGCGAGCGCGACAGGTTCCGCGGGCGAATAGCGGGAATTTGCGAGGAGGATCGCGAGTGCAATCAGCAGCCGACGCGGCGCAACCGACGCCTAACAAGGCAGCGGTTCGCTATGCAGTTGATGTGGGGCGCAGTACGTTCACCTTGCAGGTATTCTCGACGGGCCTGCTTTCCGCCTTTGGGCACAGCCCGAAAATCGCTGCCCGCGAGATTCAGGGCGAGGTGCAGTTTGTTGCCACCGGAACGACGCTGGAAGATGCGCATTTGCGCTTGACCATCCAAGCAAACTCGCTGCAAGTGATCGATGACATCAGCGATAAAGACCGGCGAGAGATCCAGCGGCAGATGTATGACGAAGTGCTGGAGGTCGATCGCTTCCCGGAAATTCAGTACGACTGCTCGCGAGTTACGGTCAGCGGAAGCGGCGACCGCTACTGGGCAGCCCTGAATGGGGAACTCACGCTGCACGGCGAGACCCATCCGTTGCAGATTTCAGCCAGAGTGGTGATTTCGGGCGACAAGCTGCGAGCTTCGGGCGAGTTTTCGCGTGAAGCAGAGCGACTATGGGATTGCCCCGGTTTCGGTCGCGGGCGGAGCAATCAAGCTCAAGGATGAGATCAAGTGCACGTTCGACATCGCGGCCAACAAGCAGGGATAGACGCGATGGATTACGACGACGAAAACGCAATGCCGCCTGGAGGATGCACCATGTGCCTGGCCATACCCGGAAAGATCATCGAGATTTCGCCTGACAACCCTGACTCAGCGCTGGTTGACGTCGTCACCGTGCGGCGGCGCGTGGACCTGGGATTGTTGCAGGATGACCGTCCCGTGCCGGGCGATTGGGTGCTGATTCACGTCGGTTTCGCGATGAGCAAGATCAGCGAAGAGGATGCCAACGACCAGATGCAGACGCTGAGAATGCTGGGCGAGGCCGAGGCCGCGATGCAGGAAGTCGAAGGGTACGGGCTGGACGAAGCGGACAACGGGGATCTGAAGGAAGAGCCAACTGAGAAGGCGTCATGAGATTTGTTGACGAATTTCGCGAGCCGGAATTGATCACGCGGACCGTGGAGGAAATACGGCGGCTGGCCGATCTCGACCGGCATTACCGCTTCATGGAGGTTTGCGGAGGGCATACCCATGCCATCTATCGCTTCGGGCTGAAGGATTTGCTCCCGGCGAATATCGAATTGATTCATGGGCCCGGCTGCCCGGTGTGCGTGCTGCCTATGGGCAGGATTGACGATGGCCTGGCGCTCGCTCAAGATCCGGACGTGATTTTCGCCGCGTTCGGCGACATGATGCGCGTACCGGGTACGAATGGCAGCCCGCTGGAACATAAAGCCAAGGGCATGGACGTTCGCATCGTGTATTCGCCGTCGGATGCGCTGAAGCTGGCACGGGCCAATCCGGAAAAGCACGTGATGTTCTTCGCGATCGGTTTCGAAACCACTGCGCCTTCAACAGCGCTGACGCTGATGCGGGCGAAGGCCGAGGGCATTCGTAACTTTTCGGTTTTCTGCAACCACGTGACGATCATTCCAGCAATTCGGGCAATTCTTGACTCGCCCGATATGCGTCTGGACGCGTTCATCGGTCCAGGCCACGTGTCGACCGTCATCGGCTGCCGGCCCTACGAATGGATCGTGAAGGACGAACACAAGCCGATTGTGATTTCGGGTTTCGAGCCACTGGACATGCTGCAGTCGATCGTGATGCTGCTGCGCCAGTTGCAATCTGGCGAAGCGAAAGTCGAGAACCAGTACAAACGGGTGGTTCCGTGGGAAGGTAACCGCGCGGCACTGCGGGCGATGGCTGAAGTCTTCCAATTGCGTCCTTACTTTGAATGGCGAGGGCTGGGATTCATCTCGCAGTCGGCCCTTCGCATCCGCGACGCGTACGGGGAGTGGGACTCCGAACAGCGCTTTGAGGTGCCGGGTGTGCGAGTCACCGACCCGAAGGCCGCGCAGTGCGGTGAAGTGCTCAAAGGCGTGTTGAAGCCTCACCAGTGTAAATTGTTCGGTCGCGAGTGCACGCCCGAGCATCCTATCGGAGCGTTAATGGTGTCATCGGAAGGATCATGCGCAGCCTACTACAACTACGAACACCGCAAAGCGGGAACGGCGATCGCCCAGATTCAAGTGGCTTAGAGGCTAGTGCCGTCTCCGAGGCGGTTGCTGGGCGCGTTCGCTTTCGTGAGCCGCAAATCGAGATGGCACACGGAGCGGGCGGCAAGGCAAGCCGCAGGCTGGTGGAAGGCCTGTTTGCGCCCCTTCTTGTACAGCTCGACTTCAGAGCCTCTCGCAGACGCCGCTCAGCTTTCCATCGGCGGGGCGAGAATTGCCATCACAACCGATAGCTTCGTAGTGAAGCCGCTTAGTTTCCCGGGTGGATCGATCGGCGAACTCGCCGTGAATGGAACGGTTAACGACCTCGCGGTGTCAGGAGCGCGGGCAGAGGCGCTGGTCGTGACGTATGTACTGGAAGCCGGGCTGTCCACGGCAGTCCTCGAAGCGGAAGTGCGCGCGATGGCAAACGCCGCACGCAAGGCCGGGGTGAAGATCGTAGGCGGTGATACTAAGGTCGTCGAACATGGCAAAGCCGACGGCATGTACATCACGACCGCTGGAATCGGCAGCCTTATTCAGGGTGTGAAGACCGATCCACGATCCGTGCGCGTCGGCGACAAGGTGCTTCTGTCGGGACCGATCGGCGATCATGGGATTACTATCCTGCTGTCACGTGGAGAACTCGATATTGAAGCTGATCTGCGCTCGGATACACGGTCGGTGCTGCCGCTGGTCGAGGCGCTAGGCAACGCCGCGGGACCGGGCATCCGATGGATGCGCGATCCGACGCGTGGCGGAGTAGCGACGTCATTGAATGAACTTGCCCGGGACTGCGGTTTGGGAGTCGTGCTGAGCGAAGACGATGTTCTGGTCCGCGATGCTGTGCGCGGGGCTTGTGAATTGCTGGGGCTCGATCCGCTGCATATCGCGAACGAAGGCCAGTTCCTGGCGGTTGTGTCGCCCGACTACGCGGACGCCGCGGTCAACGCAATGAACCTGGTGGCTGGCGGCGAAGATGCCGGGGTGATCGGCACAGTGTGCGAGCAGCCGGCAGGAGCGGTATTGGTGACAACCGCGTATGGAGGTAGCCGCATCGTAGATATGCTGGTGGGAGATCCCCTCCCCCGCATTTGTTAGGTACGACACAATGACAACGCGATGCCAACTCGCCACGGAAATTGAAGGGCGGCTGACGGCGAGAAATCACATTTATGAGGATTTCTTCGCGCACGAGGCGCTGCGTCTGGCCGAGGCCTGTCGCGCGATGTCGGAGCGTTTTCTGCGTGGCGGACGTCTGCTGGCTTTTGGGCGCGGCCCTTATGCCACCGACGCGCAGCATGTCTCGGTCGAGTTTGTTCACCCAGTCATCGTAGGCAAGCGAGCGCTCCCGGCGCTCGACCTCTCCATTCTTTTCCGGCCCTGGGTGGAAGCGATTGTCCGTCCGGAGGACATCGTGATGGGATTTGGGCCGCCTGAAGGCGATCCCGCCGTCTGGGCCGCACTGCAGGATGCGAACGCCAAAGATGCTATGACATTTGCGCTTCCAGGAACGGAAGGCTCGTACGCTTTGGAGCCTCCGACGGAAGACGTCTTCATGCACCAGGAAATGATCGAGATGCTCTATCACACTTTGTGGGAGACGGTGCATGTGTTCTTCGAACACCGCGAACTCGGATACGACGTGGGACAGTCGGAGTTTCTGTACCCATTTCTGGGGCGAGAAAAGCAAGACACGGACGCATTGGTCGACCAGGTCGCCGAGTCCATTCAAATGAAGGTTCACGATGATTCCAAGCTGCGTGACCAAGTGGCCCAGCAACAGTCGGAGCAGATCAGCAACACTGCTCTAGCGATTTATGAGCGCTTGCAACGCGGTGGCAAGTTCATCTTGTTTGGGAATGGCGGATCGGCAACCGATGCCAATGACTGGGCCATCGATTGCGTGCTTCCGCCACACGGATACCGGCCAATTCCCGCGGTGTCATTGTCGTTAGAGCCTGCGAACATTACGGCTGTCGCCAACGATGTAGGCACTGAGGTCATCTTTCTGCGCCAGCTAATCGCCCAGGCTCAACCCGACGATATTGTGGTTGGTATTTCCACCAGCGGTGGATCGCGTAACATCATCATGGCGCTGGAGGAAGCCCGTAAGCGCAACATGCTAACGGTCGCATTGCTCGGCTATGACGGGGGCGAGATTCAGCGACGCGGCTTGGCTGATTTCCCCATTGTGGTGCACTGTGACTATATTCCGCGCATCCAGGAAGTCCAGGCGTCGATCTACCACATCGTCCGCGAATTGTTGGAGGTCTTAGACCATGGCCAAACTTGAACTGTTCGGCGCAGCACGCTGTCCCTATACTCAGGAAATGCGCGATTGGCTGCAATGGCTTGGTCATGACTTCGTCGAATACGACGTGGACGCTAATGCCGCCGCTCGCCGCCGTCTCCAGGCGCTATCCGGTGGGCAGCGCAGCGTGCCTGTGCTGGTGGAAGACGATAAGGTCATAACGGTCGGCTGGCAGGGGCGCACCTGCATGGTTGAAGCCGACTAGGTATGGCCGCCGCCTGCTCCATTCGCGTCCGCGGAGTGGTGCAGGGTGTCGGGTTTCGTCCTTTTGTGTACCGATTGGCGCAGGCCAACACCCTCGCTGGTTGGGTGTTGAACGGCGAAGAAGGGGTCGAGATTCACCTCGAGGGAGCCGGGCCAAGTCTCGACGCCTTCGTGCGCGATCTCAAGCTACAGGCCCCGCCCGCTGCCAACATCGCCGAAGTTCTAATCACGCCTGTCAGCCCCTTGGGATTGCGGGAATTCACCATTCGCAGCAGCGAGCGCCGCGAACATCCTACGGTTCGAATCTCGCCCGACCTTGCCGTATGTGACGCTTGCCTCGAAGAGCTTTTCGATCGCAATGACCCGCGATATGGCTATCCCTACATCAACTGCACCAACTGTGGACCACGTTACACCGTCGTGCTTCGCCTGCCTTATGACCGCTGTAATACGACGATGGAAAGTTGGCCTTTGGACTCTTACTGCGCATCCGAGTATCACGACCCTGGCAATCGACGATTTCATGCGCAGCCGGTGGCGTGCCTGAGTTGCGGCCCAAACTATTACTTGCAAGTTGGCACGGAAACAGTCGCGACCCGCGAAGCGGCGCTGCGGCAGGCCGCAACGCTCTTACGTTACGGAAAGATTCTCGCGATAAAAGGACTGGGCGGGTATCACCTGGCCTGTGACGCTCGCAATCAGCAAGCAGTGATAGCGTTGCGAGAGCGAAAATTCCGTAAGGAGAAACCGTTCGCCGTGATGGTGCGAGATTTGTTCACAGCGGACGAACTAGTAGAACTGTCAGCAGATGCCGAAAGACTGGTCTGTTCCGTCGCGCGACCCATCGTGTTGGCGCCCGCCAAAAAGCAGCTCGAAGGAGTTGCCCCGGAGAACGCTGAACTCGGCATCATGTTGCCCTACACGCCGCTTCATCACTTGCTTTTCGCGGCGGGAGCGCCGGAAGTGCTGGTGATGACCAGCGCGAATCGCTCCAGCGAGCCGATTGCGTACGAAGACGAGCAGGCGCTGGAACAACTCTCGGAAATAGCTGACGCGTTCTTGATTGGCGAGCGTCCCATCGCGCGCCGGGTGGATGACTCGGTGGTTAGAGCTGGTACCTTCGGCCCAATCATCCTTCGTCGCTCGCGTGGGTATGCTCCGGGGGCGGTGGTGACGCTGCCGACCGAGCGCCCGATCCTGGCCGTTGGTCCCGACCTCAAGAATACCGTCACCCTCGTGGTCGAGGGGCAGGCGTTTGTCAGCCAACACATCGGGGACCTTAGTCATTACGAAGCCTATCGCGCCTTCTGCGAAACTATCGACGATCTGGTTTCGATGTACGAGCTGCGATGGGACGACATTCTTGTGGTTCACGACTCTCATCCCCAATACGCGTCGACTGCCCACGCGCTGCAGCTTCCCGCCGGACAAAAGCAAGCCGTTCAGCACCACCGCGCGCACATCGCCTCCGTGCTCGCCGAGCGCGGTGAGTGGAAGAAACGAGTCGTCGGGATAAGCTTCGACGGCACCGGTTTTGGAGATGACGGCAGCATCTGGGGCGGAGAGATCTTTGTAGGCTCTGTTAAGCAGGGATTTGAGCGAGTCGCTCATCTTCGCGCAGCTTCGCTACCAGGCGGCGATGCAGCAGCGCAGAATCCGGTGCAGGCCGCAGCGGGATTTCTGGCGCAACTGGAGGGCCTGCCAGACTTAACTCAGCCTCCTTTTTGCTTCCCTGAACGGTATCGCGCTTCACTCGAGCTAGTCCGCAAGAATGTTCGAAGTTTTACGACGACATCGGTCGGACGACTGTTCGACGCGGCGGCGGCTCTGCTTGGGTTCACCCGACCGATCAGCTTTGAAGGTCAGGCTGCGATTTGGCTGGAACAACTTGCCCTGGGCTCGACGGCTGCGGATTTCTACCCGTTTCCATTCGTTGGACAGGAACTCGATTATCGGCCGCTATTGCAAGCGGTCATTCGAGACAGACTGCACGGCGAGGAGCCTGCCGAAATAGCTCGCGCTTTTCAACGTGGCATCAGTCTTGGCCTGAGCGATGTTGCATCAACCGTTTGTACGACGCATCGAACTCGATACTGTCGTTCTTTCGGGAGGAGTCTTTCAGAACGAGCTATTGCTTCGAGACTTCCGTAAGGCGATGAGCGAGACGGCGGTAACCATCTGGACCAATCATAGTGTCCCGCCGAATGATGGCGGCATTAGTCTGGGCCAGGCGGCGTTAGCCGTATTTTGCCGCTCCGAAGAAAAGCCCTGACTTCCGCGAGAACGAACTCGTGACCGACGACGGCCGAAGAGGGCGTCGATTTGCGCCAAAATCGCGATATACTCCCTTCACTCGGCCGGGTAAACCGTTGGGATCCACGCCTTCCATCTCGCGACGTCCGCTCATCTTGTGTATCGATGACGACGAAATTGTGCTGCGAATCCGCAAACTGCTGGTCAGCGGCGCCGGCTACGACGTTCTAACAGCAACGTCCGGCGAGGCGGGATTAATGCTGTTCAAGCAGAATCCAATCGACTTGGTTGTGTCCGATCACTTCCTCAGGGGTAGCAACGGCAATGAAATCGCTCGCGAAATGAAAACCCTCAAACCGGACGTGCCAATCCTGATTGCATCAGGGAGTGCTGTTGCCGCCCCACTGGAATGCGCCGATGGTTTCGTGTCGAAAGGTGAACCGCCCTCGGAACTGCTAAAGGCTATCGCTGACTTGCTCACCAGGCGCTAGCCTCGGTATGTGCGCAAGTGGATGCGGCTATGTGAACCTCGTAGCGCGAATGGCTTACGACTTAGGGCTTGTCGCCACCGAGTTTGACACCGGTGGGTTCGGACTAGCGCTATTGCTCGATGCAGCCGGCTTTTTCGTCACTGTCTTTTTCTTGGCGGCGGGCTTTGCTGGAGGAGCGGACTGTGCCATCATGACTTCCTTCCGCGCCTCGGCAGCGGCCGCTTTTGCCACTGCCAACTGTTCCTGTTGGTCCTTGATCTGAAGTCGCATTTGATTCAGTTCGCCCTGGGTCGAAGCCATCAACCGCTCGAGCGACTCTCCCAGCCTTCGTCGCACCGAGCCAATGACTTGCAATTGCTGCGACAAGGCATCGTACTCGCTTTTCTGTCCGAAAACGCGCGTAGCTTCCGTCACCGTGCCGAAGGCGTCGTATAACGCGTTCAGGTTGCGATACAGCTTGAATTGGGCGTTCACGTCTTCCGGCGTAGCGCGAGCGGCCTCTATCAGTCCTGGAAGCGCATTTGTCAGATTGCGTTTAACGGAATCGGCATCGGCCAGCGCTGCGCTTTTCGCGTTGGGATTGGCTTTCCATTTTTCGATGCGCAACTTTCCAATATCCTGAGCGGCCTGCGACGCCGTGGCTTGCAGTTTGTCGAGGTCAGGCGCGATGGAGTTCATCGATGTGCTGGGGACACTTGCCTGGCTAACACTAACGTTGTCTGTCGCGGGCGGTGAGACCAACGTTTGTGAAACAAGAGCAGAAGCAATCAGTAGAACGAGCGGTATCGAAAGTAGGACTTTCATCATCCACCTCGCAAGGGAAGTTGAAGACGAGAGTTGCGAACGAGGTGGGCAAAACCTGCCAACACTTTAATCGCTTTTAATCCAGCCTACAAGCGTGCGCGCTGTCGGGCGGGTCTACGGCGATTTGTGTAGGTCGATTTTCAATGACGCAGCGCAAACGCGTCGCCGGGTTTCAGCCCCTGGAACAGAAGAGCATCCGAATCCCGGCCTTGCTGTTACCAATCTGCGGCCTATCGCGCGGTTTATGTACGACCGCCTTTTGGTTTTGGGCGAGCCTCATTGACAACGATGGCTTTGCCCGCCATGAGAGAACCATTAAGACCGAGGATTGCCTCTTGTGCGTCTTTGTCGGCAGTCATCTCCACAAAGCCGAATCCACGACCCGCGCCGGTCACCTTGTCGGTGACGATGGTTACGACCTCAACCGGACCATACGTCGCGAACGCAGCTTTAAGGTCCTCCGCGGTTGTGCTTGCTTCCATATTTCCGACATAAAGATTCTTCATTATTTCCTCAAGTCTGGTGAAGACACGCGGGTCAAAGCCGCTCGTATCTCCGGAAACCAAGACGATCGTTCTTGTCTCAGAATTACGATGGTGAGTGGGATGAAAGATGGACCGTCACAGGATGCTTTCCGTGACGACGATTGTGCGTACCTGAGCTCTGAACTCCACCAGTAAGCCAAATTCACAGACTCACGATAGCAAGTTCAGAATCGCCAAAAGCCGAGGCTGTCCGGCCGCTCCTCTAGCAATTACGATCTGCGTCGTTCGCCTTGCCGTTATTGTCCAGCCAGCTCAGAAGCGATCGCATACTCGCTTGGGCCAGAGCTATACACGAATCGCCGGCTCCGTAGTAGATATTGATGGTATCTCCGTCGGGAGCGATCGTGTGTCCGCAGGGAAACACCACATCGTGCACGTCACCGCCGCGCTCATAGTCCGTCTCTGGTCCAAAGATCCAGGAATCTCCGCGCAACAGGCAAACGTCCGGCTTTTGCAGATCAAAAAGGGCGAGGCCGATCCGGTAGAGTGCGCCGGAGGCTGTGTGCTTTACTCCGTGGTAGAGCATGAGCCAACCTCTGTCGGTCTCAATCGGCGGGGACGACAAGCCAATCTTATTCGCATCCCACCACGCGCCCTTGCGTGCTTCCATCATGACTTTATGGCCACCCCAGTGGCGCAGGTCGGGAGAGTAAGAGATCCAGATGTGAGCTCCCAGTGGAGTCATAGGTCGATGGATGAGTGCCCATAGCCCACCAATCCTATAAGGCAGAAGAGCCGCGTCTTTATCGTCTGGCGACATTACCACGCCGAATCGCTCGAAGCTTCGAAAATCCCTGGTCAGCGCCAGCGAGACTCCGGGGCCGCCTTTGGAGTACGAGGTGTACGCGACGGCATACTGTTGCAGTTCTGGAACATAAGTAATTCGCGGGTCTTCGATGCCCCAAAGCTCTTCGGGATATTGATTTGGCTCCGGCATGAGCGTGGGACTTGGATCGATCTTCCACCCGTCTTTACCGTTCACGGAGCGCGCGGCGCAAAGATGGGAGAGACCGCGGCGGTCCTCGACGCGACAAAGCAGGAGAGTTGAGCCGTCTGCCAGCAGCGTAGCACCAGCATTGAAGACGCTGTTGATTCGGTAAGGCCAGTCTTTGCTAGCCAGAATGGGATTGGCGGGATGCCGATGGAGCAGAGAATCTGTCGAATCGATGGTTTCGATGGTCAAAGTCATAACTGTTGTCACAGTAGCAGCAAACGGACCCTCGAAACTGCCGGTTTGCAATAAACTCCCGAATTGCGCAAATACCTCGACTAACTTGCAGTCTCTGGCAATTCAATTGTT
This sequence comes from uncultured Acidobacteriaceae bacterium, assembly GCA_963718395.1. Taxonomy (GTDB): domain Bacteria; phylum Acidobacteriota; class Terriglobia; order Terriglobales; family Acidobacteriaceae; genus DASRAA01. The sequence continues at coordinate 629,748 of CAVQYW010000010.1, forward strand.
TGGAACTGCCGCATCTCCGAGAGGGCCATCAAGAACGAGAGCGTAGACTCCGCTCCCTGGTTCTCGTTGGCCCGGTCAGGATGAAGACCGTCTCGACAGCCGCCTGTAGCCGCGTCGTATAACGAAACTTTCAGGTCGTTGTCTCCCAGGAACCAATTGAACGCAGACCAGGCTTGGGTGCGCCAATGGTTATCTCCGGTGGCGCGATACGCCTCGAGACACGCGGACACCGTTGCACCTGCCTCGATCGGTTGCTGATCGAAGCGGGCTTTTTCACCGGCCTTACGGTAGAATCCCTGCGATCCGATAGGGACAAAGTGCCCATTCATGTTGCAGCGCTGTTGTGCCGCGAGCCACTCGAGCGACTCGATGCCCGCGGAAATCCATTCCTGGTTTGAGGTGCGCGAGCCCGCCAACAATAAAGCCTGGGGAAGACGCGCGTTGGAATAGGCCAAACTGTCTTCAAACCAATTCCAACCCTTCGTGCGAGTCACCCGATAGATATTCAGCAATCTGTCCGCTAATGAGTCTCTCTGCTTCTGTGCCGCCCTGTCGCCCGCGAATCGGTCAAGATACTCCTGGATTCCGAACAACGAAAAGGCCCACGCTCTCGGACTGGTGAAGGTCATTGCCGCCGGAACAGCAAGCTCGAAGAGACGTCCGGCGAGGCCCCTTAGACTCTCATCAACCGCCCGATTAATGGCGGTTCCCAGGGCCCACAAAGCGCGGCCGTGACTGTCTTCCGAGCCCTCCGACTCCTGCCAGCGGCGTTCATAGCTGAGAAAGTTGCGGAACCTTCCATTGGCGGAGTTGAAGGCGAGCCATAGAAAGGCCAAGTATCGCGAAGCCAGTGCCTTTGCCTGAATGTCTCCATCTGCTCCGAGTTTTTCGACCATGATGGTCGCGATCAGCGCACGAGCGTTATCGTCCGTGGTATAGCCCTCGTGCTGATTCGGCACCGCGAATACCGCATGCTGGAAGATCCCGGTATCGTCCGTCATTCGGATAAGATGGTCTACTTTCACCGGAGGCAGTTCCTGCCGGCGATTGGCGCCAACAGGGTTTGGGCTCATCAAGCGAGGGTTCCATAGTCGCTCGGCCCGGGCACGCTGGAAGCTACGCATGTATTCCTGAGCGACGCTTTTCCAAACCATGTTGCGTGAGTACAAATACGCGCGTTTGCGCATGGCGTGCCGTTCGGCTTCATTCTCTAAAAGCCAAATGGTCTGTTCTGCGATCGCATTTGCGTCCTGGAACGGAACCAGGATTCCCCGGCGTTGATCGAGCAGCTCCAGTGCATGCCAATAAGGAGTGGAGATGACTGCTTTTCCTGCACCTAATGCGTACGCCAGCGTTCCGGAGACGACTTGAGCCTCGTTTTTATAAGGGGTAATGTAAATGTCGGCTGACCCGATGAACTCCATCATCTCTTCTGGACTGACAAACCGGTTGTGAAATATGACGTTGTTTTCGACTCCGAGCTCTTTAGCAAGCGACTGCAGCGACTCCCGGTATTTGTCGCCCTCACGTCGCCTGATGTGCGGGTGAGTTGCGCCTGCAACGATGTACGTTACGTTGCTGTTCTGGGCCAAAATGCGCGGCATCGCCTGTATGACCGATTCGACTCCCTTATTGGGCGAGAGCAGGCCAAACGTCAGCAGTACGGATTGGCCTCCGACTCCGAATCGGTCCTTATAGAAGTTCGGATCGACAAACGCGAGGTTCGGCACTCCGTGAGGGATGACGTCAATCTTCGCGGCAGGGACCTGAAAGATGTCCTGGAGGAATTGCGAGGAATGTTCACTCATCACGACGAGTCGGTCAGAGAGTTCTGCCAGTTCGACCATCACGCGGTGTTGGTCGGGGTCTGGCTCACGCAGGACGGTATGAAGGGTGGTCACAATTGGCATGCGGAGTTTCCGCAACAACTCCAGGATGTGGCTCCCGGCAGCTCCGCCAAAGATCCCGTATTCGTGCTGCACGCAAACTAGATCGACATTGGTGAAATTGAGGAATTCGGCTGCGCGGTCATAGGATGGCAGCTCCTCTTCGGTGAGCTCGAATCGAACCCGCTCTGGATAGCTATATTCGGAGTCCGGATCATTCACGGGAAGCGCGAACAACCGTTCCGTGCCGAACTCGGTCGAAACTGCATCGCATAAGTCGGTGGTGAACGTGGCGATCCCGCACTGGCGCGGAAGGTAATTTCCTATGATGGCGATTCGGCTGGGAAGTGAAAGATTTATGGATGCATCGAACCGTTTCGTGGGTATGAGCTCGGGTTCTTGCGGTCGCGGGAGTGCGAGTGTCAACGGTCTCCTGAATGGAAGTGTCTTTGGTAACGACATGGACCACCTGTCTAGCTGACTCATGGGTCTGGCGAGGATAGCGACAGTGCTAGGCCCAGCCGACGTTGTTCGGAGATCTCTTCTGCCAATGTCACGATGTTCTATAACCGGCGTGCTGCAATTCGGCAGTCACGCCGGAAACGTCAATTACTTAGCTTCTGCATTTTCATGCACATTCGCTTTTTCGACGGCAGCACGAACCGCCGCGAGGAACGACTCGCTGCTCGCCGGGGCGTGGACATTGCCTGACAGCGTCTTGCGGAAGTTCGTCTGCTTGCCGTAGATCGCGACCGTGGAATCGTTGTCCTGCTGGATCTTGGCGCCATCCAAGGCGACTCCAGCAAACAGGCCCTTGGTCCTCGAGTAGCTCAAGGCCTCAGTATTCATTTTCCAATCGGTACCTGCCGATGCATGCCGTCCCACTGGTCCGGCGGCAGCTGATGCTTCGCCGCTCAGCTCGAACTTGCTGGAGAGCAAACCCTGCACGCCCTTGTCATTCATGAACAACACGACAAGATCAACTGACTCAACGCCAGCCTGGAAGCCAAAATTCCCTCCACCAATCGAAATGAATGCCGGAGCACTCCAGCCATGGGCTGTGCGGCAGGTAACCACGCCGCGTCCATGCTCTCCGCCGACGATGAATCCACCTTTCCCCATGCTTGGTACCACAGCGATGCACTTGGCGCCATTCAGCACTTCTTCCGGAATTCCCTTGTCGGGCGCTTCCATGATCTCGTGCAGAACTACACCGGAGGCTTGTAAGCGTGCGGTACTATCTTCAAGCCCGGTTCCGGCGAACGCAAAAGGGACGAGCGACAACGTTAACAATCCAATTGCATATTTCTTCATCAAAACACTTCCTTTTCATTCCACTATGTTTGTGTGGGCGAACTTGTGTGCGGCGGTAGCCGCCGCAAAGATTAAACTGTTCTTCGACCACTGATGAGATTGAAGACCAGGATCACGACGGCAATGACCAACAGAATGTGGATCATGCCGCCCGCTATGTGCAGGCTGAATCCAAGCAGCCATAGAATCAAGAGAACAACCAAAATTGTCCAGAGCATTTGTGCCTCCTTGACCTGGAACGGAAAGCTCGTAAAGGATGATGTCGGTTTCAACTAAATCCGGCCGAGCAGCAACAAAACGACCACGATTACGAGCAGCAAGCCCAATCCGCCGCTCGGGAAATAACCCCAGGAACGGCTGTGATTCCAGGTCGGGAGAGCGCCCACCAGAAACAAAACCAGAAGAACAATCAAGATGGTTCCAAGCATATTTTCCTCCTTGCCGCTAAGAATCCAGTGCCGGCGGCTTGCGGGTGTGATCAGCGCTTCCGCGCGCCGTACTGGTCGCGATCAAGCTCGCGATGGTGGCCAACAGATGTTCGAGATTCTGACCTTTGGGATAGAACCAGTCAGCGAGTAGGCTGGCTGGCACGGCGTCCCCCCGGTAGTCGCTGCTCATCGCGACAATCGACACCGACGGGTGACAACTGCGCACGTGCGAGATCAATTCGACTCCTGACATGTGCGGCATACCGAGATCGGTGACAATCACGTCGGGGAGCACTCGGTTCAAGTGCAGCAAAGCACTGGCACCATTCTCTGCCGTGGCTACGTCGTACCCAGCAAACATCAGCAACATCCCCAGTCTTTCCCGGATCTGCGGGTCGTCGTCGACTACAAGAATCTGGGCTTTTGATCGGTTCGACATGTGCATTCCTCAACGTGACCGATTGAACTGCATTTCACTATCCACAATGTCACGCGTGCGCTGTGCCGGTCTGGTCAATACAGACCACCTCGCTCGAGAAGAGTCTTGCCGCGCTCTCCTAACCAAGATTGATGCGGTGACCTCCGCTCATCGCGAAAACCTACGCCGAATCGGTATTAAGGGAGGAATTCCGAATGTCTCTAAACTTTGGGTGGGGGCTCAGACTGGGGTTCCGTCTCTACTGACGGCAACGATCGTAGCCCGCGTAGCCAGATCTCCGTCGGTGGCCACGCCGAGAACTCGCCTGGCGTGCTTCTTCGCGTTTTCCTCGGTGAGGAATCTCTTTACGGGCCGAAGATCGGGTTGCGCTGGCAGGAATTCGACTCGATAGTACGTCATCTCATTGCTCCTTCAGGCTCCCGTTGCGGTGAAGCCATAAACCACCCGCAAGATCGCACGTTTCAGCGCCACGTGTTGGGAATGGCCGTCCATCGTTGGAAAGTCGGTAAATACCGCCGCTTGTGGCACTCGACACATACACCTGGACACAGGAATAGGCGAGGCAGAACAACGGTTTCAACCCAACCCTCAGGAGGCAACGCTCTGAACTGGTCGCTCTTACACTGGCGGCAATGGACTGCTAAAAAATGCATGATTAAGACAGACCTCGCTCTCAGTACACCACGGCGGCCTGATTCGACCCTGAATCTTTCATCGCGAAGCCGTATTCTTATCAATCGCAGTTGCGCCGGCTTCGGCGGGGGTTAGCCGTGAAGGATCACAACCAACAAATCCGCTGATACATGCCAGGTAATTGCGTTGCTGGTCGGCAACATTTATTGCACTCAATTCTGTCGTCGAGAGCTTCGAGCGATCACAGGCGATTTCGCCATCCCAACACTCAGTGACATTGCGCCGGTGCTCAGCCACCGTTACCTCGCTTACTTCGGATGGACTCAGTTTCGATAACTTGCAGCCAGACCAGCCGTTCCAGCAATCAGAGACATTATTCTGTTGCTCGGCTATGGCGACGCTGGCAGCCTCCGACGCCGTCAATTTGGTATGGTCGCACGATCCAATGCCGCTCCAACAATCGGCGACCAGTTTCCTGTGCGCAGCTATGTCAACTTCGGCCAGTTCCGGCGCGCTTAGCGTGGAGCGATTACACGATGTCCATGAGTTTTCACAATCAGAGATGTTCTGCTTGTGCCTGGCATCAGCGACCGCATTTTTGTCGGCTTGAGTCAAGGCAGAGCTATCGCAGGAGTCAAAGCCGTTTGAGCAGGCAAACACGTTCTGTCGCAGATCGGGTGATTGTGCCCACATCAGCCTTGTGAAGCCAACAAGAGAAATCATCAACACCAAGTAATAGACCGTTCGTGAGGTTACCTGCATGCGGTTCCGCCTTCTACGGGCGCCCGGCTGGACGTCCTGCCTGATTCCACCGTTATTGTCATCCTGACAAGCCGATCAATGCTGGTCAACTTTGCTCAGTGAGCAGTTCTGCTCAGACGAATGGGATACGGGGCGAAATAATAAGGTTGTGGCTTGTTCCTGGGGGCTGCGAACTTCTCAGGTTGCACGAAGAGCAATGGAAGTTAGTCCGCGGTCACACTATAGAGCGGGATCGCAGCAGGCAGGAGGACACATGATCGCAACGCAAACTTTGCCGGCAGTCGGCTCCCTTCAGTTGGACGCCATGCTCGCGGACGCGCTGGTTCTTAGCTGGAGCGACCTGATGCCCGAACTGACATCGGGTCTGATTCATGTCGAATATCACGTCGGGTCTCAGGGAGCGGTCGAGTACTTGAAAGTCTGGGCGGCGCCTACTCGCGGTCAGTGGGATTTGGTTTGCCAAGACTTCATGCGCTCCAGTGCTTCGTGCCCGGGCGGGCTTCGCTTCGCCAACGGTTACAAATCCGAAGGGCTTGCGAAGCTGCTTAACCAGATAATGCAACACCCGGACATGTTCGTGCTGAGTACGGCCCCGGGCGCCGATCGCTTGATACAGGTCCCTCCACCAACCCAGAAAGACAGACTCGCTGCACGTGGGATGGCGGAAGACTTTGGTGACCGATTGGCGGCGTGATGCTCAGCGGCGTTCCTTGCCTCGATTACTCCCAGCTGGAAGGCGCGCCGCACACAGGGTCGCATCCGACCAAGTGGTTGCGTGCGAGCCAGATTCGAAAAACGCACTAGTGAGACACCGGAGAAAACAATGAATTGGGACAGCATAGAAGAAAAGTGGAAGCAACTAATTGGTTCTGCCAGAGAGAACTGGAACAAGCTTACCGACCAGGATCTCGAACAGATCTCCGGCAAGCGAGAGCCACTGATCAGCAAGATCCAGGAAACCTATGGTATTACCCGGCGAGAGGCCGGCAAACAAGTATGGGACTGGGGCAAGAGCGTGGAGCACAGCCGTAAGACGATCGCATAAGGTCCACGATCCCCTCTTCAAAGTAGACGCACCGAATCAACCGTTTTCCATTTGTAACCCAGATTTCAAGTGATCTGCAGACATAAGTGATGTAAGGAGTTTTCAATGAACCTCAACCTGATGGATCCAAAACTGATTGCTCTCGGAGTTGTATTGGTAGCGCTGGTCATCGTAGCCATTGCGCTGTACGTGCGAAAACGCAACCATACCACGGCGGAACTACGCGACCGTTTCGGTCCTGAATACGACCGCGCCGTGAAGCAACACGGTTCGGAACGCAAAGCCGAAGCGAAGCTGGCGGACCGTGAAACACGGGTTGACCTGTTGCAGATCCGCAGTCTCGACCTGGCGGAACGGGAACGCTACCTGGCACAGTGGCAGGCCGTGCAATCCCGCTTTGTCGATTATCCAAAGGGTGCAGTGACCGAAGCCGACGAACTGGTTAGTTCGTTGATGCAGACACGTGGCTATCCCGTCGCTGATTTCGATCAGCGGGCGGCAGATATTTCCGTCGACCACCCCCGAGTGGTGGAGAACTATCGTTCGGGGCACAACATCGCATTGCGGTTAGGCACCGGCGAAGCCAGCACGGAAGAGTTGCGTACAGCGATGATCCACTATCGCTCGCTCTTCGACGAACTAGTTCGCGTGCAAACACCTGCCGATAAAAGAGTGGCATAAATCGAGGCTCTATGACGCTCTTGCGACAGGGACCAATTCACCCGCTCTACCACAAAAAGGAGAAACACGTGATGAAACCGAGCACGGACGACAAAGCAACAGGCAAACTCCACGAAGTCAAAGGAACAATCAAGGAAAAAGTCGGGGAGATAACCAACAACCCCGATTTGGAAGCTGACGGCAAAGCCGAAAAAAATGCGGGCAAAGTTCAGAACTGGGTCGGCAAGGTTGAACATCTCGTCGGGGAATAAGCGTATCAACATCGAAGTCAGAGACGTGAGAGGAGCAAGACAGAATGACGCAATCCGTGTTGGAACGAACGGGCGACCAAATTGCAGAAACCGCGCGCAAGGCATCTCGGGCGACATCCGCCGTCGCAGATGCTTTCGATGACGGCGTGGCGGCCGCCAGACGTGTTGCAAAACAAAGTGGCGATGCTGCCGAAGAGTTTATGGACGACACCACCAAACGCCTGCAACGGCACCCGGTTGAAACAATGGTGGCGACATTCGCCATGGGCGTCGCCGCGGGAGTTGTGATCGCCTGGATGGTGAAGCGCAGGTAGCTGGCACTAGAGACCGACCATCTCAGATCAGGACCCGCTTCACGGGTCCTCTTTTTGTTTTGGATATGTACGCTGCCATTTCAGAAGGGCACACAGACGATCGCCTCCGCCTGCACACACCCATCCACGATCTAATTTCGGCCTAACCAGAAGCGGTCAAAACGATACAGCTATTTGCCGACCCTGCGCCTAGCCTGTAGTTGAGGCACTTTCAATGAAGATATTCGCAGCGATCGGAACAGCAGTACTGTTCGTATCTTTGGCCGCGCTTGTTCCTGCATTCGCCGTACAGGAACAAAAGGACGCCAAGCAAGAAGAGAAGCAGCCACAAGAGCACGCACAGCCACAGCAACACGCTCAGCCGCAGGCCAAGCAGGAGAGCCCGCAGAAACAGCAGGCTGCCCCGCAGGCTAAGCAGCAGAAACAACCGGCGGCCCAGCCACAAGCCAAGCAGCAGAAGGAACAGGCAGCCCAACCGCAGCAGCATACTCAGCAGCAGAATCAGCAAAAGCAGCAGGCAGCTCAAACCCAGCAGCATGCCCAGCAACAGAACCAGCAGAAGCAGCAGGCCGCCCAGACACAGCAGCATGCTAAGCAAGAGAACCAGCAGAAGCAGCAGGCAGCTCAGACCCAGCAGCACGCCAAGCAAGAGAACCAGCAGAAGCAGCAGGCAGCCCAGACCCAGCAGCACGCCAAGCAAGAGAACCAGCAGAAGCAGCAGGCAGCCCAGTCGCAGCAGCATGCCAAGCAAGAGAATCAGCAGAAGCAGCAAGCAGCTCAGACGCAGCAGCATGCCCAGCAGCAGAGCCGCAACAATCAGCCCGTACAGCACACGCAGGCACAACAGCATGCTCAGCAGGCAGCATGGCAGGGACACGAATCACAAAACTGGAATTCAGACCACCACACATGGCAGCAACGCGGCGGCTACCACGGCTATCGCATTCCCGACAACCGCTACAACGGCTACTTTGGACCGAACTACGGGTTCGTCATCTATAACCAACCTTATATGGTGGTTGGCGGATACCCACGCTTCCAGTACAGCGGCTTCTGGTTCAGCCTGGTTGACCCGTGGCCTAACACTTGGGCCAACAACTGGTACCAAACCGACGACGTGTATGTCGTCTATCAAAACGATGGGTATTACATGTACAACCAGAGATATCCTGGCGTCGGCATCGCCATCAGCGTCTCTATGTAGGCCTCGCCCCGGTACGAGATCGTAATACTCTTGAAAGGAGACAAATATGATCGTCCCTGATATAGAAGTTCCCGAAACAGCTAAGGCGGTTGAACACACCCAAACGCAGCCCAAGCGAAATAGCGCTCCTGATCGCACAGCCGATAAACGCGCTGCTGCCACAAGAGCGAACATGAAAAAGAAACGCGCCGCGCACAGAGTCGCACTGCGACGGTCGCATACCGGCGGCTAATCGCTGCCTGGCCTTATCAAGCCTGCGGCTTCTTGATATTCGAGAGGAAACGTAACTCGAATTCGCTTACGTCGGCCGCCGTAGCCCAGCTTCTCGCCAAAGCCACGCCGGGCGAGTTGTTCGTCCGAACCGGCCGAACGTCTTCGAGACTGCTTTACTTAACGAACTCGGAACTACAGGAAATAGGTACCGTCATCAAAGCACCCATGGACAAGTCCCAAGCCGACGACTGTGACCGGATTAAAGAGCTCGGTTACGGTTCTTCCAGCCACATCCAAATGTACGGCGAGCGATTTGACATCGTGTCCGATCCTTTTCCTGCGGGGACTGGAGTCGCGGTCGAGGTAACAACTATAAGCCAACCCAAAAAGCGGACGCTTCGGCTACCGACGTCGATTCTCATCGGTCTGAAGGGGTTGTTTCCAATAGCAAAAAAAGCCAAGTGAGGCGCGTCACAACGCGATACAAGTTGACGAGTGTGACTATCCGAGTGCCCTGCATTCATGAAACGGGAAGGCCGATCAAATGGAACATTGGGGAATCTACGTCGCGTACGCATGGATGGGTACGATTATCTTAGGTCTTGTGGACGCCGTGCGGGCCATCCGCAAGGGCCCGCAGCCACAAGCTCAGCCCCTCGGACCCCACGGCTCCAGTAGGTTGGACCCATGAGCAGCGAAGGGTCGGAAACAATGCTGAGCCTCTTGAAGGAGCTATCCGTCTTCAAGACCTTGGATGAGGAGTACCAGGCTGGCGCCAAAGGCCCGACGGAATCAGAAGCCCATAGGGAGCGCGAGCGGAGACGGCTGGCGATAAAGCAGGAGATGCGCGATCTCGCCGCCGAGAGCAAGAGGGGTCCTTCATAAAGGTTCGAGTGGCCTTACTCAGTGCCACCGATATGTGCCGGGGTTAGCTGTAGACCCTGGGCTTATGGGTGGTCAGTATTGACCAGACCCAGATCTCCATTCCCAGCGACAATTGTGTAGGCCTTGATATTGACAGGTCGACGTGCTCAACGGGAGGCCTTTTGACTATGAACAGGAACTATCAACGCGACACTATCCTGCCGAGGTCATTTGTTAGCTTGATGCGAAGTTTGAGCTTGTGTCCTCACGCCAACGCTGGTTGGCCAATACGCTGCGCCGGCGAGGCAGGACCTTCGCAGCATTGTTATGACTGCGGCGCCCAGCGGACCTACGTGCTCCAACCTCTCATGCGGAGGGGTCCGTGGACGCGCCCGCAACCGTTCTCCACGTATCCCATCGACATCGCTTTCTCGCCAAGCGTGCAGAATGGGCCCATCTCGCGGGAGCTGTTGGCGGTCCCATAGCTGCGATCCCATACATTGAGCTGCAATCTCGCAAGCAGTTCCTATCGGAAGTATAGAAAGGTTACCAACATGCCGTTAGTTCAGGTTGTCATCGCCCTGATCGTTGTCGGAGTCCTCTTGTGGCTGGTCAATCGCTTTATCCCGATGGCGGGTTCCATCAAATCCATTTTGAATGCTGTGGTGGTGATAGCCGTCGTGTTATGGCTGCTGAATATCTTTGGGCTAATGCAGTCTCTCACCAATATTCACATCGGCAAGCCGTAGCTAAGAGGGACGATCTAAGGCACAGTGTCGAGACTTCGGAGTGGAGGTCTGTTGATATGGACGAATGCAATCTGGATCCGGGACGAAAGATAGCGCAGTCGTGAGCGGGGTGGAAGCTGGCAGCCTTCAGCGCCTCTCGATTCGCATGCTCGCGCTGTTGCTGGTAACGATCATATTTACCGGCGGGGGCTCAGCTTATTCGGTGCTGACCCACGAAGAGATCGTCGACCTACTGTGGGCAGATGAGATCAGGCCGCTCATTCTCAAGCGCTATCCAGGGCTATCCGAAGAGCAAATCAAAGAAACTCATGCCTACGCTTATGGCGGCGCAGTCATCCAGGACCTCGGATACTATCCATTCGGCAGCGTCGAGTTCAGCGACCTGGTGCATTACGTTCGAACCGGGGACTTCGTTCGGGAACTGCTGCAGCAGAGCAACGACGCAGACGAGTTCGCCTTCGCTCTGGGCGCATTGTCCCATTACGCATCGGACATCGCTGGCCATCCAGCGGTCAACCAGTCTGTTGCGATCGAGTATCCGAAGCTGCGAGAGAAGTATGGAAACTCAGTCCGGTATGCGCAGGACAAGACCGCGCATTTAAAAACAGAGTTTGGCTTCGACACCGTGCAGGTGGCCCGGAACCGTTATGCCTCGCCGCAATACCACGATTTCATTGGATTTCAAGTGTCCAAGTCGCTCTTGGAACGGGTCTTTCCCATCGTTTACGGGCTGGAGTTGAAGGATGTGCTGCCTCGCGAGGATCTTGCGGTCGGCTCCTATCGTTATTCCGTCAGCCGGCTGATCCCGGAAATGACCCAGGTCGCGCTGCAAACCCACAAGAAAGAACTGATGCACGAGACACCCGATTTTGCAAAGCAGAAGTTTCTGTACCGTCTTTCCCGCTCCGATTATGAAAAGGAATGGGGAAAAGATTACGTGAAGCCGGGCTTGGGCACACGTATCTTGTCGACACTCCTGCGAATCATGCCAAGAGTTGGGCCCTTCAAGGGACTGGGGTTCAACAACCCGACTCCGCAAACCGAAGATCTTTACATCAAGAGCATCAATACCACTGTCGACCGATACCGAGTTCTTCTCGAACAAGTCCGCGCGGACAAACTCGTGCTGCCTGACTACGACCTTGATAGCGGGAATCCAACCAAGGTAGCCGAATATTCGCTCACCGACGACACGTACGCCAAACTGCTGGGTCAGTTGGCTAAAAGCAAGTTCGACCGAACGACGCCTGAACTGCGCGACAATATTTTGCAATTCTATTCTGACGTGCCGGCAGTGGCGCCGATTCGGACGAAGAACGACAAGGATTCCTCGGCCAGATTGCTCGAACTGCTCGATCAGTTAAAAGCTGCGACTCTAGTACCGGCTACGGAAGCCATGGCCGCTCGGTGATCGCTGGGTTTCTTACGAAGGGTTCTCGCTGCGCGATTGCGCCCCTCGTAGCGCCGGAAGCTCCTGGCTCCTGAAGGCTGATTTGAATCTCCGGATCGCTACGCCAGATTTGGCTCCCGAGCGCTCTCGCCTTTGTGTACCAGGGGCAGAAGAATCGATGCCGGAGCTGAGCATCTCCGGCTGCAGGCGGGCACATGCCGCCTGTGCTCGCCGCTGTATATGTACAAATAAGTTGGGAGGAATTGATGGCTCTACGGTGGCTGCGGTTCGGCCCTTGCAAAGGTGTCGGCCGATCCCTGGTTGGCTACTTGGCGGTTAGATCCGCCAACTTCCCTTTCAGTTTTGCGACGGCCTCTTTGGCGTTGCCTATCCGCTGTTGAACCTTGCCGACATTTTTTTCCGCTTTGCCTTCGGCCTTCAACTGGCGGTCATTCGTGGCCTTTCCGACCTGTTCCTTGATGGTTCCCTTCACTTCGTGAAAGCTGCCCTTGAGCTTGTCTTTCGTACTCGTTTTCATATTTCTCCTTCGCCTTCAGAAAGCTCAGATTGCGGCTGCTCGGAGCCTTTTGCAGGTCTGTCACCTTTGTAATCCCGCAGCGAACTGCATTCTGTGCAGAATTGACCATCTATAGATTGGTCTTCGGCCTCCTACCCAAAACGGGCAAACCGAAGCGCAGGGGTTTACTTTCTCCAGTGAGCGGGATTCTAAAGATGCTGGTCTGTATTGACCGTTCTTGTCCTTACGACGCGTGACATGATGCAGGTATGGCGCAGAAGAAGTCGAAGAATAACGGACACACGCGAGCGACCCTCGCTGATATAGCGAGGGAGATGGCGAAGACCCGCATGTCGGAATCGGTCCGCGAAGCGGTCGAGATTGCGGAAGCACGAGATGCCCGTATGCATCTGCGAGTTCTAGCACCAGCGAAGCAGCGAGGCTGAATGCCAAATCAAATCCAAGCCGGCACGATGATCGTTCACCAGTCCGCGGCCGTGCGGTCGCTCAACGTAGAAAGCGAGCCGTATTTTCACCAGTGGTCTTCGTTGGGACCTCTCGAGAGTTCCGGACTCGATCAGAAGGTCCGCGCCATGGGCTGGAACTTGTTCTTCATGGCCGGCGAAATCAGGGCGGCAGTGCCCGCATGGGGCGGACACAACACTCTGCGGCGGGGAGTTAAGCGGCTTTTGGCGCAGACTCAGCTGCAAAATCTGAACTGCCTGGAAGTAACTCACGTCTTAAGAAAATACTTCCTGGGTATTCCGTATCTCTCGATTGCGGCCCATCCCCGCCACTTGCAGGAAGGGTCTCAGCTCCAATCGATCAAGCAGCGCGCGCAAGATGCCGCTGCTAGCTGATCGTCACGATCGAGGGCTAAGCAGGGTCGGCGCGCCGCCTATTTAAGGAGCAGGAATGTCAGCAGTTCTCGGTGCACCTGCAAGCGGCCGTTGTAATCGATGAGGCCCAGCTTGCGGAACCGGTTCATAAAGAAGCTCACTCTCGACCGCGTAGTGCCAACCATCTCGGCCAAGGTTCCCTGGCTCACCTTCAAGATGGCTGGAACCGGCTTGGACTCTGCTCCAAAGCTGGTAAGCGAGAGAAGCGTTCGCGCCAGCCGTTTCTCGCTGGAATTGAAGAGTTGATCGAGGAAGTTTTCTTCAATGCGAACCACGCGAGAAAGCAGGTGCGCGATAAACATCCGCGCGAATACCGGGTCATCATGGATGAGGCGAGCGATCGTCGTCTTCTCCACGCGCACGATTGTTGACGCCTGTACCGCCGTCGCGGTCGACATCCGCAAAGGCAGCGGCGTCCCTAAGCAGCCTTCACCAAAAAAATCTCCTCGCCGGAAAATAGCAATGACCGCTCTCTTACCGCCTTTGGATAGCACTGTCAGCTTCACGTTGCCGGCCTCGACATAAAACATCGCGTCGGCCGCATCTCCCTGGGAAAAAATCGGCTGCTTATTTAGATACTCCTGACTGCTGCTCCTGCCGCCGATACTCTTGAGCAGCACCCCGGGCTTGAAACTGAGTGCATGTTTACTTGCCATCGGTGTCTCCCGCCAAATCGCGCTGGCCCATGGTCAGCTCAGTGACAGACGCAAAATTGTGGTTTGCGAACCGGCGCGCTCGCTGATCGAAAATAGCCGTCCATCAGTCGATCTCCCATGAATCCGGTTAATGGTCCTCGGCCAGGTGGCTCTGAAGAGCCGCCGCCGGAACTGCGATCGGCCCCGTGCTCGCCCGAACGATGATGGACGATTGTTTCGACACCGCTGCGTCGCTAAGGCTCGTCTGCTCGAGATCCAGGAAGAGTATCCTGCTGTCGGAGTAGTAGGCCTCGCCGGATATGGTATGCGCTCGGAACACTGGATCAACACGAGGCAGGTATTCCTGTCGACTGACTGAGGAAACAGCGGTCAGGTCGGCTCCGATGAAATTGCGTTCCGCATCCACGTCGGGGTCGATCCGGTGGTTGATCAAGTGCCCTCGCTTCCCGATTTCAATCGCGAGATCGTGTGTGGCCGCGCCCACCCAGATCGGCGTCCCGTCCACCGTGTAGTCAGTTTTCCAGATTCGAAGATGATGGCGCCGGGACACGACCGCCTCAGGATCGGGCAAGGCATACGAGTAGTCCTGCACTCTTCCGAACAGGTTGAATCTGGCCATCGGCAGCCTGGCGTCGTTGGTACCATGCTGGAACAAGTGCCAGACGAATATCGGTCTCCACCGATCCGTTTTGACCCAGCCGGCGCGCGCAAATGCTCTCTGCAAGTCTGCTGGTTGGCCGACAAACACCAGGTTCAGCATATCGCCTTCGCGTCCCTCAGCGTCGAACACCCGTGGCGGCAGGAAACGCATCATCTCGGCCACCTCCGAAGCAGTCTCCTCGGAATGCTGCAGTCCTGCTGACTGAACCGGAGTGGCACCGTCCACTTGCGCTGTGATTTCGGTACTCTTCACAACTGTGCTTTGGTGGCCGGGGGTGAGCAGGAAAACCGGCGCGGCGGGCAGGAAGATCAAGCTGGTGATAATCATCGCTCCAAGCATTAGCTTGGTACGAGAGCCCCCTTTTACTTCCTTGCTTCCTCGCAACTCAATCTGATCGCCATCCGCCAGCTGCAGAGCATCGACTCTCAGCGACACTTTGCCCCCAATTCCCAGAATCCGCCTGCCTCGAATTCCGGTGATGGAACCGCGGGCGATGGTCCCGGCTGGTATGACGGTAAGGCCCTCCAGGCTCACGTCTCTCACCACAATAAGACTTACGTCATCTCCCACATGAGCGTGAGCGGAGGAAATGGTCTCGGCTAGCTGAAGCTTTACAGGAGTCCCGTCCGGAATAGTAATTCGCGCAGGCACTAAGCTTATTTCCTGGGCAGGAGCAAAGGACGCGAGAATAACCGCAAGCAGAATGTGTGCCTGTATTTTGCCGAGATTCGCGCTGAACACTGAATCCTGCCTTTGCTGGAAGCCTGGCGTCTCACCCGCGACGGCCCAAGAATTGCGCGTTGACGTAGTGCGATAAAGACACACTACTTCAGTCCGGATGTCATGTATGGTCACAATTGACCACATTGGGAATCAAATCTCGGGCCCCCAACACTCACGTGAAGTCTTCAATCCGTGGACAGCCGGCGATCGGCAAAGCTGTATAATATTGAACAGAGTCGGCGGGCGTGCCTGTGTTTAGATGTGCCTGCGGAAGTGCAAGCATCGCCCACTTGGAGGTGCGGCATGAACGCACGGGAGACTCAAATCCGAAGCCAGCGAGCTGCAACCAAAAATCTTTCATCGGTCGTTTCCACGCGAGCTGTTCGACTCCCCAAAGCCGGGATTGCGAAACCGTCACGGCTTACGATCCTCGCGCCGCAACCCAAGAATGGCGATGCCGTTTTCGATGCCAAGACCTTTCTCGCAAGAGCTGGGTTGGGTAAAAAGCTTCTCAATCTGAAAAAAAATGAAGTGGCCTATGCGCAAGGCGACCCTGCCGACGCGATTTTTTACGTGCAGAAGGGCCGACTGCAGATCACCGTTACCTCTGCGAACGGCAAAGAAGCGACAATCACCTTGGTGGGGCCCGGAGAATTCCTGGGGGAGAACTGCATGGTCTCGGCCCACCCCGTTCGGCTCGCCACGGCCACCGCGATGACCGACTCTATACTGCTCAAGATCAGCAAGGCGGAAATGGTTCGCGTCCTACACGATCAACAAGAGCTGTCGGAAATGTTCATGGCCTTCCTACTCAACCGGAACGCCCGCATCCAGGCAGACCTGGTCGATCAGCTTTTCAATTCCAGCGAAAAGCGGCTGGCGAGGATTTTGCTGTTGCTGGCCCAGTTCGGCAAGGAAAGCAAACCCGAGATCGTTGTTCCCAAGATCAGCCAGGAGTTATTGGCTGAGATGATTGGCACAACTCGGTCCCGAGTGAGTTTTTTCATGAATCGCTTCAGAAAACTGGGGTTCATTGAATACAACGGCGAGATCCGCGTCCACAACACCCTTCTCAACATCTTTCTGCAGGAATAGGTCTCTGTCTTCTCCAGATCGTTTCACCGATCACCCTGGTTGAATGCGAGGTGCAGAGATCGTCAGCCTGCGGCGAATGGGCTTGTCACGAACCGTCGAGTAAACGGCATCGAAGACCGTCAGCTCCTTGATATTCGCTACGCCACCAAAGGTGGCGCGCTCTCTGGCGTCTGCCCATGAGCCGCTTGTGTCCGCCGCAGCGATCCTTGTCGACACTGGGATGCGCCCTGATGAGTGTTATCGCTTATGGTGGAAATCGGTCACGTGGACTAACGGGAGAAATGGAACGATTATTGTAACCCACGGCAGGACGGCCGCGGCTCGCCGGATTTTGCCATTGAGCCAACGCGCGAGGAACATTCTCCAGACCCTATCGGAGGTCCTGGGGAGGCCCGCGGAGGGCTGGATATGGTCTGCTCCAGCACGCAGTGAACACTTCGAGAAATCCACTCTGAAGAAGCAGCACAAGGGATCATTACGCCTAAGGCAGCGTGCGCCGGTTTGTCGTTTACAGCTCGCGCCACACGGTTTTGACCAGACCGGAGAGTCGGGTTGCGATGCCTGGGTGTTGGGTAGGATCGCGAGGCCACAGTCCTGTCTCGATGTCAGCCCGATACGTTCATCCAAGCAAAGACGCGGTGCTCGCTGTCATAGATCGGCTCAATGGACACAATTATGGGCACAGCGAGATCCTTGAGTACCCAAGCGGTCGGCCACGCCACCGCTATCTGCTTCAAACGATTAGGATAAGATTGGTCGGGGAGAGAGGATTTGAACCTCCGACCCCCTGGTCCCGAACCAGGTGCTCTACCAGGCTGAGCCACTCCCCGACACTTATGTTGAGATACCGCCCGAACAATCGGACAGGCTCGGCACGCCGCTCACAGGCGTGAGCTTTCGGGAACGCGCCAACCGTGAGTATAACAGAGTTGGCACCCCCATTTTGAGTTGGGCGATCCCGTCATAAGCCGTAAACTCATTCTTCAAATTAGGTAGCGGGAACGCCCATGGCGCGATCGCAGCTCCGGTCATACGAGGTCTCGAATTGGCTGTAGTTCTGCTGGCACAAAGCTTATTCACTCCGCTGCAGGAGATCCAAAATGCAGCGCTGGTGATGGAAGACGGCGTCATCACTGCCGTCGGCACCAGGGACGAGGTTCACATTCCGAGGAATGCGCGAGTGTTCGATTTTGGCGACGCCGTGCTGGCTCCCGGGCTCATCGACATCCACATTCACGGCGGCGCGGGACACGATGTGATGGAAGGCTCGCGACGAGAGCCTTGCCGCTAATCGAACGCTCGATGGCAGCTCACGGGGTCACGAGTTACTGTCCGACCACAGTCACTGCACCGATTGACGCCACGCTGCGTTCGCTCGACGCACTGGGCAAAGCGGTGAGGCGCGCAGCGATTGGTTCTGGCGATGGAATGCGCGCGCAGCCGCTGGGAATCCACCTGGAGGGGCCATTCCTGAGTCATGCGAAGCGCGGGGTTCATCCCCCGGCGCTGCTACAGCCGGCATCCCGAGAGCTGTTTGAGCGGATGTGGCAGGCGGCCGACGGCCAAGTCAGCGTGTTGACCATTGCTCCGGAGATTGAAGGAGCGATCGATTTGATCGCGGAAGCTGCGCGGCGGGGTATATGCGTCAGTATCGGTCACACCGACGCCGGGTTACCGCAAGCGCAAGCGGCGATTGAGGCGGGCGCGCGTCACGCGACGCATACGTTTAATGCAATGCGTCCGCTGGACCATCGCAACCCCGGAGTATTAGGCGCGGTGCTGACCAATCGGGGACTGACCGCGGACATCATTGTGGATGGCATCCACGTCGATCCCGCAGTTGTCGATTTGTTTGTGCGCGCCAAGGGCGCCGAGGGCGCGGTGCTGATCACCGACGCCATCAGCGCGACAGGCATGCCCGATGGAATCTATCGACTGGGCGGGCTCGAAGTCGAAGTGCGAGATGGCCGCTGCGAGTCGAATGGCAGGCTGGCTGGCAGCGTGTTGACCCTCGACCGCGCGCTTCGCAACACTATGAAATTCGCCGGTATCGACTTGCAGACCGCGATTCGTATGGCGACCATCAACCCGGCGCGTGTACTGGGCATTGAGAACCGCAAGGGAACTCTGACTGTCGGAGCTGATGCTGATATCGCCGTCTTTACTCCCGACGGCGAGGTCGTGCGCGCCATCGTGGGCGGCGTGGTCAGCTGATACTAGGCCTTGCATCGAACATCGTTGTCACCTGCCGTTGTGATGCCGCATTACCACGCAAGTGACTCGAATCACTGCTCTTCCTCTCCAAAAGCGCGAAGGTCTAAAGGGAGAGCGAAATGCTCCACGGTCAGTCTCGGGAGGATGGGCTCCGGCCTTCGTGCGCCGGTGCGAAAACCGTTGCTCTGTGGGTTTCCTGCGAATCTGCGGTATTACTGCTGAATTCAACGTCGCTTTTGGCCGCGAGTACGAGCCGCGCTGCAGCTCGCCGCATCGGGCATCCTCCGAGCTGATTTCGCGCTCTGGTCTCTGCTGCTGATCGATTATCGTGGTTGCCGCGTGGATTCGGCTCAGGGCGGCCAAACGACAACTGCAAAAGGCCCGCGAACTTGCGGACCATCGCGAGTACGAGCGCAACCTCGCGCAACAGGAGTTGGTGCGACGCCTGGAAGAAGAGCGCGAGCTGGCCAAAGAAAAACTTCAATTCGATTCGCAGTTGGCCGAGTACGAGAAGTACGCATCACTGGCACAACTCGCATTGGGCGCTGCGCACGAAATCAACAATCCGCTCCTAGGGATCATGTCGCACCTTGAACTGGAGTTGCGGTATACCTCCGGCGAGCAGCGCATGGAAGTCGAACAATGCATCGCCGGTGCGAAACGAATCTCCTCGGCGGTCAAGGGTCTTTTGGATTACGCGCGTCCCGGGCCGCTGCTGTTGGGCAGACTGAACCTCTTCAAGCTGGTCGCTGAGACCCTGAAGTTTGTCGAGCACCAGCCCATGTTTCGCCACCTGACGCTCTCGAATCGCGTTCCACTCGACTTGCCTGCAATTACCGCCGACGTGAACCAGTTGTCGCAGATTCTGATGAACCTGCTGCTGAACGCCGCGCAAGCCACTCCCGCGGGTGGCAGCATTACCATCTCGGCTGACAAGGAGCATTCCGCGGATCTTGTGGAGTTGCGGGTCAGCGACTCCGGCAGTGGCATACCAGCCGACATTCTTCCGCACGTTTTCGAGCCGTTCTTCACCACTAAGCGGGGGAAAGGTACGGGGTTGGGACTCAGCATCAGCCAGAGCTACATTCGCAAACACGGCGGGGACATTCACGTTGAAAGTACGCTGGCGAAGGGCACTACCGTCCGCGTAACGCTGCCAATCCACCAGCAGGACCATAGTGTCACGGAGTGTCAGGAGGTCATCGCATAACCATGCCGTATTCCGTTCTGATCGTGGATGACGAGGCGCTGACACTGCGCACGTTGGGGCGCGCGCTTGGCGACGAGGGCTTCGAAGTATTTCTTGCCATGAGCGGAGAGGAGGCGCTTGAAGATTTTCGCCGAGGAAAAGCCCGACTTCGCTTTGTTGGACGTTGTGTTGCCCGGCATCAACGGGATCGAAGTGCTACGGGAGGCGAAAGTTAGTTCACCTGCGACCATCTTCCTCATGATGAGCGCGTACCACATGGTCGATCGCGCGGTTGAGGCGATGAAGCTCGGGGCCTATGACTACCTGATCAAGCCATTCCATATCGCCGACATGGTGAACACGCTGCGGCGCGCCGGCGAAATGCTCGCCTTGCGCGTGCGCGTGCACGACACCGTGCAGAGCGCCAAGGGGCTATACGATTTCGGCCGCATCGTAACCATGAGCCCGGTGATGATTGAAGTGCTGCAGATGGCCCGCCGCGCCGCCGAGAGCGAGCGCACCACCATCCTCATCCAAGGCGAAAGCGGTACGGGTAAGGAAGTGCTGGCGAAGGCGGTCCACTACAACAGTCCCCGGGCGCAGATGCCCATGATCAGCCTGAATTGCGCCGCATTACCCGACACGCTGCTGGAAAGCGAACTTTTCGGCTACGAGCCCGGGGCGTTTACCGACGCGCGCCGCCGCAAGGAAGGCCTGATCGAGAAAGCCCGCGGCGGAACCCTCTTCCTCGACGAGATCGGCAACACCTCACCCAGCCTGCAGGCAAAATTGCTACGCGTGCTCGAAGAAGGCACCTTTATGCGCCTGGGTGGTACAAAGGTCATCCAGGCGGACGTTCGCATCATCGCCGCCACCAACAAGCTGTTGAAGGACTCGGTGGCGCAAGGCGAATTTCGCGAAGACCTTTATTACCGGCTGAACGTGCTGCCGCTCTTCATTCCACCGCTGCGAGAGCGCAAAGAAGATATCGTTCCGCTCGCCCTCGACATCATGGGGCAGTTCAATACCGAGCTGAAGAAGAGCTTTGTGGGATTTACTCCGGCTGCGGCAGAGCTGCTGAAGGACTACCCGTGGCCCGGTAATATACGCGAACTGCGCAATGTAATCGAGCGCACCATGATTCTCTGCAAGGAATCGGAGATCGAGGAGGCCGACCTTCCCGAGGAAGTGCGCGATTACAAAGCAGCGCTTCCTCAAGCCGAGCCGCTCTCGAGCTACGATGTCTCGCCGACAGGCGACCAGTTCGTCACCCTGGCTGAATTGGAAGACCACTATATTCAAGATGTCCTGCATGCCACCGGACAGAACAAGACCCACGCCGCTCGCATACTTGGCATCCATCCGACCTCGCTCATGCGCCGCCTCAAGAAGCTGCAAGAAGTCAGCTAGGTCGATTCCCGCTACTGCAAAATGCACCACCACTCCTGCGTAATGCAGTGGTTTCCCATTTTGGCGTCGACTGCACGAACTGCAAGCGCTTTCTAATCAGCAAATCTCGTCACTCGCGATATTGCACTCCGCGTGCATTAGCAATAGCGGAGCACGACAGCATGAGAATCGCACTTATCATCGCGAACGGTATCAGCCAGACCGCTTCAGAACACTCGGGTCGCGTGCTCCGGTTTGTCGAGTTTGGTTGGCATCGTTGGCGTTTGCCCTGTAATCGAGGAGGCTTTATGTCGATCTTATTCGTACTGCTTACCTTCCTCTTAATCCTCTCGATCATGTATTTCCGCCGTCCTGAAGTGCCGGCCATGGCCGTTCAGCCGGTGACGTTCCAGAAAGTGAGCGTGCCAAAAATGATCAAGACAGCAGGATTGGAAGTCCCCGAGAGCTATAGCTTTCATCCCGGCCACACCTGGGTGCACGACGAAGGGCACCAGAATGCGCGAGTGGGCATCGACTCGTTTGCCAGCAACTTGTTCGGCCAAATCGATGGCATCGAACTCGCTGATTTAAACCGCTGGGTACGGCAAGGCCAAAAACTTTGCACGCTGAAGCACGGCGATCAGTCCGTGGACATGCTCTCTCCGGTGGAGGGCGTGCTGGTTTCAGTCAACCACGAAGTATTGAAGACCCCAAATCTGGCCACCGAAGATCCGTACAAAAACGGGTGGCTGTGCGTAATCAAGGCGCCCGAGCTTTCGATCAATACCAAGAACTTGTTGCAGGGGCCGATTGTCCCGGCATGGATGCAGAACAGCATCGCCCGTCTCGGCGGAATGATGCAACAGCTCAGCCCCGCCCTGGCGCAAGATGGCGGACTCCCCGTGAAGGGCATGTTGTTTCAGGTTGATGACAGTGTGCGGCAGCAACTGATCAAGGAATTTTTCCTGACATAGCCAACCGCGCCAGCGGAGAACAAGGAGAACGCCATGCCCAAGCAAAAAGCCATGTTGATCGACATCAAGCGCTGCATCGGCTGCGGCAGTTGCGAGACCGCCTGCAAACAGTTGCACGGCTTCAACACGGAACCGGAACCATCCCTGTCTGACACGGCATTTACCGTGATCGAGCCCCGCGGCGACAAGTTTGTACGGAAAGTCTGCATGCACTGCAACGATCCGGCATGCGCCTCGGCCTGCCCGGTCGGCGCGATCAAGAAGACCGCCCTCGGTCCGGTGGTTTACGACGCCGACAAGTGCATCGGGTGCCGCTACTGCATGTTGGCCTGTCCCTACCAGGTGCCGCGTTACCAGTGGAGCAAGCTGGCTCCCTTCGTGAAGAAGTGCGATATGTGCTCCGAACGAGTGAAGGCCGGCAATCAGCCCGCTTGCACCGAAGCTTGCCCCGTCCAAGCCAGCATCTTCGGCGACCGCGACGAACTAATCGCCGACGCGTGGAACCGCATTCGCACCGACTCAAGCTACGTTCCGCGGATTTACGGCACAACGGAAGCGGGTGGGGGATCGGTGCTGTTCGTCTCCGATGTGGAGTTCGAGAAGCTCGGTTTCAAGCCACTGCCTACGGGCAACCAACCGGTGCCAACTCTCACAGCCGCTGCCATGGGCGACTCGCCTAAAGTCGTGATCATGGGCGGGACAATCCTGTCGGCGCTGTACTGGATCACGCAGCGCCGCCGCGAGGTTGCACTCGCCGAAGCTGATGAAAAAGTTGCCATCAACTCGGATCAAAGGAGAAAGGAGCTAGCCATGACAGCGCGAATTAGTTCAAAAATCACTCTCTGGCGCGTCATCGTAGCCATCATTTTTGTCACGGGCCTCTACGCGACGTATGTGCGCTTTTTCGAAGGCTTCCGCGCCAGCACGAATCTTTCAGACCAGATGCCCTGGGGCCTGTGGGTCGGCCTCGGAACACTGTGCGGCATCGGATTATCGGCCGCGGGATTCGGCATCAGCGCGGCAGTTTACCTGCTAGGCATGGAGCGCTATCGTCCCATCCTGCGCGCGTCGATCCTGATTTCGTTTCTCGGATACTGCACGGTAATGGTGGGCTACCTCTACGAGATCGGCCTGCCGTGGCGCTTCTGGCACCCGATCGTGATGTGGAATGATCGTTCGGTGCTTTTTGACGTGTGCGTCTGCATCATGACGTACTTCACGGTACTGACCTTTGAATTCGCGCCAGCCGTGATCGAGAAGCTGCCGTGGAAAGGATTCCGCGAAACAATATTGCGGTATCACCATCGCATCCTTACCGGCGTCGTGCTGGCCGGAGTCTTGCTGTCGTCCATGCACCAGTCATTCCTGGGCGGCCTCTATCTCATCGCCGAAGGCAGAGTGCATCCCTTGTGGTACTCGCCCTACATGCACGCCATGTTTTACATGTCCGCGATTCCCGCAGGACTGGCACTCACGGTGATGGCGGTGTACCTGAGTATGCGTTCGTTGAATGTGCGAGTCGACTTCACCATCCTGAGTGATTGCGGCCGCATAATCCAACTCCTGCTGATCGTCTTTGTCTTCTTCCGCATGCTTGACCTGGTGGCGAACCACGCTTTGCATTACGCCTTCCAGTTCACTCCCGAGGCCGGATACTTCTGGCTCGAAGTCGGATTATTCATGGTCGCTCCCATTCTGCTACTGAGTTCGGCGAAGGTCCGTGACAATCCGGATGGTCTGTACTGGACTTGCGCCATGGTGGTGGCTGGGCTCATCGTCAACCGTCTCAATGTTTCCATCAATGCATTGCAGACCGCCATGGGCACGCATTACGTTCCGAAGTGGACCGAACTGGCGTCCAGCGTGCTGGTCATCGCGGCGGCTGTGATGGCTTTTCGCTACGCGGTCATTTACCTGGACATCCTGCCGAAAGCGAAGGCAGAGTTGCCGTCTCGCTGGATGGCGAACAACGGACTCGCCGCGCAGGCGTAAGAGCAAACGCCTGATCTCCTTGCGGCACAGAGGGCCTCGCAAAACTTGCGAGGCCCTGGATCTTTCAGAAAGTTAGTGCCCTTCAGGATGTAGCACCAGCACCTGTATTCCCGACGGCGCCTTTTGCGAGCGGTACACGCGCTCGGTGGCTGGCTTGAAGTCGGACGGCTTGGCGTCGGGAATGTTGACGAACGTCTGTGGATTCAGGTCGGTCAGCGGGAACCACGAACTCTGCACCTGCACCATAATGCGATGTCCGCGACGGAAGGTGTGGTTGATGTCGGGCATCTCGAAGCTGACTTCTTCCATCTTGCCCGGTACAAACGGCTCAGGTTTCTCGAAGCTCTTGCGGAACTTGCCGCGCATCGGCTCTCCGCGAACCAGCTGTTCGAAGCCCGCCATTTTTTCGACGGGTGGGCCGACATCCACGCGCGGAGCTTCGGGCTTGCCGGCATCGGGTTCGGGATAGTAGGACGGATAGACATCGATTAGTTTGACTACCCAATCGGAATCCGTTCCGCTCGTGGAGACAAACAGTTTCGGCGAAACCGGACCCGCGATGGTTATGTCCTCCGGTAGTTCGTCGGTCTGATACGTAAGTACATCTGTGCGCGTAGCCGCGAAGCGCTGGTCCGAGACCATATACTCCTGCGGAACAGCCAGTGCGGCATACCCAACGAACGGGACTGGCTTGGCCGGATCGCTCACGTACTCGTCGAAGACCTCGCCGGTAGCAGCGGGCGAATCGAAGGTCAGCCGGCCCTTGTCGTTCATGTAGAGAGTTTTCGATTCAGCATTCTTCGGCGGCCATGTGTCGTATTGCCGCCATACGTTGGTTCCAGTTTCAAAGACGTAGGCTTTGGGCAGCTTCGCGTTGCCGTCGCCCTTCAGGTAGGCCTCGAAAAAAGGGAACTGGATCTTCTCGCGAAAGTAATCACCCGTGTCGGAAGCGAAATCCACGTAGCCCAAACGGCGACCCTCATAGCGCGACCAGCCGCCATGCACCCACGGGCCTTCGACCACCGCGTTGAAGATGCCCGGATTGTATTGGTCGATAGCGTGAAACGTCCGCATTGGCCCCGAGAGATCTTCGGCATCGAACCAGCCACCGACGGTCAGCACCGCGCAATGGATGTTCTTCATGTGCAGGGCGAGATTGCGCGCCTGCCAATAATCGTCGTAGGTGTCATGTTGGACCTGATCGTTCCACAAGAAGGTCTGCCCATGGAAATACAGGGCATTGGCATTCGACAGTGGCCCCATGGCGCGGAAGAAGTCGTAGCCACTGGAAGTGCCGTATTCGAACGGCTGGCGCTCTTTGGGCGGAAGTGATGGGTTGTTTTGCGGCTTGAACGCCGCGTAGAAGCCAAAGTTCGCCGCCAGCATGAAGGCTCCGCCGTGGTAAGCATCGTCACCCATAAACAGGTTGGTCATGGGCGCCTGTGGCGAGGCCGCTTTCAACGCGGGATGCGAGTCGATAATGCTAGCCGAGGTGAAGAAACCGGGGTAGGAAATTCCCCATATGCCCACCCGGCCGTTGTTGTTAGGGACGTTCTTCAGCAACCACTCGATGGTGTCATACGTATCTGTGCTCTCGTCCACGTCGCTATTCGAGGTCGGGTGGTCGATGTGCGGCCGCATCTCAATGAATATTCCTTCGGACATATAGCGGCCGCGCACATCCTGATACACGAAGATGTAACCCGATCTCTCGAACGATTCTGACGGCCCTATCGCAGTCTTGTAGTTGTCAACGCCGTAAGGAGAAACGCTATAAGGAGTGCGGTCCATCAGGAAGGGATAGGAGTGCGAACTGTCCTTGGGCACATAAATCGAGGTGAACAGCTTTTTCCCGTCGCGCATGGGAATGGAATACTCGTATTTCGTATAGTGCGCGCGAACATCGAAAGGAAGCGGCGCTTCAGGCTTGTTCTGGGCGGCTGCCTGGATGAACGTAATGGCGGCAAGTAACGCGAGTGCCGGAAAAGCTCTGCGGAGCATGTACTGCATCCTTCAACAACAAATTTGCAAATACTGCATTGAACCACAAGAAGCTGAGCAATCAAAAGGCCGACCGCCCTAGCTGGCAGTCGGGCTTAACCGCGTCCGCAGGACGCGCGCGTCAAGTTTATTGCGCGGTGAACGTGACGTACTTCTTGCCTAAATACAGCTTCGCGGTTCCGCCGTCCATGACAATCTTCAAGGGCTGTGGTCGCGCCAGCTTGTCGTCCACTTTAATGTCGGAAACCAGCAGCTCGTTGCCAGCGACATCCAGGATGTGGAACTTGCCGTCAGCCGTATATCCCATGCCGTATTGCCCCGGGCCTACGGTGCCTCCGCCGTCGAACGAGAGTTTTTTCTCGGTAATGAAGAAGCCGTTGTATTTGGCCTTAACGTCAGACGAATAACCGGAGGTGTCCACCAAGCCGACAATGACGTAGAAGTCGTCCGGATAGTGAATCGCCGAGGAGTTGCGCAATTGTGTGGTTGCGCTCAGGCCGCGGAAGAAATACGAGTCAGGCACAACCTTCTTCAGATCGGATGACGGCACAACTGTCGGGGCTGAAGGCGCGGTCTGCGACACCGCCGTGAAAAGTAAGAGACAAAATAATTACTGCGAGTAAGATCCTGCGAACCATACCGCCTCCCTGAATTTCGATCTGAATGGCAACGGGTAAAAGTCTACACCCGCACTCCGAACTGACCTGCAGTTACAAGTACCCATCGCTGGACCGGGGAATCTGCAAGGAGCGCTCTGTCGCCTCCGTTTTCGGTGTACCATCAACTCACTCAGGCCGTTGTGGGGCATACCGGAAGACCTAAGGACTCGCGCAGTGAACATACTTCTGCTCTCCATGCCCGATTCGTTCGAGCACATGCCTACCGTAGCGGTCCGCATGCCGAACGGAGGCCTGACTTCTCTGGCGGGCAATGTCGATTCCCATCACAAGGTCGCAGTCGCCGACCTGATTCTCGTGCAGCAGAGCGTCCGCCAGACCGTTGAGCGGCTGATGCGCGAGCACGATCCCGAGGTCGTCGGGCTGTCGGTCATGACCTTCCAGCGCAAGACGGCTTTTCAGGTGATCGAGCTGGTTCGCGCGCTGAAGCCGGATGTGAAAGTCGTCGTGGGCGGATACGATCCTAGTCTTGCCTCCGATGCCTATCGCTATGAGGGAAGCGGTGTTGACTTCATCGTGCGCGGCGAAGGCGAGCTGACCTTCCGCGAGTTGCTGCGCGCCATAGAAAATAGAGCAAGCTGCGCCGGTATCGCGGGACTGACCTATCGCGACGGCGCATCGTGGCATGAGAACCTTCCGCGTCCGGTGCACTCTCTCGAAGGCGACGAGATCCGCCTGCCCAATCGCAAGGCGCGCGTGCTCGGCGGCTACACCATGCTGGGTCGGCAGATCGACGTCATCGAAACTTCTCGCGGCTGCACTTACGATTGCGGGTTCTGCTCGATCATCGAGATGCGCGGCCGAAATTTTCATACCTACTCCTTTGATCGAGTGTTGGCCGACATTCGCGACGCCCGCGACAACGGCGCACGCGCGATCTTTCTAGTTGACGACAACATTTCGCTCAACATCAAGCGCCTCGAAGCGCTCTGCCAGGCCATCATCGACGCGGGCCTCAACGACATTGCTTATTCCGTTCAGGCGATGACCTCGCCGATCGCCATGCACGGCGAGACGCTGGCGCCGCTGATGCGGAAGGCAGGGTTCCGCTACGTCTTCCTGGGAATCGAGAACATCCTGGAAGACGACTTGGTGTACCTGAAGGCGTCGGCAAAGAATTCGATTCGCGAAAACGGCCGTCGAACCGGAAACGCGACCATACAGGCAATCGACTATCTTCACAAGAACAAGATGTACGTAGTCGGCGGCCTGATCGTCGGGAATCCCGACGACACGCTCGATTCCATCCGCACCAACCTCGACTTCGCGCGCCAGTATGTCGACTGGCCGTACATCCAGCACCCCACGCCCTACCCGGGCACGCCGATGACGAAAGACTTCCGCGCGCGCAACCTTATTAAGATCGAGCGACTCGAAGAGTACGACGGGACAACCGCTGTGGTGGCGACCGAGCACCTTGAGCCGGAAGAAATTGAGTACCAGCGCTGGCGGGTCGAGCGCTGGATGAAGACCGCACACATGCCCGCGGTCATTTCCAAGGAGCCATGGTTCGTCTTCAAGAACTGGCTACCGATGCTGCTGCATACCTTCCGGGGGAGCAGCCTGCGCTCGGCGTTCGGGCTGGAGAGTGACCGCAAGGTATTCGAGCGGTACCGTGCGATTCGCTCCCACGAGCGGGTGTATTTGTAAGAGTTCGACCCGCCCCGCACTTCGCTGGCCTCCAGCCTAATCACACAGCGATGTGTCCTGCGTCCTTTCGCATCGTTCCCGAGTGGCCTAAGGATGGAACGATGAGGCGAGGGATTTGTGTGCCGCGCCGGTTCGCGTCCAGAGCGCGGCACATTCCTGTTCTTTGAAAAGATCGACGCTAGGAGTTTGTCGGGAATACGTGAGCACAAGCTTGACCTTCCGGTTGAGCAGCGCCAAAATCGAAAGCGGGACACCGGCGTTACGTCATTTGTTGCCTCCGTATGCCCGCAAGGCCGTTTTTTGCAGCCCATGCATGGCTTTTCCCTCTTGATTCCTTAGGACATCTGCCAGGCTCTGCCGGAGCGGAACAGCTTGAGCAAATTGTGGGTGAGACAGATCAGTTTCCATTCCGCTCGCACCTTCTGCAATCCGCGCAGCAGGAACCGTCGGAACCCACGCCACTCTTTGATCTGCCCGAACACTGGTTCCACGATCGCCTTGCGCATCCGATACAGATCCCGCCCCGCTTCCGTTTTCAACTTTTGCTTCATTTGCTCCAGCAACGAAGCTTCTGCGCTGGACTCCATCGGATCCTCATCCCCCGCCTTACTCGCCTGCCCATGTTTCTGCTTCCCCGTGGCCACGTGCAAGTCGATACCTTGCACCCGCGCGTCTCCCACTTGTTTCGCATTCCAGTAGCCGTTGTCGGCGCTAGCTACCTGTGGCTGCGCACCCACATTATTCTTCACCTGCTCCAACATCGGTACCAATTGCTGCGTGTCGTTGCTCTGCTGCGTCACTTCGGCGGCCACGATCACCTGGGCTTTTCCATCCACTGCGATCTGCGCGTTGTAGCCTTGCACGAAGCTGCCCTTGTGGCTTCCATCGGGCATGATCCGGCTCTCCGGGTCGGTGAAGTTGCGTTGCGCTTTCGGGTCCGGCACCGCCTGCTCCGCATCGGGCACCTGCGGCTTACGTCCCCTCACCTTCTTGCCGGTGCGGGCTTCTTGCTCCCGGCGCTGCCCCAGCTGAGCTCCGGCGGCGGCTTTCTTCTCCTTGGCCTTCTGTTGGGCTTCGGCTTCTAACTCCGCCTTCGCCGCGCGAATCTTCGCCAGCCGGCTTTCCCGCCGCGCCAACTCCGCCGGCAACTCCTCGCCCGCCTGATCCTTCCCGTACTTCTCGTCCTCGGCCGCATCCACCGCCTCGGCCCGCTGCAACAGGGTTTCTACTTCTGCCTGCAGCTTCTTCTCCCCCTCGCTCATCCGCTCATAGCTCATCGCCTTGTGCTTGCTGGCATTGCCCTGGATCTTGCTGCCATCGATCGCCACATGTCCCAGCTTCACCAGCCCCGCCTTCTCACACAACTGCAGGGCTTGGCAAAACAGCCCCGCCAGCGCCTCCAGATGCCGTTTGCGGAACTCTGCCAGCGTGCTATGGTCGGGATGTTCGTCGGCCGCCAAGTAGCGAAACGCTACATCCTCGTAGGTCTTCGCCTGGATCTTGCGCGAGCTGTAGTTCCCCGTGCAGTAGCCGTACAGCAACAGCCGCACCATCATCGTCGGGTCATAGGCGGCTTGCCCGCGCCCGTCCTTTTCCTCATAGGATTCATAGATGGCCCCAAGATCCAAGGCATCCACCACATCCACCAGAAAGCGTGCTAAATGCCTTTCCGGCAGCCAATCATGCAGGGAGGGCGGAAGCAGCAGCGCCTGGTTCACATCCGCGGATCGAAAGCACTTTCCCATGGCCGCATCTTAAGCCCAAACACCCAATGGAAAAGTTGTTATGTTTGGTGCTTCTTCTGAAGAATCTATTCCCGACAGACTCCTAGCGGGCGCAAAACGTGCGAAGGCGAATATTTGGCGAAACCTGTGCCCATTAAGTGCCCTAATATCTAATGGATAGATGTAAGTTGTTTGTTTTTAAATGGCTTGCGAACGATTTCAGCCTAAGCGGCTGATTCTAAACGACCGATGGAATTAATTTCATATGTTATAGAGAGTTATATCACTATATCTCTTGGTCAGGTTACAAGCTTTCGGTGTCGCTGTATCCATCCCCCTTCATAGTTTGCCGCTAGGTATAGGAGACTCTTTGCGCGTGATTGCCTCGCGTACGTTCGCCAGTGGGGCGGTTGAATCGAACTTGATTGCTCCGTTCGATTCGCGCGAAATGCCGAGCTGCTTCCACATTGCTGGGAGATCGATGGGGTCGGGTTTGTCGCGCATCTCGTGATACAGGTCAATCAGCACGGTGGTTCCGGTGGCCTTATCGCCGACGGTGAGGGCACGCTCGATCTCCCAGTCCTGGGTGATATTTCCGGCAGCGAGAATGCCACGAAGCGCATCCTGTAGTCCCTTTTGGTTGTGAGTCTGCTGGCGAATGCGGACATCAGCGACCAGGCAGAACATGGCTCCGCCCCAGTAGGTGCGTCCCCAAGTGTGGGTGTGGTCGAGTCCCTTCGTCGCCCGCCGCCGGTTCGCCTTGGGGCATGTCGCGGACGACGTCGTGCCACATGCGCTCCGCCGAAAGCTGGCCGGCCTGGACGCGGGCGATCGGTTCAACGTAGACGGAGATGCCTTCCTCGATCCAATGATGGTTTCTGGTCATGGAGGGAAATGCCAGATGGATCATCTCGTGGGTGAGCATCCAATCGTCATTGAGTTGGGCGACGGTCGTGTCGGGGCCGAGCGAGATGGTGATGGTGCCGCCGTTGTCTGGATAAGTGACGCCGCTGTGGACGCCCGATCCTCCGCGAACATGCAGGCCGAGGCTGACGTGGGGCACCGGGAATTTGCCGTAGTAGGTGCAAACGGCGTCGCCGGCACGGCGGACCCAAGTGAGCAAATCTTGGCGGGAGGCAGCGCCTGTTTCTCCCTCGAAGCGTACATCGATCGCGGAGCCGCAAACGGTGACCGTCGCCGCAGGGCCCTTCACCTGGCCGCGAACGGAAGCCAGCCAGTCGAACCCGGCAAGCGCAAATCGCCAGAAGGACTAGAAGCAGAGCGCGGCGAATCGGAATGATGAGAGAGGCCCGGTGGTGCTGCATGTTCCTCGATTCTTACCGGACATAGAGGATGCGACGGAATAGCGGACGATTCATCCGCTTCGCCGCGACCACCAGCGGCCGATGAGGTAGTCGAGCGAAAACTTCCCGGGGCCAAAGACCAGGATGACCAGCGATGCCATCAAGTACGTGAATGGAGCTGCGGCGGAGAACTTGTCGGGGTCGGAGAAGATGGACAGCAACGCCTCACGATCGCCGGTGATGTAGGCCACAGTCATGTTGCAGGTCAGCAGCAGGGCGATGAGACGAGCTTCCAAGTCCGAGCGCGAGCAAGGCGCCGCCGACCAATT
Organism: uncultured Acidobacteriaceae bacterium; assembly: GCA_963718395.1. Classification (GTDB taxonomy): domain Bacteria; phylum Acidobacteriota; class Terriglobia; order Terriglobales; family Acidobacteriaceae; genus DASRAA01. Next base: position 661,915 of record CAVQYW010000010.1, read on the forward strand.
CGAGAATCGATACGAAGTACGCGGTTGGGACCGGGCGCAGGCAGTCCAAGGCTGCCGAAGTATTCGATGACTTTCGGCAAATGGGTCAGTTTGCCCCAGCCATCTACCATGAACTGCCATCCCCAATAGACACGCACGAACAAGAGCAGCGGGGACTGCAGGGAATTACAGATGCTGACAAAGAGCGAATACGCCCTCTGCACCCGGCTTACAAGAGTTGTCATGAATTCCGTCCTAATCTGATTTACAGAACCAACCCAGGGATGACCAAAGGGCAAACCAAGCCTGAACGTTGGCGGCGGCCGCTTCGGTTGAATGGCTGCTCCAATCGACGCTGTCGACTGCTTCTGAAAGGCGCTGGCCGTCGCGCAAGGCGTTCAGAATGGCAAACGCTTCGGGGTCGAGCCGTTTGAAATAAACAGAATTGTCGGCGCGATGGACCGCGAGGAAAATTTTTTGCGGTTTGGGCAACGTCCGCATGCGGGGGCGCCGTCGCGGCGGACGCTCGGTTACCGCGTTGCTGACAATATCGATCACGCGTTGCTCGCGACGGATGGCGAGCAGCATTTGGTCCACGGGATATTGCAGATCGAGCAGACGAACATAGGGCTGCAGGACGAATTGCGGGTCGGGGCCGAGTTTCGGGAGGTCCGACTCGGTGAGCGCAGGTTTTGCCGCTTCGTCGAAGGCCTCGATTTCGGCCCACTCCAAGCGAACCATGTCGAGGGCAATGTCTTCCGCTCCTGCGATGTGTTCGCGATGGGCGCGCAGCCAGGATTCGAAGCGAGAGCCGAGGTTGCGGAGGGTGAATGATTGCGAGGGGCAATCGCGCAGATAGGCGATGGAAAGCTTCTCAAAGTTGCGATCGCCAATGATGAGGCGAAGGCCCTCGAAGTCTTCGGCGAGCGCTGACAGCACTCGGAACCAGTATTGCCGGTTGTAAATCTCCAGACGCTCGAAACGAAGTGAGGCGATCATTCGGCTTGATGATTTCTTCGGCGATTTGGCGGAGCGAGCGGCCATCGGTGGTGCGTTGACGCATTCCTTCGGCAGCGGTCAGCGGCTGACGAACGGCGTCGAACATGCTGCGCTGGATGTGGTCGAGGTTGCTCATGCGACCACCTTCTCGGCAATGTAGCGGTTGGCCTTCAGTGCTTCGCGATGGACTTCGTCGAAAGACGGAATGTGGTCGTCCCATTCCAGCAGAGTTGCAGTGGGTCCGGTAAACTCAATCGCCCGTGAGTACAGACGCCACACAGGATCGATCACTGGATGGTCATGGGTATCGAGGATGTACTTCTCGAACTTGGAATGGCCAGCAATGTGGATCTGCGCGACACGATCGTGAGGAACGCTGTTTACGTAGTCGAAGGGATCGAAGCTATGATTGCGCGAGGAAACATAAATGTTGTTGACGTCGAGTAGAATTCCGCAGTCGGCGGCTTCGACGACTTCGGTAAGGAACTGCCACTCCGTCATTTCGGAAGCGTGGAATTCGGCGTAGCTGCTGACGTTCTCGACGACAACCGGAACTTCCAGAAAATCGCGTGCTTCGCGGATCTTCTGTGCGGTTTTCTTGGCCGCTTCGAAGGTGTAGGGCATGGGCAGGAGGTCGTGGGAGTAGGTGCCATCGACACTGCCCCAGCATAGGTGGTCGGAGAGCCAGGGCGTTTTGGTGCGGCGCACGAGGGCCTTGAGCCGGCGGAGGTGTTCGCGGTTCAGCGGTTCGACGGAGCCGAAATACATGGAGACGCCGTGCTGCACGACGCGGTAGCGCTCGAGAATCTGATCGAGCACGTGCATGGGTCGGCCGCCATCGACCATAAAGTTTTCCGAGATGATTTCGAACCAGTCAACCACCGGCTTCTTTTCGAAAATGTGGTTGTAATGCGGGATACGCAGGCCGATGCCTACGCCGTACTCGGTAAAGCCGTTAAAGCGATTTGCGGGCATAAAGATGATCTCGAGGGGAACCGTGGCGATCCGGTCGCGAGGGCAGGGAGGTCGTCCCGACCCTCGCGATCAAGATGCGATCGAGCTTACTAAGCCGGCGGCTTGGAGCCGTCGGTCGCGCAGCCACCCTTGCCCTTGCAGGAGTTCTTGCCTTTGCAGCCGTTGTCTCCGGTTTTACAACCGCCCTTGCCCTTACACGAGTTCTGGCCCTTGCAGGCGTGCTTGTCCTTGGAGAACGAGGTCGCCATGTGGCCCAGGTTGGAGTTGCTGGAAACAGAGTTGGACGATGAGGTCTGCGCCATAGCCGTATTGCCGGCCATGAATCCCGCGAGAGCAGCTCCCATCATGAGTGACTTCATCGATTTCGTCATTGCAGATTTTCTCCTCTACTTTTTTGAGAGACCGTAGTCTCTGGCCTTCACTGTGGTCCGAACAGATTACGTGCGAAGCATTCTGTCGGATTTCTCCGAATTAGGGAATCGTTTTTTGAGAATGCAGGCTTCCTTCAGGTTTGGAGGTCGCCCCCACACGTAAGTGGTGGTCCATGCCGATTGACCGCGATCGCCGAAAAAGCCAAACTCCATCGCTCCAGCCGGGTGGATCCGCCCAGTTGCCGTATATGACTTCGAAATTGGCTGGAAGTTACGCTTGGGCGAAGAAAAAGTTTAGAAGGTGCATAGGGGCGCTACGTGCTTTGACAGTTCTTTGGGGAGTTCGCTCGAATTGGGCAGACTGTCTAGCCTGATTTTGTAGTCGTTTTAGCAGCTGTCGGCTTCGGAGCGGCAGCGCCTTTAGCATCAGTCACGCAACGAAAGCCGAGATGGTTGGTTCCGGTGCTGACCTCGCCCTTGCCGCGGGTGCCTACGATGTAGCGCGAACAATACTGGTCGGTGCAGAGGAATGATCCGCCGCGATGGACTTTCTTGGGCTCGGCCGGCTCGTCGGGATCATAGGATTTCGCCGGCCCAGTTGGGTTGCGGGCGACTCCGCCTGCGGCAACCAGCTGTTGGTAGTAGTCGGGACGATACCAGTCGCTGGTCCATTGCCACACGTTTCCGGCCATGTCATATAAGCCATAACCGTTGGGCGGATACTGGGCGACGGCGGCGATTCCCACGTGGCCGTCTTCGCCGGTATCGTGATTGGGGAAGTGACCCTGGTGGGTGTTGGCCATCCATTTGCCATTGGGACGGAACTGGTCGCCCCATACAAACGGCTTGCCGGCGAGGCCGCCGCGAGCGGCGAACTCCCACTCGGCTTCGGTCGGCAGGCGCTTGCCAGCCCACTTGGCGTAGGCTTGGGCGTCTTCGTAGGCGACCTGAACCACCGGATAGTCTTCTTTGCCCTTGATGTCACTGCCGGGTCCGAGAGGATGGCGCCAATTTGCCCCGGCAATGTATCTCCACCACTGGAAATGATCGTTCAGAGGCACCGGGTGGTCAGGGGCCGAAAACACGACCGAGCCGGCCACCAAGTTTTCAGGCGGAGCGGTCGGATAGTCCTCCTGCCGCGGCTTGCGTTCGGCAACCGTCACGTAGCCCGTGGCCTTCACGAACTTGGCGAACTGCGCGTTGGTGACATCGGTCTTGTCCATGAAGAATCCGTCCACGTAAACCCGGTGGATGGGACGGGAATCCTTGGTGGCGCTCATGCCCACTTCGTCCATGCCGGGCGGGTCGGCGGCTCCCATGGAGAACTCGCCGCCGGGGATCCAAATCATTCCGGTGGGAGCCGGGATGGAGGGCTTGCCGGGATTGGGGACAGTCGGGCCGAATGCAGCGTTGGCCGTCGGTGCGCCAGCGCTCGCGGTGTCGATTGCACGGCCGATGTGCAACTTCCAGCCAGCCACCGCGAAAGCGGTTGCGGCGCAGAGCGCAAGAAGGAGTCCAGTCCGCAGTCTCGACATTGCGAGACAGGAATTGGTTGGCGGATTCAGGTCTTTGCCGATGATTTGTTTGCGGGCCACGGAAAACTCCAACTGGCGCTATGCCACCAGGCTCTTAGATGGTATGAACGGGCAGTGATATTAGTGCTGATTCTAACTGGTGACGAACCCGGTGTCACTCGCGGGTGCGGCTAGCTGCCAATCCCTTACGCACAACGGCGGTGATGGAGTCGCGGAGGTGCATGTCGGCCAATTCGGACTCGGTCACCCACTTTACCGCGCTCACATCGCTGCCGGCGGCGGCCTCGCCGCCAAGCGGACGGCAGAGGAAGTCAATCAGGACATAATGGTACTGCGTGCGACCGTGATCGTCGGCGAAAATGCTGTCGATGACGTCGAGAACCTCGCCGGCTTCGACGTGCAGACCAGTTTCTTCGAGGGCCTCCCGGGCAACGCCGTCGCGGAGCTTTTCGCCCAGCTCGAGAAGGCCGCCGGGGACGGACCACTCGCCCTTGAGGGGCTCGGTGGCGCGGCGAACGAGCAGGGCGCGGTCGGACTGGATAATGACCGCTCCTACGCCAATGAGTGGATGTTCGGGATAGTCGCGCTTCATGACGCCTAGGGAATCGATTACTCGAAGAAATTCTGGGGCTGCAGGCCGATCACCTTCCATCCCTTGGCCTCGCGTTTGAGTTGGAAGCGCATCTGCGTGCTGTGGCGCTGGGTGGTGGGAAGGATGTCGGTCGATTCTGCCTCGATGTCGACGTCGGCCACGGCGGAGCCCAGATCTTTGTCGGCCGTTGCCTGCAGAAGCTGGTAGCGGAACTTGATGCTGTCGTGGAGGCGAAAAAAGGCCGTCATCTGGTCGCGAAATTGGGCGTAATCCTTCATGCCGTCGGGATCGAAGACGTCCAGGACCCGGTCCAGGTCATGGGTTTCCATTCCGCGCTGGAAATTGGTTAACACATGCCGCGTGACTTCGTCTGATAGATCAAAGGTCTGCGTAGGGGTCGAAGCGGGACTGTCCCCGGAATGACCCAGGGTTGCCTGAGCGGCGGAAGGCTGCTGATCCTGACCTAAAGCAGAAACCGGCACGATGCACGTCAGGGCGACCGAGAGGCACAATGCCGCAACGCCTGATCGCCGAAGGGTTTCAGCGTAACGGCAGATAGGCGCCAGGAGGCAGGAGCGCGGCGGCGATTTGAACTGCCCCGTCTTAGGCGACTTGTGCATAATACTGTTTTACACTGATGTGGCAGAGTAGTTGCCACAATGCGAATAGGCGGCCGAAAACGCGATTGGGACTCTCATACCCCAGCAACCCAGGAACCAGCCGGGACGCCACAGAATCGTGGCAAAACGTGGCTGTCTCCGGCACAACTTTCGGGGAGTGTGGGGGTTACAGGAGATGTGGCCAGCATTGCGTTAGATCGCGGAATACTCCTGGGCGGAGCCACGGCTGGGAATGCGGAAACGCTCGAAACGGCGCGGGCCTCCATGACTGAAACCCCGGTTCTGGAGATGCTGAGTGACGCCGAGGTAATGCTCCGTGTGGCTGCCGGAGACACGGAAGCGTTCGACTACCTGGTCGATAAGTTTCGCCGTCCGATGATCAGCTTCATGTACCGGATGACGCGAAACCAGTCGGTAGCCGAAGAACTGGCACAAGAAGTGTTTCTGCGAGTGTATCGTTCGCGGCAAGGTTACGCTGCGAGCGCAAAGTTCACCACGTGGCTGTATCGCATTGCGACCAACCTGGCGGTGAACCATGCGCGCGATACCAAGTACGAGCGCCCGGAGAACACAGTCAACATCGACGAGCCTGATACGGAAACCGGGTTAACGGTGGACGTGGCGGACCACAGCCTTAACGCCGAGCAGACAATTCTGCGACGCGAGAGGCTGGCGGCCATTCGGAAGCACGTCGAGGCGTTGCCCGAAAGGCAACGCGCAGCCGTGATCATGCACAAGTACCAGAATATGGACTACAAACAGATCGCGGCCGTGTTGAAGTTGAGTGAATCAGCCACGAAGTCGTTGTTGTTCCGGGCATACGAAACACTGCGGGAGACGCTCAAAGAGTTTATATAAACAGTTGCAGGAAGCAGGGTGCGGTTATGAAGTGTGGAAGCTTGCGCGATGAGTTGATGGAAGTAGTGCTGAACAGTTCGGAACTGGCCACTCCGGCGGTGCAGGACCACCTGGCAGCCTGTTCAAGTTGTGCGCAGCAAGTGGCATCGCTGCTGCAGACCATGAATTTGCTGGATGAATGGCAGGCACCGGAGCCCTCGCCGTATTTCTCAGCCCGATTGCACGCTCGCATGCGCGAAGAACATGCCACCGAGCGCGAAGGATGGTTCGCGTGGCTGCGGCGACCGGCCGTGGTGACCGCGGCAGCGGCGTTAATGGCGGTCGGCGTAGGTTTGCTGGAAGGCGCACACTGGAAGGCAGACCACGGCCGGACGATGGCTGGCAACGGCACATCCAGTTCCGTGACAGTCGGCGCTGTGGGCGACCTGCAGTATTTGGACAATCACGCTGACTTGTTTTCTGACTTTGACGCTTTGGACGATAGCCAGACCGAAACCAATTGATGATTATGCGCGCCCATTACTCCGCCCTTATCGCTTTGACTGTGGCCACGAGCACGGTCCCGGTGTACGGTGCGCCGTTCTGGCAGAAACATCATCCTCCGCAGTCAGTGCAGCTTCAGTCTCCTGAGCCCAGCGTGCCTGCGGGCGAATATGCTCATGGCGCAGCAGCAGGCCCCGAAGTTGAACACTACGCCCCAGCCGCACATGAAGGGTCCTGGGCCGCACCAGGGAGATTGGCTACGACAATTCAGCGATCTCCCCCCGGCGCAGCAGGAACAGAAACTACAGAACGACCCGATGTTCCGAAGCCTGACCCCGGAGAAACAGCAGCACTTGCTCGACCGGTTGCGGAATTTTAATAGCCTGTCGCCCGACAAGAAGCAGAAGATCCTCAACCGCATGGAGACTTACGAGCATCTGCCTCCGGAGAAGCAGGCCCAGGCGCAAACGCTGTTTCATCAGTACCAAGGGCTTCCTGCCGACCAGAGAAGCCAAGTTTCGCAGGCGTACCGGCAACTGCGACAGATGTCTCCCGAGCAGCGGACGCAGTTCTTTAACTCTGACGAGTTTCACAGCAACTTCAACGACCAGCAGCGTGACCTGCTGCGCGGTATGTCGGAGCTGTACCCCAGCGCGACACACTAAGACTTTGTAGGGGATTTAGTGGGCCGTTGCCAGTTCGGGTGAGGTCAAGCTCTTGTAGACACTGACAACCTCATTCGGATCGCCATCTGCGACGATGGAGCCCTTGTCGAGCAGAATAGCCCGATCACAGAACCGAGTGACTAGCGGCATGGCGTGCGACACAATAAGTATGGTCTTACCCGCCCTACGGAAGTCCTGAATTCGCGCGAAACATTTGTCTTGAAACGCCGTGTCCCCTACGGCCAGAATCTCATCCAGGATCAATATGTCGGGATCTACTTCTGTAGCAACTGCGAAAGCCAGCCGCGTGTGCATGCCTGAGGAATACTGTTTGATTGGCGCATCGATAAATTCCTCGATCTCCGCAAAATCAATAATGCTTTGTTCGCGCTTCCGCATTTCTTCCCTGGAATAGCCCATGAGCAGTCCGTTTAGCATGATGTTCTCGCGACCGGTCAGCTCATGATGGAAACCGGCACCTAATTCAATCAGCGGAGCGATCGAGCCCTCAATGTGGACCCTTCCTGCGGTGGGACGGAAAACGCCAGCAATGATCTTCAGCAGCGTGCTTTTTCCGGAACCGTTGCGACCGATCAACCCCAGCATCTGGCCTTTGGACACTTCGAGAGAAACATCCTTTACGGCATCCAGGTCGTGATAGCTTATTCCCTTTAGCAGAAACTTCGAAAACAGTTCGCGTAGGGTGTCGGGGCGTTCGTGAATGACACGAAAACGCTGCGTGACGTTCTCAAGCCTGACCACCACCGAACTGGCCGTTGAGAGAGCGTCAGACATAAAAGACAAATTCATCCTGATACTTGCGGAATATTCCAAAGCCAATCATGAGTGAAAGAAACGCGCAAACAAACGAGGCAGCAACAGATGGCCATTTCGGCAACATTCCGTAATATACCGATAGGCGGAAACCGTTAATCACGTAGATGATTGGGTTCAGTTTAAACAACCATCGCTGATTTGGCGGAATGAAATCAAGGGCATAGATGATCGGCGTCAAGTAAAACCATGCCGATAGCACAACCTGCACAATATGAGCCACGTCGCGGTAATACACGTTGGCAGCGGCAAAGAAGAACGTCATTCCCAGCGTGAAGATAATCAGCGCCAACATTGGTACCGGAAGGAACAGCCACGTCTTGTAAAAGGGATGTCGCATTCCTACGACGAGAAGCGCCAGAGGTATGAACGACAGCAGCAGAGTTGATGATGTTTGAAACCACAGCGGCAACTGGAAAAACCAGCTTGGGTACGGAAACCTTCTTGATCAGTTCGCCGTTGCCAACGATCGACTCCACCGCATAACTCAACGACTGCGAAAAGAACGTCCAAGGTAACAGCACGCTGAGCAGGAAAATCGCGTAATGCGGAATGCCGAAACGCATAATCGTCGAGAACACCACAGTCAGCACCAGCATCATCAGGGCCGGGTTCAGCAGGGCCCACATGAACCCCAGCACCGACCGTTTGTAACGAACCTTCAGTTCCTTCAGGGCAAGTGCCCAGATCAACTCGCGATAGCGGTACGTCTCCGAATTAGCTCTTTCAAATCAGAGAACTCCTGGGTACTGAGTCGGGCAAATTCGTGCTGCGACCCTAAAATTCTCAATGCCACCTAATGATAACAAATCCAAGCCCAGCCTCGACACAATATGCTGCTGGCACAACAGTCGGAAAGTCCAGCTCCCCTTGGCCTGCGGCCGCGGGGACTTCCACGTCCGCCTGCTTCCAGGAAGGATCCGTAGTCCGTAGATTATCCGGTTCCTAAAGCGTCCGCAGTGCCACATTTCCGGCAAGCTGATGATCTCTTTGGGACGGACTGCACGGTCAACGTAGCCGCACAGTATGGAAGTTCAGACAGCAACAGACGGGGCGTTTGCTGGTTGGAGTACCTTCCGGGCTGCGCTCACGAACTGAAAAAGGGTCCGATCAGAACCGGGAATGTCGGGATATGAGGTGGATGAGAAAATCGGTGCAGTTCACCACAGCATCGAGGCAACGAGGGTGTGATTAACAAACATCCCGCGCAACCCCAAATCCGCAGAAAGCCCATCGTTTCTATTCTAGAATGGGGGTAAGTCGCTGACATCGCATTCGGTGCCAAATATCGGGAGTTTCAGTAAACTGTTACGTATGCCCGGTGGATTTGACGGATTCAAATGTATTATTTGTGGCACAGAGTGGGATTACTTTCCGGATGTGCGCGACGGACGCGAGGATCCTACGTGTTTCAGTTGCGGCTCTTCGGTCCGGATGCGAAGCTTGATTTATTTCCTCTGTATGGGGCTGTTGGGTCATGCCGAGGCTCTACCGAATCTGCGATCTAGGATAGATTTGGTTGGAATAGGACTGAGTGATTGGGAAGGCTACGCTTCTTGGCTACAAAGGATATTCCGGTATACGAATACGTTTTATCACAAAGAGCCTTTCCTCAATATCGTTGAGCCAGCGCCGATGTATATCGGTAAAAACGATTTTGTGATCTCCAGCGACGTATTCGAGCACGTGCCGCCCCCTGTGAGTCGAGCTTTCACCGGTTGCTATGCTTTACTCAAAAACGGTGGTCTTCTAATTTTAACTGTACCTTTTGCCGGAGCGGAGAGCACGATCGAGCACTATCCGCGGCTAATGGACTTCCGGATCGTGCAGTTCAACGACGATTACGTGCTCGTCAACCGAACTGACAGTGGATCCTACGAACTACATACCGACTTAACATTCCATGGTGGCCCTGGCAGTACGCTTGAGATGAGAATATTCAGCTTACCTGACACTGTTAGACTACTTAGAAGCGCAGGTTTCGTTGACATTCAGGTTCATGACGAAACTGTGCCAGAATGGGGTGTCCGGCCGCCACATCCCTGGGGACTACCGATAACCGCAAGAAAACCCGCGAGATAGTCAGAGAAAACGACCATTAATGCGCCCTTCAGAGCGTTGACCTGGATTCCAATTTTACCGCAAACGCCAACCAACTGATTCTCTTCAACTTTTAGCCGGACAGTAGTGAGCAAACACATCAAGTTGATCGTTACCACAAAATAAATCTTCTACGGTCAAGTGCAATTCTGAAGTGTCGAATGGTACGGTGCCTCGTGCTAAGTCAACAAGCGAGTGGTGGAGTGCCTGGTCGTCAAAGAGTACTTCCAAAAGAGATTCAGAATTAACTGCCACAAGAAGATCTATATAACTTGCGACCCCCTGGGCCGTCTCCTGAATATACTGCCATTCTGTACCGACTAAGAGGTCCCGCCTGAATACGGGATGAACCATGTCATTTCCTTGAAGCTCAAAACGAATCAGCTGTCCTTGCGGTGCCGTAAGTATGGCTTCAAGAAAAAGGCTGTACCGATACATAGGTGGACCATGATGTGGATCTATGCCAGCGCCAAAGCAGGAGTATATCCTGCTATCGGTCCGATCCGAGGTTGCCGCGCACTCCGTTGTCAGGAAATAGTAACCGCTCATCGGTTGCCCGGTCATCGAAAATAAGTACCCCTGTTGGGACGCGGAATAGCCCAGATCAACAATTCCGACGGGTTGTTCTGACAAAAATCCAACGGTTCTCAAATAAGATTTATAAGCAACTCGACACTTCTCCGCGTCCCGTTCCAGAACGTCGCGGTGACTTAATGCGACTTCGGTAACTCGCTCCAAATCCCGCGGAAGGTTAACCAGTTGAGCTGTCGCAGACGACCGCATCAACTTGAGAGTCGCTTCCGAACAGCCGAAGCGAACACTAAAAAGCTGTTCGATCGTTCCTTCGAAATTGTGGCTACCGAGTTGCTGTTGTAACTCAGAGGCTTCGGTCTTGGGGGCGGCGCCGATTAGCGCAGTCCGGGAGCTAAGCAAGTAATGCCCCTGAGGAAGGACCCCAAATTCTTGCTGTACCCCGGGCAAGGATCGAAACTGCTCGTAGAATCGAAGCAGCAGGAATCCCTCTCTTGACAAAAAAAAGATGGGCTTGTCTTCGTTGCCCGCGACTTCCTGTGCAAGCCAAATCAGAAAACGAGCCACGATCGGACCTATGATGCAAAACCCGAGCTCGCGATACTGCTCGCCGGAACTCAATCGAAGCTTACCTCTCGGAAAGGATCATTATACAAAATCGCTACAACGGGCCCAGGTAGTCTGCAGCTTTCCAATTAGCGCCGAGTGCTCTGCCACAGAACGCCCCCACTTCGATAAAGCGAACAAATTTATCGGAGACATCACGTGGTATAATCGGCACGCTTTTCGATCACCCGGCATCTGCGAATCCGACTGCTCGTTGTCTCCTATATGCAGCCAGCGTAATTGTTCTAAGTTCTCTTTCTTTATGAGCCAGTCCCACAGCTGCCCGCTGTCTTTCCGTAGCCCCACTTCTGACGATACATAGAGCTCCGACCATCCGGATATCCCCGCTTTCGTGAGTAGGGGTTCGATGGTAGCACCGGTGAGATACATATCGCTTACCAGCAAGACTCTCTTTCCCATTGCCACACAATAGTCGTAAGCCTCAACCATTGGCTTTCGAGGGATTACCAGCTCATACTCGAGCTGAAGTTCGAGGGCAAGGGCCGCCGCAGCAAGCTCTTGATCGAACAGCGGAAATGCTGCCAGTTCCCGGTAGATCTCATTGATGGCCACATCGCGGTGCGGGCTCCTTTGTCGGGCAACGATTTCGGCTTCCCTTCGCGACCTCGCGAAGTTCGTCGATCTCTTTAGTTCTCTATCCAGGCGCCGCTCGACGAGCGTGAACAAATGATCTGGTCTCATCAGTGGCCGCGTGATGAGAGTGTCGAAGATATCAAACGACACTACTTCTGACTGATCGATCCACTGCTTCAATTCCACAAGATTCTTGGCGGCATACTGTTCCAGATTCTTGGAACCAAGGTTTACACGCAAAATTTGAGAATCAAAATCGATCTCCGCGAAAGAAGCACCGTTAGACTTCGCCACGGGAACAAAAGTCCTTTCCACGGCGTGAGCCAGAGTTCCGTCGTTCTGGCCGCTTTCTTCCGGAAAGTCCTCGAAGCTGAATCGGCCGTCCAGCAACTCCCGCAACGCATGGGGTCGGGCCCAAAACATCGTTCCTGCGGGAAAATCTAGATAAGAGGACGGCTCATCGTCCAGTCCCAGCTTTTGAAACAGCACTGTACCGGCTTCGCGAGAGGAAAGCCATGATGCGCCGTATACGAAATGCGCCAATATGTCTTTGGGTACACGAGGCCGAGTTCGCGCTCAAGTAGCAAATGCAGGATATATTCCACTTTCTTGCGGCTGCCCAAAAGATTGGAAATCAGATGGTGCCGCCATGTTCTTTGATCGTCGCCAGATAAGTGATTTTTTGGAGTGGATGTGACAGAAAGCGTCATATGTCAGTAATCTCGGGCCAAACGTAACAAGTAGCGGAGCGATGTCCCGTCCGCGATTGGGCACTACTTTAGTCGTCAATTGCACATTCCGTTTATGGGCTGCCCACTTCTTCGCCTGATCTGCAATGTCGGGAGACGGAGTGGACAACAAGAGATCAAATGCAAATGGGATTGTCAGGGTCGCATCTAGCATTTCCTGCAGCAGGTCCGCATAAAAAACGTGTAGCATGACTGCGATTCGTGGGGTTTCTCGTAACCGCAGCCCCTCACGAAACACGATTGTTTCCTTGCATCCATCGACTTCTGATCCGTCCGACTGAGGTGGCCGAGGTGGGCGGTGCTCGCCTAGACCGTACTGCAAGAAGTGCTGTAGGGGATTAACGCCCGAGGACGCTATGTCGGGATGTTGCGAGAGATACCAATCTGTGTCGAAAAGTAAACTCGGGTCCTTCCCCTCGGCCGTTCCCCAACGATGATAGTGACCGAGCGGATTTAATCCGGCATGCGCGACGTCGGGATACTGCTGTAGGTACCAGTCCGAATCGAAGTAGGGGTTAGGGTCCCGACCCTCGGCCGCGCCTTGCCGCAAGTAGTGCACTAACGGATCAATGCCACTAGCTGCAACGTCTGGATTGACTTCCAAGTACCATTGGCGGTCGAATAAACCCGCTGCCTCCTGCAACAAGGCCGCGTTCTGTCGAAGCAATTTCGCGCTGCGGAGGCCGGATCGGAGCTGAAAGTGAAAAATCCATCCCGAGACTATTGTAACTCGACGAAACTGCTTGGTCAGCCCGGCATGCGCGCTTTCAACTCCCGTATTGGAGCCGTCAGCCGCCAACTGCCGCTCGCATGCAGCAACTTGAGGCGTCCATCAGCTGTTATCAGACTCAATCGTTGTCGTTCTATCTGCTTGTGTAGTTCTTCTGCCTCAACCCTTCGTGTTTCGACTTCGTTCTTCATGGCGGCGACCTGTGCCGTGAGGCGATCCTGCCGCCAGTGCTCTGATTCGAGTCGGGTTGTAACCGAGATAAGTTCCTTGCGCAGTCGTTCTCCGTCAGACTCTCTGTCGCCTTGCGCCTGCCTTGTATTGACGAGCTCCTGAGTCGGGCTTTCGATTTCACTACTACGCGCGGTCGCAGTCTGACTGAGTGCGACAATCTGCTCGTCTCGCGCAGCCAAAGTCTGATTTAGAACGGTGAATTTATGCTCGACATCAGATACACGCCGGGATTCTTGAGCGAGATCGCCCAATAGCCCCGTGATTCGATTCTCTAAATCGAGGGCGCCCACACGGCTGGTGAACGTCTCCCCGCGTGCGGCGAAAAGGCGCTGTACAAGTGCGCAACTTTCGGACTTTCTGCCCAACTCAAAAAGGCGGGACAGGAGAGGTGATTGAGATTCGCCGAGGCCAAGGATCCCCAGACCCTCCGAATGATAAAATTCGAAGAACGGGTAATCCTGAGCAAGCTCCGTCCACAGCTTCCAGACGCCAAACTCTCTTTCACGTACGTTCGTCTCGTGGAAGACGACGACCCCATTTGAAGACATCGCGTCTTTCCACGTGTCGAAATCATGCCTTACGACTTCATACCTATGAAGTCCATCGACGTGGAGAAGATCGATACTCCCTTTCGCGAAGTAGGCCCGCGCTTCGTCAAAGGTGGTGCGCAAGAGTTTCGAGAACGTGGGGAAGTGGCTTTGGTTAAAGGCGTTCAGGTCATCAAATACACTATCGTCGTAAAGCCCCGATTGTTCATCGCCGCGCCAAGTGTCAATCGCAAACGCTCGCGTCGGCAATCCGAGCCGCGAAATTGCCTGGCAGAACGCCGAGTAAGAGTTGCCACTGCGAGTGCCCAACTCGACAAAGATGCGAGGCTTGACGACCTTAGTGAGCCAAAACGCCGTCGTCAAATGGCCGGCCCAGGCTCCTGGCCGAGTCAGGCGTAGCGGTTCCCAGAGTACTCGTCACCGATCTCGAGACTCTCGATAACATGCTGAATGTTAGGGGATTGTTCGGTGAGTCTCATGTGTGTGCAGAACTGCTCCTGCGGCATGGTCGCTGGTGTTGATTCTGAATAAGTCCGACAAAATTGAAAACCCTTCGCCCCAACCGAGCTTCAAACCACTTATCGTATCATGCATGGATTCGGGGAACGGTAAGGCGGTCGCATGCTGGGGTGGCCGACCATCAGGTGAACTGCTTCATGAGCGCATTGGTCGCTTTACCAACGTAAACGAAAGGGCGAGAACTTAATAACATTGACCTGACCCCGATCGTTAGTCTCAAATGTCTCAATGCGCAATAGTGGTCACCATATGGGCTTGAGCCTTTTGTACCCGTCCTTGAGAAATATGCACCACGAGTAAAGTCCGAGAGTCGTGAACGTGATCACAAATGGTGATGAGGGCGACAAGTATAAGACACTGATTGCGTCCACGTCTGCGGTTGCTTTTACATAAGCCATGAGCGCGATGTAAGTAGCTACGGCAGTACCGCTGGCCAGACCAAACGCCAAGAGAGAAGATGGCAAAGGAAAGCGCCTGCGGAAAAAGGTCGCGAGCAACAA
>CAVQYW010000011.1:0-680719 GCA_963718395.1 uncultured Acidobacteriaceae bacterium
TAAGGATTGAGCCCGCTGCATCGTTCTCCTCAGACAATCTAACGGTCCCCCTTGTCGGGATGTAAAAAAGCGGTGGACGAGTTTTTGAAAGGTAAATCCGACCTCCAGATGATCTTGATTCTTCTTTGGCCTCGAACGCAAGCTACGTCTGAAGCCTACCTTTTTAGAGAAGATAATGCGGCTCCACGGTCATTGCGCGCGGAGCCGACTGCTTAGTGAACAGGCTTGAGTGTTATTGATATGCGTACCAGGTGATGAAACGATACACTGCTTTCAGCAAGTTCTAACTATTAATTCCGGAAAGCCAGCCATCGCTGGTGTCGGTCCAATAGGGAGCTGCAAGCTGATCGTCCCGCTAGCCTGTCTTTCGCAATATGGTATAATGAGTATCCCAAGTCGTTGGTTTTCAACGTCGCGGTCGGAGGGGTCGGCCTACGGCCGAGAGCTTCTGAGGAAATTCTGGGACTCGAGGTTTTATCCGCGGCGGTGGTTGCGGTGGCGGGGCGGGCTTAAGCGTGTGCAGCAGAATTGCCTGATCCATCTCCGGCTGAGTAAAGCGTGGCATCACCAGCCATCGGCCATCGGTCGTGGGTAGCCAAACCTCGAGCATCTAAATGGTGGCCAGCTTTTCCAGAACGGCGCGGGGATGAGTCCGGGGCCGGTTTAAGCCCATTCTTCAGCGTAACCAACAAACAGTAAGCCAGGAAGGCCCCCTGATGTTAAGCCTCGACGCGATGGCCCAGCTGATGGTACAGGGGGCGAATGCCTAACTCGCTTTTCATAGCCTTAAATGCGGCCTCGATCTGTGACAGTTGGATGTCGCGCTCCATAGCATTGCGGGATCTTCGCCCACCAGATTCGAGCGCAGCAAGTCGTGACCATCCTGCAGCTCAGCCGCCCTCAGCTTCGGCTGGTCAACGAGGAACTGAAAGCTGCTGCGGGTCACGGCTTCGCCTTCGCGGGGGAGTTGGACTTGGAGGAAACGAAAAGCGTTGCCGGCTTCTTTGCGCGCCGCGCCCATGCGTAACAACAGCTGATCCCGTCTCGGACCACTGCGCTGCATGGCGCGCAGCTTACGCAACAACCGAGCCAGCTTCTTCCGCCGCATGGCGGTTTCTTTCAACCGCCGCCCTTCGCTTTTGGCCAGGACATACAGTTCACCGGCCTCGGCCAACAGCTTCACCTCTACCGACTCTCGCACCTTCTGCCAAGACCGCTCCAGCCACTTCTTCTCATACTCTCGGATCTTGCTGCGTGGGGTCCCCACGGGTAGAAAATTTCCCGGTCCGAGTTGCGCATCTCCTCCAGCACCGCTTCGGTCGGAATCCCCCGATCCATCACCCATACTCGTCGCGCCCGGCCATAGCTGGTTTCGATCTTGTCCAGAAAGCTGCGCAGCGTGCTTCGATCCGACGTGTTCCCATCCATGACTTCGTAGGCCAATGGCCAACCTTCGGGCGTGATCACCAGCGCAATCACCACCTGCTTGCAATCAAACCGCTGATCTCGGCTATAGCCATACTTGGCCTGGGGAATCTGCTCTCCTTCGCCCTCGATGTAGGTGCTGGTCAGGTCGTAAAGCAGCACCTCGAACTGCGCTTGGAACAGGTCCTGCCAGCGCTCCCGCAGATGCTGAAACAAGGCTGCCTTATGCTCCACAATGCGATCCAGGCAGCGATAGAGACGATCTTTTTCGGCCACCGCAAAGTCGGCTTCCAATAACTCCGCCATCCCACTTTGATCGAACCACTGCCGGTGCACGCGAAATTCGCTCCCCGGATCGATCAATCGATTCACCACCAGCAGCTGCAGCACCTTCGCCCAGCTTACGGTTTCCCGCTGCACCTTCTCCGCCAGCTTCGCGTCCCAGAACTCCCCCAGTTGCAGTTGCCGCCACAGCTCACACCCCAGCCAGCAGTTGCCGAAGGCCCGCGGCCGATGCAATTCCATCGCGCTCAGTTTGACTTGGATACTGTCGCTCGACTCGGCCGGAATGGCTCGATCCTCAGGGAACAAACTCAGCGTCGTGTGTTGCTGCTGACTCTCGTCGAAGACCGGCAGGGTCTTGCGCCAGGTCGCTTCCTGGCCATCGTTGATTTCCCCCAGATACAGCACCGTCCGTTGCGCCGTCTTGTTCTTTCCCACGCGACGGTTCTCCACCACGCTGAAGTAGCGATGCTGCTTGCCATCTTTTTTCCTGACTTTGGCGCGCAGAAACATGGTCCCTGCCACCATGCCAGAACCTTTGCCCCAGGAGAAGAGGGTAGGTCGGCACCACACGCATTTTGCCTGCTGCCCGCATTGCCAGCAAAGCAGTTATCTGAAATTCACAACGCAATTTTTCGGTAAAGTCTTCGCTATTGCGAAAGAGAGGCTAGCGTAGTCGACATAAGTGAAGGGCACGGTCGTAGCATAATTATGTAGTGGCCACGTCGCAGTCTTATTGGCAAGGGGAACATAAATCACATTGCCGTAGAACCGCTGCGTCAGATCGTAAGGCGGGGTGGTTGGGTTGCCCATCGCATACGGGAGTCCTTTCATGCCCTGCCACTGCCAGTCCCCGTAGGTTGCTGGCAAAGAGCATTATCAGCACCCAAATATTACTTGTTGAAGAAGTACCGGCTGGCGGAGGAAAGAATTATACCCGTTCGAGAAGTACACAGAGTTTACGCAGCCTGAGCCAGAGTAGGGAATGACGGTATTATGTTGGAACACCATGTCCGATTGTAGGTTGCTAAATATAATTCCGAAACCGCTGTAGTACCCCGCTCAAGCCGGGTTGTGCAGGCCGATAAGATTGTTATAGATGTTGATGCGCCTTACCTCGCCCGAGTTGGTGCATCCGGGAGTCGTCGGACAATCGCTGTCGTGCTCTCCAGTCTGGAAACCACTGACGACATTTTCAGGATATTGTTGCTGATGGTGATGTCGTCCACGACCGCATATTGCCGCTTGGCTGGTGCGCACGGTGAGCAGCACGCTGTATCCCATCTGGCCGCTGACCCAGGAGTTTTCCATCATGTTGCCATCGACCAGCACCCGCCGGGCGCTCTTGAACTCCAGATGGTTCTTCACTACCCACGGATTGTTCGGCGGGATGGTGACTCCAACCGCCTGCCATGCCGGGTGCTTGAAGAAATAGTTGTTGCGAATCTCGATGTCCGAGGGACAAAGGATTGCCTGTAGGCGTTCCGGCGCCGCCGAACATGACATTCTCGCCCGCCGCCTCCAGATAGTTGTTGACGATCTTGATGGGGCCGGGCGAATACCACAGACCGATGGCCTGCTGATCCGCCTGATAGCCGTGAATGTCGGAGATGTAGCTGTCCACGACTGCGAGATTGCTGATGTTACCTGCAATCGCCCGGGTGATGTCCTGCGTGGGAGAGCCGTGCAAATAGCAGCGATCCACGGTGATCGAATCGGCCAGGGTTTGTCCCGTTGACCAGGTGGCATTGAGAAGCTGATAGCTGGCACAGTTGGCCGGAGGCGAATTCTTTGGATAGCACAACTGGGTGGAGGCGGAATACACCTCCAGACCGACCAATCGATAGTGATTGGCTCCGGGGTGAAAGGGTAAGGGCCGCGGTGGCATTGGGCGTCACGATCTTCGGCATATTGGCGGCATTGGTGGCGGGGTTGACGCGAGTGCCCGGGGCGGGCAGGCTGGCCACTGCGGAGCCGACGATATAGATCCATTTGTTATTGGGATTCGACTTTGCGGGCAGCGTAAAGTTGCCGCTATAGATCATGCCCGCATCGAGAGTAATCGTGTCGCCCGGGATACGCTGAAGTCAGCGCATTCTTGAAGTCCGTGCTCGTATGTGCTCTCCACGTCTGGCCGCCGATGGGCGAAGAGTACGCCGTATCGATATAGACCTTGGGTAACGCCGGAACCGGCACTTGTGCTGCGGTGGTGATAGCAAGTAGAAGAAGTGTGGCTAGCACTCTTGTCATAAGTAAACTCTCCTACCTGCTCTCATCGTGCAAATGGGCGAGTTACTTGAGTGCGAATGGTTATTTCAGAATCCGTGCAACAGGCTGCTGGCAGCCGCAAGCGGGGATGCGAATTACCTTAGCGATTAGGAAATCTTAATGACGGGATAATGTAAGAGCCATTGCAGCGTAGACCATAAATAGCTCGGCCCCGCGGTCTTGCGCGGGGCCGATTGATTAGCGAAGGGGCGTAGCTGCTGCTGTCGGTGCTCTGTCTTTACGGCAAAGTGGAGTAGTTGATTCCGGAAAGCTGGCCGTCGCTGGTGTCGGTCCAATAGGGAGTAGAAAGCTGATAGTCCCCATTAATGTAGTCAACATAAGTGAAGGGCACAGTCGTAGCATAGTTATGTAGTGGCCACGTCGCTGTCTTACTGGTAGCTGGAACATACATCACATTGCCGTAGAACCGTTGCGTCAGATCGTAAGGCGGAGTGGTGGGGTTGCCCATCGCATACGGCAATCCTTTCATGCCCTGCCACTGCCAGTCCCCAGTAGGTTGCTGGCAAAGAGCATTGTCCAATACCCAGATATTGCTCGTGGAAGAAGTTCCGCTCGGCGGCGGAAAGCTGGTGAAATTATTCGAGAAGTACACAGACTCCGAACATCCAGGGCCAGAGTAAGGTACGACGGTATTGTGCTGGAATATCATGTCTGATTGCAGATTGCTAAGGATGATCCCGAAACCGGTGTAGTAGCCACGTAAGGCGGGATTGTGCAAGCCGATCAGATTGTTGTAAATGTCGATGCGGCGTACCTCGCCGTTGTTAGTGCAACCAGGAGTCGTCGGACAAGCGCTGTCATGCGCTCCAGTCTGGAAGCCAGCTGACGACATTCTTAAGGATATTGTTGCTGATCGTGATGTCGTCCACGACCGCATTGTTACCATTGACTGGTGCGCACGGTGAGCAGCACGCTGTAGCCCATCTGGCCGCTAACCCACACGTTCTCAAAAGTGTTGCTATCCACAATTACCCGCTGGGCGCTCTTGAATTCCAGATGGTTCTTCACTATCCAAGGATTGTTCGGCGGGATGGTCACGCCAACCGCCTCCCATGCCGGGTTCTTGAAGAAGTAATTGTTGCGTATCTCAATGTCCGAGGGTACCCAAGGATTGCCTGCAGGCGTTCCGGCGCCGCCGAACATGACATTCTCGCCCGCCGCCTTCAAGAAAGTTATTGACAATTTTGATAGGGCCGGGCGAATACCACAGACCGATAGCCTGCGAGTCCACGGCGTAGGCGTGAATGTCGGAGATATAGCTGTCCACGACTGCGAGATTGCTGATGTTACCTGCGATCGCTCGTGTGATGTCCTGAGTGGGAGAGCCGTGAAAATAAGAACGATCCACGGTGATCGAATCGGCCAAAGTTTGTCCCGTTGACCAGGTCGCATTGAGGAGCTGGTAACTGTAGCAATTTGGCGGGGGCGAATTCTGTCTGGTTAGCAGCAATGATTGGACGCGGAATACACCTCCAGACCGACCAATCGATAATAGTTGGCTCCGGGGGAAAGGGTAAGGGCCGCGGTGGCATTGGGCGTCACGATCTTCGGCATATTGGCGGCATCGGTGGCGGGGTTGACGCGTGTGCCCGGGGTGGGTAAGTTCGACAGAGCGGATCCAACGATATAAATCCACAGGTGATTGGGGTTATTTTTCTTAGGAAGAGTAAAGTTACCTTGGTAGGTGACTCCCGCGTCGAGCACGATGGTGTCGCCAGGGTTGGCCGAAGTCAGGGCGCTCTTAAAAGTTGTAACCGTATGGGCCTGCCAGGTCACTCCGGTTGGAAGGTTAAAAGTTGTGTCGATATAAGTCTGAGGAAGTTGGGCTACGGGTTTTTGCCCCAGACCTACCGCCACGAAGAGTACGGGGAAAAGTAGAAGTAATCTCTTGGACATGTCTCTCCTGTTCGATGAGTTGGCATTTAGGTGCAAATGCCAGACATCTTCGTAACTGAATCGGTTACCACATTAGCCTCAGCACCGGGCAAAATTTTTAAATTTGAGTATTGGTAGAAACTAAAGTAACCTTATGTTAGGTTATTTTAGTGTTTTAAAAAACAACACTTTAGTGGTATATGATGATTCGACCTTGTTGGGAAGGAAAGGGAAGCGCGAATTCGTGAGAGCCGTCGGCGGAATGCGCAAGCGCTGGCGTTTCCAACTATGATTGTGCAGAGGCGAAGTAATTCGCCGGAGGCCTTTGGCCACTGACCCAAGAATGAGCAGACTGACAGAAGCCGACCAAATCCCTATCTTATTGTTAGTGCGAGAGTTAGGGATAGGAGGTACAGAACGTCAACTCGTCGAGACAGCACGATGCCTAAAAGGTAGTCCTTTCATTCCCCACGTCGCATGCTTTCGTCCGGAGGGCTTGAGAAAGGCTGACTTAGTCGATGCCCAAGTGCCCATACTAGAAATTCCCATCTACTCTTTTCGGTCTTTGGATTTGATCAAGGGTGCCAGAATGCTGCTGCGCTACATTAGGGACCATCGCATCCAGATCGTTCACAGCTTTGACGCTCCGCTAAACGTGTTTGCGGCGCCGCTCGCTTGGCTTTCGGGCGACGCTGCGGTCGTGACAAGTCAACGGGGGCATCGCGACCTCACTGGCGGTCACTTCAAGTGGCTACTGCGTATGACCGACCGCTTGGCCGATGCCATAGTGGTCAACTGCCACTGGATGTCGCGTTACCTTGTGGAGACGGAAGGTGTCCCAGAGTCTAAAGTGCGTATTTGTTACAACGCTATTGACGTCAAGCGATATCGTCGGTTGCAGTCACCGAATCCCCCTTCAGACTGTCGGGTCGTAATTGGAACGGTCTGTGCCCTGCGTCCAGAGAAAGCAGTGGACACGCTGTTGTACGCGTTCGCCCGACTGGAGGATCTTGATACGAGACTGCTCATCGTTGGAAGCGGCCCGCAGGAACAATACCTCAGGTCGCTTGCAGGTGAGCTGGGGCTCGAGTCGCGCTGTCATTTTGAGCCAGCCACTGCTGATGTCACTAAATGGTTGAGCCAAATTGACGTATTTGTGCTTCCCTCGCGTTTTGAAGCCCTTTCCAATGCCCTAATGGAGGCGATGGCCTGTGGGTGCTGTCCCGTAGCGACGCGGGTTGGCGGCAACCCGGAACTGGTCGAGGATGGCTACAATGGTTTGCTCTTTACTGTGGACGACGCTTCCGATCTGGCGTGTCGAATCAGCAGCCTGCTCAAGAGTCCGTCGCAGATTAAGGTTTTTGGCGAAAGAGCCTCCGTCAAAATGGCAGAATTCACGGATGCGAAATCGGCCCATACAATGCAGAGTATTTACGAGTCGGTTCTTAGCGCAAAGCGCCGAGCTGGTGCTCGTTTTACTTCAGGCAACCGCTGACTTCCTCAGTGAAGGATCACAGTAAGGTGGCGCCGTACCGCGCCCGGAAAGTGGGTTTTGCGCAGAACTGGTCGCGTCGTTGAGAAAAGCCATCTGTCTACGAGGGTCAGCTGTTGATCGGCGCATCCGTCGTTCCCATGTAACCTTTTGATCCAGGTGCCCAAGGCGCTTAGCCTGCGCTACACTACATTCTGTGAGCCTGACACTGAGAATCGATTTTGTGGTTTTTACATTGCTCGTTTTCTTTGTGAATTTGGACGACAGCGCCGACGTGCCAATTATTGACAGGTCCGACAGCGGCGCTGGGTTTAATTGCTCGAAGGCTGCGCGCCAGCACTCGGTCGGCGAACTCGCAACTCATCCCTATCGATCGTCCAATATAGACCGGCCTTCGGCCTGTACCGGTCAATCAAATATTAGGCTTATGTGCGGCATAGCCGGATTCGTCAATACCAACGGCACTCTCGCTCGACGTGCGGCTGATTCGCCGCATGACCGACATCATTGCTCATCGCGGCCCTGATGCATCCGGCGCTCACGTGTGCGGAGAAGCTGCTCTTGGTCACCGCCGCCTGAGCATCATCGATCTTGCTGCGGGAATTCAGCCGATGAGCAATGAGGACGACTCGCTGTGGATCACTTACAACGGCGAGATTTTCAACCACGCCGATATTCGCCCCGAACTGGAAGCCGCCGGACATCGCTACAAGAGTCATTGCGACACCGAGACCATCGTTCACGCCTACGAACAGTGGGGCGATCAATCGGTGACGCGTTATCGCGGCATGTTCTCCTACGCCATCTGGAACCAAGAACCGCCGGCAATTGTTCTGCGCCCGCGACCGGCTGGGCATCAAGCCCTTCTACTACTTTTGGAATGGCCGCCTGTTCGCATTCGCGTCCGAGATTAAAGTGCTGCTGGAGCATCCCGACATCAGCACGGAGTTCAACGACAAACTGCTTCCCGAATACCTGGCATTTGGTTACGTAAGTGGCGAAGAGACGCTGTTCGCCGGTATTCGCAAACTCATGCCGGGACACACTCTCACGCTGAGTTGTGGCGAAACACCGAGCCTGGAGATCAAGCAGTACTGGGACGCGCCGTGTCCGACCGAGTTCGAAGACCGCGCCGACAGCGAATGGATTGCGCGATTGTCGAACGCGGCTGGAAGAAGTCGTGCGCATGCGACTGATGAGCGATGTGCCGCTGGGAATGTTTCTCAGCGGCGGTGTCGACTCCAGCGCCATTGCCGCGCTGATTAAGCGCATGACCAGCGGGCCGGTGAAGACTTTTTCGGTCGGATACAGTGAGTCGCGTTTTAGCGAACTCTCTGAGGCCCGTCAGGTCGCGGACCTGATCGGCACCGACCATCACGAAGTCTTCGTCTCGATGGAAGAGTTCTTCAATGCGCTGCCGCGCCTGGTCTGGCATGAAGACGAGCCGATCACCTGGCCGTCGAGCGTGTCGCTTCACTTCGTATCAAAACTTGCGGCAGAGCAAGTGAAGGTCGTCCTTACCGGCGAAGGAAGTGATGAGCTTTTTGGTGGCTATGGACGCTACCGCTTCTATCAGCTGAACGAACAATGGATGCGTGCCTATCGTGGCGTCCCCGGCGGAGTGCGCAGTGCCATTCAGAGTGCTGTAGCGGAGTCGCCGCTGCTGTCCGCCTCGCTGCGGAGGAAGCTGGGACACACCGTGCTGGGACGCGGCGCCAACATCGAGTCGCTCTACTTGAACAATTTCTATTGCGCATTTGGCGTGGAGGAGCAGGAGAAGCTGCTGTCGCGGCATTTCGACGCCAACCCTTACGCCTCGTTTCTCAAACGCTGGGAGTCGACTGCAAAGTCACCGACGCTGCCGCGCCTGCTCTACTCCGACCAGAAGACCTATCTGGTCGAACTCCTGATGAAGCAGGACCAGATGAGCATGTCGTGCTCGCTCGAGAGCCGCGTGCCATTCCTCGACCACAAGTTCGTGGAGTTCGCGGCGTCCGTGCCTCCGCACATGAAGCTGCGCGGTAAGGAAGGGAAGTACATCATCAAGAAGGCGGTGGAAGACCTCATCCCACGCAGTATCATTTATCGCAAGAAGATGGGGTTTCCCACACCCCTTACTAAATGGCTGCTGCAGGAGGAAGCTCGTCCCCTGCTCGATTACCTGCGCGACCCTGATGGCATACTCGCCAGTTACGTCAACATGGCTTACCTGAATGAGCTGCTGGACAAGCACGAACGCGGTGTTCACGACGCCACCGACCGCATCTGGCGACTGCTGAATTTGCAGGTCTGGGGCGATACGTTTCTCACTGGACGCCGCGAGCAGATCTGGGACGGGTTGATGAAGGCGCCGGCAGGTAGCGTTCAGGTTGCATGACGTTCGCCACATGAAAAACGCAGCATGAGAATCCTCTGGGTTAGCCCTGGCTTCTTGCACCCGACCAACCGCGGCGGGCAAATCCGTACTCTCGAGATGCTGAAGCGGCTGCATGCACGCCACGAAGTACACTATGTCGCCTTCGACAACCCGGCGCAACCTGAGGGTGTGCTGAGGGCCCAGGAATATTGCTCGCAAGCATATCCGCTGACCCTTGAGGTGCCACCGCGACGGTCGCCGACGTTCGCTGTACAGCTGCTGGTCAACTTATTTTCCTCCATGCCGCTTTCCTTGAGTCGGTATTGCTCGATTGCGATGCGCGAGCGAATCAGCCAGTTGCGACGGGATATTGCTTTCGACAGCGTGGTTTGTGACTTCCTGACGCCCGCTCCTAATTTTGCCGATATGAGTAACGTTGTGCTCTTTCAGCACAATGTGGAAACGATGATCTGGCGGCGGCATGTCGAACAGTCGCCTGATCCGGTGCGGAAGACGTACTTCAAACTACAGGCCGACCGAATGTTTAATTGGGAGCGTCGCATGTGCGTGGCTGCTGCGCGTGTCATCGCCGTGTCGCCGCAAGACGCCGAACTCATGCGAAAAATGTTTGGCGTCCAAGCGTCGAGCGTTCCGACCGGCGTGGACCTCGATTACTTTCGACGTCCGCTGGATGCGCCGCGCACCGCCGACCTCGTGTTCGTGGGCTCAATGGACTGGCTACCCAATTCCGATGGGGTAAACTACTTTGTACGCGAGATTCTGCCGCTGATTTGGCGCCGTAAGCCGGATTGCAGGTTGGCGGTGGTTGGCCGGACGCCGTCTTCATCGGTGTTGGCGTTGGCGCAGCAGGATTCGCGAATCCAGGTCACAGGCACAGTGCCGGATGTGCGCCCGTGGCTGTGGGGCGCGAGCGTTTCGATCGTTCCGCTGCGCATTGGCGGTGGTACACGGCTGAAGATTTACGAGGCGATGGCTGCGGGCACGGCGACTGTTTCCACCTCCATTGGCGCCGAGGGTCTTGATGTGGCGCATCCGGTGAACATCCGGTTGGCGGACACGCCTGACGCTTTTGCCGAACAGTGCCTGTCGCTGATGCAAGACGCCGGGCAGCGGGAATCGCTGGCTTCGCAGGCGCTGGCATTGGTGATGTCGCGATTTTCGTGGGACATCATAACTGCTGAATTCGAAAAATTGCTGGCAGTGGATACGCATTCAGGCGTCGCTGCCCAAGTTGCCCGCTAGATAACGACAGGATGGACTGATTCATGGAAGCGAAATTCGAAAAACTAACTATCGCGGTATTCGGACTTGGCTATGTCGGCTGTGTCACGGCGGCATGCTTTACCGATCTCGGATTTCGCGTGATTGGCGTGGACGTAGACGCACGCAAGGTCAGCGCCATCCAAGATGGGCAGTCGCCGTTCTTCGAGCCGGGTCTGGAGCCGCTGATCGCGAAACATCTGAACCGCGGACTGCTGACAGCTACGCTTTCGACCGAGGAAGCACTCCGTGATGCCGACTTCGCTTTTCTGTGTGTGGGCACACCTTCTGCTCCCAATGGCAACCTCAATCTCGATTATTTGCGCAAAGTCTCAACCGATATCGCCGCACATCTCGACGGCCGATCAAAGCCGCTGACGGTTGTAGTCCGCAGCACGGTCTTTCCCGGCACCTGCGATGAGATAGTCGCACCGGCGGTCGAGCCCAGAGCCGCGGTTGTGGCCAATCCCGAGTTTCTCCGGGAAGGCACCGCCGTTAAGGACTTCATGGAGCCTTCGCTGGTCGTCGTTGGAAGCCATAACCGTGCGGCGGCTGAACGGGTCGCATCGCTCTATGCCGGGTTGCCAGTAGTGACTTCAGTCGTTGCCTTGCGGACTGCAGAGCTCATCAAGTACACGTGCAATACGTTTCACGCGCTCAAAATCGCCTTTGCCAACGAGATCGGTACACTCTCCGCTTCGCTCGGACTCGACGGCGCTGAAGTGATGGAGACCGTTTGCCGCGACACCAAGCTCAACATCTCGACCGCTTACATGAAGCCTGGTTTTGCTTTTGGTGGTTCGTGCTTGCCTAAGGACCTGCGTGCCCTTACCTATCGCGCCCGTCAGCTCGATCTCGATCTGCCGCTGCTCAACTCTGTCATCCCCAGCAACGAGGCCCACCTTGTACGTGCCTTTCGTCGGGTGATGGAAATGGGTTGCCGGAAGGTCGGTGTTTATGGACTCGCGTTTAAGCCCAATACCGACGATCTGCGCGAGAGTCCTGGCGTAACTTTGATCGAGCGGCTTATCGGCAAAGGCTGCGACGTGAAGATCTTTGATCCGCATATTCAACTTGACGCAATCTACGGCAGCAACCAGGCGTTCCTATTGAGCTCGTTGCCCCATATCGGGCGCTCGATGGAGAAAAACCTACAGGGAATATTGGACTGGGCCGACGTGATTGTTGTGACTCAAGAGCCGAACGCCGAGACGCGAAAGGTGCTGGCGAACTCGCCGGTGCCGGTCATTGATGTGACCACTGCCGAAGGTAACGCCGTTCCCAAGCTGGAGGCGGTTTGAAAGCGAGAAGATAGAGCCGCACCTCCTCGAGTGCTTAGGACAAGTCTCCGGCGCCGGGCGAGTGTGTTGTGACGACTGTATCAAGCCGGACATCAGCCAACATTTACGAAACGCTCTTCCCTTGAATGCGCAGCTTCCGCGAACTCACATTTCGTTTCCGCCAGGAGGCCGTGAATGCGCTCTTGTCTCGCTCTTCCCCGAACCTAAAGCTGCAGGCGTCTTCGCCGCTGAGCATTCTTCCCGCGCCTGAGCTGGTGCGCGTAGGTGTGCAGGACGATGAGTACATACGTCGACTCACGCAATTGGCCGATGAGATTCTGCAAGGCCGGATTCCAATCCTCGGCGCTGCAATTGATTACGGTGCCAGCGTCTCTTGGAGGCGTGATCCTGAACGGGGAGTTGAAACTCCAGCAACGTATTTTCGCGGCATACCATACCTAGACGTAACGGCTGCGGGCGACCACAAGTTGATCTGGGAGGTAAACCGTCATCAGCATTTAGTCCTGCTAGCGCAGGCACATGCACTCACTGGCCGCGAAGACTACTGCGAACACGTATTCCACCAACTCGAGCACTGGTGGACGGAGAATCCGTTTCAGCGCGGTATTAACTGGACCAGCGCTCTCGAGGTCGCCTTCCGCGCGCTCTCATGGCTCTGGATCTGGCACCTGCTCGGGTCGAAGATGCCGCTGGCATTTCGCCAACGCTTTCTGGCCGAGCTCTACCGTCACGGGCTGCATCTCGAGTACAACTTGTCGATCTATTTCTCGCCCAATACGCACTTATTGGGCGAGGCGGTTGCGCTGCACGCACTAGGGCGATTGTTCCCGGCGTTTCCCCGCTGTGACCGGTGGCGTGCCGTCGGACGCGAGGTCGTCCGTGAGCACATGGAAACCCGCGTGCAGAAAGACGGCAGCTACTTCGAGCAATCGACTTACTATCACGTCTATGCGCTCGACATGTTCGCGTTTCATGCAGTGCTGGAAGAAGTGCCAGAATCGTACCGCGAGGGACTTTTCCGCATGGCGGAGTTTCTGGCATCGCTCGTAAGCGACTCAGGCGATTTGCCGTTCCTCGGCGACGACGATGGCGGACGCTTCTTCTCGCCGTATGTGACGCGTTCGCGATTTGCCCGGGCGACGCTGGCGACGGCATCTGCACTGGTGGGGAAGCGTTTCTTCGCCTACAACCAGTTGGACATCGACGAAATCGCTCTCTGGTGGCTCGGACCTGAACGCCGCAAGAATGACTTCGCAGAGACTCTCCAACGCGGTCCGCAAGCTTTTCGTGACGCCGGTATTGTTGTGATGCGGCGGGGTTCAATTTGCACGCTCTTCGACGCTGGTCCCTTTGGCCCTGGGAGTGCCGGTCACAGCCATTCCGATTCGCTTTCGCTAGTCGTGACCGTTGGTGATTGCGAGGTCCTGATCGATTCCGGCACGTACAGCTATATGGATCGAGAGTGGCGTGGCTACTTCCGCGGATCGTCGGCCCATAATACAGTCCGCATCGACGGCCACGATCAAGCCGTTACATCTGGCCCGTTTCGCTGGACTGCGAAGCCGGAAGTGAGACTGCTTGCCTTCGACAGCAACGCCGACCAGGACCACGCGGTCGCTACCTGCAGCTACCAGGGCTTCACCCAGACGCGGACGGTGGACTTCATCAATAACGAACTCACCGTCATCGACGAAATCGACGGCCCCGCCGGCGAGCACGACATCGAACAGTTCTGGCATTTCGCACTTGAGCCCCGCCCGATCGGGGAAAACACGTGGGCGATCGGCAATATTGCTGAGTTTGGCGTTGAAGGCGGCGTTGTTGAGGAGTCTTGGCGCTCGCGCTGTTTTGGCTCGAAAGAGCCTGCCTGGGTGATCGTCGCGCGCCGTCGAGCGACCTTGCCGGGGACCATCACGGCGCGTCTCAAGCTGAAGCCGTAATGGAACTGGCTTCGAATAAGGGACGCATTTGCTACGACAGCCTTCAAGGCGAATTACGCAACGCTGCAACGAATGTATAGAATCAATGATTGGCCGTGAGGCACGACGGGAGACCGAATCATGCAGGTGGCGGAGAAATCCGTGAGCACTTTTCAGGCACTCAAAGGCAAGATCGAATCGAAAACCGCCCGTGTGGGCATTGTCGGACTGGGATATGTCGGTCTGCCGCTGGCAGTCGAGTTCGCCAAGGCCGGTTTCCACGTCACCGGCATTGACCTTCAGCAGTCGCGAGTGGACCGGCTGATGCAGGGCGAGTCTTATGTGCAGGACGTTCCTAGTGGCGAAGTTGCACAGTTGGTGAGTGCGGGTCGCTTCGACGCGACCACCGACTTCTCCGTCGTGCGCGACCTGGACACCATCAACATCTGCGTCCCCACTCCTCTCCGCAAGACGAAGGACCCCGACATGAGTTACATCGTGTCGGCCTCCGACGAAATTGCCAAGCATTTTCATCCCGGATTGCTGGTCATCCTCGAATCCACAACGTATCCCGGCACCACCGATGAGCTCCTGCTGCCGACCTTTGAGAAGCACGGCGGCCTGAAAGTCGGGACAAGACTTCTTTCTCTGCTTCTCCCCCGAGCGGGTAGATCCCGGCAATCCTGTGTATCAGACCCTGAACACGCCAAAGGTCGTCGGGGGAATCACCTCCGCCTGCACGGAGATGGGCAAGCTCTTTTTCTCGCAGGCGCTTGAAAAGGTTGTGCCTGTCAGCAACACTCGCGTGGCTGAGATGGTCAAGCTGCTGGAAAACACGTTCCGCATGATCAATATCGGCCTGGTGAATGAAATGGCCCTGATGTGTGACGGCATGGGCATCAACGTCTGGGAAGTCATTGACGCCGCAGCCACCAAGCCGTTTGGCTTCATGCCGTTTTATCCCGGTCCGGGCTTGGGCGGCCATTGCATTCCCATCGATCCGTTCTACCTCTCGTGGAAGACCAAGCAGTCGGGCATCGAGGCGCGGTTCATTGAACTCGCTGGCTACATCAATGGCAATATGCCTCACTTCGTAGTGGACAAAGTGCAAAACGCGCTCAACAACCACGGCAAAGCAGTGAAGGGCGCACGCGTCCACATCTTAGGAGTCGCTTACAAGCGCAACATCGACGACATGCGCGAGTCGCCGGCGTTGGACGTCATCCTGTTGCTCAAGAAGCTCGGCGCGGAAGTCAGCTACAGCGATCCCTTTGTGCCCAAGCTGAAGCTGGACGGCATCGATCTCGTGTCGCAGGACGCGTTCTCATCGGCAAAACAGGCTGACTGCTCTGTCGTGATCACGGACCACACGAGCTTCGACTACAAAGAACTGCTCAATGCCGCCAAGCTTATCGTGGATACGCGTAACGCGCTGCGCGGCTTCGAGTCTGAAAAAATCGTGCGCCTGTAGGCCTGCCAATCGATTCTGAAGGAAGGAGAACGATTGAATCGCGTTGCCTTGCGACCTGCTTGTCTCGGCATTCTTGTAATGGCGGTTCTGACCGCCGCGTCTGAGGCTCAAACGCTGACAGCGGCCGAGGCGATTCAACGCATCCAGCGTCACTACGGGGTACCTGTACCAACAAACACAGTTGATACGGTCAAGGCGGGCGATCCCTCCACTCCTGTCACAGGAATTGCGACTACCTTCCTCGACACCATGGATGTTCTGCGTGAGGCCACCCGTCGCGGCGCCAATCTCGTGATCACGCATGAGCCAACCTTCTACAACCATCTTGACGACAAGGCCTTCTTTGCCGACGACCCCGTCTACCGCGAGAAGCTGGCGTTTATCGAGCAGCACCACATGGTCGTCTTTCGTCTGCACGACCAGATTCACTCGGTCTCGCCGGACCCGATCGCCATGGCACTCATCGAGGCATTAGGTTGGCAAGGCTACATGGACGCAGGCAATCCTTTCCGGGCCACGATCCCCAAGACAACGCTCGCGAAACTCTCTCTCGAACTGGCGAAGAAACTCGACGCCCGGACGGTCAGGGTCATCGGAGACCCCAACCTCTCGATCACCCGCGCAGCCCTGGTTCCCGGAGCCGCTGGGTTACAAAAACAGGTCTTCGCTTTACGCACTGACGGAGTTGAAGTCTTGATTGTGGGCGAATCTGCCGAGTGGGAAGGAGTTGAGTATGTGCGCGATGCCAGTGCGCAAGGCCGTCACAAGGCGATGATTGTGCTCGGCCACGAAGTTTCTGAGGAGCCCGGCATGAAAAAGTGCGCCGCAGATCTTCGCGCGCTGTTTCCCAACTTGAAGGTTGAATTTATCCCGGCGGGCCAACCGATGTGGAGTCCGGACCATCCTCCGAGTTCTGCTGCCAATGGCGGATCCGCAAGATGAACGTAGCCTACGCTCGACACGAACTTCATACCTTTTGGTGGATACCGATGTTGTGTTATAGCTAAATAGAACACAGTGACATAAAAATGCTTCTCGCGCATTGTTTAGAATCAGTAGGTTAGCCGGAAATTGTTTACAAGTCATTGAAACATAAGTAAGTTACATCTATCCATATCATTTCAAAAGTAGTTAGAGCGCCTATTTCCGTCGGTTGTTCGCTGGGCGAAGGATTGGCTCTGACTTTTCAAAGATCTCTGACGCGCACGCGGACTAGCCGCAGCGCCAAGGGACACGTATCCCTGTCCCCTGATTGCTTTTTACGAAGAGCCACCCAGGTTCGCAAGGACGTAGGACACATTGCCTTGTGATGAGGGTGGTCATGAGGTAGTTTGGGTGTTTTCATATTAGGGAGAGAGGCTTGCCGGATGAGCAGTTCTGCACAGATCAACGCCACCTAATATGACGTAATAAACTGCATAGGGAAAACTTTGGAGCGGTCGACAGCAGGGACGAGTTCGCCCTTTGGAGTTGAACCCGGAAACCCTGACCGAAGACCACCCCGAGGCAAGGGACAACACACAATGCGAAACCGGTGGCGATTCTCAGTTCTATTAATCTCGGCGATCCAGCTGGCCACCATCACTTTCGCCCAGGAGGCCCGGACAGAATCCGGAACGATATCCGGGAAAACCGAAAGCGGATTGATTGTCTACAAGGGGATCCCATTCGCTGCGCCGCCGATCGGCGACTTACGTTGGCGTCCGCCGGCAAAGGTGACACCTTGGACAGGCACACGAAAGGCAGATGCGTTTGCCCCTGCGTGCATTCAAGCTGGTGTGTCCATGCCGGGCGAGAAGCTGCCGGCGGTAAGTGAGGATTGTCTCTACCTCAACATCTGGACACCAGCGAAGACCGCAGGCGAGCACCTGCCGGTAATTGTCTGGATCTACGGCGGGGGTTACATCAACGGGTCGGCCTCGATGCCTTTGTACTGGGGCGACCAGTTGGCGCACAAAGGCGTTATCCTCGTCACCATCGCGTATCGGGTTGGTCCGCTTGGCTTCCTGGCGCATCCAGACCTAACGCGCGAGTCCCCGCATCAATCTTCCGGAAACTACGGCCTGATGGATCAGATTGCTGCGCTCGAATGGATCCAAAGGAACATTGCAGCCTTCGGCGGCGACCCGAAAACCATAACCATCGCCGGTCAATCCTCGGGAGCGATATCGGTCAGCATCCTGATGAGTTCACCTCGCGCGAAAGGCTTATTTCAGCGAGCCATCGGGGAGAGTGGCGGGCTGTTTGAGCCGCTCCAGCTCGGACCAAAATACCTGCTGACCAATGCGGAACGCGACGGCGAGAAATATGCCACTTCGCTCGGCGCAAGATCGCTCCAGAAACTGCGTCAGCTGCCGGCAGCCAAGTTCAGCGCCGACGCTGGCGGCGTCAGCCATCCTGTGATCGAGCCCTATGTGCTTCCTGCTTCGCCCTACGAAGCATTTGCTTCAGGGCAGCAGAACGATGTCCCGCTGCTGATCGGCTCGAACGCCGACGAAGCCCGGGCATTGGTGGACGTTACCCACGTAACGGCGGCCACGTTCGACAGCGACATTGCGCGCAGCTTTGGCCCCCTGCCGCCTCCGTTGGTCGCGGCTTATCCTCATGGCACCGACGCAGAGGCGCGGCAGGCGCAGCTCGACCTCGAGCGCGACCTTCGCTTCGGATGGGACATGTGGGCTTGGGCGAGACTGCAAGCCGGGACTGGGAAGAGCCCGGTCTACTACTATTCGTTCAGGCAGAAGCCGCCATTCCCGGCGGGCTCGGTTTATGAGGGTTGGGGCGCGAGTCACTTCGCCGAACTCTGGTATGTCTTCGAGCATCTGGATCAGGAGCCTTGGCGATGGACTCCGGCAGACCGGAAAGTCGCCGAGGAAATGTCCAGCTATTGGGTCAACTTCGCAAAGTCGGGAGACCCGAACGGGCCAGGCCTTCCGCAGTGGCCAAAATTCTCCAGCGTGGATAGCAAGGTCCTATATATCGACGATCCAATCACCGTTGGTGGCGTTGCGAACATCAATAGCTTGACCGTATTCGATGCTGTCTACACGAGTGTGAGAGGCAAGCCGTTTGCTGCGCAGGGAACGACCGTTGGCAAAGAAACGCCCTGAAGGCGCGCATCTGCGGAGCGATTACGATTCGGGGGTTGAACTCGAGCGCTAGATCCCCAGCTTCTTGACTTCTTCGTTGTAGTACTTGCGGTACAGGATGTCCCACTCCTGAGAGCCTTCCAGAATCGTTTTTTTCTGGTTCTCGATCTTGTGCCGGGCGGCAGCATCGATCTTGGCCTCTTCGGCCATTAACAATTCCAGAATGCGGCGAGTTTCGAGACGGATGGTATTGCGGTCTTCGACGAAATCCACGCTGTCGGTCTCGGCCAGAGCATCGGCCACGGCGTGGGCCAGCTTGTTGATCTTTTCGCGGCTGATCCTCATAGGACCGCCTTATATTTGCGCACCAGTTCGTTCTTGATCTTCTTGAACATCTCCTGATAGTTGGCGCCGGTCTGCCGCATCTCGTCTGAATACGTTTCGAGGATAATCCGCACCTCGTCATTGATGCGGTCTTCGAGAGTCAGTTCCTCGAGCAGCGCGGCATTGACGCGTTCGCGCACTTCCTGCGGGTTCGGAGCCTCGATGAACTCACCATCCACGAGTTTTTTGGTTATTTCGCGGGCCAGGTAACCCACGTAGTCCTTGGAGAAGAGCATGTCTGTCGAATTTTCAATTTTAACACAGGAATTATGGGGCATTGGTGCGTGGAACACGGGTTGCCCGAATCCAAGTCACTGCTTATCACTTGCGTTTTGAAGCACCGAACGGATGGGCCGCCCGCTCTCACGCTATAATGCAGCACACCTCATGGCGCTTACTTCTGGTACCACGCTCGGACCCTACGAAATTGTTGCGCTCATCGGCGCAGGCGGCATGGGCGAGGTCTACCGCGCCCGCGATCAGCGGCTGGGACGCGATGTCGCGGTCAAAGTCTTGCCCGCCTCGTTTGCCTCTGACCCCGACCGATTGAGGCGCTTTGAGCAGGAGGCGCGCGCCATCGCGGCGCTTAGCCATCCCAACATTCTCGGCGTCCACGATATCGGCCAGAACAACGGCACGCCCTTCATGGTCTCAGAGTTGCTTGAGGGTGAGAGCCTGCGCGAGATTCTCGCCCGGGGGCCTCTTTCGCACCGCAAGGCCATCGATTACGCCATCCAGACCGCGCATGGACTGGCGGCAGCGCATGGCAAAGACATTGCGCATCGCGACCTGAAGCCCGACAACATTTTCGTTACGCGCGAAGGCCGGGTGAAGATTCTCGATTTTGGTCTCGCGAAGACGGTGGACAAGCCCGCTCCGCTTGGCCCTCACACTGGACTGGCCACCATGACGTCAGACATCCCAGCTACGGGAGTGGGAACGGTGGTGGGTACCGCTGGGTACATGTCCCCAGAGCAGGTTCGCGGCGGCAAGGTGGATTGCCGCACCGACATTTTCAGCTTCGGAGCCGTGCTCTACGAAATGCTCAGCGGCGTCCGGGCGTTTCAGCGGGACACCACCGCCGAGACCATGACGGCGATCCTGCACGACGATCCGCCCGAGGCGCCGGCCGGCGGTCGTCCGATTCCGCCCGCACTCGATCGCATCGTGCACCATTGTTTGGAGAAGGCACCTGAGCAGCGATTCCAGTCAGCGCGCGATATGGCGTTCGACCTCGAGTCGGTCACCACGGTCACCGCGTCCGGCGGCCTGTCAGCCGCCAAGGTGAAGGAGCGCAAGACCCGTACGTCCCTGATTGGCGCCGCCGCGGCGCTGGTGCTGCTCGCAGGTTTGGCCGGATGGCTTCTGGCTTCGGCCCGGCATGCTCCGACCGGTGCGCAGTTTCATCAGGTCACCTATCGCCGCGGCACGCCGGGCACGGCGCGGTTCACGCCTGACGGACAGAACGTGATCTATACCGCCGCATGGGAAGCCGCCGAGCCTGAACTCTACAGCGTGCCCGCCGACGGAGTCGGTGGACATCCCATGGGCATCAAGGACGCGCGCCTGCTGGCGGTCTCCAGCAAGGGAGAGCTCGCCGTTGCGCTCTCTCCGCAGGTCCGCACCACGTTGCTTGCTCCCGGCAATCTGGCGCGCACCACCGGCAACAGCGCTCCCAAGCCCGAGATCGAAAACATCCAGGCCGCCGACTTCACCCCGGATGGATCGGCCCTCGCCATCGTGCGCTTCGTGCCCGCGGATTTCATGTGTCAGCTCGAGTACCCCATTGGCAAAGTGCTGTTGCGGGAGAGGCTCATCGACGATCTTCGCTTCTCGCCCAATGGGAAGTATCTTGCCTTCATCGCCCACACCAATCCGAGCGACGACCGTGGCACAGTCACGATCCTGCGCAGCACCGGCGAGAAGGTTGCCAACAGCCCGCTGTATGAAAGCTCCCAGGGACTGGCCTGGAGCGTCAGCGGCGACGAGGTCTGGTCAAGTTCTCCCCTCGAGTCGGGAGAAATCCACGCCCTGTCGCTCTCTGGCAAGACGCGTGATCCTCTTGCCATGCCCGGACGTATTCACCTGCGTGATATTTCGCCCAAAGGTCAACTCCTGGTAGGGCAGGGCATCGCGCGTCGAGGTATCGTCGTTTCCAGCAACAAAGGGGAATCGCTGCGCGATCTTTCCTGGCTCGATTTCAGCTACCTGCGCGACATCAGCGACGACGGCAAGATGATCCTGTTCGAGGAAGAGGGATCTTCGACCAGCAATTACACCGTGTACGTACGTGACGCGGATGGCTCGGCTGCGGTTCCTATCGGCGAGGGATATGCGGGTTCTCTCTCGCGCGACAAGAAGTGGGCCCTGGCCATCAAGCTCGTGGAGCCAAATCACGAGATATGGCTGTTGCCCATTGGACCGGGCGAGCCTCGCCGTATCAGTCCGACTACGCTCACGATTGCGAGTATCATTCCCCAGTTTTTGTCCGACGGTAAGCGGATCGTTTACTCCGCGAGCGAACCAGGACATCTTCCGCGCGTATGGTTGCAGGACGTCGAGGGTGGTGCACCAAAGCCGGTGTCGCCCGAAGGGATGACGAATCGAGAGGTTTCTCGTGACGACCAATGGGCACTTGTGGGTGTCAGGGACGGCGCTTCGGGCAAAGTGCGCACAGCTCTATTGTCCCTCGACGAGGGGAAGACCGTGGAAGTCAACGGCATTAAGCCCGTCGAAATGGCCTTGGGTTGGACCACTGACGGCCAGCTCTATGTTGCGTCTGCGGACACGAGCGGCGCCGGAGTAAAGGTCGAGAAGCTCAACCCTCATACCGGCGCGCGTACGCCATGGCGTACCCTCGCCACCGCACCTATTGGAGGCGTAGTCCCCGACCCGCCGATCATTACTCCCGACGGCAACACATACGGCTTTGACTACCGTGTTCGGCTGTCTGACCTCTACACCGTGACCGGTGTGCGTTAGGGCTGGGTTTCCTTGCGCCGCCTGCTTCGGAGTATCATGAACCTTCATCGCAACCGCGAGATGCTTTCATGTCCGACGACCTTGCCAGCCTGAAAGACGATATGGTGGCCTTCATCATGGGCCACGGGATGAGCCGCTTCCAAGGCTACGTCACCGAAGATGTGCACAGCGTGATGTGGGACCCCCGCGACAATCCTGAAAGCTGGAAGGACTTTGTCGAGCTGGCGAAAAAAGCCGGCTGCGCATTTTTGTCGATGGATGAGGAAGTGCTCGAGCGCGACGAGCTCGACTACCTGGTACAGCGCCTGCAACAGACCTCTTATCCGAGCGACGACGACATCGAAGACGCGCGCTGGTTGCGCAGCTTTGTAGGTAAAACCGGCTTCCTGCAGCTGGGCTGGCCGCACCAGGGCATCATGTTCCTTTACGAAGTCTCCACCGACTGGTATGAGCGCTATCAGCGGCTGCTCGACCTGGTGGAAGACTTCGGGACGCTGACCGTCGATGGCTCCGACCAGGACGAAGAACACTAAGTGCGCTGGCTACTCCGCCCCACCGAACCTTCCGACATCGAGCGGTTGACCCTCGAAGCCGGTCTGGCGCCGGTTATCGCTCGACTGCTGGCCGCGCGTGGAATCGCTACTCCCGAACAGGCACGGCAGTTTCTCGCGCCTTCGCTCTCGCATTTGCACTCGCCTTACCTCATGGCGGGGCTGCGGACGGCGGTTGATCGCTTGCGCGCCGCTATCGAACGTGGCGAAACGATCTTTATTTATGGCGACTACGATGTAGACGGCACTACTGCCATCGTGATCCTCAAGGCTGCGCTTGAATTGTGCGGGGGCAAAGTCCAGTATCACGTGCCGCACCGCATTCGCGAAGGCTACGGCATGCGCGACGAGGTGATCGAGCAAGCCGCGGCACAGGGCATACGGCTCATCATTAGCGTGGATACCGGCATTCGCGCTTTCGCGGCCGCTGAAGCTGCTGCACGTTGCGGCGTGGATCTTATCGTCACCGACCATCACCTGCCGCAGGCTGAAGGCGTGCCTAAAGCGCTGGCGGTGGTGAACCCGAATCAGGTGGGTTGCGAGTATCCGTGCAAGTCACTGTGCGGGGCGGGCGTCGCGTTCAAGATTGCGCAGGCGCTCTTGGAGTCCACGGGACGCGAGCGGTTGCTGCCGTCGTTCCTGAAGATTGTCGCCATTGCTACCATCGCCGACGCTGTGCCACTGATTGGCGAGAATCGCGTGTTCGCCAAGCTTGGGTTGGAAGGCTTGCGCGATCCGCGCAATCCCGGATTGAGAGCGCTGCTGTCGGTCTGCCAGCTCGACGGCTCGCGACCTTTGAGCGCGGGCGACATAGGTTTTCGTGTGGCGCCTCGGTTAAACGCTGCCGGACGCATGGATGTGGCCGCACGAGTCATCGAGTTGTTCACGGAGAAGGATGCGGCTAAGGCCGCCGACATGGCCGTGCAACTCAGCGATCTGAATGGCGACCGCCAGGCGGAAGAGCAGCGCATACTGGAAGAGATCTTCCAACAGATCGACGGGACGCCGGAATGGAAGGACGCCTATTCGCTGGTCGCAGCCGGCGAGAACTGGCATCGGGGTGTAATCGGAATTTGCGCGACACGGGTCGTCGAACGATACCATCGTCCGGCGCTTGTGTTTTCTTGCGAAAACGGCGAAGCGCATGGTTCCGGCCGCTCCATTGACGCCTTTCATTTGCTGGATGCGTTGGAGTCGTGTCCTGAGCTGTTCACTCGCTTTGGAGGCCATTCACATGCTGTCGGTTGCTCGTTGCCGGTGGATCGTCTTCCGGAACTTCGCTCGCGGCTGGATGCTTACGCTCGCCAACGATTAGTGCCCGACGATTTCATCCCCGTGTTGCGTTACGATGACGAGATTTCGCTGGACGATGTAAACCAACGGTTCTGGGAGTCGTTGGGTAAGCTAGAGCCGTTTGGCTCGGGCAATCCTACGCCGGTGTTCGTAGCGCGCGGAGCCAGGCTGGTGCAGCCGCCGCGCATCATGAAGGAAAAGCACCTGAAACTGCGAGTGGTTCCAGCCAGCGCGCCCGGCAACGGAAATCGGCGGGCGCACGAGGTGGTCGGCTGGCGAATGGCCGAGCGCGCCACCCTCGATCCGCTCTTGCTGGGAGATACGCTTGACCTGGCGTTTACTGTGGATTACAACACCCACCCCGATTTCGGTGGTGTGCAACTGACGATGGTTGATTTCGCGCGCGCTGTTCCGGTAGTAGTGCCTCCCCCAGTGGGAGTAGCAAAGGCCTAACTATCTTTACAGCGGAGTCACAGAGGCGATAGTATTCGCTCCGATGGAGGCCGCCGTCCAGCAAGTCTGCAGCAATTGCGGCAACCCCCTGTTGCCTGATGGGAAGTTCTGCCTGTTTTGCGGGGATGTGCTGGCCGAAACGCCGGCCAAACCCGTACTGGTGACTCGTGCCTCCCGGCCGCAAAGCCGTGGTGATTCAGAGGCTGTAGCTGCTCCCGAATACGCGGGTTTTTGGCTGCGCGTCTGGGCTGGTGCCATCGACATAACCTTGGAAGCCCTGGCCGCGCTCATCTTGACCGTCATCGTGGGCATCGCAATCAAGATTTATGTTTCGCGGTCGGGGCTCAGTCCTATCACAGGCTCCTATCTAACCGGCATCGCCTTTATTTTTCTGCTCGCCGTGGGATCGTGGTTGTACGCCGCTTTCTCCGAGAGCTCCAAGTGGCGTGCCACCCTGGGCAAGCGGATCCTTGGACTGCAAGTGGTCACTTCGTCCGGCGGAAAGCTGTCGTTTGGACAGGCAAGCGTCCGCCACTTTATGAAGTTTTTGTCGCTGTTCACGGCCGGTGTTGGCTTCATGATGGCCGGTTGGACCAAGCGCTGCCAGGCGCTGCACGATATGCCCTCAGACTCCATGGTGATCAAGATCGCGGAACCCAGCCTATCGCTGTTTGGTAAACAGTCGTAGGTCCCTGGTTTGTTCCCGTGGGAAATCTCAGCGTAAACTCGAATCTAGATGCTCGAAAATGTTGCACAGGTGCGCAAGTGGCTGGTAGGGAGCGCCATTGTCCTTTTCGTCATTGTCACCAGTTCGTATTACATCGCGAAGCTGAGGGTGATACCCAAACTGCACTCGGTGCCGAAGCAATTGGGCATCGACATTCAGCAAACCAGCGAAGGCTTTTCGCTATCGAAGTCCGAGGGTGGGCGAACCATCTATACAATCCGGGCCTCGAACGCGGTCCAGTTCAAGAAGGGCGGCCACGCCGACCTCAAGAACGTGCATATCGTGGTGTATGGGAAGGCCCATGACCGCTATGACCAGATTTACGGCAATGAGTTCACCTATGACCCGGTGAGCGGCGACATCGTTGGTGTTGGTGAGGTCCACATCGATCTTCAAGGCTATGCAGAAGGCCCCACCAAGCCAGATCAGGCTCCGCCCGACGAATTGAAGAACCCGGTCCACATTGTCACTAATTCGTTGACCTTTAACCAAAAGACCGGACAGGCTTCCACCGACGATGAAGTGCAGTTTCGCACGCTGCAGGCCTCCGGCACGGCCAAGGGAGCGTTTTACGACTCCAATACCAACCAGTTGCAGTTGAAATCGGACGTGCACATCATCACCACCGGTGACAACGCTGCAGACATCACCGGGACTAGCGGAACAATGCAGAAGGACCCACGCGAGGCGGTGCTGCTCAACGCGACCATCTACGAAACGGACCGCACCCTGACGACCGATAAGCTGACGATGTTCTTCGAGCCTGACAACACGATTCAGCATGCTCAGGCCGAGGGAAACGTCAACATTGAGGTGCGCGGCCCGACCATCGTTGACATCACTGGACCACGCGGCGACCTCAACATGGGTCCGCAGAACGCGGTGCAGGAGGCCATCGTCTCTGGTGGGGCGAAGTACAAAACCCGTGGCGAAAATCTCAGTTACGGTTCCGCCGACACGTTCATCATGGACTTCGAGGCCGATAACCAGCCCAGGTTCTTTCACATGGTGAAGAATGCGCGCATGCGGCAGGATCCGCAGCCCGGCAAGCCGGGATCGCCCGGACAGCCCATGGAAGTGGTTGCCGACGCACTGAATTTCGTGCTGGAAAACGGCAACGAGCTCAAGACCGGTGACACTGTTGGCAAGGCTCAGATCACCATCTTTCCGGCGCCGCCGGGGATGAAGGCGGCAAAAGCTGCTCCCAAACCGGGCCAGGACTTTGGCTCAGGCAATGCGACTACCGTCGCCACGGCAGGCAAGTTTCATGCGACGTTTGGCGAAGGCAACCGAATGCAGACCCTGCACGGGTCGCCCGACTCGCATATCGTTTCGACTTCACCCGGACAGCCCGACAAAACCAGCACCTCGCAAAATCTCGATGTTACATTCGCTCCCGACGGCGGAGCCGAGAAACTCGTTCAAACAGTTGACTTCCGCTATCACGAGCCTTCGCTCAAGCCCGACACCGGTGGGAGGGCCATGTTTGCCGACAAGGCGACCTACACTCCGGCAGATGAAATCCTGGTACTGAATGGTTCGCCACGCGTGATTGACAACGGCACGACGACGACCGCCGACGTGGTGCGGCTGAATCGTCAGTCTGGAGAGGCGTTTGCCGATGGCAACGTCAAAACCACCTACAGTGACCTGAAGCCGCAACCCAACGGCGCGTTGCTGGCGTCGTCGGATCCCGTCCACGTCACCTCGTTGCACATGACGTCGAAGCAACAGCCCGGGGTGGCGCACTACACCGGCAATGTTCGCTTATGGCAGACGAACAATGTCGTGCGGGCGCCGATGATCGACTTCGATCAGCAGAACCGCACGATTCTCGCTCATGCCGACACCGCGCAGTCGGTGTCGAGCCTGTTTGTCCAGCAAGGGCAGGACGGCAAACTCTCGCCGGTTGACGTCACCGCCGACAAGTTGACGTACACCGACGCCGAGCGTTGCGCTCATTATTTCGGGACTGTGCTCGCCAAAAGTACCAACGGAACCGTCAGCGCCGAGCAGATCGACGTTTATTTGAAGCCGGCTGACCCTGCCCCGAATGGAACCGCCGCCGCCAAAGCGTCCCAGCCAACAATTCCCGGCTCCGACGGCCCCAGCAAGATCGACCACATGGTTGCTATCGGGAAGGTGGTCGTAACGGAACCGAACCGGCGTGCGGTGGGCGACCGACTGGTCTACACAGCCGATGACGGGAAGTATTACCTAACTGGGAAATCCCCTAGCATTTTTGATGCCGAACACGGAACGGTATGGGGCGATTCGTTGACTTTCTATAGTCACGATGATAGGGTGCTGGTGGAGAGCAAGCGTACTCCGCCTACCATTACTCGTGCACGTATCAGTAAGTAAATGCAGACTTTATCGGCGGACGAGATCGGGAAAAGTTACCGCGGACGAAGGGTCGTCAACGGCGTCAACTTTCATGTAAAACAGGGTGAAGTCGTCGGCCTATTGGGTCCTAACGGCGCCGGCAAGACGACCAGCTTTTACATCGTGGTCGGTCTCATTCCCACCGACACCGGTCGGGTCGTTATCAACGACCAGGAAATTACCGATGTTCCCATGTACCTTCGGGCGCGGAATTTCGGTATCGGCTACCTTCCGCAGGAGCCTTCCATCTTCCGGAAACTAACGGTAGAGGACAACATCCTGGCGGTCCTGGAAACACAGCCGATTTCCTGGCACGAACGTCGGGAACGCATGGAAACGCTGATCGACCAGCTGGGGCTGGGAGTGATTCGCAAGAATCGGGGCTATGCTCTCTCAGGCGGAGAACGTCGCAGGGTGGAAATTGCACGCTGCCTGTGCATTTCGCCGTCGTTCATTTTGCTGGATGAGCCGTTTTCCGGGATCGATCCCATTGCGGTACTTGACCTGCAGAAGATCATCTCGGACCTGAAGGCCAGCGGTATCGGTGTTCTGGTCACCGATCATAACGTGCGCGAGACTTTTTCGGTCACGGATCGCGCGTACATCATTAATGAGGGCCGGATCTTTCGTGCTGGTACGCCTGAACAACTCGGGAACGACCCCGAAGTAAAGCGGGTATACCTCGGAGAGAGCTTTACCCTGGTTTAGGTTTAGAATTTTGTGGGAGGAGTCGGGTCCCCGGTAAAACGCAGTCATGGTGTTATTGCAGCCCAAGTTGAGTCTCCGCGTTTCGCAGAAGCAGATTCTGACGCCCGGACTCGTGCAAATGGTCAGTGTCCTCGCCCTCAATAAGCTTGAGCTGGCGGACATGATCAACGCCGAACTGACCGAGAACCCCGTCCTCGAAGAACTCGAAAACGCAGTTCCACTACTCGACGAAGTCTCGGCCCGCGAAGAGCAGAGGGATCGCGACAGTTCGGCGGCAATACTCGAGGAGCCGCCCAAGCCCGCCGAAGAAAAAGACCCCTTTGAGGAGATCGACTTCGGGTCGTTTTTCAGCGAATATCTCGATCCTGGTCTGCGAACTTCGATCGAGATGGAAGACAGCGAGAAACCCTCGTTCGAGAACTTCCTTTCCAAGCCCACAACACTTTCGGACCACCTCCTGTGGCAATTAGGCTCGTTGCATGTGAAAGAGGATGTGTATCGCGCCGCCGAGTTGGTCATCGGCAACCTGAACGAAGATGGCTACCTGATTGCGACCGACGACGAGTTGCTCGGCCTGATGGAGTACGGACACAGCGCTGTTGAGTCGCCGGCCGCGGCAACCGAACCTTCGCCAGTCGATTCGATCCCAGCTTCTGAGCCCACTCACGGCAACGGGTACCACCCGCTGGCTGCCGAGAGTGTTCCGCCGGAAGACGCGTCCGAATCCTATGCCGGGTATCTGGCCCAAGCCTCGGCGGCAATCACACCGCGTCCGTCGTTGGTGCCGCCGCGCACCGAACCTTCCCGGGTGCCTTTCAGCCGCGACGCGCTGCGCGAGGCCATCGACGTTGTCCAGCAGATGGACCCAATTGGCGTTGGGGCGCGTGATTTACGTGAGTGCCTGCTGGCCCAGCTTCGCCACCTGAAAACCATCGAGCGCAAGAACGGCAATGGCAATCAGCTGGCCGAGACGGAGGCTGTTGACGATGCCATCGTCATGGTCGACCTCCATCTGCACGAACTGCAGAACAAGCAATTCAAAGAAGCTGCGAAAGCCATGGGACGCCCGCTCGAAGCGGTTATGGCCGCCATGGATTTCATCCGCACGCTCGACCCCCGGCCCGGCCTGCGCTACAACAAAATCGAGACCCGCCTGATCGAGCCGGACGTCGCCTTCGTCAAACAGGGCGACGAATATCTTGTGGTCATGAACGACGAAGAGATACCGCAGTTGCGCCTGAA
Source organism: uncultured Acidobacteriaceae bacterium (assembly GCA_963718395.1). Taxonomy (GTDB): domain Bacteria; phylum Acidobacteriota; class Terriglobia; order Terriglobales; family Acidobacteriaceae; genus DASRAA01. The sequence continues at coordinate 29,506 of CAVQYW010000011.1, forward strand.
TCCGGCCTATCGCCGCCTATTGCATCGCGAGGCCGCCGAGAAAGACGTCCGCAACTATGTCAAGGAACGCTATAAATCGGCCATCCAGCTCATCAAGAACATCGAGCAGCGCAAGCAAACCATCTTGCGGGTGTGCTATTCCATCCTCGCCCGCCAGCGTGACTTCCTCGATCAGGGCATTGACCAGCTCAAGCCCATGATGATCAAAGAAGTGGCGGAAGAGATTGGTGTGCACCCCTCGACGGTGAGCCGCGCTGTGGCCAACAAGTACGCACACACTCCGCAAGGCGTCTTCGAACTACGCTACTTCTTCACCGAGAGCGTGAACGGCCCGGAGGGCGGCGGAACCTCGCTGCTGATTCTCAAACGCCGGGTCAAAAAGCTAATCGAGGAGGAAGATCCAGCCAGGCCGTTGACCGACGAGCAGATCACCCGCATCCTCCAATCGCAGGGCATCCAGGTCACTCGCCGCACGGTCGCGAAATACAGGGAAGATATGCGCATCCCGAGCACCCACCAGCGCAGAGTAAAGGATTAGCGGCTGTAAGCGGCTGACTCCGGTTCGAAGCGCGTCTTTTGCAGCGTCTCGATGCTGGCCGAGAGGGAAGCCGACGAGGTGAAATGCACCGCGGCACCAGCGACAGTCAATCAGGCTGCGGTGAGGAGGGAGCTCAATGAACGTAGAGTATTTGGCAAGGCAGTATGAAATTACTCCCGCCGTTCGCGACGAGGTTGAAGAAGGCCTCGGCAAACTCACCAAGATCCTGGGTGAGAACTTCAAAAGCAAAGTCATCCTGACGGTCGAGAAGCACCGCTTCATCGCCGAAATTACGGTGAAGCGCAGGCGTGGCCACATCGTGGGACTGGCAGAGGCGACCGACATGGTGGCTGCCGTCAATCAGGCGCTCGAGCACATCGAGACCCAGGCGCTCAAGAGCAATGGACGCCGGCGCGCCACCCACCGCAAGGCGAAAGACAAAAGCTGGAAGGAGCCGGTGGAAGCCGAGCCGGAGACCCAGATTGCTGTCGGTGCCAACGCCGCAACGGCCGTGCCGGTCGTGGTGCACAAATTTCCATCCATCGCACGCACGACCGAGGCGCACCTGGTGAAATCCACCGACTCGATTGCCATGCGTCCCATGACCATCGAAGAAGCGGTGAAGGAATGCGAGTTCCGCGACCGGGAGGTCTTTGTTTTCCGCGATGGCAAGGGAAGGGTCAAGGTGCTTCATCGCCGGAAGGACGGAAAGATCGAGCTGATCGAAGTGCCGTAGGATTGCAACTCCGAGGAATGACAACAAAAGGGACACCGCGTGGTGTCCCTTTGTAGTTTCTGCGCCCTGACGCTAAGAAGATGAGATTTTAGGGTCTTGAATTCGGACGGCGCGCAGCCTAAGCCGCGTTGTGACCGTCCGTGTAAGGGTCGCCGACATAAACGAAGGGATATTTCCGTAATGCCTCAACGTTTTTCGTCTCGGCATACCTTTCGACTTCTTCCATTAACTTGTCAGCTTCCTCTTTGGGCATGCCTTTGGTGGCCTGCCAGAACTTGTTGGGAAAAAACCAGATGCGTTCGCGGTGATTAATCTCGGCGGTATTATCGGCTTCGACCTGCATTTTACTCCTCCCACACTGTCAGATGCCTGTTTTTGGGGCCGACGCGTGAGCGTTAGAGTTGATGAAAGGGGTTATGTGCAACTCCTTTATTATCGCTCGCCGGGATGCAGGAAGTAAACCATCACGAAAATGCCACATGGTGGAAATGTGCGCGGAATTGGGAACTCTTGCCAAGTGCCGTCCAATGTGCGGCTTGCAGAGACTTTTGTGCGCCGGACCATGCTGTGGTACTACAGTTATCAACCTACAGCTGTGGAAAACTTTGAAGACATGGAACGCGATATTGCCTGCCCGGCGGCGACGGCCAGACTTCAGCTTTGTTCAGGCAATGAGGAAGCCTTCCGTGTACGCACACATCAAGGCGATGAGAGGCTGATATGATCTTTCGGTCTGAGTACCACAGTGTGGGACGTTGCGCTAAATTCACCGAGCTTCAAATGAACCGCTGACAATGGCAGGCGCGCGTGCCATTCTGAACGTCAACAGATGCTCGACCCTATCGTCACTCGACCGAAGAACGATGTAAACTACGAACAAGCATGTCGGAAATACCATAAGTCCCACAGTGTGGTATATAAGACGATGTGGCAATGCCCTTTTAGCCGCCCCTGTTATTCGTTACGCAACTTCAGATGCATCGGGTTCTCCGACTTCAGCGGGCGCGATGGCACTTGCGGCGAATGCTTGTTCGAGATCGGCGATCAAATCCCCAGCGTCTTCGATTCCTACCGACAGTCGAACCAGGTCGCAGGGTAAGTTGCGCAACTCGCCGACTTCTTTGGGAACGCTCGCATGCGACATGCATCCCGGCAGGCTGATGGTCGAATTGATGCTGCCGAAGCTTACGCAAATGCTGAACATGCGCACTGCCTCGACGATTCTGCGCGACGTTTCCACCGATCCTGTCGTGAAACTCAGCACGGCTCCGGCGCCGCGTGCTTGCTTGTGCTGTAGCGGATAGCCAGGCGACGTAGCCAGGCCTGGGTAGTTCACCGCAGTCACCTGCGGATGCGCCTCCAGCCATTCAGCAATCGTCTGCGCATTCTTCTGTTGGCAGTCCAGACGCAACTTGAGTGTCTTCAATCCGCGCAGGAATAGAAACGCGTCAAACGGACCGAGCGCGTTGCCCTCGGCGTTCTGCAGAAAATAAATTTGTTTGGCGAGTTCGTCATCTTTCACCACCACTACGCCGCCGGTTACGTCGCTGTGTCCACATAGATATTTGGTCGCAGAGTGCAGCACGATGTCCGCTCCCATATCGAGTGGGTTCTGGAGATAGGGCGACATGGCGCTGCTGTCTACCGCGAGCAGTGCGCCTTTAGCATGGGCCAGCTCGGCGATCTGCCGGATGTCCACGACCCGCAGCAGTGGATTGGTAGGCGACTCCAGATAGGCCAACTTCGTGCGTTCGGTGATCAACTCCGCGAATGCTTCGATGTCGCAGGCGTCTGCGTATCGTGCAGTGATGCCCGTACGCTCCAGCACCCGAGTGAACAGGCGGCACGTCCCTCCGTAGAGGTCGCTGTCGGCGACGATCTCGTCACCCGTCCGCAGCAATCGTGTGATGCAAGTAATCGCTGCCATGCCGCTGGCGAAGCAGAAGCCGCGTGTGCCGTTCTCTAGCCCCGCAATCTGTTCCTCCAGCACGGTGCGAGTGGGGTTGCCGCTGCGCGAATAGTCGTACGGCCCGAACGCGGTCGCTTCCTCCTGTTCGAAGGTCGCGGTTTGGTAGATGGGTGTCGCCATGGGACGAAACGGATCGCCCGGGGCCACGTCAAAGCTAACCAGCCGGCTGGCAAATTTCATGGTCTGCAGTCCTCTTTTCTGCGTTCGCGCCGAACACTGCATCCAGCGCCTGCCGCAAATCGGCGATCAGGTCTTCCGCCGCTTCCAGTCCTACCGATAACCGAATCAGTCCATCCGTGATGCCTAGCTTCTGCCGAGTCTCTGCCGGAACGTCCGCATGCGTCGCCGTCGCCGGATGCGTGACCAGCGACTCAACTCCGCCTAGGCTCTCCGCGCGGATCCAGAGTTTCAACGCATTCATCACCGCGATGGCCTCCGCCGGCCCAGCTTTCAACTCAAAGCTCAACATTCCGCCGAACGTGGCTTGCTGCCGCTCGGCCAACGCCTTCTGAGGAAACGAATCCAATCCTGGGTAATACACCGTAGCCACAGTGGGCTGCGCCTCCAGCCACTCCGCAATGGTGACCGCAGTGTCCGAATGCGCCTTCATTCGGAGGGGTAACGTCTTCAGACCGCGCAGCGTCAGCCACGCATCGAGGGGAGCCTGGATCGAACCAACCGTCTTGCGCACCAGCCGGAATCGCTCGAGAAGTTTCTCGTCGTTGCAGGCCAGCGATCCACCGACTGTTGAGTGATGACCCTCGATGTACTTGGTTGTAGACAGAACTGAGATGTCTGCCCCCAATTCGAATGGCCGCTGAAGTACTGGAGTGAGGAAGGTGTTGTCTACCGCCAGCAGCAAGCCATGTTGCTTCGTGATTGCTGCGATCCCCGCGATGTCCGCCAGCTTCATGGTGGGATTGCCCGGCGTCTCGATGAGGATAATTTTCGTCTGCGGCGTGATCGCGCGTTCCACGGCTTCAAGATCAGACGTGTCGACGGACGAATTCGCGATGCCCAGTCCGTTGAGGACCTCGCGGAATAGCCGCATCGTCCCGCCGTACACTACGTCCGAGACAATCACATGATCGCCGCTCTTCACCGTCGATAGGAACAACGTCGTAATGGCGGCCATGCCGGTGCGAAAGCACACAGCCTGCGGCGTGCCTTCCAGGGCACCGATCGCATTTTCCAGCGCATCGACCGTTGGGTTCGAACCGCGCGAGTAGCTGTGGCCTTTGGTGACGGCCGTTTCCTGCTGTTCAAATGTCGCGGATTCAAAAATGGGATAGACGACCGCGGCAGCTTGGGCGTCGGGCACGCGACCGCCATGGATGGCTAGTGTGGAAACTTGGAATTTTTCGTCGTAAGACAATTTGACCTCCCTCAGCTAGAGCGTTACTTGATCTGGCGATTGACTCGCCGCCGCCTTGGCTTTACCCCCAGACGGCCGCTCTGTGATGGGAGGTGGTGTGTGTTACGCTCCCGACGCAGACCGGTCCCCGCCTGGGGGACACATGGCCATGGTCATTCGGGACGTGCGTAGCATAGATTTCGCTTAGATCCCCACAAACTCGGAGTTTCGTAAGTATACCAGTTGCCAAGGCTGGGTCAACCTGCAGTGCCGGTTGGACCGAGAACGAAGCAGATTCGGGGTGGGCTTACAGGGCCTCTTCGCTCAACGTGCGACCGAGCGGAGAGGCGTTCGTCCTGCGGAAACTCCATTTGCGACGCATCGCCCTCGCCATTGCGATCATGCCGCTACCGAGAAGTGCCAGCGTGGTCGGCTCCGGAACTCTGGCCCCGCTTGGTGTCTCAGGTACCGACGGCGCAGTCCCTTCGGCCACATATACGTATTGGGTGGGCGCGGAGTGGTCGGCGGCACTGTCACCCAGCAGACGCTCCGTAAATCCGGAACCGCCGTCTAGCGATGTTATTGTCCAGTCGGCCGCAACCAAGGCTGGGGAAGGATCTCGGCCGACCTTGAAGAAGGCTTGGTCGACAGCGCTGGCCGCATGCGGCGAGGCATTCGCCCTCTGGCGAGCGCCAAGGAACGCAACCGACGCCACCAGCGACAACATCGCCATCATCCCAAATCGTGGATTCAGCTTTGCAGCCAACTTGATCACCCCAATTAAAGTAACTAGTAATAGAGTTACTGCAAACCTATTTGTAACAAGTAAAGCCATCTAAGGTGCCGTACCCGCAAATTTTTCTCGAGAACGCAAGCCGCCGAACCAGCATCGGAGCAAATTAAACTGTTTTTTAACTTGCTAACAAACCCCGCGATAAGCGCCCCATTGCTCTGGCTTGCGCCGTCGAGTTGATATGGGATCGTTTAACTATTAAGTTATCGTCGGCCGAAGCTCACTACCCAAAAGTCGCCCGACTCTCTGCGACTTTCGTAACGTTACTGTTTCAAGACGAATCACGCGCCTGAGGTACGCGAAGACCCGCTTCCGCGGAAACGAAGGCCGGAAAATCGTCCGCTTTACGTTTCCAGTTCAGCCGGGCGCCCCGTGAGCCTCTCGATCCGCTTGGCAATCGGCGGATGGGTTGAGAACAGGCTGGAAAAATTCACGCCGAGCAGCGGAGCCACGATAAACAAATGTGCGGTGGACGGAGTGGCCTGCATAGGCACGCGCTTGGAATAGGCGTCTAGTTTTTTCAGCGCGCTGGCCAGCGCGTAGGGATTGCCCGTGTATTTCGCCCCGCTGGCGTCGGCTTCATACTCGCGCGAACGCGACACCGCGAGCTGAATCAGCGTGGCCGCAATCGGCGCCAGGATGAGCATCAGCAGCGCCATCAATCCGCCACCTCGATCGCGGTCGTCGCGGCCTCCGCCGCCGCCGAACAGAGATGCCCAATAACCCATGCGTGCGATCATGGTGATTGCACCGGCCAGCGTCGCGGCCACCGAACTGATCAGGATGTCGCGATTCCGCACGTGCCCAATCTCGTGGGCCAGCACGCCCTCCAGTTCTTCATCGGTCAGCAAGTTCAATATGCCTTGCGTCATCGCCACCGACGCGTGCTGCGGGTTGCGTCCGGTGGCAAACGCATTGGGGGAGTCCGTCGGAATGACATACATCTTCGGCATGGGGATGCCGATTTTCTGCGTCAGCCGTTCCACAATGTCGTAGGCCCGGGGCAATTGCTCTCGCGTCACTGGCTGAGCACGGTAAGCCGCCAGCGCGATCTTGTCGCTGAAGAAGTACGAAGTGAAGTTCAGGATGACGGCGAAAATCAGCGCAATGATCATGCCGCGCTCGCCGCCGAACGCTTGTCCAATGAACAGAAGCACCAGCGTCATCGCCGTCAGCAGCAATGCAGTCTTGAATGTGTTTCCCATGGGGTAGTCCGACTATGTAGATGTAGCGAGACCCGCGCGGGTTGCGGCAACCCGCAGCGGACGGTTGTCACAAAGGGGCCTTCGAGTCTACGAACCAGTTACCCTAGATCCCGAGTTGCTCGTCCTCGTCGGGAGTGCGCGACGCTTTCCTCCGTTTATGGCGATCGAAATCCGTCATCGCGGTAATGGCCGTCTTGGCCACGGCCTGGCGAGCGAAAAATTTGGCGGAGCGATCGTTCTCGATGTTCACCAGCTTCGGCATGGCAGCCGTCATGGCGATTAAACCAGTGTCAATTTGACCGTGCATCGGGTAGGAAATCACTTTGCGCACTCCGCCGGGATAGTCGGTTAGCAGGCTCACCGCCGCAGTGGCTCCGCCGCAGAGGAGTGATCCAATCGCCGCTCGCCGGTTGCGCTTCCAAAACAGAGCTCCCATCAGAAGAAACGATCCTGCTACCGCATAATCGAGCGCCGAATGCACCCGCGGGCTGATCATCTTGGGCATGCGCCCTGCTGCCAGCGCCACCCCTTTTTGCATAAGTGCCATCGCTCGATCCTCGATTCAGAAAGTCCAGATGAACATGTGATGCCGTTCGCCGGAGTCGCGGTTGTCGATTCTACGCTTGCTGCAGTATTTCCTGAAACGTAGGGAGGTTGGGCGTCGCAGTGGAGGGATCTGCAACGTGTCTTTTATTTTTCTTATCCGTATGACGATAACTGGCTACTGGCGACTGACTCTTGCCACCGCCCGTCGGATCGTCTCATCCAGAGCGGCCTTGGCTGTGGCGTACTCGTCCTGGCTAATCTTGCCCTGCTGCCGGTCGATCTCCAACTGGAACAGTTCTTCCTTCATGGCCTCCAGCAACTTGGTATTGCGGGCGCGAGGGGCCGCTTCGTCGGCGACTGTTGCCGGGGTGGTTACTCCCGCCATGGCAACCGCTGGTGCAGGATTGTTCGACTTCGCAATTACGTACGCGCCACCCATCACCAACACACACGCGAATATCCCCAAGATCACCGCGCGGTAATCGTGCAGCGGGTCGTTGGAATCGATCGGCGCGCCCAGTCCTCCACCGGGACGATTGTCGCGCGCGGCAGCCTGTCCGCCGCCCGTTGCTCCACCACCGCCTTCGTCGCCACCGGCGGCTTGTTGCCCTTCCGCTTGGAACTGCCCGGTACCGCTCAGGGTGAAGCTCAAGTCTTCTCCTGGCTTCACGTTGGTGGCCACCATCACTCCCGCGCCGGAGTTGTCAGGCATCGATTGGTAGCGCTGCTTGTCCTTCGGCGCGAACGTCATGCCCTGCGGAGTCATCACCACGAAGTGCTGCACTTCGGCCAGTGGCTTGGGCGAAAAACTAGCCGCGCCCTTGTACGGCAGGTGATAGCTCACCTGAAATTGTGACTCGCCCGGTTTTAACGGAAAGCTGAACGCATAGCGGCCCTTCTGCGCCGTCTCTGTGGGAGGCATGTTGAGCGGCTGGCCTCCCGGAGACTTGGCCATTCCGGAGTCGATGGTCGCGCCCGCTGGCAGTACGAACTCGAACGTCTGGTCCGCATCGAGCGTGCGTAGCGGTTTCGATTCATTGCGAATCGCAAACAGCGCAATTGCCTGCAGTTGGTCGCCCTGCGCTTCGTAGCGGTCGACCTCCACGGTCTGCGAGAGTCCGTCAAGCTTTTTCGCCGTGTCGTAAACGGTGATTTGGGTGGTCGTCGCGCCCGGCATCAGCGGGCCGCCCTGCGGGAAGTAGTTCACTCCACCGTGCGTGACCCGGACCATGTGCGGCACGCCTTGTTCAGCTGGAGCAGCGAGGCTGAACTTGCCCTCCGCGTCGGTCTTGCCGGAGCCAACTTCCTGCATACCTTGCGACAGCGACAGCAGCGTGACCTCGTCGCCCGCCGCCGGCTTGCCAGTCGTACCGTTGGTGACGGTGCCGGTGATGTTCTGGGCCGAGGCGAATCCGCACGACGCAAGCATCAGCAGGATAATTGCAAAGCTGGCAAGCGACGTTGCTTTGAACCGGTACGGCTTGAGCGGTGCCGTAACGCGCCTTGCAAAAGAGCGGGCTTCCGCCCCCGAGGGAACTCGTCTCACGCCTTCCCTCCCTTTGCCGCCAGTGTGCGCGCGCGGCCGCTCTCGATTGTCTCCATCTCCGCCAGAATCGCTGCTGCTTCATCTTCGAGCGCGGCGCGCTGCAAAGCGTAGTCCTGCTCACTCAACTTGCCGGCCTTGTACTCAAAGTTCAAGTCGCGCAGGTTTTCGTAGGTCGCGTCCTTGCGTTCCTGCAAATACCCGTGGCGAGTCTTGGCCTCGCCGGCGTCGATGTCGCCCGGCTCGTAGAACACGTACACAAACAACGCCGCCGCAAACAGCGCGCAGCCGAACAAGATGGACGGCGTTTCGCTCGCTGCCTCGGCAATCAACATCAGGGCATGCATCAAAATTCGGTCTCCTCGCGCGCGCGTTTACGCAGGGCATCGAGTTCGTCAGCGCGCAGGTGGGGTCGCGCTACCAGCTGGGCCACGGGGCGCGCTTTCCACATTCGTACCAGCCAAACCGCCAGCGCCGTCGCCAGGATGAACACCGCGAACGGTGTAATCCAGGCCACCACGTTAAACCCGCTGCCAGTTGGCGCCGCCAGCACCGTGTTGCCATATTTCTGCACGAAGCTTTGCAACACCAGCGAATCGCTGTCGCCGCGCTCTAGCGCCGCCGTCAGTTCGTTGCGCATGCGCTCCGAGTAGGCGCAGCCCACGTGGTTGCACTCCAGCAAAATCTGGTTGCAACCGCACATGCACATGAGCTGGTGCCCGAGCTTAGTGAAGCGCGCATCGGTGTCGGCGCCCATAAAGCCGATCGCCAGCACTGCTATGAGTAGCAGTTGACCAGCACGCAGAAGTTTCGAGTTTCGAGTTTCCAGCTTCAAGGTGTGAATCCCAACTTTCTAAACCCCTTCTCCAAGCGACAATTGCTCACCGACGTCAATCTCCTCCCACCTCCACGGCCCCTCTCTTCGCCACTTCTGCCGCTTCGCGCTCTTTCGCCGTCACCGCATACCTCGCTGGCTTGGTACTCGGAATCAGCGCCAGCACGGTCCCGAATCCCACCACCACCACGCCAATCCAGATCCACATCACCAGCGGATTCACGTGCGCCCTGATGATCGGTTTGCCCGTATCGGGGTTCTTCCCGGTGTACACGAGGTACAGATCCTGGTTGGGCCGTGAGCGGTCGGCCACGATGGTCGATGTCTGCTCGCTGGCCTTATAAAACCGGCGCTCCGGGTACATGGTGTCGATCTTCTTGCCGTTCTCGTACACGTCGAGGACGGCCCACTCGCTGCTGTAGTTCGGGTTGTCGTCCTGCGTATATGACTGGCACACCAGCGTGAAGCCGGCGATCTGCATCTTGTCGCCGTAGTTCATCTCCTGCTCTTTGTCCTGGTTGAAGGGCAGGCCGGCAAAGCCAATCACGATCAGGATGATGCCGAAGTGCACTATGTACCCACCGTAGCGGCGAGTGTTACGGCGGGTGATCTGCACCATGCCGGTCAAGACGTTGGTGTGTTGCTGGCGCGCGATCACCCGTCCGCCGCGCCAGAACTCGCCGACGATTGTCGCCGCCACCAGCGCCGCCAGCGAGATCGCCATCAGCGAGTAGAAGTACGCGCTCTCCTGCCACGGCCGCATGCCTCCGGCGATGAGCGCAATGGCCGTCCCCACTGCGATAATCGTCGGCCACAGGAAGTTGCGTCGCAGGCTGTCCCACGATGTCTGACGCCACGCCAAGAGCGGTCCGACCGCGGTCAAAAACAGCAGAAACAGCCCGATGGGAACGTTGACACGGTTGAAGAATGGCGGACCCACTGTCACCTTGCTGCCGGTTACCCACTCTGACAGCACCGGGAACAGCGTGCCCCACAATACCGCGAAGCAGGCCACCAGTAGCACCAGGTTGTTGAACAGAAAGCTGGACTCACGCGAGATCAGCGAATCCAGTCGGTGCTCGCTCTTGAGTGTGTCGCGATTGCGCACGAAGAAGAACACGCAGGTAGCGAACGCGATGGCCAGGAACCACACGAACCAGATGCCGATGCCCGACTGCGCGAAGGCGTGCACCGAGCTGACCACGCCGCTGCGCGTCAGAAACGTTCCAAAGATGGCCAGCAGGAACGTGGTAAAGATGAGCCACATGTTCCACATCTTCATCATGCCGCGCTTTTCCTGCATCATCACCGAATGCAGAAATGCGGTCATCGTCAGCCATGGCAGGATTGACGCGTTTTCCACCGGGTCCCATCCCCAGTAGCCGCCCCAACCGAGCACGGCGTAGGCCCAGTGCGCGCCCAGGAAGACGCCGCAGGTCAGAAACAGCCACGCCACCATGGTCCATCGGCGAGTGATGTGGATCCACTTTTCGCCGGGATACTTCATGATCAGCGCGCCCAGCGCAAACGCGAACGGCGCGGTCACGCCTACGTACCCGAGGTAAAGCATCGGCGGATGGATCACCATCTCGGGATACTGCAGCAGCGGATTCAGCCCATTGCCGTCGGGAGGAATCGTGCCCTTGACCAGCCCGAAGGGGTGCGCGGCGAAATTCACCAGCAGCAGGAAGAACACTTGCACGGCTGCGACAATCGCCGACGCGTACGCGGTGAGCTGCGGATCGACCTTGTACCGTAGGCGCATTACCAGCCCGTAGGTCGACAGTAGCCACGCCCACAGTAGTAGCGAACCTTCCTGTCCTGACCATAGTGCTGCAAACTTGTACGCGATAGGCAGGTCGCGATTACTGTGATGCAAGATGTAGGCGACCGAGAAGTCGTTGCCGAACGCCGCCATCACCAGCGCGAACGCGGCGACAGTGACCGCGGCCCAGCACGCGATGCCCGCGCGCCGCGCCGTCTCCGTCAGGCGATCATCTTTGCGATAGAGCGCCAGCACCCCGGCGATGAACGAATACGCCGCGAGCGCCAGAGCCAGAAGAAGCGTGAAACTACCTATTTGTGGCATGGAAAATCGAATGTCCGCGCGGCACTGGAGCGTACCAGATTAATCCTTGTACCATCCTCGCCGAATACCGCTATTTTACTCGCAACCTTGCTTAAGCTGTCATCTTGGGCAGATGAGGAAGGGAACTTGAGGGGTCAACCTGATTGGCCACTGATCACTGACCACCGCTCTTGCCTCACCTGCTACCATATTTCCGCGCGCCGCAGGAGGCCCATGACCCACGACCAGCAACTTCGTCAACAACTTGCGAAAGCTCTTGATTGGGGCGAGGCGCATGCCGACTTCCGTACTGCCGTTGCCGACTTTCCTATCGACCTGCGCGGCGAGATCCCGCCCGGCTTCTCCCACTCGGCGTGGGAACTCGTCGAGCACATGCGCATCGCTCTCTGGGACATCGTCGAATTCACCAAGGATGCCCGCCACAAATCGCCGCCGTGGCCCAAGGGCTACTGGCCGATCACGCCTGCCCCGCCGCAGGACGAAGCGTGGGACCAGTCTATCTCGTCGGTCTTCGACTTGGTTGAGGAGATGCGAGCTATGGTCCTGGACCGCTCGCGTCCGCTGTTGGACCCGTTCCCTCGCAGCCAAGGCCAAACCCTGATGCGCGAGGCGATGCTGATCGCCGACCACACCGCCTACCATCTTGGCCAACTCGTGCAGCTTCGCAAAGCTCTCAAGGAATGGCCGAAAGACGCCGGTTAGGTCAGCGACAGCGCGTCCACGTCCACCACAAGGTTCGTCCGCGGAATCTTCTTCTCCACGGCGTGCTCGATCATCGCTCGAAGCGCTGTGTTCATGCGCTCGCGGCTCGAGGACTTCAAGAGGAAGTGATACCGGTATTCCGTCTTCAGCCTCAAGATCGGTGCTGCGGCCGGTCCCATCACGCGAACCCCTTCTAGTCGAGTCGCCTCAAACCACTTGCCCAGGATGCCCGACCAAGTCAGCGCTTCATCCAATTTAGTGCTCCGCACGATCACGTTGCTCACGGCGTTGAACGGTGGATAGTGCATCCAGCTACGGAACCGAGCCTCCTTCTCATAGAATCCGCGATAATCGTGTGCCGCCGCAAACTGAATCGCGTAGTGGTCGGTGAAAAACGTCTGCAGCACCACTTTTCCCAGAGTATCGCCGCGTCCGGCGCGTCCCGCCACCTGCGTCAACAACTGAAACGTCCGCTCAGCCGCGCGAAAATCCGGAAATCCCAACGCCGCATCCGATCCCACCACCCCCACAAGCGTCACGTTGGGAATGTCGTGTCCCTTGGCGATCATCTGCGTGCCCACCAGCAGGTCAATCTCGCCCGCGTGCAGCGCACTCAGGATGCGCTCCAGGTCGTCGCGCCCGCGCACCGTGTCGCGATCCAACCGGCCGATGCGCGCTTGCGGAAATAGCCCGTGCAGCATCTGCTCCAGCTTTTCGGAACCCGTGCCGAGATATTGCACGTACTCACTGCCGCACTTCGGACACGTCTTCGGCGCCGACCGTACGAACCCACAGTAATGGCAGATGAGCCGGTGTTCGCGCTTGTGGTAGGTCATCGCGATGGCGCAGTTCTTGCATTGCACCGTCTCGCCACACTCGCGGCACAACACGAAGGCTGAATACCCGCGCCGGTTGAGCAGTACCATTACCTGCTCGTTGCGCGATAGCCGCTCGCCAATTTCCTCGACCAACTTGCCCGACAGCACCTGGTCTGTCTTCGTCTGCTGGAACTCCGCCCGCATGTCGATAATCTCCACCTCGGGCAGTGGACGCTTCTCGATGCGCTCAGCCAACTCAATCAGCTTGTACTTTCCCTGTTGCGCGTTGTAGTAAGTTTCCAGCGACGGCGTGGCCGAACCTAGCACCACCACGGCGTTCGTCATTTTGGCACGCATCACCGCCACGTCACGCGCGTGATAGCGCGGCGTCTCATCCTGCTTGTAGGAGTGATCATGTTCCTCGTCGACCACGACTAGCGCCAGGTCGGGCACCGGTGCGAACACCGCCGAACGTGTGCCTACCACAATGTGGGACTCACCATTGCGGATGCGTTTCCACTGCCCAGCACGCTCGTCATCCGTGAGCGCGGAATGCAGAATCGCGACCTCATCCCCAAAGACTTGGTGCAAATCAGCAGCCATCGCCGGCGTCAGCCCGATTTCCGGAACCAGCAGGATCGCCGAGCGTCCCTTGGCAAGCATCGCCTGCATGGCCGACAGATACACCGCAGTCTTACCTGATCCTGTTACGCCATGTAGCAGCATGGGCAGAAACTGCCGCTCGTCGACCGCCGCGTTAATCTGCTCGAGCGCCGCTTTCTGCGCCGGATTGAAAAGAAACTCCAACTTGCGAGGTTTCAGGCCAGACATGCGAAAGCCGGCCGGCTCCTCGCTGAGCGCGACGATGCCGCGCCGCACTAAGGTCTGTAACGTCGTCCGCGGAACCGCCAAGTCCCGCAGTGCCGACACCGGCGCGCGCGGCTCTGGCCGCTGCCGCAGGTAATCGACGATTGTCTGCTGGTTGGCGTTCAGCTTTCCCTCGACTGTCTTCAGCGCCGCGATCTGAATATTCCGGCTCGCATCGCGTACACCGCTCAGGTCTTCGCGCGCAATCCACTTCTTGCGCAGCAGTCCCAACAGCACCGCCCGCGGCGCGCCAGACGAGGAGCGCAGAGAAGCCTCACGCATCACCTCGCCGTCGGCCAGACGGTTGAGTACGGCATACTCTTTCATCTGCTGTTGCGGTTCCACACGCGCGCGCAGAGATGAGCCCACCGTCGAGGCCGCATGCAGTGCCTCGAGCCCCTTGTCCGTGATGTGATATCCCGTAGCTCGCCGAAACTCTGCCGAGAGCGGAAGCATGGTCCGAAACACTTCGCCGATCGGCGCGATGTAATAATGCGCGATCCAGCGGCCCAGTTGCATTAGCTCCGCCGTCAGCGCCGGAGTCAGATCCAGCACCTGCTGTACGGGCTTGGCTTTGAAGCTCGGTTCGCGGTCGTGCACTTCCGCAACAATGCCGCACAGCCGCTTCTCGCGGAAGGGAACAATCACCCGCCCGCCGATGCACGGCTCGGGCAACTCGTCGGGAATGGAATAGGTAAACGTGGCGTCGAGCGGAACCGGCACCGCCACATCACAGAACCGTGGCATGGCGCGCTAGCTGCCCTCAGCGTCTTTATTGGTGCGCGCCGGTGGTTGCAGCCCCAGAAAGTTCATTACCATCTGCAAGTCTTTCCACGCCTCACCCTTCTGTCGCGGATCACGCAGCAAAAACGCTGGATGGTACGTGACCGCCAGCTTGCAATCGAATGGCTCGTCCGTTTCGGTTAGCGAGCGTTTGGGGGAGAAATCGTAGAAGCGCCCCCGCAACGATGCCATGGAATCATTCAGTCCCAACAGGTTTTTCGCGGCGGTGGCACCGAGCGCTACGATCACCTTCGGCCGCACCGCGCGAATCTGCCGCATCAGGAACGGCGAACACGTGTCGCACTCGTCGCGCTCGGGCGTGCGATTGCTCGGCGGTCGACACTTTACGATGTTGGCGATGTACACCTGTTCGCGCTTCAATCCCATCGCTGTAATCATGTTGTTGAGCAGTTGTCCGGCGCGTCCCACGAATGGCAGGCCCTGCTCATCTTCATCGGCGCCCGGCCCTTCTCCAACGAACATCAGCTCCGCGTGGGGGTCGCCGGTGCCGAATACGATCTGCTTGCGTCCCAGCCTGCCTAGCTTGCACCGCTGGCAGTTCGGACCAATGTCATCCAGAATGATGCGCAACTTCGCGTCGCGATCGTCGCCGGTCGGCAAGTAGGCCTCCCGCGCAGATTGTTCCTGTGCTGCCGATATTTCGTCTTCGACTGTCTCCATCGCCCCGACCAGCTCTTCGCCCATGTCTTGGGGTTGCGACTGGCCAGATACCGCCCGCCGGTACAAGGGTCCAATGCCAAGCTCGCGATAGAAGCTCAGCCGTTCGCGGATCGCATTTTTTCTTGTGGGATCGAGGGCCATCAGCTACGAACCGGTGACGCCACCAGTGTAGCCTGTCGCCGCCGCATGCGAACTGCGGTCTCGAGAATTTTCTGTGCAACGTTCAACTTGCTCGCTTCCGGAACCGCGATTGTTTCCGTCGCCGTCACAATTGTGACCTCGTTCCGATCGGAATTAAATCCGATGTCCGTACGCGAAACATCGTTGAGCACGATGGCGTCCACTTGCTTCTTCGCCAGTTTGGTGTGCGCGTTCTCCAGTAGGTGCTCGGTCTCTGCGGCGAAGCCAATTAACAGCGGCAGATGTTTGCCCGTAGCCTGTCGCAGGCTGCCTAGGTCAGCCAGTATGTCCGGGTTGGGCTCAAGTTGCAGTTCAATCGCTCCGCTGCGTTTGATCTTCTCCGCCGCGGCGTTCTTCACGTGATAGTCGCCCACCGCCGCCGCCATAATAATGATGCTCGCTCGCTCCCAGCGGTCCAGCACGGCAGTGCGCATCTGCCGCGCTGTTTCGACAAAGATGGTCTCCACCGCTGACGGAGGCGTCAGTGCCGTCGGGCCGCTTACCAAAATCACTCTCGCTCCGCGCCGCAGCGCAGCTTCCGCCAGCGCATACCCCATTTTCCCGCTCGACCGGTTGCCGATGTACCTCACCGGATCGACCGGCTCATGCGTCGGTCCTGCCGTGACCAGAACCGTCTCGCCCGCCAGATCCTGCGCAATCCCAAGTCTCTCTAAGGTCGCCGCGACAATGTGCTCCGGCTCGGCCAGTCGCCCAGCTCCAATCATGCCGCAAGCCAGGTAGCCACTGTCGGGTTCGACGATACACACTCCGCACTGTCGCAGCACTTCCAGGTTGGCCCGCGTCGCCGGATGCTCCCACATGTTCACGTTCATCGCCGGCGCTACGATCACCGGTGCTTTGGTCGCAAGATAAAGCGTGGAAAGAAAATCGTTGGCGATACCCTGAGCAAACTTTGCGACTGTATCAGCTGTAGCGGGTGCGACCAGCAATGCGTCAATTGATTGCGCCACCGCGATATGTTCAACCGCAGAGTCGAGGTTGGGCTGCTCTTCGCCCGCTGAGAAAAGTCCGGTGATTACTTTCTCGCCCGAAAGCGCCGCAAAGGTCAGCGGCCGCACAAACTCCTGCGCCGCATCGGTCATGACGACCTGCACCCGCACGCCGCGCTCCTGCAGCAGGCGCACGATCTCCGCGGCCTTGTAGGCGGCGATGCCTCCCGTCACTCCCAGCGCGACTTTCATAAGTCTTTAGATGCGGAAACCAGTGTCAACGTCTTTAAAGGACAACTCGCAACAGTGTTTTAATCGTCCGCCTCGCCGCCCACAGCACCCGTGATCAGTTCCTCAGCCACCTCGGCGGGTGTCTTCCCCGCCTCCGGTATCTCCCACTTCACCTTCCCCGCGTTGATTTCTTCTTCCGCAATGCGGCATGCCTTGCCGGAGTGCGGTTCCACCACTGGACGTGCGCCGTTTTGCAATTGACGCGCCCGTCTCGCTGCCACCAGAACATACCGATACTTGCTATCGAATCCATCAGCTAAGTCCATGCGTCACTCCGTTGCGGTATGAGAACTCGAAAGGTCAAATGTTGCAAGAATCGTCTGCACCTGCTCCATCATGTGCCGCCGTTCTGCCATCTCGGCGGTTGCCAGCACCTGTTCATCCCCGGCCCTTTGCGGCTCCGGCGAGCGCTTCACCCGCTCAGCTTTCACGATCGCCTGCAAGACGTCGATGGCCGGCTCTACTTTTTCATTCACCAAAATATAGTCATACTCCGAATAATTCTCAATCTCGCGCGAGGCTTCCTGCAACCGCCGCTGGATAATTGCCTCGATCTCTTCCGGCCGTTTCCCCTCGCCCGTCAACTCGCGGCGCGTTTCGTTTTCCGCCAACGTCCGGCGCCGCAGCCTTCGTTCCAGCTCTTCACGAGACGGCGGAAGAATAAAGATGCTCACCGCCTCCGCCAGTTTGTGCTTCACCTGCGCTGCGCCCTGTACGTCGATGTCGAGGATCAGGTCGTTCCCACGTGCGAAAGCCTCGCGTAAAAAGCTGCGTGCCGTCCCGTAATAGTTGCCGAAAACCTCGGCGTATTCCAGGAACTGTCCCTCGCCGATCATTTTCACGAACTCTTCGCGCGTAATAAAGAAGTACTCGCGCCCGTTCTGTTCGCTGCCCCGCGGCGCGCGCGTCGTATAGCTGATGGAAAACTCCAGGCCAGGTACCAGCCTCCGTAGCTCAGCCGTCAGCGTCGATTTGCCCGAACCCGAAGGCGCCGAAATGATGAACACGATCCCACTCATTCGCAGTTCACTCAAGATTTTGGACCTGCTCGCGGGCCTTCTCGATTTCCGACTTCATCGCCAACCCCTGTTCGGTGATGCGCAACGCCTCTCCCGCAACGCCCGTGGTCTTCGACAGCAGCGTGTTGGCCTCGCGGTTCATCTCCTGCAGCAGAAAATCGAGCTTCTTTCCGACCTCGCCGCCGCCGTCCAGGTGCGACAGAAAATGCTGGATGTGGTTCTTCATCCGCACCAGTTCTTCCTGGATGTCGCTGCGCTCGGCCAACATGGCCGCTTCCTGCAAAATTCGATCAGGGTCGGCATGCGCGCCGATCAACTCCTGCATACGTCCATACACTTTATCGTGATACGCCTTCAGTACCTTGTGCCGCAGTGACTCCACTTCCTGGGTCGCCTTCGACAAGTGCTGCATGCGCTCGCGCAACTCCGCCACCGCGCCGCGGCCTTCTTCTCCTCGCATGCGGTTGAGCCGTTCGATGGCCTGTTCTAGCGCACCGGTCACTTGCTTTTCCAGTTCGTCAGTGGCATCGCCCGACTCGGCCGCATTCAGTGCGCCCGGCAGCTTCAGCACTGCATTCAAGTCTGGCTCTGCGCTGACGCCAAACTCTTCGGCGGCCTCGCGAAACGCCCGTAGATAGCCGCCGACCAGCTCGCGATTGACCGCAAACGTCGCTCCGCCGGTACGCTCCAAACTGAGGGTGACCTCGATGTGCCCGCGATGCAGTCGCTCCTTCAATACGCGTCGCACCTTTATCTCAATAGCGTCCAACTCGTTTGGGATCCTCAGGTGTAAATCCAGGAAGCGGTGGTTCACCGACTTCAAGCTAAGCGCCAGCGTGAGCTCGTCACTCACGTGCGATTTCACCTGCGCGTAGCCTGTCATCGAGCGGATTTCCATGTTCGACTCACTCGCTCCCATTCGCGATTTCCACATCCACGAATTGCAAATCGTACAGCCTTCGATACGTGCCGGTGTGCGCCATCAACCGCTCGTGCGTGCCTTCATCGGTAATCATCCCGCTTTCGAGCACCAGAATACGATCAGCTCGCCGCACCGTCGACAGCCTATGCGCGATGACAAACACCGTCCGCCCCGTCATCAGGTTTTGCAGCGCTGTCTGCACCAGCGACTCACTCTCTGTGTCGAGCGCCGAAGTCGCTTCATCAAGAATGAGGATGGGTGCATTCTTTAGAATAGCGCGTGCAATCGACAGCCGCTGGCGTTCACCGCCGCTCAGCCGCAGCCCTCGCTCCCCGATGATCGCTTCATATCCACCTGGCAGTCCCATGATGAATTCATGGGCCAGCGCGGCGCGTGCCGCCTCTTCCACTTTTTCCTTCGGTACCGTCGGTTGTCCGTAGGCAATGTTGTTGCGCACCGTGTCGTTAAACAGGATCGTGTCCTGCGTAACGATGGCAATCTCCGACCGCAGTGACGCAACCGTGAGGTCGCGCACATCATGGCCGTCGATGAGCAGTTTGCCGCGCGTCACGTCGAAGAATCGCGGCAGCAGATGCACGAGCGTCGTCTTGCCCGATCCGCTCGATCCCACGATCGCCACCACTTCACCCGGTGCAACCGACAGGTTGATGTCGTGTAGCACCTCACGATGGTCTTCGCCGTCGCGGTAGCTGAAGTACGCATGTTCGAACCGGATCCCCTGGTGGAACGGTGGCAGCGTCGTCGCGCCCTGCTTCTCCCGAACTTCGTCATGCGCATCGAGAAAGTCAAAAATAGCCGACGACGCTCCCAGCGCCTGCTGAAAGTTGTTATTGAACTGGGCGAACTTGCGCACCGGCTCGTACAGCTTGAACACCGCCACGATGAACGCCAGGAACACGCCCTCGGTAAAGATGCCGTGCTTGATGTACTCACGCCCCATCAGAATCAGCAGCGCGATCGCTATCGCCCCGAAGATGTCCATCATGGGCGAACTGATAGCAGCGGCACTGACTGACCGCAAATTGGCCCGGAACAGCCGCTTGGCTGCCTCGCGGAAACGCTTCGTCTCCCACGCCTCCATCGAGAACGCCTTCACGATGCGTACTCCAGTGATGGTTTCGTGCAGGATGTTCTGGATCTCCGCCAGCTTGTCCTGTCCCTTGCGGGTGGTCGTCCGTACCCGTTGTCCGATGCGCCGCACCGATCCCAGCACAAACGGCACGAACAGCATCAGCACCCACGCCAGCCGCCCGCCCAGCAGAACTACGACGCACGCCGTAAAGATGAGTGTAAAAAACTGCTGCAGGAACTCAGCCAGCACTGTGGACATGGCGTACTGCACGCGCTCCATGTCGTTCACCAGCGCTGACAAGAGCGTGCCCGTTGAGTGCTTCTGAAAAAACGCCACCGAACGCCGCAGAGTAGCGTTGTACAAATCATTTCGCAGGTCAGTGATCATGCCGAAGCCGGCATAGTTCACCAGGTACGTGCCCAGGTAATCGAACACGCCCTTTAGCACCGTGGCCGCCACCAGCGCGAAGGCCACAATCGTCCACACGTTGTGGAAGTGCTCAGGGACAAACCAGTTCAACTGCAGCGACCAGCGGGAGTTCGGCAGAAGGTGCAGCTCGTGTGCCGGCGATCCGGGGTTCAGTACAGAATCAAAGATAGGCCCGATCAGCAGCAGCCGAAAGGCGTCCAGCAGTCCCACCAGCGCCATCGACACTACGGAAGCCGCAACATAAAACCAATACGGCCTGACGTAGTGCAACAGTCGATTCAATCGATGCATAGGCCCCGCGCTCCCCGGCGCGACATGACGGGCGCAATCGCTTTGGAGGGATAAATCTGCAAGTTGTGATTCTAGCGGAACTTGGGGTCGCGACGATACCGGGGCGCGGTGCTGACGTATCAAATCCCCGTGCCGGGCCCGCACATTCCCGTTTTTCGAATGTGTAGGGCGTCAGGCCTGCCGCAGCAACTCCGTCCGATACTTCGGAGCCAGCGCGGCCGCCTTCGCCCTGAACTCTATTTCCTCCGCGCCCTCCAGCTTTGGCGGAGGCGTTGTGCGCGTAGCGACCGGAACACCCAGCGCCAGAAAGAATTCCTCCTGGCCCGCCGGTGAACAGATGCAGAGCATTCTCACCGGCTGCGCAGACGAGTTGTGAAACTGATGCGGCGCGTTTGCCGGGATATGAATCGTCTCGTCCATCCGCACCACGTGCTTCTCGCCGCGGAAGGTAGCCTCCAACTCGCCCTCGAGTATCGAGAACGTCTCTTCGAAATCATGACGATGTGGGGGCGGGCCACCACCCGGAGGCACGTGCATGTCGATCAGGCAGAAGCGGCCAGCCGTGTCTTTGCCAGCGAGAAGGATGGTGTACGTATCCCCAACCACTCCGATATGCGGAAGGTTGCTGTTAGCATCGGCGGCCACTAATTGACGGCGAGGATCGTCTGGCGGAATCGCCGCCCCGGCTTGTGCTGGCAAATTTGAATCGCTAGACATTCTGCACTCCGTTTCTCTGGATATCTGGTCAGAGTCAGGTGTTCGTCGGTGCGTTCGCCGGACCAGTCACGAAGCCAACCACAGTGCAATGAGTGGCACCAGGTTGAACAAGAATATGCCGATCTTGTAGACCGCAAGACATGCGTAGTGAAGTGCATCAAAGGTCTCAACCGGGAGCTTAAACCAGCGTGTATGCAGCCGATACATCCAGTCATGGGCGAAAAGAAAGACGCCTGACCAAATGAGTAGCACCGCATAGTTAATTCCGACACACCACAGAAGAACGTGTTTGATCTCATTCGCCGACATGACAACCCCCAATGCCAAACCAGAAAAACTCGGGCTGACCGACCTACTTACCGGTAATTCTAGCCGGGAATCTCAGACTCATCCGCAACCAGGCGAGACCGACTGAAATCAGAGCCCAAGCCTCATCGTATATATACCTTGACAGGTATATGCTTTATAGAGTATATAAAAAACGTGGAGTCCGCCTTCGACATCATTGCCGAGCCAAACCGCCGCGCGATATTGGGCCTCCTGGCCTCGTCGCAACAGTCGGTGGGAGAGATCGAGCGTCAACTTCGTATGCCACAGCCCACCGTGTCCAAGCACTTGCGCGTGCTGCGCGACGCCGGTTTCGTGGAATCCACGGTAGATGCGCAGCGCCGTCTCTACCGGCTGAAACCCGAACCATTTCAGGAGGTGGATGCCTGGCTGGCCCAGTTCCGTCGGTTCTGGTCCACTCACTTGGATGCTCTGGAACGCCACCTCGACCGCATGAATCCGCCAACATCGGCGAAAAGGAAGACCGAAAAAAAACAACGCGGCCCAAACCGCAAACCTGACAAAGGAGAAACGAAATGAAAATCAAACTGACCAGCGTTTACGTGGACGACCAGGACAAGGCCTTGCGCTTCTATACCGAAGTGCTGGGCTTCGAGAAGAAGGCCGATTTCAGCAATGGCCCATTTCGCTGGCTGACCGTTGGCTCGCCTGAGGAGCCCGACGGCACTCAGCTGCAGCTGGCGCTCAACAACAACCCCGCGGCCAAAGCATATCAACAGGCGCTGTTTCAGCAGAGCCAGCCCGCGGCCATGTTTTATACCGACGACGTGCAGGCCGATTACGAACGTATGAAAGCACATGGCGCCGAGTTCACCATGCCACCCACCGACGTGACAGCATCGACCATCGCCATGCTGAACGACACCTGCGGCAACCTCATTCAGGTCACTCAGTTGAAGCGTTGGTAGACCGGCCGTATTAGGAGAACTCAAAGATGACTTACCCCGAGCAATACACACCGGGCCCGGCCAGCGGCGCGCACATAGAAAAGGACGGAGACAGGTGGACGCTGGTTCTCGTCCGAGAACTCCGCCACCCGCCGGAAAAAGTCTGGCAGGCGCTCACCGACTCAGCGCATTTGCGGGAGTGGGCGCCCTTTGAGGCC
Organism: uncultured Acidobacteriaceae bacterium; assembly: GCA_963718395.1. Taxonomy (GTDB): domain Bacteria; phylum Acidobacteriota; class Terriglobia; order Terriglobales; family Acidobacteriaceae; genus DASRAA01. Next base: position 52,310 of record CAVQYW010000011.1, read on the forward strand.
GATGGGAACTTGAGTACGGTTGGATCCAAGGTGAAGCTCACCACGGTGGCAGCGCCCAAGCCGCAGGTTTCCGAAACGACAGTCACACGAGCCGACGCTCCCGAGGTGCTTGAGTACAACTGGGGTGACCACGATATGCGCTGGGAACTCGAACCCTTAGATGGTGGTACGCGTCTGACGCTGTGGACCAACATCGGTCACCGCTTCATCGCCATGGGTGCTGCCGGGTGGCACATCTGTTTCGATGTTCTGGATCGGCTGCTGAGCGGAACTCCGCTCGGTCGCATCGTCGGCCCCGAGGCCATGAAGGTCGGCTGGCAGCGATTGCACGCCGAGTACTCCAAGCAGTTCGGCATTGAACCGCCCAACTGGCCGCCTAAGGCCCCTCAAGAATCGTGAATCGAGGTGGATCGCAAAACCATGAACTGGAACAAATGGATTCAGCAGACCCACCGCTGGCTGTCCATCGCCTTTACGGTGGCCGTCATCATTAACGGAATAGCCGTGGTGCAGGGAAAGTACACCGCTAAACTGGGCCTGTTGGCGGCGGCCATGCTCGCCTTTGCAATTTTTCACCGGTATGTACTTGTTCATGCTGCCATACGCCACCAAGTGGAGCAGTGCGCAACGCACCGAGTGAACCGACAGCCCGGCGAATTGTGCTAAATTCAAGAGAAGGTGAGTCTGTGAATGGATGCCGCTTGGGGCGCTGGCTTCGCCTGGCTGGCGCCATGGTCGTCTTTGCGCTTGCTTTGGCCACGACGCCGGCCAAGGCCACTCCGCCGCCTCAAACACAATCGCAAGCACCGAGTACGCCTCCTTGCTCCGACGTTCCCACTTTAAAACGGGGCACACAGCCTGCTCTGCCTCCGTGTCCGGAACCGCCGCCAGCTGAGTCGGGCACTGCGGACTCCGGAACCACGCCTTCGCTGCCCCCATCCGCACCCTTGATCGAAAGGGCCAGGGAAGCGGCGTTCCAGTTTTCCCAGAAGCTTCCCAACTTTATTTGCCAGGAGTACATGTCGCGGTTTACCCAGCAAGGCCGCGGGGAGAAAGTGCCCCAGGACTTGGTGTCGGCTGAAATCATTTACGAGGACGGGGAGGAGAGTTATCGTAACGTGAAGATCAATAACCGCCCCACCGACAAGCACCTGCAGGATATCGATGGGTCCTGGTCCACCGGAGAATTTGCATCCATCACTGCTGGATCTTTTTGACCCCGCTTCAAGGGCGCAGTTCAGTTCTGGCCGTTCGACTACCATTTCGGGTTTCCGCGCTCAGGTTTACGACTTTCAAGTGCGGAGTGAATATTCCCACTGGAGGTTGTCCGCTGGCTCTCAGACTGTGGTCGCAGCTTACGCAGGCTCCGTATGGGTGGATCCGAATACCGCGCGAGTCCTGCGTATCGAGATGCAGGCCCGCAACATACCCTCAGATTTCCCGATGGATTCGGTCGAATCCGCGATTGATTATTCATACGTATTGGTTGGCGAGAAATCGTTTCTGCTTCCGGTTCATGCAGAGAGTTTGGGTTGTCAACGGGGTACCAGCTACTGCAGTCACAACGTCATTGACTTCCGCAACTATCACGAATTCAAAGGCGACATCAAGATTATTCCTTGATCTCCTTCGGACCTCTCATCCGGCCGACGAGGAACTATGTCACGCAGCTACGGCAATGCAAAAGAACGAAGTGTCATCTTGCACGTGGTTTCCAGTTTGGATGGTTTCATCGCGAAGACGGACAACAGTGTATCCTGGCTCGACACCGGAAGCATCTACGAAGCTGGGGTTTCCATTTCGCAGGAAGAAATTGCCGCGTTCGTCAAAGCTATCGACTGTTATGTGATGGGCTCCCGCACCTATGAACACGCGCTTGAACTAGGCTGGCCCTATGGTGACACCCCCACCGTCGTGATCACAAACAGAGAGCTGACGTCTCCGAAGAAGAGCGTTGAGTTTTATTCGGGCGATCTCAAGAAGTTGGTCAACGAGATTCTCGCGCCCCGATATCGAAACATCTGGCTGGTAGGGGGAGCCATCTTGTGCCAGCGTTTTCTCGAACTCGGCTTGGTGGACGAAATCAAGTTGACGATCGCGCCTGTCCTGTTGGGTGAGGGACTCCGGTTGTTCGGAAGTTCCCTGACCGAGGAGCACTGGGATCTGAAGAACGTGGTCGCTTACAAGAACGGATTTGTTGAGCTGTCGTACTCGGCTCCTTCCGCGTGAGAATCGCTTACACTTCCCGAGGTTGCAGGTTACGCTAAGCGCATCTAAAGTAAGCGCGAAAGTTGGAGCTTTACCGGAAAAGGACACTCTGATGGAATCCGCCTCTGCCTTAATCGACGAGAAGATCAAGCAACTTGGCGACTGGCGCGGGAAGACGTTCGCCAAAGTGCGCGGCATCATCCACAAAGCGGATCCCGAGATCGTCGAAGAGTTGAAGTGGGCCAAGGCGACATCGCCGGGCACTCCCGTCTTTTCCCACGGCGGCATCGTGTGCACGGGGGAGACGTACAAGAGCGTCGTCAAGCTGACATTTGCCAAAGGCGCCTCGTTGCCCGACCCGTCGGGTCTGTTCAACTCCAGCCTCGAGGGGAATGTCAGGCGCGCGATCGACATTCACGAAGGCGACAAGATCAACGAGGCGGCCTTGAAGGACCTCATCCGCGCTGCCGTGGCGCTCAACCTCGAGGGCAAAAGCAAGCCCAAGCGCCAATAGCGAAAGTTCCACTTCTTCATCTACGTGTCACTTCCCCTGATACTCCACAAACAGCTCCGGAAACTGCTGCTTCAGCGCCTTGATCTTGGGCACATCGCACACCTGGATATACGGGTCGTCTTCATGGTGGAGCGCATAGTCCTGGTGGTAATCTTCGGCGCGATAAAAGCCCTTCAGCGGAGTGACTTCTGTGACGATCGCCTTGGGAAACACCTTGGCCGCATCCAGCTGCGCGATGTACGCTGTGGCAATTCGCTTCTGCTCGTCATTGGTATAGAAGATGGCCGAGCGGTACGAGGTTCCGACATCAGGGCCCTGGCGGTTGAGCTGCGTGGGATCGTGCACCACGGAGAAGAAGATGCGCAGCAGTTCGCCGTAGGTAATCTTCGAAGGATCGTAAACCACCTCGACCGACTCGGCGTGCCCGGTGGTTTCGCTGGAGACCTGGTCGTAGGTGGCGGTCTTCGCCGAGCCGCCGGAGTATCCCGCCGTAGTTTTCACCACGCCTTTCACGCGCTCAAAGACTGACTGCGTGCCCCAGAAGCATCCTCCCGCGAAGACGGCAGTTTGCTTGCCGGGCGCGGCGGCCAGGGGAGCGTCGACCCTGGCGGCCGGAATCGGCGCACTGGGCGGCGCAGCATGCGTTAGTCCAAGCCACAAACGAGATGATGATGCCGAAAGCCAAAACGAAAGGAAACAGACGACTGAGTTTGTGCATACCTAGAAGTACGAAACCTCTCGCTAATCGGATGCGCGACTGAGACGAAGGATACGAGGGCTTCGTTTATTTTCAAGGGCTTAGCAGGAAATTGCTGGTATGTGATTGAGACCATTGAGTTTATATGTATCCATGTGTGCGAGTAGGGGTTAGCGGTGAGTATCGAGTCAGTTAGCCGCACACGCGCGCAGCGGTCGCGGCGCGGGGCACGCGGTTGTTCGTGGTCATACGGTTTCGGCATTGAAAGCGATCTCATAGCACACACATACACCTCGGCGCGGCTGCCAACGCTTCACTCGTTCAAGCCACTGTGAGCAACATTAAGGAGGAGGCCGAGAGCGCGAAGAACAGGCTGAAGAAGCTGCTCCTGGAGGAGTTCAAAAAGGTGGCAAAACCGGGCCCGGAGCACTTCGGACATTTCTACTCGGTTGTAAAGACTATCAACAAGGCGCTAGCGTAAAGGCGGGTGGTCAGGCCACGGGTGCCCAGAGCCTGCACTGGGCCCGCCGCGGCGGGGGTTCGAGTCCTGTTCTTGGACGCTAACCTGTGCCGACGCCGTATCTCTAGGCCGCTTTGCGAGTCTTGATCTTATTCAGCGGGGCGGTGGTGGCTGCGATTCGCAGATCGTAGTCCGTCTGAAGATTCATCCAGAACTGCGGCGTCATGCCAAAGTATTTGCCCAAGCGGAGGGCGACATCGGCGCTGATGGCCCGCTGCCCGCGCACGATCTCGTAGATGCCGGGAAGGTGCAGCGCCTTGGACAGTTGGTAAGCGGTGATTCCCATGGGCTCCATGAACTCAGTGCGCAGAATCTCGCCGGGATGGGACGCAATCGTCTTTTGCTTCTGACGGGGCATAGGTGTCTCCTTAGTGATAATCCGTGATCTCAACTTCGTAGGCGTTGCTCTCGCGCCAGCGAAACAGATGCGGTACTGATCGTTGACGCGAATGCTGTATTGGCCTTCGCGGTCGCCACGCAATCGCTCCAGCCGGTTGCCGGGCGGAACTAGCAGATCCGTCAGCGCCGTGGCCGCGTTCAGCATCTGCAGTTTCTTGAGCGCGGGTTTGCGGAGGTCCGCCGGGATGCGACGGGTGCGCTCTTCCTTCCATAAGCGCTCCGTGTCTGCATCCCGAAAGTTTTTGATCACGTCATACGATAGTAATCGCAATGCGTTACTAACGTCAAGCGTTAATACGGCGGGGCAACTCTTGAGGGCCCGGGCTTACGCCCTCGCGGAGATATGCCGTCGGTTAAAACCGACTCAGGGATCGAAAGAAATCCTACCCAGGACTCCGCTTCCCCAATTCGTCCAAACGAAGGGCGAATCGGGGACCCCGCTCCGTCCTGGGCTATCCTTGTTCCGCCCTACGGGCCCGCGGGCTGAAGCCCGCTCGGAATGACAATAAAAATGGACTCGTACGGCACGACTGAAGTCGTGCCCTTTCAAAACAGGAACTTGTGCGGCATGACTGAAGTCATGCCCTGATACGAAACATCCCGACCGGCGAATTATCTCACAAGCGGTCCTATCTTCGCCACCACCGCAATCCCCAGCTCCTTGAGCTGCTTGTCGCTCACGGGAGTGGGGGCGTCCATCATCAGGTCGATGGCTTTGGCGGTTTTGGGGAAGGGGATGACTTCGCGCAGGCTGGTGGCGCCGGCGAGGATCATGACGATGCGGTCGAGGCCGAGGGCGATGCCTCCGTGGGGGGGCGTGCCGTATTGCAGCGCCTCGAGGAAGTAGCCGAAGCGCGCTTGCTGCTCGTCGGGCGACATGCCCAGCGCCTTGAAGATGATGCTCTGGATGTCTTGGCGGTGAATACGAATGGAGCCCGAGCCCAGCTCGGTGCCGTTGAGCACCACGTCGTAGGCGAGCGAGCGCGCCGCGCCGGGATCGCTCTCGAGGATGCCCATGTCTTCTTCGTGCGGCGAGGTGAAGGGATGGTGGGCGGCGTTCCAGCGGCCCTCGGTCTCGTCCCACTCGAACATGGGGAAGTCGGTGACCCAGAGGAAACGGAAGTCGCGGCGGTCGAAGGCGCCGTGGCTGGCGGCGAACTTCTGGCCGAGGGCGAGACGGAATTGTCCGGCGACTGCGAGGAGCTCGCGTTCGCGCTTGGAGAGACGTGGGAGCTTCCGTCGGCGTTATCGGTTGTCGGCGAAAACCCCCGCCCACTAAACCGGATTGGACGGCACTCGGTCCTTTGATCCGGCGACGAGGACGAGCAGGTCGTCGGCAGTCGGTTTCGCAATTTCGCGAATCTTTGACACAGCGTCAGGGAAAGATTTCTCCAGGCGCTTGATGTCTTCGAAGACTTTCGCGTCGCGGCGGTCGCCGAAGAGCAGCTTGAGGTCGTCGCGCTCTTTGCGCGAGAGCTCGCCGACTTTCGGCGTGACGATGGCGACGATCGGCAAGTCGGGATCGACATTGAGCGTCGCAAGGTTCTCGGGCGCGAAGGCCGACGCGCACGTCCGACATCGCGGGCAAGCGCATGTCGGGCTTGTCGATGCCGTAGAGGCGAATGGCCTCGTCGTAGGTCATGCGCGGAAACGGCGTGACGATGTCGACGCCGATGGTCTTCCAGCGCGGCGGTGAGGAAGCCTTCGACGACGGCGAAAACCATTTCGGGGCGCGCGTAGCTCATCTCGAGATCGATTTGCGTGAACTCGGGCTGGCGGTCGGCGCGCAGGTCTTCGTCGCGGAAGCAGCGCGCGATCTGGAAATACTTGTCGAAGCCGGAGATCATGAGGATCTGCTTGAACTGTTGCGGCGATTGCGGCAGGGCGTAGAACTCGCCGGGATGCACGCGGCTGGGCACGAGGTAGTCGCGCGCGCCTTCGGGCGTGGAGCGCGTCATGAACGGCGTTTCGATTTCGAAGAAGCCCTGCGCGTTGAGGTATTCGCGAATGGCGAGCGCGACGCGGTGGCGCAGCTCGATGTTGTACTGCATCTCGTTGCGGCGCAGGTCGAGATAGCGGTACTTGAGGCGCACCTCTTCGTTGGCGATGTCGTTGTCGGAGGGCGAGAAGGGCAGCGGCTTGCAGTCGTTGAGGAGGCGCAGCTCGTCGGCGACGACCTCGATTTCGCCGGTGGGGATGTTCGGGTTGATGGTGTTGGCGTCGCGCAGTTTCACGTGGCCGATGACGGCGATGACGAACTCGGAGCGCAGGGATTCGGCCTTCTTGTGCAGCTCGGCGCCGGCTTCGGCGGCTGATGACGACCTGGGTGATTCCGGTGCGGTCGCGAAGATCAATAAAGATAAGGTTGCCGAGATCGCGGCGGCGGTTGACCCATCCCATGAGAACGACGTTGGAGCCGGCATCGGAGGCGCGAAGCGCGCCACACATATGAGTGCGTTTCAGATCACCAAGAAAATCGAGCATGAAGGTCCTTAAGTAGGAGGAAAGGTTAATTTTACTGGATGGAGCGGCTGGACGTAGAATGTGGTTATGACGGAAAAAGTCGCAGATCTGCTGAAACAAGCCTTGGCTTTGCCCCCTGAAGCGCGCTCGGCTCTAGCAAGCTATTTGCTGGCCAGCCTTGAAGACGCCACGGCGGACGAGGGTGTGGAACTGGAATGGGAGCAGGAAATTGCCCGCCGTGTAGACGAGCTGCGAACGGGAAGCGTGACGACCATCCCGTGGGCCGAGGTTAGACAGCGAGCCATCGCGCGGATCAATGGCTCGCGTAGCTGAAGTCCAATTTCACCCCGAAGCCGCCGCGGAGTTCGATTTCGCTGTCGATTGGTACCTTGAGCACAGCGAACAAGCGGCCGGCGATTTTCTGCGCATCGCCGCCAATCCCCAAATGTGGACGGAACACGTGTACGGCACACGTCGCTTCGTGCTGCGGCATTTTCCGTATCTGATCGTTTACCTACTGCACGAAACTCGGATTGAGATAGTGGCAGTTACGCACGGCCGCCGACGGCCGGATATTGGGGCGAACGCGTTAAGACTCGCTAGGGCTCCGCAGATACTCGGCCAGCTTCTCTCTCGTCCACGTTTTCTTGCTTGCCGGTTGCGAGCTCCTTCACGGCGAAGTCGCCGGACTTTGACTTCGTTTTCGCCGAGGATGACGATGTAGCGCGCGCCGGCTTTTTCGGCGGCTTCGAAGGACTTCTTCAGGCGGAAAGATTCGTCGCCGAGGTCGGCGCTGACGCCTGCGCGGCGTAGTTCGCGAGCGAGTTTGAGCGCGTGCGGATTCATTCCCGCGCCGAGCGGAGCGATGTAGGCGTCGAGTTTCGTGTCGGCAGTGACGCCTTCGGCTTGCAGCGCAAGAATCAGGCGGTCTTCGCCGATGGCGAAGCCGATGCCCGGAGCTTTCGGGCCGTCGAGCGATTCGGAGAGGCCGTCGTAGCGTCCGCCGCCGAGGACGGCGCTCTGCGCGCCGATATCGCCGTGGGTGAACTCGAAGGTCGTGCGGGTATAGTAGTCGAGGCCGCGCACCATGCGTTCGTTGATGGTGTAAGGCACGCCGACGGCGTCGAGCATGGCGCGGACGGCGGCGAAGTGCTCGCGGCACGGCTCGTCAAGGTACTGGCTGATGCGCGGCAGCTTCTCGATGATGGGCTGGTCTTCGGGAACTTTGCAGTCGAGCACGCGCAGCGGATTGGTCTCGGCGCGACGCTGGCAGTCGGCGCACATCAGGTGGACGACCGGCTTCAGTGCCTCACGCAGCGCCTGGTTGTAACGCACGCGGTCGGCAGCGCAGCCGACGGAGTTGAGTTGCAGCGTCCAGCCGCGCAGGCCGAGTTCGTCGAGCAGCGTGGCCAGCATCTCCAGCACTTCGGCATCGCGTGCCGGCGACTCGCTGCCCGCGCTCGGTGGGCCGATGATCTCCGCGTCGATCTGATAGAACTGGCGATAGCGTCCTTTTTGCGGACGCTCGCGGCGAAACATCGGGCCTAAGCAGTAGAGCTTCTGCAGCGTGCCGCGCTTGTCGAGCCCGTGCTCGATGTAGGCGCGCACTATGCCGGCAGTGGCCTCGGGGCGCAGGGTCACTGACTGCGACTTCTCGCTGGCGGCGCGGCCCTTGTCTTCCCAGGTGAACATTTCTTTGGTGACGATGTCGGTTTCTTCGCCAACGCCGCGCGAGAACAGTTGCGTGTCTTCGAAGATGGGCGTGCGGATCTCGTGGAAGTTGTAGCGCGCGAAGATGGCGCGCACCTTGTCCTCGACCCGGTTCCATAGGTCGGTGTCGGGCGGGAGAAGGTCACGAGTTCCGCGGATGGCACGAATCATAGGAAAGTTGTCAGTTGCCGGTGGTCAGTTGTCAGAAAAGTAAGTAAGCAAGCAATTAGCAATAAGCAATAAGCTACCTCCTTCTTTCTGCTAAATACGTCTCTTTGTATCCCAGATAATTCTTTGCGTAGCGCAGGATGGTCTGCTGCGATTCTTCGTCGAGCTGCTTGCGCACTTTGCCGGGAACGCCCATCACCAGCGAGCCGGGAGGAATCACCGTCTCCTCGGGAATCAGCGTGCCCGCGGCGATGATCGAGCCAGCGCCGATGCGCGCGCCATTCAGAATGACGACGCCCATGCCGATGAGGCAGCGGTCTTCGACGACGCAGCCGTGCAGGGTGACGCTGTGACCGACGGTGACCCAGTCACCGACGACCACCGGCCACTGGTTCAACATGCCGTGCATTACCGAGCAGTCCTGAATGTTGCTGTTGGCGCCGATGCGGATGTAGTTCACGTCGCCGCGCACCACGGCGTTCATCCAGATGCTGGCGTTCTCGCCCAGCACCACGTCGCCGATGACCTGCGCGGATTCGTCCACGTAGCAGGAGTCGGGAATGGTGGGCGAGATGCCTTTGTAGGAGCGGATCATGGCTGAAGTCCTGAATCTTTGAACATAACATGCGCAGTCGTCGAAAATCATTCACCGGTTCGGGATGACACGCCCGGGGCGCTTGGGTTCCTGTAACGGCTTACCCAGCACTCCGCTCCGCTACGTGCTGGGCTGTCATGCACGCCCTGCGGGTTTAGAGCATGCGCGAAGGCGTCACGAATTCCGAACAAATGAGATCGGAGTTAGCAGAGCAATGTCAGGATGACGCGCCCGGGGCGCTCGGAATCCTTTAACGGTCCTACCCAGCACTCCGCTGCGCTGCGTGCTGGGCTGACATGCACGCCCTTCGGGCATAGGGCGTCGGAGCTGGTACCCAGCACTCGGCTGCGCTGTGCTATCCGCCCGTCGGGCTCAGGACCCGACGACCCGCGCGCGTCCGAGTACAGTATCTGCATGACGTCGAATTCCACCTCCGACCCTAATCACAAGCCGAAGTCGGCGCCGAAATCGTACCTGCGCAAACATTCTCTGGGACTGGGCGCGTTGGCCGTTGTTGTGACCTTGATCGTGGCCTACGCACGATCCAATCCCTCGACCCATCTCGGCTCGTTTTTTGGCAACGCGATCGCCGACTGGACTGGCGTTCTGGTCACCGTGATCATGACCAAGCACTTGTACGAAAAAGGATCGGCGGAGAGTAAAGATCCGAAGGGCAAATGGAAATCGCCGGCGCTGGAGTTTCTGCGCGAACACTCGCTCACAGTGTTCCTGGTGATCACGTGGCTGGGATGGGTGTTTGTGTTTCGCAGAATGGATCCGAACAGCCGCTGGGGACAAGTCGTCGGCAACCTGGTGTCAGAGTGGACGCAGATTCTGGGACTAGTGTGGATGACGAAGATCCTGATGGAAGTCGGGTCGAAAGAATCGGAAACGGTGAAGACAACGGAGCACAACTAGCGGAGTCCAAGGTCGCACGAATCCGAGCGACGGCTCGACGTAGGCGCCCGAATATCCGGGGATTCCGCTCCGTCGCCCAGGCAACCCTTGTACTACTCAATTCCATCTTAATCGTTGGTTAGAACTGGGGAGGAAACGATGCGTCCGTTGGCCCTGATTGGGATCTTCGTATTACTGCTGGGTATTCTCGCGTTTGCGGTTCCTGTTCCCACCAGCCATTCGCATGGCGCGAAAATTGGAGACACCACCATCGGAGTCACCACGCACGGTAGCGAGAAACTGCCGCCCGCTGTGGGAGGCGTTCTGTGCCTCGGCGGAGTCGTGTTGCTCATTGCCGGCTCACGCAAAGGTGCGTAGACCTGGCGCTTGAATTGGCCGATTGGACAGTAGGCCTGCGCAGCTAGTATTTTCTTTCTGGGCGCAGGCTCCAACCTCGCGCGACCGACCTCCAAAGGCCAAACTCATGTACTTCGAACAGTTCTATCTCGGCTGTCTGGCGCATGCTTCGTACTTGCTGGGCTCGGAGGGCGAGGGCATCGTCGTCGATCCGCAGCGTGACGTAGAGATTTATCTGGAAGCCGCGCAAAAACAGGGGCTGGCGATTCGCCATATTTTCGAGACCCATCTGCATGCGGACTTTGTTTCCGGGCATCGCGAGTTGGCCGCGCGCACTGGCGCCACGATTTATTTGTCGCGGGCCGCTGGGGCGACGTTTCCGCACGTCGCCGTGGACGACGGATACAAGCTGCAAGTGGGCAAGCTGAATCTCGAGGTGCTGGCGACGCCGGGACATACGCCCGAAAGCATCAGCCTGCTGGTGACGGATGAAGAGAATGCGCAGAAGCCGTGGGCGGTGCTGACGGGAGACACGCTGTTCATTGGCGATGTGGGGCGTCCGGACCTGTCGCCGACGCACACCCCGGTGCAACTGGCGGGCATGCTGCACGACTCGCTGAACCAGAAGCTGATGACGCTGCCTGACGGCGTGCTGGTGTATCCGGCGCACGGAGCGGGCTCGCTGTGCGGACGCAACATGCGAGCGGAGCGGTTCTCGACTATCGGTACCGAGCGGCTTACCAACTATGCGCTGCAGATTAAAGACCGCGACGAGTTCGTGCGGCAGATGACCTCGAACCTTCCGGCGCGGCCGGATTATTTTCTGGAAGACGCGGCCATCAATCGCGCGGGAGCGCCCGCGCTGAGCGATTTGCCAGAGCTGAAGCCCATCGCGCCACAGGAACTGAAGGCGATGCTCGACAAGGGAGCGGTGGCGCTGGATGTCCGGCCGGGAGACGAGTTCATCGCCGCACATGTGCCGGGGTCGGTGAGCATTCCGCTGTCGGGACAGTTTGCGTCGTGGGCAGGAGCGGTGCTGGGTTTGTCGGCGAAGCCGGTGCTGATTGCGGCGAATGCGGAGCAGTTCAGCGAAGCGCGAGTACGGCTGGCGCGTATTGGGATCGAAGATGTTGCGGGATATTTGCAGGGCGGCGTCGAAGGCTGGCGGGAAGCAGGATTGCCAGTGGCGCAGGTGCAGCAGATTACGGCGCAGGAGCTGGCGTCGCGAATGGCGAGTGGCAGTATCGGCGTGCTCGACGTGCGTCGCGAGGCGGAGTTCGAGACGGGACATATCGAGGGGGCGGATTGGCATCCGCTGGACCGCTTCAAGGCTGCGCTGCCGGAGATTGCCAAGGACGCGCCCATCGCGGTGCACTGCAAGGGCGGCTATCGTAGCCTGATCGCGTTGAGCCTGCTTCAGCGCGCTGGGTACCACAATGTGGTAGATCTTGCCGGAGGGTTTGACGCGTGGGTAGGGAGCGGGCTTGCCTAGCTCCACTGCCGCTGTCGAGGTCGCGGCCAAATAGTTCGACTCGCAACACTTCGATACGTGGCAGAGGAAATGTTCACCACACAGGCACACGGAGAAAGCTTGTCAAAAATCTCCGTTTGGTTCGTGTCTCCGTGGTGAAAAACGGTTTTTTGGAATTGTCCTGAGATACTAAGAATGTGGGCCATGCAGAAAATTACTCCCTTCTTGTGGTTCGATAACAACGCCGAAGAGGCAATGAACTTCTACGTCTCCGTCTTCAAGAACTCGAAGGTTGTGCAAACCTCGCGCTATGGCGAGGCGGGGCCGGCTCCGAAGGGATCGTTCATGGTCGGTACCTTCTCGCTGGAGGGGCAGGAGATCATGGTGTTGAACGGCGGGCCGCATTACAAGCTGACGCCTGCGTTTTCGCTGATGGTGAATTGCGAGAACCAGGAAGAGGTCGATTACTACTGGGACAAGCTGACCGAAGGCGGAAAGGAAGTGCAGTGCGGCTGGCTGACGGACAAGTTCGGGGTGTCGTGGCAAATCGTTCCGAAGAAATTCATGGAATTGATGGGTCGAGGCGATGCCGAGAAGAACAATCGCATGATGCAGGCGCTGTTCGGCATGAAGAAGCTCATCATTGCCGATCTGCAAAAGGCGTACGACGGGTAGTGACCCAACTAGGAAGCCCTGTCCGCAGCATTGGGTGGAGCACCGCTTCAGCGGTGCAGGGAATGTGAGCGAAGTCAGGGGCTTCAGCGGCTGAGGTAGACGCCATTTTACCTCAGCCGCTAAAGCGGACTGTCCACAAGAGGTTTCGTTCTGCACGCCTTGAAGGCGTGCTCCACCCAAGGCCCCCACCTGGGAATAATGTTGACGCATTTTTCCCATTTCGGAACCGTTCCGGTTACGAAAGTCCATAGCAAAATTACATGCCCCTGTACCTTCGTAACCCCTTCACACAGAGTAATGGTGTCCTGGGTCACAGAAGCATGTAGTTCGCAATCGCAAGATGGGAGCGGAGGACAGGGGCCGCTTCCATGCAACCTGCACTGGCCGGCGAGTTGCGACGATCCAGCATTTCGCTACTCGTGTTGCTGACCGCGGTTTTGCTTTTCGCGCTGCAGACAGTAGCCCAGGACGGCAACACTTCGCTAGAAGGAATCGTCGAAGACCTGAGCGGAGCGCGGATCGCGCACGCCGCGGTTTCATTGCTCAATCCGGATAACGGATTTCATGCTTCGGTCTCTGCGGACGGCGAGGGCCGCTTCAACTTTCCTATGCTTGTGCCGGGGCATTATACGGTCACGGCGTCGGCGCCGGGCATGGCCGGGGCTACACAGTCGGGTCTCGAGCTTCATGTCGGCGGGTCGATGCAATTGCAATTCCGGCTACGTCCGGCCGGTCATGCCGAGACCATCACGGTGCTGGCTCCGCCGACGATGCTCGATCCGGATAGTGGGGAAGTTTCGCAAGTCATCGACGAGCGCGCCATCGCCGATCTGCCACTCAATGGACGCCGCTACACCGACCTGGCGCTGCTGTCGCCGGGCGTGACCCAAGACCCGCGCGGGCTGACCTCCGGCTCGAATGGCGACTCTGTCGTACGGCGGGACGCGCGGCTACCAGAACAGCTATCTGGTGGACGGCGCCGACAATAACAACAGCTTCTACGCACAGGCCCGCGGACGCTATCGCGCGCCGTATCAGTTCAGCGACGAGGTGATCAAGGAGTTCCGCGTGTCGTCGAACGGCTACAGCGCCGAGTTGGGCCGCGCAGGCGGGGCAGTGTTCAACGTAGTGACAAATTCGGGCGGGAACTACTGGCACGGCACCGGATTCTTCTACGTTCGCGACCGGGATTTCGATGCGCAGTCGGCGTACGTCAGCAGTCAGCCGTATGAGCAGCAGCGCCAGTTCGGCGGAACGTTCAGCGGCCCGCTGGTGAAAAATCGCGTGTTCCTGTACCTGGGATACGACCAGCACCAGTTGACCGTGCCGCAGATCATGCAATTCGGCAACGGCGCAGCCACAGTGGTGCCGCAGCCCGCCGACTACGACTACCTCGACCAGGCACCAGGTGTTTGCGGCGGCGGCGCAACTCAATGCCATGGCCGGCGAGTATCGGACGAACATGGGTGGCAATGCGGGATTCGCCAAGCTCGACTTCATGCTGTCGTCGAAGCAATTGTTGTTCTTCCGGCTGAGCACGTCGCGTTATTCGGGAACGAACAATGTGTTCTTCGACTCCGCCAGTCCGATCACAACCTTATGCCGAGAGCAGCAACGGCAGCGAAGACGTGGCGACGGAGAGCCTGGCGGCGTCGTGGACGAGCACGTGGACGAACCGGTGGTCCACCAACTTGCGCGCGCAGTTTTCGCGCGACCTGCAACAGTCGTTCGCCAACTCCGACACGCCCAAGATCAAGATCTATGGGCTGGTGGATGGTATGGGCCGCTCGAACATCATGCCGCGCGAGACGCGTGAGCATAAGCTGCACGTCGCCGACACCGTCAGCTACAACACCGGCCGGATGAACTGGAAGTTCGGCGGCGATTTTCTGCAGGCTTGGATCTACAACTACTATCCGGCGATGTATGGCGGCGAGTTTTACTTTGACAACGTCAAGGTGAACCCGTGGTTCTTTACCCCGGAGAAATATGGCGAACCGCTGACGCCGCTGCGGGCCTACGCGCACGACGTGCCGCGCTATTACATGCAGGACTTTGGGAACGCGGAGTCGCATCCCAACTCGCGCTCGTATGCGGGATTCGTGCAGAACACGATCCGCGTCGCCCACAACTTCACGGTCAATGTGGGATTGCGCTATGACCTGCAAACCTTCGAGGTCCCCGGACTGGTCAGCAATCCGGAGTATGCGCCAGCGGGCAAGATTCCGACTGTGACCGACAACTTCTCGCCGCGAGTGGGATTCACGTACTCCGTGGGCAACGCATCATCCGTGGGTGCTGCGCGGAGGCTTCGGTCGCTTCTACAGCCAGATCCCGAACATGTATGCGTCGCAGGTGGAAACCGACAACGGGATGACGTCGAGCGAACTCTTTCTCGACATCATGAAGCCGGCGGATGCGGCGATCTTCCCCAAGTATCCCAATGCGCTGGTGAATTGCCCTTCGGGAGCGGTGATCTGCACGCCGCCGGCGTCGGTCGCCAGTCATCTCACTTCGACGGTGTCGGCATTTCCCACGGACTTTCAGACGCCGTACACGGAGCAGGCCAGTCTCACGCTGGAGTATGGACTCACGCGAAAACTCGACGTATCGGCGAGCTATCTCTATGTGCACGGCGAGCACCTCATTCGCTCGCTTGACGTCAACCTGCCCAAGCCGACGATCACGGAGTATCCGGTGTACAACGACCAGTCGGTGTTCACCGGGCAGTACTATTCGGTCGAGTCATTTGCGACGTGGCAGACCACGCGGTCGGTGGATTGTCCCTACCCTCCGTGCATTAATGATGTGCAGCGGCCCAATCCGCGGCTGGGCACGATCAATTCGTTTGAGAGCGCAGCCAGCAGCGTTTACAACGGCGGCACATTTCTGCTGAAGGGGCAGGTGAACAAACAGCTGTTTGTTCGCGTTGGCTACACGTTTGCCAAGGCCATTGACGACGGCACGGATTCGCTGGTGGTGGGGCGTCCGGGCAATGTGCAGGACGCGTATGCCACGCAACTGGAGCGCGGACTTAGCGTGACCGACCAGCGCAATCGGTTCGTCGGCTCCGCGGTATACGAGCCGGCGTCGATTCACTACGAGCTGCCGTTGCTGAATGCGCTGTTCAACAACTGGAAGGTTTCTGCGGTGATCACCGCGGGCTCGGGACGCCCGATTAACGCCACGATGGCGGGCGACGCCAACCGCGACGACAATACCTACAACGATCGGCTGCCGGGCGTGTCGCGAAATGCTTATCTCGGGCCGGATATTTCACCACCGATGTGCGAGTGAGCAAGAGCTTCCAGTTGAGCTGAGCGAGTGCGGCTGACATTGCTGGCCGAGTCATTCAATGTGACCAATCGGGTCAACCAGCGAGTGGAAATTACCGATGACGGATTCCTGAATTCGGCCGGGCAGTTCATCGCCTACTCGACCCAGGTAGGGAAGTCGCTCTATCCGGGAGAATTCGTGAAGAATTCGAGCTTCCTGATTCCGACTAATTCGTACGCTCCACGGCAAGTGCAGTTCTCCGATAAGGGCAAGTTTTTGAGCCTTTTAGCGGCCGTAATAACACTTTAGTGCCAGGTTGCGATACAGCTTAAATGGTTCCCGTTTGGTGCTGGTCTTTACTTGACTTACCCTGCGAACACTGGGATAACTGATATGTCCATTTGGACGAGTTTGGGGGTGTTTACCCATTGGCCGAAGTGCGCATTCAAGAGGGCGAATCTTTAGAGAACGCCCTGCGCCGCTTTAAACGCAAGGTGCAGCAAGAGGACATTATTAAGGAAGTGAAGCGTCACTCCTTCTACCTCAAGCCAGGCGAAAAGAAGCGCGTAAAAGAAGCGTTGGCGCGCAAGCGCAGCCGCAAGAAAGCTCGTAAAGAGCAGGACTAATGCAACCCGCAGGGCCGCTGTCAAAAGGCGGCCCTGCGCTTTTCTTCCCGAATGTTGTGGGGACCTTCATAACTGGAATTGCCGCAGTATTTCTGCAGTAACCATGCTGTGTCGCATGGTGGGCCGAACCCGGGGTGTAGTGCCGAGCGACAGGTTTGCGGCTTCGTGCCGGATCCTCAGTCCGGTCCGCGCGCAGTTCGCATGACCCCTGTCTGTCGCTGGGATTATGGGCTGATAGGGAGCAACTCTCCATGGAATTCCAGGATAAGGTTCTAAAGTGTATCGATTGTGGCGGAGACTTCGTCTTCACCGCTGGTGAACAGCTTTTCTTCCACGACAAGCAGTTCAAGAACGAACCGAAACGCTGCAAGCCCTGCAAGACCAAACGCGCGTCCAGCCTGGGTACGACTTCCTCAGGCAACTATTCCAAGGTCGAGACCCGCACGAATTGCTCGGGATGTGGCAAGGAAACTACAGTCCCGTTCAAGCCTACTCAAGGCAGGCCGGTGTTCTGCCGCGAGTGCTTCCAGCAGAAACGCACGGCTGCATCGGCCTGATCGCAGGCCACAAAATTTTCCGCAAAATTCCGGCTCTCCCGAGACGCGTCTCGTGGTGTCAGCGGGGAGCGTCTGACGCTCGGGCTTACGCCCTCGCTAAGAACGTGTCGTCGGTTAAAACCGACTCCGGATTCTTAAACACGGCCAACCCCGGGGTTCCGCGTCTCCAATTCGCCCAAAAGCGGGGCGAATTGGGCCCGCTCCACCCGGGGCTACGATTGTTCCGCCCTGCGGGCTGTCGGCCTTGCGGGGGTGGAGCTGTGGTCGGCCCGAACCGGTTTTCCAGGATAGACGCCGCAACAAGGGAATTGTTCTAGAGTCCACGCCAACCATTCCATGAAGAGTTAGAACGCTCGCGCGTGCACTTATAATCAAGCGGTGGCGACTTACTTCGTACAGAATTTCGGATGCCGGGCGACCCAGGCTGACGGCGCGGCCATCGAGCGGCAACTGCTCGATCGCGGATTGGCGCGCGCGGCCGACTCTGGCGAAGCCGAAGTCGTCATCCTGAATACCTGCACCGTTACGGCATCGGCTGACCAGGATGTGCGTTCTGCGATACGCCGCATTCATCGCAAGAACCCAGACACAAAGATCCTCGTGACCGGCTGCTACGCGCAACGCGCGCCGGCCGAGTTGTCTGCGCTTGCCTGGCGTCAGTCTCGTCGTGGGCAACTCGCATAAGCACGAGGTTGCCGATCGGGCCGTTCCGCTGACGGGGGCGGGTGGGGATTTGTCCCATTGCAGGGATCGGAGCTGCTGCAGAATCAAACGTCATCGTCGGCGATGTTTTTGCGCACACGGAATTGCTGGCCGCGCCGGTATTCGATGGCCAATACAGTGGCGAGCTGACGCGCCCGAACCTGAAAGTGCAGGACGGCTGCAACAATCGCTGTTCGTTCTGCATTATTCCGTACGTGCGCGGGCGCAGCCGCTCGTTGGCGCTTGATCAGGTCATTCGCGAGACCGCGGCACTGGTGGCGCTCGGGTATCGCGAGATCGTGCTGTCAGGGATCAACCTCGGCCGCTGGGGCCGAGACTTAACGACGCGCACGAATTTTGTTGCGATGTTGCGCGCGATCCTGGAGCGCACCTCGATCGAAAAGCTGCGGATCAGTTCGGTGGAGCCGATGGACTGGACCAACGACTTGATCGAGTTGGTGGCAACTTCGCCGCGCATCGCCAAGCACGCCCACGTCCCGCTGCAATCGGGAAGTGACCGAATACTTCGCGCGATGCACCGCAAATACCGGCCGTGGCACTACGCTGATCGCATCGAACGCATTCGCGCCGCCATGCGCGACGCAGCCATCGGCGCCGATGTGATGGTTGGATTCCCGGGCGAAACCGATGACGAATTCGAACAGACGCGCGCATTCATCGAGCGGCTGCCATTCACTTATTTGCACGTCTTCACTTATTCGTCACGCGCGGGGACGCCTTCAGCGGAGATGCCGTCGCAAGTTCCCGTTCAGGTTGCCAGAGAACGGAACCGAATCCTGCGTGAACTGGCGGCGCGCAAGAAGCAAGCATTCATGCAGTCGTTTATTGGAAGCGACGTGGACGCTATCACGCTGACACATTCCGACGGCAAACGGACTGAAGCACTCTCCGACAATTACTTGAAGGTGTTTGTGACTGGAAGTTGTCTTCCGAACCAGAACGTTCGGGTCCGCGTGCAGAGTTTCGATGGCCACGCCTTGGTCGGCGCACCTTGGCGTCTTGACTGAATTGCAGGTGAGCAATCGCGCCGTGACGGAGAGATCGGGAACGCCGGCTTAATGCTTGTCAGTGCTTTATTGGGCCGGCTTGATATACCGTAAATCTATTGCAGGTAATTGAAAATGAAGCTATTTATGCGAAAACTTACTTTTTGTTGAAAATTTACTTGCAAGATAATCCAGAGAAGGTTAATATCGCACCCTCAGATTGGGGTGCGGTTTTGGGCTTGCACGTTAATTGGCCAAGCCCGAGGAGTAGTACCCAAATTACCACTTTCGGATTTGAAAGTGACAAGATTTTGCACATAAGAGATGCGAGTCTTTAGCGAAGTGTTTGGTTTCATTGGGACAGGGTTTGGAATCAATCGTGCTCTGTCTATTTACGAGTAGGGTCCGGCTTGGGTTCTCGCACGGTTCGGTGAAGCGCGAGAGCAGCAGAAGAAGTTCCAGCCGGGTAATCGTTTACTGTTACCCGATTGTTTGAGATCGGGCGGCTGGTAGATACGGCAAATCACGTTCGGCAGCGGGTTCACTTCGTTCACCCGCGTGAGGGGAAAGTCAAATGAACAAGAAAATGGTTGTTGCACTCGGATGTTTAGCGCTTCGTCACGTGTCGACCAGCGCACAATGGCGGACGCCATCACCTTCAGTTATTCCGGTGTCAAATGCAACACCACCGGTGTCGTAAACATTGCCAGTGAGTTTGGATCACGTCAGTGACTGAGGGCCCGCTGCGGGACGGTAGAAGACAAGACTCAAACTCCCTGACTTTCTGAGCCGAAGGGTCGAGCTTTAGACAGGAGTGCGACGAGTTACTACTGGCGCTGGCCCTGTCTTGTTGTTAGCACCAGTTCACCCCGGCCCTGGATCGAGGTTGAGGTGGACTGCCTCGTGCTTGCAGTTGGTTCACTGCCTGGGGCACGACAACAGCGGCACTATTAACACAGGGTAATGATGGGCGACCGGAAGCGGAGGCTTTCCGGCACGTTCAAGGTAACCTATGTGAGCCCGTACATCCGTCGCTGTTTTCGGCGACACGTGGCAAACAGGTTAGGGGTCCGGCGGACCCATTCACCACCTCGGACAACATTTTGAACAACGGCGGCATGTGGACGTGCCAATTTGGGAACAGGCGGCGTTACCTTCCAGACCACTGCGTGCCAGAGCCGGGTACGATGGTACTGCTGGGATCAGGCCTGATTGGGTTGGCCGGCATATTCGTCGCCGCATGTCGCTGTAAGTTTCAGCCGCGACGCGTCGGGCGCATCGCAATGAGCAAGTAAACTGGGCCGCCGAAACTGGCGGCCCTAATTTTTGTGCGAGAGGCACCGCGACCGCATTTGACGCATATCCGCGGCGCACGTCACCTGTATTACCGTGCTATACTTCGCTTTACGGCAGTTTGATCGGAGGACCGTATCGATAAACGTTTTATCCGCACCAACGAGCGCATTCGCGTCCGCGAAGTCCGCGTGATCGACGATGAAGGTAACCAACTGGGTATCATGACCCCCTTCGATGCGCTCAAGATCGCCCGCGAAAGAACCCTGGATTTAGTCGAGGTTTCGCCCACGGCCCAACCCCCGGTTTGCCGCATCATGGACTACGGCAAATACCTCTACCAGCAGGAAAAACGCGAACGCGAGGCCAAGAAGCACCAACACCAGATCGTGGTCAAGGAAGTGAAGTTCCGCATCAATGTGGACGACCACGACTACGACACCAAGAAGAACCATGTGCTGCGCTTCCTTGCCGAGGGTGACAAGGTGAAGGCGACCATCTTCTTCCGTGGACGCGAGATGACGCGCCAAAGCCTGGGTCGGGGCATTCTGGACCGCCTGATCATGGACCTCGGCGACAAGGCGGTGGTGGAATTCCGCCCGCGTCAGGAAGGCAACACGTTGCACCTGATCCTGGCTCCGCCGAAGGTGCAGGCTCCACAGAAGCCGCCGAAGCAGAAGCCACCTGCGCCGCCCGCAGCACCGCCGCAATCGTCGCCCGCGCAACAGCAATAGAGCAGTGGCTGGTGACTAGTGGCTAGCTAAGTTTCAGAGCTTTGCAAATGAAGATCGGGGAGCGCCTAGGCTGGCTGCTCCCCGTCGTTTTGTTGTAAACTAGAAAGGTTATGCCAAAGCTCAAGACCCACAGTGGAGCGGCGAAGCGCTTCAAGAAGACAGCTACGGGCAAGTTCAAGCGTGGACACGCTTTTAAGCGCCATATCCTGACTTCGAAGACGACCAAGCGCAAACGCCATCTCGATACCGACAGCATGGTGGACAAGGCGGACCAGAAGAAAGTGGCCCGCATGATCCCGTACTAGTCACGAAGCAGGGCCGCATGGTGCGGCATCCCGGCACGCGCTCCAAGCGCGTGACGGGCAACAGCGAGTGAAGAGGCGATTCCGGGCCCCTCGAACGACGAGCGTGGTCGATGTCCCTGCCTCCAGCCGCTTAACGAAGTTAAAAAGGAGCAGCAATGCCTCGCGTAAAACGTGGTACCAAGCGTCATGCCAAGCGCAAGAAGATCTTAGAGCGCGCAAGTGGCTATTACCTCACAAAATCAAAGCTCTACCGGCAGGCGAAAGAGTCGGTCGAGCGCGGACTGAAGTTCGCCTACAGCGGCCGCAAGCAGAAGAAGCGCCAGTTCCGGTCGATCTGGATCGTGCGCATCGGCGCCGCCGCGAAGCTGAACGGCATCAGCTACAGCCAGTTCATCAACGGCCTGAAGAAGGCCGGCATCGAGCTGGACCGCAAGATCCTGGCAGACCTGGCAGTGAAGGACGCAGCCGGATTTACGGCGCTGTGTGAGCAGGCGAAAGCCGCGCACGCAGCTGCTCCGAAAGCCGCCTAACGCCGTTCATCCCAGGAACAAGTTGGTATTCACGCGATGGGCGGCCGCTGGGCCGCCCGTTGTGTTTAGAACCAGTTTCGAGTTGGCTTGCCTCGGGCGGCAAGAAAATCAAAAGCAGCCACGGATTTACACGGATCACACGGATAAGAATCAGGTCTGAAATCCGATTCAAAGATGGCGTTAGTTTTTCGACGAGACCGATGTACATCGTTCCCAAACTCGATGATTATTCGCCCGCGGCGCTGGATAAGGCTGTCGCGGATTTGTTCGCTGCGCTCGAGGCTGAGACTGGCGCGCTGAATTCCGAGGCTGACTGGAAGAACTTTCGCGATCGCTGGCTGGCGCGCAAGAACGGCCTGCTGACGCAGGTCAACGACACCTGGCTGAAGGCCGCGCCGAAAGAAGCCAAGCGCGAGGTCGGACAGCGGGTCAACGAACTCAAGGCGCGCGCGGAAGCGGCGATTGACGCGGCGCAACTCAAACAGATTCATCGGCGCTCATCTTCGGCGCGAAGCTCGCTGCCGAGCGCCTCGACATCACGCTTCCCGGCGTGCAGCGACCAATCGGCGTGCAAGCATCCGGTGCTGCGCGTGCAGGACGAGATCGTCGCCGTGTTCAAGGCGATGGGCTACTCGGTCGGCGAAGGGCCCGAGGTCGAGACCGACTACTACAACTTCGAGTCGCTGAACTTTCCGCCGAACCATCCGGCGCGCGACACGCAGGACACGCTGTTCATCGCCGGGCAGGAGTCGAAGGCCGCGCGCGATCGCCTGCTGCTGCGCACGCACACTTCGCCGGTGCAGATCCGCACCATGGAGAAGCAGCCGCCGCCGGTGCGCATCGTGATTCCCGGCAAGGTGCACCGCAACGATCCGCTCGACGCCACGCATTCGCCGGTGTTCCACCAGGTCGAGGGGCTGGCGGTCGATACCAACATCACGTTCTGCGACCTGAAGGGCACGCTCGACCACGCCATGAAGGCGCTGTTCGGCTCGTCGGTGAAGACGCGCTTCTATCCGTCGTTCTTCCCCTTCACCGAGCCCAGCGCCGACATGCAGGTGAGCTGCATCTTCTGCGGCGGCAAGGGCTGCCGCAAGTGCAAATTCAGCGGCTGGATCGAGCTGCTGGGCTGCGGCATGGTCGATCCCAACGTCTTCGATTTCGTGAAGCACAACGGCTACGACTCGTCGAAGATCTCGGGCTTCGCCTTCGGCATGGGCGTGGAACGGATCGCGATGCTGAAGTATGAGGTCGAGGAGATCCAGTTGTTCTACGAAGGTGACGTGCGGTTTCTGGAGCAGTTCGCGTGAGAATCCTACCCGCATGGCTGCGTGAGTTCGTCGATATCAAGGCCAACGACCGCCAACTCGCCGAAGACCTGACCTCGGCTGGAATCGCCGTCGAATCCGTGGCCGAAGAGCACGGCGCGACCATCTACGAGATGGACCTGACCACCAACCGCGTGGACGCCATGAACCACTACGGCGTGGCGCGGGAGGCGTCGGCGATTTACGGGGTGGAGCTGAAAGCGTTCGAGCCGAAGCTGCCAGCAGACGACAGTGGGTCCTTCGACTTCGGCGCGAAGCAGCCACTTCGCTCAGGATGACACAGGGAGATTTTCCTGTCGTCATCGAAGATGCCGAAGGTTGCGCGCGATACACGGCGCGCATCATTCGCGGAGTGAAGATCGGGCCGTCGCCGGAGCACATCGCCAAGCGGTTGGAGTTGCTGGGCTCGCGCGCCATCAACAACGCGGCCGACGCGACGAATTACGCCATCAACGAGCTTGGACATCCCACGCACGCCTTCGATCTCGACCTGCTGGAAGGCGGGAAGATCATCGTGCGACGCGCCCGTGAAGGCGAGACGCTCAAGACTCTCGACGGCGTTGATCGCAAGCTTACGACCGAAGATCTAGTTATCGCCGACGCGGAGAAACCTGTCGCGCTGGCCGGCGTCATGGGCGGCTTCGACTCGATGATCACCGAGAAGACGAAGAACGTTCTGATCGAGTCGGCGTGGTTCGATCCGGCGACGGTCCGCAGCATGGCCAAGCGCCACGGCATGCACACCGACGCCTCGCACCGCTTCGAGCGCGGCGCCGACTGGGGCATCACGCCCGTGGCCTGCGATCGCGTGGCTGAACTGATTCTTGAAACCGCCGGCGGAGAGCTTGTAGGCGACCGCATTGACGCCGTGGCGCGCAAGGTCGAACGCGCACCCATCGTGCTGCGGCGTTTCGAGGTGAAACGTATCTTAGGTATCGAGATCAGTGACAGCGAAGTTGAGCGAATCCTGCGCTCGCTAGGCTTCGGCATTACCGGCGTCGGCGACGGGTTCAGCGTTACGATTCCCACCTGGCGGCTCGACGTGGAGCGCGAGATTGACGTGTTGGAAGAGTTGGCGCGCATCCACGGATATAACAATTTTCCCAACACGCTGCCGGCGTTCATCGGCGCGGTCAGAGAGCTGCCGGACGAAGCCAAAGATGCGTGCGTCCGCGAGACCATGCTGGCGCTGGGATACGACGAAGCCATCTCGATTACATTCATCTCCGCCGACGATGCCAAGACGTTTGGTGGCGCGGAGCCGCTGGCGCTGGCCAATCCGCTGAGCGAAGAAGCAGGCTACATGCGCAATTCGCTGGCGCCCGGCCTGCTCAACATGATTGCGTATAACCTGAATCGGGGCACGAGCGACGTACGGCTGTTCGAAGCCGGAGAAGTTTTCGAGAAGTCGGGCGACCGGCACGATGAGCATCGGCGGCTGGCGTTTGCAGCGACCGGCAATCTTGCGTCGCACAGCGTGCACGGCGGAGTAGAGCAGGTCACCTTCTTCCATATCAAGGGTGACGTCGAGCAACTACTCAGCGCGTTTCAGCACAACAAACTCTACTTTGACGACAAGACGCCCGCGTACTTCCATCCCGGACGTTCGGCGCGGGCTGTGCTTGACGGCGAGACCGTGGCGCGCTTTGGACAGTTGCATCCTGACGTAGCAGCAGCACGCAAGTTGCGCCAAGACGTCTTTCTTGCGGAAGTGATGCTTGACCGGCTGTATAAGCATTCGTTGCGCGAGCCCAAGTACCAGCGCTTCTCCAAGTTTCCGGCCGTCGGACGCGACTTCTCGTTCTTCTTTGACGACGCGGTTACGTTCGAGCGAATTCATTCGGCCGTCGAGGCGCTGGGCATCACAGAGATGCAGTCGTTCACGCCGGTAGAAGTCTATCGCGGGGAAAAGACCCACCCAAGCAAAACCAGCTTGGGTGGGGCACCCGTCGGAAGAGGGAAGTTCTCGACGCTGCTTCATGCCGAGTTCCAGTCGCAGGAGCGCACGCTGCGTGACGATGAGGTAGCGCAGTGGTCGGCGCAGATCGTGAAGGCGCTGGAAGCGCTGGGTGGGGTGTTGAGAGCGTAGAAAGAACGATTCACCACGAAGAACACTGAGAGCACGGAGAAGATCGAATCAAGTAGAAGACCTCGTTTTTTCCGTGCGCTCCGTGTCCTCCGTGGTAAGAACATCCGTTCCAGAGCGCAGTACTCAGGCCGGGGACCCCATACTCTTCTTCACGTTTTCCGCCTGCCACAGATGCCGACGGTTGTGCGCGGCGACGATGAGCAACTCGGTATCGGCCGTGAGATGGATCGGAAACAACGGGTCTTTCACTTTCAGATCGCCGAGGTCAGCTTCTCCCCACTCGCGGGTGAAATCAACGAACTGATTCTGCAATGCCCGGAAGTCCTCAAGTACGACAATTGTTAACTGCGACGGCGGAGCAATCTTTTTCGGCGCAGGCAGCTTGATCTTCGGCGGAGGCTCTTCGTAACTGATGAAAAGGCGGGTGAGCCACCCCGAAGGTTGGATAGGAACCTTGCGCGGTTCCAGTTGATCCTCATTCTTAGCCACGGCATCCTGCAGCGTCTTCACGTACATGCGGTTCATGATGACGAGGTGGTCGAGGCATTGTGCCATGCTCCACGACTTGCCGCCGTTGGGTTGCCAGTTGAGGGCGGACTCACTGAGGCAGCCCACCAGTTCCTGTGCCTGCACGGTCTGACGTTCGATCTCGGACACGAGCTCTGCAGGAGAGCATTCCAGTTTTGAGGTCATGGGAATTCGCCTCGATTCTACACAGCAGCTCACGCGGACTAAAGTCCGTGAGAGATCAAAAGTGGCCCCATTGGCACGACTTCACAGGTTGCTGAAAAACTCGATACCTGCCTCAGAATGTAGATGAGTTGCACAGAGGAAATGCGGTAAGAAGAAGCATGCGCGGAGACGAAGAGCAGCAGAACGAGATGTACAGCTATCGAACCAGCGAGATGCGGGTACCGGCCGATCATCCCTTGCGAGCGTTGCGGCCGATGTGCGACGAAGCCTTGCGCCAGCTCTCGCCGACCTTTGACGAGCTGTATGCGACCACGGGGCGGCCGTCGATTGCGCCGGAGATGCTGTTGCGGGCGCTGCTGCTACAGCCGCTGTACTCGATAGCCAGCCAGCGGTTGCTGATGGAGCAGTTGGATTACAACTTGCTGTTCCGCTGGTTCGTTGGGCTGGGGATGGATGCTGAGGTATGGAACGCAACGGTGTTCAGCAAGAACCGGGAGCGGCTGATCGCGGGGGAAGTAGCGCAGAAGTTCTTCGCGGCGGTGCGCCAGCAGGCGGAGCAAGCGGGGCTGCTGTCGGACGAGCACTTCACGGTCGACGGCACGCTAATTGAAGCCTGGGCCTCGCGGCGGAGTTATGAGCCGAAGCCGGATCCGCCGCAGCGAGGCACGGGAGCGCGGGGCCGCAAGTTGCTGCGCGACACGCACCAGTCGAAGACCGACCCGGAGGCGCGACTGTTCAAGCGCAGCGGCGCGGCCGAGGCCAAGCCCAGTTATCTGGGGCACGTGCTCACGGAGAACCGCCATGGGCTGGTGGTAGAAGCGATGGTGAGCGAGTCGGGGCAGCGGGCGGAACGCGAAGCCGCCCTGAGCATGTTGGGCAAGCTGCGACGACGCGGACCGGCGACGCTGGGGGGCGGATAAGGCTTATCAGGAAGAGCACTTTGTGGCAGCCCTGGGGGAACAGAACATCACCCCGCATGTGGCCGAGTATGCGCCCTCGAAGCACTGGCGGAACTGGTTGAGGCAGGAAGAACGCGAACAAGCAGGTTTTGCGCGCAGTCAGCAGAAACGCAAACTGGTGGAGCAGGTGTTTGGCTGGATCAAACAGTCGGCGGGCATGAAACGAACCAAGCTAAGAGGCAAGCGCCGGGTGGATTGGATGTTCCGCCTGGCAGCTACCGCCTACAACCTGGTTCGTATGCGAAGGTTGCTGGCGACACCGGCGTAAGTCGGGGAACCGGCCCTGCCGCGGCAACACAGTGCCGTCGCAGGCAGACAAATCGGGCACGTAAGGTCGCTGAACATCACGTCAGAGATCGAAAGTAATGAGAAATCGATTGTTTTTCAGCAACCTGTTCAGTCGTGCCCTGACGCAACGGCAAACGCGGTCGAGTATTCCGCGAGTTGTGAAGTCGTGCCCTGACGCAAGACCGTCCGCAAGCGAACGTCGCAGCAAGCTCTGCGGTTGCACCATCGCCATTGCACTCCGCGGTTCTCTTGGTAATTTCTTTGCGCCAACAGCGTCACGCGCATCACGATGCACAGGAGGCTGCGATATACTGCGCTCAATCGTCTAATTTCGAGGTTGATGATTCGTTATGTCGTCCAATGCAGTTGAAACCGCCACCGTTTCCCCCGCCGATTTCCAATCGCTCGAGGAAAAGATCCTTCGCACCATCGAACTCTTAAAAGTTGAGCGGGCGGCGAAGAATACCGCTGAACGCGCGGCCGCGCGTCTGCGCGAACAGCTAACCGAACGCGAGGAAGAATTCGACGCCGTGCGTGCCGAACTCGTCGCTTTGCGCAAGGAGCGCGAAGAGGTACGAACCAGAGTAGAAAAGATGCTGGGGCAAATTGAGTCTTTAACGAGCGAGGAATAGGGGCGATAATCGCAGGAGCGCGGCGTTCGTCAAGGGAGCGCTTCGTTTGGCGTTCGGGAGCAGGAGGCTAGCTTGGCACAATCCAACGGCAACGGCAGTGTCCGTGTCGAAATCTACGATCAGACTTATCAGCTTCGCGGTTCCGACCCGGAGTACATCGGCGAACTCGCCGGCTACGTTGACAACAAGATGCGGCTCATCTCCCAGCAGGCTTCCACCGTGGACTCGCTGCGCGTCGCGGTGCTGGCGGCGCTAAATATCGCCGACGAATACCTCATCCTGAAGCGCAAGTACGACTCTATCGCCAGCGACTATCACGCCCGCGCCGAGCAGTTGTCGGGTGCGCTCGACGAAGTCCTGGAAGAGTCGCGCCTGGCGGGTTAACCCCACCTTTCGGTGACCCGTGGGTAAATTAGTACCCATCGCCTTCGATTACGTGCAAAAGTTTGCACTTTTATCTCCACACGACAATATTTGTCCTTTAGAATCAATCTCCAACCAAGATATCTGTGGCAATTTAAGTGCAGGTATGTAGCTGGAAGACTATCAGCGGAGGCGCGGATTTCTGTAGGATTGCAGAAGTTCGCTGACATTAACCACTTCGGTCAAGAGGAAACACTTCAATGAAACTACGTGCAACTGTTTTGTTGTTTGCAGCAGTCTGTTTGTTGGCCAGCAGCCCAGCGTGGGCGGCGGCGAGTATTTGCGATGCCGTGGCTGGAAATCTCATCACCAACTGTGGATTTGAAACCGGCGACTTCACGGGCTGGACGCAGAGCGGAAACCTCGGCTTCACTGGAGTCACGAGCAGCTCACCCTATGTTAACTCTGGCACCTACGGTGCTTATTTGGGACCGGTCGGCAGCGATGGGTTCTTGACCCAGACCTTCACCGGCAGCGGCACCATCTACAACGCATCGTTCTGGCTCTACAACGATGGTGGAACCCCGAACGATTTCACCGTCTATTGGAACGGCGTCGATGTGGGACCGGATCTTGTGGATGTCGCCGGTTTCCCATACACGCAATATGTGGCTATCCCGTATTTAGTCGGGAACGTCGGCGCCAACACGATCAGCTTCGGTTTCCGTCAGGATCCAGCGTACTTTGGTCTGGATGATGTGGTCATCACGAACGCAGTTCCCGAGCCCGGCAGCTTGATGCTGCTCGGATCGGGGATCCTCGGCTTGGCCGGCGTAATCCGTCGCAAGCTCTCAGCCTAGTTCGTCCTTTCGTCGTACATTTCCAGCCGGAGCGCCCACCGCTCCGGCTTTTGCTTTCGAGGCTCAACCGTCCTCGACCTTCTCGCTTCTGATTTTTACGGGCCGTACACGCTGAAAACGCTGATTCCCGTATAGGGAAGCAAGATACAGCTTCTCCGCGATTTCTCTGGACAGCCTAAGAAGTTGGAGCCACACTCGCGCCATAGGAGCAGTCAGGCTGCCTCGTCAATTCTTAGCTCGGCTGGTTTGCCGACCCTGTCCCCCGCAGGGGTGTTATCTCAACTGTTCTGTTTCCAGAAAGGGGTAAACATCCAATGAAACTACGCGCCACATTATTAATCTTCACAACGTTCTGCTTCCTGGCCACGATTCCGACGTGGGCTCAGGGAACCTGCTACACCGCTAATAATCTGGTTGTAAACTGCGGCTTCGAAACCGGTAGCTTCTCCGGTTGGACAACCATTCCCGCCTCGAGCGGCTCCGATTTCTTCGTAGAACCGTATTATCCGCACAGCGGTACCTACTCTGCCTGGTTCGGTGCCGTTAACTATCAGTACGACACCATCGAGCAGACCTTGCCCACAATTGCCGGAGAGCACTACAACGTAGATTTCTGGTTGCAAAACGACTACTCCGGACCGGCTTCGTTCATTATGCAGTGGGACGGGATCACTGAATACAGTGCATCGTCGTCGCCCTTCGGGTACACCGAAGTGAGTCTTACCCTGACGGCCGCTGGAAACGATACCATCTTATTTGCCGGATATCAGCTTCCGTCCTACTACAATCTCGACGACGTGTTCGTGGGGACGCCTGAGCCGGGAACGCTGATTCTGTTCGGTTCCGGAATGCTCGGTTTGGCGGGTGTGATTCGCCGCAAGATGGGAGTCTAGTTCGTTTCTTAGTCGTACTGCATGCCGGAGCGTAGGACGCTCCGGCTTTTTTATCGCGCGCGAGTTGGCGGCAAAGCGTCCTCCGCGAAAAGCGCAACACAGCATCCCCGCCAGGGTCGTCAGGACGCGCCGTTATTCTACGTTTCTCGCCGCCTGTGTGCCGAATTACGCCGCAAGCAGTTATCGAACGAAAGAGGTCAGTACTTTCCTCACTTTGTGCAAGTTTATGCACTTAGTGTATGGACATCGGTGCACTGAATCAATTGAATCAATCACTTCCGCTGAGTTACAGTGGTACTACACGTGCAATAACTCAACCTGGATCCTTGCGGATACGATTGCGAGTTTCGGCCGAGGCGCCGAGAGCTTGCCCAATCCACCACTTTAATCGAACGGGATAAGTGATTACCTAACAGGAGGCTACATGCGTTCCAGGCTCTTCGTGCTACTTGCGCTAGTGTTGGTGTTCGCTAGCACCGCGTTTGCCCAAATTACCGTCGACTTCGGAAATAGGGTAACATTTGTTGGCTTTTACAGTTCCGAGCCAGACCCCCTGACTTGGTCAGACGGCTTCCTCTCCGGCACCGTCACCTCCGGTTACACTTTGGGTGCTTTCACCACTGTCAACGATGGAGGCGTTAGCCAGCTCACTTTTACCGGTACCCCCGACTTCTACGTGCTGGACGACATAACGTATATGGTCGGGCAAGTTACCTATACGCTGACGTTCGATCAAACCACGTTGCAGAACTGCAACTGCTCAATCGGTAGCTTCTACGCAGGTTTGCCGGGACACCCGGTGTTCAGCGACAATGCCGACATCCTCACCGCTCCCAACTACAACGTCGCTGGATATCCCTACGAGAGCGCGCCCGACGTGATCTATGAGGGCGGTATTGAAACCAGTCCGACGCCGGAACCGGGTACGCTGGTTATGTTCGGATCAGCGATCTTGGCCGCAGCCGGCCTAGTACGCCGAAAGCTGAGTATCTAACTCGTCCGAAGTTTTTCAAGCCGGAGCGTAAGCCGCTCCGGCTTCTGTTACCAAAGGACACATCGCAAAATATCTTGCTGGCCGTGTCATTTGTGCACGGCGTTCCCGAAGGCAATCGAGTCGCCACATTTCCACGCTGTGCCTCTTGCCATCGTGCGTTGTTTTTCGTAGCATCCCCACAGATAGTCGGCCTGCAAAGTTGGTGTTGGTGGCAACCGTTTTTTGAACCAATGCTCAATGAACAGGGGGCCCTACTCGTATACGGTTCGGTGTGCGAAGCTCGGCCAGACCGAGATGCCTAAAGAGCCGCGGGGGGTTCCCACCGTTACGACGGGTTCATTGACGGCCCACTGAACACGGCCCCGCGGGTCGGCTCTTCTTTGCGCGCCAGCGCTACGAGAGCGGAAGTAAAAGCAGCCGCGGATTTCCACCGATCTTCACGGATTTTTCTAAGCATTCAACCGAAGCATTGCAGGTCCCTAAAGATCCGAATTGCTCCGTGCGATCGGTAGCTGCGTTTTCAGGTATTTACTGCTTTTCGGCTACATAGGTCGCGGTTGTGCCGTGGAGTTTGTCGTCCACCAGAATGGTCATGGTTTTGCCGTCCGGCGCGACCGTCATCTTGTCTACAGCGATCACTTTGCCGTCGCGCTTATCGGTCTCCTCGACGGCGTCGCCGATTCGCTTGAGCGACACGCTGGTGGTTCCCGGATCGCCCGCGTAGGGAACATCCTTTCCGTCGAGCTTCGCAGTATAGGACTGCCCAGTCGGAGTGCTGTAACTCATTGTGTCGCCACCCTCCGTCTTGAAGCTGAAGATAAGGGCGTCAGCGGTGGCAACATCGGACTTGGCCTGGCGCCAGGAGCCGGAGACAGCATTCGACCCGGCCGGACCTTTGGCTGCTCGGGTCGACGTATCCTTGCCGGTCACGGTCCCGCCCGAGGGATTGCCGCTGTAGGTCCACTCCTCGGTGAGAGTGTTGCCGTCGTCGGAAACGCTGCGCTTTACGGTGTTGATCTGCTTGCCGTCTTTCTGCGCTTCTGAATCTACGTGCCGGCCATCGATCACAGTAACCTTGATCATGTCAATGTAGGGATTACCGCTGACCTTCTGAAACTGTCCATCAGCCTTCACGTTAATTGGCGGAGCACAGGTCTTACACTCAAACATGCCGTTCTGCACCAGCAATACGTCTGGCTTCTTAGGGAGTTTGGTCTTGTTGAGATCGACCTTCCAGGTGCCGTCAAACGGACTCTGCGCCCATCCCAGCATGGGGACAAGCAGCAGGATGAAAAATAATTTCTTCATGGAATTTCCTTTCTTCGATTGGTTTCACCCTGGGGCGGTGGAAAGCATACTCCAAGTTGAGAGCGACGCAACGACGAAGTTTTCGCGGATTCGCATTTTCCGCCTCACGCGAGGGTAACCGACCTGCGGGTACTAATTGGCGAATTCCCGTTTACCTTCCACGGGACTTATGTTCTACTGCTTCGTTCCTCCAGATTACGTCAGGCAAGACACGAACGCGCTCTTGATGGCCAACACCCCTTCGCGAGTCCGCAAGCGACTTCTCGATCCCATCGAGCGCAGCTCGGAAGTTTTGTTTGGGCTCATCATGGTGCTGACCTTCACCGGGTCGCTCCGCGCCTCCGGTGCCGACCACGACAGCGTCCATCATATGTTGCTGGGGGCCCTGGGCTGCAACCTGGCCTGGGGCATAATTGACGCCGTCTTCTATCTGCTGGCCACGCTCAGCCAGCGCGGCCACAACCTTGCGCTGCTGCAGCAGGTGCAAAGCTCAAGCCCAGAGCTCGGACGCCAGTCCCTGGGCGATGCCATGTCAGACGACCTGTCGGCGGTGCTGACTGACACCGAACTGGAGTCAATCCGCAGCCGCATGGTGCAGCTTCCCCAAGCTGCCCGGCACCCCAAGCTACACGGCTCCGATTACCTGGCCGCCTTGGGTGTGTGCCTGCTAGTGTTCCTGTCGACCTTTCCGGTGGTGTTGCCTTTTGTGTTCATGCGCGATCCCACGCGGGCGCTGCGTCTCTCGAGCCTGATCGCGGTGGTCTTGCTGTTCGTAGTCGGCAGGACCTACGGCAAATACGCCGGCTATCGTCCTTGGAGGGTCGGCGTCATGATGGTATTGGCGGGCCTCTGTATGGTAGGGCTTACTATCGCCTTGGGAGGCTGAGGTGCGGCAATGGTGGACTTGCGCGGCGGTCTTGCTGTTGGCGGCATGCGGATGGTCGCAGACCGAACCCCCGCAAAAAGCGGAGCCGCACGGCCCGAGTCCCAAGCCAGACACCACGGGTGCCGAGCCGTGGGAATACTCCCTCACCGTCGACGGCTATATCGTGCCCGACGCAACCAGCTATGTCTCGCCCACCTTTACCGCTGACCATAACTGGCTGCACCTCGAAGCCCGCTACAACTACGAGAACCTTCGCACCGGCTCGCTCGGGGCGGGATACAACTTCGCCTGGGGCAGCACCTGGAAGTTCGAGGTGACGCCCATGATCGGCGGCGTCTTTGGTCGCACCAATGGCATCGCGCCCGGATGCGAGGCCTCGTTGGAGTGGAAGCGGCTGACGTTTTCCATCGACAACGAGTACGTCTTCGACACTACGTCAAAGCTCGGTAACTTCTATTACTCGTGGCCGCAAATTACTTACAAGGCGTTCGATTGGCTGAAATTCGGCCTGGTCGCGCAACACACGAAAGAGTTTCAGTTGAGTGCTCAATTGGAGCGGGGCTTCTTTGTGACCTTGAAGCACAAGAAATACGAATTCACCACCTACGCCTTTAATCCGGGTATCAGCGGCACGTCGGTCGTGTTGGAGGTAGGGGCGGAGTTCTAAATCCCCTGCTGGCGCGCCAGCATCTACAATAGAAGCGTGTTTCCCCGTCTTGTTCACTTCGGCGGTTTCAACCTCCCCACGTACGGCGTGATGGCGGCGCTAGGCCTCATTTTTGGACTGCTGCTCATCGTCAAACTCGGCCGTGAACAGGGCATCGATCCCGACAAGCTCTGGAACCTGGGCATCGTAGCGATTCTCTCCGGCGTCCTCGGTTCCAAGGTCCTGATGATCCTGGTGGATTTCGGGTATTACTCTGAGCATCCCGGCGAGATTTTCGCGCTCTCGACTTTGCAGGCGGGAGGGGTGTGGTCCGGTGGCCTCGTTCTCGCCATCGTCATGTGCGTCTGGTACATGCGCCGCAACAATATGCCGGTGCTGGCCAGTTGCGATGCCTTCGCGCCCGGCCTCGCCCTCGGACACGCCTTCGGCCGCATTGGATGCTTTGCGGCTGGCTGTTGCTGGGGACGCGAGACTCACGTGCCGTGGGCCGTTACCTTCCACAACCCTCTGGCGGCCGAGATCGTCGGTACGCCGCTGGGAGTTCCGCTTCATCCCACACAGCTTTACGAGTTCGTGCTGGAGCTGGCGAACTGCATCTTCCTGGTTTGGCTACTGCGCCGCAAGAAGTTCGAAGGCGAGATCATCGGCGCGTACCTCATGATCTACGGCGTTGGGCGCTACTTCATCGAGTTCTTCCGAGGCGATCCCGGGCGCGGCGAACTGTTCGGCTTCATGTCCGACACGCAGGGGATTGCGATGCTGCTGGTGATCGCCGGCGGTCTGCTGTGGCTGAGGCGAGTGCCGCTGCGCACACCGCCGAAGTTGGCGTCAGCGCGATAAAACCAAAAAACAAAACGAACCACGGATTGCACGGACCTCACGGATAAAACAGATCGGATCAGATCCATTCCAATCTGCGCCCGTCCGCGAAATCCGCGGTTGCTTTTCTTCATCGCGCGACCCCGTTTACTGCTTGGCGGGCGCTGCGTTCTTATCCTGGATCGACATCAGGTCGATCTCGAAAATCAGCGTCGAGTTCGGACCGATCTCCGGCCCCGGGCTGCGCTCGCCATAAGCCATGTCGGAGGGAACATAGACTTCCCACTTCGATCCGACCGTCATCAGTTGCAGGGCTTCGGTCCATCCCTTGATGACCTTATCCACGGGGAAAGTCGCAGGCTGTCCGCCCTTGTACGAGCTGTCGAACTCGGTGCCATTGATCAGTGTGCCGCGATAATTGCAGACAACGGTATCGGTGGCAGTGGGCTTCGGCCCGGTGCCTTCTTTCAGGATCTTGTATTGCAGTCCGCTGGGCAGCGCGACCACGCCCGGCTTGCTCTTGTTGGCGGCGAGGAACTGCTGGCCGGCTTGCTTGTTTGCGTCGCTAATTTGCTTTGCCTCCGCTTCTTTACGCTGCGTCACTTGGGTGCGTAACTCAGCCATGACTTGCTTCACCTGTTCATCGGTGAGGAGCAGCTTGCCGCCCGACATGGCATCTTTCATGCCGCGCGCCAGGATGTCAGTGTTGATGTCGAGCGAGTCTTTCTTCATGCTCTCGCCAATGTTCATGCCGATGGCGTAGCTGACCTTGTCTTTCTGGGTCGTCAATGTCAACGGAGCCGGGGTTTTGGCAGCCGCCGATGCCGGCTTGGCTGCCGTGCTGGTTTTGGCCGGCGCCGGTTTAGTGGTCGCTGCCGGAGTCTGCTGGGCCACGAGATTGCCCAGCATCAGGATGCCGACGGTCAGCGTTGCCGCCGCCGGTACAGATAGTTTTCGCATAGCTATGATTTTCGCATTGATAGGGACAGGTGGGCAAAAGCAGCAGATCGTTTGCCGGGCCGCCTGCTTGGTCAACTTATAATGGAATAGAAAATTGGCATCGGGTCGCTTTCATTTGTCGAGGCGCGCCCCGCCCATAAGGAACCCATGGCCGCACTCATCGACGCAATCGACATCAAACGCAAGGCGTTCTTTGAACTCGACAACACTCCGTACTGCTGTCTCGAAGCCGAGGTCTCGACTCCCAGTGCTCGCGGCGCGCAGACCCTGGTGCGCCTGAAGATGCGCAACCTGCTGACCAGCGCGGTCTTCGAGAAGACCTTCAAGGCGAGCGAGAAATTCAAGGAGCCCGACCTCCAGATCGGCCCCGCGTCGTACTTATACAGCGACAACGACGGTTCGCACTTTCTCGACCAGGAAACCTACGAGACCCTTACCCTCACCGAAGACATGGTCGGCGACGCTCTCGACTTTCTCGTCGAAGGCGCGATCATCCAGTTGCACAAGTACAACGGAAATCCCATCGGACTGGAGTTGCCCAATCAAGTTGAACTGGCCGTCGCCTACACCGAGCCCGGTGCGCGTGGAGATTCATCGAGCGGCAGCGTGACCAAGACCGCGAGGCTGGAAACCGGTTTAGAAATCAGGGTTCCGCTCTTCATTAAAGATGGTGAGAAGGTCAAAGTGTCGACCGAAACGCGGGAGTTTGCCGGACGGGCGTGAGTCTTTGCCTGCCGCGGTGTCGCCCCTGGTTTATCCAGTCTGAGCGGCTAGCTCGTCCAGCACCGTCGCCGCCGTGCTCAGCCTGTCAACCCCGAAGACCAGCAGCCCGATCGTTGAGCCCGGTTCCATGCCGAAGTAGCTGTAGTCAATGTTGATGCCTTTTTCGCCCAATCGCGCGGCTGCGCGGCCCAACTCACCTGGTTGGTGCGCCAGCCTGACGACCACGACGTCCGTTTCCTCGAAGACCATGCGCAGGCTGCGCAGCACCTCTTTGGCGCCGGCCATATCGTCTGCCACAAATCGGGCCAGACTCTCGCCCGCCTCTACGTACGATTGAAATGCCAGGACGTTCACGCCGCGCCCCGCCAAAGCGAGGAAGAACTTCCCCAAGGCGCCAGGTTTGTCTGCGATCGTTACCGTAAACTCCTTCGCCTTCGGCATGCGCCTTGACTCCCTTCGTTGCTCGGACTCGAATATTTCGCAGCTGGCCGTGCGTCCTTACAGCGGCTCCGTTCTGGTTGCTCCCGCAATGTTGTCAGGCTGGTCGGAAAACGACTTTCCCGGTGCGTAGGCCGCCTTCTCCCACTTATTGCCAGAGCGGCGGAGTACGTCGTGCCAGCCGTCGTTCCAGGTAATTCTTGCCTCATCGCCGAATACTACCCATGTGCCGTTTGGCGACCCATGGCTCTTGGTCGCCTTTCCACCTTTGTCCAGCGTAATGGTGAAGCTCTGGCCCGCGACCCCGAGGCCAACCTTCCACTCGCCGATGAAAGTAGCGGCCGACGTCGCGCTGGTCTTGCTGGCCTGCCCCGCAAGCAGGCATGCGGCCATCACGGCAAATACGGACACCCTGAGAATGAGTTTGAACATTGCTGATCTCCTATAAAACCGATTGCTCTTGATTCGGAACCCACCATTCTATCCTCAAGTTCACGCGCGTCGCCCATCCAAGCCCCCGACTGTTAGCACTCGCCCTGGCTCACGCAGTTCCTGGCGAAGCCTTCAACTCTGCTACGTAGGCTTCTCCCGATCGGGACCTCAAATTGATCAGCAGGATGATCGATACGACGAGCTGCGCCCTCTGCAGGACTACCCAACTGCCAATCTCATGATGGCTGGGAAAAAGTATGTTGGAGAATCCCCACACAACGTCTGCGAAAGCATGCGCCAGTGTCGGCACCCAGATATTCTTGCCCTTGATGTAGAACCAGGCCATAAGAACCACCGCAAGGATGTTGTCGATCGGCGTCATCACGAATGGACCGAAGATCGGGTGCTGCGGAAGCTCGCCCATGAAGTAATAGATTGGCACGTGCCAAGCACCCCACAGGATGCCCAGTAGAAGCAGACCTTTCAGCAGGCCGAACTCGCGCACCAGCCTGTTCCAAACGAGTGCCCCACTCAAACTTTTCTGCTTGAGTGGGTGTTTTGACTTGCACCATTTCAGACGAAGCTTGAGCGAGGCGTGCTTTTCACTTGAAACTTGAAACTCGAAACTTGAAACTGCTGTATTCATGCCTGACTCCGTCTTCCCCATCACTATTACCGTTCCCGCTGAGGCCGCCGGGCAGCGCCTAGACCAGTTTCTTGCCGCGCAACTCCCCGACACCAGCCGCGCCCGCGTGCAGATGCTGCTGGAAGAAGCCAAGGCGCTGGTCAACGGAGCGCAGTCGAAACCTTCGCTGAAACTAAAAGGGGGCGAGACCATCACCATCCTCGGCGATCCAACACCTCCGCCGCTGCGCGCCATCGCCGAAGACATTCCGCTCGACATCATTTACGAGGACGACGACCTCGCCGTCATCAACAAGCCTGCCGGCATGATGGTGCACGCCGGGGCGGGCGCTACCGACGATGAACGCAATCGCGGCACGCTGGTCAACGCTCTGCTGTACCACTATCAGCAATTGTCTGAGGTCGGTGGCGAGACCCGTCCTGGCATCGTACACCGCCTCGACAAGGAAACGAGCGGCCTGATTCTCATCGCCCGCAACGACGTCGCCCATCGCAACCTGGCCAAGCAGTTTTCTGGACGCGAAGTGAAGAAGCGCTACATCGCGCTGGTGCACGGCTGGCCTGAGCGCCCCCGCGGCACCATCAGCGCCGAGATCAGCCGTGATGCCATCCGCCGCATTCGAATGACTACCCGGGGCAGCGGAGGCCGCACCGCCGTCACGCACTACGAAGTCCGCGAGCGCATTGACTCGCCCTACGGCAAGTTCGCGCTCATTGACGTTCGCATCGAGACAGGACGTACTCACCAGATCCGCGTGCACATGGCGTCCGTCGGACATCCAGTCGTAGGTGATACCTTATACGGCGCTGCAGGCGTGCTGCGCTCGTCGGCCGCTACACGAAAACCCTCGCGCAAACGAAGCGTCGCCGAACGCGAGGAAAGTACGTCCGACGCTCAGCCGGGTGCGCTTCGCCTGAATCGCAACTTCCTGCACGCGGCTGCTGTCGAGTTATCGCACCCACGCACCGGCGAGCCGCTGTCGTTCACCGCGCCGCTGCCTGAGGCGCTGATCGCCTTCCTGAATAAGCTGCGTTCCGTCTAACAGCTATAATGACTTCACCGATGCGAGCTCGTCCGGTTTTTCCCTTGATCTTGTTAGTGGCCTTCGCGTCCTATGCCCAGGACGCCGCCCAGCAGCCATTGCCCACGGCCCCATCGGCCGAAAAGTATCCTGCCAAACAAACCGCTCCTCCCGCCGCCGTTACATCGCAGCCGCAGACGCCAGCACCGACTACCGCGGCACCCGCGACGCAAACACCGGCTCCGGCTGCCTCCGCCACTCAAGGCACGCCTGCCGCCGCTCCCGCGCAGCAGCCCGCTCAACCGCCGGCCCAGAGCAACGAGCAGGAAGAGAAGCTCACCACCATCGTCAAGCAGGTGGACGAAGTCAACGTGGTCTTCAACGTCACTGACAAGCGTGGCAAGTTCGTCAACGACCTGAAGAAAGACGACTTCCGCGTAATTGACGATAACAAGCCCGCACTGTCAATTCGCTCGTTCCGCAGCGAGACCAACCTGCCCCTGCGCGTGGGCTTGCTCATTGACGCTAGCAACTCCATTCGCGACCGCTTCAAGTTCGAACAGGAAGCCGCCATCGAGTTCCTCAACCAGATCATTCGCCAGAAGTTCGATCAGGCCTTCGTTATTGGCTTTGACACCACGCCCGAAGTCACCCAGGGGTTCACCGACAACACCGAGGCGCTCGCCAAGGGCGTGCGCATGCTGCGTCCCGGCGGCGGTACCGCGATGTACGACGCCATCTATTACGCCTGTCGTGACGAAATCATGGCCAAGGACAAGAGCAATATTGAGACCCGGCGCGCCATCATTCTGCTGAGCGACGGCGACGACAACCAAAGCCGCGTCTCGCGCGAAGAGGCGGTCGAAATGGCCCAGAAAGCCGAAGTCATCATTTATACGATTTCCACCAACAGCAGCGGCATGAAGCTCAAGGGCGACAAGGTGCTCGAACATTTCGCCGAAGAAACCGGCGGACGCGCTTTCTTCCCCTTCAAAATTCAGGACGTCTCCGACGCATTCGTGCAGATTCAGGACGAGTTGCGCAGCCAGTACGCCCTCAGCTATAAGCCGGCTGATCTGCAGCCGAACGGCAAATATCATTCAATTCAGATTTTGGCCGATAATAAGAAGTACAAGGTGCGCGCCCGCAAGGGTTATTACGCGCCCATGCCGTAACGCAGGTACTTATGCCGCCGGTCGTTCGCGCTCAACTCGACTACTATGCCGCGCTGGAGATCACCCCTGCGGCCGATACGGCCGAAGTAAACGCCGCCTTTCGTCGGCTGGCCTGGCGCTATCATCCGGACCGCAACCCCGCACCCGGCGCGACCCTGCAATTTCAGGACATCAACGAAGCCCACCAGGTGCTGTTCGATCCCGCGCGCCGCGCTGACTACGACGCCAAGTGGCATCCTCACGCCGAGGAGCACCGCCGTCCGACGCGCGCTCCCGTGCAGCCCCAAGTGCGGCGTCACTTCCGCAGACACCGCCAGGTGCGCACGGCTCTGCTGACATTGTTCGCAGTGTTGTTTGTGTCGAGTGCCTGGGTAGCAATTTTCGCCGCCATGGAAGTGGCGCACTCCGGTTCGTCAGGCTATGCGTTCGGAAGTCGGTCGCAGTTCGCGGCCGACACTACGTCTGACTGTGGAGTTTCCATGGAGATAATTCCCATCACCTACACCGATGCACGCGGTCGTCGCGCCACCGCTTGGGCAGCCGACATGCACAACTGCTGGGGCGGAACAGCCCGCGTCTCCAGCCTTCCCGACCCGCATCCCGCGCGCTTCGGCGCGTATTAGGCCGCTCACTTCTTCCACCGCACCTGGGTGTACTGGATCGCTTCCTGCACATTCAGTTCGCGCGTGCTCACGCCCGTCCGCACAAACAGCTTCGGCGTTTCGCCTTCCTTCAGATACACCGGCCGATGCGCCGGACGCACGATCACCCGGCAAACATCCTTGCCCTCGACCGAGTGAAACACCGCCTGCACGCATTGGCACGCGTCCGCTCCCAACTTGCTCGCCACCGCGCCCATCAGCACCTGCTCAAATCCGTCGCGGTCTGGTTTCTTCAGCGCGGAATAGTCTCTCTCCAGCCCAACGATAGTGCCATCATCCGCTACACCAATCAGCAGCGTACCGCCCGCGCCATTCATGTAGCCGGCGAGGGTCTTCATCACCACCGACTCGAGCGCGCGATTGATACGGTTCTCGCGCAGGTCCCAGCGAAACGTTGACTTGAACTCCAGGCTGGCGCTCTCGCCACGTGCAATTTGCGAACGAATGTCTTCGTCCAGCGCCGCGCTCAGTTGCCGGATCTTCTCCGACCGCCGCACCATCGACGCATAAATCGCCGCTCCACTCAGGCTCAGCAGAATCCCGACCGCCGAGTAGAAGGCGGTCTTCTTCGGCCGCTGTCCGTGCAGTGCCTGTTGCAACTGCGCTCCCGCGAATCTCACAGCAGGCGCGCCCGTCGTCTGGTATTCCGAGTGGTACACGAACTCATTGATGGGGAAGAGCACGAACACGCCGACTGCGATGCCCAGCAAAATCGCCGCCGCAAAAATGGGCAGCCGCGTCCGAATTTTCCAGGAGAGTTCCATCGAAGTCTTACACGGGTGCCCCACCCAAGCCGGTTTTGCGTGGGTGGGTCTTTTCAGGTCTCATCTATCCACTACCCACCAGCCACTATCCACTGTCTTACTCAATCCGCTCGTGCTTGTACCCCGCTGCGGTTAGCGCATCGAGAATTTGCTGGATGTGCTCCGGCCCACGCGTCTCCATCGACAGATCGATGGCCGTATCGCCCAGGTTCACGCCGTAATAGGTGCGGTCGTACTGCGTCTCCACGATGTTGGCGCGCAAATCCGCGATGATCTTGGTCAACTGGTGCAGCGCGCCCGGACGGTCCGTAAGATGAATCCGCAGCCGCATGCGACGCCCGTCTTTTGCCAGGCCGCGCTCGATGATCTTCGCCAGCAAACTCACATCAATGTTGCCGCCGCATACCAGCGCTGCCGTCTTCTTTCCGCTCAATGACGTCTTATGTTGCAGCAGGGAAGCGACTGCCACCGCTCCCGCACCTTCGGCCAAAGTCTTCTCTTTCTCCAGCAGCACGAGGATCGCGTTCGCAATCTCTTCTTCGTCGACCATCACGATCTCATCCACGTAGCGCTGCACCAACGGCAA
This sequence comes from uncultured Acidobacteriaceae bacterium, assembly GCA_963718395.1. Lineage (GTDB taxonomy): Bacteria > Acidobacteriota > Terriglobia > Terriglobales > Acidobacteriaceae > DASRAA01. The sequence continues at coordinate 94,200 of CAVQYW010000011.1, forward strand.
TGTCAGATCGCCGGCGCGCCGCACCGCAATGCCGTCCGCCACTGTCGCCGACGCCGGAATCGTCACCGGATGCCCCGCCTCAGTCGCCCGCAACATCGACGGCAGCCGCTCCGTCTGCACCCCGATCAAGCGAATCTTCGGCTTCGTCTCCTTGATCGCACACGCCACGCCGCTGATCAACCCGCCACCGCCAATCGGCACCACGACCGCTTCCAGATCGGGCACCTGTTGCAGCAGTTCCAGCCCAATGCTGCCTTGTCCGTTGATGACCTCCACGTCATCGAACGGATGCAGAAACGTCATGCCCTGCTCGGCGCAACTCTCCAGCGCAAACGAATACGCCTCGTCGTAGTTGGCGCCGTGCAACACCACCTCGGCGCCAAATCCCTTGGTCGCCGCTACCTTTACCAGTGGAGTCATCAGCGGCATCACGATCTGCGCGCTGATGCCGCGCGCGCACGCATGGTACGCCACAGCCTGCGCATGATTGCCTGCGCTCGCCGCCACCACGCCGCGCCGCTTCTCGTCATCGCTCAGCGTCAGGATTTTGTTCAGCGCGCCGCGTTCTTTGAACGCCCCCGTGCGCTGCACGTTGTCGAGCTTGAGGAAGGTCTCCTGCCCGGTCATCTGCGAAAGATCCACCGAGTGCCGGCACGGCGAGTTGTAAATAAACTCGCGGATGCGCTCCCGTGCCCGTTGCACCGTCGCCAGCGTCACCGCAGCGCTCGCCGTAGAGGCGCTACTCATGCGACTTCACCCGCGTCCTGATAGACGAATCTCAACCGCATTCCTTGCGTCATCCTCATGCGATGGAATAGTGACTCAGTATTTCACAACCCGTCGTTGTCATCACGAACCAGGGCGCAGAGCGTTCAAGTGGGGTCTGCTTTTCTAGCCACTAACCACTAGCCACTGCCCTCATGTAACGTAGTACCTGATGGGCCGCATCCACGTCCTCTCCGAAAATGTCGCCAACAAGATCGCTGCCGGCGAGGTCGTCGAGCGCCCAGCATCCGTCGTCAAGGAGTTGCTGGAGAACTCTCTCGACGCTGGCGCGCACCGTGTTCGGGTCAATGTCGAGGCCGGCGGCCGCAAGCTCATCCAGGTCATCGACGACGGCTGCGGCATGCTGCACGACGACGCCATGCTCGCCTTCGAGCGTCACGCGACTTCGAAAATCCGCAACGCCGACGACTTGCTCAACATCGCGACCCTCGGGTTCCGCGGCGAAGCATTGCCCTCCATCGCTTCCGTCAGCCGTCTGCGGCTGGAGACTCACGCCGCCGAAGATCCTTCTGGCATGGTCATCGAAATCGCGGGCGGAAAAATCCTTACCGTTGAAGAAGCCGGACTTCCACTCGGAACCTCGATCAGCGTGCGCGATCTGTTCTTCAACATTCCCGCGCGCCGCAAGTTTCTGAAGGCCGAATCGACTGAACTCTCGCACATCGCGTCGCTGGTTACGCACTACGCGCTTGCTCATCCCGAAATGCATTGGGAACTCCACTCCGCCACCCACGCGATGCTTATCGCTCCGCCCGTGCCCGATCATGCGCAGCGCATCTATCAGGTCTTCGGCAAAGAAACGCTTGACCAGCTCATTCCGCTCAGTGCGTTGCTGCCTCTCGATCGCATCGGCCTGCCGCAACCGCCGCCGTGGCGTCGCCAATCGCAACCGGGCGACGAGGACGAGCAACCCGACCCTGTCCCCGGCGAAGTGCGTTTGCACGGGTTCGTTTCGCGTCCCGAAATCCAGAAGCTCAATCGCAACTCTATCTTCATCTTCGTCAACGGACGCCTCATCCGCGATCGCGTCGTGCAGCATGCCCTCACCGAGGCCTATCGCAACATCATTCCGCCGACGGTTTATCCCGTCGTGCTGCTCTTCCTCGAGTTGCCCTTCACTGAGGTTGACGTCAACGTGCATCCCTCGAAGACCGAGGTGCGCTTCCGTCAGTCCACGACGTTGCACGATTTCATTCGCGACTCCGTCCGCGCCGCGTTGATGAAGGCGCGCCCGGTGCCCGCCTTCATGGCCGAGATCCACGCCCAGCCGACCGCGTCGCCATCGCTCTCACCCAGCAGAGGCCAGTTGACCGATGCCGACGCGCTGCAAGTAAATGAGGCCGACGCCGCATTCGCCCTACGCCCGCCGGAAATCCAGCCCTTCACCGAGTCGTTGCAGTTCGGCAACGACGGCATCGCTATCGATGCGAACGCCGCCATTCCGGTGGCGCGGTTCGGTCCGCAGACCTTCGCCAACGCCGCGCCAACAACCGTCGCTACTCACGGCGACAACGGCTGCACCGCTGTGCTCACCGACGACGACGCTCCTGTCAGTCTCGACTCCCTCGCGACGCTCCGGCCCGTTGGACAAATTCGCGACTCGTTCATCCTCGCCGTCAATCCGCAAGGCCTGTGGATCATCGACCAACACGTCGCCCACGAGCGCGTCCTGTTCGAGAAGATCCTGCGCCAGCGTCTCGCCAACTCGCCCGAGCGCCAACAAATGCTCATGCCACTGCTCGTCGAACTCACCCCTAGCCAGATGGCGGTATTCGCTGAAATTTCCGACGAGCTCAACCACAACGGCTTTGAAGTCGAGCCCTTCGGAGTCCGCACTCTCGCGGTGAAGACCACGGCCGCCGGCGTTTCGCCTGCTGAAGTCGAGCACCTGCTGCACGAAATCCTCGAGCAGTTCGAACGCGAGGAGCAGTCTCTCAACCTCGAAAGAATCCGCACCAGCATCGCCGCTTCTATCGCCTGCCATGCCGCCATCAAGGTCAACATGCCGCTCGAGCAGAACAAAATGGAGTGGCTGCTGCAGGAGTTGGCCAAAACCGACTGCCCCATGAGCTGTCCCCATGGCCGCCCGGTCGTTCTGCGGTATTCTGTTAGAGACATCCAGCGGGCATTCAAGCGTATCTAAGCCAGGGTCCCCGGCCAACCACACATGTTTGATCAGCAACTACAAGAGCTGCGCCGCGAGAAGTGGTGCCTTGGAGGACAGGGCCTCCGCACCATCGAAGACGCGCGCGCCTTCATCGACTCTGTCGGATTCTGCGCGCTCTATCCGCAAAAGCCGGCCGTGCTGGCGCCCACCTTCGTTGGAGCCTACATCGGTGGCGATGACAAATTGCCCACTCGGCAAAAGGCCTTTGCCGATCCCCGCGCCCGAGAAGCCAAGCAACTCATGGTGCGCCTGCTGCGCGAAAAAGCCGCGTACGAAACGCTCGTGTTTCCTGATAACAACTTCCTGGTTTCCGCCGCCGTGTTTCCTTATTTCTATGGACTAGTGGGCGACCGCAATCCTCGCCAGGCACCCAAGGCCGACGCGCGTTCGGGATACTCACCGCTTGCGGTCGATGCTTTCCTCATCATCCAGAAGCGCGGCCCCATCTCCAAGGAACGTTTGCGCGAATCGCTCGGCGGCGATATCTCCGAGGCTGCGCTCGACCGCGCCCTTGACGAGCTTTGGGCCAAGTTGAGAATCACGCGCGTTGACTACAAGCAGGACGAGGGTATTTTCTGGGATGTGCTCTTCCGCTGGTCACCCCAGGCGGTCAAGGAGGGCATGCATGTCTCCGTCGCCGAGTCGCTCACTGCGTTAGTTTCGAAATATATTGACTGCACCTGCGCCGTTTCCCAGGAAGAAGTCGAGAACTTCTTCTCCACGCTGGTCGGTCGCGCTCGGGTCCGCGATGCGATTAATGCATTACAAGCCGGGCGCGAGTTGGGGTACGTGCACGTGGGCGGCAAAGTCATGCTTCAGCCGGCGGAAGCCCGCGTGCCGTACAAACCGCGCGAACGCCGCACCCAACCCTGGTCGGAAGAGAACCCTCCCGAGTTGCGCCCCGGCAAGCCGCTGGTCGAGCACCGCGTGCGCCGCACCGGCCGTCCTTCGCGACCCGCACCTCGCCAGGATCACAGTAAGGAATGACCAACGCTCGCCAACTGGTCATCGCCATCGACGGTCCCGCCGGCTCCGGCAAGAGCACCATCGCGGCTCGTCTCGCCAAAAAACTCGGCTACGTGAACCTCGAAAGCGGAGCCATGTACCGGGCCCTCGCTCTTAAAGCCATCGAGCATAAGGTGGACCTCGACGATCCTGACGCACTCCGCGGCCTAGCCGATACCACCGTCATCCGGCTCGAGCCGCAACCCGACGGCAACCGCGTCCTGCTCGATGACCGCGACATTTCACAGCGCATTCGTGAATCCGACGTTACTCTCGCGGCCTCACGCGTCTCGGTTCATCCGGCTGTCCGTCAGGTCATGGTTGCGCGCCAGCGGGCGCTGGGCGCTCAGGGTGGAGTAGTCATGGAAGGCCGCGACATAGGCACCGCGGTTTTTCCGAATGCTGACGTAAAAGTCTTTCTCGACGCCGACCCGCGCATCCGCGCCGAGCGCCGCGTCGCCCAGAACAGTACGCACACTCCCGAAGAAGCCCGGCGCATCGTCGAAGATCTCATTGCTCGCGATCAGCGCGACCGCACCCGCGCTGTCTCGCCGCTCGTTCCCGCATCCGACGCCGTCATTCTCGACTCCACGAACTTGTCGATCGACGACGTCGTCGATCGCGTCGAAGAGTTGGTGAGACAAAAATTGTCAAACTGAGCGAGGACGGGGAAAACGGTCCCCGTCCGAGTCGAAGGACCTGCTGTTGTCTTCAACTTGAAACTCGACACTCAACGAAAAAAAGCCCACCTCGCATCGCGAAGTGGGCCTTTCCGTTCTGGAGGAGCGGAACTCTATCCCTTGGTAATGTGAATGTCACCCGTATCGGAATTGATCTGCAACTTAGCCGCTCCGTTACCGATGGTCCCCGTAGTGTGCGACGATCCGTTCGTCTGTTCGGTCCTCAACGGGCTGAAGTCAGACGTGATGTCGCCCTTGCGGGTGGTGGCATCCAATTGGAACCCGGCATTGGCAGGCACAACTAAGGTAATATCGCCATGCTTGCCGGTAATCATCATCTTGCCCAGCGGCAGCTTGTTCGCGGTATGCACTTCTATGTCGCCGTTGGCGTTTTCAACTTCAACATCGCCCGTCACGCCTTCCAGGTGAATCTCTTTGGAGCGAGTCACCAGTCGCATCGGTCCGCCCACATCAGTGGCACGCAGTGCATCACCGGAGATCTCGAGGTCGCCCGGAATCGAAGTGATCATGATGTCTGAGCGCGCCGACTTGAATTCCACCGTCTTCGTGATCTTGCTCAGCCGGATGTCGTTGAAGAAGTCGCCGTTCAGCTGCACCGCGCCCTTCACGTCCTCCAGCGTCACATCGTCCACGTGGCCGTCAATCGCCACATCGCCGCTCACATCAGTAGCGCGGATCGATCCCTTGTCCAGGCTCATCTTGACGTTGCCTGCGATTTCATTCAACGCGACATCGCCATGCTGCACCGTCAGTTTCACATCGGCCTTGCGACCGTTCACGCTGACGTCCCCGCGCTTACTGGCTACATCGACCGCTGCGTCGCGCGGCACGAAGATTTCCATGTCAGCCTGTACCCCGTGATCGCCGGCGCCGTTGGTATTGGCGTTCAGCAACACCGAAGTCCCATTCACCGTGATCTGCGGCTTGCTGCCTTCGTTGTACTTGTTGGCGGCGTCCTGGTTCTGCGCATACAGCTTTTTGTGAACCACCACGCGCAGAGTATTGCCGTCGGCAGGCGTCACCGTAATGGCTCCGCGATCACATACCACGCGCAGGCTGCCGTTTGCCGGAAATGACTGTTGCAGCGTGTCATCAAAGGTAAACGCGGTGCCGAACATGCCGCCCAGATCGTCGTCGATCTGCATCTGGTCGCGCATGCCCTCCCAGTTCACGTCCGAGCTGTGGTGGGCTGCCAATCCTACGATCACGATCAGGATCAGCAAGAAGACTCCGAGACCGCCCAGCCCGCGCGTCTGGTAGCCGCGATTCAGGGCCGTGAAGTGCTCAATCAGGGCAATCACGCCCCACAGGATGATCAGCACTGGCCAGAACCGTCCGAAGAAATGCCATACCGGAATATGCACTCCGATGTTACGCAGCAGGAACACCAATCCAATCACGATCAGGATCAGCGGTCCGGCCAGTGAGCGCCGGTAACGATACGTCGGCGGCGGAGGCGGCAGCGGTGCGGAAGGCTGCATATATGGGCTAGCCATTGTGCACCTCCCCTTGGTCCGTCGTACCTGCGCTGGGCGCGGGTGAAGGAGACACCGCTGGCGGCGTTGCCACCGGTGGCTGCCACTGCTGCTGTTGCTGCGCCGGATACGGCGGCTGTGGTTGCACCTGCGGATATCCCATGTACTCACGCGGCACGTGCCCCGTCGCCGGAGCGTTGTGCTGCAGGAACATGATCAGTCCGATGACGATCAGCAGCGCCGGCCAGGTCCGGCCAAAGTCCATCCAGTAAATGTGCACCATCTGGTCCAGCAGAAAAAGAACTCCCAGGGTAATCAGGACGGCTGGTCCCATGAAACCGTGGGCCCGACAACGGGCACAACCACAAGCGGGGTTATAACGGTATTTCATGATGCCCTCCTTACCATCCCCTTCCGGAACGCTTCATCAGTACGCGAATACCGACAGCGATCAGGATGAGGGGCCAGAATCTGCCGAACCAATCGAAGTGGAACCAACCAAACTGGTTAAGCAGAAAAATCACTCCGAGGCCGATTAAAATCAGCGCTCCCACCGGCACACGCGGAGTTTCACGAAATTCGGGCTGTTCCTGCACCGCATCCACCGCAACTCCAGGCGCTCCCACGACTGGCGCACCAACCGGCGCGGCCGGCTGGCTTCCGCTGCCAAACAGGTTCATGTTGTTGAACCCGAATGGATCGGGAGGCTGCGTGCCCATCATCTTCGCCTTGGCCGTTTGATACGCCTCGATAGGCATATACAGCACGAAGGCCGCGATGCCGAAACCAAACATATCGCTCACATGGTCGGCCGCCCAGATCAGACTGACGAAAATCAATACGTGGATGAACCCTTTCGTATATTCGCCGTTGTACATGGCGCCGACGCCGGGGATGAAACCCAGTACGGCGGCCAGTCCGGGACTACCGCCCGCAGCTGGTGGTGGAGGAGCGCCGGGTGCTGGTGCTCCCGGGCCCAGTGGTGGCGGCATGGTGCCGCTCATCTGCGAAGCCAGACACTCTTCGCAATAAATAACGCCCCGCACATCTCGCGTGCAACTGCTGCACATGGGTTTGCCACATGTGCGGCAGTATGCAACTGCGGGAGTTTCTACATGGGTGGCGCAGTTCATAATGCTCTCCAGTTCAGCCGGGCCTGTGAGATTACTTCTTCTACCGCCGGACAGCTAGCCAGCATGGGCTGGCCCGCGTCGCGGCTGTAGTTCTGATATTTACGGTCCTGCTCTTGCGCGCCGCTCTTCTTCGGGTTCTTAGGCGTGCTCTCGTCCTCCTGCTTCACGGGTTCCGCGGCGCGCCGCAAATCGCGCACGCGAGACTCGATCTCATACACCAGTCGGATGTTTTCGTAATAACGCACCACGCGTGCTTGCGTCGAGTAGTACGTTCTCTGCAAACCCTTCGTGCTCATGTCCAGGTGCTTCAGGTCGTTGGCATGGAAGCCCACGATGTTCGCCAGCATAGTAATTGAAAAGAACGCCATACCAAACGACATTGCGAAGCGCGGCGTCATTACCGGAGCGAACACTCCGGCAATTCGTGCCTTGATCTTCTCTGGCCAGCTGTCGCCGCCCGTCGCCGTCTGCGTGCTCGCCTCCGCCACCGACCCGATAGTCTGCGCCAGGATGTTGTGCACCAGGTTCTTCGGTGGCTCGATGTCTTCCAGGCCCTTCAGCCAGTGCATACCCGCCGCCGCTTCCTGGTACATGGCCGCGCATGCCTGACACGATTGCTGGTGCGCCTCGAAGGCCGCCAGGGTCGCGCCGTGCAGCGTGGTGTCCAGTCCGTCGGCCAGCAAGGCCTCGAACTCTACGCACTGCATTCCCGTTTTGGGCGTTCCGTCCATCAATTCACCTGCCTGTAATTACGTTGGAGAAGCCTTGCAAGTTCCGTTCGTCCACGGTTTATCCGGCTTTTTACCGTTCCTTCCGGAATCCTTAATGCCTGGGCAATTTCCTTGTAATCCATGTCCTGTAAGTCCCGTAAAATCACTGCTTCCCGCAATTCGGGAGACAGCTTCTGGAGCGCCTCGTGCACGATTTTCTGGGTCTGCTTGCTCTGGGCGTGCGCCTCGGGACTGGCCGACTGGTCTTCGAGTTGCTCACCCACCGTCAGGCCGTCCTCCTGCCCACCCGGAGTGGCCTCCAGTGAGTCCGTAATCCGGTCGTACTTGCCTTTTCGGAAGTGGTCTACCAGCAGGTTGCGCGTGACCGTGGTGACCCACGTCATGAACGCGGCACGGGTGCCGTCGAAGGTGCTCAGCGTCCGATAAATCTTGATAAATACTTCCTGGGTCAGATCGGCAGCGTCATCAGGCGAACCGGAGAAGCGGTAGCAGATGTTGTAAATGCGCCGGTTATATTGCTGGACGATCTCCTGCCAAGCGGCGGCATCTCCGGCGACACACCGCCGGACCAACGCATTGACCGCTTGGTTGTCGTCCAAATCTTGCTCCCCAAGGGCCTCGATAGACCCTAATCTTTATGACAACTAAAGACTTATACGAAATGTCCGGCTCAGGAGTTCGATCGGCCGTTGACAGGCCGATGCGGCTTCGCACGCATTGTAACAGTCCGGCAAACGCCCTTTCGCGAATTTGCTGCACACGCAAAAAGAGCCACGCCGGGATCACACAGCCTGACTCATTAGCTCCCCTATAGCTCATTTGGGGGAATCGTTTTACGATTTACTACTTTATATCTCCCGTAATTTCAGCAGGATAGGGAAGCATGTTGCGTTAGCCGAGTTGACATAGTAAAAAGTGCTTGACAGAGAATAGACAGTAGCATTACTACTCTTCCAATTCTTTCGGAAGTCCCCAACCCAATGCAACACAAAAATCCGGGCGGCGCCCAGTTTCGAGTGCGCGCCCGGATCTCCTCAACGGAGGCTAGGAAGCTTTCTTCTGCTTGTCCTTGTCGTACTGTCCCTGCCCCGGCTGGTTCTGTCCGGGCTGGTTCTGGCCATGCTGTCCCTGTCCGGGCTGTTGGCCGTGCTGACCCTGACCAGGCTGCTGCGACTCGCCGGGCATTCCCTTGTCCTTCTGCTGCTGATCGTTCTTCCAGTTGGTGTCTGCCATGATTGCTCCTTTGTTCGCCTGTGTGGCGTTTGGGCCAGATGGGTTGTTGTTCTCGACGTTTGAGCGCAACGAAGTCACTGCAACGATTTGACGACGAACGCCGGCAAGTCGGTATCGGCGGTACCACCTAGTTCGACTGGTAAATCGCTGTACGAAGAATTTACTTGCTGAAAGGAGGCGCACTCCTGCCCACCCCCACCGCACTACGGCGAGTTACCAACCGAGACCGAAGGAAGCCCGGGTTGCGCCCGATTTTCCGACGCATACCCGGGGAATCAGAGAAGCGGCTACGACGCTTTCTTTTGCGACTGAGGATGGGTCATCAGCTCCCGCCAATTGTTCTCCCTCATCTCGACCCCGAAATGATTGGCGGCTTTCTTGATGTTGACGAAGGCCTCATCGCGCTCGGAATCCGTGACATCTTTCACTTGATCGAAGCGCGCGATAGCGTTGCGCACATGGGATGCGTCAAGCAGGGGTTCCTTACGCTTTTTGGGAAACGCGAATGCGCTCTCCGGCAATGAATTGAGATTGGCAGCGTCGAGCTTGCCGTGGATTTGCTGTTGGGTTGGCTTCCAGGTAGCTTCCACCATGATCGCTCCTGGTCCGCGCTTCGCGGCGCGGCACGTCATACGCCAGATGGTTAGAGTTGGTCTTGCGACGGCAGCGCAATCAAGATTGTAGCTTTGCTTTTTGGACGCGGCTGGAGGGCACTGCGTCACATGCATTTTCGATTTATTGTCCAAGTTTTTTAGGCTATGCAGAAGTTACCCGCGCCGCTGGATCGCGACTCCTTGCCAGTCTGCGGATGGCAAATTCGCCGAACCGTGCTACCGTTTGTGTAGCAACACTCCTATGCCCGATCTGCCCATCATCCATGCTCATCATGAAGAACTCGCCATGGCGGGTTTTCGTCTCGATCCGACCCACGAAGGAGCCCAGTTCTACACGCTGCTGGCGGTGGGCGGCGACAACGAACGGCCCCTGACTGCCGATGGACGCATCATTTTTTTCACCCGCACCACGCTGGTGCACAAGGCGCTCGCCATGGATCCATCCATGGCTGTGCTGGGCACGCCCCCACGCGACGTTGAGACGATGTGCGATGTGGCTCAGACGATGTACCTGGTCAATTCGCAGGACGACGACCCTGATGGCGTGGTGCTCGATTGTCTGCTGATCTTTGACGACCTGGTGCGCGCCTCGCAACTGAGCATGCCCGAGCGTTACCAGGGGATTTTGACCGAGCTGGCCGCACGACTTACAGAAGGACAATCGCTGAAAAAAGTCTTCACCAACGAAGCCCTGCGCCAGCACGTGGAAGACGGGTTGTTGTGGTGCGTGGGCGCGATCACGATGAAGGCGAAGATCCTGACCAGTTAGAGTCGGTCAATCAGCTGCATGTTGGAAGTGCACCACGCGTGAGAAGGCGCGATCCCCGGTAGTTCAGCTTGTACACGTCAAAAAAGTACGGATTGGGATCGTTGCTATACAGCAGATCATGGTCGGCGTAGGCCATTTCCCAACCGAGTTCGTTTCTTTGAGCGGAGAGGTTGTCTTCTCGTGCATCGCTCCATGCGATGGTCACTGCATCGGTGCCCACTCGATAGACAGTCGCTCGTCCACTCAAACCGCGTCCACTAGCGCCTTGCACCGTGCCCCAGGTCAAGACCCATATCTCCGCCGGGTCAAAGAACTGCTGGACCATCTGGAAATTCGCCACGTAAGCATCGAACTCATTTCCTCCGCGTGCTACACGTCGTGCCTTCGCGTTATCGACCAGGTAGCTCTCGAGCACGGTGATGTTACCCTTCGGCCCCATATATCCAAGGCTCAGTTGGTAGGCGACGGCGAACTGCGCGGTCCCGGTGGGTCCGAGCCAGACATTTGTAAAAACGTAAGGAGGATGCTCGCAGTCACATTCGACATTCGGGTTCGAGCAGAGAATTGCCCTCAATTGCGCGAGCATCTGATCTTTGGTGATGTTGGGCGTGGCCTCGATTTGGTCGATGATGAACTGGCTGATGCGGTCGCGCAGAACCAATCCAGACTTGCGTCGGCTCTCCATCGTAGTGCCAGTCGGCGACTCGCTCAACGGCGTGCCTAGCGAATTCAACTGCTTCGCCAGCGATGCCGTCGGCAGTAATTTTCCGTTTTCCGCAGCGCCCGTCGACAAACAGGCTTGCAATACCATTCCGCACACCAGCAAAATCCACGCGATGCGCACAGCATCACCCGTTCCTCGGATCGAAGAATGACACAACTCAAAACAAAAGGCACGGATTTCTCCGTGCCTAAGTCCATTATCTTGACTTGCCCTATTCCGGATCGAAGTAGTTCGCCGCCACCGGGTTCTCGAACAGCGAATAATCGCGCGTGACCACTGTGATGCCGGTATCGGTCACGTGATACTTCTGCCGGTCGGCCTCGGTGTCGTAGCCGATGACCGTTCCCTCGGGCACGTGCACGTCACGATCAACGATGGCGCGACGAATCTTGCAGTGCCGGCCGATATCCACGTGAGAGAAGAGAATGCTGGTGTCCACTTCTGAGTAGGAGTTGACGCGCACGTCCGGCGAAAGCACGCAGTTGGTCACTGATCCGCCGGAGAGCACGCAACCCATGGAGACGATCGAATCGCGGGCCTGACCGGTGCGGTCCGGATCGTTAAAAACGAACTTCGCCGGTGGATACTGCCGCATGTGGGTGCGAATTGGCCACTCTTTGTCGTACACGTTGAAGACCGGAGCGACCGAGACTAGATCCATATTGGCTTCGTAGTAGGCGTCGAGCGTTCCCACGTCCCGCCAGTACAGCGCTTCCTTTTTGTTCTCGTCGACAAAATTGAACGAGTACACTTTGGAGCCATCGACCATGCGCGGCAGGATGTCATGTCCAAAGTCGTGCCGCGACGCGGGATCTTCAGCGTCTTTCAACAGCGCGGGAATCAGCACATCGGCGTTAAAGACGTAAACCCCCATCGAGGCCGAGACCATGAGCGGGTTGTAGGGGGAGCGCAGCTCGGTCTGCTCGGGCTTCTCCTGGAAGCCAACGATGCGGCCGGTGCGGTCGATCTCGACCACGCCGAAGTGACGAGTTTCCGATGGCTCGACGAGAATAGTGGCGAGCGTGATGTCTGCGCCTGAGTCCTTGTGCTGCTGCAGCATCAGGTCGTAGTTCATCTTGTAGATGTGGTCGCCGGAGAGGATCAGCACATACTTCGGCTCTTCCGAGCCGATGGAGTAAATATTCTGATACACGGCGTCGGCGGTGCCCATGTACCAGTTCTCGCTGACCCGCTTCATGGGCGGCAAGATCTCGATGAACTCGCCGAGTTCGCGTCCCACCACGTTGCCCCATCCTTCGCGAATGTGACGGTTGAGCGACAGCGCCTTATACTGCGTGAGGATGTACACGCGCCGCAAATCGGAATTGATGCAGTTCGACAGCGTGATGTCGATGATGCGGTAGATGCCGCCGAAGGTGACGGCCGGCTTGGCGCGGTCGCGGGTCAGGGGATACAGTCGCTCGCCCGCGCCTCCCGCCAGTAAGACTCCCAGAGTATCTCGCATGATGGCGTCTTCCCGAGTACTGCGTTCCCCAAGCGGGGTCGAAATCCGTGGTACTTCGTCAGGACGGTATGGTGCTGCCCTTGCCGCCCGCCTGAAAGCGTCGAAATCTTAGCACACCGCTCGTTGCCGGGCGGTGACGGAACGTTTACCGCTTGTCGTTGACGGCGATTCGCATCGAACGCAGGAATTTCAAGTCCTGCGAGGTGATCTCAAGCTCGCCGGTGGACTTGAACTCGTCCCGGGGCGCGGGATCGGCCGAGGATTCGCGTTGATTGAATCCGATGGTCGCCTCCAGCACCAGGAAAACGTCGTTGCCACTAGCCTTGATGCGCGCCATCACGTCGGAAATCTCGTCCGATTCGGCAACCGCCTGGTTGATGGCCTCTCCCAATTCTTTCATGAGTTTCTTAAGTTGTTGATCCACAATGCCATCCAAAAACGTGCATTCGACGAGTGCGCGCTGCTGTCTCCACGTCTGTCACAACACCGCTACATTCCGCGCGGAGCGCCTGCCTGCTGGCTGCTAGAATACGCCTTTAGACAGCATGTCGGCACCCACTGAAGGCAAATCCGCGAGCACACCCAGCTTTGGTCGACAAGGACGCGCCGCGCTGCGCGTGGCGGGACGCAAGACCGGCGAAAATCGCTGGGTGCGCGCCTTCTATCGCGGCGGAAGCGTCACCGCAAAAAGCGTTGGTCGCGTCGCCCATGTGCTGTGGCTGGAGGTGACCGGCTTTCTCTTCCTGGTGCTGGCTATGATCGGTGCCGGGGCGGCTGTCCGCGAGTACCACCGTTATACGTTAGGTACCACGACGCGCGGCAGGGTCGCGATTGCGGCCGTATTTGCGGTGCTGTTCCTTTACTTCGGGGTCAGCTCATTCTGGCACTCGCGACGGAAGAGCAAGCGCAGCATGTAGCGGACGATCCACCTTTCCTTCCTGCGCAATCTGAACTACGATTTCAGCGGTGGATCCTGGGAGGCTGCTATGAATGAGCACAGCAGTTGGGGCAAAGCGATTTGGGGAGCTATTGTCGGCCTGCTCCTGGGGATCGTGGTGGGAGAACATCGGGCTGCCGAAGTTGCGCGGGAGGCTGGAGAGGTGGTGCCGACCGGGCTGAATCCGCTGCCGTACATGCATCAACGGTTCTTTTGGATTCCGTTGATTTTTTGCGTCGTGGTTTTTGCATTCATTGTTGGTCGTATCGGCCGGCCCACCAGTCACTCCGACCTGTGATAAGGCTCACCGGGGCGCGTTTCTCGCGAGGACGATAATGGAGGTGACCGCCGAGTTGGCGCGAAACCTTCGACGAAGGCCCCATCATCATCATGCCCGAAACCAAGACCAAGACTGCAATGAAATCCGTCTCCGGCAAACTCGCGGAGCAGCAGGAAACTTCTTCGCACGTCAGCATCAAGCCGTTGTACACGCCAGCCGATCTCGAGGGCTGGGACTACGACCGCGAAGTTGGCTATCCCGGACAGTTCCCCTACACGCGCGGTGTGCAAGCTTCGATGTACCGCGGCCGGCTGTGGACCATGCGGCAATACGCTGGCATGGGCGATGCCGACGAATCGAACCGCCGCTACAAATATCTGTTGAGCCAGGGCACGACGGGACTTAGCATCGCGTTCGATTTGCCGACGCAGATCGGGCTGGATTCCGACGACCCGCTCGCTATGGGTGAAGTCGGCAAGGTGGGCGTGGCCATCGACTCCATCGAAGACATGATGCGGCTGTTCGATGGCATTAACCTGGAGCAGATTTCCACGTCGATGACCATCAATGCGACGGCGTCGATTCTGCTGGCGCTGTACATCGTCGTAGGACGGCGCACCGGACGCGACGTCCGCAAGCTGAGCGGCACGGTGCAGAACGATGTGCTGAAGGAATACATTGCGCGCGGCACCTACATTTATCCGCCCCATCAGGCGATGCGCATCATCACCGATATTTTTTCGTATGCGAATGAAAACGTGCCCGAGTGGAACACGATTTCCATCTCCGGCTACCACATGCGCGAGGCCGGATGCACGGCAACGCAGGAAGTCGCGTTCACGCTGGCGAATGGCATGACCTACGTGCAGGCCGCGATTGACGCGGGCCTCGATGTGGACAAGTTCGCGCCGCGGCTGTCGTTCTTCTTCAACGCGCACAGCAATTTCCTGGAGGAAGTAGCGAAGTTCCGGGCTGCCCGCCGCATGTGGGCGCGCATCATGCGCGATCACTTCAAGGCGAAGAATCCCAAGTCGCAAATGCTGCGCTTCCACACCCAGACCGCGGGCTCAACGCTGACGGCGCAGCAGCCGGAGAACAACATCGTGCGCACGGCGCTGCAGGCGCTGGCCGCAGTGCTGGGCGGGACGCAGTCGCTGCACACTAACTCGTTCGACGAGGCGCTGGCGCTGCCGACCGAGCAGTCGGCGCGCATCGCGCTGCGCACCCAGCAGATCATTGCCTTCGAGTCGGGAGCGCCGCAGACCATCGATCCGCTGGCTGGGTCGTATTACATCGAGTCACTGACCGACCAGATTGAAGCTGGCACACGCACTTATCTCGACAAGATCGACGCCCTGGGAGGCACGCTGAAGGCCATCGAGCGCGGCTACATTCAATCGGAAATCCAGAATGCGGCATATGAGTACCAGCAATCGGTCGATCGGCTGGAGTCGGTTGTGGTCGGCGTGAATTCCTTCGGGATCGGCGAGGAAAAAGAAATTCCGCTGCAGCACATCGATGAGTCACTGGAGCGCAAGCAGGTGGAACGGCTGAAGGCTCTGCGCGCGAAGCGCGACCAGGCGAAGTGGAAGGCTTCACTTCAGCAGGTGGAAGACACCGCACGCGGAACAGGTAATCTCATGCCGGCGATTGTTGAAGCAGTCGAAGCCGATGCGACGGTCGGCGAAATCTCCGATGCCATGCGGCGGGTGTATGGGGAGTACAAAGAGACGGTGGTTATCTGAGGCGGACCGAAGCGAGCTCTTAGCGGGACCTCGTTAGCCCGTTGTCAGCCAACCGGGGCCATCCCAACCGTTGCCCGGGCGCAGCTTTTGCCGTATCTTGAAGGCCATGGAAGTGCATTTCACGCCCGAAACCGAGAAGAAGCTCAAAGACCTTGCCACGCAGAGCGGACGCGGAACTGACGACCTGGTTGAGGACGCGATGGCGGGGTACTTTGACGAAGTACTCCAGGTTCGCGAGATGCTCGATAGCCGCTATGAAGAACTCAAGAGTGGCAGGGTGAAAGCGATCGCCGCCGACGAAGTTGCAGTTCGCTTTCGCGCAAAGAGCGCAGCGCGTCGTTCGAACCCGCGCTCATGATCGGATACGCTTTCCACCCAGAAGCGGTCAACGACCTCAACGACATTTGGGAGTTCATTGCGGAGGATAGTCTCGACGCAGCCGACAAAGTGATTGCGGAGATTTTGGCGAGCATCGATGGAATAGTGACTTTCCCGAGTCAGGGTCACCTACGGCCCGACTTGACACCACAGCCCTTGCGATTCATTTTGGTGCGTGACTATCTGATCGCTTACCCGCCGGAAGAACGGCCCTTGTGGATCATCGCGGTGCTGCATGGACGGCGCAACCCCCGCTTGATGGCCGCGATCCTCAGAGGCAGAGAGTAGATAATCAGCTTCGGAGGATGACCCGCATGCCGACAAGCATCACAATTGCCGCCTTCGTGTTAGGTGCTGTCCTGCTGTTGATCGCTATTCTGCATGGCGGCTTCAAGATTTTCGGCGCAGAAGTCGACGGTACGGCTGGGCGCTTCGGCCGAATTTTTGCTGGACTCCTGGGCGTCATCCTCATCGCGATAGGGCTGTTCAGCTCCCTATACAAGCAGCCGCCTCAGCCCGCCCCCAGTCCCCAAAAGGCCGCCTCGGATGATTCTCCGTCAGGCGCAGCGCAAAAGCCGGCCGGTCCAGCCCAGTCGGACCAACCCGTCAACATTGCCGGTACATGGCACGATGCGGAGGGGAACGAGTTTCAGGTCTCTCAGAACGGCAATGCGTTTACGATTCGGATCACTGGAATGAGCTACGAAGCATCCAGCAGCGGAACCTTACACGGACACGACTTCGAGAGAACTTATGAAGGTCACATGATCGCCAGCGAAGGTTCCGTGACCAAAGGCACACGGTTCACTGGGCACTGTAACGGTACGGTGTCCGATGACGCGAAGGTAATGCGGGCCGACTGCTTCGATGAAACCGGAGGCAGAGGACCGTGGCAAAGCGTCCTCACACGTTAGTCCCAAGCCACCAATTCCATTCGTTGGGAAGCGAGTTATCTGACGGCGCGTCGTGCGCTGAGGATCCAATCGCCCTTCAGGCGTGTAGCGCGATATCCATCTGATAGAACTTGAAGGTGTTCTCCTCGCCTGGGCTATCGGCGACAACGGCGCGATATCGATCGAGCACATCCACGATAAAAGCGGGCTTCTCATCTTCGGGTAAGTAGCGAGTCCATTCCACAAACGTCACGTTGCCGAAAGCCATGAAAGCTGAGCGCGAGCCAAAGTCCCACGCCTTCTCCTCGGTGTGAACGCCGTCGACTCGCAGGCCACAACGTTCGGCCAGTGCAGCGTACTCCTCGGGTGTGAGGTGAAGGTACGGATCGTGGAAGTCGTGATAATAGGGGACCCACCGCGGAGACAAACATGTTTCGTAAAGCACGTCTTCCAGACTCTTGCGCTTGCCCTTCGGAACCAGGCGAAGCTGTGCACGACCGCCGGAGGTCAGGGTTGAGCGAATCGAACGCAGGGCCTCCTCCTGCTGCGGGATCCAATGGAGCGCATTGAACGACGCGACGAGATCAAACTCGTTGCGATACGGCAACTGGCGCGCATCGGCGACTTCGAAGCGGAGATTCGGCCGTAATGCGGGGCCATAGTGAGTAGAGGCGAACTCAATCATCTCGTGCGACGGGTCGACCCCTAAGACCGATCCCCGCGGATCGCGGGCTGCGATGTCCGCTGTGATCTTTCCGTTGCCGCATCCAACATCGAGAATTCGCTCGGAGCCATTGAGATTGAGCAGGGCTAGCGCCTCTGCGGCCATGGCCTGCTGCAATCCCGATATCTGGGCGTAATCAGCCGCATCCCATTCGGTCATGGATTTCCCCTTGCAAATCGAGTGCCCCGGCATTCTTCCATATTTTTCAGGCTGACGGAACGGCGAGTGAAAGCAGGCGGGTGCTTGACCCGGGCGCACGGCCGCGTTGCGGTGCGATCTCGGACCCTGCGATTGTCGAAGGAAGGCAATACGGTGCCGCCGTCGCGGCCGAGATCCTATCGATTCGTAGCGGACGACTGCTTTTCGCCAGTCGACTTGCCGGCTAGTTTCATCACCGCGCTGGCCACGGGCGCGTTTCCTACTCCGGAGGCCACCTCGCGCACGTATGGAGCCGGCGGCTCGGGCGACGACAGGAACGCTGCCACTTCAGGCTCGAGCTTGTTCCAACATTCAAACACGGCCAGATGGCCTGAGTCCGTGCACACCAGCAGGGAAGAGTTGGGGAGTTGCTGTTTCATCTCCTCGCCCACCGACAGCGGAATCAGTTTTTCCTCTTTGCCCCAGATCACCAGCACAGGCGACTTGACCGCCTGCAGCTTGCCGTCGAGCACGTCCTGATAAGTGAGGAACGAGTCAAAGATGCGGCGGATGATCCAGGCGTGCTCGGCGACCTGGTTGAGGAAGTCGCGCCGCACCGGGTATGGTGCGGGATACTGCCGCGGCGTCAGCATGGCCATGAAGGTCGAGAACTCTTCCGGCGTCGAAGGCAGAAAATTCTTGACCGTTATGTTGGTTTGAAACTTCAAGCCGGCGGCGTCGGCGACCACCAGTCGCTTGACGGACTCCGGATGGTCGATGGCCAACTTCAGCGCGACCCATCCTCCCATCGAAACTCCTACGAGGTCGGCGGACTTGATGTCCTGGGTGGCGAGAAATTGATGCAGCATTTCCGATTGCTGCTCAATGGAATAAGCGATGTCTGGCTTCTGACTCTCGCCGTGGCCGAGCAGGTCGATTGCGTAAACGTGGAAGTGGCCGCGCATGTCGAGCATGGCCGGCACCCAGTTCATTGCGTCGGCGCCTAGTCCGTGCACGAAGACCAACGGCGGGCCGTCGCCTCCTTCGTAGTAATGGATGCGATAGCCGCCGACCTGCGTATAACAGCTATGAATGCCGCCACGCCACAAGGCAAGACGCCCAGTGAAGCGCACCAGCGCCAGAGGCCGAAGCAACGCGAAGACGGCAAATGCGAGGACCAACAGTCCAAAGCTGAGCCCGAACTTCTTCCATCGACTAATGCGTGCCCGCACGGTTGCCACTTGCGGGACCGCTTCAACAGCAGTGGACATCGGAAACGTTCATCTTTCTCAGACACGACCGCTGAAATTCATGTTACAGGATTGTGAATCGCCTCGACGGTGATGTCAATTTCTGCGCGCAGCGCGTAATCGCATTTTGAGCGGCTCGTTCAAGTGACCGGCTTGTGACATTCATTTTGCTTTGCGATGACAACCAGCGAACCCCGCCCCGGTAAAGTCACCGCATGAGGACAAGCGTGCGGTTTGATCATCTCTTCCCGCGCGGTCCAATGCGTGAGGTTCGTATGAAGTCGTTGTTGTCAGGGATTCTGGTTCTTCTGTTCGATCTGGGCTGTGGGGGTTACGGCTCCGGCATGGGTATGACGCCTGCGGCTGCGCCCGCGATTGCGCCGGCCTCGGGAACATATTCCACGCCGCTGGCCGTCACCATTACCGATAGCGTGCCGAACGCCGTCATCTACGTTACGGTCGATGGTTCGACGCCCTCGCTGTCTTCGCCGGTGTATCACGGGCCGTTCATGATTACGCAATCGGCGAAGGTCGAAGCGATTGCCGCGGCCGGTGGGTACTCTTCGAGCCCAGTTGCTATCGCCAACTTCACCCTGCAGTAGGTCCTCCGCTGGATGCAGGGTACTCCGCCCCTGGGACTGGCAGCGGAGTCGATGTTGGCGCCCGGGCCATTCGCATGGTGGGTTCGAGTGGCCCGTTATCTTCTCAGGTGCGTCGGATTGTCGATTGGCGCATCTCGCCGCTATCATCCAGTGACAGAGGATAGTGCACGTTGAAGAAAGCTCCGCTCGTGATTGTGCTGATGTGTTTTTGGGCAGTTGTCCAGGCTCCAGCGCAGAACGCGTCCAGCCCCAAATCCATCAAAGGCTCCGGCTGCGTCGAGAACGCCGTTGAACACGCCTGCCATGTGCTCATCGATTCAAAGACCGGTGACACCTTCAACCTGATGTTCAGCGGCAAGGCGCCGAAGTCGGGCACCGCTATCACGTTCAAGGGCACGGCGCACCAGGGAATGACCACGTGCATGCAGGGCAAGCCGGTCAATGTCACCAAATGGAAAAAAGAGAAGGGTATCAAGTGCCCCCCGCCTCCCAAGCCCGAGAGCACACACTAAAAATATGCTACGTCGCGTTGCATTCTGGTGGATAATCGCGTGCTCCGCGCTCTGGGCGCAGGAGCAGCAACAAAGTTTCAAGATCCAGCCGCTGCGTCCGGTACCAGAGCTGCGTGCCGAAGCGTTGGCAGCAAAGCCTCCGGCTGAGGCAGGGCCGTTTCGCCAGCCCGACTTGGTGGAACTGGTGAAGCTCGATCCGACTATCAAGCTCGACATCCACTATGCCTCGACCAATAACTTCATGGGCACGCCGTTCTACACCCAGGCTCGGGCGTTCTTGCAGCGTCCGGCGGCCGAGGCGCTGGTGCGCGCCAACACTAAGCTGCATCAGCAGGGATACGGTTTGCTTATCTTCGATGGCTACCGCCCCTGGTATGTGACGAAGATGTTTTGGGACGGCACGCCCGTGGTTGATCATCTTTATGTCGCCAATCCCGCTGAGGGTTCGAAGCATAATCGCGGCTGCGCGGTTGATCTTATGGTTTACGACTTGCGCACCGGCCAGCCGCTCGACATGCCCAGCGGCTACGACGAAATGTCAGAGCGGGCACACTCGGACTACGCCGGCGGCACGCCGCAGCAAAACGCCAACCGCGCCCTGCTGCGAAATGCGATGGAGGCCCAAGGGTTCGTGGTAAATCCCGAAGAATGGTGGCACTTCGATTACAAAGACTGGCGGCTATATCCCATCATGAACGTGCCGTTTGAGCAGGTGAAAACGAGCGCGGCGAATTAGCGGCCATTCGCCCGAGCGAGTCGGTGACGGCAGGCGCCGCGGAACAGGCTATACTGCGGCATGTTCATCCGCCTCGGCTACGACATTGAGTTCGACCTACCGGCGCCGGTAGCGATGGTTGCGATGTTGAGCGTCCATCCTTCGCGGGCGGCAGATTTGCGCGCGCCGGATGAAATGACTATCGAGCCCGCGGTCGCTCTTACCAGCTACATGGACGGCTTCGGCAATCGCTGCACGCGATTTGTCGCGCCGCAAGGCAATCTCCGGCTGAGCAATACCACACTGATTGAAGACTCCGGAATCCCCGATCCGGTATCGCCCAACGCGCGCGAGCACCCGGTGGGCGAGCTGCCCAATGACATACTCATTTACCTGCTGAACAGCCGCTACTGCGAGGTGGACCGGCTCTCGAACATCGCCACGGAACTCTTTGGCGCGACTCCTCCTGGCTGGGGACGGGTGCAGGCGGTCTGCGATTGGGTGAACGCCAAGGTAATGTTCGGCTACCAGCACGCGCGCCCCTTCCGCACCGCGCTCGATGTTTTCACTGATCGCGTGGGAGTATGCCGCGATTACCAGCACCTCGCCATCGCGTTCTGCCGGGCATTGAACATCCCCGCCCGCTACGCCACCGGATACTTGGGCGATATCGGTGTCCCGCTGACGCCCCCCATGGATTTCAGCGCCTGGTTCGAGGTGTACCTCGACAACCAATGGTGGATTTTCGATGCCCGCAATAATACGCCTCGTATCGGTCGGGTGCTGATCGCGACCGGCCGAGATGCCTCCGATGTAGCCATCACGACCTCGTTCGGCGCAGCCAATCTGACGCGGTTTGCTGTAGT
This sequence comes from uncultured Acidobacteriaceae bacterium, assembly GCA_963718395.1. Classification (GTDB taxonomy): domain Bacteria; phylum Acidobacteriota; class Terriglobia; order Terriglobales; family Acidobacteriaceae; genus DASRAA01. Next base: position 116,043 of record CAVQYW010000011.1, read on the forward strand.
CGCCGAGGAAGTCTCTGATCCCGGATTGGCGGACAGTTAAAGAACCCGCTGCCCTTCCGTGAGTGCGCTCGCTCGACCTAGCTAGGTGGTCGCAGAAATTACAACCTAAGTGTCTGCGCATTCATATAATTTGACTTGATTTCCCGCACTCCCTAACATGCAGGCATAAGGGCTTTTGTCTTTATTTCCCACCAATGATCGACACGGTCATCTCCCATTACCGCATCGTTGAACTGCTCGGCGGTGGGGGCATGGGACTCGTCTACAAGGCCGAAGACCTCGATCTTGGCCGGTTTGTGGCGTTGAAGTTCCTGCCCGACGAAATGCTGGAAGACCCCACGGCGCTGGAGCGCTTCCGCCGCGAGGCGCGCTCGGCTTCGGGACTGAACCACCCCAATATCTGCACCGTGTACGAGATCGGCCAGGACGGCGGCCGCCCCTACATCGTGATGGAGTACATGGATGGCCACTCGCTCTTCCAGATACTCGACGGTCACCCGATGAACCTGGATCGAGCGATGCGGATTGCGCTCGATGTTTCCGAAGCGCTCGACGCCGCGCACAAGCAGGGAATCGTCCATCGCGACATCAAGCCGGCGAACATCTTCGTTACCAACCGCGGGCACGCCAAGGTCCTCGATTTCGGACTCGCGAAAGTATTGCCGTCGCCGCTGATCGACGCAGAAAATAGCACGCTGAACACCGAGCCGGAGGGAGCGCGGCTCACCAATCCCGGAAAGCTCATGGGGACGATGGCGTATATGTCTCCCGAGCAGGCGCGAGGCTGGGACCTGGACGCGCGCACCGACTTGTTCTCGTTCGGTATCGCGTTGTACGAGATGGTGACCGGACTTCTGCCCTTCCGCGGTGGAACCTCGGCAAACATGTTTGACGCGCTGTTCCACTCCGAGCCGATCGCGCCGGTGCGGCTGAATCCCGACGTTCCGCAAAAACTGGAAGACGTCATCGCCAAGTGCCTGGAGAAAGACCGCGAGCTGCGCTATCAGCACGCGTCGGAGATTTGCGCCGACCTGAAGCGCATTAAGCGCGATACCACGGATACGCAGAATTTCATGGGTCCGGAAGTGGTCGAACCCACTGGCCCGAGATCGTCGCGGTCGTCAAGGGTGCTGACTAAGCCTCCTTCGCGGAAGTCCGCCGAACGACCGAAGTCGATCTCGGTGTATCCGGAGCCGGTCGAAGAAGAGCCACCGGTGCCGCGCCGGAACTGGAAACTTCTGGCAGGCATCGGCGCTGCGGTATTGCTGGTGGCGGGAGCGATCGGAACGTGGCTTTATCGCCAATCGCACCAGACCGCCAAGCTGGGCGAGAAGGACACGATCGTTCTGGCTGATTTCGTCAATACCACCGGCGATCCGGTCTTCGACGGAACGCTCAAGCAGGCGCTGGAGATTCAGTTGGAGCAGTCGCCGTTTCTGAATGTGCTGTCGGACGGCAAGGTCAGCGCGACACTGAAAATGATGAACCGCCCGGCGGACGAGCGCCTGACCCACGACGTGGCACGCGAGGTATGCCTGCGCAGCAACAGCAAGGCTCTGCTGGAGGGCTCGATTAGTGAGGTAGGGAGCCATTACCTGATCGGGCTGAAGGCGCTGAACTGCCAAACGGGCGACAACCTGGCCAGTGCCGAGGCAGAGGCCGCCAACCGCGACAACGTGCTCAAGCGACTGGGCGAGGCAGGCGACGAGCTGCGCGAAAAGCTTGGCGAGTCATTGATCTCGGTGAAGCGATTCAACAAACCGCTCGACGAGGTGACAACGTCGTCGCTCGAAGCGCTGAAGGCGTACTCCACCGGCCGCGCCATGCAAGCGGCGAAGGGCGATGCCGAGTCGGTACCTTACCATCAGCAGGCAATCACGCTGGACCCCAACTTTGCCCGCGCCTATGCCGCGTTGGGCATGGCGAAATACAACCTTCGCGAGAGTACGGCTGCGAGCGAGAACTTCCGTAAGGCCTTTGAGCTGCGCGACCGCGTCAGCGAGCGCGAGCGTTTCTACATTGAGGCCGCCTACTACAGCTTCGCGACGGGTGAACTGGACAAGGCCAACCAGGTGTACAAGCAATGGGCGCAGGAATACCCGGCTGACTCCGCTCCGCACGTCAACCTGTCACTGAACTACCTGGTGATGGGGCAGTTTGATAAAGCCGTCGAAGAAGCACGCGCCGCTATCACAGTTTCACCCGCATCGGTCGCCGGCTACGCCAACCTGATCGATGCCTACCTGGCGCTCGACCGTGTGGATGAAGCCAAAGCCGTGTACGACCAGGCCATGCAGCACAACTTCGATAACGAATACCTGCGCGAGATGCGCTATGACATCGCATTTCTACAGAACGACGATGCCGAGATGCGCAAGCAGGTGCAGTCCGCCACCGAGGTTCCCGGGGCCGCGGCCACGTTGCTTGCCCTGCAGGCCGACACCGATGCCTACTTCGGCAAGTTGAAACAGGCGCGGGAAACGACGCAACAGGTGGTCTCCGTCGCCAAGCGCAACGGCGCCAACGAAACCGCCGGGCTGTGGCTGGCCAGTGGAGCCTATAGGGAAGCTTTGTTCGGCAACGCCGGTGAAGCGCGCCAGTTTGCGAACGAAGCGCTGACTGTGTCACTGGGTCGCGACGTGCGCATCGCTGCAGCTCTTACGCTGGCAGAAACCGGCGACGCGGCGCAAGCGCAGAAAATTGCCGACCAGTTGAATGCTGAGTCGCCTCTCGACACCATCATCCAGATCTACTGGCTGCCCTCGATTCGCGCGACCCTCGCGCTCCACAAAGGCGATGCTAAACAGGCAATCACGCTTCTGGAGGCTGCCATTCCTTACGAACTCGGCATTGAAAACGTGAGCATCATGGTGCCGATTTACTTGCGCGGCATGGCGTACCTGAAAGCCGGACAGCCAGCGGACGCGGCAGCGCAGTTCCAAAAGCTTCTGGGACATCGAGGTCTGGCGCTGAGTGCGCCCATTACGGCATTGGCGCAGTTGCAATTGGCGCGGTCGCTCTCTGCGAGCGGTGATAAGCCCGCGGCCCGCCGGGCCTACCAGGACCTCCTTTCGCAGTGGAAGCAGGCCGACGCTGACCTTCCACTCTTGCAGCAGGCCAAAGCTGAATACGAGAGGCTGAAGGACTGACCTCACTCGCGCAGTGTGCCCCGGTTCTCTGTCGATGACCCCCGGTTTATAATTCCTAAAATTCTTTACGCTGTCCGGGGGGAAGATGAACGGCAAGAGATTTGGGTTCGTGGTCGGCGTGTTTCTATTGGCGGCGATGTATGCTCCCGCGCAAACCTTCCGCGGAAGCATTCTGGGAACCGTGACCGATGCGACGGGGGCGGTGATTTCCGGCGCGACGGTCAAGGCGCGCAACGTGGCGACTGGACTGGAGCGCACCACCCAGACAACCGCCGAGGGCAATTACACCCTGAACGAACTCCCGATCGGCAAGTATTTCGTCACCGTTACCCAAAGTGGCTTTGAGACTTCCGCTACCAGCAACGTGGAAGTGGACGTGGCCACGGAACGTCGCGTAGACGTCACCCTGAAACCTGGGCAGATATCGAACACCGTCGAAGTTTCCGGCGAGGTTCTCGCGCAGGTCGACACCACCACCGACGAATTGGGCGGGACCCTCACCGCTCAGACCATCGCGAATATTCCAGTCAACGGCCGCGACTATACGAAGCTCATCTACCTGAACCCCGGAGTGTCCGGCTCGCCCGACCAGATCAGCGACTCTCCGGGATCATTCGGCACCTTCTCCATGAACGGCTCGCGCGGCCGCTCGAACAATTACCTGCTCGACGGTACCGACATGAACGACGGTTACCGCAACGATCCGGCGATCAACGAGGCCGGCGTGTTCGGAGATCCGGCAACCATCCTGCCGATCGATGCGGTGGGCGAGCTTCGCGTGCTATCCAACTACGAGGCGGAATACGGGCGCAACAGCGGCGCGGTGGTCAACATTGTGACCAAGAGCGGCACCAACCAGTTTCACGGTTCGGCGCTGGAGTATTACCGCAGCGGCGCGCTGGGTGCCCGCAATTACTTCAACATCGATAGTCAGCCCAAGAACCCATTCACCAATAACCAGTTTGGCGGTTCACTGGGCGGTCCCATCGTAAAGGACAAAGCATTTTTCTTCGTGGACTACGAAGGTCAACGCGAAAGCGGTGCGCAAGCCGGACTGAGTTGTGTGCCCGACGCCAATGTAATTGCGGCGGCCGAAGCGCAAGCGGCGATGAACGGAGTCGCGTTGAGCCAGCCGATGTTGAACCTGCTGGCGCGCAATCCGTGGCCAACGCCGAATATCCCGGGAGCGTCCGCAAATTTGGATGGCACGTGCAATCCGCCAGCCCCGGGCGCGGCCGCCGACAATCTGGCGACATCGACCCGCTTCGATAACAACGTGGATAGCTTCATCGTGAAGGGCGACTACAATCCCAATACCAATAACAACTTCACTGGCCGCTATTACTACGGCACCAGCAACCAGAGCTTCCCATTTGCGCAGTTGGCAGGCGGCCTGCTACCCGGCTTCAACACCGTTACTCCCACGACCGTACAGCTGGTATCGTTGTCGTACGTCAAGGTCGTGAATTCGGCACAAGTGAACGAAGCCCGTCTCGGCTGGAACCGCTTTGTGGAAGGCTTCTTCCCCGAGGACCAGAGCTTCAATCCGGCATCGATCGGGCTCGACACGGGGACGAATTCTTACGACGGCGGCCTACCGAAAATATCGGTTGGATCGTTTTCGGTGATCGGCGCAACCTCGTCCGTACCGCGCAACCGCATCGATTCCAACTGGCACTTCATCGACAACTATTCGTGGCAGCTCGGGCGTCACGACTTTAAGTTCGGATATGAGTTCCGTCGCACCACCATCAACATTGTTCAGAACAATAACTTTCGCGGCAAGCTGAGCTTTGACGATTTCACGTCGTTTCTGGAAGGACTGCCCTCCAGTGGCAGCCAGGCCTCCGGCGACAGCCAACGCCACGAGGCGCAGAACAGCCAGGGTCTGTACTTCCAGGACAGCTTCCGCATGACCAAGCGCCTCACCGTGAACTACGGACTGCGCTGGGATTACTTTGGCGTCCCCAGCGAGAAGAACAACTTGTTCTATCAACTGACGCCGGCCAACGGAGGCACGCTAAACCAGGTCGGCGCATCCGGGGGGCCGTCCGGCCTCTACAACAAGGACTACAACAATTTCGGCCCGCGTTTCGCGCTTGCCTATGACCTGCAAGGCGATGGCTCGACGATCATTCGCGCCGGCTATGGCATTTTCTACGATGCCTTCTCGCAAGACATCTTTCTCGGCCACATTCCCTATAATTGCGTCTTCTGTCCCGGTCCTGCCTACACTGGTGTCGGCATAGCGCCCATCGGATTCGCCAGCGCCAACAGTGGTCCCATCGCGTCCAACGTGCCGGTCTACGGTGCCTCCTCGCCGCTGGGCGACTTCTTCGGCGTTGCTCCGAACATCGCGACGCCCTACGTACAGAACTGGAACCTCAACATCGAGCAGCAGCTTACCAACAAGATCATGCTGCAAGTCGGCTATGTTGGCTCCAAAGGAACGAAACTGTTCCGCTTCCGCGACATCAACCAGCCCAATCAGGGTGCGATTACGTCCTACGACGTCTCGCAGTGCGTCGCGCCGTACGTCTACCCCAACTGCCCGGTTTATGACTACGGCGTCCCGCGTACCGCCTACTCCAACTTCTTCTATGTGAACCAGGAGGAATCGACGGCGAACTCCATCTACAACGCGCTGCAAACCAGCCTGAAAATCAATGGATGGCATGGGCTCTCGATGCAGGCCAACTACGCGTGGTCGCATTCCATCGACAACGCCAGCGACCTCGAAGACTTCATCCCCAACGCCGCGCAGCCGAATAATAGTTTGGCGCCGCAATTGGAGCGCGGGAATTCCAACTTCGACATACGCAACCGCTTCAGCTTGAACTTCAGCTACCAGTTGCCCAAGTACGCGGGCGAGTATCAGAAGCTGAAAAACGGATGGGGCATGGACGGCGTGCTGAACCTGCAGGATGGCCAGCCGTTCAGCTTCAACTACAACTTCGAAGGCGACTACTCCGGTTCGGGAGAAGGCTTCGATCGGCCTGACGTGGTGGGTCCGGTGACCTACGGAAATTCGCCCGCGAACTATATCAACTTGAGTTCGTTTGTGGTGCCGTGCACCTTCGGTAACACGACTAACGATGGCAGCACCGACGCAAGTAATTGCCTCACGGGTACACGGCATTTTGGCGACCTTCGCCGTAATTCGCTGAGGGGCCCGTCGTTCAAGGAGTTCAACTTTTCGGTGTTCAAGGATACGCAGCTCACCGAGCACGTCAACTTGCAACTGCGGGCCGAGTTCTTCAACTTGTTCAACCATCCCAACTTCGCCAACCCGGAGCTGCCGAATTTCATCGCCGATCCAGGGATAAATGGCATCGACGCTTCCGGACGCGGGATTGGCTCGTACGCCCTCACCGCGACAGGTGACGTGGGCATCGGCAACCCATTTCTTGGTGGAGGCGGGCCGCGCGGCATCCAGTTCGCAGCCAAGATCAGCTTCTAGAGGTTGCCAATATCGATGGTTCATGATCCTGCTGCTGTATCATCCGCTTGAGCCGTGGTTCGACAAGACAGGACGGCCGCACGAGCTCGAACTTCAGCCGTAAGTTGCTGGGGGAGCTCGCAAGGTCGCTTCCGATGGCCCGATTTACCTTGTCATGCGGCTGTACCGGCCGAAGGAAACGCTGCCGTCCATCCTGCCGGCCGGTTCAGGTACATGGCAACCACCAGCAGTCACGGTGGCACAGTAGTTCGACACCAATGAGGCGGCCCGCCCAGACTGCCTCTTGATGTTTTACAATTTGTTCGTTCCATACATCACTGCGCCCGCCCGTATTGAGGGCGAGGCTCGAATCCGGATCTCGGTTTCGGCAAAGGAGAAACTCGTAAAGTCCAAGTCGCTCGTAGCACTATTTACGCTTGCGGTAATCGTTCCACTCGTCTTCCTCGCGGGATTCCGTCCTTCCGGAGAGAAGTTGGGCCAGGCCATCTGCGCAGTCACCGGAACTCGGCTTTGGGCTGCTGTTGTACCTCAGTCACTATGCTGCTACTAACCTCGTCCGTTTCGTATTGTGCAGTGGTTCATAAACTTCTCCGCTGACCCATAGCCGGTGCAGCAGCACGGCCAGCTTGCGTGCCGTCGCAATGATGGCTCGTTTCTTTCCGTTCTTGCCACCACGTTCGGCCAGCTTCAAACCCCATCTTCGCAGATCGCTATCAGCTCCAAACGGGCCGAGTATGTGGTGCGCTCCCTGCACCAGCAACGTTCGTAGATAGGGATCACCCTCTTTGCTGATGCGCATCTGCGGTTCGCTCTGCCCCGAGTTTCTGCGTCCCGGTTGCAGTCCGAGGTAGCAACCCGCGTCCCGGCTTTTGCGGAAACGATGCGGATCTTCCAGGGTCAGCATGTAGGTCAACGCGATCAAAGTGCCTACTCCCTTGATCTGCTTCATTAGTGCAGTCTGCGGATAGCTCTGCTGGGCGATGGCTTCGATGCGCTGGTTGTATTCGGTAATACGTTCACTCAACGATTCCAACGCTTGCAGCAACGGTCCCAGCGCAGTTTGCAGTTCGGGACTGAGAGCCTGAGCTTTCTCTAAATTCATATTGCGCGGATTGCAGCCGCGAATGCGCTCGCCATACGACTTCGTCAGTCCACGTGCTGCGTTCACCAGTGCCGTCCGTGCTCGCACCAGGCTGGCTCGCGCTCGAATCACCGTCAGGTCCGCCTGGGCTTGCGCACTCCGGTGTTTCACCGGCGACAGCAACTGCGGATCAATCCGGGGCCAGCCGCGCCAGCATCTTGGCATCCAGCCGATCATCCTTGCGTCGGCTCTCGCCAATCAGACGCACATTGCGGGCGTGTGCCACGATCACTTCGTGGCCCAACTCGCTTAACAACCGACTCACCCACGGCGAGTGCATCCCGGTCTCCAGGGCTATCCGGCTTCGGGGCATCGCAGCGAAGGCTTCCTTCATTGCTTTCGCAGTCGTGCCCAACTTATTCTCGCTCACGACTTCGCCCGCTTCATCTAGCATGCAGTACCAACTTGATCGATCGCCCAGGTCCAAACCGACGGTCAATTTCTGTTGGAAATTCTTCTTGCTCGCTGCCTTCGCGGTGCTACTCTTCTTCATTGCCGGTCTCCTTTATCTGTTTGCGCTTCGAGCGCGTCGATAACTTGGGAGCGTACAGCATCCCGCCGGGAGACCGGCCTTCTCATCCCATCTGTTATCAACAGGTATCAAGTAGGGCCAACTTCCTTGTCCGTGATCGAAGCGCAATTCGTTCATCTTGTCAGCTCCACCACAGAGTTGTTTGTGACTGAAAGAGGAGGCCTAGGTGTATCTTGGAGGCCGAGCAAGGGAGCGTCACCATGTCACACGAAGCCACACGCCCGACTCCAAAGTCCCGGCAACCCGTCAAGGGTCAGCCCCAATCCTCTCCAGCGCAGTACTCACTAGCCGAGCTTAAGGCGATGGGCAAAGCGTTGCGGGACAAGTGTCCGCGGGCATCCCACGCCGAATGGAAACCACCGGGCAACCGACCGGATCCGGTCCGGGTGGTGCTGGAGACCGACAAGGGGCGCATACCCGATCTCGTTCCCCTTCGTCACGGGCGCATGGTCCAATCTCCGTTCACTTTCTACCGGGGCTCGGCGTTCACCATGGCGCAGGATCTGGCAGGCACTCCGTCATCCGGCTTAAGCGTGCAATGCGGCGGAGACTCCCATTTGGTCAACTTCCGGGGCCTCGCGACCGCGGAGAGGCAGGTGATCTTCGCCCTCAACGACCTCGATGAAACCCTCCCGGCGTCCTGGGAGTGGGACCTCAAGCGTCTGGCGGCGAGCATCGTTGTCGCCTGCCGCGACAATGGCCTCAGCGAATCCGTCGCCAAGGACGCGGTCCTTGGCTGTGTCAGGTCGTACCGCGAGCGCATGGCGGAGTTCGCCGAAGTGAAGGTGCTGGACCTTTGGTACTTCGCCATCGAGGCCAACATGCTGATCGCGGGCATAAAGGACCCCGCGCTCCGTCACCGCGCCATCAAGGGCCTGGCGAAAGCCCGTGAGAGCGCCACCTCTGATGGCCTCTTCCCCAAGCTCGTGGACGCTTCGGGCGAGAGGAAGCACTTCAAAGACCAGCTTCCGGCCATCTACCACTATGAAGGTCACACTGCCGGGGAGATTCACTGGGAAGTCCAGCAGGTCTACGATCTGTACCGCGAATCCCTGAGGCCAGAAAATCGCATGTTGCTCGACCGCTACGAGATGGCGGACGCCGCGGCCAAGGTCGTCGGCGTCGGTAGCGTCGGTACCCTTTGCTGGATCATTCTACTGACGGCCCGCAAAGCAGGAGATCCCCTCATTCTCCAAGTGAAGGAGGCGCGCGCCTCGGTCCTGGAGGGCTTTGCGGGAAAGAGCGTTTACCCGAACCACGGACAGCGCGTGGTGAACGGCCTCCGGCTCATGCAGCCCTCCAGCGACATCTTTCTCGGCTGGACGGAGGGCAGGAGAGGACGTCACTTCTATATCCGCCAGCTCCGGGACGTCAAGATCAAGTTTGCCGTCGAGACGTTCGGCAAGGCCGAGATGAGCCTCTTTACCCAATGGTGCGGCTATTCGCTGGCGCTGTCCCATGGACGCTCCGGTATGCCTCCGCTGATCAGTGGCTACTTGGGTAAGAGCGACACGTTCGACAAGGCGGTGGCCGCCTTCGCCGTTGCCTACGCCGACCAGAACGAATCAGACCACGCCGCGCTCGCACGTGCGGTCCACAACGGAAAGGTCGCGGCTGTTATTGAAGAAGCGAAGTGAGCCGCCCGCGCAATAAAAACTGGCAGAGGAGAGCAAATCGTCGCCCGCGCCGGATTGAGACGCACCCTGACAGTCCGGCAGTCTTGAACCTCGCTACTTGGGAGTCTTAATTCTAGTTGCCCTTTTCGTGTTCCTTCGTCCTGCCATTGCGGAGTGCAGCTAGGCTTACAGGCGGCGTGGCCGTGATCTGGTAATTGGCGTAGCCGAACTCGTCGCTGCGCGCCACATAATAGGTGTCACCCAGTTTGTAGAAAGTCATTTCGAAGGCCGTGTCTTCCACTGAGCTGACAACCTTACCATTCTGGATGGAATACGATGCAGACAATTTCCCAGCTTCCGTTGCGGGAATGGCGTTTCTGCCAATGTGGTTGATCAGAACGTGACCGTTCTTCTCATAGATGCTCTCGTACCTTCCGCCGGTAACCGAGTTGCGCATCCAGATGGATTTCCCAACCAGTAGCTCACTAAGCTGCGCGTCGTTGAGCGCCACTGCACCCTTTCGGTTGAGATCGGCAACGGTCACGCCCTGCTTCGTACCTCGACGAGCATCGTTCTTACCGGGCGTGTACCAGATGGGCGAGGTCCACGCTCGTTCTTGAATCGAGGAGGGGACGGTCGCAGGCGGTGCCACTCCCAACTTCTTGGCATCGAAAGTGCTCCATCGCGGCGTCGGAATCTGTATCACCCGGGCATAATAGAACGCATTCAGAGTGGGATCGAAGTCGGGGTCTGTCCAGACCTTCTTCAGTTCCACCGCGCCGATGGTGTTGGTATAGCTCGCGTTCTTGACATCCACTGTATTCCCGACCGCCGGGACTTTCCCGGTCTGCGGATCGGGTTTGCGATCACCTGACCAGACCACATCGTAGATTTTCTCGAAAGTCTGGCCACTCTTGCTCCAGCCCTTGATGATTTGAATGCGGTCGAGATTGCCATCCTTCGGGTCTTTTACCGCCCAAACGATAAATGTCGGAGCACTCCCCTTTTTTGCCGGCAGATCGCCTCCCATCGGGACGCCTTTTGCATAACCGGTCTTGACCCAGTCCTTCGAGTTCAAAACGTCTGGACTGTAATCCCAGCCACCGAACAGTCGCACCTTAATACGAACGCCGGAGGTGCCAAAAGTCTCCTTGCGCTTCATTGCGTCGAAGATTGACGCCCGCGTGTTCTCCTCAGCCCACACGCCACCAAGCCCGGAGGTCCCCGTCTGTATGATCGTCATACCGGATACGACCTTACCCGCCAGGCGAATCTCGGGCGTAGGATCGATCATTGCGTGATCGCCGAAGTAGTTAGACTGGCTGTAGGCCGAAGCCGTATTGTGCGAATCGCCCGCGCCTACAAAACCGAACTTGTAGGGGTTGTAGCCGCGCGTGTCCTGCATCGCCAGGCCGTTTCTGTAGGCCTCTCGCGCGTAGCTGCCGTGCGGATTGGAGTGGCTGTTGTCGAGACCGATCAGGTAGTTCATGAGTTCAAAGCTGGCGAACTCGTCGGTGGGGGAAAGTTCAGGAGTCGTTTCCGAGGTGCCTTTGACCTGCTTAATTTCCGTCAGCACCTCGTTGTTGAGCCGGTCAGCTGCCCAGGCGGCGTCGATGGGATGGCCTTTGCTGTCCACATCCATAGGGAACATGAGACCGTCACTCAGGTTGGCATTGTGCGAGATGCACAACAGTTCATTGCCCGCCTTGCGCTGAGCATCCATCCAAGCCCAAAGGTCTTCCGGATGTTGTGAATCGATGGATGTGTACGGAGCTAACGGCACATGTACCGAGTCTCGGAAGAAGACGTTGCGGTGCATGTTTCGATTGTTCGGCATCGACGTCCACTCGTAACTGACAAACGCGGTGAACTTGCCGGGCTTGTTGTATTTGTCAGCGGCCGCGATAGTCTGCTTCCAGATGTTCTCCGTGATGTCGGGACTGAGCAGTTCCTTGATGGGCTCGCCCGTCCCAAGGCTTTTCGCGAGCCACTGGAAGACTGCGGTAGCCTGAGCCTGGTTCTTGATCTGCAACTTCTTAGCAACCGGGAGCTTACTAAGTGGAGAATTGGGATCGTTCGCCAGACGCATCACTCCCACGTATTCCGCGTGGTCGGTCACGCCTTCAAAGTCGAGCGGTGTCCTGATCTGCACCATGAAGCCAGCGGGATGCTTGATCGGAAGGCCTATGGAGTACTGATACGCCTCCTCAGGTCCTGTAACCGTGTTCCCGAAGATGTAGGCATCCGGCGACCAACTTGTGTGCTGATGGGTCTGCCCAAAGTAGGCGTTGCGCTCGGGGTTCTTCTCCTGCGCCAAAGCTGGGGCGATCGCCAGCACCGCTGCCATTGCAAGCATCAAGATTGCTGTCTTTGCCGTTCTCGTCTTCATGACACAGTCCTATCCGCCCACCGCGCTACAATGCGTACGGTTACCAGGGAATTCAGGTTGCGGGCTGGAAACTGCCCCACACTATACACCGCCGAACCGCCCCAATGCACTTGCTTCCTTTGGCGGGTTGACGGACTTCACTCTCGCGACTTGGGAGCCCGCATTGAAGTGAGGTCGGCACAGATAAGTGTTGTGAAAACGCCATCTCACACGTCCTATAAAAGGGGATGTCAAGAGACATTTTTGGACCCTTCGCCGGAGGCGGTGGGAGGTTCACGCGGCATCCAGCCCCTTTCCACATTAGCGGAGCTCTTCGTCTTGACCCGTTTTTGGTCTGCCGCAGTGAAAGCGGCGGACCTAGGTGGTTCTCGATATCCCTGTAGTTTCATTGCTGCACTGTGGGCGGCGCACCACTCGAGTATCCCGAAACTAACAAGCGTAAACGGGCTGCGAAAGTTGGCAACCATGGTCCTATCCGAGACTCGAGGCCTATAGCTTTCTTGGATTGTCCGAGGGGGCATAGGGTAATCGTGGAGACTCGGCGCCGAAGCGCACAGCTCGCCTAACGTGTGAGTAGATACTCTCCCTCGAATCCGAACGTCTCAAGAACCCGACTGGGCCAACCGCCAGGGATCATCCCCTACAAGGGATAGAACGGAACCCTCTCAAGACGCTCAAGCTGCTTGTTGTTTCAGATGTTGGGTGTCGAAACTCGCTCCCTTCTTCCAGACCATCAACGTGATCGATGCCATCTTGCGCGCCAGGGTGAGACGAGCCATGGCCGGCTTCATTCCCTTGGCCAGTAACGCCTGATAAAAATCCTGAAAGGGCCCAGCACAGCTGCTGGCCCTGGTGGCCGCACCCTTGAAGATGTATTTCAGATCATGGTTATGGTTTTGATTCAGACCACGAAATTGCTGCGGTTTCCGGGAACGTTGCAACTGTCCTGCTAGGTAGCGGTACTGGGCACTGTCGTGGGTCTCGATCGCCAGACCGCTATAGGCCCACAGTTGCCGCTTGCTACGGAAGCGATGCGGGGTCTGGATCAACGCGATCAACAGCGCCGCTCGAACCGGCCCCATGTAAGGAATCTGGCGTAGCAGTTTGGTGGCAGCATGTTTCCGGCTCTCGAGGAAGAGATCCCGGCGGGCTTGTTGCCGCAACCCTTGCAGGGCGTCGAGTTGTTGATAGAAAAACTCGGCTCGACGGCGCACCCCAGCTTCGGTGATCTTGCTCAGCCATTCGCAGCGGTGGCGCGGTGCGTATACGGTTGTACCGGCGCAGGCAATACCCCAGCTTCGATACAGTGCCTTAACCCGATTCATCACCCGCGTGAGGTCTTTGGTGAGGGTGAGATAACTGCGCGCCAACTCCTTCAACGTTCGTATGCCATTCTCTCCATGATAGACGGGCCGGAGAAGTCCGCCACGCAACAACTCGGCCAGTTTTTGCGCATCAACCCGGTCACTCTTGTTGCCTTCTTTCAGCAAAGCATTCCGGCGTGGATTGCACACAACGATCTTGGTGACGTGTGGCTTCAGCAGGTCAAACAACCAGGCGGCCCAGGTTCCTTCTTCAAAAGTGATATGCAAGTCTCCGCGCAGCCCTTCCATAAACTGAAGAATGGTGGCCGCCTTCGTTTCGATGATCGACTCCATCACTATCTTCCCAGCGGCATTCATCACCGCGATGGAAATCGTTTCTTTGTGCACGTCCAGGCCGATATACTTGATGCTGTTCATATAAGGGTGTCCCTTTCGGTGGAGTTCTGTCTGACCACTCAGAAACTACCTCAAAGGGGCGCCCTTTTATAATGCGTAATTGGCGCTAACTTGGGAGTGAACCCTTATCACACAACACTGTGTCCTGCGTCCTATCCACCCCGTGGTCCAATTCGCTAAAACCGAGTGACGGCGGACGAATTGCTCTTTGACAGTCTGTCGGCAGGAGGATGCAGCCAGTCCGTGCTGGTGCGAAAACCACGGGTCAGGTCCGCATACTTTACATACTTTTCATACACACTGCGGCCACAAAAAGCGAATGAAATACGAAGAAACCGGTGCCTAAACTAAACGGGCTCAATTGGATAGACGCAACTATATTTATTATCAATGAGTTATGAACAATTTTACCCTAACACGTTGATTCTAAACGAGCGCCATCACCGAAGTTGTAATAATTGCCATGCTAGAAGCGAAAGACCGCTCCCCCGCTGATTACCACGTTGTTGACGCTGCCGTTAACGGTAGGGAAGTAGAGGATAGAACCGCTAGTGTAATAATCGCGCACCTCGCCGCGCAGGCTAAGAAAAGGGAGGACTTTGAAGTCAGCGCCCCCGCCGATATCACAGGCAAAATGGTTGGAAGCGGAGCTGGGGGTGGTGGTACGGAAACTGCCCCAGCCGAGTCCCCCTGCAAGGTAGGGCGAGATGAATGACGACGGCAGGATCTTGAGCTTCAGACCCGGCGTGAGGTACACAGTATTGAAGTCCTCGTTCAGATGATACCAAGAGTGGAAGAAGGGCAAACTTCCGCCCCATGCCGCCGCGAAGGGCAGCTCGAGATACAAGCTCGCCATCGGGAGGTGCAAGATCCTGCGGGCGTAGTTGAATTGCAGCCCTGCTCCGCCGTGGACGTCGCCGTTGGCCGAGGTCTGAAAGCTCGATGCCAAGGCGGCGAATTCGTTCTTCTGGCCGTGGGCCGCAAGGACCGCGAAGTTCAGGCAAAGCACTAAGAGTACATACGCGCAGGACTTGGTGGCCGGAGTAATGGAAGGGTTCATAAATACCGATGATAGGGCGACGGCCGAACATGCTCAGTAGCGGAGATGGTTCACGCATTTACCGCAGCACGGTAGATGGCGAACTGCGACGTGCGATAGATGGGATGCAGCCAGGAAGCAGCCGCAGCCAACACGCGCTCGTGGACGAGGTTGTGATAGATGACATAGACCGGGCGGGGAAATTCCGCCAGCGAGTTACGCAGGTTGGCGAGCACTGCCTCCATGACGTGTTCAGGAAAGGGATTGAACAGATAAAGCACCGTCGGTTCGTGAGGGAAGTCGAACTGACGCGCATCGCCCGAGTGGGATTCGATAGCGAAGCACTTCTGCTGCTCACCGTGGTAGCGAGCAATGTTCCGCCGCGCAACCGCATCGAGCTCGTCCAACAGTTCGACGCCGACAATGCGCCGAAACGGGTAGTCGGAGGCCATCAACAATGTGCGTCCTTTGCCCGAACCGAGGTCGAGGTAGGTGAAGCCGTCGGGCGGTAACGGAAGGGAATGCAAGATCTGGTGAAACAGCGCCGGCTCGGACGGTTGGTACTGGCCGCCGGAAAGCCACTCGCGAACGCGGGTTCGCAGCGGAATTGTGGCCCAGGTGGTATCAACGCCGTGGTCGAAATCGTAATCGATGTCGCCGTAGCGCGAACGGCGCCGGGAGGGAGCCAGGTTACGGAGTAACTCCACGCCTCCCACAATGTAGTAGCGCAGCGCGCCCGCTGGACCGCGGGTGCGAACGGCATCGCGAATCCAGGCTCGCACGCCGGCGGACTTGGTTTCTACGCTCTTCGGCGATGGACTCACGCTGCGATGGTATATCCAATCGTCGTAGGAGAAATCGGCGCTGGCCAGTACGGCGTGGAAGCTGGCGCTGGGAGTTCCGAGTTCACCAGCCAATCCATTTCAATGGGCGAGCCGCCCTTGCGCGGCCCCTTGGTCCAGCCATCGGTGTAGTTGAACGAAAACACGCCTTGACCGTCGTACTGTTTTACCCAGGCAAGTCCGATAGAGGCAAACAGAGCCAGCATCGCAGCAACTGCGAGCAGTTTCTTCGGGTGAGGATTCTCCTTAGCATCGATGCTGGGTCAGGCAAGGTCGAAGAGCAGAAACTCAGCGCCGCCCTTGCCGCCGACGCCGGTAAGGGTGAGATTACCTTCGTCGCTGATCGATGCTCCATCGCCGCTTTTCATGCGGGTCCCGTTCACATCCAGCTCTCCGCTTACCAACTGCACCCACGCATGGCGTCCGGGCTGCAGGTTGAGGTCGACCGACTTGCCGCTATCGAGTAGCGAGGCGTAAACGCTGGCATCCTGGTTGATGCGGGTCGAACCTTCACGTCCATCGTGTGAGGCGATCAAACGCAAACGGTTTTGCTTCTCTGCACGCGGAAAGGTGCGATCCTCATAACTCGGCGCCAGATCCTCGGCCTCGGGCATGATCCAGATTTGCAGTAAATGCACGGGTGCATCAGAGTTGTTGTACTCACTGTGCACCACACCAGTACCGGCCGACATGCGCTGCACATCGTCCTGCTTGATCGAAGCCTCGCGGCCGGTGCTGTCGCGATGGCTCAGTTCACCATCGACGATGTAGGTAATGATCTCCATATCACGATGGGGATGAGCGCCAAATCCCTGATTGGCGTTGATCCAGTCTTCGTTAATAACGCGCAGATCGCGGAAGCCCATGTGCTTGCGATCGAAGTAGTTAGCAAAGGAAAAAGTGTAATGAGTGTCGAGCCATCCGTAGTTGCCGTGGCCGCGTTCGGCCGAGGGGCGAAGAGCGATCATTCTGTCCTCCTGAATATACGTATAAGATGCTTTAACGTTAAAGAAAGTTTCAGGTACGACGGTAGATCGCGTGGTTCGTGCCTCGGGGATCGGAGCGACGCCCTACAGTTCGGGGGAATCCTGTTTGCCGAGCTTGCGACAGAGACCGCCCAGTACTTCCTGCTCAGAGGGAGACAGGATTGCCATGAATTCAGTAATGCCGGCGGCGTGCTCGGGAAAGAGCTTTCGGATCAGTACTTTTCCCTTGGCGCTGAGCACCACGATGAGTACGCGGCGATCCTCCGGCGATTGCTGACGGTGAGCGAGGCCTTGCTTCTCCAAGTTTCCGACGACCATGGTGAGGTTGCCGCCGGTGGTGAGGATTTTCTGGGCAAGATCGGAGAGCGACATCGGCCCAAGATGATAGAGCGCCTCAAGAACGGCGAACTGCGTCAAGGTCAGGCCGGTTCCGCCAAGATGGCGGCCGACATGGTTACGGGCGGCATTAGCGGCGCGCATCAGACGAACATAGGCGGCGAGCGCCAACCGTTGTCGGGAGCGGTTCGGAGACATGACACAATACTACAACGTCAAAGTAATTCATGCTGGGACGAACTTGTGAGATCGCCTCGTTACTTGCTGTTAAATAGCAATGGCGTGAAGGCGATCAGGTTCCGTCGCCAGACCATCCAGGTATGCGCTCCGGGAGTTTCGATGTCGGTAAAGGTAATGTTTTTCGACTTGAGCCACGTCTTGAATTTTCGATTGTCGTCGATGAGGTGGTCGCTGGTGCCGCAGGCAATCCATAGCACACGGAGTTGCGCAGCCTGTTTGGTGTCGAGCGAAGGAAACTGAGGAGCGTAGTCGTCAGGCAATCCGCCGGCGCTGAACGCGCCAACGTAGGCGAACTTGTCGATATTGTTAAGTCCGGTCAGAAGGCTTTCCGAGCCTCCCATCGAGAGGCCGGCGATTGCACGGTCTTCGCGCTTGGTGGAGACCGGATACGCACTTTCCACCTGTGGGAATACTTCGGTAAGCAGCGACTTGCGGAAGTTGTCGAAATTAAGCTGGCGTACCTCCGGATGTTGCCATGCGGTCCACCGTAGCTTAATCATGTCGGGCGTACCGTAGCCCAGTGGCATAACCACGATCATCGGCTGGATCTTGCCCTGGGCGATGAGGTTGTCGAGGGTCACGTTTGCCATGCCGACCGCAGTCCAGCCATCGGCAGAGTCGCTGTAGCCGTGTAACAAGTACAAGACCGGATACTTTGTTTTGGATTTGGGATTGAAGCCGGGCGGCGTGTACACGAAGAAATCGCGCTGGTCGCCGACAACCTTGGACTTGAAGAAGTGATGATGGACGACACCGTGTGGGACCTCGGCAACCTCCCACAATTGAGAAGTGGCGCCGGAGACATGGACCATGTTTTGTGGCTGCACCAGATTTGGTTTGATGCTGGGATTGTTGGGGTCCATCAGGTTCACGCCGTCGGCAATGAACTCGTATCCGTAAATGTCGGGGTCGAGCGGGCCGAGGGTGAGGCTCCAAACGCCGGAGTCTTCGCGGGTCATCGGCGCAGGTTGCGGTACGCCTTCGAATTGCAACTTGACCTCTTTCGCTCCGGGATCGAATAGACGGAACGTGACCTTGCCGTCGGATTGGACGTCGGGCGAAGTGACGGCCGGTGGCTGCTGGGCGAAAGCTGCGAGTGAAATCAGTAACAGAAGCGGAAGCAATCGTTTCATGGCGAATGGAATAGTAAACGCTAGGAGTCATAAGTGACCAGTTAACTTTGCGGTCAGCTCAAATGGATCACGACGCGATCGGATCTTTGCGGTCGGTGTAGATGCCAGTCATCCAGACAATAGCGATGAATACCGTGATTCCGATTGCGTAGGCCAGCAGGAAGCGCAGTCCCATGCTCCAGAACTGCTGGCGGATGGTTTGCAGATCGGGGATCCACCAGACCAGTTTGTAAGGAATATAAACTCCGACGCCCAACAGCAGACAGAACCAAAGCCAGTAGACTGGTCGCGTCCACACGCGGCGCGAGCGGATGAGGTGCTCCGGCTGGAAGCCCACCGCTGAGATCGTAGTAGCGATCGGTACCCACAGCGCTGGCATCACGAACCCAATTAGCAGAAGCCACAGCCAGTTCAAGTCGTGCGTGATGGTGCGCGGTGACGGTCCGGTACCCAGCTTCTGTCGAAGCCACACAGCGAACTGCGGAACATACCCGTGAAGTCCCCACAAAAGCCACGCGATGACCACGAAAACCAACGCCCAGGTTCCCAAGCCCGGGACGTGGCGTAGGGAATGACGATATGCGGGCCAGATGTTTTTGTCCTCGCGAAACTCTGCAACGCGGAACCACGCCAGCGTTCCCGCCCGCAGCCAGACCACAAGCGCAACCACGACGACCGCGAGAAAAGTCGAAGCGGCAACCTGCCATCCATGCGCGTCGGGAATGAGCAGCCAGAAGTACCAGATGCCAAGGACGGCAGCGTTGGCCACGAAATTCAGCACCCAGAGCTTCACGACTCCGGCGCGGCTGGTAGCGGTCTCAATCATCGGAATGTTCATTTCACCGTCACCGTGACTGAGTCGCTGGTGGACAAGTATTGCGGTTGATACATGGGCTCGACGCGCGTTGGACTGACGCGGAACACGCCCGGATTTACCACCTTGAGCAGATACGTATATTCGGACTGCCCGCGTGGGAACCAGTAGTTGAAGAACGTGGCACGGTCGTCGCGCAATTCGCGATAGCTGCGCCAGCGCGTGCTCCACCACGGCGGTTGTTCATCGAGTTGATAAAGATCGTCGCGCGCGATCGACTCGGTGCCGGATGGAATCGGGTCTTCGATCATCAAATAGCGCCAATCACTGCCGCCGACCGTGATGCGCACGGCCAGCGTGTCCCCGACCTGTAATGGGCCAGAGAGTTTGTCGAGGTGATACACCACCTTGTCGCCGTTCTGTTGCGGCGTGAGCTTGTAATACTCACGCACCGTGCTCAGTTGGAACGTCCCAGTATTCACAGCGTTGGGCTGACTCGAGTAGTACTCACCGCGGGCCGACCAGTAGAGCCGGCCTTCGCCCGACTTCACCAAGCGTATCTGGTTGGCGCCGGGCGCGAGTTGCGCTTCCGCCAGAGTCACTGTTGCGGGTGGAGCGGTCGCATCGGCGGCTGTGAACTTCTTCGTCGCGACGCTCTTGCCGTTCACCTGCACGTCGACGCTGAAGTTGGGCTTGAGCTCCTGCGTACGCCGCAGGTAGTCGGTGAGCCCGTAGATGACCATCGCCGTCTGCTGCGTCGAATCCCAGTAATAGCCTTGGCCACGATGACTCACCAGGTAAACCGCAGCCTCGGCCAGCAGCGGGCTTTGCGGATCGACGCGATCGAGGAACTTCAGCACATAAGCCGTTGCCTGTGGCGTCGTGTCGCCGTAATAGTCCATCAGGTTGTTGGTGTCGGTGGGCCACCAGGCTTGGGCATCATCCTGCTTCGCCTCGGATGCCAGTTGTTTTGCCAGATCGTTAGCGCGCGCGTCGTTGATCTGCGCAATGGCGAGTCCAAGCAGCGCCTTGCCATAAGAAGTGAGCGTCGAGCGCTGATTCCAGACCGAGTCAACGATCGTCGCATTGGACTCGCTGCCACTCAGCACCAGCGCGTAAGCCATGTAGGCGCGCAAGTCGGTCTTCACCGCGGTCGAGCCAGTGAATTGCGGCAGCAGCCATTTGCGCGCGCGATTAATGCGATCCTGCTCGATCTCATACCCGGCGGACTTCGCCTGCACCAGTCCCGCGAGCACGTAAGCGGTCATGAACGGCTGGGAGTCATCAGTCTGCCACCATCCCCACCCGCCGTCAGGATGCTGATACTGATACAGACGGTCGAGCCCGGCGCGCATTTTCTTATTGAGCGTTTGCGGATCGATGTTCGTTCCCACGCCCAGCTTCTTCATGGCGTCAGCGACCAGCACGTCGGGCAGGAAACTCGACATCGTCTGCTCGGTGCAGCCGTACGGATAGGAAGTCAGGAAGTCGAGAGCCCCGAAGATCGTTCCCGCAATCGACGGTGTAACCTCGATCGTGAGTTTGCGCGTGTTGGATTCGATGCCCGATGGGAACGCAATTTCTTCCGTGACGTTGCTGCTCCCCGCTGCTGACCCGGACTTCGCAACCGCGAGCTGCACTCCGAACGGGACAACCGGCAGCGTCACTTCCATCGCGTCACTCTCGACGTCGGTAAGCGCTTTACCCAGGACCTTGGCCGAGTCAACATCGAGCACCCGCACGCGGTAGTCGATCTTCACGGTGCCCCGGCTGGGAACCGGAATATCGCGTGTCGCACCGTCGATGACCTGCAGACCGGTGAACTCCATCGACACGTGCGCAGTTTTTTCCGAAGGGAGATAGTTCTGCACGATCGTCGAAAGCGTGATCTGATCCCCTTGCCGGAAGAATCGCGGCACCACCAGCCGCACCATCAGGTTCTTGCGCACAATGGTGTTTTCCACGGCGCTACCGACCTTAGTGTCTTGCGTCACGCCGCGCGTCGTTGCGCGCCACGAGGTTATCGCGTCGGGATAGTCGAACTTCACCGTCGCCTGGCCGCTGTTGTCGGTGCGCACGTCGGCGACCCAATAGGCGGTGTCAGGGAAGGCCTTGCGAATCTTAGGCTGCACCAGGCGCTCGGGCTTGAGTTGGGCGAGCGCCGACGAGTTGCGCCCCGCTTCGCTGCCGTGGCCTCCCGCCAGTGGCATGGCGCGCTTGCCCGCCTGTCCGCTGAAGTAGTACGTGAGCGAGCTGTCGGTAGCGACCTTGGAGTAGATCGTCCCATAGAACGACGACACGATATTGCTGACGGTCTCCGGCTGGATCGCGTAGATAGCTTCGTCCACCACTCCGAGACTGAACTCGGCCGAGACCGGCTTTCCCGAAGAGTCGGTGGCCTTGATGGTGTAGGCCCCAGGCTGTCCGGGCTGATACTGCGGCTTCGACGGTTGCAGGTCCACCTTCAGCAGGTGCTGCGTGGGTGGCACTTTAAGGCCCTTGTTGCCGGAATAGAACTTGTTGCTGCGAATGAACGCTGCCGAGACATAGACGTTGGGAGCGAACTCCGGCCGGATGGGGACGTCAACCGTAACGCTGCCTCCGCTGCTCTTGACGACCTGTGCCGAATACAGGCCGTTGCCCTCGGTCGTGACCAGCACCGAAGCAGGTTGGTTACCGGTGACGATCAGTACGTGCGCCGTGTCGCCGGGAGCGTACGACTTCTTGTCGGCAACGATCTGGATCCGCTCCTGTTGGGTGCCCGCCCACAGCGGGCTTTCGCCCGGAGCCCACAAGTAGGCAGTATTTTCGACCTCGCGATTTTCGGGCGTGAGCGCAGTGATGCGAACGCGAAATTCGCCAGCGTCCGGAATGGTGAACTGCACCTGCCCCTTGCCATCGGCGCCCGTCTGGCCTTGTGTAGTGGAGAGAACCTCGCCGGAACGCTTCTGCCAGTTCCAGCGGCTCAGTTCCGCGCGAAACGCCGTGGCGACAGGTTTCTTGTCGTAGTCCTGCGCCGTCACGCTGATGATGGCCGCGCTGCCCTTGGAATAAACGATACGAGTTCGGCTGGGCTGTGACATAGAAGCTACCATAGGTAGCTAGCGCGAATCCGTGGCCGGAAATCTCGCGATTACCTTCGTCGGTGACGCGCGCCTCGATGCGGTAGGTCAGGTCTTGCTTCTTGGCACTGACCTTCGTCGGAATAATGATTTGCAGCTTGCCATCGGCGTCGAGTGTGCCGCTCTCCTCGGTTTGCTGCTCACCGCCGTAAGTATCGGCGTCACCCGACTCGTTGCCGCCCGCATCGTAGCCTTCGTCGCCAGTGTCAGAATCTGACTCGTACTCTCCCATCGGCCAATAGGTCGAGGTGTGTACCACCCACTTGACCTTGGCGTTCGCGACGGGCTCGCCGAAGTAGTAGCGCGCATCGATCGTCGCTTTGATGGGCTGGCCTTGCAGCACGCGCGGCGTCTGCGTCGTGATCTTCACCGCGTACTCAGGCTTCTTGTAGTCCTGCACCGAGAACCGTACACCCTCGACGTAGCGCTCGCCCGATTGCATCGACAGATAATAGAACCCCAAGTTAGCGTCCGCGGGGACGGGATAGTCCCAGTGCGCCGTGCCCATGTCCGAGAGTTTCACGGTCTGCTGCCAGATGGGCTGATAGGTACGCGGGTCGCGCAGTTCAAGCCGAAGCTCGCGGTCCTGCGGAATCGAGTAGCCGGTCGGCATCTCGGTGCGGACGATCGTCTTGAAGTGCACCGTATCGCCAGGACGGTACACCGGCCTGTCCGTGTACGTATAGCCACGCAGATTGCGCGATTCCGACCCCATGTTCCAAGCGCCGGGCGCATTGACGGCGAACTGGTCTTGATGCGTCGCCAGAACAGCGACGTTCTCGGGCTTGGCTTGGGTGACAGGCAGATCAAGCAATTCCCTGAGCGTCAGTCGGTTTGTTAGCAATTTCTTGCTGATCGATCCAGACGCGCGTTGTAGCACCTGCGATGGGATTTCCACTGGTGCGATCGACCACGTAGCACAGCAGCCTTCCGGGGGCGGCCTTGGTGATAATCGCGATGTCGGTGACGACCACGATGGTATAGGCGCGCAGCGTGCCGTTGGTGGCCTCGACCAGATAGACGCCCTTGTCGTGACGGGAATCGCGACTCGCTGGCTTTGCCAGCGCTCGCCCGGCGGAACGTTCCACTTCCACTCAGATACCAGTTGCTGTTGGTTGAGCACCGGGACCTGCGCGTACTCGTTGACCTGCGGCCCTTTCTGCTGCGGCGCATTTTCGCCCATGCGCAACAACCGAATGCGATGGCGCGAGTCGGGTGAGAATTGCGCGCGAATGAAATCGCGGAACCACGCCCAGATACGGTGTTTCCTCGCGTGAAACCGCTCCAGCCACGTTTTCTCCTGCTTCGGCAGACGCGGCGCCTGCCCGCCGAAGCTGTGCATGTCCTGCAATTGGGAGAAGAACTTCGCAGCATCCTTGACGCGATATACCCGAAACTCGAGCGCCGCGACATGGCTGCTATAGACACCGATCTCAATTTTCTCGCCCGGCTGGTACGTCCGGTCGCTGGTGATGGAGAAATAGGCAGGACCTTCCGACTCTTGCGCGACAAGCGGGACTAGAAGTGCGTGAACCAGAACAATGGTGAGGATGGCGCGAAGCAGGCGCATTAGTCAGCTCCTCGCAGAATGTTCCAGCGATAGACGCCGAGGAAGCTGGGATTGGACGGAACAGGCCGCCACCGCGCGTCGGGAAAATTCAGGAGTTGCGCGAGACTAGGACGTCGAATCTCGCCCTTCGATTTGCCGATGGGCCCGGTGTGATAGATCGACCAGAGGCTCACTCCCCGGTTCGATTTGGCTGGGACCGAGGAAGATCATGGCGTGGAAACTCGGGTCTTGACCGTCCTGACGGAAAAACAGCAGATCGCCGGGGCGCGCGCGGCTAATGTCACGTCCCACAAAGTAAGAGTTGTGCCGCCACAGAGTTTTAGCATCGGCGAATTGCGCGAATGCCCCGTCGCTCAGATCGGCGCTGGTGAAGTTGCCGTCGCGGACGCGAAACAGCCCCGCTCCTAGCGGCGTGTAGGGATATTGATATTGCTGAATGTCATCCGCCGAAGGTGCGACTGGCAGCGCCGCGGCTTTTGCCCAAACCGAATCGTGTTGCCGCAGGGCTTCGCGATAGGCGTAGCGCAGCAGCGCAGCGCAGTCGTCGATCTCGCGCAGGGATTGTCGCCGATAGTATTGCGTCTCCGCCAGCAGCGTGAACCACCGCCGGAAAGCAGCGCGATCGGCGGCATCGTGCAGACGAAGGAAATCTGGAGTGCCATCTCCCACACTGTCAGATACGTCAAGCGTGGTTTCTAGCGCAAATTGCTTTGCCTCAAAGCCCGGAGCGGCGAAGTGAAGTTTGATTTCGCCCGGCAGCACCCCGGCGCGAACTGCGATGACCGCAGAACCTCCGTGGACGACCACGGAATCCACGCCGGCGCGATGAGGATCTTCGATATCGACTCGCAATCCTCGCAGATCGCGTCCACTGTCGGAATGAAGTCTGATCTCGGTAGAAGTGAAGCCGTCAGCGGGAAGAGTGGACGACGAAGCTGCGACCATTAGCGCAGCTGGTGTGAAGGCTCGGTGCACGGTGAAGGCGCCCAGCACAGCGACGATCGCAGCCACCGCCAGCACTGCAAACCAGCGATGTGCGCCGCGCATGGGTTCTGGGTCCTCCGCTCGACGCGCGGATTATAACG
Source organism: uncultured Acidobacteriaceae bacterium (assembly GCA_963718395.1). GTDB lineage: Bacteria > Acidobacteriota > Terriglobia > Terriglobales > Acidobacteriaceae > DASRAA01. Next base: position 141,218 of record CAVQYW010000011.1, read on the forward strand.
CACGCAATGCGCATTCACCACAGAGGTGCGGACACTACAGAAAACGACGCCGTCGCAGTTTTCCACAAATCTGCACAGATCAGAAGAGAAGGTAAAGAACCCTTGAACGATCCGTCATAATCCGTGCAAATCCGCGGCCAAGCCGCTCTTAACTACTTTGCCAGCGCCCGCAATTCACTCAATAACCGATCGACTTCTTCTCCCGTGTTGTAGTGTGCCAGGCCGATGCGGAGCATGCCTCCGCTCTGCTGCACACCGAGACGCTCAGCCAGATTGATGGCGTAGTAGTTGCCATCCCAGGTAAAGATGCCGCGTTCGCCCAGGCGCTCCGCCAGTTCGCGCGGAGTGTAACTTTCCATGCGAATGGCGACTGTCGGTGTGCGTTGATCGAACTTCGCCGGATCGCTGATTCCGTAGAACGTAAGCCCCGGAATAGCGAGCAATCCGCTAATTAGTTGCGACGCCAGTTCGCGCTCGTGCTGTTGAAATACTTCATAGGCCGCGACGATCGCTTCGCGCCGAGTGTGAGTTTCGCTGCTGTGATGGCGTCCAACCTCGGCGATGTAGTCGATGGCAGCGGTCACTCCGGCCATGCACTCATGGTTTTGCGTGCCTGTCTCCCATCGGTCGGGAAGCTTCTCGCTACAGGCTCGCAGCTTGTACGGCCGCAGGCGCAACAGTTGCTCGCGCTTGCCGTAGAGTACACCCTGGTGCGGGCCGAAAAATTTGTAGCTCGAGCAAGCGAGGAAGTCAGTGTCGAGTGCCTTCACGTCGATCAGTCCGTGCGGCGCGTAGTGTACCGCGTCAATGAAGGTCATCGCTCCAGCGGCACGCGCCAGGCGAATCGCTTCCTGTACGTCGTTAATGGTGCCCACCGCATTCGCGGCCCAGCCTACAGCCACCAGGCGTGTGCTGCGGCGAATCTTGGCCTGCAGGTCGAACATGTCGAGCGTGCAGTCGCCCGGCTTGATGTCAGCCGTGCGAACCTTGGCGCCGCGCTCTTCCAGGCAAACCCAGGGCGATACATTGGCGTCGTGATCGAGGCAGGTGACCATCAACTCGTCGCCGCTCTTTAGTTCACGCCCGATGGCGCGGCTCAGAGCAAAAGTCAGCGTGGTCATGTTGGCGCCGAATACAACTTCGTCCGGAGCGCAGTTCAAGAAGTCGGCCATGGCTTGGTGCGCCTGCTCGACAATCAATTCGCTGCGCTGGCTGGTGAGAAACGCACCGCCGAGGTTGGCATTCCACTTCGACAGATATTCGGAGATGGCATCGATGACACTCTGTGGTACCTGCGTTCCGCCAGGCGCATCGAAGAAAGCTGCGGGCTGGCCGTTGACCGTCTGGCGCAGCGCCGGGAACTGCTGGCGTACCCAATCAAGGTCGAGCTTGCGTACTTGGGGGGCGACTCTTGCACTGGCTGACATGCTAGGAACTCCTGACTGCATTAATAAAATCCGAGAGCATCCCGTAAGCCGTCGCTTCCGGCCCGGGATCGCGCTCGCTGATAATCAACTCCTTGAATATATCGGTTTCGAAAGCGATCAACAGCGAGGTGCCATGCACCTGCGCCAGAGGATCGTCGAGCTTGAGCCGTTCCGGCGCAACCGACGCTTGAATGCTTCCGTCAGGCTGGCGTCGAGCGCGGCTCACCAATCTCCAAGCTTCGCCTGTTTCGTGGGCTTTGCGCAACTGCTCGGGGGTAATGCCTCGAATTCCTGTGCGCACAACGTCGGCCAGTGCGAGATCAGTCCCCATGAGCACTTTGGCAACTTCCACGATCTTTACCGCGGCATCGATGCCGTCAATGTCGGCCGAGGGGTCAGTCTCGGCCACCCCGAGCCTCTGAGCTTCGGCAACCGCCTCGTCAAAACTCTTTCCATCTTGCATGCCTTCCAGAATGACCGTGGTAGTCGAATTGATCACGCCACGAAAACCCCGGATCTCGATGGCCGGCAACGCCTCGCGGAACAGCGAGAACACCGGCGCGCCATCCATCATGGCTGACTCGAAGTAAAAGCGGCGGCACTTCGATTCCGCCAGCCGCGTCAGCTCCCGGTAAGCATGGACCACCGGCCCTTTATTGGCACTGATGGCGTGTGCGCCCGATTCGAGCGCCGAACGGATGTAGGTGACTGCGGGCTCACCCGTCTCGGCATTGAGCGAGCTTGCTTCGAACAGGATGTCGGGCTTAACCGCATGAAGCCAACTGGCGATATGTCCCACCGAACGCGCCCCCGAGAAATCGCCCGCCAGCAACTTCTCCGGAGCAAAGCCCTCGTGGGCCACCAGCCAACCGGCGTGGCGCGTCGCTACACCGGTGATGCGCCAGCAGATACCGTAGCGCTCAGCTAGTTCCTGCTGTTTGCGCTGCAGCAGTCCGACAAGAGCTGAGCCGACATGGCCCAGTCCAATGATCCCCAGGTCATAAGTGCGGATGAGAGCGTCTCCCCGTGCAAGTGGCGTTCCTGTCATTGTAAACAGGAAAAAGGAAAGGGTGCGCGAACGCACCCTCCTCTAAATCCGCTTGATCCGGATTCGCTCTACTTACCCGACTGAAACCGCTTGTTCACTTCCGGCCAGTTCACCACGTTCCACCACTCTTTCAGGTAGTCCGCGCGGCGGTTCTGATACTTCAGGTAATAGGCGTGCTCCCAAACGTCATTGCCCATCACGGGATAGAAGTCTTTAGTGAGCGGGCTATCCTGATTGGGCGTGCTCATAATGCTGAGCTTGCCGCCGGTATCGCGCACCAGCCACGCCCATCCACTGCCGAACTGCTTGAGTCCGGCATCGTTGAACTTTTCCTTGAAGCTGGCGAAATCGCCAAATGTGCTCTTGATGGCGTCGGCAATAGCGCCGCTGGGCTCGCCGCCAGAGTTCGGTCCCATGATGGTCCAGAACATGGAGTGATTTACGTGGCCTCCGCCGTTATTGCGGACGGCCGTGCGAACGGCCTCGGGTACGTTCTCTAATCCCTTGATCAGCTCTTCGACCGTAAGGTCCTTCAGCTCGGGAGCTTTTTCCACAGCGGCGTTCAGGTTGGTTACATAGGCCTGGTGGTGTTTGTCGTGATGCAGATGCATCGTCTGGGTGTCGATGAAAGGTTCCAGTGCAGAGTAGTCGTACGGCAGCGGTGGAACTTCGAATGCCATTCTGGTTCTTTCCTCCGAATGTCTGTGATGCCGGGTAAATAAAGGTGGATGCAAAAGGCGCGAGAACGTGAAGCTCGGCGCCCGAATGCCATCATTGTAAATCCGTTCCGGTCTAGCCGTACCTGTTAAATCCGCAGGTTTGTGTCAGGGCACGACTTTACAAGCTGCGGAAAAAATCGCTTTGGCGACTGTTTCGTATCAGGGCATGACTTCAGTCATGCCGCAAAGTGTTCAAAATAGGCGACTGGCTTTAGCCGCTGTTGGTCTTTCCACCCTCAGACAGGACTTCTTCAGCAGCCTCTTTAGTCGTGCCGATCAGGCTCTCGATTTTGACCCGCGCGGACTTTAGTCCGCGCGGCGTACGCTTTCGCGCGTTTCTCCGCCGCCTCTTCCGGCCCTAACTATCGCGGCGACGCCACGCGGTCAGCGATATTTCTGGGCTTCGGCGCGCTCTTGCGCAGTCATCTCGTTCCACAGGGTCTGGCGGTTCTGTTGTGCCCAGTCGCTGGTCGGATCGGCGGCCAGCGCGGATGACATCAGCTGGTAAGCCTTCACCCGGTCGCGAGCGACACACGTTCCGTTGGCGTACAGAGCCGCCAGACGGTTACGCGCCGGTGCGTTTTCCTTCGTCGCGGCCGAGCGCAACAGTACCAGGGCTTGCTCGCAACTCCGAGGCACTCCTTGGCCCCTGATGTACATATCGGCCAGTCGCACCGGAGCCACCGGGTTCCCGCGCGACGTGGCCTTCCACAGCCATGCGGCCGCCGCCGCCGGATCGCTGGCATCCATCGCTTTGGCTAATTCCTCCTGACCGGGTTGTGGCTTCGTCGATGCTTTTGGCACCGGCGCCTCAATCGGCTTGGCGGGCTCGGCGTTCGCGGTTTCCGTATTGGCGTCTGGTGTCGCCTTGGTATTGGCCGCGGGCGGAACAGTCGTAGGACTTTGCTGCGGTTGCGACTGCACGCTTGTCTGGGACGCAGGAGGAGACCCTGCCTGGGACTGTGCTGGCGTTGCTGTGGTATCAGACGCGGGCGGCGGAGTCGCTTGCGCTGAGCTTGCGCTCTGCGGGCTTGCAGCGGGCGACTGTTCCGTGGCCGCAGGTTTTGGTGTCGGCTCAGTCGGTTTTTCCTCTTGGGCCGTAGGAACCTGAGATGCCACGGGCGCAGCTGCGGTCAATCCCGCAATCCGCTGCCGCATCCTTGCGTATCCATCGTGCGCGATTTCTATTGGTCCTTGGAAAGCATGGGTAATCTGCGCCCGCCCTTCCAGATAACCGAGTCCTCCGAAAATCACCAGTAGCGCCAGCAATACCGTCCACACACCCCAGTGACGGCGTGTCGGCGTCGCCGCCTCGTCCAGCAGCGGTGTAGGGGCAGCCGGCTCCTCGAGCCCGAGAAATGAATGTTCAGTGTGCGCCACAAGTTGCGCGGCCGCCGCCGGAGCCGGAGCCTCACCGATATCGAGGAAGCGCGACCGATTCGCAGCTCCGGATCCCGGCGGATAGTACTCCTCGCCGGTGGGATGCGCGCCCGCCTCCGGTGGAGGCGGAACATCGCCATCGAACGACGCATGGTGAAACTCGGCCGGGGCCTCTTTATCGATCTTAGGAACTTCGCTCCGCATCGTGAGCTCGTCGGCCGCCTCGCTCGGCGGCGTGTACCGGAAGTTGGCGACGTACTCCTTTAGCTCGCGCTCTTCATCTGGATGCTTCTCGGTCGGCGGTTCAAACGGACTGATGTCCGGCGCACCCGACGCTTCGGTCACCTCTTTGAAGGTCGGCATGCCTGCCGAGGCCGGCGGAGGCGCGAACCGCTCCGGAATTGGCGGTTTCACCACGCGTTGTGGCGGCGCAGTCCTGGGCACGATGAATGGCGCGGGCCGGCGTGTCTCAGCTGCAGGCGGCTCTTCTTCGCGCGAAGGTGGCGGAGCCTCGCTCGCCGGGGGAACAAATGGCTGCGGCGGCGCGGGCGCTTCCACTTCCATAGCTGGCGGCTCAACCCCCTCAGCCTCAGGTTCCGTCTCCGCAGCAATCGGAGCTTCGGCCGGCCGTTCCTCGACGGCCGGACCAGGCGTGGCTTCCTCAGGAGCCGATATGGCCGAAGCTTCGGCGACTTCTACGGGCGCCTCCGGTTCCGGCTCAACAGCTTCAATTGACGCTTTCTCTTCAACCACAGGCCCAGCGAACGGCGGTTCCTCCCGCCGGGCTGGAAGTTCCAAACTCTCGGGCATCGGCGGTGCAGGGTGTGACTCGATATGGTCCGCGGTCACAGAATCGGCGGCCATGACCTCCGGCTCCGCGGCTTCAGCCTCCGGTGCGATCGCTTCCGCGATAACGTCGGGGGACTTGTATGCGTGTAGCTCAGCCTCGACCGCCCGGCTTTCTACGGGTCGAGGCTGCGCTTCCGATGTGGGTACAGACAAGGTCGAGGACACGACTTCCAGCGGCGCACTGGTAAAGCTCAGCGTGCTCTGGGCATCCGGGACGGTCAAATCGCGCTGCGGGAAGGGAGTGCCACACATCCCGCAATACCGGTGCTCCCGCGGATTGTCGTAACCGCAATTACTGCAGACCAAGCTGCCTCCTCAGGCCGATGTCCATCGTAACTCATATGCGAAATGCGATGAATCGTCCTTCACGCCCTCCGCAGCGCGTATAGCCCGAATGAGTAGGTATCGTTTGCGATAACACCGAGACTCTGGCCGATGACCCAACCGCGCTCTACAATGGGGGGCGACTGGACACATCGGAGCAGGTAGAAAGTCCGGAGGATATACCGGATAGATGGCCTGACTTCCGCAGAAACGCGCCACGTGGCAGGCAAATTACGGCGAAGCCCGGGCGAAACGACTGGTGGTTAACGGGACTGGGGAGGGTTACGCATGGCCGATGCACGCGAAGTGATGAACATCCGACAGGCTTCGCAATACCTGGGCGTCTCGCCCGATACCCTCTACAAATACGTCTCGGAAGAGAGAATCCCCGCTTTCAAGCTGGGCAACCGCTGGAAGTTCAAGAAAAGCATCCTCGACACTTGGATGGAAAGCCAGAGCCTCAGCAGCGAACTATCCCGCCCACGCAAACTCAACAAACCCGCCCGCGCCGTGGTCAGCTAAACCGGTTGCATCAGTTGCATCCACGGCTGTTTTGCCTTTTGCCCGACTCTTCTCCGTGATAATCCGTGCAAATCCGCGGCCGCTTCTGTTCTTGACTTTCGTCCGCCCCCGTCGAAATTAATATTCCCCAACCGCGCCGTGCGCGATAATGATCCTGTCCACGAGGGCAGGAACCGAAATGAGCGAAGCTGGCATCGGCGGCTGTTCGCGCCAGTGCTTACGGGTCATCGCAATACTGGGAGCGATAATTCTGTTCTGCCTCACTGCTGCCGCTCAGCAACCTGCTGCCACATCCTCGGCGAAGTCCGGAACCATCGTCGAAACTCATTCCGACAAGCGGGTCGTGCAGACCGGACGCTGGTACGTCGTCCGGCAATTCACCGTCGATTTCGCCGTGCAGTGCTCCAGCCAGACCTATTGCGGCGAAGTCACCACCACCGTGATCAACGAAGTCGACGACCTCATGGCCAGCAAAGGCAAGCCCGTGGAGTTGCAGGAGACCGGCAAGGATATCGATGTGACCCTGCAAAACGGACGCCGCATTAAGGCCCACCAGGTCGACGCCAACAAGTGCACCCAGAATTGAATTTTGCCTCTGTCTTATCCGTGTAATCCGTGTAAATCCGCGGCTGCTTTTCGCTTTTTCCTCCATGCCCTTCCGCCGATGCGATTGTGCGCTCAGGCTTGGGCGCGTAGGATGCGCAAATGGAAATCCTTCGCAGATTTCTATCGCTTCTCGTCCTGATCCTGGTCTTGCTCTCATTCGCTGCGGGACAGACCGGGACGGCTCCGATCGCCGGGGCCACCGTGACTCCGCCCGAGACGATGAGCTCTGCCGACCTGACCACCCAGTTGTCCGGCGTCAAAGACAACTCGTTGGTGGTCGCCAACAAAATTATCAGCGGCCCACTGCGGATCGATGCTGACCAGCGGGCGATCATACCGGTCGCTTTCAAAGTCGAGTTTCGCGACTGCGAGTTTACCGACGAAGTGTTCGTCAGGAAGGTCGATTTCGCGCAGAGCGTAATCCTGCTGCGAGTGAAGTTCGATAAGGGACTGGACCTCGACACCGTGCATGTGCAGGGCGACCTCCGGCTGGAAAGCGTGCAAGCCGCCCAGAAGATTCAGATCTACCAATCCCAGGTCGATGGAGACTTTCGCGTCAGCAGCCCGACTGCTCCCGCATTGGAGGTTGAAAGCCTGACCGCCGCCAACGTCATCCTTACCCTGGGGAAGAAGTCCATCCCCAATCTTGACTTTGCCCACCTCGCGGCTGGCCGGTTCAGCCTGTCGGCCATCCAGGGTTCAGGTGTAAAGGTAACCCATCTAGTCCTGAACAACGCCAGCCTGAAAGACACGCTGGTCCTGCAAAATCTTGAGCTCCAGCAGGTGGAGGCCGCTAACCTCACCGTCGCCAAGCGAGTGATGTTCCTGCCGGTGACCATGATCAAGCAGCTTGACTTGACCTCGGCCAACCTCGGCGGCTTCGAGTGGGACTTCGCCGGGCCAGTGGAGCTGCCGCAGAAGCTGGACATCAATAGCGCAACCCTGGGAAGCCTCAACATCATGCGGGGCGTGCCGGCGAGCGCAGCAAAATCTCCCACTGAGGCGAGACGCGTGCGGGCCGACCGCACCGATTACGGCCTGGCTTTCCTGGAGAGGTCTGAATACTACGAGCCGGCTTACACCTCTTACGAGTCGTCGCTGAAATCGCGAGGACAATCGGACAAGGCCGACGGCGTCTACTTTGCCATGCGTGACCGCCGCCGCTATACCCAGTTTGTGGACGCCGATACTGCTTGGGACAAGACAGTCGCGGCATTTAATTACATCATTGGTTTCGGACACAAGTGGTTCTTCGGATATGGCCGCGCCTGGGTCTATCCCCTGATCTGGTGTGTGATTTTAGTTCTACTGGGTGGCTTCATCTTTCGCGACAGCGAACGAATGCAGCGCCTCGACAATGAGACTCCCGCCCGCGTCTTCTCCCCCGTTTGGTATAGCCTCGACATTTTTGTTCCTATCCTCAGCCTCGGCGTGGCCAAAAACTGGCGCCCCAAAGAGGAATACCGCTTGCTCTACTTTTACTCCAAGTTCCTCTCTCTGATCGGCTTGATCTTCATCTCCGCCATGGTGGGCGCCTTAACCGGCACGCTTAAGTAGCTGCGGGCCGAGGCCTATCTTTCCTCGAAGTCAAGCTTCCGTGTGACCTGCGAAAATCCAGCAACTTTGACGCCGCAGCAGTGTCTAAAGCAAGTAGCGGCGTTCCTGTCGGGCGCTGAGTATGGCGATCTTCTTCCGAATCGTTGCGCTGTTGGTCACATTGGCAGTTGCCACCGTCGTAGTGTTCCCAGTCGGCTCCGGGCCGTTCACGGCAACCCACGGACCCGCATCGGCACTCCGGGCGGCTGCGGATGTGGCTTTGGTATTCGTCCTCCTCTCAACCCTTCTGGTTTTAGGGACTAGCCGTCCTGAATCGCATCTCCGGCAAGAGATTTCGTTTGCTCCCGTCGTCATCTTCGCCTATGCGACAGCCCAGCCCTTGCGCTGCTAGTTTTACGTCCTTCGCTTACTAATCACCTCACAACTTGCTGCACCTCACCATGGAGGCACTATGTCCGACTCATTGCATCGCGTCGTCTCGTTGCTTGCATTATTTTTTATGGTCATGCTCGCTGGCTGTGCCAAAAAGCCGACCGTCGCCAAAACCGTACCACCACCCCCGCCAGCGCCTGTACCTAGCGCAACCATCGCGGCCAGTCCTGACGATCTGCAACAAGGCCAGCCAGCGCAGCTGACTTGGCGAACTGAAAACGCGCAATCGATCTCGATTTCAGGCATCGGTACGGTTGCGGCGCAAGGTTCCACCAGCGTGCGGCCGCAATCCTCGACTACCTATGTCTTGACTGCAACAGGCCCAGGAGGGTCGAAGGAAGCCAGTGCGCGTGTCACCGTGGCCCTGGCGCCAACTGCTGCAGCGAAAGCTTCGCCTACAGACGAGGAACTCTTCTCTGAAAGCGTCAAAGACATCTTCTTTGCCTACAACAAAGCAGACGTGCCTTCGAACGAGGAGTCGGCAGTGGCGCGTGACGCCCGATTCCTCGAGGCGCATCCCTACATGAAGCTGTTGATTTCCGGCCATTGTGACGAGCGGGGCTCCGAGGAATACAACCTGACGCTCGGTGACGGGCGCGCCGGCACGGTGGCCAGCCAGTTGGAGGGTCTCGGAGTCAAACCGGACCGCATTCGCACCATCAGCTACGGCAAGGAAAAACCCTTTTGCACGGAGGAAACCGACGCGTGCTGGCAGATGAATCGCCGCGCGCATTTTTCGCTGCAGCCATGAAGCGAGTCTTGGACCATCGCGACGTAATGCGAGAGAGTACGCGCTCTCCTCCGAGACAGAAGCGTGGTTTTGTCGTTTCGAACTCAACCGGCATTAGCGTTTTGCAGAGAGCAGGCCGGCGATATCTGACGGAGCCGCCGGAAGAAAAAAGGAGATTCGTTATGAAAGCCAACATCGGTATTTGGGCCACGGCGATCATGTTCGCGGGCACCTTCGGAGCAGTTACAGCGCATGCTACGTCGGTGTCGAAAGCGTCCTACAGAGCGCCGGTGGAAGTCACCGGATGCCTGGAGCAAGGGCCCGCCGCCAAGGAATACGTACTGCGGGCGAGCGACGGCACGACGTGGGGCATTCGAGAGTCGGACATGCTAATCAACAACTACGTCGACCAGGAGGTTACGGTCTCGGGCGACCCTATCCATCCATCATCGAGTGAGCGTGCCGCAGCCGATGCCCACCATTTGATTAGGGCGTATGACGTGGCCGTAGAGAGCAACAGCTGCAACAAGTAAGTGAAACCCAACTTGGGACGCCAATTCGTTTAAGAAAGGAGGCACTATGCGACTCTCCGAGAAAGCTATGACTATCGTTTCCGCATTGCTTTGGGGAACCGGGATCCTACTGGTCGGATTAATTCATCTGGCAATACCGGCCTACGGCAAAGCCTTCCTCGAAGGCATCAGCTCGGTTTATCCAGGTTTTCATGGGGCGCGCAGCTTCACCGACGCCCTAGTCGGAACAGGATATGCCCTGCTGGATGGGGGCATTGCGGGGTTCATTCTTGCCTGGCTCTACAACCTGACCGCCCAACCAAAGCGGTCATGAAAGCAGCAAGAATTTTTTCGGTAACCTTTTAATATCGACTGGTTGACGCCACTTCGCCAAACCACGATCGCAATCAGGAGGATTCCAATATGTTCGGCCCGTTTCGTTGGTTCATCCTTGCTGTCCCGCTGTTAACCATTTCCGCAGCTTCGCTCGATCAACCCGCCGTTCCTGACGCGGACACAACATGCAATTTCGACTCCAGCAAACAACTCGACGTTGACTATAGCCATTTCGAACTCGCTCACAAGAAGAAGGCGTTCGGTGGCTCCCTTCCATACGGAAAAGTGTGGGCCCCGGGCGGCAAGCCACTGACTCTGTTCGCCAACACTCCCTTCACCATTGGTGGCAAGAATATTTCCGACGGAGCGTACACAATGTTCATCCTGCCGGAAGAGAAGTCATGGACGCTCGTCATTTCCAAGAGCACGGACACGAGCGGGAAATATGACGAGGCGCAGGACTTAGCGAGGATTCCGATGGAATTCGGCGAGCTTCCACAGGCGGAGCCTGCATTCACTGCTTATTTCGCACACGTCGCACCCGATCAATGTAATTTGCGACTGGACCTTGCAAATGCCCGCGCGTGGGTCGTGTTCAAACGGAATTAGGGCGGCAGTTCCAACTCGCCGAGGCTGCCGGTACTGGGCGGTTTTGTCAAAACCGCCCACTACCAGGCTGGCTCATATTTGCCTTCTGTTGGCAAATGTGGGGCTTTGCCACTATCACACTCAACCGTGACCTGCGTCCTAGCGCATCCCACTCCCGGACCTCTACTCTCTTACGGAACGATGAGGGAGAGCTGTGTCTTCAGAGACATGGCCGGCCGTTCACCTCGTCGTCAAAGTAAAGGTGGTTCGACCTGTGATGGGTCACGTTCGTTCTCGCTTTTTCCCCCATCTCTCCGCCAGCGTGCTCGTCCGTCCCCAGAAAATCCGAGCTAAGTCCTTAATCCGCGATATTTTGCCTATAAGTGCTTTATTTCCGATATTTTGCGCACAAAATGCGCTCTATCTCCATGAAAACAAAGATTCGGGGGAGGGGGGAGGGGGTACCCATAAGCGCTAAGATAAGGATTGACGGGTTGTCCTGCTTGAGGGGTAGTCTGGGGCATGGCTGAGATGGAAGACTGGCAGGTCTTGCTGGCCTTATTTCCCCCTGAGTGGCAGCAGTTGGGCAGGAGCAGCGGAGCGGTGAAGCGATTGCGCGGCTTCCCGTCGTTGGAAGCTTTGCTGCGCACGCTGCTGTTGCATGTGGGTTGCGGCTGGTCGCTGCGCGAAACGGCGGTACACGCTAAGTTAGCCGGCATTGCTGCAGTCTCGGATGTTACCTTGTTAAATCGTTTGCGGGACGCCGAGGACTGGCTGCGGCAGTTGTGCCAGCAATTGTGGAAAGACAACGGAGTGGATTTGCAGCCTAGTTTGTATGGGCGAAGCGTGCGACTGCTGGACGCCACGGTAGTCAAAGAACCGGGTAAGACAGGAAGCCAGTGGCGGATTCATTACAGCCTGCGCTTGCCCACGCTGGAGTGCGATTATTTCGATCTCACCGCTACCCGGGGGGTCGGCTCGGCGGAGCGATTTGGGCATTTTCGCTTTCAGGCCGGCGAGGTGGTGCTGGCCGATGCGGGCTATTGTCATCCAGTCGGAATCATCGGGGTGGTGCAGCAGCAGGCAGAGGTGTGCGTGCGCCTGAATCCTCACGCACTGCCGCTGTGGGATGAGCGGGGCAGGCCATTTTCATTACTGGAACCCTTGGCCGGATTGCGGCAGGCCGGGGAGTTAGCCGAGTGGCCGGTGTGGATTCATTCCGGCCAGGAAGAAGTGGCTGGACGGGTCTGTGCGATTCGCAAGAGCCAGGCGGCGATGGAGCGGGCGCAGCGCCGACTGAAGGAAAAGCAGCAACAGGGAAAGAGTGTGGGTCCCGAAACCCGGCAATACGCCCAGTATGTGCTGGTCTTCACCACTCTTCCGGCTTCGGCGGCCAGCACCGAACAAATCCTGGAGGCATATCGGCTGCGATGGCAAGTCGAGCTGACCTTCAAACGCATGAAGTCCATCGCACAGATTGGACATGTGCCAAAACACGATGACCAGAGTAGCCGCGCCTGGTTGTACGGGAAACTGTTCGTAGCCTTGCTGAGCCAGAAGCTGGCACGAGTGGGAAGCACGATTTCCCCCTGGGGCTACCTCCGAACGGAAGCCATGCCCTCCCAGCCAGTGGCGTGAATTTCAGTTCGCCTTCCATCAAGTCCTCGCCGCCATCACTCCGGCTTTGCCCTTGCAAGCGGTGATGCAACGTTGGAATCAGGTGGCTGCGGCCCTTAGCGAACCAAGTCGCAAACGGAGACCGCAGCTCGAATCCTTATCTTAGCGCTTATGGGGGGTACCCCTGGGGTACCCACCTCCCGCACAATTCCCGATCCGGGAAACTTTTCCACCGTCTGGTGCTCGACGTTTTCCGCTCTCTGCCGATGCAAGCAGCAGTGCCTCAAGCGCACTCCCTGGAGGTTCTATGCGCCGACTGCTGATCGCCCTACTGCTCTGTTCCTGTGTCATAGCCCAAAATCAAAATGAAGATGCCAAGCTCGTCGAGGGTCCCGACTTCAGTCGCGCGGCTCGCGAGCGCGGAGCGTTCTACCTCAATGGCATCGCACACCAATACATTCAGGGCAAGAACTTCACCGTCGTCGCCGCGGCCATCCCAACGCTCAACGGCAAATACTTCGGAGTGAAGCTGCACGTGTTCAATCGCGGAAAGCAGTCGGTCAACATGTTGCCCGAGTCGGTGACGGTCGAAGACTCAGTGGGAATCAAGCAACTGGAACTGTATTCGGCAGCGGAGATTGCCGATCACATGCGGCGTCAGCCAACCTGGATGCGCGTGGCCGGAGCGGCAGTAGGAGGCGCTCCGGCGCCACCGATGCCCGGCAACGACCCCGGCGTCCCCACCATGGCCGACCTGCTGCGCGAGCTGAGCAAAGACGCGGGCGGCAACGGAATGGCGATGGGCTACACAGACGCGTCATATCCGACCCTGACCGTGCGCGGGACTCCGAAGGCAGTGGCGCATAGTTCCGAGGCGTGCGACTTGGGCTGCGAGTTGCGCAACCGCGAAATCGGCGATGGCAGCGGGCCGCAACTGGCGCAACGCAGCGGCCGGCCCGAGCAGGTGGAACAAAGCGAGTTCCTCGCCAACACCATTCCTCCGGAGGGCGATGAGGAGGGCGTGTTGTACTTTGCGATGCCGAAGCTGACCGATCGCGCGCCGATCTCGCACACCGGAAAGAAAAGCTATCTGGTCACCGTGACTGTGCCAGTGGGAGACGAGAAATTCCAATTTGTGTTTCCGCCTGAGTAAGGCGCGGGATTTCCGTTATGGGAAAGGAGTACGAATCAACACCCCAAATGCTTGAACACACTGCAGATGCAAGCCTATTCTGAGGCCGCAAAGGGATGGCACCAAGGAGAGGCTTGTATGTCAGGTCCCAAGGTTCAGTGGAAGACGAAAACTTCGTGGCGTGCGAAATTGCATAAGCCAACGCTGCCCAAGCTGGTCCGGGTGCCAGACGGTATGGCCAAGCGCTTTGGCCACGGCATCATGCTGATTCCAAACGCTCTCGAATTGGACGCGATGATCCGGAAAATTCCGCGCGGCCAGGTGAGCACGCTGGCGCAGATTCGCAAGCGATTGGCGCGCTGGCACAACGTCGACATGACCTGTCCGCTGGTGACAGGGATTCTCTTGCGCATCGTAGCGGAAGCAGCCGAGGAGGACAGATTGGCCGGGAAGCATGATGTGACACCCCATTGGCGCGTCGTTCGCGATGATGGCCGGCTGAACGCGAAGTTTCCCGGAGGCACGGAAGCGCAAGCGCGGCGGTTGAGGGAAGAAGGACACACGATCGAAAACGGAAAGGTCGTGATGACGAAAGCAGAAGAGTCGGCGGCGTGAAGCGCTGCTGGATTCCCACTCATTGAGCAGGAATCCAGCAGGTCGGTTTTCAGTAGCGTGAGCCGATGAGTTCGTCTTCTACTTCTTTTTCGTCCACGCGGATTTCCACGTGGCCGTGGTCTCCGTTGAAGAGTTCTTCTACTTCGAGCGCCTCGTAAGCATGCTCGCCGTGGATTGACTCGTCCAGTCCGATTTCTTCGCTCATCATTTCGACTTTCACCGGAGTGAACACATCAATCACTCGCAACATCGCATAGGTGAATCCGAATGCCCACACCGAGGAGAACAGCACAGCAACCAACTGCTTGAAGAAGAAGCCAGGATTGCCATAAAACAGTCCATTAGTTCCGGCAGGATTGAACGCACTGTTGGCGAACAAACCGAGCATCAGGATGCCAAGGAAGCCGCCGACTCCGTGAACTCCCCAAACGTCGAGCGCGTCATCCCAGTGCAGCTTGTTCTTCATCTCCACGGCGAAGTAACACACAACGCCCGAAACCATACCAATGATTACGGCAGTAGTTGGCGAGACGTAACCAGCGGCCGGAGTGATTGTGGCCAGTCCGGCAACCGCGCCGGTGAGCAGGCCAAGGAACTTGGGCTTGCGCTCACGGAACCATGCAACTGCGAGCCAAGAAACAGCAGCGAACGACGCGGCGATATCGGTGTTCAGGAAGGCCGTTCCGGTGACGGAGTCCACGCGCATTTCGCTGCCCGCGTTGAATCCGTACCAGCCAAACCACAGAAGTCCGGTTCCCAACGCAACCAGCGGAATGCTGTGCGGCCCGCGATCGAGTACGCGGCGCTTGCCGACATAAAGCACCGAAGCGAGAGCTGCGAGTCCGGCGATGTTATGGACGACGATGCCGCCGGCGAAGTCTTCAACACCCCAGCGCTGGAGGATTCCTCCACCCCAAATCATGTGCACGAAGGGGAAATAGACGAAGGTCAACCAGCCAGTGAGGAACAGGCAGTAGGCCTTGAAGGTGACGCGATTGGTAAATGCGCCGGAGATGAGCGCAGGAGTGATGATGGCGAACATCATCTGGTAAGCGATGAAGACCATCGCGGGAATGGTGTCGTTGGGACCAGATGGTGTCGAGAGGTTGACGCCGTGCAGGCAGACTTTGTCGAGATTGCCGATGATGCCGTGCCAGTCGCCGCTGAAGCACAGCGAGTAGCCGTATAGGTACCAAATGACGGTAGTCCATCCCATCGAGACGAAACTCTGGATCATGATGGCCAGGACGTTCTTGCGACCGACCAGTCCGCCGTAGAAGAAGGCGAGGCCGGGCGTCATCAGCATGACAAGGCTGGTACACAAGATCATGAAGCCGGTGTTACCGGTATCAAGGTGAAGCATGAAAGCCTCCATTGGAATGAGTGCAGTAAGGAGCGGGGCGCGTCACGTTCGGAGGACCGAGCATGAGGTGGCAAAACGTCGCGAATAAAGAGCAACGGATCGTGCAATGCCTCGCGCAAACCACCACTGGGCAAACGCCGAGCTGGTAGCATGCCAGCGTCGTACTTTAGGGCGGCGGTTGTCTGTGCGGGATGACACGAAATGCTGTGATTAGGGACACATGGGATGCCACCGGGACGAAGCGCCAGACTTGGGCGGCATGGTTCTAATCGAAAACTACTATTCACCTGACGGCGAGGTTCGCAATAGACTTTCGAAACTCCTGATGCGAAAACCGACGAAACAAACCCTCTCTGTTGTTGCAGTTGTCCTGCTATTGATGTGGGGCAGCTTTCTGCTGTTTATCGGCTGGGCGATGCGGCAACCCCCGGAGAGATTTGGCCGGGTGATGTCACACATGCCCATGCCGGCCTTCTTCTTGTTCCCATTCGAGACGATGTGGAGCCATGCCCGAGCCGGCGTCGTGCAGCCAGGAGACCCCGCGCCCAATTTTCGCCTGCCGACGCTGGATCATCAATCGGAAGTAGATCTGGCGGCGCTGCGGGGCAAGCCCGTAGTGCTGGTCTTCGGGAGCTATACCTGACCGCCGTTTCGGCGGGAGGTTCCCGCCCTCAACAAGCTGTATGAGCAGTACGGCAACCAGATGGCGTTTTACGCGGTTTACATCCAGGAAGCACACCCAACCGACATCTGGCAGATGAAGAGCAATATCAAAGACAACGTGCTGTTCGCCAGTCCCAAGAACGAGGAAGAGCGTGCGTTCGTGGCCGGCGCTTGCGTGCGAAAGCTCGGAATCAAGTTTCCGGCGGTCATCGATGGCTTCGATAACACTACAGAGAAGGCCTACACCGGATGGCCGGACCGGCTGTACCTGATTGGCAGTGACGGCACGGTGCTGTACAAGAGTAAGCCGGGGCCGTTTGGGTTCCATCCTGCGGATTTGGAGGCGGCGATCAAGAAGCTGCCGCAAGCGCAGGCGGCGCGGTAACGGCGAAGTTTCAGGTTTCCAGACCCAGTCGCTTTTCCTCCTATAATGTCGGCACCATGAGTGGGTGTCGACATCCCGCAGTCGTAGTTCTGATCTTCCTTGCGCTTATGGCCTGCGGAACTTTGCGGGCGCAGGCGCCGCTCACAATCACGACATCGTCGTTGCCATCGGCGACAGTAGGAACGAGCTACCAGACCGGAATTGGGGTGACTGGCGGCGCGATGCCATACATGTGGCAGGTGTCGGGCGGCGATCTGCCGCCGGGTCTGAAGCTGGACGGCAAGAAAGGCGTGATTGCGGGCACGCCGACAACGGCGGGCACTTATCACTTCGAAGTCTTGGTCGCCGATTCGGGCGTTCCCGCGATGCAGATCCAACGTGAATACACGGTTGTCGTAACCGCAGCGCTGACGATCGAGTGGAAAAAGCCGCCTGCGGTGCATGGGCAAACGATTGACGGTTCGGTTATCGTGAGCAACCTGACAAAGCGGGACTTCACACTAACGGTGATTGTGGTGGCCGTGAACCAGATTGGCCGAGCGACGGCGCTGGGGCACCAGGAATTCACGCTAGGATCGGGCGGTGAACAGGTGATTCCATTCGGATCAAGCCCGGGGCCGAACACTTACATTGTTCATGCAGATGCAGTGGCCGAGGTTGCGAGCACCAACACTATCTATCGCGCGAGGAAGCAGACTACGCAGCCGCTGGTGATTCAGCCGCCAGACTAGCGCGCGAACCGTCTCGCCGCCACTGCATCCGGTGCGTACAATGCTGAGGATGGATTACGCGGGCCGGCAGAAAAAACTCCTACAAACACTAGTCGAGGAAGAGTTGGACGGGTTTGTAACTACCCATCCAGCCAATCTGCGCTACCTGTGCGGCTACACCGGCAGCAACGGGTTGTTGCTGTTTCTCGCTGGGCGGCGGGTATTTTTCACCGACGGACGCTACACCCAGCAGGCGCACGAAGAGGTGAAGGTCGCGCGAGTGGTGATCGCGCGAGGGCCGCTGCTGAATGACGCGGCGAAGATCCTCAACAAGCTAAGTTCGGCTGCGATCGGGTTCGAGTCGGACCTAACTACGGTAGCCGCCGCAGCGCAGATGAAGGAAGTCGTGCATCGGCGTATCGAGTGGAAGCCAACCTTGGGGCTGGTCATGCGGCAGCGCATGATTAAGGACGAGGACGAACTCAAGCTCATTCGTGACGCGGTAAAGCTGGGCGCGAGCGTGTATCAGCAGGCAGCAAAGTCGATTCGCCCGGGTGTGAGCGAGGTCGAAGTCGCGGGCAAGCTGGAGTTTGCGGCGCGTCGAGCTGGAGCCGATGGAATGTCGTTCGAGACCATCGTGGCGGCGGGGAAACGAGGAGCTTTGCCGCACGGGCGGGCGACCGGCCAGCCGATCCCGCGACGCGGATTCGTGGTGGTGGATTCGGGTGTTATACTGCGAGGCTATTGTTCGGACATGACGCGTACCGTACACGTCGGTTCATTAGGCCGAGTGGAGCGTCAGTGGTACGAGGCGGTACTGGAAGCACAGCTAGTGGGAATTGCCACGGTTCGGACCGGGGTTGCGGCAGGCGAAGTGGATGAAGCTGTGCGGTCTGTGCTTCGCCGAGTCAAGCTAGACCGCTATTTCACGCATTCAACCGGACACGGCGTGGGTCTGGAGATTCACGAGCCACCGCGGTTGGGTAAGAAGCAGACGGAGCGGCTGGCGCCAGGAATGGTGATCACCGTTGAGCCTGGAATCTACATACCGGGCAAAGGTGGTATTCGCATAGAAGATATGGTGATAGTCACCGAAAACGGGTGCGAAGTATTGACCCCGGTGACGAAGGAACTGATAGAAATTGATGCGCCGTAGGTAAGGCTGGTGGATGGAAACCCGGCATGGCCTGGCGGAACGGAACGCGATGAATCAAAAAGAAATCAAAGAACTCATAGAGCTGTTAGTGGAGAAGGACATCGCCGAGTTCGAGATGGAACGCGGCGATGTAAAGCTGCATATCAAACGCGCTGGAGCTGATCGCGCGCCGCAGGTGGTTGCGGTGTCGGCTCCGGCGGTGGCGGCGCTTCCGGTGACTCCGGTAGGTGCTCAACCGACGGCGGTCGTGGCAGAAGCGGCAAAGCCGACACCAGCGGCGGCGGTGGACGACGACGCCAGCCTGCATATCGTAAAGTCGCCGATTGTCGGGACTTTTTACGAAGCCGCATCGCCGGGAGCTCCGGCGTTCGTGGCTGTCGGCGACTCGGTGAAAGAGGGGCAGGTGCTGTGCATCATCGAGGCGATGAAGCTGATGAACGAGATTGAGGCCGACGCGACAGGCGTGATCGTAAAGCGCTTTGTCAACAACGGCAGTCCGGTAGAGTACGGGATGCCACTGTTCGGTATACGGAAAAACTAGAGGGAGTTAGATTCCCACAATTGCCAAAGGCAGGCAATTGTGGGCCACCCGACCACTTCAAAATCGTGAACCGGTCCAACAAATCGATACTACCCATTCATGTTTAAAAAGATCCTGATAGCGAACCGCGGTGAGATTGCCCTGCGCGTGATTTGCGCCTGCAAAGAGCTGGGTGTCAAGGCGGTAGCGATTTACAGCGAAGCCGACCGTAACTCGTTGCACGTGCGGTTTGCCGACGAGGCGATTTGCATCGGGCCTCCGCGGCTGAGCGAGAGCTACCTGAACATTCCGGCGGTGATCAGTGCGGCGGAGATTGCGAATGTGGATGCGATTCATCCTGGTTACGGGCTGCTGAGCGAGAATGCCAACTTCGCAGAGGTGTGCCGCGAGTCGGGGGTAAAGTTCATTGGGCCTCCTCCGGAAGTGACGCGGCTGATGGGCGAAAAAGAGAAGGCGCGCGCCACCATGAAAAAGGTGGGCGTGCCGATTCTGCCGGGATCGGACGGCATCATCGCCTCGGCGGACGAGGCGCAGGAGTGGGCGCGGACCATCGGGTTTCCGGTAATTGTGAAGGCGTCAGCGGGAGGGGGCGGGCGAGGCATGCGGATTATCCGCAACGCTGACGAGTTGCCCAACCAGTTTCATGCGGCGCAATCGGAGGCGGCGGCGGCCTTCGGTAACGGCGATCTCTATATGGAGAAGTACATCGAGCGGCCGCGACACATCGAATTCCAGATATTGGCCGACGAGCACGGGAATGTCATCAGCCTGGGCGAGCGCGAGTGCAGCATCCAACGACGACACCAGAAGCTGGTGGAAGAGGCGCCGTCGGTGGTGGTAAGCCAGGAATTGCGTGATCGCATTGGCGGCATCCTGGTGAAGTCGCTGGCGGACATCGGGTACATGAACGCGGGCACGGTCGAGTTCCTGATGGATGAAGATCGCAGTTTGCACTTCATTGAGATGAACACGCGCATTCAGGTGGAACATCCAGTGACCGAGATGACCACGGATGTGGACCTGGTGAAGTCGCAAATCATGATTGCGGCGGGTGCAAAGATGAGCGAGGTCATCAACCATCCGGTGGTGTTCCGCGGGCATGCGATTGAGTGCCGCATCAATGCCGAACATCCGGAGCGGTTTACGCCTTCTGCGGGGAAGATTACGGCGTTAAACCTGCCGGGCGGCACCGGCATACGGGTGGACACGGCGGCGTATGCTGAGGGAGTGATTCCGCCGTACTATGACTCATTGATCGCCAAGCTGTGTGCACGGGGCCGCGATCGCGACGAGGCGATCTCGCGCATGTCGCGGGCGCTGGACATGTTCGTTGTGGAAGGGATCTTTACCAGCATTCCGCTGCAAAAGCGGATCATGGCAGATGAGGACTTCCGCGCGGGCAACATTGACACGAAGTTTATGGAGCGCTTCCTGACGCAGAACAGCAATAAAGAGGCCGTGAAAAAGTAGGCAGCCATGCAGAAGCCACTGCTCTTACCAAGGCTGTACGCGATTCTGGATGTGACCTGTTTTGCGCCGCAGTTGCGGACGACGAACTCCATCGTGGAGTTTGCCCGTGATTTGGCCGAGGGCGGGGTGACGCTGCTGCAATACCGGAACAAAGATGGCGACACGCGCGCCATGATGAGCCATGCACGGGAGATAAAGCGCGTGCTTCAGGGCAAGGTGCAGCTCATTATGAATGACCGTGCCGACATCTGCGTTGCCATGGGATTCGACGGAGTTCATCTCGGCCAGGATGACCTGCCGGCAGATGGCGCGCGGCTGGTAGTGGGCGAACGAATTGTCGGCGTCTCGACGCACAATCCGCAACAGGTGAAAGAAGCTGACGCCGGCCCGGCCGACTACGTTGCGATTGGACCGGTGTTCCCAACCACGGGCAAAAAGAACCCTGACGCGCTGGTAGGGCTCGAAGGAGTGCGAGCGGCGCGGGCGGCGACCAAGAAGCCGCTGGTGGCGATCGGGGGCATTACGCGCCATAACGCAAAAGCCGTGATTGAGGCAGGAGCGGATTCGGTGGCGGTCATCTCGGATCTGCTGAGCTCCCCTAGACGCGCATCAGAAGAATTCCTGCGTCTTTTGGTGTAGATTCTTGCCAGACACCTTCCTGACCCAAGAGGGCCATTGAGCACCGAAGCGAAGACTGTATCCCTCGCCAGCGGCGAAAACGAATTTGTTAAGGGACTGGGCCTGACCAGCGCCACCACGCTGGTGATGGGCTCCATGATCGGCTCGGGCATCTTCATTGTGTCGGCCGAGATTGCGCGTGAGGTCAACTCGCCGGCGTTGCTGATTGCGGCGTGGCTGGTGACGGGATTCCTAACCATCACAGGCGCATTGGCGTATGGCGAACTGGCGGCAATGATGCCGCATGCCGGTGGACAGTACGTGTACCTGCGCGAATCGCTGGGGCCGCTGTGGGGATTTCTGTACGGCTGGACGCTGTACCTGGTCATCCAGACCGGAACGATTGCCGCGGTAGGCGTGGCGTTCGGTAAATTTTTGGGTGTGTTCTTCCCGTCGATATCCGCGACAAACTGGATCGTGCATCTCTGGCATGTGCCGCCGATTCCCGTCGGGCCGATGGTGCTGGGCAACATGGACGTCGGGTTGAATACGCAGAACCTAATGGCTGTGCTGGTGGTCATCTTTCTGTCCGTACTCAACGTCTTCGGCGTGCGGCTTGGCGCTGCGGTGCAAAACGTGTTTACCTTCGCCAAGACCGCGGCGTTGTTGGGGCTCGTACTTTTGGGTGCGTTCATCGGCCGCAATGCACAAGCCATCGCGGCGAACTTCGGCGCGAACTTCTGGCACAACGCGGGTTTCGGGGCACTGCATCCGGTGCAGGTGGGAGTGGGCGGGCCGATTGCGCTGGTTGGGATGGTCACCATCATTGCCGTCGCGCAGGTGGGATCGCTGTTTTCGTCCGACGCATGGAACAACGTGACCTTTACGGCAGGCGAGGTGCGCAATCCGCAGCGCAACCTGCCGCTGGCGCTGGCGATTGGCACGGGGGTCGTCATCCTCATTTATGTGATGGCGAACCTTGTTTACCTGAGCGTGCTGCCGCTGGCAGGTGATCCGAATGGGACGACAATCCTGGCGCGAGGGATCCAGCACGCTTCAGAGGAACGCGTCGCCACCGCAGTGATGCAACAGATCTTCGGCTCGGGTGGCGCACAGATCATGGCGATGCTCATCCTCGTCTCTGCGTTCGGATGCAATAACGGCCTGATTCTGTCTGGCGCGCGCGTGTACTACGCCATGGCGAAGGATGGGCTGTTCTTCAAGAACGCAGCGAAGTTGCACCCCAAGTACCGCACGCCCGCTCATTCTCTAATGATGCAGTGCGTCTGGACCTGCGTTCTGTGCCTGTCGGGTAGTTACGGTCAATTGCTGGATTACATCATTTTTGCGGTGCTGGTTTTCTACATCCTGACGATCGCGGGGTTGTTCGTGCTACGGGTAAAGCAACCCAATGCGCCGCGTCCGTATCGTGCGATCGGATATCCAGTCCTGCCTGCGATCTATATTCTGATGGCTGTGTTCATTGATATAGTCTTGTTACGCTATAAGCCTCAATATACGTGGCCCGGCCTGATCATTGTGCTGCTGGGTATCCCTGTGTACTACCTGTGGTCAAGTCGCAACCGGGCGGCGCGAGTAGAAGCCTGAGCGCGAAGGAGACACGAAGCTGAATGGCCAATCTTTTGGAATGCAAGCCTTTGGACCAATTGTTGAAAGAAGCTAGCTCTGAGGACGAACACAGTCTCAAGCGGGCGCTGGGGCCGGTGAACCTGATTACGCTAGGCATTGGGGCGATCATCGGGGCGGGCATCTTCGTTCTTACGGGCTCGGCGGCGGCGATGTATGCCGGTCCGGCCATCGTGCTCTCCTTCATACTTGCAGGCCTGGGCTGCGTATTCGCCGGACTGTGCTACTCCGAGTTTGCGTCACTGATCCCGATTGCGGGATCCGCTTACACCTATGGCTACGCTACGCTGGGCGAAATTTTCGCCTGGATCATCGGCTGGGACCTCATTCTGGAATATGCGTTTGGCGCGGCCACCGTCGCCTCCGGCTGGGCAGGATACTTCGTCAGCTTTCTGCAGGACTGGGGCATCACCATTCCGCCACAGTTCACGGCGACGCCCTACACCCATGTGGGGAACCAGTGGGTACCAAATATGCTGGTGCAGTATGGGGGGCGATGGGAACTGTTGACCACCGCGGCTCCGATGCTCAGCCAGAAAGGCGTGGACGCCTCGACGCTACCCCAGGTACAGGGCGTCTTTAATATCGTAGCGTTCCTGATTATTTGCGTGATTACGTTCATCCTCGTGGTTGGGATCCAGGAATCGGCCAATTTCAATTCCGCGATCGTGATGATAAAGGTGACGATTGTGCTGATTTTCATCGCGATTGCGGGCGCATTTGTGCTCAAGCATCCGGCCGTGGCAACGGCGAACTGGCATCCGTTTATCCCACCCAATCAGGGATCATTTGGCGAATATGGCTGGTCGGGCATTGCCCGAGCGGCGGGCGTAATTTTCTTTGCATATATAGGATTTGACGCGGTCTCAACCGCAGCGCAGGAAGCGAAGAATCCCCAACGGGACATGCCGATTGGTATTCTCGGATCGCTAGTGGTCTGCACCATCCTGTATATCCTGGTATCGGGTTTGTTGACTGGCATCGTTCCTTATTCGGCGTTGAATGTGGCCGCCCCGGTGGCGGTTGGCATCGATGCAACCGGTGTCCGTTGGGGCTCGGTGCTGGTGAAACTTGGCGCTATTGCCGGGCTGGGCAGCGTCATGCTGGTAATGCTGCTGGGACAGTCGCGCGTGTTTTATTCGATGTCGCGCGATGGGCTGCTGCCGGAATGGGCGGGTAAGGTACATCCCAAATTCCGTACGCCCTATATTTCATCGATCACTGTGGGACTGTTTGTAGCCGTCTTTGCGTCGGTTGTACCGATTGGAATTCTAGGTGAACTGGTGAGCATTGGTACGTTGCTGGCTTTCGTCATCGTGTGCGCGGGTGTCCTGATCTTGCGCAAACGGCGTCCAGACCTGCATCGTCCGTTCAAAACTCCGTGGGTTCCGGTGGTGCCGATCCTCGGAATCGTCATCTCGTTCGCATTGATGGCTTCCTTGCCACTAGCCACATGGATCCGTTTGTTCGTCTGGCTGGCGATTGGGATGGCGATCTACTTTGGTTACGGACGTCACCATAGTCACGTGCAGCGCGCAGCAGGTGAATTCGTGAGGCGGTAAACACTGCGCGGGATGTAGCACATCACTCACAGACGCCCTTCCTAGGACGGAAGGGCGTTTTGCTTTGCGCGTCGGAGCGAGCAAGTCATTGCGCAAGGACGCACGCATCGCGCAGAATGGCTGACGTGAAGGTCCCGTTCAATCTGAAGCTGCTGGCGATCTTACTGGTGCTGCTGGTCATCGTCGGGATTGCGGGTTTCCACTTCATCGAGGGCTGGACGTACTTCGACGGCTTCTACATGGTGCTGACCACCATTACCAGCATCGGGTACGGCGAGATTCATCCCCTGTCGCACGCCGGGCGGCTGTTTAACAGCTTTATCATCATTACGGGCGTGGGGCTGGTGTTGCTACTGGTCGGGGGCGCTTCACGCACTTTGCTAGAATTCGAGCTTCAATCGGTATTTGGCAGGAGACGCATGGACCGCGAAATTAGCCGGTTGACGGGGCACTTCATCATCTGCGGGGCGGGGCGCGTGGGACGCAGCGCGGCGCGCGAACTGGCACGGCGGCCGTTGCCTTTTGTCGTCGTCGATACCAACGAAGAAAAACTGAAGAAGTACTCGTCGGAAGGCTGGCTGACACTGCTAGGCGATGCCACACTGGCGCATGTGCTGCAGGAGCTTCGCATCGAGCACGCGCAGGGACTCGTGGCGGCGACGACTACGGACGCTATCAACATCTACATCATCCTGACCGCGCGCAGTTTGAATCCCAAGATCAAGATCATCGCTCGTGCGGCAGAAGAAGATGCGGAAAAGCACCTACTCACGGCCGGCGCCGACTCGGTGGTGTCTCCCTATCGGTTTGCGGGTTATCGAATTGCGCAAACGTTTATGCGTCCCAACGTCGTGGATTTCTTCGACACCGCCATGAACCAGAAGCGTCCGCTGGAGATCGAGGAAGTGAAAGTGGAGAAAGGCGCGCGCTTTGCCGGACATACGCTGGAAAGCTCGCGCATCCGGCAGGAGTTGGGAGTGATCGTCCTGGCCATCAAGGGCGAGCACACGGCGATGCGCTTCAATCCTCCGCCCGATGAGGTCATTCACGTGGGCGATCACCTGATTGCCATGGGCGATCCTGAGGGACTTCGAAAGCTGGAAGATTCGGCGTCGGAGCACTCATGAAAATCACCACTACGGCAGAGATGCGCGAAATCGATCGCGCCAGCACCGAAAAATTCGGTGTGCCTTCACTGACCCTCATGGAAAACGCCGGGAGCGCCGTAGCGCAGTTCATTCTGGAAAACCATCGGCATGCCGAGCGCATTGCCGTCGTGTGTGGCAAAGGAAACAATGGTGGCGACGGCTTCGTAGTTGCGCGCCAACTGCACCGCGCCGGCCGTGTGGTTGAGGTGCTTCTGCTGGCATCGCCGTGGGAACTGAAAGGCGATGCGGCGGCGATGTTCGAGCGGCTGCCGGTGCGTCCGATTGTGGTGCAGTCGCCCTCGGAGTTGCAGGCGGAGTCGTCGCGCAGCCTGGGGAATTGCGATTTGCTGGTCGATGCGATTCTCGGCAGCGGATTCAAGCCTCCGGTAAAGGGACTGTATGCGGGTGCGATTGCAGCTATCAATAGCGGCGCCGAGCCGGTCGTAGCCGTCGATATTCCGTCGGGCGCGGATTCGGATGCGATGACGCCTCAAGCCGGCATGGGAATTGCGCGGGCGGATGCGATTGTCACGTTCACCGCTCCGCGGCCAGCCCACGTGTTTGGTGAATTGACGAGCGGTCCGGTGATTGTTGCGCCGATCGGAACGCCAGATGCGGCCATTGAATCAAAGCTCAAGCTGGAGGTGGCCACAGCGCGTGACCTGGCGGCGCTGCTGGCGCCGCGTCCCAGGGACAGCAACAAGGGTATGTATGGCCATGTCCTTATCGTGGGCGGATCGCTGGGCAAATCGGGTGCGGCTGCTATGGCGGGTATGGCCGCAATGCGCGCGGGCGCAGGACTGGTGACAGTGGCGACGGCGAAGAGCGCGCTGCCCAACGTTGCAGGCTTCGCGGCGGAGTTGATGACGGAGCCGCTGCCCGAAACCGACAGCAGCGGCATCAGCGCGGCGTCGGCGAAGAGTGGCAAGCTGCAGCAGTTGGCCTCGACGATGACCGTGGTGGCGATTGGGCCGGGGATCGGACGCCATCCGGAGACGATAGAGTTCGTGCACGAAGCGGTGCGCATGCTGAAGTGTCCGTTGGTGATCGATGCCGATGGGCTGAATGCATTCGACGGCAAGACCGAGTTGCTCGACGGTAGCAAGCGCGCGCTGGTTCTGACACCGCATCCCGGCGAAATGTCGCGGCTGGCTGGCATCTCGATCAAGGCTGTGCAGGCGGACCGGCTGAATGTGGCGCGCACGTTCGCGCGCGAGCATCGGCTGGTGCTGGTCCTCAAGGGCAACTTGACCATCATCGCGCTGCCCGATGGAACTGCATGGGTGAATCCGACAGGTAATCCAGGGATGGCGACCGGAGGGACGGGCGATATTCTGACGGGCATGACGGCTGGCATTCTGGCACAAATGCCAACCGATGTTGCCCGCGCGGCGGTAGCGGCGGCCTATCTGCACGGACTGGCAGGAGACATAGCGGCGGAGAGCATGGGCGAACACTCGCTGGTTGCTACTGACTTGCTTACCGGACTGCCGGAGGCGTTTCGACGGGCGACGCGCTGGGCACACGAGAGTGTAGTACGCATCAGCGGATGAGTGCCAAGGAATACATCACGCACTCGGCTGAGGAGACTATCGCACTGGGGCGCGAACTGGCGACAACGTTAAGAAGTGTCCGCATGGTAATCCTGCGCGGTGATCTGGGAGCGGGGAAGACCACGCTGGTGAAGGGTATCGCCGAAGGGTTGCAGGCCGCATCGCAGGAAGACGTGACCAGCCCGACGTTTACGCTCATTCACGAATATCGCGGGCAGGAGGTCACGCTGTACCATGTCGATCTCTACCGAATCGAGACGGAGCGGGAGCTAGCGACGTTGGGGCTAGACGAGCTTTTCGCCGAAGAAAGCAACCTCGTTCTCATCGAGTGGGGCGAAAAGTTTCCTCGTCTGGTGAAAGAGAGCGACGTGGAGATCGCGATTGAACGGCGGGGAGAGGAAGTACGGAAGATCGTCCTCGGCTCAGAGTCGTTGGCCCAGCTCAGAACCCCATAATGTTGTACCCGCAATCGACGTAAATCGTCTCGCCAGTGATGCCGGTGCCGCCGTCACTGGCCAGAAACACCGCCGTCGCCGCGACCTCATTCACGTCGATATTCCGCTGCAAGGGCGACTTTTCGGCTTGTGTCTTCATCATCTCTCCGAGGCTTCCGATGCCACGGGCAGCTAGTGTTTTGATCGGTCCCGCGGAGATGGCGTTGACGCGGATCTTATGCTTGCCGAGATCGGCAGCGAGGTAACGGACGCAAGCTTCCAACGCGGCCTTGGCGACTCCCATCACGTTGTAGCGGGGGACGACTTTCTCGGCGCCGTAGTAGGTCATCGTCAATATTGCGCCACCGTCGGTCATGAGCGGTGCCGCTCCACGCGATATGGCAACCAACGAGTACGCGCTGGTATCGAGAGCGATGCGGAATGCGTCACGGCTGGTCTGGACGAAGTCATTCTGGAGGGCCTCGGCAGGAGCGTAGGCGACGCTGTGCACAACGGCATCGAGTTTGCCGTACTTCGCCTTCAGTTGATCAAACAGCTTGGCAATTTCGTCGTCGCTGGAGACGTCGCACTGGAAGCCGGTAGCATTGGGCAGGGCGGAGATCATGTCTTCGGCTTCCTGCTTCAGGCGCTCGTTTTGGTAGGTAATCGCCAGCGTCGCGCCAGCCTTTTGCATGTGCTGGGCGATGGCCCAGGCAATGCTCCGCTTGTTGGCTACGCCAAACACTACAACTGTGCGTCCTTCCATGCTGATCGGCATTCGTCGTTTGTCCTTTCACGCGTTCTGAACTGTTGGGGTCAATTTGCGAGGATATCAGCCCCACACGGCCGATGTCTTGCCGAGTGTCGGACAGGTTCCGTTAGCACGGGCTCAAGCCGTCATCCCAAAAGAACGCGAGCGGTTCAACATCGGAAACCGCGGCTCTCGTCGGGCGGGGCCTCAGCCAAATCAGGAATTGCCTTATAAAAAACCCAAGATTTTCTGCTTTCCTCAAGCCGAAGCTGGGAATATACTCCCGCCCATACAGGGGCCCCACTTCGGCGGAGGCACTATGGCAACGATACGTGACTTGCTGATCCATCGAACGATTCACTACATTCAGCCGCACCAGACGGTGCTTGAGGCCGCCAAATATATGGTGGATTGCCACGTAGGCGCAGTCCCGGTGCTGGATGGCACCACCCTGGTGGGAATCTTTTCCGAACGCGACATCATGAGCAAGGTGGTGGCCAGGCAGCTCGCCCCCCAGACCACGCCGGTTGCTGAAGTCATGAGCACCGCGCTGCGGACAGTATCGCCGGATTCCAGCAGCGAAGAAGCGATGGTCATGATGCAGGCGCATAGCGTCCGGCACCTGCCGGTATGCGAGGGCAGCACCCTCGTGGGCTTCCTTTCACTGCGCGACCTGATGCGGCACACGCTGGAGGAGAAAGTTGGCGAAGCCGATATGATGCGCGCGTACATCCAGACCTCGGTAAGCTGAGCCGCGCATCACCGCCGCAAAAGCGCTCGCGGTGCTAAACTCAGTGCGTCCTATGCACCTCCCGGCGGTGGTTGATCAGCTGCGGAACATCGCGGGGCGCGAGGCCGTTCTCGACCGCCCCGAAGACCTGATGCTGTACGAATACGACGCGGGAGTGCGCAAGTGCACCCCTGTCGCGGTCGTGTTTCCCCAAAATACAGAGCAAGTAGCGCAGATCATGCGGCTGGCCAGCTCGTCTGGATTTCCGGTCGTTGCGCGCGGCGCGGGTACCGGCTTGAGCGGCGGGGCTATCGCACCCGAAGGCGGTGTGGTACTGGCCTTTGCGCGCATGAACCGCGTCCTCGAAGTGGACGCCGAGAACATGCGGGCGATCGTACAGCCGGGAGTCGTAAACCTGCAGTTGTCGGAGCACGTCGCACATCTGGGACTGTATTTTGCGCCCGATCCGTCGAGTCAGAAGGCTTGCACGATTGGTGGCAACGTGGCGGAGAACTCGGGTGGGCCGCACACGCTGATGTATGGCGTGACCGTGAACCACGTGACCGGTCTGACGGTTGTACTGCCCAGCGGAGACGTTGTGCATTTCGGTGGGAAGGCTGCGGAAAGTGGCGGCTATGACCTGACCGGATTTTTTGTCGGTTCAGAAGGAACCCTTGGCGTGGTCACGGAAATCACCGTGCGGCTGCTGCGGCGGCCCGAGCGTATCGCCACGCTGCTGGGGATATTCGAGACCATCGACGACGGCGCACGAACCGTGTCGGCGATTACGGCTGCGGGAATTACTCCGGCGGCGCTGGAGATGCTCGACGGCTGGACTCTGCGGGCAGTGGAGGAGGCGTGTCACGCTGGCTACCCGCTGGATGCGGGCGCCGTGCTGCTGATCGAGATCGAGGGTCTGGCCGAGCAGGTCGAAGAACAGGCTGACGCAGTCCGGGAAGTGTGTTTACAGCAGAAGGCGCGCGAAGTTCGGCGTGCCAAAGACGAAAACGAACGAGCGCTACTGTGGAAAGGTCGCAAGAACGCCTTCGCCGCGATGGGAAGGCTTGCTCCCTCGTACTACTCGCAAGACGGCGTAGTGCCGCGTACCAAGATTCCTGCTGTATTGCAGTTCATCCAGGGCGTGGCGGAGAAGTACGGTTTGCGGATTGGAAACATTTTTCATGCCGGCGACGGAAACTTGCACCCGCTGATTCTGTTCGATCCGCGGGACCCGGCACAGATGGACCTGGTGCAGGCGGCCGGAGCCGAAATTCTGGAATGCTGCGTCGCGATGGGCGGCTCGATCACCGGCGAACACGGAGTCGGACTCGAGAAGCGCGACCTCATGCCGCTGTTGTTTACTAACGACGACCTCGACGTGATGCTCAGCCTGCGCAACGCGTTCAACGCGGCGGGCGTGCTGAATCCGGGCAAGCTGTTTCCCACCACGCGGATGTGCCGCGAGACCAGCGGGCCGTCCAGGAATCCAGTGCTGCAAGCGGAGGGCATGTGAGTGCGACGGGCGTGGCTGTCGGGGTAGCGCGTGAGTTGCGCGCGATCTGCGGCGATGAGAACGCGCGCGAGCGGCCAAACGGCGGAGTTTATGTGAGTCCGGCTTCGGCGGAAGAAGTGGCTGACGTTCTGAAGCTGGCGAACGAGCACCGTCTGACAGTAAGCCCGACCGGAGGCTCGACCGAGCGGAATGCTGCGCAGTTAGACACCGATATTGTTCTGCACACGAACCGTCTCGCTAAGATTGAGCACTACGACCACGCTGATCTGACGGTTGGCGTTGGGGCAGGCACGACGGTTGCGCAACTCAGTGCGATGGTCGGCGCCGATCGACTGCTATTCGGCTGCGATCCTCCGTCGCCGGAGCGTGCGACTGTGGGCGGGTTGCTAGCAACCGCAAGTCACGGACCGCTGCGCCACGGCTATGGCGCGGTACGGGACTACTGCATCGGCGTGCGTTTTGTAACTGGCGATGGCCGGCGCGCGAAGGGTGGAGGACGCGTCGTCAAGAACGTTGCCGGCTATGATCTGATGAAGCTGCTCATCGGCAGCTACGGAACGCTGGCAGTGATCACATCCGCCAGTTTCAAGCTGTTTCCTGCGCCACGGCAGACGCGGACGTTTCTTGCCGAGTTTGGCACTGCTCGAGAGGCGTTGGAGTTTCGCGATCGAGTAATGCGTTCGCCACTGTCGCCCATTTGCCTGGAACTGGTGTCGCCCGGAGCGCGCAAACTAATGCGGCCGGACGTGACATCCGATGCGTGGGTGGTCTGTGTGCGAGCTGCCGGAAGCGATCCCGTGCTGGCTCGATATCGCAAGGAATTGGGTTCTGCGGTTACGCGAGAGCTGGATGGCGACAATGAAAGTGGAATGTGGAAAGTGATCGAGGATTTTGGCGCTTCACAGACAGGCCAAGTCGATCAGCCCCAAATCGTGGAACTCACCGTATGGCCGCGCGATGTTCAGGTGGTTGTCGATACTTTGCTCGAAACGCCTGCGCTGGGAGGACCCGATACGGCCATTATCGGTCGCGTTGGAATCGGTCACCTGGTCGTCAAGTCCTATGGCGGAGTCGATCTGGAGCACGCAACCGTGGAGGCGCTGACTAAGCTGAGAGGCAAGGTGACTGTGAAAGCCTTAGGGGCTGCGAATCCGTGGCCGATCCCTCCGCAGAACCTGGCCAGCATGCGCGCAGTGAAGCAGGCACTCGACTCCAACAACGTCTTGCGCGGGAGGCAAATCTTTTGAGCGCCGCACCTGCCGCCGTTGAGACGCGCCAGTCAAACTTCTCTTCGCACGAGAAGCCGTCGTGGGATTTGTACTCGCGTTGCGTGCACTGCGGGCTTTGTCTTGACCAGTGTCCAACGTATCGGGTGCTGGGCACGGAGATGGATTCGCCGCGCGGTCGCATCTACCAGATCGTGCAGGTCGATCAGGGACGATTGGCGCTGAGTGACTCGTTCGTCACTCACATCGATCGCTGCCTCGGCTGCCTGAATTGTCAGACAGCGTGTCCGTCAGGCGTAGCCTACGGCAGCCTGTTAGAGCAGGCCCGCGCGCAGATCGCGGAGAATTACCAGCGTCCTTGGTTGGCGACATGGCTGCGCAAACATTTCTACGCCGACATTCTGCCGTCGTTCGGTCGGCTCGCGGCGCACGCGCGATTTGTGCGCTTCTATCAGCGGTCCGGGCTGCAATCATTGGCGCGCGCGACGGGCATTCTGAAGCTTTTTGGTGTGGCGGAGTTGGACGCGCTGTCACCTTGCATCGATAGCGAGTTTTCGTTTTCCGATTTGGGGCGCGTGTTTCCGGCCGACGGGGAACAACGTGGCCGGGTGGCATTGCTGATCGGATGCGTAGCCGGCGTGGCTTTTTCGGAGCTGAATCGCGCTACGATTCGTGTGCTGACGAAGAACGGCATCGAAGTCCACATTCCGGAGAGGCAGTCTTGTTGCGGTGCGCTACAGTTGCACGCCGGACTGCTGGACCTGGCGCGCGCGCAGGCGCGGCGCAATATCGACGCGATGCTTGACCCAAAGTTTGACGCTATCGTGACCAACGCGGCTGGTTGTGGATCGACACTGAAGGAATACGCCGCGTTTCTGCAGGATGACGCGACTTACGCCAAGCGCGCTGCGGAGTTCACGGCCAAGGCTCGAGACATCAACGAGTACCTCGCGGACGTGGGCTTGCGTGAACCGAAACGCAAGCTGGGCACGCGCGTGACCTATCAGGATTCCTGCCATCTCGCGCATGCGCAGGGCGTGCGTAGCGCGCCGCGTCAACTGCTGAAACAAATTGGTGCCGAGTTGGTCGAGTCGCCGCGTCCCGACTCGTGTTGTGGCAGTGCTGGCGTTTACAACGTCGTGCAAAACGAGATCTCGATGAAGGTGCTCGACGAAAAGATGAGCTTTGTCGCCAGCGTTGATCCCCAAATCATTGCCACGGCGAATGTCGGCTGCATGTTGCAATTTCGCGCGGGCATCGAGCGCAAAAAGATGAATGCGCGCGTAGCTCACGTGATCGAACTGCTGGACGAGGCCTACTAAGCGCCGCGCTGATCTACTCCGAGCCGGAACGGCAAGGCAGGTTCACCCCGCCGCTCCTGCTCTTCCAGGTGGCGCCGTTCCCCTGGCCGAGATAACGGCCGCCACTGCTTCTTCTATCGGCGGTCTCGGCGAAAGGCTTACTGCGTGGCGAGCGCTTCGCGCAACAGTGCGGAGAGTTTTTCGGGGTCTTCGATAGGCGGCAGGCAGGTGAAGTTGGTGCACACCACCGCGAACGATCTTTTCTCTTTCAACGCAGGCACATTCGGAATCGTCTCGGCCAGCACGGGGGGCAGATTTTGCGCCACGGCTTCGCTGCCGGTGAGGTGTACGACCGAGCGATTCACCGCGAACGGCGCGGACGCAGCTTTCAGCAGCGCTTCGGCGTCCTCGTCCTCGCCCACTACCACAACCTGCGTGTGCGGGCGCGCCAGCCAGGTTGCCGCGATGCCGTAGGTCCCCGCGTAGATGCCGAACTGCTCGGCTGCGCCGGCAAACACCTCCAAGGTGTCTTCGGCCTTGTCGCGGTACGTAGCTTCGTTGGTGTATGCGTGCAGACGTAGAAGCGCGATGGCGGCACTGGGATTGCCCGATGGGGTGGGGGCATCCTGAAATGGCTTGCGCCGCGCCGAAAGAGCGCCCAGCTTCAACTTTTCTTCGAGGGACGCTTCGGTGTCGAAGAAGCCACCAGAAGTCGTATCGGCAAAGCGGCGAATCATCTCGTCGGCAATCTCGCGGGCAAAGCGGAAGTAGCTGAGGTCGCCGCTGATTTCATACGCGTCGAGACACGCGATGGCGGTGTAGGCATAGTCATCGAGCAGTCCATGCACAAAGCGTTTCTGCGCCGCCGGATCGCTGTATGCGATGACGTGCGAAAGACCAAACTCGGGACTCCAAGCTTCAGCCAGGATGCGATCGAGAGAACGCAGCGCGAACTGCCGTGCATCTTTGCGCCCCGTTACTCGGGCGTAGTGCAAGTACGCGGAGATGCACATCGCGTTCCAATTGGTGTAGATCGTCTTGTCGATGTATGGGGTCGGGCGCTTCAGCCGCTCGGCGTTAAGTTTAGCGCGCCCGATGGTGAGCAGATCGAGAACGTCGGTGATGTCACGGCCCATCTTCCCCGCGATTTCGTCCGACAGCATGCTCACCCAAAGCACATTCTTCGCGGGGTTGTGGTGCATCTCGCCGACTTCCCCGATGTCAAAGAGCAACGCAATCGCCGTGAATTCGTCGGGACTGAGGACCGCTTTGGCTTCGTCGACTGTCCAGGTGAAGTAGTCGCCATCGTCGTCGAGGTTGATGTCGGCATCCTGCGAGCCATAAAAACCACCGTGCTCACGATCACTCAGCCACTCGTCCATCCAGCGGACAATGTCACCGGCGATGTGCAGGTAGTACTCATAGCCAAACACCTGGTAGGCGTGTACGTAATTCTTGAGCAACTCCGAGTTGTCGTACGCCATTTTTTCAAAGTGCGGCACGATCCAGCGGTCATCTACCGAGTAACGA
Source organism: uncultured Acidobacteriaceae bacterium (assembly GCA_963718395.1). Classification (GTDB taxonomy): domain Bacteria; phylum Acidobacteriota; class Terriglobia; order Terriglobales; family Acidobacteriaceae; genus DASRAA01. The sequence continues at coordinate 175,913 of CAVQYW010000011.1, forward strand.
TGGAACCCTCCACCTAGCTGGTCGTACACCCCGCCCTTCGACATCTTGGTCAACGTGGTGGTGATGACGGTACCCACACGCTCTTCTTTGGTGCGCGCGTACCAATCAAGCAACAGGTCGATGGCGGAAGAGTGGGGAAACTTGGGTGCGCCGCCGAAGCCACCGTTCCTCTCATCAAAAATGGCGACCGCAGACTGTACCATCACGCCAACCACGCGAGGTGAGAAATCCGCACGGTGTCCCGCAAACCCCTCGGCGTTGGCTAGCATATGCATGGTTTCCTCCGCCGATTTCACCACTTCATCGCGGCGCTCGCGGTAGGCATCGGCAATCGCCAGCAGGATCTTCTTGAAGCTCGGCCGCCCGTAACGATCGTCGGGCGGAAAATACGTTCCGCCGTAAAACGGCTTGCCTTCAGGCGTGAGAAACACAGTGAGTGGCCATCCGCCGGTGCCGGAAATTGCCGAAACGGCAAGTTGGTAACGGCTGTCGACATCGGGACGCTCGTCGCGATCGACCTTCACGGCGATGAATTCGCGATTGATAATCTCGGCAGTTTCGCTGCTCTCGTAAGACTCGCGATCCATCACGTGACACCAATGACACCACACCGCGCCAATGTCGAGGAGGATAGGCTTGTTGTCGCGCTGGGCCGCGGCGAAAGCGTCGTCGCCCCACTCGTGCCACCGGATCGGTTGGTGCATCGCCGAACGCAGATAAGCCGACGATGCGCGAGACAACCCATTACTCTCTTCCGTCATAGGCGTTCAGTCTAACAGGCTGAAAAGCCAAGGCTGCGGAGTCGATGCGTCGCTTCATTTGGTACTCTGATGAGCGGATTACACCGACGCCAACGATGGATGTGAAATAGCTCTTCGAGTTCGTAGCTTTTCGGGAGTCTGGTGATGCAGAAGCAGGAAGCCCTGGCCCGGATCGCCCTGGGCGTGGCGAAATTTCAAACCGAGATTTTTCCCGCCCAGCGAGAGTTGTTTGAGCGGCTACGTCGTGGACAGGATCCGCTGGCACTGTTCATAACCTGTGCCGATTCGCGCGTCAATCCGAACCTCGTGACTCAAACGGATCCGGGCGAAATTTTCATTGAACGCAACCCAGGCAACATGGTGCCTCCGTACGTGGAGTTCGTGGGGGGCGTGACCGCAGGCGTCGAATATGCCATGCTGGCGCTCAAGGTGCCGCTGATCGTTGTATGTGGACACACTGACTGTGGCGTGATGAAAGCACTACTCCATCCGGAGCAAGTCGTCGACATGCCGGGCGTGCAAAGTTGGATGAGCCACGGTTTTAACGCTCGTGCCGAGATGCTGCGCAAATTCGCCAAGGCTTCAGAGGAGGACCAACTCCGCCACATGACCGAGTTGAATGTGCTCGGACAGATTGAGCATCTGAAGACGCATCCCAGCGTCAGCTCACGGTTGCATGAGGGAGAGATTGAGATTCGTGGCTGGGTCTACGACATTGGCGACGGCTCGATCCGGGAAGCAAATCCGGATAGCTGTAAGTTCGAGCTGCTAGGACACGGCGGCTGAGCCTTTATTTGGCAACGAAAATTGCCACGCTACGCGACATGATGGGATAACTGTCCTGCGACGCCAGCGGAAATTCTTGGCCTTCGGTGGCGATGTCCTGCGGTGACGGCAGCGCGGTGTCAACCAGGCGAAACCACGTGCGGTTGCCAATCTCAGGCAACTCGAATACCGCGTGCTCCCAATGCGCGTGGGCGATGAAGTGCAAGTCGTCGCGTGAGCCGTCCGGATGCGTCTTTGTCCACTGCATCGCGACGGAACGAGACTCTGGGCCCCAATCGGCTGACATGCGCTTGGTTCCGTGCCAGGTGACGTGGAATCCGGTATCGCTATCGACCGCAAACGTATCGCGGCGCAGCATTGGACAGCGCTTGCGGAAAGCGATCATCAACTGGAAGAAGCGCAAGAGGCCGTCATTCTCTTTCGCGAAGTCCCAGTTGATCCAGCTCACGTCATTGTCCTGGCAATACGCATTGTTGTTGCCCTGTTGGGTCCTTGCTATCTCGTCCCCGGCGAGGATCATTGGTACGCCGTGGGAGAAGAGAAGAATGGTGGCAAAATTCTTGCGCTGGCGCGCGCGCAACGCGTTGATAGCAGGGTCCGACGTTAGGCCTTCGACGCCGCAATTCCAACTATAGTTAGCGTTGCCGCCGTCCTGATTGTTTTCGCCGTTGGCGAGGTTGTGCTTCTCGTTGTACGAAACCAGATCATTGAGCGTGAATCCATCGTGGCAAGTCACGAAGTTGATGCTGTGATACGGTTCACGCGCGCTGGTCTCATAAAGGTCTGGGCTACCCAGCAAACGAGTGGCGAGCGCAGACGTCATACCCGCGTCGCCTTTCACGAATTTGCGCACATCGTCACGGAAGATTCCATTCCATTCCGCCCAGCGTCCCCACGACGGTAGCGTGCCTACCTGGTACAGACCAGCGGCGTCCCATGCTTCGGCGATCAGCTTGCTGTTGGCCAGAACCGGGTCATATGCCAGGCTTTCCAGCAGCGGAGGATTCTTCAGTACGCTGCCGTCCTGGCCGCGTCCCAGGACTGACGCCAGGTCAAAGCGGAAACCGTCCACGTGCATCTCAGTGACCCAGTAGCGGAGGCAGTCGACGATAAAATCTCGCACGACAGGGTTGTTGCAGTTTACGGTGTTACCGCATCCCGAATAGTTCAGGTACTTGCCGGTTCCGGGTTCAAGCATGTAATAGGTTGCGTTGTCGATGCCGCGGAACGACCAGGTCGGTCCAGTCTCGTCGCCTTCGGCCGTGTGGTTGAAGACCACGTCGAGTATGACCTCGATTCCTGCTTCGTGCATCGACTTAACCAGTAGCTTGAACTCGCGCATCTGTTCGCCGTCGGCCCGCTGGGACGAATACGCCGTATTCGGCGCATAAAATGCGGTTGGCTGGTATCCCCAAAAATTTAACAGGGGCTCGCCGGTGAAGGGATTGACGCGGTTCGTATCACCTTCCTCGAACTCGTTCACCGGCAGCAATTCGACGGCGGTAACACCCAGGCTCTTAAAGTACGGGATCTTTTCGATCAGGCCGGCAAACGTGCCGGGATGCGCAACTCCAGACGAGGGGTGACGGGTGAAACCGCGGACATGCGCTTCGTAAATGATGCTGTCGACCAGCGGGATATTGAGCGGCTGGTCGTGTCCCCACTCGAAGTAGTTCTCGGTGACTACGCTATGGCGCAATGGCTGGGTCTTTGCTTTATAAGTCCCCCACTTCGCGCCTCCCGACAGCACGCGAGCGTAGGGGTCGAGCAACTGTTTCGCGGGATCGAAACGATAAATCAATGGGTCAGGATTGGGCTGCATATCGAAGCGGAAGGCATAGTGCGCGCCGACATCCAGGCCCTCGACAAAGATGTGCCAAACCTGACCGGTGCGGTTGGACTCGGAGTCGAGCGGCAACTCCACGAAGTTGTCTGGCTCGTCCGGCTCAGACACCAGCAAACAGCAGGCAGTAGCATGCTTTGAAAAAACTGAGAAATTAATCCCCGCCCGGTGCACCGTTACGCCCAGAGGTAAGGGATGGCCGCGTTTAACGCGTGACTTGAGCGGCATGGCGGAATTTGCTGACTGCAGAGCGAGAGAGCTTTGTGAAGTAGCCATAGCACAGGCACCCATTTCGGAGGCTACAGCTTCGGATAGCAGAAAGCCGGACCTTCGGACAAGTGCGAGACAAATCTTATAGGAAATTCAGATTGTTGATCCGTCCCGAATTAAGTGGCGCCCGATTTGGGCGTAAAGGTCGACGGCGTCGAGTAGCTGCCGCTTCTCAATGTACTCGCCGTCGGTGTGGGCCACGTGGATCGATCCCGGCCCGATCAGCAGTGGCGTCCCCCAATTGGTGAGCGCCGGTATGTCGGTGGTGAATTTGGCGATCATGGTCTCAACGCCGGGCACGCTGACGAGTTCCATGAATGGGATTTCAAGGATAAAGTTGGCATCGGCCTTACCGGCTACCGCAGTGGTGATTTGGCTCCGTAAATCGTCAGTAGGTCCAACGAGGCGAATCAGCAAATTGGCGACCGCGTGATCCGGGATAACATTCGGCGCGCGGCCGCCTTCGATCAGCCCGATGTTCATCGTCGATGGCCCAGCCGCTGGATGAGTCGGGAGTTCGATTTTGCGGATGTTCTCCAACGCGTCCAGCAGCTTCTCGATGGCCGATTCCCCCAGCTCCGGATAGGCGGAATGCGCCATGCGACCGCTGGCTACCACCTCCACCCGCAGAGTTCCCTTTGACGCTAGCGCAATTCGATTCTCTGTGGGCTCACCGTTAATAAGGAATTTCGCGCCGCGCGGATCCAGATTGGCGGTTTGGGCGCCTTGGCTGTCGCGTTCTTCGCCCACAAGAAACAGTAGACCCGCGTGGATTCCGTCCGCCTTCAGCTTCTCGGCGGCGGCAATTTGCGCCACGATGATGCCCTTGGCGTCGCAAGAACCGCGTCCATAAATTCGGTCAGGCGTCTCCGACGACGGAATGAACGGCGGCACTGTATCCATGTGAGTTGAGAACACCAACTCGGGGCGGGGAGTGCCTTTATTCGTCGCCCACACATTAGAACGGTCGCCCTCTACCGGCATGCTTTCCACCGCATAACCCAGCGCGGCGAGTTCACGAGCAAGTGCCTCGCCAACCGCGCCTTCATTGCCGGTGATGGATTCGATATCGATGAGTTGTCGGGTGAGGGCGAAGAGATCCATTAATTAAGAATATAAGAATAGATGATTGCGGCAAGGACAGCAGCACCGCTCGCCAGAGCCAGCTAGGTCCGCGCCAGGCGCGACTCCTCAATGTCCGCGGCAAAGGCTTTCTCGAGCGATTTTCTGCGATGCTCGAAGATGGCCCGCATCATGCGCTGGAAGATCAGCGATTCAAGCAGATCTCCGACCGCTCCGAAGCCCACCTCGTATTCCACGTCGTCTCCGACCGTTGTGCCCTCGACACCCTCCACAATCTTAGACTCGAAGGTGTGCGAATGATGCCATGACTTGAACGGGCCCTGCTTCTGAATGTCAGAGAAATATTCATGGAACACGAACTCGGTTATCAAAGCGGTCCAACGCTCATGCACAGGAATGTAGGGAATTGCCCGGAACTTGAACGTGATCTCCGTGCCCGCGCCTGCCATCCGCTCGAGCCCGCGGTTTGGCACTCCGTCGGGCAAGCGCGGTGGCACGATGTTGAGCTTGATGATCTTCGCGCCCTGCGATGGCGGCATAATGCGCGGCAGATTATGCGGATCGGCAAAGAAGGCAAACACTTTGGGCAAGGGAACCGGAATCCAATGCTCGGCTTGCAGGCGCTGGCTCATGCCGCAACGAATATATAGCCGACCCCGACGGATTCCAACTATTTCGCCCGGCGCCGCAGTTCGATGAAGTGGTCCAAATTGGAGCGGCCGCCATCGTTGCTCAGGCCAGCCCTGCTTCGCGACTGTCCGCTTTCGCACGGGAACGTACGGTTTCTTCCGGCTTCATCCGTCATGATCGGCGGAGAATCGCCCGCGTTAGCCCAACTGGTTGTGGAAAGCGCTCGACTAAAGCGCAACCTGTAGTTGTGGGGGAAGTGGAGAAAAATTCTCAGCAAAAACCTGAGTTTTCCGCTTGACACGGCATGGAAAGGGTATAAAGTATGGTTCCAACAGTGGTAAGAAATGGTACAGGGTGGTCAACAGGGGACCTCCCGTGGGAGCTTCTAGAGCGAATTGGTTCCGTCCGCCAAATGCGCGCAGAAAGCGATGAAACGCTCCCGCTTGGGATGGTTTTTCAGCTTGTCCTCCTTTCCAGGATTCGCAGTAAGGTTCCGGCGGAGTGGCGCCGGCGTTTATGTTTCGTGGCTCGCACTTAACTCGGCTCGACGACAAAGGGCGTCTCAAGATGCCCGCGGAATACAAGCGCCTGGCCGACGAGAAGTATGGCAGCAAATTCTATATCACAAGTTGGGACGGCAAGAGTGCCTTTGTATATCCCATCCAGGAATGGGAGACCATCGAGCGCAAGCTGGTCGGACTGCCCACCTTCAACGCTTCCAAGCAGAAGCTGTTGAAGCGCACCAGTTATTACGGACAGGAAGTCGAATTCGACGGCCAGGGACGTCTGTTGACGCCTTCGATTTTGCGAGAGTCGGCCGGACTCAAGGGCGAGGTCTCGGTGGCGGGGCGGTTGACGTATCTCGAAGTACAGAATGCCGAAGCGCTTCGCGAAGAGGTGCTCGAGCCGTTCACCGATGAGGATGCGAAAACCTTGGGCGATTTGGGCATTTAGTGAAGCAGAACGATCCATTCAGCGTCTCGGAACGGGAGTGAATGGACAAAGAGATTCCAACGACGGAAAGCGCCCCGGGGCGCGGACATGGCGAAGCGGGCAAAAGGCACTTTGGCCATGTAGCGGTTCTTTTACAACAAGCGATCGAATTCCTGGCCGTGCGGCGCGGCGGGACCTTTATCGATTCGACCGTCGGCTTAGCTGGACACAGCTGGGAAATCGCAAGACGCCTCGGCGCAGCGGGTCGTTTGATTGGCTTCGATAAGGACCCAGCGGCGCTGGAACGGGCCCGCGAGAGATTGACCAGCCCTCCCCCTGAGTTGGCTATCGATTGGCCAAAGATAGAGCTGGTACATGCGAGTTTTGCCGACGTGGCGCAATACGTAGCGCCCGCCAGCGTAGACGGATTGTTGGCCGACCTTGGCGTCAGTTCCATGCAACTGGGGAATGCTGAGCGCGGATTTAGTTTTCAGGCGGATGGGCCCCTTGATATGCGGATGAACACGCAGTCGGGGCAGACCGCCGAACAAGTGGTAAATCGCTTCGATGAGCGCGAGCTTGCCGATGCGATTTACGAATTCGGTGAGGAAAGGAGGTCGCGGAGAATCGCCAGAGCCATTGTTCGGGCGCGGCCGATTCGTTCCACCGCACATCTTGCGGAGGTCGTATCGGCTGCGGCCCGGCCAATGAACCAGGCTGAGCGGCGTATTCATCCGGCGACCAAGACCTTTCAGGCTCTCCGGATTCTTGTGAACCGTGAGCTCGACGACCTGCGCGGCCTGCTGAGTAAAGACGCTGCGCCGCAGGTTCTGCGGAAGGGCGGAAGGCTGGTCGTCATTAGTTTTCACTCGCTGGAGGACCGCATCGTGAAAGATGCGGTGCGCGAGGGAGCTCACGACAGGGTTTACCGGCTGCTGACTAAGAAGCCGGTGACGGCCGACCAGGAAGAGATTGATCGCAATCCGCGGTCACGGAGCGCGAAGCTACGTGCGGCGGAGCGAATTTAGCTTTTGGGCAGAGGTTGATTTAGTAGTTGCGCAAGTACCCAGCGTTTTCCGCAGGGTTATCCACGAAGTCTGCGGAAAACGCTGTGGGAAATGTGGATAAGTAGTGAGGCCGGACAAAAGCCCGCGGGAAGGGCTGTCCGGAGGAGAGAGAGAAAGATGGCAGCCGGAATTCTTTATCCCACAATGCAGGACACAGGCGATTGGAACGAGCCGGTGTCGGAAACCCGTGGCATGTTCATGGGTACGCCGGAGATCTACTTCTCCAAACGTATCGATAATTCGCGGGTGGTGCGCATCGTGGATCCCCAGCGCCGCCGCGAAATGATTTCGTTTGGCGTAACGCTCGGCATCCTGTTCCTGCTGGTAATGGTTTACCTGCTGCAGCACCTCAGCGCCATTGAGTACGGCTACCGCATCGAGCAGGCCAAGTCCGAGCAGAGCGCCATCGTCGAGAGCAACCGTGAGTTGAAGCTGGAGGAATCGTCGCTCAAGGACTTAGCGCGCATTGAAACTGAGGCTCGCAAGCTAGGTATGATTCCGCCGGCCGCGGGACAGATCCAGGTCATCGAGAATGCCGGTGGAGACAGCGCAGTACCTGTCATGGCGAAGGCGAACCCGAACGGGATTATGGTGGTGTCGATCCAGCAGTAGATGCCGGGACTGCAAAGCTCCGGCCGGAATCCGGGACGGAAGTTTACCGCGGCGGTCCGCCAATGTCGGACCGCCTTCTGCGTGTCAAGTACCACAGTGTAGGCAGGTACCACACAGTAAGACAGCGCTCCTGGTCCGATGCCAGGACCAGGCAACGGGGTGATTGGGTATGCGGGCAAGTGCACCTGCCAAGACGGCGGCGAAGAGGCTCTACATCCTCGCGCTCGTGCTGTTCTTGTGGGTTGCAGCCGTACTGGGGCGACTGGTTGACCTGCAGGTCATCAAGTACCAGTTCTTCCTCAATCTCGCATCGAAAGAACATGGACGCACCATCGACGTCGAACCGCGGCGAGGCACCATCTACGATCGCAATGGCGCCGAATTGGCCATGTCCATCGATGTCGATTCGGTGTTTGCCGTCCCCAGCCAAATTCCCGACCAGGAAACCACCTCTCAGATCCTCGCCAGAGTGCTCAACCTCGACCCCCAGGAATTGCTGGCCCACCTCCGGGCGCAGAAGAACTTTGCGTGGGTGAAGCGCAAGGTTGACGCCGAGACCGGTGATCGCGTCCGCGAACTGAACCTGCATGGAATCTATTTTCGTAAGGAGCCCAAGCGGTTTTATCCCAAGCGTGACCTCGCGGCTCAGGTCGTCGGCTACGTAGGAACCGACGATGAAGGTCTCGGCGGATTGGAGCTAGTCTACGACGACGATCTGCACGGCATTCCCGGCCGCGAGATGATTTTTGTCGACGCCCGTCGCAAATGGTATGGACGAGTGGAACGGCAACCTGATCCTGGACAGAACCTGGTGCTCACCATCGATGGAACGATCCAGTACATCGCGGAAAAAGAGCTGGAACAAGCCATGCAAGACACCAAGGCGGTGGCCGGCACGGTCGTAGTCCAAAATCCGCGCACTGGCGAAATTCTCGCGCTGGCCAACCGGCCGACCTTCAATCCCAACGTATTTAACAGCGTGCCCAAAGAGGCGCTCAAGAACCGCGCCGTCAGCGACGTTTACGAGCCCGGCTCGGTGTTCAAGACCGTCACCTATTCAGCAGCAATCGAGCAGGGCGTCGTCAAGCCCACCGACATGGTCGATTGCCAGGGCGGTGCTATCACCATTTTCGGCATGACCATACACGACGCCCACAAGATGGGCGTCATGACGATTGCCGATGCGTATGCGCACTCCAGCGACGTTGCCGCCGTCAAAACCGGTATGAAGCTGGGCGACATCCGCTTCGATGAGTACATCCGTTCCTACGGCTTCGGAGCGCAAACCGGTATCGAACTTCCGGGTGAGAGCCGGGGTTTGAAGAAGCCTGTCAATCGCTGGTCCAAGGTTTCCATCGGCGCCATGTCGATGGGCCAGGAAATCGGCGTCACTGCGGTGCAGGTCGTGTCCATGGTTTCGACTATCGCCAACGACGGCGTCTACACGCCACCGCGCATTGTGGCCGGTGAATTGCCCCCCAATGCCGGACCGCAGCCTGTCGTGTTTCACCCCCCGCAACAGCATCGTGTGATCTCCACCATGACTGCGGCGCAGATGAAAAAGATGATGGAGAGCGTTGTGCTCGACGGCACTGCGCGGCGCGCCATCCTTGACGGCTACACAGTCGCGGGTAAGACCGGCACGGCTCAGAAAGTCGATCCGGCGACCGGGGCCTATTCCAAAACGAAATATGTAGCCTCCTTTGTGGGCTTCGCGCCGGTGAACAACCCAGCAATCACGATCGCCGTAATTCTTGACTCGGCGCAGGGGCTGCATCAGGGCGGCCAAGTCTCAGCTCCCGTCTTCAAGCGTATCGCCCAACAAACTCTGGAATACATGCACGTGCCGCACGACATCGAGCCGAAAAATCAGGCGCAGCGGCTGACGGTACTCGCCTCAAAGAATGACGATGCGGCTGAGGCCGACTCCGACCATCTGGGCGCGCCTCTGCTGGAAGACAACGACGACGCGACCGCGCAGCCGGCCGCGAAAACGGGCCAGCACCCTGTCACGACGACTAACACACCCTCCAACACTGCAAAGGTTGTGGATACGTCCGTCGGAATGGTCACCCCATCGCCGTCACTTCCGCCCGCAGATTCGAACGCATCCTTGCCGATCACCGGCCCGACTCCCGCCGAAGCCTCAGCGGGGAAAGGCACAGTTGTGCTGAACGTGGACGGTGGTGTCGTGGTGCCGTCGTTTATGGGCAAGTCACTGCGCGCAGCGGTCGAGGTGGCGCAACAAAACGGCTTGGAGATCAACGTGTTGGGCAGCGGAATCGCACGCCAGCAATCTCCTCCGCCCGGCGCGCATTTGATCTCAGGACAAAAAGTTACGGTGCAGTTCAGCCACTAGTTGCAGTGCTAGAGCTGCCTTCATTTCATGTGTTTTGAAAGGGCACGGCTTTTAGCGGTGTCTCCCGGGGCGTCGGACTGAGCTTTAACCCCTGAGGGAAATAGAATTTCCTTAGGTCCGGCATTTGGGAAACACAGCTGTTACCGTTTTGGAACGCCAACGCTCGCTGCAGGGAACGGTCGCTTCCGCCTTCAGGAGCGCGGCTATAATGCCGGTAGAATGAACTTCCTCAAGTTGTTGGACGGCGCAGAAGTACTGGACGAACGCGGCGATCCGCCAATTGCCGGGCTGGACTACGACAGCCGGCGCGTGAAGCCCGGATGGTGTTTCGTCGCCATGCGCGGCGAGCACACCGACGGAAACCGTTACATCGATCAGGCCATCGCCAACGGCGCCGTCGCAGTGGTGAGCGACTCCGTGGCCCCGCATGATAGCGTGGCCTGGGCAGTCGTACCCCACGGTCGGCGAGCGCTGGCCCGATTGAGCGCCAACTTCTACCGTCATCCAGCGGAGAAGCTTCACATCACCGGAATCACCGGCACCAACGGCAAGACCACGACCTCGTTCATCTTGAGCCGGATGTTGCGTGCCGCCGAGCGCAAGATCGCTCTAGTCGGCACCGTCGAATACCGCATCGGCGACGAGACTTACCCCGCGCCCCACACCACTCCCGAAGCGCTGGAGCTGAATCAGCTTTTCGCCAACGCGGTCCAGGCCGGCTGCACCGAAGGTGTTATCGAAGTGTCCTCGCACGCCCTGGAACAGCAGCGCACGTTCGGAATTCCAGTAGAAGTCGCGCTGTTCACCAATCTCACGCGCGACCATCTCGACTTTCACGGGACCATGGAGAACTATTTCCTGTCGAAGACAGTCCTGTTCAAGGGACTGGGCGTCGAGCCACCGCGCTCGGTCGTGATCAACATTGAGGACGAGTACGGCAAGCGCTTGGTGGAACTCTGCAAGAAGCGCCACGAGGTGATCACCTACGGAATCGACAGCGGCGACTTTCACGCCGCCGACTTGAAGATCAGCGCGAACGGATGTGGGTTCAAGTTAATTTCACCGATGGGCGAGATTCCGATTTGGAGCCCGTTGCTCGGCCGGGTCAACGTTTACAACCTGGTGGCTGCAGCTGCAGCGGCCTATGCGCGCGATGTCGAGCCTAACGCGATCTCCGAAGCGGCTGACCAGATCGCGCACGTGGCTGGCCGCTTCCAGCGGCTTGACCTCGGACAGCCCTTCACCGTGATCGTCGACTACGCCCATACCGACGATGCCATCCGCAACCTCACCGCTGTAGCGCGCGATTTTCTTCGCCAGCGCGGCGGCCCCGGACGAGTGATCACGGTATTCGGTTGCGGTGGCGACCGTGATCGTGCCAAGCGGCCAATGATGGGCGAGGCCGCCGGTAATGGCAGCGACTTCGTGGTACTGACCAGTGACAACCCCCGCACTGAGGATCCACTCGCCATCATCAACGACGCATTGCCCGGCCTTCAACGCACGGCTGTTCGCTATACCTTGGAACCTGATCGTCGCAAAGCCATCGAGTTGGCCCTTCACGAAGCCGACGCGGGTGACATTGTCTTGATTGCAGGGAAAGGCCACGAGAAGCATCAGGAAACCAGCCAGGGCAAGGCCCCCTTCGACGACATGGACGTGGCTCGCAAGGCCCTGCAACATGCCGGATACGCGGTCGCGCATCCGGTCCAATCGTGAAGCTCAGCCTGGCGCGTGCCGCCGAATTCATGCAGGCGAGTGGCGAGTTCAATGCTGCAGCCTTAGCCACCGGCTACTCCATCGATTCCCGGACCATTCAGCCAGGCGAGTTGTTCTTCGCAGTATCGGGGGAACGTCTCGATGGCCACGACTTCGTGGATGCCGCACTGGCGAAAGGCGCGGTGGCTGCGGTAGTCCTCCGCGACCAAGTGTCACGCTTCGCAGACAAGTCGAAGCTCATCGCCGTCAACGATACCTTGGTCGCTCTTCAGCAACTGGCTGCCGCTGTGCGTAGACTCTGGGGCAAGCCGCTCATCGGAGTGACCGGCTCCGCTGGCAAGACCACGACCAAAGAGATCATCGCGCACGTACTATCAACCAAGCACACCGTGCTGAAGTCGCAAGGCAATCTCAACAACCACTTTGGACTGCCCCTACAACTGCTGAAACTCGAACCCGAGCACGAGATTGCCGTCATCGAGATGGGCATGTCACATGCAGGCGAAATTACCGCACTGGCGAAGTTGGCGAAGCCTGATTGCGGCGTAGTGACGCTGGTTGCGCCAGTCCATCTAGAGTTTTTCGGCTCGATTGCAGACATCGCTCGCGCCAAGTACGAGTTGATTGAGTCGCTGCCCGCCGGAGGCATCGCGGTACTCAATGCCGATGACGCCTACGTGTCCCAATTCGGACGCGACTTTCATGGCAAGGTCGTGACCTTCGGATTGCACAAGCTGGCCGACCTCAGCGCGAAAAAGATCGAGGCGCTACAGCCCGTCGGCTCAGCATTCGACCTCGTCTGCAACGGCGAAACCGTGCGCGCCAAACTTCCGCTCCTGGGCGAACACAGCATCTACAACGCGCTGGCCGGCGTCGCCGCTGGTTTGCAGTACGGAGTCACCCTTCGCGAAGCCGCCGAATCGCTGGCCTCGCTCTCCGCTGGCGACAAGCGTGGGCAGCTGATCGAATACTCCGGAGCTACTATCATCAACGATTGCTACAATTCCAACCCAACGGCTCTCAACAGCATGGTGCAATCGATGACCGGGATGCCCGCGCAGCGTCGTATCGTCGTAGCCGGCGAAATGCTGGAGTTGGGATCAAGTGGCGAGGCCATGCACCGCGAATGTGGTCAGCGCATGGCCCGCTACCGGATAGATTTCGTACTTGGTGTGCGCGGACTGGCCAAGTTCATCGTGGAAGGCGCGGACGCCGCGAACGCTGCTGCCGGGTTCGTCGCCTCGCCCGAAGAAGCCGGAGAGTGGCTCAAGCACAACGTAAGGGCTGGCGATGTGGTGCTCCTGAAGGCCTCGCGCGGCGTGCGCTTGGAGCGGGCGTTGGACGTTTGGATGAAGAATACGGCCGAATAAGTCGGGGCAGACGTTTTCCGCAGTCTGAAATCTTATGTCCCGGCGCAGGAAATTTATAAGGCGGCCGCCACCGAGACCCGGAGACTATCGCGGAGTTGGAAAAAATAAAACCTCCGTGCTCTCCGTGCCTCCGTGGTGAAGCCTTCGGTTTAAGCGCGAAAAAGACCTACGAACCGAGAGACGGGGAAGAATTTGCTCTATTGGCTGCTGTATCAGAAGGGTTTTGTCGTTCTTCATATCGGCCCCTTCCGAATTTTCCGCTACCTGACGTTTCGCACGGCCTTCGCCAGCCTGACAGCTCTCTTTATCGGATTGGTAATTGGGCCGGCGGTGGTTCGCCGTCTGCGCGACTTCCAGATTGGCCAGTACATCCGCGAAGACGGCCCACAGGCCCATCAACGCAAAGCAGGAACCCCCACCATGGGGGGCGTACTCATTGTGGTCGCCATGATCGTCCCGACGCTGTTGTGGGCTGACCTGAGCAACCGCTTTGTCTGGATTGCCGTCGTTGCCACGCTCGCCTACGGCGCGATCGGGTTCGCCGACGACTACTTGAAAGTTGTCCACCGCCGCAATCTCGGCCTCACCGGCCGCGCCAAACTCTTCTACCAGTTCCTGACGGCGCTCGCAATTGGCCTCACGCTCATCGCCCTACAGCACTATGGTTTGTACTCCACGCGCCTGATCGTTCCGTTCTTTAAGCATTTTCGTCCTGATCTCGTCATTGGCCGGCTGCTGCATACCCAGTTCTGGCCGCTGGCCTTCCTGCCGTTTCTCATCTTCGTAATGATCGTAATCGTAGGCTCGAGCAACGCCGTGAACCTTACCGACGGCCTCGACGGTCTGGCCATTGGCTGCACGGTAATTGCCGCCGGTGCCCTTACCATCCTGACCTACGTTAGCGGGCACGCTTTGTTTGCCGACTATCTTGAGATTTCGAAAATCCCGCAGGTCTCCGAGCTGACTATCTTTTGCGGTTCCATGGTGGGCTCGGCCATTGGATTCCTGTGGTACAACGCCCATCCGGCTGAGGTGTTCATGGGCGATGTGGGCTCCCTGGCGCTCGGCGGGGCAATCGGCACCGTAGCGGTGCTGATTAAACAGGAGTTGTTGCTTCCCTTTATCGGCGGTGTTTTTGTGATTGAGGCGCTGTCGGTGATCTTGCAGGTCGGCTCCTACAAATTACGCAAAAAGCGCATTTTCAAGATGGCGCCTATCCATCACCACTTCGAACTCATGGGCTGGAGCGAGTCGAAAGTCATCGTCCGCTTCTGGATTGCTTCGCTGGTGTTTGCACTCTTTGCTCTCACCACCTTGAAACTGCGGTAGCGTCGCTGTAAACGTGGCACAATGGCCATTCGGATGAATCCTTCCATGGATGTCAAAGGCAAACGCGTGCTGGTGGTCGGGCTGGGCAAATCCGGCATCGCCAGTGCCCTCTTCTTGGCTGACCATGGAGCCCGTGTCGCCGTCTCCGACACTAAGTCCGAAGAGGACCTGCATCACGAAATTCCCCAGCTGCTCGACCGTGGCATCGGCGTCGAAGCCGGCTATCACGGCGAACGTACCTTCAAAGAGCAGGAGCTCATCGTCATCAGCCCGGGCGTTCCTTCTGACGTGCCTCAGTTGATGCAAGCCCGTCAGGCCGGAATCCCCGTGATCGGCGAAGTCGAGCTGGCAGCGCGTTACCTCAAAGGCCACATCGTCGCCATCACCGGTTCGAATGGCAAGACCACCACGACGTCCCTTGCGGGTGAGATTGTCGCCGCTGGCCGCATGCCAACCCTGGTTGGCGGCAACATCGGCACTCCCGCCATCAGCTTCGTCGAGACTGCGAACGACGCCACCTGGATCGTTCTTGAGGTCAGCAGCTTTCAGTTGGAGACCATCGAGACCTTCCGTCCGAAGATCGCAGTCGTCCTCAACGTCACGCCTGACCACCTCGATCGTCATCACACCTTCGAAAACTACGTCGCCGCTAAGACACGCATCTTCGAAAACCAGACCAAGGCCGATTTCGCTGTGTTGAACTCCGACGATTCAACCTGCGTCGCCATGGCTGGCAAGACGAAAGCCGCGGTGTATTGGTTCAGCCGCCAACACTTGGTGGAGCATGGAGCCTTCGTTCGCAACGAAAACATCCTATGGCGCGACGCCGACAACGCGCAGGTCATCATGCCTGTTTCGGAGATCGAGCTCAAGGGCGCGCACAACGTCGAAAATGTTCTGGCGGGAGTTTGTGTTGGCATGCTCGCCGGCGTCGATCCGGGCGACATCCGCCGCGCTATCGCGAATTTCAAGGCGGTCGAGCATCGCCTGGAGTACGTCGCAACCATTCGCGGCGTCGAGTACTACAACGACTCCAAGGCGACCAACGTTGATGCCACCATCAAGGCGTTGGAGTCGTTCCCCGCGGGCGTTCACCTCATTCTCGGCGGAAAAGACAAGGGTAGCGACTATAGCGTGCTGAGCCCGCTATTGGCCCAACGGGTCAAGCGCGCATACACCATCGGCGCTGCCGCGTCCAAAATCGAATCGCAGGTCAAAGGCACACAAGTCGTGAACGTCGGCACGCTCGACAACGCTGTTCGCCGTGCCAGCGAATCGGCAACGCCGGGAGACATCGTTCTGCTCGCCCCCGCCTGTGCCAGCTTCGACCAGTTCGTCAGCTACGAACATCGCGGTCGCGTCTTCAAGGACTTGGTCAAGCAAATCGAGTCGCGCGAGTTACAGCACGCAGGCGACCGCCGCGCTGGGGGCAGCGACTAATGGCCAAGCGCGTCAGCGTCGACAAGTGGCTCTTTACCGTGGTGCTCCTGCTCGTATTCATCGGCCTCATCATGGTCTTCAGTGCTTCGGCCGTCATGGCCAAAGAACGCTTCGGCTCTTCGTACGGTTTCCTGCTGCGCCAGATGGCTTGGGCCGCTGCCGGACTCGCCGCCATGCTCGTGGTCATGCACATCGACTACAAGCAGTATCGGCGCTCGACGGTCGTGTTCACTTTCTTGGGACTGACTTCGCTGCTCCTGCTCGCGGTGTTCGCCTTTCACGATTCCCACAACACGCACCGCTGGATCAAGGCTGGGCCGCTCTCGTTCCAACCCTCCGAACTCGCGAAGCCTGCCATCATTCTCTATCTCGCATATTTTCTCGAGTCGCGTTGGCAGCAGATCTCCGACTGGAAACACGTCTTGCTGCCTGCCGCTGCCCCCAGCGTGCTCCTGGCGTTGTTGATCGTGAAAGAGCCTGACCTGGGCACCGCCGTCGCCTGTATGGCCATCACCGCATCTGTGCTCTACGTCGCCGGAATGAAGATGCGCTACCTCGCCTACAGCTTTGCCGCGTCTTTAGTGCCGCTCTACTTCCTCATTGTGCGGGTGCCTTGGCGCTGGCATCGCATCATCGCTTTCCTCGATCCCTGGAGCGACGCACAAGGTCACGGCTTCCACATCATTCAGTCGATGATCGCCGTCAGCACCGGTGGCCTGATGGGCGTCGGCCTGATGGAGGGCAAGCAGAAACTCTTTTACCTGCCCGAGCCACACACCGATTTCATCTACGCCAACATCGGCGAAGAACTCGGTCTGTGGGGCGCATCGCTCGTCGCTATTCTCTTCGCCATCTTCCTTTACCGGGGCATTCGGGTTGCCCTCCGCACCGAAGACCCCTTCGCTCGCTTTCTCGCCACCGGTATCACTGCCATGGTGGTGGTGCAGGCGCTCATCAACATGAGTGTGGTGCTCGGCATGATGCCCACCAAGGGAATTCCGCTGCCCTTCATCTCCTACGGCGGCTCGTCGCTCTTCATAACCCTCGCCAGCGTAGGAATCCTGCTGAACATTACCCAGCAGACCGACTAGCCCATGCGCGCAATCATCGCTGGCGGAGGCACCGGCGGACATGTCATTCCCGCCCTCGCCATCGCCCACGAACTCAAGTCCCGTTACAACGCCGAAGTACGCTTCATCGGCACCGCACGCGGCATCGAGACACGCCTCGTGCCAGCCGCCGGATTCGACCTCGAACTCATCAACGTGGGCGCGCTCAACCGTGTTGATCTTGCGACGCGGATGAAGACCCTACTTGATCTTCCGCGCGCCGTAATCCAGTCCACCCGCATAATCTCCCAATTCCGTCCCGATGTGATGATCGGCGTTGGCGGCTATGCTTCCGGTCCGGCCATGCTCGCAGGTGGCTTGATGAACCTGCCCATGCTCGCCTTCGAGCCCAACGTCATCCCCGGAATCGCCAACCGCCTGGTCGCGCCAATGGTCCGCGCTGCTGCGGTTCACTTCGCGGCCACCCAGCGCTATTTCCGCAATGCCGTTGTCACTGGAGTCCCCGTGCGAAGCGAGTTCTTTCACCTGCCCGCGCATTCGCCAAATGCTCCTCCAACCCTCCTGATTTTCGGAGGGAGTCAGGGAGCGCACGCGATTAACATGGCCGTCATGCAGGCGTTGCCGCTGCTCGCGCGGTCAACGCCAGCGATCCGCCTCATCCACCAGACCGGTGAAAAAGACTACGAAGAGCTTCGGTCCGTCTACGCCAGTTCTGGACTCTCCTCCGAAGTTTCTCGCTTTATCGACGACATGCCCAGTGCCTTCGCTCGTGCCGACCTGCTGCTCTGCCGCTCCGGAGCCAGCACCGTCGCCGAAGTCACCGCAGCTGGCAAGCCAGGCATTTTTGTTCCCTTACCGACAGCGGCCGATGACCACCAACGCCATAACGCCGAGGCCTTGGCGGAAGCCGGAGCCGCGATACTGCTGCCGCAATCCGAACTCACCGGCGAACGGCTGGCACAAGAAGTTGCCTCGCTGCTCGGCAACCGCGCCCGCCTCGCGCAAATGAGCACTGCTGCGCGCAAGCTCTCCCATCCCCACGCCGCAGCCGAGATCGCTGCCCTCGCAGCCCGCATCGCTGGCATCCCGAGTCCCGACGATGTAGCCTAATCCTTCACTAGCCACTGGCCACTAATCCATGTTTGCCAAAATTCAACGTATTCATTTCGTGGGCATCGGCGGCATCGGCATGAGTGGCATTGCCGAGGTGCTGCTCAATCTCGGCTACAAAGTGTCCGGCTCAGACCTCAAGGCATCTGCCATCACGCATCGCTTGGCTTCCATGGGCGCGCTCACCTTCGAGGGCCACCGCGCCGAGAACCTCGCCGGCGCCGAAGTCGTAGTGACCAGTTCCGCCATCGCCCGCGACAACCCCGAAGTCGCAGCCGCACATGCCAGCCACATTCCCGTGATTCCGCGCGCCGAAATGCTGGCTGAGTTGATGCGCTTGAAGTACGGCATCGCCATCGCCGGCATGCACGGAAAAACCACCACAACTTCTATGGTGGCCGTTGTGTTGGCCGCAGGAGGCCTCGACCCGACCGTCGTCATCGGAGGACGTGTCGATGCGATGGGCTCCAACGCTCGCGTGGGCAAGTCCGAATTCTTCGTCGCCGAGGCCGACGAAAGCGATCGCTCGTTTCTCAAGCTCTGGCCGATTCTCGCGGTGGTCACCAACATCGATCGCGAGCACATGGACTGCTACCGCGACATGGCCGACGTCGAGCGCACCTTCGTTGACTTCTTCGACCACGTTCCGTTCTATGGCATGGTGGTCGCCTGCAATGACAACGACGACCTGCGGCGAGTGCTGCCCGCGGTGCGCCGCCGTATCGTTACCTACGGCACGCGGGAAGGTTCCGACTTCCTCATCGCCGACATGCAGTCCGGCATCTCTGGCGAAGGCCATTTTGCATCGAGTGCATTCCGAGTGCAGTATCACGACCGCGATCTGGGCGAGTTTCAGCTGCACGTTCCAGGGGTTCACAACGTCCGCAACGCGACTGCCGCTATAGCAGTTGGAGTCGGGCTGGACATTCCGATCGACAAGATACGCGCAGGTCTGGCCGCCTACAACGGCGTGGATCGCCGCTTCCAACTCAAAGGCCGCGCCAACGGTGTGACCGTCATCGACGACTACGGACACCATCCCACCGAGATTCGTGCCACGCTCGCCGCAGCGCGCCAATGTGGATTCCGTCGCATTCATGTCATCTTCCAGCCGCATCGTTATACCCGTACGCAATTGCTGCTCGACGAGTTCGCTACGGCATTCACCGACGCCGACACCGTGACCGTTCTCGATATTTACGCCGCCAGCGAGAAGCCGATACCGGGTGTTACCGGTGAAATGTTGGCGCAACGAATCGCCCAGACAGGCACCACTCGGGCCGACCACGTCAGTTCGTTTGTCGAAGCGGCAGAGCTGGCAGGGAAGTCCACCCAGCCTGGCGACCTCGTGCTCACTCTGGGTGCTGGCAACGTGGTGCAACTCGCGCCGCTGGTACTCGAAGCGTTGCAGACGCTAGCGACTCCGCAATAAATCCTTCGCTCCGGCACAACGCACTGGTTACTTTTCTGGTTCCACCGCACGGACCTCCGTCCGCGCCTTTCCCTGTTCGACGCACGAATGCCGCACCAAATCACTCTATTGCCGTCACAGCTGTTTTCAAATGCAGCACATCCAGAGAAAACCTGCAAAATGCCTCTCCGCGCTGCCGACGAAACCGGATATAGTGAGGCGAATAGCCGATGTTTTCGGCAGTTTCTCGGTCTTCATGGCGCGGAAATCCGCTTCCACATTGCCGGAGGAGGACTTCGACGCGGTAGCTGAGCCGCGCGCTTCGTCGCGCTCGTTCGACGAGTCGCCGCTCGACGCCCGCATGCTCGACCTCGACGAAGAGGGAGAGTCTCCGTTTCTTCGTGGACAGAAACGCGTCCCGGTGCGTCGCGGAGCCCTGCCGCGCAAGGCCGCCGATCGTGTCAAGCTGCTCATGGTTGCGCTGCTGATAGTTGGCGCAATTGGATTGGTTGTTGTCACTCTCTATCGTTACGGCACTCAGTCCTGGCGTTTTCGCCTCGACTCCAGCGACAA
Organism: uncultured Acidobacteriaceae bacterium; assembly: GCA_963718395.1. Classification (GTDB taxonomy): domain Bacteria; phylum Acidobacteriota; class Terriglobia; order Terriglobales; family Acidobacteriaceae; genus DASRAA01. The sequence goes on from CAVQYW010000011.1 coordinate 196,279, forward strand.
CATCGATATTCGCGGTAATCACAACGTTAGTCGTACCCAAATCCTCGACGCGCTCGGCGGCGACATCGATCGCAACATCTTCTTCGTTTCCCTCGCGGAACAGAAGAAGCAGCTCGAAGACATTTCCTGGGTCGAGTCGGCTTCCGTGATGCGTCTTTTGCCCAACCGGCTCCGCATCGAACTCCACGAGAGGACACCTGTGGCATTCGTTGAAGTCAACGGACGCGTCGCCCTCATCGACGCCCACGGCGTCATCATGGACATGCCGCCGGGTGGCCAGAGCGCCTTCTCGTTCCCCGTCATCCTCGGCATGAACGACAGCGAGCCGCTCTCTACCCGCGCTCCGCGCATGAAGATCTACAGCGAACTGGTCAAGCAAATCGACTCCACCGGCGCGCACTACTCGCGCGACTTGAGCGAGGTTAACGTCTCCGATCCTGATGACGTGAAGGTCATGGTATCGGATCCCAAGGGCGCAGTCCTCCTTCATTTGCGCTCGCCGAATTTCCTCGCGCCCCTCCAGATGTATCTGGCGCATGTACAGGAGTGGCGCGCGCAGTACAGTCCCCTTGATTCCCTCGACCTGCGCTTCGAGGGGCAGGCAATTGTCAATCCCGACTCGTCGGCTGCGCATGCGAAGGCGGCTGTAACATTGCCGGGCAGCACAGCCGACAGCACGCCGTCCGCGAATCCAGTGTCGCTTGCGAAAAAGATTCCAACTGCGAAGAAGGCAAAGAAGCACTAGGACACAATGGGAAGTCAAACCGAGAACCTGCTTACTGTGATTGACGTCGGAAGCGCGAAGACCTGTGTCCTCGTTGCCGAAGTCAACGAATACGCCCTTCGTTATCGCGGCCATGGCATCTCCGACTCGCGCGGCATGCGCAAAGGCGTAATCGCCGATCTCGACAAGGCCGTCGCTTCCATCAAAAAAGCCGTCGAGGAAGCCGAGAACGTTGCGCAGGCTCCGGTCGAACACGCCATCGTCGGCGTCGCCGGTTCCCACATTCGCGGAGTCAACAGCCACGGCGGCATATCGCTTGGTTCGCGCTCCCGCGAGATCACCCGCGACGATGTTCGCGCGGCTGTCGAGAAAGCCCGCAGCATTCCGCTTCCTGAAGACCGCGAGCCGCTGCACCTTCTTCCGCAAGAGTTCATTCTCGACGGCCAGCCCGGCGTGCACGATCCCGCCGGACTCATGGGCAAGAAGGTCGAAGTCCGCGTCCATGTCGTGACGGCCAGCGGTACAGCATCGCAGAACGTCGTGACCGCGGCCAACCGCGCGGGCATTCACGTCGACGACACCGTATTCGAAGCGCTGGCCTGTGCCGACTCCGTCCTCCAGACCGACGAGCGCGAGCTGGGCATCTGTCTCGCCGACATCGGCGCCGGCTCCACCGACCTCATCGTCTTCTATGAAGGAGTTGTGATCCACACCGGCGCGGTGCCCCTCGGCGGCGACCATTTCACCAACGACGTTGCGGTCGGTTTTCGCACGCCCATTCCCGACGCCGAAAACATCAAGAAGATGTTCGGCTGCGCCATCGTGACGCGTATCCCCGAAGGCAACGAGATTGAAGTGCCTTCCGTCGGCGACCGTCCATCGCGACTCATGCAGCAACGCATGCTGGGCGAGATATTGGAGCCCCGCGCACGCGAGTTGATGGAACTCTTGCGCGATCACCTTCGTCAGGCTGGCGTTTACGAGTTGCTAGGAGCGGGCGTAGTGTTCACCGGCGGCGGCGCGCGCCTGAACGCTCTGGTCGACTCGGCCGAAGACGTTCTCCGCCGGCCCGCGCGTCTCGGCTATCCCGTGCCCATCGCCAAGCTGCCATCGAATTTGTTGGAGCCGGAGTTTTCCACCGCGATCGGCATGGTGCTCTACGGACACCGTGCCCGCCAGGCTCGCGGCATCAGCGACCGCGGTTTTGGGGCGCGCCTCAAAGCCCTGTTCGCAAGGCAGAACGTTTAGACAGTTACGAAACGCAACAGCGCCGTCGCGGCGCATAGAGGTAATCATGATCGAAGATTTCGGCGAAAAACCGCAGCCCAGCAGCGACATCCGCATTCACTTCAACGAAGAGACGCTCAACAGCGCCAAGATCAAGGTCATTGGCGTCGGTGGAGGCGGCGGCAACGCGGTCAACCGCATGATTGAATCGCACCTCGAGGGCGTTGAATTCGTAGTCGCCAATACCGATCTCCAGGCCCTCAAGCTTTCGCACGCCCCCGTAAAGATCCAGCTCGGCGTCAAGCTGACCAACGGCCTCGGCGCCGGCGCCAATCCCGACGTCGGTCGCAAGGCCGCGCTCGAAGACGCCGACAAGATCATCGAAGCGCTCGAAGGCGCCGACATGGTGTTCGTCACCACCGGCCTCGGCGGAGGCACCGGCACCGGCGCCGCCCCCATCATTGCATCGCTCGCCAGCGAAATGGGAGCCCTGACGGTTGCGGTTGTCACCAAGCCATTCGCCTTCGAAGGCAAGCGCCGCCAGACCCAGGCCGAGCGCGGCCTCCAGGAGCTCATCGACTCGGTCGACACCACCATCGTCATTCCCAACGAGAAGCTGCTCGCCGTCGCCAAAGACGCCGGCTTCTTCGAGTCCTTCCGCGTGGCTGACGACATCCTCCGCCAGGCGGTGCAGGGCATCTCCGACATCATTACCATTCCCGGCATCATCAACCGCGACTTCGCCGACGTGAAGACCATCATGGCCGGCATGGGATACGCGGTGATGGGCACCGCGACCGCCCGTGGCGAGAACCGCGCCACCGCGGCTGCGCAGGCGGCCATCGCTTCGCCGCTGCTCGAAGCCGGCGCCATCGACGGCGCGCGCGGCATCCTTATCAACGTCACCGGTTCCAGTTCGCTGCGACTGGCCGAGGTGAACGAGGCCTCGACCATCATCCAGAGCGCCGCCCACGAAGACGCCAACATCATCTTCGGCGCCGTGCTCGACGAGAAGATGAACGACGAAGTCAAGATCACCGTCATCGCGACCGGCTTCCGTGAGACACCGCGCATCCGCGATCACGCCAACACCGCGGCCAGCGCGGTCCTAAGCGCCAGGTCCGCGACTTACCAGGTTCCGTCGGTGCGCGAGCCGGATGCGATGCCATCGTCGGCCAAGTCAGCGGCGGTCGAGCCGCGCATCAACGAGCGTCCACGCAACGCGCCGTATATTCCCGACAGCATCGACGACTTTGAGCTGGGCTCAGAAGTCGTGCGTCACGCCGAACCGGTGGAGGAAGCTCGCGCTGACGCTTCGGCCTATTCGCGTGAGGCCGAATCGACCTACGCGTCGCTCATCAAGGGAGCGGACGCTCTTCCCGATGAACCGGCCACGATCGATACCGTCAGCAGCAGCGTCAACATCAACTACGACGCTGACGATCTTGAGATTCCAGCCTTCCTCCGCAAGCGGGGAGAGAGCTAAACAGGTATTCAGCCCCGGTCGGAATCTGCCAAGGCCGCAGTCGGCTTCGAATCTGTCAAAACAAGAACCCGAAGCGAACAGCCGGCTCGCGCGATTCAAGTTGTGGAACGATACGAGAGCATTCGCAACCGCGAGTCAATACGCGCGGTTCCGTCGTTGATGACGCCACGCTGAGCCTTACTGGAACACGTAACGAAATCCCTTGACTCTAGCCGAGTGTCACGATATAAACCCCACAATTTCTTCGTCTCAGGGAGAAAAATCCACCATGCCTAGCTGGAAAGATCCCGTTCGCGTTGCGACGACTGGCGCGAACGTCGTGCTCAGCGGTACACAAACAATTGACGGGGTTGCGTTAGCGGTTGGCGACCGCGTGCTGGTCAAGGACCAAACAACGCCGTCGGAGAACGGAATCTACGACGTGGCTTCGGGGGCTTGGGCTCGCTCCAGCGACGCGAACACCAGTGCTCTGATGGAACCGCAAACGGTTGTGCGCGTTTCCGAAGGTGCGGTCAATGGCAGCATCTACAACATATATCCAGGCACTGCGTGGCTCCTCGCCAACGCCGCTCCAATTACGCTTGGAGCAACCAATCTGGCGTTTGTACAAACCGACGTCCTGAGGCTCGACAAATACGGGCAGTTGTTCTCGTTCGCCGGCAATTCGTCAACTGACACCGACATCTTTTCCATTTCCAATTTTCTGGGAAATGGCCAAAGCTCGAATCCCCAGGCGTATCTGGCGGCCTCGCTCGCCGGATATGGCGGAATCTGTACCGGTGTTCACGGAAGAAACGGGAATGGCAGCGCCGTGCTGCCTGACTTCGCAGCCGCGGTCTATGCCGATTCGGATAATGGCTACGCGGTCTTCGCGGCTAGCGGTACGAATCAGGCGATTCATGCCTATTCTGATAGCGGCATCGGCATCTCTGCGGCAAGCGGTAGTAGCCAGGCGATCAACGCCGTTACCACTGGCGACGCTGACGCCATCAACGCCACAACCTCTTCCGGCACCCACGCTGCAGTGTCCGCCACCAATACATCTCAAGGGACCGGTAGCATACCGTCTGGTCCGGCGCTGTCGGCAACGGCAAATGCAACTGCCATCTACGCCCAGGGGAATCCGGCTGGGTACTTTCGGGGCGACGTTCTCGTCACCGGAGACTTGGTTCTCGTCAATTCGTCAAGCGGCGATATCGCCGAAGACTTTGATATTGACGATGAACCGCTCAATTCGGAACCTGGCACTGTCCTCATCATCAACCCGGACGGCAAGCTTCGCGCCAGCGAGGAACCATACGACACGCGAGTCGCTGGGGTGGTGTCGGGCGGCGGACAATTAAACCCAGCCGTCGTTCTCCAGCGCGTGCCGTCGGCCCTGCCCCGTTCGCCAATAGCTCTTCTGGGAAAGGTCTTCTGCAAAGTCGATACATCTTCTGGCCGCATACTGGCAGGCGATCTTCTCACCACCTCCGCCCGGCGTGGTTACGCCATGAAGGCCTCTGACAAAAGCAAAGCGCTTGGCGCCATCATTGGAAAAGCCTTGGCGCCTTTGGAGGACACCTCTGGCTTGATTCCGATCATGGTGAGCTTGCGTTAGTGAATGCACCGATAGTGTTTTTTAGGCCTCTTGATCACGAGAACCAATCACTATGGCTACCGACGTAACTACGCTGTTGATTCAACGGATTCAGAGCAAGCTTTCCTCGGCGGACGTAAGTTCTCTGGCTTCTAACTCCGACTTTCTGAGCCAAATCACCGGTCTCGTCGGCACGGCGGCCAACTACGCGCAGATTCTTGGCACCGTTGAGGGGCCAGCCGCGCAGATCGTTGCAACCGGAATCGCAGGAGGTGCAGCGAAGGCCACTTTCGACGCTGCCGGGCAGGCCTCTGCATTAGGTGCAACGGTAGCTACCGCAGGAATAGGAGCTGGAATTGTTTTAATTTTTTCGTTTGTGCTTTCCATTCTTTACTCCAAAGACAGCTCTGGCTCGGCTGAGTCCCAGGCCATCCAACAGATATCGCAGCAACTAGGACAGTTGTCCGCCGATTTCACCGATGTCGGCCTGGGCACCTACTGGCAAACCAAAATCGACCAGATGATGAACCTGTGGAGCTCTCCCCAAGGAGGACTGGGTATCGACCTCGATAACCTGGCGAACGAAGGTACAGCCGGAATAGACGTTCGGAATGATGTAAGCAAGTTCCATGATCACGCTCTGGCGTTTGTCAATAACTTCCTCCCTTGGACGCCGGGCGCAGATATCTTTTGGGAGCGGCCGCTGGTTCAGAGCCAGGTCTTTACGGCTGAAGGCGTCCAATATCCAGTCTGGGCCTGGAGTCCACATGCAGATAGCATCTGGGGAGACCGCTCGGCCGTAGGTTGGTACGGAAGTCTTCCGCAACCCGAGTCCGGGCCGCCTCTGGGCGGCTCTTCCAATCAAATGGTGCTCGATCCAACATCGATGCTGCCATTCTTGTTGTTGGGATTACAGTCCTACTTAACCATTGAGATGCTGGTCAATGTAATTGACCCAAGCCAGCCGGTGTTCGACCAGTTCGTAAAGCAATTTAGCGGTGACTTACAGGGGTATGTACGCTTTATATATTCGCAGTATCACTTGGCGGTAAATGGGCTGGTAAAGAGTGACCTTCCTAAGACTGTAGACATCTTCGGTTTTCTTTCTTTCACTCTGATTCGTTCGTCTTACGACTATACTGATATGGCCGACCAGCTCTGGGGTAATTCTTCTCGACCGGCGCATACTCCAACGCCCTCTGCCGGACACGTCTGGAATGGCGTATACGGGGTGGTCGACGAGTATCCCCAATATGGCGCCTATCAGCCATCGCCTCCTGTTCCTGTTCCTTACGCCTCACCGTCCTACATCATTGACGTTATTAGCACCGACACCCTAGTTCACAACTGGACTGTGGCCTATATTTTCCGCTATCCGTACTTGTATGATTACGTGGCAAGTTGGGTGGGAACTTGGGTGCAAGCCAGGTTGACACTGGCAAGAATGGCTCGCTGGAAAGCGATCTACCTCGTCAAGGGGTGTGATCAAGTATGGTCGGCTCTCCACAGGCTGCAGTTTCTGGCTAAACCCAGTGCGCCCATAGTTCCCCCACTACTCACACTGGACCAGGATGGAACAATCGCCGACGGAAATTGGTCGGTCCGTGAACTATTGTCGTTACTCGACACGGGCGAGTTCTTAGGTCAGGCTGAGTTCCAGGTTTCTCTTGATCCTTCGGGGAACACCTGGGGTGACTCGCTGTACGCCCTGTTAGTTGTACTCAACATCGTTGCCAACGGAAACTGGGCCGGCCCGACGACGCAGCAATCTTTGACACCTCCAATGAACCGACCCCTCAGCTTTCGCAGCTTATTGTCCGCAGCCGCGGACTAAGCGTGGTGAATCTTCATTTTCCCAAAACGGGAAAGCACGTCGATTTTTCGCAGAATATCCTTGCATTTCTCTCCCGCCCTTTGCCACGCTTCTAACCCGCATTTCTCAACAAAGGAATAGGAAAGGCTGTCATTTCGTGGCATAAGTGTTATTGCGAGTAGCAATTACGCCGACGAAAGGAGACAGCCTTATGGCTACAGAGTGTAACCAAGAACCGTTTCCATTTCATCCCCTAAATCAGCGAGAAGTACGCGGTCAGTTTGACGGCGGAGCCATTACCAGCGACGCTGGGGGTTTGCTATTGCGCGAAGTGGAGAAGCAGACAGGCATCATCCGGCAATTCGCCAGCTGCTTTACGGACTATCGGGATCCGGAACTGGTGGAACACGGGGTGGCGGAGTTGGTGGCGCAGCGGATTTACGGACTGGCTTTGGGCTACGAGGATTTGAACGATCATGAGGAGTTGCGGCGCGATCCGCTGTTGGCGGTGTTGGTGGAGAAGCAGGATCTGAGCGGGGAAAAGCGGCGGCGGGCCAGCGATCAGGGCACCGCCTTGGCGGGCAAGAGCACCCTCAACCGTATGGAACTGGGGGCGGCGAAGTTGGGGACAAAGGAGCGGTATAAGAAGATCATCCTGGACGAGGCCGCCGTCGACCGGATGCTGGTGGAGGTTTTTCTGCAAGCCCATCGCGACCCCCCGCAAGAGATGGTTTTGGATTTAGATAGCACCGACATTCCGCTGCACGGGGAGCACGAAGAGCGGTTCTTCCACGGCTACTACGGGCATTACTGCTACCTGCCGTTGTACATGGTCTGTGGCGAGTATGTGCTGTGCGCCCGCCTGCGGCCGTCGAATAGCGATGGAGCCAAAGGCAGCGTAGCGGAGGGGGAACGAATCGTGGCCCAGATCCGGCAAGCCTGGCCGCAGGTGCGGATCCTTTTGCGGGGTGATTCCGGCTTCTGTCGAGACGAGTTGCTGAGCTGGTGCGAAGGCCATGGGGTGGACTATGTCGTGGGCTTGGCGCAAAACCCGCGATTACTGCGAGAGATTGCGGCGGCGAGCGCACAAGCCGCGAGCCAGTATCAGCAAAGCGGGAAAGCGGCGCGGGTGTTCACGGAGTTTGTCTATCAAACCAAAGACAGTTGGTCACGAGCCCGGCGAGTGATTGCCAAGGCGGAACACTTGGAGAAAGGGGCGAATCCCCGCTTCGTGGTCACCTCGCTGAGCCCGCAAGAAACGGTATTTCCCGCCCCCTCCCGCTGGGGGGCGCAGAGCTTGTATGAGGAGTTTTACTGCGCTCGCGGGGACATGGAAAACCGGATCAAGGAACAGATGATGTTGTTTGCCGATCGCACCAGCACGTCCTGGATGCGGAGCAATCAGATCCGGCTCTACTTTTCCACCGTGGCCTACCTGTTGATGCAGGGCCTGCGGCGGCTGGGGTTGGCGGGCACCGAACTGGCCAAGGCGCAGTGCAACACGGTGCGCTTAAAGTTGCTCAAGATCGGAGCCCAGATTCGCATCACCGTACGCAAGGTTTGGGTGTCGCTATCGACGGGCTATCCATATCTCGAGCTATTCCGCCGGGTGCATCGGCAGTTGCAGGTTGCAGCTCTGCGCTGCTGAAAGGGAGGCAGACGAATTTGGACGAAACGCTGAGTTGAAGGAGTAGTGTGTCTTGCCCAGACAAAAAATCGACAAACTACGGCCGAGGGCGCCAAGAAAGACCGCCAGAAAAGACCGGCACCATGATTTCCGGCAATTGAGCACGCTCCGCGTGCGGATCGAGCTGGTTTTTACTGCTCCCCTCCCTCTCTGTGAGACATTCGGGCTAAACGTGGGGGCGAAGACCCCCAGTCGCACCTCGTACGACCCTTGCTGCGGGAATACCTGCAGCGTGCACCAATTCCTCTTAGCTGGAAGCTAATAGCTAAATGCTAAGAGCTAACCGCCCGTTTTTAGGAGGCTCTATGCCCATTCCCCTCTGCTGCCATCTCAAGCAAGATGGCATGTCCTGCGGCTCTCCCGCCCTCCGCGGCAAGAAGCTCTGCTACTTCCACCAGCGCGATCACCAGCGCCTTAAGTACACCGAACGCATTCTCCGATGTAACGACCCCCTCCGTCCCACTGCCCCGCTGCCTAAGACTCTCCCCGAGATGCAGTTCAGGCTCTATGACGTCATGACCGCCCTGGCCGACGACAGCCTCCCTATCAGGCGAGCCAGCAAGCTGCTGTGTGCCTTGCAACAACGATCGGCGTCCCTACGCAAGCTCGTGAGCTAGCCATGCAGCTCCTTGCGGCTGACGACTTTACGTATAACCCCCGCGCGCTCAAGTACATGCGTGGAGAAGTCTCTATCCCCATGAAAACACGGACTTTGCAGATAGGGGGAGGGGGTGGGGTATGCACCAATCATGGTGCAAAAGTCCTACTGAATAGCCTGCGGCTTTTGGGTCATTAGCTCAGTGAAGCGCTTATCGGTGCGGAGGCTGGCGAATTCGGAGTCGGTATAGACCTGGTCGATCTTTTTGTAGCCCTCCTCCATAGCCTTGCGCAGGTATTCGAGGGAACGGTCGAGGTCGCCGGCCTGGGCATACATCTTGGCAACCATGAAGGAAAACGCAGCGCGGTCTTCGGGAGAAGACGTCTGGGCCATGACTCCGGTCTTGGAGACACGCTGGAAGATGTCGGGATCAATCTGGAATGCGGTTCGGTATTCCTGCGCGGCCTTGTCGAACTTGTGCTGGCTGAAGTATGCCGCGCCGAGGTTGTAGTGAAACGTCGCCGAGTTCGGGCGGATGGCGAGCGCCTTTTCGTAATACTTGATGGCGCGGCCGTAACGTTTTTCCATCTGCATGATGAACCCGAGATTGTTCATGCCTTCGGCGGAGTTCTTGTCGATTTTGATCGCCTGCTCGAAGCACTTCTGCGCGTCCTTGTCATGCTGGATGAAGAGCAGCGCAATGCCTTTCTTGTTCCACAGCAGCGCGGTCGGCTGCTTGGCGATGGCGGCGTTGTAGTAGTCGATGGCGTCGAGGTAGCGCTTCTGGGCGCGAAGCTGGTCGCCCTGGCGCTCCAAGTCCTGCGGCGTACTGTCGGTGAGAGAAATGAGCGGAGCCGGCGTGGCTTGCGGTGGCTGCTGCTGGTCATCTGCTGCCAGCGAGCCGGTCGCAAGGATGGCTACGACGGTCAGTGCCCCGAGGCCTTTTCGAAACGCGCCGAATAAATGGCGAGGAGACATACCTCCACCCCCGACTCCCAAATCCCCACCATATTAGACCTAATTCTGGGGAGGAATGTTTCCCTTATCGGGAGAAGAATTTGCAGGGGGATCTTTCTGGTCGTTGCCCTTCCCTCCGAAGACCCGGCTGAAGAAGCCTTTTTTCTTCTTCTGGTCGGTGGCGGACGCGGTACCAGCAGGGTCCGCAGTGCCCGGGGAAGAGGTGGGACTTCCGGGCTGGGTTTGCACTGGCCCGTTGGTGGTTGGTGGAGGAGCGTCGACTTGCGGAGTGCCCAGTCCGAGGATCTTGGAGAAGAAGTTACGATGGTCGGTAAACGCCTGTTCGCAGGTCTGTTTGGGCTCGGTTCCGGCGACAAAGGCCACGTAATAGTCCTGCGGACAGGATTCTGTAGCCAGGCGGTTGGTGACCTTATCGAGCTTGACCTCGACCACGCCGGAAGGTGCAGAAAACCCCTTCATGTCAGCGTAGCGAGGAATCTTCTGGGCGCGCTTCATGAACTCGGCCCAGATGGGAGCGGCGGTGGTGCCGCCCGCGAGCTTGATGTCGGTGTAATCGTCGTTGCCGACCCAGACGACGCAGAGCAGGTTGCTGGTGTATCCGGCGAACCAGGCGTCGTGCGAGGTGCCAGTCTTACCCGCTGCCGGAGCTGCAAAACCGCGGCTACGGACGGTGTAGCCCGTTCCTCCATCGATCACGCCCTGCATCATGGTGGTCATGACGTAGGCGACGCGGGGGTCGAGGACACCTTTGGGATCGTTGTGGTAGTCGCTGAGAACGCCTCCGCGGGCGTCGCGCACGGACTTGACCAGGAGAGGCGAAACGCGCGTGCCTCCGTTGCTGAACACGGTGTAGGCACCCGACATTTCGAGCGGGCTGGCGTCATATGCACCGAGTGCGATCGCGGGCGTCGCTTTCACGCTGGTGATGCCGGCCGCCTTGGCCAGCGAGGCAACCGTGCCGAAGCCCACGCCCTGCGCGACTCTCACGGTCGCGTTGTTCAGCGACTCGGCGAGCGCGTAGCGTGCCGTGACTTCTCCGTGGAAGGCCTCGTGGTAGTTGCGCGGCTCGTAGACTTCGTCCTTGTAAGCGATGCTCACCTGCGCGTCATCGACCAGCGTGATGGGGGTAAAGATCGCCGGAGCACCGCTGGTGTCGATGGTCGGCGGGCTGCTGCCGGCAGTCTCGACGGACGAGGCACCTACGGAGATCATTTGCCCGGTCAGCGCAGTGTTGACGGCGGCGGCGTATACGAATGGCTTGAAGATGGATCCGGTAGGACGTTTGGCGACAGCGTGATCGAGCTGACTCGTTCCGTAGTTGCGGCCGCCGACTAGCGCCAGCACCTCGCCGGTGTGGGGATCGAGGACGACCACAGCGACCTGCGGCAGGGGGCCGGAGTCAACGCTGACGTCGGACTTGGCCTCAGATCCCGTACCGACCTTGGTCTTGTGGGTGCGCATCTTCAGGACCTGCTCATCCACCAGCTTCATTCCGACTTCGACGGCATCGGCGGCGGCCTGCTGAAGGTCGGGATCGAGCGTGGTGTAGATGCGCATAGCCTGCTCGTTGAGCTCGTTCTCGTTGTACTGGCTGGAGAGCTGGTCTTTCACGAGGTCAACGAAGTAAGGCGCGTCGCTGGCTTCGACATTAGGAGCCGCGAGCTTTAAGGGTGTGGCCTTAGCGCGGTCTGCCTGGTCCTGGGTGATGGCGCCGGTCTCGACCATGGAGTCGAGGACAAGATTGCGGCGTTCGAGCGCGCGCTCGGGATGACGGTAGGGCGAGAGATAACTCGGACGCTGAATGATGCCGGCGAGTAGGGCGCACTCGGGCAGCGTCAGGCTCTTCATGTCCTTGTCGAAGTAGGCGCGCGAGGCCTCACCGAATCCGTTAACGCTGAAGGAGCCGCGCTGGCCCATGGGAACCTGGTTGGCGTACATCTCGAAGATGCGCTGCTTGGAGAACTTCTGCTCCAGCTCCATGGCAATCAGCATCTCGGTCAGCTTGCGCTGGATGGTCTTTTCGGGGGAAAGGAAGAATCCGCGCGAGAGCTGCATGGTCAGGGTCGAGCCGCCCTGGCCACGGTGACGGTGGAAGATGTCGCTGGCCGCGGCTTCCATCAGGCGGTAGTAGTTGACTCCGCTGTGCTGGAAGAAGCGGCGATCTTCGATGGCGACGACGGCGTCGACCATGTTTTTGGGGATTTCGTCGAAGGTGACGATCTGGCGCTTGGAGCGGTCCTGGCCGCCAAAGAGCGAGGTGATCATCTGCGGCTCGAGCTCATAGGCAGTCAATGGCTCGGAGCTGCGGCCCGACAACACAATCGAGCTCACCTTGCCCGAGTCGAAGCGGATGTCGGCGCTCTCCACGGCGTGGAACGATTCCTCGCCCGGCATGATCTCGATATTGCTGCCGGAAAGATGGAAGCGTCCGATGGGCGAGTCGCCCTCTTTTCCTTGTTCGCTGTAACCGGCGCGGCGGAGATAGGTCGCGACCTCCTGAGCAGTGGACTTGTCGCCCACGCGGACGTATTCAGGACGAGCGTAAATCTTGGCTGAGTTGGTGAAGATCGGTCCCGACATGCGGCGATCGACGATGCCCTCGTACTTGACGTAAAAGAAGGCGAACACCGCCATGAACAAGATTCCCGCGACGAGGAATCCTGCCACCAGAAATTTCACCAGCGGGTCGCCAAGGGTGAAGTGGTGGTCCGAAGCGGGCTTGCGAGTGCCGGGGCGAGGGCGTCCTTGAGGGGCGCTGGGGGGCCGGCTTGGTGCCATTTTGACTTTGATTGCCACGTTAATCGGTACGCGGAGACGCCGTCTATTGTAAGACGTCGTTATGGGGCATTGTGTTACCTGCGGTTCTGCATCCCGGGAAAAATCTCGTGCTTTGACTCACCGGCGCGGGGAATTCGTCCCTCCGGCGCGCGGGATTCCTCAAGCCCGGGAATTCAACCAATGCTACGCCAGAGCAACGCTCTATTGTAGAACAACGCGAGACGACCAAGAGTATCGTGTGGGCTTTCGGCGGGCGAGATTTCATTGGTATATTCGAAGCAGAGATTATTCGCCTGAGGTGCGTAACATGCAGAAGACAATCGCTCTGACCGTCATTCTTTTGTCGCTGGCCGGGATCGCCATGGCGGCCAACAAGGAATCAGGAAGCACAACCCTGACCAATATCCAGCCCGCCGGAACCACGGACAAGCAGCACAAGAAACAGCAGTATGATCTGTCGTTTGCCGGCACCACCAATGCTTATACCTGCCGTACCAACGAAAAAGACAAGGTCAACGCGACCGATTGGGTGGTGGGGAGCTCGATTAGCTACAAGATCAACGGCAATAAGGGTGAAGTGAAGAACACGCAGAGCGGCAAGAATGTGAAATGCATGGTGGTGCGAGTGGCAGCGGTGACCGCGCCGGCGGCCCAGTAAGCGATGGGACAACGGTTTCCCTGGTTTAGAGGCGGAAGAATGACAAACAAGGAAAGGGAGAAAACCTTCTTTGTTCTGGCGCACCGCTTTCGCGAGGCACTCGATCCCAAGGAAATCGAGCAGTTAGGCGATCAGCTTAGTTGCTTGGTGTACGGAGCCCGCAGGGCGGCACAATCATAGCCCGGCGCGTGAGCGCCGGGTGAAGGTGTGAGAACAATTCCGAGTCCCGCGCAGCGGGACGACACAATGGCCCATACCTATATATCTATTTCCTATCACCTTGTCTTCTCCACTAAAGGACGCTTGTCCACAATTCCCGAGCCGCAGAAATTGTGGGCGTACGTGGCGGGTATCGCTAAGAACCTCAATATCAACCCCTCGCTATTGGCGGCACAGGAAATCACATTCACATTTTGGCTGGAGTGTCACCGATCGTTTCGGCCGCCCAGGCAGTGCAAAGGTTGAAGGCTAATTCGTCGCGATGGCTTCGCGAAAACGGCAGGTGGCAAGGATGGCAGGAAGGGTACGGAGCGTTTTCTGTCAGCGCGTCGAACATCGACAGCGTCCGGCATTACATTCAGGATCAGGAGGCACATCACCAAAAGCAGAGTTATGAAGAAGAGTTTCTTTCGTTCCTCGACCGATCTGGCGCTTCTTACGACAGGAATGAAGTATTCGATTAGGTACCGTCCCTGACGGGACTCGTGGTCTGGTGGAACCGGGTCCCCGGCACTGACGTGCCGGGCTATTATTGTTACGCCCTTCGGGCTGAAAATCGATCTGTAAAGGTCAGCGCAACACCTCCGCCAGCTTTCCGCTGACGATCAACTCAGACACTCGGCGAAAGTCTTCGGTCAGAATTCGGTCGTGCATGATTGTGGGAGACACCGCTCGGATGGCGCTGTGTGCCGCCTGACCACGTTTCCCGGTCTTCAACGGAGCGCGAAAATCAAGCGCCTGTGCGACCGCCAGGGCTTCGATGGCCAGCACGTTGCGCGTGTTTTCGACCACCCGCAACAGCTTATTGGCTGCGGTCATTCCCATCGAAACGAAGTCTTCCTTGTTGCCCGAGGTGGTGATGGAATCCACCGACGCCGGGTGCGACCATACCTTGTTCTCGCTGACCAGAGCGGCCGCGGTTACTTGCGGCATCATGAAGCCGGAGTTCAGACCGGCACCGGCGGCGAGGAATGGCGGCAGGTCCTCGTTCAGTGCGGGATTTACCAGCCGCTCCAGGCGGCGTTCCGAGATTCCGGCTAGTGCGCTGAGGCTGATCGCGAGGAAGTCGAGTGCAAACGCCAGCGGTTCGCCGTGGAAGTTGCCGCCGGAGATGATGTCGCCCTCCACCGGTGCTCCCATGGGTAGCTTGGGGCTGCCCACTTTTTTCGCCGCAGGAAAGACCAGCGGATTATCGACCGCTGAATTCATCTCGATCTCGAAGACTGCGCGGCAATGGGCGAGGGTATCGCGCACGGCGCCGTGCACCTGCGGGATGCAGCGCAGCGAGTAAGCATCCTGCACCTTGCCGCAATCGCGGTGCGATTCGCGAATCTCGCTGCCTTCCAGCATGCGCCGCAGGTTGCGCGCTACGTGTAGCTGCCCAGGATGCGGACGGGCCTGATGAATCCGTTCGTCGAAAGCTACGTCGGTGCCCTTCAAAGCGTCCACGACCAAGGCACCCAACACGTCAGCTGTGTCGACCAGGATTTCGGTTTGCAAAATGGCGAGCAGGCCGATGGCCAGCATCGCCTGCGTGCCGTTGATCAGCGAGATGGTTTCCTTGGCCTCGAGCACCAGCGGCTTGATGCCGGCGCGCTTTAACGCCTCAGCGGCAGATGTTCGTTTGCCTTCGAAATGAGCCTCGCCCTCGGCGATCATCACCAATCCAAGATGCGCGAGAGGCGCAAGGTCGCCGCTGGCGCCCACGCTGCCTTGCGAGGGAATGATAGGATGCACGCCGCGGTTCAACATCTCGCACAGTGTGTCGATGACCACCGCGCGCACGCCGGAGCAGCCCTTGCTTAGCGAGTTAGCGCGCAGCAGCATCATGGCGCGGCTGACGGATTCGCTGAGAGGCTCGCCTACGCCGACGGCGTGCGAGCGCATCAGGTTGACCTGGAGCGTGCGGATGTCGTCGGGAGGAATGCGCACATCGCTGAGCTGTCCGACGCCCGTGGTTACCGCATAGCCGAGACGGTTGTTAGCGACCAGGGAGTCGACGACCGCGCGGGCGCGATCGACCGCGAGCCGGGCCTCGGGCTCCAGCATGACGGGGCGGCGCTCGAAAACCACGGAGCGGACATCGTCCAGAGTCAGATTGTTGCCGTTGATGTGAAGTACTTTCATGAAATCTCAATTCGTCGCAGGGCGCTCGGCTCGTCAGCACGCCCGCGGCTAACAGTCCAATCCACTATTGTTCAGCTTTTTCCTGCGGCCTTCAAGAACGGCGCCAGATATTTCTTTGGCAGATGAATGCGTTTGAACTCCGAGTTCACGACGATGTGGACGCTCTCGCCTTCAGCCAGAACCTTGCCATCCTCGGCACGGAAAATCTCGTAGCCAAAATGCAGCAGCGACTCGCGCACGTTGACAAGGCGAGTGCGAATCGTGATCAGGTCATCGTAGCGGGCGGGAGACTTGAAGCGGCAATGAACATCGGCGACAGCGATGTGCGTGTCGTCCTGCTTCTCCATGTCGCGATAGGTGAAGCCCAACTGGCGCAGCATCTCGACCCGGCCGACTTCAAACCAAACGATGTAGTTGGAGTGGTAGACCACGCCCATCTGGTCGGTTTCGGCGTAACGCACGCGGAGTTGCGCTTCGAAGACTGTTCTGATTGTCGGGCTGCATGGATACTGTTCCAACTTAACATGCAGCCGGGATCGTGTCGCCGGCCGAAGCCGGCTCGGACTAACGAGAACGCGGGTAAACGCCGCGCTGAAGCGCGGCACTACACAGCGCATAGCCACCTGCCTTATTTCTTGTCGCTCGCTGGCGTTGCCGCCTGAGCCGCAGGCGCCGAACCGTTGCGAACAGTTTGACCGCGCACCACTTCTCCTATAGCTACCGGCGTGCCGTCGGCGACGTAATCGACGAATTGTGCGGGCATGGTCTGCGGCAGCGGCCGGCCGCGTGAATCCTGCAAGCGATACTCGAGGTGCGGCGCAGGAGAACTGCCACTGTTGCCGCACTCCCCGACCGGGTCGCCCTGCTTGATCTTCTGGCCCGTCTTTACCTTGATGCTGTCCTGTTTCAGATGCATCAGCAGCGAATACTCGTCATGACCATGAGCTGATTAGCACGCGATTCCCGGTGGGCATAATTTCTTCTGAATGGCCCGGCGTGTTATCGGCAAACGAATTGTTGACGAGCACGACCGTGCCGTCGGCGGGCGCCAGGACGGGTTGTCCCTAGCAATAGAATTGTTGGTTCTTGGTGCCGTCGCCGGAAAATGTGCGGCCGTCTTTCAAGACGGTGAAGACCAGGGTGTAGCGCTCCACATCGCGATAGGCGCCTGCATTTTGGTAAATGTCGCGGCCGCCTTCGAAGACAAACCAGTCGCCGTCAAATGGCAGGCGCAGCTTGGTGGTGTCTTTGTAGTCGGAATAGCGGCTCCCGGACGGAGGCGGGCAGGGATGGAACTGGAACAGTTCCACCTCGCCGACCTGATTGATGATGATCGCGGTAAAGATAGGGTCTTTGATCTTGCTGAACTGCGAATACCTGGAATAAACCGTGTTGGCGGCCAGCATGTCGGGAGCGAAGTTCTCGCCCAGCATTTTTTGCTCGCGGCCCCATTCATTGGCGAGCTTTTTGTCCATTTCGGTGAACTGTGCGCTGCTCCCACTCTTCTTCATCTTGGGTGAAAACGCCGCGTACAGCGTGGACGACCTGTCCGCTCTCAAAGTATCCGAATAATCTGCCGGGCACGGTTTTTCGCCGCCGTGCTCATCACCGGATAGCTGCCACTGGAAACCGCTGGAGCGGGTGCCTCGTGCTTGGGGGCCGGGGCCGCGGCCTGGGCGAAGATCAGGGCCGGGAACAGCAACGTTGCGACGCACAATGGAAGACGAAGGGTCACAGTCTACCTCCCTGTCCAACTGGGTTTACGCTTCTCCAAAAATGAATTCACGCCTTCGCGAAAGTCGTGAGTGGTGCGAATTCGTGCATTTTCATCTACGGCGGCGGCGATCTGGTGGTCGAGTTCCACGTGCGAAAATGTGCGCAGCAATCGCTTGGTGGCCAACAACGAGGCCGGGCTATTGGCGGCCAGAGTGTCCGCCAGTTCGTGCGCCCGCGCGAGCAGGTTTTGCGGCGAGACTACCTCGTTCACCAGGCCGAGTCGATGAGCTTCTTCCGCACTAATGATGCGGCCGGTCAGCAGCAGGTCGCGCGCCTGCTTCTCGCCGACTTGGCGCAGCAGAAAGGTGGAGACGATGGCGGGCACAAATCCGATGCGGACTTCGGTGTAGCCGAACTTTGCGTCTGACGACGCCAGCGTGAAGTCGCATAACGTCGCCAGGCCGCATCCGCCGGCGAGTGCCGCGCCGTTGACGGCGGCAATCGTTACCTTGGGAAAATCGTAAAGCGCGCGGAACATGTGAGCCATGCGGCCCGAGTCGGCGAGGTTCTCTTCCTCGGTGTGGCTGGTGATGTCCCGCAGGTTGTCGAGGTCCATTCCGGAACAGAAAGCTGCGCCGGCGCCGGTGAGAATCATGATGTGCGCGGACGATTTCTCCACTTCGTGCAGCGCGAGGTGCAACTCTTCGATCAGTTCGTAGCTGATGGCATTGCGCTTTTCCGGCCGGTTCAGCGTAAGCGTGACGACCGGGCCGTCATAGGCGAGGGTCAGCGTCGCGTACTGGTGATGGTGTTGAGACATTGGTCCTTCGCAACGGTATCGCGCACGCTAGGCGCGCCCGCTGTAGCGAAATACTGTATGCAAATAGCTGCTTCGGTTGGAATTATCACACCGAATCGGTTTTTGAGCCGACTTCTTTTGTCGGTGGAGCTAATGGTGGCCGGATTTCGCCCGTTTTGGAACAGGGTGGCGCTATCGGACCGGGCGGAATTACATTTTCGGTCCGCCGAAGCGCTCGCCGATTTCGGTGGATAGCCGTGTGAGTTCCTCTAAAGGTCTCTTGACCGGCAACGCGGCGTTGCGTTGTCGGAGTGCCTCCAACACTTTCTCGGTTGGGATGTTGCCGACCAGCACGTCCTGCGCAAATGGGCACCCGCCGAGGCCGCCGATGGCGGAGTCGAAGCGGCGGCATCCGGCGTCGTAGGCCGCCAGCATCTTTTCGATGGCTTGGTCGGGACGGCTGTGCAGGTGAACGCCAATTTCGATGTGGCCGAAGATTTCGAGCACGGCGCCAAACTGGTCGGCAATTTGCTGAGGCGTAGCCAGGCCGACAGTGTCGGCGAGTGAAATGGCCTGCAAGTCCATGTCGGCAAGCAGGCCGACGCCTTCCAGCAGTTCTTCGTCGTTCCACAGGTCGCCGTAGGGATTGCCGAAGGCCATGGAGATGTAGGCGATGGTGTCCAAGCCACCTTCGTCGGCCTTGAGCTTGACCTTCTCGAGCATGTCGAGGTTCTCTTCTGGCGTCTGGCTCTGATTGTTCTTCAGGAAGGTGGGTGAAAGCGAGTAGGGGAAGCCGACGGTGCGGACCGCCTCGGTGGCGATCGCGCGCTCGACGCCGCGCTCGTTGACTACGATACCGATGATCTCGACGTCGTCGGGCGGATCGAGTTCGCTAAGCACGGTTTCGGAGTCGGCCATCTGCGGGACGGCTTTGGGTGAGACGAAGGAGACGGCGTCGATGTGCTTGAATCCAGCAGCGATGAGGGCCTTGAGGTATTCGACTTTGGTTGCGGACGGAATCTGTCCGGGCAATCCTTGCCAGGCGTCGCGCGGACATTCGATGAGTTTGATCGTGTTAGCCATTAGCCATTAGCTGTTAGCCCTTAGCTTTTAGCACGCCGCCCTGCAAGACTTGAGCTAAGAGTTAGCGGCTAAAAGCTGAAGGCTATGTTTGGAGCACTCCGACGTTGAACTTCGGCACTTCCGGGTTCAGTGCTGCGGCGTCGAGCGCCATGATCAGCGCCTCGCGAGTCTCCATGGGGTCGATGATTTTGTCGATCCACAGGCGCGCGGCGCCATAGCGGGGGTCCATCTGTTCGTCGTAGGTGGCCTTCACTTCGTCGTAAAGCTTCTTCTTGTCTTCTTCGCTCAGCTTCTTGCCGCCGCGTTCCAGCTGCTTGAGCTTGATTTCCACCAGCGTACTTGCTGCGGACGCTCCGCTCATGACCGCATACTTCGCCGTCGGCCACGCGAAGACGAAGCGCGGATCGAAGGCCTTGCCGCACATGGCGTAGTGTCCGGCGCCGAATGAGCCGCCGAGGATGACGGAGATTTTCGGCACGACGGAGTTCGACACGGCATTCACCATCTTTGCACCAGCGCGAATGATGCCGCTCCACTCGGCATCACGGCCGACCATGAAGCCATTGACGTCGTGAAGAAAAATCAGCGGTACCAGGTTCTGATTGCAATCCATGATAAAGCGCGCGGCTTTTTCCGCCGATTCGGTGTAGATGACGCCGCCGAATTCGATGCGCTTATTGCCGGAGCGGTCGACTTGTTGCATATGCGTCTTCTGGTTGGCGACAATCCCGACGGCGTAGCCCTCGATGCGTGCATAGCCGCAGAGCACGGTCTCGCCATACTCGGACTTGTACTCGTCGAATTCACTGCCATCGACGATGCGCGCGATGATTTCCTTCATGTCGTACTGGCGCGCCGGATCGTCGTCGAAAATGCCGTAGATTTCTTCCGCTGGATAGAGTGGTTCGCGCGACGGCTTGCGGTCGAAGACGCCAAGCTGCCGGTTTCCCATCTTGTCGACCAGCGAGCGAATACGCGCGAGGCAGTGTTCGTCGTCGGGCTCGCGGAAGTCCACGGTACCGCTGATTTGGGAATGCATTTTTGCGCCGCCGAGCTCTTCGGCGGAATACTTGGCGCCAATCGCGGCCTGCACCAGGGCCGGACCGGCGAGAAACAGTCCGCTGCCTTCGGTCATCAGGATGTGGTCGCACATTACCGGCAGATAAGCGCCTCCGGCGACACACATGCCCATGATGGCGGTGATCTGCGGAATGCCCATCGCCGACATGACCGCGTTGTTGCGGAAGACGCGGCCGAAATCATCGGTGTCGGGAAACACATCTTCCTGCAAGGGGAGGAACACGCCCGCTGAATCGACGAGATAAATCGTGGGGATGCGGTTCTCGATCGCGATGGTCTGCGCGCGAATGACCTTTTTCGCGGTCATCGGGAAGAAGGCGCCGGCCTTCACCGTGGCATCGTTCACGATGAGCATCACCAGGCGCCCCTGCACCCGCGCCAGACCGGTGACTACGCCAGCGGATGGTGCGCCACCCCACTCTTCGTACATGCCCCAAGCTGCGTAGCCGCCAAGCTCGAAGAACTCGCTGCCGGAATCGATCAGGAGCGCGATGCGTTCGCGGGCTATGAGACGTCCCTTCTTGTGCTGGGACTCGATGGCCTTCGTGCCGCCGCCCTGCTCGAACTGCTCCTGGTCCATGCGCGTGCGCGCTACCAACTCGGCGACAGCACGCTGATTGCGCTCAAAACGAGGGGTCGCAGCTTTCACCTTGGTCTCAAATTGGACGGAAGATCCGGAGTGATTGGGTTCAGTCATGTTGGATGGACGCAGGCCTCAGGATAGACCGATAACGATAAAGCAGCGACGCAGCTAAGCGCAACGCATGAAAAGTCCGTTTCACCGCAGAGACACAGAGGCACAGAGGAAATTAAGTCTTGGTGTCTAGCCAGCAACCGTCAGATCCGCCAAAGCGAACGCCACAATGGTTTTTCCGGTCTTGCCGGCGCTTTGCAACTCCGCGTCCAATTCAGCCTGAAGAACATTGGCTTCGTCGAGTTTCATCTCGCACCCGGCAATTTCGTCAGGAGTGGCGCCGTGATAGCAGAGTTCGCAGACGCCCAAGCCGCCTTCCGTGCGTATCGGCGGCCCAAAGACTCGGCAGGTAATGGGTCGCGAAGCGTAAAGGTCGCACGTGCCCCGGTCCGGGTCGAGCGCGGGACACGCTTCGAAGTTGGCGAACTCCTCGAATTGTTCGGCAGCCTCGTCGTCGTCGCCCAGCACTCCGGTTTGCCGGTCGCCGGGGAACCCGGTCGCGATCCTCGCCCACGATTCCAGCGCACGTTGCCGCACTCGCGCTGCGCGATCGGGATCGCTATCTTCCAACTTCGCCAGGCCGTCCTGCAATCGGAGGGCATCGGTCTGGTCGATAGCGAATACGCCAATGCAGCAGGGAGTGCATCCCGGCTTGCAGATCAGCCAGTCACCGCTGCGCCACTCGGCGTCGCGCAGGGCGGCATCGACGATCTGTACGAGCTTCTCGTCTCGCGCAGGTAAGGTAACCGGCATTGACCTAGCATAGCGTACGGCCGACTGCGCTGGCTTATTGCGGTAGTTGCTGAATTGCAGCAGTCAGCGGATCGTCTGTGACCCCATCGACCAAGCCGCAACGCAGTGCTTCTCTAGCATGTAGTTTCTCGGCGGCAAGAAACATCTGCAACGCACGGGCTTTCCCGACCAGTCGCGGTAGACGCTGGGTGCCTCCCCAGCCGGTGATGAGGCCGAGCGCCGCGCCACGATGGCCGAAGATGGCGTGCGGTCCAGCAATGCGTTGACGGCAGGCGAGCGCGAGGTCCAGTCCGCCGCCCATGCAGTAGCCATGCACTGCGGCAATGGTCGGGGCAGGGAAATTCGCGACAGCGTTCATCAGGCGCTGTCCCATTTGCGCGAAACGGAAGGCCTCGGCACCGTAAAGTTCGCCGATTTCGTTCAGGTCGGCACCGGCGGAAAAGAAGTGGGCATTTCCTGTGATTACCAACCGCGATGGCTGCTTTCGCGCAAGATCTTCAATCGTCGCCGTCAACGCGGCGACGCGCGCTCGAGTCAGGCGGTTGGTGCCATCGTCGGAAACGAGCCGCAAAATCGCAGCGCCGGTATGCAGCTCGACAGCGCACAAGTTTTCTGCGGATTGCATCGACTGCTTTGACAAAGGCGGCGAAGACTCAGCCAGCCGTTACGCTGCGTGGCTTCACATTGCTGCGGATGAACTCGATGATGGCGTCCATCGGCGTGCCCGGCTGAAAAACGGCGGCGACACCCGCGTGTTTGAGACCTTCCACGTCCTGGTCAGGGATGATGCCTCCGACGACCAGCAATACATCATCCATGTGGTTCTGCTTCAGCAGGTCGAGCACGCGCGGCACAATGACGTTGTGTGCTCCCGAGAGGATGCTGAGGCCGATGACGTCGACATCTTCCTGAAGCGAAGCAGTGACGACCATCTCGGGAGTCTGGCGGAGGCCGGTGTAGATAACTTCCATCCCAGCATCGCGCAGGGCGCGGGCAATCACTTTGGCGCCGCGATCATGGCCGTCGAGGCCGGGTTTGGCAACAAGTACGCGAATCTTGCGGTCAGTGGGCATTTTGAATAGCCTCAGCCGTCAGCGCTTAAGAATGTGCTGAACCGAGAATGATAAACCTTGGACGAGAGTTTCGGAACTAATGCGCTGGTTTGGCGATGCACACCGTCTTGGCGATGTGCTTGGGGACCCAGATCACCGTGTCACCCGAGAATGTGCTGGGCAGCAGCCAGTAAGGCCGGTTGACGGTCACGGAGTAGGTTGCGAGTCCGTTAGCAGAAGTCCACGTGTAGGAGTTGAGGGCAACGGCTTCGCCAGAAGCGTGTAGCTTCCCTCCGATTTCATCAGCGGAGATTTTCTCTTGTTCTGCAACCGCCCGGGCGGCCACCTGTTTTGGATCGCGCAGATAGTCGAGATTCTCCGACGGCTCACGACTCAGGCGCTGCAGTTTGTCTTGTTCCTCGCGGGAGGGAACTGCAATTTCGGTGACGGTGCAGCCTTTGACAGGCTTGACGAGAGGCGGCGCGACGGGTGTGAAATCTACGGGATCTTCCAGGCTATTGGAAACCAGCTCAACATCTGAGATGACCAGCCGCGCATTGGCGTATTTGACTTCGCCTGCCTTGTTGCCGACGGCAGGTCCGGCGTAAAACCTGCCGATGAGCGTAGCGCGCAGCATTTTGGTTTGCCCGGAAGCGGAGGCTGACTTCATCAGGCGCTGCATGGTGTCATAGTCCGCGTCTTTCTTCAGCGGGACTGCGCTGGCCTCCAGGCGCTCGCGTGAAAGCTTAAACCGGTCGGCATACTCGGAAGGGTTGCCGCCGAATTCGAGGTGCAAGCCTCCGCGATCGTCGGCGCAGTTGTAGGCATGGGTGTTGAATACCTGTTGGCCATACAGCACCAGCCCGAGGACGCTGACCAGACTCTCGTCATACATACCAGGGCTTTTCACAAGCTCGCAAGGAGATACCGACAGCGGACGCTCCTGCGCGCACACGATCGCCGACGCGAATACCCAAGCTGCCGCAAGACACACCACGGCGCGCGAGATCGCAATCAATAGCTTGTAAACCATTCCCCATAGTTTACGTGAGTGAATCTCTGCGGGAGTCAAAGATCCACCGGGTTTCATTTGACCTCGCGAGAGAGCAGATCGCGAAACTTCGGTTCGTAGCACGAAGAAATTACACGCCACATTGATCCTGGGCGGTCGTTAAGTGCAGTGTCTTCGTCTTGGCAACCCGATGGCATCGCGCTTGCTTCTATAGGCCTAGGGAGATTGGAGGCCGAGTTCTGGGTCGCAAAGTCGATTTAGTAGCAACCATACTGTCGCGGTCACGCGCCGTTAGTCTGAAGCGACCGTTACTCACTGTTTGCCTCGTGCTGTTCGCGGCGGCGTCCCTCTTTGCGCAGGCAAGCGTTCCGGCATCCAGCCCCGCCGCCCCGGCCGCTGCCTCCACCGTCAATGATCCTTTAGGGCGGACTACACCGCAGGAATCGGTTTTCAATTTCCTGGAAGCGTGCCACGCCCGCCAATACGCCAAGGCCTGGCACTATCTCGATTTGCGGCAAATGTCTCCTGCGGACCGCGAAAAGAACGGCCCGGAGCTGGCACGGCAGCTAGAAGACTTGCTGGACGACACGCCGTTCGATATCGCGACCCTCAGTCGCAGCCCGCTGGGAGACTTGGACGACGGTCTGCCCCCCGGAAGGGAACGGTTGGTCACGTTTCAGCAAAATGGCCATCCTTTGCAACTGCAGCTTGAGCGGGTGCAGTTAAAGCCCGGGCTCACGGTGTGGCTAGTGGCGGCAGATAGCATTCCGCTGATTCCCAAAGCACATCAGCTACTGGTCGAAACGCCCTTCGAAAAAAGGTTGCCGCAAACGCTGGTGGCGCACGAAGTCTTCGATACGCCGCTGTGGCGGTGGATCGTGCTGCTGGTGAGTGGAGTACTGGCGTGGTTTGCGGCAGGACTGGTCGCATGGGGTTTGGTTTTCATCGCTCGCCGAATAACCAATGTGGCGTCGGTAGAGCACTTTCGGGCACCGGTCCGGCTTGCCCTCGCAATCACTGTATTTCGCGCGGCAATAGAGTTCACGCCTCCCTCTGCGATCGTGCGCCTTTACCTGGGCAGGGCACTGACGATGGCGTTCCTGTTCGCGCTGGCCTGGGCCGGCGCGGTGGTAATCGATGTGGTCGGCGAACGCTGGCGTTCTCACCTCGATCCTCGCATGAAGGCGATGACTTACTCCGTGCTGCCTCTGGGCCGGCAGATGCTGAAGCTGTTTCTCTACCTGATTGCATTCCTCGCGGTACTGAGCGCATGGGGCTATAACACCACCACGATTCTCGCCGGCCTCGGCGTGGGCGGAATCGCAGTTGCGCTGGCGGCGCAGAAGACCATCGAGAACCTGTTCGGAGGAATCTCCGTGATTGGCGACCGGCCGGTGCTGGTGGGGGATTTCTGCCGGTTCGGCAACCGGGTTGGGACCGTCACCGACATCGGCCTGCGCTCCACTCGTATTCGTACGCTCGACCGGACCGTGGTCAGCGTGCCTAATGGCCAGTTTTCAGCTATGGAACTGGAGAACTTCAGTTCACGCGACAAGATCTGGTTTCACCAGACGCTGAGCCTTCGCCGGGATACGACCTCACAGCAGATCCGGCAAGTACTCTCCTCGATCCGGGAAACCCTCAAGCAGCACCCAAAACTGGAGACCGGTGACATCCCTGTCCGATTTGTCGGAATCGGCAATTACTCGTTCGACATTGAGGTATTTGCTTACGTTAAGACCCCGGACTTTGACGAGTACCTTGGAATTCAGCAGGATTTACTGCTGGAGCTGTTGCGTGCCGTGGAACGCGCTGGGACGGGACTGGCAGTGCCGTGGTCCGAACCCGACGAGACGAAGAATCCGGCCGGTGCATCGCGACCGGCTGCGTAGCCGTATCGTCTAAGGAAGACCTTCCCGGATCGATGAGCGCTATATGTTATACAGATGTAGTCAGCTATAACATAATCATGTATGCCATTTGTAATCAGGCAGTTAAGTCTTGTATTTCGTAATTGTTAAATAGTTAGCTAGTGATATACATAACTATAGCATCAGATTTTCCGGACAGTCGATTCAGAAATTTTCAAAGAGCCGATAGGGACCGGTGGCCTAGGCGTGGTCTGGAAGAGACACTTACCCCTTGCCTCACCACGTCTTATTACCGGATGGGAGGGAAGGTGCGAAAGGACGTGTGACACATAGCGTTGTGATAACGGCGGACGCCGCCGGACTTAGGCAAACGTGCCTCATCGTGAGCTTCCGTAAGCCTTGCAGCGCCATAGCGTCGAGACGCGTTGACAATGTGACACATGATGTGACACATTGTCGATATGCCATCCGTGAACATGCGAGAGCTTCGAGACACCCGCCGCCTCAAGGCGTGGCTGAAGGCGGGGAAGACGGTTGAGTTACGAGACCGGGACAAAGTCATTGGACGCATCGTGCCCGAGCGTTCCAAGGAACCACCCAAGGAATGGCCCGATTTTGGGGCGAGAGCGAAAGAGATTCTCGGAGGCAGACGCGTTTCCGGCGCCGATTTGCTGATCGAGGAACGCGAGAAATCAAGATATTGAGCGTCTACGCGGATTCCAGTTTCTTTGTCTCGCTTTACATGGACGATGCGCATTCGATCGAAGCGCAGCGGAGGATGGCGACACGTCCACATATCTGGCTGCTTCCGCTCAATCGCGTAGAGTGGGTCCACGCGGTCGCGCAGCACGTGTTCCGCGGTGAGATATCTCTCAAGGAAGCGGCGCAGTTCTATTCCGCGTTCGAGGCGGACCGCAAGCTGGGCTTGTACTTTGAACGGGAGATGGCAGAGTCGGTGTTTGAAACCGCGATAGAACTTGGCCAGAGGTATGTTCCACGACTGGGGATCAGAACGCTCGACACCCTGCACGTGGCCAGCGCGCTGGAACTTGGCGCGACGAAATTCTGGACCTTTGATCAGCGTCAGGAGCGATTGGCCGAGGCTGCAGGACTATCGACCGCCTGAGTTCTGATTTAAGCGAACGTGCTTTCTTCGTAAGTCCCATACACCTCGCGCAGGGCGTCGCAGATTTCGCCGACCGTAGCGTAGGCTTTCACTGCGTCGACGATGAAGGGCATGGTATTCACGGGCGAGATGGTGCCATCGATCGGAGCCTGTGGTTCTTGTGCTGCTGCCTTCTTGAGCGCGTCGAGCGTGCGGCGGACCTCGTCGTTCGAGCGGCGTGCGCGTAGCGAGTTGAGTTTTTTGGTCTGCGCCCGGGCGACCTCTTCGCCGATGTAGAGAATGTTGGGCGAAGGCTCCTCGACTACGAATTCGTTGGCGCCGACGGTGACTTTCTCTTTGGCTTCTGTAGCGCGCTGGAACTGGTAGCTGGCTTCGGCGATCTCCTTCTGGGGATAGCCTTTTTCAATCGCTGCGACCATGCCTCCCATGGCGTCGAGCTTGTCGAAGTAATCGAACGCTCCCTTTTCCATGTCGAGGGTCATGCGCTCCACGAAGTACGAGCCGCCGAGCGGATCGACGGTCTGGGCCACGCCGGACTCGTAGGCGATGATCTGCTGGGTGCGCAGTGCGATGCGCACGGCTTCTTCGGTGGGCAACGCTAGCGCTTCATCGTAACTGTCGGTGTGCAGCGACTGCGTGCCTCCGAGAACCGCAGCCAACGCTTGGATGGCTACGCGCGCGATGTTGTTCATGGGCTGTTGGGCGGTGAGCGAGACGCCCGCGGTTTGCGTGTGGAAGCGCATGAGACGCGTGCGATCGTTCTTCGCGCCGAAGCGGTCTTTCATCAGGCGATACCAGATTTTGCGCGCGGCACGATACTTGCCGATCTCCTCGAAGAAATCGTTGTGCGCGTTGAAGAAGAAGCTGAGGCGCGGGCCGAACTCATCGACGTCGAGGCCACGGCGGCGGGCCCACTCGACGTATTCGACGCCGTCGTAAATGGTGAAAGCCAACTCTTGCAGCGCCGTCGAGCCGGCTTCGCGAATATGGTATCCGCTGATGGAGACCGTGTTAAAGCGCGGCGTGAATTTGGTGCCGAACTCGAAGGTGTCGATCACCAGCCGCATCGAGGGTGCGGGAGGGTAGATGTATTCCTTCTGCGCGATGTATTCCTTGAGGATGTCGTTCTGGATGGTGCCGGAAATTTTGTTCCAGTCGGCGCCCTGCTTTTCGGCGACCGCGAGATACATTGCCCACAGCACCGACGCGGGCGAGTTGATGGTCATCGAGACCGTGGTCTTTTCGAGGTCGATACCGGCGAAGAGGATCTCCATGTCTTCGAGCGAATCGATAGCGACGCCGCACTTGCCTACTTCGCCCTCGCTCATCATGTGGTCGCTGTCGTAGCCCATTAGCGTAGGCAGGTCGAAGGCGACGGAGAGTCCCTGGCCGCCGTGCGCGAGAAGGTACTTGTAGCGCTCGTTGGTTTCCTCGGGCGAGGCGAAGCCCGAGAACTGGCGCATAGTCCACATCTTGCCGCGAAAGCCGCTGGCGTGGATGCCGCGGGTGTAGGGCGGCTGGCCGGGAAAGTTCAGGTACTCGTCGTAATTCCAATCGGCGGGAAGGTCGGCTTGCGTGTACAAGCGACGAATCGGCATTCCCGAGATGGTGGTGAAGCGCGCGTTGCCGTGCTCGTCGAGGTTGACTCCGGTGGACGCGCCGATGGTCTTCTCGGGAGACTTCTCGAGCGATGGCGCGAGCGTCTTTTCAGCCCACTGCTGTTCGGATTCGGAGGGATGACGGTTGTTTTCGAAGAGATCGGTGACTGGCGATTCGAGAGTTTTTCCACTGGGTTTGGTGCCGTCGGACATGAATTACCCCACTCCTGATTCACGAAAGGCAGACGGTGCAGTTTAGTAGATGCCCGCGGGCGGAGCAAGGGAGCGCATCGAGATATGGGTGCGAGTTCAGTGACGCCCATCACCGACAGTTTGACGAACGGAGTACCATCATCACCTCATGAGCATCAGCCTTTATTGTTGCGATTGCCAGCAATGCCACAGCGAAATTCTGGTCAATCTGGGGTCGGCGCATCGTCCCTTTGGCGACAACGAGAAGATGTTGTACCGCGTGGTGTGCGGCACCTGCGGACTCTCTTACGATGTGCACTTCGAAGACCTGCGGCTGTGCGACGAAGCAAACGACGCGAAAGCGCGGAACCGTATCACGTCGTTCGCGAGAAAATAGCGCGGACCGCATCGAGTGTCGCCGGCTGAAGCTCAGGAAGTCAGGTTCCTCGTGGGCTCAAGCCCACTCGGAATGACAAGAAACAAGAGACTCTTCCGGCGCAGCTGAAGCTGCGCCCCTTCAAATCTTCAAGTCCGGGATCTTTCCCACGCCTTGGCGTACTTCCAGCTCACATATCCAGCGTGATACAGGTGCAGCAGCAAGCCTTCTCGCCCGTCGAGGAAGCCCAGTCGCAACAGATAGTTGTAGAAGAATGTCAGCTTCGGTCGCACCACGATGTCGACGAAACTGAAGCCGCGCGGGTGTTTTGCCACCGCCATCTCGGCGCCCAATGACGAATACCGGTTCATGTGCTCGAGATAGCCTTCGAGGGTGGGATAGGAGTGATGGAGCAGATTATTTGTCAGCGAAGCCGACGCGCCGTCGAGACGGACGTCCTCGTGCACCAGTCGGTCCTCGAAGGCAGCCGCGCCGCGCCGGAACAGTCTCAGCTTGCGGTCAGGATAGTATCCACCGTGCTGGATCCATCGTCCGAGGAAGAAGTTTTTGCGAGGGATCCAGAAGCCAGCGACCGACGGATTGGTGCTCAGCGTATCGCGAATCTCGTTCGTCAGAGCAGACTCAACTTCCTCATCGGCATCGAGCGACAGAATCCATTCGCCAGAAGCTTTGGCGAGCGCTGAATTCTTCTGGGCAGCGAAGCCCTTCCAACTTTCCGCGTAAAACCTGGCATGAAACGATTCAGCGACGTCGCGCGTCCGGTCGGTTGAGCCGGAGTCGACGATAACAATCTCGTCGGCCCAGGCGACACTGGCCAGCGTGCGCGCCAAGTTGGCTTCTTCGTTGAAGGTGATGATGACGACTGAGAGACTCAAGAAGTCCATGCTAACCGCGCATGCGGTCAAGCAGAAACAAAAAAGCATGCCGTCCGCTTAGGACGGCATGCCTGGTTCGATACCTCTGGCTACTGCTGTGGAGAGGGCGGGGTTTGCGCCGGAGGAGTGGTCGGCACATGCTGCGGCTCCAGCGGGCCAGGGTTTTGCGGATTGACCGGAACCACGCCTGGCACCTTGGGCATATTCTTCACTTTGCCCGACTCCGCATCTTGTAGGTTGATACCTAACTCGCTGATTGTGGCAGCGGTGTACAGGTCGAGCTGCACCTTGGATTTCTCGTAGTTAGTGGCGGCTGCGAGGACGTTGGATTGAGCCTGCGTCAGGGCGCTCGATGCCTGGAGTACGAGGGTCGAGGTCGAAGCACCGAGCGAGTACTTTTTCTGTTCGGCGTCAAGGTTTTGGGAGGCATAATCGCGGGCTGCAACCGCCGCCTGCAAGGCAGCGTAATTCTGCGTCAAAGCAAACTCTGCGTTACGTACCTGCAAGGTGATGGTGTTGGCCGCCTGCAGGGCCGCCATTTGGGCTTGCCGGTATTCAATTACCGAGCGCACCTGGTCCGCCTGGTTCTGACGGTTGCGCAGCGGGATGTTGACATTGACGCCGACTCCCTTGTCGGGCGCCGAGCTATTGAACATATTGCCAACGGCATGCCAGTAGCCCGTGTCGGGGAAAGTTCCCGCGGGAAGGCATTGGCTGGGTGGCGCGGCCGGATTTCCGCAGGTGATATATGGATTCTGGGGACCGCCCAGACCTTGTCCGCCATAAAAGGCAAACAGATCCACGCTCGGCAATTGCAGGTTTTTGATTGCCTTCAATCCCACTTCGCGGTTGGTCAGGTTGAGACGTGACTGAACAATTTCGGGCCTGTTCGTGAGCGCTGTATTTATCAGCTGGTCCACCGGCGGAGTTTGGAACGGCTCGCTAATCTGTAGTGTGTCGGTGGGAATGACCGGCGCGGTCGCCAGGATTGGGTCGGTGTTATTGCGCGTTATAGCGTTCTTCATCAGCAACTGCTGCAACTGAAGATTGGTTTGCGCAGCAATCAAGTTTTGCTGTGCAGTGGCGACAGAGCTCTTGGACTGCACGACCGTAATCGGCGCCAAGGTTCCGATGTCCACCTGCTTCTGAGTGTCGGAGAGGGTCTTGTTGGCGAGGTCTAATGCCCGCTGCTGAACCTTTACGTTCTCGTAAGCATTGACCAAGTCCCAGTAAATGTTTTCGATCTGCGAGACCGTCTGCATGATCTGGTTCTGGAAGGCAGAATCCATGATGGCCTTGTCGTTACGAGCGATGCGAATCCACCTCAGGTTCGAGTTGTAGCCGAATCCCTGTAACAGGTGCTGGCGCAACTGAAGGCTGAAACTGTTACTCAGACTGGGATTCACCGTATTGAAGGACGAATTCGTGCTGGTGCGGTTGTTGTTGAAACCAACCGTCATCAGGGTGCCGGTGGGAAATCCCTGGGTGTAGAGGAGGTTGGCGGTCGTGACGGCCTCATTCAGCGCCGTGGCACCAGCGAAGATGTTGGTCGTTGGCGAGATTATGTGCTGTTCCTCTCCAGTGCCTGTCAAGACCGGATCGAAGTTGTCAATCGGCGCGCCTTCACCTTGCGTGGAGGCAACAATACCCGCGGCACCCGCAGCCGCTCCGCCCACACCAATGGTGGTGCCGCCCGCTCCGCCGCCAGTCGAACCAGTAGCGCTGGTGCCGGTTCCTCCCGAGCTTGTCGATCCGGGTGTGCCACCCGGAGTTCCCTGAACCAGGCCGGTGTTCACACCGAGAGCAGCCGAGCCCGACGCAGTGCGCAGAATGTCGGTGTCGGCAGTGATGAGGTTGTAGCGCTGAATCGCGATATCGAGGTTGTTTTCCAGTGCGAGCGAGACCGCGTCGTCCATGGAGAGATACATCTTGCCGTCTTGAATGACCCGGTCGATAAGCGGCGAGTTGGTAAAGTTCGGCAGCGCAACGTCGCGAACGCCCCAGACCGACCAGAATTTGGGCCATTGTTTCTGGCCCTTGGCATAGTTTTGGTCAGAATAGTTCAGATAAGCGTTGCCTTGAGGCTTTGGCGCCTGGGGCAAAGGTACCGTGGCTAGCGTAACTTGATCTGTTTTGGCCGTCTGCTGCCCTGCGGGCTGCGCGGCTGGAGGCGCTGCTTCCTGAGCAAAGGCTGCGGTCGAAAGGATTCCAACCAGGCCGAGAGCAAGGATTTTGCGGACCGCTCCATTCACAAAACGAAAAACTGGCATTCCCTCTTCTCCAGAAAAGTGCATGTGAACTCGGTTTCCTTCGTGAGAATTCCTGTCGCCTGTCTCTGATACGGATGAAAGTCCGGGAAGGTTCACGAACAACCTGTTACAAGACCGAGGCGAAAGCGATTTAGGACTCGTAAGTCGCAGTAATGGCTTAGTATAGCTGACACGCCACCGCGAAAGGCGGACGGCAGCGCTAGCTTTACACCTCTTTACATTTTGCGGCGCGCCGCTATTTTCGTACCAAGGACGACAGCGTGAGTCGCAATCTGAAAATTACCCTGGCCTACGACGGCTCAGAGTTCCATGGGTGGCAAATTCAGCCAGGGTTCCCGACCGTACAAGGCCTGCTGGCTGATTGTCTTGGACGCATCACTGGTGAAAATGTCTTACCGCAAGGATCGGGCCGAACAGATGCCGGGGTTCACGCCCTGGCCCAGGTGGCTTCAATCCGGCTCAATTCCCCCGTTCCAGAACGGAACTTATTGATCGCTCTGAACGATATTCTCCCACCGTCCATCCGGGTGAGCGGTGTAGAAATAGTCGAAGACGACTTTCACGCGCGCCATTCGGCTACTGCGAAGACCTATCGTTATCGCATTTACCGCGACCCGATATGCCCGCCGTTCTTGGCGCGATACGTGTATCACGATCCGTATCCCATGGACGAGGACGCCATGATTCGGGCCTCGGAATATATCGTCGGCGAGTTCGACTTCACCTCATTCGCGGCCTCAGACCCGGAACGAGCGGCACGGATCGCTGACGCCAAGAGCGTGAGAAGGAGCCCGGTGAGGTCCTCTGGTACGGTCGCCGCGCATGAGGTAGAAGACGACGGCGGCCGGGACATCGACCCCGATGACGAAGATGCTCCTGACACCTTAAGCCAGAAGCAGGGCAATGTGCGGAACATTTATTCGTCGCTGTGGGTGCGCACGCCGGAAGAGTTGAGCTACACCATTCGGGGTAACGGGTTTCTGCACCACATGGTGCGCAACCTGATGGGAACGTTTCTTCAAGTGGGCAAGGGATCGCTGCAAGCCAAAGATATGCCGGCTATTCTCGCCGCGAGGAACCGCAGCGCTGCCGGACCGACCGCACCTGCGGGCGGCCTTTACCTGGTCAGTGTGGAGTACGGACCGCTATGAGCACGATCGCACAAGTTGCAACTCGCGAAACGATTGTGAGCACCAATCCGGCGACCGGGAAAAGACTGGCTGAACTGGCGTGCGCTACGCCGGAAGAAGTGAACGAGGCGGTGCGGCGCGCGAAGCTGGCCCAACCAGCCTGGCAGGCACTGCCGGTGAAAGAGCGAGTCGCGGTTCTGAGGCGGTTTCAACGCAAACTGAGCGAACAGCGGGAGGAACTGGCAAAACTTATCTCACGAGAAGCGGGCAAACCGACTGTCGAGGCGCTCAATACCGAGGTCATGGTTGTGCTGGACTCGACGGAATTCTGCATCCGTACGGCGCACAAATTCCTCCGCGACGAGCCGCTTCCGCACGACAACCTCGCGATGAAGACGAAACGTGGCAAGTTGGTGCGCGAACCATACGGCGTCATCGGCATCATTGCGCCATGGAACTACCCCTTCTCCACTCCGGCGATCGAGACCATCGGGGCACTGGCGATGGGGAACGCCGTGGTTCTCAAGCCTTCGGAGTTCACGCCGCTGGTGGCGTTGGAGCTGCAAAAGCTGCTGTTGTCTGCCGGGCTCGATCCGAATCTGATGCAAGTTATGGTTGGCGCAGGCACGGTGGGCGGCGCGTTACTCGAGTCCGACATCGACAAGGTCATCTTCACTGGAAGCGTGGCCACAGGAAAACGCATCGCAGAGGCTGCTGCCAAGAGGCTGCTGCCGATGGTGCTGGAACTCGGTAGCAAAGACCCCATGATCGTGCTGGAGGACGCGGACCTCGACGTCGCCTCCAGTGGCGCGGTGTGGGGAGCGATGATGAATTGTGGTCAGACCTGCCTGTCGATCGAGCGCTGCTATGTGCAGCGCAGCGTGTATGAGAAATTCCTGGAACTCTGCTGCCAGAAAATCGAGAAGCTACGCGTTGGCGAAGGGCTTGGCTCGGAAGTGGAGATGGGTCCACTGATTCATGAGCGCCAGTTGCGGACCGTCGAAGATCATGTGAACGACGCGGTAGCACGCGGGGCCCGGCTGCTGACTGGCGGGCGACGGCTTCCTGAACTTGGCGCCAACTTCTACGCTCCGACGCTGCTGGCCGATGTGACCCAGGACATGCGCATCATGCAGGAGGAGACTTTTGGCCCGGCGCTTCCGGTTGCACCCTTCGATACCGATGACGACGCGATACGGCTTGCCAACGACAGCCAATTCGGCCTG
The DNA here is from genome assembly GCA_963718395.1 of uncultured Acidobacteriaceae bacterium. Taxonomy (GTDB): domain Bacteria; phylum Acidobacteriota; class Terriglobia; order Terriglobales; family Acidobacteriaceae; genus DASRAA01. The sequence goes on from CAVQYW010000011.1 coordinate 231,027, forward strand.
GCAGCGAGCGTATGGACCACCAATACGAAGCGGGGTGAGGCGCTCGCGTCCCGCATCAGGGCGGGAACAGTCATGGTGAACGACGCAATTTCGGCGTTCGGGATTGCCGAGGCCCCGCATGGCGGATTTGAGCAAAGCGGCATTGGACGGGCACATGGAGAACTCGGTTTGGCCGAGATGGTCCTAGTGAAATACGTGGACGTGGATTTGCTGCCGCGCATGAAGAAGGTGTGGTGGTACGGCTACAGTGCGAGCTTCCAGCGGCAGATGTCGGGGTTTGTCGATATGCTCTTCGGCAACGGCTTGGGTGCGCGGTTCAAAGGAGCGATCGGGGCAATTGGCGCGTTGCGGCGGCGAAATCGGATCTGAAGTGCGGCTCCAGACGCACTGAGTGCCGGGTAGAGCTGCGATACAATATGCAGTTGCTACTCGAGGTTTCCGCTCACATCATGGCTGACCAAATCGACGAAACTCCGGCCCAGCTGCCCAAACATAAAGTGAAGTACAAGATGCCGTTACAACGTGCCTGTAATGAGAAGGACGAGAAGGGCAAGCTGTGCGGCGGGCATCTGAAACGCTGGTTTTATATGGCGGACGTGATCGAGAAGGGCTGCGGCGATGTTCGCCAGGCCTACGGCGATAATGGCGAGGTGTATCGCTGCGAGCACTGCAAGACGCTCTATTTACCGAACACGGAAGAACCGCGTGGCAAGAATGTTGCGGGCGTTGGGAAGCTTTCCGTCTTCGGTGTGACGGTCGTACCAAAGACTCCACCTGCTGCGGGTTCGCCGGCTGCGGCGGAAGGCAAAGAGTAACCCTAGGACTACAAGGGCTTGTAACGCCGAGCAGGTTTGCTTCATCAGTGGGGTGAAGGCAGAAAGCGGTGCTGCGGGGGCGCCGGAGGCGGACTAAAGTCCGCGGGAAACATATGAGAAGCGCGAGTTCGGCACGGCTAAAGCCGTGCCCTTTCAAACACGCGACAACGGAAGAGGACCGTGTCCGCAGAAGTTTCTGAACTCATCTACGACTGGAACAAGGTTTATGCGGCTTCCATGAAGCCCTCAGGCCGGGTGTTGCTCAACGACGAGTCGTTGCGCGACGGGCTGCAGTCGCCTTCTGTTCACGATCCCACCATCGAAGAGAAGATCGAGATCCTCCACTTGATGGAGGCGCTCGGCATCAACATGCTCGATATCGGCCTGCCGGGTGCGGGTCCGCGTGTCGTGGCGCACTGCGAAGCTCTGGCGAGGGAGATCGGACGCGCCGGTCTCAAGATTAAGCCGAACTGCGCTGCCCGCACTCACGAGAACGACATTCGGCCGATTGCTGAGATCGTGCAGCGAACGGGCATACCCATCGAAGCGGCAACGTTCATCGGCTCCAGTCCGATTCGGCGCTACACCGAAGACTGGACCGATGACTTCCTGCTGCGCACCACCGAGAAAGCGGTGAAGTTTGCAGTGTCGCAGGGCCTGGAAGTCATGTACGTCACCGAGGACACTACTCGCTGCGATCCGCAAACGATCCAGAGGCTCTATACCAACGCCATCAACTGCGGGGCACATGCCATCGTGATCTGCGACACCGCGGGGCATGCGACTCCGATGGGTACGGTGGCGTTGATGCACTTCGTGATTAACGAAGTAGTCAAGCCGTCGGGGCAGAACGTCCGCGTGGAGTGGCACGGGCATTGCGACCGCGGTCTGGCTGTCGCCAACGCTATGGCCGCTCTGGTGGCGGGAGCCGAGGTAGTGCATGCCACTGCATGCGGTATCGGAGAACGGGTCGGCAATACTCAGATGGACCAGATGCTGGTGAACCTGAAGCTCATGAGCATTGAGCCCTGGGCGAGCCAGGACCTGAGCAAACTCAAGCCTTATTGCGAAGCCGTGGCCAAGGCGACTGGGATTCCCATTCCCAGCAATTACCCGGTTGTGGGAGGCGATGCTTTCCGCACCGCTACTGGGGTTCATGCTGCGGCCGTCATCAAGGCCTATCGCAAGAACGACGAAGTGTTGGCCAACAGCATTTACTCGGGAGTGCCGTCGCACTTCTTTGGGCTGAAGCAGATCATCGAGATCGGGCCGATGAGCGGCAAATCCAACGTGCACTTCTGGCTGGAGCGGCACGGGATTCCGGATACTCCCGAGCTGGTGGAGCACATCTTCCAACGCGCCAAGAACTCGGCGGCGAGCCTGACAGACGCGGAGATTCTGGAGTGCTGCCGGGCTATGGGCGTGGAAATATCAGTCGCTTCCTAAAAGCGATCGTTTTCTATTTCGCCAAACGTATTACCATCGGTCATGGCGTTTGGAGCTCAGCCGCGGGCGTCATCGGGAGAGACAATTCCACCACAAGCCAGCGAATCGCAAGCATCGCGTACCGCGCAGCAGATCGTTGCGCAGATAGCGGAGTTGAGTGCTGTGCACGAGGCGTTTGCCTGGTTTCGGGCACACGCCCGGGAACTCGAAGATATTCAGCTTGAGGTGACTGCGATTCCGGCTCCTCCGTGGGGCGAAGCGGCGCGTGGGGAGTGGTTGCGAGAGCGCTTCGCGGGCTTGGGGTTGGCGGAAGTCCATCAGGACGAACTGGGAAATGTTTTTGGAATACGTCCGGGCACGGATGCAAATGCGACGTTTCTCGCGCTCAGCGCACATATCGACACCGTGTTTCCTGCGGGTACTCCCATCGCGGTCAGCCGCCAAGAGAACAAGCTGTATGGACCGGGTATTTCGGATAACGGCTCGGGCATCACGGCGCTGCTAGCGATTGCGAGTGCGTTGGGCGCCAGTGAAATCGCCCATTCGGCGCCGATTCTGTTCATTGGGAATGTGGGTGAAGAGGGCGAAGGGAACCTGCGCGGCATGCGGCACATCTTCGAGCAGCAGCGTTGGCTAGACTCGATTGGCGCGCTCGTGGTGCTGGACGGCGCGGGAACCGACACGATCATCGCCGAAGGACTGGGCAGCCGCCGCTACGAAATTACCGTGCGCGGACCGGGCGGGCACTCGTGGAGCGACTTCGGGGTGGCCAATCCGATTGTGGCTCTGGCGCGCATCATCGAGCGTTTCAGCCAGACGACGGTACCGGCAAACCCCAAGACCACGTTTAATGTCGGCGTCGTCGAAGGTGGGACTTCGGTGAACTCGATCCCGCAGTCCGCAACGATGCGGGTGGATACGCGTTCGGCATCGTTCGAGCAGCTGGATCGGCTGGAAAAAGCCTTGCGCGATGCAGTGAAAGAAGGGACCGCGCATACCGCAGGCCGCAAGAAACAAGATGTTCTCACGGCGGAAGTGAGCGTGATTGGCGACCGTCCTGCGGCCGATTTGCCGGCTGATTCGCGGTTGATGAAGATGATCCGGGCGGTCGATGGACAGCTACAGAACACCGCTCGGGTGCAGCGGGCGTCCACCGATGCCAACATTCCTTTGTCGCTGGGGCGCGAGGCGATTGCGATTGGAGCGGGAGGCAGCGGCGGAGGCGCACACACCGTCAACGAGTGGTACGATTCTGCGGGCCGGGACCTGGGCCTGAAGCGCATCCTGTTGTTGACACTCGCGATGTGCGGGGTTGCGGAAGAGTGAAGAGTTCACCACAGAGGCGCAGAGACACAGAGAAAAAGAACAATCAAAAAACAACCACGGATTTACACGGATGACACGGATAAGAAATTAATTCAGAAGGGCAACGGCTTCGGATACTCTGAAATGTGGCGTTCGAAAAAATTTGCTTAGCACAATAAGCATGGTTGGCTCCCATAGTTATCAAAACTAATTGGGCGCGCCCGAGGGCCGAAGTAGCGCGATCCCATATGCCGTCCCTGCCGGGACTCGGATCAAATTTCCTACTCAACCCAGCACTCCGCCTTCCCACCCCAACCCGCGCAAAGGCGGCGCGGGTCGGGGACCCCGTCCGGCTGCGTGGTGGGCTATGATATTTCGTGCCTCCGGCACTCGTTTTTCGCGTCTCCTGTGAAGTCGTGCCCAGACACAAAGCTCGTCAAAAGCGAGTTTCGCTGCAAGCTGTTAACGCATGTCCTTTCAAAGCAGGTTTATGAGACCAATTCCGTTTCTGTTCGCTCTTTTCTTGTTCGCTACCTTCCTCGTCACCGTTATTGTTGTGGCGGATGATGCCGGCAAGTCTCCCGATGTGATTTTTATAAACGGCGACATTTATACCCAGGCGAAACCGGCGCGGGCGCAGGCCATTGCAGTGCGTGGTGGCGTCGTCGTCGCTATCGGCAGCACCGCGGAGATCAGCAAGCTCAAGGGCAGCCACACGCAGGTCCTCGATCTGGGCGGGCACTTCGTCATGCCGGGATTCAACGATGCGCACTGCCACCTGGCTTCGGGCGGCTTCCAGAAAATGAACGTCGACCTGGTGGGGTCGCGGTCGCTGCTGGAGATGCAGCACCGCATTGGCTTACGGGCGAACCAGGCCGCAGCCGGGGAGTGGATTCTGGGCCAAGGTTGGGACCATACCCTGTGGACGGACCAGACCCTGCCGACGAGGCAGGACATGGATGCGGTGACGAATGGGCATCCGGCGATTTTTGTGCGGGTGGACGGCCATATCGCCATCGCCAATAGTGCTGCGTTGGAGTTGGCAGGAATTACCGGCAAGAGCCAGGCGCCACAGGGTGGCAAGATCGATCTCGACGCCAAGGGAGAGCCGACGGGCATTCTCCGGGAAGGGGCGCAGGGCCTGGTGTTCGCGAAGGTTCCGCCGCCGACGAAGGCGCAGCGCCGTCAGGCAGCAGAGCTGGCCCTGGCCGATGCCGCGCGCTGGGGAGTGACCTCGGCGCAGGACAACTCGGAATGGCAGGAGTTCTTGGTCTACGAAGACATGGAGCGGGAAGGAAAGCTGACGCTGCGCATCAGCGAATGGCTCAACTTCCGCGATTCGGTGGATGAGTTGAAGGAGCATAGGGCACATCATTCGCTGGACGATCCGCTGCTGCACACCGCGATGCTGAAAGGCTTCATGGATGGGTCGCTGGGATCGCGTACGGCGGCGCTGCTGGCTCCGTATTCGGACGACCCGGGGAATTCGGGGCTGCCGCAGTTTCAGCAGGATGAGTTGAACAAGATGGCCGTGGCGCGGGTGGATGCCGGATTCACGATGGGCTTTCACGCGATTGGCGATCGTGCGGCGCAGATGGCGCTGGATGCGTTTGCCGCGGCGGAAGCGAGTCCGCAAGCTCACGCTGACCCGCGGGCGACGACACCGCGCGATTTTCGCTTTCGCATCGAGCACGACCAGGTCATCGCTCCCGACCAGTTTGCGCAATACAAGAAGTTGGGAGTCATTGCATCGATGCAACCCTGTCATCTGTTAACCGACATGAACTGGGCGGTCGCGCGGATTGGGCCGGAGCGGGCGAAGACTTCCTATCCGTGGAAGCAGTTTCTCGACAATGGTGTTCCACTCGCTTTCGGAACCGACTATCCGGTGGAACCTATTAACCCATTTCGCGGCGTCTATGCGGCGGTGACGCGCAAGAACGAGGCGGGAACGAAAGAGTATTACCCGGAACAGAAACTGAATATCGAGCAGGCCTTGGCGGCGTACACGACCGGATCGGCTTATGCCCAGTTTGCCGAGAAGCAGAAGGGAACACTGGCGCCGGGAATGCTGGCGGATTTCGTGGTGCTGGATCGCGACCTGACCAAGGCTGCGCCTGCCGACATCCTGAAAACCCAAGTCGTGGCCACATTTGTGGCCGGCAAGGCGGTTTATGTCGAAGTGTCGGTTCGTAACAATTTCCCGCAGAATGGGTCTAAGTAGGCAGTGAACTTTCCGTGATCTCCCCTCACAATTCAGCGGTGCAGTGTAGCGACGTATAATTTCAGTTTGGGTTCTTTGGTTGGAGGATTAAGGAATGGATCCGCAGCGTATGGGCTTTGGGGAGAAGATGAAAGCTAACCGCTTCGCCTCGACATTGGTAATTCTGGCGACACTCTCGCTGGGCATCTTGATTGGCACGGTGGTTTCGTCGGGAGTGAAAGGCAAGGAAAAGGCCGCTTCCTCTTCGGACGCGACGCCGCTGCAAGTGCCTTCACCGCAGCAACTGTCGAGCCAGTTTTCGCAGATTGCGCGCCAACTGGAGCCCTCGGTGGTCAACATCAGCACCGAATCGACCATCAAGAACCCGCATCGCAAAGGTGGCAAGGCCACGCCGGGCAGTCCGGATGACGACGGCAGCGACGACAACTCGATGCAGGATTTTCTGGACCGCTTTTTTGGCGGACAGGGGGGCCAAGGCGGGCAGGGAGGTCAAGGATTAGGTGACGGGCAGGACCTGCGCGAGCGTTCGCTGGGTTCGGGAATCATCGTGGATGGCAAGGGCTACATCATCACCAACGCGCACGTGGTGGAGAAGGCTGACCGCATCCGCGTGAAGCTGATGAACGATCCGGCGACGGTGACCTACGATGCGACCGTGATCGGCAGCGACAAGGAAACGGACCTGGCCGTGATTAAGATTGACGCCAAGAAGACCTTGCCGGCGGCGAAGATGGGCAACTCAGACAGCATGGCGGTGGGCGACTGGGTACTGGCTATTGGCAGCCCGTTTGGATTGGAAGAGACCGTGACGGCCGGAATCGTGTCGGCGCGCGGACGCAATATTGTTCCGCAGCGGCAGTTCCAGTCGTTTATCCAGACCGATGCGGCCATTAACCCCGGTAATTCCGGAGGCCCGCTGGTCAATATGAACGGGGAAGTGATCGGTATTAATACTGCGATCTACACGAGCGGCGGCGGCTATCAAGGCGTTGGTTTTGCGATGCCGTCGAACACGGTGGTGCAGGTGTACAACCAGCTCATCAGCCCCGACCACAAGGTGTCGCGTGGCTCGATTGGCGTGGAGTTTAACGCCGTTCCCAATCCCGCGGTGCAGCGGGTCTATGGCGTGTCGAGCGGCGTTACGATCGCAAATGTGACTCCGAACGGACCGGCGTCCAAGGCTGGGCTGCTGACTGGCGACACAATTGTATCGGTCAACGGTAAGTCAGTCGCAACCGGTGATGAACTGGTGGCGGAGATTTCGAGCCTCAAGCCGGGGACGGTCGCGAAACTTGGATATGTGCGCAACGGCAAGCCGAGTACGGCAGAAGTCACAATCGCCGATCGCTCGAAGCTGTTTGCCACGCGGTTGGGTGATGACGATGAAGGCGCTGAGGAAGCCAAGCCTCAGGAGAGCAAGTTGGGTATTACCGTCCGCGACATCACGCCCGACATGGCTGATCGGATGAAGCTTCCGAACACCAAGGGCGTCATGGTGCAGGATGTGAAGCCCGACGGGTTCGGCGACAACATTGGCGTTAGCCGGGGCGACGTTGTGCTGGAGATCAACAAGCAGCCCATCAACAGTGAGGCCGACTTCAGCAAGTTGCAGTCGCAACTGAAGTCGGGGCAGGATGTGGTGCTGCTGGTCAGGCCGCGCGGCCTGGGTCCGAACGGTGGGACGGTCTTCATGGGTGGCACGCTGCCATAGCCTCGGTATTGGAGTGGGCCCGGCGGGAGACCTCTCGCCGGGCAAATTTCCCGATTCCGAGGGCGGGACTGGTTCTGTTTCAGTTTGGAGAACGGCTAGCATTTTTCTTGTTCCCTTTTCGGTTAACGCACGATTACAATGACTGCGTTGTACTGGAATTCATAGATTTCCCCCGAGGTACTCCGTTTGCGCTTCGATCTACGAATTCTCCAATCGCTTGTCATCACGCTGACAACGCTGCTCCTGGCAGGAGCAGCAATGGCTACAACCACAAAGACCAATTCAACCAAGCCATCTTCCACTTCTCATAAGTCAGTGACGCCATCGAAATCGGGCAAGTCCGCGAGCAGCAAATCCAAGAAGAAGAAGACGTCGACCAAGGCGACATCACACGGACAGCACGGAATCGACCAGGAACGCACGCGCCAGATACAAGAGGCGCTGATTCGTGACCACTACATGACTGGTGAGCCGACGGGATCGTGGGACCAGGCGACCAAGGACGCGCTGACGCGGTATCAGGAGGAAAACGGCTGGCAGACCAAGTCGGTTCCGGATTCGCGGGCGCTGATCAAACTCGGCCTTGGACCTGACAAGACGGGACTGCTGAACCCGGACACGGCGGTGATGTCGTCTCCGCACGAATTGGGTTCGCAGCAGGGGACGCTGCCGGGAGGCTCGGCCCAACAGTAAGTCGGCATTGACGGGATTGATGAGGCGCGGCTCAGGCTGCGCCTTTCGTTTTGGAGTCACCGATTTTCGAGGCTGAAAGAGTCGACGGTTCCGAAATCTACCCGTTCGGTTGTGGCACTTTCGTTGTACAATTTGCTGCTTCGGCAAAGCCAAACTAAAGAGCGCACACACTTCGCCGATTCAATGGGAACCGTCCGGTCAGTCCTACTTCTAAGGGGGAAGCGGCGTGAAATTCAAAATCATCTTAGGCATGCTGTCGGTCGGAATCATGTTTGCGTCATTTGCGGATGCACAGGCGCCGGCTCCGGCGGCGGCTCCAGCAGCGAGTGCGACTGGTGCTCCGGCGCCAGCCCAGGGCCGCAAGAAACGGGTTGCTGTGTTCGACTTCGATTACGCCACGGTGCAAACCGCCTCAGCAGCGGCGTTCGGTACCAACGTAGACGTAGGCAAGGGAATTTCGGACCTGACAGTGAAATATCTGGTGCAGGACGGAACCTACTCGGTGATCGAACGCAAAGCGATGGACAAGATTCTTGCGGAGCAGAATTTCTCGAACAGCGACCGCGCGAATCCAGCGTCGGCCGCCAAGCTGGGCAAGTTGCTCGGAGTAGATGCCATCATCGTTGGTAGCGTGACACAGTTTGGAAACGATAACAAAGACACCAAGGTCGGTGGAGGCGGGGGCCCGTGGGGCGCCTATGGCATCGGCGGAGTCGGTCACAAGAAATCGAAGGCCGTTGTGGCGGTGGACGCTCGCATCGTGAACATCGATACCGCCGAGATCATGGGAGTGGCCGAAGGGAAAGGCGAGTCGAGCCGGGAGAGCACTTCCTTGGTGGGCGGCGGGGGCGGTTGGCATGGATGGGGCGGCGGTGCCGTGGACTTCGGCAGCAGCGACTTCCAGCAGACCATCCTGGGCGAGGCGGTAAATGCGGCGGTCAAGCAGATGAGCGGTGAACTCATTGCCGACAATACGAAGCTGGAAATGCGAACGGTCAAGGTGGAAGGATTGGTGGCCGCCGTGGATGGCGGACAGATCGTGCTGAACGTTGGCGCAAAGGCGGGGCTGAAGGTTGGCGACCAACTCACGGTTGAGCGCGTGACCAAGGAGATCAAGGACCCGGCGACGGGAGCGGTTATCCGCCGCATGGCTTCGCCGGTCGGCGTCATCAAGCTCACTGATGTAGACGACGTTTCTGCCGTGGGCACGGCGGTGTCGGGATCGGGCTTCAAGGTCGGGGATGCGTGTAAGACGGTAACGCAGTAGCATCCTTGTCTCGATGTAGGAGAGGGCGCGGAGTCATCCGCGCCCTTCGTTTTATGGGAGGTTGTGGTCTGCGGAGGCCGCTTCGCGAATCGCTTCGCAGACTTGCTCTACTGCCCAGCGAATTTCTTCCGCGGTGATGACCGCCGGCGGAGCGATCATGACGTGGTCGCCGAGCTTTCCATCAACGCACCCTTGCATTGGGTAGAGCAGCACACCGCGTTTAAACGCGGACTCGTAAATGCGAGCCGCGAACTTCTTGTCGGAGGGATATGGCTGTTTGCTGGCTTTGTCGGCGACGAATTCGACAGCCCACAAGAGGCCGAGTCCGCGGACGTCGCCTACACAGTCGAGCTTCCATAGCTTCTGCAGCTCGTCTTTCAGAACTGATGCCACGCTGCCGCTGCGATCCGAGTCTGCGGCCTCGACCAACTTGTTCTCGGTGATTCGCTTCAGGGCAGCACGACCGGCCGCGAGCGATACAGGATGTCCGTTGTAGGTGAAGCCGTGCAGGAGCGTACCTGTGCCGTCGGCGATGGCATCGACGACGCGGCGCTGGGCAATGACAGCGCCGAGTGGCGCGTAGCCGCTGGAAATTCCTTTGCCTGTGGCGATGAGGTCGGGAGCGACGCTGAAGTGATTCATGGCGAAATTGCGTCCGGTACGGCCGAAGCCGGTCATGACTTCATCGGCGATGAGTAGAACTTTGTGCGCGCGACAGATTTCAGCGACACGCTTCACGTAGGACGGCGAAGGCGCGGCTGCTCCCAGCGTGGCACCGCTAACTGGCTCCATGATGAAGGCCGCCGTAGTACGGCTGGTTTCGGCGATTGCCTGTTCGACCTCGGCGGCGTACTTCAGGCCGCAGTCCACGCATCCGTCGCTGCAATCGTACCTACACCGATAGCAGTACGGGATGTTCGCTTTGGGGAACTCGCGCAGCATGGGCAGGTAGATCGAACGGCGTGCTTCGTTGCCGCTGACGGCCATCGCTCCGAGCGTCGCGCCGTGATAGCTCTGGCGGCGGCTGACGATTTGATAGCGCTGGGAGTGTCCGCTTTCCACCTGGTATTGCCGCGCCAACTTCAGGGCGCTTTCGACCGACTCGGAGCCTCCGCTGGTGAAGAACACCGCGCCATCACGAAATGCAGGGCCGGCAAAGTCTAGTATTTCCTGTGCGAACTGCTCGGCGATGTCGGTCGTGAAGTTGCTGGAGTGAGCAAACTCTAATTGCGAAGCTTGTTTGGCCATAGCGTTCGCGATGGCGGGGTCTCCGTGGCCGATGAAGTTGACGACCGCACTGGAAGCGAAATCGAGGATTTTGCGCCCGTCGGAATCGAAGAGCCATACGCCTTCGCCGCGCACAGCGACCGGATAAGCCTTGTTTAGTGAACGGTGCAGCACTGCGGTTCGCAGGGCGGCTACCGCGGATTTTGGGTCGTTCTCCACTGGCAGATTATGCGGGAGGGCGCATTTTGGTTCAACTCGCGAACCGAACTGGCACGGGAATCGAGCGTGGCAACGCGATTGCCGCGTGTCTGACAATGGCGGTGTGCTAATCTTGCCCGCTGATACCCAGCACGAGGAATGCCATGAGCCAGCAAGAGCACAATTTTCAGATGGACTACGTTGAGTTTCCCGCCACCGACATCGAAGCCACCAAGCGCCTCTATAGCGCGGTGTTTGGCTGGAGTTTTACTGACTATGGCCCGAACTACACCAGCTTTCACGATGGGCGTCTGGCTGGCGGTTTCACCATGAGCGCCAATCCAGTGAAAGGTGGCGCGCTTGTGGTGCTGTATGCGCAGGACCTGGCGGAGGCGCAACGAAAGGTGATTGAGGCCGGCGGCAAGATCACGATCGAACCATTCGAGTTTCCGGGCGGAAGGCGTTTTCACTTTGCCGATCCGAACGGCAATGAACTGGCGGTGTGGAGCGAGTAATGCAGATCGCGAACACGGATTCGAATGCGCAAGGCGGACCGGGCAAGCTCAACTTCTACCTGGTGAAGAGCATTATCGTAGGCGCGTTAGGCGGGCTGCTCTTCGGTTTTGATACGGCAGTCATCGCTGGAACTACGCATCAGTTGACGCAGGTCTTCAGTCTTTCTCCGGGTGAATTGGGTTTCACCGTGTCGATTGCGCTGGTGGGCACAATCATCGGCGCCATGTTTTCAGGCATTCTGGGCGATCGATTGGGGGGCCGCGAGAGCCTGCGCATCCTCGCGGTCTTCTATGTGATTTCGGCGCTGGGCTGCGCCTTCGCATGGAACTGGCCGTCGCTGCTTGTCTTCCGTTTTATTGGCGGGCTTGGGATCGGCGGATCATCGGTCCTGGGTCCGGTGTACATCGCGGAAATCGCACCTGCCAAATGGCGGGGATTGCTGGTCGGCTCGTTTCAGATCAACATCGTCATCGGTATTCTGGTGGCCTACCTGTCGAATTTCATCATCGGACGCTTTGACCTCGGTGTGAACGAGTGGCGCTGGATGTTGGGAGTGGCGGCCCTTCCGGCGGTGCTGTTCCTCGTCATGCTGTTTGGAATTCCGCGCTCGGCGCGCTGGCTAGTGACCAAAAACCGCATCGCCGAGGCGCGCGAAGTGCTCGATTCGCTGGGTTCGCCGGACGGCGCCAGCGAACTGGACGACATCATTGCCTCGATTCATGTGGACGGACAGGTACATTCGGAACCGCTATTTCAACGCAAGTATCGACTGCCCATCTATCTGGCGTTTACGGTGGCAGCTTTCAATCAACTGGCCGGCATCAACGCCATTTTGTATTACCTGAATTACATTTTTGCGATGGCCGGCTTCAGCAAGGTATCGGGTGACCTGCAGGCGGTTGCTGTCGGCGCGATGAATTTGGCCGCCACGCTGCTGGGAATGTCGCTCATCGACAAGCTGGGCCGCAAAACCCTGCTGATGATTGGTGGCGTCGGCATGACGTTCTGTCTGGCGGGCGTGGCGGCGGTGTTCTACACCCACCGACACCAGAACCTGCTGGTATGGCTGCTGGTGGCGTACATCGGGTTCTTTGCGATTTCGCAGGGCGCGGTGATCTGGGTATATATCAGCGAAGTTTTTCCCAACCGCGTGCGCTCCAAGGGGCAGGCGCTGGGTAGTTCGACCCACTGGATCATGAACGCATTGATTGCGTTTATCTTTCCCATCTTCGTGGAACATTTCGGCGGCGCCTTCCCGTTCGTGTTCTTCGCGGCCATGATGGCGCTGATGTTCTTCGTCGTCATGTCCACGTTTCCAGAGACCAAGGGCGTTACATTGGAAGAGATGCAGCACAAGCTGGGGATTGAGTATTAAGGCCATGTGCCGTCCCTGCGAGACGGTTGCAAATGTTGTTCAGGACTTACCAATCATGAAGCGATTCGTTACCGCAGTCGTATTTCTCTTGGTTCTCTCAGCGACGTTCACCATAGCCCAGACGCAATCGCCCGCCGATCCTTACAAGCCGGTGCTCGACCGGCTGCAGGCGATTACAACGATGCCGCTGGATGGCTGGAAGTTCATCGGCACAGACTTGCCGCACGGCGAGATACCTGGTGCGGCCCTGGGCGAAGCGAAGCCGCTCGCGCTTAAGCAAGACTTGCAGCTTCCGGCGTGGGCGTACGAGAGCGTGGAGATTCCGCCAGCGCTTGACGGGTATTCAGTGGCCGGTTCGCGAGTGGCGCTCAATCTTAGTGTCGACGGCAATACGGGCATTCTGATTTCAGTGTTTGTGAACGGCAACATGGTGGCGCGTGGCGATAGCGACTCACAGGTGCCGATCACGCTGACGCAGGATGCCCAGCCTGGTCAGAAAGTGCTGATCGCGGTGCGCATCGTTGCCTCGGGCACCGTGGGATGCTGTGGGGGACCGCCGGAGACGTATCTTTCGGCTGCTTCGCTGATGTTCGAACCGGGCGAGAGCCGTCCCGATCCGACGATCCTGCGCGAGGAGATCATGGCGGCCGAGTTGCTGGTCGCCGCCTATCCCGATGGCAAGGCGGAGCGCCAACAGCACCTCGATGCGGTGATGAAGGCCATCGATATGGGTGCGCTGGATAAAGGCGATCAGGCGGCGTTCGATGCTTCGCTCAAAACGTCGCAGGGCAAGCTCGAAGTGCTGCGTCCTTACATGAAGCAGTTCACGGTAAAGGCCATAGGCAATAGCCACATCGACATGGCATGGCTGTGGCCGGAGACCGAGACGGTCGAAGTGGTGCGCAACACTTTCGGCACCGCGCTGCAACTCATGCGCGAATATCCCGATTTCATGTTCACCGCCTCGACCGCGCAGGCGTACGTTTGGATGGAAGAGAAATATCCGGCGATCTTCAGCGAGATCGAACAGCGAGTGAAAGAAGGCCGCTGGGAGATTGTGGGCGGCATGTGGGTTGAGCCTGATCTGAACATGCCCGGCGGTGAGTCGCTGGTGCGGCAGATTCTTTACGGCAAGCGCTACTTCAAGCAAAAGTTCGGCGTGGACGTGAACATCGGCTGGAACCCCGACTCGTTTGGTTATAACGCGCAGTTGCCGCAAATTTACAAGCGCGCCGGAATCGATTATTTCGTTACTCAGAAACTGTTGTGGGCCTCGGAGTTCACCAAGTTTCCCTACCGCCTGTTCTGGTGGCAGGCGCCCGACGGCACGCGCATGATGACGTACTTCCCCAGCAATTACGCGTTGCCGATCGATCCGGTGCGAATTGCGGAAGACTCGGCCGTCTACGGCCCGCTGATGTGGAAGTACAACGGTGGCACCGACTCCGCGCCCGATGGCGCGCTGCAGATGATGTATCTCTACGGTGTAGGCGACCATGGCGGCGGACCGACGCGGGTTGATCTCGATACTGCCAAGCGCTGGCAGAAGCCCGACGTCGTTTTTCCCAAGCTCGAGCTTTCGACCGCGGCGAGCTTCCTCAACAACCTCAGCAAAAACGAGAGCGAGTTGAACCTGCCGGTGTGGAACGGTGAGTTGTACTTCCAATATCACCGCGGAGTGCAGACCACGCAGTCAGAAACCAAGCGTGGTAACCGCAAGAGCGAAGTTGCGCTGCTTGATGCCGAGAAGCTGGCGTCGATCGGCACGCTGTTTGGCCAGCCGTATCCGCAGGCGGATTTCGACGCATCGTGGAAGAAGGTGCTGTTCAACCAGTTCCACGATGTGCTGCCGGGGTCAGGGATCGGGATCAATTACGTGGACGCTGCGCGTAAGTATGCGGACGTGCAACGGTTCAGCAATGACACGATGCAAGCTGACCTGAATGAGTTGGCGGCGCGGGTGAATTTCCCGCCATCGCCTGCGCGCATCACAAACGCCAACCCGCAGCAGTTTGGAGAAGTTAAAGTACAGGCCGTTGCCAGCGGTGTCGGCGTGCTGGTGTTCAATCCGCTTTCGTGGACGCGCACCGGCCCAGTCGATTTCGACGCGCAGTTTCCAGCGCCCGTGCCGAGCGTGAGTGCGGTGACGCCTGACGGCAAGCAGATCGTTGTCCAGATCGTCAGCCAAGACAAGCAGACTGGCCGAGCGCATTTGCGGATGATTGCCGAAGATGTTCCCGCCAACGGCTACAAACTTTTTCTGCTGGTCGGGACGAGTGGCAAACTGGTGGACATTCCCGGCGCGAAAAAGCTCGAACCGAAGTTGAGCTCAACGGAAACGTCGCTGGAGAACGAATTCTTGCGCGTGCAGGTCGATCCGAAGACCGGCTGCATTACCAGTCTCATCGACAAGCGCACGAATACCGAAGCGCTCGCACCTGCCGTTCCCGGAGTTGGTGCGCCACCGAACCTGCCTGACGGCAAGCCCTGCGGCAACCTGCTACAGGCGTTTGTCGACAAGCCCAAGAAGTGGGACGCATGGAACGTGGATGCCGACTTCATCGAGCATCACACCGACCTGCTCCAAGCCGACGAAGTTAAGCTCGTCGAGAGCACGCCGTTGCGCGCGGTCATCCGCGTGAAGCATGTTTGGCAGAGTTCGACGTTCATTCAGGACATCACGCTCTACGCTGGGATGCCGCGCGTCGACGTGAACATGCAGGTCGACTGGCACGAAAGGCACATCCTGCTGAAGGTAGCGTTCCCGCTGAGCGAACGCAACGACAAGGCGACGTTCGAGATTCCGTATGGCACGATCGAGAGACCAACGACGCGCAACACTCCAGCGGAGAAGGCGCAGTTCGAAGTGCCGGCGCTGCGCTGGGCCGACTTGTCGGATGGGACGCACGGCTTCAGCTTGCTCAACGATTCGAAATATGGCTACGACGCAAAGGACAATGTGCTGCGGTTGTCGCTGCTGCGAGCGCCCACTTATCCCGACCCGAATGCCGACCAGGGGCATCACGAGTTCACCTACTCACTTTTTCCACATGCGGGAACGTGGCGCGAGGCGCTGACCGTGCGGCAGGGCTATGAGGTCAACTATCCGCTGATGGCAACAACGACGACGCGGCATCAAGGCACGCTGCCGGCGTCGCAGTCGTTCTTTGGCACGCAGGAGGACAACGTGGTGATTACCGCGATCAAGAAAGACGCGGATGACAACTCGCTCATCGTGCGCTTCTACGAGTGGGCGGGGAAGAAGGGTGACGTGCACTTGACGCTGTCGCAGGCCGCGTCAGCCGCGTGGCAGACCAACCTGATGGAAGTGGTGCCGAGTGCACTCAGTCTGGATGCCAGCGGCAAAGTAGTTACGGTGCCGACGAATGCTTACGAGATCAAGACGGTGAAGGTGCAGCTCGCGAAACCGTAAAAACCCATTTCAACCACGGATGAATACGGACCACACGAATAAGACTTGAGAAGTGAAATACGCGAACTCTCGCCATAACGAGGTTCCCCCAGCCGGTGGTATGGAAGCAGATTCTTGATTCACCCGTGCCAGCTGCGCAAATCCGCGGTCGCTTTTGCTTTTCCTGACGCCTCAACGATAATTGACCACTTATGTCTTTCACCCTCCTCGACTGGTCGGCCATTGTCGGATATCTCGCCATCACGCTCGTCATGGGTCTGTGGTTTCGCGGCCGCTCGGGCAAGAGCGTTGACGACTACTTCGTCTCTGGACGCAACGTGAACTGGTGGCTGGCCGGCACTTCGATGGTCGCGACGACCTTCGCCGCCGACACGCCGCTGGTCGTCACCGGACTGGTTTACTCGCAGGGCATCTCGGGTAACTGGCTGTGGTGGGGTTTCCTGTTCTCGGGGATGATGACGGTTTTCCTGTTCGCACGGCTGTGGCGGCGCTCCGGACTGCTCACGGACGTACAGTTCGCCGAGATCCGCTACTCGGGCAAGCCGGCGGCGTTTCTACGCGGCTTTCGCGCCATTTATCTCGGCCTGCTGATGAACTGCGTCATCCTCGGCTGGGTGACCAAGGCGATGACCTCGATCGTCAGCACCACGCTAGCGAATACGCCGATGCTGAACAACATCAGCAGCTTCATGACGGGCTTCGGTTCGGTGTGGAACGGCAACGACGGCGCGGCGCTCGCCATTTGCGTGCTGTTTCTCATTCCGTTTACCGGCCTGTACGTCGCGCTCGGCGGCCTGTGGGGCGTGCTGTGGACTGACCTCTTTCAGTTCGTGCTGAAGATGAGCATCGTAATCGCGGTGGCGTATTATGCCATCGCGGCCTGTGGTGGCATGAATGCCGTGATCGCCAGCTTGCAGCAGATGCAGGCGCACGCGGGCGGCAACGCGGAAAGTCCGTTGAACTTCCTGCCCAACTTCTCGCGTGGCGTGACCTCGGAACCGATATGGATGGTTCCGCTGGCCAACTTCTTCGTCTTTATCGGTCTGCAGTGGTGGGCGTTCTGGTATCCAGGGGCCGAGCCGGGTGGCGGTGGCTATATCGCGCAGCGCATCTTCAGCGCGCGGGACGAGAAGCAGGGTCTGCTGTCAGTGCTGTGGTTCAACATCGCGCATTATGCAATCCGTCCGTGGCCGTGGATCCTCACTGGCATCGCGGTCATTGTGCTTTACCCCGGCCTCGCACATCCGGAGACCGGATACATGCTGGTGCTCAATAACTATCTGCCGCACCAGTATCGTGGTATCGCGATTGCGGGATTCCTCGCGGCGTTTATGTCGACCATCGCGACGCAGTTGAACTGGGGCGCGTCGTACCTGGTGTCGGATTTCTATCGCCGCTTCGTAAACAAGACCGCAAGCGAGAGCCACTACGTGATGGTCTCGCGGCTGTGCACAGTACTGCTGGTGATCGTGGCTGCGTGGGTTTCGGTGCAGCTTGGTTCCATCGCATCGGGCTGGGAGATCGTGTTGCAAGTCGGCGCGGGAACCGGCGCGGTGTACATCCTGCGCTGGTATTGGTGGCGCATCAATGCATGGAGCGAGATTTCGGCCATGGCATGTTCGCTGGCGATCAGCCTGGTGCTGAGCCGGTGGCATCCGTTCAGTGGCAACAGTTCGGTGGTCTTCGCCAAGGGCGCAATCGTAACCACGCTAGTGACAACGATCGTGTGGGTCGTAGTTACTCTGCTGACCAAGCCCGAGCCGCAAGAAGTGCTGACGCGCTTCTACCGGAACGTTCGGCCCGATGTTCGCGGCTGGCAGCACATCGCGGATTTGGAGCTGTCTGTCCCGCAGAATCGCGACCTGGGACGAAACCTGTGGGCGTGGGCGCTGGGTTGCGCGATGGTCTACCTCTGCCTGTTCGGCACCGGCAAGATTTTGCTGCGTCAGTCGGGGTTGGGAGCGATCCTGCTGTTCTTCTCTGCGATGTGCGCGGGCATGCTCTATCGCGGCGTGGTGCGCAATTTTGCTGACGAGGCTGAAGACGCGCCGGGAACTGTGCCCGACTGGGTGGAGAGTCCGGCCGCGCCGGGGCACTGAAGAAATCTAGCCGCGGATTCACACGGATCAGCACGGATAAATTCAAAGCAATGAACGACAATCTCAAACAGGTTGTTCCATTTCTCGGCGTTGCCGATATGGAGCAATCGCTCCGCTTCTACCTCGATGGCCTCGGCTTCGAGCTGAAGAACAAGTGGGAGCCCGAGGGTCGCATTCGCTGGTGCTGGCTCACTCGCGGAGGCGCGTCGATCATGTTGCAGGAGTTCGTCAAAGACGGTCACGGGGGTCGCAGGCCCGAAGGCGTTCTCGGACAGGGTGTGAATCTCTGCTTCCAGTGCGAAGATGCCGTCGCACTCTATCATGAGTTTCGCTCGCGCGGAGTCGAACCCAGCGAACCCACAGTCGGCAACTCCATGTGGGTGACTTCACTCCGCGACCCTGACGGATACCGCGTCGAATTCGAAAGCATGACGGACGTCGCCGAAGATACGAAGCTGTCGGAAGTGGAGAAGTAACTTTCTTCGCGGACTAAAGTCCGCATGGTTATTGAAAAGAGCCATTGCGGCACGGCTGAAGCCGTGCCCCTTCGACCAAACCATCAGACCTGACTTTCCAGCTTCTCTGCCATCTCCAGCAGCGTGGATACGGTCGTCCAGTTTCTTCCCGTGCCCTTGTTCTTCATCACCTTCGCTAACACAGGAACGAGCTTCGAGCGGCCCGAGCCGTCGGGAAAATAAACATAGAGTTCGCGTCCGTTTGCGCGAATTTCTTCCGGGTTGGGCTTCAGCGCGAGAACAGCTTTCTTTGTCTCAGAGTTCGGTTCGTCGGCGAGAAACGTCACGATGAGTTTTCCGGGCTCGATGTCCTTGCGCTGGGCGAAGGGATTTTTTGCAACCACCGCGCGCATTTCCGCCATAGTGCGGAGGATTACATCAGGACGGAAGCCGTGCTTCTTCTCGATCGCGTCTTCGATTTTTTGAGCAACCTTCGCTACATCGCGCTCTTTGGTGCGAAAGACGATGTTGCCGCTTTGAACGTATGTCTGCACGTCGCAGTGACCAAGCGACTCACAAAACGCTCGCAGCACGTCCATCTTGATCATGTTGTGGCCGCCGACGTTCACGCCGCGAAGCAGAGCGATCACTGTAGTCATGGTTGCTCCTTCCTTACAGCAGAGCCCGCGAGACGCACAGTGCTGCTGCTCCGGCAATGCCTGAATCCGCGCGATACTTCGCCTCAGCAAACGGAATCTCGCTGCAACGCGCGTTCACTGACCAGAAGGGCAATTGCGAAGCGATGCGATCGAACCAGCGCGCCATCAGTGAACTCAGCCCGCCGCCGACCACGATGATGTCTGGCTCGAGCAGATCGACCACGTTGCCAAACCATACGGCGAGGATGTCGGCTGTTTCGCGAAGCATCTCGGTCGCGAGCGGATCGCCTTCTTCCCACGCCTGCGCCAAAGTTTCGCTGGTAACTTTCTCCACGTTGCCTCCAGCCAAGTCAACGATGCGCTTGCCGCGGGTGGCTTCACGGGCAAGCTTTTCTTGCGCGCGCGCAGCGATGGCCCAGCCTGCGGCGAAGGTCTCGATGCATCCCGACTTACCGCAGCGGCAACGGACGCCGCGGTAGTCGATGCTCATGTGTCCGCCTTCGCCGGCGGCACCAGTACGTCCCAGATAAAGCTGCGCGTTGTAGGTGATCGCAGTGCCGACGCCGGTGCCGAGGGTCGCGTAGAACATGCACTTGTAGCCCGCACCGGCTCCCCACAACGCTTCGGCCAGTCCGGCGGCATTGGCGTCGTTGTGCACGTGTGTCGGCAAATGGTAGGCGTTGCGAATCTCGTCGGCCAGTGGATAGTTGTGCCAGCAGGGAAGGTTCGACGGGTTGAGCACCATGCCGGTTTGGGGATCGACGGGGCCGGGCGAGATGAGGCCGATGCCACCGACCGTCACGTCACGGTGCTCCTTTCGAATGGCGTCGATGGCCGCACGCACGCATCCCAGCGCTTTATCAGCCGTACCGCGAGCATTCATAGGTGTGCGTGTTTTGTGCAGTATCTCGCCCTGCTGGTTCACCAGTCCCGCGGCAACCTTGGTACCGCCGATATCGACTCCGATGTAGACCTGCGCGGCATCGGGCATGAGCGCTCCAGTTGTTCGAGTGTGATCTTACGATATCCATGCGCGAGCTTCGACACCGCTCGCGAAAAGGCGCAGAATGTAGGCGAAAACGAATGAGTGAGCCAATAAAAGCTGAGCCGGCACTGACGGTACCTGCATTGGCGAAGGTCGACGGAGTGGAGGACTGCACCGCTGTCATCGATGGAATTCGCTGGCGCTACTTGCACGCGGGCAGCGGTCCGGCTCTGCTCATGGTCCACGGATTCATGGGGTATTCGTTTTCCTGGCGCTTTGTGATCCAAGGTTTGGCGCAGCATTATTCCGTTTATGCAGTCGATCTGCCGGGTTGCGGCTTTTCGCAGCGCAGTGCGGCTCGGTCTAGCACTGTGGCCAGCGATGCCGAAAATCTGCTGAACTTCACGGACTACCTTGGCATCGAGCAGTTTGATGTCCTCGGCACCTCGCGTGGAGGCGGGGCCGCGATCGCACTCGCGGGTTTGCTCGCCGAGCGTGGTATGCGGCATCGCATCCGGCGCCTGGTGTTGTCCGCGCCTATTAATGCGTGGTCGCGGAACGGACTGCTGCGGGTTCGGCTGCTCCGTAACCGAGTAGGACGTCTCTATGTCGTTCACCTGGCCGCGCAATTTCCGTTCATCCTGAAGGATTTCTTCAAGCGGCTGTACGCCAATCCAGCCAATATTCCTCCTGACAGCTTTGCCGGGTATCAGGCCGGACTCGAACCTGCGGGCAGCTTTGAGCATTTGTGGAACATCCTTCGTTCGTGGACGACGGACCTGCGTCACATCGACTCGGTCTTGCCGCAGGTGGAATCGATTCCCGCTCTGCTGCTGTGGGGAGAGCGCGACGCCGCCGTCGATCCGGCGTCGGCGGAGGAGTTGCATCGCCGCTGGAAGAACAGCGCGGTGGTGATGATGCAAAACGTCGGCCATATGCCTTACGAAGAAGTGCCTGAGGAGTTCAACCGCATCGTGCTCGACTTTCTGCTGCATGACACGCCGCCGACACCCGTTCAAGATGAGACGCACGCCGTCGCCGTCCACAACCAGTCGGAGCTCGGCCACTCGTAATCATGCTCCCCGACCTCTTCGAGGTATTGCGCAACCACTTCACTACGCACGGATACTGGACGCTCGCGATCACGCTGCTGTTGGAGAACGCCGGCATTCCGTTGCCGGGCGAGACCATGCTACTGTTCGCCAGCTTTCTCGCCTATCAGCATCACGAGCTCAGTCTCGCGATGATCATTCTGGTCGGCACGGCGGCTTGTACCTTGGGAGACAACCTGAGTTATTGGATTGGTTTCCACGGCGGACGGACGTTGCTCCATCGCTACCAGAAGTTCTTCCGCGTCTCAGACGAGAAGATTGTGAGGGGAGAAAAATTATTTGACCGGTTTGGCGCGGCGACGGTTTTTTTCGCGCGCTTTGTCTTCGGCATGCGTGTGATTGCCGGTCCGCTGGCTGGCGTGCTGCGCATGCAGTGGCGTCGCTTTGTGCTTTACAACTTTCTGGGGGCGGCTGTCTGGGTTTCCGTCATCGCCAGCGTGGGCTATCTGTTTGGACAGCACTGGCACCGGCTGTTGCAGATCGTGGGGCGAGCCAATGCAGTGGTTTTTCTCCTGGCGGCGACTGCGGTGACCTATCTCTGGTGGAGGTACCGGAGAGGACGCGCTGAAGAATTGACCGGACAAAAGCAAAGGACTTAAAGAACAGCCTTTGGGGATATTATGCGGTACCCCCTCCCCTGCCCATATTGAAAACAAAGGGTTTACGGCACGAGTGTGTGTAAGTTTTGGCAAACATTAGTAGTTATTGGTAAAGTAGCATAAACAAATGAGTTAGCGGAGTAAGTCTGTTGCAGACCCCTGACGACTTTCATTTACCTTCTAGTTATCAAAGAGCTGCTAGTCCGCCATGCCCCTCGGGTGCGGGCTGCGAGAGACACCAGTCCCTCGCCTCACGCTGGGAGATTGACATAGTCCGGATCGCGAGAGAAAGGGCGTGGGACACAGGTCGATGTGATAAGTCAGTAGAGTTGTCCACTGTTGTTGTTATACCTAGCGCCGCGCTTCGGGCTTAAGCCCTCGCGAAGCAGGTGTCGTCGGTTGGAAACCGACTCCGGATTCCAAAACACGGTCTACCCCGGGTTACGCGTTCCCCATTCGCCCAAAAAGCGGGGCGAATAGGAACTGCTTCACCCGGGGCTACGATTGTTCCGCCCTACGGGCTGGGGCACTCGCGGCGCATCTCATCTTCAGGCGCTGATTCGCTAGGCTGAAGCCTGTCGCTTCCACCCTCACGCGCGTCAGTCGGTTGCATCTTCCTGCGGGGCGGTGACTAACTCAGGCACTGGCCACCACGCGGCAACTGCCGCGCCGAAATACATAGCCGAGACGATGTAGAAGCCGAACCGCAGGCCGTCGCGATGGGCCAACTCGCCGGCAATTAGCGCGGTGCAGATCTGTAGGGCGCTAGCGAGAAAGAAGAACGTGTTCTGCACGCGTCCCATGAAGTATTTCGGAACCATCTCCATCATTTCCGACGAGATAGCGATGCCGCCGACGCCGCGGCCCGATCCCATAACAAAGTAGACGGACACGGTCAGAGCAATCCACGGAATCTCTGGCAGTATCAGGAGCGCGACCCCAATGACGCACATCGTCAAGGTGACGGAACGGTGGGCCCCATTGCGACGAATGAACCACGCCGCGTAGGCCATGCTGGTAAATGCGCCGCTGGCCCATCCCGCGTTGATCCAGCCATAGCCCACTGCCCCGCGATGCAAGATGCGGTCGCTCAAAGGCGCCGAGGTGACGCCCTGCGTCATCATTGCCGCGATGAACAGCGCCCATGCCAGGCCCAGCAGCAGAACCCGCCGTTCCTTTTTGACGTAACGGAAGCCCTCACCCAATTCGTGCATGTAGCGCGCTACTGCAGTGTCGGGCGGCGCCTGTTCGGACGGCGGGGCGAGGTGCGTCACGGTCACCCGGCCCTGGCGTACGTGGTACACGCAGGCGATCGACGCCGCGTAGGTCGCGCAATCCAGAAGCAGAATCCCGCCCAACCCGATTTTGTTGTAGACGAAGCCGACGACGGCTCCTGCCAGTACCCAGCCGCCTTGCACCGCCGCGAGCATCAGCGAGTTCGAATCGATCAGCTTGTCTTCGGGGGAGAGCTCTTGCACCAGCGCATTAATCGTCGGCCAGAACATCCAGAAGCCGATCGAGATCAGGATAGTCATGCCGTACAACTGCCACACGCGAACATGTTGCGTTAGCGCCAGCACCGCGACCAAGAGGATGATCAGCCCGCGTGCAATGTCGAGCCACATCATGAGGTGGCGCCGGTCCTCGCGATCGATCAGCACTCCCGTAAACGGCAGCAGCACCAATGAGGGTAGGGTTTGCAGCGCGACTAAGAGTCCCAAAGACACTTCATTGTGAGTCGTCTGCAGGATGAACCAGATCACCGCGGCGGCATTCATCCCGCTGCCGACCATGGAGATGAGATTGGCGACAAAAAGCAGCCTCATCCCACGGTGCTGAAACGCTTCGCGCATGATTCACTGTAGCGCGGTTCCAGGCCGCAACCATGGTCACTTATACTGAGTGAGCGAACATCGCAACGGAACGCGCAAAATCTCCGCTGAGTGGCGGTCAGGAAGGGAAAGTATTGGGCCTCAAGCGTCTCTTCAAAAAGGAAAAGCAGGAACACCGCATCATGCGCGAGGCCAAACAGCGCGCAGGGACGCTCGTTCCGGAATACCATCGCGCCACGCCGGAGTGTCCGCACCCGGAACGATGGAGCATGTACGACTCCATGACCGCGGAGGTCGAGGTGCTGGAGTTCCTGCGCACGCTGGTCACGACCATCAAGCCGCGCGTGGTGGTCGAGACAGGGACCTTCATGGGCGTCAGCACACTCTGGATTGCGGAGGCGTTGCGTGTGAACGGCTTCGGAAGAATCGTCACCTGTGAGTTCGATCGCGCGGTGTATGAGACGGCGAAAGAAAAATTCGCCGCGTCGGAGGTCAACGACCTCATTGACTTGCGCAATGAATCCAGCCTGGAGATGAAAGTCGATGACGCCATCGACTTGTTTTTCAGCGACAGCGACATGCCGATCCGCGAAGAAGAAGTACGGCGATTCCTGCCCCAGATCTCGCCGTTTGGTGTGATCCTGATGCACGATGCCAGCTCCCACCTGAAGCAAGTTCGTGACGCCGCTCTCAAAATGGAGCGCGATGGCCTCATTTCTGTTGTTCTGTTGCCGACTCCACGAGGCCTGGTGATTGCCCAGAAACGCGAGGAGCGGAAGTAGCATCGAATCCGGCTAGCTCTCACTGGCCAAACCGGCGCCACCTCACGAAGCAATGTGCGAGAACTCATAGCGTCCTGCCGCCAAAGCGTTAGCATTCCGCCCAAATAAAACACGTAGGTAGCTGCGTCGCTCTGTCATGCCGCGCTGCCTGGGCGTTTTTTCGAGGTGCGAAATGCGCGTGATTCGTCGGCTTGTTGTTATCTGCTTGGCAGCGTGGTTGTGCCTGTCGGCTTTGGCACGGAATTAGATGAGGGGTAAGCGGACTACTTCAGGATGCGCCGCAGCGAGAAAAGCTATTTCTTGTTCAGCGCATCGGCCAGCAGTTGCGCTTTTTTTGCCAAGTTGTACGCCCGTTCGTAGTCGCCATCTGCAGTAGCCTTGCGCGACTGCTGAATGTAGGACTGGATCTGCGTCAGCATGGCTTTTTCTTCGTCGCTCAGAGAACGGTTGATATTCTTCAGCGCATTCTCCGCAGCGTCAAGCATGTGAGCCGTGTCTTCCTTGTGTCGCGAAGCCTCTTTAGTGGGGACGGCGGCAATCGCCAAATCAGGCGCTGTCTCGGGAGTCCCGTTGTGTGGGGGATGTAACGTAGCCACCTGCTGATTGTTGGTTGCTGCGGTCGACGGTGCCGGAGGCGTTGGGATCGGCGCCGGAGTACTCGTAGGTGTCGTCTTCTTGGCCGTCTGTGTCCGGGCTGGCTTTTTGGGCTTGGTTGTCTTCTGTTGCTGCTGTTGCTGGGTATTCCGTGGCGGAGCGACTTCTGTGATCTCAGTCTCGGGCTTCTCTGGAATTTCGTCGGGCAGTACCTCTGCAATGGTGGTCGGAGCTCCGGCTTGCACCGGCAGCACCGGCTTCTTTTTGTTGCATGCTTCCACCAACAACAGAAGCAGCACGAGTGCCGAGGTGACGAATTTGCGCGAGGAATTCATTTTCGGAGCATGCTCGAATCTTCGACGAACGCCGAACGGCCAGTGAGCCACACCAGTCTTTCCATGATAAACACTTGCGGCAGAAGTAGGTGAGTTTCGCGTTTTCAGTTGGGACGAAATGCACTACCCGGCTAGTTTATTGTCATAACCTCCTTGTTTTCTTGCGGATGCGGGCTGGCCAGGGGAAGTAGCAGGCGAAAGGTAGTGCCCAAGCCCATCTCGGTGGTGAAATCCAGCGATCCGCTATGCATTTGCAGCACACGGTAGCTCATGGCCAGTCCGATGCCGCTCCCGGACTTCTTGGTTGTGAAGTAGAGATTGAAGACTTTGTCCTGGATCTCGAGAGGAATGCCGGCGCCCTGGTCGCGGACCTCTATCGAAGCGGACACATCTTCTCGTCGCGCCTCCACGGTCAGCACCCCGCCGCGCTCCATCGATTGCACGCCGTTCAGCACCACGTTGAGCAGTGCCTGTTTGACCAAGTCATTATCCGCCTTGATGGGCAATGCTTCTTTCCCGATCAGGGTCTTGACCTCCACTCCTTGCAGCGCAGCTTCCGGGCCCGCCAGCATCGCCACGTCCTCGACCAGACGTCGCAAATCGAAAGACGACAATCGCAGCTCCACGGGACGGTTGAAGTCCACCAGCGTCTGGACTACGCGGTCGAGGCGATGAATCTCGTTGCCGATGATGTCCATGTGGCGGCGGGTATTGGGATCGACTTCCCGCATCTTCTCGCGGAGTAGTTCCAGGTGGACAACGATCGCGTTGATGGGGTTCTTCACTTCGTGCGCGACGCCTGATGTCAAACGCCCGATGGCCGCCAGACGGCGCGACAACTCGATTTCGTTTTCAATGCGCCGCACCGATTCCGCGTCACGCATGGTCAACAGCGCGCCGATGCGTTCGCCCCGCTCAGCTATGAAGTCGAGTGCGATCTGAATGCGGCGTCGATTGTCCAATTC
The DNA here is from genome assembly GCA_963718395.1 of uncultured Acidobacteriaceae bacterium. Classification (GTDB taxonomy): domain Bacteria; phylum Acidobacteriota; class Terriglobia; order Terriglobales; family Acidobacteriaceae; genus DASRAA01. The sequence goes on from CAVQYW010000011.1 coordinate 257,654, forward strand.
GATTTCCCGCTGAGGGATCGCCTGGTGCAGTGCAAATGCGTCCAGCACGATGAGCCCGAGTTTGGTGTCATCGGTGAAGATCTGCTCCACACCCTGGCCCAGCATATGCTCCCGAGTGCGGCCTATGAACCGCTCGGCGGAGGCGCTCACCAGGACGACGTGGTTGTCGCTGGTGAATAGCACCAGGCCGTCCTGCAGCGTACCCATGATCTGATCGAGGTTGCCTTTCAGGGTGCTGAAGACTTCCTTGACGTCCTTGATTTGCCGGCCCAGACGATCAATTTTGGTATTTACCAGGCCGAACTCATCCACCCTGCCGGGATCGGGCTGTGGATTGGGATGAGGATCGGGCACTTCCGAGGTCATCTGATCGAGGCGTCGTGCAATGGCTTCCAGCGGCCGAAGCGCGATATTAGAAACTCCTGCAGCCAGCGCGAGTGACATCAAGATTGCGATTGCTGAGTAGATCAGTGCCGTCGTCAACTGCGGCGTCACTTCATCTCCCATTAAGACGGTGGAGATCCCCACCCGGATGCTGCCGAAACGCTGGCCCTCGCCTTGTTGGAGTGGAAGATAGAAATCGTAAACCCGCGGCGGCCCGTAGATAATTTGGAGCTGCCGGAACACGTTGGCGGTCCGCACGCTGTCGAAGTTGTCCCGTCGGTCGAGTACCTTTCCTACAACTGACGGATCGGTGTGGACGATGGCGCGCCCATGAACATCGATAATGCCGGCGTCGTAAATGGACGGTGAGTAAGCAATAATCGATTGCAGAAGCGTGCTCATCCCCTTGTCATTCCGCAATCGGCTTTCAATGACCGACTGGATGCCTTGCTGGTCACCCAAGTCGATGTCCAGCTGGTGCGAATCGACTGCGGTCGCAGCGTGCGCGTTCTCTTCAATTTCCTTGGCGACAAATTCCGCGCGATCATGCGCCGCCTGCGTGCTTTGGCGCACGCGATGCGAGATGTAGATGTAGCAGAACAGTGCGACCAGTACGAACACCATTCCGCTGATGGCGAGCACCAGCTTGGTTTTCAGGCGCACTTTTCCCATGGAATTGCTCGGACGAGCGTGGCGTTGTGGAAATCATAGCAATATTGGGTGCGCAGCAAAAGCTACTAATTGCAGTCCTCTCGTCCTTGGGCGCTCATACCGCATGTGTTTCTTCGCTGACCACAGCGCCTCAGCAGCAGCCCGGCGAGGCGACTCCAGTTGCTGGATTTGTGCTAAGGTTTCGTGGGCGCAAGTTCGAATTCCGCGCTCGGGACGATATCCGAGTGGTTGGTCAACTTGCGGAGCAGGAACAGACGTATCGCCATGGAACACGAATCGAAAGAATTGGCGGGCGAGACCATAGCCCACCTGCGCACGCTGGCGCATGATTTGAGCAATGCCATTGAAAATGTGATGCAAGGCTCGTATTTACTGGCGCAATCCAAGCTCGACGACCAAAGCCAACGCTGGCTGAAGTTGATCGATCAGGCTGCCCAGGAAGCTGCCCGGATCAACCGCGAAATTCGCGAGATTCTGCGTTCTCACGGCTGACCTCTCAGCGAGTGACTCCCGGAATACCACCCTCTCGGCAGGCGCTGCCGAAGCGGCAGCACAACTTCTCGCGAACATGCGCCGGAAGTGGTATTTCCACGTGTCACCGCGAGGCACAGACTCAAGATTCAGATGACAGTGCCGACGGCGAGCGCGGTACGTCACCGCTCCGATCAGTTTTTTCGTGGATATCCGGGTGACTTTCCTGGTGTGCGGTGAGCGTTCTTAAGTGCGGGCCGAGTCGTCGGGCTGCCTGGAATGCAAACAAGCAGCCCGCGAATTCACAAAAGGGCGTTGTCGATTGGGACTGGATCAGGCAATCAACTTCGCGTCCATGGTGATCTTTGCATTCAACACGCGCGAAATCGGGCAACCGGTCTCGGCGGCCTTGGCAGCCGCTTCGAACTTGGCCTGGTCAGCGCCAGGAATCTTGGCGGTTACCTCAAGATGAGATGAAGTAATGGAGAATCCGGCGTCAGTTTTGTCTAATGTGATGGTTGCCGAGGTGTCGATGCTGTCCGCAGTCATTCCGGCATTGCCGAGCTGTGCCGACAGGGCCATAGTGAAACAGCCTGCGTGTGCGGCTGCAATCAGTTCCTCAGGATTGGTCCCGATGCCATTTTCAAAGCGCGTGCTGAAGGAATACTGGCTGTTGTTTAGTACCCCACTCGCCGTGGACACCGTGCCTTTACCGTCTTTTAATCCACCCGACCAGTGGGCGCTAGCTTTGCGTTGCATTCTGTCCTCCTCTATCAGGGCGAAAATCGCTGAAATCAAATTACACGAAAGCAGCAATTCCTGCCCATACTCCGTCGCGGGATGCACGGCTTCGCGGCACCCGAATTTCGGATTGACGGCAGGAAATTAATCCAGCGTCTGGACTTTAATAAAAGTCTGAACAGCTGAGATAGAAACCGCAGGTGTCACACACCATCTTGCAGTGGTGGCTTTGCAAATAGGCGGAGCAATTGGGACAGATCAGCGAAGGCTCGGACGAACGAACCATTTGGCCAGTCGATTGCTCTAGGTTTTGCGTGGTCCGTGCTGATTTGGAGTTCGGGTCGCCCATGTTAATCGCTTCGAGTGATTGATAATAGCTGACTGGCATTGATTTTGAACGTGAAAAGAACCCTTTGGAGAGTAACCTTAGTATGCGCACGAAAGTACATGTACTACTGGCTTAATGATCGGTTAAGGTATTGCGTGGAGGTCTCAGTTCGGCTATCTATAATGCTGTCTGGTAATAGATAGTCTCTCATGCCGTCATAGTCGCGCGTCTTGCAGCATGTTACTTTTGATTTTTTGTACTGCGCGATCGCATTTGGAGGACGGCTACTTGAGTCCGCTCTGTTTACTAGGTAGTAATCCTCCCGCCACTTTGCAGTCACAGATTTTTGAAGCCCGGACGTGCCGTCGACAGGAAGTTTGTCGAGCGGTGCGCCGAAATTCTGGCTCGAGGCCACTAGGATTTTTCGAACAGGAGAATTGAGTCCCATGAAGAAAACGATCATTGCTGCTTTAGCGAGTCTGATGCTTGCTGGCGCCATTTCGGCTGCGAGTGGAGAAAACCCGAGTCCCTCAGCAAGAGCGGTCGTGATCGTCGGCGAGGGAGGCTCGCCGATACCCGTTGCCCCGCCGTCAACCTCGGCGAACGACGGACGATCCAACAACTAGCCGTAATCCCCATGTTTCGGGTCATATGACCCTGGAGAAGAAGTCATGAAAAGAAATCTGCTCGGAGCTGTTTTGATCCTTTCCACTTTCACGTTGGTTTCCTATGTTGCGAAATCTCCGTCGACTCGCCATGACGTGCTGCAACCGAATGTGGCCGATGGCAGCGGACCAATCCAGACCTGCCGTCCGGGTACGAATTGCAATCCGAACGATGAGTTGCGCCAGATGGCCGATGGCAGCGGACCGATCCAGACCTGCCGTCCGGGAACGAATTGCAATCCGAACGATGAGCTGCGCCAGATGGCCGATGGCAGCGGACCAATCCAGACCTGCCGTCCGGGAACGAATTGCAATCCGAACGATGAGCTGCGCCAGATGGCTGATGGCAGCGGACCGATCCAGACCTGCCGTCCGGGTACGAATTGCAATCCGAACGATGAGCTGCGCCAGATAGCCGATGGCAGCGGACCAATCCAGACCTGCCGTCCGGGAACCAACTGCAATCCCGATGACCAGTTGCGGCAGACGACGACCAAACACGGGACAGATTACTTCGAGATTTATGCAGGATGAACTTGCTGGTTTCTCAACGTGAAGAAACCAGCCTGAAAGTGCCATTCGAACTCCCCAATTGGGGCTAGTTCGATTGCGAGTCAAAAATAGGGTGGGTGTCAGACTGCCGGCTTGCCGGTGGAGATATTGCTTGTAACGCATGGTCGCGGGCGCTACCATAAGGGGTCGCCATGCGATTACACCCAATCGATTACGTTCTATGGTTCGCCACTCCGGCACTGATGACGGTGTTGGCGGTGGCGATGTATCGGCGGCGCCTGCATAAAGACTATCCCTACTTTTTCAACTACGTCATCTTCCAAGTCCTGGATTTCTTGATCGAGTTCCCGCTGCGTAATTGGGAGAATGGATATTTTTATGTCTATTGGACGATGCGGGCATTAAGTATCGCAGTGTCATTCGCGGTGTTGTTGGAAATCTTCAAGGATGCCTTCCGTCCGTATGAAGCGCTGCGCGATCTGAGTGTCATTCTCTTTCGCTGGTGTGCTCTTGTCGTGCTGCTGGTTGCGGGCATGTGGGCAATCACGTCCTGGCACGGCAATCAGATCGACAACGTCACCAATGCCATCTTTGTGGTCGACCGCAGCGTGCGAATGATGCAGTGCGGGTTGGTTCTGTTCATGCTCTTATTCAGTGAGTATCTGGGGATATCCAGACGCAATGTTCTTTTCGGAATCGCAGTAGGGTTCGGATTTTTTGCGGCGGTAAATATGCTTGTCATGACCGCCCTTACTCACCACGGCGTAATTTCCAAGACAAATTTGAGCCGGATTAACGGCCTCGCTTATATCACCTCCACCTTGATGTGGCTGGGCTACGCCATCCTTCCGGCAACCGCTCGCGCGGGCATGAAGCAGGCTGCGGAGGCCACTCAAAAATGGGACCGTGCACTCGATGACGCTCGTAACCCCGCTCCAGCAGTCAGCCTTCTCGACACAATGGATCAGACGGTCGAGCGCCTGCTCTATCACCGTGGCGATGAGGTCAGCGTCTCGGTAGCCAACCGTCGATAGGCCCTTTTCAAGCCCAAGAGACCGCCGCAGTGAGCGGCGGCTTTGTTTTTGAGGCGGAAAATCAGCTTTGGATTAAACCGGGGTCTTGATTTTGCGCGGCGGGTTGAAGAACGGCAACTGCCGCACCGACGCTGACGCCCGATGGCGCGATGCTTCGACGGTGAACTCGATCTGCAGCTTCGTGCCCGGCTTGGCGTATTGTGGCTCTACGCTCGCTAGTGCAATCAACTGCTTCAACAGCGGAGACCAGGTGGTGGAAGTGCCTTTGCCCACCTGCTCGCGCCCACGATAAACAGGCACATGCACGCGCGATGCGGTTACTGGTGTTTGCGGCGGCAATCCGACATCGTCGAACAACGCCTCGACTTCGTTCCAGTCAATCTCCAACCCGACGAGGACGCGTTCTGGGCCTCGCTTGTTCTCGGCCATCAAGGCCCGCTTGCCGATGAAATTGTCCTTCTCCAGGTGAACCAGCTTGCCCAGCCCAACCTCATAGGGCGTGTATTTCTGCGAAGCGATCAGTGCTTTCTTGCTGCTGACGTAATCGACATCAGCGAGGATCAATCCTGCCTCGATGCGTGCCACATCCAGCGCGAGCATGCCGGTGGGATGGATATCGAAGCCTCGTCCAGCGTCCATCAATCGGTCCCACACCTTGACCGCGTCCTGCCACGGAATCCAAATCTCATAACCGAGATCACCCGTATATCCGGTGCGCGAAATATCGACCGGCACGCCAGCAATTTTGCCGCTGGTCTTGCGGAAGTACTTGAGGTTTTCGATGTCTGCTTCGGCAATGCTCTTCAGCAGCTTGCCTGAGGTCGGCCCCTGTAGCGCCAGAGCGGCCAGTTGCTCGGTGATGTCTTCAATCTGCACGTCCAGCCCGATCGCGTTCTGCCGAAACCATCGTAGATTGGGATCGGCGGCGGTCCAGCGATACGTGTTCTCTTCCAGTCGCGTAATTGTTCCATCGTCGATGACCTTGCCGTCTTCATCGCACCAGCAGCAGTAAATCACCTGGTCGGCGGCGACCTTGTTGATGTCGCGCGCCAGCACCCGGTTCACGAACTTACTCGCGTCGCGGCCGGTGATCAGGTACTTGAACAGTGGAGTGACGTCGATGAGCGCCGACGCATTGCGGATGGCGTTGTACTCGTGTTCGTGATGTGTTTCGTAAACGCTGACCGCGTAGAAACCCGACCACTCGCGGTAGTTCAGGCTGGTACAGAGCGGCAGGGTACGTTCGTGGACGGCGGTACCGATAGGCACGATATTTCCTCAGTGAGGTTGATTAGCGCGGATTATAGCGGTGCATGCGCACGCGGGCAAGGACGCAACGATGCTAGCCTCACGCCGGCGACCTCACCATACAGACAAACTCGCAGCGCGCCATTTAGAATGGCGCTGCCTTCATCGCAAAGCTATGTCATCTAACTCCTCTGGAAAATATGACGCTATCGTCATCGGCGGTGGCCACAATGGCCTCGTCAACGCTGCCTATCTTGCCAAAGCAGGCAAGAAGGTCTTGGTCTTGGAGCGGCGTCACATTGTCGGCGGCGCTGCCTGCACGGAAGAGATCTTTCCCGGCTTCAAGTTTTCCGTTTGTTCGTACGTGGTCTCGCTCTTGCGACCTGAGATCATTCGCGAGCTCGACCTACCGCGGCACGGCTTGGAAATCCTGCCTCTCGACGGCACGTTTACGCCCATGCCCAATGGCGATCACTTGTGGCGAGTCAACGACCATGGCGTTACGCGCCGCGAAATTGCCCGCCATTCCAAGCTCGACGCGGAAGCCTACGATGAGTTCGGCAAGGCCATGTTGCAGATGTGCCGGTTCGTGAAGCCGATCCTCAGCATGGTTCCACCCGATCCGACCACGCTGAATCCCAAAGATCTGATGAAGCTGCTGTTCCTGGGGCGCCGCTTCAAGGACCTCAACGGTGAAGACAAGTACAACCAGGTGCAGCTCATGACCATGAGCGCCATCGACTTTCTCGATCAGTGGTTCGAGACCGACGTGCTCAAGGCCACGATGTCGGCGTCTGGAATCATCGGGACGTTTCTCGGTGTGCGGTCACCAGGCACAGCCTACGTTTTGTTACACCACTACATGGGCGAGATCGACGGCGCATTTCGCGCCTGGGGGTTCGCGCGCGGCGGCACCGGAGCGATTTCGAACGCAATCGCCGACGCAGCCCGCGAAGCTGGAGTCGAAATCCGCACACAGGTCGGAGTCGCGCAAATCCTCGTCAAAGACGGTAAGGCCGTCGGGGTGGCCACGACCCAAGGCGATGAGTTCTTCGCGCCGGTGATTTCCTCCAGCGTCGATCCCAACCTGACCTTTCTGAAGATGATTGACGCCCAGCACCTGCCCGACGACTTTCGCGAAGAGGTGAAGCGCTACAAGTTCCGCGGCTCGTCTGGCAAGGTGAACCTCGCGCTCGACGCGCTGCCTAACTTTACCTGCATGCCAGGCGAAGGGAACCACCTTCGCGGTGCCATCTCAATTTCGCCCAGCGTCGATTACATGGAGCGCGCCTACGACGATGCCAAGTACGGCCGCTATTCGCGACGTCCCTACATTGATATGGTGATCCCTAGCCTCACCGATCCGTCGGTCGCGCCTCCGGGCAAGCACGTGATGTCGTGCTTCGTGCAGTACGCGCCCTACAAACTTAAAGAAGGCACATGGGACGAGAAGCGCGAAGAGTTCGGCGACAACGTGATCAATACCATTGCTGAATATGCGCCGAATCTGAAAGACATCATCGTCGGCCGCCAGGTGGTGACGCCGCTCGACCTCGAACGCGAGTGGGGCCTGACCGAAGGCAACATCTTCCAGGGCGAACTGACACTCGAGCAGTTGTTCTTCCTGCGCCCTGTGCCCGGATACGCGCAATACAAAACGCCGATCAAAAACTTGTGGATGTGCGGCTCGGCCACGCACCCGGGCGGCGGCATTATGGGCGCAAACGGCCGACTGGCAGCGCTGGAGATTCTCAAGCAGGGGAAGGGAAGCAACTAGGCCCATGGCGGAGACTCGTGATGTCGTCATAATCGGCGGTGGCCACAACGGATTGATCGCCGCCTTCTACCTTGCCAAGGCCGGTCTCAAGCCACTCGTCCTCGAGCGCCGTCATCAAGTTGGCGGATGCGCCACCACGACTGAGTTTCACCCCGGCTTCCGCTGTTCAACCTTGGCGCATGCGACCGGACCAGTGCGCGCGGAAATTGTTTCCGACATGAACCTTGCCGCTCATGGTCTCAAGACCTATACGCCCGATGTACGCGTGCTCTCGCTGGCGGCCGATGGCCATCCCCTTGCGCTCTATTCCGACACCGGACGCACCCAACTGGAGATCGCGAAGTATTCGACCAAGGAAGCCGCGAATTACGCGGAGTTTCAGAAGGCCCTGGCCAACATCGCGGTCGTCATCGACCACTTGATGCAGATGACGCCGCCTGACATCGACGCGCCGGCCTCGGGCAACGTATTCGATCTGCTCAAGACTGGCCGCAAGATTCGCGGGCTGGACGATAAAGATTTTTACCGCTTGTTCCGCTGGGCCCCGATGGCTGTCGCCGACCTTGTCGCCGAATGGTTCGACAACGAACTTCTGCGCGCGACCATCGCCGCGCAGGGAATTTTCGGCACCTTCCTCGGGCCGTGGTCGGCTGGATCGGGGGCAACGTTTCTACTGCGTGCTGCCGCCGACGGCAACCCGGCGGGCGCTGCGTCTTACGTAATGGGTGGAACGGGCGCGCTCACCACGGCCATGGCGATCGCAGCGCAGGCCGCCGGCGTCGAGATTCGCACCAACGTCGAAGTCGCACAAATCAAGGTGAAGGACAACGTCGCCACGGGTGTTGTCTTGAGCAACGGGGACCAAATCGACGCGCGCGCTGTCGTGTCCAATGCCGACCCCAAGCGCACACTGCTTGGTCTGGTCGATCCCGAGCATTTGGTGCCGAGTTTCTTGCAGCGCCTTCAGCACTACCGCATGAATGGCACGGTTGCCAAGGTGAACCTTGCGTTGAACGGTTTGCCCTCATTCAAAGGCGTCGATGGAGATGCAGCTTCTTTGCTCGGCGGCCGCATTCAAGTTTCGCCCGAAATCGACTACCTCGAGCGCGCCTTCGACGCGTCGAAATATGGCGAGTTCTCGCAGCATCCGTATCTGGAAGTCACGATTCTGACGCTGTACGATCCGTCGCTTGCGCCTGCCGGCAAACATGTAATGTCGATCTACATGCAGTATGCGCCATACACGTTACGCAACTCCGACTGGGATTCACAGCGCGACGCACTTGGGGACGTAGTCGTTAAAACGCTTGCGGAGTATGCGCCGGACCTGCCCAGCCTAATCGAAGCCCGCGAAGTCATCACGCCCAAAGACCTCGAACAAACCTACGGCCTCACTGGCGGACACATCTTCCACGGCGAGCTCGCACTCGACCAGCTTTTCACCATGCGCCCGCTGCTCGACTGGGCACAATACTGCACGCCCATCGCAGGCCTGTATTTATGCGGCTCCGGCACGCATCCGGGCAATGGATTGACGGGTGGCTCTGGGGCCAACGCAGCCCGCGAAATCGCTAAAGACTTGAGGAAGTCTCGCTCCCGCGCTTAAGGTTCGCCGCCAGCAACCGGTGAAACAAGTGCTCTCCCGCTTCACGCCGTACCGATAACCGTCCCGCCCCATAGGCCCGCGAATGTAATCCGCGCTGCACCGACTCGCAGATACCAACATCTTCGTCGTTCACCCGTTCGCCCACGGCGATGCTCTGCCGGTTCTTTTCCGCCGCTTTCTCGCTTACATCGTCGAAATAAAAATCGAAAATCACGGTGCAACGATCGACACCATCGGGTAAGACGAGATTCGTATCCATGTACCCCTTGTACAGATTGATCATGAAGTTGGGATACTGCCAGAAGTACCACGCACGCTCGCCTTGCCGCGTCGCTGACGTTGCTGCGTCCTCATTCGACGCCACCATTGGGCTCGATTGCAGACAATAACTGTCCTCGCACTCGATGGTGTATTGCTTGTACTCCAGCACGCTGTTGAGCCCCTTGTGCAAATGCGGTACGTGGTATCCGCCGTCAAGATAGTTATCGACGAACACCTTCCAGTTGCATCCCAGCGAATAAACGCGACGTTCAAAGAAGTGCAGCAAATTCAGCTTTAGGGGCGTCACTCGCCCCAGCAGCCCGCCGAGAAAGTCCGACAATGCGGTCGCGGAAGGATCGAGATTCACAAACACGAACTGCTCCCACACGGCGCACTGCACGGAAACCAGACCGTTCTTCGCGCGATCGAATCCGCACACGCCTTCAAACTCGGGAGCACCCTTCAGCGTGCCATCAAGCCCGTAACTCCATCCGTGATAGGGACAACGAAAAATGGTCGCATCGCCTGAGGCTTCGGTCACGACCGCCGCTGCGTGATGCCGGCACACGTTGTAGAACGCACGCAGTTGCCCATCCGCCGAGCGCACGACGACCAGCGGCTCGCCCGCAAGCTGGGTTGTGACGAATTGTCCCGCCCGCTGCAATTGGTCAACGCGCGCTACAACCTGCCACGTTCCGCCGAACACATGTTGCCGCTCGAGCTGAGCAATCCGCTCGTCGATATACCACGTAGCGGGAATTGTGTAGGACTGATCGAGAGGTGCCTGATCGTTGTAGGAATGCAGGATTTCGCGGAGTGACAATTGCATTAGGCCCCCTAGATATCTGCGGGAGGCCATGATAACAGGCGATTCGATGCCGGGCTAAGCCGCTCCGGCCTTCCCAATCCCGCCGCGCAATATGTTGATGAACTGTTCGATCACCTGTTCGCGGTTGCCGTTGAAATCACCCGTGCGATGAAACAGCTCGCGATCGCCCTCGCCAGTCAGCAGCGAATCCTGCATGCGTTCGAAGGTACACTCCAGAAAGGAAGTGATCAGCAGCGGATCGACGTCCGCGCGCAGCTCGCCGCGCTCGATTCCCATTTTCACAAATGCCGCCGCGCCCAGCGGGTCTTCGGTCGCCACAAAACGCGAAATCCGTTTCTTCAGGCTGAGATCAGAACCATAATTGCCGAGCAGCACGATGCGGTATTGCACGCGGTACTGCTCCCAGAATTGCACCGGTAGCGACAAGCGGTAGCGCACTACGGCAAAGAACCCTCCATTCCTCACCTCTGCCGGAACGTCGAGATACCGCGGCAGGGACCGCATCGCTGACTTGTAGGCTTCGAAGAACAGGCCATCCTTGCTGCCGAAGTGCTGGAACACCGATCCCTTGGCGATTCCCAAGTGGTTGGCCATGTCGCCGACCCGGGCGGCTTCGTAGCCGTATTCCGCGAAGTGGTGCATTGCGGCGTTCAAGATTAGTGTGCGCTTTTGCAGGGAACGGTTACCCGGCGCCTGCACGTTCGAGGTGCCGGCGTTCGGCGAATATTCAGCCATACAAACCTCGGAGATCTGGTGGATAGAGCCAGATCGCAACAATTATTTTTTCTGTCTGAGACCCCGGGTCGCGTACAGGCAACGAGGTTGGAATCGCCCCATACACACTTTCGTGCTTGCGCGAATCATAAACCATATTTGACTTTATGACGATAGTCGTTCGCAGGTCTCGTCTTATCGACCTCCTGTCGCTCCTATCTTCGGTTTCGCCACAAATTAGGTTGACGCGGCAGCATGGGCGTGTTTCCTTGTCGGAATGAGTTCCGAGGCATTGGAAGTCGAGATCGTACAAGCCACGCCAGCCGACGTTGGGGCCGTGGCACCCTTGTTTGACGCGTATCGCCAGTTTTACAACAAACCAGCCAACGAAGAAGCCGCCCGACGCTTCCTGTTCGCGCGTCTCAGCAAAGGCGAGTCGATCATGTTCGTCGCCCTGCGTGGCCAGAATGCGGTGGGCTTCGTGCATCTCTATCCCGTGTTTTCCTCGGTCAATCTGACCCGCCAGTGGATTCTCAACGACCTGTACGTCGCGCCCGAGGTCCGCAAGCAGAGTGTTGGCGTGGCGCTAGCCGAGCGCGCTCGGCGATTCGCGGAGTCGACCCAGGCCGATGGACTGACACTGGAAACCGCCGCCGACAACTATGCCGCGCAGCGCCTGTACGACCGGCTCGGCTGGAAGCGCGACGACCAGTTCTATCGTTACTTTCTGACGATTTGACTTGTTCTCCAGAAACCAACAATGTGCTGTATCGCCTGAGGTATAGTCGCTAATCGACTCTGCATGGATACCTCAACTACTTCGGCCGCGCTTTCCGCAGCGTCTTCTGACCCCGTCCCTCACCCCAAGCGCGTCCTTGGTTTTCGCGACCTCGTCATGTTTTACGTGGTCACCACCCTGAGTCTGCGCTGGATACCCGTCGCCGCCACAGTCGGCCCCAGCTCCATTGTCATTTGGGTCATTGGCCTGTTTACAATTTTCATTCCTCTCGCGCTCTGCATCATGGAACTCTCCTCGCGCTATCCGCAGGAGGGCGGCATGTATGTGTGGACCAAGCGTGCCTTGGGCGATTTCCCGGGTTTCCTCACTGGGTGGATTTACTGGACCAGCAACCTCCCTTACTTCCCGGCGATACTCTACTTCGCCGCGAGCAACGCGCTCTACATGGGGGGCGGACGCTGGAACTCCCTGCAGCGCAATCCGTGGTATTTCATCGTCTTCTCGCTGTCGGGAGTTGCGCTGGCGCTCGTGCTAAACGTCGTCGGCCTGAATGTCGGCAAGTGGCTGAATAACCTGGGTGCTTGGGGATCGTGGCTTCCCGTCGCTCTTTTGTGCGTCGTAGGCGTGGCAGCGTGGACAAGATTTGGCTCGGCTACCAGCTTTAGCCCGCATGCGCTTCGGCCCTCGCTCAACTTCGGAATGATGGGGGTATGGGCCACTCTGCTTTACGCCTTCAGCGGCGCCGAAGCAGCATCGTTCATGGGCGACGAGATGAAGAACGCTCGCCGCATTGTTCCTCCCGCACTGATCGTGGCCGGCGTGATCGTTACGACGGCCTACATTCTTGGCACTATCGCAATTCTGGCGGCCTTGCCATCCGGCCAGGTTGGCAACTTGGAAGGCATCATGCAGGCTATCAGCAGTGCTGCCGCGCGCGTGGGATGGTATGGCATCGGGCCGGCGGTAGCATTCCTGATTGTGCTGGCAAATCTTGGCGGGGTAGGTGCGTACCTGGCCTCGCTGGCTCGCCTGCCGTTCGTTGTCGGCATTGACCGCTACCTGCCGTCGGCGTTTGGGCGCATCCATCCGAAGTGGGGTACACCGGTGGTTGCACTGGTTACGCAAGCGCTGTGCTGCACGCTCTTCGTGGTGCTCGGACAGGCGGGCAGTAGCATTCGCGGTGCCTATCAATTTCTCGTGACCATGAGCATTATCACCAACTTCATTCCGTACCTGTTTATGTTCGCGGCGTTGATTCGCTTACAGCGTGAGCCGGTGGGGCGAGGAGTCGTGACGATCCCCGGAGGCAAACCGGTCGCCGTCGCTCTTGCCATCGTAGCCATCGTGACGACGACAGCGGTCATTGTCGGATCCGCCGTTCCGGATGCCGATGAGCCACACAAGATTTTAGCCGTGATCAAGATCGTCTTACTGAGCATGCTGCTTATTGCGGGAGGAGCGCTACTGTATCGGGTGGGGAGAAGGCGTGCAGGACGAGCTGAGATTTGATTAGCGTCCGTCAGCAATACTATCTCGGCTGACGCGCTTGCTTCGCCGCCACGGACTTCTCAAACATGCTCTCCAGCACCTTTTGATCCACGTTCGCTAGCTTCTTGATGTACAGACAGCCCTTGCCCGTCGTGTGCTTGCCGAGTTTCGCCAGTAGTGCATCTGAGTCTTTGAATCCGATGAGGCCATACAGCACATTCGCGGCCTTGCGCGGCGAAAACGCGATAACGGGCATGTCGCCTTCGCGTCCGGTGTCGTACTTGTAGTGATAGCTGCCGAAGCCAACAATCGATGACCCCCACATCTTCGGCTTTTCGCCCGACGCGCTTTGCATTAGCTTGAGCAGCGCCTTGGCATCGGCGCGCTGGAACTGGTCAGGGATCGCCGCGATGAATGCCGCGACGCTTACTTCGGTGGGTTTGGTCTTGTTTTCCGCCATTCCTGCAGCCTCTTTCCTGTCTCAAAGCCAGCATCGGTTGCGAACAGAGCAACTTGGGAATGAGAGTGTATAACCACCAGGCTTGGTCCTCAATAGAAACATGTCCCAAGGCGCCCAATCAGATGTCCTTCATTTTCCGGCGGTATAATAACCCATTGGTTCGAAGGGGTACCTCAATGTCATGAGCGATAACAACGGCAGCAATGGCAATGGTGCGAACGTTCTAAAACCGCGCGCCGAGTGGATCATCAGGCGCCGCGAAGAGGCCGCGCGCAGCGGCGACACTAACATGTCGCAAATGCACTTCGCGCGCAAGGGCCTGCTCACCGAAGAGATGTTCTTCATCGCCGAACGCGAAAAAGTTGCGCCTGAACTCATACGCGACGAAGTAGCCGTCGGCCGCATGATCATCCCGGCCAACGTCAACCACCCTGAGTTGGAGCCGATGGCCATCGGCATCGAGTCGCGCTGCAAGATCAACTCCAACATTGGCAACTCGGCCATCACCAGCAATGTTAGCGAAGAGCTGAAGAAGCTGCACACCTCGGTGCACTACGGCGCCGACACTGTAATGGACCTCTCGACCGGCGGTGGCATTCACGAAATCCGTGAAGCGATCCTGCGCCATTCGCCCGTGCCCATCGGCACCGTGCCGATCTACGAAGCGGTCTCGCGCGTGAAGCGCATCGAAGACCTTGACATCAACGTCATGCTCGAAGTCATCGAGGAGCAGGCCGAGCAGGGCGTCGATTACATGACCATCCACGCCGGTGTGCTCGTCGAGTTTCTGCCGCTCATCACCAATCGCATTACCGGGATCGTCAGCCGCGGTGGCGCGATCCTCGCGCAGTGGATGGCCCATCACCACAAGCAGAATTTTCTCTACGAGCGTTTCGACGATATCACCAAGATCCTCGCCAAACACGATGTCAGCTACTCGCTCGGCGACGGCCTCCGTCCCGGCTGCATCGCTGACGCCAGCGATGAAGCGCAATTCGCCGAACTCAAAACCCTCGGCGAGCTGACCACGAAAGCCTGGGAGCGCGACGTGCAGGTCATGATCGAAGGCCCCGGCCACGTCCCGCTCGACAAGATCAAGGAGCAGGTCGAGAAGGAAGTCGAGCTTTGTCACGGCGCACCGTTCTATACGCTCGGTCCGCTGGTGATCGACATCGCGCCCGGCTACGACCACATCACCTCAGCCATCGGCGCGGCCATGATCGGCTGGCACGGCGCGTCGATGCTCTGCTACGTCACTCCCAAAGAGCACCTCGGCCTGCCCAACGACAAAGATGTGAAAGACGGCATCATCGCCTACAAGATCGCCGCCCACGCTGCCGATGTAGCGCGTCACCGTCCTGGAGCGCAGGACCGCGACAACGCCATCAGCTACGCTCGCTACACCTTCGACTGGGACAAGCAGTTCGAGCTCTCGCTCGATCCCGAAACCGCCCGCGCCATGCACGACGAAACCCTGCCCGACGCGTATTACAAAGAGGCAGCGTTCTGCTCGATGTGCGGTCCGAAATTCTGCTCCATGAACTACTCGGCAAAGGTGGACGAGTACAACAAGCAGGTCCACGGCATCGAGAAGAAGGATTACTCGGAGTTGGTGAACAAGCTGGTAGCGATTAAGTAGTTGCTGACAAGCAAGGCCGATAGACGACCGCGCATTCTGAGTTGGATGCTCACAATGTCCTGTGCAACAATACCGTCATGAAACGTCCATTTGCCGCATCAGTTTGGCGCGAAGGGGATTGGTACGTCTCGCAATGCCTGGAAGTTGACGTAGCCAGCCAGGGCGAAACCGAAGAGGAGGCTCTGTCCAATCTGAAAGAGGCGTTGGAACTCCACTTCGAGCCCCCGCAAGCGACGCGCCCGCCTAGTGTCCGCACCATAGAGGTCGAGGTTGGGGCGGCTTAGGCCTTTGCCGTTCCGCGAGGTCAAGCGGCGCTTGGAATCTGCCGGATTTATCGAAACCACTCAAAAGGGCAGCCACGTCAAGTTTGTGCGACGCTCTGAAACCGCGGTGGACACGGCCATCGTTCCAAGAAACACGAGATTCCAGTCGGTACCCTAAGAAGTATCCTTAGCCAAGCCCACATCGATCCCGAAGATTGGGACTCCTTCGCCAAAGCGCCGTCCGTTTTGGGTACAGGTTCCTTTGCTACACTCGCTAGGTGACCCGAATCCGCCGCAACGCCTGGATTTGTGCCTGCGCCTCAGGCGTTCTGCAGGTTCTGATCTTCCCTAAACCCGCGCTATATTTCCTGAGCTGGATCGCCCTCGCCCCCCTTATCTACGCCGTCCTCCAATGCCGCAACCAGGACGCCCTGCTCACCATGGTGGAGGATGGCAGATGGTTCGCGCCCGCCACCGCGTGGCAAGGCTTTCTACTCGGTTACGCCAGCGGAATCATCTGGTATCTCGGCAGTTGCTACTGGGTGTACCACACCATGCATTTGTATGGAGGCCTGGGCGTCGCGACCTCCATCGTCATCCTGATTTTGTTCGCGCTCTATCTCGGGCTTTATCACGGACTGTTCGGCCTTTTGGTCGCCCTCATCGCCCGCCGCCGTAACGGATACAGCCTGCGCGCGCTGGTGTTCGCTCCCTTCGCATGGGTCGCTGTCGAACTCGCCCGTGCTCACATCACTGGATTCCCCTGGGACCTCCTCGGTACCACGCAAATCGACAACATCCCGCTGACGCGCCTCGCGACCTTCACCGGTGTTTACGGTCTCTCCTTCGAGATCGCGCTGGTGAACACCGCCGTGGCCGCCGCTTTTCTGGTGCCGCGTGCGCGTCGCAACTTGATGCTCGTCGCCTCTCTCGCGGCTGCGGTAGTTTTGCAGGCAGGCGAATTCGTCAAGCCGCCAGCGGTCGCTGGCGATCACGGTGTGACGCTGGTGCAGTCCAACATCCCTATCCTCGATTCCGATGCATGGAGTCTCGAATACCTGCAGCAGACCTTGAGCGAACTGCGCAGCTTGAGTGTCCGTCCGAAAGATGCCACACTCGAGTCTCCCGGGCTCATCATCTGGCCCGAATCCCCGGCGCCGTTCTTTGTCACCGACCTTCACCTGCGCGCCACCCTCGGCGAATTGGCGCGCGAAGCCGACTCCTACATCATCGCCGGCTCCATGGGCATAGAGCATGCCGGCGATCCTAGCCAGCCACCCGACGTCTTCAACTCGGCTGCGCTCATCGCGCCCAGCGGCGCGTGGATCGCGCGCTACGACAAAATCCACCTCGTCCCTTTCGGTGAGTTCATCCCGTTCGAAAATCTCATCGCGTTTGCCAAGCCGCTGACCCGCGAAATCGGCACCTTTGGGCGCGGAACTCATCGGACGCCTCTCGATGCCGGGAATGAAAAGCTCGGCGCTTTCATTTGTTACGAGTCCGTCTTTCCCGACGAGATTCGGCAGTTCGCCCGCAATGGCGCCGAAGTATTCGTCAACGTCTCCAACGACGGATGGTATGGTGACTCGTCCGCGCCGCTGCAGCACCTGAACATGGCCCGCATGCGTTCGGTTGAAAACGATCGCTGGCTGTTGCGCGATACGAACACCGGCGTCACTGCGGTGATCGACCCCTTCGGCCGCATCGTGGCCCAGTCGCCGCGTAACCAGCGTACCTCGCTGCAAGCCGCATACTCGTTGGTCGAGAGCACCACCTTCTACACCCGCCATGGCGACTGGTTCCCGTTTATTTGTGCGATAATCACCTTGGCCGGTGTGGTGTTGCGCTTCCGCGAACCTGCGGAAATGCTGCAGCCCGCGCCGGTTTAGAAGGCCTGCATACCTTATGGTTGAAGAACTCGAACAGGAATTCTCCGCACTCCGCGAAAAGGTCCACGACCTCCAGGAGTATCTTTGACGCGCCCAAGCTGCGCGAAAAACTGACAGAGATCGAAAAGCAGACTGCCGATCCAACGCTCTGGTCGAATCCCGAAAAATCCCAACAGGTAATGCGCGAGAAGAAGCGTCTCGAGACGGCGCTCGCCACCGAGTCCGAACTCGCGCGCCGCTCTGACGATATCGCTGCTTATTTCGAACTGGCGCAGGAAGGCGAAGACGTGTCGGCCGATCTGCGCCGCGAAATCGACACGCTGCGCGCCCTGGTCGATAAGCTGGAGATTGCGACCCTGCTTTCAGGTCCCAACGACGATCGAAACGCCATCGTTACCATTCATCCCGGAGCGGGCGGCACCGAATCGCAAGACTGGGCCGAGATGCTGATGCGCATGTACCTGCGCTGGGCCGAACGCCAGGGCTTCTCTACCCAGATGTACGAATATCAGCCGGGCGAAGAGGCGGGCATCAAGTCGGCCACGTTCGGCGTCAACGGCGATTACGCCTTCGGCCTACTGACCAGCGAAATTGGCGTGCATCGCCTGGTGCGCATCTCGCCGTTTGATCAGGCGAAGCGCCGCCACACCTCGTTTGCCAGCGTTTATGTGTCGCCGGAAATCGACGAAAGCATCGAAATCGACATCAAGCCCGACGACATCCGCATCGACACGTACCGCTCCGGCGGCAAGGGCGGACAGCACGTCAACACGACGGACTCGGCGGTCCGCATCACCCATATTCCCACGGGAATCGTCGCCGCCTGCCAGAACGAGCGTTCGCAGCATAAGAACAAAGACAAGGCGATGAGTATCCTGCGCTCGCGACTTTACGAGTTCGAACTCGAAAAGAAGAGGACCGCCACCAAGCACATTGAAGATTCCAAGCTCGACATCGACTTTGGCTCGCAGATCCGTTCCTACGTCTTGCAGCCCTACCGCATGGTGAAAGACCTGCGCACGCGCGAGGAAATCGGCGACGTGGACCGCGTGCTCGACGGCGATCTCGACCAACTCATCCGCGCCTATTTGCTGGCGCGCCGGAACGAGCAGCGTTAAGGAGCAGACATCGCATGGAAAACTGTCTCTTCTGCAAAATCATCGACGGCAAGGTTTCGGCGACTAAGGTCTACGAAGACGACAAGGTATTTGTCTTCGAAGACATCAATCCGAAGGCGCCAACTCACGTGCTCATCGTTCCCAAGAAACACATTGTGGGACTGGATAAAGCGACGCCCGAGGATGCCGAGATCATAGGCTATTGCAACCTCATCGCAGCGAAGATCGGCCGCGAGCGCGGGATCGAAGAGGGCTACCGTACGGTCTACAATGTCGGACCCAAGTCTGGGCAGTCCGTGTTTCACCTGCACTTGCACTTGATCGGCGGGCGCGACCTGAAGTGGCCTCCAGGCTAGCCTTCAATCGCGATCGGCTGCTGCGTCTTCGGGTCCCACGGAGTCGAGAACTGCCGCTCGATCTTCTCCCGATAACACGGTCCTGAGTTATACGTACAGAACGGATACAACTTACCGTCGGGCGTGGCGTAGTGGATCACGCAGCGCTTCACCCGCTCGATGTCGTAGTTGTAGGCATCCTGGAAGTGCATGCCCGCCACCAGCAGCGTGCGATAGGTGAACGTCCCGTCCATGCCGTCGCGGCCCAGCTTCTTGTCGGTCAGTCCCTGCAATGTCTGCAGGAACTTCTTGAAGGTCAATCCTCGCGGCGCCTTCTCTTCGCGGAAGTGGCGCTGCAGCATGTTCCACACCTTTACTCCCGAGTAGAGCTTGAATTGCAGCTTGGTCGTCTTGCGTGACAGTTCCTCCATGTCCTGTAACATACCCGGCACGTCAACGAACTGGGTGATAGGAACTGCCTGTTTCGTTTGCTGATCCACGAAGAAATACGTGCCGAGTGAGCAGTGTGGATGCGACGAGATGGTCGGCACGCTGGTTCCACGAATCGCAGCTGTCAACTTCGAGAACGGCGTGACGCACGCCAGCGGGAACCAGTCCTCTTGCAGTTTAGTGATGCCTGTTTGCTCGCCGACGCAGCGCGCGAGATCGGCAAGCGTGAAACGCTTGGCCAGCAATTCGTGCTTGGCGATGCGGCCGGTGAACGCGACTGGTTGGAAGCTGATACCGGATACCGTGTCGATGTTCTCGATGGCCACGCGCACGATGTCGCCGATTTCGTGGTCGTTGAGGCCCTTCACGATGGTGGGAACAAAGACGATCTTCATGCCCGTGGCGCGGCAGTTCTCGATGACCTTCATCTTGGTTTCGAGCAGTGCCTGTCCACGCGTCCGTCGGTAGACATCGTCGGTCACGCCGTCGAACTGCAGGTAGAGCGTGTTGAGGCCGGCAGCTTTAGCCTTCTGCGCAAACTCAAGGTTCGCCAGTTCGATTCCATTCGTCGCGGCCTGCACGTGAGTGAATCCCATGTCGCGTGCCATGGACAGAATCTCAAAGAACTGTGGATGAATTGTCGGCTCGCCGCCAGAGAACTGGACGACTCGGCCATCGACGGGACGCTCGCCGCGTAGCGTCTCCAGCATGACGCGAACCTGGTCGATATTGGGCTCGTAGAGATATCCTGCGACATTGGCATTGGCGAAACACACAGGGCAGGTCAAGTTGCAGCGATTGGTGAGATCCACGTTTGCCAGCGCAGTGTGCGACGTGTGCATACTGCATAGGCCGCAATCGTCAGGGCACGCTTTGGCGCCTTCGACTTGTGGATTCGACAGGCCAAGGTTGTCGCCGAAATTCCACTCCTCCATCTTCAGATACAGCTCGACATCACTGAAGACGATGTCGCGAAACTCGCCGTGCTCGGGACACGACTTCTGCATGATGACTTTGCCGTCATCTTCGATCACCATTGCCGGAATCACTTTCGTACATTCCGGGCAAAGGGATTCTGTGGCTTTCGGAAGCCCGCGATGCAAGGGCTTGATTGGAGCTCCGGTGTAGGTGACTTCGGGTTGCAGGATGCGCAGGCTGGCCCGCTTACGCAGGGCCGGACTCGGAACAGTAACTTCGGGTGAAAACGTTTGCGTGCTCACGGTCCACTTCACCTCGGGGATTTGGTGCAGAGCAAAAGCGTCTGGGCGCAAGATCACGCAGACAGAACTCGCCCTGCCTCACTGCATAATTGTGGCTCCACGCGCGATTTGGCGCAGTGTCGCAGCGCACGGCAATTTGTGAAGGAGGTGTGCAGCGAACCGCTGAATCCCGCATCGAATGCACGATTGCGGAGGGTGAGCAGAGCAGCGGTATTGCGCCTATTTCAGTTAAGAGATTTCGCAACTGATAGCGGACCGCACGGAGCGGCCCGCTATTTGTCGAATGGCCTTCTAGCGTGGCTGCGGGTTGAAGTTGCCGCTGGTCCAGTTGTAGCTCGAATCGGCCACGTTCCCATTGGGATGCATGGTGCAGTGATAGCTGAAGTTGCCCTGCCGTCCGTTATTGCCGCGGGCGTTGCCATTACCGTCTACCATCACGAAAGAACCGCCCTGGTTGCGGCTGGGGTTGCCGTTGAACGAAACGTTGGCCCCGCCGGTCTGCGACCGGACCTTATTGCGAATGTTGTTCTGGCAGTTGGGAATCAGGTTGTTGTTCCAGTTGCCGTTGTTGCCGCCACCAGGGTGGGGATATCCGCCACCGCCACCACCGTCCCAACCTCCACCGCCGTTCCAGTTGTCCTGCCACCAGCCGCCATTCCACTGGCCGCCGTTGTTGTTGCCGCCGTTCCAGAAGATGTCGCCGGTGTAACCTTCGTAGCCGCTGCGCGTGTCTTCAATGCGGATCACGGCCACGCCATTGTTCTGTGCGGGGTTCTTCAGCATGTACTGCTTGCCGCGACCGTCGACGCCGGCGAAGCGAAAGTTATTGGGGTTGCGTGGTAAAGGCTGATTACATTTCAGCCGGACCCACTGTGCAGGCATGCCAGCCTTCGTCTGCAGGTAGCCCTGGTTGCCACGGATCTGAACGTTGGCGACGCCGTCCACGCGTACTTCAAAGGTGCATTTGCCGCTGCCGTTCCCGCCGGTGATCTGGGCTTGAATCGTTCCTTGTCCCCAAAGAGACGCGGCGAGGAGCAGTATTCCAGCCAACAAAATCCCCGGAGCCAGACGTTTCAATCGCATTGTGTGGGCCTCCGCCCTGTGAGATTAATCTTCGCAGCGAAAGACGATAGCATGCAGTGCGAGCGGCGGGAATAGGGCGATCCCTGAGGAAAACTCGAGATAAAACGAGCGTGCTGGGAAGCGTTGACCGCATCCCCTTAAGGCAGCGGGGCGAAACACCACGAACAATCTGCCCGAATCCGTCGTCAGAGTGTCGTCCGACAACCCCTGCATGCAGGTTGCAGTCGTTAGACCCAGGTGACGCCAAGCGCATGCAGGATCAACTCATCATGCAAACTCAGCTTGAGTGGATCGAAGACGGCTTGCCAAGCCTTCAAGACTTCGATGTTTTGCGTTATGCACCAGAACTCATGGCGAGCAGCGGATTGGCAATATTCGCAGGTCAGGTCGGCGGTGTGCTGGCTGGTCTGGTACCAGGGAAGAGAATGGGTGGTTGTCATGGCCATTCCTTTCTGTCGAAGCTACGAAGCGCAACACTCGAGATGGCTCATACAACTGAGATGACGACACGAAGCAAAAGAGGATTCACGCATGCACGGACGTGCATAGCTGGGGATTTCGCGGCGCGACGCGCGCAAAGTGTACAAAGAGATGCGCTTATGTCTTGCAGCACTGTCGGAGAAAGGCAAAAGGATCAGCGGAAAAAGCTGCTGCCTTAAGGTGGCAGCCGTAGGCGATTTTCCGAGTACGAGCGGTCGGGTGCGAGGAAAATCGGTCATCTCAGCTGCGTTTGAATATGACACTCGGCCCGCGTCATTCCGAGCTGTGGCCGGAGCACTGGAGAACGCCCATATACTCGCTCCATGAACCTACGGCCTCGCGGTACTGGTAAGCGAGCACGCGAGAGAGCTGGTGCAAGTGGGTCATGTCGTGAGCGGGCCAAGTGGCAAGCAGTTGCGACATGGTGACGGTTCCGAGAGAGGGATGCACGCCGCGGCGCTCGATATCTGCGGGCTGAAGTTTCCACGCGCGAAGCTCAACCAGGTTGTCGGTCCTGAGCTGCGCAAACTCGTCTAACAGCTGGTTGATGGATTTTCCCTCGATCTCGCGGACGTGGCCCTTCATGTCAAATGGTTCGAAGGTCTTGCTTTCGCCGAATTGCATAATCATGCGGGCCCGAGGGACCCAATCGGTGCGCTCGCCGCTGATGAGATGGCCGACGATCTCGACAGCGTTCCAAGTGTTGGGGCCTTCGTTGCGTAGCGTCCAGATTTCCGGCTGGTCGCGGAGAAGTGCGTTGAGAGCGGCAGGAGTGCGGGCGAGTAGCGAGAGGGTGTCATCGAGGTTATGTGACATACGTGCTCCGTTGAGAGTTCTCAAGGTTTGATTGCATTCGGGTGGTCAAGGATGCGTGGGGCGGCGCACTTCGTGAGGACTTTGCTGCCCACCCTTTCCCAAAAGAGGGAAGCGGATGGGCCATCTACATCGTTGCTAGGCGAAATGAAAAACCCCGCTCAAGCTTCGCTTGAACGGGGCACCCGACTGTGTCTGGATGGCTACTTAGTCGCCGAAAGCGGGTTCGGCCACTTCCTTTGCAGGAGCAGGCTTGATGCCGCCGATACTGCCGAGCGGAACGAAGGTGCCTTCGACTTGCGCTGGCTTCTCGCCGAGCACGTGCTCTTTGTAAAGCGCGAGCATGCGGGCATCTTCGGCGTCCTTCTTGATCTTCTCGTCGCGGGCCTTGAACTTCTCCTGACGCGCGTTCTTGGCGATGCCGAGATCGTCGAGCGTGTGATTGGCTTCGGCGTGCACGTGCTCGTCGATCAGCTTGAGGGTGTGGTCGGTGGTCGAGAGGCTCACCTTCTTGTTGCCGGCGAAGATCTCGTGACGGCCGTGCTCTTCGTACCACTTGGTGAGGGTCGCGGTCATGTGCATCTTCTCGACGATGTTGCGCCAGCCCACGCCGGTGTTGTAAGCGCAGAAGCTGATCTCGCCTTCCTGCGTGGCGTAGGGAATGATGCACTGCTCGGTGCGGCGGAAATCGTAGTTGAACAGGTCCTGGAACCACATGCCGGCGACGAAGAGGAAGTTCCAGCGGTCGCGGCGGCGGCGTTCGATATCGGTCTCGGTACGGTCTCCGCTGACCTTGCCGTAGTCTTTGCCGGTGGCGCCGAAGGTTTTGTCGAACTTCTTCAGCAAGTCAGTGAACTTGAAGTGCGTCGGCGACTTGAAGGGGTCGTAGTTCTTCAAGAGCGCGAGCGTCATGCCGGCGATCGACATCCACTTGCCGCGGGCCGCGTCGTTCACTTTCGCGATGTCTTTCGCGATGGTGTCGCCGTTGAGGAACGCGGTGACGGGCACGGCTTCCTTGGTTTCTTTGTCGATCATGACGGCCATGCCGACGCCGCAATTGGGGTGGCAGCCGCAGCTCAGTGAGCCCCAGTCTTTATCGGGCCCGTGAACCAGGTCGGCCCAGTCGGAGAAGGTGCTCATAAACGAGATGGGGAACCAGTCGCGGGTGGGCTCGCCTAGGCCGGTCTGGTTCTTCACGTCGTGCGCGAGATGAGAAAGCGTGTAGCGCTGCGCGTGACGGCGCTCGTCGGTGATTTCCTCGTCGCGTCCGGTAAACGAAACAGGCTGGAACGAGAGGAACGAGATGCGCTTGGGATTGTCGAGCGCAAACTGAATGATGCGTCCGACCTGTTCGTTGTTCAGGTCGTTGACGATGGTCACAACCGGCACGATTTCGACACCGGCCTTGTGCAGGTTCTCAATGGCCTGCAACTTTACGTCGAACAAGTTGCCGACGAGGCGATGCGAGTTGGCAGCGTTGCCAATGCCATCGAATTGCAAGTAGGCGTAGCGGAGACCGGCTTCGGCAGCCTGCTTGGCGAACTCGGGGCTCTTGGCGAACTCGATGCCGTTGGTCGCGGCCTGCACGCTGTTGTATCCAACCTTGCGCGCGTAAGCGACGGCGTCGAGGAAGTAAGGCGACAACGTGGGCTCGCCGCCGGAGAACTGTACCGACATCTGGCGCCGCGGCTTGATGGTGATGGCGTTGTCCAACATGGTCTTGATTTCGTCCCACGTAAGTTCGTGAACGAAGCCAACCTGATTGGCGTCCATGAAGCAGGGATCGCACATCATGTTGCAACGGTTGGTGAGGTCGATGGTAAGCACCGAGCCGCGGCCGTGCAGCACAGTGCTGCTGCCGTGGTGATGGAGCTTCTCGTCGTTGTGGGCGCGGATGTCGCGGCCGGGGAAGACTTCTTCGAGGTGCTTGAAGAAATCGGTGTCCATGGCCATGACGTCTTCGAAGTGGCCGTGGATGGGGCAATCTTTCACCATGAGGATCTGGCCGTCGCGCTCGATGATCTGGGCCTTGATTTCGCCGGCCTTCTCGTTCATGAGGACTTCGATGGGCAGCTTGCCGTCGATAATCTGCTGGCGGATTTCGGGGACGCACTTCGGGCAGAGTGAGTCGGTGGTGCGGGGCCAGCCGAGCGGCGGCTTGGATTTCTGATACGACTTCAGCAGTGGCTTGTCAGACCACTTGGGCGTAAACGAGGGATTCTGATTGATGCTGTTGACACGGTCGAATACCGCCCATGCGCCTTTGGCGGCAACGGTGACAGCTTTTTCGACGTACTTAATAGGTTTGTGCATTTACGCCTCGCGAAGAATTTGGTGGTGGCCTATCCCACGTAGACAGGCCAAGTTCCACACCTTACGACAGTTACAGACTACTGGGCGGGGGCGGAGCGTCCAACGAAGTTAGGCCAAACGGGTGCAAATGGCGCTTCAGCGGAGATATCGCACATCGAATGGTGAGCTAAATCACAGGGCTATGTTATTGAAAAGGAAAGTCGGTTTCGTAATCTGCTGGGTTAGTGGACGGCGCGAGGTGACGGTCTTGTCCGGTGCAAGTCCGAAAGAAAAAATGCGCCTCCCGCGGTGGACGGGAGGCGCAAGATGGCCAGGTACAACAAGAGACTCAACTCAACTTGCCGGTCGCCGCGAGTTGCGCGTACCACTTGCCGGATTCCTTGACGGTGCGTTTCAGCGTGCGGAAATCGACGAACACGAAGCCGAAGCGCTGCGAATAACCTTCAGCCCATTCGTAGTTGTCCATGAGGCTCCAGGCGTGATAGGCGCGGATGGGGACGCCCGCCTGATGCGCCTTCGCCACGCTGCCCAGATATCCGCGGAAGAAGGCGATGCGGCGATCGTCGGGGATGATGCCCTTCTCGTCGGGGACATCGCCGTAGGAACAGCCGTTTTCCGTGATCTCGATGGCCTTCGGCTTGTAGCGGGCATTCGCCTTGGTGATCTGGTTATAGAAACCGTCAGGCCAGACTTCCCAGGGGAATTCGGTCTTCGGTCCCTGATCGCCCGACTGCGTATCCACGTGCGCCGGACCGTTGGCGTCAGCCGCGAAGCAGATGGAGCGGTCGTAATAGTTGATGGCAAGATAGTCGAGCGGCACCTTGACGATTTCCATGTCGCCCGGGCGAATATCCATCGATTGCAAGAGTTGGTCGGTCGCCAACGGCTGGGGATATTCTCCCTTGAATGCGGGATCCAGGAACCAATAGTTGCGATAGGCCTCGTAACGCGCTGTGGCCGCTTTGTCCGCCTCGGAGTTTGAGCGCGGGATGCAGTCGGCCATGGTGACGGCGGAGCTGGCCTCGGCTTTGGGGGTCGCGGCCTTGATGGCGCGGAACGCCTGGCCCTGTGCGAGGTTGACGACGTGGGTGGCCTTCATGAAGTCCGTCCAGTCGGTGCGACCGGGAGCATGGATGCCTGTGCCGTAGCCCAACCAGGTGAAAATGTTGGGCTCGTTGAAAATGCACCAGCTATTCACCCGATCACCGAACGTCTTGACCACGAGGTTGGCGTAGTCGGCAAAGTATCCGGCCGTATCGCGATTGGGCCAGCCGCCCTTGTCTTCCAACGCCTGCGGCAGGTCCCAGTGATACATCGTCACCAGCGGGCGGATGTTGGCCTGGTGCAGTTCATCGAGAACGCGCTTGTAATAGTCGAGTCCTTTGGGATTGGCGGGTCCAGTGCCGCTCGCCTGAATGCGCGGCCAACTGATGGAGAAGCGATAGCTTCCAAGGTTCAACGATTTTGCCAGCGCGATGTCTTCTTTGTAGCGGTTGTAGGAATCGCAAGCGACGTCGCCGGTCGCGGCTCCGTTGATCTTGCCGACGGTGTGAGCGTAGCGGTCCCAGATGGACTCACCTTTGCCGTCGGCTTTCCAGGCGCCTTCCACCTGATAGGCCGCGGTCGCTGCGCCCCATAGAAAATTCTTGGGGAACTGATACGGCTCCGGCGGAACACCGGGCGCGAAGGGGAGGTAGTCGGGTTGAAACTTGTCCGCCGGATCGAAGGGAAGAGGAAGTCCACTCAGAGTAGTTTTAGAGAGTACTGAGGCGGCGAAAACTCCCGCCGAGACGCCGAGAAATTTTCTGCGATCCATGATGGCTCCCTGAGCTGGCCACGTTCGCCGTGAGTTAAGCAACTGTTCATGGGACAACAAAACCGGTTCTATAGCAAGATCAAAAATCGGCTAAGTCCTTTAGTTAGGAAACCGATTTTTCTCATATTGGGACGAGGAAGTCGGGAATATCGGTCGGCGACGGTCGGAACCGCCGCCGAGCCGGGTGCACAAGACCTTAGTTGTGTGGCGGGCCGCCCGCGCCGGGAGGCAGCATGCCACCCATGTCGAGCTTGTGGTAGCCGGAGGGAATGGTGAAGAGGCTGGCGTCCGGTTGACCTTCCTTGATATTGGTAAGCAGCATGGTGGAATCCTTGGTAACCACTTTCACCGGGAAGTGCAACTTCTGGTCGATCCAGAGGTCGGTCACCCGGTCCTGCTTGTCGGTAATTTGCCAGTGGTCGCAGGTGCGACCGCTCACATCGTCGACCCCAATCTTCTTGCAACTAATGTCAGGCTGATTGGCGCAGGGATTCTGGGGATCGTAGGCCTTCAGGTCCTGAGTTACGTTGCCCGCGTTACGTCCCGGCATCTGGCCGGCCTTGTGCTCGATATACATCTGCTGTTCGACGAGGAGAATGTCGGTGGTCTTGGTCTCGAGATCGGTGATCATGGCAGTGGCATGGCCCGCACTGTCCATGTTCATGCGAATGTGGCCGCTGCCAACGTAAACCTGACCGGTGACGTCGTGCGGACCGCGGTCGCTGGTGGAAGTGATTTGCATGTCAGCCGAAAACGGCGAGATCTGCGGGACTTGCGCTACCGCTATTGGCAGCAGAAGCAGGGAGACAAATGCGGTAAGGATCAGGCGTGGAGCGGGTTTCATGGCATCTCCTCTGGAGCGATGTCGGTGGTTGCGTCCAGTCGGCGCGCAAACAGCATCAATAGTTCGACAGTCAGTTTACGACAAG
This sequence comes from uncultured Acidobacteriaceae bacterium, assembly GCA_963718395.1. Taxonomy (GTDB): domain Bacteria; phylum Acidobacteriota; class Terriglobia; order Terriglobales; family Acidobacteriaceae; genus DASRAA01. Next base: position 285,932 of record CAVQYW010000011.1, read on the forward strand.
TGGAGTGAGAGTCCGGCGCGTTGCCGAGGTGAGCATCAAAGAGTGCAGCGGGAAGCTTGTTTTCGCAGGGCGGGGGGACGCTATACTGGCTGACTGAATCGCGATTGGAATATATTCCTTGCAGCGAATCCCGTAGAGTTTAAGTCGGCGACGTTCAGGAGGAATCCCTAAGCATGGGCGCAACTGGAATGTGGATGCGAAAGCTCGACCTTTCCACCGGCAGCGATCCGCTGGTGCTGGTGCTGGTGGAAGGGACGGACCGTCGCAACCTCATGCTGGACCACTTTCCGTTTACGGTGGGGCGGCGAACCGACCGCGACCTGGTGCTGACCGATCCGCGAGTGTCACGCGAGCACGCGCAGTTCATGCGCGAGAACGACGGGATCTACATCGAGGACCTGAACAGCCGCCAGGGCACGTTCGTGAATGGCGAGCGGATGACGGCGCGACGGAAGTTGCTGCGCAATGACCGCCTCGAGTTTGGGGTGCAGGGAGCGTCGTTCGTCCTGTTCGATCCCGACCGGTCGGTATCGAGTATTGCGCAGCAGTTCATCAGCCAGTTTTCATCGTGGAAGCCCAGCACAGGCGCCGGGTCAGACTTCGAAATGCTCAACGTGTTTCTGGAGGCGGCGCGCAAGCTGAACAGCACCAACGTTCTGGAAGACGTGCTGCACACGCTGCTGGAAGCGTCATTGCGACTGACCAAAGCCGAGCGCGGATTCGTGTTTCTGCGCGATATGAACAACGAGCTGCGCATGGCGGCTGGCCGCGACAAGAACGGGGAAATCATTCACGACGACAGCACGATTTCCAAGTCGGTGCTGCGGGATGCGGCCGAGAGCGCGTCCGAGTTCCTGGTGACCGATACCTCGGACAGCGACAAGCTTTCAGGCCGCGAGAGCGTGGTGGCGCAAAACCTGAAGAGCGTGATTTGTATTCCATTGCGGCGCACTAGCATCCAAGGCAAGGCGCCTGACGAAGCAAAAGCGGGCGTGGCGGAACTGCTGGGCGTGCTGTACCTCGACTCGCATTTCCTGTCGGGCAAGCTGTCGTCGGTGAACCAAGACATCCTGCGCACCATTGCTAACGGCGCGGCTGCGCTGGTGGAGAACGCGGCGCTGGTGGAAACTGAAGAAGCGGCGCGCCGGGTGCAACAGGAGATGAATATCGCCGCTGAGATCCAGCAGCGGCTGATGAGCGTGACTGTTCCCGAAGTCAGCTACGCCAAGGTCAATGCCACCAGCTACCCCTGTAAAGACATCGGGGGAGACTTTTTCGACTTGGTCCACACTGATAAGGGCTTGTCGCTGATCGTGGCTGACGTGTCGGGAAAAGGAGTGTCCGCAGCAGTGGTCGCTTCGATCCTGCAAGGGATGTTGTACTCGCACTTGTCGGAAAATGCGGCGCTGTCGGACATGATCGGCACGGTGAATCGGTTCCTCTTCGAAAAAATCGGCGGCCAGAAGTACGCGACGCTGGTCATCGCGAGGCTCAGCCCTGAAGGCGAGTTGGAGCTGATCAATTGCGGGCACGTCCCGCCGATTGTGGTTTCCGGAGACACCGTCACCAAGCTCGAGGACGGAAACCTGCCGGTAGGGCTGATACCGGTGGCACACTTCACATCAGTCAAACATCAGTTGAACCCGGGCGACCGAATTATCGTGGTGACGGATGGGGTCACGGAGGCGGAGGACGCCAGCGGCGAATTCTTCGGCAACGACCGCCTGGAAAAGTGCTGCCACGGCGGGATGGAAGGAATCGAAACCGCGGTGACCAAGTTCCGCGGTACGACGCCCCTGAGCGACGATTGCACCCTGACCGAGATGATTTACCGGGGATAAACCGACGGTTTTGCGCTTCCTGGAATGGTCGTAGCGGGGCTATTTTGGGGCTGCCACTTTAGGGGCAGAAAAACCTTCCGATAGAGCTTGGAATGCCCCTGGCCAATGTGTTTTAATGCAGGAGTCACAAACGCTCCACCGTCTGTAGTTCTTGCGAAAGCTATGAGCGTAAACGCTATTTCACAGTGTGAATTATCTGGCCAGCGGATCGTGACCGGGCAACCTCGTGCCGGGTCGATTTCGACGCTTGCGCTATGCCTGATGGCGCTCATGGTCGGCGTTCCGGCGGTCGCAGCAGTTCAAAGTACCCAGCAGAAAACCACGCATCATAAATCCACCAAATCTAGTTCTTACTCCAGCCATCATTCCTATCGTTCCAAATGGACGCCGACGCCCATGTTCCAGGGTTCGCACGAGCTGCTGGTACAGCAGAACGTCAAACTGGACCAGGACCAGATTCCACGAATGAACAGTGAATATGACCTGGTGAAGTCGGAGATGTCGGAGGACCTGGTTCCAGTGACTGAGACCGACGCTCTGAAACTGGAGGACAGCCTCTCAGACAACCGGCGCTACTGCCGTCCTTGGACCCGGGATTTTCTACAAGATTTGAGCCAGGCATACTACGACCAGTTCCATGCTCCGCTGCAAGTGAATTCACTGGTGCGGACGGCCGACCAGCAAGCTTACCTGCGGAGACATAATCGTTTCGCCGCGCCGGCGTTTGGCGATACGGCTTCGACCCACCTCGCAGGTGTCGCTGTTGACCTGTCGCGCCGCGGACTCAGCACAACCCAATACCAGTGGATCCGGTCTTACCTCCAGCCGCTGCAGCAGAAGGGATTGGTCGATCCCATCGAAGAGCGGCAACCGGTATTGCACGTCGTGGTGTTCGAAAAGTATTCGGGTAAGACCCCTACTGCTGCTTCCAGCGCTTCGGAAGCCAGTGAGGCTACCGAAACCGACGTGGCCGGCGCCGCCAGCCAGCCCTAAACAGATTTCAAGAACGAAACACCGCGCGAAGGCCAACAGCTTTCGCGCCTTTTGATCTTGGCGCCAGAAACTTCAGCGCAGCGCCATCACCAGCAGCCTGCGTTCCGTCATATCTTCGATGGAGTAGCGCAGACCTTCGCGTCCCTGGCCAGAGTCTTTGACGCCGCCGTAGGGCATCTGATCGACGCGGAAACTGGGAACATCGCCGGCGATCACGCTGCCCACCTCAAGCGTATCGAAGGCCGTATTGATGAGCAGGGCATCGCGGGTGAAGACTCCAGCTTGCAGACCGTAGCTCGTGTTGTTGACCTGGAACACGGCGTCGTTGAAGTCGTCGTAGGGTTCAACGGTCACGACCGGGGCAAAAATCTCGGCGGAATTCACGCGCATCTGCGGAGTGGTATCGGTAAGCACGGTCGGCTCTACGGTGGAACCCTTGCGCTTGCCTCCGGTGAGAACCTTCGCGCCTTCCTGCACCGCTTCGTCGATCCATTCAGTTACACGGATGGCGTCCTGCTCGCGGATCATTGGCGGGATATCGGTGTCATCGTGCGAGGGATCGCCAACCTTCAGTTTATGTACGTCATCGAGGAGCAACTTGGTAAAGCTGTCGAAGACGGATTGTTCCACCAGGATGCGCTGCACAGAGATGCAGGTCTGTCCTGCGTACGAGAAACCGCCCGCAACGCAGCGTTGCGCGGCGTAAGCAAGATCGGCATCGCTGTGCACGATGACTCCGGCATTGCCGCCGAGCTCCAGGGTCACGCGCTTCTTCCCGGCTTTAGTCTTTAAGGCCCAGCCCACGGCGGCGCTTCCGGTGAAGGTGAGGAGCTTGATGCGCTCGTCGGTCACCAGCAGCGCGGCATCGTCATTGGAAAGCGGCATAACCGCGAGAGCGCCTTCGGGCAGGCCGGTTTCGTGAATGACCTCGGTCAACATGAGGGCGGTGACCGGAGTTTGCGGCGCGGGCTTGAGGATGATCGGACAACCCGCTGCAATTGCCGGAGCAATTTTGTGAGCCACGAGGTTCAGCGGAAAATTGAACGGTGTGATGGCGAATACCGGGCCCAGCGGGAAGCGGCGCAGCAGGCCCCAGCGTCCGGCGGTGGCTTCCATGGTGTCGAGGGGAATGTACTCACCGTAAATGCGCGAGGCTTCTTCGGCGGCGACCTCGAAGGTATAGATGCCGCGATCGACTTCGAGACGGGCGGTCTTGATTGGTTTGCCGGCCTCCTGGCAGATGGTGCGGGCGAATTCTTCGTGACGTTTCCGAATACCGTCGGCGATGCGGCGCAGAATGTTGGCGCGCTGGTACGACGACATCTTGCGCGTCACCGTGAAGGCCTGAACTGCCGCCTCAATCGCCGTTTCGACGTCATCGCGCGTCGCCTCGTAGACAACGGCGACCACGCTGCGGTCGAATACCGAAGTAATTACATATTCGCGGCCATGGGTCGCCCAGTCGCCATTCATGTAAAAGCCAATACTGCGGGTCGGAGCGGAGGTGGTGTGGCTCATGCGGTACCTCACTACACGGCGCGTGGCCGTTCATACTTGCAGATGACCAAAACAGCGTCGCGGTTGCCGGATCGCTCGCCACCTGGCTAGTCCTGAGATTTTACCTCGCGATGGTCAGAACGTGGCAGAGGAAGCGTGGTCGACGGCGAGAGTGAGCGTGTCGACGGTCGACGACTATGCTTCTCCGCCGCAGCGACGAAGTGGAATAAAATTGCCGTCAACATGCCCTCCCCACAACGCACCATCTTTCACGTGGATATGGACGCGTTCTTCGTGTCAGTCGAAGAGCTGTTCGATCCTTCGTTGAAAGGTAAGCCCGTCGTGGTCGGCGGCCAAGCCCACGAGCGGGGAGTGGTGTCTGCGGCGTCGTATGCGGCGCGCAAGTTTGGAGTACATTCCGCCATGCCCCTGCGTACGGCGGCAAAGTTGTGTCCGCAGGCGATTTTCGTGGATGGCCATCCCGAGCGGTATCGCGATTATTCTGCGAAAGTTTATGAGGTACTGAACCGCTTCTCGCCCAAGCTGGAGATGGTTTCTATCGACGAGGCGTACGTGGATATGACGGGCACGGACCGGCTTTACGGGCCTCCGATGCGCGCGGCGCATGCCTTGCATGAGGCGATGAAGTCAACCACCAACTTGAATTGTTCGATTGGCATCGGCACGTCGCGCCTGATCGCCAAGATTTGTTCCGATCAGGCGAAGCCCAATGGCGTGCTGCACGTGCTGGCCGGCGGCGAAGTGGCGTTTCTGGCGCCGCTCGATGTACGCAAGATTCCCGGTGTCGGCAAGGTGTTGGAGAAGCGTCTGCAGGATTGTGGCATTCGCAAGGTGGGAGATCTGACGGGATACGACGAGCGCTGGCTGCAAGCCAACTTCGGCGCCTTGGGACTGGCGCTGGCGGGCAAGTCGCGCGGCCTCGATGCGGGCGCGTGGTTCGACGGAGACATTGGCGTGGACGAGGGACCGCGTTCCATCAGCCACGAACATACATTCAACAACGACACGGCTGACGCCGACACGCTGGAGGCGATGTTGGCGCGGTTGTCGGAGATGGTGTGCCGTCGCTTACGCGATCAAGGCTTGCATGCACGAACCCTGCAACTGAAGTTGAGATACACGGACTTCACGACCATCACGCGCGCGCGAACCGTGGACGAGCCGACGGCGGTGGATTCGGAAGTCTTCGCGGTCATTCGCGAGTTGTTTCGCGCCAACTGGAACCGGGGGGCTGTGCGTCTGCTGGGTGTTCACGCCGCGCACTTTGACGAAGAAAGCGAGCAGCTCAGCCTGACCGGCCAGACGGCGCACCACAAGTGGAACCAGGCGTTATCTGCGGCAGACCGGATGCGGGAGAAGTTTGGCGAGCAGGCCATCTCGCTGGCGACTGGCATGAAGGCGAGGTTTCGTGAGCGCGCGCACGAGAATCCGGCCGCGCTACCGGGCAAGAAAAAAGACAAGTAGGTTATTTCGGAGTCGCGGGAGCCGGCGCCGCTGTTGGACCAGGCGGCAACTTCGGCGGCAGATACTTCTTGTTGATCCGGGCGATCACCACGTAGTTGGGATCGACAATCTCGTTGACCCGCAACTCTCCTGCCACCGACATCAACTCATAAAGATCGAACTGCGACAGTCCGTAGTCGTCATGGACCCACTTGATCAACTCAGTGTAGGCGATGCGGGTGGCGTCTTCGAGGGGACGGTAAATCCCGGCGACCATCAGGTAATCGTCATTCTCGAAGCGCGGCCAGGAAATCTTCTTGCCTTTGATGAGGTCGATCTGGATGCGCTCGTGCATCGGTACTTCGATGGCGCTCCCCGCCACCTCGCCGTCACCCATGGCGGCGTGCCCGTCTCCGAGGTAAAGCATCGCGCCCATTACATTCACCGGAAGATAAAGGGTATTGCCGACACTCGCCTCGGGTGAGTCCATGTTGCCGCCGAATTCTGCGGGGACGAGCGAGCTGCGCGCTTCACCGTCAGCGGGCGCGACTCCGATACACCCTAGGAACGGATGCAAGGGAATCTTAGTGGTGAAATCGGAATCGGTGGCCTTGAAGGTCGCGGTGTCGGTGGGTTTGTCGATCGGGTAGAACCAGATCCTCTCCGGCAGATCGTGGTTGAGCATGGGAGTGTAAGTGCTGCTGCTCAGGGCGCCGAAACCAGGAGCATAGTTGCCGATGCCCTGGTCGCCGTCGATCGAGAGATCAAGAAACTTCAGCACCAGCGTATCGCCGGGCTGGGCCCCTTCAATGTAGAACGGCCCGGTCAGCGGGTTGTCCATCTTGACCATGTTCATGGTGTCGCCCGGTTTCTTGAGGGCTCCGCCGAAACAGTCGAGCGTATTGGTATCGAGGGTGTCTCCAGGGCGCAAAGCAGCGACCGGGTCTGCCGGGCCGAAGACGCCCTTGACGTTCTCGGTGGTCGCGTGAAACGTTACGGTCCTGTGTTCGGGAACGGCAGCGGGTGCGCTACTGGGAGAGGGAATCGGCAGCTGGCCTGAGGCCACAGGCGAGAGCACCGCCGAACACAAAAGCACTCCAAGCCCTGCTTTCCACTGCATAGAGGGAGGAGTTTACCACTCGAACTGGAGCCGGGGAAACTCGCCGGGCAGTGACACTATTACCAGCTTGGATGGTCAGGCGTCACAGACGCCTGTGATTAGCGCGGATTACCTTGGCAAAGAAGGAAGAAAGGGTCGTCGCATGTGCCTTGCAATTCCCGGGAAGATCATAAGCGTCAGCGGAGAAGACTTTGCGCGGACGGCGCGGGTCAGCTTTGGCGGAATCATCAAGGAAGTCAGCCTCGCTTATGTGCCGGAGGCCCGCGAGGGCGAATATGTGATCGTGCACGTCGGCTTCGCCATTAGCGTGGTGGATGAGGAGCAGGCGTTGCAGACCTTTGAATACCTGAAACAGATGGGCGAGTTGGAAGAACTCGACCCGAAGGCGGGCGAGGCGTGAAGTTCGTCGAAGAGTATCGCGATCCGGTAGCGGCGCAACACTATGCCGAGGCGATCGCCCGCATGGTCACGCGTTCGTGGACGCTGATGGAGATTTGCGGCGGTCAGACCCACACTATCGTGAAGTATGGGATTGACGAACTCCTCCCTAAAGAGGTGAGGCTGGTACACGGACCGGGATGCCCGGTGTGCGTGACCCCGCTGGAGCTGATCGACAAGGCCCTACAAATTGCCGCGCAGCCGAATGTAATTTTCTGTTCGTTTGGCGACATGTTGCGCGTGCCTGGGTCGTCGGGCGATTTGTTCAGCGTCAAGGCGGCTGGCGGCGATGTGCGCATTGTGTACTCGCCCACCGACGCGGTGCAGATCGCGGCGCAGAATCCTGAAAAGCAGGTTGTGTTTTTCGCGGTTGGTTTCGAGACGACAGCACCGGCCAACGCGATGTCGGTGTATCAGGCGAAGCAGATGGGACTGAGGAACTATTCAGTCCTGGTGTCGCACGTGCTGGTACCACCTGCGATGGAAGCCATCCTCGGCTCGCCCGAAAATCAGGTGCAAGGATTTCTCGCTGCGGGTCACGTCTGCACGGTTATGGGTTACGAAGAGTACGAGCCCATCGCGAAAAAATACAGAGTCCCCATCGTTGTGACTGGCTTTGAGCCACTCGATCTGTTGCAGGGCGTCTACATGTGCGTCGCGCAACTCGAGGAAGGCCGATACGAAGTGGAGAACCAGTATGCGCGGTCGGTACGGCGGGCAGGAAATGTGTCGGCACAGCAACTAGTGGCAAGGATATTTCGGATAGTTCATCGCAAGTGGCGCGGCATTGGAGAAATCGCGCAGAGCGGTTTGGGGCTTGCGCCCGAGTATGCGGAATTCGATGCGGAAACGCGATTCGGCGTGACCGGATATACCGCGGAGGAAGATCCCGAGTGCATCAGCGGCCTGGTGATGCAGGGCGCGAAGAAGCCCGAAGAGTGTACGGCATATGGGAAGCGTTGTACGCCGGACCATCCGCTGGGAGCGCCGATGGTTTCGTCCGAAGGAGCCTGTGCGGCCTACTACCGTTACCGCCGCTTACGCGCCGAAGACCTGGTAAATGTGGAGAGCAAGAGCCATGGCTGAGTCCAAGAGCTTCCAGATGCAGTGTCCTACGCCGCTGAACGACAGCGAGCACGTGCAACTGGCGCACGGCGGCGGCGGACGCCGCATGCACGAATTGCTGGAAGGCCTGCTGCTCCCGAACTTTGCCAGCCAGGCGCTGCTCGAGCGGCACGATGGGGCGACGCTCAACATTGCCGGTGCACGGCTCGCCTTCACCACCGACTCCTACGTCGTGAAGCCACTGTTCTTTCCCGGCGGCGATATCGGGACGCTGGCAATCTACGGTACAGTCAACGACCTCGCCATGTGCGGTGCACGGCCGCTGTACTTGAGCTCGGCGTTCATTTTGGAAGAAGGCTTCCCCATGGAGTCGCTGCGGCGCGTAGTCGAATCGATGCGAATGTGCGCAGCGGACGTAGGCGTGAAAGTGGTCACCGGCGATACCAAAGTTGTGGACAAAGGGAAGGGCGACGGCATCTTCGTCAACACTGCGGGGATTGGCGTGGTCGAGCACAAACTGAACATCTCGCCATCGAGCGTGCGCCCCGGTGACGTCATCGTGCTGAGCGGAGACATCGGGCGGCACGGCATCGCGATCATGGCGACGCGCGAAGGGCTATCGTTTGAAACGGAAATTGAGTCAGACTGTTCGCCGCTGTGGAAGCCGGTCGAAGCACTGCTCCAGGCTGGCATCGAGATTCACTGTCTGCGGGACTTAACGCGTGGCGGACTCAGCAGCGGACTGATCGAAATCGCCGACGCCGCGCACGTGCGCATCCGCATTGAAGAGACGGAGATCCCGGTTCGTGAAGACGTGAGCGGAGCGTGTGAAATCCTCGGTCTCGATCCGCTCTACCTGGCCAATGAGGGGCGCTTCATCGCGATTGTTCCTGAACACGAAACCGCGCGGGCACTAGACGTTCTGAGTCAACAGGCAGTGACGAGTGGCGCCGTGCGCATCGGCCGAGTAATGGACAAGCCTGCGGGAATGGTAACGATGAAGGGCCGGCTGGGAACAGAGCGAGTGGTGGATATGCTGAGCGGAGAGCAGTTGCCGCGGATCTGCTGACGGTGAACCAGTTCGAATCGTGACGCTATGCGCCGACTAACTTTTCGAGGATGGCCTTGTTGCGAATGGTCAGCGTCGAGCCTTTGAGTATCGCGATCTGACGCTTGCGGAAATCAGCTAACACGCGGGTGACCGTCTCGCGCGAAGTGCCGATGATCTGCGCAATCTCTTCGTGAGTCAGCGCCAGCTTGACCTTGGGTTCAGTCTTATCGACGCTGGTGGCTGTCCACTCCAGCAGCAGGCGAGCCAACCGTTCAGGGGCAGAGTGCGAAAGTCCCAGGCTGCGGATCTGCTGATAAGCGCTCTGACAGTCCTTGCTCAAATGTTGCGCTGCCTTCAGACAGGCGTCTCCATGGGTCTGCAGGAACTTCAGAAAATCTTCGCGCTTAATAAAGTTGAGCTGGCAGGGCTGCCCGGTTTCGGCGGTGATTTCGTAAGGAGTGCCGGACACCGTGGCGTGCATTCCTAGAACTTCGCCCGGCTGCGCAATCTTCAGAATCAGGGTTTTGCCTTCGGCCGAGGTAGTGGAAAGTTTTACCCGACCCTTGCAAAGCATATAAATGCCGCGCGGGGACTGGCCTTCCACAAACAATACTGCGCCAGCGGGATAGGAGGCGGTGTATTTAATCCGGTCGAACGCTTCGAGAGCGGCTTTGGGCAGGGAACAGAAAAAGCTGTCGCTACGAAGCTTACAGATGACGCAATTTTCCACCAGTTCAAAACCGTATGGTGACCCCACACGTGCCTCCGTATCAGTTACTTAACATGCTATCACCGGCCGCAACAAAGTCCCACCACAATGCGGAAGGCGCGCATCCGGCCGAAAAACCACGACTATTCGCGGCGTCTCCGGTGCACGACCCGATCCACCCATGGCTGCCAAAATGCTGGCCGACCGATAGAGAAATATTGCTCTTACGTGATGTATATCACACGAATCCGTATTCTGCGTCACAGACCCCCGCCCATGGCGTGACAGAAAATCCCGCCCAACAACGGCTCAATAACAGGCGGGAGACGTATAGGTCTAATCGCCGCAACACGTTGGGCCCGGTCGAGGCATTCCAGCCGAAATCGGGCGTCCGGGACTCTAGTCCTGGTTTGCATCATGCAACAGACGGATTGCGGTAACGACCACTCTCCTCTACCCCAAGCGTCTCCCGCCTCTGGTTTTAAGGGTGGGCCGAGCGCCCGAGCAAGAGTTCGTAGTGGTATCAAATTTTGCAGTTCGGAAGGTCGAGTGTAGGACCGATATACCGCCCGTCAGCCCGAAGGCCACCTCCCGAGGATGCCGAAGCGGATTTATTTAGCAGCCCCAAGTTTCAGATTGTTGTCATAAGTGCCCAGTGGTATGTTTCTTCACGCCGTTTAAAGGGGGACAGTAAATGAGCGCTACAACAGCAGGTAATACTGACTCGGTCGAGATCGGCAGCATGGGATTGAACCGTTGGTGGCGAGTGGTGGGCGGACTTCTGATGAACATAGCTCTGGGCACGCTCTATGCCTGGAGCGTTTTTGTTGCGCCTCTGGAAAAAGAGTTTGGATGGAAGCGGAGCGAAACCTCGAACGTCTTCACCATCGCGGTGGTGGTCTTCGCCTTGAGCTTCATCGTTGCCGGACGACTGCAGGACAAGTTTGGTCCGTTCTGGGTGTCGCTCACCGGCGCAATCCTAGTAAGTCTGGGCTTCTTCTTATGCAGCTTTACCCATAGCCTCAACTGGCTCTACGTCTGCTTCGGAGTGATCGCGGGCTTAGGTAACGGCTTTGGATACGCAACTCCAATACCGGTGATGGCCAAATGGTTTCCCGACAAGCGAGGCCTGGCCGTCGGTCTCGCAGTGGGTGGTTACGGGGCCGGCTCAGCGCTATTCGGGCCGCTTGCCGGTAAGGTTCTCATCCCGGGCTATGGCGTGCACACGACCTTCACGATTCTGGGAGCGATCTTCCTGGTCATGACCGTGATCGGCGCGTTTTTGCTGAAGAATCCTCCGGTGGGCTATCGTCCGCAAGGCTGGACTCCTCCGCCAGTGACAGCGAAGACTGGAGCCACGACCCAGGAATTTACTCCCGGTGAAGTTTTGCGGACCCCGACTTTCTGGTTCATGTGGGTTGCTTACGCACTGGGCACCTCGGCGGGCCTTATGGTGATCAGCCAACTGGTTCCTTTCGCCAAGAGCATGCAGATTCCCAGCGAGGCGCTGGCGTTGATCGGCTTGGTGGTGGGTGCCGTTGGCAACGCTTCGGGCCGCATCCTTTCCGGATGGATGTCTGACACCTTGGGCAGGTTGAACGTATTGCGGCTGATGATTGCCATCTCCATGGTATCGATGCCCATTCTGTACGCAACGGGCGGCAGTGTGGGGATGCTCTACATCATGGTCTTCATCGTTTATTGGTGCTACGGCACGCAGCTTTCGGTCAACGCCGCTGCGACAGCCGACTTCTTCGGCGCGAAGAACGCCGGCATGAACTACGGCATGTTGTTTACCGCGTGGGGCGTGGCCGGAATCATTGGTCCCCGCATCGCCGGTGTGTTGTTCGACAAGTACAAGAACTATCAGATGGCGTTTTATACCGCGGCGGTTCTGGCGGCCGTAGCCTTGGTTGCCGAGTTGATGGCAAAGCGGCCGAAGCACGTATAGCCGCGTTGTGAGCAGGAAGCTTTTTGCAGAGAGATACAGGCGGGATGCGCGCGAGCGCATCCACGCCGTTTGTTTGGAATTCTAAGCAACGTACGCACGGACTAATTCATTCATCGTAAGGAGTTCTCATATGGGCACCGCAATTAAAGTGTCGGAGCCCCTGGAAACGACCAAGACGACAGTCGAGGAGTATCCGGCTCCCGCTATCGTCCGTCAGCAGGCCCTGTTGCAAGATTGGCCTGCTGAGTTCAAACGCTTCCAGAGCGACCCCGACAAATTCTGGGAAGACATAGCCAAACAGTTCGTTTGGTCGAAACCGTGGGACAAGGTCTTCGAGTGGGACGGCATCAATCACAAGTGGTTCACCGGGGCCCGTACCAACATTACCGTCAATGCGCTGGATCGCCACGCGAACTCCGAAAATCGTAACAAGGCTGCATTTATTTGGCTGGGCGAAGACGGCAGCGAAAAGGTTGTCACCTACGGTCAGTTGCACCGTGATGTCTGCCGATTCGCCAACGGCCTGAAGTCGCTCGGAGTCAAAAAGGGTGACCGTGTCGTTATTTACATGCCGCTCACGCTGGAAGGCACGATTTCCATGCTGGCCTGTGCCCGCATTGGAGCCATCCACTCCGTGGTATATGCAGGCCTCGGTCACACCTCTCTGCGTGACCGCGTGGGAGATGCGCAGGCGAAGGTTGTCATCGTCGGCGACCAGGGATTCCGTCGCGGCAAGCCGGTTCCCCTGAAGCCGATCGTTGACGAAGCCCTGGACGGCGTCGAGATCGTGCAGAAGGTCGTAGTCTTTACGCGCGACCCGGCCGCCTTCAATCCCATCAGCGACCGTGAGGTTGATTTCCGCGAGCTGATGAAGTTTTCCGCCGACTGTCCGGCCGAAGATATGGATGCCGAAGATCCCCTGTTCATCCTGTATACCTCCGGCACCACCGGCAAGCCGAAAGGCGTAGTGCACGTGCACGGCGGATACATGGTCGGCATCACCTATTATTTGTCGTCATTTTTCGATATCAGCCAGCGCGATATTTTCTGGTGCACTTCCGACATTGGTTGGATCGTCGGTCATTCTTACATCGTGTACGGTCCGCTGTGCGCCGGTGTTACCACGCTGTTCCGCGAAGGAGCTATCGATTTTCCCGATCCCTCCATCGCGTGGAAGATTGTTGAGCATTACGGCGTCAGCAAGATGTTCACCGCGCCGACAGCACTACGGATGTTCATGCGCTACGGGGAAAAATATCCCCAGGCACACGACATCAGCAGTCTGCGGGTGATCGCCTGCGCCGGCGAGCCTCTGAATCCTGAGGCTTGGCGTTGGGCTCAAACCTACCTTGCGGGCGACGGCAAGTGGGGCTATGTTGTGGACAACTGGTGGCAGACTGAGTTGGGTGGTCCTGCGCTAGGAACTCCTCCAACCATGCCTATGCGAGCAGGCAAGGCAGGATTGGTGTTGCCCGGCTGGGACGCCGACGTGGTCGACATCGACGGCAACCCTGTGGCTCCCGGCGTCAACGGCCGCCTGGTGTTGAAACGCCCGGCTCCCATGATGATGCGCACGGTGTGGGGCAATCCGGCACGCTGGGAGAAAGACTGGCTCGAGATCCCCAATACTTATATAACCGGCGATCTTGCGGTAAAGGACGCTGACGGCTACATCTCCGTCATCGGACGTGCCGACGATGTTCTGAACGTTGCCGGCCATCGCATCGGAACGGCCGAAGTGGAAAGCGCTCTGGTTTCCCATCCGGCGGTAGCGGAAGCTGCGGCCATCGGAATTCCCGATGCGTTGAAAGGCGAAGCTATCGTGGCCTTCGTCCAATTGCGCTCAGGGCATACAGCATCAGACGCCCTGCTCGCGCAACTGATCGAGCACGTTCGCCGTGAGATGGGGCCGATCGCAACTCCGTCTGCTATTAAGTTTGTGGCGGCATTACCCAAGACACGTTCAGGAAAAATCATGCGGCGTCTCTTAAAAGCGCAGGAAACCGGAGCGGAGATAGGAGACTTGTCCACACTCGAACAGTAGCCCGAGTGCTAACATTCCGCGACATACTGCTTGCGGGCCGGGTCATGTAAGGCACTGCCCGTAACTTGCGGGACGAGCAAAACGTTGAAGTAAAGTACCGAATGTTCCATCATATGGGCCTGAACGAAGCGCCAGTATGCGTTTTGTCAACCCGGGAAATACTGGCAAAGAACCGCCGGGATTGCACTTCAAATTCAGAAATCTAAGGAGTAACTGATATGCCTCGAACTCTTCCTGAGCAGACTGCGGTGGTCGAGACCAGCGCGGCTCAGATCGCGGTCCATTGGCGGGAGGAAGAATACTATTATCCTTCCGCGAAATTTATCGGCCAGGCAAACCTGACCGATCCCAGCGTCAACGAGCGCTTCAGCGAGGAGAATTTCCCGGAATGCTTCCGCGAGTATGCCGACATGTTGGACTGGGACCAGTATTGGCACACTACGCTTGACACCAGCGATCCGCCATTCTGGAAGTGGTTCGTAGGCGGCAAGATCAACGCCTCGTATAACTGCGTAGACCGGCACCTCGCCAAGTACAAGAACAAAGCAGCGCTCATCTTTGTCCCGGAGCCGGAAACTGAAGCGACTGTATCGGTCACCTACCGCGAACTCTATGTGAGAGTGAATGAATTCGCGGCGCTGCTGCGCGATTTCTGTGGCCTGAAGAGCGGGGATCGCGTCACCATTCATATGCCGATGGTTCCCGAGTTGCCGATCACCATGCTGGCCTGCGCCCGCCTGGGAGTGATTCACTCGGTTGTGTTTGGAGGCTTCAGCGGCGAGGCTTGCGGCCTGCGCGCCGCCGATTCAGGCAGCAAGGTTCTGATCAGCATGGATGGCTACTATCGCAACGGTAAGCTTCTCGACCACAAAGCGTCCGCCGACATAGCGATAGAATCCGCCAAGCAGGCGGGTACGGTCGTGGAGAAGGCCCTGTTCTGGAGGCGTCATCCAGGCCAGAATGCGTCCGTTTCCCCGTTTGTGGAAGGGCGCGATTTCTGGGTTGACGAGATCCTTCCGCGCTACTCGGGTGAAATCGTGGCACCCATTCCCATGGATGCCGAAGCGCCGCTGTTTCTTATGTACACCAGCGGTAGCACCGGAAAACCGAAAGGCTGCCAACACCGCACTGGCGGCTACCTCGCTTATGTGACTGGGTGCTCCAAATACATCCAGGACATACACCCCGAAGATGTGTACTGGTGCATGGCCGACATCGGCTGGATTACCGGGCACTCGTTCATTGTTTACGGACCTTTGGCCCTGGCCGCCACCAGCGTTCTCTACGAAGGTGTCCCGACTTATCCCGACGCCGGCAGGGTATGGAGAATCGCCGAGCGCTTGGATGTGAACATCTTCCATACCTCGCCCACGGCCATCCGCATGTTGCGCAAGTCCGGTCACGACGAACCCACCAAGTACAACTACCATTTCAAGCACATGACCACGGTGGGAGAACCTATCGAGCCGGAGGTTTGGCGCTGGTATTACGAAACCGTAGGCAAAGGCGAGGCAGTGATTGTTGACACCTGGTGGCAAACCGAAAACGGAGGGTTCCTCTGCACCACCAAGCCGGCGCTGAATCCAATGAAGCCAGGAAGCGCGGGCCCCGGTATGCCGGGCATCTTCCCGGTAATCATCGACGAGATGGGAGAGGTTGTGCCCGCCGGTTCTGGGAAGGCGGGAAACATCTGCATTCGGAATCCCTGGCCAGGGATCATGCAGACCATTTGGGGTGATCGCCAGCGTTTCGTCGACCAGTATTACGCTAAGTACTGCAAGGATCCCAACAGCAAGAAATGGCAAGATTGGCCGTATTTTGCGGCCGACGGAGCCGTGCTGGCCGTGGACGGCTATTTCCGGATACTCGGACGTGTGGATGACGTCATCAACGTCGCCGGCCACCGCCTGGGTACCAAGGAAATCGAGTCGGCGTGCCTGACTGTTCCCGAGGTGGCAGAAGCGGCAGTGGTGCCGGTCGTGGACGAAATCAAAGGCCGCGTACCAGAGGTCTATATTGTTCTGCAGCCCGATGTACTGCCAACTCAGCATCAGGAGATTATGACCAAGGTCAATCACGTCATTGAGACGATGATTGGCAAGATTGCGCGCCCGCGGAGGATTCTCATTGTTTCGGATATGCCAAAAACACGGTCCGGCAAGCTCATGCGGCGTATTCTCGCGGCCCTCTCCAACAACATGAACACCGGAGATATCACCACGTTGGCCAATCCTGATGTGGTGGAAAGTGTTCGGGTAATGGTTCAGGGCAAGGAGAAGGTAGCGGTGCAAGAAGGACCAGAGGACCTGAAATCATTTGGGTCAGTGGATTGAGCCTGACATGCCGAAGGAAGAAGAAGCGTAGTTTTGAAAGGGCACGGCTTCACAGGCTGCGGAAAAAGTTATTCCGAATCAGGTTTTGAAGGGGCGCAGCTTCAGCTGCGCCGTACAAGGTCTTTATTTTTGTCATTCCGAGGAGGCTTTAGCCTCCGAGGGATCTGCTTTTCGGGTTTTTCCGTAGCCTGTTCAGCCGTGCCATTAAGCCTTCATGCCCGCCGCGCGGCCTTCAGTCCCGCGCGGCGAATCCCTCCGCGCCGATCTGCGGTTGCTCGCTGCCTCCGCCTTATCACGCGAATACGTGACCGGCGTCCTATCGCATACGACTTGATTTCCCTAAAACTCAATTTGTGAGGCGAGAGGATTAGTGTGCCCACCATCCCGCCCACGGGGGGTTCATGCGCCGGTCTTTGACAATCTGACGTGATTAGATGTCTCCCCACATGAATGACTTGTACGGAAATTATGTCAGTCTTCATGCACAAAGCGGCGATTTTTGGATGCTAAGTCACACGGGCACAATTGGATACGTATAACTACTTGATTTATCAATGGCTTGCGAACAATTTTCTCCCAAGTCGTTGATTCTAAACGACAGCACATTTTATTAGATGTTGTAGCCGACTACATCACCCATACAGCATAAGCTCTACGTCGCTGGTCCCTCTTCCGGTTCTGGTTTGTCTTCGGCGGGAATCGGCGGCGGGTCGGATGGCGGTTCAACCACCTCCACCGGAGCGGGCGTCGTGAAGTCCACCGTGTCAGCCGGGACCACCACCGCGTGCCGCTCGCACCACGTGATCGCGCTGGCGCGCTGCCACAGCCGCACACCCAACTGCGTGAGAATGATCAACTGCAGCAGCACAAAAGTTACTGGGGTTGCAGTCGGCGGAAGTTTTGCCCAGACGAATATTCCGATCGCCAGGGCCGCCCACGCCACTCCGCTGATGCAGAGGTAAACGCGGAACAGCGTCAAGCGATTCCTCCAGCTGATGCCCAACGCCTTCCAGATATTCGGCCACATCCTGCGTTCGTCTTGCACCACGGCACGCACTTGCGCAATGTCGAACCACAGGCGAACGAACAGCAGGAGCAATACAACGATAACGGCTCCGGCCAGAAGGATGTAGAACCCCGTCTGAGCCGCGACCACGCGATCGCCAATGTAGTCGGAGAGCCTGCGCACTCCGCTTAGCGCCATTGCAAGAAGCGCAAACGGCACGATCGATAAAATCGCCAGTCGCACGAACCGCCAGAAAAATGAGCCGGACGCCGCAAAGAATTCGCCCGCGGTAAATCTCCGGTCGTCGCGATAAACGGCCAGAATGCCGCCTCCGACGAAAATCATAAACAGCGGGAACAACAAGGCGAAGCGAACCGAGCTTCCCGCCGAGCGCATCAGGTTCACAGCGGGCTGGTCGGTCAGTTCGAAATACATGCCGAGGTCGAAGCCCTTGGTCAGGCTCTCGCCCGCCAGGCTGTACTTCAACACCTTGCTGAGTTCGGCATGAGCGCCCATGGCGCCCAGGATTCCGAGTGTTACGTTGACCGCGTAAACCCACCACAGCACGCGCTGTCGACGCCACACCAGCGAGGCTCCGGCAGCTACCAATCCTTTATTTTCGTCTGCCATCGTAGTCTCCTGGTTAGGTCAGCCAGCTCATTGCTTGCGCGAAGAACTGGGTACAGAACATCCAGTAACTCGCGATCTTATGGATCGCTCCGCGCTGCGGCTCAGTGGTGATGCTGTTGTTGAGGTAATCGCGGTCCATCGTGATCTGGTGATCGGGATCGACCTCGACCGAAAGCACCTTGGCCTTCTTCACGTATACGAAGCGTTTCCAGCGGTCGCGTCCGTCCCACTTTTCGCGGACGGTCTCACCGTTGTCGAACTTGATCTGCGCCACCACAGGAAAAATGAAGTCACCAAGCCGTTGCAGCAGAACCTGAGTCTCGTAGATCGTCTCGCCGTTCTTCTCGTCGGGAGCGTCTTTGTTCGCCCAATCCACTCGCGTCGAGTCGGCTCGCCGCACCTTGTAATCCAGCACCTGGGTCCCGTACACCGCCTGTTGCCAGTACCACCCGAGATCCTGACCCGCTACTTCATTCACCGTCCGCAGGAAATCTTCCTGCGTTGGATGCGTGAATCGATACTTCATGAAGTACGCATGCAACGCCTTCTGCAAGGTCTGCTCGCCGACGATGTTTTCCAGTGTCAGCAGCATGGTGGCAGTCTTCCCGTAGGTCACCCCTCCGTAAGCACTCATGCTCATGTCCTGATAGCTGGGCCGCGACAGCGGGTCGGTCTCGGCGACTCTCAGGTAGAACGAACGTTCTTCAGCCCGGTCGCCCATTTGCGCGCCCATCCAGTTCAAGATGCTGGTGTTCTTGCCGTAGAGGCTGTCCACCACCTTCACTTCGGTGTAGCTGTTGATGCCTTCATCGAGCCAGGCGTTCTCGAACTCGTTGGTCGCTACCATGCCATACCAGTATTGGTGCCCGAACTCGTGTTCGGTCACCAACTCAGGGAACTCCTTTTGCCCCTTCGGCGCCCACCAGAGGGTGTCGCCGGTAATGAAGGTCGGATACTCCATGCCGCCAGCTTCCTGCGCCCCATGCGGGGGATCGACCACCGTGATCTGCGCATACGGATATGGCCCATACCACTCGTCAAAGCGCTTCATCGTGCCTTGCATCACGTCGATGTAGCGCTGCCACGAACTCTGATTGCTCTCATACGTCAGCAGCCGAATCTTCACCGCTCCTTCGCTGCCGTTAAACGTGCTTTCCACGACCTTGTAGTTCGGATCGGCGGTCCACGCGAAATCGTGTACGTCTTCCGCATGGAACGCGACCGTCTTCGTGCCGTTGCCGTTGTCGGTATCGCTGGTTTGCACGCCGGTTGCGCCGATCACGTAATTCTTGGGTAGCGTGATCTTCACGTCATAGGTCCCGAAGTCGGCAAAAAATTCGGTCATGGCATGAAACTGATGGCAATTCCACGCGCCGTTCCACCAGACGCCAACTTTCGGAAACCACTGCCCGGCAACCAAGAAGGTCCGCTTGTAACCGGTTCGTGCAACGACTTCCGGAAACACTGCGTGAAACTTGATCTTGAATACGATGTCCTGGCCCAGCTCGACAGGGTGCGGCAGCGCGATATCGAACACCGTCTTATCGTCAGGATTCCCGTCATCCGGCGAAATGAACTTGATCTGCTTGGTCACATCGCCTATGCCAACGACTTCGAATGAGGTCACTTCATTCGAGCCGCTGTGCTTGGGGTCCCACGCTTCGCCAAAATCGCTGGTGCGGAAATATCCGTCGCGGTGGGCTTCATGCACCCACGTGGAATTCGGCTGAAACGCATTCAGATAGAGATGAAAGGGAAAGTGGTCGAGCGGTTGCCCAGTCAGGTTGTGGTAGGTCAGCGTCTCGGTCGCATCGACAGCATGTTTCGCGGGATCGTATTTGGCGTCGATCTGGTAGGCCACGACCCGCTGCGACAGCGGCCCCGTAACGTTGGGAGCGAAAGGACTCTGCCCATGGGTGGTCGCGGTCGCAATGACGATAAGGCTGGCAGCAGTTATGGCGCGAACGAGTGCTTTGCTCTGCAAGGCGGTTCCCCCGTGCGACGGTGCGAGGTGCAACTGGCAACCGGCTACTTCTTGTCTGCCTTGAGTGGCTCGCTCAGGCCGAGTGCCACATCGACCAGCGCCGGATCCACCAAGCGATTCTTGTTGATCGCCTCGGTCAGCGGCACGGAAACAATGTCGTTGCCGCGAAGAGCGACCATGCAGCCAAACTCGCCACGATGCACCATGTCAATCGCGCCGATGCCGTAGCGGGAAGCCAGCACGCGATCGAACGCGCTGGGCGAGCCTCCGCGTTGAATGTGCCCCAGCACCACGTAGCGCGTCTCAAGGCCGGTGCGGCGTTCGACTTCGCGAGCAAGGATTTGACCAACGCCGCCGAGTCGAACGTGACCAAACTCGTCCTTGCCCATCTCGGTGACTACCGGAGCGCCTTGGGCAGGATCAAGATCGCTGGCAAACTTTGCCCCTTCGGCGACCACAATGATGCTGAAATAACGTCCGCGGGCGTGCCGCAGACGAATGCGCTCGGCGACTTCCTCGATGTCGAACGGCTTCTCAGGGATCAGGATCACATCAGCGCCGCCGGCGATGCCGCTGTACATGGCGATCCATCCGGCATCGCGGCCCATGACCTCGACTACCATTACGCGCTGGTGCGCTTCGGCTGTGGTGTGCAGACGGTCGATGGCATCCATGGCAGTGTTGACCGCGGTGTCAAATCCGAAGCAGAAATCGGTTCCGCTGAGGTCGTTGTCGATGGTCTTGGGAACGCCGACAACCTTAAAGCCCTGTTCAAACAGCCGCTGCGCCACGCTGTTAGTGTCGTCTCCACCGATGGCGATGAGCGCGTCGAGACTGTTGTGCTTCAACGTATCCATGCAACGTGCCAACCCGCCTTCTCGCTTCGAAGGGTTAGTCCGCGAGGTGCGCAGGATGGTGCCGCCGCGCGGCAGGATGCCGGAGATGCGATTCATAGTCCAGCACCATCGTCTTGTTCTCCAGGACGCCGCGCCAGCCTTCCAGAAAGCCGACAAACTCGTCGTCATAGTGCAGAATTCCCTTGCGCACCACCGCCCGAATCACCGCGTTTAGTCCAGGACAATCCCCGCCGCCGGTTAAAATGCCAACTCTCATCGTTCCAACCATCCTCCCATGAATAGATGTAAATGATAGTAACGTATGGCCACGGATTGTGTCCGCCGTAGTACACTCTCGGACGCGACGGAGTTGCGTAACGCTATCGAGGACAACGACTATGGCTGAAGACAAAAAATTCAGTTCCTACGACGAGTTCTTCACCTTTTACCTGCGGCAACACAGCGATCCGCGCAATCGCCTGATGCACGCTATCGGCACCACTCTCGGCATCGCCGTCGTAGTGGGAGCGTTTGTCCTCGGACACCCCTGGTATGCCTTGCTGTTCTTTCCCATCGGTTACGGATTCGCGTGGACCGGGCACTTCGGGTTGGAGAAAAACAAGCCCGCGACCTTTGGCCATCCCTTCTGGTCGTTCATCAGCGACTTCCGCATGCTGGGCCTGATGTTCACCGGCCGGCTTGCCTCTCGGATGTCGTCAAAGACGCCTGATTCGCCACTCCCGCGCTCTAGCTGACCCTGCTACACTCGGCGCATACATGCGAGTCCTGGGCATCGATTGCGGTGGAGAATATACCGGCTATGGAGTAGTCGAGCAAGACGTCGAGGGCACGCTGCATCACCTTTGCAGCGGAGCGGTCCGCCTGCTTCCACGCGAGGCCTTAGAGCTCCGGCTGATGAAGATCTGTCGGTCCCTGACAGAAATCATTGCTGCCTACACACCTGAAGTCGTTGCCATCGAAGATGTCTTCTACGCGGTGAATGCCAAGTCAGCCCTGAAACTCGGACACATCCGCGGCGTCGCCATGCTGACGGCTGCCCAGGCTGGGCTGTCTGTCGTGGCTTATTCGCCGCTGTCCATCAAGTCAGCCGTCGTCGGCTACGGTCGCGCTGAAAAGTCTCAAGTGCAGTTGATGGTCGCTCGCCTGCTGGAACTTCCCGAGCCTCCCGAGCCGCCCGACGTCGCCGATGCCCTCGCTATCGCCATCTGCCACGTTCACACCGCGGCCACGCTTCAACGCCAGCAGGCAACAGCCAAGTGAGTCACTGCTTCACGAACTTCAACGTACACGGACGCCCTTCGACTCGCGTGCCGCTACCCGTCGATTCGTCGAAGTGCGCTTTGATGTTGTAGCCGTACTCGGTCCCCGGCGGCGTATCGCGCCCGGGCACAAACTCCTTGGAGCCGGTGCGGCCTTTCGCATACAGCGCGGCGTTGCCATCCGGCGGGATCGTCCCATCGATCTGCAGCGAACCCGGTTGACCCTCGGTGCCGTGCAGGCCGTGAATCACCCCATCAGTCACCGTGCTGGTGAATTGATACGAGAAGCCCATCGCGCCTCTTGCCGGCTCGCACGAGACGGTCGTCACCCACTTACCATCGAAGCGTTGCGTGTCCGATGCGAACGAAACGTTTGAAAACAACGTCAGGACAAGCGCGGGAAGAAAACATTTCGCGGATCGCACGGCCATCTCCTTAAGAGGTGAGTTCTACATGTCCGATTTGGCCCGAACGAGCATAACCCGTGGTCCGATTGATCGAAACAGGAATCCACGCATTGCTCGCCGGAGCCAGGAAAGCGCCTCAACTCGGCCATCAGTTAAAATCAATCGGTAGAATGCGATATATGGGTTTGAGATGTGTTGTCGCCGCAGTACTTCTCTGCGCGCTAGGAGCGGCAGCGCAAACCGTCCACCAACCCGTCGCCGTCCCCCAGCCGACCGGGGCCTACATTGCCTTCAAGTTCGATTGGGACCAGGGGCAGCCTTGGATCCGCTACACCATTTCGGTGGACGACGCCGGCAATACCCACTTCGAAGGCGTGGGAAATCCCATCGAGAGCGGCGACAACGACCAATTTGCCGAGGACTTCACCATGTCCGACGCCAACCGCCAGAAAATCTTCGACTTGGCGAAGAAGGCGGACTATTTCCAGGGCAACCTCGAGGGCAAGCAAAAAAACATCGCCCAGACCGGCCAAAAGACCCTGGTATATCAGGGGCGAACCGCCAGCGGCGATCAGGTCATCAAGAGCTCGGCAATCTATAACTACTCGCCGAACAACGATGTTCAGGAGTTGACCCGTATCTTCCAAGCCGTCGCCACCACCATCGATTACGGCCGCAAACTTACGTTCCAGTACCGCTTCGACAAGCTCGGGATCGACGCCCGTCTGAAGTCGCTGCAAGACATGCAGGCCACCCATTATGTCGAGGAATTGCAGGCGATCGAGCCCATCCTGCAGAAGATCGCCGCCGATCCCAACATGATGCATATCAACCGGGTTACGGCCAAACAGCTGCTGAACTCAGCCGGTTCGCCGGGCGTTCACGCTCAGACCGCCACCCAGCCGTAAAGTCGAATTCGAATCGTCGCCCTAGGCAGCCGAATCGGACGGCGGGACCGAATTCGGGAACAACCTCTGCCCCTCGCGTCGATTTTCAGCAACTTGGCACTAAACGGGTGTTTAATAAGGTGAACAGGGGCGGGGTCAGGTGTCGGCAAAATCCCTCCCCACTGTTTACCAAGTCACGCGGTCCCTGGGCCGAGGAGCAAATTATGGCAAAGCGCACGGAATACGCACTGGTCATAGTGACGGTGGTGCTGCTTGCGGTGGTATCGGCGCAGGCGACGTCGCATGTCAGGATCGTTCGCTTGAGCTACGAGAGCGGCAGCGTGCGCATGGACCGCGGTACCGGTCTGGAGCGCGCCTTGCTGAACTCGCCCATCGTTGAAGGTTCGCGAATTGTGACCGGCAACGACGGCCTGGCCGAAGTAGAGTTTGAGAACAACAGCGTGGTGCGCATTGGCGAAGCAACCGAAGTCAGATTTCGTCAATTACTTATGAACGATGCCGGCTACAAAGTCAATGAAGTCGAATTGGTCACCGGCACCGTTTACGTTGACGCCCGGTCCGAGAAGGGCGACATTTACCGCGTCGTTGCCGAGAACCAAATTTTCGAGGTGCAGCGCAACTCACAAGTCCGTTTCCAGACGAGCGGAAACCAGGTGCAGGTAGCCGTTCTGAACGGCATTGCGAATTTCGCAACCACCCCGCAGCCGGTCGCCGTTAAGAAAAACGTCACACTCCTCGTCGATTCCGCCAATCCTGCGGGATATCTCGCAACCAAGGGTGTGGACAAGGTTTCGCTTGATGCCTGGAACAACGAGCGTGCCGCCTATCAGACCGCGTATTCGTACAACAACGATCCCTACGGTGGCAGGGGCCTGTCTTCCTTCGGCTATCAGGACCTCGCTTACTATGGCGGCTTCATGCAGGTTCCCGGTTATGGCTTGGCATGGCAGCCGTACGGCGCGTCCAGTTGGATGGGATGGGACCCGTACATGACAGGCGCTTGGGCCTACACTCCCGGATTTGGCTACGCGTGGGCTTCGGCCTATCCCTGGGGATGGCTGCCCTATCACTATGGTTCGTGGGCCTATCAGCCAGTCGTCGGCTGGTTCTGGTATCCCGGCAATTCGTTCAACGGCGGGGGGGTGATCAACAACTGGCAGGCAACGGCGCCGGTCGTGAACGCACCCGCGGGCTATCACGCCCCTGTTCCGCCGACGAGTCCGACGAACGGCAATCGTGCCGCCGTTCTTGTCGGCCAGATTGGCCGCATGCCTGCCTATCTTCCCGGCGGTCCGGTGCCTCCGAATTTTCGCAGCGTGATTCAAGACCACTCCGGCCTTAGCGGAACGACGGCACCGTTGAGCGGAAGCTCCGGTAACAGCGGTGGAGGCTCATCGGTTGCGGCGCGCAATGCCAGGTCGGCTAATTCGCGGAGCGTGTACTCCACAGCCCGCGCTGGTAACACATTTACCTCGCCGCGCGTAGGAAGTTACTCCGGCGGACAGAACGCAGCCGCCGCTCACAACGCCTCAGGTGGCCATGTGTTCATCGTTCCGCAGCCGTCGTTTGCGGGTTGGTCGTCGGAGGGCTTTGGAACCGCCGCCAGTCCGAGCTTCGGACGCAGCAGCGGCGCTGCCATGCCAGCTGCTACCGCCGGTACGGGCCACGCGGGAGGCCATGCGGGCTCAAGCGGAACCCCGAAGTAGCCATCGTCTGAAAACACGGAGGGCGGCCACTTGGCCGCCTTTTCTATTGCCTCAAAGTCGTACTTAATACACTGCTATTCCCGCATAGCCCACGACCATGTCCCGATCTCCCGACACGTCTCCGGAGGTCGCATAGCGAATCAACTCCGCCTTGCTGGCTCCCAACTGTCGCGCCGCAGTCAACATGATGGTCGCGGGGCCATACCCGCACATGCTGATGTCTGCTTCGCGTACCGTGTCGTAGAGACCCCGCGGATCGAGCGCTAGGATTTGGTCGATCGCGCGGCGATCTTTGACCCTCGTGACCTCGTCGCTCTCGTAGTGGTTCATGTCGCTGGAAGCGATAACCAACGCCGGCTCGGGAATGCCAGCGAGCGCCGCCCCAATGACCTTTCCCAGTGCGCTCAAGACCTCGAAATTGCTGGTGCCCACCGTGATCGGCACAAACTGAATCCCCGGCTTCAAAACTTGCAAGAAGGGAAGCTGCACTTCCAGCGCATGCTCATAGCGATGCGCTTCCTGGTCTTCACTCAGCAAAGGCAAGGCTGCTTTCAGAGATTCGGCGAGTTCTGTATCGACGGTCACGTCGCCTAGCGGCGTGTGCCACGCGCCCTCGCTCATAATGGCCAGCGGCTCGCCTTTCCCGGTGTGATTGGGGCAGAGAATGACACAGCGCCGGGGCAGCTTCAGCCGCCGATAAACTGCTCCCGCTACCGCGCCCGAATATATGTATCCGGCGTGCGGCACGACACAGCCAACCGCGGCGATCTTTGGCTCAGCCTCTTGCCCGGCAGTCGCGCGGGCCGTGATGAAGGTTTGCACCTCGGCGCGCAGAAGCTGGGCATTCCCCGGATAAAATCGGCCTGCAACGGCGGGTTGGCGAACAGCGGTACTCACGGCGCACGCTCCTCGGCATGCCGAAGCTCAATCGGTTCGGACTACGGCGCCGACGAGCTAGATTCTACGCCGCTTTCAATGCGCGGTAGATGGCGGCCATCTTGTCGAGGGGTACGGCTTCAGCGCGCACGTCGGAGCGCACGCCGGCCTCTTTGAGCGCCGCGCGCATCGCCTTGTCGTCAAAGTGGCCCTTCAGATTATTGGCCAGCGTCTTGCGCTTCTGGCCGAAGGCCAGCTTGAGCATGTCCACGAACGGTGCGGCATCGACCTGAAGCTCAGCCAGTCTCGGTGCCATGGTGAGACGCAGCACACTGGAATGTACCTGGGGCGGCGGATCGAAAGCCTCGGGAGGCAGCGTGAACAATTTCTCAACTCTCGCGAACAACTGCGCGGTGGCGGAGAGCAATCCATAGTCGCGGCTGCCTGACGCAGCCGAGATCCGGTCGGCGACTTCCCGCTGGACCATGATGACTGCGCGTCCAATTCGCTCATGCTCTTCCAGAATGCGCAGCACGATGTCGGAAGTGATGTAGTACGGCAAGTTGCCCACGATGTCCACCGTTTCGGGCTGTGTGGGTCGCAGATCATGCAGCGGCCCAGGTTTCCTGCCGACCATCGAAGTCCATTCCACGTTCACGAAATCAGATTCCAGCACCTCGACATTTTTCAGCGTGGCATAGCGCATCCGCATTTGCGCTGCCAGCACGCGGTCCAGTTCGATGCCGATGACTTTCCGTGCTCTCCGGACCAGCAGGTCGGTCAGCATTCCTCTGCCCGGACCAATTTCCACTACCGTGCGGTCTGAGATGTCCCCCAACGCCTCCACAATCCTGCGGGCGGCGGAGTGGTCGGTGAGAAAGTTCTGTCCCAGCTTCGGCTTTCGCTTCCCACTGGCGCTATTCACAATTTCCTTTGACGCGGACCTGCCCACGTTGACCCTCTTTCGACTCCGCGATTAGACTCAAGTGTCTTGCGCGAACCAACATCATACCCGCGAGACCTGCATCGTGCCGTTTCGGACAAAAGCAGGAACGCGGCGGCACCAGGCCCGGAGGTTTCATGCAAATCGCCTTTGCGGCGTCGGAATGTACTCCCTTTTCGAAAACCGGCGGCTTGGCAGATGTCGTGGGATCGCTTCCTCAGGCGCTCGCGCAACTCGGACACAGCGTCACCGTCTACGTTCCCCGTTACCGCTCGACCAAACTGGACAAGCCAAAAAAGGTGATCTCCAGCATCACGGTCCCCTTCGACGACCGTTATCGCTTTTGTTCGGTACTCGACGGCGGCGTCCGCTCCGGCGTGCAATTCTACTTCATTGACTATCCGCCATTCTTCGACCGCGAAGCGCTGTATGGCACTCCGCTAGGCGACTACCATGACAACGCCGAGCGTTTCGACTTGTTCTGCCGCGCGGTATTGGAATCGGCCAAGATTCTCGGCGCGCCAGACCTCTTTCATTGCCACGACTGGCAGACGGCTCTCATTCCGATTCTTCTCAAGACGATTTACCACGAAGATCCGGCCTACGCGCATACTCCCTGCGTTTTCACCATTCACAACCTCGGATATCAGGGACTGTTTCCGCCCGAAGTGCTTCCGCTGCTTATGCTGCCGTGGGACTTGTTCACCATGGCCAAGCTTGAGTTCTACGGCAAAGTCAATTTCCTGAAGGGCGCCATCGATGCCGCCGATTTCCTGACCACGGTGAGCCGCAAATACGCCCAGGAAATTCAGACCGCCGAATATGGCTTCGGACTCGAAGGCGTGCTGCGTGCACGCGCGGCCACTCTGGCCGGGATTCTCAACGGTGTCGACTACTCGGAGTGGAACCCGGCCACCGACAACATGATCGCGGCGAATTATTCGGCAGATGATCTTTCCGGCAAGGCAAAATGCAAGCAAGACCTGTTAAAAGAATTTGCATTGGCGCACGATACGCAGTTGCCAGTGATCGGAATCGTCTCTCGTTTCGCCGGGCAAAAAGGGTTTGACCTCATCCAGCACGTCGCCGATCGCATGGCACGTGAAGAAATGATTGTGGTCGCTCTCGGCACTGGTGACCGTGAATACGAGGACATGTTCCGCCGCCTGCACAAACAATATCCGCAGAAATTTGCCGTGAAGATCGAATTCAACAACCGGCTGGCGCACATGATCGAGGCCGGAGCCGACATGTTCCTTATGCCCTCGAAATATGAGCCTGCAGGACTGAACCAGCTTTACAGCTTGAAATACGGAACTGTTCCCATCGTGCGGGCAACCGGCGGCTTGGACGACACCATCGAACAGTACGATCCCGCGACCGGCAAGGGAACCGGGTTCAAGTTCAAGGAGTACAGTGGAGAGGCGCTGCTCGACACTGTGAAAGCCGCGGTCCTGGCCTTTCGCGACACTACGAAATGGCAGAAGCTCATGCACAACGGAATGGTCCAGGACTACTCGTGGAGTTCCGCCGCCCGCGAATATGTGAAGGTGTACGAACGCGCCAAGCAAGCCAGACCGATTCCTGTTGTGCCGTAGTGAATTGCTCGAAGCGGCGGCACGGTCGCCACTCGTCTGGAAAGAAACCCGCAAAATGCTAAAGACCGTCTTCGCGTTCCTGGCTTTATCGCTTTTGATCTCCTGCTCCTCCGAAAACAAGACCACGCCGGCGACGACTTCTCAACCCGCGGTAAAGCCCGCTACCAAAGAGGCGCAATACGATACTGGTCGCACGGCCTTCCAGCGGATGTACGTCGCGGCGCGCGCCTGGGCGCCTGATGTGAAAGCGTTTCGCTTGCAGTCGCAATTCACGTCTGATGCTCCAACAGCCGAAGGCAAAGCCGGATTGTGGCGCGCGTCGTTCGCCTCTCCGTCGCGGCGAATGATGAAGCTGTTCGTCTGGTCCGGACTCGTCGGTCCCGACGCGCCGGAACAAGGCATCAGCTTCTCGGCGGAAGACAGTTGGAGTCCCACCAACAGCTCGACCCAGCCGTTCGACATAGCATTCCTCAAGGTCGATAGCGACAAAGCCTTTGAGGTCGCGCAGAAAAATGGCGGCGAGAAACTGACCGCGAAAGATCCCAAACAACCCGTGACATTTGTACTGTCATGGGACGCGACCAAGAACCAACTCGTCTGGCACGTGCTTTACGGCGACAGTCCGGACGACGCCAAGCTGCGCATCGCAGTTGACGCCACCAGCGGCGCATTTCTGCGAGTGGAAAAATAAAATTTGCCTCGGACGGCCTATTTCATTACTTCGAATTAACAAACCATCGGTAGATTTGGGGTAAAATTGCCAAACTCTGGCGACCCCGGGAATCCTAATCTTCTTTCAGGAGAAAATCCCGATGGAACCCACCACTCACCGTTTGCACACTTTGCTTCTGTTTGCCGTCACTCTGTTTCTCGTTGTGCCTGCGTATGCCGGCTCGCTCTCGGGTACGTTTGACGGCAACGCTACCCTCACCCCCACCGGCACGACCGGCGTGTACATCCAGAACTTCAGCGGCGATGGAACCGATGACACATATGGCGACTTTGACGTCACGTCGATGTCCACCGTGGACTTTAGCAACCCACCCAACATCACCTTCACCGATGGAATGCTGCTGGAGACTTTCGGCGGCGGAACACTTTTCGGAACCGGCTCCGGCACGGGAATGGGCAATGGCCACGGCATGGCCACCTTCACGATCGACTTCGTCATCACCGGTGGGACCGGGATATTTCTCGGCGACCACGGTTCGGCGATGATCACCGGAGACATTACCCAGACCGGCCCGCTGACCGAAGCTATCAGTAACGCGTCGTACAGCGGCACGCTGGTCACTCCTGAGCCGTCGAGCCTGGGACTGCTTCTTCTCGGCGCCTCGACGGGATTCCGGTTCCTCGCGAAGCGTCGTTGAGCCGGTAGGCTGAGCGCCGCGTTCACAGTCCTCCGTGGAGCCGTCCGAACGTGTGCGCCAGCATGATGGACATGACCAGCATGCCCGCCGCGAGTACGAGCACCTGCCGGGTGTTGCGAAGGTTGAAATCGCCCACCCGGCAGATGAGCAAGTACGCGACTGCCAGGTTGAAGAGGCCCCATAAGACGTTGACCATCGAGGAGGACAGGCCAACTCCCGGCGGAGATGCGAATGGGCTCTGGAAGGCGTGGCCCGAGACACCATTGCCCAAGTGGGGCAAGGTGTTAGCGAGGAACGCGCCTCCGAAGAAGTAGGCCAGGTAGTGATACCAGCGCATGGTTGCTCCTTTCTGGCTGCCCATCGTAGCAGGGGCAATAGCTGAATTTGCTGGAATATTGTGGTACCCCCCTCCCCCCTGTGTTGCGCAAAATCGTCATAACAAAGGGTTTGCTGGGAGAGCACTGCGTAAAATCGTGAGCGCGTTGGAGTTACGGGCAAAATCCTGTGAAATAAGGACTTAGCGGTTGTCAAGGCTGAATGGAGATGTGCCAGGAATGGGTTGGAAGGCAAGAGCGGCCGTTGCTTTGGTGTCTGCATGCGGTCTCGTTGGCGAAGGACAAAAATGCCTTCGTCCTCTTCGGAGGAGATGTTAGGGGATTCGTCGGGGAGGGCGATAGTAGGTGGGTCACATATGAATGTGATATCGACGCCCGGGCTGAAGCTCTCACGGGTGTATGCCGTCCCCGGAGGGGACTCGGGGAGAATTCAATCCGCCTACCCAGCGTTGAAGAGTCTGTTACGAAACTCGGTAACCGGGGAAAGAACGAGATGGGAAGGCATGGGGCGTGGAGAGTAAGTTAGCAGACCTGGCCTACATCACAGGAGAAGCGCGGGAGCAGGTGACGATGTTTCCGCTGACGTTGGACGAGTTCATCCCGGTCGAGCATGTGTGCCGGGTGATCGAGGCATTCGTGAATCGGCTGGCGATGGGGCAGCTGGGGTTTGTGCGCTCCGATCCGGCGGAAACGGGGCGACCGGGGTACGATCCGCGGGACCTGCTGAAGCTGTACCTGTATGGCTACATGAACCAGCTGCGCTCGTCGCGGCGGTTGGAGGCGGAGTGCCAGCGCAACGTGGAGGTGATGTGGCTGCTGGGGCGGCTGCGGCCGGACTACAAGTCGATTGCCGAGTTCCGGGGGATGCATCGCGAGGCGGTGAAGGAGGCGGGGGCGGAGTGGGTGCGGCTGGCGGGTGAAGTGGGGCTGGTGCGGGGCGAGTGGGTGGCGATTGACGGCTCGAAGTTTCGCGCGGTGAGCAGCGCAGCGCGAGTGAAGGAGCGGGAGGCGGTCGAGCGCTATCTGGATGAGATGGAGGCGGCCGACGCGCAAGAGGACGTGGTGATCGATCCCAGCGCGGTGCCGGCAGCGCTGGAGAAGCTGAAGAACGATCCCGAGCCGGAAGCACGGTTTATGCGTAGGACGGAGGGCAAGCGTCCGGCGTACAACGTGCAGACGGCGGTGGATGCGGAGTGGGGCATCATCATAGCGCAGGAAGTGACGATAGAAAGCAACGACAGGCGCAGTCTGCTGCCCATGGCGGAAGCAGCCCAGCAGGCGGTGGGCGATCCGGAAGTGCTGCACGTGGTGGCCGAGGCGGGCTATTCGAACGGAGAGCAGGCGGCGGGGTGCGAGGCGCAGGGGATCCAGCCGCACGTGCCGGCCAATCGCGGGGTGAACCATGGGGGCGAGGGTACGCTGTTTGACCGCAGCGAGTTTTCCTACGATGAGAGGAGCGACACCATGAGGTGTCCGGCGGGCGAGAGGTTGCGACGGCAGCAGGTGCAGTCGGCGCGGAGGCAAGTGGTGTACGTTGGCGAGGTGGCGGTGTGTGGGGCTTGTCCGTTGCGGGCTGGCTGCACGACGGCGGCGCGCCGGGTGGTGAAGCGGCACCTCTACGAAGACGCGCTGCAACGCAGGCAACAGCGCGCCACGGCGGAGGCGATGCGACTGCGACGGTGTGTGGTGGAGCGGGTGTTTGCGGAGCTGAAGTACCGCAGCTTCGGGCATCCGCGGTTTCTGCTGCGCGGTCGCGGCGGAGCGCAAACGGAAATCAGCCTGGCCACGCTGGCCTACAACCTGAAACGAATGATGACGGTGCTGGGAGGCGCAAGCTTGCGAGCGGCCCTGGTTAGCTAAAACCGGGTCCCCCACCCACTGCGCAACGTCGATCGTCGCTAGCAACGAAGTACGGAAAACCCATCGCTTGCACGAGCAGCAAATCGAAAGTTTTGTAACGGCCTCTGAAGCGCTGGGCTTTCTTATGACGTCCCGCGAGGCGGGACTGGAGTTTGGTTCCTGGGTTAGCGTGGAAGGGCGCGGCGCGAACCTAAGCACTCCCGGCGGGTGGTAAGAAAGTCAAAGGACCCACTCAAGCAAAATCGGCTTGAGTGGGGCACCCGTCACGGGCGTGCAGTCCCGACGCTCGATAGCTCCGGAAAGAAAAAACCGGAGCATAGGGCTCCGGTACAGAATCCTTCTCGGTCCGGGTTGACATGGTTCCCCGGATGCCTCTCTTTGCACGATGTCAGCTACTACTTCTTGTGCAGCAGCGGATCGCCTGTGCCCGGCTCGCCTTTCAATGTTTCCGCGAGTTTGAACCCCTCGGGGATCGTCTGTCCCTTCTCACGGCAGACGAAGTAGTTGATGGCCCCGGCCGTCAAACAGCCGCGGCTCAGGTCGCCGACATTCTGCAATAGATCGATGTGGTCGGTCCGATAGCCGGCGCCGTATGGCGGGCTCAGGAGAGTCGCATGGCCGACCGTAAATGTTCCATTGCCCGTACCGGCTGCATTCGTAGCCAGAACACCGATCACGCGGAAACCGGTGCCAAGGCTGTGCGATGGGCCACCCACGAGAAATACCTCGTACTTGGTGCTGGGCTAGCCGAATTGAATGTTGATGTCGATGACGAGGTTGCCGCCCGGTTCGCTGTAGGCCATCATCCCGATCTGTGGCCCATCCATGTCAAGCGGCCCGCCAAATCCGCCGGCATCTCTGTCATAGACTGCCGGGACGTGTGTTTCCTTGATTGGTCCAACTGTTGGCATACTTCTACCTCTCTTCTCCCTTGTTGGTGACGTTTCGAGCGCCTCAATTCTGTAGCTTCTACTGGGAACTGCGGCGATGCAGGATACAGGGCAATTGCAGTGCCAGTTATTAACGAGCTGCTACACATTGGCGGCACCTGGCAAGTTCGGAAGTTTCAAAGAGATATGGGGAGGAGCGAGAGGCAGGGTAGTTTCGGGTGTCGCGATTCGGCGATCCAGCTATCTGGAAGGATAGTGAGGTGGTTGGATTTTCGTGAGAGTGAGACGGGCCAACGGCGTGCGAAAGGATGGACACCCGCGCATCGTTGCAGGCTGAGTTAGCATCATTTCAGGCGGGAGGGAAGTCATCGTGCGCAAGGTACTGATGCTGGTTGTGATTTTGGTGGTTCCCACGATTTGGCTGCAGGCGCAAGAAGGACACCCTGGGCTGGACGGAGTGGTCCCTCCAGTTCCGTATCCTTATCCGGCGGCGGTCAGCGGATGCCTGGAGCGGTCCGGCTTCTATTACACCGTCATCGGCGAAGATGGGACAGCGTATGACCTGACGGGCAGTACGAATGGGCTCATCCATTATGTCGGGCACCAGGTGGAGATCACCGGCAAACCGACTGTCGTGTCGCTCGATACGACACAGAAAAACGCGGCATCCACCGTCGAAGAAAACCCCGCTTTGGAAGTAAAGACGGTGAAGGAATTGGCGGGGACGTGCAAGTGATGACGGCGCGAAGTGGGTCGATCGGGATGACAGGTCCTCAAGCGCGCTTGTTGGCCACCGTTTTGCTTTGCAAAAGGATTGGGCACGCGATTCGTGTTTTTAGGATAACCGCGTAATACCGGGGAAGGCGTCAAAGACCGCATCGAAGCTGAGGATTTGCTCGATGCCATGCGGCGCCATGACCGCGAGGTGAACGGCGTCGCGGGCGGAGAGGCGCTGATATTCGAGGACAATGCGTTTGGCGCGTTCGACGGCCTTGGCGTCGATCGGCAGCACTTCGTCGGCGACGCCCAACAGGGCGTCGAAGGCAGGCTGAATGGCGTCGCGGCGATTGATCGCCACATAGCGATGAAGAACCTCTTGCAGGACCTGGGCGTCGGTCACACTCTTTCCTGCGATTTGTTCCACTACCTCAAACCGATGGCGAGTTTCGTAACACCTCTAAAAGCGCTGGGCTCACTTATGACGTCCCACAAAGCGGGACTGGGTTAGAACTTGTAAACGCGGGCTTCCCAGGCTTTCAGGTGTAGCACGTCGCCTTTGTCGTTTGTCTTGCCTAAGTTGGAAATTACCAGTTGTTTCACCTGGATTCCGGCCGGGAGTTTGTAAGCTACGGAATCGGTCGAGAAGTTGAGGACGACCAGATATTTCTCGGCACCGTTGACTCGCGTATAGGCGAAGATTTTGGGATTTGTGGGATCGAGATCCTTGTAATCGCCATAGACGAAGGCCAGCGAACTGCGACGCACGTCGGCCATGTCGCGGAAGTAGTGATAGATGGAACCCTTGTCGCTGAGTTCCTGCTTCGCATTGATGGCGAGATAGTTAGGATTCACGGCAAGCCACGGCTTAGCAGCGGTGGTGAAACCGGCGTTGGGCGACATGTCCCATTGCATCGGAGTGCGGGCGTTGTCGCGGCTGGTCTTGCGCATCTCGGCCAGGAATGCGTCGGCCGGAACTTGATTGGTCACCACCATGGCTTTCCAGGCGTTCTTCACCGCGATATCGTCGAACTGGTCGATGCTGGTGAAAGGATAGTTGGTCATGCCGAGTTCATCGCCCTGATAGATGAACGGCGTTCCTTTGAGCGTGAGCAGCATGGTCGCCAGCGCTTTGGCGGAAGCGACGCGATACTGCGGCGAATCGTTGCCGAAGGCAGAGACGACGCGCGGGTTGTCGTGATTGGACAGGAAAACGGTATTCCAACTATGGACGTCGAGCGCCTGGTTCTCCTGTGTGTAGATGGCTTTCAGTTCAGGCAGCGTCCAGTCGCGCCACAGATCGCCGTTGCGGTTGAGTCGGACGGCGTCGAAGTTGAAGATCATGTTCAGCTCGTTGCGGCGCTCGTCGACCAGCGTGGGTGTTTGCTCGAGCGTGACGCCGAAGGCTTCGCCGACGGTCATGACGTCATACTTGGAAAGCACATCCTTGTTCATCTCCTGCAGGTACTCGTTCAGGTGCGGGCCCATGGCGTAGAAGTATTGCGGCTTGGCCATAGCTTCCGGAGGCAGATCGGGCAAGCCCTCGCGCTTGGAGATGAAGGGGATGACGTCCATGCGGAAGCCGTCGACACCCTTGTCGAGCCAGAACTTCATCAGGTCGTAAACTTCGTTGCGGACTTTGGGATTGTCCCAGTTGAGGTCGGGCTGTTTCTCGGCGAACAGATGCAGATAGTATTCGCCGGTGGTTGGATCGAACTTCCACGCCGAGCCGGAGAAGAACGACGTCCAGTTGTTGGGAACGCCGCCGTCCCTCGCAGGCCGCCAGATGTAGTAGTCGCGATAGGGATTGTCTTTGGACTTACGGCTCTCGACAAACCACGCATGCTCATCGCTTGTGTGGTTCACCACCAGGTCAAGAATCAACTTCATGTGGCGCTGCTTGACGCCCGCGAGCAGCTCATCGAAGTCGGCCATGGTGCCGAACTCGGCCATCACCTTGCGATAGTTGCGGATGTCATAGCCGTTGTCGGCGTTAGGCGAGTCGTAATGCGGGCTCAGCCAGATGACATTGACGCCGAGTCCCTGGATGTAATCGAGCTTGGAGGTAATGCCTTTCAGGTTGCCGATGCCGTCGCCATTGGAGTCTTTGAACGAGCGCGGATAGACCTGGTAGACGATGGCTTCTTTCCACCACCTAGGTTGATAGCCGTTGACGGTCGCGGCTGACGAACCGCTATGCACAGTGGTGCCATCGGTGGGAGAGCGCAGTTCAGCGAAAGAGAGCGTTGAGACACAAAGCAAGGTCAGCAGCAAGAGTATGGGTCGAATCACTGGAATATCCTTGGTTCAGGAAAATGTTACTACTTCTATAGGGCCATGCTACATCGCTGGACTATAAGGAGTTAGAAGTACGTGGTAAGGTGTCTCCCACCTCGGGTGGATTGCGGTTTGCGACTTTGGTGTGCATAATCTTGTGCGGCGTAAGGGTTTTTCCCATAAGGATGATGCAGTGCGTTCGTCGTTGATTGCCCAGCGTTTTCTGACTCGGCTGAAAGCAACTGGGCTGCAATACGAAAACCCACGCTTCGAGCTAGTACTGGCAATTGCGCGCGTCTTCATGGGCGGAACTGCGCTGGCGGTCGACCTTGCGCATCCGGTTGTTCCTGAACCACATAACCAATTGCTGATCTTTCTGCTGCTGGTGTATTGCGTGCAGAGCCTGGGATTCTGGATCTGGCTGGTGATCAATCCCGAGCCACAGTTGACGTTTGTGAAGATCATGCAAGTGAGCGACGTTTTTTGGCCAGTCCTGTTGTGCTTATTTGCCGATCCGCCGAATAGCCAGGTATTTGTTTTCTTTCTGTTTGCGCTGCTGACGACTGCGTTCCGTTTCGGACTGTACGAGGCCATGTTGACGGCAGTCGCCAGCTCGGTTGTGCTGGCAGCTCAGGAGGCGATCGTAAAGTTTGGCCCGCATGGCCTCAGCCATTTGATTTACACGCCGCCGAACATTCCCCGGGTGGTTCTGCGCTCCGGCTTCCTGCTGATGACCGGCTTTCTGCTGGGCTACCTGGCGGAACGGGAAAAAGAGCTGCGATCGGAGATCGGCTTTACCAACCATTTGCTCTCGTTGATGCGAGTAGGGAGGCCGCTTACGGAAGTCGTTACGGGAATATCGATTGAGGTAGCACGAGTCTTCGGCGCAGAGCGAATTTACGGGACAGTGACGCAAGTCAATTCGAGCCGGTTGTTTCGATGGGACGTCTCGCTGGGTGCCCAAGCCACATGCCAGGTGAAGGAAATCGGGGCCAATGACCCGGGAGCGGAACTGATGTTTGAGTTTCCACATACGTTTTATGTCCAGCGGCAAAACGATCGCCACGTGAGCATCGTTGCAGTTGACGACGAGGGACGCCGATTGAGCGCATCGGAGGTCAGCCAGTTGGATTTGCCGGTGATCGATGCCCGGTCAGCATTGGTGGTCCGGTTAGAAATAGGACGCGAATGGAGTGGCCGATTTGTGCTAGTCAACGGACGTCTGGGACGGAACCGGGAGCGCGAAT
The DNA here is from genome assembly GCA_963718395.1 of uncultured Acidobacteriaceae bacterium. Classification (GTDB taxonomy): domain Bacteria; phylum Acidobacteriota; class Terriglobia; order Terriglobales; family Acidobacteriaceae; genus DASRAA01. The sequence goes on from CAVQYW010000011.1 coordinate 323,308, forward strand.
TGCGGTTTGTGCAGAATGTGCTTCGACAATTGGCTCCGGCGTTGTATTCGATTTACCTGTTCCGGCGTCTGCGCACGAGGGCAGGAACGATGGAGCGTGCGCGCGTCGCCCGCGAACTGCACGATACCGCGATCCAGTCGCTGATCAGCATTGAGATGCAGATGGATGTGTTGCGGCGGTCCGCGAATGGGCATCCGCAGACGGCCGAGCTGGAGCGGATCCAGGCGCTGTTGCGGGAAGAAGTGCTGAACATGCGCGAACTGATGCACAGTATGAGGCCGATGGAAATTAGTCCGCATCAATTTCTTGACTTTACGGCGCAACTCGTAGAACGTTTTCGCTGCGACACAGGAGTGGAAGCGCGATTTGTCTCGGAGTTGGAGGAGGTCACGCTTCCGGCGTCAGCGTGTCGTGAACTGGCGAGAGTGGTACAGGAGGGGTTGGTCAACGTCCGCAAGCATAGCGGCGCGAAGTCGGTGTACATACGGTTTGGGTCGCAGAACGGCTTCTGGAAGCTGGTAATCGACGACGACGGGTGCGGGTTTCCGTTCAGCGGACGCCTGACGCTGACTGAACTGGATGATCGACATCGTGGTCCGGCAGTAATTAAAGAAAGGGTGCGGGCCATCGGCGGTGATATGGTGATCGAATCGAGCCCGGGGCACGGTTCGAGGCTGGAGATAACGGTTCCGCAGAAAGGGTACGAATTCTATGGATAGCAAAGTCGCTACGGTTCGCATTGTGATTGCAGACGATCACACGATTTTTCGCGATGGACTTCGCCGACTGATCGAGGCCGAGCCGGAGCTCGAAGTAGTGGGCGAGGCCGCGGACGGGAACGAAGCCGTGGCGCAGACGAAGCAGCTTGAGCCGGACGTCTTGCTGCTGGACCTGAACATGCCCAAAATGCCGGGCATGGACGCGATGCGCGAACTGTCGGCGGCGGGCGATGGGAAGAATACGAAGATCATCGTGCTGACTGCGGCGATCGAACGCATTCAGATTGTGCAGGCGTTGCAGTTGGGCGCGCGCGGCGTTGTCATGAAAGAAGCCGCCACGCAGTTGCTGATGAAGGCGATTCGTATCGTGATGGCCGGCGAATATTGGGTAGGACGGGAAGCCGTCGGCGACATCGTTGAATTTATGCGGCTGAACGCGTCGGGCGACCGGCCACCGAAGAATTTCGGGCTGACCAAGCGCGAGATGGACATCCTCACGACGATTGTGGCTGGGTTGAGTAATAAAGAGATTGCGCGCAAGTTTGCGCTGAGTGAAGACACAGTGAAGCATCACCTCACCAATATTTTCGACAAAGTTGGCGTCAGCAGCCGCCTTGAGTTGGCGCTGTTCGCGATCAATAATCGCATCACGGATCAGCCCAGCTGATAGCCGGAATTTCGCTTCCTGGTCGGGGACCCGAGTAGCTGGCAGGTCTCCGGCAGGGACTTTTATTACTGTGTCAATTCTGTGCGGTTTCGTTCTTCGGGTGCGACTACTCGTCTTTCCTCGTGTTTACTTACAGGAAATCTTTGCGGGAGTCGTCATGAAGTCTAAGTTCATACTCATCAGCATGTTGGCGTGTCTTATGCTGGCGGGTTGCAACCGGCCGGCGGCGCGGAGCGACGCCCAGATGGCGACCGATGTTCAGAACAAAATCAATGCAGACACGAGCATCTCGAGCCGCGAAATCGGAGTGCAGGCTGACCACGGAATTGTCACACTCAGCGGGAACGTGGCCGGCGATGGCGACCGCGCTCTAGCTGCGCGCGACGCTGCGACTGTCGATGGAGTCAAGACGGTCGTCAACAATTTGACGGTAAATCAGGCGGAAGAGACGCCGCAGGTATCGGAGGCGCCTACGGCGGGTGGGGCAGCCGGGAAGAAGTCGCAGCGGAAGACTGCGGCCTCCAGTGCGCCGCCGGACTACGGGACATCAGTACAGAACGCTGCAGCGCCGGCCAATGTGCCGCCTCCTCCGCCCGCCGCACCTGCGTTAGCCCAGGTGCCACCACCGCCGCCACCACCGCCGAAGAAATTTAATATTCCAGCGGGCACGCAGTTGACGGTTCGACTGAACGATGCGCTGGATTCCGAGAAGAACCAGACAGGTGATACGTTTCACGCGACACTGAGCGCGCCTATCGTGCTGGAAGACCAGAGCGTCATTCCATCCGGCGCCGACGTCACGGGCCACGTGGTGGATGTGAAGAGCGCGGGACGCTTCGCCGGAAATTCTACGCTGACGCTGGAACTGACCTCGCTCTCGACGAACGGCAAAACGTACAACATCCAAACCAACCAATGGTCGCGGCAGGGCAAAGGTGAAGGCAAGAACACGGCGGTGAAAGCCGGGGGCGGTGCAGCCTTAGGTGCGATCATCGGCGGACTGGCCGGCGGAGGCAAGGGCGCGGCCATTGGGGCCGGTGCGGGAGCGGGCGCAGGTACCGGCGTGGCCGCAACCAAGAAAGGCGAGCAGATTAAGCTGGCTCCGGAGGCAACCCTCAGCTTCCTGTTGATTAATCCGGTGACAGTAACGCAGCAGGCTGCCGACAATCACAACGCGGGGCGGACGCCGCTGCAGTAGACGGTTTACGGCGCGGTGCATTCCTCTTCCATCGCGGCAGAGGGCAACGTAGTCTAGTAGCGCTTGGACCTACTCATTGCAGCTGCATTTTTTCTGACCGGGCTGGCGTTCGGTAGCTTCCTGAACGTCTGCATTAGCCGCATACCGCGCGATCAGTCGATCGTAAGGCCGCGATCCTGCTGTCCCCACTGCGGTTCGCCAATTGCATGGTATGACAACGTCCCGGTGCTGAGCTGGCTCATGCTGAGGGCACGCTGCCGCAACTGCGGTAAGAGGATTTCAGCGCGGTATCCGGCAGTTGAACTGTCGACGGCGATCCTGTTCGCTGCGAGTTACTCGTTGTTTGGATTCACGTGGCTGGGGTTGAAGGCGTGTGTGTTCTGCTTTTTGCTGGTTGGCCTGATTTTCATGGACGCGGAAACGGGGCTGCTTCCGCATGAGTTCACATACCCGGGAATTGTGATTGGTTTTGCGTTTGCGCTGGTCGCTGCATTCGATGCTGGGGGAACGGCGTTCCTGCTCAGAGCGTTCGGACAGCGGGAAGTCTTGTCAGGTCGAGAGTTGTGGCTGCTGGATTCGGTGGTTGGCGCTGTATTTGGAACAGCATTCTTCTTTCTGGCATGGGCGCTGTATTACCTGGTCCGCAAGCGCGAGGGCATGGGGGGCGGCGACTTTGGGTTGATTGCGATGATCGGTGCATTTTTAGGACTGAAGCTGACGGTGCTGGTCGTCTTTCTGTCCCCAATCCTGGCCACCGTGTATGCGATCGGCTGGCTGGCGGTTAGGCGTGATCGCGGTCAGGTTGCTGATGCACCACAGGACAGAAGTTCGAGCCCATTTCTTGCGCGAAGCGTTCCCTTTGGAGTTTTTCTAGGAGCGAGCGCACTGGTGGCGCTGTTTTTCGGGAGTCGAATCTGGAGTTGGTATCTGGGATTGTTTCGCTGACCGCGAACGGAAAAGCAGATTCCCCGTGGACTGAAGGAAGGCCGCGAGGAATGACAAGAATAGGGGACCTGTACGGCGCAGCTAAAGCTGTGCCCCTTCAAAACCGATCGCGAACGATGGCTAAGCGTGGCCGGTCACACGGGCGGCTATTTGCTTCAAGTGATGGCGCCCATGGACCTGGTGGAAACGACGCCATTGCTGAGCGGTAAGCGGGCCGAGAATCGGGTGATTGAGTACCCGAGTGCGAGAACCAAACCGCTTTTCCGCATCGCACAACGTGGCATCCATGGCGACCAAGGCATCGTTAAAACGGCGCAGAGGTTCCGCTCCCATATTGCCGCGCGGCACGATTTGTTTGGGCGCTTCGACGCCGCCCGGGAAGCGCCCGAGTCGCAGAACATAGATGCTGCCAACGCGATGGCGAAGACTGCGGCTGGTGGGCTCGGGCATTCCGGCCTCTATGATGCGAAGCAGTCCCTTGGTGGTGGCGGTGTAGGAGAGCATGAGGTGCTCGAGCAGCTGCAGCGAATTCCACTTATCCTGCGGTGCGCGCAGCAGCGCCTCAGCGGGAAGCCCGCGAGTTGCGCGATCGGTCTCGCGGCGCACGAACTCCAACTCTGGAGACAACTGACCTCACCCCGTTGAATGTCTATGGTATAGCCAATAACTTGATGGACACACTATAAGAAGCTACGTGTACGAACTCAAGTGGAGGTTTGCGCGATGCGGGGATTTCTCGGAATCGTAACAGTCGCACGCGAGGGAACAGCAGACGCCATGTGGCCGCACGGGCCACAAAAGAGACATCGTTTATAGTTCCAGTCTGCTAGGATCGCCGATGGCAGAAACGAGTGTAACTACTACTAAGGCGCCGGGACTTCTGCGCGAGCTTGGGGTGAGTCAGGCTGCCGCGATCGTGGTGGGCACGATCATTGGGAGCGGGATCTTCCTGGTGCCTGCCGAAATGATGCAGGCGGTGGGATCGGCCCGTCTGGTTTACCTGGCGTGGATCGTCGGCGGGATGCTTTCGATGGCGGGAGCCATCACCTACGCCGAACTGGGCGCAATGAAGCCGCAGGCGGGCGGGGAGTACATCTACATTCGCGATGCCTACGGGCCGCTGCTGTCGTTTCTTTATGCATGGACGTGGTTCATCGTCGCCAAGCCGGGATCGATAGCGACCATCGCGACGGGACTGGTACGGATTCTAGGCACTTTTCCAGCGCTGGCCTTTTTCAATGATGCAGCGGTGCGGGTTCCGTTTGTCATCAGCTATGGACAACTGGTGGCAATTGCCGCTGCGACGCTGATTACGTGGCTCAACTACATAGGTGTGAAGAAGGCGGGAGAATTCCAGTTGGTGCTCACGATCCTGAAGGTGATGATGATCGTGGGCGTGGGAGTGGTCGGCTTCATGGCGGCCAGCGGCACGTGGCGGAATTTCAATACGCATTATGCGGGGGCCGTGGGTGGCGTCGCGGGTTTTATGGCGGCATTGGTGGCGGCGCTGTGGGCGTACGATGGGTGGAACGATCTGAACATGGTAAGCGGGGAGATCCGACATCCGGAGCGGACGATTCCAATTGCGCTCATCGCGGGCGTGGGAGTGGTGGCCGTTCTCTACATGCTGAACAACGCCGCAGTGCAGTACGTGTTGCCAGCAAATCAAATTGCGGTCTCGCAACGGCCTTCGTCGGAGGCGACGGCGATTGCGGTGGGAGTGTGGGGTGCTGCGGTGGTGTCGGCCGGCATGGCTCTTTCCATGTTGGTGGGAATGAATGGAACGATTATGAGCGGCGCGCGGGTGCCCTATGCGATGGCGCGTGACGGATATTTCTTCAAGGCGATGGCAGACGTGCATCCGAAGTATCACACGCCGTCGGTGGCGCTGATCGTGCAACTTCTGCTGTCGATTGTGCTGCTGCTGTTCGCGGGGAGCTTTAAGGAGTTGTTCTCGCTAACGATTTTTGCGGAATGGTTGTTCTACATGATTGCCGCCAGCACGGTGTTCGTACTGCGCTGGAAAGAGCCGAATACGCCGCGCCCGTATCGAACATGGGGGTATCCGGTGGTTCCTGCGGTGTTCGTGATCGTCGCTGCTGTGCTGCTGTACTACACGTTCATGGAGAACGTGCGGAATTCCATTTGGGGGTGCGTGTTGATTTTGTCGGGGGTGCCGATCTTTTTGTATTTCGCGAGGAAAAAGAAAAAACTTGCGGACTGAAGTCCGCAAGGGTCAAAGAGAGTGGATTCATACGCCGGCCCTTCGACTGCGCTCAGGGCAGGCTCTAAAGGCCAGCACTACACATCAGTCGTGGCCCGAACCGCTCGCTTGTGACGCGGCTGTGGTAAGGGTGCCCTGGATCTTGCGAGCTTCCTTCACCGCGCGATTGCGGGAAGCGCGGAGGGTTAGGAACTGCTTGGCTTCCACGTAGAGGCGCTTGCGCTCCTGCGAGTTGAAGGCAGCCTTGCGCACGATGCGGTAGATTGCTTTCGGACGGAAATAGTACTCGTCGTAGAAGCGGTGCACCATCTCCATGACGTAGTCGCGGGGCAGGCCAGGATATTCGATCATGGCGACCTGGTGTCCGCCTTCGTCGACGGTTTGCGCGCCTTCAATCAGAATGAACCCGTTGGCCTTGGCATAGTCGTAAAGCTCGGTGCCAGGGTAGGCGTGAGCAACGGAAACCTGGATGGTCTCGCAGTCCAGTTCCTTGGCGAAGTCTATGGTGGTGCGAATGGTTTCCTTGGTTTCGCCGGGCAGACCGAGAATGAAATCGCCGTGAACCAGAAGGCCGAGCTTCTTGCAATCTTTGGTGAACTGGCGGGCACGCTCGACGGTGGCGCCCTTCTTCACGTTCTTCAAGATTTGCGGGTCACCTGATTCGTAGCCCACGATGAGCAGGCGGCATCCCGCTTCTTTCATCGCCTTCAGGGTTTCGTAGTCGGTGGTGACGCGCGAGGTGCATGACCACGTCATTTTCAGCGGCTTAAGCTTTTCGCAGAGTTCGATGGTGCGCGCCTTCTGAATGTTGAAGGTGTCGTCGTCGAAGAAGAATTCTTTTACCCATGGCCAGTATTCCATGGCCTTCTTCATCTCGGCCGCGACGGCGTCGGAGGAGCGCTTGCGCCAGGGGTGTCCGCTAAGCGTCTGCGGCCAGAGGCAGAAAGTGCACTGGGCGGGGCATCCGCGGGTGGTGTAGAGGGCGACGAACGGATAGAGCAGGAACGGTACGTTATAACGGCGCGGATCGATGTCGCGCTTGTACACATCCACCACGTCGGGCAGAGCGTCGAGATCGGCCACATCGGGGCGATCGGGATTGTGAATTACCGTGCCGTCAGGGCCGCGATACGATGCACCCAGAATTTCGTTGAGCGGCTTTCCGTTGGCGTATTCTACCGTCGCGTAGTCAAACTCGCGGCGCACGATGAAGTCGATGGCCTCTCCATCAGCCAAAGATTTTTCAGGGAGCGTGGTGACATGAGGACCCACAAAGCAGACCTTCAGCTTCGGGTTGGCCTCTTTCATGCGCGCGGCCAGCTTGATATCGCCAGGGAAGCCGGGCGTGCTGGTGAACAGCACGAGGAACTCGTAGTCTTTGCCGATCTTAATGGTCTCTTCGGCACTGATATGGTGCGGCGGCGCATCTAACATGCGGGAGCCTTCCAACATTCCGGCTGGATAGGCGAGCCATACCGGATACCAGTAGGACTCGATCTCGCGGGTCGCAGGCCAGCGCGAACTGGCGCCGCCGTCATAATTCTCGAACGAGGGTGGATTGAGGAAAAGCGTTTTCAAAGGCATAGTAGTATCCATAATTTTACCATTCTTTGGATGCGCTGAGCTAGCCGGAAGCTCTTGTAAATGTAATAGTTACGGCACTTTCGAGGAGTGCAGCGAATGGCGAATTATGGGGACGGAATGGCCCAATTTTCCAGTTCTCCGGTAAGGCGAAGAAGTTGCAGTTCCGTGCGAGTTAACTCGAACTCGGCGTCGAGGTAGGCAGCATACTTGTCGTTAACATCAAGCTGAGCCAGTTGGACGTCGCGCAGGTTGGCGTTGCCAGTCTGAACTCGAGCCTGCACGCCGTCGAAATCACCTTGCGAAACCTGCCACTCCAGCTTTGCAACGTCTCGCGCGGCCTGTAGTTGGCGGAGCGAGCGCTGCAGCTGCGACGTTTCTTCGCTCACTTTGTTTCTGGTCAGATCAGCTTCTTTGTGGGCGACGATGGAGTCGGCATCAGCTTGCGCGGCGTGCGCCTTCTGCACGGGATTGAAGAACGGAAACTTTATGTTGAGGCCCGCGGCGAGGTTGTTGCTCGAATACTTCAGGAAGTACTGATCGTAGTTGTTAAAGCGCGCCAGATATGCATACTGCGAAGCGATGTCGGCGAAGGGCAGCGACGCCTTGTGCTCGCCCTTGGCGCGCACGGCTGCGGCTTCGGCCTTCTGGTCGGCGAGCTTGATGACTGGGCTGTTGGCGGAGGCACGGGCGGCCAGATCGTCTTCCTGCGAGATTAACGGCAGTGCTGGCATCGACTCGGGATCGGGCTGGATGTCGGCAGGGGTGAGTCCGGTGAGGTTGGCAAGATGTTCGCGCAGGACATCGGCCTGGCCCTGGGCGTCGGCGATGCGAAGACGGATGCGGGCGGCGACAAGCTGGCTCTTGGTGACGTCGAGTTGGCTATCCACGCCTTCTTTGAGGCGCTGTTCGCTGACGAATTCGCTTTTTCAGCGGCTACCTGGGCCTCTGCGAGGGTGCCAAGTTTTCCAGTGAGATTTACCAATTGCGCGTAAGAGAGCGCGGCGTCGAGGATCACCTCGGCGCGCTTGTCTTGCACATCGAAGGAAGTGGCCTTCCATTCGATCTTGGCGGCTTTCAAAAATTGTTGCAGCGACAAGTTAAAGAACGACTGCTGCGAGGTGAAATTGGCGACGGCGGGCGCAGAGCCTTCGAGCGTGAGGGGGAACCCAAGGGTGTAACCGATTCCTGAGCCGGCGGTGAGCTGCGGCAAGTAGTGATTGCGCACCTCTTCGTAGGCCTTACGAGAACGCCACTGGTTGATGGTGGCAATGCCCATGATGCCGCTGTGCTGCAATGCGAGATCTATAGCGCGGCGAAAACGAAGCGGCTCCACGGGCGGGGCGTCGGCTGCTCGCAAGAAGGTTGGAACCGAGAGCAGGGCCAGCAGGAATATCGCGCGACGCCACCGGTCGCAATTCCGTGTTGCCAGCGATCTCATGCAGGGAACCATCATTGCAACCGGCCCAAGGCCTTGTTGGCGGGAGCGAAACCGGATGCAAGTGCTATCGACGCTTTGTACTCAGTTACGGCATCGGATTTGTTGCCCATCTTCTCGTAAATTTGTCCCAGCAAATAGTGAGCGCGAAAAGCAGGAGCATCTTCTACCATGGCACCCGACGACAAGTATTTCTTCAGGTATTGCACGGCTGATGCGAAGTCCTTTCCCGCCTGGAAGAGTTCGCTGGCTGCATTGTAGTAAACCTCGGCATTCTTGTCAGGTTGCGCGATGGCTTGAGAGATCGCCTTCTGCATATCGTCGAAGCGAGAGCGGCGGCGAAAGAAAGAGGCGAGGTTCATCCAGTACTGCGAGGGGTCCTTGGCGACCTTGATCGCTGCCTGCAGTTCTTTCTCGGCTTCAGGGTAATTCTTGTCTTTGTCGGCGACCATCGCGAGGATCCAGTGGGATGTCGCTTGATCGTATTTGGCGACCTGATTGGCCTGGTCGCGGGCCTTATCGAGTCCACCGCCCATGATGGAAGGCGCATCGGTGTAATACTCGGCGAGGTCGGCATGGGCCTGGACGTTGGAGGGGTCGAGCTTTACCGCCTGCTCGAACTCCACTTTGGCTTTTCTTGCCAGCGATGCGGCGGACAAGGGATTCACGGAATTGGCCTTTTCGCCATACTCGCGGCCGAGCCACAGGTGATAGATCGAATTGTCAGGAGCAAGGCTGACTGCTTTTTCGCCATTCTTTATCGCGTTATCCCATTGTTCGATGGAATAGTACGCGCGCGAAAGCAGATTGAGCGAAGCTGCATCATTCGGCCGGAAAGCGTGCGAATGGCCTCGTCGATGCTGCCCGAGGCCAGCATCTGTTCGATCGAGCCGGCTGCCGCGACAAGAACGCAGCCGAGAGCCGCCGACAACACGGTTGCGATCTTGCGCACTGGGGTCCTCATCAGGTGGGATTCTTGACCGGCATTCCATCGCGAAGCGGTTGCAAGTTCACGGCGCCCAGCGCCAGCACGGCACCATCGGGAATTCCACTGGTGATCTCGACCCGGGTCAGGTTCGACACGGATGTCTGCACATTGCGCCGCTTGAGCTGGCCATTGACGATCTGGAAAACGTATTTGCCCTCAGCGTCCTGACGAACCGCTTCGCGCGGAACAGTGAGCGCGTTTTCGTGCCGCGCTTGAATCACCGCGACGCTCACGTTGGTGTTGGGCAGCAGCTTCAGGTCGGCATTGTCGAGAATGCACGTGACCTCACCGACCATGCGGGTTCCGCGCTGAACGACATTGGTGGGTAGAGCTTTCGATGGTGCCCTTCCAGGTTCTGCCGGGAAGGGCGTCCCAGGCGACTTCGACGGGCTGGCCGATTTGCAAGCGGCCAATGTCGGGTTCATCGACAAATGCGCGTACCCGGACATGATGGAGATCAGCGACTTGGACCAACAAATCGCCGGCGGCGACGAAATCGTCTTTCTTTGCCGGCAGGTTGTAAACCGCTCCGTGGGGCGGAGAAACAACGTTCATGTTGCGCAGTACATCCTGGGCTGCTGTAAGCGCGGCGCGGGCCTGCGCAAGTTGCGCTTCCGCACGACCGATTTCAGGCTTCGAGAAGCGGTCATGGAGCTTCTGCTCGAGGGTGTGAACGTTGGCTTCGGCCAGGTGAAGCTGCATCTCGGCGGCATCGACTTCTGCCTTCGAGGCAGCGCCCGATTGCGCCAGCCGCTGCATGGCTTGCAGATTGCGCTGCGCGACATCGTGGTCGGCCTGCGCCTTCACCAACGCGTTGCGTGTGGTGAGCAGTTCTTCCTGCGTTCCGCCACCGGATATGGCTGCGAGGTCGGCTTCCGCGCCCTTTACTTGCGCCTCAGCACGTGCGACCTGCGAGCGAGCGTCGGCGTCATTCAACTGAACCAGTAACTGGCCAGACTTAACCCAGTCTCCCTGATGGATGTCGACGCGCCGGACTGTAGTCGCGAGCGGCGCATGTGCTTCAAAGTTGTCGATGGGCTCAATCTTGCCGTTGGTGGCGATGCTGGAAGTGATGGTTTCGCGATAGGCGCGAGCGGTGCGAACCTGGACGGGCGAGCGGCGGAATGACAACGCTGCCGTGAGAACCAACGCCGCGAGAATGACACCAATAACTACGATCCAGCGGGTTCTCAAATTCAGACCGGTGCGGCCGCTTTCAGTTGACTCTGCCATCGCTGTCCAAAGTCAACAGTATAGCCTAGCGGAGAGCCGATAAATGACGAGTGGCGTTGGCTTTGCGGGTTAACTCAGTTCAAATTGTGATGGGCGCGGAATGTATGGCGAGGTCGCCGTCGTCACAAACGGCACCCGGTATCCGGACAATTACAATAGCGGCATGGCAAAGAGCAAGCGCTACACGCCGGAACATGCCGAGTCTGGGCTGGACGCCAAGTTGCCGGAGATCGAGACCTGGCCGAACCAGTTTCCGGGATACGAGATTGTCATCGATGTTCCGGAGTTCACATCGGTCTGCCCCAAGACCGGACTGCCGGACTTCGGCATTTTGTGGATCCGCTATGTGCCTAATAAAGACTGCCTGGAGTTGAAATCGCTCAAGGAGTACCTGACGTCATACCGCAACCTGGGTATCTTTCAGGAGAACATCGTCAACCGGGTACTGGAAGACGTAGTGTGCGCGGCGCGGCCGAAGTGGGCTGAGGTGAAGGGCGAATTCCGACCGCGCGGCGGCATCGGGACGGTCGTTATTGCACGCTATCCCCGGACGAACAAGCCGGCGTAGTCGCGCCGAGAAGGGCGTGGTATTCTCCGCCAACCGATGACCGACAAAGCCAACGCCCGGTTTGCGCTGCTGCTGCTGACGGCGCTGAATTTCTTCAATTACGTCGATCGCAACGTGCTGTTCGCGGTGCAGCCGCTGATCCAGCACGAGTTCAAGATCGATGACGCGCAAATCGGATTTCTGACCTCGGCGTTTTTCGTCTGCTACATGGTGGCGGCTCCGCTGATCGCTCCCTTGGCGGACCGCTATCCCCGCAAGTGGATCATGGCGGCGGGGGCCGTGGTATGGAGCGTAGCGACACTGCTGTCGGCAGTAACCCACAACTATGACGAGCTACTGCTGCGGCACCTCGTCGTAGGGATTGGCGAGGCGACGTTTGTCGTAATCTCTCCGGCGTTTATGTCGGACCTTTTTCCCGAAACTGTCGCGGACGAGTGATGGGACTGTTCTATCTCTCGCTGCCCGTCGGTTCTGCCGTCGGATACGTGATGGGTGGCTATGCTGGGACACCATTTTGGCTGGCGGATGCCGTTCCTGGTCGGTGCGGTCCCCGGGTTGCTTCTGGCGCTGGGAATGTTCTTCGTGCGCGAGCCACAGCGCGGGGCGAGCGACCATCTGCCGAATTCGGTGGAGCGAGGCACGATTCTGGGGTTGTTCCGCAATAAGGCGTACTGGACAGTGAGCCTGGGCATGGCGATGATGACCTTCGCTGTAGGCGGCATGCAGGTGTGGATGCCGACGTTCCTGGTGCGCGTGCGGGGCGTGCCGCTGGACCATGCCAACCTTATTTTCGGCGGGATGACGGTGGTCGCAGGGACAGTTGCTACGCTCCTTGGCGGATGGCTGGGTGACCGGTTGCTGCGGCGAACGCCCGCGGCCTATCAGTTGGTGTCGGCGGTGGGAATGTTGCTATCGATTCCCGCGGTTGTCGGCGCGATTTATCTGACAGGATCGGTGATGTACGCCGCCATCTTGATCGGAGAGTTTTTCATCCTGCTTAACACTGCGCCGCTCAATGCCGCGCTGGTGAACTCGGTGTCGGCGCCGATTCGGGCGACTGCGATTGCCGTGAACCTGTTCACCATTCATCTTCTGGGCGACGCTTTTTCGCCCACCCTCATCGGTTACATCTCGGACAAGACCAACCTCCAGATGGGCATGGTGGCGATGATCGTGGCGGTAGCTTTGTCGGGTCTCATTCTGGTGTACGGCATGAGGTTCGCTCCGCATTTGCCGCCAGAGAAGCCACACGGGGCTGTGGCCGGAGCCTCGACCTGATGTGGCAGGGTTTCCTGGCGCATCCGTGGTCGTGGAGTATCGGCGTATTCCTCGGCGTGGGGTGGCTGTCGCGACTGGTTGCCGCGGCAATGGGCATGCACAAGATCGCTGAGATTACCTGCCCTGAATACGATGTTGTTCCGGCGGACACGTCGGGTCGGGTGCCGCGCGTCAGCATTATTGTTCCGGCGCGGAATGAAGCTCAGCACATTGAGGCCGCGCTGCTGTCTCTGTTGGAACTCGATTATCCCGATTATGAAGTGATCGCCGTGGACGACCGGTCGGAGGATGCGACGGGGGCGATTCTCGACCGGTTGCAGTCGGAATGGCGCGAGCGCGGCGAGACATTGCGTCACCGTCTGAAAGTCCTGCACATTCAGGAGCTGCCGTCGGGATGGCTGGGCAAGACGCACGCCATGTGGCAGGCAGGGAAGCAGGCTACCGGAGACTGGCTGCTATTCACCGATGCGGATGTAGTGTTTCGCGCGGATGCGCTCCGCAGGGCCGTCGTATATGCCGAGCGGGAGCGGGCCGATCATGTCGTATTGTTTCCGACAATGGTGATGAATTCGGTGGGAGAACGCATGATGATGGCGTTCTTCCAGTCACAGTTTGTCTTTGCGCGCCGGCCTTGGAAGGTCGCCGATCCGAAATCGCGAGACGCCATCGGAGTGGGGGCGTTCAACCTCATCCGGCGTGAGGCGTACGACCAGCTGGGCACGTATGAACGGCTGCGGATGGCTGTGCTCGACGACATGCGACTGGGAGAGAGCGTGAAGCAGGAGGGTTTCCGTCAGCGTGTGGCGTTTGGACGCGACTTGCTGCGACTGCGGTGGGTTTTCGGGACGCACGGAATAGTCGAGAACCTGACCAAGAATGGATTTGCCATTTTGCGCTTCAACGCCTGGTTTGCGGCCTTGGCAGTTTGCGGAGTGCTGCTGGTAAATGTCGCTCCATTCGTCGGAGCTGGTATTGCCTCAGGCTGGGCGAGAGCGGGATTTGTGACGGCACTGGTGGCTGTGGCGATGGTCTACGTCGGAATGTCGTGGCACAGCGATATATCGCCGCTGTACGTGGTGCTACATCCTATTGGAGCACTGGTGTTCTGCTATGCGCTGGTGCGGTCGGCGGTCTTGACCTTAGCCCGTAGGGGAGTTGTCTGGCGCGGCACGCTATATCCCCTCGTTGAGTTAAGGAAGTTCGGTCGCGAAGAGCCGCGATGGAGTTGGTTATAGCCTTTACGTTACTTGGTCGGCTCCATATGCAAAGCGTCGTTGAAACGGTTGAAGTAATTGAATAGCCCGATGGCCGCCAGCAGTTCGATGATCTCTCCCTCGTCGTAGTGACGGCGCAGTTCGGCCCAGAAAGCATCGTCCACCTCATGTGGATCGCGCGTAACCCTCTCCGCTAGATCAAGGGCAGCCTTCTCGGCGTCATTGAAATCAGAGCGCTGTCCAAAGTCGGCGAGGTTATCGATCTGGGCGTCTGTCCAGCCGTGCCGCCTTGCCAAGGCGGTGTGGGAGGAGAGTCAATACTCGCAGCGGTTAATCTGCGACGTCCGGACGATCACCAACTCTTTTAGTTTGGCCGGCACCGTTCCGGTGTTCATAACTGCGCGGAAGTGGGCGATCATGGTGCGGAAAATTTCCGGACGGTGGGCCGCGGTGCGGAACATGTTCGGAACATTGCCGCGTTCTTTGAGGTACACGTCATAGATCGACTTGGTTTCGGGATCTACCTGATCTTTGTCGAGACGAGAAATGCGGGCCATAACGAGATTGTAAGTCAGGCATGCGAACACCGCACATAGCAGCGAACGCCCTTCCGCGCGAGGCGAAAGGGCTTCCAGCAATTCGTGCGCCCGCCGCTGGCAGCTGAATATCTGTTACTTGGTGAAAGACTTGATGGCGTTGGCTTCGTCTTCCTGCACATCGAACACCGTGTAGAGCTTGGTGATCTGCAGCAGGTCGTGCACCTTCTTGGTGAGGTGCAACAGCTTGAGTTCGCCACCCTGACGCTGTACTGAGGTAAATGCGCTGACCAGTTCGCCAATACCCGAGCTGTCAATGTAGCTGACGTCGCCCAGGTTCAGGAGAATATGCTTTGCGCCTTTGCCGAGAAGGTCTTTGATGGTGTCGCGCAAAACCACACTACCTTCGCCCAGTGTGATTCGCCCGCTCAAGTCAACGATGGTTACGCCATCCACTTGCCGGGTGCTTGCTTTCATGCTCACGTGGAAGCCTCCTGGCGGTCCAGGTCTGTTCCCGGGATCCGCTTGATCAAAGTAATTTCAGTGCCGGGTTCCAATTTGCGGAACCGAACTTCGTCCATAAATGCCCGGATAAGGAAAATTCCGCGGCCGGACTGCTTCATCAGGTTTTCGGGAGCGAGGGGGTCAGGAACCTCGTCGGGTTCGAGTCCCTTGCCTTCGTCTCCAATGGTAATTATCAACTCACGGCCGTTCTGTTCAAACGATAAGTTTACTCGCTTGCCCGGATCGTAGGCGTTGCCGTGCAAAACGGCGTTAATCATGGCCTCACGCACGGCCATGGTGATTCCGCCCCGAACGTCCTCATCGAAACCCGCCTGAGCGGCGATCTGGTCGGCCATTTCTTCCGCTTTATTCACGCTTTCCAGCGTGGACTCCAGCCGGTAGGAAACCTTTGATTGCGCGGTCATGAATAGGCTCGTTTTGCCTTGCCAGGTGCCTCGATCGCCTGGGGGAAACCAAATCCTCAGGATTCTGCAGTTTGCCTTGTCTGGAAGCAGTTGTCAACGCGGGCTTTTATCCAGCCGGACCGGCGAGTGCAGCAACCGTGAGGCTGGTTCGTTGCGAGTTACGGAACGACTGGAATCGTACGCGGGAGGGTACGGGTTGCCAGTCTTGTGGCGGCGGAGTTATGATTCGAACGAACGTTCGTTTAGACTGGATCGGTACGCCGCACTGGAGCTCTGAGTTGGTGATACCTGAATCGCAAGCGCAAGCTACCGCTAGCGGCCATGATACCCGCTTCGACCGCCGTTTTTCCGAGATCCTCGATTACGCGACGGAAGTGTTCGCCGACAAGGGTTACGAGGGCGCGTCGATGCGTGACTTGTCACGCCTCAGCGGAATCTCGCTGGCAGGTCTTTATTACTACTTCGACTCCAAGGAAAAGCTGCTGTACCTGATCCAGAAGCACACCTTCACCACCATCCTTGATCGCCTGCGCGAACGGTTGGCGAGCAGTAGCGACCCCGAGGAACGCATCCGGATCTTCGTGCACAACCACGTTGATTACGCTGTGGCCAAGCAGAAAGCGATGAAGGTTCTGTCGCACGAAGACGATGTATTGAAGAACGGTTACGGGGCAGACCTCACTGCCATCAAGCGGGAGTATTACAGAACTTGTGTCGGGCTGGTCGACGACCTCGCGCAAGCGGAAAACTTGCCGCGGCTTGGACGGGGGCCAAGCGGAAAGAATGGCGTCTCTACTCGCGCAGCGGTGATGGGCTTGTTCGGAATGATGAACTGGCTCTACACCTGGTATAAGCCGCGCATCGATCCCGACGCAGAAGTCATCGCCCGGCAGTTCAGCGACATATTTCTCCAGGGAGTGCGTGGAGAAGAAACTCCAAAGAGGCGTTCGGCGCCGAAGAAGAGAGTGGCCTCGGGTTCAGCTACCAGCAGGCGCTCGAGAAAGCGGTCGTAACTATGTCTACGACATGGGCGAGCAAACCCGCATTCCGGCGCATCCGGATTGACCTGCAAGTGCCAACCGTACGGATTGCGCTCAACAACCCTCCCTTAAATGTCATCGACATGGAGATGATGGGCGAGTTGCTGGCGGCGCTGGAGCAGATCGAAACCATCACCGACGTCAGCACTATTGTTTTCGCGGGAGCAGAACGGGTGTTCTCCAGCGGCGTGGACATAGCGGCGCACACTCCTGAGAACGTGCGTAACATGCTCACTGCGTTCCACGGAGTGATGCGCGCGGTTGTCGCCACCAGGAAGCTGACAATTGCCAGCGTCCGACGGCATTGTCTTGGAGGCGGCGCCGAGCTGGCCCTGCTGTGTGACATCGTTTATGCCTCACCAGACTCCGTGTGGGGATTCCCCGAAATAAAGCTGGCCTGCTTTCCGCCTGTGGCCAGTGTGGCATTGGCGTCAATTGTGGGGCAGAAGTTGGCCGCTGAAATGGTCCTGACGGGCCGCACCATTACAGGTCAGGAAGCCATTGCAGCCGGCCTCGTCAATGGACTCGCGGATGATCCAGAAACGCTGGTTGCTGAGTGTATCGGACGAGTGACTCAGCTGAGTCCCGCTGCTTTGGCTCTTGCCAAAAAATCGCTCTACGCGTGGGACTCGATGCACTTCGACAAGGGCCTGGCGCGCTCCGAGCAAATCTACCTCGACGAGCTGATGAAGACGCTTGACGCCAAAGAAGGCATTCAAGCGCACATTGAGCGACGCAGACCGCAGTGGCAGGGCAAGTAGCTTTCGCCACGGCGAAAAGGAATTCGATGGATTACGAGATATCGGTCATCGAACTGAAAGCGCTGCGAGATTCCGGAGCCCGGCACGCCCTGCTGGACGTACGCGAACCGTGGGAAATTCAAACAGCACGAATTGACGGGAGCAAGCATATTCCCATGGGAGAAATTCCGGCCCGATTTAATCAGGAACTTGATCCTGAGCAGCACATCGTGGTGGTTTGTCATCACGGCGTGCGTTCGATGAACGTCACGGCTTGGTTGCGGCAACAGGGTTTCGAAAACGTGCAATCGCTCCGCGGAGGTATCGACCGCTGGTCACGCGAGATCGATCCCTCGGTGCCGGTTTATTAGGGATGGCGATGAAAAAAGAACTGATTGAACTGCAAGTAAACGGGAGAACGCACGAGCTGGCGGTCCAGCCCAACAGTCTTTTGTTGGACGTGCTGCGGCAGGATATGAACCTCACTGGATCCAAGCGAGGCTGCGACGACTCTTCGTGCGGAGCCTGTACGGTGCAGGTAGATGGCGTGCCCATGCTCGCGTGTACCATGCTCGCGGCAAGCTTTCAGGATTGCGAGATTACGACGGTTGAGGGCATTTCCGACGGTGGTGGCCTCGCGGCGCTGCAGAAGGCATATGGCGATTTCGGAGGCTCGCAGTGCGGCTATTGCACGCCGGGATTCATGATGACGGTTCGTTGGCTGCTGGCCAACAATTCTGATCCAACAGAGGAAGAAATTCGCGAGGCGCTAAGCAGCAATTTGTGCCGATGCACCGGGTATTCGCAAATGTACCAGGCGATCCGTGCGGTAATCGAGGCAGAGCGGAAGGACAGCCAGCCGGAACTGGTGGGGGCGAAGCTGTAATGAGCGAATTTTCCGTAATCGGCAAATCGATCGCCATGGTGGATGCCGCGGGCAAGACTAACGGTGCCGGCAAGTACACCGACGACCTCAGCGTGCCGGGCATGCTGGTGGGCAAGATATTGCATTCACCCTATCCGCACGCGCTTATCAAACGCATCGACGCCAGCAAAGCGCGCGCGCTGGATGGCGTGGTTGCGGTTGTTACCGGTGAAGATGCGCCGAACAAGTACGGGATTCTTCCGGTTGGGCACGACGAGACGGCGCTAGCGGTCGGGAAGGTGCGGTACGTCGGCGATAACGTGGCGTGTGTAGCGGCGGTAAGCGAGGAAATTGCCGAACAAGCACTGGAACTCATCGAAGTCGAATACGAGCCGCTGCCGGCCTATTTCGATCCGGAAGAATCGATGAAAGCTGAGTGCGACCTGATTCATCCGGAGCGTCCGCATAACATCGAGAAGGACTATCACCATGTCTTTGGCGATCCCGAGAAAGGCTTCGCGGAAGCGGATTACGTTGCCGAAGCGCGCTATATCGCGAACGAAGTGACACACGCCGCGATGGAACCTCACAGCACGCTGGCCAGCTTCGAGATCGATCCACACACCGGCAAGCAGGGAAGACTGACCGTTTGGTCGTCGACGCAGGTTCCGTATTACCTGCAACACAAGCTATCCCTGGTGCTTGAATTGCCGATGTCGCAGATTCGGGTGATCAAGCCGCTGGTTGGCGGTGGATTTGGTGGCAAGAGCGAGATCATCCCGCTGGAGATCATTGCGGCCGTGGCGGCGCGTGCAGCGAAGGCACCGGTGAAGATCACGTACACGCGAGAAGAGGTGTTCTGGGCGCACCGTGGGCGTCCGCGCACCATCGTCGATCTGAAGACCGGGGTGAAGAACGACGGTCGCATCACCGCAGTTGCCTGCAAAGTGATTCAAGATGGCGGCGCGTACTGCTCGTACGGCGTGGTGACGATTCTATACTCGGGCGCTCTGCTCGGCGCACTCTATGACATTCCTAATATCCGGTATGACGGCTACCGTGTGCTGACCAACAAGCCCGCGTGTGGCGCGATGCGAGGTCACGGCACGGTGAATGTGCGCTTCGCGTTCGAGTCGCAGATGGACGAGATCGCGGCCAAGATCGCAGTCGGTCCGGCAGAGATGCGTCGGGTCAATTTGCTCAAGCCTCCGACGGTGACGGTGAACGGGCTGCGGGTGCTGAGCTACGGACTGCCGGAATGTGTTGAGCAAGTGATTACGCGATCTAGGTGGAACGAACGTCGCGGAAAGATGCCAAAGAGTCGTGGACTCGGCATGGCTTGCAGCCACTACGTAAGCGGAGCGGCCAACAGCATCATTCGCTCCGACATGCCGCACTCGACGGTGAACATCAAGATCGATCGCGATGGCGGCGTTGTTGTCTATACCGGAGCATCGGAAATTGGACAGGGCTCGGACACCATGACGGCGCAAGTCGTCGCCGAGGTGTTGGGATGCGGCCTGTCGCGGGTAAAAGTGATTGCCGCCGATACGGATCTGACGCCGATCGATCTCGGATCGTACTCCAGTCGAGTGACGTTCATGGCGGGAAACGCTGCGTTGCGAGCGGCCGAAGACGTGAAGAAGAACATCGTGAGCGCAGCAGCTAAGCGCATGAATTGTGCGCTGGAAGAGGTCGTGGTTAGCGGCGATCGGGTGTGGAAGCGAGGCTCGTTGGCGACGGATTCGATAGCCCCGCCGGACGAGGAGGCTGCGCGAGGTCACGTGGACGGGCAGATTCTGCGAGGCTCGGTGCTGCAAACGCGGAAAGAAGAAGGTTCGAAAGACCACATGAGTTTTGAAGAAGCAGTGGTCGCCGCGATCGACGTTCACGGTGGACTCACTGGTACGGGTTCGTATGCGCCTCCAGTTGAAGCTAGAGGCGGCAAGCACAAGGGAGCAGGCGTAGGACCTTCGCCAGCATATTCGTACTCGGCGCAGGTGGCTGACGTGAGCGTCGACGAAGAAACCGGCGAAGTCACCGTTCATAAGATCT
Organism: uncultured Acidobacteriaceae bacterium; assembly: GCA_963718395.1. GTDB lineage: Bacteria > Acidobacteriota > Terriglobia > Terriglobales > Acidobacteriaceae > DASRAA01. The sequence continues at coordinate 343,526 of CAVQYW010000011.1, forward strand.
GGGCTGCGCACGATTGCGGGCGGGCGCTGAATCCGGTTGCGGTCGAGGGACAGGTGATCGGATCGGTATGGATGGGACTCGGCCAGGCGTTGCAGGAAGAAATGGTGTGGAAAGATGGGTTGCTGATGAATCCAGGGCTGTTGGAGTATCGCAGCCCGTCTTCAGTAGAGTCACCAGAAGTGGAATGCATCATCGTGGAGAGCATCGATCCGGAAGGACCGTTTGGAGCGAAAGAGGCCGGTGAAGGATCGTTGGCGGCCACGATTCCGGCAATTTCCAACGCCATTTTCGACGCTGTTGGGGTGCGGTTGCGCGAGGCTCCGTTTACGCCCGAGCGCGTGCTGGCGGCATTGCGCGCCAAACGAGGCGCGAAGAAGATCGAGATGACCGAGGGCGTCGATCCGACGCAGCCACAGAAGCTTCGCGAACATGGCGGTTCACTATGGTTTCGCGGCAAAGGGCCTCAACGGCATCTGGATGACCCAGCAAGAAAGACTGGAACGGTTGGAGGTGTGGAGTGAGTCTTCCCAGGTTCCAATTGCTGCGGCCGAAGTTGCTGGCCGATGCCGTCGGAATGATGTCGACCTATGGTGACCAGGTGAAGGTTGTTGCCGGCGGAACTGACCTGCTGCCGTCGATGAAGCAAAAGCTGTTCACGCCGCCCTACGTGCTCGACTTGCGCGGCATCGGCGAATTGCAGGGTATCCACGAAACGGCTGACGGTGTCAGCATCGGGGCGCTCACGACACTGGCCGCTATCGAACATTCTCCGATCATTCGGCGCGACTATCCGGTTCTATGTCATGCTGTGAAGACGGTTGCGTCGCCAGTGCTGCGCAATATGGGAACGCTGGGCGGCAACATCTGTCTCGACACGCGCTGCCTCTGGTACAACCAGTCGCTGCTGTGGCGGAAGAGCTGCGGCTTTTGCCTGAAGAAGGACGGCGATCTGTGCCACGTCGCTCCCAGCAGTAAAACCTGCTGGGCGGTGTTCTCTGGAGATACGCCTCCAGCATTGCTGTGCCTCGGAGCCGAGATCGAGATCGCCGATACCAGCGGAGTTCGACGCGTCCCGCTGTCGGAGTTCTACGTGAATGACGGCGTTGTCCGGTTGCATCTCGCGCCGAGTGAGGTTGTTACGCGAGTCATACTCCCTGCTAGTTCCAAAGGCTGGCGCGGAAGCTATCAGAAGCTGCGCGTGCGCGGGAGCATTGATTACCCGCTGGCGGGAGTCGCGGTTGCGATGAAGATGAGCAACGGTCGAGTTGAAGATGCGCGGATGGCGATTACGGCGGTGAATCCTGCGCCTCATCTGGTGAAGGACGTCGATGCGCGCCTGGTTGGCATGGAAGTCGGTGAGGAGTTGGTGGAAGCGATTGGCGAACTTGCCGCGCGAACCGCGAAGCCACTCACCACGTCAGCGCTCACGCCGGAATACCGTCGCGAGATGGTGAAGGTGTTTGCCAAGCGAGCCCTTCTGCAAGCGGCAGCGAACTAGATGATCACTGACTGCCACGTTCATATCGCGCCGATGCATCTCTTCAGGCCCGAGGCGCTGGCGCTGATGAAGAAATCGCGCAAGGACTTCGATCAGATCGTGCGATACTGTCAATCACCCAAAGCGTTTCTTGAACACATGGACGAGGCCGGCATCGATCGTGCAGTGCTGATCAATTACGTGGCCCCTGAAGTCATCGGCTTTACTCCTGAAGTGAACGAGTTTGTCGCCAACTATGTCAAGGAAGACCCGGAGCGGCTGATTCCGTGCGGCAGCGTGCATCCTAGACATACGAAAAACGTGTTGGCCGACATGGAGCAGATCGTGCGGCTGGGAATCAAGCTGATCAAGATTCATCCGCCACATCAGTTGCTGTATCCGAATGATTACCTAAACGGCGTTAAAGAGCTCGAGATCATTTATCGCGCTGCCGAGGCGAATGGCATTCCGATCATGGTGCACACCGGCACGTCGATTTTTCCCGGCGCGAGAAACAAATTCGGCGATCCGATTTACGTGGACGACGTGGCCGTAGATTTCCCCAATCTCAAAATTCTTTTGGCGCATGGCGGGCGTCCACTGTGGATGGACACCGCATTTTTCCTGGTCCGCCGACATCACAACGTTTATCTGGACATCAGCGGAATTCCGCCGAAAACACTCCTCAAGTATTTCCCGCGGCTGGAAGAAATCGCTCATAAAACACTATTTGGAACGGACTGGCCGGGACCAGGCGTTCCGGAGATCGCCAGCAATCTCGCCGAGTTTCGTAAGCTACCGCTTTCGGAAGCAGCGAAGCACCAGATCCTGTCACGAACAGCGCTCGAAGTCTGGCCGGCGTGAACTACTTGGAATCTACCGGACTTTCCGACGTTTGCATCCCAGCCGCTACCTGAATCGCACGCCATAGCTGCACATGCCCTGTTTTCCCCTTCACCGAGAAGGGGATTATTGCGTCGGCGGAGACTCCGAGCGCCTCGGACAACGTCGCTACTGACTTGCGTAATACGTTGCTCGAGATACGGTCAGCCTTCGTGGCTACGACGAGATAGGGCCGATCATGGTGGCGCAACCACTCGTGAAGCTGGATGTCGGATTGTTGCGGCGGAATCGAAATGTCGACCAAGGAGAGGCAGAGAACCAGCGAAGGACGCGAAGCCAGGTAGGGATCGATGAAGCCGGACCACTGAGCAGTGAGCTCTTTCGGCGCGCGCGCGTATCCGTAACCCGGGAGGTCAACGAAAAAAAGTTCGGTGTGTGGCTTGCCGGCACGTCGCAAATCGAAGAAGTTGATGGTCTGGGTGCGTCCGGGAGTGTTGCTGGTCTTGGCGATCTTGTCGGCGACGAGCGAGTTGATGAGACTCGACTTGCCGACGTTGGAGCGTCCCAGGAAGGCGATCTCGGGAGCGCTGGGAGCAGGGAACTGCTGCGGAGCGGCGGCGGAGGTGACGAAGCGGGTGACGACCTTCATGACTCAATCATAGTGGTTAGTGGGTAGTGAATAGTGGATAGAAAAAAATCGTCAATGAAGGTTCAAGGGATGTTTGTCGTCGAAGTCTTCGGGGCGGATGGGGCGCAGCTTGTGCCAGAGATACAGTATTGCGGCCACGATAATGGCGATCCCCACGCTGATGGCGAAGAAGATGCGGTAGGCGGGGAGCAGGATGAGCAGGGCGACGACGGTGCCGACGGCGACTACGAGCCCAGCGCTCCCTGTCGTGGAAAATCGCGGACCGGGCATACGGCGATATTGTAGTGCAGTGGATAGTGGATACGGGATAGCAAAAGACCCACGCGAGCCAAAGGCGGGCTTGGATGCGCACCCGGTTGTGTCGACCAGAAGATGTGCCGTCCCGCTAAGCGGGACTCGTGGATCCATTGCGATTGACTCCCCGGCTCTGACGAGCCGGGCTACGGTTCTGCCGCCCTGCGGGCTGAGTTGAGAGGCCGCTCCGCGGCCGGGGTTTCACGGGGTAGCCTAGCGCAGGCTGACGCGCGCGCCTAAAAGCACGTCGCGGCTCCGCCGCCGGAGAGAGAATTCAGTTTCAGATGGAGTGGGGCTGAAGCCCTGGGGCCCTTTGTGGGTGTGATTGGCACGGCTGAGGTCGTGCCCTGATACGAAGCGAGCTTGGAGTGTCCCACCCTTTTGCTTCGCAAAAGGATGGGACACCCACAATGTCGAAGGGTTGAGAGCCGCCGCTTACTGATGCGCGGCGGGCGGCTCGGGAGTTGAGGGCAAGGCTGCGATGGTTGCAGTCTCGTCGGGCACATCGGGTAGTGGGCTTTCGAGAGCAAGCGCCAGCACGTCATCCATGGTCTTCACAAAGTGCAGCTTCATCGCGGACCGCAAGTTCTCCGGAACCTCGGCAAGATCCTTCTCGTTATCTGCGGGGAGAAGAACTTCGAAGATTCCGGCGCGATGAGCGGCCAACAGTTTTTCCTTCAGGCCGCCGATGGCGAGCACCTTACCGCGCAGCGTGATTTCGCCGGTCATGGCAATGTCGCGACGCACGGGGATGCGGCTGAGCGCGCTGGCGATGGCAGTTGCCATGGTGATTCCGGCAGACGGGCCGTCCTTCGGAATTGCGCCCTCGGGGACGTGAACGTGAATGTCGAGGTTGCGATAGAAGTCGCGGGGCAGCCCGAGGCGATGCGCGCGTGAGCGCACATACGACATAGCTGCTTGGGCCGACTCCTGCATCACGTCGCCGAGCTTGCCGGTAAGCGTTAGCTTGCCTTTGCCGTCGACGGTGGCGACTTCAGTGGTGAGGATCGAGCCGCCGACTTCGGTCCAGGCAAGGCCGGTGACCAAGCCGACTTCACTGCGCTCGTGGGCTTCGGTGTCGCGGAATTTCAGCACGCCGAGGTAATCATTGACATTTTCGGCAGTGAGAGTGACTGAGTACTTTTCGCCTTCCTTGACGACCTTACGAGCGACCTTGCGGCAGATGTTACCGATCTCACGCTCGAGATTACGCACGCCGGCTTCGCGAGTGTAATTGCGGATCACGGTTTGCAGCGCATCGTCGGTGAAGACGATGTTTTGCTCGGTGAGACCGGTCTGCTCGCGCTGCTTGCGAACAAGATATTGCTTGGCGATCTCGACCTTTTCGGGTTCGGTGTAGCCCTGGAGGCGCAGCACTTCCATGCGGTCTTGAAGAGCCGGAGGGATAGTGTGGAGCACGTTGGCGGTGGCGATAAAGAAGACCTGCGACAGGTCATACTCGACATCAAGATAATGATCGACGAACATGAAGTTCTGCTCGGGATCGAGCACTTCGAGCAGCGCTGCCGATGGGTCGCCGCGGAAGTCCATCGACATCTTGTCGACTTCGTCGAGCATGAAGACCGGATTCTTGGTGCCGGCCTTCTTCATCATCTGAATGATCTGGCCGGGCAGGGCGCCAATGTAGGTGCGGCGATGTCCGCGGACTTCTGCTTCGTCACGGACACCGCCTAGCGACATGCGGACGAACTTGCGGCCCGTCGCTTTCGCGATGCTCATGCCGAGTGAAGTCTTGCCTACTCCGGGAGGTCCAACGAAGCAAAGGATGGAGCCTTTCGGGTTCTTCACCAACTGACGAACGGCGAGGAATTCGAGGATGCGGTCCTTAATCTTTTCGAGGCCGTAATGGTCTTCGTTCAGCACCTTCTCGGCGACTTCGATATTGCGGATCTCTTTGGAGCGCTTCTTCCAAGGCACCGCCAGGAGCCAGTCGAGGTAGTTGCGCGAAACCGTCGATTCAGCCGACATAGGAGGCATGGCCTCGAGCTTCTTCAGTTCCTGGATGGCCTTCTCGTGAGTCTCGCGCGGCATGCCGGCGGCATCGATCTTCTTCTTTAACTCGTCGAATTCGCTCTTTTCGCCGCGGCCCAATTCTTTCTGGATGGCTTTGATCTTTTCGTTGAGGTAATACTCTTTCTGGGCGCGTTCCATCTGGCGCTTCACGCGCGACTGGATGGTGCGGTCCATGTTGAGTTTTTCGATCTCGACGTCGAGCACGTCTCCGATGCGGCTAAGCCGCTCTGCCGGATCGAAGATCTCCAGGAGCTCCTGCTTTTCCTCAATCGAAAGCTGCAGGTTGGCGGCGATGGTGTCGGTTAGCTTCGAGGGATCGTCGTTACGGACCGCTGCGATCATGGTTTCGTAGTTGAGCGACTGGCAGAGTTTTACGTATTGCTCGAAGAGGCCGGTGACGCGCTGCATCGCGGCTTCGATTTGCGGGGTTAGTTCGGTACCGTACTTCGCCGTCCGAACGGTTGCCTCGAAGTATCCGTCGGTATCGACGACCTGGAGGATTTTGCCGCGCTCGAGACCTTCTACCAGCACCTTGATGTTTCCGTCGGGCAGCTTGAGGCTTTGGACGATGTTGACGATGGTACCGACCTGGAAAATTTCGTTGGGCTTGGGCTCGTCGATGCTGGCATCGTGCTGGGTCGCGAGAAAGATCTTCTTATCGCCCGCCAAAGCTTCTTCGAGGGCGCGGACGCTCGATTCCCGGCCGACCACGAACGGCGTCATCATGAACGGGAAGATGACCACGTCCCGGATGGGCATCATGGGGAGCTTCTTGGTCTCGAATTTTTCTCGCTGAGTCACTGGAACCGCCTTGTCATTCAGAACGCTGCCGCTCCGAGGGATAAGCTGTCTTACAGGTCAGGATATCACGCGTTCAAACACTATTTAGTCGGTACGAGCAGGATGCGCACGGACTAAAGTCCGCGGGGTGAATGTTAAAAAGAGAGCGTTAACGGCACGACTCAAATCGTGCCCCGACCCAAGACGGTCGGCAGTCATCGCCCGGGAGCAAAATGAACGGCGCGACCCGGGGGCCGCGCCGTGCTGAACATCGAGCCGGATATCGCTAGCCAGCTTTTTCCATAATGGGAAGGCTGACGTTGCGGTGTTCCACCATATCCTTGGTGACCTCGAAGTCTTTCACCCGCTTCTGGCTGGGCAGTTGGTACATCAAATCGAGCATCAACTCTTCCAGAATCATGCGTAAGCCGCGTGCTCCGACCTTGCGCTGCATGGCCTCGCGGGAGATGCAACGCAGGGCGTCATCGGTGAAATGCAGCTTGACGTTCTCGAACTCAAAGAGCCGCTGGTACTGCTTGACGATGGCGTTCTTGGGTTTGCAGAGGATTTCGACCAAGGCGTCTTCGTCGAGATCGCTCAGTACGCCAACAACTGGCAGGCGTCCGACAAATTCGGGGATCAGCCCAAACTTAATGAGATCCTGCGGTTCGGCTTGCGCCAGCAATTCGGTGTCGCGCTTGTTGGACTCGGTGAAGGCGGCTTCTTTGGTTTCGTCGGTACGGAAGCCCATGGAGCGCTTGCCCATGCGACGGGAAATGATCCGCTCAAGGCCGACGAAGGCCCCGCCACAGATGAACAAGATGTTGGTAGTGTCGACCGGGGTGAATTCCTGGTGAGGGTGTTTGCGTCCGCCCTGAGGAGGAACATTGGCAACGGTGCCTTCAAGGATCTTGAGTAGCGCCTGTTGCACGCCTTCACCCGACACGTCACGAGTGATAGATGGGTTTTCGTCCTTGCGGCCAATCTTGTCGATCTCGTCGATGTAGATGATGCCGGTCTGGGCGCGGGCGACATCTCCGTCGGCGGCCTGGAGCAGCTTCAGGATGATGTTCTCCACGTCCTCGCCGACGTAGCCGGCCTCAGTAAGGGTGGTGGCGTCGACGATGGCGAACGGGACATCCAGCATGCGGGCAAGTGTCTGCGCAAGCAGGGTCTTGCCAGTGCCGGTGGGGCCGATCAGCAGAATGTTCGACTTGGCCAGTTCGACTTCGCCATTCCGCTGGCGGTTCATGTGCACGCGTTTGTAGTGGTTGTAGACGGCGACCGCAAGCTTCTTCTTCGTCTGGTGCTGCCCGATGACGTACTCGTCGAGGAACGTCTTGACCTCAGACGGCTTGGGCAACTGATGCGGCGTCGCCGTGGTCTGGGCTTCGGTGCGGTCGTCTTCGAGAATCGAATTGCAGACGGCGACGCACTCGTCGCAGATGTAGGCGCGCGGATAGTCAGTAGGTGACGAAATGAGCTTGGCGACAGCGTCTTGAGACTTGTGGCAAAAAGAGCAACGAAGTACTTCGTCGCTTCCAGTCCTGGTTCTCACGGAAAGGTACTCCTTCTACGCTACACTCCCCCAGCCAGGATCCCGATTTCCTGACCTGAATCGGCCGCTCGCTTAGGACCGCTCGGAGCCGTGACGCTCCGGAGAAAGCTCAACTGGCCTAACTGCGGGTCTCCGCGATTGCCTCTTCGTGTATGAGCCTATTGAAGCACAACTACAGGGGTCGTGCGTGTGTACGGAACGAATTCCAATACAACTTTCGCACCACGGCTTAGGTAAATCTTGCGCAGAGATGAACCACTCGAGTTACGTGGCTCCGAGGCTACGACCTGCCCCATAAATATTGCGCTAACGAACGCGACGTCCCTCCGGCGCTGAAGGCCTGAATTCAGCTAGCCCGTGACGGCACAGCTATAAGGTGTGCCTTTTCCAGGCCGAGCCATGAGATAGCTTCTACTTGTGCTTGTAGATGATGTCGTCGATGATGCCGTATTCCTTGCCCTGCTGCACGTTCATGATGAAGTCGCGTTCCACGTCGCGCTCGACCTTTTCCAGCAGCTGGCCGGTGTGCTTGGCCAGTATCTGGTTGGTAATCTCGCGCATGCGCAGAATTTCGCGGGCATGGATGTCGATGTCGGTCGCCTGTCCAGATAAACCAGACATGAGAGGTTGATGAATAAGGATGCGCGAGTTGGGTAGGGCGAAGCGCTTCTTGGGGGCACCACCCGCGAGCAGCGTCGCAGCCATACTAGCGGCTTGACCGATGCAGATCGTGGTGACGTCAGGACGGATGAACTGCATGGTGTCGTAGATGGCCATGCCGGCGGTGATGGAGCCGCCCGGGGAGTTGATATAGAGAGAGATGTCTTTTTCCGGGTCTTCTGCTTCCAGGAATAGCAGTTGCGCGATGATCAGGTTCGCGACATTGTCATCGATAGGAGTGCCAAGAAAGATGATGTTGTCCCGCAACAGACGGGAATAAATGTCGTACGCCCGCTCGCCCCGGCTGGTTTGTTCGATCACCATGGGTACCAGCATCGAATGTGGCTCCTTTATGTACCTGTCCACGCGCTTCCCGAAGGGTTCGGCGCGGGAATGAAATGCAGGCGGCGCTAAGCGGACCTGCGATAAAGGTTATTCAACGTCTTCTCATTACGGATGCGATGCCGGATTCTATCCAGCCCGCCGTCCTGGGTCAAACGCGCGCGAACCTGCTCAACAGGCTGCTTCGCCTGAAGAGCGAGTGCTTGCAGTTCCTGTTCCACCTCTTCGTCACTGACCTCGATTTTTTCCTGCTCCGCAATCTGTTCGAGGATGAGCGACGCCTTCACTTCGCGCAACGCTCCCTCGCGCTGCCCGGCACGGAGGCGGTCGAAGTCCATGCGCTTCATGTCTTCGGTCTTCATGCCCTGGGCCGCGAGAGCACGGAGGCCACGCTCAAGGCGCAGGTCAATCTGCTGGTCAATCATTGCTTCGGGTACCGGGAAATCGTTGCGATTTACCAGCTCGGCGACGATCTTATCTTTGCCCTGGTGCTCGGCTTCGTGCTCCTTCTCGGCCTTCATGTTCTCGCGCAGGCGAGTGCGCAGTTCGTCGTAGGTAGTGAAGTCGGCGCCCAGTTCTTTGGCGAAATCGTCCGTTGCTTCGGGGATGCTGCGCGTCTTGATGGCCTTCACGTCGACATCGTAGGTCATGGTCTTGCCTGCCAAGCGCTTGTCGGAGAAGTCGTCGCCATACTTCACGTCGAACGAGCGATGCTCGCCGGCTTTGGCGCCGCGCAGGTTCTCGGAGAATTCGGGGATAGTGTTGTCTCCGCCGATTTCCACCATGACTTCGTTGACTTCGACCGGCTTCGAGTCGGCGTCCTGCTCTGCGGCCTTTGGAACGCCACGGAAACTCACTACCGCGAAATCGCCGTCGGCCAGCGGACGCTCGTCTTCGACCGCGTTATAGGTAGCGTGCTGGAGGTGCAGGTTCTTCAGCGCCTGTTCGACGTCGTCTTCGCTCACGTTGGTATCGATCGTCTCGGGCTTGATGTCGTCGTAGTTCGTGACCTTGAAATCCGGCAGAATCTCAAACTCGGCGGTAAACTTCAGCGGCTCGCCTTCGTTGAAGTGGAGGTCGGTGACGCGCGGTTGCGAGATGGGCAACAGCGATTGCTTTGCCGTCTCTTGGCGGAAGTAGCGCGGCACGAGGGCTTCCACTAGGTCGCTCTTAATTTCGTCGGCAAAGCGCTGGCGAACTACCGTCGCAGGAACTTTTCCTTTACGGAAGCCGGGAATGCGGGCCAACTTGGTGTAGCGGCCGACGATTTTGTCGCGCTCGCTGGTGACGACATCGACGGGAACTTCGATGGTCAGTTCGCGCTTGCAGGGATTGGTGGTTTCAGGTGTAGTGGTTTCGGTCGTCAACGGAATGCCTTCAGGAACAACGGAAGTAGAGATTTCGCTTGGCGCGCCCTCCAAATAGACTCCGGAGGAACGCCCAACGTTTAAGTGTAAGAGACGGTGGAAGGGCGGTCAAACGGGCGAGTCCACATGCACGCACTTATTTCGACTGCAACGCCTTTAACATTCCGTCGTAGGCAGGCTTCTGATGTAGGTAGCGTCGTACGGCAGCGCCCAGCCCTGTTTGCCCTTGCTGAAGTTGGGAATCCACGAGTACTTGTCAGTGAATCCCCAGGTCTGTAGCACCGTGCACGACCGCGTATGCCGGCATATCGCGGTCACGTTGCGGTACACGGCGGCCTGCGCTGCCAGGCGCGGTGCGTCGTTGCGGTCAAGCGCGACGTCGAGTTCGGTGATGTGGATCTCGAGTCCAAGATCACCGAACCGCTTCAAGTTCGCGGCGAACGAAGCCATCATCCTGGGGTCGTTGAACTTGAGATTGGGATGTGCCTGGAAGCCGATCCCGTCGAGCGGCACGCCCCGAGTTAGAAAATCTTTGGCCATGGCGTAGATGGCATCCGACTTGGGGTTGATGGTTTCGGCGTCGTAGTCATTGTAGAAGAGCTTGGCTGCGGGATCAGCGGTGTGCGCCCAGCGAAACGACTGCTCGATGTATCCCGTACCTTTTCCGGCGAGGCCGATCCCCGGAGAGTCATTCCAGACGGTACTGCGCAGCGTTCCGTTGTTAGTGAACGCTTCGTTGACGACGTCCCATGCCCAGACTTTGCCGGCGTAATGCTGCATGACGGTCGAAATGTGGTTTTGCAGAATGTCACTCAGCGCACGGGAATCATAGGTTTGGCTGGCGAGACCTGACCCATTCCGCGACTTGCTGGTGCCAGACCAGGCAGTGTCCGCGGACCAGCATGTCGTGCTGGCCGGCGAAAGCGACGAGACGGTCGGCCGGGGCGAAATCATATGCCGAGGCGTCGGTTCCGGCCCTGGGATGCACAATCTGGAACTTCATCTGGTTCTCAGGTTCGAGCTGGCGGAACTGTTGCGCGAGAATGTCTGCATATTCGGGGTCATCGAGGTGTGACGGAGCGGCAGCGGCGCCGAGGATGACGTTCCTCGCCTTGCCCGCGTCTCGAAGGGTTGCGGCGTTCGTTCGCGGTGACGGCGCCGATTGACTCTGACTAAAACTCGGGACGAGCAAGGGATATAGGACACAGACTCTGACTCGGCTGCGTTTCGACCCGTCTTTCTCCGCGGGCGCGATGCTGATACTGAGTTGACGCATTCTCGATTCAATATAGCAATCGCTGCGTCGACAAACAGGCTTAGATTTGCGGCCAGCGATCAACCGTACAATAGCGTCCATGCCTTCTGCGTTGGCGATTCTCGACCGCGAAGTTATCTCGTGCACCCGTTGTCCACGGCTGGTCGGATATCGCGAGCAGATTGGCCGCGAAAAGCGAAAGGCCTACCGCGATCATGACTATTGGGCACGACCGGTTCCCGGTTTCGGCGATCCAGAGGCGCGAGTCTTGATCCTTGGACTGGCGCCCGGGGCGCATGGCTCCAACCGGACCGGCCGGCCGTTCACGGGCGACGCGTCGGGCAAGTTCATGTATCCGATCCTGTATAAGGTCGGCTTTGCTTCGCAGCCCACGGCCGAGAGTCGCGACGACGGGTTGAAGCTAATCGACTGCTACATCACGGCGGCCGTCCGGTGCGCGCCGCCTGACAACAAGCCGCTACCGAGTGAACTCGCGAACTGTTCGAGCTTTCTGGATCGTGAGTTGGCGATTCTCAGTAACGTCAAAGTAGTGGTGGTGCTGGGTAAGATTGCGTTCGATGCCTACCTCGCGCATCTCAAGCGGTTGGGTGCGTTGACGTCGAAAGCTGGGATCGTGTTCGGCCACGCAAAAAGTTACGAGATGGCGAACGGCGTCACGCTGCTTGCCAGCTACCACCCCTCCAACCAGAACACGGCCACGGGAAAGCTGACAGCGGCCAGGTTCGAGAGCGTTTTCCGGTCGGCAAAGAGGATGGTTGGGCGTGGCCGGTAGTGATGTCCGCGGGGCACCGAGCGGGTACCGACTTATTCACAGGGGGACCGCTACTTCACCTTGTCAGGCCAGACAAATCCAGCCATAATTGATTGTGCACCCCTACAAGCTCCACCTTGAGAGCGCTGCCTGGCCAGCGCAAGGGGCTCCCTTATTTCAAGAGGGGGCGGAGCACTTCTCCCGGCTGCACAAATCCACACAAATGAGGGCGGAATGGCGGCAAAGTACATCTTTGTGACCGGTGGCGTGGTGTCTTCTCTGGGCAAAGGATTGGCAGCGGCTTCGATCGGGTGCCTCATGGAGAGCCGGGGCCTTAAGGTTTCGCTTCAGAAATTCGATCCGTACCTCAACGTCGATCCTGGGACCATGTCGCCATTTCAGCACGGCGAGGTTTTCGTCACCGACGATGGCGCCGAAACCGATCTCGATCTCGGTCACTACGAGCGCTTCACGCACAGCCGCCTGAGCCGCGATAACAACTGGACCACGGGCCGTATCTACGAAAACATCATCGCCAAAGAAAGACGCGGCGATTATCTGGGCAAGACGGTGCAGGTCATTCCGCACGTCACCAACGAAATCAAGAGCGCGATGAAAAAGGTCGCGCAGGACGTAGATCTGGTGATTGTCGAAATCGGTGGGACGGTGGGCGACATTGAATCACTTCCGTTCATCGAGGCCATTCGGCAAATGCGGCAGGAATTGGGCCGCGAGAACACGCTCTTCGTTCATGTGACCCTTGTGCCGTATATCGCCGCCGCCGGCGAGTTGAAAACCAAACCGACCCAGCACTCGGTGAAAGAGCTGCTCAGCATCGGCATTCAACCTGACATTCTGTTGTGCCGCACCGACCGCTATCTCTCGCACGACCTCAAGTCAAAGATTGCGCTGTTCTGCAATGTCGAGGAAGAGGCGGTCATCACAGCCAAGGACGTCGCCTCGATTTATGAGGTCCCGCTGGTGTTCGCGCATGAAAAGGTTGACCAGTTGGCGTTGCGGTACTTGCGCATCGAGACACGTCAGCCGGACTTGGCGAACTGGGAGGAACTGGTTCACCGGGTTTACAACCCGAAAGACGAAGTGACGATAGGCATTGTCGGTAAGTACGTTGAATATGAGGACTCGTACAAATCACTGAAAGAAGCGCTCGTCCACGGCGCGCTTGCCCATAACCTGAAGCTCAATGTCGATTGGATTGAGGCGGAGGGTCTCGAATCGAAAGACCAGTCGGTGCAGGTGCAGCTGGAGACGGTTGACGGGATTCTGGTTCCCGGCGGATTTGGGAAACGCGGGATCGAAGGTATGTTGAAGGGGATTCAGTATGCCCGCGAAAACAACGTGCCGTACTTCGGGATCTGCCTCGGAATGCAAACCGCGTGCGTTGAGTTTGCCCGCAATGTGTGTGGCCTGGAGCAGGCGAACTCCAGTGAGTTCGATCCGGCAACGCCGCACCGAGTGATCTACAAACTCCGTGAGCTGCGTGGTGTGGAAGAGCTGGGTGGAACGATGCGCCTGGGAGCCTGGGCCTGCCGGCTGGAGCCGGGATCGCTCGCTCAGCGGGCTTACGGTCAGACCGAAATCAGCGAACGTCATCGGCATCGCTACGAATTTAATCGTGAGTATGAGAGCACGCTGACGGCAGGTGGAATGCGTATCACTGGTTCCACTCCCGATGGTACCTATGTTGAAATTGTCGAAATACCTGGCCACCCGTTCTTCCTCGGCTGCCAGTTTCATCCGGAATTCAAATCAAAGCCGCTTGAGCCGCATCCGTTGTTCCGGGAATTTGTTCGCGCTTCGTATGAGCATCGGCTTGTTGACAAGCACCGACGCGAAGGCAATGAAGTGGAACAATTCCTGCGTTCGGAAAAAGTCAAACAATAAGTTCTCGTTCCCGGTATCGAAAGATGCCGGGAATTTGTTTTTCGAGATAAAAAATCTGCCTATCGTGTCCGACTTGGACGCGAACTCCGCGATTGGGATTCGGAAAGGACTGCCGTTTCCAGCCGTGACGTGCCTATTCTAGGTCGAGTAGGATGTTCTTAGAAGCGGGTCACTGATCCGCTGACTTTCGGAGCGGGCGGATGGGACAAGGGTTTACGGTCGGGCAAGTCAACATCGGGACAGGCGAGTTGTTCCTGATTGCCGGGCCATGTGTCATTGAGAGCGAACCACATGCGCTGAAAATGGCCGAGTCAATCGCTAAAGTTGCTGCTGATAAGAAGCTGCCCTACATCTTCAAAGCGTCGTATGACAAGGCGAACCGCACCTCCGTTCATAGCTTTCGCGGTCCTGGCCGGGACGAGGGGTTGCGGATTCTCGCTAAAGTCCGAACTGCCATGGGTATGCCGGTGCTCACCGACATCCACGAGTCGGCCGACGCGGCGCAGGTGGCCGAGGCGGTCGACGTGCTGCAGATTCCAGCGTTTCTATGTCGCCAGACTGACTTGTTGGTTGCCGCCGCGAAAACGGGCCGGGCGATCAACGTCAAGAAGGGGCAGTTCGTTTCGCCCTGGGACATGCGACACGCAGTGGAGAAGGTTCGAGAAGCTGGGTGCGAGAAGGTTTTCCTGACAGAGCGGGGTGCGGCGTTCGGCTATAACAACCTCGTGGTCGACATGCGTTCCTTGGCCATCATGCGGGAATTCGCGCCAGTGGTTTTTGACGCGACCCATTCTGTGCAGCTTCCATCGGCCGGGGCAACCAACGGGGACGAGACACCTCAGCAAAGCGGGGGGCAGCCGGAATTCATTCCGCTGCTGGCTCGTGCGGCCGTGGCCGCTGGCGTGGACGGCGTCTTTCTGGAGGTCCATGACAATCCTCGGCTGGCCAAGTCCGATGGCGCCAACGCCCTGAACTTGAAAGACCTTCCCGTGGTGCTGGATCAGCTGATTGCGGTCCATCTCGCCTTGAATGCGAGTGCCTGAGGTGGAACGTGGCACTGGCGACGATTTTCACTGCAAAATCGTGCCATTCGGTGGCCGATTCCGCCGTTTGAAGCCTAAAATATAGGGAGTTTGCCGAAGAGGTTGCTATTCTGTAGATAGGCTCGGGAACGCCACTGCGCCCTTGCGTCCCATCGAAGCGACTGGAGTCGCAGAGTTTTCACTTCATAGGAGTTTCACATTGATGAACAAGCGATATCTCTTTACGTCTGAATCGGTGACAGAAGGACACCCTGACAAAATTGCCGATCAGATATCGGATGCCATCCTCGATGCCTGTCTGAAAGATGATGCTTACAGCCGGGTTGCCTGCGAGACCCTGACGGCGACCGGTTTGGTCGTAATCGCCGGTGAAATCACCACCAAAGCTTACGTGGATTTCCAGAACCTGGTGCGTGGCGTGGTTGCCTCGATTGGCTACGACAATGCGCTCTACGGGTTTGACTCCAACACCTGTGCGGTGATCTCGTCCATTAATAAGCAGTCGGGCGATATTGCCATGGGGGTAGACACTGGCGGCGCCGGTGATCAGGGCATGATGTTCGGATATGCGTCGAACGAGAACGACGACTACATGCCGACGCCCATCCACCTGGCGCATAAATTGACGCAGCGCCTCACCGAAGTCCGCAAGAATGGCACTCTTCCTTATCTCCGGCCCGACGGCAAATCCCAGGTAACAGTCGAGTACGACGAGAACCACAAGCCAGTACGCATCGACGCGGTGGTTATTTCGTCGCAGCATGCCGAGACCGTAAGCAATGAAGATCTCCGTGCCGACATACTGAAGCACGTCATCCAGGCTGCTCTTCCTTCGAACATGCTCGACGAAGATACCAAGTACCACATCAATCCAACGGGACGGTTCGTTATCGGCGGCCCGATGGGCGACACCGGACTGACCGGCCGCAAGATCATCGTGGATACCTACGGCGGCATGGGACGTCACGGCGGCGGCGCCTTCAGCGGCAAAGATCCGACGAAGGTCGATCGCTCCGCATGCTACATGGCGCGCTACATCGCCAAGAACATTGTGGCCGCAGGGTTGGCTGATCGCTGCGAAGTGCAGTTGGCCTACGCCATCGGTGTGGCCGAACCGGTTAGCGTGCTGATCGATACGTTTGGAACCGCCAAGGTCGACGAACAGAAGATTTCCGAGCTGGTCCGCGCCAACTTCAAGCTGACCCCGAAGGGGATCATCGAGTCGCTGAACCTGCGTCGTCCGATATACCGCAAGACCGCCGCGTACGGTCACTTCGGTCGCAATGATCCAGATTTCACCTGGGAAGCCACAGACAAGGCTGCGACACTGCGGCAGCAGGCAGGTGTGGCCGAAGCCGGTGCCCAGAAGGTCGCGAAGTAGTTTCGATTTCGGGGCGCCTGTATCAAGGGCGCCCCTTCACTCAATCCTGTGATGTCGATTACCCCGGGTGATCGCGCATCCGACTAGTCTTTGAAGCAACACTTCAGAAACGGGAGCTTATGTCGACGACAAGCACACAGACAGCGGGCGATATCGCCAACCTTGAACTGGCCGATCTGGGCAAAAAGCGCATTGACTGGGCCAACCAGTCGATGAAAGTTTTGCAGATCATTCGCAAGGAGTTCATCAAGAACCAGCCACTGAAGGGCATCCGGATTTCGGCCTGCCTGCATGTGACAGCCGAAACCGCGAACCTTGCCATCACGCTTCGCGACGGCGGCGCCGACGTCGTACTTTGCGCTTCCAATCCGCTTTCGACCCAGGACGACGTTGCCGCCTGCCTGGTGCGCGATTACAACATCCCGGTGTATGCCATCAAGGGCGAGGACAACGACACGTATTACTCGCACATCATGGCAGCGCTCGATCACAAGCCGCAGATCACGATGGATGATGGCGCCGATTTGGTGACGATTGCGCTCACCAAGCGCAAAGAAGTTCTGGACGGCATTATTGCCGGCACCGAGGAAACAACCACGGGCGTCATCCGGTTGCGCGCCATGGCGAAGCAGGGCGTTCTGAACTATCCCATCATCGCCGTGAACGATGCCGACACCAAGCATCTGTTCGACAACCGTTACGGTACTGGACAGTCGACGATTGACGGCATCGTGCGCGCTACCAACTTCCTACTGGCAGGGGCGAAGTTCGTGGTCGCAGGCTACGGGTGGTGCGGTCGCGGTTTGGCCAGCCGTGCGCGCGGTCTAGGTGCAGAAGTCATCGTGACCGAAATCGATCCGACGAAAGCCATAGAAGCGGTAATGGATGGCTACCGCGTGATGAGCATGGACGAAGCCGCCAAGATCGGCGACGTGTTCTGCACAGTTACTGGCAACAAGAGCGTGCTCCGCAAAGAGCACTTCGAAGCCATGAAGGACGGGGCGATCATCTCGAACTCCGGCCACTTCAACGTCGAAATCGACATTCCGGCACTGGACAAAATGTCGTCGTCGAAACGCACCACGCGCAATTTCGTCGAGGAATATTCGCTGAAAGACGGACGCAAGATCAACCTGCTGGGCGAAGGCCGCCTGATCAATCTGGCGTCGGCCGAAGGACATCCGCCGTCTGTGATGGACATGAGCTTTGCCGACCAGGCACTTTCGGTCGATTACCTGGTGAAGAACCACGCGACCCTGGAAAAGAAGGTTTTTCCGGTTCCCGAGGAACTCGACAAGCGCGTGGCCAAGCTGAAGCTCGAGTCGATGGGCGTCAAGATCGATCGCTTAACGCTGGAGCAGGAAGAGTACCTGGCGAGCTGGTCGGAAGGAACGTAGAGCAGTTGTCAGTGATCAGTTGTTGGAGGGCGACAGAAATGTCGCCCTTCGCGTTTGAATGCGGGTGAATTGGGAAGGCTACTTTCTGCTGCTGCTGGCATATGCCAAGGCGAGGGCCGTTGCTGCCACACCCATGAGCAGGAAAACACAGGCTTGCCAGCCATCCGCAAGCCAGGTCCAGCCGGTCACGACGGCGCCCAGGCTTCCGCCGACATAGTAGAACGTCACGTAGAGTCCAGCGGCTGAAGAGCGCGCGCGCTGCGCAACGGTTCCCGTTTGTACGGTGCCGATGGCCTGAAAAATGAAGATGCCGGATGCGAAGATTGCCAGCCCAGCGATAATGAGCGGCAGGTTGTGAATCAGGGTCAGCGAGAGACCGACTACAGCGAACCCGAACGCCAACAGCGCAGTGTGGCGAATGCCGTAATGATCGAGAAAACGTCCAGAGAGAGGAGTGACGAATACACCTAACAGGTACACGCAGAAAACGCTGCCAAGTTGCGCGGAATTCAGTCGAAACGGCGGAGCCGCCAGATAAAAGTTCACGTAGGTGAACACTCCCACCAGGCAGAACAACGCCGCGAATCCCATGCCAAAAACGGCGAGCAACCGCGGGTTTCGCAGATGATCCCAGCTTTCGGCGATCGAGTTTCGAACGCTTGCTGAGCGCACGAAGTTCCTGGCCTTGGGCAGCGCCCGTTGCACCACGATGGCCCCAGCCAGATTCAAGATGCCGACCGCCAAGAACGAGCCTCGCCAATCGAAATGATGTGCCACCAGTCCGGAAATGTATCGCCCGAGAAATCCGCCCAATACCGTTCCGGAAATATAGGCCGACATCGCTCGGCCGACATAAGGGCCAGCAAATTCCTCATTGATGTAAGCCATGATCACCACGATCACGCCGGGTACAAAAAGGCCCTGCATGAATCGCCAGAAGATCAGCGCGGGCAGGCTTTGTGATGTCGCTGCCAGCAAGGTTGGAACCGTCAGCGCATAAAGCGAAGGAACGATGACCTTCTTGCGGCCAACGGATTCCGCCATCAGTCCAACCAGAGGCGCCATCAAGGCGACCGCGAGGATAGTCGAGCTGACGGTCAGGCTGACACCGATGACGGTGGAGTTGTAGACCCGTTGCAGATAGGGAAGCAACGGCTGGGTGCAGTAAACATTCAGGAAGGTGCACATGCCGGCCAGCATGCAGGCGAGAATTGCGGCCCGTGAAGGGCCTGCCGAGTGGTCAACGCTGATTCCGGAATTAACACTGACGGCTTTGGTCACAGCACCACCAGCGTGATTCCGCGATTCCCTCTACCTAGATCGCGATCTTCCTTCAATTCGGGCAGTCGCTTGAGTAGCGCCCAGGCGTGCTCTTCGCTCTTACGCCAGTCTTCGCCAAAAATACAGTCGCGAATCTCATTTCGTTCTGCCATCAGGCGCAACGTGGACTGCAATGCCAGCCTTAACTCGCCGCCAACTCCGGTCGATCCGTAACCGTGGATCAACTTCAAGATAGAAACCCCCTGTTGTCGCGCGGCTTGTAACTCGCTCGCAAGCCGGGCACGGGCCTGCGGTATCGTGGGCATGCCGTCTTCCAGGTTAATGGTTCGCACAAGTGGCTCCGGTGGACCGATGCTTCAACCAAGCGGAGACGGCGGCGTTCACCGTTATTCAGCGCTTCGCTTCACGATATCAGTCCACTTTCAAGAAATGTATCCTGCGCCCGCGCGAGTGGCTTCAATCGACCAACCAGCAGAGGGAAGTCAAAGTGGGCAGGTGTCGCAAGTGGAGTAGCACTTTTAGGCCAAAAGCCTAATGGCCACTAGTGTTACCGAAAGGTGCAGCTGGTTACCCTCTCAGTGGGGGTTAACAGCACACTTCAGCTAACTTACTGATTGTATTGTTAAAATCGGGATGACCGCCGGTTGAGTGTGAGTTTTTTAGTGGCATCAATGGTGACTTCGATGGTACTTTAGTAACTTCAGTGCAGGATGGATTGGATGTATTGTTAAGTGGAATCGAATGGTCATGACCACTGAATCCCATCCTGAATCACATCCTGACTTGCGTAATGCAGTTCGGTTTCCTCTGCACCTGCGGGTCACGCTGAAGACGCCGACCGAGGAACACGAGGCGGAGACGATTGACATCTCGTCCGGAGGAATTTTGTTCCGAACGCAGACGGCGGTCGAAGTAGGTTCGACCGTGGAGTTTACGGTTGCGATGCCCGGTGATGTGTTGGGTTCCGACCGCGATGTGCTGGTGAAGTGCCAAGGACGCGTAGTCCGATTCTCAGAAGAACCATCTGGTCGAAGTGTGGCGGTTGTGATCGATGAGTACAAGTTCGAACGCCTCTGAACATTCCGGGTTCACGATGCCGCCAAGCGCGGACCAGCATTCCGGTTCCATGGATCTGAAACGTTCCTCTTTACGTTTGATCGTCGCCGACTCGGAAGCGATTTTTCGCGTCGGGATGGGCAAGATTTTTGCTCTGGAGAAAGATCTCGAAGTCGTCGCCCAGACCGAAAACCTGCAACAGACTCTGAGCGCGGTTTCCAGCACGTCAGCCGATGTAATTCTGTTCGAAGCCGGACTTTCTCCCAACCCAGCCGAATCGATTTCTGAGGTAATTCTCAGGGCCCAGCCAGGAACGAGGGTGATTATCGTCGCCCAGCGAACAGGCGAAGAGGAGACTGTCGACTACCTTCGACGCGGCGTGCGCGGAATCCTGACGCGCTCGATTTCGCCGGACTTGTTGGTTCGGTGCGTCAGGAAGGTAGCTGCTGGGGAGACGTGGCTCGACAACCAGGGCGTCAATTGGGTGATCGAGGCCTACCGCACTCAGTCAGAACACGGGGTCACCCCGAAGCAACAGCTCCGGCTCAGCGAAAAGGAAATGATGATCATCGGCGGTGTGACGCAGGGCCTGAAAAACAAGGACATTGCCCTGGAGGTCGGCACCACCGAGCAGGTCGTCAAGAATTACCTGCGCAAGATCTACGACAAGCTGGGCGTTTCCGATCGCCTGGAACTGGCGCTCTACAGCATGCACCGTCGCCTGCTTGACGGGTATGTCCCCCCGAATGGGCCCGATGTAGCGTCCACGTCGAATGGCACGGCCACGCATCCGCAAACGCCGGCTACTTCGGGCAACGGTCCGCGCAATGGTGGCGGCGGACCGGAGTAAGGCCTGTTCCTTCTCGAGCATCCCAGCAGTCTGCACCCTCCCGGCGCCAACAGATTGCCTCCACTGCGCTCCAACTTAACTTAGGGTTTGCGAAACCTGAGCGGTACAATACTTGGTTCCAGAAAGTACTGCACTCGGTGAAGGCCCGGATTGGGCTGAGCTGATACTTTGAACACCGGAGAGATGCGATGAAGGGCGATCCCAAAGTTATTGATTTTCTAAATCAGGTACTGAAAGCGGAATTGACGGCCATCAATCAATACTTCCTCCATGCGGAGATGTGCGAAAACTGGGGCTACGAGCGGCTGGCCAAAATGATCCGCAAGGAATCTATCGAAGAGATGCAGCATGCGGAGAAGCTGATGGAGCGGATTCTCTATCTTGACGGCACTCCCAACATGAGCGATTACTTCAAGATTAATATTGGGCAGACCGTCGAACAGCAATATAAGAACGACGTTCAACTGGAATATGACGCCGTCAAACGCCTGAATGACGGTATACAGCTCTGCATCTCCCTCAACGATGGCGGGTCGCGCGAGCTCGCCGAAAAAATCCTTTCCGATGAAGAACACCACATCGACTGGCTGGAAGCGCAGTTGCACGCGATCGGCGAAATGGGCTACCAGAACTACCTGGCGCAGCAGCTCAAAGAAGACGAGTAGGCACGAAGGTCGTCTGAAGCGCGCTCGCGGCGTTTGTCTTCAGCGGGCGCGCAATACGCTACAATGAAAATCGTTGGTTTCGCAGAAGCGCTGTGACCTGCGCTTCTCCAGCGGAGAGATGGCCGAGTGGCTGAAGGCGCACGCTTGGAAAGCGTGTGTACTCGAAAGGGTACCCAGGGTTCGAATCCCTGTCTCTCCGCCATTTCTCCCAAAGTATGGGCTGTTCTAGTTTCGTAGGACCATTAGAGTCCGGCGATGCGCATGATGGCGCTCATTTGGTGTTGCTGGCCCGGACCGACCTCCACAGCATATCCAAGGACATTGCTGGTTTCGACGCAGAGCATCCGTGTCCATTCGCCGCCGAGATCTGACATTGCGCTCGCCTTTTTCTTCGACGGGCTCCAAATCACAGTTGTCAGCGAATTTTCTTTCTGGATCTCGATTCGACGGTGCAGAACCGGATCCAGTAATTCGGCCTTACTTCGGGTATCGAGGTAAACGCGGTCCGTTTCCGCAGTGATCATGACATCACCGACCTGTGCTTTTTCACGATATTCGTCGGTCTTGTCGAGATAGTGCACCGAGTCCAATCCGCTAACCCGCGCCGTGCGAACATCTCCCACATTGTGGTAGGCGTGGAGTGCCTCTTCGAAACGCAGAGCAGAACTTCCTGTGTTGGTCACCGTCAGCTCCAGAACCAGTTCCGATCCGAAGGTGGCGCGAAGCGTGAGCAGAAAGTCTGCGGGCCACCAGCGCTTCGTGCTGTCATCGGAGGCGGTAGACATTGTGACGGCGACCCCTGCGCCCGTATCGACGATCGAGTCGAGTTGCCACGGCTTGGTGCGGACGAATCCATGGGCAGGCGCTTTTGGGTCGTCTGCTTTGTCTCCGAACCAGGGAAAGCAAACTGGAATTCCCCCGCGAATCGCTTTGCCGTCTTCCCAGTGCGAGCGAGAACTCACGAAGAAGACTTCTTCGGCGCCGACGGGTCGCCACGAGGTGACGTGTGCGCCATGCAGATAAATCTCGCCGGTGGTGGCAGCCGATGTAACGACGACTTTCGGTAATCCGCTATTACCCGCGACGACTTCCGCGATGCCGGGAATGCCAAACTGGCGATTAAGATCGGCGATAAATCCATCGGTTTCCATGCCGCTCAATCTTAGCTTTCGTTCAGCCCGGCCGGTGACAATTAAGTGGCGAATGCTCAACTCGCCGTGCCCGAAAGACTTTCATTTTCCTGAAACATTTCCGGCTGGAGCGACTCAACATTACTGGTGGGTAAATTGCTGCCGATTTCCCAGCCGATCGCAGCGATTTCGACCCAAGCAGATGTCGAAAGCCGCTTTCTGTGGGATCATGGATTCCGTGTCGAACATGATCTCCCCTTGGTCTTCATAACTGGAGGCGGCAGCTTCGACGACACATACGCGAGGAGGCAGAATGAAACCGACGCAACAACTCCATGACCTGGGGCAAAGCCTTTGGCTCGACAACATTACGCGCGACCTGCTGAACAATGGCACGCTAAAAAGTTACATCGACGATCTGTCGGTGACCGGATTGACCTCGAACCCTACGATTTTCGACCAGGCAATTAAGAAGAGCTCGTCTTACGATTCGGCCATCCACGAAGGAACCGGCCGCGGGCATTCTGGCGAGGCGTTGTTCTTTGATCTGGCACTGGATGACCTTACTCGCGCGGCCGACCTGTTCCGGCCGATCCACAACCAGACGAAGGGAGTGGACGGATGGGTGTCGCTCGAAGTCTCGCCACTCCTGGCCTACGATACGGCGACGACTCTCGCTGCCGCGAAGGATTTGTCGGCACGCGGCGGGCGCCCCAACCTATTTATCAAGATCCCGGGTACGCCCGAGGGTTTGCCGGCGATTGAGGAAGCGATCTTTGCGGGGGTCTCCATTAACGTGACCCTTCTGTTTTCGCGTGAGCAGTACCTGGCGGCGGCCGAGGCGTACTTGAAGGGCATTGAGCGACGCATTGCCGCTGGGCTGCCCACGAATGTCGGCTCTGTGGCATCGGTATTCATCAGCCGGTGGGATGTTGCCGTCAGCAGCAAAGTCGGCGACGACATGCGCGACAAATTGGGTATCGCGATCGCCAAGCGGACGTACAAGGCCTATCGCGATCTGCTGAAGACGCCGCGCTGGCAAAACATCATTAAGGCCGGCTACAACCCGCAGCGTCTGCTTCTGGCCAGCACCGGCACGAAGGACCCCAAGGCGTCCGACATCCTTTACATCACGGCTCTTGCAGCGCCCGACACGGTGAACACAATGCCCGAAGGCACACTGAAGGCGTTTGCGGATCACGGTGTAATCGAGGGCGTGATGCCCCCCGATGGCGGCGATTGCGAGCAGGTGCTTGCGCAATTCACGAAGGCTGGAATCGATATCGACGCGCTGGGCGAACAATTGCAGACGGAAGGCGCAAAGTCGTTCGTGAATTCGTGGAACGAACTCATGGGAGTGATTGAGTCCAAGAGCGCGGTCCTCAAGTAGCGATCTCAGTTCTCATCAGCCGGGCCACGTGCTGGCTCGGCTGAAAGGTTCAAGTAAACCAGCGGCGCGGGTTCGTCGAGTTTCCTTTGCTTCCGGTCGGAGAGGTCGGATGACCTAGGCTGGGCTTGCGCAGCGCGGTGAAGGTTGACGATAGGAGAAGCGAGATGGCAGGCAGATTGCAGAATCTGAAACGTCGTCACACATGGAAAGCCCTGGCTGCACATTACAAGCAGGTCAAGGAACTTCATCTGCGCAAGCTGTTCGCTGACGACCCCATGCGCGGCGAACGATTTACGGCCGAGGCAGTGGGCGTCTTCCTCGATTACTCCAAGAATCGAATCACCGACGAGACACTGAAGCTGCTGTTGCAGTTGGCCGAGGAGTCGGACCTTCGCAAGCGCATCGACGCCATGTTCCGCGGTGAAAAGATCAATGTCTCGGAAAAGCGAGCGGTGTTGCACGTTGCGCTGCGCGCTCCCAAAGACGAAGTCGTCAAGACCGATGGCAAGAACGTCGTTCCGGGTGTCCACGCGGTGCTCGACAAGATGGCCGCATTTTGCGATCGCGTGCGCAGCGGCGAATGGAAAGGACACACCGGCAAACGGATTCGAAATGTGATCAACGTCGGAATCGGTGGCTCCGACCTTGGCCCGGTTATGGCGTACGAAGCACTTCGTCATTACAGCCAGCGTGACATGACATTTCGCTTCGTCTCCAACGTGGATGGCACCGATTTTGCGGAAGCGGTCTTCGGTCTCGATCCAGCCGAGACGATGTTCATCATTTCGTCGAAGACGTTTACTACCCTCGAAACCATGACCAACGCGCACACCGCACGCGATTGGGCGCTGGCCGGACTGGGTGGCGATGAATCGTCGATCGCCAAGCATTTTGTCGCGGTCTCGACCAATGCAGCCGAGGTGACGAAGTTCGGCATCGACACCGCCAACATGTTCGAGTTTTGGGATTGGGTCGGCGGGCGCTACTCGATGGATTCAGCCATCGGCCTCTCGACCATGCTGGCGATCGGGCCGGAGAATTTCCGCGCCATGCTGAGCGGCTTCCATCAGATGGACGAGCATTTCCGCACCGCGCCATTCGAAAAAAACCTGCCTGTGCTGATGGGCTTGCTCGGTGTCTGGTACAACGACTTCTTCGGCGCGCAGACCGTGGCCGTGCTGCCCTACGAGCAGTACCTCAAGCGCTTTCCTGCGTATTTACAGCAGCTCACCATGGAGAGCAACGGCAAGCACGTCACGCTCAAGGGCAAGGAGATCGAATATCAGACCGGTCCGATCTATTGGGGTGAACCTGGAACCAACGGGCAACATTCCTTCTATCAGCTCATCCACCAGGGGACGAAGCTCATCCCATGTGACTTCATCGGGTTCTACAAAACGCTCAACCCGCT
This sequence comes from uncultured Acidobacteriaceae bacterium, assembly GCA_963718395.1. Taxonomy (GTDB): domain Bacteria; phylum Acidobacteriota; class Terriglobia; order Terriglobales; family Acidobacteriaceae; genus DASRAA01. The sequence goes on from CAVQYW010000011.1 coordinate 369,066, forward strand.
CGGCCGGCATCATGACCTGTTGATGGCCAACGTTTTTGCGCAGACCGAGGCGCTGGCCTTCGGCAAAACTGCTGAAGAGGTGAAGGCCGAGGGCACTCCGGATTGGCTGGTGCCGCATCGAGTCTTCCGCGGCAACCGTCCCACAAATACGATTATGCTCGACGAACTCACTCCCGAGGCACTCGGGAAGCTTGTCGCGCTGTATGAGCACATCGTGTTCACCGAGGGAACCATCTGGAGCATCGATTCGTTCGACCAGTGGGGAGTCGAGTTAGGAAAGGTCCTGGCGCAGCGAATTATCCCGGAGTTGGAAAACCCGGAGGAGCCACTGCTTCATCACGACAGCTCTACGAACAACCAGATTCACCGCTATCGCGCGCGCAAGTAAGACATCGGTAATTTTAAACGGTAAGGAGAACGCACTTCATGCAACTTGGAATGGTAGGTCTGGGAAGAATGGGCGCCAACATGGTGCGGCGACTGATGAAAGACGGTCACACCTGCACGGTATTCGACATGTCTCCTAAGTCCGTTGAAGACCTGGTGAAGGACGGCGCGACGGGCTCATCGTCCATCAAAGATTTCGTTAATAAGTTGGCGAAGCCACGCGCGATCTGGCTGATGATTCCGGCGGCTGTGGTCGACTCCACGATCGCGGAGATCGTGCCATTCCTCGAAGCCGGAGACATTCTGATCGATGGCGGCAACTCGTATTACATCGACGACATCCGGCGGGCCAAGGAATTGCAGCCGAAGGGCATCAATTACGTAGATGTCGGCACCAGCGGCGGTGTTTGGGGCCTGGAGCGCGGTTACTGCTTGATGATTGGCGGGCCCGATGCGGCTGTGAAACATCTCGATCCGATCTTCAAGACCATCGCGCCCGGAATAGGGGATATCGCGCGAACGGCTGGCCGCGAAAAGGTCGGTGGCACCGCGGAGCAGGGCTATCTGCATTGCGGCCCCAGCGGCGGCGGACACTTCGTCAAGATGGTGCACAACGGCATCGAGTACGGCCTCATGGCGGCCTATGCGGAAGGGCTGAACGTGTTGCGCTCGGCAAACGTCGGCAAGCAGACCCACGCCGCCGATGCGGAGACGACTCCCTTGCGCGATCCAGAACACTACCAGTACGACTTCAACCTGGCGGACGTGGCGGAAGTCTGGCGGCGTGGCAGCGTGATTGCGTCATGGCTGCTGGACCTCACGGCGTCAGCGCTCATCGCCGATCCCAACCTCACCAAGTTCGGTGGACGGGTGTCGGACTCGGGCGAAGGTCGCTGGACGATCAAGGCATCGATCGACGAAGCGGTTCCAACGCCAGTGTTGACCACAGCGCTCTACGAACGCTTCAGTTCGCGCGGAGACGCTGACTACGCCAACAAACTGCTGTCGGCGATGCGTTTCGAATTCGGTGGACACCTCGAGAAGCCGAAGGAGTAGTGAGAGGAAGTATGACCCTGGAAGTATTGCCTGACCCGAATACCGCCGCCGAGCGGGCCGCCGCAATCATCGCTGAGGACGCACGTGCGGCGGTTGCGGCGCGCGGCAAGTTCTCCATGGCGGTCAGCGGAGGCCACACCCCCTGGGTCATGTTGCGTGCCCTCGCGAACCAGGAAGTTCCGTGGCCCGCCGTCGATATCTTCCAGGTGGATGAGCGCGTCGCGCCAGATGGAGATCCGGATCGGAACCTTACTCATTTGCACGAGAGCCTGCTCGAGCACGTACCTATTTCGCGGGAGCAAATTCACGCCATGCCAGTTGAGACGGCCGATCTCGATGCAGCTGCGAAACAGTATGCGCTGAAGTTGCGGGAAGTTCTAGGCATGCCCGCCGTTCTCGATTTGGCGCATCTCGGCCTCGGTCCCGACGGGCATACGGCGTCGCTGGTGCCCGGCGATCCGGTGCTGAAGGTGACGGATTCCGACGTCGGTGTCACTGAGGTTTACATGGGACACCGTCGCATGACCTTGACCTATCCCATGTTGAACCGTTCGCGGAAGATTCTTTGGTTGGTGACCGGTGCCGAAAAGGTTGCCATGCTGCCGCGACTGCAGGCCGGAGACACTACGATTCCTGCTGGTGGCATCAGCCGCGATCAGGCTGTGATTCTGGCCGATCGAGCCGCCGCCGGGCAGACTCTAGCTTGATTCCCAGACCTACTTCAGCGGTACGAACACCACGCAGACCGGCGAAGATACATTCAGACTATGCGGGGTTGCGGTCAGCCGGCCATTGGCAGGATCGACTGAGAATAGGTTGATCGTGCCAGAGTCTTGATTCTCGGCGAATAACCATCTTCCCGTCGGATCAAGCGTGAAGTGACGAGGCGTCTTGCCGCCGGTCGGGACGCGCTCCACGAAAGTCAGCTTCCCATCAGGCTGATTAATTGCAAACACCACGATACTGTCATCTCCGCGATTCGAGACGTAAAGAGACTTTCCCTTCGCATCCACCGCAATCTCGGCCGTGGAGTTCTCTCCCTTGAAGCCGGAAGGGAGGGTCGAAATGGTTTGTACTTCGCGGAGTCGGCCTGAATCGCCCTGGTACGAGAAAACGATGACGGTGGACGCCATCTCGTTTACCAGGTAGACGAACTTTCCGGAGGGGGCGATGGCTAAATGACGCGGGCCCGAACCGGGAGTCACTTTGACGAACGCAGGACTGTTCGGGCTGAGGGCTCCGTTCTTGGAGTCAAAGCGGTAAACCAGCAATTCGTCGAGTCCCAGATCTGGCACGAACACCAAGCGATTGTCTTTGCTGGCCTGAATCTCATGCGCGTGAGGTCCCGTCTGACGTTCCTTATTCACGCTCGAGCCAGCATGCTGCACGAACGCAGAACGTGGCCCAAGAGTCCCATTGCTCTCGATCGGAAATGACGCGATGTTCCCGCTGGTGTAATTGGCAACCAACAAATAACGCCCAGTCCGGTCAATCGAGAGGTGTGCCGGATCCGCTCCCAGCGACGACACTTGCTGCAGCAACATCAATTTGCCAGAGCTCTGATTGATGGCATAGGTACTGATGGCCCCGGTCCGACCTCCGTTAAAATGATCGGTTTCATTTACCGCGTAAAGGTATTTGTTGTCTTCACCAACTGCGAGAAATGACGGGTTCTCGGATTCAGCGGCCAGTCCGATTGGCCGCGACTCGCCCGTTCCGGGGTCGAACCGGTACGCGTAAATACCTTTGCTGCCTTTATCGGTGTAAGTGCCGACATAAATCAGGTAGCTGTAGTCGGCGGCGGAGGCAAGGGTGGCGACAAAAAGCACCACCAGAGTGGCGAGTCGTACTAATCCGGAAGTTAAAGAATGACGGGTCATCCGAGGATTCTATTGCAACCCGACAGGTTTGTTCGCAGCTGACTGTTATATACCTATAGCAACTCCTAGGTACTCAAACTCAGCCACGTAGAACGTGATTAAAAATGAAATAATGAACGCCACTATTGTGCCATAACACTGCTGTCCGGTTAAAAGTCGAACAGAATCAGTTGGTTGGCGTTTTCGGCGAAATTGGCGTCCTCTTCGATGCCCTGAAGGGCGCATAAAATGGGGGTTTTCTCGAAAAGCGTGAGGCTGAGAATCTGTAGAATCTGGTACAGGCTGGCTTCCAGTCCCAACCGCTTGCGCACGATGGCCACCAGCACATAGACCGACACCGCAATCCAGATTTGGGTCTTCACCGCGTTCTCGCTGGTGCCGTAGAAAGCCTTGATCCGCAGGTGCTGTTTGATCCATTTGAAGAACAGTTCCACCTGCCAGCGCTGCTTGTAGATTTGCGCGATGGTCAGCGCCGGAAGGGTGAAGTTATTGGTCAGGAACTTCAGCCGCTTGCCGGTTTCCGCATCGCAGTAGCTCACCCTCCGCAGCGCGTCCGGGTACACGGAGGCCGACTCGAAGGAAGACAGAATCACGGTCTGGTCCGAGCAGACGCCCGTGCTCTTGTCCACCGGATGCGAGTAGCGCCGCTGCAGCAACACGTTCGACTTGGTGCGCACCACGAAGAAGGCCGAGCTGAGCGTCAGCAGGAACAACCGCTCGAAATCGACGTAGCCGCGATCCATGACATAGAAGGCTCCGGCTTCCGGCATGATCTCGTCGAGCATGTTGACGTCATGCACCTTGCCATCGGTAACGCGAATAAACGTGGGAATGTTGCCGCGCAGATCCAGCAGCGTGTGCATCTTGACGGCGGCCTTGCGTCGCCGAAACCGGGCCCACGGAAACAGCGCCAGGCACAGATCGATGGTGGTCGAATCCAGGGCATACAGGCTCTGCTCCAGATCGACGCCCATGGGCTCGCGGACATACAGTCCGCGTGCAGTGGCAATCAGCCTCTGCGCGAAGTCGGCGAAGATGCGCCAGTCCCGCGATTCGTTCGCATCCGCCAGCGTCGAGCGCGCCACCTTGCCACGGAATCCCAGGTGATACAGCTTGCCCTGCAACGAACCCAAACAGGCTTCGATGTCGCGCAGACTTTCGCGATAGGTCAACTGGGCGAAAGCCATCGCCAGATACTGGTCCCAGCAGGTGAAGCCGCGCAGCCGGAGGTCGCCCTGATAACGCTCGACGCAACGACGGAACTCCCGGTCGGGAAGAAAGCTGATCAACTGCGAGAAGACGGTGCGGCCCTGATTCATGAGCCATTGTCGGCTCTCCTCGCATTCAAATCGCGGCAAGCCAGAAATGGCTTCAACTTATTGCGCAGCTATTACTTGCAGCCACCACCCTGTCAGTTAACCGGACAGCAGTGGTGCCATAACTATGTTATCAATAACACCAATCTGTCATTACTTACTATGATGATATTCATTGCATTTTCAGTACTATTCCATTTAGTATCACCGAGAATTCACTAAATAGTCCCACCTGCACCAAGTCTCTGGAGACGATTGCATGTCACGAAAGTCGTATGCCCTCCCCCTGTGTTTTGTCGCTGCATTTGCATTGCTAACATCCGCCTCACTTTGGGCGCAGTCGATGCAAGGTCCGACCACCATTCGCCAAAATGTTCACCATGATTTATCGCTTCCTCTGAGCGAAATGGTAAAGACCGCTCCTTCGCCGGGCACTGCCCTCCAGGATGTTGAGCCGATGAAGTTGGTTCCACTGCCGCCGGGGTTGACCCAGTTGCCGGAAGACCCGGTGCAGCAGTTATTCGCGCCGCTCACTACGAGCGGCCTGACTGCAGGTCTGAATTTTGACGGCCTGGGACAGGGACAGTACGGCTTCGCGGTCCAATACATTCCTCCGGATACGAACGGTACGGTCGGTGCGACTCAGTACGTGCAGTGGGTGAATGCTTCGTTTGCCGTTTTCAACAAGACAACGGGTGCCCTGGTGCTCGGACCGGTTACGGGAAATACTCTCTGGTCAGGCTTCGGAGGCGGTTGCCAAACCAACAACAATGGCGACCCGGTCGTGACTTACGACAAGCTGGCCAATCGCTGGGTCATGAGCCAATTCTCGGTAGGATCCACTCCTTACCTGCAATGCATCGCGGTTTCGCAGACTTCAGACGCCACGGGCGCGTGGTATCGCTATTCATTCAGCTACGGCACCAGCGATTTCGATGACTATCCGAAAATGGGCGTGTGGCCCGATGCCTACTACGAAACGTTCGACATGTTCCTGAACGGTCAAACGTATATCGGGCCCGATGCCTGCGCTTACGATCGCAATAAGATGCTGGCCGGACTGGCAGCCACGCAACAATGCTTCCAGCAGAGTGCGGCCCTTGGGCCGCTGCTTCCTTCCGATCTGGACGGCACCACACCGCCTCCGACCGGATCACCGAACTACATGCTCACATTTGGAACGAACACGTTGAACATGTACAAGTTTCACGTCGACTGGACGACTCCGGCGAACTCGACTTTCACCGGTCCCACTGTGATCAACGTTGCCGCTTTCAGTCCGCTATGTGGCGGCGGTCAATGCGTCCCGGAGCCCGGCAGCCAAACCCTCGATTCGCTGGGTGACCGTTTGATGCATCGTCTTGCCTATCGCAATTTTGGTACGCATGAGTCGCTTGTGGTGACCCACTCCGTCACTGCGGGCAGCACCGGCGGCGTCCGCTGGTACGAGATTCAGAACCCCAGCGGCACTCCTGTATTGGCGCAGCAAAGTACCTACGCTCCAGACCCCAACTATCGCTGGATGGGAAGCGCGGCCATGGACCAGGCGGGCGATTTGGCTGTCGGATACAGTAAGTCAAGCAGTTCGGTGTATCCCTCGGTCGCTTACGCCGGGCGACTGGCTACGGATCCGGTCAATACCTTGCAAGCCGAAAGCGTCGCGGTCAGCGGAACCGGATCACAGAACTACAGCATGAACAATCGCTGGGGTGACTACAGTGCCATGCAGGTCGACCCGGCGGACGATTGCACGTTCTGGTACACCCAGGAGTACATAAAGACCACAGGCTCCTTCAATTGGAACACCCGCATTGCCAATTTCAAATTTGCCAACTGCGGCTCATCCGTTACGATCAGCCCGACCAGTTTGACGTTTGCCAGTCAGGTTCTGGGCACTACCAGCTCCTCGCAGGCCGTGACGCTGACCAACAACGGGACTTCAGCGGTTACCGGCATCAGTATCGGAACCACGGGAGATTTCGCGCAGACCGGCAATTGCGGCACCTCGTTAGCAGGCAGTTCGAGCTGTACGATCAATGTGACTTTCACCCCCACTGCCGTCGGCACGAGGACCGGCGCCCTGACCGTTACTGACAGCGCAGGAACGCAGACGACGTCCCTTTCGGGCACCGGCGTGTCGAATGTGTCGTTGTCACCGGGTACCGTGAGTTTCGGCAGCCAGGCGTTCGGTGTAACCAGCGCGCCCCAGGTTGCGACACTGGCGAACAGCCAGACTTCGGCCCTCACCGGCATTGCGGTCTCGATCACGGGTACCAACGCGGCCGATTTTGCCCAGACTAATAATTGCGGTACGTCGCTGGCAGGCAATTCGAGCTGCACAATCAACGTGACGTTCACTCCTAGCGCCTATAGTTCCGAAACGGCGACCCTGAGCGTGACTGATAGCGTTGGCACGCAGACCAGTACCTTGACCGGCACTGGCAAAGACGTTACTCCGCCGACCACGCAGATCACTACGCCGGCGAACAATGCCACGGTGGTAGGAACCATCACGGTTACCGCAACCGCAACCGACAACGTGGGTGTGGCGTCGATACAGATCTATCTCGACGGAACGCTCGTGTCCTCGGGAGGGTCTTCGCCACTGAATTACTCGTGGAACACGGCGACGGCTACCAACGCATCGCACACCATCTACTCCAAAGCTTCCGACGCTGCCGGGAACGTCGGTAGGTCGTCAACCATCACCGTTACTGTGAACAATCCTGTCTCACAGTTAGTGAAGAACCCCAGCTTCGAAACTGGAAACTTGTCTTACTGGAATGCGACGGGCGCCTACCTGCCGTTTGTAACGACCGCGGAGGCATACGCCGGAAAATACAGCGCTCAATTGGGTTCCAGCGTGACTCCGGAGCCCGTCAGCGACTCAGCACTCTACCAAACCGTCACGATACCCAGCACCGCGACGATCGCAAATCTGTACTTCGAGTATTGGGGAGCAACCGCTGACGTCCTCGGGAACGACTGGCAAGAAGCGCAGATTCAGGACACTTCAGGCAACACGCTGGCGCAGGTCATGAAGATTTGCACGAATACCCAGAAGTGGACCATAGTGGGTTACAACATGCTCCCATACAAGGGGCAGACCGTTCGGATTTACTTCAACACCCATCAGAACGGAAACAACAAACTAACCTATATGTTTATCGATTATGCTGTCGTGAATGTTAAGTAGCGAGTAGTTTGTCAGCGCCGCACGCGATCTGCGTGCGGCGTTTTTACTGGGGCGCTAACCCATTGCCGGTGGGAATTGACCTTCTGAATAGCTCCGCCACGGCCGTTAAGAACTGTTGGGTTATCATCGCTTGGCAGCGAAGGACTGCCCCACTTGCCAACCGCGTGGTCTCAAAGCAACGGTAGTTCATGGGAAAAGCGCATCGAGCGAGGCGCCGATCTCCGTGCGTCCAGGCCCGGAGCCGCCCAGGTCCTCACCTTCTATTGCCGGGTACTGGAGTGTCAGAACTCGCTCTCCGAGAAGTTTGGAACGCCGCGCGAGTCCGCGAACGCCAGTGCTGCGAGGTTCCGCGACCGGCTTGATCTCCGCCAAGCGGCAAATTCTCTCCCCGCGCTCGTAGAAATCGTGGCCCAAGCAGGTCCCCCTGCGTTGGCACGGATGGCTGGTAATTTGCGCGGCCACTCCTTCGACCAAGCACACCAGATGCTGCAGCAATGGTTGGAAGCGCCTGACGCGTCCGATAGTGCCAGCACTTTCTTTTCCCGCGTTCTATTGCAGCCCCAGGCGGAACAGATAGCGAGCGCTGCGCAGGTCGCGGCACTTTCGAGTGGTGAAAAGTTCTGTCCAACCTGCGGCTTTCGTCCTCAGCTCGCGGTAATTCGAACTGAAGGAGACGGCGGTAAGCGCTCGCTGCTCTGTTCGTTCTGTATGTCGGAATGGGAGTTTCGCAGGATTCTCTGCCCAGCCTGCGGTGAAGAAAACCACGAAAAGCTGCCGCGCTACTCAGCAGAAGGCGTCGCGGCTGTTCGAGTCGAAGCGTGCGACACCTGTCACCATTACCTCAAGTCCGTGGACTTGACGGTCGATGGCCATGCGGTTCCCGTGGTTGACGAAATTGCTACTGCTCCTTTGGATTTATGGGCGGCGGAGCATGACTACAGGAAAATCCAACGCAACATCGTCGGTTTTTAGCGCCATTTTTCGAACTTCCCGAATCGCTCCCGCCCTCACCAACATCGGAATTGACGGAACTTGTGGCGCGATGTAATCTCGTTTGCGTTTGTCCCCGGTTTCCGTTCTTTGCATCGAGTCACGACTGGTGAGATGTGAATCGAGCATCTGGCAAATTCGAGCGTTATCCGTCCGCGAAATGCTCGACAATTATTCCCCCGTGTCCTTACGTCGAATTCTTTTCGTTCTCCAATAGGAGGTTCGCGCCGTGGATGTTTCTAGACGTTCATTCGTAAAGACTGGCTTGGCGGGAGTCGTGGGACTGACCGTCTTCGGCTTCGATGCCGAGCCGATTTACGCGCAGACCCAGGGGCTGAAGATAGCGCGCACCACGGAAACGCGCAGTACCTGCCCCTACTGTGCCGTGAGTTGCGGAGTCATTATCCACACCATCGGCGACAAGGCAAAGAACGTAACCGCCCAGGTGGTACATGTGGAAGGCGATCCCGACCACCCCATCAACCGCGGCACGCTTTGCCCTAAGGGCGCATCTCTGGAGCAGGACATCCTGAACGATCGCCGGTTGCTGAAGCCGCAGGTGCGGCGCCCGGGCTCCGACCACTGGGACGATATCTCATGGAACCAGGCCATCGACGAGATCGCGCACTGGACCAAGACGACGCGCGACGACACCTTCACCGAGACCGACGCCAAGGGCAACACCGTCAATCGATGCGAGTCGATCGCCTTCACCGGCGGCTGTACCGATACCAATGAGTTCAATTACCTCGTCGTGAAAACCATGAGGAGCATGGGGGTGGTGCGCCTGGAAAACCAGGCGCGTGTTTGACACGGCCCCACGGTCTCAAGTTTGGGACCAACGTTCGGACGCGGGGCGATGACCAACGGCTGGATCGACATCAAGAACACCGACATGATGCTCATCATGGGCGGCAATCCGGCTGAAAACCATCCTTGCGGATTTAAGTGGGCGGTCGAAGCCAAGCGCAATCGCGACGCTAAGACTATCGTGGTCGATCCCCGCTTCACCCGCACCGCTTCGCAGGCCGACCTCTTCCTGCAAATTCGTGCCGGCAGCGACATCGCTTTCCTCGGCGGCGTAATCAACTACGCGCTCCAGAACAATCGGGTCGCGCACGAGTACCTGGTCAATTACACCAACGCAGCGTTCCTCATCAACGAGGGCTTCAAGCTTCCGGAAGACGGCCTGTATTCGGGCTTCAACGCCGAAACCAAAACGTACGACAAGTCCACTTGGAATTACCAGGCGGGCGGCAACGAGACTGGCAAAGCCGCAGCGGCCGGCGCGGCTACCCCTTCGGCGGCTAACACCTCTGCTGGCCACCAGGGAAGCGGAGGTTCTTCGCAAGCCGAAGGACTGGGCTATCAGGCGGGGGGGCCGGCTGGCGCGAAGGCGATAGGTGGCGGTCCGATTCCACCTCCGTCGTTGCCACCGAACATCGCTTATGATCTGTCGCTCGAACATCCGCGTTGTGTCTATCAATTGCTCAGGCAGCAGTACTCGCGCTACACGCCCGAGATGGTTGAGCGCATCACTGGCATTCCCCAAGATCAATTCCTGAAGGCCGCCGACCTGTTCACCTCCATTCGCAAAGATGGAGACATGAAGAAAGTTGCCACCATCATCTACGCGGTGGGCTGGACGCATCATAGCTTCGGCACCCAGATCATCCGCACCGCCGCCATGTTGCAGTTGTTGTTGGGCAACGTAGGCCGCGCCGGTGGCGGCGTGAACGCCTTGCGCGGGCACTCCAATATTCAGGGTGCCACCGACATGGCTGGCATCTTCGACATCCTGCCCGGATACCTCAAGATGCCGAATCCCGCCGATAAGGACCTGAAGACCTTTCTAGACCGTGTGACACCCAAGGTTTCCAAGCCCGAGGGATGGGAATCCTTCAATTACTGGTCGAACACGCCCAAGTTCATGGTTTCGTTCCTCAAGGCCATGTACGGTCCCGCGGCAACCAAGGAAAACGATTTCGCCTTCAACTACCTCCCCAAGATCGATCGTCAGTACTCGTGGGTGACAAACTGGAACGACATGTACGAGGGCAAGGTCAAGGGATTTTTCGCCTTCGGCATGAACGGAGTAATGATCGGCCCCGACAGCAAGAAGAACATCGACGCTTTGAAGAAGGCCGATTTCCTCGTGGTTTGCGAGATTTATCCCGACGAGACAAGCGCATTTTGGGAAGCTCCAGGCACGACGCCAGAGGAGATGAAGCAGATCAACACCACCGTCTATCGGCTGCCGGGCGCCGGCTTTGCCGAGAAAGACGGAACCATGGTCAACTCGGCCCGCTGGCTGCAATGGAAACACATCGCCGTCCCCACCCCCGGCGACTGCCGCCTCGACCAGGACATCCTGGCGCAGATCTTCTTGAAGATCCGCGAGCTATACAAGAAGGAAGGCGGTAAATTTCCCGATCCCATCCTGAACGCCTCCTGGACCTATACGCTTCCCGATCATCCATCGCTCAGCGAAATCGCGAAGGAAATCAACGGCAAAGCGATCGCGGATTTTAGTGATGAAAAGACTGCCGCCTCGTTCAAAGCCGGACAACAATTACCCGGTTTCGCCATGTTGCGCGACGACGGTTCCACCATGTGTGGCAACTGGCTCTACTGTGGATCCTGGACCGAAGCCGGCCCCATGATGCAGCGCCGCGGTACCGAAGATCCTTCCGGTCTGGGAATTTATCCCAACTGGGGATGGTCTTGGCCCGCCAATCGCCGCGTGCTCTACAACCGCGCTTCCTGCGATCTCGCCGGCAAGCCTTACGATCCCACACGCAAGCAGGTTTGGTGGAACGAGACCGCGCAAAAGTGGGTGGGCAACGATGTCCCCGACTTCAAGCCCGACTCCAAGCCCGACGAGCACATGGGCCCGTTCATCATGAATCCCGAAGGGATCGGACGCATCTTCGTTCCTCTTGGCGCGTTCGCTGACGGTCCCATGCCCGAGCATTATGAGCCCATCGAAAGTCCAATCTTGAATCCTCTCCACCCCGATCAGTCCAGCAATCCGGTGGTGAAGAAGTTCAATACGCCATTGGACAAGTACGCCAAGCCGAACGAGGGCTACAACATCATCTGCACGACTTACCGGCTCACCGAGCACTATCACTACTGGACCAAGAACAATCCCATGAATGTCGAACTGGTGCCGGAGCCGTTTATCGAGGTCCCTGCCGAGCTCGCCGATCAGATGGGAATTCGCGGTGGGGAAAAGCTCAAGGTCAGCAGCATTCGTGCCGACTACATCGCCAAGGCCATGGTGACCAAACGCATCAAGCCGATGATGGTCGATGGCAAAAAGCTCTACCAGGTCGGCATTCCCATTCACTGGGGCTTCAAGGGAATTTCCGAGGATGAAGGCCGCACCTCGAAGATGCCCGCCAATCGGCTTACCCCAACGGTGACCGACCCCAATGCCTACACACCGGAATTCAAGGGCTTCCTGGTGAAGCTCGAGAAAGTATAGGGAGGCAGAGATGGCAGATCGAAAAACACTCCAGATCCAGCAAATCTCGGCCCATCCCGGGCCCATAGCCGGCAAGGGCATGTCCCGCGAACCGGAGGTTTGCAAGCTCATCGACACCACTACCTGCATCGGCTGCAAGGCGTGCGAAGTAGCCTGCGTGGAATGGAACGATATGCCGTTCCAAACCACATATTTCGACAACACCTACCAGACCATGCCCGACACCAACTGGAACTACTGGAACCTCATCAAGTTCAATGAGTCCCAGCATGCCGACGGAAGCTTCGCCTGGCTCATGCGGAAACACCAGTGCATGCACTGCGAAGATCCGGGTTGCCTGCGTGCCTGTCCTGCTGACGGCGCCATCGTGCAATATGCCAACGGCATCGTCGACTTCCAGCAGGAAAACTGCATTGGCTGCCAATTCTGCGTTTCCGGATGCCCGTTCAACATCCCCAAATTCAACCCGGAAACCAAGAAGGTGTATAAGTGCACGCTGTGTTCTGACAGAGTAGGAGCGGGGTTGGAGCCGGCTTGCATCAAATCGTGTCCCACGGGCTGCCTGCACTTCGGTACCAAAGACGACATGAAGTTCCTAGCCGAAAAGCGCGCGACTCAGTTGCGCGATGTCTCCGGCTTCAAGGACGCAGGTGTGTACGACCCCGACACCATCGGCGGCACGCATGTGATTTACGTCCTGCATGACATCACCAAGCCGGAGAAATACGGCGAACTTCCAGCCAAGCCGCGCATCCCGCTCGCCTTCACCGTTTGGAAGGAGTGGTTCAAGCCGGTCGGACTGTTTGTTTCGATGCTGAGCTTCGTTGGCGTGGTTATGCATTACGTCCTCGAGGGACCGCTCCGCACCCAGCCCCAGCCACCAGTCAAGGAAATTGATGGCGGCCTCGACCGCAGGAAGGAGAACTAGATGGCGACGCCAGCGGAACGATTTGAATCGGCGGGCTTCATCAACCACATAGGCCGCACCGTAGTGTACGTCGGCGAACTGCTGCGTCACCGCGCTTATGCCCGCTTTCTGCATTGGATGTACGGCATCTTTTTCTTCCTGGCTCTGCTCTCCGGGTTCGGCATCTACCTGCCCTGGATCTTCCGCTTCTTCACGCCATTGTTCGGCGGCGGAGCCATGACCCGCTTGTTGCATCCTTGGTTCGGGCTCGGCTTCGTCTTCTTTTTCACGCTTCAGGTCATCAATTGGCTAGGCGTCATGAAGTGGGGACCCAGTGACTCGAAGTGGATGAAGCATTTGCCCGACTACCTTACCAGTCGTCATAAGGCGGAGCCTCCCTACGTTGGCTTCTTTAATGCCGGACAGAAGGCGATGTTCTGGGAAATCGTCTGCGGCTCGATCGCATACGTAATCACCGGCGTCATCATGTGGTTCCCCGAAATCTTCGGCCGAATTCTCGTGTCTCTTTCCTATGTGATTCACGATATTTCGGCGCTGATCATGCTTGCAGGCATCTTCGTCCACATCTATCTCAGCACCTTCGGCGAACCCGGCACCATTCAAGCCATGACTCGCGGCACCGTCAGTGAGCCTTGGGCATGGACGCATCATCCCGCGTGGTATCAGGAAGTCACCGGGCGCGATCCCTACCAGGCGATGGACGAGGCACAGCAACGTCTTGACGGTACGCTTCCAAAAGAAGTGGAATTGCCTCCTGCTCCTCCGCCACCGCAGACGCCAGGCTCGTGGAAGTTCTGGAAGAAGTGAATGCAAGTCCCGTCTTCGTAGGCTGCTGAAAAATTCATTCACGCACTTCGTGTCAGGCCACTAAGCGCTGTCGGCGCGACGGTCGGGCGCGGTTGTCGCTGACATCATCTCCTTTTTCATTTTTTCAAACTGCTGACGTTTCTGTTCGTTGTAGTCACGGAGCTGATGCCGCATTTCGTTGATCGTCAAGCGCATGGTCTGATAAGTCTCATCGCGGAAAAGATGATAGGCGGCGGAGCCGGGACGGACGCCGGGTGGAGGCATGGGGAAGGCGTGGGCCTGGCGCAGTTCGGCCTCCTTATCAGCCTTTTGCAGGACTGCATCGGTTTCGGCATCGAGATCGGCGCCGGGCGGGAGACCGAATTGTTTTTCAAAGTCGGGCCATTCCTGCACACGCGAGCTGGCGTCGGCATGGGGTTGCGCATTGGCTGCCGCTGCGGCTTCGATCTGCTCGATGCGGCGGTTGGCTGAGGTGACCTGCTGGATCGTATAGAGAAGCTTGCCGGCGACACCCGAGTCGAGCTGGCCGGCAGCGAGGGCCTGAGCGATCTCGGTGAGGGTAGTGCGCACGGCGTAGGGATTGTCTAACGACTGAATATCGACGCGGTAAGGCTGGTTGTCGCGCAGAGCGCGGGCGCGACGCAAGCGGCGTCCACGCTGCATGAGGTGGTAATAGCAGTATTGGCGGTCGCGCAGAGCAGGCGATCCGCAGTAGGTTCCGTCTTCTTTGACGTGACGACAAGTTTCGTATTGCATTGGCCAGATCTTCCCTTCGATGATGGGGTACCCCCCTCCCAGCCTTCTTGAAAACACAGGGTTTATTGCACGACTGGCGGTAAGTTTGGGCAAACACAGTAGCTTACGGCCAAAGTCGCACAAACAAAGGGGTTAGTGCGCAAAGTTTGTAAAGAACAAAATGGCGTTCGCCCGGGTGGGGCGAAGACCGGGGTCCTTCGACTCGACCGTCATGGCGGCCTCGCTCAGGATCTCGGCTGCGGGCTCAGACGCCCGCAAAACGCCTCAAGATAGCGCGGTTGGGGAGGAGATGTCAGGGAAAAAGTGAAGGCGAAAAAACTTTAGTAACCAAAAATTCCCGAAATAGGAAGGAGCGGATTCATCACGGAGGCACGGAGGACACGGAGAAGGATTAGGCAACAGTCAAAGGCGAAGGCAACCGCCGATTTCGCCGATGAACGCGGATCGGATTTGGACGAAAACCGTCTTCACCAGGAGAACACAGAGAGCACGGAGAAGAAAAAAGATCCGTCCACGGAAGGAAGGAGAAGACAAAGCAACCACGGATTTACACGGATGAAGACGGATCGACTTGGTCCAGAAAGGTCTTCACCACAGAGGCGGGGGAAGCCAAGAGACCCACCCGGCCAAAGGAAGGCCGGATGGGGCACCCGGCAGGGATAACTCAGATTACGTGTTGGATGGCGATTTGCACTAAGCCGCTAGCGCGGCAAAGGTGTGCAGAGTGTTGATTGGGTAGAGTTCATGGACACCTGAAGGAGGTGTCTATGACCGTACTACGTCAACGCATGCAGGAAGAACTCCGGCTGCGCAACTATTCCCCACAGACCATTCGCGCCTATACCGCGACGGTCGCCGATTTCGCCCGCTATTTCCGTAAGTCGCCTGACCAGTTGGGCCCTGAGCAGGTACGCCAGTATCAGCTCTATTTGTTGAACGAGAAGAAGCTGGCCTGGCAAACCCTGCAGGTGCGCATGGCGGCCTTGAAGTTTCTCTATACGCGGACGCTGAAGCAAACCTGGTTCGACCATGAGGTCGCCAAGCCGAAGGTGCACCGCAAGCTGCCCGTGGTCTGGAGCCGGGAAGAAGTCCGAGCCCTGCTCGACAGCACGGTGAACCTGAAGCATCGGGCTCTGCTGGCTACTTTCTACAGCGCCGGGTTGCGCTGCCAGGAAGCCCTGGATCTGAAAGTCACCGACATCGACAGCCCACGCATGATCATCCACATCCGCGCCGGCAAGGGAAACTTCCCCCGCCAGGTCATGCTCTCGCCCAAGCTGCTGCAGTTGCTCCGTATCTACTGGCGTTGGCGCAAACCCGAGGAATGGCTCTTCCCCGGAAGATTACCCAAGCAACCGATGCGCGATAGCGGGGTCCGCCTCGTCTGCCAGAATCTGCGCCGCCAGTTGGGCATGGTCAAGCCGCTCAGCCCGCATGTGCTGCGACATTCCTTTGCCACCCACCTGCTCGACGCTGGCACCGATCTGCGTAGCATTCAACTGCTGCTCGGCCATCGCGACCTGGAGACCACCGCCCGCTACCTGCATGTCTCCGAACACCGACTGCATGCCACCGCCAGCCCGCTCGATGATCTGGCGATTCGCGACATCACCACTTCCGATGGAGATGGCAGAAGACGATGAGACTGCATCGGCTCGAAGTAGCCGATGTCTTTCACGCTCACCAGGAACAGTTCCTCGAACGGTGGGGACCGGTTCTCTCTCGCCAGCAGCACAAGGCCCTGCGTGACATCGGACTATGCCGCACCGCCGCCCTCGGCGCTCACCTGCAACAGTGCGACGCCTGTTCCTATCAGACGGTCAGCTATCTCTCGTGCCGCAACCGGCATTGTCCCAAGTGCCAGTCCACCGCCCGCGATCGCTGGCTCAGCCGGCAGGCGGCCAGCCTGTTGCCGGTGGCCTATTCCCACGTCGTCTTCACCCTGCCCCAGCAACTGGCATCGCTGGCACTCCGCAACCAGCGCTTGCTCTACGATCTGCTGTTTCGCGCCGCCTCAGAAACCCTGCTCGCGATCGCCGCTGATCCTCGCCATCTCGGTGCACGCATCGGGGTACTCGCCGTACTCCATACCTGGAGCCAGGACTTGCGCCACCATCCTCACCTGCATTGCCTGGTCCCCGCCGGTGGACTCGCCCTCGATCATTCCCGCTGGATCGACTGCCGACCCGGCTTCTTCCTGCCGGTGCGCGTACTCAGCCGCCTGTTCCGGGGGAAGATGCTGGCCTTCCTCCAGCAGGCTTATAAGAAAGGAGAACTCCGTTGCCTCGGCACCATAGCCAATCTCGCCGACCCGCGTCAGTTCCACTCGCTGTTGCGGCGGCTGCGTTCCATGCAATGGGTCGTCTATGCCAAGCCACCCTTCGGCGGACCTGAGCATGTGCTGCAGTACCTGGCCCGCTATACTCACCGCGTTGCCATCGCCAACGGCAGGCTTCTCGATCTCGTTAACGGCCAGGTGCGCTTTCGCTGGCGCGACTCCAAACACAACAACCGCATCAAGGTCATGAACCTCGATGCGGTCGAGTTCATCCGCCGCTTCCTGCTCCACGTCCTGCCCTCGGGCTTCGTCAAGATCCGCCACTTCGGCTTGCTCGCCAACCGCAATCGCCGACGGGCACTCGCCCTTTGCCGACTCCATCTTCGCGCAGCCGCTACACAGCCAACCGCGATTCTCACTCCACTGCAGCAACAGGCTCTCCATCGCTGCTGCCCCAGTTGTCAGCGCGGAACCCTGCACATCATCGCCCGGCTTTCAGCCTATGCCTTGGCAACCTGCACAACCTTCGCGTCCACCGAACCGATCAACTCTTCCTGAACTCCCCTATGACTACGCGGAGATCAACTCGCAGACCCACGCTAACCAGTCCAGCGCTGGTCGCAGCACCCTTGTGCCCAAAATCGCCTGCACCAACCTCCTGCACACCAGTCCTCTATCCAACCACCCTGCAATCTCCGTCCGGGTGGCGGTGCCTGCCTCCCCAGCATGCTGCCAAGACTGCCCACGCTATATCCCGCCAGCCCTCGAACCGCATTCAATCCCCATAGAGACGCGCTAGCGGCTTACTGCAAATCGCCCTATCGACAATGCTCCGCCCGTCGTTATCGCCATCCCCGCGTTCTGCCTGCGGAGCACTGTCGATACGGCACTACGGATTTCGCGACAGTAAGCGTTGCCAACCGCTGAGGCACAGGGACATAATAGCCCAATAACGGAGGTGCCCTTTATGAAACGGGTTGTGTTGCTCCTCCTCCTTGTCTGTAGCTTCGTTGCAGCAGCTACAGGGCAGCGCAGTGGCAGTTTCGAAGTCAGGCTAAGTTCGAGCAGCCAACAGACAGAAGGAGCCCTTATCCGATGTCAGGGGAATGTTGAAATGACAACGGGTTCTATGGTCTTGCGGGCTGATGAGGTGGACCATCACTCCGATACGGGCATAGCGGAGGCACGCGGCAATGTTCGGGTACAGCTGTTGCAAGCGACTCAATACCCTTGGGTGAACGTTGAAGTCATTGAAGGTGCACGATACAAAGTGCGCGAGGTCATGTTTTTGGGCATAAATGCCGTGCCTTCGGAGCAAGTCTTTTCACTTTCTCAGATTCACCCCGAAGACATTCTCGACACGAGCAAGGTTCGAGAGACACTGGAATCAGTGCGTAGACTTTACGCCGCCATTGGCTACCCCACCGCCTCAATTGTTCCGCAAGTTCAAATCCACGAAGCTGGGCATTGGGTCTCGTTGCGGTTCAACGTCATTGAAGGTGCCCAGCAGCGCTGATACGAGGAACAGCTTCGTAACTCCTTGCAGTCGGCTGGTGTTTCGCTTCGTCGATGAGCCGTTTGACCCATTCGGCAACTATGACGTTCGACACCCTGCTCAGGTACCGAGCTTTGTTAGCGAGTGATAACAGGCCATTGCGTACGTTATCCCGACCGGAACGCGCTCAAAGCAGATTACCCACGAATTGGCGATTTCACGACAGCTAAAGCTCAGCTTGTCCCACCCGGTGAAGGCGAGACGGTGCCCTTGTTCTCCTCGCCGGTTTGATTTGGACAACGATTTTGTTGATCTTGCCAGTGAATGCATTACTGTATGGATCGTAGTCGTCGGTGACACTGGAGGGCCGGTGAGCAGCAATCGGCGGGAGAAACCGAAAATGAAAGCTCTGTATTGTGGCGTATTAGCTACGGTTTTCGCAATCGCTGGCGTTAGTCAAGCTCAATCTGCAAAGAATCAAGTAGCAGGCCATGACTCCGCAAGGGAAAAGCTGATCGGGGCGTGGCATCTGGTCCACATCGATGCGCCGGGACCGGGTGGAAAGCCCGCGGACATCCCGCAGCCGAAGGGCATGCTTATCTACACGCGTGACGGTCATATGTCAGTGCAGCTTATGTACCCCAAGTCGGCAAATGCTCTATCGAATGAGTACGTCCAGAATGGGTACGAGGCTTCTTTCGGAAGCTACGACTTAGATGAAGCGACGCACACGTTGACCCATCACATTCAGGGATCGGTCACGCGCGACCTCCTCGTCGGCAAAAACCTTCCTCGCGTTTACCAGTTCACCGGAGATGGGCACCTCATCATCCGGTCGGCTCGGCCCGATGAACAGTGGTCGGTCACTTGGGAGCATTACTGAGTTGGCTGGGCCGCTAGCCCGAATGTCTCACAGAGAGGGAGGGGAGCAGTAAAAACCAGCTCGATCCGCACGCGGAGCGTGCTCAATTGCCGGAAATCATGGTGCCGGTCTTTTCTGGCGGTCTTTCTTGGCGCCCTCGGCCGTAGTTTGTCGATTTTTTGTCTGGGCAAGACACACTACTCCTTCAACTCAGCGTTTCGTCCAAATTCGTCTGCCTCCCTTTCAGCAGCGCAGAGCTGCAACCTGCAACTGCCGATGCACCCGGCGGAATAGCTCGAGATATGGATAGCCCGTCGATAGCGACACCCAAACCTTGCGTACGGTGATGCGAATCTGGGCTCCGATCTTGAGCAACTTTAAGCGCACCGTGTTGCACTGCGCCTTGGCCAGTTCGGTGCCCGCCAACCCCAGCCGCCGCAGGCCCTGCATCAACAGGTAGGCCACGGTGGAAAAGTAGAGCCGGATCTGATTGCTCCGCATCCAGGACGTGCTGGTGCGATCGGCAAACAACATCATCTGTTCCTTGATCCGGTTTTCCATGTCCCCGCGAGCGCAGTAAAACTCCTCATACAAGCTCTGCGCCCCCCAGCGGGAGGGGGCGGGAAATACCGTTTCTTGCGGGCTCAGCGAGGTGACCACGAAGCGGGGATTCGCCCCTTTCTCCAAGTGTTCCGCCTTGGCAATCACTCGCCGGGCTCGTGACCAACTGTCTTTGGTTTGATAGACAAACTCCGTGAACACCCGCGCCGCTTTCCCGCTTTGCTGATACTGGCTCGCGGCTTGTGCGCTCGCCGCCGCAATCTCTCGCAGTAATCGCGGGTTTTGCGCCAAGCCCACGACATAGTCCACCCCATGGCCTTCGCACCAGCTCAGCAACTCGTCTCGACAGAAGCCGGAATCACCCCGCAAAAGGATCCGCACCTGCGGCCAGGCTTGCCGGATCTGGGCCACGATTCGTTCCCCCTCCGCTACGCTGCCTTTGGCTCCATCGCTATTCGACGGCCGCAGGCGGGCGCACAGCACATACTCGCCACAGACCATGTACAACGGCAGGTAGCAGTAATGCCCGTAGTAGCCGTGGAAGAACCGCTCTTCGTGCTCCCCGTGCAGCGGAATGTCGGTGCTATCTAAATCCAAAACCATCTCTTGCGGGGGGTCGCGATGGGCTTGCAGAAAAACCTCCACCAGCATCCGGTCGACGGCGGCCTCGTCCAGGATGATCTTCTTATACCGCTCCTTTGTCCCCAACTTCGCCGCCCCCAGTTCCATACGGTTGAGGGTGCTCTTGCCCGCCAAGGCGGTGCCCTGATCGCTGGCCCGCCGCCGCTTTTCCCCGCTCAGATCCTGCTTCTCCACCAACACCGCCAACAGCGGATCGCGCCGCAACTCCTCATGATCGTTCAAATCCTCGTAGCCCAAAGCCAGTCCGTAAATCCGCTGCGCCACCAACTCCGCCACCCCGTGTTCCACCAGTTCCGGATCCCGATAGTCCGTAAAGCAGCTGGCGAATTGCCGGATGATGCCTGTCTGCTTCTCCACTTCGCGCAATAGCAAACCCCCAGCGTCGCTGGTAATGGCTCCGCCGTCAAACTGACCGCGTACTTCTCGCTGATTTAGGGGATGAAATGGAAACGGTTCTTGGTTACACTCTGTAGCCATAAGGCTGTCTCCTTTCGTCGGCGTAATTGCTACTCGCAATAACACTTATGCCACGAAATGACAGCCTTTCCTATTCCTTTGTTGAGAAATGCGGGCTAGAAGCTCTCCCAGCCGGGCCTGGATCGGAAACGCTTCCAATCGTCTTGCAGCCGACACGATAGCGAGTGAAACAGGCCATTGCGTACGTTATTCCGGCTAACGGCGCTCAGCCGGATTACATACGAGTTGGCGATGTCACAACAGCTATCTAGGCCGACCCATCCCTACGGTGATCTTCCGAGTGGCTCGCCGTTCTCGAGTTCTGAGCCATGTATGCACGGATTGCACAGTGTGCAGGTCGTCGGCTCAGCCGCGACTTGTGTCAGGGACGCTTAAGGGAGCGAAATGCAACCCCTTTACCGTCGTGAGCTCCTCAAATCAGCGTGACGACGTTTTGCTGATAGCTGGCGGCTGGACGCGAACGGTGAACAGCGAAGCTCATTCTAGCTTGGCTTTATGGTGAGCGGCACATCAATCGTGCCCATCCGACCGGAGAGGCGGTCGACCACGCCCAGGCGGAGCTGATAGGTGCCGGGCTTCAGCGGCAGTGCTTGCTGTAGGCGCAGTCCGGTGCGCATAAGCACCTGCAGATCGGCAGGCTGAAGAATTTGCTGATAGGTCCCGGTCACGCTTCCCTTCGGAGCACCTTGGGCGTCCCAGGCTGCAGCGACAAACATCACGTTCGGCTGCGGGCGGTGGTCGGCCGACATCAGGAACTGCAGATCATGAACGTCGACAAGGAAGTCGATGACCGCGGTGTTCTCGCCTTCCTTGGGTAATACTCTGGCCTGGATAATCAGAGCAGTGGACGGAGGCACACTGGGCTGCATGGCCAGCGAGAAGGTGCGCTCGACATCTGGTGAGCGGAACGGATCGGTCACAGCGTAATAGCCCGGGCGACACTGCACCTTCAGGTTGGGCTGCGAGAGCTTCACAGAGACTTTCCGGAACTTGCCATTCCAAAGCTGGTTCTCAGGGCGATAGGCCAGTGTGTAGTAGTTCGCGCCGGACTGGACGACCTGGGCAATCTGTCCGGGAATGTCGTTGTTGTTGAAGTAGGCGTGCCCCCCTGTGAGGTGAGCTATGTTTAGCATGGTTTCGTGTACCGAAGACAGTTCTTGAGCCTGACCCGATCGCTGGCTGTACTCGCCTCCATAGGGGAGGTAGACGTCGGGGCTAAGAGCCGCTCCATCGGCTCCCAGGTAGGCAACACCGCGCACGTCGATGGGATATACCGCGATTTGGGTCTCCGCCAACAGCGCAGCCGTCTTCTGCATCTGCGGAGCGGTGTCGGCCGGGTCGAAGGGAATCCCGCCGGAAATCCAGATCAGGTTCTTGCGGCCCGAGTAGACCGCCATGCTGCGGGCCAGCTGATTCAGCGCTTCCATCGTAATTAGGGCACGCGACGCGACTTTCGAGTCATACTCGACCCACAAGAACCTTTGAAGCGCGGCGTACATCGCCGGATTGCGATCGAGGTGCACCATCCGCGCCTCGACCAGCTCCTCGGTGACATCGCGCGCCTTGCGCAGCGTCGGGTTAGGGGTGGTCGAGAGCTGTTGCGCGGCCTCGATCAACGCATGAGTGTCGTCGGTGAAGCCGTGCACCAGATGCAGCTCACCGTCGAGCGTGAACAGCGCAACGCGAGAGTTTTCGGGAACCTTCGTCAGGTACGACAAAAGTTGCTGACGCGCCGCCGTGAGATTCATCCGGTCGGTGTTCAGGGAATCAAACAGGATGATGTTGATCGCTCCCGTCTCGCCGCCAGAAACGTAATTGGTATAGGTATCGGCGGGGAGCCTCACCGGCAGGGTCGCTTTCGAGGGCCCAGCATTTGACCGGTGCTCTTCGAAGCCCTTCACCTGCTGGCGCTTGTCGTCTTCCAGCACAAGGAAATCATGTGCCTTGAGGCCTTGGATCGGCTTTCCGACGCGATCGGTGACAATGACGTTTAGAACGACATTGCGCGAGCTTGTTGAGATGGTGGCCGCTGAGGATGGTGAGCCGCTGTTTTCCACCTGCCCGTAGGCGAGGGAACAGGTGATGATTACCAAGATATACAAGCGCGTTGGCAACCAGAGAGACATGCTGCACTCTGCCCTTGCCAGATGATAACCCGGCCAGGAGCATCGTGCTACCTCGGAGCGCCGAGGGCTTGAAGACCGGGTCGTGCCCAGACAGCTTCCTTCGGAACGCTATGATTGCGAGTGAGAACAGGGCGATATCGTAAGTTAACTCGCCTGCGGTGGCCATCGGCGGTGGTCCTTCGACGTCCCAGTCTAAAGCGCCGGGTCGGAGGCGAAGGAGGAAGTCAAAAGCCCCACGCGGCCAAAGGAAGGCCGGACGGGGCACCCGGCGAACGCCTTCCCACTGATATTCTGGATTCGGTCTTAATTCATCATGTCTGATCCCAACCAGCCCGAAACCCCTGAAACTCCCGAATCCACCGAATCGTTCGATCAGCTTCTCTCCGCATACGAGCGCGAGCACGCCTGCGTTTCCGAAGACGGCGCTCGGCGCCTGGAAGGCACTGTCATCGCCGTCACTGCCGATGCCGTCCTGCTCGACATCGGCTTCAAGAGCGAAGGCACGTTGCCACTCACCGATGTGCCGGACGCCAAGCCCGGCGACAAGATCATCGTGTCGGTAAAGGGCCGCGACGCCGACAGCTACTATTTGCTCTCGCGCACTCGCGTCGCCGTCCCCAAAGACTGGTCTGCTCTGGAACAGGCGTTCACTACTCGAGCCACCCTCGTCGGTACGGTCACGGGCGTAGTGAAGGGCGGACTGAGTGTCGATGTCGGGGTTCGCGCATTCATGCCCGCTTCCCGAAGCGCAACTCGTGACGCGGCCGAGCTTGAAGAGCTGGTCGGGCAGGAGATTCGCTGCCGTATTACCAAGCTCGACGTAACCGACGAAGATGTCGTGGTCGATCGTCGCGCGGTGTTGGAAGAAGAAGCGCGTTCTCTGAAGGACAAGCGCTATGCGGGAATTCAGGAGGGTGAGACGGTGCGAGGCACCGTCCGCAGCCTCATGGATTACGGTGCGTTCGTTGACTTGGGCGACATTGACGGCCTGCTGCACGTAAGCGATATCTCCTGGAGCCGGGTCAATAAGGCGGAAGATGTGCTGACGGTGGGCCAGGAGATCGAAGCCAAGGTCCTGAAGCTCGACGCGGGGAAACAGCGCATTTCCCTAGGCATGAAGCAGCTGCAGCCGCATCCGTGGGATTCTGTTCCGGGCAAATACAATGTGGGAGATCGCATCCGCGGCGCCGTCACGCGCGTGGCCGATTTTGGCGCGTTCGTCGAACTGGAGCCCGGTGTCGAGGGCCTGGTCCACGTCTCTGAAATGTCATGGGCCAAAAAGGTGCGCACAGCCAGCGATCTGGTGAAGCCAGGCGAAGTGGTGGAGGCCGTGATACTGGCAGTCAATACCGCCGAGCGTCGCATTTCGCTCGGCCTCAAACAGGCTTTGGGAGACCCATGGGCCGGCGCGGCCGAGAAGTTCCCGGCAGGCTCGGCGATCGAAGGGACCGTCACCAGCTTGCCCAAGTTTGGCGCGTTTGTGCAGATCACCGAGGGAGTGGAGGGGCTCGTCCACATCAGCGAAATCAGCGCCGAGAAGCGGCTGAACCATCCCCAGGAAGTCCTGAAGCTGGGACAAAAAGTGAAGGCGCAGGTGGTCTCCATCGATCCTGAGAAGCGGCTGATTCGGCTTAGTATGAAACAGCTTCTGCCGACCGACATGGACGAGTTTCTGGCTGAGCACACGGTAGGCGACGTCGTCACCGGGAGGGTATATGCCATCTCGGAGAACGGGGCACAGGTGGAGTTTGGCAGTGGCGTGTACGGGCTTTGCCCGCCGGTATCGGCTTCAGCCACAGCCTCAAACCGGACGGGCGGCGGCTCCGCGGGCAACGTGGCTGACCTTAGCTCGATGCTCATGGCGCGTTGGAAGGGTGGCGCAGCTTCTACCACCGCGGCGCCTCATCCGTTCGAAGTAGGACAGGTTCGCAGTTTCCGGATTACCCAGCTCGATCCGGCCGGTAAGTTGATACAACTGGCCGAAGCTCCGTGACCGTGCGAAGACGCTGCCGCTCCCGCACCGCACAAGGTTCCAGCCACCAACACTCCGAAGTAGAACGATTGCAGCGCAACTGCGCGACGCTAATTCCTCGAATTCAAATTTCTGGCGTCAAAGCGGTTTGCAGTGGATACAAGGGCAGCGTTCGCGGTGCCCTTTTTCGTTGCGTTGCACTTGCAAGCCAAGTCGTCATCTGATTAGTATCCAAGTTTCAGACAGCTAGATCCGCGCGACGGTCCTCCACTGACCGGCGCGCGTATGTGAGGCAGATAGTCGTATGTTGCGACTCATCCGTGAGCTCGTTCGTCCCTATCGCGGCACGCTGTTGGTCATTCTGCTGGCCATGCTGGTAGAGACCGCGATGAGCTTGGCAACTCCGTGGCCACTGAAAGTCATCCTCGACAATGTAGTCAGCCATCACAAGATGTCGCCGTGGCTGGAGCGTCTGCTTCATCCGTTGATGGATGGCCGACATCAGATGCACATTGCGGCCATTGCGGCCGGCGCTTATGTACTGATCGCCGTCCTGGGCGCCATTGCTACCTATGTCGACAACTACTACACCGAAAGCGTCGGCCAATGGGTTGCGAACGATCTGCGCCTGCGGACATTCCATCACTTGCAGCGCCTTTCGCTGGGTTACTACAGCACTCACCAGACAGGCGCGATGTTAAGCACCATCACCACCGACATCCAGACGATTCAGGGCTTCGCGTCGTCCTCGACGCTGAATATCCTGGTCGACCTGCTGACCATTGTCTGCATGCTGGCCCTGATGTTCTGGCTGAACTGGGACTTCACCCTGATCGCGGTCGGTGTCACGCCTTTCCTGTTGCTGTTCGTATCGCGCTTCAAGAAGGCGGTAAAGAAGGCAACCCACGAGGTGAGGAAGGAGCAATCCCAAATCGTGGCCGTGGTGCAGCAGGATTTGGAGTCGATTGAGTCGGTAAAGGCGTTCGGGCGGCAAGACCTGGAACAGAAGGAATTGGCCGACGTCAGCAAGGCCACGGTCGATGCGGCGCTGAAGGCTCGCAGCATCAAGTCACTGCTGTCGCCTGCGGTTACAGTAACGGTCGCCGTTTGCACGGCAGTGGTGTTGTGGCGCGGTGCCTACCTTATTTTGGAGGAGGTGATGACGGTCGGCGCGTTGACCGTTTACCTGTCGTACCTCAGTAAGTTCTTCAAGCCGGTGAAGGACCTCGCGACCACGACCAATGCGATTGCCCAAGCGGCTGTCGGAGTAGAAAGGGTTCGCGCCATTCTCGACACCGACACCGTTATTCCTGAGAAGAGCGATGCCGTCGAAGCCCCTGCGGTGCGAGGGCAAATTGAGTTTGAGCATGTTGGTTTCGCGTATGACGTCAAGAATCCTGTGCTGCAGGACGTTTGCTTCACCATCAAGCCCGGACAGTTGGTCGGAATTGTCGGTCCTACCGGAAGCGGGAAGTCAACCGTGGTCAGCATGATTCCGAGGTTTTACGATCCCGTTCAAGGCACAGTGAAAATCGACGGACGAGATGTCCGCGACTTCAAGCTGGCTTCGCTGCGCGACCAGGTCGGCTACGTCTTGCAGGAGACCGTGCTCTTCCACGGCACCATCGCGGAAAACATCGCTTTTGGCCGGCCCGACGCCACGCGGCAGGAGATTATCGAAGCGGCGGAGCTCGCCAACGCGCATGAGTTCATCTCGCGACTGGACCAAGGCTATGACACTATGGTCGGTGAGCGCGGATCGACGCTTTCGGGCGGCCAGAGGCAGCGCATTGGGATCGCGCGAGTCATGGTCCGCAATAATCCCATCCTGCTGCTCGACGAGCCGACCGCGGCGCTCGACAGCGAGTCTGAGAAGCTGGTCATCGAGGCGCTGGAGCGTTTGATGAAAGGTCGAACCGTTATCACCATCGCGCATCGGCTGACGACCATCCGAGATGCCGACCAGATTATTGTGATCTCCGGAGGCGTCGTGGCCGAGAGCGGTACGCACGACGAATTGATGGCCAAGAACGCCATTTACGCACAACTCCATCGCACCCAATTTGAGGATGCGGCTTCCGTCTCCGGGTCGTGAGTCTTCCGGCCGGGGCAGCACAGAAAGTAAACTGGAACTGACATGTCACGCTCGCTGATTGTTCTGCCGGATGATTCCGCGCGTCCGATTCTGGACGCCATCAACCATTCCTCCAAGTCGCTGCGCATCAAGATGTTCCTGTTTTCCGACCCTGCGGTCCTGCAGGCCGTAATTGCAGCCCGGAAACGCGGGGTGTCGGTGCGGGTGATGCTGAATCCTGCCCGCAGAAGCGGTGAGTCGGAGAACGATGAAACCCGCAAGCTGCTGAAGTCGGCAGGCGTCGATGTGCTCGACGGCAATCCGCAGTTCGACCTTACGCACGAGAAGTCGATGGTGGTTGACGATGAAACGGCCTTCATCATGTCGTTCAACTGGGAGCCCAAAGACCTGACCGAAACCCGGGATTATGCTGTGGTCACGAGCGCACATCATGAAGTCGCGGAGGTCATGGAGTGCTTCGATGCCGATTGGTCGCGGAAGCCCTTCGTTTCAGGCGAACATTCGCACCTGATCTGGTGCGTAGGCAATGGTCGCGAGCGAATCGGCAGATTCATCGACGAGGCCAAGCACACCTTGTGGCTGCAGAATGAGCGCTATCAGGACCCGGCCATCATTGAACGCCTGGTTCGCGCTCGCGAACGGGGCGTGAAGATCCATGTGATGGCCCGCGCGCCTCACAAGCTGAAAAAAGAGAAGCTGCTGGAAGGCGTCGGCGGTTTGCGCATTCTCGACGACGTGGGCGTAAAGGTCCATAAGCTGAAGGGACTCAAGCTGCACGCCAAATTGCTTTTGGCGGACAACGTTCGCGGCATCGTGGGCTCGATCAACCTGGCGCCCGGGAGTTTCGACAGCCGACGGGAGTGCGCTATCGAGGTGCGCGATGAGGATGTTGTGGGACGATTGCACGAAGTGACCCATAACGACTGGAAGAACTCACATCCTCTGGACCTGACGGACGCCGGGTTGTTGGCCGAGCTCCAGGACTCTGACGAGAGTGCTGCCGAAGATCTGGCACTCAATGCCCAGAACGGAAAGCACAAGAAGCAATAGTTTTGGAAGGGCTCGGCTGTAGGGCGTGCGGAAAAACTGTATTTGGCAACTGATTCGTATCACCGGATCGAAAAGACGTCCGAGGAGAAGGAAAAAATGGATCACAGACCATGCGTTCGAACGCTGACGTTGGGGGCACTTGCCCTTTGTATTCTGTTCTCGATTGGTCAGGCTTCTGCCGCCGATATCAAAGGCCAGATGATGGGCGGAGGGGCGCCCGTTGCACAATCCACCGTCACTTTGTGGGCGGCGAGTGCGGGCGCTCCCAAACAGCTCGCGCAAACCAAGACCGACGCCAACGGGAACTTTTCGGTACGTGGAGCTGTGGCTCCGGACGCAAGCCTCTACCTCGTAGCCGCTGGCGGCGTGTCGGCCGTGAACAAGGCAGCGGGTAACAATCCAGCGATCGCGCTGTTGTCGGTCGTGGGGAGCACACCTCCGGCGCGCGTCGTAATCAACGAGTTCACGACCATCGCATCGGTTGTGACGCACGGGCAGCTCATCGACAACACCACCATCAAGGGCTCACCGCTTCAACTGCGGATTGCCGCGGTTAACGTACCCAACTTTGTCGATCTTGAAACCGGCAGCTGGGGGCCGACCATTCTGGACGGCCTGAACAGCGCGCAGACGCCGACAATGGCCAACTTCGGTACGCTCGCCGACGTGATGGCCGGTTGCATCACGCGAGTGAAGCCGGATGCGTGCAGCCAACTTTTCGCGGCAACCACGCCTCCCAGCGGCGGCGCTCCGCCGGATACGTTGTTGGCTACCGAGGTAGTTGCATTCTTTCCCTGGCACAATCCCGATAAGATTTTCGCGCTGCTGAATGAGTTTTATCCGCTGCCTAAGCCGGGAACTCCCGGCAAGCTGATGCGGGATGCGCCTTACCTTCCCTATCTGACGTTCGCTCCCAGTGCCTTTGTATTTCCGCTTAAGTTCAGCGGCGGCGGCGTCAGTGGCGGAGGCAAGCTGATGATCGACAGCGAGGGCAACGCTTGGGTCGCCGATAACTTTACGGTCGGCGCGCAGAATCAGGACGCTTCCTGGACCGGCGGTCTCAGCAAGTTCGCGCCCAACGGTAAACCGCTTTCACCCAGCCCTCTTGGCTTCCGGGGCGGAGGCATCGCCGGCCCCGGTTTCGGCTTGACTCTCGACGCGCAGGACAATGCATGGCCCACCAGCTTTACCGGCCAGAACATCACCAAGTTCGACAAGAACGGCAAACCGCTCTCGCCGCCGGAAGGCTGGAACTTCAACCGCCAGATCAGCCAGATGCAGGGCATCATCGCCACGCCGAGCGGAGATATCTGGGCCCTCGACCTGCTCAAAGGCCAGATCGTGAAGCTTCCGCAGGGCGACCCGTCGAAGGTGCAGTTTTTCTGTCAGAACAAGACGGGCGATCCGCTGAAGAACCCCTGTAAACTCGTCGGGCCGTTCGCTCTCGCCATTGATCAGCAGGACCGCATTTGGGTTACGAATGCCATCGCGGACCACGTAGTCCGTTTCCCCGCATCCGATCCCAGCAAAGTCGAAACCTTCAAGGTGGGATACTCCGCCAGCGGTCTCGCCGTGGACAGCCAAGGCAACGTCTGGATCAGCAACAAATTGGGCAGTTCTCCCCGTGGTGCGGTGAAGTTTGCCGAAATGCTGGGCGCGTTCAAGTTCAACTTCGACAATGACCCCGACGCCGGAGCAAGAGCTACCAAGGTTCTGGTTCCCGCCTTGGCCGCGCAAACGCCGGGATACGAGTCGGGCGGCAGCATCACGGTGTTGCGGCCTGACGGCACCGAGGCACCGTTCTCTCCGGTATTTGGCAATGGCATCTCTGCGCCTTGGACGACGACCGTCGATGGCAACGACAACATCTGGATCCCCAACTTCAGCAGTTGGTCGGCTGGAATCGTGGAACTGTGCGGCTTTCGCACCGAGCACTGTCCGCCTGGCGTGAAGACGGGTCAGGCTATTTCGCCTCCCGGGGGCTATGTCGGCGGCGGTTTGCAGTTGCAGGTTGACTTGGGCATCGGTCCGGCAGGAGATGTCTGGGTTACCAACAACTGGCAGAACTACACAGATGCATTCGGCAAGGTTGATGAAGCACTACAAACCCAAGGCGCGGGTCAGGGCGTGGTGGTCTTCTACGGCATGGCGAAGCCCGTCAAGACGCCGCTGATCGGGCCGCCGCGGCCGTATTAGGCGAACTTTGTAATGAACGGAAGCAACGTTACGACCGAGAAGGCAGTACTTCCTTCCTCGTTAGTTTGAACATTTCCCTCGCTGACTGCAGCTGTGGCTTGAAAGGACCTCACGTGTTGAAACGAACCGTGTTGTTATCGCTTTCCCTAATCTTGTCGGGGCTGGCTTGGTCGCAGGATGTGCCGCAGAAGCTGACGCTTGTCGTAGCCGGCCAGCCGGGCCAGATACCGATTGTCCAGGTGAACGGCAAGTCTTATGTGGACATCGAAGCGCTAGCACGCCTCACGAACAGTTCCCTGAGGATCAAGGGGAACCAGGTCATCTTGACCCCGCAGAGTTCGACCCCGAGCACGCCGACCGCGGCTCCCGAACATTCAGCCGCTGACGGGCAGCTAAAGCTCGTCGCCGATAAGGAACAGCCAGCGGATCCTGAACCTTCGGACCCTCCTGATCCGCAGGCGAAGCCGGCTGCTACCGATCAGAGGCCAGCCGGCCTAAGTGAGGAGGAACAGGCGGACGCATTGCAGAAGGCGGTGCAGAATCCGGTGGCCAGCCTGATCAGCGTACCGTTGCAGAACAATGCGAATCTGGGTTACGGACCGTTTAACCGCACGCAGGATGTGTTCGAAATTGAGCCAGTCATACCGGTCAAGCTCAGCGACAAGTGGAACCTGATCACGCGAATCATTCAGCCGCTTGTTTGGCAACCTTATCCCAACCAGAACAGCGGCGGTGAATATGGATTGGGCGACATGAACCCGTCGTTCTTTCTGTCACCCGGCAAGCCCGGCAAACTGATCTGGGGCGCTGGACCGGCGCTGGTCATTCCCACAGCGACCAGCCCGATTCTCGGCCAGGGCAAGCTCAGCATGGGACCCTCGGTGGTCCTTCTGACCCAGCCGCCTCACTGGACACTTGGGGTGCTCGCAAATAACGTGTGGTCGGTAGCAGGTTCAGGCGGCCGCCCACCTGTGAATCAAATGCTGGTGCAGTACTTCATCAACTACAACCTCAAGCACCACTGGTACCTGCAGATGGCGCCCATCATCACCGCCAATTGGAGGGCAACCAGCGGCAACGTCTGGACGGTGCCCGTCGGCGGCGGTGTAGGAAAAATCATGAAGCTGGGCTTTCAGCCGATCAACTGGCAATTGGAGTTTTATGGTAATGCGGTGTATCCGGCGGGAGGCTCGTCATGGACCTTCCGAGGGCAAATCGCGTTCCTGTTCCCCAAGTTCACCAAGGAGCAGGAGAAGATCATGATGGAGATGAAGCTCAAGCAACTGGAGGAGGAGCAGCAGCAAGCTCCGCCGCCAAAGAAGTGATCCGGAATTGATCGGGCCGCCGCGGCAGCCGTAACGGTCGTGCGGACAAATTGTACCTTCGGGCAGTTGCCCGTTAGTCATGTTGCGACTAAGCTTATGGGTACCCAAAAGTCCCCCCAGAAGGCGCATTGCCCAACCGCAGTGCGTATCGACGGCAATAGCCGGGTGTTCTGTCACGAGGAGAAGGAATGAATTCGTACTGCAAGAACTTTCTTATGGTGGTCGCGGTGACGCTGACCCTGATGCTTTGTTTACCTGCAGTTGCGCAAGGGCCGGCAGACGTAACGGTCGCTGACCCGGCCGCGGCAACACCCGCTGCGACCCCTGCAGCCGCACCCGCTGATCCTGTCCCGGCAAATCCGGTGCCGCAATACGGCAGCCCCTTTAGCTCGGGTGACAGCTGGCGCGGGACGATCTCAATTTACGGATGGTTCCCCGGCGTACACGGAACGGTGGGCGTGCTTGGCCACGATGCGGGCTTCAGTTCGCCGTTCAGCGATGTCTTCCACGCCCTCAAAGGCATCATTCCGATCGCCGTCGAAGCCGACAAGGGCCGCTGGGTCATACCGATTGATTTTTTCTGGGTAAAGTTGGCCAACGGCACAGCGACGCCGTTCACCGACGTCACCTCGAACTACGTCAATGTCCATCTGACGGAGTCGATTTTTACTCCGATGGTCGGATACCGGCTGCTGGACGGTGAGCACCTCAAGATCGATGCCCTCGGCGGTATCCGCTATTGGTATGTCGGACAGAACCTCCAGTTGATAGGGACGCAGATCCAAGTCCCGGCCTTTGTTCGGTCGCAGAGTTGGGTTGATGGACTGGGCGGGGCACGCTTCATCATCCCGCTCGCCGAGAAAGCGGCGATCACCGTGTCGGGTAATGCCGGAGCCGGCGGAGCCAATCTCGACTATCAGGTGATCGGTCTGTTCTCCTACAATTTCACGCCCAAAATCGGGATGGGACTCGGCTGGCGCTACCTGTACGAGGACTATCGGCCCACCAACAAAGAGTTCGTGCTGAATACCACCATGAGCGGGGCGCTCGCGGGAGTGTACTTCAACTGGGGCGGGAAGCCTCCGGTGCCGCCGACGGCCTCGTGCTCGGCTTCGCCGACAGAAGTTTTCCCGGGCGATCCGGTTACGGCCACGATTCGGGCGGAGAATTTTAATCCCAAGCATCCTTTGACCTACGCCTGGAGCAGCACGGGAGCGAAGGTTTCCGGCTCTGGTATGACTGCCAACGTCGACACGACAGGAATGCAGCCGGGCAGCTATACCGTCTCCGGTACGGCGACCGATGCGAAAGAGAAGAAGAACAACACAGCTTCGTGCAGTGCCGGATTCACCGTAAAGGCGCGGCCGAACTATCCACCGACGGCGAGCTGCTCGGCCAGCCCGAGCTCGATCGCCATCAATCAGAGTGCCACCATCAACATTACCGCCAGCAGCCCGGAGAGCCGTCCGCTGACCTACAGCTGGACGAGCACCGGCGGGCAGTTGAATGGCAACGGCACCTCGGCCACGTTGGTGGCGACCAATGCCGATGCGGGGAACACCATCACTGTCACCGGAACCGCTACCGACGACCACAACCTGAGCACCAGCTGCACGGCGAGCGTTACCGTTCCGGCAGTGCAAAAGGTGGCCGAGGTCGAGGATTGGGGAGAGTGTACGTTTGAGAAAGACCCCAAGCGCCCCGGACGTGTAGACAACGACTGCAAGGACGTGCTCGATAAGCTGGCACTTCGCATCCAGCAAATGCCGAACGGCAAGGTCGCCGTCGTCGGCTATACCGACCAGACAGAAGTGGTGAATGCCGAGCAATTGGGCGCACAGCGCGCGGTCAACGTGAAGTACTACATGACGACCGACGAGCTGGGTCCGAAGGTTGATCCGACGCGGATTGAACCGCGCAAGGGCGGCCAAAAGGGCAAGGCGGTCCACTTCTACTACGTTCCGCAGGGAGCGACGTTCACCCAGGAAGAGTCGGTAACGGTTGACGAAAGCGCTGTGCAGGGCCAGTCGCGCAGTGCTGCTCCTTCAACCAAGCATAAGAAGGCAACGCCGCCACCGGCGCAGTAGGTACTTTCCAACAACCACAAAGGCCAACCATGAAAATGGTTGGCCTTTCACAAGTCCAGTTTGATGGCAGGAGTCCTTAGCCCACTGCCTGACGAGTGTCGCCCGTTAGCAACCCCAACGAAGGCGATGGCGCTGCGGTCATGTGGCCCCACATGGCGCAGCGCCTTTTCTTTCTGGAAGACGTATGGAGCGGTACACAGGCGCGGGCTCACGCCCTCGCGAAAAGACGTGTCGTTGGGTAAAACCGACTGCGGATTCCTAAGCACGGCTACCCCGGGTTCCGCGTTCCCCATTCGCCCAACAGCGGGGCGAATGGGAACCGCTCCACCCGGGGCTATGATTGTTCCGCCATACGGGCTGGCGGCCTCGCGAGTCCAGACCCGTGCCCACCCGACCGCGCTTTTGCCTAAGCGAGACAGCAACGCTGAAATCGCTCTAGTGGGTCAATAACAGAAGCCCACGATCGCTTAGAGCAGCGACCGTGGGCAGTGGAGGGAATACTCCGGCGCAATCAGGATGGCCGGGGATTCGTGAAATTGCTTACGGCAGGATCACCAATTCGGGTTTGCTGCCGCCGCCCATACCGTAGATGGCTCCCGGATAGAAGGCGCCGGCGTCGTACTTGTAGCAGCCGGGAGTGTTCGCCTTGACCGTGATCGGTTTGTTGGCGCCGCCGATGATGGGATCGTCGGGATCGAAGGGCGAGTCGGTGCCGAACGAGACCATGAAGCCGGTGTTCTTGTTCGACGTCATCCAGACGGTGGTTGTGCCCTTCTTGATGCAGAAGAACCGATTGCTCTTGGCATCGGGAATGCCGGGCTTCACGTTGGCAGAGTTGCCCGCCTTGTTGATATCGACGGTGCAAGGGGCCGTAGCGGACCCGCAAGTGTCGGCGGCAGTGCACAGGCTGGCAGGATTTGGTTCGTCACATACGTACTTGTTCTTTTTCTGTGCCTGTCCTACGGCACAGGCCAGCAGCACGATGCAAATTACGGCGAATGCCGTGCCGGACTGTTTTCTTGTTCTCATAATTCCACCTCGTTGGAAATGGCTAACGCGCACGTAAAATAACTGCACTTCGTACGCCGGTTTGATATCCGTAAGACCGGCCGAAAGCGCGGTCCTACCTGGTGCAACAGCAATACTCGCCGTCGCGGGCAGAAACCGTGCCGCGGCAGATACCGCGTTACGGCCTCCGACCTAGTTCTCCGAAGTACCCTTCCAGTCGATGAAGTTGCTGAGCCGCCACGCATTCTGGTTCAACTCGATCTGCAACTCGCCGTCTTTATTGATGGTGAACTGGCAGGCAGGATACAGAACGCCGGTGCTCTTGCTCTTGTCCTGGTCGTTCAAGTTCATCTCGCCCGCAGTCAGGTCGAAAGACTGACTCTGGCTGTCGGAATAAGCTTCGCCAAAGGAGATCTTACGGTTGGTGACGAAACGAATTGTGCGCCCGGTCGGCGTTGGGATCAGGCGGATGAACGAGAGGTCATAGCCCAGGGTGCCCGGAATCTGGATGCGGCCTACCGCCGGCATCTTCTCTAACGCATTCACCAATCCCTGGTTCTGGCCCTTCTGGAACGCCTCAACCAGAGCCTGCCGAGTTTCAGGAGTGGAGAACTCGTAGATGATGACGGTCACTCCGACATTGCGTCCTAGTTGGGTGCTGGTGCCATACGCGGTGGCGTCAATGGTTTCGTACTTGTCCCGGGCAAATCCAGGCACGCACGCTACCGCTATCACCACCAGAAGAGCGAAAGCAACTTTTGCTGAGTTCGATACAGTGTTCATTGGTTTCTCCGTTTCAGTCTAACAATAACGGTTTTCTTGAACGGCCATACTGCCGTCCGAATTCCGTAGAACGCTAATATGCTGCGCCTGAAACGGTAATTGGTTAAGGTGCTGAATTCAAGACAAAAATTTGAAATGGGCATGTGGGCTGCGCCCAAAAAGACACACCAGAACGATTTCTCGGGCCGAATTTCACTCCCGAGGCCTTTTTTATGCGGCTGGATTCTAGCACGAAGTTTTCGCCCAGAAATGCGGGTTCTGCTAATATTTCCTGTACCGAACTAGCTCTATTATTTCGCCGCGCTGTGCCGGGGACCCTGGTCACGAGCGGCAGCCCCCGCGAGAGATCGCCCGCCGGCAGTCACGGGCGGCCCGCGCACTATCAGTTACCGGCTGGTGACAGTCGGCCATGATTCAGAGGAGAGAAGATCAATGAGAAAACGTACTAACTTCAAAACCCTAACCGGTGTACTCGCGGTTACTTTCGTTCTGGCGCTCACGGCCGGTACCACTGCCTTCGCCCAGTCGCTCAAAATCCAAGGCAACATTATCAGCCGGGCCGGCAGCAGCATGACCGTGAAGACGTCGGACGGCAATAATGTCGTGGTCCTGCTGAACGGCAACACCGACGTGCAGCAGTTGGAAGGCGCCTTGAAGGCACGTAAGAAGGAAATGTCGATGGCGGCCCTGATCCCGGGCTTGACGTGCCAGGTGCAGGGCACGTACAACGCGCAGAACCAACTGGTCGCGCAGTGGGTCCGGTTCACTGGCGAAGACCTAGAGCAGGCGCAGTCGGCGCAGGCCGCGGTGCACGAGACCCAGGTGTCGGCAGCCAAGAACCAGGCTGAATTACAGCAGCAAGCGGACGCGCTGGCAGCGCAGAATGCGGCCCTGAAAGAGCAGCAGGCCGCGATTACCGCACAGCAGAAAGAGATCGCTGCGAATAAGGCCAAAATCGCAGCCAACAGCGCCCGCTTCGGCGAGCTCGACGACTACTACATTCTTGACGAAGTCACCGTGCTCTTCGGCAACGGCGTAACGAAGGTCGATCCCCAATACAACGCTCCGTTGCTGGCCCTGGTGCAGAAGGCGATGACCTACAACGGGTACAACATCCAGGTGAAGGGTTACGCATCGTCGGTGGGAAGCGCTGCCCTGAACCAGCAGCTCAGCGAAGAACGCGCCAACAATGTCACGAACATTATTGTTCAGCAGGGTCATGTTCCCTTGACCAACATGCTGGCCCCGGGCGCAATGGGCGAGAGCCGTCAGGTGGGTAATGACAAGACCGCAGAGGGACAGGCGGAGAACCGGCGGGTTGTGGTTCGGGCGCTGCTCAACAAGGGCGTCGCCGGAACCATGGAAGGACTGCCAACGACGAAGTAAGACTTCTCGAATTGCCGGGAGCGCTGGGACGATGATAATGCGTCCCAGCGACCTGGCTCATCGAGGTTGGGCGAGGCGGACGAAATCGGTTGTGTCCTCCACGCGGGATCGAACACAAGGTTCGAGAGGCTTCCACGCTGTAACACTCCCGCGCCCCCGGCGTGTAATAATCCCTGCAAGATTCTGCTCGAGCGTACCGGGGGTAGGAAATCATGGCGGGTACCGTGGCGTTGGTGGTTCTGTGCACGGTGACAGCGTTGGCAGTTGTTTTATACGCGGCTTATTGCGAGGCAGGAGAGGATTTGCCTTGCAAGAAGGCTCGCCGACGGCGTGCGTCAGCGTCGGCTACGGCGCCGGATTCAACGGAGCACAAGAGGAATTAGCCATGCCGGGCAGTTTTGCAGCAAGAAGAGTCCGTTTTATATCACTGACAATCGTTGTTTTGGTGGCGCTATTTGCATCAGCGTCAGCCCAGGACCAAGGATGGCCGAGGCAGATCGTCAAGCCGTCGGGAAAACTGGTTTATTACCAGCCGCAGGTGGATGACTGGAACAACTACCAGACGATAAATGCCCGCCTGGCATTCACCATCACGCCGACCGGCCGGAAGACCCAAGTGGGCGTGCTCGCTGTGCAGATGCAGACCAGCGTCAACATGGATACCCACACCGTGTTGCTGAGCAATCCCCAGATCAACAGCGTTACGTTTCCGTCGCTGGATCCGGCCACTTCTGAGCAGATGGGCTCGCTGGTGCGGACCTTTCTGAATGCTGCCGCGACCATGAACATTTCGTTGGATCGGCTGGTCGCGAGCGTCAAGAAGGCGAAGGCCCCGCCCACTACTGAGTTGAATAACGAGCCTCCGACGATCTACATCAGCATGCGGCCGGCAATACTTTTGCTGGTGAACGGCACGCCGGTGATGGAGAAGATCGCGAACTCGAACCTGCAGTTCGTGGTGAATGCCAACTGGCCATTGTTCCAGGTGCAGAACGCGTCACAGTATTACCTGTTCAATGGCAAGGGTTGGATGTCGTCATCGAGCCTGAGCGGCACCTGGACTCCGACCAGCCAACTGCCCGCGGGAATGTCGCAGGTGCCCACGAATTCGAATTTCGCCAGCCTTAAGCCTTATATTCCTGCGCCGCCTGTGGGGACGGCGCCAGTGGTTTATTACAGTGCGACGCCGGCGGAGATTATCGTTTTCAGTGGGCCTCCGCAGTGGGCGGCAATTCCCGGCACGCAGTTGTCGTACGGGTCGAACACCGGCAGCCCGGTCTTCAAGTATGCGCCGACCGGGGCTTATTATTTCCTGACGTCGGGACGCTGGTTTACCGCTGCAAGACCGCTGGGACCGTGGACGTTTGCCACCTACACCCTGCCGCCGGATTTCGCCCAGATACCGGTCAACGGCCCAGTAGGAAGCATTTTGTCGTCGGTCCCGGGAACACCGGAAGCGGAAGACGCGGTACTGATCGCGCAGATTCCGACCACGGTTACGGTGAATCCGGCAAAGGCTGCGAGCGAGGTCAAAGTGACGTACGTGGGTGCACCGCAGTTCCTGCCGATTACCGGCACCACCATGTCGTACGCGACGAATACGCCGAATCGCATCATCCAGGTCGGGTCCGAATATTACCTTTGCTATCAAGGCATCTGGTTCGTGGGGGCGAGTCCACAGGGACCGTGGCAAACGGCGCAACTGGTGCCACCGGACATTTACACCATCCCGCCGAGTTCGCCGGTGTACAACGTCACCTACGTCGTTCAGCAACCACTGCCTGATGGAAATGTCCAGGCCAGCTATACCGCTGGATATATGGGCGCGTTCATCACCGGAGCAGCGGTGGGGGCGATCGTCGCGAGCGGAACCGGGTATTACTATCCACCTTACGTTTATGGCGGGTTCTATTACCCTTACGCCGCGACTTACGGATACCACACCTATAACCCCTATACCGGCGCGTACGGTTACGAACATTCAGCTTATGGACCGTACGGCAGCGCTCATTGGGGAGCTTCGTACAACCCGAACACCGGGACTTACGCGCGCGGTGCAACGGAATCGACCGCGTATGGCACGAGGAGCGCCGCGGAGGCCTACAACCCCTACACCGGAGCTTCGGCGGCCACTCGGCAAGGCTCGAATGCCTACGGTTCGTGGGGACAGTCGGTCGTAAATAAGAACGGCGAGACAGCGTACACGCAGCATGCCAGCAACGCCTACGGTTCGGCTGGGACGGTGCAGACGTCGTCCGGTGGTCAGGGCGCGGCCACGAGTACTGCATATGGCAATACGGCCGCCGGAAAGACCTCGAACGGCGATATGTACGCTGGGCACGACGGCAACGTGTACAAGAACACCGGCAGCGGGTGGCAGAAGTACGATAACGGCAACTGGAACAGGGTCGACAAGTCCACGGCGCAGCAGTCGGCGCAGAGTTACCAGCAGCAGCATCCGGAGAGCACGAATTCCAATTACGCTTCTGCTCAGCAGAAGGCACAGAGTAATCCGAATTACTCGGCCGACCAACAGAAGGCGCAGAGCAACCCGAACTATTCCGCCGACCAACAAAAGGCCCAAAGCTACAGCCAGCAACACCCGTCGGGTAGCAGCAGCTACAACAAGCCGAGCAGCGGGTCCTACGGCGACATGGACCAGGAAGCCCAGAATCGTGCGCGGGGAGAGGCCCAGAGCCGCAATTTCTCCCAGTACCAGCACTCTGGAGCAGATCGGAGTGGAGGCTGGGGTGGCGGGGGCGGAGGCGGCTTCCGGCGCTAAGCCGGTTGGGCTTATTCGGTTCGACGGGTGAGAGTTCAGTTCAACTGACCGGTACAAAGTTCAGACGGGAGAAGACTGTTTATGAGAGCTAAGTTAGCGTTTTGCGCATTACTGATTTGTGTGGCGAGTTCTGTTGCATTGGCGCAGCAGGTTTCCGTCAACTACGATCACAACGCGAGTTTTTCTCAGTACCATACCTACGCGTGGGGATCGAACAACAAAAACCAGATCCAGAATTCGATCCTGGCGCAAGTAGCGCAACAGGACATCGAAGCTGCCATGCAGCAAAAGGGATTGCAGAAGGTGCAGGAGAGCCAGAATCCCGACCTGGTCCTGGCAGCTAGTGGCGGCGAGCGCGAACAGACTTCGTACAATGCCTGGGGCATGCGCGGTATCGGAGGCGGCATGGGTGGAATCAGCCCGCAAGAGAACGTCGAGGCCACCATGGTGGTCAGCCTGTATGACGTGAAGCAGAAGTCGCTGGTATGGCGCGGCATCGCCCAGAACACGCTGAATAACAACGGCAACAAGAACCAGGAAATGGTGCAAAAGGCCGTACAGAAGATGTTCAAGCAGTGGCCCAAGCAGTAAGCCCCGGATCGAACACGACTTCCGAATTTTCATTGCACGAGAAGGGAAACAAATGTCTTTGACGCAGCTTGGTACGCGCTCTTGCGTGGTCCGTTTTCTGTTGGTTGTCGCGGTGTTGAGTGCAAGTGCGCAAGCCGAGAGGATCCGCGTTCACTATGACAAGTCCATCGATTTTTCGAAATACAAGACATACGGGTGGGCCCCGGTGGGTGCCGTCGCGCATCCGATGCTCGCTCTTGATGTGGTGGGCGCGGTGGACCAGGAAATGGCTGCGCACGGCTTGACGAAAGTGCCGGCCAATCCAGATCTGCTGGTTCAGATCTACGGCGCGGTCGACGCTGAAGTGAGCATGACGTCGAACAATCCCATCTACAACGCGACCGGCGGCATACCGCCCTTCGATCCCAGTATGACCTCGCCAGGGAACTCGCTGTATTGGGATGGTTACTACGGAAATTCCACGGTTGTTGTGCATCCCGGCCAGTTGATCATTGACCTGATCGACGTAAAAGCCAAGAAGCTGGTGTGGCGGGGCATGGGGTCTGAAGCCATCAGTCCTAATAATCCCGACAAACTGATGGACGAAGCGAACAGCACGGTCACTAAGTTGTTCAAGGATTATCCGGTGAAGAAGTAGCCGACTGCAGCATTGCTTGACGTCGCGAGAAGCCTTTCCCTAGTATCCAAGACCAGGATGTGTTTCCTGCCTGGGTTCCTTACGAAGTGTTCCGCGCACGCGCGAATTCTGCTCATACTTCTAGTTCTATTGGCGCTGACTGTGAGCGTTAGCGCGCAATCGCCAGCTAAGACTGCGCCCGGACCGGTGGCGAACTTTGTCGACATCGCCGAAAAGG
Organism: uncultured Acidobacteriaceae bacterium; assembly: GCA_963718395.1. Classification (GTDB taxonomy): domain Bacteria; phylum Acidobacteriota; class Terriglobia; order Terriglobales; family Acidobacteriaceae; genus DASRAA01. Next base: position 410,442 of record CAVQYW010000011.1, read on the forward strand.
CGGGGCTGACGATGAAGAACGTTTTCGGCGGAGTCGACAGCAAGAAATACATCATTGAGACGACCGGGACGGGCGTGGACATCTTCGATTACGACAACGACGGTTGGCCCGACATTTTCTTCGTCAACGGGACGACGCTCGAAGATATGAAAGCGGGCAAGAGCGGCCCGACTAACCATCTGTACCACAATAATCACGACGGGACGTTTACCGACGTCACCGAGAAGGCCGGACTCGCCGATGCTACCGGATGGGGGCAGGGCGTCTGCGTCGGCGACTATGACAACGATGGCTGGCAAGATCTGTTTGTCACGTATTACGGCAAGAACCGGCTCTATCACAACGAACACGGCGTCTTTAAGCTGGTGAGTGAGAAAGCCGGCGTCGCCGGCAACGGCAAGGAGTGGGGCGCGGGCTGTGCCTTCGTCGATTACGATCGAGACGGCCATCTCGACCTTTTTGTTGCGAATTACGTTGATTTCGATGTGACCACTGCGCCCGCACCAGGCGACCGTCCATCGTGTATGTGGAAGGGCGCTCCCGTCATGTGCGGTCCACGTGGACTCCCGCATCACAAGAACATTCTGTATCACAACCGCGGCGATGGAACGTTCGAAGACGTCACGGTCAAAGCGCATATCGATCAGACGAACGGGCATTACGCGCTGGGCGTCTCGACGCTCGACTATGACAACGACGGTTGGCCCGACATCTACGTCGCCTGCGACAGTACGCCGAGCATCCTCTATCACAACAATCGCGATGGGACGTTCACCGATGTCGCTGTAGTCGCGGGCGCGGCTTTCAATGAAGACGGTCGTGAGCAAGGAGGCATGGGCACGACCGTCGGAGACTTCGACGGCGACGGACGGCTCGACATCTTCAAAACGAATTTCTCAGACGACACTTCGACGCTTTACCACAACAATCCGGACGGCACGTTCACGGACGTTACAACTGCCGCGGGTCTTGGGCTGCACACGAAGTATCTCGGCTGGGGCACAATGTTTTTTGATTTCGACAACGACAGTTGGCCCGACCTGATGCTGGTGAACGGGCACGTCTATCCCGAGGTGGACAAATTTCATCTCGGCAGCAATTACCAGGAGCCGCGCATTCTGTATCGCAACAACGGCGACGCGACGTTCAGCGATGTCTCCGACTCTGGCGGCAGCGGAATCACCACATTGGCCTCGTCGCGGGGATTGGCAGTGGGAGACTTGTGGAATACGGGAGAGTTGTCCGCGGTGATCAGCAACATGAATGCTGCACCCAGCCTGCTGAAGAACGAACAGAAATATCCGAACCACTGGATTGCGTTCAAAACCGTCGGCACAAAATCGAACCGTGATGGAATCGGTGCGCGCATCACAATTAGGGCAGGGAAGCGATTGTTGGTTGACGAAGTGCGAAGCGGTTCGAGCTACTTCTCCCAAAGCGATATGCGCGTGCACTTCGGCTTGGGTTCTGTGACGAAGCTGGATTCAGTAGAGATTCGCTGGCCCAGCGGGCTGACTGAGCGGTTTGAGAACCTCGCAGTCGATCAAATCAATACCGTGAGGGAAGGCTCCGGCGTTGCTGTGAAGAATGAACCGCCGGGGAAAAGTTAGAGTTTTCCCCGGTTGCTATATTGAGCGCGGTGCAGCGCGACGCTCGGGCTCAAACCCTCGCGAACAACGTGTCGTCGGTTGAAACCGACTCGGGATTCTTAAACACGGCCTACCCCGGGTTCCGTGTTTCCCATTCGCCCAAAAACGGGACGAATGGGAACCCGCTCCACCCGGGGCTACGATTGTTCCGCCCTACGGGCTGGCGACCTCGCGGGGATGGAACAGTGGTCCACCCGAACCTGTTTTCGAAGGATAGACACAGCAACACAGAAATGCTCTAGAGAGAACCATGCGGCGAGGCACGCAGGATATTCCTCTTGTTGTGAAGGGGAACTACTGCGCTTCGGAGGGATCCTTAACTGTGCGCCTGATCTCTCATTTGAGCGAGCCACGGCCCGGCAGTTTGCCGTGTGCCTTCAGGCTGCCGGTCGCGACATCGACGCGGTACAGAGTGTGTGGATCCCAAGCGAATTCGGGGACCAGGTGAAGCGCTTTCAGATGCTCCGGTGATGTGAGTTGTTTACGCGCGCTGTCCAGCGTGATGCGCTCGCGTTCTGCTTGACCTTGCTCGCCGAAGACGCCGGTCTTGCCGTCGCCGAGGAACTCGTGGACTAAAACGATGCGGCCATCGCGCGCGTCGTAGACAATGACCTTGTGCGAAGTGGGCCTGGATACCGGAAATGTGGACTGGAACTCCATGGCCTTCCCCTACGACCAGTAATTCAACATCAGGCGGCCGTACGCGAAGGCGCTGATGACGGTGATTTGCATAGAGAGACTGGTCATCCCCTGCCGCCAGACAGCCAGCGTCGTGTCGCTGAAATTCTCTGTCCCGTTAGCCGAAATGACCTGGATGATGCTGATGGCGGTGTAGAAATTCTCGCCGTCGTCTACGAAGTTGGAGCGACCCAAGGCGACTTCGGCCATGGTGTCGCGGTCGTCGATCTGGACCGTAGCCTGATAAATATAGGCCGGACTGCCCCACGCCCACCATGAGTATTCCTGCTGACCGACCATCGCGCACTCCAAGGTTGCGGGTCTGCGCCGCAATCGCTGCACCAGCGAGAGCCCTGATGGTACTGCTGAACCCTGAGCGTTTCAACTGTATTCCTGGGAATTTCTAGATTGGAAGCGGCGGGATGGGGCTTCCCGCTACTTCTTCCTGGCGTTCTGCAACGGAGATGCCTTTACGATACCTTTGCCTTCTTCGACCACCACCAACTGATTCACCTTGATGTCTTTCATGGTATCGACCTGTCCGCTGGGCCAGCGGACCTCGATCAGGTCAACTTTGTCTGCTTTCCCGATACCAAAATGAATGCGCAGGTCACTTTGCGAGATGTAGCCTCCTCCGCTGCGCACTTCATCGATTTGCTGATGAGGTTTCTGCTCGTCGGCAGGGTGGGTAATGCACTTCACGCGCGCGCCAATTGCGCTGCGGTTCGACTTCGTGCCGATGCACTTCACCTTGATCCAGTTGTGGTCCAGCTTTGAGTCGCAGCGGACCAACTGCGGCGGGCCATTGACGCTGTTGACGACGAAATCGACATCGCCATCGTTGTCATAGTCGCCGAATGCGCAGCCGCGGTTGGCATTCGGAACGGTTATGCCAGGGCCCGCGTACTGCGTGACTTCCTTGAAGCGTCCGTTGTGCTGGTTGTGGTAGAGCAACTTCTTCTGCGCGTAGCCTGCCTCTGTCGTCAGTTGTTCGACTTCGGGATATACGTGTCCGTTGCAAATGAGGATGTCGGGCCAACCATCGTTGTCGAAGTCGAACCATCCACATCCCCAACCTAGATACTGGGTGTGCAAGCCGAGTCCGGCCTGAAAGGTTTCGTCTTCGAAGCTCCAGTTGCCCTGATTGTGATAGAGCGAGGGCGTGTCGCCGGCGAAGTTGGTTTTTAGAATGTCGAGGTTGCCGTCGAGATCGTAATCGGCCGCCGAGACTCCCATGCCTGCCTGCGGCTTACCGTCGGCGCTGAGAACGCAACCGGCCTCCAGGCCAATCTCGGTAAATGTGCCGTTCTTGTTGTTGCGATACAGCAGCGACTTGACGGAGTCGTTTGCGACGTAGATATCAGGCCAGCCATCGTTATCGAAGTCGGCGACGCACACGCCAAGGCCATAGGTGCCGTTGACCTTGGTGATACCAGCCTTCTCTGAGACGTCGGTGAAAGTGCCGTCACCGTTGTTGTGGTAGAGGATGTTCGTGTCGCCATTCAATCCCGGAGGGCCGCACGCCACCATGACCGCTTTATACAGGCAAGGACCGCTCTCCGGCACCGGCGCAGTCTTCAGGTCCATGTCAATGTAGTTGGCCACGAAAAGATCGAGCTTGCCATCGCGATCGTAGTCGAGAAAGGCGCACCCTGTGCCCCAGCGAGTTCTGATGCCCGCGACGCCGGCCTTTTCGCTCACATCGGTAAATGTGCCGTTGCCATTGTTGTGGTACAGGACATTTTTGCCGAAATAAGTGATGAACAGGTCGTCGTTCCCGTCATTGTCATAGTCGCCGACGCAGACGCCCTGTCCCCAACCCGTGTGCTTCAGCCCAGCCTTGAGCGTGACGTCAGTAAACGTACCGTCGCGATTGTTCTTGAACAGGTGATTGAAGGGCTCTTCGCCCGGCGGAAAACCTTCTAGCCTCCATCCGTTCACGAGGAAAATATCAAGCCAGCCGTCATGGTCGTAGTCGTAAAAAGCAACGCCGCAGCCTGTGGTCTCAAGCAGATATTTGTTCTTGTGTTCGCCGCCAAAAATTGTCTTGGCGTTCAGGCCGGCTTCCTGGGCGACGTTGACGAAGGTAACGCCGAGATCGGTCTCGGAGTTCGGAGGGCTTGTCGGCTGTTGTCCGAAGATGGGGAGCGGCCTCACCAGCGATAAAACGTCAGAGAGTGTCAGGACGAAAGCAGAGCGGCAGAGGGATTGAAGAAACTTACGGCGCGACTGTGACAAATGGAATAACCCGCCTTGCTCGTACCTGTGCTCGAAGTGAACTTCATTTTCGGGTACGGCCGACCACAATTGCAAGCCGCCGATACCGGAGTACCAGCAACAGTTTATGGCGTCACTCAGCGCGATGCATTAGACTCATACCGTTTCAGGTTCCATGTATGCTCGGCCACGGAGGCCCACTTGATGCGTCAAAAGCTCTCTAGTCTTTTCATTCTGCTATTTATTCTCGTCCTGTCGGTTCCATCGATCTGCGCGCAGTCGAAGGCGGTTGACGCTGACGGCCATCCGTGGTGGATGCACGCAGTGTTTCAGGAGATTTATCCGCGCAGCTACATGGACAGCAATAATGACGGCATCGGTGACCTGAACGGCATAGCATCGAAGATGGACTATCTGAAGTGGCTGGGGGTGGACGCCATCTGGATCGCGCCCTGCTTCCCATCGCCACAGGTGGACTTTGGCTACGACGTGTCGGACTACGAAAACATCGATCCGATGTATGGAACGCTGGCCGACTTTGACCGGATGGAGAAGATCGGCAAGAGAGACGGCGTGGGAATCATCTTTGATTTCGTGGTGAACCATACCTCCGACAAACACAAGTGGTTTATCGAATCGGAGTCATCGAAGACGAATCCGTATCGCGACTGGTACATCTGGCGCGACGGCAAGGGCCCGAACCAGCCACCGAATAATTGGACCTCCACTTTCGGTGGTTCGGCATGGCAGTTCGACGGCAAGACGAACCAGTACTATTACCACTTTTTTTATCCGCAGCAGCCCGACCTGAACTGGCGCAATCCCAAGGTCGCAAGTGCGATGTATGGCAGCACTGTCTTCTGGTACAAGCGCGGCGTGGTCGGATTCCGACTGGACGCCGTGGACACGCTTTATGAAGACCCGAACCTGACGGATAACCCGACGCTTCCGGGCAAGAACGAGTACGGCGACCAGAACCAGGAGCGCAAGTACAACGACAAGCTGCCGGAAGTGCACGATGTGATGAAAGGGTTGCGCAAGGCAGCGACGCCCTACAACGCGGTGTTGATTGGAGAGACTTGGACCAACGACGTCTCGGAACTGAAGGACTATTACGGCACGAAGCATGACGAATTGCAGATGCCGATGGACCTGATGTTCACCAAGTTGACGCCTTTGTCGGCGGACGTCTTCCGCAAGCACGTCGGGGCCGTGGATGCATCGGGTGAATGGCCGGTATGGGTGATGAGCAACCACGATATCGTGCGGGCGTACACGCGCTTTGCTGACGGCAAGCACAACGACGACATCGCGAAGCTGCTGGCCGGCATGTACCTCACGCTGCGCGGTACGCCCATCATGTATTACGGCGAAGAGATCGGCATGGCCAACAACGATCCTACGCGCAAAGAAGACGTGAAGGACCCTATCGGCCAATTGGGTTGGCCGGTACAGAAAGGCCGCGACGGCGAGCGCACGCCGATGCAGTGGAACGACACGCCAAACGCCGGATTCACCAATGGTATTCCCTGGCTTCCAGTTCCGGTGTCGTATCAAACCCACAACGTCGCCAGCGAGAAGGCTGACCCCAACTCGATCCTGAATTTCTACAAGAACCTGTTGGCGATACGTCATACCAGCAAAGCGCTGCTCGACGGCGACTACGTTGCGCTTAATCAGGACGACGCCAACGTATACTCGTACCTGCGGCGCTACAAGAACCAGGCGGTGCTGGTGGTGCTGAACATGTCGGAAAACGAGCAGAAGGTCAGCTTCGACCTTTCGTCGCAGGGATTTGGCGCGAAGCAGGCGAAGACGCTGCTTTCGACGACGAAGTCTGCTGGCGAACAGCCGCTTTCGGGCGTGACGCTTGAGCCGTACACGGTGTTCATCGGCGAGGTCGTCAAGTAGCAAGCATTTGACAGGGCACGAAGGCTTTTCGGAGACCACGAAGTGTTAAGGCGATTCACGGGACTGGCCATCGTTGCATTGGCCGGGGCTTTGTTCCAGGCTTGGGCGGCTCCCGCCAATCGCCTGGCAAGTGGAGCGCCAGCGTCTACGGGATCGAACGCCGCGAGTGCCCTTGACCTCGCGGGGAAAAGCGTCAGCCCGTTCGAGATGTCGGCCGGTAAGCCGCTGGTTCTCATCTTTGTTCGTACCGACTGTCCGGTCTCGAACCGCTACGCTCCAACCATTCAAGCTCTCAGCCACAAGTACGCCGGCGCGGTGGTGATGATGCTCGTCTATCCCGACAAGTCTGAGACGCCGCAAGACATCGAAAAGCACCTGCACGACTACGGCTACAAAATGCCCGCCTTGCGCGACACGCAGCGTGAGTTGGTGAAAGCCAGCCAAGTAGAAATCACGCCTGAGGCGGCGGTTTTCAACGGGCACGGCGAGCTGATTTATCACGGCCGCATCGATAATTGGTACGTGGACTTTGGCCATGCCCGCAGCGCTCCCACGACCCACGAACTCGATCAAGCTATCCAGGCTGCGCTGAACAGCGAACATCTCGCGCCCACCTCCGTCAGTGGGATTGGCTGCTACATTGCAGATCTTCCATGAGACGGCACGGCTTCAATTCGGAGACCGCGCTCGTCCTGGGCGTTGGTGCCATTCTCGCTATCACCGGATATCAGTCCAGACTATGGTCCTCTCCGCAAGACCCGCCATCTGTGACAGTCACGTTCAACCGCGACATCGCCCCCATCGTCTATCACTACTGTTCGTCTTGCCATCGGCCAGGTGAGGCCGGGCCGTTTCCGTTACTTACCTATGAGGACGTCAAGAAACATGGGCACCAGATTGTTGCCGTAACCCAGACGCGATTCATGCCGCCCTGGCTGCCGGAACCACAAGAAATAAAATTCGTTGACGAACGCCGACTCTCCGACGAGCAGATTGCCAAAATCCGGGCGTGGGTCGATCAGGGCATGTTAGAGGGCAAGCCGTCGGACCTTCCGCCGAAACCAAAGTTTGTCGAAGGATGGCAACTGGGTCAACCCGACTTGATCCTCAAGGCCGAGAAACCGTACATGCTGCAGGCCAACGGTATCGACCAGTACTGGAATTTCATCTTTCCCGTGCCCATCCATGAGACGCGATGGGTGCGCGCGGTCGAGATTCACCCGGGCGACAAGCGCGTGGTGCACCACGCCAACATTCTGGTTGACCGTTACGAGTCGGCGCGCCGCATGGAGAAAGACAAGGGCAGCGGCTTCGGCGGAATGGAGATCCGCATCGAATCGGAAGTCTTCGATCCCGACAGCCACTTTCTTTTCTGGAAGCCCGGGACCGTCGTCACTAATGAGCCTGACGGTATGGCGCTGCGCCTCGACAAGGGTACGGACCTGGTGCTCAACGCGCATCTGCAACCATCGGGCAAGGCGGAACCCGTTCAGCCGAGCATTGGGCTGTACTTCACAGATAAGCCGGCGACTGTGCATCCCATGCTGCTCCAATTACAGAACGATGCTGCGCTCGACATTCCTGCCGGTGACAGCAACTTCGTCGTGACCGACGAATTCACTTTGCCCATCGACGTGGACCTTCTGGGGGTCTATCCCCACGCGCACTATCTGGGCAAAGACCTTTTGGCCACTGCTCTGCTGCCTGACGGTACGACGAAGACTCTCATCCATATCAAGCACTGGGACGTGAATTGGCAGGCCGTCTACCGCTATGCCGAGCCGGTCTTTCTCCCCAAGAACACCGTGCTGAAGATGCGCTATGTTTACGACAATTCAGAGGCGAATACAGCGAATCCGAATCATCCGCCTGCGCGCGTCTTGGGAGGAAATCTCGCCACTGATGAGATGGCGCACCTCTGGCTGCAGGTTCTTCCGAAAAATGATCCGTCCCGTCCCGGCGATCCGCGAATGTTACTGCAGGAAGCATGGGCGCGGCACGAAGTCGAGAAAGCGCCGAACAGTTTCGAGTCGCGCTACAACCTCGGCGAGATGCTCCAGGCGCGCGGGGAACTCGACGAAGCGATTGAACAGTTTCAATCGGCGGTAGCGGTTCGTCCAACAGATGCGGTCGCTAACAATGCGCTGGGTGGAGCGCTGCTCGCAAAAGGCGATTTGGCGCGCTCAGTGAAGTGCTTTAATGTCGCACTGACGTCTCAGCCGGATTACTTCGATGCCCACTACAATTTGGGCAATGCGCTTGCGGCTCAAGGTGATTTCAGCGGCGCTGCGAAGCAGTTTGGCGACGCAGCGAAGCTGAATCCTGACGATGCGAACACTCAAGCCAACCTTGGCACCGCGCTAGTCCAGTTGGGTCGTCTCGGTGAGGCGAAGTCACACTACGAAGCTGCACTGCGCATCGATCCCTCGAATCAGCTCGCCCGCGACAACCTGCAGCAGCTCGAGCAGTTGACCCGGGAACGCCCGCAGTGATCACGCGGCCGCGCCTGATCGTGCCGCGACGGCTTGAGCGAGTGACACTGGTGGTACTCGCGTTAAGCATGCTCACTGCAATTCCTGCTCTGGCGGATGATCCGCATTCCATTCCCGATTCCAAGCCCGATGCCAACGGATATGTAGGGAATGACGCTTGCGCGAAGTGCCACGCTTCAATCTACCAATCCTTCTCTGCGGCCGCCCATGCCCATGCCAGCGGACCTGCTTCGGACAACCTGATCGCTGGCGAATTCAGCCACCCGAAATCACAAGTCAAATATCGCGTCTACTCCGAGTCCGGAAAAGTGTGGATGAGTTTCGAACGCCCGGGCGATCCACTGGTTCAGGGCAGACGCCAACTGTTGTATTACATCGGTCAGGGACGGCGCGGAACGACGTATCTGTTTTCGGTCGGCGGATTTTACTTCGAAACTCCGATCAACCTTTACACCAGCCGGCACACGTGGGACATGGCTCCAGCCTATGGGGATGCGCACGAAATCCCGATGAACCTTCCCGCGTTGACCAGTTGTATGGATTGTCATGTCAGCGGAATTCGTCCTCCTATCGAGGGCACCGAAAACCGGTACGCTTCACCGCTGTTTCTGTACCCCGGTGTGACATGCGAGCGCTGCCACGGCCCGGGAGCGGGACATATCGCGGGCGGAGCGGTCGTGAATCCCGCGAAGCTCGCACCTGAGCGTCGCGATCAGGTCTGCATGCAGTGCCATCTCGAGGGTAATGCCGCGATCGAGCGTCCGGGCAAACACATGTACCAATACCGGCCCGGCGACAATCTAGCGGACTATGTTCGCTACTACGTTCTCACCGGTAATGGTGGTAAGTCCGGCATGCGCGCTGCCAGCCAGTTCGAAGAGTTGGCGCAGAGCATGTGCAAGAAGAAGTCGGGCGACGCAATGTCGTGCACCAGCTGCCATGATCCTCACCTAACGATCCCGCCCGACGAGCGCGTGGCGTTCTACCGGTCGAAATGCCTGGCGTGCCACGGCCCTGCATTTGGAGAGAAGCACCACAAGGACCGGCCGGACTGTACGTCGTGCCACATGCCTGCGACCGCCAGCAGCGACATCGCTCACACTGCGGTCACCGATCACAGCGTTCCGCGCAGACCAAACTCCGGAGCGAAGCTGGAGAATGCAGCGAGTACGTCACTTCCTGAGCTAGTGGCCTTTCCGCTTTCGCACAACAATGACAACGACGTCCGCGATCGGGCATTGGCGTGGCAGTCGATCGTCAATAGCGGAATGACGGCGGCGGCTCCCGAAGCCGAGCGCCTGATCCGGCAAGCCGTGCAACAATCGCCTGACGATCCTGCGTTATTGGCCGCCTTGGGCTACATCGAACAGCAACACGGAGCCACCAGCAAGGCACTCGAAACGTACCGCAAAGCCCTTCAGTTCGATCCCACGTTGATCGACGTGGAGACGAACCTAGGGGTGCTCGAAGCCCGCTCCGGACAAGTGGCCGATGCGGTCAAACTTTGGCAGGACGCCTTCCGGCGCGCTCCGGGACGCAGCAGTATTGGGATGAATCTCGCGCACGCATTTTGCGCCTCGGGGCAGATTGATCATGCGCGCAACTACACCATGCGCGTCTTGCAATTCAACCCTGATCTAACTTCCGCGAAGACGCTGCTCAGGCAACTCAATGCCGACCCACCCAAGTGTGGGCCGTGAATCACTGGATATCGGTTTGCTTGTTGCGCAATTGTTCGGCGATCTTGAGCTCCCGCTCCGCCTCATCAGGTTTGCCAATGTCGCGATAGGCTTGTCCCAGCACCTGGTGAGTCATCGGATTGTTCGGGTCCATGTTCGCGGCGTGTTGCAGGGTTCGTATCGCCAGCACGGGCTCGCCTTTCTTCTCCAGCACTTTGCCCATCAGAATATATGGGCCCGTTGACGTTGCATCCAGCCAGATGGAGCGTTGCAACAGACGCTCTGCCTCGTCGTACTTCTGGATTCGCGAATACGCATCACCCAGCTTGTAATACGCCGTTGGATAAGCGGGGTTAATCGCCAACTCCTGCTGGAAGTCGCTGATCGCTTCGGGAATCTTCGAGGTGAACAGGTGGATTTCGCCCAGCAACTCGTGAGCCAGCGGCAGCTTCGGATCGGCAGCGATGGCCTTCTGCGCGTAGTCTTCCGCGATTGGCGTAAATTCCTGGCGAAACAGCATGCGCGCGGTGAAGAGATAGCTGGCACCCGAATCAGGGGGCACATCGAACATCTTGGCGAACGCCTTGCGCGCGTTGGGATAATCTTTCGCCTGAATGTAGCTGATTCCGAGAATGTAAGCTGCGTCGATATTGGCGCGCGGATACCACGTCTGCACTTTCTCCAGGTAGGGAATCGCTTCCGCCGGGCGTCCGGCGAGATAGTAAGACAGCCCCAGGAGTTGCACGGACTCTTTGTCATTGGGATCTGCGTCGGTCGCTTGTTTGAGGTACTCCGCAGCCTTTAAATACTCGCCCTTGGAATAATACGCTGTACCTAATTCACGAGTGACTCCTGCCGGTTTTGGCGTTTTCGCAGCCAGCGCCTGAAGCTGTGCGATGGCCTCGTCATATTTCCCTTGTTGCTCCAGTCGCCGAGCCGCAGCAAATTCCGAGCCCGTATCAGCGGATTGGGATGCCTGTGGCGTAGGCGCAGCTTTGCCGGGGGCAGGCGTCTGAGCGATGAGCACGACGCTGCATGCACAGATAAGAATTGCAATTCGTATGAGACGGAACATGGAAATCCTCAGGATTGGACCCACCAGAATTAGAGCACAGCACTCGGCAGACGTGTCGGATTGGAACGCGTACCAATGGGAAGAAGACGCCGATTCACAGAGGCAATCATCGAAGTAGCGCCGACGCACACCAAAGAACTGGGGCCTGACCATGGAGGTCTCCCGTGTTGCGCTGTCTTTCCAAGTAGTAATTGAGGTCGCTTTTCCGTCCTGTACCCTCGCACACATCCGCGATGTCGGCCCTCGAATCGAGATGGCTGACCAACGCAAGCCATCCTTTGCGCGCTGGCTCTCCGTAAGTCTTCTCGTTGAGCCATCCGTTCTTTACGCCCGTGATCATCGCGAAGGTGAACATTCCGGTGCTCGAGCTCTCCGGCCATGCTTCCGGATGATCCAGTAACTGACGCCACATTCCGTCCTGTGCTTGCAAGGCGACCAGCGACTTCATCATCGCCTGATAGCCGGCCATGATGCGGGCACGCTGAGGATGATTTGCAGGCAGTGCGCTGAGGAGTTCCGTCATGCCGGCTGCTACCCAACCGTTGCCGCGTCCCCAAAAGAAAGGAGCATCGGGAGCGTGGTAAAACAGGCCATTGGGTTGTTGCAGCTTGTCGAGGTAGGCCGTCATCTCCGTCGCAGCGCGATTAAGATACTTCCGGTCTCCGGTCGCGCGATACGCTTGCACCTGGAGAATCGTGATCATGTACATGTCATCGATCCAGTAGCGCGTTTCGCGGCTCAGATCGTCAGGAGTAGGCGATTCCCATTGATGGTCGGCGAATGCGAGCCCGGCTATCCGATATCGTGCTTCGTTAGTGGCGACGTAAATTTGCAGCAGGACAGCGCCAGAGACGGAATAGTCCACATGCTGCTTCGCCAGTGTGAAGTTCACCAAAGCGGGCGTGAACTGCGTATCGAACTGGCTAATGAGCCGGTTGAGTAGACTCTTGTCGCCCGCTAGTTGAGCGAAGGTCAACGCCCCGTACCACGTACAGATCGCTGGATAGAGAGCGGCTTCCTGGCTGAGCTTCACCGTCGATACAAGTCGCTCGGCCACCCGTTCGCCGACTTCCTTGGGAGAAGCGCCAGCCGGCCAGTTACGAAATTCCTTCGGCTGCGACGCAAATAGGGGACTCGCCGAAAGAATCAGGGCCAGCGCCAAAGAAGATCGTCGATTAGTCCGGATTACGCGGAATGTTTCCACCCAGGTAGTTGACCACAAGACGTCAGATACAGGCGCTACTCAGCGCAATTTCGGTGCCTCCGCCACTCCCACATACTTGTCCGCGCCGCCGTAGTAGAACAGGTAGCGATCTCCGTGCCGGACCATGCCTTCGACAAAAACAACATTGGGAACCTGGCCGACTTTCTCCCAGTCCTTTTCGGGCGCGAAAATCGGCTGCTCGCTGCGGTAGAGCAATTTGCGCGGATCATGGCGGTCGAAGACCGCGACCGCCGTGCGATAAACCAACTTGTCATCCGCGCCGTTGTAAATCAACACAATCCCATCCGGCGTCAGAATCGGTGGTGGTCCCGGCTCAACCACGCGCGAGTCGAACTGCCCGGGCCGTCGCGGCAACACCGGCGTTTGAGTCGCTTCTGTCCAGTGAATCAGATCAGTCGAGTAAGCCAGTCCCATCTGATCGTTCTTGTCTGGAGTAGTGCCCAGAAAATACATCCAGTATTTTCCGTCGATTTTCTCAGGAACAATCGCACCCGATTTCGTCCACCCGGTATTCCAGTTGCCTTTGTAGGCCGGAAGAATCACGCCCTTGCGGTCCCAATGAATCAAGTCCCGCGAAGTCGCCAGGCACAACTGGGCGTCCTTTGTGTTGTAGCCGGTGTAAGTCAGGTAATACGTGGTGCCGAATTTGACCAGGCGTGGATCTTCCACGCCGCCGTCCTTTTCATAGTTGGCATCGGGCGCCAAAACCGGTTCGGGCCAGCGAGTGAAGTGGATGCCGTCGGCGCTCTCGGCGTAACCCAGCCGCGAAGTGCCGTGTGAATCCTGGGCGCGATACAGCATCACGATCTTGCCATCATGCATCACGACCGCGGGATTGAAAGTGCCCGCAGATTCCCAGCCGGTTCCTTGTGGAGAGATGACCGGCTCCTGCGATGCTCGGCGCCACGCTCCAAACGGCAGGTTCCATTCCGCTGCGATGAGCAGCGAACAACAAGCCAGGACGCACAGCAACGTCGAGCGAGAGACTCTTCTGCGTATGAAGTTTCTAAATCGCATTCGATGCGCATTGTAGACCGGCCCTATGTGAGTGTCACAAGAGAATCGCTTCCTTGAAGGAAGTGTGGCCCAGGCATTAGCCTATTGTCATCGTGCCCCGTTCGCGTTCAGCAGGTTCGGCCCTGGTCCGATTCGTCGCGGTTTTAGCTCTCACCACCTTTCCGGGACCGCTTCCCACGAGACTTTTCGCGCAGACTGCCCCCACGAATCCCGCGGCGACCAAGGCCTACGACAGCGCGTTATCGGCCATCCGCGCCGGAGATTTCACAACTGCTCAAGCGGAACTCGAGCAAGCGGTGAAGCTCAGCCCGGGAAACGCCGAAATGCAACTGACGCTGGGCAAGGTGTTGCTCCACCTTGGAGACATAAATGGCGCAGTTAGTCACTTGCGAACGGCAATCAAGCTAAAACCCAGCGATGCGCAGGCGCATTTTTACCTGGGGCAGGCGTTGTCATTCTCGGGTAATTTTGATGGCGCGATCGCGGAACTCCAGGAAGCCAGTAAACTCGCGCCCAAGGACGCTGAGCCGCATCGCGCTCTGGCCCGGGCCTGGAATGCGCAGCACAAGAACGCAGAAGCGATTGCTGAGGCTCAGAAGGCTGTCGCGCTGGCTCCGAATAGTGCAGCAACTCACGATGAATTGGGGTCTCTTCTGGCTCAGGCGGAGCAATTGCCGGAGGCCGAGCAACAGTTTCGGTCGGCGCTGCAACTCGATGGTCAGTACGAACCGGCCCGTTTTCATCTCGGAGTAGTGCGGCTGAACCAGGGCGACGCCGCTGGCGCCCAAACGGAATTGATTGCCGCGACCAAGATGAATCCCCAAGACGGACTCGCGTTCTACTACCTCGGGGACGCTTATCAGGTTGCGGGCGACAAAGAAGGAGCCATCACTGCCTACCAGCAGGCTGCGGAACTGCTGCCCGAATCGGCGATCGTGCAGACGAAACTCGGACAACTGCTGCAGCGAACCACAGATGTTGAAGGGGCGGCTGCTGCATTTCGCAAGGTGGTCGCGCTTACCCCGAATGACGCTGATGCGCATAACAACTTAGGCCTCGTGCTCATGCAGCGGGGAGAAGGGGACGAGGCCGTCAAGGAGTTTCAGGAAGCCGTCAAGTTGCGCCCGGACGATGCCGGGTTCCGCGGCAACCTTGGCATCTCCCAAATGCAGCTCTCTAATTTCGACGCCGCGATTGAGGAGCTAAGAAAAGCGATCGCCATGTCGCCCAACGACGCTTCACTGCATTACGATCTCGGACTTGCCCTGAAGCTGAAGGACAATCTGGCTGACGGGATCGCCGAAATGAAAAAGGCTGTCCAGTTGGATCCGAAATTAGTGGACGCCTACTACACGCTGGGCAACACCATGTGGCAAGAGGGCGAATTTCCCGTCGCTGTCGAGTATCTGAAAAAGGCAATTGAACTGAAGCCCGATTATGTCGAGGCCTATTACACGCTCGGGACCGTTCTGAAACAAATGAACCAACTCCCTGAAGCGGCGCAAGCCTTGCGTGAGGCCATTCGTCTGCAGCCACAACTGGCAGGCGCGCACACTACCCTGGCTGCGGTTCTGCGCCAGATGGGTGACACATCCGGCGCGGAAGCAGAAAGCCAATTAGGCGACACCCTGGTGAAGCAAAAGATCGGCGTCCAGGGAGCTACGTTCGCGACCAATTCCGGGAAGCGCATGCTCACTGCTGGTGATCTCGATGGTGCGATTTCACAGTTCCGCAGTGCGATCAAGATGTCCCCGACCTATCCCCAGGCGCATTATCAGCTGGCAATTGCTCTGTCGCGTAAGGGCGAAAAGACGGCGGCCGCGGAAGAATTCAACCAGGCTCACGAGTTGGATCCGAAGCTGAAGCCCCTACCATAAAAGAATTACTTATGTGGTTCCCCCGGCGAAGCGACTTTTCCGCCAAATCGGTTTTGTTCAGCCAAGATTACGTCTGCAGGAAAATCCCGGCCGCTACCCGAAATCTATTATTGACAGAACGCCCCAACCCCCTTGACATCAAGCGTTTCACGATATAGCGTTGCTGACTGTCATGTCGGGGTGACGTGGGGTTCCCCCATTCATGGCAGTACTTAGTCGGGATCCTATAAAAGTGTTCGTCACAGTTTTAAGCGAAATCGCCGGGTTGCGACCATGGTGCGATGCGAGTCGCGGTATTTGCCTTGATACCGACGCACAGCGCTCTTCTACGCTTACTCTTCTCCACTTCAACAACAGTCGTAACGGTTTCCAGCAAGCACGGGCGGTGAGTTCGCGAGCCGCGTGGCTATCAGGCCATGCAGCCGGAATTCCACTGCGGAGGGTGAAATGAAAAAACGGTGGGTGTTGTCCATAGTAGTGTGCGTGGTTATAGCGTTGGCTTCGACTGCTGCTTACGGTCAGGCCGTGTTCGGTAACATCGTCGGAACAGCAACCGATCCTCAAGGAGCGGCTGTCGCCAATGCCAAGGTGACCGTAACCAGTGTTGCCAAGGCTACAGCGGTGACGACCACGACAAACGAGTCCGGCAACTATTCGGTGACTCACTTGATCCCAGACGTTTACAAGGTCAAGTTTGAAGGGGCCGGCTTTAAGACGTTCGAGCAGGGCGACGTCCCTGTCTCTGCCGACAGCACGCAGCGTGTCGACGTTCAGTTCCAGGTCGGCGCAACGAGCGAGACATTGGAAGTCACTGGCGAGCCCCCGCAGTTGCAGACCGACAAGTCCGACATCGCAGTTGAGTACAACCAAGCGTACGTGCAGGACCTGCCGACCTACAACCGTAACTTTACCGACTTCCTGCTGCTGTCCCCTGGTACACAGAAGCTGACGGGCTGGAGCCATGCGGCGACGGAAAATCCGCAGGGTTCGCAACAGACGTTCGTCAACGGACAGCACTTCAGCGGCACCAACTACCAGTTGGACGGCACCGACAACCAGGATCCGATCCTGGGAATCATCGTCATCAATCCGAACCTCGACGCCGTAACCGAAGCGAAGGTTGCGCTGCAGCAGTATGACGCTGAAATGGGTAAAGCCGTGGCCGGTTACGTGACCGCGCAGACCAAGTCTGGCAGCAACGACTTTCACGGCAGCGCATTCTGGTTCCGACGCACCGATGCCAACGAGGCGCGTGATCCGTTCACGCAATATGCCCCTGTCGACGGCCGCTATATACCGTCGACCAAGTGGCAGGAGTACGGCGGTTCGCTGGGTGGTCCGATCATCAAGAACAAGTTGTTCTTCTTCGGCGACTACCAGGGATTTAAGACGACTACCGGCACGACGAACCTATACACCATTCCAACGGCGCTGGTAGAAAGCAGTTGCGCCCAGACCACCGGCTTTTGCAACCTGAGCCAATATCTTGGCCAGACCGGCGGCGGCGGCGGCAATGGCTATCAGCAAGGCCAGGTGTTCGATCCCAATACCGGCAATTTGCAAGGCAACAACCGAACTGCCATTGTGGGCAACCTGATCCCGAACAGCGAGATCTCTCCCCAGGCGCGGGCCCTTCTGGCACTTTTCCCGACGCCAACTACCAGCGGCGTACTTAATAATTACGTTGCGGGCGGATCCGGACCGTACGACCAGAATGCGTGGGACGGCCGTATCGACTGGGTTGCGACTCCAACGTTGAATGTGTTTGGACGCTATAGCCAGCAGTGGTTCAGTCTGTCAGGCGCACCGGGCCTGGGAGCCGCAGGTGGTAATGGCTTCGGCTCAGGGCCTGGACTGGCGGGTAGTTCGACCATTCACAACTACAGCGTTTCGGTCGGCGTCACCAAGACGTTGAGCCAAACCTGGCTGGCTGACTTCCGCTTCGGGTGGATGCATTACAACCCCCACACCGAAAAGTACTTCGGAAACGAGCAGCCGATGAACGCCCTCGGTATCCCCGGCTACAACATCACCAACCAGGGGGCCGTGACCCAAGCGTTCACCAATGGTTTGCCGGCCTTCTACGGAGACGGCACCCTTACGAACTGGGGCGAAGGTCTGAACGTAGGCCGTTGCAACTGTCCGCTGATCGAAGACGAAAACCAATATCAGGGTGTCACCAACTGGACGAAGCTTCACGGCAACCACACCATCAAGTTTGGTGCCGACATCCGTAGCGCCAGCAACCTGCGCGTACCCAGCGATTCAAACCGCACCGGACAGCTGACCTTCAGCCACCAGAACACGGCAGACGGCGGCGTCGGCGGTTTGGACCTGGCGACCTTCCTTTTCGGCAACGTGACCAACTTCCAGCGTTTCGTGAGCACCAGCTTGAATGCCGCCGAACACCAATGGCGGTACTTCTTCTACGGGCAGGATACGTGGCGCATTACGCCGAAGTTGACCCTCAACTATGGCTTGCGTTGGGAACTCTACATGCCTGAGACCGTCAACGGCAAAGGCCAGGGTGGCTTTGCCAATCCGGTGGTCGGTTCCAACCCGGGCGACGGCGTTATCCGTGTTGCCGGATACGGCACTTACGGCACCAACGGCAATATTGCCAACGACTGGCACGCTTTTGCTCCTCGCCTCGGCCTAGCCTATTCGATGAACGAGAAGACCGTAATTCGTATGGGTTTCGGCATCAGCTACGACATGGGCGTTTTCGGTTCGAACTTTGGACACGCGAATACGCAGAACCTGCCGGTGTTGGCCAACCAGACAGTTACGGCGTCGAGCATTAATCCTCTGGCTTCGAACAACTTCATCGCCGCGTACAACCTGAACACGGCTCCGCAAGCATTTGTCTTCCCGGTCATTCCTGCTTCCGGCATCCTGCCGTTAGGTGGTCCGTCGGGCAACGTGCAGCCGAGAATGCGGCCTCTGACCCAGACTCTGCCGGCGGTCGGCACTTGGAACGTGACTATCCAGCGTCAGGTGACGAACAATATGACTCTGGAAATGGCCTATATCGGCGTTGAGGGACGTCACGGATTCACCGGTGACGGTTCGGCTTACGACCTCAATCCAATCAACATCCAGAACTGGGCACTGACGCAGCAGGGTATCGTTACCCAGCAACAGCGCCAGTTCTACTACAACATGATCAGCACGCCGTACACCGATGCCAATGGAGTGACCACGAATGTGCTGTGCTGCGGCGGCGGTGACGGTTCCGTCATGGGCAACTATTTTGGCAATAACGCCAACAGTAGCTACAACGCCCTGCAGATTAAGTTGCAGCAGAACATGTCCCACGGTTTGCAGTTCATCGCCCACTACACTTGGTCGAGAGCGCTGAACTACACCGGCGGCAATACCGAGTACTTCGCGGTCCAGCCGAGGGTTGCGTACGGTCCCGACGACCAGAACCGGCCCCAGGTGTTCGTCACCAACCTGGTTTACCAGTTGCCCTTCGGCAAGGGTAAACAGTTCGGCGGCGGCGCCGGCAGGGCCGAGGATTTGATCATCGGTGGATGGGGCATCACCTCGACTCTCAACTGGTCGGCGGGTCTTCCTTTCACGGCGACCTACAATGAGTGCGGCTCTGATGAAGATGTCAGCGTCTGCAACCCGAACAAGGGCAACTCGGCGCTGTGGTCGATGGGTGGCGGATCGCTGAACCCGATTACCCACACGGTTACGTACTTCACTCCGATTGCTCAGATGACGCAGAACTGCACGAATTACGGAGCTTGGGGTAGACCGTGCGCGGGCACGCTGGGGAATGCAGGAACCGATTCCCTGTACGGACCGCGCTCGTTCACGACTGACGCAACCATCATGAAGAACTTCAACCTGACCGAACGGTTTGCGTTGCAGTTCCGCATGGACGTGTTCAACCTGTTTAACCACCGCGTGCTGAACTTCAACCAGAACGCCGGTAACACTTGCATCGATTGCATGAGCAGCACCGGGCAGGTACTCAACAACGCAGGTTTGGTCACGGACATCGATCCGAATACCACGATGCGCGAATTGCAGTTTGCTCTCCGCCTGACTTTCTAGTTCAGTCCGGTGGGTTCTAATTTCAGGAGGGAGCTCTGAGCTTCCTCCTGATTTGTAAAACGACTTTCGCGGCCTCCGCTGCCCCGCCGGCGGAGGCATTTTTGTGCCTCCAGGCAGCGGCAGAGTTTCGTCACAAACAAGCAAGACAACGATGGCCCCCGCACCGTAGACTCGGGACTAGCGCGGTCCTGACAACTCGGTGCGGTCAGTTTCACCGCCGGCATTCTTACAGTGGAGAAAGAGTCGTTGATGTCGGAAATGTACAGCAAGCGGACGAAGCTGTGGTTTCTAGGAACGCTGACCCTTTTTGCGTCAGTGGTGGCACTGATTATCGCGCTCCCGTTTCTGAAGCCTATTGCAGCGGCCATCATCCTGGCAGTCGTTTTCTATCCCTTTCACCAACGAGTTCTGCGGTGGACGAAAGGCAAATCCGGCAGAGCTTCTTTGCTATCCACGCTGATCTTGTTGATAGCGTTTGGCGTGCCTGTCTTCATTGTTATAGCGCTGGCCACCGACGAGGCCATCGCTGCCGCGCAGTACCTGGGTCGCAGAAGCGCAGCGGAAGGCGGATTTACCTTCTTCCTGACAACCATCGCTGACCGTGCACTTCGTTTCGCCGGGAGGTGGATTGACATTTCCAAGTTCGACGTACGAGGGGCCGTCACCTCGCACGTGCAACAAGCCGCGGTTTGGGCATGGGGATCGGGCACCGCCGTTCTGGGTGGCTTTGCCAGCCTCCTTGTCAGCTCCCTGATCACGCTCGCAATCGTTTTCTTTCTTTTCCGTGACGGACACGACTGGGTACATCGCGCTGTAGGGATGATGCCGCTTTCGCCCGAGCAGGCCCGGCGCCTGATTGCCAACATCTCTGACACGATCGTCGCCAACGTTTACGGAATGGTGTCCGTCGGAGTCGCCCAAGGAGTATTGACCGGAATTGCGGTTGCCCTGGCAGGCCTCCAGTCGCCTTTGCTCCTCGGACTATGCGCAGCCCTGGCATCCGTTGTTCCGATAGTCGGCGCTGCTCTGGTGTGGGTCCCTGCGGGCCTGTACCTGATCTTTACGGGCGCCCTCTGGAAGGGGGTATTTGTCCTCGCGTGGGGAACCATCGTAATCAGCATGGCCGACAACATCATCCGGCCCTGGGTGGTGAGTGGAAAGGTCGAATTGCATCCCCTCGTGCTCTTGTTCTTCATTCTCGGGGGCGTCGAGGCGTTCGGATTTCTCGGCCTGTTCTTGGGGCCGGTGATCGCCTCGGTGCTGAAAGTGCTGTTCGCGATGTTCCGCGAAGAACTAGTCGTGGGCGGAGACACCACAGCGACTAGCTCCTGATTGCGTCAACCCCGGCCGAATTGCGGCGAAAATACCAACGCTGAACGAGAAACCTTCGTTTCAGTTGCATCACGCGGAACGCTCCGAGGGCCCTCTTTCCGCACCGTTCATAATTTCTAAATGGCGGATTCCCAAGCTACCCATGGGTCATAAGCACTGTGCAACAAATGATGCGTAGATACGCTCAATAAGGCTGAGTCAGGCCAGCTTGATCTTCGAAAGTTGTTGACAGTGGTGCAGGGAATACGCAATCCTGCTTAGTAATGACTGGTAAGCGGGCGAACAATAAACTTGCGGCTTCACGTGGGAGTCTGTCTGACAAACTGAGACATCTTAGCCCCAAACGCCAGGAGATCATCCGCCCGGTACTCGAGAACCCTCGGCCGTATGTCCTATTGAGCGTACGGGCGTTGGCCGACCGGCTGGGAACGGATCCCGCCACCACCGTGCGGATCGTCCAGGGACTCGGTTTCCCAACCTACAAAGACTTTCAGCGGCACTTGCACGACCTTTCTGTCGCCTACGCCACTTCGCTCGACACCATGAAAGCGGCCGAGCGCGAGGGAACGGGTCCCGCTTCGCTGGTTCGTGCCGCTTTGCAGAGGGATATACAGAACCTGCACGCGCTCAACAACAGCCTCGATGCCGACAAAATCTGCGCTTTGGCCAAGCGACTGTATGAAGCCCCCAAGATCCTCCTGCTGGGCGGCGATGCGGCGACCTCCCTTGTGCATCACCTTGAGTACCATTTCACAGTGATCGGCTTGCCGGTACTGTCGGCTACAGCCGCAGGCCGGGTCAGCCACGTGGTTCGTATGGTTGGCCGCAAGGACCTCGTTATAGGCATAAGTTTCCGCAGAGGCCTGAGGATGACCGTTGAGGGACTGCAAGCCGCCAAACGCAACGGGGCATTCTCTGTCGCCATCACCGATACCTTCGTCTCACCGCTGGCACGGGCGGCAGACGAGTGTTTCATTGCGTCGGTAGAGACGCCTTCCTTCGGCGCGTCCTATGTAGCTCCCATGGCCCTCATCGACGCAATCGTTGCAGCGGTCGGCAACCTCAAGCGCCGACGCACCATGTCTCTGATCAAGCAGGCAGATGAGGAACAGCGCAAGGGCTTTCGCTGGTACACCGCCGAGTATTAGTCTCGACCTACCATGTCCGACCCGGCGATCACAATACGCCCCTGCCATTCCATACCAGAATTCGAGCAGATGGTTGACCTGGAATTCCGAGTTTGGGGGTTCAAGGAGCGCGACGTCGTGCCCTCGCAAATGTACGTGGTGGCTGCCAAGACAGGCGGACAGGTCCTGGGTGCCTTTGCCGGAGACCTCATGGTGGGCTTTGTTCTCGGATACGCCGGAATTCGCGATGGCAATCCGTATCTACACTCGCACATGGCGGCAGTGTTGCCCGAGTATCGCGACCTTGGGATCGGCCGCCAACTGAAGCTGGCTCAGCGCGACGAAGCCCTCGCACGCGGAATTCCCCTGATCGAGTGGACGTTTGATCCCTTGCAGACCAGGAACGCCTACTTCAACATCTGCCGCCTCGGTGCGGTAGTGCGCCGGTACTTACTCGACGTTTACGGGGCTACCAGCAGTCCGTTGCACGCCGGATTGCCCACCGACCGACTGGTCGCCGAATGGCATTTAGCGTCCGACCGGGTCGTCTCGATTCTTAGCGGCGTCGAGCCGCAGATTTGCGAGAACGTCGAGCGTTTGAACATCAAACTGGATGAATCGTCGCCAGAGAGCGTCGCCAATGTCCAGGCAGGCGCCGGGCAGCGCTTTCAGGAACTATTTGCGAAAGGCTTCGTGGTTACTTGGTTTGAGCGTGAACCCGGAGGCGGTTCCTATATCTTCTCGAAGCCGTGAAAATGAGAAAGGGCCGTTGCTCCTCTAGCTCTTTCCTCTGCGGTCCAGTCGCGTGTCGTCGCTAATCGGCACATAAAGCTCACCCTTTATGCGCTCACCGATGTCCTTCAACTCAGTTAATGCGTACTGCTGAAAATGCGGTGACTTGCGATGAGCTTCCAGTGCCGCGTCGTTGCGGTACTGCTCATAAATGAAGAAGGTTCGCGGATCGGTGCGATGCCGATGCACAACGTACATCAGACAACCCGGCTCTTGGCGGGACGCCTTCTCGAGCTTCTCGAAGATGTTCGCGACTTCCGCTTCTTTACCTGGGTTCGCGACCCAGGTCACCGCTAGTACAACCATGCGCGGCTCCTCGCTTACCGGACTATCGTTTGCTTACCGCCTCGAGCGCTTTTGAGAACGCCTCGACGAATATCGTTTGCTCCCGATCAGGACCAGTGGAAACAATGCCCACCTTCGCACCTGTTTCTTTCTCAACGAACGCCAGGTAGCTCTTTGCCTTCGCAGGCAGCGCATCATAGCTGTCGATTCCAAATGTTTGCGAATGCCATCCGGGAAGCTTGGTATAGATCGGCTCGATCTTCTCGAAGCCCGAGGCTTGCGCCGGAATCTCCTCCGTCTTCTTGCCGTCGATCTTGTAGCCGACGCAGATAGGAATCTCGGTACAGTCGTCCAATACATCGAGCTTGGTGACCACCAACCAGCCAGTTCCGTTGAGCATGTTGGAGTATCGCAGCAGCGGCAGGTCAAGCCAGCCGGTACGGCGCGGGCGTCCCGTCACCGCGCCAAACTCATTGCCTTTTTTGCGCAGCGCTTCGCCGACTGCATCATTGAGTTCCGTGGGGAATGGCCCTCCGCCTACCCGTGTGCAATATGCCTTCGTCACGCCCGCCACCATGGAGATGGCATTCGGCGGAACGCCCGTACCGGTTGATGCTCCGCCCGAAGTCGCGCTTGACGACGTCACGAACGGATATGTGCCATGGTCGATGTCGAGCATCGTTCCCTGCGCACCTTCGAACATTACCGATTCACCTTTGGCAATTGCTCGGTTCAGCAGCAAGGCAGTATCGGTAACAAACGGGGCGATCCGATCCGCGATCTCGGCGTAATCGGCGTACATCTTGTCAGGATCGATGGGCTCGCCATTGAACAGGGCGTGAACAATCGTATTTTTCTCGCGGCACGCGTTTTCGATGTGCTTTTTGAGCAGCGCTTTGTCTAACAAGTCCTGCACTCGCAGGCCGCTGCGGGCCATCTTGTCCTCGTACGTAGGGCCGATTCCGCGCGATGTCGTGCCGATCTTCACCCGGCCCGGAGCGTTCTCCGCCGCCAGTTCGATCATGCGGTGGTAGGGCAGAATCACGTGCGCCCGGTTACTGATGAACAGGTTTCCGTCGATCCTGACTCCGGTTGCCCGCAACGCGTCGACTTCCTTCATCAGGGCAAAAGGATCGAGCACGACGCCGTTGCCGATTACGCCTCGGCACCCCTCGCGAAGCACGCCGCAAGGGATCAACTGAAGGATGAATTTCTTACCTTTGATGGTGACCGTGTGGCCGGCATTGTGCCCGCCGGAATAGCGTGCCACAACGTCGAACCGCTCGGAGAGTACATCTACGATTTTGCCCTTGCCCTCGTCGCCCCACTGCGCGCCGACGATGACTGCCGTCTTGCTGGTTTTCAACTTGCAACTCCGATTCAGGGGGACGGGGCGATTCAGAAGCCGAGCGTCCAACCGCTGAGATTCGCACACAACTCGCCCATGGCTTGCGACAGGGTTTTCAGGATTCAGGGGTAATCGCGAGCGGACAGGCTGTGTAACTACTGATTTTACAGGTCTGGCTGAGTCAACGCAACGATGGCTATGGAGCTTTCGCCTTGCTCCGATGCCGTACACTGGATTCTCATGCCGGAACTGCCTGAGGTGGAAACCATCGCCCGAGGCCTGCACAAGCGGGTTGCGGGCGACACCATCCAATCCATCTGGTTAGGCCAGAAGCCAGAGCCTCTTAAGTCTTCGCCTGAAGAAATCGCCAGAGTTGTCGAGCGAGCTCGAATCCTGCGAGTGCGCCGTGTCGGCAAACACATTGTTTTTGATCTCGAACAAACTGGCGGCCGAAAACGCCGTTCGCCGCGGCAGGGGCAATGGGTGGTTCATCTGGGGATGACGGGCCGAATGCAGGTCACAACGCCTGATGTGGAAATCGCTAAGCACACCCACGCGATTGCGACGCTGGCATCAGGCAGGGAACTGCGATTTGTTGATCCTCGGCGCTTCGGGCGACTTGCTGTCGTGAGCGGTGCATCGCAAACTTCTGCTGGCTTTGAGGCTCCCGGCGACGAGCCGCTGGACTCGCAGGCCGAGCGGTTTATCGAGCTATTTCGAGGCAGGAAAACTCCCATCAAGAGTGCTTTGCTCAACCAGAAACTGCTGAGCGGAGTTGGGAATATCTATGCTGATGAGTCTCTATTTCGTGCCGGTATTCGGCCGCGGCGCCGCGCCGCAACCCTGACCCGCGAGCAACTCCGAAAGTTGCATGCGTCTTTGCAGGAAGTGCTGCGCGAGGCCATTTCGTTGGGCGGTTCGTCCGTCAGCGACTATGTCGATGCCGACGGGAAAGAAGGGTTTTTCCAACTGCAGCATCGGGTGTACGGTAGGGAGGGCGAACCATGCCTGGTTTGCGGCACTCCCGTCAAGCGCGTGGTCATTAGCGGTCGAAGCAGTCATTACTGCAGTCATTGTCAAAAGTAAGAAGCGGTATTTATCGGGCCAATCCAGATGTTGCACTACGAGAGGAGCAACACGTCATTATGGGCGATTATTCCATCGGGGTAGATCTTGGGGGCACCAACCTTCGCATAGCCGCTGTGGATTGCGACGGAAAGCTGCTGGAGAAGTTGGAACTCGGCGCCGAGGTATCACGCGGCCGTGACTTCGTCATCACCGAGATGTGCAAAGCGATTGACACCCTCAAGCAGAAGTACCATGGCTCCGGCGAGTTGGTGGGCATCGGCATCGGAGTTCCGGGCTTTATCGACATGGCGGCTGGCATGGTGATGGAATCGCCCAACCTCCCCGACTGGAAGAGCTTTCCCGTTCGCGATGAGATTGAGAAGCGCCTTGGTGCCCCGGTCATCCTGGAGAACGACGCCAACTCGGCAGCCATGGGCGAGAAATGGCTGGGCGCGGCACGTGAGTACGACAACATGGCCATGTACACCTTGGGAACCGGTGTTGGCGGAGGACTCGTATTCAACGGCCTGCTGTGGCACGGCATGACAGGAATGGCCGGAGAGCTTGGACACTTTACCGTTTATGCCGACGGACATCCTTGCGGATGCGGAAGCCGCGGCTGCCTGGAGCAATATGCTTCTGCGACCGCGGTTGTGCGGATGGCGAAGGAGGCAATCGCGCGCGGCAATTCTCCGGAGTTGGGGCGCCTCTCGCACGAGCCGGTGCAGTTTACCTCGCGCTCGATCTATAACCTCGCCATACAGGGAGACGCTCCGGCGAAGAAGGTCTTCGAGAACGTGGGACGCGCTTTGGGAATTGGCATCGGCGGTATGGTCAACGCGCTGAATCTTCCGATCTATGTGATTGGGGGAGGTGTCTCGAGCGCATGGGACGCGTTCGCACCCGCGATGTATGAGGAGATGAGGTTCCGCTCGTCGATTTACTCGCTCACGTCACCGGACCGCATCGGACACGAGAAAGGTACGATCGTCACTCGGGCGCTGTTAGGAAGTGATGCCGGACTGTACGGCGCGGCGCGGCTGCCAATGCTGGAAAATTTCTCGCAGACAGAAAAGGGAAGGCGCTAATTATTTTTTCGGTGGCTTGCCCTCTCGGGTAGACGGTGATGATTTCAAGCGCTTCACTTCCTGTGCGGTCAGTTGCCGGAATTTGCCCGGCTCGACGTCGAGTTCCAACGGCCCGTAGCGAACGCGCTTAATTTTCTCCACGTGGTGGCCTACCTGCTCGAACATGCGCCGGATTTGCCGGTTGCGTCCCTCGATCAAAGTAATTTCATACCATGGGTTGGCTGCGTCTCGAACCAGCTTGATTTGCGCACCCGCAGCGCGCACGGCCTTGGAGCGCCGTCTGGTGGGTTTGCCTGGCTGAGTAGCTTCGGGCGACTTCAGTCGCGTCGTTTCCGCCGGCAGGAAGATCCCACCCCTTAGCTTTGAAATTTCAGCGTCCGTGGGCTTTCCGCTCACCTTCACCAGATACGTCTTAGGCACGTGCGACGAGGCGTGCGTGAGTTTCTGCGCGAGTGCACCATCGTTGGTCAGCAGCAGCAGGCCTTCGCTGAGGTAGTCGAGGCGGCCGACAGGGTACAGGCGGGCCTTGATGCCGCGCACCAGGTCCAGCACAGTCGGTCGCCCCTCCGGATCGGTGACGGTGGCGACATGTCCCTTTGGTTTATTTAGCAGCACGTACACGAAGTGCTCTGGGCCGCCGAGCGGACGCCCGTTCACCTTAATGCTGTCAACCTCGGGGTCGGCCTTGGAGCCGAGTTCGGTGACGGTTTGGCCGTTTACGGTGACAAGTCCAGAGGTTATCAATTCCTCGGCCTTGCGGCGCGAGGAGATGCCGGCAGCGGCGATGATTTTCTGGAGGCGCTCAGCGGGCATAAAGGCTCGCTGCAGAGCTTTGGCAACTGAGAGGCTGAGATTCCCGATTTGGGAATATCGGCGTCCAAGAGGGGTATCCCCCCCTCCCTCCATTCCGTGCAAAATCGTGAAAACAAAGGGCTAGTTTTGTGGAGTGTGCGCAAAAGCGTATATCTAAAGGAGTTACGGGTAAAATCGTGCAGAATAAGGAGTTACGGACAAAAAACTGCGGTTGAACGAAGCTGTTGGCTGGGTAGAGCTGAAACGGCCGACCATCTGGGCGGTGGCTCCGGTGTCGAATCACTCGGTCACGCTCCTGAGGATGAGTGCGGAATTGGCCCGAAGACACTGCCGCCTCATCCTTACACCGCGGATTATACGTCGGAGGTAGAATCATACCAAGAGACTTTATCACTCATCGATGTGATAAGGGGCACCAGGGCTGAAGCCCGCTTCATCTAGTTTACCTGCAACAGCCAGCCGCTCCCGCTTCGCGTGGTGATCCGCTTAGGAGACTTCAGGACGATTTGTCCGGGAGTGCCACCAGCCGCGATGGTCGTGTCTTCCTCGCCGTAGACTCCGCAAGCGTCAGTGGAGAAGAGCCAGAAAGCTTGGGCCGCGGTGTTGTCGACTGGAGCCAGACAGCCGCGTTCGGGATTCGCCATCGGAACTCCCAGGATCGCGCCGGGATCGACGACTTTCCCAACCACCTGGCCTTTTTGTGATTTCACAACGCGTTGACCATTAAAGGCCACTTGTCCACCAATCTGCAGCATGTTGGCGTCCCACGCAGTAGTTCCCAGACCGCTGTTGGGGTTCGCGGGTAGACGGGCTGCTGAAACTGCCTCCATCGAGGCCAGAGCGCGGAGGCCGACGGTGATGGGAACCAGGTGCTTGTCAACGTCGATGTGATCGAACTGAACGGCGATGCTCGCGCCGTGCCCGGAAGACGCAGATGAAACCGCAACAACGTGGCCCAGCACCTTGGATCCACGCTTGATCTTTCCGCCGTTAGGCAGCGGGACATCCTGCATCAGCTTGGCGGAGACGGACTCGCTCGGCTTGCTCTTGTCGGAATCGAGGGTGTTATCCAGCATGGCCGGCAGAATCGTTCCGGCGGGAACCTGCTGAGCGCACAAAGACGCGGCGGCCAACAGGAGAACGATCCAAGCAGTCGAAGAAGTTCGCATAGGGATAGGTGGAATGGTAATGCCTAACAGAAACAAGGAGCAATGGGGGTTGTGTGAATTTTGAGCGGGGCGAGGAGACCATGTAACCGTTCCGCCGGCTGAAGCCGGCTCCTGATTCGTATCGATTCGCTGACCGCGGGCTACGCCCACGGCTCAAACAAATGTCGTCCTGCGGGCTCAGCTGTCAGAATCGACCAGGGGCGTGGCCTTGGTGGATGACGCCACGTCGCCAGGGTCGACCGACTCGGGCAGAGGTTCTTGGTCAGGCTCCGGATTGGTCGGGGGCTCGGAAGTTTGGACAGGCTCCGTCGACTGTTCGCTGAACAAGCCGGCCTGAGGGTCGCTGAGCTTCTCGAACTCGTCCATGCTGGGCAGTTCAGCGACGTTATTGAGGCCGAAGCGGAGCAGGAACTCTTTGGTGGTCTTATAGAGGATGGGACGGCCGATGACTTGTTTGCGGCCTGCGGTGCTGATCAGCTTGCGATCAAGCAAGGTACCGATCACTCCGGAGGAATCGACTCCGCGAATTTCGCTGACCTCGGGGACGGTTACCGGTTGCTTATAAGCGATGACCGCCAGCGTTTCCAGCGCCTGCAAAGAAAGTCGCACGGGCGGTTTCAGGCTCTTGGCGAAGCTGACGACCACGTCATGATGCTCAGGTTTGGTGCCCATGCGATAGCCGCCAGCGATCTGGCGTACCTCGACACCGTGGCTGCCCTGGTTGTACTCGGTGGTGAGTTCGTCCAGAATCCGGGAGAGGTGCTGCTTGACACGCTTTGTCTCTTCTTTTTCCTGTTCTTTCGCCAGATCTTGCGAGGGAACCAGTGCTTCCTCGGTTGCGTCAGCTGGCGGGGCGGGGTCGGCTTGTGAGGTAGCGGTGACCTCATAGTCCGATGCGTCCTCGTCGAGCCCTGGTCTCTCGCTAGAGATGATTTCGTTCAGGGCCAAGCGTGCTTCGTCTTCGGCGCGCAGTTCGGCAAGCACAGAGTCCTTCAGCAGGGAAGCGAGTTGGTTCAGCGAAACCGGCTCTTCGGTCGCATAGATAATGGCTTCTACTTTGGATTTCACGCTCATGATTGATTCGTTATAACAGTTTCGGAGTCCAAGTGAACTTTACGTCATTTAGGTCAGCGGCTCACCGCCGAATCATCTGTCGTCCCTGCCGGGACTCGAATGAAGATTCCCACTCGACCCAGCGTTTCGCCTTCGGCTTCACGCTGGGCTAGACTATGCCGTGCCTCCGGCACTGTGATTGCTTCTGTTCCACCGCCGTTCAACCAAGCCGAGTTTCGTAACAGCCCCTGAAGCGCTGGGCTAAGATCTGATGTCCCTGCCGGGACTACTTCTAAGCGCGGTCGTTGCCCCAGCAGGACGGCACTCGACGAGGCGAATTACAGAATTCTTGAAAGTGCTCTAAAGTCCAGGCGCAGGCCTAGCGCCAGTCGTCGTGGACCCCAGTGTTTTCGGACGTCAGGGTGTCAAAATTCGTATGTTTCTTCAAGACGATGTCGCCGAACACGTTATCCTGCCGCGCTAGCACAGCCTGCAGGCGGATCAACTCGAGTATGGCCAGGAAAGCGCACACCAGTGCGGTTCGCGAGCGCAAAGTACGGAGCAGCGATTTCAGGCGGATCGGCTTTTCTTCCAGAGACAATCGCCGGCGCACGTAGTCGATCATCTGGGAAACCGAGACGCTGTCTTCCGCCACGTCGAATGCAGGCTTGGTGCGAGCGCGATTCTGGATTTGCTGAAACGTCCTGACCAGGTCCACGACGTCGGCGGCGAGTTCCGGCTCGGCTCCTTCCGCGTCGCGGAATTCCTTCAGGGCCGGATTTGTCCAAATGGCTTCTTCAATCTGCTGCTTCTGGAGCAGCATTTGCGCCGCAGTACGGAAGCGTTCGTGCTCCAGCAGCCGGTTAACGAGCTCCATACGCGGGTCTTCGAGCTCGCCGGTCGCATCTGGATCACGCGGTAGCAGCATCTTGGACTTGATGTGTATGAGCAGGGAGGCGGTGTAGATGAATTCAGCCGCAACATCGACGTCGAGCTGCGTCATCGTCTCGACATACTTCAGGTATTGCTCGGTGATCTTCGCGATCGGGATGTCATAGATATCGATGTCTTGTTTGCGGATGAGGTCGAGCAATAGATCGAGTGGGCCATCGTAAACCTGCGAGACCATGATGGAGAAGGAAGACTCGTCGCTGCCTTCTTTGCGCGAATGGACTGGCGTGGCTTCTTTCGGCGAAGCGGGCTTCGGGGCGCTGGCCTGGTTCTCGAGTTGCGGCTGGTCGGACATTCGTTATTCGTTTCCGTTCGCTGCTTTAGGAGGTTCAAATTTGTAAGACAGGTTGGCGGCAGCGCGAACTTCCTGCATGGTAGCCTCGGCGGCGACCCGCGCCTTGGAGGAGCCTGCTTCGAGAAGGTCCCAGGCCAGCTTGGGATTGGCCTCGTATTTCGCGCGGCGTTCCTGAATCGGTTCGAGCACGTTCCAGAGGCTGTCAGCAGCCCATCCCTTGCATTCGATGCATCCGATTCCTGCGGAGCGACAACCTTCGTACACCTTCGCCATGGTCTCAGGAGAACTGAAAATTTTGTGCAGATCGCCGACGGGACAAACGTCGGGGTTGCCGGGATCGGTGCGACGAACACGTGCAGGGTCGGTCACCATAGTCTTTAGCTTTGAGCGCAACGACGCTTCTGGCTCGCTGAGCAATATTGTATTGCCATAGGACTTCGACATCTTGCGGCCATCGGTGCCAGGCAGCTTGGCAGCCGGGGTCAGCAGGGGCTTGGGTTCAGGAAAGACGACGGAGCATTTCGGGTCGCGGTCTGCGGCACCCACTTTGCGCGGATAAAACTGATTGAAGCGGCGAGCGACTTCGCGGGTCAGCTCAACGTGCGGGACCTGGTCTTCTCCGACAGGGACGAAATCAGCCTTGTACATGAGAATGTCGGCCGACTGCAAGAGCGGGTATCCGAGAAAACCGTAAGTGCTGAGGTCTTTGTCGTTGATGTTTTCGCGCTGGTCTTTGTAGGTGGGAACGCGTTCGAGCCAACCGAGCGGAGTGATCATGCTGAAGAGCAAGTGCAGTTCGGCATGCTGCGGAACATGCGACTGGATGAAGAGCGTGTTGCGCTCGGAGTCGAGGCCGGCGGCGAGGTAGTCGATCATGACCTCGAGCGAATTCTGCTTGACGTCGCTGGTGTTCGCGTAATCGGTGGTGAGCGCGTGCCAGTCGGCGATGAAGAAGAAACAGTCGTAGGTGTCTTGCAGGTTGACCCAATTACGCAGCGCACCCACGTAGTTGCCGAGGTGGAGTTTGCCGGTCGGCCGCATGCCGCTGACAATACGGCCTTTCTTGCTGGATATGGGATCGGCCATCAGATTCTCAAAAGTGCATTCAGCAAAGAGTAGAAGAAAACCAAGAACGGCGCCGCGATGGTATCGATGACCGAGCATCCGACCATAGGCAAGACGAACATAACAATCACCAGGCCGAAGTAGCCGATGCGGTCGTAGACTTTCAGCGTCTCGTAGGACAAGAAGTGGCGGATAACGTGGCTTCCGTCGAGCGGCGGCAACGGGATCAGGTTAAATACACCGAGAATGACGTTGATGAGAATGGCCAACTCGAACATTTTTGCCAGCGGACTGGCGACGTCAGCGCCTCGGAAAAATGGAGAAATTGCACCGCTGCTGGTGCCGTGCAAAATCACGGCCAGACAGATGACGGCAAAAAATGCGGTAAGGAAATTACTGACGGGTCCGGCTACCGCGGTGAGGATATCGTCGCGCACCGGGTTCTTGAAGTTGCGATTATCGACCGGGGTGGGCTTCGCATATCCGAAAGGAGGGAAGCCGACCAGGATCAGCATCGCCGGCAAAAGGATGGTTCCGAAAAGGTCGATATGGACCAGAGGATTGAGGGAGACGCGTCCCAGCATTTTGGCGGTGGGGTCACCCAGGCGATTGGCCATCCATGCGTGTGCCGATTCGTGGACGCTGATTGCGAACAGCAAAACCACAATCTCGAAGAAAATGATTAGGGGATCACGCACCATGGCAGTTTGACTTCGATACTACCATGCAGGCGAGCGCGTTTTGGCACTTCTCCACGGGCCGTGCGTGGAAGAAACTCAATGCAGCTTGGCTTCGGAAGAAGGCGTAGGGACGGCTTCCACACGTGGTTTGTCGAGCGGGCCGGTGATGGCGTAGGAGGGTTCGTCGGGACGGTGTAGTTGGAGATCGAGGATACGGGCGAAACTCGCGTTGCCTTTAACCCGGTAAACTTCGCTGCCCGATTGCAGCTTGCAGTCATCGCAATTGAGCGCACCGTTTCGAATGGCGACTTCGCCGGTGAGGCTGGAAAACGACAATGGCGCGGCTTTGCCCTCGAGGACAATGTGGCGAAGAGTGCCGCCACTCCACTTGAAATTGGCTGTGCCGGTGGCGGAGTCGCGCAGAGTGGTGGAATCGAGTCCGGAAACGCCCAAAGTGTACTGGCCGTCGAGAGTTCCGGTGGCCCAAGCGTCATGCATGAGAGTGGCGACCTGGGCCATGGCAACTTTGCTCACGCTTCCAGAGCCGAAGAACTTGGGAGGCTTCGCGGTGAAGTCGCCGTCCCAATTACCGCTGTGATGACCGCCGAGAACGTCGGCACGAATGTCTTTCAAGCTGACGGTCCCGGCGTTCAGCTCGATGGTGCAGGAAAGGTTGGAAGCAGGCAGTGAGCCGATCACGGCCCGTGCCGCTGACAGATGTCCGCGGGCAGCGACTTTCAAGAGCGCGTTGTCGTCACGCTGGCCGGTGGCCAGCAAGTGATACCACGGCTGGCTCTGAAAGGCGGGGTTAAAGAGTCGATTGAGGACGGCGATAGAGACTTCGGGCGTGTGCAAATCGAAACGCAGGACGCAGGTCTCCGGTGAAGTGCAGATCAGGGGAAAGTTGGCGGTTCCGGTGACGACTGGGCCAGCGTCGAACTCGGCTGAGAACGGGCCGACACTTACAGTGGGGTCGGTGAAAGTGACCGTGGCGGACGCGACCTTGAGCGGTTCGAGAACGCCTTGTAGCTCTGCGGTGGCGTTGCTCAGTTGCAGCCGACCGGAGGGCAAGGGTGGCGCAAAGCCGGTGAATGAACCTGCGATCTGAAGATCGAGTTGCGCAGGGCCTGCCAAGCCCAGCTTGGGGGTACCGATTCCAGTGGCGCGGGCGACGTTGAGCAGACGAGTCAGTTCGGCGTTGCCATTCAAGGTGATCTGGTAATGCTCGAGGTCAAAGTATCCGGCAGCCGTAGCGGGGGATGGCGCCCCTAGCGGCATCGCGAAGGGACTGACCACCACACGCAGGGGCGGTGTGGGTCCAGCGTTATCGGCGAGAGGAGAGCTCTTTCGCGGCGCATGCTTGTTCTTGGATTGCGGATTGGCCTGAGGAATCGAGAATTCAACTTCGCCGAGTTGCAGATCTTGATGCAACACTGCGGCTTGCAGCGCAAAGTGGCTGGTTCGCCCGCCGCCGGCCCATTGGGGTGTCGAGCCGACGTCTTTGCGTACAGTAAAGATGCCATCGGCGGTTCCGGTGGCCGTCAGGTCGGCAGGCAAATCCTTCTTGGTGTGGCGCGCGAGGGCGACAACACGGTCTAAGGGAATTTGCTCTGCGGAAATGCCGAGGTTATAGGCCTCGCCTGCCAATCCGACGACATCGCCGCGTACCATGAGCAAGCCGGGACGTACCGGTGCCTGACATTGGATGTCTCGCATCGAGTCGTCGGGCGAAGCGTACGTGCCAGTGCAATGGGCGCTCAACCGAAGCGCTTCTCCGAGCGCGATATCGTAGCGGCGAAAATCGTCAATCTGAGCATCGAGCGTGACGGCCAGGGATGCGGGTGTTCCCGCCAGAGCGGCGGTAGAAGTCAGGCTACCTCGCCAACCGCGATCGCGTCCGTAGATCAGAGTGGTTACCTGGCCAAGCTGTCCCTTTGCGAACTTGATCTTCAGGCTCACTGGAGTGCTTCGCAATTGAGAAGCTCGCTGAAAGGTGCCTTCCATTCTTAGCGTGCCGGTATCGCTAACGGGAACGTCTGATCGGACTGGGCGGGCTTCGAGGCGGACACCCCATTCGTTTTCGGATTGAAGCCAAAGGGCAAAGTCCGCGTCGGAAAATGCGAAGGCCTTCTTGACCAGTCCGAGCTTGAAGTTGATGCGTCCGGCAGTAGCTTCGACGTAGGGGAAGCGTGGGCGAGATTCAGGGCGGGCTTTGGTTGTAGGCGCAGACGGCACCTGGGACGTACGCTCCACTAGCTCTTCGAGATTCCAGTGGCCGTCGGAACGCCGAACCAGGTTCAGGCTGGGATTCTCAAGTGACAGGGTTCCGATTTCGAGACGTCCTCGCCAGAGGGAACTCAATCTGAGGTAGGCGGTCACGGTATCGGCGCGCAGCATGGGTTCCGCGCCATAGGCTGGGATCCTCGCCCACGACGAAGGTCGAGAGCACCATAGCTGGGCGGGGTAGCAGCCTTAGTTCGATGTTGGAAACCGTGACATCGCGATCCAGCGCCCGACCGATCGACGCTGCGACCCGATTGCGGTAGCGGTTTACATTCACAAACGGCGGAACAAGCAGGGCAAGCACAATGACTGCAAAGGCAATTAACACCCACCACGCCCGCCGTGAGATGCGGACCGGCATCAACGCACCACGTGGAACATCCGGGACCAGCGGGTCTGATCGAAGAAATGAATGACGATGGTGACCAGGAATTGCAGGCGCTCGCCAATGCTGGTACGGGTGTATTCATCGCGTGGCTGCTCGAACGACCAATAGATGAACATGGGGCGGCCGATGATGTTCTGATAGGGGACGAATCCCCAATAGCGACTGTCGAGGCTGACGTCGCGATTGTCGCCCATGGCGAAAATGCTGTCTGGGGGCACGACGAGCTCACCGTTCTGAATGTGAGAGGGCAGTTCGTCGCGCCACGCTGGGGTCACACCGTCATAGTCGGTGGGCGGTACTGCGGGGAAGTTGTCGCGATATCCGTTGTAGGTCCCATTGCGAACGACGAACGGCGGGTCGAGTTTCTCACCATTGCGATAGACCACACCGTCCTGCAGTCGAATATGATCGCCCGGCACGCCGATCACGCGCTTGACGACATACAACCCCGGCTCCGCCGGAGAAATGAACACGAAGACGTCATCGTGGCGCGGATGGCGGTAGGGAATCAAGGGACCGACCCAGTTGGCCTTGGGCGCCAGCATGATTCGATCGACGAACACGTGGTCGCCGATCAGGAGTGTGTTCTCCATAGAACTGGAGGGAATGACGAAGGCCTGCAAAGTGAAAGTAATGATAAAAAGACCGGTCACCAGCACAGCGGCGATCGACGCAATGAACTCCGGGGTCGTCTCTTTCGGTTTCTGCGGTTTAGCGGCTGGAGCGACCGGTTCTGCACCCGCTTTATCCATTTTCTTTACAGACGGCCAAATGAACTTCCTTTGCTGTGAGCGGTTCGCTATGGTCAGCGGGGAATACGGAACATCCGCTTCAGGCGGAGTTCTTTGACTGATTCAATGATGTTGTACGCCAAAGTCGAAAGTTTACCAGACGTCAGGCTTTCGCCGTCAGCGGGCGGTACTTGTCCGATCGACCAGTAAATCAGCAGTGGCCGTCCGACGATGTGGTCGGCGGGAACGAGCCCCCAGTAGCGGGAATCGTAGCTGTCGTCGCGATTGTCGCCGAGAACGAAGTAGGAGCCTTCAGGGATGATTAATTGGCCGTCCTCTATGAGCTTTTGGGCCTGGACGAACCATGGGGAAGCGATCCTGTCGGCAAACAGTCCGCCATCGGGAAAGTTGTCGCGGAACTTGTCGTGCTGGTCCCAGTTGAAGGTTGCGTACTCGTCGTCTTGCTTCACGCCGTTTACATAGACATGCTTATTGACCAGGCGAACATGATCGCCGGGCACGCCGATGACGCGCTTTACGAAGTGCTGCTGGGGATTGACCGGATAGCGAAATACGATGATGTCCTGGCGATTGATACGGCGATAAGGCAATAGCCATCCCCAAATTCCGGAGTTGGCATAATGTGCCTTGTCGACCAGCAGGTAGTCGCCGATGAGTAGCGTCTTCTCCATGGACTCGGATGGAATCTGAAAGGCCTGGACTACGAATGTAATAACGAAGACAGCGATCACAATGGTGGTTGCCAGAGACTGAAGCGCGCTCATCAGACCGGATTCGGAATCGGCCTTCTTTTCGGAACCCACAGGGAGCGCATTGGGTTCCGCAATGACCTCAGCTTCAGCGCGTACTTCGCTCATGACTTCTTAGATGACTCAACTTCCAGTTCGCAAACGGCCAGGTTGGATCGGGCCTGCAATGATTGTAGATATTCCCAGGCTTGCCGTGCAGCTCCCTGCTCAGCGCGTTTCTTGGTACTCCCTTCGGAGCGGCTGACAAACGCCTCTCCGCCGGTGTGAGGGGCGGGAACGTGAACTTCGATGGTGAACAGCTTCCTGTGGTCAGGGCCCTGCTCTTTCACCACCGTGTAACGAGGTTGCGGGCGACCCGAGGCGTGCACAATCTCTTGCAGTGCCGACTTGTAGTCGGTGACGGGCATGTGGCTTTGGCCGAGCTTTTGCAGTTCGTCGAGTGCGGGCTGAAGAATCGCTGCCACGATAAACCGGTGAGCCTTCTCAATGCCCGCGTCGAGAAACAGAGCTGCAATCAATGCTTCAAGGGCATTCACCAAAAGAGCGCTTTTGCTGCGGCCGCCACTTTTTTCTTCGCCTTTGCCGAAGCGCAGATACTTTCCGATTTCCAGTTGCCGAGCGGGACGAACCAGCGCACGAGCGCTTACGATGTGGGCCCGCAGTTTCGACAAGTCGCCTTCGGCATACTCGGG
This sequence comes from uncultured Acidobacteriaceae bacterium, assembly GCA_963718395.1. Lineage (GTDB taxonomy): Bacteria > Acidobacteriota > Terriglobia > Terriglobales > Acidobacteriaceae > DASRAA01. Next base: position 448,260 of record CAVQYW010000011.1, read on the forward strand.
AAAGCGCCGGAACAACTCCTGGCTGACGACAAAGGAAAGGACGGCGTCGCCGAGGAACTCCAGTTGCTCATTGTCGCTGGCGGTCTGAGAAGTGCTTTCCTGGCCCAGCTGTACCTCCGCTTCACGGGCGAAGGAGGAGTGGGTGAGGGCCTGGTCGAGGATGGCACGGTGTTGGAATCTGTGTCCCAGCGCATCTTCCAGTGCCGCACGATCAATCAATTCTGAGGTCATTTTGCTGACTGCTGAATCCGATCTGCTTAGTGAGGCGTTGTCGGCGGAGGAGTTGACGCCGCCGGAGCCGGCTGAGCACTACCCTCGGCTATGAGCTTTTGCAGCCTTGCCTGTTGTTGCTTGGCCAGGTTCTTTTCTGCACTGCCCTCTTGCGCGTACTGAATTGCCTTGTTGGCGGAATCCAACGCCTGGGGATACTTCTTCTCGTTGTCCTGTGCGACCGACAAACGCAGATAAACCACGGCGTCGGGCTGGTCCTTCATCAGGTCGGCGGCCTTCTGGAAGCTTTGTTCTGCGGCTGCGTAATCTTTCTTATTCATCGCGATGACACCCAGAGTGTCGTAAGCGATGGAGCGCAGATTGGCTTTGGCGGCGGCCACCCGGTCTGCGGGAACGTTTGGAGGGACTTCCAAGCCGGTATCGACGTTGTCAAGGGCGGCCTGCGCGTCTTTGCTGGCTTCCGCATAGCGATTGTCGCGATCAAGGTCGCTTTCCCGGGTATCCATAACTAAGGCCGAAGCCACCGCAACCAAGGGAACCGGGTTGGTGGGATTCAGTTCGATGGCCCTGCGGCCGGTCGCAATCACCTTGGCGGAATTGTTTTGTTGCTGGTACAAGTTCATCGCGCGCACATAAAGGAGCTCTCTGAGTTCGCTGTTCGGAAATTTCTGGGCGAAGTCATCGGCAGCCGCTTCCATCTGGGCAGGATCGGTCTTCGACGCGGCCAAGCTGTAGGCATCAAACTCTTCCTTGGACTTTGCCTGGGGCTGATGCTGAGCGGGGGGAGCAGCAGGAGCTGCGGCAGCCTGCGTACCCTGCGCCGGAGCCGAAGGCTTGCTAGCGGTAGCTTGGGCCATCGCCAGGCTCGCCGACAGCAGTACAGCCATTATTGCCAATTTGAATCTCATAATGGGTCCTTTCAAGAGAGCTGGCCACGGGCCGTAATTTCTATCTTATTTGCGATTTTGGCTTTTGCGAAGCCTCGGGCGGCTCGTAGGGCGTCTGCAGCCCTCGCTCGGCGGCGGCGCGAGTGTCGGGCGAAATGTCGGCTGCTGCGAGTGCCGCCTTGTATTGTTCTACGGCCGCTTCGCGCTCGTCCTGCAGATCAAGAATGCGTCCAAGGTAAATATGAGACCACGCGATGGTGCGAGGGTCTTTGGAAGATGCTGCAGCTTTCACAAAGTCGTCTTTGGCTTCCTGCATATTGGCGCTGAGCGTTGCAGCTCGAGCCAGCACAAAATAGCACCTGCCAGGATCTTCGTTCTGTGCGAGGGCCTCTTGAGCCAGCTCAACAGCACCGGCCGGATTTCCGCTAGACAGAGCTCGCTCGGCCTGGTCGATTTTCGAATCCGGTTTGGGAGCCGCTGAGCGCACTACATCTGGCGTGGCCTGCGCAGCGAACTGAATCTCTGCCGCTTTTTTCCTGACCTTGTCGACCTCGATATCGTGCAGCCAGTCCGGGAACGCGTCCTGCATCCCGGTGGAGCCCTTCTCATAATCCTTGAGCTGGTCGTAGAAATAATTGGTCAGCACGAATCCTTCTGCTTCATCACGATTTACCATCGCGATGCGCTCCTTTTCCGGGAGCTTGGGATCGAGCGGATCGCGTGCCTCGATGGCGCGAATCAGGCTCTCAATGACGAGCAATCCGATGTCGGTCTTGTCCTCGGGCGCCATGGGGGCCTTCTGCACACTGGCGAGGATGGGCTTCAGCCTGGCCAGCGTGGTGGCTCGCTTGGTGATCAAGGGCTCCAGCGAATAATGAAGATACGTGTGCCGGAGCTGGTTCATGTGAATCTCGTTATTGGCAGGAGAGACAACGACGTAATAGTAGTCTGCCTGATAGTTTCGCGAGTTGACCTGGCCGGGCGCGGCCATGGGATCCAGGTAAATGGTGTACGAGCGTCCCAAATACCCGGAGGAAGGCATGCGCAGATAGCCATCCGTCGAAACGATCATGCGGGCGACTGGATCGTGGAACTGGTTCACGAGCGCGTCATATTGCGCCTGATGGTCGAGCCAAATCGCATGGAGCTTGGCCTTCGCGGCATATTCCTTGAGCAAAGGAACGAAACCCAGCACATAACTTGCGTCGGGCGGCAAGTCGGCTTCCTGATATTTCGGCACAAAGCTAGGGGGATCGCCGAGATTCAGCGCCAGCGAGACGTATTCGGCGAGCTGACGACCCGAATCGGAGGAGCGGTGGTCCTGATAGAACTTGCACATTTCCTTGGCGGCGGTCGCGGCTTCGGACGACTCGCTGGCGGTCACCAGGTCGGCGCGTACCTTGGCGCGGATAGGAGAAGACGCACTTAACTCATGGTCGTAGCCGCAAACGTTGATGGCTGAGAGAACGCTGAATAACGTCTCGCTAACTTCCAGCGTCGCCTTCGACTGGGCACTAGCAGAGCAGCTTAAAATCGCCACTACGAACGCGACCAATACCCTACGGGAAAAACTACTCAGACGTGCCTCCTGAAGCGAGTTGTGCGGGAGTATGAAACTCTCAGTTTACGAGGAGGTAACGTCCAGCGCAAATTGCGCTACCCCAAGTTGCGCGGGGCGCGTCATCCCTTGACTTGGATCTTGGAGAACGCCAGGATCGCACGGCCAGCGGTGGGACGACCAAAGCTGGTGGCGGGACGGAATGTCGCGAAGATCAGCATGTTCTTCAGCTCAGACAGAACCGCGCCGCCATTATCGCCACCCGAAAGAACGCGGTAGTCCTGCACTCGGCCGTCAGCGCCAACATAAGCTTCGACGATCAGCGGCTCTGACCGCGCGGCGTCCATCGCCATCTCGAATGGCGCAGACTGCAGCTCGGGCGGAGTATAGAGAGTGGTGGGCACATCATTGGAGCCGGGGATTTGAGACGGCACCAGAAAATTGATCAGCAAGCCGAACATCACGATCGCAGTGACCAGACCGCCGGTCGCCGGCACCATCACGGCGTTAAACAGGTTTTCCAAGCGGACGCGCAGTGCATCCCAGCGTGAAGACCCAGCGCTGGAGATTTCCTGAGACAAAGCGACACGAATCCTGAGCGCCAGGTCCGCAGGCGCTGGTTTGCGCCCTAGGTTCGCGACAGTTTCTCGCGTGCGCTGGAGAGCGATGAAATGGGTGGCGCACGGCCCGCAGGAGTCCATGTGCGATTGCACGGCCGACCGTTCAGCGCGTGTCACCGCGAGGTCCAGGTACGACGACATGAGTTGCTTCGCTTGTAAGCACTTCATGGCATGACCTCAGCTTTCTGGCCGCTAGCCGCTCCGCCAGTGCGGCGCTTATTCGCGCGGACATCCGACGTGTCGACGCCGAAAGCAGGAAGATGGCGTCCCAGTCCTTTGCGCAGCGCCTCCCGCCCACGCACGAGGCGCGACTTCACTGTGCCCAGAGATACGTCCATGACTTCGGCGATTTCCTCGTATGACAGCTCTTCAAGGTCGCGCAAAATGATGGTACTTCGAAACGGTTCTGCGATGGACTTCAACTCCGACTCGACGCACGCCCGCAACTCCTCGTTGTAAACGTTGTCCAGCGGGGACGAGGCAGCATCGACCAGCAGGTCTTTCAGTGCTGTGCAACAATTCCCGTCCTGGCTGCTCGCGGTGGGTTCAATCGTGGTCTCACGCCCTCTGTGGCGGAACCACCAACGGCGCTGGTTGAAGGCTTCATGCAGCGCGATCCGATAGATCCAGGTCTTCAGGCTGGCGTTGGCATGGAAGCTCTTGACGCCACGAAAAACCTTGATGAACACTTCCTGGGTGGTGTCGGCTGCGTCGGAGGGATCATCGAGTACACGGTAGACCAGGCTGTACACCGGCTGGCTGTAGTGGGCAATCAGCCAGGAAAATGCCTCTTCCGATCCGGCCTTCAATTCGGCCACGATCGCGGCTTCTTCGCTGCGCACATTGATCGCGCTCGCCAAGTCACTCAATGATGATGCTCCCGCCACGCTACTCATGGCGTCGTCCTCATGATATCAACCTCGGGTACCTGACAACACCTGATCGTCAACTTCGCGCTACGTTTCAGTCCGGAAATGTTTTCTGCTTTTGCGCAAGTGCATTCCGGCACTTGTATAAATAATGGAACCCGCCGAGTCGGGAATTGTTCCCGAAATCGATGAACGAATAGGGGCACTGGTTTGACGAAGGTGTTCGGCTGCGAGAGAATAATGACGGCGTGGTCGGTTTTTGGCGCTGTCCTTCCTTACAGTGGGCCTGTGGCGCAGCTGGGAGCGCGCTTCCATGGCATGGAAGAGGTCGTCGGTTCGATCCCGACCAGGTCCACCAAACTTCACTCGCTGAATACTACGCAGGCGCGTATTGGACGGCGGGCGCTTGCCGATCATCACCCTTATTTGTCAGGCGTTTACAACTGAAGATTGAAGTTTGGCTATAGGCTGGCCATTGGTGGCCCGGCTGCGGTGACAAAAAACTGGCCCTTGCGGGAGGCACCGTGCGAACCGCTTTGGTAGGCTTTCCGCCAGCGGTTGGCGAATTGCGGCGCCTCCTGCCGATCCACGAGAGCCCAGACGCTTCCGCCAAATCCAGCGCCGAAAGCCGACGCCGCATAAGCGCCAAGTGAGCGAGCTTGTTGTGCAAGCTGGATCGTTGCGGGAACTTGATTGCCCAGGAGTTTTTCTGCGGCGACCTGAGAGTTATCTACCAACTTGCCGAAGGCCGCCAGATCTTGCCCGGCAAGGGCGTCGGAGGCCTGAGGAACGATGATCTCTGATTCCAGGCGGAACTGTTCGAGGCGATCGAGGAGCCAGGCGGACTCCGCTCCTGCCTGGTGTTGGAGAGCTGCGCGCAGTCGAACCAGAGAATCGTGAGACTTGGTGATCGCCGCAGCCAACGTCAAATCGTCGGAGCCAGAGGTAGATCGCCAAGTCTCGAGAATCTTTCTTGCCGCGAGCGATGCCCGATTGTACTGAGTTCGGGCGGCACCGGTTTTGCTGGCGACCACACCGCTGACCGCGATGACGAACGTACAGTCATCGGGCAAAAGGACTGCGCGCTCCAGACGCACGGGACAAAAAGAATATTGCTTGAGATGTCCGGGCTGAGAGGTGAGGATGGCGGTGTGGTCTTCGCTGCCTCCGAAGGTGCCAACGCCTCCGTCGCCGGTAAGCGACTTGTACGTCTGTCCGTTCTCGATGCAGCCGAGATAGCCAGCCAGGTCTTCCAAAGTGTGGATGTTTGCAGCGTATTCGGGCCGCTCATTGAGTTGATTGACAGCGCAGAGCGCAGCGAAAATTGCGACCACCAAAGCACTTGAACTGCTCATTCCGGCGGCGGATGGAAGATCGCTGGCCAGAGCGATATCCGCGCCGCGCATGGCGCCGGGGAAGTTCCGTGCCAGTCTCCGGGCGACCACCGCGGCATAGACCTGCCAACCATAGAGAGGAATTTCCAGTTGCGGGGACAGAGTGAATTCAAACTTCTGGCGACGAATGATGTCGTGGATTCGAACCTCCGAGTCCGGACGTTCAACCGCAGCCACGCAGAACCCTCGCTCCGCGGCGCACAGCAGGCTTCGACCGCCGGCGTAGTCGGTGTGCTTGCCTAGCACTTCGATTCTGCCCGGTACAAACCAGCGGAGGGGGTCGACTCCGGTTGTAAGTTCGAGATGCTGGTCAAGCTCCGCAAAGCGAGCGGCCTTGGTTCGCGCCTCGGTTTCGGTCATGCCAAACTCAACCAGACGGCCAGCGATGACGGCGCTCATAACTCTACCCGCACGCCCTTCAGGCGCTCAGTAACGGCAGCAATATCGGAACGGCGTGAAAGATCAAGCACGCCAGCCCGGCTCACCGCGACCTTGAATTTCAGATCGTGCGCGATTGCTAACTTTACTGCAAGCGGCAACTCAAATTCGCCACGCTGCGACACTGGTACGTCGCGGCACCTCTGGAAGATCGCAGGACTAAAGCGCCAGCAATTCATGCTGACAAGTTTTTCGGCGTCGAAATTGAGGACGGAAGTGTCGCTGGGCTTTTCCACGATGTCGGTCAAAAAGCCGTCATCATTGACGACGCAATAGGCGAACGCTTGAATGCGGTCCGGCGGAATGTTGCTGTGGCGCACCAGTGATGCAGCTTCGAACAACACAGCGCCGGGCTGGCCAAGTTCGCGCAGAACCTGAAGCACTTCGGTCGGACAGTAGTTATCGCTGTTGATGACAGCGAACTCGTCGGGGCCCGCGAATTCCTCGGCGGCCAGCACCGCATCTGCCGTGCCTCGGGGTGCGCCTTGCTCGGCGAAGCGGAGTGCAATGCGCGAAGGTCGATTCGCACCCGAGTAGTGTTCGCGTATCACATCGTGTTCCGGCCCTATCACCAGGCATGCTTGTTCAAATCCAGCATCGGCGAGGGCGCTAAGGACATAGTCCAAGAAAGGTCGCTCGACAGGAACCATGGCTTTGAGGCCGGCATCGGCAGATGCGGATTGCGCCTCGTCCAAGTGGACGGCCTCGTCGCCCTCGCGCATTCGAGTGCCAAGCCCGCGCGCGAGAATCACGCACTTGGTGATGGTTCCAGAGTCGCTCATGGTCCGCAACACAGTCTAAAGCAGTGCACAAAATCCAATCGACGCGGAACCGCATGAATTACAATCACGGCCAATCATGAATGGCTGGTACTACTTCTGGATGGCGAACTTTGTATTGGCCGGTTCGGCATTCGCCGTCATCACGCTGATCGTTCTGGTGCGCGGATTGCGCGATTTGCGCGAGATGTTTGCCAATTTGCGGGCCGAGGCGCAGCGGCCGCGATGATGGCGACACACTTCTCCACCCTCGACTGGGTCATTGTCATGACCTACCTTGGAGCCACGCTGGCGACGGGCCTCTACGGCCGCAAATTCGTTGGTGGTATCGCGGACTTCCTGGTCGCCGGACGCGAACTGGGAACGTTCCTTGCCGTCGCGACCCTGGCGGCCACCGAGATCGGCACGATTACGTTCATGTACTACGCCGAACTCGGCTATAAGACGGGTTACGCATCGTTCGTGAATGGACTGATCGCGGGACTGGTGATGATATTCCTAGGGCGCACAGGGTTCATCGTCAAGCGATTGCGCGCCATGCAATTGATGACTGTGCCGGAATTCTTCGAGGTCAAATTCAGCCGCAACCTCAGAGTCTTCGTTGGAATTCTGGTGGCCACCGGCGGCATCCTTAATATGGGGGTGTTCCTCAAAGTTGAGGGAACGTTCCTCGCGATCATCTCCGGTATATCGCTCAGTCACATCAAGGCAGTAATGACCGGCATCCTTCTTTTGGAGCTGGTGTACACCGTGCTTGGCGGTATGGTGTCGATCGTCATTACGGACTTCATCCAGTTTGTAGCGCTGAGCGTGGGCACCATCCTTGTGACGCTTTGGTCGGTGCATGCGACGGGCGTAACGCGCATGTACGATGCGGTGCGCCAGTCGATGGGTGCGGGCGGGTTCAACCCCCTCACCAACCCCGAATACGGCTGGGCGTACATTGCTTTTCAAGTGCTGATCTGGTTGGCTATCCACACTTGTTGGCAAACCACGGCGATGCGGACGTTTTCTACGCGCAGCCCGGAAGTCAGCAAGCGTGTGTTCTCGTGGGCGGGATTTATTTTTCTCGGCCGGGGCATGATGCCGATGATGTGGGGTATCGCTGCATTGGCGCTGCTTGGCCCGTCACAGAATTCGCTGGAAGCTATGCCGCGCATGCTGGCCATGATCTTGCCTTCGGGAGTGCTGGGATTAGTCGTTGCGGGGATGCTGGCTGCAACGATGTCTGTCAACAGCTCGTATTTACTAGGTTGGAGCGCGATTATCGCTCAAGACATCATCGGGCCGCTGCGCAAAAAGCCGCTCACGTCGCTGCAACAGGTGATGCTGAACCGGGGAGCGAATTTCTTCGTCAGCATTTTCGTGATGGTGTGGGGTCTCTGGTATACGTTGCCCGGACCGACCTATTTCTATCTGAATATGACAGCGACAATTTATTTGTCTGGAACACTAGTGGCAGTGGTGGCCGGGCTGTTCTGGGACCGTGCTTCAACGCTTGGCGGGTACCTGGCAATGGCTGGAGGCGCGGTCGCTACGATCGGTTTCTTCTTCTTCAAGACGCCTGCGAGCTACGCTGGGGCGGGGGCATTTGCGCTGGCAGGGATCGGGATGGTGCTGGGTTCGCTGGTGAGCAGACGCAGGCGAGTAGAAGACGCGGTAAGTTCGTAGGATTCATTCATGGCACTCAAACTCAAAAGGTCAGTGGTGTTGACGGCGCTGCTGGTTGCGCCGTGGCTCACTGCAGCCGTTTGGCCGCAGGACACGCCGGTGTATTTTGCGCCCGATCCGGGCGTTGCCAAATCTGAAGTCAGACCAGATCAGTTCGTTCTTCGAAACCGGGCTGTGACGATAAGCGTAAAGATTTCTGGCAATTATGTGAATGGGGTGGAGTTCCAAAACCTCATGAACAGCTCGACGAAGCCGACGGGCGTGCTTCCTTTTGTGCTGCTGCTGGGTGACGGGGCAGTCCTTTCTGCCTTCGACATGAAGATAGTTGAGGCGCCGAAGTTGGTTGAACTGGATGGTGAACGGGGGGCATCGCGATTGTCGGAGCGAATTACCGGCAAGTCTGTCGTGGTGGAGTTCGCCGACGAGCGGGACCGTCTTCACGTCCTGTGGCGGGTAATTCTGCGCGACGGATCGAACTACGTGCGGCAAGAAATTGTGGTGACGGCTAAGTCGGCCGATGTTCCGGTCCGCGAAGTGAGGCTCCTGGATTGGCATTCGCCGACTGCTCGCGTTGTCGGCACCGTGAAAGGCTCGCCGATCGTTACGGATCAATTCTTTGCTGGATTCGAAGACCCACTGTCAACGTGCGCGGTCGCGGGTGAGCGTGCGCGCTGCTGGATTGAGCGCGAATTGCCGCTCAAGGCTGGACAGAGTGTCACGTATAGCTCGGTGTTGGGGATTGCTGAGCAGGGCCAGCTTCGTCGCGGGTTCCTGCGTTATCTCGAGCGGGAGCGAGCCCATCCTTATCGCCCGTTCTTGAATTACAACTCGTGGTACGACCTTGGCTACTTCAGCAAGTACGACGAGGCGGGCGCGCTGGACGTGATCAATACCTTCGGCACGGAGTTGACCAAGAAGCGCGGCGTGCCCATCGCGTCTTTCCTGTTCGACGATGGCTGGGACGATTCAGCGACCCTGTGGCAGTTCAATTCAGGGTTTCCGAACGGATTCACTAGGTTGAAGCAGACTGCGGCGAGCTATGGGACCGCGCCCGGAGTGTGGATGTCTCCGTGGGGCGGCTATGGCAACCCCAAACAACAGCGAGTCGAGGCGGGACGCAAAGCGGGCTACGAGATCGAGAACAATGGGTTCGCACTGTCGGGGCCGAAATACTATGCGGCGTTTCACGACACCTGCTTCAAGTTTGTTCGTGACTACGGCGTGAATCAGTTCAAGTTTGATGGGACAGGGAACGCTGACCGTGTTGTCCCCGGCAGTGAATTCGACAGCGATTTTGCGGCGGCCATCCACCTGATCGGTGAGTTGCGCACGCTGAAGCCGGACCTGTACATCAATCTCACCACGGGTACCTATCCGTCGCCGTTTTGGTTGCGTTATGCCGACTCGATCTGGCGGGGTGGGGAAGATCACGATTTCCTGGGCGTCGGGTCAAAGCGCGAACAATGGATCACGTACCGAGACGCCGACACTTATGAGCGCATTGTGTTGAGCGGGCCGCTGTTTCCGCTGAATTCGCTCATGCTCCATGGAATCATCTACGCGAAACATGCGAAGAACCTGGATTCTGATCCCCAGGGTGACTTCAAGAATGAGGTTCGCGATTACTTTGGCAATGGGACCCAGTTGCAAGAGATGTACATTACGCCGGCGTTGCTGTCGACCGCCAACTGGGACACGCTGGCAGAGGCAGCGGCGTGGTCGCGTGGCAACGCGGATGTACTCGTCGATACCCACTGGATCGGCGGGGATCCCGCGCAGCTAGAAGTGTATGGCTGGGCGTCGTGGTCGCCACGGAAGGCGATCTTAGTACTGCGCAATCCTTCGGACAAATCGCAGACGATCAGCGTCGACGTTGGACAAGCATTCGAGTTGCCGGCGAACTCCGCGCGCAGCTACGCGCTGCACAGTCCGTGGAAAGAAGATGCCAAGCAGGCGAGTGTTCGGGTGAATGCAGGACAGCCGCATACGTTTTCGCTCGAACCGTTTGGGGTAGTAGTGCTCGACGGGACGCCAATCAAATGACAGCCCGTAATATGCGAAGCACGATTCGTCTGGTTTGTGTGTTCGGGGCGATGTTCATGATCCTCGCCGCTAGCGCAGGCACAACCTCAATCCAGCACAAGCTGACTGTCGGTGACGGAGAGTTTCTGCTCGATGGAAAACCCTTTCAGATCATCTCCGGAGAGATGCACTATGCGCGTATCCCACGCGAGTATTGGCGCGCTCGTCTGAAAATGGCGCGCGCAATGGGCCTGAACACGATTTCCACGTACGTGTTCTGGAACTTGCATGAGCCTAAGCCTGGTGTGTACGACTTCCACGGGCAACTTGATGTCGCGGAATTCATCCGCATTGCACAGGAAGAAGGGCTGTACGTCATTTTGCGGCCGGGGCCGTACGTGTGTGCAGAGTGGGACCTCGGCGGTTTGCCGGCATGGCTGTTGGCCACTCCTGACATTGTGCTGCGCAGTGATGATCCGAAGTTTATGCAGCCGGCGGCGCGCTGGCTGACGCGACTGGGGCAGGAACTGGCTCCGCTGCAGGCAACGCGTGGTGGACCGATTATCGCGGCGCAGGTGGAGAACGAGTACGGCTCTTTCGACAACGACAAGCAGTACATGAAGCACATCTACGACCTGATCGCCGGAGCAGGGTTTCGCGAGTCGCTGCTTTACACCGCCGACGGCCCAGAACAGTTGCCGAAGGGAACGCTGCCTGGTGTGCCCGCGGTGGTGAACTTTGGACCAGGCGAGGCACAAGCCGCTTTCAAGGCGCTAGCAGCGTTTCGTCCGGGACAACCCTTGATGGCGGGAGAGTACTGGGCGGGATGGTTCGATCACTGGGGCGGCAAACACGAAGTGACCGACGCTGCGCTGCAAACACGTGACTTGGAATGGATGCTGGGGCAAGGGTACTCCGTCAACCTTTATATGTTTCATGGCGGCACGACCTTCGGGTTCATGAACGGGGCCAACTACGATAAGGCCTATCAGCCTGATACGACGAGCTACGACTACGACGCGGCGCTGGATGAGTCAGGCCGACCAACAAAAAAGTATTACGAGTTCCGCGAAGTGATCGCCAAGCACGATCCTGCCGTCAAGTTGCCGGACGTACCTGAATCTGTCTTGCCGATCGCAATTCCTCGCTTTCCTCTCTACGAGAGCAGCAGTGTGTGGAAGAACTTGGGCGCACCGGTAAAGTCAGAGTCGCTGCTGGCGATGGAGATGGTCGATCAGGCATACGGCTACATCCTTTATAGAACGCAATTGACCGGATCTATCAACGGCGAACTGCACATCGAGGGGATGCACGATTATGCGAAGGTCTACGTCAACGGAAACGAGCAGGGGACACTCGATTCCCGGCTGGGACAGAGCACGGTCGAGCTCCACTCTGGTGATTCCGAGAACGACGTCGATATCCTGGTGGAAAACGGTGGACGCATTAATTTCACCAAGCATCTTCGCGACGAACGGAAAGGTATTCTGGGAGCTGTGACGCTTGGTGGAAAGGAACTTCACGGATGGCAGATTTACCGGCTGCCTATGAACGACCTCAGCGGACTCGTTCTTAAGCCGAATGGAGGCGGCCGCCTGGGCCCCAGTTTTTTGCACGGGACCTTCGCACTTAACCAGATCGGTGACACCTATCTCGACATGCGCGGCCAGAGCAAAGGAGTGGCGTGGGTCAATGGGCATCTGCTGGGACGGTTCTGGAACATTGGGCCCCAATACACTCTCTACGTTCCGGGTGCGTGGCTGAAAACTGGAGTCAACGATGTGGTGGTCTTCGATCTCGACGGCAAGGCCAATCACGACCTGCGAGGCCTCGCCAGCCCGGTGTATGCCAACTGACGGGCAAGTCGAAGTTGGTGTTGAGGCTACTGGGTTGCCTGGATTGCTGGCTCGCTCAGCTGCTGACGAAAAATAGCCGCGCCGCTCAGAACCAGCCGGCAAACATTGTCGACATACCGTGCGCTCAGGTCGTCGTGACGAATAAGGAACCGCATGTAGATTGCGCCGTAAAGGGTATCCAGCGTCAGATCGAGATCCAGGTCGCGAGGTAGCTCACCGCGTTCAATTCCTCGCCGCAGCGTACGGTACGCTTCTTGCCGGCGCGGTCGCAAAAACCTGGCGCGAAATGTCTCGAGTACTTCGGGGTCGGATTGCCCGGCTCCGAGTAAGGCGGCCACAATCTTTCCGCGCGGACTGCGAAAAATCGAGACCACCTGTTGCATTTGCATGCTGACGTCGCGCTGTACTGATCCAGTATCGGGAAAGCGAAGTTTGCGGTCGGCACTGGAGGCGAAGGCATCTACCACCAGCGCGCCTTTATTGGGCCACCAACGGTACACCGTGGCTTTACTTACCTCGGCATCAGCGGCAATGGCTTCAATTGTCAGGTCCGAAAAGCCGGTGTGTTTCAGCAAGCGGAGAGTGCTTCGCAGAATCGCCCGACGAGCCTGTTCGCTGCGCGGACGGCCGGGCAAGCGCTTTGCCGCCGCTTGCGGCTGCCGTGGCTGACTCGGAGTCGAGACCATTTGCCCCATGACTCACCATAGCATATATTGAATACAATACGTACCGTATTGAATCGTATCTTTATGCCCGCAGTGACGCGAGTGGAGCGCCAACCGGGGTCTGACTGGAGTCTTTCCTGACCGATGTGGATTGTCGCACTTGCGCTTCGGCGTCCTTACACGTTCGTCGTGATGGCGTTGGTGATCATCATCTTGACGCCCATCGTGATTCTGCGCACTCCGGTTGATATCTTTCCTGACATTAATATTCCGGTTATCAGCGTAGTTTGGAACTACGCCGGTTTCGCGCCGAGCGAGATGGCCGACCGTATCGTGACCAATTCGGAGCGGGCTACAACCGTCACGGTCAATAATATCGAGCACATCGAGTCGCAGTCGGTGAACGGCGTCGGAGTGCTCAAGATTTACTTCCGGCAAGGGGCGAACATTCAGACTGCGCTGTCGCAAGTGACCGCGATCATGCAGACTATCGTACGTGGTCTGCCGCCAGGTACGACGCCACCACTGATCATCACTTATTCTGCGTCGTCAACGCCCATCGTGCAGTTGGGCCTGAGCAGCAAGACCCTGCCCGAGCAGCAATTGTTTGACCTCGGACAGAACTTTCTGCGCACACAGCTGGCGACCGTGCAAGGTGCTGCAACCCCCTATCCGTACGGCGGCAAAATAAGGCAGGTCCAGGTCGATCTGGACTTGCCGCGACTGCAGGCCAATGGACTTTCGCCGTCCGACATCGTCAACGCCTTGAATTCGCAGAACCTGATAACGCCGTCCGGTTCAGCGAAGATCGGTTCGCTCGAGTATCAGGTCGAGATGAACAGTTCGCCAAAGACCATCGCCGAACTGAACGACTTGCCGGTTAAGACGATGAATGGCTCTACCATCTATCTGCGCGACGTGGCCCATGTGCGCGATGGATTTGCCCCGCAGACCAACATCGTCCGGCAGGACGGAGTTCGCGGCACTTTGATGTCGATCTACAAGATCGGCACGGGGTCCACATTGACGATTGTCCAGGCGGTCAAGGATATTATCCCGATCGCCTCACAATCGCTCCCCGGGACATCTCGATTAAGCCGCTGTTTGATCAATCCCTGTTCGTTCGTGCTTCCATCGATGGCGTTGTCCGCGAAGCGTTGATAGCTGCTGCGCTTACCGCGGCGATGATCCTGCTTTTCCTGGGTGACTGGCGCCCGACGATCGTTATCTCAATTTCCATACCCCTCTCCATCTTCGTTTCGGTCATCCTCCTGGGCGCTCTTGGCGAGACCATCAACATCATGACGCTAGGAGGTCTGGCCCTTGCCGTGGGCATCTTGGTGGACGACGCGACGGTTGAGATTGAGAACATCGAGCGAAACCTTGCCCAGGGCAAGGAGATGAAGCAGGCGATCCTCGACGGTGCGGCCCAGATCGCGGTACCCGCGTTTGTTTCGACGTTGTCGATTTGTATCGTGTTCGTCCCGATGTTCTTTCTTACGGGTGTCGCCCGATACCTGTTCGTACCGCTGGCCGAGGCGGTGGTGTTTGCGATGCTGGCATCGTACTTCCTGTCGCGCACCCTGATTCCGACGCTGGTCATGTACATCATGCGCGGGCACGAACATCGGGCGGCAGGGCCGAAGACGATTTTTGGGCGCTATCAGCGGGCGTTTGAGCGCGGATTCGAGAAGTTCCGCGACGGCTACTACCAACTGCTGGAAACGACGCTCGGCCATCGCAAAGTTTTCGCAGCCTTCTTTCTCGCCTTTTGCATTCTCTCGATGGGACTCGTTTTCTTCCTGGGCGAGGACTTCTTTCCCTCAGTGGACGCCGGCCTTATGCGGTTGCACGTTCGCGCCCGTGCGGGATTGCGCGTGGAAGAAACCGCGAGACTATGCGACGAGATTGAAAAATACTTGCGGCAAGAGATTCCCTCGAACGAGCTGGTTACAATCCTGGACAACATTGGCCTGCCGTACTCGGGCATTAACCTGTCTTACAGCAACTCCGGAGTTATTGGTACGAGCGACGCAGAGATCCTGGTGGGTCTGAATGCGGAACACCACCATCCTACGGCTGACTACATCCGCACGCTTCGCGCAGATTTGCCAAAGCGTTTTCCGGGGGTGGAGTTCTTCTTCCAGCCCGCGGACATTGTCACCCAGATCTTGAACTTTGGGCTGCCTGCGCCGATCGATATTCAGATTACGGGCGCTGACATGCAGAAGAACTACGTCATCGGCCAGCAGATCGCCAACCGGGTTCGACAAATCCCCGGTACGGCTGACGTTCATGTGCAGCAGATGCTGACACTGCCGACTCTCGACCTTCAGATCGATCGCACGAAAGTCACGCAGGTAGGGATGAATGCCCGTGACGTCGCGCAAAATGTTCTGGTGTCGCTTAGCGGCAGTTTCCAGACCACGCCTAACTTTTGGCTCAATCCGAAGAATGGCGTTACCTACTCGGTGGCGGTACAGGCTCCGCAATACCACGTGACTTCCCTGCAGGACCTGATGGGTATGCCTATCAACGATCCCAGCACCCCCAATTACCAGGTGTTGGGGAACCTTGCTGAATTGACGCCAACGGCGAGTCCAGCCGTGGTTTCTCACTACAACGTGCAGCCTGTAATCGATGTGTACGTCAGCACCCAGGACCGCGATTTAGGTGCGGTAGCCAAGGCGACGATGGAAGTACTGAAGCCCTTCGAGCAGGCCCTTCCGCGTGGTTCGCGCATTATCGTTCGCGGACAAGTTGAAACCATGAAGTCGTCATTCTTTGGGCTGGGCGTCGGACTGGTGATGGCGATCGTGCTCGTGTACTTCCTGGTGGTGGTGAATTTCCAGTCATGGCTTGATCCGTTCATCATCATCACCGCGTTGCCCGGAGCTCTGGCGGGAATCTGCTGGATCCTGCTGCTCACTCACACCCGTTTGAGTGTTCCTTCGCTGACCGGCGCGGTTATGTGCATGGGCGTGGCGACGGCCAACTCGATTTTGCTTGTGTCTTTTGCGCGTGACCGATTGCGGGCCGGCGTTCCCGCGTTGCAGTCCGCTCTGGAAGCCGGCTTTACCCGCATTCGTCCAGTACTGATGACGGCGTTGGCCATGATCATCGGAATGTTGCCCATGTCACTTGGTCTCGGCGAGGGAGGCGAACAGAATGCACCCCTCGGGCGAGCCGTGATTGGCGGATTGATTTTCGCAACCGTAGCGACGCTTTTCTTTGTGCCCTGCATTTTCACCATGATTCACGGACACAGGGAGGCAAAACAGGCCGCGTCCGAACCGTCATAGAATGTTACGAACCGAGCACGACGAGACGTATATGCAATCACACCCAGATTCCGAATTGTTGGATGACGAGCGTCAGGCGCCGGAGATAACGCCCCCGCCCACGCTTCCGCCGGCTCCGCCCCGCAAGGCATTGTTGCTGGTCGGCCTCGTGCTCTTGTTGCTGGTCGTTGGCGGCCTTCTCACCATGTTCCTTCGCATGCGTGCGGGTCGTGTACTGGCGGACGAAACAGAACGCAACTCCATCCCAACTGTTGCGGTCGTCCATCCCATTGCGGAAAAGCCAGACGAGGAATTGGTTCTTCCGGGATCTTTGGAGGCGTTTGAAGAATCTCCCATCTATGCGCGCACCAACGGCTACCTCCTGCACTGGTATAAGGACATCGGCAGCCGCGTCACCCAAGGAGAGTTGCTGGCGGACATCGACACGCCGGAAGTCGATCAGGAACTGATGCAGGCGCGAGCCACTCGGCAGCAGGTCGCTGCCCAGATGGATTTGGCCAAGATCAATTCTGACCGTTACGTCGGACTGCGGAAGACAGATTCAGTGTCGCAACAGGAAGCGGACCAGCAGTCCAGTGGATATCAGCAGGCCAAAGCCAATCTCGATGCGGCCGATGCCAATGTTCGGCGGCTCGAGCAATTGGAATCGTTTAAGCACGTGTACGCACCGTTCTCGGGTGTGTTGACCAAACGCAATGTCGACCCCGGAGCTCTGATCAACGCAGGCGGCACAGGCAAGGAGCTATTCGACATTGCAAAAGTCGATCCGTTGCGCGTGTTTGTCAGTGTTCCCCAAAACTACGCTCCCGCGATCAAAGTAGGCATGGAAGCGTGGGTCACGTTATCCGAGTTGCCCAACGAAAAGTTCAAGGGCACCGTCGCCCGGACGGCGGAATCGATCGACCCGCAGACTCGCACATTGTTGACCGAAGTGGATGTTCCGAACCCCAACGGACGACTGTTACCGGGCTCGTTCGGTGAAGTACATTTTCGTCCCGGCATTAATGCGCAAAAGCTCACCATCCCGGTGAATACCATGCTCTTCCGCCAGGAAGGGCCGCGCGTCGCCGTCGTCGGCGAGGACGGCAAAGTACGTCTCCATCCGATCACCATTGGACGGGACTACGGCACGACATTGGAGATTCTGGGCGGCGTCGAGCTGCAGGACCGACTCATTATCAATCCCGCTGATTCGCTAGAGGATGGCCAGCAAGTGAATGTCGCCCCTGATAGTCAGGGAGGCCCGCAGTCATGAGGCGGCTGACGCTGGCTACAGGCGTTATAGCCTGCGGCCTGCTTGCCGGATGCACGGTAGGACCGAATTACCATCGCCCTCCAGTGCAGGCCCCGGAAGCCTACAAGACCGAACCTCCGTGGCGAGTTGCCGCGCCGAAAGATTCCATACCCAAGGGCGCGTGGTGGGAGATTTATCAAGACACCGAGCTGAATAACTACGAGCAGCAACTTCTGAAGGCAAATCAATCGCTGGTGGCGGCCAAAGACCGTCTGGACCAGGCTCGATCTCTGGCCCGCGTGGCTACGTCGGGATACTTCCCGACCGTGACTACCGATCCCAATGCCTCGCGCACCCGCTATTCCGGAAATCGCCCGGAAGTGGTGACGCTCGGCAATCCGCTGACGCAAAACAACTTCGGGATTCCTTTCCTGCTGAATTACGAGCCCGATTTATTCGGCAAGGTGCGGCGCAGCCTACAGGCTGCCAACGCCTCGCTGCAATCAACCGCCGCCGACATGTACAACGTTAATTTGGTGCTCACTGCGGAACTCGCCGCCGACTACTTTAGCCTTCGCGAACTCGACGCGGAGACGCAGGTTGTTCAGCAGTCGGTAACAATTCAGCAAAAGGGGTTGCAACTGGTAGAGGATCGCCATAATGGCGGAGTGGCGTCAGGGCTCGATTTGGCGCAGCAGCAGACTTTGCTCGATTCGACCGAAACGCAACTGTATCTGGTGCAACAACAGCGTGCGCAATTCGAACACGCCATCGCGGTGCTTGACCGGCAACCCCGCTTCGACGTTCAGCGTACCCGCTCGGGCCGCTGAATGCGGCTCCGCCCCCGGTTCCTCTGGGCGTGCCTTCTGATTTGCTGGAGCGGCGTCCCGACGTCGCCACTGCCGAGAGGCAGATGGCCTACCAGAACGCCCTGGTCGGAGTTGCGACGGCAGCTTTTTATCCGCAACTCACCATCTTCGGCGGCGGCGGATTGCAAAGCACTGACATCGCGACTCTGTTCACGGCACCGAGCGCTATATGGGCGATCGGCGGTGATCTGTTGCAACCGATCTTCGAGGGGGGGCGTAACCGCGCTAACCTGGCAGCCACTAAGTCGGCTTACGACGAATCGGTGGCGAATTATCGCGAGTCGGTGCTGACCGCATTCCAGCAGGTGGAAGACGGGCTTTCTGGCCTCAGCGCTTTATCACAAGCCAGTACCACGCAAGACGCTGCGGTGGCCGACGCGCGGCGTGCGCTCGAATTGGCAAACAATCGCTATGTTGGCGGCGTGACCAGCTATCTCGACGTCATCACCGCCCAGTCGGCCCTGCTCACCAACCAACGCCTGGCGACCCAACTTCTGGGCCAGCAGATGGTGATGTCGGTTTACCTGGTCAAGGCACTCGGCGGCGGCTGGGATGCAGCGCAAATCCAGAACGAACAGGTTCGACCTAAGGCAATACAGACAATTCAACAGTAGAGCTTCTCTGTTGGCACCCTTCGTGCACTTCGAATTCCTGACAACGATCGTTTCTAATCGTGATCTAATCTGCCGCACCGACGATTCGACTAGATTGCGGGATCGGTTGGGTAGGGACTGGAGAACATGCAGAAGGCTCTCACTGGGAAAGAGATCGACCTCATCATCGGTAATGCCAAAGCCCCCACACATAATCCGGACCACGGTCAGCACCGCTCCATCGAGTTGTGCAATTTCCGTAACGCAGGCCAGATGTCAGAACGCTACGCGCGGTTCATGACCAACCTTTTCGAAGCTTTCGCGCGAAACTCCTCGAACTCGCTGGGCGCGTACTTGCGTTCCCGCTTTGAAATGACGCTGGCTGCAGTGGAGCAAATGCCGGTGCGTGACTTCTGGTCCGAGTATCGGGAAAGCGGGTTCGTCGCCGTCCTTTCGTTGCAGCCTAGCAATACGGCAGTTCTCTTGCAGGTCGAGACCTCCCTGGTATTTCCTATTATTGACGTTTTGTTGGGTGGCTTGGGCGCACCTCAGTTGTGCCCCCGCGAGATGACCGAAATTGATGAAGACATCATGGAAGGAGTGGCCCAGATCATCTGGCGGCAGTTGGAGGCGACCTGGCAACCCTTGGGGGTTGCAATCCGAATGGACCGCCGGCAAAAAGCGACGCAGGAACAAGATGTCTTTCCGGCCAACGAAAAACTCACCGCCCTGACCTTTGAGATCAAACTGAACGAAACCTCAGGTGCGCTCAACCTTACATTTCCAACATCATTTGCCAGTGCGATGCTGCGTCAGATTTCTGCGGACCCCAGAAAGAAGCCGCGCCTTCGCGCCGGGCAGCGAACGGGATTGCGCGAGCGCGTTCTGGCGTGCACCTTCAAGTGCACAATCGGGATCCGCGACCTCAGGGTCCCACTCAGCGACCTATTGCGTCTGAGGCCTGGCAGCGTTCTGAATTTGCGCTGCCCGGTCAAGAACCCAGCATCACTAATCTTAGGGGACCGTGAGTTTTTTGAGGCCGTACCCGTGCGCAGCGGAAAGCAGCGTGCCGCACAGTTGTTGCGGCCGATTATCTGATCTGAGTCAAACGGATTTACTCAGGTGAATTACCCGCCCTAGCGAGCAGGCGGGTCTTGTTGGCTCTCTGCCGCCGATTCGTCCTTGGCCCTGTAGCCAACAATGACCGAGATTCTTCGATTACAAGAGTCTTCAGGGTGCTTCGGATCTCTGAGGGTCTGGTCGGCAAATCCTCTCACCTGAGTCACCTGATCGACGCGCACGCCGCTGGCCTGCATGAGTTGCCGAGAGGCGTTGGCACGATCGGTGGACAGCTCCCAATTGCTGTAGTTCCCGCCGCGCGTGAACGGTCGCGAGTCAGTATGTCCTTCGATAAAGATCTTGTTGGGTAGCTGGCCCAACTCTCTCGCCAGCATGCTGAGCATCTCACGGCCGTTCGGAGTCGGTCGCGAACTGCCACTGTCGAAAAACGTGCCTGACTCCGACTCAGTCAGTTCGATCCTTAAGCCTTCGCTGGTAATCGTCATCTCGATGTGGTTTTTGAGGGCGTCGAAGTTGGGGATTTGACGGGCGGCCTTCTCTAACTCCTCCTTGAGTTTGGGCATATCGTCTTTAGTCAGGCTGAAGTTCTGGCCCGAGCCGGTCTGTCCGCTCCCGACTCGTTTGGAAGTGCCAGTCGGGTCCTTGAAGTATCCTCCGACAGCAACCTGGATTTGCTTACTACTATTCATCAGCCAGAGCGCGATGAACAACGCCATCATCGCCGTCACGAAGTCTGCGTATGCAACCTTCCATGCGCCGCCGTGCGGATGATCTTCATTTCGCTTGCGCTTCAACACGATGACTGAACGGGTTTCCGGCATATCACAGGTCTACTTGCTCACGGTCGTTGGTGCTGGCTCCGCTTCACTTCCTGCGGCATTGCTGGTGCGGTTCTTGCAGGCTTGCTCCACCTGGAGAAATGAGGGACGAACATGCGTAGGAACGGCCCTCCGCGCCGTTTCGACGGCCATGATGGGAGGAGTTCCTTTGATGTACGCAACAATCGCAACGCGGAGAACGTGGTAGTAGGCCCGCTCTTCTTCCGCCAATTTAGCCAGATTGCTGGCCAAGGGGCCGACGAATCCGTAGCAGAGCAAGATGCCGAGGAAAGTGCCTACCAGCGCTGCTGCGACTTTTTCTCCAATCTGTTCTGGTGGGCCGCCCAGCGAGCCCATAGTAATCACAACTCCCAATACTGCGGCGACGATTCCCAGTCCAGGCATGGATTCAGCCATTGTGGTCAGTGCCCCAATTGAATCGTGGGCTGCCTGGTGGTGAACTTCCATGTCGAGCTCCATCATCTGATCCACGTCAAACGGGTCCAAGTTCCCGGTAACGGCCATTCGCAAGGTGTCACATACGAAATCCCTCGCGTGGTGATCATTCAAAAACTGTGGATACTTTTTCAGTATTTCGCTTTTTTCCGGCTCTTCGATATCGGGTTCTAGCGCCACGAGACCGTCTTTACGGGCCTTGTTAATCATTTCAAAGATCATTTTCAGCGAATCGACGTAGCGCGACTGGTCGAACTTGGAGCCTGAAATGATTCCTGAAAATGACTGGACGATTCGCTTAAGGATCCGCGGAGGGTTGGCGATCAGCAGTGTCCCAATTGCTGCTCCGCCGATAATGAGCAGTTCTGCCGGTTGCAAGAGCACCCGAATGTGCCCGTGCTCCATCAGATAACCGCCAACCACCGAGCCAATTACGAGCAGAATTCCGATTAGGGCAAACATTGTCGGGAGGCCCTCTCGAGCAATGATATGGAATGGTGTTGACGCTTCGGACTGCTGACGTGAGTGCGGCGTGGCAGGTAGTCAGCCGACGCAGGGCGGTCCAGAGCAATGAGTCGCAGCATAGGCATAATGCACCGCGAAATCTTTCATCGGCAGAAGTGGTGTGAAAATCGCGGCAGATCCGGCAAAAAATTGCAGCAGGGTGACTTATTTGGAACCCGCTCCAGCCGGAGGGGGCGGCCCCAGCGCCACCGGTTTTCCCCGGGAAGTAATCACCATATCGACCCTGCGGTTCATCCCCCGTCCTTCCGCAGTCTCATTCGAGGCGACCGGACGGTACGGCCCGTATCCGGCGGCAGATATCTTGAGCGGATCAAGACGGTAGTCTTCCACCAGAAGAGTTACCACTTCGGTGGCGCGTGCGGTGGAGACCTCCCAGTTCGATTGAAACGCCTGGGTATGAATCGGAACGTCGTCGGTGTGTCCTTCCACGCGAGTATCGAACCCATGCGCATTGAGGACCCCTGCAATACGAGCCAGCTTTGGGATGGCACTGGGAAGCAGTCGGGCCTGTCCGCTCTTGAAGAATCCCACTTCGCGCAAGCTCAGAACCAGTCCCTCTGGCGTAACCCGCATCTCGATTTCGTGTTGCTTGATTTCGTTGCCTAAGATGCTTTCCAGTTCTCTTTGCAGATTGTAGGCATCGCCAGCACCGTGGCCCGCGACGGCGCTTTTCGTCGAATTATCCGTGATCGGAGCGGATGTCACTGTAGCGCATCTCGTGCCGCTCTTTCCTTCAGTCGGAGCACTTGACGGTGCGTTGGCAAAGACTCCCATCTGCTGGAAGGCCCCTTGGATTGCAGCCGAGAGTTCCACGATTTTTTTCTTGTCCATCTCAGCGGACGCGTATAGCACAGCTTGCCGTCAGTGCCGACCTCCCGCGCCACGCGAGTTACTTCCGCGGTAAAGATACTCAGTTGTTGAATCATCGTGTTGACGATGTTGGCCGAACGTAGGAATTCTCCTTCCAACGGACGCCCGTCTACGTCAAGTCGAACAGTCTGGGTAAGATTTCCTTGCGCTACAGCACCAATGGCCCGCGTCACCTCTGTCGTTGGTCGGAGCAGGTCCTCGACCAGCGTGTTGACCGAATTCTCCATCTCGCCCCAGGCGCCTCGCGATTCAATGAAATTGGTGCGCTCTCGTGTTCTTCCTTCCTTGCCGACAACCTGTCCCACACGCCTTAGTTCCTGGGTCATCTGCTGATTTGCGGCCACGATGTCGTTGAATGTGTCTGCGATTTTCCCTGCAAGTCCGGTCCAGGAACACCGGGAGCCGAACCGAGAAGTCGCCATTCCGCATAATTTGCAGGCTGCTTAGTATCGCGCCCAAGTCGGAATACGGCACCCCCGCAATGGCAGTGGAGCTTCCGCGAATGTCTGCCCTTTCGGCGGAGTCGCCATTAGCAGACGCGACGGCCGCGTTGCGTTCGGTTCTTTTCATGCCTTATCCCCTGCATGCCGGTGAGAGTGGGTTGAACGCGGTCCTTTGCTATAAGAAGATGTTCGAATAGCAAAGGTCCCCGCGCTGACGTCAGTTGAATAAACGAGATGATTTAGCCAGAGGGACATAAGAGTATCCGTATCCGTTTATCATGACCCCCGATGCGTAACCATACGGTGTTTGCCGTATTTCCCCTGGGAACCCGCACAGCCAAGAACTACTTGGCATGCCAGGTTACGATCCGCGGTAGCGGCGTGCCGGTAGCCTGCCTCTACTTCGGCGACGATCAGCGCTTCGTAAGCCGGCTACCCAGCGTCCAAGCAGGGGTCATTTAGACCGGCGGTTCGCCAACAGGAAGTTGGCCAGAAACCAGCTTCTCGGAGATCACACCTGATAAGTCGGCCAGCTTCCGACAACTGCGCTGGCACCGCCACTTGATTTCATAACAATGTCGGCCCTCTCGACCACCGAGTAGACTTAGGGAGACTCTGAACAAGTACTCCGATTTCCACCGATCTGCAGGCTAGAGTGAGAGGAAATTTGGTGGAGGCCTGTAGAGCAATGAAGCAGCAGACACTGGCGATGGCGGGCGGGTTCGAGCAGTTTGCAAAGAAGACGCGGCGTGCTTTGTTTCTGGAAGAGATGGAACAAGTGGTGCCGTGGGCCCAGTTGTGCCGGCTGATCGAGCCTCATTATCCAAAAGCAGGCAACGGGCGGCCCCCGGTGGGGCTGGAGCGGATGTTGCGCGTGTACTTTCTGCAGCAATGGTTCAACCTGTCGGACCCTGGACTGGAAGAGGCGCTGTACGACTCGGCGGTGATGCGGCAATTTGTGGGCATCGATCTGGGGCGGGAGCCAGTGCCGGACGAGACCACGGTGTGCAAGTTCCGTCACCTGCTGGAAGAGCACGGCCTGGGCGGGGAGATTCTGCAGACGGTGAATCTGTATTTACAGAGCCGGGGAGTACGGATCACGACCGGCACCATCGTCGATGCCACCATTGACCTGCCCCCCATCTTTAGTCCAAGGATAATGAGACTTTCTCCGAACGTACCCTCAATTTCATTCCGCTTTGAGCTCCACCCGAATCACTTGAAGGGCAAACGACAGGCCCAATAATCTTCCCAAGAGCTTTCTGGCACAGACAAACCTCTGCGGCTAGGCCGTTTGCCAAAATGCGGATGTCTCGTGTCGAAAGGAAAGTCTTGTGGCACAAGTCACGCCGCAATCTCCGGGTTGCCCGTGATATAGTGCGGCACAATCTGGCGACACGGAGGGGAGAATCTTCGTCGCTGCTGAGGTAAGATGTCGCCACCGATGAACAAACTCGAGCTGATCGGCAATGCTGCGCAGACGGGCGCTAAGCGGCAAACTGAATTGGGTCGACAGGAAAAAAATCCCCTCGGCGGACGCCGACGGACTATTGTTAGTACTCATCGGCAATCATAAGCGGATTCGAGGGTACCACTCGTGACCACCGCACCGACCCCAAAGCCGATCGTGGATCTCGTCCTTCTGCTCGCTGTGGTCGTATTTATAAGTCAGCTTACCGCCTGCGGGGGCTCATCTCCTCAACCGCCTGTCCCTGCGCTTACGTCTGTCCAGCTGTTTCCGGCAACTTCCACGATCGATATAGGACAGATTCAGCAGTTCACTGCCTGGGGAACTTACAGCGACGGCCTTAGCCAAGATATAAGCAGTCAGGTCACGTGGAGTTCGTCGAACCAGACCGTGGCCACGATCAGCTCAAGTGGACTCGCGCTTGGCAACAGCCAAGGTAGCTCCACCATCTCAGCTACGTTCAATAGCAGCGCCAGTCCGGTGACAGGAACAACCGCGCTTGGTGTGGCTGCGACTTTGACATCGCTGACCATCACACCGGTAAATCCGTCGATTGCCATCAGCACAAGCTTGCAACTGACCGCGACCGGGATCTTTTCGGACGGGAGCACGCAGGACCTCACGGCTTCGGTGAGCTGGAGTTCGTTGTCCAGCAGTGTGGCAACGGTCAACAACAGCGGCGTGGTGACCGGGATGGGAGCGGGAAACACAACGATTACCGCAACTCAGGGCGGAGTGTCGGCCGCAACCACCGTGATCGTCACATCCGTGGTACTGACCGCAATCACAATCACGCCACCAAATGTTTCAATCGCCAAGAGCACGAGCGAACAACTCATTGCTACCGGGGATTTCTCTGACGGCACGACGCAGAATCTCACCGCGTTCGTAACCTGGGTCTCCTCCGCACCATCGGTCGCCGCGGTCAGCAACACCGCCCCCAGCCAAGGTGTTGTAACGGGAGATGCAGCCGGGAGCGCGACTATTACCGCAACTCTCGGGGGAGTGTCGGGTGCAACCGCGGTGACGGTCACATCCGCGGTACTGACCTCGATCGTGGTCACCCCGACAAATCCTTCCATCGCCCGAGGTAGCTCTCTGCAACTTACCGCGACCGGGGTCTTCTCAGACCGGACTACTCAGAATCTCGCCGCCTCAGTAAGCTGGATCTCGTCGGCGAACCCCATAGCGACGGTTAGCAGCAGCGGGGTGGTCGGAGGGACGGGAGTGGGGAGCGCAACGATCACCGCGACTGAGGCGGGGGTGTCGGGTACGACCACCGTCACAGTCACAGGCGCAGTACTGACCGCGATCACAATCACCCCACCTGACTCTTCAATCGCCAAGGGTATCAGCGAACAACTCATTGCTACCGGAGATTTCTCGGATGGCACAACCCAGAATCTCACGGCGTTCGTGACTTGGGCCTCCGCTGCTCCATCGCTCGCCACGGTCAGCGACGCCCCCGGCAGCCAGGGTCTGGTAACGGGGATTGGAGTGGGGAGCGCGACGATTACCGCAACTCTGGGAGGAGTGTCGGGTGCGACTACCGTGACCGTCACGGCTGCGGTACTGACCTCGATCGCGGTCACCCCGGCGAATCCCTCGATTGCGAACGGTACCACTGTGCACCTCACCGCGACCGGGACCTTTTCCGACGGCACCACTCAGGATCTGATTTTGGCGAGCTGGATCTCGTCGTCAGACACGATCGCGACGGTTGCCAACACGGGCAGCCCCGGCCTGGTGACAGGGACCGGAGTGGGTAGCGCGACGATTACCGCGACTCGGGGAGGCGTGTCGGGTACGACTACCGTCACGGTCACAGCCGCAGTACTGACCGCGATCACAATCACGCCGCCCAACACTTCAATCGCCACAGGTATCAGCGTACAACTCATTGCTACCGGAGATTTCTCGGATGGCACGACCCAGAATCTCACCGCGTTCGTGACCTGGGTCTCCTCAGCACCATCGCTCGCCACGGTCAGCAACGCCCCCGGCAGCCAGGGTCTGGTAACGGGGATTGGAGTGGGGAGCGCGACGATTACCGCAACTCTGGGAGGAGTGTCGGGTGCGACTACCGTGACCGTCACGGCTGCGGTACTGACCTCGATCGCGGTCACCCCGGCGAATCCCTCGATTGCGAACGGTACCACTGTGCACCTCACCGCGACCGGGACCTTTTCCGACGGCACCACTCAGGATCTGATTTTGGCGAGCTGGATCTCGTCGTCAGATACGATCGCGACGGTTGCCAACACGGGCAGCCCCGGCCTGGTGACAGGGACCGGAGTGGGTAGCGCGACGATTACCGCGACTCGGGGAGGAGTGTCGGGTACGACTACCGTCACAGTCACGCCCGCGGTCTTGACCTCGATCGCGGTCACTCCGGCGAATCTTTCTATAGCCAACGGTACCACTGTTCCGCTTACTGCCATGGGGACCTTTTCGGACAGCACCACTCAGGATCTCACCGCTTCGGCGAGCTGGACCTCGTCGTCAGAGAGGATCGCGACGGTTACCAACGAGGTCAATCCCGCTCTGGTGACAGGGACCGGAATCGGGAGCGCGACGATTATCGCGACTGAGGCTGGGGTGTCGGGTACTGCCACCGTGACCGTAACAGCCGCGGTACTGACTTCGATCGCGGTCACCCCGGCGAATCCTTCTATTGCGAACGGTACCACTGCACAACTCACCGCAACCGGGACCTTTTCCGACGGCACGACTCAGGATCTCATTTTGGCGAGTTGGATCTCGTCGTCAGACACGATCGCGACGGTTGCCAACACCGTGAACCCCGGCCTGGTGACAGGGACGGGAATCGGTAGCGCAACGATTACTGCGACTCGGGAGAACGTGTCGGGTGCGACTACAGTGTCCGTGGAACCGGTGATGGGTACGTGGACGCCGTTCGGTAGTCTGAGTACTCCCCGTAAATTCCATACAGCGTCGCTGCGTCCTGACGGTACGGTGCTTGTGGCCGGCGGCCAGGGTTCGTCAGGCATTCTCAACTCTGTGGAAATCAGCGACCCGGTAACAGAAACCTGGAATGCGGCCCCGCCAATGACGATAGCGCGCTTGTACCACACCTCTACCACGCTCCAGGATGGCCGTGTGCTTGTCGCCGGTGGCTTAGCCTCGGACAGCACCACGCAGAACTCGGCTGAGATCTTTAGCACGCTCTGGAGCGCAGTGGCCCCCATGACAACAGCCCGCGAAGCGCATACGGCAACGCTACTCAACGATGGACGGGTCCTTGTTGTAGGAGGCAACGATGCCTCAGGCAACCCTATCGCCATAACCGAGGTCTACAACCCGAACACAGGCATCTGGACTCTGGTTGCTTCCCTGAACACTGCCAGGGCCAACCACACTGCTACCCTGCTTGCGGACGGACGTGTTCTTGTAGCAGGTGGAGACCAAGGCAATACGGTGTTGGCCTCCGCGGAAGTGTATGATCCAACCGCTGATACCTGGACGGTACTACCAGACATGAGCCAACGACGTGCATTCCACACGGCGTCATTGCTGCCCGATGGCTCTGTTCTGGTTGCAGGCGGCAGCGGCATTTTCGGAATCCCAACCGGTACCGCTGAGTTGTTCCATCCGCAAACCATGAGCTGGCAACCAGTGCCGCCAATGGAGACCGCACGTGAGTATCACACCGCTACCCTAATGCTTAACGGCCAGGTGGTTGTAGCAGGTGGTACCGGCCAAAACGGCCTCAACTCGGTTGTCCTGTCCTCAGTAGAGATCTTCGACCCCAGCAGTATGCAATGGCTATTTGCGGCCTCCATGGCAAATGCCCGTACGCAGCATACTGCGACTCTCATGCCTGACGGCCGCCTGCTCGTCGTAGGCGGCGTCGGCACCAGTTCCCGGCTTGGTAGTTCAGAGCTGTTCAACATTCAGTGAATCGTGCGCAGGCCGCCGAATAGATGCATCGTTAATGAAGGTCTGCGCAAGGCGGTGCAAAAAGTTGTGGTTCCGGCACGATCCAATCTTCTCAAATCTTACCCCTAGAACCTAGGCATTGGCACGGCGCGGCGCCGGACAGCGGCTTTTCCTATATCGCGGTTACACCGACTCAAAAGGGAAAAACGATCTGGTTGGAACCTGTCAGCGACAAAGACTACAACAGCTCGAAATAAGAGATCTCCTGACACGGGAAATGAGTGGCACCATGAGAATTCTCCGGATAGGCCTGCTTACGACGAGTGTCCTGTTCGCCGCTGCCTGCCCAGCGCAGCAAGGACCAGCAGAGGCTGCTCTTCAGATTCCGAATCCTCACTACGTAACAGTCACGGAATCGATCGAGGTCAACGCACCGGTGGCCAAGGTCTGGGCACGCGTCGGCGGCTTCTGCGACATCACCGAATGGATGAATTCGCCCGAATGGGAAAACTGCAAGTATCTGCAGGGTGATGGCGGTCCTGGGAGTGTGCGATCCATTGTCAATGAGGTGCTTGTTGGCGCGACGCAGTACAGCTACACCTACGCCCAGGCGCCGCGCAAGGACACGCCCTATCCGCTGCCGCACGGCACGCTCGCGGCGGAAGCTCTGACCCCGGCCACGACGCGCTTCAGTTACACCATGTTGCGGGACGATTCGATGCTTACCGATGACGCGGCGCGGCAAAAGGACATTGCCACGCGGCATGCACGTTGCGCCGAGTGGTTGAAGAACATGAAGCTGCTGGCCGAGGGAGGCAAACTCCCATCAAAGCCGGCAGGGAAACTTCGTCCGCCGATCACCACTCCGTTTCTCAATCCTGATCCGAACTATGTCAGCCTGCCCATGTCCATCGTCGTCAATGCGCCAGTTCAGACGGTCTGGACTCGTATCGGAAAGTATTGCGATATCGGCGAATGGGGCTTCCTGAGTTGCGATCTGATCTCCGGCAAAGAGGGTGAACTTGGCGCTGTTCGCACCACCGGCCATTCAGTAATCGTCGGACAAACACGTTACAGCTACACCTACACACAGCCGTTGCGCGCCACGGGTCCGTATCCGATGTATCACGGAACGTTGGAAGCCCGCCCGCTGGGATCAGGCCGTACAACCCTCTACTACACCCTCGTGTGGGATAGCTCCACCAAACCGGATGAAGCCTCGCGGCAGAAGCAAGTGGAAACATACCCTTTGCTCTTCGAGAAGATGCTCCGCAACATGAAGAAGCTCGCGGAAGGTGGCACCTTGACGCCGGAAGATAAGCGAGCCCCGGTAGATTTCTAGGTCTGCCGTTTGAAGTTCGAACCCCTGAAGGAGAAACATAAATGCGCAAGTTTGGCCGATTCCTCAACACCGCGATCTGGGTTCTCATCGCTTTCACCTCTATTTGCATTCATGGCCAGGAAGTCGTTTCCACCGAGACTGGCCAGTTGCAGGGAGCCAGCGAAGGAGGCGTGACTTCATTGGAAATTTGGCAATATCTGAATCCAGACACTCGTGTCGGAGCAGGGTCCTCGGATGCGGCTCGGAATGCCATTGGCAAACCGCCCAAGTATGTGGAAAGAAATAGCTACGCCCATACGAGCGCGCCGAAGGTCTGTGTAGTTTCCCAGAGGTCTAATTGGGGAAGTGACTTGATTTCATAACACTGTCGGCTCCCTCGACTTGAGTAGACTTGATAGCTGCCAAAAGCAACCAAGGCTCGGGAGGAAGGAGCCGACAGTGTTATGGAATCAAGTGGTTTCTATGGACGGCGTATCCCTGGAGTGATCTGCGCAACCGCCAAGCGTCCCACAAGCGCACCTCGGGAGAACTGCGCGTACTGCCGGCCCCGTCCGCCCGATGATTTTCAGCGTCGGAATCGTGACGGTACGCTCTTTCCGCTTTGCCGTACGCGCGCCTAAACTTCGGGCAAAACCTACATAATCGGAATCTCGCAGCCCGGAAGATTCCCTGAGAACACTTGACAAATCGTATACAGAATGCTGAAATTGCCCCACTCTGGCCAGGCTCCTCGCATTTCCCCAGTAGGCCGGAAGGGAACCAATCCCGGTTCTCGCGCCAGGGAGGAGGTTATGGTAGAGCTAAATTCTCCGGACACCAACAATTTCCTCAGGCCCATTGGCGAAGGTAGATCACTCGTGGAATACCGGAAGAACGCTTACATCTTTCGCTAAGGGGACAGCGGCGATTGTGTTTTTTACATCCAACAGGGCAACGTCAAAGTTGCCGTCCTCTCCGAACGAGTGAAAGAGTATCGGAAAACTCAAACCTGTGATTCGGACGAGAAAGGAGTACAGCATGCCTGAACAAAAGCGCACTATGCAAGTCCGCGGCGATCTTAGCATCGAGAAGATCAAGGCGGCTCAAGTCCTTGGTGGCGATCAAGTGAAATTTGAGCTGCGGGCGATGAAGCCAGTCAAGGCTGGACAACTCGCAAGCAGTTGCATCGTTTGTTTCGTCTGCTTCGTCTGCATTGTCTGCCTGGTCAGAGTCGCCGAAGAGAACAATATCCGGTTGTGGAAGGAACTGCCGGCTGCGGGGAAATGAACGAATCGTAGTTCAGTCGCGAACATGGTGTGGCGGATATAAGATCGGCAAGAAAAGCGCGCCCGCCACACCTTTTTTCTATATGAAAACTCACTGACCAGGGCGACACAAAACATGAATCTGTGCTTTATCACCAAATACCCCCCAATTCAAGGCGGGGTGAGCACGCAGTGTTACTGGGCCGCCCGCGGACTGGCTGAACGTGGGCATGTGGTCCGAGTGGTCACTAATGCCGATGAGGTCGAGGACGTCTTCAAGGTCGAGCTGTCGTCGGAAGACCGGGCCTTGGACGGGCCGTACCAGCCGCGTTTCATCGGGACCAGCGGACGAGTTGAGGTCGACAGCACCGATCGACCCGACCGCACCAAGATCTACTACATCCCTCTTGGCAACCCTACGGTCAGTCGACTGGTATCACGTGCCCTGAAGGCAGTGAACGATGGCCACTGTGAAGTAATCTTCTCACAGTACTTGGAGCCGTACGGGCTGGCCGCAAGCATCGTCGGCGCCTGGACGGGCACGCCATACGTCTTCAAACACGCTGGCAGCGACCTTTTCAGGCTTATGGACGTGGCGGATCTTCAGCCGTGCTACCGGGAAGTCCTGCGCCGTGCGCATCGGGTCATCACTGGCGGCCCTGCACAACAGACAGTGCGTTCGCACGGCGTTGGCGAGGCACAGATCGCCTCAGGCATCGGCTTCGGCCTGCCCAAGGTTGCATTCCATCCCGCGGCGCTGCCAGCCGAACTCGACCGCATGTTGGCTTCGGCGCGTACTCGTTGGGTCAGCGCGCAGGGCGAGCTAGCACAGTTGGTGGCTCCGCTTGAGCCAGACCTACCAGTGCTTGGTATCTACGGCAAAGTCGGTGAGCAAAAGGGCGCTTTTGACCTCCTTCGCGCGACACGGCTCCTGATAGACCAGGGATTCCCGTTCCACCTTATGGTTCTGAGCCGGGGCTGGCAGGAAGCCGAATTCAGCCGGCAGATCGCTGAACTCGGACTCGCACGTTACGTCCGCATGCACCCGTTCATACCACATTGGCGCATCCCCGGATTCATTCGCGCCTGCAACGCGGTTGCCTTCCTGGAGCGCGACTTTGCAATCCAAGCGCACACGCCGACCATCCCCTCCGAGGTCTTAAGCTGTGGCACCTGCCTAATTGTCTCCGAGGAGGTCCTACGCAAACAGATATTCCGCGCGGACGCACGCCAGCGCCAGAACCTAATTGTCGTCGCGGATCCACGCGACCACACCGCGCTTGCTCGGGCGGTCCGGTACGCACTTCAGGACACTGAGCGCGCGCGGCAGATCGGACTAGCCGGACACGACTTGACGAAGAACCTGCCGGACGTGGCCGACTATGTCGACGGGCTTGAGGGGGTGCTGCAATCCGTGATTGGCGAGCCAGCGCCGGCGTGCACGCGACCAAATGTGGCTGGGGAGCGGGATGAGAGGATCGAGCCCGTCGCCGTGGTCGAACGCCTCTACCCTTACACTGCCGCGCTGTTGGGAACACGGCTCCCGACGATCGCGCGCGCCTCATTGTCTGGCTCGATGATTGGCTCGGAGCCGATCGAGCCTCGGGAGTTCGCGATCGCAGTGGGCGGACGCCTGTTGGATGGGCTCGAATCGCTCGGTGAGGAGCAGGTGGTAGAAATGTGCCGCTATGAGCTATTGATGCACAAGTGGGCTCCGAAACGAGATCCGGCGACGGAACCCGCTCGTGGCGCGGGAGCGTTTGACGGGGCTGATCTCACCCTGTCTTCCACTGAGATCAGCCTGCGCGGCGACATCGCCATCGAAGCCTTCCAGCATGATGTCGAAGCGCTTGCGCTGACGATTACCGGAGGCGAAGCACTTCCCGACGGCAGAAACGCACAGTTCAGGTCTGAGAACGGTCTGCTGGTTCTGTTTCATCGCGGTTCTTTCCCGCACAAGGTCAGCCTGGCGACCGCCACGCTGTTGTGTTTGCTACGCGAGAGCGCACTTACGGTGGCCCAACTCCACTCCCAACTTTCCGCCGCGCTGGGAGTGAGCACGAGTGATATCAGTGCCGAGGATCTCGCGGATATCCTCCAGGGCCTGTTCTGGGAGGGCATCATCGGGGCGGCGATCGATCAGCGCCCGCCCAGCGAAAATGCGCAACCCAATAAGCTGCAGGCGCGAGGTGTGGCATGACTGAGAAGAGTAAGTTAAATGATCGAAGCGAAGAAATGACGATGCGCGTTGCGGGATTGGTTCCGGTCGCTCGTCTCCAGGAACTGCTGAACGGAGAGCCAAAGCTTAAGTTGGAGGTCGTGGCATCGCGCATCGACTCGCCCCGCCCCAAGCCAAGGAAATGAGGTGGTGCGATGCTCAACGCGATGGACGCGGCTGCAGATCACGTCACAACGTTCCACGAACGACTGTCCGACGTGCCGTTCTTGGGAGTTGGATTGGGTTACCGAACTGAGTTCAGGCAGGATCTCCTGGCGAACCAAGTTCCGGTCGACTTTCTGGAGCTGATGCTGGAACACTTTATCGACATGCCTCCCGAGCGTATGCGGGACGCGGATCTCCTGTGTGAGCGCTATAGCATCGCCGTGCACGGACTGGAGCTGTCAATTGGCACGGTCGAGCCCTTGCGCCTCGACTACTTAACCGGAATGCGCGATCTGGTCCTGGCCACGGGCGCGCATTGGGCGAGCGACCATCTCTGCATGACCGGCGTGCCGGGTCGGGCTATAGGAAACCTGACGCCGCTTCCACTCGATCGTCGCTTGGCCGAGTTCGTCACCGAGAAGTGTCGCGAAGCGGTATGTTTCTTGCCTGTCCCGTTTCTCCTCGAGAACATCTCGGTGCTCTTCCGCCCTGGGCCGGACGAGCTGACGGAGCAGGAGTATATAACGCAAGTGCTTGAGGGTTCGAATGCATATCTGCTTCTTGACTTGACTAACGTCTTTAATAATGCGACTAACGCTGGATTCGACGCCCGAGAATATCTCGACAGCTTGCCGCTGGATCGCGTGGTCCAGATCCACCTAGCGGGCGGCCTTTTCTCGGACGGAGTCCTGCTCGACACGCACGATGCCACAGTACCAGCTGAGGTTTTCGAGCTGTTGCGCCACGCCGCACCGCGCATGCCGCTGCTGCGAGCTGTGATGATCGAGCGCGACCAGAACTTTCCCACCTTCGATAGCCTACTCGCGGAGCTTGACACGACGCGGAAAGTCTTGCGGTCGTCATGGGCGCCACATTTCGCTGCCGGACTGGCTGTTGCGCCGCCTTGGCTGAAAGAGGTGGACAATGGGTGTTGAGTCTGCTTCTCCACATCTTAGTGCTGAAGCGCGGTTCCAGGACGCTTATGCGCGGTTTCTAACCGACCAAGCATTCCGCGAACTTGTGCTCAGGCCATCGGCATCTAGCGGGAGCGTCACCGATCTTAGTCGCACAGACATCGACCGTTTGCGAGCGATGGATCAGAGCCGGGTCGAGCTTTTCGCGCAGTGCCTGTTCACCAACCGTTTGGCGGCGGTCGCAGAAGCCTTCCCGTTGAGTTTTAAGGTAATGGGAAGCGCAGTCCCCGCTCTGGTGCATGCACTCGACTTACATGACGTCGCGATCGACACACGAAAATATGCCGAGGCGGCGCGCTTTGCAGATTTTGTCCTGAACGACGGCGACCCGCGTGCCCGAAGCTTGTCCGATGCGGTCTTGGGTTTGCTGCGCTACGAGCTGATCTTGCTTAACTTGCGGGTCCGACCGCAATTGCCGGCGTGGCCACAAGCCGCCATCCACTCGGCCGAGGCTCTGGGTCGGGCGCTGACGCAGGATGAGGATGTCGTTCTCGTGCTCAATCTCAATCACGCGCTCCTCGGCGTCAACTATGATGTCGAGGTGTTGCGCGACCTGGCTCCGGATGTGGCATCCTTTGCAGCGGCCGAAGCCGACATCATCGTCCTGCTTCATCGTGACGAGAACGGTGTCGTACATGAGAAACGACTGAATCATGCCAGCGCCGCTGCGATTCTCATGATCGATGGGATGGGGACGTTCCGGTCACTTGTCGCTGCCTATGCGGTGTGGCTGAATCGCGCGTCGGATGTCGGCCTGGAAGATGGGCTCAAGGAATTGTGTGTTAGCTTATGCGCCTGTGGGGCACTTTGCTTCAAACCCGCAGTCGCTGACGCGGGCAAAACCACATGTCGCCCCACCGAGGGCAGGGCGTGAAGTTGAGCGACGTCAGGTTAGCCTCCGAAACCGAGCGGTATGTCGTTGAACTCGCTTCCGACCGAACGACCACGTTAAGGCTGCACGTCAGCTTTCTCACTTGCCTCTTTCAGCACTTGGGCGTACATATCCGGAAACTGCGGCAAGGTGCCATTGAGCCCGATATCGTAAACGCCGACCTCGTTAGACTTGCTGCCGCATGCCCGCCGATCGAGATAATGCGCTGGGGCGAGTACGCTGCTCGCGATGCTATCGAACTCTCAGAGATCCAATACTCGGTGAGGCGCCGGGCGGAGGACTGGGCGGCCGAACTTGCCTCAGCCATGAAACACCTGGCTGATGGCTACCGACATGGGGCTTGGCCCGAGGAACGAACCGCCTTGCTTGAGAACCAGCGCTGGCTCGCTGCGCGGCTGCCCGCGATCAAGGATGACATCATCCTCGGCATGCGGCGCGGCCTGTTGTTGACTGAGGACAACCGGCCGGTCGATGTTGTTTTGGTGCGAACGACCTACGATGTCACCGGGGCTCACAGCCATCCGGCGTTGGTCGATACAAGCCGATTTGCCGGGGCTGACCTGATCGAGACAACGTTCCACGAGATCTGTCATGAACTGCTTGATCGCAGCGTCTCCCTCAACCAGTCGGGGATCGCCATGCTCAACCGGGCTTTTACCCCGTCGATGACTCAAGAAGCTACAGTCTACGATTTGGTGCATGTCTTGCTGTTCGCCCAAGTTGGCAGTCTGGTCCGAGAATATTTCGACGAAACGCACCAGCCACTGCTCTACAGAGGTGGCAGACTGTCGCGCATGTTGCAGAAAATGCGCGTGTCGGCAACCCAACCGGACGTCATCGCGGTGCTTGACCGCTATTCAGCCGGCCACATCGAAATCGATGAGCTGGCGAAGTTCTTCACCGATCATTCAGCCCGATCGATACCACTTCTCTAGTCGACCGTTCCTACTTGTACACGACTATATCGGCGACTCATCCCGCTCGAGACGAGTCGCCCTCGGTTGACGACCCTCCAGGTGCATCGTCTGCGATCTGGAAGTCGACCAGAAACGAGGTTGGGGAAAGTCTGCTGAGCATGGACGTTCACTCTGACATGTAATGCTTCTTAATAGTGCTGTGTCCGGTCTAAAACCCTGCGGATTCGGCACAACAACCTATTCCATAGCGATTGAGACAACGAGACAACGTGACTTTTTGCTGCAGGCGACATGATTTCGATCAGCAACCGCCGTATGGGTCGCCAATGGCATGGTTTTCACGCCGTCGGGCAGTAATCTTTTCGCTTTCCATCTGTCGAACTAGCCATTCACCCGGCGCTCGGGTTCGCCTTTGCGTTGGGCCAACCTGGGCATACTCCTCATCCTAACGGAAAGAATCTGGCTCTTGTTCTTGGCGACACCCAAGTACAATTCCACTATTCTGCCTAAACAGGCCATACAACCATGCCTGGAGTGTTCATTAGTTATCGCCGCGAAGACAGTGCCGCCTATGCCGGGCGGTTGTTCGACATTCTTAGCACCGAGTTCGGCCGGGAAAATACGTTCATGGATCTCGACACGATTGAGGGCGGCGACAACTTTAGCGTGGTCATCGAGCGGAAGCTCGATGTGTCGGATGCTCTTCTGGCTGTGATCGGCCCCCATTGGCTGACAGTGACTGAGCCGAATGGCGGGCGAAGGCTCGATAACGAGAGCGATTTGGTGCGGGTTGAAATCGCGAAGGCCCTGGAGCGCGGCATTCGGGTGATTCCCGTCCTGGTAGGCGGAGCGACCTTGCCGCGTCCAGTCGACTTGCCCACGAAGCTGCAGGCGTTGTGTGAGCGGCAGGCGATGGAAGTGCGAGACTCGCATTTCCATGCCGATGTGAAAGATCTGACCGACGTACTTCATCGCACACTTCACGGTACCGGCTTTGTCCCGAAGGCGTCGAACCTAAAGCGATTCATCCCTGCGTTTCTGGTCGGTTTAGCCGTGGTGATCGGCATGTTCTGGCTGCTGGTCCAGCGCCGGGTGGTTCAGCGGCAAGACGTCGAGCGAGCGGCCTCCGTCGCTGCAGCCACGAAACAAGCTGCGCAGAACTCGGGATCGGCACCGCCGCCCGTCCAGACGTCGGCGGGCGGAACGAGTAACTCCGTCAAGCCTCTCGCCAACGTTGCCGGGCAATGGGAAGCAACCGTGAAATACGATTGGGGAGACACCTACCACGAATGGTTCGATTTTGAAGTCGATGGCCAGGAGCTGTCCGGTTCCGCAGGTTTTCTCGGAAATCGTAAGGGCCAGGGCCGTGCGATATGGGACGGCAAGATTGCGGGCGACCGGATCAGTTTTATGACGAAGACCCTCTCGAGTCTAGGAGGCGACGACAAGACTTACGAAGACAAGCACTACTACAAGGGCACGGTCAAAGGTGACGAGATCGTTTTCACCATGGTCACCGACAGCAGCACTGAGTCCCACACACCAATTCATTTCACCGCAAACCGCGTCAAGAATAAGTGAACTGGCGCCTTAATAGTGACAAGTGGAGATTCACCTGAAAATGAAATATCGGCCCTTTTACCCGGCGTGCTGCAACATCGGCGGAGGCCGGTAGCCGAACTCTCGATCGATTCCATTCGCAATGGCCAACACCAACAGGTCCGCCGGGGTTCTTCGCTTTCCATGATTCAGCCGCCCCGGCGCTGATCTGGCGGCCCAGCATCCGTCAACCGCATTGGCACCGCCAACTCGACGTAAAACGCCCTACTCGTAGACGTGCAACCCCTGACTCCCCGGAAGTCTTAGGGCTGTATCTGAAGCGCCCATCAGGTAACAGTCCGCGGTTGCATGATCTTGGACAGGGCGCTTCGGATACAGCGACTTGAAGGAAGCCGTCCCGGGTGATGGAAGCCTATGGGACTTGAATGGAAGTGATCGGCGGCCAGGAGTCTACGAACCTGCTGATTTGGATTGGGGTTCCTGTTGGCTGGGCCGGAGGACGCGGAATAGCAGCGCGTGCAGGTGTAGGGCAGCGCTTGAAAGGATCAACTAGCAAGCCTGCCAAGCCTGATAAGACAGGGGATCTCCGTGCGTGCTGGAGCACGAGCAGAGGCCGCGGATGTGGATCGAAGGTCATGCTGCACATTGTTCGAGTTCAGGTGGAGAGCGGAGCAAGAGTTGAGCGGCAGAGAGCCGTTCTACGACGTGCATGGTTCCGCCGCAGGCTGGACAGTTCCAGAGTGAGCGAGGCTGGTCAGTAGAGGGCAGTGGCGCCGAAGTGGGTCTGCTCTCGGAGTTACCGAGCAGTTGAAAGCAGAGCGGCAGCAGGGTAGCGCGTTGCCTGTTGGCGAGGAAGCCGAAGTTGCGGATGCGCACGAACCCACGCGGGAGCAGGTGAAGGAGGAAGCGGCGCAAGAACTCCTCGACGGGCAGCGTCATGATCCTCTTCTTGTTGCCATGGGCGGAATCTCGCCAGCGGAAGGTCACGTCGTTCTCGGCGAGCGCGACCAGCCTGCTATTGGAGATAGCCACGCGATGGGTGGAGGCGCCCAGATAGTGCAGCGCGTGTTCAGGCCCTCGGAATGGCCGCTTGGAATAGACAACCCAGTCGTAGCGGAACAGGACTCGCAGCCAGGCAGCAAAGGCGCGTGGCTCAGCCAGGGGCAGAAGTCTGCCGTGGAACTGAAGCGTGCCGGTAAGGAAAGCACTGCGGAGTCGGGCGACGAACTTGCCGCGGAAGACGCGGCTGAGTACCTTGATGGGAAGAAAGAAGGATCTGCGTGAGGAGATCCAGCGAGAGTGATCCGGAGCGAGACCGCCGGCGGCGAGCACGCAGTGGACGTGAGGATGATGTTGCAGTCGCTGGTTCCAGGTGTGCAGCACACTAAAGAAGCCAATCTCGGCACCGAGATGCCGGGGATCGTGGGCGATCTCGAGCAAAGTCTCAGCACTGGCATGAAACAGCAGGTCATAGATCACCTTCTTGTTTTGCAAGGCGAGCGGGGCCAGTTCGCGCGGCAGCGTGAAGACGGCATGCACATAGCGGGTGGGCAGAAGTTCTCGTTCGCGCGCCTGGAGCCAGCGCAGACGCGCGTTGCCTTGGCATCTTGGACAATGCCGGTTCCTGCACGAGTTGTAAGAGATGGCAGTCGTACGTCCGCATCCAGTGCAGCGATCGCGATGTCCGCCTAGTGCGGCGGTTCGGCAGCGCGTGATGGCCAGCAGCACCTTCTGGTGTTGCCAGTTCATCCACCTGCGACTGTGTTCAAGAAAAGCCTGTCCTGCACAGCGAACGATATCGGCCACCTCTAGGGGAGGCCGGCTCATGAACTGTGCTTGTGTTCTCCTCGTGCGGTGAACGTGAGTGCATCGAGCGGACTGGCAGTTGCACTAAGATGCCGTTGGGAGAGATGTAAATAAATCGTCGTCTCTTCGAGGTCTCGATGTCCGAGCAGCATCTGGATGGTGCGCAGGTCGGCGCCGGCCTCGAGCAAGTGTGTGGCAAAACAGTGGCGTAGAGTGTGCGGGTGGACATGCTTGTGCGCAAGGCCAGCTCGTTTGGCGGCGTTCTGACAAGCCATCCAGAGTACCTTGGTTGTGACAGGATAGCTCCCCGTATGCCATCGGTTGCCAGGAAACAGCCAGTCGGTCGGCTTGCGCCGGAGACTGCGCCAATACGTACGCAGTTCCTCGAGCAACTTCGGGCTGAGCATGACGTCGCGGTCCTTACCGCCCTTGCCTTCGCGGATATGAACGACCATCCGCTTACTGTCGATATCGCTGACCTTCAGATGCGCTGCTTCTGCGCGACGTGCGCCTGTGGCATAGAGCGTCATGAGCAAAATGCGGTGAAATGGCTGCTCAGCCGCGTCAATCAGTCGGGCGACCTCTTCCTGGCTCAGTATCTGAGGAAGGTGAAACACCTTCTTCGGATAAGGCGTCTCAGCGATGCTCCAGTTCCTCTTCAAGACCTGGATGTAAAAGAAGCGCAGCGTGGCCAAGCGCAAGCCAACAGTGTTGGAGCTGAACTTGAACTTGGTGAACAGAGCTGCCTGATACTGGCGGATATGCTCAGGGCCGAGCTTATCGGGCTGGCGATCGAAGTATCGACTGAAGTGTTCGACACCATGCAAGTACGTACGGATGGTTGTATCGGCGAAGTTGCGCCGCCGCAACTCTTCAAGCATGAGCTGACGTAGATGGGTCACAGAGAGTTCCTCCTTCTCTGCGTCCCAAGTTAGCCCAGCTCTCACAATGTCGGTTCAGAAACACGCGTAAGCGTCCGCCGTACCACGGCTTCGTTCAAGTCTCATTACGGGAAGTTTCAAAAGTGGTGCGTGACGCTGATGTGGCGGCAACAAGTAATAGTAATAAGGTATAAATCAGTGCAGAACACAGCCACACTTTAGCCACAGAGTTTCGGGCAAAAACACATGTTATTGAATAACAAGCAGATCTGCCCATCTCCGAACCGCGCGACTGACTGCGCTCAGTTGCTCTGCTGTGAATGTAAGTCGTTGAAAACACTAGAAGAGGGCGGAATAGGACCGTGCAGGGAGTTGGGGAGTTTGGTGGGAATTTGATCTAAGTTGTTGATTCTAAGGGTGGTGAGCGCGGAAGGAATCGAACCTTCAACCTACTGATTAAGAGTAGTCTGATTAGGCACCGACCCTTTCCTGCTTGCGGCTATAAAAATCAATAACTTACCTAAAACTAAGCCCGCACGGAAGCATTCGCGAAAGTATCAAAAAAGCCCACTTTGGCGAATACCGGATCGGAGCGCACGGCACACTTATGGCACACCTTAGCAAGCGCACCCGACCCTTTTGGCCAACTGATTCTCGGTTAGTGGATCTGGCCAAGGATGACATCGTCGTTTCAGTTGGCGACGAACCTGGCCAGCCAAATGCCTGTGGTTTCACTCAAAGACTCGGGAGAGGCCCAGGTTGCAGGTTTCCACGATAGCTTGTGGCGAAAGCCTCCGTCCTACCGCTATGCGGGCCGCTTCGCGAACAGTGTCGCTGACTTCCCCAAACAATCTTTTCGGGGCAAGTTCA
This sequence comes from uncultured Acidobacteriaceae bacterium, assembly GCA_963718395.1. Lineage (GTDB taxonomy): Bacteria > Acidobacteriota > Terriglobia > Terriglobales > Acidobacteriaceae > DASRAA01. The sequence goes on from CAVQYW010000011.1 coordinate 489,677, forward strand.
ATAGTCCTACGATGCCTCGCGTTTTGCTGCAATCGGACAGCGCGCCAGATCTCATTCAGGTCTTGAATCCTTCCGGTAAAGATTTCCAGAGTGTCATGCATGTACAGGATGTCCTTGGCGCGTTCTTCTTGTGATCGATTAGAGTGAATAAGTAGTTTCTGCGCTAGGTAGCAGGTCGGATTCGGAATCTGCACTCGTTTGGATGCGGTTAGTGGGAATCCTTTGGCCTTGTCGATTTCAAGGTGCCAGGGCATATCTAGCAAGAGATCAAGATGCCTAAGTTTCTGCGACGCGACGCCCGCTACAGACCAGTGGCTTTGACGGTGCCTTTCCGGTCATATCGGCTGCCAATCAGAGGCGTCAGAAACTCCGCATAAAACCCTGATTTAGCACTTCCAAGACGATAATGCGTTCCCGGCGGTTGATGATCGCCAAGAAATTCTTCGCGGAACCCATTCGCGACCAAACGTTCACGGATATCTTGTTCCTTAGCTTCCAATCGAAGTGGCAGAGCTACGTCGGCATCGAGTGTGGTCAGCGGCGGATACTCGACCGCACGTGCAGACGGATGAAGTCGATAAAGCCGATGTGCCCAGCCGCCGATGATTACGACTTGGTCGAGCCAAGGCTCAATCGACTCGATCAAACGAGCGAAGTTGGCGAGGTCGGTTCCGGAATTACTCACTGTCCACCCTTAATCAGTGGCCTTAGAATTTCTTTGCGAATCTCATCGGCTTGTGCCTTTCCCCGTGCTGGAAAGTTAGAGACATCGAGCCACACCTGGAGAATGTCGGCGACTGGAAGACCGTCTCGCTCGACTGCCCCTCGGAAAAGAGATGCGTCGTACTGGGGAACGCGAAGGTAAACATCTGCACGGTGCTCTGCGTCCTGAAGAGACAACCCGAGCTCTCCGAGGACCCCATCGTCCACCCGTTCCACGTAAAGGTGAGGAGGGATACCGTGAACAAAACCCACTCCAAGTAAATCGGCTGCCGCAAACAGTCCTATACAAAGCCTCGCCGCAGCCCTAGACACCTGAGATCGACGGGATTTTGGTTTCACGGCGACGCTGACCTTCGAAACGTAGGCGCGGACGGCCGAGTAGAGTTGATTTTCACCCGATGGCAAAATCCAGCGCGCTGGATATTCAGCCACAACTCTTTGGTTTGCCGCAACCCAGCGCTCCAACAAGGGCTCGATTCGAACCACTCGCATCAATCCATTCTGCTCTTCGATGAAACCCTCCCGCGACATCTCTCGCACGAAACGAAACGCGCTCATTACAGAAACACCCGCCGCTTGCGCAAGTTGAGAAGCGTTTCGGTAAGGGCCACGCGGTGCCGAGAGAAGTGACTCTGGAACGTGTTCCGACAGTAACACCTTCAACATCCACTGGTTGAGGTCTGAAAACAAGTGAGCCGATGGGCGTGGAGAAGAAGCCCGGCTGGCGGAATTTTTCCTGGCTGAATTCAACTCCTCAAGACCGTGCCCCCAGAAGGCACGGAACCCTTCGGCGTCCATGACTCCCACGACTACATCCGACGCATGCTCGACAGCGAATCGCTTGATTTCATCAGCAACCGAAACCGCAACTCGTGGTGCTGCAACGATTGCCACCGGAACCACTCGGCCTGGATAGTTTTTGGCCAACCCTTGCGCCTGGAGTATCGCTTGCGAGATGAGTGGTACCAGCCGATCCCGGCGACCTTCCGATGATCGTTTGAGTTCGGCAATAAATACTTGATCCCCTCGGGCAAACACGAGGTCGGGTTGCACATCGCCGAGCCTCGGCTCCCCGATAATGCGCCAGCCGCCCCGGCGCAGAGCGTCTGCCAGAAGATGCTCGAATTCGGCACCCTTCGACCCGGCGCGGCTCTCAGCTTGAAATTGCATATTTATCCTGGCCGCGCTAATTATCATGGACGCGTTAATTAACATGGCCATGTTATACCGCCCTTTGCCTTTTGACGAGGCCAAAACAGCACCTGGATCGTTTTCCCCTTTTCGGTTAAGGCTCTCCACACCTTTCCAACTAAATCTGCAACGACGTCTGGGTCACCATTTCTCCCTGCCGTTCCCAGAGGCTTCGTTTCTCAATGCACCCCAAAGGAGCCCTTCGGGAGCTTTTTTCCCACTCCGCCTTGGTTCAGGTGGACGCCGCTCAGCCGCGGCTGGGGCGGGCGCTTCGGACTGCGCCGGTTTCGCGCCAAACAAAACCCAAACCCGTTTGTCACTCACCGCGCTTTCACTCGCACCCTGCCATCTTCACAAGCCTCCGTTCAGTTCCTTTCACCGTTCCGTCTGTTTTTGTCCGCTGGCGCTCAAGCGAAGGACAAAAACAGGCCGGCAACGGCAGAAGGGAAAAAACAATGAAATTAGAAGAAATCAACAACCGCACCAAGGATGCAGTCAGCTATGTCGTCGAGGCTCTGGAGTCAGCTTGTTCAATCGTTGGCCCAATTCCACTATTTTGCTTGCGCTGAGCGTCATCTCCGTTCGTGAGTGGGGACGTGATAAGGAAGGCTGATGGAAGTTAGCGGCGTCCCACGCCGTCGTAAGAACGAAAATCCCCGCCCCGCCAACGGAAGGCGGGATGGGCCCCCCCCCGAGAATTCTTCAGAAATGCGGAAGCGCGGGGGCGGCCACCCGCCGGTTGTAAGCAGTACCTTCGGACTTGCTCGTCAGATCCATGAACACACAATTGGACACGTTCGTGCTATTGACGGCTCAGGCTGCCTCATGTAACGATGATGGCCTACTTTTGGTGTGCTTGGACCTCGATGCAGGAGGCGCGGGGCACAAGGCCCCCTCGCACACAAACAGAGGCGCTTCGTAAAGAAGCGATTGGCAATGCTTCTGTCCTCAGTAGCGCTGACTGGGCTTGCAGTTCCGATCTTGCTCGGTCTTCTTCTGACTGTAAGCGGTGTTAGCAAGTTTCTAACTCTGAGCTCGTTCCTTGAGACGGTTACCCAGTACAGACTTCTGCCAATCCAGTTCGTGAAGGCGGTCGGCTTGGGCATCCCGGCAGCCGAGGTTCTCGTGGGCACGATGTTGCTGTCAGGGTACATGGTAACTCGGTGTTGCACAATCGCAGCTATCCTTTTTGGTACTTTCGCACTCGCCATTTCTATAAATCTTATCCGGGGCCGGCGAAATATTTCGTGCGGTTGCTTCGGAGCGAACACGTCACCAATTAGTTGGTTTTTGGCGGCTCGGAACGTGTTCCTTGCAGTTTTATCTGCGATGTTAGCTACTTTTTATGCTCGATTTTCCATCTCTGCGACCTTGGACCGACCTAGTACTTCATTAATCGTGCTTGCGTGTATCGTCACCGTAGTGCTCACGAGGGCACTCGATCATATGAGCCGTCCGGTCGACGGCAACATGTCCGAGCGGAATTAGGGACCGCAGACTCATGACAACTAACATCGGAATTACGGCCTCCTATTTCGTCTTGTGGTTCTTAGTCCTGTTATTGTCGACAGTCGTGTATGTGCTCGCGAGACACGTAGGCATGCTCCATATTCGGGTTGGCAATACAGGGGCACGTATGACCAATGTTGGTCCAGATATCGGCTCCATTATGCCGGCGCTTAGTACGCGCACTTTAAACGACCGCCAACTTACAATCGGTGGATCGAGTAGAAGTTATACCCTGCTGGTCTTCATTGCTCCAGGATGCTTCAATTGCTCGCAGCTCGCACCTGCCTTCAAAGCCATCGCTCGATTTGAAAAAGATGTCACATTTTGTCTTATCGGTCGCGGAGAAGAGGAGAAGAATAGAGAATATCTGCAGGAACATCATATCTCCGACGTGCTGGCGGTCTGTTCTAACGAAATTCACGCTCTTTATGCAATCACAGGCACACCATATGCAGTGCTACTAGACCGAAATGGCGCAGTTATGACCAAAGGCATAGTTAACACCGCAGTACACCTAGAGAGTATCCTTAACGTGATCACGACAGGATATTCAAGTGCTAGCGATCCGGTGCTAGCCAACAATACCGCGCATGGGTTAAGTTCCGCGAGTTGATTAGATTTAGAGGTAAACCGTGGACGACAAACCTAAAATGGCCTTTGGTGAAGGCTTTCTAAAGGGCCTTTACGAAACGTCATCTCGGCGCTCGGTCCTGACCAGAATAGGGAGGGGAGTCCTCAGGCTCGTGGGCATATCGCTGCTTCCCGTTCTACCAATAGACCGAATCGTGCCTCCATCACTTGCTGCGGACCCTAATTGCGAAATTTCCGAGTTGTGCGGGATCTATGGCAGACTATGTTGGGGAGACTCATGTCCAAACTGCGGCGGTGGCAATGCGCGTTGTCCTAGCTGTACGTCTATTGGTAGCTTTTGGGTATATTGTTGTCCATTCGGTTCCGGTCAAACCCAGTACAAGTATAGTGACTGCTGTACTAACGACGTTAATTGTTATAATAACTGCAAGACATGTAAGCAATGCCTCAACAACTCGAAAAGACCGGATGCATGGTGCGATGGATACACTTACTATGCTTGTACAATCTGGACCACCAACGGATTGTGCACTTGAGGGTAGCCATGACCTATATAGCCCTTTCGCCGCGGGCAAAACTAATTACTTTCAGCGTCTGCCTGACGGCAACTGTTTTCCTCGCGGAGCATAATCTAACAATATTGGTGCGGTGGTATCTTAGTCTCTTGTTGGTGTTGGCGGCGGCTGCAGGTTTGTCAGCGCTCTGGTCGCCTTGAGGGGCATCGATGGTCGGAACCATCAGTCCCATGGTTCATGGGAAAACAGCTCTGGAGAAGCTAACGCTGATATCAGTCTTTACGGTAGCTCACGGTCTAGGTGGCGCAGCAGTAGGAACAGTTATCTCGTTGGCGGGCTGTGTTCTGATTCCTCACGGCATTCTGACTGATCGAAGCCGCGGAATTATTTTCGGGAGTTCCTGCGTGTTGCTTGCGCTGCGGGAGTTTCAAATCATAGCCCTGAAGCTGCCACAGTTCCGTAAGCAAGTCCCAATATCTTGGAGGAGGCTTGCAGTTTCTGGAGTATTCCTGTACGGTTGTGTACTCGGTTTTGGCCTTGGAACAAGGATAGTGGGTTCTGCCTACTACGCCGTTCTCATTGGGGTTTTTCTAACGGGACAAGTCAAAGATGGCGTCCTAGCTATGACTGTTTTTGGAGTTGCGCGTGCGGCTCCGGTATGCTTTCTGGGCGGATTTCGATGTGAACGGGCAGCTTCATATACTGGCTCGCTTGCAGACTTACAGGAAGTGATGATTCTTGTCAATGCGGTCATTCTGACTGCATCGGGAAGCCTCCTTTTGATGGAATGGATGCCAATGTCGATGTGATTCTCGGGACGATAAAGGACGAACAATGTCAAAACATATACTTCGAATATTAGCCGTGATAGTTGGTGTATGTTGGTCGCCCGTGGTCGCGCAACAGTGGACGGAGCCGCAGCATGGCTGGTTGTATGTACTTGATGTGGGTGGTGCGGAGGGGAGTGTTCTGTTGATTGATCCGGTCGGAGGCACAATAAAAGGGAGATTGCCTACTGCTTACCATCCGAATTTTGGCATGTGCAACGATGGCTCTCGCCTGTACGTGCTTGACGGACCTCAATCATCCGGATTCCTCTCGATTGTTGAGACGAAGACGGGAAGCCTTGTAAAGAAGGTCGCGTTTCAGAATCGTGCGGTCTACACAGTTCGTCCGTCACAGAGCGGTATCGCGTGCTCCGTCAACAACAAATGGCTATTTGTCCACGTCATGAGAACCCTGGCCCCCGGACTCGATCAGCATACGCTTTCCATAGTTGACGCTAATACCGGCGTGGTTTTGCCACAGCCTATTTCATTACCGAACTGCTGGGATGCGACCATCATTCCTTGGCCTTCGAGTTCTTGGGATGTTGGGGTGCAGTGTGACCTCACAAGCACCCTCCGTTTGATCAGCCTAAACGATGGTGGTGCTGTTGTTCGAACACAAGACGTCAGTCTTGAATGGGGAGGCGAAACAATGACAGACGCACCGTCCGGTTCTGGCGACCCACCCATAACAACGTCAGCATCAGCCTTAAACGTCAGCGACCACTCACTCCTGATCTGTAGTGCTGCAGGAGGTCTAGCCGAGCTTGATACCGACACTCTTGCAATGAAAGGGAGGATAGCTGCCAATCGACAACTGCGGGCACCGCGTTGCGGCGTAGTGTCGCCAACTACCGGGTTGTTCTATCTCGCCTCGGCCCCCTCCGTGGGGCGGACAGAAGCTGGAGGAATGCTGACCCAAATTTCCATCGTCAAAATGGTAGATTGGGCTGAAGTGAAGAGCGCATCTTCCACAACCCCATTCTGGAGCATGGTAATAGACCATGATGGGAAGACTCTTTATACTGTAAACCCAGAAGCTAGGAGTCTAACTCAAATTGATGCGTTTACGCTTAAAGAGCTCGGGACCGTTCGGGACGTCGGGGAAGTGCCATCGCTCATCCTAGTTCAACCGTGAGCCGACTGATTCCCATTCTTAGCCTGGATTATAGGTGGTTGGGCCGGTGGCCCACAACTGCCTGCCGTTTGTCCAGTCCCACGACATTCCTTACAGAGCGTCCCGGGACATTACTTACAGTTACTGGTTAGGGAGAGGGATCGATCCACGTACTAAACTCATACTATGTCGAACAAAGAGTGCTTCGAGACGCTAAAGGCCCGCATGCGATCTTATCTCCGAGGTCAGCTGTTGCGTTAACTGCGTGTCCCACCCTTCCGCTGCGCGGTCTGCCGGTGTCTCCATGTCTATGGCTTCGGTGAGCCGGCCCGTGATCCTCGGGTGCATTGCCCCTGAGCCGGCAACGGCCTGCCTCGCGGGACCGGTCCCTACAGTAGCCAGTATCGGGTCCGCGTCAAGGGGGCGAGCGCTGCCTACGGCAGCGGGAGGAGCTTTGACACGCCACCCCTGAAAGGGTGCTGCACAGCGCCCGACGGGCGCTCAATAGTAACCTGCTGAGAATGCAGGTTTTTGGCAGCCGTATCTCGCCAAAACCGTACCCTCTGCCACGTTGGACGCGATCCCTGGATTGTCCTAGACTGCCCGCAGTACCCGATGGCCACGGGGAGAGAGGTTCTTAAATTAATGATGGGCATTTCGCGCACCAGGTCGGCAGGAGCAAAAGTTACGGAGCAAGAGTACGCGCAGCTTGAGACGCTGGCCCAAACACGCGGGCTAACCCTGGGCGAGTGGTGCCGCGATGTGCTCCTGGCCCAACTGAAGCCATCTGTAGTCAGCCTGCCCGAAGAGACGATTCTGGCCGAGGTTCTCGGACTGAGAATGATTATCATCAATCTGCTGCGCGCCCTCGGAAATGAGGAAACGCTAACTCCGGAGAAGGTACAAAAAGTTATCCAGTGGGCCGACACCGAGAAGCTCACGACAGCCGTGGAGCGTCTGCGTGACAATGAAGCGAGGCGAAACTCCTAGCCGATGACTCTGTTCACGGAACCATTAGAAAATCGCACCCTTATGGTTATGACTTCGCTTAAACTTGGTTGAAGAGCAAGGACAGATACCCTTTCAGGTAAGAGTCCTGGGATCAAAAACAGTAATCTCAGCGTAGCGCGTGAAATCCTGAATGTTGAACGTCAGAATGCTGCTAACCCCATGCACCACCATCGCGGCCACCAGCCGGGCATCGTGGGTGTTCTTGCCCGCGACACGGTATGCGGCCACCAGACGTCCCCATGCTTCCAATAGCGGAGCTTCCGGCAGCAACACGAAAAGCCGCTTGAGAGCACTAACCTCCAGGGTCGCCTGCTCCGTATTGAAGCCCAAGCCATTCTCATCCAAGGGGCGTGTAATCGCAGCCCAGAACTCCACAAGGTTCTGCGCGGCAAGATTCAGCACTTCATTCCTCCCGCGGAGGGTATTGAGCGCTCGTTCGGCTAAAGGGCAATGCGGGTGATGTGGCTGCAAAAGGCGTAACAGGATGTTCGTGTCCAGAAGGACAGCCATTTTAGAGGCCGCGTGTTCCGTAGATGGAGTCCCGGCTGATTGCCTCATCCGAGAGCAAAGGCGTCGCAGCCGAGTGGCCGTGAATCCAGGCGTGCAATTCCTGTGACCACTGTTCGGCATCCATTGCAGTTCTCGATGCGAGCCAGGCTTCCAGCCGCTGCCGGATGGTCTCAAGCCCAACATCTACAACTTCGTCTGGCTCACGTATCACGCCGGCCTGGATCGCCTGCCCGATGACCCGTTCCTGTTCCGGATTCAGATGAATAGTCATACAACGTTCCGTCTGTCTTTCTCAGATCTCCCTACGATAGTGCGTCACCGCACCCGAGTCAACGCACGACTCAGCCAACCTCGCTGAGTACGCGACTTACAGAAAGCAGCGAATGCCGTGCCAGGGAAGCCCAGTTCCGGCTTCCCGCTCTCGACGCACCAGTCCCGCCACGCCTGCTCACGATGTACATGTCGTAACTTGGAGCCACGAGCCGGGCATCATAGAACGTCTCCCGATCTAAGGACCGGATACCGAACTTGCGTCTTCGATGGCTGCACGCTCATCCGGTTCTTGAACATCACCATGTCCTCTTCGACTGACACCCGGTAATCAGACAGGTGATCATGCTGCATCAGGTCGCGGATCATCGATTTGAATTCGCGGTAATGGTTGCTCGCCCTGGCCTTCTTGTTGACGAACCCGTTATCGCCATGGTCCACTGCTGCTGGAAACCCTGGTGGACGCCGACCGATTTCGAGGAACCGGCTACCGGGCCGCCAACTGGATCTGCCCGGGACGGACCGCCGGGCGCGGTCGCATGGATCGGGAGAACCGCAAGCATGGTCAAACCATCAAAGACATTTATGTCTATCTGCTGGTCCGCGATGCTCGGCAGCGTTTATGCGGCGATCCCACCCGGCAGGGAACGTGGCGATGAAGACGCTGGTCACCAATGAACTGTTTTCGGATTTCATCGAATGCAGATACCGAGGGTATCTGAAGATCACTGACGCAACCGAACCAAAATCCGATCTCGTTGACCTGTCCCGGAAACTCCGTGACGGCTACCATAGCCGGGCTCGCGAGTACCTCTTGCGGGTCTACCGTGACGAATACAAACAGGTGTGCACTGACGTCGGATTGTCCGTTGTCCTTGCCAACAGATATGACCTTGCCATCGACATCACTGCGGCCGACACCAACGCATCTGTCCGGTTTGACGCGTTAATAGCGGCCCCGGGGAATGTGAGCGGGAGCCAACCTGACTACATCCCCGTCATTTTCGTCAGTAACGAGAAGGTCAGCAAAGAAGACGAATTGCGGCTCGCACTGTGTGCTTCGGTTCTCATTCGCTGGCACGGTTGTCGGCCTTCGTTCGGAAGGATTCTCCATGGTAGCGGCTTCAGGATCAGGAAGGTCAAACTGGCCAGAGCATTGGAACAGGCCGACAAGGCGCTTGAAGAGATACGTGCGCTCGACGAGAGGCCCAGCGATCCTCCGCCGCTGCACTTAAATGCGCACTGCCCAACCTGTGTTTTCAGGAACAGCTGCCGGGCGACAGCCATTGAGAAAGATGACCTTAGCCTCCTTCGAGGAATCAAGGAAAAGGAGATCGTCAAGCTCAGGAGCAAGGGTATTTTCACCGTTACGCAATTGTCCTACACGTTTCGGCCGAGAAAGAATTCAAAACGAACTAACCCCCGAACAATAAAGTACTACCATGCCCTCAAGGCCCTCGCGCTTCGGGAGAGACGGATCTATGTCGTTGGAAAGCCGGAGCTGAGCATTACAGGCACCCCCGTATATATTGACGTCGAAGGAACGCCCGATCGCGACTCCTACTATCTCATTGGCCTCAGAATTCCAGGCGCCACCTCTGTTGTTCAACGATCTCTTTGGGCGGATGAACGTGCGGACGAAGAGAACATCTGGAGGGAGTTTCTTCAAACCATCACGACCATCGAAAATCCTCAGCTGATTTACTATGGCAGCTACGAGACTGTATTTCTCCGGCGCCTGAAGAAGCGGTACGGTGACATCGCCGAAGACGGGCGCGCGTTGGTGCACGGATTGATGAAATCCGCCCAAAATATTCTCTCTGCTCTGTACGGGCGCGTTTACTTTCCGACGTACTCCAACGGTCTTAAGGACATTGCATCGTATCTCGGCTTCAAGTGGTCAATTGAGGAACCCTCGGGCCAGCGAAGCCTAGCTCTCCGGCGGGAGTGGGAACTCACGGGTAGCGAAACTGCCAAGCAGGATCTCGTAAGCTACAACGCTGACGACTGCGCCGCGCTGGAAATACTGGTAAAGACGTTGCTCCAACTGGTCCCGAGAGATGGCGCCTCAACCACAGGGCTGCAGTTTCCAAATGCCGTCCACGTTGATTCTCTGAAGCCACAGACGTCGTACAGACTAGGACCAGTGGATTTTGTGCTTCCCGAACTCGAAAAGATAAATAAGTGCGCGTACTGGGACTATCAACGCGACAGAATATACATTCGCTCAAATCCGCGCCTCAGGCGAGTCGCTAGAAGGAATCAACGAAAGAAGCGTCGCCACACTCTGCCGGTGAACGTGACAGTGAGCCCGTCCCGGCCTTGGACGTGTCCGAAGTGTAATTCCAGAAAGATCAGAAAGAACGGAAGGCATAGCAAGTTGCTGTATGATCTGCACTTCACTGCCGGCGGCGTAAAACGGTGGGTTAGCAAGTATGTCATTGTCCATTACAAGTGCCGGAATTGTGGGATGCGGTTTGCTTCGGACGTATATGAATGGACACGTCATCGCTACGGTCTACAGCTCCTAGCATATGTGATTCATAACATCATTGAGTTAAAGATTCCTCAGCTGAAGCTGTCGGGAAGTATGCTTAAGCTCTTTGGTTATCAAGTGGGTCAGCCAACAATCAACGGCTTGAAACGGAGGGCTGCGAAGCTTTATCAGGGCGCACAGGAAGAAATAAAGCACACGCTATTGCATGGAAAGCTCATACATGCTGATGAAACGCACCTAAGCACTAAAAGTAACAGTGGTTACGTGTGGGTATTCACGAGCATGGAGGAGGTGGTTTACCTTTGGTCTGCTACCCGTGAAGGGAGCGTTGCCCAAGAGTTTCTAAGTGGTTTCAGCGGCGTATTGGTCTCCGATTTCTATTCTGCGTATGATTCGATCAGTTGCGCACAACAGAAATGCTTGGTCCATTTGATTCGCGATTTGAACGAAGATGTTCTCAAGGAGCGGTTTAATGAAGAAATGAAGTCGCTGGTGCATGAATTCGCGGCGTTATTGAAGCCCGTAGTCGAGACCATCGACCGGTTTGGCCTGAAAGCTCACTTTCTCAAGAAACACAGGGTAGAGGTGGCGCGATTCTACGAGCGCCTCCTGACTCGCGAGTATAAGACAGAGCTGGCGCGGAAGGCGCAGGACAGGTTTAGAAGAAACCAAGATAAGCTCTTCACCTTTCTCGATCATGACAATGTCCCCTGGAACAATAACAACGCAGAACACGCGATAAAGGCGTTTGCAGCGCTACGCAACGTAATCGAGGCATATTCAACTGAAAGTGGCATCCGTGATTATCTGGTGCTGTTGAGTGTTTATCAGACCTGCGAATACAGGGGAGTCGACTTTCTCCGATTCCTTCGGTCCGGAGAGAAGCGGGTCGATGATTACGTTCGCAAGAGGCACTGCTAGCAGCGGCAGTGGTAGTCAATTCACGTTGCAGGAAAAGGCAACGAAAAAAGACTCGGGGTGAACTTCTGATCAGCCGCACAGACGGAGGAGGACGACACCCAAAGAACTTGGCCGCCAATGCACATATATGCTTGGCAGACCGTCGAGCGGCGTCGTATGGGCCAAGAGCCAAAGGTCGCGGCAAGCCTGGAGACACCACGCGCAGCCGCTCCCGGCAACATTTTCTGGAGCGATCCCACCCGGGAAACGAATACAAAAAGCTTTCCACCTAGCACAAGCTCCACCCTTTCTCCCAAGCCCCTAGGACACAAAGGAAACCCTAAGGGGCGTTGCCCCTGGCGCGGTCAAGGCAACCCTCTGGGCTTCATCGAGCGTGTCGCCAAGCTTCCGCGCCCTGATACCGCGTCGGGCTTGTGCGGCCTGGGTGATTCCCCTCGCTCGCCTTCGGCCTATGCCCTTGCCTCCCCCGCTCATTGGCGCGTGCCTAGAAGGCAGTTGTCACAGCAACAGCCTGAAAAATAAAGAGGAAAAGCCAATGAAAACCGGACATCCAGACGTTTATTAAAGTGTTACCCAACCGGATTGTGGCAGCGATCGAGAGAGGGCCGGAGACTGGAAGATGCCTTGGCATCAGACATCCGGTGAGACCTTCGTTCCGATTAACCCAATCGAAGAAGCCTTACCCGGGGCATCAATGCATCAATAATCTGAGCTTGTGGGCAGCTGCTGGGGCAGGCTTTTTCTGACCGCAGCGGAAACGTCTCGCACCTCCCGACTCCGCCCAGCCCCTTGCCAGGCAGTTTCCTCACCGCACATCCCGCTCGTTCGACAAGAGAAGCGGATAGCAAACGCCGGTTCATGAGTGCCCTGTTCACGCCGTTTGCCAGTACGCGCCCGCATAATACCTGTTGCCGAACAAGAGCGGCTGGATAGGCCGTAAGACGCCGTCGCCCAGTCAGAGTGTAATCGGTGAAAAATAGTTGGCAGGCGAGCTGCGACGAGCCCGCCGGGGAAGGGCACGACGCCTGCTGCCTTACGGTCTCAAGGCGGGAGAGACTCGTGTCCAGTCAAAATGTTATAGGTGAAATAAAATTTGGCAGCAGATTGCGCGACCCGTTTGTGCTGACAGCCCTTTCCGCCGGATGTGGCCCATTGACCACTCAAATCGTGATCGGAGAAAAATAGTTAGAAAGCGACCTGCCAGCGGCCGCCCCTGAGAAGCGCACGACGCCGGCCGCCTTCCCGCTTCAAGGCGAGAGACTCCGTTACCGCCCAAAGTGTGATCAATGAAATACAAGATGGCAAGCCACTTACGAATGGCGCAGCACTACGATGCGCACCTGATCGCCTGTCAGTCTGAAACTCCGAGCCGCCCAGAGAGCGGACAGTCAAAGTGCGATTGGTGAAATAAAGATGGCGAGGGCCCTTTTTAAATGTTTTCAATTACCTGTAACGATTTGAAAAAACGGGGCTTGCTCGCCTCACCTTCTCCCTCATTTGCCTGATCGAGGAGCGCCTCCGCCTTGAAGAAGGCTTGAGTGAGACCACTGGCTCCGCCTCGCGCTCCCCTCACAAGAAATGGGCCCCATCGACCCCCGTTTGACGGAATTTTTTTTCCATGCGACTCTGCGCTCGAAATTGACCACGCCGGCAAGAGGCGGGAAAGAGCAGGTTAGCAGCGATGAAAGATCCGTGGGGACGAGTGGAGAACCAGGCCTGGCCAAGTGACAAGCCGGTCTGGACGCGCAGCGTGTATGGCATCAGTGCGCTCGTAGTATGTGCCGGGTTGTGGCTCCAATACCAGACGTGGACACCTCTACAGCGGTATTGGCTGCTGACTTACCTATCAGCCAGGATCTCGCCTTCCCTATTTCGTGCTCCAGTCAGCACTTACAGGCTGATGCTGGTCTTACATCCGGATGGGATCAAGTATCTGCCGCAGGAGGACGAGGTTGAACCGGGGTCCACGAACACCTCGGACGGACTCTCGATTCCATTTGCGCTGTCGGAAGAAGCCAGGCGGCAAAAGAAAAAACTACTTCTGACGCCGGCAAGCCCCTGGAGTAATGCTCTCGTAAGCGACACCTTGCGATCTGGGGTCTACAGAGGCGAGACCTTGATGGACTGGGCAGTGCGCCCGCTGCTTTGGGGAGGGGCAGCTCTGTCGCTAGGCCTGGCGTTGGCCATTCCCAAGGACCGGGAGAACCTCCGGACCTACAGGCACGGCCGGCGGTTGAGAGGCGCGGAAGAAGTTACGGCCGCAGAGTTCAACCGCCGCAATCAATCGGATGGTATCGCTTTTCTAACCCTGGAGCCGCCGAAACTGTCGGAGCAACTGCGGGGCCGGGATGGAAGCCGGGTACGCATTCCACGCTCGATTGAAGACAACCATTTCCTCATCATGGGGGATTCGGGAAGCGGTAAATCCACACTCATTCGGGGACTCTTAACTCAAATCGCCGCACGGGGAGAAACCGCCATTGTCTACGACCCGGCGTTGGAATATACCGGCCAGTTTTACTCTCCCGAGCGCGGCGACATCATCCTGAATCCCCTGGATCAGCGAATGCCCTATTGGCCAATCGCCGACGAGGTGATACGCCCTGCGGAGGCACTGACCTTGGCCACTGCCTTGTTCCCGGAGACCGACCGGGACAACCTATTTTTCAAACTGGCTTCAGAAAAAACCATCGCCTACCTGTTGAACATGAAGCCGACGCCCCAGGAATTGCTTTCTTGGTTAAGCGACGAGCACGAACTGGAACGACGACTGAAAGGTACGCCCCTGGCGGCCATGATCTACGAAAACGCCGGGCCGCAGCGCGGCGGTGTGCTCGCCTCCCTTAGCATGGTGGCCGACAGCCTCCAGTTACTGCCAGCCAAAACGCCATCGCTACCGATATTTACCGTCGCCAAATGGGCCGAGGAGGTCCCTCAAGGCTGGGCTTTTCTGACCAGCATTCCCGAAGCCAGGGCGCAGATGCAGGGGCTGATCAGCATGTGGCTGGACATGATGATCCTGCGGCTGATGAACCAGGGCAGACGACGATCGCGCCCGGTTTGGTTTGTGTTGGATGAGTTGGCCTCGTTGCACCGACTGCCGCAGCTGCATACGGCCATCACGCAAAACCGAAAATCGGGAAACCCCGTGGTGCTGTGCTTTCAAGGACGGAGCCAACTGGAGGCCATCTACGGCCACCAGGCCGAAGCGATGTTCTCCCAACCGTCGACCAAGGTCTTCCTGAAAACCAGCGAGCCACGCGCTGCCCGGTGGATCAGTGACACCCTGGGCGAGGTGGAAATTGAGCGACTGCGAGAGAGTCGCACCCACGGGGAGATGCCGCGACCGCGAGAATCGCGCAGCTACCAACTGGAGCATGAGATCAGGCCCCTGATCATGAAGGAAGAGATCACGGGCCTGCCGAAGGGACACGGCTTTCTTAAGTGCGGCAACTTAGTCGTGCGCATGAGCTTTCCCTACCTCAAGCTTCCCGAGCGGCATCCCGCCTTTCTTGAACGCAAGTCGGCATTGGACGGCGCCGACGGTTCTTCGTCACCGACAAACCCAACCAAACCATCACTGCCCTCCGGCAGCACGGCAGCCGAGGAGCGTGGAACCCTGCCTTCGAAACCGGAGACGAAGCCGGACACAGACGAGGACCCGAAGCAGACAAAGTTTTTCAAGTGACCAGAAGGAGTCGTGATATGCACAGCAACGATGAAAACGATGGAACGCTAGTGATCAAGGCGCAGGAGCTGCTGACGGCCGAGGACTGCGAGCCGATCGTGCGCTCGGATGGATGTTTGGTGGGCTACGCATGGCCAGCTGGCCACAAACGCCAGGCCGGTGATGCGCGAACAGGTAAAGAAATTCGGTGCAACCGTCAGGCTGACGGCGTTGCTTTGCGGGAATCTGGGCCCGGAGGAACGACGGTGGATGTGCGACGGGCTGCTTCAGATCTCTCAGGAAATTGCTCACGAGGGTTATCTGACGAAGTATGGCATTTACACGACCGAGGAGCAGAAGAGCGGCTGTGTGATTGCATTTTGGCCGATTCAGGTCCCGCACAACGGCAAGTTCAGGGTGCCCCGTCGCTTCGCTGATCTGATGTCCAGGAAGTTCGAGCGCAGAACGAGGAGCGATGAGGAGGCTGACGAGTGCTGACCATCTCCAAGCCGCTCAGTTCGGGTCAAGCGCACTCCTATCACCAGCGGGAGTTCTCCAACTCCCAGGACAATTACTACACCGAAGGCGAGCGAGTTCGAGGCGAGTGGCACGGCAAGCTGGCAGAACAGTGGGGATTGAAAGGCGAGGTACAGGAAGAACACTTCGCGCGGCTTGCCGACGGGCAGCACCCGATTACCGCGGCAGACCTCGTTCGCCACCGACCAGGCTATGAGTACCTGAACAGTCAAGGTCAGACCATCCACACCATGGAACATCGAGCCGGATGGGATGCGACTTTCAGCGCGCCGAAGAGCGTTTCTCTGACCGCCTTAGTGGGCGCTGATGAACGCGTGCGCGTGGCTCATCGCGAGGCCGTCAACGTCGCGCTTGACGAGTTGGAAAGATACGTTCAGGCGCGCATCGGCGGGAACCATCAACCCGAAACAACCGGCAGATGGGTTGCCGCGAAGTTTGAGCATGACAGTAGCCGTCCTGTGGACGGATATGCCGCGCCCCAGCTTCACACCCATGTGGTCATCTTCAATGTCACCGAGCGAGAAAACGGCGATACCCGCGCACTGCAACCGCATGAGTTGTATCGCTCCCAGCAGTATGCGACTGCCGTTTATCGAACAGAGCTGGCGCTGCGCTTGAAACAACTGGGATATGAAATTGAGCAGAGCCCAAACGGAGCACCGGAGATCAAGGGCTACACCCAGGAGTATCTGGAAGCGAGCAGCCCACGCCGGCAACAGATCAAAGAGCACTTGAACCAAGAGGGTGTCCGTGGGGCCGAAGCCGCAGAAATCGCCGCCCACCGAACGCGGGACGCCAAGATCGATGTCAGCCACGAAGAAATGCAGCGCCGTCACCAGGCGATGGCCGAGAAATTCGGGAACCAGCCGGAGCGTGTCGTGCACGAAGCCCAGGCCCGCGCTCACCAGATAGAGCCGAGGAGCAAGGAGCAAATAGACAGAACAGTCCGGGAGGCCGTCCATTATGCGGTCGAAAAGAACTTTGAACGCGAAGCCGTTTCGGGGGAACGTGACCTGATGCGGGATGCGTTGAAGCGGGCAATGGGAGAGGCGCCGCTTTGGAGGATTCAGCAGCAATTCAATCAAGAAGTCGAGCATGGTGCGCTGATTCAGCGGGAGTCTCACGCCGCCATCGGACGGAGCTTCACCACGGACGAGATGATCGCCTTGGAGCGCGACAACATCCGCATGATGCGGACGAGCCAAGACCAATATCCGGCGCTGGTCAGCAGCAGAACCCGCAACCAGGTCGAACAAGACTACCCACATCTCAGCAGCAGTCAGCATCGAGCAGTACAGGAGATTCTGAGCAGCCGCGATCAGATTACTGCGCTGGAGGGAGTAGCTGGAGCAGGCAAGACGACCTCTCTGAGCGCCGTCCGTGACGCCGCTGAACGCGAGGGTTACAGCGTCGAGGGTTTCGCGCCCACCTCGCGGGCTGCGCACAAACTTGGAGAGGCCGGAATTCAAGCGAATACGCTGCAGCATCATCTTGCCCGAGAACCGCAAGCCGAAACCCAAGAAAAACATCTCTACGTGCTCGATGAATCGAGTCTCGCCAGCACCCGGCAGATTAACGACCTCTTGCACCGACTCGGCGAGCAAGATCGCGTGCTGCTCGTGGGTGACGTGCGACAGCACGAAGCCGTCGGGGCCGGACGGCCCTACTACCAATTGCAGCAAGCCGGGATGAGAACCGCACATCTGGACGAGATCGTGCGCCAGAAGGACCCGGCGCTCAAAGAAGCTGTGGAGCAACTCGCCCGTGGCGAGGTTTACGCGGCCATCGAGAATCTGGATCGCCAAGGGCCGGGTGCAACAGATCGCTAACCGCGAAGAACGATTCCAGACAATTGCGCAGGAATATGCACGTCATCCTCAGGGCACATTAGTAGTGTCGCCCGACAATCAATCCCGCCGTGAACTGAACGGCCTCATTCATCGCGAACTGCAGGAGCGCGGTGCAGTCCAGCCCGAAGGGCACACGATCCGCGTGCTGGAGGCCCGGCAGGAGCTGACCGGCGCAGACCGGGCTTGGGCCGAACAGTACAACCCCGGCGATGTGCTGCGCTATTCGCGAGGCAGCAAAGTCGTGGGAGTCAATGCCGGAGAATATGCCACCGTCACAAACACGGACGCTAAACAGAACCTGCTCACGGTCGAGCGTGAGGCCGGCCAACAGGTGACCTATGACCCGCGCCGCCTGCAGGGAGTCTCCGTCTACCGCGAAGCAGAGCGCGAGTTTGCCGAAGGCGACCGCGTACAGTTCACAGCGCCCTCGAAGGATTTGCACGTTGCCAACCGCGAGCTGGGAACGATTGTGCGCCTCGACGAGCGGGGCGATATTGCGGTACATACCGACTCTGGCAGGTTGGTGGAGTTCCACCTCAAAAGTCACCCTCATCTCGACCACGGCTATGCGGTTACCAGCCACAGCAGCCAGGGCCAGACCGCCGACCGTGTATTGATCCACGCGGACACCGAAGAAAGCGCGCACCTCGTTAACAGTCGGATGGCATACGTGGCCGTTTCGCGGGGGCGCTACGATGCGCAGATTTACACCAACGACAAGTCAGAACTCGCGCAGCATTTGAGTCGGGATGTCTCGCACCGCACGGCCATCCAGACAAGCCAGCAATATGAACTGGAGATTGGGCAGAAAGTTGGACCTTCATCCGTGGGTCACGACGCCGGTCAGGAGCACGGTATTGCGCCGCAATCGCATGGGCACACGGCGGGAGAAGGCCAGGGCCAAGCAGTTGGTGAGTAGCTCAGGAGTTTCAGTTAGGAGTCAATGAATCATGTCCCAGCCAGTCGCAATGAAAAAACCAGCCATACCGCAGCTCGTCAACACGCACCGGGCCGCTGAAATCCTCGGGCGCTCAGCGGCGACATTGAAGCGTTGGCGCGCTGAGGGAGTCGGGCCGAATTGGATAGAACTGCAAGGCCGCGTCAGCTATGATGTCAACGTTCTTTTGGAATACATCCAGAAGAACACACGAGTCGCTTCCGTGCGGGCTGCAATGGAGGAAACTCGTGAAGCTGTTTAAGAAGCCAAAGTCCAAGTTTTACTGGTATGACTTCATGGTGCGCGGACACCGCTACCGTGGGTCAACCAACGAAACAAGAGCGGCCAGGGCAGCAACGGCTGCTGGTCTGAGACTCGCCCAAGCGGTCGAGAGCACGGACCCGCTTCCGAAGAAGGCTCCTGTGTTGCTGGAGTTTTCCCGGCGCTTCCTGGAATGGCTAGACACTGCCAGACTGGAAGCCAAGACAAAGACCTATTACCGCGATGGCTGGCGGCTCCTGAAGGCAACGACCATCGTGGGCATGCGATTGGATCAGGTCACCAGTGACGTGGTGGAAACATTGCAGTTTTCCAGCTCGTCATCGAATGCCAATTGCGCGCTGCGAACCTTGAGAAGGATGCTTCACAAAGCGGAAGAGTGGAAGCTGATTCGCCAGGCTCCCAAAGTCAAACTGATGAAGGAATACGGGCGTTCACTTCGGCTTGATGATGAAGCGGAAAGGAAATTATTGGCGGGCGCGGCTGCCTGCAACTGGCGGAAACGCAGCCTTCAACTTTTCCGGGACATCATTATCTTGGTGCGTGATACGGGAATGCGAAATGAAAGAGAGCTTTACCGGATGCGCATCGAGAACCTGGATTGGGACACGCGCATCATCTTCGTGCCGGACAGCAAGACCGAAGAGGGAAGGCGACGCGTGCCTATGAGCAATCGCGTCTTCGATGTTCTTAGAGAGCGGTGCGGCGCAAGGCGCGAAGGATGGGTCTTCCCATCGAAGCGCTCAAAGTCCGGCCATCTCACCACGATGGGAAACTGGTTTCGGGACGCCAGAAAAAAGGCTGGCCTTCCCGAAGATCTCGTTTTGTACTGTGGGCGGCATGATTACGGCACCCGGATTCTGAAGAGGACCGGAAACCTGGCTGCCGTGATGAGAACGATGGGCCACAAGGATGTGAAAACTGCCATGCAATATCAGCATCCGGAGTTGGAAATCGTGCGTGCTGCGCTGGATAACGACACAGCAGTAGAGAACCGGGCGTAGCCGGAGGGAGTTACGGCACACTTTACGGCACACCCGAAAACGTCAACCTTGGTAAGTTATTGAAAAGGTTGGTGAGCGCGGAAGGAATCGAACCTTCAACCTACTGATTAAGAGTCAGTTGCTCTGCCAGTTGAGCTACGCGCCCGCTCGTGTGGGAAAACTTCAGAAGGGCAATTAATTATAGCATCGAAAATTAGCGCCGCCGAACTGGCCCCTCGGCTCCAATCGCCAACGAGCGGCGATCGATTGTTGCAGATCACTGCCGCCGAAATCACCTACTCAATTTGAATTAGTTGGCCCTGATCGACGGGCGATCGCGGCGTTGGCTTCGTCTGCGGGGCGCGCCAGAAATCAAAGTACGAAACTTGGTGCACACATGACACCGTGCAATGGGGTGCGCAACTCTTTTCCGTCAGAAATTCTCGCCGGATATCGTTGACCGTGTACTGTTCCAAAGGCGTGCCGGGGTATCCGCGTTGCTGCGAGCAGTAATGCACCAGCCCGTTTTCGCAAATGTAGACGTAGCGCGCGCCTGCTCGGCAGCGCCAATGATTGGGCTGGCCATGCGCAATGTTGTTCTGAAACCAATTCAGACGCGAGTAGTTTTTCTTTTCCAAGCCCTTCATCTTCAGAAACACTTCGCGCTCTTCGTCCCCCAAGGGCCGCAATTGTCCTTCGCCGTCGTGAATAATGCCAATGGTGGAAGTGAGTCCCAATTGCACCGCCCGCCGTCCCACCACCAGCGCGTCGTGCGGATTGCGCGTGCCACCGCCCACCACCGAATTGATATTCACGTGGAAGTCGGCATGTTCCGCCAGCAGTTGGAGCTTCTTGTCCAGCACCTTCAACGACTTCTTCGACACGTCGTCAGGCATCACGTTGTCGATGCTGATTTGCAGATGATCGAGTCCCGCGCGGTTGAGCCGCTTGATCCGGTCGGCCGTCAGCAGGTAGCCGTTGGTGATCATGCCCGCAAGGATGGGATATGTCCGCATGTGAGCGATGATCTCGTCGAGCTCAGGATGCAGCATCGGCTCGCCGCCGCTCAGCGTGACAATCGTCGTCCCCAACCACGCCAGTTGATCGATGCGGCTCTTCATAACCTCGAGCGGAATCGGCTTGGAATAATCGTCGTATTCGTTGCAGTATTTGCAGGCCAGATTGCAGCGGCGGATAGGAATGATGTGCGCCAGCACCGGATGGTCGGTCGAGGCCACACCCTTCGCGATCATGGTGAGTTCGCGTACGCGCCGCTTTGCGGCAATGATTCGACCGCGCACCCCTGGAGACAATTTCGACATACTTATCTACCGTAATTACAACACACTAGCCGCCCACCGCGTGAAGGCCGCGCCCTTATTCGGGGAATAATCGCACCCGAGTGGTGTCCCATGACCACTCGGCGGCGCGCTCGATCTTGTATTGTGGATGCTCCTGCCCGCTACGCCGTCGCACGCGAGGGAACCGAATTACTCGGCTATAATAAAGGTTTCCGTTATTCAACTCCCGGAGTCCAGTACAAGCATGCTTCGATTTCTGCAAACCCCCGGCCCAATGAAGAAAATCATCTTGGGCGGCCTTCTTCTGGTCATCTGCGTCATGATGGTCATCACCCTCGTTCCTGGCGGCCTGTTCGGCGACTATTTCGGCGGCGGTGTCACCACCGCTGGCGTCGTGGCCAAAGTCGGCACCGACGACATCACCCTGCAGCAGGTCGCGCAGCGCGCCCGCATGATCGGACGTCAGCAGTTCCGCGGCAACGTTCCGCCCACCCTCATGCCCTTTTTGATGCAGCGAGCCGCCGACGGGATGATTACTCAGGGCGCACTCGCCTATGAAGCCGATCGCATCGGACTCGGCGTTAGCGACAAGGAACTGATTGACTACCTCCACCAGGGGCAGTTCGGCCAGCTCTTCTTCCCGGGCGGCAGTTTCATCGGCCAGCAGCAGTATGAAGACTTCGTGCAGAACCAGTTCGGCCTGAGCGTGGCGCAGTTCGAGAAGGAGCTGAAAGACCAGCTCGCGCAGCAGAAGTTGCTCTCCGCCATCAGTGCTCCGGCGACCGTCAGCGACAAGGAAGTCGAGGAGCAGGTCAAGAAGCAAGACACCAAGGTCAAGTTCGACTACGCCGTACTGACCCTCGACGATGTCAAGAAGCAGGTTAAAGTCACCGATGTTGAGCTAAAGGCGTTTTACGACCAGAACAAGCAGCAGTACCTGAACTCCATCCCCGAGAAGCGCAAAGCGCGCTACGTCTTAGTCGACACCAGCCAGGTAGCCGGTTCGATCCCCGTGACCCAGGCTGACCTACAGGCGTACTACAACCAGCACCAGGACGAATTCCGCATTCCCGAGACCGTCACCGTTCGCCACATCCTGATCAAGACTCCGACTCCGGGGCCGGACGGCAAGGTTGACCCGAAGGCCGTCGACGCGGCGAAAGCAAAAGCCGACGACATCGACAAGCAGTTGAAGGCCGGCGCCAACTTCGCCGACTTGGCGAAGAAGTACTCCGAAGATCCCGGTAGCGCCGCGCAAGGTGGATTGCTTCCTCCCATCACTCGCGGTCGCACCGTTCCTGAATTCGAGCAGGCGGCGTTCAACACGCCCAAGGGACAGATGACCGGCGTCATTCGCACCAGCTATGGTTTCCACATCATTCTGGTGGAAGACAAGCAGAATGCCAGGGTCAAGCCGCTCGACGAAGTGAAGGCCCAGATCGAGCCTGCCATCAAGCAGCAGAAGGCCGCCGCCGCCGTGCAGAACTTGGCAAACTCCGTCGAGAGCATTGCCCGCTCGGCCGGCATCGACAAGGCAGCCGCCGAAAAAGGCCTCAGCGTAACTACCACTGACCTGATTGCGCAGGCCGATGCACTTCCCGGCCTCGGTCCGGCCCAGGAGTTGTCCAACGCCCTGTTCTCGGCGAAGAAGAATGACCCCCCGGCAATGGCGCAGACGCCGCAAGGCTACGCGATCTATCAGGTCACCGAGATTCAGCCTCCACAAACGCCCACCTTCGATCAGATCAAGGCCCAGGTCGAAGATCAGTTCAAGGCGCAGCGCGCTCAGGCGCTTCTGGCGCAGAAGACTCAGGAACTCTCCGACCGCGCCCGGGCCGAGCACGATCTGAAGAAGGCCGCCAAAGAACTTGACGCCACCGTGAAGACCAGCGACCTGGTGAATTCCACTGCGCAGGTTCCCGACGTGGGAGCCATGAGCGGTGCAGCCAACGTCGCATTTGGCATGACGGTTGGTGAAATCAGCAGTCCCATACAAGGTAGCCAGGGTACCGGTATCGTGCTCGCCGTCGTCGATAAGCAGGAGCCCACGCCGGCAGAAGCCAAGCAGAACTGGGACCGCGCCAAAGAAGCGCTGCTCGACCAGAAGCGTCAGGTGCTCGAGGGCCTCTACGTTCAAAACTTGCGCGACAAACTCGAGAAGGATGGCAAGATCAAAATCAACAAGCAGGAAATGGAGCGCATGAGCCGCCTGGGTGAAGGGTCCTAATTTCGAGTTTGTTCTGCCGGCGCGGACGAAGTCGGTTTTCGGGTAGCGCTGGCCTTTAGGCCAGCGTTAGAGTCCACTACTTTTGTCATCCCGAGCGGGCTTTCAGCCCGCGAGAGATCTGCTTTCAGACTTTTCCGCAGCCTGTTTAACTGGCGGCACGTTTTCGCTGGAGCGTGAGCCCGAGCGCAGCGTTGCCGAGCAACTTCGCAAACGTTGTAGTCGATTCGATAACCATGTTTACCAAGCGATCGTCTGGCATCCTGATGCACCCTACATCCCTGCCTTCCCGCGGCGGGATCGGCGATCTTGGCCCGGCTGCCTACCAATTCGTTGATTGGTTGACCGCCGCCAAGCAGACGCTCTGGCAAATTCTTCCTTTCGGCCCGGCTGGCTACGGAAATTCTCCCTACTCCTGCACCTCAGCCTTTGCCGGCAATGTCCTGATGATCAGCCTCGAGCGGCTGGTGGAGCGAGGCTACCTCGACCGCGCGCGTATCTCGGATGTGCCCGAGCCGGACGGCGCGGTTGATTTCGACAGCGTCCGTGCCTACAAGCTTCCGTTACTACGCGAGGCCGCGCGAAACTTTCTGCAGTCTGCTCAAGGCAGCGCACGCGACAAATATCAGACATTCTGCAGAGAGAACAAGAAGTGGCTGGACGACTATGTTTTGTTCGCCGTGTTGCGCGAGCACTTTGGCGATAAAGAGTGGAGCGCGTGGCCTCCCGAAATTACACATCGGAAGCCGGAAGCCCTGGAGCAATTAAACAGGGACCTGAAGGACCTGATCGAGGTCGAATGTTTCCTCCAGTTCGCGTTTTTTGAACAGTGGAGAGCGTTGCGCACGTATTGCGCCCTACATGCAATCAAGATCATTGGTGACGTCGCGATCTTTGTCAGCTATGACAGCGCCGACGTGTGGACCCATCCCGACATTTTCCGTCTGAAAGAAGATCTATCTCCAGAAGTCGTCGCCGGTGTGCCGCCTGACGCCTTTAGTGCGACCGGCCAGCGATGGGGCAATCCCCTGTACAACTGGGACGCCTTGAAGGCCCGAGGCTACGACTGGTGGATCGACCGCATGCGTTGGGCGACCGAGACCTGCGACATTATTCGCCTTGATCACTTTCGTGGATACGAAGCCTGCTGGGAGATTCCTGCCGAAGACCCGACAGCGGAAAACGGCCATTGGACGCCCGGCCCCAACGGCGATCTGTTCAGGGCCCTCAAGAATGAACTTCAGGATCTGCCCTTCATCGCCGAGGACCTGGGCTACATCACGAAAGATGTGGTCGACCTGCGCAAGCAGCTTGGCATCCCCGGCATGAAAGTCATGCAGTTTGGTTTCGGAGACAAGGGCTCGCACATTTATCTTCCGCAACGCTATACGCGTGACTATGTGGTTTACACCGGGACCCACGATAACGACACTACTGTGGGATGGTGGAACAACAGCGCCAGCGAACGCGAGAAAGCCTGGGCGACCCAATATTTCGGCCACGTCGACGACGGCATCAACTGGGCCTTCATTCGCTCCGCTTTCGGTTCTGTGGCAACTCTAGCCGTCATCCCCGTGCAGGATATTCTCGGCCTCGATAGCGATGCCCGCATGAACATTCCCAGTAAGCCGGGAGGCAACTGGTCGTGGCGTCTGCATGGCGGCGTCCTCACACCAGAATTGGCCGAGAAGCTGGCCTTGCTAACCGAGGTGACTGACCGAGATTGCCCCGCGACCGTCGCAACCAAGGCCGCCGGCCCGACTCCCCATTCGACTCAATCCGAATTCGCAGCCTGATCCGTTGCATTTTCTAGCCACTAGCCACTGCTTCTTTACTTAATTCCCAGCGACAGCGAGAATAGCAAGTTGGCCATTAACTTCAACTGACCACCGTGACCGTCTCTCATCTCGCATTTCTGTAATCGAAAGGACTCTTATGCCTGCCAGTGGTGAATTAATCCGCATGATGAACTTCATTGACGATATTGCTGCCACCCTGCGCCGCGTCAGCGTGAGCATCAATCTGCTCTCGGAGGAGGAAAAGAAGCGGCTTGCGGAATACATGCGTCAGTCGGATCCCAACTTCGTGACCATCCTTGCTCAGCTTGAGCGGGGAGCATAGAAGCACATGCCCGAAGTCCATACCATCGCGGTCATTGGCGCGGGAATCATGGGTCGCGGCATCGCCCATGCTGCCGCTCTTGGCGGATACCGCACCATCCTGGAAGACATTCTGCCGACCACGTTGCGCAAGGCCGAAACCGAAATCCGCGCCAACCTCGATAAGGCTGTCGAACTCGGCAAGGTAACCCAGAGCCGACGCCGATGAGGCTTTCAAGCGCCTGGAGTACGCGTCGTCAGTGGAGCAGGCAGCGCGCGAAGCGGACCTGGTGATCGAAGCTGTTCCCGAAGAGATGGAATCGAAGCTGGAAATCTTCACCCTGCTCGACAAGGTCTGCCGGCCCACCACCATCATCGCCTCCAACACGTCTTCGCTGAGCATCACCGAAGTTTCTTCGGTCACCTACCGCGCGCCCAAATGCGTTGGCATGCACTTCTTCAATCCCGTGCACAAAATGAAGCTGCTGGAGATCGTCCGCGCGCTGGAAACCGACGACGAAACGCTAGCCGCCGCCGTCGATGTCGGCAAACGCATGGGCAAAGAAGTAGTGGTGATCAAAGAGTCGCCCGGATTCATCACCAGCCGCATCAATGCCCTCATCGGCAACGAAGCGTTCTACATGTTGCAGGAGGGCGTCGCCTCAGCCGAGGACATCGACAAAGCGATTAAGCTGGGACTCAACCATCCCATGGGTCCATTCGAGATGGTCGATCTCGTGGGCCTCGATACGCGCCTTCACATCCTCGAATACCTGCACAAAACACTCGGCGAGAAGTTCCGCCCCGCGCCGCTCATGGTGCAGTACGTCAAGGCCGGACGCCTGGGCCGCAAAGCCGGCCGCGGTGTTTATTCCTACCCGGGCCAGGAGCCGGGTCGCGGCGGAGCCATCGGAACGCCGCCCACGAAAAGCCCGAAGGGCGCGTCATGATAGCCCAGCACGCAGCGAAGCGAAGTGCTGGGTAGGCTGTCTATTTTGATCCCAGAGTCGGCTTCAGCCGGCGGCATTCTTCCGCTCGGGCGTCAGTCCGAGTGCAAACGCGCACAAAAAAGCCGGGACGATTGCCCCGGCGTCTCAGACAAAACAAAAACTACAGATTGATCTTGCGGCGCAAAATGCCAGCGAGGCCAGCGACACCTGAGCCGAACATGATTAGCGTGCCGGGTTCCGGAGTTACCGAGACACCGCCGCTGACATAATCCAACGCCGTACTCGAGGTAGCGACTGCCACACCGTAATCGATGGGAGGGTTCCCGTTGAAGCTACCGTTGCTCCACAAGTCAACCACTGTACCACCCCCAATATCGAACATCAGCCCGTAGATATCGAGGAATCCACCAAAAAGCGGGTAGTCGGAGGCGGTTTGCGGCGAGCCGCCGGGCCAGAAGAGGTTGTCATAGGTCAAAACGCCGTTGTTTTGCGGGGGCAGACCACTCGCCACCGCGAACTTGCTGAAATCATGCGGCGCCAGCAAGTTGGTGGGATCCGGTGTGGCGTAGTTGATTGGCTCGAGCGACAGGATCGGTGCGTTGACGATATTCAGGCCATTGTTGGAATCGGAGAAGGTGCCGCTGATTCCAGTGATCTCGAAAGCGTTGGAATACTTCGCGTCCGTAGCTGTGCCATAACTGAACATGATGGTCCCACTTACTCCAGGACCTGCGAAGCTGAAGTCAAATGTGCTGGCGTTTGCCCGCACGGAGAGCGATGCCGCTACCAGCAGCATCGCGAGAAGTACAAAAGGTTTTCTCATGTTTCGCCTCTTCGTCTTGTCGGTATACGGGATTGCGTCAAATCGGGGTCCCGATTTGACGTGCAGTTTGCGGGAGTATATGTCAGTTCGCCGTTCGGAGGCAACACACGTCCCCTCCACATTGCGTTTGCCGATGCGGCTTTTTTCAGCTCGAAACTTGAGACTTGAAACTCCAAACCGTCGCCCCGTCCCGGCAGGGACGCTATATATCAGAGCCCACCGCTTCAGAGGGCACTACGAAACTCGCTTCGGGTTCTGTGTGGTGGAACGAAGTGCAGAAATCCGAGTGCCGGAGGCACGCCATAATCTAGCCCAGCGTGAAGCCGAAGGCGAAACGCTTAGTTCAGTGGAATATTTCATGCGAGTCGCGGAGCGACGGCAGAGTTTCGTAACAACCGCTTCACCGCTGGGAAGGGGGCAAAATGCAGCCACGAGTCCCGGCAGGGACGACAGCTGACTCCACTGCCTGCCCGGTGCCTGGGTGCCTCAGGTTCACGCTCCTCTTTTTGGGCGCTAGCCTGCGTATATGCTCTCGGGTTGCGACAGTGCCACGCGATCGAATACTGCAGTCCCGGCTGCGGGACAGAAGAAGATAGCCCAGCACACAGCGAAGCGGAGTGCTGGGTAGGCTGTCTATTTGAATCCCATAGCTGGCTTCAGCCGGCGGTATTCTTCCGCTCGGACGTCAGTCCGAGCGCGGAGGTGGCTCTCCTCCATCGGCCGCGTCAACGGACGCTAGCCTGGGTATACGTGCCCTAGCCTTATCACCTCGCTCTGTGTCCTGCGTCCTATCCCGACGGGGTTCCACTTCGTTAAAACTTCCTTCGTCAGGCAGAGGGATTTGTGTCTCTTGCCCCATACCGCGCCCAGTGCGCGGAATAGTTTGTTCTTTGATATCGTCTTCGATGGTGCCAGAGAATGGCATGGCTTGTATTGAAAGTAAAGGGGGTAGCTGCCTGAGTACAGTACACTACTACAGGTAGTGGCAACTGATCCTCCGTCTACGCCGGTCTATCCGCCCTATCCGGGGACGTGGCCGGAGTTTCGCGTTTGGTTTGCCGACGAGGCGGCTTGCGTCGCGTATCTGGAACGGTTGCGGTGGGCCACGGGCTTCCGCTGTCCGAAATGCGCACACGCAAAGGGATGGCGCACGGCCGACGGGCGTTGGTCCTGCTCGGGATGTGCTCGGAAAGTATCGGTGACCGCGGGCACCGTCTTTGATCGCAGCCGCATTCCTCTCACGGAATGGTTTGCCGCAGCGTGGCACATGACCAATCAGAAGCATGGGGTAAGCGCGCTGGGGTTGCAGCGGCTGCTGGGACTGGGAAGCTATCAGACCGCATGGACCATGTTGCAGAAGTTGCGCACCGCCATGGTGCGGCCGGGGCGGGATCGTCTTCATGGCCCGGTCGAAGTCGATGAGGCCTATGTGGGCGGCATCGAACAGGGCGTGCGTGGACGCGGCACAAAGGACAAGTTCATCGTCGCTATTGCCGTCGAGGTATTGTCGCCCAAGGGCTTCGGCCGTATACGCATGGGGCGGGTCGACGATGTCTCCGGCGCCAGCTTGGTTCCCTTTGTCTCGGCCGCAGTCGAACCCGGCACGGAGGTGCGCACGGACGGCTGGAAGGGCTACAACGGTCTGTCCGGACAAGGGTACAGGCACCACGCCATCAACGTCTCTGCCAGCGGGGATCCGGCCCACGTTTCCATGCCTGCGGTACATCGCGTGGCCTCCCTGCTCAAACGCTGGCTGCTCGGCACCCATCAGGGCTCGGTCACCGCAGAGTATCTGGATGCCTATCTCAACGAATTCGCCTTCCGCTTCAATCGCCGCCACTCCCGACGCCGCGGTCTGCTCTTTTTGCGGCTCATGGAAAATGCCGTGGTCACCGCGCCGACCCGGTACAGACCTTCGCGCTCCAATTGCCAGGCACGAAACCACAACATCTAGCGGTCACTGTACTCAGGCAGCTACCCCCTTTGAAAGTATTGTAAGTATGGCAAATTCTGGAGTGCAAAAGCACCATTTATTGGCAGCTAAGTCCAACGGGCAGAATTAGATACATATAACTACTTGTAAAATCTAGAACTTGCACCGCATTCATTGTGTAAGCGATTGATTCTAAACGGGCAGGGGGAGGGGGTACCCTCTCACACTAGTGAAAGTCATGCGACCTGACATTAGCATCCGTGATGTCGGTCTGGTCGGGAGAATACAGCTCCCGCAAAGGAGCCACACGCTCCACTCGCACCGAGACCACCCCATCCTGGTTCTGCAGGACCCCCTCCAGCAGCAGGAACTTCTCCGATGTAATCACCACCCGGTTCTGGTCCATGATGTCGGGTGTGAGGGTCGCGTTGCTGATGCCGGTTTCATCCTCCAGGCTGAGGAAGACAAAACCTTTCGCGGTACCCGGACGCTGACGGGCAATCACGCATCCGGCAGTGCGAACGTGGCTGCCATTACTGGCATGGGTCAAATCGAGTGCCGAAAGCACATGCGCCCGCTTCAGATCGGCTCGGCGATACGCCATGGGATGCGGACCGGTGGTGAGCCCCGTGCCGTGGAAGTCGGCGACCAATCGCTCTTCGGGTGTCATGGCCGCTAGCGGGGAAGCCGCATCAATCTCGGGGATGCCATCGAGCAACGGCCCGGCAAAGCGCACGGCGCGCTCCACTTGCCACAGAGCATCGCGGCGATGCAGACGCTGGTTCTTGCGGGGACCCTCCAGTTGAGCTTGCGCTTCTTTTGCAGTTGCGCAACCAATGGAGTTCAGCGCCCCGATGGAGGCAAGCTGTACGAGATGGTCGCGGCGCAATTCGGGTACACGATGAGCGAGATCGGCAATCGAGTCGAAAGGTCGCTGCCCGCGCGCGCTAACAATCGCTGTTCCGGCTTCTTCGCTCAGCCCCTTGGCATAGCGAAAGCCCATGCGAAGGACTAAGCGCCCAGCTCCAGATAAGGTTGAATCTTCTTCCAGCGTGCACGGCCATTCCGACTGATTAATGTCCACAGGCTTCACCCTCAACCCGTGCCGCTGGGCATCTTTCACGATGGTGGCGGGCGAATAAAATCCCATCGGTTGATTGTTCAGCAATGCGGCGGTGAAAGCCGCAAGGTAATGACACTTGAGATAAGCGCTGGCGTAGGCAATGAGAGCAAAGCTAGCGGCGTGCGATTCGGGAAATCCGTAAAGCGCGAACGAGGTGATGGAGAGAATGATCTCCTCCTGCGCTTCACGCGAGATGCCATTGCGCTCCATGCCTTCACGCAACTTGACCTCGATGTCGCGCATGCGCTTTTCACTGCGCTTGAAGCCCATCGCACGGCGCAACTCTTCCGCTTCGCCCCCGCTGAAACCGGCGGCGATCATGGCCATGCGCAGGAGCTGCTCCTGGAAGAGCGGCACACCGAGCGTGCGCTCCAACACCGGCTCGAGCGCGGGGTGCGGATATGTCACCTGCTCGCGCCCCTGTCGTCGCATGAGAAATGGATTGACCATCTTGCCCACGATAGGCCCCGGGCGGATGATCGCGACCTGTACCACAATGTCGTAGAAGCGCGTGGGGTACAGGCGCGGCAAGCACGACATTTGGGCGCGGCTCTCGATCTGGAACATGCCCACCGTGTCGGCCTTCTGCAGGGTGCGATAGACCGCGGGATCATCCGCCGGCAGCATGGCGAGGTCCACATCTTCTTTGTAGTGATCGCGAATGAGTGTGAGCGAATCTTTGAGTGCGGCCATCATGCCCAGTCCCAGCAGGTCGACCTTGATGATGCCCATATCGGCGCAATCTTCCTTGTCCCACTGCACCACCACGCGGCCGGGCATAGTGGCCGGCTCGAGCGGTACAACGGAATCCAGTTGCCCCTGGCAGATGACCATGCCTCCGGAGTGCTGACCCAGATGACGCGGCAGATCTTGGACTGCTACGCACAGCTCGAAGAACTTGCGAATCCGCGGATGCTGCAACTCGAATCCCGCATCGCGGAACTGGCGCTCGAGCGTATCGCCGGGGTCTTTGTACTCCCACGAACTCACCAGACCTGCCAATCGCCCGAGCGTCTCTTCGTCAAAGCCCAACACTTTGCCGACTTCACGCGCTGCCGAACGTCCGCGATAGGTGATCACGTTGGCCGTCATGGCCGCGCCGAGCTTGCCGTAACGCTCATACACGTACTGGATCGCCTGCTCGCGCTGGTCTCCGCTGGGAAGATCAAGGTCGATATCGGGCCACTCGCCGCGCTCTTCCGAGAGGAAGCGCTCGAACAGCAGCTCCATGCCGATGGGATCGACGGCTGTGATTCCCAGCGAATAGCAAACCGCACTGTTAGCTGCGGAGCCGCGTCCCTGCACCAGGATGCCTTGCTCACGGCAGTAGCGGACGATGTCCCAAACGATGAGAAAGTAGCCTTCGAGTTCGAGGTGTTCGATAAGCTTCAGTTCGCGCTCAATCTGCCGTCGCGCTCGCTGCCACAACTCGCTTTGCCCAGTACGCTGGTATCGCGCGTGCGCTCCCTCCAACGTGCGCTCTCGCAAGAACGAACTCATGCTCTCTCCTGCAGCGACCGGATAAGCAGGAAACTTGTAGCCAAGATCGTTGAGCGTGAAGCCGAGACGCGAAGAGAGCTCAAGCGTATTAGCGGTGGCTTCAGGGAGATCGGCAAACAAGCGCAGCATTTCTTGCGGCGTCTTGATATGCCGCCCGCTGTTGTTCGACAGCAATCGTCCAGCAGTGTCGACATGGCGATGGTGACGAATGCAGGTGAACACGTCGAGAATCTGGCGCTCTCCCGGCCTGGCATATTGCGCACCCTGAGTCGCCAGCAGCGGCAGCCGCAGACCGTGCGCGAGTTCAATGGCCGCCTGGTTGCGGGATTCCTGCGCGCGGTTGTAATGACGTTGCAGTTCGACATATACGTTGCCGCGGCCATAAATAGCGACGAGTTGTTCAAGTGTGCGGCGTGCTTCCTCCATACTGCTGTGTGTTAAAGCGAATGCCAGCGGACCTTCGTCTCCGCCGGTCATGCAGATCAGTCCAGACGCGAATTCGGCAAGATCGGCGAGGGAGGCAACAGCTTGCGAATTAAGCAGCTGCTCTTGGGTTACTGCTCGCTTCGCCTGGCGCGGCAATGTCGCCGGATATTTCGGCGCGCGCAATTTCATGCGTGTTATCAGCCGGCAAAGGTTCTGGTATCCCTCGCGGGAAGTGCACAGCAATGACACGCGAGGGAATGAGACATTGTCTGGAAGCGTTACATATGACAACAGGAAAGTGATCTCTGCTCCGATATGAGCCTGACGGGCTAGCTTCTTCATGGCGAGATGGAAGCGCGCGGCGCCATAAACGCCGTCGCGATCAAGCAGCGCCATCGCCGGCATTTGATGAGAGTGGCACACGTCAGCCAACTCCTCGGGAACAGAAGCCCCTTCGAGGAAGCTGAATGCCGAGCGGGCGTGCAGTTCGATGTACATGCAAGTCAGTCGTAGCTGGCATCGGCAAACCATTGGCCGCTAACGGTATCGTGATAGATGCGGTAGAGAGCTACGTTACCGACGCCGTCATTAGCGAGTGCGATGTCCCACTCTTCACGGTTCCATGCTTGTGCCTCTTCGCCGGCGTTCTTTGCTGCAGACTGTTCGGCCCACCAATCGCCGGACGAACGCCAGGGCCCAGCCGACCATAGGATCTTTCCTTGCAATTCCTCTTGGTCTCCATTTCGCATTAACATCCCCAAGCTTGCAGGGACGCCCCTCCGCCAGTTGCACCCGAACCTGTCTTGGCGGACGGAGTATGCGTAAGGCAAGTGGGGGAGCATCGGTTGCATCTGACATTGTCGGACTTGCATTCACATTCCCTGCTTCTTGTGGCGTAATGAAACGCTCCATACGAAAAGCATCCGGACGGTGCGAATCCAGCAACTTCGCGATTCCGGCACGGCGCTCGCCCACTATGCCAGTGATACGCGCGAGCGTAATTTCCAGCTTTTCGGCTTCGGGAGTGACGGGCAAAAACAGACCGCATTGCGCCGAACGCGGACGCGCCGGCTCGGCTGAAATCCATAGTTTGCAAACGGGTGCCCCCGGCGGATGGGCCGACAAGTCTAACTGCAGCAGCTTGAGAAATATTTTGGGATCACGCATGGCCACTGGCAAACGCAGTGTGCGCGCGTAAAGATTGCCGTCTCTGTGATCGGCTGGCAGCAATGCATCTTGTGCAGCAGTCAATTCCTGCAGAGTCGCCGTCTGTTCGTCTGCTACACGCGGCTCCAGTTCCAGGCGCAGTTGCAATTCCCGCACAGCAAGGGCGCGTGCTTCCAGCCGTGCGCACAACTGATCGAGCATGCGGTTCAACAGGAACGACAGCGGCTCAAGGGTTTCCACTGCCGACTCCAATTCCATTGCTTCCTCAAAATGCACTGGAGGTTCACAGAGCGCCAGCGTCCGCACGCCGCCTCCGCGCGCGAGTTGCTGCAAGCGCGTGCCAGCTTCGCCGAGTCGCACTGCTAGCGCATGTTCGGGCAACAGAGCCAGCGTGTGGAAATCACGCACGCCCCAACGCTCCAGCGTGTCGAGCATCTGCTCGCGCGACTTCTCGCGTTCACGCACGGCGGCACCCGTTTCGGCCCCGCAGCAGGCGATATCAAACGAATCGAGTAGGACATGGAGCGGCAAAACGCCGAGCCGCTTGGTTTCCTCACCCGCAGAGATTATGGTGATGCCGCTGAATCCACAGGCAGCATGCATGGCGGCATTGGGATTAGGGGCCATGCCGATATTGCATTCCAGTCCCACGGTGCTTAAACGCGAGGCCAGTTCGCGGGCCATCGTGGGGTGCTGTCCGTAGAGCCGTTCCAGTCCAGCGAGGTCGAGCAGCAAGCGATCGGGATGCGTGTCCTCCACGCGCGGGGTAAACGCATGAGCCACATCCAGCAAAGCAGCGTGGGACGATTCTTCTTGTGCTACTGACCGTTGCCGCAGGATTACGGCATTAGCACTTGGCTGGGCCTTTGCACGCCGTGAACCTGGCTCGATTTGCGAAGATTTCTTTCTGGCGTCAATCTTTGCGACGACCGCATCTCCTTCCGGCGGCGCGAAAACGGCAGCCTGCATTTTCGTCATTCCGATTTCCATTCCGAGCATGCGAGCTTTGTCGTTCAGTGCGGCCACCCGCGCCTGCGGAGGCTTGCCCTCGAGCACCGCCACGGCGTGATCGCGCAACAATGGCTCTGCGCGAACAATGGCTGCCACAGGGAAATCTGGAATGTACAGGCACGCAAACATGTGGGTCCTTGCAGGTAGAATCACCACGCAGCGCGCAACTCGAAGTTGGCTCCCACGGAGTGCATGGGTTTGCGCTGCGTCCACGAACGCACCACTTCGGCACGCAACTGCATGCCACGCAGCAGGGCCGCATGGCTCACCACATTCATCGGCGGAATCGCAGATGTCTCATGGCTCAACACCTTCCATCCATGAAATTCTGTTTCGGTTGACGGAGCCGTATCGAGCGCACACACTGCCGTTCTTTGTAAACGCACCACCAGCGAGGCGCAAGTTTTCGCACACGGCTCCCGTTCCACAACGAGCAATACAGTGGTGGTGGGCTCCACGGCCCTGCGAAAACGAAACCACGAGGTGAGCGGAACACGGCGCGCGCTTTCCACGGGAATGTCACCAAGATCGAGCACGACCATGCCAAAGCCTCCGCCTTGCAGCAGCAGGTCAGTTACTTTCAGAACTTGCTCTAGTCGTCCAAGCGCCGAGCGCCGCTGACCTTTGTGCAGGGAAGTGCGATCGCGTTCGCTGCAACGTACCCACAACAACCGATCGAGATCGACTCCTGCTGCGGCGGCCGAAGCGGGATCGAAATTGTCGCTGGCATCTACCAGTGCGCAAGCTTCTTCGCGGTGCGTGGCCCCAGCCAGCGCTGCCAGCATTACGCTGGTGCGTCCCGAGGAAGCTGGGCCAGTAATTTCACTCAATGCTCCGCGCGGCAATCCTCCGGTAAGAGTGTCGAGTGCAGCCACTCCTGTAGGAACCGTCAGTGGGGAAGTTTTTTCGCGAAGTAATAACGTAGAGGACAGATGTTCGCTGAGCGTGGACTCGACATGAGCACGAAGCGTGGCGGATGACGGCATGGGAAGACCTCGAATGAAAACGGGCGGCGAAAGAGGAAGCAACTTTCGCTTTTTATTCGCCTACGTAGATTGGATTCTGCGCCCTGATGGGAGGCTTGTCAACCTCTTGCAAAGCCGCTCCTGCAGCGGCTTCGGACATATTGGCAAGTTTGTTATAATCAAGAAGTTGCCCCCAACATGGCGCTATCGTCTAGGGGTTAGGACGGAAGATTCTCAATCTTCAAACCCGGGTTCGATTCCCGGTAGCGCTACCAGCTTTCTCGTGTTATCTCCGATACTTCCTATGCTTACCGCCAGTGCCTCAAAAGGCCAGGAACACGTCATAACACGTGGTGGGGCCCAGTAGCCGCACAGACGGGGCACAATTTGGTGCACAGCCCACCGAACCGAGACTAGGTCGTCACCGCCAATCGAAAAAAATTCTTTGCGGGCACGCAAAACAGATCCTACCCGCCACCGGGGCTTGGGGAGGGTAGGGGACAGGGTGGATGCACCATCTTACGAGAAATTATCTGCCACCGAGATAACCAGAGTCTGCCAATAATCATTTGGCAAACACTGGCAAAAGCCGTGAGTCATCTTCTCGCTTCCCAGACTTGGGAATGATTGCCTGCGCCAATTGCGCGTACTAGACTAGGCGAGACCGCGCCAAATCTCGTCATGTCAGAAACGGAGGGACCGGGTGACATTCTTGAGCGACCAGAGTGATCTCCGAGCCGACCGCGAGAAGACCGCCTCCGATACCACCGATGTTTGGGAGAACAGCGTGAAGTTAAAGCGCCGCTTCATGCACGTATTTCAGTCTCCGAACACAATGCGTGGCGAGTTGGTGCAGGAGAAGTGGATGGCGAGCGTCTCCCCGAACGCGAGCGTCTTGGAATATGGTTGCGGGGACGGCACCTTGGTTCCGATACTTCGAAGTCTTGGAGCAAAGCGAGTTGTCGGCGTGGACATCTCGGAACGCTTCATTGGGGAGGCGCGCACAAAGTACAGCAATTTCGCTGAATTCTACTGCTGCAACGCCGAAAGGCTAACCATGCTGGAAGACTCATCCGTCGATGCGGTTATGGGGCGTGGAATCCTGCATCACTTGAATTTCACCGCGGCCCTGAACGAAGTGAGTCGAGTGCTTCGCAAAGGCGGCAGCGCTTTTTTTGTTGAGCCTTTGTTCGACAACCCGGCCTCAATCGTGTTTCGTAAGTTGACGCCGAAGGCTAGGACTGCCGATGAGCGTCCTCTCTCCCGCAGACAAATCGCCTATGCCGATAGACTGTTCACCTCTTCCAGTCACTACTACTGCAATCTTATGACCACTCCAATTGCGATGCTGACGTCTCAGCTTCCGTTGAGACCGGACAACGCTGCACTGAAGTTAGCTGACTGGGTCGACAGGAGTTTGGCGTGGACTCCGCTCCGATACTGGATGAGGATGGCTTACCTGTCTTGGGTGAAGTGACTGGAGCCCGCTCCGAAATAAAGCCCGCAACTTATAGCGATTTCAATTATTTGCGCCAGCCTCTCAGACCACTCGTGGTAAGGCGTATCTCTATTATCTAAACCAGTAGGGTTGCAACGCTTCATCAAAACTTCGGCCTGCGCTGACGGCTGCATAGCATCCGGCAAACGTACTCACCGTGACCGGTTCGTTCACCAATGGAGCCGGTGCTACGTTGGCCATGTACAGCAGCTATTACACGAATGGCGACGCCATGAATGTCGGCACGCTGAACAACCTCGGCTATGTGAGCATCGCTCCAAATGCGACCTTGAACCTCACCAACCAGTTGGGTGGTATCACCGACGTGGTGCAGGGTTCCACGTTCCTGGTTGAGGGCACCGTCAACGATGTGCTGGGTGGAGCCAACGGCTTTGCCAACCTGCAGAGCATCGAAGGCACGCTCTACGTGGACAATGCCCAGACGACGACGATGACGCCTGGCAACGGCACGCTGGCCATCAGCAATACTGGCACGCTCGATGTGTCGCACAGCGCCTATGACGCGTACAACTACTACTCGCCAACCATCGTCAACGTGAGCGGTAGCGTGGACAACTACGGACACGTATCAACGAGCGGCCAAGACTACTTTTACAGCTACAACTACACCGGCAATACGCCATACACCGCGTCCGTAATGCCGCTGGGTTCGTTGGTCAGAGCGAGCGTATTGCTGGGGCCGACATAGGTGTAGGCGTTGTTGGTCAGGGTCTGCGCGGTAACCGAGTAGCCTTGGCCGAATTCCCAGAAGTTGCCGTTGTTGGTTATGTTGCCGGTGGTGGTAACGGTGGTCGCACCAGAGGTGCCGTAGTAGTCGCCGGTGAAGAAGTCACCGGAGTTGCTCAGGTTGCCATTGATGGTGACTGCCGACCCGGTGGAGTTGTAGGGGTTGGAGTCGATGTTAACGAATCCGGTGTTGGTGAGCGTACCGCTGCCAGGAGTAATCGAGAGGCTCTGACCGAACAGATTGAGAGTTCCCTCCACGCTATTCAGATTGGCGAATCCTGGATCGGCGCCAGCCGTGAAGGAGCCATAGAGATCGAACCTGGAACCTGCGACCATGTCGGTAATACCACCGGGCTGATTGGGTCACGCTTTGACCTGTGGGGCACGTTCAACGCGGGCAGAAACCCCGGCTTCGCCAATTTGAACAGTGTGGAAGGCTCGTCTACCTGTTCGGACAGGGCTTCGGTATCACACCCGGGAGTGGCACGCTAACGAACACTGGTTATTTCGATGTGGATTACAACTATGTCACGCCGACGGCGTCAAACATGACGATCTTCGGCAACGTGAACGACTCCGGGGAACTGGCCACGGGCCTGATCTACGGAGGACTTGGACCTAGCATGCTGACCATCACTGGCGGTCTGACCAACAACCAGGACTTCGGTCTGTACGGTAGCGGCGACCAGGGCTTCACGGCCACGTTGGTGAACAATGGCAGCGTCTACGTCGGCCCCGGCGCCACGCTGACCTTGACCGCCCAGCCCGGCGGTATTACCGATGTCGTGCAAGGCTCGACGTTTGACATCCTCGGAACATTTAACGCAGGCAGCAACAATGCCTTCGCCGGACTGACCAGCGTCGAAGGAAACCTCTACCTGCAAAACGGGCAGACCACGAGCATCAATCCTGCTGGTGGCACATTTACCGTTAGCAACACAGGCTACGTCAACACGTCGAGCGGATCGACGCTCCAGGTTAACGGCGACGTAAGCAATAGCGGCTTGTTGATCTCGTCGAATGGTTCCACGGTGCAGGTCAATGGCAACATGAACAACATGGGGTCAGCCGGCACAAGTTTGTCGGGTACCGGAAATGCACAGTTCAACGTTACCGGCACGCTTACAAACCAGCCGGGCGGGTTCTTCGCACTGTGGAACTCGGGCGACTCGGCCATGGTGGGTAATCTGGTGAATCAAGGTACGGTACAAATCTCACCCGGAGCCACTCTCGATCCAATGCGGGTCGACAACTTCGGCCTGATTAACATACAGGCCGGGGGAGGCGGGGCCAGCGGCACCATGATCGTGGGCACGGGCACCCCCGGCGGTCCCGGCTACTACCAGTTCGCCAATGGAACTCTCGGCAAGCACATCAGTATGAGCCAGTTCGGCGTTGTGACTGTCGGCGCCAACGGTGCGGTGGACCTGAATGGCACACTCGATATTCAGCTTGCCTCAGGGTTCAATCCGTCGATCGGTACGTCGTACGACATCATCACCTTCACTTCTGGCGACTTGACGGGAACATTCTCCAGCGTGCTCAACAACATCTTCAACAACGGCACGGAGAAGTGGACAGTGATTTACAGCGACTCGGGCGGCTATGTCGAACTGCTGGCCCAGTCGAACAACTCGACCGTCCCCGAGCCAGGCACCTTGCTACTGCTTGGCTCCGGACTGCTGAGCCTGGGCTACGGTGTCCGCCTTCGCTTTAAGAAGTAGTTTGCATTTCATTCGAGGACTGGCCTGATTGGAAGCAGTCAGGCCGTTCTTTTTGTCTGCTCTACGACAATTTGTCGCGACAATAGGTCGCGGGCGGTTTACGCTTGAGGAAACCAAACTGGCCCCAGGGCCCCACGGAGGAACACGATGAAGCAGGGTTGGGTTGCAGCGGTCTTGTTGGTAGTCAGTACGATCATCCTTCTGGTGGGATGTACCCCGCCACCGGCGGCATCCACTGCCGTCACTTTCACCACACCCTACCAGGCCGTCCTGCTCAGCAATAATTCGGTTTACTTCGGCAAACTTGCAGGCTTTGGTACACCCAACCCAGTGTTGACTGACGTCTTCTACATCGTTACCCAGACCGATCCAACCACCAAGCAGAGCAAGAATATACTCGTGAAGCGCGGCAAGGAGCTACACTACACGGACCTGACCGCATGTACCTCAACCCTAATAGCGTTGTCTTTGTGGAGCCAGTGGGAACAGACTCCAAAGTCGCACAGCTCATCGGCGAAGCCAGCAAGCAGTGACCGAACATTGCTTTCGCCGCTCCCGCTTTGGCGTCGCGCCCGTTTGACACGCTTCGTGATGCGAACGAACGCTAAGTGGAGTCTGTGCCGGGTACGGGTGACGTGAACTCGGAGGATCTTTGGTTCCGATTCCGCCGACCTGGGAGAATGTATGTCTGGTAGTCCGCACTTCGTGGAGGGTGTTGTTTCAAATTCACGATTCTCAAATGCTTAAATCCGGATTCAATTTCCGGTAGCTATCCAGCACTTCCGCAGGCACTTACGCCAATCAAGGCCAAAGTTGGATTATGGGATCGCGGCACTGAATGGGTCCTCGCCCATTTCGCCTATTCCGCAGTCCTCTCGACATGCCATACTCCCCCAGGGAATGATTTCGTATGAATGTTCTTGTTCTCAATGCCGGCAGTTCCAGTCTTAAGTTTCAAATTATTGCAACCGACCTCGAGCGCATCCAGCAGCATAAGGACGAACGTCTTTGCCGGGGTGAAATTGAACGTGCCGGAGGCGAGGCGATCATCACTTTTCAGAAGGGGAGTGAAGACAAGCACAAGTTCACTGCATCGCTGCGCGACATCTCGGCCGCACTCGACTACCTGGTCCGCTACATCGCTTCAGACCAATCCGGGGTGACGGAAATTCGCAGCACCGCCGACATCAACGCGGTCGGCCATCGTGTCGTTCACGGAGGAGAAGCCTTCAGTGAATCGGCACTCATCGACGACAAGGTGCTGCAGGGCATCGAAAACTGCATCGATCTCGCGCCGCTGCACAATCCGAACAATATCAAGGGGATTCTGGCAGCACGCGAACTATTCGGCAAGGACACGCCGCAGGTAGCCGTGTTCGATACTGCCTTCCACCATTCGATTCCCGCCCAAGCCTATCTGTACGCAATTCCGTACCATCTTTACCGGCGCTATCGCATCCGCCGCTACGGCTTCCATGGCACCTCGCACCGCTATGTAGCTTTTCGCTATCGTGCAATGCGTGGCCTCACGCGCGAGCAGACGAATATCATTTCGCTGCACTTAGGGAACGGCTGCTCTGCCGCGGCGATTCAGCAAGGCAAATCGGTGGACACATCCATGGGCATGACGCCGCTCGAGGGCTTGGTGATGGGAACGCGCTCGGGCGACCTTGATCCCGCAGTCACCAGCCTCATTGCCACCAAGGAGGGATGTCGCCGTCAGAAGTGGACACCCTGCTGAATACGCAGTCGGGCTTGCTAGGAATCTCCGGTTTGACCAATGACATGCGCGAGATACTGGCTGAGTTGAAGGAGCACGACGACCGGCGCGTAGGACTCGCCGTGGAAGTTTTCTGCTATCGCGCGCGCAAATACATTGGAGCGTATTTGGCAGCCATGGGCGGCGCTGATGCTGTTGTTTTCACTGGTGGAATCGGTGAGAACTCGCCGGAAATCCGCGCCCGCATCGGCGAGTCTCTGGAATGGGCCGGCCTGAAGATGGACACAGCTCGCAATCAGCAGGCCGTGGGCCGAGAGGGCATGATTACCAGGGACGACTCAAAGCTCCTCGCTTATGCGATTCCCACAGACGAGGAACTGCTGATCGCGCGAGACACGGTACGCGTCATCCTCGGCCAACCGCATCCTTCGTAGTCCCGCATGTGGCCGCTAGTACGGCCACACCCACGCCGCTGCCTTGGGCTCGTCGATGCCGTATTCGTGCGCGTAATTACGGCACTCGATTTGCTGGTTCAGGAAGCGCTCCTTGGCGTGTCCGCCGATCCGCTGCAAACGTGGTACGCGGTCGATCACATCCATTGCCAGGCTGAAGCGATCGATATTGTTGTTGATTGCCAACTCCAGCGGCGTATTGATATTGCCCTTCTCTTTGTAGCCGCGCACGTGCATGTTGTCGTGGTTGTGCCGCCGGTAGGCCAGCCGGTGGATGAGCCAGGGATATCCGTGGAAATTAAAGATGACCGGCTTGTCCAGCGTGAATAGCGAATCGAAGTCCTTGTCCGGAAGCCCATGCGGGTGCTCGGTGCTGGGCTGCATCTTGAACAGGTCAATCACGTTGATGAACCGGATCTTGATGTCGGGGAATTCTTCGCGCAACAGCACAGTGGCGGCCAGGGCTTCCTGTGTGGGGATGTCTCCCGCCGATGCCATCACAACGTCCGGTTCGCCGCCTTCATCATTGCTCGCCCAGTCCCATATGCCAATGCCTTTGGTACAGTGCGTAATCGCCGCATCCATCGTCATGTATTGCAGGTGGTTCTGTTTGTCGCACACGATCACGTTAACGTAGTTCTGGCTGCGTAGACAATGGTCGGTTACCGACAACAGCGAGTTCACGTCCGGAGGTAGATAGATGCGAGTGACATTCGCGCTCTTGTTCACCACCACATCGAGAAATCCGGGGTCCTGGTGGGTGAATCCGTTGTGGTCCTGGCGCCAAACGGTTGACGTGATCAGCAGGTTCAGCGAAGCGATCGACTCGCGCCACGAGAGGTGGTTGCAAATCTCCAGCCACTTGGCATGCTGGTTGAACATCGAGTCGATGACATGCACGAACGACTCGTAGGTGGAGAAGAACCCGTGACGGCCGGTTAGCAGGTAGCCTTCGAGCATGCCCTCCATGGTGTGCTCGCTCAGCATCTCCATCACGCGCCCATCGGAGGAAAGTTCGCCGCCATCGAGGTCTTCAGGAAAGAATTCTTCGATCCAGAACTTCTTGCTGACCTCATAAATGGCGTCGAGTTTGTTCGACGTGTTCTCGTCCGGCCCGAACACGCGGAAGTTGCTCATATTCAGCTTCATGACATCGCGCAGGAAGACGCCCAAGGGACGCGTGTTCTCCGCCTGGACCACGCCGGGCTTTTCAAGCTTCACGCCGTACTCGCGGAAATCGGGCAGCCGCAGCGCCTTCTTCAGCCTTCCCCCGTTGGCGTGCGGATTGGCGCTCATCCGCCTCGTACCGGTCGGCGCCAGTTCGCGGAACTCAGCAGCAAACTTGCCTCGTCCGTCAAAGAGTTCCTCGGGGCGCTGGGAGTGCATCCAGCTCTCCAGAATGCGCAACTGCTCGGGGTCCTTCTTGACATTGGGTAGCGGGACCTGGTGAGCGCGCCAGAATCCTTCCAGACGGTGTCCTTCCACTTCCGCCGGTGCCGTCCAGCCCTTGGGCGAGCGCAGGATGATCATTGGCCACCGCGGACGGACAACTTTCCCATTTCCGCGTACCTCCTGCTGATGGTTCCTGATTTCGAGAACGCAATGCTCCACCGTCGCCGCCATTGCCTGATGCAT
This sequence comes from uncultured Acidobacteriaceae bacterium, assembly GCA_963718395.1. Lineage (GTDB taxonomy): Bacteria > Acidobacteriota > Terriglobia > Terriglobales > Acidobacteriaceae > DASRAA01. The sequence continues at coordinate 532,910 of CAVQYW010000011.1, forward strand.
GGTGGCGTGGTCGGAGCCTTCCACGAAATACGGCGTCCAGCCGTAGCCGCGTAGCAAGCTTTCCAGTTCGTCATGCGAGATCCGCGCCGGCAGCGTCGGGTTGTTGATCTTGTATCCGTTCAGATGAAGGATCGGCAGTACCGCACCGTCTCGCGTAGGATTCAAGAACTTGTTGATGTGCCACGATGTGGCCAGCGGACCGGTCTCTGATTCGCCGTCACCTACTACCGCTGCCACAATCAGCTCCGGATTGTCGAACGCCGCGCCGCATGCGTGCGACAGCACGTAGCCCAGCTCGCCGCCTTCGTGAATCGATCCCGGCGTCTCCGGCGTGCAATGGCTTCCAATGCCGCCTGGGAAGGAGAACTGCTTGAAGAACTCGCGCAGACCTTCAAAGTCCTCGCTTTTGTCGGGATACACTTCGGAATACGTGCCTTCCAGATACCCAGGGCCGAGTACGCCCGGCGCGCCATGTCCGGGGCCGGCGAGGAAGATCATGTCGAGATCGTATTTCTTGATTAGCCGGTTGAGGTGCACATAGATGAACGACAGTCCGGGGCTCGACCCCCAATGTCCAAGTAAGCGGTTCTTAATGTGCTCGGGCCGCAGCGGCTCCGTCAACAGTGGGTTGTCCAGCAGATAAATCATGCCCAGGCTGAGGAAATTGCACGCCCGCCAGTAAGCGTCGGTCTTGCGCAGTTCATCGGCGTTCAGCGGCGCGCCCGCCACGCTCGACCGCGCGGTTCCATAGGCGCTCAGTGACTTGATCTCTGTATCGATTTCAGGAGCTACGGTTGCCATGAGTGCACCTCCGATACTCGCGTGGTTGATCTGCGTACATGCGCGACGCGAGCACGCGAAACTCTGACATCTCAACGATTAACCATGCGGGTTACACAGTCAACCGGATGGCGCGATTTATTACGTATTTTTAATCGCGGCGAGGAAAAATTTTCGATAGTCGGCGCAACTTATCGGATGGCGGCGGGGCGAGATGGGGACACAATTGCCTTCCACCTCGCGCACCGTTCCACGCAACCTCGATTGGGACGACTATTGTGCTATTAATCGGCCGAAGGCGCCTGCTAGTCCGAGCGGTCCGGGTGTTCGGTCCAATCGTCGTCGTCGATCGTCCGGGTACGCGATGGTCTCAGCTTGACGGCTGCTGTGCAGGCCACTTCGGCAGCCTCGCGCGCGATTTCCAGGTTCTTATACTCGTACTTTCCTTCGACGTGGACTTTGACGCCCTTTGCCTTCTTGGGTTGGACGTCGTTTTCCTCGGTCATCGTAACGTGAACTACATAGGACATGAATGGTCTCCTGTATGAAGTATGAATACGTTCTTTCCGGCTGACTAAAAACCTTCTTCAATTTCGTATCTGATCCAATAACGCTCCGTCAGGGCCCAGCAGAGAAATACTGACTGCCGGCGCACCGAAGGCGTGGGTCGAGCAACTCAGGCATGGGTCATAGGCCCGCACTACCGCGGATACCCGGTTCAGCATCCCCTCTTCGAGTCGGTCTCCTTTGACAAAATGCTCGCTTACCTGGCGAACGCTATTTCCAATGGCCAAATTGTTATGGCCCGTAGCCACAATAAGGTTTGCCCAAACGATCGCGCCGTTCTCATCGACTTTGTAATGGTGGATCAGCGTGCCGCGCGGCGCTTCGATGATGCCAACCCCTTCCAGCGCATTCATACTCGCGTTGGCGCGGACATGCCGGTCGAGTATCTCGGGCAGCATTAGAAGCTGCTTCATGCGCTCCAGTGCATAGAGCACTTCGATGAGGCGCGCGTAGTGGTAGAGGAACGCGCTATGCGGCACGCGTCCGAAGCGCTGGCGAAATTCATGCAATTCACCATCGGCCAAGGAAGTGCCGCAAGTTTCGGCAACATTCAAACGCCCCAACGGTCCGACGCGGTAGCTCCCCTGCGGATAGCCCAGCGGTTTGTAGTATGGCGCCTTCAGGTACGACTCCGGCAGCGTGGCCTCGCCAATGTATTCCGCATAATTCTCGGCAGGAATCCCGGGCTCGACGATTTCGCCGTTCGCGTCACGAACGCAAAGGTCGCCGTCGTAGAGCTGCAGATTTCCCGTGCGGTCAACCAAACCCGCATACATCGTGGGCGCGGATCCGAAGTTCTCGATCTCCTCCTGGAACGCGTCTAGCTTGCTCTTGAACAGAGTCAGCGCGCGCATCGTGGTTTCAATGGCCTCTGGAATCGCTCCCAGCAGGCGATCGCGGGTCTCCAACTGCAAGGGAGTCTTCACCCCGCCAGGCACGATCCACGAGGGGTGGACGCGCTCTTCGCACAGTCCTTCAATCACCTGCAGTCCGAATTTGCGCAGGTCAATGCCGGCACGGGCGAGTTCAGGGTTGGCCTCGATGAGGCCGGCCACATTACGTGTGGCTGGGTCGGCATTCATGCCGAGTAGAAGGTCAGGCCCCGATAGATAGAAGAAGCTGAGCGCATGCGATTGTACAAACTGTCCGCAATGCACGACTTCACGCAACAACTGTGCGGTCTTTGGTATGCGCACCGCCATGATCGCGTCGCACGCCTTTGACGAGGCCAACTGGTGACTGATGGGACAGATACCGCAAATGCGCGAGGTAATCCCCGGCATCTCGTAAAACGGCCGCCCTTCGGTGAACTTTTCGAAACCGCGGACTTGCGTCACCTGGAACCGGGTGTCTGCCACCTTGCCGGCGTCGTCCAGCTGAATCGTGATCTTGGCGTGGCCTTCGATGCGGCTCACCGGCTCAATCGTGATGCGGTTCATCGCCACTCCTATCCGAACTTGATCTTGCTCATGGTCTCGGTCTTGCGCCCCTCCAGCAGGATATTCAGAAACGCAGCAATCACCTTGCTTGGCGGAGGACAACCAGGAACGCTGTAGTCGACCTTCACATAGTCTTGCGCGGGGCGTGCGAGCTTTAGCAGCTGTGGCAGACCGTCGCCGGGGATGCGTTTGTTGATGTCCGAACCGTCCACGTAGATCCGCTGCAGCAGCTTGCTCACCGGCACGGTGTTGCGCATGGCGGGCACGTTGCCGGTCACCGCACAATCACCTAGCGACACCAGTGTCTTAGTCCGCTGGCGGATCTTCTGGATGTTGTCCGCATCCGCCTGCGAGCTGACCGCGCCCTCGACCAGCGTGACATCCACGTCCTCGGGAAACTCCTGCGCATCCACCAACGGGCCGTAAACGATCTCAACTTTGCGCAGAATGGGAATGAGCGCCGCATCGAGGTCGAGCACCGACATGTGGCAGCCGGAGCAGCCGTCGAGCCAGACGGTGGCAAGCCTCAGTTTTCTCATGCCTTCACTCCTCCCTTGTGGCGCGCAATCGCGCTGATCGACGTGGTAGCGCGGACCATTTCCTCCACTGCCTTGCCCTTTTCCGCCAGCGCGCCGGTTGGGCAAGCCTGCACACACTTTCCACAGTTGGTGCAGGATTGGGCATCCCCCCAATTCTGGTTCAGGTCAGAGACAATGCGTGCATGGATGCCGCGCGACACCATGTTCCACACATGCGCCCCCTCGATCTCCGCGCACACCCGCACGCACCGCGTACACAGGATGCAACGGTTGTGGTCGAGCACATAACGCGGATGGCTGGCATCCACCTTGAGTTTGGGAAAGTTGTAGGCAAAGCGCACGCTGGTGACGCCCAGCGAATAGGCCATGTCCTGCAATTCGCAGTGACCGTTGGCCACGCAGACCGCGCACACGTGGTTGCGTTCCACCAGCAGCAATTCGGTCGTGATACGACGGTAGCGCGACAGTTTGGGCGAGGTCGTCGTCACCGACATGCCGTCCTGCACCGGTGTGGTGCAGGCGGGGAACAGGCGATCGATGCCGGAAACTTCAACCATGCACAACCTGCACGCGCCCACCGAGCTGAGGCCTTCCAGGTAGCAAAGCGTGGGTATGTACTTCGCATTCGCACGGGCCGCCTCCAGGATGGACTGCCCTTCAACGCCGTTGACCAATTCGCCATCGATACGGAGTGAGACCTTTTTTTGCGGCAAGACGAAACACTCCTCTCTAGCGGGATGCCGCCACTTTAATATCGCAACGCAGGCAGCGGCAGGCTTCCTCGTGTGCGTCTTCCGAAGACAAACCGATCACCACTTCCGCTGATGACTGCATGCGCTCGCGCACCGAAAGTTCGTGCGGCGCGTGACGGCGACATTCGCTGACGTCCTTGGGCGGTGACTGCTCGTACTCTACGGCGGGGAACACCTGCTCCCACCGCTTGGCTTCCATCAGCTGCTCGTCGATGGCGCGCGCCGCCCGCTTGCCAAACGCCATGGCGTTGGAAACGTTCGACGCTCCAGTGACCAGGTCACCGCCGGCAAAAAAGCGCGGACGGCTGGATTCGAGGCTGTAACGATTCACTTCGATGGTGCCGGCAGGCTTGATCTCCAGTCCAGATGCCTTGCAAAAATCAAGATCAACTGTTTCGCCCACCGCCAGAATCACTGAGTCGCATTCAATGCGCTGCACTTCGTCAGTAAGCACCGGCTTGCGGCGTCCCGATGTGTCGTACTCGCCCAGCCGCGTCTTGACGACTTCCAGCGCCTTGACGTTGCCTTTAGCATCGCCGATGATGCGGTGCGGCGCCGAGAGGAACACAATCCGTGCACCTTCCCGTTCAGCCGCCTCGGTTTCTTCTTCGATCGCCGGCATGTCCTTGCGCTCGCGGCGATAGACCACGACAACTTCCGCTCCCTTACGCAGCGAAGTTCGCGCGGAATCGATGGCTGCGTTGCCGCCACCGATAACCACCACCTTGCGCCCCAAGTTCACCGCTTCGCCCTTGGCTACCGACTCCAGCAACGGCAGCGCCGGATAAACCCGCTTCAGCTCGGTTCCCGGCAGATAGACCCACGACTCTTTCCAAGTACCAATGGCAAGGAATACCGCATCGAAGCGTTCATCCAACTCGTTCAGTGAAATGTCGGTGCCAACGCGGGTGTTAAGGGCGAAGGTCACACCCAGGCGCTCGATCAACTCAATCTCACGCCGCAGGACCGGCTTGGACAAGCGGTACTCCGGCAGCGCAAAGCGCAGCATCCCTCCTGCTTCGGGCAATGGATCGTACACCGTGACATCGTGACCCAGCAGTGCGAGATAGAAAGCTGAAGTCAAGCCTGCGGGTCCGGCACCTGCGACCGCTATCTTCCGGCCAGTGCGTTCCAGCATTCGCTCGCGGACACGAGCAACTGCCGTTTCGAAGCGGTCGGACAACAGGATGCTGTCGGCGATAAACCGATGCACCTCGCGCATGTTTACCGCTTCATCGGTCGTAATGCGGCGACAACGCTCGTCACAAGGATGTTGGCAGACCCTTCCGGTAGAAGCCGGCAGAGGGTTGTCGAGGATGACGGATTCGAACGCGTCCTCCAGCCGGTTTTCCTTGAAGAGTTGCAGGAACCGCGGAATATTCATGTGCAGCGGGCAACTGTTCTCACAGGGCGAGAGCGCGAGTTCCGTGCATACGCCCGCCTGGCAGCGCCGGGCCACGATATGGTCTTCAAACTCGTGGCGGAAGTGGCGCATCGTTGTCATCACGGGATTGGGAGCTGTCTGGCCAAGACCGCATAGTGAGCAATCGCGAATATAGCGGCTCAGTTCTTCCAGCGTCTCCATGTGCTGCATGCGTCCGGCGCCGGCAGTAATACGGTTGAGAATGCGTAGCGACTTATTCAGTCCTACCCGGCACGGCACACATTTGCCGCACGACTCGGAGTTGGTGAATTCGACAAAGTAGCGGGCGACGTCAACCATGCAGTTGTCTTCGTCCATCACCACCATGCCGCCCGAGCCCATGATGGAACCGAGTTGGGCCAGGCTCTCGTAGTCCACCGGCGTGTCGAACATCTCGTGGGGGATACAGCCGCCTGACGGACCGCCGGTCTGAACTGACTTAACGCTCCTGCCGCCTGCACCACCCTCCCCGATGTCGTAGACGAACGTCTTCAGCGGCGTGCCCAGTGGCATCTCGACCAGGCCCGTACTGTGGACCTTGCCCACCAGCGAGAACACCTTCGTACCTGGGCTCTTGGCACTGCCGGTTTCGGTGAACCATGCCGGGCCTTTGGTCACGATGGGCGCGATGTTGTACCAGGTCTCGACGTTATTAATGTTGCTGGGCTTGCCCCACAATCCTTTTTGTGCGGGGAAGGGAGGCCGCGGCCGGGGGCGTCCCGCTTCGCCTTGCAGCGATGCGATCAGCGCGGTTTCTTCACCGCAAACGAACGCACCCGCACCTTCCACCAACTCAATATCGAACTTAAAGCCGCGACCCAGGATGTTGTCGCCCAGCACGCCGTACTCATGCGCCTGCTCAATGGCCCTGCGCAGGCGATGCACCGCAAGAGGGTATTCGGCGCGTACGTAAATGATTCCCTGGGTGGCGCCCATCACGTATCCGCCAATGATCATGCCTTCCAGCATCGAGTGCGGATCGCTTTCGATCTCATTGCGGTTCATATACGCGCCGGGATCGCCCTCGTCGGCATTACAGATAATGAATTTCTGGTCGGCCACCGCCTTGCGCAGGAATTCCCACTTGTTGCCGGTCAGGAAGCCGGCACCGCCGCGCCCACGCAACTTGGCGGCTTTAATCTGCTCGACGACGTTCTCCGGTTTGGCATCAATCAGCGCTTTATAAAGCGCCTGGTATCCGCCAATCGCGATGTACTCCTCGATGTCGTCGGGATTAATGAGGCCGCAGTTCCGCAGCACGATCTTTTTCTGTCCCTTGAAGAACGGCACTTCGTGCCACGCTGGCACTTCGGGATAGCCGTGGCCATAGCGGATCGATCCGGTGATGTGGTCCCATTCCTCAATCTTGCAATACACCAGCTCCGGCGTGATCGTGCCGCCGGATACGTCGTGAATGATTCGCGCAGCATCGCTGGCTTGAACTTCATGCAAGACGAGCAGCGGCTGTCCGGGCACGTACACGTTCACCAGCGGTTCCTGGCAACAGGCGCCGAAGCATCCGACCGAGGTGAGATAGAAATCCATGCCGCTGGCTTCGATGGCCTCGATGAACGCGTGGTACAGGCCTTCCGCGCCATTTCCCCGGCCACACGTTCCCATGCCGACGGCAACCCGAGGAATCGTGGGAAGAAGCTTGCTAAGTCCCGCTTCGCGCACGGAGCTGAATACGCCGATGTCTTCAATCCGCGGCATCACTCACTCTCCCGTTCCAGCGCCCGCACTTCGCGCTGTAGCGTGCGCTCGTTCACGTGCCCGCAGATGCGATGGTTGATCTCCACCACCGGTGCCAGCGCGCATTGCCCGAAGCAAGCCACAGTTCGCACTGTGAAGCGGCCGTCTTTGGTGGTGAGCGCTAGTTTGTCTGCCTCGCCGGCCTCTTCGCCATCGTCCAATCCCAGTCCCAGCTCCAAGCGAAGGCTCTCCAGCAAGTTGCGCGAATTGCGTGTGTGGCACGCCGTTCCGCGGCAGATGCAGACCGTGTTGTCGCCTTGCGGCTGCAAATTGAATAAGGCGTAAAACGTTGCCACGCTGTAGATTCGCGAAAGCGGAATGTCCAGTTTCGCAGCGACATACCGCAGCGCTTCCAACGAAAGATACTTGTGAGGATGGTGCTCTTGCACCGCTTCGAGAATGCCCAACAACGCGCCGGGGCGCCCGTTGTTTTTCGCTATCGTCTGGTCGATATAGCCTTGTTCGGCGCTATCCGCAAGAATCGGCAAAGCTGGCATGTGCGTGGGCGCTCCTTTCGCGAGAGACCAGCACTGAGGGGCTTTAGTGGCCCGCTTGACGGCGCAGGATGGCCGGACCATTCGCGTTAAACGGTCTCGCTCCTGCTACGTAACAGCTTCTTCCTACTTGGGGACTATCTCTGTGAGACGGGTCACGTCGGGGCGTGATGAGACGCACCTAAGGCGCAATCTGGAACTGCAGTTCAATTTTGAAACAAATGTTCCACGTGGAACATCGGCCCGTTCGTCGCTAATTCTGCGATGTTTACCGCGCTCTATTTGCCGCCCGTTTCATTCCACAGGAACGACAGTTCGTCAGCGGTATCGTTGACCAGTTGCGTAATCGACACCCCGGAGCTGTGTCCGGCCTTTAATTCATAGTGCAGCAAAATCGGCCGGTCGCCACCCGTGTCGGCCTGCATCAGCGCCGTCATCTTTCGGGCGTGCAACGGATCGACTCGCGTATCCGAATCCCCGGTATTAAACATGATCGCCGGATACTTCACGCCCTTCTTCACGTTGTGATAGGGCGAGTACTTCAGCAGGTAAGGAAACTGGTCTTCCTTCTCGGCTGAGCCGTACTCTGCCGTCCACCAGCGTCCAACTAGAAAGTTCTGATAACGCAGCATGTCGAGCAGTGGGTATCCGCACCAGATGGCCCCGAACAACTCGGGGTGCTGCGTCATCGCCACTCCCATCAGCAGTCCACCGTTCGAACGTCCACGCGCGGCCATGCGAGCAGGAGAAGTATATTTCTGGTTGATCAGATATTCCACGGCTCCGAAATAATCGTCGAACACGTTCTGCTTTTTCTCGAACATGCCGGCCTTGTGCCATGCTTCGCCATATTCGCCGCCGCCACGCAGATTCGGTTGCGCGAAGAATCCACCCTGTTCCATCCACCATGCGTACTCGGGGTCCCAATGCGGAGGCAGGCTGACGTTGAATCCTCCGTAGGCAAACATCAGCGCCGAAGCCTGTCCGTCGCGCTTCAGTCCTTTCTTGGCCGAGATGAACATCGGTATGCGCGTTCCGTCCTTCGAGCTGTAAAAGACCTGCGCCACGTCATATTGGTCGGAATTGAACGGGACCTTTGGCTTGGCGAATACGTCGGTCTTTCCAGTGGCCACGTCATAGTGATAAATCGCCGGGGGAATCGTGAATGACTCGAAGCTGTAGAAAGCGTGATTGGACGATTGACGCCCAAACATTCCCGACGCCGCTCCCAGAGTAGGATACGTAATCTTTCCAGCCAGCTTGCCATCGAGGCTATATATCTGCGTTTGGGTAATAACGTCGTGCAGTCCGGTCACAAACAGTTTGCCGCCCACAATCGAGATGGACTCGATCACATCTTTGCCCTCGGGCACGATGGTTTGCCAATGCTCGGGTGCGGGATTGGCAACGCTGACTTTCACGACCCGGTAATTCTCCGCCTGGTAATCGGTGAGGACATAGAAATCGTCGCCGTAATTCTCTGGCGAAAATCGGCTGTCGATTCCGTGAATCAGCGGCTTGATCGGTGCGTTGGCAATGCTCAGGTCCTTCACGTAGATGTCGACGCGCTTGGCCGGAACTCCGTGATTGACGTGAATCACTAGGAATTTTCCGTTCTCCGTCACCTCGGGAAAAATCAGTTCCATAGGCCCAAAATCTTCGCCGCCGAAGCTCTTTCCGAAAATCATGGGGTCGGCTGAGACAGGCGTACCGATTGCGTGATAAAACACTTCCGAACCTGTGGGCTGAAACTTGGCGTAATACAGACCTTTTTCGTCCGGACTCAGATTGACGCTGGCGTAGCGTGCGGTAGGCAGAACATCCGGAAGCTCGCGCCGGGTTTTCACGTCCAGCAAGTGAATGGACTGCTCGTCGGCCCCGCCTTCGCGAACGTCGTACACCAGAAGGTTACCGTCCTTAGAGATGTCTCCGACATTGACCGACGTGTTCTGGTCGGTGCTCAGCTTGGTTGCGTCCACCAGCCTCTCATCGCTCCCCTTAAGGCCGTCGCGGAAGTAGATCGATCCCTGGTTTTCCTCCGGCAGCCGTTTCTTGAAGAAATATTTCTGGCCTCGTTCCACCGGCACCGAATAGCTCTCGACATGCACTAACTCAGTGAGCCGCTTGACGACCTCCGGCCGAATCTTCACCTGCGACAGATAGTCTTCGGTGTACTTCATTTGCTCGGTGAGCCATGCCCGCGTCGCCGGACTCTTGGAGTCTTCCAGCCAGCGATAAGGGTCGGTTACCGTGACCCCATGAATGGTTTCCGTGACCGGCTCGACCTTGGTCGGAGGCGGAGGCGGCAGCACGACTCCGTTGCCGCCATGCACGGCAGCGTTGTCAGCGGCGTTTGAAACATTGGCGAGGCAGAGCAGCAAAATGGCAAATCCCAGCTTGGTCATCATGTGAGTCCGTCTAGGATACAGCAAGGTCGAAGGTGGAAGGGCGGTTCAACCGAGGACACTTATTGGGGATTCGGCCGGTTTGCCGCCGTCAGCCGAGCGAGGGAAACCTTCACCGCGCTGGCTTCCGGGCCATTGGGGCTCTCGTGCAGGTAGGTCTCATACTCGATGGCCGCATTCTGCGGCTGTCCCTTGTCCTCGTAGATCTGGCCGGCGATGACGTGCACAACCGAGTAACCTTCATGGGGTAATTGATGCACCTTGCGCGCGGTCAGCATGGCTCCGTCCTCGTCCCCGGTCTTCATTTCGGCGTCGCACAGCAGGGTCAAGCTAGCTGGATTGAGCGGTTCCACCATCAGAGATTTCTTCAGCAGCTCTTCCGCTCTCGGGTAATTTCCGTCGTGAATCAGCAAGCGCGCCAGATTGCGGTCTCCATCGGCATTCTTATCGTTGAGTGCGACCGAATGTTCGAACGCAGCCCGAGCCTTCGCCGGTTCATTCATCTGGATGTACATCACTCCCAGATTGTTGTAGGCAGTGTCGTACTGGGGATATGCGGCAACGGCCTTTTCAAACTGCTCGGCGGCTTTGCGATAGTCGTTGTGTTCCCAAGCCTCCATACCCTTGTGAAATGCCTTCTTGGCATCGGCGGGAATTTTCAGCTCAGCCGCCGATGTCACGGGGGGGGCATTCGTCTTGGTCGTGGCAGAAGTTCCAGCGGTTCGGGGCTTGACTCGCAAGTAGACTGTCCTGCTCTTATCCATGTCTCCGATGAGAACTCGTTCCACGGTAGTTCCCTCGATGGGAATTCCAGAAGCACGTACCTCGTAGGTCCCACCACTCGCAACGTGAAACGCGGTCCGTCCTTCGGAATCGGTGAACATCTGCCCGACAGGAACTCCGGTATCGCTGATCAAATCGACACGGATCTGTTCGCCCGCCTTCTGGTCGTTGTCGAAAGTAACTTGCACCAGGATTTCTACGCTTACGACATGGGCCGGCATGCCCTGGGCCGCACACAACGTGGGCGCAACCAATAACAGACACTGCGCAACCCACCATCCCCTGAACCGCGACATGTCGTCTCCGGACGGAGCCGACTCTCACTCCGTGGTCGAAATTGTACGCCAGATTAGCCGGCGCATTGTCAATTCCGTGACCGCCTGGCGACACGTATTGCGAACCTTCGCAGGTCTTGCCGTACGGCAAAGCGCAACACGTTGAATTAGCCGATCGAACCAACTCTGTGCCGAATGCAAAAAAAAGCGGAAGGTCGCGAGACCCTCCGCCGCTAGCGACTTGGCAGGGAAACTCTAGGGCTTCATCGGCATATACATCGGTTCGTTCGGCTTGCCGGCCTCGACCGTATAGTCGGAGGGGACCTGGAACAGCGACGCGTCCGGATCTCCGCGCGTGACATTGGTCAACTTCGTGGTGACGGTTCCCATCATCGGGTCGCTGTGGATGGTCATAATGGCAATCTGCAGGTCCGGAGAATACCAGCGCTCGGTGACCACATCGATCGGCTTATCATTTCCAATGGATCCGGCCGCGATCGTGCGCGTGACTCGCATGCCCTCCGCTTGCAGCCCATTCACTGTCTTGGTGCCGAGGTCTTCCTTCTTGAGAGCGCCAGCCTGTGCCGGTCCTCTGGTTTCGCCGTTAGCAGCGTCCGGTCCCTTATCACCGTGCTGACGGGGCCCACGCATTGGCATCGCGCGCGCGGTTTTGTTGTCTGGATTCAGCATGTAGCGCTTTCCCGCCACCGGATCCATGATCATGACCACGTTGCGCTTCACGTTGCCGGTTGCCGGAGTGACCAGATCGACGCCCATCTCCCGGCGAATTCGGCCTTGAGAATCGCGATAGACCTTGACCTGTGATTCGTTATGGATTTTGTTGCCGTCGGCCAGTGTGGTGTCGCGGGTGACGACGACGACCGCTGTCAGCGGTGCGCCGGTCACCGTCTTGCCGTCACCAAACTCTCCTCCCATCATCCCGCCGGCCGGGCCAGGTCCGCCCATGAACAAAACATCTCGCGGAGGAGGCGGTGGCGCCTGCGCAAATCCCGCCGCAGTCATCAACGCAACAGCAAAGACCGCTGACGATGCCGTACAAATCCAAGTTTTGAACTTTTCGGAGTTCATGCCTAAACCTCCAAACCTCTATCCCCCAACATCTCTTAGTTCACGATCCGCATCGCGCGAACCAGTCCATCGTCTCCCACCACTACATCAGCGAGCACAGGAGACGCCGCGCTCGACCCTGGCAATTCCATGCGGATCACCTGCTCGTCGCCGGAACATATCAGCGGATCGCACAGCATCAATGCCACGAACCCATCGTTGTCAGTATCACCTGACGCTGCGACCGCCTCTGCCGTCCCCGGCTTCGCTGCCGTCGTACGAGCAGCGCGGTTCGTTGCTGGGAGTAGCTTTGCCGTTTCTTCCGCCGTCTGGCTCTCTGAAGCCGGGACTTCTGCTGCCGGTGCCTTCGCATTCGAGTTACTTTGTAGTGGAACCGTAACCGTGTGCGTTTGCGCTGTCGCTGGCACAGCCTGACGGTCATGCAGTAATCGCGAACCCAGGAAGACCGCCATGATCATGGCCGCGGCTATCGCTGCATACGCGGCAACCTCGAAGAATCGGCTCAGCCGCCAGACCACAGGAGCGGCGCGCTCAGGGGCCGCTCCCGTAGCAAAAGCGAACTCCTGGTTGCGGAACGCCAGCATAACGGCCTGCTCAACGCCAGGGCCTGCTTCACACGGCGCCGTGCTTGCGCGCAGCGACTGCATCGCGTTGCCCAGGACACACTGCGATTCCAGCCAGCGTCCGCACGCCGCACACTCGCGGGCATGCAACATCATCGGCGAATCGTCCGTTCGCATCAGCGACAACTGCGACGGCGTCAAGCATTCCGCAGCGCTAATAAATTCATGACACTTCATGACACACACCTCGCGGCGTCACCCGAAAACCCCACCAGCGCGGGGGCCGAGCTTTGCAACTTCCTCATCAGCATCTCGTGCGCCCGATGCAGGCGCGAACGGATGGTTCCCAAGGCACATCCCAGCGCGGCTGCTGCATCGGCATAGCTCAGCTCTTGCAGGTCGCACAGCACCACCACTTCGCGGTAGTGCTCCGGCAACGACAGCACCGCTTTCCAAACTGCCTTCGAAGTCTGGCTCCGCGCTAAATCGGTCAGCGGATCGAACTCCGTTACCAACGACGGGTCATCGTCTTCCGCAGGCGTCGTCATCACCGACTCGGTGTAGCTCTTCTCCATCGCGCGCCGGACATAGTTCCTCGCCACGCCGAACAGGAAAGCCCCCAACGCTCCGCGCGCCGGGTCAAAATCCCGTCCCCGTTGGATCAGAAAGAGAAACACTTCCTGCGTGACTTCTTCGGCCACCTGCGGCGATCCGCTCATATGCAGGGCGAAGCGGTAGACAGGCCCCTGCCTCCGCCGGTAGAGGGCGGTAAACGCGTCTTCATTTCCGTCGAGCGCCTGTACCAGGAGCTGTTCGTCGGTTTGGTCGATCAGCAACGCCACCTCGGCGATCAAAATGCTGGTTCCATTAGTATTTCACCCGACACAAGGGGAAAGTTCCGGCATGTTGGCGATAGGCCAGTTCGGCTGGCCGTGAGCAACCATAACACATTGAAAATAAACGAAGAAACGGGTAGGTCCCGCCGTCACCGGCGTCCCTATGGCGTCTTGGCAATCGCCAGCAACACCGCGCCTATCAACGCGAAGAAAACTGCCATCGTCAGCACAATGAGCGGCAGCGCGAAGAATGTCCGATTCCACCCTGCGCCGATTCGGGAGTGATCGGGATTTGCAGGATCGTACCGCACCACATAATGGCTGCCGACAGGGAACTGCTGTGTCCGTTGCAGGGTCGCGTCATAGTTGGTGCTCTCGAAACTCGTCAGTTCCGAAGTCACTGGCTGTCCGCCGACCGTATACAGCACGTGCAACTCTGCGCGGTAAACGCTTTCGTGGCCCGATGCAGGCGCCGCTACGACCTCGCTGCGCAGTACTTGGGCGTCGGTCTCTGGCCATTGCCGGAGCACCTGTATCTGGCGCCAGAAGAACGGCAGGCTAAAGAGCAGAAACAGGATGGCAAAAATGAAGTTGGCAGAGGCAATCATCCGCAGGGTGCCACGCTTCTCGTTCACGTGGTCATCCTCGCGAAGATCGTTTCAGGTCCCGCATTTCTCGGCTCACCTGCCGATAGCGGACGACGAGGTAGCGCACGTACAGCAGCGCAATCACCCAGGTCACCGCGTAGGCAGCCCGCAACGCTACAAATCCGCTCATCGCGCACCGCCTTCGAGCGCCAGTTGAGCATGTTCCGCTTCAACCGCATTCTCCAGTTGCTGCAAGCGATAGCGAGCCGCTACCAGCACAATGCCTACACAACTAAACGCCAGCAGGTTCCAAAGAAAGGCATGTAGCATCGTAGGATCGAGCCCTGAATTCTCGCCTCCCCCCATCACCGGCGAAGGATGTTGCGTGCGAAACCAGCGTATGGACATATATACGATGGGGACATCGACAAACCCGAAGATCCCCAGCGCAGCCGCTAGCACTTGTGTCTGTCCTCCCGCGGCGAACCGCCGCAGCATCAGGTAGCTTACATAAATCAGCCACAGCACCAGCGTCGTCGTGAGGCGAGCATCCCACGTCCACCAGATGCCCCACACCGGCCTCGCCCAGATCGGTCCCGTAATGAGCACAATGGTGCAAAACACCACGCCGACCTCGGCGCTTGCCGCAGCCAAGGCATCAGCGTTCAGGCTCCGCTTCCACAAATAAGCAATCGACGCGAGGAAGTTGACGAAGAAGCACACGCCGGCCACCCATGCCGACGGCACGTGGTAATAGAAGATGCGTTGCACGTCGCCCATGGTCTGCTCCGTGGGCGCGACAAACAGCCCTTGATACGTGCTGAAGGCAAGCAGGGCCAGCGTGAATACGATAAATGCAATGCTGAGGGATTTCATTCTGCGTTTAACACACTCTCGAAAAGCAACAGGCACACTGCGGTAAAGATGACATCGTAAACCAGCAGCAGCTTGATCCAGAAGTCAGGCGACGATTCGCCCGTCAGTACCGACGTAGTCGCGTCCACCATCGCCAGCAGCGCTGGAATTGAAATAGGGAAGAGAATCAGCGGCAGCATGATCTCGCGGCTACGGGTGCGGATCGACAGCGCCGCGAAAAACGTGCCGTTGACTACCAGCGCCCATGTTCCTAGCAACGCGATCACTACCAATTGCCATACCGGTCCCACCGACCGCAACTGGTAGAACACGACGAATAGCGGAGCCATCAGGGCTTCTAAAATCACGACGAACAGGAAGTTTCCCAGGACCTTCGCCAGCAGCAGCGCATTGGGAGGCGCGGGCGAAACTCGATACGCATCCAGCACCTGATTGCGCAGCTCGCGCGCCCATGTCTGATTGAGTGCGACTACCGCCGCGAACAAAAACGCCACCCAGATCAGCCCGCCGGCAATCAACCGCGACTGTTCTGCTGTGGGATTGAACGCGAAGCTGAAGATCACCACCACCAGCAGCGAAAAGAACAGCATGGAATTGATGGCGTCTTTCGACCGCCATTCCATGCGCAGGTCTTTCAGCAGCGTCGCTTTGGTGACATCGATGTGGCTCACCGCTCGCCTCTGGTTCCGCGGGCCGCCGCGATCGATGCCTGCTTCACGCTCTCTCTGGAGACGATTTTTCCTGCCGCCATGTGCACAAACTCGTCGGCAACCTGTTCCATGAGTGCAGCCTGGTGCGTGACCACGAAAATTGTCTTGCCTTGATCTCGGACCCGCCCGAGCACCGCCGCCATATCCCGTGCCGAATTAACATCGACGTTCGAGAAGGGCTCGTCAAGCAACATCAACTCCGGATTGTGCAGCACCGCCCGCGCCAGCGATAGCCGCTGCCGCATGCCCTGTGAATACTGTCCCACCCGGCGCTCGAGTTCTGGATCGAGTCCAACCATCTGCATCGCCTCGCGGCACACGGCGTCGTCGTGAATCCCATACAAGCCCGCGAAATACCGCAGGTTCTCCATGCCATCGAGTTCGTCATAGAGCAGCGGAGCGTGTCCCATGTAGCCGATGCGATGCGCGACCTGGCGAACGTTCGTGGCTCCCAGCAGCGTCACTGAACCTTGACTCGGCTCCATGAGTCCCGCAATTACCCGCAGGAGAGTGCTCTTTCCGGCTCCGTTGTCACCAACGACGACGTAAAGCCGCGCCGGCGCGAAGCTGTCCGAAATTCCGCGCAGCGCGGCAAAGCGCCCGAAAAATTTAACCAGGTCTTTTAGAACGATGACAGGCTGGCTGGGTCTGGATGAGGACGCACTCGAATCGGGTGTACCTGTCATCGATGGCAGATGCTCGCAGTCGCTCGGGCGCAAGCTACTGGGACTGGCCTCCCGGCTTGGAACCATTCAACTCTGCTTTCTGCGGTGGGTTTTCGCCCGCAGCGGGTGTCGCTCCGGGCTTGGGCGCATATTTCGAAGCGCACTTGGCTTGAATGTTGGTGGCGTGAAAGACTCCATCGCGGCCGTACTTGCCTTCAGCCAACGCCTGCGCGTTGTCCTTGAACGTGTCCGGCGGAGCTTCGCTGCCGGCATACACCACCGGGATCGTGCGTCCCTCTTCCGCCAATTGGAACTCTAGGTGAGTGCCCTGGCGCTTGATCGAGCCCGGCGCAACATTGCCGGCTACTCGCAGACGCTTGCTGTACGCATCCGAGCCCATGCCGTTCAACTCTTTGATGGTGACGTAATAACTCTTGCTGTCCTGCACGCCCGTGTAGGCGAGATAGGACAGCGCGCCCACGATTACGACAATCACCGCGCCGAAGCGCAAATACCTGCGACCCTGTACTGACATACTGAATTTGATCCTCAGGACTTCGTGTTGCTGCCCACTTTTAGCAACCTGGTTACGCAATGAGCTAAGGATACTGCCTTTGGAGACCCGGCGCTACGTGATTCAAATCACACAGATGTGGGATGTACGCTCCTACGCCATCCTAAGCTAACTTCCTGGTTCACCGAAAACGAACGAGGGAGGCGACCGTCAAAGCCGGCCTCCCCGCCCTATGAGTCCTATTGATTTTTCTTATTCGGATTAAGTCCGCAATCAAGTAACCCCGCAACCGGTGCCCGCTGACGGGCCATCGCAGGATATGGAAGGGCATTCGACCAGCCGCCAGTCGGCTAGGCGCTCTTAGGCAACGGACTCGCCGTAAATCTCCGAGGCCGCTTGGAACCAGTCCTGTTCCGGAGATCCGCCTTGGCCCTGACGCTCCAAATAAAGCTCGTAGGCGCGAATACGGATCTTCTCTTCTACCGGCGTCTCCAGTGCTATTTCCTTTGTTTTGTTAGCTTTCGAGGCAGCTTTGGTAGCCGTTTTCACGATTTGGATGCCATTGTCAGCCTCCGTTTTGGGCTTGCGAGTGTTCTTCTTAGGGGTTGTGCTGTCGGTCGCCCGAGGTTCTTTCGCCATCTGTACATTTACTCCTGAGTTTTGTGGATTCGCAATCGGTCCACGCCATCCCTATGGTCGCTGCCAATTGCGGTATCCCTATGATACCGAATCTCGCCCGAGATTGCCCGCACGTACGTGTCGTTTTCACCGGCTTTTGACACTCAGGAACAAGAATAAGCAACTCGTCCCTGATTACACGTAAGTTGCTTACTCCCTGTTACTTGTCGAGTCTAACTTGGAGGATAATAGGGGTGTTGAAACCGGCAGGTTCGGGGAACAATCAGGTCTCAGTCAGCGTATTGAATACCAGCGGTGAGTGGCGCTTCTTAGATGGTCTTTTTCGAAATCCTTCGGCAGATGCTGCGCACCCTCTGGGCGCATAAACTGCGCTCGTTCCTGACCATGTTTGGTATCGCATGGGGCGTGGGTTCGCTGCTGCTCCTCGTCGGCCTCGGCGAGGGATTTCGCTCGGGCAACCGGAAGGAATTGAACTCGATGGGCGAAGACATCATGTTCATGTTCCCGGGGCGCGCCCCGGCCGTCGCCGGCAACATGAGCTCCGGACATCCCTACAAGCTCACCTATAAGGATTATCTGGACATTCAGAAAGAGGCGCCCCACGTCCGTGCGGTCGCTCCCGTGCTTCAGCGGAACGACCTGCACGAAGTCAGCGAGTACGGCAACACCAACGGTCAGGTCGTCGGCATTCCGCCCCACTTCAACACCATTCGCTATCTTCCGCTTGCGGCAGGACGCTGGCTGAACGAAGCCGACGAGACACAGAAGCGCTTCGTGTGCGTGATCGGCGACGAGATGCTGAAGAACTTGTTCCCGAACGGCCGAACTGCAGTCGGCAGCTCGATCCTGCTGAACGACATTCGTTTCGAGGTCGTCGGAGTAGTGCAGCGCGTGGGGCACGGCGACGATAACTCGACCAACAACCGAGTATTCCTGACCTATAGCATGATGCATCAATTCTTCCCGCTTACCGGCGACCAGGAAGAGAACGCGGTTTCCTTCCTGAATTACCGGCCCAGGGTGCGGGAGGAGCACGACCTCGCCCGCCAGGAAGTGCGCAAAATCATCGCCCGGAACCACGGCTTCGACTGGCGCAACGACGACGCCTTCGAAGACTGGGACACCGTGAAAAACGCCGAGGCCGTCGGCAAGATCTTCGATGTCATGGACATCTTTCTTGGAGGCGTCGGACTGGTGACGCTGGCTCTTGGAGCAATAGGCATTGTCAACATCATGCTGGTGGCGGTCAGTGAGCGCACTCGCGAGATTGGCCTGCGCAAGGCCCTCGGCGCCACCAATCGCAGCATCCTCCTGCAGTTTTTCCTGGAAGGCGCGTTTCTGACCCTGATCAGTGGCGCCATCGGCATGGGCGGCGCGGCAGCACTCATGGCCGTAATGAAAGGAATGGCCGGTGGAGCACCCGGATTTGACCCTCCAACCATGTCTTTCATGTCTGCGGCCGTGGCGATAGGAACGCTCGCTATCGCCGGAACCGTCGCGGGCTTGTATCCAGCGCGCAAGGCGGCCATGCTTCAGCCCGTGGACGCACTGAGGTCGGAGTAGCTATGGTCGGCGATATCCTCACCCAGGCTTACGAGGCGATGCGTTTCAACCGCCGTCGCACCACGCTTACCATGCTCGGAATGGCATGGGGCATTGCTACCGTGGTACTTCTCCTGGCCTACGGCAACGGTTTTGGCCGCGCCATCGAGGCCATTTTTGCGCAGTGGGGAACCCGAATCATCGGCGTATTTCCCGGGCGCACGTCGCAGCAGGCCGGTGGGCAGAAGGCCGGCACCCAGGTTAAATTCACCATGGACGACGTGGACCGGATCGTGAATGCCGCTCCCATGGTCCGCCGCATCTCGCCCGCGTCTTACAAGCAGTCAACCGTGCAATACGACGTTCGCAGCTACACCTTCAATGTCGAGGGAATTTATCCCAGCATGTTCAAGATCCAGGCCATGCACATCGGTGAAGGCCAGTTCTTTGGCGAGGAAGAGGAGGAAGCCAAGGCCCGCGTCGCCGTCATCGGTTCTGAGACCAAGACCAAGCTTTTCTCCGGCCAGTACGCCCTTGGTCAATTCATTCGTATCGATGGCGTCAGCTTCAAAGTGATTGGCGTTCTCGCCCCGCGCATGCAGGAAGGCGACGATGGCGTCAACCGCGTCATCGAGATTCCCTTCTCCACCATGGGTGACCTGAAGAACACCCACTATCTCGACGGAATATGGGTCAGCTATGAAGGCGACCAATTCGAACAGGTTGAGCGCCAAGTGCGGCAGGTGCTTGCCGACCAGTACAACTTCAAGCCCGACGACAAGCGTGCCGTGTACGTCTTCAACATGATGAAGCAGCTTCACCAGTTCCAGGTCATCACCGTTGGCCTAAAGATCCTGCTCGGCTTCATCGGTACGCTGACACTCGGCATCGGCGGTGTGGGCTTGATGAACATCATGCTGGTGTCAGTAACCCAACGCACCCGCGAAATCGGCGTCGAGAAAGCTTTGGGTGGACGTCGTCGCGACATCCTCTTCCAGTTCCTCGCCGAAGCGCTGGCGATTACTGCCGTCGGAGGCATCGCGGGAATTGTCCTAGCCTACGCTGTCTCGATTTTTGCCGGGCGCATCACGTTCTATAGCGCAATGGCGAAGAATGCCGAGGCCGCCGATATCCGCCTGATTATCGATCCGACCATCGTGGTCGTGGCCACGATCATTCTCGGACTGGTGGGTCTGGTCAGTGGCATGCTGCCCGCCATCAAAGCCTCACGTCTCGATCCCATCGAAGCCCTGCGGTACGAGTAGAGTGACTGCAGGCGCTAGGACGCCTTCGCCAGCGTGACTTTTAAATGCAGGCCTTCTTCCCGTTGCAGGAACGCGATTATCTCAAAGAGATTTTGAGCCTGCGGATTTCCGTCCGGGCCGAGCATGCGCATCAGGCTCTTCGGCGAACGCTTCGTCGCTTTAGCAAGCTCGCCGAAACCGACAGTCGCGTTAATGCAATCGCGCAGGATTGATTTCCCGGTGTCCACATCTCCGGACAGAAATGCCTCGATCCCTTCGATGAGCAATGCCTTGCGAAAGGCAGGGTCGCGCTGCACCCGGGCCTGAACGGTCTCCCTGAAATCTCGCGTAAGTACCATGTTTATTCCCCTCGGCGTTTCCGCTCTTGATAATCGCCCCATCGGTCCTTGGCGTCTTGGACGTCTCGCGACTGTCGTTTCTTCGATCCGCCACCGAGGAGGATCACCAATACGTCGCCGTCGATCCGGGCGAGTGCAACGGTGACCTTGGCGGCGATTGTATTGTCGAGCTTGTTGAGCCACAATCAAACGGGCTTCTGCCCCGCCGATCGAGATACGCTCTCATCTCGAGCATATTTTATAGTAACACAAATGTTACCATTCAGGGGGGGGGATAGCCTGCCTCGGCTACAATCGCGGGGTGACCTCCGACCGCCTTTCTCGCGTTCAACACCAGCTTCGCCTCTACGAGCATCCCCTCGTAGAGTTCGACGCCCGCGCCAAAGGCGAATCGGTCGAAGTCATCATCCGTCCCCGATTTACCGATCCGCCAGTCCATATCTATTACTTTGAACTGCATCCTCGCGACCTCGACGATCCGCAATTCGAGTGGGCCTTTCAGCGCCAGATCTTCGATTGCCTGCACGACTACCTGGTCGAGATGTTCATTCGCACTCCGCAGCATCGCCGCGAGCATCAGCAGATGGAGCGCGAAGGCAAGCTGTGAGCCTTCGTGACTTGATCGTCGACGAGATTCGCCGCAGCGGGCCCATGCCGTTTTCGCGCTACATGGAGCTGTGCCTCTACCACCCTGAACTGGGCTACTATTCGCGACCTACCGAACAATTTGGCAAGGGCGGAGACTTTTATACCTCGAGTGACGTCCACGCCGTGTTCGGGCGTCTGCTGGCGCGGCAGTTCGAGCAAATGTGGCGTGTCTTGGGTTCGCCCGAACGCATCGACCTGATCGAGCTCGGCCCCGGCCGCGGCCTTTTTGCCCGCGATGTTCTCGACTGGTCAGCCAAGCAATTCCCGAACTTCGCGCGTGCCTTGCATTACACGCTCGTAGAGCAATCTCCCGCACTTCGCGCTCGCCTGCAAGATCGGCTGCAGGAACATCTGACGAACAATGGCGCCACGATCTTCGAGTCTTTGGAGAGCGCTGCGGCCGCTGCAAGCAGTTGCCTCATCGTCTTCGGCAATGAGTTCTTCGATGCCCTGCCCGTCGAAATCATCGATCATCGCGGGGCGGTGCGAGTCGTGGAAACCGGAGGCAAATTAACTGAGCAATTTGCCCCGCCGTCGCCCGCCGAGCTGGATTTTATTGATCGCTACAGCATTCATCCGGGGCCTGGTGAGCGTGTCGAAGTTTCGCTCGCCGCGCTCAATTGGACGAACCGCATTGCCGACGCCTTCACCGGCAAGCAAGGCTTCGCCGTCTTCATCGATTACGGCTATACCCGGGAGCAGCAGTTGTCTGGAAGACACCGTGACACCCTGATGACCTACCGTTCACATCGCGCTAACCCATCGCCTTACGAGGCACCTGGCGAGCAGGACATCACCGCTCATGTAAACTTCTCCGCGCTGCACGCCGTCTCAATCGGTCGCGGACTGGATCGACTCGCTTTACTGACGCAATCCCAATTCCTCCTGGGCATCGGCGAACAAACGCAGTTTGCCGACGCGTTCCAGGACTGCGTTCTCCCGCAGGAGCGGGCCAAGGTCGCCCTTCAGCTCAAGCATTTGCTTAGCCCCGAAGCCATGGGAGAAACCTTCCAAGTCCTGGTCCTGTCCCGGGGCATCCCAAAAGAGAAAGCCGCCCGGTTGAGCGGCCTTCACCTTCTTCTTTGAATTAGGTCCCCTTACGGAGCTTGCACCGCTTTCAAGATATTCAGCAACCCGTATCCGAAGGCCGTGTTGGGGATGGACGCCCCGTGGTAATTGCCGCAGGTTTGTGTGCTGGTGAGCTGGGTAGCGTTTTGGGTCAGATACGTCAACGTGAGCGAAACGTTGCCAATGAGTGACGGCTTGGCCTGCCATAGGATCGCAACCGCTCCGGCAACCTCTGGCGCCGCCATCGAGGTTCCCGACCAATACGCCTGATACATGTTGTTGTAGGCTATGGCGCCGGTGATGTATTGACCCGGCGCAACCAACTCCGGCTTCAGCCGCCCGCTGCCGTCGGCCGTCACCGGCCCGCGACTGCTGAAGACCGCGATGTTGTTGTAGGAGTCGGTCGCCCCAACGCTTATCGAATTGGCATAGATAGCGGGTGGCAGGTTGACCGTGGAACAGCCTGGGCCGGTATTTCCGGCTGCCATTACAGGCACGATTCCGGCAGCACGCACCGTGTTCACGACTTGCAGGAGTGTATTGACCGAACAGCCCTCGCTGGTTGGACAATCCCACGAGTTGTTGATGACATCTGGCGCCATCGCCGGGTTCGCCAGTTGAGGTTGATTGTAGGGATAAGGCGCGATCAGAAAGTCGAAACATTCGATGTACTCGGCCGGAGTGCCGTTGCCGTTCTGATCCATGTTGCGGCACGCAATCCATTTAGCACCCGGCGCGACGCCAACTCGGTTTCCCACTCCATCGTCGCCTACCATTTCACTCATCGTGAACGTCCCGTGGAACTGGGGGTCGACCGGCGTGGGGGAGTGAGCACTAGTGGCATCGTGCCAGTTGTAGCTGTGGTTCACAGTCGTGCCGTTCCAGCCACGGTAGTGGGACTTAAGCGCCGGGTGGTCCCATTGCACGCCCGTGTCAGCTCCGGCGACCACCATGCCTGTGCCCTTATAGCCCAGCGCCCATACCTGCGGCGCCTTCACCTGCGATACGTTCCATGTAATCCCCAACGGTGCCACTTGGGCAGTTTGGACACTGGAGTTTAGCCCGGTAGAAATTGACAGCGTACTCGGGGCCGGTATGCCTACATGGACCCTGGGATTCGCGTCGATCCGCAGCACCTCTTCGCGCCCAGCCAGTTCGTACAACTGGTCTCTGCTGGCATTCACTTTAATCATGTTGACAGAAAAGAACGATTGGAACGGGATGCCGCGTTCTTGCAACATCTTGCGAATCGGCGCCTGGGTTCGTTCTGCAACCTCCCGCAGCGCCGCATAAACGTATTGGCCTTTTTGCAACTTCGTTGGAAGGTTCTCCGCCCCGCTCAGGTCAGCCTGCTCATTCAGAACGATTAGTGCTTCCGCATTTCCGCCGGAAGCAACCGTGGCTGCCAGATGGGGCTCGATTTTTGAAATCGAGGCAACATCTTGCGCAGATAGTAAAGGGATTGAACAGCTAAGTATTGCGAGAATCAATAGTGCGGCAAGTCCGTGCGGCTCAACTCGATCGAGTTTCAATCGTTGTAACTTCCAATGGGCAGTGCTTCGGCGCGCGAATACGATGCATAGGGGGTGCATTTGTTCACCTTTGATTTTGGAGTATTCCAGATGGCGCTGTTCTGGCTCGCGTGATCAGGAATCTGCAATACTACAATTGAGTTTCCAGGTTTCAATACAACTTAAGTGAGGATTGTGACTTTGTCGAGATGATTCGGCAGGGTTGACTGATGCGTCGCGTTAATTTTCAATAACTTGCGAGGTAACCAGTAACCATTTTTTCTGGGCTAAAGTGGTTACTAAAGATTGGACGCTAGTTGCTTTAGGCGGAGATTTTCGATTCTCCGCTGCCACTATTCGGCCAATAATATGGTCGTAACACAACTACCATCCAAGGTGACCTCGTAGTTACGACGATAAGCCGTTTAAGTGAAGCGGGGGTCTGAGGGTGCATCGGCAGTCGTAATAGGTTCCCGAGGAATGGCCGAACATGGGAAATGCGGACGGTCGTCGGCGCCAAAAGAAAAGGCAAGACACCACCCGGCCTTGAGTGCCGGTGATGTCCTGCCATTTGTGATCAACCGATTTATCTGTTCCGCGACCTGCGCAGGAACCCACCCAGTGCCAGCAAACCACTGCCCATCAATAGCATCGAACTCGGCTCTGGTATCGCAGTCTGCGGAGCAAACCCGACGCCGCTGCCTGCCGTCCCATCCTGGGCCGACAAGAAGCCGCTGGTGAAAGTTACCGCGTTGGTCTCGATGACGAGGTCAACCGTCGTCTGCCCGGGCTGCATTTCATCGCCGAACTCGTCGAAGTTGAAGCCAACCACGGCTCCGGTTATTGAGCTGCGGTCAACCGTAATTGGATCGTGGACACCGAACGGGTTCGTGCCAACATCGACCATGAAGCCAGCGAAACTCGACATTGAGAACCGTTCGTTCACATCTGGACCGTCGAGCGTGTACACGTAGATGAAATCCAGGCAATTGGCACAAAACGTGTTGCCGGGATCGCTTACCACCCACGTGCTGTAAGTGTCTGTGAACGTCGGTGTTGTGATCGTGCCCGACGTTGACGCTAGCGTCGGCCCAGTCGGAAAGAGTGGGCTCGGGGGAGCCGTCCCTCCGACGCTAAGTATCGACGCCTGTGCCAGCGGCACCATCAAGGCGAACGCCAGCAGGATAACGAGTTTCGCGGATAGAACTGTACCGCTCTCACGTGCCATCACCATACCTCCACTGTCCCTTCGAATCGTAGTAACACTATCTGCAACGTTGCGTGGCGCGCGTGAGGAACCCCTCGGTTGCGACCCGTCGCCACAAAGGCGCCGAGTGCGTGTGCTGCTTACTCTGCAATCCGCTCGCCGTTTGACATCGCGACGCAAGTTGCTCCATCAACGATTGTTGTCTTGTTGAGCAACTCGCAGAGGTAATGTTTACATGCAAGGCATTGCACTTAGTGTCTAAGCCTTTTCCTAAAGGACATGGGAATATTTACGTTGTTTCGCAACTATATGCGGCTGGTGACGCGCGCAGTTCCCCAACTGGAGCGGGTTGAGTCACTCCGGCGAATTAATCGCCGAGAATAGTTCTGGGACCCGGCGCAGTTTGGCCGCTTCGAGTTACTGCGAACCGCTGGGTGCGCTCTGCGGAGTGTACGGGGCCTGTAGATACTTGCGAGCTTCATCGAGTGCGCCCGCGGTATTGTCGTTGGTCTGCAACGCCTGCCGATATTCGTTGCTGGCGCGTTCGCGCTGTCCGGTGAGGTCGAAGATCTTTCCCAATTGGACGTGGCTCCATACCTCGGTCCACCGCGGTTCGCCGTCCCCGTTCAACGATTCCCGATAAGCGTTGGCAGCGGACTGGTAGTTGTGTTGCACGAAGAACACCTCCGCGATACGGTAGTGGGCCAGCGAGCTGTTTCGGTTGACGTCCAGCGCTTTCTGGAACTCTTTCAGCGCTTCCGTCAGGTCACCCTGCTCCACATCCTGCTGTCCACGCACAATCGACGTTCTTACTTGCAGTTCCGGTGAATTCTTCAGCACCCGATTGTTCGGGTCAACGGTAATCTTGCGCGGCTTGCCGAAGGTCTCCACCGCAAATGCCGAATCCACCCCCGACACTTCGATGCGCTTGGTCTCGGTTTTTCCGTCAGTATCAATTCTCAGCTCCACTGGCATGCGGAACAGATCGAGGTCCTGCTGGATCTCTCCCACCACCCGGAACCCTTTCTGCGTTCGGTAAACCGTGTACTTCGTCTTGAATTCCGGCGCGCCTGTGGAATCGAGCCATTGCACAAAGAACCACGAGAGCTGCTGACCTGAGGCCGCCTCCGCCACTTTGCGCAGGTCATCCACCGTGGCCGGTTTGCCCGCATACTGCGACAAGAACGTGCGCATGGTTTTGTCGAACGCTTCGTCGCCGATCACCCAGCGCAGCATGTTCAGAATGCTTCCGCCCTTATCGGTCACCAGTGACTGAAACTCGGGCGAGAACACGTCCAGCTTGCCCACCTGCGCCAGCGGAACGCTGATATAGGCCAGCGCCCCTACTGCCATGTCCTTCGTGACTTCCTCGAACGCCGCCTGGCCCGCCGAGTGCAGAACGTAAAGTGCCTCTGAGTATCGCGCGAAGCCATCGCTGATCCACCAGTCGTTTCGCGTCGCCGGACTCACCATCGTGCCCCACCACTGGTGCGAAATCGAATCCGCCAGCAGCCGATAATTCACCTTGCTGCTGAACGCTCGCGAGTTAATCGCCGCAATCTCCGGTGCCCACGCCTCCGGCACCGTATCGTCGGGGATTTCCACCACACTCAATTTGGTGCTGAAGGTCGGTCCAAAGCTCGAGGTGAAATAAAAATATTCCTTCGACGCCGTATCTGCATAGGCCTGCGCAAACCCTTTGTTCTTCTCCGAGGTATAAACCGTGACATCCAGTCCGCCCTCAGAGCTCTTGGTCTGCACATACTTGCCAATCAGGATCGTCCCCGGAAAACTTGCTTTCGTGTACGTAAACGTCTGCGTGGTATAGCCGGCGGGAATCGCCAACTTGCCCGGACCCGATCGCGCTGCCGCTTTCTTCACCGTCGCGCGCGGCGCTTCAACGTCTTCCCCCGCGATCGGCGGCATGCTGCCGGTCGTCTCTTTACCGCTGCCAATCACCGTGTATCCTGTCGGAGCGCTAATCCCGATGGTTGAGGTGAACCGGTTCGTTCCGTAGCCCACCATTGGAAACCACGCACCCGCATAGAGCAGGTACGTCATCGGATCGCCGACATAGGCCAGCTTCAGCCCCGGAACAACGCTGTCGTCCGCCGACTGCACCGTCCCTTCGTATTCGAAAATCAGAGTGGAGCTCGCACCTTTAGAAAGTCCCGTAGGCAGCGATACCCGCACCGTCGCATCCTGGCTGATTCGTTCTGCGGAAAGGGTCTGTCCGTCTGCATCCAGCACCCGGGTGGGCCGCAGTCCATTTTGGAGCTGGAAGCTCGCCACGCTGATATCGTCCAGCGCGGTGAACTTCACCTGCACCACTGCTTTCAACTGGTGAGTCTCGGGCGTAACGATGGCCTGAATGATGTAGCTGTCGGCCTGCACACGCTGACGGTCAGCCGCATGAGAGGCCGGAACGAGGATGGCTAAGGTGAAGGTAACAACCAAGCGCCCTAAGGTTCGCGCCGTGAGTCGCATTATGGAGAGAACTCCTGCCTACAGGTCACTATAAATGATGGAAAAACTACATGGAAAGCCATCGGATAGGTCGTCATGGCCGTACGCCAAGCGCTGTGAATACCGCCCGCGCCGCTCGCTCGCTCGCATCTCCCGCCGCTTGCGACCCTCGCAGCCTGCTTCGCACTTCTTCGAAGCCTTCCATCATTGCGATCCGGCTATCCCCATCGGGCAGCAATCTTTGCAACTCGCCGCACACCCGTTCGGGAGTGAAATTGTCCTGCACCAGTTCTGGCACCACATCCCGTTCTGCAATCAGGTTCGGCATCGCGAAGCGGTCCACCTTGACTAGACGGCGGCCAAACGTCCAGGTAAGCGGAGCCACCTGGTACACCATCGCGAACGGCGTGCCAATCAGCGCCGCCTGCAGCGTCGAGGTTCCACTAGCCACGGCCGCCGCTCGCGCATGCAGCAAGCTCGATCGTGCGTCACTTGTAAACGTGATTGCCGGGCCGCTGTGGTCGTGCAGAAATGAACCCATCCATTCGTGGTCGAGCGTGGAAGCTACCGGAGTTATGTAAACGTATTCTGCGCCTAGAAGTTGCGTTGCTTGCAACAGCTTGGGAAAGATGCGAGACACTTCGCCCCGTCGGCTACCGGGCAACAGCGCAACCCACTGCCGATTCGGATCGAGTCCATACTCCGCCGCGAGCTTCTCACGCGTGACCTTCGGCATCTCCATATCGGCCAGCGGATGTCCCACAAACTCGGCTTCAATTCCGTGGTCGCGATAAAACTTCTCCTCGAACGGAAAGATAACCAGCATCTTGCGCACGTATTTCCGTACCAGCTCAATTCGCGATTGCCGCCAAGCCCACAACTGCGGGCTCACGTAATAGATGACCGGAATCCCGCGCTTGTGGAGTTCGCGCGCCAGTCGAAAATTGAAGTCAGGAAAGTCGATGAGCACCGCCGCATCCGGACGCCGTCGTTCCGCTTCGGCCACAACTTTATGGAAGAGCCGGAAAATGCGCGGCAAATGCTCGACCACTTCCGCCAACCCCACGACAGCGATTTCGTTGGCATTGACTACCAGGTCGCAGCCGGCCTGCTGCATCCGTTCGCCGCCCACCCCAAAAAAGTCCAGGCTAGCCGCCTTTGAACCCGACAGCCTGCGCAACGCCTCCATCAGCTTTGCGCCGTAAACTTCACCCGAAGCCTCGCCCGCCGAGATGAGAAATCGCACTCAAGGATTATGACATTCGGGTGTCGGGATGTGCGGGGTACAAGAGTCTGGGTGCCCCATCCTTTCGCCGCTTTTGCGAAAGGGTGGGAATGAACACTCTCGGGTTACGAGCTTCCGCCTGTCGGCGTCCAACGTCGGGCCCGCGTCGTCTACCCATATAGTATTGTCCAACGCGCACCGCCCATTACGCCGGGTAGTTCCAACAGGGGGACTCGATGTCAGACCTCACCAGCATTGGCAACACGATCTCGTCCCCGCAAGGCTACGCGCGCCTTCGCCCGCGTCCTTATCTCCGGCTACGTTGACTCTTATGCACTGCTGAATTTCGGGGTATATGCCTCGTTCATGACCGGGAACACGACCTCTGGAGGCTTGCACGCCGGGCAAGGCGATCTCGCAGCGGCAGGCCATAGCCTGCTGCCTATTCCGTTCTTTCTGCTCGGCATCTTCACCGGTACTCTCCTCGTTCACGTCGATACTTTGCGTGCATTGCGTCGAACTTCGATACTCGTTGCAGCCCCGCTTGCCCTCAGCGTTGCAAGGGCCTACTGGGCTTGGCCCGGATGGCTGGGCATCATGGTCCTCAGTATCGCGATGGGCATCTTGAATACGTCTGTCACCCACGTAGGGGGTCAGCCGGTGAGCTTGGGGTTCATGACTGGAGACTTAAACAACTTGGCTCGCCACGTCGCGCACGGAATACTTCGCGCGCCCGTTCCGCAGGCACAAAGTGCAAACGACACCGACTGGCGTCGCGCAACCCTCTTGGGCAGCCTGTGGACTTTCTTTCTTGCCGGAGCTATCCTCGGCGGCGCACTCGCCTCTCGCGTCGCCGTCTGGACCTTGCTGCTCCCCGCTGCTCTATTGCTCCTCCTCACCTTCGTAGAATCACCAACAGATTCCGCAGCCTAACTGCCAACAGTTCCATTTCGCGAATTTTGCCGGTTACCTTCGTAACCTCGCCCTGCCGATTTCTTTTGACTCGATGAGCCACGCGCCTTAACGATGAAACTGGCATCCCTTGCGCCGAATCGCCTGCGCGGCGGGTCGAGGGATTGTCGAGGGATTAATGGTGGCCCGCAATTCGCGCCGTTGGCAATTGTGGAAGCAACCGCTCAGTGCGGTTCGCCGTGCCCGTAAGTTCTTTGAAATTAAGATTTTGCCCGCAACCCTGAGAAACGACAGATTTTGCACGAAAATTCTGTCTAAACTATTGATTCGAAGGAATTTTGACATGACAAAACCAATGCGAATCCGTCATCGTGCACGGTGCGAAGTGTTCGCTAAGTCATTTAAATACAATCATATGTCTATAAGCCATTTGTGTTTAATACCTTACACGCTAACTATACGATAAGTAATTGATTCCAAGGATCAGAGGAGGGAGGGGGCACCGAGACACTCGAGGGGTTAGTCGTCCGCCGAAGCGCCAACGCCTAGGCCTTCAGTTTGAGGAATCGCAACCGGAAGCTCCTGCTCTTTGTACTGAAGCTGGTAGAGCTTCCAGTAGATTCCCCGATTGGCGAGCAGTTGCTGGTGGGTACCGATCTCACGCACCTTGCCTTTATGCATCACGATGATCTTGTTGGCGCGCTGCACTGTACTCAGGCGATGGGCGATCACGATCGAAGTACGTCCCTCGACCAGGCGCGTCAGGGCATCGCGCACGCGGAATTCGGTCTCCGTGTCCACGCTCGATGTAGCTTCATCGAGAATGAGAATTTTCGGATTGTGGGCCAGGGCCCGAGCAAACGAGATGAGCTGCTTTTGCCCGGTGGAAAGCGTGCTGCCGCGTTCTTTCACCTCTTCGCCGAAACCGCCGGGAAGCGAGCGAATGAAATCGGCAACGTTCACTTGCTCGGCTGCGTCTTCGATGGAGGAATCGGTGATCCAGTGAGTACCCAGACGAATGTTGTCGGCCACCGTTCCGGAAAACAAGAAAGGATCTTGCAGTACCACCCCGTAACGGCGCCGCAGTTCGGCCAGGTCCATGTTGCGGATGTCGATCCCGTCGATGCGGATTGCGCCCTTTTGTACGTCATAGAAGCGCAGCAGCAGCGAGATGATGGTGGTTTTGCCCGCGCCCGTATGGCCGACAAACGCGACGGTATCGCCCGGGTCGATGGTAAACGACACATCGCGCAGCACCCAGTCGAACTCGCC
Organism: uncultured Acidobacteriaceae bacterium; assembly: GCA_963718395.1. GTDB lineage: Bacteria > Acidobacteriota > Terriglobia > Terriglobales > Acidobacteriaceae > DASRAA01. The sequence continues at coordinate 564,052 of CAVQYW010000011.1, forward strand.
GTCCGAGTGAACGCTAGCGGCAGCGGTCTTGAGCCTCTCACCTTGGCGCGCAGCTTCTTCGGCGGCCTGGGCCATGGTGCGATAGGCGAACCAGACGTGGTCGAACTCGATGCGTCCCGGGCCGTCGGGAACCTGTGGAGCCTGCGGCGACACGATCTCTGGCTTGGTGTCGAGCAACTTGAAAATGCGCTCGCTCGACGCCATAGCCGCTTGCAGAATGTTGTACTTCTCGCTCAGGTCCTGAATCGGGCGGAAAAAGCGTTGGGCATATTGCATGAAAGCCACCAGCACACCGAGCGTCACCGCATTGCGGATAACCTGGTTTCCGCCGAACCAGATGACGCACGCAATCGCGGTGGCTGACAGGACTTCGACCACCGGATAGTAAATCGCATGCGCCTCGATGGCGTCCTTGTAGGCGTCCATGTGCGTACGGTTGATTTTCTTAAACTGCTCGTACGACCGCTGCTCGCGGTTGAACAGTTGCAAGACGACAATTCCGGTCACGTGCTCCTGTAAGTACGCGTTGATTCTCGCGATCGCGATACGAATGCGCCGGTAACTCTCGCGCACTGCTTTGCGAAACAGGCTGGTCGCGTAAAAGATGATGGGCAGCACAGCGAACGTAATCAGAGCCAGGCGCCAGCTCATGTTGAGCATGATGGCGACGATGCCGATGAGAACGAAAATGTCCTCGAAGATGGAAACCACCCCGGAGGTAAACATCTCGTTGAGTGCATCCACATCGCTGGTGACGCGCGTAACCAGTCGGCCAACCGGATTACGGTCATAGAACGCAACATGTAGCCGCTGCAAATGGCGGAAAATCTGGGCTCTCAGATCGAACATCACCTTCTGTCCTGCCCACTGCATGATGTACGTCTGAGTGAACTCGAACAGGAAGCTCAAGAGCAGAAGACCCATGTAAATCGCGGCGATCTGCGCGATTCCCGTCAGGGGCCTGCTGCTCAGGAAGCGATCGAGCAGGGAATGAGATTCGGTACGGTTGGCCAGGTACTTATCGATCGCAACTTTCGTCAGGTAAGGGCCGAGAACATCGGCGCCAGCTTTCAGGACGATCGCGATCAGCGCGACGATCACCTGCAGCCGATAAGGACGCAGATACGTCAGCAAACGCTTCATCAGCCTGCTGTCGTACGCTTTGCCCAGTACTTCTTCTTCGTGGATGTTGGCCATGTCCCCAGAATGATTCTAACGAAGTCGCACGCGAAACCAGTTGTTGCGGTGACCTTCATTAGACGCAGGAACAGAGCCGCACGATGAAATACCTCAAGAGCCCTTACGCGAAGAGTTATTCATCGTCTCCAATCGGTTGTCCCGGCGGAACCGTCGGCGTTGGAGCAGGTGAGAATTTGTCAGGCTCCTTCAGGAACAGATCAATCCGCGCCAAAGTTGCGGCCTGGAGTGCCTTCTGCTCGTTCGTGGTCGGCAATACTCCGGCTATGAATCCGCGCAGGGAAACTACTTCATCGCGGGCCATCGCCCGTGCCTCGCTGGAAGCCGCGTTGTTTGCCGCGAGACCCAGCAATTGTTCCACGACCGCTGTTTCGGTAATCCGCTGCACCTGGCCTTGTAGTCCTTTGACCTGGGGCGCTTTCCAAGTCGCCGTCAAGGTCGCCTCGATTACTTCCTGCAAGCCCGGGTTCTCGGAATCGCGCGCGCGATACTCCACCAATCGCGAAGCCCGTTGCGGGTTGAACAGCAGGCTCAACGTGATCTCAGTAGCCGCTTCGGCCGCTCCGCCAGGATCAAACGTCACGCCAGTATGACTGGCGAACGATTCCTGCGTTCGTGGATAACCCTCCGGACGGGGCGGAAGTATGTTCAGCAGCGACTCCGGCAGCGTGAGTGTCTGTGGCGAAATCGTCTCCATCAAGGCGTCGAGCGCTTTCTTCTGGTCTGCCGGACTGACAATTTCCGTCACGAGTTGTCCGTCTCCGCGAAGAGCGTAACGGTAGTTCAGGCCGCCAACCTCCTTCGCGGTCGCTTCGGTCTGGTATCGATGCAAGAGATAAAGCGGTACGAGGGTGTCTTCAATCTCCGCCATAGGAACGCCCATCGGAATCGCGTTCTCACCGAATTGATCCAACGCGGCAGCCCGCACTTTAAGGATGCGATCCAACTCTGCGGCCGGATCGGGACCGTTATCCCACAGATGCGAATAAGGATGCGCGCCACCAGGCGGACGAGAATCCTGATCAGTGATGAAGTAAAGTCCGCTGCTCTGAGCCTTGCTGAGAATCGCGTCGAGATCTGCGCGTTGATCGGTGCCCGGTGCGAACTGCGAATACCCGTACTGAATAGCCACCTTGTCCCAGGCGCCAATTCCGGTGGCGTAAGCGTGCGACAGGTCGAGGTGTCCGCTGGCGTCGAGTGTGATCCAAGGATGCGGGTAATCCATGACGGACGTTCCCGGAGCGATAGCACTGGCCGCGAAGTTATGCGCGAGTCCCAGCGTGTGTCCAACCTCATGAGCGGCCAGTTGACGAAGCCGGGCAAGCACCAACTCCTGCAATTGCGACGGAACCGCACCTTTCCTGTAAGGAGACAGCAGCGCTTCGGCGATCAGGTAGTCTTGTCGCGCACGCAACGATCCCAGCGTCACTTGGCCCTTAATGATTTCACCCGTCCGCGGGTCGATCACTCCTGCGCCATACGACCAGCCGCGCGTGGAGCGATGCACCCACTGAATCGTGTTGTAGCGCACGTCCATGGGATCGGCCCCTTCGGGCATCACTTCAACTTGAAATGCGTTCTTGAACCCTGCCGCCTCGAAGGCCTGCGACCACCAACTAGCTCCTTCGACCAGCGCGCTGCGAATCGGTTCCGGTGCTCCGCGATCCACGTAATACACAATTGGCTTTACTGGCTCGCTGACGGGAGCCGCAGGGTCTTTTTTCTGCAGGCGATGCCGTGGGATGAAGCGCAAATCGAGAGGCGATCCCAGCGGAGCAGAGTAATCCCGGTACATAACGGGGAAGTATCCAGACCGAGGGTCGAAGGCGCGTGGTTGGTATCCAGCGTCGGGCAACTGGACAAAGGAATAGTGCTCGCGCAGCGTCACAGCATACGCATCGGGCGCGACAGTTGCGACCAGTGACTTTTCGGCCGGCTTGTCGGTGGTGAACGTGAGCATCGATTCGATTTCGGTGTTCAGCGGGAAGTTCTTCGTATTGTCGAGCACGACTCCGCTGCGGTCCTTGTCAACCTTGTAGTTGCCCTGCTTACTCTCCGTAAGTTGCTTGGTCACACCAAACGCATCAGCCAGGAGAAAGTCAGTGATATCAATCAGCACCGCGCCGTTCTCTTCGGCGTCGACCTTGAAGCCTGCCAGTACCGACTCGGCAAACGACTGCGTCACCGCTATTCGTTCCGCCGGGTTCGTCGAGGACGATCGATACTCGAGATTGGGTTGCACCAACAGTACCTTGGGTCCGATCCGGCTGAAATGCACGATCACGCCTTCACCCAGCTTGCCACGATCGAATCCAATGTCATTCGAGCCTAGACCGTAGGGCAGCGACGTTAGGAAGAGAACATCCTGATCGAACTTGCCGACTTCCAGATAGATGCGCCCAGACTTCGCATCCCAGAAGAGCGGAAACAGGCCATCCATCGCCTTCATGCTCACGCTGAAATCATGGATCGTCGGAGTAGGTTTCGCGTCAGCGGCAAAAAGAATCGGTAGAAAACAAACATCAGAGCAGAAAACAGCAGCACCAGCGAAATCGTGGCATTCATCACCCTCGGTTGGAATGGGGCGGAGTGTACCGTTTTTGCGCCTCGTTACTGCAAGCGCCCAGTATGCCGCTACATGAGTTTGCGGAGTATCAGTGCGGAGTTCTTCGATCCGAAGGCGATGCAGTTACACACCGCGTGCTCGATGGAGGTCTTGCGGCCGGCTTCGGGCACGTAGTCGAGATCGCAATCCGGATCGGGCTTTTCGAGATTGATAGTCGGTGGAATCTGCTGATGCGTCATGGCAACAAGCGTCGCGGCGATTCCGGCTGCGCCCGAGGCTCCCTGCGGATGTCCGATTTGCGACTTCAGGCTAGACATCGGCGTGGCGCGTGCCGTAGCTCCGAGCGCCAGCTTCAACGCGCGGGTCTCGATGCGGTCGTTCAATTGCGTCGACGTCCCGTGAAGATTCACATAGTTCACGTCTTGCGCGGCGATTCCCGCGTCATCCATCGCCATGTGGATGGCACGCGCAGGCTCCTCGCCGCACTCCTGCAACCGGACGCGATGGAACGCCTCGCAGGTCGATCCATAACCCGCGACTTCGGCGAGAATCCGCGCACCGCGTGCGAGGGCATGTTCGTACTCTTCAACCACGAACATCCACGCGCCTTCGGCCAGCACGAATCCGTCTCGGTCGGCGGAGAACGGACGTGAGGCACGTTCGGGCGCGTGGTTCCACGAACTCGTCATGATGCGCATCAGGGCGAAACCCTTCATAACTCCCGGAGCGACGGGCGTATCCACACCGCCGACCAACATCATCGGGATGAAGCCGAATTGAATTTCACGCAGCGCATAACCGAAAGCGTCAGTCGAGGAAGTGCACCCGGTGGTGATGACGTGACTCATCCCGCGCAGGCCGAAGCGCATGCTGATTTCGCTCGACATCGTACCCATTGTCCCGCTGGGAATGGAGAAGATACTCGCCTGCTTAGCCTTGCCGTTGAAATAGAGTCGGTAGTTTTCTTCGGAGAAGTCCTGTGCGCCTCCGCCAGTGCCCAGCACCACGCCGATCTCGCGCTGTTGGCTCAGCGAAAGTTTCGACGATTCAATGCCCGATTGTTGGAGGGCTTCGGTCGAGGCCGCCAGCGCCAGCGGTACCGCGCGCGAAAGATGTTTGCGCTCGTGGGCGTCAACCCAAGCCAGTTCGTCGAAGCCGCGTACTTCGCCGGCAATCTGCACGGGAAGATCGGCGGCGTCGAAGCGGGTTATTCGGCGGACCCCGCTTATACCTGCGAGCACGCTACGGCAAAATTCGTCACTCCCAATTCCGTTGGGGCTGACCACTCCCATGCCGGTGATGACGACGCGCCTCTTCACGCAGACTTTCTCCGCAGCCGCAAGAATTCACCGGCTTGAACATCGGGGCGTAATTACGGGCTCTAACCCCAGCCGGGTCAACCTAAGTGATAATAGATGAATCGCATTATTTGGCGACAGTGCCGCTGGCAATAAGGTTGTTACGAAATTGTCTCTCGGAATTTACATCTCGGTGCCGTTTTGCCGCACCAAGTGCAGCTTTTGCAACTTCGCGTCCGGCGTGTTCTCGCGCTCCGTATTTGATCGCTACGTCGAGCAGGTTTGTGCCGAGATCGCAGCGAACCAGGTTATGGCTGTAGATCTAGGCGGTCACGTCGAGCAGAATGTCGACTCGATCTACCTTGGCGGAGGGACGCCATCGGTGCTCGCGTCTGAGCAACTGGAGCGGTTGTTCAAGGCGGTGCGCGACAATTTTCACGTCGAGTCGGAAGCGGAAATCGCGGTGGAATGTGCCCCCGGCACGATTAGCAATCCGGGGCTGGATGCCTTGGTGCGCTGCGGCGTCGACCGAGTCAGCCTGGGCGTGCAGTCGTTCGTGGATGCGGAATGTTCGTCGGTTGGTCGGCTCCACAGCAGGACGGTCACGCTGGATGACATTGCTCGCTTGCGTACGCGTGGCATTGGGAACATTGGAATTGACCTGATTGCAGGATTGCCGCATCAGACGGCGGAAAGCTGGGAGTTCACGCTCTCCGAAACGCTGGCAACTGGCGTGCCGCATGTGAGTATCTACATGTTGGAGGTGGACGAAGATTCGCGACTGGGCAGCGAGTTGCTGGCCGGAGGCAACCGCTACCATGCGCACTTTGTGCCCGACGAAGACCTAACCGCCGACTTGTATCTCGCGGCGTGCGAACGATTGGAGCAGGACAGAGTGAATCAGTACGAGATTTCTAACTTCGCGCGACCGGTGACGCATGGTATTGGTTTGCACGATTCCCGGCATAACCTGAAGTACTGGACGCGCCAGCCGTATTTGGGATTCGGCGTAGATGCGCACTCAATGCTGCCCGCAAGTACGACTCTGGCGGAGCTGGGAATCGAGGCAGTACGATTCGCGAGTCCGGATTCACTAGAAGTCTATTCGGCTGCGGTCAACAGCACGCAGCTCGTGGCCGCGCGCGTGCAGCAACTGCTGGCGTCGCGGACGCTCATCGATTCCCAAAACGCGCTAGAGGAGTCGTTCTTTCTCGGCTTGCGGATGAATTGTGGTGTGTCGCTGGCGGGAATTGCGAGCCGATTCGGGCAACCGGCAATCGATGAGTTAGCTACGGCATTTGACGAGTTGATCGACGCCGGCTTGCTACAACGTGACGGCGACCGCGTGCGCTTGACTTCACGTGGTCGATTGTTATCGAACGAAGTGTTTGCGCGGTTCATCCGTGACGAGCGGCCGGCGCGAGTGTGAGTGGCCGGGAAACGCATATCCTTGAACGGACTCATCATTTAACCTTGTAATCGAGTATGTCCTATGAACAAGTCCCTTCCAGCGCCTTCCATCATCGACCTTCGCAGCGACACAGTTACCAAACCCTCGCCGGAAATGCGACAAGCGATTTTCGAAGCCGAGGTAGGGGACGACGTTTACGCCGAAGATCCGACCATCAATCGGCTGGAAGCTCGTGCTGCCGAAATGTTCGGGCGTGAGGCTGCGCTGTTCGTCCCCAGCGGAACGATGGGCAACCAGATCGCAATCAAGCTTCACACCACACATGGACAGGAGGTCATCTGCGAGGAGCGCAGCCACGTTTTCAATTCCGAGATGGCAATGATGGCGCACTTCTCAGGGGTTGTGCCACGTATCTTGTCAACCGAAGACGGCGTCATTACATGGGAACACGTGAAATCCAAACTACGGCCGAAAAGTTATCACTCCGCCCGGACCGGGCTGCTCTGTGTGGAGAACACGCACAACTTCGCGGGCGGCAGCGTTACCGCCCCAGCGGTTTTCGACGAAGTCTGTGACCGAATGCACGAACTCGGACTGCCGGTGCATCTCGATGGAGCGCGCATATTCAATGCCTCGGTCGCGCTCGGTGTTGCTGTCGATCGGTTGACCGCGAAGGCCAATACCGTGATGTTCTGCCTGTCGAAGGGACTCGGCGCACCCGTGGGGTCCATGCTGGTTGGCGACGCAGAGTTGATTGACCGCGGACGCATTTACCGCAAGGCGCTCGGCGGAGGCATGCGACAGGCTGGAATTCTTGCGGCTGCCGGATTGATTGCACTCGAACAGGGCCCACCGAAACTGGCAAACGATCATGCCAATGCAAAGTTCTTGGCGCAAGGACTGTCCAAGATTCCGGGATTCAAGATCGACCCCTCCAAGGTACATACCAACATCGTAATTTGCGACATCACTGCAACCGGCATGACCTGCGGAGAGATGTCATGCATGCTGGCCGGCCGGAAGGTGCTAGCGAACGGCGTTGGGCCGGAGCAGATCCGGTTTGTTACGCACCTGGACCTGACCCGTGAGCAGTGCACGCAGGCGCTCGAGATCGTCGCATCGGTCATCGGGGCGAAGGTCGCTCACTAAATCAGCGTCATTTCTTTCACGCCTGCTGGTGTGGGATAATCGTTAGTTTCGCCAACGCATTCAGGCCCACACAGGAGAGCTGCGCGTGGCGAGCGCGGAGGATTGCTTGGATTTCCAGCTCTCGGATGAACAGCTGCAACTGAAGAAGATGGTGCGGGAGTTCGCCGAGCGCGAAATCGCGCCCAATGTTATGACGTGGGACGAGGCCAGTGAGTTTCCGCAGGCGACGGTGAAGGAGCTGGGCAAGCTCGGTCTGCTGGGCATCATTTTCCCGACGGAGTACGGCGGATCGGGTATGGGTTACGTCGAGTACGTGACCGCGATCGAAGAGCTGTCGCGGGTGGACGGCTCGATCGGCATTATCGTTGCGGCGCATACGTCGCTGGGTTCGAACCATATCTTTCTTGCGGGCAACGAAGAGCAAAAGCGGAAGTACATCCCCAAGCTGGCGAGTGGAGAGTTCATCGGAGCATGGGGGTTGACTGAACCGGGCTCGGGTTCCGATGCAGGTGGTGCGCGCTGCTCGGCGGTACGCAAGGGAAAGAACTGGGTGCTGAACGGGACGAAAACGTTCATCACCAACGGCCATTATGCCGATGTCGCCGTGGTGATTGCGGTGACCGACAAGACTGCCCACACGCACGGACTGTCGGCGTTCGTGGTGGAGAAGGGAACCAAGGGCTTTCGTGCCGGAAAGAAAGAGAACAAGCTTGGGCTGCGTGCGAGCGATACCTCGGAGTTGGTCTTCGAGGACTGCGAAGTTCCCGCCGAGAACCTGCTAGGCAAAGAAGGCGACGGCTTCATCGACGCCATGCGCGTGCTAGATGGCGGGCGGATCTCCATCGCAGCGCTTGGACTCGGCATGGCGCAGGGCGCCTACGAAGCGGCGGTGAAGTACGCCAAGCAGCGCAAGCAATTTGGCAAAGCGATCGCCGAGTTTCAGGCGATTAGTTTCAAGCTGGCGGACATGGCGACCGAGATCGATGCCGCACGCCTGTTGACGCATCGTGCCGCAGCGATGAAAGACGCGCGGTATGAAGACCACGCAGGAATCGTCGATGGCGAAGTTGTTCACCAGCGAAGTCGCGGTGCGCTGCGCGAATGAGTGCGTCCAAATTCACGGCGGGTATGGGTACATCAAGGACTATCCGGCAGAAAAGTTTTATCGCGACGTGAAGTTATGCACCATCGGCGAAGGCACCAGCGAGATCCAGCGACTGGTAATTGCGCGGCAAGTGCTGAAAGACTGAGGCTCACACCATTCCCACGTTGACTACGAGCGGCCACATTCAGGAACTCGTTACCCGCGTGCGCTCAGGCAATCCACGCGCACTGGCCCGTGCGATCTCTGTCGTTGAAGATCGTACGGCGGAGTCGGTCGAACTTTTGAAGGCACTCTTTCCGTATAGCGGTAACGCGATGCTGCTGGGCCTGACTGGTTCGCCGGGCGCGGGCAAGAGCACGCTGGTCGATCAGATCGCGCGCGAGTACCGCAAGCAAAACAAGACTATTGGCATCGTGGCGGTCGATCCCACCAGCCCGTTTAGCGGGGGAGCGATTCTGGGTGATCGCATTCGGATGCAGTCGCATTACGCTGACGCGGGCATCTACATTCGCAGCATGGCAACGCGCGGCTCGCTTGGCGGGCTGGCCAGCACCACGGCCGACGTGGCGACGGTGCTCGACGCCAGCGGGCGCGACCTGGTGATGATCGAGACTGTCGGTGTCGGGCAAGACGAAGTCGATATCGTGACCCTTGCCGATGTAACGGTGGTCGTGCTGGTTCCGGGTATGGGCGACGACGTCCAGATCATCAAAGCCGGCATCATGGAGATCGCCGACGTGTTCGTCATCAACAAGTCCGACCGCGACGGTGCTGAGCGTGTCGAGCGCGAGATTCGGGCCATGCAATCGCTGGCGATGCGTAAGGACCACTGGACTCCTCCGATTGTGAAGACCGTGGCTAGCGACGGGACTGGCGTATCCGAGGTGCTGCAAGCCATCGAGAGTTACCGCGCGCATTTGGGCAAGAGCGAGTTGGGCCTGAACCGACGGATTGAAAACTGGCGGAAACGCATTACCGAGATGCTGCGTGACGCCCTGTTTCAGCGGGTGGTGACGGACTACCTCGGCAATGGCGAGGCCGAGCGTTACGCCGCCGAGGTTGCTGAACATAAACGCGACCCGTATTCTCTGGTGGAAGAGATTGTGGGAGAACTGGGGAAACACGCATGACGCAAATCGATCACCTGGGCATCGCCGTGAAGTCACTGGCCGAAGCCAAACAGTTCTACGAGAGGCTTGGGCTGACGGTGATGCCGGAAGAAGTTGTTGAGGCGGAGAAGGTTCGCGTGGCTATGGTTCCCGTTGGCGAGAGCCGCATCGAGTTGTTGGAGCCGACGGTTCCCGAATCCACAATTGCGAAATTCCTGGAAAAGCGCGGCCAGGGATTACACCACATTGCGTTGCACGTGAATGATCTCGCAGGAACTGTCGACCGGCTGAAAGCTTCCGGCACGCGGCTCATCAACGAAGAAATTAAGGTCGGCGCCGGCGGACACCGCTACGTCTTCGTGCATCCCGCCAGTGCGGGGGGCGTTTTGTTGGAACTCGTGGAAGACGCGAACACTACGGCTGGCCATGTACGTTCTCGCGGTTGACACCTCGGGCCGACAAGGCAGTGTGGCGATATGTCGGGGAGATGCCAAATCCTTCGAAACGCTTGGACTCCACACGCTTGAAGGTGGAACCTACTCGGCGCGCCTGGTGCCGTGCATCGCCGATTTGTTGGAGCGGGCCAACCTCGCCAAATCGCAACTCGATGGACTGATTGTTGTCGATGGACCAGGATCATTCACCGGGCTGCGAGTCGGTCTGTCCACCGTCAAGGCTCTGTGCGAGGCTCTCGGCAAACCGCTGGCGGCGGTTTCGATGCTCGAAGCGCTCGCCGTTACACACGTCCACGACGGCGAACAGGTAGCTACGGTTCTCGACGCCGGTCGCGGTGAACTTTATGTTGGAGAGTACGAGATCCGCAACAACAGGGCGAGGCTCGTCCAACAGTCGATTGAAAAACTCGACGATTTTCTGACGCGGCTCCCCGCGAAGTCACGGCTCATTACTACATTTGCAAAGCTTGCCGAGTCCTCCAGGACATTGGTCGAGCCGTTGCAAGCGGATGCTATCGCCCTCATTGGACTGGGCAAATTGCTGGCCGGTGAAGTCGTCGACCCGGCCACGCTTGACGCAAACTACATTCGGCGCTCCGACGCTGAACTGTTCTCGCTACCCAAGAGATGATCTTGCTGTCGATTCGCCGAGCCACTCCCGCCGATCTTCCTAACATCCGCCAGCTTGAAGCGCAAACTCCGACAGCAGCCCACTGGAGCGCCGCGCAATACGAAGCGCTATTCGCCGCTGAAGTACCGCACAGGATTGCCTTCGTTGCTACCTGTAAGTCGGGCGTCGAGCTTGTTGTCGCGTTCCTGATCGCCCGTTGCTTGAACGATGAATGGGAAATCGAAAACATCGTGGTCGACGAGAACCGGCGCCAGACGGGTGTTGGATCCGCGTTGGTCCGCCGTTTAGCCGGTGAAGTGAGCGCCGCTCGAGGTGAGGCGATCATTCTGGAAGTCAGGGAATCAAATATCCCCGCCCGGCGACTCTATGAAAAGATTGGGTTTACGGCCGAGGGACGGCGAAGAAGATACTACCAGTCGCCCGACGAAGACGCCATCCTCTATCGACTTCTATTGCAGTCTTGTGACAAAATCCCTTGAGACCGAAAAAACTGTGTGCTAACGTCTTCATCGCCCCATCATCTTCGGAGGTCCACTGAATGGCAACTCAGGTTCGTGATCAGCTTCTGGCCAGCAACGAAATTTTCCGCAAACTGTCAGAGGAGCATTCGCAGTATTCTCAACGGCTCGATGCCCTCGTCACCAAGAAGTACTTGAGTGAAGATGAGAAGCTGGAGGAAGTGCGCCTGAAGAAGCTGAAACTTCGCCTGAAAGACCAGATGGAATCGCTGGAACAGCAGTTCCGTAGCGGCCACCAGGTCGCGTAATCCAGTTGTAGCTGTATTGCTCGGCGGTAAATTCCCTCAACTTACCGTCAAGGTGGATGTCTATCTGCTTGTGCCGGCAATCAAAGAGCCGCACCCCTGCAAGATCCGCGTACTCTTGGGATTTCCTCGATATCAGCCACACGCATTCGCTTGAGGTCTTATAATCGTTGGGATACTCATGGTCCGTGATGGCTACTATTATGGCTTTGCTTGCCTGGCGGTCGCCCTGCTCGTGGGTTGGCTGACGGTGCCGGCGCTGGCCGTGGTGCCACTGTTGTTAGGCGCGTTCTTCCTGTGGTTCTTTCGAGATCCGGAGCGGTTGATTCCCTCGGACGACGGCGCGATCGCGTCTCCCGCCGATGGTAAAGTGACCGATATTTCGGCCGTGCGGATGAAAGGCGAGGAGTGCATCCGCATCAGTATTTTCCTGAATGTGTTTAATGTACACGTGAACCGGTCGCCGATTTCAGGTCTTGTCACTGACGTCACTTACAGGCGCGGCAAATTCGGAAACGCGATGGGGGCAATCTCCGCCGAGGAGAACGAGCAGAATATCGTAACCGTGAAGGGCGACTGCTGCACCGTCGTGTTCAAACAGATTGCGGGATTACTGGCGCGCCGAATCGTGTTCAACAAGAAAGTGGGCGATCGCGTGGCGTGCGGCGAGCGGGTCGGCCTCATCAAGTTTGGGTCGCGGGTCGACGTGATCCTGCCCGCAGCGGCAGAAATCAAAGTGAAGCTTGGCGATCATGTCGCCGGGGGCTCCTCATTGCTGGCAGTGTCCCGATCGCGTGTCGCCATCCGCATGACTCACGACGCTGCGGAGGCGCGATGAGCGATCAGCCGATGGAAACGCAGCGCGTAGTCTCGCGCCCGCGCCCGAGACACAAGGGCCTCTACGTTTTGCCTTCCTTGTTCACGGCGGTCAATATTGCCGCCGGCTACTACGCCATATCGCAGGCCATTCAAGGAACCGCAGGCGATCCGTGGCACTTCGACCAGGCTGCTAAGGCGATCGGTTTCGCCATCCTGTTCGACGGCCTCGACGGCCGAATTGCCCGGCTGACCAACACCGCCAGTGCGTTTGGACGGGAACTGGACTCGCTGGCCGACGTCATCGCGTTTGGCATTGCACCGGCAATTCTCGCTTGGCTATGGGGCTTCCGCGCCCTTCCGGCGATGGACGACTTTGAGTTGCGCAACAAAGTGGTGCAGCTTGGAGCTATCGCTACTTTCGTTTTCCTGATGGCGGGAGCTGCGCGATTGGCGCGCTTCAATATTCAGGTCAATCCTCAGCCCTCCAATCCCGGACGCCCTGGACGGAAATATTTTGTTGGCATGCCGATACCGGCGGGTGCGGGAGTTATTGCCGCAGTCGTTCACTTCGTCAGCGGAAATCCGCTGCAAGCCTGGTGGCTCTCGATTGGATGGGGCGTCTTCGTGTTCGCGCTTGCCTTCCTCATGGTGAGCACCTGGCGGTTCTACAGTTTTAAAGAACTTAACCTTGGCCGCCCCATGAATTTCAGGTGGATCATCGTCTTCGGCGGAATCATTGGACTCGGCTGGTTTTTCTCACGCTACGTTTTGTTTCTAATTGCTCTGGTCTACACACTAGCCGGAATTCTGGCGCGGCTCTCTTTTGTCTTCCGGCGGCCCACGCTGCCTCCACCTCCGCCTCAGGATGAGGCCTCACACGCCTGATGAAAAGTGATCCCAAGACTGCTGTGCCCGTCCACCCCGAGGCTGGAAGCTGGGGTGGTTTGTTTCGCGTTGCCATTGTAGGAGCTGCCAGCCTCAAAGGGCGCGAACTCAAAGATGTGCTTACCGACCGCAGTTTTCCCGCGCACGATATTCGGCTGCTCGACGACGACGAAACCTTGGGACAGTTGGACGCCGTAGGCGACGAGCCGACTTTTATCCAGAATGTGCTGCCCGAGCACATGGAGTCTGTGGATTTCACCTTCTTCGCTTCTGACGATTCATTCACGCGCAACACGTGGGGCATCGCGAAGAAAGCGGGAAGTGACATTATCGATCTGTCGAACGGGCTCGAAGATGTCGCGGGGGTGGTCTTGCGTGCGCCCTGGATCGAGCGGGAACTCGGTTATATACCTCAAGTAGAATTGGGAACTACGCCAGTCAGGATCGCGCACCCCGCGGCCATGGTTTTGGCGCTCTTACTATTGCGTGCCGGTAAGGCTGGCAAGATAGCACGGTCTAACGTGACTGTTTTCGAGCCGGCCTCCGAGCGCGGCAAACGTGGTATGGACGAACTGCACGAGCAAACCGTGAATTTGCTCTCCTTCCAGCAACTTCCCAAGACGGTGTTCGACTCGCAGGTTGCCTTCAACCTGATCGATCGCTACGGCACGAAATCTGCACCGTCGCTGGAGACGGTAGAAAAGCGCATTCGGCGCGACTTCGCCAGCATCGTTCACGACAAAGCAGCCGTACCTTCGCTGATGCTCTTACAGGCTCCCATCTTTCATGGCCACGCCTTTTCGCTTTACATTGAACTGGAGCATCCGACGAAGCCCGAGGCCTTTACGTCGGCCCTGGCGGGAGAACACGTCGAGATCTCGCCGGGCGGAGAAGATGCGCCCAGCAATGTGAATGCAGCAGGGCAGGAGCAGATTCAAGTGCTAGTTCGGCATGATGCAGAACGAGACAATGGATTCTGGATCTGGGCAGCGTCGGACAACCTGCGCGTCTCGGCAGTGGCTGCGGTTGAATGCGCTGAATCGCTGATTCCTGGACGTCCGCGTGGGACTGTGCAGTGATGAGGGTGCAGCGGTCCGGGTGGATGGCGGTGGTTCTCGCGTTAATCACCATGCTCGGAACGTCTGGATGCGGCTACCACACGAGTGGTAACGCGGTTCGGTTGCCAGCCGACATTCACACTATCTATGTACCGATGTTCACGAACATAACCCAGACCTTCCGCATTGAGCAGACACTCACCGCGGCCGTAGTGCAGGAATTCCACAGTCGCACTAACTTCCGCGTGGTGACCACCAATAATGACGGTACCGCGGATGCGACCCTTCAGGGAATTGTCGTAAGGACTTCGAATGACCCATTAACCTACGATTCAGTGACCGGACGCATTTCGTCTTCTGTAGTCACGCTAAGCGTGAAGATTTCCCTGGTCAGCAAATCGGGGAAGACCCTGTGGGACAACCCGAACTATACCTATCGCGAGCAATACCAGGTGTCCCGCGATGTCAGTAGCTTCTTCGACGAATCGAATCCAGCGTTCCTGCGCGTTTCCAAGGAGTTCGCCAAGTCGCTGGTGAACAACATTCTGGAGGCGTATTAATGCGCAGCTTCGCCGCTTCGGACCGGTTCGTAGCGGATGTCGAGGCCCGCAAGTTGGCACCGGGATACGTGTTTGTTGGCGACGAGGCGTTCTTTCGTAAGCGCTGCCGCGATGCCGTTCTGCAGCAGTTAGTCCCTGCCGACGTTCGCGAACTGAGCGTCTACGACATGGACCTCAGCGAAGTTGAGTTGCAGCATGCGCTCGACCGCGCCCGCACTCCTTCGCTCATGGCGCCGTTCCAGGTATTTTTTATCCGCGGCGTGAAAAACCTCTACACCCGTGGTAAGCACGACGACGAGTTTGCCGCTATCGAAGACTACTTCAAGAATCCTAATCCGGATGCGCTCGTCGTTTTTGTGGCCGACCACATCAGTATTCCTGCCGATGTGCGCCGCATGGAATTGCAAGACAAGGACCGCTATGAACGCATCCGCGAGACGCTGGGAGAGCATTGCACCGTGCTGGAGTTTGCGCGTGTCGATGAGGGGGACGCGGTAAAGTGGGCCACCGATGCCGCCGGCTCGCAAGACGTTAAGCTCGATGCCGACGCCGCACGCGAGTTGGTCGACTCATTGGGTGGCGATATGATGATGGTCGCCAACGAACTTGAAAAACTCGTTCTGTTTGTCGGAGAGAAGAAACGCATCACCTTAGGCGACGTTGAGACCATGGTTCTCGCAGCCAAGCAACGCTCGTTCTACGAACTCACTGACGCAATTTCGGCCTGCGACCGAGCTCGCGCCCTCGCGGTGCTCGACGCCATCCTCAATACAGGCGATGGTGAAGAGGCCGCTATCGGCCACCTGTACATGCTGTCGCGCACCTTCCGTCAGATGCTGGTGATCTTCGAGCGCAACGTGCGCGACTCGCGTGCGTTATGGCAGGCACTATGGCAGGGCTTCCGTGTTCCGCCGTTTGCAGCGGAGGATATCATCCGTCAAGCGCGTCGTTATAAGTCGCGGCGCGAACTCACAACCGCTATAAGGCGCATCGCTCGCGCCGATCTCGCGTTGCGCTCCAATCCAGTCAGCAAGCGGTTCGTGCTGGAAAATCTCGTGCTCGACCTAACTGCAGAACCCAAAGTCGTCGAGGCAGGGTGGTTGCAGGAGCAGCTTCCCGTCTAACCGTCGCGATCGAAGCTCGTATTCACTACCGGCGACAATTCGACCCCAACCAAATGCATTAGACTTTCGACCGTCGGGATACGTTGCGCCCGGGAAAATGCGAAGAGGCTCCGGTCGTTGACGAGAACCTCCAGCTCTCCGTAGGCATGGCTTACCTTCAGACTGATGCCGTATTTCGAATTGAGTTCGCGCTTCAGGCTCCCGGCCAAGCGTCTCTTGTCGGTTCAAACCAGGCAGCGGCGAATTTCGATCTTGGTGTTCTTGTCCATGAGGGTCTCCTACTTCTTTTCGCTAATGGCGACGCTCGCAGTCGTACCGGCCCAGTCGAGCTTCAAAGTAGCCCCGCTTGCTCCCGATTTATCGAGAGAGATAGTGAACTGCTCGGTCGGACTGGCGTTGTTTGCGACTTTCATATCAACGCGAGCTAAGTCATCTTTCTCTTCGTAATCAGTGCCCCATTGACCAGTCTGTTTGTTGATGATCAGCTTCCAGCCACTCTCGCTGGGGATGCTGTAAAGGGTATAACTTCCTGCGGGCACGTTCGCGCCCCCGATCGTTAGGTTTACGTCGGTCTTCAGGCTGGTCGCCGCGTTCGCTCCGGTGCGCCACACCTGTCCGTAGGGAACCAGCCCGCCAAAAATCTGCCGTCCCTTCATCGAAGGCCGCGAATAATTGATAGTCACGGTTTTTCCGTCGGCGAAGGTGACCGATGCGGTTCCCGGAGGACTGGCCGGCGGCTGTTGCGCATATGCGCTCACACCTGTGGCGATGATTGCGAGGATTACGGCGAAGTAGATTACGGGACTCTTCTGCATTGCACTCTCCTATGACGTTCAAATCTTGCGACTGATAGCGCGCCCCTATTATTCACGTTCGCGGGGGACGTTACAATCAAGCTATGAGCGTACTGGATGAAAAGCGCGAAGAGCTGGAGCACTACGAATTCCGCATGGGAAAAGCGCGAGGACGCTTGGCTGTCGCACTCGACTCGTTGACCGATGCGCTCACCATGGTGGGTCAGCATGGAGTCTACTGCCAGAGCGCGCGGCAAGCGGGGAAGCCCGCGATGGATATCCAGATCGTGATGAAGGGCATTACCGATGCAAAGGAGCTCATCGCATCGGTGATGGAAGAGATCCGCAAAGAGAAAGAAGAATCACCACAGAGGCACTGAACACAGAGAAAGATTTAAAATCTCAGTGTCTCCGTGCCTCTGTGGTTAAGGCTTTTCTAAACTGTTACATACTTTCCCGTCTCGAGCACACGCGCTGCGACCTGCTCCTGCAAGGCAATCACATTGACCGGTTCGAACTTCACCAGCCTGCGTACGATCGCCATCTGAGTGCGCAGCATGTCGCCTTCGGCCACGGCGGCGATCACTTTCTTTGCTGAGGCTTCGAGCCGCGTCATTGCACCCGCAATGTAGATCTGGGTCATTGCGGTCACGAGAGCAGCTTTCTGTTCGCCTTGTGTCTCGATGAACTTGCGTGCACGCAGCAGGCAGGAATCCATGGTGAACGCCTCAATCACCATGTCGGCGATCGCGCCCATGATTTCCTGCTGATCGGCCAGCTTCTGCATGTACTTCTGCGAAGCCGCCCCAGCTACGAGCATCGAAAGCTTCTTGGCATTGCTTACGATTTTCTGTTCCGCAGCCAGGGCGCCTTCCAGTTCCTCGAATGACGGGCCCGCCATCACTTCGTCCATGGTCTTCTTGATGGCCGGAAGCAGGGCAAGCTGTCCGCTCATGGCTCGCTTGAGCAGCCAGCCGGTGATAATCATGCGGTTGATTTCGTTGGTGCCTTCGAAGATGCGGTTCACGCGCGAATCGCGATAGGCGCGCTCGGCGGGATACTCTTCGACGAAGCCGTAGCCGCCATAGATCTGCACCGTCTCGTCCACCACGAAGTCGAGCATCTCCGAGCACTGCACCTTGATGATGGAGCACTCGACGGCATACTCTTCGATGGCCTTGCGTACGGTTTCGGGAGTTTTTTCGATGAGCCCGAGGGCGGTGTCCATCATGCCGACCGTGCGATAGACCATCGACTCGCCGGCATAGATGCCGACGGCCATCTGGGCCAGTTTCTCGCGGATGAGGCCGAAGTCGGCGATGCTCTTGGTGAAGGCCTTGCGTTCCTTGGAGTACGAAATTGCGGTGACCAGTGACGAGCGGGCACCACCAACGCAACTTGCGCCCAGCTTGAAGCGGCCGACGTTCAGGATATTGAACGCGATGATGTGGCCTTTGCCGATCTCGCCGACCACGTTCTCCACCGGGACCTTGCAGTCATTCAGAATGAGCGGGGCAGTGGAGGAGCCGCGGATGCCCAGCTTCTTTTCTTCCGCGCCGACCGAGAAGCCGGGGAAGTCTTTTTCGACCAGGAAGGCGGTGAACTTCTCGCCGTCAATCTTGGCGAAAACGGTGAACAAATCGGCGAAGTGGGCGTTGGTGATCCACATCTTCTCGCCATTGAGGATGTAGTGCTTGCCGTCGGGCGAAAGCACGGCGCGGGTGCGCGCGTTCATGGCGTCGGAGCCGCTCGTGCTTTCCGAGAGCGCGTAGGCGCCTACGATTTCGGCCGTCGCGAGTTTGGGCAGGTACTTTTTCTTCTGCTCTTCGGTGCCGAAGAAAACGATGGGCAGGGTGCCGATACCGCTGTGCGCGCCGAGGGTCACCATGAAGCTGCCGTACTTCGACATGAAGTCGGAGATGATGGCCGACGAGACCTTGTCCATGTCGGAGCCGCCATATTCGGCGGGGATGTCGGCATTGGTCAGGCCCATTTCGGCGGCCTTCTTAAGCAGGTCGCGGCAGACGGACCAGTCCTTGTGCTCCATCTTTTCGGCGTTGGGGACGACTTCGTTGGTCGCGAACTCGGCCGCGAGGTTTACGACCATCTGCTGATCTTCGTTGAAGTCTTCCGGGGTAAATACGTTGTCAAGGTTGTGGTCTTCGAGCAGAAAGCTTCCGCCCGTAGTTTTCGTCTTGGGAGCTGTTGCTGTAGTCGTCGCCATGGGAACCCTCACTTATTGAACTTCAGAAATCGTTTTCACCACGGAGGCACGGAGGGCACGGAGAAGAACATTTGTTATCTAAAACCTTGCAATTGCGACAACAGCTGTTAAGTTCAAAATCCCTCTGTCGCCGCCGGCCTCTTTAAGACTCGATTGATCTTCTCCGTGTTCTCCGTGCCTCCGTGGTGAAAATCTTTATTGCAAATTCTCGAAAATACCTGCGGCGCCCATGCCGCCGCCGACGCACATGGTCACCATGCCGTAGCGCGCTTTGCGGCGGTTGAGTTCCCGGATGATGCTCGCGGTCAGCTTGGCTCCAGTGCATCCCAGGGGATGACCCAGGGCAATCGCGCCTCCATTCGGATTGATGATGGACGCGTCAAGGCCCCCTTCTTTAATCACCGCCAGGGACTGAGCTGCGAACGCTTCGTTCAACTCGATCACGTCGATGTCGCTGAGCTTGAGACCAGCGATTTTCAAGACTTTTGGAATCGCGAAGACCGGGCCGAGGCCCATCTCTTCCGGCTTGTAGCCTGCCGTGGCGTATCCGACATAGCGCAGCAACGGCTTGAGACCCAGCGCCTTCGCGCGATCAGCGGACATCACGATTGCCGCCGCTGCCCCGTCGGACATTTGCGACGAATTCCCGGCAGTGACGGTGCCTTTCACATGGAAAGCCGGTTTGAGCGCCAACAGGGCTTCCAGCGAAGTGTCGGCGCGGGGGCCTTCGTCCATCTTGAAGATAATTTCGGTGCGTTTGGGCTTCGAGCCGTTGGGCGTAGTGAAACTCACAGGGACGGGCACAAGCTCGTCGTCGAATTTGCCTGCTTCGATGGCGGCAATGGCTTTCTTATGGCTGTCGACCGAGAACTGGTCGGCCTGCTCGCGGGTGATGTTGAAGCGGGCGGCGAGGCGCTCGGCCGTGAGTCCCATCGAGAGGTAGGAGTCGGGATAGTTCGCCACCAGCCAGGGATTGGCCGAGACCTTGTTGCCGCCCATGGGGATCATGGTCATCGACTCGACGCCGCCGGCCACCACGACCTCGGCCCCGCCGGCCATGATGCGCTCGGCGCCCTGGGCGATTGCCTGTAATCCGGAGGAGCAGAAGCGATTGATAGTGATGGCGGAGGCCTCCACCGGTAAGCCAGCCCGCAGGGAAGCGATGCGGGCGACGTTCATGCCCTGTTCGGCTTCGGGCATGGCGCACCCGAGGATGACGTCTTCGATCTCTTTGGGATCGAGCTGGGGGACGCGCTCAAGCGCGCCCTTGATCGCGTAGGCGGCGAGGTCGTCAGGACGGGTGGCGCGCAGGGTTCCTTTGTAGGCCTTGCCGACCGGGGTACGGACGGCACTAACGATTACGACTTCACGCATCAGGAGCTCCTAGCAACTAGCAATTAGCAACAAGCTCAAAGTTAGTTAACAAATAGTTAAATTCATGGCTGCGGCACATACCGCGCCGCCATGTGAAAACACGTGATTGACGGTTGTTTAGAATCAATGGTTTGTGCGAAAATTGTTCACATGAGTATGATTCAAAATGAGTTATACGTATCCATATCTCGGGTAAGGAGTTACGGGTCGAGTTTTGGGCTATTTTGACCATTTTGTTACTTCGGTATCGTAACTCGCTAGTTAATGTCAGGTCGCCGCTCTGCGGCTTCCGGGTCTCTTATTCGCCATTCACCGCGGGCTTACGCCCACGGCTAAAAGCTCGTCGCCGCTCCGCGGCTTTGGCAACTTAACCGTCTCGACACCTAAATATCTCCCAACATCTTCATCAGACGAACACCCCTCAGAGTGACTCCAACGCCTTGGTCCTGTGGCCCCATAGCGGAGGGGCTGAAGTTAAGGGGAACGGCCAATCCGAATCCGATAAGCCTGAACGCATGTGAATAGAACTCGCCTCGACCAACACGGCTGGAGTCTAGCTCTTGGAATATCGCTCGCATTGAGGCAACCAAATTGTTGTAGTCATGAGTCGTAGGGTTTAATTTCACGAAATGGGACTGATGACGAACCAAGACTTCTAGTGCCTTGATATCGTCGTCGGTCAACCGCGAGAGGTCTTCGACAAGCGCTGATGCCTCGTCCCATCCGTCGGAGTCGCCCGAAGCTGCTTGGCTGCCAAGTATCTTCCCGAAGTTTTCGATCTTCCATTCATTCGAAATCTGCACGGTGATCTCGACAGCGCGAATAATGCTTTCAGCTGCTCGCGGATTGCCAATTTGTGCTCTGAGGTCGTCGAGCGATTTCCCTTGTCTCCGGACCGTCGCCTCCAACGCGTCGAATAGTGCCTGCAGTCTGTGTATCGCGCGCAACGACGAGAAGTGTTCGCGCAAGCCCTGAATGATGGCGGCAACTGGCCCAGTCTGGGGCACTAAAGACAGCAGGTACATGGCCCCTTCAAAACCTACGTTGGCCGCCTCTTCAGGGTATTGCTGTCGTACTTGGTCGAGTTGGTCGTCAATCGCCATTTGGGCTGTCGGCTAGTTTCTCAGCGTCTTCCCTGTCTTCAGCGTGTACTGAATGCGCTCCTGCGTTTTCTTTTCGCCACAGAGCGATTTGAAGGCCTCGCGCTCCAGGTCGAGCAGGTACTGTTCGCTGACCAAGGTGCCCGGGTTGACTTCGCCTCCGCAGAGGACTTCTGCGACTTTGCCGGCGATCTTGACCTCGTGGTCGCTGATGAACTCACCCTGCCGCATGATGTGCACGCCCATCTTCAGTGTCGCCAGGATGCTTTCGCCCGGAGCCGGAATGTCATTGCGCATGGTCAGCGGACGATAGCCTTCGTGGACCATCTCTAACGCGCGCTCTTTGGCATCGCTCAGTACGCGCTCCCGGTTCATGCTGATGTTGTCACCCGGTGAGAGGAAGCCCAGACCCTTGGCTTCCAGCGCCGAAGTGGAGACCTTCGCCATGGCGACGGTTTCGAAAGCCTGTTTCATGGCTTCCATGAGTTCGACGCTCTCGCCGCGTCCTTGTGGACGAATGTGCGTGGCCTTGTGAATGGCGCGGATGGTCATCTCTTTGCATCCGCCACCGCCGGGCAGCAGGCCGACGCCGACTTCGACCAGTCCAGCGTAAAGTTCGGCGTGCGGCTGGCGCGCGTGGGCATGCAGGGTGATTTCGGTGCCTCCGCCGAGGGTCATGCCAAAGGGCGCGACGACGACCGGCTTAGGCGAGAACTTGATGGCCTGCGTCATGTTCTGGAACTGACGGATGGCCATGTCAACTTCGTCCCACTCTTCTTCCTGCACAGCCATCAGCAGCATCATGATGTTGGCGCCGACGGAGAAGTTTCCGGCGTCGTTGGTGATGACGAAGGCGTCGAAGTTTTCGGCGCCGACTCCGTTCTTGAGCGTCTGGGTGATGAGCGAGACGATATCGCCGCCGAGAGAGTTCATCTTGGAGTGGAACTCGATGCAGGCGACGCCGTCGCCAAGATCGATCAGCGAGGCTCCGGCGTTTTTCTTGACCACGCCGTTAGCTTTTTTGGCGACGGTGACCGACCAGACTCCGGCAGGAACTTCTTCGGGCTTGTAGTCGGCGGTGGCGATGTCGAAGTACTTGCGGCCGCTGGCGGTCTTGGGATCGTCGGCGTACCAGGTCGTCTTACCAGAGGCGAGAAGCTTCTCGACATTGGCCGCGATCGGGCGGCCTTCTTTCTTCATGCGCTCGACGGTCTGGGCGACGCCGGCGGTGTCCCACAGCTCAAAGGGGCCGAGCTCCCAGTTGAAGCCGGTCTTCATCGCCTTGTCGATCTCGACGACGGAGTCAGCAATTTCGGGAACGCGGTTGGCGGAGTAGGTCCACAGATCGGAGAGCACGTTCCAGAGGAACTGGTTGGCCTTATCTTTCGAGGGCGCGATCAGCGTGCGTAGGCGCTCGCCGAGATCGTCGATGTTCTTCGCCATTTCGAGGGCAGGGAACTTAGGCCGCTGCTGTTCGCGATATTCGAGGGTCTTCCACTCGAGGGCGAAGCGCTTCTCTCCGTCGGGACCTTTCTGCTTCTTGTAGAAGCCGCCCTTGGTCTTGTCGCCCAGCCACTTGCGGTTGAGCATCTCGAGGAAGAACGGAGGCAGCGTCAGTTCGCTGCGTTCGTCCTTGATATTGAAGGCGCCATTGCGAACGACGTGACCGAGAATGTCGAGGCCGACGAGATCGCCGAGACGGAAGGTGCCGGTCTTGGGCCAGCCGACGGCGGTGCCGGTGAGGGCGTCCACTTCTTCGACGCTGAGGTCCATTTCCTGCATGACGCGCATGACGTTGAGCATGGAGAAGGTGCCGATGCGGTTTGCGATAAAGTTCGGCGTGTCTTTGGCACGGACGACACTCTTGCCGAGATGCAGATCGCAGAAGTCGGCGATCACTTTCATCGCGGCCGGGTCGGAATCGGCAGTGGGAATGATTTCGAGCAACCGCATGTAGCGCGGCGGATTGAAGAAGTGCGTACCGAACCACGAGCGGCGGAAGTCGTCGGAGAAGCCTTCGGCGATTTTGGCGATGGGCAGGCCGCTGGTGTTGGTGGTGATGATGGTTCCCGGTTTGCGGACGGCGTCGACCTTGCGGAGGAGTTCGCGCTTCAGCTCGAGGTCTTCGATGACGGCCTCGATGATCCAGTCAACTTCGGCGAGCTTCTTGAGGTCGTCGTCGAAGTTGCCGATGGTGACCAGGCATTCGAGTGAAGGCTTCATGAAGGCCGCAGGCTTCGATTTCACCGCGGCTTCTTTTCCGGCGGCGGCGATGCGGTTGCGCGCGGGACCGTCGGCGTCGGGGGGAACAATGTCGAACAGGTACGAGGGAACACCGGCGTTGGCCAGGTGCGCGGAGATGCGGGCTCCCATGGTGCCCGCGCCTAAGACGGCAACCTTATCGATGCGTTTCTGCATGGATACTCAAGCGCTCCAACTTTGTGCCGGCGCAAGTGAGCCGGACTGGGCTACGTTGATTAAGACGCGATTCCCGATACGCGAGATTTATGAACTTCGGTTGTGCGAGGTGGCGAATTCAAGATGAACTTTGGGGGATGACGCAGAATGAGTGCGAAGAAGAGGACGATGACTATTCACTTGTGCTCTCCTCATCGAATAAACGGCCTCAAAATACAAGCAGCGCGCGTCGTAAGATGTGGGGTGAGGATGGCAACGACGCGCGCCTATTAAGTTGAGTTCATAGTAATGAATGAATGCTCATTCAGTCAATGAAAATAAAAACTATTTTCTTGCCGAATTGGCTTTAGGAAATGGCTTTCGCGATGAGGAAGGCGGCTCCGGCTGCAAGTCCCCCAATTACAATGGTTTGCAAGGCAGAGCGGCCAGGGCGTGAGCCGGTAAAGCGGCCCTTGATGAAGCCAAAGACCCCCAGCGCGATGAGCGTCACGGCCGCTGACCACACTAGTGCGAGCCTTGAACTGTGCAAAATCATGTAGGGCGAGAGCGGAATAAACCCTCCCGCGATGTAGGACCCGGCAATAGTGAGGGCACTTTGCAGGGCGCGCTTTGGGTTGGGCTCTTCCAGACCGAGTTCGAAGCGCATCATGAAATCGACCCACTGGGTGGGTTTCTTGGTCATGGCCTCGACGACGGGCGCGGCTTCCTCGCGGGTGAGGCCGTAATCGGTGAAAACCTTCACCACCTCGCGCGCCTCTTCGTCGGGAATCTCTTTGACTTCAAGCTCCTCGCGCTGGCGCTCGCTTTCGTAGTGCTCGGCGTCACTTCGAGCGGCCAGGTAGCCGCCGAGACCCATGGCGATCGAGCCGGCGGCGATTTCTGCGAGCCCGGCGACGACGACAAGACGGCTGTTGTCCACCGCGCCGGAGATTCCTGCCGCCAGGGCGAAGGGAACGGTGAGGCCGTCAGACATGCCGATAACGACGTCGCGAACCACTTCTCCTGCGGTGAAGTGGCGCTCAATGTGCGGGGTTTGCGGCATGTGCCTCCAGTTCGGGATGGGCCTTGAGATAAGCGAGCGCCTGTTCGGCGACTTCGCGCTCACCTTTGTAACTCAGCTTGGATGCGGCGTCTTCCAGCGGCAGCCAGAAAGCGTTTTGGACTTCGATGCGCATGGCGGGAGCGATGTTACCCAAGCGTCCTGAACGATACAAGAAAAGATAAAAGCTGACGATTTTGAAGACCTTGGCGTGGTCTCCCCAGTTGCGGACATAAATGTACTTGATGTCGGCCAACTTGGTGATCAATTCAGCACGCACGCCGGTTTCCTCGCGTATTTCGCGGAGCGCGGTTTCGTCGGGCTTTTCGCCGGGATCGATGGTTCCCTTGGGAAGGGCAATGAGTTCGGCGTCGGCGGGAGTGCGTTTGAGCGTGCGGACGCGGACGTTCTTGCGGGGACGCTGCATGTGCGGTTCGATCACGGCCACATACCAGCGCCCGCGCATTTTGCGCAGAACGACGCCGCCAGCGGAAGTTTCTCGGACCATAGGGGAAATTAGGAAAAACGTAGTTTGGCAGAGTCGAGGGAGAAATTCAAAGCAGCCGCGGATTTACACGGATGAGACGGATCAGAAATCAGGGTCGCGTGGTCAAAAGACGCACACAACCCAGCAGGATTGTGGGGGACACGGCACCGGACATTCGTTGCTCCCACCCTTTCCAAAAGACGGGAAAGGATGGGGCACCCGCCAGCCACATTAGGCATTCGAGCCGTACGGCAACCCGAGCTGGTTCTGGGTCTCGTCGGCCTTGCACTTGGCGACGATGAGGGTGATGTCGTCCTGCTGCTCGTGCGGGCTGTGGCGACGAACCTCGTCAATCACTGCGCCTACCAGCGACTCAGACGGCAGGTCACGGTGACGCTGCAGTGAATCCAGAAGGCGCTGCTCGCCGAACTCTTCGCCGTCTCCGTCGGCGGCCTCGGTGACGCCGTCGGTATAGAGCGCGAGGGTGTCGCCGGCGAACAGGTCAGCATGGCAGACCGAACAGTCCCATTCCTTAAAGAGTCCCAAAACAGTAGCGGTGGAGTCGAGGCGTTCCACCCGGTCGTCGCTGCGGAGAAGCAGCGCCGAAAGATGTCCGCAATTGGCGTAGCGGAGGCGCCCTGACTGATCGTCGTACTCCGAGAAGAAAAATGTGGCATAGGCGCCGTCAGGCGTGTTGTCGCAGAACAGCCGATTGACGGAGCGCAGTAGCCGTTCCGGTTCTTCGATGGCCATGGCGCACTGGCTGCGCAGGTTGGCCTGAAGATTGGCCATGAGCAGGGCGGCCGCGATGCCTTTGCCGGCGATGTCGCCGATGACAAGGCCCAGCCGCTGCTGGCCGAGAGGCAGAAAGTCGAAATAATCTCCACCAACCTGGCGAGCTTGCAGGCATCTTCCGGCGTAATCGAGGGTTTGCAGTGGGGGAAGCTCTTGCGGGAATAGGCGAGCTTGTACCTGGGTGGCGATTTCGAGCTCCTGGATAAGGCGGCGCTCGGCCTCAAGTTTTGCGGCCGAAGCGCGGCGCTGGGTCTCGATGGCGTGCGTCAGCTCATCGAAGCTCACCAGCGAAAAGGAATTGCCGTCGATGTCTTTGAAGCGGGTGACGGCCCGACCCCACACGGGAGATTCGCGGCCGAGCAGCATGGAAGAAGTAGCGGAGGCATTACCGCTCTGATCAACATACTTGATGCGCTTCAATTTCGGCGTAGTCAGAAACTGCACGCCGCGCTGCCGCCACTCGTGGTAGCGGGCGAGGACATCGTCGGTCACGAAGACGACGTCGGTGGGCCGGCCGATGAGCTCGTATTGCTTGGAATCGGGCTTGGGAGCGACGAGCGAGAGCACGGCATCGCCGTCAGGAGGAGCGACGGCTAGCCAGCGCTCACCGGGCTGGACGCGGGTGTCGAATACGACCCTAAAGCCGAGCTGGTCGCGGTAGAACTGGAGGCTCTGCTCCTGGTCGCGCACGAACACATTCACGCAGTGGAGCCGGAGAAGCGGATCGGCAGGCTGCGATAAGGAGTCCATGTGCGCGATTATAGGGTGTATTGCGTAGCACGCGAGAACGGACCCGACGATGGGGCGCCGCAGTAACCTGAATTTGACGAAGTGTGCTGTGAATGACACTCGACGCTGCCGCGGGATTGAGGCATCATCGCGTTAAAGGATGGCATCTATAAAAATGTAGCCACCCACCGTGGGAAAGCCACTCGGCAGGGAGTAGGGCCTTGAGTAACTTCGATCGAATTGTCCGCTCGATACGCGCATTTTCCCGTGAACTCACCCGACCTGTTGTTTTCGAACCCAAGCGGCTGAAGCTCGGTGTTGCGCTGGGAGGAGGCTTCGCGCGCGGCATTGCGCATATCGGCATGCTGAAAGTTCTGGAAGAAGAGAACATTCCAGTGGACTACGTGGCCGGAACCAGCGTGGGAGCGATCATCGGGGCAGCGTATTGCGGAGGTATGACGGCCGCGGAACTGGAAGAGATGGCATGCGCGGTGCGTTTGCGCGATTTCGGACGGCTTACGCTTTCGCGCTACGGCTTCTACAACACTGATCGCATGGCGCGCTTTTTCGCGCGCGTATTGAAGAAACAGACGTTCGAAGAGTTGAAGATTCCGCTGGCGATCACGGCGACGGAGTTCCGAACCGGCGAGGCGGCGGTGTTTACCAAGGGCGCACTCGCCGATCCCATTCGCGCCAGTTGCGCTTATCCGGGAATGTTTCTGCCGGTTGAGATCGAAGGGCGTTCCTACATCGACGGAATGCTGGCGTACGCGGTGCCGACGACTCCGCTGCGCAAAATGGGTGCCGACCGAGTAATCGGGAGTTACCTCAGCGCGCATTGGAGCAACGCACGGCCACCGCGCCACGTCTTCGAAGTCATCGGGCAATGTTTCTCGATTGCACAGGCGAAGCTGTCGGATTCTTGGAAGAAAGACGCCGACATGGTGATTGAGCCTGAGGTCGGTGGATTCAGCTACGACTGCTTCGAGCGGACTCCGGAGTTAATTGCCGCGGGAGAGGCCGCCATGCGCGCCGCGCTGCCGCAGGTAAGGGCAATGCTGAAAGCGCCGGTCTCGCTGAAGACGACCGGAGTTGCGCCAATCGTGACTCCCGCCGCGGCGACACAGACCAGTCCAGCGGCATAGATGTCAACTGCCTCGCTTAGCCAAAAGCGGGCAGTACTAGCACACAGGTTAGTAACTCTTCCATGTCAAGCGCGAACGCCCATCATCAGTCCAGCGGGGCCTGGCAGGCGCACGCGGTGCACGCCGGTGAAGCCGGCATCGCGCAGCCAGTTGGCGTATTCCGGCTCGCTATACGTACTGCCGCCTGTGGTTCCTACCAGCATGTTCAGCGCGAATAACGCAGCGGCGCGAGGCGCGGTCTTGTCGGGATCAAGGATGAAATCCTGCACCACGATTTGTCCCTTGGGAGCGAGCGCGTTGAACGCCTGCTTGAACAGTGCGCGATTTTCGTCAGCCGAGAACATGTGACAGATAGCCATCACCAACACCAGGTCGTAGTCTTCGCCCAGCGGATCGCTGAGCATGTCGCCGACGCGAGTAGAGATGCGGTCGGAAAGTCCGGCTGTCCGGACATAGTCCTGTGTGAGCGGCACCACGTCGGCGGTGTCGAGAATGTCTGCTTGCAGGCCGGGCACCGCGCGCGCCAGCGCGATTGAGTAAGCTCCCGAACCTCCACCGAGGTCGAGCACGTGCTTGATTCCGTTGGGCGCGATCGCTTTCACCACCCCACCGGCGCGCTCCTTGGCGTTGCGGTCCATGGCGGCGATGAAAGTTTTCGCCCAACCATTGCTGCGAACACGAGGCGCGACAGAAGTTCCTTCGCGGACGGCCTCGGTCAACGTAGACCAGCGATGCCAGAGGTTCGCGGTGTGCAGCAGGCCGCCGCGGGCGTTGTCGCGTGAACCCTCGGCGAAGAAACGAGCAGTGGCTGCGGTGGTGAAGAAATCCCCGTCGCGTTTATCGAGCAGCTTGAGGCTGGCCAGAGCGTTCAGGAACATTTCTGTGGAGCGCGGCGAGGCGCCGATTTTCTGCGCGACGGCTTCGGGGGAAGCCCCGTCGGCCACGGCGCTGAAGATGTCGAGTTCCAGCGCGGTTAGCAGCGCGCGGCTGGGCATGAAGGCGCGAGCCAGCTCGTTGAGGTCGTCGGGAAGGATGCCGGCTTCGTCCTTGGCCTTCACCATGGCGAGATATTTTTGGGTGTGATCCACGGCGGCGGCCTTCATGTCGGGTGGCTCGTTCCATTGCAGGCGAGAGACGACTGTGCCTGTCTTCAAGTGCGAGGACACGATCTCAGGAACGTCGGCGGGCGTGACCTTGCGATACCAGGTGCCTTCGGGATAGACGATCATGATCGGTCCGTCATCGCAGAGGCCGAGGCAACCGCAGGTAGTGACTTGCACGTCGTCGCTCATTTTCTGTTTTCCCAACTCGCCGTGCAAGGCTCCCAAAATGCTCATTGAACCGCTGGCGGGACAGCAGGTGACTCCCTCGGGCTTTTGTTGCGTGCAGACGAAGATATGATGACGGAACGGCTCCATGATTTTCTCCTGTCTTCGATTGTGGTACGAGAAGACGCAGCGCACCGTGATGCCGGTCACAGTGGACTAGGAGACGGCGCAGAGAAACTTTTCGCCTATCCTGCGAGGAACGTGCCGGCGGCTGCGAGATGTACTACGGCCGCGATGCCGAGCAACAGCCATGCGACTCGCGTCGAAATCCACTGGTCTTTCACGGCGCGTCGAAGCACGTACACGCCGAACGGAAGGTTGATGAGGACCGCGGTGATCACCCCGGGTGCGTAGCCGCCTCGGACGCAGGCGGCGAAGATGTGCCAGCCGGCATTGATCAGCAGGATGCACTCGAGAAAAAGTACCGAAACCAGCAGCGCTTTCCGCGGACGCAAGATCGCCCAGACGATCACGGCCAGAGGTAGCACGGTCGCTGCTAGCAGTGCTATTCGCAGGTCTTGCGGGTCCTGCATTAGCGCGGGCGGTGGGAGGAAGCGCGGGAGCTGGTTAGCTGACGCAAGATAGGCAGGAAACGTCAGGTATTCCTCGGTGGTGTGCAGCATCAGCGTCACGCCGATCAGAGCCAGCACCGCATTGCGAGAAAGAGAGCGCATGAGAGATGAGTCATGGTATGCGCATTCTTGAAGTTTTCGTCAGGGTTTCGGAAGCGCAGATATCGGACAAAAACTAAGGCCACACTCCGACTGCGGAATGTGGCCTCGTAAGGTCCCAGGTGAGTCTAGCGCACGGTCACACGGACTGTGTTGGAGCCGATGCCGTTGGTAACCGTCTGGAAGTCGTAGGTTCCCGAGGGCATGGACGGCAGATCGAAGCGGGTGTATCCGAAGTGGTTGGGAGCAATGGAAAGCACGTTCGGCCCGGCGGCCCCGTCGTCGTGGGTGAAAGAGTAATACACGTAGCCGACGTTGCAGGTATTGCCTGAAACGTTCGAGCACGTCAGGCGAGCGAGGGGGAAGTGCAGGGCCGACTAGTTCTGCGCAAGAAAGTAGCACCACGGCTTATATCTAGGTGCTAAATAATGTGCTTTCAACGATAGGCGTAGTTGTCGAATCGGCCCGTGTTTCGGCTCGTTTGTGTAATCTAGATGGAACCTGCTCTGAGGAGAGTCTCCGATTGAAACGTGCCCTGGCGTTACTTCTGCTCACCACCTTTAATTTTTCGCCCATAGCTTACAGTCAACAACCGACCGAGAAGCTTACCTTCAATCCACCGACAAAGATCACCGGATATCGCGACGCCGCTGCCGAATTGCAGGCCGAGAAGATGTTTCTGGCCGTGCCCAGCGCCGAGCTGGCCAAGGAGCACCTGCGCATCCTGACGTCGGCTCCCCATGTGGCCGGTTCTCCTGAAGACAAGGCGACTGCCGAGTATGTGCTCCAGAAATATAAGGAAGCGGGGCTCGATGCTTACATCCAGGAATACAAGGTCTGGATGAACTTGCCGGCGGAGATCCATGTGGATCTGGTCGCGCCCGACGGTGTAGTAATGCACGGACCGTCGCGCGAGCACGTCGATGGCGACGATCCGTATCAGGATGACCCGCGCGTGGTGATGGCCTATAACGCGTTCTCCCCGTCGGGTGACGTGACGGCCGATGTGGTGTATGCGAACTACGGACGTCCCGAAGACTTCAAGAAGCTGAAGGAGATGGGCGTCGACCTGAAAGGTAAGATCGCCGTGGTCCGCTACGGAATGAATTTCCGCGGAGTGAAGCCGTTCGTCGCGTCGGAATACGGATGCATCGGCGTCCTAATTTATTCGGATCCCTGGGACGACGGCTATTTCAAGGGCGACAAATATCCCAAGGGGCCGTGGCGGCCCGACACCGGCGTGCAGCGCGGATCGATCCAATATCTGTTCCGCTATCCGGGCGATCCGACGACTCCCGGAATTGCCTCGGTACCTGATTTGCCGGACAGCAAGCGCGTCTCGCCCGAGCAGGCGACGGACATGCCGCACATTCCCACGACGCCGCTGTCGTATCACGACGCGTCTCCGATCCTGGCGAATTTGGGTGGGCCAGAGTCTCCGCGTGAGTGGCAGGGCGCGTTGCCATTTACTTATCATGTGGGCCCAGGACCAGCGAAGGTCCACATGCTGCTGAAGCAGAACTATCAGTGGACGACGATTTATGACGTCATCGGCATGCTAAAGGGAAGCGAATTTCCTGAGCAGTGGGTGATCACCGGCAACCATCGCGATGCGTGGGTGTACGGCGCGGTCGATCCCAATAGCGGCACCGCGGCGCAACTTGAGGCAGTGCATGGAGTGGGCGCGCTGCTGAAAACCGGATGGAAGCCCAAGCGGACGATGGTCTTCGCTAGTTGGGATGCAGAGGAAGAAGGCTTGATCGGCTCGACCGAATTCGCCGAGCAGCACGCCGATCAGCTACGCAACGCCGTCGCTTATTTCAACATGGACGTTGCGGTGGCGGGCCCGAATTTCGGCGCGTCGGCGGTGCCGAGCTTAAAGCAGTACATACGCGAGGTTTCGCAGTCGGTGCCGAGCCCCAAGGGCGGCAGCGTCTATCAGCAATGGAAGGCAACGCAGGAAAAGCGCGAACGCGATTCGGCTAACGGCGGTACTCCGCGCCAGCCGAACGCGGTGGTGAAGAGAGATGTGAACGTCGGCGACTTGGGCAGCGGTTCCGACTTCACGCCGTTTCTGCAACATCTGGGCGTGCCTTCAACCGACATCGGCTCAGGCGGACCGTACGGCGTGTATCACTCGGTGTTCGATAACTTCGCGTGGTTCACCAAGTTCGGCGATCCGACATTCGTGTACGAGCAGCAGATGGCGCGGGTGTACGGATTGCAGACCCTGCGCATGGCATCGGAAGACGTGCTGCCCTTCGACTATGAAGACTATGGCAAGGAGATTTCTCAGTACATAAAGGCCGCTGAGACCAAGTCGAAAGAGACCTTCGGAGCGAAGTCTCCATCGTTTGCGGATGCGGAGCAGGCGGCGGCGCGCCTCGAAAAAGCTGGAGCCCAGATGATGCAGGTGGAGACCAGCATGAAGGGCGATCCGGTGAAGGTCAATCAGGCGATTCGCGACACTGAGCGGGCGTTCATCATCGAGGGGCTGCCCGACCGGCCATGGTTCAAGCATGCGATTTATGCTCCGGGCAAGTACACCGGATATGCGGCGGTGGTGATTCCGGGAGTCAACGAAGCGATTGACGCCAACGATGTAACGCTGACGCAGGAGCAGTTGAAGGTACTGACCGGCGCGCTGAATCGCGCGGCCGAGACGCTCCAAAAGGGGATGTAAGCCACGTGGGTGGCCCACATTTCCCTGGCTTTGGGAAATGTGGGATTCGTCTGTCGGAATGTATCATCGTTTTCGCCGATAGCGATGGAACTGATGGTCGCCGGATTTGCGGCAACTGAGCCACGTCCAGCGGCTCATTGTGTCTTTGGTGAAGCCGGGGCCAGCGAAGATGGTGGGCCGCAACAGTGGCGAAATGTTTTCCTCGTTGGGCAGGCGCTCCTGGTCCGAGGGAACAATTTGCCCGGTTTCAACCGGCGAGACGGTTAGGAATTTTTCGTCGATCAGGTCGGCGCGCGCCATCGTGCCGTAGAGCGTGGGTCCACCCTCGCAAAGAAGGTAGCGGATTCCGAGCGTTTGCCTTAGCCCGCGAACGGCAGTAGGAAGATCGATGGACTCGCCCGTTCCGGCCGCGATGATAGTGACATGCGGATGAATGCTTCGTCCTCGCAGGCGTTCGGCGCCCGCGGGCGACGTAACGATGGCCGAGTCCACCGCGTCGCCGTCGAAAACTTTCCAGCGGGAGAGATCGAGGTTTGTAGCGCGGGTGACGAAGATATTGCGCTGGCGTCCCTTGCCCAATTTCTCGCGAAGCCGCAGCAATTCCGGTTCAACCGCTTGGAAGACAATGCCGCGGCTCTCAGGGCCACGATTGCGCTGTTCCTCGCGAAGTGTATTCATGCCCATGATGACAGCGTCGGCGTGAGCGCGCAGCAGGTCCATGAGCCAACGGTCGGCGCGTGACTGCGAAATCTCGCCGCCTGAAGCATGTTTCCCAAGCAGGCTGACGATGCCGTCGAGCGATTGCACGAAGTTGGTGTAAATCCACGGACGGTCGTTCGGAGGAGCGGGAAGGGCGAAATTTCCATACGGCGCGAGGGCGTCGTCGGCGAACGGCGAAGGTTCCGCGCGGTCGAAGAGCACTTCAAAGAGCGGACTTGGGTCGATGCTCCCCATGGGTAGGTCGATTCTATCGTGGGGCGAGCGTCCGTCGTTATTCGCGTCGATGTATGATGGAAAACTTCGTGCCGACAAATTCATTCGTAGGTGAGGGGACGGTATGCCTGAAGCAGGTGGGGCCAACATCGAAATCGCTCATCATCTAAACGAAGCTGGCGAGCATCATGGGCCGAAGTCGCGCTGGCACGAGTTCTTGGAGGTGGTGGAAGCCATCGTGCTCGCACTGGTCGCAATTTGTACCGCGTGGAGCGGATTCCAGGCGGCGAAGTGGGATGGCATGCAGGATGAGCTCTATGAGCAGTCAACCCGGATTCGGGTCCAGGCCCAGGGGTTGGCGACACGCGGCGGCCAGGAGCAAATGTTTGACGCTTCAGTTGTGACCGAGTGGCTCAAGGCGGAGTCGACCGGCCAGCACAAACTGGCGGAATTGTTCGAGCGCCGCTTTCGTCCCGAGGCAAAAGTGGCCTTTGACGCCTGGAAGAAGACCGACCCATTGAACAATCCCGATGCGCCTCCGGGGCCGCTGGTGATGAAGGAATATCACAATGCGGCCTCCGAAAAAGCCACGGAGATGGGCAACCAGGCCTCGGAATTGTTCGAACGGGGCACCGCGGCGCGTGCGACTTCCGACAAGTATGTCCGCGTCACCGTCGTGCTGGCGACGGTCTTGTTGTTGGTGGCGATCAGCCAGCGCTTCAGGACCCACGGAGTGCGCATTGGACTGGCCATTGTGGCCTTCTTGCTGCTTTGCATTCCGCTAATACGGCTGGTCATGCTGCCGCGACTGTAATGGGTTCTGAGAGACTGCGCGAAGCCATGGATATTGTGCTGAATCCGACCGAGGCCCGCGTTCTGGGCGCGCTAATCGAGAAAGACATCACCACGCCCGATTACTATCCGCTGTCGCTGAACGCGCTGGTCAACGCCTGTAACCAGAAGAACAATCGCGAGCCCGTGATGAGCTTGGAAGAAAGCCCGGTGCGCGACGCGCTGCGCGGCCTACGGGACCTGGGGCTCGCGGGGCCCGCCAGCGGGGCCGATAGCCGCGTCACCAAGTACGAACACCGTTTGCAGGACGTTTTGAACTTGTCGCGCGGAGAGACCGCGCTGCTGTGCGTGCTGTTGTTGCGTGGGCCGCAGACTCCGGGCGAATTGCGCGGACGCACCGAGCGCATGCATCACTTCGAAGATCTCGACGCCGTACAGATGAGCCTGCAGAAGCTAATGCAGCACGAGCCGCCGCTCGCCGTCATGCTCCCGAGACAGCCCGGAACCAAGGAATCGCGTTACGCGCACTTGTTGTCGGGCGAGCTTGATGCGGCACAGATGGCGGCGGCTCATGTACCTGCGCCGTGGAGTTCATCGAGTGACGACGAACGGGTCGCGCGACTGGAAGACCAAATCGCCGGGCTGCAACGCGAGGTCAGCGACTTGAAGCAACTGTTCGAAAGGTTTCGCAAACAGTTCGAGTGAACTGTGACTCAATCGTCGCCGCGGGCCGTGGCGAGTTGTGGGCCATCCGCGTCCTCCCATGGCGGCAGCAGCTTAATCAGCGCCCATAGGATAACGAACGGCAGAATGGTGAGCGCAATGGCGACTAGCAGGCCCTCGCGCGTGCGATCAACCCAATTTGTAGGTCGTGTAGCCGAGGAAGCTCTTGGAGAAGAGCTGTCCGCCAATCACCACGTTCCAGCGCATCGCGAAAATGCCCATCATGGTCAGGCAACCGGCAACTCCATAAGTCAGCCTGCGTCGGGCTTCGTTCAAGGGCAACACCTGAGTCGCCGCCAGCAGCAAAATTGGCGTCAAGGTGCCCAGCAAAATCTGAATCACGATATGCGGCAAGTAGAGCTTGGTGTGCACCATGAAATCGAGACTGCGGAAGGACTCGTCGGATTCGTAGATGCGGTGGACCAGGTCGAGCAGTTCGAGCGTGAAGTCGATGAGGAAGGCATAGAACAGGTACTTCGCGACTGTGTCGAGGCAGCGCATGTCGATCGGCTCTTTGCGCGCACGGCAGAGAAACATATATACCAGCATGACGATGGCGATGCCCGAGACCATCGCGGAAAAGAGAAATACGACCGGCATGAGCGGCGACGACCACCAGGGGTTGGCTTTGATGCTACCGAAAATAAATCCGACGTATCCGTGCAGCAGAAATGCCGAGGGAATACCGACGATGGTGATGAACCAGCCGACCTTCTGGTCGAGCGCCAGAGCTCCCGGGCTGATGTTGTTCGAGCCCAACGTGATCAGCTTGTAGATCCAGCGCTTCCAGCCGGTAGTGGTTTGCGAGAGGACCACGATATCGCGGCGGTAATCGAGCCAGACTTCCAGAACCAGCACAGCCATCAGGTACCAGAGATACACGAAGCCGAACATCGCCATGGCGGACGACGATGCGGCGTGAGGTACATCTCCAACGAACGCTCAGGATGGCCGAGATGCAGCTGCAAAGGCAGCGGAGCGACGAGCAGGAAGGCCAGCGCGGTCAGCAGCGCGAGGCGATAGGTGGGTTTTACCGCGTCTACGCGAAAGACACGCTCGAGCGAGGCGAGGATGAACGCGCCGGCGACCAGTCCGGTGAGGAACGGGTAGAGCACGATCAGCACGCTCCACTGCAGCTCGACCTCGTTGGGGTACATGAAGCCTTCAACAGGGATGCCGGCATGTGTTTCCTATCGCACCGAGCCGTCGAGGCCGTAATAGAACGCCTTGGCCTGGGTCGCGAGATGTGGTTTCAAAACTTGCACGCTGTGCGTCTCAATGAACTTGTGAACCGGATCGTTGGGATTCTTGAGATCGACCAGTTGCCGGGCGGCGGTTGGGCAGGTTTCGCAACACGCGGTGGTGAGTCCCTTGGTGATGCGGTGATAGCAGAGCGTGCACTTCGACGCGGTTTTCGTCTCCGGGTTGAGGAAGCGGCAGCCATACGGACAGGCCTGAATGCAGTAGCGGCAGCCGAGGCAATACGTCTGGTCGACCAGCACGACTCCGTCCGGCGACACGAAAGTCGCTCCGACCGGGCAAACCTGCGTGCACGGCGAGTCCGCGCAGTGATTGCACATCTTCGGCACGAAGAAGTTCTTGCCGCCCTCTGCGTTGGCCGTCGGAAATCCATGTTTACCGCCGTCGGGCGAATCGACTACCGGGTTCTCGACCGGCCAACCGGGCACGTGGTAGCGCTCGACCCAGGTGCGGAAATAGCCATCAGGCACTTTGTTCTCGGCCTGGCAGGCTTGCACGCAGGTGCCGCAACCGATGCACTTGGTCACGTCGATCAGCATGCCCCACCAGTGGTCGGTCATGTTGTAATTCGGCGAGGCTTCGGGCGTTCCGGCGAGGATCGATTCCCAGGCGATGGCGGCTGCGGGCAGTAGGATCAGCAACTGACGGCGCGTGATGGTCATTGGCTCGCTCCGCTATCGATCTTCGGGCTGTGGGGTTTATGACACGTGTCGCAGACTACCCCGCCGGAGTGATCGACTGACGCGACTTGCGGAAAATCCTTCGGCTTGGCGATGTTGGCTTCGTGGCAGCGAACACACAGGACGGCGACCTCGATATGCGGCGGTTGCAGTGAAGTCGGGTCGTCCGCGTGCTTGGCCAGTGGTCCGTGACAGGACTCACAGGCGACGTGTGCATGCACGCCCTTGCTCTTCACCTCGAGTACCTCGGTGTGGCAGCTTTCGCACGCCTGGTGGCCGGCAAACATCACCGGCTTGGCGGCGATTTCGGACAGTGCGGCTGCGCGGTAGTGGCCGTATTTGCCGAAGCTCTTCGGCACGAAGAAGCTACGCAGTAAGAGGAACAAAACGGCTCCGGCTGCGAAGACCGCCGCCATGCGGAAGAGATGGCCTGCATGTTTAAGATTTGCCATTCGTGTAAATGCCATGGTCCGTCGGCGCGCCCGCCGGTGCTATGGGGCACAAGCGTGTGCGTCGCCGTTGGCTTCGTTGATACAAGATGTGTTACCCAACGGGCTGTGCGGCACGTCACAGGTTATAGTGACAACACAACAACGGCTGCCGATTGCAGAGTTCAGAAACTATCGCCAGCGCCGCTCCTAAAGCCAGCCGAGGGCCTGCCGTATCTAATGAAGTGAGGAAACTAAATGGCTGAGAAAGTACAGAAGACTGAAGAAGAATGGCGCAAGGAACTGACGCCGCAGCAGTACCACGTCCTGCGCGAGAAGGGTACCGAGCGGCCTTTTACCGGTGAGTACGAAGGCGTGATGACTCCCGGCGTCTACAAGTGCGCCGCCTGCGGGCAGGAGCTATTTCTGTCCGACACGAAGTTCGACGCCGGTTGCGGCTGGCCTAGCTTTTACCAGCCGGCGTCGGAAGACAATATCGATGCCCACGAGGACAACACCCTGGGGATGCGACGCGTCGAAGTAACCTGTTCCCGCTGTGGCGGACATTTGGGACATGTCTTTCCCGACGGTCCGCGCCCGACCGGTTTGCGGTATTGCATCAATTCGGCTTCGCTGAAGTTGGACCCCAAGACCAAATAATCACCGCAGAGGCACAGAGGCATTGAGAAATCAATGGCAAAGCACCCGCCAGACTGCAAAGCCATCTTTTCTTGACTAGGTCCCTGTGTCTCAGTGACTCTGTGGTGAATTGGCGTGTAACTGGCTCAAGATTTTCGCTCGCACAAACTCCACGATTTCCGGTGTGACATACGAAGGCGGAGTAATCCGAAAGATAGGTTTCGCAGCGACCGGCTTCAACGACACGCCCGTCCACGCGGCTTGCTTCGCGCCGTCGTGAAGGATGATGGCGTCAGCCCGATCGAGATATTCCTTCGCGGACGCTTTGAAGTCAGAATTGGCGGCGTCAAGCACGGTGAGATAAAGATCAGGACGCAGGAAGCGAATCACGCTGTTGGATTCGAGGATGGCGTTTTCCGCGTTCGCCAGTTCTTTCCGCAGGCGCGGCATGGCTTCGGCCAGCAGGCCCTGGCGGGTGCGCACCCAAAGCGACCGCGCCGCTCCTGAAACCAGAAAACGCGACGTATCGCTCTCGCCGCTGCGGTCGCGCTCTTCATTGATGGCCCACGAGTGGTCGTCGGTCTCGCAGTCGCAAGGTTCGCCGTTGGCCGAGCAGATCCCGTGACCATATTGCGTGACTTTGACCGCAGTCCAATGCAACTCAGGCAGAGCAGCGATGATGCCGGCGACCACGCTGGTCTTGCCTACGCTGCGGGAGTGCCCACCGACTACGATGACAGCCATGACGCCTACTTCTCGCCCTTGCGCGTGAGCCGCGCCAGCACCGCGAGCTGCTTGAGGTACGTGCGCACCGGCTGTGCCGGAGTCCCCCACAGGATCTCGCCCTTACCACGCAAGACTTTGTGCGGTAACACCCCGCCTTGCCCGCCGAGGATGGTGCCGTTCTCCAGGCGGGCGTGGTCGCCAATGCCTACTTGTCCGCCGAGAACGCAATCGTCGCCCACCGTGCAGCTTCCCGAAATTCCGGTTTGCGCCGCGATGACGGTGTTCGTGCCGATCGCGCAGTTGTGCCCGATGTGCACCAGGTTGTCGAACTTCGTACCCGGCCCGATGACCGTTTCATCGAGCGCACCGCGATCGATGGTGCAGTTCGCGCCAATCTCGACATATTCACCGATGACGAGTCGCCCGACTTGCGGGAACTTCACGTAGCGTCCGAATTTTTCATCTTTCACGAAGCCGAAGCCGTCGGAACCAAGCACCGCGCCGGCGTGCACGATGACGCGGCGTCCAATCGTGGTTCCGAAGTAGATGACGACCCGGGGATAGATCTCGCAATCGTCCCCGATGACGACTCCCTCGCCGACAAAGCATCCGGCGCCAATCGAACTGCGCTCGCCGATTACCGCGTTCGCTTCCACAACGGCGTGCGCACCAACGCTGGCAGTAACCGCGACTTTCGCGGACGGATGAATCACCGCCGTGGCGTGAATTGCGCGCGCTGCCTCATCTTTTGTCTGCAGCAACGAACCAGCAGTAGCGAACGCCAGTCGCGGGTGAGGATTGATCAGCAGCGGCTTATTGGTGGTGATGTCGCCGGACGATTCGCCCACAACGATGGCGCTGGCGTGCGAGTTCATGGCGTCTTCAAGATGGCGGTCGTGTTCGACGAACACCAGATCGCCGGCTTGCGCGTGCGCGATGCTGGCAACTCTCGCGATCTCAATACGTCCATTGCCAATGAGCCGGGAAGAGGTGAATTCCGCGAGTGCTTGCAAGGTCTGCGGCATGGGTCTGTTATAGGCGAAATTTAGAATTCTTACCACAGAGACACAGAGGCACAGAGGCACAGAGAAAGAACAATAAAAGAATCCGCGTTCATCCGCGTGATCCGCGGTTGCCTTTGCTTTTCAGCTTTTGTCTCCGTGCCTCTGTGATGAATGGTTTTCAGTACAGGGGCGCCTCGCCTGGCGGCCGAGTTTTCCAGCGGCGATGCACCCACAGCCACTGGTCGGGATACTTGCGCACGTAGTCTTCGAAGATGCGGTTGAACAGCGCGGTATTCGCGACGGCATCAGCCTCGCCGTCGCCGGTGCGCACCAGCTCCAGCGCCGGACCGAACTCCACACGATATTTACGCAGCACCGGGTCCCAGATGGTAAACGCAGGCACAACCGCAGCGTTGGTATGCAGGGCCACGCGCGCGATGCCGACCGCGGTGCAAGCCGGAATGCCGAAGAAGTCCACGAATACTCCTTGCGGAGGAGTCATGTTGGTGTCCATCAGGATGCCGACCGTCTCGTTGCATTCCATGGCTGCCAGCAACCCTCGGGCGAACCCCTGCTTACCGATGACGCTGTTGCCGTGCAGCGTGCGGTACCGAGTCACCAGGTCATCGACATACGGATTATCGAGCGGACGCACCACGATGCGCATGGGATGTCCCTGTAGCGAATGGAAGAACGATCCAATCTCCCAGCCGCCAAAGTGTCCGGTGAGAAACAGCACACCTTTGCCGCGTTTCTCGGCGGCTTCGAAGTTCTCGAAACCTTGATACACCGCAACCTTCGAAGCGTTGGCGAGCGTGTAACTGGGGAACACGCAGAACTCAGCCAGCAAGCGGCCGAGAGAAATGTAGACTCCACGCAAGATTTTTCGCCGCTCTGCGACGGACTTGGCGGGGAAGGCCATTTCCAGGTTGCGCATGCCGACGCGCCGCAGCCGCGGATGCAGGAGATAAACAAGTCGTCCGATGGTGGTGCCGAACGCGCGCGCCAGCGGGCGGGGCAGCATTCCGACAAAGCGCACGAGTACGGCCAGCAGGAAGTATTGCAGTCGGTACATCATCAGGGGACTTCTTGACCGTAGCACCGCGCAGGAAGGGAAGGCAAACCAAAGCGGGAAGCGCCGCTGCTCGGACGCAAGAAAAAGCGGTGGCCGCAGCCACCGCCGTGAACCCATTACCCGGTTAGCGCAGAGAGTTTCCAGGTCCCGCCGGATCAGCAGGGGCAGTTGACGCAGGCACTGCCGCCGGAGCAGGCACCTTGGCCGGAGAGCTTGCAGGTGTGGCCGTTGCCGTTGGTTCAACGGGAGCCGTGGGAGACGCCGTCGAAGTCGGAGCAGGATCAACCGCCGGCGCAGGAGCTGCAGCCGGCATCGGCGCCGAAGCTGGAGCCGACACAGACCCCACTGCGGGCAACGCGGCACGCTTGGTTGGCGCGTAGCGCTCCACCGTATTCAGCAAGGCCAACGAATCTTGTGGCGGAGGCACTTCTCCGTTCAACAGCGAGTAGAACGTCCAGTCCTTGCCGTAGAAAGCGCGCACGTCGCCATCGTCCTGGCGAATCACCGCCCCGCTCAGCGACACGCCAAGAAACAGGCCGCGCGAGCGCGAGTAGGTCAACACCTGGGCGCGCATGGTCAGGTCTGTTGCTGCTTGCGCGTCTCGGCCAACCGGTCCGGCTGCTGCGGAGGCATCGGCTCCGAGCTTGAACTTGCTCTGCAACAAGTGCTGCATACCGTCATCGGTGCGAATAATCAGCACCAAGTCGCTGGCCTGTCCGCCGGCCTGGAAGCCGAAGCTGCCGCCTTCGATGCGGAAGAACGCCGGACTGCTCCATCCCGTTGCGGTGCGGCAAGTAGCTACGCCCTTGCCGTAATTGGCGCCGAAGATAAAGCTGACCTTGAGCATGGATGGCACGATAGCAATGCACTTCGCTCCCGACATAATGCTGTCCGGGATGCCTCTATCCGGGGCCTCCATGATCTGGCCCAAGATGGTGGTCGCACTCTGGACGCGCTCGATGTCAGCGCTGCGTGCTCCCGACTGGGCCCACGCCGCCGTGGTGAGGAATGCCAGCAAGGCAATGGAGATCTTCTTCATAACTCGACTCCGATCTGGATTGCGGTGTACCAGGCCAGTCGACACCGGCTGTCGCCATCTTACGTTGGATTCGATGCGGTTTTCGCGGATTAGAAGAGCGTCGCTGGTTACTCTCTAGTGTCCTGAGAGCAGCAGCACGAGCGCGAGGGCGCCGCGCCATTTTCAGCAGATGGCACT
Source organism: uncultured Acidobacteriaceae bacterium (assembly GCA_963718395.1). Taxonomy (GTDB): domain Bacteria; phylum Acidobacteriota; class Terriglobia; order Terriglobales; family Acidobacteriaceae; genus DASRAA01. Next base: position 606,445 of record CAVQYW010000011.1, read on the forward strand.
CGAAGAGACAAAAATTTAGGGTTGGAAGAGGAGACCCTCGCGTCCCCCTCCAACCCTATCTCCCAGGTTCTGTGGTAGGTGAGTGCAGTATCTGTCCTACCGAATGGTCGCGCAAGATACGAAGGTACAGGTACCCTGTACTTTAGTAACCATGGCTACGGAGTAACTAGTTGGTCGGGAAATTTCTACTATTCCGACTGATTTACGCCCAACAACGAGTGCGTGAGGGCATGCACCGACAAGGCAATTCGGTTCGTGACTCCTGCCTTGCGCATCAGTTTGGTGACATGCATTTTGACCGTGCGCTCCTCGATTCCCAGTGCGTTCCCGATTTCCTTGTTCGATCGTCCGGAGACCAGCAAATTCAACACCTCGCGTTCGCGCGTGGTAAAAACTAGCGGCTCTTCGGCTCGACCGCGCCGGGGGATGTTGGTCATCCTCTCAATGAATTTACTGAACAGGTGCGGCGCTGCCCAAACCGAGCCGTTATGGACGACGCGCATTGCCTCTTTAAACTCAGCCGCCGAGGCAGATTCCTCGATATAGCCTTTGGCGCCCGCAGTCAACGCTCGCAGCGCGAACTCGTCGCCGGGCACATTGCCGGTAGCGATGATCCGCACGGACGGATTGAGTGCCTTCAGTCCCGCCATGATCTCGTACATGGCTGTGCCGTTACGCGCCCCGATCAGCACCAGATCGTAACCCCGTGTTCCGAAAATCGTAGAAGGGGTGTAACTCTGTAGCGTGAACTGTCGGCCGCCCTCGAAGAGTGCGCGAAAGCCAACGAAGCGGAGCGGGTCGCTTTCGACTACTGCAATCCGAATAGGATTCTTTACAGCAGGTTTCATGGCGCCCTCTATCTAACTAACTGTTTCGATAGAGTAGAACATTTCGGCCAGAAATCATCTGGAACGTAAGTGCCATACACGGTAAGGCCGCTGCGCTCTGTTAGGATTCGCTAAACAAGGGCAGTCTGGCGCACTCCGCCCCTGCGTGAATGTCGCGAGTCCGCTCGCGTCTGGAGAACTTCGAACAACGCGTGATAAGCCTCGACCATTCAATGGCTTTGCCAGCGGCTGTGGTGGCCCTCGGATTCGCCTTGCTGGCGCGCGCGCTGCGTGCGGTCAGCGACGGCGGGGCGCTGGCAGGTGCCGGCATCGCATTCCTGTGGATGACGGCGGCGGGTGTCCGTGGCATTGCCCCGTTGATGGCGGTTTTTCTACTGACCTTGCTGGCGACCCGGTGGCGCAGCGGGCGCAAACGCAATATGGGGGTGGCTGAACGCGCACGTGGTCGCGTCGCCTCGCAAGTCCTCGCTAATCTTGGAACTTCTGGGCTATGTGCTGCTGTTGCCATTCTCTTCCCGCAACAATCGCGGCTGTTACTGATCGGTGGCATGGCGGCGCTGGCCGAAGCGGCAGCAGATACAGTCTCGAGCGAAGTCGGTCAGGCCGTGGCTAGGCAGCCGCGTATGATTCTGGGATTTACTCCCGCGCCGCCCGGTACCAACGGCGCGATCACCTTCGAAGGCACGCTGGCCGGTGGAATCGCGGCCAGTGTCGTCACCTGGGCAGGCACACTGTTGGGATTGGTTCCGTGGACAGCAGCTTCGCTGATTACGATCGCGGGCGTCTGCGGCATGTTGTTCGACAGCGTGTTAGGAGCTACGCTGGAAAATCGCGGCAAGCTGGGAAACGATTCCGTCAATTTCATCAGTACGGTGTTCGCCGCTGATCTTGCGCTGATTGTCGCGTTGGTGATGCGAGGCTGACTTATCTTTTGTTTAACCAAGCTGCGGGTTGGCTTGTTGATCAACTTCAAAGGGATGGTGCTGGACGAGGCAATCGTGCAGAGGATAATTTGATTCCTCTGTGCGCTCTGTGTCCTCCGTGGTGAACAAGACTTGACGAAATCACTAGCAGTGGCGCTCCTTTTTCTGGTTGTCGTGACCTGCGCGTTCGCGCAGGAATTCGACGTACTCATCCGCAACGGACGCATCATCGATGGCAGCGGCAACCCCTGGACATATGCCGACGTTGGCGTCATCGGTGACCGCATCGCGTTTGTCGGCCGCGCGGCGGCGGGAGTCAAGGCGAAGCGCACCATCGACGCGACCGGACTCATCGTTGCGCCTGGCTTCATCGACATGCTCGGTCAATCCGAGTTCAACCTGCTGGTCGACAAGCAGGCGGTCAGCAAATTGACGCAGGGTGTGACCACTGAGATCACTGGTGAAGGCGGTTCGATAGCGCCGACCAACGACGTGCTGGATAAAGAAAGCGCCGACGTCTTCGAGCACTACCATGTGAACCCTGACTGGCGTTCACTCGAAGAATATTTCCAGCGCCTCACCAAGCAGGGCAGCGGCATCAATCTCGGGACCTACGTGGGCGCGGCCCAAGTGCGCGACCTGGTGATTGGCAACGCCGACCGACCGCCCACTCCGGCCGAACTGAAGGACATGGAGATCGCCGTCGATGACGCCATGAGCGATGGCGCGATGGGAGTCTCCAGCGCGCTGATCTACGCTCCGGGATCGTATGCAAAAACCAACGAACTGATTGCGCTGGCAAAAGTCGCTGCCGCCAAGGGCGGAGTTTACGCGTCGCATATCCGCAACGAAGGCGACGGCGAGTTCGACGCACTGAACGAGGCCTTTCGCATCGGGCGCGAAGCGAACATTCCGGTGCAGATATTCCATCTCAAGGTTTCCGGCCAGCAGAACTGGGGCAAGATGCCGCAGGTGATCGATGCCATCGAGAAGGCACGCGCCGAGGGTATCGATGTCACGGCCAACCAGTATCCCTACACCGCGTCGGCCACGTCGCTGGGGGCGCTCATTCCGCCGAAATATCACGAAGGCGGAGCTGACGCGTTCGTCGCGCGGCTGAAAGATCCCACCACCCGTGCGCAGATTCGCAAGGAACTGGAAGGCCCGAGCGGCTCATTCGAAAACATGTGGCGCGGCACCGGTGGGCCGACCGGAGTGATGGTCGTGTCGGTCCTGAATCCGCAATTCCGCAAATTCGAAGGCAAGACCCTTGCGCAAATCGGCCAGATGGAAAACAAAGATCCGCTCGATGCAGCGCTCGACCTGATCATCGCCGACCGCGACAATGTCGGGGCAGTGTACTTCAGTATGAGCGAGGACGACGTGAAGCTCGCCATGCGCCAGCCCTGGGTGAGCGTCGGCACAGATTACGGCGAGGTGAGCCCGACCGGGCCACTGGGCGAGTCGAAGTCGCATCCACGGGCCTACGGCAGCTTCGCGCGCATTCTGGGCAAGTACGTGCGCGAGGAGCACAACCTGCGGCTTGAAGATGCGATCCGCAAATTCACCTCACTTCCGGCGCAGCAGGTGAAGCTGGAAAACCGCGGCCTGCTCCGCACGGGGTATTTCGCTGATATCACGATTTTCAACCCCGAGACCGTGAAAGATGTGGCCACCTTCGAAGACCCAAACCGCCCGTCGATGGGATTCGAATACGTCTTCGTCAACGGCGTGCTCGCGCTCGAACATGACAAAGTCACTGGCCAAATGGGAGGGCGGCCGCTCCGAGGTCCCGGCTACGCCATGCGCGACTACCTTCCCGATGGCCTGCCTCCGAAAGGAAAGCTGCAGGGATTTGTTTCGGACATGGAAGGCTATCCACTGCCCCGCTCGAAAGTTACTTTGACGGATGCCTCGGGCAAGGTCCTGGGCACCGCGAACATAAAGAAAGGCGGCCGCTACGAAATCGTCCTCGATGAGCCCTGCCATGGTTGCTCGTTGAAGGCCGAGCGAATGGGATTCGCCGCCCAAGGCAAGTCGGGCATCGACTACAACGGCTCGAACTCGCTGTGGTTCGGCTTCGCGTTGCAGACTGTCCACAAACCGTAACCTGATCTACATTCCGGGATACTTCCCGATGAAGATCAGCAGAAAGTCCACCGTATCGGTGACTCCGTGCGCGATGATCGGGACCGAGAGTTTGCGATCGCAGCGCAGATAAATCAATCCCAGCAATAACCCGTCGATGGCGTTTTCCGTCACGCCCGTGACGCCTTGATAGAGGTGCGCGCAACCAAAAATTGCGCTGACCACCAGCAGGCTCAGAATCCATGCGAACCGTTTGCGCCCGAAAAGATCCGCGACGCGGTTCATGAGGTAGCCGCGATAGACCATCTCTTCTCCGAACGCTGCCAGCGTCCAGGTCAGCAAAATCGCGAGCGGCAGCAGTTTCCAATTCCATCGCAGCCCGGCAAAGTCGGAAAGGTCTGGCCACTTGTGCGTTAGCTTTACGAGAAGCGGCTGTGTCACAAACAACTCCAGTGCCTCAATGCCTACGCCGCACAGCACGCCGATTGCAATTGTCCGGGGCCAGGTTCGATAGACTCGCAGACCGATGTCCTTCCAACCCATTCCGCGCAACCGCAGCGAAGCCCAGCCAAGCGCGAGCAGGTACAACGTCTTGCTGAGTTTTATGACGTGGTGCCAGTGATAGGCATCGGCAAACCAAATCAGCGCGAAGACCGTGAACTCGGCCACGATTAGCCAGCGGGAGTGGTTCCACGCTTCCGTCGGTTGTTGGGCGAGATCGTCGGCCATTGTCGCGTCTAATCTTCCAAATCCAATTCACCGCTCTGCAACCCATGCGGTCGGCAGAGCATTTTATCCCACTGACGGGTCAAATTGTCATGCCGCGTGTTGGAATATAGGTGGACCGTTGGAAGCTCAGATTTTGCGGAACAACTCCGACCTTCCGGCATCTATTTTTAGGAGAGTATTCTTCAGTTTTCTTCCAGTTCATAATTGAAGAACGATCAAAATGAACAGATGGAAGACATTTGCGATAGGCTGGAGCTTGGCGCTGGCGCTCCTTATGTTTGCAGCGCGTAAACCAACTATGCCTGATCCGACCGCCTACCACAATGTGGTAGATCTCTCCCACGACCTGAACGACCACTCGCCCAACTGGGAGGGCACGGACCAGTCGCCCTTCAGCGCGAAAGAGCTGGGCAACATCGAGCGCGACGGCTATTACTCCCGCATCTTCACCACCCAGGAGCACTACGGCACTCACCTCGACGCGCCCGCGCACTTCGCCCGTGGGATGTGGACCGTGGATCAGATTCCCGCGGAGCGCCTCGTGCGTCCTCTGGTTGTGCTGAATGTGCGCGCCAAGGCGAGCGGGCATCCCGACTACGAAATCAGCGTGCAGGACATCGCCGACTGGGAGACCCAGTACGGTGAGATTCCATCCGGCGCAGTCGTCATGGCCTATACCGGCTGGGATGATCGCTGGAACACACCCAAGGCTTTTCGCAATGCCGCCGCCGACGGTGTGCCGCACTTTCCCGGGTTCTCGCTGGAAGCCGCAACGTTTCTGGTGAAAACACGCGATACCGTCGGACTCGGCATCGACACCATGAGCATCGATCCGGGCGCAAGCCAGACCTACCCGGTGCATTTGTTCACCGCCCAAGCAAGCGTCTATCAATTGGAGAACGTAGCCAACCTTGCATTGGTTCCAGCGTCAGGCGCGACGATTGTTGTCGCTCCCATCAAGCTGGAAAACGGTTCTGGAGGACCCGCGCGCGTGCTGGCACTGGTGAAATAACGCTCAGCTTCCCACTCAGGCCGGCTGATAGCCTGGCAAGCGCAATGCTTTTTGGTCGAACGTCAGCGTGTGTTTGCAGCCAGCCTTGGTGCCCAGCGCAGCGATAAGGGCATCGGCGAAACCGCCCCGTCGTTCCTTCAGGGCGATCATCGCGGTGAAGACTTCCTGCTCATTTTCGACTAGCAGTACGTCGGTTTGAAGCAGAAGCTCAATCGCTGCGGCGATCTCCCGTTCAAGAAACCCGTAAACGCGGTCGAGCACCCAGGCTATTTCGACCATCGCCACAACCGAGAGAAAGCCGGGTTCTGCGGTCGTGAGTTGATGGTCGAAAATATGTGTTGCTCTCCGCGACTGTTGCGGGTCGTCCTGGGTGAGATAACGGACCACGACGTTAGTATCGAGTCCGATCATTTCCGTGGGCGTTTTGCCCGAACGTCAGCGGCTGCTTCTACGACAGCCTGGTTGATCTCGGCCACTGTGACGGCTGTTCGCTTGCTCTTCAGGAAGCCTCGCAACGCCGAGGCGGGTAGCTTCGGCAACAACACTACCGCGCCATCGGGATGGACGAAGAACTTGACGCGGTCCCCGGGGCTTAACCGGAGATGCTCTCGAATCGCTTTCGGAATAGTGGCCTGACCTTTCACCGTAATCGCAGACTCCATGTTTTTCACCATTACATTGTAGCAAAAGTAATACCGTAAAAAACCCGTCAAGAGCTAAAAGCTAATCGCTTCTACGTCATATGTAGCCGGTACAACGTGTAGCTAAAAGCCTCGCGCAGGGCCGAAAACCAGCGTCCCCACACGGTTTTCGGAATCGACCCCGGCCGAGGTGAGATGTAAACCGTGATGCCTTCGCGCTCCATCATGCGCTTCGCCCGATACAGGTGATACGCATCACTCACCAGCAACGCGCTCTTCAATTCATTGGCTTCGAGGATCACGGCCACCCGCCGCGCTGATTGATCGGTATCACCAGCCTGGGTCTCGGCAATCAGGTTCACATCCGGCACACCCAGTTTCGAGAGGTAGTCGCGTCCTACCTGCCCTTCGCTGAAACTCGGGTCTTTTCCCGAACCGCCCGTAGTGATAATCAGCGGAGCCATGCCCTGCTCAAAAAGTTGATACGCGTGATCGAGTCGCGCGCGATACACCGGTGAAGGATGTCCGACGTACTCAGCCGCGCCAAACACTACGATCGCATCGACCGGGCGCGTTTGATCGTAATTCGCTTCGCGCATAATCTCGAACGCCGTCGCAAACAGATATACGACGCACGCGAGCACTCCCGCAGCGAACAACCAACGATAGGGATGAGATTGGAATTCGCCGGGCCCCGTGGCGACTACCCCTGGCCGAGCAATTCGGCGATTTGCTCGGACGGAATTGCTCCCTGGCGCAAGATCCGCCAGCCTCCTGCTTCGTCGGTCAAATCGACGATCGTTGACGGCATGTCGCGCGGAGACTGACCGCCATCCACGATCAGCGGAAGACAATCACCCAACTGATCGCGCACTTCGTGAGCGTTGGTGCATTCCGACGCGCCGTGCAGGTTGGCCGAAGTCGCGGTAATCGGCGATCCGATGGCACGAATGATAGCCAACGGAACCTCCGCCGCGGGCACACGCAGGGCCACGTTCCCCGTATTGGCGGTGACTTTCAACGGCAACTTGGTGTCGGCCTTCACGATGATCGTCAGCGGGCCGGGCCAGAAGCGCCGCGCCAGCAGAAAAAAAGTCTCCGGTACGGGCCACGCCAGGTCCGATGCCTGGTCGACCGACTCAATCAACAGCGACAGCGGTTTGTGGCGCGAGCGCGTTTTGATCTCGTAAATCCGATCGACTGCGTGAAGGTTGAAAGGATCAGCCGCCAGACCATAAAACGTGTCAGTCGGCATGCCGACCACCTCACCTCCGCGGATCTTTTCGGCAACATATGTCACCAGTGAAGCTTCCGGCCGGGTGACGTTCATCTTTACGATTTCGGGACGCAACCGCACCTCTTTGCGACGTAAGGTAGGGACCGAAGCGACGCTTGCGGTCTCCTGGATTTGTAAGACAGCAGATTAACATGCCAGAGCGCGGCTGCGCGTCCGCCGCCAGTGTCGAGGTGTACGATAGACGCCTGTTTTGGGAAAACTATGCCAGAAATTCAGGAGTTCGAGGGCCGATTGCGACGCGTTTCCAGCCGCCAGAATGCGCGGGTCAAGGAGTTGCGACGCCTGTTCCATGACGCTGCCGCCAGCGACAAAGGCGAAGTCGCAATCGAGGGCATGCACCTGGCGGAAGAAGCCATCCGCAGTGGCTTGCGGCTGGAGACAGTGTTTTTCGCCGAGTCAGCACGCGACCGGGCGCACAAACTGCTGCCCCAGCTTTCTTCTCACACCGAAGTGTTGCTGCTGCCTGACGAAGTGTTCGCCAGCGCCGTGCCGACAGAAACCCCGCAGGGCATCGCGGCGCTGCTAAAAGTGCGGACATCTAGTTTGGGCGATACATTTCTTCCCGAACCTGCGCTGCTGCTCGTGACCGCAGGTCTTCAAGACCCAGGGAATTTGGGCACGATTGCCCGCTCGGCCGAGGCCTTCGGAGCGACAGGCATACTACTGGGCGAGCGCACCGTCAGCCCATGGAATTGGAAAGCGATTCGCGCCTCAGCGGGATCGATGTTTCGTCTGCCGATCGCGAAAGTCGAGTTAGCCGCGGCGTTGCGAGAAGTGAAGAATCGCGGTGCGCGAGTGCTGGCGACGTCATCTCACAAGGGAACGCTAATTTCGAATATCGATTTGCGCGGTCCCGTGGCGCTCGTCGTTGGCAGTGAAGGCGCGGGACTATCGAAAGACGTCTTGGCGCAGGCAGATGAGGTTGTCGCGATTCCCCAGTCGGCAAAAGTAGAGTCGCTGAACGCAGGCATCGCCGCGTCGATCGTCCTCTACGAAGCCGCGCGGCAGAGAAGTAACCCACCGCACAGACACAGAGGCACAGAGGTTTAGAATTCTCGTGCGGGCCGGGGTTTTATAGCCTGAATTCCTCCGTGTTCTCCGTGCCTCCGTGGTGAAAAAGCTTTGAGTCTCTTTCAGAACACGCCGCAGCGCGACCAAGCCTCCGATAAGACCCGCCCGCTCGCCGACCGGATGCGCCCCCGCACGCTCGACGAGTTTGTTGGTCAGGAACATATCCTCGGCCCCGGCAAGCCTCTGCGCGTACAGATCGAGCGTGACGACACCGGCTCGCTGATCTTCTGGGGACCTCCCGGAGTCGGCAAGACCACCCTGGCGAACATCATCGCCGGCATGACCCATGCCGAGTTCGTGCAGTTTTCGGCGGTGCTTACCGGCATAAAAGAGATCAAGCAGGTGATGGCCGATGCCGAGCGTGCGCGCCAGTATGGCACGCGCACCATCGTGTTCGTCGATGAAGTGCATCGCTTCAACAAAGCGCAGCAGGATGCCTTCCTCCCCTACGTAGAGAAGGGAAGCATTCGGCTGATCGGTGCGACCACGGAGAATCCCTCGTTCGAGGTGATCTCGGCGCTGCTATCGCGCTCGCGAGTTTACGTCCTGCAAGCGCTGACGGCGGAGCAGATAGTGCTGTTGCTGCGACGTGCTTTAGAAGATACCGAGCGCGGTCTCGGCGATCTGCACCTCGAAGCTGACGAAGGCGCGCTGGAGAAAATCGCCGCCTACTCCAGCGGAGATGCGCGCAGCGCTTACAACGCCCTGGAAGTCGCTGCCACACTCACCAGGGAGAATGAAGGCAAGCGCATTACCGATGCCGTCGTCACCGATGCGTTGCAGAAACGCGTCCTCATGTACGACAAGGCCGGCGAGGAGCACTACAACCTCATCTCGGCGCTGCACAAGAGCGTACGCAACAGCGATCCTGACGCAGCGCTCTACTGGCTCGCGCGCATGCTCGAGGCCGGAGAAGACGGCCTGTACATCGCCCGTCGCGTGGTGCGAATGGCTTCGGAAGACATCGGCCTCGCCGATCCCAACGCGCTGAACATCACGCTGGCAGCGCGCGATGCGGTGGATTTCCTCGGCATGCCCGAAGGCAATCTCGCGCTCGCGCAAGCCGTGGTGTACCTGGCGGCCGCACCAAAATCCAATGCGCTCTATACCGCCTACGGCGCGGTGCTGGAAGACGTCGAGCGCACCGCGCAGGATTCCGTGCCACTGCATCTGCGCAATGCTCCCACGGGATTGATGAAGTCTGTTGGCTACGGTGCAGGCTACCAGTACGCCCACGATCTGGAGTCGAAAGTCGCCGACATGCAATGCTTGCCCGATAACCTCAAAGGCCGCACCTACTACCATCCGACCGAGGAAGGCATCGAGAAGCGCATCAAGGCTAGGTTGGAAGAAATTCGCCAGGCGAAGAAGAAGGTTCACCACGGAGGCACGGAGAACACAGAGAAGAAAAAATCAAAAGATCGTGGTGAAGATTGAGGGGATCCAACGTATGCGGCGACCGCTAGACTAGAAATCAAGAAACAAAATCCTCCGTGTCCTCCGTGTCTCCGTGGTGAATGACGTCATCGCAGCAGCCGATGCTCCTTCAAAATGCACCGGTCCATCACCACGAAAATCCCCGCCTGCCGCGCCTTTTCTGCCGCCGCTTCGTGCACCACGCCTTCCTGCATCCAGATCGCCGGAACCCCCAGCCGAATCGCTTCTTCGACCACTTCCGGCACAAACTCCGATCGCCGGAACACATTGACGATGTCGATCTTCGCCGGCACTTCGCTCAGCGATGCGTAAGCCTTTTCGCCCAGAGACTCCCGAATCGTCGGATTCACTGGAATAATCCGATATCCCTGCGCCTGCATGTATTCCGACACGCCGTGGCTGGTGCGAAACGGACTGTCGCTCAACCCGACGACAGCAATCGTCTTCGCCGCCTTCAACAGTTCGCCGATGCGCTCGGTTTCCGTGACAGTCAATCCTGGCTCCTGACGCTAGCGCTTGCGCTTCGCCTTCGACTTGAGCTCGCGCCCCGGAGCAGCCAGCAGCCCCGACAGATGCTCAAGCTCAGTGACGGCGCGGTCGTAATCGTCGAGCAACGGCTTCAGCAAATGCGTGACACCTCCCGCACGATATTCCCGCACCAGCGAACGGTAGTACCACAGTACCTTCACCTTCGGCGCCGAGAACCGATCGAACGCCGAGTCACCCGACTGCCGCAGATCGCGCAAGACGGCCCGCGCGTTGTAGAGCTTGTCCGCAGCCGAAACAAACCGCGTCTCCGCATCTTCATGGCGCACCCGCCGCAAATACCGCAGCTTCCGCGGATACCACTTCGGCTTGCTCTGCTCCTCATCGCCGTACGAATCCGTGCAGCCATCCACGATCTTCGCCACCCGCGGCCCGAATATCTGTTCAATCGAGTGCAACATCGCGCGCCCGCCGTGGTCTTCCGCCGCGTCGTGCAGCAGCGCCGCAATGCCCATGTCTTCGTCGCCGCCGTAGTCGAGCACGATGGCCGCGACACCCAGCAGGTGTGACAGATACGGTATGCCGCTCTTCTTGCGGTCCTGGTTGCGGTGTACCTGTGCGGCAAACAACAGCGCGTGGTCGAATCGTATGGTCAGCGGAACAAACGGCTTTTGCGTAGATTGACGCCGGGAAGTTGGCATAGGCGAATCGTCAGACGGCCTTCAGGATAACGGAAAGTGTCCGGATGGCGAAGCGTGAATCGCGCCGCGCTATCGTCCGCCGCGACGAGAAAAACTATCAGGAAGGAATTACCGCTTCCGACTAAAAGCTAACAGCTAATGGCTAATGGCTTCTTTCAATCCAGCCTCACCAGAAACACGCCGCCCTCTTTCACGTGCGTCTTGCTGGCGACTTCCTGGGCCATCTGCTTGTTATCGCCCGCCGGTCGGATGCGCACCCATTCGCCGGTAGGCCCGGTGAACTGGATGACGTTGGCCGTCGCGTAGTGCTCCTGCAACTTTTCTTTTAGCTTGCGAGCTTCGTGTTCGCTCTGGAACGCCCCAATCTGCACGCACCAGCGTCCGCCTTCGTCAATCGGCGCAGGAGCCGACAGCACTTCGACTTTAACCGTCGCCGTTCCCGGCTGCCATACGTCAACCGCTTTGGCTGCGGCTAGCGACAAATCAATGATTCGGTCCTCGATAAATGGCCCGCGATCGGTGATGCGCACGATGACCGCGTGCTTGGTCGTTTCGTTGGTGACCCGCACCACCGAGTTCAGTGGAATCGTGCGGTGCGCCGCCGTCAGCGCGTTCTGGTCGAAGATCTCGCCATTCGCGCCCTTGTGGTTGTGATACGGAGGCCCGTACCAGCTCGCCAATCCAGTCTCAACGTAGATCGGTTTGGTCTCGGGCGAGACCGTCGTTTCCGGCGCTGACTTGGGAGCCGAAGCTGTCGTAGGCGCAGTCGGAGGCGTTACGGTCGGAGGCGGCGGAACATGCTTCGCCGTCGAATTCTTGTGGCAGCCCGCGAGCAACAGCAATGCCACCGCGGTCGCGACCAGAACGGTAGAAGGCTTTTTGTCAGGAGGCGACAGCTTCGTATCAGGGCATGACTTCAGTCGTGCCGAAAGACGTGGGTGGCCCATATTTCCCATGTTTTGGGAAATGTGGGAATCGTCAAACCCGCACCAGTTCGAACGTAGCTGAGCCCGCAGAGCGACATTTGTCTTAGCCGTGGGCGTAAGCCCGCGGAAGAGTCCCAGAAGAAAACCCGGAGCCGGCTTTAGCCGGCGCCACCAACCTGCAGGTCCACAAAGAAGCCGCCTGCTCAGCCTTTTTTCTGCTGCGTCGCCGATTCCATGTAGTCGGCCAGGTCTTTCAACTTGTCCGACGCCACGCGCAAGCCCTTGGTCGAGTGTTGCCGCACCAGCGGCACCACCTCGTCGTTCAGGTAGTTGATAAGCTGCTTGGTCTCTTCTTCGATGCGCTTGGCCGTATCGCCAATCACGTCGTCGAGCTTCTGGCCGGCCGTCGAGAAAGGACGGCGGTCGTTGGGATTCTGTGTGTTCACCGCTGGCCACCTTGTTAGTAGCGAAGATCGCTGAGCACTCAAATTATGCTGCCCTCCGCGGCGCGGGTCAATTGGCGACGCGGGTGCCGGGCCGCCGCTCAAAACTCACAAGCTGTCATCCTGAGCGAGGAGCGAAGCGACGAGTCGAAGGACCCCTATGTCTCGCGACAGTTCCCGCGGACTTGTCATCGCGAGCGCAGCCGATGGATTTGCTTCTCTGCGTTCGCTCCATCCGTGTCGTCCGTGTGCATCCGTGGTCGGCTCAGGCCTTTGCTTTTTGCCCGCTTCTCCTCTGTGCCTCTGTGTCTCTGTGGTGAATACGTGGTTCTCCGTGCGCTCCGTGTCCTCCGTGGTGAAATCGCCGTCTCCCGAATGTTAAAATCAACTTTTCCGCCCCGCGCCGAAACCACCCATTTTTCGCGGGGTAAAACGGCGTTTACGAAATTCCTATGCCCAGCAAAACACTCTCAGGTTCCGAAGTCCGTTCCATGTTTCTGCGCTTCTTCGAGCAGAAGGGACACAAGATCGTCCACTCCTCTTCGCTCGTTCCGGCCAACGACCCCACGCTGCTCTTCACCAACGCCGGCATGAACCAGTTCAAAGACGTGTTCCTCGGCCTCGAGCACCGCGACTACTCCCGCGCCACCTCTTCGCAAAAATGCGTCCGCGCCGGAGGCAAGCACAACGACCTCGAAAACGTCGGTTTCACCAACCGCCATCACACCTTCTTCGAGATGCTCGGCAACTTCAGCTTCGGCGACTACTTCAAAAAAGACGCCATCGCCTACGCCTGGGAACTGGTGACGTCGAAGGACTGGTTCGGTCTTGACCCGCAAAAGCTCTACGCGACCATCTTCGAAGGCCAGGGCGACATCCCGCGCGATGACGAAGCCGAGAAGTTCTGGCTCGACGTCGGCGTTCCCAAAGATCGCATCTTCGCCATGGGTATGAAAGACAACTTCTGGCAGATGGGCGACACCGGCCCCTGCGGCCCGTGCAGCGAAATCCATTACGACATGGGCATCGCCGCCAGCGATGCCGGACACACCGACTGCAAATTCCCCTGCGAATGCGGCCGCTACGTCGAAATCTGGAACCTCGTCTTCATGCAGTTCGACAAGTCCGCCGACGGCAAGTTCAATCCACTGCCCAAGCCGTCCATCGACACTGGTGCGGGCCTCGAGCGCGTCACGGCCGTGATGCAGGGCGTGATTTCGAACTACGATACCGACCTGTTCGTGCCGCTCATCAAGCGAGCTGCCGAGCTGACTGGAACGAAGCAGCTCGATGAAGAACTGAAACGCGAGGACGTGGAAGAGCAGCATCACCAGGCGGCTTCGCTGCGCGTCATCGCCGATCACGCGCGCGCCGCGACGTTCCTCATCTCCGACGGCGTGCTGCCTATGAACGAAGGCCGCGGCTACGTCCTGCGCAAAATCATCCGTCGCGCCATCCGTCACGGACGCCTGCTCGGCGCTGAGAAGCCTTTCCTGTTTGAGATGGTCTTCGCTGTCCGCGATCTGATGAAGGACGCCTACCCCGAATTGATCGAGTCGGCGACCCGCGTATCCGAAACGATCAAGGGCGAAGAGACCCGCTTCGCGCATACGCTCGACATAGGACTAGTGAAACTGCAGGAGGTGCTGGACGCAGCCATAGGAGATGCCAAACATGGTTGTGCCGCCTCATTCGCTAAGGAAGAGTCCGAGGTCGAATATTATTTGCGGCTTGCGGACGACATACTGGGCAGCTCGCATCTTGACCCACGGCGCAAACCGGCAGGTACAACGCGCGAACTAGTGGTGTTCGAGCCGGACAAAGAGTTCTTTGAACACCTACAGAAGAACTATCGTCCACTCCTAGATGGAGCAAAGGCGTTCAAGCTCTACGACACCTTTGGTCTGCCGCTCGACTTTATGGTGGATGCGGCGCGCGATCAGGGCATCTCGTTCGATCAAGCGGGTTTCGACTCCGCCATGGAAGAGCAGCGCAAGCGCGCGCAGGCTTCCTGGAAGGGCGGCGGCAAGGCTACGGCCAGTCCCGCGTACCAGGCGCTGCCGCCGACCAAGTTCGAAGGCTACCGCCAGACACGCTCCGAGAACTGCGAAGTGCTGGCCATCATTAAGGTGCCGGGCGGCGCGACGAAAGACTCGATTCGCGACGGTTTCGTATCAGGGCACGACTTTAGTCGTGCCGATAAGCCGCCTATTTCTGACTCGCCGAGCGGGCTTCAGCCCGCGAGGCCAATCGCGGGTCTCGGCGCGCACGAACTACTTGCCGGCGAGCGTGGCGAGATCGTCCTCGATCACACTCCCTTCTACGCCGACTCCGGCGGACAGGTCGGCGACGTCGGGTGGCTCTACGCCGAAGACCACAACGCGCTCGTGGCTGACGTCGAGGGCGTGACCTATCCCGTGCAAGGCGTTCGCGCGCATCGAGTGATCGCCAAACAGCCGATTCGCGTCGGCGACAAAGTTGATGCCGTCGTCAACGACGAAGTCCGCCGCGCCACTATGCGCAATCACACCGGTACGCATCTTCTCCATGCTGCACTGCGTGAAGTTCTCGGCACGCATGTGAAGCAGGCCGGTTCGCTGGTCGATCCCTCGCACCTGCGCTTCGACTTCTCCCACTTCGCCTCACTCGGCGACGAAGAGTTGCAGGACATCGAAGACCTAGCCAATCGCGAAGTCCTGCGCAACGATCGCGTCGAAGTCATCGAAGATGTGCCCATCGACGTCGCCGTCAACGAATACAAGGCAATGGCGCTCTTCGGCGAAAAGTACGGCGATAAAGTTCGCGTCATCCGCATCGGCGACTTCTCTACCGAGCTCTGCGGCGGCACACACACCGCAGCGACCGGCGAAATCGGCCTCATCAAAGTTCTCAAAGAGGGAAGTGTCTCCAGCGGCGTCCGTCGTCTCGAGGCCGTCACCGGCGAAGGCTCGCTCCGCCACTTCCGCAAAGACCATCAACTCGAAAACGTCGTGTCCAGCGTCGTCCGCGTCGGAGACGACCAATCTCCGGCCGAAGCGCTCAAGCAGGAACTCGAACGCCGCGACGAAGAACTCAAGAAACTCCGCAAAGAGCTCGATCAGGCCCGCATGAAGTCCGCCTCGACTTCAGTTCAATCTGCCGCTGAAAATGTCCGCGAGGTGAAAGGCGTGAAAGTTCTCGCCACCCGCGCTGACAATCTCGAGCGCGCGCAACTGCGCGTCCTCATCGACAACCTGCGCAACAAACTCGGCTCCGGAGTGGTCGTCCTCGGCTCGGTCAGCGACGGCAAAGTCGCACTCATCGTCGGCGTCACCAAAGATCTCACCTCGAAAATTCAGGCCGGAAAAATCATCGCCGAGGTCGCCAAGAAAGTCGGAGGCTCCGGCGGCGGACGCCCCGACATGGCCGAAGCCGGGGGCAAAGATCCCTCGGCTCTCGACTCCGCCCTCACCGAAAGCTACAGCATCGTCGAAAAGTTGATCAGTTAGAGGGGGAAATTGCGGCTCGAAAACCGTCGCAAAAAGCCATTATAACGATTGTTATAACTGACGTCTTTTGCGAGAGTGTCGCGCCGAATTCCCTCAAGTTTTCTGCATGCGCTCCGTGCCCTCAGCGGTGAGATATTCGACGCACTCAGCGACACATTCTTCCAACGGCCGCGACGTGTCCGCATCTAGCTTTGGTAGTGCAATGGGCTCGAAGTACGATTTCACCAGGAAATACAGCAGCGGATCACGATTTTTCGCCGCGTGCTTGCCCTGGTCCTTCTTGATGCGCTCCAGCGCAAGTGCTTCAGGACAATGCAGATGCAGCACGCTTAGCCCAGCGCCGACCATCGCGGCGGCCCGCACCACCTGCTGCAGATGATGCGTCCGCGAAAACGTCCTTCCATCCAGAAAAATGAACGGCACGGCATGGTCCGCAGCGATGCGCTGCGCCGCCATTAGAATCACAGACATACAGAAATCATTCTGCCCGTCGGAATACGTGATCGCACCGTGAGGGAAGAGCACTGCCCGCACCGCGTCTTTGCTAAGTACTATTCCTTTCAGTCGCTTGGCCAGTGCCTCGGCGAGCGCGGTCTTACCCGTTCCGGGCAGCCCCGCCATGATCACAAAACGGGTTTTTGAGTTTTGCATGCGTCATCCCAACTCGTTATCATCCAGTAATTAAGTCCTTTATATTCTTAATTCTCCGTGCTCTCCGTGCCTCCGTGGTGAATTCTTCGTCACCGCGCCGGAGGCATTGGGGCGTCGAAGTACTTGGAAAATATAGGAGTTGCGTCCGGAATTTCTTCAATCCGCCAGATGCGCGTATTCGGCACGCGCACCATCCGCACTCGTATCTCATTCAAGCCGAATGGATTAGGCTGGGGGAGCCCACTGATATATATGTCTGCGCTGTCTCCATGTACCTCCGACCGCAGCACTGTTAGCCCGGAGAAATTATGCTCGTCCAATACTTGGAACCCCGAGGCACCAGTGAGTATCCCATTGCCACTCAGCAACATACGGATTGCATTCCGCACTCCGATCAGCGTCCAGTCGTGAAACTTCGGCGCCATTTTGTGCAGCCAATCGATGCGCGTTTCCGTAAATGGCAGCGGATCGTCCTGAAATTTCTTCGTATATTTTGCTACCAGCACGTCAGTCAGCGACTGGCTGATGGCCTGGGCAATTCGTTCTTCATCAACGAATTGGCTCGCTTTGCCGTAGTTCTTCTCGCGCACCGCCCGACCCAATTCAGCCAGTGAATATTCCGGCGTACTGGTGTAGCGGTACCACCAGATTCCAGCTCCAACGCTGGCGAGCAACCCAATCAGCAGCGCAATAGCCAGCCGCTCGCGCCAGGGATTGCGTTCGAATTGCCAAGCGGTATTTGGTTCCACTGCCAACAGAATACGACGCGACAATCCCGCAGCGAAATATGTGTTTCTTTGACCACAAGAATCGGGATGAAGTGCCTGAAAACATTGATGTATTGTGCAGCTGCGAGACGGAATGGCGGACCGATAAACAATGAATCCGCCATCGAGATTAGCCGTCTAAACGAGCACAGGTGCAACCATGGCGACCCTTGAAACTGTTCACCTCCAGACTGCCCGGGAGCAGCTTTTGTCCCGCCGCGAGCGTCTGGAAAATGTATTGGAAGAGCATCCGACTGAGCAATTGAATCAGCTGCTGAGCCAGGTGGATGAGGCACTGGAACGTATTGATAACGGGCAATTTGGGCTGTGTACGGTCTGCCACGACACGGTTGAGGCCGACCGCTTGCTGCGCGATCCGCTCATCTCGGTTTGTCTGGGATGCCTGTCGCCGTCGCAGCAACGCGCGCTGGAGTTCGATTTGGAACTGGCGGCGCGCATCCAGAACGGATTGCTGCCCGCGCCGGACCTCGCCATTCCGGGCTGGCAGATCGCTTATCACTACCGTCCTGCCGGCGTAATCGGCGGCGACTACTTCGACGTGCTGGGCGATGGCAAGGGTGGCGCCTACTTTCTGATCGCTGATGTTGCAGGCAAAGGAGTTGCGGCCGCCATGCTGACCGCGAACTTGCGTGCAGTATTCCGCGCTTTGTTGCCCTTGGAACTCGGCGTGGAAGAAACTTTGCTGCGCGCCAACCGCTTGTTCTGCGAAGGCAAACTATCGACGCAGTACGCAACGCTAGTATTCGGCCACAGCTCTGCCGCCGGGAAAGTGCAGCTCGTGAATGCAGGCCATCTGCCGGCTTTGCTGGTGCGCGGAAGCGAGATCACTCGCCTGGAGAGTAGCTGCATGCCGCTGGGCATATTTGCTGACCAGGAGTTCATCCCCGCGAGCTTCAATCTTCGCTTGGGCGACATGCTGGTGCTGTACACCGATGGTGTTTCGGAAGCACAGGAACCGACTGGCGAGGAATATGGCGTGTGTAAGTTGGAAGCCGCGATCCGGGAAAAGTTCGGCGAATGCCCGGAAATACTGGTCAAGAACTGCCGAGACCGGCTACAGGAATATCGCAACGGCACCGAACGCGCGGACGATGAGACGTTGCTGGCGATTCAGTATATGGGCGCAGCGGCAACCGCGTCGGCGTAATGGGTGGTCAAAATACAAAAGCTCCGGGAAACCGGAGCTTTTGAACTTTATGGTGCCGAAGAAGGGACTCGAACCCCCACACCCTTGCGGGTACATGGACCTGAACCATGCGCGTCTGCCAATTCCGCCACTTCGGCGCGGGAAACAAACGAGTGGGTTACTAAACTCGTCGTGAAGGCAACGTTCTGATTGTACAGAGCGTTTAGTCAGTTCGCAACGCGCTGCTTTCGGCGGTGGGTGCGTCCAATCACCAAGTGCAGAAGGGCTTGGCCACCAGATTGGCGTTGAAGTAGCGGGGATCGCTGGTTACTTCCTGCCCGATCCAGCCGGGCAGCGCAACCGATTGGTCAGCGCTCTTGAGCTCAACTTCGGCAACGATCAGTCCACGATTGTCGCCCTCAAATTCGTCGATCTCCCACGCTACATCGCCCTGTGGAATGCGATAACGCGTCTTCTCGATGATCGGCTTCTCGCACAGGCGATCAATCATCTCATTGGCATCGGCCAGAGGAATCTTATATTCGTATTCCGACCGGGTTGCTCCGACCGTGATTCCCTTGACGGTGATGAATCCCTCGTCGCCGGCGGTCCGCACACGAACTGTCCGCTCTTTTACCGTGCTGAGGTATCCCTGACGGTACTTCTTGCCGGCAACCTGGCCGCGCCACGAGTCATTCTTGACTAGATATTTGCGTTCAATCTCTTTTCCCATGTAGTCCTCTTTCGAATTCACCGGAAGTCTGACGCGCCAATCACGCGGGGGCACCGCTAAGCTAAGACGCGCTTGATCTCGCGAATGTAGCTGACATTGGTTTGGTTGATGCCCAGATCCTGCACCAGCTCGAGCACTGCATCGGGATCGACGGATTCCACCGCGACGGTATCTCGCGGCACGCCGTTGATGGTGACGGCAGCGTATTCGGCCGAGCACGCGTCGATGCCGAATTGGTATCGCGTCTTCGACACTTCGACGATGACGATCTTAGGCTCCGGCCGCATGACGTGTTCAAGAAATTCTTCCATCGAGTATTCGGCTTTGCCGAGAGAAGGCGATGCGATCTCGAGGCTGGGAAAAACCTGGTCGGATATCGCGGCACGGGTCAGCGGGAATCCCTCTTTCAGAACGGGCTTCCATTGTTCCAGTCCGCGATCTTCGACGACCAGCACCTTGATGTCCATGAGTCCGGCGCGAATCTTGGCGTTGCAGCGGTCAGTGATGGAGGAAATCAGGTATGTTTCGCGGCTCACCATCTCGCGCGGCTCCGCCAGCGCCTGAAGCTGTTCGCGGATCGGTGTCAGCTTCTCCGCCCATATACGAAATTCGTAGCGGGGTTTGATTTCAGCCATGGTCGTCCTCGGGCATTGCGGGAACAGCCGAGTATATGCGAACTAGACCCTGAAGAGTGGCAGATATTGGGAACAGCATGCGCGGCGGGCGGGCTTCTAGTGCAGGAGAACGAAAATCCCCGCTCAAGCTCCGCTTGAACGGGGCACCCTCAAGACGATTTGATCGAAGTCCTAGGGGCTTGTCTGGGGCACCCAGTTTCTCGTTAGCTGGCGGCGGCGTCTGGTTCGGAGTGGCTTAGGGTGCCGTGCTGACCATATTCCTTCAACTTATTGTGAAGGGTCTTCAGGCTGATGCCGAGGATCTCCGCCGCGCGCGTCTTGTTATTGTGGGTGGCTTCGAGTGTCTTCAGGATCAGCAAGCGTTCAGCCTCGTCGACCGTTGTGCCGACGCCCAGGAGAACGGAGTTCGCATCGTGGATCGGCGTGCGCGCGAATGCCTTGCCGAAACCGGGCGGAAGGTGCTTCGCTTCAATAGTGGAACCCGAACAGACGATCACGGCCCGCTCCAGGGTGTTGCGCAACTCGCGAACATTGCCCGGCCAGGTGTGCGCTTGGAAAGCGTGCATCACGGCCTCATCCACAGTGGTGACTGAGCGCTCATGTTTTTCGTTCATGTCGGCAAGCAAAGCATGGACCAAATCTTGCAAGTCGCCCATGTGCTCGCGCAGCGGAGGCATATGGATGTTGAACACGTTCAGGCGATAGTAAAGATCGTTACGCAATTCGCCCCGGGCCACGGCCTCTTCAGGCGGTTTGTTGGTGGCGGCCAGCACTCTCACGTCAACTGCGGTCTCGCCCTTAGAGCCGAGGCGGCGGAGTTTACGGTCTTCCAGCACACGCAGTAATTTCGCTTGGGTGGCGATCGGCATCTCGCCGATTTCGTCGAGCAACAACGTTCCACCTTCCGCCAATTCGAAGCAGCCGGTGCGGCGCTCGAGAGCGCCAGTGAAGGCGCCTTTCTCGTGGCCGAATATCTCACTTTCGATCAGCGTTTCCGGGATGGCGGCGCAGTTAATGGCGACGAAAGGTTTACTCTTCCGGTTGCTCAACGAGTGAATGGTACGGGCCACCAACTCCTTGCCGGTCCCGCTGTCACCCGTGATGAGAACCGACGCGGTGCTTGGAGAGACCATCTCGACCAGGCGAAAGATCTCCTGCATCACCTTAGAAGATCCGACCAGCGAGCCGAGAACGCCGACGTCGCGCAACCTCCGGCGGCTGGCTTCCAGTTCGCGTTCGGCGCCGCGCAAACGGCTGGCGTTCTGCAGAATGTTGCGCAAACGGGTGGGATTCACCGGCTTCTCGATGAAATCAAAAGCGCCGCGTTTCATAGCGGAAACCGCAGCGTCAACGCTGCCGAGCGCGGTAAGAAGGATGACGGCGACTTGTTGCGGAGCCTGCGCGATGTTCTCGAGCAGTTCCATGCCATCCATGCGCGGCATCTTGAGGTCGGTCACCACGATCGAGGGCTCCCACGACTCCACTTTCGACAGTCCTTCCACGCCGTCTTCCGCGGTTTCCGTCTGGTAGCCCCAGGCGCGAATCAATTCGGCGAGCCCAGTGCGCTCGTACTCTTCGTCCTCGACGATTAAGACTTTTTCCTGGCTCATACTGAATGAACGCCCTTTGAAAACGTGGTTCCCGTTACGATGCTGGTCAACCGTGCCTGACTCATTTGTTTGATGTGATCCAACGATCGAGTGTCGGATCGCGCCCGGACCTCCGACCGGAGATTGGGCGACAAGGTGGCTTTCGTTAAAGGTATCACTTTTGCGCGTCAAAAGGGTCATGCTGAGCTAGTAGAGAGAATCATGGTTACCCTGCCTTGATTTGGGATGCGGACTCAGTTCCCAAGTGATGCCCAAATCGGCAATATTTGATTAGGATTTCTCTTACGTTACTCGGCTTGCATGTTGTACGATGAATCCATCAGCAGTTTGGCCGTGCGTCGGGGTGTATGGTCGTTCGATCGGGTTTGTGAAGAATTTTGTCGGGGCTTGTGATCGTGCATGACAGTGTGAATTACCCGGTTATAAAGTCAGTAAACAACGGGAAACAGTAGTTTTGTATATCTTCTCCGTTGCTGTACAATCGGGAACTGTTAAAAAGCAGGTCATGCATTCCTGCACCTGATACGTTCAACAATGAACCCCGGTAGGCCACTTTGCTGACGGTACTGCTAGAGTTCCGGAGGATTTAGAATGGCTTTTTGTGATGGAGTCCCGAAACGCGTTGTAGCGACGAGGATCGCCCTTGCGTTTGCAGTGTGCATGATGGGGGCGGTGGCCGCGGCACAAACAATCCAGCCCAAGGCCGAAGCCTACGCTGGCTATTCTTGGTACAACCCGAATGGCTACGTGGATTACGGCAAGGCGCCGAGCATCCCAGGAGGATTCGACCTCTCCTACACGTATTATTTTCCCCAAGCTCATAACCTGGGCATCATTGGAGATGGCAGCGACCACTTCGCCAGCTCCAATGCCAACGTCGGCTTTCTGCAGGGAGGCTTGCAGTACAAGTATCACAACGATCAATTCTCGCCGTTCGCGCGCGTCATGGTCGGAGCTGCCCACATCAGTCCGCACTTGCTCCCCGGAGAGTGGCGTGCAGCGGTTGACCTCGGCGGCGGTTTCGATCTGACGGTTACGAAGATGTTCTCCATTCGAATCGCGCAGGCGGACTATATTTACACTTCGTACAATCCAGGGGTCTTCAATAACCATACTTCCACGTGGAACAGCGTTCGCCTGTCGGCAGGCTTCGTGTTTAATTTGGGCAGCTACTACAACCCGCCACTTACCTGCACCGCCTCGGCCACGCCGACCGAAGTTTTTGCGCCAGACCCGGTGAAGGTCACCACCACGGGCGCCGGTTTCAACCCGAAGCATAAGATTACCTACGGTTGGGTCACGAATGGTGGCAAGGTCGCCGATGCAAGCTCGCAGTCGGCAACCGTCGACACTACCGGGGTGGCGGCGGGCAGCTACGTGGCGAATTCGACCATCACCGACGTCGACCCCTCGTTTAAGAATCTTGACTCCGGCCATCATCTAAACTGGCTGGGCAAGCCCGACCCCATCCCGCCGGCTAAGTGTGCGGCGAACTTCACTGTCAAGCAGCCGCTGCCACCGGTAGTGAGCTGCTCGGCCAGCCCGACCTCGATTGCCACCGGCGCGCCGGCGACGATCACCATGACCGCCACCGACCCGCAGGGATGGCCGATGGCCTATAGCTGGTCGGCGACAGGCGGGCATTTGAGTGACAACGGCACGACGGCGACCTTGGCTGCATCCGATGCCGACGCCGGCAAGACCATCACGGTGACCGGCACGGCGACGACTACGCGTACCGGCGGGAACCCGGTCACCCAGAGCAGCAGTTGCACGGCGCAGGTCACGGTGAATCCGATCGTTTCGTGCGTCAACATCGAAGATTGGGGCGAGTGTACCTTCGAGAAGGATCCGAAGCGCCCGTGGCGTGTTGACAACGATTGCAAGGACGTCCTCGACAAGATGGCTCTCCGTCTCCAGCAGACACCGAGCGGTAAGCTCGAAGTCGTTGGCTACACGGACGAGAAGGAAGTCGTGAGCGAACAGACAATCGGTGCTCAACGCTCCGTCAACGTGAAGTTCTACATGACCCAGGACGACCTTGGTCCGAAGGCCGATGCGACGCGCATCGAACCTCGCCAGGGCGGCACCAAGGGCAAGGCAACTCACTTCTACTTTGTCCCAGAAGGCGGTCTGTGCCAGGGTCAGGTAGTTGAGGGAACGCCGGTAGACGAGAACGCAGTGAAGGGCCAGGCGCGTAAGGCTGCGCCGCCGGCTCATCACAAGGCAAAGAAGGCTCCGGCAGCACCGCCTGCTCAGTAGCCGAAGTGCCTGAAAAGCAGTAACCTGCCGGTGAGAGGGCAACCTCTCACCGGCTTTTTCCTGTAAACCTGGTGGGCAACTTTAGCCGGGTAGTAAGATGAGTGCTATGGCCCGCAAGCGCGCCACCTCAGCGTGCGGGTTGTTTGTCCGTGGAGTGCCCTTCCTAACGAACTCTCCGGCGCCAGACATCGCGAACCGCTCGACGGGACGAGCGGGCCCGAACTGATCTTGATACTGTCGGCCGGCGCTGGCGCTCGGGTATGATTTTCTGCGGCGATCTTGAACTCGTTACTTACCGAATGGAGATGTAGTTGTGGGTATGAAAAGCCGGGTAGTTTCTGTTTTGACCTTTGCGTTGGCGGTTGCGGTGCTCGTCTCACTAGGCCTTGGCCGCGCCGCTGCTTCGGATTGGACGTTGATCGGCCCAGATGGCGGAAACGTCCGCAGCCTGTCCTACGATCCCAGCGATCCCAGCCATCTGTTGCTGGGAACCAGCGCAGCACAGCTGTTTGTTTCCCATGACGGAGGCAACACTTGGGCGCCGTTTGCTCACCTTGGTGAAGGTGACAGCCTGGTGATCGACCACGTCGTGTTTGATCCGACAAACACCAAAATCATTTACGCCGCTGGCTGGGGCCTCTATCACGACGACGAAGGCGACGTGTTCCGCTCGGACGACGGTGGCGTCACTTGGACGGCGTTGCCGGGAGCGCACGGCAAGTCGATACGCGCGCTGGCCATGGCCCCGAGTGACCACAACACTCTGGTCATCGGCGCACTGGACGGCGTTTTCTGGTCGCGCGATGCCGGCGCCACGTGGCAGCGCATGACTCCGGAGAACCCCGACGTCACGGTGAACTACTCGACGATGAAGAACTTCGTCTCGGTTGCCATCGATCCGCAGAATCCCGAAGTAGTTTACGCCGGGACCCGGCATCTGGCCTGGAAGACCCCGGATGGAGGAAAGTCCTGGCACAGCATCCACGAGGGAATGCTGGACGACTCTGACGTGTTCAGTATCATCGTCGATCCCAAAAACCCTGCTCATGTATATGCCAGCGCGTGCTCAGGAATTTACCGAAGCGACAATGGCGCTGACCTGTTTCATCGCGTGCAGGGAATGCCGCATTCGGCGATACGTACTCGTGTTCTCAAACAAGATCCGGTTCGGCCGGCGATCGTTTATGCCGGCACCACTGGCGGATTGTGGAGGACGCTGGATGGGGGTGCGAAGTGGACCCTCGTTACCTCGGCCGACATAGTGGTCAACGATGTGTTGATCGATCCGCGCAACCCGGAGCGCGTGCTATTGGCGACCGACCGTGGAGGAGTGCTGGCGACCAACGATGGTTTCGCGAAAATTCAGTCCTCTAACCGCGGGTTCTCGCACCGTATGGTTGGCGCCGTGATTACCGACAGGACCAACCCCAATCGGCTGTATGTCGGCATCGTAAACGACAAGGTCCACGGCGGAATGTTCACCACTGATGACGTGGGAAAGACCTGGGAGCAGGTTAGCCGAGGGCTGGGCGATCGCGATATCTTGAGCCTGCAGCAGGCAGCCAACGGCGTGATTTACGCAGGCACTAACCATGGCATTTACTTTCTAACGTCGCTGGTAAGTGGCTGGCAGCCGGCCGCCATGATCCGCGCACCGGTGCCGGAATGGCAGAAAAAAGAGACGCCTCCGGAGCCGGTTAAGCCGGTCGCCACTAAATCGAAGACGGCCAAAAATACCGTGCGGAAGGCCCCGGCCAAGAAGGAGCCAGTTGAAGTTCCGATCCCGGTAGCCATCGCGCCACGGGTGCGTTCAATGCAGATCACGGACAAAGCGTGGTACGCAGCCACCAACGAAGGCCTGTTCATCAGCGTGGACAACGGCAAGAAATGGTACGGAACTCCGGTGGAAGGCGAGGAAGACTTCGTCGTCGCCAATGAGTATTCCGACGGTACGCTAACCCTGGCAGGAGTGAAGCGGGCGTTTCTGTCACACGATGACGGGCGCACCTGGGCGGAGATCACGCCTCCGAAGTACGTGACCGGTATCTACGACTTCACTATGACTCCCGATTCGACCCTGTGGCTGGGGGCGAGAGAAGGAGCGGTGCGCTCGGGCGATGGCGGAGTCACCTGGGTACATGTCATGAGCGGGTTGCCACCCAGTCATGTGCTGGGCGTAATTTATGACGCCGATGCACACCGGCTCCTTGCCACCGCCATGAACTCCAAGGGCGTGTATCAAAGTTCCGATGGCGGCAAAACCTGGCAGCAGACGGCGGAAGCAAACTTCCAAATACGAAGCGCGATGAGCTATCAGGGACAGTTGCTGGCGTCGTCATGGCACAACGGATTGCTGCTGCAGCGCAGCGCCAGTACGGCATCACTGCCGAGCTCCGTGGCCGCAGTTCCAGGCACAGCCGCTGCCAAGAGCCAGAACTAACCAAAATGGCTCGCTGCGATTTCACCGGGAGGCGTAGAGCCTCCCGTTTTTTTATTGGTGACCACTGGCTCGGCACTCAGGCAGCGTGAGCCGTCCAGTTGTTTCGTGTTCCAAACGCGGAATTCTCAGCGAATCCTCATCTAAATCGGGAAGTCATACTCGAATGACTTGCAATCTCTTACTCAGCCTGAGTTAGGCACACCCGACCCACCGCTAAACGCAAAAATTCCGGTGAAGTTTGAGCTGACTTGTCCCAATTCGGAACTCAGTACCGATTCCTGTTACCTGTCCCTGAATGAATTGAAGCCAGAGAACTCAAGGAACAAAGGAATTACGCCTCGCCAGAGGTTTGGCATCGAGGTTGCACTTCAGAAAGTGTTCGATGTTTGAGCATGTTGCGAGGTACCAGCGATGGAACTACTTCGAGAACTGCCGGGCGGTGATGGCGCGGAAGAGGCAGCGACGGCAGGTCAGATTGATGTGCCACGCGATTCCGCTGTCGATACGGAATGTGCCGAACTACTGCATGGCTTGAACAACGTGCTGGTCAGCATACTACTCAATGCACAAGTGATGGAGTGGAAGCTGCCTTCGTACAGTCGGCTGAAGCGCAACCTGCACGCGATCGAGAGGAATGCGCAGCGTGGTGGAGAACTGGTGAAACGCTTGCTATACCATCTTGGGACTCAGGGACAGAATGATATGACCCACGGACAAGGCGGTGTCGAACTTCCAGAGTTTGCGGACGATTGGAGTGCCGCGGCGGATGAATATTCCGCGACCGAATCTCCCGGTAGATTGTCGTCTCCGACGCCTCTGGCACGGACTAACGGCACTTCCAGCACTCCCAGGAAAAAGGTGCCTCACACGCCGGTGTGATGCCCGTACTAGCGCGCGCGTCCCAAAAAGGGACAATAGATATGCGCGCATTTCAAGAATTTCCTGCGTGCTGATTCGTGCGAGACCGTGGCACAGAAAGAGGGCCTGACCGTGCTTACCGCCGAGACCGAAATGCCAGTCGAACAGAGCGCCGATTCCAATCTCCTCCACATCCTGATTGTCGATGACGAACGTACGGTGCGCGAATCGTGCCGTGAGGTCGCGGATGCGTTGGGCTTCCACACTACGATTGCCGACTCACCCGAGCACTGCTATCGCGCGCTGGATAGCACGAATGTGGATGTGGTTCTGCTGGATTTGCGTCTCCCGGGCACCAACGGCATGGAAGTGCTGCGTGAAATCAAACGGCGGCGACCTGACACGGTAGTGGTCATTATGACGGGATTTGCGACCGTGCAGTCAGCGGTACAGGCGATGAAGTGTGGCGCGTATGACTACGTCACCAAGCCGTTCAACTTTGATGAACTTCGACTGGTGCTGGATAGGGTCACGGCGCACCTGAAGCTGGCGACAGAGAACCGGTTGCTGCGCGAACAGGTGAAGTCGAAACATGGATTCGGGACGATGGTCGGGCAGGCGCCGGAAATGGATCGGCTGTATCGCATCATCGCCAAGGCTTCATTGAGCACCCATCCTGTGCTGATTCTGGGCGAGAGCGGAACAGGCAAGGAACTGGTGGCCCGATCGATTCACTACTCCGGTCCCTTCCGTGACAAGCCATTCATTCCCGTCGATTGCGGCTCGCTGGTACCGAGCTTGATCGAGAGCGAATTGTTTGGCTACGTCAAAGGTGCGTTCACCGGCGCGGTCCGAGCGAAGGACGGACTGATGGCCGCGGCTGACGGGGGCACGATTTTTCTGGATGAGGTAGGCGAGTTGCCGGTGGACTTGCAGGCCAAGCTGCTGCGGGCCTTGCAGGAAAAAGAAATTCGGCCGGTGGGGGGAACGCGGGCGATACCCATCAGTGTGCGGGTGCTGGCGGCGACCAACCGCGATCTGGAAGCGGCAGTGCAGGAGGGAACTTTCCGCCGTGATTTGTACTTCCGTCTCAATGTGCTGACGCTGCGAGTGCCGCCCCTGCGGGAACGCAAGCAGGACATTCCGCTGCTGGCCGGACACATTCTCGAACGCGTTGCGCGTACTACGGGCGTGCAGCGCAACATCAGCGACGACGCCCTCAAACTCATGCTCAACTACGAATGGCCGGGAAACGTGCGCGAACTGGAGAACTGCCTGGAACGGGCTTGCGCGCTGACCTCGGGCCCAACCGTCCACATCGCCGATCTGCCGACCTCTCTGCAGAACTTTCACGCGCAGGCGCCGGTAGTGGCCGTAAACCTTGAAACTCCCGGTATTTCCTCATTGGCAGAGCTGGAGAAGCAAGCCATCCTGCACGCGATTACGACGCTGAACGGGGACAAGCTGGAAGCAGCCAAGCAACTCGGTATCGGCAAGACCACGCTCTATCGCAAATTGAAGGAATACGGCTCGATCGGGTAAGCGCCGGGCCGCATTCCTCTCGTCAAAAACCTGCATCTCGCGGGCCTGCGGGAGTGTGTCCCGGAGCGCGCCCGCTGGAGGAACCTCATGATACTTCTTGTGACCGCGTCGTCGCGAGGCGAAGAGTGCGCGGCGGCCATTGAACAGAAAACCCACCACAAGGCGCAGATCGCGCGGTCGGTGAATCAAGCGATCTCGCTGTTGCAACATCACGATTATGACGTGCTGGTGTTCGACGAATCTTTTCAGCAACTCGAGAGCGGCGCGGAAAGCCTGGTCGCGAACCATGCTGGAATGGCCGTCCCAATCTACGTCAACTTGTCATTGCATGGGGCCGACCGGGTGGCGCAGGAAGTGCATCGCGGACTACAGCGGTTGCTGAGCGAGAAACTGTCGTGCCGGCGGGCAGCCGAAAGCTTGCTGCGTAACGAACTGCGCGGGGAAATTACATCCATTCTGTTGAATTGCGAACTGGCGCTGCGAGAGACGCAGCTGTCGCCCCGGGTCGTTCAGAAGCTTCAGGTGGTGCAAGAGCAGGCCCACGCAATGCGGGGGAAGTTGGAAGGCAAAGCAGTTGCTCAGCTTGGCGTTACGGCAAAGCCTCTGGTCACGAAGCCAGCAGAAGTTATGCGGGCTCGCTAACTGGCACCGCGTCTCACGCCTTGATCCCGTTCGACTGAGCGCGGTTGGTCGAGTGCGGCGCTTATTCTGTGCGCAGTGCCTTCATCGGTTCGACCGATGCGGCGCGCCGGGCCGGCAGCATAGCGGCGAGCAGCGCAACCAATGCGACCAGCAGGGTTCCAGCGAACAGCGTAACCGGATCAAACGGACTGACCCCGAAGAGCTGGCTACGGACCGTGCGCGCGAACAGCAGTGACAGCGGAATGGTCACCGCGACACTGATGCCGGCAAGCCACAGCACATCGGCCAGCACCAGGTACACAACGCTGCTGCGCTGGGCCCCCAGCGCCATGCGAATGCCGATTTCGCGCGTGCGTTGCGCGGTGGAGTAGGCCAGCACGCCGTACAGGCCGATGGCGGCGAGCAAAATCGCGAGCACACCGAAACTGACCGCCAACAAGGCGATGATGCGTTCAGTCAAGAGATTGTCGGCGATCATCTCATCCATGGTGCGAAGTTGGCCCAAGGCCAGCTTCGAATCCAACTGCTGCATGGCGACGCGGATACTGTTTTCAGCAGCGGTCGGCGCCTGCCAGGTGCGCACGACGTAGGTGATGAAGTTCGGCTGGGTCGACTGAAAGAGCGCCCGATAGGCGGTGCGACGCACGGGGTCACGGACACCCTTATGTTTCGTGTCACCGACTACGCCAACGATCGTCGTGTTCTCAGGGTTCTCGACAGCCCCGAAATTCACCACGTGCCCGAGAGCAGCCTGCGGATTGCCGAAATAATGCTGAGCAAAACTGGCATTCACGATGACGACATTATCCGTGCCGGCGATATCATGGTCGGAAAACGGGCGTCCCGCGAGCAGCGGCACCTGCATCGTGGCGAAGTACTCAGGTGTCACCCAAGGCTGCTCGGTCTGCATGTCTTCGTCTTCTTTCGCGTTGTAGCCGACGATGCGGATATTTCCGTCGTCGTCACTGCCCGACAAATCAGGATCATCGGTAGCGGCGACAGAACGGACACCGGGCAGCGCGGCCAGGGTATCCAGGACCCGCCGGTTCAAGGCGTTGACCTGGTCGGGCTGATAACCCGCCAGACGAGGATTGACGTTGAAACCGAGCAGGTGGTCGGAGGTGAATCCCAAATCCACCGATTGCAAATTGCGAAGAGTGCGCACGAACAGGCCCGCTCCGATGAGCAGCAGAAGGCTTAGTCCTATCTGTACTCCTACCAGAATGCGGCGGAAACGCAGCCGGGTACCGGAAGAGGAAAGCGTTTGCTGTTTCAGTGAAGTCACTAAGTCCGGATTCAGGAAGTGAAGCGCCGGCGCAAGGCTGAACGCCAACGCCACCAGGAAAGCCAGCCCAAACGCGAACAACAGAATACGGAGATCGGGATTCGGATTGAAGGCGAGTTCCGTCGGAGTGCTGCCCGCCAATTTACGAATCAGTACTCCTGAAACCGCCGGAGCGAGCAGCAGACCGAGCACTCCGCCGAAAAGTCCAAGCAGAACGCCCTCGATCAGCAACTGGCGAACAATCTGCCAGCGACCTGCGCCCATGGCATAGCGAACGGAGATCTCGCGCACCCGACCGGCGGCGCGCACCAGCAGCAGGCTGGAGACATTCACGCACGCCATCAGCACGAGCAACCCGACCATGCCCATCAGCACCATCAAGGGCGTGCTGATCTGGTCACGCAGCGGCGAAAAGCCGCGGGCGCCGTCGATCAATTGCAGGCGCGAGTCGTCGAGGAATCGTTTTTGCCAGCGCGCCTTGTGCTCGAAGGTCTTAAACTCTTCGGCGCGCAACGCATGCCACAGCGGCGCCATGCCGGCCTCGGCTTGCTGACGGCTGATTCCGTCCTTCAGGCGTCCTGACAATGTCAGCCAGTTGGAGCGGCGGTCTTCGAGGTCCTGCCAGCGAGGTGTGATGATGGCCTTCGCGGTGACCGGAACAAACACATCTTCCAGCGAACCCGTGACTATGCTGTGAAAGCCGGGAGGAGCGACTCCGATGATGGTGAACGGCTGCGTATTGATGAAGAGGGTCTGGTTGATGACGGAGGGGTCGGAAGCAAAATGCGTCTTCCAGTAGTTAAAGCTCAGCACCGCGACGAGGTTGGCATTCTGCGCCTCATCGGACGGGACAAACAAGCGGCCCATCGCCGGACGGATGCCGAGAGCTTCGAAATAATTTCCCGAGACGAGTTCGCAGCCGGCCATGTCGGGCTTGTTGTTCCAGCGCACGGCGACGTTTTGCTGGTCGTTGGCGATCAAGTCCTGCAATACCTGGTTCTTGTCACGCAGGTCGCGGTACATCGGGTACGAAAAGTAATCGTTGTCGTCGCCACCATAAGAATTGAAGTGGCCGGGAGCGTCGCCTGTCCAATGAAAACGTACCAGCTGCTCGGGATGGCGCACGGGCAAGGAACGCAGGAGGGCCTGATCGAAGAGGGTGAACACCGCGGTGTTGGCGCCAATGCCGAGCGCGAGCGTAACGACTGCCACGATGGTGAAGACCGGCGCCTTACGCATTTGCCGCAAGCCCTGACGAATTTCTTGCCAGATCATATTCATTGCTGTATTCCCTTGTTCAAGATTGGGCTGTTCATTCTGTCCTCAGGGCCTCCATGGGTTCAATCGAGGCGGCGCGCCGCGCGGGCAGGAAACTGGCCACCAGGACGACGCTCATCAGCAGTGCAGCTGCACAGAGCCAGGGCAGCACATGCAGCATGCTGACGCGGAACAGTAGGCTGGTGAACAAGCGGCCGAGGAAGGCGGCGAAGACGACGCCCACAACAATGCCAATCGCGGCGAGACGGAGTCCCTGCATCAGCACCAGTTTCAACACCGTGCTGCGCTGAGCTCCGAGTGCCATCCGCATCCCCAGTTCGCGAGTGCGGAGGCGTACGGAGTAGCTGATGATGCCATAAAGTCCAAGCGCCGCCAGCAACAACGCCAGGGCGGCAAAGGTACCGAGCAGCATGACAACAAACTTGCGACCGATCAAAGACTCATTCACACGCTGTTCCATCGTCTTCACGTCATAGATCGGAACGCTGGAGTCGCCGGCGCGAACGGCGGATGCGAGATCGGCACTCAGGCCCTCCGCCGGGCGCGAGCTGCGGACCAGAATACCGGCGGTGAGGTTTGGCGATTGAGCGATGGGGAGAAAGTAGGTGCCTTCATTGGTGTCGGCTTCGAGAGAGTTCTCGCGGGAATGCCTCACCAAGCCAACGATGGTAATCCACGGACCTTTGTTGGGATCACCGAGGGAAATATGCTGACCGAGAGGATCCTGGCCGGGCCAGTACTGGTGAGCCAGCACCTCGTCGACGATGGCAACTTGCTCGGTGGTCTTGCGATCTTCGTCGGTGAAGTCGCGGCCTTGCACGAAGGGAACACGCAGCGTGGCAAAGAATCCCGGGGAGATTAAATGGATGTTGCCATGCGGTGGAGGGGCGTTGGACGATCTGGCCTGTCCCTGGATGGAAAAGCTGGCCGAGCCGCCGTTGTTACTGAAGGGAATGGCATCGATGAGAGCCGCGGACTGCACTCCCGGGATCGCACGCAGTCGCTCCTCGAGCGAAGTCATGAAAGCGGCTTGTTGCTCATCTTTTGCGTAGACGGTTTTAGGCAACGAGAAATAGGCACTCGCTACACCACTGACCTGGAAGCCCGTCTCAACCGTCTCCAGGGCCTTGAGACTGCTGAACAGGAGACCGGCCCCAGCCAACAGCAGAAGTGAAAGTGCAACTTGGGCAATCACCAGGAAAGAACGCGCCCGCTGTCCTCCGCGTCCGGCAGTGCCCGAACGTCCGGATTCGTGGAGCGCGCTGTACCATCCGGGCTGGGTGCGATGCCATGCGGGCACTACTCCACACAGCAGCGAGCAGACGACCGCGACAATTACAACGAAAAGCAGCACCGGGCCCGCGAACGAGACCCGCAGGTGCTCGGCTAGTGACGGAGGCAGGCCTTGCAACAACAGCGGGGTCGCTGCCAGCGCTACCAGGAATCCCAACCCGAGGCCGGCAACGGTTAGTACGATACTTTCCATCAAGGCTTGACGAATCAGTGTCCACCGGGAAGCCCCGAGCGCAATACGGACGGCGAGGTCACGCTGACGGGCTGATGCACGCGCGATTTGCAACCCGGCGATGTTGGCGCAAGCAATGAGCAGCACCATACCTACTGCAGCCAGGAGCATCAATAGGGGCTTGCGGAGATTGCCGCCAACGAACTCGGTCAGCGGCATGGAGAACATACCCCAGCCACTGATGCGGCCGTAGCTGTCGCTTCCCTCGGACGCGATATTCTCCTGCGCCTTCATCTTCAGGTAGGTATTGGCTTGCTGCAGGGTCACGCCCGGTCGCAGGCGGGCTACACCGAATAGATACTCGTTATAGCGGTAGTTGTGGTCGTGATAACGAGCGGGAGGAAGCGCGATTGGAACCCAGAGTTCTGCCTTATTGGGCCAGTTGAATTCCGGACCCATGACGCCGATGACCCGATACGAGCGCTGATCGAGAATGATGGAACGGCCAACGATGTTTGGGTCCGCGGCAAACCGCTTATGCCAGGCCTGATTCGACAGAATGACAACCAGGCCGGCGCCGGGCTGGTCCTCTTCTGGCGTAAAGACTCGACCGAGCACAGGCCGTACCTCAAACACGTCGAAATAGCCGGAAGAAACCCGGGCACCCTGCATCAGTTCGGGGTTGGCGTTCTCACGACTGAAATTGAAGCTGCTGCCATTCATTATGGCAACACCGGAAAAGATGTCCTTGCCTTCGGCCGCATCGGCAAAATCGGGGGGCGACAACGAGATATTGCCTAAATCAGGCGGGCTGTCGTAGTGGGCACGGAGCGCAACCAGATTCCCAGCATGGGGGATTCCGCTGGGATTCAGCAGAATTGCGTTGGTCACGGAAAAGACAGCGATATTGGCGCCGATTCCGAGCGCCAGGGTGAGGATGGATACGATGGCAAATCCCGGAGACTTTGCCAGCTGCCGTATCGCATAGCGTAATTCCTGGATCATGTGTTCATCCCCTTTTCCCCCGGATTCTATTCGGCACGTAACGCCTGCATGGGCTCAATCGACGCAGCGCGGCGGGCCGGCAACCAGGCGGCAACCGCCGCGGTAGAAAGCAATACCAGCACTGCGGCGACTGCACTGACGGGATCAAACGGCGACACGCCAAACAGCAGGCTCTTCATTACCCGAACCACGAAGAAAGCACCGACGGCTCCCACCGCGACTCCTACTAATGCAACCTTGCCGCTTTCGCGCAAAATCATGCTGAAGATGCGCTGCCGCTCGGCTCCCAATGCAACTCGAAGCGCGAATTCTTTGGTGCGCTCGACGACGGAGTAGGCCAGCCCGGCGTAAACGCCCAGCGTCGCAACCAGCAGGCTGCAGAGTCCGTACACGGCGATTAATTCGGCAGGCACTTGAGTGTCGGAATACGAGCTCTGGATGTGATCGTGCAGTGTCTCAACGTCATTGATGGGGAGGGTGCTGTCGAGAGCCGCAACCTCGCGGTCAAGCTCTGGAAGAAGGTTCTGAACGGAAGCCGCACCGCGCAATACGACGCTGAACGTGCTCTGGTAGTCCTGGAGTATGGACAGATACACGACTGGATCTCCAGTGTCTCCGGCGACGCTGCGGTAGATAATGCTGCGATTCACCCCGACCACCTCGCAGGATTGCTTACCCACCTGCATCCGCGCACCGACCACGTCGCCCTTGGGCCAGTACTTGCGCGCCATGTCCTGATTCACGATGGCGACGCAGGGTGCGGTAGCGACTTCCTGGTCGGTAAACTCGCGCCCCTGCAGAATCGGGATACGCATCGTCTTGAAGTAATCCGGAGCCACTGAGTCGGTGACGATGCTCATGCTCTCGTCTTTGCCCGGCTGATAACCGGCAATCGCCACATCACGGACATTCCCGCCGCCGCTCAAACCCATCGGGACATAACTGGTGAGCGAAGCATTGCTCACTCCAGGCAGCGCGCGTAGCCTTTCCCGCAATGCCCGTTGAAATGCCAGCCCTTTCTCTTCGCTGTAGCCGGCACGCGCCAAGTCGATAGACGCGACCAGCGTGTTGTCGGTAGCAAAGCCGGGGTCACGATGCACCACGTTCCAGAGGGTGCGGACCAGCAGTCCACAGGCAACCAGGACGATAAAACATAGCGCCAACTGCAGGCTCAGCAGAGCATTACGCCGCGTACGACTGCGAGTGCCCACGACTGACGCAGCGCCATCATGCAAAGCGCTCACTTGCGAGATCTTCAAAACCTGGCGAGCGGGAAACAGCCCACAAGCCAGCACCGTAATTGCTGTCAAACCCAGGGCAAAGCCAAGAATGCGAAGATCGGGCTGCAGATTGAATGCGTAGGTAATCCCGAATTTCGGCAGCAACGCGTACATCGTTCGAGACAAGACGATACTCGCAAGCCAGCCCGACACGCCTGCCAGCAGTGCGATGACGGCGGTTTCGGTTAACAGTTGGCGCAGAAGGCGCGAACGGCCGGCACCCAGCGAGGTACGTACCGCGAGCTCGCGCACGCGGCGCGAACTGCGCTGAATCAACAGCACAGACACATTCGCGTAAACCAGTGCCAGGAGCAGTCCCGCGGCGCCGAACAGAATGGGGATCACGTCGCTGATGCTGCTGTATAAGCCGCGCGAACTGTGCCCGGGGTCGGACATAAGCAGACCCCAATCTTTGTAGTGGTCGGACTTCTGCTCCGCCGCGAATTGACGCGCGACGCTGTGCAATTCCGCAGATGCCTGCTGGTCGGAAACGCCGGGACGTAACCTGGCGGCAACTTGCAAACCAAAATGTCCGGTCACGAGAGGATCAGGCTTGCCGTCTGTGAGAGCGGAGAGCTCGCTGAATGGGACCCATAATGATTGCGCCAGGCCGCCGTAGATGCCGACGAAATTTTCTGGCGCAACGCCGATGACGGTCAGCGGCTGGCGATTGACGCTGATGGTGCGTCCCACGATGCCGGGATCCCCTTGGAATCGCGAGCGCCACAAGTCATAACTCAACACCACCTCAGGAGCGGAGCCGTAGGCACGATCATCGTGGATGGTGAAGCCCCGACCGAGTATCGGAGTCACCCCGAGCATCGAAAAGTAATTGCTGGCGACGATGCCTGACCAGTAGCGCTCGGGGCGTGAGTCTCCACCGCCAAGGTCCACCGCGAACATTTCGTGCGCAGTGGTGTCGGCGAACCCGCGATGGTGTTCCCGCAGGTACAGAAGCTGGTCATAATCCAGCGAGTACCCGCCTCCGGTCTGAATGCTGGCAGAGAGCGAGCGAATTTCGTTGGCGTGCCGGACTTGGGGCCACGGGTTGAACATTACCGAATTCGCCCAGGTGAAGACCGTCGTGATCGCGGCGATGCCCAACGCGAGGGTGAGCACGGCGACTGCTGTAAATCCCGGATTCTTCCTCAGTTGTCGGAACGCGTATCGTAAGTCTTGCAGCATCGATTGACCTTCGGCGTAAGAGTCCTCGGTGAATTCGGCGAAACCGCCAAGTATTGACCATGCACGGCGGCCACCACCAGCTGACGCCTGTTTTCAGTGAGTTAGGCGCCTAAGTAAGTAAGTCTTGTCCAGCCATGCTGCTTACTGTCCGCTTCCGGACAAGCCTAGCTGGAGGTTAGTACAAATTCGTCGGTGATTGGTTCCGTAGAGTTGGCGGAATGGGCGCGATGGCCGAGTAATCCGCGAACGACTCGTAGTCCGCTACAATAACTGCACGGCGCGACGCGTCGCGAGATTGGGGAGGAGAGCAATGGCGCAAGTGAAGATCACTGTTCGCAGAAACGGGCCGTACCGAGTGGAAGCACCCGAGGGATCGATTGAGCTCGTCGATGCCGATGGCAATCCGTACGATCTGACCGGCAAGCCCGCATTTTCGCTGTGCCGTTGCGGTGCCTCCGTGAACAAGCCGTTCTGCGACGGGACGCACTCCAAGCTGGGATTCCAGGCTGCGGAGGCGGCGGTCAAAAAAGAGGATGAAGCGGCGCCGGAGCCGCCCAAGAGCTAGTCACTCGAGAGCCGCGAATTTACGACAAAGGACCGCAGGACGCGGTCCTTGTTTTTTGCGGCAGGGCGCGGCGGTCTCAATGGACGGTCTTGGTCTTGCGCGACATGTAGTCCATCAGCAGGTACTGGCCTAACGTGTAGGGCGTGGTGAAGTAGGCCTTCCCGCGGCACATTTCCGTGACTTTCTGGACGAACTGCACCAATCCGTAGTCGGACGCGAGCATAAACGTATTGATCAAAATCCCTGCACGCTTGCACTTGGAGACTTCCTGCAGCGTCTCGCTCACCACCATCGGGTCAAGACCGAAAGCATTCTTGTAGATCCGGCCATCTTCGAGCGTAAGCGCTGACGGCTTGCCGTCGGTGATCATGATTACTTGCTTCATGTCTTTGCGCTGCCGCTGTAAGATGCGCTGCGCCATGCGCAATCCCTCGCGTGTGTTGGTGTAATACGGCCCAACTTGCACGCGCGCCAACTGCGAAAGCGGAACCTCTTCTGCCGAGTCGTGAAACAAGACCAGGGACAGAGAATCGCCCGGGTATTGCGTGCGGATCAGGTGCGACAACGCCATTGCCACTTTCTTGGCCGGGGTGAACCGATCTTCGCCGTACAGGATCATGGAGTGCGAGCAATCGAGCATCAGCACGGTCGCGCATGACGACTGATACTCGCACTGGTGCACTTGCAGATCGTTGTATTCAATGTTGAGTGGGAGGTGAAGGCCCTCGCGCTGGATGGCGTTGGATAGCGTCGCCGTGATGTCGAGGTTCAGTGTGTCGCCGAACTCATAAGTCCTCGAAGCACCGCTGGCTTCGATGCCGGTGGCAGTGTCGCGAGTATCGTGGCGTCCAAAGCTCGACTTGCCCAGCGATCCAAGCAAGTCACGCAAGGCACGAAATCCGAGGAAGTCGAGTCCCTTGTCGGTAATTTCAAAGCGCGCCTGGGCCTGCGATTCGCCGACCTGGCCGCCCGCGGTGAAACTGCGAGACGGGTCGTGCGGCTGATCGATGGTGATGTAATCTTCCTGCTGCATGCGATCGATGAGTTGGTCGATTAGCTGCTCAAACTGCTCGGCACTCATCGACTCGATTTGCTCGCGCAGCTTTTCGTCGAGCGCGTCGCTGTTCATCAATGCTTCGGCGATCGCGTTACGCAGGTCGTCGAGCGACTGCTCGGTTGCGTTCTGATCGTAATAGTCCATGTACTGCCGCTGAAATCCGCTTTGCAGCAAATGGTCGGAGAGAGCGGCGAGCAGGTCCTCCATGCTCATCTCTCCTGCCGGATCGGGAACGTATTTTTTGTATTTAACGAATTTCATAAAAAAGCCGTTAGCGATTAGCTCTTAGCCCTTAGGGCTGGGAAAACGGTACCGAGTTTGGGCTCCCTGCTAACTCGCTAATTACGAAAATGCCAAAAGCTAAAAGCTCACAGCTAAGAGCTAAAGGTTAGTTAAACGGCCTGCGCTGGCGGCGGAAGTCGCGTTCTTCTTCTTCGTCACGCAGATTCTGCTTTTCGCGGCGCGGTTGTTTTTCGCCCGCGGTGAACACGCGCTCTTCGCTGCGACCAATACGCTTGTGGGCATACAGGCCCTCCAGCACGAACTCCGCCGCTGAGACCACCATCTCCGAAGGTTCCTTGCCGGTCAGCCCCAACGGGCCGAGCTTGTCGAGGAGGCCTTGAATTCCCCGCAGCTTGTGCAGCATTTCCTGCGCGCCGGCGGTGTCACGCAATTGGATTTCGCCGCCCAGATCGAACCACTGCACGATCTGATTCATGTTGCTGTTGCCGTGAAAGTACTGATCGAAGGTGCGAGCGACGGCGGCGCGGATGATGTCACGCGCTACAGTATCGGCGCCCTTCAGTTCGCCCTCGTATTCGAGTTCGAGCTTGCCGGTGATGGCCGGCATCGCCGCGTAAATGTCGCCGACACGCGGCACTACCAGCTTTTCACCCGAGCGAATGGCGCGGCGCTCGGCATTCGAGATGGCGTTCTCCAGCGCGCTGATCGGCAAACGCTGGCTGACTCCCGAACGCTTGTCCACACGCTTGTCTTCGCGAGCGACGAAAGCGGTATGCTCGATGACCTCTCGGATAAACGCAGGCACTTGCAACGGATGCCCGTTGCGCTGCGTCCAGGCTTCCTGATTGGTGATAGCCACGCCTTCCTGCACGGTCGCCGGGTAATGCGTACGAATCTCCGAACCGATACGGTCTTTCAGAGGCGTCACGATCTTGCCGCGAGCGGTGTAATCCTCGGGATTAGCGCTGAACACCAGCAGTACGTCGAGCGGCAGGCGCACCGGGTATCCCTTAATCTGCACGTCACCTTCCTGCATGATGTTGAAGAGGCCAACTTGTATTTTTCCGGCAAGGTCAGGAAGTTCGTTCACCGCGAAAATACCCCGATTAGCACGCGGTAGCAGCCCGTAGTGCACCGTCAATTCGCTGCCCAGTTCATGGCCGCCCTTCGCCGCCTTGATGGGATCGATGTCGCCAATCAAGTCCGCAATCGTCACGTCGGGAGTAGCAAGCTTTTCAACATAACGGTCGTCGGGCGTCAGGTACGCAATGCGTGCCGAGTCGGCACTCGTCGCCAGCAACTGCCGGCAACGTGAGCACAGCGGAGCGTAAGGGTTGTCATGAATCTCGCAGCCTGCGAGGTAGGGAATCTGCGGATCGAGCAGGGTCGTCAACGCGCGCAGAATGCGGCTCTTCGCTTGTCCGCGCAAACCGAGCAGAATGAAATTGTGCCGCGACAGGACGGCATTGACCAACTGAGGGACGACCGTGTCTTCGTACCCGACGATGCCGGGGAAGACCGGCTCATCGCGGCGAAGGCGAACGATGAGATTGTCGCGCACCTCATCCTTAACGCGACGAACGCGAAGGCGCTCTTCAGAAAACTGGGAATGGCGACGAAGCTCGGCAAGCGTTTGCGGAAGATTGCTCAAGGCCGCGATACCTCCAGGGTCACAACCGGCTGCCCACACAGCCAAATTGATTGTTCGTATTCTACGCCAGCGGCATCAGCGCCATAGGCGGAACGGCGAACGCGACTGTGAAGAAAAAAAGAATCGACCGCTGGCTCGATAACCGCAAGGAACGACAGACTTCGTAGTTCAGTCTCCGGAAGGCCTACGCGTGGCGTCCAACTCACGCGACACAGGTTCAAAGCGTGCATCATCGGGAGACAGGAGTTTGCTCCCCTCACCGCTCGCCAGCATACCGGCCGCGCTTGGATCGATCGACCGCAAATGCAGATCGCGTTGCGGGAACGGTATCTCGATGCCGGCTTCTTCGAACGTCTCCATCGCGGCCATGGCCACTTCGCTGGTGATCTGCAAGCCGTTATTTTCCTGCATCACCCAGAAATGCAACTCGAAGTTGAGGGCATTATCTCCAAAGCCGGTGAAGTAAACCATTGGCTCCGGCTTGGTGAGGACGAGTTCGTGCCTCGAAGCGGCTTCACGCAAAATCTTCAGCACAATCTTCGGGTCGGTCCCGTAGGCAACGCCGACCGGGAACTCGCGGCGGCGTTGCGATTCCGAGAGCGTCCAGTTAATCACCTTGCTCGAGATCAGGTTGGCATTGGGAATGATGACTTCGGCGCCCTGGAACGTCTGGATGGTGCTTGAGCGAATCCCGATGCGAGTCACCTTTCCCGTACTGTTATCAACCTCGATGATGTCGTTGATGTGGACCGGGCGCTCGAATTGCAGAATCAGGCCCGACACGAAGTTATTGATAATATTTTGCAGCCCGAAGCCGATGCCGACGCCGAACGCGCCGGTCAGAACCGTGAATTTGTTCAGTTCGATGCCGGCGGCATTAATCGCCGCCAGGAACACGATGAACATCAAGAGGTAATAGATGATCGAGGCGATAAGTTCCGGCAAGCCCCTTGACATGTGTATCCGGCGAAAGACTTCTTCGCGGAAAAAGAAGCGGATAGCGTTGGCGACGGCATAGCCGAGAGCGAGGATCAGGAAAAAGCCGAACACGCCGCCGATGGTCGCGCCGCTCGAGTTGCCGGCAATCCTGAAATTCAGGAAGCCGTTCACAGCAGCGGAAGCCCCATCCTGAATCCCCAGCAAATCCAGCAGCGCTGACCCCCAGATAAGAGCGCCAGCCCATTTCAATGCCCTCGGGACCCAGCGGCAGATTCCGTCGCGATGCAAACGGACCGCCGCCATACTCTCGGCCTTCGGGGAGCGCAGCCCCACCGTCAACAGCAGCATGGCTGCTCGGTTGAAAGTAGCGACGCTCAGCGCGACGAACGCACCGTAAACGCACGCTAGAGCGAGATAGTGTGCCAGCTTCATGTAGCCGAATAGGTCAGCGATGAGCGAGATGGCCAGCACCGCCACGGCGGCACGGACCGCCAGCAAAGTCAGGCGCCCCCACAACGTCTCCTCACGCGGAAGAGCAGCCGATGGGCGAACCAGATATCCGAGCACGAGACACAAAACTGCATTGGTCACGAATTGAAGTTCGCGCCTCGACACCGGGTTCAGATTGATCCACGAAACCGTCCAGTTGAAAGCGTAGATGGCGGCAAAAACATAGAGCACCAACCGCAAGCGTCGGTTCAGCAAGGGCGGGAGGATGATCAGAATCGGGAAAAACGAAACCAGGATTACGAATCCCAGCAGTGTGACCGGAGCGCTGGGCGCCAACACATATCCCAGAATCAGCGGAGGCAACAGCCCAACGGCGAACCAGTGGTCCAGTATCCGATAGGTATCGGCCTCGATCTCGTCGGACGGTTGCTTGTCCTTCACAATCTGGTGCAGGCGGTACGACAGCAGTTCCGAGCCGATGAATAAGAGGATGAGGAAGAGAATCGTGCCTCGGTTTTCTCGTAGAAAAGCCACGACGGAAATCCAACGCCCGGTCACGGTGCGGAACACGCTGGAGCTTTCACCCTGCTCACGCCGCGCATTTACATTCCAAAGGGGCAGGCTATCCCGGTCCAGGATATGGCCCTTCAACTTGGCCCTGGCTTGTATTAGTCGAGAGATGAGGTCGTCCGAGATCTGGTCGACAGTTGAGACCTTGATCTGCAGGTTTACAACCAGTTGCAGGGTTTCTTGTGCCTGCTGCCGCAACTTGCGAATGTCAGCGAGATTCCCTTCGATCAGCGCCAGGACTGGTCCCAGCTCATGGTTGTCCTGGTTTTCCGCTAGCGTCGCAGCCCATGCCGGTTCTTGTGCGTCCAGCATGGTGAGCGTGGCCTGCGCACTGTTTGCCCAGTTCAGCAGTTGTTGCTGCCAGCCGCTGGTGTAGCTCTTAATGCCGCGCCAATAATTCTCTTCCTCCCGGATTTCCAGCGAATTGGGAGTGCCCGCAAGCATAGCGGCCACCTCTTGCTGTTT
The DNA here is from genome assembly GCA_963718395.1 of uncultured Acidobacteriaceae bacterium. Classification (GTDB taxonomy): domain Bacteria; phylum Acidobacteriota; class Terriglobia; order Terriglobales; family Acidobacteriaceae; genus DASRAA01. The sequence goes on from CAVQYW010000011.1 coordinate 649,260, forward strand.
CGTCTCCACGCTGGGCTCAAGGTCAGCGATCGATGACTGAACGTCGGTGATTTGGTCGCGCGTCGGAAGGCTGCTGGCGGCGTCGCGTAATGCCTGGCCCAATACCTGCGATCGGAGAGCGACGTCGGGCAGTGGGATGGCTGTCGGCTGTTCTGGAATGGCCGCCGGAAGTTGCGGCGTGGTAACCGGTGCGGGGGCTTTCTCTTTAAGAATCGCCGACAAGGGGTTGGCAGGAATCTTAGGCGATGCAGAGCTTCCGCCCGACTGTTGGGCGGTGGCCGGCGAGGCACATAAAAGTGCAACCGTTAGAACAGGCCCCAACACTCGCGCGAATACGGCGGGCAGCCGTCGAGTCCAGATATCCCCGGTGCGCCTGATCGTTACCTGCATGCTGTGTAATTATCGCCCACTCGTCCGTCGGAGCGACGGATAATCTCCTGTGCGCGGGGTTGCTGACTATGCACCGCCGCCGCAGTTTACTGGCGAGTCTGTAACTCCTCCAGCATGGCTTCCATCTCCGAGAGCGCATGCCGGTTGTTAGTACGCTGGGCCGACTCGATGCCCTTGTGCAACAAGTCGCGTGCCTCTGCGGTCCTGCCTGCCCGGTCAAGTACTTGCGCCGACATGAAGTATCCGTTGGTATAGTCGGGATGCGCGGCCAACAAGCGCTCGAACTCCGACAGTGCCGCTTCGGTTTCGCCGGCGCCGGAATACTCCAAACCCAGTGCGTAGCGTGCGAAGGCATCGTTCGGATTGTCGTTGAGGATGTGCTGTAACGCCGCCACGCGACTTTCATCTGCCATGAATGCTCACTCCCTATGCTTCGAAGGCATGGTACAAGAGCAGTTGGTCTAAGCTCAATGTTGACGGTCGGGCGGCAGGTGCCTGACCGCGACCTGCGCCAGTACAATTGAATGGAATCGCCATAATTGATGTTGCATGGGACCGTGCTCGTGTCATTGAACACGCACGACAAAGGAACGAAATGGAATCAAACGAAGCAGTGCTCACACCGAAGCCCGTCAGCGACTCGAAGTCTGAGATGATCGAACTGGTTCTACCCAACGATACCAATCCCCTGGGAGCGTTGCTGGGCGGCCGCCTGATGCATTGGATCGACCTCGCCGGCGCCCTCGCCGCCCATCGTCATTCGCATTCTTATGTGGTCACAGCTTCTATGGATCACATCGATTTTCTGGTTCCTGTCCACGTCGGTGACATGGTTCTGCTGCAATCCTCGGTGAATCGTGTGTTCAAAACCTCGATGGAAGTCGGCGTCAGGGTCTCGGTGGAGAACTACATCTCCAGCTCGTGCCAAAAGGTTGCGACCGCCTATCTCACGTTTGTTGCGGTCGATCGCCACGGTCGCCGCTTGCCCGTGAATCCCGTCATTCCTGAAACCGAAGACGAGAAGCGACGCTACGAAGGCGCGCTGCGGCGTCGCGAGGCTGCCAAGGTCGAACGCGAGCAGCGCCATGCTCGGCGTCCCTAGTTTTCGCCCGCGCATGTTACAGTTTCAAAAATCGCCTGCTTGCAATTGGGGTGGGGAAGCAATCACAACGTGGGGAGATATGGATGCGTAATCTGCGCGTCGTCGCTGTTGTATCGCTAATTCTCATTTGCACCTTTAGCCTTTCAGCCCAGCAAAATGAATCGGCCGAGGCCGCCAAGCCTGCTGGCAAAGCCGCCGCGACGGGCGAAAAGCCGGCCAAGGCGGCGGAGCCAGAAAAGCCTAAAGAAGAGCCTCCAGTCGTCACCCACCACGAAATTCACGTTGGCGGACGCGTGCTTCACTACACCGCGACCACCGGCTACATGCCGATCCGCAACGACGAGGGAACCGAGATCGAGGCCAATATCTTTTTCATTGCCTACACCCTCGACAACCCTCCGGCAAAGCGCCCGTTGATGTTCTCGTTCAACGGAGGTCCCGGTTCGGCATCGATCTGGTTGCATCTGGGCGCTATCGGTCCGCGCCGCGTCAAGATGCTTCCCAACGGAGGCATGCCCCAGCCGCCGTTCGAATTGGTCGACAACGAAGACACCTGGCTCGACCAGACTGATCTCGTGTTCATTGATCCCGTGGGAACCGGCTATAGTCGCGCGACCAAGAAAGAGCTCGCCAAGAAATTCTTTGGCGTGAAGGGAGACATCTCGTCGGTTGCCGAGTTCATTCGTCTCTACCTCAGCCACTACCAGCGCTGGACCTCGCCACTCTTCCTCGTCGGCGAAAGTTACGGCACCACCCGCGCCGCCGGACTGAGCGGCTATCTGGTCGATCGTGGCATCGCACTCGATGGAGTCGTGCTCATATCGTCCGTGCTGAACTTCCAGACCTTGGAATTCACCCGCGGCAACGACCTGCCCTACGTGCTTTTCTTGCCGACCTACACTGCTACCGCTTGGTATCACAAGAAGCTTCCCGCGGACTTGCAGTCGCGCGATCTCGCCAGCGTGTTGACCGATGCGCAGCAATTCGCTGCAGGCGAGTATTCCCAGGGCTTGGAGAAAGGAGATCGCCTCACCGCGCAAGAGCGTCAGACGCTGGTCGACCAGGTTTCACGTTTCACCGGCGTCGATCGCAAGGTCGTCGACTTGAACGACATGCGGCTTAGGCAGGGAGTGTTTTGCCACGAGCTTCTGCTCGACCAGCGCCTCATGGTCGGCCGCCTCGACAGCCGATTCACCGGCGACGAACTGTCACAGGTGCGCGGCGAAGGCCAGTTCTGGGACCCCTCGATGGCCGTGATCCGTCCGCCCTTTACCGCGACCTTCAACAACTATGTGCGCACCGACCTCGGCTATAAGAGCGACCTCGAATACTACGTGCTCGGCGGAGGCGTGACTGACTGGGACTGGGGCTCGGCGGGCGAAGGTTTTCCTGACACGAGCGAAGCGCTACGGCTCGCTTTCGTCAAGAATCCCTACATGAAACTGTTTGTCGCCAATGGCTACTACGATCTGGCGACTCCGTTCTTCGCCACGCAGTACACGCTGAATCACATGAATCTCACCGCCGACCAGCACAACAAGATCACCCTCGGCTACTACGACGCGGGACACATGATGTACATCAAGAGCGACTCGCTCTCGCGGTTGAAGAAAGATGTCGGAGGATTTCTAACCAACGCGTTGCAGTAGGAGGACTGGACAGCCGTGGTGCGCCGTTCAGGTGCTTACGTGCTCTTGGTTTCCAGCACCACGCCGTCGCCGTTTTGGCGCAGGCATTCCGCCGCAGGAACGAAGTAGTAAGCACCGCTAATTGGCTTGGTATAGCGCGTAAGCGCGTCCCGCACGCCCGCGGTGGCGCCCGCCATACTCTCCAGCATCGTGGAAAGCCGCTGCTGTTCGGCGCTAAATCCCACAAACATCGTGCCGTGCTCGGTCACCGTGCCGTATGGCATGTTTCGCCGGAAGATCTTCCCAAACTTGTCCTGATCGGTGCTCGCAACGTGCGAGTCCGCCGGCTTGTCCTCTAGTTCGACGCTGTCCAGTTTCTTTCGTCCAATCACTAGCTCTTGTTTGCTGTCGCTCAGCGACTCCCAAAGCGCTGTGTCGTGCGGCCACTTTTGCAGCAGCAAGATGGATCCAGCCGCACCCGGCTTGTCTTCCGGTATCAGCGCGACCTGCACCGCCTCGATCAGACTAGGATTCTCGCTGCCGTCAATGAAGCCGGTGAGGTCACGGTCGTGACGGTAGGGCCAGCTCGACGTTTCGTCTGCGACCGACGCCAATCCTTTCAGCTCGGTGATCGCCGCACGGGAAACGTCAAAGATCACGTCGTAAGCGCTGCCTGACAGCCACAGCACCGCGTCGTGCTGGGCGGCCGGCATGACAAAGCCCTCGGTCCCGACCACGTCTGCATTGAAGCTTTTGATTCCCGCCGGTGCGTCATCGGGTGCGAACTCGCGCCACAGTTCTGGCCTGAACCCGACCACCAGGTTGACTCCGCCGACCGTCGTCCGTGGCTCACGTAGCGACGAAATCGCCGTCACCAGGTCGCCGCCTTTTTGGCCCGGGAGAAGATCGAATTCCAGGTACGCGTGAGACGGACTGCCAAGAGCAAAGATTCCACTTTGGGCGGTGCGCATAACTTCAAAATACCAAGCTCCGAGGACGCTGAACAGCCTGTTATGACCAGAAACCCGTCGGCTGCCGTCAGGTAGTGTGCGATTGCATATAATCGGCGGAATCCACTGTGGGGGTTGGTTCCTGAGATGAGAATTGTTTCGATAAGAACATTCCGCGCATTACTGACGCTAGTCATGGTCTGTTCCTCGCTGAGCTTCGTCAGTGCGCAGACAGCGACCGCACGCATCGTCGGCGCCGCCAACACGTTCCTTTCGACCCTCGATGCGGCGCAGCGGCAGAAAGTGCTCTACGCCTTCAACGACGAAAAGCAGCGGGCCAACTGGTCCAACCTGCCCACTTCGTTCGTTCCTCGCGGTGGCCTCAGCCTCAAGGACATGAATACCGCGCAACGCACCGCCGCTATGTCGCTGGTTTCGTCCGCGCTCAGCCCGCGCGGCTATGAAAAGGTCCAGCAAATCATGGAGGGCGACCAGCTCCTTAAGACGAACGAAGGCAACAATCCGATGTTCGGCAAGGATCTCTACTACATCTCCATCCTGGGCAAGCCGTCCGAGAAAGATCCCTGGATGTTGCAGTTTGGCGGCCACCATCTGGCGCTCAACATCACCATTGACGGCGTGCGCGGCATTCTCACTCCGACTCTCACTGGCGCGCAGCCCGCGCTCTACGCCCTTGACGGAAAAACCGTGCGTCCTCTCGGCCAGGAGAGCGACAAAGCGTTGGCCTTACTGAATGCCCTCGACGATAAGGAGAAGAAGCAAGCGATTCTGAGCTACAAATTGGCCGATCTGGTGCTCGGACCCGGCCAGGATGGCAAGACCATCGTGCCTGAGGGCCTGAAGGCGTCTGCGATGACCGAGCCGCAGCGCGCTATGCTGCTCGACCTCATAGCGGAGTGGGCTGACATTATTCACCGGAGCGCTGCCGAGGCCCGTATGGCCGAATTGAAAGCCGATATCGCCGAGACGTGGTTCGCTTGGAGCGGTCCAATCACGGCCACACCCGGAAATAACATCACCGCCTATTACCGGATTCAGGGCCCGCACCTCGTCATCGAATACGCTCCCCAGCGTCTGGGGGGCGATCCTGCCATGCACGTCCATACCATGTACCGTGATCCGACGAACGACTACGGCCGAGGCCTCACAGCAAAATGAGTAGGTCGCTAGCCATCGTCGCGGTAACTGTTGTTTCGCTCGCGATGCCCGCGTCCGCGCATCGCGTCGATGAGTACCTGCAAGCTGCGCTGATCTCACTGGACCAAGACCGAGACCATGTTGAAGTGTTTCTGCGTCTCACGCCCGGGATCGCGGTATCTTCCACCGTGTTGGCAAACGTTGATACCGATGGAGACGGCGTCCTTTCAAACGTTGAGAAATGGGCCTACGCCGAGCGCGTCCTTGCCGATATGTCACTGACGGTCGACGGCCAGCGTTTGACGCCAAAACTCGTCTCCCTGGACTTCCCACAAGTCGAGGAGATGAAAGAAGGACTCGGAGAAATCCAACTTGCCTTCACTGCCGCTCTGCCCAGAGGCGGCAGCCACCGCACGCTCGTCTTCGAAAACCATCACCAAAGCCGAATCGCCGCCTACCTGGTGAATTGCCTGACTCCGCGCGACCGTAATATCCGCGTGCTCGCACAAAATCGAAACGAAGACCAGTCGTTCTATCAACTGGAATACATGCAATCCGACGCGCCATCAGGGCCAATTTACGTCAAATGGTGGTCAGGCCTACGCGGACTTAACGGCTGGCTGGGTGCGGCCACACTTTCTGTGCTCACGGCGATCGTTTTACTATCGCGACAGCCTCTACTCGCAAGACTGCGCGGCGCCCAAAAAGCATGATGGTGAACCGCCGAATGCGTGCTAATTTAAGGCGCACATCAGCGTCACGCCGGGTCTTCGCACTGAGCGGCAAACGCAGAGCGGACAAAAAAGCCCGGCGGTATACCCCGGGCTATCTAGTTCCTGCTGCCGAGCCGACTACAGGTTAATCTTGCGCCGGACTACGCCTACGGCTCCGATCAGCGCCGTGCCGAGCAAAAACAGGCTCGAGGGTTCGGGCGTGCCAATAAATATCTGCACCGCTTCTCCCGACCAACTCTGAGTTCCATCAATCGGAACGAACACCCGGAGGCCAGGATACTGGCCTTGGCTAAACGTCATGCTCGCTAGTAGAGCATCCATGGCAGGAGACGGCTCTGGAAGGGGCACGCCTTCGACGAGGTACCAGGCTTCCGCGTCATAAAGAGGGTCAGACCCTCCATCATTTGCAGCTTGCAGAAAGAGCCATCCGAGCTCTCCCGCTTCCTGGTATCCCATACCGCTGAATACGGCATACGCGTCCAACGACATCACGTTCGCTTGCCAAGTTTCTCCGTAGGTGATGTGCTCGTTGTAACTGATGCACATCAACGACTCCGGCGACCCGTTTACGTCGAAATAGTACGGATAAGTTGGATAGTTATAGGAATAACTGCCATTCCCATTGAATTGCATCATCACGTTTGTTGCGCTCGCCGGCCCCGTCACCAACAGCAAGCCGACGGCCAGAAAAGAAACAATTGCGAGGGTTTTCTTCATGGCGCACCTGAGGAGTAGTTCTGTGTTGTTGGGGAGGTAGCTCAACAGTAGCTCCAATGAGAGGCTTGGGCACAAAAACAAGCAGGAATCCTTGCAACATTCCCGATATGACACGAGCGCCGGGTGCCAGGTTTCTGAGGGACTTTGACGCCCATCTGGAATGACTTCCATCACATTCACCTGTGATGAAGACGCTCGCCACTTGCCTTACCTAGCTTGCAAACTGGTACTCGTTACCCGTATGTCCACCACCGCCTTCGTCACGCCTTTAGCCATCGCCGACCGGCTCCGCGCCCTCGAGCGCCTGATCGGCAACACGCCCCTGCTCGCCATCGATTACGAAGTACGCGGCCGCAAGCGCACCATCTATGCCAAAAGTGAGCAGATGAACCTCACTGGCAGCATTAAGGACCGGATGGCCCTGCACATCGTCCGCAAGGCATACTCGGAAGGTCGGCTGCACCCGGGTGACACCATCGCCGAAGCCACCAGCGGCAACACTGGCATCGCCTTCGCGGCCGTGGGACGCGCACTCGGCCACCCCGTCACCATCTTCATGCCCAACTGGATGAGCCGCGAACGAATGGACCTGATTCACAGCCTCGGAGCGAACATCATCCCGGTGACGAAGCAGCAGGGAGGGTTCCTCGGCAGCATCCGCATGTCGGAAGACTTGGCGATAGAGCGCGAAGATGTCTTCCTGCCCCGCCAGTTCTCCAATACAGCCAACGTCGAAGCGCACGCCCAGACCACCGGCCCCGAACTCTATCTGCAACTCAAGTCCGAGGGCCTGACCGCTGACGCCTTCGTCGCCGGAGTTGGCACCGGTGGAACCGTGATGGGCGTTGGCCGCTATTTGAAGCAGCAGAATCCCGCGACACGCGTTTATCCGATGGAGCCGTCGGAATCCCCGACTCTCTCCACCGGCTGCAAGATTGGCCAGCATCGGATCCAGGGCATCTCCGACGAGTTCGTTCCCGCCATCCTGCAACTTGACGATCTCGATCCCGTGATTGACGTGAGCGACGGCGACTCCATCCTGATGTCGCAGAAACTGGCCAGCGAATTAGGGCTCGCCGTGGGAATCAGCTCTGGCGCGAACTTTCTCGCCGCGGCGAAGGTGCAGGACGAACTCGGTGACGACGCCATCGTCGTTACCGTCTTCGCCGACGACAACAAGAAGTACCTCAGCACCGATCTGCTGCGTGACGAGCCTATCAAGTCGCACTACCAGACTCCCAAACTGACGCTCTCCAGCTTCCGCACCGTGCGCCGGGTCTGTAACGTTTGCAGCGACGCCGACGGTTGCGATCGAAAGGTGCTGATCGATTAGGACTCGGCCCGGGTTCACCTCAACCGAAACGTATAGAATTCCAGCGAGTAACTGCGCAGCTTGATCTGCGCCGCGAGGATCCTATGAAACTGGATTGGTTCGTAAAGCTCTTACTGGTGGTCATCGCAATTCTGTTGGCTGTCGTGGCATTTCGGCCATTGGTCCGCCCGACTCCGGTTCTGGCGCAGAATGGTTCACCTTATCCTTTTCATATCGAGCAGGGGACGGTTTCACTCCGCAAGCCCGACGGAACTACCACCTGGGGAAAGGTCGTGGTCGACATGCGTAACGGAGACGTGTGGGGCTTTCCAGTGAAAGCGCAGAATACTCCGTACCCAGTCTTTGGCCCCGGCGACAGTTCCAAGGTCTCGCACCCCATGTTCCTCGGCCGGATGGCCTTTGAAGAAGTGCAACAGCAGTAGAGTGGTTCCGCTACAGGCGCGAACCCCGACCTGCGTTAAACTTTGGCGGGAGCGTTTTGCACCGATGAAACGAAATCGCTCAACCAGGGCGGGCCTGCTGCTGCCACTCGTACTCTGTTTGGCCAACCCTGCGCTGGCGGCCACCCCAACGGCAACCACTGCGGACGTCACCGTCTCCAGCGATACCCAGTGGGTTGATACGAAAATCGACGTCACGGCGGGAGACAAGTTGCACATTACCGCTACCGGAACGGTCGACTTCAAGGACAAAACGGGTGTCGCCCCTGAAGGCGCACAACGCGGCTGGGCTGACACTCTGCGCGCTCTCTCAGTGCCCAGCGCCGGCCGTGGTGCTCTGGTCGGACAAGTGGGCAGCGATCGCGCTGCAACGCCCTTTCTCATCGGTGCCGACGGAACCTACGTCGTGCCGGCTTCGGGTCGCTTGTATCTCGGCATCAATCAGGATTCAACCTCGAAACCGACCGGTCAGTTCCAGGTACACATCGAGCGCACCGCCGCCACAGCTTCAGGCGTTAACCCTAGCAACTACAACTTCAAGCCTCTGTTCGCGACGCTCGATGCCAAGCTGCCCTACCGTGTGACCGATCAGGCCGCATCCGGCGGCAACGAAGGCGATCTGGTCAACTTCGTAATCGTCGGCAGCGAGAAGCAAGTCACAGCCGCGTTCAAAGCGGCTGGCTGGGTGCTACCGGACAAGACCAATCAAGACGCCGTCGTGAGCGCCCTGATTGCCACCTTGCAAAAGCAGGCCTACGTCACCGTTCCCATGAGCACGCTCTTCCTGTTTGGTCGCGGCCAGGATTACGGCTACGCCCGCGCTGAGGCCGTGAAGGTCATTGGCGAACGCGACCACTTCCGCATCTGGCAAACGCCCTTCAAGGGCCCCAACGGCGAGACCTTATGGGCTGGGGCGGGCACACACGATATCGGTATCGAGAAGGACCAGCGCAAAGAGAATGCCATCACCCACAAGATCGATCCTGCGATCGATGGAGAGCGCGACTTCATCGCCGCCACGTTGACACAAGCCGGAATGGTCCAGGCCACGGGCTACTTTGAACGACCCAAACAGATCAAAGACACCAAGACCGCAACCGGCGGCGAGATCAAGACCGACGGCCGCACTCTGGTGATCGTGCTGAAGTAGTTATTCACGGCGAAAGAAAACCGGCCGGACTCCCGCGAGGAATCCGGCCGTGTTACTGCAGACGAAGGGATAACCGCTAGAACGTCGGTAGCGCCGAGCCCGCGTCCCCAAATTTATACGAGCCCAGCATCTTCAGGTAATTCCCGCGCAGGAACGCTGTCGGGTTTTCGATGTTGACCATGCTCATGCTGCCGCGCATCTGCTTGATCGACTGGTACTCGTGCTCGTCCATCCAGGCTTCCATGCCGGCCAGCACCACGCCGATATGCTCGATACCGTACTTCAGCAGCGCGGAGGTCAGCATGGCCACGTGCGCGCCGGCCATCATCGACTTCAGCACATCGCTCGCGTCATGTACGCCGCCCGTTATGGCGATGTAGGTTTCCACTTGGTGATAGAGGATCGCCGCCCAGTGCAACCGCAGGCGCAGTTCGTGCGGGCTGCTCAGTACCAGGTTGGGAGTGACCTCCAACTGCTCCAGATCGAAGTCGGGCTGGTAGAAGCGATTGAAGATGACGATGCCGTCTGCCCCGGCTTCCGATAAACACTTGGCGAAGTTTGCCATCGAGGTGAAATACGGCCCAAGCTTGACTGCGATGGGGATTTTCACGGCCTTGCGCACCGCGCGGACCAACTCGCAGTAGCCGTGCTCCAACTGTTCCGAAGTCACCGAGGGATCGGTAGGAACGTTGAAGATGTTCAGCTCCAGTGCATCGGCGCCCGCTTCCTCCAGGTACTCCGCGTAGCGCGTCCAGCCGCCACGGGAATTTCCGTTGAGGCTGGCAATGATCGGTACATCGACTACCTGCTTTGCCTTGTGGAGCAGATCGATATAACGGTCGGGACCGACCTGGTACTTGGGCATGTCGGGCAGGTATGTCGTTGACTCGGCGTAGCTATTCGCACCGTACTCCATCGCCGCGTCAAGATTCTCGCTCTCTGCCTCGATCTGCTCTTCAAATAGTGAGTACATGACGATTGCGGAGGCGCCGGCGTCGCGGAGGCGCTCGAAGTTTTCGAACTTCTCGGTCAGTGGCGAGGCTGAGACGACAACCGGATTCTTCAGTTTCAGCCCAAGATAGTTGGTTGACAGGTCGATCATTGGTTTCTCCTCGCTACTTCTCGAAGCTCATAGCGGCCATGTGCTGGTACAGTTTCCAGCGCTCGTTAACGTTATCCTGCGCCTCGTGAAGCAGTATCTTGGCTTCCTCGGGGTCGCTGTTGACCAGCATGGTGTAACGCGCTTCGTTGTAGATGTACTTCTCCAACGGAATGCTCGGCGCGCGCGAGTCAAGTTGGAACGGGTTCTTGCCTTCCCTGGCCAGGGCCGGGTTATACCGGAACAACGGCCAGTGGCCGGAGTTCACTGCATTCTTCTGTTGCTCGATGCCGTACACCATGTCGTAGCCGTGCGCGATGCAGTGACTGTAGGCGATGATGAGCGACGGCCCGTCGTGCGCCTCCGCCTCGGCAAACGCCTTCATGGTCTGGCCGTCATTACCGCCCATCGCGATGTGGGCGACATAGGCGCGGCCGTAGTTCATCGCCATCATGGCAATGTCTTTCTTCGCGGTGCGCTTGCCCCCCGCGGCAAACTTCGCCACTGCACCTAACGGCGTTGACTTCGACATCTGTCCGCCGGTGTTGGAGTAGACCTCTGTATCGAGTAGCAGGATGTTGACGTTGGCTTCCGAAGCCAGCACGTGATCCAGACCGCCGAAGCCGATGTCGTAGCCCCACCCATCTCCACCGATGATCCACACGCTCTTCTTGACCAACTCATCGGCCACTGCGAGCAGATCGCGCGCTGCCGGAGACTTGTCATTGGCTAACTTTGCCTTCAGAGCCTTCACCCGCTCGCGCTGGGCAAAGATCTCCTCTTCCTTGGACTGGTCGGCACTCAGGATTCCCACCGCCAGATCTTCACCGATGGTGGACGCCATGCGCTGGACCAACTCCTCGGCGTATTCCTTCTGTTTGTCGACGGCCAGCCGCATACCCATTCCGAACTCGGCGTTGTCTTCGAACAGCGAATTCGACCAGGCCGGACCACGTCCCTCTTTGTTGACCGTGTAGGGTGTCGTGGGCAGGTTGCCGCCGTAAATCGACGAGCAGCCCGTCGCGTTGGCGATCAGTGCGCGGTCGCCGAACATCTGGGTCATGACCTTGATGTAAGGCGTCTCGCCGCAGCCCGAGCACGCACCCGAGAACTCGAAGAGGGGCTCTAGCAGTTGCGCGTCCTTCACCTGCGTGTGCGAAATCTTTTCGCGCGACAGTTCTGGAATCGACAGGAAGTATTTCCAATACTCGTTGTACTTCTCGCGCAGCGCTGGCTGCGGTTCCATGTTGATGGCCTTGTGCTTGGCTTCGCTCTTGCTCTTGGCCGGGCAAACTGCAACGCATAGCGCGCAACCCGTGCAATCTTCCGGCGCAACCTGCAGCGTGTACTTCAAGTCAGAGAACTCACGCCACTTGGGAGCTGCCGTCTGGAAGCCATCAGGCGAATGGTTGATACTGTTCGCGTCATACACCTTGGCGCGGATGACGGCGTGTGGGCACACCAGCACGCACTTGCCGCACTGGATACAAAGCTGCTCATCCCACACCGGAATTTCCAGCGCGATGTTACGTTTCTCCCATTGCGTCGTGGCAGTGGGGAAGGTCCCATCGATCGGCATGGCGCTGACCGGAACCATGTCGCCATCGCCTGCGATCATCAGGCCCTCGACGTTGCGCACGAAATCGGGAGCTTCTGCCGGCACCGTCGGGCGAATCTCGAACTTCGACGTTATTGCGTCCGGCACCTTCACTTCGTGGAGGTTCTCCAGCGCTGAATCCACCGCCGCGAAATTCTTGCGAACGATCGACTCGCCGCGCTTGCCGTATGTCTTCTCGATCGAGTGCTTAATGCTGGCGATAGCCTCTTCGCGCGGCAACACGCCGCTGATCGCGAAGAAGCAGGTTTGCATGACGGTATTAATGCGTCCGCCCATGCCCGCGGCCTTCGCGACCTCGACTCCGTCGATCACGTACAGCTTCAGTTTCTTCTCGACAATGACTCGCTGCGCCGTGCGCGGCAGGTTGTCCCAGACTTCTTCCGGCCCGAACGGGCTATTGAGCAGGAACACCGAGCCTGGATCGGCGGCCTTCAACACGTCCAGTCGCTCCATGAAGCTGAACTGATGGCAGGCGATGAAGTTGGCACTCGAGATCAAGTACGTCGAGCGAATCGGCTTCTTGCTGAAGCGCAAATGCGAGGTCGTGACCGCACCCGACTTCTTCGAGTCGTACACGAAGTAGCCCTGTACGTTCAGGTCGGTCTCTTCGCCGATGATCTTGATGGTGTTTTTGTTGGCGCCGACTGTGCCGTCCGCGCCCAATCCGAAGAACATCGCGCGCACCGTCGCCGGATCTTCCGTCGAGAACGACGGATCATAGTCGAGGCTGGTGTGCGTAACGTCGTCGTTGATACCGATGGTGAAGTGGTTCTGCGGGGCGGGCTTGGTCAACTCCTCAAATACTCGCGCCACCATTGCCGGAGTGAATTCCTTCGACGACAGTCCGTAGCGTCCGCCGATGACCTTAGGGAAGGTCGCCATCGGCGCTTTCGCCGAAGTGAAGCCCTCCATCAATGCGGTAACAATGTCTTGATACAGCGGCTCGCCAATGCTGCCCGGCTCCTTGGTGCGGTCCAGCACCGCGATGCTCTTAACGGTTTTAGGCAGCGCGTTCAGGAAATGCTCCACCGAGAATGGTCGGAACAGCCGCACTTTGAGCACGCCGACTTTCTTGCCTTGCGCCGTGAGGTAGTCGACAGTCTCGTGCACAGCTTCTGCGCCGGAGCCCATGATGATGATCACGTATTCGGCATCCGCGGCGCCTACATACTCGAACAGCCGGTACTGCCGGCCTACGATCGCCGCGAACTTATCCATCACGTTCTGCACAATCGTCGGGCACGCCAGGTAGTACGGATTCACCGTCTCGCGTCCCTGGAAGTACACATCGGGATTCTGTGCCGAACCGCGCAACACCGGATGGTCCGGCGACAACGCTCTCTCGCGGTGTGCATGTACCAACTCGTCGTCGATCATGGCCCGCATGTCATCGAGGCTGAGCTGTTCGATCTTCGCTACTTCGTGCGAGGTACGGAAGCCGTCAAAGAAATGCAGGAAGGGAATCCGCGATTCCAGCGTCGCGGCATGCGCAATCAGCGCCAGGTCCATCGCTTCCTGAACTGAGTTGGACGACAACTCGGCGAATCCCGTCTGTCGGGTGGCCATCACGTCCTGGTGATCGCCGAAGATCGACAACGCCTGCGCAGCGACGGCGCGCGCGGCCACGTGAATCACCGTGCTGGTCAGCTCGCCAGCAATCTTGTACATGTTGGGGATCATCAGCAGCAGGCCTTGCGACGATGTAAAGGTCGTGCCCAGTGCACCGGCCTGTAACGCACCGTGCAGCGCGCCGGCGGCTCCGCCTTCACTCTGCATCTCGATGACCTTGGGCACGGTGCCCCAGATGTTCTTCTCGCCAATCGACGACCACGCGTCCGACGACTCCCCCATGGGAGACGACGGCGTGATCGGATAGATGGCCGCGACTTCGCTTACGTGGTACGCCACATGCGCCACGGCCTCATTGCCGTCAACGGTTACTTTCTCTCTTGGCATCTTGCCTCCAGCACTCAGATCGCCTTGGGGCGAGGTTTGCGGTGAATCGGGCGCGCGGTCCGCAACGTTCGAGGCGGACTCGGCTTCGGGATAAGTTGCTGATTTCACTTTGTTTTGTCCCCAGATCGAGCTAAGTGCGCGGTCTGCTCAATGGTTAGTAATCTTCTACTGTCCAAGATAGCGGTCTACGGGCGGGGGTTCTGTGACCGCAGTCCTTACAACCGTGTGACGGGCGTCACATACTTCTGGTCGAGCTGGGTGAAGACACTGTCATCAAATCGAGTGCCTTGTAGGCCAAATCAGCCGCCGCGCCTCGCGATGCCCGAAGTTCAAAGGCGATAGTCGATCGATGAGAAAGCGGTCCACCCGCTCACAGTCACATCGCCTTGCGTGTTGCGTCACAGCACTGGCGGAATTTGTTTCCTACAATTGCCTTGCTGATTCGGCATTTTCGTTCGGGAGGCGGCCGCGTGGAGCGCTACAAGACACTTGCCTTCGTGTTCGTACTGTCACTGTTCGTCGCGATTGGTCCCAGCGCCTCTTCCCAGGAAGCCCCCGCTGCACCGGTCCCGATCAAGGGCCCGACGATGGGAACGGTCATGTTTCCGCACTCGGCTCACACCCGGGTTGCCGGCAAGTGCGAGGTCTGTCACCACGCATCGAAGCCCGAGAAGCCGTTGAAGGCAGCACAGGAAGCTTGCACCGATTGCCACACCAAGCCAGCGACACCACCCGTGCGCGTTGGACTTGAGGCGGCATTCCATAATTCAAACGCCACGGCAGGTTTGTGCATCACCTGCCACAAGACCGAGAACGCCGAAGGCAAGGCCGCGCCGGTGAAGTGCGCCGACTGCCACAAGAAAGACAATTCCTGATCTGGGGTCTTCGGGAAACGAGTTACCGCCCAGCCGCCGCTTCTTTCGCGTTGTGCACCATCTCTGCGTAGAACTGGCTGACCCCGTTGAACATGATCTGTATCCCGATGCACACCAGAATGAACGCCGACAGCCGGATCAAAATGCTGGTTCCCGTCGGCCCGAGCAACCGCTGCAACTCGTCTGAGTAGCGATAACACAAATAAATCGTGACCCCGATCAGCGCGACCCCCACCGTTGACACCAGCGCGCTCACAATGAGCTGCATGTGCGTTTCAGCGTGTGTGTTGCTCCCCAGCGTCAGCGCCACCGCGATCGAGCCCGGCCCCACCGTGAGCGGCATGGTCAGTGGATAAAACGCCTGCGACAAAATCGCGTCGGTGTTCAGTTTTGCATCCAAGTGCCTTTCGGAAAGATTGCTCTGCTGGTTTAGAATCCGCCAACCGGCAATCATTACCACCAGCCCTCCGCCCAACTGCACCGCCCCGATACTCAGCCCAAAGAAATCCAGAACGTACGACCCGACAAACAACGACGCCATCAACAGAAAGAACCCATTCACCGCCACGCGCATCGCGACCGTGCGGCGGATGCTGGCCTCATACCCCAACGTCATCGAAGCAAAAATCGGCGCCATGCCGAACGGGTTCACGATGGGCAATAACGCCGCATAAACCAGCAGAAGATTGCGCACGACGGGGTGCATACGTCCCCACAGCATAGCCGAAATCCCATCACCACGCCGCACGGTTTCCGTCCCGTTGACCAACCTCCGTTTTGCGGGTTCAATGAAAGAGCCACTAAAGGGGAGAGCCGCAAGCGATGAGCGACAAGTTGGGGATTCCGGCCCGCACCTACGGCGCCCTGGAAGTGCAACTGAGGGAGTCTTTAATCACCCGCGCCCTTGTCCTGCCCATCCAGGAGTTCATCCACATCCAGGGAGTGAGCAGCATCTTGTTGCTGGGAGCGGCAATCGCAGCTCTCATCTGGGCCAACTCTCCGTGGCACGACTCCTACCATCACGTTTGGGAATTGGAACTCACGCTCTCGAGGATCGAGCTGCCAGTGCACGCCTGGATCAATGACGCCCTGATGGCAATCTTCTTCTTTCTGGTGGGCATGGAGATCAAGCACGAGATCGTCCATGGCGAGCTCTCCGACATTCGCAAGGCCGCGCTGCCCATCGTCGGCGCGCTCGGCGGAATGGTCCTGCCGGCACTGCTGTACGTGGCCATCAACTTCCGCGGCCCAGGCCAGCATGGATGGGGTGTCCCCATGGCCACCGACATCGCCTTCTCTCTGGGTGTGCTGGGCATGGTGAAGGGCATTCCGTCCGAACTCAAAGTATTTCTGCTGACCCTCGCTATCGCCGATGATATCGGCGCGATTATCGTCATTGCGTTCTTCTATACCGACACTCTGCGCGTTCAGGCGTTGTTCGTCGGGGTCTTCTTCCTACTGGTCATGCTCGGGTTGCGCCGCATCGGCATTTCGCGAACCATCGTATATGTGGTGCTGGGGATGCTGTTCTGGGTTGCGATCCTGCGCTCCGGAATTCACGCCACCATTGCCGGAGTGATCCTCGGATTCATGGTCCCCACGACACCTCGCCTCTCGTTCCAGCAATTCCAGGAAATCGGCGTTGACATGATTCACCGTTTCGTGCCGCCCGCGCCGAAGGGGACATCGCCACCGCGAGCCGCCTGCTGGGTAGTTTCGAGCAGTTGGTGAACGCCACCGAGGCCGACTCTGAGCGCATGACCCGCAAGCTGAACGACTGGGTCTCGTTTCTCGTGTTGCCACTTTTTGCCTTGTCGAACGCCGGCGTTACCTTCTCGGGCGGAGCGATGCAGGACCTCTTGACCAGCCATGTCGCGTGGGGAGTTGTGGCTGGCCTCGTGCTCGGCAAGCCGCTCGGCATCGTTGGATTCTGCGCCGCCGCCGTAAAGATGGGGGTGGCGCGGCTCCCGCATGGCGTGAGCTGGTTGCAGATGGCTGCCGTCGGGATCCTGGCCGGGATCGGCTTTACCGTTTCGATCTTTATCAGTGGCTTGGCCTTCGGCGATCCGATCCACCTGATGGAGGCCAAGACGGCCGTGCTGTTTGCCTCGCTGGTCGCGGGTCTTGCGGGGTATTTTGCGCTTCGTCACGAAGCGAAACTCGATGACGCTGATCAAGTCGAGGAATCGGCCTAGAGCGCATATTCATCCCTCCAGCTTATAATCTTGTTCGTGCGGGCGAGCATGTACTGTCGTGCCGTCCCCCCGCAATTACCGGGCATGTCTGTTCCGGCTTAACTCACTTAGGAGAGACTTATGCGTTTTCGTATAGCAGCGATCTTGCTTGGCGCCATCATGCTAGTGGGCCTTGCCGGATGCAAGAAGAAGAAGAGGCAACACAGACTCCCCCGGCTTCCACCGATCAGCAGAGCCAGCCGGCCCCGGCGGCGAGCTCCGGCTCCGGGCAGCAAGCCGCGGCTCCCGACAGGTACTCCCGGACAGGCTCCAGCGGAAACAGCGGCTGCACCTGCTCGCGGCGGCTCCTGCAGCGGAAGAACCGGCCCCGCCACCTCCGCCTCCGCCGATCGTAATTCCGGCCGGAAAGACCATAACCGTCCGGGTGGGCGAAACACTTTCGTCCAAGTCCGCTCAGGACGGCCAGCCCTTCAACGGTACTTTGGCTAATGGAATTGCTGTTAATGGCAAGGTTGTAATTCCCGCAGGTTCAGCCGTCAGCGGAGTCGTCACCGAAGCCAAGTCGGCCGGAAAGTTCAAGGGCGAAGCGATCCTTGCCATCAAGATCACTTCCATCAATGTTAAGGGCGTTCCACATGAGGTGAGCACCGACGAGTATGTGGTGACCCAGAAAGGGCAAAGGCAAGCGCACCGCCGTCATGATCGGCGGCGGTACTGGCGCAGGTGCTCTCATCGGCGGACTCGCCGGCGGCGGCAAGGGCGCGCTCATCGGCGGCCTGGTTGGCGCTGGCGCCGGAACTGCAGGCGCTGCCTTCACCGGCAATAAGGAACTCACCATTCCGGCAGAGTCGGCGGCCAGCTTCACGACAAAAGTCGCCGATCACCATTCAGCCGCAGGCACCGGCCCAGTAGTCAGGTATCACGGAATCAGCCAACAAAACAAGGGAGGCCTGCGGGCCTCCCTTTTGCTTATCGAGCGACTCGAACGAATCCTGGCGAGTTAAGCCTTACTCAACCTTCTTGCTCTTCTTCCGCTCTGCGCGCTTCTCGGCGGCCCAGTTCGGTTTGTTCACCTGCCGTCCGCGTCCAATCGCCAGTGCATCGGAGGGCACGTCATCGGTGATGCACGATCCCGCGCCAACGTACGATCCCTTGCCCAACTTGACCGGTGCCACCAGCGTCGCATCGCTGCCCACGAACACTCCGTCCTCGATCACAGTTCCGTGCTTGTTCACGCCGTCGTAGTTGCAGGTGATGGTGCCGGCTCCGATGTTCACATCTTCGCCAATCACCGCGTCGCCCAGGTACGAGAGATGGTTCGCCTTCGACCGCTTGCCAAGCTTCGTCTTCTTGGTCTCGACGAAGTTCCCCACGTGCGCGTCCTCGCCAATCTCGCTTCCCGGACGCAGGTGTGAGTATGGGCCAAGTTGTGCTCCATTACGCACAATCGAGTCTTCCATGATGCATCCCGGCCGCACGAGAACCTTGTCGCCAATCTCGCAGTTGGTGATCACCGAGTACGAACGAATACGGCAGTCAGAACCAATCTTGGTTTGCCCGATGATCTGCACGAACGGCTCAATCACCGTATCCGTACCGACCTCCACGTCGGCATCGATGTCGCAGGTCTCGGGACGAAAGATCGTCGTCCCGGCCTCCATCAGCTCGCGTGCCTTTTTCGCCCGCAGCTTGGCGTCGAGTTCGGCCAGCTCCATTCGCGTGTTTACGCCCAGCACCTCATTCGAGTCGTTGGCCCGCAGCGCCAGCACCTTGTTCTTCGTCTTCCCCAGCACCGCCGCCATGTCGGTCAAATAAAACTCGCCTGCCGAATTCTCGGTGGTCAGTTCATCGATCTGCGCATATAGCGGCTCGACCGCAAACGCGTAAATGCCCGAGTTGATCTCTCGTTGTTCAGCTTCGTTGCCGCGCAGCGACTTCTGCTCGACGATGCGATCGACCTCGTCGGTCGCCACATCGTTCTCGAACTTGCGAAATACACGCCCATATCCCGTCGGGTCGGCTGGCTCGGCGGTAAGAATCGTCATCGCTGACCCATTGGCAATGTGAAAGTCACGCACCCTCTCGATGGTCTCCGGATGAATAAGCGGCACATCTCCCGACAGCACCAGCACGTGAGCGAATCCGTGCAACGCTTCGCGAGCTGCCATCAACGCGTGTCCAGTTCCCCGTTGCTCGGTTTGCAGCACGAACTGGATGCCCGTCGCTTGCAGCGTCTCGCGCACCAGTTCCGCCTCGTGGCCGATAATGGCGAAGATGTGCGAAGCGGGCACAACCTTGCTTGCGGCCGCCACCACGTGACCAAGCAGCGTCTTTCCGGCAATCTTGTGCAGCACCTTGGGGTGACGCGACTTCAGTCGCGTGCCTTTTCCCGCGGCAAGAATCGCAATGGCAAATTCGACAGGCTTTAGCTGGGCGGAACTATCAGAGGCAGCGGGCGGCTTCATCATCACCTAACAGGGTATCAAGAGTGGGTTCAAGAAAAGGTTACGATTCGCGTTTCGAGGCGACCACCATGTTCTCGCGCGATTCCAGCATCAGCTGCAGCAGATCATGGGCCACGTGATGCGTTTCATGACGGGCAATCAGGCCTTCCGTGGCATCCATCTCTTCGGCCAGGTAGTCGCCCAGTATCGGCTTTACGCCCAGTGACTCAATCTGTTCGCTGTCTACCACGATCTGCGACTGCTGTTTCTCTGCGTACTTCTTCGCCATCGTCGCAGATGCCGGAGTCTGGTTCACCAGTGCGTAATCGAAGAACTCGTGCCGGGCGTGCTTGTAAATCGCGACGATATGTTGCGAAGCCGTCAGGTTCAGGCTCTCATTGGCTTGCGTCATAAGATTGCAGACGTATGCCTTGGTCGCGCTCGACTTCGCAATCGCTCTCGACAAGTCCTGTACCAGCAGATTAGGTATCAGGCTTGTGAAAAGCGATCCCGGGCCAATTGTAATAAGGTCCGCACTCTCGATCGCCTGCAGCGCTGCCGCCGCCGGTTTAGCATTGAACGGCGCCATGCGCAGTTCCGTGATGAGTCGGTTGCTGGCGGTGATGTTAGTTTCGCCACGCACTACCGAGCCGTCATCCATGATGGCGTAAAGTTGCGCATTGCTGGTCGTCGCCGGAAAGATGTTGCCTCGCGTGGCCAGAATGGCCGCTGCGTGTCTAACTGCTTCGCTGAAGTCGCCGGTAATCTCGGTCATCGCGGACAAAAACAGGTTCCCGAAGCTGTGGCCTTCCAGTCCTTCCCCCGCTTTGAAGCGATATTGGAACAGCCGCGATAGTAGCGCCTCTTTCTCGGCCAGAGCAACAATGCAACTACGAATGTCGCCCGGCGGAGGCACGTTCAGCTCTTTGCGCAGTCGCCCGCTCGATCCGCCGTCATCGCTTACCGTCACGATGGCCGACAGATCCGAAATGAAGGGAAGCGTCCGGCTAAACGGTTCTTCGCCCGCCAGCGTGACGTGCTGCTTAAAGCCGTGCAGAAGTGTGGAGAGTCCGGTGCCACCGCCCATCGCAACCACTCGAAGGGGACGCACCTCTGTTCGATTACTGTGGCTAGGTGTCACCGCTTTAATCCCTGGCTAAAAATGCCACTTTCGGGCGTCGGTTGGCACTTCGGCGCTGGTATCAGGATATAGCAGTTCCGTAAACCGTGGGTCGTCGGCCAAGCTTTTGAAATCCGAATCGTTTCTCGCCTGGAAGCGGTTCGTCGGATTCAACCGGATCGCCTCGTTCAGTCCCGTGATCGCGTCCGGAAAATGTCCCATCAGGCAGTTGAGCGCTGCCGCTCCGTACCAAACGAAGTCGAGCTTGGGGTGCTTCTTCGTGAGTTCGTCGAAGATCTCGCGAGCACCCACGTAGTCGCCCATGTTCATCAGCGACACCGCGTAATCGTATCGTTCTTCCGGACTCTTGAAGGTCGCAGCATCGCGATTCAGTTGCTGTACGCAGGTGCTCAGATGGACTTTCGCCCGATCCGCCAGTTCCGGGCTCGAACCGGCCATGACCTTCTCGAAATGCGCTTTGGCACGATCGTACTTATGAGACTGAAGTGCCCCCAGTCCGGCCTCATAGTTTTGCACAGCCTGTGAATATCTCGGGTCGTCGGTGATTTTTGCCGGCTTGCCCCCGCGATCACGCCCGTCCGATCCGACTGAGGCTTGGTTCAAGCCAATTGTTTTCTTAGATCTAGACCAAGTTTCCTGAACGTTTTCTGCCTCTTTTTTCTTCATTGCACTACGTCCTTTGAGTCGTAAACGGGAGGCAACCCGTCAGGGCTGTGGAAAACCCAATGGTTACAGGCTGTTTGTGCTGTGTTATACCCGCAACCCGCGGCGGCGTCAACTGTGCGCAAAATCGTCAGAATCCTCCGGCTAATTCATCTGCACAGCGGCTTCCAGGTCGATCGATTTCCACTCGCCCTTGATAATCCCTTCGCGAATCTGCGCCGGTGTCTTCTTCAGCTTGGTCTGCTGGTACGTGTAGTAAACCTCTTTCATGCAGATGCCGCAATGCGCCCCGTGGTCCGACTCGAAGCAGGTGTGCAGGCTCTTGTGTCCTATACGTTCGCAGTAGCAATAACAGGGCATTTGATGGATTACCCCGGGAATCTTGGCGGCCAGCTCATAGGCGTGCACTTGATATGGGTATTTGAAGTTTTCGCCAACACGCAGGTCCGCAGGAAGAATCGGCATCAGGTCGCCTGGCAGCGGAGGCTTCGGGTTGAACGCCGGGACGTGGTCCCCCTGAGCAAACGCCAGTACTGCCACCACCACGATCAAAGCAAGTAAGATAGGCTTCTTCGTCATTCCAGGACCTCGGCGCCTATTCTAGCCGAGATGCGCGTTAGCGCACAGTCAGCGCCAATAGTTGCAAGCCTGCCGCACAAACGGCCCGCTAGCCGGGTTCACTATAATGGAGTATCCGATGACTTCAACTCCCGGCCACACTTCCGACGCAGGGCAACCAGCGAACGGCTCACAGCACAACCCGTCGAACCATATAGTCAGCCGCTGGGTGCGCGACATCCTGATTTCGCTGGCGGTCTCGGCCTTCTTCATTATCTTTCTTTACCAGCCCGTCAAAGTCGAAGGCACCAGTATGATGCCCACCCTGCAAGATCAGGAGCGGGTCTTCATCAACAAGTTCGTCTACCGCCTCGAGCCAATACAGCGCGGCGATGTGGTCGTCTTCCGCTACCCGCGCGACACCTCGAAGAGCTACATCAAGCGCGTAATTGCAGGTCCTGGTGACCACGTGCAGATCGAGGACGGTGTGGTCTATGTCAACGGCCGCCAGATCGCCGAAAGCTATGTTCCTGAAGTGTATGAGGACGTGCGCTCTTACCCCGAGACCGTAGTTCCGCCGCATTGTTACTTTGTTCTGGGTGACCATCGCAACCTGTCCAACGACAGCCGCGACTTCGGCCCGGTAGACGGAAGCTACATCTACGGCAAGGCAGTTTTTGGCTACTGGCCCTTCGCCAAGCTCGGCAAACTCGAATAGCGGAGTTTTCCTCAATCCGCCTCTTATGCCGCGCCGCAATCCCTGATAAAATCTATAAAATCCACTCTACGGAGTAGCGATGCAGGCTATCCTTGCGCTGGAAGACGGTCGCATCTTCCACGGCAAAGGCTTCGGCGCCAAAGGCGAATGTTACGGCGAAGTCGTTTTTAATACTTCCATTACCGGCTATCAGGAAATCTTCACCGATCCTTCCTACGCCGGCCAAATCGTAATTCTCACCAACCCCCAGATCGGCAATTACGGAACCAACTCCGAAGACAATGAGGCGACCCGCCCTTACATCGAGGGCCTCATCGTCCGCGAGTTCTCTCGCGTCAGTTCCAATTGGCGCTCGCAAGAGGTTGCCGAGGAATATCTCGACCGCTACAAAATTCCCGTTCTCGCCGAAATCGACACTCGCGCTCTGGTGCGCCATCTTCGCACCTACGGGGTGATGCGCGGCGTCATCTCGACCCTCGAATTCGATACCGAGAAACTGGTCGCCAAGGCGCGCTCCATCCCCAAGATGGACGGCCTCGACTTGGCCAAGGAAGTCACCACCCCGCGCGTCTATCAGTGGGACGAAGGCGTCCGCTCCCACGAACCGACCGAAGTGGTTGGAGTGAAGGACGATGTGCCGAAATACCGTGTTGTGGCTTACGACTACGGCATCAAACAGAACATCATGCGCCGGCTCGTGGGCGAGTCGTGCAGCGTGACTGTCGTCCCCGCGACGACCAGCGCAGAAGACGTGCTGGCCATGAAGCCCGACGGAGTCTTCCTCTCCAACGGCCCCGGCGACCCTGAACCCGTCACCTACGCGCAAGAAAACATCCGCCGCATGATGGGTAAAGTCCCCATCTTCGGCATCTGTCTCGGGCATCAGTTGATCGGACTCGCTCTAGGCGGAAAGACCTACAAGCTGAAGTTCGGACACCATGGCGGCAATCATCCGGTCAAGCAGATGAAGACCGGCAAGATCGAAATCACCGCGCACAACCACAACTTTGCCGTCGATCCCGACTCGCTCAAGCAGAGCGAAGTCGATCTCACGCACATCGACCTGAACGACAATACGCTGGAAGGCCTCCGCCATCGTTCGCTGCCTCTGTTCAGCGTGCAGTACCACCCCGAAGCCGCGCCCGGCCCTCACGACTCACACTACCTCTTCAAAGATTTTGCAAAGATGATGGAGGATTGGAAGGGGAGTAACAGCTAATCCATGCCACGCCGCAACGACATCGCAAAAATTCTCATCATCGGCTCCGGCCCCATTGTCATCGGCCAGTCGGCTGAGTTCGACTACTCCGGCGCGCAAGCCTGCAAGGCCCTCAAATCCGACGGCTACGAAGTGGTGCTGGTCAACTCCAACCCCGCCACCATCATGACCGATCCCGAGATGGCCGACCGCACTTACATCGAGCCGCTCACGCTGACCTATCTGGAAGAAATCATCCGCGTCGAAGCCGAGATGCTCACCTCGAGCGGACGCTCCGGCATCTTCGCCGTGCTTCCCACTGTCGGCGGACAGACCGCTCTCAATCTCGCTGTCGAACTCGCCGACAATGGAATATTGGAGAAGTACGGGGCGCAGTTGATCGGCGCGCAGCTCGGCGCCATCAAGAAGGGCGAAGACCGTTTGCTCTTCAAAGATGCGATGACCAAGATCGGGCTCGACGTGCCCAAGTCGTCGCTGGTCAATAACCTCAAAGACGGGATGGACTTCACCAGCAAGATCGGCTTCCCAGTCATCCTTCGCCCATCGTTCACTCTCGGCGGTACCGGTGGCGGCATTGCCTACAACCGCGAAGAGCTGCTCGAACTTCTCGCCCGCGGTCTCGACCTCTCGCCCGTCCACGAAGTTCTGCTCGAAGAGTCAATTCTCGGTTGGAAAGAGTACGAACTCGAGTTGATGCGCGATCTGGCCGACAACGTCATCGTCATCTGCTCCATCGAGAACTTCGATCCCATGGGCGTGCATACCGGCGACTCCATCACTGTCGCGCCTGCACAGACCCTCACCGACCGCGAATATCAGGCCATGCGCGATGCCGCTATCGCCGTCATCCGCGAGATCGGCGTCGAGACCGGCGGCTCCAATATTCAGTTTGCCGTGAATCCGCACAACGGGCGCATGGTGGTCATCGAGATGAATCCGCGCGTCTCGCGTTCCTCGGCGCTGGCGTCGAAGGCCACGGGCTTCCCGATCGCGAAGATCGCTGCCAAGCTCGCCGTCGGCTACACACTCGACGAGATCACCAACGACATCACCCGCAAAACTCCTGCCTGCTTCGAGCCCACGCTCGATTACGTCGTCGTAAAAATCCCCAAGTGGCAGTTCGAAAAATTCTCCGGCGCCGATGAGTCCCTCGGCCCGCAGATGAAGTCCGTCGGCGAAGTGATGGCTATTGGCCGCACCTTCAAACAAGCACTGCTCAAGGGCGTTCGCTCTCTTGAAACCGGCAAGCGCATCGGTTCCGAAACCATCGAGCCGCGTATCCTGACCAAGCGCCTCGTCACCCCTCACCCCGAACGCTTGCAGTACATCCGCTATGCGCTCTCGCAAGGTATGTCAGTGCGAGAAATCGGGCTGATGACCAACATCGATCCCTGGTTCCTCTACCAGCTCAAGGAAATCGCCGACGAGCAGGCGAACCTGCCGAACTTGTCGGCCGACTCCATCACTACCGGCCAGCTTCGCGATCTCAAGCGCGTGGGCTTTTCCGACGCCAGGCTAGGCCAGTCGCTAAAACTCGGCGATGGCCGAGGCATGCTGGAAGCCGTCCGCCAGTTGCGCGATCGCCACAATGTTCGCCCCGTGTACAAGCGCGTCGACACGTGCGCCGCCGAGTTCGAGAGCTTCACTCCGTACATGTACTCCACCTACGAGGACGAAGACGAAGCCGCGCCCACCGACCGCAAGAAGGTCATCATCCTCGGCAGCGGTCCCAATCGCATCGGGCAGGGAATTGAGTTCGACTACTGCTGCTGTCACGCGGCCTTCGCGCTTCGCGACGATGGTTTCGAAACCATCATGGTCAACTGTAATCCCGAAACCGTCTCCACCGACTACGACACCAGCGACCGCCTCTACTTCGAGCCACTGACTTACGAAGACGTGATGGCGATCTACGAGCACGAAGCCAAGAGCGGCGCGCCCATCGGCGTCATCGTCCAGTTCGGCGGACAGACTCCGCTCAACCTTGCTCTTCCGCTCAAAGGCGCAGGTGTTCCCATCATCGGAACCTCGCCCGAAAGCATCGATCTCGCTGAAGATCGCAAGCGCTTCGGCAAATTGCTCGAAGAACTCGACATCCCTCAGCCCCCAGGAGCCACCGCCGCCAGCGTCGAAGAAGCTCTGGCCAACGCGAACCGCGTCGGCTATCCCGTGCTGGTGCGTCCCTCCTACGTTCTCGGCGGACGCGCCATGGTCATCGCCTACGACGACGAATCGGTCACCCGCTACATGAAGGAAGCGGTCGAATATTCGCAGGAGCGCCCCGTCCTCATCGACCATTTCATCGAGTCCGCCACCGAAGTCGACGTCGACGCCCTCTCCGACGGGGAAGACGTCGTCATCGGTGGCATCATGCAGCACATCGAAGAGGCCGGCATCCACTCCGGCGATTCCTCCTGCGTTCTGCCATCGGTTGATCTCTCGCCGCAAGTGCTCGCCACCATTCGCGACTACACCTTCCGTCTTGCTCGCGCCCTGAAAGTCATCGGCCTGATGAACGTCCAGTACGCCATTCAGCGCGATAAGGTCTTCGTCATCGAAGTCAACCCGCGCGCCTCGCGCACCGTGCCCTATGTCTCGAAAGCCACCGGCGTACCTCTCGCCAAGATCGCCGCCCGCCTCATGACCGGACGCAAGCTCCGCGACTTCCTCCCCGAGAACGTCGAGCGCGCCACCGACCTCGATACCGGCAACTGCTTCTACGTGAAGTCGCCCGTCTTCCCCTGGGGCAAGTTTCCCGGCGTCGACACCGTTCTCGGCCCCGAGATGAAGTCCACCGGCGAAGTCATGGGAGTCGCGGACAACTTCGGCGAAGCTTTCGCCAAAGCGCAAGCCGCTGCCGGCCACATGCTGCCCACCTCGGGGCGCGTCTTCATCAGCGCCAACGATCGCGACAAGCCATTCATCGCTGATCTCGCGCAGCGCTTCGCCGAGTTGGGCTTCAGTATTGTCGCCACCCACGGCACCGCCAAGATCATCGAAGACGCGGGCCTGCAGGTCGAGCGCGTCTACAAAGTCAAGGAAGGCCGTCCCAACGTCGTCGACCTCATCAAAGGAGACCGCATTCAGCTCGTCATCAACACGCCCCACGGCATCGAGCCCTGGTTCGACGAGAAGGCCATTCGCCGCGCAGCCGTGACCGCCCGCATCCCGACGATCACGACTTTGTCCGCCGCCCGAGCCGCCTGCGAAGGCATCGCCGCCCTCCAGCGCGGAGACGTGAAGGTCTACGCGCTCCAACAACTCCACGCCGAGCGCGCCACCGCGGCAAAGTAGGGTAGCGCTGGCCTTCAGGCCAGCGTCAAGGGCAACCATGAGCGAGAGGCTTTAGCCTCGGGATTTGGTTTGGAAGGCGTGGCTTTACAGGCTTCCCAAAACTCTCTTTCGAGTTGTTTTGTATCAGTGCACGGCTTGAACAGGTTGCTGAAAAACAATCGATTTCTCATTACTTTCGATCTCTGACGTGATGTTCAGCGACCTTACGTGCCCGATTTGTCTGCCTGCGACGGCACTGTGTTGCCGCGGCAGGGCCGGTTCCCCGACTTACGCCGGTGTCGCCAGCAACCTTCGCATACGAACCAGGTTGTAGGCGGTAGCTGCCAGGCGGAACATCCAATCCACCCGGCGCTTGCCTCTTAGCTTGGTTCGTTTCATGCCCGCCGACTGTTTGATCCAGCCAAACACCTGCTCCACCAGTTTGCGTTTCTGCTGACTGCGCGCAAAACCTGCTTGTTCGCGTTCTTCCTGCCTCAACCAGTTCGGCCAGTGCTTCGAGGGCGCATACTCGGCCACATGCGGGGTGATGTTCTGTTCCCCCAGGGCTGCCACAAAGTGCTCTTCCTGATAAGCCTTATCCGCCCCCAGCGTCGCCGGTCCGCGTCGTCGCAGCTTGCCCAACATGCTCAGGGCGGCTTCGCGTTCCGCCCGCTGCCCCGACTCGCTCACCATCGCTTCCACCACCAGCCCATGGCGGTTCTCCGTGAGCACGTGCCCCAGATAACTGGGCTTGGCCTCGGCCGCGCCGCTGCGCTTGAACAGTCGCGCCTCCGGGTCGGTCTTCGACTGGTGCGTGTCGCGCAGCAACTTGCGGCCCCGCGCTCCCGTGCCTCGCTGCGGCGGATCCGGCTTCGGCTCATAACTCCGCCGCGAGGCCCAGGCTTCAATCAGCCTGCCGTCGACCGTGAAGTGCTCGTCCGACAGCAGCCCCGCTCGCTCCGCCTGCTGGCGCACCGCCGCGAAGAACTTCTGCGCTACTTCCCCCGCGATCAGCCGCTCCCGGTTCTTGCTGAACACCGTTGCGTTCCACACCTCGGCATCCATCCCCAGCCCAACGAACCAGCGGAATAGCAAGTTGTAATCCAACTGCTCCATCAGCAACCGCTCGCTGGCTATCGCGTACAGCGGCTGTAGCAGCAGCGCCCGCAACAGCATCTCCGGCGCAATCGACGGCCGCCCCGTGGTCGCATACAGCTCGTCAAAGGTCGGCGAGAGCTGGCGCAAGGCTTCGTCGCACATCTGCCGCAACGCTCGCAAGGGATGATCGGCCGGTACCCGCATCTCGCTGGTTCGGTAGCTGTACATCTCGTTCTGCTGCTCTTCGTCTCCGCGCATGCTTCTTCTTACCGCATTTCCTCTGTGCAACTCATCCACTTTCTGAGGCAGGTATCGAGTTTTTCAGCAACCTGTTTAGTCGTGCTGATCAGCC
Source organism: uncultured Acidobacteriaceae bacterium (assembly GCA_963718395.1). Lineage (GTDB taxonomy): Bacteria > Acidobacteriota > Terriglobia > Terriglobales > Acidobacteriaceae > DASRAA01. The sequence goes on from CAVQYW010000011.1 coordinate 678,071, forward strand.
CTTAATTTTTGATCTTCCGAGCGGACTTCAGTCCGCGAGGAACCTGCCTTTCGGACTTTATCAGCAGCCTCTTTAGCTCCGAACGGGCGGCTTCAGCCGCTGAGGAAATTCAACCATCTCACTAGTCCTTTGGACCTGCCCTCGCGCCCCTGCCACGGGGGCCTTGCTTTTGGGTGGAGCACCGCTTGAGCGGTGCATTACGATGTGAAAGCCTTTGGGTGGAGCACCGCTTCAGCGGTGCATCAAACAGCCGCCTCGCACCGCGGCTTTAGCCGCTGAGGTAATTCGTCTATCTCAAACGATTGATTCAGGGAGCAGTAAGGGTATGCGCCGGCAGCCTCTGCCAAGCCCGCACGAACCGGATTTTGCTCGATATAAGACTTGAATCTCTCAAACTCAGTGAGGTCACGCACTCGCCGATCAACAAAGCTTTTCTGCCACATCGGCCCACCGCTCCCGATTAATTTGCCAGCCTGATGAGAAAATCCACCCTTGATGAATTGGACGACTCGTTCCAAGGTGAGGCCTTCCGGCACCGTCAACAAAAGATGTATGTGATTGGGCATGACGACGAAGGCATGCAGTAGAAATTTCCGTTCGGCGCGATACCGATACATCGTCTGACAGAACAAATTAGCCATGCGTTCGGATTGGAGGAAGTTCTTTTTGCAGAATGTGCCGGCGGTGATGAAGTAGGTTGTGCTGCTAGTCTGGCCTCGGTAGGGAATCGCCATGACTGATCTCAGCGGCTGAAGCCGCGAACGAATCGTCAGCCTGCAATGCACCGCTGAAGCGGTGCTCCACCCAATATCGCTGCATGAGAAGTCTTGTGTCGGTGACGGACAACCTGACTGGCTGTGAGATGCGACGCCCGAGCGGAATTCTCGCTAAGCCGAATCCTTCCATGCTCGCGGTCTGTGCATGCTCACTTTAGTTGTTCAAATTCGCCCGATGGTATTCCGCCAGCCCACTGGATGAGCACGGCTTCAGCGGCGCATGAAACTGGAGTGCACGGAACCGGGTGGAGCACCGCTTCAGCGGTGCATTACACGGCAATGTCGCACCGCGGCTTTAGCCGCTGAGGTAATTCGTCCGGCGCGCGATTCCAATTTGGCAGCCCCGGCCCCCGTCTTTAGGGTGGAGCATCGCTTTAGCGGTGCATTACCCGGCAGCTTCGCACTGCGGCTTTAGCCGCTGAGGAATTTGGCCACGAGTGGCCACTTTTGCCTGACGTTGGCAAAATGTGGGGATTCGGGGAATACACCGAACGCGCGACAGCCGCCCCTTGAGCGTCATGGTTTCTGGTAAAGAGAGCCAAACAGGGGTGGGCCAAGCTGGTTCATTCCATATTTCGCCATGATCTCAGCCATTTTTGGAGTACTCATCTGTCTCAAGAAATACGCGGAGTGCCGGCGCCTTTAGCCGCGCTCTACAGTGCCTTCAGGGCGTCATTTCTTTCCAGTCTTCTTCGCCTCCCGAGGCACGCTTGCTTTTAGCTCCTTCGCCCAGGCGCCGAACGCTTCTGTGAGCGCCTTCTGCAGCGTCATTCCCTGGCTCGCAGCCAGCGTTTTAATCCGGCGTTTCTCTTCTTCCGAAATCCGCGCCTGAAACAGATAAGTTCTTTCTTTTGGCACTCCAGACCTCCAAGTCATACTTGTATGAAGAGTATGTCACAACCTCGATGCTCGGGTGGCCCATCCCGCCCTCTCTTTTGGCGGGGTGGGTCTTGTCGTTGCAATCGCGAGAGTCAATCGGAACCCAATCCGAATCCACGACAACTTACCCGTCGACAACTTGCGCCCATCACATCCCACTGTGACCCACGCCCTTTCGTCTCCATTCCCCCTCCTGTAAACCTTGACTCGGGGCTGCGAAAGGGTTAGTGTGCCCGGCTGTTTCCGGCTCCCCTGCGAGTATTGAGAGTATTGCAAGTATTTGTATTGATTGTATTGTAAGCATTTGTCAGCGAGAGGCAGTCAAAGTTACAGAAAAGACACGACTTGTTTACAAATCGTCCGGTAGCCGCTGGTTCCGGACGTAACAGGAGGGGGAGGGGTACCGGAATGTCGAAGCCTGAGAAATTCTTGATGCAGATCCGCCTCTCCGACGCCGACCGGCGCCGCATCAAATCCCTCGCTGCCAAGCAAGGTCTGACCCTGCAGGAGGCCGTTGTCGAAGCCTTCGCCGCCTGGTCCGAGAAGCTTCGAGCCGGCGGCTCCCGCAACCATCGACCGCAAGCCGGAGACCCGAATCCACTTCCGACCCTCACTCCCGATCCTCTCCCTGCTTCCCTTCCGCCCGACTGGCTCAAGCACGCGCTCCAGTTGGATTGGACGAAATGTCCCGAGGTAGAACTTTTGGACGACGGCGAAAACCGCCTGTGGATGCTCCGCGAGTCAGATGCTCCGCTGAACGTTGTCCTGCGTGCCATGGCCGACGGAGTTTCAGTAACCGAAATCGCCGAAGTTTTCGAACTCGAACCGCCGCGCCTCGCCAAGGTCCTCGAGTTTGCGGCAGCCGCGTACGTATCCAACGCGCTAAACTGATAACTGGCGACCGACTACCGACGACTGGAAACCGACATGTTTCTTCACGGAATCTATCCTCCCATTACCACGCCGTTCTATCCGGACGGCAAGATCTATCACC
>CAVQYW010000012.1:0-169773 GCA_963718395.1 uncultured Acidobacteriaceae bacterium
GCGCTAACAGCTTCTGTCTACTTAGGAGTCGTTGGAGGTATGCCCGTGGAGTACCAGGACTCAACCACTTTTCGAAGGCCGTAGCCCAAACTTGGCGTCCCATATCGGTGGATAAACACGTCAGGGAGGAACGGTCTGGATTCATGCAATATCGCTAAGTCACTCGTTGACGGCGCGCATTTCACATGGACGTGTAGTCGCCTACGCTTCCCTGTGCCCAGTCCCTCGCGACGCGTTCAGGCATGAGAGCGGAACGGGCGTGTTACGTCAAATTGACTCCGAACAGGCCAACTTCCGGGTGGCTCGTGATTCGACCGCAATTCCGCTTGCCTCTGGACTGCACTCCAGGTTGTAGAATTGCCTTGAACGTACTGGAGCAGCAGTACGCAGTATGAAGTCTGACGCCACAAGCTGCGAATCACGTGACATCCTATCAAGCCGGTGGCGTGTTTTCATGCTGTATTGGCTTCCGGCCATCGCGATAGTCGCAGTCGGGCCGCTGGCCATCAGCAGCGCTTGGCGAGCAGTCGTGTGGACTGTCGCGCTCGCCACCATGGGCGCGGCGTGTATTGTGAACGCGCTCCGCTGTGGGCGCGTGCACTGTTACCTCACCGGACCCTTCTTCTTCCTGATGGCCCTCGTTGCATTGTCGTACGGTCTCGGCATCCTGCATCTCGGCGGGAACGGTTGGAACCTGCTCGGCCTAATAACTCTGATCGGCGCCATCGCCCTGTGGTACTTGCCCGAGATGTTTTTGGGAAGATATCGAAAGGTCCGCGCAGATAATGGCAACGCTCGCTGAGTCATTCGAGGAGCACGTTACACAATTGAGTTCGATCTTCCGGGGGGCCTGCGCGTCTCGCGTGAACGCGCTGTGCCAATAGGTTGTCATAGATCCCGTCGCCGTTCTTGTGCTCAGACGATGCTAGCTCAATCCCCGGGCACCACTCTGACACCCGACGGGGGATTCACTCTGACGGCGGACACAAGCCGACTTCTCGAGACTAGAACCGGTGTGATAAACCCCTAGCCCGCACGGCAGGCAGCCTCTATCGTGGCTTTGGCAGCATTTAATGTTGCCTGAGTCTCGCGGACGATCTTACCTTTTGCGATTAAGTTGAGGAGCTTGGCTTTCAGGGTTGTCGTCGAGTAATAGTGGCTAACTTCCACCTTGGTGGACCGATGTCCGAGCGTTTGGAACGTCGTTTCCACTCTGTAATCGCTGAGAATCTTGCTGATACCGAATGTGTCCTCCGGCAGCACAGTGACGATCTTCTGCAGCGGGATAATTTCGATGTCCTTCTCGATGCACGTGTGCTTCCCGCCCGAAAGATGACATTGATATGACGCGCCTGGTTCGCGTAGGGTCTTGCCAGAAAGAAGATCAACCTTGACCACGCGAGGATGGAACTCCGGGATCTTCGTGAGATCCATGCTGAACGACCACACCGCTTCCAAAGGCGCGTTGATGATGACTTCCTGCTTGGATCGGAACGGGGGCTGCAAAGCTTGCCTCCAAATTAATGGGTGAGCTTTCATTTGAAGTCACGCGGACGCGACTAATTCGTCCTCACAAATACCGCGGCACTGTTTTCATGAAGCCAAGCCGGACCATGCCGAGGAAATGCCTAGTATTTGCCGTCTCGTGCCATCCAACAGGCCGCGCACACGCCGTAATCATATTCTTCGAGTTCAGCGGTTTCGCCCCCACTCTCTTTGAGCGTGTCCCGTAATTCTAGCGGCTCATTGGAGCATGGGCCGCCGATTGGATGGTGGTTGCAAGAACCAGACGTGCATCCGCAACGGCTCGGCATATGCTCCCCACGTCAACAGCGATGTTGGAAGCTGGGGCAAAGTTGCCTAAATACGAAACAGAAATTCTGCGACGGACCGTGGCGCCCGGATCGTCGGCAAACCTTGCCTAATCGCGTTACGTCAGAGTTGCTCGTCAACCGCCAAGAGCTCGGTGATGAAACTTTATCTCGGTGTCGAGTAAGCCCCGTTGAGGTCCTTGTTCCGGCGCGGTGGCAGCAGCGCACCCACGAGCACCGCCGGAATAATCGTCAGGAGAAATGTCAGGTGATACCACACCGGAAATTTACTCCAAATGGCGATGTGCACAGGCAGAAACATCGCCAGCACCACGATGCCGACGATCCACGGCGCCCAGCGGCTCGATGGCGATATCCAACCGGCTACGGCACCCGCTGCCAGAGAGGTCACAATAGCCATCACAAGGCGTGCCCACTTCATGGCCAGCGTGAACTGGAGCGTGTGTTCGGCAGCAGTGTAGTTCGGCAGGCTCAGGCGAAGCACGCGGTTGATCACCGAAACGACGATAATCCAAGTGAGGAGTCCTGCGAGGCAGGCGAGAATGGAACGCTTCATGACTCGTCTCCTTTAGTTCAAGGATAATAGTACAATTAAACTAATGAAAGCCGAACTATATATTTTGGGCGTTCTGCACCGCGGCGATTTCCACCCCTACGAGATCAAGCGGCGTCTGACCCAGGCCATGATCGAGTGCTTTACCGACGTAGATGTCGGCACGCTCTACTACGCCGTGCGCCAGCTTGCCGAATGTGGCCTGTTAACCGCGGTCGCTCACCAGCGCGTGGCTCGAGGCGGCATGCGTACGGTGTACCGCATCACTCCGCGTGGACGGGACCGCTTTCGTGAACTACTGCACGCGCAATTTGCCGCAGAAGGTGACCTTAGGGAGACTCTGTACGGCCCCATGCTCTTCTTGCATCTCGCCGACCTCAACCTGGTCGCGGAGGCTCTGCGCAGCCAAATCGAGAGGCAGAATGCGCGGCTGGCGGAGATCCGGAAATTGCATCGGCAATGGGTAAAGATGCTGCCCACCGGTAGCCGCCACCTGATGCAGCACATGGCGGAGCAATGCCGCCTCGACCTACGCTGGCTCCGCGGGGTACTTGCCGATGTGGAGGCCGGACACATTCGCGATACTCCAGACCCAGCTCGCCTCGTAGCGAAGACGTAATTGCGTTACGCCCAAGCCACTTCTTGGGTCGTCGGCTACACGGAAGCAATCCACTTTGACGGTTTGTCGGCGTTTCGTCCTTGTGGCCGCGACGTGGTGGAGTTGTTCAACAGCACGGGTTGGGCGTTATACGGCCAGATGAAAGGAAAGCATTCGGTAAATGCTGGCCGACTGGCCGAGAGTAATCTCCACATGCCGGTTTCGATAACTTCTGGTTAGCCGACCAACCGGAAACAAACTCAGTTTCTGTTCATACCGGCAGTTCCCGATACGAATCTGATGCATAGCCGATAACCGTCGGCATGCCCGTCATCCGGATACGGTTCATGTCCCGGAAAGTACCTTCCTGGCGAGGGCTATTTGTCCCATGAAGCACTCATTGCTTTCTTGGATTGTCTACTATCGACAGGTAACTGGACGAAGACGGCCGCGCTTGGCTGTGGAAGATCGGGGTTTCGCAATCTAAAGTCACAGCAGGCCGGTGCCCCGGAGAAGCTCTTGAAAACGAGGGTCGGAGCGATAGCGATCAAAGATCGGGTCGACGGCGAGGTATCCCATCCAGACGGCGTGATCGCTATACGCGGCTTGCAACCATTTGAAAGTGTCTACGTTGCTGTTCAGCGCTGCGTAGATCTGAGCCAACCCGTAGGGCGAAACGTAACGCTTCCTCGAGAGTGTTTCCAGTTCGTGCGCGATTCGGAGTGCTTCACCTTTTCGCCCTGCCGCTGCAAGGGCAACCGCGACCTGCGCCGTGTAGAGCGGGCTGTCCCCTGACAGACTCGCAGCCCTCTTCAGCTCACTAATGCCCTTGCTGTGCAAGCCTGCCTGAACGTAGTCTTCGCCGAGCAGAAGGTGCGCAGCTGCGAAATTCGAATCCAGCTCAACAGAGTTTCGATTTTGTTCGATTGCACCGGAATAGTTATGTGCCAGGTAGTATCGAAGTCCCACCCATGTGCTGATCATGAGATTGAGAGGGTCAAGTTCCAGTGCGCGCCTTGCTTCGGCAAGCGCCTCGTCATGTCGGCTTTTGATGGAAAGATAGTCTCCGTACCAATGGTGCGCATTTGCATAAGTTGGATCCAACTCCAGCGCACGCCTGAACTCGGCCTCCGCTTCGGCCCATTCCCAGCGATGGCTAAGCACCAAGCCTAGCGAGGCGTGGGCTTCAGCCGATTGGGGAGCCAGTTCGACCGCTTTGCGAGCCGCGGCGTAAGCCTTCGGGAGCGACTCGGCCGGGGATTTGAACCCGTGCCACGCAAGTCCGCTGTTGCAGTCGGCTAGCCCAGACTGAGCTGCTGCATAGGTTGGATCGCTATCGATCGCCTGCTGAAAATATTGCTCCGCCTTTTGCATGCTGTCGCCAGTTCGCTTGTTCCAGTAGTAGCGACCCTTCAAGTACGCCTCATATGCATCTGGCGACACTTGGCGCGCAGCAACGAGCCTCTCGTGCTGTGTTCCGCTAACCGTAACTTGGACCTTTTCGGCGATGGCTTGCGCCACATCACTCTCCAGGACGAGTACGTCCCGCAGGTCGCGGTCGTAGATTGCTGACCAGAAGTGCTCGTCATTCGATCCGCGAATTAACTGAGCGTGAACCCGGATGCGATCGCCCTCTCGTATCACTGATCCTTCGACAACTGCATCCACATTGAGGGCTTTGGCGATCTCTGGTACCGAGAGCTTTGTGTCCTTGAACTGCATGGAGGAGGTACGCGATATGACCCGCAAGTCTTGGATGCCGGAGAGGCGTCCAATGAGCTCTTCGGTCATGCCGTCGGCAAGGTATTCCTGGGCTGGATCGCCAGAGAGGTTTTTCAGAGGCAGTACCGCCAAGGCCTTGATGGCGGGTTGTGGGGTATTCTTCGCACCGCTTCTGCGATAGACCATCCACGCGAGGGCAATCAGTGCCAGCGCGACTACTGCCCCGAGCGCCAACTTTACGCGGGGAGAAGCGAACCTCTTTTCGGAATCTACGACCGGAGGGCATGGAACGTCCTGAGCCGGTGATGGGAGGGGTTGCACTGGCACGCTCAACTCGGCCAAGCCCGCCGAGCTCGAGTCCCCATTTTTGCAAATCACGGGTGCGGCAAAACGGTATCCCTTCCCCACGACGGTTTCCACGAAGCGAGGCTTCTCCGGGTCGTCACGCAGTACCAAGCGGATCTTGCGGACCGCCGTGTTAATGCTGTGATCGACTTCGAGAAAGACGTCCTTACCCCAAAGGTGTTCGGCGATCTCCTCGCGCGAGACTAACTCCCCTTGCCGTTGAACCAGCAGGATGAGCAACTCCATGGGGCGCTTTTCCAAGCGCAGGACACGTTCGCCCCGCTCGAGTCGGTAACAGGACTGGTCAAGTCTGAAATCGCCGAAATGGAATACCTGGGCCATAAATCCCCACACTCAGGCCCTGACGTGTGTCGCCGTTATGATGCTCCCTGATCAAACCGGAAGCAACAGCTTCAGCGACTTAGGGGTTCAGCAAATCTTTACCTCTTCTTCAGGGAAGCTGCATTGCGTTCACTAGCGCGATGGAGGATAACCGCACGTAATAAATCAGAGTTCGGAGGTCAGTCATGCACGCTCTTTCCACGTCTCTCGGCAAGCTTGTTTTGAAAACATCACGTCTTGCAATCGTCATGATGTTGGCTCTTTTGTTTGGGTCAATCGCGGCGAGTGCCGATGTCGTACTGGACTGGAACGAAATTGCCGTAGATACCGCCGTGGCGAACCATCAGAATCCGTTTGCCCAGGCCCGCGATGCGGCGATCGTCCAGCTAGCTGTATTTGAGGCGGTCAACGCCATCACTCGCGACTACAAACCGTATCTCGGGACCATCACAGCACCGCCCGGCGCATCGCCCGACGCAGCTGCCATCGAGGCTGCCTATCTGGTGCTCATCACCTATTTCCCAGGCAGTGCGTCGACCCTCAACCCCGCACGCGCGAGTTCATTGGCGTTGATACCCGACGGCCAGGCCAAGAATGACGGCATCGCTACCGGTGACGCCGCAGCTCTAGCCATGATGCTCCTGCGTGCCAACGACGGGTCATCACCGCCGCAATTCAAGATCCCCGGCCCTCCGGTTCCGGGCGAATGGCAAGCAACCTCGAGCTGTCCGGTTATGAATGGAGTAGCGGTCGGAATCGCCTTTCAGTGGCAATTCATAACCCCATTCGGTATCCCGAGTGCTAAAGCCTTTCTCCTTGGTCCGCCGCCGGAACTCACCAGCAACCGTTACGCGAAGACTTACAACGAGGTGATGAGGGTCGGGAGTATCAATAGCACCGAGCGGCCACCTGATAGGTCTAATGTCGCGCTCTTTTATGCTGCCGACTCGCCAACCCAGGCGTTCAACCAGGCCGCCCGGCAGGTCGCAGTCGAGAGAGGGGACACGCTCTCCAAGAATGCGCGAGCTCTGGCACTGGTCAACATGGCCATCAGTGACAGCTTGGTAGCGTCATTCCTCAACAAGTATCATTACAACTTTTGGCGCCCAGAGACGGCAATTCATGCGGGCGACACCGACGGCAACCGAGAGACCCACGCCGATCCTAACTACGCTCCATTCATCGTGACTCCGTGCTTTCCCAGCTATCCCTCCAACCACGGCAGTGCTGGCAATGCAGCCGCCGAGGTCATGAGGCGTCTTTACGGTGAGGCCGGCCACTCGATCACGTTGACGAATCCTACGGTGCCCAACATCGTCTTGCAATACAGCTCGTTTAAGCAGATTACCAACGACATCTCCGACGCGCGTGTTTACGGCGGCATCCATTTTCGAACAGACCAGGAGGCTGGCGCGGACCTGGGCCGGGCTATCGGCACCGCAGTTTATAAAAACAACTTGCGTTCCATGCACGACGAGGACTGAAGGACCAGCTCGAGAGCGACTCGACATTCGTGTGCTGCGGTCTGTGATGTGCGGCTGTGGCGCACGAATGGCGAGTTCCCGCGGGGTCTCACGATCGAGGTTCGCCCGGCCACCGATCTACACCTTCGGGATTCTGAGCGCATGAAGGGCCAAGCGGAAGTTATGCCCGCGGGATGTACTCTCAACAACGCGGTCCAGAAGTCTGGTTCGGGGAAGTCACTTGGACGTGTTGTCGGCATCTCGGACAAGTGGAGCGGCAAACTCCCGAGAAACCGGCTTGTGGGACATGTGCCACAGAAAGATCTCGCCAACAACGTAATGGACCAGAACGAGACTTCTGGACAACTGTCGGGGCAGTCTTCATTGGAGTTGCTTTTCGTGAGGCCCGATGTGCGTCGCACTCCTATCTGCATCGGGCCGATAGCATCTGATTTGTCCGTGACCTTCACCCGACCGCGACGAGCCATCTTACGGGTCTTGCCGCGACACGTCTGGCCTAGGATTGTGCCGGGGGCGCACAATAACATCTGGCCGCTCCCATGCAACAAACTGAGCTCACCATCCCCGAGCTGCTCGACAAACTGGAGAAATTCTACGGCAAGCAGGAACCGTGCTGGCCGGTGGACCCTTACGAGTTCGTCGTGTGGTGGCACTGCGGATACCCGGCGAGTGATGCGGCGTGCACGAAAGGCTGGGACAAGCTGAGAAGCGACGTTGGCATCGAGCCGCACAAGTTGCTTGAAGCGCCGCCAGCAAGACTTGCTAGCGTACTAAAGCTGGGGGGCATGGTTCCAGAGCTGCGCGCGTTGCGACTAAAAGAGATTGCCCTGCGGGTAAGGGACGAGTTCGGGGGCGATCTGCGTGCCGGCTTGACCGGGCCGCTCGCCGAGGCCCGAAAGACTCTAAAGAAGTTTCCTGGTATTGCAGACCCCGGAGCCGATCGCATCCTCTTGTTTGCCGAGATCACTCCGATTGCTGCAGTTCCCTCCAATTGTGTGCACGTCCTGGTTCGGGTCCTCTACGGTAAGGAACATAAGAACTACAGCGTCAATTATCGTAGAGCGCAACAGGCAATCGCGGTGGAGATGCCGCAAACGTTTCATGCCCGGTCAAGCGCTTATCTGCTACTGAAACATCATGGCCAAGAGATATGCAAACGCACAAATCCGAAGTGCGAAAGGTGCCCCGTCAGCTCGAACTGCTCCTTCTTCGCCGGTCATCGCGGGCCGAAGCCGGCTGGGTGAATTGTGACCTCTTCCGCCGCCGTTAGCCTCCGTTCTCTTCTTTGGCGATCTAACAAGATATGGCCGCGTGCGTTCTGGACAATCGGTCACTCTTCGGACGCTGCCTTGAGCAGGGTTGGTGGGAGCGCGGTCACGTTTCCTCGAGCCCGACTTCTGGGGACTTTGGGCTGCCCACTTCTACGGAACGGGCGTTATACGTCATGTTGATATGAAGCGGACTTCGGCGCACACACTTCGACAAACCAAGGTAAACTTAGCGGCTAGCGTTTTTGCGCGTGTCAGGAGGCAGAAATGTTCCTCGCCTCGCGTTTGTTGGTCGCGGTTGTTGTACTCACGCCTTACGCTCTCGCACAGGGGACGCACGATCATCCCGCGCCGGAGAAGCTGGGGAGCGTTTCCTTTGCCGTATCCTGTAAGCCTGCGGTCCAGCAGGAATTTAACCGGGCGGTGGCTCTGCTTCATTCATTCGCCTACAGCGCCGCCGAAAAAGCCTTTCACAACGTCGCGGAGAACGACCCTGAGTGTGCCATGGCGCACTGGGGTATCGCGATGACGTACTACCACCAACTATGGGAGCCCGCCATCCCCGGCGACGGTTTGCGGAAGGGCCAGCAGGAAATCGACCAGGCTCGGCGCATCGGAGCAGGCACGGCCCGCGAACGCGGATTCATCGAGGCAGCTAACGTAGTGTTTCAGGATGGAAGCACTGTTTCGTATGCCGCGCGAGCGTTGAAGTATGAGGCAGCAATGACCGGGCTTGCCGCACAGGACAAGGATGTTGAGGTGCAGGTCTTCTACGCTCTTGCTTTGTTGGCGAATGCGCCTCCCACGGACAAGGATCATGTCCGGCAGAAAGAGGCAGCCGCCCTGCTTGAGCCGCTGTATGCGAAGTATCCTGACCATCCCGGCATCCCGCACTACCTGATCCATGCGTACGACAATGCGGAGCTCGCGCAACGAGGCTTGCCGGCCGCGCGTGCCTATTCGAAGATCGCCCCTTCAGCCCCGCATGCGCTGCACATGCCAAGCCACATCTTTACGCGACTCGGCCTTTGGGATGACTCCATCGCTTCGAACCTTGCGGCGAGTGAGGCGGCACGCAAGGCGGACGACATCGGCGAACAGCTCCACGCTATGGACTACCTGGTTTACGCGTACCTGCAAAGCGGACGCGATGCTGATGCGGCCACGGTTGTCGCACAACTCAAAGGCATGCAGAACCTGAACGTCGGTGGATTCAACACAGGGTATGCCGCGACCGCCATGCCCGTTCGCTATGTAGTCGAACGAGGCCAATGGGCGGAAGCAGCAGAAATCCTAACTCCTCCTGCATCCACTGTGCCGCAGGTCGCCGCAATCGCTATTTGGGCGCGAGGACTGGGGCTGGCGCGCAGCGGCCATCCTGCGGATGCAGCCAGCGCGATTCAGGAGCTGGAACGGCATCAGGACAGCCTACGCGAGTCAGGCAACGACTATTGGGCGACGCAGGTTGGGATCATGATGCGCGAAGTTAAGGCGTGGGTCCTACAGGCGCAACGTAAGCAACAGGACGCCGTGGCGCTAATGCGGGAGGCGGCAGGCAAAGAGGATTCCATCGAAAAACTTCCGGTAACGCCCGGGCCGATTATCCCTGCTCGCGAACAGCTGGGCGAGTTGTTGTTGGAGCAGGGACATCCGGAGCAGGCAGCGAAGGAATTCCAGGTGGCTCTTGCCGTTGCACCAGGGCGGCGAGGCTCCTTACAAGGTGCGTCACAAGCTGCCGAGCGGCTGCGTGCAGGCAAGGCGAATTGAATCTCTTCTGCATGCAGAGCAAAGAGAAAGGCGACCGATAGTCCGGTCGCCAGTCTTCGACGGTCATTTGCCGCCAAGTTTGTTTCCGGAAAGTGCGCTCAATTTGACGTGTAGTCGGCATGTCGCGGAATGACAGCGCGCTCTGGCGGAGGGCGCCAGTAGGAACCGTCGGGCGTTTCCCGTCAAGTTGATCGAGGACGAAGGTAAACGCTGCGCGGCGTATCGATGGCTGTTCGCCCGCCGCTGTCCAAAGCGGGCACTTTCAAGCAGGCGATGCGCCGTCCGCGAGCGAGTGACAAACAGATTGGCTCCGATTGCGACGCTGCACTTCCGTCTCACAAAGGGTAAGTTTCGGGACGGAAATGTAGCCGCCGCGCGCCAATCAGAACGACTACGCCCCAAGCGAAATACGCAGTTCTTTTCCTGTGGTAAAGTGGGCTTCAATGAGTTGAAGCTGCCTCACGGCCGCGCGGTTCAGAGAACGGAGAGAAAAGAAAGTGAACGATTTCGCAGCCGATCCCGAGCCCCAGGCCGCAGATTCCCACGTAGCCTTTCCTCGGAAAGTGCCAGTCCTCGATTCAGTGGTCGCCCAGCTCTTTCGGGCAAGCAGCTACAGCCTGAACTCAGAAACCGCAGATTTCAGGTTGCGCCGTACGATTCCGATCACAATTTTTGTTGACGGCGAGTATGAAGGTATCGGCGAGGTGGCTGCCAATCTCAAGGATCGCACAATTGAAATACTGGCAAATAGCGGTTATAAGCTGGAGATGGGGGAGGTTTCGCGCTTCCCCTCGATCAAACAAGCCATCAGTTATTGTGGGCTTTGCGGTGACGAAAAGAGCTCCGCCGACAAGGTAATACCCACTCCGCTTTCTAAACAGCGCAACAAACATATCCAGCGTGTACTGGTGGAAGCCGCGAAGCTGGCGCCCAGAGAGAACCATGAACTGGCGCTGGTCTATGAAACCGAAAAGCAGAAAGGCAATGCCAAGCGAGCAACGCTGGCCGTAGCCCGGAAGATGGTCGCGTATCTGCTGGCTGTGGATCGGGGCAAGATGCTCCAGCCGCGCTTCAACACGTGAATATAGAAGAAGCGCAACGAAGCCACCCGCAGGATCACAGTGTTGGGACTGAACTTCAACTGGGTGAAGAGCATCGCCTGATACTTGCGAATGTCCTCAGGGCCAAGCGTGTCGGGTGGACGATGAAAATATCGGCTGAAGTGCTCAACTCCATGAAGGTATGAGCGAATCGTTGTCTCGGCGAAGTTGCGGCGCCTCAACTCCTCGAGCATGATCTGGCGTAGATGGGTCACAGAGAGTTCCTCCTCTGCGACACAACCTAGCTCACATCACCGCGAAACTGCCGGCTCAACAACACGCGAATGCGTCCGCCGCATAGCGGCTTCGATCAAGTCGGCCAGGGGTGAGTGATCTGCCCGCGCTCGCCTCCTAAGATCAACTCGCCCCTTGGGCGTTTTTCATTGCCAATGAAGGTTGAGTTGGGACACCCAGCCATCAGTCTCACCAAGAGTCTCATGTTCGCTGCCCCGAATGTCCTGACCATACTCTCAACCGTTAAGGGATTGTTCCTCGACAGGACGTCTTACGGCTCTTCCCAGTCCAGGGCGTACACATCTTGGGTTCCAGTGTCCCGGAGCAGCAGCGGTGAATCGTCGGGGGCGAGCGCCAACCAACCGAAGCCTGCTAGTGTGAAATTCTTCAGGTCGATCACCTGTTCCAATGTAAGGTCGCTGATTCGAATCCTGACCACGGCACTCTCTGGGATGCTTGCAACGGCATAAACATACTGTCCATCCTTCGACCAACGCGCGCTGAAGTAGCCCGCTCTGGCAAGTTGGGTCCAGCGCTCAGTCTTGAAATCAAACAGCATGAGACGGTGCGGCCCAAATCCACGTGCGACGATGTACCGTCCGTTCGGTGACCAACTCGGCCAGAAGAAACCTTGGGATCCCGGGACTGTCGAAATCTGACCATTGGTGAAGTCGAGTATGCGGATCAACGATTTAGGGTCATCCGCACGGCCACCGAACACAATCCTTCCTCCATCTGGCGACCAATCTGGATATACACAATGATCTTGATCGTTCGGCAGAAGCTCCCGCGGAGTTCCTCCTTCGGATGAAACCTCATAGATTCTGTGAAGCATTTCTCCATCCGTTCTGTAACCGAAGACGATCGCTTTGCCGTCGGGCGACCAGTGAGGAACGGTGGCAAATTGGGGCGGGAAGGTCAATTGCAAGCGTTCGCTCCCGTCCACTCTGCTGCGCCAGAGCGTGCCCTCTGGATAGGACACGTACGCAACCCACTGGCCATCCTTAGAGACGTCGAAGTATTCCGCTGAAATACCGCCGAGAAAAGGCACAAATTGCCCAGACTTGATGTCGTAGCGAACTAACTCGCCACGGTCAGTCTCACCTGTGACAAAGAGTTTCTTGCCATCCCAGCTAGGAACCGGGGTAGACAACGCCAAGGGACTCGAAGTCAGTTGTACGGGCTTAGGGTTGCCATAAAGGAGGGGGTGTTTTTGGGAAAGCGCCCAAATTTGACCGTTCGACTGGAATACGAAATACTTCCCGTCGGCAGTCCACCTGCCGCAACACTCGTCTGGCGGATTCCGCCAGCCGGGAAGCAACTGGTGTGATCTCGAACCATCCACGGCCACTTCCCAGAGCGATTTGGTCCAGCCTTGCGATAAATTGAATCGCAAAAGGGTTCCGTCGGGTGACCAAACTGGACCGTCGATTTCGGAAGGACTCGTCACTGTGAACAGCTTGCGCGGCCCCGTGCCATCGGCTTTCGCCACGAACAAGTTGTTGTCGTTGCTGTAGGCCAGTAGCTTGCCGTCCGGAGACAAGGTGGCGTCGTCTCCCAAGGTGTCTCCGAGGCGGCGCGGGGAACCTCCCATAACGGGGAGGCTCCACAGCGATCTGTTGTCCGGGCCGATCTTGAAGTTCGTCACGAGAAGCTGTGACCCATCCGGCGACAGGTTGAGCGGATACGTTCCAGGAGACGGTGCTGGGATCCTCGTCGGCTCGCCGCCTGAGATCGGAATCTCTCCGATACCAATTGAGACATCCGTTCCCAACCTTAGGTAAATTCTCGAACCGTCGGTTCCAACCAGGACTTTTGGCTGGCCATCATGGGTAAGCTGAACGTAATTGGACACCCTAGGCACAGATGAAGGCCGCACCCCCAAGTAGGCGAGCGCGCCGGCGCTAAGCGCGATCAGCAGTGCCACTCCCACAAACCGTGTTGTACGCTTCCATCTGGGCTCCGGCTGTTCGAATTCGACGGATGGAGTACTCGGCAATCCTGAGTCTATGTCAGCGATAAACCGGCCGCTAACCGGCGCAACAAAGCGATAACCTCGGCGTGCCAGCGTCTCGATATAGCGCGGCCGGTCGGCGGAGTCGTTTAATGCTGACCGCAATCGTTTGACTGCCGCGTTAAGGCTATGTTCGAAATCGACAAACGTATCCTCGGCCCAGAGCTTTTTTTGCAGTTCCTCGCGTGTGATCAGTTCGCCCGGGCGGTCCAGCAGTATCTGCAAAATGGCAAGCGGCTGACCCTCCAGGCGGACATGCATTCCTTCCTTGCGCAATTCCCCGGAGTGGGGGTTGAACTCGTAAGCACCGAAGGTTATGACGATCGGTTTTGCTGGACTCGCCACTCTGACGACCCGTTCGTTGATCACAGAGAGTATATCCCGGTTCCGAGGCACACAACAGGCATGTCACCGCACGTCGGAAAACGCGCTTTATCAATTACTTGCGGTGTCACCTAGGTTTCACTCGCGTTGCATTGACTTCCGGAGGGACTCTGATCAATTCTCGCCTCCAGAACTGATTTGGGGAGGACCCATGACGAAGCCAATCGGATCACAACTTAAGCGAATTTGCTGGCACTCCGCTTTGCTGATTGCCCTGCTAGTCCCGCGTGCAGCTTTGGCGAATACCTGGCAATTGCTGGTCGGCGCCCAGACGTACGACCGAGCTAATCAGGCGCTTGGCTTCTTACCCGATGAGATCTGGATTCACGCCGGCGATAGCATCCGTTGGACCTTTCCCACTCAGGAGCGCCACACGCTGACGTTCCTGACGCCCGGCCAGGTGCGGCCTCCTCTCTTCGGTGCCATTTGGGGTGTCGAGGTGGGGTGCCCAGGGACTACACCCGACGGATCCGACTACGATGGTTCGACCTGCGTGCACTCGGGAATCTTGTTGGCCGCGCCAGATCCGCCTACCTACTCCGTACAGTTTCCGTCTCCCGGCAACTTCAAATTTGTTTGCCTGGCTCATGCGGACATGACTGGAGTGGTCCATGTTCTCGACCCGTCGCAGACCCTTCCTCACGACCAGGACTTCTATGATCGGCAGGCCCAAAGCGAGGAAGCACTGTTGCTTGCGGACGCCTCTCGCCTGAAGAGCCGAGGTACTTATGCGGGCGGCATGGCTGCCGGTGTCGGTGAAATCGTGACGACGACCGGAGCGGGTTCGCAGACCGCATCCCTGATGCGCTTCGGCCGCGGGACGATAGTCGTGGGGGTCGGGGACACGGTTGAGTGGACGAGTCTCGATCCGTCGATCAACCATACTGTGACCTTTGGGACAGAACCTGCCGATCCCCGGCCGCCTTCGGCAAATGTGCTGGGGACCTCGGACGGCGCCAGGGAGGCGGTAATAGGCTCACCCACGGACAGCGTGAACTCGGGGTTCTTGTCTCCAGCGCCTCAAGATCGCGCGAAGCTCCCTCAGTCGCCTCCGGGTGTGACGCGTTTTAGGGTGACCTTCACATCTCCAGGCACTTTTAATTACATCTGTGCCGTTCATGACCAACTCGGCATGAAAGGGACGGTCATTGTTCATCCATAGGTGGCAGGAAATGAATCTGCGGTTTCTTTGGTTCTATCTCGTCGCCATTTGCCTGGGTGGCCCCGTCTCTCTGATGTCAGGTCAAGAAGCCAAGCTCGGTCCGAATCATCCCCAGCCACTTCAAACAACATACCGGGGCGGCCTAATTACGCCGGCCCTGCCCAAACCGAAATTTTTTCTCACTGACACCTCTGGTGCTCAGTTTGACTTCTGGAACAAGACCCAAGGGTCGGTCACACTCCTCTTTTTCGGCTACACCTATTGCCCCGATCAGTGTCCTATGCACATGGCGAACCTTGGCGTGGCTCTGAAGAGATTGCCTACGGGTATTGCCAATCAGGTCAAGCTAGTTTTTGTTACTACTGATCCCGCACGGGACACACCCGTGCAAATGCGCCGGTGGCTCAACAATTTCGATAGACGCTTTGTTGGCCTCACCGGAACCGAATCTGCTCTCGAAGCGGTGCAGAGGGCCGCGGGGGTTCCGCTGGCCTACAGAACTGCCGACAATAGTAACTACCCAATTGCGCACGCCAATTTTGTCATCGCTTACACCAAAGACAACCTGGCTCATGTGATCTATCCGGGCGGGGTAAGTAAAGACGATTGGATACACGACCTGCCCCTCCTGGTAAAGGAAACATGGAGGCGACCGTAACTCAACCCCAGAGCGTGGCAAACGGCAATCCAAGAGCCCTCGAGCGCAAATTAGTCCCGGGAAGTCTTAGTGCTGTATCTGAAGCGCCCAGCGGGAAACAGTCGGCAGTCGCATGATACTTGCCGACGCCCCAGCCCGCCGAAAATGAGCCAATACCTGCGAGACCTGGAACCGATCGCGCGCGAAGCCGGCGCTCTGCTGATGACCTATTTCGACCGGCAAATCAAGATTGAATACAAAGGCGACGCAGACTTGGTGACCGCGGCCGACCGCGCGTCGGAGAAGCTGATTGTTGAGCGGTTGCAGGCGCGCTGGCCGCAGCACGGAGTCGTGGGTGAAGAGGGCACGCGCAGCGAAACCGGCGCGGACTATCGCTGGCTCGTCGACCCTCTCGACGGCACCACAAATTTCGCACACGGCTACCCGGTGTTTTGCGTGTCGATAGCATTGGCGCGCAAAGATGACCAACTTGAGGCCGGCGTCCTCTACGATCCCACACGCGATGAGTTGTTTGCCGCAGAGCGGGGCCAGGGAGCGACGCTGAATGGCAAGTCGCTGCACGTCTCCAAGACGCCACGGATGGCGGAGTCGATCCTGGGCACAGGCTTCCCAGTCACAAGCGGCACAAGAGCCCGAACATCCACTTCTATCAGCAGATCACCCTGCGTTCGCACGGAGTGCGGCGGGCTGGTTCAGCGGCACTTGATCTCGCCAACGTGGCGGCTGGGCGCTACGACGGCTTCTGGGAGTTCAACCTGAATCCCTGGGATACGGCGGCAGGAGTGTTGATCGTGCAGGAAGCGGGCGGCATGGTGACGCGATTCGATGGAACGCCGTTTCGGCTCGATAGCCGCGAGGTGCTGGCGACCAACGGCCTGATTCACGAAGAAGTAGCAGCCAACTTCCGAGAGATTTTCGCCGGGCGAGGGTTGGAACCATTGCCTTCTCCTGTTGAGTACGCGAAGACACGGTCCTAGCTCCTATGAATCAGCTCGGCAGATACCTATGTATACTTGCGGCGCTTCTGGTTTCAGTCGCTGGACTGGCCCAGGAGAACGACGTGCGTGTCGGCGTGGCTCTCCTGCAGAACCGGGCGGGACGTTCGGTTCCGGCCAACGTAGAGCGCGACCGGCTGGTGAAGGCGCTCAACCAGTTGAAGTCCGACAAAAAAACGCACATGAAGGTTGTCGGCGTGCCACTCGACGGAATGTCGCCCAACGAAATCAGCGAAGAAGCGGAACAGAAGAAATGCCAGTACGTTGTTTATACAACGCTGACGGAATTGCGCAACGCCGATGACCCTTACCAACACATGCCGGGAACGACAGAGACCAATCCCAACAGCCAGTGGAGTCATCAAAATGGTGAGGCTAAGAGGCTGGACCCCGAGTTTCGCGTGACCGTGGAATACAAACTGGTCAGCGTTCCCGGCAATAACGCAGTTGCCGGCGCGCCGTACTCGACGCAACTGGCTATGAACGAGATCGATGCCGTCTCGCAGGTGTTGGACCGGGTGGCGAATGCGGTGTTCGGCGAAATCAAGAAGGGCCCCCAGCCAATGAAGGAGTAATGTGCCGGCGTGGCTGTTTGCCTTCTGGCGATCGTGCTCGGGTCGTCCGTCGCCCGTTTCTGGGATAAAATCTTGCAGTGAATACGTCGTTATTGCAGCGCACCGTAACCAAGCGTCCTGACCGCGTTCTCCTCAAGGGGCGCATTCTTTTTCTCACCGAAGATCCGGAACTCATCAAGCGGCAACTGGCGGGCGAAGACCTTCCCTGGGACAGGCAGCACCCCGAACGCAATCCCAAACTGCGTGATGACATCTCGACTGACGAGATCACGCCGGCGCATATCTGCTTTTTCTTCGACGAGACGTTGGGCGAGTTTCCCTATACCGGCTTGAAGTGCGGCAGCGAGACGCCCATCAAGCGCGGCGACGTGAAGCGTGGAGGGTTTGTGGCTTGCGTCAGCGGCAAGCGACGCGGCAAGGGGTCGAGTCGCGAGCAGTCGCCTTATGCCGAAATGTCAGCGGGCATCCAACTGGTGATCGCCGAGAACATTGAGCGCATCTACAAACAGAACTGCCAAAACCTCGGAATGCTGGCGGCTACTGATTTCGCCCTCATCGACAAAGTGCGTGGCGGCCAGGAAATCGAATTGCGCGAGTTCACCGATGGCGAAGACGAGATTACACGCCAGGTGATTGAATATGGCGGACTGTTTCCGTTCAATGTGGCGCGGTTGCAGGGCAAAGTATTTCTGCCGCCTATCGAGACCCAGGCGCTCGCGCAGCGTCTCGCCGTCGAGCAGTTCGGTGACCATGTACGAGACGTTGCCCTCGGTCGCCATCTGGTGCACGGCAAGAATGTTGGGATGGTTGAGGGCGGCGGCGGCGCGGGCTTCCTGCTCGAAGCGGCGCAAGCGGCCAGGGTCGGAGGTCAGAGATTCGGGCAGGACCTTTATGGCGACTTCGCGGTCGAGCCGGGTGTCGTGGGCGCGATAGACTTCGCCCATTCCACCAGCGCCTAGTGGAGAGCGGATTTCATACTGCCCGAGGATCGTTCCGGGAGCGAGGGCCATTAGGGATAGGCTGGATTATACTCTGGGTCACCGTATCTCCATCCTTATAAGGGATATAGCGGATGAGTTGTCCGTTACTAGGGAGACTCTGAACAAGTACTCCGATTTCCACCGATCTGCAGTTTAGAGTGAGAAGAAATTTGGTGGAGGGCCTGTAGAGCGATGAAGCAGCAGACACTGGCGATGGCGAGCGGGTTCGAGCAGTTTGCAAAGAAGACGCGGCGTGCTTTGTTTCTGGAAGAGATGGAACAAGTGGTGCCGTGGGCCCAGTTGTGCCGGCTGATCGAGCCGCACTATCCAAGAGCCGGCAACGGGCGGCCCCCGGTGGGGCTGGAGCGGAGGTTGCGCGTGTACTTTCTGCAGCAATGGTTCAACCTGTCGGACCCGGGGCTGGAAGAGGCGCTGTACGACTCGGCGGTGATGCGGCAATTTGTGGGCATCGATCTGGGGCGGGAGCCGGTGCCGGACGAGACCACGGTGTGCAAGTTCCGTCACCTGCTGGAAGAGCACGGCTTGGGTGGGGAGATTCTGCAGACGGTGAATCTGTATTTACAGAGCCGGGGAGTACGGATCACGACCGGGACCATTGTCGATGCGACCATCATTCATGCTCCCAGTTCGACCAAAAATCGCGAGCAGAAACGCGATCCTGCCATGCACCAAACGAGGAAGGGCAAGCAGTGGTACTTCGGGATGAAAGCGCACGTAGGGGTGGATAGTAAGACGAAGATGATTCACAGCGTGGTGGCGACGGCGGCCAACGTGGCCGACAGCACGGTATTGCCGGAGTTACTGCACGGGGAAGAAACGAAGGTTTGGGGTGATCAGGCCTATCGGGGGCAGACGGAAGTCATGCAGGAAGTTGCGCCCGGGGCGCAGGACATGACCCACAAGCAGTACCGCTACAAGGACCGCGTCGACGAAATACAACGGGCCAAGAACCGCACGAAGTCACGAGTGCGTTCGAAAGTGGAGCACGTGTTTGGGGTGATGAAGCTGAAGTTCGGGTTTGTGAAAGTGCGTTATCGTGGATTGAAAAAGAACGCCAACCGGCTGTTCGCTACCTGCGCCCTGGTGAACCTGTTCTTGGTGCGCAAGAAGCTGTTGTACGCAGCGGCGTAGTGTCTTTCAACTGCGCCCGACTACCGGAACGCGGTAGCCGGAGGGCTCAAAGAGCCAGAGGAAATGAAGGCATCGACCTGAATCTCACCTTGCAGGTCATTCCCGCCTGCAAAATGGGAGGTAGTTCAGAGGTTCCCTAGGAAGTAATCCAGTTTGACGGGTTGTCGGCTATGCGCGGAAGTGCCAGCTGGTGTCAACTCCCGAGATACCCTAGTGTTGTATCGGATGCGCCCCACAGTCAGTGTGTGCAGGTAGGCCCGGTGCTGCGGGGCGCGTCCGATACAACGGTTTGAAGGAGGCCGCTTTCGTTCGCGGCGGACGCAGTGGAGCTCTATGGGATTTCAATCGACTTTGGCTTGGAAGTTGTTGGAAGGAAGAGTATTTGTGGGACGACCATCAATCTTGAGCCCATCTGTATTCCCATGATGCCGAGGTTCCCAACGGCCTCATCGTAACGCGAGAGGCATCATTCTTCAAGACCTACTGCTACCTTATTGCTAGTCTCGAATCTTCCATGTCGCTCGCTTCGGGGCACGCGGAAGCGTCCGCCGCAAAGCGGCTTCGTTCAAACCGGCTTCGAGGAACTTTGGGCTGGCTCGACATTTGACGGCGGCATAATCTTCGGGGAGATGGACTCGCCGATCGGCTGTTGCTTCCTAGTTGCCGACGGTGCGAGAGTCAATGCGTGCTCCTTCGAATTAGAAGGCTCGTGGCAAGCTCCGTTGATACCCAAAAACAAGGTTGGGTTCTGTCTACCACACTCTTCTGGTAGAGATGTTATTCGTTGACGGGGAATACAACGCTCGTAAGATGATGGGACTCAACCGCAAATCCCAAGCATGGCCGACCAGATCATCTCCCACTACCGCATCGCCGAAAAGCTCGGTGGCGGCGGCATGGGTGTCGTGTACAAGGCCGAGGACACCCGCCTTCACCGATTTGTCGCTCTCAAGTTCCTGCCCGAAGGTGTCGCCCGCGACCCGCAGACCCTGGCCCGCTTCCAGCGCGAAGCGCAGGCTGCATCGGCACTGAATCATCCGAATATCTGCACCATTTACGACGTGGGCGAGCAGGACGGACAGGCATTCATCGCCATGGAATTTCTCGATGGCATGACGCTGAAGCATCGGATTGCGAATCGGCCGGTGGACACCGAAACCCTTGTGGACCTGGCGATCGAGATTGCCGATGCATTGGATGCCGCGCACGGCGATGGGATCGTCCACCGCGACATCAAGCCGGCCAACATTTTTGTCACCAAACGCGGACACGCCAAAATCCTCGATTTCGGGCTGGCTAAGATGGCGCCCACGGCTGGATCGTCGGCCAACGATTCGTTAGGCAATACAATGACCGGGCCAATCGACGAATTGCACCTGACCAGTCCCGGCTCGACGCTGGGCAGGTAGCGACAGGGCAAACTCGGCGGAGAAAACCCTTGCTTATTAATATGGATGGATTTGGATGGATAAAGATTCTGCTTGACTACGATCGGCCTTCTCATGGAAGGCCATATAACACCCTATCCGTCTCGGAGCTGCCCACTTCTACGGATAGGGCGTTAGAACTAACCCGCTGGCGCGGGGGACGCTACCGCGTACGGCGGACCCGGCATTGTTGGAGTAGGTGACATAGTGTGGGTCACAGAGAAAGGAGATTTCTGTGACCTCACTTCGCCAACGCGTGCTGGACGAACTCCAGCGCCGTAACTACTCGCCAGCCACGACTCGCGGCTACATTCTCGCAATCAAACAGTTCGCGGATTATTTCGGAAAGTCGCCTGAACACTTGGGCGGCGACGAGATCCGTCAGTTTGAAACGTACTTACTCCGCGATAAGAAGCTTGCCCCCGGCACGGTCGAAGGACGCATGTCGGCGCTGCGTTTTCTCTACAAGAAGACACTGAAGCGGCGGGACATCGCCTACGATGACTTGATCTTTCCGAAGACTCCCCGAAAACTGCCGGTCGTGCTGAGTCCTGAAGAAGTCAGCCGCATGATCGAGGCTGCTCCGAACCTGATGCATCGCACCATCCTCATGGTTCTCTATGCTACGGGCATTCGCCGCACGGAGGCATCCCTTCTCAAGGTGAGCGACGTGGACAGCGAACGGATGGTTATCCATGTTCGCCAGGGCAAAGGTTCCCGAGATCGTGATGTGCCCATGACAACGAAGCTGCTCGAAGCTTTGCGTGAGTACTGGCGATGGAAGCGGCCCAAGGATTATCTGTTTCCCAGCACGGAAGGGCATCGCGGGATCGAGCAGCCAATCTCCGATCACACGATCTGGTACATCTGCAGCGAAGCCGCCAAGCGCGCCGGAATCAAGAAGAGGATTGGCGCACATACACTCCGCCACAGCTTCGCGACAACCCTGATGGAATCAGGAACCGACCTGCGGACGATCCAGCTTCTGATGGGCCATGCGCACCTGGAACATACCACTCGGTATCTCCACATGTCGCAGCGCCACTTGCACGCCGCACCGAATCCGCTGGATCAGATCACCGTCAGTAGCCAACGCTTTTCGCGAATGCGGCCGGACGACTATCAGGCATGACACGACCACCCTGGGAGGTGGCCGATATCATCCGCAGGGCAGGCGACAAGTTCTTCGAACGTTATTGCGATTCGCTCACCTGGACCCAGCTCAAAGTGCTTCGCGCAATCGCGCGTTGCCGCACGGCCGCACTCGGTGGGCATCGCGATCAATGCGTTCGCTGCGGGCATCAGGCCATCTCTTACAACTCCTGCCGAAACCGGCACTGTCCGAAGTGCCAGACCAACGCCAGGGAGAAGTGGTTGTGCGCCCGGCGACAGGAACTGTTGCCGGTTTGCTACTTTCACCTGGTCTTCAGCGTGCCGCACGCGCTGGTCCCGTTGATCTGGCAAAACAAGAGGTATCTATTCGGACTCTTGTTCGATGCCAGTGCCGCAACCCTGCTGGAAGTTGCGGCCGATCCGGCTCGCCTCGGTGCCGAGATCGGCTTCCTCAGCATTCTGCATACGTGGGGACAGACTCTGCAGCGACACCCGCACGTCCACTGTGTCGTGCCGGGTGGTGGACTGTCGCCTGATCACTCGCGGTGGATCCGCTCGGCACCCCGCTTCTTTTTACCGGTGAGAGTACTCAGCCGCGTTTTTCGCGGGAAGTTCGTGGCCGGATTACGGCGGGCTTTTCAGAGGAAGCAACTTGTCTTCTTTGGCCCGTGTCAGCCGTTGGCGAATGAGAAGGCATTCGCAGCCTTCTTGCGCACTCTGTTTCGGGAAGACTGGGTCGTTTATGCCAAGGCTCCCTTTGGCGGGCCGGAGCACGTGCTTCAGTACCTGGCCCGCTATACCCATCGAGTGGCCATCTCGAATCATCGCCTTCTCTCGGTGGATGGCGATCACGTCACCTTTCGTTGGAAGGACTACGCGCATCACAGTACGTGCCGTGCCATGACTCTGACGTTAGAAGAGTTCCTGCGCCGGTTCTTACAGCATGTTCTGCCCAAGGGTCTTCCACGCATCCGCTACTTTGGCTGGCTCGCTAATCGCCGGCGCCGGGAGTTGCTGCCGCTTTGCCGGAGGTTACTAGCGGTCGCACCTCCGCCGGCTGAAGCGAAAACCGATGCAGCCGCGGTCTGGCAGTGTCCGATCTGCGGTAGCCCCATGCGCGTTGTGGAGTTGCTAACCGCCGCCCAGATCCAGCAAGAACAAGGGCACCAGGTCTATATCCTTGATAGCTCCTAACCAGGCGGTCCCTTTGACGAGAACCATGCGCGCTTCGGCGTGCGTACAATACGTGTGCCTTGGCAGGCGAAAACTATCGTTCCAACCGTCTAGAGGAGGGTCTCAACACGCCATATCCGCTCTGCTCCCAATCGGCTCTGCCGGATTCGCCTGAACCAACCAACCCTTCTACCCGCCTTCGACGCTTTCACCAACATTCAAAACCCATAACCTGAGGGCCCACGCACCCCTGGTGCCAGCGGCTTCCTTCTAACGCCCTTATCGAAAGCGCCCCGGCATTACGCTGAGGCGCTCCCTTCGCCTTTTCACGCCGGGGCACTTCCGATAAGGCCCTAGCGTTTTACGTCCAGGTGGCTCTGCTGAACGCGGTCGCCCGCTGTTGGCCGACCTCCCAAGTAATCTCCCCAAAAGCCGATTTCGGGCCAACGTGCCGGGCGGATGCTGCTCGGAGTATTAGGTTGGCAGGTATTTACTGCAGTCTTGCATACTCGGCTTTGGCTTGTTTGTAGATGGGGATGTCGGTGTCGGCGTTCTTCCAGAGTTGGAAAAAGTCTTTGTACGCCGTTTTAGCTTGCGAAGTCTTGCCCGCCGCAGCGTACGCTCGGGCCAAGTCCACCATTGCTGCTGGTTTTATCGGAGAATTACCGAGGTTGTCGCGTTGCTCAAGGAGGCTCTGAATTTCTGCGGCAGCCTCTGTCGGCTTTCCTAACTGAAGATAGGCCCGACCAAGCAGTAGTCTTGCGTACATTCCTATATAAGCTCTGTCATACGGAAGTGCCACGCCTGCCGCTTTTATGGCCCGCTCAGGCTCATGACGCTGCAAGTGAACGCCGGCATGGATCACCGGGAGATAAATGAAGTTCAATTGCGTGTCCTGCGGGTTGTCCTTTCCTATCTGCCCAGCCAGTTGCTCAGCCCTCGACGTATCGCCGGTCAGGGCGAAAACCATGGCCGCAATGCCGGCTTTGTGCGGGTCTGTGCTCATGCGTAAAGCTGCCTCTGCCTGCTGCCGGGCACTGCGCGCATAGCCGAACAGCGCCTCGCGCAGCGCCGCCGCGAGGCTGGCATCAGCCGCGACGTCCTTGTCTCCGCTGGAGAGGTCGAGACTGACGGCCTTTCCTGTGAGTTCGCGCGCCTGCCGCAGGTGCCCGAAGTAGCCTTGCGTGTCAGCGTGCATCGCGATTAGATAGGGGGCATTCGGCGTGCCCTTTGCGCTATCCAGTTCCCTTTGCATGACTTCCCAGTCACCGTTGAGGAAAGCCAGTAAATAGATGTTCTGATGCAATATAGGATGATTAAGGCCCTGACGAACGGCGTCATCCATGACAGTCTGAGCCTCTTGCCTTCGACTCAAACTCATCAGGTATCCGGCTGTGTTCGCGTAGTACATGGTCACCCACGGCGCGAGCTTCAGAGCTTTTTGCGTCTCGGCCAGACTCTCCTCGTATCGGCCGAGAATTGCATACTGGTTACCAAGATTGTTGTGCGCGATAAAATCCTGCGGGTAGGTCTGCGACCACACCTGGAAGATCTCGATTGCTTTCAGAATGTCACCGGTATAGGTGTTCTGGTAGGTCGAGTCGATGTAGAAGCGCTCGCGCTCACTGGCGCGGTCGCGCAACTCGTAAGCCTTGGCCGCATATTCCCTCCCTTTGGCTGTATCCCCAAGGTTGCTATACAGTCGGCTTAAGGACGAAAGCGCCATCGCGAACTTTGGATCGAGTTGCACGGCGTGCTGGAATAAGGGTATTGCATCCGCTTCTCCCTTGGCCCCCCACACCCTGTACCCCAAAGCGAAGTCCTGGAACGCCTCCAGTGACGGGGTTGATATCTGTTCCAACGGGACATCGAACTTCTGAATGCTCGCTAGCGACTCGCCCAACTTTCGGCGAAGTGATGTATCGGCACGGTTGAGTGCTTTTAGAACGTCTTCCTTGCGTGCCGCCGTCTGCTCCTCGCGGGCGATGACGTCCCCGGTGTTACAGTTCAGTGCGCTTAACCCTAAAACGTACTGGCTGCCGAGCGTCGCGATCGTGCCTTCGATGGCTACTTTGCTTTTGGCGCGGGCACACACTTCCCTTGCCAATTCGCTGGTCAATCGGGCATCGGTTGGCAGCCCCATCGACCTCAGGGTTTGCCGGACTTGCCGCTCGTCCAGCACATTGAGGAACGGGGATTGCGCGAGATCGGTGGCGAGCGCCTGCTTCAGTGTGCCGTCGAATACGGCGTCCCCAGTCTTGTTATCGAAATCGGCGACGAGGATCGTGTCTTTGTCTGTCAGTGGCTTCGATTGCTTCGAACGGTAGTAGACTCCGCCGGCGATGAGCGCGGCGATCAGCAAGGAGGCGACGCCGGCAAGCAGCGGCCAGAATCGTTTCTTGGGGACGGTGGTTGGCGGTGAGCTAGGGGGAGTTGATCCCGGGTTAGCGTCCGATCCCAGGGCGCGATGCTGAGGCAACCGACTGCTGCTGTCGCGCTGAATTCGCTGAAGATCGGTGCGTGCGTCGGAAGCATGCTGGTAGCGCAGGTTGCGGTCCTTCTCGAGCGCCTTGTGGATGACCGCTTCCAATTCAGCCGAGACCTGAGGATTCAATTGGGAAGGTGGCTGTGGTTCATCGCGCAGAATAGCGCTGACAAGCTCGCTCGCGCTTCCACCCTCAAACGGCATCTTGCCGGTCGCCATCTCGTACAGCACCGCCCCGAACGAAAACAGGTCGGTGCGGGCATCCAGTTCCTTCGCCTTAACCTGTTCCGGCGACATGTAGGCCACCGTGCCCAGCATTGATCCCGGACTTGTCAGATGCTGCGGTTCGGACTCAACCGTCAGGGTTTCAGCACTCTGCCACTTCATTACCGGTTACCTTTGCCAGTCCAAAGTCCAGAATCTTGGCGTGGCCCCGCTTGGTGACGAAGATGTTGGCGGGCTTGATATCGCGATGCACGATGCCTTCGCCGTGAGCAGCGTCGAGTGCGTCGGCGATCTCGATCGCCAAGCACAACAGTTGCTCCGCTTCCAAGGGCCGGCCGCCGATCAGGTGCTTTAGCGTCATGCCATCGAGAAACTCCATGGCAATGAACGCACGACCGTTTTCCTCACCGACGTCGTAAATAGTGCAGATGTTCGGATGGTTCAGCGCCGACGCCGCTTGCGCTTCGCGCCGGAAACGCTCCAGAGCCTGCGGGCTTTGCGCCAGGTCCTCGGGCAGGAATTTGAGAGCGACGAAACGGTGCAGGCGCGTGTCCTCGGCTTGATACACCACACCCATGCCGCCAGCGCCAAGTTTCTCGATGACGCGGTAGTGAGAGATGACCCTAATGCTGCACTCCTGTTCTCAAGTCCTATATCTGGGAAGACAATTCACGAGTGGTCCCCTCCTCGCAGCAACTCACGGCCACTTCACTGTGAGGGCGTAGATTTCCTGCGTGCCGATGTCGCGTGTGAAGACGGGGGAGCCGTCAGGGGCGACGCTGATATAAGTTACTTGGCCGGCGTACCTGGCGCGAGAGAAGTTCTTCAGGCTGGCAAGGGTTTCCACCTTGTGATCGGCCAGCCGCACGCGCAAGGCCTGCGGGTCTGCGCCTCCACTGGTGTAGTACACGTATCTGTAGTCCGGTGAATGCGCCCAGTTCGAGACACTACCTGGTATTGGACCCGGCACCAGATCAGACCATTTTTGCGTTTTGAGATCGAAGACAACAAGCTTGGTGCGATCCCTGGATCCAGCGACTATCAGGTCCTCCGCAACCCACTGCGCGCCGGCAAGCCCTTCTGTTGCCGGTAAAAAGAATTGTTTCCCCGTACGCAGATCGTAAATCGCGAACCTGATATGGGGTTGGTCGTTATAGTCTGCAAAAACCACCCGGTTCCCGTCCGGGGACCAACTCGCATCCCATGACCCCTTTTCTGCGATTCTCCGCGGTGCCCCCCCATCCATGCTGACTACATTGATTTCTCCGGCGGTGCTGTAGGTGACCTGCTTTCCATCTGGGGAAATAAACGCATCCCACACTCTCACTGGGGAATCGGTAAGCTGCAAACGGTCCGTCCCATCGGTACGGCTGCGCCACAAGGTGAAGTCCGGATAAGAGGCGTAGGCAACCCACTTCCCGTCACTGGAGAACGTGGGATCCCAGGCCGAAATGCTTGACAGAAGCGGAACGAACTGCTTCGAACTCATGTCATAACGAACCAGTTCCCCGCGCTGCTTGGTACCAATTGCGAAGACCTGCTTCCCATCGCTGCTGGGCTTCGCGCCCGCGTAGGACAGGGGTCCGTTGGTGAGTTGAACCGGCGGGTGGAGGTGTTGCAGAAACCCGGTTTCGACTTCTGCCATCCAGAGATCCACACGGCCATGGCTGCGATCCTCAAAGATGATGTACTTGCTATTTGGGGTCCATTGGGCGCAACACACGCGCCGCCGTTCGCCAAAACCCACCATGACGCGCTGGTCTGAACCATCTGGGTTGGAGACCACAATGGAAAGGCCTGGCGTCCCATTCACCGTGAAAACCATGTGCTTGTTGTTGGGAGAAATATTCGGCCCCCAAATCTCGCCCTCTGCGCTCAAAAGCTTGCGAGAATTCGAGCCATCTTTGTCGGCAAGATACAGGGCCTTGTCACGAGAAACCAGAATCCGCCCTTCCGGCGCAAAGCTCGCATCGAGGCCTTTGAGATCTCCGAGATGCCGTACTTCTCCTGCGGGTAACGCTATTGTCCGCAAGGGAAGCACGGCTGGACCACCATAAGGTCCGACCAACGCCAGCAGGGATGCTCCCTCCTGGCTCAGACCGACGAGGATCGGCACCTCGAGTCGAACGGGGATAATGGCCGTGGGCCCGCCCACGACCGCGACTTGAGCAATCTTGAGATCGAAGTCTGTGCCCTCGTTGAAGTAAATTCGCGATCCGTCGGTCAGCAGATTGTCGTAGATCCACTTCGGCTCGCCGTCATCTGTGAGTTGGGTTACGGCTTCGACCACCGGAACCGCTGGCGGCTGCCTCCACCACATAAAAATAGCTGCCGCGAGTGCGATAGCGATCGCCGTCGCGAGCCACATCCATCGCTTGCTGGGCAGGGCTTCATGAACCGCTGAGACGCTGGTACCACTCGAGTCCGACAAGGCCTCCATCGCGAACTCCAGGTCCGATGCGTGCTGAAATCGCTTGTCCGGGCTCTTGGCGAGACAGCGATTCACAACTCTTTGCAAGCCCGGCGGAACGCTCGGCGCAAGCTGCGAAACCGCTGGCGGATCTTCGTTGAGGATTGCCGTCATGGTTTCCGCCGAAGTCGCCTTACGGAACGCCGGTTTCCCGGTCAGCATCTCATACAGGACCACTCCGACCGCAAAGATGTCGCTGCGGGCATCGGCAGCTTGACCGCGGACCTGCTCGGGCGACATGTAGCCGACCGTGCCGAGCACCTGGCCTGGATGGGACTGAGGCTCGAGACTGACAGTTTCTGCGTCAGTGCTAATTGCCTTGGCCGGGTCGAGTTTCGCCAGCCCGAAGTCGAGGATCTTGACCCGGCCGTCTTTCGTGACCCAGATGTTCTCCGGCTTGAGATCGCGGTGGATGATTCCAGCATCATGGGCGGCAGCCAGCCCCCGCGCCAGCTCCACGCCGTAGCCAAGCACCTCCTGCAACCGCATCGGGCCTTTACGAAGGCGATCGCGCAGAGTTTCGCCTTGCAGCAACTCGGTGACGATGTAGGGAGAACCATTGAACTGCCCGACATGAAAAATCGAAACAATGTTGGGATGGTTCAGCGCGGCAGTAGCCTGGGCTTCCTGCTCAAATCGGCGCAGACGCTCGTGATCACGCGACCAGTATTCAGGCAGGACCTTGATCGCTATATCGCGCTTCAGCGTGGCGTCGCGGGCACGATAAACTTCGCCCATTCCGCCCGCGCCTAAGGGTGCGATGACCTCATACGAATCGAGGCGGGAACCCGGGGCGAGTGGCATAGATGGGGCGGATTATACCCCGACTCACTAGTGTTAGGTCTAATTGCAGTCGATTTGCGCCTTGAACCGGTCCGGCGCTGGTCACAAGCAAATGGGAATTGTTCCGGGCCCGAAGTCTGCTGCGGGGAAGTCGCTTGATTTCGTATAGTCGCCTGCTCGTGGAAGTGTGACGAAACCGCGCTTTCCGTGCGCCACATCCGCGCTTAGGGCGTTATGCGTCCAAATGGCGAACACGTTCTTACACACTTGCCGACTTCACCGGACTAGTTCCGCGGAAGTAGCTGACCACGACTCGATGATAGCCATGCTTGGCTGCGACCTCAAGAAAGTGAGTGTAGACCGAGGAATTTGTCCCTGCTCGGGGCATAAAAACAAGCAGCCTACCTGCCCCGGACTGCGAGTCGGGGGGAGGATTGACGAATGCAAATTCAACATCATTCGGGTGGAAGAGCGAGCCGTTGCCTTGTTCGCCAGCAGCGACGGCGGGTAGTACCTGATGCACCGTGCAGATCTCGCAAATGGGACCGGCTTGCACGAGCACCGGGAAACAGACGAGAAGCAGAACAACGATTCGGTTCATAATTCTCTCCCTGATAAGGCCGTAGCGGTGATGGAGTCCGATTGAGCATTCGTTGAGCCCCCGGTCCGGAGCGGCGTCAGCACTAATTGCGTTGCGGACATATGTGCTTGTTGCACTGTTCGCCAGGGTGAGATTCGTCTCCGCCCCCTCCTCCGCCGGGGCACCTGCAGGGCACAATCGGGACCTTGGTTGGCTTTTTCGGCACAGGAGGGGGCGCAGGAGGGGGTACAACCTGGCCGATGACCAGCTCGAAAGTGTCTTTCGCAGGGTTGTCCGCGAGCAAGTGAGTAGGAAACGAGTGAGCGAACCAAAAGCTATTGCCATCCGGATCTCTTACAGCGTTGACGAAGTCGAGATGGTCTGTTTCGTTAAAGCACTCCCCCGAAGGCACCGATGACTTAGGTACAGACTTTACGATGTGCACATAGTTCTCCGCCACAAGTGTATTTTCCCCGTTCTTGCAATCTACGGTTTTCAGCAAAACAGTGCCCTTCTTAAGCAGTTTGGTAGCATCCAGACCTCGTGAATCATCGAAGTGCAGACTGAAGCGGACTTCCTGCGCCTTCGATGGTTTCGGCTGGGCCGCCACGCGTCCGAACACCATGAACATCGTCCCCTTATCGTTCACTGCCAACGACTC
Source organism: uncultured Acidobacteriaceae bacterium (assembly GCA_963718395.1). Lineage (GTDB taxonomy): Bacteria > Acidobacteriota > Terriglobia > Terriglobales > Acidobacteriaceae > DASRAA01. Next base: position 30,083 of record CAVQYW010000012.1, read on the forward strand.
CATTTCGTTACTCCAAAGTTCGTTCTTGAGATCATCGCTGGCAGGGGGGCCGAAATCATCATTTAAGCAATCTGGATTAGGGCCGGATTTCGGGTTGCAGGAAACGAAATCGATGGCGCTGCTAGTGGTTTTGATTGGGATCTGGATTCCCAATACGGTAAACCGCTCCGGTGTCGAGTTTGGAGCGCGCTTCGCTGCCTGCTTACTGCCCGCGAAGAAGAGCTTTCCAGACCGAAAGGTAATGCCCTCCGTGAAACCTTGGGTTGAGACTTTAATGTTTCCCGACGCTTGCGTCAGGGGCAGGCTCTGGTCCCACTTAAACCGTGGGAAGCCAAAGACTTCAAGGGGAGTCCCTTCCTTCACGAGGAAAGTCCATCCCTTCGTATCTCCATGATGTATAACGGGCACCAACGTACCGCCGCTGGTTTGGAACGGGAAGATCTTCCAGTTCTGAGGCGCAGGCTCGCCGTTGCGGAGATCCGATAGAAGATAAATATATGCCATTGGTCGTAATGCAATAAAATTGTCCGTCACACGAGTCTTGTCGAAAGGTCTATCGCACTGGTCCGTAGTATCGTCATCCTTGCATCCACTGTGGGCGACGACGAGTACTCCTGCGTCCGCCGTGGTCGTCATCGGATTCAGCGCCATCCTCGGCCAGTCCGTTACGTTGCTCTCGGTGGTCATATACTGGTCGAAGCCGTCGCGTGGATCCTCACTTTTAGAGATGGCGAAGGCGTAGTAACGGCGGGTTACGGCGTCCGTCGCCGGGTCGGAAAACCCGGTTTTTCCTCTGGCCTCGGCTAGGACCAAGAAGCGCTTTCCTACTTCATCAAAAGCGATACGGGTGTCATAGAATTCATCGATGCAAGGCACGTCTTTATGCAGATCGCAATATAGACCGACGCTCGAATCCGGAGGGAACCGCAGGTGCAAGTCTATATTATTGCGGTTCACGGTCCCGTCATCGTTGTTTCGCGCAAGGAAGGTCGAGAAGAAGTCATTTGACAACATCAGAGTCGGCTCACCGGCTTTACTGCGCAACTGGTTCCCCTTCTTGTCCAGAAATTCGAGGCAATGATCTTCCGACACAATGAGAAAACGTTCTCCCGCCGCAATCATCGGGTCGACACCCTCAATGTGAGGAAAAAACAGGGCCTGGGAAGGCGACGGGACGGGCCATTTGGTAGGGTCATTGTCATGACAGGGGTGACCGGTTGCTTTCTGCGGAGGCCACTGGCGATGCAGCAGACTCACCGAGAAATCGGCCCAGTCAATCAACTTAAGTTTGTCGCCGCCCTCCTGGACTGCTGTAATCATGTGGTCCCACCCCAAGGCGGTCACGGACACCAGCCCCACGGGACCGGCCGCGATCTCATCCAACTGGCGCACGTTATCGATAACTTGCCAGGAAGTCAGTTTTAGCGTTTCGTCCGGTTGCCGGATCGCAGTCACGACCTTGGCGGAGCCGAGAGCAGTCAAGGCGACGTGTTCGCCAAGTGCGGTCGTTTTCGCTGGGCGACCGGCAATTACCTTGTCATTCGCGTCCACATCCCACGCCTCTATCTCTATAAATCCGTCCGTCAAGCGAACTGCAGTGACAGCGCGATCCGTCGCTGTGTTGGTAATGGCGAGCTCGGTAATCTCCGGGCCCGGAGCCGACCCTAATGGGCTCAACGTTCCGGCTGCGTCTGCGGACAAGCGCCAGGCGCTTACATCCAACTTCGTATTCGTGCCTCTTACCGCGCAGACGAGTTGCGTGGCCGACAGCGCCGCTAGCGCCACCTGCGTGCCCGATAGGGCGGCGTGATCGCGCTTCCTGACGAACTGACCGCTCTGGTCCACATCCCAGACGATCAACTTGGTCTCCCCTGCAATATTCTGCGTCGCAGTTACGACGCGAGCCGGCCCTGCTGCGGCGATAGCGATACGAGCGGCCTCTCCCCCATCTATCATCCCTCTTCGCGAGATGTCTCCCTGCTTACCGACGACGAAGTAGATGAGCCTTAGGTTGCCGTCCGCCTGCTGCACGGCAATCACGACACCACTGGAACCAAGTGCCGCGGAGCCAGGTGCTGCGGAGCCGGGAGACGCGAAGCCAATTGCCGTCAGTGCAAATACCGTAGTCAGTCCACCCTCATAGTCTCCACGCGGGGTGAATTGTGCATTCGCGGTTACGTCCCACACCTTGAGCTTAAGATTTCCGGATTCGTTCGTTACCGCTGTGATGAATCGCTCGTCGCTCAGACTCGCTACGCTGACGCGACTCACGACACCGGTCACGACATCGGTCACGACACCGGTCGATGTGTCCGGCAAGGGCAAGCGCACGAGGTGGCTTTGTGCGTCCACCCGACAGTTGGAAAGGGAAAGGAAGCAAAGCGCCACCACGGCTACGAACCATACACGGAACTGCCTTTCTCTCTTGAGTTGCCTTTTCATCCGGAATCTCCCTTTTGACTTCCAAAACGGTGCAGACCTTGGGAGGTCTACACCCAGGCCATGGCAACGTATCTCAGCCATTCCCATCGCAAAGTGCGGTGAAAGGCCCGTTGGAGCTTCCCGCAGGGCCTCTGCCGTTTGGCCCTATTTCTCGGGCTCTTCAGCATTGAGTCTTGCCAAAGCGTTCTGCGCCAACTCCACGCCGAGCTTCTGAATTGTCGAGCGGGCGCCAGCGTCATTGATCCTGCTTGCGATTTCGTTGACCGCCAGGCCCAACAGCAGATCCTGGTCCGCACGAGGTCCCCCAAGGCTCGGGATCTGGAGGAAAGCGGATACCAACATTACCAGCATGCCCGTGCCCGCTGCCGTCCTCTGGTATTCCTCCCACGACGATTGTGACGTATGGCAGAGGACCGCGTCGGTTGGTTGTCGGTATTTTTACCTGGTGGTTGCGATAGGAGGCGATGACGTAGCAGCTCTCGCCAGCGGGAATAGTGAGGGTAGCGCCTGAGACCACACCATTTTCAAACTGTAACCAACCGTCGAAGGTCTCTCCCGAGTCTTCCGCCGTGGAGTCCTTCGCCGTAATCGTGACGCTATTTGCGTTGGAGACGTTCTCGGAGTTCCCGCCGCTCCAGGCGGTGGCAGGAACCACCGAAGCTATAGGCGTCTGCGGCAAGAGCTTATTCTCGCCATCCGAGAAAGCGGAGATAACGATTTGTCCAGGACTACCCTTGCCGTACCAAGCGGTGGCTTCCTGGCCCGGGAACAACGTGACGGTGATCGTCTTCTCCGTCGTCAAAGGGCCGCCCGGTGGATTCCAGAACAGAAAGGTCTCGGTCCCAGAGGCTAGCGTAGGTGGGGCCTGCTGGTTCGCACTCTCTCCATGCGGTCCCGGATGCAACTTAGTCGTAGGTGCCCCAGGAATAGGGAGACCGGTTGAAATGTCTTTGTAATCAATTGTTGCGTGTGCCATGAGCGCTTCCTTCAAGGTCTTGACTTGATTCGGACTTACGTTCAGTCTGAGAGCACATAAGCGGGTACACGAGAAGGCCGGCCAATCTCACGTCGTTGGCCAGCTTCGTGACTGCGCTATTGTGGGGCGGGCAAGTCGGGATCCGGTGGGCTGGTATAGAACTTCGTTTCGCCGGTGGCCTCGTCGTAGATTTCTACCGACGGCTTGCACACGTCCGGCGGTAGCTGCGCACTTAAGGCGGAGACCCTGACAAACGCGCGCAACGCATGTCGCTTGCCCGTTTCATACTGCAGCTTGCTTGCCGACAAATCCAGATGCACAGACTGGCCGGGGCCCAGACCTTTGATCGTGGATTGGGCGCGAACTATTCCTGTCCTGTCGAGGAACACCAGGCTAACGTCGCACACGTCTGGCGGGAGATCACCCGGCGAGCCGGTGCGGTTAGCAACGCTCACGCGCGCACTTTGACCGTTAGTTACGGCGACGATCGGAAAGGAGAATGTGGGATTTGGATTTGATTGCGCGGATGCCGCGATCGGCAACCCCGCAAAGATGAGCAGTGCCAACATGCCCCAAGCTGCTCTGGCAAGCCACGTTGTCTGTCGAATTGGTTGTAAGACTCTTACGAACTGATTAAGCATGATTTCCCCCTCGGAATTTGGGTTGAACGTCCTTTGTCTTGTTTGTGAGTCGAGTCCCTCGTACCGGCGCATAAGGATCCGAAAAAGTTAGCGGTTCGCTTTCGACGATTAGCCGCTAACGCTCCTGCCAGTCCTGTGCCGAGCAACCATAGAGAACCAGGCTCCGGGGTTGAGCTGTTAGCGGTGAGGATGTCCATGCCGGCCTCTAGTTCGCCTGGGAACTGCTGCCAGCCACTCCCGAAGTTCTGATCAATCTGGCCGACGGCTCCTTGGTCATTCAGGTTCCAGCCGTCATAGGTGACAGTGTCGGCTTCGATTACAACGAAATACTGTTGTCCAGCGGTAATTGAGACTCCCGAAACCGCCACAGTCGTGAGTAGTGTTGAACTCCCCACGGCAGGACTAGGGGGAGTATTAACGAAACCGGACAAATTCGCTCCCGGCGCACCAGCCGAATCGGTCCACAGGCTCACAGTGGCCATGTTGTCGCCCAGTATGAAACCCAAGGCAACGTCAATCTGGCTTACGTTGCCTCCGAGCAAAGCGGTGAACTGTTGAGCGTCCTCCGTTAATCCGTATCCGGAACCAGAGTCCACGCCACCAACCACATACCAAGTGCAACAGTCATACGTACCGCCCTGCAAATTGGTGTAGGCGACGCCCGCCATCACCGGCAAACTGAAGGCGTAGATGCTGACAGCCAACAAACACAACAACCATGCGAATCGCTTGCTCACGTTGGTATCCTTCGAAATCAAGAGTCTTGCGCAGAAAATCGAGCTTCCTGGCAACGTTGGCTGGCCTGCGAACCGGGCCTCTAATGAAGCGTCGATTTGCGGGCCGCTTGAGTGTGCACACCTTGCGCGAACTCGCTTTGGCGCTCAATAGACCGCAGATGTATTGAGTATGTACGGATTCTTTACCGGTCTAAGCGGCTTGGTTTCAGCGTCTGTCGCATCGAGTGTCCACCTTCGAGCCGCCACAACTACCGGGAAGCGAGTCGGATCGACTTCCTCAAAGCCCGTACATGGGTCTTGGGGCATCACTAAATCGCCTGATCGGTTCAACTACCGCGGTGGTAAACTCCCACAAACACCAGAAACTCAGGGAGACACCCCATGGGCGCGCCGGTCGAACTTCGTTTTGCGGATTTCGAGGTGAGCCTGCGGTCGGGCGAGCTCCGCCGGAACGGCGTCAAGATCAAGCTTCAGGAACAGCCCTTCCAGATCCTTGTACTGCTGCTCGAACAGCGGGGCGAGGTTGTCACCCGCGACGAGCTCCGCCAGAAGCTTTGGACTGCCGACACCTTCGTCGACTTCGATAACGGCCTGAACATTGCGGTCAAGAAGCTGCGCGACGCACTGGGCGATGATCCTGATGCCCCTCGCTACATCGAGACTCTGCCGCGACGCGGCTATCGATTTGTTGCTCCTGTGACCGCTTACGAGTTCAGGGACGAAGGCTCGGGTGACGTCTTTGACGCGATCCTGCCCGCGACATCAACGACGCAAGACACAGCCTCGCGACCTCAGCCTGCCTCCGGAATACGTTCCGACCTCAAGCTCGTCAAGCCGGACTCCGGGCCTATCGGTCAGATGGTTGCTTCGGCATCGGTGCCGGCATCGTCCAGTTCGCTCCCGATTGTCGATGGCCGGCGACCCAAGGCCAAGCTGGTCGGCATCGCCGTGATGATTGTGGCTCTCGCGGGTGGCGCGGCATTTGGCACCTACAAACTACTTAAGAGAAACTCGCTGGCGCCGGACACGCGCAATATGACGATTAGCCCACTAACCGACCATGGACAGGCTATATATGCCGGCATCTCACCCGATGGCAGATTGCTGGCTTATGTCAGGCGGGACGGCGAACGCAGCCTGCGAATGAAGGAAGTAGAGGCGGGGAGCGAGGTTACGGTTGTGCCTGCTCAGAGCGTTTTTTTTGCCGGTGGCGTCACCTTCACACCGGACGGCAACTATCTGTACTACGTACAGTTTGACCCGATCCACTCCAACTTAGTGAATGTCTATCGGGTACCGTCTCTGGGTGGTACAACGCGCCAGATAGTGAGTGACGTAGCAAGTGCCGTGACCTTCTCCCCGGACGGCAAGCGCATGGCATACTTGCGCGCACTCCGCGAACAAGGCGAAAGCCAATTGATGGTTGCCAATGCGGATGGCAGCGGTGAGCGTGCCATAGTCCGACGTGAGTCCCATATCGAGGGCCCATTCCCGAATCCCTCCTGGTCGGCTTCGAACAATCTCATTGCCGTAGGAACCGTGGGGAGAGACAGGGCAGCTTCCATTGAAGTGTTCACTCCAGACGGTCAGCCGGTAAACAGTTTCTCTCTGCCGTTGCTGGTGGGCGACGTTGCATGGGCACCCGGTCTCTCTGGATTGTTCTTCATAGGCGAGGGAAAATCGACTGGCGTGCGCCCGCAGATCTGGTTTCAGCCTTACCCTTCGGGACAACCATTCAAAGTTAGTAACGATTTGAATATCTATAGCTCACTGAGCATTACGACTGACGGTCGATCTCTGGTTACTACCCAAGAGCGCGAAGCGGCGACGATTTTTGTGGCCGATTCGCCGCCCATTCTGAATGACAAAATCGATTGGAAGCTGACTCCAATCTCGAACGAACAAGCGACCGGGTACGACCTTTCATGGACTCCCGCTGGCAAACTGCTGCAGGGAGATGCGGCATATCACCTCTATGAAACTGCCAGAGACGGGAGTGGCAGGGTTGACTTCCTGGAGAAGGACGACGTAGCTTTCGCCCCAACTGCCTGCGGCGCAGGCGACGTAATCGTGTTGATCAGGGTCCTCGAGAACCACAAGCCAAGTATCTGGCGCCTGAATGTCGCCACCGGTGAGTTGAAGCAGCTTACTTTCGGCAGAGGCGAGGAATTCCCCTCTTGCACGCCGGATGGCAAATGGGTCGTGTACCGGGGATTGCTGGCAACGGATAGCGTCGGCCACATATTAAGAGTCTCCATCGATGGAGGAGCACCGCTGGAGTTGGCCCACGGAGGCGTAGTTAGCCCATTAGTGTCTCCGGACGGAACGTTGGTCGTCTATGCTAGATCCGACCGCGAGGGACCGAGCATGAAGAGAAGATGGGTAGTACAGAGGCTGGGGGGCGGAGCGATCATGCGAGAGTTTGAGGTACCTTTGAACGATAATGGACTGACCGCGCAGCAACTCGGGTGGACGCCGGACGGGCGAGCGTTCACTTTTGTGCATAACACGACTGGAAATGTGCAAAATGTTTACGTGCAGCCCCTGTCCGGCGGAGCGCCGGTGCAGTTGACCCACTTCGATTCTGAACCAGCGATGGTGGCCGCGTATGCATGGTCACGCGATGGAAAGAAGTTCGCTATCACCCGCGCTCGCTACAACGACACCGACGTCGTAATGTTCAGCAACTTTAAGTAGGTCGCCATCGGTGCTTGCTCTATGTAGCGAACCATGATTCGTCAAAGTTTGTCTCGACATTTGCGCGTCGCTGTCCACCGAACTGGCTAACATCCCGCACAATGCTTTAGGCATGAAACGAGTAGCTATGGGCGCATGCGTTTTAGTGTGTGAATCGTCGGCCGTTGAACAGCAATCTCACACCGGAAGGCGGCTCCGAGGTCGGGTCGAGGACTGGCGCGGTATTCCGGAGGTTTAGCCTAGCTTGTTTCTCCCCGTTTCCTCTGGGAGTGCCTCAGTAGCCAAACCGTGAATCCGTTTCCAGCCCCCGCCACATCGCACCCAGCGTGCAGATTTCCCGCACTGGGCGCACCTGTTTGCTTAGTGCCAAGAGTTATGTGGCTTATCGTGTTGGGGCGACTTTCGCGCCTGACCATCGACGAAGCTGGTAGTTGTTAAACAAACCCAGCCGGTCGTATAGCCATTCGCTACTCCACCGCGTCCAACCGAAGCCTTTGCGGCCCCGGGCACGCATCAAATGCCGCCGTACCTTCTCCTCTACCCAGCGTTTGACCACTTCGAAACAAATACTCGAATGGCCGACCCGAAAGTAGTTCACCCAACCGCGCAAAACCGGATTGATTTTCGCAATCACGGTCTCGACGGGCCAGCTGACGTGCTTTCGGAAGATCTCCCTGAGCCTTTCAAACAGCGCTATCCGCTTCTTCAGCTTGGGCGCATAGTAAGGTCGCCACCTCCGCTGAAGGCTCAGTACACGCCGATATTCAAAACCCAGGAAAGTGAAGCTCTCTCCCTTCTTCAGATCCACCATTCGACTCTTGTCCTCGTTGATCTCCACGCGGAGCTTCGCGAACTCCTCGCGCAGCCGTCTGCCTATCGCCTTCACCAGCCAGTCACTCCGCCGTCCAGCGTCGATCAAGATCACCAGGTCGTCCGCAAAACGTGCATACTGGACGTTGGTTGACTTGCCCCTTCGCGTGGTATCCACCGCTCTCTCCAGCATCCGGTCTACCTCATTCAGATAGAGGTTACTGAGCAACGGTGAAATCACGCCCCTTACATAAAAGGTAATTTCCAGTTTGAACGAACAGTTACGGGATGGCGAACAAGGTACCCTTTGCTTGATCTCCGTCTTAAGAGGTAATACATTTATGGCAGATGGCGCGTTCGACCAAAGCGGAAAAGGCTCGGCAGCTAAACGCCGCTCGTGGTCTGCTCCAGCGTCAAGTTGCACTTCCCGAAGCAGTGCGGCGATTGTCACGCGAGTTCGATTTGTCGGAATGTCAAGCATACCGCTACTTGGAGGAGGCCTCCCAGCTAGATCGACCAGTCGAAGTTCCAGAGGCCACGGTGCCGATCACGCTGAAGCTTCCGCCGCGTACGGTGGAACGTCTCCGGAAGTGCGCGAGAAGCAGCGGACTGACCATTGGAGCAATCGTGACCGGCGCGTTGAATGCGTTTCTACGCACTCTAGAAACATGGCTGAGCCGCGTCAAAAAGGCGGCCCATTTCAAATCCACGTTTCCTATTCGTTTGATCGCCTGCACGAGCCAAAACTCGTGCAGGCCTACGATATTTTGGTGCCCTGTCGCGAGCGCCCCGTCGGCGGCGCGTAAAGGAGTTCGATGATGAAGATGGCGGCGATTTACGCAAGGGTCTCGTCCGAGCAGCAGCGGGAGGAGAACACGATTGCGAGCCAGACGGCATCACTAGTCGAATTCGCCAGAAGCCACGATCTGGAGGTACCCGAAGAGTGGGTCTTCGAAGATGAAGGCTATAGCGGGGCGACATTGGAGCGGCCGGGCTTGGAGCGCGTGAGAGACCTCGCCGCGGAAGGACAGATCCAGGTTGTGTTGGCGTACTCGCCGGACCGCTTGAGCCGCAAGTACGCGTACCAGATTTTATTGATCGAAGAATTCGCTCGCAACGGAGTCGAAACGTTATTTGTGAAAGCACCGCAAGGCGACAGCGCGGAAGATCAACTGCTGGTGCAGTTCCAGGGGATGATAGCTGAGTATGAACGGGCGCAGATCCTGGAGCGATCGCGCCGCGGCAAGCGACACCGCGCTCACTCGGGTGAGGTCAGCGTGATGAGCGACGCTCCGTATGGCTACCGTTATATCCGCAAGACTGACGAGGCACCCGCCGCTTACCCCGTGCTTGAAGCCGAGGCCCACGTGGTACGACGATGTATGAGATGTACACGGTGGAGGGCCTGAGCATCGGCGAGATCACCCGCCGGATCAACGCCGAAGGCATCCCAACTCGCAAGCTGAGCGCTCGGTGGGAACGCTCGACTGTCTGGGCAGTGTTGCGCAACCCCGCTTATCGTGGTGTCGCCTGTTTCGGCAAGACACGTGCCTCTGCACGGACGCGGGTTATCCGTCCGCAGCGTCGACGGGGTGTGATTACGCCCAGCATGACAGCGGGCCACGAACGCCCGCGCGAAGAGTGGATCGAGATCCCCGTGCCGGCATTGGTAAGCGAAGAGAGCTTCGCTCGCGCCCAGGAACTTCTTCAGGAGAACAAAGTACGATCACGCCGGCGCACCATCGAGCCGAGCATCGTTCAGGGGCTGGTCAGTTGTCAGAAGTGCGGCTACGCGTTCTCGCGAACATCGACGCAAACGACCGCACGCAAGATTCACTACTACAAATGCATTGGCTCCGATAGCTGGCGAAAATTGGGCGGTCCTGTTTGCAATAACGGCCGCTTCGTCCGGCAAGAGCTCCTCGATCAGATCGTCTGGGCCGAGGTGATCAGACTGCTGGAAGACCCCACTCTGATACAGCAGGAACTTGATCGTCGACTGGCAGCAGCGCGCTCGTCCGATCCGACCAAAAAGCGTGAGCAGAGTCTGCAAAGGGAATTAACACATGTTGGCAAAGGTATCGAACGGCTTCTCAATGCCTATCAAGAAGCACTTATGTCGATCGAGCAGTTGCGCGAGCGTATGCCTGGGCTACGCCAGCGCGAACAGGCATTCCGTGCTGAGTTACAGGCAATCGCCGACCAGACCAACGATCGAGCTGCCTTCCTGCGCCTGGCGGAGACCCTCACCGCGTTCCTTGCCCGCTTGCACAGCGCTGCTGAAACGCTGAGTATCACTGAGCGCCAGCGAATCGTAAGGCTGGTGGTGAAAGACGTCCTGATAGGAGAAGATACCATCACCATTCGCCATAGCATTCCCGTCCCTTCCGGTCCCTCGCACGACGACGCCTACCGCAGCCAGACAGCCCAAATTACCTTTTGTGTAAGGGGCGTGATTACACCGCCTTGGGGAACGCCTTTCTTCCCCGTAGCCTTGAGAATCATCTTGAGCAAGTGCATGACCGCATCATCATGGACTCGCCTCGCCACTTTCTCTAACAGCAGCGAGTGCTGCACGTTATCAAAATAGGAGGCTAGATCCAAATCAATGATGCGGGTTTTCTCTTCGACGATCGCTCGGGCTACACGGGCTACGGCTTCATGCGCCGTCCGCTTCGGTCGATATCCATACGACCCTGCTTGAAAGTCAGCTTCGAAGATCGGCTCCAGAATGAGCTTTAGCGCTCCCTGGACCACTCGATCACGAATTGAAGGAATCGAAAGGACGCGGACTTTCTTGCCCCCATCCTTTGGAATCTCCTTCTTTCGTGCCTGCATGGGCCGATACGTGTTGGCAACTAATTCATCCCGAATCTGCACGAGAAAACTCTCCGCTCCGCTTTCTTCGATGGCTTCAAACGTGACCCCGTCAATGCCCGGCGCCCCGTCATTGCTTCTCGCCATCTGGTAGGCTTCCCGCAAAGTCCCCATCTTGCAGACGTGGACGTATAGTCCCCAGAAACGCCAAGACGGTTCTGCCTTCGCCTTGACATATAGACTCCTTCTCAGGTCCTGCAAACTGATGGGCGCTTTTGTCATCTCACCCTTGCCTCCCGTTTCGTTAGAGCCATTACAAACAGCAGGGCCTCTTCGCTCCACGGACATTACTCCGCTTCCTCGCTAATACAGGCCCGGCCGAATCCCTCTCGCCTTCCACCGACTTCCCGGTGTCACCGGTTATACGGCTTCCCTGCTCCGCCGATTTCCCGACGGGGCGAGGAGGGTCTCTCCAGTTGCTTAGCATGACCTTGTCACCGTGCTGTCCCTACCAACCCCGCCGAAGTGTTTCGCCGCATCAGTCCTTGCGACGCTCCATGCTGCCTTCGCCCGAAAAGTGAGGGCTCGGCCTTCGGATTTCACTCCTTTCGAGGCCATACGGGTTCACTTGCGTTACGGCCCGGTGACTCGCTCGCCATCCTTGTAGATGGCTTCGTCAATAGGCTTCAGGAATCTCAGTTTCCTTCCTTCCTGCTATTCAAGCTACGGGGCTTGAACTTTTACCCCGGTGGGACTCTCACCCACTGTTCATGCCAGCCTTCGCTGGACGCACACTTGCCGCGAGTAATCTCCTACAAGCCGGTTTCGGGCCCGGGTAATGAGCGAATGCTGCGCGGAGCATTGTGTCCACGGCCTAGATGACCGCCATGCAAAAAAGGTCGCATTCTTGGCGCGTTGAGTACGGGTGTCGTCGATGAGGCAGCGGTAATTTGCGGGTCAGCGCTGGACTGTTGTGGTTAGTCCATAATTCGACCTCGGTTGGAACACCCGGTCGGAGTGTCATGTCGGTTGGCATCCGAACTTGCTAGCTGTCGAGTAGGCAGGCTCTCCGCTCTGAGCTTTTCGAGTTGCAGGAGCGCGTCGTGTAGCATCGAGATCTTTTGCTCAATCGGCATTTGGCGGCAGGACAGGAAACGGACCAGAAGTTCCCGAGCAAATTGCGCCTCCAATTCAGATCCGGAATCGCAAGACGAATACAGATAGGCTCTTCCCGACAACTTGCGGGCCAGAAAACCTTTTTGATAGAGCTTCATCAGCGTGGTCATCACCGTGGTGTAGGCGGCCCTTCGGCTCAACTTAGCCTGCACTTGCCTAGTGCTCAACTGACCACTCTCACACACGATCTTCGTGCTCCAGTGGACCCAGGCCGATCCGGACGGGGCAAGCCTGTATATGAGCTTGTTTCATACCGATACCGATTCCGTTTCCAACTGCTCTAATGGGTGCGACAGGAGCGGCACCGGCAGCGGTTCCGCTCCCCGCCGACATCGAGGCCCGGGTGCTTACCCGCCCAGTGTGTAGAGCTTCAGGTCGTAGAGAACGAACGAACCGCCCGAGCTGGGGCTGAATGACAAGTTGGGTAATCACGTCCCACTGAATCGGGAAGGCGATGGTTTGCACCTGTGTCGTGAGGTGATAGACCTGCGATCCCACGAACTTTCCCTTGTTGTAGGCGATCACCGTGATGGAGTTTGAGGTGTAGCCTGCCGCAACATCGGCGCTCACCACCTGGAAACCAAAGGGCCAACTGAGCGATGAAGCGCAGGCTGAACCGAGGCAGAGACCGCCGCCAAAGGCAACGTCCGTTCCGGCAATGTACTGCTGGTTCTTGAAACCGGGTCCGGCACCCGACCACTCGAGCGGGTTGACATAAGAGACTGCCGTCCAATTTAGATCGCCGTAGCCGGCAGGCATTGGGGTAGGGACCCTGGCGTCGGGCAGGTCGGCAAAGTTAAGGTTGGCCTGGGCGCTGGTGCTGACCACCAAAGCCAGGAGCAGAAGGAGCAGGGACAGTTTTTTCATCGACAGCCTCACTTTCACGCCCTCGAACAACCAGTCGGTTCGAGTAGGCACTGAACTGGCGCTGAGTGTGCGGCACCAGGCTCCGGCTGTCGATGCAGCAGCGGTAATTTGCGGGTAAGTTGTGAGAGGTAGTTGTAAGGCCTAGATTTGACGCCAGTTGCAAGTTCATAGGGAGACGTTGGCCCATCTCAGGCAGTGTAGCTTTCCGGATTCTTGTCTCCTTATCGGGCCAGTAGTAACATTGCCCAACACGAGAAATGGTGCGATGGAACAGGCGCTGTCAGGCCGTGCGCGGTTTGGGCTCTTTGAACTCGACCTTCGGGCCGGGGAGTTGCATGAGAACGGCCACGCAACCGTACTTCAGGAGCAGCAGCTCAAAGTCCTGCTGATGCTGCTCGAGCGCGAAGGCGAGATTGCCACCCGCGACAGGCAACCGCGCGAGGATTGGCCATTGGCACATTGCGTAACATCATAAGGCCGAGCTTAGCCTCATTGAGACATTTCGGCAGATTTGCCGAAAGCTTGACGGGGAGGCGCTGGATGCCCTCGACGATCGGCGGCTACACGTATTGGCGTGGCGAAAGCCCTGAGTTCCAATTCGAGATCGGGTATCCAGTCGATATCTGCCGGCTTCAACTGCGATACCGCTGTGTGGCCGCGATCGGTACGTCCCAGCGCAGCCGGCGTTTTATCGACAAATCCATGGGCTTCGTTCCGGCGTTATTTCACGACTACGCTACCGGTTCAAGCCGCGGAGTAAGAAGTTGAATCAAACACCACGTGCACAAATACGTCGAACCAGCAAAGATAAACAGCGGTACATAACTGCCGGTCGCTTTCAGAAGGAGCCCTGCGATGGTGGCAATCATGGCTCCGCTGACGGCGCCTGCGAATGTGCCGAGACTCCCCACGGACGCGACTGCGTTCGCGGGAAACATGTCGGACGGAAACGTCAACAGGTTGCACGACCAGCCCTGGTGAGCGGCTACGGCCAGACTTATGACCATCACAGAGCCCCACAAACTCTTGATTCCAGCCGCTGCAATAACCGGCACAACCGCGAAGGCGCAGATCAGCATGGTCGACTTGCGGGCCCGGTTGACGGTCCAGCCAGCCTTCATGAATCTCTGCGGTAACCAGCCACCTACGATACTGCCCACTGTCGCAACGTTGTAGATGACGATAAGCGGTAACGCCAGGCCAGACAAAGTGACCTTGTGTTCGGAGGACAAAAACTTAGGCAACCAGTAAAGAAAGAACCACCACACCGGATCCGTGAGAAACTTCCCAAGTATGAATGCCCACGCTTGGCGATGGTGAAGCAATTGCGCCCATGGAATCTTCGGTGCAGTCTGCGATGAATCGCTCTGGATGTAAGCCAGTTCGGCCGCAGAGAGCTTTCGATCTTCTTGTGGCGTACGGTAAATCCGCAGCCAACAGACAATCCAGATCGCACTGAATATGCCAGTCATCAGGAACGCATATTGCCAGCCGAGATGAAGAGCGATCCAGGGCACCAGCAAGGGGGCAAACGTGGCACCGACGTTTGTTCCAGAGTTGAAGATGCCGGTGGCTAGCGCACGTTCCCGCTGGGGGAACCACTCGGCAACGGTCTTGAGCGCGCTGGGAAAATTGCCTGCTTCTCCAAACCCGAGCCCGAACCGTGCCATGGCGAAGGTGGTGACGCTGTGAGCGAGCGAATGGGCCATCGCGGAAGCGCTCCAGATAGCAACGGCTATCGCGTATCCAATGCGGCTGCCCACTCGGTCGATCAGAGGGCCCATAACTAATAGGCCTAGCGCGTACGCCACCTGGAAGGCAGTCACGATGTACCCGTATTGGGCTTCGTTCCACCCGAACTTCACCTGCAGCATCGGTGCGAGCAGCCCGAGCACCGTGCGGTCCATGTAATTGATTGTGGTGGCAAAGAAAACCAGGGCGCAGATCAGCCAGCGCCGGCGACCATTCGTCCGACGAGTTCCACGGAGCGAAGATGACCCTGATTGGGCTACTTCGGGCGACCGGTTCATAGAATCCCTGTAAAATACTCACTTTCCCAGTCAACAGGGGAACGCGAGATCGGAGTCGTCTTTTGAACTTTATCCACGACAATTTCTTATTGCATTCCGCGTCCGCGGAGCGACTTTATCATCAATACGCGGAATCGCAACCGATCATCGATTACCACTCCCATCTGCCGGCAGCCGATGTCGGCAGCAATCGTCGGTTTAGCGACCTCTGCGAAATCTGGCTGGAGGGCGATCACTACAAATGGCGCGCCATGCGTGCCAACGGCGTGGCTGAACACTTCTGCACCGGAGCGGCTTCCCCCAAAGAGAAGTTCCTGGCGTGGGCGCGCACCGTTCCGTACACTTTGCGCAATCCGCTATACCAGTGGGTTCACCTCGAACTAAAGCGTTACTTCGATATCGACGCTCTGCTCAGCGAACAAACCGCTGAATCCGTTTGGCAACTCGCCAATGAGCGACTGCAAACAGATGACCTTACGACGCAGAGTATCCTGAGAAAGTTCCACGTCCGCGTAGCATGCACCAGTGACGATCCCACCGATTCACTGGGACACCATATCGCAACCAACTCCAAGAACCTTGGCTTTCGCGTCTATCCAACATTCCGCCCAGACAGATCGCTTCTGGTCGACAAACCCGAGCTTTTTAACCCGTGGGTCAAACGACTCGAAGCAGCTTCCAATGTCGATGTTTCGACGCTAGCTGGCGTGCTGCAGGCTTTGGACGTCCGGCATCAGTACTTTCACGACAATGGTGGCCTCCTCTCGGACCATGGGCTGCCTTACTGTTACGCCAATCCCTGTTCCGAAACCGAGGCTGCCCGGATTTACGCCAACGCTCGTGCCCAACGCGCGGCGTCGCCCTTCGAACACGAGCAGTTCGCCTCGTACATGATGGTCTATTTCGCTCATCTGGATTACAAGCGTGGCTGGACCAAGCAGCTTCACCTCGGGCCCGTGCGGAACGCCAACACTCGCAAGGTTCGCGAACTCGGACCAGATACGGGCTTCGACTCCATCGGCGACTACCCGCAAGCAACCGCCCTGTGCGACTATTTCGACCTGCTCGAGTCGGAGCAAGCTCTGCCCCGCACCATCATTTATAACAACAACCCGGCGGATAACTACGTCTTCGCGACTGCAGCCGGCAATTTTCAGAATGACTCGACTCCCGGAAAAATCCAGTTTGGCAGTGCATGGTGGTTTCTAGATCAAAAAGATGGCATTGAGATGCAATTAGATGTGCTCTCCAATACTGGACTGCTTGCGCGTTTTGTGGGCATGGTTACCGACTCTCGCTCTTTCATGTCATTCCCGCGGCATGAGTATTTCCGCCGTGTGCTGTGCAATTTGTTGGGCAACGACATGGAAAAGGGAGAACTTCCAAATGACGAAGCCCTGGTCGGCAACATGGTTCGGCGCATCTGCTTCCAGAATGCTCGCGACTATCTTCGCCTTGAATTGGGCCCAAAGGTTGAGTCTTCGGATGTGGCGGACGTCGCGCGCGCCACATAGGCGATGATCACGGCAGAATTTTCTGACGAGCTACCAGTTGTGCATAGTGCCGTCGAGCTTTCGGTTCACCGGCAGGTAGGCTCGCTCGTACGGATATTTCGCTGCCAGTTCCTCATTGATGTCCACACCTATTCCGGACGCCTCGCCGGGATGCATAAATCCGTCTTCGAACGTATAAGCGTGAGGGAACACGGCATTCGTTTCGTCTGCATGCTTCATGTATTCCTGAATGCCAAAGTTGTGAACACTCAAGTCAAAGTGCAGAGCGGCCCCCATGCACACCGGGCTGAGATCAGTTGCTCCATGGGACCCTGTCCGCACCTGGTATATCTCTGCAAAGTTCGCAATCCGCCGCAGGTGCGTGATGCCACCCGCGTGTACCACCGTGGTTCGGATGTAATCGATCAACTGCTCCTGGATGAGGGTCTTGCAGTCGAAGATGGAGTTGAATACTTCGCCGACCGCCAGCGGTGTCGTGGTGTGCTGACGAATCAGGCGAAAACTCTCCTGCAATTCTGCCGGCGTCGGGTCCTCCATCCAGAACAGGTGATATGGTTCCAACGACTTTCCCACTCGGCCGGCCTCGATTGGCGTCAAGCGGTGGTGCACGTCGTGCAGGAAATGCAATTCGGGTCCAAACTCCTTTCGCAATCGAGCGAATAGAGTCGGAATGAAATTCATGTACGCTTCCGACGACCACTGATTTTCTGCAGGCGCGCTCTTCTCCGCCGGTTCGTAGTGCCCGGGACCTTTGCTTACGCCGTATGTACTCTCCAGCCCCGGAATGCCCGACTGCGCTCGTATCGCTTTGTATCCCGCCTCCTGATACTGCGCAACCGCTTGAACAGTTTCTTCCACTCCGGCTCCGCTGGCGTGTCCATAGACCAAGACCGCTTCTCGCGACGCGCCGCCGAGCAATTGGTACAGTGGTGTGTTCAGCGATTTCGCCTTGATGTCCCACAAAGCAGTGTCCACTGCCGCGATCGCCGACATCGTCACCGGCCCCCGCCGCCAATAGGCCCCTTTGTAGAAATATTGCCAGGTATCCTCGATCCGACGCGCGTCGCGTCCGATCAGCAGCGGCACTACGTGGTCGGTGAGGTAACTCGCCACGGCAAGGTCGCGTCCGTTCAGAGTCGCATCACCCAAACCGTAAATGCCGTCTTCAGTCACGATCTTCAACGTGACGAAATTCCTGCCCGGACTGCAGACGATTACCTTAGCGTCAATGACTTTCATGTTGGGGCGTTTCTGCCACGATCTGCTACAGCCGAACCGAACGATAAGCCTTACACATTATTCTTTCGTCTGGCCGCGGACGATGATGTTCGTCAGTCGCCATGGGTTCTTGCGCAACTCGACCTGGAGATCGCCGTCTTTGTTGATGACTAGTTGAGCCGCCGGATAGAGGACGCCAGCGCTCTTGCTTTTGTCCCGGTCGTTAATGTTGATTTCTCCGCCGGAGAGGTTGTAGGCCTGTGACTGCGTGTTATGGTAAGCCTCTTTGAACGCGATCTTTCGATTGGTGATGAACCAGATGGTTCGACCAGTAGGAGTAGGTGTCGACGAGACGTATGCGACATCGTAGCCGACCGTGCCCGGTATCTGGATGCGGCCCACGGCCTTCATTTTCTCCAAGGCGTTTACCAGTCCTTGGTTCTGGCCTTTCGCAAAGGCTTCGTCCAGGACCTTCTTGTCCTGCGGCGTGGAGTAGCTGTAAATCAACAACTTGATACTGATCACTTTGCCCATCTGCGTGCTGGTCCCCATCGCTGTCGCATCGATCACTTCCTGAGCGTTAGCGGTAGTGACCGCTGCAATTGAGGCGAGGCTAAGAAACGCGATAAGGGTCCTGAGTTGAACGAGTTTGCGAACCGTGCGCATATACCGTGTCCTCCTTCAGGGATGCTTGGTGAAAGCTATCAAGCATGGGCGGGTGAGAGCAAGCGAGGTGGACACAAAAGCCGGGAGCCCGGCAATGCGGACGTAGCTCCACGCCGTTCGGCGGGCACGTGCGATACTGGCGAGTCATCGACCTTTCATCATGCATGTGAACGCAGAACGGGTGCAGCGAGTACTGGTCACGGTGTTTGCTGTGCTGGTGCTGGCCAACGCTTTCGCCGCTGGATTGCGCACGGTGGCTGATTCCGATACCGGCTGGCACGTGGCCACAGGGCGTTATGTGTGGCAGCACGGAACTATTCCCAGCAAAGATGTCCTGTCGTATGCGTCCGCCGGAATGCCGTGGATATATCCGCCATTCGGCGGCGTTCTGCTGTACCTGGCCTACCGAGTGGGCGGCTTCGTGGCGTTGAGTTGGGTGTCCGCTCTGGCATGCGTCGCAGTAATCGCGTACCTGATGCGCAAGCGTACGATGCCGAGCCTGGTACTCGCCATGCTCGCGATTCCTGCTGTCGCTTACCGAACCGCGCCGCGAGCCGATCTATTTACGACCCTGCTGTTCGCCATCTTGCTGGGAGAGTTGTGGGCGTATCACTGCGATGAGCGAGTGCGGTTGTGGCTGGTGCCGGTGATCATGCTGTTGTGGGTCAATCTACATCCGGGATTTATTGCTGGACTAGCGGTGCTGGGAGCGTACGTCGTATTCGAGGCCGGAGACTTACTGTTTGGCGATCGGCGCGGGCTGGCGCAACAACGACTTCGAGCCGCATGGCCGTGGCTGCTCGCGGGAGTGGCAGCGACGCTGCTGAATCCATGGGGTGTGAAAATCTACCCCGCGGCACTGAATCTGGCCGGGGTGTTCGGGCCAGCCGCTGGATCTCTGAACAGTTCCAATTACATTCAGGAGTTTGCCGGCGTTCCCATCACGTGGCAGACGTTCTTTCAGCTATTCGATGTGCGACATCTGGAGAACGGCAACTCCTGGCTGTTGTTGATCGCGGTGCTGTTGATTCCACTTGCAATCTGGCGCAGGCAGATGGGAGCCGCAGTTATTCTGGCAGGTGCGACCTATGAGGCGCTGGCGCATGCGCGCTATCTAGGCATGTTCGCGATTGTCGTCGTAACGCTTGGAGCGACACTGCTCGATGGGTTGGTCACGACAGACGGTGTGAGAGATTCACACGCGGTGCAGCGTCCACAGGTGAAGATGCCGCGGTCGGTGATCGCGGTGTGTACAGTCCTGTTGTGCGCCGTCGCGTGCATTCATATCGCCGATTACGTCTCCAATCGATCGTACGTTTACTTCCGTGCCGACTCGCGCTTCGGCGCGGGCGAGTCGTTCTGGTTTCCGGAACGAGCGGCGCGATTCATCGAGCAGGAGAAGCTTCCCGGAAATGTCTTCGAGACGTTTGCAATGGGCGGATTCGCTGCACTGCAATTGGGACCGGAGTATCCCAACTTCATCGATGGCCGGGCGGACCACTTGAATCCGGCGTTGTTCTTAGCGGAGCAAAAGTTACAGGCAAGCGCGCCCGATTCTCAAACTTGGCAAGCCGCGGCTGAGCGGTGGAACATCAACACGGTCATCCTCGCGAATGCTGGGTATCGCGCACTGCAAGGCATGGATGCGAACGCCTTTTGCAACGACACGACTTGGCGGCCGGTATACCTGGACGAGGTGTCAGTAGTGCTGTTACGTAATTCTGCAGCGAACCAGCCGTGGATTGATCGGTTGGCGATTGATTGCCGAACGGCGTCGCTGCCGCCGGCGAACAGTGCTTCAAAGATTGGACTGCACGACCACTATTTCAATGCGGCTGGAATGCTGTACGTGCTGCGGCGGGACTCCGAAGCGCAAGATGCATTGCAGAGGGCGACGGCGGACGATCCGCAAGACCCGAACACACACTTTTTGCTGGCGCGGCTTTATCAGCGCGAACAGCGACTGGATGCGGCTGAGCACGAGTATCGGCTCGGACTGGCGATGAAGGACGACGACGGAGCGTGGTTCGAACTGAGCCGCATACTGGCCGCGCGCGGTCAGCTCGCCGAGGCGAAACAGGCGCTGCAGAATGCGATCCGGTTGTCGGTACAGCCGCTGGTGTTGTACATGACGCTGGCGCGACTTGATCTGGCAAGTAACCAACCACGCGAGGCGCTGGAGGCGCTGCAGTCTGCCGAGAACGGTAGTCCTTTCCGCCACGGAGGCGAGAGTGTCGCGCCGGAACTGTACGCGGAAATCGCGGAAGGCCGCGCCGCTGCGTATGCCAAGATGGGCAGTACGCAGCAGGCGATCGAACAGCAGCAACTCGCAGTGAAGCTCACGCCGTCGGTGGCAACGCGATGGATGCGGCTGGCGGAACTCCTGCAGAGCGCTGGCCAATACCAGGCGGCAACCGAGGCCAAAGAAAAAGCGCAGGAGTTATCGGCTCTTGCGCCAAGTAATCCGTAGTTCGGGGGGAGGGCTACCCTTTTGTGATTCCCATCGGGCTGGGATTATCTTTCGCGTGCTTGGCTTGCTCGATCATGTGTTGCACCAGTTCTTTTTGCTCAAAGTCCGGATGGAGCTTCAGCAGTTTCTCCCACGCGGCAATGGCGGCCTTGGTATCGTTCTTTGACTTGTATTCAATGATGCCCAGGTTCATCAATGCGCCAGAGTGCTTGGGATCGTATGTCAGCGTCTTCTGCAACTCAGCAATGGCTCCGTCGGCATCGCCCGTAAAGTACAGGCAGGTAGCCAAGTCGGTCCGGACGTTAGGATTCTTCGGGTCGGCCTGAAGCGACTTCTGGAAGTAATCCTCCGCTTCCTTGAACTGGTGAGCGCTCTTATAGAGCATGCCAAGATGGTTCAGCGTCACGGCGTTGTTCGGGTCCTTCTTCAAGTCGGCCAACAGCGGTTCGGCCTTCTTGTCAGCCATGCGCTTCATGTCGTCCATTGAAGGCATTTGCTGCGCGCCGGCGGAAGCCGGCATGCCCGCGGGTGCGGCGGCAGTTTGCGCAGTAGGAATCGAAGCACTGACGGCGGGCGCCGATCCACGCAGGAGATAACCGACAACGACGCCGACGAGCAGGCAGACTGCCGACATCACGATGACTTGCAGCGGTTTCCAGAGCTGATTCTCGACTGCGAGGGGGTCGTTGGGTTCAAGCGATTCGTTCGACATAGAATTTCAACTTCCTGAGAGTTGCCTTGAGGGCATCTGGCCGACGAGATGCGGCCGCATAGCATTACTATGCACCGAAAATGCCAAAGTCAGCGGCAACGAGATAATCTTTTATGGCAACGCTTTCAAGGACTTACGAGGGGTCTCAGTGCCAGCCGCGGGCCTCCAGTTCAGCTTTGGGAGGAATTCGACCCACACTGCGGGTTTTTTGGCGCTGCGGAGGCTCCGGGATTGTGGGCGCAGGAGGCGGTAACCAACTGGTTTACTGTGGGTTAGGTCGGCCCCGCGAGTGGTGACGGAGTTGCTTAAGGAAATCGGGGTGGGTTTGTACAATAGTCGCCAATCACCTGATTCAAGGATGACTGCCTTCGACGATCTGCGTAGCCTTCTACGACTTCGGACCATTCAGCTAAGTGCTTTGGCAATCCTTCTGAGTGCCGTTGGCATCGTCAGTTTCAGCATTAAACTCTGTATTCTCGATCTGGACATCTGGTGGCACCTGAAGGTGGGCGACTGGATTGTGCAGCACTTCGCCGTGCCGCACAGTGGCATTCTGTCGCGCACGGCTGCCGACCGCCCTTGGGTAGCGTATAGCTGGGGCTACGAGGTGCTGCTGTCCCGCGCATATGCGTGGTTTGGGTTGCTGGGCATCGGGCTGTACGGAACGCTGCTGACGATCGGCGTGGCGTTTGCCGTCTACTGGATGCTGCGGCGCATCTCAGGTAAATTCTGGACGTCCATTGGACTGGCTCTTCCCTGCTGCTACGCATTTCTTTTCACCATCATGCCGCGGCCAGTGTTCTTCTCGATCATGCTGTTTTGCTTGGTGCTGGCGCTGCTGTTCGGGGCCAACCGGTCTGGACGCATTGAAATGCTGTACTGGCTGCCGCTAATTTTTCTGCTCTGGGCGAACCTGCATATCCAGTTTCTTTATGGACTGTTTCCCGTGGGAGTGCTGCTGAGCGTGAGCCTGTTGCTGTGGGTGCTGGAGCGGATGGGCAAGTCACCATCGTTTGTGGCTCCGCGCACGCTTCCGCCGGGGAAACTGGCAGCGATTTTTGCGGCATGCGTGCTCGCGACGTGCATCGGGCCGTATTCGTATCACCTGTATGGCGTGATCGCGGAGTACTCGAAAGCCAAGTCGGCGTATTCGTTGATTGTCGAATTGCAGCCACTGACGTTTCGCGCTATCAACCACTACGTGCAACTGCTGTTTTGCGCCGGGGCTTTCATTGCAGTCGGCTGGCAGAAGCGGGTTGACTTATTCAAGCTGGTGCTGCTGACAGTGGCTACGATAGTTGCGTTTCGCACCATGCGCGATTCGTGGTTCCTGTGCACGGTGGCCGCGGCATGCATCGCCGACGTCGTGGCGGGCTACGGCGAACAAGAAAAGCCGGAGAGCGCGCTGGAACTGGCGGGAGTTTTCGCAACGGTGGCGATTGCGCTGGCGCTGTTTGCGCGCGGGACGGACTTCACGACGCAGGGATTGGATCAGTCCATCAGTCGCAGGTTTCCCGTGAAGGCAGTGAATTTTTTAAGGCAGAACCCGGTACCCGGGCCGCTGTATAACACGCTGGACTGGGGCGGCTTCCTGATGTGGTACATGCCGAACTATCCGGTGGCGATTGACGGGCGGAATGACTTGTACGGCGACGACCTGGACGAGCGCTTCATCGCCACGCAGCGCGGCGACGAGTCATACGAGCAGGACCCGTACCTGAACGAATCGGGCGTAGTGCTGATACGGCGCAGCGACGGACTGTATTACGCGCTCAATCAGGATGCGCGGTTCAGCCTTATCTATCAGGACCCGATTGCGGCGGTGTTTGCCCGGCAGTAGTGCTAACACCCGACTTGCATCGCGTGCCAATAGCGAGCTCCCCCCTACGCCCCTTTTAGAATCAGCAGGTTACGCTTCGATTGTGGTGCAGCTTCTTGAATTCATTCCTAGTTATTCGTACTTAATAGATAATAAAGGAGTTATGCTCGGCGTTCGTATGCACCCGCGCTTCCTCCAGACCCCGTTATTCGGTTGTCAAAGAGCAGGGACTCCGCGTTCTGGCCGCGGAAAGGCAAGAGAGACACAACTCCCTTAGCCTCACAAGCTGTTTATTGCACGAGCCATGAGGCGAGCGACATGACGCAGGACCCAGAGGTGAGTGATAAGGGCTATGGAGTGACGCGCTTGTAGATGAGGTAAGCCTGGCGCTCATAGCTGAAGCGCTTGTATAAGAAATATCCGTCGGAGAAATGCGCCATCTTGTAACCCTTCGCGTTCATCCACCCATTCATCTGCTGGTACATCATTTGCGGTGCTTCGCTAAAGAAGATGACGTAGTCTGGCGATTTTGCGTCAAACTCTTCTTCATTCACACTGGTTCCAGAACGCGGCAGCCCATGGTGGAAGTACGCGGTCGGCATGTTCGCCAGCATGTTGTGGTCGTAATAAGCCTGTACCCCGACAATTCCATACAAGTAACCGAAGATAGTCTGGCGATCCGCTCCAACCGACTTTAGATATCGGACAACATCTTCAGAGCCGCTGTAGGGGTAGCGGTATTCGTTACGAATCACGACGGCGGCGTCCCATATGTTGAATAGCGCCAGACACGCGATCAGCGCGGTCACCACCTGAGTCGCGCGCACCTCAAAGGAACTGAACTGTGCGCGTTCCTCGGGAGTGGGCCATGCGATCCAAAGTGCAGTGATAGCAGATATGAAAACCGTTCCGTGATGGTGAGCATACCCATGGACCGCTGCGTAAAGCGCGATGAGAATTGCCACCGGCAACGCAAAAACGAGAAGTCGTTTGCGAAGAAAACACCAGCCGCCAGCGAGGGCGAGGAAGATGGTTGAAGGCAGCGGGTGGTCGAAGAATGCTCCACTAAGAATTCCGTACACCTTCTGAATTGGCTTGACCTTTGCGCCTGGGATCGGCAGTTCCGTCTTGGGTGCGAACTCACCAACGTCTGCCGTCGGCATCAGAATGGCGAAGATGAACAAGAAAGTGGCCGCCATGATCCCAATGCAAATCCAATAGCGTCGGCGTAGCTGTTGGTCGAATGTCGGCCACGCGCGGATGGCGTCCAGCAAATAAACCAAACCCAGGCATCCGGCGATGATGGTGCCATGCAATGTCAGGTTCGCCAGCAGAACCAGCACGACCGTCATGCGCCCGGGGTGCTCGAGATCGCGGAAGAAGTAGGCCGCGAGAAAACAGAAGAGCGGAAGCAGCGTGTAAGGGCGGGCGATCACCGCGTACTGGTACACCATGAAGTAGCTAAAGGCCAGCAGCCAGCGCAGCGGCCGCGGAAACGG
Source organism: uncultured Acidobacteriaceae bacterium (assembly GCA_963718395.1). Taxonomy (GTDB): domain Bacteria; phylum Acidobacteriota; class Terriglobia; order Terriglobales; family Acidobacteriaceae; genus DASRAA01. The sequence continues at coordinate 55,174 of CAVQYW010000012.1, forward strand.
CGCAAAGAAGATAAGAAAGGACACGCCGGCAGTGGCAAATACCAGTCCCAGCGGACCGAGTGCCGCGTAGGGAGCATGGAAGACGTGCTGGGCGATCCAAAGGATCAGATGCCAGAGGCCGGGGCTGCCCTCGTAGCGTAGTTCGTAAAAGAAGATTCGCGGAAGGCTGAGGTCACGGGCAATCAGCCAGGCCTGGGCTTCGTCTGCCCATTTCTCGTGATAGTTCAGGGTGAAGGTGGTGACGGCAATCCACAGACCCAACACGCAAAAGTCGCCGACGCGCCACCAATTGGCAACCGATGATTGCGGGGTCGCAGATGCCGAAGCGACCTCTCCGCCAAGGTCTGCGGGCGATGGCGACGAAGGCAAAAGAGAATCCGCGACTGCTTCGGGTTGGGGGTCATGCGCCGGTTCGTTCATATCGATGGCTTCCTGTTGTGACGTAGTGGCGCCGGTCCAACAGATTTCACATCGTTGCTAGTTAGTTTCGCGCACCAGCACTCTGGCCTGGTCGTCGAGATAGACCTGTCTGTAGCCGGGCAGGATGCTGAGCGCTTTGCCCATCTCGGAATCGGCTTCCAAGAGGATCGTCTGCGACCTGCTCAAAGCCGGATCGGTTGCAAGCGGCACCTGGCCAGTGGTGACGTTGAAGTAGCCGAGTGTGAGTTCCTCGCCATAGGCGTCGGTACGGCTGTCGACTTGCACCGGGTACTCAGGCAGATACCAGGTCAGAAAGCTTCCCCAATCGTAGCTGTTGAACAGCGGCTTGGGCAGATCGTGCTGACGAATGAAGTCGCAGGCACGCACGGGAAACTTCTCGCTCACCCTGGCCATCAAGACGTCGCGCGCGGACGGAACCCGCACTGCAAACACGAGCATCAGCACGACGAAAGCGGCTGCCGTGCCGACAGGTAATACCCATGAGGCGGCCGAGGGATCAGGGTTGCGAGCCTCGTCGGTGTCGGTGGAATCCAGAGCGTGCGACAACACGGCGACCGCAGCGAGGGCAACCAGCCAAGCATCGCGTTGCAGGTGGAACGAAACAATGGAGCATACCGCGAGTAGCAGTAGTGAGAACAGGTCACGCGCATGCCGTCGTCCCAGTGCGAAGAATGCGGTCATCACCAGCAGAAGGAGCACGTAGTCTTGCGGCTGGCGGAATCGCAGCGCGTGCATTTCGGGAAAGTATGGGTCGGCCGAGAACAGGCTGACGCTCCGTATGGCCGCTCCCCAAAGCCGGTAGCCGTAGGGGTTGCAGAGCGTCGCTAGAACGCTCGCGGCCGTGATTACTGCCGTCGTCGGCAATGGGATTCGGCCGCGCGAGACGAACCATGTATCTGCTGATTCTGGACCGAGGCGACCAACGCCCTCAGCGATCAGAAGCAGCAACAAGGCTCCGAGTCCGTACACGAACTGAATATCGAGATTCGCCCAGAGCAGAAATAAAGGAGGCAGCCAATAGAGCAATCGTGGGTTGCCGGTAGAGCGAGCTATGGTGATCAGGGTCAGGACAATTGCAAAAAGCAGTACAGAGGCAATCGAAGACCGCAGGGGCACGCCAGCGACAAGGTACAGCGCAATCGCGGTGAGCACCGCCCCGGTCCAAAATCCGCGACGGGCTCCGCGGGCCAGCAGGAAAATGGCAACGGCAATCACAAGCCCAAACGACATGTCGAGGAGCACCAGGCCGCGTAAGCCGAAGAGCTTGACGGTCATCGCGGTCTTCACGTCAAAGAGCCAACTGCTATCGACCCATGGCGATTGCACATTTTGCGAGAAGATCAGATTGCGCGGAATAGCGTGGTTGGCAAGAATCCAGGTACCCGCGCTGAGATGACGCCAAATATCCGACGACGCCAGGGCCGAGAGCTTGCGTGCCTCGCGGATTCCTGCCGCAGCGAACAGAATAACCAGTGTTGCCACCTGTAGAGGCGCAACCCACGACGCTGCCGGAACGCTCCGCGTCGAAGAGACCGCTGGTGCCATGGAGTTGCTGGTCATGGCGACTACTTCCGCACGCCTTTCAGCGGGTTCGATTTAGTGGGTGATGCTAGAGCAGTGGTTGTACCGTCGGGATTATGTGCCACGTTGTGGCAGGTCAAGGTACAGGTGTTGCTGGCGCGGTTGTAGTTGATGTTGAGTCCGCTGTTGGAGCCAACGACGCTGACGTCGAAGTCGATCATGCGGTCGCCGCCGGGGTTGGAACTGGTCGCGCCGACGCCATGCGCATTGTGGCAGACCGAACAGGAAACGCCGTCGTTGTACACGTGGTTCTGGTGACCGCTCCAGGAGATGGTCTGCATCACGACGCTAAGGTCATGGCACTTGGCGCACATTCCGTAAGGACCATGAATCGAGAGGTCGGGCATGGGGTTCAGATTGATGGTGATAGTCGAACCTGGGCCGGCCGGCGCCTGGCTACTTTCGTAGTCGTGTTCCAGGATGTGCCAGTTTGTCGAACCGTGCGGGCCGTTGGGCCCAACGCCGCCGAATTCGCGATTGTCGTCGCTGTTGTGGCAATCGGTGCAGAAAATCTGTGTGCCCATGGTGCGGCCGTGGGTTGTGCTTCCGGTCAGATCGAGCATGGTGGGAAGCAGACTGGGCTGTGTCGCTCCCGAACTGCCTTTGGGACGCATTACCGGATGCGTGGACTTCGCTGTGGCTCCGAAGGGAGTCAGGACGTTGAGAGGATCGGAGCCGGCGCGCACAGGCAGGTATCCGTAGAGCGGATTGGACTGCTTGCCAGAACTGGTCCCGTGACAACGCAGGCAATTCTCGTACTGGTTGACGGCCGGGGTTAGAACCGTGGTTCCATCGGCTGCGCTGATGCCCTGGATGAGGGTCTGCGAAACTCGCTCCATCGGCGGAACGCTGAAGGTGTTCACCTGCTGCGTGGCGTGGGAATCGTGGCAATCGGCACAGGTGGAGTGACGGTTGCTGTTGAGCAGAACGGCTTCGGACGCATCATGCGTGTTCTGGCCCGCCGGGAACGGATGGCCTTTCTTCTTGAACTCGGTGAAAACGTCGGGAGCGGCGGGCGAGACGTTGCTGCCTCCGCTGTGGCAAGCGATGCAGGTGCCTTCGTTCAAACCGCGCAGCAGCCGGACTGGTCCACTGGCGTTGTGCATGGCGTGACAGGTGCTGCAGGAGTTGGCTGCGACGGTCGGGTACGGGCCGACGTTGGCCGAGGTCGACACTTTACTTTGCGAGGTGCTGTGAATGCTGGCCGCCCAACCTGCAATCGGATTCGTCTTATTGGTCGTAGTGCGGTTGGGATCGTGACATGCCATGCAGAGCTGGCCGTTGGAGCTATCGCGGACCAAAAAGTTCAGCGATAGCAGGTCATTGGCTTGAACGTGCGGATTGTGGCATGACGTGCACTCGATATTGCCTCGGATCATCGGCACCTTGGGGTCGGCGGTCTTGCCGTTCTGGGAGATCGAGGCGACGAGATCCGTGGAATCCTTGAGCGGCAAGGCGAGGCTGAACGGGTGCGAGCCCTGCAGTTGCGTGCCGAAGTTGTCCTGGGGATACATGGAGCCGCTCATGGCGATCTTGCCGAAAAGAACGGTGTCGCCAGTGGCAACGGTTCCATCATGACAGGCCAGGCAAAAAGCGCTCTGGCTTCCCAGTGGCGGTTTCGGGTTGTCGGTGTTCTGCGCAGTCGAGCTGGTGTAGGTCGAGTAGGTTGAATTGGAAAGCTTCTGGTTCCACAGTGGCGCCAGGTTTCCGTTGCCGGAGTGCGGGACGTGGCAGTACGTACAGGGCGCATTCAACGGCCCTGAAATCGGAGACCGGCTGCCCGGCGACAGGTTATGTGCGCCAAGCACGTCAGTACTCGTCTGACCGAATGCCAACGATGACAACAGTACAAGGCATGCCAGCCGAAGGAAGAGCCTCACTGCGCTCCTCCCCGGGCTTGCTTGATTCCGTAGTAACGAAATACCTGTACGCGACGGTTGTAAGAGTCGACTACATAGATGCGATCATTGCGGTCGATAAACAGCCCGGCGGGCATCTGAAACTCCCCGAATCCGGAGCCATTGCCGAAGTAATAAAGAAGCTGGCCGGAGCGATCGAACACCTGCACCTGGGAACGGTTGCCATCGACGACGTAGAGGTGACCTTCTGAATCGATGCCGATTCCCTTGGGGCGAAACAGGTCGCCCGGGCCGTCGCCAATCTGGCCGATGGAGTACTGAAAGGCGCCGGAACGGTCGAGCACCTGGATGCGGAAGTTCATGGCATCCACGACGATCAGGTCGTTGGCATCGAGGCGCAACTCGGTGGGATAGTTGAACTCACCCTTGCCCTCGCCGGTCTTGCCGAACTTGCCCAGCACGTTGCCCTGCATATCCAGCATGAACACCTGGTTGCGCAGGGTGTCGGTGACATAAATTCGCTGCGCACTGGAATCAACGGCAATTCCGGTCGGACGCTTGAAATAGCCCTCGCCGCCTTTCAGGCTGCCGATGGCGCGCTGGTACTTGCCACTGGGTTCATAGACGAAAATCTTGCCCGCCTCGGAGTCGGTGACATAGATGTTGTCCTTGTCATCGACCGCGACGCATTGCGGCGCCAGCATGGGATCTTTGCCCTTGTCGCGGCGGGAGAGGAACTTATACTTCTGCTGCTCGAAGTCGAAGATGTGCACGCCTATGGCGCCGGGATCGCTGATGATGATGCGGCCGCGCGAATCGGCCACGATGCTGTAGGGACGGACGAGGAAGTGAAAGTCAGGTTCACCGACGACGAAGTTGAGGGCCTTGGTCCAGAAGCCCAGCTTGAGTTTGACCTCGCGATCGTTGCTGAAGACACGCTCAAACTTGACGGTGCGTCCGCCGTCGAGCAACAGGTCGGGGACCTTGATCTCGGTGGGTTGCTGCTTGGTCTTGCCCGCTGCCCACGCCGGAGCGGCGTAAGCGATGGCGAACAACGTAAAAATCATGCACCCGCGACGGATCCCGGTCTTGCTTAGAAGAAATTGAACCATCGGTACAAACCAATATAAACCGCGGAAAAATTAGCTGGCGCAACACCGGAAGCACTGAAGCCCTGTACGAGATGACTGTATCCGCCGTTGACTCCGACTTTGCGGAACTGATACTGGGTGGAGAAAATTTCTTCTTCCACCTTGTTGGCTGAAAATATTCCCTGATTGGTCGTGTTGCTGTTGGCCTTGAGATACGTGCCGGAGACGGTCCAGCGCCGCACAGGCGAACCAGAAGCCGAGAAGGCGTAGCTGGTGCCCCCGTACATGATCAGCAGGCTGGGCGGGATAATCGGCGGAAGCGGTGGAGTTGGATTGACCCCGCCACCGCTGGCCAGACCGCTTCCGCTGGACTGGTTGTAGTTCGCGCTGAAACTCAAGCGCTTCACTCCCAGGGCAGTACCGTAACTCTGGCTGGAATAAGCACTGTCGGGCTGTCCGGTCAGCAGACTGTGCGATGCTCCGGCGTTGGCGGTCCAAACGAACGCACCGAAACGGCGGCCCACGCTGCCCGCGTAGCTATAGGACGACGTGGTATATGCGACCAGCAAGGTCTGCAGGTTCTGCCCGTAGCCGCCCGACATGGTAACGTTCCAACGGCCAAACTGACGGTTATAGCTCGCGTTCGTAGAGAAGCCGAGCTGGCTGCCGCTGATGTTGCTGGAGTCGTTGTCAGTCACGTAAGCATTGGCGTTGAATGAGCCGCCGAAGATCGTACGGCCGTAAATCGCCCCGACGGTGACGCCGCTTGCAGTGTAGTTGATGCCGTTGTAGAGCTGCTCGCGCCATTCGTACTGGCCGCGAATCTGGAGATTAGGGGCGATGGCGTAACCGCTGCCCACCGTGAAATCCCAAGCGTGTGAGGACTCGGACTGGGTGAGATCCGTGGTTTGCGCCGGCGCGGTGGTTGCGGTAGTACCTCCGGCGGCCAAGCTTGCAGCACCCGTCGTGGAAGCGCCAGTGGGGACAATGGATTGGTACAGCACTCCATTCAGGTTGTCGGTGTAATTGGCGCTGGTCGAAACGCTCCACTTTGAAGTGGGATTGATACCGGCGAAGGCGCTAATGGTATCAATCGTCCCGTTGAAGCTGTAGCCGAGATAGTCGGAGTTCAGGTCGGTTCGATTGAAGTTGACCGATGTGCTGCCATGCAACGGCAACGGATGCGCGACGGTGAAGTAATAGCCGGTGCTGTCGGAGGTGGAGGATTCCGTTTGACCTGTGCTGAAAATCTGGGGTATCTCGGCGCTGGAGTTGTTGTGATTGAAACCGCCAGCCAGGCTGAAATTGTCCCACCGATAGGCTGAGTGTACGAAGAAATTGTTGAAACTGGTGCTGCCGCTCTCGTTCGTGCCATACACCGAATAATTGGAGTTGCCGTAGGAATAGCCGACCGATACGCTCGGAGCGTCAGGCAAGTTGGCGCTCCAACCCACGCCGAAGCCCTGACCGTTACCGTTGGTGACATAGTTCTGGGAGCCAGGCAGCGAGAAGGTACCTTCCTTATTAAAGTCGGCGCTGTAACTTACCGAGCCGGGAAACTTGCTGCCGGCAAAAATCGACGAACTGAGAGCGATTCCGCTGGAATTCGTGGTGGTTTGAGAATTGGAGTTGGCCCAATTCTGGTTGTAATACGGAGTGACGTTGAACGACAGGAAGTTGGGACTATAGTAATAACCGCCGATCGAGGCGACACCGCCAAAGTTAAAGCCGTGACTCGAACCTATCTGGTTGCCCCAGTTGTCGCTATAGCCGCCGGACAGGTTCCCATTCCCGGTAAGTTGGACGTTGTCGCCCACGTTCATTTGCGCTGCCGCGGGAACCAGGAAAAACAGCCATCCAGCTAAAAATAACGTCGCCTTGCGATTATGAGTGCGCACAACATATACCAGCTTTCAGCCAGGTACTTATAAAACTTCAACTTTCGCGTTCTGATGCAGTTTGGTGTCGAGAGCGGCGCGGACCTGATTCGTCTTGGTCTTCTCCAGTTCGGGAATCAGACCGGCCCTAACGTCCTCAAACTTGGCCTTGCCCGCCTGCCGGTGCCCGTTCAGGCGAACCACGACATAGGCTTGATCAACCTGCAACAGACTGCTGACATCGTCCTTTTTCATGGCAAGCAGCGCGCTGGCCACGTTCGGAGGCAGCTTCGAGCGGTCCACCCACTTGTGGTCGCCCAGCATCACGCGATAGTCGTCTTCTGAGATCTTTTCGGCCAACAAACCAAAGTCCTCGGCTGTCTTGGTGGCCTTGGCCTGCTTGTAAGCGTCGTCGGCGCGTTTCTTAGCTTCTTTCAGTTGAGCAGCGGTGGCATTTTCGGGCGGAATGACTGAGATACTTTGGAACGCGAATGATTCCGGATATTGGAAGCGCTGCGGGTTCTTGTCGTAGTAGGCTTTCGCCTCTGCCACGGTGACCGTGGACTTGTTGTTTACTTCTGCCTTCAGGTACTGGTCGATCAGAAGCGAACGTCGGATCTTCTCGTTAACCGCTTTCTCGCTACCGTTGAATTCCGCTTTCAAAAATTGCTGGTATTCGGCGTTGGTCTTGAACTGCTTGTGGAACTGGGCTTCGGCCTTGGCTAGCTTGTCTGCCGGAACCTGCATATTGCGGCGCTGGGCATCCTGATACGCCAGCTCTTCGAAGACGATCATCTTCAGCGCACCCTGGCGGATGCCGGGCTCCATGTCAGCGGGAAATCCGTTGTGCTGCTTGGCGTACGGAAAGATGGCGTACATCTCGCGGAGAAGGTCTTGATCAGTCAGGACGGTGCCGTTAACGCGGGCCACCGGCTTTCCGGTCGGTTGCAGTTGCGGAGCCATGGTTTGTTTGGCCATCAGGGTCTGCCCGTGTGACGAGACCTGGGCTGACGCCGAACACACCACCAGCAGAAGAAGTGCGCAGAGTAAGAATTTGGACTTCATGTTGCCTCTTATGATTGCAATCTTAAAAAGTGGGGGAGAGAGAGACTCCCTCCCCCGATCAAACGCCGAACTAGAAGATTGTTACGGCGGTTCCATTGTTCATTTCGTTGGCTTCGCCACCGTGGCACTGACGGCAGAACTGCGCCGTCTGGTTTGCGCCTACAGTGGTGGTGGCCGGGTTATAGGGTGCGCGAACGAAGAACATCGTCGCGTAATAGCCAGTGGCTAGACCGCTCTTCGAACCGGTGGTGACCTTTACCACGTTCATCAAGTGCTGATTGTGGCAGGTGGTGCACAGAACAACCGGGTTGCCGTTATAGGCTGCCGGGCTGACGAAGAAGCCGTAGTTCTGAACGAACTGGTACATCTTCGTGCCCGAAGGATAGGTGATCGCGCCGTTCACAACGACGCAATCCCAGTTGTACTGTCCGCCGCAACCGATCACGGCGTTCAGGCCCACTGGGTGGTCGTTGAGGTAGTCGCCAGTGCCGTTGCCGTCGTTTCCGAGCAGGGTCGGAATGTTGTTCGAGGCATAGGTGCTGGGAACGGTCTCATAGACCTTGTTCTGCATCATCGCGCCCTTGGCCCAGTTGCCGTCGTGGCAGCTCAGGCAGGTCAGGATGCCGCCCACATCGGGCGTCCCGGCGCTGAACGAAGCAGGCAGCACTTCAACATAGGTGCTACCGGTATCGGTCTGACCGGTGATGATGGTTTTGCCGAACAGAGGTGCAACGTCCTGGCCCCAGAGGGCCACGTTGCCGGTGGTGGTGTCGGTGGTGGCAATGCCGTTGCCGCGTGCGCCGCTATGCGGAGCATGGCAGGCAGCGCAGCCACGACCATAGTTGAGGTGAGCGCCCAATACGTCAGTGGCGGGACTCCATCCTGGCTGGGCCACAGCGAACGTGGCGAAAGCCAGAACTAACAGAGTGACAAACGTTACTTTCTTCATAAGCCTTAAGGCCTCCTGAAAGTCGTACTGCTAATAAGGATTAACGGGTACAACTAATCGTTCTTACTGCTCCCGGGAACCCGGTCGTGCTAGATTCCCGGTTTCCTGGCCGCCGCGGCAGCCAGAGAACTTTGCGCTATGGCTTCTTCTCCTCCGGCTTGGCGTCCGGGGCCTTAGCCTCGGCGGCCTGCGCTGCAGCCGGCTGGGTCTTAGCAGCGCGATCCAACAGGCGCTGCTGTTCTTTTTCCTGTTTCAACTTCTCCGCCTCGACGTCGGTGATGTAACGAAACATCTGCACCCGACCGGGATACTGCTCGGAGGTGAAAACTCGATTCTGCTTGTCGATATACACATCCACTAACGACGAGAACTGTCCGGGCAAAGTGCCGTGACCACCGACGAAAGCCAGCAACTGGCCCTCGGTGTTGAAAATCTGAAGAATGTCGAGCATGGGGTCGGCCACCCAGACGTGTCCGTCGCTATCGACCGCGATGCCTTTCGGATGCGCGAAGCATCCGTAGCTGTCGCAATGCTGGCCGAATAGGCTGATGTACTTGCCGTCGCCGTCGAAGATCTCGACGCGGAAGTTCATGGTGTCGGTCACGTACACATTTCCGTCTTTGTCCACGGCGACGCCAGTCGGGCCGGCGAAATTACCCGGGGTGGTCAACTCGTGGTTCTTGCCGGTAGTGCCGATGGTGCGCAACTTCTTCAGCGAGTCGGCGTCGAAAACCACAATCTGGTCAAGTTGCGTGTCGGCGACGTACAGAAGGCGATTTTCCGTGTCGATGGCCAGTCCAACGGGATCGACCAAACCTTCTTTGATCTGGTCAACAACTTCGTGCTTGGCGTTCAGGATGAGTACGCGGTGCAGCTTTCCGTCGGAGATGAAGATCCGATCGTCGTCGTCGATGGCGACGCCGTTCGGTAATTCAAAGGTCGCTTCGAACTTATTACGAATCAGCGACGCGTCGCGGGTCTCGGTGTTAAAGATGAAGATCGCGCCCACCCGTTGGTCGGCTACAAAGAGGTTGCCTTTCGAGTCGACGGCCATGCCATTCGGCCCCAGTAACTGAAAAGGCATTTGCTTCAGCTTGTGGTCTTTATCCGGCTGCGTGCCAGCGAGCCGATCCATCCAGGTCTGTTTGACCTTGGGCTGCTGGTCGACAGGGGTTACGTCGAATTTCTGCCCAGCCATGTAGTTGATGTAGCGAACGCGCGGAATGTTGGGCGGACCGGGCCAAGCCAGCTTGCTGAAGTCGATTTGCGGCTTGGACGGCGCGGTTGCCGCGGGTTGCGTGGTCTTCTTTTTCTTGTCGGCAAACGAAGCGGACGGCGCCAGCAGCGTCAACAGCAGGGCTGCCGCTACGACGGCGTTACCGGCCTTCATCAAGTTGTTCCGCACGTTCCACATCTTTCCCATCTCCGAATCTCTAGTTCGCGCCGATCTCCAGCCGATTCTTATGGCAGGTATCGCAGAACGCCATGTTGTTGGCCTGATCGTTCACCAGCAGGTCGGCTTGTGCCGAGCTGTGCGGCTGATGACACGTCATACAGTTAATCTGCTTCTTCACTTTGGTGGCGTCAGCGGGATCCATCACGTTCTGCACCGGATGCCCCGTCACCGGGTGCCCAAGGCCGTATTTAATCGGCAGGATAATAACTTTGTTCCTCTGATAGTAGTCCTCTGGCAGGATAACTTCTCCGCCAAAAATTGCCATTCCCGGCTGGCCTTCGACTTTTTTCGGCTTTGAATCGGGGCCGTGACACTCGAGGCACAGTGCGTTGCCCTGGGCGCGCAGCAGGTGGTCGTTGTTTCCACCGTGCGGTTGATGACAAGTCGCACAGCCTAACCCATACGCCGGTTGGTGCAGATGCGCTTTCTTCATTCCTTCGGCTTGCTCGGTGTGACAAGCCAGGCACGCCGAAACCGGATCGGGCTGAATGAATCCAGGGGTCTTGCCGGCATGGGGATTGTGGCAGACTGTACAGTCGCCTTGCGCTCCGGGATGCTGCACTTTCGCTTTTTCGATCTTCTCGGCCTGCTCGGAATGGCAAGTCACGCAGACCGCTTTTACGTCTTTCTCGTTGAGGACGACCTTCCCGTCCTTCGGCGCAGCGTGGCAGGTAGTGCAAGTTCCTTCGGCGAAGGGAGGATGAGTGTAAGCCTGCATCAACTTTGGCGAGCGTGACTGGTGAGGATCATGACACTGCACACAGTTGGCGGTCGCGAAGGGCTGTCCCTGATGAGCCTTGATCAGGTCGGCTGAAGTGGCGTCGTGACAGTCGAGACAAAGCGCCGGAGTCGCCTTAGTGAGGTGGTAGTCGTATTCGATCTTGCCCTTTTCGCCGACCTTGTGGGTGACATGGCAAGTTTCACAACCCATATCGAGCGCAGCATGACGGCTACCCTTGTCAGGGACATTCATGCCTTTGGTGTGGCACTCCAGGCAAAGATTTTGGCCTTTGTCACCGGAGTCGGCCTTGATCAGCTGGTACTTGTAATCAGACTGGTGCGGATTGTGGCACTTGATGCAATCGCGAACCGCTGGGGGATGAACCGTGCCCTTGAGGTCGGCAGCATTCTTGTCGGTATGACAAGTGAGACAAACCGCCGAAGGACTGGCGGTGATCAGCTTTACCCGCGTGACATCTTTGTTGACGCGAATCTCATGACAGCTGGTGCAGCCCATGGCGATCGCCGAATGAACAAACTTGCCTTTGGCTTTGTCTTCGTGGCATTCGATACATTTGGCCGAATCGGTGTTCTTGTCCAGCGGAACCGGGTGAATGGCCGCCATCACGTACGACGAACTAAGCGTTAAAGCCATCACCAGAATCGACCGTACTGCTTTGGTCACAACTTCCTCCAACCAGCAGATGCATAAGTGCAATACGGGTGCCGCAATTACCTAGGCCACCCGCTGCCGGCTCGACTCGTCCCTAAATTGCTGAACCTTAAGTACTTAGCTACTAATTTTCGATGCTCGGAAAGCCGTTTGAAAAGTCCCGGACGGCGCTGGAAATGGGTTTTCCCCCACAGCCGCACCGTGAAATCGCGCAGTCCCCCCGAGTAAGTTAACCGCTTGGACACCAGTACCTTTGGTGCCGTGCTCACAATCAAAATTGGGCCGACTTAGGTTCGTATCCAGGAAGCGTCTTGGAAAGTCACTCTTCCTTCACTGCTGGATCGTTGGGCAAACGAAATCCAACAGAAAGACCTCAGTTGCTGCTCACAGCACCGAGAAATATGAGTGCTCTGACGAGCAGCGGCGCTAACAACGGCGCAATACGCCGAAACCACCGCGACTGGTGCGCGGTTTAATCACTAATTTGGGTGATATGGCTCAGTGGGCGGATGTCCGCTTATCACAAATCCAAATACCCCATGCTTAGCTTTCAATGACTTAGCGGCGCGGATACGTTTGGCTCCCGACGTGCGATGGAACTGATTGAAGGTCGAGGAGCACTCATGGTTTTCGACATCTTATCGATACCAAAACGAATTTACAAGACACTGTCTAATCTGCGCACGGGCATCATTTTACTGCTTTTGGTAGGCATCTCGTCGGCCCTGGGAACGTTTATCTTGCAGCGCCCGGTCACCGACCCCGAGAAAATGCAAGCCGCGTATTCCCCGGAAACTCTGCGTTGGCTCGATCGCCTGACACTTACCGATATTTTTCACGCCTGGTGGTTTCTCGCCCTGCTCGGATTGCTCAGCCTGAGCATCGTCCTGGTATCAGTTGATCGCTTCCCCAATTCTTGGCGGTTTTATGCACGGCCGTACCGCAAAACCGATCCGCATTTTCGCGGAGGCTTGCCGACCAAAGCCGAATTGCCAATCAAGAACGCGACTGAAGGTGTAAATGCTGCCGAGCGAGCGCTGAAGAAACTGCGCTGGCCGGTAGAGAGAATTACCGACGGCGACCAGAGTTCGCTGTATTGCGAACGTCATCGGTTTTCGGTGATGGCCGTGTATGTGATCCACGCCAGCCTGCTGTTGATATTTGCGGGAGGCATCATCGACGGGCTGCTCGGCTATAGCGGATTCCTGATGCTGCAAAAAGGACAGACCGGCAACGTAATTGAGCTACGCACCGGCGCCAAGAAAGCGCTTCCGTTCAGCATCAAGTGCTACGAAGCTGGACAGGAAAACTACGCCGACGGATCGCCGAAGAAATGGTGGTCCAAGCTGGGTGTCGTTCAGGACGGCAAAGAAGTCAAGACGAAAGAGATTGTGGTCAACGATCCGCTGGTGTACCGCGGACTGCGGTTCTATCAAGCTAGCTATGGACCAACCGGCAAAGTCGAGGGGGTCAAGGTCGTGGCTACCGCAAACGGCGGAGCGGCCCAACAGATCACGTTGCAGATGAATGAGCCGGTACAGCTCGATCGAAACACCACCGTAACTCTGGCGGAATTCATTCCAGACTTTTTCATTCGTGACAACCAGGTATTCAAACGTTCTGACGATGTCGTGAATCCAGCGTTTCGCTTGGCAATCAAGAAGGCGGGTAGCGACCAGGCGGCGATCCAGTGGATTTTCCCGGCGTATAACCCAGTGAGCCAAGGGCAAGATGCGGACTACAAATTCGAGTACCGCGACATGCAAATGGGCTATTTCACTGGCCTCGAGGTTTCCCACGAGCCCGGCCAATGGTTGGTTTGGGCAGGTTGTGTCCTGATGGGCGTTGGACTGTTTGTCGCCTTCTACATGGTGCACATGCGGTTGTGGGTGGTAGCGGTTCCCAACTCCCAGGGCAAGCTGGTGTTGTGGATCGGCGGACAGGCCAACAAGAACAAAGACAGGTTCGAGCAGAAGTTCAACGAAGTAGTGGACAGCATTCGGACAGAACTAGACCAGGCGTCAATCACTCCTCGCTCTGCGCACAAGCAAGACCAAGAAGAACACGAATTGACGCTAGTAGCGGTCAAGTAAGAACCGGCGAGGGGAAGGAACTAGGAGACAAACGATGGCGACACGTGCACGAGTAGTACGAATGGATCCGCCAGTCACGACCGGCAGTAATGCGCTGTTAATCCTGGTGGGACTCGGCGTGGCTTTTCTGTTGATAACGGCATTACTGGGAGCGGCGAAGGCCGGCGGGCCTCTTTACAACGAAAGCAATCTTCTTTATGTCGCATTGATTTTCTACGCAGGCGCCGGGGCTTTGTACATGGGGTTCGGCGTAACCGGCACAACTAAGTATGTGAAGTTCGCATCGCTGGCAACCGCAATCGGATTCACAGCTAACACCCTCGCCGTGGCGCACCGTTGGTATCTGGCGGGACGTCCGCCGTTCGCCGGCATTTATGAAATGCTCCTTAGCTTCGTGTGGACGGTAGCGGCGCTGACGCTGATCACAGAAAAGAAGTTTGGGGTAAAGATTATCGGCAGCATCACCATGCCGCTGGCGGTGGTGTGCGTCATCCTGATGCAACTGTTGCCGTCAGAAGTCAGGCCGTTGGTTCCCGCGCTGCAATCCACTTGGCTGCACGTTCACGTTACCCTGGCCATGTTGAGCTATGCCGCCTGCGCGGTGAGTTTCGCGCTGGCCATGATGTTCCTCATCAAAGACCACTTCCCGACCGAAACATTCCTCGCATTGACCAGCGGCCTAATAAGCGCGATCTACATCGCCGTCATCGCTACTCGGTTCGAGAAGTGGGGCGGTCTGTCAGTCACCGCCTGGGATGCGAAAGAAAAGAGCGATGTGTTCCTGGGACGTGGCGTGCGCTTGTTCGTCACCGTGCCCGACCTGGGCTGGTTGTTCGTGATGGCGGGCGTAGCCGCATTGGTTCCTCTGGTGTTCTACGCGCTGGGCCGGATGCAGAAAAACGAATCGTACTACGGCATCGCCAACAAAGCGGTCTTCATCGGAGTGCTGCTGCAAGTCATCGTGTTGGCGGCGTTCGTACTGCGAGTGCGTGACGCGAGCTACGCTTCGCCCTATCAGGAAGGACTCTACGCGACTTCGTTGGCCGCATCGCCGTTCATCCTTGGCGGACTGGTCACCGGAGTCTTTGCATCCTTGCTGTACCTGATGTTGCTGTGGCGGCGGTCTGACCTCGAGAGTTTGTTGCCGAGCGCCGACACACTAGATCTCGTGACTTACAAGACAATCTGTATTGCTTTCCCGCTGTTGACCGGCATGATCGCCGCAGGCGCGTACTGGGCCAACCGGACATGGGGTTCGTACTGGAGCTGGGACCCCAAGGAAACCTGGGCGGCGATTACGTGGTTGGTTTATGCGGGTTATTTACACATGCGCATTACGCGCGGATGGCGCGGGCGCAGAGCAGCCTATTTCGCCATTCTCGGATTTGGTGTGGTGATCTTCACATTCCTCGGCGTAACGTATCTGCTTCCCGGCTTACACGCGTACGCATGAGGACCAACCAGGCTGAAGAGTGCGGAGACGGTTCAGATTTGGCCCCATGAGCCGGCTCCGTGCTTCTTCAGTTTGGATCGTTTTGAGGGCACGAAATTGTGTCACAAGGTAGTACAGTTGGTCACGTCATGAGCGGGCCCGCCCCAGCACGGAATATCGCGAAGAGCGATGCGCGACCCTCCGAAACGCCCGCACCCGTCGTCCGCAAACGGCGGATCAACTGGGCGCTCAAGGCCGTGCTACCCATCGCCGCGGTGCTGCTTAACGGCCTTCTACTATTTCTATTGGTATCGTCATCGCTGGCGCCCGGACCGCGCAGCGATGTCATTGCTGTAGCGGCGGGCGGCGCTTTCATCATTTGTGTCGCCGTGATCATGGTGCTCGCGGTGCAGGTGCGCCGTCCTATGATGGAGTTGCAGGAAAAGTTTGCACGCGTCCAGTCAGGTGATATGGACGTGGCTGTCACCTTCGCCGATCGCAACGACGAAATCGGAGATCTGGGCCGCGACTTCAATGACATGGTTGCGCAACTCAAGGCCAGTCGCGAAGAGATTAACCGTCTGCACCAGACGCAGATGTCGCGCGCCGAGCACTTCGCAACACTCGGCGAACTGGCGGCGGGCTTGGCCCACGAAATACGCAACCCACTGGCGGGCATTGCGGGCGTGCTCGACATTGTCAGCCGCGACCTGCCCGACAGCAGCGTGGCCCGCGAGGTGATCGAAGACGCCAAGCAGGAAGCCGTGCAGATCAACCGCATTCTGACCGAGTTGCTCGACACTGCTCGACCCAAAGCGCCGCAATTCCGCATAACCGATATCGTGGGTACCGCCGAACATGCGGTGCTTTTTGCGCGTCAGCAGGCAGTGACCAAGCGGATCAACATCGAGTTCGAAGTGAAAGACGAACTGCCGCCGGTCGAGCACGATCCCAACCAGATCAACCAGGTGTTACTGAACCTGCTGCTCAATGCCATCCAGTCGATGGACAAGGCGGGGGCCATCCGGGTCACGGTTCAGCAGGAAGAAGACGCAGTAGCCATTGTCATAGCGGACGAAGGCAAGGGCATCGCACCGGAACATCTGCCCAACATCTTCCGTCCGTTCTTCACCACAAAGGGCCACGGCACAGGCTTAGGACTTTCGCTGGCCCGCCGCATGGTCGAATCGCATGGCGGCACGATCAGCGTGGTCAGCGCGCAAGGACGTGGGACTCAGTTCACGGTCCTGCTGCCTATTCATCGCCCGGAAGAAAAAGCCTCGTAAGAACCATCAGGCAAGAAACGACTGGAGTGCCTGCTCGATGTCGGACGGACCTACTCGCTCGCCGCGATTCAACCGGTCCAGCAGTTCATCCACAACCTGCTTCGCCTGATTGCGCTCCCGGTGCAAAAGGAAGCCGTCGTAGATATGTTCGCCGCGCATCGCATCAGCGATTTCGGTTTCCTTGTCATGCTCGCCGAGCTCGGTGAAGTACACCACCTTGTAACGGCCGCTGAAGTCGGCTTCGCGATAAATCTCAAACATCACTTTCTTGGTGTCAGTCGTGAGTGGCATTGGTTCGGTCCCGAGATTGGATGTGGTCATTTCGCGCTCAATCGTCCCCCGAAGCGGTGGAAAGACGCGGTTCCTCGACCGCTTGCGGCAACGGAACTAAGCTATCTTGCTGCGCAACCGAGCGCCTCGTCAACGGCATTCGCAGCGCGCGTTCGAGTTCTGCGAGTTGACGCTCAAGCTCGTTCGCAGCATCGGCTTTCTTGAGCAGGTCTTCTTGATAACGCTTGAGGAAGTAATCGATGGTTTCGACGCGAATCTTAATGGATCCTGTCGGCTTGTTCTCGTCGAGGTCCTTGAACGCAAAGTAAGGCGTGCCGGAGCTTTCGATGATGCTTTCGATCACGCTGTAGATCGGCGCATCGTGTCCACACTTGAAATTGCTAACCTCCAGCGCGACGAGATTGGGATGGCGTGCGGTGAACTTCGCGGCCCAGATTTTCTGATTTGTGCTGCCGGAGTAGGCGTTCTTCCAGACATCCTTGATGTCGAGGGCGTGAGTGATGGCGCCTGACCGAACCTCTTCGCCGAACAAGCGATCGAGCATGTCGTCGTCGGTAGGTAGATAAGTCTGCGAGAACACCGGGTAGCCCAACTTCTGGAACTCTTCCATGATCTCGTGATTCAAACCAGGATCGTGATGATAGACGCGGCCCAGCATGACGATGCCGAGTCTGTTTTCGCGCTCCAGCGTGTCGAGCACTTCACGGGCGCGGCTGCGCATGTTCTGGTCAAAGTCTTCCAGCGCCTTATACGCCACTTCAATCGCGCGATCATTCTCCTCTTCCGACAGGCCGAGTATCGGGCCCCAGGTCTGGAACATCTGCAGACCGAACAACTTCGGATCGTGGATGTTGAGAATCGGATCCAGATACTGGATTCCATTTTCCTGGAAGACGTCGCTCTCTTTGGTAAACGCCGCCTTCACGGAGTTTGGCGTCGCCGTCACCGTCGGACACGCATTGCTCCCCGTGCAATTCTTCAGCGGCTGATGCATCGTGTCGATCATTGGGAAGAAGATGGTGTTGAGCGGCTTTTTCGCGTGCTTCAGGAAGATCAGGTTGTACACGTGCGGGATGCCGATCTTCGAGGGGAAGCAGGGATCGATTGCGCCACGACCCGCACCCGCACGGTACATCTCCTGCGTAGTGAAGTCGGAGTAGATGATGTTTTCCGGCTGCACGCCGAGGCTCTCGAGATAGGCGCTGAACATCGGGGCATAAAGATACATGTTCAGCACCCGCGGCATGCCGACGCGATGCGTCGCCCGGGATTGCATCAATCCAATGCGCTGCTTGACCGCCGATTTCCACGATGCCTTCGGTACTGGATCGGCAACACTCTGCGGATTACGCGACCGCCACACTTCGCGGGCGGCGATGTCCACAAAGTTCGGATTGGCATTCTTCAGCGCGTCCAAGCCGGCCTTGATGCCGCGCATCGCGTTCACGTCCTCAACCTGGCCTTTTTCGCACGTGGAAATGATGAGACGCCGCTCGCCCTGCTGCAGCGGCACCTTCGACTTGAAGACAGGCAACGGCGAGGATTTGTCGATCTCGCCGACACTCACGTCGATGAACGTGCGCAGGCAGTTGTTCTTGCAGAAGTAGCAGCGCGTGTCTTCGCTGCGTGTGGTGCGGTAATTGATGCTCTGGACGGCATCTTGGCCGATGAACGAAGTGCGATGACCATTCTTATACAAACGAACCGCCTCGACTCCCGCGCCAATCGCGCCGGATTCTCCACAGTGCTCATGCACGATGACTTCAGGATCGTGATCGACACCGTGGAAGTGCGAGCGAATGAAATCGACCTCCGACTTCACCGCAGCGAGGTTCTTTTGCGTGCCCCCCTGCAGAATGAAGCGCGAACCGAGCTTCGCCAGGTTCGGTATTCCTGCGACGTAGAGAAAGATGTTCTTGGGCAACACCGCCGCTAATCCGGCAAGAATCTCTTCTCCGCGCCAACCCTGGCGCTGAAAGTTGACGATGTCGGACTGCATGAACACTGCGCAGCCATAGCCAAACACTGGCATCGTAGTTGCGGAGAATGCGATGTCGGCATACTGTTCAACTTTGTAACCCAGCCCTTCGGCGGTGCCTTGCAGGAAGTATCCGTTGCCGGCTGAGCATTGGGTGTTGAGCTTGAAGTCCTTCACGCGCCCGTCTTTCAGAACGATCAACTTGATGTCCTGTCCGCCGACATCAACGATGACGTGCGGATTCTTGTAGAACTTCATCGCAGACTCGGTGTGCGCTACGGTCTCCACCAGCGCCACGTCGGCTTTTAGTACGTCCTTCAGGACATCTTTGGCATATCCGGTCGTGCCCACGCCCAGCACATCGAGCTTCGCGCCCTGCGATTCCACTTGCTCGCGAACGGCGACGAACATGTCGATGGTGTCCTGGATTGGGTTGCCGCCCGATAACTGATACGCCTTGCACAGGACGTCGCCGGCTTCCGAGAGCAGCACCGCCTTGGTCGAAGTTGAGCCGCCATCGATGCCGATGAAGCCGTGAACCGTTTCACCAGCGGTGAACTTAGCGCCGATGAATTTCGGAATCGTGTATTGCTGCTTAAACCGGACCAACTCTTCGTCGGACGCGCTGAGCCCCGCGCTACCCGACTTCGCTTTCTCCGCCTGGCGGCCGACAGCGATGTAGTCTTCCAGACACTCAGTGCCCATGTAGATACCGACTTCGGGGTCTTCGTCCTTGCCGAACTCGACCGCGCCGATCGCTGCGAAGTACTGCGCGTTCTCCGGAACCTTGATCAGTTCCTCAGGCTTCGCACCAGCCGGCAATTCGACCTTGCGCTCCTCCCACATCCGGGGAATGTTCTGCTGCCAGGCCTCTTTCATCCCACGGATAAAACTGTTGGGGCCGCCCAGCAAGAGCACGTGCGGCCGCAGCGTGTGGCCGCGCGTAAGCACGGTCAGGTTCTGCAGAACGATGGCGTCAAACAGCGAGGCCATCAACTGGTCGGGAGGAATTCCCTGCTTCTGCAGTCCGTTGATGTCGGTTTCCGCGAAGACACCGCACTTCCCTGCCACCGGATGTAGTTTGATTCCGGTGTAACCCTGATTGCCCAAGGCTTCCGTCGGAATTTTCAGCTTGGCATTAATCTTGTCGATGACCGCGCCAGTGCCTCCGGCGCACTTGTCGTTCATCGATGGAATCTTCTTCTTGCGGCCGGTGTTCTCGTCTTCTTTGAAGACGATGATCTTCGCGTCCTGCCCGCCGAGTTCAATGACTGAATTCACTTCGGGATGCAGCTTCTCGACCGCGAGTGAAACCGCCGTCACCTCCTGCACGAACTTTGCTCCAACCAAATTGGCGAGCGCACCTCCGCCCGATCCAGTGATGAAGATGCGGCAGTTGTGCGGAGCAATGCCCGCCTCATTCTGCATGCGCTTCAGGAACTCCAGCGTCTTCTCAGGCTGCTTGGTCTCGTGGCGTTGATAGTCGCGCCAGATAATCTCGTCCGTCTGTGCGTTGACGATGACGGCCTTCACAGTCGTGGAACCCACGTCCATGCCAACGCTGTACACCGCCGAGTGTCCGGACTGGGCTGCGACCTCGCGCGACTTCGCCAGGATGCGCGCGGGCAGCGATTCCTCCGGTGGCGCGGAATGCGCCAAGGCGTCGAGCTGTATATCGATCTTCTGCGCGCCGCTCTTGCAGCTTCCGTGCTCGTGATGAGGATGCGAATCCACAACTCCTCCTAAGAATGCAGCCGTCAGTCGCCGAAATTGCCCTCAACACGCCGGAAGCCATGTTTGGCCTGCTTGAGCAGCCACGTAATGACCCGGCGATCGTTGTAGCAAAACGCGAGTATGTGGTTCAGGGTTGAAAAGCAGCTTTTTTGGCACTCTTTCTTCATGTCCTTCAACTGCTTCGCGTCAAACTTGTGGTTCTCGATGGTGCCCCAGTCATAGCCAGCCGAGTACATGGGAAAGCACGGCGCCAGCGTGCCATCCACGCGAACCACCAGCGAATTGTGGCCCGCACGGCAGTTCCAGTCTTCCAAGTCGCCGTGGATGAAGTTCTTCATCTGCTCCAAGCGTTGTACCGAGTTCACCATGTGGTATCCGGATTTCTGTTTGTCGATGAGCCAGTCCACCAGTTCCGCTACCGCGGGATGGTCTTTCTCGCGGATGAATGTCGGATTCGAATACAAGTGCTTGAATTGTGGCTGTTCCGTCATCGGCGACTCGCAGATGTGGTAGTCGGTCGCGATTCCGTTATCGTGCGCAAGCTCCGTCAACCGGCGGACGTCATCCATGTTGTTGCCGCAGATGTTGATGTTCAGGAACACCGAGTACCCGTACTTGTACTGCTTCTTGACCAGGTAATCGAAGTGCTCTCGAATCGGCACCATCGCCTTGGGCAAGCCCTTGCCGGGCACGTCGTCCCACGAATCAACCGCGAGGTTGACGGTGCCAACACCGGCGTCGGCGATCTTGTCGATCACCTTAGGCCACATCAGTCGCCCATTCGTAGGCAAATACACCCAGAAGCCCTTCTTCACCGCGTAGTAAATAATCTTGTGCGCAAAGTCAGGACGCAACAGCGGCTCACCGCCCATCAGTGCCAATACTCCGGCACCCGCGTCGCGCAGCCAGTCGATCGAGCGCTTTGCCGTGTCCTCAGTCATCCCACGCACGCTGTTGTCGAACGCCCAGCAGTAGTGGCAGTCAAGGTTGCACTTCCACTCGTTAAACAGGTACGCGATGATCGGATGAAAATCTCCCGGCATCACGCGCGAGCGGATGAAGGGAAAAGCCCAGCCCCGTACGGCGCGGTAAATGTGCTTGCCGTCCCAGCTGCGCCTCCCGTTCTCGGGAAAGAAATCCTCGTCCGGCGCATTCATCAGTTCCGGATGCTGCGGAAAAACCGGCTCCGGCAACGTCTGCAGCGTACCGCTCGGCGGAGGTGGCAGCAGGCGCGGCTGCTCTGGCGGCTTCATGAGCAGCTCGTGCAATTCAACATCTAATCGGTAAGTCGGAGCTGCTTCACTGACTCTCGGCACTTCGACTTCGGCCATCGTCCTAATGTCCTTTCTCTTCGACGCAGGGCGTTGACGAAACCCGGCGGCGGCACATTCACAGTTATGCGACTGCGGTTTCCAACTTGCCGGTGGCGCGCACCGGCATCCGTTTCAGGCGCGCCTTACCGTTCATCAAGTCGCTGACGTGCAGTACAAAGTTCGCCGCGATCCCCGTGACACCCTCACGGTGCGGCACAGGATAGAACAGGTTTCGCAACTCAGGATGTTCGCCAACGTAATCTTTGATGTCGTCAAGCCGCTTGCCGGTTGACTGGAGGACTTGTTCGAACTCCATACGCGCTTTGACCTTCGCCTCGCCCAGCGCCATTTGGACTCGGCTATGGGCGTTGATCTCGCCTTCACCTGAAGTTTCGATGGGCAGGAAGATCATCTCCTTGAAGTGGTTCGCCACGCCGGACTGTACGCCGTCCGATTGTGACGAAGGCATGCAACCGAATGGTTTCAGAGCCAGCACCATGTGGCACAGACGGTGCTTGGTGTAATACACGTTCTTGCCGACTTCCAGGTGACCTTCGCCGCCGCGCGCGAATTCGTTGTAGAACGGGTTCGCCAGCTCCGCCATTTCCCTCTGGTCAATCAGGTGGTGGGCGATGTTGCCCAGCGCTTCGACCACGCGATGGTACTGGCGCGCATAGACGCGTTCGCCCGCGCCAATCATCCACTGCTTCTGGCGGAACTTGAGCTCGTTCTTCGCCAGTTTGTGCAGCTCCCACCAATTGACGTTCTTGTACGGAGCATCGAGCGAGCGTCGCGCGGCCGCGCGAGCCTTCACCTGGTACATCATGTACATAATCCAGGTTCCGATGGGCTCGACCAGCACCTGAGCGCCTTCACGCTCCAGAAATTCGAACATGTGGAAATTGCCGTCGCCTTCCGTGGTCTGTGCCCAGAATTCGCCAATGATCTTGACGACTGGCTTAACACGAAGACGGTCCACCTCGATGGTCCCGAGATGATCGTGCGCCGCCTGCAAGGCATCCTTGTACGGATCGCCATAAAGCTGCTCGCGAACTTTGAGCAGCGAGTTGACCCAGATCTCCCACTTCGCTCCTTTACTCGCCTTGATGCGCTTCGTCATCCAGTCCGGCAAGTCTTCATGGTCTTCGAATGGCTTGCGCTCGCGCAGCATGGTGCAGAGCTGATCGATCGACTCGTGAAACACTCTGTCTGTTTTGCCTTTCTCCACTTCATACGGCCGGATGCGGTAGATCATCTCGTGCATGATGTCGCCAATATTCAGGGCGTTAAACATTCCCATGCCGAAATCCACTGTGAACTTCAGTCCCGCCTCGCCGGACGCGGCCTTCACGCCATCGTTCTGCTGGAACAGCAGCACGCGGAACCCATCAAAGCCGGCGTTCTGCAGCGCCAGTCGATATTCGGATTCATACATGCCGAACCGACATGGTCCGCACGAGCCAGCAGTGAAGAACACGTAATTGTTGATGACCTGCTGTTTGGTGAGGCCACGAGCCTCGAGGCTTTGCAAGTGCTTCACCAGATTGCCCACGGTGAAATACGTCGGATTGCATTGCCCGTTATTGCCGTACTCCTTGCCCAACTGGAAGCCTTCGACGTCGGGCACAGGCAGGATTTCGCAGCGGTAGCCGCATCCCTCAAAGACCGCCTGAATCACCTTTTCATGTTTCCAGGTGAGGCCACCAAAAAGTATCGTGACCTTTCCGCGTTCCTCGGCGGTGAACGGTCGCTCGACAGGACGCTGGAAGTGACGCACCGGGCCGCTATCCAAGCCCATCATGCTGGCGAGTCTCGCGCGTTCGCGCGCCAAGGTCTTTTGAATTTCTTCTTCCGTTCGCGGACGAGTTAACTCGTCCAGCGGAAAATCGACGTGGGTCACGGGCATGGCAATTCTCCAATGTAAATTTTAGGGGAGCCGAGTGGCCTGGATTCGATCGCGTTCTTTGAAGCAGGGGGATAAGACGGACGAAGAGTGTGCGTATCGCAGAGACGGTTACGGCGGGTGAAATCACTCACAGCAACAACAACCTATGCAAAGGGCGCGGCTGCCCAACGACAACCATTGCAAAAATAACGGCTGCTGAATACACTTTGGAAGGGCGAGAACTCTCGTTCTCTTTCCCTCCCCGTCTTCACAGGATTATGCTACCGCATTCGACTCGAACACGCGCGCAACGGATAGATTTTTTTGAATGTGTTGCATCAGACGTTTGTTGAAAACGTCGACGGAAGTTCCTGCAAAAGAGCCGGCCAAATCCGACCCGGGGTTATTTTGGCGTTACGCTATGCCGCTCGAGTCGGTTGCTCCATTTCGCTCTCTGGTAATTCGGCGGGCACGCGAAACTTTCACCCCAACCGGCCAGCCAGGAGCCGCGCAACGGCAAAAGCCAGCAACAACCCTCCAAGCCACTGCGCGAGCGTAAGAATCGCCGCAGCGTCGAGGCGTGGCCATTCCGTCTGCTTCAGTACAGCCCAGCGTTCCAACATCCAGTGCCAGCCAGTATGCGCGGCAAGTGCGGACAGAAGGATGACTCCCGTCCGTTCCGGGACCACGCGCCGGAACAGGACCAGCGCAGGAAGCATCAACAGCAGCACAAGGAGTTGCCCAATCTCAATGCCGATGTTAAACGAGAATAGCGATACCAGCAGGTGTGAGCCGGCAAACTGCAATTCCTGCCCTAATGCGTAGGAGATCCAAAGCCATGCACCAACCCAAGTTTGTGCAAATAATTGTGACAGTAGTACTTGCACTCTCTGGTAACCGATCCGCACCAGCAGAGTAACGTTCAGGTTGTAAGAGTTCCGTAACCAGCAACAGCAGAGATCGATTACCCGCCGAACATCAACGCAAGCCATAATCCAACGGTCTTACCGTGAGTTGCGCTTCGTCGGCGACTTCAGCACCGTGCCCCAGTCGCTGGCCAATTTGTTGATTGTCAGTCTTCGATAAATTTCGGATGCGGACGTAACCGTTGGTGCAAACCAGCGGCACGATTCCGCCATCGTCTAACAATCTCTGCGACAACTCCAAACGATCGGACATCGAAAACTCGTAACCGTCGCCTTGAAATACAAATTCACCGATCAAATCGCGAGGACTGAACTCATAAAGAAATCGACTGCGGGAATACAAGAAGAGGAACGCAGACAGTTGGCTCCTTTGGCTACTCCTACCGACCTGAAATCGGGAGCGACCCAAGATATCTCGGGAGCAATGAACGCTATCCTGGCTGACGTTTTTGCGCTCTACCTGAAGACCAAGAACTTTCACTGGCACCTGAGCGGACCTCACTTCCGGGATTATCACTTGCTTCTGGACGAGCAGGGCGACCAGTTGTTCGCGATGACCGACCCGATATCCGAGCGCATTCGCAAGATTGGAGGAACCACACTCCGTTCGATTGGCCACATCGCCCGGTTGCAACGCGTATTAGACAACGACGCCGAGTATGTCGAGCCCGAGCACATGCTGGCCGAGTTACGCGAGGACAACATGGCTTTGACCGCGCGCCTGCGCGAGGCCCATGGCGTCTGCGACGATCATAACGACGTGGCCACGACCAGCCTGATCGAAGTTTGGATCGACGAGACTGAGCGGCACACCTGGTTCCTGTTCGAGGCCAGCCGGCATGGGGATTCCACTGGCCACTGAAACAGCGTCGGACGAACACAAGAAACTATGCAACCGCACAGGTGACTAGGAGAAGACATGCCCGACACGGGAGAAGATAGAGAGATTAAACAGCGCGTCAATGCCAAAGAAGCGCTGCGAGTGGCGCAATCCAAGAAGCTATTGCTGAAGACCAAGAAGGACGCCTCGATTGGCCGACCCGTCGCCAAGCCTGAAAGGGCCACGAACCCTAGGATCGAGAAGAGGGCTTCCGGAAAAAAGCAAAGTGTCTGACAGGAGGTTTCGTGCCCATCCTGCGATCCTGTAAGACATGTGGTCGCCAGAACCGCATCCCCGCCGAGCATCTGGCTGACACCGGACGCTGTGGAGCGTGCAAGGCGTCGCTGGGTCCCATTGGTGAACCGGTGGAAGTCGATACTCAGTTGTTCAACGAGATCGTCGAAAGGGCTCGGGTGCCGGTGCTGGTCGATTTCTGGGCTGCCTGGTGCGGCCCTTGCCGGATGGCCGCTCCCGAAGTCGCACGGACCGCTGCTGAAATGAGCGGACGAGCCATCGTGCTCAAAGTGGATACCGAACGCTATCCCGACTTGGCTTCCCGCTTCAATGTGCGCGGCATTCCAAACTTCGCCGTGTTTTCCGGAGGACACCTCGTCAAACAGCAAGCCGGTCTGGTTGATCATCAGCAAATGGAGAGCTGGCTGGAGTCCGCTGCTCAAACCACCGTGCGATAGAAGTGGGTGTTTAACTCATTGCTTGGATTATTTTGGCGTCCCCGACGGGATTTGAACCCGTGTTACCGCCGTGAAAGGGCGATGTCCTAGGCCAGGCTAGACGACGGGGACGCTATTTGGGAGGGGAAATACCGTCGGAGACTCAATGATACCAGCGGCATAAAATCAGTGTCAAAAGCGAGACAGCCGTCGGTTGGCGTCTGCTTTGTGTTCAATCCAGTCAGAATTACATATAGGCACGAACGCGCGTAGTACATCCTGGTTTACGGCTCCCTGAGGTCCGCGTCCTCGCTCTCCAGCAATAGAGGATCCAACTCGGGCCGCAGCTGCCAATCCGGCGACTCTAATTGCCGCGGCGTTTTCTCAACCTGATGCAAGTCCGGAAGGTCCGCTGCCGATAGCGACCGATCGAGATCGGGCATCTTGCGCGCGATTGGGAAAACCGACCGCTCCATTGATCCCACGGTTTTGTTGTAGGAATCCACCGCGCCGCCCAGTCTTTTTCCGATGTCCTCGAAGTTCCAAGCCATTGCGCTCAGCCGTTGATATAGCGTCTTGCCCGCCTTGCTGATTTCTCGCGCACTCTCCGCTAGGTTCTTCTGGTTCCAGCCGTACGCGACGGCGCGCAGCAACGCAATCAGTGTCGTCGGAGAAGCCACAATCACCTTGCGGCTCACCCCGTATTCAATCAACTCGGCGTCCTCATCCATAGCCGCTCGAAAGAACACTTCCCCGGCGAGAAACAACACCACGAACTCGGGCGTTGATTCAAACTGCGTCCAGTACGATTTCGAACTCAGGTTTTCGATGTGCTGTCGAACTTGGCGCGCATGGTCAGACAGGCGGTCCTTGCGGATAGTGTCGTTCGGGGCCTCAAGCGCTGCCAGATAGGACGTGAGCGGAACCTTGGAGTCAATCACAATGTTCTTCTCGCCGGGTAGCTTCACCACCACATCGGGACGCCTGCGCCCATCCTCTCCCGTGACAGTCACCTGCTCCATGAAGTCGCAATAGGCCAGCATGCCCGCCAACTCCAAACAACGGCGCAGTTGCAACTCACCCCATCGTCCCCGCGCCTGCGGCTCGCGCAGCGCTTTGACCAGGTTCCCCGTTTCCGTCTGCAGCGCCCTCTGCGTCTCGAGCAACGATGCCACTTGTGAGGTCAAGTTGCCGTAGGCTTCGGCCCGCGATGTCTCCAATGCGCGCACATGCTCATCCACGTTTTTGAGTGACTCGGCTATGGGCTTTACCAGCGTCTCCACGGCCTTCTCGCGCTTTTCGAGTTCGTTCTCGGCTTCCAACTGCTGCTTTTCCAACTCGGTCTTGGCCAGTTGCAGAAAGCTGGCATTGTTGCTTTCCAGTGCTGTCGAAGCCAGCGCCTTGAATTGCACCTTCATCTCCTCGCTGGCGTCCGCCAGCAATCGGAGTTTCTCGCCATTGCTGCGTCGTTCGCTCTCCAGTGTCGCTTCCAGACCGGACTTCGCGGCGAGCAGAGCAGAATTCTCCGCCTGCTGTTGCAGCAGGCGCGCATTCGCCGACGCGAGGTCCCGCTCCAGCTCGGCTTTGCGCCCGGCTTGAGCGGCCACGTGCAGGCGACCGGCG
This sequence comes from uncultured Acidobacteriaceae bacterium, assembly GCA_963718395.1. GTDB lineage: Bacteria > Acidobacteriota > Terriglobia > Terriglobales > Acidobacteriaceae > DASRAA01. Next base: position 82,998 of record CAVQYW010000012.1, read on the forward strand.
AGCCACATCACGGCCACGCCCACCAACAATCCCGCGAAACTGAACAGAATCACAGTAGCGTTCATTGCAATGTCACGGAGAACTGCTTCTGTATTGTATGTTGGCAGTGGCAGGAACGGAAACACGCCACCGCACGTCTAACTGTTCAGGAAGTAAGCTGTGCGTCGCAAAGCAGGCAATTCGCTGTTGCTGAGGACACTCTTGCGAGCGTCCTGGTTGCTATGCCTGCTGCTTTACCTGGTGGCGACGGCCTTCTCGCAATCTCAAGCCACGGTTGATGCCGACGGCGCACAACAACTACTCTCGCTCATCAACCAGGAGCGGGCCAAAGAGGGTGTCGCTCCCCTGGAAGCCAACGAGCAACTGGCGCGGGCTGCGCGCAAACACTCGCAACGGATGGCGGAAGCTGACGAGCTGCAGCACCAGTTGGATGGCGAAGAGCCGCTGGCGTTGAGGCTGGGCGACGAGAATGTGCGCAGCGATCGCGATGCCGAAAACATCGCTCTCGATAACGATGTACCCAACGCTCACGTCATGCTGATGCAGTCACCAATGCACCGCGCCAACATTCTGAGCCCCAAGTTCAATGCTGTCGGAATTGCAGTCGTCAGGAATGGAAACTTGGTCTATGTGACGGAGGATTTTGCCCACGTCTACCCAAATTACTCGGAACTGGAGGCTGATGCAGCAACGCAGCAATCGATCAACGATTACGTGCGCGCTCAGCATTTCCCTACGCCGATGCGAAAGCCCCGCGCTGAGCTGACGAACATGGCTTGCGACATGGCCTTGGACGACAAACTCGATGGCGAAAAAGCTCACGCCCTGCCCGGAGTGACCAGCGCCGTTCTATGGACCGCCGAGGACCTGACCAAGCTACCGAACAGCCTGAAAACGATTCTCTCCCAACCTCTAAGTGCGGAATACTCGCTGGGGGTCTGCTTCGCCCCCAGCGTGAGTAATCCCGGAGGGATTTATTGGGTAGTAATGGTTATTTACTGATATGAATCCAGCGGCGACCCTGCCCACCGCCAAATCGAACTCTTACTGCACCATGAGCGCCGGTACGCTGGCCCGGCAATTCTGCGGCACGGCGATTGCTTTTAATTTGCTTTGCAGGCTCGACTTGATGTACTGCTCGCCCGCCTCCATCATGTGAATCCACACATTCTGGGCCAGGCCGTTGTGGTTGAGAAACTGGGCAACTTCCGCCACGTCGAGTTTGGCTCCGAGTTCCTGCGCGAATTCCTGAACGTGGGTGACCGTGATTTCGGCGGTCACTTTTTCACGCCAGCACTTCTTTTTTAGCTCATTCATTTCTGCTTCCCGGACAGAATGGATTTGCTTGCAAGGGTAGGAATACAGCCACGGGAAGCGCGCGGCCTATATCACGTATCACGCCCCCTTGTGACGTTAATCACAACCACCAGAACGCAAGAGAAAATCAGCCACCGCGGTCGAATTCCACCGCTTTACGCTGTGCTACCCTGCGTTCACGGATGAGTGCATCCTCGCAAGTCTACGTGGGCACAGCTGGCTGGTCGTACAAAGACTGGGAGGGCATCGTCTATCCCGCTCAAATCAAGAAGACGCAACATCCTGTCGAATACATGGCGCAGTACTTCGACTTGCTCGAGATCAACACTTCGTTTTACGGCCACATCAAACCGGAGTGGGGCAAACTGTGGTGTCGCATGGCGCGGCACGCGAATCCGCGATTCCTATTCACCGCAAAGCTGAATCGTGCCTTCACCCATTCACCCGTCGCAGTCATCGAAAGCACCTCGGCCGCAACCATCCAGGTTGGCCCTAACGACGAGCGCTGGGCAAAGGCCGGTTTCGACTCCATCGCCGAAGAGAACATGCTGGGCGCTGTGCTGCTTCAGTTCCCCATCTCGTTTAAAAACACCGACCGCAACCACGATTATCTTGACGGCCTGCTGGAGACGTTCAGGTCGTATCCGCTCGTGGTTGAAGTGCGCCACAACAGTTGGACCAACGAAGGCACCCTCCGTTACTTCGCGCAGAAAGCCATTGCCTTCTGCAACATCGATCAGCCGCTGTTGGGGAAAGGCGTGACCCCGAGCGAGCGTGTGACCTCCTCTATTGGATACGTGCGTCTCCATGGTCGCAATTACGAGCAATGGTTCGACAGCGACTCGCGCAATGATCGCTACAACTACCTCTACACTCGCCCTGAACTGGAAAAATGGAAGGGTCGCATCGACACCATTGCCGCCAAAGCGCAGAAGACGTTTGTCGTGACCAACAACCATTTCGAGGGACAAGCCGCAGTCAACGCACTGCAACTCGAAAGCATGCTGAGCGGCAGAAGTGTAAGAGTCCCGCAGACGCTGCGTAGCCTATATTGGGAACTGGGCGAAATCGCGTTACCAGATGAATAGACGATTACAACTCCATCCCACAGAGTGGTAGGTCAAAAGCTGGTCACCGATAAGCAGCGATTAGTCAACAATTTCTGGGATTGATAACGCGAGCCGACTTTCGCACGGAACCTTTTCGCACCTCGTGCGTATAAGTCCATAGATGCTGAACCGGTGAAACCGCAAGGCAAGCCGGGCGCACACCACTCAAGAAGGAGAAACCTATGGACGCGAAATACAATTGGCTGATCGACAATACCGCGATCCGCGTCACCCTTAATACGGTGGCGTTCGCGCTCTGGATTGCCACAGCGATTGCGTTGCTCGAAGTAGCAGCGAAGCTGTAATCAAAATCCGAAGTGCACTCGCGAACCGTGTTGCAGACGCTAGCCAAAACTGGCTGCGCTGGAGAAACCCCGCTTACCGCCACCCCGGCAGGCGGGGTTTATTTGTTGAATTGACAAGTTGAAGCGCGGTAAGCAATTCTGCCATGCCATGGAGGCATGATGGGCCGCGAGATCCAGTGCAGGATGAAGTCCGGTGGAAAGTGGTTTCAAGGCAAGGCCCTACTCGAAACCAGCGAGATCATCTTCCGCGGTGAGCAGCGACTGAAGATTCCCTTCCATGCGCTCAAATCAGTCGTCGCAAGCGATGGCGACCTTCGCCTCAAGTGGGCTGGCAATTCCGTAGCCTTCGAACTGGGCGAACAGTCCGCGAAATGGGCGCACGCCATCCTCCATCCCAAGACTACCGCTGACAAGCTCGGCATCAAACCCGGACTGATACTCTCAGCCGTTCATTTGCCCGGCGACGCCACCATGCAAGACGCACGTAAAACAGTCGCCGCGTTTTCAAACAAAAAGCCACTGGTGAATTCCGACATGATTTTCTTCGGAGCTACCACAGCGTCAGACCTCGGCGGAGTCAAGAGACTCATCCCCTCGCTGCCTGCAAACGGAGCCATCTGGGTCGTCTATCCCAAGGGCCGCAAAGACATCACCGAGCTGCAAGTCCTCAGCGCCGGACGCGCGGCCGGCTTGGTGGACATTAAAGTCGTCGGCTATTCAGCCACGCACACGGCCCTGAAATTCGTCCGGCCCAAAGACAAACGCTAAAACGCCCACCGGCTCGTATGACGAGACACGATGGGCGTTACATTTTGAGGTCGAGGGGTGTTACGCCTTCTTCGTACGCACATCCACTTCGCGCAGGCGGGCAGCCTTGCCGCGCAGTGCGCGCAGGTAGAACAGCTTGGCGCGACGCACATGCGCCGAGCGCACCACTTCTACCTTGTCGATGACTTTTGAGTTCAGCGGGAAAATACGCTCCACGCCGTGGCCGAAGCTCATCTTGCGCACGATAAAGCTCGGGTGCGTGCCTTTGCTCTTGGAAATCACAAGGCCCTCGAACATCTGCACGCGTTCCTTGTCACCTTCTTTGATCTTTACGTGCACGCGAACAGTGTCGCCCGACTTGAATTCGGGAAGATCGGTGCGCCGTGTCTTGGCAATCAAACGGTCAATAATCGGTGAATTCGACATTTTTCTTTTTCCTTCTATGTCGCACGCCTCGCGGCGGCCAAAATCTTGTGTACCGGCAGACCGCGTCCGCCGATTTACTGCTCATGCTTGCGGGCGTAATCACCCGCGCCCATAAAGTGCAGCGAAACATACGGCTCGCCGCCTACCACCCAGCTATCGTGTCCGGGCGGTATGTAAAACACGTCGCCGGCATGCATCTCGATCACGCGACCGTCGTCCATTGCCGCAGTAGCCGTACCGGAAACCACCATCCCGACATGCTCCACGCTGCAAATCGCAACGCCCATCGCCTTCCCCACATGCTCCGACCACTTCCAGCCCGGCTCATACGTCGCGCGGCCGATCGTCATGCCGCCAATCTTCACGATCTCGAACTTGCCCTTCTCGAACACCCGGGTTTCGTCCGGGTTCTCAAACCGCTTCAGGATCACGTCCATCATCTGCGCGCCTCATCGGCCTCAATCTCGGCCAGCAGTTTGCGATCCTCTTTGCTCAACTCCGCCCCGCGCAACAAATCAGGACGATTGCTCAATGTCTTTTCCAGCGCCTTGCGTCGCCGCCAGCGCCTGATCTCGTCATGGTTCCCGTTCACCAGCACTTCGGGAACCGGCATCCCGCGAAACTCCGCGGGACGCGTATAGTGCGGATAATCCAGCAATCCACCCGATCCGCAAGTCGATGACGGCGGCTCATTCTCGCCCCGCACCGGCGCATTACTTACATTCGCCGTGAACGATTCCTGCTGCGCCGATGCCGCATTACCCAGCGCGGCCGGAACCAGTCGCGACACCGTATCCACGATGATCGCCGCGCCCAACTCTCCGCCACTCAATACGAAGTCGCCGACGGAAATCTCGCGATCGGCGAGATACTCGCTCACGCGTTCATCCACGCCTTCGTAGCGCCCGCAAATCAGTACCACCCGCTCGTGGCTGACCAACTCCTGAGCAACGCTCTGCGTGAACAACTGCCCTTGCGGCGACAGCAGCACCACCGTCTCACGCGCATCGTCCTGCAGCCTCTCCGAACGCGGAGCGACGCCCATTGCCTCCAGGCATTCAAAAATGGGCTCTGGCTTGAGCACCATTCCCTCGCCTCCACCGAACGGACGATCATCTACTGTCCGATGGCGGTCATGCGTAAACGTCCGCAAATCGTGAATCGCAATCTCAATGAGCCCGGCCTCGCGCGCTCTGCGCACAATGCCGTAATCCAGCGGCCCGCGAAAAAAGTCCGGAAAAATCGTCAGGATCTCGAACTTCATTCCGGCCTCCCCACTTCGCACTAAGCGATGGGGACCTCCAAACTATTTATGCCCTTTGCGGCGTTCACCGGCTACCCGGCTTTCATCCGCTTCCAGTTTCTGCCGCTGCTTCTCCTCGTCGTTCAGCGGAGACTGCGCCTCCAGCAAGCCTTCGGGCAACTCAAACTCGATCCGCCGAGCCGCCAAATTCGTCTGCTTCAGAAACGCCTCAGCGTACGGCACCAAAAACTCTTGCTCGCCGCGCTTCACCACCAGCAGCGGAGCTTCTCCCGCTCCAAACTGCACATCCGCGACCGAGCCCACTACCGAACCACGGTTCACGACCTCGCATCCGACCAGGTCGCTGATGTACGCCACGCCCGCTTCCAACTCCGCGCGGTCTTCAGCGGGAATCTGCAACTCCATCCCGGCCAGTCGCTCCGCATCGCTGATGCTGTCGACGCCCGCGAACTTCAGCACCACGTGTCCCTTGTGGAACCAGTGTTCCTCAAGCTGCAACGTGCGACGGCTGCCGTCGTTCGCTAGTCCCGAAAGCTCGCGTCGCTCCGCAAAGCGCTCCGGAAAACTCGTGTGCAACTCAGCCGCAACTTCGCCGCGCCGGCCTTGCGGCCCCAGCACGCGCGCGATGGTGATGAAGCCAGCTATTCCACGATCTCCAACTGATAGCGCTTGCGTGTCTTCGAGGCAGCCGCGCCAAGAATAGTCCGCAGGCTCCGTGCCATGCGTCCTTGCCGCCCGATGACCCGCCCCAGGTCGTTCTCCGCTACTTCCAGCTCCAGAACGATTTGCCCGTCCTCATCAAACGGTTCGACGAACACCTCGTCCGGAGCATCCACCAGCGCCTTCGCCAGCAGCGCCATCAACGCGGGAATGTCTTGAGCAGTCGCCATGTCTCCGCTTTCTGTCCTACGCCGCCGGCGTTGCCGCTGGTGCCGCTGCAGCTTTGTCTACCAACTTCTTCACCCGATCGGACAACTGGGCGCCCTTGCCCGTCCAATACGCAATGCGGTCGCTCTTCAGTAGCACGCTCGCGGGATTGGTGCGCGGGTTATAGGTGCCCACCACTTCCACCGAGCGGCCATCACGGGCGCGGTCTTTTTCGATCACGACGATACGGTAATACGGTTGTTTGCGCGCACCACGGCGCGAGAGGCGAATCATTAACACAGAAGGTATTTCCTTTCCTGCAATTCAGGGTTCCGCGCACAAGCTCATGTGCCAAAGCCATCAAAATCAGTAGCTTAACTCAGGGAGCCGCAAGCGGCACAGCTTTTCCCTCAGGCGAGACGGATATGCCAGCGATTGCTCGCTCCACACCCCAAAACTAGCACCAGCCGGCGCTAGTTGGACCCCCGCTGCTGGAGGCAAAGAACTATTATCGCGGAACTTGCAGCATTCCGCAAGCAGCCTGCGGGCGATCGCGCCTATGTGGTCGGATGATCGATCTTGGGCGGCTTCTTGGGAGTCACCTTGGGAAACACAAACTCCTGCAGGATGTTTACCCCCGCCCCCGTCGCGATCCCGATGAGCGTATTGTTCAACGTTGTCTCGAAACCGTGTTGGCTGCCTTCTGGGTAATACAGATTCGAGATGGCACCCGACGCCAGGCTCCCCAGAATCCCGGAGTAGTTCGGCTGCCAGTTTCCGTTATCGCCCTTCGTCATCACTGACATTTCCAGGGCATAGAGTATGCGCGACTTGATCGTCCCCGTGCCCTTGTAAAAATAGCGTGGGTCTTGTTTCAGAATCGATGGCAAGATCGCATTGCTGATGTAGTTGCCGATAAAAAAGTCGCCATATGCCGCGCCGAAGCGCCGCGCATAACCCGCCGCGCCCTGTCCGTAGCCGGGGAACGAATTGTCCGCCTGCTCCCCTCCAGCAATAATTCCCGCGATCACAAACGACGTCGGATCGATCGCCGCCTTCCACGCCAGCCCAAACTTCTGCTTTGTATTCATGGGCGCGGCATCCGCCACGTAGCTCGCGTAAAAGTTGGGGATCACCCCTATCAGCCGTTGCTGCTCCTGCACCTTGATCTGTTCGGCTGCAATCTCCTCCGTCGTCAGCCGCACGCTTACATCGGTGACCACCGGAGCCAACTCCAGCGTCACCGCCGGAACCAGGTAGCCTTCACTGGCCGGTATTGCCCCAGATACGGTCTTCGTCTTGAAGCCCTTAAGCGCGATGCTTAGCTCGAACGGTCCAGGTGCAAGATTGGTAAAGGAAAATTGGCCGTCTGACGCGGTGGTAGTCACCTGTGATGGCGTTGTGGTCCCGCGAGTAAGCCTGACTTCGGCACCGGAAACTGGCACGTCCGTTATGTCTAGTACCGTTCCGCTAACGGTTCCAATCGCCAGCGGGTTCTGCGGCTGGCCGCTCGCCGGCGCCATCTCGTCGCCAGAGTGTCCTTGCGCCGCAGTGGCCGCCGCGGGGAGGATGGCCGTGTCCCCCTGCGCGAACAAAGGAGAGCAACTCAGCGGAAGACTGCAAATTAGCGCAGCGCCAAGCAAAGTGACTGGAAGGAAAGGATTGGAGATCTTCTGCCACATACTCGGGCCCATTTGTCCGTTGTTCTCCCCACGAAAGCGGCACCTGCACAAACCCGGCGGTGCCTGAAAGTGTCGCGTTGGACGCCAGACTAGCATATCGACAGCTTGCAATTGCAGAGTAACCGCAAAATAACATGGGGCACCGCGCCCAAACTGGTTTTCCGCGCAGTCCCGCAACCTACGCCCGAAAGATATGGGTGCCCTATCCTTTCTCCTCTTTTGGGAAAGGGTGGGATTCAGGTGCGATCACGCCGAGAGCAGTTGCGGTACTTCTTGCGCTAACCTACGTGTGATGCCCCCCGCCGCCCACCCCCCGGCCTGGAAGACCCTGCTGGCCTTCGCCATCATCTACTTCGTCTGGGGATCGACCTTCCTCGCCATTCGCATCGGCGTTCATGAAGTCCCGCCATTCCTGCTCGCTGCGATGCGGTTCCTTGCTGCCGGAATCGTTCTTTACGTCTGGATGCTCGCGCGGGGTGAGCGCTCCCCCACTGCACGTCAATGGTCGTCGATACTCATCATCGCCTTTCTGATCTTCGTCGTCGATTACGGACTGGTCTTCTGGGCCGAGCAAACTGTGCCTTCCGGGCTCACCGCGGTGATGTTGGCTACGATTCCAGCTTTCATGGCTCTCTCGGAAATCATCTTCCTGCGGACCCAAAAGCTCACCCTTCGCCTCGCCGTTGCGCTACTGGTCGGCCTGGCTGGGGTGGCCGTGCTGGTGAGCCGTTCGCTCAATCTCGGCGGCGCGCCCGTGGCCACCGCAGGAGCGGTTGCACTGATTATCGCCTCGATGGGCTGGTCAGTCGCGTCTGCGCTCTCCCGCAAACTCCCCTTACCTGAATCCAAGGTCATGAGTTCCGGCGCGCAAATGTTGAGCGGAGGAGTGCTACTCGCTCTGGTGTCCGCCGCGCTGGGAGAGTTTCGCAATTTCCATCCCGCAGCCGTCTCGCGCGCTGCATGGCTCTCGTTGCTCTACCTCATCGTCGCCGGCTCGATCATCGCCTTCACCGCCTACGTGTGGCTCATTCATCATGAATCGCCAACCAAAGTCGGCACCTACGCCTACGTCAACCCTGTCATTGCCGTGCTGCTGGGATATTTCTTCGCCGGCGAATCGCTCGGCTTGCGCACAATTCTTGGGACCCTGTTCGTTCTGATCAGCGTAATCGTGATTACCACCACACCACGCGTCCCCACTGACAACTGACTACCGGCAGCTGTTGTGCAGTTGCTGCGCAGGATTTTGACTCTTGTTGGAATTCGATCCGTGAAGATCCGTGTTCATCGGTGGTTGATATTGCCTTTGCCTTTGCCTTTGCCCTTCGCTCTCATGCGATCCGCGTCATCCGCCTAATCCGCGGTTGCTTTTGTTCTTTCCCGATCCTCATCCGTGCCAATCCGTGTATATCCGCGGCTGAATTTGTTTTTGATTTTAGCGTTTCGCCTCGCAATCACACTCCCTGTACCCCTCCACGCTCAACCCTTCTACGGCACAATACAGCGCCCGCGCAATCGGCTTCTCGCCCTCCAGCGCCGGGCCCGACACTGCGTACAGTCTGAGCCAATTGCCGCGCGCCGACTCGTCTCCTACCACGTCGTCATACACCCGGCTCAAGCTCGACGCATTCAACGCTCCCGCCTTCCACTGCCGGGTGAACGTGTATTCCCTCTTCCACCGTCCCTTCTGCTTCGCACTGGCGGCCGACAGGTTCGTCAAGTAGTAGGTGGATTGGTCGGTAACGACCCCATCGCGGTTATAACTCACCACCCGAAAGCCCGGATTCTGGCTGTAAATCGGCGAAATCGCCGGATTCATGAGCACGAACTCTCGCTCGGGCCCCGCAGCGCCAATCAGGCGATAGTCGTCCGAGTGCGTGTGCGCGGCAAAGCTGGCGATGACAGTCGAGTGATACTTCGCCAGCAAGGCATCAAACTTCGCCGTCCACTCCGGAACCCACATCGGCACAATCGAGTTGCCACACGTCTCCGGATTCTGCGTCGCGCCGCTGTTCAACAGCGCTTGCTGCTTCATCGCCGAGGCGTAGCCGTCAATGCCGGGCGGAATATGAAACATCAGCCAGACCTTTTGATTCGCCTGTGCCGCGGCCGCCAGGTTTTGTTCCAGCCACTGCAAGACGTCCGCAGCCGCCGTTGACGACACCGGCGCGCATCCGTGGGCGGAGCTCAGGGCCTGGTACTTCTGCGACAGAAAGATGCTATTGAGAGACATGATTCGCACACCTGGGAGCTCCGGGTGCGGAACGTTGAAGCTGCCCAAGGCCCTCCAGTTGCTCATAAACTGGGCATCCCCGCCTGCCAGTTCACGCGCAATCGGCGCGGTACCGTTCAGGAAATCGCCGTTCGCCTCAATCGTATAGTCGCCGCAGTCATTGTCGTTGTTTCCGGGAGTGATGAAGATTTTCGTCCCCGGGAAATTGCGTTGCAGCTCCAGCGCTAGAAATTCCGCAGTCTTAAGGACGAATGTCCAGTAGTGCTCCGCATCGGAGTCGTGCGTGGCGTTCTGGTAAGTCGCCGGAAAATTGTGTGCCAGAAAATCGCCGGTCACCATGATCAGCGTCGGGTGACGCAAGGTCGCCGGAAGCTGTCTCATGGCCGACTTCAGCAGCCACCAATTCGTGTCTGAGCCGTACTGGCTGAATGTTGTCGGCGTCGTGCGATCAAAGATCGCCTCCCACTGCGACGGGTCCGCTGCGGCGAGTTCATTCACCAGCAACGGATCCGCCATGGGATTGAAGTGAATATCGGAAACCAGCAGGAACTTCGATTCCTTCGCCAGACCCCTGCCAACCGTAACCGCCATCATCAGCCACAGCGCCGCGTACACCATCGATCGCCGCCACCGCATGAATCCCCCTGGTCTTAAGTGCGCCGATTATAGCGGTATCCCTTCTGGCCCTTGGACTGAATTCACTATGCCCTAATGGCCCAAGGGCTATAGGTAGTAGCTGACGCTCTCGATTTCGGCGACCGCATACTTAGTTACCAAAGTTTCCCTGCCGCGGTTACCAACGTAAGTTGACGGCCCCTAAAACCCGTGTCACCCTCGCATCATGGGCGCACTCCGCCCGTTAGGACACTGCTGTACTTTGCTGCCTTTGTTTCGGTGGTATGGCACTATGAACTGACGGCTGATAGCTGATAGCTCTATTGGAGGCCCTGATGTCCTGCCCTTGCCCGCTCCACTTTCCACCCTACTATCTCTCCATCCGAAAAAGCCAGTCCGTAACTCCTTATTTAACAGTACTTTAGCATGTAACTCCTTTAGCTTGACGTATTTAGGCGGGGAATCGTGTATCCCTAAGAAAACGAGGAATTTACACATAGGGGGGAGGGGGTACCGGAGGCGTCCCGTCCAAATTCTGGACACGACTCTTGCGATAATCTGGTGGTGTCATGTTCCGACTCCTCTGCATCACCGCCCATCCCGATGACGAAGCCGGAGCCTTCGGCGGAACGCTCGCTTTGTATGCAGACCGTGGCGTAGAAACTTCCGTGATTTGCCTCACCGCCGGAACCGCTGCGAAGAATCGGGGTTCGGCGAAGACCGACGAGGAACTGGCTGAGTTGCGAACGGCCGAGCTTTTGGATTCGTGCAAATTTCTCGGCGTCACGCATTGCGAGGTACTGAATTATCCCGACAGCAAGCTCGACCGGGCCAACTTCTATGAGGTCGTCGGACACCTGGTGCTGGGGATCCGCAGGTTGCGCCCTCACATCGTCCTGACCTTCGGCCCTGACGGAGGTCTGACCGGCCATCCTGATCACGCCATGGCAGGCGCCTTCGCAACCCAGGCATTTGAATGGGCGGGAAGACCGGACCGGTACCCGGCGCAATTGGAGCAAGGCCACCCTCCGCATCGCGCACAGAAGCTCTATTACTGTACGGCCGACTTTGTGCTAGCAGACCGAATGCCGATTGCGCCTCCTACGGTTACGGCGCGCATCGAGGTAGGAAGGGACCGCTTCGAGAAGAAGCACCAGGCGTTCATGCTGCACAAAACCCAGACTCCACTTTTCGACCGGCTGCGCAAGAACTTGGGAAAGATGCCGACGCACGAGATGTTTCATCTCGCGGCTGCTAGCAAACCGCGAGTGGCAAAATTCGAAACCGACTTGTTCGAGGACGTGATGGCGGAGTGAAGGACTCGATCCCACCCTTTCTTAAAAGAAGGGAAAGGATGGCGCACCCACACTTCCGGATAAAAGCAAGATTACAGGTTGAACTCTTCCTGGTAGTCGCGCCAGATTCCGCCCTGGTAAATGGGACGAACCGGAACGTCATCGGCGTGCTTGGCGGTCTTTACCCACAGCCACGCCTGCTGAATCTCGTTGGGATGGAAGTAATGTGTTTCGGCGGTAAACAGAACGGTGCCTCCGACGAATGTGGATACAACGTCTTCCCATTTGCTGGCGCCTACAAGGGCGACGCGCGCGATGTGGTCCGAATACTTGTGGAGAAAGCGCAGCTCTTCCCAGCGCGCAGCGAGATCGACACCGTCCATCTCGGTGACGTCGGCAAGAATGCCAAGCGGTTTCTTCCTGCGTTCAGCAATAGCGTACTCAAGCTGCGGCACGAATCCCTTGATATCTTCTGCGGTCACTTTTCCGGTGACCTTGAAGCCAAACGCCCATCCACCGGTTTCCTTCAGTCGCTCAATCATCGATACGATTCCCTTCCGATTTCAGTTGTCAGTTGTCGGTCGCCAGTTGCCAGTCAAAAGCAAGAGTGACCTCGTCGCTCACCATGACAACAATGCGAAATTCGAGGTTATCATGCCACGCGCGAATGAACAGCTACCAGTCCGCGGTTGATATGATGACCGTTTGAGCAAGAATCCGATGCGGGGAAAGTTCATCACCTTCGAAGGGCTTGATGGCTGCGGCAAATCCACTCAGTTGGAAAAGCTGGCTGCCGTGTTGCGCGCCGAAGGCATTGACCTGCTGACCACGCGCGAGCCGGGCGGAACGGAAATCGGCGAGCGCATTCGCAGCGTGCTGCTGGACTCGCGCACCGCAGGTCTCGATCCGATGGCGGAAATGGCTTTGATGTTCGCCTCGCGTGCACAACAGATTGCCCAGATCATCGCGCCTACGCTGGAAAGCGGACAGTGGGTTTTGTGCGACCGGTTCACGGACTCTACTGAGGCCTATCAAGGTGGAGGGAGGCAACTGGGCAGCGATGCTGTTCTGGAGCTCCACAAGGTTCTGTGTCGCGGCTTGTGGCCCGACTTGACTATTCTGATGGACTCCGACGTGGAGCACAGTGTGAAGCGGGCGCGACGGCGCAACAAAGTGGCTGTCGATGGAGCACAGGCCGACGAGAACCGCTTCGAAAAAGAGAACTATGAGTTCTTCTCGCGGGTGCAGCAAGCCTTTCGCGCCATCGCGCGGCGGGAACCGCAACGAGTGGCCATGGTCGACGCACGACGTCCGGCAGAAGTCGTTCATCCGGAAATCGTAGCGATCGTACGGGAGCGGTTATTGGGCGCCGGTGATGCGTCCAATCGAGCCCGGCGCGCAAGTGCGGAGGCGAATCTGGAACTCTGATGCCATTCGCTGACTTTCACGGCAACGTCGACGTGGTGCGCACGGTTCGCGAGATGCTGGCGCGCGATCACTTTCCGCACGCTGTGATTTTGTCAGGACCACAAGGCTCGGGCAAGTTCACTTTGGCCCAGATGATCGCCAAGACGATGAATTGTCTCGAACGGCCTCTGTCGGACGGTCTGCCCGATTTCTGTGGAGTTTGCGCCAATTGCACTCGCATCGCCGAGGCCGACGCTTTAGAAGACCGATTTGCCGAGGCGGTCGAGGTCCGCGAGAACCTGCGCGACGCCGACAAGCGTGAGACCCGCATCCTGGTGCAAACCCATCCTGACGTAACCATCGTTCCTCCCGATCCGCCGCAGATGCTGGTGAAGGTCGATCAGGTGCGTCATGTGATTCGCGAGATTTACTACAAGCCAGCCGAGGGCAAGCAGCGGGTTTACATCTTCAGCGAAGCCGACTTCATGAAAGAAGCAGCAAACTCGCTGCTGAAGATCCTGGAAGAGCCTCCGGACTTCGCCTGCATCTTCCTGCTGACGGACAATCCGTCGGCATTGCTTCCAACGATTCGTTCGCGGTGCATGCACTTGCGTCTGTCGGCGTTGCGGTTGGAAGACGTTGAGAGCTATCTGGGGACTGTGCGGCCGGAACTCAAGCCCCGCGAACGAGCTCTCGTCGCGCGACTCAGCGGCGGTGGTTTGGGCCGTGCGCGCAACCTGAATCTCGCGCAATATCTAGCCGCCCGTCAGGACGCATTGGCGCTGATCGCACCCTCGATGGGAGAGAAGGACCACAGTGAGTTGTTTCGGCTCACCGACTCGTACCGCGGAGGCGCCGAGGGAAAGGCAAAGATCGACCAGACGATCCGCACGTTGTATGCGTTGCTCGAAGACCTGCTGTTCCTGAAGTCAGGAACGCCGGAACTGGTGCGCAACATCGATATTGAGGCTCAGCTCCGCAAAATGGCGGAACAGGTCGATTTCGCCTGGATGGTTGAAGCGGTCCGCCAACTCGGCGACCTTGAGACCGGAATGCGCCGAAATTTGCTGCGGACATTAGCGCTCGATGCATTTGCGACGTCGCTGGAGCACACCGGCGGTATACCACAAAGGTAGTGTGACGCGGCTCATTGAATTGGCTGTTGAGGTGTGTTAGGGTATCGCCAAGTTCACACCCGAAGACGTCCTGGGAACAACACATCCAGAGTCTCGCCAGACCGAAATTCGACTGTCACGGCTGGTGCTTGCGTTTGCCGGAGTGGTGTGCAAGTCATGGAGCAAACACCATGAAAGATTCGCTGGATTCCACCACCGTAGGTAGAGGTCTTGACTCGGAGGTGTTTGCCAATCGGCGATTGATCCGTCCTTCCATGAACCGCGCCGATGGCCATCGACCCGAAAACGGCGACCGCCGCGAGCGCCCCGAACGCAGGGAAGGTCCTGCGAACGGAAAAAAGACCGCTCCACCAGAGCAAACCCACGCCGAAAATTTCTATTACCAGAAACAGATGCAGTCTAAGACGCCGATGGTCGTGGTACTACAGGACGATGAAGAGATCCATGGCGTGATCGAGTGGTACGACAAGTACTGCCTCAAGATGAACCGGACCGGCGAGCCCAACCTGCTGATCTACAAGCCCAGCATTAAATACATGTACAAGGAAAGCGAAGCGGTCGGGGGACAGTAGCGCCGGGCAAATCAGGATTCGAAGCAAGCACAAACCGCGTTCTGCGCGGTTTGTTTTTTTTGTCGTTGACAGGGTGTACAATTGTACATACAATTCATTCGTGGATTTCGAGTGGGATCCAAAGAAAGACGCGTCGAATTTCGCCAAACATGGTATCCATTTTGCGGACGCAGTGTCCGTCTTCGAAGATGATGCCGCGATCACCATTCGTGATCCCTTTAGCGAACACGAAGAGCGATGGGTAAAGTCGGCATGGATGCACTCGGAAGACTCCTAGATGTGGTTTACACGTGGAGAGGCGAACGAATTCGAATTATTTCCGCATGGCAGGCTTCGAATAACGAGCGACGCCAATACGAGGAAAAGCGATGAAGCGCGAATATGACTTTAGTAAGGGAAAACGTGGGGCGATTGTTCCGTTACCCAAGGGCAAGACCAGAATCACAATCCGCCTTGATAACGAAATTCTCGATTGGTTTCGCGAGCAGGTGAATCAAGCCGGCGGAGGAAACTACCAGACTCTGATCAATGACGCACTGCGACAGTACATGGAGCAGATTCCTCTTGAGAGCGCGATTCGGCGCGTGATCCGCGAAGAGTTGACCCGCGCAAGCTGAAGCGTCGGCGCGCGACTGTCAAGCAATTCACAACTTCGGCAGCACGATTCCCTTCTGCCCCTGGTATTTGCCCTTCTTGTCTTTATAGCTGGTTTCGCAAGGCTCGTTGCCCTGGAAGAACAAGATCTGGCAAAGACCCTCATTCGCGTAGATGCGCGCGGGCAGAGGCGTCGTATTCGAAATCTCCAACGTGACAAACCCTTCCCATTCCGGCTCGAACGGGGTTACGTTGACGATGATACCGCAACGCGCATACGTCGACTTGCCGACACAGATCGTGAGTACGTCCCGAGGAATCTTGAAGTACTCGACCGAGCGAGCCAGCGCGAAGGAGTTCGGCGGCACGATGCAGACGTCGGATTCCACGCTGACGAAGGAGCGCTCGTCGAACTTCTTGGGGTCAACGATGGTGCTGTTCACGTTGGTGAAGATCTTGAATTCGTCGGCGACCCGCAGATCGTATCCATAGCTGGAGAGACCGTAAGAGATGACGCCGTCGCGGAACTGCTTCTCCGAGAAAGGGTTGATCATATCGTGCTCGGTGGCCATCTTTCGGATCCAACGGTCACTCAGAATGGGCATGGGACTCCTTGTTGCGCGCCGCCCAGGTTAGCCAAAGGAGGGCAAACCTAGGGCACCGCCAAGACTCGTTCGCGGAAGCAGAGAACGGTGAGGCCATCTTACGGAATGGCAGCCGAGGTTGACAATGGCGGCCATAGTTCGTCCCAGTGTACGGTTTCTAACCCCTGCACAAACTAAGACTTACCGGAAACGGCCAAGGTCGGGTAGAATCGCACCAGCGCTCGGGGTGCAGCGGTTCCCGGGGATAGCAAGTAGCGGAGCCACCTGTGATCAAACTGGATCTGATTAACGAGGTTGTCACGAAAACTGGGGTGACGAAGACCAAGGCTGAGATGGCCGTGGAAACCGTCTTCGAAAGTATGAAGACCGCGCTGGCCAAAGGCGACCGCATCGAGTTGCGCGGTTTTGGCGTCTTCACGGTGCGTCCGCGCAAAACCGGCATCGGGCGCAATCCACGGACCGGTGCGGAAGTGAATATTCCGCCGGGAAAAGCCGTGCGCTTCAAGCCGGGCAAAGAACTGCAGTCCATCGAGTAGTTGTGACTGCGGCTTGGTTACGAGTCAAGTGCTGCGGCATTCCTGCGTGTCCCGATAAGCTGGCGACTGACAATGGGTGGTCGGTTTCGGGCACTGCCCAAGGACGATTTCAATAACCGATGTCTGACCCGTCGCAGCCCCTTTCCTACACTTTCGAGGTTCCCCCTCATCCCCAGGTGTATGTTGTCACCCAGCGCAAGAAGCGCCCGTACTGGCTTCACCTGTTGCTTCTGCTGCTGACGATGGCAACCACGCTGGTGGTTGGTGCGCAACTCTACGACAACTTCCTGCACAGCTTGCCGGCGTTCACTCTGGGCAGCGAGACGATGCCGTTGTTTCATCCGCAATGGATTTGGCAGCAGCCCGGAAAGCTACTGGGCGGGATTCCGTTTTCGGTTTCACTCATGGCGATCCTGCTGGCTCACGAGATGGGGCATTTCTATTTCTGCGAAAAATACCGAGTGAATGCCACGCTGCCGTTCTTCATTCCCGCGCCCACGCTGATCGGGACGATGGGAGCGTTTATCCGGATCAAGTCGCCAATCCGATCGCGCCGCGAATTGTTTGACATTGGAGTCGCCGGGCCGATTGCCGGATTTCTTGTGGCAGTACCTCTGCTCTTCGTCGGACTAGCCATGTCGAAGCCCCTCGCTCCGACGTTCGGGAAGGAAAGTCTCGACATCGGATTTCCGGCGGTTTTTCATTTGGCGCACTGGCTCCTGACACCGGGCACAGCGAGAGCGATTCCGCTCACTCGCCTTGCCCTGCATCCGATCGCCGTGGCCGCCTGGGTGGGAATGTTTGCGACCGCTCTGAACCTGCTGCCGGGCGGCCAACTTGACGGAGGACATCTCATCTATGCCGTCGCGCCACGGGCCCACAAATGGGTAACACGCGTGAGCGTGGTGGTGCTCGCGCTCTTGTCGTGCTTATGGCTTGGCTGGCTGGTGTGGGCGGTGATACTGGCGTTCACCGGCTGGCGTCATCCGGCGGTTCCGGTGTGGCCGGACTTGGGCCGTGAACGACGGAAACTTTCGATCGTTCCGGTTCTCTTGCTGGCGTTGACGTTCGTTCCAGCTCCCATCCTGGGCCAAGGATGGTTCCAGTGAGCCTGAAATGAATCCGCAGCCATTCGCAATAGGCGCATGGCTGCGGTGCCAAATTCGACGTGTGCGTCTAGCTGGCCTTCCGCATCTCAATTTGTTCGTCCCGGATGAAGAACTGCGCCGGGCACTTATCTGAGCCGCAGATGACCGGAACCAGACCGGCGATCTGTTTGCGCGTGATCAGCCCCAGCTGACCACAAGTTGGACACGAGAGCACGGCCCAGTACGGATCTTCTTTGTCGCCGACGTCGCCGGCATTCTCCAGGACGAAAATGGTTCCAGGCTCCATCTGTTCGGGAATCCATTCGCTCAGGATGCTCAGTTCTCCGATCACGTGCCCTCCTTAACCGGTCAGACTGGTGGTGCACAAACTTATGAAGCCCTTCGCCGCTGCTGCATAGGATGCCGGGCCGAAGCAGTGCGTTTCCTTGCACTCTTGACTCCGGCTTCTATCCTTTGAACGGTGTCACTCAGGCAGACGGTCAACATTGGTTGGCGGGAGTTCTTCAAGACGTCGATGACGCCGCGCGCCGAATCTTCGAGAAAAATGTGTTTGCCGTCCGTTAAGAGGTGGTATTCAGAGGCGGCCCGAACAGTATCCACCAGGCGCTTGCCCAGTTCGCGCTGCAGGAAACGGATGACCCGGCGGATCTTCTGTAACGAGAATCCGCGTTCGCGCATTTCACAGATGACCGCGACTTCCGCCAGATCATCGAGCGAATACACCCGCTGGTGGGCGTCACGAGCAGGAACAACGATGCCGCGCTCGTCCCACCATTGCAGTTGTCGCGCACTGATACCGGTGAGTTCCACCACTGCACGGGATGTAAAGGTCTGGCGCAAGCTGAAGGTTTCCCGAAACAAAACCACTGCTAAATGTTTGAAACATCATATTGCAGTGGCGTGCAGAGTCAACGGCCAGATGTTGGCGAACGGAGCACTCCCTTGAAACCGATTGTCAGTTGTCAGTGGTCAGTTTCAAGAACAAGAGCGAGCGCGGATTGCGCGGCTTGCTTCTGACAAAGGGCTACTGGCTACAGATTTAGAGCGGTGTTAGACTTTTCAGGTCTGCCGATCTGAGCGGGAGTAACTCAGTGGTAGAGTCACAGCTTCCCAAGCTGTTGGTCGCGGGTTCGATTCCCGTCTCCCGCTCCATCCTTCTCGCCGGGCAAGCTTCAGCGTGCGTCGTCACGGAGGAAGCTCCTGCCGTAATTTTCGGGTCCGAAAATCAGCAACAGGGCAAGGCCGGTCATAACGACCAACTCAAACGAGGTCAGCGCCCAAGGATAGCCAAGTCGATCGCGCAGGGCGAACTCAACGGTTGGGGTTGAAGCCGCCAGCAGGATTCCGATCTGGTAGGTGAACCCCGGCAGCAGGCCGCGCACGGGCGCAGGCGAGAGTTCATTGAGATGTACGGGAATGATTCCCCAGGCGCCCTGCACCCCCATCTGCATCACAAAGGCCGCCAGAGCCAGGACGAGGAGCGTTCCGCCAAAGGCCCAGGCGGGCATGATGAGCAGCGATAGGCTCAGCGCGCACAACATGCTGTAGCGCCGGCCAATGCGCTCTGACAGCAAACCGAAAATCACGGCACCGACAACCGCGCCGACGTTGTAGAACATGGTGACGTAGGCGACGGTGTTCGGCAGGATGCCGTGGCCGTGCTTGAGGAAGTCGGGATACAGGTCCTGTGTGCCGTGGGAAAGGCAGTTCATCAGGAACATTAAGGCGACCATGTAGAGCACCAGACGCTTGTGCTGCATGGCGATTTTGGGCCCGTCAATGGTGCGCGCCACGCGGTGCTGCTGCCAGGCCTCGGATTCGGGGACCTTGGTGCGGATGTAAAGGGCCAGCAGGGCGGGGATGCCTCCGACCCAGAACATGGCGCGCCAGCCGAAGTTGGGGAGAACGACGCGGGCCGCGATGGCAGCGAGCAGGTAACCGTTGGAGTAGCCGCTTTGCAGAATTCCGGAGAGCACGCCACGCCATTTCACGGGTGCGTGTTCCATAGCGAGTGATGCTCCGACGCCCCACTCGCCTCCCATGCCGATGCCAAAAAGCAAGCGGAGGATAAAGAACACGGTGAAGTTGGGGGCGAAACCGCAGAGCAACTCGACGGTGGAAAAGAAGATCACGTTGGCCATGAGAGGGCGGCGGCGGCCGTAGCGATCGGCGAGCATGCCGAAGATGAGCGCGCCAATTGGTCGCATCGCCAGCGTGCCGGTGACCGACAACACGATATCGGCCTTGCTGACGTGGAAGTGCTGGGCCAGCGTGTCGAACAGGAAGATGACGACGAAGAAGTCGAAGGCGTCAAGCGTCCAGCCGAGAAATCCGGCGGTGACGGCATGCCAGCGGTCGAAAGACTCGGCGGGTGGTGTGGTGAAGGCAGGCATCAGGACTTTCCGAAAGTTCAATTAACGATGAAGAACATTACCAGAAAAACGAACCGCGCGAATATGAGTTCGCGCGGCGTTCAGCCGACCTTCGGTAACACAAGCCTAATAGGGAGGACCGGACGTACTCAGCCCTTCGCTTCCTCTGCTGGTACCCGCAAATCGCGCCCCGTCATTTCCTTGGGCTGCGGGACGCCGAGGATTCCCAGCATCGTCGGTGCGATGTCCTGGAGCGCTCCGTCGGGCTTGAGGGTAGAGCGGCGGGCATCGCCCTTGAAGCCTATAGCCGGAACCGCATACTCGGCAGCCACGATGAACGGCACAGGGTTCGTGGTGTGTGCCGTCTGCGGACCGCCGGTGGCGGGATCGATCATTTGCTCGGCGTTACCATGGTCAGCGGTGACGATCATCGCACCGCCTGCGCGCTTCAGAGCGGCATAAATCTGGCCGAGACAGGCATCCACCGTCTCCACGGCCTTGATGGTTGGAGGAATCTTGCCGGAGTGGCCGACCATATCGGCGTTGGCAAAATTCACGACCATGACGTCAAACGTCTTCTCCTCAATGGCTTTCACAACGGCATCCGCGATTCCCTGGGCTGACATTTCTGGCTTCAGGTCGTAAGTGGCAACTCTCGGAGACTGCACCAGCACGCGGTCCTCACCGGGAAACGGCTTCTCGATGCCGCCGTTGAAGAAGTACGTCACGTGGGCGTACTTTTCGGTTTCGGCAACGCGCAGGTTGCGCATGTTGAGATTGGCCATCACGTTCGCCAGGATGTTGCCGAGCGACTCAGGCGGCGACACGACCGCAAGCGTGAAGTGCTTGTCGTATCGCGTCATGCATATGTACGTCAGATCTCTAGGCACGCGATCGCGCGGAATGATGCTGTCAAGCTCGGCAGCACCTTCGAGTTCGGCTCCGTCCTGCTCGGTGAAATGGCTGTTGCGCGCGAGACAGCGGGTAATCTGGCGGGCGCGGTCGGCACGGAAGTTGAAGTTGATGCAGACATCTCCGTCGCGAATGGTGCCGACAGGCTCTCCGCGGCTGTCGACCACAACAAAAGGAATGATGAATTCGTCGGTAACGTCTCGGTTGTATGACTCCTTCACGCCTTGCACAGGATCGGCGTAGCGGCCACCCTCGGCGTCGCCGAACACCATCGCATCGAACGCCTTTTTTTCGCGGTCCCATTTCTTGTCGCGATCCATAGCGTAGTAGCGACCGCTGATGCTAGCGATCTTGCCCACGCCGTATTCGCGCATCTTCTGCTGCAATTGCTCGATGTACTTCGCGCCGTTGGTGGGGAGGGTGTCGCGGCCGTCCATAAAAGCGTGGACGAATGCCCGCTCGACGCCGTTCTGCTTCGCCATACGCAGCAGTGCGTAGAGGTGGTTCGAGTGGGAGTGCACGCCGCCGTCAGACAATAGACCAAACAAGTGCAGCCGCCGATCGCCAGTACGCGCCTTCGTCATAGCATCAAGCAGTGCCGGGTTTTTCTCGAACTCACCATTCTCGATCATCAGGTCGATCTTGGTGATGTCCATGTAGACGACGCGGCCGGCGCCAATGTTCAGGTGGCCGACCTCACTGTTGCCCATCTGTCCCGTGGGAAGACCGACGTATCGACCGCTGGTGTGAATCAGGGTGTTGGGAAAGTCGGCTAGCAGCTTGTCGTAGTTTGGCTTGCGGGCCAACGAAATAGCGTTGGCATTGGACGGTGGGGCGTAACCCCAACCGTCCAGAATGATGAGAACGAGCGGCTTCGGACGCATTACGCCTTCGCCTTCTTGGTGAGGTCTCCGTGGTAGTTGAGCGCCTTAAGGCCGTTGAAGCGCGACGCCGGGCCGAGCTCTTCTTCGATGCGCAGTAACTGGTTGTACTTAGCGATGCGGTCGGTGCGCGAGGCCGAACCGGTTTTAATCTGTCCAGCGCCAGTAGCCACTGCCAAGTCAGCGATAAACGTGTCTTCGGTTTCGCCCGAGCGGTGCGAGATCACTGCGGTGTAGCCATTTTCGCGCGCCAGGTTGATGGCGTCGATAGTTTCACTGACGGAGCCGATTTGGTTCAGCTTAATCAGGATTGAGTTGGCCACGCCGGAATCGATGCCGCGCTGGAAAATCTCGATATTGGTGACGAAAATATCATCGCCCACCAACTGAATCTTGCCGCCAAGTTCGTCGGTCAGCAGCTTCCAGCCATCCCAGTCGTTCTCCGCCAGGCCGTCTTCGAGTGACACGATGGGATACTGCCGCGCCCAGTCAGCGTAGAACTTCACCATCTCTTCGCTGGAATGTTCGCTCTTGTCGGACTTCTTGAACACGTACTTCTTCTTGTCGGCGTCATAGAACTCGCTGGCCGCCGGATCGAGTGCGATAGCGATCTGCTCACCGGGCTTGAACCCCGCCAGGGTAATGGCTTCCAGGATGACGTCGATTGCTTCCGTGTTCGACTTCAAGGAAGGAGCGAAACCGCCTTCATCACCAACGGCGGTGTTATAGCCCTTTTTCTTGAGCACGCCTTTCAGGGTGTGAAAAGTCTCAACTCCCCAGCGCAAAGCCTCGTTGAACGAAGGAGCGCCGACCGGCATTGCCATGAACTCCTGGAAATCAACACTGCTGTCGGCATGCGCGCCGCCGTTCAAGATGTTCATCATGGGCGTGGGCAGCAGGCTGGCAGTGAATCCGCCGAGATACTGATACAGCTCGATGCCCAGATGATCAGCCATAGCGCGCGATGCGGCCATCGAGACCGAAAGAATCGCGTTGGCGCCTAACTTGCCTTTATTGGGGGTTCCGTCCAACTCGCACATCGCGGCATCGAGTTCGCGCTGGTCGCTGGCGTCCATGCCCTCGAGTTCGGGAGCAATAAGTTCGTTGACATTGTCAACCGCCTTCAACACGCCTTTGCCGAGGTAGCGCGACTTGTCGCCGTCGCGGAGCTCCACGGCTTCGTGCTCGCCGGTAGAAGCGCCACTGGGCACGGCGGCGCGGCCACGGGCACCGCTGGAGAGAATGACATCGGCTTCGACCGTGGGATTTCCGCGAGAATCTAAAATTTCGCGGGCAATAATCAGTTCGATATCCGTCATGGGGATGAGTCCTTGTCTCGCACCTGTGGGATTTGCGCTTCAGTTCGCGATCGAGGTATCTCCGGCTGACGGCAACGGCGATAGGACTGCTGCAATCCGTGCCCGGTTCTTGTTCGCAACTGTAGACGCGACGGCGAAAGACTTATGAAACCCCTCATTATACGGGAGCCAGCCGGGGCACGGTGGGAGGGAGATTCGGCGGCAATGGGGAGAGAACTAGCCAGTTCGCGAACATTCGGGTAGCCTCTGGATAGTCACTCCGTGAAGGCTGTAAACTGTGGAAAACTGTTGGCCGTAATCGCATACTTCTGTATCCTCTTGGCAGCAAGTGGCGAGGTGTGAGCAAGTATCCTGGCCAAAATGTCGCCGACGGTTCATACGCGTCACGGAACAGGAATCTATGTGGAAATCTACCCGCAAGGAAGATGAATATTTGACTCCAACTCCTGAGCAAAGCGCCCCCAGACCTACGCAAACTTCGCAGCCAGCGGTGACTCGACCGATAGAACCTGCACGACCTGACGCGGCACGCGGTGTGGACGTGGCGACCATCGGCAAGTCTGTCGTCGTGAAAGGCGAGTTGTCAGGCAGTGAGGACCTTTACGTCGATGGCGAGGTGGAGGGTTCCATCACGTTGACTGGCCAGAGCCTGACGATCGGTCCCAACGGACACGTGCGCGCGAATATCGATGCGCGCACCATCATTGTGCACGGCCAAGTCAACGGAAACTTGCGCGCCAGCGATCGTGTCGATTTGCGCAAGAGCGCCTCACTGACGGGCGACATCGCGACGGCACGGATTGCGATTGAAGATGGGGCGTACTTCAAGGGCACCATCGACATTCAGAAAGCCGAGCCTATGCCTCGAATCGAACCCAAGACACAGCCGGCAGCAACCGTCGCCAACCCGGCTGCGGCCGTCGCCAGCCCGCTTCCAGCTAGCGCAACGCAGGGCTCTTTGCTGGAACAGAAGAAATATTGACGCCAGTAAAGATGAATTTACCGGGACGCTGGCCAGGAGTCCTGTTTTTTGTTTGTGGTGTTCATCCTCGCGGCCCGCAGTAAGAGATTTCTAAAGGGCCGTAGGGCGCAGGTGGCATTGGCGCTCACAGCCGTAATACCCGTACAATGAGGCGCAATGGCGCCGGGCATGTTCAGCAAAATTTTCGGCAGCTCTGGCCAGCACGGCTCCGCAGATGAGGCCGTGTCGGGCGAGCGGGTCCTGCGCCGTTCGACCGGTTTCAGCGAGTTCATCAAGTGGATAGCGCGCGAAAACGAACTGAGCGTGCTCGATCTGGGATCCACCTCCCCAGCTAACATTACGTTCTTCATTGGATTAGGACACCGCTTTCACCAGGAAGATCTGCTACGGCTGTCGTCGGACAAGTCGCTCATCGTGCCGAATGGCGAAAGCGGCAACACCTTCGATGTCGACCGGTTCCTGGGAGAGAACCTCCGCT
The DNA here is from genome assembly GCA_963718395.1 of uncultured Acidobacteriaceae bacterium. Lineage (GTDB taxonomy): Bacteria > Acidobacteriota > Terriglobia > Terriglobales > Acidobacteriaceae > DASRAA01. Next base: position 107,782 of record CAVQYW010000012.1, read on the forward strand.
TTGAGCGGCAGGAGTTCGATGCCGTCATGTTCTGGGACCTTGCGGACTACCTGCCCGAGCCTTTGGTTAAGCCAGTCATTGAGCGCATCCACGTGGGCATGAAGCCGGGCGCAATCCTATTTTCTCTTTTTCACACCAAGGATGCCGGACCGCAAGTTCCTTTCTACCGCTATAACATCGCATCGAAAGACACGCTGGAGCTGCAGCCGTCCGTCCCTTATAAACTGCAACGGGTCTTCAACAACCGTCACGTCGAGCAATTGTTTCATGACTACAGCTCGATCAAATTCTTCCTCGGCCGCGACAATATTCGCGAAGTGCTGGCGATTCGCTGAGCGGTCGACTCAACCGACTTGTCGGGTTCTCCGGATGACAAACGGCATGACTCCCGGTAGACGCAATGCTCCGAACACAGCAGCCCGCAGCGGTTTCGGCCATGATAGAAACTGGCGGATGCGAGAAGCTTCCCGCATCAGCGGCAGGATTTGCCGTCGGTAGGTTGCTTCGTATTTAGCCAGCGCGTCAGCCAGAGATCGAACGCCGCGGGGATGTGGCGCCAATGACGTAACTGCGAACTGTCCGGTGCGCAGCGCGATCGAGATACCGTCACCCACAAAGGGATCAATAAACGCGGCGGCATCTCCTACGAACATCAAATTGTCCCGCACCGGAAGCGGTGGTCGGTAAACAAGCGGAGCCGTACTCACGGGCTCGGTGATCGCCTGCCAGTGATTGCGACGCGCGGCCAGAGCTGGATGCAGGGCGAACACTTCTTCCAACGAAGTCGCGCGGTCGGAACGCGCCATTGCGCATGCGTTGATAACGTCGCCCGTAACGGGCTGAACACCACAGTATCCATTTTCGAAAAAATACAGGTCAGTGGAGCGCGGAGGCTGTTGCTCACGAAAATGGGCCTTCAGGCCAATCCACTTCGGCCCGGTCGGGATAGGCGCCCGCGCTATAAATCTGGACCACCGGCCGGCAGCAATAATCACCGCCGCCGCTTCGACTGTGCCATGTGCGGTTTCGATGCGGAACGGGCCCAATCCTTCGATCGCTCGAACCTCACAGCTCGACCTGGCGTCCACGCCAGCTTGCCTTGCCGACTCCCACAGCAGCGCATCCAAGTCGTACCGCGAAATACTCAGAGCTGGAGGCGCTATATCGGCGCTCACGACGCTTCCATTTAGATATAACCGGACCTGGTCGATGACGGGCGCGTCGCGTAACACTGGATTTGCGGCGGGAATAGAACGAAGCAGGTCGCGCAGCACATCGAGCGATTCGGCGGAAAAAAACTCTCCGCAGACTTTGTGACGCGGAAATTCGCCCGCCTCGAACAGCACCACGCGGGCGCCGAGCCGCGCGGCAGTAATCGCCGCCGACGAACCTGCTGGCCCGGCGCCAATCACCGCGATATCGAATTCAGTCCGTTCCTTCTGCATCGGTCGCTCAATAGCCTACTTCCAGATCAACACACCCATGCGATACAGATAATGTCTCGATACCTTGATGCGTGCTGCCTTCAGGTGCGCAAGCATCGCTTCCATTTCGTCGATTGTGTAGGCACGTCGCACCGAGGCGGGTGCGTCGTGCCACGTGATGCGGCTGCGAAACAGAGGCAGGCCGAGGTACACCAATAGAAGATGCAGCCGGCTGCGAACCAGATCGTTGACCAGAACCGCTCGGCGACTTACCCGCAGCGCTTCCCGCAATAGCAAGGGGAGCGAATCCGGATCGAAATGGTGCGCGAACAGAGAGCTGCTCACTACGTCAAACGAATCGTCTCGAAACGGTAGCTGCAGGGCATCACCTGACACTGACGCAATTACTTCGCCGGGCAGATGCGACCACGCTCGATCGAGTAACGTGATCCGCAGAGTAATACCTTCCTTTGCCAGTACCCTTCGCGCCTTAAGCGGAACATCGCCAAGCCCCGCACCGACCTCTAGAAGTGACAAGTCTCGTTGGCCTGTTTCACGAGCTACTTGGCGCACTAGAGTAATCGTCGTCCGCGTACCGCCAAACCAGTCGTTGATGTGCCGTAGATCGCGAAGCGAACTTGCGATTTCTTCTGGAGTCCCGAGATCTTCGTCCAGAAGTTCAGCAGTGACTCGGCGCTTCATCTAGGTTGACGAGGCCTTCAGCGTCTCTTTGCGGACCGTGAGCTTTTCGATCAGGTCAGGACGCAAGTTGTAACCGCGACCAGGCGTATCCGAAACCGCTATCGTGCCCCGGGCCGAGACCTCGACTTCCGGCTCAATGATGTCTTCCTTCCAGTAGCGTTTCGACGCCGAAACGTCACCCGGGAGCTTGAAGTTGGGCAGGGTGGCGAGGGCAACATTGTGAGAGCGGCCGATGCCGGACTCGAGCATTCCGCCGCACCAGACTGGCACCCCAAAGCGCTGGGCAACATCATGCACCGCTATGGCGTCGGTGAACCCGCCGATGCGACCAACCTTGATGTTGACGATGCGGCACGCGCCCAGTTCGAGTGCTGCTTCTGCGTCGCGCGAGCTGCGGATGGCCTCGTCGAGACAAATCGCCGTCTGGATGGCCTTCTGCAGTCGTGCATGAAAGTAGAAGTCATCGCTCCACAACGGCTGCTCGATCATGAGCAGATTGAAGCGATCAAACGTCTTGAGGTGCTCGAGATCGTTCAACGTGTAGGCTGAATTCGCGTCGCAGCTTAACAGAATCTCAGGCCAGCGCGCACGCACCTTTTCCAGAACATCCACGTCCCAGCCCGGCTTCACCTTCAGCTTGATGCGCTGGTATCCGGCAGCCAGTTCGGTTTCGATCTTCTGCAATAACTGTCCGTGCGAATCCTGGATGCCAATGCTCACTCCGCAATTGATTTCACGCCGCGTTCCGTTCAGCAGCTGCCACAGCGGGACTCCCTTCTCCTGCGCTTCGGCGTCCCACACCGCATTTTCCAGCGCACCTTTGGCCATGCGGTGCTCGCGCACCCTGGCAAGCAACGAAGGAACTTCCCTTCCGGCCGTCAGCGTCTTTCCCAACAACGACGGGCCCAGATAGCGCACTATGACGTCCCATGCGCCATCGATGTATTCCTCGCTGTAGTACGGATCTTCGCCGGCAACGCACTCGCCACAACCTTCAATGCCGTCGCCATGTAACGTCACCAGCAGAACGCGACGGTTGTAGGTGCGGCCAAAGCTGGTCTCGAAAAAATGGACCAGCGGAATTTGTAGCTCACGGAGAGTAATCGCCTCGATTTTCATCGCTACCTTTGGACGCTAAGAGTTCGCACTATACGACCAGTCCTCATCCCAACGACCCAGCAGAAAACAGCCGTTTCCGGCGGCATCGCGCTCGTAGCCCAGGCACGACAGGCCGCGAGCGAATGCAGCTTGCAGCAACTCGCGATTGCGCGCCTGCACCGTCAACGCCTCGCCGCGCATAGTGGGGTCAGCTTTCCACGCATAAATTTCACCCGGAACTTCGACCCGCTCCTCCGCTTGCAACGGAGAGTGATGCCCGCTCGCCGCCACTGTCTCCACACGTCTCGAAGTCATCCACCATTCCGCAACCAGCCGGTCAGTCGGGAGGAAGCCCTGGAGCGGAGAATTCGTAATTCCATATTGATTGACGTTGTAGCGGCGGGCGATCGCGCCCAGCCGTTCCAGGTTGAAGTAGGAGTTTTTAATCTCCAGTGGATCGAAGGTCCACTCCATCAGCTCGTAGCCGCGCGCGATGGCGTCGTCGCGCTGAAAGAGCTTGATTTTGCGGCCGAGTCCGGTGTTACGGTGACCCTCTTTCACGGCTACCATGTGCGAGTGAAGATACGGATGTCCATTGCGATTGCCGGGAATGGCCATGGCGAAACCGACCAGTGTGTCGCCGTCCCATGCACCGATTAGCTGCCCGCCAATCTTCGGGGCCAGCGAAAAGATGCGCAGCGGCACTAGTTCCGCATCGCTAAAGCCCCACACTTCTTTCTGCAACGCCACACACTCGGCGAACTCCTCGAGCGTTGTGCAGTTGCGCAGCACGAGCGTGTCGACGGTCACGGCTTCTCCTGCCGTTTCGACTCCTGCCACAGCAACTCCATTTCTTCGAGCGACGCTCCGGATGGCTTACGCCCCTGTTCGCGAAGCCTGCCTTCCAGGTACTCGAACCGCCGCCGGAACTTGCGGTTCGTCTTGCGCAGGGCCGACCCGGGGTCGAGCGCCAGATAACGAGCAACGTTTACGAGGACGAACAATAAGTCGCCGACTTCGTCTTCCAATCGGCCACGAAGGTCTTCCGAAACCTTAACGCCGTGTGCGCTGGCGACAGCGGACGCTGACTGCGGTTGTGGACCAGGTTGGGGATACTCCTCCAGATTACGGCGCAACTCCGTCGTCTCCTCGGTCAGCTTATCGAACAGGCCCTCGATATTCGGCCAGTCGAAACCCACGTGCGCCACCCGCGAGCTGATCTTGTATGCCTCCATGAGGGCTGGCATCGCGGAGGAAACTCCGTGCAGCACGGAGTCAGGATGGTCCTGCTTCGTAATCTCGCCGGTCTCTTGTTGTCGCTTCTTCTTTTCTTCAGCCTTCAACGCCTGCCAGTTGCGCAACACTTCGCTGGATGTATCAGCTTTCACGTCACCGAAGACATGAGGATGGCGATCGACGAGCTTATTGGAAAGGCGATCGAGCACGTCGTCGATGGTGAAATGTTTTTCCTCGGCCGCCATCTCCGCATAAAACAGGACTTGCAGCAACAGGTCACCCAACTCGCCGGTAAGCTCTGGCCAGTCGCGCGCATCAATAGCTTCCAACACCTCGTAAGTTTCTTCGAGGGTATAGGGCTTGATGGTGTCGAAGGTTTGTTCGCGGTCCCAGGGGCATCCGCCCGGACCGCGCAGCCGCGCCATGATGGAGACCGCGCGCTCGAATCGTTCGCCTGTAGTGGGCATCGCAACCAATGTAAATGAGGCGGAGCGGTTTGCGCTATACGGCGGCTAAACAGAATGAAACGTTTGATACAGAAGCTCAGGAATGTCGGAGATGAGGCCGTCGACACCCCAGTCGGCGAGCTGTCGCATCTGGCGAGCAGAGTTCACCGTCCAAGTCATGATCTCCAGGCCGCACCGGTGCGCTTCTTCAACTAACGGAGCAGTCACCATGTCGTGGCGGGGAAGAAACACTTTGATGGGCAACTGCCGCCATATCGCCATCGCCTCGTCGCGGTCGCAGATAAATCCCAGCGGAACGGTTCGATCAAGCTCACGAATACACAACAAAACATCGGGCAAAAATGAGGAGACGACAAATCCGTTTTGCGGAGGTCTGGCTTTCAGCGCTGCCAAGACGCGATCCTCGCCGCCTGGTTCTTTTAATTCGATGTCGAGATAAGCGCGCGGGCCGAACTGCTCGACAACGTCTTCCAGGCAGGCGAGCCTGTGCCCGCTGCGATCTACCAGGTCGGCGTACTTCGTTTCGGCGATCTGTTGACCATTCCATTCCGGATCATGCCACAGCACGCTTCGTCCGTCGCGGGTGTGGCGCACATCGAATTCGAAGCCGTCACACCCTGCGACAGCGCATATTCAAAAGCGGCCAGTGAGTTTTCAGGGGGATGATCGGTGGTGAGCCGTTTAAGGCCGCGGTCACGCACGCCGCGATGCCCGAGCAGCAGCGGGCACTTAACTGACGCGAGCCACGCCGCCTTGGGAATCCACCATTAATCGAGATCGAAGTCACGGAGCGGCTTGCCGGTGTCGGGCGTTTCCTTGGCCTTGCGCACGGCCTCCTGGAACTTCTTCTCCAGCAAGTCCCCTGCATTCTTCTGAGCTTCCACCGACTGCTGGAAGATCGACTCCTTGCGGCTGTCTCTTTCCTTCATGGCGCGCGCCGCCTCTTCCATGTCGTTGAAAGTCTTCGGGGCGGCTTTCGGAATGTGCGAGATGACTGCCTTGGTGGCAACGTCGATTTTGAGCAGTGCGCCGCAGCAGGGACATGCGACTTCGAATTGACCAGCGTCACTCTTGGCCATGGTTTGCATCTTACCGCAGCCGTCGTACGCACGGCTAGCAGCGGCCTCTATTACTGCAGCTCTTCCATGCACTCTTCCAGAACCTTGCGCGACGGGCGAGTCACGCTCTCCGGCAGCGTGCCTAGCGGCTCGTCGACCATATTCAGCACCTCGATGAAGTTCGGAGCCTCGGTATTCACGTAGAGCACACCGGTCAACACTTCGTCGGCTTCCTTCGATTCCGCCAGCCGTTTGATGGCGCGGACCTTGTCCGTCGGATCGTAGTCTTCCTCCAACTTGCGCAGTCGAAGCGCCGATCCGTCATGCATGGTCACGTGAATCGTAGTGCCTGCGTCGTATTCAACATCGATTTCGTCAAACGCGGGCACAAAATTCATTTCATGTAGCGGCTCTTCGTGGTCCTTCATGAACTTGTACGACTTGGTCGAGCCTTCGTGGTCGTTGAACGTCACGCACGGCGAAACCACGTCGATCATGACGGTTCCGCGGTGCGCCAGGGCTGCCTTCAGCATGGTGTGCAGCTGGCGCTTGTCACCGGAGAACGACCGGCCCACAAATGTCGCGCCCAGCGCGATGGCCAGCGCGCAGGTGTCGATGGGCGGCAGATCGTTGATCACGCCAGTCTTCAGCTTCGAGCCCACATCGGCAGTGGCCGAAAACTGGCCCTTCGTCAGGCCGTACACGCCGTTGTCTTCGATGATGTAGATCACCGGCAGATTGCGCCGCATCAAGTGAACGAACTGGCCGATACCGATGGAAGCCGTGTCGCCGTCTCCGCTCACTCCCAATGCGATCAGCTTTGAGTTCGCCAGCACCGCTCCGGTGGTCACCGACGGCATGCGCCCGTGCACCGAGTTGAAGCTGTGCGACCGGTTCATGAAATACGCCGGGCTCTTCGACGAGCATCCGATGCCCGACATCTTGATGACGCGCTCCGGCCCCATGCCCATCTCGTAGAAGGCGTCGATGATGCGTTCGGAGATCGCATTGTGGCCGCAGCCGGCGCAAAGCGTGGTCTTGCCGCCGCGATAGTCGAGCACGGTGAGCCCGATGCGATTGGTTTTGGGTTGCGGCGCGGTTGTGGTCGCCATTTACTTGCCCTCCTGGGAGACGATGTCGTCGGTCACGGAGCGCGCATCGATCGGCAGCCCGTTGTAATGGCGCACACTGCGCAGGCGCACCACATCTTCGGCGGGAATATCCAGCTTCAGCAGGTTGAACATCTGGCCATCGCGATTCTGGTCCACCACGTAAATGCGTTTGTGCGAGGCGACGAAGTCGTGAACTTCGCTGGTGAATGGGTAGGCCTTCAACCGCAGGTAATCGACCTTGACGCCGTGGTCGCCCTGCAACTGGTCCAGCGTTTCGACCATCGCATGATGCGACGTGCCATAGGCAATGACGCCAATGTCGTTTCCGTCGTTCCGCACCATCTCCGGCTTGGGAACGAGTCTTGCGCGCGTGCTCGAACTTATGTCGCAGACGGTCGAGATTGTTCTTGTAGTCGTCGGGGCGCTCGCTGTACTGCGCTTTCTCGTTATGCCCGCTGCCGCGCGCGAACCACGCTCCTTGCGGATGCTCGATTCCCGGCAGCGTGCGATAGCCGACGCCGTCGCCGTCCACGTCTTTGTAGCGCGCGAACCCGCCCAGCCGGTCGAGGTCTTCTTTGGACAGCACTTTGCCGCGATTGATCGGCTCCGTCGGGATACTGGAACGGTTCCGACATCCAGTTGTTCATGCCGAGGTCCAGGTCGCACATCACGAACACCGGGCGTCTGCAACTGCTCGGCCAGATTGAAGGCCTCACTCGCCATCGAGAAGCACTCCGCAACGGAGCACGGAATCAGCATGGGATGCGCTGTGTCGCCGTGCGAAAGTTTCGCGACAAACTCGATGTCGCCTTGCGAGGTGCGGGTCGGCAGTCCGGTGGACGGCCCGACTCGCTGCACGTCCCAGATCACGCCGGGAATTTCGACGTAATAGCCCAGACCGGCAAACTCCGCCATCAGCGAAATGCCCGGACCAGCCGTCGCCGTCATCGCACGCGCACCCGCCCATCCGGCACCCAGAACCATGCCGATCGCTGCCAGTTCATCCTCAGCTTGCACGATCGCAAAAGTCGCTTTTCCATCAGCGCCTACTCGGTAAGCCTTCATGTAATCGATGAGGGATTCGACAAGCGACGACGAGGGAGTGATCGGATACCACGTCACCACCGTAACGCCGGCAAACATCGAGCCCATCGCCGCCGCCGAGTTGCCGTCGATGATGATCATGCCCTGGGTCTTGTCCATGCGCTCGACGGTGAACGGATCGCTCTTCGTCAGGTTGGCGACCGCGTAGTCGTACCCGGCCTTGGCGGCATTCCAGTTCATTTCGGCCGCCTTCACCTTCTTGGCAAACTGTTTGCGCAGCGCCTTCTCAACTTCGGTCATGTCGAGGTTGAGCAGTTGTGCCATCACGCCGACGTAGATCATGTTCCGGACGAGCTTGCGCAACTTCGCTTCCGGACAGACGGTCGCAACGATCTTGTCGAAGGGCACGGAGTAGAAAACCAGGTCGGTGCGCAGTTCGTTCAGCTTCAGCGGTTCGTCGTAGAGAACGGCGGCGCCTGCGGCGAGACCCAGCACGTCTTCGCGCGCGGTCTCGGGATTCATCGCCACCACGAAGTCGATTTCCTTCTTGCGGGCGATGTAGCCCTTCTTGCTGGCGCGGATGGTGTACCAGGTAGGCAGTCCGGCGATGTTCGACGGGAACAGGTTCTTGCCGGAGACGGGAACACCCATCTGAAAGATCGAGCGCAGCAGGACGGTGTTGGCGCTTTGCGATCCGGAGCCGTTTACGGTTGCTACTTGAATGCTGAAGTCGTTGACGATTGGCTTGCGGTCGGCGGACGTGGCCGAGCCGTGTACTGCAATTTCTGTTGTGGCCATCAATACCCCTAGTTCGGTTGCCCCACGCAACAAGGATGGTGGAGGGGTTGCCCCCATTATAGGGCAGCAATCCGCTCACGAAAACTGGCAGGAGCAAGTATGCGATGTACTGGAATGGTGCGGGAGAGCCGCAATATTCCCACTGGCGAAGGATCGCCAATTACACGGTCTGGTAGTACTGCGCCATGTTGCGGAACTTCTTGTAGCGGGCATCCAGCAATTGTCTGAAGTGGCAGCTTTTCGAGTTCGCCAAGATGCTTTTCCAGCGCCTCGGCCAAGCTCGCCGCGGCCGCATCGTAGTCGTGGTGCGCGCCCCCTGGGGCTCGGGGATCACCTCGTCGCAGAAGCCCATCTCCAGGTTGTCTTTCGCCGTGATGCGCAGGGCCGCGGCCGCAATGTCTTTCTTGGCCGAGTCGCGCCACATGATCGACGCGCAGCCCTCCGGCGAAATCACCGAGTAGATGCTGTTTTCCTGCATCAGGACGCGGTCGGCAACGGCGATGGCCAGCGCCCCGCCGCTGCCGCCTTCGCCAGTAATCGCCGCGATGAACGGGACTCGCAGCCGCGCCATCTCGCGCAGGTTGTGGGCGATGGCTTCGGCCTGTCCGCGCTCCTCCGCACCTAGTCCGGGATAGGCGCCCACGATGTCGATCAGCGAAATCACTGGCCGGTTCCACTTCTCGGCAAATTTCATGAAGCGCAGCGCCTTGCGGTAGCCCTCAGGATTAGGCTGGCCGAAGTTGCGATACACCCGCTGCTTGGTGTCGCGGCCTTTTTGCGTGCCAAGAACCGCGACCTCGCGTCCATGAAACCGCGCCATGCCGCACACCATGGCCGCGTCGTCGCCGAAACCGCGGTCTCCGTGAATTTCGCTGAAGTCGGGAAAGATGCGCTCGATGTAGTCCAAGCGGATAGGGCCGCATCGGATGCCGCGCCAACTCCGTGCGCTCCCACGGCGTCAGTTGGCCGGAAATCTGGCGGCGCAGCGCTTCCACGCGGTCCTGTAGCCCCTCGAGCTGTTTCAGTGCGTCCTGGTTGTTGCCGGCAGCGCCCTGCAAGTTGCTCGATTTGCTGCTCGATGCGCTGCAGTTCGGCCTGTGCGTTGGAAGGGGTTTCCATAGGTTTATCTGGCCTTAGTTATCGAGGCTAGTCGATGATCCTTACGCTGCCTCGCCCGCACAGCTCCTCCACGCGGTTGATGAAGGAACGGTCCGGCAACACATTATAGCCTTCCGCTTCCATCACGACGGTAAAGTCGCCCTTGCGCTCCAGATCGAACAGCACCTTGGCGTCGCCCTTGCGCTCGGCGCAAATCGTGTGCAGCGCGTCGATCGTGCCCGGCGACGCAGTTTCCAGCGGGACCTTGATTCGCAAGCTGCGCGCCAGCTTGGGCTGCGCTTCTTCCAGCGGAGTGATGTCGCTGATCATCAGCTTGGCGTTGGAGCCCTCTTCGACACGAACGCTTCCCTTCACCAACACCGGGACGTCGAGCTTGAGTTTTTCCGTCAGCCGCTTGAACGACTCGGAGAAGCACAGAATGTCGACCGAGCCGTTCATGTCTTCCAGGCGCCCCTGCGCGTAGAGATCGCCCTTCTTCGACTTCGAAACGCGCACTGCCTTGAGGATGCCGCCGACCAGAACTTCGTCCCTTCCGGTTGACGACTTCATTTGGCCAAGGTCTTCCGTGGTCAGCGCGCTGAAGTCGAGCAGCTTCTCGCCGTACTTTTCCAGCGGATGTCCGGTGATGAAGAAGCCCAGAATTTCCTTCTCGGCGGAAAGCCGCTGGTGCTCGTCCCAATCGGGAATATTCGGCAGCGGCTTTTCGGCCTGCGTGGTATCTGTCCTCGGCAAATACGCCGAACAGTCCGTGCTGCCCCATGGCGGCATCGCGTTGCGATTTTTGCGCGTGCTCCATCGCGCGTATCGATCACGGCCATGAACTGCGAGCGGCGGCCCATGGCGTCCATGGCTCCACTCTTCATCAGCGATTCGATCACGCGCTTGTTGAGCAGTCGCAGGTCAACCTTTTCGCAGAACTGGAAAATCGACTTGAACGCGCCAATTTCTTTGCGAGCCATTCACGATCGACTCAATCGCGTTATGTCCGACGTTCTTGACCGCCGCCAGCCCGAACCGGATCGCCTCGCCGTGCGGCGTGAAGTTGGCATCGCTGACATTCACGTCCGGCGGCTCGACCGGGATCCCCATCTCGCGGCACTCGTTGATGTACTTCACCACGTCGTCGGTGCTACCCGATACCGAAGTCAGCAGCGCGGCCATGAACTCTACCGGGTAATGCGTCTTCAGATACGCCGTGTGGTACGCCAGCAGCGCATAGGCCGCCGAGTGCGACTTGTTAAATCCGTAACCGGCGAACTGCTCCATCAGGTCGAAAATCTTCTCGACCTTCTTCTGCGGGAATCCGCGTTCGAGCGCACCCTTCACAAAGCGCTGGCGCTGGTTGGCCATCTCGTCGGCATTCTTTTTGCCCATGGCGCGCCGCAGCAGGTCGGCTTCACCCAGCGAATAGCCTGCCAGACGATTGGCGATCTGCATGACCTGTTCCTGATAAACGATGACTCCCAGCGTCTCCTTGAGCATCGTCTCCAGCTCCGGCAGCTCGTACTCGATCTTCTTGCGGCCCCATTTGCGATCGATGAAGTCATCGATCATGCCGCCCTGGATCGGTCCCGGGCCGGTACAGCGCATTCAATGCCGTGAGGTCTTCGACCGCCGTTGGCTTGTAGCGCCGCAGCACGTCGCGCATGCCGTGGGATTCAAACTGGAACACTCCCGACGTCAGTCCGGTGTGAAACACCTTCTCGTAAGTCTTGCGCGTCGTCGAGCGCCAGCGTCTGCAAATTCAGTCGCTCTCCCCGCACCTGCTCGATCAGCCGCAGCGCATCGTCAATGATGGTCAGCGTCGTCAGCCCGAGGAAGTCCATCTTCAGCAGGCCGAGTTTCTCGATCGCCTTCATGTCATAGGCGGTCACGATTTCGTCGTTCTTGGTGCGATGCAGCGGAACCAGGTCGGTAAGCGGCTGCGGCGAGATCACCACTCCCGCGGCATGCACGCCCGCGTTGCGGACCAGGCCTTCTAGCTTCTTCGCGGTGTCGATCAGTTCCTTGGTCTGCGGCTCCGATTCGTACGCCGTCGGCCATGGCTGGCGAATCTTTCAGCGCCTGCTCGATGGTGATGTTCAGCGTCGGCGGCACCATCTTGACGATGCGCTCGACCTCGGAATACGGAATGTCCATGGCGCGGCCCGAGTCTTTGATCGCCGCCTTGCAGGCCATGGTGCCGAAGGTAATGATCTGCGCCACCTGGTCGCGGCCGTACTTCTGCGTCACGTAATTGATGACCTCGCCGCGCCGGTTCATGCAGAAGTCGATGTCGATATCAGGCAGGCTGATGCGCTCCGGGTTCAGGAAGCGCTCAAACAGCAACTCGTTCTGCAGCGGATCGATGTCGGTGATGCCCAGCGCATAAGCCACCAGCGCGCCTGCCGCCGATCCGCGGCCCGGGCCGACCGGAATGTTGTGCTCCTTGGCGTAGCGAATAAAATCCCACACGATCAGGAAGTAGCCCGCAAACTGCATCTGCCGGATGATCCCGATCTCGCGCGACAGCCGCTGCTCGTAATCTTCGAGCGAGTGTTTAAGCCGGCCCATCGCCTGCAATTCGCGCAAGAAGATTCAGCCGGCTCGCGAAACCCTTCGCGCGTGACGTGCTCGAAATAATCGGGAATCGAGTAACCCCGCGGCACTTCGAACTGCGGAAACGGGTCGTGAACTTTTTCCAGCTTGGTGTTGCAGCGCTCCGCGATCTCCAGCGTGCGATGCAGAAACTGCTCATATCCCGGAGAATTCCTTCTGCATCTCGGGATAGCTCTTCACGAAGAACTGGTTGTTGGCGAACTTCAGCCGGTTGGTGTCGTTGATCGACTTCCCCGTCTGGATGCACACCATCACGTCCTGCGCGTGCGCGTCGTCTTCGCATAGGTAGTGGCTGTCGTTGGTGGCCACCATCGGAATGCCCAGTTCCTGCTCCAGTTTCAGCAGGTTGTTCTGGATGCGGTGTTCTTCCGGCAGCCCCTGGTTCTGGATCTCGAGAAAGAAATTCCCTTTGCCGAAAATGTCCTGAACGTCGACGCCGCTTCGCGCGCCTTGTCGTAATGCTCGAACGTAAGCTCCTCGGCCACCTCGCCCTTGAGACAGCCGGACAGGCCAATCAGCCCCTTCGAATGTTCCGCCAGAAATTTCTTGCTGACCCGCGGCTTGTAGTAAAAGCCGTTGCAGCGACGCCTCGGACGACGATTTTCACCAGGTTGCGATAGCCCTCGTCGTTCTCGGCCAGCACGATCAGGTGGTTGTAGGTGTCGCCTTCGGGCGCTGCGCGATGGTCTTCCTTCTTGCAGATGTACAGCTCGCAACCCAGGATCGGCTTCACCCCGGCTTCCTTCGCGGCATTGCGCAAACTCCACCGCGCCAAAGATGTTGCCGTGGTCGGTCATGGCGACCGCGGGCATGTCGAGTTCTTTGACGCGCTCGACGAGCTTGCTCGATTTCGCATGCGCCGTCGAGCATGGAGAAATCTGTGTGCAGATGCAGATGAACAAATTGCTCAGACATTCAGCTCGAGGCCTTCGCGTGGCTCGATGCTCATTGTAGTCGCGAGAGATGTGGAAATCAGGGTCCAGAATTCCACCAGAATCGCCGGTGAATTCCTCAGAACGCGTCTGGTCCGTTCGTCGTGATCTCGCCTGGCTCTTCCGGCAAGAGCAACACTACCTCCGGTAATTTCCTGCCCCGGCGGCGTCTGATGCGGCACGCCCTCGGCGGCAGCCTTCGCGGCACGTCTTCTTCGCCAATCGCGCGATAGGCAAAGATCACCGCCAGCAACGGCGCCGCCAGCAGCAGTCCCCAGAACCCGAGCATCAACTGAGCACGATCGGCACCGTCAGCGAAGCCCAGATCGGCACCTTCGCCGTTCGTCGCAGGATGAGCGGCTGCAGGATCAGTCCGTCCACCACGATGATCGCTCCGTACAGTCCGAGCACCCACAGAAACATGTCGAGCCCGCCGCCGAGGATCGCGGCCAGCGCTGGCCCGACAAACGTCAGCACCGGCCCGAAGTGCGGAATGAACTGGAACAATCCCGCGAGCACAGCCCAGAACGGAGCCCACGGCACATGCAGAAAACTAGGCCGCCCCACCACAGCAGTCCGACGCAAATCGAGTCGTAACACTGCGCGACAAACCAGTCGCGCAGCGCGCCGCCGGTGATGTGAACGTGCCTGGAAAACTGCATAACTCTTTGGATGCCGCGCCGACCGGGAGGTCGCCACACCCATGCTACACTGGGGCGGAAGCCCCTTCCGGAGCGCGCAAACCATGAAATTTGGCGTCATCATCTTCCCCGGATCCAACTGCGATCACGACGCGTATTGGACGATCTCGGAGGTGTCGAAGCAGCCGGTAACCTTCCTCTGGCACGATTCGCCCGACCTCCAGGGATGTGACGCCATCATCGTTCCCGGCGGCTTTGCCTACGGCGACTATCTGCGCACCGGGGCCATCGCCAAGTTCTCGCCCGTCATGGAATCGGTCCGCAAGTTTGCTGCCGACGGTGGGCTGGTGCTCGGCATCTGCAACGGTTTCCAGATTCTCTGCGAGTCCGGACTTCTTCCCGGCGCGCTATGCGCAATGCCGGACTGAAGTACATCTGCAAGCCAGTTCACATCCGCGTTGAGAACACGAACACGCCATACACGCAGAATCTGACTAAGGGCGAAGTGCTGCAGATTCCCATCGGTCACATGGAAGGCAACTACTTCTGCGACGAACAGACTCTCGCTGAGCTAAAAGACCAGGACCGCATCATCTTCCGCTACGTAACGCCGACTGGCGAAGTGACTGCCGACGCGAATCCCAACGGCTCCATCGAAAACATCGCCGGCATCTGCAATGCAGGCCGCAATGTGCTTGGCATGATGCCCCATCCCGAGCGCGCCAGCGAGCCCGAACTTGGCATGACCGACGGGGTGAAGATCTTCGACTCTCTGGTATCAGCGTTAGTAGCGAAGTAGCGAATCTCGCTGGTCACAGGTTGTCCGTTTCGAATGGGAGCGCCTTTTCTATCTACTAACCACTGGCCACTGTCTTTCACCGAAACGCTTCCTTATTCACCACGAACGGCATCTTCTGGATGTCGCCGCCATAATTTCCTTCCAGCACGTCGATCAAGCCCTGCACGCAGCGTCCGGCCATCCCGCTATTAGGATCGACCGCCAGCCGTGTAATCCGTCCGGCACTGGCGAAGTGCGGATACAACCGGCAACGATCTTCGATCTCAGGGTCGCGCAGGGGTGAGTCCGCCGGCAGCGGCTCGGTTTCGTAAACATCGAGCGCTGCGCCTGCTATCCACTTCTCTTTGATTGCTTTGGCAAGCGCCTTCTCGTCCACCACAGGCCCGCGCGAGGTGTTAACCAGATATGCCGTGGGTTTCATGGTTCGCAGGGTACGTTCATTAATTAAGTGATACGTGGGGGTGTCGCTCTCACCTTCGCGCAGCAGAGGCACGTGAATACTGACGAAGTCGCTCTGGCTCAGCACCTCTTCGAGCGAAACATACCTGATCGAAGTGCGCTCCTGCTGCATTCCGCTCTTGAAGCGGAGATCCATCTGCTGCTGCACATCGGCAATCAGCTTTTGCGTTCGGCCCCAGCGCCTCGTAGCAGAGGATATTCATGTCGAAACCGATGCACTTCTTGATCACCGCCTGCCCGATTCGACCGGTGCCCAGAATGCCAATCGTCTTGCCAGTCACCTCATCCCCGAGAAACGGCAGATAAGGATGCCAATAGCCCCACTTGTTCTCGCGCACCAGATGTTCGGCGCTCCATAGTTTGCGCGCCAGAGCGGCCAGCGCAAAGAAGGCGAACTCCCCAGTCGCCTCAGTGAGAACATCAGCCGTATTGGTGAAAGGAATCTTGTAGTGGTTGGCGTCGGCGCGGTTGATATTGTCGAAGCCCACCGCGTACTGCGCCACGGCCTTCAGTGTGCCCTTCCCCGCTTCAAAAATCTCGGCATCGATCTTGTCGCGCAGAGTAGTGATCAACCCGTCAATGCCGCTGCGAACTTTTTCGACAATCAGGCTTTTCGGCGGCGGAGCCGAGTCGGGATACACCTCAACCTCATAGCCGCGCTGACGAAGACGGGCGAAGGCAGCGTCGCCAATATCGGCGGTGGCAAAAACGCGGAAGCGAGGCTCGTTAGCGTCGGACATCGGTGAAAAGCGCGCTGTCCATCATAGCCCAAGAAAAAGGCCCGCCGACAAGCGGGCCTCGAATGGAACCAATATTTTCTACAAGTTTTTCTTCGTCCACTGATCGATGCGGTCCAGCGCCATCTCGATGTTCTCCACCGAGTTCGCCACGCTGAAGCGTAGGTAGCCTTCGCCAAACTCACCGAATGCCGTACCCGACAGTGCCGCTACTCCGGCCTGCTCGAGCAGCGCATCCGCCAGTTTCTTCGACGTCCATCCCGTCAGCGTAATGTTCGGGAACGTGTAGAAAGCTCCCTTCGGCAGACGGCATGAGAAACCCTTGATCTGGTTGATGCCGTTGACGAAAACGTTGCGTCTCTTCTCGAACTCCAGCCGCATGCGCTCAGTCTCGCTCTGATCGCCGCGAATCGCTTCAATTCCGGCCACCTGCGTGAAGCTCGCCGTGCACGAGTTCGAGTTGGTCATCAGGCGCGCGATGTGCGTCGCCAGATCGGCTCGCATCACGCCGTAACCCATACGCCAGCCGGTCATGGCATAGGTCTTCG
Organism: uncultured Acidobacteriaceae bacterium; assembly: GCA_963718395.1. Lineage (GTDB taxonomy): Bacteria > Acidobacteriota > Terriglobia > Terriglobales > Acidobacteriaceae > DASRAA01. The sequence continues at coordinate 124,554 of CAVQYW010000012.1, forward strand.
AGAAGCCGTCGAGGATGATCGTCCGTTCCTTCATGCCTTCGACCGACGAGATACTGAATTGTTCGCCTTCGAACAGCAGACGGCCGTAAATCTCGTCACTCATGACCATGATGTTGCGGTCGCCAATCGCGGCAGCAATATCGTAAATGTCGCTCTTAGTCAGCACGCCCCCGGTCGGATTCTGCGGCGAGTTGAGAATGATGAGCCGGGTCCGGTCATTGATCAGGCCCGCCAGTTCGTTCACGTCCAACCGGAAGTCGCGGTCTTCGCGCAATGGAATCGGCACCGCTTTCCCACCGAGGAAGTTGATCATCGACTCGTAAATCGGAAAACCCGGGTTGGGATAGATAACTTCGTCGCCCTCCTCCACCAGCGCCAGCATGGTGAAGAAGATAATCGGCTTGCCGCCCGGCACAACTACCACTTCTTCGGGCGTGAACTTGACGCCTCGAGTTTTAGTAACCTCCTCTGCGATCGCTTCCCGCAAATCCGGCAAGCCGGCCGAGGGCCCATAGTGCGTATAGCCCATGTGCAGCGCATCAACGGCAGCTTCTACGATGTTTTTCGGCGTATCGAAATCGGGCTCGCCGATTTCCAGGTGAACGATGTGTTTGCCCTGCTTTTCCAGGGCGCGGGCACGGACCAGCACCTCGAACGCTGTCTCAGTCCCGAGACGTGACATCCGCCGGGCAAGGTGCAGCTCCGCCGGCGCGGAAACAGTAAGTGAGCTCATTTTCTTGTTCCTCGGTGTCGAGTGGCTCTTAGACATACGGCCGCAAGATTCCAGTTCACATTCTCTGGCCAGTTTTCGGGAGGCGCAGTGACGCCCGGCCTAATACTCTGTGACGCGGCGCACTTGGAAGGGCGAAACTCTGTCGGGGGTCGCCTAGTTGGTTTTCTATTCTTTCTACTCGGTGTCTCTGTGCCTCTGTGGTGAATAACCTACTCGACGTACTCAATCTCGAAGTCAATCACGGCCGTCTTCGCCAGCATGGCCGAAACCGAGCAATACTTCTCTTTCGATAAGCGCACCGCGTCTTCCATCGCCTTGTGCGAGACATTGCCGCGCACACGATACACCAGCTTGATTTGGGTGTAAACCTTGGGGTGGTCGGTGGCCCGCTCACCATATGCCGCAACTTCCAGTCCAGTAAATGGTTCGCGCTTCTTGCGCAGGATGCCGACCACGTCGCTGGCGGTACAGCCGCACAGCCCGATCAGCACCAACTCAACCGGGCTGCTCGCGCTCTTGGTTTCGCCGGTATCGACCACCAGCGCGTGTCCGCTACTGGCCTCACCCAGGAAGCGGTCTTTGTCTGTCCAGATGGCTTTTGCTTCCACCATTAGGTCCTCGTTCTCGTTGGATTCCCGAATGTCGCAGGCAGACTATTGCGGCTTGGGTTCGGCAGGGGCCGTCGTTGGCGGGGCCGTTGGTGCCGTCTTCGCGGGTTCCTTCCCGGCTCCGTACACCGAAAACTGGTCAATGGGCCGCTTCAATCGGATTGCGACGTCCATTTCGGGTTTGTCGATCTGAAAGTCTTCGCCATAGGTCTGGAACCCGGGCGCTAGCACCTGCACTCGTAACAATCCGTATGGCAGGCCTTCGTACACTACCTTGCCATCACTGTCGGTCTTAATTTCAAATCCGCCTTTGGACTGCTTCCCGTTTTTCCCCACTGGGTGGAGCACGACGCTCGCGTTCCGCACCGGCTTGTTATTGTCGTCTTTCAACACCGTAAAATGCACGTTCGACGCCTGAGCCGGAGCGGACTGCTTGTCACTGCCTAAAGCCACTGCGATCAGCAAGGAAACGCAACAAACCCAGCCAGTCATCCAACGACTTCTCATGACGGTATTCTAGGCGTGTCCAGGTGCAGTCGCAACGCGGCGCGTAACTCGTCTTCGGAACCGATTCAGTCCGGATTGGCTGGGGTGCGCTTCAGAGTCGGCCGATCGCTGTCGTTTGGATCGGGTGGCGTTGTGGAGCTATTTGGCGCAGATATGTCGGGTTCCGTATCCTGGGTGTGTTTACGCAGGACCGGCATGTTCCCCATCCCGACGTCGAGCCGGTGTCCGCCCTGCAAAGCCATCAGCCGCGCCTTCATGTTGTCGAACTCGCTGGTGTCGACCAGGTAGCTCTCGCGGTCCGGAAAGTACATCTTGATCTCAGCCTGCGCTGCAGTGATCCGGTCGGCCGTCATCGGATGCGTCGAGAACATCTTGGCGATCTTGCTGTGTTTTTCCTTCTCTTCCGCCTTCAGGCGCTCGAAAAATTGAATGAACGCCTGCGGATCATATCCGGCCACATAGTCGTACTCCAGCCCCAGCATGTCGGCTTCCCGCTCCGCATCGCGCGAGAACTTCAGAAAACCCAACGGCACGGCAATGCTGGCCAGCTCCGCGATGGCATAGCCCGCCGGCCCTCCCACGAACATCAGCGGTATCGACGCCATGTTCCATATCTGCTGCTTGGTCATGTTCTTCGTGGCGTGGCGCGCGGCAACGTGCGCAATCTCGTGCGCCATCACGGCCGCAAGTTCAGCCTCACTGTCAGCCGCCAGAATCAGGCCGCTGTCCACGAAGAAAAAACCGCCCGGCAGCGCGAAGGCATTCACTTCGTTGCTGTCGATCACCTTGATCGTGAATGGCACCCGCGAGTCCGAATTGCGAACCAGATTCTGGCCGATGCGGTTCACATATTCCGTGATCTCCGGATCGCTAATCAGCTTCGTGCTTCCCTCCACTTGCTTCGCGAGATCCTGGCCCAGCGCAATCTCCCGCTCGATGGAGTAGAAGTTCAAACCGCTGCCTATATTGCGATGCCCAATCAGCGTGACATCGTATTTGGCAGGCTCCGGGGCAGCAGGGGCTTGGGGTGCCTGAGGTGGTTTCAGCGGATCTGTTGTGGTCTTTACTACCGCTGTCGTCACGTCGGCGGGATCGGGAGCGCGCTCGCCGTCCTTGGTCACTTGCGCAGCCGTCGGAACGTCGCCGCTCGGAATGCTGGTTTCCGTTTGGATGTCCGTGGTGTCCGATCGTTGATCCACCACCGCAGCGCGCGAAGCTTGATCTGGTGCAGGATTCTGACTTGGATCGGTTGATTGGGCAGCAGCCAAGCTCGCAAGCAGTAAGACGAGAACGAAGCACACCACGCTTCGCCGATAGACGCCAGTCGAGAATCGACGCCGAATCATTGGGGGGTACCTTTGCGCTTACACCCGCAGTGCTGAGTACGTCATCGCCACTGCACGCGTCACCGCGACCAATACCGATTTTGTAGTCGCGCTGCCCGCTTCAATGCAAGACTGAAGAATCCCAAATCAGACCTGAGTGGCGGTAACCGGCACGAAAGCCCGTGCCCAGCTCAAAGCGGTTGCACTTGCACCGCTTTCACCTGACATATTACTCTCCCGCCGTGAAAAAACAACTCTTAACGCGCCAAAGTGCAGCCAGATGAAATCTGAGTGAATTACACTCACATGTCCCTTGACATCCCTCCCACAGATGTCGTACATTAGCACTCGTTGGACTTGAGTGCTAGCAGCCTCCCGCGGGCTGGATTTCAGCCATCTTGTCCAGCATCGGGTAGACACCCAACATTGATGACCACACCGTGCCCAACGCCGAATTCGTGCGCCAACGCCGGCTATCGTGTATCTCAATCCAATCTGACTCAATTGTTCGAAAGGAGTTCCAAGAATGGCTACTAAGCTGACTCCCCTGCATGACCGTATCGTAATCCGTCGTGTAGAAGAGGCCGAAACCACCCGGGGTGGCATCATCATCCCCGATTCTGCCAAAGACAAGCCGCAGGAAGGCGAAGTCATCTCCGTCGGTCGTGGCAAGAGCAACGACAAAGGCGAGACCTTCCCCCTGGACGTAAAAGCGGGCGACCGCGTTCTGTTCGGCAAATATGCCGGCACTGAGATCAAGATCGACGGCGAAGACTTCCTCATCATGCGTGAAGAAGAAGTCCTCGGCATTCTCGAAGGCGCCACGAAACCGGCCCTCGCCGCCAAGTAATTTGTTTAACACCTGTCAGTCGCAGTTGCAGAACGAAACTGACAACCGACAACCGTTTTCAAGGAGATATCAGAAATGGCAAAACAAATTCTGCATGGTGAGGAGTCACGGCAGTCGATCCTGCGCGGCGTTAACGTCCTCGCGGATGCCGTGAAAGTCACCCTCGGCCCCAAGGGCCGCAACGTCGTAATCGAAAAGAAATTCGGTTCGCCGCTCATCACCAAAGACGGCGTCACCGTGGCCAAAGAAATCGAGCTGAAGGACCCGCTCGAGAACATGGGCGCACAGATGGTGCGCGAAGTCGCCTCCAAGACCTCTGACGTCGCCGGTGACGGAACCACCACCGCGACCGTTCTAGCCCAGGCGATCTATCGCGAAGGCGTCAAGACAGTCGCAGCCGGAGCCAATCCAATGGCTCTCAAGCGCGGTATCGAGAAGGCTGTCACCGCTGTTTGCGGCACCGTGGACAACGACGGCAACCGCAGCGGCAGCGCGCTCGACAAGTACTCCCAGAAAGTCACGGGCGACATGATCGCCCAGGTAGGCACGATCTCGGCCAACAACGACTCCACCATCGGCGTCATCATTGCCGAGGCGATGAAGAAAGTCGGCAAAGACGGCGTCATCACCGTGGAAGAGTCCAAGACGATGGAGACTCAGCTCGAAGTCGTCGAAGGCATGCAGTTCGACCGCGGCTACCTGTCTCCGTACTTCGTCACCGATCCTGAGCGCATGGAATCCGTCCAGGAAAATCCCTACATCCTGATTCACGAGAAGAAAATCTCCTCGATGAAGGACCTGCTCCCGTTGCTCGAGCAGATTGCCAAGAGCGGCCGTCCGCTGGTGATCATCGCTGAGGACGTGGAAGGCGAAGCGCTCGCGACCTTGGTCGTGAACAAGCTGCGCGGCACGCTGAACGTGGCAGCCGTCAAGGCTCCTGGCTTCGGCGACCGTCGCAAGGCCATGTTGCAGGATATCGCTACCCTGACCGGTGGCAAGGCCATCACCGAAGACCTCGGCATCAAGCTGGAGAACGTTCAGATGAGCGATCTCGGCCAGGCCAAGAAGGTCACCATCGACAAGGACAACACCACCATCGTCGAGGGCAAGGGCAAGGCTGAGGACATTTCCGGACGCGTGAAGGAAATTCGCGGCCAGATCGACAAGACCACGAGCGACTACGACCGCGAGAAGTTGCAGGAGCGGTTGGCGAAGCTGGTGGGCGGCGTTGCCGTCATCAAAGTCGGTGCGGCCACCGAAACCGAAATGAAGGAAAAGAAAGCCCGCGTGGAAGATGCGATGCATGCCACTCGCGCTGCGGTTGAGGAAGGCATCGTCCCCGGCGGCGGTGTGGCGCTCATGCGTTGCTCGGATGCCATCGATGCTCTGAAGCTGGAAGGCGACGAGAAGATCGGCGGCAACATTGTGCGCCGCGCTCTCGAAGAGCCCCTGCGTCAGATCGTCGGCAACGCCGGCGAAGAGGGTGCGATCGTCGTGGGCCGCATTCGCGACTCCAAGGAAAACAACTTCGGTTACAACGCCCAGACCAACAAGTTCGAAGACCTGGTCAAGGCCGGCGTAATCGACCCAACCAAGGTGACTCGCACCGCCCTGCAGAACGCAGGTTCGATCGCGTCCCTGATGTTGACCACCGAAGCACTGGTTGCTGAGTTGCCGGAAGACAAGAAGGAACCGGCAATGCCTCACGGCGGCGGCGGCATGGGCGGAATGTACTAAGAAGCAATTAGCCGTTAGCAATTAGCTAAGAGCAAAGACCTCGCAGAAATGTGAGGTCTTTGCATTTTCTGACAACTGATATCCGACAACTGACAACTAACGTTATAATCCGCCTCACCAATGCCACTGACGGCAGGCGTGCGACTGGATGGTTACGAAATCCTCGGCCCATTAGGCGCTGGCGGGATGGGCGAGGTCTATCGCGCCCGCGACGTCACCCTGAAACGCGACGTCGCCATCAAGGTACTTCCCGAATACTGGTCGCGCGATCCCGAGCGACTTCGCCGCTTCGAGCAGGAAGCCCAGGCTACTGCTGCACTGAACCATCCCAATATCGTCTCCATTTTTCACGTCGGCCGATACGACGGCTCGCCCTACATCGTCACCGAGTTACTGCAGGGCGAGACCCTGCGGGACCGCCTTCGCAAAGGTCCATTGCGGCTGCGCGAGGTGCTGGACTACGGCGTCGAGCTAGCCCGTGGACTGGCCGCCGCTCACGATGCTGGGATCGTCCACCGCGATCTCAAGCCCGACAACATCTGGCTGACAAAGGATGGCCGCCTCAAAATCCTCGACTTCGGATTGGCCAAGCTCGATCCGGTCAAAGCAGCAAGCTCCGACGGGGAAACCGTCACCGTTCAGCCTCAGTCCACTCCGGGTCATGTTGTCGGCACAGTTGGCTACATGTCGCCCGAGCAAGTGCGCGGACACGTTGCAGACGCCCGCAGTGACATCTTTGCCGTCGGGGTGATGCTGTACGAAATGCTGACCGGGAAACCGGCCTTCCGAAAGGCGACTTCAGCGGATACCATGAGCGCGATCCTGAACGACGACCCGCCCGCGGTTTCGCAGGCCGCGCCGAGCGTTCCGCCGGGATTACAAAGAATAGTGAGTCGCTGTCTCGCCAAGAGCCCGGACAAGCGATTTCAGCACGCTTCGGACCTGGAGTTCGCGCTGGAATCGCTCTCAGATTCCAGCGGTTCCAACGTCACCGGTATCCACGAAGCCGCGCCCAGCAAGAAATGGGTCTGGCTGGCAGCAGCAGCGGCCGTCGCTATCGCAATCGCCGCGGCGCTAGTTATGCGGTGGAGGCAGCCACCGGTAGTTCCGGTGGTCGAAGCCGTAACCCAACTCACCGATGACGGCGAACCGAAGTGGTTCTATGACAATCTCCTAACCGACGGTTCGCGGGTTTACTTCAACGAAGGCACGGCTCTGAGTCTCAAGGTTGCGCAAGTAGCGGTCACCGGCGGACCCACGGCCATCATTCCCACTAGAGTTCCGATTCCGCATATCGTCGGGTTGACACAGGAAGGGTCATCTTTGCTTACACTGGCCGGGGCCAACACCGAGCCTCCATTTCCTTTATGGACGATACCGTTACCCACAGGTGAACCGCGCCGACTTGGCGATATCGAAGCCCAGGATGCAAGTTTTTCTCCGGACGGGCACGTTCTTTTCTGTCAGGGAAGGGACCTTTTCCTCGCAGAGAAAGATGGTGCGAACCCTCGCAAACTGCTCAGCGCGGACGGAGTGATCAGGCAGCCAAGCATATCTCCCGATGGCAACCATGTGCTTTTCGCGGTTTGGTTGTCGCCGGCCAGTTCCATTGTGGTATCCAACCTGGACGGTTCAAGCCGGCACCCGATCGTAGACCTGAGCGAAAGGCGAATGGTGTGTTGCCCGCAATGGACCCCGGACGGGAGATACATTGTCTTTCAGGATCAAAATGGAGGCCGGCCGGATCTTTGGGCTGCACAGGTGCAGGCCGGGTTCTTGCAACGCGTTCACCCGCCTGTGAAGCTTACTGACGGGCCGCTGGCCTACAGGGGCCCGGTCCCGAGCCGGGACGGAAAACAAATCTTCGCGTTGGGCGTGAAGGAGCGCGGCCAATTAGTCCGCTATGACGTGAATTCGAAGCAGTTCGTTCCATTTCTCTCGGCGATTTCGGCCTCTGATCCCACCTTCTCCAGCGACGGAAAGTGGGTGGCCTATACTTCTTACCCCGACGGCACGCTGTGGCGCAGCCGCAGCGACGGAACAGAGCGGATGCAACTGACATATCCGCCGGTACATGTGTACTACCCGTTCATTTCCCCGGATGGGAAGCGGGTCACGTATAGCAACAGCATGGGTGAGATCAATGCGATCAGCATGGATGGGGGGTCGCAGCAGAGAATTGCGGAGAAGAACTCGTGGGCTGCAAGTTGGTCCCCAGACGGGAACCAGCTGGTTTACGCAGACTATAGCGGTGGGCCACACGCCACAGTCCAGTTCTTCGATCTTCGAACGGCGGAGCGCTCTCCAGTCCCTGGATCGCAAACCCTCAACGGCGTGCAATGGGTCGCTGAGAACATGTTGGTCGCCTCTACGCAAGACCGTACCAAGCTACTGGTCTTCGATGTGAAAACGCAGAAATGGTCTGACTTGGTACCGGGTCCGATACCCGGAAGTGTCGTCAACTGGGCCCATGCGCCAGATTACAAGTATGTCTACTACACCACCGGAGGATCAGATCCACAAGCTCTGCGCGTGCGGCTCGCCGATCACACAGTCGAAATCATCACCAGCCTGAAGGACCTGCCCCGTGCAATCGGCCCTAACGGGAATACCCAAATCAGCGTTGCCCCTGACGGCTCCCCGGTCTTCACCCGCGACATCGGCACCCAGGAAATCTACGCCCTCACCGTACGGTGGCCGTGAGCAGCGGTGCCCCATCCTTTCCCATCCTTCTGGGAAAGGGTGGGAACAATTCTTGTCACACCCCTCTGTGTCCCATGTCCTATCGCTTCGCAGCCCACTTTGATAAAACGACCATCGTGAGGCAAGGGATTGGTGTCTCTTGCCCGCCCGCACCCAGGCTGCGGACGTCGGCTCTTTGAAAACTCGGGACGTCTGCGAAAACCGCCGGGGCGCCGTCGCTGGCGTACCCGTCTTGCGTCAAAGCGTGACCTCAGTCCGGGCCTAGATGCGGTAACCCCTTTGTTTGTGCTACTTTGACCGTAACCTCTTTTGTTTGCCCAAACTTACACCTAATCGTGCAATAAACCCTTTGTTTTCACGAAGGGCAAAGGGGGGGTACCCCCACACCGAAAGCAAATCTGCCGTTATGGTTTAGTCATTATTCAACAGACGCCGGTATGTCTGGTATGAGACACTTGCACACACGAGAGTCGCACTCTGTATTGCGACGCATGGGGCGTTCGTTCATTTCTCCTAGCGTAGCGTCTGGCTCGACTCTGCCGTTTTTCTAGAGCGTCCTCTGCGACCTCAGCGCGGTTGGCTGACCCGCCCTGGCACCCTCGAAGGGAGCTACACCGCGCGTGAACGTCCATCTCATCAATCCCAGCCACGTGTCTTTCGGTACTGCTGTCATCACTCCTCGCTGGCTCTATGTACTTGCTGGTGCTACTCCGGCTAGGTATGGCGACCCCATCCTCGTCGATGAAACCCTCGCCCTGCTGGATCCCGAAACCATCCAGCAAGGTGACGTAGTCGGCATCGGCATCCATACCGGCAATGCCCTTCGCGGCTACGAAGTCGGTCGCGATGCTCGCGCCCGCGGAGCGTACGTCGTGTACGGAGGCATTCACGCCACCCTGTACCCCGAAGAGTCGCTGGAACTCGGCGGAGCCCATGCGGTCGTAAAAGGCGATGGCGACGTTGTGTGGTCCAAGGTTCTGGCGGACTGTATCAATGCATCGCCCAAGTCAATCTACGAAGGCGGCCGCATAGATGCCGACCAGTTCTCCGCTGCGCGCTGGGACCTAATCCCTCGCAAGAGTTACATGTGGGCCTCAGTGCAGACTGTCCGCGGCTGCCCCAAACATTGCTCGTTCTGCTCCGTCTGGCGCACCGACGGCCAGAAGCCTCGCCAGAGACCGGCCGACGCCGTAGTAGAAGAGATCGTGCAGCTGCGGCGCCAAGGCTTCCGCTTCATCGCCCTCGCCGATGACAACTTCTATCCGGTCACGTTGACCGATCTCGAGTTGGCCGGGCGCCAGAAGAACCCGGCGCACTTGCGCCAGTTGCAGGCCATCCGCGCCGAGCGCTTCGAACTGATGTCCCGTCTGGCTCAGCTTCCCAAAGACACCGTCTTCTACACCCAGATCACCATGGAAGCGGCTGAAGACAATGAGTTCCTCGAGGCCATGAAGGCGGCGCACATTCTGGGAGCGCTGGTCGGGGTCGAAGCCGTCACCCCTGACGGCCTCAAAGATGTGTACAAGGATTTCAATCTTTCAGGCCAGGCGCTAATCGATCGGCTGAAAAATTTCCGCGCCCACGGCATTCACGTCCTAGGCTCGTTCATTTTCGGCTTGCCTAGCGACAAACCATCCACCTTCGACGCCACCGCGGCCTTGGCTGACGCGGCCGATCTCACCTTCGCCCAGTTCGTGATCCTCACGCCGTTCCCCGGTACCATTGATTTCGCCAAGTGGGAAAAAACTGTCGATGTCACCACCGCGCAGGTGAACGGCATTCCGCTCACTCGTCGCTGGCTGATCCCGCAGGAGTCACGCCCCAAGTATTTCGGGCTGCATCCCACCATGTCAGCCGACGAAGTGCGACAGCGCACGCAAGCCGTGTGGGACAAGTTTTACAGCTTCGAGTCCATCTGGCGACGTTCGAGTTTCCTGAAGTCACTCAAAGCGCGCGCCGCATTTCTTCTGATTTCCAAGATTTACCGCCAGATGTACGCTGACACTGGAATCACCACTGACAGCGCGCGCATGGCTCGCTCGACCAAAATCGCAAGCTGGCTCGCCAAGCCCTGCCGACTGTTGTTCGCAGGAAAACCAATGCCGGATTTGGAAGTTCCGCCGTCGCCCGGTTTCTATCCCGAACCAGAAATGGCCGCAGGCGACTAAGCTCGTCTAGCCACATCGTTAAAAAGGCCTCGCATCGCCGCGAGGCCTTTGTGTCTTGTCTGAAACGACGACTATGCCGCTATTGCCGCCTGGTATTCCTCGTACACGCCCTTGAAGTCCGTGATCGTGTGATCGTTCTCAAAGTGCCAGATGCGCGTCGCTACTTCATCAATCAAGTCATGATCGTGCGAAACCAGCAACACCGTTCCCTGGAACCGCTGTAACGCGATGTTCAATGCATTAATCGACTCAAGATCCAAGTGGTTCGTCGGCTCGTCGAAAATCAGGACGTTCGGCTTTTGCAGCATCAGCTTGCAGAACAGCAGCCGCGCTGCCTCACCGCCCGATAGCACGTCGGTCTTCTTGTTGCCATCTTCCTTTTGGAACAGCATCTGGCCAAGCAGTCCGCGAATTTCTTCGTACGCCGCACCCGGCTCCCACTGATGCAGCCAGTCCGCTACCGTCATTCCCGGCTGGATTAGCGAGCGATGGTCCTGTGCGAAATACCCGACCGCCGCCTCATGCCCCCACACCACTTTGCCATCATCAATCAGCGGTCCTGCGTAGCCGCTCGTCTCCCGTAGCTCGGCTTCCGGAGTCGTCGGGGAGTTCGCAAGGATGGCGTTCAGCAACGTCGTCTTGCCCGCTCCGTTACGTCCCATAAGAGCGATCTTCTCACCGCGATTGACGTTAGCGGTAAATCCACGCAACACATCATTGTCGCCATAGGACTTGGTGACACCATGCAACTCCAGCACATGCTTGCCCGAGGGCCGCTTCTGCTCGAACTTCAGGTACGGGCGTTGGATATTTGACCGCGCCAGATCACCTACTGCTAGCCGCTCCACTTCCTTGCGCCTTGACTGCACCTGGCTCGAACGTGTGCCGGCCGAGAACCGCGCGATAAACTCGTTTAACTGCGCAATCTTCTTCTCACGCTGTGCGTTCTGGCTCTCGATCTGCGATCGGATCTGGGTTTTGGCCAGCACCATTTCGTCGTAGGTGCCTGTGTACGTGATGATCGTTTCGTAATCGATGTCGGCGATGTGCGTGCAAACGCTATTCAGAAAATGCCGATCGTGCGAAATCACCAGCAGCACGCCGTCGTAATCGTTCAAGAAGCTCTGCAGCCAGTGGATCGAGTCGAGGTCAAGATGGTTCGTGGGCTCATCCAGCAGCAATGCCTGCGGATGCCCAAACAATGCCTGCGCCAGCAGCACGCGAACTTTCTGTCCGCCCTGCAACTCACTCATCTGGCGCTCGTGCAACTCGTCGGGAATGTCCAACCCTTGGAGCAAAATTGCGGCATCAGCTTCGGCCGAGTAGCCGTCTTCTTCGCCTACAACGCCTTCCAGTTCCCCAAGACGCATCCCGTCTTCATCGGTGAACTCCGTCTTCTCGTAGATCGTGTCGCGCTCTTGCAGAGCAGCCCACAGGCGCTTGTTGCCCATCATCACCGTATCGATCACGCGAAATGCGTCGAACGCAAATTGGTCCTGGTTCAGCACGCCGAACTTCTTCGGACGCACCACGCTGCCCTTCTGCGGCTCGAGCTCTCCGGTCAACAGCTTCATAAAAGTGGACTTGCCTGACCCGTTGGGACCAGTAAGTCCATAACGTTTCCCGGGGGTAAACGCGGTGGACACATCTTCGAATAACACTTTTGCGCCGTAGCGCATGGACACTGCACTGACTGAAATCATGATTTTTCTGGGTCTGCGGGAATTACCCGCAAGGCGGGTAGCAGCTGTAAATATTAGATTATCACGGGTGCTCGAGGGTTCACCGAATATGACCAGCTGAGCCAGGCGCTAAAAGAAAAAGCCCCGCAATGCGAGGCTTTTGTTTCGCTTACATGAATTGGCATCGAGCCGAACGCTATTGCTCATCCGCCTCTTCCTCGGTCTGATTGCTGACCGCTGGCCACGTGTTGTCCGGATTGATCGCGGTCATCGCCTTCGCCAGGTCCGCGGTCTTCGGCCCCAGATCTTTCTCATACACCGCGCCATTCAGATTGACCACGAACGTCATCGCCCCTGAATTGTGGTATTCCGCAGGATACGCCACAAAGGCAAATCCACCTGTCATTTTGCCGTTCACGATATAGCTCTTCGCGCCGCCCGGAGCCGCCGCACCTTGCGCGGTCAGTATCCGGAAAAAGTACCCGTGAAACGGATCGGCCTTCTTGCTATAGCCCTCCGCGGCAGCATATTGAAACACCGGGCCAATCGGACTCTGTGGCTCACCCTCGGCTGTCTTCCAGTACAGTCCATTCTGCTTGCCTTCATCGCTCACAAACTTCTGCGCGTACTGATGCACGGTGTCGCCATCGTGTAGTTGATCGAAGTAGTCATCCTGGGCATCCGCCAGCGCCTGGCAGATTCGGATCGCCGCCAATTCGTTGTTCCCGATCCGGCGGAACAGAACTTCTTCCACGCCAGCTTTACTGTCGTAATACCACTGACCGGCGGCGTTCTTCTTCATTGGAACCGGAAACGGCCAGTTTTCTGCGCCCATGAACAGCGTCTCGTCGCCGTTGGTCTCTTTGCCCCAGCGGTTCATCTGTTCATAGTGCTGGGTGAAGAAATCAGCATTCTTCTGGTCCTGGACCGGATCGCCCGACGACAGGATTGGCGCCGATGACGCTCCAAGCACCGCCTCCATCGCTGGCTTATCGCCCGATTTCACCGCGTCGTAAAGCGCCTTCGATGCATCCGGCAGCGAGGTGAACGTCTTCTGCCCAGGCTCCTGCGCCGACGCAGCCACCAGCAGCGCACTTGCCGCCATCATCAGTCCCACGATTCTCAAAATTCCCGACTTCTTAAACATTTGCAATCTCCATCGCAACAACAAAATTTTCAAACGCCAAATGGCAAATTCACCGTCAGCGGCCGCCTATTTTTTGCGCGCTCCGCCGCCCGCAGGACGCGCAGCCGGGGCCTGGCGGGCCGCTGGCTTGGCGCCGCCTCCGCCCATGCTCTGCTTGCCGCGGTTGGAGTCTGCGCGCGCATTGCCGCCTTGCTTGTAGCCACCAGTCGCACTGGTATTGGCTGCCTTCGGATTCCCGCCAAAACCGCGGTCAGCGGCGGATTTATTGTTAGCGCCTGCGCCGGGACGGTTGCCGCCCGCATTGTTATTGCCTGGACGGTTCGCCCCAGCATTGTTGTTTCCCGGGCGGTTATTGGCATTATTGTTGTTACCCGGGCGATTGTTCCCGTTGTTGTTGTTTCCCGATCGATTGTTGCCGTTGTTGTTGCCAACCTTGTTGTTGTTCTTGTTGCCGACGTTTACGTCGCCGTTGACGTTGACCGTATTACCGCCCTTGTTGACGGTGTTGCCGCTGTTGCGGTTACCACTGTTCCACGCAGTCTTATTGTTCTGGGCGTTATTGACGCGATTGTTCCCCCCGTTGTAGCGGTTGTTGTTGTTGTAGGGAACCGGACGATTGTTGTTCTTGTAGTACGAATTGTTCTGATAGCGGTTATTGCCATAGAACGTGTTGCTGCGCGAAACGTACACGTTGTTCTGGTACATGACGTTTCCGCCGTGCCAGTTGCAGCCCCAGCCTCCGCCGTAATAGCCCCAGCCGCAGCAGCTATTGTTCATCGACGCGCCGATCGCCATACCCACTCCGAATGAGATCAGGCCAGTCGTCACCAGCGCCGCGGTGCTGTATCCCGGCGGGTTGTAAGGCGTGCCATACACCACCGTCGGGTTGTAGGTCGGAACGTACACCACCTGCGGATTCGCCTGCTGAATCACGATGGTCTGCGGGCTCTCCTGCACCACCTTGATTTCCTTGGTGGTCTTCAGGTTTCCCGCCGCCTTCGCTTCCTGGCGCAATTTCTGGATCGCCGCCATCACGTCGGCCTGCTGGTTAAACGCAGCATCGCCCAGCGCAGACGTCCATGCCAGGTTCTTCGCCATCTGGTCCAGCACTGTGGGGAACTGTGTCAGCGCCTTCACGCTGGGATCCCAAGGCTGCTTGTCCACTGCCGTCATCAGCGCTTGGTCTTTGAGGCCGCTGCTGTTCACAAAATTGCTGGCCGCCGTCACCTGGTCGGGATACGTAGCTGCGCCTAGAATCTGCGCGATCAGTTGATCGGGATACAACGCAATCGGCGACACGATGTTTTCGATGTCGGATGTGGTAAGCGCCGCTTGGTCGGCCTCCTGATACGGCGGCTCGTACATGGGCATCGCCGCGACATTCGGGGTCGTGGCCAGCAGGACGAGCCCGCTCAACATGGCCGCAAGGACTTCTCTCAGAAATTTCATGGTACGGTCTCTCCATTTCGCTTCACAGTCCGAGCCGGGTGGGGCGGGAATTGAGAAGACGCTCGGCTTACGCTTCAACGCTGGTTCGGCAGACTAGCTAGCCATGCACCGCGAAAACGCAGATCTGCTCTCTCGCGACGCTACTCTTTGTCTACGAACAAGCGGATAAATCTCGGGGGGCGGTACTCATCATACTATCCCCACCGACGCCGAGCAAAGTCGATCGCTGGCGACAAGGTTGGTCTTACGAAGGCAACTTCTCCGTGTCCTCCGTGCCTCCGTGGTGAGGGCAGTCCCTCACGTACAACTGGCTAGTCACAACTGAATGTTCGTCCGTCACGTTGGTCCGTGACCAAATCGCTTCCTGTTTCCTCATACTCCTCATACCCTGCCCGTGGAAGGATGAGGGAGAGCTGTCGTCCAAGTTCAAAAAGAGTCGGCAGCCGAACACTACCCGCATTCTCAATAGGTGGTTCGACCTATGATGGGTCACATTTGTTCTCGCTTTTCCGCTCCTCTGCCCGCTAACACCCCCGTCCAGCCACGGAAAAATCAGCGTAAGTCTTTATTTTCTTATGAGTTGCCTATAACTGCCTTATTTCTGCTACTTTGCACTCGAAATGCCTCCTATCCTCAACAAAACAAGGATCCGCAGGGGGAGGGGGGTAGGTTGCAAACGTGCAGACTGGACTAGAGACACGGTTACACTGTGTCGTGATGCTCTCGACATCCTCAGGACTCTCATGCTGACCGAACGCCTGTATTACACCGACTCTTCGCTTCTCGAGTTCGACGCTACCGTGACCGCCGTTGAAAAGCAGGACGACCAAGCTCTCGTTTCCCTGGATAGGTCAGCTTTCTATCCCAGCAGCGGCGGCCAGAACTTCGACATCGGCGAGATCTTTGGGATCGCCAACGGCTCCCGCGTACGGGTCATCGACGTGCAGGAGCAGGAGCAGACCGGCGACATCTTGCATCGTATCGAGTGCCCTCCCGGTTGGCTGAAGCCTGGGGTACCGATCCGTGGCGAAGTCGATGCCGAACGCCGCCGCGACCACATGCAGCAGCACTCGGGCCAGCACGTGCTGTCCGCCGCCTTCGAGAGGCTCTACAGCTTTTCTACCGTTTCATTTCACATGCGTGACGATTACTGCTCGATTGATCTCGCAACCGACAAGATCAGCGCGCAGCAGATTGAGGCTGCCGAGCGGTTGGCCAACAAGATCATCGCCGAAGACCGTCCTGTCGAGATTCGCTTCGCCACTCCCGATGAAGCGCGCGGCATGGGAGTACGCAAGATTCCTGCAGCGCTTCGCGAAAAGCTACGTCTCATCGACATCCACGACTTCGACCTGAATGCCTGCGGAGGCACGCACGTCCGCAGCACCGGCCAAATCGGAGCCATTCTGTTGCGCAAGTTAGAAAAGGTAAAGCAAGGTACTCGCGTCGAGTTCGTCTGTGGCCTGCGCGCTGTCGCCACTGCTCGCCGCGACTTTCAGACCCTCACCGACGCCGCAGCTGCCTTCTCCACCCAAATTTGGGAAGTCCCGCAGCAAGTTCGCAAGTCTCTCGACGAAATCAAGTCTGCGCAGAAAACCCAACATCGCCTGCTCGAAGAAGTCACCGAGCTAAAGGCGGTGAGCCTGTTGCAAACAGCGGCCGAAATACCCAACGGCAGCGGCTCCAAGCTGGTCGCCGAATACTTCGCTGACCGCGATCTCCCCTTCATCAAGATGCTGGCCCAGAAGCTCATCCGACTCGACAAGACCGTAGCTCTGCTGGCTTGCGGCGGCATTCAAGCCTCACTTGTTTTCGCGCAAACGCCCGGCCTTTCGCACGACATGGGCGCCCTCATGAAAGAGACGCTTCAAAAGCTTGGCACGCGCGGCGGTGGCACTCGCGACATGGCCCAAGGCGGCGCTCCCGATGCCGACCGCGCAGAACATGCCCTCGCCGAAGCCGCCACCGCGATAGGATAGGGGCTGCGGCTTGCGCCGATAGGTCGATTTTTTGGATTCCAAGCTGATTCTCGTTACCGTACTGATCCGCCTCGGCGTGGCCGCGGCGATCAGCAGCGTGCTGGTGCGCGCTCGCCGCTTCCGGGTCCTGCTGTTCCGCGAAGAACGCACGCTTGGCGAGAAGATCGAAGTTGTCCTCATCATCGGTATCCCCATCGCGCTTGGCGTGGTGGTCCGCCATTTTGTACGAAACTTCTACGCCGCCGACATCTCATTCGAAGGCGCGATCCTCATGGGCGTGATCGGTGGCCGTCTCGCTGGCACCATGGGCGGCATGCTCGTCTCCATCCCTGCCCTCTTCATAGGTGAGTGGCTCGCGCTCCCCATGAACATACTCGCCGGATTTCTCGCCGGCCTGTTGCGCCACGTCGCTTCCGAGCGCGAAGACGTCTGGTCGTTTTCCCCACTCTTCGACCTGAGCATCTACCACTGGATTCGCCGCAGCATCCGCAAGTCGCTCATCGACTGGCAAACGTCGTTTCTGCTGCTGATTCTGGCGCTCGAATTCGTCCGTATCCAGCTGCACCGCGCGTTTCCTCGCCGCATCTTCGCCCTCGACAGCGACAACTGGCTGGTCAAACTCGCCATTTACGCCGGTACTGTCATGGCCGTCGCCATCGCACTAAAAGTCCTTAACAACGTGCGCATCGAGATGAAACTCGAACAGCAGGAACGCTTGCTCCTGCAGGCGCGTATGGAAGCCCTGCAAAGCCAAATCAATCCGCACTTCCTGTTCAACACTCTTAATTCTGTGTCATCGCTGGTGCGCCGCGACCCAGACTCCGCGCGCGAAATGATCGTCAAGCTGAGCAACATTCTTCGGAGGCTCTTGCGCAAGGGCGGCGACTCGTTCGTGCTTCTGCGCGACGAAGTTGAATTCCTAGACGACTATCTCGACATCGAGGTTGTCCGCTTCGGCCGCGAAAAACTCAAGGTGGTGAAGGAACTCGAACCCGCGTCGCTCCAACACATGGTTCCCAGCATGATCCTTCAGCCTTTGGTCGAAAACGCCATTAAGCACGGTCTCGCCGACAAGCTCGAGGGTGGCAGCATCTTCATCCGCAGCCGCTCCGCTGACGGCCGTATCGTGATTGAGGTAGAGGACGACGGAGTTGGCATGCCCGTCTCCGGAACCAGCACCTCGTCCGGCACGGGCATTGGCATGGTGAACGTGTCCGAGCGCTTGCAGGTGGTATATGGCGACGCCGCTGAAATCACCGTCGAGAGCCAGCCCGGCCACGGGACGCTGGTGCGCCTGGTCCTGCCGGTGTTGCTCGCAGAAGACATGGGCGGCTCGGTTGCCGGAGCACTTTACGAAGCCCGCTCCAGCACTTCGCGATAATAATCTTCGTACATCGGGATGATCTTGCTGGCACAGAACCGCGCCTGTGCACTCGCCCGCGCCGACACGCCCATGTCTTCGAGCCGCTCCGGGTCTGACAGCACTTCGATCGCGTACTTGGCCATACTCTCGACGTCCCCAACTTCCGCAAGAAATCCGGTTTTGCCGTGCTGGATGACTTCCGGCACTCCGCCCGCATTCGTCGCGATCGGAACAACCTGGCACGCCATCGCCTCCAGCGCCGCCAGTCCAAACGATTCAAGCTCGCTGGGCATCAGCATTACGTCGGCCAACGGAAGCTTTTCGTAAATCTGGTCTTGCTTGCCCATGAAGTCGATCTTATTGTGAATTCCCTTCTCCACCGCCAGCCACTCAGCACGCGAACGTTCTGGCCCGTCGCCAATCATGACCAGTCTCGCCGGGAGCCGTTTCTGTACGCGGTCGAATATCTCGATGACATCCGGAATGCGTTTTACTGGGCGAAAGTTCGACAGGTGCACCAGTATTTTCTCCTCCGGCTTGGCCCAGTTCGAACGCTGCGCCATGATCTCCGGCGTGCGGTGATACATGTCGCAGTTTACGAAGTTCGGAATCACCTTGATCGGCGTCGTAACCTGAAATACTTCCAGCGTTCGTTTCGCGAGGTACTGAGAAATCGAAGTCACCCCATCGCTCTGATCGATTGAGAACCGCGTAATCGGCAGGTACGACGGGTCGGCTCCCACCAGCGTGATGTCAGTCCCATGCAGTGTCGTCACGTACGGCAGCTTCCGGCGCTTCCGAGCCTGGTCACAAGCGAGCATCTGCCGCGCCAGCATCGCGCTCACCGAGTGCGGAATGGCATAGTGCACGTGCAGCAGGTCGAGGTCGTAGATTTCCGCGACCTCTGCCATACGTGTGGCCAGCGCCAGGTCGTATGGCGGATATTCGAACAGCGGATACCGCGACACTTCCACTTCGTGATAGTGGATGTTAGGTTCGGTCCCGGTCAGGCGGATGGGTTGCGAATACGAGATGAAATGCACCTCGTGACCTCGATGCGCCAGCTCCAGTCCCAGCTCCGTCGCTACAATACCGCTCCCACCATAGGTGGGATAACACGTGATTCCAATTTTCATTCGGAAAGGCTCTCGTCCATTGTGTCCGAATCCTCGAGATTACGATAGCTCGAACGCAACTGATTGAGGTCAGTGATTGGATGGCTGCGACAAGGCGGGGATTCACGGGGTCAATTTGCGGTTTTGTATCACGAGCAACAAAAATGCCCGCCGCAGCGGGCCCGAGTGGAGAGAATTGGAACCTATCCCAGGTTCAGTGCCCGCTTGAACGAGCCCTTGTCATTCTTGATCTTGTCTTGCAGCATCAGGATGGCGTAAATCAACTGCTCCGGCCGCGGCGGACATCCGGGGACATACACATCCACCGGAATCCACTGGTTTACGCCTTGCACCAGCGCATAATTGTTGAACACCCCACCCGACGTCGCGCAGGCGCCCATAGAGATCACCCACTTCGGCTCAGGCATTTGCTGATACAACTCGCGAATTACCGGCGCCATCTTCTGCGACACCCGCCCGGCAATGATCATCAAGTCCGACTGCCGCGGCGACGGTCGAAACACTTCGGCGCCAAACCGCGCCACGTCGAACCGCGATGCACCCATCGACATCATCTCGATCGCGCAGCACGCCAGCCCAAACGTCATCGGCCAGATGGAATTCTTGCGCACCCAGTTGACTACGCTATCGAGCGACGCCAGAATCACGCCTTCGTGTTGCTGTCCGCCAAATGCGGCACGCAGCACCTGTGCGCGCTCTTCTTCCGAACCAGCCAGATTGCCAAAACGCTCCGCGCTCGGTTCGGGGTTCTCGAATTTAGGAATGCGAGTGCCGGAATTCATCGCTTCATTATACCCACTCTGTTTGACGCCAGCAGCCCGGCAAAGATGCACATTGACCGCGTCCTTCCCAGTTCCGTTACGACGTGATAAACGATTTCGTCATCCGAATCACCGCCAGCGTAAGCCCGTTCTCCATCGGAACATCGATCCGCTCGACTTCTTTATATCCATGCGCCGAATATAGCGCCACGCCGGTTAGCGTCGAAGCCATCTCAATCTCGCGAAACCCTTCCGCCAGTGCCGCCTGTTCACACGCCCGAACCAGCGCGCTCCCAATCCCGCGACGCTCCCATCCCGGCCGCACGAAGAACGCACGAATCTTCGCGGGCTCTCGGGCCGGATCGAGCAATTCAGGCTCCCGGCTGGGACTATGCTGGTCACCGCCAAATAGTGTTCTGCGCCGGCTCCATCCTCCGCACGCCACAATCTCTCCCGCGTGCTCCATGGCAAAATACGTGCCATCGCGAATCAGCTGGGTATCCACCCCATACACCAGCCGGATCGCCGCCTCGCGCTGTGCGTCGCTGTAGTCGCCGGCCTGTAGCACCCACACCGAGTCAGCAACGAGGCGTTGCAGCACCGCAAGGTCGTCAGCCGTCGCCAACCGGAGCCTGAACTCTTGCTTCATTTCCATTCTTCCGACTAATCTTCCCTCCGTGTCCTCTGTGCCTCCGTGGGGAACTACGCTTTCCCGGATCGCGGACTGCTGAAGGGGCAGCGGATCGCGATCGATGCTACAACGCTGGAAGCCAACGCGGCGATGCGCTCCATCGTGCGGCGCGACACGGGAGAGAGCTACGAGGAGTTTCTGCGAGGATTAGCCAAGGCCTCGGGCATCGCAACGCCGACCCGCGAAGAACTGGTGAGACTGGATCGCAAGCGCAAGAAGCGCATGTCCAACAAGGAATGGAAGAGCCCAGCGGACGAGGATGCGCGGATCGCGAAGATGAAGGACGGGCGTACCCACTTGGCGCACAAGGCCGAGCACGCGGTCGACCTGGACACAGCCGCGGTGGTGGCAGTCACGTTGCCGGGCGCGGATCAGGGCGACACGACGACCCTGGACGCAACGCTGTGCGAGGCCGGCATGACCGTGGCGGAGTTGGCGGGTCGGGAAGCGGAGTTGCGGCCCGACCATGAGCCCAAGGTGAACGTCAACGGGATTGAAGAGTTAGTCACCGATAAGGGGTATCACAGCGGCGCAGTCGTCAAGCGGGTCAAGAGTTACGAGGTACGCAGCTACATACCGGAGAAGCAACAGAAGGGGCGACGGAACTGGCAAGGCAAGGCGGCGCAACAGCAGGCGTTCTACGAGAATCGGCGGCGGGTACGAAGCGAGTACGGCAAGAGCTTACTACGGCGACGTGGCGAGTTAGTGGAACGTAGCTTTGCGCACTGTTACGAGACCGGCGGGCTGAGGCGCTGCCACTTGCGCGGACGGGACAACATTTTGAAGCGGCAACTGGTTCATGTCGGCGCGTTCAACCTGAGCCTGATCCTGCGCCGGCTGCTGGGTGCGGGCACGCCGCGAGAGCTGAGAAACCGCTCTGGCGAGCTTGTTCGGAGCTTATTTTTGTTGCTCTGCTACGGAAATGGGCAACAACGATGTCGTAATACCCGTATCTTCGCGTCGGCTACCAAGTACGGCCCAAAATCGCGTACCCGACTGCACTGTCCGCTCTGCAGAAAATCAGACCCCTAAGGAATCACCACCACTTTCCCGAATTGCTCACTGCTTGCCAGATACTCATGCGCGGCCCTCGTCTCACTCAACGGGAACGTCCGATCCACCACCGCCATCAGTTTCCCGGCGAACACATGCTTCAGCACCTCGTCGAGTTCTCCCATCCCACCCATATACGAACCATGAAACGACAACTGCCGCGCAAACAGCACCCGCAAATCGAGCGCCGCATCGTACCCCGTGGTCGCGCCGCACGTCACCAGCGTCCCGCCATACTTCAGCGACTTGATACTCTCCGCCCACGTCGCAATGCCAACATGTTCAAATGCGATGTCTACCCCGCGACGGCTCGTGATGCGCTTTACTTCCTCGGAAATCTTCTGCTTATAGTGGTCAATGGTGTAGTCCGCGCCCAGTTCGCGAGCCTTCGCCAACTTGGCCTCGCTGCCTGCTGTCGTAATCACCGTTGCGCCCAGCATCTTGCACACCTGGATCGCCGCCGACCCCACGCCCGAACTCGCTCCGATCACCAGCACCGTCTGCCCGGCTCGCAATTTCGCATTGCCCACCAGCATGTGCCACACAGTCAGGAACACCAGCGGTACCGATGCCGCTTCCACGAACCCCAGTGAATCCGGGATCGGAATCACGTTCGCGCGAGGCACCGCGATCAGCTCGCAATGCCCGCCGTCCGCGTTATTACCCAGCACGGCAAATTGCGGACAGAAATTCTGCCGCCCGCTATAGCACTGCTCGCAATGCCCGCAATACAGCATCGGAGACAGCAGCACCCGCGTGCCCACCTTCAGGTCGGTGATATACTCGCCACACTCCGCTACCTCGCCAGCAATATCGCTTCCCAGAATATGCGGCAGCTTCACGCCGGGCAGCCCCTTCCGCACCCACAGGTCAAGATGGTTCAGCGCGCACGCCCGTATGCGCACCAGCACATAATCCTTGCGCAACTCGGGATCTGGAATGTCTTCGTACTTCAGAACTTCCGGCCCACCAAATTCATGAATGCGAACTGCTTTCATTTTTTCCCTCGAATTCAGGAGATAGGTCGTACAAGAAGACTTTGCGATAGCCACGGCAACACCCCGGGCATTTGCGTTAAGAGTATCCCGTAGCGTGCTCGACTCGAATTGCTATATTGCCCCTAGCCACTTTACCGGCAACCGTGAGGCCAATGCATTCGCCAGTTTTTCATCGGCGGTTAACAACTGTCCGCCGACTTCGAGCGTCAAGGCGACGTAAAAGCAGTCATACGCGGACCTGCCGTACGCGACTGCTATATCAAAAGCCTGCTCAACCAATCGGCCGCACGAAATCGTGGGTAAATTTCGCCGTTTGAGCATGCTCAAGCTCGAGTCCGCAAACTCGCGAGTACACCGTCCCGCACGAACTGCCTTCCATAGGATGTTGCCCATTTCGGCCCAGAAAAGATCGGGTACGAGAAAGCGAACACGGCCTTCCGCCTGCTGGCGAAGAAGCTCGTTGGCCTCGGCCACCAAAGTCTCCTGAGTTGCCGGAAGACACCACTTCGCGGCCACGCTGGCGTCGATGACATAGTCCATCAGCGCAATCGGTCCTCACGCTGCATCTCTTCCGTCGAAGGGAAGGGCCCTTTGCCGGGTGGCGTCGTGGACTGCAGCAGCTTCACGCGCCGAAGAAATTCGCGGCGCGCTTTTAGTTCCCGTGCCGTGGGGAAGTTCTGCTCCAGGACCGCTATGACCTCCGCTGCAATTGACTTGCGCCCCGCCTTCGCCTTGGCGCGAATCGCCTCATAGAGTTCGTCGGGCACATTTTCGATGTATAGGGTCGCCATAGGGGTAGTATAGGATTACCCTAGGCTCGAAGCAACTATTATTTGCAGCCCGCCGCCCACTACGCGCCCAGAGGTGCATCTATAATCAGTGCATTCGCCCATGGACATCTACGAGCAAATCGTCGAACTCCGCCGCCAGGGCCGCCGTGGCGCCGTCGCCACCATCACCAACGTCCGCGGCTCCATCCCATCGTTCCAGACCGCCAAAATGCTGGTGCGCGATGACGGCTCCATCGCCGGCACCATCGGCGGAGGCTGCGTCGAGGCCGAAGTCTGGCAGGCTGCGCGCGAAGTCATGGAAGAAGAAAAGCCGCGCACCCTCACCTTCAATCTCAACAACAACCCCAAGTACGACACCGGCCTCGTCTGCGGAGGCACGCTCGAAATCTTCATCGAACCCGTACTCCCGCCCGCGCTGCTCTACATCTTCGGCGCCGGCCACGTGGCCTTACAACCTGTACAAAGTTGCGCTGATCGCCGGCTTCGACGTCATCGTCGTCGACGACCGCGAGAGCTATGCCAACCGCGAGCGTTTTCCCGATGCCCGCGAAGTCATCGCCGCCGATTTCGACGGCGCGACGCAGCAGCTTCACGTCCCCGAATCGGCTTACATCGTCATCGTCACTCGCGGACACCGCGACGACATGCGCGTGCTTCGCTGGGCCCTGAACGCCAATGCACGCTACCTCGGCATGATCGGCTCCCGCCGCAAGACCATCGCGATTTACAAGGAATTGGAAGCTGAAGGCGTCGATACGGAGAAATTCTCTCAAGTCCACGCGCCCGTCGGACTCGAAATCGGGGCCATCACGCCCGAAGAAATCGCCGTCGCCATCGTCGCAGAGATGATCGCCGTCCGTCGCCGCGCTCTTCCCAACATCGCCAGCAAATCCTACGACTACGTCGTGCGCGAAACCGCCAACGCCAAGATCCCAGGACGCAGTCGAAGAACGCGGCCGACAACCGCTAGCTCCTCACTGACATCTTCCCGGTCGCTTCGGTATCATCAAACCATGCCCCAGACCGCCGGTATCTGCGGAGTCATCCTCGCCGCGGGCGCATCCACCCGCATGGGACGCGACAAGGCGCTGCTGCCCTGGCCGCCCGTCGCCGAGGGCGCGCCCGCCGTCAACACATTTCTGGGCGCCATGATCGACCTCCTCCAGCAGCAGTCCGACCTGGTGATGGTCGTCGCCGGCCAGAATGCCGCCGAACTCAAACCATCGCCGACGCCCACGGCGCATTTACTCATCGTCAATCCTGATCCCGATCGCGGACAGTTCAGTTCTCTCCAGGTCGGCCTTCGCGAAGTTCTCAACCGCGGCCGCGATGCCGCTCTTGTTTCGCCGGTTGACCGTCCTCCCGTTCTGCCCGGCACGGTTCAATCTCTGCGAACAACGTTTCTAGCTTCCGATACCAGCATCTGGGCCGCTGTGCCTGAACTCAGCCCCGCGGGCTCGGCCGTCCACGGCCATCCCATTCTTCTCGGCCGCGAAATGATGGAGCAGTTTCTCCGCGCACCGGCCACTGCCGTCGCCCGCGACATCCAGCACCAGCATCAGCAGCACATCCTTTATGTGCCCGTGAACGATGCTCGTATCGCCGCCAATATCGACACCCCCGACGACTTCGCGCGCCTGCTGCGCTGCCGAGACCATTCCCGCGGAGTCCACTTTTTGACTCCCACCGAATCGCACGCCCAGGCCTCTGCAATTTATCGAGTCGGTGCTGGCGTTGCGCCCAGCTATCGCCGTTTTCGATTGCGATGGCACCCTCTGGAGCGGCGATGCCGGCCGCGATTTCTTCTATTGGGAAATCGAGCGCGGCCTCGTCAGCCGCGAAGTCGCTAACGCCATGCGCGAGCGTTACCGTCTGTATGAAGTGGGTGAAGTCGATGAGGAAGCGATGTGTGGCGAGATGGTCACCATGAATCGCGATGTGCCGGTTGATCGGCTCTATGCCGCGGCCCAAGAATTCTTTGCTGAAGCTGTGCGACCTCGCGTGTTTCCCGAAATGCAGGAACTCACTCGCCGCCTCCTCGAGCAAGGCTGCGAACTCTGGGCCGTCTCCTCCACCAACGACTGGGTCGTGGAAGCCGGAGCGACACACTTTGCATTCGCGCGCGACCACGTGCTCGCCGCCTGTGTTCACACCGAAAACGGCCGCGCCACCGACCGGCTGCTCCGCGTTCCTACCGACGAAATGAAAGCCGTCGCGATCCACGAGGTGATCGGCAAACCGATCGACGCGGTTTTCGGAAACTCAGTCCATGATCGAGCCATGCTTGAAATCGCGGCGTATCCGTTCTGCATTAACCCGAATTCCGATTTGCAGCAGGTCGCGAAAAAAAAGAATTGGCCGATCTTCTGGCCCAACGGAACAGGCTCGAAGATTCCCTGAGCTGCACCGCGAGAACTGTATCTACTGATGCGAATACATGTAGAGGTTGTCGACAATCTCTTCTTCCGCCACCGCAAACAAGTCGATCCAGCCTTCCACCGGCAATGAGTCCGCCGGCAACTGGTCTTGCCACAGGGTGAATCGCAGTCGGATGCGGCTCCCCTGCTGTGCGCCAATCAAGTCAAACGGTACTCGCATCTCGAAGATGTCGGCAGTCGCGACCTCGACTCCATGCGTGCCACTGTTTCCGTTGTTAGTCGCGTAGCTCGCTAGAATCGTGCGCTCATTGCCATTGCTCAGCGTCCACTTCAGCAGGTTCGGCCCCTGCCCCTCGACCATCAACCTATACGAAGCCAACGCCGAGTTGCGTTCCTTCGCATCGGCGCTGACTTCCAGGTTCACCACAATCTGATACGGTTCATCCGGAAAACGGTCGTGGAAATCCAGCCGGCCCGACACCGAATCGGCATCCAGCCCTGCATATACGGCATCCAGCAAAAACTGCTTCCCGTGCATCGCGCTGGTGCGCTGGTCCGACGTGTAGCTCGCCGCACCCATCCACTCGAAGTAGCCGCTCACCAGCCCATCCACCCTGGCGCGCACATATGCAGTCTGCGGATGGTACACCGGCCTCACCACGCCAACTGCGATCGGCACGGTCAACTCCTCTGGCGGCACACCTTCCAGCGCCGTGTACACATTCGACAAGTGCCGCCGATACAGTTCGTCGAAGTCACGGTCGTTGGCAGAATGGTGCTCTGGTCCATACCACCAGTTCCAGTCGCTGCCCTCTGCGATCATCAGTTCTTCCCATGCCAGCTTGCGCTGTGTTTCCGACACCCGGTCCGCGTTGCCGTCGTAATACTCCCGCGCCTCCGACAGCAAGTCCCACGACTTGTTGTCTTCCGGAGCCCCGATCCACACGTTGAAGTTGGCGTTGATCCACGACCCCGGCACTAGCCGCTCCAGTCGCCCGAAGTCCGATTCCCTGTGGCGTGCGATTGCCTCGCTCACCGTCACCGATTCAATCAACTGATCGCGCTGCAAGCCGTCGTAGAACCGTCGCAGAAACTCGCGTCCTGACTGCGGGTAGTATTCCCACGCGTTCTCGCCATCCAGAATGATCGACACTACGGCATCCCGCCCGCGCTCCAGCACCGGCCGTGCCGACTCCCGAATGGTGTTCAACAAGTGATTGGCAGCATCCTGCGCCGGCATGCCCGAGTACACGAATCCAATCAAATCCGACAGCGTGTGATCGCGGAACACCATGTTCATCTGCGTATCACCTTTTTCGAAGCGATGGATGTTGTAAAGCTGTTGCGCGCTATCTCCGTGCAGGCGGCCATGGCCGTCGCGTGCAAAGTCATAGCCAATGCTGCGGGCCAACACCCCTTCGTCCGTCGCCATCCATCGGACTCCCTGCCCGTGGGCCAGCGCCAGTACTTCCTCTGACACGCTTCCTTCCGACGGCCACAGACCCACTGGACGGCTGCCAAACGTCTGTTGGTGCTTTTCGAGCGCCCGATCCACCTGCTGCGCCGCGTCCTCCGGCCTGCGAAAATGCCTCGTCGGTAGCGGCAGGCCCGGCGTTGATTCCGCGCCGGCATTGGTATCGCAAATCAGGGGAAGGATGGGGTGATAGAACGGCGTCGTCGAAAGTTCAATCCAACCTTGTCCCGCCGCGTGCGAGTATTCCGGTATCACCTTGGCTAGAATTTCCTTCTCTTTCGCCAGCACCATCATCTGGTCACTGCGGCTGAAGTCTTCGCCCTTTTGAATCAGCGCCGCTATATCTGGTTCGGAAAGAGAATACTCATCGAACCATGCCAGTTGCGATAGCACCTGCAAATCCGCGTAATCCCGTGCCACGAAGTACGCATCCGGGCCCTCCGGACGGTCGGCGGTCGCGCGGTAGCGCTCCCACAATTCGCGATAGCGCGGGTACCGCCCAATCATGTTGACCGGGTTTGCTTGGAACAGGTACTGCAGCGCGAAGCGCCGTTCTGCCGCGGTCAGATCGTTGGCCGGCTTTGAGACCAAATCAAGGAAAGGATCGTGTGCCTTGCCCGAAGCGTAATCCTGAATCTGGCTAATCAGCGATGGCACCAGGTTGAAGTTCTGATGGACCCCCGGAAACTCTTCCGCCAGCTTCACCATCCCGTAGTAGTCCTTCAGGGCGTGCAACCGCACCCAGGGAAGGCGATACTCGCCTGAAACCATGTCTTTGTAGAAGGGCTGGTGCATGTGCCAGAGCAGCACCAGGCGAATCTTGGGGCCGTTATCACTCATCGTTTCGGATTATTGCGCCGACCAAGTTTAACAGTGAATTCATCGGCTTTGACACTCACTTTCTACAGTCTTCCCAAATTAGTTCTCGCGCGCAAATTGTGACCGTGTACCTACACGCAAAGGGCTATCACGATCAAGCACTTACCGACGATCGGCAAAACTTACGCACTTCCAGAACTTCGATTACACTAGGACTTTGTGCGCATCCTCACCCGCTACATTCTGAAGGAAGTCAGCTCCCACGCCGTACTGGGCGTGCTGCTTTTCACCTTCATCATCTTCATGCGCGACCTCGGACGCCTGCTCGAGTTAGTCGTCCGCAACAGTGCTCCGCTCCCTAGCGTCGGCGAAATCTTTCTCTATACCCTGCCCACCACGTTCATGATTACCCTGCCGATGGGCGCTCTCGTCGGCATCCTGATCGGTCTCAGCCGACTCGCCGCCGACAGCGAAGTCACCGCCATGCGCGCCAGCGGAATGGGCGCGGGAATGTTCGTCCGCGTCGTTTCCATCTTCGCTATCGTTGCCTGGCTGCTGGGGATGTTCAACAGCATTTACGTCGCGCCCCGGGCCGCTATTGCTCTCACCAATCTCCAGGACCGGCTGAAGAGTTCACAGGCATCGTTCGAAATCCAGCCGCGCGTCTTTTACGAGGAGTTTAAGGACCACGTCGTCTACGTGCAGGACGCCATCCCCACCAAGGGACAATCGCTGTGGCGCGGAGTCTTCCTCGCTGACATCTCCGACCCTGCCTCACCAAAAATCACTCTCGCCGAGCGCGGGGCCCTGCTCAGCGAGTCCACCGAAAAAGTTCGCTTTCACCTCGAAGACGGCACCGAACAGGAACTTATTCCCAAGTCGGCCGACCAGTACTCGATTACGACCTTCGAGAGCACCGACATTCCTATCGAACTGCCCTCCGCATCCGACCGCGGCCCCCGCGATCTGCTCCCGGTAAATGAACTCAGCCTTCATGCCCTACTTCGCAACGCCAAGCGCGAGCAAGCCGCCGGCGCTGCGCTGGTCAAAATCGACCCGATGTCTTCGTCGTACGACTACCTCAAAGCGCGCTATTACCAGATTGAGTTTCATCGTCGCTTTGCTCTCCCCGCCGCCTGCCTCGTTCTCGCGCTGGTAGGAATTCCGCTCGGCCTCTCCGCCCGCAAAGGCGGACGCAGCGCCGGCTTCGTGCTCACCATCATTCTCGTTTTTGTGTATTACTTCTTCTCCCTCGTAGGCGTCTCACTGGCGCGCCAGGGAAAAGTCGCACCCTGGGTCGGAGTCTGGGGTGGCAATTTCTTCTTCTTCCTCTGCGGACTCTTTCTGTTATGGCGTGTCGATCGCATGCCTCTCGACTTCAGCGCCGTCAACCGCGTCACCTCTTGGATCAGCGAAAACTTCTCTGCCCTCGCGGCCCGTGTGCTCGGTTCTCGCGAAAGCCGACTCCTCCGCAGTGGCACTCTTCGGCCCAAACGGCGCTACGGCGCCAAGTTTCCGCTCATCCTCGACGACATGATCCTGCGCGATTTCGCCATGTATCTCGGCATGATTCTGGCGACCTTCCTCATTCTCGCGCTGGTCTTCACCTTCTTCGAGTTGCTCACCGACATCGTGCGCAACAAAGTGTCCTTTATCGTTCTCGCCGAGTATCTTCTGAACCTCAGCCCCTCGCTCATTTACCTCATGGCACCCATGTCGGTTCTGCTGGCCGTGCTCATCACCTTTGGCCTGATGGAAAAATCCAGCGAATTGACTGCCATGAAGGCCACCGGCATCAGCATCTATCGTGCTACCCTGCCTGTCTTGGTGCTCGCGGCCCTGTTTGCCACTGGGCTCTTCATCTTCGACCAGGCCTACATCCCGCACACCAACAAACGGCAGGAGATTCTCCGCAACCAGATCAAGGGCAAGCCCCCGCAAACCTATCTGCAAGCCGAACGCAAATGGATTTTCGGCGAGAGCAATCAGATTTACTACTACCAGGTCTTCGACCCCGACACCGACCGCTTCGGCGGAATCTCCGTCTTCGAATTCGATCCTGCGACCTTCCAGATGACTCGCCGCATTCACGCCGACGCCGCCCACTGGGAGCCTGGTCTCAAAAAGTGGGTCTTTGAAAAGGGCTGGACGCGTTCGCTGCACGGCGCATCCATTCTCGAGTACCGCACCTTCGACGTCGCCACCTTCAACGAACTCGGCGAAGATCCTGGCTACTTCAAGAAAGAAGTCCGCCAGTCCTCCGAGATGGACTATGAGACCCTGCGCAACTACATCCAGGACTTGCAACAAAGCGGCTTCGACACCGTCCGCCTCAAAGTCCAGCTTCAGAAGAAAATCGCTTTCCCGCTCATCACCCTCGTGATGGCCATCCTCGCCATCCCCTTCGCTGCCCGCGGACGCCAGGGCGGCGCCCTCGCCGGAGTCGCCATCGCGCTCGGCATCGCCATCGTTTATTGGGTCACGGCCGGCATCTTCGAGGCCATGGGTAACGCCAACCAGTTGCCTGCTCTCCTCGCTGCCTGGGCTCCCGACTTCATCTTCGCCCTCGCCGGCGGCTACATGCTCCTCCGCGTGCCCACCTAGACGTGGTTGAAAGCGCCAGGCTTTACAGCGCTTTCTTGGGTAGTGCTGGCCTTTAGGCCGCGTCCCGGCCGCCAATTGATGGTTTCCCCAGCGGACTTTAGTCCGCGAGGCCTCGTACAATCATCTAAATAACTTTATGTTCAAGAACCTGCGGCCGCTCGCACCCTATCTTCGAAAATACCGCACCACCTTCTACATCGGCGCGCTCTGTGTTCTTTGCAACAACCTCGTCTGGATCCTCTTCCCCATGGTGATCCGCAACGCGGTCCGCGACCTCAACACCCACATCTCTGTCCCAACGCTTCGTAAGTACGCTCTATACTTACTCGCCATCGCCCTCACCAAGGGCATCTTCCAGTACCTGACGCGCTCCATCCTCATCGGAGTCTCCCGCGAAATCGAGTTCGACCTCCGTAACGATCTCTTCGCCCACCTCGAGCGCCTCTCTTACAGCTTCTATCAGCGCACCCGCACCGGCGACATCATGGCGCGCATGACCAACGACCTTAACGCCGTGCGCATGCTCGCCGGCCCGGGCATCATGTACACCGCAAACACCGTGGTGTTCACCGCCGTATCACTGGTCTTCATGATGAGCATCAGCCCGCGCCTCACGCTCTTTGCGTTTTTGCCGCTGCCGATCTTCAGCATCGTCGTGCAATATTTTGGACGCCAGATTCACGAGCGCTTCGAGCGCATCCAGGCCATGTTTTCCGACATTTCCGCCCGCGCTCAGGAAAATTTCTCCGGCGCTCGCCTCATCCGCGCCTACGTCCAGGAAGAAGCCGAGATCGATCTTTTCGAGCGCGCCAACGACGAGTACATCGGCCGTAGCCTCAAACTCGTCCGTTTAATGGGAATGTTATGGCCTACGCTGGAGACACTGTTGGGCGTAGCCGTCGTGATCGTGCTCTTCGTCGGTGGACGCGAAGTCATTCAGCACCGCATCAACGTTGGCGATTTCGCCGCCTTCAACACCAACATGGTGCAGCTCACCTGGCCCATCATCGCCCTCGGATGGGTCATCAACATCTTCCAGCGCGGCACCGCGTCACTGATCCGCATCGAAAACATTCTGAAGGAAAAGCCGGAAATCACCGACAACGCCGTGCCCGCGACCAACGTCCCGGTTGAGGTCCAAGGCGACATCGAGTTTCGCAACTTAAGTTTTCACTACGGACAGACCCTGCAAAACGCCACCAACGGAAACGGCCGCTCTCACGCCGACACCGAAGTTCTGGCGAACGTGAACTTGCGCGTCCCCGCCGGAACCAGCCTCGCCATCGTCGGTCCAACCGGCTCCGGCAAATCCACTCTCGTCTCGCTCATCCCGCGCATCTACGACGCCGAACCCGGCTCCGTACTCATCGACGGCCGCCCCATCCGCGATTTCCCGCTGGAGATTCTCCGCCGGAACATCGGCTTCGTACCGCAGGAAACATTCCTGTTTAGCGACACCATTCGCGAAAACATTGCCTTCGGCGCGCAAGACGCCACGGATGCCGATGTCCGCCGCGTTGCCCAAGCCGCCAACATCGCCGACGACATCGAAAGTTTTCCCGAGGGGTACAACACGTTAGTCGGCGAGCGCGGCCTCACCCTTTCCGGCGGACAGAAGCAGCGCACCGCCATTGCTCGTGCCTTGATCCGCAATCCCCGCATCCTCATCCTCGACGATGCTCTCTCCAGCGTCGACACTCAGACCGAAGACCGCATCCTCAACCACCTGCGCGAGATCATGCAAGGCCGCACGACGATCTTCATTTCGCACCGCGTCTCCACGGTACGCAACGCCGACCGCATCGCCGTCCTCCACGACGGCAACATCGTCGAGTACGGCACGCACGATCAACTCATCGAACGCAACGGCTACTACACCGAGCTTTACAACAAGCAGTTGTTGGAAGAAGAACTAGAAACCGTCTAGTCAGCGCGGAGCCATTTATTTCGGCGCCTTGATTTGAAGGGGCGCAGCTTTAGCTGCGCCGCACAGACCCTCTATTCCTGTCGTCCCGAGCGGACTTCAGCCCGCGAGGGATCTGCTTTCCCGGCTCTCCGCCAAACTCTTCCACGTCAAACAAACTATCCCCCTCCCTCCAGATCGAGATTCTGCCGCTGCGTCCAGCCCGTTTTTCCGCTAGGAAGCTTGATGCGAAACCACCACGTCTGTCTTCCCATCTTCGTGACTCTTGCGGAACAATTCGATCCGCCACATCCACCGCCGTCTGGCTCGGTGATGAAGCCGGCGTCTGCCTCTTTGAACCAGCAACCCTCCGCCCACAAGTCGGCCCAACCTTCCCCTAGTCGCGCATAGCGCAGGAGCGTATCGCCTTCCTTCAGCCTTAACTCCGTGATCGAATCTGTTACCCGCACGATGTCAGGCGCATCGACGACGATAGCGTCTTCCAGCACTTCAACCATCGTGCCCGCTGCAACCGATCCGATTTCACGGCGGGTGTCCTTCCATGTATCGGCGATCCCCGCTAATTGCACAACCTTCAATTGGCCCCGCTGAAACCTTCCAGCGCCCGCTCGCGCGCACTACAGGAAGCTTCGGAGGGCTAGTTGCCGGAATGCAGTTATACTGAGCCGCCCCTACCGACGAAGCGGCCACCACCAGCGCAACAAGACAGAACTTCAAGCGAGAGCTTACCCATGGAGCGTCGTCTTCCTCACCACCGCCCGCAGCGCATCCACCGCCAGCTGTGCCGCATGCCCCGAGGCCGCCGGCAACCCGCCAATTTTCTCAGCCACTGTCTCTTTCGTAATCGCAACGGCCTCGTCAACCGTTCTTCCTGAAACCAGTTCGGTAATCAACGATCCGCACGCCATCGCCGGCACGCAACCCTTCGCCCGAAAACGAATCTCGCGAATGTGTTCGCCATCCACTATAATCGCCAGTTCCAGGATGTCGCCGCACGCCGGGTTTTCCACCCGCACGCGCGCATCTGCATCGGCAAGCTCCCCGGCATTTCGGGGATGTTCAAAATGATCGATCAGTCGTGGTGAATACATTCTCGTTCTGCAGACTACAGCAAACATCGACCGCCACAAAGCCATCCGTCCCTTCGGCTCTGGGACATTTCAAACCTCGTTGCCCCTTGAGAGCAGTCCGAGCGGAGGGCGGAAAGAGCGGCGTAAAATAAGAGCACTGAGGCTTCCATGAACCGAAGATGGCGAAGCTGGATTCCCGTTATTGTGTTCTGGACGTGGTTTCTAGTGTCAGTCGCTCTAGTGGGGCGTTATCCGTGGTTGAATACTGTATGGAACGTAGCATGGATGTTACTTCTCCTTGTGATAGCGGTAGCCTCTGTCGTTGACATCTTTCGCCATCGCCGTGAAACAGGAGGTTACATTGCGTATCGAGGAGTGCCTCGGTGGGTAATGATACTTTTCGGAGACGACGACTCAAAGTAGCCCACTTCGCCTCTTCGTGTAATCAACCCCACCCATGCCCTCACCCTTCACTCCCCAACGCGTGGTCTGCCTGCAACCCAGCGCAACTCTCACCATGCGCGACCTCGGCCTGCTCGAGCGCGTTGTCGCCTGCACCAAATATTGTGCTGACGTCTGCCCGGAGGCCACCGACACCTCCCGCCTCATCGTCTCAGATTCCTGGACCGCGCAAGCCGAGCAGATTCTCGCCGTCAAACCTGATCTCGTTCTCGCCTCCGTACCTTATCAGTTGGAATCCGTCGGCGAAATTCTGAAAGTCGGCATCCGCTTTCTCGGCCTTGCCCCTCGCAACTTGGCCGACATCTACACCGACATTGCCGTCATTGCTGGCGTCATGGGAGTTCCCGAACGCGGCGAGTACGTGGTCGTGAAAATGCAAGAAGCTATCGATGAGATTCGTCGGGCTTGCGCAAACTCGACCGATAAGCCGCGAATCTTCTGTGAAGAATGGGGCAAGCCCATCATCGCCTCGCAGCGCTGGGTGGCTGAATTGATCGAGGCCGCAGGAGGAGAGTTCATGGGCGAACCCGGTAAGACAGTCTCCCCTGAATCCATATCCGAGGGTCAGCCCGATGTCTTATTGGCCGCCTGGTGCGGCGCCGGCGACCGCGTTCCACTGGGGAAAATCATCGAACAGCGCCACTGGAGTAGTCTGGCCGCCGTGCGTGAGCGTCGCGTCTTCTGCATCAGCGACGAATTGCTCAACACACCCGCCACCAGCCTCATCGGCGGTCTAAATGCGATCGCCTGGGCACTGCATCCGGATCGCTTTCCCAAGCCAACGGGTATCAGGCAAATCGGCGACCTGTGATTAAATGACCCCATGCCCACGAACTACCAGACACTGACCGACGAACTCACAAATCTCGCCGCGTCCGCCCAGAACGCTGACCACCTGATGACGCTGGTCGTCGAGCGTCTGCAAGAACTACTCAAACACTACAACTGGGTCGGCTTTTACCTGCTCGACGAGGGTAAAAACGGCGCGGAACCTATGCTCGTTCTTGGTCCCTATGTCGGAGCCGAAACTCCCCACAAGCGCATCCCGCTGCACCAGGGAATCTGCGGGGCTGCGGTTTCTTCTGCACAAACCGTGGTCGTCGACGATGTCAACGCCGACCCGCGCTATCTCGCCTGTTCGATCGAAACCAAGTCCGAGATCGTGGCTCCGGTTTTCGTAAACGGGAAGGTTGTCGGAGAACTCGATATCGACAGCCACCTTCCCGCGGCCTTCACTGACGATGACCGCCAACTAGTCGAGCACTGCGCCAGCCTGGTTGGCCGATATCTGGAGACCTCTTCTTGACCGCCTCCGTTCCGGCTGCATCCGCCAAATCGAGGGTTCCATTTTGACCAAGCAAGTAGTGGCAGCTCTCATTCTGCGTGGTGACGAGATCCTCTGCTGTCAGCGCACGGAACACCAGGCGTTGCCACTCAAGTGGGAGTTTCCCGGAGGCAAAATCGAGCCCGGCGAAACTCCTCCGCAGGCCTTGCGCCGCGAGTTAGACGAAGAACTCGGCATCACGGCCGACATTGGTCGCGAAATCACGCAGGTCCTTCACACCTACCTCAATGGCAACTCCGTCAACCTGCATTTTTACGTTGTGGATCGCTACCAGAAGGAACTGCAGAACCGCATCTTCCGCGACGTGCGCTGGGTCAACCGCCGGGACCTGCCTGCGCTTGACTTCCTCGACGCCGACAAAGAACTCGTCCGCCAACTCGCCGCCGGCGAACTCCTATAGTCAGCGGTGTTTTGAAGGGGCACGACTTTACAGGTTGCTGAAAAACAATCGATTTCTCATTACTTTCGATCTCTGACGTGATTTTCAGCGACCTTACGTGCCCGATTTGTCTGCCTGCGACGGCACTGTGTTGCCGCGGCTTTGATCCAGCCAAACACCTGCTCCACCAGTTTGCGTTTCTGCTGACTGCGCGCAAAACCTGCTTGTTCGCGTTCTTCCTGCCTCAACCAGTTCGGCCAGTGCTTCGAGGGCGCATACTCGGCCACATGCGGGGTGATGTTCTGTTCCCGCAGGGCTGCCACAAAGTGCTCTTCCTGATAAGCCTTATCCGCCCCCAGCGTCGCCGGTCCGCGTCGTCGCAGCTTGCCCAACATGCTCAGGGCGGCTTCGCGTTCCGCCCGCTGCCCCGACTCGCTCACCATCGCTTCCACCACCAGCCCATGGCGGTTCTCCGTGAGCACGTGCCCCAGATAACTGGGCTTGGCCTCGGCCGCCCCGCTGCGCTTGAACAGTCGCGCCTCCGGGTCGGTCTTCGACTGGTGCGTGTCGCGCAGCAACTTGCGGCCCCGCGCTCCCGTGCCTCGCTGCGGCGGATCCGGCTTCGGCTCATAACTCCGCCGCGAGGCCCAGGCTTCAATCAGCGTGCCGTCGACCGTGAAGCGCTCGTCCGACAGCAGCCCCGCTCGCTCGCGCCTGTTGCCGCACGGCCGCGAAGAACTTCTGCGCTACTTCTCCCGCGATCAGCCGCTCCCGGTTCTTGCTGAACACCGTTGCGTTCCAAACCTCAGCATCCATCCCCAGCCCAACGAACCAGCGGAACAGCAAGTTGTAATCCAACTGCTCCATCAGCAACCGCTGGCTGGCTATCGCGTACAGCGGCTGTAGCAGCAGCGCCCGCAACAGCATCTCCGGCGCAATCGACGGCCGCCCCGTGGTCGCATACAGCTCGTCAAAGGTCGGCGAGAGCTGGCGCAAGGCTTCGTCGCACATCGGCCGCAACGCTCGCAAGGGATGATCGGCCGGTACCCGCATCTCGCTGGTTCGGTAGCTGTACATCTCGTTCTGCTGCTCTTCGTCTCCGCGCATGCTTCTTCTTACCGCATTTCCCCTGTGCAACTCATCCACTTTCTGAGGCAGGTATCGAGTTTTTCAGCAACCTGTTCAGCCGTGACGTTAGTGCCATCTCCGAAGTTGGGCTTCAGCCCCTGAGGGAAATCGACTTGTATCGCCCGTGAAATTGCTCTTGTCCCAACTGGATCCTCAACCAACTTAACGAGTAATTCTCTAGCCACTAACCACTAGCCACTAACCACTAGCTTCCTCCGCCCGTCACAAACCACGCAATCGTCAGCCCGATCATGATGATCGTCGTCGCCCACGCGATGAAGTTGAACCACGTCCCGTTCACGTGTTTCCCCATCAACTCGCTCTTGTTCACCAGCAGCAACATGAAGATCAGCACGAACGGCAACACGATGCCATTCACCACCTGCGACAGTATGGTGATCTTCACCAGCGGAATATTCGGCATCAGAATCACCGCCCCGCCCGCGATCAGCAGCAGCGTGTACAGCCAATAGAAAACTTTGGCCTCATCGAACTTCTTGTCCACCCCCGATTCGAACCCCAGACCTTCACATACCGTGTACGCCGTCGAGATCGGCAGGATCGACGCCGCGAAAATCGACGCGTTGAACAGCCCCGCCGCAAACAAAATGTACGCAAACTCATTCGACAGCGGTCGTAACGCCTGCGCCGCGTCCGCCGCATCACGAATCTGCCGCACTCCGTGTGCATACAGCGTCGCCGCGCAAGCCACCACAATGAACCACGCCACCACGTCCGTGAACAGGCATCCCACAATCACGTCCCACCGCGACGCCCGATACTCCCGCGCCGTAATGCCCTTCTCCACAATCGACGCCTGCAGGTAAAACTGCATCCACGGCGCAATCGTCGTCCCAATCACGCCAATCACCATGTAGAGGTATCCCGATTGATGAAACGCCCCACCGCTCGGAGGCTTGAACGTCGCCACAAACGCTTCTTTCCAGCTCGGTCCCGCCAGCACGCCCGCAATGATGTACGCAAAATAGAAAAACGACGCCGCCAGAAAGACCTTCTCGACGCTCTTGTACGTCCCCTTCACCACCATGAACCACACCACCAGCCCCGACACCGGCACGCTGATGTACCGCGAAATATGAAACAGCTCCAGGCTGCTGGCGATGCCCGCAAACTCCGCCACCACGTTCCCAAAGTTCGTGATGATCAACCCCAGCATCATGAAGAACGTAATCCGAAACCCATACTCCTCGCGGATCAGGTCACTCAGTCCCTTGCCGGTCACCGCGCCCATGCGCGCCGACATCTCCTGCACCACCACCAGCGCAATCGTCATCGGAATCATCACCCACAGCAGCAGGTAGCCAAACTGCGCCCCCGCCGCCGAGTAGGTGTAAATCCCTCCCGCGTCGTTATCGACGTTCGCCGTGATGAACCCCGGCCCAATCACGGCCAGGAACATCAGCAGGCGCACTCTCCAGATTTTTAGCCTTCGAGTTTCGGACATGACACCGGAGTTTTAGGTGAGATGATGAAGACCGTCCAGAATAACCGTCAGCGCCGAATTGCGCCACGTTTAGAACCGAGGCGCTCAAGCGGGTGAAGCGCTCTTTCCGATCA
Organism: uncultured Acidobacteriaceae bacterium; assembly: GCA_963718395.1. Lineage (GTDB taxonomy): Bacteria > Acidobacteriota > Terriglobia > Terriglobales > Acidobacteriaceae > DASRAA01. The sequence continues at coordinate 163,396 of CAVQYW010000012.1, forward strand.
ACTGACAACTGCCCACTGACAACTGCCCTACAGCTTCGCCCTCAGCATATTGATCACGTCATCCGCCGTGATCACGCCTGTCAGCACGCCTTCATCATCGATGACCGGCAGGGTCAGCAGGTTGTACTTGTCAAACAGTTCCGCAATCTCTTTCTCATCGGCCCCCGGATGAATGGTATGCATATGCCGCGAACTCAGCAGCATCAGCGGAGTCTCCGGCGTCGCCAGCACCACCTTTGCCAGCGGAACCGTTCCCAGCAGCTTCTCCCGCTCGCCAATAATGTAGATCGTGCTCACGCTCTCCACGCCGCCTTCAAAGTTGCGCAACATCTCAATCGCATCCGAAACTTTGGCTCCCGCCTTCAGCGCCATATACTCCGTCGTCATGCGCCCCGCGGCCGTGTCCTCCTCAAAGGTCATCAGCTCGCTGACTTCCGCGCGCTCTTCCGGCTCCATCTCCGTCAGAATTTCCTGCGACGCCTCCGGAGCCATATCTCCCAGCACATCCGCCGCCGCATCCGGATCCATCTCCTCCACAATGTCCGCCGCGCGGTCCGAATCCAGCGAGCTCAGCACCGACACCTGCATCTTCGGATCCATCTCTTCCAGCGTCTGCGCCGCCACTTCCTCATCCAGCGTCTCGAACACCGCCTCGCGCTCCGTCGGAGCCAGCTCCTCCACAATGTCGGCAATGTCCGCCGGATGCAGTTGCGCCAACCTGTCCAGCGAGATCTTCAGCTTCACCCGTCGCGCCGGGTCGGTCTCGATCAGGTCCACAAACTCCCACGGAATCAGCCGCGGCGGAATCTTCTCCATCATCGCCCGCAGCGCCGCCGACGGAACCACGCCGCGCAGCAGCCGCCGTATCGCGCCGCGCGCGCCCACATCCACCGCGCCCAGCTTCAGCACAATGTGATCGTGGCCCACTTCTTCGTGGATATCGACGTCATTCACCCGCACCACCTTGCGGCCGTGCACGTCAATGATCTGCTGGTCGAGCAGGTCGCGCTCCAGCAGCAGCATGCCTTCGCCGCTCGCGTACGGAGTCCAATCCGCCGACATGGTATCGGCGCGCACGCCGCCATTCACCGACTCGACCGACTTGATCGCCAGCAGCCGTTCGCCCTGCCGCGTCTTCACCACGAATCCCGATATGCGATTGGTGTCTTCCTGCGGAACGAGCGCCACCTCGCGCACTTTCCCACCGGCGAAGTGCCCGACGGGTCATACACAGGCGCGCCAATCAGTTCCGAAAGTGCAAGCGACGGCATCACAGCCACTATAGCCGAACCGCCCCGCCCACCCAATCAGTTGTTTTTGGAAGTTATTTGTCGTTCGTCATCCTGAGCGAAGTCGAAGGACCTGCTGCTGATTTGTCGTCCTGGGCGCAGGTGGTCTGCGCACTGCGACTGGCCAGCGGTAATAAAAAAGGCCAGAACCTTGCGGCCCCGGCCGTCCTCAACTCGACCAGACAGATGTCAGCTTGTAAATCGGCGCCGCAGTGTACCCGCGAGGCCAACCAGCCCGGTTCCCAGAAGGATCAAGCTACCCGGTTCCGGTGCGCCCGTCATCTGACTCGGTTGCAGCGCCACATCGAAGAGACCGGAGTCGATCGTTCCAGTCGTCAGGACGTCGCCCGCAATGTTGTATTCATCGAGATGATTGGCTTCGGCGATATAGAGGTTGCCGTGACCATCTGCCGTGAGACCGTTGGCAAACAAACCAGAGGCACCAGACAGGAACGTCGCGGTGGAGAGGCTGGTCCCGACTCTGTACAGCCCGCGCACGGTCAGGTTGTTAGCGTCGTCGGTCACGAAGAGATTCCCGCTGACAGGATCAAAGGCCAAACCATTTGCTCCAGCACTACCCGTAAACGGCAGCGCGATGCTGTTCATGATCGCACCGGTAGTGGGATTGATCTGCGAGAGTTGGTTCGGACCCAGGATCGCGAAGAGGTGTCCCGCGCTATCGAAAGCGATGCCGCGAGGGTCAGCATTGTTTACAAGTGGGCTCACCACGTCGGTTGAAAGGTTGATACGCTCGATGCCTACTCCGGTCACACCGAACAGAGCACTGACCCCACTCGGATCCATCGCTACGTACGCTCCTTGCTGGTTGGTGCCGAAAGTAGACAAAATGGAGTTGGCATGGCTACTGGTGTCATAGAGCGCCAACTGCCCCGCAAAATCTGTTGTATAGAGGATCTGGTTGTGCCCATCAAAGGTCAGCCCTTTCGGCGTTCCGGGGGTGACCCAACTCCACGTGACCAGGCTGGTGATGGTGTCAATGGCCTGAAGTTGGCTGCTGCTGGTGTTTGTCGCGTATACGACACTTGCGCCTGCCACTGGTGCAAGTGAGATCACTAACCCAATGGTCAGCGAACATATTCCCAAGATCGTGAACTTGGCTAAGCTAGGAATTTTCATGGTTCGTCTCCTTTTCCCTTCCAATTCAAGTCCCGGTTTCCGGGAACTTGCTGTCACCCCGCTCGGCCAGTCACGGGACAGCGCTGTGCGGTGCGTCCTTTCGGGCCACCACATCCACAAGCGCGTACATCAAGTAACGCGAGGATTCGGCGAGAAAATTGTCAGCGGTTCGGGGATTCTTTGAGGCTGAAAGCGAGTGGTATTTAATCCTCCGTGTAGCAAAAGCCCGCATTGGAAGCCAGATCTGGCACTCTAGTGCCATCGTTAGTTGCACTTACCAATTGACTTTCGCAACCGAACCGGGATAGCGTTTGCACACGCTTCGCGCCTGGTCTCTTCGTCGTCGATCCGGGCTCTAGGGAGTTGCTGTGGGCGAAGCCGAGTCCCATCGCGTAACCGCGCTTCTCATTGCATGGAGCAAGGGCGACGAACGCGCGCTGGAAGAACTCACCCCTCTGGTGTATGACGAGTTACGCCGCCTCGCGCGCTCCTACATGCGCCAGGAACGTTCAGGACATACCCTGCAAAGTACCGCCCTGGTGCACGAAGCCTTCCTACGACTAATCGATCAGAGAGTGCAGTGGAACAGCCGCGCCCACTTCTTCGGAATTGCCGCCCAAATGATGCGCCGGATCCTGGTCGATCATGCCAAAGCCCAATCCACTGCAAAACGAGGAGCCGGTGCGCTCCGCATCGAGCTCGATGAAGGTGTCGCGACCGCTCCGAAACGTGACGTTGATCTTATTGGCCCTTGATGAAGCGCTGGAGCGACTGACCAAGGTCGACCCCCAGCGAAGCCGAATCGTTGAATTGAGATTTTTTGGCGGACTTTCCAACGAAGAGAGTGCCGAAGTGCTGGGCGTTTCTCCCGCTACGATTCAGCGGCAGTGGTCGGGGGCGCGAGCCTGGCTCTTTCATGAGCTAAACACACCCGAGGCGGTATGAATATGGCGGTCAACTGGATTCAAGCTAGGGAGATTCTAGATGCGGCCCTGCAAATCCCTGTAGAAGACCGCTCCCCCTATCTCGATAATGCGTGTCCCGACCCGGAATTGCGCCGATATGTTGAGTCCCTGATCATTTCTTACGATAAAGCGACTGAGTTTTTGGAACAACCGGCTGTGACCTTACTCGCAGAATCATGGCGAGAAGCGGAATCGCCACAGCCCTGGATTGGCCGCCGGATAGGATCGTACCTGATTGAGAAAGAGCTCGGAGAGGGCGGCATGGGGACCGTCTTTCAGGCGGTGCGCGCGGATGACGAGTATCAGAAACGCGTAGCCATCAAGCTGGTGAAGGGTGGATTTGCTTCCAGTTTCGCGATAACAAGATTCAAGGCCGAACGCCAGATTCTCGCCGGCCTCGAACATCCCAACATCGCTCGATTGCTCGACGGCGGCCGCACCGAAGATGGCTATCCCTACCTGGTGATGGAGTTCGTCGATGGCGTGCCCATTGACGAGTACTGCGATGCCCACAGACTCACTATCAGCCAGCGGCTGCAGTTGTTCCGCACAGTCTGCGACGCCGTCCAGTTCGCTCATCAGAACCTCATCATTCATCGTGACTTGAAGCCTGGAAACATCCTGGTAACCAACGACGGCGTGCCCAAGCTTCTCGACTTCGGTATCGCCAAGCTTCTCAGTCCTGATCCCCTGTCCCCGACGCCCGAGCAGACCCTGGGCTTTGTGCGAATGTTGACACCCGATTACGCCAGCCCGGAACAGGTCTGCGGTGAGGCCATCAATACGACGACCGATGTCTACTCGCTGGGCGTGGTGCTCTACATACTGCTCAGCGGCCATCATCCTTACCAGTTGACCGGCACTTCACCGCAATCATTGGAAGACATCATTTGCCATACCGAGCCGCTAAGCCGAGCGAAATCGTAGTTCGAACAGAGACGATTGGTCTTCCGGGTGAAGACAATGCTCTGACCATAACGCCTGCGTCAGTCAGCGCAGCGCGCGACACCAAGCCTGACAAGCTCCGCCGATGTTTGTCGGGTGACCTGGACAACATCGTCCTGATGGCGCTACGGAAAGATCCCCGGCGGCGCTATTCGTCGGTAGAACAGTTTTCGGATGACCTGCGGCGCCATAACGAGGGATTGCCGGTCCGCGCGAGAGAAGACACGCTGGCTTACCGCAGCAGCAGGTTCGTGAAACGGCACAAGCTGGCGGTCGCTGGCGTGACCGTTTTTGCGATCACATTGCTGGGCGGGATTGCAACCACCATGCGCCAGGCGCGCATCGCCCGTGCCGAACGGACGCGGGCCGAACGCCGCTTCAACGATGTCCGCGCATTGGCGAATTCGCTCATCTTTGAAGTGCACGATTCCATACAAAATCTTCCCGGCGCCACTCCTATCCGCAAACTGATCGTCGACCGAGCGCTTCAATATCTCGACAGCTTGGCGACCGAATCGGGCGGCGACGTCGGCTTGCAACGCGAGTTGGCCGCAGCGTATCAGCGAGTAGGACTTGTCCAGGGAAACTTGTTCGCCGGAAACCTCGGAGACTATGGAAGCGCCGTGAAAAGCACTCGTAAAGCGACTGACATCTGGGACGCAGTCGCCAAATCGAAAGGCGCAACGATCGATGACCAGATAAACACTGCCAGTGCCCATCGTGTACTCGGTAACACCCTGGAGGGCGCCGGAGAAGGTGGTGCCAAGGATCAAGCGCTCCAGGCATTGGCCATGTCCGAGCATCTCCATCAGATTGCCCCAACCAATGCTGGAGTTCTGCGGGAACTCTCCCATGATTACGAAGCGCTTGCTGATCATGAATCGTGGTCAGGGGACTTTGCCGCCAGCTTGTCTTATCTGCGCAAGGAATATCAACTCCAGAAAGAGATTCTCCAGGCCACTCCAAACGACCACGAACTGCAGCGCAGGTTTGCCATCGTATCTGTTAAGGTCGGCCAACGGCAGGCATTGCTGGGCTCTCGTCAGGAGGGTCTCGCGAATATCCGCCAAGGCATCGAAATCTACCAAGCCTTGCCGAAGAATGAAAGCGACACAGTACGGCGCCGCGAACTAGCGGCCTTTCTCTCGCAGCAAGGATTCATTCTGTCAATGGATGGACAGCCCGCAGCAGCCTTGCAAAGCTATCAGCAACAATTGTCTATCGTTCAAGGTCTCGCCGCTGAAGATCCGCAGAACGCCTTATTGCGAGCGGATGTGGGAGACGGTTTGGAGTCCGTAGGCTGGTCACTGGTGATGGTAGGAAGATCGCGAGAGGGGTTTTCCATGCTGGAGCGCTCCGAGAAAGCGTTCGAAGAAGAGAGCAAGGTTGACTTGTCCGGTCGCGCGGGACTGGCTTCGAACCACATAACCTTTGGAGAAGGTTTGCTCCTCAACGGCAGAGTTCGCGAAGCGCTGGGCAAGTTTCGCGAGGCCCTTGCTGACTACGAACAAATCGACACTCTACCTGGGGCCGGCGCCAGCAGTCGCACCAACCTCGCGATCGCGCACCTGGATATCGCGTCCGCGCTGAGCCAGGCTGGAGACCGGCCGTCCGCATCGGCGGAATTTCGTCGCACGATAGAGATAGCTCAACTTTTGGCGCTGCCCAGTAACGAACAGGCCCGCTACACTCTCGCCAACGCCTACTCGGGCCTGGCGGATTTAACGGCTCGCGGTGGCACACGCCAGGACTTGGCTCAAGCCAAGGGGATGTATCAGCAAAGCCTGGAAGTCTGGAAGACAATTCCCAATCCTGGAGCACTAACTCCAGACGGCTACCTGGCTGGCGATCCACGGAAAACGGCTCGTGGCCTGAACCAGTGCGAAGCCCGGTTGGCGAAATTGAACCACGGCTAGATTGCAGAATTTTCTGCCTATCTTCCTCCTATCTTCCTCTGCGTCTCGGTGCCTCTGTGGTGAATACCCGACTGCAATCCCAAAATGGGAATTGGGTCGCCTCCAACCCGCAATTTACCCTTCAAA